>NZ_CP151108.1:5280000-5286002 GCF_038096195.1 Bacillus paramobilis | reverse complement strand
CTGAATATCCATTGTTACCACAAATTGAGGAACATCATGTTTTTAAGATTCCAACAGATTTACTGAAACATATGATCAGACAAACTGTATTTGCAGTTTCCACTTCTGAAACAAGACCAATCTTGACAGGTGTAAACTGGAAAGTATATAACAGCGAATTAACTTGTATTGCTACAGATAGTCATAGGTTAGCTCTTCGAAAAGCAAAAATCGAAGGAATCGCAGATGAATTTCAAGCGAATGTTGTTATTCCGGGTAAAAGCTTAAATGAATTAAGCAAAATTCTAGATGAGTCTGAAGAAATGGTAGATATCGTTATTACGGAGTATCAAGTATTATTCCGTACAAAGCATTTATTATTCTTCTCAAGATTGTTAGAAGGGAATTACCCTGATACAACTCGTTTAATTCCAGCTGAAAGTAAAACAGATATTTTTGTAAATACAAAAGAATTTTTACAAGCAATTGACCGTGCATCTCTATTAGCAAGAGATGGTCGTAATAATGTTGTAAAATTATCGACTTTAGAACAGGAAATGCTAGAGATTTCTTCGAATTCACCAGAAATCGGGAAAGTAGTAGAAGAAGTTCAATGTGAAAAAGTAGATGGGGAAGAGTTAAAAATATCTTTTAGTGCAAAATATATGATGGATGCACTAAAAGCTTTAGATAGTACTGAAATTAAAATTAGCTTTACTGGCGCAATGAGACCATTCTTAATTCGCACAGTAAATGATGAGTCCATTATTCAATTAATTTTACCGGTTCGTACTTACTAAGTAAGAAGTAAGGGTTGCTAGTTTTCAGATACTAGTAGCCCTTATTTGATTTTTGGGTATTACTTTCCTAATGTTAGTTTATTTAGTACAATGAAAGAATGAACACTTTCAGAAAGTGAGCGATTTTATGAAACGTATTAAAATTTCAACAGAGTATATTACACTAGGACAATTTTTAAAGTTAGCCGATGTAATTGATACAGGTGGCGCTGTAAAATGGTTTTTACAAGAATATGAAGTGTACGTGAATCAAGAACTTGAAAATAGAAGAGGTCGCAAATTATATGCGAACGATATTATTGAAATTCCAGGAAGCGGAAGTTTCCAAGTTCAGGCATAAAGGGGGAGCCCTTTGTTTATTTCAGAAATACAGTTAAAAAACTATCGCAATTATGAAAAGTTAGAGCTTTCCTTTGAAGATAAAGTGAATGTGATTATCGGTGAAAACGCGCAAGGGAAAACAAATTTGATGGAAGCTATTTACGTTTTAGCGATGGCGAAATCTCATAGAACCTCTAATGATCGCGAGCTTATCCGTTGGGATGAAGACTTCGGTCAAATTAAAGGGAAATTACAAAAGAGAAATAGTTCTTTGTCTTTGGAATTAAATATTTCGAAAAAAGGTAAAAAGGCAAAATTAAATCAACTTGAACAACAAAAATTGAGTCAATATATTGGCATGATGAATGTTGTCATGTTTGCCCCAGAAGATTTAAATCTTGTAAAAGGAAGCCCTCAAGTAAGAAGACGCTTTTTAGATATGGAATTAGGACAAATAGCCCCAGTCTATTTGTATGAATTGAGTCAATATCAAAAAGTGCTCACGCAACGAAATCACTTGCTGAAAAAGATGCAAGGGAATAGTAAGAATGAGGAAACGATGTTGGATGTATTTACACTTCAACTTATTGAGCATGGTGCAAAAATATTGCAAAAACGGTTTGAATTTTTGCATTTACTACAAGAATGGGCAGCTCCAATTCATCGCGGTATAAGCCGTGGATTAGAAGAATTAGAAATTGTCTATAAACCAAGTGTAGATGTATCAGAATCAATGGATTTGTCGAAAATAAAAGAAGTATACTATGAAAATTTTCAATCTGTGAAACAACGTGAGATTTTCCGTGGTACGACTTTAATTGGTCCTCATCGTGATGATTTACAATTCTTCGTTAATAGTAAAAATGTTCAAGTCTTTGGTTCGCAAGGACAACAACGAACGACCGCACTGTCCCTAAAATTAGCTGAAATTGAATTGATTTACTCAGAAGTTAAGGAATATCCGATTCTTTTATTGGATGATGTATTATCAGAATTAGATGATTATCGTCAATCGCATCTGTTAAATACAATTCAAGGAAAAGTGCAAACATTTGTGACAACGACGAGTGTCGACGGAATTGAACACGAAACATTAAAAGAAGCGAAAACAATTCATGTAACGAACGGCACGGTAGATTGTGAAATAGATAGGGCGTAATCCCTATTTAAATGGAAAAGTAGGTGATCTTTGTGTCAATGGAACAAAAGCAAATGGAAGAAAACTCATATGATGAAAGTCAGATACAGGTACTTGAAGGATTAGAAGCAGTGCGAAAACGTCCTGGGATGTATATTGGATCTACAAGTGGAAAAGGACTTCACCATCTTGTGTGGGAAATCGTCGATAATAGTATTGATGAAGCACTTGCAGGGTATTGTGATGAAATTAACGTTAGTATCGAAGAAGATAATAGTATTCGTGTAACGGATAATGGACGTGGTATTCCAGTTGGTATACAAGAAAAAATGGGACGTCCTGCTGTAGAAGTTATAATGACTGTTCTTCATGCTGGTGGTAAGTTTGGCGGTGGCGGTTATAAAGTTTCTGGCGGTTTGCATGGTGTTGGGGCATCTGTAGTAAATGCTCTATCAACAGAACTAGAGGTATTTGTACATCGTGAAGGAAAAATCCATTATCAAAAATACGAACGAGGTATTCCGGTTGCGGATTTAAAAGTCATTGGTGACACAGATCAAACAGGAACGATAACTCGATTTAAACCAGATCCAGAAATTTTTCAGGAAACAATCGTATACGAATTTGATACGTTAGCAACTCGTATGCGCGAATTAGCATTTTTAAATCGTAATATTAAATTAATAATTGAAGATAAGCGTGAACATAAACAGAAGAAAGAATTCCATTATGAAGGTGGAATTAAATCATATGTTGAGCATTTAAATCGTTCAAAACAGCCAATTCATGAAGAACCTGTATATGTAGAAGGTTCAAAAGATGGCATTCAAGTTGAAGTTGCGCTTCAATATAATGAAGGATATACAAATCATATTTACTCATTTACAAATAATATTCATACGTATGAAGGCGGTACACATGAGGTAGGATTTAAAACAGCCTTAACTCGTGTGATCAACGATTATGGCCGTAAAAATAATATTTTAAAAGATGCGGATAGTAATTTAACTGGTGAAGATGTTCGTGAAGGTTTAACGGCAATTGTGTCAATTAAACATCCAAATCCGCAATTCGAAGGACAAACGAAGACGAAACTTGGAAATAGTGAAGCAAGAACGATTACAGAGTCAGTGTTCTCAGAGGCATTTGAAAAGTTCTTACTGGAAAATCCCAATGTTGCGCGTAAAATTATAGATAAAGGGACGATGGCAGCCCGTGCGCGTGTAGCAGCTAAAAAGGCTCGTGAGTTAACTCGCCGAAAGAGTGCTTTAGAAGTTTCAAGTTTACCAGGGAAATTGGCAGACTGTTCTTCTAAAGATCCAGCAATTAGTGAAATTTATATCGTAGAGGGTGACTCTGCGGGTGGGTCTGCGAAACAAGGGCGCGATCGTCATTTCCAAGCAATCTTACCGTTGAAGGGTAAAATTATTAATGTTGAAAAGGCGCGTTTAGATAAGATTTTATCAAATGATGAAGTTCGTACAATTATTACAGCGATCGGTACAAATATCGGCGGAGACTTCGATATTGAAAAAGCTCGCTATCATAAAGTTATTATTATGACTGATGCCGATGTTGATGGTGCGCATATTCGTACCCTATTATTAACGTTCTTCTATCGTTATATGCGTCAAATAATTGAGTGTGGTTATATATATATCGCACAGCCACCTTTGTTTAAAGTACAACAAGGTAAGAAAATTCAATATGCTTACAACGATAAGGAACTTGAAAAAATCTTAGCGGAATTACCAGCCCAACCTAAGCCGGGGATTCAGCGTTATAAAGGTCTAGGGGAAATGAATCCAACTCAGTTATGGGAGACGACAATGGACCCAGAAGTACGTTCATTACTTCAAGTTTCTCTTCAAGATGCAATTGAAGCGGATGAAACATTTGAAATTTTAATGGGAGATAAAGTAGAGCCACGTCGTAACTTTATCCAAGAAAATGCAAAATACGTGAAAAACCTTGATATTTAAATGGGTAATGACAGGAATCTAAGTATTCCTGTCTTCTACATATAAATCAATGTATGTGTAACGGAAATGTAAGAGGAGGTGCTCGTTGATGTCAGACAATCAACAACAAGCACGAATTCGAGAAATTAATATTAGTCATGAAATGCGTACATCGTTTTTAGATTACGCAATGAGTGTTATCGTATCTCGTGCATTACCAGATGTTCGTGATGGATTAAAACCTGTGCATCGTAGGGTTTTATATGCGATGAATGATTTAGGAATTACAGCTGATAAAGCGTATAAGAAATCGGCGCGTATTGTCGGTGAAGTAATTGGTAAGTATCACCCTCACGGTGATTCAGCTGTTTACGAGACGATGGTACGTATGGCGCAAGATTTTAGTCAGCGTTATATGCTTGTTGATGGGCATGGTAACTTTGGTTCTGTTGATGGCGATTCAGCAGCAGCAATGCGTTATACAGAAGCAAGAATGTCTAAGATTTCTATGGAATTAATACGTGACATTTCAAAAAATACGATTGATTATCAAGATAACTATGATGGTTCTGAAAGAGAGCCAATTGTATTGCCGGCGCGTTTCCCTAATTTATTAGTGAATGGTACGACGGGTATTGCGGTTGGTATGGCAACAAATATCCCGCCTCATCAACTCGGTGAAGTAATTGATGGTGTATTGGCACTAAGTCATAATCCTGACATTACGATTGCGGAATTAATGGAGTTTATTCCAGGACCTGATTTTCCAACAGCAGGTTTAATTTTGGGACGAAGTGGGATTCGAAGAGCGTATGAAACAGGTAGAGGCTCTATTATGCTTCGAGCTAAAGTTGAAATTGAAGAGAAGTCAAATGGTAAACAATCTATTCTCGTAACTGAACTACCTTATCAAGTTAATAAGGCACGATTAATTGAAAAAATCGCAGAATTAGTTCGTGACAAGAAAATTGAAGGTATTACGGATTTACGTGATGAGTCAGATCGAAACGGTATGCGTATTGTTATGGAAGTACGCCGTGATGCTAATGCCAATGTACTATTAAATAATCTATATAAACATACAGCACTTCAAACAAGTTTCGGTATTAATATGTTGTCTCTTGTAAATGGAGAGCCACAAGTATTGAATTTAAAACAAAATTTATATCATTACTTGGAGCATCAGAAGGTAGTAATTCGTCGACGTACTGCTTATGAATTAGAAAAAGCAGAGGCGCGTGCTCATATTTTAGAAGGATTAAGAATTGCTCTAGATCATCTTGATGAAGTTATTACGTTAATTCGTAGTTCGAAAACAGCAGATATTGCAAAGCAAGGCTTAATGGAACGTTTCGGTTTAAGTGAGAAACAAGCGCAAGCAATTTTAGATATGCGTCTGCAACGTTTAACAGGATTAGAACGTGAAAAAATTGAGCAAGAATATCAAGACTTAATGAAGTTAATCGCTGAATTAAAAGCAATCTTAGCAGATGAAGAGAAAGTTCTTGAGATTATTCGTGAAGAATTAACGGAAGTAAAAGAGCGTTTCAATGATAAGAGACGAACAGAAATTACAATTGGCGGCATGGAATTTATTGAAGATGAAGATTTGATTCCAGAGCAAAACATCGCTATTACGTTAACTCATAATGGTTATATTAAGAGGTTGCCAGCTTCTACGTACAAAACACAGAACCGTGGTGGACGTGGTGTACAAGGAATGGGAACAAATGATGATGATTTCGTAGAACATCTATTAACTACTTCTACGCATGATCACATTTTATTCTTTACTAATAAGGG
>NZ_CP151108.1:5207500-5275000 GCF_038096195.1 Bacillus paramobilis | reverse complement strand
GATGCAGGTTACCCGCGACAGGACGGAAAGACCCCGTGGAGCTTTACTGTAGCCTGATATTGAATTTTGGTACAGTTTGTACAGGATAGGCGGGAGCCATTGAAACCGGAGCGCTAGCTTCGGTGGAGGCGCTGGTGGGATACCGCCCTGACTGTATTGAAATTCTAACCTACGGGTCTTATCGACCCGGGAGACAGTGTCAGGTGGGCAGTTTGACTGGGGCGGTCGCCTCCTAAAGTGTAACGGAGGCGCCCAAAGGTTCCCTCAGAATGGTTGGAAATCATTCGTAGAGTGCAAAGGCATAAGGGAGCTTGACTGCGAGACCTACAAGTCGAGCAGGGACGAAAGTCGGGCTTAGTGATCCGGTGGTTCCGCATGGAAGGGCCATCGCTCAACGGATAAAAGCTACCCCGGGGATAACAGGCTTATCTCCCCCAAGAGTCCACATCGACGGGGAGGTTTGGCACCTCGATGTCGGCTCATCGCATCCTGGGGCTGTAGTCGGTCCCAAGGGTTGGGCTGTTCGCCCATTAAAGCGGTACGCGAGCTGGGTTCAGAACGTCGTGAGACAGTTCGGTCCCTATCCGTCGTGGGCGTAGGAAATTTGAGAGGAGCTGTCCTTAGTACGAGAGGACCGGGATGGACGCACCGCTGGTGTACCAGTTGTTCTGCCAAGGGCATAGCTGGGTAGCTATGTGCGGAAGGGATAAGTGCTGAAAGCATCTAAGCATGAAGCCCCCCTCAAGATGAGATTTCCCATAGCGTAAGCTAGTAAGATCCCTGAAAGATGATCAGGTTGATAGGTTCGAGGTGGAAGCATGGTGACATGTGGAGCTGACGAATACTAATAGATCGAGGACTTAACCATATAATATGTAGCAAATGTTATCTAGTTTTGAAGGAATATGCCTTCATAGTTTGGTGATGATGGCAGAGAGGTCACACCCGTTCCCATACCGAACACGGAAGTTAAGCTCTCTAGCGCCGATGGTAGTTGGGACCTTGTCCCTGTGAGAGTAGGACGTCGCCAAGCAATTAAAAACACAAGTCTTTTGACTTGTGTTTTTTTATTTCCCATGAAATAGGATCGGTTCTGTTAGTAAAAAAGAAGAAATATAGTAAGGGATTTTTTTGGCGGAAATAGTAAGGAATTGATAAATAAATGGATAATCTTCAGAGCCATAGCTCCCAAGTAAATCATACCACCAATCTGTTTCATATCTAGAAATCATACTTAAATTGTAGAGCAATAAATAATGAACAAGAAGTTCAGGTAATACGGGTTTAGGATTTCTTGGGTCAGCTGGAATTGGTAAGTAATAAGTATCAGCAAGATATTCGTAGTATAAAGGCGTACTATATATAGGGTTCCACGACTGGATAGGAGCTGTAAAGAGCAAATTCGATCCGCTCGTTTTCCCGGAGACATGTTGTATGGATAAATGCTTACAAGTTGATTCAATGTAACGTGAAAATCTCTCGGTAGTCATATGAAGTCGATCTAGTATGTTGACCGAAAAGGAAAGTTCATTTGTATTTGTTGAATCGATTTTATATAAAGAGCCCCCTCTTTGACTGTAGCGAAATAAATTTTGTAATTCAGGAATATTTCCCATTAAATCCAACATGTTAAACTTCTCTGCTTCTAAGTGTTTCATGTGAAACAGCTGTTCTGCAACATGAGTAAATAATCCGTTTTTTTGTACCTTTACCTCATCTTCTAAAAATTGATATCCCTGTTTTTTTCGTTTGCGAGTTGTAACACCATGAGCTAAAACAGTAGTGGATTCTGGATAGTTCGGATCAATAGTTAGTAAGCAGGCTTTAAAAAGTTGGCTCATTCCATAAAACAATAACATTGGCTGAATCGAAAAGGGGGCTACCTTATATAATTCATAATAGTTTTTCCCGTGTTCTAAGTAATAAATAAAGGGATAACAATTTTCGAAACTTTTTTTTTCAGCATCTTGTATAGAGAATTTTTCATAACAACGGGCAAGATAACGTTGTACATTTTGAGATGAAAAGAAGAAACTTAGTTGCTGCCAAGTACAATGTGTTTGATGCATATATTACGCTCCTTTTATTGTCTAAAAATTCTAACATATATATACGTCCTTGACAGTATTTTAACCAATTGATAAGCTACTAATAATAATTTCTGGTATCATGGGGGGAACAATTATGTGGGAATCTAAATTTGTTAAAGAAGGTTTGACTTTTGATGACGTATTACTTGTACCAGCAAAGTCAGATGTACTACCAAGAGAAGTAAGTGTTAAAACAGTTTTATCTGAAAGCTTACAGTTAAATATCCCGTTAATTAGTGCAGGAATGGATACAGTAACAGAAGCTGATATGGCTATTGCAATGGCTCGTCAAGGCGGTTTAGGAATTATTCATAAAAACATGTCTATTGAACAACAAGCGGAGCAGGTTGATAAAGTAAAACGTTCTGAAAGTGGTGTTATCTCAGATCCTTTCTTCTTAACTCCAGAACATCAAGTATATGATGCAGAGCATCTTATGGGAAAATACCGTATCTCAGGTGTACCGGTTGTAAATAATTTAGACGAGCGAAAATTAGTTGGTATTATTACAAACCGTGATATGCGTTTTATCCAAGACTACTCAATCAAAATTTCCGACGTAATGACAAAAGAAAAGCTAATTACAGCTCCAGTTGGTACAACGCTGGAAGAAGCTGAAAAGATCCTACAAAAGTATAAAATTGAAAAACTCCCTCTTGTTGATAACAACGGTGTATTACAAGGGCTTATTACAATAAAAGATATTGAAAAAGTAATTGAATTCCCAAATTCTGCGAAGGATAAGCAAGGACGCTTATTAGTTGGAGCAGCGGTTGGTGTAACGGCTGATGCTATGCTTCGTATCGACGCATTAGTAAAAGCTAGCGTAGATGCAATCGTACTTGATACAGCTCATGGACATTCTCAAGGTGTTATTGATAAGGTAAAAGAAGTTCGTGCGAAATATCCATCACTAAATATTATCGCTGGAAATGTTGCTACTGCTGAAGCAACGAAAGCATTAATTGAAGCAGGTGCAAACGTAGTTAAAGTTGGTATTGGACCAGGCTCTATCTGTACGACACGTGTTGTAGCTGGCGTTGGTGTACCACAATTAACAGCAGTTTATGATTGTGCAACAGAGGCTCGTAAACACGGTATTCCAGTTATTGCTGATGGTGGTGTTAAGTACTCTGGTGACATGGTAAAAGCTTTAGCAGCAGGAGCACACGTTGTTATGCTAGGTAGTATGTTTGCTGGTGTTGCTGAAAGCCCTGGAGAAACTGAAATTTACCAAGGTCGTCAATTTAAAGTATATCGTGGTATGGGTTCTGTCGGAGCGATGGAAAAAGGAAGTAAAGACCGTTACTTCCAAGAAGGAAATAAGAAACTTGTTCCAGAAGGTATTGAAGGTCGTGTACCATATAAAGGGCCTTTAGCAGATACAGTTCATCAATTAGTTGGTGGATTACGTGCCGGTATGGGATATTGCGGAGCGCAGAATTTAGAATTCTTACGTGAGAATGCACAATTCATTCGTATGTCAGGTGCTGGTTTACGTGAAAGCCACCCTCATCATGTACAAATTACAAAAGAGGCTCCAAACTACTCATTATAATGTCTTATATACAAATAGACAGAGATTTGATATCTCTGTCTATTTTTTTTTGATTATGTTAGAATAACGGTTATGTGAGTACATAGATATTGGGGGTAGCAAAAGTGAAAGGTATGTTTTGCAAAAGATTCATTGCTTTATTAACAATGCTTACACTAGCTTGTAGTATGTTGTTACCATATAGCAATGCATCAGCAGAAACAGGATCTGCTTTAAACATTGAAGCAGGTGCAGCAATTTTAGTTGAAGCGAATTCTGGGAAAATTTTATATCAAAAGAATGCAGATGAATTATTATCAATTGCTAGTATGACAAAGATGATGAGTGAATATTTAGTTCATGAAGCAGTGGCTAAAGGAAAACTTAAGTGGGATCAAAAAATTAAGGTTTCTGAATATGCGTATAAGGTTTCACAAGATGCTTCATTATCAAATGTTGCATTAGAAAATGGTGGCACTTATACAGTAAAAGAGTTATATGAAGCAATGGCAATTTTCTCTGCAAATGGTGCAACAATTGCACTAGGAGAGGCAATTGCAGGTAAAGAAGTAGATTTCGTAAAAATGATGAATGATAAGGCGAAAGAACTAGGATTAAAAAATTATAAATTCGTTAATTCTACAGGTTTAACGAACAAAGATTTAAAAGGAATGCACCCTGCGGGTACAACACCGGATGAAGAAAATAAAATGTCTGCGAAGGATGTTGCAACTTTAGCACAGCATTTACTTAAAGATTATCCAAAAGTATTAGATACAGCAAAAATTCCTAACAAAGAATTCCGTCCAGAAAAAGAGAAATTTCAAATGTTGAACTGGAACTGGATGCTAAAAGGTTTATCTAAGGCATATGATGGTGTAGATGGCCTGAAAACAGGATCAACTCCAGAAGCAGGAGAATGTTTCACTGGTACGGTTGAAAGAAATGGAATGCGTTTTATTTCTGTAGTTATTAAAACGAATTCTCGTCAGGCACGTTTTGATGAGACAAAGAAACTATATGATTATGGATTTGCTAATTTTGAAATGAAGCAATTATATAAAAAAGATTCTTCAGTAAAAGGACAAGAAACAGTACGAGTAGAAAATGCTAAAGATAAAGATGTAGCAGTTCAAACAAAACAAGCTGTTTCACTTCCAGTGCCTAAAGGAAGTAAAAATGTTTATAAAACAGAATTAAAAGAAGCAAGCAAGGGACAAGAAGCCCCGATTAAAAAGGGAGCTGCACTTGGCCAAATGGTAATCACACCAAAAGACGCGAATGATCCTGGATTTTTATCAGGTAAGTCATTACAAATAGATCTTGTAACAACATCTGCAGTAGAAGAAGCGAATTGGTTTACTCGTTCTATGCGTGGAATTGGTTCTTTCTTTAGTGGTATATGGAATAGTGCTGTTGATACAGTAAAAGGTTGGTTTTAAAAGCTCCTCATTGTAGGGGCTTTTTCTTATTCCTATTTTTCATACCGACTTTATGAAAAAGTAGTAGACAAGCATCTGATAGTTAGTGGTAGAATGTAAGAGTATTCTTAATTTTCGCCTTTAACGGGGAAAAGCAATTCACCTAGGGGGGTTTTTGTAACATGACAAATGTAACAGGGACAGAACGTGTAAAACGTGGAATGGCAGAAATGCAAAAAGGCGGCGTTATTATGGACGTAATTAACGCTGAACAAGCAAAAATTGCAGAAGAGGCAGGCGCAGTTGCCGTTATGGCACTAGAGCGTGTACCAGCAGATATTCGCGCAGCAGGTGGCGTTTCTCGTATGGCAGACCCAACAATCGTTGAAGAAGTTATGGGTGCAGTGTCAATTCCGGTTATGGCAAAATGCCGTATCGGTCACCTTGTAGAAGCACGTGTATTAGAATCATTAGGGGTAGACTATATCGATGAGAGTGAAGTATTAACTCCTGCTGATGAAGTATACCATTTAAATAAACGTGATTACACAGTTCCGTTTGTATGTGGTTGCCGTGATATCGGAGAAGCTGCACGTCGTATTGCAGAAGGTGCATCTATGCTTCGTACAAAAGGTGAACCAGGAACAGGAAACATTGTAGAGGCAGTGCGTCATATGCGCCAAGTCAATGCAGAAATCCGTCAAGTTGCAAGTCTACGTGAAGATGAGTTAATGACATATGCAAAAAATACTGGTGCTCCTTATGAAGTACTACTTGAAATTAAACGCCTTGGCCGTTTGCCAGTTGTAAACTTCGCAGCAGGTGGTGTAGCAACACCAGCAGATGCAGCGTTAATGATGCAACTTGGTGCGGATGGTGTATTTGTTGGATCTGGTATCTTCAAATCAGAAAATCCAGAGAAATTTGCACGCGCAATCGTTGAAGCGACGACTCATTATGAGGATTACGAACTAATTGCAAGCCTTTCTAAAGGATTAGGTAATGCAATGAAAGGTATCGAAATTTCAACATTATTACCAGAACAACGCATGCAAGAGCGTGGATGGTAATTGAAGGAGAACTTTAAAATGGTGAAAATCGGTGTACTAGGTCTTCAAGGTGCAGTTCGTGAGCATATAAAGTCAGTTGAAGCAAGTGGTGCAGAAGCTGTTGTTGTAAAGCGTATAGAGCAACTTGAAGAGATTGATGGTCTTATTTTACCAGGCGGTGAAAGTACAACAATGCGCCGTCTTATTGATAAGTATGCTTTCATGGAACCACTTCGTACATTCGCGAAGTCTGGTAAACCAATGTTTGGTACATGTGCAGGTATGATTCTTCTTGCAAAAACACTTATTGGCTATGAAGAAGCACATATTGGTGCTATGGATATTACAGTAGAGCGCAATGCGTTTGGACGCCAAAAAGATAGCTTTGAAGCTGCACTTTCAATTAAAGGTGTAGGAGAAGAATTTATTGGTGTATTTATCCGTGCTCCGTATGTTGTAAATGTAGCTGATGATGTTGAAGTACTTTCTACACATGGTGACCGAATGGTAGCGGTAAAACAAAATCAGTTTTTAGCTGCTTCGTTCCATCCAGAATTAACGGATGATCATCGTGTGACAGCATACTTTGTAGAAATGGTAAAAGAAGCGAAAATGAAAAAAGTTGTATAAGTAACTTGCAACTTGTATAAGATTATAGTAAATTGATGGTAACAATTTTATAAAATAAGCGTGTTGATAGGAAGTAGTAACAAATGCCGTTTCTTATAGAGAGTCGATGGTTGGTGGAAATCGATAGAAACAGTTTGTGAATCCATCCTGGAATGGAATGTGGAATATCTTTATGATTAGTAAACATTCCCGGTGAAGAGCCGTTATTTCTACTTGAGAGGAAGGCGGTAATGCTTTCAACTAGGGTGGCAACGCGGGTTAACTCCCGTCCCTTTATATAGGGACGGGAGTTTTTTGTGTTTTATAAAATAAAAGGAGGAGTATATAATGCTTGATATTAAATTTTTACGTACAAATTTTGAAGAAGTAAAAGCAAAATTACAGCATAGAGGCGAAGATTTAACTGATTTTGGTCGCTTTGAAGAGCTGGATACGAGAAGAAGAGAATTACTTGTTCAAACAGAGGAACTAAAAAGTAAACGTAACGAAGTATCTCAACAAATCTCTGTATTGAAGCGCGAAAAGAAAGATGCAGAAGCTCTAATTCTAGAAATGCGTGAAGTTGGAGAAAAAGTAAAAGATCTTGATAATGAACTTCGTACAGTTGAAGAAGATTTAGAAAGATTAATGTTATCTATTCCAAATATCCCTCATGAATCTGCTCCAGTTGGTGAAACAGAAGATGATAATGTAGTAGCACGTACTTGGGGAGAAGTGAAAGAGTTTGCTTATGAACCAAAACCACATTGGGATCTTGCTACAGATTTAGGAATTTTAGATTTTGAGCGTGCTGGAAAAGTAACAGGAAGCCGCTTCGTATTCTATAAAGGTGCTGGCGCGAGATTAGAGCGTGCTTTAATTAGCTTTATGCTGGATCTTCATACTGATGAGCACGGATACGAAGAAGTGTTACCTCCGTATATGGTAAACCGTGCAAGTATGACAGGAACAGGACAACTTCCGAAATTTGAAGAAGATGCATTCCGTATTGAAAGTGAAGATTACTTCTTAATTCCAACAGCTGAAGTACCTGTAACGAATATGCACCGTGATGAAATCTTAAATAAAGAGCAATTGCCTATACGATATGCTGCATTTAGCTCTTGTTTCCGTTCTGAAGCAGGTTCAGCTGGCCGTGATACACGAGGCTTAATTCGTCAGCATCAGTTCAACAAAGTAGAGCTTGTAAAATTCGTAAAACCAGAAGATTCTTATGAAGAGTTAGAAAAACTAACAAATGATGCAGAACGCGTGTTACAATTATTAGAGTTGCCATATCGCGTTATGAGCATGTGCACAGGCGATTTAGGATTTACAGCAGCGAAGAAATACGATATCGAAGTATGGATTCCAAGCTATGGCACATATCGTGAGATTTCTTCTTGTAGTAATTTTGAGGCTTTCCAAGCGAGACGTGCAAATATCCGTTTCCGTCGTGAGCCAAACGGAAAACCAGAACATGTTCATACATTAAATGGATCTGGTCTTGCAATTGGACGTACGGTTGCAGCTATTTTAGAGAACTACCAACAAGAAGATGGTACAATTATAATTCCAGAAGTTCTTCGCCCTTATATGGGAGGAAAAACAGTTATTAAGTAAATGTAAACATTCATCGGTATGAGTGATTGGTAATTATGAGCGTTGTCAGTACTATAATGTAGGAGAGGAAAAGTAAAATTTTCCTTTCCTCATAATTTATTTTAGTAGGGTTGACTAACTGTTTTTCTTTTGATATTATATTTGATGTCAATATGGAGGTATACCCAAGTCTGGCTGAAGGGATCGGTCTTGAAAACCGACAGGCGGCGAGAGTCGCGCGGGGGTTCGAATCCCTCTACCTCCTCCAGATATAATTGACAACAGCGCATATAAGTGGAGATTGGAGAACTCGTTACCAACACGTAACGAGTTTTTATTTTAAAACCAATCATAAAGTATGGTGTAAGGAGATTTTTCTCCTTATTACACACTCATATTCCGATGATTATCTTCATAGATATGAAAGGAGTCAACATGGATCTTATTATACAAACGTTTCCTTTAGATGGAAAAACTTTATATTATGTACAATGTCCTGTCTGTAAGAACAATAGAATTTTAAACAGTGGTGCAAATGTGTCACGCATTATAAGCGATGATACATTCCGTAAACTTTGTGGTTGCACTTGTGATGTAAAGCAAACTGCGGCAAAAGTAGAGGCGCCGAAAAAAGTTGAAAAAGAAGCTGTAAAGAAAGAAGCAGCTCCAAAACGTACAGGTAAAGTATTAACAGCAGTGATTAACGGGAAAGAAATGACTGTTAAAGAGATTGCTGAAACATACGATATTAGTACAAGTACTGTTCGTCAGCGTATTAATGCTGGAAAACCTGAGAGTGAAATTATTGCTCCGACAAAAAAGAAGTAATTTAATAGAAAAACCCGTGCGTATGCACGGGTTTTTTATTTTACAAGTTTACGTGTTTGTTTTAAAAAATGGCCAATTTTTTTAATGATTGGTTCAATCGAATCACCATCTTTTAAAATATCGTATTCATTAATGTTTAATCGTAAAACAGGGCATGCATTAAAGTTATTAATCCAGTTTTCGTAACGGCCGTGCATCTCTTTCCAATACTCAATTGGTGTTTGTTGTTCCATCGGACGTCCGCGTTCTTGGATTCGATCAACAATATCATCGAAAGAACCTTCTAAGTAAATTAATAAATCAGGATGAGGGAAGTAAGGAGTCATGACCATAGCGTCAAATAAACCTTTGTATGTTTCATAATCAGTTTCCGTCATTGTACCTTTTTCATGATGCATCTTTGCAAAAATGCCAGTGTCTTCATAGATAGAGCGATCTTGAACAAAACCGCCACCGTATTCAAAAATTCTTTTTTGTTCTTTAAATCGTTCTGCTAAAAAGTACACTTGCAAGTGAAAGCTCCAGCGTGTGAAATCAGCATAGAACTTGTCCAAATACGGGTTAGAGTCTACCTTTTCAAATGATGTGCGATAGCCTAAAGCGTTAGCTAATGCAGTTGTCATAGTTGATTTACCGACACCTACTGTTCCAGCAATAGTGATTACTGCGTCATTGGGTATATCATATTTTTGCCTTAAATTCATTATTATTTCGACTCCTTTAAGAGAGTATTTTGAAGGGCAGATAGGATAACGTTTAAATCATCAGGATTTTTTACAAAATCCATATCGTCTCCGTTAAATTTCAATACTGGGATGTCTGGATGGTCCTTTTTAAACGTATCCATTGCAGTTTCATAATCTTTTGTGAGCTGTAGTAAGTAATTTGGATCCATATTTTTTTCGAATTCTCTTCCGCGCTTTGCAATTCGTGCTTGTAATGTTTCCAAACTAGCCGTTAAATAAACGATTACGTTTGGTACAGGCATATCTTGTGTAAGGATACGATAGATTTGCATGTACTTATCGTATTGAGAATCTTTTAATGTACGGGATGCGAAAATTAGATTTTTAAATATGTGATAATCTGCTACTACTGGCTTCCTTTGATTCAAATACTTTATG
Organism: Bacillus paramobilis; assembly: GCF_038096195.1. Lineage (NCBI taxonomy): Bacteria > Bacillati > Bacillota > Bacilli > Caryophanales > Bacillaceae > Bacillus > Bacillus paramobilis. The sequence goes on along the minus strand of NZ_CP151108.1, from coordinate 5,264,740 downwards.
TTAATATCTTCTAATTGTTTGTATCTATTACAAAGAAAGAACATCTCTGTTTGAAAACTCCATTCGTCGATGTCTTCATAGAACTTTCCTAAAAAAGGGTTTTCATCAACAATCTCTTTTAGTAAGTGGAGTTGCATGTGAGTTGAAATTTCCTTCGCAAGTGAAGTTTTTCCAACACCAATTGGTCCTTCAACCGTGATAAATGGTACTCCGGTCACGCTGTTTCCTCCTTTCAATCAGTGATTTACCGTGACTACTAAAAACACAAAACAGAATTATTGTAGCACAAGAGGGAAGCGAGCGGGTTAATTTGATATAAAAAGTTAGAAAATAGATATATGTATTAATTAATTTTTATTTGAGATGACGGTACTATATTTGCCTTTAATGTGGCTTCCATTATTTTTAAAGCATGTAAGTTATCCTGATCATGATTAGAGGCGATACAGTCCTGTGGTACATACAGTGTATAATTTCTCATATGAGCATCGTTAGCTGTAAAGAGGATACATATATTCCCTGCGACTCCTGTTAATATGAGATTTTCTATTTTTAAATAGCCTAATAAAGAATTTAAAGGTGTTTCATAAAAAGCAGAGTAATGTGGTTTAATAAAAATGTAATCATCGGAATTTGGGGCAATCTTATGAATGATATCTTCACTATACTCATTTGTACAATGAGTAATTAGTTGGTCAATATCAGATCTCCAAAGTTGATAATGGTCATTAACATAAATTATGGGATAGCCAAAGGATTTCATTGTTTTCTTTAATTGTAAAATAGGGTTTGTTATAATTTCGCATTTTTTGGCTAGGGTGGGCCCGTGTGAAAATTGAAAGTCATTAATCATATCGATAATGAGTAAGGCAGTATTCTTCATATGCAATCCCCTCTCTTTTTTATTAGGGTGGATTGAATTTGTAAAAGTTATCCCATGTGTAGTAAATGGAAATTAGTGTACGTTATTTGTAATGAAAGGACTATGGTATGGAACACGATCAAGATATTTATTTTATGCAGTTAGCGATAGAAGAGGCTAAAAAGGCAGAGGCAATACAAGAAGTACCGATTGGTGCAGTTATAGTGTTAAATGGTGAAGTAATTAGTGTCGCTCATAATTTAAGGGAAACTGAGCAAAGATCAATAGCTCACGCTGAGTTATTAGCTATTGATGAGGCATGCAAAAAATTAGGGACATGGCGTTTAGAAGATGCGACATTATATGTAACATTAGAGCCTTGTCCGATGTGTGCGGGTGGAATTGTTTTATCACGAGTGAAGCGAGTTGTATATGGTGCAAGTGATCCGAAAGGTGGATGTGCAGGGACATTGATGAATCTTTTAACGGATGAACGCTTTAATCATCAATGTGAAGTAGTGGCTGGTGTATTAGAAAAAGAATGCGGTACGTTGTTAACAAACTTTTTTAGAGAGCTTCGCAAAAAAAGAAAAGCGATCAAGAAATTAGAGAAAAGCAAAGAGAATTAACGTATTTGCATTTTATAAAAAAACAAGTTATACTGATAATGCCTTTAATGAAGGCAACCGAATATTGGTTTTAACTTTGCCGTGCTAAGCGGGGAGGTAGCGGTGCCCTATACTCGCAATCCGCTCTAGCGAGGCCGAATCCCTTCTCGAGGTTATGTTGCTGTAAGGTCTGCCTTAAGTAAGTGGTGTTGACGTTTGGGTCCTGCGCAACGGGACCCCGTGAACCTTGTCAGGTCCGGAAGGAAGCAGCAATAAGCGGGTCTTCTCGTGTGCCGCAGGAGTGCCTGAACCGAGCTAACTGCTTGAGTAACGCTTATGGTACGTAATCGACAGAAGGTGCACGGCAGTTATATATGTATACAAAACTCACCTTAATATTAAGGTGGGTTTTTTGTATAGAAAATAACTTTTGGAATCTATAAACAGAATGGGTTATAATAAATGAGATAATAACCTTTGAGGGAGGCCGTATTTTCGTGTCATACCAAGCGTTATACCGAACATGGAGACCGCAAAAGTTTGAAGATGTAGTTGGTCAAAAGCACGTGACAAAAACGTTGCAAAATGCCCTTCTTCAAGAGAAAGTTTCACATGCTTATTTATTTTCTGGGCCGAGGGGAACAGGAAAAACGACAATTGCAAAAGTATTTGCAAAAGCAATCAACTGTGAACATGCTCCGGTAGCTGAACCTTGTAATGAATGTCCTTCTTGTTTGGGGATTACACAAGGATCCATTTCAGATGTATTAGAAATTGATGCGGCTTCAAATAACGGTGTAGATGAAATTCGAGATATTAGAGATAAAGTAAAATATGCTCCAAGTGCTGTAGAATATAAAGTATACATTATTGATGAAGTCCACATGCTTTCCATGGGTGCCTTCAATGCGCTTTTAAAAACGTTAGAAGAGCCGCCAGGACATGTCATCTTTATTTTAGCGACAACAGAACCGCATAAGATTCCGCCTACAATCATTTCACGTTGCCAGCGTTTTGAATTTCGAAAAATATCAGTAAATGATATTGTTGAGAGATTATCGACGGTTGTGACGAATGAAGGTACGCAAGTAGAAGATGAGGCGTTACAAATTGTTGCACGTGCCGCTGAAGGTGGTATGCGTGATGCGCTGAGTCTTATTGATCAGGCGATATCTTATAGTGATGAGACAGTTACGACAGAAGATGTATTAGCTGTAACAGGTTCGGTTTCTCAACAATACTTAGGTAACTTAGTAGAATGTATACGTGAAAATGATGTATCAAGAGCATTACGTATCATAGATGAGATGATGGGGAAAGGGAAAGATCCAGTTCGCTTTATGGAGGATTTCATTTACTATTATCGCGATATGCTTTTATATCAAACTTCACCACAACTGGAACATATGTTGGAACGAGTAATGGTAGATGAGCAATTCCGGATGTTAAGTGAAGAGATGCAACCGGAAGTAATCTATGAAATCATTCATACTCTTAGTAAGGGACAACAGGAAATGAAGTGGACAAATCATCCGCGAATTTTCTTGGAAGTTGTTATGGTACAACTGTGTCAACAGTTTATGATGCAAGCGAACGGTGCAGATCGTTTACAAGCGATTATGAACAGGATGCAGCAATTGGAGAAAGAGTTAGAAGAGGTCAAAAAGAATGGTGTGCCTGCTGGTGTGCAGCAGGAAGTCAGAGAGACACGTGCAACACCAAAGCCAGTGCGAACAGGGAGTATGAAGATTCCTGTCGGGCGTGTAAATGAAGTGTTAAAGCAAGCGAAGCGTCAGGATTTAGAACAATTAAAAGCTGTGTGGGGTGAGTTGTTAGGAAGACTCAAAGCATACAACAAAGTAGCGTTTGCTGTTTTATTAGAAAATAGTGAACCAGTAGCAGCTTCAGATGATACTTACGTTTTAGCGTTTCAATATGAGATTCACTGTAAAATGGCAAGCGAGAATCGAGAAGCCATGGATACAGTGGAACAAGCTTTATTTGAATTGCTAAGTAAAAGATTAAATATGATTGCCATTCCAAAAAGTGAATGGGGTAAAATCCGTGAAGATTTTTTACAGCGTGAAGGTGGGAATGCTGAAGAAAGCCCAGAGAAAAAAGAAGATCCTCTTATAGAAGAGGCAGTAAAATTAGTAGGACAAGAACTGATTGAAATAAAAGAGTAATAATAATTAGGAGGAATTAATTATGATGCGTGGCGGAATGGGAAATATGAATAACATGATGAAACAAATGCAAAAGATGCAAAAAGATATGGCGAAAGCGCAAGAAGAACTTGGCGAAAAAACAGTTGAAGGTACAGCTGGTGGCGGTATGATCACAGTTATTGCAAATGGTCATAAGCAAATTCTTGAAGTGAAAGTTAAAGAAGAAGTTGTAGATCCAGAAGATATCGAAATGTTACAGGACTTAGTGTTAGCTGCAACAAATGATGCACTTAAAAAAGCTGATGAACTTTCAAATTCTACAATGGGTAAATTTACAAAAGGCTTAAACTTACCGGGTGGAATGTTCTAGGAGGATATTGATATATGCATTATCCAGAACCAATATCAAAACTAATTGATAGTTTTATGAAATTGCCAGGAATCGGACCGAAAACAGCGGTTCGATTGGCATTTTTCGTATTAGATATGAAAGAAGATGATGTGTTAGGTTTTGCAAAAGCACTTGTAAATGCGAAGCGAGATTTAGCATATTGTTCTGTATGCGGACATATTACTGACCGCGATCCTTGTTATATTTGTAATGATTCACATCGAGATCAATCGGTTGTTTGTGTTGTGCAGGAACCGAAAGATGTAATCGCAATGGAAAAGATGAAAGAGTATCAAGGTGTATATCATGTGTTACGTGGTGCGATTTCTCCAATGGAGGGAATTGGACCAGAAGACATTAATATCCCACAACTTTTAAAGCGACTGCATGATGAAACGGTACAAGAAGTGATATTGGCAACAAACCCTAATATTGAAGGGGAAGCTACAGCGATGTATATATCCCGCCTCTTAAAGCCGACAGGTATTAAAGTAACTCGTATTGCACATGGTCTGCCAGTGGGTGGAGATTTAGAATATGCAGATGAAGTGACACTGTCGAAAGCGTTAGAAGGTCGTAGAGAAGTATAAGAGGAGAAACAAAAATGTTCTTTCAAAAAAAGGGTAAATTGCGCAAAGAGTATGATGATAAACTAATTGTACTATTAGAAAAGGTGAAGAATGAATGGTTACGTCAGAAGAGAATGGTTGAACAAAGTGTGGAACCATCTCAAGATGTGATTTGTTCTTTGAAAATAGCAGAGGCAAAATATTTCTTCTTGTTAAAAGAAGCAAAACGTCGCCCTGTAAAAATGGAACAATGGTAAAAGGTTCTGCTGAAAAAGCAGAACCTTTTATTTTATTCGTTAAACATTTAGTGGTTATTTCGTTTGGAAAGAACGAATAGTGGTTTTTATGAAGGAAGTGTTGTCGAATAAAGGTGAACGAGATAAAACGACTGGAGTTATATGATACATGTTCTTTTTTATCGTCTTGTCCCATACAAATGAGTGTGTATAGGTCATTCATAAGGAGGGAGAAAATGAATTCTACAATTGTTATTGTTTGTATTCTTACTCTAGTTTTTATTTTTCTTGTTTTTGGTGTTTCTTCAAAGCCATTACGTTTTATAGGAAAAGCGCTTTTTCATGTTACTTTGGGAATAGCATTACTCTTTATCGTAAATGTTATAGGAACATATTTTGATTTTCATATTCCAATTAACTTGGGTACAGCAGCAATCACAAGTTTATTAGGTCTACCCGGTGTTGCTGCATTAGTGGTTATTAAGCTTTATATCATGCCAAGATAAAATTATTTTGGCATTTTTTTAAAAAGTGTTGACGAACAAATGATTAATATGATAAATTAATAAGCGTCGTCAGGAACGAAAGAAAAAAGTTGTTGACAGATTTAACGCAAAATGTTAAATTATAAAAGTCGCTGAAACGCGATGTTGAACTTTGAAAACTAAACGAAACAAACAACGTGAAACGTCAATTTTTATTTTTAGATGCTAGACAAACTAACTTTATTGGAGAGTTTGATCCTGGCTCAGGATGAACGCTGGCGGCGTGCCTAATACATGCAAGTCGAGCGAATGGATTGAGAGCTTGCTCTCAAGAAGTTAGCGGCGGACGGGTGAGTAACACGTGGGTAACCTGCCCATAAGACTGGGATAACTCCGGGAAACCGGGGCTAATACCGGATAACATTTTGAACTGCATGGTTCGAAATTGAAAGGCGGCTTCGGCTGTCACTTATGGATGGACCCGCGTCGCATTAGCTAGTTGGTGAGGTAACGGCTCACCAAGGCAACGATGCGTAGCCGACCTGAGAGGGTGATCGGCCACACTGGGACTGAGACACGGCCCAGACTCCTACGGGAGGCAGCAGTAGGGAATCTTCCGCAATGGACGAAAGTCTGACGGAGCAACGCCGCGTGAGTGATGAAGGCTTTCGGGTCGTAAAACTCTGTTGTTAGGGAAGAACAAGTGCTAGTTGAATAAGCTGGCACCTTGACGGTACCTAACCAGAAAGCCACGGCTAACTACGTGCCAGCAGCCGCGGTAATACGTAGGTGGCAAGCGTTATCCGGAATTATTGGGCGTAAAGCGCGCGCAGGTGGTTTCTTAAGTCTGATGTGAAAGCCCACGGCTCAACCGTGGAGGGTCATTGGAAACTGGGAGACTTGAGTGCAGAAGAGGAAAGTGGAATTCCATGTGTAGCGGTGAAATGCGTAGAGATATGGAGGAACACCAGTGGCGAAGGCGACTTTCTGGTCTGTAACTGACACTGAGGCGCGAAAGCGTGGGGAGCAAACAGGATTAGATACCCTGGTAGTCCACGCCGTAAACGATGAGTGCTAAGTGTTAGAGGGTTTCCGCCCTTTAGTGCTGAAGTTAACGCATTAAGCACTCCGCCTGGGGAGTACGGCCGCAAGGCTGAAACTCAAAGGAATTGACGGGGGCCCGCACAAGCGGTGGAGCATGTGGTTTAATTCGAAGCAACGCGAAGAACCTTACCAGGTCTTGACATCCTCTGAAAACCCTAGAGATAGGGCTTCTCCTTCGGGAGCAGAGTGACAGGTGGTGCATGGTTGTCGTCAGCTCGTGTCGTGAGATGTTGGGTTAAGTCCCGCAACGAGCGCAACCCTTGATCTTAGTTGCCATCATTAAGTTGGGCACTCTAAGGTGACTGCCGGTGACAAACCGGAGGAAGGTGGGGATGACGTCAAATCATCATGCCCCTTATGACCTGGGCTACACACGTGCTACAATGGACGGTACAAAGAGCTGCAAGACCGCGAGGTGGAGCTAATCTCATAAAACCGTTCTCAGTTCGGATTGTAGGCTGCAACTCGCCTACATGAAGCTGGAATCGCTAGTAATCGCGGATCAGCATGCCGCGGTGAATACGTTCCCGGGCCTTGTACACACCGCCCGTCACACCACGAGAGTTTGTAACACCCGAAGTCGGTGGGGTAACCTTTTTGGAGCCAGCCGCCTAAGGTGGGACAGATGATTGGGGTGAAGTCGTAACAAGGTAGCCGTATCGGAAGGTGCGGCTGGATCACCTCCTTTCTATGGAGAATTGATGAACACTGTTCATCAATATAAGTTTCCGTGTTTCGTTTTCGTTTAGTTTTGAGAGTTCAATTAAGTATTGACTCTTAAATGAGGATATGATATAAATAAATCCTGCAATTTGTATGGGCCTATAGCTCAGCTGGTTAGAGCGCACGCCTGATAAGCGTGAGGTCGATGGTTCGAGTCCATTTAGGCCCACCATACAACTTTTGGGGCCTTAGCTCAGCTGGGAGAGCGCCTGCCTTGCACGCAGGAGGTCAGCGGTTCGATCCCGCTAGGCTCCACCAAAAAGCTATTTTAAATAGCAAATGGTATGTTCTTTGAAAACTAGATAACAGTGTAGCTCATATTTTTTAATTTTTAGTTTGGTTAAGTTAGAAAGGGCGCACGGTGGATGCCTTGACACTAGGAGTCGATGAAGGACGGGACTAACGCCGATATGCTTCGGGGAGCTGTAAGTAAGCTTTGATCCGAAGATTTCCGAATGGGGAAACCCACCATACGTAATGGTATGGTATCCTTACCTGAATACATAGGGTAAGGAAGACAGACCCAGGGAACTGAAACATCTAAGTACCTGGAGGAAGAGAAAGCAAATGCGATTTCCTGAGTAGCGGCGAGCGAAACGGAACATAGCCCAAACCAAGAGGCTTGCCTCTTGGGGTTGTAGGACATTCTATACGGAGTTACAAAGGAACGAGGTAGACGAAGCGACCTGGAAAGGTCCGTCGTAGAGGGTAACAACCCCGTAGTCGAAACTTCGTTCTCTCTTGAATGTATCCTGAGTACGGCGGAACACGTGAAATTCCGTCGGAATCTGGGAGGACCATCTCCCAAGGCTAAATACTCCCTAGTGATCGATAGTGAACCAGTACCGTGAGGGAAAGGTGAAAAGCACCCCGGAAGGGGAGTGAAAGAGATCCTGAAACCGTGTGCCTACAAATAGTCAGAGCCCGTTAATGGGTGATGGCGTGCCTTTTGTAGAATGAACCGGCGAGTTACGATCCCGTGCGAGGTTAAGCTGAAGAGGCGGAGCCGCAGCGAAAGCGAGTCTGAATAGGGCGTTTAGTACGTGGTCGTAGACCCGAAACCAGGTGATCTACCCATGTCCAGGGTGAAGTTCAGGTAACACTGAATGGAGGCCCGAACCCACGCACGTTGAAAAGTGCGGGGATGAGGTGTGGGTAGCGGAGAAATTCCAATCGAACCTGGAGATAGCTGGTTCTCCCCGAAATAGCTTTAGGGCTAGCCTTAAGTGTAAGAGTCTTGGAGGTAGAGCACTGATTGAACTAGGGGTCCTCATCGGATTACCGAATTCAGTCAAACTCCGAATGCCAATGACTTATCCTTAGGAGTCAGACTGCGAGTGATAAGATCCGTAGTCAAGAGGGAAACAGCCCAGATCGCCAGCTAAGGTCCCAAAGTGTGTATTAAGTGGAAAAGGATGTGGAGTTGCTTAGACAACTAGGATGTTGGCTTAGAAGCAGCCACCATTTAAAGAGTGCGTAATAGCTCACTAGTCGAGTGACTCTGCGCCGAAAATGTACCGGGGCTAAATACACCACCGAAGCTGCGAATTGATACCAATGGTATCAGTGGTAGGGGAGCGTTCTAAGTGCAGTGAAGTCAGACCGGAAGGACTGGTGGAGCGCTTAGAAGTGAGAATGCCGGTATGAGTAGCGAAAGACGGGTGAGAATCCCGTCCACCGAATGCCTAAGGTTTCCTGAGGAAGGCTCGTCCGCTCAGGGTTAGTCAGGACCTAAGCCGAGGCCGACAGGCGTAGGCGATGGACAACAGGTTGATATTCCTGTACCACCTCTTTATCGTTTGAGCAATGGAGGGACGCAGAAGGATAGAAGAAGCGTGCGATTGGTTGTGCACGTCCAAGCAGTTAGGCTGATAAGTAGGCAAATCCGCTTATCGTGAAGGCTGAGCTGTGATGGGGAAGCTCCTTATGGAGCGAAGTCTTTGATTCCCCGCTGCCAAGAAAAGCTTCTAGCGAGATAAAAGGTGCCTGTACCGCAAACCGACACAGGTAGGCGAGGAGAGAATCCTAAGGTGTGCGAGAGAACTCTGGTTAAGGAACTCGGCAAAATGACCCCGTAACTTCGGGAGAAGGGGTGCTTTCTTAACGGAAAGCCGCAGTGAATAGGCCCAAGCGACTGTTTAGCAAAAACACAGCTCTCTGCGAAGCCGTAAGGCGAAGTATAGGGGGTGACACCTGCCCGGTGCTGGAAGGTTAAGGAGAGGGGTTAGCGTAAGCGAAGCTCTGAACTGAAGCCCCAGTAAACGGCGGCCGTAACTATAACGGTCCTAAGGTAGCGAAATTCCTTGTCGGGTAAGTTCCGACCCGCACGAAAGGTGTAACGATTTGGGCACTGTCTCAACCAGAGACTCGGTGAAATTATAGTACCTGTGAAGATGCAGGTTACCCGCGACAGGACGGAAAGACCCCGTGGAGCTTTACTGTAGCCTGATATTGAATTTTGGTACAGTTTGTACAGGATAGGCGGGAGCCATTGAAACCGGAGCGCTAGCTTCGGTGGAGGCGCTGGTGGGATACCGCCCTGACTGTATTGAAATTCTAACCTACGGGTCTTATCGACCCGGGAGACAGTGTCAGGTGGGCAGTTTGACTGGGGCGGTCGCCTCCTAAAGTGTAACGGAGGCGCCCAAAGGTTCCCTCAGAATGGTTGGAAATCATTCGTAGAGTGCAAAGGCATAAGGGAGCTTGACTGCGAGACCTACAAGTCGAGCAGGGACGAAAGTCGGGCTTAGTGATCCGGTGGTTCCGCATGGAAGGGCCATCGCTCAACGGATAAAAGCTACCCCGGGGATAACAGGCTTATCTCCCCCAAGAGTCCACATCGACGGGGAGGTTTGGCACCTCGATGTCGGCTCATCGCATCCTGGGGCTGTAGTCGGTCCCAAGGGTTGGGCTGTTCGCCCATTAAAGCGGTACGCGAGCTGGGTTCAGAACGTCGTGAGACAGTTCGGTCCCTATCCGTCGTGGGCGTAGGAAATTTGAGAGGAGCTGTCCTTAGTACGAGAGGACCGGGATGGACGCACCGCTGGTGTACCAGTTGTTCTGCCAAGGGCATAGCTGGGTAGCTATGTGCGGAAGGGATAAGTGCTGAAAGCATCTAAGCATGAAGCCCCCCTCAAGATGAGATTTCCCATAGCGTAAGCTAGTAAGATCCCTGAAAGATGATCAGGTTGATAGGTTCGAGGTGGAAGCATGGTGACATGTGGAGCTGACGAATACTAATAGATCGAGGACTTAACCATATAATATGTAGCAAATGTTATCTAGTTTTGAAGGAATATGCCTTCATAGTTTGGTGATGATGGCAGAGAGGTCACACCCGTTCCCATACCGAACACGGAAGTTAAGCTCTCTAGCGCCGATGGTAGTTGGGACCTTGTCCCTGTGAGAGTAGGACGTCGCCAAGCAATTAAAAACACAAGTCTTTTGACTTGTGTTTTTTGTGTTTTCAAACAGTACGTAAAAAGAAGTAATGATAATACAAACACGTTGCCCAAGGATTAATCATATTATATAAGAGATTGATGTATATTTTTCTGTAAATTGTTAAGGAATAGGAGTATAAAATATGTCCATTTTAAATAGGGAGGAAAGGATATGAAATCAAAAAATGAAGTTTGTATTGTTTGTGAGACAGAAAGAAAAGAAGGAATATATGTTTATAATAATTTAATATGTTATGAATGTGAAAAAGATATGGTGAATACGGAGACAGATGATCCGAAGTATATATATTATTTAAAACAGCTTCGGAAATTAGAAGTATCATATTTTTAAATAGGCATATGCCTATTATTTTTTTTGTTCTGTATAATAGAGAAAGAATGAAATAATAAGGAAGAGATATAGATGAATCAAAATCGCATACCTTTATATGAGGCATTAATAGAGTTTAAAGAAAGAGGGCCGTTGTCCTTTCATGTTCCAGGTCATAAAAATGGTTTAAACTTCCCTCAGGAGGCAGTAGAGGAGTTTAAAGATATACTATCTATCGATGTAACTGAGTTGTCAGGGTTAGATGATTTACATAGTCCGTTTGAATGTATAGATGAGGCGCAACAATTATTAGCTGATGTATATGAAGTAGAAAAAAGTTATTTTTTAATTAATGGTTCAACAGTAGGGAACTTAGCAATGATTTTGTCTTGTTGCCGGGAACATGACATTGTTCTTGTACAAAGAAATTGTCATAAATCAATTATTAATGGTTTAAAATTAGCGGGAGCAAATCCAATTTTTTTAGATCCATGGATTGATGAAGCTTATAATGTACCAGTGGGAATTCATGATGAAATTATTAGGGAAGCAATTGAAAAATATCCGAATGCGAAAGCACTCATTTTAACGCACCCTAATTATTATGGTATGGGGATGAATCTAGAGGCAAGCATCGCTTATGCACATGCACATAAAATCCCCGTTTTAGTAGATGAGGCACATGGTGCTCATTTTTGTTTAGGGGGGGCATTTCCAAAGTCAGCATTAGCATATGGTGCAGATATTGTAGTTCATTCTGCACATAAAACATTACCCGCGATGACGATGGGATCCTATTTACATATAAATAGTCGCCTAGTAAAAGAAGAAAAAGTTTCTACCTATTTAAGTATGCTACAATCGAGTAGTCCATCGTATCCAATTATGACTTCTCTTGATATTGCCCGCTTTACAATAGCGCGTATAAAAGAAAAGGGACAGGATGAAATTGTCGAGTTTTTACGGGAATTTAAAGAAGGATTGTGTTCTATTCCACAAATAGCTATTTTACAATATCCATTACAAGACGAGTTAAAGGTTACCGTACAGACACGTTGTCAGTTATCAGGATACGAATTACAGTCTGTATTTGAAAAGGTCGGTATATATACAGAAATGGCGGATCCATATAATGTCTTATTTATTTTGCCTTTGCAAGTAAATAAGGAGTATATGGAGGCTATAGAGATGATCCGAGTGGCATTGCAATATTATGAGGTAAAAGACAAGAAGGAATCTATTCGTTATACTTATAAAGGGGAAATTTCTCCTTTACCGTATACATATAAACAACTGGAAGGATATGAAACAAAAGAAGTATCTGTAGAAGAATCAGTTGGGATGATAGCGGCAGAAATGGTGATTCCGTATCCACCAGGAATTCCATTGATTATGTATGGGGAAAGAATTACTTCAGAACATAAAGAGCAAATTATGTATTTAGAGAAAGCAGGCGCTCGTTTTCAGGGCAGTACGAAATATATGAAAGTGTATGATATAGAAAGTGGGTTTTAGGATGAAGGGATTATTTGTAACAATTGAAGGTCCAGAAGGTTCTGGTAAGACAACGTTAATTCAAAGTTTATTGCCATACTTTGAACAAAAAGAACAGAAGGTAATGGCGACGAGAGAACCAGGTGGTATTGCAATTTCTGAGGATATTAGAACGATTTTACATAAACAAGAATATACGATGATGGAAGCACGTACAGAGGCGCTTCTGTATGCTGCTGCACGTAGACAACATTTGGTGGAAAAAGTTATGCCAGCGCTTAACGAGGACTACCTTGTATTATGTGATCGTTTTATAGATAGCTCTTTAGCGTATCAAGGATATGCAAGAGGATTAGGTATGGATAAAGTATTTGAAATCAATCGTTTCGCAACAGAGGACTGTATGCCTAGTTTAACGATTTACTTGGACATTGAACCAGAGATTGGTTTAGCCCGAATTGAAAAAGATGCAGGACGTGAAGTGAATCGATTAGATATGGAAGATATCTCTTTTCATAAACGTGTGCGTGAAGGATATTTACAAGTTGTAGAACGTTTCTCTGATCGAATTGTATTAGTAAATGCTGATCAACCAATGGAAAAACTTATAGAAGAAGTTGTTCAGATTATAGAAGATAAATTGTTATAATAGAAGGAAAGAATGAAATAAGTGAGGTATGCATTATGACGAAGACGTGGGAGCAGCTTTCTGCTATACAACCCATCGGTGTAAAAATGTTGATGAATAGCATTGCAAAAGAGCGTATATCCCACGCTTACTTGTTAGAGGGAGGGAAAGGGACAGGAAAGTTTGCGACGGCAATTCAAATGGCAAAGAGTTTCCTTTGTTCTCAGCGGAATGGGGTAGAGCCTTGTCATGTATGTACAAATTGTAAGCGAATTGATTCAGGTAACCACCCGAACTTACATATTGTAAAACCAGACGGATTATCTATTAAGAAGCAACAAATTCATGATTTACAGGAAGAGTTTTCAAAAACAGGATTAGAGGCAAATAAAAAAGTATATATTATTGAGCACGCAGACCGTATGACAGCAAATGCAGCGAATACACTCTTGAAATTTTTAGAAGAACCGAGTAGTGATACAACAGCTATTTTACTTACTGAACAAAGTCATCAAATTTTAAATACGATTTTATCTCGCTGTCAAGTTGTTACATTTAGAGCATTACCTACGGAATCTTTAATTAGGAGATTACAGGATGAAGGTATTACGGCATCTTTATCAACACTTGCTGCACAACTCACGAATAGTTTTGATGAAGCTTTAGCTTTATGTAGTGATGAATGGTTTGCACAAGCACGAGCTTTAGTGATAAAATTATGTGAAGCGCTCGAAAAGGATAAAGCCTCTATTTTTTTTGTACAAGAAAAATGGGGAAAACACTTTGGAGAGAAAGAACAATTACAGCAAGGTTTAGATATGTTACTCCTTATTTATAAGGATTTATTATATGTTCAACTTGGAGAAGAAGATCGTCTTGTTTTTCATGAGCAGAAAGAGATGTTTGAATCTTTCTCCTATGCTCAGAAGCGCATTGTATCAGCTCTCTTTAATATATTAGAGGCAAAAAATAGAATCAACGCTAATGTAAATGCGCAGCTTGTGTTCGAACAGTTAGTGTTGCGGTTGCAGGAGGGATGACCGTTTTGTATGATGTAGTAGGTGTTCGCTTTAAGAAGGCCGGAAAGGTGTATTACTTTGATCCGAATCAGTTCGATATCTCTGAAAATGAGTTTGTAATTGTAGAAACAGTAAGGGGTATTGAGTACGGGAAAGTAGTTATTACCAAAAAGCAAGTTGATGAAAACGACGTTGTATTACCGCTAAAAAAGGTTATTCGTATTGCAAATGAAAATGATCGTACCATTGTTGAAGAGAACAAACATGCTGCGAAAGAAGCATATCAAGTTTGTCAGCAAAAGGTAGTAGAGCATAATCTTGATATGAAACTTGTAGATGTAGAGTATACATTCGATCGCAATAAGATTATTTTCTACTTTACTGCGGATGGTCGGATTGATTTCCGCGAACTGGTGAAGGACTTAGCAGCAATTTTTAGGACAAGAATTGAACTAAGACAAATTGGTGTTCGTGATGAAGCGAAGATGCTTGGTGGTATTGGTCCATGTGGTCGTATGCTTTGTTGTTCTACTTTTTTAGGTGATTTTGAACCTGTATCTATTAAGATGGCAAAGGATCAAAATTTATCATTAAATCCTGCAAAAATCTCTGGTTTATGTGGTCGTTTAATGTGTTGCTTAAAGTATGAGAATGATGAATATGAGGCAGCAAAGGAACAACTTCCTGATTTAGATCAACGTATACAAACCCCGCATGGTACTGGCCGTGTTATCGGATTAAATATTTTAGAAAGATTAATTCAAGTGGAACTAGTAGACAAGGAACGGATAGTAGAATATACGTTAGATGAGTTAGTGAATAAAGGGGTCGTTTCGAGTCAAACCACAGATTAATGAGGTGGGTGCTTGTGGAGAAAAAAGATATTTTTGCATCGGTTTCTAGTATGGAAGAGCAAATTGGACATTTATACAAACAGTTGGGAGAATTAAAACAACATCTTGCAGAGTTGTTGGAAGAAAACCAACATATAAAAATGGAAAATGAAAATTTGCGACACCGTTTTGAAAAAGTGCAGATTAAAGAAAAACAAAAAACTCAAAAACGTAAAGAAGTGAAGCCAAAGACAGCTGATATCGGTGAAGGCTACGATAATTTAGCAAGACTATATCAAGAAGGTTTTCATATTTGTAATCTGCATTATGGAAGTGTACGTAAAGAGGGAGATTGTTTATTCTGCCTGTCATTTTTAAATAAAAAGTGAAATTACCTTTCCAATGATAATTGGAAAGGTAATTTTTTATACATGAGAGTAGAATGAAATATGTTTTTATTAGTAAAAGATGAAATAGGGTAGGTTAAGTGTAAGAAAAGGAGTAACATATGAATTTATATGAAGATGAACGTTTAGATTACTTATTAGCGCAAGATATGAAGATTGTACAAAGTCCATCAGTATTCAATTTCTCGTTAGATGCTGTTTTACTTGCAGACTTTGCTTGGGTACCAATTCAAAAAGGTAATTTACTTGATTTGTGTACAGGTAATGCAGTTGTACCCCTTCTATTAAGTACAAGGACGAAAGGGAATATTACAGGTGTGGAAATTCAAGAACGTTTATATGATATGGGAATCAGAAGCGTTCAATACAATAAGTTAGAAGAAAGAGTTCACTTAATACATGGGGATTTGAAAGATATGCCGGAGAGACTTGGACGTCATCAATATGATGTTGTCACATGTAATCCGCCTTATTTTCAAACACCTGCAACGTCTGAGAAAAATATGAATGAACATTTAGCAATAGCTCGTCATGAAATTATGTGTACATTAGAGGATGTTGTATCTGCAAGTAGTCAGCTAGTAAAGCAAGGTGGGAAAGTAGCATTTGTACATCGACCAGGCCGTTTACTAGATATTGTTACATTAATGCGTAAATACAAAATTGAACCAAAACGTGTACGATTTGTTTATCCAAAGGCAGGGAAAGAAGCGAATACGTTGTTAATTGAAGGAATTAAGGACGGAAACGCAGATTTGAAAATATTGCCACCTCTTTTTGTATATGAAGAAAATAATGAATATACAAAGGAGATTCGTTCAATTTTATATGGAGAAGAATAAGCATTGTTTTTATGTAGTAGAGTGCTCTGACGGAAGTTATTATGCTGGATATACAAATCATATAGAGAAGCGGATTCAGACGCATAATAGCGGAAAGGGAGCTAGGTATACGCGTGCTAGACTTCCTGTTGTTTTAAAATATGTAGAATCTCATGAAGATAAGCGTACAGCGATGCAAGCAGAGTACTATTTTAAGCAATTAAATAGAAAACAAAAAGAAGAATATATGCAAAAAGGAGAACGCTATGTGGCAACAAAAAAGCTTTCAACAAAATGAAAAGGGAGTTTTATATTTAGTACCAACTCCTATTGGAAATTTAGAAGATATGACATTTCGTGCAATCCGAATTTTAAAAGAAGCTGATTTAATTGCTGCTGAAGATACGAGACAAACGAAAAAACTTTGTAATTACTTCGAAATTGAAACACCTGTTATGAGTTACCATGAGCATAATAAGGAAGTAAGTGGGAAGAAAATATTAGATAAGTTAGACGAAGGAAAGACAGTAGCACTTGTTAGTGATGCTGGTATGCCTTGTATTTCCGATCCAGGTTACGATATTGTTGTAGAGGCTGTAGCGGAACAGTATCATGTTATCCCGCTTCCTGGAGCAAATGCAGCCCTTACAGCGTTAATTGCGTCAGGTCTTGAAACAAAACAATTTTATTTCTATGGATTTTTAAAAAGAAATAAAAAAGAAAGAAAAGTGGAGTTAGAGAAGCTTCGTTATGTACAAACTACAATGATGTTTTATGAAGCGCCTCATCGTTTAGATGATACTTTAATCTCGATGCAAGAAGTGTTTGGAAATAGAGAAATCGTATTATGTCGAGAGTTAACGAAAAAATTTGAGGAATTTATTCGTGGAACAGTCGAGGAAGCAATTGAGTGGACGAAACAAAATGAAGTTCGTGGCGAGTTTTGTATTTTAGTAGCTGGTTCAACAGAAGAACCTGCCCCAGAAGAACAATGGTGGGAATCTATTTCGGTATATGATCATATTGAACATTATATAAACGAAAAAGGTATGAATTCAAAAGAGGCGATAAAAACAGTCGCTAAAGATCGAGATTTGTCGAAACGCGACGTATATCAAATCTATCATGTCGATAAAAAATAAGCTTCTCATAATTGAGAAGCTTATTTTGCTGTTTCGATATAATCTTGAAGTTCGTTTAAGATTTGCTCAGCGCCTTCTTTGCTTAAGATAATTTTACCTTCAGCTAAAGATAGGTTACCATCAGATACTTCACCAGTTACTTGGCAAGTCATGTTTGGCTTATATTTTTTTAAGATGATTTTCTCGTCATCAACGTAGATTTCAAGAGCATCCTTTTCTGCAATACCTAAAGTACGGCGTAATTCGATTGGAATTACTACACGACCTAATTCATCAACTTTACGAACGATACCAGTAGATTTCATAATTCTTTTCCTCCTAAAGAAATAGTTTATAAGTTTCGAGTCTATTTTCTAGATTCGTCATTTTTCGACAAAATACCCTATGGACATATGATACCAATCATTTACATTTCCGTCAATTCTTTAATGCTATATTTTTTAAAAAGATTTATAGATTTCTTACTTCTTATATATAATAGAATGTGAGTAATTTCTACTATTATTTCACTTTATTTTCAGAAAAATGTTTAAATTGTAAGTAGAGATTGTATATTTTCTTGAAATATGAGTAATAGATGATAAATATACTAATCATTAACTCGTTTTTATCACGCATTAACAAGCAATAAGATTCTAAATTTAAAGTTTGGCCGGCGCAAAGAAGTTAAGTGGGAGTCGGGCTGCTCGTAAAGCCCAATTGGTGCGGGCTAATAATCCGCGGGAGGGAACAAAACCCCGACAGATTAAAGTTTCACTTTATATATAAGTTTTTGATATACTATTTATAAATACATATGAGGTTATCCGGGAGGTCCAAAACAATGACAGAGGAAAACAAATCCTTTTATATTACTACCCCAATTTATTATCCAAGTGGAAAATTACACATTGGACATGCTTATACAACAGTAGCAGGAGATGCGATGGCACGATATAAGCGTATGCAAGGATATAATGTTCATTATTTAACAGGAACTGATGAGCATGGACAGAAGATCCAAAAGAAAGCAGAAGAATTAAACGTTACACCACAAGCATATGTGGATAACATCGTTGCAGGAATTAAAGAACTTTGGGAGAAGATGGATATCTCTTATGATGATTTTATTCGTACAACTGAAGATCGTCATAAAGATGTTGTTGAAAAAATCTTCAAGCAACTAGTAGACCAAGGTGATATTTATCTTGATGAATATGAAGGTTGGTATTCTGTACAAGATGAGACATTCTACACAGCGCATCAATTAGTAGATCCAATTATGGAAGGTGACAAAGTAGTTGGAGGAAAAAGCCCAGATAGTGGTCATGATGTAGAACTTGTTCGTGAAGAATCGTATTTCTTTAGAATGGGTAAATATGTCGACAGACTATTAAAATTCTATGAAGATAATCCACATTTCATTCAGCCAGAGTCTCGCAAGAATGAAATGATTAATAACTTCATTAAACCAGGCTTAGAAGATTTAGCGGTTTCTCGTACTTCATTTGACTGGGGAGTTCGTGTTCCAGGTAACCCAAAACACGTTATTTACGTATGGGTTGACGCATTATCTAACTACATTACAGCATTAGGTTATGGAACAGAAAATGAAGAGATGTATAAGAAGTTCTGGCCGGCTGATGTGCATTTAGTTGGAAAAGAAATCGTTCGTTTCCATACAATTTATTGGCCAATCATTTTAATGGCATTAGACTTACCTCTTCCGAAAAAAGTCTTTGCTCATGGTTGGATTTTAATGAAGGATGGAAAGATGAGTAAGTCAAAAGGAAACGTAGTAGATCCAGTCACATTAATCGATCGTTACGGATTAGATGCATTACGTTATTACTTACTTCGTGAAGTTCCATTCGGATCTGATGGCGTATTCACACCAGAAGGATTTGTGGAGCGTATTAATTTCGATTTAGCAAATGACTTAGGTAACTTATTAAATCGTACAGTAGCTATGATTGATAAGTACTTTAACGGTGAAATCCCTGCATTTAAAGCAAATGTAACGGAATTTGATGAAACGTTAGTAACGTTTGCACAGGATACATTAAAAAAAGTAGAAGAAGCAATGGAGAATATGGAATTCTCTGTAGCGTTAAGCTCAATTTGGCAATTGGTTAGCCGTACGAATAAATATATTGATGAAACACAACCTTGGGTATTAGCAAAAGATGAGAATGATCGTGAAAAGTTAGCTTCTGTAATGGCCCATTTAGCAGAAGTACTTCGTCAAACAGGTATTATGCTTATGCCATTCTTAACAGTAGCACCAAGCAAAATGTTTGCTCAGCTTGGCCTTACTGATGAAGCACATAAGTCTTGGGAAAGTCTATCTACAGTTGGCTGTATTCCAGCTGGAACAAAAGTAGAAAAGGGACAACCAATTTTCCCACGTTTAGAAATGGAAGTAGAGGTAGAATACATTAAAGAACAAATGAAAGCCTCTGCTCCTAAAGTAGAAGAGAAAAAAGAAGAAGAACCGAAGGCAGAAGAAATTACAATTGATGATTTCTTTAAAGTAGAATTACGCGTAGCTGAGGTATTATCTGCTGAGCCTGTGAAAAAAGCAGATAAGTTGTTAAAAATCCAGCTAGATTTAGGTACAGAAAAGCGTCAAGTTGTTTCTGGAATTGCAAAATTCTATTCGCCAGAAGACCTAAAAGGTAAAAAGGTTATTTGTGTAACAAACTTAAAACCTGTAAAACTACGCGGTGAATTATCCCAAGGTATGATTTTAGCAGGTGAAGAGAATGGCGTATTGTCATTAGCAACAATCGACCAAAATCTACCAAATGGTACAAAAATTAAGTAATTAAGACAAGAAAAGAGATGTTTCACGTGTAACATGTGTGAAGCGTCTTTTTTCTTTTTACACTCTCAATTTTTGCATTAAGATTGTAGTATTGTTATCGTTAAGTTTGTAAAGTGCTTATTTGTGTAGAATAAACTTGATTTCAATATAAAAGGAGTTATGTATGATGTTGTTTGATACACATTCACATTTGAATGCAGAGCAATTTGAAGAAGATTTGCAAGAAGTTATTGCACGAATGAAAGAAGCGGGAGTTACTTATACAGTTGTGGTTGGTTTTGATGAAGTAACGATAAAAAAAGCGCTTGAATTAGCTGAAGCCTATGATTTTATTTACGCTGCAGTTGGATGGCATCCGGTTGATGCCATTGATATGACGGAAGAACATTTAGCTTGGTTAGAAGAACTTGCTTCCCATCCTAAAGTTGTTGCACTTGGAGAAATGGGCTTAGATTATCACTGGGATAAGTCTCCAAAAGAAATACAGAAGGAAGTATTCCGCAAACAAATTGCATTAGCCAAAAAGGTGAAATTGCCGATTATTATACATAACCGCGATGCAACTCAAGATATTGTTGATATTCTAGAAGAAGAGAATGCGGCTGAAGTGGGAGGTATTATGCATTGCTTTAGTGGCAGCGTAGAAGTAGCAGAGCGATGTGTCGATATGAACTTTTTAATTTCGTTAGGCGGACCAGTTACATTTAAAAATGCTAAGAAACCGAAAGAGGTTGCTGCGGAGATTCCGTTAGAGAAATTGTTAATAGAGACGGACTGTCCATATTTAACACCACATCCATTTAGAGGAAAACGAAATGAACCGAGTTATGTAAAACTCGTAGCAGAAGAAATTGCGAACTTAAAAGGAATCTCTTATGAGGAAGTAGCAGAAGTAACAACAAAAAATGCAAAAGCTTTATTTGGTGTTGAATAAAAAGGAGTGGGAGAACCCATTCTTTTTTATTTTTGTGAAAAAAGAATGGCGAATGAGGAAGTGTTACAATAAGGAGAGAGAACAAAGTTTTGGACATTCTATTTTTTAAAATGTAAGAATGGGGAAAATAATAATGGAAAAGTCGTCATTTTTTTGTTTTACTAAGTAGAGACGAAACGAGTGTGGAGGCAAGCATGAAAATTAAAGAGATTATCGTTGTAGAAGGTAAAGATGATACAGTTGCGATTAAGCGTGCTGTTGATGCGGATACAATTGAAACGAACGGTTCAGCAATCGGTGATCATGTTATTGAGCAAGTTAAATTAGCGCTACAAAAACGAGGCGTTATTATTTTTACAGATCCGGATTATCCTGGAGAGCGTATTCGGAAAATTATTTCTGATAAGGTTCCTGGATGTAAACATGCCTTTTTACCGAAGGAAGAAGCACTTGCTAAAAGGAAAAAAGGTGTCGGAATTGAGCATGCTTCTAATGAATCAATTCGCCGTGCTTTAGAGAATATACATGAAGAAATGGAAGCTTACACAAGTGAAATTAGTTGGAGCGATCTAGTCGATGCAGGCTTAGTGGGCGGAGAAATGGCAAAGAGTCGCAGAGAAAGAATGGGTAAGCTATTAAAGATTGGTTATACAAACGCAAAACAGTTACATAAACGTTTACAAATGTTTCAAGTTTCAAAAGAAGCATTTGCAGAAGCTTATAAGCAAGTCATACAGGAGGAAAAAAAATGAAGGATATCGCAACGCCAAATCGTACGAAAGACATTGTTGAAAAGTACGGATTTTCATTCAAAAAAAGTTTAGGACAAAATTTTTTAATTGATACGAATGTATTAAATCGTATCGTTGATCACGCTGAAATTGGTTCGGAAAGTGGTGCAATTGAAATTGGACCAGGTATCGGTGCGTTAACAGAACAATTAGCGAAGCGTGCTAAAAAAGTAGTGGCTTTTGAAATTGATCAAAGATTATTACCAATTTTAGATGAGACGTTAGCTCCATATAGCAACGTTACAGTTATCAATAAAGATGTACTAAAGGCAGATGTACATGAGGTGTTTAGTGAGCAATTTGAGGAAGGGCAAGATGTAATGGTAGTAGCTAACTTACCGTACTATATTACAACGCCAATTTTATTTAAATTGCTGGAAGAGAAATTACCGGTTCGTGGATTTGTTGTTATGATGCAAAAAGAAGTGGGAGATCGTTTAGCTGCTAAGCCTGGAACGAAAGAATATGGTTCTTTATCCATTGCTATTCAGTATTATACAGAGGTAGAAACAGTTATGACTGTACCACGTACAGTGTTTGTACCACAACCAAATGTTGATTCTGCGATTATCCGTCTCCTAAAGCGCCCGAAACCAGTTGTAGAAGTAACAGATGAGACATTCTTCTTTGAAGTAGTACGAGCAAGTTTTGCACAGCGTCGTAAAACTTTAATGAATAATTTATCAAATAATTTAAATGGTTTCCCGAAAGATAAAGAGCTGTTGGATCGGATTTTAACAGAAGTAGGAATTGATCCAAAACGAAGAGGCGAAACGCTATCTATCGAGGAGTTTGCAACATTAAGTAATGCATTAGTTCTTCATAAATTGTCATAAGAATACAAAAGGGACAGTTCAACTTGAACTGTCCCTTTTGTCACCTTTCCTCTCCTACATTCATACTTTAAAAACAGGTAAGATGGCCTAACGAGTTTGGAGGTAGGAGAATGGCTTTACATGTTGGAGAATTAGTGGAACGATATTCTCATAATAGGGATATCCTTTTTCGTATTATAGAAATAAAAGGCGAGATAGCTATATTATTTGGAGAGGAAATTAGACTGGTGGCGGATGCCCCGCTTGAAGATTTAATTAGTATAGATCAACGAGAACATAAAAAAAGAGCGAAGCTTGAGAAAGAAACGATGGAGCGTACGTATCGATTGTTTCAACAAGATTATGTATTAATGAAACAAAGGCATGAACACACTTCAACGGGTGGATATACAAGTGAGGTGAATTATTTTCAAATGCCGGGACGTGTATTGCATATAGATGGAGACCCGTTATATTTGCGCAAGTGCTTAGACTTATATAATAAAATTGGTGTTCCTGTACAAGGTATTCATTGTAAAGAAACAGAAATGCATGAAAAGGTAGTAGATTTAATAGATCATTTTCGTCCGGATATTTTAGTTATTACGGGGCACGATGCATATACAAAGTCAAAAGGGGTAAAGGGAGATTTAGCAGCATATAGACATTCAAGGCATTTTGTACAGGCTGTTCGAGAAGTGAGAAAAAAATATCCATCATTGGATCAACTCGTTATTTTTGCTGGGGCATGCCAATCACACTTTGAAGCATTAATTCGAGCAGGCGCTAATTTTGCTAGTTCACCATCTAGAATTAATATTCACGCACTAGATCCTGTATATGTGGTGGGTAAAATTAGTTTTACGTCATTTATGGAGAGAGTCAATGTATGGGATGTTGTACGTAATACAATTACCGGTGAAAAGGGACTTGGTGGGATTGAGACGAGGGGGATTTTACGAACAGGATTACCCTTTCAACATTATGAAGAATAAGCAAGGTACATATGTATCTTGCTTTTTTGTATGGAAAGGATTTAAATCAGCTTGGATAAAAAGAGATAAGAACGCACAGACTACATAATGATACTTTTACAATATAGTATTTCTTCTATCTATTCGAACGCATAATGCTTTTATAATGATATTGTCTGTGAGTTGCGGTTAATAATTGGGATAGATATATCGTGTTTTAAGTGTTCAATCTAAATTACAGCGAGGTGTAACGAAGTATATGTCAAAACGTTTAGATGAAATTAAAAGCGAATTAGATCACCATCTTGGACAGAGACTGATGTTAAAGGCAAATAGTGGGAGAAGAAAAACAGTAGAACAATCAGGTGTACTTGCAGAAACGTACCGTTCTGTTTTTGTTGTACAATTGGATCAGCAAGAAGATGCGTTGCAACGTGTATCGTATAGCTATGCGGATGTTTTAACGGAGACAGTAGAGTTAACATTTTATGGTGAACCTCATAATGAAGTGATTTTATAATTCATGTATCGTTACATATATTCCCACAAATGAAAAGCTATATTATTTTGCATACTAATTATACCGTAGCAAAATAAGGAGGGACTCTGCATTGAGTAGACGAAGAGGTGTCATGTCAAATCAATTTAAAGAAGAGCTTGCAAAAGAGCTAGGCTTTTATGATGTTGTTCAGAAAGAAGGCTGGGGCGGAATTCGTGCGAAAGATGCTGGTAACATGGTGAAACGTGCTATAGAAATTGCAGAACAGCAATTAATGAAACAAAACCAGTAGTTGTAAGATACTTTCTATGCTACGGTAGCCGAGGAGTGATTCCTCGGCTTTTTGTACTCTAAAAGGTGCCATCATTTTACATAAGTAGTTTCATTCTGAATGCTTTTCGTTATAATTAGGGAAGTGTCATCGTCTTACTATAAATTTATGGTAAAATAAACGATAAAAGATTGAGTACATAGAGTGGGTGAATAGATTGAAGCTACTAGTGAAAGCACCAGCAAAGATTAATCTGTCGTTAGATGTACTGGGAAAAAGACAAGACGGATATCATGAAGTGAAAATGATTATGACAACAATTGATTTAGCGGATCGTTTAGAACTAATGGAATTAGCAGAAGACCGTATTGAAATTTTATCCCATAATCGGTATGTCCCAGACGACCAAAGAAATTTAGCTTATCAAGCAGCGAGATTATTAAAAGAGAAGTTTAATGTAAAAAAAGGCGTATCTATTACTATTGAAAAAACGATTCCAGTAGCAGCTGGATTAGCAGGTGGAAGTAGTGATGCAGCAGCGACATTACGTGGCCTTAATAAATTATGGAATTTAGGGCTTACAATTGACCAGTTAGCAGAGCTAGGCGCAGAAATTGGATCAGATGTATCGTTTTGTGTATATGGTGGGACAGCAATTGCCACTGGAAGAGGAGAGCAAATTGAGCACATAAAAACTCCGCCTTCTTGTTGGGTTATTTTAGCAAAACCCCATATTGGTGTATCTACTGCTGATGTGTATGGAAATTTAAAGTTAAATCGAGTTACACATCCAAATGTAGATAAAATGGTTGATGTCATAAATGCTGGGGATTACAAAGGGATTTGTGATACTGTTGGTAACGTTTTAGAAGATGTAACGTTTGCGATGCACCCTGAAGTTGCACGTATTAAGGCACAGATGAAGCGATTTGGGGCGGATGCCGTATTAATGAGTGGAAGTGGCCCAACCGTATTTGGTCTTGTGCACCATGATTCGCGAATGCATCGTATATATAACGGATTAAAAGGATTTTGTGAACAAGTATATGCAGTACGTTTATTGGGAGAGCGAGAAACGCTTGAATAAAGACGTATAATACGGTATGATTTGTTTAGAATATTCGTGATTTGAGGTGAGAGTATGAAAATTAGACGAAGTACAAGAT
Source organism: Bacillus paramobilis (assembly GCF_038096195.1). Lineage (NCBI taxonomy): Bacteria > Bacillati > Bacillota > Bacilli > Caryophanales > Bacillaceae > Bacillus > Bacillus paramobilis. Next base: position 5,239,220 of record NZ_CP151108.1, on the reverse strand, counting down.
TAGTCGATATGACGTATTACTTGTTACAAAATCCTCGTCAGCTAGTTTCTCTCACTTTTTTTGCTGAAAGGTATCAATCAGCTAAGTCTTCCATTAGTGAAGATTTAGTTATTATTAAGCAAACGTTTGAACAACAAGGGGTCGGCACATTGCAAACGATACCAGGAGCAGCAGGAGGAGTGAAATATATACCATATATAAGTGCGGAAGAGGCAGATCTCATTATTGGAGAGCTTTGTAGCCTATTTGAAAATCCAGGTCGTATTTTACCCGGTGGTTACTTATATATGACAGATCTTTTAAGTAATCCTCGTCATATTAATGGCGCAGGTCGTTTGTTTGCTTCTGTTTTTGCTAGGCAACCAATTGATGCGGTTATGACGGTGGCAACGAAGGGGATTCCACTTGCTTATGCGGTGGCAAATTACTTAGATGTACCGGTAGTAATTGCAAGAAAAGATAATAAGGTAACAGAAGGCCCAACTGTGAGTATTAATTATGTATCAGGTTCTTCTAAGCGAATTCAAACAATGACGTTAGCAAAGCGTAGCCTTCCAGAAGGATCAAATGTTTTAATTATTGATGACTTCATGAAAGCTGGCGGGACAATTCAAGGTATGATGAGTATGTTAGAAGAGTTTAAGGCTAATGTTGTTGGTATTGGTGTATTAGTAGAATCCACGGATATTGAGGAAAGACTAATTAATAATTTTGTATCATTAATTCGTCTATCAGAAGTTGATGTGAAAGAAAAAGCGATTCAAGTGGAAAAGGGAAATTATTCACTGGCACCATTTGATGAAGGGCTTGTAGAGGCTGAGTAAAAAGGTAAAGCAGATCGCTTTATCTTTTTTTTATTCTATTTATAAATTATAAAATAGATGGACAAACTGCTTTTCGTGCACTATTTTTAAAGAGTAAAAATAAATAATAAAAGGGTGGAAAAATATGAAAGTTGTTCAAACAAGCAATGCACCACAAGCAATTGGACCATATTCACAAGGGATTATTGTAAATAATATGTTTTACAGTTCAGGACAAATTCCGTTAACTGCAAGTGGAGAGCTTGTAGCAGGAGACGTGACAGTACAAACAGAGCAAGTATTTCAAAATTTACAAGCAGTATTAGAAGAAGCAGGTGCTTCATTTGATTCAGTAGTAAAAACAACAGTATTCTTAAAAGATATGGATGATTTTAATGCTGTTAATGAAGTATACGGCTCTTATTTCTCTACTCATAAGCCAGCTCGTTCTTGTGTACAAGTAGCAAAATTACCGAAAGATGTTTCAGTTGAAATCGAAGTAATTGCCCTAGTTAAGTAGTTCTTTGTAAGCGATAACCTCTACTAATCTCTATATTCAATTACATTAAAAATTTTTATCTTAAAAATTTTTAAAAAATTAAAGGGAAAATAGAAATTTTGTGGAATTTATACAAATATATCGCTTATTTAGAAAAGGGTGGTGAACACAAGATGGAAGTGACTGACGTAAGATTACGCCGCGTAAACACAGAAGGCCGCATGAGAGCAATTGCCTCTATTACTCTAGACCATGAATTTGTTGTTCATGATATTCGTGTAATTGATGGTAATAATGGATTATTTGTAGCAATGCCAAGTAAACGTACTCCAGATGGAGAATTCCGTGACATTGCACATCCAATTAATTCTAATACACGCTCTAAAATTCAAGATGCGGTTTTAACAGAGTATCATCGTTTAGGCGAGTTAGAAGAGGTTGAGTTTGAAGAAGCGGGTGCTTCGTAAAATTCGAATGAAAAGGGCTTTTTAAAGAAAGCCCTATAATTTTGCAACAAACTCCTGTAAGCATTTACAGGAGTTTGTTTTTTTTTGTAGTTTTATACATTTTTCGTGCGGAAAATTCAGAATTTATTAAAATGAGGAGTAAAACTTCTAATTTTTTCAAAATCAATTTAAATAGTATAGCTTATTTCTTAAAAAAGATACTAAAGAGTAAAACATCGTATGAGAATTATGGTAAAATTTAATAGTTAAAATGTGTTTCTTGAAATATATGATGATTTAGGATAATATCGTTAATGGATAAATAGGTTGCGATGGAGGGTCTATATGTCAAACAGATTTGCAGTGATTCTAGCTGCAGGTAAAGGCACACGTATGAAGTCTAAGCTATACAAAGTGCTTCATCCTGTATGTGGAAAACCTATGGTACAACATGTTGTCGATCAAGTATCTCAATTAGGATTGCAGAAACTTGTAACAGTCGTAGGACATGGTGCTGAAATGGTACAAGAACAGCTAGGAAACGTAAGTGAGTTTGCATTACAAGCAGAACAACTTGGTACAGCGCATGCTGTAGATCAAGCTGCAAGTGTACTTGCAAATGAAGAAGGAACAACTTTAGTTATTTGTGGTGATACGCCGCTAATAACTGCTGAAACGATGGAATCATTGCTTCAGCAACATAAAGAAGCAGGGGCAATGGCAACGGTGCTAACAGCTTACATAGAAGAGCCTGCTGGATATGGTCGTATCGTTCGTAACGAGAATGGTCATGTTGAAAAGATTGTTGAGCATAAGGATGCAAATGAGAAAGAATTAGCTATTAAAGAAATCAATACAGGTACGTATTGTTTTGATAACAAAGCTTTATTCGCTTCGCTTTCTAAAGTTTCAAATGATAACGTACAAGGTGAATATTACCTGCCAGATGTTATTGAGATTTTAAAAAATGAAGGTCACATTGTATCGGCTTATCAAACAGAGCACTTCGATGAAACGTTAGGTGTTAACGACAGAGTCGCTCTATCGCAAGCGGAAATTATTATGAAAAACCGTATCAACCGAAAGAACATGGTAGATGGTGTTACGATTATTGATCCAAGTAACACGTATATTTCTGCTGATGCAATTATCGGTAGTGATACAGTTCTTCATCCAGGAACAATTATTGAGGGAAACACTGTAATCGGTTCTGATTGTGAAATTGGACCGCATACAGTAATTCGCAATAGTGAAATTGGAGATCGTACGACAATTCGTCAATCTACTGTACATGATAGTAAACTTGGTACAGAAGTATCGGTTGGTCCATTTGCACATATTCGCCCAGATTCAGTTATTGGAGATGAAGTACGCGTTGGAAACTTCGTGGAAATCAAAAAAACTGTTTTTGGTAATAGAAGTAAAGCTTCACACTTGAGTTATATCGGGGATGCACAAGTTGGAGAAGACGTGAATCTTGGTTGTGGTTCAATTACGGTGAACTATGACGGTAAGAATAAATTCAAAACTGTGATTGGTAATGGGGTATTTATTGGATGTAATTCAAACCTTGTTGCTCCTGTAACAGTTGAAGATGGTGCTTATGTGGCAGCAGGCTCTACAATTACAGAGAATGTTCCATCAAAGGCATTATCGGTAGCACGTGCACGTCAAGTTAACAAAGAAGACTATGTTGATCAATTGCTGAATAAGAAAAAATCATAATGTGGAGGGTTAATCTAGATGTCGACTCAATATCTAAATTCTAATTTGAAAGTATTCTCTTTAAACTCTAATAAGGAACTTGCTGAGCAAATTGCAAAGCACATTGGAGTAGGACTAGGAAAATGTTCTGTTGATCGTTTTAGTGATGGAGAAGTTCAAATTAACATTGAAGAAAGTATCCGTGGTTGCGATGTATTCATTATTCAATCTACAAGCTTCCCAGTAAACGAACATATCATGGAATTACTTATTATGATCGATGCATTAAAGCGTGCATCTGCAAAAACAATTAATATTGTTATTCCTTACTATGGTTATGCGCGTCAAGACCGTAAAGCGCGTTCTCGTGAACCAATTACATCGAAACTTGTAGCAAACTTGCTTGAAACAGCAGGTGCAACTCGTGTAATCACTCTAGATTTACATGCTCCACAAATTCAAGGGTTCTTTGATATCCCAATCGATCACCTAATGGGTGTACCGATTCTTTCAGATTACTTTGAAACAAAAGGTCTTAAAGATATCGTAATCGTGTCACCTGACCACGGTGGGGTAACTCGTGCTAGAAAAATGGCGGATCGCCTAAAAGCACCAATCGCTATTATTGATAAGCGTCGTCCTCGTCCGAACGTATCAGAGGTAATGAACATTATCGGTAATATTGAAGGTAAAACAGCAATTTTAATTGATGACATCATTGATACAGCTGGTACAATTACATTAGCAGCAAACGCTCTTGTTGAGAACGGTGCTTCTGAAGTATATGCTTGCTGTACACACCCAGTATTATCTGGTCCAGCAATTGAGCGTATCCAAAACTCAAATATTAAAGAGTTAGTTGTAACGAACTCTATCGTATTACCGGAAGAGAAGAAAATCGACAAAGTACATGAACTTTCAGTTGCTCCATTAATCGGAGAAGCAATCATTCGTGTATACGAAGAAGAATCTGTAAGTGTATTATTCAATTAATTGGATAGAATGAGACGTAACCAAGATTGGTTACGTCTTTTCGTATCGAAAAAAGAAAGTAGTGGTACAAGAATGAAATTGATAGTAGGACTTGGGAACCCGGGTAGAGAATATGAATTAACAAGGCATAATATTGGATTTATGGCAATTGATGAACTTGCAAAGCGTTGGAATATTTCTTTGAATGAACAAAAATTTAAAGGAGTATTTGGTGCAGGATTTGTTAATGGAGAAAAAGTAATCTTATTAAAGCCACTTACATATATGAATTTATCTGGGGAAAGTATTCGTCCACTCATGGATTACTATAAAATTGATGTTGAGGATTTCGTTGTTCTGTACGATGATTTAGACATCCCTGTAGGTAAATTACGCCTTCGTATGAAAGGTAGTGCTGGTGGACATAATGGTGTGAAATCAACAATTTCACATTTAGGAACACAAGAGTTTCAACGCATCCGCATGGGAATTGATCGTCCGAAAAATGGAATGAAGGTAGTAGATTACGTATTAGGACGTTTTACATCGGAAGAAATTCCTGATGTGGGTCATTCTATTGAAAAAGCAGCGGATGCATGTGAAGAATGGTTAAATAAACCTTTTCTTCAAATCATGAATACCTTCAATAGTTAAGGGTATGATTGGGAATAATTTGTTTTATTTTTACCCATACTAGTAGTAATTGGATTTTTAGGAGGCTAGTATGGAAGGTTATTATTATTGCAGACATTGCGGGAGTAATGTAGGCTCCGTTACTGCAGAAAAAGTATATAGCGACGTTTTATTTCAACTAACAGAGCAAGAAGTAGTAGAGATGATTCATTTTCATGAGAATGGAAATATATATATACAAACGATTTGTGAATCGTGTCAAGAAACGCTCGCATCTTATCCTGAGTATTATGAATATGAAAAATTTCTGCAATAAAATGTTGTCGCTTTGGCATGTCCAAAGCATTTTTCTGTTTTCTTTTTCCGAAATATTTGCATAAAATATAGTGGCTTGCTCTTTATGTTGAGAGGGGTTTTGAAAATGATAGGTTTATTAGAGCAATTTTATAAAAATGAAGAGATCCAATCGGTTATTAATGGATTAGAAGATGGTTTAAAAGAACAGCTTGTATCAGGTATGGCAACCTCTTCTCGTTCGTTATTAATGGCGGCCTTATATAAAAAAACAAAAAAATCACAACTTATTGTGACGCATAATTTATATCAAGCGCAAAAAGTACATGAAGATTTAGTGGCGTTACTTGGTGAAAAAGATGTGTGGCTATACCCAGTAAATGAATTGATAGCATCAGAAATTGGTGTTGCAAGCCCAGAATTGAAGGCGCAACGTATTGAAGTATTGAATCGTTTAGCTGCAGGAGAGAATGGGATTATTGTAGCGCCGGTTGCGGGACTACGCAGATTTTTACCAATGAAAGAATTGTGGAAGCAAAGGCAAATCGAAATTAATCTAGGGCAAGAGATTGATTTAGATACATTCTTGCATACTTTACATCATATTGGTTATGAGCGTAAGTCGATGGTAGAGGCTCCTGGGGAATTCAGTTTGCGCGGGGGAATATTAGATATTTATCCATTAACTGAAGAGTTACCATTTCGTATTGAATTTTTCGACACAGAAGTTGATTCTATTCGATTATTTGATGTAGATGAACAGCGCTCTCAAGATAAAAAAGAAAGTGTTAGATTTGGTCCAGCAACAGAGTTTTTATTTTCACAGGAAGAATTGAAGTCGGGAATTAAGCGTCTTGAGGAAGGCTTGACTAAGACGATGCAAAAACTTTCCGATGATAAATTGAAGACTACAGTGCTTGAGACGGTAAGTCATGAAATTGAGATGCTAAAAAACGGGCAAAGTATAGAACAGATGTTTAAATATTTATCTATTTTCTATAACGAACCTGCTAGTCTGATAGATTATTTACCAGAAGATGGTATTGTGGTTTTAGATGAGATCTCCCGTATTCAAGAAACAGCATCACATCTTGAAACGGAAGAGGCGGAATGGTATATCTCACTTCTTGGTGAGGGAACAATTATTCAAGATTTATCTTTCTCACACTCGTTTGAGGAATTTCTTCATCATAAAAAAAGAAGTTTTGTATATTTAACGTTATTCCTACGTCATATAGCACATACACATCCGCAAAACATTGTGAATGTGACATGTAAAACAATGCAAGATTTCCATGGGCAGATGCAGTTGTTGAAAACTGAAATCGATAGATGGAACGAAGGGCATTTTACGACTGTTGTGCTCGGAACTGATGATGAACGTGTAAAAAAACTACAACATATTTTAAGTGATTATGATATTGAGGCAGATATCGTAGAGGGCACAGATATATTATTGCCTGGAAGGTTACAAATTGCTGTAGGTGATTTACATGCAGGATTTGAAATGCCGATGCAAAAGCTTGTTGTTATTACTGAAAAAGAGCTTTTTCATAAGAAAGTTAAAAAATCACAACGTAAGCAAAAATTATCTAATGCCGAACGTATTAAAAGTTATTCGGAATTAAAAGTTGGGGATTATGTAGTTCATGTAAATCATGGTATAGGTAAATTTTTAGGTATCGAGACGTTAGAGATTAATGGCGTTCATAAAGATTACTTGAATATTAAATATCAAGGTAATGATAAGTTATACGTTCCAATTGAACAAATTGACCAAGTGCAGAAATATGTAGGATCTGAAGGTAAGGATCCTAAAGTTTATAAATTAGGCGGAAATGACTGGAAAAAGGTCAAAACGAAAGTTGAAAAATCTGTACAAGACATTGCGGATGACCTAATTAAATTATATGCTGAACGCGAAGCTTCAAAGGGTTATGCATATACACCAGATACGGCAGAACAACAAGAGTTTGAATCTTCTTTCCCGTATCAAGAGACAGAGGATCAATTACGTTCTATTGAAGAGATTAAGAAAGATATGGAACGTGGACGTCCGATGGATAGGCTTCTTTGTGGTGACGTAGGATATGGAAAGACGGAAGTAGCTATCCGTGCGGCATTTAAGGCAATTATGGATGAAAAACAAGTTGCAATTTTAGTGCCGACAACGATCCTTGCACAACAACACTATGAAACAATTCGAGAGCGTTTTCAAGATTATCCAATCAATATAGGATTATTAAGTAGATTCCGTACGAGAAAACAGCAAAATGAAACAATTAAAGGCTTAAAAGATGGCACGGTAGACATTGTAATCGGAACGCATCGTATTTTATCTAAAGATGTTACTTATAAAGATTTAGGTCTTCTTATTATTGATGAAGAACAAAGATTTGGTGTAACGCATAAAGAAAAAATTAAACAATTAAAAGCAAATGTTGACGTATTAACATTAACGGCAACTCCGATCCCGCGTACACTTCATATGTCTATGCTTGGTGTGCGTGACTTATCTGTTATTGAGACACCACCAGAAAATCGTTTCCCAGTCCAAACGTATGTAGTAGAGTATAATCCAGCGTTAATGCGAGAAGCGATAGAACGAGAGCTTGCAAGGGGTGGACAAATTTACTTCCTATATAATCGTGTGGAGGATATCGAAAGAAAAGCGGATGAAATTTCGATGTTAGTTCCAGACGCGCGTGTAACTTATGCACATGGGAAAATGAACGAAAGTGAATTAGAGTCTGTTATGCTATCGTTTTTAGAGGGACAGCATGATGTTCTTGTAAGTACAACAATTATTGAGACGGGTGTAGATATTCCCAATGTAAATACGTTAATTGTATTTGATGCAGATCGTATGGGATTATCGCAGTTGTATCAGCTTCGTGGGCGTGTTGGACGTTCTAATCGTGTTGCATATGCATACTTTGCATACAAACGAGATAAAGTGTTATCAGAAGTTGCAGAGAGGCGTCTACAAGCCATTAAAGAGTTCACAGAGCTTGGATCAGGTTTCAAAATTGCGATGAGAGACTTATCTATTCGTGGTGCAGGTAACTTGTTAGGTGCCGAACAGCATGGATTTATTGATTCTGTCGGATTTGATCTATATTCTCAAATGTTGAAAGATGCAATTGAACAGCGTAGAGGAACAGATGGGGCTGAAAATACAGTTAATGTTGAAATTGATTTAGAAGTAGATGCATATTTACCAGATGCTTATATTTCAGATAGTAAACAAAAAATTATGATGTATAAACAGTTTAGAGGTGTTTCTGCAATGGAGGATATTGAAGAGTTGCAGGAAGAGATGATAGATAGATTTGGTGATTACCCGCAAGAGGTTGGTTATTTATTACAAATTGCAAATATTAAAGTATTGGCAATGAAAGAACAAATTGAGTTAATTAAGCAAAATAAATTTGAAGTAACAATTCTGTTCTCAGAACAAGCAAGTCAAAATATTGATGGTGGAAAATTATTCATGCTTGGAAATAGTTTTGGACGTATGATCGGTCTAGGGATGGAAGGATCACAATTGAAAATCGTTATGAAAACAAATGGCTTAGAGACATCGAAGTGGTTAACAATTGCTGAAAATTTATTAAAAGGCCTACCAGATGTAAAAAAAGAAGTCATAAATGCCTAATATAAGATAAAAAAATACAATTCGGCGTGCATAGAAGAACTAATGTGTAAAATACTATGTCTAACAGTTGGTGATTTTTACATGAACAGGTAAATTCACCACTTTCATCATCAGTAGAAAGTGAGGCAGCATTAGAATGAAAGCAACTGGAATCGTACGTCGAATTGATGATTTAGGTAGGGTAGTAATCCCGAAGGAAATTCGTAGAACTTTACGTATTCGAGAAGGAGACCCACTAGAAATATTTGTTGATCGCGATGGAGAAGTAATTTTGAAGAAATATTCTCCGATTAGTGAACTAGGCGATTTTGCAAAAGAATATACGGAAGCTTTATACGATAGCTTAGGACATAATGTGCTTGTATGCGATCGTGATTCTATTATCGCGGTAGCAGGCATATCTAAAAAAGAATACTTAAATAAAAGCGTTGGCGATTTAATTGAGAAGACAATGGAAGATCGTAAGTCTGTAATTATGACGGATGAAAGCGAAATTTCAATTATTGATGGGGTGACAGAAAAAGTTAGTTCCTATACAATTGGACCGATTGTTGCGAATGGGGATCCAATTGGAGCTGTTATTATCTTCTCTAAAGAGGCTATTATAAGTGAGGTAGAGCATAAGTCAGTAAATACAGCTGCGAGCTTTTTAGCGAAACAAATGGAGCAGTAAGGTCATATCGAATTTTAGAAGTAGCAATCTTTCCTAATTATGATATTTCTTCTTGAGAAATCAATTATTTGGAGATATATGTATATTGAAAAAAGGTAGCGCTTTGCTACCTTTTTTCGTTGAACATTTCTAGCGTTGCACGAACGTATTATTGCTCGTGTAGGTAAGGAAGCTTGTCCTTTTCTTTATGATATAATACGAGGGGTGAGAATAGAAAAAGGAGTTTTCTTGTATGGAATCGAAGAAGTATCAAGCCTTTTGGCGTGGGGCTATTATATTAACAATCGCAAGTTTTGTTACAAAGGTATTAAGCGCTTTTTACCGTATTCCATATCAAAATATAGCGGGTGATATTGGTTTTTATATTTACCAACAAATTTATCCGTTTTATGGATTTTGTTTAATTTTAGCTACTTATGGATTCCCGATTATAATTTCAAAAATGGTTGCGGAACGATTAGAGCGAGGGAAACAAAAAGAAGCAGAAGAAATTATTTGTGTATCTTTTTGGTTTTTATTAGGAATTGGTTTCATAGGCTTTTTTACATTGTTTTTTGGTGCCGAAGCAATTGCAACAGCTATGGGCGATATACACTTAGATAAGTTATTACGTGTTATTTCATTTTCATTCATATTGATGCCGTTTCTATCTGTGGCAAGAGGATATTTTCAGGGGTTCAATAATATGATGCCAACAGCTGTTTCGCAAGTGATAGAACAAACGATTCGTGTTTCTATTATTGTATTTTTATCTCTATTCCTAATTGCTCACGGATTTGATTTATATACGGTCGGTGCAGGTGCTATGTTAGGTTCAATCGCAGGCGGACTGATTGGGATTATCGTACTTGTACTTTATATGCGTCATGACTTTCGTTCTATATTCTTCAAAAGTGTAAAGAGAATTAAGGGGAAAAAGAGGATTATTAAAATTCTGTTTTGGCAGGGTTTGGCGATTTGTGTTAGTAATTTAGTGCTTATTTTTATACAAATGGCTGATTCTGTTTCCTTCTATTCTTTACTTATTGGGGCAGGAGAGCCAGCTGAAAGTGCAAAGGTATTAAAAGGTGTGTATGACAGAAGTATCCCGCTTATGCAATTAGGGACTGTCGTGACAACTTCTTTCTCGTTGTCGCTTATTCCAATCATTACAGCGGCGAAGGAAAGAGGAGATCTTTCCTTTATTCGAGAAAAGGTAAAGTTAGCAATGAAAATAACATTTGTTATTGGATTTGCAGCGGCCATTGGATTAACTTGTATTATTCAGCCTACGAATATTATGCTGTTTGAAAATAGTGATGGGTCAGATGTTTTATCCATTTTATCTTTATCTATTTTATTTAGTTCATTGTCAATTACAACTGCTTCTATTTTGCAAGGGCTAGGACAAACATTAAAACCAGCAATATTCGTTATATTTGGGAGTTGTTTAAAGTTAGCTTTAAATTATATATTAATGCCGTATTTTGGTGTGAAGGGAGCTGCAATTGCAACACTAGTTGCGTTAATTGTAATTTCTGTGTTAAATAGTGCATTACTTATGCAAGCCGTATCGGAATCGCTCATCGATAAACGTAATATGTTAGGTGTAGTTATTAGTGGTATCGGTATGGGATTTGTATTAATAATGTTTATGCGTGTAATGCAAATGTCTGGATTAGTAATTGATACGGAACATAGAGGAATCGCGACAATTGAGGCATTGTTAGGTGTAGCTATCGGCGGATTGGCATATATGTTTTTGATTTTAAAATTACGTGTATTTACAAAAGCGGAAATAGGAACCGTGATGAAAAAAGAGAAAAAAGAAGGTTCATTGAAGAAGAGTGGATAGAGGTGGCAGATTGTGAGTGGAATCATTACTATTTTAGGATTAGGTGCTGGTGAGTTAGATCAGTTAACGATGGGTGTATATCGAAAAATAAAAGAAGCAGATCACATGTTTGTTCGAACGAAGGAACACCCCGTTATAGAAGAGTTGGAGAAAGAAGGTATACAATATACAGCCTTTGACAGTGTATATGAAGCACATGATACATTTGAAATTGTATATGAAACAATTGCGAATACATTGTTAGAACAAGCTGAAGGCGCAGAAATCATCTATGCCGTGCCAGGGCATCCGCTTGTAGCGGAAAGAACGGTTCAGCTACTATTGGAAAAAGGCGAAGTAGCGAATGTTGAAGTGCGCATTGAAGGTGGACAAAGTTTCCTTGATCCAATGTTTGCAAGTCTAAAGATTGATCCGATTGAAGGATTCCAATTAATTGATGCCACATCATTTGAAAGAGGACAATTAGAATTACGTCAACATTTAATCTTTTGCCAAGTATATGACGCATTCGTTGCATCTGATGTGAAATTAACATTAATGGAGATGCTGCCAGATGATTATGAAGTATATATCGTAACAGCTGCAGGGACTTCATTTGAACAGGTTAAAAAGGTGCCGTTGTACATGTTAGATCATGAAACGGAATTAAATAATTTAACGAGTGTATATGTACCACCCGTTCAGGAACGTGCGTCCTTGTATCAACAGTTTGATGTGCTTAGAGAAATTATTGCAGACCTTCGTGGACCAAATGGTTGTCCGTGGGATAAAAAGCAAACACATCAATCTTTAAAGAAGTATTTAATTGAGGAAGCTTATGAAGTGTTGGAAGCAATTGATGAAGAGGACGACGACCACTTAGTAGAGGAACTGGGTGATGTATTATTACAAGTTATGCTGCACGCTCAAATCGGAGAGGACGAAGGTTGGTTCTCTATAGATGATATTATTCGGACTTTATCTGAGAAAATGGTTCGTCGCCATCCGCATGTATTTGGGAATACAGATGTAAATAGTGCTGATGAAGTACTTGCTAATTGGGAAGAAATTAAAAAACAAGAAAAAGGATTCGTGAAAGAATCTGTTTTAAATGGAGTTCCAAAAAGTTTGCCACAGTTACTACGCGCTTATGAAATCCAGAAAAAAGCGGGCAAGGTTGGTTTTGATTGGGTTGATGTACAACCGATGATAGAGAAAGCTTTAGAAGAATGGCAAGAGTTCCAACAAGAAGTTACAAATATGGATGAGGCGAAGATGTTAGGTGAATTTGGCGATTTACTATTTGCGTTTGTTAATATAGCTCGTCATTATAAAATAGATCCCGAAGAGGCGTTACATGCAACGAATGAGAAATTCGTCGGTCGTTTCTTATACATGGAAGCAAAGGTAGCTGAAATGAATAAAGAGATGCAAGATTTATCATTAGAGCAGTTGGATGTTTTATGGGAAGAGGCAAAACAAACAGAGCGTTAATAGGGGGATTTGATATGCGTTTAGATAAGTTTTTAAAAGTATCACGTTTAATTAAAAGAAGAACATTAGCGAAAGAAGTAGCTGATCAAGGAAGAATATCAATTAATGGTCAAGTGGCAAAAGCGAGTTCAGATGTGAAAGTAGCTGATGAATTAACAATTCGTTTTGGTCAAAAAATAGTAACTGTAAAAATAAACGAATTGAAAGAAACGACCAAAAAAGAAGATGCAGCAAATATGTATAGTTTAGTTCGCGAAGAAAAGGTAAAGGCTGAAGAAGGCTTGTTCTAAAATCAATTATCCCTTCATACATTACTATTAGCTAGTATAAATGTAGGGGGGATTTACGTGAATAATGGTTACTCACCTATGTCTTCTAATCAACAAAATGTTTCTGTAGAGCATGATATTATTATGCGTGGCAGGCGTGTAATTGATATTACCGGTGTAAAGCAGGTAGAGAGTTTTGATAGCGAAGAGTTTTTGCTTGAGACTGTAATGGGCTTTTTAACAATTCGTGGTCAAAATTTGCAAATGAAAAATTTAGATGTGGAAAAAGGTGTTGTATCGATTAAAGGGAAAGTTCATGAGATGCTGTATATTGATGAGAATCAAGGGGAGAAAACTAAAGGATTCTTTAGTAAGTTGTTTAAATGAGCCTAACAATTCAGTTGTATACGATGCTCTCAATGATCGGAATGGGTGCTTGGATTGGAGCGTCTTTAGATACATACCAACGATTTTTAAAGCGGCAAGAACGTAAACGTTGGCTTGTGTTTATACATGATATACTATTTTGGATTGTCCAAGCGTTATTCGTCTTTTACGTATTGCTTCTTGTAAATGAAGCTGAACTACGTATATATGTATTTTTGGCATTATTATGTGGTTTTGCGGCGTATCAAAGCTTATTGAAAGCACTATACATGAGATTGTTAAATTTTCTCATCTATATTTTTATGCAAACAACAAACTTTTTTGTTCAAATTATAAAGCTACTCATGATAAAACCTGTTATTATTATAGCGCAGCTATTTATTGCATTTATATTATTCTTATTTCGTATACTGCTTTCAATTGGACATGTGTTATGGAAAATGGTGATTTGGATATTACTTTTCATATGGAAAGTTTTTTTCTGGCCTGTTCGATTTATTGCTTCGCTCATATGGAAACTTCTCCCTAATCGTGTTAAACTTTTTATAATGAAACATGTAGGGTTCCTGCAATATATAGCAAAATTAAAGGGACATATCTTCCAATTATGGGAGCGTATAAAAAAGAAGTTAGGGGGACCTCGGAAATGAGGGAACTGAGACAAAGAACAATCGAAAAACAGAGTCCAAATCCTGTTAAAGAGCATATAATACAAACGGATGAGAACAGGAAGCGACTTTATCGCCGTTTAGCGGTTTTTCTTGTCTTTGCTTTTACAATTATTGCGAGTATTAGTGTAACGTTTTATCAACAAAACAGTTCCATTAGAGCAAAAGAAGCAAAAGTTAAGGACATGAAAAAAGAACTGGATTCATTAACGAATAAAGAAAAGAGTCTAAAAGACGAAGTTCAAAAGTTAAATGATGAAGAGTACGTATTAAAGATTGCTAGAAGGGATTATTTCTTCTCTGGAAAAGGGGAGATAATTTTTCCTGTTTCTAAGTAGAGTATGTCTTATTGACACTATATTTTAGGATTATATATAATAAAGTAAAATTTGACTTTTTAACCACTAAGGAGGAGCATTTTTTTTATGTCAATCGAGGTAGGCAGCAAGTTACAGGGTAAAGTAACAGGTATTACAAATTTTGGGGCTTTTGTGGAGCTGCCAGAAGGCTTAACGGGTCTTGTTCATATTAGTGAAGTTGCTGATAATTATGTGAAAGATATTAACGATCACTTAAAAGTGGGCGACCAAGTAGAAGTAAAAGTTATTAACGTTGAAAAAGATGGCAAGATCGGTCTATCTATTAAGAAAGCGAAAGAGCGTGAAAAAACAGAAGGAGATCGTCCACGTGGTGAATACCAACGCGGTGGCGGCGATCAACAACGTTCTGGACGTCCACAACGTAATCGTTCTTTCAACAGAGATAATCGTGGCGGCGGTAACGAACGAGCTCCAAAAGAAACATTCGAGCAAAAGATGGCACGTTTCTTAAAGGATAGTGAAGATCGTTTAACTTCTTTAAAGCGTAACACAGAATCTAAACGTGGTGGCCGTGGCGCACGTCGCGGATAATAAGAACGTTTAATTCTTAGCATATAGAGAGGTACCCAGGGCGATTGCTCGGGGTGCTTTTTTATATGTGAAAATATATTTTTAAAAAAGTTTTCAAGATGTGTTGACTTTAAAATGTATCTGAGGTAAGATACTAATTGTCCGTTAAATAAGACGACATGGCGGTGTAGCTCAGCTGGCTAGAGCGTACGGTTCATACCCGTGAGGTCGGGGGTTCGATCCCCTCCGCCGCTATATTTAATTTAACGGCCCGTTGGTCAAGTGGTTAAGACACCGCCCTTTCACGGCGGTAACACGGGTTCGAATCCCGTACGGGTCATCCTAAAAAGATCATGCAAATTTGCATGATCTTTTTTTGTTAAATAAATTAAGACATACAACACTTCTACAAAATTACCCTATATTTTCTGAATGTTCGATTAAAATATTAAAGATACATTACATACCTTGTATATATGTAGAGTTATTTCGAATAAAAAGTCGAACGATTATAAAAGTGAAAACTGTTGTTTTGACAAAAATCCCAATAATAATCTTTTATAATGACAGTAATTAAACTATGCAGGTGGTGTTAAAAATATGCCTAAAGCAGGAAGGAATACTATGAATACAAGTGCATTGGCAATGAATGAGAGTCAGCTTGGAGCAGTAAAGTGGACAAGTAAGTTGCGAATGAAGTTTGAACAAGTTTTCTTTAGATGGGGATTCATTATTGTTGTTATTGGTTTTCTTTTGGGACGAGCATATATATTAACAAACATTTTACCGTTTGCACTGCCATTTTTTGCTGCTGTTTATGTTATGAAGCGGGATAAAATGCCGCTCGCGTTCTTGGCTCTAATGGGGGGCGCACTTTCAGTTTCGATAGATAATTTATTCTTTACCTTTGCATCTATTTTTACTTTCTTCATTTATAATATCTTCTTTAGTCGGTTTACACGTAAAACTGTTGGACTTGTTCCATTCCAAGTATTTATCTCCGCATTAACCGCACATGTAGTTGTCGTATATTTTGCGCAACAAACTGTTACCATGTACGATTTACTTGTTAGTACGATTGAGGCAGGGCTTAGCTTCGTATTAACTATGATATTTTTACAAAGTGTTCCGCTTTTAGTCGAACGAAAAGGTAAACAACAAGCGCTAGAGACAGAAGAAATTGTTTGTTTAATTATATTACTAGCATCTGTTTTAACAGGTACAACAGATTGGTTTGTATATGACGCTTCTATTCAACATATTTTTACTAGGTATTTAGTGCTCGTGTTTGCATTTATCGCGGGGGCTGCTACGGGATCTACAGTGGGGGTCGTCACTGGATTAATATTAAGTTTAGCGAATGTCTCCAGTTTGTCTCAGCTTAGTCTGCTTGCTTTTTCTGGATTGCTTGGTGGTTTGTTAAAAGAAGGGAAGCGTTTAGGTGTTAGTTTAGGTTTATTAATCGGGACGAGCTTGATTACGCTATATGTAGACAAGCAAACAAACATAGTGACAACTTTAGTTGAATCCGGTGTGGCGATTGCGTTCTTCTTATTAACACCGAAACTTGTTATGGATCGTATTGCTAAATTCATGCCAGGCACACAGGAACATTCGCAAGATCAACAACAGTATTTAAGAAGGATGCGTGATGTTACAGCGAATAAAATTAATCAATTTGCCAATGTATTTGCTGCTTTATCTAATAGCTTTTCTGTATATGGATATGTGGAGGAGGAAGATAAAGAGACAGAGGCAGATTTGTTCTTAAGTACAATTACTGCAAAAACATGTCAAACATGCTTTAAAAAGGACCAATGCTGGGTAGTTAATTTCGATAAAACGTACGATTATATGAAACAAATAATGAGTGAAACGGAAGAGGGGACGTTGCAGCATAATCGGAAGTTAGTTCGTGAATGGGACAAGCATTGTGTGAGAGGGAAGAAAGTGACGGATTTAGTAGCTGGTGAATTAGATCATTTCTATGAGGGGCAGAAATTACGAAAACAAATGAAGGAAAATCGTAGGATAGTAGCGGAGCAACTATTAGGTGTATCAAAGGTTATGGAGGATTTTGCTAAGGAGATACAAAGAGAACGAGAAAATCATCAAGTACAAGAAGAACAGATTTTGCAAGCGTTTCGTGATTTTGGCGTAGAAATAGAGCACGTTGATATTTATTGTTTAGATAGAGGAAGTATTGATATTGAAATGCTGATTCCGGTTGCATCTAATGAACATGGAGAGTGTGAAAAATTAGTTGCGCCGATGCTTTCTGATATTCTAAAGGAAAATATAGTTGTTAAACATGAAGAAAAGTCTTCTTATCCGAACGGTCACAGCTTAATATCATTTGGTTCAGCAAAGACGTATTCTCTTGATACGGGATTGGCTACAGCTGCCAAGGGTGGTGGGTTTGTTTCGGGTGATTCTTATGCGATGATGGATCTAAGCGTCGGTAAATATGCGCTTGCGATTAGTGATGGTATGGGAAATGGGCAAAGAGCTCATATGGAGAGTAAAGAAACGGTGAAATTATTACAAAAGATACTTCAATCAGGCATTGATGAGGAAATAGCGATTAAGTCTATCAATTCTATTCTTTCTTTAAGAACAACAGAAGAGATGTTTACGACGTTAGATTTAGCTATGGTAGATTTGCGGGATGCGAGTGCGAAGTTTTTAAAGATTGGATCGACACCGAGTTTTGTTAAGCGTGCAAATAACATTTTGAAAATTGAGGCAAGTAATTTACCGATGGGGATTATTGAAGATGTTGAAGTTGATGTAGTAGGTGAACAATTAAAAACGGGTGATATTCTTATTATGATGAGCGATGGGATTTTTGAGGGAGCGCAACATGTGGAGAATCATGAACTATGGATGAAACGAAAAATTAAAGAATTACAAACCGAAGATCCGCAAGAAATTGCTGATATCATTATGGAAGAGGTGATTCGCTCTGGTGATGGTTATATAAATGACGATATGACTATTGTTGTGGCGAAAGTGAAGAAAAATATGCCGAAGTGGGCTACGATTCCAATTGTAGGAATGCAGGCACAATAAACTTTAAGTGTGATGTTTCTTTCTAAAAACCTAGGTGGATGCCTAGGTTTTTTGCTTTAAAAGATAATGGTATTATTTTTGTGAATATGTACGGATGATGTAAGATAAAAATGTAATTTTTGTATATCTTTTTTTTGCACAATGTTTGTAAAAGTTGTACCATTATAAACAAGGTAACTAACGTTGCTGTTCTTGTTTAATGAAAGGTGATTACGAAGTTGAAAGATACATTTGTTGAAAAGGTAGATGACTTTGTAAAGCAGCATGATGTATTAAAGGAACATTCAACAATTGTTGTAGGGGTTTCTGGTGGTCCTGACTCTTTGGCTCTTCTATATTATTTGTTAGAAAAAAGAGCGGCAAAACAGTTTGAAATTGTAGTGGCGCATGTGGATCATATGTTTAGAGGTGATGAATCTCATGAGGACCTACAGTTTGTGCAGGACCTTTGTAAGGGACTGGGAGTTATTTGCGAAACGATAAGGATTAATGTGTCGCAATATCAACAGCAATATGGGATGAATGCACAAGTTGCTGCTAGAGAATGCAGATATGCATTTTTGGAAAGAATAATGAAGAAATATGATGCGAGATATGTAGCTCTTGGACATCATGGTGATGACCAAGTAGAGACGATCTTAATGCGCCTTGTGCGAGGGAGTACTCCGAAAGGATATGCAGGCATTGCAGTGAAGCGTCCTTTTCATAATGGATATTTAATTAGGCCGTTACTTGGAGTAACGAAGGAAGAAATTGTTGATTACTGTAATAAGCTAAAAATAATTCCTCGTATAGATCCAAGTAATAAAAAGGAAGTATATACAAGGAATCGATTACGTAAATATGTCCTTCCGCATTTGAAAGAAGAAAATTCACAAGTGCATGAGAAATTCCAAAAATTTAGCATGCAGATGCAAGAGGATGAGGCGTATTTGCAGGAATTAGCTTTTGAGAAAATGAATAAAGTAATTACAAAAAAAAGTGATAAACAAATTAGCTTATCAATTCCTGCCTTTGAATCCATGTCTATGCCTTTACAAAGAAGAGGGATTCAACTAATATTAAACTATCTTTATGAATATAAGATTCCATCTTCTCTTTCCTCTATACATATTGACAAAGTGATTGAGTTTTTTAAGCGGACACAACCTTCGGGTTCACTTGATTTCCCAGGTGATTTAAAAATTGTTCGCGCATACGAGGAGTGCAGCTTTGGATTTAAACAAGAAATTGTTTCTCCTTTTTTACAAGATTTATCAGTGCCCGGGACAATTACGCTATCGAACGGGGATAAGCTTGTAGCAGAGGTGAGCGAAGATATACCAAGTAACATGAATGAAACAGTATTTGTTGCTAAGTATAATGATATATCATATCCACTTCGTATTCGTTCTAGAGAAAATGGAGATCGTATGTCAATACAAGGTATGAATGGCACAAAAAAGATAAAAACTATTTTTATCGAAGCAAAAGTACCAAGAGAAAAAAGAGAAGAATGGCCGGTCGTTTGTGATGCAAGTGGGAATATTATTTGGATACCCTTGTTGAAGCGATCTGCATTTGCTATCTCGAAAGAGACGGCAAAGAAGGATAAATATATGATTATTCACTACAAAAGCAAGGAGTCTTCCGGGAGGATAATGAAATGATGAATCAAGATATCGAAAAAGTATTAATTTCTGAAGAACAAATACAAGAAAAGGTGCTCGAATTAGGCGCAATTATTGCAGAGGATTATAAAAACACAGTACCTCTTGCAATCGGCGTATTAAAGGGTGCAATGCCATTCATGGCAGATTTATTAAAGAGAACAGATACATATCTTGAAATGGACTTTATGGCTGTATCTAGTTACGGTCACTCTACTGTTTCAACAGGCGAAGTGAAAATTTTAAAAGACCTTGATACTTCTGTAGAGGGTCGCGATATTTTAATCGTTGAAGATATTATTGATAGCGGTCTTACGCTAAGCTACTTAGTAGACCTATTTAAATATCGTAAAGCGAAATCTGTAAAAATTGTTACGTTATTAGATAAGCCAACAGGCCGCAAAGTAGATTTGAAAGCGGATTATGTTGGATTTACTGTACCGCATGAATTTGTTGTAGGATATGGATTAGATTATAAAGAGCAGTACCGTAATCTTCCTTATGTAGGAGTATTAAAACCAAGCGTTTACTCAAATTAATTAAATACAGGCGTCACAATTGTATAGGAAAGTTTTTCTATGTTACGATTTACTATAGTGTTTATGCCGTGAGAGGAGGTTAGGAATGAATCGTATCTTCCGTAATACCATCTTTTATTTACTGATATTCCTAGTAGTAATTGGAATCGTGAGCTATTTTAATGGTTCGACACAAAAAACGACATCAGTTAGCTACGATAAATTCATTACTAAACTAGAAAAAGGTGAAGTGCGTAATGTGCAACTTCAACCGAAAAATGGTGTATTTGAGGTAAAAGGACAATTTAACAACTCTAGCCAAGGAGAACAATTTGTTACTTATGCACCAAATACTGAGGAATTACAAAAGAAAATTAATGACAAAGCGCAAGGTGCTGAAGTTAAGTATCAACCAGCAGAAGAAACAAGTGCTTGGGTAACATTCTTTACTTCTATCATTCCGTTTGTTATTATCTTCATTTTATTCTTCTTCTTATTAAACCAAGCTCAGGGCGGCGGTAGCCGTGTTATGAACTTCGGGAAAAGTAAGGCGAAGTTATATAATGACGAAAAGAAAAAAGTTCGTTTCAGAGATGTTGCTGGAGCGGATGAAGAGAAACAAGAGCTTGTTGAGGTAGTTGAATTCTTGAAAGACCCTCGTAAGTTCGCTGAAGTTGGTGCCCGTATTCCGAAGGGTGTTCTATTAGTAGGACCTCCAGGTACAGGTAAAACTTTACTAGCACGTGCCGTTGCAGGTGAGGCAGGCGTTCCGTTCTTCTCTATCAGTGGTTCTGATTTCGTAGAGATGTTCGTCGGTGTCGGTGCATCACGTGTACGTGATTTATTTGAAAACGCAAAGAAAAATGCTCCTTGTATCATTTTCATTGATGAAATTGATGCGGTAGGACGTCAACGTGGCGCAGGTCTTGGTGGTGGCCATGATGAGCGTGAGCAAACGTTGAACCAATTACTTGTTGAAATGGATGGATTCGGTGCAAACGAAGGTATTATTATCATCGCTGCGACAAACCGTCCTGATATTCTTGATCCAGCGTTATTACGTCCAGGTCGTTTTGACCGTCAAATTACAGTAGATCGTCCAGATGTAAATGGCCGTGAAGCTGTACTGAAAGTACATGCTCGTAATAAACCGCTTGATGAGAATATCAACTTAAGAGCAATTGCAACTCGTACACCAGGATTCTCTGGTGCCGATCTTGAAAACTTATTAAACGAAGCTGCTTTAGTAGCTGCGCGTCAAGATAAGAAGAAAATTGATATGAGTGACATTGATGAAGCGACGGATCGCGTTATTGCAGGTCCAGCTAAGAAGAGTCGTGTTATCTCTGAAAAAGAACGTAATATCGTTGCTTTCCATGAAGCAGGCCACACTGTAATTGGTGTTGTTCTTGATGAAGCAGATGTCGTTCATAAAGTAACAATTGTCCCTCGTGGTCAAGCTGGTGGATATGCAGTAATGCTGCCGAAAGAAGATCGTTACTTCATGACAAAGCCAGAGTTACTTGATAAAATCACTGGTTTACTTGGTGGTCGAGTAGCTGAGGAGATTGTATTTGGTGAAGTGAGTACAGGTGCTCACAACGACTTCCAACGTGCGACTGGCATTGCAAGACGTATGGTTACGGAATTCGGTATGAGTGATAAGCTTGGACCGATGCAATTTGGTAGCTCACAAGGTGGTCAAGTGTTCTTAGGAAGAGACTTCCATTCAGAACAAAACTACAGTGATGCAATTGCACATGAAATCGATGTGGAAATGCAAACAATTATGAAAGACTGTTATGCTCGTGCAAAAGAAATTCTTACTGAAAATCGTGATAAACTAGATCTTATTGCGAAAACGCTACTTGAAGTAGAAACGTTAGATGCAGAGCAAATCAATCATTTATGTGATTACGGCAGATTGCCAGAACGTCCAACGTCTTCAGCTGATGTGAAAGTAAACATCAACATGAAGAAGGACGATGAAGAATCAGAAGATAAGTAAGAGATGAAGGAGTGACGATAGTCACTCCTTTTTTTATTTGTGGAACGAAATGAAGTAGAAAAAGAATTTAAATAAATTTGGTATTAAAAATTGAAATAGAGCGTAATCTTTTTGTAAAATGATGAGGATAGAAAAGCTGATTATATAAGTATGTGTGATATGATGTTTTTATAAGTTTTATACATACTGAACAAATATAGATTAAATAAGATAAGTGGTGAGAATATGATTTTTGTATTGGATGTAGGGAACACAAATGCTGTGCTAGGCGTGTTTGAAGAGGGGGAACTTCGTCAACATTGGCGCATGGAAACAGATCGTCATAAGACAGAAGATGAATATGGAATGCTTGTAAAGCAGTTGCTTGAGCATGAAGGTCTTTCGTTTGAAGATGTGAAAGGTATTATCGTGTCTTCAGTCGTACCACCAATTATGTTTGCTTTAGAGCGCATGTGTGAAAAATATTTTAAAATTAAACCGCTTGTAGTAGGTCCTGGAATAAAAACGGGGCTAAATATTAAATATGAAAACCCACGTGAAGTAGGCGCGGACCGAATTGTAAATGCGGTAGCAGGAATACACTTATATGGAAGTCCGCTTATTATTGTCGATTTCGGTACGGCTACTACATATTGTTATATTAACGAAGAAAAGCATTATATGGGTGGAGTTATTACGCCGGGAATTATGATTTCAGCAGAGGCTTTATATAGTAGAGCGGCAAAACTTCCTCGTATTGAAATTACAAAACCAAGCAGTGTTGTTGGAAAGAATACGGTAAGTGCGATGCAATCTGGTATTCTTTATGGTTATGTTGGACAAGTGGAAGGTATTGTTAAGCGTATGAAAGAGGAAGCTAAACAAGAACCGAAAGTTATTGCAACAGGTGGATTAGCGAAATTAATTTCAGAAGAATCGAATGTAATTGATGTTGTAGATCCATTTTTAACATTAAAAGGTTTGTATATGTTATATGAGCGTAATGCAAATTTACAGCATGAGAAAGGTGAATAAATGAGTATGAAAGATTATTTAGTAAAAGCGTTAGCATTTGATGGAGAAGTGCGTGCATATAGTGTACGTACTACAAACACAGTAAGTGAGGCGCAAAGACGTCATGATACATGGAGAACAGCTTCAGCGGCACTTGGTCGTTCTTTAACTGCAGGTACAATGATGGGCGCAATGTTAAAAGGTGACCAAAAGTTAACGATTAAGGTAGAAGGTAATGGCCCGATTGGTCCCATCTTAGTAGATGCTCATGCAAATGGGGATGTACGTGGTTATGTAACGAATCCGCATGTTGATTTTGAAGGAACGGAACAAGGGAAATTACGCGTATATCAAGCGGTAGGTACTGAAGGATTTGTAACAGTAATTAAAGATATTGGTATGCGTGAGCCGTTTATTGGTCAATCTCCAATTGTTTCGGGAGAATTAGGGGAAGACTTCACGTATTATTTTGCAGTTTCTGAGCAAACACCTTCTTCTGTAGGAGTTGGCGTTCTTGTAAATGGAGATGACAGCGTATTAGCGGCAGGTGGATTTATCCTTCAAATTATGCCAGGTGCACAGGAAGAAACAATTTCATTCATTGAAGATCGTTTGCAGAACATTCCTCCTGTATCAACGTTAATCGAACAAGGGCTTTCTCCAGAAGAGTTACTGTATGCAGTTCTTGGAGAAGATAAAGTAAAAGTATTAGAAACGATGGATGTTCAATTTAATTGCACATGCTCACGCGAACGTATCGAGAGTGTGTTAATTAGTTTAGGTAAAACGGAGTTAGAGCAAGTTCGTGCAGAAGAAGAAGAGACAGAAGTTCATTGTCATTTCTGTAATGAGCGATACAAGTTCTCTAAAGAAGATATTACAAATTTAATTGAGAGTTTGTAATAAGGAAATTAAGGGGATTCACCCCCTAAATAGATTGACAAACAGGGAATTTTCTGACAAAATCTAAATATAGACAAAACCAATAAAAATACTCGGTGTTAGGAGTGACAGGAATGCGAGTGGCACAATCAGTTTCAGAATTAATCGGGAAAACGCCGATCGTTAAGTTGAACCGCATCGTAGAATCAGACAGCGCAGATATATACTTAAAATTAGAATTTATGAATCCGGGGAGCAGCGTTAAAGATCGTATTGCATTAGCTATGATTGAAGATGCTGAAAAAAAAGGATTATTAAAAGAAGGCGATACAATCATTGAGCCGACAAGTGGTAACACAGGAATTGGTTTAGCGATGGTAGCGGCCGCTAAAGGATATAAGGCAATTTTAGTAATGCCAGAAACAATGAGTATTGAGCGTCGTAATTTATTGCGTGCTTACGGTGCAGAATTAGTATTGACTCCAGGGCCTGAAGGAATGGGTGGAGCGATTCGTCAAGCAACAGAATTAGCAAAAGAGCATGGCTACTTTATACCACAACAGTTCAAAAACCAATCGAATCCAGAAATTCATCGTTTAACAACAGGGCCAGAAATTGTTGAACAAATGGGCGACCAATTAGATGCGTTTATTGCGGGTATTGGTACAGGTGGAACGATTACTGGTGCTGGTGAAGTACTGAAAGAAGCGTATAAAGATATTAAAATTTATGCAGTAGAACCTGCGGATTCACCGGTATTATCTGGTGGGAAACCGGGTCCACATAAAATCCAAGGAATTGGGGCAGGATTTATCCCAGAGACATTGGATGTAGAGGTATATGATGAAATTGTTCAAGTAAAAACAGAGCAAGCATTTGAATATGCAAGAAGAGTGGCTAAAGAGGAAGGGATTTTAGTCGGTATCTCTTCTGGAGCGGTTATTTATGCGGCAACAGAAATTGCGAAAAAGCTAGGTAAAGGGAAAAAGGTACTTGTTATTATCCCAAGTAACGGTGAACGTTATTTAAGTACACCACTTTATCAATTTGAGTCTTAATTATATGTGATTGAAAAAGCATCCTTGAAAAAAGGATGCTTTTTCTTTTTGGATTGGAAATAGGAAAAGAGTGAATGACTAGAAAACTTCATGTAAAATAAGAGGTAGTATAATTAATTTATTTTCACTAGCCTTCTAGTATAACTACTCTATATACATAACGAATGTAGTTTGAAGTGGTTAATCTAAGAGGGTGGGATAAAAGAAGACGGGGTGTTGATATGCAACGAAGAAAATCTTTAGCGCTTTCTATTCCATATCAGTTAGATTTCTTTAAGCAATATAAATTTCTTTCTAAGGATAAACCGCAACATATTTTGTTAGAGAGTGGACGTGGCGGTCGTTATAACATTGTGGGATTAAACCCAGTAGCGGTAATCCGAGGGAAGGATGAAACGTTACATATAAGCGAAAGTGGTAAGGAAACAATAAAGCAAGGAAACCCATTAGATTTAATGCAGGAATATATGGAGCGATGGGAAACGGACTATAATCCGGAATACCCGCCATTTCAAGGTGGTGCGATTGGTTACTTTAGTTATGATTGCATCCGTTATATTGAAAAACTGCCTTCTCTTGCGGAGGATGACATTAATATACCTGATATATTCTTTTTATTATTTGATGATGTGTTTGTGTATGATCAAGAAGAGAATGTATTATGGATTATTACACATTATGTAGATAAGCGTGAAGAGGCAAAAGAGCGATTAAATGAGTGGAAGGTTCTTTGGGCGACAGAAGCGCCGGAAGTGACTATACCATTTGCATGCCCTGAAAAGAAAAGTGAAGCAGTTGCTTTTACAGAAGAAAGCTTTATGAAGGCGGTTGAATGTATTCAAGAATATATTGGTGCTGGTGATGTGTTCCAAGTAAACTTGTCGACGAGACAAGAAAGAACGTTACAAACACACCCGCTAGAAATTTATACAAGTCTTCGTGAAATTAATCCATCTCCATATATGGGTTACTTGGAGCTTGGAGATTTTCAAATTGTTAGTGGGTCACCAGAGTTGTTAATTAAGAAACAAGGGACCGAAGTAAGTACAAGACCAATTGCTGGAACGAGATCTAGAGGTGTGAATGAGCAAGAGGATGAAGCATTAGCAAGAGAATTAATTGAAAACGAAAAAGAAAGAGCAGAGCACGTCATGCTTGTGGATTTAGAACGAAATGATTTAGGGCGTGTTTGTAAATATGGCACTGTAGAAGTAGATGAGTTTATGGTAATCGAGAAATACTCACATGTAATGCATATTGTTTCTAATGTGCGTGGTGAGGTGGATGAAGATAAAGATGCTTTTGATTTAGTGAAGGCTGTATTCCCTGGGGGAACAATTACTGGTGCCCCGAAAATACGTACGATGGAAATTATTGAAGAATTAGAACCTGTTCGCAGAGGGATTTATACAGGTTCAATCGGTTGGATCGGTTATTCTGGAGATACAGAATTGAATATTGTAATTAGAACACTTCTTGCTAAAGATGGAAAGGCTCATGTACAAGCAGGAGCGGGAATTGTAATTGATTCAAATCCGGAAAATGAATATAAAGAGTCGTTAAAAAAGGCGATTGCTTTATGGCGTGCAAAAGAACGTAGTGAAGAAACGGTTAGGTGAGAGAAATGATATTAATGATTGATAATTATGATTCTTTTACATTTAATTTAGTACAGTTTCTAGGGGAACTTGGACAAGAGCTTGTTGTTAAACGTAACGATGAAGTGACTATTTCGGATATTGAGAATATGAAACCAGACTTTTTAATGATTTCACCAGGTCCGTGTAGTCCGAATGAAGCCGGTGTTAGTATGGAGGTTATTCAATACTTTGCTGGAAAGATTCCGATTTTTGGGGTTTGTCTTGGGCACCAATCCATTGCACAAGTGTTTGGTGGAGAGGTTGTTCGTGCGGAGCGCTTAATGCATGGGAAAACGTCGCTTATACATCATGACGGAAAGACGATTTTTTCGGATATTCCTAATCCGTTTACTGCGACGCGCTATCATTCCCTTATCGTTAAGAAAGAGACGTTACCTGATTGCTTAGAGGTAACATCTTGGACGGAAGAAGGGGAAATTATGGCGCTCCGTCATACAACGTTACCGATTGAAGGTGTACAGTTCCACCCGGAATCGATTATGACTTCCCACGGGAAAGAGTTGTTGCAAAATTTCATTCGTAAATACAGTCCAAGTGTGACATCATGTTAATTTACGTAAATGGTGAGTACGTAGAAGCGAATGAAGCGAGAATTTCTCCTTATGATCATGGTTATTTATATGGTCTTGGAGTGTTTGAGACATTTCGTATTTATAATGGTCATCCTTTCTTATTGGATGATCATTATGATCGTTTAATAGATGCGCTGAATACATTGCAAATTAAATGGACAATGACGAAAGATGAAGTATTGCTTATTCTGAAGAACCTACTCGTTAAGAATGAATTAGAGCATGCGTATGTCCGTTTTAATGTATCGGCGGGTATAGATGAAATTGGATTGCAAACGGAAATGTATGAAGAGCCGTCTGTTATTGTTTTTATAAAACCTTTAGCAGCCCCGGGAGATGTAGTGGAAAAAGAAGGGGTTGTTTTAAAGCAAGTGCGAAATACGCCAGAGGGTGCGTCCCGCTTGAAGTCTCATCATTATTTAAATAACATTTTAGGGAAACGTGAAATTGGAAATGTTGTGAATAAGGAAGGTATTTTCCTTACTGAAACAGGTTATGTTGCAGAGGGTATTGTTTCGAATCTCTTTTTCGTAAAAGGTGATATTTTATATACACCTTCGTTAAAAACAGGGATTTTAAATGGTATCACTCGTGCGTTTATTATAAAGGTTGCTGAAGAGTTAGGTATAGAAGTAAAGGAAGGTTTCTTTACAAAAGATGAATTACTTTCAGCTGAGGAAGTCTTCGTAACAAATTCGATTCAAGAAATTGTTCCGCTTTATCGTATAGAGGGACGAGATTTCCCGGGTAAAGTAGGTATGGTTACAAAAAGGTTTATGAGTCTTTATGAAATGCAGAGAGAGAAATTGTGGAGCAGAAATGAATTGTGAAGAGGAGATGTGTAGTTTGAAGTGGGATTATGATTTGCGCTGCGGCGAATATACATTGAACTTAAATGAAAAAACCTTAATTATGGGGATTTTAAATGTAACACCAGATTCGTTTTCTGATGGCGGGAGTTACAACGAGGTAGAGGCTGCAGTGCGCCATGCGAAAGAAATGCGAGATGAAGGTGTTCATATTATTGATATCGGCGGTGAATCCACTCGTCCGGGTTTTGCTAAAGTATCAGTGGAAGAAGAAATCAAGCGAGTTGTTCCAATGATTCAGGCGGTTTCAAAAGAAGTAAAATTGCCTATTTCTATCGACACGTATAAAGCTGAAGTTGCAAAACAAGCAATAGAGGCGGGTGCTCATATTATTAATGATATTTGGGGAGCGAAGGCGGAACCGAAAATCGCTGAAGTTGCAGCTCATTACGATGTACCTATTATTTTAATGCATAATCGCGATAACATGAATTACCGCAATTTAATGGCTGATATGGTCGCTGATTTATATGACAGTATTAAAATTGCTAAAAATGCTGGTGTGCGAGATGAGAATATCATTTTAGACCCAGGCATTGGTTTTGCTAAAACACCTGAACAAAATTTAGAGGCGATGCGTAATTTAGAACAGTTAAACGTACTAGGTTACCCAGTGCTGTTAGGTACTTCAAGAAAGTCCTTTATTGGGCATGTGCTAGATTTACCGGTAGAGGAACGTCTTGAGGGAACGGGAGCTACCGTTTGTCTCGGTATTGAAAAGGGCTGTGAGTTTGTTCGTGTTCATGATGTGAGGGAAATGTCACGTATGGCTAAGATGATGGACGCGATGATTGGTAAGGGGGTAAAGTAATTGGATAAAATCTATGTTCATGATATGGAGTTTTATGGTTATCATGGTGTATTCCCAGAGGAAAATAAATTGGGGCAGAGATTTAAAGTGGACTTAACGGTGGAATTGGATTTGAAGCAGGCGGGAGAAAGTGATGACTTAGAGCATTCTGTCAATTATGGAGAGCTTTTTGAATTATGTAGAAAAGTTGTTGAAGATAGAACGTATAAGCTTGTAGAGAGTATCGCTGAAAATATTGCTGCAGATATATTGAAACAATATGAGAGTATTTTCCGTTGTACAATTAAAGTAATTAAACCAGATCCGCCGATACCTGGGCATTATCGTGCTGTAGCAGTGGAAATTACGAGAGAACGTCCATGAATAATATAGCTTACATTGCATTAGGCTCAAATATCGGAGAACGTCACACGTATTTAACTGAAGCGATTCAGTTTCTAAATAAAAATCCTTATATCCAAGTTGAGGATGTTTCGTCTGTATATGAAACGGAACCAGTTGGTTATACTGACCAAAGTTGCTTTTTAAATTTAGTTGTAAAAATTTCTACCAATTTATCACCGCAAGAGTTATTGAAAGTTACGCAAAGAGTAGAGAATGATTTAGGAAGAAAAAGGGAAATCAGATGGGGTCCGAGGACCATCGACCTTGACATTTTGCTATATAATCAAGAAAATATTGAAGCAGAGAATCTTATTGTTCCGCATCCGCGGATGTTCGAAAGAGCTTTTGTTATCGTTCCGTTGTTAGAGATTAATCAAGATATTAAACAAAACATTTCACGTTCACAAGTAGAAGAAATGAAAAGGCGAGAGGGAGTAACGGTATGGAAGCAGAAAAATGGGGAAGACGCATTCGTGCTTTTCGAAAG
Source organism: Bacillus paramobilis (assembly GCF_038096195.1). NCBI lineage: Bacteria > Bacillati > Bacillota > Bacilli > Caryophanales > Bacillaceae > Bacillus > Bacillus paramobilis. The sequence continues at coordinate 5,209,053 of NZ_CP151108.1, read as the reverse complement.
CTAAAAGGCTATACGCAAGAAGGTTTTGCTAAAGAGTTAGGGGTATCTGTATCTGTTTTAGGTGAAGTTGAGAGAGGGAATCGATCACCTTCCCAAGATTTTGTAGTGGAAGTTGCTAAGGCATTGAAGGTTTCGGTGGAGGAATTAATGCCAAAGTGACTATGAAGGAAGGAGTAAGTCGAGTGTTAAAGATCGCAAATATTGAGATGAAAAACCCGGTTGTATTAGCACCGATGGCGGGAGTGTGTAATTCTGCATTCCGTTTGACAGTAAAAGAATTTGGTGCAGGCCTAGTTTGTGCTGAAATGGTAAGTGATAAAGCGATATTACTTAATAACAAAAGAACATTAGATATGTTATATATTGATGAAAGAGAAAAGCCATTAAGTTTACAAATTTTTGGTGGAGAGAAAGAAACTCTTGTAGATGCTGCGAAATACGTAGATAAATATACGACAGCAGACATTATTGATATTAATATGGGTTGCCCAGTACCGAAAATCATTAAGTGTGATGCGGGAGCAAAGTGGCTTTTAGACCCAAATAAAATATATGAAATGGTAGCGGCAGTTGTAGATGCTGTTGAAAAGCCAGTTACAGTTAAGATGCGTATTGGTTGGGATGCAGATCATATTTTCGCAATTGAGAATGCAAAAGCTGTTGAACGTGCTGGCGGACAAGCGGTAGCAGTTCATGGGCGTACACGAGTGCAAATGTATGAAGGGAAAGCGGATTGGGATATTATTAAACAAGTAAAGCAAGCTGTAAATATCCCGGTTATCGGAAATGGTGATGTCGAAACGCCACAAGATGCAAAGCGAATGCTTGATGAAATTGGTGTAGATGGTGTTATGATCGGTCGCGCTGCCCTTGGGGATCCGTGGATGATTTATCGTACGGTAAAGTATTTGGAAACAGGTGAATTAATGCCGGAACCGACAGTGCGTGAGAAAATTGACGTATGTATGTTGCATCTAGACCGTCTTATCGATTTAAAGAACGAAAATGTCGCTGTAAGAGAGATGAGAAAGCATGCAGCTTGGTATTTAAAGGGTGTTCGTGGTAATGCAACTGTACGTAATGGTATCAATGCTTGTAATACGCGTGAAGATCTTGCGAATGTATTAGGTGCATTTGTAGAAGAAGTAGAAGCGAAACAACAAACAATTCACGTTGGTTAATAATAGATAGGGAAGATTGACATTCTTCTATACACTTCCTATAATTACGTGAAAGAAAGAAGAACTGCCAGCTAGTTGCTGGCAGTTTTTCTAGTTGAGTAGAAAATGCTATACTGTATATATTGTAAAAATTAATAGAGCTGGAGTGATATCAATACCATGGATAACATGAACCACGAAGAATTAAACGACCAATTGCTTGTTCGTCGTGAAAAGTTACATAACTTACGTGAGCAAGGAATCGATCCGTTCGGTAAACGATTTGAACGTACAAATGCAACAAATGACTTATTAAGCTTATATGGAGAGTTCTCTAAAGAAGAATTAGAAGAGAAAGAAATCTCTGTTTCTATCGCTGGTCGTATTATGACA
>NZ_CP151108.1:5137500-5202500 GCF_038096195.1 Bacillus paramobilis | reverse complement strand
AGGTGCCTGTACCGCAAACCGACACAGGTAGGCGAGGAGAGAATCCTAAGGTGTGCGAGAGAACTCTGGTTAAGGAACTCGGCAAAATGACCCCGTAACTTCGGGAGAAGGGGTGCTTTCTTAACGGAAAGCCGCAGTGAATAGGCCCAAGCGACTGTTTAGCAAAAACACAGCTCTCTGCGAAGCCGTAAGGCGAAGTATAGGGGGTGACACCTGCCCGGTGCTGGAAGGTTAAGGAGAGGGGTTAGCGTAAGCGAAGCTCTGAACTGAAGCCCCAGTAAACGGCGGCCGTAACTATAACGGTCCTAAGGTAGCGAAATTCCTTGTCGGGTAAGTTCCGACCCGCACGAAAGGTGTAACGATTTGGGCACTGTCTCAACCAGAGACTCGGTGAAATTATAGTACCTGTGAAGATGCAGGTTACCCGCGACAGGACGGAAAGACCCCGTGGAGCTTTACTGTAGCCTGATATTGAATTTTGGTACAGTTTGTACAGGATAGGCGGGAGCCATTGAAACCGGAGCGCTAGCTTCGGTGGAGGCGCTGGTGGGATACCGCCCTGACTGTATTGAAATTCTAACCTACGGGTCTTATCGACCCGGGAGACAGTGTCAGGTGGGCAGTTTGACTGGGGCGGTCGCCTCCTAAAGTGTAACGGAGGCGCCCAAAGGTTCCCTCAGAATGGTTGGAAATCATTCGTAGAGTGCAAAGGCATAAGGGAGCTTGACTGCGAGACCTACAAGTCGAGCAGGGACGAAAGTCGGGCTTAGTGATCCGGTGGTTCCGCATGGAAGGGCCATCGCTCAACGGATAAAAGCTACCCCGGGGATAACAGGCTTATCTCCCCCAAGAGTCCACATCGACGGGGAGGTTTGGCACCTCGATGTCGGCTCATCGCATCCTGGGGCTGTAGTCGGTCCCAAGGGTTGGGCTGTTCGCCCATTAAAGCGGTACGCGAGCTGGGTTCAGAACGTCGTGAGACAGTTCGGTCCCTATCCGTCGTGGGCGTAGGAAATTTGAGAGGAGCTGTCCTTAGTACGAGAGGACCGGGATGGACGCACCGCTGGTGTACCAGTTGTTCTGCCAAGGGCATAGCTGGGTAGCTATGTGCGGAAGGGATAAGTGCTGAAAGCATCTAAGCATGAAGCCCCCCTCAAGATGAGATTTCCCATAGCGTAAGCTAGTAAGATCCCTGAAAGATGATCAGGTTGATAGGTTCGAGGTGGAAGCATGGTGACATGTGGAGCTGACGAATACTAATAGATCGAGGACTTAACCATATAATATGAAGCAAATGTTATCTAGTTTTGAAAGAATATAAAAAACTTGTTGACTTTAAAAGTTAAATAAGTTACAATAATTCTTGTCTTAAATGAATACAGTCTGGTAATGATGGCAGAGAGGCCACACCCGTTCCCATACCGAACACGGAAGTTAAGCTCTCTAGCGCCGATGGTAGTTGGGACCTTGTCCCTGTGAGAGTAGGACGTTGCCAGGCAATTCGGAGGATTAGCTCAGCTGGGAGAGCACCTGCCTTACAAGCAGGGGGTCGGCGGTTCGATCCCGTCATCCTCCACCATTTAGCCGACTTAGCTCAATTGGTAGAGCAACTGACTTGTAATCAGTAGGTTGGGGGTTCAAGTCCTCTAGTCGGCACCAGTTTTTATTGTAAGAGCCATTAGCTCAGTTGGTAGAGCATCTGACTTTTAATCAGAGGGTCGAAGGTTCGAATCCTTCATGGCTCACCATTTTAACTTAAATATGCGGGTGTGGCGGAATTGGCAGACGCACTAGACTTAGGATCTAGCGCCTTTGGCGTGGGGGTTCGACTCCCTTCACCCGCACTTTTAATAAAATAACTCAAACATGTCTTGCGGAAGTAGTTCAGTGGTAGAATACAACCTTGCCAAGGTTGGGGTCGCGGGTTCGAATCCCGTCTTCCGCTCCAATTTCCAATATGACATGCCGGGGTGGCGGAACAGGCAGACGCACAGGACTTAAAATCCTGCGGTGGGTGACCACCGTGCGGGTTCGACCCCCGCCCTCGGCACCATATGCGCCCGTAGCTCAATTGGATAGAGCGTTTGACTACGGATCAAGAGGTTAGGGGTTCGACTCCTCTCGGGCGCGTTTTCTTTCGGGAAGTGGCTCAGCTTGGTAGAGCACCTGGTTTGGGACCAGGGGGTCGCAGGTTCAAATCCTGTCTTCCCGATAATTGTTTGGGGCCTTAGCTCAGCTGGGAGAGCGCCTGCCTTGCACGCAGGAGGTCAGCGGTTCGATCCCGCTAGGCTCCACCAAAAAAGTTCTTTGAAAACTGAACGAAACAAACAACGTGAAACGTCAATTTTTATTTTTAGATGCTAGACAAACTAACTTTATTGGAGAGTTTGATCCTGGCTCAGGATGAACGCTGGCGGCGTGCCTAATACATGCAAGTCGAGCGAATGGATTGAGAGCTTGCTCTCAAGAAGTTAGCGGCGGACGGGTGAGTAACACGTGGGTAACCTGCCCATAAGACTGGGATAACTCCGGGAAACCGGGGCTAATACCGGATAACATTTTGAACTGCATGGTTCGAAATTGAAAGGCGGCTTCGGCTGTCACTTATGGATGGACCCGCGTCGCATTAGCTAGTTGGTGAGGTAACGGCTCACCAAGGCAACGATGCGTAGCCGACCTGAGAGGGTGATCGGCCACACTGGGACTGAGACACGGCCCAGACTCCTACGGGAGGCAGCAGTAGGGAATCTTCCGCAATGGACGAAAGTCTGACGGAGCAACGCCGCGTGAGTGATGAAGGCTTTCGGGTCGTAAAACTCTGTTGTTAGGGAAGAACAAGTGCTAGTTGAATAAGCTGGCACCTTGACGGTACCTAACCAGAAAGCCACGGCTAACTACGTGCCAGCAGCCGCGGTAATACGTAGGTGGCAAGCGTTATCCGGAATTATTGGGCGTAAAGCGCGCGCAGGTGGTTTCTTAAGTCTGATGTGAAAGCCCACGGCTCAACCGTGGAGGGTCATTGGAAACTGGGAGACTTGAGTGCAGAAGAGGAAAGTGGAATTCCATGTGTAGCGGTGAAATGCGTAGAGATATGGAGGAACACCAGTGGCGAAGGCGACTTTCTGGTCTGTAACTGACACTGAGGCGCGAAAGCGTGGGGAGCAAACAGGATTAGATACCCTGGTAGTCCACGCCGTAAACGATGAGTGCTAAGTGTTAGAGGGTTTCCGCCCTTTAGTGCTGAAGTTAACGCATTAAGCACTCCGCCTGGGGAGTACGGCCGCAAGGCTGAAACTCAAAGGAATTGACGGGGGCCCGCACAAGCGGTGGAGCATGTGGTTTAATTCGAAGCAACGCGAAGAACCTTACCAGGTCTTGACATCCTCTGAAAACCCTAGAGATAGGGCTTCTCCTTCGGGAGCAGAGTGACAGGTGGTGCATGGTTGTCGTCAGCTCGTGTCGTGAGATGTTGGGTTAAGTCCCGCAACGAGCGCAACCCTTGATCTTAGTTGCCATCATTAAGTTGGGCACTCTAAGGTGACTGCCGGTGACAAACCGGAGGAAGGTGGGGATGACGTCAAATCATCATGCCCCTTATGACCTGGGCTACACACGTGCTACAATGGACGGTACAAAGAGCTGCAAGACCGCGAGGTGGAGCTAATCTCATAAAACCGTTCTCAGTTCGGATTGTAGGCTGCAACTCGCCTACATGAAGCTGGAATCGCTAGTAATCGCGGATCAGCATGCCGCGGTGAATACGTTCCCGGGCCTTGTACACACCGCCCGTCACACCACGAGAGTTTGTAACACCCGAAGTCGGTGGGGTAACCTTTATGGAGCCAGCCGCCTAAGGTGGGACAGATGATTGGGGTGAAGTCGTAACAAGGTAGCCGTATCGGAAGGTGCGGCTGGATCACCTCCTTTCTATGGAGAATTGATGAACGCTGTTCATCAATATAAGTTTCCGTGTTTCGTTTTGTTCAGTTTTGAGAGAACTATCTCTCATATATAAATGTATGTTCTTTGAAAACTAGATAACAGTGTAGCTCATATTTTTTAATTTTTAGTTTGGTTAAGTTAGAAAGGGCGCACGGTGGATGCCTTGACACTAGGAGTCGATGAAGGACGGGACTAACGCCGATATGCTTCGGGGAGCTGTAAGTAAGCTTTGATCCGAAGATTTCCGAATGGGGAAACCCACCATACGTAATGGTATGGTATCCTTACCTGAATACATAGGGTAAGGAAGACAGACCCAGGGAACTGAAACATCTAAGTACCTGGAGGAAGAGAAAGCAAATGCGATTTCCTGAGTAGCGGCGAGCGAAACGGAACATAGCCCAAACCAAGAGGCTTGCCTCTTGGGGTTGTAGGACATTCTATACGGAGTTACAAAGGAACGAGGTAGACGAAGCGACCTGGAAAGGTCCGTCGTAGAGGGTAACAACCCCGTAGTCGAAACTTCGTTCTCTCTTGAATGTATCCTGAGTACGGCGGAACACGTGAAATTCCGTCGGAATCTGGGAGGACCATCTCCCAAGGCTAAATACTCCCTAGTGATCGATAGTGAACCAGTACCGTGAGGGAAAGGTGAAAAGCACCCCGGAAGGGGAGTGAAAGAGATCCTGAAACCGTGTGCCTACAAATAGTCAGAGCCCGTTAATGGGTGATGGCGTGCCTTTTGTAGAATGAACCGGCGAGTTACGATCCCGTGCGAGGTTAAGCTGAAGAGGCGGAGCCGCAGCGAAAGCGAGTCTGAATAGGGCGTTTAGTACGTGGTCGTAGACCCGAAACCAGGTGATCTACCCATGTCCAGGGTGAAGTTCAGGTAACACTGAATGGAGGCCCGAACCCACGCACGTTGAAAAGTGCGGGGATGAGGTGTGGGTAGCGGAGAAATTCCAATCGAACCTGGAGATAGCTGGTTCTCCCCGAAATAGCTTTAGGGCTAGCCTTAAGTGTAAGAGTCTTGGAGGTAGAGCACTGATTGAACTAGGGGTCCTCATCGGATTACCGAATTCAGTCAAACTCCGAATGCCAATGACTTATCCTTAGGAGTCAGACTGCGAGTGATAAGATCCGTAGTCAAGAGGGAAACAGCCCAGATCGCCAGCTAAGGTCCCAAAGTGTGTATTAAGTGGAAAAGGATGTGGAGTTGCTTAGACAACTAGGATGTTGGCTTAGAAGCAGCCACCATTTAAAGAGTGCGTAATAGCTCACTAGTCGAGTGACTCTGCGCCGAAAATGTACCGGGGCTAAATACACCACCGAAGCTGCGAATTGATACCAATGGTATCAGTGGTAGGGGAGCGTTCTAAGTGCAGTGAAGTCAGACCGGAAGGACTGGTGGAGCGCTTAGAAGTGAGAATGCCGGTATGAGTAGCGAAAGACGGGTGAGAATCCCGTCCACCGAATGCCTAAGGTTTCCTGAGGAAGGCTCGTCCGCTCAGGGTTAGTCAGGACCTAAGCCGAGGCCGACAGGCGTAGGCGATGGACAACAGGTTGATATTCCTGTACCACCTCTTTATCGTTTGAGCAATGGAGGGACGCAGAAGGATAGAAGAAGCGTGCGATTGGTTGTGCACGTCCAAGCAGTTAGGCTGATAAGTAGGCAAATCCGCTTATCGTGAAGGCTGAGCTGTGATGGGGAAGCTCCTTATGGAGCGAAGTCTTTGATTCCCCGCTGCCAAGAAAAGCTTCTAGCGAGATAAAAGGTGCCTGTACCGCAAACCGACACAGGTAGGCGAGGAGAGAATCCTAAGGTGTGCGAGAGAACTCTGGTTAAGGAACTCGGCAAAATGACCCCGTAACTTCGGGAGAAGGGGTGCTTTCTTAACGGAAAGCCGCAGTGAATAGGCCCAAGCGACTGTTTAGCAAAAACACAGCTCTCTGCGAAGCCGTAAGGCGAAGTATAGGGGGTGACACCTGCCCGGTGCTGGAAGGTTAAGGAGAGGGGTTAGCGTAAGCGAAGCTCTGAACTGAAGCCCCAGTAAACGGCGGCCGTAACTATAACGGTCCTAAGGTAGCGAAATTCCTTGTCGGGTAAGTTCCGACCCGCACGAAAGGTGTAACGATTTGGGCACTGTCTCAACCAGAGACTCGGTGAAATTATAGTACCTGTGAAGATGCAGGTTACCCGCGACAGGACGGAAAGACCCCGTGGAGCTTTACTGTAGCCTGATATTGAATTTTGGTACAGTTTGTACAGGATAGGCGGGAGCCATTGAAACCGGAGCGCTAGCTTCGGTGGAGGCGCTGGTGGGATACCGCCCTGACTGTATTGAAATTCTAACCTACGGGTCTTATCGACCCGGGAGACAGTGTCAGGTGGGCAGTTTGACTGGGGCGGTCGCCTCCTAAAGTGTAACGGAGGCGCCCAAAGGTTCCCTCAGAATGGTTGGAAATCATTCGTAGAGTGCAAAGGCATAAGGGAGCTTGACTGCGAGACCTACAAGTCGAGCAGGGACGAAAGTCGGGCTTAGTGATCCGGTGGTTCCGCATGGAAGGGCCATCGCTCAACGGATAAAAGCTACCCCGGGGATAACAGGCTTATCTCCCCCAAGAGTCCACATCGACGGGGAGGTTTGGCACCTCGATGTCGGCTCATCGCATCCTGGGGCTGTAGTCGGTCCCAAGGGTTGGGCTGTTCGCCCATTAAAGCGGTACGCGAGCTGGGTTCAGAACGTCGTGAGACAGTTCGGTCCCTATCCGTCGTGGGCGTAGGAAATTTGAGAGGAGCTGTCCTTAGTACGAGAGGACCGGGATGGACGCACCGCTGGTGTACCAGTTGTTCTGCCAAGGGCATAGCTGGGTAGCTATGTGCGGAAGGGATAAGTGCTGAAAGCATCTAAGCATGAAGCCCCCCTCAAGATGAGATTTCCCATAGCGTAAGCTAGTAAGATCCCTGAAAGATGATCAGGTTGATAGGTTCGAGGTGGAAGCATGGTGACATGTGGAGCTGACGAATACTAATAGATCGAGGACTTAACCATATAATATGTAGCAAATGTTATCTAGTTTTGAAGGAATATGCCTTCATAGTTTGGTGATGATGGCAGAGAGGTCACACCCGTTCCCATACCGAACACGGAAGTTAAGCTCTCTAGCGCCGATGGTAGTTGGGACCTTGTCCCTGTGAGAGTAGGACGTCGCCAAGCAATTAAACACGAGTCATTTGACTCGTGTTTTTTCGTGTTTTCTTTTATAATCCATAGTAATTAAAAAATGTGTTTAAATAATTATTATTTTGATTAAATACAAGGGAATGTGGCTAGGATAGTGAATAAGCAAAAGAGTTGCAAATTTTATTAATACGTATATAATTAAAGTCAAAGATAGTCAAAGTCAATAAAGGTGGCGGATAAATGAGAAATATATCTGATATCATTGAGCAATATCTAAAGCAAGTTATTGACTTAAGTAATAATAATGTGATTGAAATCAAAAGAAATGAGATTGCGGATCGATTCGAGTGCGTACCATCTCAAATCAATTATGTAATCAATACCCGTTTTACGATAGAAAGAGGATTTGTAGTAGAAAGTAAACGTGGTGGAGGAGGTTACATTCGCATTATAAAAGTCAAACTGCATGACGATATAGACATTATCGATCAAATGCTTCATATTATTGATCATAGCGTTGCGCAAGGGAATGCAGAGAGTATGATTATACGTTTAATAGAAGAGGGAATCATAACAAATCGTGAAGCTAAACTTATGTTAAGTGTACTAGATCGTTCTGTATTATCAATGGATGTTCCTTCTCGAGATGAACTTAGGGCTCGAATATTATGCGCAATGTTAAGAACACTGAAATATAAATAAATACAGCTTTTGTAAAAGAATAATAACTAAGATATAAGGCAGTTAAATATTGTAGGAGTTTTGAAAAAAGAACACGCACTTTTATTTAAACGAATAAGGGAAAGTGAACAATCTAGTAATGTATGAAAAATATTATGAGATAGATCGTTCCTGTTGTAAAGGTGGGATAGTGATGACTTGTCAAAACTGTAATATAAGACCAGCAACTTTACATTATACAAAAGTAATCAACGAACAGAAGACGGAAGTACATCTTTGTGAGCAATGTGCAGAACAAAGTGGCTATACGTCTTTCTTTCAATCGCCGCAGTCTAACTTTTCATTCCATGATTTATTTGCTGGGTTATTACATGGTGGATCAACAACGTTTGAAGAAGGACAAAATGGGCTTTCGAATACAAGTATATTAAGGTGTCCAGATTGTAAGATGACATATGAGCAATTTACAAAGGTGGGACGTTTTGGATGTGCTTCTTGTTACGATACATTTAAGGAACATTTAAAGCCATTATTAAAACGTCTTCACGGCGGACATACAGATCATTGTGGAAAAATTCCGGAACGTATAGAAGGAAATATTCACTTAAAGAAAGAATTAGATGAACTAAAACTCATTCTGAGACAATACGTACAGAAAGAGGAGTTTGAGAAAGCTGCTGAAGTAAGGGATAAAATTCGAGGTCTTGAAAATCAGCTTAGTGAGCATAGAGAGGGGGAATAGTTCTATGTCACTGGACAAAATTATGAATGAAGCGATTAGTCCATGGATGAAGGGGGATGGCCCTGATTCTGATATTGTTTTAAGTAGTCGAATACGTTTGGCTCGTAATTTTAAAAAATATCAATTCTCTACTATGCAAAACGAAGAAGAAGCTAAACAGATTCATGAATTATTTAAAAAGGAATTTATAAATAAAACGGTAGAACCTTTTGGAGAGTTTGAACTATTAAAAATGAATGAATTAACGCCTCTTCAAAGGAGAGTATTAGTTGAAAAGCATTTAATTAGTCCTAACCTTGCAGGAACAGAATATGGAGCATGTCTATTGTCAGGAAGCGAACATATTAGTGTTATGCTTAATGAAGAAGACCATATTAGGATTCAGTGCTTATTTTCAGGGTTGCAGTTATCAGAGGCCCTTCAAAGTGCCAATCAAATAGATAATTGGATAGAGGAAGAGGTTGAATATGCTTTTGATGAATCACTTGGATATATAACGAGCTGTCCTACTAACGTTGGTACAGGATTGAGGGCTTCTGTAATGATTCACTTACCGGGACTCGTTTTAACGAAAAGAATTAGCCGTATTATACAAGTAATTCAAAAATTAGGGTTAGTAGTAAGAGGAATATACGGTGAAGGTAGCGAAGCGTTAGGTAATATATTTCAAGTGTCAAATCAAATGACGCTAGGAAAATCTGAAGAAGACATTATTGCAGATTTAAAGAGTGTCATTCAACAAATCATACAGCAAGAAAAAATGGCTAGAGAATTAATTGTACAAAATTCAAGTATTGAGCTTGAAGATAAAGTTTATCGCTCTTATGGCATACTAGCAAACAGTCGGTTAATTCAATCTGCGGAAGCGGCCACTTGCTTATCAGATGTACGACTTGGTATTGATTTAGGATATATAAAAGGTGTATCGAGAAATATTTTGACTGAGCTAATGGTTCTTACACAACCAGGTATTTTACAACAATATGCAGGTGGACCTTTAGGACCAGAAGAAAGAGATTATCGAAGAGCAACCTTAATCCGTGAGCGATTACGTATTGAAAAAAACTAAGCGCAAGTAGGAGGCGATTTCTATGATGTTTGGAAGATTTACAGAAAGAGCACAGAAAGTATTAGCTTTATCTCAAGAGGAAGCAATTCGTATTGGGCATAATAATATTGGAACAGAACATATTTTACTTGGGCTTGTACGTGAAGGTGAAGGAATTGCAGCAAAAGCGTTAATTGCTCTTGGATTAAGTCCCGAGAAAGTTCAAAAAGAGGTAGAAGCATTAATTGGACGCGGAACAGAAGCTTCTCAAACTGTACATTATACACCGCGTGCCAAAAAGGTTATTGAGTTGTCAATGGATGAAGCTCGTAAATTAGGTCATTCTTACGTTGGAACAGAACATATCTTACTTGGTTTAATCCGTGAAGGTGAAGGTGTAGCAGCACGTGTTTTAAATAACTTGGGTGTTAGCCTAAATAAGGCAAGACAACAAGTATTGCAACTTCTTGGAAGTAATGAAGCAAGTTCAGGTCACCAAGGTGGTTCTTCAACAAATGCAAATACACCGACACTGGATAGCTTAGCGCGTGATTTAACAGTTGTTGCACGTGAGAATCGTCTAGATCCTGTTATCGGGCGTGGTAAAGAAATTCAACGTGTAATTGAAGTTTTAAGCCGTAGAACAAAAAACAATCCTGTATTAATTGGAGAGCCTGGTGTGGGTAAAACGGCAATTGCAGAAGGATTAGCACAACAAATTGTAAATAATGAAGTTCCTGAAACATTAAGAGATAAGCGTGTTATGACACTAGATATGGGTACAGTTGTAGCTGGAACGAAATATCGTGGTGAATTTGAAGATCGTTTAAAGAAAGTTATGGATGAAATCCGTCAAGCTGGCAACATTATTCTATTTATTGATGAACTTCATACATTAATTGGTGCAGGTGGAGCAGAAGGTGCTATTGATGCATCGAACATTTTAAAACCATCTTTAGCACGCGGAGAATTACAATGTATTGGGGCAACAACTTTAGATGAATATCGTAAATATATTGAAAAAGATGCGGCTTTAGAGAGACGATTCCAACCAATTCACGTTGATGAGCCAAGTTTAGACGAATCAACTCAAATCTTGAAAGGTTTACGTGATCGTTACGAGGCACATCACCGTGTATCTATTACAGATGATGCAATTGATGCAGCTGTAAAGCTTTCAGACCGTTATATTACAGATCGTTTCTTACCAGATAAGGCAATTGACTTAATTGATGAAGCTGCTTCCAAGGTTCGCTTACGTTCTTATACAACACCACCAAATCTAAAAGAGCTTGAAGTGAAGCTTGAGGAAATTAGAAAAGAAAAAGATGCAGCTGTGCAAAGTCAAGAATTTGAAAAAGCTGCTTCCTTACGTGATATGGAACAACGCTTACGTGAGAAGTTAGAAGATACGAAGCGTCAATGGAAAGAGCAACAAGGAAAAGAAAACTCAGAAGTGACAGTAGAAGATATTGCAAATGTCGTTTCTACGTGGACTCGTATACCGGTTTCTAAACTTGCACAAACAGAGACTGATAAATTGTTAAACTTAGAATCGATCCTTCACGATCGTGTTATTGGTCAAGATGAAGCAGTAGTGGCTGTGGCGAAAGCTGTTCGTCGTGCTAGAGCGGGATTGAAAGATCCGAAACGTCCGATTGGTTCATTTATTTTCTTAGGACCAACAGGTGTAGGTAAAACGGAGCTAGCAAGAGCATTAGCGGAATCTATGTTCGGTGATGAGGATGCAATGATTCGCATCGATATGTCTGAGTATATGGAGAAGCATTCTACTTCTCGTTTGGTTGGATCTCCTCCAGGATATGTTGGATATGAAGAAGGTGGACAATTAACAGAAAAGGTTCGCCGTAAGCCATATTCAGTTGTCCTATTAGATGAAGTAGAGAAAGCTCACCCTGATGTGTTTAACATTTTACTACAAGTATTAGAAGATGGTCGTTTAACGGATTCTAAAGGGCGTACAGTTGATTTCCGTAATACAATTGTTATTATGACATCTAACGTTGGTGCAGACGCGTTAAAACGTAATAAACATCTTGGATTTAACGTACAAGATGAGAGCCGCGATTATTCAGATATGAAAGGTAAGGTAATGGATGAACTGAAAAAGGCATTTCGTCCAGAATTCTTAAACCGTATTGATGAAATTATCGTGTTCCATATGCTTGAGAAAAAACATATTCAAGAGATTGTAACACTTATGGTAAATCAGTTAGTGAATCGCTTAAAAGAGCAAGAAATTGAATTGCATTTAACAGAAGGAGCAATTTCAGCCATTGCTGATAAAGGATTTGACCGAGAATACGGTGCTCGTCCGCTTCGTAGAGCAATTCAGAAACATGTAGAAGATAGACTGTCGGAAGAACTTTTAAAAGGTGCTATTGAGAAAGGACAAAAAGTTATCTTTGATGTTGAAGGGGAAACATTTGTCATTCATAGTGCTGAAAAGGTAAAATAAGTATAGACAAACTAAGAGGGCTACGAGATAGCCCTCTTTCTTGTACGAGAAGGATAAACTGTTTATAGATGAAAGTGAAGTGAAATATAAAACGATATGGCTAAAAAGAAAACAAAATTCACATGTCAAGAGTGTGGTTATCAGTCACCAAAATATATGGGGAAATGCCCTGGTTGTGGTCAATGGAATACACTTGTTGAAGAGATGGAACCGGTTGTATCATCAAGACGCCTTAATTATGCCAATGCAATTCAATCAGAAGTAACAAAACCAAGACGCCTAACAGAAGTAGAAACAAAATCTGAGGCACGTATTGAAACGAAATTCCAAGAGTTTAACCGTGTACTTGGTGGTGGGATTGTAGATGGATCTTTAGTACTTATTGGTGGAGACCCTGGTATTGGAAAATCAACATTGCTATTACAGATTTCATCACAATTAGCAGATTCTTCATATGATGTACTATATATATCAGGTGAAGAATCGGCAAAACAGATTAAACTTCGTGCAGATCGTTTGCATGTAAAGGGTAGTAATCTATTTGTTGTAGCAGAGACAGATTTGCAGCGAATTGCTGCACACATTGAAGAGATGAATCCAGCTTTTGTTGTTATTGATTCCATTCAAACGATACATTTACCTGAGGTAACGTCAGCGCCGGGAAGTGTGGCACAAGTACGTGAATGTACAGCGGAATTAATGAAACTTGCAAAAACGAAAGGAATTCCTATTTTTATCGTCGGACATGTAACAAAAGAGGGGGCAATTGCAGGACCTCGTATGTTAGAACATATGGTCGATGCAGTTCTTTACTTTGAAGGAGATCGTCATCATACATATCGTATCTTGCGAGCTGTGAAGAATCGTTTTGGTTCCACGAATGAAATGGGTATTTTTGAAATGAAAGAGCTTGGTCTTGCGGAAGTCTTAAACCCTTCTGAAATTTTTCTTGAGGAAAGACCCGTTGGAGTCGCAGGATCAACAGTAGTTGCCTCAATGGAAGGAACAAGACCGGTTTTAGTAGAAATACAAGCATTAATCTCCCCTACTAGTTTTGGAAACCCTCGAAGAATGGCGACGGGAATTGATCATAACCGTGTATCGCTTATTATGGCAGTGCTAGAAAAAAGAACAGGTTTATTATTGCAAAACCAAGACGCATATTTAAAAGTAGCGGGTGGTTTGAAATTAGATGAACCAGCAATTGATTTAGCTGTGGCTTTAAGTATTGCTTCAAGTTTTAGAGATAAACCTACGACACCAACTGATGCAGTAATAGGAGAAGTAGGATTAACTGGAGAAATAAGAAGAGTATCAAGAATTGAACAACGTGTACAAGAAGCAGCTAAATTAGGATTTCAACGTGCTATTATTCCTAGAAAAAATTTGGGGGGATGGACAATCCCGGATGGGATTGAGGTAGTAGGTGTATCTAATTTAGGGGAAGCGCTTCGTTTGACATTAGGAGGCTAGGCTATGGAAGAAAACAAGCAACGTGTCAAAAGTATGATTAATATTTTACAGCTCGTGGCCCCAGGAACACCACTGCGCGAAGGGATAGATAATGTGCTTCGCGCACAAACAGGGGGACTAATTGTTCTTGGATATAATGAACAAATTAAAAGTATTGTTGATGGAGGATTTCACATTAATTGTGCATTCTCTCCTGCTAGTTTATACGAATTAGCCAAAATGGATGGGGCACTTATTTTAAATGAAACTGGAAGTAAAATTTTAATTGCAAATGCACAGTTAGTTCCAGAGGCATCTATTGATTCTATTGAAACAGGTATGCGCCATCGGACGGCAGAGCGTGTAGCAAAGCAGACAGGTAGTCTCGTTGTGGCTATTTCACAAAGACGTAACGTAATTACACTATATCAAGGGAATTTACGTTATACACTAAAGGATATAGGTGTTATTTTAACAAAGGCAAATCAAGCTATTCAAACGTTAGAAAAATATAAGGCCGTATGGAATGATGGTATTACGAATTTGGGCATTCTAGAATTTGAAGAAGTCGTTACAATGTCCGAGGTGGTTCATGTGTTACAT
Organism: Bacillus paramobilis; assembly: GCF_038096195.1. Classification (NCBI taxonomy): domain Bacteria; kingdom Bacillati; phylum Bacillota; class Bacilli; order Caryophanales; family Bacillaceae; genus Bacillus; species Bacillus paramobilis. The sequence goes on along the minus strand of NZ_CP151108.1, from coordinate 5,188,368 downwards.
AGTGTTGAAATGGTACTGCGTATTAAAAATGAAATATTGAGCTATATTCATGAGTTAGGAACAGAAGGTAGGTTAATTCGTTTACAACTTACAGAACTACTAGCTGATTTAGAGGCAGAGGCAGCGTTATTAATTAAAGATTATTACCAAGAAAAAACACAAGACCATCATCAAATTTTGAAAAAGTTACAAGAGCTTGCGAACACACAACTTCTAGAGGATAGCGATTTAGTTAAATTGCTTGGCTACCCAGGGCAAACGAGTTTAGAAGAAAGTGTGACGCCGAGAGGATACCGAATCACAAGCAAAATTTCGCGCGTTCCGCCACTTATCATTGAAAATTTAATTAATCGGTTTAAGACTTTGCAAGGTGTTTGTCGAGCGACTATTAATGAATTGGATGATGTGGAAGGAATTGGAGAAGTCAGGGCGAAGAAAATACGAGAAGGCCTAAAAAGAATCCAAGAGCATCTCTATATGAGTAGACACAATTAAGAATATTACATTGATTCCATAATATAACGACACTAGAACACTTTTGGTATATGATATGATATATTGGTAAATAAAACTATTTATAAAAAAACACGTCCGCTTTTGCATTCGGCGTTTTGATTAGCGAAACAATGGTTAATAATGAGTAGGAGGTGGTTGGATGTTAAAACGGATTGTACAGCTCTTCTTTCTAGTAATTGGGGGAGCGTTAGGGATTTACTTAATCCCAAAAGTTATTAATGTATTAGACATCGGTGCCGTTCCTTTATTGGAAGGATCGTATGCTCGTGCAATTATTGGTGCAATTATTTTATTTTTAACAACATTTTGGCTTGTAGATTATATCGTTCAACTTATCAAGCATATTGAAGAGGCTCTTGTAAAGGCGCCTGTAGCGGATGTTTTATTTGGTACATTAGGTTTAATCTCTGGGCTTATTGTTGCGTATTTAATTTTAATACCAATTCGTGAATTTACAATTCCAGTTATTAGTACAGTGTTGCAAGTATTCTTTACTCTTTTACTTGGATACTTAGGATTCCAAGTAGGGTTTAAAAAGAGGAATGAATTGCTAGGATTATTTACACTACCACAACGTGGAAAGAAGAAAAATAATAATAGTGATAATGAAGAAACTGAAACAGAGGTAGAAGAATCTACAACTCATTGGAAAATTCTCGATACGAGTGTAATTATCGACGGACGTATTGCTGATATTTGCCAAACGAAGTTTTTAGAAGGAACAATTGTGATTCCACAATTCGTGTTAGAAGAACTTCAGCACATTGCCGATTCTTCTGATGCTTTAAAACGTAATCGTGGTCGCAGGGGATTAGATATTTTAAATCGTATTCAAAAAGAGATGCCGATTCCGGTAGAAATTTATGAAGGCGATTTCGATGATATTCAAGAAGTGGATAGCAAACTTGTAAAGTTGGCGAAAATCACTGGTGGAACGGTAGTAACGAATGATTTCAACTTAAACAAAGTTTCTGAATTACAAGGGGTAACGGTGTTAAATATTAACGATTTAGCTAATGCAATTAAACCTGTTGTACTCCCAGGTGAAGAACTAAGTGTTTATGTTGTCAAAGATGGAAAAGAACAAAATCAAGGTGTTGCATACTTAGATGATGGCACGATGATTGTAGTAGAAGATGGTAGAGAATATGTAGGTTCACAACTCGATGTGCTTGTTACTAGTGTGTTACAAACATCGGCTGGTCGTATGATTTTCGCCAAACGTAAATTATTAGAAAAAGCATTATAAGTAGAGGATTATTAATATGTATACATTAATTATTCCAGCAGCTGGTCAAGGTAAGCGGATGGGTGCCGATAAAAATAAGTTGTTCTTACTTATTAATGAAGTACCGATTATTGTGCATACGTTACGTGCTTTTGAAACAGATAAAGCGTGCAAAAGTATTATTATGGCAATTAACGAAGAGGAACGTCCTTATTTTGAAGAATTAATGCAGAAGTATCCAATTGAAAAGCCAGTACAATTTATTCAGGGTGGAGCCGAAAGACAAGATAGTGTATATAACGCCATTCAGCATACTAGTGATGTTGAGTATGTTCTTGTACATGACGGTGCGCGTCCATTTGTAACGAATAAAGTGATTCAAGATGTATTAACTGCAGCGGAAAGATATGGAGCATCCATTTGTGCGGTACCAGTGAAAGATACAGTTAAGAAAGTAGAGCAGGATATCGTTGTTGAAACGGTAGAAAGATCTCAGCTTAAAGCTGTACAAACACCACAAGGGTTCGCTGTTTCTCTTTTGTTAGAAGCTCATAGAAGTGCGAAACAGAGTTGTTTCCTTGGTACAGATGATGCAAGTCTCGTAGAACGTATCGGGAAGCAAGTAGGTGTAGTAGAGGGGAGTTACTATAATATTAAAGTGACGACTCCAGAGGATTTATTAATTGCTGAAAGTTTCCTTCATGTTCAAAAGAAATGACAGTGATGATTATAGCGAAGAAAAGCTCGGCAACAGCCGGGCTTTTCTTTATAAGGATAGCGATATAATATAGAATCATAAAGCTATGTAGTTTAGCTTGAGGAGGATGTAAAAAATGTTTCGAATTGGACAAGGTTTTGATGTGCATGAATTTGCGGAAGGCAGACCGTTAATTATTGGTGGAATTACAATTCCTCATGAGAAAGGATTAATTGGTCATTCAGACGCAGACGTATTGTTACATACGATTGCAGACGCATGTTTAGGTGCAATTGCAGCTGGGGATATTGGAAAGCATTTCCCTGATACAGATCCTGCCTTTAAAGATGCTGATTCAGCTGTATTGCTGCAAAAGGTTTGGGAATTTGTACGTGAACAAGGTTACGAGTTAGGGAATCTAGATTGTACAATTATTGCTCAAAAGCCAAAGATGGCACCACATATTGAAAGTATGCGTCAACGCATTAGTGAACTATTAGAAACGTCTATTGATAATATCAATGTAAAGGCAACAACAACAGAAAAATTAGGATTTACAGGTAGAGAAGAAGGAATTGCTTCTCAAGCAGTTGTTTTATTACAGAAAAAATAATATGGTTTTTAATTCGTAAGATGGATAATCACATTTGTTTGGTGTACAATTATAGAATGTGTTGACATTAAGAATGGAAGGTGTACCAATTATGGAAAAGCAAGTGAGAGTGCGCTATGCGCCAAGTCCAACAGGACACTTACATATCGGAAATGCGCGTACGGCATTATTTAATTATTTATTTGCTCGTCATCAAGATGGTAAGTTTATTATTCGTATTGAAGATACTGATGTAAAACGTAATGTTGCTGGTGGAGAAGAAAGCCAATTAAAATACTTGAAATGGCTCGGTATGGACTGGGATGAAGGTGTTGATGTTGGTGGTGAATTTGGACCATATCGTCAAACAGAGCGTTTAGATATTTATAAAAAATTATATGAAGATTTACTAGAGCGTGGTTTAGCTTACAAATGTTATATGACAGAAGAAGAGCTAGAAGCAGAACGTGAAGGGCAAATCTCTCGTGGTGAAACACCTCGTTACGCAGGTAACCACCGTGATTTAACTGAAGCACAAGTGAAAGAATTTGAAGCTGAGGGACGTATTCCAAGTATTCGTTTCCGTGTGCCAGCTGACCGTGATTACACATTTAAAGATATCGTAAAAGATGAAGTTGCATTCCATTCAAATGATTTCGGTGATTTCGTTATCGTGAAAAAAGATGGAATTCCAACTTATAATTTTGCGGTAGCAGTAGATGATCATTTAATGGAAATTACACACGTACTTCGTGGTGATGATCATATTTCAAATACGCCAAAACAAATGATGATTTATGAAGCTTTCGGTTGGGATATCCCGCAATTTGGTCATATGACTTTAATTGTAAATGAAAGCCGTAAAAAATTAAGTAAGCGTGATGAATCTATTATTCAATTTATTGAGCAATATAAAGAGCTTGGATATCTTCCAGAAGCAATCTTTAACTTTATTGCACTACTAGGTTGGTCGCCAGTAGGAGAAGAAGAAATCTTCTCTCAAGAAGAGTTTATCAAAATGTTCGATGCAGCTCGTTTATCAAAATCGCCTGCATTATTTGATTCTCAAAAATTAAAATGGATGAACAACCAATATATGAAAAAGCAAGACTTAGATACGGTGGTAGAATTAAGCTTACCGCATCTAGTGAAAGCTGGACGTATAGGTGAAACTTTAAGTGAACAAGAACAAGCTTGGATTCGTGATGTAATTGCGTTATATCATGAACAAATGAGTTTTGGAGCTGAAATTGTAGAGCTTTCTGAAATGTTCTTCAAAGATCATGTTGATCATGAAGAAGAAGGACAAGAAGTATTAAAAGGTGAACAAGTACCAGAAGTACTTCGTGCATTTGCTGGTCAAGTAGAAGCACTAGAAGAGATGGAACCAGCAGCAATTAAGGCGGCTATTAAAGCAGTTCAAAAGGAAACAGGTCATAAAGGTAAAAACTTATTTATGCCAATCCGTGTTGCAACTACTGGTCAAACACATGGTCCAGAGCTTCCTAATGCTATTGCACTTCTTGGAAAAGAAAAAGTTTTAAATCGTCTTCAAAAAGTAATTGGTTAACATTTTCTAGGTTTAGAAATATAATAAGTATACTTAAAACCTAATAAGGAAAAGCGACGAGAAGGAGAAGTAGAAAATCAGGCTTTTTACAGAGAGAACCACCTTTAGGCTGGAAGTGGTTTATAAGCGGATTTTTGAAATGCCCCTTCGAGTCTTCTGCTGAACAGCAAATTGTTTTGCGAAACGTCTTAGGGCGTAAAGTAAGCAGAAGCGGTGTACACCGTTATCAGAGATGAGTTTGAGGCTTTTTTTAGCCTAAACAGAGTGGAACCGCGCTTATAAGGCGTCTCTGTCAATATGACAGAGGCGTCTTTTTTTATACCGTAAAACTGGGTATGAGTATAAGTTTTATCTGCGTGTATAAAGGTTTAGGAAGATAAGTAGGGATTTAGTTCGCTCGAAAAAGCAGCCCATAAAGGGGAGGGAACGTCGATGTTTCAGAGGCTTCGGGAAGATATTGAAGTCGTTTTTGAACAGGATCCAGCGGCAAGAAGTTATTTCGAAGTCATTTTGACTTACTCTGGATTACATGCAGTTTGGGCCCATCGAATTGCACATTCTTTTTATAAAAAGAATTTCTTCTTTATTGCACGTTGGATCTCACAAGTTAGTCGTTTCTTTACTGGCATCGAGATTCATCCAGGAGCAACAATTGGTCGTCGTTTTTTCATAGACCATGGAATGGGGGTTGTAATTGGAGAAACGTGCGAAATTGGCGATAATGTAACAATCTATCAAGGGGTTACATTAGGTGGTACGGGTAAAGAAAAGGGAAAGAGGCACCCTACAATTCAGGATAATGTATTAATTGCAACAGGTGCTAAAGTACTAGGTTCTATTACAGTTGGAGAGAACTCTAAAATTGGAGCAGGGTCTGTTGTATTAAAAGAAGTCCCTGCACATTCTACAGTTGTAGGTATACCTGGCCGAGTCGTTATTCAAAATGGAGTAAAGATCGGTCAAGAATTAAATCATTCTGACCTTCCAGACCCAATTTTTGATAAGTTAAAGGTCATGGAAGTAGAACTTGATAAATTGAAAAAACAACTTGAAGTAAAGGTAGAAAGGAAGGGTAAAAATGACTATTCACATTTATAATACGTTAACGCGTCAAAAGGAAGAGTTTACTCCATTAGAAGAAAATAAGGTAAAGATGTATGTGTGCGGACCTACAGTTTATAACTATATTCACATTGGGAACGCAAGACCACCTATGGTATTTGATACGGTACGCCGTTATTTAGAATATAAAGGTTATGATGTGCAGTATGTATCTAACTTTACTGACGTAGATGATAAACTAATTAAAGCAGCAAATGAATTAGGGGAAGATGTGCCGACAATTGCGGACCGTTTCGTTGAAGCGTATTTTGAAGATGTAACGGCACTAGGTTGCAAACATGCAACAGTTCATCCGCGTGTAACGGAAAATATGGACATTATTATTGAATTTATTCAAGAACTTGTGAATAAAGGATATGCATATGAATCAGAAGGTGATGTGTACTTTAGAACGAAGGAATTCGAAGGGTACGGTAAATTATCACATCAACCAATCGCAGACTTACGTCACGGTGCACGCATTGAAGTAGGAGAAAAGAAACAAGACCCTCTTGATTTTGCTTTATGGAAAGCTGCGAAAGAAGGAGAAATCTTCTGGGAAAGCCCTTGGGGGAACGGTCGTCCGGGCTGGCATATTGAATGCTCGGCAATGGCGCGTAAATACTTAGGAGATACAATCGATATTCATGCTGGTGGTCAAGACTTGGCATTTCCTCATCATGAGAATGAAATTGCACAGTCTGAAGCATTAACAGGAAAAACATTTGCACGGTATTGGATGCACAATGGATATATTAATATTAATAATGAGAAGATGTCTAAGTCACTGGGGAACTTCATTTTAGTTCACGATATCATTAAGCAATATGATCCGCAGCTAATTAGATTCTTTATGTTATCGGTACATTACCGTCACCCAATTAATTTCAGTGAAGAGTTATTACAAAGCACAAATAACGGACTGGAAAGAATTAAAACGGCTTACGGTAACTTAAAACACCGTATGGAAAGTAGTACTGAGTTAACAGATCATAATGAGAAATGGTTAGCTGAACTGGAAAAATTCCAGACTGCATTTGAAGAAGCGATGAATGATGACTTCAACACTGCTAATGCAATCACTGAATTATATAATGTAGCAAATCATGCAAATCAATATTTACTGGAAGAACATACGTCTACAGTTGTAATTGAAGCATACGTAAAACAACTTGAAACATTATTTGATATTTTAGGGCTAGAATTAGCGCAAGAAGAGTTGCTTGATGAAGAAATTGAGGCACTTATTCAAAAGCGGATTGAAGCTCGTAAAAATCGAGATTTTGCATTATCAGATCAAATTCGTGATGATTTAAAAGATCGTAATATTATTTTAGAAGATACCGCTCAAGGTACAAGATGGAAAAGAGGATAAGAATGATTGATGCAAAGCAATTGAACAGCTTAGCGTTAGCATATATGGGTGATGCGGTATATGAACAATATATCCGCTATCACCTACTCCAAAAAGGGAAAGTTCGTCCTAACCAATTACATCGATTAGGGACAAACTTTGTTTCGGCAAAAGCACAGGCGAAAGTTGTTTATCATTTATTAGAGACAGCATTTTTAACTGAGGAAGAAGAAGCGGTACTAAGAAGAGGGCGTAATGCAAATTCAGGTACTGTTCCGAAAAATACAGATGTACAAACATATCGATATAGTACAGCCTTTGAAGCGCTAATTGGCTATCATCATTTATTAAATAATCGCGAAAGATTAGACGAAATTGTATATAAGGCAATTGCTATTTTAGAAGAAAAGGAAGGGGGCACATCATCATGAGTAGTGAATATATTATCGGACGTAACCCTGTAATTGAAGCGTTACGATCAGGAAGAGATATTAATAAAATTTGGATTGCAGAAGGTGCTGCCAAAGGACAAGTACAAATTGTACTAGCACTAGCGAAAGAAAATAAGGTTATTTTACAACATGCACCAAAGAAGAAGTTAGATCAATTAGTTGAGGGGAACCATCAAGGTGTAATTGCTCAAGTGGCTGCGTATCAATATGCTGAGCTAGAAGATCTATTTAAAGTAGCAGAGAAGCGTAATGAAGATCCGTTTTTCTTAATTTTAGATGAAATTGAAGACCCGCATAACTTAGGTTCTATTATGCGTACTGCGGATGCAACAGGAGCTCATGGAATTATTATTCCGAAAAGAAGAGCTGTGGGACTTACAGCGTCAGTTGCAAAAGCATCTACTGGAGCAATTGAATACATTCCTGTTGCACGTGTAACGAATTTATCTCGTACAATCGATGAATTAAAAGAACGTGGACTTTGGATTGCTGGTACAGATGCAAAAGGGAAAACGGATTACCGTAATTTAGATGGTAAAATGCCAATTGGATTAGTAATTGGAAGTGAAGGAAAAGGTATGAGTCGTATTATTGGTGAAAAATGTGATTTCCTAATTACTTTACCGATGGTCGGTAAAGTTACATCCTTAAATGCTTCAGTAGCCGCAAGTTTGTTAATGTATGAGGTATATCGTAAGCGTCACGAAATTGGTAAATAAAAAATGAACGATATTTTAATCGTTGACGGTTACAACATTATCGGAGCTTGGGGAGACTTGAAGAAACTACGGGATGTAGATTTGCAATCATCAAGGGATGCACTGATTGATAAGATGGCGGATTACCAAGGATACACTGGTACAAAAGTAATGATAGTCTTTGATGCTTATACAGTACAAGGTATTGAAAAAAAGATGAAACAATCGCGTGTGGAAGTCATATTCACGAGGAAGAATCAAACTGCAGATGAAAAGATAGAGCAACTAGCGATTGAGCTTAGAAATATAAATACGCAAATATATGTTGCGACTTCTGATTATACGGAACAATGGGTTATATTTGCGCAAGGTGCTCTTCGGAAATCGGCACGTGAATTAGAGTTGGAAGTACAAGCGATGGAGCAACAAGTAAGAAGGCGTACGCAAGACACAAAAGAAAAGCAACCCGCCATGCGAAAGATATTTAGTAAAGATATTACAGAAAAATTAGAAAAATTAAGAAGAGGAGAGCGTTGAAGCATTGACGCTCTTTATCTTTTTACTGTATAATATTGCTAAATAAATAGCGGTCGGAGGGATCAAGGTGGAAGCAGGCTTCGTAAGTGTAGGCGACGTTACATTTCGTGATTTAGAGGATGAGGCAATCGTTGAGTTAGTTCGAAAAGGTAATACTGACGCTCTAGAATATTTGATTCACAAATATAAGAACTTTGTTCGCGCGAAATCAAGATCTTATTTCTTAGTGGGTGCCGATCGAGAAGATATTGTTCAAGAAGGTATGATTGGATTGTTTAAAGCGATTCGTGATTATAAAGAGGACAAGCTGTCTTCATTCAAAGCATTTGCTGAACTGTGTATCACTCGACAAATTATTACCGCTATTAAAACAGCAACAAGGCAAAAGCATATTCCGTTAAATTCATATGTGTCTTTAGATAAGCCGATTTATGATGAGGAATCTGATCGGACGTTATTAGATGTTATTTCGGAAGCAAAGGTAACAGATCCTGAAGAAATGATTATAAGTCAGGAAGAATATACAGACATAGAATCTAAAATATCTGAATTATTAAGCGATTTAGAAAGGAAAGTTCTTTCTTTATATCTAGATGGTCGTTCTTATCAAGAGATTTCGGAACAGTTAAATAGACATGTGAAATCTATTGATAACGCTTTACAGAGAGTCAAGCGGAAATTGGAACGATATATGGAAATGAGAGAGAGTACCACTTTAAATTCATAACAAATACTACAGGTGTAAAAAATCACCTGTTTTCTTTTTGTAGAGAGTACAAAAGGCATGTCATTGACATTGTCTTTTGTTGTATGATACATTTTTAGGGACATAATGTTACAAGGTTGGTGTAACTAATGAGGAAAAAAGTTGTACTCTCATGTGAAGAGTGTAAAAATCGAAACTACTCTACGATGAAAGATACGAGCTCAGTAGAGCGACTTGAAATAAAAAAGTTTTGTAAAACATGCAATCAGCATACAGTTCACAAGGAAACAAAATAAATAATTGAAATAATACACTGGAGGTCCCGTAGATGCGTTTAACGAACTTTTTCGGCGATGTAGGTCGCGAAATGAAAAAAGTAAGTTGGCCTAAAAAAGATGAATTACTCCGTTCAACAGCGACTGTTATCGCTACAGTTGTCTTCTTTGCGATTTTCTTCGCAGTGGTTGATATGGGCATTTCTTCTTTAATTCGGTTAATTCTTGGTTAATTCTTGAATAAGAAGCACTTATCCATGATATAATGTTATTTATAAGAACTGTGTAAAAGCCCGGTGAACGGGTTTTTTCATTTGCGCAAAAAAATGTACGTCAGGGAGGGAAGGACGCTCGTCCTAAATGAATGGAAAAAAGTTGGTATGTTGTCCATACTTATTCTGGATATGAAAATAAAGTAAAAGCAAACCTAGAGAAACGTGTAGAATCAATGGGTATGCAAGATAAAATTTTCCGTGTTGTTGTCCCGGAAGAAGTAGAAGTAGAAATGAAAAACGGTAAAGAAAAATTAATGAAAAGAAAAGTGTTCCCAGGTTATGTATTAGTAGAATTAATCATGACTGATGACTCTTGGTATGTTGTACGTAACACGCCAGGTGTAACTGGGTTCGTTGGTTCTTCTGGTTCTGGATCTAAACCATCACCTCTATTAGAAGAGGAAGTTGTTACCATTATGAAGCATATGGGAATGGACAACGAAGTGGTTGATTTCGACTTTGAACTTCATGAAACAGTGCGTGTAAATGAGGGACCATTCGCAGATTATACAGGTGCTATTGAAGAAATTGATGTGGAGAAGAAAAAGGTTAGCGTGCTTGTGGACATGTTTGGTCGCGAGACTCCAGTTGAGCTTGACTTCCATCAAATTGAAAAATTATAAAATGAAACTTGAAATGAATTGTAAAAAGTGATAATATCTTTTAAGTCAGTACGTCTTCGTTATCGGAGACGTTTTTTGAAAGATTTTATCCTTACAGATAAAATATGACGTGGGAGGGCAAATCACTGTCCAATTGACCACATCACGGACTTAAGGAGGTGTGTCTCGTGGCTAAAAAGGTAATTAAAATGGTAAAGCTTCAAATTCCTGCAGGTAAAGCTAACCCAGCTCCACCAGTTGGTCCAGCATTAGGACAAGCAGGTGTTAACATCATGGGCTTCTGTAAAGAGTTTAACGCTCGTACAGCTGATCAAGCTGGTCTTATCATCCCTGTTGAAATTACGGTATTTGAGGACCGTTCATTCACTTTCATTACTAAAACTCCTCCTGCTGCTGTTCTTCTTAAGAAAGTAGCTGGTATTGAGTCTGGTTCTGGTGAACCAAACCGTAATAAAGTGGCAACTGTTAAGCGTGATAAAGTACGCGAAATCGCTGAAACTAAAATGCCTGACCTAAACGCTGCTAGCGTAGAAGCTGCAATGCGTATGGTTGAAGGTACTGCACGCAGTATGGGCATCGTTATCGAAGACTAATTCGATTTGTTTTTTTAAAAAGGTTGCGGGTCTGGAATTCCAATTCGCAACCTTTATTATCGTAAATGATTATCGTTTTTAAATAAATGGATGGCGCGCATCCTCAGGTTATACCTGAAAATAAGCGTAAACGTGGGAGGTTATTCCGCTAAAACCACATTCGAGGAGGAAATAAAAATGGCTAAAAGAGGTAAAAAGTACGTAGAAGCTGCAAAGCTTGTTGATCGTGCAACTGCTTACTCTGCAACAGAAGCAGTAGAATTAGTAAAGAAAACAAACACAGCTAAATTTGATGCGACTGTAGAAGTTGCATTCCGTTTAGGTGTTGACCCTAAGAAAGCTGACCAACAAATCCGTGGTGCAGTTGTTCTTCCACACGGTACTGGTAAAGTACAACGTGTATTAGTATTCGCTAAAGGTGAAAAGGCTAAAGAAGCTGAAGCTGCTGGAGCTGACTTCGTAGGCGATGCTGATTACATCGGTAAAATCCAACAAGGTTGGTTCGATTTCGATGTAGTAGTAGCAACTCCTGACATGATGGGTGAAGTTGGTAAACTTGGTCGCGTATTAGGACCTAAAGGTTTAATGCCAAACCCTAAAACTGGAACAGTTACGTTCGATGTAACTAAGGCTGTTAACGAAATCAAAGCTGGTAAAGTTGAATACCGCGTTGATAAAGCTGGTAACATCCACGTTCCAATCGGTAAAGTATCTTTCGAAGATGCTAAATTAGTAGAAAACTTCAGCACAATTGCTGACACTTTACAAAAAGTTAAGCCAGCTGCTGCAAAAGGTACTTACATGAAGAACGTAACAGTTGCTTCTACAATGGGACCTGGCGTACGTGTAGACGTTTCTACATTAGCGTAAATTTTGGAAGTTGACTTCATAAAGAAGTTTTTATATAATCATTTATGTTGTGAATTTAATTAGTGTACCGTAGACAGTAGGTGTCAATAGACTTAATTTCCTACCTAGGTGTTAATATACGAAACGGAATTTTTTTCTGTGACTATATGCCTCCATGTCTACAAGTTGGGCATGGAGGTTTTTAGTGCACTTTCGGTACATCTTCTATATAATCTACAGGAGGTGTAATAACATGAGCAAAGTAATCGAAACTAAACAACAAGTTGTAACTGAAATCGCGGACAAACTTCGTGAAAGTAAATCTACGATCGTTGTTGACTACCGTGGTTTAACAGTTTCTGAAGTAACAGAATTACGTAAAAACTTACGTGAAGCTGGCGTTGAGTTCAAAGTTTACAAAAACTCTTTAACTCGTCGTGCTGCAGAATCTGCTGAAATGGCTGAGTTAAACGAATTCTTAACAGGACCAAACGCAATCGCGTTCAGTAACGAGGATGTAGTTGCTCCTGCGAAAGTATTAAACGACTTCGCTACAAAACATGAAGCTTTAGAAATTAAAGCTGGTGTAATCGAAGGTAAACTTGTAACACTTGATGAGGTTAAAGCTATCGCTACTCTTCCATCACGTGAAGGCTTACTTTCTATGCTTCTTAGCGTTCTTCAAGCTCCAATCCGTAACCTTGCACTTGCTACTAAAGCAGTTGCAGATCAAAAGGAAGAGCAAGGCGCTTAATTTTTTAAAAGATAATTACTTGTTATCTATAAAACAATACAAACCTATTTAAGGGAGGATATTTACAATGACTAAAGAACAAATCATTGAAGCAGTTAAATCTATGACTGTATTAGAACTTAACGACTTAGTAAAAGCTATCGAGGAAGAATTCGGCGTAACTGCTGCTGCTCCTGTAGCTGTAGCTGGTGGCGCTGGTGAAGCTGCTGCTGAGAAAACTGAATTTGACGTAGTACTTGCAAGTGCTGGCGCTCAAAAAATCAAAGTTATCAAAGCTGTACGTGAAATCACTGGTCTTGGCTTAAAAGAAGCTAAAGAATTAGTTGACAACACTCCAAAAGCAATCAAAGAAGGCGTTTCTAAAGAGGAAGCTGAAGAAATGAAAGCTAAACTTGAAGAAGTTGGCGCTGCTGTAGAAGTTAAGTAATTAACTTTTGATGCTTTAAAAAAGCTCGCTCTCATGCGAGCTTTTTTTTTAACTGTAAAGAAAAGAGGTGGCCATATGGCAGACCATTATTTTTCTAATGACCCTTCTAGTAAAAGTGATCGCAAGCGATGGGAATTTGCACTTCGTGGATCTCAATTTACTTTCTTATCTGACCGTGGGGTGTTCTCGAAAAACGAAGTGGACTTTGGTTCTCGTCTTTTAATTGAAGCGTTTCAAGTGTCGGATATTAAAGGTGATATATTAGACGTAGGTTGTGGATATGGACCAATTGGTTTATCGTTGGCGAAAGAGTTTCAAGACCGTAAAGTTCACATGGTGGATGTGAATGAAAGGGCGCTTGAGCTTGCGAAAGAAAATGCCGCTAACAATAGAATTGGAAATGTACACATTTTTCAAAGTAGCGTCTATGAAAATGTAGATGGTATGTATGCTGCTATTCTATCTAATCCTCCAATTCGTGCAGGTAAAGATATCGTGCATGAGATTTTAGAAAAGGCTGTAGAGTATTTAGTTCCAGGTGGAGAGTTGTGGATTGTTATTCAAAAGAAGCAAGGTGCACCATCTGCACTGAAGAAACTAGAGGAAGTATTTTCTGAAGTCGAAGTTGTAGAAAAGAAAAAGGGATATTATATCATAAAATCAAAAAAACGTTGACGGTTATTTTTGGCTATGTTAACATTATACAATGCCAATATATGATTTTCTGCGTTGAGAAAGATGTATATTTTTGTTTCTCTTGGAAAAGATAGTAAAATCAGCAGATTATGAAACAGAATGATGGTTTTCTTATAGAAGCCATTTTTCTTTTTTGAGCAGGTAGAAAGACTCAACGTATTTATCTTTAAGAGAAAAAGACTACGCTAATAGCAGTAGTTGTATTTATTTGTGATTTTGCGCAAATTTTTTTGCGCATTTATAATACTCATGATTTGAGGGGTGAAGCAGTTGACAGGTCAACTAGTTCAATACGGACGCCACCGCCAACGAAGAAGTTATGCCCGTATTAGTGAAGTATTAGAGTTACCAAATCTTATCGAAATTCAAACCTCTTCTTATCAGTGGTTTCTTGATGAGGGTTTGCGAGAAATGTTCCAAGACATTTCTCCGATTGAAGACTTTACGGGAAATCTATCGCTTGAATTTATCGACTACAGCTTAGGTGAACCTAAATACTCTGTAGACGAATGCAAAGAGCGTGATGTGACGTATGCAGCACCACTTCGTGTAAAAGTGCGTCTAATCAACAAGGAAACTGGTGAAGTAAAAGAACAAGATGTGTTCATGGGAGATTTCCCACTCATGACAGAGACTGGAACATTCGTAATTAACGGTGCAGAACGTGTTATCGTTTCCCAGTTAGTTCGCTCTCCAAGCGTATACTATAGTGGCAAAGTGGATAAAAACGGAAAACGTGGTTTTACTGCTACTGTAATTCCAAACCGCGGAGCTTGGTTAGAGTATGAGACAGATGCTAAGGATGTTGTATATGTGCGTATTGACCGTACGCGTAAACTTCCTGTAACTGTTTTGTTACGCGCATTAGGGTTTGGCTCTGATCAAGAAATCACCGAGCTTTTAGGTGATAACGAATACTTAAGCAACACATTAGAAAAAGACAACACAGATAGCACAGAAAAAGCATTGCTTGAAATTTATGAGCGTCTACGTCCTGGTGAACCACCAACAGTAGAAAATGCAAAGAGCTTACTTGTGTCTCGTTTCTTCGATCCGAAGCGCTACGATTTAGCAAATGTAGGTCGCTATAAGATCAACAAGAAGTTACACATTAAAAACAGATTGTTTAACCAACGCTTAGCTGAAACATTAGTGGATCCAGAAACTGGTGAAATTTTAGCGGCAGAAGGAACAATCTTAGATCGTCGTACACTTGATCGCATTTTACCTTACTTAGAGAAAAACATTGGATTCAAAACAGCGAAACCAATGGGTGGAGTGGTAGAAGGCGATGTTGAGCTGCAATCTATTAAGATTTATGCTCCTGAGTCAGAAGGCGAACGCGTAATTAATGTAATTGGTAATGCGAATATTACTCGTGATGTAAAACACATCACACCAGGTGATATCCTTGCTTCTATCAGTTACTTCTTCAACCTACTATACAAAGTAGGGGATACAGATGATATCGACCATTTAGGAAACCGTCGTCTGCGTTCAGTTGGAGAACTATTACAAAATCAATTCCGTATCGGTCTTTCTCGTATGGAACGTGTTGTTCGTGAGAGAATGTCGATTCAGGATACAAATGCAATTACACCACAGGCACTAATTAATATTCGTCCTGTTATTGCATCTATTAAAGAGTTCTTCGGAAGTTCTCAGTTATCTCAGTTCATGGACCAAACAAACCCATTAGCAGAGTTAACTCACAAACGAAGACTATCTGCATTAGGACCCGGTGGTTTAACGCGTGAGCGCGCAGGCTTTGAAGTGCGTGACGTTCACTACTCTCACTATGGTCGTATGTGTCCGATTGAAACACCAGAGGGACCAAACATCGGTTTGATTAACTCATTATCATCGTTCGCGAAAGTAAATGAGTTTGGTTTCATTGAAACACCCTACCGTCGTGTTGATCCAGAAACTGGTCTTGTAACAGGGCAGGTTGATTACTTAACTGCAGATGAAGAAGATAATTATGTTGTAGCCCAAGCGAATATGAAATTATCTGAAGAAGGAGAATTCCTTAGTGAAGATATCGTAGCTCGTTTCCGTGGTGAAAACATTGTCACAAATAAAGAACGCATCGATTACATGGATGTATCTCCAAAACAAGTAGTGTCGGCAGCGACAGCTTGTATTCCGTTCTTAGAAAACGATGACTCTAACCGCGCACTTATGGGAGCGAACATGCAACGTCAGGCGGTTCCGTTAATGAATCCGGAATCTCCGATTGTAGGTACAGGTATGGAGTACGTATCAGCAAAAGACTCAGGTGCTGCAGTAATCTGTAAACACCCTGGTGTTGTTGAACGCGTAGAAGCACGTGAAGTTTGGGTACGTCGCTATGTAGAAGTTGACGGTCAAACAGTAAAAGGCGACTTAGATCGCTACAAAATGCAAAAATTCATTCGTTCTAACCAAGGAACTTGCTACAACCAACGCCCAATCGTAAGTGTTGGAAATGAAGTTGTAAAAGGTGAAATCCTTGCGGATGGTCCTTCTATGGAATTAGGTGAACTAGCACTTGGACGTAACGTGCTTGTTGGCTTCATGACTTGGGACGGTTATAACTACGAGGATGCGATCATTATGAGTGAGCGCCTTGTAAAAGACGATGTGTACACTTCTATTCATATTGAAGAATATGAGTCAGAAGCTCGTGATACGAAGCTTGGACCAGAAGAAATTACACGTGACATTCCAAACGTTGGGGAAGATGCATTACGCAACCTTGACGAGCGCGGTATCATTCGCGTTGGTGCGGAAGTAAAAGATGGAGATTTACTTGTTGGTAAAGTAACACCTAAAGGTGTAACAGAATTAACAGCTGAAGAACGTCTATTACATGCTATCTTTGGAGAAAAAGCACGTGAAGTACGTGATACATCACTACGTGTACCACACGGTGGTGGCGGTATTATCTTGGACGTAAAAGTATTCAACCGTGAAGATGGCGATGAATTGCCACCAGGCGTGAATCAACTTGTACGTGCATATATCGTTCAAAAACGTAAAATTTCTGAAGGTGACAAGATGGCCGGACGTCACGGTAACAAAGGTGTTATCTCTCGTATTTTACCAGAAGAAGATATGCCTTACTTACCAGACGGTACACCAATCGATATCATGTTAAACCCATTAGGGGTACCATCTCGTATGAATATCGGTCAGGTATTAGAGCTTCATCTTGGTATGGCAGCAAGATACCTTGGCATTCACATTGCAACACCAGTATTCGATGGTGCTCGTGAGGAAGATGTTTGGGGCACGATTGAAGAAGCTGGTATGGCAAATGACGCGAAAACAATCCTGTATGACGGACGTACTGGTGAACCATTCGATAACCGCGTATCTGTTGGTGTCATGTATATGATCAAACTTGCGCACATGGTTGACGATAAACTTCATGCTCGTTCTACTGGACCATACTCACTTGTAACGCAGCAGCCTCTTGGAGGTAAAGCTCAGTTCGGTGGACAGCGTTTCGGTGAGATGGAGGTTTGGGCACTTGAAGCTTATGGTGCTGCTTATACTCTTCAAGAAATCTTAACAGTGAAGTCTGATGATGTTGTTGGACGTGTTAAGACGTATGAAGCAATTGTTAAAGGCGAAAATGTTCCAGAACCAGGCGTTCCTGAATCATTCAAAGTATTGATTAAAGAGCTGCAAAGTTTAGGTATGGACGTTAAAATGATGTCTAGCGACGATAAAGAAATTGAAATGCGTGATACAGAAGATGACGATGATCATCAATCAGCAGATAAATTGAATGTCGAAGTTGAGACAACTAAGGAATAATTGGGATAACCTGTAGACTAAAAGGGAGGTAGGCCCCTTGATAGATGTAAATAACTTTGAATATATGAAGATTGGACTTGCTTCACCTGACAAGATTCGTTCTTGGTCATACGGTGAAGTTAAGAAACCAGAAACAATTAACTATCGTACGTTAAAGCCTGAGAAAGATGGCTTGTTCTGTGAGCGTATTTTCGGACCACAAAAGGACTGGGAATGTCATTGCGGAAAATACAAACGTGTACGTTATAAAGGTGTAGTTTGTGATCGATGTGGCGTTGAAGTAACGCGTGCAAAAGTTCGTCGTGAACGTATGGGTCATATCGAATTAGCTGCTCCTGTATCTCATATTTGGTATTTCAAAGGTATCCCGAGCCGCATGGGACTTGTCTTAGACATGTCCCCTCGCGCGCTTGAAGAAGTAATTTATTTCGCTTCTTATGTTGTAACAGAAAGTGGAGATACACCACTTGATAAGAAGCAATTACTTTCTGAAAAAGAATACCGTGCATATCGTGATCGATATGGTAGCACATTCCAAGCTGCTATGGGTGCAGAAGCGATTAAAAAGCTACTACAAGACATCGATTTAGATAAAGAAGTAGACTTCTTAAAAGAAGAATTAAAAACAGCACAAGGACAACGCCGTACTCGTGCTATTAAACGTCTAGAAGTATTAGAAGCATTCCGTAACTCTGGAAATCACCCATCTTGGATGATCCTAGATGTTCTTCCAGTTATCCCACCAGAACTACGCCCAATGGTACAGTTGGATGGTGGACGTTTTGCTACTTCTGACTTAAACGACTTATACCGTCGTGTAATTAACCGTAATAATCGTTTAAAACGTCTATTGGACTTAGGTGCACCAAGCATCATCGTTCAAAACGAAAAACGTATGTTACAAGAAGCTGTAGACGCATTAATCGATAATGGTCGCCGTGGCCGTCCAGTTACTGGACCGGGTAACCGTCCATTAAAATCACTATCTCACATGCTTAAAGGTAAACAAGGACGTTTCCGTCAAAACTTATTAGGTAAACGTGTTGACTACTCTGGCCGTTCTGTAATCGTTGTAGGACCGAACTTAAAGATGTACCAATGTGGATTACCGAAAGAAATGGCGCTTGAATTGTTTAAGCCTTTCGTTATGAAAGAGTTAGTTGGAAAAGGTTTAGCACACAACATTAAGAGTGCTAAACGTAAAATCGAGCGTGTACAACCTGAAGTTTGGGACGTTTTAGAATCTGTGATCAAAGAGCATCCAGTACTTCTAAACCGCGCACCAACACTTCACCGTCTTGGTATCCAGGCGTTTGAACCTACATTAGTAGAAGGTCGCGCAATTCGTCTTCACCCACTTGTATGTACTGCATACAACGCGGACTTTGACGGTGACCAAATGGCAGTTCACGTTCCGTTATCATCAGAGGCACAAGCAGAAGCTCGTATTCTTATGTTAGCGGCACAAAACATCTTGAATCCAAAAGACGGAAAACCAGTTGTTACTCCATCTCAGGATATGGTATTAGGTAACTACTACTTAACTCTTGAGCGTGAAGGCGCAATCGGTGAAGGTATGGTCTTCAAAGATGCAAACGAAGCAATACTTGCATACCAAAATGGATATGTACATCTGCACACACGTGTTGCAGTTGCTGCAAGTTCAGTAAATAACGTAACATTTACTGAAGAGCAAAAAGGTAAGCTTCTATTAACAACAGTTGGTAAATTAATATTTAACGAAATCTTACCAGAGTCGTTCCCTTATATTAATGAACCGACAAACTCAAACCTTGAAAAAGAAACACCAGCGGAGTATTTCGTTGAAAAAGGTGCGAACATTAAAGAAATTATTGCTAGTCGCGAAGAAGTGGCGCCATTTAGCAAGAAGATCCTTGGTAACATTATTGCGGAAGTATTCAAACGTTTCCAAATTACGGAAACATCTCGCATGCTTGACCGCATGAAAAACTTAGGATTTAAGTACTCTACAAAAGCTGGTATCACAGTTGGGGTATCTGACATTCTTGTATTAGGCGAAAAAGATGAAATTCTCCATGAAGCACAAGCAAAAGTAGATAATGTAATTAAACAATTCCGTCGCGGTTTAATCACAGAAGAAGAACGTTACGATCGCGTTATCTCTATTTGGAGTAATGCAAAAGATGTTATCCAAGGAAAACTGATGAAATCCTTGAATAAACGCAATCCAATCTTCATGATGAGTGATTCCGGTGCCCGTGGTAACGCATCGAACTTTACTCAGCTTGCTGGTATGCGTGGTCTGATGGCCAATCCATCTGGTCGTATTATCGAACTTCCAATTAAATCAAGTTTCCGTGAAGGTTTAACAGTACTTGAGTACTTCATCTCTACGCATGGTGCGCGTAAAGGTCTTGCCGATACAGCACTTAAAACTGCCGATTCTGGTTACTTAACACGTCGTCTTGTAGACGTTGCACAAGATGTAATTGTCCGTGAAGATGATTGTGGAACAGATCGTGGTCTATTAATTGGTGCGATTAAAGAGGGTAATGAAGTAATTGAGTCATTATATGATCGTCTTGTTGGACGTTTTGCAAGAAAAACTGTAAAACATCCTGAAACAGGTGAAGTATTAGTTAGTGAAAACCAACTAATTACTGAAGATATCGCTCATATCGTTGAAAATTCGGGTGTTGAAACTGTAAACATTCGTTCAGCGTTCACGTGTAACACTCGCCATGGTGTATGTAAGAAGTGTTACGGTCGTAACTTAGCAACTGGTACAGACGTAGAAGTAGGAGAAGCGGTAGGTATTATCGCAGCTCAATCTATCGGTGAGCCAGGTACACAGTTAACGATGCGTACGTTCCATACAGGTGGGGTTGCCGGAGATGATATCACTCAAGGTTTACCTCGTATCCAAGAGATCTTCGAAGCTCGTAACCCGAAAGGTCAGGCAGTTATCAGTGAAATCGATGGTGTTATCGCAGCGATCAACGATGTTAAAGATCGCCAAGAAGTAGTTGTACAGGGTGAAGTTGAAGCTCGTACGTATGCTATTCCTTACGGTGCGCGTCTGAAAGTAACTCCAGGACAGCCAATTAGCCACGGTAAAGAGTTAACAGAAGGTTCTATTGATCCGAAAGAATTACTAAAAGTAACGGACATTACGGCGGTTCAAGAATACTTATTACGTGAAGTTCAAAAAGTATACCGTATGCAAGGGGTAGAAATTGGCGACAAACACGTAGAAGTAATGGTACGTCAAATGTTACGTAAAGTTCGTGTAAGTGATGCGGGTGAAACAGATGTATTACCAGGAACATTACTAGATATCCATCAGTTTACTGATGCGAATGCGAAGGTGTTACTGAAAGGTAAACAACCAGCAACAGCTAGACCTGTTCTACTTGGTATTACAAAAGCTTCGCTTGAAACTGATTCATTCTTATCTGCAGCATCGTTCCAAGAAACGACACGTGTCTTAACTGATGCAGCAATTAAGGGTAAACGCGATGAACTTCTAGGATTGAAAGAAAATGTTATTATCGGTAAACTTGTTCCTGCTGGAACAGGTATGAATCGTTATCGCAAAGTGGACCTTGTAAAAACAACACAAGGTGACATGAATGTAGAAAACGATGAAGTTTATGTGGAACAGTAAAATTTTCCGTCGTAAATTTTGTATAAAAACAGCTAATCCTAGTTGACATTGTATGAATCAAAATGTTACTATAATCAAGGTTGCTCCTGAATGATGCTTTGGAGGATATTTATATGTCTTATCAAAAAGTGTCAAATGCTGAAAATGTAGTCGTTGGTCATAAACGTACATTGGAGGCAATCAAAAATGGTATAGTTAAAGAAGTTGTTATTGCGGAAGATGCTGATATGCGGTTAACCCATATGATCATTCGTACTGCTTTGCAACATAACATACCCATAACAAAAGTTGAATCAGTTCGTAAGCTTGGAAAAGTTTCGGGGATTCAAGTGGGAGCTTCAGCAATAGGAATAATAAGTTAAAACTGTTTTTGTGAGGAGAGAGCATTTGCTCTTCCTTGCAAAAACTTTGTTTTCAACTAATAATGAACCACCTGGATATGTGGTCATACAAAC
This sequence comes from Bacillus paramobilis, assembly GCF_038096195.1. Taxonomy (NCBI): domain Bacteria; kingdom Bacillati; phylum Bacillota; class Bacilli; order Caryophanales; family Bacillaceae; genus Bacillus; species Bacillus paramobilis. The sequence goes on along the minus strand of NZ_CP151108.1, from coordinate 5,166,517 downwards.
ATGCGAAGGGAGGATAATCAAATGCCTACTATTAACCAATTAGTGAGAAATGGTCGTACTGATAAAGTATGGAAGTCTAAATCACCTGCGTTAAACAAAGGTTTTAACTCTTTAAAGAAAAAATCAACTGATATCTCTGCACCTCAAAAACGTGGTGTATGTACTCGTGTTGGTACAATGACTCCGAAGAAACCGAACTCAGCGTTACGTAAATACGCTCGTGTACGTTTAACAAATGGTATTGAAGTTACAGCTTACATCCCAGGTATCGGTCATAACCTACAAGAGCATAGCGTAGTATTAATTCGCGGTGGTCGAGTAAAGGATTTACCAGGGGTACGTTACCACATCGTTCGTGGTGCGCTTGATACAGCTGGTGTTGACAAACGTATGCAAGGACGTTCTAAATATGGTACTAAGCGACCAAAACCTGCTAAAAAATAATAACTTTAAAATGAAAGGAGGAACTCAATATGCCTCGTAAAGGACCTGTTGCGAAACGTGACGTGTTACCAGATCCAATGTACAAATCTAAGCTAGTAACACGCCTTATCAACAAAATGATGGTTGACGGTAAAAAAGGTAAATCTCAAACAATTCTTTATAACGCTTTCGATATCGTTCGTGAACGTTCAGAGAAAGACCCTATGGAAGTATTCGAGCAAGCTCTTAAGAACATCATGCCTGTTCTTGAAGTACGTGCTCGTCGTGTTGGTGGTGCTAACTACCAAGTTCCAGTTGAGGTTCGTCCAGAACGCCGTACAACTTTAGGTCTTCGCTGGTTAGTAAACTATGCTCGTCTTCGTGGTGAAAAAACTATGGAAGAGCGTCTAGCTTACGAAATCTTAGATGCAGCTAACAACGCTGGTGCATCTGTTAAGAAACGTGAAGACACTCATAAAATGGCAGAAGCTAACAAAGCATTTGCTCATTACCGTTGGTAGGATTCAACGTAAAATAAATGTAAGCATAAACCGCTTTATTTGTCGCTTATGGAAGTGTGGAGAGGGAGAATGCCTCTCCCTTTCGTTGGGCGCTCGTTTTACATAATGAGGGTACTGGACATACTGACATGTGTAACAATATAAAGTGGCTTTTTTGCTACTTAAAATAAAAAAATCCAATCCATATATGGAAGGAGCAAGACACCAAATGGCAAGAGAGTTCTCTTTAGAAAACACTCGTAATATTGGTATCATGGCTCACATCGATGCTGGTAAAACAACAGCAACTGAGCGTATTCTGTATTACACAGGACGTATTCATAAAATCGGTGAAACTCACGAAGGTGCATCTCAGATGGACTGGATGGAGCAAGAGCAAGAGCGTGGTATCACAATTACTTCTGCTGCAACTACAGCACAATGGAAAGGTCACCGTGTAAACATCATTGACACTCCAGGTCACGTAGACTTCACAGTAGAAGTAGAACGTTCTTTACGCGTACTTGATGGCGCGGTAGCAGTACTTGATGCACAATCTGGTGTAGAACCACAAACAGAAACTGTTTGGCGTCAGGCTACTACTTACGGCGTACCTCGTATCGTATTCGTTAACAAAATGGATAAAATCGGTGCGGATTTCTTATACTCTGTAGGAACAATCCACGATCGTTTACAAGCAAACGCACACCCAATTCAGTTACCAATCGGTGCTGAAGATGAGTTCAATGGTATCATTGACCTTGTTGAAGAATGTGCTTACATGTACGGTAACGATTTAGGAACAGACATTCAACGTGTTGAAATTCCTGAAGAGCACAAAGAATTAGCTGCAGAATATCGTGGAAAGCTTATTGAAGCGGTAGCTGAGCTTGATGAAGAAATGATGATGAAGTACCTAGAAGGTGAAGAAATCACTGTAGAAGAGCTTAAAGCTGGTATCCGTAAGGCTACAACTTCTGTAGAATTCTTCCCAGTAATCTGTGGTTCTGCATTCAAAAATAAAGGTGTTCAAATTCTGTTAGACGCAGTTATCGATTACCTACCATCTCCATTAGACGTACCTGCAATTAAAGGTACTCTTCCGGATACAGATGAAGAAATCGAACGTAAGTCTAGCGATGAAGAACCATTCGCAGCTTTAGCATTCAAAATCATGACTGACCCTTATGTTGGTAAGTTAACGTTCTTCCGTGTGTATTCTGGTGTGTTAAACTCTGGATCATACGTGAAAAACTCAACTAAAGGTAAGCGTGAGCGTGTAGGTCGTATCCTACAAATGCACGCTAACAGTCGTGAAGAGATTTCAACAGTTTACGCTGGTGATATCGCTGCTGCTGTAGGTTTAAAAGATACTACTACTGGTGATACTCTTTGTGACGAGAAGAGCCTTGTTATCCTTGAGTCTATGGAATTCCCAGAGCCAGTTATCTCTGTAGCTATCGAACCAAAATCAAAAGCTGACCAAGATAAAATGGGTACAGCATTGTCTAAGCTTTCTGAAGAAGATCCAACATTCCGTGCTCACACTGACCAAGAAACTGGCCAAACAATCATCGCTGGTATGGGTGAACTTCACCTTGATATCATCGTTGACCGTATGCGCCGTGAATTCAAAGTTGAAGCAAACGTTGGTGCTCCTCAGGTAGCATACCGTGAGACTTTCCGCGCTGCTGCGAAAGTTGAAGGTAAGTTCGCTCGTCAATCTGGTGGACGTGGACAATTCGGACACGTTTGGATTGAGTTTGAACCTAACGAAGAAGGTAAAGGATTCGAATTCGAAAACAAGATCGTCGGTGGTGTAGTTCCTCGTGAATACATCCCAGCTGTTGGAGCAGGTCTTGAAGATGCACTTAAAAATGGTGTACTAGCTGGTTATCCACTAGTTGACATTAAAGCTGCATTAGTTGACGGATCTTACCATGATGTCGATTCATCTGAGATGGCGTTCAAAATCGCTGCATCTATGGCACTTAAAGCTGCGGTTTCTAAATGTAGCCCAGTAATTCTTGAGCCAATGATGAAAGTTGAAGTTGTAATTCCTGAAGAGTACATGGGTGACATTATGGGTGACGTAACATCTCGTCGTGGACGTGTAGAAGGTATGGAAGCTCGCGGTAACGCTCAAGTTGTTCGCGCTATGGTTCCACTTTCTGAAATGTTCGGTTATGCAACGTCATTACGTTCTAACACTCAAGGACGCGGAACATTCTCTATGGTGTTTGATCACTATGAAGAGGTACCAAAGTCTGTTTCTGAAGAAATTATCAAAAAAAATAAAGGTGAATAATTGATTTTTATCGATTGTTCAAGTATAACTACTTATGTAAGCTTAGAAAGTGGGACGTAAGTTTCACTTTCTAGACTAAATATAAAATAACCTATATAAACTAAGGAGGAATTTAGAATGGCTAAAGCTAAATTCGAACGTTCTAAACCCCATGTTAACATCGGTACAATCGGCCACGTTGACCATGGTAAAACTACATTAACTGCTGCGATCACTACAGTTCTTGCAAAAGCTGGTGGTGCTGAAGCACGCGGATACGATCAAATCGACGCTGCTCCAGAAGAAAGAGAGCGCGGAATCACAATCTCAACTGCACACGTTGAGTACGAAACTGAAACTCGTCACTATGCACACGTTGACTGCCCAGGTCACGCTGACTATGTTAAAAACATGATCACTGGTGCTGCTCAAATGGACGGCGGTATCTTAGTAGTATCTGCTGCTGATGGCCCAATGCCTCAAACACGTGAGCACATCCTTCTTTCTCGTCAAGTAGGTGTTCCTTACATCGTTGTATTCTTAAACAAATGCGACATGGTAGACGACGAAGAATTATTAGAATTAGTAGAAATGGAAGTTCGTGACCTATTATCTGAATACGGATTCCCAGGCGACGACATTCCTGTAATCAAAGGTTCTGCTCTTAAAGCTCTTCAAGGAGAAGCTGATTGGGAAGCAAAAATCATTGAATTAATGACTGAAGTTGATGCTTACATCCCAACTCCAGAACGTGAAACTGACAAACCATTCTTAATGCCTATCGAGGATGTATTCTCTATCACAGGTCGTGGTACAGTTGCAACTGGTCGTGTAGAGCGCGGAATCGTTAAAGTTGGTGACGTAGTAGAAATCATCGGTCTTGCTGAAGAAAATGCTTCTACAACTGTAACTGGTGTAGAGATGTTCCGTAAACTTCTTGACCAAGCTCAAGCTGGAGACAACATCGGTGCTTTACTTCGTGGGGTTGCTCGTGAAGACATCCAACGTGGACAAGTTCTTGCTAAAACTGGCTCTGTAAAAGCTCACGCTAAATTCAAAGCTGAAGTTTTCGTATTATCTAAAGAAGAAGGTGGACGTCACACTCCATTCTTCGCTAACTACCGTCCTCAGTTCTACTTCCGTACAACTGACGTAACTGGTATCATCCAATTACCAGAAGGTACTGAAATGGTAATGCCTGGTGACAACATCGAAATGACTATCGAACTTATCGCTCCAATCGCTATCGAAGAGGGAACTAAATTCTCTATTCGTGAAGGTGGACGTACAGTAGGTTACGGTGTAGTTGCAACTATCGTTGAGTAATCTTAACTGATATAAAAAAACCCAAGGGATCTTCCCTTGGGTTTTTTGTTTGTAGTTATATAATGAATGAAATTTTATTTTTATGTTTTGACGAGTTTCTTCTATAGTAATATGAAATCAGTAAAACTAAAATCCAGAAACTGTAAAATGAATTCTGTTAGATGAAAACTTGAAATTCTTTAAAGTGCCATGTATAATAGCAAAAGTAGAGAAAAGCAGATGCAAACAAAAAGATGCTTGCATCTAGACGAATAACATTGTATAATAGACAATGTTGGTCTTTGACTGCGATGAAGTGGAAGGTTGCTGACACACCCGGCCGCTTTGCCATGGCATGGTGTGGGGAAATTTCCATGGAGAAGGTCTATTTTAGAAATAGGCGAACGAAGGAGGGAAAATAATGGCAAAAGAAAAAATTCGTATCCGTTTAAAAGCTTATGATCACCGTATTCTTGATCAATCAGCTGAGAAAATTGTAGAAACAGCTAAGCGTTCTGGGGCAACAGTTTCTGGTCCGATCCCATTACCAACTGAGAAGACTATTTACACAATTCTTCGTGCTGTTCATAAGTACAAAGATTCTCGTGAGCAATTCGAAATGCGCACACACAAACGTTTAATCGATATCGTGAGTCCTACTCCACAAACAGTAGATTCATTAATGCGTTTAGACTTACCGTCTGGTGTAGATATCGAAATCAAACTATAATTCATATAACTTAAAAATGTAGGAGGTGTAACTCATGACCAAAGGAATCTTAGGAAGAAAGATCGGTATGACTCAAGTATTTGCTGAGAACGGTGAGTTAATCCCAGTAACAGTTATCGCTGCTAATCCAAACGTTGTTCTTCAAAAGAAAACAACTGAAACTGATGGCTACAATGCAATCCAGTTAGGATTTGAAGATAAACGTGAAAAGTTAACTAACAAACCTGAACAAGGCCACACTGCTAAAGCATCTACAACTCCTAAGCGCTTCATTCGCGAAATCCGCGATGCAGACGTGGACGGATTAGAGGTTGGTCAAGAGGTAAAAGTTGAAGTTTTCGCTGCAGGTGAAATCGTTGACGTAACAGGAATTTCTAAAGGTAAAGGTTTCCAAGGTGTTATCAAACGCCACGGACAATCTCGCGGACCTATGTCTCATGGTTCTCGCTATCACCGTCGTCCAGGTTCAATGGGCCCAGTTGCTCCGAACCGTGTATTCAAAGGTAAAAAACTTGCTGGACGTATGGGTGGAGACCAAGTTACTATCCAAAACTTAGAAATCGTTCAAGTTGACACTGAGCGCAACTTATTACTAGTAAAAGGTAACGTTCCAGGTGCTAAGAAATCTCTTGTAGTTGTTCAAGGCGCTGTGAAGGTTAGCAAATAATTCACATAGGAAGGAGGAATTCCAATGCCAAAAGTTACTGTATATAACCAAACTGGTTCACAGGTTGGTGAAATCGAATTAGCTGAAGCTATTTTCGGTATCGAACCAAATGAAGCTGTACTTTTCGAAGCTGTAATGATGCAACGTGCATCTTTACGTCAAGGTACACACAAAGTAAAAACTCGTTCTGAAGTTCGTGGTGGTGGTCGTAAACCATGGCGTCAAAAAGGAACTGGACGTGCTCGTCAAGGGTCTATCCGCTCTCCTCAATGGCGTGGTGGTGGTACGGTATTCGGACCTACACCAAGAAGCTATGCGTACAAACTTCCTAAGAAGGTGCGTCGTTTAGCAATCAAATCTGCATTAGCTACTAAAGTAGTTGAGAACAACATTGTAGTTCTTGAAGACCTAGTGTTAAATGCACCAAAAACAAAAGACATGCTAGCAGTACTTAAAGGATTAACTGTTGAGAAGAAAGCTCTTATCGTAACTGCTGATGCAAACGAATCTGTAGAGTTATCTGCTCGCAATATCCCTGGAGTAACAGTAATCACTGCTGATGGCGTAAACGTTTTAGACGTGCTTCATCATGATAAGCTAATCATGACAAAAGCGGCAGTGGAAAAAGTAGAGGAGGTGCTTGCATAATGAGAGATCCTCGTGATATCATTAAGCGCCCAGTTATCACTGAACGTTCTATGGAAATGATGGCTGAAAAAAAATACACGTTCGATGTGGACGTTAAATCTAATAAAACAGAAGTTAAAGATGCTCTTGAAGCGATCTTTGGTGTTAAAGTAGAAAAAGTGAACATCATGAACTACAAGCCGAAAGCAAAACGCGTTGGTCGTCACGCTGGTTTTACTAGCCGTCGTCGTAAAGCAATCGTTAAGCTAACTGCTGACAGCAAAGAAATCGAAATCTTCCAAGGCGTTTAATTCTTACTAAAGAAGGAGGGAAATTGAGATGGGAATTAAAAAGTATAATCCAACTACTAACGGTCGTCGTAATATGACTACGAATGATTTCGCTGAAATCACGACTGACAGACCAGAAAAGTCATTACTTGCTCCTTTAAGCAAGAAAGCTGGTCGTAATAACCAAGGTAAAATTACTGTACGTCATCAAGGTGGCGGACATAAGCGTCAATACCGTATCATCGACTTTAAGCGTAACAAAGATGGAATTCCAGGACGCGTTGCTACGATCGAATACGATCCAAACCGCTCTGCGAATATCGCATTAATTAACTACGTTGACGGTGAAAAACGTTACATTCTTGCTCCTAAGAACTTAGAAGTAGGTATGGAAGTTATGTCTGGCCCAGAAGCTGACATCAAAATCGGTAACGCATTACCATTAATCAACATTCCAGTAGGTACTGTTGTTCATAACATCGAGCTTAAGCCTGGTCGTGGCGGACAATTAGTTCGTTCTGCTGGTACATCTGCTCAAGTACTTGGTAAAGAAGGTAAATACGTACTTGTACGTTTAACTTCTGGTGAAGTACGTCTTGTATTATCTGCTTGTCGCGCTTCAATCGGTCAAGTAGGTAACGAACAACACGAACTTATCAAGATCGGTAAAGCAGGTCGCTCTCGCTGGTTAGGTAAACGCCCAACAGTTCGTGGTTCTGTAATGAACCCGGTTGATCACCCACACGGTGGTGGTGAAGGACGTTCTCCAATCGGACGTAAGTCTCCAATGTCTCCATGGGGTAAACCAACTCTTGGATTCAAGACTCGTAAGAAAAACAAAGCGTCTGACAAATTCATCGTTCGTCGTCGTAAAAAATAATGGGATTGTAGTACGGTTCATTTCTAGAACCGTACGCCAATCACGAAGGGAGGCACCAAAATGGCTCGTAGCTTAAAAAAAGGACCATTTGTCGATGATCACTTAATGAGCAAAATGGAAAAATTAGTTGCATCTGAGCAAAAACAAGTTGTTAAAACTTGGTCTCGCCGTTCAACAATCTTCCCTCAGTTCATCGGACACACAATCGCTGTATATGATGGTCGTAAACACGTACCTGTGTACATCACTGAGGATATGGTTGGCCATAAGTTAGGTGAATTCGCACCAACTCGTACGTATAAAGGTCACCTTGCTGACGATAAGAAAACTAGAAGATAATGAGAGGAGGCACTTCAATGCAAGCTAAAGCAGTAGCGAGAACAGTTCGTATTGCTCCTCGTAAAGTTCGTTTAGTAGTAGACTTAATCCGAGGTAAGCAAGTGGGTGAAGCGATTGCTATCCTTAACCACACACCAAAAACTGCTTCTCCAGTTGTAGAGAAAGTTTTAAAATCTGCAATCGCAAATGCAGAGCACAATTATGAGATGGATATTAACAACCTAGTTGTTGAAAAAGTTTTCGTTGACGAAGGTCCAACGTTGAAACGTTTCCGTCCACGTGCAATGGGTCGTGCAAGCCAAATTAACAAACGCACAAGCCACATCACAGTTGTGGTATCAGAAAAGAAGGAGGGATAATCGATGGGTCAAAAGGTTAATCCAATTGGTCTTCGTGTCGGCGTTATCCGTGACTGGGAATCTCGTTGGTTCGCAGAGAAAGATTATGCTACATTATTACATGAAGACATCAAAATCCGTGAGTACATTACTGTACGCTTAAAAGATTCTGCTGTTGCTAAAGTAGAAATCGAACGTGCAGCAAATCGTGTAAATGTTACAATTCACACTGCAAAACCTGGTATGGTAATTGGTAAAGGTGGTACTGAAGTTGAAGCACTTCGTAAAGCTCTTAACCAATTAACAGGCAAGCGTGTACACATCAACATTTTAGAAGTTAAGAGAGCTGATCTTAACGCTAAATTAGTAGGCGAAAACATTGCTCGTCAATTAGAAAACCGTGTATCATTCCGTCGTGCACAAAAGCAAGTTATTCAACGTGCTATGCGTGCAGGTGCTAAAGGTATTAAAACACAGGTTTCTGGTCGTCTTGGCGGAGCTGATATCGCTCGTGCAGAATCTTACAGTGAAGGAACTGTTCCACTTCATACACTTCGCGCTGATATTGACTATGCAGCAGTTGAAGCTGATACAACATACGGTAAATTAGGCGTAAAAGTATGGATCTACCGTGGAGAAGTCCTTCCTACAAAAAAGAAAGCTTCTGAGGAAGGAGGAAAATAATATGTTAATGCCAAAACGCGTAAAATATCGTAGAGAGCATCGTGGTAAAATGCGTGGTCGTGCAAAAGGTGGAACTGAAATTGCTTTCGGTGAATTCGGTTTACAAGCACAAGCTGCTTCATGGATTACAAACCGTCAAATCGAAGCTGCTCGTCGTGCAATGACTCGTTACATGAAACGTGGCGGTAAAGTATGGATTAAAATTTTCCCTTCTAAACCTTACACTGCAAAACCTCTAGAAGTACGTATGGGTTCCGGTAAAGGGGCACCAGAAGGCTGGGTAGCAGTAGTAAAACCTGGGAAAATTATGTTCGAAATCGCGGGTGTATCTGAAGAGGTAGCACGCGAAGCATTACGTCTTGCAGCTCACAAGTTACCTGTGAAATGTAAATTCGTAAAACGTGAAGAAAATGGTGGTGAATCTAATGAAAACTAATGATATTCGTGAATTAACCACTGCCGAAATCGAAACAAAAGTTAAAGCTTTAAAGGAAGAATTGTTCAATCTTCGCTTCCAACTTGCTACAGGACAATTAGAGAATCCAACTCGCATTCGTGAAGTGCGTAAAGCAATTGCTCGTATGAAAACTGTAGTTCGTGAAAGAGAGATCGGAATTAATCGATAAATTGAGGGGAGGTTTGCATAGTGAGCGAACGTAACCAACGCAAAGTTTATACTGGTCGTGTTGTGTCTGACAAAATGGACAAAACGATTACAGTTTTAGTTGAAACTTACAAAACTCATTCCTTGTACGGAAAGCGTGTTAAGTATTCTAAGAAGTACAAAGCCCATGATGAGCAAAACCAAGCGAAACTTGGCGATATCGTTAAAATCATGGAAACTCGCCCGCTTTCTGCTACTAAGCGTTTCCGTTTAGTTGAAATCGTTGAAGAAGCGGTTATTATCTAAATAGATGAATCGGAATTTTTAGTCCGAAGGGAGGTTTCATAAGATGATCCAACAAGAATCTCGTTTGAAAGTTGCTGACAACTCTGGTGCACGTGAACTTTTAACAATTAAAGTATTAGGCGGCTCTGGTCGTAAATATGCTAACATCGGTGATATTATCGTTGCTACGGTAAAACAAGCAACACCAGGTGGCGTTGTTAAAAAAGGTGACGTTGTTAAAGCAGTAGTAGTACGTACGAAGAGCGGAGCTCGTCGTCCGGACGGTTCTTACATCAAATTTGATGAAAACGCAGCGGTTATCATTAAAGACGATAAGAGCCCACGTGGTACTCGTATCTTCGGACCAGTAGCTCGTGAATTACGTGATAGCAACTTCATGAAGATCGTTTCTTTAGCTCCAGAAGTTCTATAATTTAAGGTATTGCCTTGCTAAGGAGGTGCAGAATTAAGATGCATGTAAAAAAAGGTGATAAAGTACAGGTAATCACTGGTAAAGACAAAGGAAAACAAGGCGTTATCCTTGTGGCTTTCCCAAAGCAAAACCGTGTTATCGTTGAGGGTGTTAACATCGTTAAAAAACACTCTAAGCCATCTCAATTAAATCCACAAGGTGGAATTATTACTAAAGAAGCACCTATTCACGTTTCTAACGTTATGGTTTTAGATCCTAAAACAGGTGAACCTACTCGCGTAGGCTTCAAAGTAGAAGATGGTAAAAAAGTTCGTATTGCAAAAAAATCTGGTGAATTATTAGATAAATAATTTTCTTAAGAAAGGAGGTCACTTCATTGAATCGCCTTAAAGAGAAGTTCCAAAAGGAAATTACTCCTGCTCTAGTGAGCAAGTTTAACTATAAATCTGTGATGGAAGTACCGAAAATCGAAAAGATCGTAATCAACACTGGTGTTGGTGACGCGGTATCTAACTCAAAAGCTTTAGACAATGCAGTAGAAGAATTAACACAAATCGCAGGTCAAAAACCTGTTGTAACTCGTGCTAAAAAATCAATCGCTGGTTTCCGTCTTCGTGAAGGTATGCCAATCGGTGCGAAAGTAACTTTACGCGGCGAGCAAATGTATGAATTCTTCGACAAATTAGTATCAGTTTCTTTACCACGTGTACGTGATTTCCGTGGTGTTTCTAAGAAATCATTCGATGGTCGTGGGAACTACACATTAGGTGTTAAAGAGCAACTTATCTTCCCTGAGATTGATTATGATAAAGTAAGCAAAGTCCGCGGTATGGACATCGTAATCGTTACTACAGCGAAAACTGATGAAGAAGCTCGTGAACTGTTAACACAATTCGGTATGCCATTCCAAAAATAATGGAAGCCAACGCTAAGTAGAGGAGGCGAAAACGTGGCTAAAAAATCTATGATAGCGAAACAAAAGCGTACTCCTAAGTTTAAAGTACAAGAGTATACACGTTGCGAACGCTGCGGTCGTCCGCATTCTGTATACCGCAAATTTAAGCTTTGCCGTATTTGTTTCCGTGAACTTGCATATAAAGGTCAAATTCCTGGTGTTAAAAAAGCTAGTTGGTAAAACCCACAAATGGGAAGGAGGTAAAACACATGGTGATGACAGATCCAATTGCAGACATGCTTACTCGCATCCGTAATGCGAACATGGTACGTCATGAGAAATTAGAGGTTCCTGCTTCTAAAATCAAAAAAGAGATCGCTGAACTTTTAAAACGTGAAGGTTTCATTCGTGATGTAGAATACATCGAGGATAACAAACAAGGTATCCTTCGTATTTTCCTGAAATATGGTGCAAACAATGAACGTGTAATCACTGGATTAAAACGTATCAGTAAACCTGGCTTACGCGTTTACGCTAAAGCTGATGAAGTACCACGTGTACTTAACGGATTAGGTATCGCTCTTGTTTCTACATCTAAGGGAGTAATGACGGACAAAGACGCTCGTCAATTACAAACTGGTGGAGAAGTAGTAGCATACGTTTGGTAATATATATTTAAAACGAACGGAGGTGTGACCACATGTCTCGTATTGGTAAAAAGATTCTTGAAATCCCTGCAGGTGTTACTATTACAGTTGCAGAAGACAATACTGTAACAGTAAAAGGCCCTAAAGGTGAATTAACTCGTACTTTCAATGCTGATATGCTTATCAAAATTGAAGAGAATACATTAACAGTTGAGCGTCCATCTGAACAGAAGGACCACCGTGCATTACACGGTACAACTCGTGCTTTAATCGGAAACATGGTTGAAGGTGTAACTGCAGGTTTCGCACGCGGACTTGAATTAGTCGGTGTTGGTTACCGTGCTCAAAAACAAGGTGATAAACTTGTATTAAGCGTAGGTTATTCTCATCCAGTAGAAATGACTCCGGAAGCAGGTCTTGAAGTTGAAGTACCTGCACCAACTAAAATCGTAATCAAAGGTATCGACAAGCAACGTGTTGGCGAATTTGCTGCTAACATCCGTGCTGTACGTGCTCCTGAGCCATATAAAGGTAAAGGTATTCGTTACGAAGGCGAAGTTGTTCGTCGTAAAGAAGGTAAAACTGCTAAGTAAACCCGTTAGGTGAGAGAAAGGAGTGACAAGAAAATGATCACTAAAGCTGATAAAAATGCGACTCGTAAGAAAAGACATGCACGTGTACGTGCTAAACTTACTGGTACTGCAGAGCGTCCACGTTTAAACGTGTTCCGTTCTAACCAACATATTTACGCTCAAGTTATTGATGATGTGAATGGTGTAACGTTAGTAAGTGCATCTACTCTTGATAAAGACCTTGCTCTTAACGGTACTAGCAATACTGAAGCTGCTACGAAAGTAGGAGAATCAGTTGCTAAGCGTGCTGTAGAGAAAGGCGTTAAAGAAGTAGTATTCGATCGCGGTGGTTACTTATACCATGGCCGTGTTAAAGCTCTAGCTGAAGCTGCTCGTGAGGCTGGATTACAATTTTAATGGTCAAAGGAGGGAAAATTGATGCATCGCATTGACCCAAGTAAATTAGAACTTGAAGAACGTGTAGTTACGATAAATCGTGTCGCGAAAGTTGTTAAGGGTGGTCGTCGTTTCCGCTTTGCTGCACTAGTTGTAGTTGGCGATAAAAACGGTCATGTTGGATTCGGTACTGGTAAAGCACAAGAGGTACCAGACGCAATCCGCAAAGCAATCGAAGACGCTAAGAAAAACTTAATCGCTGTACCATTAGTTGGTACAACAATTCCACACACAATCAACGGTCACTTTGGAGCTGGTGAAGTATTCTTAAAACCTGCTGCTGAAGGTACTGGTGTTATTGCTGGTGGACCTGTTCGTGCGGTACTTGAATTAGCTGGTGTACAAGATATTCTTTCGAAATCTCTTGGTTCTAACACACCAATCAACATGATTCGCGCTACTGTGAACGGATTAAGCGAACTTAAGCGCGCTGAAGATGTTGCAAAATTACGCGGTAAATCTGTAGAAGAGCTACTAGGTTAAGGAGGGAAAACAAATGGCGAAAAAGTTAGAAATTACCCTCACTCGTAGTGTAATTGGTCGTCCACAAGATCAACGTGCGACGGTAGAAGCTTTAGGTCTTAAAAAGTTGAATTCAACTGTAGTTAAGGAAGAAACTCCTGCTATTCTTGGTATGATCAACAAAGTTTCTCACCTTATAACTGTAAAAGAAGCTTAAGGATAACTCATTAATATAAGGAGGTGCCTGGGAATGAAACTTCATGAATTAAAACCTGCAGAAGGTTCTCGTAAAGTACGTAACCGTGTCGGTCGTGGTATCGGTTCTGGTAACGGTAAAACTGCTGGTAAAGGTCATAAAGGACAAAACGCACGTTCTGGTGGCGGTGTTCGTCTTGGCTTCGAAGGTGGTCAAACTCCATTATTCCGTCGTTTACCAAAACGCGGCTTCACAAACATTAACCGTAAAGAGTTTGCTATTGTAAACTTAACAACGTTAAATCGTTTTGAAGATGGTACAGAAGTAACACCTGAATTATTGCTGGAAACTGGCGTTATCAGCAAGTTAAACGACGGTGTTAAAATTCTTGCAAGCGGCGCAGTAGAGAAAAAATTAACTGTTAAAGCGCACAAGTTCTCTTCAAGTGCTAAAGAAGCAATTGAAGCAGCTGGCGGATCAGTTGAGGTGATCTAATGTTTCGTACAATCTCCAACTTTATGCGCGTTGCTGAGATAAGACGTAAAATATTATTCACTTTAGCGATGTTAATCGTATTCAGGATTGGCACGTTTATCCCAGTGCCATTTACAAATGGAGACGTACTGAAAGCACAAGATCAATTAAATGCCTTAGGTATCCTAAATACATTTGGCGGTGGCGCCTTGAAAAACTTCTCCATCTTCGCGATGGGAATCATGCCGTATATTACAGCATCCATCATCGTGCAATTATTGCAGATGGATGTTGTTCCTAAATTTTCGGAATGGTCGAAGCAAGGTGAAATGGGCCGTCGTAAACTAACGCAATTCACGCGTTACTTTACAATTGTTCTTGCGTTTATTCAGGGGTTTGGTATGTCAATCGGTTTTAACGGTATGGTAGGTGGGCAATTAATTTTGAATCCTGGTTGGAGCACTTATTTATACATTGCTACGGTACTGACTGCTGGTACTGCATTTTTAATGTGGTTAGGCGAACAGATTACATCTAAAGGTGTAGGTAATGGTATTTCCATCCTTATCTTTGGAGGTATTGCCGCAGCGATCCCAAGTGTTATATCTCAAGTGTATCAACAACAGTTTCAAAATATCGGAGATCAATTGTTCATGAGTATCGTTAAAGTTGCATTGATCTTACTAGCTGTGCTAGCGGTTATTGTTGGTGTTATTTTCATTCAACAGGCTGTTAGAAAGATCCCAATTCAATATGCGAAGCGTGTAACAGGAGGGAATGGGAATCATGCTGGAGCACAAAACACACATTTACCGCTTAAGGTAAATAGTGCGGGTGTTATTCCAGTCATTTTTGCTGTTTCATTCTTAATTACGCCTCCAACTATTGCACAGTTCTTCCCGAATCATGATGTATCGCAGTGGATCATTGCAAACTTTAACTATTCTCACCCAGTGGGAATGATCATATATGTTGCGCTCATTGTAGCCTTCACATATTTCTATGCGTTTGTTCAGGTTAATCCAGAGCAAATGTCAGAGAATCTAAACAAACAAGGTGGATATGTTCCAGGTATTCGTCCGGGTAAGAATACGGAACAATATCTAACAAAAATCTTGTATCGTTTGACCTTTGTAGGATCAATTTTCCTAGCAGCGATTGCAATCTTACCAGTTATCTTTACGAAACTGGGAAATCTTCCTCCATCTGCACAGATTGGTGGAACGAGTATGTTAATCGTTGTCGGCGTTGCTTTAGAAACAATGAAGCAGCTAGAAAGCCAACTGGTAAAACGCCATTACAAAGGGTTTATCAAGCAGTGAGTAAGTGGGAAGAATTGTCTTCCCTACATGCTCATGTACTCTGAGGGGGAACAAGGATGAACTTAATTTTAATGGGGCTTCCTGGTGCTGGTAAAGGTACACAAGCCGAACAGATTGTTGCCAAGTATAACATCCCTCACATTTCAACAGGAGATATGTTCCGTGCAGCTATGAAGGCTGAAACTGAAATGGGTTTACAAGCAAAATCTTTTATTGATAAAGGTGCACTTGTTCCAGATGAAGTTACAATCGGAATCGTTCGTGAACGTTTAAGTCAAGAAGACTGCGTAAGAGGTTTCTTACTAGACGGTTTCCCACGAACTGTTGCACAAGCATCAGCTCTTGAAGAGATTATGAAAGATCTTGGCAAAAAAATCGACTATGTTTTAAACATTAATGTGGATTCAGGGTTGTTATTAAAACGCCTTACAGGCCGTCGCATTTGTAAAGAGTGCGGTGCGACTTACCACTTAGAATTCAATGCGCCAGCAAAAGCTGACGTGTGCGATAAATGTGGTGGCGAATTATATCAACGCTCTGATGACAATGAAGAAACTGTAGCAAATCGTTTAGATGTAAATATTAAGCAAACAAAACCTTTGCTTGATTTCTACGAGGAGCTTGGTTACCTACAAAGCATTAATGGTGAGCAAGATATCAATAAAGTATTTGCTGATATCGATGTTCTCATCGGAGGCTTAGCGTAATGATAATCTGCAAAACTCCTCGCGAGATAGAAATCATGCGAGAAGCTGGCAGGATCGTTGCTTTAACTCATCAAGAGTTGAAACAGCACATTACTCCAGGAATTACAACGAAAGAGCTCGATCAAATAGCGGAAAAGACGATTCAAAAATATGGTGCTACGCCATCTTTTAAAGGATACAACGGATTTCCGGGGAGCATTTGTGCTTCTGTAAATGAAGAGCTTGTACACGGAATTCCAGGGAAGCGCAAGCTCAAAGAGGGCGATATCATCAGTATCGATATTGGTGCGAAATACAATGGGTACCATGGCGATTCTGCATGGACGTATCCAGTTGGAAGCATTTCTGAATCTGTTCAAAAGCTACTTGATGTCACAGAAAAATCGTTGTATCTTGGTCTAGAACAAGTAAAACCAGGCGAAAGATTATCAAATATCTCACATGCGGTTCAAACCCATGCTGAAGAGAATGGGTTCTCGATCGTTAGGGAGTATGTTGGTCACGGAATCGGGCAAGACTTACATGAGGACCCTCAAATCCCGCACTATGGTCCACCAAATAGAGGCCCTAGATTAAAGCCGGGAATGGTCATCTGTGTTGAGCCGATGGTGAATCAAGGAAGACGATATGTAAAAACACTATCTGATGACTGGACAGTGGTAACGGTAGATGGTAAATGGTGTGCCCATTTTGAGCACACGATTGCTCTTACAGAAGCAGGATACGAAATCCTTACCACTTTATAAGTAGCTGGCTCTCCGGGATTTCAGAGCAGTGTAAAATGTTACTGATTTGAAGAAGGGAGAACTATTGAATGGCTAAAGATGATGTAATTGAAGTCGAAGGTACCGTTCTTGAAACGTTGCCAAATGCTATGTTCAAAGTAGAATTAGAGAATGGGCATGTCGTATTGGCTCACGTTTCTGGTAAAATCCGTATGAACTTCATTCGTATTTTACCAGGAGACAAAGTTACGGTAGAATTATCTCCGTACGATTTAAATCGTGGTCGTATTACGTACCGTTTTAAATAATATAGCACTCCGTAATCTTTAAGGAGGTTCGAGACATGAAAGTAAGACCGTCAGTTAAACCAATCTGCGAAAAATGTAAAGTTATTCGTAGACGTGGAAAAGTAATGGTTATTTGTGAAAACCCTAAACATAAACAAAAACAAGGTTAATCAGAAGGAGGTGCATTCAGAATGGCACGTATCGCAGGTGTAGATATTCCTCGAGACAAACGCGTTGTTATTTCTTTAACTTACGTATTCGGCATTGGTCGCACAACTGCTGAAAAAATTCTTACTGAAGCTGGTATTTCTTCAGAAACACGAGTTCGTGATTTAACGGAAGACGAACTAGGACGTATCCGTGATATCATCGATCGTATTAAAGTTGAGGGAGACCTTCGTCGTGAAGTATCTCTTAACATTAAACGTCTAATGGAGATCGGTTCTTACCGTGGTCTTCGTCACCGTCGTGGTTTACCAGTTCGTGGTCAAAACTCTAAAAACAATGCTCGTACACGTAAAGGTCCACGTCGTACAGTAGCAAATAAAAAGAAATAATAAGTAAAGGAGGTTGAACTAACAATGGCACGTAAAACAAACACTCGTAAAAAACGTGTGAAAAAGAATATTGAAGCTGGTATAGCTCATATTCGTTCTACTTTCAACAACACAATCGTAACACTTACAGATACTCATGGTAACGCACTTTCTTGGTCTAGTGCTGGTGCACTTGGTTTCCGTGGATCTCGTAAGTCTACTCCATTCGCTGCGCAAATGGCTGCTGAAGCTGCTGCTAAAGTTGCAATGGAACACGGTTTAAAAACTTTAGAGGTTACTGTTAAAGGTCCTGGTGCTGGTCGTGAAGCTGCAATTCGTGCTCTTCAAGCTGCAGGTCTAGAAGTAACAGCAATTAGAGATGTTACTCCAGTTCCTCATAATGGATGTCGTCCACCAAAACGTCGTCGTGTGTAATTTTTCTGTATAGAATTTTCCCTTTTGTCTATAATGGATATGATGCATTATCGAGAAATTTCGTACAGAAACATCGCTTGTTGTGCACAATCGGGAACTGCCTAAGGGGGACTTTCGGTTAGACAGGGGGTATCCCTTTGTTTAACCGGGGTTTCGACGTTTTGAAGGAGGGTTTAGTTAATGATTGAAATCGAAAAGCCGAAAATCGAAACGGTTGAACTTAACGAAGATGCTAAATATGGTAAATTCGTAATTGAACCGCTTGAGCGTGGATATGGTACTACTTTGGGTAACTCCTTACGTCGTATTCTTTTATCCTCACTCCCTGGTGCCGCTGTTACTGCTATCCAAATCGATGGCGTATTACATGAATTTTCAACAGTTGAGGGCGTAGTAGAAGACGTTACGACGATCATCTTAAACTTGAAAAAGTTAGCTCTTAAAATCTACTCTGAAGAAGAGAAGACGTTGGAAATTGATGTGCAGGGCGAAGGTATTGTCACAGCTGCTGATATTACTCACGATAGTGATGTAGAAATCTTAAATCCAGATTTACACATTGCAACGTTAGCAAAAAATGCGCATTTCCGCATGCGTTTAACTGCAAAGCGTGGCCGTGGGTATACGCCAGCTGATGCAAATAAAAGCGAAGATCAACCAATAGGAGTAATTCCTATTGATTCTATTTATACTCCAGTATCACGTGTGACTTACCAAGTGGAAAAGACACGTGTCGGACAAGTGGCTAATTATGATAAGCTTACGCTTGATGTATGGACGGATGGAAGCATCGGGCCAAAAGAAGCTATCTCTTTAGGTGCCAAAATCTTAACTGAGCATTTAAATATCTTTGTTGGTTTAACTGATGAAGCACAAAATGCTGAGATTATGGTCGAGAAGGAAGAAGATCAAAAAGAGAAAGTTCTTGAGATGACTATCGAGGAACTAGATCTTTCTGTTCGTTCTTATAATTGCCTTAAACGTGCAGGAATTAATACTGTACAAGAGCTTGCGAACAAAACAGAAGAAGATATGATGAAAGTTCGTAACTTAGGACGTAAATCCTTAGAAGAAGTTAAACATAAACTTGAGGAATTAGGTTTAGGTTTACGTAAAGACGACTGAGGATTTAAACCCATCAACAAAGGAGGGAACTACGAATGGCATACAGAAAATTAGGCCGTACAAGTGCGCAACGTAAAGCTATGTTACGTGATTTAGCTACTGATTTAATTATCAACGAGCGCATCCAAACGACAGAAACTCGTGCAAAAGAACTTCGTTCTGTAGTGGAAAAAATGATCACTTTAGGTAAACGCGGAGATCTTCACGCTCGTCGTCAAGCAGCAGCTTTCATTCGCAATGAAGTAGCTAACGCTGAGACTGGTCAAGATGCACTTCAAAAATTATTCGCTGATGTAGCTCCACGCTATGCTGAGCGCCAAGGCGGATACACTCGTATTGCGAAAATTGGTCCACGTCGCGGAGACGCAGCACCAATGGTAATTATCGAGTTAGTATAATGATAATTAAAAGGGCAGGACAGTTCTTTTCAAGAAACTGGTCATGGCCCTTTTTTTTAAATATAAAAATAGGCTAACTCGGCGAAGGAAAGGGTGCCTTGTATTGAAAAAAGAGAAACTTCGGACAGAAAATATATCATTTCAATATCCTGGGGCAGCCACTTATGCATTACAAGATGTTTCATTTTCTTTGTATGAGGGAGAATGGGTATCTGTTATTGGACAAAATGGTTCAGGGAAGTCTACACTTGCAAAATTATTGAATGGTTTGTTTTTGCCGGAAGCAGGGACTATTACAGTAAATGATAAAATGGTTTTATCAGAGGAAACGGTGTGGGATGTTCGAAAACAAATTGGTATGGTATTTCAAAATCCAGATAATCAATTTGTTGGAACGACAGTGCAAGACGACGTTGTATTTGGCTTAGAGAATATCGGAATGCCAAGAGAACAGATGGTAGAAAGATTAGAGCAGGCTCTCAAACTTGTCCGTATGGAAGATTTTCTTAATGATGAACCTCATTCGTTATCTGGTGGGCAAAAGCAGCGAGTGGCAATAGCAGGCGTTTTAGCACTTCAGCCATCTATTTTGATATTAGATGAAGCAACGTCAATGCTAGATCCTCAAGGAAGACGTGAAGTAGTAGAAACGGTTAGACAACTTGTTAATCAAAAAGGTATTACCGTGTTATCAATTACGCACGATTTAGAAGAAGCGGCACAATCAGACCGTGTCATTATTTTAAATAAGGGAGAAATATTAGAGGAAGGGACTCCAGAGCAAATTTTCAAGTCCTCTCATATGCTCCAAGAAATTGGATTAGATGTACCATTTTCAGTGAAAATAGCAGAATTATTAAAAAGAAATGAAATTCTCTTGCAAAATACGCATCTTACAATGGAAAGCTTGGTGAACGAACTTTGGAGATTACATTCCAAAAAGTAGAACATCGTTATCAATATAAAACTCCATTTGAAAGACGCGCACTTTATGATGTAGACGTGTCGTTTCCAAGTGGGGGCTATTATGCCATTATCGGTCATACTGGTTCAGGTAAGTCGACGATGATTCAACATTTAAATGGTTTATTGCAGCCGACAAATGGCACAGTTCAAATTGGTGAACATTTCATTTCGGCAGGAAAGAAAGAAAAAAAGCTAAAGCCACTACGTAAAAAGGTAGGGGTTGTCTTTCAATTCCCAGAACATCAGTTGTTTGAAGAGACTGTGGAGAAAGATATTTGTTTCGGCCCTACTAATTTTGGGGTATCTGTAGAAGAAGCGAAGCAAAAGGCAAGAGAGGCAATTGAACTTGTAGGGTTAGAACCAGAACTGTTAACACGTTCACCGTTTGAGCTAAGTGGTGGACAGATGAGGCGTGTTGCGATAGCGGGCGTATTGGCGATGGAACCCGAAGTGCTTGTATTAGATGAACCTACAGCAGGACTAGATCCAAAAGGACAGAATGAACTTATGGAGATGTTTTATAAGCTACATAAGGAAAAAGGTCTTACAGTTATCCTAGT
Organism: Bacillus paramobilis; assembly: GCF_038096195.1. NCBI lineage: Bacteria > Bacillati > Bacillota > Bacilli > Caryophanales > Bacillaceae > Bacillus > Bacillus paramobilis. Next base: position 5,145,362 of record NZ_CP151108.1, on the reverse strand, counting down.
AACACATAATATGGAGGATGCTGCTAAGTATGCGGAGCAGATTGTAGTCATGCATAAAGGAACGGTCTTTTTGCAAGGAAGTGCAGAGGAAGTATTTTCACATGCTGATGAGCTAGAGAAAATTGGCGTGGATCTTCCTATGTCTTTAAAGTATAAACGTGCAATTGAAGAGAAGTTTGGCATTTCAATCCCAAAGGCTACCTTATCTTTAGAGGATCTTACTCATGAAGTTGTGCAGGTGTTACGAAAAGGTGGTCATGAATCATGCAGCAGTTGATTATTGGAAGGTATATTCCAGGGAATTCTCTTATTCATCAACTTGATCCACGTACGAAGCTGCTGATTGTCTTTTTATATGTATTTGTTGTTTTCTTGGCAAATAATGCGATTTCATATGGATTTTTATTTTTATATGCACTCATTGCTTTATTTTTTGCAAAAGTGCCGATTCGTTATGTACTTTCGGGCTTAAAACCAATTCTATGGATTTTTCTTTTTACATTTTTCCTGCATATTTTTACAAATAAAGAAGGGGAAGTACTATTCCAGCTTGGTTGGTTTTCAATACATGAAAAAGGATTAGAGCAAGGGATATACATTTCTATACGATTCTTCGTTATTATTTTAATGACGACATTATTAACGTTAACGACGACACCTATTGAGATTACAGATGGTTTGGAGACGTTATTAAAGCCGTTGAAGCGTATAAAAGTTCCTGTTCATGAAATCGCATTAATGATGTCAATTTCTCTTCGTTTTATTCCGACATTAATGGATGAAACGAGTAAAATAATGAAGGCACAATCGTCACGTGGTATTGATTTCGCAGGAGGACCGATAAAAGATAGGATGAAAGCTATTATCTCACTACTGGTTCCTCTATTTATCAGTGCTTTTAAGCGTGCTGAGGACTTAGCAATTGCTATGGAGGCTCGTGGATATCAAAGTGGCGAAGGACGTACTAAATTTAGGCAACTACGCTGGAAAACAAGCGATACAGTAACGATTATAAGCTTACTTTGCTTAGCTTGTATTTTGGCATGGGTGCGATCGTAATGGAGAATAGAGAAATGGATAGAATAAAATGTACGGTTGCATATGATGGCATGCATTTTTGTGGTTATCAAATTCAGCCGCAGCATCGTACTGTTCAACAAGAGATTGAGAAAGCTTTGCAGAAATTGCATAAAGGAGAACTTGTTCGTGTTCAGGCATCGGGCAGAACGGATTCTACCGTTCACGCTAAAGGACAGGTTATACATTTTGATACACCGTTGTCTCTTGAAGAGTGGCAATGGGGTAATGCATTAAATACAATGTTGCCAGATGATATTGTTATCAGACAGGTAGAGAAAAAAACAGAAGAATTTCATGCGCGTTACGGTGTTGAGAGAAAAGAATATCGTTATCGTGTGTTATTATCAAAGACTGCGGATGTATTCCGTAGAAATTATGTATATCAATATCCATATCCGCTCGAAATAAACTCTATAAGAAAAGCGATCCCTTATTTTATTGGAACGCATGATTTCACTTCTTTTTGTTCGGCAAAAACTGACAAAAAAGATAAAGTGAGAACAATTTATGAAATTGAGCTAATTGAGCAAGACGATGAATTAATTTTTCGTTTTGTAGGTAATGGATTTTTATATAATATGGTCAGAATTATTGTTGGTACGTTACTGAACGTAGGGCAAGGAAAGCTTGATCCAGACAGCATTCCAGAGATTCTAGCGAAACAAAATCGTCAGTTTGCTGGAAAGATGGCTCCTGGTCATGGGCTTTACTTATGGCAGGTAAACTATAACAACTAATCCTGGTGTAACATTTGCTTGACATTAGAAACTCAAAAGTATATCATAACATATGGTATTGTTTCTAAAACCACGATTAGCCCCGGAAGGAAATCGTGTTTAAGATAAACAATAGATTTTTTCTATGGAAAAGATAACGAGGAGGGAAACACATGCGTACGACTTTTATGGCAAAAGCTAACGAAGTTGAGCGTAAATGGTATGTGGTTGATGCTGAAGGTCAAACTTTAGGTCGCCTATCTACAGAAGTAGCATCTATTTTACGCGGTAAAAACAAACCTACATTTACACCACACGTTGACACGGGTGATCATGTAATTATTATTAACGCTGAGAAAATTCATTTAACAGGTAATAAATTAAACGATAAAATTTACTACCGTCACACTAACCACCCAGGTGGACTTAAACAAAGAACAGCTCTAGAAATGCGTACAAACTACCCTGTACAAATGTTAGAGCTTGCAATTAAAGGCATGCTTCCAAAAGGACGCTTAGGCCGTCAAGTTTCTAAGAAACTAAACGTGTATGCTGGAGCAGAGCATCCACACCAAGCACAAAAACCAGAAGTTTACGAACTTCGCGGATAATTAATTAAAGGAGGGCTTACTTTGGCACAGGTTCAATACTATGGCACTGGACGTCGTAAGAGTTCAGTAGCGCGCGTACGCCTAGTTCCAGGCGAAGGACGCGTTATCATTAACGGTCGTGATTTTGAAAACTATATCCCATTTGCTGCATTACGTGAAGTAGTGAAACAACCTCTAGTTGCAACAGAAACTTTAGGTAACTACGATGTACTTGTAAACGTAAATGGTGGTGGATACACTGGTCAAGCTGGTGCTATTCGTCACGGTATTTCTCGCGCTTTATTAAAAGCTGATCCAGAATACCGTCTAACACTAAAACGTGCAGGTCTATTAACTCGTGACGCACGTATGAAAGAGCGTAAAAAATACGGTCTTAAAGGCGCACGTCGTGCACCTCAGTTCTCAAAACGTTAATTTTTGCGAACTACAAACCCCAACCATTTTGGTTGGGGTTTTTTTATGTTTCATTCCTCTTTTGTAATTTTTGTAGTTTGGAATATTTTAGTGCTATCCTCTTGCGTATGCTTCTTCTTTAGAAGTTTAGACTAATACGTATTAGGGAGGTTTATAAGTACTATGAATGTCATTGTCAGCTTACAAGAAAAACAAAAAGAAAAGCAGCTGAAATATGAACGGAAGATGCTGCGAGAATTATCATTAAAAACATTACGTTCAAATATTAGAGATGCCTTTCAGATGCAGGAACTTCATCGTCAGTATGAAGATTACTGTATTGAATTAGGGATAGAATCGTATTTATTAGGAGCGAGATACAGTAAGTTTGGTTATTATGGTGAATCATTTTTTGATGTGAAATATAGAGCCTTAGAAGAAGAGCAACAATTAACGGAAACACTATTTCAATTTTTAACGAGCATGACTATGAGAGAAATTAAGTTACAAGATGAGGAATTACTTTTTGAATCTTGTCAGCAGTTTATTGGCTTATGGTGGCAGGAAGGATATGAAAAAGGTGAAAGAAGATATCGATTAAAGCTTCATTAAGACAAGCATAAACTTTCCTCTTGTCCCATATAAGTAATTAGAGGGACTAGCTGGAGGAGGAAAGGTATGAAGAGAATTCGAATTATCTCTTTTGCACTCGCTGCGGTTGTTTTGTTTTTTTTAGTCAAACAAGAATTTCAAATTACAAAATCGTGGCGAGCGTGGAATTTACCCTTATCAGGGAAAGTGATTGTATTAGATGCTGGGCATGGTGGGCCAGACGGAGGGGCTGTTGGTGGAAAAGATATTATAGAAAAAGATATTACGCTTGAGATTACAAAGAAGGTACAAGATTATTTACAAGAACAAGGTGCACTAGTTATTTTAACGCGTGAGGGAGATTATGATTTAGCTCAGAAAGATACAAAATCATATAGTAGACGTAAAGCAGAGGATTTAAAAAAGCGTGTAGAGATTATTAATAAACCTGATGTAGACTTTTTTGCGAGTATTCATTTAAATGCTTTAACTAGTAGTGGATCGAAAGGCGCACAAACGTTCTATTACCGTTCTTCGATTGAAAATGAACGTGCTGCGAAATTTATACAAGCTGAATTGAGAACGAGTTTAGAGAATACGAATCGTTCTGCTAAAACAATTTCTCATGTGTATTTATTAAAGTATGCGAAAACACCAGGTGCTTTAATTGAAGCTGGCTTTTTATCGAATGTAAACGAAAGGTATATGTTAAATTCGGAGAAATATCAGCAAAAGGTAGCGGCTGCAGTATATCGTGGTATATTACGCTATTTCACGGAAAAAGGAAATCCTCCAGAATAAGGAGGATTTTTTGAGTTTCTCTCGTTAACGAAGTTTTCCGAAAATATGTTATACTGGAAATGTAAACGCATTTATTTAAAAAATAAAGAGAGATAAATTTAATTAACATTACGTTATTTTTCATACAGGGGGCTGGGCTAATCATGGTAACGAAAGAGCAAGTAGTGGAAGCGTTAGAAGGGGTTGTAGATCCGTTTTTACATAAAACGTTAAAAGAAACAGGGGCAATTAAAGAGGTAACAGTTAAGCCTGAGAAGGAACATGTAAGTGTTAAAATTGCAATCGTAAAAACCGGTACAGCGGAACAAATGCAATTGCAATCTGGAATTGTAAAGTTAGTAAAAGAATTAGGAGCAGCAACAGTAGGGCTTCGCTTTGCAGAATTTACAGAAGAGGAATTAGCTCAGTTTGCACCGGAGCAAGAAGAAGAGCAAATTGAATCTTTATTGTCACCAAATTCAAAAACGACATTTTTAGCAGTGGCGAGTGGAAAAGGTGGGGTAGGGAAATCAACAGTTTCTGTTAACCTTGCTATTGCTTTAGCTCGTCTAGGGAAAAAGGTCGGTATCATTGATGCCGATATATACGGTTTTAGCGTACCGGATATGATGGGGATAGAAAAACGTCCTGTTGTAAGAGGGGATAAAATTATTCCAGTTGAGCGTCTAGGTGTAAAGGTGATCTCAATGGGATTCTTTGTAGAAGATAATGCACCGGTTATTTGGAGAGGGCCTATGCTTGGGAAAATGTTAAATCACTTCTTCACAGAAGTAGAATGGGGCGATTTAGACTATTTAGTTTTAGATTTACCACCGGGTACAGGTGATGTTGCGCTAGACTTACATTCGATGTTGCCGGCTTGTAAAGAGATTATTGTAACAACGCCACATCCAACAGCGGCATTTGTAGCAGCGCGTGCTGGAGCCATGGCTTTACGTACAGAGCATAGTATTCTTGGTGTTGTTGAAAATATGGCGTATTTTGAAAGTAAAACAACTGGTGAAAAGGAATATGTGTTCGGAAGGGGTGGAGGAGATAAATTAGCTACAGAACTTCAAACAGAAGTACTTGGCCGAATCCCACTTCAACAACCTGATTGGAATAAAGAAGACTTTGCACCATCAGTATATGAAGATACACATACGACAGGTCTTATTTATCGCACGATAGCTGAGACTGTAATTGATAAAATAGCTGTCGCGCAAAAATAAAATAATAATGAGTGGACGATACATATATTGTCCACTCATTATTATCGTTATAATTTTTACTGCTGTTCCTTTTTACCGTCTTGGGAACCACCTTCCCCGCCTGCTTCTTTTTTATCAGATCCACTTTTTTCGGCCTTTTGTACACCTTTACTAATAATATCAATCATCTTAGCTTGGAAGAGTGGGCTTTCAGCAGTTTCGGTTAGTACTTGTTGTAAATATTGACGGTATTCTTTGCTCTTCATCGTTTGTAACATCATTTTTTCTACTTCAGGGTTTTTCATAATTTCTATAACGCCTGCTTGGTATTCAGGGTCTTTTAGTAATGTTTTCATTAAGGTTGTTTGTTCTTTCCCCATACTTTTAGCGAATTTCGATGAGAACTCAGGGTCTTTAAAGAGCTTTTCCCAGAATTGTTGCCCTTTGTCGGATACCATTGCATCTTCAATCGTTTTCTTTACTACTGTTTCATCTAGTATGAGTGCTTGTTTCATTTTTTCATCAGTTAACACATCTTGAATGGCTTTCTTACCTTGATCGGTTTTTAAAATATCAACAATCATTTTCTTCGTTTGATCGTAATCAAGTTCGGACTTTGCTTCTTTTCCTTGTGCACATGCTACAAGTGCGAGGAATAGAAAAGAAGAAGTCAAAACGAGCAGCATCCGTTTCATAAGTTGGAACTCCTTTCAGCACAGTTCTCTCTTTTTAATATAAATATCTTTAGGGAATTTATACATCAACATGGCTAGCTTTTTGAAATTGTCATTGATACAATTTAATTAGAAATATAAGGATAATGGGGGATGTGTTGTGAATAGCCGCAAGTGGGTACGACTATTTTTTACGACGTTGTTTCTTGGTGGGATTAGCACGGTCATTATTGGGTTTGTTTTAGAGTGGGACAAGTACGCTAAATTTTTTCAAAATTTCGACGGAAAAGAAATTCTAGCAGTTTCCTTTTGGTTGATGGGTGTAGGATTTATTTTTAGTGTTATAAGTCAAATGGGATTCTTTGCTTATTTAACAATCCATCGTTTTGGGTTAGGTATGTTCCGTTCACCTTCTTTATGGAATGCAGTCCAGCTCTTCTTTATTGCATTCGTTTTGTTTGATTTCGTGTATTTAAGATCTGTATTGATTGCAAATGGGGAAGTTTCATTAGGGAATAACATACTTGTTGCTGGTGTGTTATTTATGTTCGGGGCCATTGTTGCTTACATAAAAAGTAAGGAAACAAATAAAAAGGCATTTGTGCCCGCTTTGTTCTTTATGGTTGTTGTAACAATTCTTGAGTGGGTACCAGCTCTTCGAATTAATGATACAGACTGGTTATATTTAATGGTGATACCACTTTTATTATGTAATGCATATCAGTTACTTATATTACATCGTTTAATTGGAAAGAGGAGTAAGTCGGCCTAATATAAGAGAGTTTGTACGAATGAAAAAAGCTCTATTACCTGAATGAGAGGTAGTAGAGCTTTTTATGTGTGAAAGTACAATGGAAAAGAATTACTGTACATCTTTACTTTTCGTACTTGTGTTGGAAATAAGTTGTGATACGGATATTTGCTCATATCCGTCACTCTTTAATTTTTGTAGAAGCAGCGGTAAAGCTTTATTTGTTTGAAGAGCAGAATCGGATGCATGTAATAAGACGATATCTCCACCTTTTAAATTATTAGAGACGGTGGAAACGATATTGTTTACACCAGGGTTTTTCCAATCGTTTGAGTTATTACTCCAATGAACGACAGTGTATCCGAGTGATTCTGCTATTTTTAGTGTTGCTTTGTTAAAGTCTCCACTAGGTGGACGCAATAGCTTGACTTGTTTCACACCGAGTTTTGTAAAAGCATCTTGCGCTCGTAAAAGATCTCTTCGTATTTCATTTGTCTCTAAAGAAGTGTAGGACGTGTAATTATAACCCATACTACCGATTTCATGTCCATCTTTTATGATGCGTTCAACAACATCAGGGTGTCTTTCTGCCCATGCAGCAGAAAGGAAGAAGGTTGCATTCTTAATATCTCTTTCTTTAAGTGTATCAAGGATTGGAATTGCTTTTTTGTCTCCCCAACTAATATCAAACGTGAATGCAACTTGTTTTTTAGAGATGTCTCCTTTGTAAATAACTTTAGGTCCTGTAGCAGTTGAAAAAGCAGATTCATGTGAATATGTTTTTAAAAAGAGAAGCCATGCTGTAAATAAGGAAAGTATCACTATTAAGCTAATGTGTTTAAAAGCTCGTTTACTCGTAATAAAAAAGAAAAACATAATATTACGCCCCTTTGTCCAATCCTTTTCAGTTACATATATGCTTTAAATATTAAAAAGAGAACAAAGGATTAATATCGTACGCAGTGGATATAATGAATGATAGGATTTTGATAAGTGAAAATGAGCGAAACGTTTAGTGCTTTGTAGGAAATGATTGAGGTGATGATTTGCTTGGG
>NZ_CP151108.1:5037500-5135000 GCF_038096195.1 Bacillus paramobilis | reverse complement strand
AGGGTAACAACCCCGTAGTCGAAACTTCGTTCTCTCTTGAATGTATCCTGAGTACGGCGGAACACGTGAAATTCCGTCGGAATCTGGGAGGACCATCTCCCAAGGCTAAATACTCCCTAGTGATCGATAGTGAACCAGTACCGTGAGGGAAAGGTGAAAAGCACCCCGGAAGGGGAGTGAAAGAGATCCTGAAACCGTGTGCCTACAAATAGTCAGAGCCCGTTAATGGGTGATGGCGTGCCTTTTGTAGAATGAACCGGCGAGTTACGATCCCGTGCGAGGTTAAGCTGAAGAGGCGGAGCCGCAGCGAAAGCGAGTCTGAATAGGGCGTTTAGTACGTGGTCGTAGACCCGAAACCAGGTGATCTACCCATGTCCAGGGTGAAGTTCAGGTAACACTGAATGGAGGCCCGAACCCACGCACGTTGAAAAGTGCGGGGATGAGGTGTGGGTAGCGGAGAAATTCCAATCGAACCTGGAGATAGCTGGTTCTCCCCGAAATAGCTTTAGGGCTAGCCTTAAGTGTAAGAGTCTTGGAGGTAGAGCACTGATTGAACTAGGGGTCCTCATCGGATTACCGAATTCAGTCAAACTCCGAATGCCAATGACTTATCCTTAGGAGTCAGACTGCGAGTGATAAGATCCGTAGTCAAGAGGGAAACAGCCCAGATCGCCAGCTAAGGTCCCAAAGTGTGTATTAAGTGGAAAAGGATGTGGAGTTGCTTAGACAACTAGGATGTTGGCTTAGAAGCAGCCACCATTTAAAGAGTGCGTAATAGCTCACTAGTCGAGTGACTCTGCGCCGAAAATGTACCGGGGCTAAATACACCACCGAAGCTGCGAATTGATACCAATGGTATCAGTGGTAGGGGAGCGTTCTAAGTGCAGTGAAGTCAGACCGGAAGGACTGGTGGAGCGCTTAGAAGTGAGAATGCCGGTATGAGTAGCGAAAGACGGGTGAGAATCCCGTCCACCGAATGCCTAAGGTTTCCTGAGGAAGGCTCGTCCGCTCAGGGTTAGTCAGGACCTAAGCCGAGGCCGACAGGCGTAGGCGATGGACAACAGGTTGATATTCCTGTACCACCTCTTTATCGTTTGAGCAATGGAGGGACGCAGAAGGATAGAAGAAGCGTGCGATTGGTTGTGCACGTCCAAGCAGTTAGGCTGATAAGTAGGCAAATCCGCTTATCGTGAAGGCTGAGCTGTGATGGGGAAGCTCCTTATGGAGCGAAGTCTTTGATTCCCCGCTGCCAAGAAAAGCTTCTAGCGAGATAAAAGGTGCCTGTACCGCAAACCGACACAGGTAGGCGAGGAGAGAATCCTAAGGTGTGCGAGAGAACTCTGGTTAAGGAACTCGGCAAAATGACCCCGTAACTTCGGGAGAAGGGGTGCTTTCTTAACGGAAAGCCGCAGTGAATAGGCCCAAGCGACTGTTTAGCAAAAACACAGCTCTCTGCGAAGCCGTAAGGCGAAGTATAGGGGGTGACACCTGCCCGGTGCTGGAAGGTTAAGGAGAGGGGTTAGCGTAAGCGAAGCTCTGAACTGAAGCCCCAGTAAACGGCGGCCGTAACTATAACGGTCCTAAGGTAGCGAAATTCCTTGTCGGGTAAGTTCCGACCCGCACGAAAGGTGTAACGATTTGGGCACTGTCTCAACCAGAGACTCGGTGAAATTATAGTACCTGTGAAGATGCAGGTTACCCGCGACAGGACGGAAAGACCCCGTGGAGCTTTACTGTAGCCTGATATTGAATTTTGGTACAGTTTGTACAGGATAGGCGGGAGCCATTGAAACCGGAGCGCTAGCTTCGGTGGAGGCGCTGGTGGGATACCGCCCTGACTGTATTGAAATTCTAACCTACGGGTCTTATCGACCCGGGAGACAGTGTCAGGTGGGCAGTTTGACTGGGGCGGTCGCCTCCTAAAGTGTAACGGAGGCGCCCAAAGGTTCCCTCAGAATGGTTGGAAATCATTCGTAGAGTGCAAAGGCATAAGGGAGCTTGACTGCGAGACCTACAAGTCGAGCAGGGACGAAAGTCGGGCTTAGTGATCCGGTGGTTCCGCATGGAAGGGCCATCGCTCAACGGATAAAAGCTACCCCGGGGATAACAGGCTTATCTCCCCCAAGAGTCCACATCGACGGGGAGGTTTGGCACCTCGATGTCGGCTCATCGCATCCTGGGGCTGTAGTCGGTCCCAAGGGTTGGGCTGTTCGCCCATTAAAGCGGTACGCGAGCTGGGTTCAGAACGTCGTGAGACAGTTCGGTCCCTATCCGTCGTGGGCGTAGGAAATTTGAGAGGAGCTGTCCTTAGTACGAGAGGACCGGGATGGACGCACCGCTGGTGTACCAGTTGTTCTGCCAAGGGCATAGCTGGGTAGCTATGTGCGGAAGGGATAAGTGCTGAAAGCATCTAAGCATGAAGCCCCCCTCAAGATGAGATTTCCCATAGCGTAAGCTAGTAAGATCCCTGAAAGATGATCAGGTTGATAGGTTCGAGGTGGAAGCATGGTGACATGTGGAGCTGACGAATACTAATAGATCGAGGACTTAACCATATAATATGTAGCAATGTTATCTAGTTTTGAAGGAATATATATTAAAATTCCTTTTGACATTCTGAAAAGAATGTGTATAATGATAAAAGTCTGGTAATGATGGCAGAGAGGTCACACCCGTTCCCATACCGAACACGGAAGTTAAGCTCTCTAGCGCCGATGGTAGTTGGGACCTTGTCCCTGTGAGAGTAGGACGTTGCCAGGCTTGTATTATTCCGCAGTAGCTCAGCGGTAGAGCTATCGGCTGTTAACCGATCGGTCGTAGGTTCGATTCCTACCTGCGGAGCCATTATGCTTCCATAGCTCAGCTGGTAGAGTACTTCCATGGTAAGGAAGAGGTCACCGGTTCAAGCCCGGTTGGAAGCTTGGAAAAAGTTTTAAATTTTTGGCCCGTTGGTCAAGTGGTTAAGACACCGCCCTTTCACGGCGGTAACACGGGTTCGAATCCCGTACGGGTCACCACTTTTGGAGGATTAGCTCAGCTGGGAGAGCACCTGCCTTACAAGCAGGGGGTCGGCGGTTCGATCCCGTCATCCTCCACCATATATATTTTAAATGTCGGAGGGGTAGCGAAGTGGCTAAACGCGGCGGACTGTAAATCCGCTCCTTCGGGTTCGGCAGTTCGAATCTGCCCCCCTCCACCATTTTCTTTAAAATAACCTGAGAGGGTTTATTTTTTTGAAAAGATAACCATACTAGTAAATATTAATGGGCTATAGCCAAGCGGTAAGGCAACGGACTTTGACTCCGTCATGCGCTGGTTCGAATCCAGCTAGCCCAGCCATTTACGAGCCATTAGCTCAGTTGGTAGAGCATCTGACTTTTAATCAGAGGGTCGAAGGTTCGAATCCTTCATGGCTCACCATTTTCGCGGAAGTAGTTCAGTGGTAGAATACAACCTTGCCAAGGTTGGGGTCGCGGGTTCGAATCCCGTCTTCCGCTTTTATTAATAAGGGGCCTTAGCTCAGCTGGGAGAGCGCCTGCCTTGCACGCAGGAGGTCAGCGGTTCGATCCCGCTAGGCTCCATCTAATAGAAAAGCTTACATCATATGATGTAAGCTTTTTTTGTGTTTAAAAAGACAACTTTCATATTTATCATTTAAAATGGAGAAAATGCGAAAATAAAGGATGGGGGATAATTGTGAAAGTTGTTATTGCATCTGATTCATATAAAGAAAGCTTAAAAGCTATAGAAGTATGTGAGGCTATTGAAAGAGGTTTTAGAGCAATTTTCCCTAAAGCAGAGTATGTGAAAATACCAATTGGAGATGGAGGAGAAGGAACGGTTGATTCTCTTGTTGATGCTACAGGGGGAAGGATTATATCACTTCATGTGACAGGACCGCTCAGAGAACGTGTACAGGCCTTTTACGGTATGTCTAAAGATAAAAAGACAGCGTTTATTGAAATGGCAGCAGCATCAGGATTACAACATGTTCCGGTTAAAAAGCGAAATCCACTTATTACAACGACTAAAGGAACTGGAGAGCTTATACTACATGCGCTAGACGAAGGAGCTAAGCACATTATTTTAGGACTTGGCGGAAGTGCTACAAATGATGGTGGGGCAGGTATGTTGTCAGCTTTAGGAGTCAGGTTTATAGATGAAAAAGGGGAAGTAATAGAGCCATCTGGAGGAACTTTACATACGATTGTCGCTATTGATTTTTCACGCTTGGATTCACGCTTAACAAATATAAAGATAGAAGCAGCATGTGATGTAGATAATCCGTTAGTTGGAATAAGCGGAGCATCTTTCGTATTTGGGAGGCAAAAGGGTGCGAATGCAGAGATGATGAAAGAGCTGGATGAAAATTTAAAGCATTATGCGAATATCTTTAAACAATACTTATCTTGCGACGTATCTAAAATACCTGGCGCAGGAGCCGCAGGAGGAATGGGAGCAGCTGTTATTGCAGTGTTAAAGGGAAGCTTGCGGAGAGGAATTGAAATTGTATTAGACTATACAAACTTTGATAAGCATATAGAAGGTGCAGATTTAATTATAACTGGTGAAGGAAGAATAGATGAACAAACAGCATATGGAAAGGCCCCTGTAGGTGTTGCGGAGCGTGCAAAGTATTTTCTTATTCCTGTCATTGCTATTGGAGGATCTGTATCTCCGAATTATCCAGCTGTTCACGAAAAAGGAATCGATGCAGTATTTAGTATTACAGCGAGTCCGATGACATTAGAAGAGGCATATAAAGTAGCGGAAGAGAATATCGAAATGACAGCAAAGAATATTGCCGCAGTATGGAAAATAGCATCAGAAAAACACTTCTAAATGTAGGAGTGTTTTTTATTATTATCTAATAATAATGATGGTAGTTGTTTCATTAGGTTAACTTTATACATAGAATAGTCTTAACATTTGGATTTTAAAGCGAATATAAGTGAATAATTTGTATATCCATACAGAAAAATGTCGAGTTGAGTCAGACTATATAAAAGATTTAAAATATTTAGTGAAGGCACAAAAGGGGGATACTATCTATGAAAAAAGAAATTTCGGTTATTGGAGTTCCAATGGATTTAGGACAGATGCGTCGCGGAGTTGATATGGGGCCGAGCGCAATCCGTTATGCAGGCGTAATTGAAAGAATTGAAGAAATTGGATATGACGTTAAAGATATGGGAGATATATGTATAGAGAGAGAAAAAGAAGTAGATGTAAATACAAGCTTAAGAAACCTTACACAAGTTGCAACCGTTTGTAACGAATTAGCAAGTAAGGTGGATCATATTATAGAAGAAGGACGTTTTCCACTTGTATTAGGTGGCGATCATAGTATCGCTATTGGTACATTAGCTGGTGTTGCGAAACATTATAAAAATTTAGGTGTTATTTGGTATGATGCACATGGTGATTTAAATACAGAAGAAACTTCACCATCTGGAAATATTCATGGTATGTCACTTGCAGCAAGTTTAGGGTATGGACATCAAACGCTTGTAGATTTATATGGGGCATATCCAAAGGTGAAAAAAGAGAACGTTGTAATTATTGGTGCACGTGCATTAGATGAAGGAGAAAAAGACTTTATTCGCAATGAAGGTATTAAAGTATTCTCAATGCATGAGATTGATCGTATGGGTATGACGGCTGTTATGGAAGAAACAATCGCGTATTTATCTCATACTGATGGTGTACATTTATCATTAGATTTAGATGGCCTTGACCCACATGATGCACCAGGAGTTGGAACGCCTGTAATTGGTGGCCTATCTTATCGTGAAAGCCATTTAGCAATGGAAATGTTAGCGGAAGCTGATATTGTTACATCAGCTGAGTTTGTTGAAGTAAATACTATTTTAGATGAGCGAAATAGAACGGCAACAACAGCAGTTGCTTTAATGGGTTCTTTATTCGGTGAAAAACTAAAATAAATGTAAGAAAAGCAACTGAGAAGTTGCTTTTTTTATTTGAAAATAAGCGTATAATAATGATTTATATTATACTGTACGATAATAATGTTTGACATCTTACCAATTTAGACTAAAGGAGGTTGTTTGTAATTGTTGTTTGTTTCATGTATGGTATAATTAACTAGTTGTTGGAAATACATACAGATAGAGCATAAAACAATATTTCAATATATGGATAGAATTGCTCGTAAGTAGGAGGAAGGGTTAGCATGCCTTTTGAAGATACGACCATTTTGAAATATCTTAGTACGGCACTAGATATTGCCGTTGTATGGTTTATTATATATAAGCTAATTCTCATAATCCGAGGGACGAAAGCTGTTCAACTTTTAAAAGGGATTACAGTTATTATTGTCGTTCGGATGATTAGTATTTTCCTTGGATTACGTACGCTATATTGGCTAACTGAGCAAGTATTAACGTGGGGATTTTTAGCCGTTATTATTATTTTTCAGCCAGAATTGCGAAGAGCACTTGAGCAGCTAGGGCGCGGGAGTTTATTTTCACGTACTGGAACTCATGAGGATGATGAGCCTGAAATCGTTGCAACAGCGATAGCAAAAGCGACGGAATATATGGGAAAACGTAGAATTGGTGCATTAATTACTTTGTCAAAAGAGACCGGTATGGGTGATTATGTGGAAACAGGTATTCCGCTAAATGCAAACGTATCATCGGAATTACTCATAAATATTTTCATTCCTAATACGCCACTTCACGATGGAGCAGTCATTATGCAAGGAGGTACCATTAAAGCAGCTGCTTGTTATCTGCCGTTATCGGAAAGTCCTTTTATTTCTAAGGAGTTAGGAACTAGGCATCGCGCTGCCATGGGCGTTAGTGAAGTTACTGATAGTATTACAGTAGTTGTGTCGGAAGAAACAGGTCAAATTTCTTTAACGAAAAATGGTAAGTTGCATCGTGATTTGAAGACAGAGCAACTGAAAGATATGTTGTTAGCTGAATTTAGTGCGAGCGAAAAAACGACTTCTTCGTCTTTATGGAATTGGAGGAGAAAGCGTCATGGATAAGTTAATGGAGAATCATTGGTTCTTAAAGGGGATCTCATTACTATTGGCGTGTATGCTTTTTATGTCAGCGACTTTAACTGAAAAAAATACGACATCGGGGATAATACCTTTTGCAAATGATGCGAAAGAAACATTAACTAATTATCCTATTACCCTTAAGTATGATGAAGACAAATATATTGTAAGTGGTATTCCGTCAGAGGGCGTTAAAGTAAAGTTAGAGGGCCCAAAAGCAGCAGTTGCTACAGCAAAAGCGAAAAAACAATTTGATATACCGGTTGATTTGAGAGATAGCGAAAAAGGAACCTATGAAGTTTCTTTGAAAACGAACGGTCTTCCAGATGGTGTGAAAGGAACGGTTCAGCCATCAACAATTAAAATTACTCTTCATGAAAAAGCGAGAAAATATGTTCATGTAGACTTGAAATTATCAAATGAGGATCAGATGCCAGCGGGGTCTACTCTCGAAAAATCAAACATTAAACCTGATACTGTTGAGGTAGTTGGAACGAAGGAAGAAATTGAAAGTATTTCATCTGCAAAGGCGTATATTGATTTAAAAGGTGTTAATAAAACTGTTACAAAAACAGCCGAAGTTACATTATACAATAAAGAAGGAAAACGTTTAAATGTAAGAACGAGTCCATCTAAAATTAGTGTGACATTGAATGTGGCGACGCAAGCTACGGCCAATAATACGGAAAAAACAGTTCCTGTAACGTATACGAAAAAGGGGAGTTTACCAGAAGGATTGGCCGTTACAAATATTAACGTTGAGCCGAGAGAAGTAACGATAGCAGGTCCAAAAGATATATTGGATAATATACAATCGATAGAGGGGGTCGAAGTAGATCTTAGTCAATTGACAGAGTCTACAACATTCGATACCTCTGTTTTATTGCCAAAGGGTGTAACAAGTGCAAAACCGAATCAAGTGAAGGTTTCAGTGGGAGTGCAAAAAACAAAACAAACGAAAACAAGAACGATTGATGGTATATCAATTCAAAAAAATGGACTTTCTAAAGATGTTACGGCCCAGCTACTTTCGCCGCAAGATGGGAAGATAAGCGTTGATATTTCAGGAGAAACAAGTATAGTAGATAAAATAACAGCAGCTCAAATAACAGCAGCCATTAATCTGCAAAATGTATCTCTGGGGACGAAAGATGTTTCTATTCAAGTGAGCGGCCCTGGTAATATTTCAATAGAGCCAAAGCAAAAAAGTGCTAAAGTCACAATTGTGAAGAAAGAAAATCCAGATAAAGAAGTACAGGGTAACGGTGAAAAACCAGATTCAAATAATAACCAAGATAATCAAACTGAAAAACCAAAAAATCCTGAACCTGAACATAAGCCTGACACGGAACAGGAACAAAATAAAGATAAAGAAAAAGAAACTAGCCAAGAGCCAACAGTAGATAATCAAAAAGAGCCAGAAAAAGGAGCGAATCATAATGGGTAAATATTTTGGTACAGATGGAGTACGCGGGGTTGCGAACCAGGAGTTAACACCTGAATTAGCATTCAAAATTGGACGTTTTGGTGGTTATGTATTAACAAAAGATACAGATCGTCCAAAAGTAATTATCGGTCGTGATACACGTATATCAGGGCATATGTTAGAAGGAGCTTTAGTAGCAGGTCTATTATCAACTGGAGCAGAAGTAATGCGCCTTGGTGTTATTTCTACACCAGGTGTTGCTTATTTAACAAAAGCGTTAGATGCACAAGCAGGTGTT
Organism: Bacillus paramobilis; assembly: GCF_038096195.1. Classification (NCBI taxonomy): domain Bacteria; kingdom Bacillati; phylum Bacillota; class Bacilli; order Caryophanales; family Bacillaceae; genus Bacillus; species Bacillus paramobilis. The sequence continues at coordinate 5,126,246 of NZ_CP151108.1, read as the reverse complement.
ATGATTTCTGCATCTCATAATCCAGTACAGGATAACGGAATCAAATTCTTCGGTTCAGACGGTTTTAAATTAACAGATGAGCAAGAAGCAGAAATTGAAGCTTTATTAGACAAAGAAGTTGATGAACTACCACGTCCAACAGGTACGAATCTTGGACAAGTGAGTGATTATTTTGAAGGCGGACAAAAATATTTACAATATATTAAACAAACTGTAGAGGAAGATTTCTCTGGTTTACATATCGCTTTAGATTGTGCGCATGGTGCTACGTCTTCTTTAGCTCCATACTTATTCGCGGATTTAGAGGCTGATATTTCAACAATGGGAACTTCACCAAACGGCATGAACATTAACGATGGCGTAGGTTCTACACATCCAGAAGTATTAGCTAAATTAGTAAAAGACAAAGGCGCTGATATCGGTCTTGCCTTTGATGGTGATGGTGACCGCTTAATCGCTGTAGATGAAAAAGGAAACATCGTTGATGGCGATCAAATTATGTTTATTTGTGCGAAGTACATGAAAGAAACTGGTCAATTAAAGCATAATACAGTCGTTTCAACTGTTATGAGTAACTTAGGTTTCTACAAAGCACTTGAAGCTAACAATATCACGAGTGATAAAACAGCAGTTGGTGACCGTTACGTAATGGAAGAGATGAAGCGTGGTGGTTACAACTTAGGTGGAGAACAATCGGGTCATATTATCTTACTTGATTACATTACAACTGGTGATGGAATGTTAAGTGCACTTCAACTGGTAAACATCATGAAAATGACGAAAAAACCATTATCTGAGCTTGCAGGTGAGATGACAAAATTCCCACAATTACTAGTAAACGTTCGTGTAACAGATAAAAAACTAGCATTAGAAAATGAAAAAATTAAAGAAATTATTCGTGTTGTAGAGGAAGAAATGAACGGTGATGGCCGCATTCTTGTTCGTCCATCTGGAACAGAGCCACTTATTCGTGTAATGGCAGAAGCACCAACACAAGAAGTTTGTGACGCATATGTACATCGTATTGTAGAAGTTGTGAAAGCTGAAGTTGGCGCTGAATAATTCAATAAATTTATGAAAAGGGAGCACAAGTAGTGCTCCTTTTTCATATGTTTTATAGACGATGAAAAAAATTTCATTGACGGTTTATCCATGTTTGTTATAAGATGGTCTTGTTCTTTTTCTCAAAGGAAATATTGTAAATTATAGAAGCGCCAGAACTACAAGTAGTGTAGTTGACGAGGTGGAGTTTATCGAGATTTCGGCGGATGACTCCCGGTTGTTCATCACAACCGCAAGCTTTTACTTAAATCATTAAGGTGACTTAGTGGACAAAGGTGAAAGTGTGATGAGAGAAAAGGAACGGATACAAACTAGCTGTATAAGTATATACGGACTTAAACCCAATCGAGAGGAAGGTGAAAGCCGTTACAAGCTTACAGGGCTAGCAATATGTAATCCGTTTTTTAGTATAAATAAAAATGGTATCGGACTATGTCGTTACATGTTCGCAGAGCAATGTAAGCATTTGTAACGGCGACTAAACATGTGTGGAATCGTAGGATTTATTGGAGAGCAAGATGCAAAGGAAATTTTATTAAAAGGTTTAGAAAAGCTAGAATATCGTGGATATGATTCGGCAGGTATTGCAGTACAAGCAGAGAACGGTGTTGTTGTATACAAAGAAAAAGGCCGTATTGCAAAACTTCGCGAAATCGTAGATGAGAACGTAGCTGCAAGCGTGGGAATCGGTCACACACGCTGGGCTACACATGGTGTTCCAAGCAAAGTAAACGCGCATCCGCATCAAAGTACATCAAAACGTTTTACACTAGTTCATAACGGTGTAATTGAAAACTATGAATTAGTGAAAAAAGAATATTTACAAGATGTAACGTTCGTAAGTGAAACGGATACAGAAATTATCGTACAGCTTATGGAACAACAAGTGAGCACAGGATTAAGTGTAGAAGAAGCGTTCCGTAATACGCTATCTCTTTTACATGGCTCTTATGCAATCGGATTACTTGATGCTGAAAATCCAAACATGATTTATGTTGCTAAAAACAAAAGCCCGCTATTAGTAGGTGTTGGTGACAACTTTAATGTTGTGGCGAGCGACGCTATGGCGATGTTACAAGTTACAGATCAATTTATTGAGTTAATGGATAAAGAAATCGTAATCGTAACGAAAGAAAGTATTACAATTAAAAACTTACAAGGTGAAACGATTGAACGTGCACCGTTTACAGCGGAATTAGACGCAAGTGATATTGAAAAAGGAACATACCCTCATTTCATGCTTAAAGAAATCGATGAGCAACCACTTGTAATCCGTAATATAATTCAAAAGTACCAAGATGAAAATGGTGAGATTGAATTAGATCAAGACATCCGCAATGCGATTTTAGATAGCGATCGTGTTTACATCATTGCATGTGGAACGAGTTATCATGCAGGTCTTGTTGGAAAACAATTTATCGAGAAGTTTGCAAAAATGCCAGTTGAAGTGCATGTAGCAAGTGAGTTCTCTTATAACATGCCATTGTTAACAGAAAGACCATTCTTCATTTACATTTCACAAAGTGGTGAAACAGCTGATAGCCGTGCAGTACTTGTACAAACAAATGAAATGGGTCATAAAGCATTAACAATTACAAACGTACCTGGTTCTACGCTTTCTCGTGAAGCTGATTACACACTTCCGTTATACGCGGGACCAGAAATTGCAGTTGCATCAACAAAAGCTTACACAGCACAGCTTGCAGTACTTTCAATTTTAGCTGCAGACATTGCTAAAGCGAAAGGTGAAGTTCTTGATTTCGATTTAACACACGAATTAGGACTTGTAGCAAATGCAATGATAGAACTTTGTGATCAAAAAGAAGAAATGGACGCATTAGCAAAACAATTTTTAGCAACAACGCGTAACTGTTTCTTCATCGGACGTAGCGTAGACTTCTACGTAGGATTAGAAGGCGCGTTAAAGCTAAAAGAAATTTCTTACATCCAAGCAGAAGGATTTGCTGGCGGAGAATTAAAACACGGTACAATTGCCTTAATCGAAAACGGTACACCAGTTATCGCACTTGCTACACAAGAGCACGTAAACCTTGGAATTCGTGGTAACGTGAAAGAAGTAGTAGCACGCGGAGCTAACCCATGTATCATCTCAATGAAAGGCTTAGAAATGGAAGGTGACAGCTTCGTATTACCAGCTGTACACGAAGCACTAGCACCGCTAGTAGCAGTTATTCCATTACAACTTATCTCATACTACGCAGCACTTCACCGCGAGTGTGATGTTGATAAGCCACGTAACTTAGCTAAGTCTGTTACGGTTGAGTAGGAGATTGGTAGGTTAATAAATATATGAATCGGTACCCCTTTAGATATTGTATCTAAAGGGGTATTTTTGTATTGAAAAAGAACATCTAAAATTGGTAAGCGGATAGAATCCTACTATTTAAAGTTTTACTTTATCAGATTCACTTTTATTTATCTGAATTTTCCGGTACCATTTTAAGTATCCGTGAACAATTTCCTTTATTACGACAAGAAGAGACGATGGATTCATGATCATTACAAGGGGGCTTATTATATGAAAGTGAAAACAAAAACATATTTAAGTATAGAAGAGATTATTTCATTACCAACCTTATCAAGTACCAATATAAGCGATGATGGCAAAAATGTAGCATTTGTTAAGAGGACAGCTAACTGGAAAGACAATATATATAGAAATCATGTATGGATATATGAAAAGGATAAAGAGCAGAGTTACCCACTAACAACTGGAGATATAGATAGTACGCACCCATTATGGTCTCCAGATGCTAAGGCTATTGCATACCTTAGAACAGGTGGTGACGGGGATAATACAAATCAGATCTTTGTTAAGTCAATAGACGGTGGTAGTGAGGTTCAAATTACGGATGTGAAGGAAGGAGTTAATACATTTAAATGGGATCCCACGGGTAAAGGCTTTTATTATATTGCACAGTCAAAAGAATGTGGGGAAATAAAGAAACGTAAGGAACAATATGGAGATTTCCACCATGTAGGTAAGGAACATCGAAATAATTGTTTATACTACATTGAGCTAGAAAAAGTGATACAAAATGATAAAGAGGAACGCAAAATTAACGGTGTTTATCAACTAGCGGATGGGAAGGATTTTTATATACATAACTTTGATATTTCAAATGATGGGAAAAAGGTTGTATGTATGGCTACACCAAGCTTAAACGATTATATGAATGGTGATCTCTACATATTAGATGTTGAAGCTGGAGAACTACAAAAAATGAATATGGATAAGTTGTTAGGGGGAAGCGTCTGCTTTTCTCCCGAGGGTGATAAAATATGTTACGCAGCAAGCATAAGAGAGAAGGATTACTATAAAAATCATATACAAGATAGTACATTAGAGATATATGATATGAATACGGGAGAGATAATTCAACCTTTAACAGATTTTGATAGTACGATTATGCCGTTACAGTGGACGGCTAAAGGTATTTTAATTAGGTGGCAGGATAAAACGAATTACCGTATTGGCTTGCTATGTGAGGATGGCACTGTGGAAATGTTAAGCGAAACGTTAGATGGTTTTATAATGGATGCCTCTATAACAAGGAATGGCAATCATATAACATATACTAAGGCTATAACAAATGAAGTCTTTGAAATCTATTTGGATGATAAAAAAATAACGAATGAAAATAGCTTTTTCGAAGGCAAGCTTAAAAGTAACAGAGAAATCATTTCATGGAGAAGTAGTGATGGTCTTGAAATAGAAGGTGTTTTATCAACCCCAGTAGAGTTTGAGGCAAATAAAAAATATCCCTTATTAGTAGTAATCCATGGTGGTCCGAATTGGGCGTCCTTTCCGATATTTTCAGACTGTTTTAATGAGAAATATCCGATTGAACAGTTTATCGAAAAAGGCTTTATCGTTTTAGAGCCAAACTATAGAGGAAGTTCTGGTTATGGTAATAAATTTTTAAAAGCAAACTATAGAAAACAAGGACTTGCTGACTACAATGATGTTATATCTGGAGTGGATCAACTAGTAGAAAAAGGGATGGTATATAAAGATAGAGTAGGAGTTATGGGATGGAGTAACGGAGGATATATATCTGCTTTCTGTTCTACATTTAGTGATAGATTTAAAGCTATCTCAGTTGGGGGCGGAATCACTAACTGGAGTACCCATTATGTAAATACAGATATCCCTTACTTTATTAGCATGTATTTAGGAAATACTCCATGGAATGATCCAGATATATATAAGAAAACATCACCAATGACATATATTAAATCAGCCTGTACGCCTACGTTAATTCAACATGGGGAAAAGGATGTAAGAATTCCAATTACAAATGCATATGAGTTATATGAAGGTTTAAGAGATATGGAAGTTGATACAGAACTAATTATATTTAAAGGAATGGCATATAGTTCTGATCAGCCGGGAATGAATGTAGCTATTATGAAGCAGAACTTGATGTGGTTTTCACATTATATTCTTGGGGAAAGTATGGAGGGTTTTCGTAGAGGGATTTAATCAGATCAAATTGTTAAAAAAGAGATTCAAACAATCATTGTGACGATTTATACTTAAGCTATAAGAAGTAAACATAATTCGGAGGACTAATATGACAGCGAATAAGAATGAGTTATCTGTAGAACAACGTGAAGAACTATTAAAAGTATTACAAGCTCGTTTTGAGAAAAACATGAACCGCCATGAAGGTCTTGAATGGGCTAAAGTTGAAGAGAAGCTAGCTGCTAGTAATGGAAAATTATGGTCAATTCATGAAATGGAAGTAACTGGTGGTGAGCCGGATGTTGTTGGTTATGATGAAGAGAGGGACGAGTATACTTTCTATGACTGTTCAAAGGAGAGTCCTAAGGGCCGCAGAAGTTTTTGTTATGATCTTGAAGCGTTAGAGGCAAGAAAAAAACATAAACCAGAAAATAACGTTATTGATGTTGCAGCTGCTATGGGCATTGAATTATTAACGGAAGAACAATATCGAGAGTTGCAACAACTTGGAGATTTCGATATGAAATCATCAAGCTGGGTACAAACGCCTTCAGATATTCGAGAACTCGGTGGTGCTCTTTTTTGCGATTATCGCTTCGGACACATTTTTGTGTACCACAATGGAGCAGATTCCTATTATGCTGCTAGAGGATTCCGCGGTTCGTTAAGAGTTTAAATTTGGAGCAAGTAAGAAAAAGAGCCTATACTTAGGCTCTTTTTCTTATTTATATTTTAAAAGTAAACTGTTACTACGCAGTTTTACTTAATTTATATGTTTCATGGTTGTTTTTACGGAAAAGTTTAGGGAAAACATAGCCATCTAATCCAATACGTCCAGCGTTATGACCTGCAACTAAAATGAACATAGTTAAAATAAGCAGATTTGGGTTTACACTAACAGTTCCACTTAGTAAAAATGAAAGATTCATTATAATTCCAAAGAATGCAGCAGTTTTTGTTAATCCGCCTAAAATTAAACCTAGACCTACTAAAATTTCTCCCCATTGAACTAAAAAGCTAAATAGGTCTGCGTTTGGAAGAACAAAGTGTTGAAGGAAGTCTGCCCACCAACTTTGTACGGCAGGGTGGTCACCTGATGCTTGAGCGATAGCGCCCTTTAGAAAACCACTTGCATCAAAAGATTGTCCGAAAACTTTACCTATCCCAGCAGCGAGCCATGCATATCCTATGTAAAATCTTAAAAATAATAATATGAAAGCAGCACGTTTATCAGTTCTTAAAAAATTGATAACCATTGAAATCCCTCCAATATTTTATTTACATGTTTATTATATATCCATTGTGAAAAGATTCACAATGGATAAAGTGTGAACAAAAATGGTGATTTTTCATTTGTACATAAAGTATTTGGAAATGTATTGTTTGGAGGGTGAATAATACATGAAAGGAGCTCTCCACTAAAATAGGTAGCTCCCATAGTAAACAGATTCATGTACATTTTTTTAACTAGCTTATTTTGTCTTTTTCTTATTATTTCTCCGGTTTTATATAAGGAACAACTTGTGCAGTAACGCCTACAGAAGCACCGCGAATAAAGTCTTGGTTTTCTAATGCCTTAAAGCTTTCTGTTTTTCCTGTTAGCATAACCCCTAAGATTGTCACTTGATCAAATGGTTTTCCTTTGTTTGATTTTAAAAACTTTTGGATAGTTTCGTCATGTCCGTCGTCATCGTATTGGTTAAGTGAATCAACGAACTCTTTGTACGCTTCTTCAGGGGACTTGTCTGGATTAAATCCATAAACGGGCATACCAGCAGGTCCTTTGCTTTCATCTCCAATTGGTGAGGTCATATATAACCATACAATGTTTAAGTTGTCTGGAATTTTTTCTTTAATTTCTTGTAGTGTGTAGGGCTGATTGAAAGAGATAGCAACTTCGGCAACATAGTTGTTCATTTGTGAAACTTCCCCTAATTCATTTTGCACACCATCAAAATATTCCTTAATAGCGGGATTATAAAATGTTGCAAATTTTTTCTTTGTTTGTTTATCGTACTCATAGAACTCTTTATTGGACCAATAAAAACCAGGCGTTAATTCATTGGAATCGATATTGATGCGGACCCAACCATAGGAGCTTGTTAATGTATTCCAAGGGACTACGTAACCATTAATGTTTTTAGAACGATTTGATATAATATTGCCGCCAAACATGGATGAATTACTCGTTACTTGAGAATCAATTTGTACATTCGGTTCTGCAATGTCGTTATGTAAAAAGAGTCGTTCGTGAAGCTTCGTAGAGCTTTTTGCTGCGAAGTAATTGCCAACTTTATAAAATATAGGGATAAGTATGATTACAACAATCATAGAGGTAATAATGCTTTTAAATAACTGTTTCCTTTTCGCTTTTTTTAATGCATCTTTTAAAGAAGTATCCATTAAGGTTTTCCTCCTATTTTTGAGTGAATTGCTTTACGTGCACGATGTAACTTTTGTTTGACGCTGTTTACTTGAATATCTAGTATTAGGGCGATTTCCTCATATGAAAAGTTGTAGTAGTACTTTAAAAAGAAGGCCTCTTTATATTCTAGTTTTATATCTTTTAATAGATAGAAAATCTCATCTTTATTTAAAACAGCGTCTAATTCTCGGTCTGTATATTGTAATTTTGCATAAATCTCTTCAGTTAAATAGATGTTTTGTTGCTCTTTTTTCCTTTTCAAGTCAATGTATTCGTTTAATGCGACTCTGAAAAACCATGGACGTATGTTACTCTCGGTTAGATTATCTAGCAATGTGTATACTTTATAGAAGGTATTTTGGATGATGTCTTCTGCATCTTCTTTTATAGCCCCTTTCGCTAGTAGTAGTTTGAACACTTCCTCCCCTAGATTGATAAGGTAGGAGGTCAATATATTTTCTTTTCCCATCACTTTTCCTCCCTACACTTATACAACGGATAGGTAATGATAAATGTATACACTTAAATTAAAGTTTTGTTCTTTATACAAATAAAAAAGGCATATAACAATCCTATGTTATATGCCTTTTCTATTATATATGTAGTAATCTATTTCGGTAATGCAAATTTAGCTTTTTTACCTTGTGAAATATCTTTTGCTTCTTTATTTCTCATAGGTCCTAACTCAATCTCAAAGCTTTTGTCTTTCCAAATCTTTTCATACTGTTCTTGATCTAAAATATATACTTGTAGTAACTCTCCAGATGTTCCAGTTTTAACTGCAGCGTTATAGTCGTAATTTAGTAGCATACCTTCATTAATCGTATATTGTGTACCATCATTCACTCTCAATGTAGAGCTTATAGGAGATAGCGAAACGTCTTGAGTATCTTTGTTATCAAGTTTGAATTTTACTGTTAATAGAACGAGACCATTTTTGAAATTTGCAAAGCGTGGAGCTTCGACGGAATTTGGTGTGAATTGAGTAAATTGGTATCCGTCTAATGTAACGTTAACAGCGCCTAATTCTTGGCTGTTATTAATACTTGATTTCTCTTTTAACATTTTTTTATCGCCCATGTTATTAGCTGTAGCTTTATCTTGGTAGAAAGTATTATCTGTTGCAACTTTTTCAGCACCTTGTTTGTTTAAACTTAATGAAAAGCTTCCAGGACTTCCGATTGGAGCATCAAATTTTCCTTTATTAGCTTGTGCAGTTGGGACTGTGACTGAGACTGTTGAGAGACTTGAAATTTTCGCTAAATCATCTTTTCCGAATGGATAAGCGATATAACCAGAAATAGTTTCTCCTGCTTTTACTAAGTAATCATTCGTTGGAGCAAGCTTAGTTGGGAGCTGATCTTCTTTTGGAATTAAATCTTTATAGTTACTATATACTTTCTGCGCACCAGTAAATGACATGTCCAATGCTGGCATATAATAAATATCTTTAGCTGAACTATTTTTTACGCTGTAGTTCACAAGAATAACTCCGCCCTCTGTTTGACGATTAAACGGAATATCGAAGTTTGTATGGAATCCATTTAATTCAACTAATGTGTAACTATTCATTGATACTGAAACATCTTCAGCTTTATGCACTTGTGGTTCCTTATTTTCAAAAAGGACTTTTGTTTTACCACCTGTTTCTTTTTCCATATAGGAAATCAGTTTAGAGTAATCACTTGAGCTAGTAGCTGTATTTTCAGGCTTTTTCTCTTCAGTTTTTTTATCTTCGGATTTTTTTTCTTCCGGTTTATTTTCTTTCGTTGTATCCGTTTTTTCTGTTTTGCTTTCTTTTGTTGTATTTTCTTTTTGTTCTTTATTTGTCGTATCGCTTTGACCACATCCAGTTATTACAAACGCTGCTACGATTACTGTAGAAAATAAAGAAAGTAATTTTTTTGACATGTTTCTTCCCCCCCTATTTGTGTAAAACTAGACTCTCACATTAGCCCCACATTTTATTATAAAAAATGCAGCCAGTATTTACCAGTGTTTTTCTGATTATTTTAATTATTTAATTATTGTAATATATTAAAATTAGTGGAAGATCGCCATAGAATATCGATTTTTATTTTTTTATCATTTGAAATATTACATCATATTGGTATGATAGAAATAGAGATATATGGAAAGGGGACAAGGACTCAATATGTGGATGAACTTGTAATGATTAGGAAACTAGATAGATTAATTTTTCTCTCATAAGTGAGGGTTTATTTAGCTATCTGTAAATCATTCAAGGACTGCATATTTGGCTTGTACATCCCTTTTGTAAGGATACTGTGTAGGGAAATTCATATCTCTTATATAAAGTATGCGTCCTTTAAAGTGGAGGAGTATATAATGAATCAATTAAAAAATAAAATAGCAGTTGTTACAGGTGTAAGTCGTCTAGATGGTATAGGCGCAGCAATTTGTAAAGAATTAGCTGAAGCTGGATACGATATATTTTTTACGTATTGGACAGCGTACGATAAAGAGATGCCTTGGGGCGTTGATCAAAGTGAACAAATACAATTAAAAGAAGAGTTACTAAAAAGCGGTGTTAAAGTATCAAGTATGGAGTTAGATTTAACTCAGAATGATGCACCGAAAGAGCTTATAAATAAAGTTACTGAACAACTAGGCTACCCTCATATATTAATTAATAATGCAGCGTATTCTACGAATAATGACTTCTCTAATTTGACTGCTGAAGAATTAGATAAGCATTACATGGTAAATGTTCGTGCGACTACGTTGTTAAGTAGTCAATTTGTCCAAGGGTTTGATAAGAAATCTGGTGGTAGAATTGTGAATATGACATCGGGACAATTTAAAGGGCCTATGGCAGGAGAACTAGCGTATGCAACAACGAAGGGAGCTATTGATGCTCTTACTAGTACATTGTCAGCTGAGGTAGCTCATTTAGGAATAACAGTGAATGCAATTAACCCAGGTCCAACTAGTACAGGATGGATGACTGAAGAAATAAAGCGAGGATTAAAGCCGATGTTTCCTTTTGGTAGAATTGGTGAACCAAAGGATGCAGCAAGGCTCATTAAATTTTTAGTAAGTGAAGAAGCAGAATGGATTACTGGACAAGTTATTCATTCTGAAGGTGGATTTAAAAGGTAAAAAGAAGGTATCTCATTTCGGTGAGATACCTTCTTTTTAATCTTTCTTCAATCTTCGTGCAACACCATTCCCTAAAGACTGTAGCCCTTGAACGAGGATAATTAAAATAAAGACAGTTGCATACATTACTTCAGGTTCGTAGCGTAAATGCCCGAATCGATATGCTAAATCACCAAGACCGCCAGCACCTACAAGTCCAGCCATTGCTGTTGCACCAATTAGGCCGATTGTTGCAATTGTTAAGCCAAGTACAAGGGAGGGACGAGCTTCTTTCACCATAACGTGCCAAATGATTTTTATAGTAGAAATGCCCATCGCTTGATAAGCTTCAATAACACCACGATCTACTTCTAATAAAGCTGCCTCCATTAATCGTGCAATATAAGGAGCTGTGAATACGACAAGTGGTACGATAACACCTTGCACACCAATGGATGTTCCCATTAGAAACTTTGTAAAAGGTAAAATGAAGAATAATAGAATGATAAATGGAAGAGAGCGAATGATATTAATAACGGTATTAAGAATAGGATAAATGATTTTATTTTCATGTTGTCCACCAGGTCGCGTTAAAACCAGTGTAACGCCAAGTGGTAATGCAATAAGGATAGAGATGAATAGCGAAATAGATGTCATTTGAAATGTTTGAATGGTTGCTTCCCATATGACTTTACCCCATTCATCCAAAAAGGACTTGTTCCCCATAATCTGTTCTACCTCCTTCTACGATGATCCCTTTCTCTTGTAAAAATGATAAAGCGCGGGCTATTTCATTTTTCTCACCCTGCATATGAATGATCAGTTTCCCATATGATTCATGTTTTAACTGTGTAATATTACCGGATAAAATATTTGGATACACTTGAAAACGTTTTGTAGCGACAGCTAATGCTGGCTCTCCTGAAGCATTCCCTATAAAGGAGAGAGTTACAATTTCACCGGTAGTTTGTAGTTCTTTTTGTACTTCTTCTGGAATCTTCGCTGCAAATGCACTATTTACGAATTTCTTCGTTGTTACATGTTGTGGATTTGTAAATATATCCTTCACAGTCCCGCTTTCAACCACTGCTCCATGTTCCATGACAGCAACTCGGTCACATATACGCTGGATGACATTCATTTCATGTGTAATTAATAAAATTGTAATCCCGATTTCTTCATTAATCTTTAGTAATAGGTCAAGAATAGAATCCGTTGTTTCTGGGTCTAAAGCACTCGTTGCTTCGTCGCTTAATAACACTTCAGGTTCATGTGATAGTGCACGTGCAATGGCAACACGCTGCTTCTGGCCACCAGAAAGTTCACTCGGATAGGCATCTTTTCGATTAAAAAGATCGACAATACGTAAATACTTTTCTACCCTTTTTTCAATTTCATTTTTGGAAAGACCAGATAGACGTAACGGTAATGCGATATTTTCATAAACTGTCACAGTTTTAAGTAAATTGAACCCTTGGAAAATCATCCCGATTTTTTGTCTCGATTTTGCTAGTTCTTTTGCTGATAAAGTTGTTAAGTCTTGGCCGTTTACAATGATATTTCCTGTCGTTGGTTTTTCTAATAAATTTACACATCGAATTAATGTACTTTTACCAGCGCCACTATATCCAATGATTCCAAATACTTCGCCCTTTTTTACTTGAAGGGAAGTAGACTTAAGAGCTTCTACATTCCCTTTTTTTGTTGTAAATACTTTGGATACATTTTTTAATTCAATCATTATCGTCAGCTCCTACCAAGACGGTAAAACAGAACCATCAAATTTTTTCTCGATAAATTCTTTTACTTCTTTAGATTGATAAGCTTTCTTTAATTTATTTACAACAGCATCATCTTTATTTTCAGTGCGAACAACGACCCAGTTCACATATGGTGAATCTTTACCTTCGCGGAAAATGGAGTCTTTTGCTGGGCTTAATTTTGCACCTAATGCAAAGTTTGTATTAATTGCAGCTGCTTTCACTTCACCTAGCTGTGTTGGTAATTGAGATGCCTCTAATTCAACAATCTTTAAATTTTTCGGATTTTCAATGACATCTTTCGCAGTCGCTTTTTCTGTCGCCTTTGGATCCACTTTTAAAACTCCTGCTTTTTCAAATAGCTTTAAAGCTCGAAGTTCATTCGTTGGATCATTTGGTACAGCGATTGCGTCGCCCTCTTTTAAGTCTTTTACATCCTTTAAGCTTTTAGAATATACGCCCATAGGGAATGTTACTGTTGAAAATACTTCCGTTAATTTCATATTGCGCTCAGCTTTAAATACGTCTAAATATGATTTCGTTTGATAGCTATTTATATCGAGGCTTTTTTCATCTAAGGATACGTTTGGTGCTACATAATCATTAAATACCTTTACATCGATTTCGAGTCCGTCTTTTGCTGCCACTTCTTTTACCTTTTCAAAAATTTGTTCATGCGGTCCGCCAGTTACACCGACAGTAATCTTTTTCTCATCTAATGCTTTTACCTCTTTATCAGAATTAGCACCACATGCACCTAGCAATAATACCGCTCCACTTACAATGCTTAATAATACTTTTTTCATCTATAATTCCCCCTCCATATACGTTCCAAAATAAAAAGCACCTCTCAAAATAAGAGAGGTGCCGAATAGACAAAATAGGATCCTCTCTTATCTTCCAAAACGAAAAATCGTTTTGCAGGAATTAGCACCTTAGCTTATACGTCATAAGCTCGGTTGCCGGGCATCATCGGGCCAGTCCCTCCGCCACTCTTGATAAGAGTTTGTGTATGTAGTTTTTTAATATGGTACTAATAGTAAATCTTACAAAAAGAATTGTCAACGTTATTTTCTGAATATATTTTATTTTAAGGTAATCGAAACGTTACCTTTCTTATGTCCCTTTTCCACATACATATGAGCTTCAGAAATTTCTTCTAATCGGTAGGTTCTATCAATAACAGGTTTTAAATGTTCTGTTTCAGTTAGTTCTTTTAGTAGAATCATATCCTCTTTACTTACCTTTGCCATCATTCCATTCACAGATACATATTTTCCATTGGGTGTTAATGTATTTGTACAAAGGGATTTTTTATACTTCCCAACTGCATCAAATATAATATCGTAGCGTTCGCCCCGTTTAGTAAAATCTTCTTTCGTATAATCAATTACTTTATCAGCTCCTAAAGATTGAACAAGTTCAAAATTTGAATTACTACAAACAGCCGTAACGGTCGCACCTAAATATTTAGCAAGTTGTACAGCAGCTGTTCCTACTGATCCGGAGGCACCATATATGAGCACTTGTTGCCCTTTTTTTATACGACCCTTTCTCAGAAAATGTAATGCTGAAGTTCCACCAAAAGGAATAACTGCAGCTTCTTCATACGTCACATTGGTAGGTTTTAATGCTATTAATCCACTTTCATGTACGCATGTGTACTCGGCATAACCACCGAGGTTTAGTTCTGTTAATGCAAAAATTGGATCACCTTTTTTAAATTGAGTTACATCTGTTCCTATTTCTTCGATTTCACCGGATAACTCTACGCCGAGTATAGGTTTTCTTGGTTTTCTGAAACCTAATATGATCCGCATAGGAATCCAAAATAAGAGGGGACTATTAAAACCGCGTATTCTACAATCTCCAGTTGATACACTTGTTGCGTGAATTTTAATTAATACTTCGTTCTTTTTAGGTATAGGTTTCTCTATATTTTGAAGTTGAAGAACGTTAGGTGGTCCATACTTTGTGCAAATAATTGCTTTCATAATGACCTCCTGAATTTAGTTGTTGTTATTTACATCATATTTAAAATCTTCATTAAACATGTCGCTATATAGCGAATATAGATTAAAAATTGTATAGATTTCATAGGAAAAGAGGTGATATTATTTTGGAAAAGGGGGCGACATTATGAAAAAAATTATTTTTATTTCGAGTTTAGTGTTTGCAATCAGTCTAGGGGTAGGATGTAGTAATGAGAAAACAACAAAGACGAATGAACCGAAAAAAGAATCAGTTCAAAAAGAAAAAGAATTAGCGGCGAAGGATGTTTTCAAGAAAACGAACGAAGCTTTTAAAAATGAAGAGCATGTAACGATGACATATGGTGTAGGAGTAAAAGCTGAGGGAACAGAGATGGATATATTAAAGGCTAAGATGCAATTAGAGCCAAAGACAAAGAATTCTCGTTCTGAAATGAATATTTCTGGTACAAATGTTGTAGTGTATACTGTGGATGGTAAAGTTGCTGGTGAGGTGAAAAACCCTAATACAGGAGAAGTTATAACTGTACCAGAGGAGCAATTAAACGCTGGTGGAATGAAAGCGACTCAAGATATTATAGATAAGTTAGAAGTACCGGAAGTAGTTTTAGATAAAATGAAGATGGAGAAAAGCGGAGATAAATATAAACTGAAATTTACATTAAAAGGGCAAGAAACAGAAAGTATGTTAACTAGCATGGATGAAACGCAGAAGAAAATGTTACAAGCACAAAATGCGAAGATAGAAGAAGTGGATGCAGAATATATCATTACAAAAGATTTTAAATATGAATCAGCAAAGATAGACATGGTTATGAGTAGTAACGGCAAGGATAAAGCACATATTATTACGAACGCAAAATATACGTCGTACGAAAAGTTTGACCCAATACAATTGCCAGCAGTAAAGTAACAGTTTTGATGAGGAGGGACCTAAAATAAGGTGCCCTCTTTTTTGTATACTTTCTTCATAGGAAAATAGGTACAATATGAAGAGGAAAAGATGTAGAAGAGGAGAGTGTCATTTGAAAAAAAGAAAGATAGCGGTGGTCATTTTAGCTTATACAGTTTTACTTACGACATCTATAAATACATATAAGGAGCAACTAGATCATCCTATTATGAGCGATGTAGGAAAGTTGCTTCCAACGAAAATTAAAGGTGTTGAAAATGCTGAGGATGAACGTTCATTAAAACAGGTTGTGCAAGATGCAAATACTTCCGGAGAGAAAATTTCCATTGCAGGTATGCAACATAGCCAAGGAGGACAGACGTATTATCCGAACGGCACGATGCTTGATATGAAGGGGTATAATAAAATATTAGAATTTGATCCAGAGAAGAAGAGGATTAAGGTGCAAAGCGGTGTCACATGGAATGGCATTCAAAAGAAAATCAATCCCTATGGTCTTGCGGTTCAAGTCATGCAATCTCAAAATATTTTTACTGTCGGTGGTTCATTAAGTGTAAATGTACATGGGCGTGATATTCGTCATGAAGCATTGATTGATACAGTAGATTCGTTCAGATTGTTAATGGCAGATGGCACGGTGCGTAATGTAAGTAGAGAAGAAAATGCTGATTTGTTTCCGTATGTAATTGGGGGATACGGATTATTTGGTGTGATTTTAGATGTGACATTAAAGCTAACTGATGATGAATTATATGAAATGCACACGAGAATGATAGATTATAAAGAATACACGTCTTATTTCAAAGATAAAGTGAAGAGAGAAGAAAATGTTCGTATGCACTTAGCCCGTATTTCTGTTGCCCCCAATTCATTTTTAAAAGAGATGTATGTGACAGATTATACATTGGCGGAAAATCAAAATATGAGGGAAGAGTACAGTAAATTAAAAGAAGAAAATATTATAGCTGTACCGAAATTTTTACTCGGTTTATCACGCTATAGTGATTGGGGAAAGAATACGTTTTGGGATATACAAAGAAGTTATTTTGAACGTACAGATGGAAAGTATGAGACGCGAAATAATGTTATGAGGTCGGATAGTGCCTTTATGGAATATGATAATCCAAACTTGACCGAGATTTTACAGGAGTATTTCGTACCGATAGGTAGTTTTACAGCATATATAGATGACTTGCGAAGTGTTTTGAATGAAGAGGAATTAAACCTTCTTAATATTACAATCCGCTATGTAGAAAAGAATGAGAATGCGGTACTATCTTATGCGAAAGACGATATGTTTGCACTTGTGCTTTTAATTAATCAAGGGCGCTCAGAGGATGAAATAAAGAAAACAAAAGTGGTCATTCAGAAGATGATTGATGTTACTTTAAAGCATAATGGAAGTTATTATTTACCGTACTATTCTTACCCAACGAAGGAGCAGTTAAAGAGGGCATATCCTCGTATAGAAGAATTTCTTCAGAAGAAAAAAGAAGCGGATCCAAAAGAGAGATTTGTGAATTTATTTTATAGGGAGTATACGAAATGACATATAGAAGATTTGTAGCCTCACAAAGCATAATTATGATGGCGGGAAGTATGGTATTTCCTTTTTATATACTATTGCTTCGAAACGTTGGGAATAGCTTCTCGCAGTTTGGCTGGGCGTATGGCTTATTCGCTTTAACTTCAGCGCTTGTATATCCGGTAGTAGGAATGGTGTCTGATCGAGTGGGTGATCGGAAATTATTAATTATATATGCTTGGTCCATGGCAGTATTAATGCTTTGTTTCCCGATTGCCACGGAAGTCTGGCATGTGTATATTCTTCAAATTGTAATGGGGATTTTAGGTGCTGTACAGCGTAATACGGAGAAGACATCGTTAGCGCGAAAGGTTGTGCAAGAAAATGCTGGTTATGAGATTGGAAAATATCATGTGTGGACATCGATTGGAGGAGCAGTAGCAATTATTGCAACGGGATATTTAGTAGATTTCTTTACAATTGGTACGATTTTTTATATTGCATCTATCTTATATGTAGTGAGCGGAGTTGTATTAAGTAGTAAAAAAATATAATCATCCCCATTTTTACCTGAATACCCTTTATTTGTTATACTAAAGGGGAAGACAAAAGAAAAGGGGACATTGCCTTTGATGAAATTTTTAATTTTAGCTATTCTCACTTTGTTTTTGATTCCATGGACAAGAAGCGGTAGTAAACTTCGAGCAGTGGATAAGAAAGGGGATGAGAAGGTTGTAAAGGGTAAGAAATCATCCATTTTAGTTATTCCTGTTTTATTTTGGATAGGTATTGCAATCTATGAATATTTTTGGCTAATTGATGATCGAGCAGATTCGATTCTTACTCATTATTCTGTTGCAGTAGCAATTTTAATTGGGCTTGTTTTATTTTCACAAGATCAAATAGGGAAATTAGAAGGTACGTTAAAAGGACTTCTAATGTTTGTTTTATTAGCAAGTTACGGCTATTTTGGTTATTTGCATGATATAGTAATCTCGCAAAAGAAATATGATTCTGTTGTAAAAGTAGAGAAAGATATTTCAGAGCCATTTACTGAAAATGATCAGCCGTTTACAGTGCCGCCAAAGACAGCGGAGAATAAAATGAAAAAAGTATTTGGGGACATTCCGAAAGTAGCTTATTTTGAGCTAGGAGAATTAACGCCACAAATGGTAAATGGTGAGGCTTTATATGTAGCACCAATTGAAGTTTCAGGATTTTTTAAAGCACGTAAAGCTGAGACAATCCCAGGGTACGTAACGATGTCAGGTACGAATCCTGATGCGGAAGCGAAACTGCATCTCGGTTATAAAATGAAATATGTGCCAAGCATGTTTTTTGGTAATAAATTAGAACGTGTCGTTCGAAAAGCAGAACCGGATTTAATTTTTAAAGGGAAACCTAAATTCGAAGTTGATGATAAAGGGAAACCGTATTATACAATGACGTATGGTGAATTTATTTCGGGAAGATCTGGATTCGAAGTAGAGGGCGTTGTAGTAGTAGACGCACAAACAGGTGAAGTGAAAAGATACGATAAAGGAAAGGCACCTAAATTTGTTGATGGTGTATTAAATCACGAGACCGCATCTACATTAAATACGTATTTCGGTAAATATATTCACGGATTTTGGAATACAAAATTCTCGCAAACGGATATGAAGATTCCGACTGAGTGGGGAACGAAAGAAGGAGTTACACCAATCTTCGGTAAGGATGGAACGTTATATTACTTTACTGATTTCACCTCTCCGAAAGAGGGAGTAGATTCTGCACTAGGTTATTCGCTTATCGATGCGCGTACAGGTAAGTTGTATTACTATAACGGAAAAGAAGTGAAGGGAATTATGGATGGTTCAGCTGCTTCGGAAGTAGTGGATAATTCCTTTAAGAGAGAGAAATGGCATGGAACGATGCCGGTTATTTATAACGTATATGGTAAACCTTCTTGGATTGTACCTGTTATTGATGACGGGGGATTAGTACGTGCTCATACAGTTATCTATGCTTCTAATGCAAAAATATTTGCAACAGGTTCTACGCAAAAAGAAGCGCTTGAGAATTATAAAAATGCGCTGAGCGGAAGTGGAGATTCATTTAGACCGACTTCAAGTGGTAAAGAGGCACAAAAAGAAGGCGTTGTACAACGTGTATATAAAGAAAAATCAGGTGAAAATACAATTGTGTACGTACTGTTAGAAAATGAACAAAAAGTATTTATGATACCTGTGAAGAAATTCCCATATGCTATGTTTACAGAAGTGGGAGATCCAATTCAAATCACATATTTAGATACAGGAGAAGCGATGTCTTCCGTATCTAAATTTGCAAATAGTAATTTGAAAAAGTAAAGCGATAGAAATTCTATCGCTTTTTTTACAGTATAAAACAGGAAAATGCACTATACTTGACGTATGTTTATGTTGTAACTATAATTGTTACGATTCAGTAGTTATAGGAAAGGGTGAACGGAAAAAGTGAATGGAGTTAATCAAGAAATATATAAACCTGTAAAGACAAATAGGTTATGGATGATTCTTGTACTAGGGACACTTACAGCGATTGGGCCATTATCTATTGATATGTATTTGCCTTCTTTACCGAAATTAACGGATGATTTACAAACAGGTGCATCCCTTGCGCAGCTTACATTGACAGCTTGTTTACTTGGGCTTTCAGTTGGGCAATTATTTGTCGGTTCAATTAGTGATATTTATGGAAGGCGCAAACCTCTTATTATTGCTCTTATTATTTATGTTGCTTCTTCTTTACTTTGTGCTATTGCGCCATCTATTTGGAGTTTAGTGTTATTACGCTTCTTACAAGGAGCTTCAGGATCGGCTGGGATTGTTATATCACGTGCAATGGTGCGTGACATGTATTCGGGTTCTGAAATGACGAAGTTTTTCTCACTGCTCATGTTAGTAAACGGAGCAGCGCCTATTTTGGCACCGATTATTGGAGGACAATTGCTACAGTTTACAACATGGCGCGGTGTCTTCATCGTTCTTGGAGCAATTAGTGTATTCATGTTAATATCAGCTACTTTTGTATTACGTGAAACATTACCTATCGAAGAAAGAGAAACAGGTGGATTGTCAGGGACGTTGGCGACGTACGGAAAACTGTTAAAGGATCGTCTGTTTATGGGATATGCATTGTCACAAGGGCTAGTAACGGCGGCAATGTTTGCATACATTTCGGGCTCACCATTTGTGCTGCAGAACATATACGGAGCATCACCACAGCAATTTAGTTTATTCTTTGCGATTAACGGTATCGGTATTATTATTGCTAGTCAGGTAACAGGCCGTTTAGCAGGGAAAGTGAATGAGAAGACATTATTTGTTGCTGGTATTATTATTGCAGCTGTTGGCGGTTTATCTTTACTACTGACAATCGTACTAGGAATAGGTTTAATTGGTGTTTTATGTTCGTTATTCCTTGTCGTATCAAGTGTCGGGGTTGTATCAACAACTGGATTCTCGTTAGCGATGAGAAATCAGAAACAAGCCGCAGGAACAGCGTCGGCCTTATTAGGATTATTACAGTTCATCTCAGGAGCACTTGTTGCACCGTTAGTAGGTATTGGCGGAAGCAATACCGCATTACCGATGGGGGTTGTGATAGCTCTTTGTGAAATTGGTGCTGTGTTATGTTATCTATTTATGGCCAGAAGAAGTGAGAAGCAGTTTGAACTGCAACAAAGACAAAATTTAGAGGCTTAATTTATACAAAAGAGCTGATTCAAACATGTGTTGAATCAGCTTTTTTTCATTTCTTTGAAATAACTTATACAGTGTTGTAAGGTGATGCAAAAGTTATTTGCTTGAACTACTCACCACTTAACGTCCTTACGGACTGTTTGAAGTGGGAGATTCCTAAGTACAGAAGCCTAGTGGCTTCTAATTCATTAGGCTATCCCCGTAGTTCCTACGGTTAGAAGCCTTAAAGCTTCATTTTTAAGATTGATACTTGCGTTAATATCTCTGTCGTGATGACTATTGCACTCAGGACAATCCCATTCACGAAGATTTAGATTCTTAACGTCTTTATTTTGATACCCACAACAAGAACATAATTGGCTTGAAGCAAATGTTTTGGATACCGGAATGACTTGTTTTCCATACCATTTTGCCTTGTATTCTAGCAACGTTCTAAATTGTGACCAAGATACTTCACTAATCGCTTTTGCTAACTTATGATTTTTTAACATATTCGATACTTGTAAATCTTCTATACCGATAACATCGTGGTTTTTGATGATTTCAGTTGAGATTTTGTCCAAGTAATCTTTTCTAGCATTAGCTATGTATTCATGAATTCTAGCTACCCTTACTCGTTGTTTATTCCAGCGAGAAGATCCTTTCATTCTTCTAGAAAGAACACGCTGTGCTTTTGCCAACTTCTCTTCCAATGAGCGAAAAAATTTAGGGTTTTTATAGGTTGTTCCATCTGACAAAATGGCGAAATCTTTTAATCCTACATCCATTCCAATATAAGAATGTGTTTTCGGAAGTTCTTGCACTTCTGTTTCAACTAACAAGGACACAAAGTATTTACCAGAAGGGTTCCGTCTAACCGTAGCATTTAAAATACGTCCCTTTACTTCACGACTTTTGGCAAATCGAACAAGACCTAGTTTCGGCAATTTCATTTTGTTTCCCACAACAACAATGTTTTCATTTGTTTGTTTTGTGGTATAAGATTGTACGTTGTTCTTTTTAGATTTGAAACGCGGGGCACTGTTTTGTTTTTTAAAAAAGCGTGTGTAAGCATCCGCAAGGTTGCGAACAGACGATTGAATAGCAATACTATCCACTTCTTTTAGCCAAACAAACTCTTTCTTCATGGCAGGAAGTTTGGCAGAGCATGTACCATATGTCAAACCCTTTCCTGTTTCTTTGTATGCATTATCCCATAGAGATAGGAAGTGATTGAATACAAAACGAGAACAACCAATCGTTTTATTAATCAGGATCGCTTGTGCTTTATTTGGATAGATACGAAATTTATACGCTTTATTAATCATCCTTCGTTTCACCTCCATTTCGATATATGTCTATTATATACCAAACATACATTCTGTTTATAGTGAAGTGATTATTACAAATTCCCTGGTAATACTTTACATATGTCGAACGATTAAGATGACTTCCTGTCATCTCTTGTTCGAAGCCAATTCATCTCCCACCTACTCGCTGGGCTACGTCCTTCACGATCCTTGAGGAAGGAGTCTTCTTGGCTAAATTGATAAAGTGACGATACTGTGACAAAAATGTTGGTGTGTATATTAAGATATCGTCTTAAGTGTAAAAAGTAGGGTGTTCTCGGTATAATAACAAGTGGAGATAAAAGAAACTATAATGAGTAATAGCTGTAGATAAAAGGAGAAGAAGAGATGAAGAAGGTTTTGGGTATTGCTGTAATGGGAAGTATGCTCCTTCTAGCAGGGTGTAATGGAAATAAAGATACGAAAGAACCGAAAGAAAGGGTAGAGCAATCTACTGAACAAACAGAAGAGATAAAAGAATACCTTGCAGTACATGAAAAATACGATATAAAAATGAATAAAGAAATTAATAAAGCACTGCAGTTATTTGAAGTAGCAAAAGAAAAGGGCGGTAAGGAAATAACGAATGCTACATATAAAGAAGATGTGCAAAAGGTAACGACGAGCATGTTAGAAGATATCGATAATATACGTAAAGAAATTCGTGTTCCAAAGTCGAAAGAGCAAGAACATGAGGTATACGCTGGTTTCTTGAATGAATCGGAACAAGCGATGAAAAAATTACAGAAGTTAGCTAAAGAAGAAGATTCATCATTGATTCGCGATATAGAAATTAACTTTGCAACAGCATCGACATACTATAAACGTTTTCAAGCAGAAACGAAAAAATAACCTTGCGCGTGCAAGGTTATTTTTTTATTGTCTAAAGTATTTAAATAGTACGGCACAACCTGCACCAAGCAATATTAAACTGCCTACAAGGACTCCTATAACGATTAAAGTGGGTTTATCCATCATTATTTTAAGTATCCTAAATCTTTACAAGCTGTTTTAACTTTGCTGTACTTTTGCCATTTACGACAAAAAGAAATAGCAACTAACTTATATACATCTGCTATAATTTGTGCGGCAATTGCTGCGCCCACGAATGCAGCAACAGCCGCAGCTGCAGCAACTAATACTGGAATTACCGCTTGTTGTACTTCTGGCGTAGCTGACATATAAAGAGCATTTTTATTTACCTTAGCATCTTCACTATTTACACCTTCAAAAATATCTTTCATAACTTCTTGTGATTGAGTTGTGAAAAAGATCTCTAATTCTTTTACTTGTTCTTGTGTAAGATTAGAATTATTTAGATTTTCTTTATTAAACTTGTAAATTCCATTTTCTAATGAAAGACCTGCTTTAACGGCATTAAATCCATTATTGAATTGTTCCTCGCTAACATTTTCAATAACATCTTTTGTAACCTCGTCAATAACCGCAGCCTTTGTTTTTTCTTGTAACGGAATTGTAAAACACAATACCGCTACTAATGCCATTACTAGCACTTTAGTCCATTTGAATTTGTGTAATGTTTTCATGTAGCAACCACCTTTTTTAATGTTTTTTACCCTACAACAAAATATTAAAATGTATGGGATTTTAATATAAGTCTGGTTGTCTATACATTTTTGGGTACAATTAACCTGTAAATAAATGTAAACTTCATGAAGTGTATCATTGGGAATTATCAGATTTTCATCCTTTTATTGGAATGTGAAATTGTAGTTCAAGTCGGAGAAAGGCACCTTAGGGTGTCTTTTCTTTATTAAAAAATATAATAAGTATCTTTGTCGATTTTTCAATATATACATACCTTGCCCCCTATAGTATAATAAACGTTGTGATTATACATTATTTTCCTAACGAATCCTATATAGTTAAAACCATTTTTTATCAAGATGTTTTTTTGAAATCGATATATAGGCCTTGAACAAACAAAAAAATGTAAATCTTTAATTTGTTTATTAAGTTTTAGTAATTTATAAAATAAAATCAGCATATCATTGGTAAAAAAAGGAGAGTGTTTGTTAGTGGATCCATTTACTTCACGTTTTGCGAAACGATTTTTTATTACAGTTGGGTCAGCTGTAGGGTTATTTTTGATAGGAGCTATGATTAATAGCGAAGCCATAGCATTTTCTTATCTGCTTGCTTTGTTTGGGATTCCTATTTATTTTGTGATTCAGGATAACAAAGGGAAAAACAGCTGTAAAGAAATTGTTCGTAATAAGTATAATCAAACCAGTATATTGACACTAGAAGTATTTCATCATTCAGATTTTGGATGGGGATGTCTTACGTTAACAAAAGAGGCGCTAATTTTCGTTCCAAAGAAAGGTGATATAATATATATTCCTCATAGTAATTATGCGGAATATGGTTATAAAGGCCTTGGTACTGGCGATTATATAACAACTTCAACAAAAATCGGGAATACGAATATGAGTATTAATAATACGAGTGAGAAAAAAGCTCCTGTATTCTACCTTATTGGGCACGATGGTACTGAAGTCCAATTGCATACAAGAAAAAACAAGCAGATGTATAATGCTGTCAAAAAAGCACTTGGTCGAGATAATAGTCATCTTAAAAGTAATTATTAAGAAATTGAAATACAATTATATTTTCTTTTATTAGTTTTATAATAAGTAATTAATGCGAATAAGTGTTACAAAAAACCATTTCATATTGGAATGGTTTTTTTATGGTCTAGTAGGGGCCCACCATATCGTATCAACTTAACAGAACAGGTTGCCCCTAAAACGATAAAAATGAACTTCGGTGCTATAAAACACATAAAATTTCCGTTTGGGGGGTATTCTAAAATCTTAGCTTGATGGGTATGGGGTCCCGCCAACATTTCGTGGAAAACATACGCTAAGGGTATTTGTGAATATTTTCCTTAATATATATTTTATGCGTTTTGCTGGTACTACTCCTGTTAAGTATAAGTGAAAAAACGCGATTTAGATAAACCTCTTATTAAAAACTGATTTTTCTAAATATATCCAATTTGATTGACTTTTCATTTTTTCAGAATTATAATTCGAAATATACAATTTGAACCAAATAATAATATAGCAATTTACTTATCCAGAGAGGTAGAGGGACTGGCCCTATGACACCTCAGCAGCGGGTTCTGTAACAGGAACACCGTGCTAATTCCAGCAAGCAAGTCTTGAAAGATAAGTGATGGGCCTTCGTTTATTAAGCCTTGATCTTATTTTTTAAGATCAAGGCTTTTTGTGTTTTAAGAAGAGGAAAGGGATTAATGGGAAAGATACGTTAATAAAACAAAGTAAATTTATGAGTTTAGGAGGTTATTGGAGTGTATGTTGTTAAAAAACTATCAGTTATGGTGTTTACACTATGGATTATTACAACAGTAACATTTTTGATTATGCACATCATTCCGGGGGATCCATTTTCATCGGATGCAAAGATCTTTCCGGCGGAAGTTGTGCAGAATATGAGAGCGAAGTATCACCTTGATGAACCGTTATGGAATCAATATGTTGCTTATTTAGACGGTGTAGTTCATTTTGATTTTGGTGAATCCGTTCAATCGACGGGGCAAGGCGTATCAGAAATTATAACAACAGGATTTGGTCCATCAGCGATTATTGGTTTACAAGCACTTGTTATTTCATTATTAGTCGGAATTGCAGCAGGTACATTTGCAGCTCTATATCATGGGAAAGTAATTGATTATAGTGTGAGCTTACTTGCGATTCTCGGTATTTCTATTCCAAGTTTTATTTTAGCACCATTATTTATACAAGTATTTGCAATTCAATTTGAACTTTTGCCAGTAGCGTCTTGGGGCACATTCGAACATACGGTATTGCCATCCTTCGCATTGGCGTTAGGGCCAATCGCAGTAATTACAAGGTTTGTTCGCTCTAATATGATTGAAGTCTTGCAGAGTGATTATATTAAGCTAGCGAGAGCGAAAGGTATACCAATTAAGAAAATCATTATAAGACATGCTCTTCGAAATGCGATTGTGCCAGTACTTACATTTGTTGGACCTTTAATGGCTGGGCTTTTAACAGGGACGTTCATTATTGAAAAGATTTTTGCGATTCCAGGTCTTGGAAAATATTTTGTGGATAGTATTTTTAACCGGGATTATCCAGTCATTATGGGAACAACAATTTTCTATAGTTCATTATTAATTTCTTGTATTTTCATTACAGATATTATTCACCGTATTGTTGATCCGCGTATTCGTTCTATTACATAAGGAGGGGGGATATTTAAATGGGAGCTTATGAAATCAATAAACAGCTATTAACGAATGAAGAGAAAAAAGAATTAACGATAAATAAAGAGCAGCAAACGATTAGCCGAAAAAAAGAAGTGTTTCGTAAGTTTGTATCAAATCCAATCGCAGTTCTAGGGACGGTGACATTATTACTCATTATTATTTTCTCTCTTATCGGTGAAAGTTTAACTCCTTTTACTGCGAGTGAACAAGTAAAAGAGGCGACAAATTTACCTCCTAGTAGTGAGCATTGGTTTGGAACAGATGATTTAGGTCGGGATATTTGGGCACGTACTTGGGCTGGAGGGAAAATTTCATTAGTAGTTGGATTAATAGCGGCCGTTCTTGATATAGGACTTGGTGTACTGATTGGGGGCTTTAGTGGATATGTGAGAGGACGTAATCGCCTGGGAACGTTGATTGATGAGTGGATTGTACGAGGGATTGAAGTATTATACGGTATTCCATATTTATTAATTGTTATTTTACTACTAATCATTATGAAACCAGGACTTTTTACAATTATTATTGCTCTTGCATTAACCGGATGGATTGGCATGGCGCGTCTCGTTAGGGCACAAATCTTATCTTTAAAGCAAAGAGAATTTGTTATTGCAGCAGAACGATTAGGTACATCGCATATGAAGATTATATACGGACATATCATTCCGAATTTAACAGGCATTATTATCGTAAATTTATCATTTACAATTCCAGCAGCTATTTTCTCAGAATCATTTTTAAGTTTTATCGGACTAGGGGTACAATCACCAGCAGCGAGCTGGGGGACGATGACAAATGATGCGCTCGGGACATTATTAAGCGGGGAATGGTGGCAACTTTTCTTTCCGTCGCTGATGATTGCGCTCATCATGTTCGCATTTAATGCAATTGGTGATGGTTTGCAAGATGCAATTGATCCGAAGATTGTAAAACGAAATCGAAAGGAGAAAAAACATGGGACAGCTCTTATCTTTAGAAAACGTAACGTTAGCCGTTGAAAAAGAGAATAGTAAGCAAGCAATTGTGAAGCATGTTTCCTTTTCCATTAACGAAGGTGAAATCGTGGCACTTGTAGGAGAAAGTGGTTCAGGGAAAAGTGTTACAGCACAATCCATTATCGGACTAAATCAAGAGTCTATTCATATCGATGATGGAAGTATTTCTTTCGAATCTCAAGGATTAACGAATTTACAAGAATCAGAGTGGAATCAAATTCGAGGGAAAGATATTTCCTTTATCTTTCAAGATCCTCTGTCCTCTTTAAATCCTACGATGAAGGTGGGCAGACAAATTACAGAAGTAATTTTGCAACACGAAAAGAAGTCAAAGAAAGAGGCAAAAGAAATTGCAATTAACTTATTAAATGATTTAGGGATACATGAAGCAGAGAAACGTTTTGAACAGTACCCGCATCAATTAAGCGGAGGTATGAGGCAGCGTATTTGTTTAGCAATTGCATTTGCTTGTCACCCAAAGCTCGTTATTGCAGATGAGCCTACAACTGCATTAGATGTAACGATTCAAAAACAAATTATGGGGTTATTAAAAGAGCGAAAAGAAAAACAACATACGAGTATTTTGTTAATTACCCATGATTTGGCACTTGTACGTGAAGTAGCAGATCGAGTAGTTGTGATGTACGGGGGACGTGTTGTTGAAAAAGGAACGATACAAGAAGTAATAGGTTCACCGAAGCACCCATATACGAAAAGTTTATTGCAAGCGATTCCGAATATGGATGATTCTGAAAAGGTACTTAGGGCCATTGAGGGAACAACACCATCAATTGAAACGTTAAATAGCTTTGGGTGTCCATTTGTAAATAGATGCCCAGTAGCAATACAAGAATGCATTCATCGTTTCCCTGATAGAACATCATATTCTGAGGAGCACAGTTCACATTGTTGGCAACATGTTCTAGAGCACGACCAAGCGAAATCAAAAGAGAAGGTGAATGCCTCATGACGACAGATTTAATTACGGTAAAGCAAGTAACAAAAACGTATGGAAGTAAAAAGAAAGAAATCGCAGCGCTAAAAGATATATCACTTTCTATCCCGAAAGGAACGACGCTTGGCATTATTGGAGAAAGTGGTTCAGGAAAAACAACACTTGGTAAGCTCATAGCCGGGATTGAGAGCCCAACGTCTGGTCAAATTGATTATAACGGTCAAGTTGTCCATAAGTTGAAGTCAACTCATAAACGGGATTTCTTGCAGAAAGTACAGTTCATTTTTCAAGATTCAACAGCTGCATTAAATCCGCGCTGGAAAGTACGCGATAGCGTAACAGAAGGCTATATTTCATTCGGTTTAGGTGATAAAAGGCTGAAAGATAAAGTCGCAGGTGATGCACTAGAACGTGTTGGATTAGATAGACGATATATTGATCGTTACCCGCACGAATTTAGCGGAGGACAACGTCAACGGATTGCTATTGCAAGGGCGTTATTATGTGAGCCCGAGGTATTAATTCTTGATGAACCAATTTCTGCATTAGATGTTTCACTACAAATTCAGATTGTACATTTGTTGCAAAAGATCCAAAAGGAACAAGGTTATACATATTTATTTATCGCACATGATTTACCGATGGTTCACTATTTATGTGAAAAAGTGGCTGTCTTATATAAAGGAGAACTTGTTGAATTTGGAAATACGGATGAAGTATTCCGTAATCCACAACATTCTTATACAAAAACATTATTAGCATCAACACCAAAAATTTCAGGTTAAAGGGGAATGTAGGATGAAGAAGTTTTTATTATTTGTCATTATGGCCGTATTAGCAATTACTTCTGTCGCTTGCGGTAAGAAAGATACTTCAAAAGCAAGTGCTAGTAAGGGAGACCGTTTTGTAACGAATCTTGGTAGTGATCCTTATACACTAGATTCAGCAATTTCAACAGACAATAATTCTAATTATGTAATTGAGCACTTATTTGCAACTTTGTATAGACAAACAAGTGATGGGAAATTTGAAAAGGACTTAGTAGAGAAAGAGGAAGCTGGGGCAGATGGAAAAGAGTATACATTCTATTTGAAAAAAGGATTGAAATGGTCTGATGGTTCTCCATTAACAGCAAAAGACTTTGAATTCGCTTGGAAGAGAATATTAAATCCTAAAACGGGTTCTATGAATGCAACAGAACTATATTTCATTAAAGGTGGGGAAGCGTTTAATACGGGGAAAGGTGCAGAAGATGCAGTAGGAATTCAAGCGGTAGATGATGTAACTCTAAAGCTACAATTTGAACATCCAGTAACGTCTATTAAACGAACGTTATCTCAGTCGTTATATATTCCACTTAATAAAAAATCTATTGATGAAAAAGGTAAACTAAAAGTAGATCCCAAAGAATTAATTACAAACGGTCCTTTTACATTGAAAGAATGGAAGCATAATCAAGCGATTATTTTAGAAAAAAATAAAGAGTTTCATGATAAAAAAGTAGCATCAAAAGAAATCGAATTCCGTATTATTCCTGAAGGTAAAACAGCGTATCAATTATATAAATCTGGAGAATTAGATTTACTATCTCATATACCAACAGACTTAGTTGAAAAGGAACAAAAAAATAAAGAGTTTAAAAAGATGCAAGACTACTCAACTCACATTTACTCATTTAATTCAGAAAAACCACCATTTACAAATGCGAAAATCCGTAAAGCTTTTGCATTAGCTGTAGATCGTAAGTTTATCGTAGAGAAAATATTAAAGAATAATGCAAAAGAAGCATATGGCTTTGTACCAGAAGGAGCAAAAACAGAAAGTGGTCGCGACTTCCGTAAAGAGAAAGGTGACTATTTTAAATATGATCCTGCAGTAGCTAAGACTCTATTAGAAGAAGGAATGAAGGAAGAAGGGTGGACTACCCTTCCAGAAGTAACAGTGAAATATTCGGATAAGAAAAAAATAGCTGAAACACTTCAAGAAATGTTTAAGAAGAATCTTGGGGTAGATGTAAAAATAGAAGGTAAAGAGTGGAAAAGCTATATTGATATGTACAAACAGAGTGACTTTCAAATTGCATATATGGGATGGGGAGGATCTACATTAGATCCAGCTGCTCAATTGGAAATTTATGCAGGTGATGGTCCAAATAACTATGCGAAATGGTTTAATAAAGACTTTGATAATTTAATTAATCAAGCAAAATTAGAACAAGATGAAAATAAACGCTTTGACTTATTACATCAAGCAGAAGATATTATGTTTACAGAGTATCCTTTAATTCCACTTGTATTCCCGACAGATTCTTATTTACAAAAATCATCTGTATCTGGATTAGAATACTACGTAGGGTCTCAACCGAGCTTACGATATGCTAAAAAATAAAATAAAGAAGTAGGCAACCGCCTACTTCTTTATTTTATTTCTCTTTTATATTCTTTTTTCGTTCCATCAGAGAAGACAATTTCTAAATCAAACTTTTGGTAGTCTTTATCAAGTTTGAACACATTTACTACTTGATCGATTACTTCTTGGTCAGGCGTATCTTTATCAAATTTTAATTCTTGTAGAAGTGGGCTTAATTTTGTAATAGCCTCGTCACCTGTAAACTTTGCATTTGATTTGTGGTCTTCAAGTTTTGCTTCCATTTTCTTATCAGCTGCTACATTCTTATAATCAGCCTCGTAGTCTTTCTTCGTATCTTGATAGTCTGCATCTAAACTAAATTCATTGAAGTTAAGTTTTAAATCAGCAGGAGCTTCATTTTTTGCTTCTTCAGTAGTTTTCTTATTAGAAGTTGTATCTTC
This sequence comes from Bacillus paramobilis, assembly GCF_038096195.1. NCBI lineage: Bacteria > Bacillati > Bacillota > Bacilli > Caryophanales > Bacillaceae > Bacillus > Bacillus paramobilis. The sequence continues at coordinate 5,094,887 of NZ_CP151108.1, read as the reverse complement.
TTTTGCAGGAGCTTTACATCCTGTTAATGCAGGTACTAGCATAAGAGCTAATAAAACTGATAGTAAAATTCTCATTATAAATTCCTCCTTATGTAAATTCGTTCTATACAAGTTTTTCCTAAAATCATGTAATTATGTATGAGTTGAAAATAAATTATTATCCTATAGCCACAAGGGATAATCCGCAATTTAAATCAAAAATGATTTGTATGTATATGGTAAATTGGAGTTGTGAGGGGGTACTAACATGCATGAAGAATATAAAGAGATGATAAAACAAGCAATTGAATATATAGAAGGTCACTTACACGAGGAGCTTACAACAGAAAGAGTGGCGTCTCACAGTGCAGTATCGATGTACCATTTTCATCGTATTTTTCAAAGATATGTTGGGATGAGTGTAACGGATTATATTCGAAAGAGAAGGTTAACTCATGCTGCGCAGGTTTTAGTGTCAACAGAGAGGGCTGTTATCGATATTGCAGTGCAATACGGCTTTTCCTCACAAGAGGCATTTACGAGAGCTTTTAAAAGAATGTTTCAATTGCCACCGAAGAAATATCGAAAGTACTTCCAGTCATTTTATATAGAAAGAGAGGGTGTTTCGATGCAAAAAGGTATACCGAAAGGATGGATTTTAAGTGGAAGTCATCCTGCTGAATATGAGATGGGTTTAGATTATGAAGTTGCCCATCAAGGAAAAGTATCTGCATACATACAAGCAAAAGAGAATGTTACGCACGGAGGGTTTTCAACATTAATGCAAATGTTTCGAGCGGATAAATATGTAGGTAAAAGATTACGTTTAACAGCATTTGTTAAGAGTGAGAACGTAAGAGATTGGGCAGGCTTGTGGATGCGAGTAGATGGAAATGATACAGAACCGATCGCTATGGATAACATGCAAAATCGCCCAATTAAAAATACGAATAACTGGCAATCGTATTCGGTTGTATTAGATATAAAAGAAGGAGCGCTTGGTATTGCATTTGGTGTTTTATTATCAGGAGAAGGTTGTGTATGGCTAGATAGTATTCGATTTGATGAAGTGGATGAAAAAATTCCTTCAACAGATTTGGCAGAAAATTTTTATGAAACACTCTTAGAAGAGCCGGTGAATCTGCAATTTGAAGAAGTAGAAAAATAAAAAATAAGGAGAAAAGATATGCTCAAATATGTAAAACTAATAAGTATTAGTTTAGTAATATCGTCTTGTATTATGGGGATTAACTATTTAATTAGCTATCTTTGGTCAGGGCATGTACCTTCTTTGACGTGGCGAACATATTTGATGTTTATGTTTATATTTCTGATGAGTTTTAGTTCGATGCAAAAAGAAGGGGAAGAGGAGTATTAAAAATAGTCTTCTTCGCCTTTATTTCATTAACACAAATGTTCATAACTGTTTTCGGAAATGCAGGTATGATCTTTAATATAATTTCACTATCGCTCCAACTTGTAAGTTCGGTTGTAATTGTACCACATGAGATGCTTTCTAAAACATATCAAACAATCGGCGAATTATTTCCCGCAATCTATGCAGCAAATGGCTATTATACAATAATATTCGGAGGGATTAGTTTAGAGAAAAATATTATTTCATTATTAGTCATTATATTCGTTACACAATTGGTAGCAATGATTACTGATAAAAGGAATAGTAAAGGGAAGAAGCTCTGTAGTTAAAGAAGTATAAAGTAAAAAGGTATCCTTCAATTGGATACCTTTTTTTACTGATACTTATTATTTTGCAACTTCTGTCCACTTGTAGTTAAATTCACCGCCGAAGTCAGTTGTTACAAGCCCTTTAATGAAAGAGCGTTGTAAATAAGAACGACCTTGTTGGTATAAAGGAGCGACAGCGCCGTCTTGTAATAGGATTTTTTCAGCTTGCTTCATCGCTTCAAAGCGAGCTTTTTCATCGCCAGCTAAATCTGTTTTCACTTTATGGATTAGCTCATCATACTCTTTGTTAGAGTATTTATCGAAGTTATAAGCACTATCTGTTGTAAATAAATCTAAGAATGTAATTGGATCCGCGAAGTCAGGGCCCCAGCCATCAATACCGATTTCATAGTCACCACTTAATAGTAGTTTTAACTGTTGTTTACGTGGTTGTGGTTTTAATGTCACTGTTAATCCATCTAGATTCTTTTCTAGTTCACCTTTTAAATATTCACCAGTCTTTTTAGCTAAAGCATTATCACTTGTTAATAGTTCGATTGTTACTTTGTCAGTACCAAGTTCTTGTTTCGCTTTTTTCCAGTTTTCTTTCGCTGTTTTCACATCATCTTTGACTAGGTTTCCGTTTTCTTTACGGAAGTCGTTACCTTCCGGACTCTTTGCGAATTTCGCAGGAATCATTCCTTCAGCTGGAACAGCACCGTTATTTAAAATTGTTTCTACATATGCTTTTTTATTCATTGCTCCGTTAATAGCAAGGCGTGCATGTTGATTTTTTAATGTTTCATTTTTTTGATTGAGTCGTAAGAATTGAATGCCAACTTCAGCACGGTCTTTGAAGTTTGGATCGCTCTTATATTTATCGACAAACTCCGCAGTTAAAGCAACGCGATCAATTTGTCCTGAATCATATAAGTTAACTTCTGTAGACTTATCTTTAACGACATTGAAGTTGATTTCTTCTAATTTTACAGTTTTAGCATCCCAATAGGTAGGGTTTTTCTTCAATTGGAAGCTTTGCTCGTGCTTCCAGTTATCTAATGTGAAAGCACCGTTGTAAATTAAATGATTTGTTTCTAAACCATATTTATCGCCTTGAGATTTTAAGTACTCTTCATTAATTGGTAAGAATGTTGAGAATGTCGTTAAGCTTAAGAAGTAGGGAACAGGACGGTCTAGTTGTACTTCTAACGTTTTATCATCAAGAGCTTTGACCCCTAGTTGATCAATTGGCAATTGTTTTTGGTTTATTTGTTTCGCATTCTGTATATCGAAGAATAAGAACGCATATTCAGCTGCTGTATCAGGATTTACGGCACGTTGCCAAGCGAAGACGAAGTCCTTTGCTGTAACAGGAGTACCGTTTGACCATTTTGAATCACGCAGGTGGAATGTATATTTTGTTTTATCGGGACTAACGTCAACCGACTCAGCAACACCAGGAATTGGTTTATTATCTTCTCCCATTGCATATAAACCTTCAAAAACATTTCGCATTACGTTCATGGATTCCCCATCCGTTGCTTTTGCAACATCCATTGTTGGAATTTCTGAAGCAAATGATAAGTTAATTGCCTGTTTATCAGGCGCTTTATCATTTGCTTTCGCTCCGCTTGCATTATCTTTATTTCCCCCGCAAGCAGTTAGTAATAGACTTGCCCCTAAAACAGATGCAACAACAGGTATAACTTTTTTCTTCATTGTTCGTTCCTCCCTATATGTGTTGTTCGTAACGTCATAATGTCCATGTCTTGAAGTGTAACTATAGAAGAAGAGAAAACCTATTATAGATATGTGTATGTAGGTAATCAGGTGTTCTATATGTATATACATGTTGAACTATAATCTGTCGTTATATGTTTCAACGTAGTAGACATTATATTTTGATGGTGAAATATTTCGTTTCTTTGATTATTTAGAATATTAACACTGGAAAGAACTATATGTCAATAATAAAAACAGATTGTTAATTTCTTGGAATAATATATTAAAAAAGTAGATTCCCTCGTGTTGGGGAACCTACTTTTAATATGTTTTTCTAAAAGAATAATTGGTATGAGGTAATAATCAGTGGGGAATGAAGAAAACCTCACTGATTAAAGTTTCGCTTTATTTTTCAATTTTTGCCCATTTGAAGTTTAATTGACCTGCAAAGTCTACTTGCACAATTCCTTTCACATAAGAACGTTCTAAATAAGATTCGCCTTTTTGGTAAAGAGGAGCGATCACAGAGTCTTTAAATAATATTTTCTCGGATGCTAGTAGTGCTTCCCAACGAGCTTTTTCATCACCGGCTAAAGTTGTTTTCACTTTTGCTATTGTTTCATCGAACTCCTTATTAGAGTAATGATCTAAGTTATAAGGGTTATTCGTTGTAAATAGCTCAAGGAATGTAATTGGATCCGCAAAGTCAGGGCTCCAGCCGTCAATTCCAATTTCGTAGTCACCTTTTAATAAAAGTGAAACTTGTTGTTTACGTGGTTGCGGTTTTATCGTCACTGTTAAGCCATCTAAATTCTTTTCTAGTTGTCCTTTTAAGAATTCACCAGTTTTCTTCTCAAGGTCACCGTCACTTGTTAATAGTTCTAACGTTATTTTTTCAGATCCAAGCTCTTGTTTAGCTTTTTTCCATAATTCTTGTGCAGATTGTGTATCAACCTTTGTTAAATCGCCGTTTGCAGTACGGAAGTCTGTTCCGTCAGGTCCTTTTGCAAAGTTTTTCGGCACGAGACTAGAGGTTGGTGTAGAGCCGTCATTTAATAACGTATTTACAAAGGATTTTCGATCGATTGTTTGATCGATTGCTTGGCGTGCAGAAACGTTTTGAAGTACTTTATTTTGTTGATTCATACGTAGAAACTGTACCCCTACGTTCGGACGTTCTTTAAAGTTTGCATCTTTTTTATATTTATCAACGAAGTCAGATGTTAGTTTTATACGGTCTAATTGTTTTGACTCGAATAAATTTACTTCTGTAGATTTTTCTTTAACGACGTTAAAATTGATTTCTTCCAGTTTGACAGTATCTTTATCCCAATAGGTAGGGTTTTTCTTAAATTTAAAGCTTTGTTCGTGCTTCCAATCGCTTAGTGTAAAAGCTCCATTGTACAAGATTGTATTGTCTTCTAAAGCATACTTATCACCTTGTGCTTTAAAGAATTCCTCGTTAATTGGTAGAAATGTTGGGAACGCTGTTAAGCTTATAAAGTACGGAACAGGACGTTCTAATTCCACCTCAAACGTATGGTCATCAATTGCTTTTACACCAAGTTGATCGGCTGGAAGTTCTTTGTTGTTAATTTTTGTTGCATTTTTAATATCAAAGAATAGAAATGCATATTCAGAGGCTGTTGCTGGATCAACAGCTCTTTGCCAAGCAAAGACAAAGTCTTTCGCTGTAACAGGAGTGCCGTTTGACCATTTTGAATCTCGTAAATGGAATGTGTATTTCGTTTTATCGCCACTTACTTCATGAGATTTTGCAACACCAGGGACAGGTTTGTTACCTTCACCAAGATTATACAAACCTTCAAATACGTTTCTCATTACTTGACCAGAATCAGTATCTGTAGCACGAGCTGTATCCATTGTTCGTATTTCAGTAGGTGAAGATAAGTTTAAAATCTGTTTACTAGGCGCCTCGTCTTTTGCATTTGCTCCGCTTGCTTCGTTTTTATAACTACCGCAACCAGTTAATAAAATACTTACTCCTACAACTGACGCAATACCGGGTACAAACTTCTTTTTCATTTGATTTTCCTCCTAAATAATTAAGTTTGGATGATGATGAGGGAAATGAAAAATAAAAAATCCCTCTTTTCATATTGAGAAAGAGGGATTTTTACGTACAAGTTATGCACCCGTATATAAACGAAGTCCCTCATTCTATCTTTCAAGCACAAAGCTTGCAGGAAGTGGCACAGTATTCAAAATGAACCTGTTGCCGAGGTTTCAAAGGGCCAGTCCCTCCACCTCTCTTGATACAATGAGTAAACGAATAAACTTTATTAATTTTTGTGTTTCTTTGATAATTCAAAATCTTACACCTTGGATAATGAAGTGTCAACCAAATGAAATATAGTTTAAATTTTCAGTTTTCTATTAGAAGTTAAAGTTATCTGGATCTGGACCAACGCGACGATCTTCATTTAGAGCTTGAATTGCTTTCATGTCATCAGCACTTAATTCAAAATCGAATATATTTGCATTTTCAATAATGCGATGTTCTTTAATAGATTTAGGGATCGTTACAACTTCGTTTTGTAGATCCCAACGTAAAATAATTTGCGCAGTTGATTTATTATATTTTGTTGCAATGTCTTGTAATGTTGGGTTGTCTAGCAGTTGGCCTTGCATTAATGGTGACCAAGCTTCAAGTTGGATATTATGGTCTTTACAGAAAGCGTGTAATTCTTCTTGTGCTAAACGTGGATGGTATTCCACTTGGTTGACCATTGGCTTAATTTCAGCAATTTCAAATACGTCTTGTAAGTGGTGAGTTTGGAAATTACTCACACCAATTGCACGAACACGTCCGTCTTTATAAAGCTTTTCTAACGCTTTCCATGATTCAGTATATTTCCCTTTTACAGGCCAATGTACTAAATATAAATCTAAATATTCTAGACCTAATTTTTCTAATGTAGTTTCAAATGCTTGAAGTGTTGTTTCATACCCTTGATCGCTATTCCATACTTTTGATGTAATAAATAATTCTTCACGTGAAACACCTGATTCACGGATTGCTTGTCCAACGCCTTCTTCGTTTTGATAAATTGCTGCAGTATCAATGCTGCGGTAGCCATTTTTAATTGCTGCTTTTACAGATTCAATTACTTCTGAACCATCTTCTACTTTAAAAACACCTAAACCGAACCAAGGCATTTTTACACCGTTATGTAATGTTGTATAGTCTTTTAAACTTGTTAAATTCATATTATTTCCCCCTAGCTTTTTTGTTTGTTGCTTCTACTGCTTTTTGAATTCCCTCTGAAAAATTATATTCATATAAAGCTTTGAGACCCTCAGCTGTGGAACCACCTGGTGTTGTTACTTGTTCACGGAGGTTAGCTGGATCTTGCATTTGTTCAAGCATAGAAGCAGATCCGGAAATCATTTGAATGACAAGGTGTTTTGCGGTTGCGTCATCGACTCCATAACTTTTTGTTGCTTCAATTAAGCTTTCAGCAAAGTAATAAAGGAAAGCTGGTGCACTTCCAGTAACTGCAGTAAGCTGATGAACTTCCTCTTCAGTGCAAAGTTGCGAAGTACCAATGCCTCTTAAAAGCAGTTGCAGGGTTTCTTGATGCATCTCGTTTACTGATCGTCCCATTGTATATAAGGAGATAGACTTTCCAATTTCAGCAGCAGTATTTGGCATAATCCAAGCAACAGGTGTTCCTTCGGGAAGTCTTTTCTCTAAATAAGATGGGCCAATGCCAGCGGCTACCGTTACGACAAGTTGATTCGATAGTAACGGAGATAATTCTGCTAATAATTCTTCATGTGCAGCAGGTGGCATTGCTAAAACAATCGTATCAACAAATGTAACATGCTGCTTCCAATCTGTTGCAGTAGACACATTATATCGTGCTCGTAATTGTTCTAGCTTTTCTACGTTGCTTCGGTTAGAAACGATAATTCCTTCGATGTATTCTTTGCTTGTTTTAAGTAATCCGGAAAATATAGCTTCTGCCATACGACCAGCACCAATAAATAGAATTCGATGTTTAGTTAGCATATCCTTTATTCCTTTCTAGTGGAGATATGTTATAAAAAACGATACCATTTTTAAGAGAATTTTGTAAAAAGAAAAGACTTGTCGTGAAAAGGATGAAAATGGAGGGAGGAAGGTTAATATAAATAAGGTTATAAAAATTATTATACTTAAAAAATAGTTGTAATAAAAAATCCCTGAAGCATAATTGCTTCAGGGATTAATAGATTATAAGTTTATGCTTTTGTCATACCTAACAATACAGCACCGCCGATAATTAAAACACTACCTAGTGCAATAAAGATCAATTGACGTTTTGTTTTCTTTTCACCTAAGAAAACAATCGCACCGAATGTTGAGATAACGATTCCAGTTTGAGATAATGGGAAGCTTGTTGCTACTCCGACACGTGGTAATGAAAGAAGTAAGAATAAGTTTCCAGTTCCCCATAGTAAACCAGATAAAGCATTACGGATTGCATATTTGTTAAACGGTTTATGTTTAGATGTCAGTACAACCGCACCAACAAACATACCAACTGCTTGTGGTAAAATAGCAGACCAACCATCGATATTATACCAACGAATAATAATTACATATACAAGGTAGCCGAAAGTAGAAACAATTAAAGTAAGAAGTCCTTTTTTCAATTGTCCTGGTGGCTGTGCATTTTCTTTGTCATCTAGTGATGTGAATACAACACCAACTACGATTAATAGGATTGCAATCGTTCCCAGAACAATCGTTGTTGTAGTAGTCCACTCACGGAAAGCGATAACCCCAAAGATAGAAGTTGCAACAAGTTGCATACCAGTAGAAATCGTTACAGTAGTTGAAACACCTAGTTTTTCAACTGTCTTTAATTGGTTTACTTGTCCTAATGCCCAGAATAAACCTGAAATAAAACCAACAATCAAGACTGTCATTGTTAAAGCTGGTTGAGTAAATACATACATAATTGTTGCGAAGAATAGAGCACCGATTGTCATACCTACCGTTTGGCTATATGCACCACCGCCCATTTTTACGCTTACTAATAAGATGTTTCCCCATGCAATTGCAGGAAGAAGCGCTAATAAAATGTCCATTACAAGACTCCCTTCGGTTTTCTATACCAATATAATTACATATCGTTCTAACGATCGGTAATGCCCCACTAATAGAGTAGAAGATTACCGATCGCTAAAACAGGATGAAGAATTCACGATATAAATGCGTTTTCATTTCTTCATTTTTTGAAACACCTCCATATAATAACAGGAAATTGCCTATTTTAGAAAGTGAATTCAAATAAAATGTATATTTCAATAAAAGGTAAAATTCAGTTATTTCCCATTGGTATATTTTATTTCCTAAGAAATAAAGAAGCAGCTTCGACAAAAGCTGCTTTAAGAGTTAGTGATTCTTTTATTAATAAGCTGAATACATAGCAGAAATAGGAGTGACATACTAATAGTGATAACTACTAGTGTCCAAGCGAGTTGCATATTACTTGCATCAATCGCCATATAAATTGCAGTTGGGATTGTCTGTGTTTTACCAGGAATATTTCCGGCAAACATGAGCGTAGCACCAAATTCCCCTAGTGCACGAACAAAGCTTAAAATCATTCCGCTTAGTAAGGCGGGAAATGCAAGCGGAAGTGTGACGTGTAGAAAAACTTGATATTCACTTGCACCAAGATCACGAGCGCTTTCTTCAATTTGTACATTTGCGATAGAAAATCCTGTTTTTGCTGATTGGTACATAAGCGGAAATGCAACAACTGTAGAAGCGATGATCGCAGCAGTAGATGTGAACATAATAGACTGCTGAAACAATGATTCTATCCACATTCCAATGGGACTATTATTTCCGAAAATGATAATGAGAAAAAAACCAATTACAGTTGGTGGAAGTACCATTGGTAATAAGAAAATTGTTTCTAATATAACTTTATATCGCCATGAAGAGCGTGCTAAAGCCCGTCCGATTATCGTTCCTAAAATTGTAACGATGATGGTGGCGCATGCAGCTACTCGTAAAGATAGAAAGATTGGTGACAAAATAGCATCAAAGCTCATGGCAATTATGATAGGACTGTAAATCCATATTTCTTAAAGATAGATTGTGCATCTTTTGACTGCAAATACTCATAAAATGAAGTCGCCTCTTTCTTGTGCTTAGATTCTTTTATAACACCTAAAGGATAGTGAATTGGCTCATGAGAAGTAGCTGCTGCTGTCTCTCCAATCTTTACTTTGTTTGAAATAAGAGCATCTGTTTTGTATACAATACCAGCATCGACATTACCTGTTTCTACATATGTTAACACTTGGCGAACATCTTTTGTAAATACGATTTTATTTTGAATATCATTCCATAGATTTTCATGTGTGAGAGAAGCCTTTGCATATTTTCCAGCGGGTACTGATTCAGGTGTACCAAGTGCGATTTTCTTAATTTTTTCATCTTTTAAATCTTGAATTTTTGTAAGAGAACTATCTTTTGGGACAACTAGAACGAGTTCATTTCCAAGAAGATTTTTCCCTTCTTTTTCATTAATGAATCCTTTTTTAACAAGAGCTTGGAATTTATCTTCGGCTGCTGAGAAGAATAAATCAGCAGGTGCACCTTGTTCAATTTGTTGTTGAAGTGCACCAGAAGCACCGAAGTTAAAAGAAAGCTTAATATTAGGTTCTGTTTCTTTATATTTTGTTTCAATTTCTTTTAGTGCATCTTGTAAGCTTGCAGCAGCTGATATAGTAAGTTCAACTGTTTTTCCTTCTTTAGCAGTTGATTTCTCTTTCTTATCCCCGCTTGTACATGCAACGCTAAATAAAAGAAGAAAAGAAAGTATAAGTGCTCCGATGGATCGTAATGTAAACTTGTTCATAAAAAAATCCCCTTTCGTTTTGACATATTCAATTATAACTAATTATAACTAATTATAACTAATTATAATTGAATATAATTTGAACGATGTAGTTGTTTTTAAAATATAGGAGAAAAATTCTTTTCTTTGTTACAATGAAGGAAGAAAGTGAGGAATCGTCTATGGATCATCATTCCTACACAACGGAAGAAGTAGCGAAGCGATTAAAAGTATCAAAATTAACTGTATACGATCTAATTAAAAAAGGAGAACTGCCTTCTTATAGAATTGGTAGACAGATGCGCATTGATGCAACGGATTTAGAACAATATATAAAGCAAATGAAAACAGGGAGAATACAAGGTACGCCTGTAAAGAGCGAAGATAGTAGAGGTTTGAATACATGTATTATTAGCGGACAAGAACTAACGTTAGATATGTTGGCAAAACGTATAGAAAATCGCCTGCCAAGTTCAAACATATTAAGGGCATATCAAGGTAGTTTAACGAGTTTAGTAAAAATGTATCAAGGAGAAGGAAATATCGTTAGCTTGCATTTGTTTGATGGAGAAACAGGTACATATAATGTTCCGTATGTAAAACGTATTTTAGTGGGACAACCATGTACGATGATTAATTTATTAGCAAGAAACGTTGGGTTTTATGTGCAAAAGGGAAATCCGAAAAATATAAAAACATGGGCTGATTTATCTCAATCATCTATACGATTTGTAAATCGAGAAAAAGGTTCTGGCATTAGGGTGTTAGTGGATGAACAATTGCGCATTCAAAAATTAAATAAAGAGCGTATTAGTGGATATGAATGGGAAGAGTCGAATCATCTTGGTGTTGCCACGCAAGTCGCAAATGGAAAAGCTGACGTAGGAGTAGGTTCAGAAAAGTTTTCGCAAATTGTAAATGTAGACTTTATTCCAATCATGAAGGAACAGTATGATTTAGTGATTTTGAAGAATAAAGAAAATGAAGAGCTGATTGAAGTCGTGAAAGACATTCTGCAATCGGAAGAATTTCATAATGAATTAAAAGCAATTGGCGGATATGATATGGCGAAAACAGGTCAAATTATATATGAAATAAAGTGAAACTTTAATCAGTGGGGGTTTTCTTCATCCCCCACTGATTATCAGCCCTCACCAATCGGACTTTTATGGGCAGTTGATCCCCCACCTAACTTTTTTGCTTTCGCTGAATTTTGAGGTGGGGGTCTTACTGCCCATTAAAGCGGGACAAACTAAAAAGCTGCTTGTCTATAAGACAAGCAGCTTTTTCTATATATAAAGGGGTTTGGGGAAACAAAGTATTAAACAAGACCTTGAACAAGTGTGTAAATGAAAGCTGTAAGAAGAGTAGCTCCACTTACAAGTCCGATCAAGTGAAACTTTAATCAGTGAGGGCGGGGTATCCCTCACTGATTATTAGTTGAACCAATCGGGCTTTACGGGCAGTTGATTCCAAACCTAACTTCTTTGATTTCGTTGGATTTTGAAGTGGAAATCTTACTGCCCGTTAATGCGGGGTAAAGTCTGATTTGTTAAATGTAATGTTGTTCATTATAATCTCTCCTTATTTGTTTAATGTAGTTGCAACAGCTTTTGCATCGACAAGTGCGGATAGCACCATGCCCATTGTATTTAAAAATTTGTTTGATTTCATTTTGTTCATCATGCGTATCCGCTCCTTTTCGAATTGTTGTTGCCCTGCTTTATGTCTTAATTATAGGAAATATGATCGCCTGCAACTATCGAATTAGCTTACGGAAGGCTTACACTTTTGTAAGAAAAAAAGACATTCGTGTAAGAATGTCTTTTAAAGCATATTAATATGATGATGTTCTTCAATTGTTTTTAAAAAGCTACGCATTGAATTTGTCGTATAGCTATCTTTACGGCGTATGAAAACCGTTGAAATACTACCATACTTTTCAGGGATTGCATGACAATGTACCTTACCAGCTTTAGAAAGATGGTGGACAGCAGACTGTGGTACGAGTGTAATTCCAAGACCGAGTGCAACACTGTTTAATATTGTCTCTAATATATTAAATTCCATAATTCTTTTTGGTAGCAAACCCTCATCTTTCAGCCAGCGTTCTAGTTTGGAACGGTATCCACATCCTTGGTTAAAAACGAGTAGAGGCGTTGTTGTAAATTCTTCTATATGAAAAGCTTTATTTTGTGTTACAAGCATTAATTTTTCTGTACTAACATCGTATTGTTCAATTAGTGGATGTTTAATAGGACCTGATATAAAGGCACCATCTAATTGATGATCAAGTACTTCTCTAATCAATTCTTCTGTTAGACCTGCTTGTAATGATAAATCGACATTCGGATAACGTTTATAGTAAGAAGATAAAATGGTAGGTAATGTACTTACTGTTTCGACCGTGCCGATTTTTAATATACCAGACGGTGTTTCACTATCTAAAAATACTTGTTTTAGCTCATCGACATCTTGCAAAATTTTATTAACATAAACGAGCATTTTTCTTCCTTCAGCTGTTAAAGTCATGCCCCGTTTATGACGATAAAAGAGCGGTGTTTTTAGTTCGTTTTCTAGTTGTTTAATACGTGCAGTTACATTTGATTGTACGTAGTTTAATTCCTTTGCTGCGCCACTTACACTACCTTGGTCGGCAACACTTTGGAAGATTTGTAAGTCTCTTAATTCCATAGTATGATCCTCCTTGATGTTAACTATCATTATAAGTGATAGTTAACATCATTTTGAATCATTTTACGTGATATATTTTTTCTTTTACAATTCTCTTTGTGCAAATAGAAAGAAGCGGGGGAATTGTATTGAGAAAAGGTCAAATGATAATAGGGGCTTTAGCATGTTTAATTGCAAGTATGTCATGGGGAGCGATGTTTCCAGTTGCTGATCATGCGCTAGAATACATAGATCCATTTTATTTTTCGCTTATTCGCTATGGAGCGGTGGCAATCGTACTGATTGTATTGTTGTTAATGAAAGAAGGAAAGCAGGCATTTCGTTTAGAGGGAAGAGGAAAGTTACTCGTCTTTTTCGGGACGATGGCGTTTACTGTATATAATGTACTTATATTTTTAGGTCAAATGTTAATGGGAAAATCAGGCGTGATGGTAGCGTCTATTATGGAAGCACTGATGCCGATGATTTCTATTTGTATTCTATGGGGATATAAGCATGTAAAACCGAAAAAGTATATGATAACGAGCATGATGATCGCTTTTATAGGAGCTATATTTGTTATTACAAAAGGTGATATGAGTTTCTTTTTAACATTGAAAGATAACATGTTTTCACTAGCATGTATATTTGTTGGGGTTGTAGGTTGGGTTATTTATACGATGGGTGGTCAAACGTGTAGCGATTGGTCAACATTACGTTATTCTACGTTGACGTGTGTATTCGGTACGACTGTCACAGGGATTATAACTGTAATCATTACATTGCTTGGATATGTACCGGTTCCGAGCATGGGAACGATTTCTATCGTGAAATATGATTTATTGTTTATGATGACATTACCGGGAATCGTAGCATTACTCGCTTGGAATTACGGTGTGAAAATTTTATCATCTATTAATGGGATTTTATTTATTAACTTTGTGCCTATTACGACTTTAATTATTATGATGATGCAAGGATATCAAATAACAATGTTTGATATTGTAGGAACTTTACTTGTTATTGCAGCACTTATTCGCAATAACGTTTGTCAGAGAAAAGAAGAAAATATAAATAAGAAGATTTTACAAGAAGAGCAATTACGCCAAGCTGTTTAATAGGCAATTGGAGGATTTCACATGTTAGAAAGTTTATTGTTTTTCTTTGCCGTCGGAGTTGCTTGTGAGCTTGCAGCAATTAATCGAAATGGTCGTAAGAAGATAAAACAACAAGCTGAAATGATACAGCTTTTAAAAGAGTTAAAAGAAAGAAACATTTAAAAAGACGACCGGGCATAGACGGTCGTCTTTTTCTATATAAAGGGGAAAGGGGACACAAAGTTATACAAGCGTAGCAGCGTAAATAAAAGCAGTAAGAAGAAGAGAGCCGCTAGCTAATCCTAAAAAATCTAATTTGTTAAAAGTGATATTGTTCATAATGAATTCTCCTTACTTGTTTAATGTAGAAGCAACAGCTTTAGCATCGATTAGAGCGGAAAATACCATGCCCACTGTATTTAAAAAATTGTTCGTTTTCATCTTGTTCATCATATTGATCCGCTCCTTTTCGAATAGTTGTTGTTTCTTTCTGACTTAATTGTATGAAATATCGTAAGAAGTAACTATCGAATTAGCTTACAAGAAAATTACACTTTTGTAAGAATTGAAATTTAACAATTAATACTCATTTTTATTACCAACTCCTAAAACTTAGTGTTATAATTGTTGTAAGAAAATGATTATAATTCGGATGTTCAGAAAGGAACGAAACAAATGTATAAACCAATTACATTTTTGTTGAAATATATATTTAAAACAGCTGGGAAAGTAGAAGTGCAAGGGAGAGAAAAGTTACCAGAAGGCGGCCCATATGTTGTTGCGTGTACACATACAAGTTTTATGGATGTATTAATGTTAGCTACAGGGATGTACCCGACCCAGATTCATTACATGGCAAAAAAAGAATTATTTGAAGGAAAATTCAAAAACTGGTTCTTTAAAAATGTGAATGCATTCCCTGTAGATCGTGCGAATCCAGGACCGAGTACACTCAAAATTCCGTCACGCCTATTAAAAGAAGGGAAAGTAGTAGGGATTTTTCCGAGTGGGACACGATCAACAGAAGATGTTTCATTAAAAGCTGGGGCTGTTACGATTGCGCTACGTTCTAATGTCCCGTTAGTACCGGCAGCTTATGTTGGTCCATCAAGTGTAAAAGAATTAATAAAAGGGAAAAAGGCACAATTGATTTTTGGAGACCCAATTCAAATTGATGCTGAAGAACAAATAGATCGAAAAACAGCGATGAAAATGATGACAGATCAATTAAATGAGAAATTTGAGGAGCTAAAGGAAACTTTGCAATCAAATCAAAAATAAGAAAAGACGACCGGGCATAGACGGTCGTCTTTTCTATTACTATTTATAATAAAGGGGAAAGGGGACACAAAGTTATACAAGCGTAGCGGCGTAAATAAAAGCAGTAAGAAGAACTGATCCACTAGCTAGTCCTAAAAAATCTAATTTGTTAAAAGTGATATTGTTCATAATGAATTCTCCTTACTTGTTTAATGTAGAAGCAACAGCTTTAGCATCGATTAGAGCAGAAAATACCATGCCCATTGTATTTAAAAAATTGTTTGATTTCATTTTGTTCATCATATGAATCCGCTCCTTTTCGAATAGTTGTTGCCTTGTTTCTGACTTAATTGTATGAAATATCGTAAGAAGTAACTATCGAATTAGCTTACAGGAGAATTACACTTTTGTAAGAAAAACGAATGAAGGTGTAATGATGAGAAGATTTGACATATGTGCATGGAATTCATTAATTTTAAAAGTAGAGGTGAGTGTATGGCTAATATTAAAGATATTGCAAAGATGGCGGGAGTTTCAGTTACGACTGTTTCGAGAGTATTGAATGATCATCCGTATGTAAGTGAAGAGAAAAGGAAAGCGGTTATAGAGATAGTTGAGAAGTTGAATTACTCGCAAAACGCAAATGCTGTTCATTTATCAAAAGGGAAGACGAATATTGTTGGTGTGATTTTACCGTATATTAATCATCCGTGTTTTGATGCGATGGTAGGCGGGATGATGGAGGTGGCGTTAGCTCATAATTATAGAGTGCTACTTTGCCAAACGAATTATAATAAAAAAGAAGAAATGAAAAGTTTACATATGTTAAAAACAAAACAATTGGATGGTCTTATTATTTGTTCTCGTGCAAATGATTGGGAAACGATAGAACCGTATGCTTCCTATGGGGCAATTGTTGCTTGTGAAGATAATGATATTTCGAATATCTCAAGTGTATATACGAATCATTCGGCCGCTTTTCAATTAGGAATGGATTATTTAATTGAGAAAGGTTATAAAAAAATTGGTTATTGCACAGGAAGAAAATTAGGACCGAGTAGTCAAAAGCGTTTTGATGTTTATAAACAGCAATTGCAATCTATAGATGAAGAAGTGAATGAAGGATGGATTTTCACAGAATGTTTTACATTAGAAGATGGTGTGAGAGTGGCTCATAAATTAAAGGGGATGCAGCATCTTCCTGAAGCGTTAATAGTAGCAGGAGATGAAGTTGCGATTGGGGTGATGACAGAAGCTGAAAAATTAGGTATTCAAGTTCCTAAAGATTTAGCGATTATTGGCTTTGATAATCAACCTATTTCGCAAGTGTTACAACTTACAACCATCGATCAAAATTTAAAGGAAATAGGTAAAAAGGCCTTTGAAATGTTTTACAGGCAAATAAGTGATGAAAGTTCTAAACAAGAAAAGTTGGAAATTCCATACGAACTTGTGGAACGCTCTACTGTTTAGTTTTAATCCGTTATGTGTAAATTGCATAACGGATTATTTTTTTGAAATATCTTTGACAGGAAACGCGTTTCATACTTTATAAAGGAGTTAAACCGGTCTGTAATAATCCATGGATTCTTTTCAAAAATAGTATTTGGAGGAATATGCATGAATGAACTTTTATCGAGTATGAAAAAGTATATAGAAGATGATGAAAAGATTTTGGCCTTTGTAGTAGGGATATTTGAGGAGGATAATTTTACGTTATCGTATCAGCATGGGATTTTTGCGGCTACTACTAGACGTCTTCTCTTTTATGGGAAATTTCCATACTATTCTGCAACATTTAAAGATTATTCATATTTGCATATAGATAGCATAGTTTGTCGTCCGCATTTCGAATGTACTTGTAATCATGAAACCATTCGAGCTAAGTATATTCAGAAGGGGAATGTGGAGCGATTTGTCCGTACAGTTAGAGCGAATATGAATAATTAATCACCCCTTTGTTTAAACATAATATCTCGATCTTTAAGAGGGGAAATGTGCAATAAAAACAACTTCTAAACCTCTAGGAGATAGTGATACAATGTCAAATGGGGGGAGGTAGGAACTATGGTTAATCAACGTATAAAAGAAATAACACTAATTACAATTGGTTCATTATTGTTCGCAATTGGTATTAATTACTTTGCAATTCCAAACCGTTTATCAGAGGGTGGAATTATTGGTGTAACGGTTGTTACGTACTATTTATTTGATTGGTCGCCGGGGATTGTGAACTTTGCTATAAATGCAATTTTACTAGCTATCGGTTATAAATTTTTTGATAAGAAAACGATGGTTTATACAATTTTAGGGATTGTAGAAACATCCTTGTTTTTATATGTTACGGAACATATTGAGTATCATGTAAATAGTGATACGTTATTAGCGGCTCTATTCGCTGGTTTGTTTGTCGGTGTCGGGTTAGGCTGTATGTTCAAAGCTGGAGGTACATCAGGAGGATCGGCTATCTTAGCACAATTAGCAAATCAATATTTAGGGTGGAGCGTTGGTAAAGGCGTACTTATTATTGATATCGTTGTAATTGCTGGTTCTGTATTTATAATAGGACAAGAAAAAGCAATGTACACACTTGTTGCAGTATTCATTGGAGCAAAAGTGATTGATTTCATTGTAGAAGGAATGGATACAAAAACGGCTGTTACAATCATTTCAAATCAACCAGACTTAATACGTGAAACTATTACGAAAAACATGACACGCGGTGTCACTGTATTAGAAGGACGCGGCGGATATACTGGTAAAAATAAAGAAGTATTATATATTGTTATTAATAAACAAGAGCTTGTTAAGTTAAAGCAGGTTATTAGTCGAGTAGATGAAGATGCTTTCGTTGTTATTCATGATGTACGTGATGTACTTGGTGGTGGCTTTAAAGCGAGCTAAAAGGTGAACGAGTAAATTCGTTCACCTTTTTTAATTCTTACAAAAATGTAAGTGTAATGTAATGAGATTCAATAGTAGATTTTATTCCTTCTTTTTAAAATGGATGTATATATATCCTGCTGAGGAGGAATGTTTATTATGAAGAAAAAAATGATCACTACTATAATAGCGATGGTAGTGATAGTAATAATGTTACTGCCTACGAAACTTGGACCGGTTATCGATAAATATAATCCGCTTTATAAGACGAAAGAATACTATACGGTTGTGAATACAATTGGTCAGCCTATTGGTGATGAATGGTATGAATATGAATTTATTGCGTTTGACGAACGTGGAAGAGAACAAAAAATAAAGAAGACTGTTAAGCATATGTTAAAGAGAGATGAAGCATTAAAGGTGTATGCAAAAGGGCGCTACGGTGAGGCGATTGAAGAAATTGAAGCTGTAAATATTCCTATTAATGCGAAGAGTAAACTTTTAGCGATGAGATAGCGAATTATACCCCCGCCTATTTTTTGTCGAAAATAAAAATACGAGGTAGGGGTATTTTTGGATGTATAAGAAGGCCTTAGTCCATATGGACTAAGGCCTTCTTCATTATATAAAGGGGAAGGGGGTACATTGTAGTAGCATGAGTGAAAGGTATAAGAAGAGTAGTTACTAGCAATGTAATTTGGTTATGTGAGTGTTCTTCTTATTTGGCTTACTTTCTAATTTTATTGTACGAGATGTAAGTAAGAGAAACTATCGAATTACATTACACATAGCTTACAAACATGTAAGTCTTCTGTAATGTAATTCGATGGTTAAAAGATAGTGAATTTCATATAGTGTAATTAGAAAGTTCCACTGTATTACTTTCTGTTTGTAATATGAATGAAGAATGAAAAACCAACTACCTTTTAATAGCCCTCATCTACATACAGATGAGGCTCTTTTTATAAACCTTACAACATTGTAAGGTTTACGTAAGTTAATTCGATAGTAAGTTTGTCATATTTTTTGCATAATAGATAAAAATAGATAAAAATAATTAGGGATATAGTAAGAAGGGAGAAAACTGGGATGCGTAAAGAAGAAGTAGTGAAGTTTCCAATTAAAGATTTCTGTAGCTACTTTACTGTTGCCGTAGTATGTATTGGATTATTTGATATCATAACAAACTTAATTGTTAAATAATATAGATGATAAAACAAGAAGGGAGATCCTTTCTTGTTTTTTTTATGGGGGAATAAAAATGAAATGGATTGATAGTCATATACATGTTGACCAATATAAGGATGAAGAAAAAAGTAGATTACTTAAAGATGTGGAACATAGTAAAGAGATAAAGGGGCTTATTGCGGTATCTATGAATTATCAATCATGTAAAGAAACCTTATCTTTAGCAAAGCGATCTCTTTTTGTACATCCAGCAATAGGTTTTCATCCGGAGCAACCAATTCATAAAGAAGAATGTGAGCAAATTTATAAATTAATTGAAGAGCATGTAGAGGACATAGTTGCGATTGGTGAAGTCGGCTTACCATATTATTTAAAAAAAGAAGATGAGCGCATTGATGTCAATTCATATATATCAGTGTTACAACGGTTTGTTGAACTAGCTAGTAAATATGATTTACCAATTATATTGCATGCAGTGTATGAAGATGCTGATATTGTATGTGATTTACTGGAGAAATATAAAGTCTCACGTGCACATTTTCATTGGTTTAAAGGAAGTGAAACAACAATGAAACGGATGATGAGGAACGGTTATTATATTTCTATCACGCCAGATGTTTTACATAAGGAGAAAATTAGAAAAATTGTTTCGTATTATCCACTTGAATATATGATGGTAGAAACAGATGGACCGTGGGAATTTCAAGAGAATGTTATGACGCATCCGAGGATGATTCGAGAGGTATTAAAGGAAATTAGTGTTATAAAAAACATATCTGTTGATAGGGTTACGAAAACGATATATGAAAATACGATTCAATTTTACTTAAAAGGATAGGAGCGTTACTCTTATCCTTTTTATTATGGATATTTTTTCTAATATTTTCTATAATTTATGATGTGTTTAATTTGATGAAGGAAGTAGGGGAGAAAATGGGGAGAGTATATAAAAAAATAGCTATTACAATGATGGTCGGTGCACTTTCACTTGTAGCGTTTGGGTGTGAGGCAGAAAAAAAGGTTATAAATCCAAACACAACACAGGAAAAGAAGGAAGAACCAATTGATCCAGTAGTTGAAAAACAGATGAAAGAAAATGAGAAAAATGGGAATACGGTTGGAAACAGTTCTAATAAAGGGAAGATGGTAGAGAGTAAGGGATGGGTTTACTATGCGGTAAATGGTGATAAAAATACAGGAGGCATTTATCGTACGAAAGATCAATTTCAGACTTCGGAACGTGTAGTGGAAGGTGTAAATGCTTCGTACATAAATATAAAAGACAAAGCTTTATATTTTATTCATACGGATGAAGATAAGAATTCGGGATTATCTTCTTTAATGAAGTATGATATATCTAACAAAAAGCTAGACACGTTAAAAGCAGATACAAATTATGTTTATATAAAAGATCAAACTTTATTTTATCCGAAAAAATATTCTGAGCATGGTGGTTTTGATATTGTAGGAATAGTAAAAATGGATTTGAAAACGGGGCAGGAAGAAGAAGCGGCATTAAAAAACTCAGGTTGGTCTCAAACGATAGACGATAGTATTCTACATTGGAATAAAAATCGTGGAACACAAGTGACAAAAGATAATAAAACTTGGTCAAAGGAAAATTATGCAACAATATCTAGTGCTACTTATAATAATGAAAAATTATATGCTGTTGTCGACTTTTCGTTACCTTTTGAAACAAATGAAGCTGAGCATGGCATATATGAAATAGACATTCAACAAAATAATGAAAAGCTATTAGTAAAGGATGCTTTGCAGATGAATGTGAAAGGGGATACTTTTTATTATTTAAAAAAGGATGGAGTATATAAGAAGAAAATGAATGGTGGAAATGAAAAAGTAATTTATAATAAGGCGGTTGAACCAACTAAATCCTATTTATATTTTGTAGCAGGAGATATGTATCTTTATACGGATAATGGAACTATTTTGAATCTAGATACAAAGAAATCAAATGAAGTACAAGATAAGAAGCTAGTAGATGAAGTTATGCTACAGAAAGTATGGAATGCACAGAAGGAACTTACTAATATTCAAATGGCTGCACTAACAGGAAACCCAAAACGAGTAGGGGATTTTTCGTACGGGGAATTAGTGAATCCTGCTTATAATACAAAGGACACTTTAGAGACCACGCTATCTACGTACTTCTCAAAACCATTTATAGCAGAGTATATGAAGAGTAAGTACCTTAAAGAATTAAATGGGAAAATGCACTATGTTATTGGAGATCCAGGATCAAAAGCAGCAACTAAATTTACAAAAATTATTTCTGCCGAGCTAAAGGATGGAAAAATAAAAGCGCAGGTAGAAACGTATAATGATTATGATAATGTAACGGAAAAAGTAGAAGTTGAATTTATTTATGAAAATAATCAATGGGTTATTAATAATATGCCACGTTTTGGTTTAAGTTAAAAAAACCACCAAGCATTTTACTTGGTGGTTTTATTTTAGGATTCTAATTTTTTCGCACGTCTTAATAACAATAGAAAGACAATGATGAAGAAACCAAGTATAAGGAAGAATCCATATTGTTTTACATAGTCCATTACGTCGCTTGCGCTTGTTGGCTTTTCAACGTGAATGCCGTCCTTATTAGTAGTAATATGAATATCTTGCATTTTCACTTCATTTGTTTCTTTTTGTAAAGCAATCCATTCTATATTCGGAATGCTTTCTAGATCCTTTAATACTTCTTTTAATGGTTTCACACCTAAGTAAGGATGATAGAATGCACCAATAACTCCATCGGATAATTTAGCAACAGATACAGCACGTTCCTTCATCTTTGCAATAGCATGTGGCTTATCTTCTTCAATAAAACCAACTGTTTCAGGCATTAATTTCATCCCGTGTAAAAATGATGGGGTACTTGTATAAAATGGTGAGTGCATGGATTTCCAAGTTGTATCACTTAACTGTAGTTGTCCTACATAAGTTGAAAAGTATCTTGATAATATTTCATATCCTTTTTGGGACATCGTGTAATGGGGTGCTTCAAATGCGACAGGATACAGTTTGGCATCTACAAGTTCTTGAATGCCCTTTTCAATATGCTCAGTCGTATATTTTTCTTCAAATTCTTCCCCTTTTTTTGCGTATGCATTATATGCTTCTATATTAGGAAAGTCATCTTTTGTTTTTGGTTGTTCATGCTTCGGTTGTCGAATTGGTTGGTCTGTTTTTACATCCCAAAATTCAAAACCTTCTCCAGTTTCACTATCATAAAATTGGTGCGTATAACCATGCATAATAATTGCTGCACCATCATCTTGCATAGAGCGTAAAAGATCGACTAGCTCAGGTTTATCTTTTAAATGTATTGTCTTTCCTGTATCCGGATCTTTATATACCGGTATAACTGTAATCATGTAAGGAATCTTTTTCTCTTTTAGTAATTCAGCAATTTCTTTTAATTTATTTATATCTGCGGCTGGATGAACATCCTCAAGACGTAAATAAGCTTCCACTTTATCTGTCGTTGGTTTTTGTCCGAAGTAAGAAAATAACATTTCGCCGACGTAATGAGACATCCAGTCAAAGAGATTTGATGTTGCAACATAATAAGATGTTTCATGCTGAACGATTAGTGGGCTCTTGCTATGTGGGGTTAAAGCGTTAGCAAGAACAGTTCCGTTTGTATCAAAAGCTTGAATCAATCGGTCCTCTTCTAAAGTGTTTTTTAGCTTATGGCTTGGATATTCGATTTTATTAACTCGTATATCATTATCCTTTAGTGTAATG
Source organism: Bacillus paramobilis (assembly GCF_038096195.1). Classification (NCBI taxonomy): domain Bacteria; kingdom Bacillati; phylum Bacillota; class Bacilli; order Caryophanales; family Bacillaceae; genus Bacillus; species Bacillus paramobilis. Next base: position 5,071,765 of record NZ_CP151108.1, on the reverse strand, counting down.
AAAGAAAAGCGATTAGATAATTGTTCAGCATTTTGTCCTAAAACTAATACTGGGCCTGAGAAATCTTCTAGAAGTTTCTTTGTTTCAATAGGAAATTCTTCTTTTTGTTCCCCGATATAAACAATATGTGTATAAGAAGATGAATTAGTAATTTCGTTAGCCTTTTTTAAACTTTTCGTAGTTATATCGCTTGTAAAATGTCCTAATTGAGTATTAAGGATTTGAATATTATTTGTAATTTGATCGTCTTTTGTACTGTATAAAACAAGTACTTTTGGTTTTGATGATGTTTGTGCAGAGGTGTGGATAGGGATAAGTAGTAAAATGCTGAACAAGAGTAATATGCACTTCTTCATTTGGTCTGCTCCTATTCTATATGTAGAGTTCAATTTACAATTATATAAAAGAAATACGTTGTAGTCCATGAAAGTTACATTTTTGCACGTATTTACCAGCTGTTTTTTCACAAAATCGGTCTAAAGCATGATGATAATATATATAGTTATTTGCTATGATAAAAGGGTAAGAGAATGATAGAATGTGGGTAATTGTAAAGGGAAGAAGGCTGAAAGGGGACAAATTTCAGCGGAGAAAGAGGTAGTGGTAGTGAAGAAATTCTTTGTAGGATTTTTAGTTGTTCTGGGGGTGTACTTATATTTCCAAGGAAAGTCTGAAGGAATGGACAAGCTAGTGAATGAGACAAGCTATGTTGACTCAGAGGAAGCAAAACAGATGAAACAAATTATTATAGAGGAAGCAAAGAAAGTCAATCTTCCAGAATGGATACCTCTTACAATTGCCGAACATGAAAGCCGGTTAAATCCAAGAAGTATTGGAGATAACGGAACTTCATTCGGATTGTTTCAATTGCATCGCGGTGGCGGGCTTGCACCAGATCATTTAACTGATGAAGAGTTGAAAGATCCGCGCACAAATGCGCAAATTGCAATGCCGCATTTAATGAAAGGGTATAAGCGCGGGGTGCAGAAAGGTTTGACGGATTTTGCATTACTAAAATATGTAGCAAATACATCTGGATGGCCAGGAAATTTAGGGCCCGAGTGGACGGATAATAACATGAAGTATAACATCGGATTAGAAGATGTGTACTATCGAAATAAAGGCGTAATAAAAGAGTAGGTTTTTTATACCTACTCTGTTTTTTTATGAATAACTTCATCCTTTTCTTGTATGAAATACTGCGCTAGTTGTATTTTCACGTCTTCTAGTTTTGTAGAAACTTGCGGTATTTTATATCCTACATACAATGGTGAAACGACAAACCTAGGAACAACTTTACAAATGATTTTTCCGTTCAAGTAATAGAAGAATAAGTTATAACTACTACATCCTTTATGGAAATCTGTCAGTATATAACGTACAGTTTGCTGAATATAATTTGCTAGTTCATCTATGCATCCAGTATCTTCAATGATGATATTAAATTCAGTAAAACCGATAATAGGACGATCTGAAATATTGAGTTCAATGCGTTCGTTTTTTTGTACAATTACTCCTCGGAAGTTGTCCTGTTCTACGTTACCGAGATAGTCTACATATTTCATTCCTATAATCTGCATGTGTGCATGATGCAAACTCCCGCCTGAGAATGGACCGTGATTTTTGTATAAAATCACAGATGTGAATTCTTCATTCTTCTGTAAGTTTAACCAATGTTTAATCGAAAAACGAATTAGCGATCTCATATGTTCTTCTGTATATGTCGCAATATGATCTTCACAATTATCGGTTTCGATTAGCACCGTTTGAAATGTATCTTTTAATGTAGGAAATTTGTTTTTTAGCCAAATAATTGAGCCCTCAGTTGCTAAAATATCCGTTAAATTTTCTCTGTCACAAAAAGGACATGCAGCGCTTCTATTCCGGATGCTTTCTGGTTTTTGTTTGCCGATATCGTTTAAAAAGTATAGTTGTTGTGTATCCATTTATATATATGCCCCTTTAAAATATGTGTAAAAATCCCGCTTAATACATTCGGGAAAAGGAGAAGGAAATCCTTTAAAGGGAATAGGAAAAATAAAAGACAAGATATCCTCATTACAACAGGGTACCTTGTCTTTTATTTTTTCTTTAATAATGTGTATGGATAATATAGATCGTTTTTATTATGTTTCTTTTTTCTATTTTTTATTGTGTATAAGGCAATTGCTGTACTCGCGATTAAAATAATGGCTTTCTTCATATTCGTTTACCCCTTTTTTATTGTTGGTTTAATTCTTGGCTAACTGCTTTTGCATCAACTAGAGCGTGTAAAATCATTTTTACCATGTTCATCATATTCTCTCACTCCTTTTTATAGTTCGTTTAGTTCTTTTACAACTGCTTGTCCGTTCACTAATACCTCAAAGATTGCTTTTACGATTTCTTTCATCATGATTGTTTCCTCCTTTTGTTGTCTCTCTTATTTACATCTTTATTGTATAGGGAGGCATCTTTTCGTACTATCGCTTTCCATTACGTGAACATAACAGTTTTGTAAGATTAGATGTCACTTATTGAAATGTTTAGTCTATCTTCATTATTTTCAGAAAAATGACTATTCAAACATGAAATGGGAAAGTATAATAAAGAAGTAAGTATTAAATTCCGTACGAAAGAGGTGAATGAGATGAAACGTTCTTTAGCTGCACGTGCCAAATTTTTAGATTATATCTATTTTTGTCGTGCGATTTTTCATGATGTAGTTGTTAACGGGATACGTCTGTCCTTTTTTAACAATTGCATAGTAGCTATTGAACGATAGAAATCTCTTCACCCATTTTTAATAAACGTGTGAAAAGGGAGCTATTTGGCTTCCTTTTTCTATGTCGAAAACCATGGGGAATGTTTCTTTCCCATGGTTTTTTATATTGAAAGGAGTACGGAAAATGACAATTTGTAGTGTAAATAATGTAACGAAATCTTTTGGTGGAAACATCATATTTGAAAATATATCGCTTGAAATAAAGAATGGTGAACGTGTTGGATTAGTTGGTCGTAACGGTAGTGGGAAGACAACAATCTTTCAGCTTCTAACTGGAATGGAAAGTTTAGATGCAGGAGCCATTCATATGAAGAAAGGTACATGTATTGGTCATGTGGCACAAATTCCGAAATTTGATGAGGGTATGACTGTATATGATGTATTGAGTTCGGCTTTTAAAGCAGAAAAGGAATTAGAAAGAGAAATGCGTACTTTAGAAAAACATATGGCGGAAGAACGAGAACCGTCCGCTTTACAAAAATTAATGGAGAGATACGGATTAATTCAAGAAAAGTTTGCGTTCCTTGGTGGTTATGAAATAGAAGCGAATTTGATGAAGGTAGCAAATGGTCTACAGGTGACAGAACTATTTCCTCGATCATTTCTGGAGTTAAGTGGTGGAGAACAAACAAAGATAAGTCTTGCATATATGCTATTGCAGAAACCAGATCTACTTCTATTAGATGAACCAACCAATCATTTAGATTTATTCGCCGTAGAATGGCTAGAACAATTTTTAAAAGAATACAATGGAACGGTTATGGTTATTTCACATGATCGCTATTTTCTTGATGAAGTTGTAACGAAGATTTTTGATTTAGAAGATGGAGAGATTCACGTGTATCATACAAACTATTCTCAGTTTGTTGAGGAAAAGGAAGAACGGTTGCTGCAGGAGTTCCAGGCTTATCAAGAACAGCAAAAGAAAATAAAGAAAATGAAAGAAGCAATTAAGCGACTACGTGAATGGGCAAATCAGGCGAATCCTCCGAATGAAGGATTGCATAAGAGAGCGAGAAGTATGGAACGCGCACTGGAACGTATAGAAAAACTAAAGAAACCTATTTTAGAACGAAAACAAATGGGGCTTCAGTTTGAAGGGCAAGAGAGAAGTGGGAAAGATGTTGTTGTAATGAAAGAAGTGAGTAAAGGGTTTGCTGGCCATCCTTTATTTAATGAAGCGAATTTACATGTTCGTTTTCAAGAGCGTGCGGCGATCGTCGGTCGTAATGGTACAGGGAAGACAACGTTACTAAAATTACTATTAGAAGAAATAGAACCAGACGCTGGTGAAATTCGAATTGGTAGTAGTGTGAAAATCGGTTATTTATCACAGCATGCGTACGGAAATGTGAAGAGTAATGTATTAGAAGCTTTCAGGGAATATGTAGCTGTAACAGAGGGAGAAGCGAGACATATATTAGCTAAGTTTTTATTTTATGGTCCAGCGGTGTTTAAGAAAGTAACGCAACTGAGCGGTGGAGAAAAAATGAGATTAAGGCTTGCGCAACTTATGTATCAAGATATTAATTTTTTAATTTTAGATGAGCCGACAAACCATCTTGACATTGAATCAAGGGAAGTTTTAGAGGAAGCCCTTGAACGATATAATGGAACGATTTTAGCTGTTTCACATGATCGTTATTTTTTAAATAAGTTATTTGAAAAGACGTATTGGATTGATGAGCGTAAATTATTTGAGTTTGCTGGAAACTATGCATGGGCGCGTCAAAAGTGGGAAGAAAAACTTGAGACACAAATAATAAAGCAGCAACATCAAGGAAGAAAAAGGATAGAAATAGCTCCTATAAAAAAGAAAGAAGTTAGGAATGTTGAGGAGATTGAAACCGAGTTAATGCGTGTAGAAGAAGATATATATACGCTTGAGTGTAAGATGGAACATGTAGTTGATGTTGAAATGCTTGAACAATTGTATGAGGAAAAAACGAAGCAAGAATTGTTACGAGCGGAGTTATATAATGAGTTAGGGAATATTGTGGAGTAAAAAGTAGAAAGCGAATCCCTTCAGCTTTGCTGAAGGGATTCGCTTTTTTATACTGATATTTTACTTTAAGAGAAAAATAAAAATTGTGTTTCACGTGAAACAGTAAATTTGATACATCTTTGTTCCGTAATTTGCATAGATTGTAAAACATAGATGATATTAGTTTTTTTTGATCGGTTACTTATTTCCCGAGACATAAGTATGTGTAACAGCGAATCAGGATTGAAAATAAAAAAACAGAGTTACAGCTTTACGCGCTGAACTCTGTTTTCTTTTTGTGTCGTATCTTCTCTTGTTGAAATGATAATGGCGATCCCGAGAATAATAAAAAAAGCTAAAAAGAGGACGAACTTTGGGAAGAATGGGAATAGTAATAGCGCCCCGACTATCATAATTGTTAATAATACGTAGTGCAGGACGTATTGGAATAGGTTGTCCATATTTTCGCCCCCTTTTTGGTAATTGGTTATTAGTATTCTATGTCCCATACTGAACGAATAGAAGTGGATTTTTAATTTTTTAATACGAAATAAAAGAGAACAATTGACATGCTGAAAGGAAAGGAATAATCTTGAAATTAATTCATACTATTTTTATAGGAAAAATAAAGATAGTTACAGGAAGGGGGCTATGTTCCTACATCGTTAAAAATTAGGAAGGTAAAGGTGAGCGTCTAATGAAAAATGCTTTTAAAGGAGCACTTGCTACATTTCTTAGTGTATCGGTATTACTAGCCGGATGTGGTCAAGAGGAAGCAAGTACAAATGAAGCCGGGAACGTACCAAAAGTAAAAGATGAGTTTATTAAAGCAAGCGACAAAGCAAAAAGTCCTACTAAAGTAAAAGAAAGAAAAGATACTTTTGTAGTTGGAATGCCAAGTCCTGGAGGGATATTCCTGCCGCACTTTATGGAGAATGGATGGGATGGTAACATAACGCAAGCTATCTTTGCCCCTCTTGTTGGACTCGATAAGGAAGGAAAACCAATTCCAATTTTAGCGAAGAAGTGGGATATTTCGGAGGATCAGCTTACATATACGTTCCATTTGAAAGATGATTTAAAGTTTAGTGATGGATCCCCGTTAACTGCAGATGATGTAGCATTTACATTAACATTATTACATGATCCAACTTATAGTGGTGCGACTGATATAAGTCAAACAGCAATAAAAGGTGGGCAAGCATATAAAGAAGGAAAAGCGAATTCTATTGAGGGAATTCAGGTCGTAGATTCGAAAACAATTAAAATTACAACTGAAAAGGTAAATGCCCAAACATTATCGTTAATTGGCGGAGAAGTGATTTCAAAAGCTTATTACGGGAAAGAGTATAAACAAGGACACTTGGAGTATTTAAAAGAACTGTATGGGAAGCCGCTGGGAGCAGGAGCTTATAAATTGGATAAATATATTCCTGGTCAAGAAGTTCGATTTTTAGCAAATGAAAATTACTTTGAAGGAAAACCGAAGATTGAGCATTTTATTTATAAAATTACAAAAGGTGATACGAAGCTACAACAATTTCAAGCCGGGGAAGTAGATTATGATGGTTTTACGACAAACGCGGAGACGATTGAACAGTTAAAGGATTTAGGTTTTGCTAATATTAATGTATATACAGGAAGCTCTTACGGCTACATTAAAATGAATTATAAGAAGCCATACTTTAAAGATAAACGTGTCCGCCAAGCATTTATTTATGGATTAGAGCGTCAAAAGGTTATTGATACGTATTTCCAAGGATATGCGTCACTCGTTAATGTACCGATTACGCCAGTTTCTTGGGCGTATACAGAAGAGGGTATTAATAAATATGAGTATAATTTAGAGAAGGCGAAGAAACTACTGGATGAGGCTGGGTGGAAAGCTGATTCGGATGGAATTCGTGAAAAGGACGGACAAAAACTGAAAGTAAGTTATTTTGCCTCATCAGCAAGTAAAATAAATGATGTAATGATTCCTGTGATGAAAGAAGATTATAAAAAGCTTGGTGTAGAGTTTAACCCAGAATATATGGACTTTAATACGATGATTTCAAAAGTGATAAAAGGTGATTATGATTTGGCGATGGTATCTACGCCAATGATTGATGATCCGAGTGGAACGATTGAGGAGTTTGTTTCAACAAGTAAACGAAATTATGATGGATATTATAATCCAAAAGTAGATGAATTAGCTAAGCAAGCATTAGAAACGTTGGATATTGAAAAGCGAAAAGAAATTTATAAAAAGTTATATCAACAGTTAAGTGAAGACCCGCCTGTAATCTTCTTAAATAATAGCAAAGTTGTGTCTGCACATCATGCACGCATTCAAGGATTGCAAGAAGATAACTATAACGGTATTTTATTAAGTTTACCTAAATTGAAGATAGAAAAATAATTTAGGAAGAATTATCGAAATATTTATTCAGAAAGAATTGACAAAATATAACTGACGATATAAGCTAATAACCATAAAGTCTACCGGAAAGGTCGGAATAGGATTGTTACCCCTCAAAAACATCTATTTTTTTACGATTAAAACCGACTTTTCCGATTGGCTATAAATGTGCTGTGGGAGGCATACATAAGCTAATAAGTTCAAAGGGTATAACTATTAAACAGTTAGGGTGGGGACAATGAAGACAAAGACAAAAAAATGGGCTGGTGTATTTTCGGTATTACTGAGTAGTTCGCTTGTGTTATCTGCTTGTGGGGGACAGGAGGATACGGCTTCTACAGAACCGGTAAAAAAGCAGGATTTAAAAGACGCTAAGATTGAATCAATTCCAGCTACAGATAAAAAGAAAAGTCCAGAGAAAGCAAATCAACGAAAAGATACCTTTATTACAGCCATTTCTAAGCCAGGGGGAGTTTTCCTTCCGTATTTCCAAGAGAATGGTTGGGATGGAAATGTAACGTCTGTTATTTTTGCGTCATTAGTAACAACAGACAAACAAAGTAAACCTGTTCCGGATCTTGCAGAAAAATGGGATATTTCTGCTGACCAGTTAACATATACATTCCACTTACGTAAAAATTTAAAATTTAGTGATGGGTCGCCTTTAACGGCGGATGACGTAGCATTTACACTAACACTACTTCATGATAAAGCGTATGAAGGTGGATTGGATATTGCTCAGTATGCTGTTAAAGGCGGGAAAGAATATAAGGAAGGAAAAGCAACTTCTATTGAAGGAATTCAAGTTGTTGATCCACAGACAATTAAAATTACAACTGAAAAAGTTAATTCACAGGCGCTAACGAATTTAGGTGGCCCAGTGCTATCAAAAGCTTACTATGGAAAAGATTATAAACAAAATACAAGTTTAGACTATTTAAAAGCATTATATGGGCAACCAATTGCAGCGGGTCCATATAAATTTGAAAAATATGTTCCAGGTCAAGAAGTACGCTTTGTTGCTAACGAACATTATTATGCAGGTAAACCAAAAATCAAAAACTTTATTTACAAAATTACATCAGGTGATACTGGATTCCAATTATTCCAAACAGGTGAACTGGACTATAGTGGATTTAGAGCAAATCCTGAGAATATAGACCAATTAAAAGGATTAGAGTTTGCAAATATTAATCTTGAATCATCAAGTGATATTGCTTATATCTATGTAAATAATAAGAAATCGTATTTGAAAGATAAGAAGGTACGTCAAGCACTTACTTATGGATTAGACCGTAAGAAGTATGTGGATACAGCTTTACAAGGATATGGATCTGTTGCTAACGTACCAATTGCGCCAGTTTCATGGGCATATACAGAAGAAGGTATTAATAAATATCCACACGACGTAGAAAAGGCTAAAAAATTATTGGATGAAGCTGGTTGGAAGGTAGGTTCTGACGGGGTTCGTGAAAAAGATGGTCAAAAATTAAAATTAACATACTACGCATCAAATACAGGTAAAACAAATGATATCTTTATTCCAATTGCAAAAGAAAGTTACAAGGAAATCGGTGTTGAATTAAATCCAGAATTGATGGACTTTAATACGATGCTTTCAAAAGTAGGAAAAGGTGACTACGATTTAGCTGCAGTTTCAACACCAGGAATTAGTGATCCAAGTGAAGTTGTAAGTGATTACTTATCAACTAATCCAAAAAGTGATACGGGTTATAACAACCCGAAAGTAGATGACTTGATTGTAAAAGGTATAGGGACGACAGATATTGAAAAACGTAAAGCAATTTATAAAGAACTGTACAAAGAGTTAAGTGATGATCCACCAGTTATTTTATTAAACTATCGTAAACTACTTTATGCTCATAATGCACGTATAAAAGGAATTGATCCAGAAAAGTACGATAGCATTAGTTCCAACTTACCGGTGTTATCTATTGAACAATAAGGGTTGACCTAAATAATAGAAGGCGTTTTTTCATACAGCGATGGAATAGTAGCTGTTTTGAAAAAATGTTCTTCTATTTTTAAGTAAATAGGATTGGGGAGACAAAAGGTGAAAACATATATCATTCGTAGGTTCCTTCAAATGATCCCTACATTGTTTGGTACATCTATTATTATTTTTTTCTTATTTGCACTTTTGCCGGGGGATTATATTGATTCAAATCCAAAGTTAACACCAGAGAGAGCTCAAGAGTTAAGGGAATTGTATGGCTTAAACAAACCAATTATTGAAAGATATTTTCACTGGTTATTGAATGCTTTACATGGTGATTTTGGATTTTCTTTACAGTATCAAGAACCTGTAACTTCATTACTTAATAAATTTATTTGGAATACATTTATCGTTGCTGTTGCAGCTTTATTTTTCACTTGGATTATTGCTCTTATTATTGGGGTTATTTCTGCAACAAAGCAGCACTCTTGGTTTGATAGATTAGTAACAATCGGTGTCTTTGCAGCAATGTCATTTCCATCATTCTTTATCGGATTATTTTTAATTAAATTATTAGCAGTTGATTTAAAGTTACTACCTATTGGTGGCATGATTGATATTGGGAGTAACTCAACAGGGATAGCATACATATTTGAAGTATTACGTCACATGATTCTACCTGTGTTTATTTTAACGCTTCTTGGTGTAGGATCGTTAACACGATATTTTAGAACCAGCATGTTGGATGTTGTTAGGCAAGATTATATTCGTACTGCTCGTGCAAAAGGTTTAAAAGAAAGAACTGTTATTTATAAACATGCATTGAAAAATGCAATTTTACCAGCAATTACATTACTTGCTTTTGAATTACCAGGTTTATTTTCAGGAGCTATTATTATTGAACAGATTTTTAACTGGCCAGGGATTGGGAGTATTCAATTAGAAGCATTAAACTTCCGTGATTATACGGTATTAATGGCCTTTACGATGTTTCTTTCTTGTTTAACCATTATGGCTAATTTCTTAGCTGATATTGTATATGCGTTTGTTGATCCAAGAATTCGATTGAAGTAAGGGGGGAAAGATATGGAGACTATTACACCAATAATAGAGAAAAAGAAAGAACGAAAAAAGAGAAATGAATCATCACCATGGCGCCAAGCGTATAAAAAAATCAAGAAAAATAAGATGGCATTGTATGGCTTATACGTTTTAATATTCATGTTTTTATTTAGTTTTATCGGTCCAATCTTTTCACCATATGCTGATGGGAAAGTACAAGTAACACAAATTAATAAGCCACCCAGCCTATCACATTGGCTTGGAACCGATCAGTTGGGACGGGATATTTTAACTAGACTTATGCAAGCAGGACGTATCTCACTAACGATTGGTTTAGCGTCGATGCTACTATCCGTTATACTAGGAGCTCTATTAGGAGCGATTGCTGGTTTTTATCGAGGGGTTGTAGATCATTTAATTATGCGTGTTGCGGATGTGTTAATGTCGATTCCGGGATTACCGCTACTTATTATAATGGGAGCAATTCTGTCAGAATGGAAATTACCATCGGAATACCGTTTATATGTTGTAATGATTATTTTAAGTTTAGTAGGATGGCCAGGACTTGCTCGTCTTGTGAGGGGACAAATTTTAACATTGCGGGAGCAAGCCTTTATGCAAGCAGCAGATGTATTAGGATTAAAGGATTCTCGGAAAATTATCCATCATTTAATTCCTAATGTCTTTCCGTTGCTTATTGTTGTAGCAACTTTGGGTGTGGCTGGATCTATTTTAAGTGAATCCGCACTAAGTTACTTAGGTCTCGGCGTCGTCCCACCTACACCATCATGGGGGAATATGATTAGCGCAGCTAACTCATTAATTGATTTTCAAAAGCGTCCGTGGTTATGGATTCCGCCAGGTTTCGCAATCTTTATAACAGTTGTATCCATTAATTTACTTGGTGATGCACTTCGTGATGCGTTAGATCCAAAGATGAGACGGTAGGTGAGAAGGTATGAGTAGAGCGGTAGTAGAACTGAAAGATTTACAAACACACTTTCAGACAGAAGAAGGGACAGTAAAGGCTGTAAACCATGTTAGCTTTGCTGTTCGAGAAGGTGAAACGGTTTGTGTAGTAGGTGAATCGGGTTGCGGGAAAAGTGTAACAGCTTTATCTATTATGGGACTTATTGCTGAATCCGGCAGTGTAGTAGGCGGAGATATTTTATATGAAGGAAAAAGTCTTTTAGGAATGAAAGAGAAAGAGCTTCGTAGTTTACGAGGTAATGATATTGCGATGATTTTCCAAGAACCGATGACATCGCTAAATCCGGTCTTCACTGTAGGGGAACAGATTGTAGAGACGTTAAGGGAGCATGAATTACTTAGTAAAAACGAAGCGTATAAGAAAGCAATTGAGTTAATTCGTAAAGTCGGCATAGCTCGTGCTGATGAAATCGTCCATTCTTATCCGCACGAACTGAGCGGCGGGATGTTACAACGTATTATGATTGCTGTTGCACTTAGTTGTAATCCTAAGTTATTAATTGCTGATGAACCGACAACGGCTCTTGATGTTACGATTCAAGCTCAAATATTAGACTTATTAAGACAAGTGAAAGAGGAATTTAAAACATCCATTTTATTAATTACACATGATTTAGGCGTTGTAGCAGAAATGGCTGATTACGTTGTCGTTATGTATGGCGGGAAAGTTATTGAAGAAGCCCCAGTACTAGAAATATTCCAAAATCCGAAACACCCATATACGAAAGGCTTGTTGAAATCAAAACCAGTGATGGGAAAACGAATAGATAAACTATATTCTATTCCAGGGCAAGTTCCTAATTTAGTTGGTTTGGATGAATTTTGCTATTTCAGCGGTCGTTGTGAGCATTGTATGGAAATATGTAAAGAAGAAGCACCGAATCTAAATGTACATGATGAGAATCATAAAGTAGCTTGCTGGTTATATGAGGAGCGTGCGGAACAATGAATGAACCATTATTAGAAGTGAAAAACTTAAAAACATATTTTCCGATTAAAGGCGGCATATTTAGTAGAACAGTTGGACATGTAAAAGCAGTTGATGGAGTAAGTTTTACTATTAATAAAGGCGAAGTATTTGGTCTTGTTGGTGAATCAGGAAGCGGAAAAACGACGATAGGAAAAACCATTTTACGTCTCGTCCAAAAAACGGAGGGGGAAGTGAAGTTTAAAGGACACGATGTTCATTCTTTATCAAAAGAGGAATTAAGAAAACATCGTCCTAATATGCAGCTTGTGTTTCAAGATCCATTTAGCTCACTAAATCCGAGAATGAGAATTGGAGAAGCACTGGGCGAGCCGATGTTGGCTCACGGACTGGCGACGAAGGAAAATGTTCGTGAAAAGGTAACAGAAGTATTAGAGTTATGTGGCTTAGCCCCATATCATATTGATCGGTATCCTCATGAGTTTTCTGGTGGACAACGTCAGCGTATCGTTATCGCAAGAGCTATGGTATTAAACCCGGAATTCATTGTAGCTGACGAACCTGTGGCAGCACTAGATGTATCTATTCAAGCACAAATCATTAACTTATTTAGTGAGTTACAGGAGAAAAAGGGATTATCCTATTTGTTCATTTCACATGATTTAAGTGTAGTCGAACATTTATGTACGAAAATCGGGATTATGTATTTAGGAACAATTGTGGAAACAGCGCCGCGTGATGAGTTATTTACGAACCCGCTTCATCCGTATACAAAAGCATTGTTATCGGCTGTGCCAATACCAGATCCAACAGTGAAGCGAGAGAGAATTATACTAGAGGGTGACATTCCAAGTCCAGCAAATCCACCTTCGGGTTGTCGTTTTCATACACGTTGTCCGTTTGCAACAGATATTTGTAAACAAACGGTACCAGAATTCCGTAATGTTGGTGAGGAGCATTTTGTAGCTTGTCATCATGTATAAAAGAAAAGGACTCTTTCAAATAGAAAGAGTCCTTTTTTTATTTACTAGATGAAGTTTGTTTCAATACAAATTGCTCGATTGCATGAGCAACACCATGTTCATTGTTTGTTAACGTTACAACATCACATAGTTTTTTTACATCTTCTTCAGCATTTCCCATTGCAACTGATAAACCAGCTACTTGTAACATTGGTACATCATTAAAGTTGTCCCCGATAGCAATAGTATCTTCAATTGGTATATTGAAATAAGCAGCCATTTCTTGTAGACCGTTCCCTTTATGACCATGCTTATCCATAATTTCTACATTAGTAGGAGCTGATGCCGTAACGGAAATATCAGTGTCTTCTTGTAACATGCTTAATAGCTGTGCACGATGCGCCGCATTAAATGTCAAAATGAAGAATTTAGATATTTCCAATTCTGGATTATTTACAACATCTTCGATTTTTTGGAAATCAGTAATTAAGTTTGATTTCTTTTGTTTTTCTGTAATTCTTTCAAGTTCTTCAAGTGTAACATCTAGTGTATGCTTGTTCTCTTCAAACGCTTGCATGACTTGATCTTGCCATGTATATGGAGAATAAACTCCTTTATTCGTATATAGCTTATATGGAAAACCTTCAGATTCTAGTAATTTTGCAAGCTTGTATACTTTATCGTTTTGTAAACAACGCGAGTTAATTACCTTTCCATCCACATAAACAATTGCCCCATTGCTCGCTCCAACTGGAAGAGATAGTTTATATTCTTCCAATAATTTTAAAGCATCCTCTTTTGCGCGACCAGAACAAATCATGACAATATGACCAGCCTCTTTTGCAGTTTGGATAGCTTGTAAGTTCTCTTTGGAGATCTCAAGATTAGATGATAGTAGTGTACCATCCATATCTAATGCGATTAATTTCAAAATGACCACCTCTTTGCTTTTATTATACATAGTTATATAGAGGAAACATATAAACTTATCTTGGAAAGATTGTATTTTATCTAGCACGAACAGTTAGTAAAAGCTTGATAGATTCCAGCGTATTCATTTAAATATGCACTTTAATTTGTAACAAAAGTAGAGGTAAGTATGGGTATATTTCGTTATATGACTGTAATATTACAACAATATTACAAACATCAACTTAGTGGAAAGTGCATGAAAACAGGGTTTTTAAGGGTGTTTATAAAAATCGTAAAAAAAGTGTAATAAAATTTACGTAATTATATTGCAACGTAACGATAGTTATGTTACATTAATGTTACAAACGTTACGTTATTAACTTTAATGTAACGCTAACATAAAAACTATGAAATAAACATTTCTTAGAAATTACATATAGATAACTTATTAAAAAGGAGGATACATAAAATGAAAGAGCAAGTATTACAAGTAACAAAAGGTGACTTCGTAGGATCAGCAAGTGGAGCAGTAGTATTAACAGCATTAATCGTATTTCTATCAAGCGTATTAGTATAATAGAGGCTTTGTAATAAAAGAAAAAGAGAGGAGAATGCAAAATGAAAGAGCAAGTATTACAAGTAACAAAAGGTGACTTCGTAGGATCAGCAAGTGGAGCGGTAGTATTAACAGCATTAATCGTATTTCTATCAAGCGTATTAGTATAATAGAAGATTTGTAATAAAGAAAAAGAGAGGAGAATGCAAAATGAAAGAGCAAGTATTACAAGTAACAAAAGGTGACTTCGTAGGATCAGCAAGTGGAGCAGTAGTATTAACAGCATTGATCGTATTTCTATCAAGCGTATTAGTATAATAGAAGTTTTGTAATAAAAGAAAAAAGAGAGGAGAATGCAAAATGAAAGAGCAAGTATTACAAGTAACAAAAGGTGACTTCGTAGGATCAGCAAGTGGAGCAGTAGTATTAACGGCATTAATCGTATTTCTATCAAGTGTATTAGTATAATAGAAGTTTTAAATTATACAAAATGAAAGGAGAATGAGGAATATGAACAGTGAACAAGTGTTACAAGTAACAAAAACAGATTTATTAGGATCATTAGGTGGAGCGGTAGTATTAACATCATTTATTCTATTCCTTGCAAATATATTAGTATGAGATATATAAATACAATCATTCAAAAAAAATAAAGACTCTAGCATATTAGTAAGTAGTTAATATGTTGGGGTCTTTTTTGTTTTCCTCTCATATATACCTTCAAGTATGAATATTCCCTCCTTTATGTAAAGAGAAAAAAGTCGAATTTTATATGTAAGAAAAAAAGAGGAATTTGACAGAAAAGATAGAAAATTTTAAAGGTCAGAATTTGTTAGCTTGCTAACTAATTTCTAATAACTTACGTTGGAAGCGTTTTCGGTTGGTTTTAAGTATGGACCATTTAATCTATTTACAGGGGGATGAGGATTTTATGAAACAAAAATCTATGGATACGCTAGCTGCACAAATGGAGGACTTTTTTCCGGTACGTGATGTAGATCATTTGGAATTTTACGTAGGAAATGCAAAGCAATCAAGTTATTACCTTGCGAGAGCATTCGGATTCAAAATTGTGGCTTACTCTGGATTAGAAACTGGTAACCGTGAAAAGGTATCTTATGTTCTTGTGCAAAAAAATATGCGTTTTGTTGTGTCTGGAGCTTTAAGTAGCGACAATCGTATCGCAGAATTTGTAAAGACACATGGTGATGGTGTAAAAGATGTTGCTTTACTTGTTGACGATGTTGATAAGGCATACTCGGAAGCAGTGAAACGTGGTGCTGTTGCGATTGCTCCACCTGTGGAATTAACAGACGAGAACGGTACACTGAAAAAAGCAGTTATTGGTACGTATGGTGATACAATTCACACGCTTGTAGAGCGTAAAAATTATAAAGGAACATTTATGCCGGGATTCCAACAGGTGGAGTTTAATATTCCATTTGAAGAGTCAGGTTTAATTGCTGTAGACCACGTAGTTGGTAATGTTGAAAAAATGGAAGAGTGGGTTAGTTATTACGAGAACGTTATGGGCTTTAAACAAATGATCCATTTTGATGATGATGATATTAGTACAGAGTATTCAGCATTAATGTCGAAAGTTATGACAAATGGAAGTCGTATTAAGTTCCCTATTAACGAACCAGCAGATGGAAAGAGAAAATCACAAATTCAAGAATATCTAGAATTCTATAATGGAGCAGGTGTACAACATCTTGCTTTATTAACAAGCGATATCGTGAAAACAGTGGAAGCGCTTCGTGAAAATGGCGTGGAGTTTTTAGATACACCTGACACTTATTATGATGAGTTAAGTGCACGAGTTGGAAAAATTGATGAGGAAATTGATAGATTAAAAGAATTAAAGATTTTAGTAGATCGTGATGAGGAAGGATACTTACTACAAATCTTTACGAAACCAATTGTAGATCGTCCAACTTTATTTATTGAAATCATTCAACGTAAAGGTTCTCGCGGATTTGGAGAAGGGAACTTTAAAGCATTATTCGAATCAATTGAAAGAGAACAGGAACGTCGCGGAAACTTATAAGATTTGTATCCACCAGCAAAAGTCTTTTTGCTGGTGGAAATTTCATTTTCATAGGGAGGAATCATGATGAAATTTGTTACATTTCGTCTTCCTTCGAAAGAAATGCGAGCTGGATGGCTTGAAGGTGACAAAGTAATTGATATGAATCTTGCTAGTGATGGAAAATTACCTTCTTCTATGTTCGCCTTTTTAGAGAAAGCGGATGAGTATGTAGAAGTATTGCGTAAGATTAAGCATCCAGAAAAGGGTGTATATTCCTTAAAGGACGTACAATTAGCGGCGGCAATTCCTAATCCGAGTAGTATTCGTGATTTTTACGCGTTTGAACAGCATGTAAAAACGGCCCGTGGCCGAAGAGGGCTAGATGTTGTACCTGAATGGTACGATATCCCGGTTTTTTATTTTACGAACCATCGTGCTGTAATTGGTCCGGATGATTTTGTAATTGGTCCGAAGAAATCTAAAAAACTTGATTATGAGCTAGAGATTGCTTGCGTAATTGGGAAAGAAGGAAGAAATATTTCTCGTGAGCAAGCAGAGGAATACATTTTTGGTTATTGTATTATGAACGACTGGAGTGCAAGGGACTTACAAGCAACAGAAATGAAGGTAGGACTCGGTCCGGCAAAAGGAAAAGATTTTGCAACTTCATTAGGAGCGCACCTTGTTACGAAAGAGGAGCTAGAGGTTTATCGTAACGGTGATCGTTATGAGTTAGAGATGACTGCTCATGTAAATGGAAAGCTATTATCAAAGGGGAACTTCCAAGATATTTACTATACATTTGCTGAAATGATTGAACGTGCTTCAGAAGACGTCACGTTATATCCAGGCGATGTGATTGGTTCTGGGACAGTAGGGACAGGTTGTATTTTAGAACTGGGTACGGAAGAGTGGCTGCAAGATGGAGATGTTGTAGAACTTACGATTACTGGTTTAGGTACGTTACGTAATACGGTCAAAAAAGAAATGGAAGCAGGTGATGGGCATGTTTTATCGTCACATGGGGGAGCTACCTCATAAACGACATGTGCAATTCCGTAAAAAGGATGGATCGCTTTATCGTGAACAGGTAATGGGAACGAAAGGTTTTTCTGGTACGCAGTCTATTTTATATCATCATTATATGCCAACGGAAGTATCGCATTCGGCGGTATCACATTCCTGTCAGTTGCAGTATGAAGAAGATGTAGCTCTTGCTCATCGTCATTTTCGCACGAAAGAAAATAAAAAAACTGGCGATGCAGTAAGCGGAAGAAACTTTATGCTTGGGAATGAGGATTTATTAATTGGAGTAGTGACTCCAACGGAAAAAATGGACTATTTCTACCGTAATGGTGATGGCGATGAAATGTTATTTGTTCATTACGGAACAGGTAAAATTGAAACGATGTTTGGAACGATTCACTATCGAAAAGGTGATTATGTAACGATTCCAATTGGAACAATCTATCGTGTTATTCCAGATGAAGGAGAGACTAAGTTTCTTGTTGTAGAGGCAAATAGTCAAATTACAACGCCGCGTCGCTATCGCAATGAATACGGACAATTGTTAGAGCATAGTCCGTTTTGTGAGAGGGATATTCGTGGTCCTGAAAAATTAGAGACGTATGATGAAAAAGGTGAGTTTGTCGTAATGACAAAGTCGCGAGGGTATATGCATAAACATGTTTTAGGGCACCATCCGTTAGATGTTGTTGGATGGGATGGCTATTTATATCCGTGGGTCTTTAATGTAGAGGACTTTGAACCGATCACAGGCCGTATTCATCAGCCACCTCCAGTACATCAAACGTTCGAAGGTCACAATTTCGTTATTTGCTCTTTCGTACCACGTTTATACGACTATCATCCAGAATCTATTCCGGCACCATATTATCATAGTAACGTGAATAGTGATGAAGTACTGTACTATGTAGAAGGAAACTTTATGAGCCGGAAAGGTGTGGAAGAAGGCTCTATTACACTTCATCCGAGCGGAATTCCTCATGGGCCGCATCCAGGGAAAACAGAGGCGAGTATAGGGAAAAAAGAAACGCTTGAATTAGCTGTTATGATAGACACATTCCGTCCGCTTCGTATTGTAAAACAAGCACATGAGACGGAAGATGAAAAATATATGTATAGCTGGATTGAAGAAGGTTCACATACTGTGAAATAGGTAAAAAGAGGCATGCTCAATAATTGAGCATGCCTCTTTTGTGGAATCGACATGTATAATAATACCAAAAAAAAATACGGAAAGATATATAGAAACAACGATAAGGATATTGTATGTTCCGAAAGATTTCTACTTATTTCGACAAAAGTATTGACTGGGAAAAGTGCAATGAGTAAAATAAAAAAGCGAATTAAAAATTTTCAGAAAATTTAAAACTTGGAGGAGCATGCTATGAAGCAAATTTTTCAAAAGAAGCCTATTGCAAAGTTAATGCAAGAAAGTAAGCAAAAGACGTTAGCGAGAACATTGGGCGCATTGGATTTAACTATGCTTGGAATCGGGGCAATTGTTGGAACAGGTATTTTTGTTCTAACGGGCGTGGTAGCAGCAAAACATTCTGGACCAGCTATTATATTATCATTTGCGATAGCCGCGTTAGCCTGTGCCTTTGCTGCATTTTGTTATGCTGAATTCGCTTCTTCAGTTCCAGTCTCAGGCAGTGTGTATACGTACACATATGCGACGATGGGAGAGGTATTCGCATTTTTAATTGGATGGGACTTAATGCTTGAGTATTTACTCGCTACATCTGCTGTAGCAAACGGTTGGTCCGCTTATTTTCAATCTTTATTAAAGGGATTTGGGATCCATATTCCTACCATTCTCTCCTCGGCCCCTGGTACAGGAAAGGGTGGAATAATTGATTTGCCTGCGGTTTTAATTATTTTAGTGATGACAGTTCTTTTATCTAGAGGTGTTCGTGAAAGTGCACGAATAAATAACATTATGGTGTTTATTAAATTAGCGGTTGTTCTCATATTTATCTTTACTGGTTTTAATTATGTAAAACCTGAAAATTGGACACCTTTTATGCCGTTTGGTTTAGATGGTGTAATGGCTGGAGCTGCTACAGTGTTCTTCGCATTTATAGGATTTGATGCAGTTTCAACGGCAGCAGAAGAAGTGAAACGTCCACAACGTGATTTACCAATTGGCATTATTGCATCTTTATTAATTTGTACGGTTCTTTATATTGTTGTTTCACTTATTTTGACAGGAATTGTTCCATACGGACAGTTAAATATATCAGATCCAGTTGCTTTTGCGCTTCAATTTATTGGACAAGATAGTTTAGCAGGAGTAATTTCAGTAGGAGCAATTACAGGAATTACAACAGTAATGTTAGTTATGATGTATGGGCAAGTACGTGTTTCGTATGCAATGAGTAGAGATGGATTATTGCCGAAACGTCTTGCTAAAGTCCATCCAAAATTTAAAACACCATTTTTAAATACATGGACAACAGGAATTATTGCAGCGCTTATTTCAGGATTAATAGATTTAAATGTGTTAGCGCATCTTGTAAATATGGGGACTCTATCAGCCTTCGCACTTGTAGCTGTTGCTGTTATTGTAATGAGAAGAACTCATCCTGATTTACCAAGAGCATTTAAGGCGCCGCTTGTACCATTTTTACCAGCATTAACGGTGATTTTTTGTTTATACTTAATGCTTCAATTATCCGGAACGGCTTGGATTAGTTTTGGAGTATGGATGGTTATCGGTATTGCGGTTTATTTCTTATATAGCCGAAAACATAGTGCTTTAAATAATAGTAAAGACGAAGATGATGCAGCAAATTTATAAGTAGAAAAATCCATCCTAATTCAGTTAGGGTGGATTTTTTGTTCTGAAAATTTACATTCTTCTGAAATTATTATAAGATGATTGTTGGTGAACTAAAGGGGTGGAATGATGAAAAATACGTGGCGTGAGTTAAGAGAGATGGACCGTAACGTATGGATACGGTTTATTGGTGAGACGTTAAATGGAATTGCAATGATGATGTTGATGCCTTTTTTTGCATTATATTTAAAAGATAAGGTAGATTCATTATTGCAGGTTGGAGTTATTATGGCGCTTTCTCCAATTGCTGCAAGCTTTGGATCAATTATAGGGGGAAGAATTGCTGATATATATGGAAGAAAGCCAATTATGATATTTTCGATGACGAGTAATGCGGTATTAATGCTCGGTTTTTTATTTATAGAAGGATTTATTCCTTACGCGATTTTATCTGTTTTTTTAGGATTAAGTAATTCGCTATTTCATCCAGCTGCATCAGCGATGGTTGCGGATGTAACAATTCCAGAAAAGAGAACAGAAGCATACGGATTATTGCGAATGGGGCACAATATAGGTGCTGCAATTGGCCCGATAATGGGCGCTTCAGTAGTTATGTTTTCGAAGAATCTTGTGTTTATTATTGCCTCTTCTACGATGTTATTTTATGCATTACTTGTATTCATTCTTATCCAAGAGACAATGCCAAAGAACGTGAATAAAGAAGAGAATAAAGAAAAGGAATCAGGGGCGGTTTGGAAAATATTAATGAGAGATAAGGCACTAGTGATTTATTTATTAGCAGGTATCATTATTTCGATGGGATTTTCTCAAACAGAAGGCATGTTGCCACTGCACTTTGATAATGAAATGAAAGGTATTTTTGGAACTAACAACCCATATCCATATTTAATGGCTTTAAATGGACTATTAGTTGTGTTGTTTCAATTTCCAATTTCAAAATGGGCCACAGATAAACCTGTCGGGAAGACGATGTTATATGGTGCATGTTTGTTCGGGATTGGTTTGTTCTTTATAGGGTGGTTACCGAAGTGGTTTGGAGAATTTGATGCAAATGCTATGATTATTTTAATCACGTTGCTGTTTGTTTATGCCATATATACATTAGGTGAGATGATTATGTCGCCTGTACAGATGACGTTTGTAGCGAATTTGGCTCCTGAGCATTTGAGAGGGACTTATATGGGAGCTGCGAGTTTGCAGTGGATTACAGGAGGTGCACTCGGTCCACTCCTTGGAGGTTTTTTATTGGACCGATTACTTGGCCACTTTTTATTTACAATTTTAGCTATAGGATGTGTAGTTGCAGGTATTGTATATGTTTCTTTAGATCGTCTCGTTGAACAAAGGCAAAAAGGCACACTGACTAAACAATCTTCTTAATGAGTAGATGACATACACAAAAAGGGGATTTCTACATATTCTAGGTACATAACTAGATTGAGTTGTAATTTTATATATGTATGAAGAAATTTAAGTGAAAAAAGTATAGAAAACCAATAAGTGGTGTCATTTATTTATTTGTGGAAGTTACATTTTATTTCAAATAGGAACTACCTATTTTTATAAAAAGTGCTAAAATAGAAAAATGAAAACAATTGGTTAGGGTGATTTCAGTGACAAAAATTAAATTAGGTTTATTATATGGTGGAAAATCAGCTGAGCATCAAGTTTCGCTACAAACGGCTCTTGCTGCTATTAAAGCATTAAATCAAGATAAATTCGAGATTCATCCGATTTATATTACAGAACAAGGTCAATGGGTGCGCGGTGAGCGTATTGAAGGTGAAGTAACAGATGTTGAAGTTCTAAAAATGAGCGGTGCAGAAAATGCGATTTCTCCGTTATCATTAAGCACAGAAATCATTCCATCTGCAGCTTCTGAGGAAAATGCTATCGACGTTATTTTCCCATTATTACATGGACCAAATGGTGAAGATGGAACGGTTCAAGGATTATTAGAATTAATGAACATTCCTTATGTAGGAAATGGTGTTCTAGCATCTGCTGCTGGCATGGATAAAGTTGTTATGAAAAACATCTTTGCAGAAGCTGGATTAAAACAAGCAAAATATGCATCATTCATTCGTAGCACATGGGAAAAAGATTGTGAAACAGCATATGAAAAAGTAGAAGAAGTTTTAGGATATCCTTGCTTCGTAAAACCAGCAAACCTTGGTTCAAGTGTTGGTATTAATAAGTGTAAAAATCGTGAAGAGCTTGAGAATGCATTTGAAGAGGCGTTCCAATTTGACCGCAAAATTATTGTAGAAGAAAATATTATTGGACGTGAAGTAGAAGTTGGTGTACTAGGTAATGATGAACCGAAATGTTCAGTTGTAGGTGAAATCGTACCGAAAAAAGACTTCTATGATTATAAGTCGAAATATATCGATGGTGATACAGCGTTAATTATTCCAGCTGAAATGACAGAAGAAGAGTCTAATGTTATTAAGCGAGATGCGATTATTGCATTTCAATCTTTAGATGGTGCTGGATTAACAAGAGCTGATTTCTTCTTAACGAAAGATGGAGAAGTATATATTAACGAAGTGAATACGATGCCAGGATTTACGCCGTTTAGTATGTTCCCTCTATTATGGCAACATACTGGATTACCGTATCCGGAATTAATTGAAGAGCTAATCAATTTAGCAATTGCGCGTCACGAGGAAAAACAAAAAATTAAATATACAATCTAACAAAAAAGGAGGAGGCACTATTCGCAGGAATAGTGCTTCCTCTATGTAAGGAGTGTTTTCATGATAAATCGAACGTTAAAACAAGTAGAGCAGATGGTAAATGGTACGGGATTAGCAGAGCAATATGAGGGAATTACTATACAAGGAGTGTCTATTGATACGAGAAAAATTGAAAAGGGAAACTTATATGTTCCAATTCAAGGTGAACGTTTCGATGGACATGCTTTTGTAGACAAAGCTGTTGAAAATGGTGCTGTGGCGACATTATGGATGAAAGATGTAGCAAATCCACCTGAGAATCTTCCAGTTATTTTTGTAGAAGACACGCTATCGGCATTACAAATGTTAGCGAAAAATTATCGCGATCAATTGGATGTTAAGGTTATTGGTGTGACAGGTAGTAACGGTAAAACATCTACAAAAGATATTGTAACAAGTCTTCTTGCAACTAAATTCAAAGTTCAAAAAACAGAAGGCAACTTCAATAACCATATCGGGTTACCTCTTACTATTTTAAACTTAGAAGAAAATACAGAAGTAGCTGTATTAGAAATGGGTATGTCGAGCCGAGGGGAAATTGAATTTTTATCTAAGTTAGCACGTCCAAATGCAGCTATCATTACGAACATTGGTGAGGCACATTTAATGGACTTAGGCTCTCGTGAGGCGATTGCTGAAGCGAAATTAGAAATTGTGACAGGATTACAAGAAGGTGGAGTATTCGTATATAACGGAGATGAGCCATTATTAACAAATCGTGTTCCTGAAATGAATTTAATAGCGGAAACAGTTACGTTTGGTGACGCTAGAGCAAATGATTACTATCCAACGACTGTAACATTACAGGCAACTGGGACGCACTTTAAAATGAATAGAGAAGAAAATATTTCATTCTATCTACCAGTATTAGGAAAACACAATGTGTACAATACGCTTGCTTCAATGGCGATTGCGAAACATTTCGGTGTGACTTGGGAAGAGATGAAAGAAGGTCTAGTAACACTTCAAATGACAGGCATGCGTATGGAGATTGTAAAAACAAATAGTGGTTTAACAATTATCAATGATGCCTATAATGCAAGTCCAACAGCTATGGAAGCAGCATTCCATTTAATGAATGGTTTAGATGGATTTGCTAAAAAGATTGTTGTACTCGGCGATATGTTAGAGCTTGGAAATCAAGAAGTACAGTTTCATTATGAAGTAGGTAAATTAATCGATCCAGCAAAAATCTCATATGTGTTCACATATGGTAAATTAGGGGCTCAAATTGCTGAAGGAGCGAAAATTAATTTCCCTACTGAGCGTGTAAAAGCGTATGATAATAAAGAAGAGCTAGCGAAAGAGTTACAAGCAGTAGTTGATGTGAAAGATGTTGTATTAATAAAAGCATCTCGCGGTATGAAATTAGAAGAAGTAATTACGATGTTGAAATAATTGGTGTATATAAATAGGGATGATAGATGCGAAAATAGAAGAAACTTATAATAAGCGCTTACAGTAAACATAAAAAAATAAAAGTGAAGAAAAAAACTCTGAATATGAAAATAAGGTAACAGTTGGGTTTGCTTTTTGCACATACAAAACTTATAATTGATAAAGTGTAATAACGTTTAGAAGTATTTTCGCGAAGAATATACGCCCGTTTATATACGTGAGCATTCAGGAAAAGGGCTTTTCCGCAAATTCGGAAAACGCCTTTTTTTAAATGATAAGTATAGGATAGAAAAGGAGAAGTAACATTGACAACATTTCGAGAATTAGGATTAAGTGAATCTTTACTGCAATCTGTTGAAAGTATGGGCTTTGAAGAGGCTACACCGATTCAAGCTGAAACAATTCCACATGCATTGCAAGGTAAAGATATTATTGGGCAAGCACAAACAGGTACAGGGAAAACGGCAGCATTCGGATTACCACTATTAGATAAAGTGGATACAAATAAAGAAGCAGTTCAAGGTATTGTTATCGCGCCAACGCGTGAATTAGCAATTCAAGTTGGAGAAGAGTTATACAAAATTGGTAAACACAAGCGCGTTCGTATTCTACCAATTTATGGTGGTCAAGATATTAACCGCCAAATTCGTGCTCTAAAAAAACACCCACACATTATTGTTGGTACGCCGGGTCGTATTTTAGATCATATTAACCGTAAAACACTTCGTTTACAAAACGTAGAGACTGTTGTTCTTGACGAAGCGGATGAAATGTTAAACATGGGCTTCATTGAAGATATTGAAGCGATTTTAACAGATGTGCCAGAAACACATCAAACATTATTATTCTCAGCGACAATGCCAGATCCAATCCGTCGTATTGCTGAGCGTTTCATGACTGAGCCTCAACACATTAAAGTAAAAGCAAAAGAAGTAACAATGCCAAACATTCAGCAGTTCTATTTAGAAGTGCAAGAAAAGAAAAAGTTTGACGTGTTAACACGCTTACTAGATATTCAATCTCCAGAGCTTGCAATCGTATTCGGTCGTACAAAGCGTCGTGTTGATGAATTATCAGAAGCGTTAAACTTACGTGGTTATGCAGCGGAAGGTATTCACGGTGACTTAACACAAGCGAAGCGTATGTCTGTATTACGTAAATTTAAAGAAGGTGCTATTGAAGTTCTTGTTGCAACAGACGTTGCTGCACGTGGTCTTGATATTTCAGGCGTAACACACGTATATAACTTCGATATCCCACAAGATCCAGAATCATACGTTCACCGTATCGGTCGTACTGGCCGTGCTGGTAAAAAAGGTATTGCAATGCTATTTGTAACACCACGTGAATCAGGACAATTAAAAAATATCGAGCGCACAACAAAACGTAAAGTTGATCGTATGGAAGCACCGACACTTGACGAGGCATTAGAAGGTCAACAACGTTTAATCGCTGAAAAACTTCAAAGCACAATTCAAAATGAGAATTTATCATACTATAAGCGTATTGCAGAAGAAATGTTAGAAGAGAACGACTCTGTAACAGTAGTAGCTGCTGCTTTAAAAATGATGACAAAAGAGCCAGATACAACTCCAATCGCTTTAACATCAGAACCACCAGTTGTTTCAAGAGGTGGCGGTTCTAAAAAACGCGGCGGTAACGGAGGCGGATACCGTGATGGTAACCGTAATCGTAGTCGTGACGGACGCGGCGGTGGCGATGGTCGTAACCGTGATCGCAATCGTGATGGACGCGGTGGTGGCGATGGCCGTAACCGTGATCGCAATCGTGATGGCGGTAGCCGTGGTCGTAAAGGCGAAGGTCAAGGTCGTCCTGGATCTTCAAATGGACGCGGCGAAAGAAAACATCATAGCCGTCCACAAGCTTAATAAAAAAAGAGAATGCCCTTTGCGGGCATTCTCTTTTTTTATTTCTGTAATTGTACATACTACATAATAACTTGTGTAGAAAAGAGGTGCTACATGCTTGTAAGACTTGGGTATGTTGCGATGAGTGTACATGTAAAGAACGCATCTCCATCTCAAACGATGACATATGCGCAGTTTCAAAGAATTGATGACCGAGAGGCTGCAATTCGTAAACTTGAAAGAATTGCTAATTCAAATTTAGAAAATTGTTTACGGTTATTGAAGCATAATAAAGGGCATGATATATCTTTCTTTCGGCTTAGTTCCAAGCTCGTTCCATTAGCAAACCATGAGGAGTTGTTAGAGTGGAAATATATACGCCCCTTAAAAGAAAATTTAAAAGTGCTAGGTGATTACGCTATTCGAATGAATATGCGTATTGATTTCCATCCAGATCATTTTGTTGTGCTGAATTCACCTGAGGAGAAAATTTTTAAGCAATCTGTAAAAACATTGCAGATGCATAAAAAATTATTAAAAGGTATGGGAATTGAACATAAGCAACGATGCGTATTACATGTGGGTGGAGGTTATAACGATAAGGAGCTCGCATTAGAACGCTTTATAGAAAATTGGTCAAGTGTTCCAAGAGGTATCCAAGAGATGGTCATATTAGAAAATGATGATACGACCTTTTCTTTAGAAGAAACATTGTATTTAGGTGAAAAGTTAGATATTCCAGTCGTGTTTGATTTGCATCACCATATGATGAATCATGATCGAGAAGATTGGCATGAAGATTGGGCGCGTGTTGTACATACGTGGGAGTCGTCTTTGTTACCAGTGAAAATGCACATTTCTAGTCCTAGAGAAGGGAAAGACCCGAGAGCGCATGCGGACTTTATTGACGTAGATACTTTTTTATCTTTTTTAAAAAAGATAAAGGGAAGTGTTCCGCAAATTGATTGTATGATTGAGGCGAAGAAGAAGGATGAGTCTTTATTTCAATTAATGAGAGATTTAAGTAAACAAACAGAGGTAGAAATTGTCGATGGTGCGAGCTTTTATATTAAATAAGCTCTGCACCATCGAATTTTTTTGCTAATAAAGGAGTGCAAATACCACCAATGATCAATCCTGTTAAATGACTTATAGGGTTAGCGGAGGGATTGAAGAAAGTGAATAGTAGTAATATACATATCATGATTGAAAAAATAGCAATGTCTCTTGGATTGGAAGAACGATATCGACTATACAATAGAAATAATTGTGCTCCTAGCAATCCAAAAATACCACCAGATGCCCCGGCATGAATATATTCAAGTGGCATAATAAGGTAAGAAGAAATATTTCCAAGAATGCCAGAAAGGAAAAAAATAATGATGAAAGAAAAGTGCCCTAGTTGTTTTTCAATAGAAGAGCCAAGTACAAATAAACAAATACTATTAGAGAGGAAATGTTGTAAGTCTACATGTACAAGTAAGGAAGTTATGAGACGCCACCATTCTCCTTTAGCGATATATTCATTATAGGATGCCATGGGAAAGAGAAAAAAGTCGCCTAACATAATCATGACTAATTGTATGAGAAGTAAAGCGATGACGATTGGTTGTAAGGGAATGCGGACGGATGGCATTAGCATGTTGTTAGTATCACTCCTTTTGCATCAGAAAGATTCTCTGTTATTCTTACAGTATGAAAAAAGAAAGCTAAATAGAAGAAGGGGATTTTGAAATGATTGTAGGGATTGGAATCGATATTATTGAATTGAATCGAATTGAAAAAATGCTAGATGGAAAGCTTAAATTTATGGAGCGTATTTTAACTGAAAGTGAACGTAATGTTACTAAGGAACTGAAGGGAAGTCGTCTTACAGAGTTTGTAGCTGGAAGATTTGCAGCGAAAGAGGCGTATTCAAAAGCGGTAGGGACTGGTATCGGTAAAGAAGTAAGTTTTTTAGATATTGAAGTAAGAAATGATGATAGAGGTAAGCCGATTCTCGTTACAAGTACAGAGCATATTGTTCATTTATCAATTAGTCATAGTAGGGAATTTGCTGTTGCTCAAGTTGTTTTAGAAAGCTCGTCACGCTAGTCTGCATATTTTATATCTTTGTCTCATATATTTGATGTAGCGATAAGGAAGGCACATCTTCCATTCATTTATAGGGGCAAAGGGGCTGAAGTGATGAAAAGGCGTCTGTTTTTAGTTCTTGTCGGTTTATTAACCGTTTTTGTGTTGGCGGGTTGTATGGAAAAGAAACAAGATGATGTTGTGAGAGATTTAGAGGCGAAAGTAAAAGGGATGAAAAGTTATCAAGCTGAAGCAAAACTATCTATTAAAACAGGGAATGAGCCTCAGGAGTATAAAGTAGAAATATGGCATAAGGAACCTTCTTTTTATCGTGTGAATTTGCAGAATGCGAAGAAAGACCAAAGCCAAATTATTTTAAGGAATGAAGAAGGGGTATTTGTATTAACGCCAGCGCTTAATAAGAGTTTCCGTTTCCAAAGTGATTGGCCACAAAATAGTAGCCAAGCTTATTTATATGAATCCCTTGTGAGAGATATTTTGCAGGATAAGAAAAACCTTACTTTTGAAAAAACAGATAAGTATTATATTTTTAAAACAAAAACAAACTATCAACATCAAAACATGTTGCCGAAACAAGAGATTACATTGAAGAAAAGTGATTTAACACCAGTTTCGGTGAAGTTAATGGACAATGATCAAAATGTTCTTGTGAAAGTAGATTTCTCAAAAGTGAAATTTGATGCGAAATTTGATAAAGGTGCATTTGATACGAAACAAAATATGTCTAGAGCACAAGTAGATGTTCAAACAACAGCGAAAGAAGACAAACCATTTGCAATTTTGTATCCGCGTGATACGCCACAAGGTATGGTTTTGAAAGATGAAAAAGAGTTGAAGACAGACAGTGGCAAGCGTGCGATACTCACATACACTGGAAGTAAGAAATCCTTTACTTTGATACAAGAAAAGGCAAAAGTTGCAGAGGCTTCGTCAGCGATAAGTGTGAGCGGAGAATTGGTTGATCTTGGCTTTACAATTGGGGCATTGACGAAAGATTCTTTAACGTGGTCGCATAACGGAGTAGAATATATGCTCGTGTCTAAAGGTTTAGAGCCGAAGGAGCTATTAATGGTTGCTCGTTCAGTTACAGAGAAGCAAGTGAAGTAAACTTCTTAGACGTGGTGATATATGTGCACCACGTCTTTTCTTAGTTTGAAGGGTGGATTTCATAAAAGAAGCATATAAAAGAATAAGCTTCGCATATCGTGTATAAGGAAGTGTATTTATGGAAGAAGCACCATTTTACCGTGACACTTGGGTGGAAGTGGATTTAGATGCGATTTATAACAATATTACACACATTAAAAATTTCATTCCAAGTAATGTAGAGATTTTTGCTGTAGTTAAAGCGAATGCATATGGACACGATTATGTACCGGTAGCTAAAACGGCATTAGAAGCAGGGGCGACAAGGTTAGCGGTTGCCTTTTTAGATGAAGCTTTAGTGCTTCGAAGGGCTGGTATTACTGTGCCGATTTTAGTGTTAGGTCCTTCCCCGCCTCGTGATGTCAACGTAGCTGCTGAAAATGATGTAGCGTTAACTGTTTTTCAAAAAGAATGGGTGGATGAAGCGATCAAACTTTGGGATGGTTCATCTACAATGAAATACCATATTAATTTCGATAGTGGCATGGGGAGAATTGGAATACGCGAACGCAAAGAATTAAAAGGGTTTTTAAAGAGTTTAGAAGGTGCACCATTTTTAGAATTAGAAGGAGTTTATACACATTTTGCAACAGCGGATGAGGTGGAGACTTCTTACTTTGATAAGCAATATAACACATTTTTGCAGCAGTTAAGTTGGTTGAAAGAATTCGGAGTAGATCCTAAGTTTGTCCATACAGCTAATAGTGCTGCAACGCTACGTTTTCAAGGGATTACATTTAATGCAGTACGAATTGGCATTGCGATGTATGGGTTATCCCCATCTGTAGAAATACGCCCTTTTTTACCGTTTAAATTAGAGCCAGCGCTATCATTGCATACGAAAGTTGCTCATATTAAACAGGTGATTAAAGGGGATGGAATTAGTTATAATGTCACTTATCGAACGAAAACGGAAGAATGGATTGCAACCGTTGCAATTGGATATGCAGATGGATGGCTTAGAAGATTGCAAGGATTTGAAGTGCTTATAAATGGTAAAAGGGTACCGATTGTAGGTCGAGTAACAATGGATCAATTCATGATACATCTTCCTTGTGAAGTGCCGCTTGGTACGAAAGTTACACTCATTGGAAGACAAGGTGATGAGTATATTAGTGCTACTGAGGTTGCTGAATACTCCGGGACCATTAATTATGAGGTTATTGCAACGATAAGTTTCCGTGTGCCGAGAATATTTATACGGCATGGCAAGGTTGTAGAGGTAATTAATTATTTGAATAATATATAGAAGGTAATATGTTTTGCTTCTTGTCATTTGAGAGGACTGTTCATTGGTTAAGAATAAGCTCGTTTTTGATGAGAAGCTTTGTACTTATAGTTACTTTTAACATAATTTAACGTGAATTTTGCGGAGGAACTCTTTCGCTTCTTGTTTGTAATGAGATAAAAAATAAAAGAATATGAATGTTTTGTTTGTGAATTGGAAAACATAAGCAAGGAATAAGGAAGTCTTTGCAACAGGCTCCATACAATGGTATTATTACAATAGGTGTCATATATATATTTGGGTGTGTAGTTGACGGTGGAGGTGTATTTTTGTGTCCGAATCAAGTGTAACTACTGAAATCGTGGTTCGGTTGCCAAAGCAAATGGTAACGGAATTGGACGGAATTGGAAAACAAGAGAATAAGAATCGCCATGAACTAATTTGCCAGGCAACACAACTGTTATTGCGTCAACATAAGACGAAGAAACGCTACCAACATGAATCAATGCGACGTGGGTACATTGAAATGGGAAAAATTAATCTTGGTATTGCATCTGAAGCTTTCTTAGCAGAGTATGAAGCAGCTCATACAGTAGAACGCTTAGTTAGCGGGGGGTAATATTTTGATTGTAAAACGCGGCGACGTGTATTTTGCAGACCTTTCCCCAGTTGTTGGTTCTGAGCAAGGAGGCGTTCGTCCGGTTCTTGTCATTCAAAATGACATCGGAAATCGTTTTAGTCCAACGGTGATTGTAGCGGCTATTACTGCACAGATTCAAAAAGCTAAATTACCCACTCATGTGGAAATTGATGCGAAAAAGTACGGTTTTGAGAGAGATTCTGTTATTTTACTTGAGCAGATTCGAACAATCGATAAGCAGCGCTTAACGGACAAAATCACTCACTTAGATGAAGTGATGATGATTCGTGTAGATGAAGCGCTACAAATTAGTTTAGGACTAATAGATTTTTAAATCGGCAGTTTAAGTTGCTCTCTTTACAGGGCAACTTTTTTTATTATAGAGGAGGTTACGGTTGTATATGGAAATGGTAGATAATCGACAAGCGTTAATGAAAATGTTAGTGAAGGAATTAGGCTTTACCGAAAAGCAAGTTCGTCATGTTATTCAATTAACAGAAGAAGGTAACACAGTTCCATTTATTGCTCGTTACCGAAAAGAATGGACAGGCTCTTTGGATGAAGTGCAAATTCGTGCAATTTTAGAGAGATGGCAATATATGATGCAGCTTGAAGATAGGAAAGAAGAGGTCCTTCGTCTTATTGATGAGAAGGGGAAACTGACAGAAGAGTTACGTCAGCAAATTGTTAAGGCTGTAAAGTTGCAAGAAGTAGAAGATTTATATCGTCCATATAAAGAGAAAAGAAGAACGAAAGCAACGATTGCGAAAGAAAAAGGACTAGAGCCGTTAGCTGAATGGTTATTGTTATATAAGAAAGAAGATCCAAATCAGAAGGCAGTGGAGTTTATTAACGCAGAGAAAGAAGTACAGTCTGCAGAAGAGGCATTGCAAGGTGCCCAAGACATTATTGCAGAAATCGTTTCAGATGAAGCGGCGTATCGTAGTTGGATTCGAAATGTTACTTTTAGAAAAGGTGTTATGTCTTCGTCCGTAAAAGATGAAGAGAAAGATGAAAAGAATATATATGAAATGTATTACAGTTATGAAGAACCGTTGCAGAAGGTAGTACCGCATCGTGTATTAGCGATGAACCGCGGTGAGAAAGAAGATATATTGAGAGTTTCTGTTGTTCCACCAGTAGATGAGATAGTAACTTTCTTATATAAGAAAGTAATTCGTGATAATGATTCTAAAAGTGCACATTATGTAAAGTTAGCGATTGAGGATGGTTATAAACGATTGATTCAATCCTCTATTGAGAGAGAGATTCGAAAAGAATTAACAGAAACAGCTGAGGAACAAGCGATACATATTTTCTCTGAGAACTTACGTAATTTGTTATTACAACCTCCAATGAAAGGGAAGGTTGTGTTAGCGGTAGATCCTGCATATAGAACGGGTTGTAAATTAGCTATTGTAGACGATACGGGGAAAGTTCTATATATTGATGTTATTTATCCGCATCCACCAGTGCGTAAATATGAAGATGCAAAAACGAAAGTTCTTTCTATTATAGATAAATATCAAGTTGAAATGATTGCGATTGGGAATGGTACAGCTTCTAGAGAATCGGAAGAATTTATAGTTGATGTATTACAAAATGTGAAACAAGAAGTCTTCTATATTATTGTGAACGAGGCTGGTGCGAGTGTGTATTCGGCTTCTGATTTAGCCCGTGAGGAATTCCCGGATTTACAGGTTGAAGAAAGAAGTGCTGTTTCTATCGGCAGACGTCTGCAAGATCCGCTTGCTGAACTTGTAAAGATTGACCCTAAATCAGTTGGGGTTGGACAATATCAACATGATGTATCGCAAAAGAGGTTGAATGAATCATTGACGTTTGTAGTAGAGACGGCAGTTAACCAAGTCGGTGTGAATGTAAATACAGCTTCAGTTGCTTTATTACAATATGTTTCGGGTTTATCGAAAACTGTTGCGAAAAATATTGTGGCAAAGCGTGAAGAAGAAGGGAAATTTACAAAACGAACAGACTTAAAGAAAATACCTCGTCTAGGTGCGAAGACATATGAACAATGTATAGGTTTCTTACGTATATTAGAAGGGGCAAATCCGTTAGATAGAACGGGTATTCATCCAGAGCAATATAAAAATGTTGAATTGTTATTGAAGAGTCTAGGGTTATCAAAAGATGATGTAGGGCAGCCGCAGTTGCAAAAGAGCTTAGAAGAAGTGGAGATTTCTAAATTATCGGAAGAAACGGGAGTTGGAGAACCGACGCTAGTTGATATTATAGATGCACTCATTAGTCCAGAGCGAGACATGAGGGATGAGTTGCCTAAACCGCTTCTGAAAAAAGGGATTTTGAAATTAGAAGATTTAAAACGTGGTATGGAACTGGAAGGAACAGTTCGTAACGTTGTTGATTTTGGCGCTTTTGTTGATGTAGGTGTAAAACAAGATGGTTTAGTACATATTTCTAAACTGAGTAAACAGTATGTGAAGCATCCGTTAGATATTGTATCTGTCGGACAAATCGTCAAAGTATGGGTAGATGATATTGATACGAAAAAAGGTCGCGTTGCACTATCTATGTTGCCGATTGAATAGTAAGAGAAGAGAGCAGATGAAACTGCTCTTTTTTTATGGGATAAAATGTGTAATGGATTATGAGCTTTGGTGTATTTTGCTATAATAAAACCAGCATTCATTTAGTAATTTAATTTGATGCCGGTTTTTTTCAAAATATGCGCGTTGCATTTGTTTTTTTAGCCACGTAGGCATAGGAATCCCTCCTTGTTTAATCCTACTCTCAAAAA
>NZ_CP151108.1:5010000-5032500 GCF_038096195.1 Bacillus paramobilis | reverse complement strand
GAAAGACGGGTGAGAATCCCGTCCACCGAATGCCTAAGGTTTCCTGAGGAAGGCTCGTCCGCTCAGGGTTAGTCAGGACCTAAGCCGAGGCCGACAGGCGTAGGCGATGGACAACAGGTTGATATTCCTGTACCACCTCTTTATCGTTTGAGCAATGGAGGGACGCAGAAGGATAGAAGAAGCGTGCGATTGGTTGTGCACGTCCAAGCAGTTAGGCTGATAAGTAGGCAAATCCGCTTATCGTGAAGGCTGAGCTGTGATGGGGAAGCTCCTTATGGAGCGAAGTCTTTGATTCCCCGCTGCCAAGAAAAGCTTCTAGCGAGATAAAAGGTGCCTGTACCGCAAACCGACACAGGTAGGCGAGGAGAGAATCCTAAGGTGTGCGAGAGAACTCTGGTTAAGGAACTCGGCAAAATGACCCCGTAACTTCGGGAGAAGGGGTGCTTTCTTAACGGAAAGCCGCAGTGAATAGGCCCAAGCGACTGTTTAGCAAAAACACAGCTCTCTGCGAAGCCGTAAGGCGAAGTATAGGGGGTGACACCTGCCCGGTGCTGGAAGGTTAAGGAGAGGGGTTAGCGTAAGCGAAGCTCTGAACTGAAGCCCCAGTAAACGGCGGCCGTAACTATAACGGTCCTAAGGTAGCGAAATTCCTTGTCGGGTAAGTTCCGACCCGCACGAAAGGTGTAACGATTTGGGCACTGTCTCAACCAGAGACTCGGTGAAATTATAGTACCTGTGAAGATGCAGGTTACCCGCGACAGGACGGAAAGACCCCGTGGAGCTTTACTGTAGCCTGATATTGAATTTTGGTACAGTTTGTACAGGATAGGCGGGAGCCATTGAAACCGGAGCGCTAGCTTCGGTGGAGGCGCTGGTGGGATACCGCCCTGACTGTATTGAAATTCTAACCTACGGGTCTTATCGACCCGGGAGACAGTGTCAGGTGGGCAGTTTGACTGGGGCGGTCGCCTCCTAAAGTGTAACGGAGGCGCCCAAAGGTTCCCTCAGAATGGTTGGAAATCATTCGTAGAGTGCAAAGGCATAAGGGAGCTTGACTGCGAGACCTACAAGTCGAGCAGGGACGAAAGTCGGGCTTAGTGATCCGGTGGTTCCGCATGGAAGGGCCATCGCTCAACGGATAAAAGCTACCCCGGGGATAACAGGCTTATCTCCCCCAAGAGTCCACATCGACGGGGAGGTTTGGCACCTCGATGTCGGCTCATCGCATCCTGGGGCTGTAGTCGGTCCCAAGGGTTGGGCTGTTCGCCCATTAAAGCGGTACGCGAGCTGGGTTCAGAACGTCGTGAGACAGTTCGGTCCCTATCCGTCGTGGGCGTAGGAAATTTGAGAGGAGCTGTCCTTAGTACGAGAGGACCGGGATGGACGCACCGCTGGTGTACCAGTTGTTCTGCCAAGGGCATAGCTGGGTAGCTATGTGCGGAAGGGATAAGTGCTGAAAGCATCTAAGCATGAAGCCCCCCTCAAGATGAGATTTCCCATAGCGTAAGCTAGTAAGATCCCTGAAAGATGATCAGGTTGATAGGTTCGAGGTGGAAGCATGGTGACATGTGGA
This sequence comes from Bacillus paramobilis, assembly GCF_038096195.1. NCBI lineage: Bacteria > Bacillati > Bacillota > Bacilli > Caryophanales > Bacillaceae > Bacillus > Bacillus paramobilis. Next base: position 5,030,927 of record NZ_CP151108.1, on the reverse strand, counting down.
GCTGACGAATACTAATAGATCGAGGACTTAACCATATAATATGTAGCAAATGTTATCTAGTTTTGAAGGAATATACCTTCAATAGTCTGGTAATGATGGCAGAGAGGTCACACCCGTTCCCATACCGAACACGGAAGTTAAGCTCTCTAGCGCCGATGGTAGTTGGGACCTTGTCCCTGTGAGAGTAGGACGTTGCCAGGCTATTTATATCATCGCGGGGTGGAGCAGCACGGTAGCTCGTCGGGCTCATAACCCGAAGGTCGCAGGTTCAAATCCTGTCCCCGCAACCAAATGGTCCCGTGGTGTAGTGGTTAACATGCCTGCCTGTCACGCAGGAGATCGCCGGTTCGACCCCGGTCGGGACCGCCATTTTATATAAAGAAAAGAACGAAACATGTTGTTTCGTATTTTTTTATTTGTTTTAACAAAAAACTAATAAAGACAGTCAAACTATCCTTAGGAAAACTCCTAAGGACTTTTTTATATATTCAAAACCTGTATAATAAAGAGCAGAGAACATTGTGAGTAAAGTAGGTGAAGTCTGTGAGTAAATATAAAATAACAACAAAATCCTCTGAGGAAACACAAAGGTTATCAGAAAAACTAGGTGGACTTGCCCAGGCGCAAGATGTAATTATTTTAGAAGGAGATCTAGGGGCTGGTAAGACAACTTTTACAAAAGGACTAGCAAAAGGTCTTGGAGTGAAAAGAGTTGTAAATAGTCCTACCTTTAATATTATTAAAGAATATAAAGGGAGATTGCCGCTATATCATATGGACGTGTATCGCTTAGCAGAAAGTGAAGAGGACTTAGGTTTTGATGAGTATTTCTACGGTGAAGGAATTACCGTAGTAGAATGGGCTCATTTAATAGAAGCATTTTTACCAAATGAGAAGTTACAAATTAGTTTATTCCATGCTGGAGATGATACAAGAAGAATTGTACTCGAGCCAATTGGAGATCGATATATTAGATTATGTGAGGAGCTATTACAAGATGAAAGTACTAGCAATTGATACTTCAAATTACGTAATGGGTGTATCCCTTATTGAGGAAGGAAACGTAATTGGGGAAATCATTACAAACTTAACAAAAAACCATTCTGTACGTCTTATGCCAGCTGTAGAGCAACTGTTAAAAGAATGTGGTGTAAAACCGAAAGAATTAACTAAAATCGTTGTAGCTGCTGGACCTGGATCATATACAGGTGTTCGCATAGGTGTGACAGCTGCAAAAACATTAGCTTGGTCACTTCAAATACCGATTGTAGGTGTATCCAGTTTAGAAGTAGTAGCTGCAAACGGAGCTAATTTTGATGGATTAATCTGTCCTTTATTTGATGGAAGACGTGGACAAATTTATACTGGGTTATATACATATGAAGGAGAGAATGTAACTTCTATAGAAGAAGACCGAATCATCCTTATTGTAGACTGGTTGCAAATGTTAAAAGATAAAGGCAAGCAGGTTTTATTTATTGGTAACGATGTTAAACTGCACAAAGAAACAATAATAGAACATTTAGGCGATCAAGCTGTATTTGCTCCTTTTACTAAAAATAACCCAAGACCAAGTGAGCTGGCGTTTTTAGGATTACAAAAAGAGGAACAAGATGTACATTCATTTGTTCCTAGTTATCTTCGTTTAGCTGAAGCTGAAACAAAGTGGTTAGAAAGTCAAAACAAGTAGGAGTCTGCAGAAGATGGATATGATATTTAGAAAGATGGAACTCGAGGATATCGCTCAAATTGTAGCTATTGAAGAAGCGTCTTTTTCAACTCCTTGGACTGCAGATGCCTTTCACCGTGAGTTAACGACGAATGAACATGCACATTATGTTGTGCTAGAAAAAGATGGTCGTGTAATTGGGTATTGTGGATTGTGGATAATTATTGATGAATCACATATAACAAATATAGCTATTTTGCCAGAATACAGAGGTCAAAAGCTAGGGGATGCTTTATTGAAAGAAGTTATTTCCGAAGCGAAAGATTTAGGGGTAAAAACGATGACACTTGAAGTACGTGTATCAAATGAAGTAGCAAAACAGTTATACAGAAAATACGGATTTCAAAATGGTGGAATTCGTAAACGATACTATGCAGACAATCAGGAAGATGGTCTCGTAATGTGGGTGAATATATAATGGAAAAAAATACGATTATACTTGGTATTGAAACAAGTTGTGATGAAACAGCAGTAGCAGTTGTTAAAAATGGAACGGAAATTATTGCGAATGTCGTTGCATCACAAATTGAAAGTCATAAACGTTTCGGCGGAGTTGTACCAGAGATTGCATCCCGTCATCATGTAGAAGAAATTACAGTTGTGTTAGAAGAAGCTTTAAAAGAAGCAAATATCACATTTGATGATATTGATGCAATTGCTGTAACAGAAGGACCTGGTTTAGTAGGAGCGCTTTTAATAGGAGTAAATGCAGCGAAAGCAGTAGCTTTTGCACATGATATTCCTCTAGTTGGTGTTCATCATATCGCTGGTCATATTTATGCGAATCGTTTAGTAAAAGAAGTTCAATTTCCACTACTATCACTTGTTGTATCTGGTGGGCATACAGAGCTTGTTTATATGAAAGAACATGGTTCATTCGAAGTGATTGGTGAAACAAGAGATGATGCAGCTGGAGAGGCATATGATAAAGTAGCTCGTACGTTATCTATGCCATATCCAGGTGGTCCTCATATTGATCGCCTTGCACATGAAGGAGAACCAACAATCGATTTGCCTCGTGCATGGCTAGAACCTGATTCGTATGATTTCAGTTTTAGTGGATTGAAATCAGCAGTTATCAACACTGTGCATAACGCAAAACAACGCGGGATAGAAATTGCACCAGAAGATTTAGCAGCAAGTTTCCAAGCGAGTGTAATAGATGTACTTGTAACGAAAGCATCCCGTGCAGCAGAAGCGTATAACGTAAAGCAACTGCTGCTAGCTGGTGGAGTAGCTGCTAATAAAGGACTTCGTGCACGTTTAGAAGAAGAATTTGCACAAAAAGAAAATATTGAGCTACTTATTCCTCCGCTATCTTTATGCACAGATAATGCAGCCATGATTGCAGCGGCAGGTACAATTGCATATGAACAAGGAAAACGTGCTACATTAGCTTTAAATGCAAATCCAGGATTAGATATTGAAGCATAGTTATACACAAAATTAACCACAGCTTGTGGATAAAACCCATATTATCTGTTGATAATGTGGGTTTTACTGTGTATATAAAATGTTGATAACTTTTTTGCCAATTGTGGATAATGTGGAAAAGTTATTTTGGAGTTTATTTTACAAAGGTGGATATGTGTATAAACTTGTGGATAAATCAGATGAAGTCTGACCTTTACATGTATTCTTTTTCGGGAAATAAATAACAAGAAGATATCTCTAAAAAACATTTTGAAATACGCTCTTATGATAGGAGTGATTAACAATGTCAAACTTTGTCGGTAAATCGATATGTCGTGTCGAATTGTTTATACAATATGACGTTCATCCCAACTGGAAGACAAAAAGGATGTCGCATAGTCAAAAATCCTGACTTATGAGACATCCTTCTTATTCATACTCTTATAAATGCAATTCTTCCCATTCTGCCATACATGCATCAAGTTGCTCTTGTAGTGTTTGCTTTTTCGTTGTAATTTCACTAGCCTTTTCATAATCTGCATATATTTCTGGTAAGCAAAGTTGATCTTCTAACGTAGCAATTTCTTCTTCAAATTCTACAATGTTTTGTTCTAGCTCCTCAATTTTTCGGGTGCGTTGACGTTCTAATTGTTTACGCTCTTTTTCTTCGAGATAATTTAATTTTTCTTGAGCTACAGTTTTTTGAACAGGTGCTTGGTTTTCTTGCTGTTCTTGTTGTTCAAATGCTGCGCGTTCAATCATTTCATTTTTCTTTTCAACGTAGTAATCGTAGTCACCTAAATATTCCTGTGCACCTTCTGTTGATAACTCAACAACGGTCGTCGTTACACGATTAATAAAGTAGCGGTCATGTGAGACAAATAGAAGGGTGCCTGGATAATCAATTAAAGCATTCTCCAAAATCTCTTTACTATTTAAATCAAGATGGTTCGTAGGTTCATCAAGAATTAATAAATTCGATTTTTGCATCATAAGTTTTGCAAGAGCTAATCGAGCTTTTTGTCCACCACTAAGAGAAGATACTGGTTTTAGTACATCATCCCCTGTGAATAAGAAGTTACCTAATATCGTACGAATTTCTTTTTCAGGCTGCAGTGGATATTCATCCCATAACTCATTTAAAACTCGCTTAGAAGATGTTAAGTTTGCTTGTTCTTGATCATAATAACCAACCGAGACGTTGGATCCGAAAGAAACATCACCATGTAATAGTGGCAACTTATTCACAAGTGATTTTAATAATGTCGATTTCCCGATTCCGTTTGGACCAACTAAAGCAACACTATCCCCGCGAGTTAAGCGCATTGTTACATGTTCAATAATTGGATCCTCATCATAGCCGATAGTTGCATCCTTTACTTGTAAAACATCATTTCCACTTTGTTTTTCGATATCGAAGTGGAAGGAAGCTGACTTAGAATCACCTAATGGTCTTGTTAATAATTCCATTCGGTCTAATTGTTTACGACGGCTTTGGGCACGTTTTGTCGTCGATGCACGTGCTATATTTTTTTGAACGAAGTCCTCAAGCTTAGCGATTTCATCTTGTTGTTTTTCATAACGTTTCATTTCTTGCTCGTATAGCGCTGATTTTAAGTCTAAATATTTACTGTAGTTACCAACAAATCGTCTGCTTTCTTTATTCGAAATTTCATATACTTGTGTAACGAGTTTATCTAAGAAATAACGGTCATGGGAAACGATTAGTATTGCGCCAGGATAGCCTTGTAAATATTGTTCAAGCCATGTTAATGTTTCGATGTCTAAATGGTTTGTAGGCTCGTCCAAAATAAGTAGGTCCGGTTTCGTTAATAATAATTTACCGAGAGCTAAGCGTGTTTTTTGTCCACCGCTTAATGTAGAAATCGTCGTCTGGTGCGTTTCAACTGGGAAGCCAAGCCCACTTAAAATTGAACGAATATCTGCTTCGTACTGATAGCCACCTTGATCTTTATAATTTAATTGTAATTGGTCATAGTCAGCTAATAATCTTTCATATGTAGCCTCGTTTGAAAAGTTTTCTTCTTTGCCCATTTCTTGCTCTAGCCTTCGAAGCTTTGTCTCCATTTGCTGCAGGTGTGTAAAGACGGTTAACATTTCATCCCAAATTGTTAAAGACGTTTCTAACCCGGTATTTTGAGCTAAGTACCCGATTGAGACATCTTTTGGTTTTATAATTTCGCCGCCATCATGAGATAGCTCACCAGCTATTATTTTTAATAACGTAGATTTACCGGCTCCATTTCGTCCGACTAATGCGATACGATCTTTCGTTTGAACTTCCAATTTTATGTTTGCAAGAATCGTTTCTGCACCGTATAATTTCGAAAGCGCGTTTACTTGTAATAAAATCAATGTTTTCACCTCAAATAATTTCTTAACTTTGCCATGTTTATATTTCTCAATCATACTAAAAATAGTGTATAGTTTAAAATAAAGAGAGAATACTTCTTCTCTTTATTATACAGGGAAATTCATGAGTGCTAAACTTCTGTATTTGATTCAAGTATATGAATAAAGATAGGAAGAGAGGAGAGGTTATATGGATCAGCAAAAAATTCCACAGGCCACTGCCAAACGATTGCCTCTATACTATCGATTTATCCAAAACTTATCTCTTTCTGGTAAGCAACGTGTTTCATCAGCCGAATTGAGTGAAGCGGTAAAGGTTGATTCCGCAACGATTCGAAGAGATTTCTCATATTTTGGAGCGTTAGGGAAAAAAGGTTATGGATATAACGTAAATTATTTATTATCATTTTTCCGTGAAACACTCGACCAAGATGATATAACACGTGTAGCACTTATTGGAGTAGGTAATTTAGGGACCGCTTTCTTACATTATAATTTCACGAAAAACAATAATACAAAAATTGAAATGGCGTTTGACGTTAGTGAAGAGAAAGTCGGAACAGAAATCGGGGGCATTCCTGTATATCATTTAGATGAATTAGAAGAACGTTTATCAACTGATATACAAGTGGCAATATTAACAGTACCCGCTACAGTAGCACAACCTGTAGCAGATAGATTGGCAGAAACGAATGTGCATGGTATTTTAAATTTCACACCAGCACGCTTAAATGTGTCAGACAATATAAGAATTCATCATATTGATTTAGCGGTAGAGTTACAAACACTTGTTTACTTTTTAAAGAATTATCCACAATAAAACGCAGAGGAAGCGACCTCTGCGTTTTATTATTGTTTTTTCTTTGTGAATTTAACTAAGATAAGGCGAAGTGCCAAATTAAAATCAATTGTTGCCATAACTGCAAATAGTATTGTCCACATATTCCAGATTGTATCTGTTACGTTCGTAATGGCGAAGCGTGTAAAGATACACCCTAGAAGGAAGTACAATGCAGCCATGAACAATGGTGAGTTTCTCATACTAAAAATCCTCCGATAAAGCCTTGCATTTTTTCAGCTTCTTTAATCATTTCTTGAATTTGTTCATTGCTCATTAAAACTTGAGCAACTGCAACTAATGTATTCATAGCAACATGAGCTGCGATAGGGACGATAATACGCTTCGTTTTTACATATAAAAAGGCGAATACGAGCCCCATAGAAGTGTATACCAATAGGTGAGTAAAATCAAAATGAATTGCTGCGAATACGAGAGAACTAATGATAGCAGCAATAAAGAAGTTAAACTTCTTATAAAGTGTACCAAATAAAATTTTTCTAAATACGATTTCTTCCAAGATAGGTCCTATTATAGATATGACGATAAGGAACCAAGGTGTCGTCCTAGCAATATCCATAAGTCTCGCTGTATTTTCTGATCCAGGTTTAATTCCTAATAAACGCATTTCTATCATGCCGGCAATACTTTGCGAGAAAAATGCTAAGAAGAAGCCGATAAAAATCCAACCAATCGTAGCTGGAATAGTAGAACGCGTTGTATCTAAACGTCTGTCGCGAATATCTGTTCTAAGTAACCAAAGTACGATACATAATGCAATAAAGAAGCTAATGATTGCCCAGTGGCCAGTTATGAGTTGAAATTTCTCTTCTCTAGTAAAGCCCCTGTTATCATAAAGTCCAGTTTTCAGCAGAAGTGGTAATCCAGCAATGGATGATAACTGCATTAAAATGTATGTAACGATAATCCACCAATATTGTTTTTTCAAATGGTTTAACCATCCTTTCTAACTCTAGTGTATGAGATAAGGTAGGATAACATGTAAATATGCTACCTACGATATAAACCTCGCTTAAATTATGTTTTTTTCGTAAATCCGTATTTGAAATTATAATAGAAGACAGGAGAAAGTTGTGTGTATAGCGAAAACAACTTAGGGTGTCCTTTCATATTGTAACATACGAGTAGTGGAAACAACGATTCATATAGTAAAGGTAGAAGAAGAGGGACTCTATATAGAAAAAGTGTATAGCTGAATTTGCGAAAAAATTATGATTTTTTTACTTGCAAAAGAAATTGAGATTATTTATTATTATAAGTGTGTTAGCACTCGGGTGACTTGAGTGCTAATAAATAAAATTTACATAACAAAATGAGGAGGTTATTGTTCATGCTAAAGCCATTAGGTGATCGCGTTGTAATTGAGCTTGTTCAAGCAGAAGAAAAAACAGCAAGTGGTATTGTATTACCAGACACTGCAAAAGAAAAACCACAAGAGGGTAAAGTTATTGCAGTAGGTACTGGTCGAGTGCTTGAAAATGGTGAGCGTGTTGCTTTAGAGGTAGCAGCAGGTGATCTTATCATCTTCTCAAAATATGCAGGTACTGAAGTGAAATACGAAGGTACTGACTACTTGATTTTACGTGAAAGTGACATTTTAGCAGTTATCGGTTAATTATATAAATCTTAAAAAATCCAAGGGGGTCAATTATTATGGCAAAAGATATTAAATTTAGTGAAGAAGCACGTCGTTCGATGCTTCGCGGTGTCGACACTCTTGCAAACGCAGTAAAAGTAACGCTTGGACCAAAAGGTCGTAACGTTGTACTTGAGAAAAAATTCGGTTCACCACTTATTACAAATGACGGTGTAACAATCGCAAAAGAAATCGAATTAGAAGATGCATTCGAAAACATGGGTGCAAAATTAGTAGCAGAAGTTGCTAGCAAAACAAATGATGTAGCTGGTGACGGAACAACAACTGCAACTGTATTAGCACAAGCTATGATTCGTGAAGGTCTTAAAAACGTAACAGCTGGTGCGAACCCAATGGGTCTTCGTAAAGGTATCGAAAAAGCTGTTACTGCTGCAATTGCAGAATTAAAAGAGATTTCTAAACCAATTGAAGGTAAATCTTCTATCGCACAAGTAGCTGCTATTTCTGCAGCTGACGAAGAAGTAGGTCAATTAATCGCTGAAGCAATGGAGCGCGTTGGTAACGACGGCGTTATTACTTTAGAAGAATCTAAAGGATTTACAACAGAATTAGACGTAGTAGAAGGTATGCAATTTGATCGTGGATATGCATCTCCTTACATGATTACTGATTCTGACAAAATGGAAGCAGTTCTTGATAACCCATACATCTTAATTACTGATAAGAAGATTTCTAACATCCAAGAAATCTTACCAGTATTAGAGCAAGTGGTACAACAAGGTAAACCACTTCTTATCATCGCTGAAGACGTAGAAGGCGAAGCTTTAGCTACATTAGTAGTGAACAAACTTCGTGGTACATTCAATGTAGTAGCTGTTAAAGCTCCTGGATTTGGTGACCGTCGTAAAGCAATGCTAGAAGATATCGCAATCTTAACTGGTGGCGAAGTAATCACTGAAGAATTAGGTCGTGATTTAAAATCTGCTACAATTGAATCTTTAGGACGCGCTGGTAAAGTTGTTGTAACGAAAGAAAACACAACTGTAGTTGAAGGTATCGGAAATTCACAACAAATCGAAGCTCGCATCGGTCAAATCCGCGCGCAATTAGAAGAAACTACTTCTGAATTCGATCGTGAAAAATTACAAGAGCGTCTTGCAAAACTTGCAGGTGGCGTAGCAGTAATTAAAGTAGGTGCAGCAACTGAAACTGAGTTAAAAGAGCGCAAACTTCGCATTGAAGATGCACTTAACTCAACTCGTGCAGCAGTAGAAGAAGGTATCGTTGCAGGTGGTGGTACTTCACTTATGAACGTATACACGAAAGTAGCTTCTATCGTAGCTGAAGGCGATGAAGCAACAGGTATCAACATCGTACTTCGCGCACTAGAAGAGCCAGTTCGTCAAATCGCAATCAACGCTGGTCTAGAAGGATCTGTAGTTGTAGAGCGTCTAAAAGGCGAAAAAGTAGGCGTTGGTTTCAACGCAGCTACTGGCGAATGGGTTAACATGCTTGAAACTGGTATCGTAGATCCAGCTAAAGTAACTCGCTCTGCACTTCAAAACGCAGCATCTGTTGCAGCTATGTTCTTAACAACTGAAGCTGTAGTAGCTGACAAACCAGAACCAAATGCACCAGCAATGCCTGACATGGGCGGCATGGGCATGGGCGGTATGGGCGGAATGATGTAATTCCGTTTGCTCGAAAAACATCCATTTCTATATAGAAATGGATGTTTTTTTATGTTTTTTAGAAAAGGAAATGAATTTCTGTAGAATTTTGTCGCTTTCTCTCTTGACCATATCGATACTTCATTGTTAGAATCTAGGAAGATAATATAAAACAATCCTTCATATATCCTCGATGATATGGTTTGAGAGTCTCTACCGGGTTACCGTAAACAACCTGACTATGAAGGCAGTGCGTCTTATATTTATAAAGAGCGGAAGACTATCTTTCTTTATAAAGCCAGACCCCTGCCTTTTCTTTGTTATGAGACTAGAGGCGGAGGACTGGCTTTTTTTATTATATTAGTAATGCTTTTTGCCAAATTGGTGAAAATATTTATATACGAGAACTAACGTTGGGGTGATTATTTTGAAGAAGCAGCATGATACAATTATCGTTTTAGATTTTGGGAGTCAGTACAATCAGTTAATAGCACGTCGAATTCGTGAGTTCGGTGTATACAGTGAACTTCATCCACATACAATTACTGCAGAAGAAATTAAAGCAATGAATCCAAAAGGGATTATCTTCTCTGGTGGACCAAATAGTGTATACGGTGAAGGCGCATTACATTGTGATGAAAAAATCTTTGAACTAGGATTACCGATCTTCGGTATTTGTTACGGTATGCAGCTTATGACACAACACTTCGGTGGTAAAGTAGAACGTGCAAACCACCGTGAGTATGGAAAAGCTGTTCTTAAAGTAGAGAACGAATCAAAATTATATACGAACCTTCCAGAAGAGCAGGTTGTATGGATGAGTCATGGTGACTTAGTAACTGGTTTACCTGAAGGATTCGTAGTAGACGCAACAAGTGAGTCTTGTCCAATTGCTGGTATGAGCAATGAAGAGCAAAACTTATACGGTGTACAATTCCACCCAGAAGTACGTCACTCTGAGCACGGTAACGATTTAATTAAAAACTTCGTATTCGGCGCATGTGGTTGTTCTGAAGGATGGAACATGGAGAACTTTATCGAAGTAGAATTAGAGAAAATTCGTGAAACTGTTGGAGACAAAAAAGTACTATGCGCACTTAGCGGCGGTGTAGACTCTTCTGTTGTAGCAGTGTTAATTCATAAAGCAATCGGCGACCAATTAACATGTATTTTCGTTGACCACGGCTTACTTCGTAAAGGTGAAGCAGAAGGCGTTATGAAAACATTCAGCGAAGGCTTCCACATGAACGTTATTAAAGTGGATGCACAAGAACGTTTCATGAACAAGTTAAAAGGTGTAGAAGATCCAGAACAAAAACGTAAAATCATCGGTAATGAATTCATTTACGTATTTGATGATGAAGCTTCTAAATTACAAGGTATGGACTTCCTAGCACAAGGTACACTTTACACAGACATCGTTGAAAGTGGTACAGCAACTGCACAAACAATTAAATCTCACCATAACGTTGGTGGACTTCCAGAAGACATGCAGTTCAAATTAATTGAGCCTTTAAACACGTTATTTAAAGATGAAGTACGTGTATTAGGATCAGAACTAGGAATTCCTGATGAAATCGTATGGCGTCAACCATTCCCAGGTCCTGGTCTTGGTATTCGTGTATTAGGTGAAATCACAGAAGAGAAATTAGAAATTGTTCGTGAATCTGATGCGATTTTACGTGAAGAAATTATTAAAGCGGGCTTAGACCGTGAAATTTGGCAATACTTCACTGCCCTTCCTGGTATGCGTAGCGTAGGTGTTATGGGTGATGAGCGTACTTACGATTACACAGTAGGTATCCGTGCAGTAACATCTATCGACGGTATGACAGCTGACTGGGCACGTATCCCTTGGGACGTATTAGAGAAAATCTCTGTACGTATCGTAAACGAAGTAAAACACGTTAACCGTATCGTGTATGATGTAACGAGTAAGCCACCAGCAACTATTGAGTGGGAATAGTATTATAAAAAGATCCATCTATCGCTCATGCATAGATGGATCTTTTTTTATTTCCAAGTATAATACGAACGAAAATATAAAAGTTTATAAAAATGTTCGTTTTTAAATTGACAAAAATACTTTCAAGAGTTAATATGAGTATGTAATTCAAACGAAAAGTGAATATTATGCCGTCGTATAATATCGGGGATATGGCCCGAAAGTTTCTACCTAGCTACCGTAAATGGCTTGACTACGAGGCGTTTTTATAAAGGTGAGGGGAATCTTATCTTTATTCATAGAACGCTTCCATGTATATGCAATGGAAGCCTTTTTTATTTTTAATAGATAAAAGAGGGCTAGGCAGATTACGGCGAGTAATCATATAACGGGGGAAACGTAAGATGAAACGCTATTTTCAGTTTGATGAACTCGGAACAAATTATAAAACAGAGTTCATAGCGGGTTTAACGACATTTTTATCTATGGCTTATGTACTATTTGTCAATCCTGCTACGCTGTCACTTGGAAATGTTAAAGGGTTACCGGCAGGTACAGGAATGGATCCAGGTGCAGTATTCGTTGCTACAGCATTAGCAGCGGCGATTGGTTCGTTAATTATGGGGATCTTCGCGAAGTATCCGATTGCTTTGGCACCGGGTATGGGAATTAACGCGTTCTTTGCTTATACGGCAGTGTTAACGATGGGTATTCCGTGGCAAACAGCAATTGCTGGAACATTAATGTCAGGTATTATCTTTATTATTCTTACAGCTTCAGGTATTCGTGAAAAAATCATTAATGCAATTCCATCGGAGTTAAAGTTTGCAGTAGCGGCAGGTATCGGATTGTTCATTGCATTCCTTGGATTCCAAAATGCCGGAATTATCGTGAAAAATGATGCTGTTCTTGTTGGATTGGGGGATTTAACAAAGGGCACAACGTTACTAGCAATCTTCGGGGTTGTTACGACAATCATCTTCATGATTAAGAAAGTTAATGGTGCAGTGTTCTACGGTATGATTCTTACAGCGATCTTAGGAGTAGCAACAGGATTGATCGATACTCCGAAAGCTGTAGTGGGAGCAATACCGAGCCTAGAACCGACGTTCGGTGTGGCGTTAACGCACTTTGGAGATATTTTCACTGTTCAAATGGTAATTGTTATTATAACGTTCTTCTTTATCGATTTCTTTGATACAGCAGGTACACTTGTAGCGGTTGCGAATCAAGCTGGATTAATGAAAAACAATAAATTACCACGTGCAGGAAAAGCGTTATTTGCAGATGCGATTGCAACTGTAATCGGTGCGATCCTAGGTACATCAACAACAACGTCTTACATTGAATCTTCTGCAGGGGTAGCAGCGGGTGGACGTTCTGGATTTACAGCAGTTGTAACAGCAGGATTCTTCTTGCTGGCACTATTCTTCTCGCCGTTATTAAGTGTTGTAACACCAGCTGTAACGGCACCAGCTTTAATTATTGTAGGAATCTTAATGGTTTCATCTTTAGGTGAAATTGATTGGAAGAAATTCGAGATTGCAGTACCAGCATTCTTTACAATCATTTCAATGCCACTTACGTATAGTATTGCGACAGGGATTGCAATTGGGTTTATCTTCTATCCAATTACAATGGTAGTAAGCGGTCGTCGTAAAGAGATTCATCCAATTATGTATGTTATGGGAGTTTTATTCGTACTATATTTCATCTACGTTCGTAAATAAAAGGGGTTTTTGAAAGGTCTAGACTTAAGGGGAGTCTAGACCTTTTTTGCGTCTTCAGAAAATCTTAAGGATTTCCGAGCGTTTTTCTTCAGAAGTTTTCCTATAATAGAAGTTAGGGATTAAAAAAGTGATGGGGGAGATATTGTGGCAAACGAAACAATACTTGTCGTAGATGATGAAAAAGAAATTAGAAATCTTATTACAATCTATTTAAAGAATGAAGGATATAAAGTATTGCAAGCAGGGGACGGAGAAGAAGGATTACGTTTACTAGAAAAAAATGAAGTACATCTCGTCGTATTAGATATTATGATGCCGAAAGTAGACGGTATTCATATGTGTATGAAAGTAAGAGAATCGAAAGAAATGCCAATTATTATGCTTTCTGCGAAAACGCAAGATATGGATAAAATTTTAGGGTTAACAACAGGTGCAGATGATTACGTAACGAAACCATTTAATCCGTTAGAGTTAATTGCAAGAATTAAATCTCAGTTACGTCGTTATATGAAGATGAATGGTTTTTCTATTCAAAATGAGGACGAGTTAGAAATTGGAGAGATGAAAATAAACATCTCAACCCATAAAGTCATTGTGGATGGAGAAGAAGTGAAACTGACCCCAAGGGAGTTTTCTATTTTAGAATTACTGGCTCGTAATCCGGGTATGGTCTTTAGCGCGGAACAAATTTATGAAAAGGTTTGGAACGAAAGGTCTTTCCAGTCGGATAACACGGTAATGGTTCATATTCGGAAAGTGCGTGAAAAGATTGAAGAGAATCCAAGGAAGCCAATATATATAAAAACAGTATGGGGAGTGGGGTATAAGATTGAAAAAGATATTTAATCCATTTACTTATGTGAGGAAAATTCGAGAATTAATTGGAAAGATAGTGAAGAGTGTGAAACGGAGTATACGAATTCAACTTATTACTGCATTTACTGCTTGTGCGTTATTAGGGCTTTTGTCAGCGAAGGCAGCAGCGCCGTTTTTTGAGAATGCGAATCGAGAGGCGACGATCGATTATCGGAATGGGATGGAACAAATTAACCAACAAGCTCAAAGTGTGGCGAATAGTTCAGTTCATGAAAATAAATTAGAAGCTATCTCAAGTATGATTGAAATAGAGAATCAAAATTTAGAACGAGACTCTAGAGCTTTAAAAGTATTAGTTACTGACGAGAGTGGTAAAGTTTTATATAAAACAAAGCAGGCACAAGAAGAGCAAATTGATTTGCATAATACAATTCGTAATGCATCATCGTTTGCGATTAATTATATGAATGGTAGAAAAGAATTTGAAAGTACGAGAAAAGAATTTATAGCTTTTGCACCTATTACAATAGAAGATAAGAATTTATACATGTTTGTTAGTGGGATTCCAGAAGGTGAAGTAATATATGATACGCAAGAAGGGCCGTTTCCATTTTTCATAGGTGTACTCGTATTCATTTTCTCTTTCTTCTATATAACAAAGAGAAAGATGAAGCAAATTGAAGCGATGGCACAAGGTGTAAAGGAAATAGAAAAAGGAAACTTAGCGTACCGTATTGAGAAAAAAGGTGAAGATGAGATTGCGTCTTTAACTGAGAATATTAATAATATGGCAGAAGAGCTTATGAATAATATAGAAAAGGAACGTAAATTAGAGAAGCAAAAGAACGAGCTTATTACGAATGTATCTCACGATTTACGTACACCACTGACTTCTATTATGGGTTACTTGCGATTACTTCGAGATTCTAAATATGAAAATAAAGACCAACATGATGAATACACGAGAATTGCTTTTGCAAAGTCGGAGCAGCTAAAGAATTTAATAGAAGATTTATTTGAGTATACGAAGTTAACAAATGAGCAAGTTATATTAGAAAAACAAGAGGTTTGTATAAATGAGTTATTAGAGCAATTAATAGAAGAGTTAGTACCGCAAGCAGAAGAGCATGGACTTACGTTTGTTAAGAAGTTTCCTGAGGAACGTGCCTATGCAGCGGTTGATTCGGAAAAGATGGTTCGTGTATTTGATAATTTATTAATGAACGCGATTAAGTATAGTAAAGATGATGGGGAGATAAAAGTTTCTCTTCAAAGGCAGCGCCGGGATATACAAATTGTAATTGCGAATCATAGTGAAGAGTTTACGAGAGAAGAGTTAGGGAGTTTGTTTGAACGTTTTTATAAGAAAGATCAATCTAGAAGTAGAGTAACAGAAGGATCGGGACTTGGATTGGCGATTGCGAAAAGTATTGTTGAGTTGCAAGGTGGTAGTATTCGAGCGGAATATGAAGATGGTATTATTCAGTTTATTGTCTCATTACCAATTATAGAAAAATAATAAACGTATAGAATGCTATATGATAAAAAGGCTTATTTAAAAAGAAATAAGCCTTTTTATATTTTTTTAGAAAAACATATTGACGATTGTGGGTTAGGGGTGTAATATAGGATAAGTCGCCGATGCAATAACGCAGAACGCGGCAAACGAAATAAAAAACTTAGTTGACATTAACTAACGAAGATGTTAACATAAGGGAGTCGCAAATGAGCGACCAAGTAGTTCTTTGAAAACTGAACGAAACAAACAACGTGAAACGTCAATTTTTATTTTTAGATGCTAGACAAACTAACTTTATTGGAGAGTTTGATCCTGGCTCAGGATGAACGCTGGCGGCGTGCCTAATACATGCAAGTCGAGCGAATGGATTGAGAGCTTGCTCTCAAGAAGTTAGCGGCGGACGGGTGAGTAACACGTGGGTAACCTGCCCATAAGACTGGGATAACTCCGGGAAACCGGGGCTAATACCGGATAACATTTTGAACTGCATGGTTCGAAATTGAAAGGCGGCTTCGGCTGTCACTTATGGATGGACCCGCGTCGCATTAGCTAGTTGGTGAGGTAACGGCTCACCAAGGCAACGATGCGTAGCCGACCTGAGAGGGTGATCGGCCACACTGGGACTGAGACACGGCCCAGACTCCTACGGGAGGCAGCAGTAGGGAATCTTCCGCAATGGACGAAAGTCTGACGGAGCAACGCCGCGTGAGTGATGAAGGCTTTCGGGTCGTAAAACTCTGTTGTTAGGGAAGAACAAGTGCTAGTTGAATAAGCTGGCACCTTGACGGTACCTAACCAGAAAGCCACGGCTAACTACGTGCCAGCAGCCGCGGTAATACGTAGGTGGCAAGCGTTATCCGGAATTATTGGGCGTAAAGCGCGCGCAGGTGGTTTCTTAAGTCTGATGTGAAAGCCCACGGCTCAACCGTGGAGGGTCATTGGAAACTGGGAGACTTGAGTGCAGAAGAGGAAAGTGGAATTCCATGTGTAGCGGTGAAATGCGTAGAGATATGGAGGAACACCAGTGGCGAAGGCGACTTTCTGGTCTGTAACTGACACTGAGGCGCGAAAGCGTGGGGAGCAAACAGGATTAGATACCCTGGTAGTCCACGCCGTAAACGATGAGTGCTAAGTGTTAGAGGGTTTCCGCCCTTTAGTGCTGAAGTTAACGCATTAAGCACTCCGCCTGGGGAGTACGGCCGCAAGGCTGAAACTCAAAGGAATTGACGGGGGCCCGCACAAGCGGTGGAGCATGTGGTTTAATTCGAAGCAACGCGAAGAACCTTACCAGGTCTTGACATCCTCTGAAAACCCTAGAGATAGGGCTTCTCCTTCGGGAGCAGAGTGACAGGTGGTGCATGGTTGTCGTCAGCTCGTGTCGTGAGATGTTGGGTTAAGTCCCGCAACGAGCGCAACCCTTGATCTTAGTTGCCATCATTAAGTTGGGCACTCTAAGGTGACTGCCGGTGACAAACCGGAGGAAGGTGGGGATGACGTCAAATCATCATGCCCCTTATGACCTGGGCTACACACGTGCTACAATGGACGGTACAAAGAGCTGCAAGACCGCGAGGTGGAGCTAATCTCATAAAACCGTTCTCAGTTCGGATTGTAGGCTGCAACTCGCCTACATGAAGCTGGAATCGCTAGTAATCGCGGATCAGCATGCCGCGGTGAATACGTTCCCGGGCCTTGTACACACCGCCCGTCACACCACGAGAGTTTGTAACACCCGAAGTCGGTGGGGTAACCTTTATGGAGCCAGCCGCCTAAGGTGGGACAGATGATTGGGGTGAAGTCGTAACAAGGTAGCCGTATCGGAAGGTGCGGCTGGATCACCTCCTTTCTATGGAGAATTGATGAACGCTGTTCATCAATATAAGTTTCCGTGTTTCGTTTTGTTCAGTTTTGAGAGAACTATCTCTCATATATAAATGTATGTTCTTTGAAAACTAGATAACAGTGTAGCTCATATTTTTTAATTTTTAGTTTGGTTAAGTTAGAAAGGGCGCACGGTGGATGCCTTGACACTAGGAGTCGATGAAGGACGGGACTAACGCCGATATGCTTCGGGGAGCTGTAAGTAAGCTTTGATCCGAAGATTTCCGAATGGGGAAACCCACCATACGTAATGGTATGGTATCCTTACCTGAATACATAGGGTAAGGAAGACAGACCCAGGGAACTGAAACATCTAAGTACCTGGAGGAAGAGAAAGCAAATGCGATTTCCTGAGTAGCGGCGAGCGAAACGGAACATAGCCCAAACCAAGAGGCTTGCCTCTTGGGGTTGTAGGACATTCTATACGGAGTTACAAAGGAACGAGGTAGACGAAGCGACCTGGAAAGGTCCGTCGTAGAGGGTAACAACCCCGTAGTCGAAACTTCGTTCTCTCTTGAATGTATCCTGAGTACGGCGGAACACGTGAAATTCCGTCGGAATCTGGGAGGACCATCTCCCAAGGCTAAATACTCCCTAGTGATCGATAGTGAACCAGTACCGTGAGGGAAAGGTGAAAAGCACCCCGGAAGGGGAGTGAAAGAGATCCTGAAACCGTGTGCCTACAAATAGTCAGAGCCCGTTAATGGGTGATGGCGTGCCTTTTGTAGAATGAACCGGCGAGTTACGATCCCGTGCGAGGTTAAGCTGAAGAGGCGGAGCCGCAGCGAAAGCGAGTCTGAATAGGGCGTTTAGTACGTGGTCGTAGACCCGAAACCAGGTGATCTACCCATGTCCAGGGTGAAGTTCAGGTAACACTGAATGGAGGCCCGAACCCACGCACGTTGAAAAGTGCGGGGATGAGGTGTGGGTAGCGGAGAAATTCCAATCGAACCTGGAGATAGCTGGTTCTCCCCGAAATAGCTTTAGGGCTAGCCTTAAGTGTAAGAGTCTTGGAGGTAGAGCACTGATTGAACTAGGGGTCCTCATCGGATTACCGAATTCAGTCAAACTCCGAATGCCAATGACTTATCCTTAGGAGTCAGACTGCGAGTGATAAGATCCGTAGTCAAGAGGGAAACAGCCCAGATCGCCAGCTAAGGTCCCAAAGTGTGTATTAAGTGGAAAAGGATGTGGAGTTGCTTAGACAACTAGGATGTTGGCTTAGAAGCAGCCACCATTTAAAGAGTGCGTAATAGCTCACTAGTCGAGTGACTCTGCGCCGAAAATGTACCGGGGCTAAATACACCACCGAAGCTGCGAATTGATACCAATGGTATCAGTGGTAGGGGAGCGTTCTAAGTGCAGTGAAGTCAGACCGGAAGGACTGGTGGAGCGCTTAGAAGTGAGAATGCCGGTATGAGTAGCGAAAGACGGGTGAGAATCCCGTCCACCGAATGCCTAAGGTTTCCTGAGGAAGGCTCGTCCGCTCAGGGTTAGTCAGGACCTAAGCCGAGGCCGACAGGCGTAGGCGATGGACAACAGGTTGATATTCCTGTACCACCTCTTTATCGTTTGAGCAATGGAGGGACGCAGAAGGATAGAAGAAGCGTGCGATTGGTTGTGCACGTCCAAGCAGTTAGGCTGATAAGTAGGCAAATCCGCTTATCGTGAAGGCTGAGCTGTGATGGGGAAGCTCCTTATGGAGCGAAGTCTTTGATTCCCCGCTGCCAAGAAAAGCTTCTAGCGAGATAAAAGGTGCCTGTACCGCAAACCGACACAGGTAGGCGAGGAGAGAATCCTAAGGTGTGCGAGAGAACTCTGGTTAAGGAACTCGGCAAAATGACCCCGTAACTTCGGGAGAAGGGGTGCTTTCTTAACGGAAAGCCGCAGTGAATAGGCCCAAGCGACTGTTTAGCAAAAACACAGCTCTCTGCGAAGCCGTAAGGCGAAGTATAGGGGGTGACACCTGCCCGGTGCTGGAAGGTTAAGGAGAGGGGTTAGCGTAAGCGAAGCTCTGAACTGAAGCCCCAGTAAACGGCGGCCGTAACTATAACGGTCCTAAGGTAGCGAAATTCCTTGTCGGGTAAGTTCCGACCCGCACGAAAGGTGTAACGATTTGGGCACTGTCTCAACCAGAGACTCGGTGAAATTATAGTACCTGTGAAGATGCAGGTTACCCGCGACAGGACGGAAAGACCCCGTGGAGCTTTACTGTAGCCTGATATTGAATTTTGGTACAGTTTGTACAGGATAGGCGGGAGCCATTGAAACCGGAGCGCTAGCTTCGGTGGAGGCGCTGGTGGGATACCGCCCTGACTGTATTGAAATTCTAACCTACGGGTCTTATCGACCCGGGAGACAGTGTCAGGTGGGCAGTTTGACTGGGGCGGTCGCCTCCTAAAGTGTAACGGAGGCGCCCAAAGGTTCCCTCAGAATGGTTGGAAATCATTCGTAGAGTGCAAAGGCATAAGGGAGCTTGACTGCGAGACCTACAAGTCGAGCAGGGACGAAAGTCGGGCTTAGTGATCCGGTGGTTCCGCATGGAAGGGCCATCGCTCAACGGATAAAAGCTACCCCGGGGATAACAGGCTTATCTCCCCCAAGAGTCCACATCGACGGGGAGGTTTGGCACCTCGATGTCGGCTCATCGCATCCTGGGGCTGTAGTCGGTCCCAAGGGTTGGGCTGTTCGCCCATTAAAGCGGTACGCGAGCTGGGTTCAGAACGTCGTGAGACAGTTCGGTCCCTATCCGTCGTGGGCGTAGGAAATTTGAGAGGAGCTGTCCTTAGTACGAGAGGACCGGGATGGACGCACCGCTGGTGTACCAGTTGTTCTGCCAAGGGCATAGCTGGGTAGCTATGTGCGGAAGGGATAAGTGCTGAAAGCATCTAAGCATGAAGCCCCCCTCAAGATGAGATTTCCCATAGCGTAAGCTAGTAAGATCCCTGAAAGATGATCAGGTTGATAGGTTCGAGGTGGAAGCATGGTGACATGTGGAGCTGACGAATACTAATAGATCGAGGACTTAACCATATAATATGTAGCAATGTTATCTAGTTTTGAAGGAATATGCCTTCATAGTTTGGTGATGATGGCAGAGAGGTCACACCCGTTCCCATACCGAACACGGAAGTTAAGCTCTCTAGCGCCGATGGTAGTTGGGACCTTGTCCCTGTGAGAGTAGGACGTCGCCAAGCAACTTTAAGACGAGTCAGTATGACTCGTCTTTTTTGTGTTTTAAACTTCTTATCAGCCTCAAGTAAGTAATCTTTATTCTTTTAATCCCCTCATATTCATTTTCTTTTATTATTTTTGATGTGTAGTTTAAGATTTTCTATTTTATTTTTTGTAGAAGCGATCTGTCGGTATGTTAAAATAGTGCAGTTGTTTTTTGA
>NZ_CP151108.1:4995000-5005000 GCF_038096195.1 Bacillus paramobilis | reverse complement strand
CTAAGGTCCCAAAGTGTGTATTAAGTGGAAAAGGATGTGGAGTTGCTTAGACAACTAGGATGTTGGCTTAGAAGCAGCCACCATTTAAAGAGTGCGTAATAGCTCACTAGTCGAGTGACTCTGCGCCGAAAATGTACCGGGGCTAAATACACCACCGAAGCTGCGAATTGATACCAATGGTATCAGTGGTAGGGGAGCGTTCTAAGTGCAGTGAAGTCAGACCGGAAGGACTGGTGGAGCGCTTAGAAGTGAGAATGCCGGTATGAGTAGCGAAAGACGGGTGAGAATCCCGTCCACCGAATGCCTAAGGTTTCCTGAGGAAGGCTCGTCCGCTCAGGGTTAGTCAGGACCTAAGCCGAGGCCGACAGGCGTAGGCGATGGACAACAGGTTGATATTCCTGTACCACCTCTTTATCGTTTGAGCAATGGAGGGACGCAGAAGGATAGAAGAAGCGTGCGATTGGTTGTGCACGTCCAAGCAGTTAGGCTGATAAGTAGGCAAATCCGCTTATCGTGAAGGCTGAGCTGTGATGGGGAAGCTCCTTATGGAGCGAAGTCTTTGATTCCCCGCTGCCAAGAAAAGCTTCTAGCGAGATAAAAGGTGCCTGTACCGCAAACCGACACAGGTAGGCGAGGAGAGAATCCTAAGGTGTGCGAGAGAACTCTGGTTAAGGAACTCGGCAAAATGACCCCGTAACTTCGGGAGAAGGGGTGCTTTCTTAACGGAAAGCCGCAGTGAATAGGCCCAAGCGACTGTTTAGCAAAAACACAGCTCTCTGCGAAGCCGTAAGGCGAAGTATAGGGGGTGACACCTGCCCGGTGCTGGAAGGTTAAGGAGAGGGGTTAGCGTAAGCGAAGCTCTGAACTGAAGCCCCAGTAAACGGCGGCCGTAACTATAACGGTCCTAAGGTAGCGAAATTCCTTGTCGGGTAAGTTCCGACCCGCACGAAAGGTGTAACGATTTGGGCACTGTCTCAACCAGAGACTCGGTGAAATTATAGTACCTGTGAAGATGCAGGTTACCCGCGACAGGACGGAAAGACCCCGTGGAGCTTTACTGTAGCCTGATATTGAATTTTGGTACAGTTTGTACAGGATAGGCGGGAGCCATTGAAACCGGAGCGCTAGCTTCGGTGGAGGCGCTGGTGGGATACCGCCCTGACTGTATTGAAATTCTAACCTACGGGTCTTATCGACCCGGGAGACAGTGTCAGGTGGGCAGTTTGACTGGGGCGGTCGCCTCCTAAAGTGTAACGGAGGCGCCCAAAGGTTCCCTCAGAATGGTTGGAAATCATTCGTAGAGTGCAAAGGCATAAGGGAGCTTGACTGCGAGACCTACAAGTCGAGCAGGGACGAAAGTCGGGCTTAGTGATCCGGTGGTTCCGCATGGAAGGGCCATCGCTCAACGGATAAAAGCTACCCCGGGGATAACAGGCTTATCTCCCCCAAGAGTCCACATCGACGGGGAGGTTTGGCACCTCGATGTCGGCTCATCGCATCCTGGGGCTGTAGTCGGTCCCAAGGGTTGGGCTGTTCGCCCATTAAAGCGGTACGCGAGCTGGGTTCAGAACGTCGTGAGACAGTTCGGTCCCTATCCGTCGTGGGCGTAGGAAATTTGAGAGGAGCTGTCCTTAGTACGAGAGGACCGGGATGGACGCACCGCTGGTGTACCAGTTGTTCTGCCAAGGGCATAGCTGGGTAGCTATGTGCGGAAGGGATAAGTGCTGAAAGCATCTAAGCATGAAGCCCCCCTCAAGATGAGATTTCCCATAGCGTAAGCTAGTAAGATCCCTGAAAGATGATCAGGTTGATAGGTTCGAGGTGGAAGCATGGTGACATGTGGAGCTGACGAATACTAATAGATCGAGGACTTAACCATATAATATGTAGCAATGTTATCTAGTTTTGAAGGAATATGCCTTCATAGTTTGGTGATGATGGCAGAGAGGTCACACCCGTTCCCATACCGAACACGGAAGTTAAGCTCTCTAGCGCCGATGGTAGTTGGGACCTTGTCCCTGTGAGAGTAGGACGTCGCCAAGCAACTTTAAGACGAGTCAGTATGACTCGTCTTTTTTGTATGTTTTCATACCTCTGTTAATTGCCTGCTTAACTCCTTCTAAATAGGCGAATCCATGCTTTTTATCTGGTTCTAAGTAAGTACCTTCTGCCCATTCATTCCAAGCATTAATAAATAAAAACTCGCTATCATAAAGGGAGAACGTACGGTGAATTTGCTTGCTTAAATATATTATGAACTTCTCAGGAGTAGAGCCTACAAAGATGCTGCTATTTAAGTCTTTGCGGCGTGCTGTGTTGTCCCAGTCCACAAAGGCACCGGGAAATGTTTTTTTCTTTGGAGGAGATCGCTTTAGTATATACATCCACACTTTATCATAATCCCAAGCGTTTATTTGTTTACCAGATTCATATATTATTTTATTTATGTCTGAAGAGCTATCATGAGCAATTGTATAAAAAGGTTCGAATTGAATGCTAGCATCGAATCCATTTATATTAGGAAGTGGAAAGCTGTTTAATGTTTCTACAAAGTATATACCTTTCAAACCATGTTCTTGTGCGAGTGTATCCCAGTAATTTAGCATTTGCTCACAATCAGGAATATGCCCAGGGCGATAAATAATGAATAGTGGTTTATCATCTATACGGATATACCTCTCATCTTGGAAAGCTTGTAATAAATACTCGAAGTGTTCTTTCCAATCTGATAATTCTCCGTAATCTTGAGGAATTAATATGTGACTATCAAGACCATCCCAAGTTTTTGTCCACGGTTCATTTGCCCAAGAAAGGCAAAATGGAAAATCTGGTTCCTTCATCTGAAGTACCTCATTAAAGGGTGTCTCCAATAGCCTCTTTCCTTTAAACCAGTAATGGTAATAACAAAAACCATATATACCGTGTGCTTTGGCGATTTCTGCTTGCCACTTTCTTACGGATGGGGTGGTTAAGTCATAATAAAAATCTTGATAAGGTTCTCTAGGTTGATAATGTCCTGAAAATAAAGGTCGTGCACTTTTAGTATTTGTCCATTCAGTAAAACCTTTTCCCCACCATCGGTCATTTTCTTTTATTTGATGAAACTGTGGTAAGTAAAAAGCAATTATTTTCAAGATATATCCCCCTTATGTTCTTCGTAGTTCAAGTGGTGGGAACTTACTTTTGATTTTTGGGATTCAGTTTAAAGCGCGAGATATGTTATTTACTTACTGTTTTTGTATGCTCCACAATGAATTCATTTTTACAGTTTGCTCGATATGGATGAGATAAATAACTCTTTTCATTATGAAATCATGTGCATTACCATGAGTGAAAAGAGTTAATCTTTTTGGAGAACAAATAGAGCTTGGGGTAATCTGTTTGCATCATCAAAAAAGTTCCGTAGCTTTAAATACTTCTCATAGTGATTTTTAATATAAGTTTTAGGTATAACGGTTTCCACGTAGAAGCTACTATTTCTAACGTCTCCAGCTCCTGTAGGGCTGTGGACAAAATTTCCGCTTTCATAATCTGAGATGGCACGATTTATATCTGGAAAAGCTTGAGATAAAGTTTTATGCCATCCCGTTTGAATTAATTCAGGGTGTTCCTTAAATTGTTGACAGAAATCGAGAAAATAGCGTGCTTGTGTTGTGTCGATGAAGATGCCACCTGGACGAAGAATTCTTGAAAATTCCTTTACCCAATTTTCTGCAGTTTCTTCGGATAAATGTAAAAATACAGAATAAGTGAATATGATGTCTAATGAATTGTCATTAATAAATTCTACAGGAGGTTGTGGGGGAGCTATTTTATATCTGCCTCTTCCTAATGTTTCGTTACAAAGGTTAATCATCGCAGGATCTACATCAATACCAAGTAAATTTTTATGGCGAACATCTTTGAAAAAGAAGCGTATGATTCTTCCCCATCCGCAACCAAAGTCTAAAATTTTCCGTTCTTTATTCAAGGGAACGCCTAAATTATGGGCATATGTTTTTACAAGGCTATAAAACAAATATGCTTCATAAAGAGCATGTTCATAGGAAACACCTACAAACTGTTGTTGGATTTCTTCGGAAGGGAACATAGGTACTCTGGGATGCCATTTATCTTTGTTTGTGAGCAACTTTGTATAAATAGATTAAGAAGTTCAACATCAGAAAGCGGGCTAACAAGGTTATCAAAATCACTTCCTAACTTAAAGTTATTCATTTGTTAACCTCCAAATTATATAGTGCCTAAAAATCATTTTCGTGTTTTTTACTAATAAAAACATGTAGAAATTCAGCATCTAACCCCAGGGGTCTATCCTTTTGTAAATAAATAATGGTATACATATTTGCATGTGTATAAATATATTCAATCATATCTTGGCCCCAATCAAATGTTACTAAAGACCCATTTTCATCAATAGGATTTCCGTGATAAATTGGTTCTTCAATATACTCAATTCCTTCCCTATTGATTCTTGCTCTTTGCAAGGTCTTTGGGAGTGTGTGATACCAAGGGACGGTAAAAACATGAGCGCCGCCAGGCTTTAATACACGCTCTATTTCTTTAAAGGCTTTGTTTGGTTCCATTACATGTTCAAAGACATCTTGAGTAATGAATAAATCAAAAGATTCATTTTGAAAAGTCATGTCTTCTAAGTTCTCGCATCTAATCCCTTGAAAGTATTGGCCAAGAGGATAGTTTTTAAAGTATTGAGAGTATGTATAGTTTTTGCAGTTTTTTATTAGTAGTTGAGTTGTAATCCCTCCAGGAGAGGATTCGTGGATATGATAGGAACCCCATTTTGGAAAAAATGTATTTAAAGCATGGATTAGAGCTCGCTGCCTTGGTATAGAGTGGCATGTAGAGCATAAGTAGTGATCTCTAAGCCAATCATTATGCTCTATAAATGTAGCTTTCTTCTCACAAATAACGCAATATCCATTATTGTGCTTCAAATTACCTTCCACATGACATCACTCCTGTGTAAAAAAATGCATATGACACACCCATCAACAATTAGCGAAAGCAAAGAGGATGGGTGAAAATTAAGAAATCTATAAAGGCAAGATTGATAGAAGGGAATAATTAGCGGGGGAGAACCCCACGCTAATTAAAGTTTCACTTTATGCTATGCGATACATTCGCTTTTATTCATTGAAGAATGTATCGATTTAAAATATCCCTTTTGTGTACGGATACATTTCAAAGTCTTGTGCATATATTTCTGTAACTAATGCCATGGTCTCTTCATCATAAAAACTTTCATATGTCGGAAAGCGAGGGAAGGCGGCATCCGTAATGCTGAGCTCTGCATAGCTTCCTGTATAAAGCATTTTATGAGCGCGATGATGATCTGAATTTGTAAGTAGCGCTAAATTGGATTTAACTAAATCGTACGTATGTTCTAGTTTGGTGATTTGAGTATTAAAATCTTCTAAAGGAATATAGTATTGGATGAATTTTTCTTCACCTGGAACGTATTGCTGGCTAAAATGTATATCCATTGCTAGGGAATTGGAACCGAATGCTCGAACGTAATATAGAAATTGTTTAAATGATATTCCTCGGTTACTATATTTATCATTATACAAATAATGGCGGATGCTTTCCCATTGAGGGCTAGCATATGGATTGTCAGCAAGTAATAAAAATGAGCTGACAGCCCTTGTATAGGGATTTCGCACAAGTTTACAAACATCTTTTTTTGCTGTTAGAAGCCCATTTTGTAACTCTGGTATGTAGGTGGTGTTGTTTTTATACACCCAGAATTCATAGTAATGAATAAAGTCATGGTATTTTTTTGCTTCATTAAACAATCCAACTTGAAAAAAGAACCAATTAGCTAAAGTAGTGCATCCGCTTCTATGGCTCCAGAATAGTATAAGGGGAAAGTCTTTATGGAAATGTGGGATTCGATCTTTATGTAGGATCACCTGATTTAAAAGCTCTTGATTTACATTCTTCATAAATGTAGTGCTCCTTTTTGAAAATTTTATTTATGGAGAGGGGAAGCTTTTACTAATCCAATATATTCATAGGAATGAGTAAATATTATGAGTGCTTTTTTGCGGTTAGCTTAAATAAGGTAGTAATTCTAAAAGGAAAATATAAAATAAAGATAATGAAAATTTATAAGGGGCATACAATTATAAGAGAATGAATAATAGAAGTGACCAAGTTCATTTATTTGTATTTCTAGGTGTGATAGGCAAAAATCTTATTACTAGAGAGGATACTATGAGGAAGAATAATTATTTAATAGTAGGTGGAAATAGTTTCATTGGTATTAACCTCGCGTTAGGTTTATTAAAACAAGGTCAAAATGTAAAAGTATTTTCTAGACATATAAATAATTTTCCTCAAAATATTATAAGTGAGGTTGAGTTTATTAAAGGTGATTTAGCGAATGTGGAAGATATATATAAAGCTTTAGTGAACGTGGATATTATTATTTATTTAGCTGCAACGTCTAATGTAGCAACTTCAATTGAAGATGTTTTTGGAGATATGAACAGTAGCTTTTTTTTTCTTAATTTCATGGAAAGTGTTAAAAACTTTCCTATTAAACGAATTGTATTAGCATCTTCTGGGGGCACCGTGTATGGTGAACCTGAATATTTACCTATAGATGAGAAACATCCATTAAAGCCACTTTCTCCTTACGGAATAACAAAAGTGTCGCTTGAAAATTACTTGTACTTTTATAAGAAAAAATATGGAATTGACTATGTTGTATGTAGATATTCTAATCCGTATGGGAAATATCAAAATCCTTTAAAGAAAGTTGGAGCAATAAATTGTTTTTTGTATCAGCATCTCAGTCATGAAAAAATTAATATATATGGGAATCCACAAGAGATTGTTAGAGATTATATTTATATCGATGATTTAGTTGAAATCACTATACAACTATCACAATTAAATCGCTTGAAATCTTGTGTGTATAACATAGGGAGCGGCAAGGGTCTCTCTTTAAAACGAATTATAGTAGAATTGGAGAAATTAACGGAAAGAAAAGTGGATATTATCTGCTATAAACAAAAGCAAGAAAATGTTCAAAAAATCATTTTAAATATAGATAGAGTAAGACGAGAATGTAATTGGGAACCGAAAATAGATTTCAAAAGTGGAATTAGATTAAATAAGCTATGGATTGAAGAGTTCTTATATAGTAAAAAATAATAAGCCATGCCCTACTTCTGTATAAGTAGAGCGTGGTTTATTATTTTATTTCTTTTTGTATTACCCAAAGGTCTTGATGTTCCCACCAAAAACCTTCAGTGTATTTTTTGATAATAGGGTTATAAGGTAATAATTTAATTTTGTCACATACGTAAGAGGGGCTAACGATCGTTTGCCCGTATTGATGAACATCTAAATCCAGTTGTTCGCTAGAGGGGAGAAACCAATAACCCTGTTCATTTAAATCGGGAAAGCTGAAGTACTTTTTACTTTGATAACCATGAGTTGTGAAAATGAATAAGCCGCCAGGAGAAACAGCATTATACAATGTTTGAAGCCAACGAAACCAGGTTGTATCAGGCATATGAGAAAAAAAGGATAGACAAAAAACAATATCATACGCAGACGAGGCTAATTTTACTTGTGCTGGTTCAGGGTGAGATAAGATAGATGAAGTATTTAATGTGCCTTCAATAAAAGTAATAGCTTCTTCGTGTATATCACAAGTAGTTATACTTAAGTTCGTTTGCTGATTTAATAAATGACGTGTTACGCAGCCATATCCGGATGCGAATTCTAATAATTGAATTGGAGTATTTACAGGAGGATAAAAGGAAGTAATTAAATCTAGGAGTGTTTCTGCTGATTTTCTTCCATCTTTAAAATAATAATCTATCGCTTCTTTTTTAGATGGAAAGACTGGATTCGTGACAAGGAATTGAAAGATGTGATCCTCTGGATGGATGCTTGCATTTACATTGTAGTCGTGTGCCATTTGAGAAATCAAATCTTTATTTGCCTCTATAAATTCTTTCAAAGAGTAACCCCCTTAAATGATAGTAACGTCTTACAAGAGATACTAATGGTGAGGGAAATATATCATTAAATCTTCAAATATACTTTAAGGTACTTTCTATATGTGTACATTTTCTTTTTTGAAATGTCGTCGATAGTAAAGGTTTCTTTAATGAAATTCTGCATTTGTACAACTTCACTGTAATGGGAATAGGAATCTTCTGTTCTCGTTACGCTATTTGTATGTCGTCTATGATAGTTTAGCGGCTTTGGATTGAAATAAATGTCCCCCTCTTTAAGGATAGAAACATAGAAAAACCAATCACCAGCTACTTTAAACTTTTCTAATTGTTTTGCTATTGTTTTCGTGTCTATGTTTTTAAAAACTACACTTGAGACATTAGGTATCGTATTTTTGATAAGTAACGTATCTTGTATTTCATCTATTCCTTTTCGGAAATAAGGACGCTGCCATTTTTCTTTATCAATATCATTTGTGTAATCCAAATAATGATTGGCCAGGATATTTCCCTGTTCATCTATTTGTTTTGATTGTGTGTAACCTAAGGTAACATCACTATTTATCTGAAACCCTTGTATTACTTCTTCTAAAAATGTCTGATCACATAAGTCATCAGCCTCTGCAATCCAAATGTAATCACCAGTTGCTGCAGAGACGCCTTTTATCCATTGTTTAAATACAGAACCAGAGTTTTTATCATTAATAATTTGCTGAACTTTTAGGTGGGGCTTATTTTCGTTTGAGAGCAGCTTTTCAAATATAGATACACTATTGTCAGTAGAGGCATCGTCTAGGAAAATTAGTTCGTAAAGGGGATAGGTTTGGCTGAATATGGATTTAATTCGGTCAGGTAAGTGTTTTTCGTAATTATAGTTCGGTACAATGACGCTTATTTTTTTATAATTATGTTCAAGCAGGTTTAATAATTGATAAATGTAATGAAGAAAGTTGAAATCTTTTTCAATAAGTTCTTGGCCAAAGCTACCTTTTTGGAATCGTAAATCTTCATCTCCAATAAATTCATATATTCTTTCCAGCATCATCGGTAAGTTTAAATAGTCTACTAATGCGCCAGTTTGTTCCGTAACAACATCTTCAAAACCTCCAGCGTTTTTAAACCCTATAACAGGGACTTTCGTATCTAATGCTTCTAAAACAACGTTGGGAAAAGGATCTTCTCTTGAAGTTAATAAATATAAATCAGCTCCGGCGTTATATAAACCGATATCTGGAGTAGGGTCCACTAATGTGAAATGTGCTGTATATCTTGGGGATAGCGTGTTTAAAAAGTGAACATCCGTTCTCCCAACCCAGATAAAATGAATATTCTTATGAACCTTTCTTACTGAGTAAGCAATAAGTGAGAATAAATCTATCCCTTTTCGATGATCAGCGAAACCTACTCCTAAAATGATTTTGCTATCTAGAGGCAAGTTGTGTTTTTTTCGTAATTCGCTTCTAGCTTTTGCAATATTGTTCTTATAAGGATTGTGGTTAAACAAGCCTTGAGGGAGAATGTGGCATTTTTGATGGTCTAATTGAGTGAGTGTACGGAATTTTTCATATACGTATTGTGAAGGGAAGACTATTTTGTAAGCAGAATCGGCAATATTTCTCGCTTTTCCTTCGGCAGAGTACTGTTGTATTAAATGCGGCAATTCATGTATTAATGAAATAACTTTTATATTGTGTTTAGCTAGTAATGCAACTATATCCCCACTTATGACGGTACTACATATAGCGATGGTATAGTCTTGTAATAATAACTTTTTTATTAACAATTCGACCTTTTCTTCCGTTGGGTAGTTTTCCTCTAGGCAATAAACAGGACCATACTTTTGAAAATCGTGGATTAAAATGCCCGTTCCAATAGAAATAATTGCGACAGAGTAGTTAAAGTTTTCTTTAAGAGCTTTAATAGTATGTAAAGAAAGCAGCTGCGCTCCGTGGAAATGGGCATCATGGGATACATAAATGATCTTTTTATTAACATGCATTTCATAA
>NZ_CP151108.1:4980000-4990000 GCF_038096195.1 Bacillus paramobilis | reverse complement strand
CTCAAGATGAGATTTCCCATAGCGTAAGCTAGTAAGATCCCTGAAAGATGATCAGGTTGATAGGTTCGAGGTGGAAGCATGGTGACATGTGGAGCTGACGAATACTAATAGATCGAGGACTTAACCATATAATATGTAGCAAATGTTATCTAGTTTTGAAGGAATATGCCTTCATAGTTTGGTGATGATGGCAGAGAGGTCACACCCGTTCCCATACCGAACACGGAAGTTAAGCTCTCTAGCGCCGATGGTAGTTGGGACCTTGTCCCTGTGAGAGTAGGACGTCGCCAAGCAACTTTAAGACGAGTCAGAATGACTCGTCTTTTTTGTGTTTAATGGAAATAATCTTGTAATTAATGTTGGTTCTATGAGTACGTGTATCTAGCAAAAAACAGCTTTATTTTATTATGATTTCACATCTAAATAGCATACCTTCAGAAAAATATGGATAAGTTTGTTAGACCATCTATTCGTTAACAAGAATAGATACAAGGTATTGCCCTCTGTAGCCTGCTCACACCTTCTTTTATTTCTTCGGTTGTTAAATGTCCATACCCTATAATAATTCGATTATGATGTTTTCCTTTTTTAATGGCGTGCTCTTCCACAGGATATACTTTCACTCCGAGTTGTTGGATTTCCTCAAGTAATTCTTTTGTGAATTGAACTTGATTGAATTCAACAATCAGATGTAATCCTGTAGAATAACCGAAAATATTGATCTTATTGGAGAATGCTAATTTTAATTGCTGGATAAGGAAGTCTCTTCGAGTTTTATAAATTTTTTTCATCTTCATAATATGTCGCTCCAAATAATCTTCGGCAATAAATTTAGCAAGAACAAGCTGATTTAAAGAAGGTGTATGTAGATCTGAAAACCATTTGATCCTGCGGCATTTTTCAATAAGGTGTGAGGGAAGAACTAAGTATCCCATCCTAAGGGCCGGTGATAAAATTTTACTAAATGAACCTATATATATAACACGCTCGGGATCCAATCCCTGTAATGAACTTACAGGAGAGCCTTCATATCGAAACTCACTGTCATAATCATCTTCAATGAGATAACAATTCGTTTTTCTTGAGTAGTTAATCAATTGAACCCGTCGTTGAATCGGTAAAGCTCCTCCCAAAGGAAACTGGTGAGAAGGAGTAGTGAAGATGAATTTTGGGTTTTTATTTGCAGGCAACAAAGATGTATCCATTCCATTATCATCAACTGGTATAGGATGAAGGGAGGCTCCTGAATTTTTAAAAATTGTTTGAATGTCATTGGTGATGGGATCTTCTATTAGTACTTCATCACCCGCTGATAAAAATAATTTAGAAACAAGTGTTAAAGCTTGAGTTGCACCGGAAGTAATCACCAATTGTTCTGGATGACAAAAAACTCCTCTTGTTTTTAGCAAATAGCGTGATAAAGCCTTTCTTAATTCGGGACGTCCTTCGGGAATATCGTATCCAAATGTAGAAGGGGGTGCTTCATTCCATGTGGTGTGAGACAACTTTGCCCATACCTTACGTGGAAATAAGTCTAATGCTGGTATCCCTGAGCGGAAATTAATGATGTTACTGTCTTTGTTTGTTTCTTCGCACCAAGATAAAGAGTCAATTAGAGTTGATTCTTTACGTTGTTTTAAATAAGTCCCTTCGGCAATGAATGTCCCGGCTCCTTGTCGAGCGACCAAAAAACCTTCGGAAAGTAATTGATCATAAGCTTCTAAAATTACATTCCTAGACACGCTCAACTCAGAAGATAATTCCCGTGTTGATGGTAGTTTTTCTCCGGATTGTAGCTCTCCGTTTAATATTCGTTCACGTATTTGGTGATAAACCTGGCGAATTAAACTTATATCTAACGATCGATCAATAGGCATCCAAAGCATATAAATGCTCCCTTCATCAAAATTGGTACCATAAAAGTATAGCTAAAATGGTACTAATACGAACCATTTTAGCATGCTATAGTTGGAACAAATAGTTCTAAAGGAGATGAAAATGTGATGACGAAACCAGAACTCCAAGTAGCTCAGGCATTTAAATCGATTGCACGAAATGAACATATAAAATCCTATGTACAACAATCTACCGAACTCTATGCGTTATTATTGCAGGCCGCGAAACGCTTTGTCACCGGAGAAACGAGACATGAGGGGATTATGACGGCAAAAGAACTAATTACAAAAGGGTATCATACTTCACTAGAATACATAGGGGAAAATACTCTAGATATAAAGGAATGTTATAAAGCGAAAAATGAGTTTTTGAATCTTATTGGAGACGTGGGTGCTCTGCCAATAAAACAAACAGTATCACTCGATTTATCGCATATTGGATTATCTATAGATCCAGAAATATCTTATATTCATTTAATGGAGTTGGCAGAGAAGGCAAAAGTATATGGAACTACCATTATGATAAGTATGGAAGAATCATCTAAAGTAGCGGACATACTTTCTATCTATAAAAAAACAACTGAGCAATATCCTAATGTAGGGATAACGATTCAGGCACATTTATATCGTTCGAACAATGATATTCAAGAACTCCTACATTATCCAGGGAAAATAAGAGTTGTAAAAGGTGCCTATCAAGAAGCTTCAGATATTGCTATGCGGAGGTCAACTGACTTAAATCAACAGTATCTTCAGATTGTAGAACAATTAATTGAAAATAATCAGCCTGTATCTATAGCTACACACGATGAAATTCTTATTAAAGAGATGGAGCAACGTCAATATTTTAGTCAATCTAATGTAGAAATAGAAATGCTATATGGAATTCGTCCGGATATGTTAAGTGATTTGAAAAACAAAGGACATAACGCTAGAGTATATTTGACTTATGGGAAAGAGTGGTACTTGTATTTATGTCATCGGATAGCTGAACATCCAGAAAATCTATATCATGCAGTGACGGATATGATACATCCATATTCAGCACAGCAGAGTAAGGAATATTAAATAGACATTTAATCTTAAATGTAAAAATTATTTTGGTTATGGCCCAATAGAAAAAGAGCCGGAATTTCTACTCTAAGGAAATTCCGGCTCTTTTTCTATTGAAACTCGTTAAATACATACAGGACTTCTATGGGTGTTGAAAAGATTATGATTTATAATTGTGCAGCCGTATACCTCGTTTTTAGGGTGTTTTATATGTATTGGTTTCTTATTGTTATGTATTCTTAGAATTATAGCTAGAAATAAATGAATTTATAATTCAATATGTATTTCAAAACAGGGGATACATAATAGAAACAATAAAATTACATGCTTTGTTAGTAACTTGATTCGTTCTTCTAACGGTAAAACGTAAATAATAGGTATAGGATAAACATTCTTAAATGTGATAAAAAGTAATAAAGTGTAACGAGAACAAATGTTCCTTTCAGGTGTGTTAAGTATATTCGATCAATTGAGGTACGTATTTTTAATCGAGTATAGTTTATTTGTATATCTTAAATGTTTATTAAGGGGCTATAAAAGTTATTACGATTAGGCCGTATGGAAGTGGATGCTGCTAAAGATGAAAGAGATATAAGTCTGCTATTTCAGTGATACAGGGATAGTTAGTAAATGTTTACGAGTAAATAGGTAAGTAAGTGTTACTTCATATAAGGGGAACTCCATAACTAGAGTAGTCTATAAAGATTTATGTATCGTTGTTTGTTATAAGGATGCGTATCTTTAATCGTTTCTAATAGAGTACCTGATAAGTAAAGAGGTATTAGGGAGTGTGATAATTTTTAAACTACATATTAGTATGTATTAAAATAAGATTGTTAGTTTCGCTGGGGGGGAAAACTTACGTGCAAATTAAGTTTAGTGTATAAGTAAACTTGAATGTATTTTGGAAGAAATGAAAGTAAAGTAAAGAAGAAGAGGCTTTGCTGATAATACAATTTTTATAGGTTCTTCTCTAGAGTAGAGAGTGTAAAAATATTAACTTGAATATATTTATAAAAAGGTATTGACGATTGAACATTAGAGGTGTAATATAGAACAAGTCGCCGATGCAATAACGCAGAATGCGGCAAACGAAATAAAAAACTTAGTTGACATTAACTAACGAAGATGTTAACATAAGGAAGTCGCAAATGAGCGACCAAGTAGTTCTTTGAAAACTGAACGAAACAAACAACGTGAAACGTCAATTTTTATTTTTAGATGCTAGACAAACTAACTTTATTGGAGAGTTTGATCCTGGCTCAGGATGAACGCTGGCGGCGTGCCTAATACATGCAAGTCGAGCGAATGGATTGAGAGCTTGCTCTCAAGAAGTTAGCGGCGGACGGGTGAGTAACACGTGGGTAACCTGCCCATAAGACTGGGATAACTCCGGGAAACCGGGGCTAATACCGGATAACATTTTGAACTGCATGGTTCGAAATTGAAAGGCGGCTTCGGCTGTCACTTATGGATGGACCCGCGTCGCATTAGCTAGTTGGTGAGGTAACGGCTCACCAAGGCAACGATGCGTAGCCGACCTGAGAGGGTGATCGGCCACACTGGGACTGAGACACGGCCCAGACTCCTACGGGAGGCAGCAGTAGGGAATCTTCCGCAATGGACGAAAGTCTGACGGAGCAACGCCGCGTGAGTGATGAAGGCTTTCGGGTCGTAAAACTCTGTTGTTAGGGAAGAACAAGTGCTAGTTGAATAAGCTGGCACCTTGACGGTACCTAACCAGAAAGCCACGGCTAACTACGTGCCAGCAGCCGCGGTAATACGTAGGTGGCAAGCGTTATCCGGAATTATTGGGCGTAAAGCGCGCGCAGGTGGTTTCTTAAGTCTGATGTGAAAGCCCACGGCTCAACCGTGGAGGGTCATTGGAAACTGGGAGACTTGAGTGCAGAAGAGGAAAGTGGAATTCCATGTGTAGCGGTGAAATGCGTAGAGATATGGAGGAACACCAGTGGCGAAGGCGACTTTCTGGTCTGTAACTGACACTGAGGCGCGAAAGCGTGGGGAGCAAACAGGATTAGATACCCTGGTAGTCCACGCCGTAAACGATGAGTGCTAAGTGTTAGAGGGTTTCCGCCCTTTAGTGCTGAAGTTAACGCATTAAGCACTCCGCCTGGGGAGTACGGCCGCAAGGCTGAAACTCAAAGGAATTGACGGGGGCCCGCACAAGCGGTGGAGCATGTGGTTTAATTCGAAGCAACGCGAAGAACCTTACCAGGTCTTGACATCCTCTGAAAACCCTAGAGATAGGGCTTCTCCTTCGGGAGCAGAGTGACAGGTGGTGCATGGTTGTCGTCAGCTCGTGTCGTGAGATGTTGGGTTAAGTCCCGCAACGAGCGCAACCCTTGATCTTAGTTGCCATCATTAAGTTGGGCACTCTAAGGTGACTGCCGGTGACAAACCGGAGGAAGGTGGGGATGACGTCAAATCATCATGCCCCTTATGACCTGGGCTACACACGTGCTACAATGGACGGTACAAAGAGCTGCAAGACCGCGAGGTGGAGCTAATCTCATAAAACCGTTCTCAGTTCGGATTGTAGGCTGCAACTCGCCTACATGAAGCTGGAATCGCTAGTAATCGCGGATCAGCATGCCGCGGTGAATACGTTCCCGGGCCTTGTACACACCGCCCGTCACACCACGAGAGTTTGTAACACCCGAAGTCGGTGGGGTAACCTTTATGGAGCCAGCCGCCTAAGGTGGGACAGATGATTGGGGTGAAGTCGTAACAAGGTAGCCGTATCGGAAGGTGCGGCTGGATCACCTCCTTTCTATGGAGAATTGATGAACGCTGTTCATCAATATAAGTTTCCGTGTTTCGTTTTGTTCAGTTTTGAGAGAACTATCTCTCATATATAAATGTATGTTCTTTGAAAACTAGATAACAGTGTAGCTCATATTTTTTTAATTTTAGTTTGGTTAAGTTAGAAAGGGCGCACGGTGGATGCCTTGACACTAGGAGTCGATGAAGGACGGGACTAACGCCGATATGCTTCGGGGAGCTGTAAGTAAGCTTTGATCCGAAGATTTCCGAATGGGGAAACCCACCATACGTAATGGTATGGTATCCTTACCTGAATACATAGGGTAAGGAAGACAGACCCAGGGAACTGAAACATCTAAGTACCTGGAGGAAGAGAAAGCAAATGCGATTTCCTGAGTAGCGGCGAGCGAAACGGAACATAGCCCAAACCAAGAGGCTTGCCTCTTGGGGTTGTAGGACATTCTATACGGAGTTACAAAGGAACGAGGTAGACGAAGCGACCTGGAAAGGTCCGTCGTAGAGGGTAACAACCCCGTAGTCGAAACTTCGTTCTCTCTTGAATGTATCCTGAGTACGGCGGAACACGTGAAATTCCGTCGGAATCTGGGAGGACCATCTCCCAAGGCTAAATACTCCCTAGTGATCGATAGTGAACCAGTACCGTGAGGGAAAGGTGAAAAGCACCCCGGAAGGGGAGTGAAAGAGATCCTGAAACCGTGTGCCTACAAATAGTCAGAGCCCGTTAATGGGTGATGGCGTGCCTTTTGTAGAATGAACCGGCGAGTTACGATCCCGTGCGAGGTTAAGCTGAAGAGGCGGAGCCGCAGCGAAAGCGAGTCTGAATAGGGCGTTTAGTACGTGGTCGTAGACCCGAAACCAGGTGATCTACCCATGTCCAGGGTGAAGTTCAGGTAACACTGAATGGAGGCCCGAACCCACGCACGTTGAAAAGTGCGGGGATGAGGTGTGGGTAGCGGAGAAATTCCAATCGAACCTGGAGATAGCTGGTTCTCCCCGAAATAGCTTTAGGGCTAGCCTTAAGTGTAAGAGTCTTGGAGGTAGAGCACTGATTGAACTAGGGGTCCTCATCGGATTACCGAATTCAGTCAAACTCCGAATGCCAATGACTTATCCTTAGGAGTCAGACTGCGAGTGATAAGATCCGTAGTCAAGAGGGAAACAGCCCAGATCGCCAGCTAAGGTCCCAAAGTGTGTATTAAGTGGAAAAGGATGTGGAGTTGCTTAGACAACTAGGATGTTGGCTTAGAAGCAGCCACCATTTAAAGAGTGCGTAATAGCTCACTAGTCGAGTGACTCTGCGCCGAAAATGTACCGGGGCTAAATACACCACCGAAGCTGCGAATTGATACCAATGGTATCAGTGGTAGGGGAGCGTTCTAAGTGCAGTGAAGTCAGACCGGAAGGACTGGTGGAGCGCTTAGAAGTGAGAATGCCGGTATGAGTAGCGAAAGACGGGTGAGAATCCCGTCCACCGAATGCCTAAGGTTTCCTGAGGAAGGCTCGTCCGCTCAGGGTTAGTCAGGACCTAAGCCGAGGCCGACAGGCGTAGGCGATGGACAACAGGTTGATATTCCTGTACCACCTCTTTATCGTTTGAGCAATGGAGGGACGCAGAAGGATAGAAGAAGCGTGCGATTGGTTGTGCACGTCCAAGCAGTTAGGCTGATAAGTAGGCAAATCCGCTTATCGTGAAGGCTGAGCTGTGATGGGGAAGCTCCTTATGGAGCGAAGTCTTTGATTCCCCGCTGCCAAGAAAAGCTTCTAGCGAGATAAAAGGTGCCTGTACCGCAAACCGACACAGGTAGGCGAGGAGAGAATCCTAAGGTGTGCGAGAGAACTCTGGTTAAGGAACTCGGCAAAATGACCCCGTAACTTCGGGAGAAGGGGTGCTTTCTTAACGGAAAGCCGCAGTGAATAGGCCCAAGCGACTGTTTAGCAAAAACACAGCTCTCTGCGAAGCCGTAAGGCGAAGTATAGGGGGTGACACCTGCCCGGTGCTGGAAGGTTAAGGAGAGGGGTTAGCGTAAGCGAAGCTCTGAACTGAAGCCCCAGTAAACGGCGGCCGTAACTATAACGGTCCTAAGGTAGCGAAATTCCTTGTCGGGTAAGTTCCGACCCGCACGAAAGGTGTAACGATTTGGGCACTGTCTCAACCAGAGACTCGGTGAAATTATAGTACCTGTGAAGATGCAGGTTACCCGCGACAGGACGGAAAGACCCCGTGGAGCTTTACTGTAGCCTGATATTGAATTTTGGTACAGTTTGTACAGGATAGGCGGGAGCCATTGAAACCGGAGCGCTAGCTTCGGTGGAGGCGCTGGTGGGATACCGCCCTGACTGTATTGAAATTCTAACCTACGGGTCTTATCGACCCGGGAGACAGTGTCAGGTGGGCAGTTTGACTGGGGCGGTCGCCTCCTAAAGTGTAACGGAGGCGCCCAAAGGTTCCCTCAGAATGGTTGGAAATCATTCGTAGAGTGCAAAGGCATAAGGGAGCTTGACTGCGAGACCTACAAGTCGAGCAGGGACGAAAGTCGGGCTTAGTGATCCGGTGGTTCCGCATGGAAGGGCCATCGCTCAACGGATAAAAGCTACCCCGGGGATAACAGGCTTATCTCCCCCAAGAGTCCACATCGACGGGGAGGTTTGGCACCTCGATGTCGGCTCATCGCATCCTGGGGCTGTAGTCGGTCCCAAGGGTTGGGCTGTTCGCCCATTAAAGCGGTACGCGAGCTGGGTTCAGAACGTCGTGAGACAGTTCGGTCCCTATCCGTCGTGGGCGTAGGAAATTTGAGAGGAGCTGTCCTTAGTACGAGAGGACCGGGATGGACGCACCGCTGGTGTACCAGTTGTTCTGCCAAGGGCATAGCTGGGTAGCTATGTGCGGAAGGGATAAGTGCTGAAAGCATCTAAGCATGAAGCCCCCCTCAAGATGAGATTTCCCATAGCGTAAGCTAGTAAGATCCCTGAAAGATGATCAGGTTGATAGGTTCGAGGTGGAAGCATGGTGACATGTGGAGCTGACGAATACTAATAGATCGAGGACTTAACCATATAATATGTAGCAATGTTATCTAGTTTTGAAGGAATATGCCTTCATAGTTTGGTGATGATGGCAGAGAGGTCACACCCGTTCCCATACCGAACACGGAAGTTAAGCTCTCTAGCGCCGATGGTAGTTGGGACCTTGTCCCTGTGAGAGTAGGACGTCGCCAAGCAAAAACCTAAGTCGATTCGACTTAGGTTTTTTTGTGTTTATTTTTATTTACCAAATGTCATAATCCATAAATTTAGTAACTTTAAAGATGAAATAGGGACTGTCTAAATTAAAATTTGAGCGATAGTGTCGTAAAAGGTGATAAAGTAATACGTTTAAATGTTAGTGTAAGGTAAGAATTACCTTTTTATGTTAACTGAGTTGTAGAATGACTAAAAAATTTTACTCTTTATATGAAAGCGTTATGTGAAAAATAGCTATTCAGCTGTTTTTCACATAACGTTTTTTCATTTTTAAAAGATTTCACATAAGAAAAAATCTATAATTAAGATAGTTAACATATATTTTTTGATGGGTGTGGGGGATTATGAAAGAAATATGGATGTTATTAGTGGCTGTTATATTATGGGGGACAGCTATTGCGCCAACAAAGTGGGCATTAGAATCTATTCAGCCATTTACTTTGTTGTTTATTCGCCTTTTCTTCGCGGGTGGAATCTGTTTACTATTCTCATTTAAACAATTAAAAAGATCAGTTGTACATAAACAGGTCCCATGGAAAAGAATGAGTTTACTATCTTTTACTGGTGTAGCT
The DNA here is from genome assembly GCF_038096195.1 of Bacillus paramobilis. Classification (NCBI taxonomy): domain Bacteria; kingdom Bacillati; phylum Bacillota; class Bacilli; order Caryophanales; family Bacillaceae; genus Bacillus; species Bacillus paramobilis. Next base: position 4,980,435 of record NZ_CP151108.1, on the reverse strand, counting down.
GGGTATTTCATGTTCACATCCTACGGTATTTCTTTAACAAGTGGATTGCATGTTAGTATCATTGATGCTGCATTGCCATTAGTTACAATTCTTTTTTCGGCATTCTTTTTAAAGGAGAAAATTAAGTTGAATTATTGGATTGGAATTATGCTAGGAGCTATAGGTGTGCTCTTGATTACTGTTCCTTCTGACAATACTAATCAAGAGGTCTCTTTAGTAGGGGATATACTTATATTATTGAGCACTTTTTTATTTGCTTTCTATACGATATTGTTAAAACGCCCGAAGCAAGAGCGATATTTATCTAATAATGTTTTTACAACGCTAACTTTAATTATTGGAGCCGTTATTTTATTGCCTTTTGTAATGGGGGAAATCTTTTATTATGGTTTTCCAAAGATTGAAACATGGAAGACAGTATTTAGCGTAATGTAT
>NZ_CP151108.1:4555000-4975000 GCF_038096195.1 Bacillus paramobilis | reverse complement strand
AAACGGCGGCCGTAACTATAACGGTCCTAAGGTAGCGAAATTCCTTGTCGGGTAAGTTCCGACCCGCACGAAAGGTGTAACGATTTGGGCACTGTCTCAACCAGAGACTCGGTGAAATTATAGTACCTGTGAAGATGCAGGTTACCCGCGACAGGACGGAAAGACCCCGTGGAGCTTTACTGTAGCCTGATATTGAATTTTGGTACAGTTTGTACAGGATAGGCGGGAGCCATTGAAACCGGAGCGCTAGCTTCGGTGGAGGCGCTGGTGGGATACCGCCCTGACTGTATTGAAATTCTAACCTACGGGTCTTATCGACCCGGGAGACAGTGTCAGGTGGGCAGTTTGACTGGGGCGGTCGCCTCCTAAAGTGTAACGGAGGCGCCCAAAGGTTCCCTCAGAATGGTTGGAAATCATTCGTAGAGTGCAAAGGCATAAGGGAGCTTGACTGCGAGACCTACAAGTCGAGCAGGGACGAAAGTCGGGCTTAGTGATCCGGTGGTTCCGCATGGAAGGGCCATCGCTCAACGGATAAAAGCTACCCCGGGGATAACAGGCTTATCTCCCCCAAGAGTCCACATCGACGGGGAGGTTTGGCACCTCGATGTCGGCTCATCGCATCCTGGGGCTGTAGTCGGTCCCAAGGGTTGGGCTGTTCGCCCATTAAAGCGGTACGCGAGCTGGGTTCAGAACGTCGTGAGACAGTTCGGTCCCTATCCGTCGTGGGCGTAGGAAATTTGAGAGGAGCTGTCCTTAGTACGAGAGGACCGGGATGGACGCACCGCTGGTGTACCAGTTGTTCTGCCAAGGGCATAGCTGGGTAGCTATGTGCGGAAGGGATAAGTGCTGAAAGCATCTAAGCATGAAGCCCCCCTCAAGATGAGATTTCCCATAGCGTAAGCTAGTAAGATCCCTGAAAGATGATCAGGTTGATAGGTTCGAGGTGGAAGCATGGTGACATGTGGAGCTGACGAATACTAATAGATCGAGGACTTAACCATATAATATGTAGCAATGTTATCTAGTTTTGAAGGAATATGCCTTCATAGTTTGGTGATGATGGCAGAGAGGTCACACCCGTTCCCATACCGAACACGGAAGTTAAGCTCTCTAGCGCCGATGGTAGTTGGGACCTTGTCCCTGTGAGAGTAGGACGTCGCCAAGCAAAAACCTAAGTCGATTCGACTTAGGTTTTTTTGTGTTTATTTTTATATAAGCCTAAAGAAGAAAAAAGAATGAAAATAAGGCTATTCCAAGTGCTCCTAAAATAATCCCTATAATAGGGAACGTTAAAAGTGAGATGATATAAAGGAGTATTCAATCATTACAGCAATGACTGCGATACAAAGGAACAAATGTGAAAGAGTATAGTTATTTTTTTGTTATTGTTCTCCTTATAAAATGAATATAAACGATTATATGTAAGATAGATCTCTAGAAATATATGTTCTAATTTCTTATCCTTCTTGCATATAGTTACAATTATTCTTTTGAATATAACTAAAACACGAACGTTATTGGTGAGTAATAAAAAAACATTCGATTATTTGTTGACATTGTTTATGAAATATTGTTAATATAGCCATAGAAAGAATAATATATAAGACCTCATATAATCGCGGGGATATGGCCTGCAAGTCTCTACCTAACGACCGTTATTCGTTAGACTATGAGGGAAAGTCACTCGGTATTTTTCTATTCACAAGGGATACGTATGCCTGAGTAGAGCACTTTCTCTCATAGTAAAAGAGAAACTGTTCTATTTCAGGCTTTTTTTATTTGAATCGGGGGGATTCTAATATGAAATCACTAGTTGGAGTCATAATGGGAAGCACGTCAGACTGGGAAACAATGAAATATGCTTGTGACATTTTAGATGAATTAAATATACCGTATGAGAAAAAAGTTGTATCAGCTCATCGGACTCCGGATTATATGTTTGAATATGCAGAAACGGCTCGTGAACGTGGATTGAAAGTTATTATTGCTGGAGCTGGTGGAGCAGCGCATTTACCAGGAATGGTTGCAGCGAAGACGAATCTTCCTGTAATCGGAGTTCCAGTTCAATCAAAAGCGTTAAACGGCTTAGATTCATTATTATCCATCGTCCAAATGCCAGGAGGGGTTCCGGTTGCAACTGTTGCAATTGGTAAGGCTGGTTCAACAAATGCTGGTTTACTTGCTGCACAAATACTTGGATCATTTCATGATGATATACATGATGCATTAGAATTAAGACGAGAAGCAATTGAAAAAGATGTGCGCGAAGGTAGTGAGCTAGTATGACGAGAATCATTTTACCTGGAAAAACAATCGGCATTATTGGAGGCGGCCAGCTAGGAAGAATGATGGCATTGGCAGCTAAGGAGATGGGATATAAAATTGCTGTTTTAGATCCTACAAAAAATTCACCATGTGCACAAGTTGCGGATATTGAAGTTGTTGCATCATATGATGATTTAAAAGCAATTCAGCATTTAGCGGAGATCAGTGATGTTGTCACATATGAATTTGAGAATATTGATTATAGATGTTTGCAATGGCTTGAAAAACATGCTTACTTACCGCAAGGCAGTCAGTTGTTAAGTAAAACGCAAAATCGTTTTACAGAAAAGAATGCAATTGAAAAAGCGGGATTACCAGTAGCAACGTATAGATTGGTTCAAAACGAAGAGCAGCTTACTGAAGCAATTACCGAGTTATCATATCCTTCCGTCTTAAAAACAACGACAGGTGGATATGATGGGAAAGGGCAAGTTGTTTTAAGAAGTGAAGCTGACGTTGATAAAGCGCGAGAGCTTGCGAATGCAGCAGAGTGTATTTTAGAGAAATGGGTGCCTTTTGAAAAAGAAGTATCAGTTATTGTCACTCGTAGTGTAAGTGGTGAAACGAAAGTATTTCCGGTAGCGGAAAATATTCATGTAAATAACATTTTGCATGAATCTATCGTTCCAGCTCGCATTACAGAAGAACTTTCTCAAAAAGCAATTGCTTATGCAAAGGTGCTCGCGGATGAACTAGAACTTGTGGGAACACTAGCGGTAGAGATGTTTGCTACAGCTGATGGTGAGATTTATATTAATGAATTAGCACCAAGACCTCACAATTCAGGCCATTATACACAGGATGCATGTGAAACGAGTCAATTCGGTCAACATATTCGAGCAATCTGTAATTTACCTCTTGGAGAAACAAATTTGTTAAAACCAGTTGTCATGGTAAACATTTTAGGCGAACATATAGAAGGGGTCCTAAGACAAGTGAATAGATTAACCGGGTGCTATTTACACTTGTATGGAAAAGAAGAAGCAAAAGCGCAGCGAAAAATGGGGCATGTTAATATTTTAAATGATAATATTGAAGTCGCCCTAGAAAAAGCAAAGAGTTTGCATATTTGGGACCATCAAGAACAACTGTTGGAGGGAAAAAAATGATTAGTCGTTATACACGCCCAGAAATGGGTGCAATTTGGACGGAAGAGAACAAATTTAAAGCGTGGTTAGAAGTTGAGATTTTAGCTTGTGAAGCATGGGCTGAGCTTGGCGATATTCCAAAAGAAGATGTTAAAAAAATTCGTGAGCATGCATCATTTGATATTGATCGTATTTATGAAATTGAAAAAGAGACACGTCATGACGTAGTTGCATTCACTCGTGCTGTATCAGAAACACCAACATTAGGTGAGGAACGTAAATGGGTTCATTACGGTTTAACATCTACAGACGTAGTAGATACAGCGTTATCTTACATTTTAAAACAAGCAAATGAAATCATATTAAAAGACTTAGAAAACTTTGTAAGCATTTTAGCTAACAAAGCGAAAGAGCATAAATACACGATCATGATGGGAAGAACACACGGTGTTCATGCAGAACCAACAACATTTGGTTTAAAACTTGGTCTTTGGTATGAAGAAATGAAACGTAACGTAGAGCGTTTCAAACAAGCTGCGGATACAGTTCGCGTTGGTAAATTATCTGGTGCGGTTGGTACATACGCAAATATCAATCCATTCGTAGAAAAGTATGTTTGTGAAAACTTAGGATTAGAAGCAGCACCAATTTCAACACAAACATTACAACGTGATCGCCATGCTCATTACATGTCAACACTTGCACTAATCGCAACATCTATTGAAAAGATGGCAGTTGAGATTCGTGGTTTACAAAAGAGTGAAACACGTGAAGTTGAAGAGGCTTTCGCAAAAGGCCAAAAAGGTTCTTCTGCAATGCCACATAAACGTAATCCAATTGGATCTGAAAATATGACTGGTTTAGCTCGTGTTATCCGTGGTTATATGATGACAGCGTATGAGAATGTTCCATTATGGCATGAGCGTGATATTTCTCACTCTTCGGCAGAACGCGTAATATTACCAGATGCTACAATCGCATTAAATTACATGCTAAATCGCTTTGGTAATATCGTTAAAAACTTAACTGTATACCCAGAGAATATGAAACGTAACATGACAAGAACATACGGCTTAATTTACTCTCAGCGTGTAATGCTTACATTAATCGACAAAGGTATGGTACGTGAAGAAGCTTATGATATCGTACAGCCTAAAGCGATGGAAGCTTGGGAAACACAAGTACAATTTAAAGAGCTTGTAGAAGCTGATGAGCGCATTACGAGCAAGTTAACACAAGAAGAAATTAATGAATGCTTCAACTATGAGCATCATATGCAACACGTTGATACAATCTTTGAACGCTTAGGATTAAACGAGGCGTAAAATTCCATATGGCACAGAATAGAGTCATTCTGTGCCATTATTTATAAAAATATTATTCACATTTTTCAAACTACAGGGGGCTTGCGAAATGCAAAAGCTAGAATTGCTGTATGAAGGTAAGGCAAAAAGAATTTATCGTACAGAATCAGCAGATATGGTTTGGGTAGAGTATAAAGATAGTGCGACTGCTTTCAATGGGGAGAAAAAAGAGACGATTACAGGAAAAGGTCGTTTGAACAATGAGATTACAACTTTATTGTTCAGAAAGTTACAAGAAGTAGGAATTAAAACACATTTCGTTGAGAAGTTATCTGAGATAGAGCAACTTGTTAAAAAAGTGAGTATTATTCCTTTAGAAGTTGTCACAAGAAATGTAATTGCAGGAAGTCTTTCAAAACGATTAGGAATGGAAGAGGGAACTGTACTTGCAGAACCAATCGTAGAATTTTACTTCAAAGATGATGATTTAGGAGATCCACTTGTAACGGAAGATCATATTCGTGTATTAAACGTTGCATCGCCAGAGCAAGTAAGCGTATTAAGAGAAATGGCTCTACAAATCAATCAAGTGTTGATTGATCATTTCGCAAGCTGTCGTGTAAGATTAGTAGATTTTAAATTAGAGTTTGGTGTAACAGATGAAGGAGAAATCATTTTAGCAGATGAAATTTCACCAGATACTTGCCGCTTATGGGATGAAACGAGCAATGAAAAATTTGATAAAGACGTATTCCGTCGTGACCTTGGAAATTTAACAGAAGCTTATGAAGAGATTTTAAAACGTTTAGGGGGAATTTCACATGTATAAAGTTAAGGTATATGTAACATTAAGAGAAAGCGTATTAGATCCACAAGGAACAGCAGTAAAAGGGGCACTTCATAGTCTTTCGTTCACAGAAGTACAAGACGTTCGAATCGGAAAATATATGGAATTAACAATTGATAAATCAGTATCTGACCTTGACGCAAAGGTAAAAGAAATGTGTGAAAAACTATTAACAAACGTTGTAATGGAAGACTTCCGTTATGAAGTTGAGGAGGTTGTCGCACAGTGAAATTTGCAGTTATAGTATTCCCAGGTTCGAACTGTGATGTCGATATGTTCCATGCAATTAAAGATGAGCTTGGTGAAGAAGTAGATTACGTTTGGCACGATAGAGAGAATTTAGATGAATATGATGCAATTTTACTACCTGGTGGATTCTCTTACGGTGACTATTTACGTTGTGGTGCTATTTCTCGCTTCGCGAATGCAATGAAAGCAGTGCAAAAAGCTGCTGAGCAAGGAAAGCCGATTTTAGGTGTATGTAATGGATTCCAGATTCTTGTTGAATCAGGATTACTACCAGGAGCATTAATGAGAAACGAAAACTTGAAATTTATGTGCCGAACAGTTCAGTTACGTGTTGAAAATAATGAAACGATGTTTACATCACAATATGAAAAAGATGAAGTCATTAATATCCCAATTGCACATGGTGAGGGGAATTACTATTGTGATGAAGAGACTCTTAAACAATTAGAAGAGAATAATCAAATCGCATTCCGTTACGTAGAAAACCCGAATGGAAGCGTTTCAGATATTGCTGGTATTGTAAATGAAAAAGGAAATGTACTTGGTATGATGCCACACCCAGAGCGTGCTGTAGATGAATTACTGGGCGGTGCTGAAGGGTTAAAAGTCTTTCAATCTATCTTAAAACAGTGGAGGGAAACATATGTCGTTAATGCTTGAACCAAATCCAACACAAATTAAAGAAGAGCGCATATATGCGGAAATGGGGCTAACAGACGAAGAGTTTGCCATGGTTGAAAAGATTTTAGGCCGTCTGCCAAATTATACAGAAACAGGATTATTCTCAGTTATGTGGTCTGAACATTGCAGTTATAAAAATTCAAAACCAGTGCTTCGAAAATTCCCAACAACAGGTGAGCGCGTTTTACAAGGACCTGGGGAAGGTGCTGGAATTGTAGATATCGGTGATAATCAAGCGGTTGTATTTAAAATGGAGAGTCATAACCACCCATCTGCTATTGAACCATATCAAGGAGCAGCAACAGGTGTTGGTGGTATTATCCGTGACGTATTCTCTATGGGAGCACGCCCAGTAGCTTTATTAAACTCACTTCGCTTCGGTGAATTACAGTCACCACGTGTGAAATATTTATTTGAAGAAGTAGTAGCAGGGATTGCAGGATACGGTAACTGTATCGGCATTCCGACTGTTGGCGGCGAAGTACAGTTTGATCCATGTTATGAAGGAAATCCACTTGTAAATGCAATGTGCGTAGGCTTAATTAATCATGAAGATATTAAAAAAGGGCAAGCGCACGGTGCTGGAAATACAGTAATGTACGTAGGAGCATCAACTGGTCGTGACGGTATTCACGGTGCAACATTCGCATCTGAAGAGTTATCTGAAAGCTCAGAAGCGAAGCGTCCAGCAGTTCAAGTAGGAGATCCATTTATGGAGAAACTTCTTATTGAAGCTTGCTTAGAACTGATTCAGTCAGATGCACTTGTTGGAATTCAAGATATGGGTGCAGCTGGTTTAACATCATCTTCTGCGGAAATGGCAAGTAAAGCAGGAATGGGTATTGAAATGTACTTAGATGATGTACCGCAGCGTGAAACAGGAATGACACCATATGAAATGATGCTATCTGAATCACAAGAACGTATGCTAATCGTTGTGAAAAAGGGTAGAGAGCAAGAAATAGTAGATTTATTTGAGAAGTACGGTCTTGCAGCCGTTACGATGGGGAAAGTAACGGAAGACAAAATGCTTCGCTTATTCCATAAAGGTGAAAAGGTAGCTGAAGTACCAGCAGATGCTCTTGCAGAAGAAGCACCAATTTATCATAAACCATCAAAAGAAGCAGCATACTTTGCTGAATTCCAGGCAATGAAAATGGAAACACCAAAAGTAGAAAATTATAAAGAAACGTTATTCGCTCTATTACAACAACCGACGATTGCAAGTAAAGAGTGGGTTTATGATCAATATGATTATCAAGTTCGTACAAGCACAGTTGTTACACCAGGTTCAGATGCGGCAGTTGTACGTGTACGCGGTACAGAAAAAGGGTTAGCAATGACGACAGATTGTAACTCTCGCTACATTTATTTAGATCCAGAAGTGGGCGGTAAAATTGCAGTAGCAGAGGCAGCACGTAATATCGTATGTTCTGGAGGAGAGCCGCTTGCAATTACAGATTGCTTAAACTTCGGTAATCCAGAAAAACCAGAAATCTTCTGGCAAATTGAGAAATCAGTAGATGGTATGAGTGAAGCTTGTCGCACATTACAAACGCCAGTTATCGGCGGAAACGTATCAATGTATAACGAACGTAGTGGTGAAGCTGTATATCCAACACCGACAGTTGGGATGGTTGGACTTGTACATGATTTAAAACATGTAACAACACAAGAGTTTAAGCAAGCTGGCGATTTAGTTTATGTAATTGGAGAGACGAAAGCTGAGTTTGGTGGAAGTGAATTACAGAAAATGATTCACGGCAAAATTTTCGGTCAATCGCCAAGCATCGATCTAGATGTAGAATTAAAGCGTCAAAAACAAGTATTAGCAGCAATTCAAGCTGGCCTTGTTCAATCTGCTCATGATGTTGCAGAAGGTGGTTTAGCAGTTGCGATTTCAGAAAGCGCAATTGGTGCTAACGGCTTAGGTGCTACTGTGAAATTAGATGGAGAAGCAACAGCCGTATTATTCGCTGAATCACAATCTCGCTTCGTTATCACTGTAAAACGTGAAAATAAGGAAGCGTTCGAGAAAGCGGTAGAAGCACTTCAAGTTGGAGAAGTGACAAATACAAATGAAGTAACAATTCATAATGAAGAAAATGAAGTATTACTTACAGCAAATGTAGATGAAATGAGAAAGGCTTGGAAAGGGGCAATCCCATGCTTGCTGAAATAAAGGGGTTAAATGAAGAATGTGGCGTTTTTGGAATTTGGGGGCATGAAAATGCAGCACAAGTTTCGTATTACGGATTGCATAGTTTACAGCACCGTGGACAAGAAGGCGCAGGCATCGTCGTAAATAATGGTGAGAAAATTGTTGGTCACAAGGGGTTAGGTTTAATATCGGAAGTATTTTCAAGAGGTGAGCTAGAAGGCTTAAACGGAAAATCAGCAATTGGACACGTACGATATGCGACAGCTGGCGGAAGTGAAGTTGCTAACGTTCAACCATTATTATTCCGTTTTTCTGATCATAGTATGGCATTAGCTCATAACGGAAACTTAATTAATGCAAAAATGCTTCGCCGCGAATTAGAAGCAGAGGGAAGTATTTTTCAAACAAGTTCAGATACAGAAGTACTTTTACATCTTATTAAACGTAGTACGAAAGATTCATTAATTGAGAGTGTAAAAGAGGCTCTAAATAAAGTAAAAGGTGCGTTTGCATATCTTTTACTAACTGGAAATGAAATGATCGTTGCGCTAGATCCGAATGGATTCCGTCCTCTTTCAATTGGAAAGATGGGGGATGCTTACGTTGTAGCATCGGAAACATGTGCTTTCGATGTAGTAGGTGCAACATACATTCGTGATGTAGAACCAGGTGAACTACTTATCATCAATGATGAAGGAATTCACGTAGATCGTTTTACAAATGAAGTAGATCATGCAATTTGTAGTATGGAGTACATTTACTTTGCGCGTCCAGATTCTAATATTGCAGGTATTAACGTCCATGCAGCACGTAAAAACATGGGAAAACGTTTGGCGGCAGAAGCCCCTATTGAAGCTGATGTTGTTACTGGCGTGCCAGACTCTAGTATTTCGGCAGCAATTGGTTATGCGGAGGCAACAGGTATTCCATATGAGTTAGGATTAATTAAAAATCGTTACGTTGGACGTACGTTTATTCAACCTTCTCAAGAACTGCGAGAGCAAGGGGTTAAGATGAAGCTTTCAGCAGTAAGAGGTGTAGTTGAAGGAAAACGAGTTGTTATGATTGACGATTCTATCGTAAGAGGAACAACGAGTAAACGAATTGTTCGCATGCTTCGCGAGGCTGGAGCGACAGAAGTTCACGTAAGAATTGCGTCACCACCTCTGAAATATCCATGCTTCTATGGCATTGATATTCAAACGAGAAAAGAATTAATTGCAGCAAATCATACAGTAGAAGAAATTCGTGAAATAATCGGTGCAGACTCATTAACATTTTTAAGTGAAGATGGTTTAGTAGATGCAATTGGACGTCCATATGAAGGGAAATACGGCGGTCTATGTATGGCTTACTTCAATGGAGATTACCCAACAGCTCTTTATGATTATGAGCAAGAGCTTTTAGAAAGTATGAAATAAGAAGAAAAAAGCTTCTACTTCTTTTGATGTAGAAGCTAGCTTCTTTCTTAAAACGGCCTGCCCTAGATAGGGAGAAATTAAAAGACGAGGTGTAGATAACGATGGCGAATGCATATAAGCAAGCAGGAGTAGATATTGAAGCTGGATATGAAGCGGTATCTCGCATGAAAAAACACGTACAAACAACAATGAGAAAAGAAGTACTAGGCGGTTTAGGCGGTTTTGGAGGTATGTTTGATCTATCAAAATTTGCATTAGAAGAACCTGTATTAGTATCTGGAACAGATGGCGTGGGAACGAAATTGATGCTCGCTTTTATGGCAGATAAACATGACACAATTGGTATTGATGCAGTAGCAATGTGTGTAAATGATATTGTTGTCCAAGGAGCAGAGCCGCTTTTCTTCCTTGATTATATTGCTTGTGGTAAAGCTGAACCTAGTAAAATTGAAAACATCGTCAAAGGTATATCAGAGGGCTGTCGCCAAGCTGGTTGTGCATTAATTGGTGGGGAAACAGCTGAAATGCCAGGTATGTATTCTACGGAAGAATACGATTTAGCTGGTTTTACAGTTGGTATTGTTGATAAAAAGAAAATTGTAACAGGTGAAAAAATTGAAGCTGGTCACGTATTAATTGGCTTAGCATCTAGCGGTATTCATAGTAACGGTTATTCTTTAGTACGAAAAGTATTATTAGAAGATGGAGAACTATCTTTAGATCGTATTTACGGACGCTTAGAACTACCTCTTGGTGAAGAATTATTAAAACCAACGAAAATTTATGTCAAACCTATTTTAGAACTATTGAAGAAATATGAAGTATACGGTATGGCGCATATTACAGGTGGCGGATTCATTGAAAATATTCCACGTATGTTACCAGAAGGAATCGGTGCAGAAATTGAATTAGGATCTTGGAAAATTCAACCGATCTTCAGTTTACTTCAAGAAGTTGGAAAACTAGAAGAGAAAGAAATGTTCAATATTTTTAACATGGGTATTGGTATGGTAGTAGCAGTGAAGGAAGAAGAGGCAAAAGATATCGTTCGTCTTCTTGAAGAGCAAGGAGAAACAGCTAGTATTATTGGACGTACTGTACAAGGGGCCGGCGTTACCTTTAATGGGGGAGCGGCACTATGAGTAGATTAGCAGTTTTTGCTTCTGGGAGCGGCTCTAATTTTCAATCTCTTATCAATGCGGTAGAAGAAAAAAGATTAGACGCGGATATTAGTTTATTAGTATGTGATAAACCAGAAGCACGTGCTGTTGGACGGGCACATTATCATCATATTCCATGTTTCGCTTTTTCAGCGAAAGCATATGAGTCAAAAGAAGCGTTTGAAAAAGAAATATTAAAGAAGCTAGAAGAGTATGAAATTGATTATGTTATTTTAGCTGGATATATGCGTTTAATTGGACCAACTTTACTAGAAGCCTACGGCGGAAAGATTATTAATATTCATCCATCACTATTACCGAGTTTTCCAGGGAAAGATGCTGTTGATCAAGCGTTAGAAGCAGGTGTGAAAGTAACTGGAGTAACGATTCATTATGTAGATGCAGGTATGGATACAGGGCCAATTATTGCACAAGAGGCGGTAGTTGTTTCTGAAGGGGATACGAGAGAAAGCTTACAAAAGAAAATTCAACAAGTTGAACATAAATTATACGTAAATACAGTGAATCAAATTGTTCAATCTGTGAAAGAACCAACTGTTAACTAACATACAACCAGGGGTGAAAGATAGATGAAAAAGCGTGCATTAGTAAGTGTTTCAGATAAAACAGGAGTAGTAGAATTTGTTAAAGGTTTACTAGAACAAGGAATCGAAGTTATATCAACAGGTGGTACGAAAAAATTACTAGAAGAAAACGGCTTGCAAGTAATCGGTATTTCTGAAGTAACTGGGTTCCCGGAAATTATGGATGGTCGTGTAAAAACATTACATCCAAATATTCATGGTGGTCTATTAGCAGTTCGCGATAATGAAACGCATGTAGCGCAAATGAATGAGTTAGGTATGGAGCCAATTGATTTTGTTGTTGTTAACTTATACCCATTTAAAGAAACAATCGCTAAGCCTGATGTAACATTTGCTGATGCAATTGAAAATATTGATATCGGTGGTCCAACAATGATTCGCTCTGCTGCGAAAAATCATAAATTTGTATCGGTAATTGTAGATCCAGTAGATTACGATGTTGTATTAGCAGAACTGAAAGAGAACGGTGAAGTAAAAGAAGAAACGAAACGTAAATTAGCAGCGAAAGTATTCCGTCATACAGCGGCATATGATGCGTTAATCTCTAACTACTTAACAGAGCAAATGGGTGAAGAAAGCCCAGAAACATTAACAGTGACATTTGAGAAAAAACAAGATTTACGTTATGGAGAAAATCCACATCAAAAAGCAACATTCTATAAAGCGCCATTCGCTGTAACTTCTTCTGTTGCATACGCAGAACAATTACACGGTAAAGAATTATCTTATAACAATATTAACGATGCAGATGCAGCGCTTAGTATCGTGAAAGAATTTACAGAACCAGCAGTAGTAGCGGTAAAACATATGAATCCATGTGGTGTTGGAGTAGGAACTGATATTCATGAAGCATACACACGCGCTTATGAAGCAGATCCAGTATCCATTTTCGGTGGTATTATCGCAGCAAATCGTGAGATTGACAAAGCTACAGCTGAAAAGTTACATGAAGTTTTCTTAGAAATTGTTATCGCTCCGTCGTTCTCACAAGAAGCTTTAGAAGTATTGCAAAGCAAGAAGAACTTACGCTTACTAACTGTAGATATTGAAAAAGCGACAAGCGCAAGCAAAAAATTAACTTCTGTACAAGGGGGTCTTCTTGTTCAAGAGGAAGATACGTTATCATTAGATGAAAGTACAATTTCAATTCCGACAAAACGTGAACCGTCAGAGCAAGAGTGGAAAGATTTAAAACTAGCTTGGAAAGTTGTAAAACATGTGAAATCAAATGCAATTGTTTTAGCGAATGATAACATGACAGTTGGTGTAGGCGCGGGACAGATGAATCGTGTAGGTTCTGCAAAAATCGCAATTACACAAGCTGGCGAAAAAGCACAAGGTAGCGCACTTGCATCTGATGCTTTCTTCCCAATGCCAGATACAGTAGAAGCAGCAGCAAAAGCAGGAATTACAGCAATCATTCAACCAGGCGGATCAATCCGTGATGAAGATTCTATTAAGATGGCAGATGAGTATGGGATTGCTATGGTGTTCACTGGCGTACGTCATTTCAAACACTAATAGAGGATGTTTAAAAGGTCCGGTCGAGATAACCTTCGCATGTCGTCGTTGCATTACCAGTGCGGTACTCATGTAGGAAAACTACACTCCGTGTCCTCCTGGCGAATGCGCCTTGACCTGCTCGGTTCTCCCGATCCTACCTTTTAAACTGTGCTTGATATGGATGTTTAAAAGGTCCGGTCGAGATAACTGTCGCACGCCGTCGTTGTTCTTGATTCTCTTTTTTAAACTTTTATTGATATGAAAACAAACTAGGAGCATAGCTTCTAGTTTGTACTTATTTAAGTATTGGGGGATGAAATATGAATGTTTTAGTAATCGGCCGCGGTGGGCGTGAGCATGCTTTAGCTTGGAAGTTTGCACAATCTGCAAAGGTGGAAAAGGTATATGTAGCACCGGGTAATGAAGGTATGCGCGATGTTGCAACACCAGTTGATATTGATGAAAATGATTTTGATGCATTAGTTTTATTTGCTAAAGAGAATAAGGTTGAATTAACTTTCGTTGGACCAGAAATTCCGCTTATGAATGGAATTGTTGATCGTTTTAAAGAAGAGGGACTTCGTGTATTTGGCCCAAATAAGGCGGCTGCTGTTATTGAAGGTAGTAAGGCTTTTACGAAAGAATTGATGAAAAAGTATGATATTCCAACTGCGGCATATGAAACTTTTACAGATTATGAAGAAGCAGTAAAGTACATTCAAAAAGTTGGTGCACCGATTGTTATTAAGGCAGATGGATTAGCTGCTGGTAAAGGTGTAACAGTAGCAATGACACTTGGAGAGGCATTACAAGCTGCGAAAGAAATGCTACAAGATGTAAAGTTCGGCGAAGCAAGTAAGAAGGTTGTTATTGAAGAGTTTTTAGATGGACAAGAATTTTCATTAATGGCATTTGTGAATGGAACAAATGTGCATCCGATGGTAATTGCGCAAGATCATAAACGTGCTTTTGATGGTGATAAAGGTCCAAATACAGGCGGAATGGGCGCGTATTCTCCAGTACCACAAATTCCAGAATCAGCAGTTCAAGAGGCGATAAAAACGGTATTACATCCAACTGCTAAAGCGATGATTGCAGAAAACCGTTCATTTACAGGAATTTTATATGCGGGACTTATTTTAACAAATGATGGCCCAAAGGTAATTGAATTTAATGCCCGCTTTGGCGATCCTGAAACAGAAGTTGTATTACCACGCTTAGAAAATGATTTAGTTGATGTATGTAACGCTGTATTAGATGAAAGTGAGTTAACGTTACAATGGTCAGAAGAAGCCGTAATCGGTGTCGTACTTGCTTCAAAAGGATATCCAGAAGCATATAAAAAAGGTGACATTATTAACGGATTAGACGCATTGCAGGATGTAATTGTTTTCCATTCAGGCACAGCGATGAAGCATGGTGACTTTGTAACAAACGGTGGCCGTGTACTATTTGTTGCTTGTAAGGCAAATAGTTTACAAGAAGCGAAAGATAAGGTGTATAAAGAAATCGATAAAATTGAGAGTGATGGTCTATTTTACCGAAGTGATATAGGATATCGTGCAATTGGGCATGAGATGACGAGAAGCTAGTAATATTAAATTTTTAGCGGCAGGAAAAGCGGAGAATGATGTAGTTCATTCTCCGCTTTTCTTATTATTTTATTTAGGAAATTTTATAAGATCGATAATGTCAGGGCATTGTAATTGATAAGTTATTGCTGTTGATGAAACTTTCTTTGAAATTTTTTGGCAACTACTATTGGAATATTGATTTTTTTGGTTTTCTGTATTTCGGTCGCTTGTTTTTGAGTAATCAACATCATAATACAAAGATGTCGTTTCCCTTCTTTTTTTACTGTTAAATCTATAATGAGAGGTTCATCTTTTTCGTTAAATCGAGTGATTCGAATGGCGTGACTCTTATTTGAATTATATTTTTTAATGAAGGTATCTAATTTTTCGATATTGTAAACTGTGTCATTCTTTTGAATGACATCACCATATTTTTGGGCGGTTTCAAAACTATATTCTTTATTAGATGTATCGATCGTTGGTCGTTTATTTGAGCAAGCGACAAGATTGAATGAGAGTAGTGCAATGAAGAATAAACTCGTTTTCTTATAGTAATGTTTTATAGGCAAAGCGAACCACCTCTATTAATAATGTTATATCTATGTTTTAAGATATAATTACAAAGAAAACATCATCATTGTATTAAAAAATCCCGCTGAGAAATCAGCGGGATTTTTTATGCATCTTTATCTTTTTTCAATTTTCCTTTTTGCTTTGCCATTTCTCGAAGTAAATATTCGATGTGTGCATTGACGCTACGAAACTCATCATTCGCCCATTTTTCGATGACAGCGTGTAATTCAGGATCAATACGTAATGGAAAGCTTTTCTTTTTAGCCATAATAATTTACAACCTTTTAGTATAGGCTTCCTGTATTAATAACTGGTTGCGCACCTTTATCTGAAACGATGGCAACTAATAAATTATTCACCATATTTGCTTTACGCTCGTCATCGAGTTCCAGTACGCCTTCCTCATCTAACATATGGATTGAATCTTTTGCCATCTTCACAGCACCTTCAACAATCTCTTTTCTAGCAGCTAATACTGCTTTTGCTTGTTGACGTTGGAGCATTGCATGGGCAATTTCTGTTGCGTAAGCTAAATGTGTTAAACGAGTTTCTAATACTTCTACCCCAGCGATTTCAAGGCGTGCTTCTAACTCACGTTTTAATTCTTCAGAGATTTCTTCCGTGTTTCCGCGTAACGTGATGCAAGTTTCATCTTGGAAATTGTCATAAGGATATTTTGTTGCAACGTGGCGGATTGCTGTTTCACTTTGAATTTCTACAAATCGATCGTAATGTTCAACACCGAACATTGCTTTTGCAGAATCAACAACTTTATATACGATAACGGCTGCAATTTCAATCGGATTTCCCTCAACATCATTTACTTTTAATTTCTTACTATTAAAGTTTTCAACACGTAACGATACAGTTTGACGGAATGCGAACGGAATCGTTAAAAATAAACCATTTTGACGAATTGTTCCTAAGTAATTACCGAAAAACGTAATGACTTTCGCTTGATTGGGTTGAACAATACCAATACCTGTAGCAAGAACTGCGGCTAAAATAATAGTTAATGCTGCTCCTATGAAAATTTCTTGTATAAGGAAAAATACACCGATAGCGGCTAAAATCAAAATTCCAATAATCCCAAGAAAACCATTAACATAAAATACTTGTTTTTCTTTCATATGATCGCCTCCTGATATAAAAATGATATCACTTTTATATCACTTTAAGCAAGGGGTTTACACCTAATTTTCTGAATTTTATTGATTGGGTACCGCTTATGTATATTTTAAGGTCTAAAATGAGAATGTACGTTCTGATTTATGGTAAAATAAAGAAGACTTAACCGCCCACTGCAGCAGCTAAGTCTCTTTGAGAGCATCTTGCATCGTGACAAATGATTCAAAGCGGTTTTGCCAGGATTATATCTTCAATCGCTGACTCAATCTCTTTGTCAGAAGCGTCAAAACTTCCATTTGACCGTGGTTTGTCGTGATTGGAAGTTTGATTCACTTCTTCTTTAGCATGTCCCTTTTCAGTAAAATTCATGCTAGGCATTTTAAATGCCCCCATATTCATGTATTTTCCGAATTTCCACATTTCAACAACAGGGCAGAAACGGACAATTCCCTCTGCAATTTTCATTGCACCAATCCATAGCAAGACGTTAGACCAAGTGCACCACGGCTTGCGTACAAGTTTAGCGCTACTACAGCCGAAGAGGATAAGTCCGAGTGTAATTCGAATTAGGGCATTTATTGTACCGATGTTTTGCTTCATTAGAAAAACACTCCTTTTTATGAAAGTTGAAATAGATAATACTATTTCTCTTATTAGTATCCCGTGTGATTTTTGAGATATGTAATCCAACATTTGACGTTGAAAAAGATGTTGGAATGTGCGTGTGTGTAAGTAGCTTTTTTTGTTATAATGAAAGAATGCATAAAAAGGAAGTTCAAAACTAAATCCTCTAGTTTGAAAAAATGTGGAAGAGGGAATTCCAAACTTAATTCTCCGTTTTAAACAAATATTTAAGATGAAGTTAAAAAATCCTAATGAAAATAAACTGTTATTTTGAACAGAAATATATATAAATAGAGAAAAGAAAGGGTGTTTTCATGTACGATATTTCCGGGTGGAAACATGTATTTAAGCTTGATCCGAATAAGGAGTTAAGTGATGAACATTTAGAAATGATTTGTGAGTCTGGAACAGATGCTGTTATTGTAGGCGGAAGTGATGGGGTGACAATTGATAATGTACTACACATGCTAGTTAGCATTCGTAGATATGCGGTTCCTTGTGTGTTAGAGGTTTCTGATGTGGAAGCAATTACACCAGGATTTGATTTTTATTATATCCCAAGCGTTTTAAATAGCCGAAAAGTAGAATGGGTAACAGGCGTTCATCATGAGGCTTTGAAAGAATTTGGGGATATTATGGATTGGGACGAAATTTTCATGGAAGGGTATTGTGTTTTAAATCCTGAAGCGAAAGTAGCCCAGCTTACAGATGCGAAATGTGATGTAACAGAAGATGATGTGATTGCATACGCGCGTTTAGCAGACAAGCTATTACGTTTACCGATATTTTATTTAGAATATAGCGGTACGTATGGAGATGTTGAACTTGTTAAAAATGTAAAAACAGAATTAGAACAAGCGAAGTTGTATTATGGCGGCGGTATTTCTAATGCTGAACAAGCGAAGGAAATGGCGCAATACGCTGATACAGTAGTTGTTGGAAATATTATTTATGATGATATAAAATCCGCGTTAAAAACAGTTAAAGCAGTAAAAGGAGAGTAGGTGCAGGCGTATATGAGTAAGACAGACAGGTTATTAAATGGTTTAAATCCGCAGCAACAAAAAGCAGTACAAACAACGAACGGACCACTTCTATTAATGGCAGGTGCAGGTAGTGGTAAAACACGTGTGTTAACACATCGTATTGCGTATTTACTTGGTGAAAAAGGTGTGGCACCATGGAATGTACTAGCTATTACCTTTACAAATAAAGCGGCTCGTGAAATGCGTGAGCGTATTGATACACTTGTCGGACCAGAAGCAGAAGATATTTGGATTTCTACGTTCCACTCTATGTGTGTACGTATTTTACGACGTGATATCGATCGTATTGGTATTAATCGTAACTTTACAATCTTAGATTCAGGCGATCAGTTAACGGTTGTGAAGAAAATCATGAAAGAACGTAATATTGATCCGAAGAAATTTGAGCCGCGCTCTATTTTAGCGGGTATTAGTAATGCGAAAAATGAATTGTTATCTGCAGATAAATATGCAAAGAAAATTACAATAGCTGATCCATATGAAAAATTAACGAGCGATGTATATACAGAATATCAAAAACGTCTTCTGAAAAATAACTCATTAGACTTTGATGATTTAATTATGACAACGATTCAGTTATTTGAACGTGTTCCAGAAGTACTAGAGTTTTATCAGCGCAAATTCCAATATATTCACGTGGATGAGTATCAAGATACGAACAAAGCGCAGTACCTTCTTGTTAAGCATTTAGCAGCACGTTTTAAAAATTTATGTGTTGTAGGTGACTCAGATCAGTCTATTTACCGCTGGCGCGGGGCTGACATTTCTAACATTTTGTCATTTGAAAAAGACTATGAGAATGCGCAAGTTATTCTGTTAGAACAAAACTATCGTTCTTCACAAAATATTTTAAATGCAGCGAATGCTGTTATTGAAAAAAATTCAAACCGTAAACCGAAGAAATTATGGACAGATAATCAAGTTGGAAGCAAAATCTCATATTACCGTGCTGCAACGGAAAAAGACGAAGCATATTTTGTTGCGAAAAAAATTCGTGACGATATTCAAATGGGAAAACGAAAATATACTGATTTTGCAGTGTTATATCGTACAAATGCGCAGTCTCGTATGGTCGAGGAGATTTTCCTGAAATCTAATATTCCTTACAAAATTGTCGGCGGTACAAAGTTCTACGATCGTAAAGAGATTAAAGACATTTTGGCGTATTTACGTTTAATTGGGAATCCAGATGATGAGATTAGTTTCGCACGTATTATTAACATGCCAAAGCGCGGAATTGGTGCGACTTCTATCGATAAAATTATTAATTACGGTGTACAAAATGGAATTTCATTAACTGCTGTATTCGATGAGATTGAGCATGTTGGAGTAAGTGCAAAAATTACAAAGGCAGTAAAAGAATTCGCTGGTTTATTACACAACTGGGTAAATATGCAAGAGTATTTATCTGTTACAGAATTGGTAGAAGAAGTTATTGAAAAAACAGGCTATCGCGATATGTTGAAAAACGAGCGTACTTTAGAAGCAGAAGGTCGTTTAGAGAACTTAGATGAGTTTTTATCTGTTACGCAAACATTTGAATCACAAAGCGAAGATAAGAGCCTTGTTGCATTCTTAACAGACTTAGCGCTTGTTGCTGATATTGATCGTGTCGATGAAGATCCAACTGCGGGTGAGGAAGTTATTTTAATGACGATGCACTCAGCGAAAGGATTAGAGTTCCCAGTTGTCTTTATTGTTGGGTTAGAGGAAGGAATATTCCCGCATACTCGTTCTCTAATGGAAGAAGATGAAATGCAAGAAGAGCGTCGCCTTGCTTATGTAGGTATTACTCGTGCAGAAGAAGAGTTATATTTATCTAATGCACAAATGCGTACTTTATTTGGTAGAACAAGTATGAACGCTGCCTCTCGATTTATTACAGAAATCCCGGCAGAGCTAGTAGAATCGTTAAATGAAACAGCGCCAAAGCGTGAAACTTCGTTTGGTGCAAAAGGCAGAGCGACAAGTACAAGTAAAATGACAACTACAACCACAACACGCTCTCGTTCAGCTTTCGCGCGTCCTGCAGCTAAGACGACAGGCGGCGAGCAAATTGGCTGGGCAGTAGGTGATAAAGCGTCCCACCAAAAATGGGGAGTCGGTACAGTTGTCAGTGTAAAAGGTGAAGGTGATGCAAAAGAATTAGATATTGCGTTCCCAAGCCCAATTGGTGTTAAACGTTTGTTAGCAAAATTTGCACCTGTGACGAAACAATAGGAAAGGAATGAGGATATGTCAAAAGAGATAGCAAAACAACGTATAGAAGAACTGCGCGATTTGTTAAATACATTTAACTATCAGTATCACGTATTAGACAATCCTTCTGTTTCTGATGCGGAGTATGACCGTAATATGCAGGAGCTTATAAAATTAGAAGCAGAGAATCCAGAGTTTATGAGTGAAGACTCTCCCTCCATTCGTGTTGGGGGAACTGTTCTTGATATATTTGAAAAAGTAACACATAAGTCACCGATGTTAAGTTTAGGAAATGCATTTAACGAAGGAGATTTACGTGATTTTGACCGACGAGTACGCCAAGGAATTGATGATGCGAATGTAAGATATATATGCGAATTAAAAATTGACGGACTTGCTGTTTCACTTCATTATGAAAAAGGACGCTTCATTCAAGGGGCAACACGTGGTGATGGTGTAACAGGTGAAGATATTACCCAAAATTTAAAAACGATTAAAGCGATCCCGCTCCGTTTAAATGAAGAAGTAACATTAGAAGCACGAGGCGAAGCTTATATGCCGAAGCGTTCATTCGTTAAGTTAAATGAAGAAAAAGAACAAAATGGTGAAGATGTATTTGCGAATCCGCGTAATGCGGCGGCAGGTTCAATACGCCAACTTGATCCGAAAATTGCAGCGAAGCGTAACTTATCTATGTTTGTGTATGGTCTTGCGAATGTAGAAGAAAAAACAATTCCATCGCATAGTGAATCGCTTGATTTCTTAGGTGAACTTGGATTCAAAACAAATCCAAATCGTCGTACATGTGAAACAATCGAAGAAGTTATAGCTTATGTAGAAGAATGGCAAGAAAAACGCCCGCATCTTGATTATGAGATTGATGGAATCGTTATAAAAGTAGATGATGTTGCTCTTCAAGAAAGTTTAGGAACTACAGCAAAGAGTCCAAGATGGGCAATTGCTTATAAATTCCCGGCTGAAGAAGTTGTAACAAGATTAACAGGCATTGAATTAAGTGTTGGTCGCACAGGAGTTGTAACACCGACAGCAGAGTTAGAGCCAGTGCGAGTGGCTGGTACTATCGTTCGTCGTGCTTCTTTACATAACGAAGATTTAATTCGTGAAAAGGACATTCGAATTGGTGACTATGTTGTAGTGAAGAAGGCCGGAGATATTATTCCTGAAGTTGTGAACGTTATTTTCGATAAGCGTACTGGTGAGGAAGAAGAATATCATATGCCAACGCATTGCCCAGCATGTGAGAGTGAACTAGTTCGTTTAGAAGAAGAAGTAGCACTTCGTTGTATAAATCCAACTTGTCCAGCTCAAATTCGAGAAGGGTTAATTCATTTCGTTTCAAGAAATGCAATGAATATTGATGGACTTGGAGAACGTGTCATTACACAACTCTTTGATGCGGATTATATTCGTACATTTGCTGATTTATATTCGTTGACGAAAGAGCAATTATTGCAGCTAGAACGATTCGGTGAAAAATCAGCAACGAATTTAGTGCAAGCAATTGAGAATTCTAAAGAAAACTCATTAGAGCGATTATTATTTGGCCTTGGCATTCGCCATGTCGGAGCAAAAGCAGCACGTACATTTGCAGAGCATTTCGAAACGATGGATGCGCTTGTGAAAGCAACGGAAGAAGAACTAAAAGCAATTAATGAGATTGGTGAAAAAATGGCTCAATCTGTCGTGACGTATTTTGATAATGAAGACGTATTAGAGTTATTACAACAATTTAAAGAGTATGGCGTGAATATGGCATACAAAGGTATAAAAATTGCTGATTTACAAAATGTTGAGTCGTACTTCGCAGGAAAAACTGTCGTTTTAACAGGTAAATTAGAAGTTATGGGACGTAGTGAAGCGAAGAAGAAGATTGAGGCATTAGGTGGAAAAGTAACAGGAAGTGTTAGTAAAAGTACGGATTTAGTTGTTGCAGGTGAAGCAGCAGGTTCGAAATTAGCACAAGCAGAGAAGCATAATGTTGAGGTTTGGAATGAAGAGAGGTTCTTACAAGAGCTAAATAAGTAAGAGGTGCAAACTTACCATGAAAAAAATAGCATTAGCGGTATTAAGCCTTGGTCTACTTGTAAGTGGATGTAGTGCAGGTGCCGACAAAGATGACAAAGTGGTTGAGAAATCGGGGAAAGCAAAAGAACAAGCAATCGTTCCGAAGTACTCTATTTCGGATGAATATTATAAGACGACTATTCCATTTAACGCAGGAGCTGCACGTGGTTTAGTTGTACAAGGAGTAAGTAATCGTCTTGATATAGATGAATTTGAAACAGGATTAATGCGTATTGCAAAAGAATCCTTTAGTACGAAAGATCATTTCTTTAAAGGTGGAAAAACTCTAAAAACTCAAACTGTGCAGATGCTTGTTAAAAGAAAGCGTACAGATGCTGAACAAAAGGAACTAGAGGATAAATTAAAAAAGGATGCAGTTAATTTTCCAAACATAGGGTTAAATCCAGCGTTAGGTGAAGGATCTGAACCGTTAGAGGAAAAAAACAAGAAAAATCCAATATATATTTCGAATATTTTAGAGCATGATTATTATGTGAAAAAAGGCGAAACAGATGAGCGCCAAGGCATTGTAGTTGGTTTAGCGATGAATTCGGTTCATTATTACGAGGAAGAGCATGGTTATCCGCGTGAGGCTAAAATTGAACAAGAAAAAATGTTAGCTGAAGGGAAAAAAATGGCGCAAGAAATCATAAAAGTTATGCATAAAGAAGATCCTGAAACAAAAACCCTTCCGATAACATTTGCAATTTATCGTCAGGCTCCAAAGGCTTCACTCGTGCCAGGTAACTTTGTTTCTTATGCGAATGTTGAAAAAGGCAGTGAAACGGTTGAGGATTGGAAACAAATTAATGAGAAATATTATTTGTTCCCATCTGAACAAGCGAAAACAGATAATAAACGTGAAGACCTTGCAAGAGTATCGAACTTTAAAGCAAAACTAAGCGATTATTTCCAAGGCGACTATACAGCTGTTATCGGTACTGGTATGTATAGAGACGATGAATTAAGAGAAATAAAGCTTGATATTCCTGTCCAATTTAATGGGAAAGCAGAAATAATTGGTTTTACACAATACGTAGCCGGGCTTGTTACGGAATACTTCCCGAATTATATGAAAGTACAAGTAACGATTAAATCTGTAGAACGCCCAGAAGCAATTATTATACGTGAAGCGAAGCAAGATGAACCGTTTGTGAAAATTTTAGATTAAATAGGAGGGCCGTTCCTTTATGGAACGGCTTTTTTTCTTGAATAATTTTGTTATAATTTAAAATGTTATAAATAATGGGGGTAAGGGGTAAAGCACATGGATGAATTAAGTTTTCAAGTCATTATTTTATTAATTGCATTCGGCTTTTTAGCAGCTTTTATTGATTCAGTTGTTGGCGGTGGAGGATTAATTTCGCTTCCTGCACTTATGTTTGTTGGTTTACCACCAGCTTCGGCAATTGCAACAAATAAATTAGCGGCAACGATGGGGACGTTTACGAGTGCAATTTATTTTATTCGATCAGGAAAGGTCGATTTTAAAATTGTAGGAAAGTTAATCCCGTTAACTATTATAGGGGCGGTCGCAGGTGCTTTAGTAGTAAAGTTTATTCCGCCGGATATTTTACGTCCGTTAGTGCTTGTGATGTTGGTGTGTATTGCTATTTATATTATTGTAAAAAAAGATTGGGGAAGTGTATCTACCTATAAGAAGATGACGAAAAGAAAAACATTAATATTTTTCTTTGTTATTTTAATGATAGGGTTTTACGATGGATTTTTTGGACCAGGGACAGGATCCTTTTTAATTTTTGCATTTTTATTAATTGGTTTGGATTTTATTCAAGCAGCAGCATCTGGAAAACTTTTGAACTTTGTTAGTAATATCGTATCTTTAATTACTTTTTTATTTTTAGACGTAATTCATTTTGAATACGGTATTATTATGGGATTATCGATGATTTTTGGCGCTTATTTTGGATCAAAGTTTGCAGTCCAAAAAGGTGTTGGATATGTAAGAACTTTATTTTTATTAGTAACTATTTTATTGATTGGAAAAAACATTTTGGAATATACTCATATTTTGTAGAGTTATACGTATGTATAACTCTATTTTTTTATTATATTTTAAAAATTAATTAATTTTTAAAATATAAGTCTAGGAATATTTGAATAAATCTAAATTATCGTGTAGAATAATGTTGTAAAATGTAAACGTTTTTCTAAGGGGAGGCTAAAAAAATGGTAGTAGCATACAAACATGAGCCATTTACAGATTTTTCAGTGGAGGCTAACAAATTAGCGTTTGAAGAAGGTTTAAAGAAAGTAGAATCTTATCTTGGACAAGACTATCCATTAATTATTGGGGGAGAAAAAATCACTACAGAAGACAAAATTGTTTCTGTAAACCCTGCAAATAAAGAGGAACTTGTTGGTCGCGTTTCAAAAGCAAGCCGTGAGTTAGCTGAAAAAGCAATGCAAGTAGCGGATGAAACATTCCAAACTTGGAGAAAATCAAAGCCAGAAATGCGTGCAGACATTTTATTCCGCGCTGCAGCAATCGTTCGTCGCAGAAAGCATGAATTCTCTGCTATTCTTGTAAAAGAAGCAGGTAAACCATGGAATGAGGCAGATGCTGATACAGCAGAAGCAATCGACTTTATGGAATATTATGGTCGTCAAATGTTAAAATTAAAAGACGGTATTCCAGTAGAAAGCCGTCCAATTGAATATAATCGTTTCTCTTACATTCCATTAGGAGTAGGTGTTATCATTTCTCCTTGGAACTTCCCATTCGCAATTATGGCAGGTATGACAACAGCTGCTTTAGTTTCTGGTAACACAGTATTACTAAAACCAGCTAGTACAACTCCTGTAGTAGCAGCGAAATTCATGGAAGTATTAGAAGAAGCTGGCTTACCAGCTGGCGTAGTAAACTTCGTTCCAGGTAATGGTTCTGAAGTTGGTGACTACTTAGTAGATCACCCTCGTACACGTTTCGTGAGCTTCACTGGATCTCGTGATGTAGGTATCCGTATTTATGAGCGTGCAGCGAAAGTAAACCCAGGCCAAATTTGGTTAAAACGCGTTATCGCTGAAATGGGTGGTAAAGATACAATTGTTGTTGATAAAGAAGCAGATCTTGAATTAGCAGCTAAATCTATCGTTGCATCAGCATTCGGATTCTCAGGACAAAAATGTTCTGCATGTTCTCGTGCAGTAATCCATGAAGATGTATACGATCACGTATTAAATCGTGCTGTTGAATTAACGAAAGAATTAACAGTTGCTAACCCAGCTGTATTAGGTACAAACATGGGTCCTGTTAATGACCAAGCTGCATTCGATAAAGTAATGAGCTATGTTGCAATTGGTAAAGAAGAAGGTAGAATCTTAGCAGGTGGCGAAGGAGACGATTCTAAAGGCTGGTTCATCCAACCAACAATCGTTGCTGACGTTGCAGAAGATGCTCGCTTAATGAAAGAAGAAATCTTCGGACCAGTAGTAGCATTCTGTAAAGCAAAAGACTTTGATCATGCACTAGCAATTGCAAACAATACAGAATACGGTTTAACAGGTGCTGTTGTTACTAATAACCGTGACCATATTGAAAAAGCACGTGAAGAATTCCATGTGGGTAACTTATACTTTAACCGTGGATGTACTGGTGCAATCGTAGGTTACCAACCATTCGGTGGCTTTAACATGTCTGGTACAGACTCTAAAGCTGGTGGCCCTGACTACTTAGCACTTCACATGCAAGCAAAAACTACTTCTGAAACTTTATAAGAAATAGTAGGAGAGATCTTCGCAGTCTGCGAAGATCTCTTTTTTTTTTGAAAAACTTTCTATATGTGGATTAAGATAGATATACTTAGAAAAACTAATAAGGTAATAAGGTTTACTTCAGTAAATAAGATATATTATATTTGTTGAATAGATTCTCTTTAAGGACAAGAAAAGTAGGTGAACAAAGTGGGAAAATATCAATTGGATTACAAGAGTCAGGTAGCTGTGGCAAAGTTTCATGAAAAACAGACGCCTGCCAAATTTGATAAAAAGCAGCAAATTGAAAATTTGCGTGCGGAGTATTTGAAAAAGAAGCAAAAACAAACAGATAAATAATATGTTACGTTTTTGATAGGAGAAACCAGTTCTAATTACCACATATTACCTTTTGGTAATTAGAACTAGCTAAACCCTATTAATATCGGGATAAACATGTAAATAGAAACAAAACAACGAGAAAAGTTGACTTATTAGTCATATTTTTTAGTATTCATTTTAAGGATTTCCTGTATAATACAATTTGAAAGAAAATCTATGGTTTGACAAGAAACACTCTTTTCGGTTTTGCTCACTGAAGGGAGTGTTTTTTTGTAGCCAAAAACTCCTCTGTACTCATTACATTTGCATATACTCCATTTAAACTAGCCAAAATTGTGTTATGAATATAAACGGCTGGTATCGTAGCATTCTTAAAAGAAAGATCTTTTGTAGCACAAGCGTCATGTATAACGGTACATGGAAAGCCGAAATCAAAAGCAGCCCTTACGGTAGCATCAATGCACATATGGGTCATCATCCCGCATATGACGACGTGCTCAATATCTAAACGTTGTAATCGTTCTAGAAGATCGGTTTCGCGAAAACTATTTGGATAATGTTTGAGTATAACGGTTTCTTCTCTAAGTGGGCGTACGCTTTCATGAATATGTACACCTTCTGTATTGGGTAGGAAAAAAGTAGCGTCATCTTTAATTGCTACATGTTGGATATGAAAAATAGGTTCGTTTTTCTTTCTAAAGAATTGTAGTAACTGACTAGCATATTCGCTTGCTTCTACTGGATTACGCAATTCCATTTTTCCATGTGGAAAATAATCATTTTGAATATCAACGAGTAAAAGAGCTGTTTTCATATATTTATCTTCCTCCGATTTCATATTCAAATAATGGTATTCAATTTATCCGACATTAACGGGCAGTAAAACTCCCACCTCAAAATTCGGCTGGAGCAAAGAAGTTAGGTGGGAGATCAACTGTCCGTAAATGTCCGATTGGTTCAACTAATAATCAGTGGGGGATGAACAAAACCCCCACTGATTATAGTTTCACTTTATAGAGAGGATTCTCCTTTTAAAAAATATGAGGGAAGGGAATTTAACATAACTTTAAAAATTACTATTGTATGTGATTTTTTATTTGAAAATTTTAATAGAGAAATAATTAATATTTTTCTAAAAAATGTATTGACTCTTATTATTCTGAGTTCTATAATGAGAATTAATTAAACGACAATTAAATCGATACATTCTTATCCAGAGAGGTGGAGGGACTGGCCCTACGATACCTCAGCAACGGGTTTTTTAATACCGTGCTAACTCCAGCAAGCCTATAAAGGCTTGGAAGATGAGAAGATGTGAACGAGTACATATAAGTGCTCTCCTTCTTATCTTTATGGTTGATAAGAAGGAGAGCACTTTTTATTTTACCTCGAAAGCTCTACTTCAAGGTTTTACAGCGTATAGGAGGGGAAAAAATGATTTCTTTTAACAATGTAAGTAAAGTATATGAATCAGGTGGGCAATCAGTTCATGCGGTGGAGGACGTAACATTATCCGTTAAGAAAGGTGAAATTTTCGGTATTATCGGTTTTAGTGGTGCTGGAAAGAGTACATTGTTACGATTAGTAAATATGCTAGAAAGACCAACAGCTGGAACGATTTCAATAGATGATAAAGATATTACATCGTTATCGACGAAAGAATTACGGAAGCTAAGACAAAGAATCGGGATGATTTTTCAAAGTTTTAATTTATTTAATTCAAGAACAGTGTTTGGAAATATTGCTTATCCATTAAAATTAGCGAAAGTACCAAAGAATGAGATAAAAGAAAGAGTAAATGAACTGCTGAAGTTTGTAGGATTAGAAGATAAAGCAGACTATTATCCAGAGCAACTATCGGGTGGTCAAAAACAACGTGTTGGTATTGCAAGAGCACTTGCAACATCACCGGATATTCTTATATGTGATGAGGCAACATCAGCTTTAGATCCAGAAACAACGACAGAGATATTAAACTTATTAAGGAAAGTTAATCGAGAATACAATGTAACAATTCTTCTTATTACACATGAAATGCACGTTGTGAAAGAAGTATGTCATCGTGTAGCTGTTATGGAGAAGGGGAAAGTTATTGAAGAAGGAAAACTGTTTGACGTTTTCACACAACCGAAAACAAAGACGACTCAAAACTTTGTACGTTCTATTATTAATGATCATTTACCAGAAAGTGTTCTAGCGAAAATTCAAAACGGAGGACAGATTTATCGCTTAACATTTACTGGTGAGGAGACAGGGCAACCAGTACTATCATATATCGCAAAAAACTATAACGTCGATGTAAACGTGCTTTACGGAAATATTATTGAACTTCAAAATGTGCTATTTGGAAATCTACTTGTAGAACTGCAAGGTGAGCAAAAAGAAATTCAAAAAGCATTACAACATCTAAGACTGCAAGTGCAGCTGAAGGAGGTAGAAGCTCATGCGAGTTGATTGGAGTATATTTTGGCCCCGCATAGTAGATGCGACGGGGGATACCCTCTTAATGGTAATTGTAACCCTTATATTCGCTACAATTCTTGGTATACCTCTAGGTTTACTGTTATATGTAACGAGAAAAGGGAACTTTTTAGAAAATAAATGGGTCTTTTCTATTCTTAATATCATTATTAACACAATTCGTCCGGTTCCATTCATTATCTTCTTAGTAGCTTTAAGCCCACTAACAAGAAGTGTTATCGGAACGACGATTGGAACAGCAGCAGCAATCTTTCCGATGACGTTAGTTGCATCAATTGGTATTGCTAGAATGGTTGAAACAAATCTTGTTTCAGTTCCAAAGGGAGTCATTGAAGCAGCTCAAGCGATGGGGGCTTCACCAATTAGAATTGTTTTTGAAATCCTTGTGCCAGAAGCGTTAGCGCCATTGATTTTAGGTGTTACGTTTATGACAGTTGGTTTAATTGAATTTTCTGCAGTTGCTGGGCTTGTCGGTGGTGGCGGTCTTGGTGACTTGGCAATGACATATGGTTATCAACGTTTTGATACATCAGTTATGTTCGTAACGGTCGTTTTACTTATTATTCTCGTACAGGTAGCTCAAAACTTAGGAAACTACTTTGCGAAAGTCTTTTTACGCAGATCATAAAAGGAAAGAGGGGAAAAAGAAATGAAGAAAATTTTAGCATTTGCATTATCAACAATTGTAGGGATTTCAGTGTTAAGCGGCTGCTCGGATGCAGGAGCAAAAGAGAAAACAGTCCGCATTGGTGTAACTGGAACGGATGGAAACGCTTGGGAAATTGTAAAGGGAAAAGCTGAAAAAGAAGGGATTAAAGTTAAACTGATTGAGTTCTCTGATTATACAACGCCGAATAAAGCGTTAGCTGATGGAGATATTGAACTAAACTCATTCCAGCACGTTGCTTTCTTAGAGCAATTTAAAAAAGAGCATAAGTTAGATATTACAGCTGTCGGTACAACGCAAATTGCGCCAATGGGCTTATACTCTGAAAAACATAAGAAAGCAAGTGAAATCCCAGATGGTTCAGAAATTGCGATTCCAAATGATCCAACGAACCAAGCTCGTGCATTAAAACTTCTTGATGCAGCAGGTTTATTAAAGCTTAAGAAAGACTTTGGCTTATTCGGAGATCCAAGCGGCATTGCTGAAAATCCGAAGAAGTTAAAAATTACACCGGTTATCGCACAGCAAACACCTCGTGTATTAAAAGATGTTGCAGCCTCAGTTATTAATAACGGTGTTGCTGGTCAAGCTGGATTAGATCCAGCGAAGGATCCAATTTTCTTAGAAGATCCAAAGAATGAAAATGCGAAGCCATATATTAATATTTTCGCAGCTCGTACGAAAGATAAAGATGATCCAACACTGAAAAAAGTAATTGAACTCTATCATTCAAAAGAAGTAACAGATGCAATTAAGAAAGAAACAAATGATGGTTCCATTTCAGTAGATCTTTCACTTGAGGAGCTTGAAAAAATCGTAAAATAATTATCGGGTTTAACGATTAACAGTAGGAACCCCTCCGCTGTTAGCTCGTTCAACATATAATCTACTTAACAAACAAAACCCTAATTCTGTACCTTCCAATTTTGTATAATGTAGAATCCAATGTTTGTTAAGTAGAGTGATGGACCAGGAGCTTTCCTGGTCTTTTTTTATGAATGAAAGTAGCTAGCGAATAGTAAAGTAATCCAAATTATAAAAGGATAAGAAAATAAGCTGAAAATGAGTGTAATTATAAATTGTTTTTTATGAATGAGGTGTTTTTCGAATGAAAAAAAGAAAATAGAAAAGATCATAATGAAAGCTGCCGATATTACGCCAGGGTTATAGGAACGGTAAATGAAAAACAAAATAATATGTTGAACGGAGTTGAAGAATATAGCCCCTTGTATAAAAATAACCCAGTATATAGAAGACAAGAAGTTTAGTTGATATAGAAAGACGATAAGTAAGACAAAGATTGTTAATGCGGAAATGGCAATGAAAAATTGTTGGCTTGTTATAAAATGAATTGAAAATTGATTAGCAAGATATTGTGGCATTTGGAAAGATTCTTCTAGGTTATGAATGAAAAATAACAAGGGAATAATCCAAAGCATAATAGTGGAATGTTTTTTCAACAACTTAGATCACTCCAATATGGAGATAGAAAGCCTACAAAGGCCCTCTATCCAGAGATGCTCATTCAATTATGATACTTTTTAAAGTATCTTTATGATGCTCTTGTTCTTGGGGATAAGCAGCTAGCTCCTCTTGTAAAATATTTAACATTTGCTTAGCTGATTGCTGAATTGGGGCAGGTAATTCTTCTAATATATTCATACCGACTTTTATTTTTGCATGAATCACCTTTCTTAGTAGTTCCTCACGCATGCACTACACCTCCAAACCGAATGTTTAGTACATCATCTTCGAATTTTGCTCCTTGAATAGAAAGGTGTGTTAAAGTTTTGGGTAATGTGATGTTCCGCTTAACGGAACCAGCACGAATGATAAGCTCATCACCTTTTTGATTTAATGCAAGTTCACTTTTGTTAGAGAAGGGAATGGACAGAACGAAAATATATTCATCACCATCTTTTTTTACATATTGAGTGCGACCGTTAAATTTCACTTCCGTAGGAGAAGAATCTGATTTAAATAAAGCATCTCCTACACGCTCTAACATAGACAAACCAACAACTTCTTGTTCAAACATAGGGGCTTCGTAAATAGGAAGTGGATCAAAACTATTTTGAATTAATGTTTTATATTTCTTTTGAGTATCTTTCCATGCTTGAAAATAAGGATCGGTGACAGTGTTAGGGATGACGCGGTTGATCATAATCGCATCTACGTTATAATCATATAAGTTTAAATAAGTAAAGCTACGCTGAGCCTCTTTAATGACCATCTTTTCGGGATTTACAACGATGCGGATACTTGTTGCGTCTCGGTTTGATAAAATATCTCTCATTTCCCCAAGCTGTTCAAGTGTACTCGTTAATTCGTCCATAATATCATCGGTTGGAAGGGGGACACCAAGAAGTGGTTGAGCTACAGGACGAACAACTTTTAAAACTTTTCTTTTAATAGGAAAGAGTTTTTCCATCCACCAGCCGAGCATGTCTGGAAAGCTGAGCATTGCTAATGTCTCTCCTGTTGGAGCACAATCAATAATGATGACGTCGTAAGTGTTTTGTTTATAGTAATCGAGTACGCGAAGTAAGCTAATTAAATCTTCCATACCAGGGAACATTGTTAATTCTTCTGTTGTAATATCATCAGCTGCTTTGGAAGTGAAGAGTAGTGTAATATATTTCTGTAATTTTCCCCAGCCTTTTTCCATCTCATAAATTGTATTAATTTCTTGTGCCCACAAATTTTTACGAATTTCTAGTGGCTCAGAAGATAACTTTATACCAAATGAATCTCCTAAACTATGGGCTGGGTCTGTGCTCATTACTAATGTTTTTAATCCCTGTTTTGCGCTTTGAAGTGCTGTTGCTGCTGAAATGCTAGTTTTCCCTACGCCGCCTTTACCTGTATACAAAATAATTCTCATCATTCTATCCCCTTTGTTTCGAATGTCGAATATTACGAGTAACGAAATAATTTTTTGAATAAAAACCCTAATAGGGTTTTTATTCAATCGGAATGTTTTTCATTTTAGGTGTAGAAACCTTTTCTTCAGTTTTTTGCTGTGACGTAGCAATGTGATTCATAATCTTTTGGAATATTTGTAGTAAGAATGCTTTTTCTTCTTCTGATAATGCTTCTGTCACTAGGTTAAAGTAATGGGCTGCATTTTGTTTTACTTCTTGAACGAGCATTACACCGTCTTCTGTTAAACGAATTAATACAATGCGTCGGTCGTTTTCATCACGGTACCTTTCAATATATCCCTTTTTTACGAGGCGATTTACAACACCTGTCGTTGTACTCATCGGTATATCGAGAAGGTCAGCTATTTTTGTCATTGTAATATCTGTATTTCGTTCCATCCAAAGTAAACAAAATACTTCTGTCTTAGAAAGTGTTAAATCTAGGCTTACCCATTCCTCAGGATAGAAAAGTTTCTTGGCGTTATCTAGCAGTAAGTCTAAAAAATGTTCGTATTGCAACAATTAATTCCACTCCCGTATATTTCGAGGTTCGTAATATTTGTTTTTATTTTATGTAGAATTGAAATAAATGTCAATGTTTTTAACTGTTTTTTCAGATTAGACAGAAAACTAACTTTAAAATAGTATTATTTTATGATAGATTTATAAATATAAAACTAGAATTTACATAAAAATCCATCATGATAAATATACTTATCTATAATGGATGTACAGCTAACGAGGGGGAGAACGATGAGAAGACGTAATACGCAAGCGTTCACGTTTTTAGCATGGACTTCATTTGTTTGCGCGCTTTCAGGTATGCTAATTGGAATTTATACGTTAGATGAAACGCTTAGTGTAAAAGGATATTATTTAATTGGAACATTATTTTTAACGATGTCTTGTTTTGTATTACAAAAAACAATTCGTGATAATGAAGAAGATAACGAGAGATTTCCGAAAAATAAACCGTTAGATAAAGAGTAAATTGTAAAGAAAGGCGTTTGCCTTTCTTTTTTTATGTAAAAATGCCGTAAGTGCCGTGTGTTGACTTGCTTGAAGTACTGAAAATTTGGTATCATCAATAGTATTGTAGATTGAACGATATATTATGGAGGTGGCCTAGCCGTGTCAAGAATTTCCGTTGAGAATGTAAAGCACGTAGCACATTTAGCACGTCTTGCAATTACTGATCAAGAAGCAGAAAAATTTCAAAAACAACTGGATGCAATCGTTACATTTGCAGAACAGTTAAATGAATTAGATACAACAGATGTAAAACCAACAACTCATGTATTAACTATGAAAAATGTTATGCGTGAAGATGTACCAGAAAAAGGTTTACCAGTTGAAGAAGTATTAAAAAATGCACCGGATCACAAAGATAATCAAATCCGTGTTCCAGCAGTATTAGAATAGAGGAGGGGAATTTCGATGTCATTATTTGATCATTCCGTATCAGAGTTACATAAGAAATTAAACAACAAAGAAATTTCCGTTACGGATTTAGTAGAAGAATCTTACAAACGTATTGCGGATGTTGAAGATAACGTAAAAGCTTTTCTTACATTAGATGAAGAAAACGCACGCGCGAAAGCGAAAGAATTAGACGCAAAAATTGGTGCTGAAGATAATGGTTTATTATTCGGTATGCCAATTGGTGTAAAAGATAACATTGTAACTAACGGTCTTCGTACAACTTGTGCGAGCAAAATGTTAGCAAACTTTGATCCGATTTATGATGCAACAGTTGTGCAAAAGCTAAAAGCTGCTGACACAGTTACAATCGGTAAATTAAATATGGACGAGTTCGCAATGGGTTCTTCAAATGAAAACTCAGGTTTCTACGCTACGAAAAATCCATGGAACTTAGATTACGTTCCAGGCGGATCTAGTGGTGGTTCTGCAGCAGCTGTAGCAGCAGGGGAAGTATTATTCTCTCTAGGTTCTGATACGGGTGGTTCTATCCGTCAGCCAGCTGCATATTGCGGCGTTGTAGGTTTAAAACCAACTTACGGACGTGTATCTCGTTACGGATTAGTTGCATTCGCATCTTCACTTGACCAAATCGGACCGATTACACGTACAGTAGAAGATAATGCATACTTATTACAAGCTATTTCAGGTATTGACCGTATGGATGCAACTTCTGCAAACGTTGAAGTAGGAAACTACTTAGCTGGTTTAACAGGTGACGTTAAAGGTTTACGTATTGCTGTACCGAAAGAATACTTAGGAGAAGGTGTTGGCGAAGAAGCTCGTGAGTCAGTACTAGCTGCTTTAAAAGTATTAGAAGGTATGGGCGCAACTTGGGAGGAAGTATCTCTTCCACACTCTAAATACGCTCTAGCAACGTATTACTTATTATCTTCTTCTGAAGCATCTGCTAACCTTTCACGCTTTGATGGCGTACGTTACGGTGTTCGTTCTGATAATGTAAATAATTTATTAGATCTTTACAAAAACACACGTAGCGAAGGTTTCGGTGATGAAGTAAAACGTCGTATTATGCTTGGTACATTTGCACTTAGCTCTGGTTACTATGATGCATATTACAAGAAAGCACAACAAGTACGTACATTAATTAAAAACGACTTTGAAAATGTATTTGCTAACTACGATGTTATTATTGGACCAACAACGCCAACTCCGGCATTTAAAGTGGGCGAAAAAGTTGATGATCCAATGACAATGTATGCAAACGACATTTTAACAATCCCGGTAAACTTAGCGGGTGTTCCAGCTATTTCTGTTCCATGTGGATTCGGTGCTAACAACATGCCACTTGGTCTACAAATCATTGGTAAACACTTCGATGAAGCGACAATTTACCGCGTTGCACATGCGTTTGAGCAAGCAACAGACTATCATACAAAAAAAGCAAGTCTGTAAGGAGGCGAGCATAGATGAATTTAGAAACAATTATTGGTTTAGAGGTTCACGTTGAGTTAAAAACAAATTCGAAAATTTTCTCTGCGAGTCCAACAGAATTCGGAGCGGAGCCAAATACACAAACAAGTGTAATTGACTTAGGATACCCAGGGGTACTTCCTACTTTAAATAAAGAAGCAGTTAACTTTGCAATGAAAGCTGCAATGGCATTAAACTGTGAAATCGCAACGGAAACGAAGTTCGACCGTAAAAACTATTTCTACCCAGATAATCCGAAAGCTTACCAAATTTCTCAATTCGATAAGCCAATTGGTGAAAATGGTTGGATTGAAATTGAAGTAGACGGTAAAAAGAAACGTATCGGTATTACACGTCTTCATTTAGAAGAAGATGCTGGTAAATCAACGCATACAGCTGATGGTTCATTAGTAGACTACAACCGTCAAGGTATGCCTTTAATCGAGATCGTATCTGAGCCAGATATGCGTACGCCAGAAGAAGCATATGCATACTTAGAGAAGTTAAAATCAATCATTCAATACACTGGCGTATCTGATTGTAAGATGGAAGAAGGTTCCTTGCGTTGTGATGCGAACATTTCCCTTCGTCCAGTTGGACAAGAGAAGTTCGGTACAAAAGCGGAACTGAAAAACTTAAACTCATTCACTTACGTACAAAAAGGTCTTGAGCACGAGCAAGTGCGTCAAGAGAAAGAATTGTTATCTGGTGGTATCATCCAACAAGAAACACGTCGTTATGATGAAGCAACGAAGAAAACAATCTTAATGCGTGTGAAAGAGGGATCTGACGATTATCGTTACTTCCCAGAGCCAGACTTAGTTGAACTTTACATCGATGATGAGTGGAAAGAAGAAATTCGTGCTTCGATTCCAGAACTTCCAGATGCACGTAAAGCTCGCTACGTTGCAGAAATTGGCTTACCGGCTTATGATGCACACGTATTAACATTAACGAAAGAAATGTCTGATTTCTTTGAGGCAACTGTTGCAGACGGTGCTGATGCGAAATTAACATCAAACTGGTTAATGGGTGAAGTGCTTGCATACTTAAACAAGCAACAAAAAGAATTAAAAGACGTTGCATTAACGCCTGCTGGTTTATCTAAAATGGTTCAATTAATTGAAAAAGGTACAATTTCTTCTAAAATCGCGAAGAAAGTATTTAACGAATTAATTGAAAAAGGTGGAGACCCAGAAGAAATCGTTAAAGCGAAAGGTCTTGTTCAAATTTCTGACGAGGGTACACTTCGTAAAGTTGTTACAGAAATTCTTGATAATAATGAGCAATCTATCGAAGACTTTAAAAACGGTAAAGACCGTGCAATTGGCTTCTTAGTTGGTCAAATTATGAAGGCTACAAAAGGACAAGCAAATCCACCGCTTGTTAACAAAATCTTACTTGAAGAGATTAATAAGCGATAATAGTAATAACTTTTAAAGATTAAGCAGAAAAACACCCGTACATGGGTGTTTTTCTAGGTTAATCAAACGTTTGTTTAAATGAGAGAAGATCGTTTAAACAAACGTTTGATTAACTGTCAAAAGTGGAAAAATGTTTGTATAGCAACTATGGTATGATAGTTGCAAAAAGGTGGGAATAATGATAAATCTAGACATAGAGGTTTTTTTCATCTCATGAAATAATAGATAATCATTATTCGTTATATGTAAATTGTTGTGAGGAAATAGATGGACATAAATTTTTTGTCAAATAAAACAAAACCATTGAAATGAATATTTACTTTTGATGGACTACACGAATCGGGTTCTTACTGCCTGTTTGAGCGAGATAAAAGAAGGATAGGAAGATGAGAGGAGGTAGGCATGGGAATACTGAATAGAAGTTCGGTATGTTCTTTTTCGATACATAAAGAAATTTCCTGTGCTAATAAATGATGAAGCGAGCAAGAATTATTTATAATCCTACTTCTGGGCGTGAGCTATTTAAGAAGAGCTTACCGGAAGTATTACAAAAATTAGAACAAGCTGGATATGAAGCGTCTTGTCATGCGACAACTGGTCCTGGAGATGCGACTGTGGCAGCGAGGCAAGCTGCGGATCGTAAATTTGATGTTGTTATCGCAGCTGGTGGTGATGGTACATTAAATGAAGTGGTGAACGGTTTAGTAGGACATGAACATCGTCCGAAGTTTGGAATTATTCCAGTTGGAACGACAAATGATTTTGCACGTGCGATCGGTGTACCTCGTGCTATTGAAGAGGCTGCGGATATTATTTGTGAAGGGAAAACAGTTCCGTTAGATCTTGGTAGAGCGAATGATACATATTTCATTAATATCGCTGGTGGCGGCCGTATTACAGAATTAACATATGAAGTACCTAGTAAGCTAAAGACAGTATTAGGCCAACTTGCTTACTATTTAAAAGGAATCGAAATGTTACCATCATTACATCCAACATATGTTGAAATTGAGTATGATGGAAAGTTGCTACAAGAAGAAATTACGATGTTTTTAATTACGAATACTCGTTCAGTGGGCGGCTTTGAAAAGGTAGCACCATATGCATCAATTAACGATGGATTATTTGATTTATTAGTACTGAAAAAAGGTTCTATCGCTGACTTAATTAAAGCTGCAACACAAGCACAGCGTGGTGAACATATTAACAATCCAAAAGTGCTATACACACAAGCAAATCGAATTAAAGTGCATTCACCAGATAAACTAATGATTAATTTAGATGGTGAATACGGTGGAGATGCACCGATGGAATTCGAAAATATATATCATTGTCTCGAACTATTTGTTCCTGAACATCAAGAGGATGCCCTATAAAGGCATCCTTTTTATTATATAGAGGAATTGTAAATTGGAAGTTAGTTTGATTTTTATGGTATTTTTACAATTCGTTTATGTTATATCCATACTTTATTGCTACACTGGAGGAGATAAGAAACGAGAGGTAGGATGCTATGGAGAAGGTAAAAGCAATACTATTTGATAAAGACGGGACGTTAATGGATTTTCACTCAATTTGGATAAAAGTAGCTGAAGAACTGGTGGCAGAATGTATAAGTTTATATCAACTTCCAAAGTCAATGCAGCCTACTTTATTAAAAGAGATCGGTGTAGATGGGGTATTTGTGAACCCTCGTAGCGCAATAGCGGCAGGAACAAGCCTTGATGTTGCAAAAGGGCTTTGTAAGTATATTACGTCATCTAAGGAAGAAGAGATGCATGAGTGGGTAAGTGAAAAATTATTTTCCCTTATGTACGAGTACCGTTCCTATATGAGAATGACGGCGGATTTACCGAGAATTTTACAAAGTTTAAAGGATAAAGGATTTATTTTAGGTGTTGTTACAGCTGATGATTTCGCACCGACGGAATTATTTTTAAAACAGTATCAATTAGAGTCTTATTTTGATTATGTTGTAGCTTCAGATACGTTTCCGGCACAAAAACCAGATAAAAGAATTGTAGAGTCGTTTTGTGAAAGGTTTCATTTAAAGGCGTGTGAAGTAGCCGTCGTTGGGGATACTCCAACTGATTTGCATTTAGCGAAAAATGGCGGTGATTGCTATGCGATTGGAGTACTATCTGGTACAGGAGATCGTCAAACGTTAGAACCACTTGCTGATTTAGTAGTACAATCTGTTGGGGAGTTTATTTCTCATTCGGGTGAGTTCATTTGGGAACAAGGAAAGTCTAATGTGTAAGAAAAATAAGTCTATAAGGACTCTTGATGAGTCTTTATAGACTTATTTTTTATGTCGACATAGAAGGTATGTAGGATGAATGCTGGAAAAGAATGTTGGCATACATTTTGCAATGAAAAAAGAAAACAATGTAAAGAAAAGGATGGGGTACGTAATGAACACAAAAAAATTTGCTAAAGTAAATGAAAAAATTCCTGGACCGAAAGCAGCGTCTTTATTAGAACGCCGCCAAAATATAGTACCAAAAGGAGTAAGTAACGGCATCCCAACGTTTGTACAATCTGCAAATGGTGCTCTTGTAACAGATGTTGATGGCAATCAGTACATTGATTTCGCGGGAGCAATCGGAACAATTAACGTAGGACATTGTCATCCAGCTGTGAAAGAAGCGCTTCATAAACAAGTAGATCAATACATTCATACTGGATTTAATGTCATGATGTATGAGCCATATATTGAATTAGCAGAAAAACTTGCGGCATTAGCGCCAGGAAGTTTTGATAAGCAAGTACTATTTTTAAATAGTGGTGCAGAAGCGGTTGAAAATGCGGTGAAAATCGCTCGTAAATATACAAAAAGACCTGGTATTATCGCATTTTCTAAAGGGTTCCATGGGCGTACATTAATGACAATGACGATGACAAGTAAAGTAAAGCCATATAAATTTGGATTTGGCCCATTTGCTCCAGAAGTATATAAAGCGCCGTTTCCGTACGAATATCGCCGTCCAGAAGGATTAACGGAAGAGCAGTACGATGACTTTATGATTGAAGAGTTTAAGAATTTCTTCATATCAGAAGTAGCACCAGAAACAATTGCAGCCGTTGTAATGGAACCTGTTCAAGGGGAAGGCGGATTTATCGTTCCAAGTAAGAAGTTTGTGCAAGAAGTACGCAATATTTGTTCAGAACACGGCATCTTATTTGTAGCGGATGAAATTCAAACAGGATTTAGTCGTACAGGAAAATACTTTGCCATTGATCATTATGATGTCGTTCCAGATTTAATTACGGTATCTAAATCATTAGGTGCTGGTGTACCGATTAGTGGTGTTATTGGGCGCAAGGAAATTATGAATGAGTCTGCGCCGGGAGAGCTTGGTGGAACGTATGCAGGAAGCCCACTAGGATGTGCAGCAGCATTAGCAGTACTTGATGTAATAGAAAAAGAGAATTTAAATGATAGAGCGATAGAATTAGGAAAAGTCGTAATGAACCGATTCGAAGAGATGAAAAATAAATATAATTGCATCGGTGATGTGCGTGGTTTAGGAGCGATGTGTGCATTCGAGCTCGTTCAAGATCGTAAGACGAAAGCACCTGATAAAACGTTAACAGCTAACTTGTGCGCAGAAGCAAACAAACGCGGATTACTTCTACTATCAGCAGGGACATACGGTAATGTTATTCGTGTGTTAATGCCATTAGTTATTACAGATGAGCAACTTGAAGAAGGATTAACAATCATTGAAGAATCATTGCAAGTCTGTTATGAGAAAGCAAATACTGCGCATGTTTAAAAGCTAAATAATAAATCGCAAACATTCTAGCAGACTCTATATAAAACGCAGAAAATTCACTTTATAATAAAGGTAGTGAAGTGAATCGATGGATTGGAAGTTAGGGGTGGCTAGGATGGTTGCAGAAAAGGAACGAATGTTAATGGATTTACAAGATGTATTTGAATATGCGTTTGACGAAATTTTTGTAACTGACGAAAAGGGAATCGTTGTGCGTGTAAATAGTACATGTGAAGGGCACTATCAATTAGCTGCTAAAGAGTTAGTAGGTAAGCAT
The DNA here is from genome assembly GCF_038096195.1 of Bacillus paramobilis. Taxonomy (NCBI): domain Bacteria; kingdom Bacillati; phylum Bacillota; class Bacilli; order Caryophanales; family Bacillaceae; genus Bacillus; species Bacillus paramobilis. The sequence continues at coordinate 4,933,906 of NZ_CP151108.1, read as the reverse complement.
GTAAAAGAATTGCAGAAGGATGGTATCTTTTATCCATCGGCAACGTTAGAAGTAATTGAAAAAAAGAGGCCGATTGAACTCGTTCAAACGACAAAATCAGGAGAGTATTTACACGTTCGTACAAGGCCTGTTTTTGACGATGAGGGAAATTTAAGAAGAGTAATTAGTTATTCTCGTGATCTTACAGAACTCTACCAATTACGTCAAAAGGTAGAGGAAATGGATAATCAGTTAAAAACATATAAAAAAGAATTAAGAGAAACGTATGAGCATGAAGGACTTATTTTTAAAAGTATCGCTATGCAAAAAATAGTCGAGACAATCAAGAAAGTATCCGTGGTAGATAGTACAGTTCTCGTTTTAGGCGAGACAGGAGTAGGGAAGAGTCGATTAGTACGTCATTTACATGAAGTGAGTAACCGGAAGAATGAAAGTTTCTATGAAATTAACTGTGCGGCATTGCCAACGAATTTAATTGAATCAGAGCTTTTTGGATACTCAGGTGGATCTTTTACAGGTGCGAATCGTGAAGGGAAAAAGGGATTATTAGAGTCAGCGCATAGAGGAACTCTTTTCTTAGATGAAATTGGCGAAATGCCGCTTGAAATTCAGGCGAAGCTTTTGCAAGTGTTACAAGAAAAAACGTTTCGCCCTATAGGCGGAAGGGAATTAAAAAAGGTGGACGTTAGAATTGTAGCGGCAACAAATCGGGATTTAAGTATGATGGTGAAACAAGGAACATTCCGGAAAGATTTATATTATCGTCTGAATGTCATTCCAATTGTAATTCCGCCACTCCGGGAAAGAACCGAAGACATTTTGCCACTCATTTATCATTATTTACAGCACTTTAACGAGAAATATGGCCGGAATGTAAAATTAGCACCTAGCACATTGCAAATGTTTGTTAGTTACCCGTGGGAAGGAAATAATAGAGAAATTGAAAATGTGATTGAGCGAATTGTTATAACTGCTGACGATATCGTTACGATAGAAGATTTGCCAATAGCGATGCAAGAATCAACGGTTGAACAGTCCGGTCAAAGTCTCTATAAAATGTTAGAAGAAGTAGAACGGAATATTATTTTGAAGGCGTATAAAACATATGGGTCGAGTTATAAAGTAGCGGAGTTTTTAAAAATAAGTCAATCTGCTGCCACTAGGAAAATAAAGAAACTTATAGAGGAGGAAGAAAACATTGGATAAAAAAGCGACATTTGTAAATGTAGAGAAAAAGGCGATGTATATAAATGGTGAGTGGATTACGTTGCAAGAACAAATCGAAATAAATAATCCAGCAACGAAGGAAATATTTGCGACGGTACCAAAGGGCGGGGTAACAGAGGCAAAGCAAGCTGTTGATGCGGCCCATGAAGCTTTTAAATCATGGTCTAAGTTAACAGCAGCAGACCGTGCAGTGAAGTTGAAAAAATGGTTCACACTTATTGATGAAAATAAGGAAGAGATTGCAGCAATCATGACGAGAGAACAAGGAAAGCCGTTTGCAGAAGCACTTGGTGAAGTGAATTATGCAAATAGCTTTGTTGAATGGTATGCAGAAGAAGGAAAACGCGTATACGGTGAAATGATTCCTGCTTCTCATCCGAATAAACGTATTTTAGTTATGAAGCAACCAGTTGGAGTTATGGCAGCTATTACACCTTGGAATTTCCCGGCTGCTATGATTACGAGAAAGGTAGCTCCGGCGCTTGCAGCAGGATGTACAGCGGTTGTAAAACCTGCAAGTCAAACGCCGTTAACTGCGTTAAAATTAGCTGAATTAGCTCATGAAGCGGATATTCCAAAAGGCGTAATAAATATTGTAACAGGCAGTGCGAAAGCAATTGCTGATACGTGGATGGAAGATGGACGTGTTCGAAAGGTTTCCTTTACAGGATCAACGGAAATTGGGAAAGAATTAATGGCCAGTGCTGCACAAACGATGAAAAAGGTTTCACTTGAGTTAGGTGGTCACGCACCGTTTATTGTTATGAATGATGCGGACTTAGATAAAGCGGTAGAGGCGGTAATCGGTTCGAAATTCCGTAACGCAGGACAAACGTGTATATGTACAAACCGAGTATTTGTTCAGGAAGAAGTGTACGAAGCATTTGTAGAGAAGTTCCAAAAGGCAGTAGGGCAGTTGAAAGTAGGGGATGGTTTCGGTGACGGAACGACTGTAGGACCACTTATTGACGAGAATGCAGTTTCGAAAGTACAGGAACATATTGAAGATGCTATTCAAAAGGGGGGAACAGTTTTATTTGGTGGCCAAAAGGTTGCGGAGTTAGATGGACACTTTATGCAACCAACTGTAATTGGATTGGCGAACGATACGATGCTTTGTATGAATGAAGAAACATTCGGACCAGTGGCGCCAGTTGCGAAATTTAAAACGGTTGAAGAAGTAATTGAACGTGCAAATCATACACCATATGGATTGGCTGCTTATATTTTCACAAAAGATATTAGTCAAGCATTCCAAATTAGCGAAGCATTAGAGTACGGCATTATCGGATTAAATGATGGACTTCCATCAGTTGCACAAGCACCATTCGGTGGCTTTAAAGAAAGTGGTATTGGCCGTGAAGGAGGCCATTTCGGTATCGAGGAATATTTAGAAATTAAATATATTTCATTAGGACTATAAGTAGTATACTAGAATCTCTATAAGGTAACAGAGAAGGAGATTCTAGTATGGTATATTGGCTATTATTACTCGTAACAATTATTTTTGAAGTAGCTGGAACAATTGCGATGAAACTATCAAATGGTTTAACAAAGCTTGTTCCCAGTGTACTTATTTTCGTATTTTATGGAATTTGTTTCAGCGTATTTGCTATCGTTGTCAAAAAAATTCATTTAAGTATCGCTTATGCCATTTGGTCTGGTGTAGGAACATTACTTATTACAATCATTAGCGTGTATTTCTTCAAAGAGCACATTAACTTATTTCAAGCATTTTGTATTCTCTTTATTGTTTTAGGAGTAATTGGGCTTAAGGTTTCATCAGCATCATAAAAGGCTACCTTCCGGTGTGGAAGATAGCCTTTTGTTTTTATTAAAATGCCCAGTTACCTTTACGGAAGATTGGTTCATGTCTTCCATCATCTGTAATACCATCGATATCAAGCTCAGCTGATCCGATCATAAAGTCGTTGTGTGTAATACTAGTGTTTGCTCCATTTTCAGCAAGTTCTTCTTTAGACATTGTTTTTCCACCAACTAAGTTGAATGCATAAGCACTTCCGATTGCAAGGTGGCAAGATGCGTTTTCATCAAATAGCGTATTGTAGAATAAAATATTTGTGTTTGAAATTGGTGAGTCATGAGGTACTAAAGCCACTTCTCCTAAGAAGTGAGAACCTTCATCTGTTTCTACTAAATGTTTTAGAGCCTCTTCACCAGTTTCTGCTTTATAGTCTACGATACGTCCGTTTTCAAATGTTAACGTGAAGTTATCGATAATGTTACCTGCAAATGCTAACGGCTTTGTGCTAGATACTTGGCCGTTTACACCTGTTTTAAGTGGCATTGTAAATACTTCTTCAGTTGGAATATTCGCCATAAACGGTACGTTCTTTTCATTTAAGCTACCAGCACCAGCCCATACATGCTTTTCTGGAAGTTCGATTGTTAAATCTGTTCCAGGAGCTGTATAGTGAAGAGCTTTATAATGCTTTTCGTTTAAGTAATCAACTTTTGTATGTAATGTTTCATCGTGTTCTTTCCATGCTTCCACAGGATTTTCTAAATCAGCACGAGTAGCTTTGAAAATAGCATCCCATAGTTTTGCTTCCTGTTCTTCTGGTGCAACGTCAGGGAATACTTTCGCAGCCCATTCTTTCGTAGGGACAGAAATGACACACCAGCTTACTTTATCAGCTTGTACGTAATCACGGTATACTTTCATTGCTTCACCAGCTACTTTATGAGCTGTTGCGATACGCGTTGCTTCTACACCTTTTAATAAATCAGGGTTTTCTGCATAAATAGACATAAATGCAGCGCCTTCTTTTGCTAATTCTTCACGAGCGTGTGCTTTCCAAGATGGGAACTCAGCGAATGCTTCTTCAGGAGCTAGATCGAACTTTAAGCGTGTTAACGTCTCATCATTCCAATCCACATATACGTGTTTTGCACCAGATTTATATGCTTTTTCTGTAACGAGGCGTACAAATTGTACAGCTTCAAGAGGTGCACTAATTGATAATGTTTGTCCTGGTTGAATATTAACACCAACATTGACTGCAAGGGCAGCATATTTCTCTAACGTTTGTTCAAATGACATATGTATAATCTCCTTTAATTTGAAAGATTTCTTACTATATATAATACAAGAAAATTCAAAAAATATATATAAATATAGCGTAAAAAGAGAGCTCAAAATATATTGAGCTCTCATCGTTATTTAATCGAAGAAGCAAATTGTTCTATAGTCGTCGAATTGTGTATGCGAACACGCTTCATTTTTAACAACTCATCGGGTTCACCTTTTGTGATGAACTTTCCGGGTTTTGTTGTCGTCGCAAATTGATAATATTTTTTCGTTTCTGCAACGACTTTATCATCTACATGACCGAATGGATAAGCAACTGCGATAACGGGCTTACCTGTTATTTTTTCTAGCTTTTCTTTCGATCCCTTTAATTCTTCTTCATAGTTTGTAATCTTCGGTAAGTCTGCATGTGTTGCAGTATGAGATTGCATGGAGAAAATGCCGGAATCAACCATTTCTTTTATGTCAGATGTAGAAAGAGATCCTTCAGCATCAACATTATTAACAATCATATATTCCGTTGCTGTTGGTTTAAACGTATCATTTTTTAGCTTTTGCAAAATATGAAATGCATTCATATTATTTTTCATACCGTCATCAAATGTAACGAAGATAGGTTTATTCACTTTATTTATATCGCCCCAGCGTTCAAAAGTTAGTAATGTATAGCTGTTGTCTTTTAAATATTTCATTTGGGCTTCAAAGTTAGTGGGGGATACGAATAAATCTTTAATGCCTTGTCCGTGATAATCATCGATTGCATGGTACATAAGAACGGGAGCCTTTTGCTCGAAAGTAATTGCAGATTTTGTGAGTGGAATGGTTTTCCCATCTTCTTTCAATCCTATTGCTTCAATTTGGAATTCACCGCGTTTTCCTTCAAATTCTTTTATGTCAAAAGGAAGTGAAAATTGCTTTTCCTTTTCTTTAGAAGAAAAAGATTTAGTGTGTTCCTTTCCATCAGCGGTGCGCCAAATTTTATATTGTACCTCAGTTAAAGTATCCTTTATATCTGTCATATGAATAGTAGTATTTGTAGATTCGTGTGTAATTGGATGATAAGAAATTTTGCCTTGTTCTTGTACGACCACTTCTTGTTTCTTAGTCTCTTGAACCTTTTTCTCTTTTTTAGGTTCAGGACTTACATTGCTACTGTTACAGCCAGCTAAAATGGCAGACGTACATAAAGCGATTGCTGCGTATTTTCTCATAGAATCACCTTCTATTGTGTATTATGTTGCATGCTTATATTTAAAATCCCCACCGCTGTTAGAGAGGTGGGGATATACCCTTGTTCATCATATCATTTTCGTAATGAGGTAGGTTTTTAATAGAGTTATTTCTACCATCTTTTAGTAAGGTTTACTTTATCCCACTATTTGTGGGCAGTAAGACTCCACCTCAGAATTCAGCAAAAGCAAAGAGGTTAGGTAAGGGGGATCAACTGCCCGTAAAAGCCCGATTGGTGAGGGCTAATAATCAGTGGGAGTGAACAAAACCCCCACTAATTAAAGTTTCACTTTATAAGAGATATGAATTTTTCCATTGATGTATTAGGCCCTACAAAATGGCGTTTAATTAAGTATTGTTCGTTTGGCATCCCTTTTGTAATGTGATTACCGTGATCAGTAGTTACTGCGAACTCATAATGTTTTTTTGTTTCTTGAACAGCTAGGTCATTATAAGAACCTACTGGATAGGCGAGAGCGATGACCTTTTTACCAGTAAGGGCTTCGATTTTTTCTTTCGAACTACGTAATTCCTCATCATAATTACTAGAATAAGCCATCATCGTATGATTAGCAGTATGCGATTGAATAGAAAAAATGCCTGAATCCATCATTTGTTTTATCTCATCTGTTGATAGACGATTAGGTTTGTCTATCTCATTTGCAGTAAGAAATTCAGTAGCTGTAGGTTGAAATCTATCATCCTTTAATTTTTGTAAAATATGAAGAGCGTTCATATTATTTTTTCGACCATCATCCATTGTTACAAAAACAGGTTTATTTACACGATTTATATCATTCCAACGTTCAAATGTAAGCATCGTATAACCGTTATCTTTTAAATATTGCATATGTTTTTCGAATTGCTCAGGTGGTACGTATAAACCGTAATCCCCATCACTTGGTCCAGGGTATTTTTCAATTGCATGGTACATTAATACGGGTACACTTTGCTGGAATGTAATTTTAGATGTTACTAGATTTGTTTCAGTATTATCTTCTTTGATTCCTACTGTTTCAATTTGGAATTCGCCACGTTTTAAATGAAATGATTTTAAATGTAGTGGGAGGGCAAAGTCACGTTCTTTTTCTTGTGAAGTAAAAGTTTGTTTGCTTTCAGGACCATCAGCAGTACGCCAAATATTGTAACGTACTTGTGTGAATGAATCTCTTAAATCCTTTGTATAAAGCGTGGTGTTTTGTGCGTTATATTCATACGGATCCCATGTAATAATCCCTTGTGTTAAAGGAAGTTCAACTGTTTGTTTCGCTGTTGCTTCTTTTATTTGTTTATCACTAGTGCTACTAGTGTTACAACCTACGAGAATAGCAGAAGAAAGTAAAGCGATATATGTATATTTTTTCATTCTATCATCCTTCTATTGTGTTTTAATTATCATCAATTATGTCATGCAATCATCATTCGTATAAGTGACACTAACTCAAATTTTCGATTTTAAAAATTTGAATTATACCCTTGTACATCATATCACTATAGAATATATAGGGGAATACATTTTTGGGATAATTCGGAAATAATAACTTATATTTTTCTGGTGGGGTTTACATAAAAATACATATAGAAGAAAGTAAAAAAACTCCACCTGAATTTCCTTTTGGGAAAGGAGAAGTAAGGTGGAGTTTTTTATTAAATAAACAATCCAGCGATTGTTGCAGATAAAATAGAAGCAAGTGTTGATGCAAATAACATTTTCCAACCAAATTTAGAAACGATGCTTCCTTGTTTTTCAGAAAGGGCACGGATTGTACCAACAATCGCACCAATTTGGCTAATACTTGCGAAACTAATTAAGAATACAGTAACGATTCCAACTGTACGTGGAGATAATGTTGATGCAACATCTTTTAAATCAAGGATTGCTACAAACTCGTTTAATACAATCTTCGTACCCATAATACCACCAGCTGGGATAATATCTTGAGTTGGAATACCCATTAAGAATGCGAATGGAGAAAGTATATAACCGAAGATTTGTTGTAAAGTAACAGCATATCCCATTGCACCTGAAGCTGCGCTAATTACGTAGTTTACAACTTCCATCACACCGATGAAGGCAATCATTAATGCGGCAACGATACCAGCTACTTTTAAACCATCAAGCGCACCGTTAATCATTGCGCCGATAAAGCTGTCTCCGAATAAAGTTCTATCAAATTTTTGAATCACTTCATCTTCTTTCTTCGTATCAACGGGTGTTAATAGCGAACAAACAATCAAGCTTGAGAATAAGTTTAGCGGAAGAGCTGCTAGTACATATTTCGCATCTAACATCATTACGTATGATGCTGTAACAGAAGCAGAAACTGAGCTCATCGCAGAACAACAAATGATAAACATACGGTTTTTGTTAAAATGCTGTAAATCGTTTTTTATAACGATTAACGCTTCACTTGAACCGAAGAATACAGAGTTTACTGCGTGGAATGACTCGACGCGTGGTAAACCAGTAATTTTTGAAATTGCACCGCCGACAACGCGAACGATGAATGGTAAAACACCTAAATAACTAAAGATAGAAAGTAGTGCTGAGAAAAATACGATAATTAATAGTACGTTTAAGAAAAAGACAAAATCTCTTTGAATTCCGTTAAAGAGAAAATCGACACCTGTCGTACCAAGTTTAATTAGTTTGTTGAAAACTTTACCAATGAAAATAATGATTTGTTGACCAATCTTTGTGCCAAACATAAACCAACCGATTAAAATTTGAAAACCAATCATAATAGCAATTGCACGGAAGTTGATTTTACTTCTATTGTTTGACAAAGCAAAGCATAAACCTAAAACGACAAGAATACCGATAATGCTCATTACATATTGCATGTAGTTGCCCCTTTCAGAAGTTCGTATAAAGTTTGTACATAAAACGCTCGTTATATTACTAAAAATAAAACAAAGAGGTTTTATGTCATACGTAAGATGTCTGACCTTTTAGAAAAATAAAAATAAAAAAAGACCCATATGGATTCACTTTCATCTATGAGAGAAAGCTAATCAATATGAGTCCTTTTTTGCACATAGGCTAATATTCATTAGTTTTCCCCATAGTCCAGCAATTTAAGGTTGCCGGGTAGAAACTCTCGATCCATATTATCGAATATATATGAGGTAACATCGTCCGTATTAAATTAGTAGTAGCGTAACATTAACAGAGAACTATCGTCAATAGCTTTTTTTCTTCCGATAGAAATAGACCATATAAGTATGATAAAATGTAACGCAGTGTTATGAAAAAGAGAGGTCGGAAAATGAGTACAAAAATGACGCCACCAGTTGAGAAAAACGAGTTTATAGATGTAGTATTTGAAGATTTAACACATGATGGTGCCGGTGTTGCGAAAGTAAAAGGCTATCCTATTTTCGTTAAAAACGGATTACCAGGTGAAGAAGGACAAATTAAAATTATTAAAGTGAAGAAAAACTTCGCATTCGGTCGTTTAATGAAGCTTCATACAGAGAGCCCGTATCGTAAAGATGCAGAATGCCCAGTGTACAATCAGTGCGGCGGTTGTCAGCTTCAGCACTTAACATATGAAGGACAATTACAAGCAAAAGAAAAACAAGTACGTGACGTTATGCAGCGCATTGGCGGACTAAGCGATGTTCCTGTGCACCCTGTACTTGGCATGAAGAACCCATGGGTATACCGTAACAAAGCACAAGTACCAATTGGAGAACGTGAAGGTGGACTTGTCGCTGGTTTCTATCGCCAAGGAACACATGACATCATTAATATGGAATCATGTTTAATTCAGGCAGAAGAAAACGATACATTAATCCAGGAAGTAAAACGTATTTGTGAAAAACACGGTATTTCGGCATACAACGAAGAGCGTAATAAAGGAACACTTCGCCATGTAATGGCTCGTTACGGACAAGTAACAGGAGAAATTATGCTTGTCTTCATTACTCGTACAGCAGAATTACCAAACAAGAAAGCAATCATTGAAGAAATTGCTGCAAAATTCCCAGAAGTAAAATCGATTGTTCAAAACGTAAACAAGAAACGTACAAACGTAATCTTCGGAGACACAACGACAGTACTGTACGGATCAGAATACATTTATGACTTTATCGGTGACATTAAGTTTGCAATTTCAGCACGTTCATTCTATCAAGTAAATCCAGAACAAACGAAAGTGTTATACGATAAAACGTTAGAATATGCAAAATTAGATGGCAACGAAACAGTAATTGACGCCTATTGTGGAATTGGATCAATCTCCTTATTCCTAGCGCAAAAAGCGAAAAAAGTGTACGGTGTTGAAATCGTCCCAGAAGCAATCGAAGACGCAAACCGAAACGCAGCACTAAACAACATGACAAACGCTGAATTTGGCGTAGGAGAAGCAGAAGTAGTCATTCCAAAATGGTACAAAGAAGGCGTAATCGCTGACACAATGGTCGTAGATCCACCGCGTAAAGGTTGTGATGAGGCACTACTAAACACAATCATCGACATGAAACCGAAACGCGTCGTATACGTATCATGCAATCCAGCAACATTAGCACGTGACTTAAAAGTACTAGAAGAAGGCGGATATAAAACGCAGGAAGTACAACCTGTTGATATGTTCCCGCATACGACTCATGTAGAGTGTGTGGCTTGGCTTAAGTTGGTATAATAGGAAAGCAGTTGATATAGGAAAATCTATACCACCTGCTTTTTGGTTTATTGAGAGTTTGAAATTGCATTCATATTGAGAGGATTTGAATTTGAAATGATAGATAATTTTTGGCGTGATTTACCACGACCATTTTTCGTACTTGCACCAATGGAAGATGTGACAGACGTTGTGTTCCGTCACGTAGTAAGTGAAGCTGGTCGCCCAGACGTATTCTTCACAGAGTTCACAAACTCGGATAGCTATTGTCATCCAGAAGGTATGAAAAGTGTACGTGGCCGTTTAATCTTTACAGAAGATGAACAACCGATCGTGGCGCATATTTGGGGAGATAATCCTGAATACTTCCGCCAAATGAGTATTGGTATGGCAGAGTTAGGATTTAAAGGCATCGATATTAATATGGGGTGCCCTGTACCGAACGTAGCATCAAGAGGAAAAGGTAGTGGCCTTATTCTACGTCCAGACGTTGCGGCAGAACTTATTCAAGCAGCAAAAGCGGGTGGGCTACCTGTCAGCGTAAAAACGCGACTGGGCTTTAGAGAGTTAAGCGAATGGGAGGATTGGTTAACGCATATTTTCAAACAAGATATTGCAAACCTTTCTATTCACTTACGTACAAGAGAAGAAATGAGCCAAGTGGATGCGCATTGGGAACTAATTCCGGAAATTAAAAAATTACGTGACCGTATCGCACCAAATACGCTAATAACAATCAACGGAGACATTCCTGACCGTAAAGTCGGACTGGAACTTGCTGAAAAATACGGCATTGATGGTGTTATGATTGGACGAGGTATCTTTAAAAATCCGTTTGCTTTCGAAAAAGAGCCAAGAGAGCATAGCAGTAAAGAACATTTAGATCTTTTAAGACTACAACTTAATCTGCAAGATCAATATGCAGAAGTATTACCACGCTCTATCACAGGATTACATCGCTTCTTCAAAATTTATGTAAAAGGCTTCCCAGGAGCTGCTGAACTAAGAAATCAATTGATGAGTACAAAATCAACTGATGAAGTACGCGCATTACTTGATAAATTTGAGGCGAGTGTGAATGTGGTAGAAGGTAGTGAAACGGTGTAACTTCCTGAAGTAGAGGGGCTGGATTTTATTTATTTAGTTTTGACTTCTGTTGTAGATTGCAATAGAAAGAAAACAGTTTTATAAACGTATTGAACCAACCAGCACTTTTGTATTTCCGCATATACTCTGTGTATGTGGAGTTTGTGACTGGCATGTAGAGATAGTTTGAATAGACAGATGGTAATCTTGACTCAGATGAGCAGGGATTCCCATCTGTTTTTTTGTTTTAATATATTAAAAATCAATAAGTAATATTGTACATTGTTGCCTGACTGGAGTGGTGTTTGTTTTATTTTAGGTAAGCTGATTTGTATCATAAGTAAATGAATTTTTGTGGCTGTATGACCTTTAGTAATGACAATGTATGTATCTCGCAACTGAGTAATAAAAATATTAAATGATTATGCAAACAATTCCTATATTAAATCTATAAAAAACATTATAATAGTGAGAAATATGAAATATTTTGTCGAATTAACAATAATTACATAGCAAACTTATAGTATTGATTAGTTTTAAATAAGAATTTAAGTTTGAATATAAATATATATTTTCAATGAAATGGAGTTCGTTTTTATGTTGAAGGAACAAACAAGGTATTCTCGACTTGCGAATATAACTAAAATGATTAATACAAAGTTAGATTTACGTGAAGTTTTAGAGCAAGTCACAATAGCAATTTCTGAAGAAATCGTTCAATGCGATTCGGTTGGTATATATTTGCCGCAGGAAGATGGGACGTTTAGGGGGTATGTAGGAAAACCGGAAGTTATTAATGGATGGACACTGGATATGCATGTCATTGATACAGATATTGATCTGCTGGCGAAAGAAGTAATTGAAACAAAAAAAGCCATCTATATACCGGATACATCAAAGGATAGTAGGCCGGATCCGAGAGCAGTGGAAGGGTTTCGAATTAAATCTTTATTCGTACTTCCTATCTCTTTTGAAGAAGAGTTATTTGGTCTAGTTTTTTTATTTGATTATGGAATTCCAATGAATTTAACAGAGTCAGAAATTCAAACAGTTGAGGCATATGTGAATATGGCGGCTGTTGCCATTCAAAATGCGAACAATTTAACTCATAAGGTAAACCTTATTGCTGAAAAGCAGCTTTTGCTTGATGTGACAAGGGATCTATCTATGTGTTCCTCCATGCAGGAGAGTCTTGACACTTGTTTTTCCTACCTAGGAAGGGTTTTAGATAATTATAATATCGGAGTTCATTTACTAGAGCCTTTAGCTGAGAAAAGAATTAGACCAGTGAAATTAAGTAAGGATTCCGAGTGGACAGAAGAAGATTGGATGAAGACACACGATAAGATACAATTTGATCAAAGCAATGATAGAGTCACGCAAGAGGTTATTAAAACAAAAAAACCAATCTGGATTCCGGATGTGTATGCAGATTCGCGGCCAAACCATGATGTTTGTCGTAATTTTGACATGAAGGGACTCTTGATGCTGCCATTGGTTTCAATGGGAGAGGTATTAGGGCAAATATCTGTAGTCAATCTAGGTGATAGTAATTTCAATTATTCTGAAGCGCAAATACAGCTGTCACAATCTATTGTCGATGCAACTGCCTCCACGCTATCAAACCTTTTATATATGGAAAAGCAGGAAGTCATTATTGAAGAAAGAACCTCAGAAATTACTGTGAAAAATAAGGAACTGGAACGAGTAATAACGGAATTGCAGCAGCTTAGCCGTGAGAAAGAATTGATTCTCAATTCTGCCGGGGAAGGGATTTTTGGTTTAGACCTTGAAGGGAATATAACCTTTTGTAACCCAGCAGGTGCCTCCATGTTAGGTTATGATATGGAAAATGAACTAATAGGAAAACCATCCAGTATGGTTTTCAACGGAATTGAAACAGAAAAGAAAAAGCAGGCTGCTTCCGATTGCGATGAGAATTGGAGTCTGTACGATAAAACCGAGCAATTTTTTAGAAAAGATCGATCCCGCTTTCCGGTGGAATATGTCATTTCTTCTATAAAAGAAGAGGCCGAGATTGTTGGAGAAGTTATTACATTTAAAGATGTAACGCAACGGAAACAAATGGAGGAAGAAATAAAATATCATGCCTATTTTGATAGTTTAACGGATTTACCTAACAGAGTTCTATTAAAGGACAGGCTAACCCAAGGGCTGACATATGCTCAATTAAATGCTGAAAAATTAGCAGTTCTGTATTTGGATTTAGACAGGTTTAAATTTGTGAATGACACACTTGGACATAGCTTCGGTGATCTATTACTACGAGAAGTTGCAAACCGATTAAGTGCTTGCGTCTCCAAAAGTGCTACGGTATCGAGGCAGGGTGGGGATGAATTTACCATTTATTTACCTAATATCAAAAGTGAAAAAGAAGTGTTAAAGGTAGTAAATCGTGTCATTGATTCTTTTTCAAGGCCTTTTCAGTTAGTAGACAATGAAATCTATATGAAAACAAGTATTGGTATTAGTATATTTCCTGATAACGGTGATACGACTGAAATCTTAATTAAAAATGCAGACACAGCTATGTACAAATCTAAAGAAATATCAGGAAGTAGCTATCATTTCTTCAGTGAAGGGATGGATACCAGAACCTTTGAAAGCGTCAAGCTAGAAAATGATTTGTATAAGGCTTTGGAACAAGAGGAACTGGAAATCTATTACCAACCTCAAATAAATGGTAAAACGAATAAGATTGAGGGAGTAGAGGCTTTAATTAGGTGGAACCATCGAGAACATGGGATGATATCGCCTGATCAATTTATCCCAATAGCTGAAGAAACCGGATTAATAGTTCCGATAGGTGAATGGGTTCTGGAAGAGGCCTGCAAGCAATTAAAAAAATGGCACGATCAAGGATTTCCATTAATTAGTATGTCGGTGAATTTATCTGCACGTCAATTTGAACAAAGTGATTTATTTGCTGTCGTAAAAAATGTTTTAGAGAAAGTAGAGCTATCACCGAAGTATATACAACTAGAACTCACGGAAAATTTAATTGTTAAAAATACAGAATCGACTTTAAAAACAATGAAGAAATTAAAAGGTCTAGGAATAAACCTCGCTATTGATGATTTTGGCACTGGTTATTCATCTTTAGGGTATTTAAAAAGCTTACCTATTTCAACATTGAAAATTGATAAATCTTTTGTGCGTGATATGACAAAAGATGATGCAGCCATTACGAATACTATTATTACGCTGGCTAAGAATTTGAATCTTGACGTTATTGCTGAAGGTGTTGAGACAAAGGAGCAGGTCGAATTTCTATCTGCACGAAATTGTTATTTGATGCAAGGGTATTTTTTCAGCCGTCCTATAAAGGCTGAAGACATAGAAAAACTTTTTAATAGAGAAATCAATTTTAAATGAATGGGGAATAAACATGAGAGCAGCTCGAAATGTATTAGAATATTTAATAGCTAATGAGGTTCAACATATATTTGGTATTCCAGCCGGTTCTGTAAATGCGTTTTTCGATGAGTTGTATGATATGCCTGAATTAACACCAATTGTAGCAAAGCATGAAGGAGCAGCATCCTACATGGCTGCCGCTTATGCGAAATATACAAATCAGCTAAGTGTATGTATTGGTTGTAGCGGACCAGGTGCCACAAATCTTGTAACAGGCGCTGCCAATGCTATGCGGGAGCATTTACCCGTTTTATTCATTACAGGTGCTGTACCCATGAATACCGTAGGCCTGAATGCATCACAAGAATTAGATGTAGAACCAGTCTTCAGGTCTGTTACAAAATATAGCGTTACGGTTAATGATGTAAAGGATGTACTTAAAGAAGTCGCGTTAGCTATCGAAATTGCTATATCAGGAGTACCAGGACCTGTACATGTTGCGATACCGATTGATATTCAACATGAAAATATAGAAAGTGTTGAAATGCCACCACTTCCTAAAAGACTTCCGATTGTTCCTGACCTAGGCACAATAAAAGAAACAGCTAGAGAGCTGGTAAAAAGGGATAAGGGTTATATTTTTGCAGGACAGGGAATAAGAAATTCTGTTGAGTTATTAATAGAGTTGGCAGAACTGCTGAATTGGCCGATTATAACAACTCCACAAGCAAAGGGATATGTCCCTGAGGAACATCCGCTTTTAGTCGGGGTGTTTGGATTTGCTGGTCATGAGGCTGCTTCCGCATTGATTAATGAGGGTGATGGAAAAGCATTATTGATTGTAGGCTCCAGCTTGGGAGAAACTGCGACAAATAATTATAATGGAAACTTAATAAAAGATCGCTTCTCTGTTCAAATGGATTTTGACCAATCTGTCTTTAATCGGAAGTACAAAGTGGATATTCCAGTACTAGGTGATATAAATTTAAGTTTAGTATTGTTAATAGAAGAATTAAAAGCTTTAGGATTGCAAAAGGGGAGCGCTGCGCTTACCGCTGAAAAGAAGAAAGAGGAAGAGGATGCGGAGGAATATAATACGAAAAATGTTCTCCTAACCCTTCAAAAATGTTTACCGTCAACTACTAGATATACCATTGATATTGGTGAATTTATGGCGTATGTCATCCATCACATGAAGGTAGTAGATATTGATACTTATAATATTAATGTGCATTTTGGTGCAATGGGAAGCGGGATTGGTTCAGCGATTGGTTCAAAACTGGCTGAACCGGGGCGCCCTGTTGTATGTATTACGGGTGATGGTTGTTTCTTCATGCACGGAATGGAAATACTGACGGCAAAGGAATATAATTTGCCAATTTTATTTGTTGTGATGAATAATGCCCGTTTAGGGATGGTATATCATGGTCATTCGCTACAGTTCCGTAGGACTCATCCATCCTTCGAACAGGAATCCATTCATATTAGTGCAATGGCGGCGGCTATGAATATCCCAAGTTACAGAATCACTGAATTAGAAGATATCAATCAAGATGTTATAAATGCCTTAATGAATTCAAATGGACCAGCAGTTCTAGAGGTTGCTTTAGTCGATAACAATACTCCTCCTATGGGAGATAGAGTTAAATTTTTATCGTCTTTTGGAAAATAAAGTTGTTGTATTCACCGATTAAAAAAATCATATAGGGTTTCCCTATATGATTTTTTTTATAAAGACTGATATGAATCGTGAATTACCTTAAGGATTGTTCCGATGATCTGCCCCTTAAAGGCATCTGGAATTGCTTCTTCAGATGGATTTGAGTAATAATAATATCCGTTTCCTTTATCGCAAGAGAACCCAAAGTTTGTTAATGATTGCTGTAGGGTCTTTGGCAACTCCTCTAATCCAGTTTGTTTAGTAAAATAGTCAGTGGCGAAAATTTTCACATCAACATCTCCTAATCCAGTATGAACAACAAATAAGTCTTGTTCATCTCGAACAACCCACTGCTCTTTAGAAAATAAAGAAATTCTTGCTCCCTCTAAAGAGGATATCGCATCTAAGTTAATGCCAAAAATTTGATTGATAAGTTGGCGAATCTCTATTCCTGTCACCTTTTCTCCGTAATGAGCGAGGGTAGAATCTATGGCCATTTTAGCAATGTTCTCAGTTGAGGAAACCGCTCCTGCCATTATCCATTCCTTTGATAGGACAGGTTTAGTTGTTAAATCAAATTTAAAAATGGACATTACAATGTTACAAATCTCGGTACTGGTTATTTTTCCTTGATAAGAATCAAGGTGTTTGTCCATTAATTCTACTTTTTTTACTCGGTCTAAACCTTTTTCTAACATGAGTAACAAACTCCAATCTTAAAAATAAAGTATGCTTTTTTATCCATAACATAGAAAGAGCTTACAAATTAATTGCCCGTCCGCCGAAAATATAAGCTGGATATTCTCCACTCAACTGAAAACCCTTAAAATGTTGTTACTCTATTATACTAATTAATATCTGTGTATTGTTATAAAAAAATAATATAGGTAAAGGTGACTCGAAAAGCATTCAAATCTCTTGTTAGGTTTAATCCTAACGAGCATTAATCCACCTAAGACTACAAAACCTACCTTTAAAATGTTAAAGTAGTAACTTGACGACATTCATTTACACATGCTAAAAGCATTACTATAATCAACATTTCAGGAGGCAAAACAATGGCAATGAGCAACAACGATATATTAAAAAGAGTAAGATACGCTTTAGATATAAGAGATATAGATATGGTAGAAATCTTTAAACTTGGCGGAATGGAAGTAACGAAAGAAGACGTAGTTGATATGCTTACAAAAATAAAGAGAGCTCCTCAGCATGAAGCTGAAAATGATGATGTGGCTGAAGATGAGTACGTATTAACATGCGATATGATGATGTTAGAGGCATTTTTCAATGGATTTATTACTTTAAAAAGAGGGAAGCAAGATCCGAAACCAGGACAACCGGCACCTGTACAAAGCAAAGAGAGTGCGAATAACCTTCTGCTAAAGAAAATGAAAATCGCACTATCTTTAACGAGTGAGGATGTACTTGATATATTAGATAGTGTAGGCGTTACGGTAACTAAGGGAGAACTAGGCGCTCTATTAAGAAAGAAAGGCCATAAAAATTACAAAGAGTGCGGCGATAGATATGCAAGGAACTTCATTAAGGGATTAGGTGTAAAGTATAGAGGGTAATGAGTTTGCTAAAGCGGTAAATGATATAATAGGTAGAGTAGGGCGTTCGTATCCTACTCTTTTTTATTTGTAAAATAATACACTAGGTGATGAAATGGTACATACATATTTAGGTGAAACGATTAATTTTCATATAACGTATAAAAAGAAAAAGTCGGTGCGTCTTTTTGTAGATTCATACGGAAATGTAGAAGTGCAGGCTCCAAAGGGAACCCCTGTTGAATACTTAGTCCAGTTGCTAGAGGAGAAATGGGATTGGATTCAGAAAACCCGTAAGGAAATGCAAGAGCGAGCGCTTGGGCCACAGGAAAAGGATTATGATCAAGGAGAGGGTTTTCTGTATTTAGGGAATATGTATCCGATACAGATTTCTCAAGATGCAAGTATTGCACAAGACAGCGCAGTGATTGAAGGAGATAAGCTACACATTTATGTAAAAGAGCTCAAGGACGAGAAAATACAACAAGCGTTAAAACGATTTTATTATAAGCAGTGTAAGTCATTAGTAGAGAAGAGTATTAAAGTGCATCAAAGTAACTTCAAAACAAAACCGCGTTCTATTCGTATTACAGATAGTAGCCGCACATGGGGCACTTGTGATTCAAATTTACAGCTAACATTCAATTGGAAACTAGCGATGGCACCGCAGCGAGTAATTGATTATGTAGTTGTTCATGAAATGTGTCATATGGTTCATTTAAATCATGATCGATCTTTTTGGCGTCTTGTCGGGAAGATAATGCCGGATTATAAGGAAATGGAGAATTGGTTAGCGTTATCTAGTTGGAAGATGACGGTTTAGTAGTGCGCTTTATATAGTTTGCGGTTATTGTCAATACTTGTCGTTAAGTCGATATATCTCAAAAATCGCTGATATATTTGGAGTTGCAATCGATATGTTCAATGAAGAGAAAGTGAAAGGAGATGTCACAGTAGACATCTCCTTTTTTCTTACGTAGCAATCATCGCCCAAACTTCACAACAAAATCTCCGTCCACTTTCTCCATTTCATACCCGCGATACCCCTCCGAAAGCAACGCCTGCTGTCCACCAGCATCGCTCATCGGAATGCTCTTAATATCCATCCAATTTTTCTCTTTGTCCCCGCGTAATTCCTTCACAAAAATATACCGCATACTTCCGCTATACTTCTCTTTCAGCGCAGCAATCTTCATCCCTTGCGCAAATTTATCCTTCAAACTCGGAATGTTAAAAGGGGCAACGGTGCAGCAAACATAATCGTATTTGCTATCTTCTTTTTGTAATTCGTTCATAATAACTGTCGCTAATATTTTTTGCATCCCATTTCCTCGGCAGTTCGGATGAACATTTGAGATTTCTTGATAGATGACGCGATGTAGTTCGCTTTCTGGTATGCCAATATCAAGTCCTAAATGTTCATCGTCGATAGGAGGGACGAGTAGGGCACGAAATGCTATAAGTTCGTTTTCGATAAAAGCACCGATCATCATGCCGTTTCCTTCTAGAATGTATTGAAATTCTTCTAACGAGAGTGGTTGTAAGCGACTTTTATCCTCTAGCGCTTCAACTACAACGTTTTGTAGTGATAAGATTTGATCGATGTGCTCTAGTGATAGTAATGTAACGTGAAATGGATCGTTATTTTGTTTTAATGATCCTTTGTATAGAACTGTCATGCGTTAGTCCTCCTTTAGCGTACAACGTCTTGAAAGACGGTTAGTTCTTGTAATGTATCTTCATTTATTTCAATGCCGAGTCCTGGCTTTTCGTTTAAGCGAATAAATGGTACATCGTAATGTAAGTTTCCGATGTCTTTTGTGAACTTTAATGGGCCTGTAAGTTCAACGCTCGTAATGATTTTTTTCGAGAAAGCGACATGGAATCCTGCGGAAGAGGCAACGGATGATTCGACCATGGATCCAACTTGGCATTCAATGCCGGCCATTTCTGCTTGGTGAGCGAGTTTTACAGCGGGATATATGCCACCGCATTTCATTAGTTTTATATTTACTTTATCAGCCGCGTCTAATTTAATGATTTGGCGCATTTCACGAGAACCTTTTAATCCTTCATCAATCATAAGCGGAAGGTCTGTTTTAGAACGAATGTGAGCCATTGCGTCAATATCGTCTGCGACAACAGGCTGTTCAATCCAGTCGATGTTTACATGACCTAATGAACGAAGTGCTGTTAATGTGTTGGCGCTATTTTTCCACCCTTGGTTTACATCAACACGAATCGCAATATCATTTCCTACACGTTCACGTACCGCTTCAATTCGTTTTACATCTTCTATTACATTTGTACCGACTTTCATTTTGAAAGATTGGTACCCTTTTTGAATCATGGAAGCAGCTTCTTCAGCCATGTCTTCAGGTTCGGCGATACTTAAGACGTGAGTGACAGGGAAGTCTTCATGGTAGCGTCCGCCAATTAATTGATATACAGGTTGATTTAGTTTTTTGCCCATTATATCAAAACAAGCAATATCAATCGCGGCTTTCGCTGTAGGCACACCGTAAATTGTATTGTCCATCATATCGTGTATTTTCTCGATATTCATTGGATTTTGCCCGATGAGCGCAGGAGCAAGTCTATGTTTTAAAGTATGGAAAGTACTTTCCCATGATTCGCCTGTAACGTGATCATCAGCAACGCCCTCACCGTAACCGATAATGCCATCATCTGTTTCCATTTTGACGATAATAGAAGGCATATCAGAATAAGAACCATAACTAATAACAAATGGATCGCGAAGTGGTAAACGAATTGCATAAAGATGAATAGCTGTAATTTTCATTAGGTAGAGACCCCTTCCTGTTTACAATAGTTTTGTACATTTGATATAGTTGACGTTAAATAGTCGTTAATTAATGATAAGGAGTTAGAGAAATGATGATAAAAATTGCAGTCGTCGGTTCAAAAGAGTTTATGGAGACACTTTTACCTATTGCTCATAAACTAGAAGAAATAGAGATTGATCCATATATTTACCTTCATCCTGCAGAATCTTCTGAACTATTAAAGCGTTTAAAGCCTTGTGACTTCATCTTTTTCTCAGGTGCTTTACCTTATTATATGGCAAAAGAAATAAGAGAACAATTACGAATTCCAAGTACGTATTTACAGCAAGATGAGACAACTGTCGTATCTTCTATTCTTTCTGTCATGTATCACCAAGGTATTCAACCACATAAAATTTCAATTGATTTAGTAGACCGCTCATTCATTACAAATGTGTTCCATGATATTGGTATAAAAGAAAGTCCACAAGTGTTTGATTATGAAAATATGCTGTGGAGTAAAGATGAAATAAATAGAGTGATTGATTTTCATGTAGCTAAATATCAATCTGGAGAAGCTCATTTAGCTTTAACTAGTATTCATGCTGTCTATGATGAACTTCAAAAAATAGGTATTCCTTCAGAGCGTATGATAGATCCGAAGCAATCCATTATACATGGGTTAAAAGATGCGAAAATAAAAGCTGAGTTAGCAAAAAGCCATTCAGCTACTGTTGGTGCTTGTATGATTTCTTCTTTAGACTTACGAGAAGGTTTGCTTGCGCAATTAGATGTCATTTCAAAAGAATTGCGTGGTTCATTTAAAAGAGTTGATGAAATGACGTTCATTTTGTATACGACTCGTGGTGATATTGAATCGATTATAAAAACAAATGTGATAAATAATTTATTTGCGAGTATAGAAGGAACGATAGCTATTGGATTTGGTTACGGAAAAACTGTGAAAGAAGCGGAGCAAAATGCTAAAATCGCTCAAAGTTTCGCGAAGAATCATACAATAGACCACTGCTTTTATATACTAACAAGTGATAAAGAACTATTTGGTCCGTTCCCGAAAGAACAGAGAGTACAAAGTTTGAAGAATGAAAACCCGGAACTCATGAAAATAGCGAAGGAAACGAAACTTAGTCCAGCAAACTTATCAAAAATTATTCAATTTAGTCAATCACATCCGTCATTGAAGTTCACAGCAGCAGATCTTTCTGAATACTTACAAGTGACTCGCCGATCAACAGAAAGGCTATTAAAGAAACTAGTTGATTATGGGTATGCTCATATTTGCGGCGAGGAAATGCCCTATCAACAAGGGCGCCCTCGCGCAATATACGAACTGAATTTACCATTATCTTTAAGCTTCTAGTTGAGCTTTTTGTTTTTTGAGTAGTTCTGCTTTTTCAATATCAGATAGTTTCGTAATTGTGAGACCAGTTATGCCGTAAATAATTGAAATAATAGGTACGATGAAATTCAATATAGCATAAGGAGCATATTCGAATGCGCCAACTCCAAGTGTTGCGAGTATAAATACACCACATGTATTCCAAGGTACGAAAACGGAAGTTAATGTTCCGCCATCTTCTAATGCTCTGGATAAATTTTTAGAATGTAGTCCTTTTTCTGTATATGCATTTGCGTACATTCTTGAAGGAACAACAATTGAAATATATTGTTCAGAGCAAGTAAGGTTTGTTGCAAAGCAAGATGCGATAGTAGAAGCGATAAGTCCTTTTGCTGATGTCGCTAATTTTAAAATTTGATTTACAATTGAGCGAAGAATACCAGTATGCTCTAGTACTCCTCCGAAAGTCATAGCGACAATTGTCATAGAAACGGTATTCATCATCGAATCTAAGCCACCGCGGTTAAAGAGTTCGTCTACTAGCTTGTTGCCAGTGTCTATAACAAATCCGTTTTGGAGTGCACCGACAGAAGCGGAGACAGAACCGCCTTGAATAAAGACTTGTGATAAAAATCCTAAAATAATACCTACGAGAATAGCTGGGATAGCAGGAACCTTTTTAGCGACCAATACCATAACGACTACAGGTATGATTAATAGGAAAGGTGAGATAACAAAGTTTTGTTGCAATACTTGTAACGTTTGATCGATACCTTTTGCATCAATATTGTTAGCGCCGAAGTTTTTTCCTAAGAATGCATAAACGATAAGAGTAATAATTAAACCTGGAATTGTAGTAAATAACATATGACGAATATGTGTGAATAAATCTGTATTTGTTAATCCTGCGGCTAAGTTTGTCGTGTCTGAAAGCGGTGACATTTTATCGCCGAAATAAGAACCGGAAATGATAGCACCGGCAACCATTGGAGCTGGGATTCCCATACTTAGGCCAATTCCCATTCCTGCAACACCAATTGTTCCCATTGTAGACCAAGAGCTACCGATAGCTAATGCAACAATAGAACAAATAATTGTAATTGAAACTAAAAAGAGCGATGGAGTTAAAAGATTTAAACCGTAATAAATCATTGTTGCGACGATTCCGCCGCCAATCCAAGCACCGATCGTTAAACCTACTAGGATAATGATAACGATAGCGGGTAATGCGAGGCGAATTCCTTTATACATTGCTTCTTCAATATCGTGCCATTTGTAACCGTAACGCCAAGCGACGATAGAAGCAACGGTTGTACCAATAATAAGTGGGACGTGAGGACTTTGTTTTAATACAACAATGGTAACCATCATAACTGCAACTGTAATGATAATAGGGATTATTGCTACGCCAAAAGGTATTTCTTTTTTCATAAAATGCCTCCTCATTATGTATGTTTGTATTTTTAGAATTGTCGCAAAATAGACGTTATTAAATTATAATAACTAAAAACTGATATGAGCGTCAATAAAAAACAGAAAATAAGGAATGTTCTATCGTTATAAAGTGAGTGGAAATAAGTTGTCGATCATATTTAAAAATAAATAATTGACTTTTTTCTTAAAATTCAATATGTTCATAAAAACATCTGTTTTTCATAAGTATAATTAACCTGAATGGTTTTGGAATTTGGGAAGGAGAATGTAGCTTTGAAAACATTAGAACTACAAGAGAGGTTAACTGAAATTTTTCAGCATTTACATGAAAACCCTGAAGTGAGTTGGAAAGAGTATGAAACGACGGCGTATATTACTAACTTTTTAAAAGACGAAGGAATTTCATATAAAATATTTGATGATTGCCCAGGTGTGATTGCTGAAATTGGAAGCGGAAATCCAGTTATTGCGATTCGTGCCGATATGGATGCACTTTGGCAAGAAGTGGACGGAGAGTTTAAAGCGAATCATTCATGTGGTCACGATGCTCATATGACAATTGTGATGGGGCTTATTTTACAATTGAAAAATATGAGATGGGATAGTGGAACGGTTAGATTTATTTTTCAGCCGGCAGAGGAAAAAGGAAATGGTTCTTTAAAGATGGTAGAGAAGGGTGCCGTGGATGATGCAGATTTCCTATTCGGTGTTCATTTGCGCCCGATTGAAGAACTACCTTTGAAACAAGCTGCCCCATCTATTCGTCACGGAGCAGCAGGATTTTTAGAAGGAACAATTCATGGAGATGATGCACATGGGGCACGCCCGCATCAAGGGATAAATGCAATTGATGTCATTTCTATGATCAATATCGGTTTAAAAAATATATGGCTACCACCGCAAAGTTCATATTCAGTGAAGATGACGAGGTGCCAAGCTGGTGGGGATAATCTAAATATCATTCCAGGTAACGGGCATTTTAGTTTAGATGTAAGGGCAGAAAATAACATATTACTAAATGAATTGAAGCAAAAAATAGAGCGAGTAATTCTGTCGGCTGAATCAATGGGATCTAAAGTATCTTATGAGTGGATCGATCTCGCACCAGGAGCTGAAGTTTCAGAAGAAGCTGAGCGCTTTATGCGAAAAGGCATTCTTGAAGTATACGGGGAAGAGGGATGCACTGGACCACTGTATACGACAGGAAGCGATGATTTCCATTACTACACAGTGAAGAGACCGCATTTAAAAGCTGTCATGCTTGGACTAGGGGCAAACCTACAACCTGGATTACACCATCCGTATATGAAGTTCGATCATAGTTGTATTATGGATGGAGTAGAAATATTGAAACAAACTGTATGGAAAGTATTAGAGGACAGGGGCTAGATAGCTCCTGTTTTTTTGTAGGAATTTGTCGGTAAGTCGATATTCCTTGTCGAAACGTCGATATATTGAAAGAATCGTTGATATATTTGAAGTTACGATAGATATATTCAGAAAATCGTCGATATAATTTCACGTACCAATTAATTCCATAGGAAATTCCTCTCTAGTACATGGTGTATAATAATAAGTACCATTTTCTAATAGGAGCAGACGAATGAACGAACAATATTACGATGCTGTATTACATATAAAAACTGTCGGTGAGCAAAAGGGCTTTAATAAATCTATGCATTATCACCGTTATGAACCGACGCCATATAACGGATTAGATGAACTATTAAATCAATATGAAATAAGAAGTAGCGACCGAGTTGTAGACTTTGGATGCGGAAAAGGACGGTTAAACTTTTACATGCACCATAAGTGTGGTACTTCAGCGGTTGGAATTGAAATGAATGAAGAGTTTTATAAAGAAGCAATGGATAATCTAGAGCGCTATGCAAGAAAGGTAAGAAACAGTAAGGATAAAATTGGGTTTGAATGTTGTTTAGCGCAGGAATATGAGATTGATCCGCGTGATAATCGGTTTTATTTCTTCAATCCATTTTCTGTACAAGTATTTATGAACGTAGTAAATAACATTTTACTTTCGGTAGAGGAAACAGCGAGAGAAGTGGATATTATTTTATACTATCCTTCTGAAGATTATATTTTCTTCTTGGAGAATCAGACTGCGTTTGAGCTGAAGAGGGAAGTAAGGTTGCCTGGGGCTTATGAGAAGAATGGGAATGAGAGGTTTTTAGTTTATACATTAAGATTATAAAAAAGCAGGTGCCTGGGCACCTGCTTTTCTTTACTCACGTCTATATAATTAGTTACGGATTAAGTAATCAAATGCACCTAAAGCTGCGTTTGCACCTGAACCCATAGAGATGATGATTTGTTTGTACGGATTATTTGTACAGTCACCTGCAGCAAACACTCCTGGTACGTTTGTAGCGCCGTGCTTGTCTGTTACGATTTCACCGCGAGCGCGTTCAACTGTTTCGCCTAACCAGTCTGTGTTTGGAACAAGACCGATTTGTACGAATACACCTTGTAATTCAACGTGATGAACTTCTTCAGTTTCACGATCGATGTAAGAAATACCGTTTACTTTATCAGTACCAGTGATTTCTTTCGTTTGAACGTTTTTCAGAACAGTTACGTTTGGTAAGCTGTTAAGACGCTCTTGTAATACAGCATCAGCTTTTAATTCTGGCATGAATTCAAGAACAGTTACGTGCTTAACAATACCTGCTAAGTCGATAGCTGCTTCAATACCAGAGTTACCTCCACCGATAACTGCTACGTCTTTTCCAATGAATAATGGACCGTCACAGTGTGGGCAGTATGCTACACCTTTATTTTTGAACTCAGCTTCACCTGGTACGCCAACGTTACGCCAGCGAGCACCTGTTGAAACGATTACGCTCTTACTTTTCAGAATAGCGCCGTTTTCAAGTTCCACTTCAATAAGTTCTTTTTTCTCTAAACGTTTTGCACGTTGTAGATTCATTACATCGATGTCGTATTCTTTTACGTGCTCTTCAAGGCTTGCTACTAGCTTAGGACCTTCAGTGCGTTTTACGCTGATGAAGTTCTCAATACCCATAGTATCCATTACTTGACCACCGAAGCGCTCAGCAACGATACCAGTGCGGATGCCTTTACGTGCTGCATAAATTGCTGCACTTGCACCAGCAGGACCGCCACCAACAACAAGAACATCGTATGGATCTTTATCAGAAAGCTCTGATGCATCTGGACCGTTACCCATTTTAGCTAAAATTTCTTCAAGAGTCATACGACCGCTTCCGAAAGATTCGCCGTTTAGGAAAACTGTTGGTACTGCCATAATGTCTTTGCTTTCTACTTCCTCTTTGAATGCAGCTCCATCAATCATAGTATGTGTAATACCAGAGTTTAGAACGCTCATTACGTTAAGAGCTTGTACAACATCAGGACAGTTATGACAACTTAGGCTGATATAAGATTCAAAATGATATTCGCCTTGAATGCTTTTAATTTGATCGATTAATTTTTGTTCAACTTTTGGAGCGCGTCCACTTACTTGTAGTAAAGCTAACACTAATGAAGTAAATTCGTGTCCTAATGGAATACCAGCGAATACGACACCAGTGTCTTCACCAGGGCGATTTACGCTAAAGCTTGGTGTTCTCTCTAATTCAACTTTTTCTACTGTAATCTTAGATGACATAGTAGCTAATTCGTCTACTAGAGCTAACATATCTTTAGATACGTCATCGTCTCCAGCACTTACTTTAAGTAAAATATCGTTCTCCATTAACTGAAGGTATTGGGATAGTTGTGTTTTTATATCTGCATCTAGTATCATTTTGATCGAACTCCTTAGATTTTGCCTACAAGGTCAAGGCTTGGTTTAAGTGTTGCAGAACCCTCTTGCCATTTAGCTGGGCAAACTTCACCTGGGTTGTTACGTACGTATTGAGCTGCTTTAATTTTGTTTACAAGAATGCTTGCGTCACGGCCGATACCGTCAGCATTGATTTCCATAGATTGGATAACGCCGTCTGGATCGATGATGAATGTACCACGAGCAGCAAGACCTTCTTCTTCCATTAAAACGTTGAAGTTTGTAGTGATTGTGCGAGTTGGGTCACCAATCATAATGTATTCGATTTTGCCGATAGTTTCTGAGCTATCGTGCCATGCTTTGTGAGTGAAGTGAGTGTCTGTAGATACAGAGTATACTTCAACGCCTAAGTCTTTTAGAGTTGCATATTGGTTTTGTAAGTCTTCAAGTTCAGTTGGGCAAACGAATGTGAAGTCAGCTGGGTAGAAACAAACTACACTCCATTTTCCTTTTAAACTTTCGTCAGTAACTTGGATAAATTCTCCATTATGGTAAGCATTAGCTTTAAACGGTTTTACTTCTGTGCCGATTAATAACATATTAAAATTCCTCCTAAATGTTGGTTTTGAGCATCAAAAAATAGTGTGCTCATAAAATATATTTTTTAATTAACTATAATAATTCTAATTCGATATTAATTATCATATAGAAGTGGTTATTTTGTCAAGAGAATAAACCAACTTTATATCAATTTAATTAATATTTATTCTCAATTAAGGTTGTTAGAGAATGAAAAGGTAGTTTTCATGTAATCGATTTTCAATGAGTATATAAAAGAGTAGTGTGTATGTTAGAGACATGGTGTAAGTATAAATTGTTAGGAAGAGAATACTTCTTAGAAGTTGTGGAGTTGAAAAGGATTGCTTATTTCTATTTTACAAAGAATTGTGTGATAAATAAAATAAAATGAATTAGAATCTTTTTGAACAATTTTTGTCATCTCAAATATATAATTAGGAAGTATATTGCAATGATATAGAAACATTGACTCAAGGTGCTAACAAGATATAATAAAACCTAGATATACCTTTCAAAAAGAAGAAGATATAATATAGGATGAAAAAATTTCAACCTATTATTTTTTATAGCTTTTAGAAAACGCTTACAATTAGTGTGGAGGGGAAACCATGTCTAAGTTCACGAAGTATTTTTTAATGGAAGCTAATGATGTAATTGTATATGTGAAAGAGAAATTATGTAAGTTTGAGGATGCAAAGGGGTTACAGTGTAAAGAAATAGGCGATGGTAATTTAAATTATGTATTCCGCGTTTGGGATGAACAGAAGAATATTTCTGTCATTGTAAAGCAAGCTGGGCATACAGCAAGGATTTCAGATGAGTTTAAGTTGTCGACGAATCGTATTCGTATAGAATCAGATGTTTTACAGTTAGAGGAGGAGTTAGCACCTGGGCTTGTTCCAGAGGTGTTTTTGTTTGATAGTGTGATGAATTGTTGCGTAATGGAGGATTTATCGGATCACGCAATATTGCGTACAGCACTTATAAATCATCAAATGTTTCCAAAGCTTGCGAATGATTTAACGACCTTTTTAGTAAATACACTTTTATTAACATCGGATGTTGTAATGAATCATAAAGAGAAGAAGGAGCTTGTGAAAAATTATATAAATCCTGAATTATGTGAGATTACAGAGGACCTCGTATACGCTGAGCCATTTACAAATCATAATAAGCGTAATGAGTTGTTTCCGTTAAATGAAGGATGGATTAGAGAGCATATTTATAGTGATAAAGAGCTTCGTATGGAAGTAGCAAAACTTAAATTTTCTTTTATGACGAATGCACAGGCGCTTATTCACGGTGATTTACATACTGGTTCTGTTTTTGTAAGAGATGATTCTACAAAGGTTATTGATCCTGAGTTTGCTTTTTATGGACCGATGGGATATGACGTTGGGAATGTAATGGCGAATTTAATGTTTGCTTGGGCAAATGCAGATGCAACCATGCCGCCCGGTGCTGAGAAAGATACGTATATGGATTGGCTACAATCCACAATGGTAGAGGTAATTGATTTATTTAAGAAGAAGTTTTTAGATGCTTGGAATATTCATGTGACAGAAATTATGGCGAAGGAAGAAGGCTTTAACGAAGTATATTTACAATCTGTATTAGAGGATACAGCTGCAGTGACGGGCCTTGAGTTAATTCGTCGTATTGTTGGGCTAGCGAAAGTAAAAGATATTACTTGTATTGAGAATGAGGAAGCACGTGCTAGAGCAGAACGCATTTGTCTTCAAGTAGCGAAGAAATTCATTTTACAGGCGAATCAATATAAAACAGGCACAAGCTTTGTAGAAACGTTAAAAGAACAGTCAATGCACTATGCGAAGTAAGGGGAGAAGATGATGGAAGAACAATTAATACCAATTCAGTGGAAAGATGATGCTTTAGTTTTATTAGATCAAACATTACTACCGAATGAGATTGTCTATGAATCTTTCAAGACAGCTGAAAGTGTGTGGGATGCCATTCAAGTAATGAAAGTAAGAGGGGCGCCAGCGATTGGTGTTTCGGCAGCTTATGGTGTGTATTTAGGAGCCAAGGAAGTTACTCAAAATACAGTGGAAGAATTGATAGAGGAAGTAAAAAAGGTATGTGCATACTTAGCAACATCAAGACCGACAGCAGTAAACTTATTTTGGGCACTTGAAAGAATGGAGGCAGTCGCGACAGAGAACGCACACTTATCAATCGCCCAGTTGAAAGATAGATTGCTAGAAGAGGCAAAAGAGATTCATAGAGAAGATGAAGAAATTAACCGTCAAATTGGAGAACATGCACTAACATTATTCCATGATGGAATGGGGGTATTAACACATTGTAATGCTGGTGCGTTAGCGACGACTAAGTATGGTACTGCGACAGCTCCAATGTACTTAGCGAAAGAAAAAGGCTGGGACTTAAAAATCTATTCAGATGAAACACGCCCTAGATTACAAGGTTCAACGTTAACAGCATTAGAACTACAGCGAGCAGGGATTGATGTTACTGTTATTACGGATAATATGGCAGCTATGGTCATGTCACAAGGAAAGATTGATGCGGTGATTGTTGGATGCGACCGTGTGGCAGCAAATGGTGATGTAGCAAATAAAATTGGGACATTAGGCGTATCTATTTTGGCGAAATACTACAACATTCCGTTTTATGTAGCAGCACCAACACCGACAATCGACTTAAAAACACCGACAGGAAAAGAAATTCCGATTGAGGAAAGAGATGCCTCTGAAGTGATTGATCGTTTCGGACAATATTCTGCTCCAAAAGAAAGTAAAGTATATAATCCGGCATTTGATGTCACACCACATGAAAATGTAACAGCGATTATTACGGAAAAAGGGATTGTAAAAGCATCGTTTACGGAGAACTTAAAAAATCTATTTCAATAAGTAGGTAGATTTAAAAAGTCAGTCATCATAAGCTTCATACTTAGGGGGATGTATATGTTATTACAAAAAGAAAGAGAAGAAATTGTAGCGTATGGAAAGAAAATGATTTCTAGCGGTTTAACAAAGGGGACAGGCGGCAATATTAGTATTTTCAATCGCGAGCAAGGTCTTGTTGCAATTAGCCCAAGTGGTTTAGAGTATTATGAAACAAAACCTGAAGATGTAGTTATATTAAACTTAGATGGAGAAGTGGTAGAGGGAGAGAGAAAACCATCAAGTGAGCTCGATATGCACCTTATTTATTATAGAAAGCGTGAAGATATAAATGCGCTTGTGCATACACACTCTCCTTACGCGAAGACGATTGCATCATTAGGATGGGAACTTCCTGCAGTATCGTATTTAATTGCTTTCGCAGGCCCGAATGTACGCTGTGCACCGTATGAAACATTTGGTACGAAGCAATTAGCAGATGCTGCTTTTGAAGGCATGATTGATCGTCGTGCCGTTTTACTTGAGAACCACGGTTTAATTGCAGGTGCAAATAACATAAAAATGGCGTTTACTGTTGCCGAAGAAATTGAGTTTTGTGCGCAAATTTATTATCAAACGAAAAGCGTCGGAGAGCCGAAGCTATTGCCAGAAGATGAGATGGCGAATTTGGCGAAGAAGTTTGAAGGATATGGGCAGCAGTAGAATGAAATAAAAAACACCCTCAAGAAAAAATCTTGGGGGTGTTTCTTACGCCTTTTTAAGCAACAAATACATAAAGTAAGGAGCGCCAATTAAAGCAACAACAATACCTGCTGGGATGCCATTAGGTTCAACGATGTTTCGGCCAATTGTGTCTGCTAATAACAATAGCCATCCGCCGATTAAAAGAGCAATCGGCATGAAAATTTGATGTCTTGGACCTACTAAAGATTTTGCGATATGAGGAGCCATTAGTCCGACAAAGCTAATTCCTCCTGTTACGGAAACAGCTGCAGCAGCAAGCGCAACGGCTGCAACTAATAAGTATCGGCGTTCTTTTTCAATTTCAATTCCAACGCCGATTGCGACTGGTTCGTTTAATGCTAGAATGTTTAATCGATTTGCTTTATAGAAAACGAACGGAATTAATACGATTAACCATGGGAGCATTGCTAAAACGAAGACCCAGTCATCTCCCCAAATATTTCCGGCAATCCATTTGGCGATAAAGTCCACTTTCATACGATCAGCGGATGAAATAAGGACAATCATCATTCCAGATAGTGCAAATGAAAAACCAATACCAGTTAATGTTAGTCGGATTGGCTGAAGTCCAGTTGATTTACTATAAGAAAATACGTAAATTAGAACAGCTGTCAGAAATGCGCCGATAAATCCAACAACAGGTAGTAAGTAAAGAAATGAACCTACATCTATTGGAAAGTATAAAAAGAAAATAGCAACAGCAACACCAGCCCCGGAGTTGATTCCGAGAATACCAGGTTCCGCTAAATCATTTCGGGTAATACCTTGCAGGATAGCACCTGATAAAGCGAGAGCCATACCAGCTAATAATGTAATAATAATTCTAGGTAGTCGTAAAGAGTATAAAACAAACTCCTCTTTAAAAGTCCCTTGTCCCATTAATGTTGGGAGTAGTCGATCATAAGATAAAGATGCTGAACCAAGTCCCATTCCAACTACAATGGTGGTGATGGTCAGTATTAGTAAAGCGAGTATAATAAGACGTTGTTTTCTTAGAATAGATTGCATCATGAGAATGTTTTTCCTCCTTTACTTACAACGAATAGGAAGAATGGCAGTCCAACAATTGCGACAATAGCGGCAACTGGTGTTTCGTACGGAGCGTTAATAGTACGTCCGACTGTATCTGCAAGTAGCATAAAGGAAGCTCCAGCAATTGCTGACATCGGTATAACAAATCGGTAGTCCGGCCCAACAATTGGACGTACCATATGAGGCACCATTAAACCGATAAATGCCATATTTCCGACAAGAGCTACAGAAGCACCAGCAAGTAAGATAATAATGATAAAGAGAATGGTTTTAATAACAATAATTTTTTGACCTAGCCCAACAGCAACTTCTTCACTGAAACTAAGTACTGTCAATTTTCTTGCAAATAAGATAGCGATAAAGATACTAATTGAAATGACTGGAATAATAATTTTTAATTGGCCCCAAGTTGTTCCAATTACGCCCCCAGCAGTCCAAAGTGATACCTCTTGTGAAATTTTAAAATAAATGCCGACACCTTCTGAAATTGCAAGCAAAAATGCTGAAACGGCAGCCCCTGCTAATACAATTCGAAGAGGAGAAAGTCCACCTTTTTTCACCATGCCAATGCCAAATACCATAATTGCGCCAATTGCAGCACCGATAAAGCAAGCAAATGTTAAGTAAAGATAGCTGATGGAAGGGTTAAAGGCTAGCGTTAACGCAAGTGCAGCATTTGCTCCACCAGATAATCCTAATAATCCAGGATCTGCAAGTGGATTTCGTGTTAATCCTTGCATAATTGCTCCAGAAACAGCAAGTCCAGCTCCTACAAAAATAGCAGCTACTTCACGTGGTAAACGAATTTCTCGAATAATAGATAGTTTGTCCCCTTTAGCAGAAGAAGTGAGTGCTAACCATACATCTCTGATTGAAGTATCCGCAGCCCCTAATACCATTGCCACCATAAAAATAAGAAAGAATGCAATTATGCTCAAAATGAGTTTGTATGTAAAAGCTATAGAACGTGGATTGTCGTGATCTTTTGTCATTCGTTTCACATCTTTTCTGTTCATAGAATAAAGGAAGAGGAATTCTTAATTTAAGAATTCCTCATGTTTGTATTATTTACCAAGAAAGCTCTTCTTGAAGAAGTCTAGTTGGAAATCTAATGTAAGTGGATCATTGAAATAGAATTCCATCATGTTTGCTTCGTATACGCGATTATTTTTTACTGCTGGGATGTTTTTATATGATTCTGTCTCTTGGAATGAGTTATCAGTATCTTTGTTTTTACTTACGATTAAGTAATCACCAGCAAACTCAGGTAATACCTCAGTAGATAATGCGTAGTAACCTTCTTTTAATGCTTTTTCTTTTACTTTTTCAGGCATTTTTAATTTCATTTCTTGGTACAGAATTTCTGTTCCACGGCCCCAGTTTTCGCCGTATACATAAAGCTGTTTGTTGAAGTTTTCTACAACAGAAACTGTTGCATCTTCACCGATTTTTGCTTTAATTTCTTTACCAGCGTCTTGTGCACGTTTCTTGAAGTCATCAACCCAAGTTTTTGCTTCTTTTTCTTTGTTTAATAACTTACCGATTTCTAAATGCTGTGTTAAGTAATCAACTTTTCCGTAAGTGTATGTTACAGTAGGAGCGATTTTCTTTAACTTATCAACATTTTTAATATTTGATAAACCAATGATTAAATCTGGATTTAGTTCAGCGATTTTTTCAACGTTTTCATCTGATACTTCAGCAACATCTTTAAGTTTGCTATCAAAACGTGGGTTTTGTTTAGACCATGAATCTACCCCAACAAGATTTACATCTAATGACATTACGTTACCAGCGAATGATGATAAAACAACAACACGTTTTGGGTTTGCGGGAACTTCTACTTTACCATTTTCAGATTGGTATGTAATTGTTTCTGATTTACTGCCTTTTGCATCGTTCTTTTTGTCTGTAGAGCCATTGCTACAAGCACTCATAACAAGAACGAAAAGAACTGTTAGTGAAATAAATAACTTTTTCATCGTCTTTCTCCTTTAACATAGATGATATGTGTATACAATAATTTGTTTAACTGCGATCTTTTTGAATGAGTAGTGGTAATGCAAAATGTTCATTAAAAATCTTGAATATGAGATTTTATAATATAGTATTAACCATATTAATAAAAGAAGATGTAATCTCAAATTTGCTAATTATTAACAAATTGATAATGATTATCACTATTGATTCTTTAAATAATATAATTTTATATAGTTGTATTGTCAATAGTAATTTTGATTGTAAAATTTGCGGAAACAGGTTATATTTTATTGAGAATGATAATCAATGATTAGTAGCTGAGGAGTGAAGGTTAATGAATAGAGAAGAATTGTTTGATGTAACCGTGATAGGCGGGGGACCTGCAGGGCTTTATTCAGCTTTTTATAGTGGACTCAGAGAGATGAAAACAAAAATAATAGAATTTCAACCACAGTTAGGTGGAAAAATACATGTTTATCCGGAGAAAATGATTTGGGATATTGGCGGGTTATTACCGGTTACTGGTGAAAAGTTAATTGAGCAACTGGTACAACAAGGGTTAACATTTCAGCCAGAAGTGGTATTGAATACAAAAATAGAATCCATTATTCGTAATAAAGATGGGATTTTTACGTTAAAAACAAGCAATGGAGAAGAACACTTTTCAAAAACAGTGATCGTTGCAACTGGAAGTGGTATATTAAATCCACAAAAGTTATCAATTGAAGGTGCGGAGCGATTTGAAGTATCAAACTTAAATTATACAGTTAAATCGTTAAAACGTTTCAAAGATAAAACGGTCATTATTTCAGGCGGAGGTAACTCGGCAATTGATTGGGCAAATGAGTTAGAACCAATTGCGAAAAAAGTTTATTTAACATATAGAAAAGAAGAATTATCTGGTCATGAAGCACAAGTGAAGCAACTTATGAACAGCTCAGCGGAGTGTTTCTTTAATACCTCTATTACAAAATTAATTGCTGGTGATAATCATGAAGCGATTGAATATGTAGAATTAACAAATCACGAGACAGGTGAAGTTGCCCATTTGCCTATTGAGGAAGTGATTATTAACCATGGATATGAGCGTGACATTACATTATTAGAAAATAGTGAATTAGACGTTGCAATTATAGATAATTATTATATTGCAGGGAATGCAAATAGCGAGTCTTCAGTAGATGGATTATATGCTGCGGGAGACATTTTAAAGCATGAAGGGAAATTACACTTAATTGCGGGAGCATTCCAAGATGCTGGAAATGCTGTAAATAAAGCGAAACAATTTATTCAGCCAGATGCAAGCGAGTATGGAATGGTTTCTTCGCATAATGAAGTATTTAAGAAGAGAAATCGTGAATTGATCAATCAGATGATGAAATAATAAATAACAAGTATACCCCCATTTACTTCTCTATTCGAATGATAAGAGAGGCAAATGGGGGTTTTCCTGTTTACTATATTTTCAATCATTATAATGACACCGGTTTCATTAGTTCATGTGGAATGAACGTTTTATTTGTAAATCTGCCTAGAAAACAATGAATCTATGTTTTGCTGACGAAGAACAGTATTACATTATGCTGTCCCTTTAGCTCGTTCGTTAGGAAATGGCATATTTAATATAGAAGCAATGTACTGTTTGCCATGCATACGAGCTAATGATTCTAATATTTGACGGACGCGCTTTGTAAGATGTCCTTGTTCCTTTATAGCTTCACAATATGCGTCATAGAAAGCGTATTTAGCCCAAAGGAAATCATCTTGTTGGAATAAGAAATGATTTTTATACCATTCCCTAATTGTATGGTAACAATTGTTTTCATGTATTGCTGTGCTTTGAGAAAGAATACGATCAGATAAAGATGTAGTTAAATGAGAAATTGTGTTTTCTGTTTCAGCCTGTAATGTTTTTTCTAACATTGTAATGATGTGACGAGTAGCCATATGTTAACTCTCCTTTGTGTAAATGGGTAATACCATTCTATATTTAAAAAATCCTTACTATATTATTATACAATAAATGGAATGCATCCACCTTCTTTTTAAATTGCATTTACAAAATCTTTTTTATTTGTTTACAAAAATAAAGTAA
Organism: Bacillus paramobilis; assembly: GCF_038096195.1. Classification (NCBI taxonomy): domain Bacteria; kingdom Bacillati; phylum Bacillota; class Bacilli; order Caryophanales; family Bacillaceae; genus Bacillus; species Bacillus paramobilis. The sequence continues at coordinate 4,897,428 of NZ_CP151108.1, read as the reverse complement.
GATACAGTATATAGGAAAAAATGATAAAGGAATGAACGCGTTGTATATAACAGTAGAAGAAGCTGCGGAGTATTTGAATTTACCAAAGTTGTATATTGAAGAGCTAATTCAGCAAAAGAAAGTTCGTGCGCTATTTGATGGAGAGCAATATTTATTAAATAAAGAACAATTCAATACACATTTAGAACAAATGGAGAAATATAAGCAATTAGTGGAAGAAATATTAAACGAACCAATTCCAGAAGATATGGATGTTAAAGACGAAGATTAAACGATGGGAAATCCCGTATGAAGATATGCAGAAATGTATCTTCATACGGGATTTTTTTGTCTCGAAATATCAAAAAATTAAGGAGGTTTTAGGATTTTTCGGGATTTTGATAGGTAGTAGTCTACCATGTTAAAAGCATATTTTTTTCTAGCTAGGACAAACATAGAGAACGTAACCTGTACAGATACATATACTATCAGTGCAAAAGCTTATAAATTAATGGAAGGGGTTTTCTCGTGAGTTTATTTCATTGGGATTTTTTGAAAGACTTAATTGGATCTTTTGTGAGAGTAAACAGGGGTGGTCCAGAATCTCAAAAAGGAAGAATAATATCAGTATGTCCGGACTACTTCGTATTGCAGAATGAAAAAGGTGAACTGTATTACTATCAACTTAATCATCTAAAAAGTATTACAAAAAATGCGAAAGACTGTGGATCAGGTGATTGCGATTGGGAAGATTGCGCATGTGCAGAAGACTTTGAAGCACTACTTCAAAGCTTCAAATATTGCTGGGTGAAAATTAATCGCGGTGGTCCAGAGAAAGTAGAAGGCATCTTACAAGATGTTTCTTGTGATTTCGTGACATTGATCGTAAAAGAAGAAATTATATTAGTTGCAATAAAGCATATTAAAAGCGTTAACTATAATGCATTAGCATGTGGAGAGAGCGATGAGAGCGACGATAGTAGCAGTAAAGAAAGTAGTAGCAATAATTCAGGTCGCGCTCGTGCACAAAGACAATCAAGTAGAGGAAGATAATAAGAAAGGGGGATACAAAATTGGAGAACGTATTATGCTGTGACCAAATTAAATGTTTAGTTGGTGAGACTGTAAAGGTAAACCTTCGTGGACCAGAAAGTCGAGTGGGTGAGCTCGTATCGTTAGGAAAAGATTATCTAACGTTACAATTACCTCATGGTGAATTAGTGTATTATCAGTTGAAACATGTGAAGAGTCTAGTTAAGAAAGTGAAAGAAAGTAAATGTGGCGATTGCTATAGTTCATGTTTCTGCTCTGATGAGGATACTTTTTTAGATATATTAAAAGACTTGAAGTATAAGTGGGTAAAAATTAATCGTGGCGGTCCAGAATGTGTGGAAGGTTTATTAAGCGAAGTACATGCTAAATGTATTACACTAGTAAACTGTGATGAAGTTATTTATGTAATTAAGTCTCATATTAAGAGTGTGAGCCAAATAGTTAAATGTAAAAAGAATGAAGAAGAATAATGTTTGATAAATAAGAGGGGCATTATGGTTGAAGGTGAAGAACGATTTCTTATTTCGGATAGTACGAAAAGGAAGTCCTTACTATTCAGACGGAACATTGCCCCTGATTATTTTTTGAAATGAAAAATAGGAAAGCAAAAAATTTATAGGAAGGAGGATATAGATGAATGAGTTAAACAAAAGTATTGGAGAAAATATATATGTTAAATTAATCGGTGAAAAAAGATTTAAAGGTGTATTAATAGACGTGGGAAATGATATTGTTGTTCTTTACAATGGACAAGACTACGTATATATATCTTTATATCATGTACAATATTATAAATTTTTAAGACCACATGATGAAGAAATATTAAAACCAGATGTTGATTCTGTAATTAAGAGGGAGTCGCCTACCATTTCTTTAAGAAAAGTATTAAGTACTTCTAAAGGAATTTTTACAGAAGTTTATGTAGCAGGAAATGCTCCAATACATGGTTATGTTACAAGTGTAATGAACGATTATATTGTTTTTTATAGTCCAGTTTATAAAACAGTATATATATCTTTAAAGCATTTGAAATGGTTAATTCCGTATAAAGAAAATCAAGTCCCTTATGCCCTCAATAAAAATGAACTCCCCGTGAATCCGTTAAATATTACGTTAGCTAGAACATTTGAAGAGCAACTTATTAAAATGGCTGGCAAAATCATGGTGTTTGATTTAGGTGAGGAATCTAATAAAATCGGAAAAATGGCGAAGATTGATGAGGGGCATATTGAAATATTAAAAGCACGTGATGCAAAAATGTATGTGAATATTCAACATGTGAAATCTGTCCATTGTCCGTAGATTCGTTGAAAGGCCTGGCTTTTTCTTTTATATGTAGAAGAAAAGGTCGAGCCTATTTGTTTAGCTCGATTTGAATATGAGGGGAAAAATGAATTGAATAGAAATATGTTAGCCTGATCTATGAAGAGCTAATCTTGTGCAAAATTATAAAAAATATGTACGAGCCATTTTTTCATATATTCGATTTGTTTTTTTGAGGGAGAACTGTTCAACTACTATATTAAAGGGGTTTTGTTTGTGGAGCAGTTTTCAAATTCGTTATCGATTACATTACTTGGTAGTGCTGGTGGAGCAGCAAAAGCAGTTTTAGCCATTTTAAATCAAGCGATAGTAAATGAAAAGGACCCGATTTATGAATCGATAAAGAATGTTACATTTCATTTGGTTGATATAAAACAAAAAGATAGGACTTATTATGATGAGTTGTTTCCGAATTTGAAAGATCAATTGTTTTTATATGAAATCGACCTTCAAGATGTAGTGAAATTCAAACAACATTTGAAAGAAAAAAGTACGGGTGTTGTTATTGATGTTTCGGGGGCAGATACGATCAGAGTATTAAGCTGTTGTAATGAACTTGGAATTTGTTATATTAATTCAGCTTTGGAAAATGAAGCAGTAGATCAGGATGATAGTTTAATCGGTTTTCAGCTTACGGAAAGATATACGAGGTTTGAGAAGGAGAAAGAGAAATTTACAAATACAAAAGCAATTATAGGCTCAGGTATGAATCCAGGTGTTGTGCAATGGATGGTCGTTGAACTTATGAAGGAACGACCAAATGAAAAGCCAAGGGCATGCTATATAGTGGAACATGATACTTCATTTTTGAATGATACAGCACTGATAAAGCCTCATACACTTTATGCTTCATGGGCAGTAGAGCGATTTCTAGATGAAGCGATATGGAGCTATCCGATGTATATGAGTCATCATCGTCCCCTTTACTTTTATGAAGATGTATATGCTTCAGAGTATAAAGTAAAGTTAGGAGAGAAAGAGTTTCATGGTTGTTTAATGCCACATGAGGAAGTTTTAATTTTAGGGAAAAACTTCAATATGGAAGTGGGTTTTCTGTACCGAATTAATGAGTATACGACCAATGTAATTAGACAGAACTTAGATCGAGTAGAAGATTTATGGAATTGGAATCGTAAAGTATTTAATCCAGCGGAAGAAGAGATTGCAGGGGAGGACCTGGTTGGTGTGCTACTCGTTTATGAAAATAGCGAGACGTATATGTACAATGTAATGAATAGTAGCCAAGTTTTTCATAAATATAAAACGAATGCAACTTACTTTCAAGTAGGGTGCGGGATTTATGCAGGTCTGTGCAGTTTATTATTAGATCACTTTGGACAAGGTGCTTACTATGTCGAGGAATTATTATTAAATACAGAAAGTAAGTACGGTGAATATCTAAATTTATATATGAATAATTTTGTAATAGGACATAATAATGTTACGGATGGTCTGCTACATGATCGGGTAAGATGGATATAAGTTATAGCGAAAAGGAAGGAGAAATCTCCTTCCTTTTCGTATGATAAGGTTGTATATTGCCCTGAAAGCAATTTCATACTTATAATTTAAGGAGATAACACGTAGATTTTTTGTATGGATCATGAGGAGTATTTATATGAACAAATTTAAAAGCTTGATACAGGAAATCCTTTTATATGTTGTACAACTAATGGAAAGTTATGCAGTGCGATATAGAGTGAGATTTCATTTGCAAGTAGATGGGAATCTACCTGTTATAAATGGTGATGATAAACAAGTAAAACAAGTTTTATTAAATATTATTAAAAACGGGATAGACTCAATGCCAGAAGGTGGGGAAGGCTTTTTATACAACAAAGGAGAATGGTACGGGACTGGGGTTAATAATTACATATAAAATTATTAAGGAACATCAAGGAAGTATCGCGATTCAAAGTAGCGTGGGAATAGGAACGAAAGTGGAAATTTCTTTACCAACAGTATAATGTGCTAGAAGAAAATATTTTTCAGAAAAGTGTTCTTGTTGTGTAAATATAAACATTTTATAAAATGTTCCAAGAAGGGTTTTTTTTATAAAATACTTCGTTTATAATGGAGGAAAATATCGACATGAAATTTGTTATTCATGTAACGGTTCGGTAGTGTTAGAAAAAGAAGGGGTGCACGCGCATCCTTTTTTCTATGCAGATATTATGAAAGAGGTGGTATGATGGAATTAACATTAAATTCGACTGTATGTTTACACACGATTCAATTTCGAAAAGAGCAAAAGAATTATATTGTAAAAGATACAATTACAGGAGAAAAATATGAAATGCCGCCACTTTGGATTGATGCATTGGCAATGATGCGTGACGGTTTTTTATTGGGAGAAATTGAGGAGAAATTAAAAGAAGAGTATCCAGACGAAGAAATAAATATGTTAGCATTTACGAGGCAACTGTTAGAGCTAGAGCTTGTCGGAATGGTAGATGGGGAAGAAATAGCTTGTACAAAGAAGAAAGAGAAAGATTATTTGGCTTGGTTACGTCCTCGTGTTGAGCAATTCTTTCTTGGTTTAAATAAAAAAAATAGAAGCAAAGGTCAATGATGATCTTTGCTTTTTTGTATAGTTTGTTTAAAAAATTACAGCGAATGCCCTTGCAAAAGCACCGTCGCTATCTTTAATTTTTAAAGGTGCCGCTGAGAAAAAGAAACGTTTCGTTTGAATGGCATCTAAGTTTGTTAAGTTTTCAATTAAATAAATATTATTCCCAAGTAGTATGTGATGAATTGGTGATGTTTCTGTCGTTACCTCATCAGGAGAAATGAAATCTAGGCCGACCGATTTTACTTTTAATTGAACTAATTCCTCGGCTAATTCTTCAGAAAGATAAAAAGCTTCTTGTTCATACGCTTCTGTGTTCCATTTAGTAGATAGATTGGAGTGAAAAATAACAATATCTCCTTCTTTTATGTCAGCATTGTGCAATACTTCTTTAGGTAGTTTTCGTTCTTGTACATGAGTTACATCAATAAGAACAGCTTCGCCTATAAATTGATCTAGGGGTAATTGATCAATAGTCGTTGCGCCTGAAATGAAATGCGCAGGAGCATCACAATGCGTGCCAACATGAACGACAGAATGAAAATCTGTAACTTGATAGCCTGTCTCTTCAACGCTTGTAATGGCTCCTAAATTGATTTTTGGTGTTCCAGGGAATTGGGACATATTGTTTTCAAATGTTTGTGATAGGTCAATTACTTTCAATTTAAATACCTCCAATATATGTTTTGAAATATAAAAAACTCACCTTTCATAATCAAGAAAGATGAGTTTTGCACACAATAGTTACGTTTTATCTTTCAAAATGCAATGCATTTTGCAGGAATTAGCACCTATTCAGTTTGTATAAACTGAGGTTGCTGGGCGTCAAAGGGCCGGTCCCTCTGCCTCTCTTGATAAAGACATATTAAATTTTTGGTTCTGAATATTCATTGTATTTAAATTGTAATTCATTTCCTTTTTTCGCGCAATACAAAATAGGTATTCACCCAAATAAAGTTGCTCGCATATTGTAGCTTATGTAAATAGAATGCTGCGAAGGAGTGAGTGCAGTGACAGGGAATGTATTGAATTATTACGCTGGTGGAAATACAGCTAGAGGATTTCATAATTTATATGATGAGAATTTGAAAGGGTTAGACAGATTATTTATTTTAAAGGGTGGTCCTGGAACCGGGAAATCTTCTTTAATTAAGGCAATAGGTCGTGAATGGGTTGAAAAAGGATATGATATTGAATTTTTACATTGTTCTTCCGATAATAAATCGGTTGATGGTGTAATTATCCCGAAGTTAAAAGTAGGAATTGTTGATGGAACATCTCCCCATGTTATCGAGCCGAAAATGCCAGGAGTTGTTGAGGAGTATATTAATTTAGGAGTTGCTTGGGACTCAGATAAATTAAGAAAGCAGAAGGTGGAAATTGAACGATTTGTTTCAGAAGCAAGCAAAGCTTTTCAAGCTGCTTACGCTTGTTTTCAAGAGGCTCTAATTATACATGATGAGTGGGAGAAAATATATATTAATAATATTGATTTTAATAAAGCAAATGACCTAACAGATCAGCTGATTCAGAAGCTATTTACAGATAAAGGCGGGAAACAATCGCTTGTGAAACATCGCTTTTTAGGAGCAGCTACACCAAAAGGAGCAGTTGATTTTGTTCCTAATTTAACAGAAGGATTATCACATCGTTATTTTATAAAAGGACGCCCAGGCTCTGGGAAATCAACAATGCTCAAAAAATTAGCTAAGGCAGCAGAAGAAAAAGGCTTTGCGGTTGAAGTATATCATTGTGGATTTGATCCAAATAGTCTTGATATGGTTATCGTAAGAGAGTTAGGGTTTGCCATTTTTGATAGTACCGCACCACATGAATATTTTCCGAGTCGCGAAGGTGATGAAGTTATAGATATGTATGCCCTGATCGTGACACCAGGGACAGATGAGAAGTATGCGACAGAAATTCGCGACGTGTCGATTCAATATAAAGCAAAAATGAATGAGGCGATGTCTTTCTTAGCGAAAGCGAAATCAGTTCGTGATAAATTAGAACGAATTTATATTGCTGCTATGGATTTTTCAAAAGTAGATGCATACAAAGAGGAGATTCAAAAAGAGTTTGAACGAATTGCGGTTAGTGTAAGAGAAAAGAACAAGTAAAAATAAGGAACTTTGGCAGGCTGTCGGGAATTTTCTGACAGCTATTTTAGTATGTAGTAAACTTAGTAATATATTTGTCGAATTTCCAAGGAAATAATCAAAAAATGGAGAGGGTATGAAATGAGAGAGAAAATTAGGTCGGAGTTAGAAAGAATTGAACAAGAGAATGATGTGAAAATTTTATTTGCGGTAGAATCAGGGAGTCGTGCTTGGGGATTTCCATCGAAAGATAGCGATTATGATGTTAGGTTTGTTTATATGCATCCGGTAGAGTGGTATTTATCAATTCATGATAAACGAGATGTAATTGAGTATCCGATTAGTGATGATTTAGATATAAGTGGATGGGATATTAAAAAGGCGTTACAACTATTCGCAAAGTCAAACTCAGCTTTACTTGAATGGATTCGATCACCAATTTTTTATTCGAAAAACACTCATTTTCCAGAACAGCTTCAGCAAATGAGTGATAAGCAATTTGATCCAAAAGCAACGATATATCATTACTTACATATGGCTTCAAAAAATTATCGTGAATTTTTGCAAGGTGAGAATGTAAAATTGAAAAAGTACTTTTATGTATTACGTCCTATTTTAGCTTGTAAGTGGTTAGAGGAGAAAACAACTTTGCCTCCTGTAGAATTCGATCGATTGATTACAGAATTATCATTAGAACGTAGCGTACTAGATGAAATTGGACAGTTGTTAATAAAGAAAAAGGCAGGTACTGAATTAGATATTGGATTGAAAATTGAGGTGTTGAACCAATTTTTAGAAGAACAAATTCATTACTATGAGCAATATGTAAAAGGAATTGAAAAGGGATCAGGGATTGATATTGAGAGTTTGAATACATTGTTTCGAGATATGTTGTTTGCAGTATATGAAAAAGAGCACAAGTGAGTTTGTGCTCTTTTTTATTTTGTAGGAATAAAGAAAACGGATATAGCTGCAAGAAGACCTGCAAATGAGAATAAGTAAAAATTCCATGCTAAGTCGTATTGCATTGTCATAATAATACCGACAAGAATAGGACCAGCAATTGCACCAACTCGGCCAAGTCCAAGTCCCCAACCTAAGGAAGTAGCCCGGATATGGGATGGGAAGTATTGTGTTACATATGCATTTAATATTTGAGTAATGCCGACTGATCCAATTCCAGCAAGACCAATTAAAAGATAGATGATTGTAACAGATGGTTTAATTGTTAATAGTCCAATACATATAGCTGCCATAAGATAGGAGATGCTAATAACAATTTTAGCTCCTATACGATCCGCGATTGCTCCAGCAAATAATGCACCGATAGCGGCAGTAATATTTAGCATAAGTAGAAATGATAAACTAGATCCAAGAGGGTATCCTGCTTGGCGCATCATCTGTGGTAACCAAGTATTTAAACCATATATTAAAAACATTCCCATTATATAAGTAATCCAAAAAAGTAGCGTTGCTTTTATGTATTCTTTTGAGAATAGAGTAAGAAATCCGTTTTTCTTTTGTGTATTAGCTGGTGTTTCAGGAATTTCATCTTTTTCATGGAATTCAATTTGAAAACGATTAAGAATTTGGTTCACTTCTTCTTGGCGATTACGTGATAATAAAAATTGAATGGATTCAGGTAAATAACGGATAATGAAAGGAATGAGGAGCAGTGGAATCATTCCGATGCCAAACATAATTCTCCATCCGAAATCTTCTAACATAAACATAGACAAAATAGCCCCTAACACGATCCCTAAAGGATAGCCAGTAAACATAAGAGCATAAATAAAAGATTGTCGCTTTTTTGGTGAATATTCAACAGTAAGTGCTGAAGCTGTTGGAATAACACCGCCTAATCCGATTCCTCCAATAAATCGAAATAGCCCAAATAATTCGGGGGAAGGAGCAAGTGCAGCTAGACCCATTGTGATAGAAAAAAGTGCTAAACAGCATATAAGTGTCCATTTTCGTCCAATTAGATCTGTAATGGTTCCAACTAGAATAGCACCAATAAACATCCCAAATAAAGCATAGCTAGCAATTGTACCAGCGTGTGTCGGTGAAAGTGCCCAGCTTTTGTCTTCTAGGAGTTTTGGTAGAACGGCACCGTAAATACCTAAATCATATCCATCAGCTAGAATGGCTAGCCAACAAATAAAAACAACAAGTTTTGTAATAGAGCTTGAAAAGACAGTTTCTGTAGATTCTAGATGAGGTGGAGCTGAAGGTTGCATAATGTTCACTCCTTTTGATTTATAGATAAATATATTATTTTATTTAATGTTAAAATTCACCTTCTTATGTCGAAATTTATCCCGCTTTAATGGGCAGTAAGACCCCCACCTCAACATTCAGCGAAAGCAAAGAAGTTAGGTGGGGGATCAACGGCCCATAAAAGTCCGATTGGTTCAAATAATAATCAGTGGGGGATGAAGAAAACCCCCACTGATTAAAGTTTCACTTTATCTGAAATGGTTTTATAACAAATAAAGAAGTTCAACAGGATTCCTGTTGAACTTCTTTATTTGTTTACTCATTATCAACTCGCTTTAACGGTTGATCTGCTGGACCTTCCATAACATCGCCCTCAATTGAAAAGCGGGAACCGTGACAAGGACAGTCCCAAGTACAATCACCATTATTCCATTCAACTTCGCAGCCGAGGTGTGTACAAGTTGTATCGACAATATGTAATTTTCCATCTTTGTCTTTATAAGCACCTGCTCGTTTCCCATTAACATGTACGACAGATCCTTCACCAACTTCGAGATCTTCTGGTTTACGTAATGCAGTTTCAATCTTTCCTTCAATTAAATGTTTCGCAACATCAAGGTTTTGGGAGAGGAACGTTTTTATATCTGGATTTGCATGGAAGCGTGATGGTGCATACAGTTCTTTATAAGGACTGTGGACTTTTAGAATGGAGTCTTTCAGTAAATGAGCAGCAGCGGTTCCAGTTGTCATTCCCCATTTACGATATCCAGTTGCAACAAATATATTTGGATTACTCTCGTTAATATGTCCAATATAAGGGAGCTTATCTAGCGTGATTAAATCTTGTGCTGACCATCTATAGGGAACTTCATCTACTCCAAACGTTGCTTCCGCAAAAGAATAAAGTGCTTCGTAATGAAGCATCGTGTTTATTCCTTGTCCTGTTTTATGACTTTCTCCGCCGATTAAAATTAATTTTTCACCATTGTTTGTTGTATAGCGTAAGGAGCGTTTTGGATCATCGATACTTAAATACATGCCACCTGGATAATCCGTTTTTGCTTTGATTGCTAGAGCATAAGATCGTTCAGCATACATTCGCGTAAAGAAAAAGCTATACGCATCATAAAAAGGAAAATGTGAACAAGAGACAACATATTCACAAGTGATGCGATGTCCGCCCTTTGTAATGACTTGTGGATAATCACCCTTTTCCACATCAATAGCGGTTGTTTGTTCATAAACTTTGCCGCCCATCTCCACAAACTTTTCTAAAAGTGTTTTCAAATAAAGAAGGGGATGGAATTGTGCTTGGTTTTTCATGACCAGTGCAGATTGTACGGGAATAGGAATCGATAGAGATTGAACATAGTCACAAGATATATTTAATTTTTCATAGGCTTCATATTCTTTCGATAAATTTCTTAATCCATTATCAGTAGTTGTATATAAATATGAATCTTCATTTGAGAAATTACAGTCGATTTTATATGTTTGCACAGTCTCATTTATGAATTGTAGAGCATGATTATTTGATTCATAGTAAAGCCTTGCCTTTTCCAAACCGAAATGACTTATTAACTCATCATAAATAAGATCATGTTGAGCTGTTACCTTTGCTGTTGTATGCCCAGTTGTTCCGTTTAAAATAAGACCAGAATCAATTAAAACAACATCGATGCCTTCTTTCGCAAGTAAATAGGCAGTAGTAATACCTGTAATACCAGCACCGATAACAGCGACTTTCGTCTTTATATTTTCGGATAAAGGGGGAAAAGCAGGGATTTGAGTAGATTCAATCCAATAAGATAATGGGAATTGTGGAAATGTATCGCTTGTCATTATAGAAACCTCCCGATTTTAGAACAATTTTCCTTTTAATATTTCCATATGATATGAAATTCATGTGTGCTGTTTTAGAAAGAGTCTATTTTTATTAAAAGAAAGATAAAATTATTTTAATATAATTATTTAATGTTGTCGGTATGAAGAGATAGGAGTTGTGTAAAGCTAGATCAAGGTGAGTTTATTTGTTGTTTACATAGAGAATTCTTGAATAAGTTAGAGTCTATAGTATGTCAGTGTATGTAGATGCATAATGGACGAAACCTTATAAATCCTATGTTTTTTCTTTAGTGAAATAAAGTATAATTATAAAAATATAACCAACTTTTATTACTAGGTCATAAAAGTTGTTGACAATATGGAAATTCTATTGATATGATTCATCATGTGGAAAGGTTGATAGAGAGTAAAAAGAGAAATGTTTTTCATTGATAATAAAAGCGAAAAAATAAGTGACGATAGAGTGAGTATATTTTCCTTATACATAGATGCTTTTTAATCAGCTAGTAAAATCAATCTGGAAGCAAGAATTGATATATGTAAGTTGCGCAAGACGCGGCATAAGAAAGGGGCAAAAGGATGAAGGAGCTTCATACGTTTGGGTGGTATGCAGCACGTGTATCACCACATTTGCCGAAAAAAGCATTTAAACCAGTTCCTACTCGTTTATTTGGTGGACTGGCTTATTTGCTTGTGGCATTGGCGGGATTAATATCGATTGGTGTATTTGAATTGAATGTGTGGGCGAATCTAGGAATTGCGATTGTTCTTGGGTTATGTTTTGCTTCACTTGGGTTTTTAGGGCATGAAATTTTACATGGAACTGTTGTAAGAAAGGCATGGCTTCGAGATTTCTTAGGAGCAATTGCGTTTATGCCATTATCAACAGGACCTAAACTGTGGAGAAAGTGGCACAATGCAACGCATCACGTTCATACACAACATGAAGAGAATGATCCAGATGCATGGCCGACACTTGAGAAACTTAAAAAGAGTAAGTTTTTGAGCTGGGTATATCGTATGCCTCTTCATGTACGTTCATTCTTTAGTTTTCTGTCACTAACCATTCAATTTACATTGCATTCGACTCGAATGTTCTTTCATTTTATAAAAGAATTTAAGTCATCCAATCAAAAATCTGTATGGCTTCAACTTCTTTTGCCTTGGACAGTTTGGATTAGTTTATTGTTTATTATGGGACCAGGAAAATGGTTATTTGCATATGTGATTCCGTTGTTAATTGCTAACTTTATTGTAATGGCATATATCGCAACAAATCACCGCTTAAATCCAATTGTTCCAGTAAATGATCCGTTAGCAAACTGTTTATCAGTAACAGTGCCGCGTTGGGTAGACGTTTTACATTTCAATTTCTCATATCATACGGAACACCATTTGTTCCCTGCTATGAGCTCTAAATACTATCCGTTAGTAAAAGATAAAATTAAAGAAATGTGGCCGGAACGCTATCATGAGATGCCAATGACAAAAGCTTTGGCAGCGCTATGGAATACACCACGTGTGTATTATCAAGGAAGTGAATTAGTGGATCCGCATAGAGAGCATTTCTATGGTTCTTTAGGAAATGGACTAGATCCTCATAATATTTCATATCGTGAGGAACATATAGAGGAAGAAGAGAGTATTAAAAAAATAAATCAGTAAAAATTGATATATTTTGCAGTGAAAAAGCAAGCCATTCAGGCTTGCTTTTTTTTTATAAAGAGACTTCTTTTTTATTCTTTTTGCTAAATTGAACTGAATTTGTTTCTTTTCTTTGTAATCGTTTCTCTAAAAGATTAACAAAATAAGTAAATAGAAGAACAAGTACGAGGTAATATAAACCAACGATTATGTATGTATCTAATTGTTGGAAGTTACCTGCAGCAATTGATAAACCTGATCCCCATAATTCGGACAATCCTACATATGCAACGAGCGAAGAATCCTTTAATCCAATAATAAACTGATTTCCTAAAGGAGGAAGAGATTGTCGAAATGCTTGCGGTAATATAATACGGCGCATTGCTAAAGGGTAAGGCATACCTAGAGAGCGAGCGGCTTCTAATTGTCCACGGTCGACAGATTGAATGGATCCGCGGAAAATTTCAGTAATATATGCACCGTTATGGATTGCTAAAGCAATTGCTCCTGCCCAAAAAGGAGTGAAAACAACAACGGATGTAATCCCAAAATAGAGAATGGCAATTTGAACAATTAAAGGTGTACCGCGAATAATGGCGATATATACATGAGCAATACTATTTAAAATCTTATTGCTAGAGATTCGAAAAAAAGCGAATAGTAATCCAATTAGTGAACCGAGTACTAGGGAAGTTAATGTTAATTGTAATGTGACAATAGTAGCCTTTAAGAGTGTGGGATAAGTAGACATGAAAATTTCAAACATATGTGTCACCTCATATTGTATGGATTTTGGTAGGGAATGAAATACCCCACATAAAAAGTGGGGCATAATGTATGAAACATTTGACTAGCAAATTTACTTTGTTTTTTCCTCTTCACCAAGAATATTACGCCCAAACCATTTTTTACTGATTTTTTCATACGTACCATCTTTAATAATTTCATCTAAAGCTTTATTTACTTTCTCAACCATTTCTTTATCATCTTTCCGAATAGCAATTCCCATTTCATCCAGATTTAATGGTTTTCCAGCTTCTTTTATATTTGATTTACCTTCTTTGATCATACGTAAACCGACCATTTGATCAGTGATTACTGCGTCAACACGCCCAGGCTCTAGGTCCATAAGTGCAGTAATATCGCTGTCATATTCTGTGATTTGATCTGTATGTTTTGCAACAAGGGCTTTAAAGGTACTAGCCTTTACAACACCAATTTTCTTACCTTTCAAATCTTCTGGAGAAGAGATAGATGTATTCTTTTTAGCCACAAAAATTTGGGCACCAGAACGATAATAAGGATTTGAGAAATTAACAGCTTTTAAGCGTTCTTCTGTAATTGCCATACTGCCCAATATAGCATCATATTTTTTCGATTGTAGACCTTGAATTAGTGTTTCCCACGGATTTGTAATAGGAGTGGGTTTCATATTCATTTTTTTCGCAAGTGCCTCACCAATTTCCACATCAAAACCGGCAAGCTTTCCGTCATTTTCTTTATAGTTAAAAGGTTTATATAAGCCACTCATCGCATAACGGAATTCTTTTTCACCATTTGAAGAAGTAGTAGCACTTTCCTTACTACAGGCTCCTAGTATGAAGGATGTACATAATGTAATACTCGCAACAATGGTTAATAGTTTTCTTTTCATAAAACCCCTCCTATATATTGATCATACGGATGGTTTTAAGTATGTTATTGAGTTGTGCACCGTATGAATGTATTTCTTTTCGTTTGAAACAGAAGTTACATTATAAAACGTTGCGTAAAAATTGTTTTGCTCGTTCATGTGATGGAGCTGAAAAGAATTGCGTTGGCGGAGCGTCTTCGACAATTTTCCCATCATCCATAAAAATGACGCGATCGGCTACATCCCTTGCGAAATTCATTTCATGAGTAACGATAACCATGGTCATTCCTTCTTCAGCAAGTTCTTTCATAACTTGCAATACTTCTCCAACAAGTTCAGGGTCTAAGGCTGAGGTAGGTTCATCAAATAGCATAATTTTAGGGTTCATAGCAAGAGCTCGTGCTATAGCAATGCGCTGTTTTTGACCACCTGACAGAAGGTGGGGCGTTACATCTGCTTTATCTTGTAGGCCGACTTTTTGCAATAGTTGATTTCCGATTTCCTTTGCGTTTGCTGCTTCTAATTTTTTTACATGAATAGGTGCTTCTATGATGTTTTCTAGTGAGGTCATATGGGGAAAGAGGTTAAAGTGCTGAAAAACCATACCGACATTTTCGCGGACTTTGTTTAAATTTGAATGCTTAGGATTAATTTGTTCACCTTGTAAGTGAATTTCACCTTCATCGTACATTTCTAAAAAGTTCAGACAGCGAAGTAATGTACTTTTACCGGAACCACTGGCACCAATTAAAACAACAACTTCTTTTTCTTTTACTTCTAAATCAATTCCTTTTAAAACATCAAGTGAGCCGAATGACTTTACTAGATTTCGAACCTGAATCATACAAAACCCCCAGTCAAAAATATATTTTACAAATGTTGCCCCTTATTTCTGTTATTAGCCACTAATTGTCAGAATCCTTTATTTTTTTCGTGCAATTGGATATTCAAAGAAATAATGATTTTTAAAATCCCTATATCCTTCTATAATGAAAATATGGATAATAATATATAGGGAGTATTTATATTGCTTATAAAAAGGGGGAAAGAGAAGATGGAAAAAGAAAGGAAAACATTTTCTTTTGGATTACGTACACAACTTATGCTATTCACTACAGTTTTAGCTTTCATTACATATTCAACAAGTATATTTTTTATTTACGTGATATACGATTATTTTCAAAGTTATGTAAGTCAAACTGTATATAATATTATCGTTATGTTATTAGGGGTAGTATGGTCTGGAATTTTAGCATATGGAGCAGCTGTATTTTTAATTAAACCGCTTCGCAAGTTAGAGGAGGCGGCAAGAAAAGCAGCTGAGGGTGATATTCGTGAAGATGTTCCATTACCGAAGATAGATGATGAAATTAAATCTTTAAGTGTTGCATTTAATATGATGTTAGGAAACTTAAGGGGCATGGTAAAAAATATTGATACAACATTTTCTTATACAAACAATCAAGTACAGCAGATTAGAAAACAAACAGGCGAAGCAACGAGACAAGCGCAAGGTGTATCTGAGACTCTTGCAGAGATTTCTTCAGGTGCTGAGCAATCAGCAGCATCAATTCAGGCGATTGTTTCGGCTGTTGATACAACAACTTCCATTGCGAGTGAAGTGGAAGAAAAAGCAAAACAGTCTGATGAGTTGTCTTTAGAAATGGTTCAAGCTTTGGGGCAAAGTACACGAGTCTTTACTTCTTTAATTCAAGGTATTCAAACATTGGCAAAAGAAAATGAAAATTCGATGCAAAATGTACAGAAGTTAGAAGAACGAATGAAACAAGTGGAACATATTGTTTCTGTTGTGAGTGAGATTGCTAGCCAAACGAATTTATTAGCGCTGAATGCTTCTATTGAAGCAGCTCGTGCTGGAGAGCATGGAAGGGGCTTTGCAGTTGTAGCTGAAGAAGTACGTAAACTTGCTGATGAAAGCGATCATTCTGCAAGAAACATATCGCAGTTATTACGGAATATGCAAGAGGAAGTCCAACAAGTCGCATTGAAAATGACAGAGCAAGTGAAAACAGCTAAAGAAGAAGCACAACGTGGGGCAGCTACGGAATTAATTTTAAAAGAAATGTCGTCAAGTATTATGGAAGTTGCCGATGCAACGAAGCAAATTAGTGGCTATATGAACGAACAAGTGAGTCACATTCATCAAACAGGAGCACAGACGAAGGCTGTAGCAGCAATTGCTGAGGAAACATCAGCTGGTTCACAAGAAGTGGCACGTGTGACGTTGCAACAATCTAAAAATATGGTAGTAATCGATCAACTATTAAAGGATTTAGAGAAGCAAGCAGCGGACTTGAAACAAACAATTGAACGATTTTCAATGTAAAAAGGAAGAACAGCATTCTGTTCTTCCTTTTTTACGTATGAAAAGGAGGAATGCTTTGTTGAAACCGAAAAACGTTGCACGGGTCATATAAGGTCTTCACCTTTCGTAGCTTTTGAAAATTAGGGCCATAATAACTAACTTGCCAATTTTTGATATCAATATCAGGCCAATTGACATAGTCACCTAGTGTATAAGGATCTAAGCTTTCTCTTAAATCTTTAACCCAGCGTATGTTACGATTTTCTTCAGCGTCGCATTTCCAAGAGGTAATGTATTCTTGCGCAATAATTGCTTTACGGTGAAAATAAGCTGTTTCAGTAGGAGGAATATTTTCAACAGCACCTACGAGCGATTGGTGCCAAATACTCGCATCTTTATTTGGAGCATGAGAAAGAAAATGTTGCATGATTTGAATTCCTTTAAGAGGGATAGGTTTATACACGTAGGAACCAGAACGCTTAAAGTTTTCAGGAATATTACCGCTATTAAAGAATTGAACCGCTTTTATATACGGAACTTCATCTATAAAATGTGAGGGGGTACCAGTTTCAAGAAGAGGAGATAATAAGGAATGGAGTTCAGAGGGAGGGCCAACAAATTCACCTTTTACTTCAATTTTACTTCGTTGTTTTGCGAATAATTCAATTGATGAAGTGAGACGCTCGTCTATATAAGGTGCCCAGTTTTGCCACGCTTGAAATGCAGCGATAAAATCTTCCCATTCCCATGTAATTGAGAAGATTGATACATTCTTTATAGGATGTACTCGAAAAGTTAAAGAAGTAACAATTCCGAAGTTTCCACCACCCCCACCGCGGCATGCCCAAAACAAGTTATGGTTTTCATGTTCGTTTGCGCGAATGATTTTTGCTCCAAATTTACCGCACGCTTGTACCATTTCAACTTCTACTAATTGATCACATGTTAATCCAAATAAGCGTGAAAGCATACCGATGCCACCGCCAAGTGCTAATCCAACAATTCCAACGCTTGCACTTGTACCAGCCGGTATTGTCACACCATAATTCCAAAGCTCTTTATAAACAGTGCCAAGATTTGCACCAGCTTCAATTGTTGCTGTTAATGTATCTGTATTAACAGTAATGCGATGCAGTTCACTCACATCAATAATAAGTCCTCTATTTAAAAGAGAAAAATTTTCATAGCTATGACGACCGCTTCTTAAGCGAAATGGTACATGACGTTCGCGTGCCCATTTTAAGACGTTGCACACATCATTTTTATTTTGGCAAAAAACAATAATACAGGGGAGTTTTGGAATACTTAAATTTAAATTCATTCGGGCTACGTCATAGTCAGGATCTGAGGGAACAACGATACGACCTGTTAATTTTGTTTGTTTCAATTTATCACTCCTTTCTAAAAATAAGCAGTGCTTTTTATTAATATATGAAAAGCGTATGTAACGTGCGTGGACAAGAGCAGGTGAGGAATGAGATTTGCTTTTGTGAGAAATAAATAAAGCATAAGAATAAGGAATCTACATAGAGTTCAATGAAAACAGTTGCAAACTATTCATATTTTGTTATGATAGTGTTACGAAAACGTTTGCATAAATTTTCCGACGGGATGCAAAAGGAGAGAATTAGTATGAATAAGACATGGTGGAAAGAAGCGGTTGCTTATCAAATTTACCCACGTAGCTTTATGGATTCAAATGGTGATGGTATTGGAGATTTACAAGGTATTATTGCGAAATTGGATTATTTAAAAGATTTAGGTATAGATGTAATTTGGATTTGTCCAATGTATAAGTCACCTAATGATGATAATGGTTATGACATTAGTGATTATCAAGATATCATGGATGAGTTTGGTACGATGGAAGACTTTGATGCTTTACTAGATGAAGTTCATAAGCGTGATATGAAGCTTATTATTGATTTAGTTATTAATCATACAAGTGATGAACATCCATGGTTTATTGAGTCTCGTTCATCTAAAGACAATCCGAAGCGTGATTGGTATATTTGGCACGATGGTAAAGATGGTGCGGAACCAAACAATTGGGAAAGTATTTTTAATGGTTCGGCATGGGAATATGATGAAGTAACAGGACAATATTATTTACATTTATTCTCGCGTAAACAACCAGATTTAAACTGGGAGAATAAAGAAGTTCGCGAAGTGTTATACGATACAGTTAATTGGTGGCTTGATAAAGGAATTGATGGTTTCCGAGTGGATGCAATTAGCCATATTAAAAAAGAAGATGGCTTTAAAGATATGCCAAACCCAAAAGAACTAAAGTATGTACCATCTTTTGATAAACATATGAATGTGGATGGTATTCAACCTTTATTAGAAGAGTTAAAAGAAAATACGTTTTCTAAGTACGATATTATGACTGTTGGTGAAGCGAACGGCGTTAAAATTGAAGATGCTGAGCTTTGGGTTGGAGAAGAGCAAGGTAAGTTCAATATGGTATTCCAATTCGAGCATTTAAGTTTATGGGATGCAGAGAAGAAGAAAGATCTTGATGTTGTAGGATTGAAAAAGGTATTAACGAAATGGCAAAAAGGGTTAGAAAATAAAGGATGGAATGCTTTATATATTGAGAATCACGATAAGCCACGTATCGTTTCAACTTGGGGAGATGATAAACAATATTGGCGTGAAAGTGCAACAGCTCTTGGAGCAATGTATTTCTTTATGCACGGTACACCGTTTATTTATCAAGGACAAGAAATTGGGATGACGAATGTTCAATTCCCAAATATTGAAGATTACGATGATGTAGCAATTAAAAATTTATATCGCGAGAAAATTGCAGAGGGTGTATCACATCAAGATATGATGGAGATTATATGGGCTTCTTGCCGCGATAATTCACGTACACCTATGCAGTGGAACAATGAGATGAATGCTGGCTTTACAACAAGTGCACCTTGGTTTGGTATGAATCCAAACTACAAAGAAATTAATGTTGAAAAGCAAAAGAATGAAGAAAACTCTATTTTTAACTTCTATAAGAAAATGATTGCCCTGAAAAAAGAGCATGATGTACTGAATTACGGCACGTATGATTTACTTTTAGAAGATGATCCGCAAATTTATGTATATACTCGTACATTAAACGATGAAAAAATTGTTGTAATTAGTAATATCTCAAAAGAGGAAGCGGTGTATAATGAGGGCTCATTTGCACTAGAGCGCAAACGTTTGCTTTTAAATAACTATAAAGTTGCGGAACATGAACAAGTAACTACAATCACGTTAAAGCCTTATGAAACAAGGGTTTATCGCATTTTATAATAAAAAAGGATGCTCTTAGAGCATCTTTTTTTATGAAAAATAATAAATTTCTATTGCAAAGTGAAAACGCTTTTATTAAAATAGATTTATGAAAACGGTTGCGTAAAGATAAAGATAAAGTAACATAAGGAATCGTTTTCATAATAGAAACAGAAATTATAATTTAAATCATTATGTTGTTATAAATAAAGGGGAGGAAGAACAGATGAAAATTACGTCTTTTGATTTTTGGCAAAAGTTCGGGAAAGCATTATTAGTTGTTGTAGCTGTAATGCCAGCAGCTGGTTTAATGATTTCTATCGGTAAGTTAATTGGGATGTCTGCTGGGGATATTAACGCAGTTCATACAATCGCTCGCGTAATGGAAGACATCGGTTGGGCAATTATTACAAATCTACACATCTTATTCGCAGTAGCAATTGGGGGATCTTGGGCGAAAGATCGCGCAGGTGGTGCATTCGCAGCACTATTAGCATTCGTCTTAACAAACAGAATTACAGGAGCTATATTTGGTGTAAATGCTGAAATGTTAGCGGATTCAAAAGCGAAAGTTTCTTCAGTATTAGCAGGAGATTTAATTGTAAAAGATTACTTTACTTCTGTACTTGGTGCACCAGCATTAAACATGGGAGTTTTCGTAGGGATTATCACAGGTTTCTTAGGAGCTACTCTATATAACAAATATTATAACTATAACAAACTGCCACAGGCATTAGCATTCTTTAACGGAAAACGATTTGTACCATTCGTTGTAATTGTTTGGTCTACAGTCACTGCAATTGTATTATCACTTTTATGGCCATTCATCCAAAGTGGATTAAATGAATTTGGTCGCTGGATTGCAGCATCTAAAGATAGCGCACCAGTTGTTGCACCGTTTGTATATGGAACGTTAGAGCGTTTACTATTACCATTTGGCTTACACCATATGTTAACGATTCCGATGAACTACACAGAGCTAGGCGGAACATATACGATGTTAACTGGCTCAAAAGTTGGACAAATTGTAGCAGGACAAGATCCATTATGGCTTGCATGGATTACAGATTTAAATAACTTATTAGCAAATGGAGATACAAAAGCATATAACGATCTATTAAATAATGTTGTACCAGCTCGTTTCAAAGCTGGACAAGTTATCGGTTCAACAGCAGCGTTAATGGGGATTGCATTCGCGATGTTCCGTAATGTTGATAAAGAAAAACGTGCAAAATATAAACCAATGTTCTTATCAGCAGCATTAGCAGTATTCTTAACAGGTGTAACAGAACCAATTGAATTCATGTTCATGTTTATTGCTCCAGTATTATATGTTGTATATGCAATTACAACAGGACTTGCATTCGCATTAGCAGATTTAATTAACTTACGTGTTCATGCATTTGGATTTATTGAGTTAATTACTCGTACACCGATGATGGTTAATGCAGGACTAACTAGAGATTTAATCAATTTCGTTATCGTTTCATTAGTATTCTTCGGTCTGAACTTTACATTATTCAATTTCTTAATTAAAAAGTTCAACTTACCAACACCAGGCCGTGCAGGTAACTATATTGATAATGAAGATGAGTCATCAGAAGGAACAGGAAATGTACAAGATGGTTCATTAGCAACAAAAGTTATTGATTTATTAGGTGGTAAAGAAAATATTGCTGACGTAGATGCTTGTATGACGCGTTTACGTGTAACAGTAAAAGATTTAGATGTTGTTGCACCAGAAGCACAATGGAAACAAAATGGTGCTTTAGGACTTATCGTAAAAGATAAAGGTGTACAAGCAGTATATGGCCCGAAAGCTGACGTATTAAAGTCAGACATTCAAGATATGTTAGGTGCGTAATAAGATGAGATTGCTAACTTTAAACTGTCACTCTTGGCAAGAAGAGAATCAACTAGAAAAGATAAAATATCTTGCTAAAGTCATTCAAGAAGAAGATTATGATGTGATCGCATTGCAAGAAGTAAGTCAGTCTATACAAGCTGAAAATGTATGCGGTCACAAGAAAAAAGATAATTTTGGACTTTTACTATTAGAAGAGTTAAAAGCGTTACATGTAAAAGATTACAATATTACTTGGGATTTCTCTCATATTGGATATGATGTGTATGAAGAAGGATTAGCGATTCTAACGAAACATAATGTTATAAAAGAAGATACGTTTTTTGTATCAGAAAATAAGGATACAACGTATTGGAAAACACGAAAAATTGTAAGTGCAACAATTGCTTATAATGGTAAGAACATCACGTTTTACTCTTGTCACCTCGGTTGGTGGAATGATGAAGAAGAGTCATTCAAAGGTCAAGTTGATCGTTTAATGGAGCGTGTAAATCGCGATGAACTTTCCTTCTTAATGGGTGATTTTAATAATAATGCCCGCTTGCAAGGAGAGGGTTATGAGTATATGATGCAAAAAGGTTTGTATGACACGTATGAACTAGCAGCAGAGAAGGACGAAGGAACGACTGTCCAAGGTGAAATTGCTGGTTGGGATAAAAATAAACATAATTTACGAATCGATCTAATATTGTGTAACCAAAGTGAAAAAGTTCGTTCTTCAAAAGTCATTTTTAATGATACGAACAGAAATGTAATTTCAGATCATTTCGGTGTAGAAGTACAAGTAGATATATAATAGAAGAAATCCTCACAGATGATGAAAAGCTGTGAGGATTTTTTTGAGGAATACAAGTATTGCCAAGAGAAAATACTTGTACTTTTTATGACATTTCCTATATATTTGTTATTATTGAATGTAAAACTAATTTGGTCATTTTGTATGCATACTTTTTTTACTTCGTTATATAATGAAGTAAGTGAAATATTTAATGGGAAAAATAGTGTATTTTCGTTTAATCCACGATGTAGAAAGTGATATAATTGCAAAATGTATGTATCATTTTCTAAAGAAGGAAAAATATATAATTAGGTGATAACTTCTATGAAACAAATTTGGCGTATTTATAAGACAGATTTACGGAATGTAGCTAAACATTGGGCTGCAATTGTTATTGTTTTAGGGTTAATGATTTTACCATCGTTATATGCATGGTTTAACATTAAAGCTTCTTGGGATCCATATGGAAATACAAAAGAGGTTCCCATTGCAGTTTCTAACCAAGATGCAGGCTCTAATTTAAGAGGGAAAGATATCAATATCGGGGACGAGATTGTAGATTCTCTAAAGAAAAACAAGAAACTTGGTTGGAAATTTGTAGACCAAAAGCAGGCGATTTACGGAGTTGAGCGTGGGGATTATTATGCAAGTATTACAATCCCAAAAGACTTCTCTGAAAAAATTGCAACTGTTCTGGATGAAAATCCACAAAAGCCAGAACTTGATTACTATGTAAATGAAAAAGTAAATGCGATTGCACCGAAAATTACAGCAAAAGGTGCATCAGGTATTACGGAAGAAATTAGTAAAAACTTCGTTAAAACAGCGAACGGTGAGATTTTTAAAGTTTTTAATGATCTTGGAATCGATTTAGAAACAAACTTACCAAGTATCGAGAAAGTAAAAGACCTTGTATTTAAGTTAGAAGCGCAGTTCCCAGAAATGAATACACTGATGGATAAGGCGTTAGATGATGCGACTCGAGCAGAGGATGTAGTAAAAGTAGCGCAGAAAGAATTGCCGGTTGTAGAGAGTGTTATTAATGATGGTCAGGATACACTTAAGAGCTTAGATGCATTCTTTGCGAGAAACGATGAAACATTGAATCGTGCTCCAGGAACTATTAAGAATAATTTAATCGCAATGCAAACAGGTTTGAATAGTGCGGCGGCGATTACGGATTTCTTAAAAAATCCATCTTTTGATTTCAATATGGCACTTCCAGATCCATCTAAATTCCCAGTGTTACCTAATATAACTATTCCACAGATACCAGAATTACCGCAGGTGAATGGTCAATTATATAAAGATATAGCTAAAAATATTGATCAAACTGTAAATAATGTATTCGGCTCAATACGTGTTGGAACAACTTATGCACAGGGAGTTATAAACGGGTTACAAAATGGTAATTTTGATCCAGAAAAAGCGAAACAAGATCTTAATAAGGTTTCTGAGAATCTTCAAGGTCGTGTGGATAGTGTTTCATATGTAATTGATATCTTTACTAAATTTAAAGAATCCGCACCAACTGATTCTGGAAAAGACTTCTTCCAAAAACGAATAGATAAATTAACGAATCTTAAATCAGCTATCGAAAATGCAAATGGCGGCGTTAAAGATATCGCTAATATTATAGGTACAGGGCAAGAAGTGAAACAAGATGTAAGAGATGCTACTAATCAAAAGTTAAATGCAATAAATAATTTAGTAAACCAAGCGGAGGCAGATTATAATGCGACGTTTGTAGCGGATTTTGAAAAAGCGGTAAGTACGGCTGAACAATTAAAAGATAAAGCTGGAAATGCGCAACAGAATTTAAATCAAGAAATAAAAAAAGTTAACGAGATATTAGACAATGGTAGAGAAGGCTATGATCAGGCTGTAAATAATTACAGCAGATTAAAAACAGAGCTTGAAAAAGCTAGAGAAGACTTAAGTAATAAAGGTGTTAACGGACTAGATTCTACAAAAGTAGCTTTAAATGATTTAAATGGCCAGTTCAAAGCCGGGCTAAATTTAGTTAACGATATGATTCCTGTTATGGAAAATACGAATAAAGTTTTAGCAGATGTAAATAGTGATAAGAACACGAATAACATGATTTCTAAATTGAATAAAGTAAAAGATGGTCTTCAAAAAGGAATCGATTTAACTGATAAAGGAATTGACGCTATTAATAAAGGTCAAAAACCAGCGGCAGATGTTATTGAGAGTATTAATGAAGTATCTAAAAATGTTTCGGGTCAAATAGGTGACATCTTAGCTAAGTACGATTCAGAAATCGTTCCAAACTTTAATGAAGCAATTGCTCGTACAAAAGAGATGTCGAAAAACACATCTCAAATTTTAAAAGAAGCAGACAAAAAGCTTCCAGATGTTAAAAAGCTACTAGAAGATTCATCAAAAGGCTTAGTGGACGGTAAAAAGAAATTAACAGACATTAAGGCTGACATGCCGGAGACTGAGAAGAAGATTAAAGACTTAGCAAATAAAATTCGTGATTTTGAATCGGAAGAGGATATAAAAGACATCATACGCTTATTGAAAAATGATGTTGAAAAACAAAGTGATTACTTTGCGAATCCAGTAAATTTAAAAGAGAATAAATTATTTGCGATGCCGAACTACGGTTCAGCGATGTCACCATTCTATACAGTGCTTGCATTATGGGTAGGCGCATTATTAATGGTTTCATTATTAACAGTAGAAGTACACGAAGAGGGCGCGAATTATAAGAGCCATGAAATTTACTTTGGACGTTTATTAACATTCTTAACGATAGGTCTTTCACAAGCGTTTATCGTATCGATGGGAGATATATTCTTGCTCGGTACGTACGTAGTCGATAAGTTCTGGTTTGTGTTATTTAGTTTATTTATTGGTGGAGTCTTCGTTTGTATCGTATACTCACTCGTTTCTATTTTCGGAAACGTTGGGAAATCGATGGCGATCATTTTACTTGTACTGCAAGTAGCAGGATCGGGCGGAACATTCCCAATTCAAATGACACCAGCGTTCTTCCAAGCAATTTATCCGTTCTTACCGTTCACATACGCAATTAGTGCAATTCGTGAAACAGTAGGCGGAATGCTATGGGATATCGTAACGCGAGATTTACTTGTGTTAAGTGCTTTCGTAGTAGTTATGATTGTAGCTGCGTTATTACTGAAAACACCAATTAACAAATCGAGTGAAAAGTTTGTTGAGAACGCAAAAGGAAGTAAAATTATTCATTAATAATAAAAGGTTCCTACCGAGAGTGGTAGGAACCTTTTTGTTTAATCAAATTTTAATTTCTTTAAAGCTTCTGCGAACGGATTATTTAATGGTTCTTCTTCTTTTTTCTGTTGTTTCATATATTTTTGAACGTCGCGCTTATCAGCCTTGCTTCCAGATTCCTTTTTACGTCTTTCTTGGAATGTGGATAATTTCTCGCGATAGCCACATTTACATGCAAAGATTTGTCCTGCACCTTCACCACGTAATTCTAACTTCTTCTTACATTGCGGACAACGAGCGTTTGTTGTACGAGATACGTTTTTACGATGACCACATTCACGGTCTTGGCAAACGAGCATTTTTCCTTTTTTGCCGTTTACCTCTAGCATTGGTTTACCGCAATCTGGACAAGACTTCGTTGAAATGTTGTCATGTTTATATTTTTTATCACTTGATTTTATTTCAGCAACAATTTCTTTCGTATAGTTCTTCATTTCTGAAATGAATACTTCTTTTTTCAGTTTACCCTTTGCGATTGCCTCTAGCTTTTGTTCCCACTCACCAGTTAGTGTAGGTGATTTTAACTCTTCTGGCACTAAATCAAGTAACTGACGGCCTTTTGAAGTAATATGAATATCTTTACCACGTTTTTCAAGTAAGAACGAATTGAATAACTTGTCGATAATATCAGCACGCGTTGCTACAGTACCTAATCCACCAGTTGATTTTAACGTATCAGCAAGTTGTTTATTTTGCGTATCCATATATTTTGTAGGATTCTCCATTGCTGAAAGTAAAGTCGCCTCATTAAAACGTGCAGGTGCTTTCGTTTGCCCTGATGTTTGCATAATTAACTTTACAGTTAATGTATCGCCTTTTTCGATGCGAGGTAGAAGTTGCTCTTTTACGCCATCTGTTACATCATCATCTTCAAAGCGGTTTTCATATACTTCTTTCCAGCCGGCATGTAAAATTGTTTTTCCGCGTGCAATAAACGTTTCATTGCCAACTTTTGTGCGTAACGTTAGTTGTTCATATTCAAAGGCCGGGAATAAAACAGCTAAGAAACGTTTGACAACTAAATCATAAATTTTACGTTCTTTATCTGTGAAGGCGGAGAAGTTAACGTATCCTTCTGTTGGAATAATTGCGTGATGATCGCTTACTTTACTATCATCAACAAATGATTTATTAGCCTTGATAGGCTTTTGCAATACTTTATGTGCTAAAGAACGATATTCTCCAACTCCGCACGCCTTTAGACGTTCTGGAAGTGTCCCAACGATATCAGATGAAATATAGCGTGAATCTGTACGAGGGTATGTTAGCACTTTGTGTTGCTCATACAATTTCTGCATAATGTTTAATGTTTCTTTCGCAGAGTAACCGAATTTTTTATTGGCATCACGTTGCAATTCAGTTAAATCGTAAAGACCAGGAGAGAATGACTTCTTCTGTTTTTTATCAATTTCCACAACAGTAGCATTATGCTTATCTAAAACTTTTACAATATCATCAATTTTTTCTTTATTAAAACTACGGCTATTGCCGTTTGCATCTTGCCAAGTTAGCTTTAACTGATTTGTCGTTTGAGCTTCGATGCCGTAGTAAGTTTGAGCTTTGAAGTTCTTTATTTCATCTTCACGATTAGCGATCATCGCGACAGTAGGTGTTTGCACACGGCCGCAATTCAGCTGGGCATTAAAGCGAGTCGTTAAAGCGCGAGTCGCGTTAAGACCGATATACCAGTCAGCTTCTGAACGTGCAACTGCTGAAGCGTATAAATTTTCATATGCTTTACCTGGTTTTAAATTTGCAAAACCATCTTTAATTGCTTTATCAGTAACGGATGAAATCCATAGACGTTTGATTGGTTTGTTAATTCGAACCTTATCAATAATCCAACGAGCGACTAATTCTCCTTCACGCCCAGCGTCTGTTGCTACAATAATTTCATTTACATCTTTTCTAAGTAACTGACTTTTTACAGCATTAAATTGTTTCCCAGTTTGTTTAATAACCGTTAATTTCAAACGCTCAGGTAGCATAGGTAAATCTTCTAAATTCCATTGTTTATATTTCACATCATAGCTTTCTGGATCTGCTAACGTAACAAGGTGACCTAAAGCCCAAGTTACAATATATTTACTACCTTCAAGATAGCCGTTCCCTTTTTTATCACATTTCAGTACACGTGCGATATCACGTGCAACAGAAGGTTTTTCAGCAATTACAATACTTTTTGCCATATTTAAAAACATCCTTTCAAATTTCCATACGTTAAATATAGCATACATCTTTGTTCTATTCAGTCTTGCTGACGGTTTGAGTTATTTGTGATGAAATATAAGTGTGAGAGTTTTACCTATATAAAGGAGAAGAATGGTTGAACCAGAAGAGTTATGATCTCTATCATTCTATAAAAGGAAAGAGCTTGTTATTTTATTAGAATAAGAGTAGACTTTGAAGTAGAAGAATACTAAACACATGGGAGTTTGTGGATGCAAACTGAGAGTATGACTAATCCGTCATTGACCATTTGAACCTGTTGGATAATGCCAGCGTAGGGAGAGTGTAAAAGCACATGTTCAGGCACTTTGCGTACGCGCAAAGTGCCTTTTTGTGTATCTCCCATCACTATAGTTAGGAGATGAGAAGGATGAATATGAAAGAAATTAGTAAAGTAGTGGATTTGGTGAGAGAGTCTAATCCGCTCGTTCATAATATTACAAATGTTGTTGTAACAAATTTTACAGCTAACGGTTTGTTAGCGCTAGGAGCATCGCCTGTCATGGCGTATGCAAAAGAAGAAGTAGCAGAAATGGCTAGCATTGCTGGAGCGTTAGTATTAAATATGGGAACACTTCGTCCTGACGAGGTAGAAGCGATGTTACTTGCTGGTAAGTCGGCTAATACGAATGATGTACCGGTACTGTTTGATCCAGTTGGTGCAGGAGCAACATCGTATCGAACAGAAGTTGCGAGACATATTCCGGCTGAAATCGAGTTAGGGATTATCCGTGGAAATGCAGCTGAAATAGCGAACGTTATTAATGAGAGATGGAAAATTAAAGGGGTAGACGCTGGTGCTGGAAATGGTAATGTCGTAAGTATTGCAAAGCAGGCAGCGGATGAATTGAATACAGTTGCGGTAATTACTGGAGAAGAGGATGTTGTTACAGATGGGCAGCGAACTATTGTTATTCGAAATGGCCATCCTATTTTAACGAAAGTTACGGGTACTGGTTGTTTACTAACTTCTGTAATAGGAGCATTTGTAGCGGTAGAAAAAGATTATGTAAAGGCAGCGGTAGCGGCATTAACGTTTTATGGCGTAGCTGCAGAACTGGCAGCTGCTAAGACAGTGGAAAAGGGACCTGGTAGTTTCCAAATTGAATTTTTAAATCAGTTAGCGAATACGACTTCGGGTGATATAGAGAAGTATGGGAAGATTGAGGTTATATAGTAAGGAGGGAAAATAAATGTCGCGTATTTCAAAGGCAGAAATGTCTAGGTTATTATCAGTATATTTTATTATGGGAAGTAACAATTGTACGAAGGATCCACTGCAAGTATTGAGAGATGCACTTGAAGGTGGTATAACAATTTTTCAATTTCGTGAAAAGGGGGAAGACGCTTTAACGGGAGAGAAACGCATTTATTTCGCAAAAGAACTACAAGCAATTTGTAAGGAGTACGGTGTCCCATTCATCGTAAATGATGATGTGGAATTAGCTCTCGAGTTAGATGCAGATGGCGTGCATGTTGGACAAGATGATGAAGGGATTACTTCTGTTCGTGAAAAAATGAGAGATAAA
Source organism: Bacillus paramobilis (assembly GCF_038096195.1). Classification (NCBI taxonomy): domain Bacteria; kingdom Bacillati; phylum Bacillota; class Bacilli; order Caryophanales; family Bacillaceae; genus Bacillus; species Bacillus paramobilis. Next base: position 4,867,779 of record NZ_CP151108.1, on the reverse strand, counting down.
ATTGTTGGTGTATCTACACATACAATTGAAGAAGCAAACTGGGCAATTGAAAACGGAGCTGATTATTTAGGTGTTGGCCCTATTTTCCCAACGAGTACGAAAAAAGATACGAAAGCAGTTCAAGGAACGAAAGGTTTAGCTCATTTTAGAGAACAAGGAATTACAATACCGATCGTTGGGATTGGTGGTATTACAATTGAAAATACAGCTTCAGTTATAGAAGCAGGTGCGGACGGTGTTTCCATTATTTCTGCGATTAGTTTAGCGGAATCTGCCTATGAAAGTACGAAGAAGCTAGTAGAGGAAGTAAGTAAGAGTTTGTAGAAGAAGGCTATGTAGTATTAAAACGCTACATAGCTTTTTATTTTTTGATATCGGTAGTTAGAAAAAGGGGGAGGATTGTTTGAAAAGGAAACAGTTTGTAGAGTTGCAAAATGAGTTGTTTCGTTTATTCGAAAAAAGGGAATTCGAAGCGATTTATAGATGCATAGATAAAGCAAAAAGGGAGTTTCCTGAAAGAATAGAAAAAACTAGTTTTTGGGAAGCGTGTGTACTTTCGGCAGAAGGTAAGTATGAGGAAGTAATTGTTAGTTTAAACGAAGCTTTAGAAAAGGGGATTTGGTGGAATCCACATACACTTATGCAGGATGAAGATTTAAAGGGATTACGAGAGAATGCAGCTTTTAAAATAATAGTGAAAAAGTGTGAAGAAATCTTTAAGAAACAGCAGCTAACAGCCGAACCGAAATTATTTACTTATGGAAATAAAGAGGCGAAGATAGGGTTATTTTCTTTACATTGGCGAGGATCAAATATAAATGATTTTGCACCATATTGGTGTGGGGAAGAAGTACTACGGGAGTATATATTAGGTTTTTCTCAGTCCTCACAAATATACGGAATGAATTCTTATAGCTGGGATAATCATGATATAGCTATAAAAGATATTATGAAAACTTTTAATGATTTTATAGATAAATATGACTTGGAAGATACCATTCTTGCGGGAGCTTCTCAAGGGGGAAATATAGCGATAGAGTTAGCGTTAAAGAATATGCTAGCGACTCAAAAATTTGTTGCAGTTATACCTGCTATTCGAGATGTTAAGGCAATTGAAAGTATAGTTGCATCAAATGATATAACGAATGTAGAAGGATATATTGTTACGGGAGACAAAGATCTATTTTACGAAAACACACTTCAATTAATATCAATGTTCGAGGAATATAATGTGAACTGTAAATTAATTGTGAGGGAAGGTTTAGGTCATCTTTTCCCAGAGGACTTTAAACAAATATTAAAAAACATAATGGAAGAATGGACAGTTAAAAATATTTAAACAAACGTTTGATTAAAAAAGCACAAACCCTGTAAATTTGTAGGTTTGTGCTTTTTCTTTAAAACATAATTGAAATTAAGAGCATTCCAATTCCGATAGAAGTGAATGTTGCGATTAGGCCTGGAATCATAAAGCTATGATTTAAAACATATTTACCAATGCCAGTTGTACCAGTACGATCAAAGTTAATGGCAGCAACGATTGTTCCATAGTTTGGAATGAAGAAGTATCCATTTACTGCAGGGAACATCGCGATTAGTAGTGCTGGTGGAATACCGAGTGATAATCCAAGAGGCATTAAAGCGCGTACTGTTGCGGCTTGGCTATATAGTAAAATAGATAGAATGAATAATGCGATGGCAAATAGCCATGGTGCACTTGTTACTAGGTGCTGAATGGAGCCTTGAATCATATTTAAGTTTCCGTTAAAGAAAGTATCTCCCATCCAAGCGATCCCGAAAATAGCAACAACTGCTGTTGCCCCCGCTTTAAAGACGTTACCAGACACGATGCTTTCTACATTTGGTTTACAGAAAATAATAATAAGAGCTGCGATCGTTAACATAACCATTTCAATTGTATTTGGCATGGAAAGACGGGTTAACTTCCCATCAACTATCCATCCTGGACGAAGTGCTTCAAATGAACCGAGAAGTACGACAAGGAAAGTTCCTACTAAGAAAAGGATAACGGATAGTTTAGCGCCTTTTAAACCAACAAATTCTTTCTTCTCTTCAATTTTAGGAATCATTCCTTCTTTTAATCGTTTTAAGTATTCAGGGTCTTCATTTAATTCTTTCCCCATTTTGCTAGCAACAAATGCAGCTACCATACAAGCGATGAAAGTAGAAGGGATACTTACTTTTAAAATATCTAATAAAGTGATTTTATAGTCAGCTAACATTGCTAAAAGTGCAACTGTTGCAGCTGATATAGGACTAGCTGTAATTGCTTGTTGGGAAGCGATTACGGCAATTGACATTGGTCGTTCTGGTCTAATCCCAGATTCGCGAGAGACTTCTGCGATAACAGGAAGTACAGAATAAGCAACGTGACCAGTTCCTGCGCACAGTGTAAATAAATAAGTAACAATTGGAGCAAAGAATGTAATGCGCTTTGGATTTTTTCGTAATGCTTTCTCAGCCAGATGAACAAGGTAGTCCATTCCTCCAGCGGCTTGCAGTGCACCGGCGGCTGTAATTACTGCTAAAATCATAAGCATTACATCAATAGGAGGAGCTGTAGGTTGTAAGTGGAAGACGAAAACAAGTATTGCCATACCAACGCCACCCATTACTCCTAGACCCACTCCGCCTAGGCGTGCGCCAATAAAAATGCAGAGTAGTAACGTAAGAAATTGTAGCCAAAACATGATAAACTACCTCCGAAATTCATTAGTTAAGATATATTCGAATAATTTAATTTGAATGAAAATTAAAATAAATACTCAAAACAATCCTTGTGTTATATACATTTTTTATTATATAACACAAGAATTGTAACATTCACGAACTTTGTTAAATTATTTCGAAAAAATAATACGTTGAAACTTTACATTTGCATCTCTAAATAGGTAGACATTTTAATTTTTATGTTGTAATCTTTGATAGAGAATACTTTAATTCTCATAGAACTCCCATATCGTTCAACTCGTTCAGCGAGAAAGGCAAACTGATGGAAACATTAGGACGCAAAACTACAGGAGCTAAGGCCGCAAGGCTATGCTAGCCAGTTACCGGACGGATAGGGTTGGTCTTGACCAATGCTCTTTTCATTGGTCTTTTTTTTATTTGTAAACAAATGAGAACTTTTATCATTTATTAATAAGGTTTATATTTTAATAGTTTTACTTTAAATTAAGTTAATTAAGAAAGGTGATGTTAATGAAAAAATATTGGCATAAGCTATCATTTCTTCAAAAAAATGTATTGTTAACTGTGTTAGTTATTTTGACGCTTGTTGGTACTATGGGAGCGTTAAGTTTTAACATGTTTCAAAATAGTATGATGTCTATATTTGAAAGGCATTCTTTTGAAACGGGAGATACGGTATTACATAAATTAGATACAGAAATATTGAGAGATGTTGCAAAAGACCCAGCGGCAGAAAGAGAAAAGAGAGAGAAGTTAACAGAGAAATTAGATGAATCAACGGAAGAACTGAATAGTGTTGGACAAACGTATATTGTTGGAGCGAAAAAAAATGAAAAAGGTGAGCTACAAATCATCGATTTGTCTACAGGTTTAGCAAATGTTGTTGAAGTAAGGCCGGGAGAATATTATAAACAACCAGATCTTTGGATGGAAGCATATGATAAAGTAATGAGCACAAAAAAAGCAAACATGACAGTAGTATATGAAGACGCATTAGGATCATGGGTAACGATATTAGAGCCAATTAAAGATGGAGAAGGAAACATTGTGGCACTTGTTGCAGCTGATGTAGATGCTTCTATTGTTCCTATGACAAAAGAAAAGTTCATTATACAAGGTTTAATGTTTATTTGTATTTCTGTTTTAATTGCAACGGTTATTCAATTCCTAATCGTACGTAACGCACTTGCTCCATTGCGAGATTTACGTGAAGGATTACGTAAAGTCGGTGAAGGTGATTTAAGTATTAAATTAGAGGAAAGACCAGATGATATTGGTATTATTAATGCGTATTTTAATAATACCATCGAAAAGTTTAAAGGAATTATAGATAAAGTGAAGCAGACAGCAGAACAGGTCTCCTCATCTTCACAAGAATTGTCAGTGAGTACGAAAGAAAATAGCATGGCAGTCCAAGGAATCGTAAGTTCTATAGTTGAGTTAAGGGCTGGCGTTCAACTACAAGAAACTGCAGTACCAAAGTATTTAGACATTATATATGAAATGGAAGATAGGATGGAAGAGATAACGAATACTGCAAAACAAATGGCGAAAGAGTCTGAAGGTACAAAGCATCATTCAGTAAAAGGAAATGGTATTATTGAACAGACGATTAATCAAATGAACATAATACAAAATGCAGTACAAGATTTATCTTCTATTATTTATTCTTTGGAAACAAGATCAAAAGAAATTAGTGATATTGTAACAGTAATTACCGGTATTTCAAATCAAACGAATTCGCTAGCTCTAAATGCTTTTATTAAATCTTCACGTGTTGAGGAAACTGGTGAGGAATTTGTCGTTGTTGCGGATGAAGTGCGTAAATTAGCAGAGCAGACCGAAGCATCAGCAAAAGATATAGCAAAATTAATAGGGGAAACACGAGCTGGTACGGAAGAAGCTGTTGTTTCAATGAAAAATGCTTTAAAAGAAGTAGAATCGGGCATGAAACTTGTTGAAAGTAGTAGTGCTTTCTTTGGTGGGATTTCAAAATCAGCACAATCTGTTACAAATCAGGTTAGAGTTGTTTCTGCCAATTCAAGTGATATATTGCAAAATAGCCAAAATATTGTTCGGGTTGTAAATGAATTATCACTTATCGCCAATACGTATGCGAATAGTAGTAGTAATGTTGAAGAAATTATGAAAGAACAGGAAATGTCTGTACAAGATATTGCGGAATTAGCTAGTTCTTTAAGCTGGCTTTCGCAGGAGTTACAAGAGTTAATAGGAGAATTCAAAAGTTAAATGAAATGATTATACGCGCTTTTGTTTGTTCAATAAAATAAATCATGCTACAATGAAAACGAATTAAGGACCGGGGAGCCAATTGGCTGAGAGGATGTAAACAAACATCGACCCTCAACCTGATCTGGATAATGCCAGCGTAGGGAGTTACTTAAAGTGATGTAGCATATGTTATTCTATAATAACTTGCATACAAGGCTTTCCTACGCAGTAGGAAAGCCTTTTCTTGTTTTAATATTTCATTTTATAAGGGGGATTTTACTATGTCACAACAAGTTACAATTTCATTTTCAGTAGTACCACAAGCGAAGAACAAAGATGTGTATTCTGTTGTTGATAAAGCAATTGAGGTTGTACAACAATCGGGAGTTCGTTATGAAGTAGGGGCAATGGAAACAACGCTGGAAGGAGAATTAGATGTACTTCTTGATGTCATTAAACGTGCGCAACAAGCTTGTGTGGATGCTGGAGCAGAGGAAGTGATTACTTCTATTAAAATCCATTATCGTCCAAGCACTGGTGTAACGATAGATGAAAAGGTTTGGAAGTACCGTGATGAATATGCAAAACCAGAAGCAATCTAAAATAATTACAACTATTTGGCTTATCCTTCTCATTGCGATATGGGAAGGATCTGTTTCATTATTTAAAATTGAACCGTGGATTTTACCGAAGCCTTCTGCCATTGTTCAAGAATTAATTGGAATGAAAGATTTATTATTACCGAATACGATGCAAACGTTACAAGAGGTTCTAATCGGACTGTTTTTTGCGATTTTAATTGGGACAAGTATTGCAATTATTATGGATGTTATCCCTTTATTTCGTATTTTAATAAATCCGTTGCTTGTTATTTCGCAAACGATTCCAATCGTTGTACTTGCACCGTTATTTATTATTTGGTTTGGATATGGAATGCTACCGAAAGTAATGGTAGTAATACTCGTTTGTTTCTTCCCGATTGCGCTTAGCATTTTAGAAGGTTTTCAAACAGTAGATAAAAATATGTTGAAGTTGTTGCAAACGATGAAGGCAACGAAATGGCAAGTTTACCAGAAAGTAAAGTTTCCAGCAGTGCTTCCATACTTTTTCTCAGGGTTAAAAATTGCAGTTACATATAGCGTAATGGGAGCGATTATTGGGGAATGGCTCGGTGCCAGTGAAGGATTAGGAGTTATGCTTACGAGAGCTACGAAATCCTTTTTAACAGCCCGAGTATTTGGTGTGGCAGCAATTATTGTTATGGTGACATTATGTCTGTATTTTATCGTGGAGTTTATGGCAAGAATAACAGCACCATGGATATATAGAAAGGACGGCAGAAAATGAAAAAAGGTTTAAAAGTTATGTTGGCTGCCTTATTAGCAGTAAGTGTGGTTGGGTGTAATCCGGCGAAGAAAGAAGAAAGTGCAAGTAAAGATCAAAAAGTAAAAGTAGTATTAGATTGGTTTCCAAATACGAATCATACTGGCTTATATGTAGCGCAAGCGAAAGATTATTATAAAAAGCAAGGCTTAGATGTAGAAATTATTCAGCCTGGTGATAATGTGACAGCGGAGCAAATGATAGCTTCAGGAAAAGCTGACTTCGCAATAAGCGCACAAGAAAATGTAACGTTGGCTCGTGTAGAAGGTATTCCTGTTGTATCTGTCGGGGCGATTATTCAGCATAACACTTCAGCTTTTGCATCGCTTAAGAAAGATAACATGACTTCACCGAAAGATTTTGAAGGTAAACGTTACGGAGGCTGGGGAGGACCAGCAGAAGAAGCAACGTTAAAGACAATTATGGAGAAACATCAAGCTGATTTTAATAAAGTTGAAAAAATCATCTTAGGACAAACCGATTTCTTTAAATCAATCGGCCGTGATGCAGACTTTGAATGGATTTATTACGGATGGGATGGAATTGAAGCGAAGCGCCAAGGAAAAGAGTTAAATACGATTATGGTGAAAGACCTAGACCCAGCGCTTGATTTCTATAGTCCTGTTATTATTACGAGTGAAAAACATACGAAGCAAGATAAAGACTTTGTGAAAAAGTTTATGAGTGCAACGACAGAAGGGTATAATTTTACAATTAAAGAACCGAAAGAAGCTGCTGATATTTTAATTAAAGCTGTTCCAGATGTAAATAAAGACTTAGTACAAGAAAGTCAAAAGTGGTTAAGCACGAAGTATCAAGATGATGCAAAAGCATGGGGAGTACAGAAGGAAGAAGTTTGGACGAATTACATGAATTTCTTATATGATAACAAAGTTATTAAGAAGAAAATTGATGTGAAAGATGCCTTTACAAATGAGTTCCTTCCAAGTGAAAAATGAGTGGATTACAAATAAACGAGGTTGTAAAAGCTTTTGATGGAAAGAATGTATTAGCAAATATTAGTGCTTCTATACGAGAGGGAGAGTTCGTTTCTTTTGTAGGCCCAAGTGGTTGCGGGAAAAGCACATTATTAAATATGATTGCAAATGTTGAAAATCCAACAAGTGGGAATGTAACGTATAACGATAAGCAAATGCAAGAGCAAGATGTTGTAAGTTATATGCCGCAACAGGATTTATTACTGCCGTGGCGATCAGCTTTGCAAAATATAGTTCTTCCATTAGAAATCGAAGGGAAACCGAAAAAACAAAGGCTAACAGAGGGAATGAAAGCATTAAAGCAGTTTGAACTAGATGAATATGCAGATCATTATCCAGATGAATTGTCTGGTGGTATGCGTCAAAGAATTAGTTTTCTGCGCACTTATTTATGTGAAAAGCCAATTATGCTACTTGATGAGCCTTTTGGAAAATTAGATGCCTTTACAAAAATGGAAGTACATAGTTGGCTTTTAAACTCTTGGCACCAAGAGAAGCAAACAATCGTTATGGTCACACATGACTTGGATGAGGCAATCTTGCTTTCGGATCGCGTATTTATTTTATCTCAAAGACCAGCCTCAATAGTTGGTGAGGTACAAGTGAAATTACCTAGGCCGAGAACGATGGATATGTTAACATCACTTGAGTTAAAGAAGGATAAGGAAGAAATTCTGAGAGTATTAGCCCCGTATATGAAAAAATAGAAAAAGCCTTTTAACAGTTTTTGGTATAATTACTGTTAAGAGGCTTTTTTATATAGGGGGGAGAAAGATGAAATCTATAGAGCAAATAGTTGACTCGTTAACAGCTGATAATCTTGAAGAAGGAAAGTCCTTATTAAAAAATCATATTTTATTAATGAAGTATGGTATGGAACATCCTGAATTAAAAGAAGAAGAAATGACAGAAGTTTTAAAGTGGGTTCAAGGCCGGGATCAATTGAGAAAAGATGTTCCAGAATTACGTGATTTACATTTAGTTAAAAAGTTTCAAGCGCTATTAGATGAATTTATTCATTCTATAATTTCAAATGGTTATGTGGAAGATGCGGTAGAAATTCTAGAGAGCGTATTAAAAAGTATGGGAGCAGTCGCTCATATTGTAAAAATTATGTTTGTTGGCAAAAGGAAAGTTAATAGAAATTCTTTAGAAATGGTAGAAGAGTTAAAACGAGAGTGCTACAACTTAATGGAACAGCGTGCTGCTGTCGGGTTGCATGCTCAAATCTTTCACGTTTTAGGTTTTGTTCATTCCATTCAGTTTGATTTAGAAGAAAGGTCGCAGGAACATGGACGAACTGTAATAGGCCTTTTAACGGATTTTAAGACGAAGGAATTGAAATCTGTACAACAATTTCAAAACGAAGAACATATTCCAGAAGTGAAAAATATGGTTAGTAAAGAGTATGGGATAGAACTACAAAGAAGAATTTATATGTGGAAATCGTTAACGCTCATCTTTACAAGTCCATATGCATTAGAAAAGATGTGTCAACTACCCCCACTGAGATGAAACGTTTCAGTGGGGGCTTGAGTTCGAACGCTAGGTCTTTTCGTCTATCGATAGACAGTTTGACGCTCTAGCATTCATGCCACCTTACGGTAACACCCCAAGTAAGTTTTTGGTTGGTACTAGAAACGAGCAATCGTTTCCCCACTTGCACCACCCTTTCGAAAAAGAGCAGTTCTTCCTTATGGAAGAAGCCACCACTCAGATGAATCTGGCGTGTACTACAAGCCCCGACAAGTCGAGTACACATGGATGGTTGACGCAACCACTAAGCTATGCGCGAAGCAACAGCCTTACGTTTTTGTACCTCTAATAGAATCGGCGTTTTCACTTTGAGATTGCCATCCAATTCTACAACTCTTGATTTTTCCAACGTATTCAGCGCACCATTAATATCAGCGTGAATACATTTCCCTGATTTACTTTTGTACAGACCACGAGTGATTCGTTTGCCACTAAAGCGATAATGGGTCCTATCATCCTTAGACCAAACTCGAACCGAATCTTTATCAAGAAAACTAGCTTTAGAAGTATAGCTTTCTTCTTGTTTGAAAAATCGTATACCTTCTTTTATACATTTATTCTCAATCGCTGCAATCAGTTTATGGAACGGGATTTGAACAAACTTTTGATTATTCTTTTTCCCTATATCAGATTTTTGTTTCCAACCAGCGTTATACCCTACGACAACCGTATCTATGCCAAATGCTTTCACTTTTTTAAACAACAGACCTACAGTTTGTGAAATGTAACCATTTATTTGTCGATCTCGTTTATGCCAAAGTGTAGCCATTTTGTTCGTTACAACTCGTTTAGAAAGTCCATTTTTAACATTTTTCAGTTGGAGGTTACGTATCATTTTGTTGAAGTACTGGTTTATGGATTTTAATTTTTTTCCATCAATTAAGAAAGTATCACCTGCATTTGTTGCGCAACTTACTAATCTATCTACACCTAAATCGCAACTCAAAGCGTTACTAGTAGTCGTGGATGGTTTCTTCATTTGAGAAACGTGCAGTTCATATGTGTAATGCACCTCAAAGAACCGACCTTTTTGCTTCGGTACAATCTCAATGTAGGAGATTTTTTTATTTTTTAAGTTTTTAGGCATACGTATTTTAATGGAACCGAATTTTTTTCTGAATGCAACACTCATCGGAATCATCCAATACCCGTTATCATCTACTTTTGGGACCTGATAGATTTCGATAATTCGTTTATCAGTGGAACGAGAATAATTCGGAAACCTAGGACGTCCTGTGAATGCTTTAGGTTTTTTCTTCCACTGTTCTAACGCTTTAAAAAAGCTCTTCACTTCTGTAAATAAGGCTCTACGAATCGCTTGGACAGAGTTTGATTGCATGCCCCAGTAATTCATATCGGCTTGCATAGCAGTGTCCACTTCTTTTACAGTAGCCATTTTATTATGATTCAAGTAACTTTGTTTCATCGTGTACAATCCAACATTCCGCAATGCTTTTGAACTATATGACATGCGCTGCAGTAAGCGGAATTCTTTTGCGGTAAGACAAGCTCGTCCGATATTCTATTTCTGCGTGAATCGTTGCATAGTTTCTCTTTTCTTTTGTTTACGTAATACTTTCACTGCTTTCTTTTTAGCCATTGTTTTCACCACCTTTCTTAGAAAGTTCATTACTTTTGACACATTCATATTGGGGCCTTCATCGCAATTCCTATTGGCTCAAGTAACAAAATGATTATGATTATCCAATTTCGTCGTCTTACGATCTATTCCCTGCTTATCTAAGGGCAGATTGTATCAAGGATAAATATTCGCCCAGGAACATCGTTATGAACGAAACAAAAGAGTTCAGCCTACCTTCTGACGGCAATTCATCTCCACCTGAATTGTTGGGTTTCACTCGTAACACAAATCAGATGGAGTCTTCTTGCCGAAAAGGATAAAGAAATTTACGTAGAAAATGAAAAAATGGAGAAGGAACAAAAGAAAAAATAGAGAATAGAATATAACAGAGTAGTTTATACTCTTAATATAACAAATGTTAAAGGAGTGAAAGGATAAAATGACTTTATCAACTGTTCTTCAAATGGTTTTAGCTTGATGCGGGAGAAGTCTGCCCATTTTTAACGATTAAGCTAAATTGAAGACAGCAGGTAAAGAACCTTAATCCTTTTTTACGATAATATGTAATGGGTAAGGTGTGTTCACCTTACCCATTTTTTATATATACAATTAAATAAGGCTTTATACTGTTGCTCTCTCTATTTAGCTTATGAACTATAAGTAGAGGAGAGAAAAAAATGAGTATATTAACAGTAGAAAATTTAAGTCATTCGTATGGTGAGAAAACCATTTTATATAATGCGTGTTTTCGACTATTAAAGGGCGAGCATGTTGGGTTAGTTGGGAAAAATGGAATTGGAAAATCAACATTGTTAAGGATTTTAACAGGAGAACTTATACATGATGACGGAAACATTGAATGGTTTCCACATGTGAAGATAGGTTTTTTACAGCAGCATATGGATTTACAAGAGGGAATAACAATTGAGGGATACTTACAAAGTGCATTTTCTAATTTGTATGCGATTGAGTGTGAAATGTTAAAAATTGCTGAAGAAATGAATGGAGCAGGAGAAATAGAAAAACTGTTAGTAAAGTATGGAGAATTACAAACTATATTGGAAAGTTCTAATTTCTATCAAATTCATACAGAAATTGAAGAAGTAGCAATCGGCTTAGGCTTACTTGAAATAGGCTTGAAAAAGGATGTTTCACAGTTAAGTGGAGGACAGCGAACAAAGTTATTACTTGGGAAGCTCCTTTTAGAAAAAGCTGATGTTTTATTGCTAGATGAGCCAACAAACTATTTAGATACAGCCCATATAGAATGGTTGCAATCGTATTTGAGACAGTATGAAAAAGCTTATGTGATCATTTCACATGACGAAGTATTTTTGAACAGTATTACGAATGTTATTTATCATCTAGAAGAACGGAAAGTGAAGCGGTACGTAGGAAGTTATGAAAAATTTGTGCAAAGTTATCAATTGCAAAGGAAACAATTACAATCGGCGCGTGCGAAACAACAAAAAGAAATTGCTCAGTTAGAAACATTTATTCAAAAAAATAAAATTCGAAAAGCGAAACAGGCCAAAAGTCGAGAGAAAGTATTGGAGAAAATGCAAAGGATCGAAAAGGTTAATCATGTACCTCGATCCCGTTTTGATTTCAATGTTTATGAGGAGCCAGTTAGTCGCGTATTACAGGCTGAAAAACTAAGGATAGGATATAGTTCTCCGTTATTTCCAGAATTGAATTTGCAAGTCAAAAAAGGGGAAAAGATAGCGATTGTTGGTCATAATGGAATTGGAAAAACGACAATGTTAAAAACGTTATTAGGTCAAATAAAGCCGCTAAGCGGTTCAATTTCTGTTGGAGAACGAGTAAATCCTGCTTATTTTGCGCAGGAAGAGTTTGCTTCAGAAACAACACCATTAGAAAAAGTTTGGGCAGAACGACCAGATATGACAAAGAAAGAAGTACGCCAAGCATTAGCAAAGTGTGGATTGAAAGAAGAACATGTATTAAAACCTATTCGTTTATTAAGCGGCGGGGAACAAACGAAAGTACGTTTATGTGAACTTATCGTAACAAAAAGCAATGTTTTAATTTTAGATGAACCGACTAATCATTTGGATATAGAAACAAAGAAGTCTTTGCAGGAAGCGTTACAACAATATACAGGAACGGTTTTACTGGTCTCACATGAGCCTTCTTTCTATGAAGCGTGGATCACAAAAGTATGGAATATAGAAGAATGGAACGCTGAACAATATGAATAAAGAAAAGGCATTAGCTTATATAAGCTAATGCCTTTTCTTTGTGATTAACATGATTTTCGAGAACTCTTACATGAGAATTGTATGAAGAAGCACTCTTATGGTGCGCTTATAAGCGTGCTTTTTCTTATGTTATGTTTATATTTAGATGCCTTTCCCTAATAGGCGACTATCTTTTCTTTATATATATAGATAGTTTAAAGTGGAATGAAAAATAATTCCTATATGTAAAGGATAATGTGATTAGTATAGGAAGACAATAGAACTTAAAGGAAATTCATGTAAAATTCAGATGAACTTCACATGAACTTCATATTATAAACTAAATATAATTATAATAGGTTATCTTAATGTAGATTTGCGATTTTTCATAAAATTAGAAGTTTGAATTTAGGTCAGAGCACTCAAACCTAAATTCAAACTTTAGTGAAGTAATTAATGGAGGTTACGTTTAGTTTTCGCTAATGGATGCATTTAAAAGTTCAGCAGGATTGCCTGTTCCTGCTCCTCCGATTGTAACAGACCCACCAGGAAGAATTTCACCATTCCATCCTGCATTCGTAATTACGTAATGATTATTTATTTTACTACTAATTTTAGAATCCCAAACTTGTGTTAAATTGCCGTTATAATCAAATTCTAATTTCCAGTTTTTAATAGGAGTCGTTCCGCTATTTTTAATTACAATCGAGAAGTTGTAACCGCTCCCCCAATTTGAAGTGACTGAAAAGGTAGCATTGCCATTTCCACCAGGAGGTGTTGTGCTAGCGTCATCTGTTTTTACAAGAATGGAAGTAGGCTGTGATTTATTCCCCGCAGCATCCTTTGCTAATATTGAAAACGTATATTCTGTATTAGGTTTTAAGTTTTTAATTGTAATACTATTTGTTGTTGTACTCCATTTTTCTTCTCCGGCAGTAATTTCATATTCAGTAACGCCTACGTTATCAGTAGATGCAGTCCAGTTTAATTGAACTGAGTTTGAATTTTTATTTGTAACAGCAATATTTTTTATGTTTGTTGGGGGCTCAGTATCTTTTTGAGCAATAGGTCCACCAAGTAATTCTTTTACTAACGTATCAAGTAATTTTGGTCCACTACAACTATATTTTGGACTTGTACGGCAATCCCCGCTTAGTTCCCAAAACATTGCGCCACTTAAACCCTTTGTCTTTATATAGTCTGTTTTATATTTCATAGATTCGTTGTCATCATAGCTAATAAACGTTCCTGTAGTCGTATTATATAAATAAGGTACTTTCGCTACATCGTTCCATCCGCGAACAAAACCATTTTTATTCACATAATTAGCTGCTAAATCACCGTAATCGTACACACCTGTGTCACCGGTAGAATAATCATCCCAAGTACCTTTAGAAGCTAGCTTTCCGTCACTACCTGGTTTACAAGGTTGGTATTGCCCATTATTTTCTTTTCCGCAACTTTTCCATCCACGTCCGTAAAAAGGTACACCTAATACGAGTTTATCCGCTGGAACCCCTTCATTTGTATAAATGTCTATCGCACCATCTACGTAAAATTTCGTATCCGCTGCTGGGTCATTTGGATCTTTGTATAGTGCTGCATTATGGTTAGAAGTAGCTTCCCATCCACCATGGAAATCATATGTCATAATATTAATCCAATCCAGTATTTGAGAGATCTTCTTTAGCTCTGTATGATCCGCATAACGTTGGCTTGCACCTGACGCGATTGTTAGTAAATATTGTTTTCCATCTTCTGCAGTAGCTTTCGTTAATGCATTTCGAACATCTTGAAGAAGTAGGGTGAAGTTTTGTTTATCTTCAGGACGATAACTACCACCAGGAATCGTTTCAACACCCGGGTATTCCCAGTCTAAATCAACGCCGTCAAATCCATATTCGCGAAGAAAAGCTACTGTAGATTCAGCAAATATTTTTCTTGTTTTTTCATCAGCGGCCATATCAGAAAAACGGTTAGACCAAGTCCAGCCACCAACGGAAATAATTGTTTTTAAGTGAGGATACTTAGCTTTTAATCGTTTCAGTTCTCCGAAATTTCCGCAGCGGGCATATTTATCACAATCTTCCCAAGTTGTACCCGACCCCGGATAAGATTTTGTGACATCAGCCCACGGTTCACCGAGTACGAGAGTACCATTAGGGACCTCTTTATTTTGCAGTGGTACACCAGATTCTTTACAGTTCCAAGTTTGTTTATTTGGATTATCCGGATGAGTAGAAGGGTTTCCATGTTTTCCATTCCAGCAAATATCAGCGAAAGCATAGTTTAAATGAGTTAGCTTTGATGCATCAATGTCTGCAACTTGATAATTACGTCCGTAAATGCCCCATGAAGGAAAATACCCAACAATTTTTTGACCTTGCTTTGGTGAATCTGCTAATGCGAAATTTGGAGTAATAAAGTTTGTGAGAAAAAGAGGTAAGAAGAGTAGTAGGGATAGTAATAGCAGCGTGAATTTTTTTGATCTCATGGTCATTTCTCCTTTCAAAATAAAAGATATATTTAAAGGCATGCGCCAATAAACCAAAATGAATCTAGACGTATGAAACTTTAATCAGTGGTGGGGGTCTTACTGCCCATTAAAGCGGGATAAAAATGATCAGACATCACGAAGTCTATACAAGGGAGCTGGGGGTGATTAAATCGTAGCAAATGTAAGATTTGGTGTAAACGCTTTATTTGATTTGAAAAGACTTTCTCAATATGAAGTGGCTCTAATACAGATTACACATGAAAATAAAATATTGATTAGGGGGAAAAAGGCTTCTTGTAATTAAATTTGAGAAAAAATTGTATGAAGTCAATTTGTAATAGCGTAGCGAGATGAGGAAATATCATGTAAAATAATAGTAAAAATATGTAAAGGAGCGAATGGTGTGGATGTCTTTTTGAACATTGCTGAAGAAAAAATTCGACAAGCAATACGGAATGGAGACCTTGATCATATTCCGGGAAAAGGAAAACCACTACAATTAGAAGACCTTTCAATGGTACCTCCAGAGCTTAGAATGAGTTATAAAATTTTAAAAAATGCGGGCATGATTCCACCAGAAATGGAACTACAAAAAGATATATTAAAAATAGAAGACTTAATTGCGTGCTGTTATGATGAAGCAGAGAGAAAGGAATTACAAGAAGAGTTAACAGCAAAAACGCTTCGTTTTCAGCAGGTAATGGAAAAGAGAAAGATTAAAGATAGTTCAGCTTTTCGTATGTATCAGGGTAAAGTATTTCGTAAATTACGCTAAGAGGGATAAGATGAATACATTTGAAACGATAGAAGAATTAGCAACATATATTGAAGAACAACAATTAGTGCTGCTTTTTATTAAAACAGAAAATTGTGGTGTTTGTGATGTTATGCTAAGAAAAGTAAATAGCGTACTAGAGAATTATGATTACGTAGAGAAAGTAGAAATATTACTACAAGACATGCAAGAGATCGCGGGGCGATATGCAGTATTTACAGGGCCAACAGTTTTATTATTTTATAATGGAAAAGAGATCCTTCGTGAATCGCGCTTCATTTCACTTGAAAATTTAGAGAGAACCATTCAATTATTCGAAGATTAAGGGAGGATTTTATATGGAATTTATTATTGTCATACTATTATTTGTTGTAGTTGGAACGATTGTAACAGCAGTGCGATCAAACAAAAAGAAGGTAAATCTTACAAAACAAAATAACATTCATAATTCATCTAACAACTCATCACCATTATTTTTCTTTGCTGGATCTGATAATGATAGCTCGCATGGAGGTTCACATGATTGTGGAGGATCTTTCGGTGGAGATAGCGGAGGCAGCTGCGATGGTGGCGGAGGTGGCGGTGATTGATGAGAATACGCCCTATATGGGGCGTATTTCTTTTTAAACAAACGTTTGATTAGTTGGCTTACATATGCATAAAAACAGTTAAACAAACGTTTG
The DNA here is from genome assembly GCF_038096195.1 of Bacillus paramobilis. Taxonomy (NCBI): domain Bacteria; kingdom Bacillati; phylum Bacillota; class Bacilli; order Caryophanales; family Bacillaceae; genus Bacillus; species Bacillus paramobilis. The sequence continues at coordinate 4,851,180 of NZ_CP151108.1, read as the reverse complement.
ATTAATATTTTTAACGTAATAAGGGGAATAGAAATGAAAAGGGAACCGAAAGTGAAAAATAAGGGGAAAGTAGTGTTATTTTTATTAGCTGCGGGAGGCGTATTTCTTGTTAAATTAGGATTTAAAATTGGAATAATACATATGATTCGAATGTGGTTTGAAAGTACGTTTTCTTAAATAAGGAATATAGCCTCTTGTAATAGAGGTTTTTAATTTGTTATTATTAGACTGAACGGTCGGTTTAAAGAGGTGTGAATATGAGAAGAAGCGCAGAAGAGATAAAGAAAGAAATTGCCTATAAAGCAGAAAGTCTGTTTTCACAGAAGGGTTATGCAGCTACATCTATGGAAGAGATTTGTGAAATTACAGAGCGAAGTAAAGGAAGCATTTATTATCACTTTAAAAGTAAAGAAGAATTATTTTTATTTGTAGTGAAACAGCATACGTATGATTGGCTTGAAAAATGGAATGAAAAAGAGAAGTTGTATAGTACGAATACTGAAAAACTATATGGTCTCGCGGAATATCATGTCGAGGACATACAGCAACCAATTTCAAATGCAATAGAGGAATTCTCTATGAGCCAAGTTGTAAGTAAAGAGATTTTGGATGAACTATTGGCTTTAACTAGAGAATCATATGTTATGTTTGAGAAACTAATTGAAGCAGGCATACAGTCTGGAGAGTTTCGCGAAGATAATACGCGCGACCTTATGTATATTGTGAATGGATTATTATCAGGGCTTGGAGTACTTTACTACGAGTTAGATCATAAAGAGCTGCAACGTATTTATAAAAAGGCAATAGATGTATTGTTAAAAGGAATGGCAGCTGAATAATAAGTCAGTTGCTTTTCTTACAAAACAAATTAGACCGAACGGTCGGTTTATGAAAGGGGAATGAAAATGAACGCTTTATTTAAAAATCGAGCATTTATGCTCGTTATGGCATCTGATATTTTACAACAATTTGCAATTTGGATCAGAAATATGGCTCTTTTGTATTTCATAATGGAGCGAACGAATAATGATCCAGTTTCAGTTTCTTTGTTATCGGTTATGGAATATGCACCTATTTTTATTTTCTCGTTTATCGGTGGGGCGCTAGCTGATCGCTGGAATCCGAAAAGAACGATGGTTGCTGGAGATGTATTAAGTGTACTGTCTATTATAGGAATTGTCTTGTTGTTAAAGCTGGATTATTGGCAGGCTATATTTTTTGCAACACTTATTTCCGCGATTGTAGGTCAGTTTTCTCAGCCATCATCTTCGCGTATATTTAAGCGCTACGTAAAAGAAGAACAGGTAGCAAATGCGATTGCATTTAACCAAACATTACAGTCATTATTTCTAATTTTCGGACCAGTGGTAGGATCGCTTGTGTATACACAACTTGGTTTATTTACATCACTATATAGCTTAATCATTTTATTTTTGTTATCTGCTATCGCTCTTTCGTTTTTACCAAAATGGATGGAACAAGAGCAAGTAGCGAGAGATTCATTAAAAAATGATATAAAAGAAGGTTGGAAATATGTTCTTCATACGAAAAATTTACGTATGATTACGATTACTTTCACCATTATGGGCTTAGCTGTTGGACTAACGAATCCATTAGAAGTGTTTCTTGTAATTGAACGGCTTGGAATGGAAAAAGAAGCCGTTCAATATTTAGCCGCAGCTGATGGAATAGGTATGTTAATTGGTGGTATTGTTGCTGCAGTTTTCGCTTCAAAAGTGAACCCGAAAAAGATGTTTGTATTCGGTATGAGCATATTAGCGATGTCATTTTTAGTAGAAGGGCTATCTACATCATTTTGGATTACTAGTTTCATGAGGTTTGGAACAGGTATTTGTTTAGCTTGTGTTAATATCGTTGTCGGTACGCTTATGATTCAACTTGTACCAGAAAATATGATTGGAAGAGTAAATGGAACAATTTTACCACTGTTTATGGGGGCAATGTTAATTGGAACTTCACTAGCTGGAGGATTGAAGGAGATGACCTCACTAGTTACTGTATTTTGTATAGCAATGACACTTATTTTATTGGCGATAGGGCCGGTTCTACGCATGCAAATAAATAAAGAAGGTGTCACTAATAAAGAGGAACTAACAAATTCGTTAGCTTCGAAATAACCATTGTAAGGGAGCAGAGTTGCTCCTTTTTCTTGTGGCAATCTTTTGACAATGAAATGCCCCAACTATATACTGATGATGTAAAAACGATTTTACAGGTTAGGAGAAATGGTGTGAAAAATCAAATCTATGAATTACGCACTGAAAACAATATTTCACAAGGTGCATTGGCTGATAAGTGTAAAGTTTCTAGACAGACGATAAATGCAATTGAGAATAATAAATATGATCCAAGCTTAGCGTTAGCATTCCGTTTAGCTGAAGTATTAGGAACAACTGTTGATAAACTATTTTTGTACAAGCTGTAGGGGGAGTAGTTGTTGGGGAAAGAGAAAATAAACCTTGTAGTTACGGCATTAGTGGCTATAAGTACGTTAGTGTTTGCACTTTATTATTGGTTAACTGAACTTCAAGTAAACTGGTATGCACTATTTATTTGTAGCATCGCATTACATTATATGTTTAAAAGTTTGGCATCGCATAATGTGGAAGGGACAACGGAGGAGAAAGAAGATGTAGAAAAACATGTATTAAGAACAAGTGCAAATGTTACGTATTATGTACTTGTTGTATTAATTTTTGGTTTGTTTTTCGCATCGGCAGGTTTTAATAAATGGATTGATTTTCATAACATACCGCTTTTGTTTGCGTTATGCGCTGCGATAGTTGTAAAGCCGGCTGTAGAATTTTTAATTGTAAGACGTTATCGATAAAATAAAGAAAAGATCCCCTTCTCATATGAAGAGGATCTTTTCTTATAGCGTTTTCGTTTTTGGACTAGGTGGTGTAACGGATGTATCATTTTCGGGAACTCTAGTTAATAAGAATCCACCGATAATGAACAGTACAATAATACTGAGGACACCAGCGTTTGTTTTTCCTGTTAATTGCGTTGTAACACCGACTAATACGGGACCCATAATTGCTGCGAATTTACCAAAGATATTATAAAATCCGAAGAATTCATTTGCAGATTCTTTAGGTACTAGTTTTGCAAAATAGGAACGGCTAAGTGCTTGAATCCCGCCCTGAGAAGTGGCAACTAACATTGCTAAAATCCAGAAATCGAGTGTCGTTTTTAAGAAATAAGCATATGTGCAGATAATGATATAAATCATAATACCGACATATAGCATCTTTTTACCTGTAAATGTTTCTGATAATTTTCCGTATAATAAAGCGAATGGACAAGCTACAATTTGTGTGACGAATAAGATGATTAATAGATTCGTTGCACTAATACCGAGATCTGTTCCGTAAGCGGTGGACATAGTAATAATTGTATCGACCCCATCAATATAGAAAAAGTAAGCGATTAGGAACATGAATACAGTTTTATATTCTTTAATATTTTTAAAAGTAGCAGCAAGGCGTTTGAAGCTCATTGTAATTGGTCTAGGGTGACGTTCAATATAGTGCGTTTGCTCTACGTTTTTTAGCATTGGAATCGTAAATAACCCCCACCAAAGAGCTGTTATCGCAAATGAAATTTGACTAGCAATACCAACAGATAAAGGGATAGTTCCTTTTTGAGAAAGAATAATAAGAGCGATACAACCGATAAAAGGAATAGTACTCCCAATATAGCCTAATGCGAAACCTCGCGTAGAAATTCGATCCATTCTATCTTCAGAAGTGACATCTACTAAAAATGCATCATAAAAGATGTTTGCCCCCGCAAAACCGATTAATGCGAGCATATAGCATCCTAGTAATAAGTACCACTGAGATGTTGGGACGACTGCTAGCATACTTGTAAATACGATACCGAGTCCAAAGAAGAATGTGAAAAATCGTTTTTTAAATCCTTTATAATCAGCAACTGTGCCGAGAATAGGAGCAAGTATAGAAATTAAAAGTGTAGCGAATGAGTTTGCATATCCCCAATATGCTGTTGAAGTTGCACCAGATAGTCCAGCTTCTTTTGCAGCTGCTTTAAAGTAAATTGGGAATAATGCAGTTGTAATGACGAGCGAATATACTGAGTTCGCCCAATCGTATAATATCCAGCTTTTTTCTTGTCTGGACATTTTTTTCATATAATGTTCCCCCTTAAATTTGTTCTACTAACAGTGTACAAAAATAAAAATTATAAAAAGAGAAACAGTGATGATTTTTACATAACTTTTACATATATACACAGTTCTTTACAATTGAAGTAAATCCTCTACAATTGATCCGTCTGTTTCACCTAAGTGTAAACCGAGTAGTCTAGCGATAGTTGGACCTTCATCAATAAGTCTCATATACGGGATGGTAACGCCGCTTTTTATCCCTTTCCCAGCAGCGATAAAAATTGTTTCATAGTTAGGTTTTGTCGGGGAGTATCCATGCGTACCAAATGTATATTTTTTACTAGGCGTAACGTCTTTTTCAGTAATCTCTTTTATAAAATCTCCTGTATAGTTTTCAGTGAAATAATATCCTTCTCGCGCTTCTAACATAAATAAACAATTACCATCGGCACCGCAGTCTTTTGCAGCTTCATCATGAAGTATAAATTCAATTCCATTTTGTTTATTTTGAAGTAGTTCTTCAAGTAGTAGTTGTACGTCTCGAATGGTATCAGTATCGTTCTTATCTTTCACATATACATAGGCAGATCCGTCACAACTTTGACAATAGGCCTTCCAGTCTACGAACTTTCCTTTGGAATTTATAGATATAAGCCCTTTTTGATGAAATAGTACATTTAATTGAATGGCTTTGCTTTCACTTAAAGCGCTATGATCACCAAGAGCGATAATTGTACTCTCTTCGTATAGGTCACTGTCTTTTAAAGCTTGAATAATTTTCCCTAGCCGTTCATCGTGTCTATGAATTGCAGCTATTGTTTCTTTTGATTCAAAGCCATGATAGTGTCTTTGAGTGTCTAGATCGGTGAAATGTACAAACATGACATTAGGCTTCTTCGTTTGGATTGTATGTACAGCAGAAGCAAGTACGAAATCATCGAGCTCAGGTTGTGACAAACCATTTCGTATATGGCCGAAACGACGATTTAAATTTAATTGATATAGCGGACTACCACTAAATAATGAAACTAAAACTTGATTTTGCCACGGTCTATTTGGAAAGATTTCTGGTAAATTGTAATCAATATTTGCTCTGCCGGTGACAGGCCATAGAAGGGCAGCTGTCGTTAAATTTTCTTTACGTGCTTCATCGTATAACGTTGTTCCTTTAATGGATTTTCGGTACCAATGCCAATCGGGTGACTCACGTCCAGGTTGGAGTAACGTATTGCTAACTACGCCATGTTTATTAGGGTAGTTCCCAGTAACGATTGTTGAGTGACTTGGGTATGTTACAGAAGGATAAATAGGTTCCACTTTTGTCGCAATCGCGCCCTTATTTATTAATGTTTGGAAATTAGGGAGTTTTTGTAGTATAGGAAAATCTAAAGCTGATAAGCAATCGAAAGATAAAATAATGACGCGGTTTGTTAATGCTTTATCCATAAAGTTCCCTCCTGATTATATAAAACCTATTCTTATATATTACTATTAATACCTAGTAATAAAAATATATTTTTAGGTGAAAATTTATTATTTATTTTCAGAAAAGTTAAACATATAATTAAGTATAAGGGAATGAATGGAAGGAGGGAATACTGTGGATTGGCTAGATGGATTTAGTATTTTTTATATCATTGGCGGAATTACGATTATCCTTGTATTTGCTATTTCGTATTTACTAAAGAAACGGTTTCCAAACAAACAGTTCGATATTATATTTGCACTTAGTTTAATACTTCTTTGCTTAGCATCCTTTCCGGTTACAATGATGATGATTGGTGGATGGGAAGGAATGGGATATGGATTTATTGGTTTCTTCGTTCTACTTGGTACACTTATCGGTATGATTGCACATCAACTTTTAAAAATCACGAGAAAAAGCTACGTATAAAACTGCAAAAAACGAAAAGAATATATAAAAATGAGAAAATTAGCTATTGTTTTAAAAAAGAATTTGTATTATGATAATCAACAAATTTATTTCGTTATAACGATGAAAAAGGACTAGTACATGTTTAACCTTTTTAGCAGAGAGAGAATCCGCCTGGCTGAAAGATTCTTAAAAAGATGATATGGAACCTACCTTTGAGTTCTGCATATGCAGCGGGAATTTCCCGTTATCAAAAAGAGAGCATGCGCAATTTTTGTGCATGAATCAGGGTGGTAACGCCGGCAAAGCTCGGTCCCTATTTAGGGACGCGGGCTTTTTTGTATTTTCAAAAGGAGGAAGACTGACTATGGCAAAAGAACAAGTACAAGCGATTACGAAGATGGAAGAGGACTTTGCACAGTGGTACACAGATATTGTGAAAAAAGCAGAACTTGTTGATTATTCAAGTGTAAAAGGATGTATGATTCTACGCCCGTACGGTTATGCCTTATGGGAAAATATGCAGAAAGTGATGGATGAGAAGCTAAAAGCAACTGGTCATGAAAATGTGTATATGCCAATGTTTATCCCAGAGAGTTTATTGCAAAAAGAGAAAGATCATGTAGAAGGATTTGCTCCTGAAGTAGCATGGGTGACACATGGCGGGGATGAAAAGTTAGCGGAGAGACTTTGTGTACGCCCTACATCTGAAACTTTATTCTGTGAGCATTTTTCAAAAATTGTGCAATCCTATAATGATTTGCCAAAGCTATATAATCAGTGGTGTTCAGTAGTTCGTTGGGAGAAAACAACGCGACCATTCCTTCGTACAACGGAATTCTTATGGCAAGAGGGTCATACAATTCATGAAACAGCAGAAGAATCTCAAGCTGAAACGTTACATATTTTAAATCTATATGCTTCTTTCTGTGAAGATTACTTAGCGATACCAGTAATTAAAGGACAAAAAACAGAGAAAGAAAAATTTGCAGGCGCAAAGGCAACTTATACGATTGAAAGCTTAATGCATGATGGGAAAGCACTTCAAACAGGAACATCTCATAACTTTGGAACGAATTTCTCTGAAGCATTTGATATTAAGTTTTTAGATCGTAACGGTAAGTGGCAATATGTACACCAAACATCTTGGGGGGTATCAACAAGAATGATAGGTGGACTTATTATGGTTCATAGTGATAATAATGGGCTTGTAATGCCTCCTAAAGTCGCACCAGTGCAAGTTGTTATTGTGCCAATTGCTCAGCATAAAGAAGGAGTTTTAGCGAAAGCAACAGAGTTACAAGAACATATTCAAAAGGTTGCACGCGTGAAAATAGATGCTAGTAATAAAACACCAGGCTGGAAATTTAATGAGTATGAAATGAAGGGCATTCCAATTCGACTAGAAGTTGGTCCTAAAGATATTGAAAAGAATCAAGTCGTACTTGTAAGAAGAGATACGAAAGAAAAAGAATTTATAGCAATGGATCAATTAGAAGAACGTATTCCAGCGCTACTTGAGGAAATTCATAATTCTTTATTTAATAAGGCAAAAGTATTCCGCGATGAGAATACGTATAGTGTAACGAATTTCGAAGAGATGAAAAAAGTAGCGGATGAAAAGCAAGGATTTATTAAGGCAATGTGGTGCGGAGAGTTAGCTTGTGAAGAGAAACTAAAAGAAGAAGTCGGAGTATCTTCACGCTGTATGCCTTTTGAGCAAGAGCATGTAGCTGATGAATGTATTTGTTGTGGGAAAGAAGCTAAGCAAATGGTGTATTGGGGAAAAGCGTATTAATGCTTTTGTTGATAGAGGATGAAAAGGACTTTGGGCTGCATAATAAAATGCAATCCAAAGTCCTTTTTAGTTTTACAATTTATTTCATGTATGTTTTAGATGGAAGGATGTGTTTTATTTTACATTTTTACGGCGAATAAATAGTAACATACCGATTAAGAATGTTGAAAGACCTATTAAAATAGATGCAGGATAATGTGTTGCCGTATTAGGTAACTTATCGCCTTGTTTTTTCTCATTATCTTTTACATTTCCATCTTGAGAGCCGTTGCCACCCTGAGAACTGCTATTGCCTTTAATACGGTTACCGCCCTGAGAGCCATTACCGCCTTGAGAACTGCTATCGCCTTTAACACGGTTGCCACCTTGAGAGCCATTGCCGCCAGAACCGTTACCATCGGAACCGTTGCCGCCGGAACCACTGCCACCACCCGAACCACTGCCATCAGAACCACTGCCACCACCCGAACCACTGCCATCAGAACCACTGCCATCAGAACCACTGCCATCAGAACCACTGCCATCAGAACCGTTACCGCCCGAGCCATTGCCACCCGAGCCATTGCCACCCGAGCCATTGCCACCCGAGCCATTGCCACCCGAGCCATTGCCACCCGAGCCATTGCCACCCGAGCCATTGCCACCCGAGCCATTGCCACCCGAGCCATTGCCACCCGAGCCATTGCCACCCGAGCCATTGCCACCCGAGCCATTGCCACCCGAGCCATTGCCACCCGAGCCATTGCCACCTGAGCCATTGCCACCCGAGCCATTGCCACTCGAGCCATTGCCACCTGAGCCATTGCCGCCGGAACCGTTACCACCCGAACCACTGCCATCAGAGCCGTTACCGCCCGAACCGCTACCGCCCGAACCACTGCCATCAGAGCCGTTACCGCCCGAACCGCTACCGCCCGAACCACTGCCATCAGAGCCGTTACCGCCCGAACCGCTACCGCCCGAACCGCTACCGCCCGAACCGCTACCGCCCGAGCCATTGCCGCCGGAACCACTGCCACCCGAGCCGTTACCATCGGAACCGTTACCATCGGAACCGTTGCCACCGGAACCGTTACCACCGGAACCGTTACCACCCGAACCACTACCGCCCGAGCCATTGCCATCAGAACCACTATCGTCCTGAGAACCATTGTTTCCTGGAGGTTTATTATTATCTTTTGAGTTGCCTTCGGCTAAATGATCGTTATTTTGTACAATTGCGTTTGCTGCTGGAGAGAAGTTTTCTGTTGCTGCATTACCGATATTTAAACCGCTAAAAAAAGATAAAGAGAGTGTTGATGCTAAAATGAAGATTTTCGTCATTGTTTTCCTCCTAAGAAATTAATATTCCATCTAAAATACATCCCTTTGTAATATTTCTTAGGAAAAAGAGTTTTATGCAAAAAAAACTATATATAGAAAAAGGTGGTGTATTTCTGAAGAGAGAAAAGAGTTAGTGTAAATTCTTTATAATAGTAGAGCAGTAGGAATTTTACACGCATTACAGTAGAGGAAGTGACAGCAGATGAAAGAATATATTGCATTTGATATTGGTGGTACACAAATTAAATATGGAATTGTTTCAGAAACAGGAACAGTACGAAAGCATAAAACGGTTCTAACAGAAATTCATTTGGGTGGGGAACAAATCATTCAAAAACTTATTCTTCTATCCAAACAATTAATGAATGAACATACGATTTCAGGAATTGGCATTAGTACTGCGGGAATTGTTAATATTCATAAAGGAGTTGTAACGGGAGGGACAGAGCATATTCCGAACTACGCGACTATTCCTATTATTGATAGATTGCAAGAAGTATTACAAATTCCTGTGTCCGTTGAAAATGATGTGAACTGTGCAGCTTTGGGTGAGAAGTGGAAAGGTATTGGAAACGGAAAAAGAAATTTTATTATGCTTACTCTTGGAACTGGTATTGGAGGAGCGATTTTTATAGACGGAGAGTTATACAGGGGACATTCTTTTAGTGCTGGTGAATGGGGAAATATGTTAATAGAAGGAAAGCAGTTTGAAGAGGTCGCTTCCATTTCAGGGTTAATTCGTCTTGTGCGAAAATATAAAGGTGAAAGTGATTGGAATGGAAAAACGATTTTCGAACTGTATGATAAAGGAGATAGAGAAGTTACGCAAGCGGTTGAGGTTTTCTTTAAACATTTAGCGATTGGAATTAGTAATCTTGCTTATATTTTTAATCCCGAAATGATCGTTATAGGTGGAGGAATTACTGATAGAGGAAATGAGTTCTTAAAAGAAGTAAAAGAAGAGGTAGAAAAATATTTAAACAAAGAGATTTATAGTAATTGTGAGATTGAACTTGCACAAAACGGTAATTGTGCAGGAATGATTGGTGCTATTTACCACTTCTTACATCATCATAAGTAAATTATATGAATGTTTTCATATAACTGAGAATTTATCCTTTTTATCACTAGGTAAATAATGCTACAATATAAGGGAAGAATACAATATTTTCCGCCTTGGAAAATGCTTTGTAGAAAGGAAGAAACTGCATGCCTATTATTTTAGAAAAAGGTCAAAAGATCGATTTAACGAAAGGACAACCAAAAGTAGCAAAACTACAGGTTGGCTTAGGCTGGGATCCAATTGGGCAATCAGGTGGGTTTCTGTCTTCATTATTTGGAAGTAAACCAAATGTAGATTGTGATGCATCTGTTGTTATGTTAGAAGGGGATCGTTTTGTAAACAAAAACGATTTGGTTTACTTCGGAAACAAGCTTTCTACTTGTGGTAGTATGATTCATTCAGGAGATAATTTAACAGGTGAAGGCGCTGGTGATGACGAAACAATTTTCGTAGAATTACATAAAGTTCCGAGCCGTATTAATCGTTTAGTATTCGTTGTAAATATTTATGACTGTGTAAATCGTCGTCAAGATTTCGGGATGATTCGTAATGCATATATTCGTATTCAAAACCCGCAAACTGGTGAAGAATTAGCACGCTATAATTTATCGGATAATTATGCTGGCAAAACGACTCTAATTGCAGGAGAAATGTATCGTCACGGAAGTGAATGGAAGTTTTCAGCTGTTGGAGAAGGCACACAAGATAAAAACTTAAGTGAGATTGTATCACGTTATCAATAAAATAAACCGAGGAGGAATTGTATATGGCATCAATTTCATTGAAAAAAGGACAAAAGGTCGACTTAACAAAAACGAATCCAGGTCTTTCGAAAGTTCTTGTAGGACTTGGTTGGGATACGAATCGTTATGATGGACAAAATGATTTCGATTTAGATGTTAGTATTTTCTTAGTAGGTGCTAACGGTAAAGTTTCAGGTGCAGAGGATTTCGTCTTCTATAATAACCCAAAAGGTGCGAATGGCGCTGTAGAGCATTTAGGAGATAACCGAACTGGTGAAGGTGAAGGCGATGATGAATCGATTAAAGTAGATTTGAAAAATGTACCTGCACATATCGAACGTATTTGTTTTACAATTACAATTTACGATGGAGAAGGTCGTAGCCAAAACTTCGGACAAGTTTCTAACTCTTTCGTACGCATTTTAGATGAAGAAAAGAATGCAGAGTTAATTCGTTACGACTTAGGAGAAGATTTCTCTATTGAAACAGCTGTTGTAGTAGGTGAATTATACCGTCATGCAGGTGACTGGAAGTTCAATGCAATCGGAAGTGGATTCCAAGGTGGATTAGCGTCTCTATGTAATAACTTTGGTTTAGATGTAGAGTAATAGATTAATAAATCCATCAGTGAAACGTATGTTTACTGATGGATTTATTTTTAAAAATTAAATTATAGAGGTGAATATAAATGGTTATTCAATTGCAAAAAGGACAGAAGATTGATTTAGGTAAGACAAGCCCAGGTTTAACAAAAGCAGTAATTGGTCTTGGGTGGGACATTAAATCTTATGACGGTGGATCAGATTTCGATTTAGATGCATCAGCATTCCTATTAGATGCCAATGGAAAATGTACGAAGGAAACTGATTTTATTTTCTATAATAATTTACAGTCCCCTTGCGGATCTGTTCTACATACAGGGGATAACCGCACAGGTGAAGGTGAAGGCGATGATGAACAACTTGTTGTGGACCTGAAGAAAGTTCCAGCAGATGTGCACAAAATTGCTATTACAGTTACAATTTATGATGGAGAAGGCCGTAGTCAAAACTTTGGACAAGTAGGAAACGCATTCGTTCGTTTAGCAAATGAAGAAACGAATGAAGAAGTTCTTCGTTTTGATTTAGGGGAAGATTTCTCCATCGAAACAGCAGTTGTCTTTTGTGAATTATACCGTCATAATGGACAGTGGAAGTTTAATGCAGTAGGAAGCGGTTTCCAAGGTGGCTTAGGCGCGCTTGTAAGAGCGTATGGCTTGGATGCATAGAAAGGAAACGATATTCGTTTCCTTTTTTTGACCTTTCTATAAATCTAGCAAAGAATAGGGGATATAGGTAAGATGAGTATTTTGCAAGGAATCCTTGATACGTATGCTCAGTTTTTCGACTTGGACATGTGGATTAAAGTGTTGCAAGATCCAGTATCTTGGGGATTAATAGGTACACTTGTTGTACTTGAAGGATTGTTATCTGCTGATAACGCACTTGTATTAGCAGTAATGGTAAAACACCTTCCGGAAGAAAAACGTAAAAAAGCATTATTCTATGGACTTATTGGAGCTTATGTATTTCGATTTATCGCAATTGGAATTGGAATGTTCTTAATTAAATTAGCATGGGTAAAAGTGTTAGGTGCACTTTACTTAGCATGGCTTTCAGTTAAATACTTCATTGATAAACGAAAAGGTAATGCAGAAGAAGAGGAAGCTCATGGTATGAACCAAAACAGTATTCTCTTCAGAATGTTTGGTGTCTTCTGGGGAACAGTTGCGATGGTTGAATTAATGGATATCGCGTTCTCTGTAGATAGCGTACTTGCTGCATTTGGTGTATCAAATCAAGTTTGGATTTTATTATTAGGTGGAATGCTCGGTATTTTAATGATGCGCGGTATCGCTGGTGTATTCTTAAAATTGTTAGAGCGTATTCCAGAACTTGAAACGACAGCATATATTTTAATCTTAATTATTGCAGCAAAAATGTTATTGTCTGTTATTCATATTGAAGTAAGCCATACGCTATTCTTTATTATTTTAGTTGTAGCATTTGGAGCAACGTTTATACTTCACTATATGAAGAATTCTGGACAAGCTAAAGAAGAAGTTGCAGCTACTAAAAATAATCATAAATAATTGAAATGGGTTTGCTCGTTATGCGAGCGCCCATTTTTTATAATCAAAAATAGTTTATAATAGAAGAGAGACTTTATAAAAAAAGTAAATGTTTTTGGAGGTGAACTGTTGTGTTTTCACGTTTTACACTTCAACCATATGCATTAAAAGACGAATCAGATTTAAAGCAATTTGAAGCACTTTTAGAAAAACGCCCACAATATGAACTGACAGAGAATGAGATGAAGTTTAGTTATATAGCAACTCGTATTCTTGGTGTTCCTAATGATGTAGATGAATATTTCAATGAGCTATTTGATTATAGTGAAGTAAAAGGGATTGAGGTTTTGCATGAACAAAATTTAAATAAGGTGATTGATCCCGAAAAACTGCGCCATATTCAAGATGTTTTTACATTACATCAAGAAGCACCGAATGGACTTACAGTAAATAGGCTTGTAGCCCATTTGTCTGGAAAACAACTCTTACCACAAGTAGACAATCCTGACTTACAGCATTATATACATACGATGTTTATTTCTGTATTGAAATTGTATGAAAAACAACATAACCAATCATTAAAAACAGAAGGATTCCGTCGTTTCTTAATCGATATGATTAAGTTAAGTGAAAATTACGTAGCGAAGTGGTTCTCTACGATTAATTATAAGAAACAAATGCCGCGTATCGTTTGGTACGGTGATGCACAGGAAAGTCGTATATATTTCTTATACTTTCTTATTATGCTCGGCTGCGATGTACTTTATTATCACCCAGAAGGAAAAGATGGATTTGAGAATGTTGATGAGGAAGGAAGAAGTTTTGTCGTGTCTCATCCAAGTCGGATTTCTCTTGAGCCGTTTCCAGATCGCCGCCGTGAGCGAGTTGCAACAGTAGCATATCAAGCTTCAAAAGAAATTGAGCAAGTACTTCACCACGATAATTCACTGCTATACAAGCCGTGGCAATTCCGTTCATATACGCCTGTAGCTCGTACGCTCAAAACAACGTATGATGAACTCTTTTTAATTACGAAAGAAAAGGCATTTGTACGTCCGACATTCTTTGTTGAGAATAAACACATTTATATCCCTTCTTTATTTGCGAAAATATCAGGTGTTTCAAAAAATGATAAAGAGTATTTTCAGCGATTAAAGGCTGTTACATCGTTTGATAACAGTTTATTAATTAATACATTCCCATTTACGAAAGAACAAAAAGCAAATTTCCAATATCATTACCGAGATGCTTTAGACCGCGGGGGGAAATTACATCCAGATTTAATTATGAACAGTCATTGGTGGCCACATAAAAGATTGCCAGAAGGATTACAACATGGTATTGCAGAGGCGATCATTCATGCGTGCGAAAGTGAAATGTGTAAACCAATTGCAAAAGAGACGAAACAAGATGTAGCGCTATATGTTTTCGCGCAACTTTCTCAAATACCACCAAATATTTTAGAACAGCTTGAGAAATTTGATTATTCACAAGATGTACCGAAAATTGTTATATTTAATAATGAGAAGAGTGGAGAATTAACTCGTTCTGATGCTGTTTTATTACTATTTTTAAATCAAATAGGAGTAGATGTGTTCCACTTCAATCCAACGGGACGAAATGATATTGAACCGTATATTGATGCAGCAGCATTTGATTCACATTGGCTTGAAGAAGTTAATTTCGATCTTGAGTTTCATGGTTCATCAGCCTATAAAAATTTATCACAAACAATAAAAGGACTATTTCGTCCATTTTTATAAGGAAAGGGAGAATACCATATGAATAACCCAGTCGTACTAGATTCGAAAACAGAATTAAATGAGCAAACAGCACAAGATGTTCGTTTACAACTTAGACAAGATGCAGAAGTACAACGTATTTATAATGCAGTAGATATTAAAGATCAGTTAGAATTAATCGAGCTTGGAAAAGAACCTTCTATGGAAATTTCACGTTTTGCTGATCAAATTCTACATACAATGTCATTATCAAAAATAGAAGATTCGGGTGAATTATTAAAACAACTTGGTAAAATTATGGACCGATTCGATAGCAAAGACTTTGCGGAAGAGAAAAGTGGTTTCTTCTCACGTATGTTCAAAAAAGCGGATAAAATGATTGAACAAATCTTTAGTAAGTACCAAACGATGGGCCGTGAAATTGATAAAGTATATGTGGAAATTACGAAGTATCAAGATGAAATGAAAAAATCAATTGGTACGTTAGACGGTTTATATGAGCAAAACTTAAAATATTACTTAGACTTAGAAAAATATGTAGTAGCAGGGGAAATGTTATTAGAGCGTTTAAATACAGAACTAGTTCCGATGTATGAAGAGCGTGTACGTAACAATGACCAATTAGCAGGTATTGAATTAGAGTCACTTAAAAACTCTGT
Organism: Bacillus paramobilis; assembly: GCF_038096195.1. Taxonomy (NCBI): domain Bacteria; kingdom Bacillati; phylum Bacillota; class Bacilli; order Caryophanales; family Bacillaceae; genus Bacillus; species Bacillus paramobilis. The sequence goes on along the minus strand of NZ_CP151108.1, from coordinate 4,835,716 downwards.
TGAAATTTTAGAACAGCGTATTGATGATTTAGAAAAAGCACGTATGGTTGCGTTACTGACAGCACCACAAATTCGTATGATACAACGTGGTAATAATAAATTAATTGGTAAAATCAATACAGCATTTATTACGACGATTCCTATCTTTAAAAATGGTATCATTCAAGCGGTAAATGCGAAGCGTCAAAAGCTTGTTGCAGATTCTATGGCCGAACTGGATCGCCGTACAAATGAATTACTTAAGAAAAATGCACAAAATATTGCAACGCAAAGTGTGGAAGTGGCGAGATTATCAGGTTCTTCTAGTATTAAGATGGAAACACTTGAGGAAACTTGGAACATTATTTCAAGAGGTATGCAAGAAACGCAACAAATTGAAGAACAAAATAAACGTGAGCGTGAAGAAAGTCGCAAACGTATGGCTACATTAACTGAGAACATTAAAAAAGAATTACAAGGATAAATGAAAAGGCAATGAGGAAGAGTCCTCATTGCCTTTTAGTTTCTCTTCACTAATTTAATGATCTCATTCACAACAAGTGGAATGATACTTAATAAGAGAACAAATCCCCAATCTCGCATCGTTAATGCATGCACACCGAATATATTTGCAAGAGGTGGGATGGAGATAATACACACTTGCATAAGAATACCGATAAGAAGGGAGAAGACTAAATATTTATTTGTAAAAATCCCAATTGAAAAAATGGATTTCGTTCTTGAACGCAAGTTAAATGAATGAACGAGCTGAGAAAAACTAAGAACGACAAATGCCATCGTTTGAGCGTGTAATAGAGCATCCTCATCAATTTGCTCTGGGAAAAGAGGAAATAAATTTGTATCACCAGTATAGAATTTTGCTCCGGCGATAAAGGCTATTAACGTTAAAAGCCCAATGACAACCCCATTGAAAATAAGAAAAGGAACACTACCACTAAATAAGCTTTCTTTCGCATGTCGTGGTTTTTCCTTCATCACATCTGGATCCTCAGGATCAACCCCAAGTGATAATGCAGGTAGTGTATCTGTAATTAAATTCACCCACAAAATGTGAATAGGTCGTAGTGGTGTTGCCCAGCCGAGTAAAATGGCTAAAAATAAAGCGATAATTTCTCCAAAGTTACAAGAGAGTAGGAAGAGGATTGATTTTTTTATGTTCCGATAAATATTTCTACCTTCCTCAACAGCTTTCACGATAGATGAGAAATTATCATCTGTTAACACGACATCTGCAGCCCCTTTTGCAACGTCTGTTCCTGTAATGCCCATCGCTACGCCAACATCTGCTTGTTTTAAAGATGGAGCGTCATTGACGCCATCACCAGTCATAGAAACGATATTTCCTTTTGCGCGTAATGCCTTTACAATTTTCACTTTATGCTCTGGAGAGACCCTGGCGAATACATTTAAGTGATTAATTTTGCTTGCTAGCTCTGTATCTGAAATGTTATCTAATTCAGTTCCAATCATAATTTCAGATATGTCTGTAGCAATGCCAAGTTCTTTGGCGATTGCAAAGGCGGTATCTTTATGGTCACCAGTAATCATAACTGTGCGAATACCGGCTTTTTTACATTCTGTAATGGAATCTTTTACTTCAGTTCGCGGTGGATCAATCATACCGACAAGACCAATAAAGATGAGGCTTTCTTCAAGATGATCTATATCCATATCGTTTGAATTATATTGTTTAAACGCGAATGAAAGTACCCTTAAAGCCTCTTGAGACATTGCCCCGGCAGCTTCTAATATTTGATTTTTATCAACATCTGTTAGAACCTCGATTTTACCGTTTTTAAATATGTGGGTACATCGAGGTAAGAGTTTATCAATAGCACCTTTCGTCATGCTATAGTAGTTTTCATCGTATGTATGCACGGTTGACATCATTTTACGATCTGAATCGAAAGGCAGCTCGTTAATGCGTTCATGTAACTTTTCTAAATGATTTTTTTGCATGTTAAAAGTACTTCCAGCAACGAGAAGCGCAATTTCAGTCGGGTCTCCGGTTTGTGAGTCATTATTGTAAGATGCATCATTACATAGCACCATATTTTCTAACAATAGACGTTGCGCATCGTTATTTACATTTAAATTTTCTAAGTGATCGTATGTGTTATCGCTATAAAAGTGAGTAACGGTCATTTTATTCTGTGTTAACGTACCTGTTTTATCTGAGCAAATAATTGTGACAGAACCGAGAGCTTCAACAGCTGGTAGTTTCCGAATGATAACATTTTGTTTAATCATGCGCTGTACACCAATTGCAAGAACGATGGAAACGATAGCTGGCAACCCTTCTGGAATAGCTGCAACGGCTAAACTAATAGCAGTCATAAACATTTCTAACGTATCCCGGCCTTGTAAAAAGCCGATGAGAAACATAACGATACAAATAGCTACAGCGACAAAGCCTAAATACTTTCCGACTTGTGCCAAGCTTTTTTGAAGTGGTGTCATATCATCGTCTGCTTCATGTAAAAGGGTAGCAATCTTACCAATTTGTGAGTTCATTCCAGTTTCAACAGCGACACCGACGCCTCTTCCATATGTTACAAGAGTAGACATAAAGGCCATGTTTTTTTGATCACCAAGTGGTACTTGTTCTTCACTTTGCATGGAAGGGTGGTAAATTGCATCTTTATCAACAGGGACAGATTCACCAGTTAGAGCAGATTCTTCAACTTTTAAATTTGCGGTTTCGATTAGGCGTAAATCGCATGGGATATATCGTCCGGCGTCGAGCATAACGATATCACCTGGAACGACGTGCTCAGATGGAATTTCTTTTAGTTCACCATTTCGCTTGACGATAGCTTTAGGTGTCGCCATCTTTTTCAATGCCTCTAAAGCTTGTTCTGCTTTTGATTCTTGGACGACGCCAATAACAGCGTTTAAAACTACAACGAGCACAATAATACTTGCATCAGCCCATTCACCTACAAAGGCTGAAATAAGAGCAGCAATAATAAGGACATATACGAGGATGTCATTAATTTGGGCGAAAATACGCTGCCATAAAGTGCGTTTTTGTTTTGTAGCTAATTCATTAAAACCGTATTGCTTTAAACGTTCATTTACGATTTCATCTGTTAAACCGTGTTGTTCGTTTGTTTCTAAGTCGATTAATGTTTGATTTTTCGTCTTACTGTACCAATTGCTCATAAGTAAGCACCTCCAGTAAAAACAGTTAGCAATGGTAGTGTTGCTATTATTTGTGAGTAGTATGTATGGAGAAAAAATCTAAGGTGAGGTTCTACTTCCATTGTACAGTATTTTACAGTTGGTTGAGGGAAAGAGAAGAGTTGTCATGAATTTGTTGGAAATAAAAAAAGCCTCATATAAACGAGGCTTTTTTTACTTTTTAATTAATGTACCTAATTCTTCTGTAATAGCTTGCATTTCACTGATGCTGAATGTTTCACGTTTCATAACATGCTCATAAATGTCACGTAAGTCTTCGTACATTTCTTCATTAAAGCTAGCAGCTCTCATCGCTCCAGCATTAACCATACGTAATTTTTCTTTAATAGCTTCGACCATATATTCAACGTTTTCTTCTGACTTTACGGATAAATCCACCGAAGTGTCCCCCTTTAAAATAACATAAGGATATCTTAACATTTTTTATCATTTTCGTTAATGAATCTTTTCAATCCTATTAAATTAGTAGGGATTTCCTTTATAATTAATAATTGGTTGTTTATACTATAAGTATATATAAAGAAATGCACCAAGAAGGGAAGAACAAAAATATGGTTCAAGTATTGTTTGTTTGTCTTGGGAACATTTGCCGTTCACCGATGGCAGAAGCAATTTTTCGAGATCTTGTCGTAAAAGAGGGACTCGAGGAGAAAATTGTCATTGATTCTGCAGGAACTGGAGATTGGCATGTTGGCCATCCGCCACATAAAGGAACACAAAAAATTTTAAAAGAAAATGCAGTCACTTTTGAAGGAATTAAAGCAAGGCAAGTAGAAAAAGAAGACTTAACAAAGTTTGATTATATTATTGCCATGGACAACAAGAATATAGCAGATTTAAAAAGTTTAGGTAAAACTGGAGGCTATATTGGCAGACTGTCCGATTTTGTTCCAGACGGTGGCTGGACAGACGTTCCCGACCCTTACTATACAGGGAATTTCCAAGAAGTATATGACCTTGTAACAGAAGGGTGTACAAAGCTATTAGCTTTCATTCGAAATGAACAAGGAATATGAGGAAGCTTAGAAAGAAATACTTTCTAACATAAGAAATGAAAGGGTGAAGGAATATGGCAAAGAAAAATAATATTGCTCGAAACATTGCGATTGGTGTAGCTGCAGGTGTAGCTGTATCTATGTTGAAGAAGGAAAACCGTGAAAAAGTAAAAAATACTGCTGAAAAAGCAAAAACAAAGATGATTGAAATCGGTGAAAATGCGAAGATAAAAGAAAAAGTGCAAACTGTTACAGATAAAGGGCGCGAACTCGCTGACTTCAATGTAGTAAAAGCGAAAGTAGCAGAAATTAAAAAATTGACGCCGTCTGTTGTAGAGACGTTAAAAGAAACGAAAGAAATTTTTAGTAAGAAAAAGGTTGAGCCAGCAGAGAAGCCAGAAACGATTGAAATTCAAGCTGTATCTTCAAAGGTAGATGAGCTGAAAGCAGAAGAAGAGCCAGTAGTTGCTGAAGATGGCGGTATGAAAGAAGCGCGTGAACTATTTATGAAAGACTCAAATGCAGAGGAAAAAAAAACTGAAGCGTACATTGAGTTGAAGCAAGATAAAGAAGAGAAGAAAAGCGTTTAAACATATATGAGAAAAATTTTAGAAAAGGTGAGAAGAAATCGTACTTATTCGTTTGGTAAAGATTTGTATGACCGGACGATGCGCGATGATGTAGCGGGCTTGGCAGCACAGCTCGCTTATTTCTTCTTGCTTGCGATTTTTCCTGGGCTTGTTTTCTTAATTACGCTTCTTGGATTCATTGACCTTCAAACAGAAAGTGTGCTCAACTTATTAGAACCGTACGTACCCGAAGATGCAATGTCTTTAATTGAAGTAAACGTTGATAAAGTTGTAAATGAGCAAAATGGTGGTTTATTATCATTTGGTTTATTATCAATGCTGTGGTTTGCTTCAAACGGGGTAAATGCGGTTATGAATGCTTTTAATCGTGCGTATGATGTAACAGAAACACGTTCCTTTATTAAAACGAGAGCTTTATCAATTGTGTTTACATTAGCGATTATTTTTATGATTGTGTTTGCGCTAATTGTTCCAGTGTTTGGACAAGTGATTGGGGCAGCGGTATTTAAAGCAATTGGGTTATCGGATAGTTTTTCTTACGTGTGGAGTATTATGCGATTAGTAGCGAGTTTCTTTGTTTTATTCGCATTGTTTAGTTTTTTATATACATTTGCACCAGATCGAAAGTTAAAAAGAAGAGAAGTCATTTCAGGAGCAACATTTGCTACTGTAGGATGGATTGTGGTATCGTACTCATTTGCTTATTATGTAGATAAGTTTGCGAATTACGCCAATACATATGGTGGTCTCGGTGGTATTATTATTTTAATGTTATGGTTTTACTTAACTGGATGGGTGATTTTACTTGGCGGTGAAATTAATGGTTTACTCCATCATTATAGAACGGGTGACAATAATTCCCGTAATGAAAAATGATCTCTTGTTCCATAATAATAGGGAACAGGGGGGATATTTCATGAGTAATAATAAAAAGAATCACAACAATAAAAATAACAATAAACAAAAGAGCAGTTCACATCCAAAGCATAAAACGAGTAGTAGTGCGAACGGGCATAATAGCTATCACTAAAATAAAAACGGGTCCTCTATGAGGGACCCGTTTTTATTTGTTTCCTTTTAATAATCGTAAGCCATTCAAAATGACAAGAATCGTACTTCCTTCATGCCCAATAACACCGAATGGAAGAGCTAAAAATTGCAAGAAGTTTGAACAAATCAGCATTGCAATTACAGCTAGTGAAAAGATTACGTTTTGCTTTACAATACGGTTCATTCGTTTTGATAAACGGATTGCTTGGGAAAGTCGAGATAATTCGTTCTTCATAAGTACAACGTCTGCAGTTTCTAAAGCTACGTCTGTTCCTTCCCCCATTGCTACACCAATGCTAGCAGTAGCGAGTGCAGGGGCATCATTTATACCATCTCCGACCATTGCTACTGTCCCGTATTTTTCTTTTAGCTTTTTAATCGTTTCAACTTTTGTTTCTGGTAAGCATGATGCGTAATATTCTTTTATATTACTTTCAGAGGCAATAGCTTTTGCCGTTTCTTCATTATCTCCAGTAATCATAATTGCCTCGACACCGATGCTTTGTAGTTCGCGAATAGCAGCTATTGTTTCTTGGCGAAGTGTATCTTTTAAAGCGATAAGTCCAAGGATGCCATCCTCATCACGAATATAAACGACAGTTTTACCTTCTTTTTCAAGTGAGGCAGAAATACCATTATGAAATGTCTTTGTTTCATCACCGATAAAATCAGCTTTACCTATTTTATAAGCTTTGCTTTCGAATATTCCTTTTAGCCCAAAGCCAGTTACATCTTCAACATTTTCTGGTTTTTGTAATGTAATGTCATGCGCATGTTGTGCATATTTAACAATAGATTCAGCTAAAGGATGTGTAGAGTGACTTTCAATTGCTGCTGTAATCGAAAGTACTTCTTTTTCTGTCATATTTTCTCGAACATATACATCTGTTACCGTAGGTTTTCCTTGTGTTAATGTTCCTGTTTTATCAAAGGCGATCGCTTTTACGGAAGCGAGGCGTTCTAAATGTATGCCACCTTTAAAGAGAATTCCATTTCTTGCTCCGTTAGAAATTGCGGATAACGTTGCTGGTGTAATGGCGGCAACGAGTGCACAAGGAGATGCGACTACAAGTAAGATCATAGCGCGATAAAACGTTTCATTCCAGCTCCAGTCCAGTAAGAAATGAGGGACGAACATCATAAGCGCAACAACGAGTAGTACGCCTTTTACGTATGTTCCTTCAAACTTTTCGATGAATAGTTGTGATGGTGATTTTTCACTTTGTGCACTTTGGACGAGACGGATAATCTTTTGGAATAATGTTTGATCGCTCGGCTTCGTAATTTTAACTTCGATAGCACCGCGTAAATTTACAGTACCGGCAAATATTTCATCACCGAATTTTTTCTCATTCGGAATAGGTTCGCCTGTAATAGCAGCTTCATCGATATTTGTTTCACCGTTATGAATCGTACCGTCAGCAGGAACGCGCTCACCTGGCTTAATTAAAATAATGTCGTTAATTTGTAATCGTCCAACAGGAACACGTTCCTCGGTTCCATTTGAAATACGTAATGCTTCTTCAGGTTGTAAATCAAGAAGTGCAGAAATTTCTTTTTGACTTTTACTTAATGTATAAGATTCCATCGCACCGCTCAGTGCAAAGATAAAGATTAAAATCGCGCCTTCTGCCCAGTAGCCAATCATTGCAGCACCGATAGCAGCAAAGAGCATAAGCATTTCGACATTTAGCTCTTTCTCTTCAATTGTATCTTCAATGCCTTCTTTTGCTTTTGCATAGCCACCAACGATATAAGCAAGGATATAGCAAGTAATGCCTGCATTCATTACATCGTTCTTTGTGAATAACCAACCAGCTAAAATGAAAATACCAGATGCGATTGCAAAGATAAGCTCATAATGTTTCTTTAATGTATCCCATAAAGAGGGATGAGAAATAGACTTTTGTACTTGTAATGTTTTTACTTCTGAGTTCATTACTACTCGCTCCTTCCAAATTCTTATTGAGAAAAAGAATCAAAATCGAAACCCCTATAAAACGACGAAAGCTGCCATCCATAATGGATAGCAGCATTTCTGTTGAATCTGATTTTAATAGTTATTATGTTGTAATTATTCTATAGTATAGCATATGTTTTCATTTGATGATATGTTTTTGTTTGCCTATAAACTGAAAACTTGTGTTTTCACACTTCCTTTGGTATATATGAATATTGTTCATAAAAAGATCGGAAAGGAAGACAACAAGTGAAGACAGAGAAATTTTTTACCCATCCGATTGGCGTACTGATTGCAGCAATAGTAGCGACTTTTTTATGGGGGAGCGCATTTCCTTTTATTAAATTAAGTTATGCTGAACTTGGAATTCAGCCACAAGAAGTTGGGGAGCAAATATTATTTGCTGGTTATCGTTTCTTTTTATCTGGAGTCATGCTCTTATTATTCTTTAAAGTGTTAGGAAAAGATATGAGCTTCAAAAAAGGAACGGGGAAGCAGTTAATACAAATTGGTTTATTTCAAACATTTCTTCAATATATATGTTTTTATATTGGAATGAGTTATAGTTCTGGTATTGAAGGAGCTATCATTTCAGGAACATCATCATTCTTTCAAATTTTACTTGCTCACTTTTTATATAAAGATGACGCTCTCAATATGAGAAAAATAATTGGGGTCTCTATCGGCTTTTGTGGTGTCATTTTAGTAAATGTACCGAGTGATGGTAGTCTGTCATTCCATTTCGGAATCGGTAGCTTATTACTTCTTAGTGCAGCAATGTTGTATTCATATGGAAACATATTGGCGAAAGAAGGCAGCAAAACATTAGATGTTGGCTATATGACAGCATACCAAATGATTTTTGGTTCTATCGGGTTATTATGTATAGGGGCTTTGCAAGTTGGAGTCATGCCATTTGCATTTAGTATACATGCAATACTTATGCTTATCTACTTATCTTTCTTATCCGCAGCAGGCTTTTGTATTTGGAATACAATTATGAAGTACAACAAAGTTGGAAAAGTATCAATGTACATGTTCTTTATACCCGTCTTTGGTGTGTTATTATCAAGCATGATTTTAGGAGAAGCAATTCATTCATTTGTATTATTCGGTTTAGCATGTGTAGCCGCGGGAATTATCGTGGTGAATGGTACGCCAGCTAAGCAGAAAATGGAGCAAGAAAAACAAGTAGCATAAATAACAGGAAAACGATTACAATGGAAGAACAGTACTGTTCTTCTTTTTTATATAGAAAAAGGATAATAGACTAGGTATAACGAAAAAAGATACAAAAAGCATTTATTGAGGAGAACATGTTATGAATCTACTTTACATGGTGTTAATTGGGCAAATCATTCTTTTTTTAATTGGTGCAATGTATGCAATAGGACAGACAAAAAAGACAAGAAATAATATGCCGTTACCTTTAGCGGTGCGTCTTATTCTTAGTTTTTCTTTAACAGCAAGTGCAATTTGGATATGGTTACAAGATCCATCAGTGGAGTATAGTACGTGGGTTGCACTAGGTATGACGTTATCAACTGTAGGAGATTTATTTATGGCAGGTTTGATTCCAATTGGTCACAGGTTAATTGGAGGGATGATTACTTTCGCTCTTGCACATTGTTTTTATGTAAAAGCATTTTTGCAAACAGGCATCTCATGGAATGGTTTTTGGATTGGTTTACTCGTATACGGACTCTTTCTCATTATAGGATGGTTCTTTTTTATACGAAATGATAAACAAGATAAATTATTTACGATAGGAGCTCTAATTTACGGACTGTGGGTTGGAGGAATGGCTTGCTTTGCATTCGCCTTATACTATGAGAATACAGGAATATGGTGGATACCAGCTTTTGGTGGTTTACTATTTGTGATTTCTGATTTTATTATAGGCGTGACAGATATTGGAGGACGCAAATTAAAATATGAACCACTTTGGATTTGGTTTACATATGTAGCGGCTCAAATGTGTATTGTATATGTGGGAATATAAAAAGATACTCTCAAAAATAGTAGATAGACTATTTTGAGAGTATCTTTTTTACTATTTTATTTCAGCCGATTTTTGAGATGGAGTTTTACTGCTGACACATAGTGAGATAAATATAAATTATAGTATATAAAATAAGAAGTTTATGGGGTGTTATTCTAAGTTCATAATATTCTAATTTTATAATTCAGAATTTTGTGGAAATTAGATGGTTGAAGTCCTTATAATAAAAGTAAAAAGATGATGAGATGGTGGAATGATGCAAAAGAAAAAACGTTGGCGTGAATTCTTTGGAACAATTGCAATTGCATGTTTGTTGGTGTTTTTGGCGAAAATTTTCGTGTTTTTTCCTACGACTGTAAAAGGAGCGTCCATGAAGCCAACGTTACAAGATGGGGATAAGGTGATTGTAAATAAGTTGGCAAAGCAATTTGAAAGCTATGGGAGAGAAGATATTATTGTTGTGAAGACGGATAATTTTTATGTGAAAAGGGTTATTGGTTTGCCTGGCGATGTCATTGAGGTGAGAAATGATCAATTATATGTGAATCATGAAGTGATAGAGGAAGCGTATTTGTATAGTAATAAAAAACAAGCTGAAAAAAAACTTATGAATTTAACAGATGACTTTGGACCGATTACAATTCCTACAAATAAGATTTTTGTTATGGGAGATAACCGTTTAATAAGTAGAGATAGTAGAAATGGTTTAGGACTTATTGATAAAGCTGATGTGTTAGGTGAATTAGCTGCAATTTATTATCCATTTGAACATATGAAAATAATGAATTAATGTAAAAAACCAAGCAAATTTTAGTTTGCTTGGTTTTTTATGTTAAATCGTAGGAGACTCATTAAATTCATAGGCATCTTCATTATTTTTGTTCGTACTTAAAACGAATTTGTGCTGCAATAGTTGCAGTTTAAAGAATGCTAACGGATCGTGATAAGTTTCTGGGTTGCTTCTTAACGTTGCTAATGTTTGCTCGTCTTCCTGTATTTCAAGTTGAGCTGATTCTACATTTTGTTTCAGTATGCTAAGTGGATCTTTAAAGAACATCATGATATCTCGTTCTAATGCGCCTTCAAATACTTCAAATTGAAGGAAGAATTGTTTTGAGATTGTTTGAGCAATTTCCGTATAATCTTCCGTTTCAATGTATTGTTTATATTTGTTTGCAAGCATAGATTGATTTTTTTGCATGTTACCAAATAGTTTTCCCGCACTCTTTAAGAAAAATTGTGTTGGTGTAAAGCGTAATAAAATATTGATGTTCGATACTGTAATTCGATTTGTCATACGTACAACATCTCGATGCCAATCATCTAGTAATTTGAAATCGCAAGGAAGTTTCATGCGTTCTTCTTTATATAATTTATTAAACGTTTCACTCATTTCATCTAAATAAGATTGAGCTTGAATAAATTCATTATGCGCTGTTTCAATCCACTCTTGAATAAACCCAGTAAATTTAGGAAGAAGCACTTGCTGTACATGTTTTTGAATTCGTTCGTTCATTGCAGCATTTAATTCCTCATGAACTAATTTGAAATCACTATCTTCTTGAACAAGATCAGAACAGCTCTGTAATAATTCAGGAATTTGAGAATGGATATCTCGTGTGATTTCTTCTTTCGTTAAAAGATAAGATTCTGTAATAGAACGAATTTTATCTTTTTCAAGAGCAGTAAGATTGTTAATAAATCCGTTTAGTTTTACTGAGATATGTTTATTCCAGCGTACTGATTTCACTAATGTATTTTCTAATTCCACACGTTCATTTACAAGGTATGCGATTGTTTTTTGCGTAAACCATATTAGTTTTTTTATACGTTCTTGTTCTATGTCGCGTTCAGCTAGATTAGCAAGAATAGACTCTGTCACGTCTCCAAGTTGCTGGCTACTCTCTTGTGAAGGAGAGTATGGGAAGAACTTTGCATTTGGGAAATGGACCTTAATCTTACTCATTAGTTTTTCATTATTGGCCGCACTATTTGTGTGTAATACGAAATGAATTTGTAAGTTTGGCACTTGTTCACGTAAATAAAGTAATGTATCAAGCTCTTCACCATGCAATGGTGAAGCTGAATTTAATACGTAAATAAGGCTATCTGCTGCTTGTAAGTATTCAAAATATGAGCTGTTTTTATCCACTTGCCCTTGAACAGATGGCGTAACAAGGAATGCAAATTTATTCTTTCTTAAAAATCTACTTGGTAACTTAATTTCTATACACTTCTTCTCAAGTTCTGACTCGGAAGGTGTAGCCATTATTTGATGGAATTCATCAAAGTTCGGTATATTGTGTACATCTAACGCAGTGAATTCTGTTATTTCAGTTTTGCTATCATCTTTAAATAGAATAGGAGTTGTTACAGTCTCAGTTAAGATGTTCTCTCCTAATATTGAATTGATGAATGATGACTTATCATGGTCACTAGTTCCCGCTATTAGTAATTGTGTAACATTTAAATCACATAGTTCATGAACAAGTAACGTAAATTGATGACTTAAATCCACATCATTTTGTTCAGCCCATACAGCAATTGTTTCGAATAAATGAGAAACGGTTTCCAGATTTACATTTTTTTCAGCTGTTGAATTAGAGAGTAGGGCTCCCGCACTTTTTACGAGTAATGACTCTAAAGTTGTAGGTGAAACTTCATTCCATGCTAACACTGCAGCAGAGACAAATAGGGCATCTTTTGCTTTCGTTAAACTAAACCAATTTGTTAATAAATCTGGTACAAGTCCCTGCATTTCATGCATGAAATGTTCACCAGTAATTAATTCAAAGTACGTATCTTGGTAGCGTTCAACAATTTCATGCCAATCGTCATTGTTATCTGTTTCAATATGTAAGAATAAATGATTTATTGTTTGAATCCAAGGTAGATGCAAGTTTTCATTTTGATAGCTGTTCCAAAGCGCAATAACAAGTTCTTTAAATTGGACTTGATCAATCGCATATAAAGCTTTTAAAGATTCATAGAAATATTCTGGTTTGATTTGTTTCGTGAATCCTTGATTCACATAATTGATTAAAGTATCGAACCAGTGTAATGATTTTGTTCGAATTCCTTCTTGAACGGCAAGTTCGATGGCGTTATTCCAATCTTCTTGTTTTTCATAGAATGAGCGAGCAATTGCAGTAATATTTGGATAGTCAGGTTGAAATGCAACAGCCTCACTAATCGTCTTAAATGCTAGACCTAAACGATCTTGTTCGATATAAAGAGAAAGAAGTTGTAAGGAAACTTCCATTGTAAGAGTTGTATCTTCCGTTTGGATAGATTGATAAATTTCTTCTGCTTTTGGCAAGAATCCTAATTCAAAATAAGAATCTGCAATATTTTTGGTTGCCCAAAGTGCAAGTTCGTTATTTACTTTCTCCCATTTAAATATCGCTGCTTCAAAGTCTTTATTTTGGTAATAAAATTCACCTTGAGCAAAGCGGATATTAGAAATGTTGGAGAATTCGTTTGTAGATTCATTTATATATGCTTCACCGAGTACTTCCGATACTGGAGTAGAAGTTTCTTCTGTTAAAAATGTTTTATAGTAAACCTTTTGGATAAATTGATTTTCAATGGTCATGTTCGTTCCCCCTGTATAATTTAGAAAAATGATGTTGTATGTAAAGGGTGCATGTTCTTTTTATAGGTAGAAGTTGCATTATATCGACCAAACTACGTTTTTGCTAGATATATCATTTTTCCTGAGAGTTAAACCGTTGCGAAAAGTAACTTTCCTTTATTGTAACAAAAAAACAAGCATATGAATTTTTATTTTTTAATCCCGCTATTTACGGATAATAAGACTAGCATTTCAAAAAGAGGTGAATACAAGGGAAGTAGGCGGGCGCATGATTAATGGTTTACTTTCTTCCTGCTAAGGGAATGGATAGAAGTAGAGTTCATTATAAAAACAATGTATAGTGAATATGTATACCATGTTTGTCTGAAAGATAGAAAGGGCACAATGTGGAATAACGATCGTGCATAGGATGTGTCTTCCGAATGGAACAACATATTGGCGAGTTAATCGCGCATTATGGGTATTTTGGAATTATTATAGCGTTGGCCGGTGGGATTGTTGGGTTACCGATACCAGACGAGTTTTTATTGACCTTTGTTGGCTATAACGTTTCAAAAGGAGTTATGTCAGGAACTGCTGCTTTTTTAAGCGGGATGGCTGGTGCGATGTTGGGGATTACATTAAGCTACATATTAGGTTTAAAACTTGGACTCCCTGTTTTAAAAAAATATGGCCCTAAAATTAGAATTAAGGAACATCATATTGAAAAAACACATATTTTATTTGAAAAATATGGCCCATTTCTTTTAATGATTGGTTACTTTATCCCGGGAGTACGTCATTTAACAGCATATTTTGCTGGGATGTCGAATTTAACACTTTGGCGTTTTTGTTTGTATGCTTACGGTGGTGCGCTTATTTGGATAAGTGTTTTTATTGGACTTGGCTGGAAGTTAGGAGAGAAGTGGCGTTTCGTTGAGTATAGTTTACATCATTATGGAATATGGATTTTATCCATTTCAATAGTTGTTACATGTATTGTATGGTTTTACATAAAGAAAAAGAAAAACCGCTATTAGCGGTTTTTTTAGCTGAAAGCAATAAATAATACACCAGCTGTAATAAAGACTACACCAACACCGGTCATAAAGTTTAACTTTTCACCGAGTATAATCATCGCGAGAATGATAGAAAATACGACGCTTAATTTATCGACAGGAGCCACTTGTGAAACTTTCCCTGTTTTGAGGGCAAGAAAATAAAATAGCCATGACGAAGCACCTGCAACCCCACTTAATGTGATAAAGAGCAGTGCTTTTTTATTTAGCAGTACGTCGCCGATATTTTGAAATTTACCTTGTATAATAATAACGCCCACCATAAATAATGCCATAATAATAGAACGAACTGTTGTTGCAACGTTGGCATCGATTCCATCTAAACCAATCTTTCCGAAAATAGATACAAGGGCAGCAGCAATTGCTGATAATAGTGCGAATAAGAGCCATGAACTCATAGTAAAATTCCTCCAATCTTACATTATTATACATGAAAATCATTCTCACGTATAAAGCGAAACTTTAATCAGTGGGATTTTACTGCCCCGCAAATCGCGGAATAAATAACGAAATAATCCCACCTTATATTTTTAATAAGGTGGGATTATTATACTACTCTGCAATTTCTTCATATAAAAAGTACGTTACATTATAAATATGTTCTACTTCATCGTCTGTCATAAACAATAATTCGTCACGCTCAATCCCTTTTTTCTTTTCAATAAACTCAATCATGTTTTTGCGTTCTTCTCTTCTCATCAATTTTATTTCTCCTCTCAACCTGTTTTAATACAGTTTATTTAAGTTAATGCTATTATATAACAGAATCTTTAGAAAGTTCCACCTATTTTATTGTTTTTTTGAGAAGAACTTTTCGACAAAACAAGCCCACCTAAAGGGGGCTTGTTTTATTTTATAGTCGTAAAAACTCGGGCTCAGTCGTACCAGCACCATCGATGTAATAAATTGTGTCAGGATTGATTTTAATTAGTACATAATTAGGGTCTTCAGGACCAAGTAACCAGCGTTTTAAGCTATTATTCCAAAACTTGTTTTTTAATGTGGAGTCTTCCTCAATGGAGGCTAAGCCTTCCATTTCAATATAATCTTCATCTAATTTTTTTCCTTCACGACCAAGTAGTACATGTACATTTGGATTTTTTTCAATATCTGTTATCTTTTTTGATTTTCGATCTGTTGCAACATATAGTACAAAATCTTCGTGGAAAAACATCATAAAGGCACTATGCGGCTTATCGTTACGTACAGTTGATAATACACCAGTTCTTTGTCCTTGAATAATTGTTGTGATTTTTTCTTTTAAGTGCATGTTTTTTACCTCTTTTCCTAATTTATATTTTCTCTGTTTAAACGAGATAATTTGAATATCTTTCATACTGTTTTCTTCAATCCGATTTTTTAAACGTAATTGTGATGAAATCGTACAAGTTAGGAGAAGAATAATAATAATATCGAGGAGAAATACATACGATGGAAGGATGAAAGGCATGTTTAATAAAATATTTCTTATAGTAGCGCTTATAGGTGTACCACTGTCTGTACTTGGAAAAACACTTCATTGGCCCCAAACAATTATGTTCGCTGTGTATTGTATTACGATTATCGCGTTAGCTGGTTTTATGGGGAGAGCGACAGAAAGTTTGGCAATTGTCTCTGGACCTAGAATAGGTGGATTATTAAATGCTACTTTCGGTAATGCTGTTGAACTAATCATTTCGATTTTTGCACTTCAAGCGGGATTAATTGAAGTGGTGTTAGCCTCTTTAACAGGATCTGTACTTGGAAATTTACTATTAGTAGGGGGACTATCTTTCTTTGTAGGAGGTCTGAAATACAAAAGACAAAGTTTTAATGTGTATGATGCAAGACACAATTCAGCTTTATTAATCTTTGCTGTAGTAGTAGCTTTTGTTATTCCAGAGATCTTTTCAATGAAAATGGAAGCTGGAAAGACGTATCAATTAAGTATCGGTGTTTCTATTATTATGATTATTATGTACATTGCTGCGCTGCTATTTAAGCTCGTTACGCATCGTGGTGTATATCAACATAAAACGGATGAAGTAGCTCATGAGGAAGAACCAGAGTGGTCGAAAGGTAAAGCGCTACTCATTTTAGCAATAGCGACAATTGCGGTAGCTTATGTGTCAGAGGCGCTCGTGCATACATTTGAAACAGTCGCGAAATCATTTGGCTGGTCAGAGTTATTTATAGGGGTTATTATCGTTGCGATTGTTGGGAATGCAGCAGAACATGCATCTGCAATTATTATGGCTTATAAAAATAAAGTAAATATTGCAGTCGAAATTGCAGTAGGTTCTACATTACAAATTGCCATGTTTGTTGCTCCTGTATTGGTATTGCTATCCATGTTTTTTGCAAATAGGATGCCTTTAGTATTTACCATACCAGAACTTGTTTCTATGATTACAGCTGTTTTCTTAACGATAGCGATTTCAAATGATGGTGATACAAACTGGTTTGAAGGAGGTACGTTATTAGCGGCGTATGTCATTATGGGAATTGGTTTTTATTTATTATGAAAAATAGGCATAACAATTGTGCTGAGAGAAAACAATAAAAAAAGTAGTATATACCTTTACGTAGGAAGGAGCCAGACAGGTGAAACGAGTATACAGCATATGTCTTTCAACTATGGTCTCGTTTATTCTATTATTTCCTAACATAAGTTTTGCAAAGACAACGGTAGAAACAAAAATGCCTTCATCTGTTTTAAATATTTCTAAAGACAATACGTTTCCAAATGATGCGCAAGATTTGCCGCGTTTACAGCCGAGTAAGTTTGCTCAAGAACTATTGAAAACAGCAAATATTAAAATTGAAAATCCGGACTTAATTCGAATGTTTAATGAAACGACAATTTCGAATGCGCCGCTTGCGGTAGGGTACCGAGCAAAAATCTATTTAGGTCAATGGGCTTTGAATTATGAATCGGTTGATACAACGATTAATTGGGAATATAAACAAGTAAATCGCAATGTGTACGATAATCGCGGAGGAGATCGCTTATATCCGTTACGCTATAAGCAAGAAACACAAAAGACGGTTGAAGGCGATTTAACAGCGGATATGAAAGATGCTGCAGATGTGAAGAAAATGATGCTTCTCAAAGCACTTGAAAAAGTACAATTGCCGCTTTCATTTAAAACGACTATTGGTTATGGTACAGGGCATGAACGCGTGTATAATATTAGTCCGAGTCAACTTGGATATTTATATGCTTATACACCAGCAGTAAATGAAAAAGGAAAAGTGACATTTGGGGAAGTATACCTCGTATTAAAAGGAAATCAAAAAAGGCTTGTTGTAAAAAATATTACTTCTCAAGGAATCGGAGCTGCTATTCCAATTCACGATCATTTGTATTTTAAATTCATTTCTTCTTCTCACTCGCAATAATATAAAAAAACGTCAGCTTATAAGCTGACGTTTTTTTATAATGTAATATTTGCTGTTTTTGATAAGAAATCTTCGGTTGGATAGTAGCTGTTTTTTACAAGAACATTCGGTCCAAGACATTTTACTGCAGGACAGTGACAGCTTAATGATTTTGCTGTTTTTGAAGCGCTCCATTTGTCATACGCTTCTTGTAACGTATTTGTTTGTATGTTTCCTAGAAGTGGAACATCACCAAAGTCCGTCACAATAATATTTCCATCAAAAATATTTACATTTAAACGAGAACGGCCATCTGGATCGTTACGAACAGTGACGTTTTTGCTCTCTTGTAATTTTTTAAATGTGGCAATGTCTCGCTCATCATCGCTACAAGCATAGAAAGGTAAAGTTCCAAATAACATCCATACATTTTCATCGCGAATTTCTAGTAAATGCTCAATTGCATCACGAATTTCAGCTTTTGTTAAAATCTCTAGATTACTCGCGAAGTCACTTGGATACATTGGGTGAACCTCATGACGTTTACATCCCATTTCGTCAACGATTTGACGATGAATATGTTCCATGTGTGGTAGAGTTCGTTTATTCAGCATCGTTTCGGCTGATACGAGTACACCTGCATCTGATAGAGCTTTACTATTTGTAATCATGCGTTCAAATAATTTTGCACGTTGTTCATACGTAGGTTTACGCTCCATCATTGCAAATCCGCCTTCAACGAAGTCGTCAATTGTTCCCCAGTTATGAGATATATGCAATACGTCTAAATAGGGAATAATTTGTTCGTAACGTGCTAAATCTATAGTTAAGTTTGAGTTGATTTGAGTGCGAACGCCTCGTTCGTGGGCGTATTTTAAGAGTGGTGTTACATAGTTGTCGACGGATTTTTTTGAAAGCATAGGTTCTCCGCCAGTAATACTTAAAGAACGTAAATGAGGAATCTCATCTAATCGTTTTAATAAAAGATCCATCGGAAGCGGATTCGGGTCTTTCGGCTGTAACGTGTAACCAACAGCGCAATGCTCACAGCGCATATTGCATAACGTCGTCGTTGTAAACTCAACATTTGTTAATAGTAGTTTGCCGTACTCTTCAAGGTCCATATACGCTTCCCATGGATCGTAAGAAGGAGTAATCGGCTTCATTTTTTGTGATATCGTCATATGAAATACTCCTTTGACTATTGAAATAACAATTTGTCCATTCTCTATAATAGAAGAATATGTACTTTTTATAAAGTGAAACTTTTTTGTGAAAAAAGAGAGAGGGCTTACATTTGAATGAATGACCGTGACAAAATTGATGAAATTTCATGCCCATAGCAATCATTTTTGCGGTATAATAAAAGCAACTCGAATTAAAAGGAGAGTGCCTTCATGGGAAAAGCAATTCAAGATAAAGATACACAATTAGTATATTTAAAAGAACGTTTAAATATGTTCATTGAAGTGATTGATACAATTGAACCTGAAGAAGTAGAGTTAGAAGATGTAGATCGTCTACTTGCAATGTTAGATGAATTAGAATTAAAATGTGAGCAATTTAAAAAAGACGAATAATATATTAAAAAGGCTGCCAAAGCAAAATTGGCAGCCTTTTTCTGTATGGATAATAGAAGGAAGGTAGAAAAAAAGGTATAATCAAGTTGTGAAAAATTTCATTTATGCTTTATAGCGTGAAATAAATAAAAAGCTGAAGAGCATAACGATGGAATTTTCAGCTCATAACGTTTTGGTAGCGTTCACAATTGAGGGGGAAGTAACAATGGAAAAGCTTCAAGAAAGCATGTATCAACTAATTGTTGAAACGTCAACGAACTTACCGAAAGATGTTCGTCGTGCGATTCAACAAGCGAAAGAACGAGAAAATGCAGGGACTCGTTCAGCGATGGCACTTGGCACAATTACGAATAATATTAAAATGGCTGATGATAACATCTCGCCAATTTGCCAAGATACAGGGATGCCAACGTTTAAAATTTATACACCAGTTGGTGTGAATCAATTAAAGTTGAAGGAAGCTATCTATAATGCGCTTGAGCGGGCGACAAAAGATGGTAAACTTCGTCCAAATTCTGTTGATTCTCTTTTTGGAGACAATAGTGGAAATAATTTAGGACCAGGTACACCGGTTATTAAGTTTGAACAATGGGAAAAAGATTATATTGATGCTCGTTTAATCCTAAAGGGTGGTGGCTGTGAGAATAAAAATATTCAGTATAGCTTACCATGTGAATTAGAAGGACTTGGACGAGCTGGCCGTGATTTAGAAGGGATTCGTAAATGCCTTCTTCATGCAGTATATCAAGCACAAGGTCAAGGATGTAGTGCAGGTGTAATTGGTGTTGGTATCGGGGGAGACCGCACATCAGGTTACGAATTAGCAAAAAATCAATTATTCCGTACATTAGATGACGTCAATCCAATTCCAGAGTTACAAAAGCTTGAAGAGTACGTATTAGAAAATGCGAATAAGCTTGGCATTGGTACGATGGGATTTGGCGGAGAAACAACTTTACTTGGTTGTAAAATTGGCGTGTATAACCGTCTGCCAGCTAGCTTCTATGTGTCTGTGGCGTATAATTGCTGGGCATATCGCCGCCTTGGCGTAACAATCCACCCTGAAACAGGTGAAATTATGGATTGGTTATATCAAGAAGGTGAGGATACACTGGAGCAAGAAGCACAAGAAAAAACAGAGCAACGTGAGATTGTATTACAAGCACCAATTACAGAAGAGCAAATTCGTGAACTTCGCGTTGGTGATGTTGTAACAATTAATGGCATGATGTATACAGGTCGTGACGCAATCCATAAGCATTTAATGGATAACGATTGTCCAGTAGATTTAAATGGACAAGTTATTTATCACTGTGGTCCAGTTGTCGTGAAAGATGAAAATGACAATTGGCAAATTAAAGCGGCAGGTCCAACGACAAGTATTCGTGAAGAACCGTACCAAGGCGATATTATGAAGAAATTCGGTATTCGCGCTGTAATTGGAAAAGGCGGTATGGGTGCGAAAACATTAGCGGCTTTAGAAGAGCACGGCGGTGTATATTTAAATGCAATTGGCGGTGCAGCACAATATTATGCTGAATGTATTAAAGAAGTAAAAGATGTTGATTTCTTACAATTTGGTATTCCAGAGGCAATGTGGCATTTACGTATCGAAGGATTTAAAGCAGTTGTAACGATGGATTCTCATGGTAATAGCTTACATGCAGATGTTGATAAAACATCACTCGAAAAATTAGCTAGCTTTAAAGAGCCAGTATTTAAGTAAACAAAAATGCATCTCGAATCATTCGGGATGCATTTTTTTGGCATATATAGAAAAACATGTTCAGCATGAAAGAATGCGTAGCAACAGAAACTACAAGTACGATTATATATGGAAAGGAGACTATTTATGAAATATAAATGGTTATATATCGGTCTCATTTTTTCAATTATGATGGCACTTGTTCCAGTTTCAACATTAGCTTATACAAATACCCCACATAACTGGGGAATTCCGCGCCCTAAAAATGAAACAGTACCAGATGCAGGAAAGTTATATACAGATTTACTACAAAAAAATGGTGGGTTTTATTTAGGGGATACAAAGAAAAAAGATATTTATTTAACATTCGATAATGGGTATGAGAATGGATACACAGGGAAAATCTTAGACGTATTGAAAGAGAAAAAAGTACCGGCAACTTTCTTTGTAACGGGTCATTATATTAAAACACAAAAAGATTTGTTATTAAGAATGAAGGATGAAGGACATATTATTGGAAACCATTCGTGGAGTCACCCTGATTTTACAACGGTAAATGATGCGAAACTTCGTGAAGAATTAACGAGTGTAACAGAGGAAATTAAAAAAGTAACTGGGCAAAAAGAGGTCAAATATGTACGCCCTCCGCGAGGCGTGTTCAGTGAAAGAACGTTAGCTCTTACGAAAGAAATGGGCTATTATAATGTATTTTGGTCACTTGCATTTTTGGATTGGAAAGTGGATGAGCAAAGAGGATGGCAATATGCACATAATAATGTCATGACGATGATTCATCCGGGATCTGTTTTATTACTTCATGCAATCTCGAAAGATAATGCAGAAGCACTTGCGAAAATCATTGATGATTTGCGCGAGAAAGGGTATCATTTTAAAAGTCTAGATGACTTAGTAAAAAGCAATCAACCGTAAGCATGTATGCTTGCGGTTTTCTCATGCTATAATGATGTGTAAAAAGGATGGGGAAACGTATGTGGAGCGAACATGTTACGTTAGAGTATCCGTATCACTTTGAAGAGGTATTAAGACGTTTATCTTTTGACCCTCTTCACGTCATTCAATTAGATGAGAAAGTTATGTATGTCCCGCTTTGTATAGACGAGGAACAGATTGTTGTTCGTTTACAAGGGATTGGTACTGTTCAAAATCCACAGTTTTGGATTTCTAGTCAGACAGGAGATCCGGAGAAAGTCATGAAACGAATGAGAGCCATTTTTCATTGGAATGAACCGTTTCAAGATATACAAAACCATTTTTTAAACACATCATTACGGCCACTATTTGAAACATATGCTTATACTCCAATTATTTTAGAATTTGATTATTTTGCTTGTCTTCTTCGCTGTATCATTCATCAACAAATAAATTTGAAATTTGCTACTGTGTTAACAGAACAGTTTGTGAAACGATATGGAACAGAGAAGAACGGTGTATTCTTTTTCCCCACTCCAGAAACAGTAGCAAATATTTCAATAGAGGAATTGAGAGAGCAGAAGTTTAGTCAGCGAAAGGCTGAATATATAGTAGGATTAGGTCGAAGTATTGTCAGCGGTACATTAGATTTAGCGAGTATAGAAACCAGGGCGGAAGAAGAGGTTTCGGCACAATTGTTACCAATTAGGGGGATTGGTACATGGACAGTGCAAAACTTTTTAATGTTTGGACTTGGACGGAAAAATATGTTTCCGAAAGCGGACATTGGGATTCAGCGTGCGGTGCAAGGGATATTTCAATTAGAGGATAAACCTGATGATGTATTTTTAGAAAAAGTGAAACAAGAGTGTGAACCATACTGCAGTTATGCAGCGTTATATTTATGGAAAAGTATAGAGTAGAGGTGTAATAATGATACAAAAGCAACATGAGAGTAAGTTGGAAGTTGGTCAAACGTTTCCTGTGACAATTAAACGTCTTGGGATTAACGGAGAAGGCGTTGGTTATTTTAAGAGACAAGTTGTTTTCATTCCAGGGGCATTACCAGGAGAAGAAGTTGTTGCAGAAACAACGAAAATCCAGCGTGGCTTCGCTGAAGCGAAAGTGAAAAAAGTTCGTAAAGCTTCACCACATCGTGTGAAAGCACCGTGTCCGGTATATGAAGAGTGTGGCGGTTGTCAGCTGCAAC
The DNA here is from genome assembly GCF_038096195.1 of Bacillus paramobilis. NCBI lineage: Bacteria > Bacillati > Bacillota > Bacilli > Caryophanales > Bacillaceae > Bacillus > Bacillus paramobilis. Next base: position 4,812,477 of record NZ_CP151108.1, on the reverse strand, counting down.
ATTTAGATTATAAAGAACAATTAAATCAAAAGCGTGATATCGTTGTACAAGCATTTGAGAAGTATATGAACAACAGTTTGGAAGAGAAAATCCGTCCAACGCTTGGTATGGAAAATCCATGGCATTATCGTAATAAGAGTCAACTACAAGTGGGACGTAAAGACGAAAAGGTTATTACAGGGCTGTATAAGCAAAACTCACATCAGTTAATTGATATTGCTCATTGTATGATTCAACATAAAGCAACGAATGAAGCGACAAAAGTTGTAAGACGTATATTAGAAAAGTTAAATATTTCTATTTACAATGAGAAAAAACAAAAAGGTTTAGTACGCACAATTGTGACACGTACTGCAGTTCAAACAGGGGAAGTACAAGTTACACTTATTACAACAAAAGAAGAATTGCCAAATAAGGAGCAGTTTATCGCAGAAGTACAAAAGCAAATGCCAAGTGTGAAATCAATTATGCAAAACGTGAATTGGCGTAAAACATCAGTTATTTTCGGTGATAAAACATTTAAATTAGCTGGAAAAGAAGTAATTCAAGAAACACTTGGTGATTTATCATTTGAATTATCAGCACGTGCATTCTTCCAGTTGAATCCAGAACAAACGGTTGTTTTATATGATGAAGCGAAAAAAGCAGCAGCTTTAACAGGCGATGAGAAAATTGTAGATGCGTATTGTGGTGTTGGTACAATCGGTCTTTGGCTTGCAAATGATGCAGCGGAAGTACGTGGTATGGATGTAATACCAGAAGCAATTGCAGACGCAAGAAAAAATGCGAAGCGTCACGGATTTACAAATACGAAATATGAAGCGGGTAAAGCTGAACAATGGTTACCGAAATGGGTAAAAGAAGGATGGCGTCCAGATGTAATTGTTGTCGATCCACCTCGTACAGGTTGCGATGATAAATTACTGGAAACAATTTTAAAAGTGAAGCCGAAACAAGTTGTTTACGTATCTTGTAATCCTTCTTCATTAGCACGTGATGTACAAGCATTAATGAAGAGTTATGAAGTGGAGTATGTGCAACCAGTTGATATGTTCCCGCATACAGCTCATGTAGAAAATGTAGTGAAGCTTGTTAGAAAGTAAAGTGTATTCATATTCCCTCACGACACGAGGGAATATTTTCTATGAAGGAGAATGAAATGTACAATTATAAATTAACGATTCAGTACGATGGTGCACGTTTTAAAGGATGGCAACGTCTCGGTAATAACGATAATACGATTCAAGGAAAAATTGAAAGTGTCATATCTGAAATGGTCGGAAGAGAAATTGAAATTATCGGTTGTAGTAGAACAGACGCTGGTGTACATGCTTTAAATCAAGTTGCTAACTTTCAAAGTGATGAGAAGTTAGTGGAACATAAAGTGAAAAAATATTTAAATCAATATTTACCTAATGATATTAGCATTACGAATGTAGAAGAAGTACAAGATCGCTTCCATGCTCGTTACAATTCTAAAGCAAAAACATATCTTTATAAAATTTGGAATGAAGAGCATACAAATCCATTTATGCGTAAATACAGCATGCATGTGAATAAAAAATTAAATGTGAAAAGCATGAAAGAAGCTGCGAAACATTTAGTTGGTTCACATGATTTTACTGCTTTTTCAAATGCGAAATCAAAGAAAAAGTCTATGGTTCGAGAAGTATATACACTTGAAGTGATGGAAGAAGCAGGATTTGTACAAATTAGAGTAAGTGGTAACGGATTCCTTCATAACATGGTACGAAAAATTGTTGGAGCATTAATTGAAGTTGGATTAGGACAATTAGATGCGGACGCAATCCCAAATATTTTAGAGGAAAAACAACGTAATCAAATTAATTGTCTTGCTGAGGCGAGTGGTTTGTATTTGGAGAATGTTGAATTTTAATAAACAATAAAAAAATCGAGCTGTGTAAGCTCGATTTTTTTATTGTTTTGGCGTTAAGAAGATTTTTCTTTCTTCATACGTATCTTCAAATTCCAAAAAGCAGCAAGCATAATAGCTGCAAAGGAGCCGCTAATTGTTGCTAATAGTTTTGCATAAGGATAAGCATTCATTTCAACTAGTAACATCATACATACAAGGATAGGGAAGAAGGCTAAGTATTGTAATAACTTTAATTTGTTATCATTACTCATATATATCGTTCCTTTCTAGTATGTTATATGTTTATTATAGCATATTTTTCCAAGTGTTTATTTGCACTTGGAAGCGAATTTATCCTACATTTGATTAAAGTTTCACTTCATTTCATATGTGTAAATGAAGTTTTTTAATCCGATATTGTAAGTTTTGCCTACTTAATCCCAAAAACTTTGCAGCTTGTGAAATATTACCATGATACTCTTTCAAAATTTGATTGATGTAGTTCTTTTCCATTTCTGCTATTGTGTGCTTTAACGTTTTAGGTGCATCAGTATCGTTACTGGTTAGGAAAGGTTGCGTATTGAATTCTTTTTTTATTCGTTCGCGAAAGCGAGTGGGAAGATGAAATGCTGTAATGATATTTTCATCTTCAACCAAGTTCATTGAACCTTCAATGATATGTTCCAATTCTCGTACGTTTCCAGGCCAATTATATGCATACAGGAATTCTCTTACATGTATATCTACATCCGTTACAGCGAGTCCAAATTGAATGTTGTACTTTTCGATAAAGTGCTGAACAAGGGCTGGAATATCTTTTTTTCGTTCTCGTAAAGGCGGGAGACATAAAGTAACGACGCTTAATCGGTAATATAAGTCTTCCCGTAATCGATTGTGTGTAATAGCTTCAAGGGGGTCTTCATTAATAGTTGCTATAATACGAACATCAATTTCTTTTTCTTGTGTGCCCCCGATTCTTCGTATTGTTTTTTCTTGTATAGCTCGCAGTAACTTCGCTTGAAGTGCTGGACTTAATGAGTTGATCTCATCTAATAACAAAGTTCCTCCGTTGGCTTCTTCAAATAAACCAGCTTTATCGATAGCTCCTGTAAATGCACCTCGGTTCGTACCAAATAATAAGCTTTCCATTAGCGTATCAGGTATAGCAGCACAGTTTTGTGAAATGAACGGTTTTGTTGAACGTTGACTTTCATTATGGATACTTTGTGCAAATAGTTCTTTTCCAGTTCCTGTTTCTCCTACGAGAAGTATGGAGGAAGATGTACGAATTACCCTTTTTCCTTCCCCAATGGTTGATTGAATGGCTTCAGAATCACCAATTATGTGATCAAAGGTAAATTTAGTGTTTTGTTTTCGAGAAGAGTCCATTTTTATTGTTTGCTTTAAGTGATTCATCTCTTTTGAAATTTCAATAGCGCCTTTAATTTTTCCATTTTCTATTATAGGGAAAGTATCGTTAATCGTCGTAATTTCTTGCCCTTTATTGTTAAAATACGTTTGTTTTATATTTTTGTTTGTTTTTCCTAATTTTAATGCTTCTATAAGAGTACTATTTTTATTTTCTTCAAATGCGAATACTTCTAAAGGACTTTTATATAGCACATCTGAGCGTTCCATTGATTCAATTTCCATCATTTTGCGGTTATAGATAATCGTTTTACTTTCCTCATTAATAATATGAATCCCGATATCGAGTTCATTGAGTAAAGTTTCATATAGCATATTCATTTCAATGATCTGTTTAAAATTAATGTCTTCTGTACGCATAGATTATCTTCTCCTCATTTCACCCTATGAAGACTGACTTTTTATAATTTTATTAAAATTCTTATAAAATCGCAAAATTTTTTTGCTATTTTCTTTTTAAAACTTCTTGAATGATAGAAAAATTTTGCGGTTATGAAGATTTTTTCGTGAGGAATCCTCATTTTAAATAGGAATTGGAGATTGGTATGCTTTTTGCATAAATAATAGTTGAAATCTTTAAAGGAGGGATATGCAACGTTTCAGTACCAATTAATAAGAAGGAGGAGTTTATAAAGTGAAGACGGTTATAGAAGGCGTGTATAGTCCTTGTTACGGGAAAGTAGAGAAGTTATTTGTTGCGGAAAGTTCTTACGTATACGAGTGGGAGAAATTAGCGTTAATTGAAACGATAGATAAACAGAAAGTAGAAATTAAGGTAGGGATCAGTGGGTATATCGAATCATTAGAAGTAGTAGAAGGACAAGCCATCGCTGATCAAAAGTTATTAATAACAGTGAGGGATGATCTTTTAATAACAGGTAGTGATTAATACTATGTATTTTGCTCTTTTTAATAATTATTATTATGAATATTTTTAAAAACGCTTACATGAAATGGGGGGATTTATATGATGGATCAAAACCAAGGGTTAAAAAGAGAATTGAAAAGTAGGCACATATTTATGATTGCACTTGGAGGCGTTATTGGTACCGGTCTTTTTTTAGGATCTGGGTATACAATTCATGAAGCTGGGCCTGGAGGAGCGATTGTAGCGTATCTTGTTGGAGGATTTGTTATGTATTTAACGATGCTCTGTCTCGGAGAGTTAGCTGTTGCGATGCCTGACGCAGGATCTTATCAAACGTATGCTACAAAGCACATTTCCCCTGCAGCGGGTTATGTAGTCGGATGGATGTCGTGGCTAAACTGGTCTGCTACGATAGGTATTGAACTGATTGCAGTTAGTATTTTAATGAAACGATGGTTTCCTGATGTACCGTCATGGATTTGGTGTGTAGTGTTTGCAGTGCTTCTCTTCGCTATTAATGCGTTATCTTCAAGAAGTTTTGCAGAGGTTGAATTTTGGTTTGCGAGTATTAAAGTAATTACAATCATTGCATTTATTATTTTGGGCGGGGCAGCAATGTTTGGTTTTCTAGATATGAAAGGAAATGAACCAGCACCGATGTTCTCTAGTTTTACTGATTATGGTGGGTTGTTTCCAAATGGATTATCAGCTATTTTAATTACGATGATTGCAGTTAATTTTTCCTTCCAAGGAACGGAACTAGTTGGTATTGCAGCTGGAGAGAGTGAAAATCCAGAGAAAACGATCCCGAAGGCAATTAATAATACAGTTTGGCGTATACTTGTGTTCTTTGTATTATCTATTTTCATTCTTGCGGGATTATTCCCTTGGCAGCAAGCAGGAGTGATAGAAAGTCCATTCGTAGTTGTATTTGATAAAATTGGTATTCCTTATGCAGCCGATATTATAAATTTCGTTATTATTACAGCGGTTCTATCTGTTGCGAATTCAGGATTATATGCAACTTCTCGTATGCTATGGTCTATGTCTAATCAAGGAATGATTAGTCCAATTTTCGGTAAGTTATCTAAAAATGGTGTTCCTATTTATGCATTGATTGTAAGTACTATTGTAGGTTGCCTTTCATTACTATCAGGTATTTATGCGGAAGATACAGTTTATTTATGGCTACTTTCTATTGCAGGGTTTGGGGCGATATTAGTTTGGGCATCTATCGCTCTATCTAACTTATCAGCTAGAAGGTCATACATTAAGCAGGGCGGGGATGTGAAGGACTTGAAATTCAAAACACCGCTGTATCCATTCGTACCACTGCTTGCCTTAGTATTAAATGTAACAGTAATTGTTGGTATGGCCTTTATTCCAGAACAAAGAATGGCATTATATTGTGGTATTCCATTTATGATTGTTTGTTTACTGTTTTACCGTGCGACTAAAAATAAGGCACGTAAGGTGGAACATATTGAAAAGACAAATACAACAGAAGCAGAAAGTTTATAAATATATTAGAAGCTTATGCTGAAAAAAGAGACTGTAAAATTGTAAACAGTCTCTTTTTTTGTGACAATAAAGCTGGAAACATACTATGTATGCAAAGGGGAATTAGTGATGAATCAAGAAGTTTCACAGCTATTAGAACAGATTGATCTACGAAAAGATGAGTTACTAGAGCTTACAAAGAATTTAATCCGTTTTGAAACACCAGCACCGCCGGCGAGAAACACAAATGAGGCACAGGAATTTGTTGCGGATTTTCTAAGAAAACGAAATTTTAGTGTTGATAAATGGGATGTATATCCGAATGATCCGAACGTTGTTGGTGTGAAAAAAGGGATAGAAAGTGACACACATAAAAGTCTTATTATTAACGGACATATGGATGTAGCTGAAGTGTCAGCAGATGAGGCGTGGGAGACTAATCCGTTTGATCCGTTTATAAAAAATGGTTGGTTAGTTGGGCGTGGTGCGGCAGATATGAAAGGTGGACTGGCTGGAGCGCTATTTGCTATTCAGCTTTTACAAGAAGCTGGCATTGAATTACCTGGAGATTTAATCTTTCAATCAGTAATTGGGGAAGAAGTTGGAGAAGCAGGTACACTTCAATGTTGCAAAAGAGGTTATGAAGCTGATTTTGCAGTCGTAGTGGATACGAGTGATTTACATATGCAAGGACAGGGCGGCGTAATTACTGGATGGATTACTGTGAAAAGCCCCCAGACGTTTCATGATGCAACACGCAGGCAAATGATTCATGCTGGAGGACATTTATTTGGAGCAAGCGCGATTGAAAAAATGATGAAAATTGTGCAAAGTTTACAAGAATTAGAGCGTCATTGGGCAGTTATGAAAACATATGAAGGTTATCCATCTGGAACAACAACAATTAACCCAGCTGTTATTGAAGGCGGAAGGCATGCAGCGTTTATTGCGGATGAGTGCCGGTTATGGATAACAGTACACTTCTATCCGAATGAAACACATGAACAAATTGCACAAGAAATTGAAGAGTATATTGGGAAAGTTGCGGCTGCCGATCCATGGTTAAGTAAAAATCCACCACAATTTAAATGGGGCGGAGAATCAATGATTGTGGATCGTGGCGAAATTTTCCCTTCTTTAGAAGTAGATAGTGAACATGCAGCAGTAAAAAATCTTAGCTCAGTACACGAATCAATTCTATCTAAACATGCAATTTTAGATATGTCTGCAACGGTAACGGATGGTGGTTGGTTTAGTGAATTTCATATTCCAGCTGTTATTTACGGACCAGGTACATTAGAAGAAGCTCATTCAATAAATGAGAAAGTTGAAGTAGAACAGTTAATTGAATTTACAAAAGTAATAACAGCATTTATATATGAATGGTGTCATACAAAAAAATAGATTAGTATGTTGAAATCGTACAGGTAGGTATACTTGTACGATTTTTTAGTGAACTATTTCAGAGTTGAACAGAAACAACTGAAATAGTTCTTTGTTTTTCTATGTCTTTCGTTTTAGTTCGATTAATTTCTCTTTCGCTAATTCAACAGCAATTGCATCATCTAAATAGCCAATTGGAAAGAGATAGTCGGGGATAATGTCTGTTGATAAAATGAAATACAATAATGCGCCTCCAAGAACCGCACGTTCCTCATTTGAAATAGTTTCATTGCAAAACTGTTGATACATATCTGTTAATTGTTCAATAAAAGGGCCAGCGCTATCAATTTGTTCTAATTTACTCGCGAAACTTTCATGAATACGTTTTTCACCTTCTGTTGTCTGAGCATAGCGTTCATAGTTTTCAAGTTCTTGTTTTACGCGCGTTGTTGTGTAGTCGAAATCGAATAAGTTAGAGGATTGCAGCGTTTGCTGAATTGTATCAAGAGATGTGTACATATCCGTCTTTTCTTTATTGATGTGAGGAGAATCAGGATACATTTCATCAAATAACAATTGGGGTGGAACTTGCAAACATTCTGCAAATTTTTGTAGATGTTTTTGTTTTGGCGCTTGTTTACCATTCATAATTCTTGAGATTGTTGCGGGATCAATATTGGTATGCATTCCTAATTGGCGCATGGATAAGGCACGCTCTTTTAAAAGTTTTTTTATTAATGTACTAAGCCGCTCATTTGGATTTTCTTTAGGCATAGTGAAGGCACTCCTTTTTTATTGTTGAAAAAATGTTGAGCATTTATTACATGTATATGAAACAGACAGGCACAGTTGCTCAACATTTTCATAAGATGCATGGAAAAGTGAGAAAAAGGGGTGGCTGTTTATGAGTACGGCAGGTCTATTTTCAATTTTTTTAATCGGAATTGCTTCTAATTTAGATAATGCAGGTGTTGGGATTGCATATGGCATTCGTAAAATTCGAATTTCGTGGCTTAATAATTTTATCATTGCATTTTTTGGATTTTTATTTACTTTATTAGCTGGATTTTTTGGGAACTGGATCGCATTATTTATTTCAGAGTTTACGGCAAATTTAATTGGGGCCATTGTTTTAGGTATAATTGGAGTGTTTATTTTGTGTCAGCCTTTCTTGGGGCAAAGAAATACCGTAGACTCTAAAGGTGATAGTGTACTTATAGGCATTTTACGTGATCCAGAAAAAGCAGATTTTGATGGTTCTAAAACAATTAGTTTTTCAGAAGCAATTGTTTTAGGGATAGCGTTGTCTATTAATAATATTGCGGGTGGATTTGATGCTGGGGTAACAAACTTGAATCTGTGGCTTACAGCAACTATTTCTGGGGTGTTTAGTTTTATTTGTATTAGTGGTTTTGCGTATGTAGGAAAACGATTTTTAGCAGCATACTTAGGGAAATGGGCTACTGTTATTGCGGGCGTACTATTAATTCTCATTGGGATAGATCAGTTATTGTAACATACAATGTTCGAGCATTTCCTCGGAAATACTCGAATGAATTGCATATATCGACAGCACATGTGTAACTATCGAGACGTTACTGTTTGTATAAATATTAAAGCACCTACATAGGTGCTTTTTTAACGTATATCTTCAATTAATTGTTCCGATTCTTCATGCATGCTGTACTCACTTAAAACTTGAATGCAAAGCCACTTTAATTCTTCGATAGTATGTTCAAGTTCTTCAGGAAGTACATGATGAATGTCTTCAAGCCCCATTCCGAAATGAATAAGTTCAAGTACTTGATCATCGATGTTCCGATCCATTAATAGTTCAAGTACTTCTAAATTGAATATGTATCGGTGAGCTTCATCGAGTGAAACCACTTTTAACTTCAGGCTTTCTACAATACTCAATATAAAAAGAAGAATTGTTTTTTCAAGAACAGGCTGTTTTTCCATTTGAAATATTAGTTTCATCTTTCACACCTCCACATATAGCGCTAGGTTGTACTATATTATTCAGGAGGGGGGAGCAAATATGCATGATATAGAGAAACTTTCAATACGGTTTTTGTAAGGGGGATGGATAGCTGATAAAATTGAGGATTTTATGAAATAAAAAAATCCTGCTAGTATAGCAGGATAACTCTCAATTAAAAAATGCTCCAACCTTCTTGAGCAGAAAGAAGTTCAAGAATTTTAAAACCAGCAATACTATTTCCGTTTGCATCTAAAGCCGGTCCGAAAATACCAATTCCCATTTCTCCTTTTACGCAGCCGAAAATGCCACCAGCTACACCACTTTTTGCTGGAATACCAACACGAATCGCAAATTCACCAGACTCGTTATACATACCACATGTAACCATAAATGTTTTACAGATTTTTGTAATATGTTTAGGGATAATTTGTTTTTTCTTATATGGATCATATCCATCCATCGCAAAAATTAAGCCGATACGTGCTAAATCGATACAGTTTACTTCTACTGCACATTGACGAGTGTATAAATCCATAAGTTCTTCGATGTCACAATCGATAATTCCGTTTTGTTTCATATAGTAACAAAGTGAACGGTTTAAGTAAGCTGTCTCTAATTCTGAATTGGCAACTTTAGAAGAATAGTTAATAGTAGGATTATCTGTTATTTCACGTACAAAATGAAGGATGCGCTCCATTTTTTCTTCATTATCGTTTCCTGCTAACATGCTTGTAATAGCTAGTGCTCCTGCATTAATCATTGGATTAAGTGGTTTAGAAGGACTTGTCGTTTCTAACTTAATAATAGAATTAAATGGATCACCAGTTGGCTCCATTCCAACTTTAGAAAATACATATTCTTCACCACGATCTAAAAGGGCAAGTGCAAGTGTAATTACTTTTGAAATACTTTGAAGAGTAAATAGTGTTTGTGAGTTGCCAGCATGGATGTATTCTGTTTCTTTATGGAAAATGGCAATCCCTAAATCATCTGGATTTGCATTTCCTAGTTCGGGGATATAAGTAGCAAGATTTCCTTTTTTCGTATATGGTTTTACTTGTTCTAACAACTGTTGTAAGTTGTTTGTTTCAATGCACTGCATAGTACCAACGCTCCTATTTCGAATTAACTAAGTTTACTTTTCCCGATATGCTCGGAAATAAATAATAACATGAAAAAGTGGAATGATAAAACGAAAGTTACATGTTCTATAGTAGGTAGTTCGTTTTGAGTATTCTATATTGAAAAAGGAGAATTTCCCTTTTATATAACAGTTTGGAAATAGGAGATTTATCCATAAAAAATTCGAAAATAAAAACTACACATCTATACAACTATATGTTATTATGGTTATGTAAATAGAAAGCGTTTTCTAAGGCGTACTTATAATGATAACGATTTCATAAATTTGATAGGGGGAATTAAAATGTTGCAGTTTCTACAACGTATTGGTAAAGCGTTAATGCTTCCAATCGCAGTGCTACCAGCAGCAGGATTATTGCTTCGTCTAGGACAAGAAGACGTATTAAACATTCCTGTTATGGCACAGGCCGGTGCAGCAATTTTTGATAATTTAGCACTTATTTTTGCAATTGGTGTTGCAATCGGTTTGTCTGTTGATGGTAGTGGGGCAGCTGGTCTTGCAGGTGCTATCGGATTTTTAGTTATGAAGAATACAACTAATGCTTTAAGTGTTACTTACTCAACAGCAGAACTAAACGATAAATTAAAGAGTGTTCAAGATTTAGTCGGTTCAGTAGATCCAACTAAATTAGCGGATACAATGAATAAGGTTTCTAAAGCAGCAGCTTTGACGCCAAAAATAAATATGGCCATACTCGGTGGTATTATTGCAGGGGTTGTTGCGGGATTACTATACAACAAATTCCATAAGATTAAACTACCAGAATGGTTAGGATTCTTTGCTGGAAAACGTTTCGTACCAATCATTACTTCTATTGTAATGCTTCTTTTAGGATTAGTATTCGGTCAAATTTGGCCAACAATCCAAACTGGTATTGATGCAGTATCACACGGTATCGTAAACTTAGGTTCAGTTGGTGCTGGTTTATTCGGATTATTAAACCGTTTATTAATTCCAATCGGTTTACATCACGTAATGAACACATACTTCTGGTTCGTACTTGGTGACTTTACAAATGCAGCTGGCGATCTTGTTCATGGTGATATCGCTCGCTTCTTTGCAAAAGATCCATCAGCAGGTATGTTTATGACTGGTTTCTTCCCAGTTATGATGTTTGGTTTACCAGCAGCATGTTTCGCAATGATTGCGGCTGCTAAACCAGAAAAGCGTAAAATGGTTACAGGTATGTTAGCTGGTCTAGCATTAACTTCATTCTTAACTGGTATTACAGAGCCAATTGAGTTCTCATTCATGTTCTTATCACCAGTATTATATGGTGTGCATGCAGTATTAACAGGTCTGTCGCTATTTATTACAACATCACTTGGCATTCGTGATGGTTTCACATTTAGTGCCGGTGCTATTGATTACGTTATTAACTTTGGTATTGCAACAAAACCTGTATTATTAGCAGGAATCGGTTTAATTTATGCAGCAATTTACTTTGCAGTATTCTACTTCTTAATTAAGAAGTTCGACCTGAAAACTCCTGGTCGTGAAGATGACGATGAGTTAGCTGAAGAGGGTGATGCACCAGTGGCAGGTTCAATTGGTGAAACTTACGTAGCAGCTTTAGGTGGAAAAGAAAACTTAACAGTTATTGATAATTGTGCAACACGTCTACGCTTACAAGTGAAAGATGCTGGTCAAGTAAACGAAGCAGCATTAAAACGTGCTGGTGCAAAAGGTGTTATGAAATTAAGTGAAACAAGTGTACAAGTTATCGTAGGTACAAATGTTGAATCTGTTGCCGATGATATGAAAAAACACGTATAAATAATGAGATAAGAGGATATCCAAAAAGATTGATAACATCAATTTTTAGAGGATATCCTCTTTTTTTTGTTAACAATTTAACGGGAATCTTACTTTTGTAAATTTTCTTTTTCTTTTTTATGCATATAGGTTGGTAATATGTGCAGTGCGTGATAAAGTAGGGATGACGTCGAATGGAATGTCGAAAATCTATGAAAAAGATCCGGAATGAATCTTGTGTAGTGGAATTAAATTATCGGTAAATAAGGGGAAAAAAGCAATTATGGATCAAGAAAAAAATAATGCGAATGGGAAGTCACGTCGGCCGATTGTATACATAAAAAGAACAATCATTCTCGTCTTACTATTTTCAGTTGTATATTTCATGTATACAAAAATTGTTGCGCATAATAAGAAAGAAGAAACTTTAAAAGCAGCGGCAGAAATGAAGAAACAAGAAGAGCTAAAAAAGAAAGAAGAAAAAAAGCAGCAAGAAGCACAAAAACAAAAAGAGCAGGAAGAACAAGTAAAGCAAGTACAAGCTGTGGAAAAGCCTGCTGAGGGACCACCTCAAGAAATTAATGAAAACGCTCAATTAGATCAATATTTACAAAACGCAGGATTTAGCGGAACAGCTGTTATTGTGAAGAACGGAAAAGTTCTTTTGAATAAAGGATACGGTATGGCGAACAAAGAGAAACAAGTACCGAATAATTCAGAGACAACTTTTTATATTGGTTCGATTTCAAAGGCGTTTGTAGCGACTGCTATTATGCAATTAAAAGATCAAAATAAATTAAACGTAGAGGATACGGTTGCAAAGTATATTCCAGATTTCCCTCAAGGTAATGGTATTCAGTTAAAGCATTTACTAACACATACATCAGGAATTCCAGAGTATGAGCAGGGAACAGAGGATATTTCTCATGAAGAATTGATAAAACGAATAGGAAAGCAAAAGCGTATTGGGAGTCCTGGAGAGAAATGGAAGTATTCCGATTCGAACTATTCTATACTTGCCTACATAGCTGAGAAGGTAAGTGGGCAACCGCTAGAAGAATATATTAAACAACATATTTTTGCTACTGCGGGTATGAAACATTCTGGTTTCGGTAAAGCGTTAGAGCAAACAAGGTTTCCATCGACAGGTTATAAAATAGTAAATAACAATATGACAACACCTAATATTCCAAGTATGTCACAACTATATGGTTGTGGTGATATATATACAAGTGCACATGATTTATATTTATTTAATGAAGCGCTATTCTCTGGAAAGTTAATTTCAAAAGAGAGCTATAATCAAATGTTTACGGCCGTGAAGAAGGATTACGGATTTGGTTGGTATGTAGACCCGGGAAGTTATTCGAATCACGGTGTAATGCCAGGATGGAATTGTTTAAATGGATTTAGTAAAAACGGAAGTGTATATGTCGTTTTATTATCTAACATCCAAAACAACATTAAATCGTTTGGTAAAGTGAACAACGACATTTATACGATGTTGCGAAATATTGAAGTGTAAGAGGCTATCCTGATGGATAGTCTTTTTTTATTGAGGAAGTGTATGTGCAATGAGATAATGAAATAAAGTGAAACCTTAATCAGTGGGGGGGGCTTCATCCCCCACCTAACTTCTTGGCTTTCGCCGAATTTTGAAGTGTGGGTCTTACTGCCCGTTAATGCAGGATAAATGGAAAAGGAGGAGGGGTATGAGTATACATAAGCATCACGCACGTAATGCGAAACGAATTTTCTTTGTATCTATCATTGTATGGATTATCGTTGCAATTGCATTGTTGATGGAATATAAAAAAGGGACGCTATTCACTTCGGAGAAAGAAAATCTAAAATTAATAGGTGTTGTACTACCGGCATTTGGATTATTAATATATAGCTTTATGGAAAAACGAAGATCAAAAATACTTAAACAGGAAAATTATAATATAGAGACTTCTGAATTATTTGAGCAACAAAAATTTGTTGTTCGCAAAGAGGTAGGGGTATTTCAAGCAATAACGTACTTTGGATTAGATGGAAATACAGTAGGGTTTTTAAAAGAAGAGTATGATTTTGTTATTCAACGTGTATGGCAAGCTGTACTTTCTTTTCTTTTTAGGGGATTACATAAGCAACAATTGTATTTATATAATCACTCGGGAGAAAGATTGTTGCGTGTTCAAAAGAAGATGGGAGTACGCAACGTCTATATTTTCTCTAATGTAGATGGAAAGAAAATTGGAGAGTTAACACAAATACTAAGTTTAACAAAGTGGGAATGGATTTTTTTAGGGGTGGATGGTAAAGAATTTGGTAAAGTGACTGGGGACCTTTCAGCAACAATGCAGAAAATAGATTGGCGGGATGGAACACATATAGATGTGAAAGAAGACGGTATTCCGTTAGAAGCTGTTAAGTATTTTTCGGCAAGCGGAGGGTCTCTTGTTACAGCTTCTATAAGTGAACAGGCAGAATTACCACGAGCAGTTTATTACAGTGTCTCTGCGATAGTTACAATTAAAAATTAATATATATATATAAAGATAGATGGGATACCATCTATCTTTTTTTTGTAATTAGAACATATTGTTTTGTTAAAAAATGTATGTCTTACCTATCACAAAAAAATCTGCTTTGTATACATTAAGATGTATGGATGTATTTTTATAATCTAAAAATAATAGGAGGAGAAGTGTATGTGTCTGTTCGGTAAGTATTGGAAAAAGTTATCGAGATTGTTTAATAGACAATTAGATTATTTTTTAGATAATAAGTTATTGCCTGCTGTGGAACGACTTTTATTTTCACAAAACTTCGCAAGGTTTATTCAAAGAAATTCAAAGAAAGCTACGGAAGAATTTATTGAATCAAGTCAATTTCAATCTATTATTTGTAACATATTAAAAGAATGTAATACATCACCGTTTAAAGAAATTGCAAAGCAATATTTAGGTAAAAACGTTGAAATTACTGTGACGGTTGGACAGCTAACAGGTGTAATTGTAGCAGTTGGTGATGATTTCTTAACACTGCAAGAAGGAATAGGGACAGAAGTTTTATTACCATTTACAAGTATTATATCAATAAAAGAAGCGTAAGAAAGGAGACTTATATTATGTTATTTACTGATGAATTGCGTAACCATGTTGGTGAGTTAGTGCAAGTTGTTACAGCTGTAGAAATTGTTGCAGGCATTCTGTTATCTGTGACGGATGGGGCAGTAAGTGTTCGTACTTCTCCTTCTTATGGACCACCGGAAGATGTAATCGTGCGTACTCCTATTATTGCTTATGTTCGCTTGGAAGGGTAAGAGTGATACAAGTATGAGAGTATCAGTTGTTATTCCAGTGCATAATGAAGCGAGTACTTTATCACAAGTTTTAGTAGAAGTAGAGAAATTGAAACCATATGAAATTATCGTAGTAGATAATGGATCGACAGATGGGACAAAAGAAATAGCGTTACAACATCATTGTCATGTCATTTATTATCAATATTCTCTTGGCAATGATGTTGGACGGGCGATTGGAGCAAGAGAAGCGAAGGGTGACATGGTTTTATTTTTAGATGGTGACATCGTTATTGATAATAAAGAGTTGCAACATTTCATAAAACGAATTCAGCAAGGCCACCAAATTGTTGTGAATAATTTAACATGGTCCGTATATTTAAAGGTGAGACCGCATTATACGACAGTTGGCAAATTTATGTTGAATCGCTATTTGAATAAAAAAGAGCTTGTTGTTGGATCTTTAATCGCAATTCCACATGCAATGAGTAGGGAAGTTATTCAGAAATTTGGTTGGTGGAATTTAGCAGATCCAGCACTGTTTCAAGCGATGGCGATGTCTAGAGGAGTAGATATTGTCGATATGGCTTCGGTCGATGTTATTCATACAAATAAAGTGCGTCCTGTTCATACTGGTACATCACCCGGTTCTCCTTATCCGAAAGCGACTAGTCGTATTATGGGAGATCATTTACGTGCTTTGCAATATGCAATCGAAATATATGGTAAGCGTGGTGGTTTTTCAGAAGGAAATAGGGATAGAGCGTTTATAGGAAAGTATAAACCAGTTGTATTACAAAAGAAAAAAGCGAAATATAGTGCCATTATCCCCGTATCAGAAGAGAAAATGACTATAAGATCTGTTATACAAGAAGTGAAAAAAGCAGGTGTAGATGAAATTATAGTGGTTGCGAATGGAGCTGATATGGAGACAATTAAACAAGCAAAGTTAGAGAATGTTATCGTTATTGAATTCGAGGAAGCGCTCGGACATAATGTGGCTCGAGCGATAGGAGCTATGCATGCCACGGCCGACATTTGTTTATTTGTCGATGGTGATTTTGTTATTCCAGGAAAAAAACTAATTCCATTTTTACATGCGATTGAAGATGGACATGATGTGGCATTAAATGATTTACAGTGCTTATTAGATATGTTTCATCCGGCAGATCCAATTAGCATGGGAAAATATTTTGTGAATTTGGTAGCGAAACGACCAGATTTATGGAATAACTCATTAACGGCAGTACCACATGCTATGCATAAAAAGGTAATAGAGAAAATAGGATACGATTCTCTTATCATTCCGCCACTAGCTCAAATGAAAGCTATTTTGGAGGGATTCTCTATTACAGCGGTAGAGTTTGTAGATGTTATAAAAACAAATCGGGTACGCCCAGAGCAACATGGATTTGTAAATGGACGTATTCCAGCATTTGACCGTATTTTCGGTGATCAGCTTGAGGCAATTGCATATTTATTGCAATCCACAGATGAGCGTGGGAGTTTTACAGATGGAGAGCGGGATAGAAATATAATTCAACAATTGAGAAAGGAAGAAGAGAATACAGATGAATGTTAGTAGTACAGTTGCTATTATCGGATTAGGATATGTTGGCCTTCCTTTGGCAGTTCATTTTGCAGAGAGAGGACATACAGTAATTGGATTAGATAAAGATACTAGAAAAATAGAATCGATTATAAAAGGAGAAAGTTATATTCCAGATGTTTCTTCTAAATTGTTACAAAGTTTATTGACTAAAAAAAAATTAATAGTAAATACACCAGATCAAGGCATTGCTGATTTTCAAAATAGTGATTATGTTATTGTCACTGTTCCGACTCCAATTAATGAAAAAAGAGAACCAGACTTAAGTGCCCTCATTTCAGCTTCTCATTATATACAACAACATCTTCAAAAAGGACAAACCTTCATTTTCGAAAGCTCCACATATCCAGGCACACTTGAGGAAGTTATTATTCCGATTATTTCTCAAGCAGGTCAAAAGGTAGGAGAAGATTTCTATATCGGATATTCCCCTGAGAGAATTGATCCGGCTAATAGTCATTATTCCGTTCAAACGATTCCAAAAGTTATTAGTGGACAAACAGAAACGTGTAAACAAAAAGTACAGGAGTTGTATAGTACTACATTTGATGTAGTTGTTCCAGTCAGTTCTCCGAAAGTAGCGGAAATGTGTAAGTTATTTGAAAATATTCAGCGCCTAGTCAATATTTCATTAGTAAATGAGTTAAACACATTATGTGAAAGTTTAGGAATTGATTTTTATGAGGCGCTTGAAGCTGCATCTACAAAACCGTTTGGATTTACTCCATATTGGCCAGGGCCAGGGATAGGGGGACACTGCATTCCAGTAGACCCTTTATATTTTCAATGGAGAATAAAAAAGAATGGAGCAATTAGTCAATTAATTGAGGCGGCACATGTAATTAATGAAGAAATGCCAGAGAAAATAGTTCGGAAAGTAAAAGGCATGGTGCAATCACCTGCATCAGTTTTAATTGTAGGAATTGCGTATAAGAAAGATGTAAATGACTTAAGAGAATCACCAGCGTTGCCAATTATTGAATTGTTAATAGAAGAAGGATATGAGATAGAATATCATGATCCATATATTTCTTCTGCAAAATTTGGAGATAAGGTATACCAATCTGTTTCTTTGGATGAACAAGTCATTAAACAAGCGGGTTGTATTTTAATTTTAACTGATCACTCTAATATCGATTGGAAGCTTTTTAAAGGAATGAAGCGAGTAATAGATACACGTGGAATTGTAAAGAAGGTGAGTGTATGAGTAAGAAATGTTTAATTACAGGTGGAGCAGGGTTCATTGGATCACATCTAGCTGAAGAATTGGTGAAAAGAGGTTATGGGGTCACAATCGTTGATAACTTCTATAAAGGAAAAAATAAATATCATGATGAGTTAATGAAAGAAATTCGGGTTATTCCAATAAGCGTTTTAGATAAAAGCTCAATTTATGAATTAGTAAATCAACATGATGTAGTGTTTCATTTAGCAGCAATTTTAGGTGTGAAAACGACAATGGAAAAGAGTATAGAGCTTATTGAAACGAATTTTGATGGAACGAGAAACATTTTACAAGCAGCACTAAAAGGAAAGAAGAAAGTAGTCTTTGCGTCTACTTCAGAAGTATATGGTAAGGCAAAGCCACCCTTCTCTGAAGAGGGGGATCGATTATACGGGGCGACTTCTAAAATACGTTGGAGTTATGCAATTTGTAAAACGTTAGAAGAAACATTATGTTTAGGATACGCTTTAGAAGGTTTACCTGTAACGATTGTTCGTTATTTTAATATTTATGGTCCAAGAGCGAAAGATGGTCCGTATGCAGGGGTAATCCCACGATTTATCAGTGCGGCCCTGCAAGGAGAAGACATTCTCGTATATGGAGATGGAAAGCAGACACGTTGCTTTACGTATGTAAGTGATGCGGTAGAGGCAACGATTCGAGCGATGGATGAGAAGGTAAATGGTGAGATTATTAATATAGGTTCTGAGAACGAAAAGAGTATAAAACAAGTAGCAGAAATAATTAAAAAGCTAACGAAATCTTCTTCAAAGATTGTCCAAGTTCCTTTCGAAGAGGTATACCCACATGGCTTTGAAGAAATTCCAAATAGAAGACCAGATGTAACGAAATTAAAAGAACTTGTGCAGTTTAAAGCGATAGTAACGTGGGAACAAGGATTGAAAGAAACTATTAAATGGTTTCGTGAAGAAAACAATGGCTAAGTCGCTATCAATTATTATACCTGTATGTAATGAAGCGGATACGATTTCAGACGTTATTCAATCTGTAAACGGATTAAATCCAGTAGAGATTATTGTAGTAGCAAACGGTTGTAACGATGGTACAGAAGAGGTTGCCAGTCGTTTAGGGTGTAAAGTAATCGAGTATACAGAGCTACTCGGGAACGACGTTGGACGTGCGGTCGGTGCAAAACACGCGATAGGTGATGTACTACTATTTATAGATGGAGATTTTGCTATTCAAACTTCAAAATTACAATTATTTCTGAATCCAATTTTACATGATCAGGCCGACATCGTTTTAAATAATTTGGACGCACTATTTTTAAAGAAACAAAAACCGCACTCCGTGACAGTATGGCGCCAAATATTAAATGCAATGTTAGAGCGTGAAGAGTTAAAAATTGATTCTTTATTATCTGTACCTCATGCGTTGACGAAAGAAGTTGTTCAAAGCATTGGATATGAATGTTTTGTTAATCCTATTGTCGCTCATTTACGCCTAGTACAAAGCAAATGGAGAATTAGTCGTCATTGTGCAATTGACGTTATTACGCCGAATAAATTTCGGCCGACCGAGCATGCTGCATATGGCACGGGTCTTTCTCAATCTGAAAAAAGGATGATAGGTGATCATATAGAAGCTGTAGCGGAGCGAATAGTAGGCAGTGATGAGCGCGGAGGGTATTATGATGGAAATAGGAAAAGAGAGTGTGTTTATCATACTTTAAGTTTCGAAGATTTTTATCAAGGATGGGGCGTCACCTCTAAGTTGTATAAAGGAAAGCAACTATCGGTCATTATTCCTGTACAAGATGAAGAGAAAACAATTGGAAACGTTATAGAAGAGCTCCGCAAAATTGAACCTTTTGAAATTATCGTTGTTGTAAATGGTTCAGCTGATAAAACAGCAACGATTGCAAAAGAAAAGGGAGCAACAACAATTGTATATAAAGAAGCACTTGGAAATGATGTGGGGCGTTCACTTGGAACTTATTTTGCAAAAGGGGAAATTGTATTATTTATAGACGGCGACTTTGTTATTCCGGCTAGGGAGTTATATCCTTTCGCAAAAGCTATTGCAGATGGAATGGATGTCGCCTTAAATGATCTAAATCATTATTTAGATTTAAGAGTACCGCTTCATCTTGTAACTGCATTTAAATATGCATTAAATTTAGCTTGTGATAGAAAAGATCTAGGAGTAGGCTCTCTTATCGCTGTACCGAATGCGTTTAGTCGTAAGTGTTTGAAAGAAATCGGATATAGATCTTTACTTTCACCTTGTGTAGCCCAAGTGAAAGCTATTCTGTCAGGATTCGAGATTGCGTGTGTATGTCGTGTAGAGGTCGATAAGATGAACCGTATTCGTCCCAGTGAACATTTTGCGAAAATAGGTCATCCTCCAGCTGTCTTGCGAATTATAGGTGATCATATAGAAGGATTAGAGCAATTAATTGTATTAGAAGGCAGTCGTGGTGGATTCTATGATGGGAATAGAAAAAGAGATGCTTTAGAGTAGTAACAAAAAAAGTGTACAACATATGTACACTTTTTTGTTCTGTTATAAAAACTATAACAGATTAGGAGATAAGAGTATTACAGCTCTACAATGGGTATTGTTCTTATATTACAAAATAGGACTCGTATATAAGGATACCAAAAAAATACAATTAAGGAAAGGGTTAATTATAAAGACTTTTAAGTGAAGTTAACACTATGCATATAGTAGTTTGCTCAACGTTTCACAAACATGTCACAACTATTTCGTTCACTTTCGCAAAAAAGTAGTATTCTAAGTGTGTAAGCTGTTATATAAAAAATCTTAGTCCTGTACTAATCAAAAATGGAGGAGATTAGGATGACTCAAGTATTAGAAAATGTTAAAAACGCATGGGAAAACTTTAAAGGTGAAAAATGGAAAGCAGAGATTGATGTTCGCGATTTCATTTTAAATAATGTAAACGTTTTCGAAGGAGATGAATCTTTCTTAGCGGGAGCAACTGAAGCAACGAAACAACTTTGGGATCAAGTAATGGATTTAACAACGAAAGAACGTGAAAACGGTGGCGTTCTTGATATGGATACAAAAATTGTTTCTTCTATTACATCACATGAACCAGGATATTTAAATAAAGATATTGAAAAAGTAGTCGGTTTCCAAACTGAAAAACCATTTAAACGTTCTTTACAACCATATGGTGGTATTCGTATGGCGGAACAAGCTTGTGAATCTTATGGATACGAAATGGACAAAGAGCTTAGTCGTATTTTTAGAGATTGGAGAAAAACTCATAACCAAGGTGTATTCGATGCTTATACACCAGAAATGAGAAATGCACGTAAATCAGGTGTAATTACTGGTCTTCCAGATGCATACGGACGTGGACGTATTATTGGTGACTACCGACGCGTAGCATTATATGGTATTAATCATTTAATTGAAGCGAAAAAAGCTGATTTAAATTTAACTGGCGGTGTAATGAGCGAAGATACAATGCGTTTACGCGAAGAGTTATCTGAGCAAATGCGTGCGCTTCAAGAGTTAAAACAAATGGCTGCTTCTCATGGCTTTGATATTTCTAAGCCGGCAACAAATACACAAGAAGCATTCCAATGGCTATACTTCGCATATCTTGCAGCAATTAAAGAGCAAAACGGAGCTGCGATGAGTCTTGGACGTACTTCTACATTCTTAGATATTTATATTGAAAGAGATTTAGCAAATGGTACTTTAACAGAAGAAGAAGTACAAGAAATTGTGGATCACTTCATTATGAAATTGCGTCTTGTGAAATTTGCAAGAACACCTGATTATAATGAATTATTCTCTGGTGACCCAACTTGGGTAACTGAGTCTATCGGTGGTATGGCATTAGATGGTCGTCCATTAGTAACAAAGAACTCATTCCGTTTCTTGCATACACTAGATAATTTAGGACCAGCTCCAGAACCAAACTTAACAGTTCTTTGGTCTAAACAATTACCACAGAACTTTAAAAACTACTGTGCGAAAATGTCTATTAAAACATCAGCAATTCAATATGAAAATGATGACATTATGCGTGCTGACTACGGCGATGACTATGGAATTGCTTGTTGTGTATCTGCAATGAGAATTGGTAAACAAATGCAGTTCTTCGGCGCACGTGCAAACTTAGCAAAAGCATTACTATATGCGATTAACGGTGGTAAAGATGAAAAATCTAAAGCGCAAGTTGGTCCTGAGTACGCACCAATTACTTCTGAAGTATTAGATTATGAAGAAGTTATGCATAAGTTTGATATGACAATGGAATGGTTAGCGGGTCTATATTTAAACACATTAAATGTTATTCACTACATGCACGATAAATATAGCTACGAACGTATTGAAATGGCACTCCATGATACAAATGTTCTTCGTACAATGGCAACAGGTATCGCGGGTCTATCTGTAGTAGCAGACTCTTTAAGTGCAATTAAGCACGCAAAAGTAAAACCAATTCGTGATGAAAACGGTATTGCAGTTGACTTTGAAATCGAAGGAGATTTCCCTAAATACGGTAACAATGATGACCGTGTAGATGAAATCGCTGTAAATCTTGTAAAAACATTTATGAATAAACTTCGTAAACATAAAACATACAGAAATTCTGTTCATACAATGTCGATCTTAACAATCACATCTAACGTTGTATACGGAAAGAAAACTGGTAATACTCCAGATGGTCGCCGTACTGGAGAACCATTTGCACCAGGTGCGAACCCAATGCATGGCCGTGATACAAAAGGTGCATTAGCTTCATTATTATCTGTAGCTAAATTACCGTATGAAGATGCACAGGATGGTATTTCTAATACATTCTCTATTATTCCAAAAGCACTTGGTAAAGAAGATGATGTACAAGTACGTAACTTAGTATCAATGCTTGATGGTTATGCAGTAAAAGAAGGTCATCACTTAAACATTAACGTATTTAATCGTGAAACATTAATGGATGCAATGGAACATCCTGAAAAATATCCACAATTAACAATTCGCGTATCTGGTTACGCTGTAAACTTTATTAAATTAACTCGTGAACAACAAATCGATGTAATTAACCGTACAATGCATGAAAGTATGTAAGTGAAAAAGTGTCCCTCTGCTTTATATAAATAGCAGAGGGAGGCTGCTTCAATAAAGGAGGAAGTAACATGGTAAAAGGAAGAATTCATTCTGTAGAGTCTTGTGGTACTGTTGATGGCCCAGGAATTCGTTATGTCATATTTACACAAGGGTGTTTATTACGTTGTCAATATTGTCATAATGCTGATACGTGGGAGATCGGTAAAGGAAAAGAAATAACAGTTGAAGAAGTAATGCAGGATGTGACATGTTACCTTCCTTTTATTGAAGCTTCCGGAGGCGGTATAACAGTTAGTGGTGGGGAACCATTATTACAGTTAGATTTCTTAATTGAATTATTTAAGAAATGTAAGGAAGCTGGAATTCATACAACAATTGACTCTTCGGGTGGTTGTTATTCAGAAGAACCAGAATTCCAAAACAAGCTAGACATTTTAATGGATTACACAGATTTAGTTTTATTGGATTTGAAACATATTGATTCAAAGAAACATCGTAAATTAACAGGAAAACCAAATGAACATATTTTACAATTTGCTCGTTATTTATCGGATAAAAATAAACCGATTTGGGTACGACACGTATTAGTTCCTGGTATTACGGATAATGAAGAGGATCTACAAAAATTATCTAGCTTTATTCAAAGCCTGTCTAATGTTCAGAAAGTTGAAGTGCTACCATATCATAAGCTTGGTGTATATAAATGGGAGGCACTTGGGCATAAGTATCCACTTGCAAGTGTAGAACCACCTACTGAAAAGAATGTAGAGAAAGCAAGATATATTTTACAAGCAGTCTAATCCAAATATTGGATTAGACTTTTTGCTTTCTTTACAATAAAACCTAGAGTATGTATATAGAAAAGAGTATACTGAAAATAGAATATCCATATTTTTGTAAGGAATAAGTGGAGAAATTTACATAATTGTAAAGGGAAATCAAAATAGTAAAAAGAATTAAGAAGTAAAAGAGTGAGTATCATGGAATAGAGAACATTTGTAAGTTATTGCGAAAGCTCTTATAGGAAAGTATAATGTAAAGATATGAGCACAGATAGGATTAAGGGGTCAATCTTATATGCTTTGCATATCCACGACAGGTACATAGCTGAAAGAGAAGTATTAGAATCTGTTTATGTAATTTTTAAGGAAAATGTTTTTCCTATTGTCGTATATGCAATATGGAGAAACAATAAGCTAGGAGTGGATTTGTTTGATAAAAAACCCCAAGGTTTTAATATTAACTGCACATTACGGTAATGGTCATGTGCAAGTAGCGAAAACATTAGAACAAACATTTCGCCAAAAAGGAATTGAAGATGTAATTGTATGCGATTTGTTCGGAGAATCACATCCAGTTATAACCGATATTACAAAATATTTATATTTAAAAAGTTATACAATAGGAAAAGAATTATACCGCTTGTTTTATTACGGCGTAGAAAAAATTTATGATAAAAAAATAGCATCTTGGTATGCGAATTTTGGAAGAAAACGTTTGAAATTACTTTTACAAGCAGAGAAACCGGATATTGTTATTAATACATTTCCGATCATAGCTGTACCAGAGTTAAAAAAGCAAACAGGTATTTCAATTCCTGTGTATAACGTATTAACGGATTTTTGTGTGCACAAAATATGGATTCATCGGGAAGTAGATCGTTATTTTGTAGCAACTGATCACGTGAAAAAAGTTATGGTTGATATCGGTGTGCCTGCGGAGCAAATTGTTGAAACTGGAATTCCGATTCGTAGTAGTTTTGAGCTGAAGATCAATCCAGACATTATATATAATAAATATCAGTTATGTAAGAATAAAAAGATTTTACTAATTGTAGCAGGTGCTCATGGGGTATTAGGAAGTGTAAAAGAACTATGCCAATCATTTATGTCAGTACCTGATTTACAAGTAGTTGTCGTTTGTGGGAAAAATGAAGCGTTAAAACAGGATTTATTAGGGCTTCAGGAAAAAAATCCTGATGCATTAAAAGTATTTGGTTATGTTGAAAATATTGATGAATTATTCCGTGTTACTTCTTGTATGATTACGAAGCCGGGCGGTATTACGTTAAGTGAAGCGGCAGCATTGCAAGTACCTGTCATTTTATATAAGCCCGTTCCAGGACAAGAAAATGAAAATGCGATGTACTTTGAAAGAAAAGGAGCTGCAGTTGTCATTCGTGATGATAGTGAGGTTTTTGCAAAGACAGAGGCGTTATTACAAGATGATATGAAGCTTCTTCAAATGAAAGAAGCGATGAAAAGCATTTATCGTCCGGAGCCAGCTGGTCATATTGTGGATACAATTTTGGCAGAAAATCATGTAGAACCGAATCATATACCTATTAAATCACCTGCTCTTGCACAATTATTTACTTAATATGAAACCCTCTTTTATATGGTTAAAGAGGGTTTTTTATTGTTTTATACGATAAAGTAGTAACTTATCCACATGGAGATTGCGCTTTCAATAAACGGTAAAGTCGAAATATTAACAACTATATCCACATTGTCCACAATTTTTAGAAAAATATCCACAATTCTAACATTTACTATGCGTTGCAACATATAAACTTGTGAAGGGTTTATTGAATTTATTCACAATTCTATAAATTGTGTGGATAACGTTATCCACACAAAAAAGGTTCCTTATTTATAAGGAACCTTTTTTGTCTATTCTATCACGTAGAAAAAATATGTAATGAGAATGAATAATTAGGGGGGAAAACTTCTAATTATTCATTCTCACTTTAAATACTTTTCGAGCGATAACCCGCTGCGCGATCTGCTTTGCGAAATTCTCGTTGGTAGAGAACCTCTTGTGTACTAGATAATGTATTTTTTGCTTTGTCACGTTTCTTTTTATCCATTACAAATCACCTCGTGTCCTAAAGTCACTATCTATCGTTTCCAAAGACATGGGGTGATATACGTATATGGCAAAATGTTAATGGTTAATTATTTTTTCTGAAAATTTAGATTATGCTTCTTTTAATTGGTGAGCATCTTGGAACGTTGTATCTCGCATTGTAGCAAGTGTATATTGATCTTTTGGGATTTCATATAAGTTATATACTTCTTCATTTGCGTTAATTTCATCATAAACGGCTTTTCTTGTTTCGTTTGCTAGATTAACATATTGTAGTTTTTCGGCAGCTTTAATAGAACGAATATTTATTTTGCGAATACGCATAAAGATTGTTTCAATATCTAATTCATAGAAAAGTTCACTAAAAAATGAATCTTTCGCCAATTTATTATAGCCTTTTCCATGATAGGGTTTGCCAAGCCAGGTTCCGAGAAATCCGGCTTTTTCTTGCACATCAAATAAAGTAATTGTTCCGATGGGGTTACCCCATTCATCTAAAATTGTGCGTGAAATTAATTCCCCGCGCTCTTCAGCTTCAATCGTTTGTTTCGTTAAAAATAAATACTCCTCATAAGAATAAGCCTTTTGACGCACAAAAGGGAAGACAGCTGGATCCACCATTAACTCGTATAGAACGTGGCTGTCGTGTAAGTCGCGTTTTTTCAACATACTAACTCCTCCTCACACGAGGGTAGCATGACGAAAAAGCACCCCACCCTCGAAATTTTTATATCAATCTTTAAAAAATTTCGGGGTGGGAATCGAACCCACTAGAACCAGTTTCTAACGCTGGTGGCGCACCATTTGCCTTCCCCATTCATCAATTTGAAAATGATAATCACGACACAAATTGATTATGGTTTCATTCAGTTTATAATCGTATAATACTTTATCTAGTCAAAAAAATAAACTAGTTTTTTTTATTTTTTTTGTAAATTATTTTCCCATCAATCATGGTTAGTACAGGCTTGGCTAAATAATGGAAAGGATGATGAGTCCATAACACGAGATCAGCGTCTTTTCCAACCTCAATGCTGCCAATTCTATCCTCTAAACGTAAATTTCGTGCTGGAAATATAGTGATTCCTTCTAGTGCAGTTTTTTCGTCTAATCCTTCTCTTACTGCGACAGCAGCACAAACATTTAAATATTGAATTGGTGTATAAGGGTGATCTGTTGTTATAGAAACTTCCACTCCATTTTTCGATAATATATGGTAAGTATCCCATGTTTTGTTTTTAAGTTCGATTTTAGAACGACGTGTAAGAGTGGGGCCAACTGAAACCTTCAAATTGTGTTTTGAAAGTTCTTCAACAATAAAGTGTCCTTCTGTGCAATGTTCAATACGTAAATCGAGATTGAACTCTGTTGCAAAGCGTAGAGCAGAACTAATATCATCTGCTCGGTGAGCGTGGATACGTACGGGTATTTCGCGGCGTAATGCTTTTAAGATAGGAAGCATTCGAAAATCAGCTTCATGTCCGTAGTGCTGTGCTTCATAGAATGATTCCCGAAGTAACCCCATAATTCCCATACGTGTTATGGATTCTTTTGTTCCATTACTATGGACCTTTTTAGGATTTTCTCCAAAGGCAATCTTTAAGCCAGCAGGTTCTTGAATAATCATATGATCAATACAAGTTCCAGCTGTTTTTATTACACAAGTAGTACCACCGATAATGTTTTGACTTCCTGGCATAACGTGAACAGTTGTGATTCCGTTTTGTACAGCATCTTGAAATGCAATATCAAAAGGGTGGATTCCGTCTAAGGAACGGATATGTGGTGTTGAAACTTCAGATGTTTCATTTGCATCATTGCCAGCCCAACCAGTACCTTCATCATAGAGACCAAGATGAGTGTGAACATCAATAAATCCAGGTAAAAGATGAAGAGCACGAGCGTCTATAACTGTCATATCTTGAGTAGGTTGAATGGAAGGCTTGACCTCGGCAATTCTTTCTCCTATAACGAGTACATCCCCTTGAAATTTTTGGGATGTAATAGGATAGACAATGGCTTGTTTGAGCAATATTTTCATAGGTACCTCATTTCTGTTACTTTACAATGTTAATGAAATTTAAGGGAAAGTAACTGAAAGATTATTTGTGTAATAATGCTCCGGATTCTAGAAAATGAAAGATTTGAAAGGGGTCCCTGTAAAACTGTGTTTTATAAGTACTACATTGTATGCGAAAGTATATTTTGTAATGCATGGTCTATTGCTGGAAATGCGTATTGATACCCATGTTTAATTGCTTTACTAGGTAATACGTGTTGTCCTTCTAGTACAAGTATACTCATCTCACCCAATAAAGTGTGAAGCATAAATGAAGGGACAGGTAACCAATGAGGTTTTTTCATTATAGTTGCAATGGTTTCTCCAAATTCCTTCATCCGTATAGGTAGGGGAGCTGTAAGGTTAAAAGGTCCATCAATTTCTTCTTTGTGTATGATGAAATCAATAAGGCGAACGACATCGTCTATATGAATCCATGATAACCATTGCTTTCCAGATCCAATTGTACCTCCGATATAGAATTGATATGGGAGTAGCATTTTGGGAAGAGCTCCTCCGTCTACGCCTAATACAACTCCAAGTCTTGCATAGATTGTTCGCATTCCGAGAGAACGTGCTTTAGATGCTTCTTGTTCCCATGAATATACTGTATTTGCTAAAAAGTCATTTCCAGGAATCTCATGCTGTTCTGTAAAAGAATCAGTTTCAGACGTTCCATAATATCCAATAGCACTTGCGTTAATAAATGTATTTGGTTTTGTATCAAGTGTTTGCAATTGTTTAATGAGCCCTTTTGTTATTTGAATTCTACTGTTTAAAATGGATTCCTTTTGTTTCGTTGTCCATCTACTATTAATAGACTCTCCAGCTAGATTAATAACTACATCGATAGAAGAGAGGGGGAAGGTTTGTAGATCTGGTGTCCATTGCACATACTGAAGGTTAGGGTGGGAAGTTTTAATAGTTTTGTTTCGAGTAAGAATGTAAACATTATATCCTTTTTGAATCAAAAAAGTAGAAAGGTATTTACCGATAAAGCCGGTACCACCAGAAATTGCGATTCTCACAATTATTTCCTCCTCATTATATATATTCTTGAAAAGCAAAAACGTTCCTTGACTATGGTAAAATAATAGAGAGGTGAGAGTATGGCTGTCATTACAAAAATAGAAGTGCAAAAACGATTGAAAGAACGGTTTAATATTTATATTGATAAAGGTCAAGGTGAAGAGTACGGGTTTAGTGTGAATGAAGTAATCTTAATAAAACACGGATTACAAAAGGGCTTAGAAATTGATGAAATAGCTTTAGGAAATATTTTGTACAATGAAGAGGTACAAAAAGCATATTTACAAGCAGTCTCCTATTTATCCTACCAAATGAGAACGAAACAAGAAATAGAAGATTTTTTACGAAAAAAAGAAGTGGGACAGGCCATCATCTCTGAAGTCGTTTCGAAATTATTACATGACCGATATATTAATGATAAAGAGTACGCTGTTTTATATACGAGAACGCAAAGTAATGTGAATCGAAAAGGTCCCACTGTTATTAAAAGAGAGTTGTTAAATAAGGGTGTTCAGGATCTAATTATTACGCATAGTTTACAAGAATATCCGAAAGAAAAGCAAATTGAGAATGCTTTAATTCTTGTAGAAAAGAAGAAAAAATCTTATCAAAAGCATTCCTTTTTACAAATGAAGCTAAAGTTAGACGAAATGCTCGTTCGTAAAGGATATTCTAGAGATGTGATTCAAATTTGTTTGGAAGAATTGAAAGACGAAAAAGATGACGAACAGCAACAAGAAGCGTTACACTATCATGGGAATAAATATTATGAGAAATATAAGAAGTATGATGGATGGACATTTGAAAATAAGATGAAACAAGCGTTATATCGCAAAGGATTCTCTATTGATGAGATAGAGGTATTTTTGCAGATGAAACGCGAAGAGGGATGAGGGGAATAAGATGAATATGCCAAAGCGCTACAGTGAAATGACACCACATGAGCTAAGGGAAGAAATTGGCCTTTTGAAAGAGCAAGCGATAAAGGCTGAGCAGCTTGGAATTGTAAATGAGTTCGATGTATTAATGAGAAAGATGGCAATGGCTCGCGCTTATATGACTGACATAAATAAATTCCATATTGGTGAGACATATGAATTGGTAGAAGAACCTGGTATATTATTTAAAATTACGTATTTCAATGGGGTATTTGCTTGGGGACATAAGCAAAATGATAATGAAGAGATTGGAATACCGATTTCCTTATTGCAAGAAAAATAAAAACCAGAGAGTAAATATCTCTCTGGTTTTCATCTTTGGTAGGCGTTACAGGAGATAGGAGATTCTAAAATTGGCGCTTTTTACATTCATTCGCCAATATAATGAGAGACTGGGTTTGTTGCGTCTGTCCGTTAACTTGCGCTTTAGCATGTTTCGGACGAGTCCACGTATGGTTAAATAATTCAGAACGACTATCTAAGCGATCACGGTAGCTCATCTTTATCACCTCGTGTAGGAAGTTAATTTAATTTGTACTACTCTTCCTGCTGATTTGCAGCACGCATACGTTCTTGTGGGTGCGTGTTAATTGTGCCGTTAGGTCGCTTCGAAGCGAAGCGTGATTTCGCTTTCGGCTGACCATCGATTTTGCTGTTGTTTTTTGACTCAGACCAAAATTCGGCTTGTTTACCCATTGAGAACGCCCTCCTCATCATCAGTTGATACCTCTTGAAGAAGTATCAATTATAGAATGTGCAAAATAGAAGAAACTATCCTTTAGAAATGAAGGGATAAATAGGTAAAAGGAGATTAGAAAATGAATGATATTTATGAAGCATTAACGAAAGAACTATTAGACAAAAATGACAAGCTTTCTTACGCACAGGCTCGTGCGTGGGTTGAATTACTATGGGAAGATTTTCAAACAACTTATGCGAAGTCAGGTCGTTACCAAGGTGATGAAATGACTGAACAAGTGGTAAGAACATGGATTAATAATCATGGAGCACGTCTTCATGAAATGCGTACAAATAATCCGAAATATAGCCATTTAATCAATCAAGACGATCATTTGAAACATTAAAAAAAGCGACTTAAGTCGCTTTTTTTAATGTGGAAGTAACTCCAGTTTTTTTCGGAGTTTTTCTTCACTAAAAATCCATCCTGTATAGGAACTAATAATATTTAAATTATGATCGAGTTGAACGATTGCAACGAATGGATAATAATCTTTACTGCGATATCGCAAATCAATGAATCGAACTTCGTAATAATGATCATAATCGAAAACGTCCCAGCGATACACAGGGGAGAAAGATAGAAATGCTGAGATGTTTTCATCTTGTTTCGCAGCGCGCATAATAGCATTGTCTGGGAACGGTACCCGGTCGAATTTATCATAGACCATGATGTTACCACGATGCCATCTAGCAACGTAGTAATAATCAGTTGTAACGATTGCTAAATGGTAATGATAAAATCGATAAGAAGGAGAAATGATGATCTTCTCAACATGATTGAAACGTTTATATACGACACTACGTATGTTTCTATGCATCATAATCCGTCCGATATAGTAAACGACCATCAATATATACGCTGCTAAGGCGGTATACCCTTTATGAGATCCTACGAGCATACAAGCAATTGCTAGTATATGAATAAAGAAAATGACGGTATCAAATGTATTAATGATACCGAGTGCTACCCATTTTTTTGTGAAGGGCCGTAATGCCTGTGTACCGTAGGCATTAAAAATATCTACAAAGACATGAAGAAAGACGGCAATAAATGACCAAAGTAGTAGGTGCAAATATGGGGCGTCTGAAAAGAAGGCGAAAGAGATGCCACTTATAAGGAATGACCAAAGAATCACGGCAGGAATGGAATGAGTAATCCCGCGATGATTTCTTATATATTTAGCGTTATTACGCAATTTTAAAACTGTATCGATGTCAGGAATATTGGAACCGGCAATTGCAGCAAGCATAACTGCTTGTGGCCCAATATCACTTTGTGCTATGGCTGGATCTAATGTTGCCAAACTGCCTAGAGTAACGCCCATAACAAGGTGAGTGGCTGTGTCCATAGAAATACACCTCCGTTTTTTTATTAATGTAACTCTTTTTATTCGATACCTCAAGTCCTTTGCCTTCTATTTCCTATGTCATCTTACTTAAATTTTTTCCTAAAATCTTTATAATAGTACTTATATGCAAAAAAATGAGGGGGATCAAGTTTGACACTTGAAATATTAAATAATTTTAACATAGAGCAGTTTCAAAATGATTTAATTGGTTGGTTTGAAAAAGAGCAACGCGACTTACCGTGGCGTAAAAATAAAGATCCATACCGCGTCTGGGTTTCAGAAATTATGTTGCAGCAAACAAGGGTAGAAGCTGTAAAACCATATTACGCGAATTTTATGGGGAAGTTTCCTACTCTAGAAGCTTTGGCAAATGCGGATGATGAAGAAGTGTTAAAAGCGTGGGAAGGTTTAGGGTATTATTCTAGAGCACGAAATTTACATGCGGCCGTAAAAGAAGTAAAAGAAGTATACGGCGGAATCGTACCGAGTGATGTAAAGAAAATCGAAAAATTAAAAGGAGTCGGACCCTATACAAAAGGTGCTATTTTAAGTATTGCATATGGTATACCAGAGCCGGCAGTTGACGGAAATGTTATGCGTGTATTATCCCGTATTTTATCAGTATGGGATGACATTGCAAAACCGAAAACTAGAAAAGTGTTTGAAGAGATTGTGCGTGAAATTATTTCGGCTGAAAATCCATCTTATTTTAATCAAGGTTTGATGGAGTTAGGCGCACTAATTTGTATTCCAAAAAATCCAGCATGCTTACTTTGTCCTGTACGAGAGCATTGCCGAGGATATGCTGAAGGCGTTCAAAAGGAGTTGCCAGTAAAAAGTAAAGCGAAGGCTCCGACAATGGTACCGATCGTTGCAGGTGTGCTGCAAACGGAAGATGGTCGTTACGTCATTAATAAACGTTCAAGTACCGGGTTATTAGCTAACATGTGGGAGTTTCCTAATGCCGAACTTGGTGAAGGGATTCGGAACCAGAAGGAACAACTTGCAGATTATATGAGAGAAAAATTTGAGCTTTCGATTTCTATTGAAGAATACGCAATGAATGTGCAACATACGTTTACACATCGTACTTGGGACATATTTGTATTTTACGGAAAAGTAACCGGTGATATTGTTGAAACAGATACATTGAAATTTGTATCGAAAGAAGCATTTGAGCAGTTACCTTTCTCGAAATCGCATCGTACGATTTATGAGAATTGCGTTGAGAAAATTACAATGCAATAAAGTGAAACTTTAATCAGTGGGGGGTTTCTTCATCCCCCACTGATTATTAGCCCTCACCAATCGGGCTGCCCATTAAAGCGGGATAAATAAAAAAGTGTTCCCTAGATTGGGAACACTTTTTTAATCGTAAGAAATTTTGGTCCCATGAGTCCAACTAGCATCACCTTCGTGTAAGCCACCTCTTGCTTCAATTTCTATTACAATTTCTTTGTAAATACTTTGACCTTCTGCATTTAAATAAGGCAGAATCTGTTGTAATGAATGATGAAAATAAGCTAATTCATCTTCTTTCCACTGATTTTTTGAAACCATCGTTAGTTCAGTCATATCGCGTCCTATATACATATTTCCACCTCCATTTTCTATAGTTTGAATGAGTGATGGGGAATATATGTGTAATTTTTTAAAAGAAAATTACGGATAGCTTCTAAGTGAATTGGTTACATTATTGGTTGTGGAGGTGAGAAAGATGAGTAAAAAACAACAAGGTTATAACAAGGCAACTTCTGGTGCTAGCATTCAAAGTACAAATGCTAGTTATGGTACAGAGTTTGCGACTGAAACAAATGTACAAGCAGTAAAACAAGCAAACGCACAATCAGAAGCAAAGAAAGCACAAGCTTCTGGTGCACAAAGTGCAAACGCGAGTTATGGTACTGAATTTGCAACTGAAACAGACGTGCATGCTGTGAAAAAACAAAATGCACAATCAGCTGCAAAACAATCACAATCTTCTAGTTCAAATCAGTAATGAAAGAAAAACACTTCTCTAACTCAGGAGAAGTGTTTTCTTTGTGCCTGGGTCATGGTAATGAAAAGAAAGTGAACGACATAACTTCTAATAAGTCAACAAATGTAGTCAAAGGAGAAGGAAGTTAAAGATTAGAAATATGTAATGAGGAATAATAACTGATAAATAAGTCTAAAAGGGGGTAAGTAATGAACGATTTTGATAAGTTGGTAGGAGAACAATTGGAAACGATGGATGAGTTGTTAAAGCTACAAGCTCATCTAGAGAAGTATCAGCAAATTGAAATGAGTGAAAAGGATACGTGCGATAAAAAGGAATTACATTTTATCCGCCAAGAAATATATAGAACAGAATTAGCGTTAAAACTGTTACATGAGAAATTTGAAGAGCAAACCAATAGTGTGATTCAATCTTTTGAAACTGAAAAAATGATTTCGAATTTAGGATAAGACATATTGTTACCTTTCGGTGAAAGGTCCTTCTTTAGATAGAAATAAGGAAGGGCTTTTTCTGTTTTCATTTCCTCGTTTCTAAATAATGTAGCGAAAGCCCAGTCCCCGAAGAAGATTAAAGATATGGTATTTAGTGTGAAAAAGATAGAGCCTTGTCGCTTTAGTTTTAAAATTTCGACAAAAAAGTTATAATAGAAAAAAAGTGAATGCAGCTCAAAGAGCATTTGCAGTTGAAGGAAGGGAGCATATATGGGATTTCCCAAAGAAGGAGAAAAAGTACAAATACATAGTTATAAACATAATGGCTCCATTCATAGAATGTGGG
This sequence comes from Bacillus paramobilis, assembly GCF_038096195.1. Classification (NCBI taxonomy): domain Bacteria; kingdom Bacillati; phylum Bacillota; class Bacilli; order Caryophanales; family Bacillaceae; genus Bacillus; species Bacillus paramobilis. Next base: position 4,777,583 of record NZ_CP151108.1, on the reverse strand, counting down.
AAGAGACAACAATTTTAAAAGGGACACAGAGTCTTGTGATCGGAGCAAATGATCGTACAGTAGTGACAGAATCAGATGGCCGAACATGGATTACTCGTGAACCAGCAATTTGTTATTTTCATGCAAACTATTGGTTTAATGTGATTGGGATGCTAAGGGAAGAGGGCGTATATTATTATTGTAATTTAGGCTCACCTTTTGCATATGATTCTGAAGCGTTAAAGTACATTGATTATGATTTAGATATTAAAGTGTATCCAGATATGACATATACGCTTTTAGATGAAGATGAGTATGAAAAGCATAGTCAAATTATGCAGTATCCGCCTGTTATTGATACTATTTTAAAAAGAAATGTAGCACAATTAACACAATGGATTCATCAGAGAAAAGGGCCATTCGCGCCAGATTTCGTAGATATGTGGTATGAAAGATATTTAATGTACAGAAATTAAAACAAACCTGCAGGGGATTTCCCGGCAGGTTTGTCCTATTAGAGGGGGGATTATGTGCAAGGTATAAAAAGATATTTGCAATTTGTTAAACCATATCGATGGCTTATTGCTATTACGATTATGATTGGTCTAGTTAAATTCGGCATTCCGCTTATTATGCCGTGGTTATTAAAATATATTATTGATGATGTAATTCAAGGTGGAGGGTCACTTCAAGATAAAACATCTCAATTAGTAACAGCCGTTGGGATTGCTTTTTTTATTTTTGCAGTAGTAAGACCACCAATTGAATATTATCGTCAATATTTTGCGCAACGTATCGCAAACACAATACTATATGATTTGCGAAAACATATTTTTGGTCATTTGCAAAAGTTGAGTTTACGCTATTATTCGAATACAAAAACAGGAGAGATTATTTCACGTGTCATTCATGATGTAGAACAAACGAAGGATTTTGTAATTACTGGATTGATGAATGTTTGGTTAGATACGGCAACAATTGCTATCGCTATTATTGTTATGTTTTCTATGAATGTAAAATTAACATTTGTTGCGCTATTAATTTTACCTATTTATGTAGTGGCAGTGAAATATTTTTTCGGGCGTCTTCGAAAATTGACGAAAGAGCGTTCACAAGCGTTAGCAACGATGCAAGGGTATTTACATGAACGTATTCAAGGGATGCAAGTGACACGTAGCTTTGCATTAGAAGAGTATGAGGGTAAGCAGTTTGAAAAAAGAAATAATGAATTTTTGACGAAAGCGTTAACTCATACGAGTTGGACTGCAAGGACATTTTCAGCAGTGAATACGTTAACCGATTTAGGTCCGTTACTTGTAATCGGTTTTGCAGCATATGAAGTAATTCAGGGGCAATTAACATTAGGGACTATGGTTGCCTTTGTTGGATATATGGATAGTTTGTATAGTCCGCTTCGCCGTCTTGTTAATTCCTCTACAACATTAACGCAGTCTTTCGCATCGATGGATCGAGTGTTTGAATTGTTAGATGAGAAATACGATATTGTCAATGTGCCAAGTGCGGTACAAACGAAAAAATTAAATGGTGAAGTGATATTTGATAATGTATCTTTTCGTTACAATTCAGATGAAAAAGAGATATTACATAACCTTTCGTTAACTATGTTGCCAGGAGAGAAGGTAGCACTTGTAGGAGCAAGTGGGGGAGGGAAGTCATCTCTTGCTAGTTTAATTCCGCGTTTTTATGATGTTTCTTCAGGCGCAGTTTATGTAGATGGAATAGATGTTAGAAAGTATGATATGAGAAATTTACGTAGTCATATTGGAATTGTACTGCAAGATAATTTGTTATTTAGTGATACAATCGGGGCAAATATTTTATATGGAAATCCGAAAGCTACAGAGGAAGAAGTGATTGCAGCTGCTAAAGCTGCGCAAATTCATGATTTTATTATAGAGTTACCTGATGGCTATGATACTGTCGTTGGGGAACGCGGTGTGAAGTTATCTGGTGGGCAAAGGCAACGTGTAGCGATTGCAAGAGTGTTTCTAAAGAATCCATCGTTACTTATATTAGATGAGGCGACTTCCGCTTTAGATTTAGAAAATGAACGGTATATTCAGCAGGCGCTTCAGACGTTAGCTTCTGATCGGACGACGATCGTAATCGCACATCGATTGGCGACGATTACACATGTGGATACGATTATTTACATTGAAGATGGTGAAATTAAAGAAACAGGTTCTCATGAAGAGTTAATGAAAAAAAGAGGGTTTTATTACAATTTATATCAACTTCAACATATAACAGAAACAGCTCCTTTAGCGTAAAAGGAGCTGTTTTCTTTATTCGTCTTCTTTTTTATCTTCGATTTGGAGTTCTGCTTCTGGTTTATGGTATGTGTAGAAGCTATCCACAAGTAAATCTAAATGCTCTACTTCTTCACTATAGTTAATAATGGCAGAAATAAGAGGGAAGAGGTGTAGCCATGTTTTATAAGCTTCCTCATCGTCCTTGTTTTGATAATCCATAAAGATATCAATTAATTCTTGTTTACCTGTTTCAACTTCATCAAGCATTTCAACGGATTGTTGTTTTTTTGCTTTACCAATAAATTTTAATAAAACTTGTTCATGATAATGGGTTAATGAGTCAAGTTCGTTTTGGATAGATTCCTGAAATTCTTCTGGCATATAGCGCAGTTCATTTTCAGTACGATGTAATGATTTTAACGTACTTAAAGCACGGCTTGTCGTCGCTAACATTTGTCTGAATAAAACGAGCTTACGAATTTTTGCGAACTTTACTTTTTTCGTGTAGCTTCTTTCTTCTTTATACAGCAAATAGTAATGGTTTAGTTTGATCATCTTTTCTTTCATACGATCAATATCAGTTTTTAGCGTTGTAAAATCAGAAGCTTGCCTGCTATTCATTCGAATCCATTTTACAATTTCTTCTGTATTATCAACGATACGATGATATAGTTTTGTTTCGTATTTTGGCGGCATAAACACTAAATTTACAAGTGAAGCCGCAATAATTCCAATCATAATCGTCGCAAAGCGAAGTAAGGCAAAACTAAAGAAATCGTCGCCCTGATACTCCATAATGGCGATAACTGTTACTAAAGCAATTGATATTGTGTTTTCTAATCGTAATTGTAACGTAAGCGCAATTACTAATATACATGTTAATCCAATAATAAAAGGATTATGTCCAAAAGCAGTAGCAAATACGATAGCGAATACCGCACCAATGACGTTTGCTTGAATTTGCTCAAGAGCTGTTAAATACGAGCGGTATACAGACGGTTGAACAGCGAATATAGCTGAGATTCCCGCGAATACTGGACTCGGTAATTGAAGTAAAATACAAGCAAATAAAGCTAATGTGATGGCAATACCCGTTTTTAAAATGCGAGCACCAAGTTTCATACCCTTAATAAGATCCTTTCTCTTGTCATAATGAATGTACAACATGATACTATACATTCATTACAATATGTTAGCAAGTGATATTTTAGTGACGTTCATAAGAAATTAAGATTCATTTATACTTTTTCCTAATTCTTTTTAAACATCAATTTTTAGTAAAAAAACCTGCTGAATTTCAGCAGGTTTCAAATTGTTACTATAGATTACTATGAGAAGTGTACTTCGTCAATTTATTCTTGAAAATGAAAGGTAGCTATATCACTCTGTTGAGATAGACGGATCAGCCTGCTCTTTTTTCGGGATGATTTCAAAAAATTGTTGTTGCATATCATCGAGTAACGGTGTTAATAAAGCAACTTCTTCGTATTGCTCATGCTCATTTAATACACGAATATAATCTAGCAATAACTCAGTCACATCTTGCGCACCATTTTTACTAATTGGTTGTAATGTAACATTCGCTCCTTTTGCGATTCTTCTTTTTAAAGCCTGTTCAGTTAAACCTAAGCTTGAATCATGACGTAAATAAACAACACCGCCAGTCATACCAGCACAGATCCATGGACCAGGATCCCCTAAAACAAGCGCTCGCCCATTTGTCATATATTCAAAAGCAAAACCTTTAATGTTAGAGTATGCACCTATATTGCCTTGTTCTTTTTCGCGGAGTGGCTTTGTCATACGCCCTCCAATTATCATGTCTGCTCCAGAGAGGCGGATACCAGCGCGAGCATCAGCATTACCTTGCACGTATAGCGCTCCTTTTTGTGCACCGTATCCAAAACCTTTTCCGACAGAACCGTTATAATATGTGCCGTCTTTTCCTTTTGCTTTCGTTATATAAATACCACCACCAAAGGAAGTTTTACCAATGCCATCTTGTGCACCGCCATTTACGTGTATAAATAAGTTCTCACTATTGTAAGCGCCTAATCCATTTCCAGGAATAGAGCCATTCGTATACTTTAATGTAAGTGGTTCAAGCTTCGTGTCTTCATATAATTTACTACGAACGCGATAGCAAGATTCTAGACCACCCATAACGCGTTGCTCTACGCCAACTCCTACTAATTCTTTCGAATGAGGGGAATGAACTGTTTCAAATTGTTTTTCCGGTACGTCTTCTGTTTTTGTAACAGATGGATGTTCTATCATTTGTAGTAAATTACATAAGTCTAATAAATTTTCGCCTCGAACTTGCTCTAATAAATCGGAACGCCCAACAATTTCTTGCAAATTTGTATAACCAAGATTTCCTGTTAATCGTTTTAGTTCTACGCCAAAAGTGGTGAATAAATGTAATAATCCAGCGACGGCGCTTTCTAATTCACGTGGGACAAAGCGGCGTAATCCGTGTTCTTTCGCCTGAGCTTCAGACTCAATTTGTGTTGCAATTCCAACGTGACAAGTATCTAGATGACATCCGCGGCAAGTTGTACAGCCGATTGCAATCATGGATAATGTACCAAATCCAATACGGTTTGCCCCAAGAAGCATGACTTTCAAGGCGTCATTCACACTTCGAATACCACCGTCTGCCCAAATTTCTACCTTGTGTCTCATATTTGCTTCTAATAAAGCATTGTGAGCGGCTTTCACACCGATTTCTACAGGAAGGCCTACATGTTGCAATGCGTGAATACGTGCAGCTCCTGTACCGCCATCAAATCCGCTAATGTTAATAAAATCAGCGCCAGCTTTTGCGATACCGACAGCAATTGTTCCAATGTTAGGGACGACAGGGACCTTGACAGCTACTTTTGCAAGTTGATTGGCGGTTTTAATTTCTGTAATCATTTGAGCTAAATCTTCAATGGAATAAATATCATGGTTGTTAGAAGGTGAAATTAAATCTGAGCCAATTGTAGCATTACGTGCTTCAGCGATTTTTGCTGTTACTTTTGAACCTGGTAAATGTCCACCTTCACCAGGCTTTGCGCCTTGCCCAATTTTTATTTCAATTAAGTTTGATGAATTTAGTAGTTCAGCGTTTACACCAAATCGTCCAGATGCAACTTGTTGTCCACGTGTATGTGGATACTTTCCGATCATATCTTTAATTTCTCCGCCTTCACCGTTCAAACTGATCATATTTAGCTGGTCAGCTGCTTCTGCATACGAACGAAAGGCAACTTCATTTTGAGAACCGAATGACATGGAACTAATAATAAATGGCAAATCATGATTTTGAATGCTGATGGACACTTCTTCAGCGGGAACTACATGTTTTGCTTGTTTCGTTTGAACAAGGTGTCTAATTGCAATTGGGTTGTTTTCTTCTAATTCACTTAACTTGTCACGGTAATCATTATAAGAGTTTCCTTTTGCGACATCGCCGATTGCTTTCCAAATTCGTGGGAATATATGAAAAGATTTTCGCATTCTAACTTTAGGATCATTGTAATCATCTGCTCGCATTTGTGCATCTTCAGCAAGTGACGCAAGCGAAAAAGCTAGATTATTTGAACCAAAGAAATTCGTGATTTGTAATATATTTGCGATTTCCTCATGTAATCCGATGGAAGAATAGAGGCGACCGTAACCGCGTAATTCATGAATTCCAATTGTTGAAATGACTTTCTCTAGTCCTTTATTAAGTGCATGATATAAATTCGTAATTGGTGTTTTTGTCCCATCATTTACGGTTGCAAATAATAAATATGGATTAATACTATCTGCTCCTAATCCATACAGTGTGACGATATCGTGTAAGGAGCGAAGGGCACCAGAACGTATAACGAGAGAGCAGTTTCGGCGTAATTGATTTTCGCTTAATACTTGATGTACTTTGGCGGTAACTAAATGCGGATCAATCCATAACTGTTCATTTAGATGAGCGTTGGCATCGTCTATTAGTAGTAGAGAAGCTCCATCGTTCACGGCTGTTATTGCTTCAGAACTAATTCGATTTAAGGCGCATTGTAAAGTTTCTGCCGGACTGAATGTAGCAGAGATTGTAGCGATAGAGCTATGAGTATTGAATAGCTCTATAAGTTGTTCGTACGTAATTGTGTGTAATTCCTCTGCAATAGATTGTGCTACACTTCCTTCTAAAATAACGGGGGAAAGCATCTCAACTACAAATGGCTGTTTAACGCCGCTTAATAAACTTGGACGCTCTCCAAGTATCGTCCGTGTGGAGAAGTGTTCGACCTCTCGATCACGATCGATTGCTGGATTTGTAACAACGGCTACACTTTCCTTAATGAAGTCAGCGATATTTCGTCTATCAGTATCGAGTGCGGCGAGTGGTGAGTCATGCCCAAGTGAGCGAATTGGTTCAACGCCTTTTGTTGCCATCTGTTCAAGAAGTTGAATATGCTCTCGGTCCCATCCAAAAGCAACATATTGCTTCGTCTCAACTTGCATAGAATCACATAATCCCGAGATTTCTTTCGTTTCAGGGATAGATAAGTTTAAATGATAACCTTTAGTATCAACCCGCTTTTTAAAACGGTTATATACTTGAGTTTGGTAGTCATCGTATTCGTAGAGTACAAGCTCATCCTGCTCATTCCACTTTAATCCGACCTTTTCTCCAGGAGCGAGTGGTTTTGGTTCTGCTACATATTCAGTTGGTGATACAACTCCAGGTTCAGAAGAGAAAATATAAGAGCTTTCTGTTTCAACTTTCCATACTGGTCGTAGTCCAAGGGAATCAACGCTGAAAACAGCTTCATCTTTATAACGTGAAATAATGCCAGCTGGACCTTGCGCAAAATGGCCCCATGCTTCACGTATATACGTATATAAATCTTGTAAATGCGGTTTATAAAGTTTAATTTCATTAATAATTGGTGGGAATAGTATATCCATTGCTTCAAATAAACTGTAGTCGTATTGAACAAGTAGAGTTTCTAAGGTGCGGTTTAAATCTTGGGAGTCGCTGCCCCCAGCAGTAAGTGGAACATGAATCATTTCAGCTTGATCGCGTAATTTTGCAATTGTGTTAATTTCACCATTATGTCCGAGAACGCTAAATGGTTGTACACGAAAAAAATTAGATAATGTATTAGTAGAATAGCGATTATGTCCAAGTGTCATAGTTGAAGCGATAAGTGGATGTTGTAAATCGTTGTAATAGGCAACAAGTGTATCCCCAGCACCTAGAACTTTGTATACAACATGGTCACGACTTAAAGAAGCAACATGAATCGCTTCGTCTTTCTCTATTTTTATCGTTACCGAAAATAATGTTTGCTCAATATTTTTAACTTCATTTTCCGCGATAAGAGCAACTTGCCAAAATAAAGGTTCTTCTTGTTTACCAAGTGGACCGAGTGCATCGGAATTTATTACGTCGTCACTTTCGAAAAGGATTGCAAAGTTTTCGTTGTTTAGTTGTGTACGAATATAATTTTTTAAATTAACTATATTTTCGTTTTTGTTTAGAAAAAAATGTCCAACGATAAAGTGGGGATGATCCACGATCGTTGGATTATATCCGCTACTTTTTAGTTTTTCATTCCAAAGTGCTTTTGGTACATCAATGTGAATGCCGATTCCATCGCCTTCACCATTAATGAAGCCAGCCCGATGATTCATTTTGACTAGTGATTGTATACAAAGGTCAATGTTTTCTTTTGTAGGAATTTTTCGTTTCTCCATAACGGAAACGATTCCACACGCATCGTGTTCTGCATTTTTATAACCTCGAAATAAAGACGGTGTCCATGTATTTGTTTTATTGAGCATCCGTCAATCCCCCCTCTTATTGAAGTTTGAATAATCTTACTATTTAAGGCGTGAGCAGCCTTGTATGCAAAGATAGTAAGGATATAAAAGAATAATTAAACAGATAATTATGAATAATTATACTATTAATGAGGGATTTATGAAATAGAAAAAAGGAAAAAAGAAAGATGTGCTTTCTTTTTTCCTTTTAATGACGGGATTATTTATTGTCTGCTAAAGCAGCAAATGCTCTGCCTACAGCTTCGATTGTATATTCAATATCTTCTTTTGTATGTTCTGTCGTTAAGAACCATGCCTCATATTTAGAAGGTGCTAAGTTAATTCCTTCTTGCAGCATAAGCTTGAAGAATTTACCGAACATTTCACCGTCTGTATCTTGTGCTGCATCGTAATCTTCAATTGTATTTGTTGTGAAGTATACAGTTAAAGCACCTTTTAGTCGGTTTAATGTAATATCGATATTATGTTTTGCAGCTTGCTCTAAAATTCCTTTTTCAAGCATCGCACCAAGTTCATCTAATTTCTCATAAAGCCCTTCTTGTTGAAGAACTTCTAAACAAGCGATACCAGATGCCATAGAAGCAGGGTTTCCTGCCATTGTACCAGCTTGATATGCAGGTCCAAGCGGGGCAACTTGTTCCATAATTTCTTTCTTACCACCGTAAGCACCGATCGGAAGTCCGCCGCCAATAACTTTACCAAGCGCTGTTAAGTCTGGTGTTACGCCAAGTAAGTCTTGAGCACCACCGTACATGAAGCGGAAAGCAGTAATAACTTCATCATAAATTACTAGTGCGCCAGCTTCGTGAACAAGTTCATTCACTTTCTCAAGGAAGCCAGGTTTTGGTTCTACAATACCGAAGTTTCCAACAATCGGTTCTACAAGAATAGCAGCTACTTCATGTCCCCATTTATCTAATGCTTCTTTTAAAGTTTCTACATTATTAAATGGAACGGTAATAACTTCTTGAGCAATACTTTGTGGTACACCGGCTGAGTCAGGAGTTCCTAGCGTAGAAGGGCCAGATCCAGCTGCTACAAGTACTAAATCAGAATGACCGTGGTAACAACCAGCGAATTTCATAATTTTTGTGCGGCCTGTGTAAGCACGAGCGACACGAATTGTTGTCATGACTGCTTCAGTACCAGAGTTTACGAAGCGGACTTTATCTAATGCAGGCATTGCTTCTTTTAACATTTTTGCAAATTTTACTTCTAGCGCTGTTGGTGTTCCGTAAAGTACACCATTTTCAGCAGCTGTTGTAATTGCTTTTGTAATGTGCGGGTGAGCATGTCCAGTAATAATAGGACCGTATGCTGCTAAATAATCGATATATTTATTTCCGTCTACATCCCAGAAATAAGCACCTTTTCCACGTTCCATAGCAACAGGAGCGCCACCGCCAACTGCTTTAAAAGAACGAGAAGGACTATTAACGCCACCAACAATATGTTCTAAAGCTTCTTTATGTAATGCTTCTGATTTTGTGAATTTCACTACAATTCATCTCCTTACAAAAATCTATGTATTATTCTAACATGTTTTTCGAAAAGACGTATTGTTTGTGATAGAGAAGGCAGTTGGGTAAACTATTCGTTGTGACATTTAGGAAGGGGGTCCGGTTATGAAATCGGTAATTGAGGTACAAGGGTTACGTAAAGAGTTTACAGCCTATTCAAGTCGTCCAGGTTTAAAGGGTGCATTTCGCGATTTATTAAATCGTAATTATAAAATAGTACCAGCAGTAAATGACGTATCTTTTACTGTGAAACAAGGTGAAATGGTTGGATATATTGGTGAGAATGGTGCCGGTAAATCAACGACAATTAAAATGCTTACGGGGATTTTGACTCCGACATCAGGAGAGATTTTAGTAAATGGGATGAATCCGCATAAGCAGAGAGAAGAATTTGTAAAAACAATTGGTGTTGTTTTCGGTCAACGCTCGCAACTTTGGTGGGATATTGCTGTACAAGAGTCGTTTCGTTTATTAAAAAAGGTGTACGGTGTATCAGACGCTCAGTATAAAGAGCATATGGAGCACGTAATTGAAACGTTAGATATTGGTCCTTTATTAGATAAGCCGGTTCGAAAGTTATCTCTAGGTCAAAGAATGCGTTGTGAATTAGCGGCAGCGTTAATTCATAATCCGCCGTTATTATTTTTAGATGAACCTACAATTGGGTTAGATGTTCTTGTGAAATTGAAAATACGTGAATTTTTAAAAGAAATGAATGAACGTTATAAAACAACAATTTTATTAACAACCCATGATATTACGGATATTGAAGCTTTATGTGAGCGCGTTATCATGCTGGATGAAGGAAATATTATGTATGACGGTTCTTTAAATAATCTTCGTACGCAGTGGGGAGCGGAGAAGGAAATACATTTTCAATTTATTGCACCAGTTTCCTATCAGGCTTTATCAATGGTTATGCCAGATAGTCATGTCGTTTGGTCGAAAGCGAAAGAGGAAAACGCGTGGATTGCAAAAATACCGAATGAAGAAGTTATCATTTCAATGCTTATTTCTAAAGTAGTACAAGCCTTTCAAATTAAAGATTTAAAAATTAACGAAGTGTCTACAGAGGAAATCATTCGTAACATTTATGAAGAAGGTATTAAACATGGGTAAGTACATTGAAATGATTCGGATTCGCTTTTTAATGATGCTTGCGTATCGTACAAACTATTATAGTGGGATTTTAATTTATACAATTAATATCGGTGCGTATTATTTTTTATGGCAAGCAATTTATAGTGGAAAAGAGAATATTGAAAGTTTATCTATTTCGCAAATGACTACGTATATCGCAATTGCGTGGATGGCACGTGCCTTTTATTTTAATAATATAGACAGAGAAATTGCGATGGAGATTCAGGAAGGACGTGTAGCGGTAGAGCTGATTCGTCCATATAACTATTTAGGAATGAAAGTGATGCAAGGTCTTGGTGAAGGAATATTTCGTTTTGCCTTCTTTTCAATCCCAGGTATGGTTATCGTTACCTTATTATTTTCATTGCAAATTACAACGAATTTTCAAACGTGGTTATATTTCTTCTTATCTTTAATATTTAGTTTTATTATTAATACACAAATTAATTTAATGACGGGAATGCTCACGTTCTTCCTATTTAATAATAGTGGAATTATGTATGCAAAACGTGTTGTTATTGATTTATTTTCAGGTCTATTATTACCAATTAGTTTTTATCCGTTATGGGCCCAAAAGGCAATGGTATTTTTACCGTTTCAGGCCATTAGTTATATTCCGAGTATGATTTTTTCAGAAGGTATACAAGGAAGTAAATTGTATGAGGCATTATTATTCCAAGTAATTTGGGCAATTGTACTTATTATTCCAATTGTACTCATGTGGAGAACGGCGAGAAAACGTCTAATTGTACAAGGGGGATGATGAGATGATATATATAAACCTATTTTTGCAATATGCAAGCCAATATATAAAAACAAAATTGGAGTATCGGGGCGATTTTATCGTTGGACTACTTTCTGATTTATCACTGCAGGCTGTTAATTTAATCTTTATTCTCGTTGTGTTTGGGCATACACAAGCATTAAAAGGCTGGAGTAGAGAGGAAGTCATCTTTATTTATGGTTTCTTTTTAGTGCCGTTTGCCATTTTCTCAGCTTTCTTTAACATATGGGATTTTAATGATCGTTACATTATTAAAGGAGAAATGGATCGCATATTAACGAGGCCGATTCATAGTTTGTTTCAAATTATATTAGAAAGAATGGAGCTTGAATCTTTAATTGGAGCGATTACAGGAATAATTGTAATGGGCTACGCAGCAGTGGAGTTGCAATTATCTTTTTACTGGTACGATTTCTTCTTATTCTTACTGATGGTAGGAGGGGGCGCCCTTGTATACGGAGGGATATTTGTTACGCTTGCAAGCCTTGGTTTTTGGTCGGATGCGAAAAGTTCGATTATGCCGCTAATGTATAACATAGGTAACTATGGTCGCTATCCTGTTAACATTTATAACCGTGTGATTCGCTTCATTTTAACGTTTGTTTTACCATTTGCGTTTGTCGGAGTGTATCCAGCAGCATACTTTTTAAGAAAAACAGAGTGGAATAGCTATGCCTTTGCAACACCATTCGTTGGTGTTATCTGTTTTACGATTGCAATCACTCTTTGGAATCAAGGGGTAAAAAGGTACCGTGGTGCTGGGAATTAATTATAGAAGCTTGTTTGTTTCTAAGGGATAAATTCAATGGCTGTCTCATACATATAAAATGAGGTGGAGGACATGTTATGGGGATTTATTCTATTAATTGCAGCAATTGCTATTTTAAGAAGTGTCCAATTGTTATGGAGTTCATATTCAGATTCTAGGCGTTTCTTTTCGTTTTATAATTTAGCCTCCTTATTTTTAATTTATACAACGGTATTGATTGCGTTTGGGTTAAGTTATGTTGTATTAGAAGAAATGGGCTTTGCAGTTTTGAAAGAAGATGGAGAAAGCTTGCATGCCCAATCTTTTCAACTCGTAGAAATTTGCTTATATTTTAGCGCAGTTACTTTATTGTCCGTTGGGTACGGTGATATAGCTCCGATTGGAATAGGGAGATGGATTGCGATTGCAGAAGCGCTAATTGGATATACATTACCGTTTGCTTTTGTCATGAGGTCTGTAATAGACAATGAAAAATAAGATTGCATTTGATATAGTAAAAGAAAAGAGTAGGAGTGATAACAATGATCACAGTAGGAGAAATGGCTCCAGAATTTACATTAGAGGGAAGTAACGGGGAACAAGTTCGCTTAGCTGATTTTCTTGGTAAAAACGTAGTTCTATATTTTTATCCGAAAGATATGACTCCAGGGTGTACAACTGAAGCGTGTGATTTTCGAGATGCATATGGATTATTTCAAGAGAAAGATACAGTTATTCTTGGTGTAAGCCCTGATTCAGCGAACAGACATCTGAAATTCATTGAGAAGCATGAACTTCCATTTGTACTTTTAGTAGATGAAGATCATAAGGTAGCAGAATTGTACGATGTTTGGAAATTGAAAAAGAACTTTGGGAAAGAGTACATGGGAATCGAGCGTTCTACATTCCTTATTAATAAAGACGGTGAGCTTGTAAAAGAATGGCGTAAAGTGAAAGTGAAAGGACATATTGAGGATGTTCTTTCTTATATAAAGTAAATTCACTGCAGAGATAAAATATATAGAAGTAAGGCAAGTGTCTATACATATTTTATCGCCTTACATAAAGTGAAGTGTAGGGCATACCTCCTCAGATGATAGTATTCCAAGTGCGATTATGTCGCACTTTTTTTCTATGTAAATGTATAGAAGATGGGGAAAGATATATAAGAATAAGGCTATATACAAAAATAAACCACATACTTATAGTAGAAATATTGACGATTTATAAGAAAAGGAGTACACTCTTTATAAGAATTATAAAATAATAATCCGTATAGAATCGGGGTGCATGACGGTGGTCAAAGAAGAATTAAAAGAAGCGCTAGAAATGCTGAAAAATACGGGTGTACGCATTACTCCACAGCGTCATGCTATTTTAGAGTACCTTGTGGAATCTATGACGCACCCAACAGCGGATGACATTTATAAAGCATTAGAAGGTAAGTTTCCAAATATGAGTGTTGCAACTGTTTATAATAACTTACGTGTATTTAAAGAGGTTGGACTTGTAAAGGAATTAACTTATGGAGACGCTTCAAGTAGATTTGATTATGTTACAAGTCAACATTATCATGTGATTTGCGAAAAATGTGGTAAGATTGTTGATTTTCCTTATGGAGGTTTGGAACAGCTTGAAGAGGAAGCTGCGAAAACGACAGGCTTCGTTATTAATAGTCATCGCTTAGAAATTTATGGCGTTTGTCCAGAGTGTCATAAGGCGTAATATATAATAAAGAAAGAGGCTGACGGCTTTACGTCAACCTCTTTCTTTATTATATATAGGAATTGCGTTAGGCTCAGGAGGGTTTAAAATGCTCAGTGAAGAACCTAATTTAATTAAGGGTAAATACAAAAGGTGATTTCTTGGTTAAGGAATCACCTTTTACTGTTTAGTTTTGTAAGGCTACATTGTACCCATATATACCTATGATTTATAGCTCTTCTTATTATATTTCTCATCAAATTCTTTTCCTTCTAGATTTCGATCCATTGTCAAAGGTTGGTTGCAATGCATACATGCGTCAACACGACCGAGCATTTTTGTTGGCTTATCGCAACTTGGACAAATAATTTGTACAGTTTTAGTAGATAACATGCCAATCCAAAAATAAACGACAGTACTAGCGATAACAGCTAAAAAGCCAACCATCATAAATGTTGTCATAATAATAATGTTTTCACGGAAAAAGACTCCTAAGTATGCAATGAAGAGGCCGATAAATACTAAACTTAATGCAAAGGTCCGGATTTTATTGATTTTGTTTGAATACTTAATGCTCATTCTCACCACGCTCCTATAATAATAATATAACATAAAATTTAGAATTTTCACCCGTTCGTAAATGTGATAAACCGATAAGATAGGAGATATGGAGTATGATGAAGAATGAAGGGAGGGTATAATGGTTTTTGGAACATGGTTTTAAGATTTTAACGGGATGTGAAATTTTTTTATAAAAAGTATTGACCCTGTATGTACTGCATGATATATTAATAACCGTCGCTGATGCGGAAACGCAGAAAACGACAAAAAAGAAATTAAAAAACCTAGTTGACATCGAAAAACGAAGATGTTAACATAAGGAAGTCGCAAATGAGCGACCAAGTAGTTCTTTGAAAACTGAACGAAACAAACAACGTGAAACGTCAATTTTTATTTTTAGATGCTAGACAAACTAACTTTATTGGAGAGTTTGATCCTGGCTCAGGATGAACGCTGGCGGCGTGCCTAATACATGCAAGTCGAGCGAATGGATTGAGAGCTTGCTCTCAAGAAGTTAGCGGCGGACGGGTGAGTAACACGTGGGTAACCTGCCCATAAGACTGGGATAACTCCGGGAAACCGGGGCTAATACCGGATAACATTTTGAACTGCATGGTTCGAAATTGAAAGGCGGCTTCGGCTGTCACTTATGGATGGACCCGCGTCGCATTAGCTAGTTGGTGAGGTAACGGCTCACCAAGGCAACGATGCGTAGCCGACCTGAGAGGGTGATCGGCCACACTGGGACTGAGACACGGCCCAGACTCCTACGGGAGGCAGCAGTAGGGAATCTTCCGCAATGGACGAAAGTCTGACGGAGCAACGCCGCGTGAGTGATGAAGGCTTTCGGGTCGTAAAACTCTGTTGTTAGGGAAGAACAAGTGCTAGTTGAATAAGCTGGCACCTTGACGGTACCTAACCAGAAAGCCACGGCTAACTACGTGCCAGCAGCCGCGGTAATACGTAGGTGGCAAGCGTTATCCGGAATTATTGGGCGTAAAGCGCGCGCAGGTGGTTTCTTAAGTCTGATGTGAAAGCCCACGGCTCAACCGTGGAGGGTCATTGGAAACTGGGAGACTTGAGTGCAGAAGAGGAAAGTGGAATTCCATGTGTAGCGGTGAAATGCGTAGAGATATGGAGGAACACCAGTGGCGAAGGCGACTTTCTGGTCTGTAACTGACACTGAGGCGCGAAAGCGTGGGGAGCAAACAGGATTAGATACCCTGGTAGTCCACGCCGTAAACGATGAGTGCTAAGTGTTAGAGGGTTTCCGCCCTTTAGTGCTGAAGTTAACGCATTAAGCACTCCGCCTGGGGAGTACGGCCGCAAGGCTGAAACTCAAAGGAATTGACGGGGGCCCGCACAAGCGGTGGAGCATGTGGTTTAATTCGAAGCAACGCGAAGAACCTTACCAGGTCTTGACATCCTCTGAAAACCCTAGAGATAGGGCTTCTCCTTCGGGAGCAGAGTGACAGGTGGTGCATGGTTGTCGTCAGCTCGTGTCGTGAGATGTTGGGTTAAGTCCCGCAACGAGCGCAACCCTTGATCTTAGTTGCCATCATTAAGTTGGGCACTCTAAGGTGACTGCCGGTGACAAACCGGAGGAAGGTGGGGATGACGTCAAATCATCATGCCCCTTATGACCTGGGCTACACACGTGCTACAATGGACGGTACAAAGAGCTGCAAGACCGCGAGGTGGAGCTAATCTCATAAAACCGTTCTCAGTTCGGATTGTAGGCTGCAACTCGCCTACATGAAGCTGGAATCGCTAGTAATCGCGGATCAGCATGCCGCGGTGAATACGTTCCCGGGCCTTGTACACACCGCCCGTCACACCACGAGAGTTTGTAACACCCGAAGTCGGTGGGGTAACCTTTATGGAGCCAGCCGCCTAAGGTGGGACAGATGATTGGGGTGAAGTCGTAACAAGGTAGCCGTATCGGAAGGTGCGGCTGGATCACCTCCTTTCTATGGAGAATTGATGAACGCTGTTCATCAATATAAGTTTCCGTGTTTCGTTTTGTTCAGTTTTGAGAGAACTATCTCTCATATATAAATGTATGTTCTTTGAAAACTAGATAACAGTGTAGCTCATATTTTTTTAATTTTAGTTTGGTTAAGTTAGAAAGGGCGCACGGTGGATGCCTTGACACTAGGAGTCGATGAAGGACGGGACTAACGCCGATATGCTTCGGGGAGCTGTAAGTAAGCTTTGATCCGAAGATTTCCGAATGGGGAAACCCACCATACGTAATGGTATGGTATCCTTACCTGAATACATAGGGTAAGGAAGACAGACCCAGGGAACTGAAACATCTAAGTACCTGGAGGAAGAGAAAGCAAATGCGATTTCCTGAGTAGCGGCGAGCGAAACGGAACATAGCCCAAACCAAGAGGCTTGCCTCTTGGGGTTGTAGGACATTCTATACGGAGTTACAAAGGAACGAGGTAGACGAAGCGACCTGGAAAGGTCCGTCGTAGAGGGTAACAACCCCGTAGTCGAAACTTCGTTCTCTCTTGAATGTATCCTGAGTACGGCGGAACACGTGAAATTCCGTCGGAATCTGGGAGGACCATCTCCCAAGGCTAAATACTCCCTAGTGATCGATAGTGAACCAGTACCGTGAGGGAAAGGTGAAAAGCACCCCGGAAGGGGAGTGAAAGAGATCCTGAAACCGTGTGCCTACAAATAGTCAGAGCCCGTTAATGGGTGATGGCGTGCCTTTTGTAGAATGAACCGGCGAGTTACGATCCCGTGCGAGGTTAAGCTGAAGAGGCGGAGCCGCAGCGAAAGCGAGTCTGAATAGGGCGTTTAGTACGTGGTCGTAGACCCGAAACCAGGTGATCTACCCATGTCCAGGGTGAAGTTCAGGTAACACTGAATGGAGGCCCGAACCCACGCACGTTGAAAAGTGCGGGGATGAGGTGTGGGTAGCGGAGAAATTCCAATCGAACCTGGAGATAGCTGGTTCTCCCCGAAATAGCTTTAGGGCTAGCCTTAAGTGTAAGAGTCTTGGAGGTAGAGCACTGATTGAACTAGGGGTCCTCATCGGATTACCGAATTCAGTCAAACTCCGAATGCCAATGACTTATCCTTAGGAGTCAGACTGCGAGTGATAAGATCCGTAGTCAAGAGGGAAACAGCCCAGATCGCCAGCTAAGGTCCCAAAGTGTGTATTAAGTGGAAAAGGATGTGGAGTTGCTTAGACAACTAGGATGTTGGCTTAGAAGCAGCCACCATTTAAAGAGTGCGTAATAGCTCACTAGTCGAGTGACTCTGCGCCGAAAATGTACCGGGGCTAAATACACCACCGAAGCTGCGAATTGATACCAATGGTATCAGTGGTAGGGGAGCGTTCTAAGTGCAGTGAAGTCAGACCGGAAGGACTGGTGGAGCGCTTAGAAGTGAGAATGCCGGTATGAGTAGCGAAAGACGGGTGAGAATCCCGTCCACCGAATGCCTAAGGTTTCCTGAGGAAGGCTCGTCCGCTCAGGGTTAGTCAGGACCTAAGCCGAGGCCGACAGGCGTAGGCGATGGACAACAGGTTGATATTCCTGTACCACCTCTTTATCGTTTGAGCAATGGAGGGACGCAGAAGGATAGAAGAAGCGTGCGATTGGTTGTGCACGTCCAAGCAGTTAGGCTGATAAGTAGGCAAATCCGCTTATCGTGAAGGCTGAGCTGTGATGGGGAAGCTCCTTATGGAGCGAAGTCTTTGATTCCCCGCTGCCAAGAAAAGCTTCTAGCGAGATAAAAGGTGCCTGTACCGCAAACCGACACAGGTAGGCGAGGAGAGAATCCTAAGGTGTGCGAGAGAACTCTGGTTAAGGAACTCGGCAAAATGACCCCGTAACTTCGGGAGAAGGGGTGCTTTCTTAACGGAAAGCCGCAGTGAATAGGCCCAAGCGACTGTTTAGCAAAAACACAGCTCTCTGCGAAGCCGTAAGGCGAAGTATAGGGGGTGACACCTGCCCGGTGCTGGAAGGTTAAGGAGAGGGGTTAGCGTAAGCGAAGCTCTGAACTGAAGCCCCAGTAAACGGCGGCCGTAACTATAACGGTCCTAAGGTAGCGAAATTCCTTGTCGGGTAAGTTCCGACCCGCACGAAAGGTGTAACGATTTGGGCACTGTCTCAACCAGAGACTCGGTGAAATTATAGTACCTGTGAAGATGCAGGTTACCCGCGACAGGACGGAAAGACCCCGTGGAGCTTTACTGTAGCCTGATATTGAATTTTGGTACAGTTTGTACAGGATAGGCGGGAGCCATTGAAACCGGAGCGCTAGCTTCGGTGGAGGCGCTGGTGGGATACCGCCCTGACTGTATTGAAATTCTAACCTACGGGTCTTATCGACCCGGGAGACAGTGTCAGGTGGGCAGTTTGACTGGGGCGGTCGCCTCCTAAAGTGTAACGGAGGCGCCCAAAGGTTCCCTCAGAATGGTTGGAAATCATTCGTAGAGTGCAAAGGCATAAGGGAGCTTGACTGCGAGACCTACAAGTCGAGCAGGGACGAAAGTCGGGCTTAGTGATCCGGTGGTTCCGCATGGAAGGGCCATCGCTCAACGGATAAAAGCTACCCCGGGGATAACAGGCTTATCTCCCCCAAGAGTCCACATCGACGGGGAGGTTTGGCACCTCGATGTCGGCTCATCGCATCCTGGGGCTGTAGTCGGTCCCAAGGGTTGGGCTGTTCGCCCATTAAAGCGGTACGCGAGCTGGGTTCAGAACGTCGTGAGACAGTTCGGTCCCTATCCGTCGTGGGCGTAGGAAATTTGAGAGGAGCTGTCCTTAGTACGAGAGGACCGGGATGGACGCACCGCTGGTGTACCAGTTGTTCTGCCAAGGGCATAGCTGGGTAGCTATGTGCGGAAGGGATAAGTGCTGAAAGCATCTAAGCATGAAGCCCCCCTCAAGATGAGATTTCCCATAGCGTAAGCTAGTAAGATCCCTGAAAGATGATCAGGTTGATAGGTTCGAGGTGGAAGCGTGGTGACATGTGGAGCTGACGAATACTAATAGATCGAGGACTTAACCATATAATATGAAGCAAATGTTATCTAGTTTTGAGAGAACATAAAAAACTTGTTGACTTTTAGAGTGAATAAGTTATAATAATGATTGTCTCAAAAGAATAATGTCTGGTAATGATGGCAGAGAGGTCACACCCGTTCCCATACCGAACACGGAAGTTAAGCTCTCTAGCGCCGATGGTAGTTGGGACCTTGTCCCTGTGAGAGTAGGACGTTGCCAGGCAATATTATTCCGCAGTAGCTCAGCGGTAGAGCTATCGGCTGTTAACCGATCGGTCGTAGGTTCGATTCCTACCTGCGGAGCCATTGGAGAGCTGTCCGAGCTGGCCGAAGGAGCACGATTGGAAATCGTGTATACGTCACAAGCGTATCAAGGGTTCGAATCCCTTGCTCTCCGCCATAGGATTTATAATATTTGGCCCGTTGGTCAAGTGGTTAAGACACCGCCCTTTCACGGCGGTAACACGGGTTCGAATCCCGTACGGGTCACCACTTTGGAGGATTAGCTCAGCTGGGAGAGCACCTGCCTTACAAGCAGGGGGTCGGCGGTTCGATCCCGTCATCCTCCACCATATAAATTATATAAGTAGTATCATCGCGGGGTGGAGCAGCACGGTAGCTCGTCGGGCTCATAACCCGAAGGTCGCAGGTTCAAATCCTGTCCCCGCAACCAAATGGTCCCGTGGTGTAGTGGTTAACATGCCTGCCTGTCACGCAGGAGATCGCCGGTTCGACCCCGGTCGGGACCGCCATTTTAATAAGGCTCGGTAGCTCAGTCGGTAGAGCAGAGGACTGAAAATCCTCGTGTCGGCGGTTCGATTCCGTCCCGAGCCACCATTTATCTTAATAAAATATGCCGGCTTAGCTCAATTGGTAGAGCAACTGACTTGTAATCAGTAGGTTGGGGGTTCAAGTCCTCTAGCCGGCACCATGTAAGTTTCGGAGGGGTAGCGAAGTGGCTAAACGCGGCGGACTGTAAATCCGCTCCTTTGGGTTCGGCAGTTCGAATCTGCCCCCCTCCACCATTTACATAGGGGCATAGTTTAAAGGTAGAACTGAGGTCTCCAAAACCTCCAGTGTGGGTTCGATTCCTACTGCCCCTGCCAAATATATTTACACAACATGGCGGTTGTGGCGAAGTGGTTAACGCACCGGATTGTGGCTCCGGCATTCGTGGGTTCGATTCCCATCAGTCGCCCCATTTTTATTTTAAAAATTACAAATAATCTAATGGATACTTACATATAATTAAGTAAGAATTCGGTGGGCTATAGCCAAGCGGTAAGGCAACGGACTTTGACTCCGTCATGCGCTGGTTCGAATCCAGCTAGCCCAGCCATTTTTGCGGAAGTAGTTCAGTGGTAGAATACAACCTTGCCAAGGTTGGGGTCGCGGGTTCGAATCCCGTCTTCCGCTCCAATATAATTTAATATGGCGGCATAGCCAAGTGGTAAGGCAGAGGTCTGCAAAACCTTTATCACCGGTTCAAATCCGGTTGCCGCCTTTTCTTTTGTGCCGATGTGGCGGAATTGGCAGACGCGCACGACTCAAAATCGTGTTCCTTCGGGAGTGTCGGTTCGACCCCGACCATCGGTATCATGAACGGCGTAATAAAAAATCTCTATACTAATTGTATAGAGATTTTTTGTGTTTTATTGGTGTGACAAAAAGTGTGCGGTGAGTAAACTAAGAAACATTAAAAGGATAAAAACAAACATTCATTTTTATCCTTTTAATTCCGGTATTCTATACAATATTCTCTTCAAGCACTCTAGAGAGAACTTCTCCAGCCTGGTGACATGAAGTTAAATCCGACACCACCAGTAGATATTAGCACATTATCAGCTGTTAATTTTGTAATTTCTAAAAACTTCTTTTTAAACTCTTCTCTGTTGTACTTATACATAGTTGAGTGGCACGCCCACATGTGCGTTGAAGTACTTAACCAGTCTCCTAATTCCTTTAATTCAGGAAACGACTCAAATTGAATGGGTTCATCTAATTTCATGAATCTTACTTGATAGATAGTTGGGTTTAATTTCTCTCCAATTCCTTTAAGACCATGTGCCTTTTTCTCATTTGAATGTGTCATAATTCTCCCTCATTTCCACTTCAAATTTTTTCCTATTTTTATTATACAACAATAGGAAGGAAATGTAGGAATATTATGGAAAATAGTATCGGCGATATAAAAAGACTCTAACAGAAATGTTAGAACCTTTTTTGTTAAATTATACTATGTGCTTCTAAAATTCGTAATAAACGTAGGAATTCATGTATAATATAACTTGTCGATAGAACAAAATGATAGTGATTTATATTATGTCTGTAATATGAATCAAAAATGAACTTTTTATATTTCTTTTAAAAATGTGTTGAATACACATTATATTTCATATTAATATTTTTATGTAGATTTAAAACGGGAAAGAGAGTGGAAAGTATGGGTCGTAAATGGAATAATATTAAAGATAAAAAGGCATCAAAAGATGCAAATACAAGCCGTATATACGCGAAATTTGGACGTGAAATTTATGTGGCAGCAAAACAAGGTGAGCCAGATCCAGAATCAAACCAAGCGCTTAGAGTCGTATTAGAACGTGCGAAAACATACAATGTGCCAAGAACAATTATTGATCGTGCAGTTGAAAAAGCAAAAGGCGGTTCAGAAGAAAATTATGACGAGCTTCGTTATGAAGGATTCGGGCCAAATGGATCTATGGTAATTGTAGATACACTTACAAATAACGTAAACCGTACTGCAGCAGATGTACGAGCTGCATTTAGCAAAAACAGTGGTAACATGGGTGTAAACGGTTCTGTAGCTTACATGTTTGATGCGACAGCTGTTATCGGTCTTGAAGGTAAAACATCAGATGAAGTTCTTGAAATTTTAATGGAAGCAGATGTAGATGCACGTGACATTCTTGAAGAAGAAGATGCTGTTATCGTGTATGCTGAACCGGATCAATTCCATTCTGTACAATCTGCACTTAAAGATGCTGGTGTTGAAGAATTCACAGTTGCAGAATTAACAATGCTTGCACAAAGTGATGTAGAACTTCCTGAAGATGCTCAAGTACAATTTGAAAAAATGGTTGATGCATTAGAAGACCTAGAAGATGTGCAACAAGTTTACCACAACGTAGACTTAGGAGAATAATACGATAGAAGCCCCCTGTTCGTTTAACGGATAGGGGGCTTTTTTTATGAAGTTAATTAAGATGATGAATGAGTAAAGGGATTTTGTTGTAGACAGGGAATATGCTTATAGGGATATATGAAATATTCATTATTGCTAGGAGGCTTAATATGGAACATAAAACACCAAAGCATATCGTTGCTGTAGCAGGTTATTTAACAAATGAAACAGGTGAAGTGTTATTAGCTAAAGTACATTGGCGAGCGGATACGTGGGAGTTGCCAGGAGGACAGGTGGAAGAAGGAGAAGCGCTCGATCAAGCAGTTTGCAGGGAAATGTTTGAGGAAACAGGTTTAACTGTGAAGCCGCTTGGAGTTACAGGTGTTTACTATAATGCTTCTATGCATATTTTATCTGTTGTTTTTAAAGTCGCATATGTGAGCGGTGAAATACAAATTCAGCCTGAAGAAATACAAGAGGCTAAATTTGTTGCTTTAAATGAAGAGAACATAGATGAGTATATAACTCGTCCTCATATGAAATCCAGAACGCTTGATGCGATGAGAGCAACACATTTTATTCCGTACGAAACGTGGGAAGTGCAGCCTTATAATTTAATAGGTAGATTGTAAAGAAAAGGGTAGCAGGTTTGAGATACAATCAAATCACTACTCTTTTTTGTATACTGTTTAAGAAAAAGGTCAAAATAATAATAGTGCTAGTATTGATTTTGAGAACGTTTGTTCTGTATAATGTATGATATATTGTATACATTTAGATTACTAGATACTTACAAATATATATATTTGTAGATGATATAATGAAAATAGGATGTTTTAATAGAGAAGTATAGGCTTAAGGTATACTCTGTTATTGGTTTAGCATAATATATATTCAATATTTCAGATGAATAGTAGATAAAAAAAGACTGTGATACAATACTTTTTTACCCCGCTATTTGCCGGACAGCCCGATTGGTGAGGGCTGATTAAGGTTTCACTTTATACCTTACAATGATGTAAGGTACGTGTAAGAGAAATCGATGGGATGTTTTTTTGCAACAAGGTATTCTTAAAGTATGAGTTATATGCTGTGTGGAAAAGAGGTGTTCAAGATGAAAGAACGAGTATTATCTAGGGTGAACTATCATCAAAAAGTTGCATTAAATCCAATGACTAAATTCCTTTATAAAGCCATTATTTTATTATTATTGTTAAGTTGTACGTTATTATTCGTTGGAAATGTAATGATCGAGCAAAGTGATATTAGTAAATTACATGTACCGGCTAAGTTAGAGGTGCCAGAATCATTAACACATGCATTTATTGCGACAGAAGATAAAAGGTTTTATCATCATAACGGTTTAGATTATATAGCGATTGTCAGAGCGTCTGTTGAGAATATAAAGGCTGGTGGTGTTGTGCAAGGTGGAAGCACAATTACACAGCAGTTATCCAAAAATGCTTTTTTAACAAATGAACGTACATTTTCTCGTAAGTGGAAAGAGATTTTTTATACGAAAAAAATTGAACGCACATTTACGAAGGATGAAATTTTAAAATTGTATGTAAGTAATATTTATTACGGAGAAGGAGCATGGGGAATTGAAAAAGCGGCAAACCTTTACTTTGGTAAAAAAGTAAGCCAATTAACGCTGGCTGAAAGTGCAATGATGGCTGCTGTAGTAAAGGCACCTGCTTATTACTCACCTGCACAAAATTATGATAAGGCCGTAGAGAGACGAAATGTCGTTTTGAGATTGATGGAGAAAGAAGGCTATATCAATCATGATGAGTATGTGCAAGCAGTTAGTGAGAAGTTAGTAATTCGTCATGATATCAAAACAGAGCAGTCGATGTTAAATAACGCGCGTGAAAAAGCAGTAAGCTAAAGGAAGTTCCTACATAGGAGCTTCTTTTTTTGAATAAATTGTGACAAATTGTGACACAATATCGTCACAATTATTGTATTTTTGTAATTTATGTGAGCGTGTTCATTGCGTGACGTATATAAGTGTTGATATTATGTGTATTGTGTACAATGCTGTATACAGAATATGAATTTAAAGAGGAATGTATATGAAATCAAATAAACTCATGGCTCTTGGTATAGTTTTTTCTATCGCAGTATTGATTGTAATCGGAACGATTGCTTATAGCATCATAAATGACAAAAAAGATAAAGGGAATGAGATGTTTGCTTATTCCACACAACAATCTTTAGGGAAAGATGATGCACCAGTTAAGGTAGTTGAATTTGGAGACTTCAAATGTCCTGCGTGTCGTACTTGGGATGTAACAGTATTACCACGATTAAAAGAAGAGTATATCGATAAAGGTAAAGTGCAGTTATATTTTATTAACTTCCCGTTTATCGGAAAAGACTCTGATTTAGGCGCAGCAGCTGGTGAAGCAATTTATAAACAAGATAAAGATTCATTCTGGACTTTCTATGATGAGATTTATCAAAGTCAAAAGAAAGACACGGAAGAGTGGATTACAGAAGAATTACTTCTTAACATTGTGAAAGAGAAGCTTCCGAAAGTTAATGTAGAACAATTTAAGAAGGATTTACACAGTAAAGAAATAAAAGAAAAAGTACGTAAAGATTCAGATCGTGCTCAAAAATTAAAAGTTCAAGGTGCTCCTTCAGTATACATAAACGGAAATCTTGCAAACCCTGATTTCGATAGTATGAAGAAGGCGATTGATAAAGAATTGAAAAAGTGATGAGCTACTCATCACTTTTTCGACTTTTTTCGATAAAATTCTTGCTTCCGTTTTTTTTACATGCTATACTACTTTACATAAGTTATTCTAATATCTTATATTTATTTCATATTTGCGGGTGTAGTTTAGTGGTAAAACAAGAGCCTTCCAAGCTCTGGTCGAGAGTTCGATTCTCTTCACCCGCTCCAAATTTTATTAAATGTTTTTCTATAAATTGTGATCAACGCAGTGTTTCGTTTCTAAGATAAACGAGGCATTGCGTTTTTTAATGTTTGAAAAACGTAATTGTATGCGAAAATAGAAGTAGAGAATAGTATTCCAAAAGTGAATTGCTAACTAATATAGACGTTACATAAAGGGTGAATTCATCTGAGGAGAAAGAAACAGTAAACAAAAATGTGCGTATATAGTAAAAAGTAATTATGAAACAATATAAACCAAAAGAATTTTCAGAAATGCTTAATGTCTCTGTTAAGACATTACAAAGGTGGGACAATCAAGGTGTTTTACCTGCTTACCGAAACCCAAAAGGAAGAAGATACTATACAGAAGAACAGTATAAGGAATATATGGGGATTCAAGAAGAACTTGTTCAGGATTTAATATCTATCATTCATGTATTTAGCTGTAGAATATATGGGTTGAGAAAATACAAAAAGAAAATGTCGGAGGGTGGAGACTTATGAAAAGAGCATATTTAATAGAAATCAAACCGACAACTGAACAAGTTAGTAAAATCCGTCAAACTATTGGGGTGTGTCGATATGTATATAACCTGTATATCTCTAAAAATAAAGAGGCATATGAGTCGGAGGGGAAATTTCTTAGTGGCTATGACTTTTCCAAATGGCTAAACAATATTCATACAAAAGAGTGTGACCAGTGGATTAAAGAAGTGTCGAGCAAAGCGGTAAAACAAGCGATTATGAATGGAGATAAAGCTTTTAAGCGGTTTTTTAAAGGTTTATCTAAGTTTCCACGATATAAAAAAAAGAAGAAGCAAGATGTGAAGTGCTACTTTCCGAAAAACAACAAAACAGATTGGACAGTAGAAAGACATAGAGTAAAAGTCCCTACAATTGGTTGGGTAAGGTTAAAAGAATATGGATATATCCCTAAAAATGCAACTGTAAAAAGTGGCACAGTATATCAAAGAGCAGGAAGATATTTTGTATCTGTACTTTGCGAATTGGAAGAAATGGCAACAAAGTTAGCACTCAATAAAATAGGTCTAGGGATTGATTTAGGAGTGAAGGATTTTGCTACACGTAGCGATGGGATCGTTCATGAAAACATCAACAAAACAATGAAAGTAAAAAAGATAGAAAAACGGTTAAAACGTGAACAACGCTCTTTAGCACGTAAATTTGAAAATCTAAAAAAGAGAGGTGAAAAATCTGTTACTAATAAAAGAGTGAATATAGATAAAAATGTTCTTAGAGTGCAAAAGTTGCATGCTCGATTAGCGAATATTCGAATAGAGTATGTAAAGTCTATTGTAACGAATGTGGTGAAAACCAAGCCAACGTTTATTACAGTGGAAGATTTGAATGTGAAAGGTATGATGAAGAATAAACATTTATCTAAAACAATTGCCAAGCAGTCTTTTTTTGCTTTTAAAACGTGGCTTTTGACGAAATGTGAGGAATATGGAATTGAATTACGTCAAGTAGACCGGTTTTATCCATCGTCAAAGTTATGCTCATGTTGCAGTCAAAAGAAAGCGGATTTAAAGCTATCTGACCGAGTATATACATGTGAATGTGGCAATGTAATGGATAGAGATTTGAACGCAGCGATCAACCTTTTACAAGCAAAAAAATATACAATACTAACGTAAATAGATTGTATATATGTACGGTGGGCTACATCGGAATTTACGCCTGTGGAGTGTCACAGCAAACTGTAGTAGCAAGTGATTAGCGAGGCAGGGCACGTAGAAGCAGGAATACTCTAAGAATATACATTTGTCTATATTTTTAGTAGCAGGCGATTAGGAATGGATTTTGAACAATTAAAGCAAGATGTAATTGCGTATAGTAAAACAATTGGTATAGATAAAATAGGCTTTGCTAGTGCTTCACCATTTGAGGAATTAAAGCAGCGCTTAATCCAGCAGCAACAATTAAATTATCAATCTGGATTTGAAGAGCCTGATATAGAAAAGCGAACGAACCCGCAGCTTCTATTACCTGGCGCAAAATCGATTATTGCGATTGCATTAGCATATCCTTCAAAGTTAAAAAATGCACCATTAAGTAAGCGTGGAGAACGCCGCGGGATTTTTTGTCGTGCTTCTTGGGGACAAGATTATCATCTTGTTTTACGAGATCGTTTGCAAAAATTAGAAGCATATTTAATCGAAAAACTTCCCGATATAGAAGTTAAGTCAATGGTTGATACGGGTGAATTAAGTGATCGAGCTGTTTCGGAGCGTGCCGGTATTGGGTGGAGCGGTAAGAATTGCGCTATTATTACACCTGAATTTGGTTCGTATGTATATTTAGGAGAAATGATTACAAACGTTCCATTCCCACCAGATCAACCAATAGAAGATCAATGTGGAAGCTGTACAAAATGTATTGATATTTGTCCTACAGGTGCTTTAATACAAGGAGGACAGTTAGACTCGAAGAAATGTATTGCATTTTTAACACAGACGAAAGGATTCCTACCGGAAGAATATCGCGACAAAATAGGAAACCGTATATATGGATGTGATACATGTCAGACTGTTTGTCCGAAAAATAAAGGAATGGATTTTCATAACCACCCTGAGATGGAACCAGATCCTGAGTTAGTTAAGCCGCTATTAACACCACTTTTAACAATTAGTAATCGTGATTTTAAAGAGAAATATGGAATTATGTCTGGATCATGGAGAGGTAAAAAGCCGTTGCAACGAAATGCGATTTTGGCACTTGCGCATTTTAAAGAAGCATCAGCAATTCCTGATTTAATCGGTGTTATGAAAGATGATCCAAGACCAGTACTTCGGGGAACAGCAGCATGGGCACTTGGGAAAATTGGTGGAGATGCCGTGGGTGAAGCCATTGAAAAAGCGATGCAACGCGAGAAAGATGAAGAGGTTCTTCATGAAATGAATCGCGGGCTTGAATTATTAGCGCAGAAAAAAGAGTAGATAATATCTCCCTTTTTCATATTGTAATATGGGAGGGAGACAAAATGGTTGTAAAAATAAATATTGAAAAGCAAGTACAACAATTTTTAGCATATATAACAGAAAAACGAACAAATGTAGATGGTATTGCTGAAGATTTATTCCAAATAGCACAGAGAAAGAAACAATTGTTTCAAAAGCGTAATGCACATATAGTGAAAGCAACTGCGGACGTTTCTTTCATGAGACAATTAAATAATAGCAATCATCAAGAAATTGATTATCAAATACATTTTAAATATTTAATTAAGCATAAAGAATTATTTTATATCGAAGAGGAACAACTAAAACGAAGAGTTTGTTTAAATAAGAGCCGGGTAATAGGTGATTATGCTATTGAAGTGCCAGAAGCAGCTGGAATGAATGAGACGTTAGAAAGAGAAGTTATAAAAGAGAAGTATGGTTCTTATCAGTATAACCGTTTAGAGGCAGTTAAATATGCAGAGCGTTGGTGGGATGATCGAAACCCTGTATATCGTAATTTCCCTGATAATTGTACGAATTTTATTTCTCAATGTCTTCATACTGGAGAAGTACCAATGAATGGATATCCTAATATTCGTAAAGGATGGTGGCAAAGGGAGAATCAGTGGAGTTGGAGCTGGGCTGTTGCACACTCTTTTTATTGGTATTTGTCAGGCGCTACAACAGGGCTTCGAGCAGAAGCGGTAGAAAGGCCAGAGGATCTTATTCTTGGTGATGTCATCGCTTATGATTTCGAGGATGATGGTAGGTGGAATCATACGACGATTGTAGTAGCAAAAGACGCAGATGGTATGCCACTTGTAAATGCACATTCAGCGA
Organism: Bacillus paramobilis; assembly: GCF_038096195.1. Lineage (NCBI taxonomy): Bacteria > Bacillati > Bacillota > Bacilli > Caryophanales > Bacillaceae > Bacillus > Bacillus paramobilis. The sequence continues at coordinate 4,748,169 of NZ_CP151108.1, read as the reverse complement.
ATAGCCGTCGGCGTTATTGGAACTATGAAGATTCTAGTAAATATACACCACAAATGAAATATAAATTCTTTCACATTATTAATGGGTAGAGATTTTTCGCTCAAGTGGTATAATACGTAGTAGACAAAAAACAGAGGTGAATATCGCGTGGGAGTACATGTTGTTTTATATCAACCAGAAATTCCAGCAAATACAGGGAATATTGCTCGTACTTGTGCAGCAACTGGAACAGAATTACATTTGATTAGACCGCTTGGATTTTCAACGGATGATAAAATGTTAAAGCGTGCAGGATTAGATTATTGGCAGCACGTGAAAGTTACGTATTATGATTCAATTGAAGAATTTTATGAGAAAAATAAAGACGGTGAATTCTTCTATTTAACAAAGTATGGCGAGAAAGCTCATACAGCGTTTGATTATAGCAAACGTGAGAAGGATTACTATTTTGTATTTGGAAGAGAAACAAACGGCTTACCAGCTAATGTAATCGAAGAAAATTTCGATCATTGTTTACGTATTCCAATGACTGATAAAGTGCGCTCATTAAATTTATCTAATACAGCAGCTATTTTAATTTATGAAGCATTCCGTCAACAAAATTATCCAGGATTAGATTTAGAAATTGTTTATTAAAAGTCGCCATATGGCGACTTTTTTTATAAAAATAAAAATAATATGTAATCATACATTTAAAAAAGGGTACATATTCATATAGAATGGGGATATATGAATAAAAATAGATTAGACGGGTTGAGATAAATATGAAGGAACAATATAATAATCAAAATACCTTTTTAAGTATGATAGATATGGATTTAATAAGAAGAGGATTATTACATGCTATTCAGGACTTAGTATTTATTGTGAAAGTTATTGATGAGGAAACCTTTAAATATATTTATGTAAATAAGATAGGTATGGATTATGCGAAGCTGAGCGAAGAATGTTATGGAAAAACGTTTGCTGAAGTATTACCAGAAGATACGGCGGAAATATTGCAAGTACAATATGCAAAAGTAGCGAGCGAAGCGAAAGCACATACCTTTTGTGATGTAGTTGGTTTACCAACTGGTAATTCACATTATGAATCTTCACTTAATCCTGTATTTGATGAAGAAGGAGTATGTCAGTTTATTATTTGTATTACGAGGGATATTACAGCTCAAATTGAGGAGAAGATTGAAATAGAGGAAAAACAAATGTTATTTAAGTCATTACTAGAATATAATAATGACTCTATTATATCTATAGATTCTATAGGTAGAATTACATATGCCAATCCAGCAACGTATGAAATATTCGGATATCGATATGAAGAATTAAACAATAAATTTATTTTTGAATTTATTAATAAAGAATATGAAAAAGATTTTCAAATTATCTTTAAAGGATCCATGCAAGGAAAAGCGAAGCAAATTGTTTCAAAGAAATATGTTCATAAAGAAGGGTACGAGCTCTATATTTCTTTGAGAACTATTCCAATTATTGTGAACGGTGAAATTGTTGGGATATATATTGTTACGAGGGATGTTACAAGGCAAGTATTAAATGAGATGAGAACAGAATATTTAGCTTATTATGACCAGTTAACAGGATTAATGAATAGAATTTCATGTACAAATAAGTTAAATGTTTTTTTAAATGAGAAGATAGATTTTGCGTTTATCTTTATAGATTTAGATGAATTTCATCTTATTAATGATACCTTTGGTCATAAAGAAGGAGATAAAGTATTACAAAAAGTGACAGAATGTTTAAGCAGTATCCAAATAGGCGGTATGCACTTATTTAGAGAACACGATGATCAATTTGTTATGTTAATAGAAAATATAACGAAAGAATGTGTAGAGGTAGTTGCAAAAAGCATATTAAAAAAGATTAGTGAACATTTTGTAATCGAAGAAGAGGACGTGTATTTAAGTGCGTCAATCGGAATTGTAATGGCTCCAACAGATGGAGAGGATGAAAAAATATTATTCCAAAGAGTTGATGCTGCTTTGGAAAAAGCAAAAGAAAAAGGAAAAGGGCATTATTATTTTTATTGTAGTGGATTAGATTGTGAGCGAGAACAAAGATTTATAATAGAAAACCAATTACATCGTGCTATAGAAAAAAATGAATTCTTCTTATATTATCAGCCACAAATGAATATTGAAACGAAAAAAATAGCTAGTATGGAAGCTTTAATAAGATGGGAAAATAAAGAATTAGGATTTGTCTCTCCCAATCAATTTATTCCGTTAGCAGAAAGAACAGGATTTATTATTAAGCTTGATGAATGGGTAGTAAATGAAGTGTGTCGGCAAATACGTGAATGGTTAAATAAAGGGTATGAAGTGGTCCCGATTGCAGTTAATATTTCAGCCAGGCACTTTCGCTCTATTACACTAATAGAGATGATTACACGAGCGTTACATAAGTATAATGTACCAGCTCATCTATTAGCGATTGAGGTTACAGAAGGAGCCCTTATACATAAAGACATATCGAAAAGAGTATTGCTACAATTAAAAGAACAAAATTTAAAGATTCATTTAGATGATTTTGGGACGGGATATTCATCTTTAAGTTATTTAAAAACGTATCCAATTGATACTTTGAAAATCGATCGTTCTTTTATGGAAGGTATACATGTAGATGAACGTGACACGAATATTACGGCTGCGATTATTCATTTAGCTCATACTTTGGAATTGAATGTAATTGCAGAAGGAGTAGAAAAAGCAGAACAAATACAATTTTTGAAGGAAAAGAATGTGAAGTTTGTACAAGGTTATTATTATAGTCGACCTTTACCAAAAGATGATGTGGAAAATGTGTATTATAAATGATGGATAAAAAAAGTGATGTGCTTAGAAGCACATCACTTTTTATTTGTACCAGGTTTATCATTGTAACCAGATGTAAAAATAGCTGTAAGAAATGTGAGTGATACACCTAAAATTAATAATAATTTCATACTAATATCCCTCCTATTTTTTCAGTTTACGAATCTTAAATATGAATCGAAATGTATGTAAGGTTCTTGGAAGAAAAGAATTTATTTAAAATGAATAGCGGTGTAAAAACTTTAATACCTATATTATACAGAATTTTCTTTGAATTTTGGAGAGAATTTTATAGCACTACTGTATATTTCATTTTGATTTAAAGAATGTTTGAGGACATCCTAGCATACCTTTTATAATAATCCGATTGAACAAGGAGATGGGGGAGGAGCTATAATGGATATTCTAAAAAAAATTGAACAGCATCGAGAAGCAGAAGAACGCTTACAATGGGAAGGTACGTTTGCGGAGTATTTAGAGCTTGTGAAGGAAAGACCATGGGTGGCTCAAACAGCACACTCTCGCATTTACAATATGATAAAAGATGCTGGAATTGAAGAAGTAGATGGTAGAAGAAAGTATAATTTCTTTAGTAATCAGCTATTTGGATTAGAGGATGCTTTAGAACGTCTTGTAGAGGAATATTTTCATCCATCTGCAAAACGATTAGATGTTAGAAAACGTATTTTATTATTAATGGGTCCTGTTAGTGGAGGGAAATCAACATTAGTTACGATGTTGAAACGAGGATTAGAAAAATATTCACGAACAGATCGAGGAGCAATTTTTGCAATTAAAGGATGCCCAATGCATGAAGATCCACTTCATTTAATTCCGCATCATTTACGGGATGATTTCTTTGATGAGTATGGGGTTAGAATTGAAGGGAATTTATCACCACTAAACGTTATGCGCCTAGAGCAAGAATATGGTTCAAGAATTGAGGATGTAGTTGTAGAGCGTATTTTCTTCTCGGAAGATCGCCGTACAGGGATTGGTACATTTAGCCCGTCTGATCCTAAATCACAAGATATCGCCGATTTAACAGGTAGTCTGGACTTTTCAACAATCGCAGAATACGGTTCAGAATCAGATCCAAGAGCGTATCGCTTCGATGGAGAATTGAATAAGGCAAACCGTGGGATGATGGAATTCCAAGAGATGTTAAAATGCGACGAGAAGTTTTTATGGCATTTATTATCGCTTACGCAAGAAGGGAATTTCAAAGCGGGAAGATTTGCGCTTATTTCAGCAGATGAATTAATTGTAGCGCATACGAATGAAACGGAGTATCGTTCTTTCATAGCAAACAAGAAAAATGAAGCATTACACTCAAGAATTATTGTAATGCCAGTTCCATACAATTTACGAGTGAGTGAAGAGGAACATATTTATGAAAAAATGATTCGTGAAAGTGATGTATCCAATGTGCATATTGCACCGCACACACTTCGCGTTGCAGCAATGTTTACGATTTTAACTCGTTTAAAAGATCCGAAGCGTCCGGATATTGATTTAATTAAAAAGATGCGTTTATATGATGGAGAAACGGTAGAGGGTTATAATGCGATTGATGTAGAGGAGCTGCAACGTGAATATCAAGATGAAGGTATGAAAGGTATTGATCCTCGTTATGTTATTAACCGAATTTCTTCTACAATTATTCGAAAAGAGGTACCATCTATTAACGCATTAGATGTACTTAGATCTCTAAAAGACGGGTTGGATCAGCATCCGTCAATTAGTAATGAAGATCGAGAGCGTTATATGAATTTCATCTCATTAGCGAGAAAAGAATATGATGAAATTGCGAAGAAAGAAGTACAAAAAGCATTCGTGTATTCATATGAAGAATCAGCGAAGACACTTATGGATAATTACTTAGATAACGTTGAAGCATATTGCAATAAATCGAAATTACGTGATCCATTAACAGGCGAAGAAATGAGTCCAGATGAAAAGTTAATGCGTTCAATTGAGGAGCAAATTGGAATTTCAGAAAATGCTAAGAAAGCATTCCGTGAAGAAATTTTAATTCGCATTTCTGCTTATGCGCGTAAAGGAAAACGCTTTGATTATAATTCACATGAGCGTCTTCGCGAAGCGATTCAGAAAAAACTATTTGCTGATTTAAAAGATATAGTGAAAATTACAACATCAACGAAAACGCCAGACGAAAATCAGCTTAAGAAAATCAATGATGTTGTTGCCCGCTTAATTGATGAGCACGGCTATAATTCTTCATCTGCGAATGAATTATTACGCTATGTAGGTAGCCTGCTAAACCGATAGTTTGATAACAAAACGCTGTCTCTTGTATTTTGCGGGACAGCGTTTTATTATCCATTCATATGTGTAAAGTGTCATACCTTGTCCAAATATAATAAATTAAGATGCAATTTCATGAATTTATTGTCAATTATTTTTACAATATGCATATGATAGAGTAACCAACCATTCATACGAAAAAAGCCAACACAATACAATATGTTGCAAAGTGTAAATGTGTGCAACTATGCATTGTGTTTCTTTCTTATCAACGGCTGAATGTTCTTTCTAGTATGTGAGTGGCAAAATTTTGTTTAGAATGCTCGGGGTATTATATGAAAAACGTTATATATGTTTATGGGATGAATTTCGATGGGCAGTTACCTTTCATTCTAGCTTGCACAGTATAAAACAAAATTTCTAGCTTGCTGTTCATATAGGAAGACAATTACAGTAAGGAGGGAAAGAAATGGGTGAAGAAAACCAACCAAATTATACGATTTCACAGGAAAACTGGTCCCTCCATCGCAAAGGATATGACGACCAACAACGCCATCAAGAAAAAGTACAAGAGGCAATTAAGAATAATTTACCCGATCTTGTAACAGAAGAAAGTATAGTTATGTCTAATGGCAAGGATGTTGTAAAAATACCAATTCGTTCTCTAGATGAGTATAAGATTAGATACAATTATGATAAAAACAAACACGTTGGGCAAGGAAATGGTGACAGCAAAGTTGGTGATGTCGTTGCGAGAGATGGATCAGGTGGGCAAAAGCAAAAAGGACCAGGAAAAGGGCAAGGAGCAGGAGATGCGGCTGGAGAAGATTATTATGAAGCTGAAGTCTCTATTCTAGAATTAGAGCAAGCATTTTTCAAAGAGTTAGAGCTGCCTAATTTAAAGAGAAAAGAACTGGATGAAAACCGGATTGAACATGTTGAATTTAATGATATTAGAAAAACTGGATTATGGGGAAATATTGATAAGAAACGAACGATGATATCCGCATATAAACGAAATGCAATGAGTGGTAAAGCATCCTTCCACCCAATTCACCAAGAAGATTTAAAGTTCCGTACTTGGAATGAAGTATTAAAGCCAGATTCAAAAGCTGTTGTATTAGCGATGATGGATACAAGTGGATCGATGGGAATATGGGAGAAGTATATGGCACGTAGCTTCTTTTTCTGGATGACAAGATTTCTACGAACGAAGTATGAAACAGTAGATATTGAGTTTATTGCCCATCATACGGAGGCAAAAGTCGTTACAGAGGAAGAGTTTTTCTCAAAAGGAGAAAGTGGCGGAACAATCTGTTCTTCTGTATACAAAAAAGCACTCGAGCTAATTGATAATAAATACTCACCAGACCGCTATAATATTTATCCATTCCATTTTTCAGACGGTGATAATTTAACATCAGATAACGCTAGATGTGTAAAGCTTGTCGAAGAGTTGATGAAGAAGTGTAACATGTTTGGGTATGGGGAAGTGAACCAGTACAACCGCCACAGTACCCTTATGTCAGCCTATAAAAATATTAAAGATGAGAATTTCAGATATTATATTTTAAAGCAAAAAGCAGATGTATTCCACGCGATGAAGAGCTTCTTTAGAGAAGAATCAGGAGAGAAAATGGCATAACCCCTTAAAAAAGGGGTTATTTTTTTGTGAACTTTTTATTTTTCTAGTTGACATTGAAAATGAAAATCATTATCATTTATTCGAGATATGATTACATTTAGATTTATATATTTTGGAGGAGATGTAAAGTTGAAAAAAAATAAAAGAAAACATATAAATGCGATGTTAGTGGCTGCGACATTATCGCTACCGTTTGCGGTTTATGCTACACCTGTTTTAGCAGCTACTGCTGCTACAGAGAATATGGCTGCACAAAGTCAAAAAAAGAATGTTTTTGATGCGGTAATTAAGGCTTATAAAGATAACTCAAATGAAGAATCATATGCAACTGTATATATAAAAGATCCAAAGCTGACGATTGAAAATGGGAAAAGAATTATTACAGCAACATTAAAAGATAGTGATTTCTTTGACTATCTGAAAGTCGAAGATAGTAAAGAACCAGGTGTCTTCCATGATGTAAAGGTGCTTTCAGAAGATAAAAGGAAACATGGAACGAAAGTTATACAATTTGAAGTAGGTGAGTTAGGAAAAAGATATAATATGCAAATGCATATTTTAATCCCCACTTTAGGGTATGATAAGGAATTCAAAATTCAGTTTGAAGTCAATATGCGGACATTTGTAGAAAGCGATATAGAAGAGGATGAAGAGGAACAAATTGAAGATACACAAAATATCATACGTGATAAACGATTACAACAAGCAATTAATAAAAATGCGTTAAATAGAAAAGATGTAAATGAACCTATACTAGAGGAAGATTTAAAAGAAATTAAAGAGTTAAATATATATGCAGGTCAAGGAATTGAGAGTCTAAATGGATTAGAGTATATGGAAAATCTAGAAAGACTAACAATACAAGGATCTGATGTACGAAATATAGCTTCTATTTCACAACTAAAACGTTTAAAAGTAGTTGATCTATCTTTTAATAAAATAGAAAATGTTGAGCCGCTTGTAAACTTAGAAAAACTGGATATACTAGAGCTACAAAATAATAGAATTGCTGACATTACTCCACTGAGTCAACTTAAAAAGGTTAGAACAATTAACTTATCAGGTAATAAAATTAGTGATATAAAGCCTTTATATAATGTTTCTTCTTTAAGAAAGCTATATGTAAGTAATAATAAGATTACTGATCTTACAGGCATTGAGCAAATGAATAAGTTAGGGACATTAGGGGTAGGAAGTAATGGGCTTGTAAATATTGAACCAATTAGTAAGATGAGTGGTATTGTGGAACTTGATCTTCAAAAAAATGATATTAAAGATATTGCATCACTATCTAAACTAACTGGCTTACAATCACTTAACTTAGAGGAAAACTATGTTTCGGATGTATCATCTCTTAGTAATTTGAACAATTTATATGATTTAAAACTTGCAACAAATGAGATTCGTGATATAAGACCTATTCAAGAATTAGGAAAACGAATTAAGATTGATGCTCAAAGACAAAAAGTCTTTTTAGATGAAGCCTATATGAATGAAGAAGTGAAAATTCCTATATATGATGTAAATGGGACAGCACTTCAAAATATTGAGTGGAAGAGTGAAGGCGGAAGTATTACGAACAGAGCAATAAAGTGGAATAGCCTTGGGGAAAAAACGTATGAATTTAAGATGGATGCTGGCGAAAGTAAGATAAGGTTCCAAGGAAGGGTAATACAAAATATCGTTGAAAAACGAGAAGAGAGTTCGAACGTAATTCAGGATATGAAACTAAGACAATACATGAATAAACATAATTTTGAACGGAAAAATGTAAATACCCCTATAACGAAAGAAGATTTATTAACAGTTAAGACTTTGAAAATTACGGATGGGAAAAAAGAGGGCATAACAGATTTTTCTGGATTAGAATTCATGACAAATATGGAAGAAGTGACATTACAAAATGTTAATATGAAAAATGTGGAATTTATCTCGAGTTTGAGAAATTTGAAGTCAGTAGATTTATCCTATAATCACATTGAAGATATTAAACCACTTCATTCATTAGAGCATCTTGAAAAACTAAATATTAGCAATAACAGTATAAAAAATGTTCCAGAATTATTTAAGATGCAGAAATTAAAAAATCTAGACCTATCGAATAATAAACTTGATAATGCTGCTTTGGATGGAATTCATCAATTGGAAAATCTAGATGCATTGTTAGTAAATAATAATGAAATCAATAATTTAGATGAGATTGGCAAAGTTATCAAATTGAATAAGCTTGAAATGATGGGCAATAAAGTACGAGATATTTCTCCATTAGCTAGCTTGAAAAACTTACAGTGGTTAAATTTATCTGATAATAAGATTAAAGATATCTCTACTTTTTCTTCTATGCTTGATTTACTTAGCTTGAAATTAGCTGGAAATGAGATTCGTGATGTAAGACCGATCATTCAATTGGCTCAATGGATAACAGTTGATATTAAAAACCAAAAAATTGTTTTAGAAGATGGACAAATGAATCAAGAAATCCAAATTCCTATCTACGATTTAGAGGGAGAAATCTTCGAAGATATTGAACTGAAGAGTGAAGACGGTATCGTGACCGATAGAGGAACAGTCGTATGGAAAACCCCAGGAGAAAAAGTTTATGCATTCTCCTTAAATGGAAATTATCACGGTCTATCTCTATTATTCAGTGGTACGGTTATGCAAAATATAGTAGCGAAAGAAGAACCGAAAGAATCAACACCAGGAGTTGAAGTTCCAAAAGAAGAGCCAAAAGAACCAACACCAGGAGTTGAAGGTCCGAAAGAAGAGCCAAAAGAACCAACATCAGGAGTTGAAGTTCCGAAAGAAGAAGTAAAAGAACCAACACCAGGAGTTGAAGGTCCGAAAGAGGAACCAAAAGAACCAACACCAGGAGTTGAAGGTCCGAAAGAGGAACCAAAAGAACCAACACCAGGAGTTGAAGTTTCGAAAGAAGAAGTAAAAGAACCAACACCAGGAGTTGAAGGTCCGAAAGAGGAACCAAAAGAACCAACACCAGGAGTTGAAGGTCCGAAAGAGGAACCAAAAGAACCAACACCAGGAGTTGAAGAACCGAAAGAAGAGCCAAAAGAACCAACAAAAGAAGTTGAAGAACCGAAAGAAGAGCCAAAAGAACCAACACCAGGAGTTGAAGAACCGAAAGAAGAGCCAAAAGAACCAACAAAAGAAGTTGAAGAACCGAAAGAAGAGCCAAAAGAACCAACACCAGGAGTTGAAGAACCGAAAGAAGAGCCAAAAGAACCAACAAAAGAAGTTGAAGAACCGAAAGAAGAGCCAAAAGAACCAACACCAGGAGTTGAAGGTTCAAAAGACGCAGTAAATCAATCCGCAGTAGTTCAAGAACAAAACGTGAATAATCAAGTTGTGGCAGAAAAAGTAGTAGCGAATCAAAGTGTGAAAGAAAATAAACCAGTTGTTACTAAGAAAGAAGAAAGTAAGAAATCACTAGGAGCAACAGGTGGGCAAGAAAATAATGTATCTTTATTTGGTGGCCTAGCATTAGTTCTTTCAGCATTAAGTATGTTTGTATTTAGAAAGAAATTATTTAAGAAATAAAAACGTTTTATCTTGCTATAACGTAAAATAATTATATGATTTTTTGAGAAGACATTATTATGGCGATTTCATTTTGAAATATGCTTATGATAATGTCTTTTTTTGAAGGATATAAATGGAAAAAGTGTAAATGTATTAGAGAAGGAGGAGAGGTTATGCATGTTAGTTCTATTTTGAAAATTGAAGAGGTGGCAGCATTTATTGCGAATATGAATAAAGATGCTACTCATCATGTTGGTTATTGTGGAGATGAGAAAGAGGAGTTGTTGCAGACAATTATTCATGATTTTTCGGATATAGGATGGGAACAATCTTTTGTTGCTACTTATGAGAATAATAATTTAATAGGTGTATTAGGATTTGATGTGGATGAAGTAAAAAAATGTGCAGAGATTTGGGGACCGTTTATTCTTTCAGCGAATTGGGAAGAAGTTGCTTTACATATGTGGAAGGAACTTATCGAAAAGGTGCCTTTTCATATTGAAAAGTTTTATGGTTTTTATCATGTAGAAAATAATAATTGTGCCCGCTTAATGAAGGAATTATATGCAAAAGAACAAGATCGACATAGTATTTTCAGTTTAAGCCATAGTATTGTGGAAGAACGTAGTATATGTAATGTAGAAGAAGCCTTACCAAAAGTATTTGAGCAGTTTATCTCTTTACACAATAATGCTTTTCCTAATACATATTATGAAGGAAATGAAATTATCGAACGTTTAAGTGATACGAATAAATTATTTGTAAGTATGAAGAATGATAAGTTAGAAGGTTACGTATATGTTGAAGTAAATCCGGAGTTTCAAGAAGCGAATATCGAATTTATTGCAACTGCTGAAAATAGTAGAAGAAAAGGTGTCGGAGAGCGGTTATTACAAGCTGCTATTCAGTATATTTTCTCGTTCCACGGGATGAGAGAGATAGAGTTATGTTTGAATACGAATAATGATCGTGCGATGAAGTTGTACAAGAAAGTAGGTTTTGAGGAGAAAGCATGTTTACAACACTATATAATAGAGTAAAAACCCATTCGTATGAAGATTATAATTCATACGAATGGGTTTTATTTAATTTACTTTGCCGCCCTCAGTAATAACGGATTTGGGTGCTAATCGTTACATAACTTTTTTTATTTTTTTCGGAACTTCTTTCGTTTGCGAATTAACATCTTCTTTTCGCAACTCTTTAAAGAGCGAAGCAACCATAAGAACGACTACGATAGAAAATGGTAGTGCTGCGATTATAGCTGCAATTTGTAGTGCATTTAATCCTCCAGCTTGTAATAAAAGAGCTGCAATGATCGCGATTGTTAATCCCCATATAAGTTTTAAACTATTTTTCGGTGATAAGCTTCCGTTACTCGTTTGCATTGAAACAACAAACGTTGCCGAGTCGGCAGAAGTAACGAAAAATGTGGCTACTAAAATTAACCCGATAACCGTTAAAAATGTAGAGAATGGTAGGTGTGAAATAACAGCAAATAATCCAATCTCTGTACCGTTTTTTGCAATTTCATCAGCTATTCCAAGCGATTGGAACATTTCCATATGGATAGCCGTACCGCCAAATACTGCAAACCAAAATGTACATATAAGAGTTGGGACTAATACAACTCCAACAATAAATTCTTTTATTGTGCGCCCTTTAGAAATACGAGCGATGAATGTACCGACGAATGGAGACCAAGAGATCCACCATCCCCAATAGAAAATAGTCCAGTTTTCAATCCAAGAAGAAGATTTTTCATTAAATGCTCCTAAATTTAATCCCATACTAGGTAAAGCTCCGATATAAGAACCGAGTGTAGATGTGAAATATTTCATAATAAATACAGTTGGTCCTAAAAGTAAAAAGGAGATGAGTAATATACCTGCAAGAGAGAAATTTAAGTTACTCAAATATTTAATCCCACGATCTAAGCCCGTTTGTGCGCTTGTTAAATATAAAACAGCGAAGATGGCGATAAGTACGAGCTGTGTAAGTAAAGTGTTATGAATAGAAGGGAATAAATAGCTTAATCCTCCGGCGATTTGTTGAGCACCAATCCCAACAGATGGCACAATACCGAATACTGTGGCTAAAACAGCTAAAATATCGACTGTTTTTCCGATAGGAGAATTTTTCGATCGATTAAATAATGGAGTAACTGTAGCCCCAATTGTGCTACCTTTTTGTTTGCGGAATGTGAAATATGCAATTGTTAAAGCAACCATTGCGTATAGTGACCATGGAAAGAGACCCCAGTGGAAAAATGAATATTGCATAGCGAGCTTGGCGCTTTCCTCTGTACCTGCTTTTCCGATTAATGGATCTGTAAAATGTGAAATTGGTTCAGCGATTCCATAAAAGAGGAGTCCAATTCCCATTCCTGCTCCAAACAACATGGATAGCCAAGATGGATAACTATACTTTGGTTTTTCTCCATCTTTACCAAGACGAATAGAACCGTACTTAGAAAATGCTAAATAAGTGGCTAAAATAATCATTGCGGTCATAAGTAGAGAGTAAAACCATCCAAATTTATTGAGGATAAATGAATTTAAGGAAGATGTAACACTTTGTAAATCATAGCCTTGTATCCAACTTGCCGGGGTAATTCCCCATATGATGAATAATGTTGTTAGCAAGATGGAGATATAAAATACACTGTTCTCTTTTTTTATCATAGAATCCCACCCTTATTTAATAAAGTTAACAATTATATTAATCATAACAATTAAAGGTTTAATTGTCAAAAAATTCTCTTTTTGACACGTGTGAAGGGACTGTTTAATTGCCATAGATTCATAACTATTGGAGGTTAGATAAAGGGAAGGTTGTTCACGATTTGTACAAAATGTAAGAAGAAATAATATGAAATATTGCATTTTATATTGTTGTATATAGATTTTATGTTAAATTCGTGAATGGAATATTTGAATAGGGGGCAAGGATATGAACAAGAAATCAACAATTAATAAAGTAATGCTTAGCATTAGTACAATGGCTCTATCAATGGGGGCAATTCAAACTCACGTATCAGCAGAAGAAAAGGTGCCATATAATGTATTGCATTCGAAACCGGTTGGAATTGAAAAGCCAGTAGATGAGATTGGGCACGTTTCTAAAGCAGAGGAGACATTATCGTTTAAAGAACGGTTACAAGTAGGAGACTTCTCGCAGCGACCAGCATCTATTATGAAGAGCTCAGAAGTAAAGCAAATGAAAGAAAGCTATTCAATGGCTGATTTAAATAAAATGAATGATCAAGAATTAGTTGAAACACTAGGAAGTATTAAGTGGAATCAAATTACAGACTTATTCCAGTTCAATGAAGATGCAAAGGCTTTTTATAAAGACAAAGGAAAAATGCAAGTGGTTATAGATGAATTAGCTCATCGAGGTAGTACATTTACGAAAGATGATTCAAAAGGAATTCAAACGTTTACGGAAGTGTTACGTTCAGCTTTTTATCTTGCATTTTACAATAATGAATTAAGCGATTTAAATGAGAGAAGCTTCCAGGATAAATGTTTACCTGCTTTAAAAGCAATCGCAACAAATCCAAACTTTAAGCTAGGTACATATGAGCAAGATTCAGTCGTATCTGCATACGGTAAATTAATCAGCAATGCTTCAAGTGATGTAGAAACGGTTCAATACGCAGCTAATATTTTAAAACAATACAATGATAATCTTCGTACGTATGTAGACGATCGTATGAAAGGACAAGCTGTATACGATATGATGCAGGGTATTGATTATGATATGCAATCTTATTTATTTGAAACTCGTAAAGAGGCAAAAGATACAATGTGGTATGGGAAAGTAGATGGGTTTATTAATGAAATAAATCGTATCGCTCTTCTAAATGAAGTAACACCAGAAAACAAGTGGCTCGTTAATAATGGAATTTATTTCGCTAGTCGTTTAGGGAAGTTTCATAGTAATCCTAATAAAGGATTAGAGGTTGTTACACAAGCAATGCATATGTACCCGCGTTTAAGTGAGCCATATTTTGTTGCAGTAGAACAAATTACAACAAATTATAACGGGAAAGATTATAGCGGGAATACAGTAGATTTAGAGAAAATACGTAAAGAAGGAAAAGAACAGTACTTACCAAAAACGTACACATTCGATGATGGATCTATTGTGTTTAAAACAGGGGATAAAGTATCAGAAGAAAAAATTAAGAGACTATACTGGGCTGCAAAGGAAGTAAAAGCACAGTATCATCGTGTAATTGGAAATGACAAAGCGTTAGAGCCAGGCAATGCAGATGATGTATTAACGATAGTAATTTATAACAGTCCAGAGGAGTATCAGTTAAATAGACAACTGTATGGATATGAAACAAACAACGGTGGAATTTATATTGAAGAAACAGGAACATTCTTTACATATGAGCGTACGCCAGAGCAAAGTATTTATAGTTTAGAAGAGTTATTCCGTCATGAGTTTACTCATTATCTTCAAGGTAGATTTGAAGTGCCAGGTTTATTTGGAAGAGGGGATATGTATCAAAATGAAAGATTAACTTGGTTCCAAGAAGGAAATGCAGAATTTTTCGCAGGATCTACTCGTACAAATAATGTAGTACCGAGAAAGAGCATTATTAGTGGATTATCATCTGATCCTGCAAGCCGTTATACAGCAGAGCGCACATTATTTGCTAAATATGGTTCTTGGGATTTCTATAATTACTCATTTGCATTGCAGTCTTATTTATATACACATCAATTTGAAACGTTTGATAAAATTCAAGATTTAATTCGTGCAAATGACGTGAAAAATTATGATGTATATCGTGAAAAGCTAAGTAAAGATTCTAAACTAAATAAAGAGTATCAAGATTATATGCAACAGCTAATTGATAATCAAGATAAATATAATGTGCCGGAAGTAGCAAATGATTATTTAGCTGAACATGCACCGAAATCACTAACAGCAGTAGAGAAAGAAATTAGTGATACGATGCCTATGAAAGATGGGAAAATGACAAAACATAGCTCACAATTCTTTAATACATTTACATTAGAAGGTACGTATACGGGTAGTGCAACAAAAGGTGAGGCAGAAGATTGGAATGCAATGAGTAAGAAAGTAAATGAAGCGCTAGAACAACTGGCACAAAAAGAATGGAGTGGCTACAAAACTATTACAGCATACTTCGTCAATTACCGTGTGAATAGCTCAAAGCAATTTGAATATGATGTAGTCTTCCACGGTATCGCAAAAGATGACGGAGAAAATAAAGCCCCAACAGTTAATATAAATGGGCCTTATAACGGACTTGTAAAAGAAGGTATTCGATTTAAAAGTGATGGCTCAAATGATGAAGATGGAAAAATCGTTTCTTATTTATGGGAATTTGGTGATGGAAGCACAAGTGCAGAAGTTAATCCAGTACATGCGTATGAAAGAGAAGGAACTTATAAAGTAGCGTTAAGAGTAAAAGATGATAAAGGTAAAGAGAGCAGAAGCGAAACAACTGTTACGATTAAAGATGGAAGTTTAACAGAATCAGAACCAAATAATCGTCCAGAGGAAGCAAATCGTATTGGGCTAAACACTACTATAAAAGGTAGCCTTATCGGCGGAGATCACACTGATGTTTATACATTTAATGTAGCATCAGCGAAAGATATCGATATTTCCGTTTTAAATGAGTATGGAATCGGGATGACATGGGTACTTCACCATGAATCAGACATGCAAAATTATGCAGCTTACGGTCAAGCTAATGGAAATCATATAGAAGCAAAATTTAATGCAAAACCAGGGAAGTATTATTTGTATGTATATAAATATGATAATGGCGATGGAACGTACAAATTATCAATAAAATAAGCGCTTTTCCAATGTATGTTTAACTTTACTTTTTGTGGAAAATAGTATATTATATAGATATACAATATATCGGTTATTTACTAGGAGGAGCCTGTCACAATAGGTTTCTCCTGTTCTTTTTTAGAGGCCTGTCTTACAGGCTTTTCTTTAAAAAGTAAATAACTGAAAATTAAGAACAATAATCTTTGAAAGAGGTGGGGCATACACATAACAAAAAAAGGATTGTTTAAGAGAGGGGGATAAGAAATGGCTTTGTTTGGTTATCCACTTGAAACAATTTATTTATACGGATTTATTATTGCTACTATACTCACTGTTATTTATATCTTTTTTGGAGATATATTTGAATCCATATTTAGTTTTGGAGGCGGATCTGTATCCGTTGTTACTTTATTACTTAGTTTTTTCGCCATGTTATGTGGACTTAGTTATATAGGAGAATATTTATTTTCCTTTAATAGCATTCTTATTTTCGGGGCTGCATGTGCTATATCCTTTATTGGTGTATTCATAATGAAAATATTAATTTTAAAGCCGATTGCAGAAGCAGAACAAAACACAGTGCAGCGTATGGATGAATTCATCGGTTGTAAGGGAGAGGTCATTACGACTATTCCTACAGAAGGGTTTGGTGAAGTATTAATTTCCTCCCAATTTGGAAACAATGCAATCCTAGCTAAAACAGTTGGGAAGAAAGATATTTCACAAGGAACTGAAGTTATTATCGAGGGAGTCCAAGATGGTGTTTTGCTTGTACAGAACATCGCTTATTCTTTAAAGAAACCAAAATTATAAGGGGGAATTTACATGACGATTCCATTAATTATCGGTGGAGTATTACTCGCAATATTAATTCTACTCATTTTAGTATTCATTACAAAGTATCGAACAGTTGGACCAGATGAAGCATTAATTGTTACTGGAAACTGGCTTGGCGGCGGGAAAAATGTAGTTACCACTGATGATGGAAAGAAGATTAAGATTATTCGTGGTGGCGGTACTTTCGTAGTTCCGATTATGCAAAGAGCAGAGCCTTTAAGTCTATTAAACTACAAATTAGAAGTGGGAACACGTGATACGTATACGAAACAAGGTGTACCGATTACAGTAAACGGTGTTTCTATTATTAAAGTAGGATCTACCATTGAAGAAGTTTCTACAGCAGCTGAACAATATTTAGGAAAAGAAACAGAAGAGTTGAAAATAGAAGCAAAAGAGGTTTTAGAAGGGCATCTACGTGCTATCTTATCTTCTATGACAGTAGAAGATGCATATAGTAATAGAGAGCAATTTGCTCAAAAGGTACATGAAGTAGCTTCTACAGATTTAAAGAAAATGGGTCTTCGCATCGTTTCCTTTACAATTAAAGAAATCATGGATAAGAACGGTTACTTAGATGCACTTGGTCAGCCGCAAATTGCGACAGTTAAGCGTGATGCAACAATTGCAAATGCAGAGCGTGAAAAAGAAGCTCGTATTGAAAAAGCTCGTGCTGAGAAAGAAGCGAAAGAAGCTGAATACCAACGTGATGCCCAAATCGCTGAAGCTGAAAAACATAAAGAGTTAAAAGTACAATCTTATAAGAGAGAGCAAGAACAAGCTCGCGCAGATGCGGATCTTTCTTACGAATTACAACAAGCTAAAGCGCAACAAGGTGTTACAGAAGAGCAAATGCGCGTTAAAATCATTGAGCGTGAGAAACAAATTGAATTAGAAGAAAAAGAGATTGCGCGTCGTGAAAAGCAATACGATGCAGAAGTAAAGAAAAAAGCAGATGCAGATCGCTATGCTGTTGAGCAATCAGCGGAAGCAGAAAAAGTAAAGCAAATTAAAAAGGCAGATGCAGATCAATATAAGATTGAAGCTGAAGCGAGAGCTCGCGCAGAAGAAGTACGTGTAGAAGGTTTAGCGAAAGCGGAAATCGAAAAAGCGCAAGGTCAAGCAAAAGCAGAAGTACAAAAAGCACAAGGTACAGCGGAAGCAGATGTTATTAGGTTAAAAGGTTTAGCAGAAGCAGAAGCGAAGCAAAAAATTGCAGAGGCATTTGAGTTATATGGCCAAGCGGCAATTATGGATATGGTTCTTAACATGCTTCCAAGTTATGCGAAGGAAGTTGCAAGCCCACTTAGCAACATTGATAAAATTACAGTTGTCGATACAGGCGGCGGTGGTAAAAATAGCGGCGCCGGAAAAGTTGCAGGTTATGCGACTGATTTAATGGCAACGATGCAAGAAACATTAAAAGCTTCTTCTGGCATTGACTTAAAAGAGTTATTAGAAGGATTTGCTGGAAAAGGAGCAGTACAACAATTATCAAACGATAAACCTGTTGTATCTGTAGTAGAAGATGAGAAAAAAGAAGTAGCAAAAGATAAAGAATAGCAAAGTGAGGAACCTCTAGTAAGTGAGATACTAGAGGTTCTTCTGCGAATTATAATATTTCGAATAATATACATTTTTATATATTGTTTTAATTATATAAATTATATAGAATGAAAAAGGTATGTATCAACTCTTCAATAGAGAAAGATATAGAGAGTCACATTGATACATTTTAATCGTATAATTTATATAAAGAAATTAAATGTAAGACCATTACATTTAAAACGGTATGGAGGGGTAGAAACATGTTTCAAGGAAAATTAAGGAGTAGTAGCTTAAAAGCAAAGTTACTTGTATCATTTGTTATTATTTTAATTCTTCCAAGTATTGTAATTGGTTGGACGTCTTATCAGCAAGCGAAGACAAATTTTAATGAAACGATTTCACAATCGGCGAAAGACAATATAAAAGTTTTGGATAATGTAATTAATAAAGAATTGGATAGTAAAAAAGTAGATGCAGTTTATTTTACGAAGTTATTTACACAAACAAGTTACCAAGCGGATCAAATACAAAATATCCAAAATAAACTAGAAGAATATAATAAGTTACATCCAGAACTGGAAGCCATCTATACTGGAACCAGCAATGGGCAGTTTATTCAATCACCGTCTATTCAAATGCCAGAAGGATATAATCCTACAGAAAGAGATTGGTATAAAGAGGCAGCGAAAAAAAGTGGAGAAGTAATTATTACAGCTCCATATAAATCAAAAACGACAGGAAATATTGTTATTACAATAGCAAAACAAAATGAGGATAAGAGCGGTGTTCTCGGTATTGATTTAATTATTAATGATATCGTAAACACTTCGAAGATGGTTAATATCGGTAAAAGTGGATATGTAGCAATTTTTGATCAAGATAAAAATGTAGTAGCGCATCCAACGATGAAGCCAGGGGATAAGGTAGAAGAGAAGCTTGAAAAAAAGTTGTATAAACAAGAAATAGGTGATTTTAATTTCACATTAGATGGTGAAGAGCGCCATATCACTTTTAAAACAAATAAGATAACTGGATGGAAAATAGCAGGAATTATGCCTTCAAAAGAAATTATTGAAGCAGCGGAACCTATTTTCTATAAAACGATAACTGTTATTGGTATTGCATTAATAATTGGTGGGATTTTAATTTACTTCATCATTGCTTCTATTATTAATCCGTTAAAACAACTTGTTATATCATCGAAAAAAATTAGTGAAGGCGATTTAACAGAATCCATTACAGTTCATTCTAGGGATGAAATTGGACAGCTAGGAGAAAGTTTTAACGAGATGGCAGCATCATTACAGAAGGTCATTTCTAATATAAATACTTCAGCAAGTCATGTAGCGGCATCTTCAGAAGAATTAACAGCTAGTATGAAGCAGACGAGTGAAGCGACGGAACAAATTACACAAGCGATAGAGCAAGTGTCGAGTGGAGCGGAAATACAAACGAAAGAAGTTGAAGAAGGCGCAACATTATTAGAAGAAGTTACAGAAGGAATTCAGCGTGTTGCAGATAGTTCTTCATTAGTATCCACAGCATCTATGTATACGAAGAAAAAGGCTGAAGATGGTGGGAAGTTAGTTGAACAAACTGTGAATCAAATGCAATTAATCCATGAGTCTGTTTCACAATCTGATAAAGTGATTGTGTTGTTAGATGATAAATCGAAACAAATTGGAGCAATCCTTGAGGTGATTCAACATATTGCAGAGCAGACAAATTTACTAGCATTAAATGCTGCAATTGAGGCTGCGAGAGCTGGAGAGCAAGGAAGAGGATTTGCAATTGTAGCAGATGAAGTGCGAAAGTTAGCAGAACAATCAGGACAGTCTTCTACGGAAATTGGAAAACTAGTAAAAGAGATACAATTTGACATAAAAGAGACAGTAAGTTCTATGAAGCAAGTTGGAACAGAAGTACAATCAGGACTTGTAGTTGCAAATGAAACGAAGCAAAGCTTTGCTGAAATATTGAAGTCTACAGATGATACAGTTGTACAAATTGATAGTATGGTAGAAGTAGCGAAACAAATGACAGTAGATGCAAAACAAGTTAGTGCATCTATTAATGAAATTGCAGCTACGATTGAAGAAAATGCAGCAAGCGTTCAAAATATTGCTGGTTCTTCAGAAGAACAACTAGCTTCAGTAGATGAAATCAATGCAGCAGCAGTTCATTTATCGCAAATGGCAGAAGAATTACAAGAGATGATTGGAAAGTTTAAAGTATAATAACAATGTTAAGAAACGAGGTAGTAATTGTACTTCGTTTCTTTTTTTATCCCGCTATTTGTGGGGAGATTAAAGTTTTGCTTTATGAAGATAAAAAATAAAGAAATATAGAGTACCCGTGTTATGATTAGGTGTAATTATAAAAGACTGTAAATTCTTTAAATTCTATCTTTAATTATGTTAGGGGAATGGTTTTGAAATTTAAAAAGTTAAAACTACAACCGAGAATTACAATAACAATTAGTACACTTATTCTAGTCGTACTTCTATTAACAAGTTATTTATTTTATTACATATTGTCTGAAACGGTAGAAGAGCAAATTGGTAAAAGGGCTTTGCATGTTGCGAAAACAGTTGCTGCTATACCTGAAATAACGGAAGCTTTTCAAAAAGAAGATCCAGCTTCTATTATTCAGCCAATTGCAGAAAGAATTCGAATTGATACAGATGCTGATTTTATTGTAGTTGGAAACAAAGAGGGGATTCGATATGCACATCCTAAGCGAGATAAAATAGGAGAAGAAATGGTTGGTGGAGATAACAAAGGGGTTCTATTAGAAGGAAAATCATATGTTTCGAGAGCAACTGGATCATTAGGCCCTTCATTACGTGGCAAAGTTCCAATCCGTAATCAGGAAAATGAAATTATTGGCGTGGTGTCTGTTGGATTTTCAATGGATGATATTCATGGAGCCGTAGAAGTGTATGGAAAGCGTGTATTTTGGATTACAATAATTGGTCTTTTAATTGGAATAATTGGCTCTATATATTTAGCGGGAAGTATAAAAAGAATGATGTTTGGGATGGAGCCAGAAGAAATTTCATCTTTATATGAAGAGCATAGTACAGTGATTCAATCTGTACGTGAAGGGATTATTGTTATTGATCAAAATGGCATGATTAGTTTAGTCAATCAAGCGGCTTATGATATTCTTTCGCTAGATAAACAACGAAATATTATTGGAGAATTTATTTTAAATGTAATTCCTAATTCAACAATACTAGATGTATTTCAAACTGGTGAAGAACAGTTTGATCGTCAATTAAATATAAAAGGGCAGGCTGTGATTGCGAACCGTCTACCTATTAAAGTAAAGAATAAAGTAACTGGCGTTGTATCGAGCTTGCGTTTGAAATCTGAAATGGATCAATTAACAGCAGAATTATCTCAGACGAAGCAATATACAGAGGCATTACGAGCGCAAACACATGAATATAACAATTTGTTGTATACGCTTTCAGGACTTATTCAGTTAGAATCATATGAGGATGCTTTAGAACTTATTCATAAGGAAACAGCGGTATATCAAGATTTTGTTCAATTTATTATGAAGCGAATTCAAAATCCGTGGTTAGGTGGGATTTTAATTGGATTCTATAATAGAGCAAGAGAGTTGAAGATTGATTTTATGCTAGATCGAGAAAGTAGCTTAGACAAATTAAGCCCGCACATTGAGAGTAATTATGTCGTTTCTATTTTAGGGAATTTAATTACGAATGCATTTGAAGCGATTGAAAGAAATGAAGAGAATGATAAGAAGGTAAGAATGTTTGTAACTGATATCGGCGAAGAAATAGTAATTGAAGTGGAAGATTCAGGACAAGGAATTCATGATGAAGTTATTACTAGCATATTCTATAAAGGCTTTTCGACGAAAGAGGGCGGGAAGCGAGGATATGGATTAGCAAAAGTGAAAGAGTTAGTAGAAGATTTAAATGGAAGTATTGCAATCGAAAAAGGGGATTTAGGTGGTGCATTATTTATTATCGCATTACCAAAAGAGAGAGGCGAATTGTAATGGGTGAGGAGATTGAAGTATTGATTGTAGAAGATGATATTCGAATTGCGGATATTCATCGTCGTTTTACTGAAAAAGTTGAGGGATTTAAAGTAATTGGAACAGCGACGACTGGAGAACAAGCGAAAGAATGGCTAGATCTTGTGAAGCCGCAACTCGTTTTATTAGACGTGTATTTACCTGATATGCAAGGAACGGAACTTGTCACATATATTAGGCATAATTTACATGATACAGATATTATTATGATTACAGCTGCATCGGAAACAGATGTAGTGAGGCACGCTTTACGAGGTGGAGTAACAGATTATATCGTAAAGCCGCTTATGTTTGATCGATTTAAGGCGAGTCTGGAAAGTTATCAAAAAAAGATTGTGCAGTTGAAGAAAAATAATCAATTATCTACAGAACAAATAGAACATTTATGGTCTCAAAGAGGCGTAAAGGGAAATGAAATAGAATATGCGCCGAAAGGGATAGACCCCTTAACTTTAGCAAAAATAAAAAAGCATATGTTAACAGTGAATGAAGAAGGAATTACGGCAGAAGTGTTAAGTACAATGGTAGGAGTAAGCAGGTCAACAGCGAGGCGTTATTTAGAGTATTTAATATCAGGAAAGAAAGTTCATGCGGAGCTTATATATGGGAGTGTAGGGAGACCAGAAAGAAGATATTTTCTTGTTTCTTCATAATAAAAAACAGTAGCGGATATATGTCCGCTACTGTTTTTTATTTTATATTGGAATAATCCCAATTACAATTCCAGTAATCAACATCACCATTGTCGTTCCAACTGCCCAAAGTAAAGTAAAGCGTTGATGTTCACCAAAATCAACTTTGGCCATTCCGACTAATAAATAAGTGGATGCGACAAGAGGACTTAATAAGTGAACAGGTTGACCAAGTAATGAAGCGCGTCCCATTTCGGCTGCACTAATTCCGTACGCAGCGGCAGCTTTCGTTAAAATAGGTAATACTCCGAAGTAAAATGCATCATTAGACATGAAAAATGTGAACGGCATACTAAGAAGAGCTGTAATAATTGGTAGTTGTGGTCCAAGAGCGTCTGGTATAAGAGTGACTACACTTTGAGCCATTGCATCTACCATTTTTGTTCCGGATAGAATACCGGTGAAAATTCCAGCGGCAAATACGAGAGAAACAACCGCTAATACGTTTCCTGCGTGAGAAGCAATACGTTCTTTCTGTTGTTCTAAGTTTGGATAGTTAAGCATAACAGCAATCGCGAAAGCAATTGTAAATAAAACAGGTAACGGCATAACTTCTAGTATAAGGCAGACAAGTAAGGTAACAGTTAATAAAAAGTTAATCCATAGAAGCTTAGGGCGTTTATGAACGGCAGCTTCTACTGTTGCAGCTTGCTCATCCATCGTTTGCATTTGTTTTAAATATTGTACATCCATAATGCCTAAACGTTTTCGTTCTTTTTTGCCAAGATAGTAAGCAACGAAAACGACCCAAATTGCACCAGCGATCATTCCTGGTATAAGTGGTGTAAAGAGTTCTGATGCGTCTAGTCCAAGAGCACTCATAACCCGAGCCGTCGGTCCGCCCCACGGTGTAAGATTTGTTACTCCTGCCCCTAACATAACAACCCCAGCTAATATAAGTGGATTCATTCCAAGGCGTTTATATAGTGGGTACATTGCAGAAACAGTAATCATATACGTTGTTGTTCCATCCCCATCTAATGAAACGATAATAGTAAGAATCGCTGTACCAACAACAATTTTTAAAGGATCTCCTTTTACAAATTTCAAAATCCTACTAATGACAGGATCGAATAAACCGCTATCAATCATAATTCCAAAATACAAAATAGCAAACATAAGCATAATACCAGTAGGCGCTAGTTTTTGAATTCCTTCTAACATCATAGGTCCCATATTTGCATAAAAACCGCCAATTAATGCGAAAGTAATTGGAATTAATATTAATGCTACTAGTGCCGACATACGTTTCGTCATAATTAAAAACATAAAGACAAATACCATCGCAAATCCAAGTAGTGCTAACATGTAATCTCCCCCTCGAAAATGATTGCGCTTTCAAAATGTAATGAAAATTCAGATAAAATGTTTTTTGTTTATCATAAAATCAATCATTCAAATGGTAAATAATTTGAAAAATAACATCATTAGAAGCATAATTTTTATTTTGGTCATTTTGTTCACAGGAGTTAATTTGAATTTTTAAAAAGTAAGCTGCTCTCCGTAAGAATGGTAGAATAAGATGAAAATATTGAAGTGTGAAATAGGGAGTAGATTTTATATGAAAACGAGAATGGAAGAGATTTATAGTTCTTATGAAGGAAAAGTAGAAGAGATTTTTGTTAAAGAATCTTCTTACGTATATGAGTGGGAAAAATTAATGATGATCCGAAAAAATAACGGTGAACTTGAAAAAGTTGCGATCGGTATCAGTGGAAATATAAGGTTAGTAAATGTAGTTGTTGGACAGCAAATTAATACAGATACATTATTAGTTAAGTTAGAAGATGATTTATTAATTACAGGTTGTGAATGATGAGAGATGTGTAGATATGACTACACATCTTTTTTGTTCCATATATTACAAAAAGAACATTGTTTTTTCACAAATCTCACACAAGTTTTTGATATTCTCCTAGTGGAAGATACGGTTAGGGAGGAAATGAAATGAGAACAAAGTATGTGATGCTTGCTATATGCTTGTTTTTTGTCTTTACAATAGTAGGATGTGGTAAGAAACAAGTAGAGGCTGTGGCAATTGATGAGAAACATGATAAATGTGATATTTGCCAAATTGGGGTAATGGATAATCAATTTGCAACAGAAGTCATTTTAGAAAATGGAAAAGCGTTAAAGTTTGATGATATCGGTTGTATGTATAAATGGATGGAGATTAATCCAGGTGAAAAGACGAAAGAAAAATTTGTTCGAGATTATGATTCGAAAGAGTGGATTTCATTAGAAGATGCGACTTACGTATATGATAAAACAATAACGACACCGATGGCTTATAATGTCATTTCATTTGAAAATAAAAAGGATGCAGAGAATTTTGTGTCTAACTATAAAGGGAAAGTTCTTTCATATAAAGAGCTATCAGAGCATAAATGGGAAATGAATAAAGAGATGATGGGGAAACCGAAAACGGGAAATCACGGTGGGCACCATTAATAATAAAAAAAGACAACTATATAGTTGTCTTTTTTTATTATTACTCAGGTGCAAATATAGAAAAGGTGTAAAATTTTTAGAAGAACGGTTACAATGGAATATAGTAACCTAAAGCAATCATTTACCCCGTATTAACGGGCAGTAAAACTCCCACCTCAAAATTAGGCAGGAGCAAAGAAGTTAGGTGGGAGATCAACAGCCCGTAAATACCCGATTGGTTCAACTAATAATCAGTGGGGTGAACCCTCCCACTGATTAAAGTTTCACTTTATGTACTTTGTAGAAATGTATACAAATGCGGTAAAATCGTGCTAAACTAATTGCTGCGCTAATATAGGTTGAGAAATTTAGGTATAAGTTTAGATAATCCGATTAAAGAAGGAATATAAAGGGCTTATGGATAAATGTAATCAAGAAGAGTTATTGTATGTGATGGAGGAATGGTTAAGAAAACATTATCTTTCATAGGAGCTGTAGTTGTGAGAAAACAAAAAATTTTATTATGTATGTTATTAGGACTTTTAATGACGGTAGTGGCTTGCGATAAGCAAGAGGAGCCAGAATCGAAACCGGTTCATGTGAAAAACGAAAAGAAAAAAGAAAAACATAAAGAACAGGAAGAACCTAAAGAAGAAAAAAGTATAAATTTAATGGACAAACAGTTGCTACTTTCTGCGACCCTTGGAGACACAGAAACAGCTATGAAGCTGATTCAAGATGGAGCGAATATAAACGTAGAAGGTGACAACGGAGAAACGCCTATCCTTGCAGCAACGTATCAAAATCATGTAGAGACAGTTAAAGCATTAATTGGTGCGGGGGCTAATATTGACAGTAAAGATGAGAAACAAAGTAATCCATTTCTTTATGCAAGTAGAGAAGGTTATACGGACATTGTAAAGCTACTAATTAATGCAGGGGTTAATACGAAAGAACTTACTAAATCGGGTGGAACAGCACTCATTTCTGCATCTGAACGTGGACATGTAGAGGTCGTAAAAGAGTTATTAGAGCATACGGATATTGATGTGAATTATAGAAATCCTCGTGGTGGAACAGCTTTAGTAGAAGCAATCGTATTAGGAAATGGTAGTGAAAGCCATAAGAAAGTAATTCAAATGCTTATTGACCACGGGGCAGATGTAAATATGGCCAATAAGGAAAATATTACGCCACTGCAATATGCTGGAAAAAGAGGTTTTAAAGATATTGCAAATATGTTGAGGGTAGCTGGAGCGAATGAAGTCGTACAGCCACAACCACAACCTGTGGAATAAGAAAACCGCATCCTTTTTTAGGATGCGGTTTTCTTTACAAGGAGATAAGGGATCAAAAAAATGAAGAAGTCTTATCTCTTTTATATGAGTAAAGGGTCTAGAATGAATCTTTTCCTTTTCATTATTTGTTTAATTCCATTGCAACTTGTTTGCCATTTACGAAAACCTCTGCCACTGCTACTACAACTTCCATCACTTTTTTCATTTCTCATCTCTCCTTGTTTTTTGTTTCATTTCTTACTTTTAGTATAAGGAAATATAGTAATTGCAACTATCGAATTGGATGACAAGAGACTTACATTGTTGTAAGGATAATAGTTTCAGTTGTAATAAATATGAGTTCGAAAATTTCTGTTGTTTTGAACTATAATTAGAAAGAGAGTGGTGTAGAGAGAAGGGGATAATATGAAAAGAATTCTTGTTATTAGTGATATTCATGGAGAAATAGAAAAGTTCAAACAGTTGTTAGAAGAAGCTCAATACGATGCGAGACAAGATCAATTAATTTTATTGGGCGATTATGTAGATCGTGGTCCAAATGCACGTGCTGTAATCGAAAAGGTAAAAGATTTAAAAGAAGAAGGTGCCTTTGTTTTAAAAGGAAATCATGAAGATATGATGATTAAGGCGCTAACGACAAATGAGGAACGTTCATGGAACCATTGGGTAAAAAGAAATGGTGGAGATAAGACTTTATATAGTTATGGATTTGTAGAAGAAGATATTGTGGTTAATGAGGGAGATTTCCAAAAACCGATTTTACAATCTCGTGTATTAGATGAACATGTAAAATTTATTCAAGAATTAGATCATTACATTGAAACAGAAGAGTATATATTTGTACATGCTGGTGTTGAGCCAATGAAACAAGTTTCTGAATCTGAACCATACACGTTAATGTGGATTCGTAATGAATTTCATAATGGATATAGTGGGGAAAAGGTTGTTGTATTTGGTCATACGGAAACAAAAACGCTTCATGGTAGTGAGGAGTGCGGAGTATATTTTGGGAGTAATCGTATTATTGGAATTGATGGCGGTGCTGTATATGGTGGCCAGCTAAATTGTTTAGAATTGCCGAGTAAAGAGGTATACGTAGTAAAAAGTTGAAAGAGATAAGAGGAATCTTATTTCTTTCAACTTTTTATTAAGCTAAATTTAAGACAAAGCTTTTATAATAAAACTTCAAAAAGAAATAGTTAAAAATGAAATTACATAATGTGACTACATTCTTTCGGTATGAAGAGAAGAAATGTAATTATAAATAGAATTGAATAATATGGTGGAAGGTGAGAATATGCGCTTACTCGTAGTAGAAGATAATGCTTCTTTATTAGAGTCTATTGTTCAAATATTACGCGATGAATTTGAAGTAGATACAGCATTGAATGGAGAAGATGGATTATTTCTAGCGTTACAAAATATATATGATGCCATTTTGCTTGATGTGATGATGCCAGAAATGGATGGTTTTGAAGTGATTCAAAAAATACGTGATGAAAAGATTGAAACACCAGTCCTATTTTTGACAGCGAGAGACTCTCTAGAGGATCGAGTGAAAGGGTTAGATTTTGGTGGGGATGATTATATCGTTAAGCCGTTTCAGGCCCCAGAATTAAAGGCGAGAATTCGTGCTTTGTTACGACGAAGCGGTAGTTTAACAACAAAGCAGACCATTCGTTATAAAGGGATTGAATTGTTCGGAAAAGATAAAGATGTTCAAGTAGATGGACAAGGTATTAAGCTAACATTAAAACAATATGAGCTTCTAGAGTACCTTGTTCAAAATAGCGGAAAGATTTTAATGCGTGAACAAATTTTTGATCGTGTTTGGGGATTTGATTCAGATACGACAGTAGCAATTGTAGAAGTATATGTACATCATTTACGTAAAAAATTAGAGCCATTCGGTTATCAGAAAGATATTCAAACCGTTCGAGGTATTGGATACATATTAAAAGAACAATGAAAAAGGGAAGTATGTTTCAGAAGACGCGCATTCGATTGACTATATTGAATTCGTTAGTATTTATCATTTTGATAGGCGTATTAGGTAGTATCATTTATTCGTACACATATAAGCGGATTTATAATGAAATGGATCAATCTATAAAAATGATGGCTCAGTTTGGAAAAAAATTAGATGCTAAAATATTACCAAGAAAACGTATGGAGAACATTAAAATTGGAGATCCACGGGTAACTAAAATAACTTGGAATGGGAAAGTAGTAGAGATAGAGGGAGATAACCATAAATTTCGTTCTAGCTTTGAAGGGAATTTGGATCAGTTTTTTCCAAAGAAGTTAGGGGATTTGCAAGATCTTGAAGTGCAAGGACGATATTTTAGAACCTTTGCGTTTAAAGAAGATGGGAAAATAGTTCAAATTGTACGTGATACAACAGCTGAAGAAGAAATGTTAAATACTTTATTTTTAATTCTTGTTATAGGTTGTAGTGTAGGAAGCTTATTTGCAATAGGAATCGGCTTTTTCTTAGCTGGCAGGGCACTCGTACCCATTCAAAATTCATGGGAAAAACAGCAACAATTCGTGTCGGATGCATCGCATGAATTAAGGACACCACTTGCAGTTATTCAATCCAAAACAGACATATTATTTCAGTCACCATCTGCGACGATAGAAGAAAAAGCGATGGATATTTCTACGATTTCAAAGGAGTGTAGAAGGTTATCTAAGCTTGTAGCTAATTTATTATTGTTAGCACGTTCGGATTCTAATCAAATTGAGATGGATAAGAAAACATTTGAAATGGATACATTGTTAGAAGAAATAGTAGAGCCATATAAAGAGATTGCTTCCTATCAAGAAAAAGAGATGATATTGAAAGTAGAGCATGGCATGTCATTTATGGGTGATAGAGAGCGAATCCATCAAATGATGGTCATATTGTTAGATAATGCGATGAAGTATACGAATGAAGGTGGGCATATTCAAATCGATTGTACGCAAACGAACAGCTCGATTCGTATACGAGTGAAAGATGATGGGATAGGAGTAAAAGATGAGGACATCCCAAAACTATTTAATCGTTTTTATCAAGGAGATAAAGCGAGAAGTGTGTCAGAAGGCGCGGGATTAGGCCTTTCAATCGCGAACTGGATTGTAGAAAAGCATTATGGGAAAATATCAGTAGAGAGCCAATGGGGAGAGGGGACTTGCTTTGAAGTGATTCTTCCTAAAAACCAAAGAATATAAGTGAGAAGACGATCTTGTTTTTACAAGGTCGTCTTTTTTTAAGGGAAAGTTAAGAAACTATTTATAACATGTATGATATACAGAAAGTTCGCCGTATGAAGAAGCGATTATAAAAAGGTATTTGAGCAGATTATATCGATCATAACGTTATTTCGATTATGTATAGGGAATGATGTAAAAGAAAGTGTAAGAGGGAGGAATTAATTTTGAAAAAGAAAATGATGACGGTATTCACTATTGGAGTAATGAGTTTAAGTATATTAGGGGGTGCCTCTCCTTCTGAAACATCAAAAGGGAAGACAGATTACAAGCAACGCAGCAAAGAACAATTAAACAATGGGAAGATACATGCGGTACATACAGAAGAAAAGGCAGAGAATTTAGGGATTGAAACGGAAGGGAAAGAACAAATCACGCTAGAAAAAGAAATCCATGAAACAGAAGTAGGAAGGGAAGCAGAACAGTTAGGAATTTCGATTGAAGGAAAAGATGTTGGAACTCTTTCAGAAGAAATCTATGAAACAAAAATAAAGCAAGAAGCGTTAAAGCTAGGCATATCTATAGAGAATACAACGATTGTAAATTTAATTAATCAAATTAATACGATTAAAATTAACGATGAAGCGGATAAATTAGGCATTTCGACAAATGGAAAAGAAATAGAGGACATTGAGGAAGAAATCTATGGAACGAAAGTAAGAGAGGAAGCAGGGAAGTTAGGTATTTCCCAAAAAGGAAAAGAGATAGAAACGTTAGCACAAGAAGTGTATGAACAAAAAGTACAGGAAGAAGCAAAAAAATATCATATTGATTTGTATGGTAAAGATATATATCAAGTATTAAAAGAAATTAATGAGCAAAAAGTATTACAAATGGCAGATGAGCTTAATATGGATAAAACGAATATGAACGTTCAAGAATTAGCCGAAAAAATAAAAAAAGATCAGCCTGAAAAAGGAAAAGAACTAAATTTTGTACCGGTGATTCGCACGGATGCTGACGCGTTTTATTCTTATTTAACGAACTAAAAAGGGCGTGAGAGTGATACGGAGATGGAAGTGGTATTTATGTATGGCCTTACTCGGTATAGCAGTATGGAACGTATATACAAATGGAATGACAAAGTATATGGAGAAGTTAACATTTTTCAATATACAAAGCGGAAAAGAAGCGGAGTTTAGTAAGAATGATGAAAAGGTTATCATATCAAATGTACCTTTAATTCAGCAATTACCAGAGCTAGATAGAGGGTGCGAAGTAACGAGCTTAGCGATGATGTTACAATACGCAGGCATTACAGTGGATAAGATGAAATTAGCAAATGAAATAAAGAAAGTTGATTTTATGAACGATGGTGTACGTGGAAATCCGAATGAAGGATTTGTAGGGAATATTTATACCTTTTCTGAATCTGGATATGGTGTATATCATGAGCCACTTTTTCAATTAGCGAAAAAATATTTGCCTAATAAAGCTGTAGACTTAACAGGGAAGAGTATAGAAGAAACGTATAAGAGTGTAAAATCAGGACAACCGGTAGTTATGATTACAAATGCAACATTTGCGCCATTAGATAAAGATGAATTTACTACATGGGAGACAAATAGTGGAGATGTTTCTATTACGTATAATGAACATTGTGTAGTACTGATTGGATATGATGAAGAATTTGTATATATTCGAGATCCTCTCAGTGAAAGTTTAGATGTAAAAGTACCGAGAGATCGTTTTGAAGAGGCATGGATGCAAATGGGGAGTCAGGCGATTAGTTATGTGAAAAGCAATTAGTAAGGAAAGGGATGTAAGGAATTATAAGAGGAGTTTTTGTGGGTGTATTTTGTTAAGAAATAAGAGAACTTCAGCTTATTATATAAGCTGAAGTTCTCTTATTTTTTATGATTAAATCTTTAGAAGTAGTGAATATGTAAAAATGCATAATTGACGAAAAAATTACATGTTATCATTATATATTGTTTTATATATGTCGATTGTATAAAATTACACAAGTATTCACATTACATAAAGGAGGCTTATTATGCAAAAAATATTTAACTGGGTTAAATGTATGAGTATCAAGAAGAAATTAATCATTTCATTTTTTCTTATTTTAACTATACCAGGACTTATTATCGGTGGTGTTTCATATCAAACTGCCAAAACAAATTTTGAACAACAAATCACAGGTAAAACAAAGGAAAACATTTCGATTTTAAATACTGTTATTTCTCAAAATATAGAAGAGAAATTTGTTGATGCAGCATACTTTGCAGATATCTTAACAGAGGATACATATGCAAACGGGCAAGAAGAAATAGTAAGAACGAAGTTAGCACAATATATAAAACTTCATCCAGAAGTAGAAGGCATTTATATTGGAACGCAGACGGGAAAGTTTATAAGAGAACCATTTATCCAAATGGCTGATGGATATAATCCAACAGATAGATCTTGGTATAAAGAAGCGCATGAAAATAAAGGGAAAGTAATTGTTACTTCACCATATCAATCAGCATCTACTAAAAATATGGTAGTGACAATTGCTAAAGAAGTAAAAGATGGTAAAGGTGTTATAGGAATTAACTTAAATTTAGATAACATCTTAAAAATTTCCAAAATGATTAATATTGGTGAAAAAGGTTATGCAGTTATTTTAGATCAAAATAAGCAAATTGTTAGTCATCCATCTAGAAAACCAGGTGCAAAAGTTACTGATCCTTGGATTAAACCAATTTATGAAGATAAACAAGGAAATGTGTCTTATACAGAACAAGATGATAAAAAGAATTTAATCTTTGCAACAAATGAGAAAACAGGATGGAAAGTAGTTGGAGTTATGTTCGACGAAGAAATTATCCAAGCTGCGAATCCAGTATTTTATAAAACTTTTATTGTCATAGCTATAGCTATTGTATTTGGTAGTGTATTAATTTATTTCATTACAAAGTCTATTACAAGGCCATTAAGAAAAATAGCTGACTCGGCAAATAAAATTAGTAAGGGAGATTTGACAGAGAAAATTACAATCCATTCCAAGGATGACATAGGGAAATTAGGGGATTCCTTCAATGAAATGTCTGCCTCTTTACAAGATGTGATTACTCAAATTAGTTTTTCAGCAGAACATGTCGCTGCATCGGCTGAAGAGTTAACAGCGAGCGTACAGCAAGCAAATGATGCGACAGATCAAATTACAATTGCAATGGAACAAGTATCAGGTGGGGCTGAATCACAAAGTCAAGGTGTTGAAGAAGGTGCGGCTACATTACAACAAGTAAATACAGCAATTCAAGATGTAAATGGAAGCGCGGAATCAATCTCTATCTCCTCATTACATGCGAGAGAAAGAGCTGAAGAAGGGGAAGAATTGGTTGAACAAACAGCAAAACAAATGCAGTCTATTTCTAAATCGGTATCCGAGTCAGATGCTATTATTAAACTTCTTGATGAGAAATCAAAGCAGGTAGGAGCCATTTCTGAAGCAATTCAAAACATCGCTACTCAAACGAACTTATTAGCTTTAAATGCGGCTATTGAAGCAGCAAGAGCAGGCGAACAGGGCCGAGGGTTTGCTATTGTAGCAGATGAGGTTAGAAAATTAGCGGAGCAATCAGGAGAATCATCTGGAGAGATTGCAAATTTAATTGCAGAAATTAAGGCTGATATTGAACATACAGTTAAGGCGATGGATAATGTGAATGGGGAAGTTCAACAAGGCCTTGATGTTGTAACAAAAACGAAAGTAAGTTTTACGGAAATTTTAAGTTCTACTACACATATTGTTTCTCAAGTGAATCAAATGGTAGAAACAACGAAGAGAATTGCTGGAGATGCAAATGAAGTGACAAATGCTATTGATGAAATTGCAGCGGCTGCAGAAGAAAATACAGCTAGTATGCAAAGTGTTGCTGCTTCAACAGAAGAACAAATGAATTCAATGGAAGAAATTAGTTCAGCTTCGCAAAATTTAGCTGAGATGGCCGAAGAACTACAAGCGATGACTAGTAAATTTAAAGTATAATAACAGCAGATAAGTAAGGTGAAAATAATATCACCTTACTTATTTTTCTATTTAGTAATTAGGGGAGTCATTAACGGGATGAAAAAAAGAAAAAGACTATGGAATTTATGGAAAACGATTACATTGTTAGTTTGTACAGTTGTAATTTTTTCTTTACTTGTGACAGATATATTAATTAGTCATAATGTAGAACGGACGACGGAGGATAGCCAAGCAGAAAAAGCAAAAACAATTGCACACATTGTGGCGAATGATCCGATTGTAATCGATGGTTTGACTGGGAAAGCAGATACTTCTGCAATCCAAACGTATACAAATAGAATATTAAAAAACACAGGTGTTCAATTTATTGTAGTTATGGATATGAATGGAATAAGAAAATCACATCCAAATCCTCAAAAAATAGGTCATCATTTTATTGGGGGAGATGAAGGGCCTGCATTGAAAGGAAAGGAACATGTATCGCTGGCAGAAGGAACTTTAGGTATTTCAATGCGAGTGTTTGTACCTGTATTTTCTGAAACAGGTAAACAACTTGGAGCGGTGGCCGTTGGTATTTCAGCAGATAATGTAAAAGAGAGAGTTAAGGAAAGTAGACATATCATTTATATTGGAGTTGGAGTTGGAGTACTAGTCGGAATTATAGGAGCAATATTACTAGCTAGACATATAAAGAAAAGTTTATTTGGTCTTGAACCTCACAGGATAGCGAAAATTCTTGAAGAAAGAAATACGATGCTACAATCTGTAAAGGAAGGTATTATTGCTGTAGATAAAGAGGCCAATGTGACTTTAATAAATAATGAGGCAAAACGATTGTTTAAGAAAAGTGGTCTTGAAGAAGATTTTATTGGTAAAGATGTTGAGTTGTATATGCCTAATTCACGTATAAAAGAAGTATTACAAACGGGAGAGGTACAATTAAACGAAGAACAAAATATTTATGGAATTACGATTGTGACGAATCGTGTTCCTTTATATGTAAAAGGAGAAATAGTTGGTGCGATTGCAACATTTCGTGATAAAACAGAGATTAGAAAGTTAGCAGAAGAATTAACTGGTATTAGACTATATG
Source organism: Bacillus paramobilis (assembly GCF_038096195.1). Classification (NCBI taxonomy): domain Bacteria; kingdom Bacillati; phylum Bacillota; class Bacilli; order Caryophanales; family Bacillaceae; genus Bacillus; species Bacillus paramobilis. The sequence goes on along the minus strand of NZ_CP151108.1, from coordinate 4,712,867 downwards.
CGGAAGCATTACGGGCACAATCGCATGAATTTATGAATAAAATGCATGTCGTATTAGGGCTTACACACATGAAGCAGTATGAAGAATTGCAGAAGTATATAAGCGGTATGGTATCAGAGCATCAATATGAAATTGGTGGGGTTATGGAAAGAATAAAAAGTCCAGTATTTGCTGGTTTTTTACTTGGGAAACTTAGCTATGCTAGAGAGAAAAATATAAAATTAATCATAAGTGAAGACTCTTACATGCCGGAAATAGATGATGAAAGTATTATTCATGAACTAATTACGATTGTCGGAAATTTAATTGATAATGCATTAGAGGCAGTGACAAATTGTGAAAAAAAGCAAGTTGAACTTGAGATACAATATGGTGATACATTAATCATTACAGTACAAGATACGGGGAAAGGTATACCAGAAGAAGAAATAGGGGCATTATTTACGAAAGGTTATTCCACAAAGGGAGATAACCGCGGTTATGGTTTGTATCTTGTAAAAGAAAGTATACAGCGAATAAATGGGAAAATTCATATGCATTCATTAGTAGGAAAGGGAACAACGATAACAATTGAAATACCTAGAGGTAGGGATGAGAGGCAAATATGATTAAAGTTTTAATTGTAGAAGATGACCCGATGGTAGCGATGTTAAATACGCATTATTTAGAGCAAGTAGGAGGATTTGAACTTGTTCAAGCAGTTAACTCCGTTAAAGAAGCGATAGAAGTATTAAAGAAATCACGAGTAGATTTAGTATTACTTGATATTTTTATGCCTGAAGAAACTGGATTTGAGCTTTTAATGTATATTCGGAACCAAGAAAAAGAAATCGATATTATGATGATTTCAGCTGTACATGATATGGGGAGTATTAAAAAAGCATTACAATATGGTGTAGTAGATTATTTAATTAAACCATTTACATTTGAACGATTTAAAAAGGCATTAACTATATATCGAGAAAAACTTACTTTCATGAAAGAACAACAAAAAATTAGTCAATCGGAATTAGATTCGTTAATTTTGCAAAAAGAAAAAAGAGAGCCTACTGTCACTAAAGAGCTTCCGAAAGGATTAACGAAGCAAACGATGCAATTAATTTGGCGGAAGATTGAGTCGCTAAATGGACGAGCGTTTACAACAGATGAAATGGCGCAATTAGTTGGAGTTTCAAGAGTTTCTATTCGAAAGTATGTAATGTTTTTGACTGAAATTGGAGTATTAGAAAACGAAATGGTGTATCAACATGTAGGAAGACCAGTGAGTAAATTAAGGTGTATTGATCAAAATAAAATAGAGTTTTACGTATAAGCGACTTATTATAAGTCGCTTATACTTTTTTTAATTACAAAATCAATTACAAAACTTACAAAAACTATTTTTACTATTGAAAGCGTTTTAATATTGTTATTAAGAAAACAAGGGGGTGCCATATGGGAATTCAAAAGAATGTGGAAGCGGTATCATTTTCTGAAGGAAATGAAGTACAAAGAGAATCTTTCGCTTCTAAAATTATGAATGTAAAAATCGGTGTTATACCTTTACCGTTATATGTAGTATTGGCTGCTATTATTTATGGAGCATCTGTATATAATAAATTGCCAGCAGATATGATTGGTGGATTTGCAGTTATTATGATCATGGGTATTTTCTTAGGCGACATTGGAATGAGAATTCCAATTTTAAAAAATATCGGCGGTCCGGCAATACTTTCATTATTTATTCCATCATTACTTGTATTTTTTAACTGGATGAATCCAGCTTCAATGGAAGCTGCGACTATGTTAATGAAAAAATCGAACTTTTTATATTTATATATTTCTTGTTTAGTAGTCGGAAGTATTTTAGGAATGAATCGTAAAGTATTAGTACAAGGTTTCGTTCGTATGTTTATACCTTTAGTAGTAGGGACGTTAGCTTCTGTAGCAGTAGGATTATTGGTCGGTTCACTATTTGGGTTTGAAATGAAGCAAACATTTTTCTTTATCATCGTACCAATTGTGAGTGGTGGTATTGGGGAAGGGATTTTACCATTGTCGCTCGCTTATAGTGATATTTTAAATGAATCATCAGCAACGTTTGTATCACAGCTTATTCCAGCGGCTATTATTGGAAATATGTTCGCAATCGTGAGTGCAGGGTATATGAAGCGTTTAGGTGAGAAGAAACCAGAGCTTAGTGGTAACGGTGTATTAGTGAAGACAGACAATCAAGCAGAGTTATTAAAAGAACAAAATACAGAGAAGCCAATTGACTTCTCATTAATGGGAGCAGGTTTATTAATTGCGTGTACGTTCTTCATCTTCGGAGGATTTGCTTCTAAGTTCATCGGTATTCCTGGGGCAATCATTATGATTTTCTCAGCAGCACTTGTGAAATACTTTAAATTAATGCCAGCAAAAATGGAGCAAGGAGCATTCCATCTATATAAATTTATTTCAAAGAATTTAACTTGGCCGTTAATGGTTGGATTAGGATTGCTATATATTCCGCTAAAAGACGTAGCAGCAGTTCTTTCAGTAGGATATGTTGTTGTGTGCGCATCAGTTGTTCTTACAATGGTAGCATCAGGTTTTCTTGTAGGGAAAGTGATGAAAATGTATCCAGTTGAATCAGCAATTGTAACGGGATGTCATAGTGGTTTAGGTGGAACTGGAGATGTTGCTATTTTATCAGCTTCAAATCGTATGGAATTAATGCCGTTTGCGCAAATTTCAACACGTTTAGGCGGGGCAGCAATGGTTGTAACAGCGACAATTTTATTAAAAATGTTTTCATAATCAAACAAGCTAGCTATATTCATATAGCTAGCTTGTCAAATTAAGGGGAGATTATAAGTATGTTAGAAAATCAAATTAATGAAAGATCATTGTTATTGCATAAAGAATTAGTAGGGAAAATTGAAATTACAAGTAAAGTAGAAGTAAATTCAGCGGATGATTTAAGCCTGACATATACACCAGGTGTAGCGGAGTCTTGCAAAGCAATTGCGGCGGATGAAGAAACAGTGTATGACTATACAGCACGCGGTAATATGGTGGCAGTTGTCTCAGATGGAACAGCGGTACTTGGTTTAGGAAATATTGGACCGAAAGCAGCTATGCCTGTTATGGAAGGGAAGAGTATTTTATTTAAGAAATTTGCGAATGTAGATGCTTTCCCGTTATGTTTAGGTACGACTGATGTGGATGAAATCGTTACCCTTGTGAAAAATTTAGAGCCTACGTTTGCAGGAATTAACTTAGAAGATATTGCGGCACCACGTTGTTTTGAAATTGAAAAGCGATTAAAAGCAGAAACAAATATTCCTGTATTCCATGATGATCAACATGGAACCGCTATTGTCGTCTTGGCAGCTGTTATTAATGCATTAAAAGTTGTTAGCAAACAAATGGATAATGTAAAAATTGTTATTAACGGTGCGGGTTCGGCAGGAATTGCAATTGGAAAATTATTATTAAAGGCTGGTGCAAAACACATTACGTTAGTTAGCTTAGAAGGTATTGTTTGTGAAGGTGAATCATGGATGAACGAAGCACAAATTGAAGTTTCTAAAAAGACAAATCGAGAATATGTGCGTGGAACGTTAAAAGAAGCGATTCATCAAGCTGATATTTTTATTGGCGTATCTGCTCCTAACGTATTAACGAAAGAACTTGTACAAACGATGAATGAGAAAGCAATCGTGTTTGCTATGGCGAATCCAATTCCAGAAATCTTCCCAGAGGATGCATTAGAGGCTGGGGCAGCTGTAGTAGGAACCGGGCGCTCGGATTATGCGAATCAAGTAAATAATGTATTGGCGTTCCCAGGGATATTCCGTGGTGCGTTAGATGTGCGCGCGACGGATATTACAGAAGAGATGAAATTAGCGGCAGCATATGGGATCGCTAACATCATTACGGACGAAGAACGTAATACGAATTATGTAATCCCGAATCCGTTAGATAAAAGAGTTGTTCCAAGTGTTGCGGAAGCAGTAGCGAAGGCAGCTATTAATTCAGGCGTGGCGCAAATTACGACAATACCAAGTTATTAATAGCAAAAAGCAGTGCCTAAAAGGCACTGCTTTTTTGAGATAAGAAATCAAAATAATGAAGAAGTGTAGAATTATTTATGTTTCTTCACTATTTATTTAATTCCATTGCAACTTGTTTACCATTTACTAAAACCTCAGTTACTGCTACGATCACTTCTATCACTTTTTTCATCTCTCATCTCTCCTCGTTGCATTTCTTACTTTAAGTATAAGAGAAGAGAGATACTTCAACTATCGAAGTACATGACGTAGAAATTACATTGTTGTAAGAAAGTGGTTTATTTTTGTCACTTTACTTAGCGGTGATTACAAATTGCTCATAATATTTTTCATTTATATATATGTTTAATACCCATAATCCAGATGAAGGTAGTGACATAGTGAGTGGGAGTTCGGTTGTAGTAGAATCAATTGTATTTGAAGTAGTCCAAGTTGGTTTAGAAGTTTCTTGTTGAAAGAGTACGGGTGTTGGGGTTACTGATCCTTGTTTTAGTGCAATAATAGATAGTTTTCCAGTTGGCATTTCAGGATCTAAAAAGTACCACATCATTTCATTTTTTTCATTTGCGATAATAGGTCTATCAGCCATTGCGACTTTTTCTTCGATGCCTTTTAAAGGTATTTTTTCTTGTATGAAGGAGGGGGTTTCTTCCCAATTTACATCTTTTAAAACGCTAAGATGAAAAAAGGAAGGTGCATTAACTTGAGTGGATGACGTTGCGATGGCTTCTTTTTTAGGCACTTCTGAATCAAGTTGTCCTTGTGTGCATCCAACGATGAGAAAGGAGAAAAGTAGCATAGTTCTGATTTTTTTCATGGTGTCACACTCCTAATTTTTCTTGTTAGTGTAATTGTATTTGCTAGAAAGCGGGACAATTCCTTTAAAACGTCAAAAGAGGTCGTAAGTTTTGTACGACCTCTTTTGACATTTTCTATATTTGCTCAGTTGTAAAGGTTGGTTCTCGTTCTTTTTGCGGCATGGTTAAGAAAATAACAGAAAGAACGATACATACGCCGCCTAGTAATTGATATGCTCCAAAGGATTCATTTAGCCAAGCGATTGAAACAACGGCAGCTACAAGTGGTTCAATGCTAGATAAAATGCTTGTTTCTGTTGCTGCTAAATATTTGAGACTACCGATATAAAGAAGGAAAGAAAGGGTGCCACTTATGATGATAAGAATAAGCATAGAAAAAGTTTTTGGTGTAAAAGTTTGTGAAAGCTGATTCCATCCAAACGAGCGATTACAAATAAGTAGGGCAATACCGCCGATTAACATCCCCCAGCCAATTACTACAGTTGTTCCGCATTCTTTAATAAGAGAAGCTGGATGGAGGGTATAAAATGCAAATCCAATTGCTGTTAATAGGCCGAAAATAATGGCTTCTTTCGATAAGACAATATTTTCAATTGAACCGTTTGTAATAATAAAATATGTTCCTGTTAGGGCAGTTATAATTGCGAGTAGTTGCAGAGAAGCTGGGAATTTTCGTTGTTCAAATGCGACATAAATGGTAATAAGAACAGGACCAAGAAACTGAAATAAAGTGGCTGTAACCGCATTACTAATATGAACTGTTTCGATAAAGGCGTATTGTGCACCGAGCATGCCGAGAATAGAGAAAATAATAAGTTGTATAGAATATTTAGGGTGTTTCCAAATTTGAAATATGTTTTGTTTTTTTATAGGTAAGAAAGATAAAATAAATATTCCCGCAAGCAACAAGCGTATCGTCAAAAAATCAATTGATGATACGTTAGTATGTTGAAATAGCCACTGCATCATCGGTCCAGATAATCCCCATAAGGTAGCTCCTGTAATAATCATAATGAGCCCAATCCGTCTATTGTTGTTCATGATCATGCATCTCCTCTCGAGTATTTGATTTTTTATGTGTGACATGATACAAGGAATTATATATAACTTCTGGTACTGTAAAAAGTATCAGATTTCAGTTTTATTAAGGGGTCAGATATTATGTTAGAATTAACGCCTAATTTAAATATGAATAGTAAAAAGGCATTGTACGTGCAATTGTATGAGTATATAAAAAAAGAAATTAAAGATGGAATGATTCCGGCTTTTACAAAATTACCTGCAAAAAGAAAGCTGGCGAGCTATTTACAAGTGAGTAAGAATACAGTAGAAGCGGCTTACGAGCAATTACTTGCAGAAGGTTATATTGAATCGGCATCGAGAAAAGGTTATTTTGTATGTAAAATTGAACAAATGATTTATGTAGAAGGAAGCGAAGAGAAAGTAGAAGAAGTACCGTTTCGGGAAGAGAACTATACATTTGATTTCACCCAAACAGGGGTTGATACGAATACTTTTCCGTTCACTACGTACCGCAAGCTTATAAATGATGTATGGCAGCCACATAATAATGAGTTGCTTTTTCTTGGACACCCTCAAGGAGAATTGAGCCTGAGGGAGGAAATTGTGAACTATTTGTATGAATCTAGAGGTGTGCGTTGTTCAGCTAGTCAAATTGTATTAGGAGCGGGAACACAAATATTAGTGAAGCTGCTGTTTCAATTGTTAAAGGGAAGTAATTATGCAGTTGAAAACCCAGGTTATCATAGGAAACTGGTCGTTTTTGAACAGGGAGAAAAGAAGGTTCAAATGTTGCCTTTAGATAGGGACGGAATTTGTATAGCTGATTTAGAAAATAGCGATGCAAATGTTGTATTTGTAACTCCCTCTCATCAATTCCCATATGGAATGATTATGCCTATTACGAGAAGAACGCAGCTTTTACAATGGGCGAAGAAAGAAGAAGATAGATATATTATTGAAGATGATTACGATAGTGAATTTCGCTATTCAGGAAAGCCAATCCCGGCACTACAAGGGTTAGATACAGATGGGAAAGTTGTTTATATGGGGACGCTATCAAAAGCTTTGTTGCCCTCATTACGGATGAGCTATATAGTATTACCGAAGAATTTAATTGGAAAATATCAAAAGGAATACTTGTTTTATACACAAAGTGTTTCAAGAATGGATCAAGAAGTGATAAGAAGGTTTTTAAATGAAGGCTATTGGGAAAAACACATTCATAAAATGCGTGTCGTTTACCGAAAAAAGAGGGATCGACTTGTCTTTGAAATAGAAAAGTATTTCTCTAATCGTGTTGAAGTAATAGGAGAAGATTCGGGATTGCATATTTTATTAAAAGTGCATAATGGAATGCGAGAAGAAGAACTCATTAAAGAAGCTGCAAAATATAGTATTAAAATATATCCTGTTTCTACGTACTATAAAGACGGTACTGCGCCTGAAAATGTAGTTTTACTTGGGTTTGCAATTTTATCAGAAGACGAAATTGCGAAAGCGATTCAATTATTACATAAGGCATGGTATACAAGAAAGTAAAAAACATCCCCCAGGCATGAGGATGTTTTTTATTATTTATTTTCATCTAAGAATAAGACCATATGCTCTTCGTCCCAATACTGTCCGTTATATTTCAGTGAACGTTCTTGTACACCGAATGTTTTAAAACCTAATGATTCATAAAGTTTCTTCGCACCATCGTTGCCAACAACAACATCAAGCATAACTTGTTCCACCTCTAAAGATTTAGCAAGTTCAAGACATTCTTTAATAAGTGCTTTTCCTGCTCCAAGTCCGCGTGCTTTTGGAGAAACATATACAGAACCGATTTTAGCTTTATGTTCTTGTTTTACATATGGTTTCGTTTCCAGTGTTGCAACCCCGATTAATTGTCCATCTTTAAATGCACCTAGCGTATAGTTTTCATCTTGTGCTAATTTTTGTGCTTTATATTCAATCGCACACTCTTTATTAATAATATCTTCATAAGAAGAGCTGAAAGCTTCAGGGTTTTGCTTTAGCCCTTCTACACGAAGTTCTAAGTAAATTTCTGCTTCGTCTTTTGTTAATACATGGATATCCAATTGTATCACCCTCCAAATCTTTGCAAATGTACCTTTATTTTATATTGAAATAAGAATAATTTCAAAAGCTTAGCTTATATGAGCTGATTTTACGAACAAAATAACACCAGTAGTGTTTACTACTACTGGTGTTTTCACACGCATCTTATTCAAAAGGTAGCTCGATTCTAAAGTTTGTTCCTACTCCTAATTGGCTTGTTACTAGAATGGAACCGTTATGCAATTCTACAATTTCTTTTGCAACAGCTAACCCGATACCTTTTCCGCCAGTAGCTCTCGTTCTGGATTTATCAACACGATAAAAACGATCAAAAATATGGGGGATATCTTCTTCGGGAATACCTTCTCCTTCATCATCTACACTTATTGTAAAAGAATCTGTTTTCGCGAGTACACGTATCGTAATAGATGTGTTTTCTGGCGAATGTTGATAAGCATTGTGTAATAAATTTAACATAACTTGTTCCATACGTCTTTCGTCTATGCAAACTTCTAAATCATCTTTGCAATATACATGGAGTTGCATTTGTTTGTTAGTTAATGTTGTTCTTGTTTTTTCAACCATTCGTTCTAAAAATGGTTTAAGGCCCACTTTTTGTTTTTTTATAACAAATTGATGTTGTTCTAATTGCACTAGCATAAATAAATCTTGGACGAGATCGGTTACACTATCTGTTTCATCCTCAATGATCTGTAAGTATTCTTCACGTTCTTCTTTCGTTAAAGAATCCCTCTTTGCTACCTTCGCATAACCTTTCATATAGGTCAATGGAGTTAATAGTTCATGGGCAACACTAGCGAGAAATTCATTGCGTTCTTTTTTCATATAAGTCAGTTCACTGGATAAATCTTCAATCGTTTTTGCTAAGCTTCCAAGCTCATCATTCCGTTTAATACCTAATTGAATTGGTGTATTTAATTTTGACATTTTTTCTGTTGCCCTCTTCATTTTTATAAGAGGTTCTGTAATAACGCGAGAAAAAACAAAGACAGAAATAGTCGTTAAAATAATTGTCAAAACACTAATGATAAGAAATTGATTCATGAGTTTAAGTAACATATTTTCTAAGAAAGATGTTTTTAATAACATATATAACTTTCCTTGAAACTCTGCTGTGTTAAGTGGGCTTACCGTTGTGATGAATTTTGATTTTTTCCAGTTCTTTTCGACGATCAATCCGCCTTTTGGAATAGGTTCTGTTTTACAAGTAAGTTGTTTTTGCATTGACTTTGTTACGGGCTCTGAAGTGGAAATAATTTTGCCAGTATTGTCTGTTATTATGATAGCTATATCAGAGTTAGCAATTAATTCTGATTCTACTAAGTGTTCAGCTTCATCCGCGATATCGAACTCTGGATACACAGGACGGTTAGGATTTTTATTGTATTCAGCGCGTTCGATATGTTTCTTTTCTTTAGCAAATGCATTCCACTTTGCGCGGGTTGTAATTTTGTTACTATAGCGATTACCTTTTTCTAAAAGAGCAAGTGTTTCTTCCTCAATCCGCATTGTTGAAATACTTTTGTAAAAAGATACGAAAGCAATTGTTTCAATACATAAAGCTAATATTAAAAAGTATGTCCCAATTTTAAGGGAAAGTTTACTCATTTTCTCACCATGCCTTATTTCATATAAAGGGTCAGTGATATACTATTGTCCACTGACCGAAGTAATTATTCACTTTTCCATTTATATCCGACTTTATAGACAGTTTCTAAGTAATTTTCAACTGGAAATCCTTTTTTGCGTAATTTATCACGGATATTGCGAATATGTGAATCGATTGTTCTATATTCAATATCTGTTTCATAACCCCAAATTTTTTCGATTAAATCATCTCGGCTATAAGCACGGTTTGTATTTAGTAAAAATAGTCCAAGTAACGAAAACTCGATAGGCGTTAGTGAGATTTTTTCATCATATACTGTGACAGTATGTTTCGTTTTATCCCACTCGATACCATTGAAGCTAACAAATCCATCTTTCTTTGTACGGCGTAATATAGCCTCAATTCGTGCAACTAATACATGTTCATCAAATGGTTTTGTAATATAGTCATCCGCGCCCATAGTGAGGCCTTTCACCATATCGTAATTTTGATTACGAGCTGTTAGCATAATAATTGGAACGTTGGAAATTTGACGGATTTGATAGCAAGTATCCCATCCATCCATATTCGGCATCATAACATCTAACAAAATAATATCGAAGTCTTTTTGTTCTATTAACTTTAGTGCTTCAAGGCCAGAGGTAGCTTTCATACAAAAATAGCCACGAGGACTTAAGAACAGATCTAATAATCGTAACATGCGTTCTTCATCGTCTACTAATAAAATTTTCACCATAATCTTGTGCACCCCAAACTGTTCATTCTACTTGTATAGTTTACATGAAAATAATAAAAAACTCTTTTTATGTGATTGAGTGGAAGAGTTATTTTTACGCTCAGAGTAATTGACATAAAAAATGCACTAGTTTTGCACAACTATTTTTTATAATAGAAAACGTAGCGACACAAAATACCCTATGTTGCGACATAACGTCATGTCATTTTATTTATAAAATGACAATTCCATTCTATTGTGTATGTGAGATAGAGAGGGTTTTCGTATTCACCTCGCATCGGATAAGAAAAATTTCCTATCTCACACTTTTTTTAAAAGGAGATCATACACATGAATCCAAAAGAAGAAATTTCAAAAAAAGAAAAGCAAGATCGTAATACGGTTGTCATGTGCATTGCCGTATCTATGGTTATTATTATAAGTTGTGTAAATAAAATTTTGGGGATTTTATAATATAGAAAAAGCTTATTGCTTCTTAAGAAGCAATAAGCTTTTTTCGTTGTTAGGGGGAGTATTTTTATATAATAAACCAAGGTAAAATTGCTAATCCAGAAGTTACAATTGCTGTAGTAAATATTAAAAGCATAGCTCGTTTGTTTTGTTTCATGTCACATTCTCCTCTACATATCAAGTACATGCGATTAGCGTGGGATGTAGTTCCCCACTGAGTAAAGTTTCACTTTATACTTTTAGTATAATGAATGGAAAGGTTTGGTACGATCGATAAAGGTGACATGAAGATTACATTGTTGTAATGAAAAAAGCACCTTCCTTAATAAGAAGATGCTTTTAAAAAACTATATTGAAGTATTAATCATTTAAGAACAGAACCATATGTTCTTCGTCCCAATATTGGCCGTTATGTTTTAATGAACGTTCTTGTACGCCGTAAGTTTGGAAGCCTAATGACTCATATAATTTTTTTGCAGCATCGTTACCCACTACAACATCGAGCATAAGTTGTTCTACATGTAATTTATCGGCATTTTCAATAATTGCTTTAATTAGAGCTCGCCCTGCGCCAAGGCCACGCGCTTTTGGGGAAACAAAAACGGAACCGATTTTTGCTTTATGTTCTTGTTTAATGAAAGGCTTTGTTTCTAAAGTAGAAATGCCGATCAAATCATTATCTTTGAAGACCCCTAGAGTATACTTATCCGGATTGCTTAATCGTTTTGCCATAGCAGCTACAGGATCCTCATGTTTAAGAACATCTTCATAAGAAGAGCTAAAAGCTTCTGGGTTCTTCGTTAAACCTTCCATACAAACTTTTAAATATATTTCTGCGTCCTCTGTCGTTAATAAGCGAATTTCCATAGTTGTAACCTCCTTGGTCGATTTCAAATAAAATAAATCCATGACTTTTATAAGATTGTGTATGCGTTTTGTTAGCAGTCTCTTTTAATTTGTAAAAGAATGAAAAGATATATGCTACAATGTTTTGTTTTTTAATATGTAATGAAATTATATATTAACTTTATTAACTATTCAAGTCTTTAATATATTACATTTTTATAACTAAAATAACTCCTCAACCGAGGAGTTATTTTAGTTATTCGATTGATAGCCATCAATTCTATGTGGATGGGTGTAAATATTACAAGATTCATTTCTAATAAATCCTACGACTGTAATGCCTAAATCGTGAGCGAGTTGTAATGCTAATTTTGTTGGAGCAGATTTAGATAGAACAATTTCACATCCGATTTTTGAAACTTTGAGTAGAATTTCGGATGAAATGCGCCCGCTAAATGCAATAATTTTTCCTTTAACAGATATATCGTTGCGCAAACAATGGCCATATATTTTATCTAATGCATTATGTCTACCGATATCCATTCTTGATAGGAGGATATTGTTTCGATCACATAGAGCGGTATTGTGAACACCGCCGGTTTGGCGAAATGTAGTGGAAGATTGTTGTAAAGTATTCATTAAGTAAAAACATTCTTCAGGAGTAACTTTCACGTGTATATCATGTAAATCTTTTGCTTTTGCTGCATCGTTAACGAAAATAAAACCTTGTCTACCTTTTCCACAGCAAGAAGTGATGTAGCGCTTATTATATAAAGTTTGATAGAGCGGATTTACTTTTGATGATCTTACATGGACAATTCCGTTATCTTTTTGCACCCATAGTTCTTCAACATCTTTATAAGAAGAAATAATCCCCTCAGAAATTAAAAAACCAATTACCATATCTTCAATATAGGTTGGTGTGCATACGACTGTTACATATTCTTCACCATTCAATTTAATAGTAATAGGAGATTCTGTAACAATCTCATCAAGCTGTTTTGAAAATGTACCAGATTGATAGCGTACAATTGTATAAGTTTCTTGCGTAGGCTCCATATTAAATTCCCCTTTTTTATGTATTTCTCTCCCATATTTATCATAAAACAATGGAAAAAATAAAAACACCTCTTAGGAAGAAGATCACAGATTATTTTGGTTATTATTGTATATGTACGATATAATAGAACTGTAGAATAGTGATATTTTTAAGCTTTCGTAGTTATACCTTATAACATCTAGAATCGACTTCATAAGAAAGTATTTGGGCAGAGCGTTTCAAAAATATGTACAGTAATGCGATTTTTGAAAACGGATTCATAATTGTGTTGTACAGTTGGTTGTAAGGAGAGGGGAAACTATGGCAGAACAGACAGTCCGTGTAACCGTGGATGGTAAAGAATTTTCCACATCGGGTGAAAAGACGATACTACAATTATTTAACGAGAGTAATTTGGAACATCCTCAAATTTGTCATGTACCAGAAGTAGATCCAATTCAAACTTGTGATACGTGTATTGTAGAAGTAAATGGGAAGTTAATGCGTGCTTGTTCAACGAAATTAGAGAATGGTATGCATATCGAAAGACAGTCCCAGCGTGCAAAAGAGGCACAGACTGAGGCGATGGATCGTATATTAGAGAATCATTTATTGTATTGTACCGTTTGTGATAACAATAATGGTAACTGTAAAGTCCATAACACTGTACATATGATGGGAATTGAAGAACAGAAATATCCGTATGAGCCGAAAGTAAGTGCTTGTGAAGTGGATATGTCACATCCGTTTTATCGATATGATCCAAATCAATGTATTGCTTGTGGGCAGTGTGTAGAAGTATGTCAAAACTTACAGGTTAATGAAACTATATCGATAGATTGGAACTTGGATCGTCCACGTGTTATATGGGATCATGGTGTAAGTATAAATGACTCATCTTGTGTAAGTTGTGGACAATGTGTAACAGTATGTCCGTGTAATGCATTAATGGAAAAATCAATGTTAGGTGAAGCTGGGTTTATGACTGGATTGAAACCAGATGTGTTAGATCCGATGATTGATTTTGTAAAGGATGTAGAGCCGGGATATAGTAGTATTTTAGCGGTTTCAGAAGTAGAGGCTGCGATGCGTAAGACGAAAGTGAATAAAACAAAAACAGTTTGTACATTTTGTGGTGTCGGTTGTTCCTTTGAAGTATGGACAAAAGATCGTCATATATTAAAAGTACAACCTGTTTCAGATGCACCTGTTAATGGTATTTCCACATGTGTAAAAGGTAAATTTGGATGGGACTTTGTAAATAGTGAAGATCGAATTACGAAGCCATTAATTCGCCAAGGAGATATGTTTGTTGAAGCTTCATGGGAAGAAGCATTAGAAGTTGTTGCTTCTAACATGCAGCATATTAAATCTGAATATGGCAGCGATGCATTCGGATTCATTTCTTCTTCGAAAGTAACAAATGAAGAGAATTACCTTATGCAAAAACTAGCTCGTCAAATATATGGAACGAATAATGTGGACAACTGCTCCCGTTATTGTCAATCTCCAGCGACAGACGGTTTATTTAAAACTGTCGGTATGGGCGGAGATGCTGGAACAGTGAAAGATATAGCTGAAGCAGGCCTTGTTATTATCGTTGGTGCGAATCCAACAGAAGGACATCCTGTACTTGCTACGAGAGTAAAACGTGCTCATAAATTACACGAGCAAAAATTAATCGTAGCAGACCTTCGTAAACATGAAATGGCAGAGCGTGCGGATTTATTTATTCATCCGCGCCAAGGTACGGATTATGTATGGCTTGCTGGTATTACGAAATATATTATTGATCAAGATTGGCACGATAAAAAGTTTTTAGCTGAAAATGTGAAGAACTTTGATGAATATAGCAAAATGTTAGAAAAGTATACGCTTGATTATACAGAAAAAATTACGGGGATTTCAAAAGAAAATCTGAAAGAAATGGCTCGTATGGTATATGAAGCAGATGGAACTTGTATACTTTGGGGAATGGGTGTAACGCAAAATACAGGAGGAAGTACAACGTCTGCTGCCATTTCAAATTTACTGCTTGTTACGGGTAACTATCGTCGTCCTGGTGCAGGTGCATATCCATTACGAGGGCATAATAACGTACAAGGTGCTTGTGATATGGCAACATTACCGAACTGGCTTCCTGGTTATCAAGCAGTATCAGATGATACGCTTCGTGCGAAGTTTGAAAAAGCATATGGTACAACTATTCCAAAAGCACCAGGATTAAATAATATTGCAATGTTACTTGCGGCAGAAGAAGGAAAACTACGCGGTATGTATGTCATGGGTGAAGAAATGGCTTTAGTCGATTCAAATGCGAACCATGTGCAACATATTTTATCGAATTTAGACTTTCTCGTTGTTCAAGATATGTTCTTATCAAAAACAGCTCGTTTTGCTGATGTTATTTTACCAGCGGCACCAAGCTTAGAAAAAGAAGGAACGTTTACGAATACAGAGCGCCGTATTCAAAGATTATATGAAGTATTGAAACCGCTTGGTGATTCCAAACCAGACTGGTGGATTTTGCAAAAAGTTGCTCGTGCACTAGGTGGGGATTGGAATTATGAAAGTCCAAGTGAAATTATGGACGAAATCGCATCGCTTGCACCGTTATACTCTCAAGCAACGTACGACCGTCTAGAAGGATGGAATAGTTTATGTTGGGGTAGTCATGATGGTAGCGATACACCGCTATTATATGTAGACGGATTTAACTTCCCAGATAAACTCGCTCGTTTATCGTTAGATGAATGGGTGCCACCGGTTGTAGCGCCAGATGAGTATGATTTACTTTTAAATAATGGTCGTATGCTAGAACATTTCCATGAAGGGAACATGACGAATAAGTCGGCTGGTATTTTATCTAAAGTATCTGAAGTATTCGTTGAAATTTCACCTGAACTCGCTATAGAGCGCAATGTGAAAGATGGTGGTCTTGTGGAATTAGCATCACCATTTGGAAAAATTAAAGTACAAGCGCTTATTACGGATCGTGTAACGGGGAAAGAGCTATATTTACCGATGCATGCAACGATAAATGAAGAAGCGATTAATATTTTAACTGGGACGGCAACAGACCTGTATACGTGTACACCGGCGTATAAACAAACGATGGTGAAAATGCGTGTATTACGTGAAAAAGGAAATCGTCCGTTACCATCTTCAAACCCGCGAGATAAAAAGCGTAATCCGCAAAATGGTGTTGAAATTGAGCAAAAGTGGAAAAGAAAACAATACGTATCACTTGTGGACTAGGGGGCGGAGATAGTGGCGAAAGAAATTACGTTAATTAAAAAGAAAGTTGTAACAGAGGAAGAACAGAAACAGCAAGTAGCAGATGAACTTCTAAATGAGCTATCTAATAATCGTGAAGCAGTAGAGGAAACGATGCAGCTTTTAGCACAGTTGCAGAAGGCTGGGATATTAGATGCGGCGATTAGTTTACTTGCTGCGAAGGAAGATGTTTCAAAAATCGCTGTGGAGCAATTAAATCGTGAACCAGTTAAAAATGCACTCAATAATATGATGGGAGCGGGGGAAGCGCTATCCGCAGTTGACCCAGAAGTAACAAAGCAAATCACATCAAGTTTAGTTACTGGGTTGCAATTTGCAACAGATGAATTAAATAGTGGTAAAAAAACAAAAGTGATGGATTTCTTTAAAGTGTTAAAAGATCCAGATATCAATAGAGCCATTACATTCGGTTTTAGTTTCTTGAAAGCATTTGGACAAGGGTTAGAGAAAAAATAGAGTAGATGAAAAAGTGATGGGAAGTAGCCATCACTTTTTTCATTGTATGTATAAGAGTGTTCATGTTAAGCGGAATATATTATTATTAAAAAGATGGATCGAAAATGGAAATATGGAATCCATCTCAAATATCGTTTTAGAATGTGGAGGAATATATGCAACACCGTAAAAGACTATCTATACCAGGAGTAATGAGACATTCCTTTCAAACTGTTAGATTTGCTTTTTGGAATGTGTTAACATTCCAACTTGCTTATAAATTGTTAGCAGCGATTGTGTTTATCCCACTTTTCGGTATTATTTTCAATAAGTTGTTGTACTTTGGTGGGTATGCAAATGCAACAAATGATGAGTTATTAGCATTTTTGAAAACACCATACGGGATTTTGGCGATTGTAATATTATCTATATTGGCATTGTTTCTTATCTTTACAGAGTTTGCAGTACTTATTATCATTTCGTACTTCGCTCATAAAAGGCAAAAGGTGAGATTACGTCCAATTTTGTATAAAACAGTAACGTATTTACCTTCCCTGTTTACATATTGCTTACCTGGATTTGTTTTGTATGCAGTTGTACTATTACCATTATTAAGTATGGGGTATAAATCTGCATTGATTCCTGAAATTCAAATTCCTAATTTTATTACAGGTGAACTATTTAAGACAACAATGGGGCAAGTTGGATATTATACTTTCTTTGCTGTAGTTGCCTATTTGAATCTTCGTTGGATTTTTGTTTTACCTATTATAGTTTTAGAGGAAAAGCCGTTCCGTACGGCAGCACGAAAAAGTGCGAACTTAGTAAAAGAAAGCTTCTTTAAAGTATTGTTCTTTTTAGTAGGTTTTTTCATATCTGTAGGAATTGTCTTTCTTTTATGTGTAGGAATTTATCTACTTTGTCTGTGGGGAGTATATGAATTTACAAACCCCGAAGGGACATTTGCGCTGCTAGCAGAGTCAACTATTTCAGTCTTCCTAACAAGTACATTGTATCTATTTAGCTTTATTATGACGCCGTTTTACATTATGGCGTTAACAAGATTGTATTTACAAAAGGTTCCGGTTGAAGATGTTTTATTAGAAGAAGGATTAGATTATTCGAAAACTAAAGCAGATAAATGTTTCTTCCAAAAACATCGTTGGAAATTTATTGGCGTATATATTGTAGGAATTATTACTGCGGGAATGGTTGTTGCTTTCATTGTGACCTTTATTACAAACACATATAAAGAACCAATTATTATGGCGCATCGTGGTTATATTTCAAAAGGTGTAGAGAATACGAAAGAAGCTGTGCAGGGGGCTATTGATGCGAAAGCAGACTACGCTGAAATTGATGTACTGCAAACGAAAGATGGTGAACTAGCAGTTATACATGATTTGAAGCTAAAGCGTCTTGCTAATGCTAATGTTCATGTGTCAGATTTAACGATGGATGAGTTAAGGCAGCTTACTCTTAGTCAAGACGGATTGTCAGGACAAATAAGTACGCTGGATGAAATCATTAAGCTGTCAAAGGACAAAATTAAACTTAATATTGAAGTGAAGCTTCATGGTGGCGAAAAAGATTTCGTAAACAAAGTATTAAAAGCGATTAAAGATAATGAATTTGAGAAACAGTGTGTCATTCAAACGTTACATTACCCGCTTATTAAAGAGTTTAAGCGTGCAAATTCAGATATAAAAGTCGGATATATACTGTACGCAAGTAGAGCCAACTTAAAGAATGTGAAAGCTGATTTTTATGTAGCGGAAGAATATATGTTAAATAAGAAGTTAGTAAAGGAAGCAAGGAAGTTAAACAAGCCAATTTACGTATGGACAGTAAATGATATGGAAAGTTTAAAGGGATATTATAAGTTAAACGTAGATGGCATCATTACCGATTATCCTGAAGATGCACGTGAAACAATTAAGATGCTAAAAGAGCAAGAAGCGGAAGAAAGTGATCTGTTTGATAAAATTAGTGAAACAACAGATGATTTATTTTCCAAGTTATTTATAAGTTACCCAGCTGCTGGCTAAATGCCCGCAGCTGTTTTTTGTATGACAAGAATATATCCCTAAAGTATTGTGTCAATTAATAACTGTATATGTATACGGCATTATTGGGGTTTCTTACATTGTTACATTATTGTCGAATAATAAATGGTTGCCGCTTATTTTTAAGGAGTATAATAAAAATAGAGTGATAGATAATGGAATGTAACGAAGATGATAATAGAATCAATGTTCCATATATTTACACTATTCTAAATATATAAACTTTAAAAAAATGATATGTTAGCGTTTTCATAACTTTTAAGTTATGCTAGAATAAGGACATAAGTTATTAATTATTACAAAAAGAAAAAAGACTTTCTTTTTTCTGTTAATTATAAGGGGGCATTTCATTATGCGTATTGGGGTACCAGCAGAAATTAAAAACAACGAAAACCGTGTGGCAATGACACCAGCAGGTGTTGTACATTTAATTCGTAACAATCACGAAGTATTCATTCAAAAGGGTGCAGGTTTAGGATCTGGTTTCACAGATGCTCAGTATGTTGAAGCGGGAGCGAAAATTGTTGATACGGCTGAAGAAGCTTGGAACATGGAAATGGTTATGAAAGTTAAGGAACCAGTTGAAAGCGAATACAAACACTTCAGCGAAGGTTTGATCTTATTCACATACTTACACTTAGCTCCAGAACCAGAATTAACAAAAGCATTAATCGAAAAGAAAGTTGTTTCTATTGCATATGAAACAGTACAATTAGAAAACCGTTCTCTACCATTACTTGCACCTATGAGTGAAGTAGCTGGTCGTATGGCTGCACAAATTGGTGCACAATTCCTTGAGAAAAACAAAGGCGGTAAAGGTATCTTACTTGCGGGTGTTCCAGGGGTTAAACGTGGTAAAGTAACAATCATCGGTGGTGGACAAGCTGGTACAAATGCTGCTAAAATTGCAGTTGGACTAGGTGCGGATGTAACAATCATCGACTTAAGTGCAGAACGTCTTCGTCAATTAGATGACATTTTCGGAAACCAAGTAAAAACTTTAATGTCTAATCCTTACAATATTGCAGAAGCTGTAAAAGAGTCTGATCTTGTAATCGGTGCAGTATTAATCCCAGGTGCAAAAGCGCCAAAACTTGTAACAGAAGAAATGATTAAATCAATGGAACCAGGTTCTGTTGTTGTAGATATCGCGATTGACCAAGGTGGTATTTTCGAAACAACTGACCGTATTACAACTCATGATAACCCAACTTACGAAAAACACGGCGTTGTTCATTATGCAGTTGCAAACATGCCAGGTGCGGTTCCACGTACATCAACTCTTGCATTAACAAACGTAACAGTACCATATGCAGTACAAATTGCTAACAAAGGCTACAAAGAAGCTTGCTTAGGAAACTCTGCATTATTAAAAGGTATTAACACATTAGACGGCTATGTAACATTCGAAGCAGTTGCAGAAGCTCACGGTGTAGAGTACAAAGGTGCTAAAGAATTATTAGAAGCAGAAACAGTATCTTGCTAATAGAAGCATTATACAAAACAAAATCGAACAATATATAAAACAACATGATAAGAGCTAAGAGATAATACCTCTTAGCTCTTCTTGGTAAAAGGGGGCATTCATCGTGGCCAACCTATTTAAAAAGAAATCCGTTACGCAATTGTTAGGGGAAAGTAAAAGTAAAACTTTAACGAAAACGCTAGGGGCATTTGACCTAACAATGCTAGGGATTGGTGCGATAATTGGTACAGGAGTTCTAGTATTAACAGGATTAGTAGCAGCAAGAGATGCTGGTCCAGCAGTTATTTTTTCATTTATGATTGCAGCAATTGTTTGTGGATTTGCAGCGTTATGTTATGCAGAAGTTGCATCGACACTTCCTGTTTCAGGTAGTGTGTACACATATTCGTATGCAACAATTGGTGAGTTTGTTGCCCATTTAATGGGATGGACATTGTTATCCGTATATGTCGTAACGACTGCCGCAGTAGCCGGAGGATGGACGGGTTATTTCCATAACCTAGTGAGTGGATTGGGACTTGAAATTCCAAAAGCATTGCTAACGATTCCAGCACAAGGTGGTATGGTAAACTTACCAGCAGTTATCGTTACGTTAGTGATAACTTGGTTATTATCACGAGGTACGAAAGAAAGTAAGCGTGTGAATAACATAATGGTATTAATTAAAATTGGTATTGTTGTTTTATTCATTGCAGTTGGTGTATTTTACGTGAAACCAGAAAACTGGATACCATTTGCACCATACGGCTTAAGTGGAGTCTTTGCCGGAGGAGCAGCAGTATTCTTTGCTTTCTTAGGATTTGATGCATTAGCAACTTCTGCTGAAGAAGTAAAAAATCCACAACGTGATCTACCGATTGGTATTATTGCTTCGTTAGTTATTTGTACAATTATTTATGTTGTAGTTTGTCTCGTTATGACAGGTATGGTTTCTTATAAGGAATTAGATGTACCTGAAGCTATGGCATATGTGTTAGAAGTTGTAGGACAAGATAAAGTGGCTGGTGTAATTGCTATTGGAGCTGTAATCGGTATTATGGCTGTAATTTTCGCTTACATTTATGCAACAACTCGTGTATTCTTCGCAATGAGCCGTGACGGTTTATTGCCAAAATCTTTCGCGAAAATTAACAAGAAGACTGAAGCGCCAACATTTTCAGTTTGGTTAACAGGAATTGGTAGTGCCTTAATTGCTGGATTTATCGATTTAAAAGAATTGTCGAATTTAGCGAATATTGGAGCGTTATTAACATTCGCTATGGTTGGTGTAACTGTTATCATTCTTCGTAAAACGCATCCGAAACTGCAACGTGGATTTATGGTACCACTTGTACCAATCTTACCGATTATTTCAGTTGCATGTTGTCTATTCTTAATGGTAAATTTACCATTAAAAACATGGATATACTTCGGTGTTTGGTTAGCAATTGGAGTAGTTGTATACTTTGTTTATTCGAAAAAACATAGTCATTTAAAAGAAGATGGAAGTTCGCAGGATAATTTAGAACAAGCTAATTAAAAGCTTAATTAAAAGGGATATAAGTATAGTAAGCCTTGTGCGTCTAGGGAACGCGCAAGGCTTTTTTCTTTTGTGCAAAATGTACATCCTTTTTGTATGAGAATGTAATGGATGCGGAAAATAAGTACACGTCTTATTAAAATGTGAACGAAATGTTCGAAAAAATGTATGTGATTTCATTGACACATATGAATAGACGCTCATATAATAAGAGTATAAGATATATGAATGATTGTTCATATGTTCAAATGAAGAGGTGAGCTATAATGGCTGGAAATAAAGTAGAAACACCACAAGAGACATGTTCTCAAACGATAATTCATGAAGAAGTTGTTGATCAAGTAAAACAAACAATTCCAACTGATGAAAGTTTAAGTAAAGTAGCAGAACTATTTAAAGTATTAGGCGATCGTACACGTACGAGAATATTACATGCATTATTTGAAGCTGAAATGTGTGTTTGTGATTTAGCGTATTTATTAGGAATGACACAATCATCTATTTCACATCAGCTTCGTGTGTTAAAGCAAGCGAAACTTGTAAAGAATCGTAAAGAAGGAAAGGTCGTTTATTATTCGTTAGCTGACCAGCACGTAATTCATATCTTCGAGCAAGCGTTTGAACACGTAAACGAGGAAGAATAAAAAGAACGCGAGGAGGGAGAACGATGGCTGAAGCATTAGTGAAAAAGAAACTGGTGTTAGAAGGTTTAGATTGTGCGAACTGTGCAATGAAAATTGAAAAAGGCGTTGGGAATATAGAAGGAGTAAATTCTTGCTCTGTAAATTTCGCGACAAAAACAATGGTTTTAGAAACAGCACAAAATAAAGAAAGCGAAGTTGTTACAGAAGCAAAGCAACTCGTTACAAAATTAGAACCGCATATTAAAGTACAAGAAGAAAAAAACACAAAAGTAGCAAAAGAAGTGTTTATATTAGAAGGTTTAGATTGTGCAAACTGTGCGATGAAGATTGAAAATAAAGTGAAAGAAATGCCGACCGTTTCAGAAGCGACTGTTGATTTCGTATCAAAGAAATTAAGAGTTGAAGTAGCGAATAAAAGAGAACTAGAAGCGACTGTAGCGAATATAACAAATGTCGTTCAAAAGTTAGAACCAGATGTAAAAGTTGTTCGTGAAGAAAAGGGTGGCCATGACCACGGGCATAGTCACGACCATGGTGAAGCAAATGTGAAAAAGATGGTAGGACGATTAGTGGTCGGCGGAATTTTGACAGCAATTGCTGCATTAGCTGGCTTACCACAAATGATCACAATTCCGTTATTCGTCTTTGCGTATTTATTAATAGGTGGAGATATTGTTTGGAGAGCGGTAAGAAACATAACTCGCGGCCAAGTATTCGATGAGAACTTCTTAATGGCAATTGCAACACTAGGAGCTTTTGCGATTCAACAATATTCAGAAGCTGTTGCGGTAATGCTATTCTATCAAGTGGGGGAACTATTCCAAAGTATTGCGGTCAATCGCTCCCGAAAATCAATTACTTCATTAATGGATATCCGTCCTGATTATGCAAATGTGAAGGTTGGAAATGAAACGAAACAAGTATCACCAGAAGATGTACAAATCGGCGATTATATTATCGTGAAGCCTGGTGAGAAAGTACCATTAGACGGAAAAGTAGTTGAAGGAACATCAATGGTAGATACTTCAGCATTGACTGGTGAATCTGTACCACGTGAAGTCGAAGTTGGAAATGATGTATTAAGTGGTTTTGTGAACCAAAATGGTGTATTAACAATTGAAGTTACAAAAGAATTTTGTGAATCAACTGTATCAAAAATTTTAGATTTAGTTCAAAATGCAAGCAGTAAAAAAGCGCCAACAGAAAACTTTATTACGAAATTTGCGCGTTACTATACTCCAGTTGTAGTTATTACAGCAGCCATCATGGCGTTTATTCCACCAATTATTTTAGAAGGAGCTACATTCTCAGAATGGATTTATAGAGCTTTAGTGTTCTTAGTAATCTCTTGTCCATGTGCGCTAGTTGTATCAATACCTCTTGGATTCTTTGGAGGAATTGGTGGTGCATCTAAAAGTGGTGTGTTAATAAAAGGAAGTAACTATTTAGAAGCTTTAAATGATGTGAAATATATTGTTTTTGATAAAACGGGAACATTAACAAAAGGTGTCTTCAAAGTTACAAAAATGGAACCAAGCGAAGGCATTACAAATGAAGAATTATTAGAGTATGCAGCATTTGCTGAAGTGTATTCTAATCATCCAATTGCACAATCGATTCGAAAGGCATATGGAAAATCAATTGATGAAAAAATAATCGATGATTATAACGAAATTTCTGGTCACGGTACAGTCGTAAAAGTACAAGGAAAAGAAATTTTTGCAGGTAATGCTAAGTTAATGAGAAAAGAAAACATTACATTTAAGCAACCAGAAACGGTAGGTACATTAGTTCACGTTGCTGTAGATGGGGAATATGCAGGTTATATCGTTATCTCTGATGAGGTAAAAGAAGATTCAAAACAAGCAATTCAAAAATTAAAAGAACTAGGTATTAAGAAGACAGTCATGTTAACTGGTGATGCAAAAGCAGTTGGTGAAGCTGTCGGTAAGGAATTAGGTTTAGATGAAGTTCACGCAGAACTATTACCGCAACAAAAAGTAGAAGAGATTGAAAAAATTGATGCGGCGAAGAACGGAAAAGAAAAAGTTGCTTTCGTTGGTGATGGTATTAATGACACACCGGTATTAGCAAGAGCAGATGTTGGTATTGCGATGGGTGGTTTAGGATCAGATGCAGCGATTGAGGCGGCAGACATCGTTATTATGACTGATGAGCCTTCAAAAATTGCAACAGCCTTAAACATCGCAAAACGTACACGACGCATTGTATGGCAGAATATCATCTTTGCATTAGGGGTAAAAGGATTAGTTTTATTACTTGGTGCGTTTGGTATTGCAACAATGTGGGAAGCTGTCTTCTCAGATGTTGGTGTAACACTACTTGCAGTGTTAAATGCAATGCGTGTACTACGAGTGAAAGATTTATAAAAAAGAGGACGCAACCTGCGTCCTCTTTTTTAGGTTATTTTGTTGAAATTGACTCAATAAAATAATAGCAAATCTTACTTTGTGAATAAATAACTTAATATTAAAATTTACAAATAAAAAATAATTGTCTTATTATTTTAATATATTTTTCACAAAGATACATATTGTATTGAAAAAACAGAGAAGGAGGAGCTTCTCTGTTTTATTTTTGTATATTTTTTTCAACTTGTTCTCGAACAGTTTGAATGTAATTCATTTTATGATCCCAACATTCTTGACTTAAATCGACAGGGTACTCTTCGGGATTTAAAGTTCGCATATACTCTTCCCAAAATAGCGCGAGACTTTGTTCGTTATATTTTTGAATATCTAATATACCTGGTAGTTCATATGTTCTTTCGCCGTTAATGAAAATGTCTTTATGCAGTTCGCGAGCTTCAAAGTTTGTTACAAATTTGCTTATATACGTGTGAACAGGATGAAACATTTTTAAACGTTCTTCTTTTCCTGGTACTTCAGAATCTAATGCAATATAATCGCCTTCTGCATGATCATTAACTCGATTGATAATGCGATAAATTCGTTTCAGTCCTGGAGTCGTAATTTTTTCAGGGTTAGATGAAATTTTAATTGTATCATTTAACTTTCCATCAGTATCTTCAATCGCAACTAGTTTATAAACAGCCCCTAATGCCGGTTGCTCAAAGGATGTAATCAACTTTGTTCCAACGCCCCATACATCAATTTTTGCTCCTTGAGATTTTAAATGCATAATTGTGTATTCATCTAAATCGCTAGAAGCAATAATTTTTGTATGTGTAAACCCAGCTTCATCTAATAGTTTTCTTGCTTTTTTAGATAAATAAGCCATATCACCACTATCAAGGCGAATACCATAAAAATCGATACGATCTCCAAACTCTTTCGCGACGCGAATCGCATTTGGAACACCTGATTTTAAAGTGTCGTATGTATCAACGAGAAAGACGCATTTTTTATGAGTTTCAGCGTATTTCTTAAACGCGACATATTCATCGCGATACGCTTGAACGAAAGAGTGAGCGTGTGTGCCGGCTACAGGGATCCCAAAGCGTTTTCCAGCACGAACGTTACTCGTAGACGAAAACCCGCCAATAAAGGCAGCGCGTGTGCCCCAAAGAGCAGCATCAAACTCGTGAGCACGTCTTGTGCCAAACTCTAAAAGTTCATCATTATTTGCAGCGTGCTTCATACGAGCAGCTTTTGTTGCAATTAATGTTTGGTAATTCACAATGTTTAACAGGGCAGTTTCAATAATTTGTGCTTCGCCGAGCGGTGCATCAACACGTAATAAAGGCTCGTTATTAAATACAACTTCACCTTCTTGCATACTCCGAATTGTCCCAGTGAATTTCATATTTTGTAAATAATGAAGGAATTCTTCTTCAAATTGTAATTCTGCTAAATAAGCGATATCGCTTTCGGTAAAGCTGAAGTTTTCTATGTACTCTACAATTTTTTCAAGACCAGCAAAAACAGCATAACCGTTCTCAAATGGAAGCTTTCGAAAGTATAAATCAAACACTGAGCGGTGATTGTGAATACCATCTTTCCAATATGTATAAGCCATATTAATTTGATATAAATCTGTATGTAAGGCATAGCTATCGTCTTTGTAATAAGTCATCGCGAAAACACCTCCATAATTTGGTTATAGTATACCAATTTTTCACCGCTCGTAGCAAAGAATGGATATGAAAGTATAGTCAAGAGGGAAAAAAATGAAATATTGCATATTTTTTAGAAAATTAACATTTATCAATTTATATTTCTCAAGATTTTATGTATTATTAGAGTAATGGGGGTAATGAGAATGGAGGAGGACAATGCAACAAACATTAGAAAAAATAGGCAAACAAGTCTTTTATAAACGGCTACAGCAAAAAATGACACAAGAAGAATTATGTCAGGGCATTTGTTCTGTCTCATACTTAAGTAAAATCGAAAACGGAAAGATCGAAGCATCAGAAGAAATTCTACAATTGCTCTGCACAAGGTTAGAAATTGCCGTGACGGATTTGAGAGATGTAGAAGAAGATGTGAAGGGGAAGCTGGATGAGTGGTTAAATGCACTTGTTCATTTGGACAAGCAACAAGTAGAACGCATATATGAAGAATTGCAAGGTGAAATGAAGCATGTTTTGGATTTTGAAATTATAAATTATTATAAACTGCTGTATACGCGTTATTTAATGATGAAGAGAGATCTACCTGCTGTTGAAGAAGAATTGGATAATTTGAAGAAAGTGTATAAGAAATACTCACCTTTTCAGAAGATGTTATATACGTATAATAAGGCATTATTATATTCTGTACAGTACAAATATACACAGGCATTAGAGTACTTGTTAAAGACAGAAGCAATGGCAAAAGAATTAGGATATTATGAAACGGGAATATATTATAATTTAGCATTGACATATAGTCAGATAGAAATAGATCATATGACATTATACTTTGCTAATGTGGCATTAGAGGGCTTTAAAAGTGAATATAAATTTAGAAATATAATTAATTGCAAGTTTTTAATTGCTTTTAGTTATACCAGAAAAAAACAATACAATGAAGCTATGGAAATTTATAATCATATCATAAGGGAAGCAACTTCTTTTGCGGATAAAGATAATATTCTCTCTATTGCTTTAAATAATATTGGCTACCTGTATTATTGCCAAAAAAATTATACCAAGGCAAAAGAGTACTATATAGAATGCCTAAAGTATAAAAAAGAAGAGGATATGAACTATATTGATGCTATGTATGAGCTTTCATTACAGTGTATTCAATTAGGAGAAATAGAGGAAGCAGCAAAATGGATTGAAAAAGGTATCAATGCCGCAAGGAAAGATGATAGATATAAAGGGATGCTATATTTATTGTTAAGTCTGCAGTATAAGTACTTTGAAGCAAGAGATGTTTATAAAAAATTTCTAGAAACAGAAGTAGTTCCTTTCTTTAAAGCAGAGGAAAATATAAAAGATTTAAAGAAGATATACTTAGAACTAGCTGAATATTTAGAAGAATATTCGGATTTTAAAGAAAGTAATCGCTACTATAAGTTAGCGATAAATTTATTAGAAGAATAAAGAGGAGGAATAGTATGAAAAAGTTAATTGCAGGAACATTTGTAGTTATGGCGATTGCGGCAGTGGTATTGGATATTCAATATGCATGGAAACCAGATACTCTTGGTCAAGAAGCTAAAACAGTCCAACAAATTAATTCATAATTGAGAAACCCCTTTCCAATAGGAAAGGGGTTTTTTCAATATTTGTTCCCCAAAATTCTACAATACTTGAGAAAATAATTATTTGAATTTTTAGTATATTAATAGTGGAAACATAGTGCTACGATAAAACTACTCTTTTTCAAAAAAATTTTTTATTAGGGGGAAGGTTCATGAAAAAGAAAAGTTTAGCATTAGTGTTAGCGACAGGAATGGCAGTTACAACGTTTGGAGGGACAGGCTCTGCATTTGCGGATTCTAAAAATGTGCTCTCTACGAAAAAGTACAATGAGACGGTGCAGTCACCGGAGTTTATTTCTGGTGATTTAACTGGAGCAACTGGCAAGAAAGCAGAATCTGTTGTGTTTGATTACTTAAACGCAGCAAAAGGCGATTACAAGCTAGGGGAAAAGAGTGCGCAAGATTCTTTCAAAGTGAAACAAGTGAAGAAAGATGCTGTAACTGATTCAACAGTAGTACGTATGCAACAAGTTTACGAAGGAGTGCCTGTATGGGGGTCTACTCAAGTAGCTCACGTAAGTAAAGATGGTTCTTTAAAAGTATTGTCTGGAACAGTTGCGCCTGATTTAGACAAAAAGGACAAGTTGAAAAATAAAAATAAGATTGAAGGCGCAAAAGCAATTGAAATTGCGCAAAAAGATTTAGGGGTTACACCTAAATATGAGGTAGAACCAAAAGCGGACTTATATGTATATCAAAACGGTGAAGAAACAACATATGCATACGTTGTAAATTTAAACTTCTTAGAGCCAAGCCCAGGAAACTACTACTATTTCATTGAAGCAGACAGCGGTAAAGTATTAAATAAATATAATAAACTTGATCATGTAGCAAATGAAGATAAGTCACCAGTTAAGCAAGATGCTCCTAAACAAGAAGCGAAGGCGGTTGTAAAGCCTGTAACAGGGACAAATAAAGTAGGAACTGGTAAAGGTGTATTAGGAGATACGAAATCACTTAATACAACGTTATCTGGCTCATCTTACTACTTGCAAGATAATACGCGCGGAGCGACAATTTTCACATATGATGCAAAAAATCGTTCAACATTACCAGGAACATTATGGGCAGATGCAGATAATGTTTTCAATGCAGCGTATGATGCAGCGGCAGTAGATGCTCATTACTATGCAGGTAGAACATATGATTATTATAAAGCTACATTTAATAGAAACTCTATTAATGATGCAGGAGCTCCGTTAAAATCGACAGTTCATTACGGAAGTAAGTATAATAATGCGTTCTGGAATGGCTCACAAATGGTATACGGAGATGGTGATGGTGTAACATTTACTTCATTATCTGGTGGAATTGATGTAATTGGTCACGAATTAACGCATGCTGTTACGGAGAATAGCTCGGATTTAATTTATCAAAATGAATCAGGTGCGCTAAATGAAGCGATTTCTGATATCTTTGGTACTTTAGTAGAATTCTATGATAATCGTAACCCAGATTGGGAGATTGGTGAAGATATTTACACGCCTGGTAAAGCGGGAGATGCGCTTCGCTCTATGAGTGATCCAGCGAAATATGGTGACCCAGACCATTACTCTAAGCGTTACACTGGTTCAAGTGATAACGGTGGAGTTCATACGAACAGTGGTATTATTAACAAACAAGCTTATTTATTAGCAAATGGCGGTACGCATTCGGGTGTAACTGTAACTGGTATCGGTAAAGATAAGTTAGGTGCAATTTATTACCGTGCAAACACACAATATTTCACGCAATCTACTACATTTAGCCAAGCTCGTGCTGGTGCAGTACAAGCTGCAGCTGATTTATATGGTGCGACTTCTGCGGAAGTAGCAGCAGTGAAGCAATCATTTAGTGCTGTTGGTATAAACTAAGGTTTTAAGAGATAGCTATTAATAAAATACCTCAAAAATAAAGAAGGAGCATAGGCTCCTTCTTTATTTTTTTCTCCATTTTTTCCACAAATAATACAATCCGATACAACCTGCGATTGTTACAATCCACTTTGCTTCGTTTGTACCGTTTATAACATGATATGCAGAATATACTTCAATCAACAAGGACGGTATTTTACCTATGGTACTGGCAATACTGAAGGATAGTAATGACATTTTGCCTAGAGCTGCAAATAAAGTCACGATACTGGACGGAATGAATGGAATAAAACGAAAAGAGAGGACGAGTAGAAAGGCCTCTCTACCTTCTACGTAAAGAAGACGTTCTACCTTAGGATGCTTATTTACTTTATCGTGAGTGAACTTTTGAAGGCCTATACGATAAATATAAAACGAGATAATAGCCCCTAAGGCCTCACCTATGATCGAAATGATTGTGCCGTTTACTACGCCAAAGAGCTGTATGTTAATGACGGTCAAAAAAATACTAGGGATAAAACCTAAAAGACTGATGATGATGTTGATTAAGATACTAAGTGGAATTGCGATTGAATAATAGTCTGTTAAGAAGTTTTGAATTGTTTCAGCCATTGTTTAAAATCCTTTATCTTTTTTTGCATTACACCATATTTCCATTGTGTAGGCAAGCACGAATTTACATAATGTATAAAACGTTGATAAAATACGACATGTATACCTTATATGGGTATTAGGTATATAAAAATAGGGGTATATTTATATTTTTGAAAACAACCAAAAAACTCCATGTTTAAAGGAATTATTTGATAATTTTAGGGGTGATTTAACTTGGGAAATAATCAGAAAAACATAGGGGTATATTTATAATGAGGGCTGAAATAGCGATTTAATGAAACTATGGTAGTAATATGGAAAAATAAACGAGGAATTTTAAAAATATATATGTCTTTTCGTTGTGAAATTGACTTTTAGGTAAGTTACGATAATAATCATGGAAGAGGTGATATGATGAAACGAATAAGTAGTCTTTTCTTAAGTAGTTTATTGGCATTAATGCTGATCTTAAGTGGATGTGCAGGAAAAGAACAAAAAACAGAGAAACAAACAGGTAATCAATCGACATCAGTAGAAAAAATTAGTGATAATATTTTAGATGAAATGGAAGGGCCACCTAAAAATGGTCATACGATTGAAAGACATGTAGGAAAATCAGAAGAGGATTTGAAGAATCGCTTGAAGACAGATAAAGTATCAGCGGCAAGTACATACTATGATAAGGAAACAGCGACAAAAGCTGTAAAAGATAGTTTGAAGCAGCATGATAAGGAAATTCAAGATTGGTTAAAAAATTCTAAAGAGGCTCGTCTCGTATTAAATACAACTCATTCATTCCCGGTTGGAAAAACGGTAATAAAGAAGAATATGAATGTAAAAGACAAGCTAGTAAAAACTGTTACTGTTTTGGCGAGAGATAAGTCAGGAGATTTAGGATATAAGATCATTACTTCTTATCCATCTGACAAATAAGAAGGGGGAGTACATATGTATACGACATTACAATACTTTCTTAAATCGTACTGTACGTTAAGTGTTCATGAAGATGAAATAGTAGGCGTGATGGAAGAGTTTATAGAGCAAGAGGATAAAGAAATTGTTTTGAAATTACGCGATGAATTATTATATATGAAGAAAAAGAATGCTTGGGAAGAGGCGTGCGTATTAGCTGCGAAGCAAGGAAATCGCATGTGGTCGTTAGAAGAAACGAAAGACCATCTTGCAAACTTTTTAATATTATTGCAAAAGAAAAAGGCGTGAGTAGATCACGCCTTTTCTTTTTGGAAATTTGCCTGTTTATTAGCACCTCATTGTTTTGGAGCGCTTTTATATACGCTTTTTGAAATTTGTCCATTTGAGATTACTTCACCGTTTTGTGTTACTTTTTTATACGTTACCGCTGTTATTTTGTCATTAGCTCTACTAATTACTTGAGAAGAAACTTCAACATTTTTACCAGTATTTGTGCCGAAAATACGAGTAGTAATACTACCTCCATTTGAAAATGCTTGAATATAAATATGATTGCCTGTATTGTTTTTAAATTTTAAATCCGGACCATAATCTGCCACTGCTGCATCTTGCCCAAGTGGTAAATAATTTACGGGCATGGAATGATTGCTTCGAGAAACAATTCCTAAATCTGCCCTTAAAGCGGCGCTATATAAAGTACTACTAACTTGGCAAACGCCTCCACCTGCACTTTGTATAACTTTACCTTCTGAAAATACTGCTGCGGATTTATAACCATGTGCAGCATCCGTTACGCCAACGCGTCCATTAAAACTAAACGTTTCATCAGGTGCGACAATAACTCCACTTAAAGTATTAGCTGACTTATTTACGTTAAAGGATTGATTCCCATTACGACCAGCCATTGGAGTCGAATATTCAGCGATCACCTCTTTAATCCCCATTTTCTGTATATCTTCTGTAGAACGTTCAGGTTTTAAGAGTGTAACTGGTAACGTAACGTCTGATGTGCCAGAAGTAATCGCTTGTGTCGTTAAATCAGTTAACTTTCCTTTATCAATTTTTTCACCATTTTGACTTTGGCTAATATTTACTGTAGAGCCTTCAACATTTAATTCTGCATTAACAGGATTTTTTAATGTGTCATTATATTTATCCTTCATAAAGCTTTCATAAGCAGTTGTATTTAATTGAGGCGTTAATTTATAATCACGTTTTAATTCACCGTTTTCAGCCTGCTTCCGCATTTTGTAACGATTCATTGCGTTTCCTTCTTGTTCTTTAAAGATTTTGTCGATAATATCTTTTTCCTTATAATTTATCCCTAAATCTTTCCATGTGTACGTTTGTTTATCATTTTGAAATATGTAGGTAAGAGATTTTTGGTCTAATTCAGTTACTTTTTGATTAATAATTGCTTGAATATCTTTTTTATTTTTTCCATCGAGAGAAATACCTTCAAATGTAGTATTTGGTAATGCAGTAGTATCTAATTGATTATTTAGTGTGGATACATATTGATATCCACCAACACCGCCTACACAAAGTAATATGCCTCCAGTAATTGCAGAACCGATCAGTATTTTACTTAGCTTCATTTATTTCCCCCCAGAAATTTTTGTATAAATATATGTATTACATTTTTTGTATAAAAATGATGAAAATAACATTATGTACGTACTAGTATACTATTATTCCCACTATGTGTGTAATGTTTTTATAAAAAATGTTACATTGCTGTAATAATTGTCTCTTTTTGTCACAATATGTACGAGAAATATGTTGAAAATTATAATAAAAAGGCTGTCTAGAAAGATCTAGCAGCCTTTTTATTATAATTTTTTATGTTCATTTTTATTCGTAACACCGAGATGTTCTTGTAGTGTTGTCGAAATAGTATTGACGCTTTTTTCATTTGGAACGTAATAATAAATACCACCTATATATTTATCAGTACCTTCTACTTGCATTTTGTCCATTTTTAAATTGGAATCCATTGAATTTTTGGCAATTGTCATCATATCATCAAAAGTTAAATTTGTTTTTAAGTCTTTATCGACAGCGTCGAGTAGACCACCAATTTTATTAATGGAATTAAGAGATAGTGCTTTTTGAGCGATAGCTTCTAAAACAAGCTGCTGTCGTTGACCGCGCATATAATCACTATCGATATGACGAGTTCTAGCTAGCGCCAATGCCTCTTCGCCATTTAAATGTTGACGTCCTTTTTTTAGGTGAATTGCATCTGCTTCGTCTTTACTATTTTGTTCTGTAAACTCAACTGGAACATCGACAGTAATACCACCAAGAGAATCGACAATTTTGATAAATGATTTAAAGTTGAATTTTACATAATAATCAACTGGAACATCTAAAAAGTTCTCTACCGTATCAATTGTGCTATCTACACCACCGAATACGTGCGCATGTGTAATTTTATCGTATTTCTCACGTGATTTAATGTAGACACGTGAGTCACGTGGAATACTGACAAGCTTAACAGATTTATCGCTTTTATTAATCGTTGCAAGTAATAGCGCATCCGTGCGAGTTGCTTTTCCGTAATTCTTATCCCTAATCTCACTTTCATCAACACCCATAATAAGTACGGAAATGTTGTCAGTCATAGGTTTCACGGCTTTTTCACGTTTGCTGGATTTATCCCCGCGGCTCAGTTCAGAATAAGCATTACTTAATACAGACTTTGCTTTACTGTATATATGGAAGGAATAGCCTCCTGCTCCAAGTGCTATAATCAGTAATGGAATAAGAAGGAACCAAAGGAGGCGTTTTTTCTTTGAGCGTCCTTTTTTGGCTCGAGTATCTTTGTTCATATCGGATTTCATCATTTTTTCTCCTTTAAAGCTATCAAAGTGTATACATCTAGAAGCGCATTCAAACACATAAAAAATATTGTACGCTAAATAAAAGCGATTGTACATGTATAAAAAATAGATGTCTTGATTATTTATAAAGACATCTATTCGTTATTGTATACAAAAGATAGGGATAAGAAAATGATAAAATTTTACCTGATTACAACATAATGCTTACGATAATTGCAGATAAAATGCTAACGAGAGTAGCTCCATATAGTAATTTAAGGCCAAATCTGGCAACGACGTTTCCTTGTTCTTCGTTTAATCCTTTTACTGCACCTGAAATAATGCCGATAGAAGAAAAGTTGGCAAAAGAAACGAGGAAAACAGAAATAATACCAACTGTACGGGGAGAAAGACTATTAGAAATTTTACTAAGGTCCATCATTGCTACAAATTCATTCGTCACAAGCTTCGTTGCCATAATGCTACCCGCTGTGACAATTTCAGAACTTGGTACACCGATAAGGAATGCAACAGGCGCAAATACGTAGCCGATTAATTGCTGGAAAGTAATGCCGAATATAATGAGGAATAGGTCATTAATGCAGCTAATTAATGCGACGAATCCGATGAGCATAGCGCCGACAACAATAGCTACGCGAAAGCCATCTAGAATGTATTCTCCAAGCATTTCAAAAAAGCTTTGCTTTTCGCCTTTAATTTCTAAAATATCTTCGTCATCTTTAACGTCGTAAGGATTAATGATGAGTACGATAATAAAACCACTAAATAAATTGAGAACGAGTGCGGTTACTACATATTTAGGTTCGATCATTGTCATATAGGCACCTACGATAGACATAGATACGGTTGACATGGCAGAAGCACAAAGTGTATAAAGACGGTGTTTTGGAATTTGAGCTAATTGTTTTTTTACCGTAATAAAAACTTCTGATTGGCCGACAATGGCAGAGGCGATAGCGTTGTAAGATTCTAATTTCCCAAGACCATTTATTTTGCTAAGGAAGTAACCGATCCAATGAATAAAAAATGGTAGTATTTTGAAATGTTGTAGTATACCAATTAAGACGGAAATGAAAACAATTGGTAATAATACAGTAAGGAAAAATGACATTTCACCTTTATTGGCAAGACCGCCAAATACGAAGTTTATACCATCAGCAGCATACTCAAGTAGCTTTGTAAACAGACTGGAAATGACCCGAATAAGTATGAGGCCGATTTCTGTATTTAATAATAAATAGGTTAAAATTAACTGTATAATAAGCATGATGAATATTGGTTTAAATTTAATATGTTTCTTATTGTTGCTAGCAATATAAGCAAGGAAGAAAACAACGATAAGTCCCACGAAAAAAGTAATAAATTTCATAGTAAACCCCCTAAAAGAAATATTCTGCTATATATGTTTTTCATTTCAAGGGAGAATATGCATCTTTGGTAAAGAAAGGAATAGAGAGAGCATGAATATATGTAGAGTGCACCATGTTGCAATTATTTGTTCGAATTATGAAGTGTCAAAGGATTTTTATACTCGGATATTAGGTTTTAAAGCGATAAATGAAGTATATAGAAAGGAACGAGATTCTTATAAGTTAGATTTATGTGTAGGGGAAGAGTATCAAATTGAATTATTTTCATTTCCAAGTCCGCCTGAGCGCCAAAGTTTCCCGGAAGCGGCTGGACTTAGACATTTAGCATTTGCTGTTACAAATATAGGAGAAGCTGTGAAACATTTAAATGAATGTGGTGTAGAGACTGAATCGATACGTATGGATGAAATAACCGGAAAAAAATTCGTCTTTTTCCAAGACCCTGATGGCTTGCCCTTAGAATTGTATGAGGTTTGAAATTGGTGAATTTTATATAGGGTTGCTTTTGCGTAAATGAAGAAACTAAAGTGAAACTTCTTTTTTAAAGGAGGTGTAACTTTAGCTAAGAAAGCTAAAGGGTATATGTGGATATTTTAAAATTATTGATGGTAGTCATCCTTATCGCGTTAACAGGTTTTTTTGTAGCTGTTGAGTTTGCAATTATTAAGGTGCGCAGCAGTCGTATTGATCAACTCGTTAGTGAAAAACGACGAGGAGCATTGGCAGCAAAAAAAGTAACTTCGAATTTAGATGAGTATTTATCAGCATGTCAGTTAGGTATTACAATTACTGCTTTAGGGCTTGGGTGGTTAGGAGAGCCGACCATAAAACATTTACTCGAGCCGTTGTTTTTAAAACTACATTTCTCTCCTGCAATTGCAAGTACAGTTTCATTTATTATTGCCTTTGCAGTGATTACATTTTTACATGTTGTCATTGGTGAACTTGCTCCGAAGACGCTCGCTATACAAAGAGCAGAGCAAGTTAGCTTATTATTATCGAAGCCAATTATTTATTTTTACCGAGTAATGTATCCGTTTATTTGGGCTTTAAATGGTTCAGCAAGGCTTGTAACAGGGCTATTCGGATTACATCCAGCCTCTGAACATGAAGTAGCTCATTCGGAGGAAGAATTGCGATTAATCTTATCCGAGAGTTATGAGAGCGGAGAGATTAATCAAAGGGAATTTAAATATGTAAATAATATTTTTGAATTTGATAATAGAGTCGCAAAGGAAATTATGGTACCTCGTACGGAAGTTGTAGGTTTATATGAGGACGAACCATTTGAAACACATATTAAAATAATCGCACAAGAAAAATATACGAGGTATCCCGTATTTGGTGAAGATAAAGATGAAATTATTGGGA
This sequence comes from Bacillus paramobilis, assembly GCF_038096195.1. Classification (NCBI taxonomy): domain Bacteria; kingdom Bacillati; phylum Bacillota; class Bacilli; order Caryophanales; family Bacillaceae; genus Bacillus; species Bacillus paramobilis. The sequence goes on along the minus strand of NZ_CP151108.1, from coordinate 4,676,131 downwards.
TGGTTAATGTAAAGGATTTATTTATTCGTTATATGGATGGTAATCGAGATGAGGAGTGCTCGATTACACCGTATACAAGGCCAGTTATTGAAGTACTAGAAAATATTCCTATACATGATTTGCTATTACAAATGCAAAGAAAACGAATCCCATTAGCTGTATTATATGATGAATATGGTGGTACAGCGGGGATTGTTACATTAGAAGATATTTTAGAAGAAATTGTTGGAGAAATCCGAGATGAATACGATGAAGACGAGCACCCGCCTATAGAGCATATAAGTGAGGGGTGTAAAATCGTAGAGGGAAAAGTGCTTATTAGTGAAGTAAATGATTTATTTGGCATACACTTAATCGCTGATGATGTAGATACAATTGGTGGCTGGATTATGGTACAAAAGCAAATCGTTGCTGAAGGAGATGTTATTGAAAAACACGGCTTTTCTTTTAAAGTTCTCGAAAAGGATATGCATCAAATTAAACGAGTGGAAATAAAGAAGGTAGAAGAATGATTTTCTATAAATTTTTATCCCGTATTAACGGACAGTAAGACCCTTACCTCAAAATTCAGCGAAAGCGAAGAAGTTAGGTGGGGGATGAACAAAATCCCCACTGATTAAGGTTTCACTTTATAAAAGGTATATATAGAAAAATAAATGTTTGCGCTTTCAAAAAGGGTGCTATATAGTGAAGGTGGATACTGAAAAATTCTTCTGAATGATACTCGTATTTTTAGATGGCGAATTTTTTAGATAAGGATTTAGAATGAAAAGCATAGGTGATGAAAATGATAGCAACGAAGGATATACGTATAGAAAAAGATTTTTTAGGTGAAAAGGAAGTACCGAGTGTAGCTTATTATGGTGTACAAACATTACGTGCTGTTGAAAACTTCCCGATTACAGGATATCGCATTCATCCGTCACTCATTACGGCAATGGCAATTGTGAAAAAAGCGGCGGCACTTGCAAATATGGATACTGGTTACTTAGTTACAGACATTGGACATGAAATTGCAGAAGCAGCGCAAGAAATTGTTGATGGAAAATTCCATGATCAATTTATCGTGGATCCAATCCAAGGCGGTGCTGGAACTTCTATTAATATGAATACAAATGAAGTAATCGCTAATCGAGCGTTAGAACGTATGGGATATGAAAAAGGTGAGTATGCGAAAATTAGTCCAAACACGCATGTGAACATGGCTCAATCAACGAATGATGCGTTTCCAACAGGAATTCATATTGCAACTCTTATGATGTTAGAAGAACTTCTTATTACAATGGAAGAACTTCATGCTGCTTTCCGTGCAAAAGCAAAAGAGTTTGATCACGTCATTAAAATGGGACGTACACATTTACAAGATGCTGTTCCGATTCGTCTTGGACAAGAATTTGAAGCGTATAGCCGCGTGCTTGAGCGTGATATAAAAAGAATTAAGCAGTCTCGCCAACATTTATATGAAGTGAACATGGGGGCAACAGCTGTTGGCACGGGATTAAATGCAAACCCTACGTACATTGAACAAGTGGTTAAACACTTGCGAACATTTAGCGGATTCCCACTTGTTGGTGCAGAGCATTTAGTTGATGCAACGCAAAACACAGATGCATACACAGAAGTATCTGCAGCATTAAAAGTATGTATGATGAATATGTCTAAAATTGCGAATGACCTTCGTATTATGGCATCTGGTCCACGTGTTGGATTGGCGGAAATTCAATTACCAGCTCGTCAACCAGGTTCATCTATTATGCCAGGGAAAGTAAATCCTGTTATGGCAGAAGTAATTAATCAAGTTGCTTTCCAAGTAATTGGTAATGATCATACAATTTGCTTAGCATCAGAAGCAGGACAATTAGAGTTAAACGTAATGGAGCCTGTACTCGTGTTTAACTTAATTCAATCTATTAGTATTATGAATAACGGATTCCGTGTATTCCGTGAATATTGTATTAAAGGAATTACAGCAAATGAAGAATTGCTGAAGCAATATGTGGAGAAGAGTGTTGGGATTATTACGGCAGTTAACCCTCATATTGGTTACGAAGCAGCATCTCGTATTGCACGTGAAGCAATTGAAACAGGAAAATCTGTTAGGGAGTTATGCTTAGAACATGGTGTACTGACAGAAGAAGAGTTGGATATTATTTTAGATCCATTCGAAATGACGCATCCTGAAATTGCTGGTGCTTCTTTATTAAAGAATAAGAAGATGTAATGTGAAAAAACACCGATCCATTTGGATCGGTGTTTTATTTTTAAAAGATATTAAATACAGAGTTTAATTGAAGTAAGCTAATAATAGCTAAGAAGATTAAACTGTATTTCATTGCTGTTTTAAATAGGGCAGATTCTTTACCAACTAGTCCAACTGCTGCACAAGCAACTGCCACAGATTGTGGAGAAACCATTTTTGCCATTGTACCACCTACTACGTTTAATGCAACAAGTGTAGAAGGAACGATGTTTAATTGATCTGCAGTTACTGCTTGAAGCGGTGCGAATAATGAACCACTTGATACTACCGATCCTGTAATGAATACGCCAATCCATCCTAAGATTGGAGAAAGAACTGGGAATGCATTACCTGTAGAAGAGAATGCAAGTCCAAGTGTAGATGACATACCAGAGTAGTTCTCTACGTAAGCTAAAGCGATAACGCTACAGATTGTAAATACTGGAGCTTTTAGTTCTTTCATTGTTTCCACTACTAATTCTTTAACCATTTTACCTTTTACGCGGTACACGATAAGTGAAACGATAATTGCTAATACGATTGCAGTAGTTGTAGATGAGAATACATCAAATTTGAAAACAGCTGCGAAAGGTGTATCAGCTTTTGTAATAGGTGTAGTTTTCATAACAGCATTATGAAGACCAGGGAATTGAATGTTAAATACTAAGTTTGCTAGTGCGCCATCCGGAGCAAATAAAGCTTTAATTGGTTTTAAATTAAAGATTGTTACGAATGCAGTTAAGAATACGAATGGAGACCAAGCATATAAAATTTGATTGAATGTATGAGATACATTTTCTTCTTGTTTTTCTTCTTTAGTAGAAGATTTTGGCTGCCAAACACGTAAGAATAATGCAAGAGAGATCATACTTACAACAGCTGCGAAAATATTAGTAAGTTCTGCACCTAAGAAGTAAGTTACAAGGAACTGAGTAATCGCGAAAGAAACACCACTTACAAGAATACCTTGCCAAGTTTCCTTAATACCTTTAATTCCATCAACCATTGATACAAGTAAGAAAGGTAAAACAATACTAATGAAAGGTAAAATAAGAACAGTTTGACGACCGATAGTTAATGCATCTAGTTCAGTTAATTGTGCCGGTACTGTAACTGGGATACCCATAGCACCCATAGCACCACCAGCGATGTTAGCTACTAAACAAATTCCTGCTGCTTTTAATGGGTTAAAGCCCATACCTACTAGTAATGCAGCTGTAATAGCAACTGGAACCCCTAGACCAGCTGCGCCTTCTAAGAAAGCACCGAAAGAATAAGCGATTAATAATACTTGTAAACGTTGGTCATTTGTAATGCTTGAAATACTATCACGAATGATGTTGAATTGCTCTGTTTTAACAGTTAATTTATAAAGGAAAATTGCAGCGATAACGATAGTACAAATTGGATAAAATCCAGATAAAACACCGAATCCGGCAGATGCTACAGCTACAGTTGCTGGCATTTTATAAACGAATATAGCAAGAATAATAGCGACAATCACACTGTAAAGGCCAGCCATGTAACTTTTCATTTTCAGTCCCATTAAACAAATGATGAAGCAGAAAATTGGAAGTGCTGCGATTAGTGCAGATAACCAAATATTGTTTAATGGGTCATAAATTTGTGTCCAAGTACTCATAATAATGACAACTCCTATCTATTTTATGTGAAGAAATTCACATTATTTGTGAAACTATTCACAATCAACTTACATGCTTAGTATATTCTCCTTCAACACTATTGTCAACGTAAAAAAGTATAATTATTCCATAATAGTGTTAAAAGAAATGCTTTGTTCATAAAGTAGACAAAAAGCACACTCGAATCTATTTGAGTGTACTTTATAAAGTAAAGCTTTATCCCGCATTCGCCAAAATTTGAAATAGGATTCGTATTGTCCGCTAATAGAAGGATAAATTATTTGCATATTCTTTTCTTTTAGTTATTTCTATATTATTGATCCTATAGCTCTATAGTAGAGGCTGTCTTTGTATCGAATATGAAAGGGTGTTGTAATACTTAAGATTTAATAGGGAGCACAGCTTGTCCCATTTGATCAAGTCAGAAAGGGACAGTAAATACATTTAATAAGAAGTATTCCATCACAGTTCAAGCTATTGAACACGAATTAAACGACAATAAATTAATTTTTTTGTTACGGTATCTTTTTTACTGAAAATTCCTTTTAGCATAACAGAGAGGTTAAATATAACCCAAATACGTTACGATAGGTTATCAATTATAGACGGTATTTTACAATATCATTACTGTACGTTGCAGTGAGGTGAAAATATAACAAAAAGCTTGATAAAACAACGTTTGTAAGCAAAGTATTTGCAGCCCGTTGTTTTGCTTTTTCGTTATATCATATAGTATAATATTCAAAATCAGTAAGGATTTTTTCCTGAACTCTTTCCTGATAAAAGTGGAAAAAATTTTCAGCTTTATAGGTTGATAAAGTTATGTCGTAACAGGAAATATAAGAACAGATATATAAATAAATAAAAAGAAAATAAAAACGAAAATGAGGGGAACTTTATGAGCCAAAATCAATTCGAATGTCGTATTTCAGAAGAAGATGTACAAATGTTAAGAGCGCTAGCGCATCCGTTACGTTTACGCCTAGTAATGGAACTAATGCAACGTGGAACTTGTAATGTAACACAATTACAGGAAGTGTTAGAAATTCCACAATCAACGGTTTCGCAACATTTAACGAAATTAAAACAAAATAAAGTAGTGCGCTTTGAAAGACGAGGACTAGAAGTGTATTATCAAATTCATAATGATAAAGTAAGTGAAGTTGTAAAAACATTATTTTCTTAAAATTTGAATATTATGGAAAAAGACGTGTGGGATATACGTCTTTTTTTTATTGTCAGAAAGATAATAGGAGAGAAAATGTTAGCATGAAGGGAAGAAAAGGCTATCCATTAAAATGCTGCTATGTGGAATATATTCTAAAGGGGAAAGAAAAGATAGAAAGGAGTGCAGTAAGTAAAAGGAGGAATAGTAGTATGGATGTAAAACGTGTGAAACAAATTTTATCTTCTTCAAGTAGAATTGACGTTACATATGAGGGTGTCCCAGTATGGATTGAGAGCTGTGACGAGCAGAGTGGAGTTGCTCAAGTGTATGATGTATCTAATCCCGGAGAAAGCGTTCACGTGAACGTGACGGCTTTAGAGGAGAAGTAATAGAAAAGACGCTTCTAAATGTTTAGAAGCGTCTTTTTTGTGTTATTCCATCATACTTGCAACTTTTTTAGAGCAGAGAAGAAGTACAACTCCTAGGACGATAACGATAATACCGATACTTGCAAATACTTCAAGATAACCTAATGATTGTGTAAAGGAAGCAAGTTTACCAGCTAACCAGTTAGCCATACCTGAACCAGCTAACCATACACCCATTAGTAATGATGCTAATTTAACAGGTGCAATTGCACTTACCATTGATAGACCGATTGGTGATAAGAATAGTTCGCCAATTGTATGGAACATATAAGTGATAACGATGAATAATAAGTTTGCTTTAACAGTTATATCAGCTTCAGTACTTCCAGTTTTTAGAACCGCTAATGTTAAAACAAGGTAACCTATACCTAGTAAAATCATACCAAATGCCATTTTTGTTGGTACTTTTAAATCGCCACGTTTTGATTTAGAAAGTTTTAACCATAGCATAGATACGAATGGTGCAAGTAGTACGATGAATGCTGGATTAACGGATTGGAACCAAGATGTTGGAACTTCCCATCCGAAAATTGTACGATCAACAAATTTATCTGTATAAAGTGTTAAAGAACTACCAGCTTGTTCAAAGCCTGCCCAGAAGAATACTACGAAACAAGTTAAAATTACAATTGCCCAAGTGCGATTTTTTTCTTGTTTTGTTAAAGGTTTCTTTTCGATTGCAGGTTGATTTTTTGTTTTTTTACCAACAACTGTTGTTCCTGCTGTACCAAGGTAGCGAGGAGCTAATAAGTTGAAAACAATTTGTCCAATAATCATACCGATACAAGCTGCTAAGAATCCGTATTTATATCCCATAACCATAACGCCATCAACGCTTGTTTTAAAGAAATCTTCTGCTAAAAATCCACAAATAAGTGGAGCGAAGAAAGCACCTACGTTAATACCCATATAGAAGATAGTAAATGCACTGTCACGACGTGAATCATTTTCGTCATACAATTCACCTAACAGTGTAGAAATATTTGGTTTGAAGAATCCATTACCAATAACTAATAGTACTAATCCAAGGAATAGTCCTGTTTTTGTATTCATGGAGAATAGTACAAAGTTACCAATCGCCATAATAATTCCGCCGAGAGTAATGGCATGACGTCTCGTAATATAATGATCAGTTAGCCATCCGCCTATAATTGGCATGAAATATACTGCTGCTGTAAAAGTACCATATAATTGCACTGCGACTGCCTTATCAAATCCTAATCCGCCACTAACGGCAGCAGTTGTTAAATAAAGAACTAAAAGGCCACGCATTCCATAATAACTAAATCTTTCCCACATTTCTGTTAAGAACAACAAATATAATCCTGGTGGATGTTTTTTTGGTGATTGTTGTTCTCCAGCTTTTTCTAATTTTAAAGCTGCATCCATTTTTGTTTCCCCCTAATCCTGTATAACGGATATTTATGTAATTATTTTAATTCACAAAATATTTAGAAGTCAATAGAATTATATGGAAATAGAAAGAAAATTTCTAGAAAATTTCTATTTTTCTTCAACCGTTACTGTATTTTGCCCTGAAAACGAGATGATAAGCGTTTTCAAATGTAATAATTGAATTCTAAAAGAAAATAAAATAGTGATTAATCAGAAAATTTAGATTAAAACATTTATTCTGATATAGAGAAAATATATTCTATTTACTTTTATAATATAACATATTGGGAATAAAAATACAAAATGAAATAATGTGACACTTCAGTGAAATGAAAAAACCAGCTCCGTAGAAGGGAGCTGGCTAGAGGTGTATTATTTAACAAAGCGTTTTTCAATGTCATCTAGTAGTAGGTTAGCAGCCATTACACCACCAGCTGTATTCCAAATAACATCGTCAACTTTGTATGCTTTATTATTTTTCACTGCATTTAAGTTTTTAAATAGAGGATCATTGATATATTCTTTTTCTAATTCAGAACCTTTTTTCTCGTTTCCTTTATCGAATGTGAAGTAGAATAATACATCGCCATCCATTGCAGAAATACGTTCTTTAGATACGTTACGCTCTGCGAAGTCATCTTTATTTTGATCACCAGGACGTTTAAATCCAAGTTCTTTTAAAATAACACCAGAGAATGTATCGCCATGATAAATACGAACATCACCAGGCATGAAGCGAACCATAGAGATTTCTTGATTTACTTTATCGCCTAGTTTGGCTTTTAAATCTTTCATGCTTTTATCGTAATCAGCTAAAACCTTTTGACCTTCTTTTTCTTTATTTAATGCTTTTGCATAAAATTTGAAGTTATCTTTCCATTCACCGCGTAGCGTTTCAGAAAACACAGTAGGTGCAATTGCTTTTAGTTGCTCGTACACTTTTTCGTGACGCATTTTGTTACCGATAATTAAGTCTGGTTTTAAAGAAGCGATTGTTTCTACGTTCACTTGTCCTTCATCACCAACAACTTTTACATCTTTCATTTTATCTTTAATATGTGGATACCATGGATCACCAGTCCAAGATTTTACAGCCCCAACTGGTTTCACACCTAGTTCAAGTAAAGCTTCAGTTCCTTCATTTGTTAAAATAACTACACGTTTTGGGTTCGCAGGAACTTCTGTTTTACCCATTGCATGTTCAACTGTAATCATTTCTTTTTTCGTATCTTCTTTTGTTTCTTCTTTCGTATTTGATTTTCCACAAGCACTTAAAAGTAATGAAAAGGCTAGTAAAAATACAAATACTGTAAACGATTTCTTTCGCATGAATTTCATTATGTACCCCCTACATATTGAGAAGTTTTTTCAATAGCAAGCATGATATTAAGCCTTTATCTTTTGATTGTCAATACATACGGTTGAAAATAATTCTCATTTCCGTTGACAATGCGAATTAAGTTGAAATACACTTACAACGTATCATTATACATTGAAGGGGAAACGCTGCATGTTATTAAAAACAAATCAAGCAAAATGGATCGGATTATTTGTTGGAATCATTGCAGTCATTATTTGTATATGGGGAAGTATTATTTTCGGATATACAAATACGAGTTGGAAATTAGCGTTGGATGCTTTTTTTCATTTTAATGGTTCCAATGAACATATTATTATTCAAAATGTGCGTCTACCAAGGGCGTTAATTGCAGCTAGTGTTGGTGCTAGTTTAGCCATTGCTGGTTGTCTTATGCAAACGTTAACGAAGAATCCACTTGCTTCTCCAGATTTTATTGGATTAAATTCAGGTGCTGCGTTTTTCATAGTTGTAGCAATTGTTATTTTTTCCGTGACATCATTATCAGCTTTCACGTGGATTGCCTTTTTAGGGGCAGCTGTTGCAGCTGTACTTGTATTCGCTTCTAGTTCTTTAGGGAAAGAAGGGACGACGCCTCTTAAGTTAACATTAGCAGGGGTCGCAATCAGTGCTTTATTTTCATCATTAACACAAGGATTACTTGTGTTAAATGAAAAAGCACTTGAAGAGGTATTATTTTGGCTTGCCGGATCGGTGCAAGGAAGAAAGTTAGAAATTTTACAATCTGTATTCCCGTATTTATTAGTAGGCTGGGTTGCATCAATTATGATGGCAGGGAAAGTAAATACATTAATGATGGGGGAAGATGTTGCAAAAGGGCTTGGACAACGAACGATTTTAATGAAATCATTCGTACTACTTATTATTGTTCTGCTATCTGGTGGTTCAGTTGCGGTCGCAGGTCCAATTGGATTTATTGGTATTGTTACCCCGCATTTTTCCAGATTTCTTGTTGGAGTAGATCATAGGTGGAGAGTACCGTATAGCGGCTTGTTAGGTGCAATACTATTAATCTTAGCCGATATCGCAGCAAGATATGTCATTATGCCACAAGAAGTACCGGTAGGAGTTATGACAGCGTTTATCGGAGCTCCATTCTTTATTTATATTGCACGTAAGAGAGGGCTTAGCAAATGAAGAAGTATATTCCGTTTCGTATAGGAAAAGGCGTGCTCTCGTTTTTAATGTATAAACGAGCTTGTCTCGTCTTATTCAGTTTATTAGTTGTTTTAATAGGATTATTTTTTGCGAGTGCAGGTATGGGAGACATGAAAATTGCTCCTTATGATGTATGGCAAGCGATCACTGGAAATGGCGATGCGATGTCAAATATGGTTGTAAATAAGTTTCGTATGCCGCGTATTTTAATTGCCATCCTTGTAGGAATTGCACTTGCTGTAGCAGGATGTATTTTACAAGGTCTCGTTCGAAATCCACTTGCTTCTCCTGATATTATCGGGATTACAGGTGGTGCAAGTGTTGCAGTTGTCTTATTTTTAGCTATATTTAGCGATAAAAATAATGCGCTAACCGTAAGCATTCATTATATGCCGCTCGCAGCCTTTGTTGGGGCAACGATTGTAGCGCTTTTTGTATATTTATTTGCATGGAGAAATGATGGATTATCACCAATTAGTCTTGTTTTAATTGGCGTTGGGTTTTGGGCGTTAACGAAAGCGGCAACGACTTTGTTTATGTTGTTAGCACCAATTTATCAAGCAAGTCAAGCGAATGTATGGATTACAGGTACTGTGTACGGTTCTTCATGGCAAAATGTTATGGTACTTGCGCCGTGGGTTATCATTTTAACGGTAATATCATTTATAGCTGCTAGACATTTAAATGCGCAAGAGCTAGGGGATGATATTGCGGTAGGACTTGGTGTTCCTTTAACGAAGTCACGCGTATTCATGTTATTACTTAGTACAGCTTTAATTGGTGGAGCAGTTGCCTTTGCCGGAGGAATTGGATTTGTCGGTTTAATGGCACCTCATATTTCACGAAGACTAATTGGTTCTTTATACGGTGCATTACTCCCAGTGGCGGCAATCGTTGGTGCAATTTTAGTACTTGCTGCAGATTTAATTGGGCGTACAGTTTTCACGCCACTTGAAATTCCAGCAGGAGTATTTACATCAGCAATTGGTGCACCTTATTTTATTTATTTACTTTATAAAAGTCGGAATTCATAAAGGGAGATGAATATGCAAAAAGCATTGGAGACGAAACGTTTGACGTTGTCTTATGGTGAAACAATTATTATTGATGAGTTGAATTTAGAAATTCCAAAAGGCGAAATTACAATCTTTATCGGTTCTAACGGTTGTGGGAAATCAACTTTATTACGTTCACTAGCTAGATTATTAAAACCAACAACTGGTGACATTTTGTTAGATAATCAAGCCATTCAAAGTATGCAAACGAAGCAAATCGCTCGTCAAATGGCAATTTTACCGCAAGGACCACAAGCACCAGAAGGGCTTACAGTATTGCAACTTGTAAAACAAGGACGCTATCCATATCAAACATGGCTGAAGCAATGGTCAGAAAAAGATGAGGAAATGGTACAAAAAGCCCTTGCGGCAACAGGTATGACAGAATTTGCTGAGCGTGATGTGCATGCTCTTTCAGGTGGACAACGTCAACGTGCTTGGATTGCAATGACGCTTGCACAAGATACAGATATTATTTTACTGGATGAGCCTACTACATATTTAGATATGACTCACCAAATTGAAGTGCTAGATTTATTATTCGAATTGAATGAAACAGAACAAAGAACAATTGTTATGGTATTACACGATTTAAATTTAGCATGCCGTTATGCAGACAATATTGTAGCCATTCAAGATAAACAAATATATGCACAAGGTAAGCCAGAAGAAGTAGTGGATGAGAAGCTAGTACGTGATGTATTCCGAATGGAATGTCAAATTAGTACGGATCCGTTATTTGGGACGCCACTTTGTATTCCGCACGGAAAAGGAAGACGTGTACGTAAAGAGGTTGCTCAGGCAATGAGATAATAAAAAAGACGATGAATCATCATCGTCTTTTTTATTTTTCGCAAGAGAATAGTAGGAAGAGGGGAATACGTAAACGTCGTTCATATTCTTCTTCGCTCTGAAAATAAGTTTGATTTGGTGTAGCTTCTTTTATATTTGTAATCGTAAATCCAGCTTGTTGTAATAATGTAAAATATTCTTCCGTTGTACGATGATATTTAATAACTTCTTGATCAATCCAAGGTTCAACGCGTTTTCCCATTTTAAAATAATCATCGATGAGCCAACTCGTTCTTTTTCCGCTCGTTTGCAAGCTTTCAAATGAAGAGGTAATAACAGGGTGTTGAACGCTAAAAGTAAAGGTTCCATTTGTTTTTAAAGTTTCGTACACATTTTGAAAAATGATAGGAAGATGTTCAATATAATGTAAGGCGAGTCTAGATGTTACTAAATCAAAAGTAGCAGGAGGGTATGTGTAGTCTTTGAGGTTTAAAAAATGGACGATCCCATTTTTATTTTCTAGTTGTTTTTTAGCTTTTTCATACATAAGTTCGGAGCCTTCAATACCGGTGTAAGAGCGGCAGTCTTTTTCTAATAATTCCTTGCCAAATTTTGCGTCACCGCAGCCTAAATCAAGGATTTCCTTTCCTTTCACATCACCAATGAGTTGAAAGAAGGCTGGTTTTTCAAGTGATTCATTTGGGCTATTTTCTCGGTATCTTCGTTTCATATATTGTTTAAAAAATGCTTCGTTATTATATGCATCAGATTCAGTAAATGCCATGATTGAAGCCCCCTTAAATATTTTTTTTATTCTACCAAATATGAAAAGTAAATGATAGATTTCTTGTAATGAATCATATATAATCTAGAATTGTAAGCGGTTACTTTAAACTATTTTTCTATAATAAATTCTGAAAACGTGTTAAGCTAGTAGAGGGATTATTAGAACTATTAAGACAATAATTCGCTTACATGAACGATGGGAGGCTTCACAATGTCTAGTAAAACACTTGCAAAATTTTTAGAAGAAAATTTAGAGGATTTAAAATCAAAGGGGCTTTATAACGTAATTGATCCGCTTGAGAGTTCAAATGGACCGATCATTACAATTGGCGGAAAAGAATATATTAACTTATCTTCAAACAACTATCTTGGATTAGCAACAGATAGCCGTTTGCAAGAAGCAGCAATTGGTGCAATTCATAAGTACGGCGTTGGAGCAGGAGCTGTTCGTACAATTAACGGTACTTTAGATTTGCATATTAAATTAGAAGAGACAATTGCAAAGTTTAAACATACAGAAGCAGCAATTGCTTACCAATCAGGATTTAACTGTAATATGGCAGCGATTTCAGCTGTTATGGATAAAAATGATGCGATTCTTTCAGACGAATTAAACCATGCTTCTATTATTGATGGTAGTCGTCTATCAAAAGCAAAAATTATTGTTTATAAACATTCGGATATGGAAGATTTACGCCAAAAAGCAATCGCGGCGAAAGAGTCAGGTCTTTACAATAAATTAATGGTAATTACAGACGGTGTCTTCTCAATGGATGGAGATGTTGCGAAATTACCAGAAATTGTTGAGATTGCAGAAGAATTAGATTTAATGACATATGTAGACGATGCACACGGTTCAGGTGTACTTGGAAAAGGTGCAGGAACTGTAAAGCATTTCGGTCTATCTGATAAAGTTGATTTCCAAATTGGTACATTATCAAAAGCAATTGGGGTAATTGGTGGATATGTAGCAGGGAAACAAAACTTAATTGACTGGTTAAAAGTTCGTTCACGTCCATTCTTATTCTCTACAGCATTAACACCAGCTGATGCAGCTGCATGTATGCGATCAATTGAAATCTTAATGGAAAGCACAGAGTTGCATGATCGTTTATGGGAAAATGGTCGCTATTTAAAACAAGGGTTAAAAGAACTTGGCTTTAACATCGGAGAAAGTGAAACGCCAATTACACCTTGTATTATTGGTGACGAAGTATTAACACAAGAATTTAGTAAACGTCTAAATGAAGAAGGCGTATACGCAAAATCTATCGTGTTCCCAACTGTAGCAAAAGGAACAGGACGCGTTCGTAATATGCCTACAGCAGCTCATACGAAAGAAATGTTAGATGAAGCAATTCGTAAGTATGAAAAAGTAGGGAAAGAAATGGGCATCATTTAAGTAAGGGCATCTTTTGAATAGCTTGCAAATGAGGAGTGGGGAAAATGAAAAAAATTCTAGTAACCGGTTCTTTAGGGCAAATTGGTTCTGAACTAGTAATGAAACTTCGTGATGTATACGGTGCATCAAATATTATTGCAACAGATATTCGTGAAACAGATAGTGAAGTAGTAACGTCTGGTCCATTTGAAACGTTAGATGTAACAGATGGACAAAAACTACATGATATCGCAAAGCGTAATGAAGTAGATACAATTATTCATTTAGCAGCTTTACTTTCAGCGACAGCAGAAAAAAATCCGTTATTTGCTTGGAATTTAAATATGGGTGGACTTGTAAATGCATTAGAAGCAGCCCGTGAATTAAACTGTAAGTTTTTCACGCCAAGTTCTATCGGTGCATTCGGTCCATCAACACCGAAAGATAATACGCCACAAGATACAATTCAGCGTCCTACTACGATGTATGGGGTAAACAAAGTAGCAGGAGAATTACTATGTGATTATTATCATCAAAAGTTTGGCGTTGATACGCGCGGTGTACGTTTCCCAGGTTTAATTTCTTACGTAGCTCCTCCAGGAGGCGGAACAACTGACTATGCAGTTGAAATTTATTATGAGGCGATTAAAAAAGGCACATACACCTCATACATTGCAGAAGGAACATACATGGATATGATGTATATGCCAGATGCTTTACAAGCGATCATTTCATTAATGGAAGCTGATCCAAGTAAACTTGTGCATAGAAACGCGTTTAATATTACAGCAATGAGCTTTGAGCCAGAGCAAATCGCAGCATCAATTCGTAAACACATCCCGACGTTTACAATGGATTACGCTGTAGATCCTGCTCGTCAAACAATCGCTGATAGCTGGCCAAACTCTATTGATGCAACAGCAGCAATGAAAGAGTGGGGCTTTAAAGCAGAATACGATTTAGACAAAATGACAACGGACATGCTGGCTAAGTTAAAAAAAAAGCTCACAGCTGAGTTAGTGATGAATTAATAGGAAGAGTCGATTCTTAGGAATCGGCTCTTCATCATTTTTGGAGGGAGAGAAGTCTTATGCAAAGAGTTGATGTCGTATATGCACTAATACATGACGAAGAAACAGATAAAATATTAATGGTACATAATGTAGAACAAAACGTTTGGTCATTGCCAGGCGGGGCTGTTGAAAAGGATGAAACGTTAGAGGAAGCACTAATAAGAGAAGTGAAAGAAGAGACAGGTTTAACTGCCGTGGCAGGTGGACTTGTTGCGATCAATGAAAAATTCTTTGAAGCATCAGGGAATCATGCAATACTTTTTACATTCCGAGCAAATGTAGTAAAAGGTGAACTGATTGCGGAAGATGAAGAAGAAATTTCTGCAATAGAGTGGGTGGATCGAACGCTCGCAAATGAACGATTCCCATTCTACGATAGAGGATTCGAGGCATTATTAGAAGTAGCCATTCCATACAAATTTCAACCAGAAACAAAGTGAGTGAAAGAAAAAAACAGGAGCGCAAGGCTCCTGTTTTTCTATTCAATCGTCTTCAGTAGTAACTTTTTCAATAGTGGTTTAATCTTCAGGCGTAAATCTTCAGCGTGATTTGCAACTAAGAAGTGATGGTTATAAATGTTCTTCATTAATTGATAAGTTGCTTCTTTCGCTTCGCCTTCTTCGATGAAGATCCCGATTACTTCCATACCACTTTTACGAGCAAGTTTGACAGCTTCATGCGTATCTAAAATACCGTCTTGCTGATAGTCCAGCGCAGAAGGCTCACCGTCTGTAAAGACGAGTAAGAATTTATGCTTTTCTGGTCTTTTCGCAAGCTTTTCAGAAACGATACGAATAATATATCCGTCGCGGTTATCTTCTTCTTCGCGAAGCTGCATAATTTCGGGACCAACGTTTGGTAACGTTGAGTTTTTATACGTTACAACTTCATGGATAACGTTCGGCTTATCTTCAGGTTTAGCACTAGAAGCATCTTCCCAAAATCCGCTAATAGCGTGCGGGATTTTTAAAGATTTCAACGCTTCATGGAATAGGACCACACTTTTTTTCGTTTCTTCCATTTTGTTATACATAGAACCAGAGCAGTCGACTAACAATTGGAATGCAACATCGAGTTCTTGTGATTCTTGTCCTTTTTTATAAAACATGCGCGGCTGCTTTTCAGTATAAATACGAAGGAATTTCTTACGAAGTCTTCCGTAGTATTTATCACTATTTGCATTCGTTTTATTTTCAATCGTTTTTTCGATAATTTTCTTTAATTCTTTTACATCTTTATTAACGACTGATTTGATAGCTTGGTAATCTTTTTTCTCATCGGCATTTGCTTTACGAGCTTCTTTAAATGTATGAGAGGCACCAACGTTATACTTACCGTACGCACCCTCGTTTTGGCTAGAAGCGTGTGAAGCTCTTGCTTCTTCTGTATCAGCGCCATCAAAGTTGGATTGTGTACTTTTTTGAGAAGTACCTTGTACAGAGCCAAGTGCTTGGTCACCATCTTCTGATTCACGAGCAGTATCGCCCATCATGTTTGTTTTTGTTCCGCTTTCTAATTCAAAGCGTAAAAAGTTCTCGTTTTCGTTATTTTTATTTTCACGATGCCATGTGGAGAAACTTTCATCCATTTTGTTTTTATTTTCATCGTCATCTACGAGCTGCGTATCATCATTTGCTAAATCTTCGACACGACAGTTCTTTTCGTCTGCAATGACAGATAAATAAAGCGGAGCATGTCCGAAATAATTGTTCAGCATATCACTTTCAAGAAGTCCTTCTAAACGATAGCGAATTTTTTCAACGATATACATAATGTCTTCTGTATTACGGGCTTGGAATGTTTCATGCAAAATTGCTTCAATTTGCTCGAAATATTCATTATTAAACATTTCATATTTATCGCTCGTTAATGAAAGATAGCAGAGACAAAATAGACGATCACCGTGATAGTTACGAACACGATTGATTTCATTTTGTGAACCAAAGTAATTGCGATACATTTCTTTTCTTCTTTTAAAAACATGCTTTGTGCCAGGGCGTAAGTTTTTTACGATTTCCTCAACACGTAAATCTTCTAATAGAACAAATAATTGTGTTAAAAACTTTTTTAAGGGTGATTCTTGTAATTCAATCGCATAAGAACGAATTAAAGTCATGTCCGAGTAATGTTTATTACCAAGTGCTTTTAAAAACACTTCGCTTTTTAATCCGATTACTGTATCCTCTTCTTTTCGATCATCCCAAAAGTGACTAATGACAACCTTTTTTTCAATTTCGTCGTAGTATGCTTTATAGCCATACTCAAGGTAGGCATCGTCTTCTTTTAAAAGAGCATACATTAAGTTTTCCATTTGTAGAAACAGCGACGCATCAATTTTTTTGTCACTAAAAATTTGTCTCATGAATTATCCCTCAAAGAAATAACTTTCTGCTAATTCACGGACAGTCATTTGTTCTGTTTCATCGTTTAATTTTGCGATAATACTACGTTCGATTGCGCGCATAACAGGAATATATACACCTAAATCACATGCGTCGATAATGCCACGAATACTTGCTGCCTCTTCACTTACACGTCCATCACGAGCTAAAGGCATAAGGTCGCTTGCAAATGCAACGAACTTTTCAATTGTTGCAACATCATTTAATTTTGATTCAGCTAATAATAGTTCTTTTAATGTATCACCTTGAATGTAAGGAACCTCAATAATAACGAAACGGTTTTTTAATGCTTCGTTTAGTTCACTTGTACCAACGTAACCTTCATTAATTGCCGCAATTACACGATACTCGTCATCACCATATACAACTTCTTGTGTAAACGGGTTAGTAATCATTTTACGGTAATCTAACGCACCGTGAAGAAGTGGTAACGTTTCAGGTTTTGCCATATTGATTTCATCAATATATAAGAAATGACCGCTCTTCATTGCTTTCATAAGAGGACCGTTAACAAATGTAACTTCAGATGCGCCATCTTTTGTTTGTAGCGTGTTGTATCCTAAAATACCTTCTACATCTAGGTCGACAGAACAGTTAATGCTATGCATTGGTTTTTGGAATAAAGAAGAAAGAGTTTCCGCTAGTACTGTTTTACCACTACCAGTTGGTCCTTTTAGTAGAATGTTTTTGCCAAGAAGAAGTGCTGTAATAGCATCTTCAATAATGCTGTTATCAGATGCTTTATATATTTTCTTACCAATTAAATGTGCATTTTCACCAGCTTCTTGCTTATTCTTTTCGTGAATGGTTGAGAGCTGTTGTTTTAAATCAGCATGTATATGAAATTGTTCTAACATGTATTTCCCACCTAACATTATTTTCATAAAGTAATACATCTTATGATAACTTGTTTTAATATGGTATGCAAAGAAAAGGAAAGGGGATAAATGCAAAACAAAAAGCAATCAATATTATATTGATTGCTTACAGTAATGGAGAAATGAGTCGCATGAAAGACTCTAATATTCGTTTTTTGATACTTCTTTTTTGGAATGTGTTCCATTTAATTTCAGTGGAATATTTAAAGTCATCTTCAAAATCACGTTTAATATCATGAACGGTCTCTGATTCATATAGTACGCTAATAAGTTCATAATTTAATTCAAAGCTACGTACGTCCATATTTGCTGTTCCGATTGTCGCGATTTTATCATCAACGAGTACAATTTTTGCATGCATAAAACCATCTTTATAACTATAAATGGAGGCACCAGCTTTTAAAAGTGGAGTGAAGTAGGATTGTGATGCTTGATCACTAATAATACTATCACTTTTACCAGGATATAAAATGCGTACATCTATGCCAGATATTGCACTTAAACGTAATAATGTTAAGGTTTCTTGATCTGGAATAAAGTATGGTGTAGCGATCCAAATCGATTTTTTTGCAGATCCCATAACGGCTAATAATGTATTACGAATGCTTTTATCATCTGAGCTTGGTCCGCTCGCTACAATTTGCACAGCGCCTTCTGTATTTGAAATTTCTTTACCTGGGAAGTATTGTCTATTCATAAATTGATCCCAAGAATAGTTGTTTAAACCACTAGAGGCATAGAGCCAGTCCTCTAGAAAAATTGCTTGTAATTTATATAGTGCTTTTCCTTCTATTTTTAAATGACTATCACGCCAAACGGGAAATTTTTTTGAACGACCAAGATATTCATCACCGACGTTGAGTCCACCAGTAAAACCGATTTCTCCATCTACAATAACGATTTTTCGATGGTTACGATAATTGACAGTTTCAAGTAACCAAGCTGAAAAAATAGGATCAAATTCAACAATTTCAATTCCAGCTTCTTTCATAGGTTGTAAAAAACGTCTTCTTAAAGTGTTACTTCCGAGTCCATCATAAAGGAATCGTACAATAACACCATCTTTTGCTTTTTTTATTAAAGCATCTCGAACTTTTGTACCAATCTCATCAGATTTATAAATATAGTATTGAATATGTATGTGATGTTTTGCTTGCTCGATAGCTTGCAAAATTTCTGAGAATGTTTGATCGCCATTTGTTAAAAGTTTTGTAGTTGTTTTATCTGCGGCAGGTCCGCCTCCAAATCTTTGTACGACTTTTGTTAAATGTGTAGAACGTTCATGTAAGGGGACTGTGAGTGATAATTCTACTCGTCTTCCTTCTAATATTTCACGGAATAATTTTCTTTGCTCTTCTGAACGATGTAGATGTTTTTTTCTTCTCCAACGGCTACGACCGAAAATAGAGTATAAAAGCACCCCTATAACGGGAAGAAGTGCTAATACTAAAAACCATGCTAAGGTGCTTTGAGGAGACCTATTTTCGATAAAAATAACGAATGAAATTCCTACGATTGTAATAGACCATAGTGCACCGACAAATGTATATAAAGAAATAAATGATGTATTTAATAGGAAAAGAACGATAGATATAATTGTAAATACCAATAATAATTGAACGATAGGCTTCTTCATTTCTATAAAATTCCTCTAATCTTTCTTAAATATAGACTTCTAATATAAAAAGGTATAATCCGACATTCTTATTATAAAGTGTTTTGATTTTTTTACAAAATATAGGCAGTTTCCCCATGCTTTCCGCATTTGTCCTACATACAGTATATTGTTACGTTATTATCCCGCTATTTGCTGGTTAATAAACAGTGTAGGAGGGACAAAACCCAGGCCCTTTATATAGGAAAGGGGATAATCATATCATGGATTTGTAGCAGATGCATGCTGAAACTTAGGATATGGTTATCCGTATTATGTGGTTTCTTCTTATTATATAGGTTACTAACAAGGTCCGTACTATTCATGCAATACCTATTAAGTTGAGAAAATGGCAAAGGAGAGGAGAAATATGAATTATATAGAAAATAACGGATTGTATTATCGTCATAATCATGGAGGAAACCATCATAATGGCGGGCATCATCACTATGGTGGTCACAATCATTATGATCATCATCATCACGGTGGTGGATGGGGCTGGGGTGGCGGCTCATGGGGCGGTGGATTTTTCCCTGGAAGTTTTGCTGGAGGCATGTTAGGTGGACTTACAGCTGGTGCATTAACGGGTGCAGCAGGTGGAGGCTACTATCCAGCACCGTACCCAGTAACTTATCCAGCCCCATACCCAACGCCATATCCGGGTTATCAGCCAATGCCATATCCATATTAAACGAAAAAAAGAGGCTATCCTCTTTTTTTTCGTTTAATAAAGTATTTATTTATAAAATATTTCCAAAATAAAGGTGAAAATATGTTAATATTTTGTTATTGTAATTCAAAAACATATATACTAATTTTAATTTTTATATTATTATTCGTGAATAGTTGTATAGTGTGCTCAAACTTCTATTTCGCTAGTAAAGCAAAGAGGTTAAATGTGAGCGGAATTAGTAGGAAACAGTGGTTGTATGGAGCTAGCTATAAAGGAATGTAAGAGAATGAATAAGGTATAATAAAGTAAGCTAATTATAACGATCAGAGACTACTATTTATAATTGAAACGGTATTATATTGCTTTTTATTACAAATAATATTATGTTATTTTAATCGGCATATTTCAAAACGTGATTTATGTAGAGGACGATTATTAGGAAATGAAATATCTCTATTTCTATGAAAAGAAACAAGTTGTGCTTTAGTCAGATAGGAAGCAAGGAGAGATGCGCATGCTAGAACAAAGAGGTCATGCATTATATGACTCTTCATTGCGAGATTTAAAGTTAGCATTAGATGAGTCTTCAATTGTTGCGATTACAGACCGAAATGGTCGTATTACATATGTAAATGATAAGTTTTGTGAAATCTCCAAATATACACGAGAAGAGTTAATAGGGAAAGATCATCGTATTTTAAATTCAGGATATCACCCGAAAACATTTTTTCAAATTCTATGGAAGCGCATTTTGAGCGGAAAAGTATGGAGAGGTGAGATTCGAAATCAAGCAAAAGATGGTACATATTATTGGGTTAAAACAACAATTGTTCCATTTTTAAATGAAAAAGGGGAGCCATATCAATTTATTGCGATCCGAAATGATATTAGTAGTAGGAAAGAAGCAGAACGGAGGTTGCGGGTAAGCGAAAGTCGTTATAGGGAGCTTGCGTATCATGATGCTTTAACGAGTTTACCAAACCGATTGCAGTTAATAACGACTGTAAACGAGATGATTGCAGACAAAAAAGAATTTGGTATGATTTACTTTGATTTGGATCGTTTTAAATTAGTAAACGATACGCTAGGTCATATGATAGGAGATCTACTTTTAAGCGAAGTTGCTTCACGGTTGCATTATGTGCTAGGAGAGAAAGATGTTCTGGCTAGGCTGGGTGGCGACGAATTTGTGCTGTTAACAAAAAATCATACACAAGATGAGATGAGGCAGTTAGCGACATCTGTGTTGTCATGTTTTCAGGCACCATTCATGCTTGAAGGTCATGAAGTATACATTTCAGCTAGTCTAGGACTGTGCTCATATCCGCAAGACGGACAAGATGTAGAAACACTATTGAAAAATTCGGATTTAGCCATGTACAGTGCGAAAGAACAAGGTAGAAATGCCGCGTGTTTCTTTACAGATGAGTTACGTGCGAAAATAAATCGTAGAATGAAAATTGAATTCGCTTTGCAAAAGGCAATTCGTGATGAAGAATTAGATGTGGTACTGCAGCCTATTATTGATTTGAAAACGAAGAAATATACTGGTATTGAAGCTTTAGCACGTTGTTCGACAGAAGAAGGGCCTATTTCGCCAGGCGAATTTATTCCAGTAGCTGAAGAATCTGGACTTATTATAAAATTAGGAGACTGGGTATTAGAAAAGTCATGTCGCTTGTTTAAAACATTGCCAGATTACGAAGAAGGACTAAGGTTATCTGTTAATTTATCCATACAACAATTAATGCAAAAGCGTTTTATTTTATCTGTACGTAGCATTTTAAGGAGAACTGGCTTTCCACCGAATCGTTTAATTTTGGAAGTAACGGAAAGTATCGCTGTTCGCCATTTTGATTATATTATTGCTACATTACAAGAATTAAGAAATATGGGTATTTTAATTGCTTTAGATGACTTTGGAACGGGTTATTCTTCTTTATACTATTTAAAGCAACTGCCACTGGATATAGTGAAAATTGATCGTAACTTTATTCGTGAATTTCATTATGATCACGCACAGCCAGAGCGAACGATTGTAAAATCTGTTATTGAAATTGCCCATAGCTTAAATTTAGCAGTAGTTGCTGAAGGGGTAGAAACAGTAGAGCAAGAAAGTTTATTACAATCTATGGGCTGTGATTACGTACAAGGATTTTATTATGCGAGACCTTTATCTATAGGAGAGTTAAAAGAAAAGTTAATTACAGATTTTTAATAAAAAAGAGAAGCTGGTAGCTTCTCTTTTTTTAATTCATTTTTTTTGAGTCTTTCATTAATACTGGATAAAGAATAAGACCTAATACAAACAATCCGATTCCTAAGAAGAACGTTTTTAAATCAGCAGTTCCTGTTTTGATAACCCAAATAGAGTAGACAAATGCTAGTGTAGTAATGATTCCATCCTTTATTCGAGAGCCTGGCATTACGTCATACGTTTCTCCTGTAATAACTAATTTGAATTGGTACAGCGTAGAAACAAGGTATGGAATTAAATAAGCTAATGTCGCTACAACTATAGCGAAATTATAAGCTTCTGACACAGTACCAGAAATCGTTGAGAATAAGAAAATTTGCGTCATCACATTTGTAATAAATAATGATTTTGAAGGACTACCTTTTTTATTTGTTTTCGCGAAAAACGTAGGGAAAAGTCCATTCTTTGCTGCTTGGTAAGGTACTTCTGAACTAACAACAATCCAGCCAACTGTAGATCCAAATAAAGATACAAGTGCAAGTAAAGCCATTATATAGGCACCTTTATTGCCAATTGCTAAATTTAATGCGTCTACTAATGGTTTTTGAGATTCTTTTAAAGCATCTTGTGGAAGAGCTCCCATTGTAAGTAAAGTAATTGACATGTAAATAAGAAGAGCGATAATTAATCCGAAAATGGTAGCTTTTTTTACATCGCGCTGAGATTTAGCACGGTTAGAAAGCATTACAGCAGATTCAATACCGATAAATGCCCAAAGTGTTGCGATAGCAGCTGAGTTGATTTGTCCACCTAACGAAATGGATTGTCCCGCTTCATTCATAAATGTTTGACCGTCTCCGAAATTAGAGGCATTGAAAATGAATAATGTGATTACAATAAACATTGTAAATCCGATAATTTTTGCAATGGTAGCAAGAAGATTCATATTTCCAGCTCGGTCAATATTTTGAGACAGAATATATTGAATTCCCCATAACATAAGGCTACATACGAGGAAAGTTAATCCTTTTCCGAGTTCTAGTGAAAATCCGTTCGTTGAAAAGAGAATTTGCTTACTTTGTAAAACTGGAAAGAATGTTGATAAATATCCAGCAAAGGAAATAATAACAGATGCTGTTGCAGCCCAGTTCGCAGCCCAATATCCCCATGCCATACTGTATCCTGCAACTTTTCCCGCTTTTTTTGAAGGGAACATTGCTTGAGCGTAACTTTGTGGTCCTGCTTTTAATTCTGGTTTTCGAATTGCTAAATTTCCAAATACGAGTGCAATCATAAATACGCCAAGACCTGTAATACTCCAAGCAAGTGTAGAACCCATTGGACCTGATACTTGTGCTAAATTCGCTGGGAGCATAAATACGCCACCGCCAACCATATTTCCGATCACAAAAGCTGTTAAAATCCATAATCCCCATTTTTTCGTTTCCATTTTTGTTAACTCCTTTGTAGTAAGTTTTGCTTAAACATCATTTTTTACTAGCTTTTTGGCAATAAAAAAAGAGCCATGTAGATAAAAAATACCTACATGGCTCTTCGCCTAACGTAGGTACAACGGGAATAACCCTTGTACCTACGCGTAATTTTTCCGCTAGGTTTCAAGGGTTACGTATGATGATGATGTTTTTGTGCAAATGTAACTACAATTGTTGTATAAGTAAGCATAGTTCTTTGCTCCCTTTCTCCTCTGATTTTGAAGTTAGTATACTACATGTTTTTTTGAATGAAAAGAAAAATATAAAAATTTTTATAAAAATACGTTTTAGAGATTAAATATTTACCTGTATTTTTCCTATACTGGAAAATAAGTGAGAGATTGGCAGAAGAGTGTAGCGTGGTATAATACATATAGAATTAGAAGGTGACAAGGGGCTATTGTAGATGATGAGTAAGTATGAACAAATTTATACAGAAATCAGCAAGTCAATTGATAATAAACAATTAAAAGAGGGATGCAAAATCCCATCAGAAACTGAATTAATGAAGCAGTATGAAGCAAGCCGCGGTACTGTAAGAAAAGCTGTAGATTTATTACAAGAGCGTGGGTATGTTCAAAAAATACATGGAAAAGGTGTTTTTGTTTTAAAGCGAAAAAACATTGAATTCAACTTCGGTGGCATTGTAAGCTTCCAAGAAGAAAATGAACGTTTAGGACGCCATTGTATTACAGAAGTCGTGGAAATGGAGAAAGTAAAAGCGACAAAAGAGGTTGCAAAGCTATTAAATGTGAAAGAGAAAACAGAAATAGATCATATTAAACGCGTACGGAATATTGATGGGGAAAAAGTAATTTTGGATATCAATCATTTTGTATCGGAATATATTCCTGGATTAACGAGTGAAATTGCAGCGCAGTCCATTTATAAATACATTGAGAAAGAACTAGGTCTTCATATTAGTTACTCACAGAGAGTAATTGAAGTACAGTCATGTACAGAGGACGATAGAAAGTATTTAGATTTAAATGGAACAGACTATGTTGTTGTCGTGAAAAACTTTACGCATTTTTATGATGGGAGTCAGTTCGAATATACAGAATCACGCCATCGTTTAGATATTTTTCATTTTTCGGATGTGGCGCGGAGGAAGTAAAGAGGTGGAACAAACTATTGTTTCATCTCTTTTTTTATAAAAAAATCACAAACTCGTATATACGAGTGTTGACTAACTTATATATACGAGTTAATATGTAATTGTAAACGGTATCAAAAAAAGAAAAGAGGGACGGGAATATGGGGAAAGACTATCGTCAAACAGCAGAGGAAGTGTTGCAGTATATTGGTGGGAAAGACAATATTGAACAAGCTGCGCACTGTGTAACGAGGCTCCGTATCGCTTTAAAAGATGAAAGTAAAATAGATAACGATAAATTGCAGTCTGTT
This sequence comes from Bacillus paramobilis, assembly GCF_038096195.1. Taxonomy (NCBI): domain Bacteria; kingdom Bacillati; phylum Bacillota; class Bacilli; order Caryophanales; family Bacillaceae; genus Bacillus; species Bacillus paramobilis. Next base: position 4,650,931 of record NZ_CP151108.1, on the reverse strand, counting down.
TCATTAGTGAAGGGAGCGTTTCATAACGCTGGGGTATTTCAAATTGTAATTGGTCCAGGAGATGTAGATCGAGTATATGCAGAATTGATAACGCTTGCAGGTATGAAGGAAGCGACAGTAGCTGACGTGAAAGACTCTGGAAACCAAAAGTTAAATCCAGCTCAAAAGTTTGTAAAAGTATTTTCAGATGTATTTATGCCGATATTACCAGCAATCGTAACAGCTGGTTTACTAATGGGAATTAACAATCTATTAGGGGCGAAGGACTTATTTTTTGAAGGTAAAAATTTATTAGATGTGTATCCAAACTTAAGTGGGCTTTGGGATTTAATTAATATGATGGCGAATACAGCATTTGTATTCTTACCAGCACTTGTCGGTTGGTCAGCAACGAAGCGTTTTGGTGGTAGTCCGATATTAGGGATTGTTATGGGATTAATGCTTGTGCATCCAGCCTTATTAAACGCGTGGGATTATGGCAAAGCAGCGACTGGTTTAGATGGACAAAAGATTGAGTACTTCGATATTTTAGGACTATTTCAAATTGAAAAGGTAGGGTATCAAGGTCAAATCTTACCGGTTTTAGTAGCAGCATTCGTACTAAGTAAAGTGGAAATCTTCTTAAAGAAACATGTACCGAATGCAATTCAATTATTAGTTGTACCAATTACAACGATTGTTGTAACAGGTGTGTTAGCATTAGGAATTATTGGTCCAGTTACACGTCATATTGGAGATTTATTAACAGCTGGATTAGTAGGTGTATATGAAACAGTACCAGTAGTTGGAGCAGTATTGTTTGGAGCATTATATGCACCGCTTGTAATTACAGGTATGCATCATATGTTTATTGCTATCGACTTACAATTAATTGCACAGCACGGTGGTACATTCATTTGGCCAATGATTGCTCTTTCTAACATTGCGCAAGGTAGTGCGGCACTTGCGATGTTCTGGATTTCTAAAAATCAAAATGATAAAAGTATGGCATCTACATCAGCAATCTCAGCATATTTCGGTATTACAGAGCCAGCTATGTTTGGTGTAAACTTACGAAATAAATTCCCGTTCTATGCCGCAATTATAGGATCGGCTATTGCAGCTATATTTATTACGCTAAATGGTGTATTAGCACCTGCTATCGGAATTGGCGGATTACCAGCATTTATTTCTATCATTCCGAAATCGATTCCAATATTTATTGTAGGAATGATTATCGCAGTTGTAATCCCATTTACGTTAACGTGGTTATTTGCAAAACGAGCAAAACAGAAGTAGGAGGAAGTTAAACATGAAGGATTGGCATAAAAGTGTAGTTTATCAAATTTATCCGAAGAGCTTTAATAGCTATTACAATAAAGAAACCGGTGATATAAAAGGGGTTACAGAGAAACTAGATTATTTAAAAGAACTCGGAGTAGATTATATTTGGTTAACACCGATATACCAATCACCACAAAATGATAATGGATACGATGTAAGTGATTACTACAGCATTGATCCATCTTACGGAACGATGGAAGAGTTTGAAGAGCTTTTAGAAGAAGCAAAGGCACGTAATATTGAAATTATGCTTGATATCGTTGTAAATCATAGTTCAACGGAGCATAAGTGGTTTAAGGAAGCGAAGGAAGATAAAAATAGTCCATATCGTAATTATTACATTTGGCGTGATGAAAAAAATAATTGGCAATCTAAGTTTGGTGGGTCTGCTTGGAAATATGATGAGAAGACAGAGCAATATTTTTTACATCTATTTGATGAGACGCAAGCTGATTTAAATTGGGAAAATGAAAAACTTCGTGAAGAAGTGTATGATATGATGCGTTTTTGGCTGGATAAAGGGGTAACTGGATTCCGATTAGATGTTATTAATTTAATTTCAAAAGATCAACAGTTTTTAAATGATGACGGAAGTACGGCGACAAGCGATGGCCGTAAATATTATACAGATGGTCCGCGGGTTCATGAATATTTACAAGAGATGAACCGAAATGTTTTTGAAGGGAAAGATGTAATTACAGTTGGAGAAATGTCATCTACAACAATTGATAATTGTATTAAATATTCAAACCCTGAGCGTAATGAATTAAGTATGACATTTAGTTTTCATCATTTAAAAGTGGATTATCCGAATGGAGATAAGTGGACGAAAGCAGATTTTGATTTCATTAAATTAAAAGAGATTATGTCTAATTGGCAAATTGAAATGCAAAAGGGCGGAGGATGGAATGCATTATTTTGGTGTAATCATGACCAGCCTCGTATTGTGTCACGCTTCGGTGATGATAGAAAGTACCGAAATGAATCTGCGAAAATGTTAGCGACAGCTATGCATATGTTGCAGGGCACACCTTACATTTATCAAGGCGAAGAAATCGGTATGACGAATCCTAAATTCGAGTCCATTGAGCAATATCGCGATGTGGAATCGTTAAATATACACGATATAAAGCGAGAAGAAGGATTATCAAAAGAAGAGATTATCGGGATTTTAAAACAAAAATCTCGTGATAACTCCCGTACTCCGATGCAGTGGAATGAAGAGATGAACAGTGGTTTTACAACAAGTACACCTTGGATTTCAGTGGCTGAAAACTTTACAGAAATAAACGTAGAGAAGGCATTAGCAGATCAGGAATCTGTATTTTATCATTATAAAAAACTAATCGAACTAAGAAAAACATATGATGTTATTACAGAAGGAGAATATGCTATTTTAGATGAAAATCATCCTAAGATTTGGGCATACACACGTACTGTAAATGATGAAATATTACTTGTTATCAATAACTTCTATGAAGAAGAAATAACGTACTCTATACCAGCACATGTTCAATTAGATGGAATGAAACAAGAAATACTACTGTCGAATTATAAAGATTCCAGCAAGGATATTACAAAACTTAACTTAAGACCATATGAATCCATTGTATATCGATATGCGAAATAGAAAGGTTGTATGCCCGCGCGGCATACAACCTTTTATTTTAAGACACCACTATACAAAATGCTTACTTCTACCTCAGGCTTAAATTTTACTTTTGCATAATCTTTATTCCAATTTTTTTTCTTCCATAAGTCAGGGTGATATGCAATGAGATGTCTACCAATTCCGAAAGCATCACAATTTGCTTTTTGTAGTTTGTTTGTTATTTTTTTCGCTTCTTTCGTAAGTTGCTTTGATAATTCCTTATTTAGTTTTTTTCTGGCATCCATTTTATAAATATTATCTCTTGGGGCTTCAAGTGCTATTACTTTTAGTTGGAGCTTAATGTGAGCATAAACATTTCCTTTTTTATCTGTTGTTATTTTTAAGTCTCGTTTTAACTTTCGATTGCTAATTTCCATTGTTAAATAATCAGATGTTTTCTCTGATTCATCGCTAGTAAGTTTTTGGGTTATACGGGCGCTTGTTCCCATTTTTCCGGTTAATAATACGAATAAAACAGATTGTTTCAAAGGTAAATGCCCAGTTAATTTATCATTGTTAAATAAAGCTAACCCGTTTGTAATTACTTCTTTTCCTTTTATTTTTATAGAGGGGAGGGTAAAGTCTTTACCGGGATCTAACATTTTTGTAGCGGCTGTTTCTAAAGTTTCTTTTGGAAATACACTCATATCTTCTAAACTTTTTACTTTTTTCTTTAGAAAATCTCCAATTAGTAAATTTCCTACTTTCTTTTTTTCTAGTATCTCGGATGTTTCACCATCTACTGCAATAAGTTTTACTAAAGCAGTTGGGTTTGTTGGGTCCCGAAAGCTGACATCTAAATAGGGTAGTATGCCTTTTTTTAGAATTTTGGTTCCTAGTAATTGAACACCATATTTGAAATAGCGAATATTTCCAGTCACATTTTTTTTTAGGGCATCGCTTGTATCCCTTATGTTATGCCCGGTTGCCGAATGTATTTCATTCTCGAATGAAGATTGCTCTCCGCTTGAACTTTTTACAAGTTCAAGCGTTTGCTGAAGCTTATTCTCTTCCGTAACATCATATCCAATGCTATAAGCTAATCTAGCTTCTCTTAATGGTTCTTGATCCCAACAGCCAGAAAGGAGGCAACTAGTACATAATATAAAAAGTAGTCTAACTCTTTTTTTGAACATACTGTTCTCCTTTCTTCTTTCTTATTACTGAATAAAGTAGAAATAAAAGAGGGAGGAGAACGATAAAAATATAGGTGAACTTATCAGTGAAGGTTGCAATTACTTTTAATTCTTCAGGTGTATCTATAAATAAGGCTACACTAAAAGCAATAATACCAACGATTGGAACAGCCTTTTTCTGATTAGCAAGATTGAAGATATGTCCGATTCCTATAGAAGCGGCATAGTAATAACTAGCAATAGAAGCTACAACAGTTATCATCCAAATTGGTATGAATAGTAAATCAGTTCGGTCTATAATCCCGATATGTAAGGAGCGTAATAAGTAAGCAACTGGTTCTGGAATAAGCTCAACTTGCTTTGGACTAAATACGATAAAGCAAATCCAAACAGTAAAAGTATAAAAAAGAGTTACAAATCCATTAGCGATAGAAATGGCCTTTAGTTTTTCCATAGAATTCCCATTTACTTTTGGGAAAGCGATAAGAATAATTTCAAAACCATACATGGCTGTAATTGTTTCTTTGGATGCTTGAATAATATTCCACCATCCAGCCTCTGTAATGGGAAAAATATAAGAAAAATCAGCTCGTGTAAGCCCTAGGGCAATTAAAAGCGCCATAGGTAAAATGAGAATAGAGGCCATGACATAAAATCGTACGATGACTTTAAACGTATTATAAGCTACATAACAACAAGCTATTGTAAATAGCATAAGAATGGCATACCACGGAGTTGCTTGTAATATCCACACTTTAATGACATTACAAACATTTAACATAACCGTCATACCGATAAGGGTAAAATAAAAAACATAAGCAAAACCTAATAGTTTTCCAAACTTATTACCAAATAGCATACAAACACTTTCATACATATCTGCATCAGGAAATCGTTTTAAGAAAAGCCACATAAGTAAAATGATAAGTTGAATTGCCAATCCAGCGATGAGTGCAGAAATCCATCCACCACCTTTAGCAATTGGGTGAAGACGGTTTGGTAGAGAAAGTATGCCGACACCGATTTGGCATTGAATAACGAAAAAGGTAAATTGAACTAGCGAGATTTTACTTTGCGTGTTTGTCACCGTCCTCATCCTCTCTCGTTACATGTTGTCGTTGCATTTTTTTCGGTTTTGGATCATGTGGTCGTTCCCAAAATGACCAAATTGGTAGTCTTACGAAAGAATCTTTCATATCTTTTATCCGCATCGGGGCAACGGGAGAAAGATATGGTGTATGAAAAGAATGTAGTTGACATAAATGAACGAAAGTTATAATTAGACCGAATGAGATGCCTACATATCCGAATATGGCAGCAAGGAGCATTAACGGAAAACGAAGAATCCGAACTGCGGAACTCATATCATTTGATGGAACGAGAAAAGATGAGATTGCAGTTAAAGCTACAACGATGATCATCGTATAAGAAACAAGGCCGGCTTTTACAATTGCATCACCAATTACTAAACCGCCTACAATACCGATTGTTTGTCCAACTCGGCTTGGCAAGCGAATACCAGCTTCCCGTAGTAATTCAAAGATTAATTCCATTAAGAGAGCTTCAAAAATAGGAGGAAGCGGTACTTTCTCTAATGAAGCTTTAATTGTATACACAAGTTCGAGCGGCAACACATCAGGATGAAAAGCGACAGTTGCAATATATAAACCTGGCAAGAGAAAGGCAATTAAAAAGCTTACTAAGCGAATCATTCGGACGAAAGAACCGACAATCCAGCGGTTATTATAATCATCTGGTGATTGATAGAAAGCGAATAACGTAACAGGTACGATGAGCGCTGTTGGATCTCCATCAGATAAAATAGCGACGCGCCCTTCCATTAAATTTGCTGCGACTCTATCTGGACGCTCTGTATTTAATTGCTGCGGGAAGGGGGAGAAAGACGTATCCTCTATAAATTCTTGTATGTATCCTGGAGGCATAAGTGCGTCCGTTTTAATTGTTTCTAATCTTCTTTTCACTTCTACAACTAAATCGTCATTCGCTATATTTTGCATATAAGCAATTGCAACTTTCGTGTGCATTTCTTCACCAAGTGTGAAATATTTAACGACGACATTTGGACTTTTTATGAGCTTACGAATCGAAGTTAAATTGGTTGCTAAATCTTCTACAAAACCAGTATGCGGTCCACGTACAATGCCTTCATTATCAGGTTCTGTTATATCTCTCTTTAAAGATAAGGTCGTTTCGAAAATACAAAAACTGTCGACATGTTCATGAAAATATAAGGATTTGCCTTGTAATAAAAGTTGTACCCCATAATTTAAATTCGTTTCTTTTTTCATATTTAACGTAGAAAAAGATTTATCTAAAGATAAATCCGACCGTGTTAACAATGGCTCAAGAGCCAATTGATGAATTAGATTTGGATCTGCTAAAGATTCAATATATATGATCGTTCCTTTTCCGTTTTGAAAAGGGACATCTAATTTTTTTATATCATCTGAGTGACAAAGCTTATTTTCAATGTAATTAATATTTTCCGGAAGTGATGGAAACATATGCTTTTGTTTTTTACTCTCTTGTTGTTCTTGTTGTTCTTGTTGTTCTTGTTGTTCTTGTTGTTCTTGTTGTTCTTGTTGCTTTGTCATAATTTCCACCTCTTTTAGAATAAAGTTACTTCTGTTAATTTTTGCTTTTTGTGAGAAATTTATGCTTGGGTTATTTTTGAAAAAGTAGCTTGAAAGTTACGTTACGTCATCTTTTATACTTAAAGAAACACAGAGTAGGGGGATGGTGTATATGATTTTAAAAAGTATGTGGGGATGGAAAGAAATCTTATATTTATTTATGTTTGTATTCATTATTGTTCCAGTAACAGTTGAATCTCTTTTTTATGACTATGCTTTAGAGATAATAGGGAACGCATTATATGCTGGAGTATTAATGGGATTTATAATGGCAGTGATATTTACTACTGTAGTTTATCTTTTTTGTATAAAAAGATATAAATTGTCGTGGAAAGACATTGGAATTCGGAAGCTTTCATGGAGAGATTTCCTATGGACAGTTGTAGCGCTAATTTTTTTAATTATAGTTAGTATTGCTGTATTAATGATAATGGAGAAAATGGGTATTTCTTTTGAAAATAGTAAAACGGAAACAGTTCAAAATGATAAATCAATATATGCGTTCTGTATCGCGGTAATTGGAGCAGCAGTTATATCACCAATCTATGAAGAAGTTTTATATCGAGGTGTTTTTTATACGTTTTTTCGTGATAGATATGGCATATGGGGTGGAGTGCTTATAAGTTCTATAATATTTACTGTTGTTCATATTCCAACATATAACACATTACCAGTGAATTTTTTAAGTGGAGTAGTATTTGCGTGGTTATATGAGAAAACAAATTCTATTTTATCAGCGATGATTGCCCACGCATTATTCAATTTCATAGCAGTACTTCTCACATTTGTGTCGAATTAAGAAGATATATAGGAGGGATATAGATGGAAATAGCAGTAGAACGAGTTTTTACAAAAGAAATTTTAGCAAGAGCAGCAAGGGCATTTCATGTAACAGTGGAAGAAAAGCCACTTGGAGATTTTGAAAATTATATTTTTAAGGCGAAGGGCAATCGTGGCGAAGATTACGTATTACGTTTAACCCATTCTTCTCACCGTTCAAAGAAAGAAGTCGAAGCTGAACTAGATTTTTTACGATATGTTGCGGAGAATGGGGCAAAGGTAGCAGGACCTCTTTACTCAACTTCTCAAAATCTGGTAGAAGAAATTGGAGCGGAAGATAGCACTTTCTTTTTTGCATCTTTATTTACATATGCAAAGGGTGAGCAAGTAAAAGGAGAAGAATCACCTTATTGGGGGGAGACTTACTTTGAAGCATGGGGAAAAGCGATTGGCCAACTGCATCGCCTAACAATGAACTATCCTAAAACAGACTATCGTGATACGTGGGAAGAAGACGAAAGTGGGATTGTGAATGAATTAGAAGATGATCAAGTGAAAAAGATTGCAGCGGTATTAATGGATGAAATAAAGGCCCTTCCCATTGAAAGAGAAGCGTTTGGTCTTATGCATGGTGATATTCATCCAGGTAATTTTCATTATGATGGTAAAGAGCTAACAATCTTTGATTTTGATGATGCGGCTTATAATTACTTTATACACGATTTAGCGATGGTTCTCTATTACTCTGTTCTATTTACACTGTGGACAGCGGAAGAGAAGACAGATTTTGCTCGTAAACAATTACAAGTGTTACGAAAAGGGTATGAGTATGAGCACAGACTGGCGGATAGTTGGTATGAATCATTACCGCTATTTTTACGTTTACGTGATATAGGTTTATATGGCACGCTTCAAAAGAAGTTTAAAGGGAAAGATATGCCAGATAACTTCCGAAAATTATCAGAAGAGCTGTACGAAAGAATTATAAAAAGAGAAGCAATTGTGAATATATAATACATTTTGTTCAAAACAAAGTATATAAAATAAATATATACTTTGTTTTTTTATACAAAAATATGTTTACTTTATTAAAATAATATTGTCCTAGATTCGGTATACACTTATAATTTTATATATATTCTGAATATTCTTTATAAAGAAGGAGGGGGAATGTTGGAAGCTTTCGTAAATTGGTTAAATAATATTGTTTGGAGTCCAGCACTTGTTTATTTATGTTTAGGAGTAGGTTTATATTTTTCCATTCGAACGAGGTTTTTACAAGTAAGGCATGTAGGAGAAATGGTGAAGCTGACATTTCAAGGTGAAAAATCAGAGGCTGGTGTTTCTTCATTCCAAGCGTTAGCACTTTCATTATCAGGGCGCGTTGGGACAGGGAATATAGCTGGGGTAGCAACAGCGGTTGCCTTCGGTGGACCAGGAGCTGTATTTTGGATGTGGGCAGTGGCTTTTTTAGGAGCAGGATCAGCTTATGTAGAATCAACACTCGCGCAAATATATAAGACGAAACATCAAGGACAGTTTCGTGGTGGACCTGCTTATTACATTGAAAAAGGTTTAGGTGTGAAATGGTATGCATTAGTATTCGTTGCAGCGACAATTCTTGCAACGGGGCTTTTACTACCAGGTGTGCAAGCAAATAGTATTGCTGTAAGTTTAGAAACAGCTTTTGGAATTAACACTACTGTATCAGGGGCTTTATTAGTTGTTGTGTTAGCTCTTATCATTTTCGGTGGCGTAAAGCGAATCGTTAACGTTGCACAAGTTGTCGTACCGTTTATGGCAGTTGGTTATATTTTAGTAGCTTGCGTTATTGTTGCTATGAATATTGAAAAATTGCCAGAAGCATTTATGTTAATTATAAGAAGTGCTTTTGCATTAGAAGCGGCTTTCGGTGGTATTATCGGTTTAGCAATTTCTTGGGGAGTAAAACGTGGTATTTATTCCAACGAAGCAGGGCAAGGAACTGGACCACATGCTGCAGCAGCAGCTGAAGTATCACATCCAGCTAAACAAGGTTTAGTGCAAGCATTTTCCGTTTACATTGATACATTATTTGTTTGTTCAGCAACAGCATTTATGATGATTATTACAGGCATGTATAACGTATTTGATGCAAGCGGAAAAAACTTTATCGTAAATAAATTAAATGGTGCTCAGCCAGGACCTGGATATACACAGGCAGCGGTAGAATCTGTTTTCCCTGGATTTGGAAACGGTTTCGTTGCAATCTCGTTATTATTCTTTGCCTTTACAACAATTATGGCGTATTACTACATTGCAGAAACGAATATCGCGTACTTAAATCGTGATAAAGACCGTCCTTGGCTGTCTATGGTACTAAAATTTGTATTTTTAGGAGCTGTATTCTACGGCTGTATAAAAACAGCAGCAACAGCTTGGGCTTTAGGTGACATCGGTGTAGGAATTATGGCATGGGTAAATATCATTGCGATTTTATTATTACAAAAACCTGCATTAGTTGCATTAAAGGATTATGAAAAGCAGAAAAAAGAAGGAAAAGATCCAGTATTTGATCCAGGGCCATTAGGAATTAAAAATGCGGATTTCTGGGAGCATGAATACGGCAAAGATAAGAAAGAAGAAGTATCTTAATGGAATAGAAATGAAAAAGCAAAGGGAAAATCCCTTTGCTTTTTTTATGGGCAAAATGAGGCTGGAAGTTATTTTTTTGCCTATTTTTGAATATAAAAAGAATGTACATGCTTTGTAAGGGAAGGGGGGAGTATGTTGATAGAGTTTCGTAATGTAAATAAATATTATGGCAGCTTTCAAGTTTTAAAAGATATTAATGTACAAGTGAAAAAAGGTGAAGTGGTAGTAGTTGTTGGGCCGTCCGGATCAGGAAAAAGTACGTTGCTACGGTGTATAAATCAGTTAGAGACAATTACAGATGGAGCGTTAATTGTACAAGATACGGAAGTACACAATGCAAAAACAGATATGAATGAATTACGCCGAAATATTGGAATGGTCTTTCAACATTTTTATTTATATCCACATAAGACGGTTCTTCAAAATATTACACTAGCACCGATTAAAGTAAATAAAGTTTCAAAAGGGGAAGCTGAGAAAACAGCGATGTTTTATTTAGAGAAAGTAGGAATTCCGGAGAAGGCTAGTGTATACCCGCATCAATTATCCGGAGGACAACAGCAAAGGGTAGCAATTGCTAGGGGGCTCGCAATGCAGCCGGAAATTATGCTATTTGATGAGCCTACGTCTGCTCTTGATCCAGAGATGATCGGGGAAGTACTTGATGTTATGAAGACGCTAGCTAAAGAAGGGATGACGATGGTCGTTGTCACACATGAAATGGGATTTGCGCGAGAAGTAGCAGATCGGATTTTGTTTATGGATGATGGTCAAATTATTGAAGATACAACACCGGCGCAATTTTTTGCAAGTCCTGAACAAGAAAGAGCACGTCTATTTTTAAGAAGAGTGTTAAATCATTAAAGGAGGAGTTTTATGCTTAAAATGAAAAAGTTGTTTACGTTAATCGTATTCTCATGTTTATTCGTACTTGTCGTGGCCGGGTGTGGAAGTAAAAAAGATGAGGCGAAAGAAACGAATACGAAGCAAGGCGGGGCTGTTGAGCAAATTAAAAAGCGCGGGAAGCTAGTAGTTGGGGTGAAGAATGATACGAACTTATTTGGATTGAAAAATCCTTCAACAGGGCAAGTAGAAGGATTTGATGTTGATGTAGCAAAGGCGCTTGCGAAAAAAATTCTTGGAGATGAAAAGAAACTAGAATTAAAAGAAGTAACGTCTAAAACGCGTATTCCACTACTGAAAAACGGTGATATTGATGCAATTATCGCAACAATGACAATTACAGAAGAACGTAAAAAAGAAGTAGATTTTTCAGATGTATATTTTAAAGCGGGGCAATCGTTACTTGTGAAAAAAGGAAGCGATATTAAAAGTATTGATGATGTGAAAAAGGGTGTGAAAGTGTTAGCTGTAAAAGGTTCAACGTCTACAAATAATATTCGTCAAAAGTCACCGGAAGCGACTGTATTAGAATTTGAAAATTACAGTGAGGCATTTACGGCGTTAAAAGCAGGGAAAGGTGATGTTTTAACGACAGATAATGCAATTCTTTACGGCATGGCAAAACAAGATTCGAATTATGAAGTTGTAGGGAAAATTTTCACAGATGAGCCGTACGGAATTGCAGTGCAAAAAGGTGCAGATGATTTAACGAAAGAGATTAATAGCTTGCTAAAAGATATGAAGGCGAACGGGGAGTACGACAAATTGTATGAGAAATGGATTGGGCAAAAGCAAGAGTAGTAAAGTGATATTTTAATGAGCGGAGCTGTATTCCCATTGATAAATAGTAAGAGGATGAGGGACGCTCATCCTCTTCTTGTAAAGAAAGAGGGGAGAATATGTGCCTGATTTTTCTATATTAACGAATAACATTGATATGTATTTAGAAGGCTTTAAATATACAGTGATGTCTAGTGTAATTGCGTTAATAGGCAGCTTTATTTTGGGTATAATTTTGGCTGTAATGCGCATTGCACCTATTCGTATTTTAAATTGGATAGGATCAGCTTTTGTAGAGTTTGTAAGAAATATTCCACTCGTATTAATCGCATTTATATTTTATTTCGCTTTACCTGTAATAGGAATTACTTTAAATGGTTTTGTAGCAGGAACAGTTACGCTTACCGTATATACAGCAGCATTTATTGCAGAAGTCATTCGCGCTGGTATTTTATCAGTTGCAAAAGGTCAAATGGAAGCGGCGCGGTCTTCAGGATTAACGTATGTACAGGGAATGTATTATGTTGTTTTACCTCAGGCGATGAAAATCGTAATCCCTCCTTTAGGAAATCAATTTCTCAATTTAGTAAAAAACTCTTCCATACTCGGAATTATAGCTGGAGCTGATTTAATGTATCAAGGAGACTTAATTTCAACGAAGACATTTGTTACGTTCGATGTATATATATTTGTCGGGATGTTTTATTTAATATTAACAATTCCGCTCAGTATGCTAGTGCGTTATTTAGAAAAACGCTTAGCAAAGGAGGCGGTGTAAATGGATTTTAAGGGAGCAATTACAGGAGATCATATTCTGTTTTTATTAAAAGGATTACTTATAACGTTAGAGGTAGCGCTCGTAGCAATTGTACTTAGCTTTATTATTGGTAGTGTAATAGGAATATTGCGCTACATGAAAATACCTGTTGTCTCACAAATATTAGGAATTATCGTTGAAGTGATTCGGAATTTACCACTACTTTTAATTATATTTTTCACATATTTTGCACTTCCAGAAGTAGGATTGAAATTAGAAATTATAACAGCTGTAATTGTTGCCTTAACAATATTTGAAGCAGCAATGATATCTGAAATTGTTCGAAGTGGTCTATTATCGATTGAAAAAGGGCAGATTGAGGCCGCAAGATCTTCAGGATTAACGTATGTTCAAGCGCTTTGGCATATTATTTTACCACAAGCATTAAGAAGAATGGTTCCGCCGCTTGTCAGTCAGTTTATTTCATTGCTGAAAGATACAGCATTAGCAGTTGTTATATCACTGCCAGAGCTTATGCATAATGCTCAAATTATTAGCGGACAGAATGTAAATTATATGATTCCAACGTTTATAGTAGTAGCTTGTATGTACTTTATCGTAAATTATAGTTTATCAATTTTATCGAGAAGATTAGAACTTCGTTAACCTTTACAATATATGTAAAGGTTTTTCCTTGTTTATCCTTATTTTCCTTTAAGTAGCATCTGAATCTTGCGATAATTCGATTTTTTATATTGTTTTATCAGAAAAGTTTTAATTTTATATAGAAATTGTAATCGCTTTCGTGTATATTTTTATTATCAGAAAATTTTAAAAAGAGATAGGGGTAATTGTAGGGGGAGGATTAAGATGCAGCAAACAACGAATGAGCAATTACATCGTACGATGAAGAGTAGACATTTATTTATGATCGCACTAGGTGGTGTAATCGGAACTGGTTTTTTTCTAGGTTCAGGTTACACCATTAATCAGGCTGGACCAGGGGGAGCCATCCTTTCATATTTAGTAGGCGGATTTATTATGTATTTAACAATGCTTTGTCTTGGAGAGCTAACGGTAGCAATGCCAGTTTCAGGATCTTTCCAAAAGTATGCGACGAAGTTTATTGGACCAGGAACTGGATTTATGATCGGTTGGCTATACTGGATTGGATGGGCAGTAACAGTAGGATTAGAATTAACATCGATCGGTTTAATGATGAAAAGATGGTTTCCGAATGTTGATGTTTGGGTATGGTGTCTCGTATTCGGAGTTATTTTATATGCTTCAAATGCAATATCAGCGAAGAGTTATGCTGAATTAGAGTTTTGGTTCTCTAGTATTAAAGTAGTTACAATTATTGCATTCATTCTACTTGGTGGTAGCGCGTTACTAGGATTTTTACCATACGACGGAAAAGAAGCAGCGCCTCTTTTCTCTAACTTTGTAAGTGATGGTGGGCTATTCCCAAATGGACTAGCTGCAGTGCTTCTTACGATGATTACAGTTAACTTTTCCTTCCAAGGAACAGAGTTAATCGGGATTGCAGCAGGAGAGAGTAAGGAGCCTGAAAAAACAATTCCACGTGCAATTCGTAATACAGTATGGCGCATTATGTTATTCTTCATTTTAACAATGACAATTTTAGTAGGGTTAATTTCTTGGAAAGAAGCAGGAGTAATTGAAAGTCCATTCGTAGTTGTATTTGATAAAATCGGAATTCCATACGCAGCTGATATTATGAACTTCGTTATTATTACAGCTTTACTATCCGTAGCGAATTCAGGATTATATGCGGCAACTCGTATATTATGGTCACTTGCAAATGAAGGAATGGCACCAACATCTTTCAAGAAGGTAAATAAACGTGGTATTCCAATTACAGCGCTAGTCGTAACGATTGCTGTTGCGGCGTTATCGTTATTAACAAGCTTCCTTGCAGAAGATACAGTATACATGTACTTATTATCTATAGCTGGTTTATCTGCTGTTTCAAGTTGGATCATTATTGCTCTATCGCAACTTCGCTTTAGAAGTCAGTATATAAAAGGCGGGGGAAAGTTAGAGGACTTAAAGTATAGAACACCGTTATATCCAATCGTTCCTATTTTAGCTTTAATTACAAATAGTATCGTTGTTATTAGTTTAGCGTTTATTCCAGAACAAAGAATGGCGTTATATTGTGGTATTCCATTTATCATTTTCTGCTACATATATTATTATATGAGTAAGAAACGGAAGAAACCGATGAAAGTGGAGATGGAGAAAACAAATGAAACTAACAATCAAACACGATGATATAGAGGCAGATTTATCGTATGGTCAATTAGCGATTGGAAAAGAAAACGGGTATTCACCGTTACAATTACTTGTTTCTTCTATCGCAGGATGTAGTGCAATTGTCTTTCGAACAATTTTAGAAAAGAAACGTATTACATACGATACGTTTACAATTGAGACTGAAATTGGTAGAAGTGAAGCTTTATCAAAACCAGTTGAAAGTGTTCATTTGCACTATAAAATTAAAGCACAAAACATTACAGAAGAGCAGTTGGACAAGGCACTGCAACTAGCAGTGAAAAATTGTACGATTGTTCAATCGGTAAAAGATAGTATAAAAGTTACGGAAACAATTGAACTAATAAAGTGAAACATAAAAACGTGAGAATACGGCTCTCACGTTTTTATGTTTTTAATAAAGGGGGAAATATGATGGAATGTTTAGGGTGTAAATTAGCAAGCGGAGAGGAAAAAATATATAAAGTATATGAAGATGACTATGTAACATGCTTTTTAGATCATGAACCTTTCTATTCAGGTCATACTTTAATTGTACCAAAGCAGCATGTTGTAGAAGTGGACGAATTAGATGATGTTATAGCGAAATCAATTATGGATGCTTCTAAGCTGATTGCAAAAGCGATTAAGCTATTATATAAACCTGACGGAATTACAATTTGTCAAAATGGTGGAGTATTTAACGAGTTAACACATTATCATATGCATGTCGTACCAAGATATAAAGAGCGCTCATTTGCTGAGTTTTATACGGTACACCCTGGAGAGAAGCAGAATTATAACTTGGAAGAGACAAAGCATTTGTTAAAAGAAGCGATAGAGAAAATGCTGTTTACTGACAAGGCGTAAGAGGGATAATCTTAAAGGAGCAGTCAGGAAAATTCGAATAAATAAAAGCCCAATTTCTCAGTTACAATAGAGAAATTGGGCTTTTGTTTATTCTATTATTAAATTTTATCTATAAAAAGATTTTGCAGTGTCACAAAGTATATTGCTCATTCGTTATATAGAGTAAGAGGAGGAATTATATGAAAGTTACAAACAACGATTATGAAAAGATGGAAGAGCTATACGAGTTGTACGAGCAAAAAATTTATTATATAGCCTATTCCATTTTAAATAATATTCAGCAGGCTGAAGATGCAGTTCAAGAGACGTTTATTACTCTTTATAAGAACTTGGAAAAGCTTCATAGCTTGAGCACTGAAGAGCTTAAACGCTACATTTTGAGGATAGCGAAAAACAAGGCGATTGATAGTTACCGAAAAAATAAACGACATGAAACATTTTTAGAAGAATATGAAAGAGAATTAACAGAAGCAGTAGATGAAAATATTGAAGAGTGGGAAAAACGTAAAATGTCTGAGGTTCAAATTGATACATTGCTAAAAGAGTTAAATGAATCTAACAGACAGGTGTTTAAGTACAAAGTCTTCTATAACTTAACGTACCAAGAAATTTCAAGTGTCATGGGGATAACCGAGGCCAATGTCCGCAAGCAGTTTGAACGCGCTCGAAAACGAGTCCAAAATATTATAGGAGGTATACAACATGACGAATTCAAAGAACTCCAAAGAAATATATGAACTTGCTGAAAAAATTGCTTTAGATGATTTTGATAAACTCGAAGAACAACATGAATTTTCACATACATATACGCGTAAAAAGAAATTGTTTATGGAGGAAATGAAGCTGAAAGATGGACAACCACAGAAAAAGCGTAAAAAACATCGTATGTTAATCGCTGCTGCTTGCTTATTAATCGGCATGCCGACAACCGTTTTTGGTGCAGTGAAAGTTTATAATATGATTGTTCAAAAACAAAATTACGAAGTAAATGTTTCAGTAACAAATAAGGACTCGCAAAAGAGTAATAAGTGGTATAAGTTGAAGGTTGGTAAATTGCCAGAAAATATGGAAGCAATTGATGACTCTGCTATGAAATATTCATTTAAAGATAACGACGCAAAGGGAGGCTTTTCATTTAGTCTTTGGAGAGTAGGGGAAAATGCGGACTTTCAAACTTTATATTCAAAAAGCTACGAAGAAAAAGAGATAGGTGGCAAGAAAGCAGTAATTGTTCATAAAGAAACTGGAAACAACAATGTAATGTTTGATAGGAAGGTCTTTCTCTTTTTTGAGAAAGAAGGGATTATGTTAGAAAGTTTTATTGGATCAGATATAAATGAAGAACAAATGATAGATGTGTTAGGGAATATTTCACTTGAGCCCACGTCAAAAGAAAAGGCAGCACATATATCAAATTATGATAAAAAGTATTTTAGCCAAGCAGATGAACCTAAAAAACCTAAAGTGATTCCTTTGAAAAAAGATAGCAAACGACTATTTCATATAGGGCAAAAGGTTCCAGTAACGATATCTATGGATAACAGCCAAATTGAATATGTGATAGAAAAAGTTGAAGTTTTTGATTCGATTAAAGATTTTAAACAAGAGAATTTTAATGAACTTGGCCTAGGGATATTAAGCAAGAAGAAGGCTTTAGATCAGACGGGGAAATTGCTATCGTACAGACGGGATGTATATAAATTAGGGAATGGTAAAGATTCAATTGATACATTAGTAGATTCGAAATTAGTTAATGTTAAATTTGTCTACTTAACAACAACAGTGAGAAATATTGGTAAACAGGCGACAGAAGAAATCTATATGCATCCATCCATAAAGCAGCTTAAATTTGAAGGGAATGCATGGAAATACGCTAAAGAAGAGGGAATGGAAGCAACGCGTATTATGACGGGAGAAGTTGATTATTTAGAGCCTCACGGAGATGGGAAAAGCTTCTACAATATTGGCAGTATCCGACCAGGAGAAACGGTAAAAGTTAACTTAGGTTATTTTGTAGATGAAGATAAACTAGATTCAATCTTTTTGGATGCTTTCCATTACAGAGGGAATGGAAGTACTGAAAATATGAATGCGTCATATCGTTGGTGGATTGATATTCGTCAACAGTCAAAACAATAGGAACAAATAAACAAAAAGCTGCTTATATCTAGCAGCTTTTTTCGTCTTCATACATATGTAAAACTTCTTTTGCACGTATACGTAAACTATCTATCAATTCTTTTGGCTCTAAAACTCGTGCATCTTTTCCAAGTCTATAAAATAAAGGGGTAATAAAATTGATTTCACCTTTATCAATTGTTGAATGTATATATCCTGTCCCGTCTTCGTTTCCTACCACGAATTCTTCAAGGTAAGGAACGCTTTTACATTGGCGCACGCCTTCTGCTGTTAATGAAACATGTAACTGGGTAGGAATGTGTACGACGTTAGAGCTCGAGTCGAACCATTTTTCTAAATTCATGAACGTATCTTCATTTTCTTCTGTTGATAATATAGAAAGAATACGATCAACGCGATACAGTAATACCTTTTTTCTGCTGAAGTCATAGGATGGTAAGTACCATAGCCCATCATGAGCATATACACCGATAGGATGAACATGTTTTGTTTTTATCCCCGATTTAGATTCATATTGAAAGTGTAAATTTTTATTTTCAATAGCTGCGGTTAACACTTCGTTTAAAAGAGGTGTATCAATTGTTCTCTTTGGATTCCAAAAAGCAATATAAGAGCGTATTTTATCAACTTTCGCTTTCGCATCATGTTGTAGAGAGCTATACAGTTTATGCGTAACGGAATTGAGTTCTGTATTAAATGGTAAGTCTCTGTAGTAGCTTAAAGACTGAAAAGCAAAAAAGATGGATACTGCTTCTTCTTCGGTGAATAAAATAGGCGGAATGACTTTATTCATTAATACTTTATATCCTCCGTTACGACCTTGTTCTGCGTAAAGGGGTAATCCCATATCGCTTAAATCTAAAATGTATCTATGAACAGTACGAACGGAAATATTAAATTCATTAGCTATTTCCTGAGCTGTAAATGTTCTTTTCGCAGAAGCGAATATAAGAATGTCTAGTAGACGTTTTGCTTTTGACAACTATCTCACTCATTTCTTTTTTTAATATGACATGAATTGTCATGTTTTAAGGATAGTATAGTGCGTATAAGGTGATTTTATCAATATACGTTGCAAGGAGGAAAAGAGATGTCACGTGAAGTTGTTTTATTTATAGCCGCTAGTTTGGATGGATATATTGCGAAAGAGAATGATGATTTAGAGTGGTTAATGGAAACCGAAGGAGAGGGAGATAACGGTTATACAGAAATGTATGAAACGATTGATACAATAATTATGGGGAAAAGAACGTACGATTATGTAGTAGAGCATACGGAAACATTCCCTTACTTAGATAAAGCATGTTATGTTTTTTCTCGTTCAGAAAAAGGCTCAGACGGAAACGTGGAGTTTGTAAATGAAGATGTAGTGGAGTTTACTAAAAGGTTAAAAGCACAAGAAGGATCTAAAATATGGATGGTCGGTGGAGGAAGTCTACTGAGTGAGTTCTTTAAAAATAATCTAATTGATGAATATATCGTTACGATTACACCACATATATTAGGTTCTGGAGTTCCATTATTTCAAGACAAGAATCCAGAAATTAATTTAACTTTAACCGATACGAAACGTTTTGGGCAATTTGTAAATTTATATTATAAAGTGAAACTTTAATCAGTGGGGGTTTTCTTCATCCCCACTGATTATCAGCCCTCACCAATCGGACTTTTAGGGGCAGTTGATCCCCACCTAAATTCTTTGCTTTCGCTGAATTTTGAGGTGGGGGTCTTACTGCCCATTAAAGCGGGATAAAGTAAAATGATAAAGAAACACGACTACCATCAATAGTCGTGTTTCTTTATAGATGGTAATGAAATGATAAAGCAAGACCCGTGATCGACTTCGCTTGTGACAGTAACATTCCCGCTGTGTAGTTCTACAATTTCTTTTACGATAGATAGTCCTAAACCAGTTCCACCTGTAGCTCGTGATCTTGCTTTATCAACTCGATAAAAGCGGTCGAAAATGTGAGGGAGGTCTTCAGGAGGAATACCTTCGCCTTCATCTTCAATTGTAATGGAGATATTTTTATGTTCTTCTGTAACAGAAATGTTTATATGAGAATGTTCTTTTGAATGTCTATAAGCGTTATTTAAAATGTTTATTATAACTTGTTCAAATCGCTGTTCATCTAAGTTTACTAGCAGTGTAGGAGGACAAGAGAAAGAAACTGTAATGTATCTTTCTTTATACATGGCATTTACCTTTTCGGCTATGCGAGTAAGGAAGGCGTATAAATGTACTTCCTTTACTTGAATAGAAAAGTTATGTTGTTCCATTTGTGCAAGTGAAAATAAATCTTGAACTAAGTTCGTAATATAATCAGACTCATCTTTTATAATAGATAAATATCGCAAACGTTGCTCAGGAGATGTGGTTTCTTTTAAAGCAATGTCAGCATAACCTCTTACGTATGTTAACGGTGTTCGTAATTCATGAGCAACACTTGCTAGAAATTCACTTCGCTCTGTTTTCATATAATGTAAATCATTAGCAAGCGTTTGAATAGACGATGCTAGTTCACCAATTTCGTCATTTCGAGTAGTCTTTAACGAAACGGATAAATCGCCTTTACTCATTTTTTCAGTGGCATGTTTCATGTGTAACAATGGTTTTGTTAACAATCGTGATAATAGAAAGATGGTGATGACTGTTAATAGAAACGTAATGACTCCGGCAATAATGAATTGTCTTGTTAGCCCGTTAACCATTTCCTCAATCGATTCTGTTCCGAGAAACATATATACGTAGCCTTCTGTTTTTCCTGCTACTATAATGGGGCTAACTGTACATATATAATTAGATGTTTTCCAATGATTTTCTATAATTGCTCCGTCATGATCTGTCCGTGTTTGCATTTTTTCAATATGCTTTTTTATAGTAGTATTTATTTCGTTGGATTTAGCCAGTACTTCTTTATTTGCATTTGTAATAACGACAGTGGTTTCGGCTTCGGATTCCATTAGTGCAACATGGGAGATTGTTTGCTTATCAAAATACTTTTCAAGGACATCTCGGTGACTATTTCCGCGCTTTAATAAAGCTGTCATTTCTTCGTTTACTCTATTGTTGACAAGGCTATAATAAAGCAAGACAAATAGAACACTTTCGATTAAAAGTGTAACAATTAAAAAATAAAATCCGAGTTGAATAGATATTCGCTTCATCGTTTTGCTCCTTAATCTACAGTATCAACCCATCGATAGCCGACTCCGTAAACAGTTTTCAAATGGTGATCAATAGGGAAATTTAATTTTCGTAATTTATCACGCAAATTACGAATATGTGAATCGACTGTTCTATCTTCTGTATTTGTATTTAATCCCCAAATTCGTTCAATGAGCTGATCGCGGCTTAACACGTAGTTCACATGACGTAAAAATAACCCGAGTAAGGAAAATTCGATTGGAGTGAGAAGAAGTTCTTCATTATAGACAGAAACGAAATGCTTTGCCTCATCCCATAAAATGCCGTGATATTGGATTTGCGCGTGTTGATTCGTTCGCCTTAAAACAGCTTCAATTCTTGCGAAAAGCTCTTCTTCATGGAAAGGTTTGGTTACATAATCATCCGCTCCAAGTTTTAACCCTTGGATGACATCTACCGTTTGATCACGGGCCGTTACCATAATGATAGGAACGTTACTAAAGGATCGAATTCTTTTGCACGTTTCCCACCCATCCATCTTTGGCATCATAATATCGAGTAAAACAAATTTGAAGTTTCGATTTTCTATATGTGAAATAGCTTCTTCCCCAGATACTGCACATACGCAGTTATATCCGATTGGAGTAAGATAAAGCGTTAATAATTCAAGCATTCTCGGCTCATCATCTACGAGTAGTATATCGACCATAGAGTACCTCCGCATTTGTAGTTATTACTTAAATTGTAAGTCAAAATCATGAAGAAATGGTGCAGATTATCATGCATCTGCATAATTTCTTCAGAATTGCTTGTTATTGTAAAGTTGAAATTCCATTTTAGGTAATCATATTGGCTCGAAAACGATTCAAATGGAGGCGGTATAGTGAAACAGATGACCCGAATTTTTGGGATAACAATAATTGCGGCGGTTGGTCTTGCGGCGTGTGGACAAACGAATACAGATCATAAAAATCATGAATCTACAAAAGAGAAGAAAACAGAGCAAAAGGAAATGAAAATGAATCAGGAGGTAACTGCGCCTAAAGAAATGAACGAAGGTGCATCGAATGATTTATTAACGACAAGTTTAAAAAATGTAACGAGATTAAACACAAACGATCCTCTGCAAATGGCAGTACTAACTTCGCAAACGATATGGCCAGCAACGCATAAAGAGAATCAGCCAGGCGCTATTATTTTAGTACCAGTAAACGAGTGGCAATTAGGTATTGCGAGTGCGGATCTTATTCATCATCCGAATAACGGGCCGATTTTATTTATAGAAAAAGAAAAGGTACCCGAAATGACATTAAAAGAAATAAAACGATTAAATCCGCTCGGAACGAAAGATGGAACACAAATTATGGTGATGGGGGATGTAGGTGCATCTATCCTTGAGCAATTAAAAGAGTATAAAGTAAAGCAAATAAAAGAAACGGATCCAGCTACATTTGCTAAAGAAGTGGATAAAGAATATGCCGATATAACAGGTAGCTATCCAAATAGTGTTATTATCGGTTCGTCTGAGGAAGAAGGACGTTTATATACAACACCAGCTGTGAACTGGATCTCTCATATGCCAGAACCGCTTTTATATACAGATAAAGATAAGGTGCCAGAAGCGACGATAGAGGCATTAAAGATGAGAAAAGATAAAGCGAATATATATGTATTAGGACCAGAAAAAATTATTTCAAAAACTGTAGAAAAAGAGTTAAGTAAATACGGGAAAGTAACGCGTATTAGTGGAGAAACTCCAACAGAAAATTCGGTTGCTTTTGCGAAATTTAAAGATGAAAAAACGAAATTTGGCTGGGGATTCACAAAACCAGGTCACGGTTTATCATTTGTTTCAAGCAAAACACCAGACTTAGCAGTTGCGGGAGCACCTTTTTCACATATGGGTAAACATGCCCCTGTTGTATTATTAGAAGAAGGTAAAGCTTCACAACCAGTGTATGACTTTCTTGCTAGTATTCAGCCGAAGTTTAAAGATGACCCAACACTTGGACCGTATAACCACGGCTTCTTATTAGGAAGTACGAGTGATATTTCATTTGAAACACAAGGTATATTGGATGAGAGGTTAGAGATTGTGCAAGAAAGTGGTCAAGGGCACGGTGGACATTAATAAAATGAGCAAAGGCGATGCTAAGGTAGCGTCTTTTTCTGTAGGAAACTTTTACATAGCAAAAATCTCTCTACTCGTTATATAATAGCCTTCGTGCAGTCGGCTTAGATTTTCTTATGGAGAAAATCAAATGATAAAGTGAAACTTTAATCAGTGGGGGTTTTGTTCATCCCTCACTGATTATTAGTTGAACCAATCGGGCTTTTATGGGCAGTTGATCCCCGCCTAACTTCTTTGCTGCCGCTGAATTTTGAGTTGGGGATCTTACTGCCCGTTAATGCGGGATAAAAGAGTAGAGGAGTGGTATTTTGTTTCAAACGATAAAAAATGATTGGTTCTCCAATGTGAGAGGGGACGTACTATCAGGAATTGTCGTTGCTTTAGCGTTAATTCCTGAAGCGATTGCTTTCTCTGTTATTGCAGGCGTGGATCCGACCGTTGGGCTATATGCAGCCTTTTGTATTGCAGTGACCATTTCATTTGTTGGCGGACGAACTGGAATGATTTCAGCTGCAACAGGTGCAATGGCATTATTAATGGTAACGCTCGTGAAAGATCACGGTTTGCAATATTTATTTGCTACAACAATATTAACGGGTATTGTCCAAATTATTTTTGGCGTGTTCAAACTGAGCTCATTTATGAAGTTTGTTCCTAAATCTGTTATGAGTGGCTTTTTAAATTCACTTGGAATTTTAGTTTTTACAGCGCAATTGCCGCATTTTAAAAATGCAACTTGGCAAATGTATGCACTTGTCGCACTAGGACTTGCAATTATATATGTATTTCCACGTATTACGACGGCGGTACCGTCTACACTTATTTCAATTATCATCGTGACAAGTATTGCACTTATGAGCGGATTACAGTTAAAAACAGTCGGGGATATGGGAAGTCTGCCGAAAGAATTACCGTTCTTTAGCATTCCTGACGTGCCTTTTACACTTGAGACATTAGGGATTATTTTACCGTACGCAGTTATGCTTGCAATTATCGGTTTACTCGAGTCATTATTAACAGCTTCAGTTTTAGATGATATGACGCATACGGAAAGTAATAAACATAAGGAAGCACGTGGGCAAGGTATTGCGAATATTGTCGCTGGTTTCTTCGGTGGAATGGCAGGATGTGCAATGATTGGACAATCTGTTATTAATATTAAATCAGGTGGACGAGGTCGTTTATCAACATTTGTAGCGGGTGGATTTTTAATCGTATTACTATTTGTTTTAGGTGACTATGTCGTTCATATTCCGATGGCAGCATTAGTTGCAGTTATGATTATGGTTTCAATCGGAACGTTTGATTGGAACTCTGTAACAACGATTCATAAAGTACCAAAAGGAAATGCATTAGTTATGATCGTAACAGTTGTGATTGTCTTAATTACACATAATTTAGCATTAGGTGTAATTATCGGAACAGTAATTAGTGCAGTTTTATTTGCTTTCAATATGGCAAAGATTCACGTGAAACATTTATATATTGAAAATAAGAAAATATACGAAATTCATGGTCAACTTTTCTTTGCATCTACAGCAGACTTTATAAATAACTTTGCATTCAATGAAGATGTAAAAGAAATTGAGTTGAATTTTACCCATGCACACGTATGGGATGATTCAGCAGTAGCCGCAATTGATAAAGTTATCATGAAGTATGAACAAAGTGACATGAAAGTAAGTATAACGGGATTAAATGAACGAAGCTCGAAGATCATTTCAAATTTAGCTACTTATAATAAAAGAATTGCTAGTTAGAAGCCTCCTTTTTAGGGGGCTTTAATATATAATACGAGTAGGATAACGAAAAGGGGATTCAGCATATGTACAAACAAATTATATTAGCATGTGACGGTTCTGAACATGCACTTCGAGCAGCGGAACATGCAACATATATTGCGAAATGTAGTGAAGAAACAAATGTTGAAGTTGTGTACGTAGTAGATAATAGAACGGCAAAATCAGATATTATACAAGGCCAAACAGATTTAGAAACGATATCGGCTAGTCGAAAAGATAAATTAAAAGAGATTGAAGGTTTATTAAAGAAAGAGAACATTTCTTATACAATTACGATATTACATGGTGATCCTGGAGATACGATCGTTCAATATGTAAATACAGGGGATATAGATCTTGTTATAGCTGGAAGTAGAGGATTAAATACACTGCAAGAGATGGTGCTTGGTAGTGTAAGTCATAAAATAGCAAAACGAGTGAAATGCCCGGTGATGATTATAAAATAAATTGAGTGAGATATTCTGTAGTGTAAGCAAGACCTTGATATAATGCGAGGTCTTTTTTGACGTATAAAGGGAGAGAGCTTGGACATACTAGATATATAACTTTAAAGGGAAATTGTTAACTTACAAATTTGTAAGTTAGTTGTTAGTGAAATCGATGTTATGAAAATTATTCCATTGGTAAAATAAACATATCGAAGGGGAGAGAGGGAGGATGAAAAAGATGAAAGCATTTCAAAATTTATCATATAGCCAAGGTGTCGGTCTTATTTGTTTAGGGGGATTTGCTGCATCTGTTACGTTAGCTATTTTAATAAAGATGGTTCATCAAATCTTTTAATTTTAGAGTAGGAAAGGAATTGGTTGTTATTAATAGCAAGAGAAGTATTATAAATAAAAAATAGCTCCTAGCATGTATCTTAGTGCTAGGAGCTATTTTCTTATTTCTCTGTTTCTGCTTTATCGCTTGTTACGCTAACTTTCCCCCACTTGTATTGATCTTCTGGTGTATATTTATAATCTTTTACGCGATTATTTACACCTTTTAAGTCAAATTTATAATGAAGTGGAATTAATGGTACTTCGTCATGAACTAATTTTTGCCATTTATCGTAGACATCTTTACGGTACTTTTCATCAGCAGCTTCTGGAGAAATACCTTGTTTTAATAATTCTGTGTTTTTTTCAGTAGCCCAACGTGGGTAATTGAACGCTGCATCTTTAGCCCAAATACCAGAAGGATCTGGGTCAGATCCAGTTCCCCAAGCTGCCGCGAAAAGATCAACTTTTGGATCATCTTTTTTAATCATATCGTAGAATGAGTTAAATTCATGTAAGCGACCATCAAGAAGCTCTACTTTTAGGCCGATGTCTTTCCAAGATTGAATAAAGAATTTTGCAAGTGGTTCACTTACATCGCTACCACTCATTGATAAGAAATTAGCTTTAAATTCTTTACCATTAGGATCTTCACGGAATCCATCTCCGTTCGTATCTTTATAGCCAGCTTCATCTAATAATTTTTTAGCTTTCTCTATATCTTTATCATAGGCACCAGCTTTATTGTTATGATATTTTGGTAGAGATGGTGGGATTGGTGAGTTAGCCGGATAACGTAGGCCGTGATATAATTTTTCACCAATTTCTTTTCGATCGATAGCATACGCCATTGCTTGACGTACACGAACATCTTTAAATTTCTCCTTATCCATTACTACTTCTTCTTTTTCTTTATCCATATGGCCTAATTTAAAACCGATATAGCTATAGTATAAATCAGTTTTACCGACTAATTGTGCATTTTTTAATGTACTTACATTTGGATACTGATCTGCACTTACTTCAGCAATGTCAATATCACCATTTTTTAAGGACGCGTTAACAACAGAAGGGTTAACAACTTTTAAAACCATACTTTTTAGTTTTGGTTTTCCGCCATAATAATCATCAAAACGTTCAAATTCAACAGCTTCACCTGGCGTGATTTTCTTCACTTTAAAAGGTCCGAAACCAATTGGGTTTTTACGGATTTTATCAGATTCTGCTAATTTATCGATTGGTACATCTCCTAAGTATTTCTTATGAAGAGGGTATGTCCAAAGCCCAGTTTTCACTGAAGGGTTCGGTGTTTTAAACGTAATCGAAATCGTTTTCGGATCCGTTACCTTAATACCTGAAATTTTTTCGGCTTTTCCATTGTGGTAATCTTCCATACCTTCAATCATTTGCATTTGAGTGTCATAGCGAGAACCGGCATATTGTTTGCTACCAATTACAAGATAAGAGTATTCTAAATCTTCAGCAGTAACAGGGTTTCCATCATGCCATTTTACATTATCTTTAATTTTAAGTGTAATTGTCTTTTTATCTTTAGAAATTTCATATGTAGCAGCGCCATCATTCGTGTATTCCCAGTTTTCGTCATTTGATAATAAAGATTCATCGAAAATGGTAATGACTTGGTTATCAGGATCTCCTTCATACACAGCGAAGTTCAAAAGTCCTTCAAATGGTGTGTTAGAAACAAGACCATATGTTAATGAACCATCTTTAACTTCTTTTTTATCATTTTTAACAGATGTACTAAATTTATTTGTATCTACTTTTTTTGTGCTGCTCGTTTTTTCACTACCACCACCACCACTGCCCCCACATGCTGAAAGTAGTAATGTTGAAACTGCAAGTGTACTTAATACTTTGAAAAACTTTGGCTTATTTGTCATTTCGTCCACCCCTTATCCTTTTCTTTGTCTTGCGTCGGCCGAACGGCGTAGCGCTTGACCAATAAAATTTATACACAGCATCAATGTTAAAATCATGACTGATGCGGGTAACCAAATCCACCATTTCTCTTGTAATACATCTGGATTTCTAGCATAACTAACAAGTGTACCAAGGCTTGGTGTACTTTCTGGTAGACCAAATCCTAAGAAGGTTAGACCAGATTCAATACCAATGTTTCCAGCAAGGTTTAATGTAACACTAACGATGATAATGGAACTTAAGTTAGGTAGTACTTGGAAAAGAATGATCTTCCAGTTTGGTGTTCCTAAAGTTTTTGATGCAGAGACATAATCTAGTTCTTTTTCAGTTAATACCTTTGAGCGAATTAATCTGGCCTTTCCTGTCCATAAGAACACGCTCATAATTAAAATGAAAGTAAAAATATTGAATGTAGGAACAAGTGTAATAAATACAATTACAAGCATTAAAAATGGTAAAACCATAACAAAGTCGATAATGCGCATAATGATATTATCAATAGCTCCTCCAAAATACCCGGCAATTAATCCAATTGAAAGGCCAATGAAACAAGAAAGAATAGTAATTGCTAATCCAATTGTAAAGGAGTTACGTGTACCAATAATAAGTTGGCCGAAAATGTCGCGTCCTCCGTAATCTGTTCCTAACCAATGTTCAGCAGAGGGAGGAGCATAAATAGCGAATAAATCAACTCGTACAATATCTTCTTGTTTCATAATAAAAGATGTTGCGTAGACTGCTACTAATAAGATTGCTAGGAAAATAAGTGAAAACATTGCTAATTTATCTTTACGAAGTTCTCGCCACATAATAGAGAAACCAGAAGGGCTTTTTTCGTAATGAATAACTTCAGTTTGTTTTTCAGGGTTTGCTAACATAACGTCATCTCCTTTCTTTAATCAATACGAATACGTGGATCGACGATGCTTAGAATAATATCTGAAAGGAGAGTTCCAAGTAACGTTGCAAATCCAGTAAACATAACGAGTGTAGTTATTACACTAAAATCACGTTGAGAGATAGATTGTATAAATAGTTGTCCAATTCCTGGATAGCTAAAAATACTTTCTAAAAAGATGGCACCGCCAACTAATCCTGTAATTTCATAGCCTAAGAAGGCTGCAATTGGTAAGAATGAATTTCGTAAAATATGTCTAGAATAGATTTTTGATTCTGGAACACCTTTTGCTCTTACTGTACGAACAAAATCTTTATGTTTCGTATCGATAATTTCGCTTCGTAAATATTGAACAGTACCAACTGTTGCGATTAATGCCCCGGATAAAGCTGGTAGTAGCATGTGATTCAATTTGCTTAAATAGTAAGCAAATGTACCTGTTGCAACTTGAGGATCTACGCTACCGCCGGTTGGGAATATTGCAAACTTAAATCCGAATAGGAAGAGCATAACTAGTGCAAATATAAATAGTGGTGTAGCAAAACCTAGATAGTTGTAAAGGGTAATGAGTCGATCAGCCCATGTATCATTCCAACGCCCACTTATAACTCCCAGTGGTATGGCAATTAAATAAGTAAGAATAAGAATGACAAGTGCTAAAGATACTGTATTTCCAAGTCGTTCTCCAATTAAATCGGTTACTTTCATTTTATGTGCATAGGAAATACCAAAGTCACCTTGGGCTGCATTTTTAATCCAGCGAACATATTGTGTTGTAACTGGGTCATTTAATCCAAGCTTTTCTCGCTGTTCTTCAATCACTTTTGGATCCGCTTTTGGATTCATTGCTTTGCCAGTTAAGGCATCGCCTGGCATTGCCTTAGCTAGTAGAAAGACAAGTACACTTAACACGAATAATTGCGGGATCATCACTAAAAATCTCCGTAATATAAACTTCCACATGTTTTATCACTCCCTTATGGTAATGCCACCCGGTGCGTTGGCGAGATTGGTTTTAAATCATAAGCCCGACCGTTTTCATTGAAATAATTTTCGTATGATTTCTCGTATTCAGAGCTTACTTGTTGACGGAGCTTGCGCTGTCTCTCTCTGTTTTCAGGACGAATATCAGGAATTGCAGATATTAGGCGCTTCGTATAAATATGTTGCGGATTACTATAAATTTCTGCACTAGTTGCTTCTTCGACAATGCGTCCGCGATACATAACACCGATACGGTCACACATATGACGAATTACACCTAAATCATGACTAATGAATAAGTATGTTAGTCCGAGCTCAGCTTGTAAATCCTGCAAGAAGTTTAATACTTGTGCCTGTACAGAGACGTCAAGCGCAGATACAGGTTCATCAGCGATAATAAGCTTCGGTTTTAATGTAAGAGCGCGTGCAATACCAATCCGCTGCCTTTGTCCACCGGAAAATTCATGTGGATATTTATAAATTGACTCTGGATTTAGACCAACTTTATCAAGATATTCTTGAACTGCTCTACGTTCTTCATCAGGTGAGAGCTTCTCAAAATTTCGAAGAGGCTCAGCAATAATGTCGAGAACACGTTTCTTCGGATTTAACGATGAATACGGATCTTGGAAAATCATTTGAATATCTTTTCTTTGTTCACGTAGCTCAGAGCGACTTAACTTTGTTAAATCTCTATTATTAAAATGAATGCTACCCTCTGTTGCTTTCGTTAAATGCATAATTGCTTTACCAGTTGTTGATTTGCCACTTCCTGATTCACCAACGATCCCGTATGTTTCACCCGGTTGTAATTCAAAACTTACACCATCGACAGCACGCACGTAATCTAATGTGCGGCCGAAGAAACCACCTTTAATTGGGAAATGCACTTTTAAATCTTCTACTTTAAGCAGTGCCATGAGTTACGTCATCTCCTTTCTTATCTTGGAAGTTGAAATGCTTGTAGCAAGTACAACGCACCCAATGGTCTGGTTTTACTTCATGTAAAATTGGATTTTCCTCGTGCTGATCAGGTCTAATCCATGGAATTCGAGCTTGGAAGCGACAACCTGTGCGAGGAAGCTTCGCTAACGAAGGAACCACCCCTTGAATTACATGCAATTTTTCTTTTTCACCATACGCAGATGGAATGGAGTTTAATAGAGAACGAGTATATGGGTGAAGAGGGTTATTAAAAATCTCTTCAACTTTTCCTGTTTCTACAACTTGTCCGGCGTACATAACGACGATACGATCGGCTGTTTCTGCGACAACACTTAAATCATGAGTAATTAAAATGATGCCCATTTTCGTTTGTTCTTGAATAGATTTTAGTAAGTCTAAAATTTGTGCTTGGATGGTTACGTCAAGAGCCGTTGTTGGCTCATCAGCAATAATGAGTGCCGGGTTACAAGCAATTGCAATTGCGATAACAATTCTTTGTCTCATTCCGCCAGATAATTCGTGTGGGTATTGTTTATATGTAAGTTCTGGTTTTGGAATACCAACTTGATGGAGTAGTTCTAAGGTGCGTTCTTTCTTTTCAACTTTTGAAAGGCTTGTGTGGTAGTCTAAGTTTTCTTCGATTTGTTTTCCAACTGTCATGAGAGGATCAAGTGCTGTAAGAGGTTCTTGGAAAATCATACCGATGTTTGATCCGCGTACTTTGTTCATCTCTGCGGCTGACATAGTTAGTAGATCCTTATCTCTATAGTTAAGCTGCCCTTGTAATTTTGTATTTGCTTCATTATGCAGTCGCATAATAGAAAGGGCAAGTGCACTTTTTCCGCAACCTGATTCACCAACGATCGCGACAATTTCATTTTCATGGACAGTTAACGAAACATCATCTACTGCGGCATGATAGTGATCTTGTATGCGAAAGGAAGTCTGTAAGTTTTCAATGCGAAGAAGTGGATTCTTCATGGCTATCCCTCCATCTTTTCTGAAAAGACTAAATATTTTGTATGTTGTTGTTATTTTAATATAGATTGACAATGTTTGACAAGGAAAAGTTGATAAAATATTCAAAAATCTTTTTATACAAAAAATGAATGTAGTTGTATTAGTAGTTGAAGTAATTTGAAAACGCTAACATATATGTGTGAGGGAAATAAATCTTTTGTAAGAAAAAAGTATTATATGTAGAAAAAAGAGAGGTATTCTGGAAAGAACAGCCTCTCTTTTTTTGATAAGAATAATATTAGTACTTAAGCTTGTTTTTGTTTTGCAGATCCTGTCTTTAAAGTAAGAGCAAGGAAGAACATTGCAAGTACACAAGATACAAGTAATAAGATGAATCCGCCATCCCATCCGAATGCATCTACGATAAAGCCCATAGCTGCGCTAGCAAAAGTAGCTCCACCTAGGTAACCGAAGAACCCAGTTAAACCAGCGGCAGTTCCAGCAGCTTTTTTTGGTGCTAAGTCTAGTGCGTGTAGGCCGATTAACATAACAGGTCCATAAATTAAAAATCCAATTGCGACAAGTGCGATACTATCAACCATTGGATTACCAGGAGGGTTTAGCCAGTAAACAAGAACGGCGATAAATACACCAACCATAAATAAAATACCAGCAGGTGCACGGCGCCCTTTAAATAGTTTATCACTCATCCATCCGCAAAGAAGTGTACCTGGAATACCAGCCCATTCATATAGAGCGTAAGCTGTACGAGAGCTACTATGTGTGAAACTTTTTTCCTCTACTAAATAAGTAGGAGCCCAGTCTACAACGCCGTAACGTACGAAATAAACAAAAACGTTTGCAATAGCGATGTACCATAAAAATTTATTGTTTAGTACGTATGTAAATAAAATTTCTTTTACTGAAAGTTCGCGTTCTCGATCTTTTACTTTTTCATCTGATGGATATTCTCCAGTATGTTCTTCAATAGAAGGTAATCCACAAGATTGAGGTGTATCTCTCATCGTAATTAATACATAAATACCAACTAAAATTGAAAGAATACCTGGGAAGTAAAAAATACTCTTCCAGTCATTTGCGAAGAAGTATAAGCCTAATGTCACAAGAGAAGGCATCAGCGCGCCACCGACATTATGAGCAACGTTCCAAATAGACATTTTTGTACCACGTTCACTAATAGAGAACCAGTGAACCATCGTACGACCACAAGGAGGCCATCCCATACCTTGTACCCACCCATTTAAAAACTGAAGGACAAACATAAGTATAATACTCGTTGTAATGAAAGAAAATGAGCCGAAAATAATATTAATGATACCTGATAAAAATAGCCCAGCTGCTAAAAAGTAGCGAGGATTACAACGGTCGGATACGATACCCATAAGAAATTTACTTAATCCGTAAGCGATAGATACTGCTGAAAGGATAACCCCAAGTTCCCCTTTACTAAAGCCTTGTTCGATTAAGTATGGCATTGCTAGTGAAAAGTTTTTTCGAACAAAGTAGTAACCTGCATAACCGATGAAGATGCCTAAGAATACTTGTAAACGTAATTTACGGTATTCGCTATCAACGCGATCAGCTGGTAAGCGTTCCGCGTGGGGCGCAGGTTTAAATAATTGTGTGAAAAACATAAAATGAAAATCCTCCCCTAATGAATTCGAAATGTTCTAAGTCAGAGAGAATATAAAAAGGCCATGAAATATAAAAAAGTTTCCTTTTTTATGATTCATAGCCGTATACTCCGATTCTCCGTGACTGTCAATATTAACTTCGTCGAAAATTATACAACTTTGTGACAAAAATGTAAACGTTTTTATAAATAAAAAGTGTTGACGGATTTTGTTCGTGGGATTAATATTTAAATACGTTAAATATTTTATTGTTTAAATAAGAGGTGGATAACATGCCAAATGATATGACGCATATCGATAAAATTCAAGCTCTTGCCTTTTCGATTGGAAAGAAAATGCAGACGGAGTTATTAGAACAAATGCAAGCAACAGGACTTACACCACCGCAGTTTTATATTTTAAAGATTTTAGATCATTACGGTGCTTCAAGAGCGACAAAATTAGCGAAAAAGATGTATGTAAAGCCTAGTGCAATTACAGTGATGATTGATCGCCTAATTGACCAAGAGCTTGTAGAACGCTATCACGACAAAGATGATCGCCGTGTTGTCATCATTGAGTTAACAAAAAAGGGGAAAGCTAGAGTAGAAGAGGCAATGACCGCTCGTAATGAGCATATTGCAAAATATTTCTCACATTTAGAGTTACAAGAAAGAGAAGATTTGTTACGCCTCTTTGAGAAGTTAGAAACAATTATTTGCGGGACACAAGAGAAAAAAGAGAATAACTAAGAGGAATTGAGGAGATTACATGGAGCAACAAGAAAACATAAATAGAAAGTTGCTGTTAATCGGTTTAATAATCGCGATGCTATTTGCTGCATTAGATGGAACAATCGTTGGTACAGCAATGCCGCGTATCGTCGGTGAACTAGGCGGATTAAGCTTAATGACATGGTTAACAACAGCTTATATGTTAACATCAACAACAGTTGTACCAATTGCAGGTAAATTAGCGGATTTACTTGGTCGTCGTAATGTATATATAACAGGGCTAGTTATCTTTATGGTTGGCTCAGCGTTATGTGGTATGGCAAATGGTATGACAGAATTAATTATTTTCCGCGGTATTCAAGGTCTTGGTGGCGGTATTATGATGCCAATGGCTATGATTATTATTGGAGATATGTTCACGGGAAAAGAACGTGCGAAATGGCAAGGTATTTTTGGTGCGTTATACGGTCTTGCTTCTGTAATTGGACCACAAGTTGGTGGTTGGATTGTAGACGCAGTGAACTGGAGATGGGTATTCTACATTAACTTACCAGTTGGTATTTTAGCAACAATCTTTATTGCAATGGGATTAAAGTCACATAAACAAACAGGACCGATTAAAATTGATATTGCTGGAATCTTTACGATGATTCTCGGTGTTGTAAGTTTATTACTTGCATTGACGTTTGGCGGGAAAGATTACCCATGGGATTCTTGGCAAATTATCGGGTTATTTGCATTAGCTCTAATTGGTATTGTTAGCTTTATTATCGTTGAAACGAAAGCAGAAGAACCGATTTTACCGATGCATTTCTTTAAAAATCGCACATTTACATTACTGAATGCGATTGGATTCTTTATGAGTATCGGAATGTTCGGTGCGATTATGTTCGTACCATTCTTTATGCAAGGAATTGTAGGAGTAAGCGCTGCTGAATCAGGAACAATCATGACGCCAATGATGATTACTATGATTGTGATGAGTATTATCGGCGGGCAACTTGTATTAAAAGTTGGTGTAAAACCACAAATTATTACAGGAATGCTTATTATGGCTGGTGGTTTCTGGTTATTAACAACGATGGATATGCACACAACTAAATTAACTGCAACTTCTTATATGATGGTTATCGGTTTAGGAATGGGTCTTGTAATGCCAACATTAACATTAGCGTTACAAGAAAGTTTCCCGAAAAAAGACCTTGGTGTTGTAACATCATCAAGTCAGTTCTTCCGTCAAATCGGTGGAACATTTGGTATTACAATTTTAGGATCAATTATGAATAACACTTCAGGTACAACATTAACAAAGAATTTAGTACCTGTATTAGATACATTCCCGAAAGAAGCGGGACAAATGGTAACGAAATTTAAAGATATGATTCATACAGACCCACAAGGTTTATATTCGATGCTATTTAGTCCAGAGGCATTAAAACAAATGCCAGAAGCATTTGCTAATAGTATTGTACCAATCTTGAAAAACTCTTTAGTAGATTCACTTCATACTGTATTCTTAACAGGATTAGTATTTATCGTGGTAGGTGCCATCTTTACGATTTTCTTACAGAAGATTAAGCTATCAGATCGTAAAAAAGGTGCTGAAGAGCCAGCTACAGAGGAAAAAGAACAGACTGTATCATATTCGTAATGAAAAAGCATCGCCTTATGGCGGTGCTTTTTTTGAGTATAACCTTAAAAGCTTTTTCATGAGAAATGATTGACGTATTTCTAGAAATGCGTTATATTATTTTCTGTAAACGGTTACATGGAATGGAGAGGGAAGAGAATGAGTACGATTAAAGACGTTGCGAAATTAGCGGGAGTATCTGTTGCGACCGTTTCCAGAGTGTTAAATAAAAATGGATATGTTCATGAAGATACATTAAAGAAAGTAGAGCGAGCAATTGAGATGCTAGATTATAAACCTAGTACAGTAGCGCGTTCACTGTATAATAAAAAATCTCGTTTAATTGGCTTAGTTGTTCCCAATATCGTGAATCCATTCTTTCCGGAAGTTGCACGTGCCGTAGAAGATGTAGCGCATAAGCAAGGATACACAGTTGTCCTTTGTAACTCTGATGAAAGTTTAGAGAAAGAAAAGCAATATATTGATGTACTTAGGCAAAATAATGTGGATGGATTTATTGTAGCAACAAATCCACAAAATAGTGTTAATTACATGAAGTTGTCTGTTCCAGTTGTTGCAATTGACCGTATGTTTAATGAGCGTATTCCTACTGTATATGCAGATAACTATGCAGGGAGTCAGGCAGCGACAAAGTTATTAATAGATAAAGGCTGTAAACATATTGCACATATTCGCGGACCGCGTGACGTAAGCACCGCTAATGAACGTTTTGAAGGTTTTGTAGACGTTATTACGCAAAATAATCTTTCTTATATGATCGCAGAGAGTACATTTGATCCAGCTAATAGTGAGCGTGTAGCGGTGGAATTATTAGAAAAATACCCACATATTGATGGCATTGTTGCTGGAAATGATTTAATTGCAATAGGTATTGTAAAGGCTGCACTTCAAAAGGGGATTTCTATTCCGGATGATTTACAAATTATCGGATTTGATGGAATTTCTTTAACAGAGATGATGTATCCATCTATTACAACTGTTGCACAGCCAATTTATGAAATGGGGAAAATTGCAACAGAGCTATTGTTAGAGCAAATGGAAGGAAACGTATTAGAGGAGAAACATTATCGATTACCGATTGAAATTATAGAACGAAATACAACGAAGTAAGGAGATGAAATAGATGCCAAATATTGCAGTAGTAGGTAGCATTTCAATGGATTTAGTGGCCGTTTCAAAAAAACGTCCGAAAGCAGGGGAAACAGTAATTGGTGAAGCGTTTCATACAATTCCAGGAGGGAAAGGAGCCAACCAAGCGGTTGCTGCAGCTAGATTAGGTGCAAATGTAGCGATGGTTGGTGCGGTAGGAAACGATAATTATGGAACTGTAGTTAGGAAAAATTTAGAGAACGAACGTGTTTTTATCGACTATGTGGTACCGGTTACAGATGCAGCGACAGGAATTGCTCATATCGTTTTAGCGGAAGAGGATAACAGTATTGTTGTCGTGCAAGGAGCGAATGCTCTTGTAAATGAGTCGGTTGTAAATCGTTCAAAAGATCTTCTTATAAAAGCAGATATGGTTGTTCTTCAACTAGAGATTCCACTTGAAACAGTAAAATATGTATTGGCCATTTGTGAGGAACACAAAATCCCGGTTATGTTAAATCCAGCGCCAGCACAAGTGTTATCAGAAGATATTTTAGAAAAGGCAACTTATATTACGCCAAATGAACATGAGTGCCGCATCGTATTAGATGATTTCACATCACCAATTGAAGATTTACTAGCTAAATATCCCAAAAAACTATTGATGACAGAAGGTTCTAACGGTGTTCGTTTCCATAATGGTACGGAGATTGTACATGTTCCTAGCATTGCTGTTGATGTAGTAGATACGACTGGAGCTGGTGATACATTTAACGGGGCATTAGCAGTTGCACTTTCTGAAGGAGAAGCACTTCAAAAAGCAATTCGTTTTGCGAATATTGCTGGTGGTCTCTCTGTAACGAAGCTTGGGGCGCAAGGTGGTATGCCAACGAGAGATAAAGTACGTGAAGTGCAGGTGATCGTCGGATGAAAAAGCACGGTGTATTAAACAGTGAGATTGCATCAGTCCTTGCTTCACTTGGGCATACAGATATAATTGTAATCGCAGACTGCGGGTTACCAATTCCCGACGGAGTAAAACGAATTGATTTAGCAGTTGAGATTGGAAAACCTAGCTTTTTAGACGTATTGCAAGTGGTAGCCGATGATATGGCAATTGAAAAAGTGACGTTAGCAGAAGAAGTCATTAACAATAATGTGGAAGTAAATAAAGAGATTGAGCTGAAAATAATAGAGCCAGCATTTGAATATGTATCTCATGAACAATTTAAAGAGCATACGAAGAAAGCGAAGGCGATTATTCGTACAGGAGAGGCTACTCCTTATGCCAATGTAATTTTACATGCAGGCGTGATTTTTTAATAAAGGGAAGTGATGGGAATGCGTATTGAAATGAAAAATATTTCAAAGGCGTTCAATGGCAATCCTGTTTTGAAGAATGCACAGTTTATGATTGAAACAGGAGAAGTTCATGCATTGATGGGGGAAAATGGAGCGGGTAAATCAACGCTCATGAAAATTTTAACAGGTGTATATACAAGAGATGGTGGAACAATCACGATTGATGGACAAGAACGAACTTTTAAAAATGCGAAAGAAGCTGAAGAGTACGGTATTGCATTTATACATCAAGAATTGAATATATTATCGAATTTAACAGTAGCTGAAAATATGTTTCTCGGTAAAGAGTTAATGTATGGGAAGACAGGTATTTTGCGTACGCGTCAAATGAACGCGATTGCGCAGCAGCAACTAGCAGAGTTAGGGTTACATGTAAAAGGCGCTATGTTGGCAGGAGAGTTATCGGTCGGACAACAGCAAATTATCGAAATTGCGAAAGCATTAATGACAAACGCGAGTGTTATTATTATGGATGAACCGACAGCGGCATTAGCAGATCGTGAAATTGAAACGTTGTTTACTGTCATTAATAAATTACGTAAAGAAGGCGTGTCATTCGTTTATATCTCACACCGAATGGAAGAAATTTTTTCAATATGTGATGCGATTACGATTTTACGTGATGGGGAATACGTTGGAAAGAGATTGATTCCGGAAACATCGTTTGATGAAGTAGTGAGTATGATGGTGGGGCGCAGCATAGGTGAACGTTACCCAGAACGGAATAGTCAAATTGGTGATGTTATTTTTGAAATGCGTAATGGAACGAAAAAAGGGAAGTTTGAAAATGTATCGTTTCAAGTGAGAAAAGGTGAAATACTTGGTGTTGCTGGCTTGATGGGAGCTGGTCGTACAGATATTATGAAAGCGATATTTGGATACGAACCGTTAGATTCTGGCCAAATTTTCATAAATGGAAAAGAAGTAAAGATTGATAGTCCGATAGATGCGATTAGACAAAGAATAGCCTTCATTACAGAGGATAGAAAATCTGAAGGGTTAGTGTTAGATTTCTCAATTCGAGAAAATTTAGCTTTACCGAATTTAGAGAGTCTTTCAAAGGGAAGTGTCTTAAGTAACGAACTAGAACAACAGTTTACAGCGGATATGATGAAGTTACTTAATGTGAAAGCATCTAGTGGAGAACAAGCAGTGAAATCTCTTTCTGGTGGAAATCAGCAAAAGGTTGTTATTGCAAAATGGCTAGGTATCCACCCGCAGTTACTCATTTTAGATGAGCCAACAAGGGGCGTAGATGTTGGAGCGAAAAAAGAAATTTACTCTATTATGAATAAGCTTACTGAGCAAGGCGATGCCGTTATTATGGTATCATCTGAGCTTCCAGAAGTTTTAGGAATGAGTGATCGTGTTCTTGTCATTCATGAAGGAAAAGTCGGAGGCATTTTAGAGAAAGATGCGGCATCACAAGAGTCTATTATGGCATTAGCTACAGGGGGAGAGTAAGAATGGCTAAGAAGGGGAATGTATTACAACAACTCGGTTCTTTAATCGGTTTAGTATTAATTATCGTCGTAATTACAGCTTTAAATCCAGCATTTATTGAAATTCCAAATTTATTTAATATACTGCGTCAAGTATCGATTAATGCGCTTATTGCATTCGGAATGACCTTTGTAATTTTAACAGGGGGTATTGACTTATCGGTAGGTTCTATTTTAGCATTAGCAAGTGCACTTGTTGCTGGAATGATGGCAAGTGGCATGGATCCGTTTCTTGCAATGGCAGTTGGATTATTGGCTGGTCTTGTAATGGGGATTGTAAACGGTATCATTATTGCGAAGGGAAAAGTAGCTCCATTTATTGCGACGTTAGCAACAATGACTATTTTTCGTGGGTTGACGCTTGTTTATATGGACGGACGTCCGATCACTGGTCTTGGTGATCATTTAATGTTCCAAATGTTTGGCCGCGGTTATTTTCTCGGTATTCCGGTACCAGCTGTTACAATGATGATCGCTTTCGCAGTACTGTACTTCATTTTGAAGAAAACGACATTTGGCCGCCGTACATTTGCAATTGGTGGAAATGAAGAAGCAGCAGCACTATCAGGTATTAATGTTACGAGAATTAAAGTAATGATTTATGGTCTTTCCGGAATTTTGGCAGCGCTTGCAGGTATTGTCTTAACATCACGACTAGATTCTGCACAGCCAACTGCAGGTACTTCTTACGAATTAGATGCAATTGCAGCAGTTGTATTAGGTGGAACAAGTCTTTCTGGGGGAAGAGGCTGGATCGTTGGTACATTCATCGGTGTACTTATTATCGGTGTACTAAATAACGGTTTAAATTTATTAGGTGTATCTTCTTTCTTCCAACAAGTTGTAAAAGGACTTGTAATCTTACTAGCTGTATTAATTGATCGTCGAAAAGAAGCGTAATGGAGGGATAGTTTATGAAGAAATGGTTACTTATACTCGTTGCATGTATTATGGTCATTACTGCTGGTTGTTCAATGGAACCACCAGAATGGGCAAAGGATTCTAGCGATAAAGGTCGAAATAAAACTATTAAAGTTGGATTCTCTGTTTCAACTTTAAACAATCCATTTTTTGTGACTTTGAAAAAAGGGGCAGAAAAGAAGGCGAAAGAAAGCGGCATTGAATTGATTGCTGTTGATGCACAAAATGATGCAGCAAAGCAAACAAATGATGTTGAAGATTTAATTCAAAAAGGTGTCGATGTAGTTGTTATTAATCCAACCGATTCAGATGCTGTTGCTTCAGCAGTAAGTGCGGCAAATGCAGCGAATGTTCCTGTTATTACTGTAGACCGCGTTGCAAATTCAGGTAAAGTTGTTTCTCACATTGCCTCTAATAATATTGAAGGTGGTCAAATGGCTAGTGATTACATTCGTGAATTAGTTGGTGAGGGAGCAAATGTTGCTGAATTAGAAGGAATTCCTGGCTCTTCTGCTGCTCGTGAGCGTGGGAAAGGATTCCATAACGTAGCGGATAAGTCTTTAAAAGTAGTTGCAAAACAAGCAGCTGATTTTGATAGAGCAAAAGGATTATCTGTTATGGAAAACATTTTGCAAGCAAATGGTGATATTAAAGCCGTGTTTGCGCATAACGATGAAATGGCATTAGGGGCACTTGAAGCATTGAAGTCTTCTGGAAAAACAGATGTAGTCGTTGTTGGTTTTGATGCAACAGAAGATGCTGTAAAGGCGGTTAAAGATGGGCGTATGGCTGCAACAGTTGCTCAAAAACCGGAATTAATCGGGGAGAAGGCGATGCAAACAGCAAAAGAGATCACGCAAGGTAAAAAAGTGGACAAATCTATTCCGATTGAATTAGAGCTTATTAAGAAAAACAAATAAATATAAAATGAAAACCAGGAAGGAAGAATAACAAATGAAATTCTTTATTGATACAGCAAACATTAACGAAATTAAAGAGGCAAATGCATTAGGCGTATTAGCTGGAGTAACGACAAACCCATCACTTGTAGCAAAAGAAGGTGTAGATTTCCACGAGCGTATTCGTGAAATCTGCAGCGTTGTAGAAGGTCCTGTAAGTGCAGAAGTAATTAGCTTAGAAGCTAATAAAATGATTGAAGAAGGAAAAGAATTAGCGAAAATTGCTCCAAACGTTGTTGTAAAGGTTCCGATGACAACAGAAGGTTTAAAAGCAGTAAAAGCATTCTCTGACTTAGGAATTCGTACAAACGTTACATTAGTATTCTCAGCAGTTCAAGCATTACTTGCAGCTCGTGCTGGTGCGACATACGTTTCACCATTCTTAGGTCGCTTAGATGATATCGGCCATAACGGTATGGACTTAATTCGCCAAATCGCAGAGATCTTTGCAATTCATGGCATTGAAACAGAAATCATTGCAGCATCTGTACGTCACAGTGTTCACGTAACTGAAGCAGCATTAAACGGTTCACATATTGCAACAATCCCAGCAAACGTAATTGCTTCATTAGTGAAGCACCCATTAACAGACCAAGGAATTGAAAAATTCTTAGCTGATTGGGAAAAAACACAAGAGAAATAATAGAAAATCAAGAATCCTAGTTTAATTGACTAGGGTTCTTTTTTATTTAAAAGAATTTTCATGCAATTTTGCATATTGTCTTTTAAATTTGTTATATAAACTATTTAATATATACAAATCACTCTTTATTTTTCATATTTTGATATAAGAAGATAGAGGGTCTGACCAGAAAACTGGAGGGCATGATTCTATAACAGAAAGCTTAACGTTTATAGAATTATGCTTTTTTATATAGGGAGGGTAGTAAACAGAGATTTTGACAAAAACGCACTTATTTATCTGAATTTTAAGTTTTATATACAAAAGGAGAGAAATAGAATGAGAAGAAAAGCGCCATTTAAAGTGTTATCATCATTAGCAATTGCGGCAATTATCGGATGTACATCTGTAATGAGTACTCCGCTAGCATACGCAGAAACGCCAGCAAAAGAGAAAGAAAATGTATCTACAACACCAATTG
Organism: Bacillus paramobilis; assembly: GCF_038096195.1. NCBI lineage: Bacteria > Bacillati > Bacillota > Bacilli > Caryophanales > Bacillaceae > Bacillus > Bacillus paramobilis. The sequence continues at coordinate 4,608,499 of NZ_CP151108.1, read as the reverse complement.
ATTACAATTTAATTCAAGAAGATCGTTTAGCGGAAGCATTGAAAGAAAGAGGAACAATTAATCCAGCATCATCTAAAGAAGAAACGAAAAAAGCTGTCGAAAAGTATATTGAAAAGAAACAAGGCGATCAGGCAAATAAAGAAATTCTTCCAGCGGATACTGCTAAAGAGGCATCTGATTTTGTGAAAAAAGTAAAAGAGAAAAAAATGGAGGAAAAGGAGAAAGTAAAGAAACCTGAAAAAAATGTTAGTCCTGAACAAAAACCGGAACCAAATAAAAAGCAATTGAATGGGCAAGTTCCAACTTCTAAAGCAAAGCAAGCGCCATATAATGGACCGGTTCGAAATGATAAAGTATTAGTATTACTCGTTGAATTTAGTGATTATAAACATAATAATATTGATCAAACGCCAGGGTATATGTATTCGAAAGACTTTAGTAGAGAGCATTATCAAAAAATGTTATTTGGTAATGAACCATACACGTTATTTGATGGTTCGAAAGTAAAAACATTTAAACAATATTATGAAGAGCAGTCTGGTGGAAGTTATACGACAGATGGATATGTAACGGAGTGGCTAACTGTTCCAGGAAAAGCGTCTGATTATGGTGCTGATGGTAGCAGTGGTCACGATAATAAAGGACCAAAAGGCGCACGTGATTTAGTGAAAGAAGCTTTACATGCAGCCGCTGAGAAAGGGTTAGATTTATCTCAATTTGATCAATTCGATAGATATGATACAAATGGTGATGGAAATCAAAATGAACCTGATGGTGTAATTGATCATTTAATGGTAATCCATGCTGGTGTTGGTCAAGAAGCTGGTGGCGGTAAATTAGGTGATGATGCAATTTGGTCACATCGTTCAAAATTAGCAATAGATCCAGTAGCGGTTGAAGGTACGAAATCAAAGGTAGATTACTTTGGTGGAAAAGTAGCGGCGCATGATTACACAATTGAACCAGAAGATGGAGCAGTAGGTGTATTTGCGCATGAATTTGGACATGACCTTGGCTTACCAGATGAATATGATACGAAATATACTGGAACTGGTTCACCTGTCGAAGCTTGGTCATTAATGAGTGGAGGTAGTTGGACAGGGAAAATTGCAGGAACAGAGCCAACTAGTTTCTCACCACAAAATAAAGACTTCTTACAAAAGAATATGGGTGGCAACTGGGCAAAAATTTTAGAAGTAGATTACGATAAAATTAAGCGTGGTGTAGGAGTTCCTACATATATCGATCAAAGTGTTACGAAATCCAATCGTCCAGGCGTTGTACGTGTTAACTTGCCAGGTAAAAGTGTTGAAACGATTAAACCTGAGTTGGGAAAACATGCATATTATAGTACAAGAGGTGATGATATGCATACAACATTAGAAACACCATTCTTTGATTTAACAAAAGGAACAAATGCGAAATTCGATTATAAAGCAAATTATGAGTTAGAAGCAGAGTGCGATTTTGTCGAAGTGCATGCAGTAACAGAAGATGGAACGAAAACATTAATTGATAGACTTGGAGAAAAAATAGTCCAAGAAGATAAAGATACAACAGGTGGAAAATGGATTGATAAATCATATGATTTAAGTCAATTTAAAGGGAAAAAAGTGAAACTGCAATTCGACTATATTACAGATCCAGCTGTAACATATAAAGGTTTTGCGATGGATAATGTAAATGTAACTGTTGATGGACAAGTTGTATTTTCTGATGATGCAGAAGGACAATCTAAAATGAATTTAAATGGTTTTGTTGTTTCTGATGGGACAGAAAAGAAAGCTCATTATTACTACTTAGAGTGGAGAAACTATGCGGGGTCAGATAACGGATTAAAAGCAGGAAAAGGTCCAGTGTATAATACAGGTCTTGTCGTTTGGTATGCAGATGATAGCTTCAAAGATAACTGGGTTGGGGTGCATCCAGGTGAAGGATTCCTTGGCGTGGTAGATTCTCATCCAGAGGCATTTGTTGGAAATTTAAACGGAAGACCAACTTACGGTAATACAGGTATGCAAATTGCAGACGCTGCATTTTCATTTGATCAAACACCAGCATGGAGTGCAAATTCATTAACACGTGGACAGTTTAACTATTCTGGATTACAAGGTGTTACAACTTTTGATGATTCAAAAGTATATAGTAACAAACAAATTGCAGACGCAGGAAGAAAAGTTCCAAACCTTGGACTTAAATTCCAAGTTGTTGGACAGGCAGAGGATAAATCGGCAGGCGCTGTTTGGATTAAACGTTAATAACATAGAAGCACATTCTTCCTATGAAGAGTGTGCTTTTTAATTTGTACAGTAAGTTATTATTTTAGCTTATGTAATACAAGTGTTTGTTCACATGTAGTGTATCAAATTATGTGGGGAAAGGAAATATTTCCGAGGAAATTGTCGAAGTATCGTCGGTATTTATACACTTTTTTTGTAAAGGAAGAAATGTAGTATTGCCTTTACCATTCAATTTATTTACATTGTTACTTAGCTACACACAAAAGTAATATATTTGGCAAAAAAGAGCACTATTAGATAGTGCTCTTTTTTATGGATAGAAAGGAGTGAGTTAAATGAAAGAAATAATTGAATGTCCACAGTGTGAAGGGAATATTACTGCGCAACATATTATGGATCTCCCGCATCCTTTTTCATTCAGGTGTCCACACTGTAAGGTGGGGCTAAAAGAAATGAGGATCACACCATGCTTAATATTAGCGGCAATTTGTATAATTCCACTGTTTATTATAATTGGAGAGAGTATTAAGGAATTACTAGTAAAATATTTTTCTATTATAGACGATATACCAACTGTACTTATTTTCTTCTTATTTTGTTACCCATTGTATTATCTCTATGAAAAATATAATGCCATATTGTTTATTAAATACGGATTATTGAAAATTAAAAGTTGAATAGGAGCTTATCATTAAAAAAAGACAATGATGGAATTAACCCATCATTGTCTTTTTTACTTTGCTTTTTGCTTTATTTTTTATTTTGCTTCTTACATAAATCATTCCAGCGAATGTTAATAAGAATGCAGTTCCGATAACGAAGCTGATGCTAGGGGATGCCCCGATTGCTCCAACTGTAAAGGATCCAGCAACAACTCCTAATGAGAAGAAAGCATAAAATAATCCGAATGCTTTTCCGCGTTTATCATCAGTTGTATTTTCAACAAGTAATGCATTTATTGATGGGAAAAGGATAGCGAATCCAATGCCATAAATCATCATAACGATAAAGAGCATGCCTTTTGTTGCGAATAATCCAAGTAAAGATAACGCGAATGCCATTACTGCAATCCCAATTAACATTAGTTTTGAACGATTAAATCGATCGTAAATACGGTTTGTTGGCAGCAAGAAGAATAGGATAGCGGTAATTCCGAATACACTTAACATCATACCTGTTGTAGATGCTTTAAGTGCTAATGCCTCAACTTTCACTGGTAGCATATACGTAACAATTCCTTGTGAAAACATTAGCGTGAAAGCACCAATATATGCTTGTAATAAAGGTTCTGATTTCAATAGTTCAATCATATCTTCTTTGTTCATCATTTGTGTTCTTGAATTATCTTTTCTTGATACGTTATTTGGTAAGAAGAATAGAGATACGATTGTACCAAGGACCATTAAAATAGAAATGGTAATGAACACCCACTCTATACCAGCAGTTGCTTTCATAATTCCACTGAACGCAGGTCCTACGATTGCCGCTGTTCCAACAGCAGCACCAGATAGAGCCATTGCCTTACCTTGTCTTGCTGCATTTGTTTGTTTTGATAAAAACGTAAAGGCAGCAGGAATTAAAAATCCGTCACTAAAGCCGTGCATAAAGCGAACAACTAATAGTTGTTCGCCACTTTGAACAACGGTGTATAACAAGACTATGAAACTCGTAAGTCCCATGCTTATATAAAGTATTTTTTTTGCACCAAATTTATCGACAGCAGCGCCAGCAATAATATTACCAATCATATTAGCGAATGAGTACATACCGACAACTAGTCCAATAATAAGAGGAGATCCTCCCAGACTTTGAGCGAACGTACTCATAATAGGTAATTGTGAAAATGTATCTAGAAACGCTACGATAACAATAAAGTAAATAAAATATTTCAAGCGATATTCACCTCTCCTATGCTATTATGGCATAATGCTAATTTCAACCGCAATGAAATTAGCATTAACAGATGTGGGAAAAAGTACAAAGTGACAAAATATTGAACGTTATTTGTTAAAATTTAGTGGAAATGAGATTGTTTTTTTGAAATATATGGATGAAAGTATTATAATAGATTTATAAACTTCACCAGGTTAAGTATATACGTAGAGAGGGATGTATAAAATGAAAGCACTACTTTGGCATAATCAACGTGATGTACGAGTAGAAGAAGTACCAGAACCAACTGTAAGACCAGGAGCAGTTAAGATTAAAGTTAAATGGTGTGGTATCTGCGGAACAGACTTGCATGAATATTTAGCAGGACCTATTTTTATTCCAACAGAAGAGCACCCATTAACACACGTAAAAGCACCGGTTATTTTAGGTCATGAGTTTAGTGGTGAGGTAGTTGAAATCGGTGAAGGCGTTACTTCTCATAAGGTGGGAGATCGCGTCGTTGTAGAACCTATTTATTCTTGTGGTAAATGTGAAGCTTGTAAACATGGACATTACAATGTTTGTGAACAACTTGTTTTCCACGGTCTAGGCGGAGAAGGCGGCGGTTTCTCTGAATATACAGTAGTACCAGAAGATATGGTTCACCATATTCCTGATGAAATGACGTATGAACAAGGTGCACTTGTAGAACCAGCAGCAGTAGCCGTTCATGCAGTACGTCAAAGTAAATTAAAAGAAGGTGAAGCTGTAGCAGTATTTGGTTGTGGTCCAATTGGACTTCTTGTCATTCAAGCAGCTAAAGCAGCAGGAGCAACTCCTGTTATTGCAGTAGAACTTTCTAAAGAACGTCAAGAGTTAGCAAAATTAGCAGGTGCGGATTACGTATTAAATCCAGCTACTCAAGATGTACTAGCAGAAATTCGTAATTTAACAAATGGTTTAGGTGTAAATGTGAGCTTTGAAGTAACAGGTGTTGAAGTAGTACTTCGTCAAGCGATTGAAAGTACAAGCTTTGAAGGACAAACTGTAATTGTTAGTGTATGGGAAAAAGACGCAACAATTACGCCAAACAACCTTGTACTAAAAGAAAAAGAAGTTATCGGTATTCTTGGATACCGTCATATCTTCCCAGCTGTTATTAAATTAATTAGCTCTGGCCAAATTCAAGCAGAGAAATTAATTACGAAAAAAATCACAGTAGATCAAGTTGTTGAAGAAGGATTTGAAGCACTTGTAAAAGATAAAACACAAGTGAAAATTCTTGTTTCACCTAAATAATAGAGACTAGTAAAAAGTAGCCCTTTTCTAGAAATAGAAGAGGGCTACTTTTTTTCTATACAGAAAGGTGATAGACTTTCCTTTAACTACAGGTATTTTGTTTGGAAGGGGAAGTCGAATGCTTTCATTTATGTTGACATTAAAACGGATGCTAAAAGCTTGTTTACGAGCGTGGAAAGATAAAGAATTTCAAGTATTATTCGTATTAACATTTCTAACATTAACATCTGGTACAATTTTTTATAGTACAGTTGAAGGATTACGTCCTCTTGACGCTTTATATTTTAGTGTGGTCACGTTGACGACTGTCGGTGATGGGAATTTTAGTCCACAAACGGATTTCGGAAAGGTATTTACAATCTTATACATATTTATTGGGATTGGACTAGTATTTGGATTTATTCATAAGTTGGCAGTTAATGTACAATTGCCAAGTATATTATCAAGTAGAAAAAAAGAGTAGAGCATGTGGATGCTTTACTCTTTTTTTACATTAGTTTAGACAATCATTTGTAGTAGCTTAACAATACTTTATTACAATATAAGTGCATTCAATCATTATATTCACTATGTATAAAGTTATAATGATATGAAAATTTGCATATTTTAATTTATTAATAGAAATTTCATGAAAGGTGGGATATTCTAGTCATAGGTTAACCGGACGACATCATAGGATCCTAACAAAAAAGTTTACAATAATTCAATTATAAAATGGAGGATTTCAGATGAAAAAGAAAGTACTTGCTTTAGCAGCAGCTATTACATTAGTAGCTCCGTTACAAAGTGTTGCATTTGCACATGAAAATGATGGGGGAAGTAAAATAAAAATAGTTCACCGCTGGTCTGCTGAAGATAAACATAAAGAAGGCGTAAACTCTCATTTATGGATTGTAAACCGTGCCATTGATATTATGTCTCGCAATACAACACTTGTAAAACAAGATCGAGTTGCACAATTAAATGAATGGCGTACGGAATTAGAAAATGGTATTTATGCTGCTGACTATGAAAATCCTTATTATGATAATAGCACATTTGCTTCACATTTCTATGATCCAGACAATGGAAAAACATATATTCCATTTGCAAAGCAAGCAAAAGAAACTGGAGCTAAATATTTTAAATTAGCTGGTGAATCATATAAAAATAAAGATATGAAACAAGCATTCTTCTATTTAGGATTATCTCTTCATTATTTAGGAGATGTAAATCAACCGATGCATGCGGCAAACTTTACAAATCTTTCGTACCCACAAGGATTCCATTCTAAATATGAAAACTTTGTAGATACGATAAAAGATAATTATAAGGTAACGGATGGAAATGGATATTGGAACTGGAAAGGTACAAATCCAGAAGATTGGATTCACGGAGCAGCAGTAGTTGCGAAACAAGATTACGCTGGCATTGTAAATGATGATACGAAAGATTGGTTCGTAAAAGCAGCTGTATCACAAGAATATGCCGATAAATGGCGCGCTGAAGTTACACCAATGACTGGTAAGCGATTAATGGATGCACAACGTGTTACCGCTGGATACATTCAGCTCTGGTTTGATACGTACGGAGATCGTTAAGTATTTAAAAAAGGTCAAATCTCATAATAGAGTATTTGGCCTTTTTATCACTATACACATGGAGGTATGAAACGTGAAAGGTAAATTGCTAAAAGGTGTACTTAGCTTTGGGATTGGTTTAGGAGTTTTATACGGAGGATCTTCAGCTCAAGCAGAAACGTCTACAAATCAAAATAATACTTTGAAAGTGATGACGCATAACGTGTATATGCTATCAACAAATTTATATCCGAACTGGGGACAAAGTGATCGTGCTGATTTAATTGGGGCGGCAGATTATATAAAGAATCAAGACGTTGTTATATTAAATGAAGTGTTTGATAATAGCGCATCAGATCGCTTGTTAGGGAATTTAAAGAAAGAATATCCAAATCAAACAGCGGTATTAGGTCGTAGTAACGGAAATGAATGGGATAAAACGTTAGGTAGCTATTCATCTTCAACGCCTGAAGATGGGGGCGTTGCAATCGTGAGTAAATGGCCGATTGTTGAGAAGATTCAATATGTATTTGCAAAAGGATGCGGGCCAGATAATTTATCAAATAAAGGATTTGTATACACGAAAATCAAGAAAAATGATCGTTTCGTTCATGTAATTGGGACGCATTTGCAGGCTGAAGATAGTATGTGCGGAAAAACTTCACCTGCATCTGTACGTACAAATCAGCTAAAAGAAATTCAAGATTTTATAAAAAATAAGAATATACCAAATGACGAGTACGTCTTATTTGGTGGCGATATGAACGTGAATAAAATAAATGCAGAGAACAATAGTGACTCAGAGTACGCATCCATGTTTAAAACATTGCATGCGTCAGTTCCATCTTATACGGGACATACAGCAACTTGGGATGCGACGACAAACAGTATTGCGAAATACAATTATCCAGATGCACCTGCTGAACATTTAGATTATATTATTGCAAGTAAAGATCATGCGAATCCATCATTTATAGAGAATAAAGTATTACAACCGAAATCTCCACAGTGGACTGTTACATCATGGCTCAAAAAATATACGTATGATGATTATTCTGATCATTATCCAGTAGAGGCAACTATTTCTATGAAGTAGTCCTAAAAAAGTTTCTTCTTAAATAGGAAGAAACTTTTTTATTTTGTAGAGGAAATTCTAACTTTCTTTCCAATATGTATAAGACATGTTGAGAAGAGGAGAGAAAAAATGTGGATAGAGGAATTTTTAAAGAAGTTCCATTACCGTGTGCATTTTTGGATGAAGTGGCTTTAGATAGAAATATTCAATGGATTATAGAATTAAGTGGAAATAAGAAGATTCGTATAGCGAGTAAATCGTTACGTTCTGTTCCGGTTATGCAAAAGATTTTAGCGGCAAACGATCGATTTCAAGGTATTATGTGTTTCTCACCTAGGGAGGCTTTGTTTTTAATTGCACAAGGATTCAATGATTTATTACTCGGATATCCTGCTTATGATGAAAGAGCTTTACATGAAATAAGTTTGCTAACAAAGCAAGGGCTCATTATAACTTGTATGGTGGATTGTGAAGACCATATTGTTTATTTAGAAAAAATTGCTGAGAAGTCTAAAGGGTGTTTTCGTGTTTGTTTGGATATTGATATGAGTAGTCGTTTTTTTCAATTTCATTTTGGGGTAAACAGATCACCGGTAAAAGGTGTGCAAGGTGCTTTGAAAATAGTAAAAAGGGTGAAAGAATCATCATTTTTAATATTAGATGGTGTAATGGGATATGAAGCCCAAATTGCTGGGGTAGGAGATCACATACCAAATCAGCGAGTGAAAAGTAAAGTGATTTCGTATTTAAAAAAGAAATCAGTGTTAGAAGTTAACGAAAGAAGAGGACGTATCGTAAAAGAAATACAAAACCTGGGTATTGAACTAAGGTTTGTAAATGGGGGAGGAACAGGAAGTATAAAAACAACCGAGCAAGATAATTCAGTTTCAGAGATTACAATAGGTTCTGCTTTTTATGCCCCGAAGCTGTTTGATTACTATAAAGAGGTGCAATTTCATCCAGCTGTCGGATTTGCTTTACCAGTTGTACGTAAACCAGCCCCGTATATTTACACTTGTCTAGGTGGTGGATATATTGCTTCAGGCGCAATTGGTAAAGATAAAGAACCTGAGATTTGGAGACCAAATGGTGCGGAATTATTAGCTTTAGAAGGTGCTGGCGAGGTACAAACACCGATTTTTTATAACGGTAAGGACCGGATAGAGATAGGAGATTCTATCTTGTTTCGCCACAGTAAAGCTGGAGAGTTATGTGAGCGGTTTCCGTTTTTATATCGTGTGAAAGAAGGAGAGATTGTTGGGGAGTATTCAACATATCGGGGGGATGGCCAATGCTTTCTATAAAGGGACAAAAATGGAGAAATTGGACGGGGAATGTAGAAGGAACACCGCATTATACGATGTATCCAGAAAGTATACAAGATGTAGTAGAAGTGGTGGGACTTGCACGAAGAAAAGGGAAGAAAATTCGTGTTGTTGGTTCAGGGCACTCGTTTACACCTCTTGTACAAACTGAAGAAATTTTAGTTTCTTTAGATGAATTGAAAGGTATTATGAATATCGATGAAGAGAAGATGGTTGCTGAAGTATGGGCAGGAACAAAGTTACATGATTTAGGGAGATTACTTGAAGAAAAAGGTTATGCACAAGAAAATTTAGGGGATATTGATTCACAATCTATTGCAGGAGCGATTAGTACAGGGACTCATGGGACGGGTATTACCTTTGGAAGTTTATCAACACAAGTTATAGAGATTACCGCAGTTTTATCTACAGGTGAGAGCATAGTTTGTTCGGAAACTGAGAATGTGGAATATTGGAGAGCCTTTCAGTTGTCGCTTGGAATGTTAGGTATTATTGTAAAAATAAAATTGAAGGTTATTCCAGCCTATTCACTCGTTTATAAAAGTGAAAAACAGTCATTATCTACTGTAATGAACAAGCTAGAAGAATATAAGAAGAATCGCCATTTTGAATTTTTCGTTTTTCCTTATTCAGATGAAGTGCAAGTGAAATTTACAAATGAAACAACGGGTAAAAAAAGTGATTTGAAATGGCATAAACTAAAGGTAGAGTTGCTTGAAAATAAGATGTTTTCTTTGTTATCTAAAGGATGTAAATGGTTTCCTTCTATAAGTAAAGGCGTAAGTCGATTATCGGCTAAAGCTGTACCGAATACAAAAATAATTGGTCCGAGTTATGAAGTATTTGCTACATCGCGTGCGGTTCCATTTTATGAAATGGAGTATAGTGTTCCTGCAAAGTATATGCGGGCCGTTGTAGAAGAAATTTCAAACCTTATTGAAAAGAAAAAGTATAAAGTGCACTTCCCAATTGAATGCCGTTATGTGAAAAGTGATGATATATGGCTCAGTCCAGCGTACGGAAGGGATTCAGCGTATATTGCTGTTCATATGTATAAAGGTATGAAGTATGCTGCTTATTTTGGTGAGGTGGAGAGAATCTTTCTAAAGTATGAAGGGCGCCCACATTGGGGGAAAATGCATACGTTAACGTACGAAAAATTACAAAATATATATCCAGAATTACATTCGTTTCTCAAGGTGAAGAAGTTATTAGATGAAACAGAAATGTTTTCAAATCCTTACACAGAAAAATTATTTACGATTATGAAAAAAAGCTGACAAATTATTACTTGTCAGCTTTTTTTAGTATGATCGCATTTCTTGTTTGACTAATACGCTCGTAAAATAGTAATTTATCACGGCTAAATACATGTAATAAAACATGAATAATAAATAGACCGTTAATTACAAATTGGAATAATAGTATAACTAGTAATACTAAAGGCTCTGTATGATTTAAGATAGAGCTACTCGAAAGAATGTAATTGATTCCGCCTAGAATGAAATAGAATATACCGTAACGAATGAATAATTCTTTTAGTGTAATACGCTCTGCTTGTCCTTTAATGTAAATCCGAAGCAACGCTTTTCCTATTGTTCTTCCATTTGTAAAGTATGGAATGATAATAAAGTAAATTAAGATTGAACATGTAATGAAAAGGAGTTCGTATACATTTGTATAAGATTGGATGTTAGCGATAAATAGTGAATTTCCTTTGTTTTTAATGAACGGTACAATGATAGATAAGAAAATCCAATCAATTTGCATAGCGATGAGACGACGAATGAATCCGACTGGTTTCGTTTTTAAATCAATATGAATATCTAGCTCACTCGTTTTCGGAAGGAAGTACGTAAATATTGGTGCAATGATAAAACCAATTACGCCGCCTAGTGTGTTTAAAAACAAATCATCAATATCAAATAAGCGATAGGCACAATTATAAATACCATATAATCCAGTTACTTGTGTTAATTCAAAGAACAGTGAAAGGCAAAAAGAAATACACACTGTTTGTAAGAAGCTACGTCGGAAATAATAACGTAAGTACATACCAAATGGAACGGTTAGTAGAACGTTAAAAGCGACTTGTAAAAACGCAGATTCCTTTAATAAATAGAAGTACGTAGCTGGCTTCGTTAAAATTGCCGAGGTATGATTACTAATCTCTTGTATGAAATAAAATGGCGAGAGTTGCATATGTTGCGTATTAGCCGGTTGTAGGCTACAAGTATCATACGTTTGTGGTAATGGCAAAATCACAAGAAAATAGGCATTTAATAAGTAAAGTAATAATGAATATAAAATAAATGAACGCCATTTATTTAAATAACCGTATTTACGATAATTAAATATTAAAAAAGGGATTAATAGAAACATTGCTAAAATAGGAAATAAAATAAATGCTGTTTTTATTGGAAATAAATATGCAGTCAAAATGAAGCTCCTTTCAATGAAAATTCGTTTATCATTATAACGTTAAAAGAACTTGAAAACAAAATTAAAATATTTCGAAATAGAAAAAATTTCAAATTTAAACGGGATTAAGTTATACTAAATTTAATATAAGGATATTGTGATTATTATAAGTTGAGAGAGGGTACAAGATATGCGATATGAGCTTTTTTCTGTAAGTGGGGATCATATTACAACTTTTGAAAGTGCATGGCATTTTCAGGAGGGAGAACAGATTTTTGTTCATGATGATCAAACAAAACGAAATTTTATTATTATCCGCCTAACGCATGATGTATTTCAACAAAATAAACATGTTATTCGTTTGTATTGTCAAGAAAAGAAAGTATACGCATAAGAGAGAGCCCCTCTTACTGTATAAAAAAGTAAGAGGGGCTTTATCATTATAAAGATATAAAAAAGCGAGTCATCCTAGTAGTTTAATAGAATGACTCGCTTTTCGCTTTGTAAGTTTCACTTTATAAGAAAATAAGAGTAAGTACACCTACGATAATGCAATAGAAAGAGAAATATTTTAAATTTCCTTTTGCCATAATGTTCATAAACCATTTTAATGAAATATACGTCATGATAAATGTTGCGATAAATGCAACGACATAGGGTACGAATAATGTATCTAGGTTTGGATCTTTTGCAATGTCTGTAATACTTAGTAATAAACCACCTAAGCTAACGGGGATGTATAATAAGAATGAGAAACGAAGAGCTGTTTCTTGCTTCATACCAAGTAACATCGCTGCTACGATTGTTGCACCTGAGCGGCTTATTCCAGGAATTAGTGCGCAAGCTTGTGCTAATCCGATGATAATTGCATCTTTCATAGAAAGATCGCCATCATTTTTACGTCCACGCAGGTTTCTAATAATCCAAAGGCCGACAGCAGTAATAAGAAGGGAAATCCCAACCATCTTCACGCCTTTTAAGTACTGGTCGATATAGTCTTTAAATAAAACCCCAATAACGCCTGCTGGAATAGTCGCAATAACAAGGTAAATAATAAAGAAGAAATCTGATTTTGCGTCTTCTGCTCTTGTAAATATATAAGATAGACCATTCTTAGTTAGACGAATTAAATCATTTCTATAAATAAGTAATACAGCTAATAATGAAGCTGAATTAACAAGTAGTTCGAAGCTAAACCCTTCTATTTTTAGTCCTAGCAAATGCTGTGCTAAAACGAGGTGACCACTTGAAGAAATGGGAATTGGTTCTGTTAGTCCTTGGAACAGACCAAGAATTAAATATTTTAAAATGTAGTAAAATTGTTCCATAATAACCTCCTTGTTTATTAGTCGAAAGAAACAACTTGTCCATTATAACAAAGATACGGATGAATATTGAGAAGAAATAAATATTCGAAATATAATAAAAACCCCTTATAGCGCCGCTATAGGGGTTTTTACTATTAATGAGAAGCTGCTGTTTCTTGAAGACCTTTAGTCAATTGAACATCGACTTTTTCAGCATCATGAATATGGTTCATAATAGTAGTATTTAATTTTTGGAACATTTGTTGTGTATTAGCGAATTCTCGTAATATATCATCATTACAAGATTTTTGGTTTTCGATAGCTTTAATAACATTTGTAGCACCGTTTTGTAACGTTTGAATCATAATTAAAATATTTTCAATTCTAGCGTTTGTATCGGCACTCATTTCTACACCTTCATCGACTAAATGCAAATTATCTTTCGTGTTATCGTATGCTTTTTCAATTTCTTCTTGAATTTTTTTCGTTAAGTTGCCGATGTTTTTCGTACTTTCAGCGGTACTTTCCGCTAGTTTTCTTACTTCATTGGCAACGACAGCGAATCCTTTACCGTGCTCTCCAGCACGCGCAGCTTCAATACTCGCATTTAAAGCAAGTAAATTTGTTTGTGCTGCAATGTTTTGAATGACTTCTACAATTTGCTCAATTTCTTTTGAGCGCTCACTTAAATGATTCATACTATTAGACGTACGTTGAGATTGTTCACCTAATTTGTTAATTACAATAAGTAAACGGTGAACAGATTCTTTTCCTTCATTAGAACAGTCGATAATTTCTTCAATAGATTGAATTAAGCTTTGTTCTTTTTGTAACATTTCGTTATTCAATTCATTGGAATGTGTCGTGCGCGTTGAAACATTTTCGAAACATGAGTTTAATTGTTGAACTAAATTTTGAAGTGTATGGTGCTGGCTATTTACAAGTTTATGTTCTTGAACAACGCTTTGTACACGATCGTGGATAGAAGAAATAGTCTCTTGTTGTTCGATATCCTTTTGTTTTAATTCTGCTTCTAGTTCTTGTATACGACTTTCTAATTGATCAATTTTATGTTGGAGTGATTTCTTTTGAGTAAACATATATTTATTTCAACCGCCTTTAGAAGTTATATTTTCTCTATATTTGGATTTTAGCATCTTTTATAATTTTTAAATATAGGAATTGTTAAATATTTAAGAATCTATTACATTTTATGCATAATTCCCTTTTTTTCGTCATGAAAAATAAACTGTATTTAATGATATTGTAAACAAACTGTAAAATAAATCATGTATAACTGTATAAGAAGGGAGTCGGATTATGAACTATTTTAAGCGAATCAGTAGTCTAGTATTAGCAGGAATTATAGGTCTTTCTAGTACAGTCGCTGTTAAAGCAGAGTCAAACGACGAGAAACTTAACAACATGCAACAGCAATTGCAGCAAAACGATGCAGAAATGCAAAAGAAAGAGCAAGAGAAGCAAGCTGTTAATAAAGAAATTCAAGGTATCGAAAACGAACTACATAATTTAAATAATACAATTGCAAAAAATAAAGAGGATCAAGCTGCTATTCAACGTAAAATTGATGAAACACATAAGCAGATTGAACAAAAAAAGAAAGAGATTGTCGTTTTAGAAGATAAAGTTCTTGCGCGCAAGGACATTATGAGAAAACGTATGGTTTCTGTTCAAAACAGTTCAAATACAAGTTTAGTAGTAGAAGTTGTTGTAGAGTCAAAAAACTTTGCTGATTTCCTACAACGTATGAACGCAGTTTCTACTATTCTAGAAGCTGATAAAGAGATTTTACGTCTACAAGAACAAGACCTTCGTCAAATTGAGGAAGATAAGAAAACAATTGACGAGAAAGAAGCATCTTTAGTAGTAGACAAACAAAAATTAGCAAAAGCACAAGCTGAACTGCAAGATAACTTGAAAAAGCGTCAAGCTAACTTACAAACAGTTCAAGCTAAATATAATCAGGTTGCAAGCCAACTTAATTTAGCTGCAGAAGAAAAAGCTAAAATCGAATCAAACATGAAGGCAGTGCAAGAAACGATTGCTCGTGAGCAAGAAGCAGCAAGAATTGCAGCGGAAGAGCGTGCAAAAGCAGAAGCGGCTGCAAAAGCAGAGCAAGAAGCTTTAGTAAAAGCACAAGCAGAAATTGCTGAAAAGAAAAAGCAAGAACAAGCTAGTAAACCAGCCGAACCAGTTGCTAATAATAATTCGAAGGTAGAACCTGAACAGCCTTCGAAGCCAACTGCTGGTGGAAGAGAGATCTATGTAGAAGCTACAGCTTATACAGCGGATCCAGCTGAAAATGGTTATGCGCCAGGTCAACAAGTATTTTCTGCATGGGGACCAGGTGGTAAAGGTTATAATTTAACTGCAAACCCAGGAATGAAATTAATTGCGGTTGATCCAGCTGTTATTCCATTAGGCTCTACTGTAAAGGTTGACGGGTATGGAGTTGCTATTGCAGCAGACACTGGCGGAGCTATTAAAGGTCACAGAATTGATGTTTTAATGCCAGATAAAGGTTCATCAAGTAGCTGGGGCAGAAGAACAGTTAAAGTTACAATTTTAAACTAACATGTAATCCAACTTTACAAAACGTAAAGTTGGATTTTTTTACAAAAATAATGTTAAGTTGAGTTTACATTTTGTTAAGGTTAGCATACAATATAATCGAGAGGTGGTAAATTTGACCATTTTAAATAGAGTGAAGGAATTAAGAGCTCGGTTTAATTTTTCGCAAAGTGTATTAGCAGAAAAGGTTGGAGTGACGAGACAAACAATCGCTGCAATTGAAAAAGGGGATTATGTTCCTTCATTATTATTAGCGCTTATGATTTGCGATGTATTTGAGTTAAAGATGGAAGATGTGTTTGTTTTAAATAAGGAGGGGGAAGAGGATGAATAGGATTGGTTTTTCTTATATTATAAATGTGCTTTATACTGCTTTAGCATGCTGGACATTTGTTGAATTTTATAGTGTTATTACAGAGTTGGCAGATATAATTAAAAACGAGAGATTCCCATTTGAAGTATGGTTTAATGGAGTGCCATTCATTTTATTATTTATTGGAGCTATTATAGTTACAATTTTTTATAGAATTCAAAAGAAAAAGTACAAGAATTTATCTTTTTGGATGTATCCATTATTATTTCCACTAGAAGATGAACGTGAAAAAGCCATTACGGATAAAGCTTGTCGAACAACATTTGTATCGTTATGGTTTGTGTTACCTTGTGCAGTTGGATTTTTAACTTTTTCGCCTATTATTAATGAATATCTTCCTGGATACCCATTGTATATTCTATTTTCTATTTTCTTTATTCAAATGACAGTATTCCACGTATCACTATACAGAAATAAATTAGCTTAAAAAGAAACCTTCTTGCATCGGCAAGAAGGTTTCTTTTCAGCTTACACTTGTACATATAGCAATATTATCTTATCATTTTATATAGAGTAAGATTTTGTAAGGGAAAGGAATTGTATATGAATAAGCAAAGAATTTATAGTATAGTAGCAATCCTTCTATTTGTTGTAGGTGGTGTGTTAATCGGAAAGCCATTTTATGATGGATATCAGGCTGAAAAGAAACAGACTGAAAATGTACAGGCTGTTCAAAAAATGGATTATGAAAAACATGAGACGGAATTTGTAGATGCTTCGAAAATTGATCAACCAGACTTGGCAGAAGTAGCGAATGCATCATTAGATAAGAAACAAGTAATTGGTCGTATTTCGATCCCGAGTGTTTCATTAGAACTTCCTGTTTTAAAATCTTCTACTGAGAAAAACCTATTATCAGGTGCAGCAACAGTAAAAGAAAATCAAGTAATGGGAAAAGGGAATTATGCATTAGCAGGACATAACATGTCTAAAAAAGGTGTTTTATTTAGTGATGTAGCCTCTTTAAAAAAAGGCGACAAAATTTATTTGTATGATAATGAAAACGAATATGAATATGCGGTTACTGGTGTATCTGAAGTAACGCCTGATAAGTGGGAAGTTGTTGAGGATCATGGGAAAGATGAAATAACGCTTATTACATGTGTATCTGTGAAGGATAATTCTAAGCGTTACGTTGTTGCTGGTGATTTATTAGGAACGAAGGCGAAAAAGTAAAAAAGAAGGTCAACTCTTTAAAGAGTTGACCTTCTTTTTTACTAATGTTGAGAAATAATAGAATATTTTAGTTGGTATTTAAGTATTTTTCTATTTATGTATAATAAAGTTAGAATTCAAGATTTCGGGAGGAACAAGAGTGAAACAACAGCTGAAGAAACTTCTTTTAACAACAAGTGTAGCGTTATTGGTAGCTCCAATTTCAGCCTATGCGCATCCAGGGCGTACAGATGCTAATGGGGGACATACGTGTCGTACAAATTGTGAAAAATGGGGATTGCAGTACGGGGAATATCATTATCACAATAAGCCAGCTTCTAGTAGTGGTGCAACGAGTCCAGCTCCTAGCTCAAATAGTAATGGTGCTGTAGAGGCTGAAAGACAAGTAGAAGCGCAGCGCAATGCTGAGGCTGAAAAACAACGTGCCGCAGAGGCGCAGCGTAAAGCTGAAGAAGAGAGACAACGTGTAGCGGAGGAACAAAGAAAAGCAGAGGAAGAGAGACAACGTGTAGCTGAAGAGGCACGTAAGCGAGAGGAAGCACAGCGTCAAGCTGATATGGAAAAAGGGCAGCTTGAGGGACAAAAAAGTGGAGAGACTGATTTTAAAGCAGGGAAAAATGATACAGAATCACATTTAGCTGGAAAATCAGATACATATAAAGAAGCATTCAAAATTGCTTATGCTGCATCTTGGTCTTTAGAAGAGCAGAAGAAAACGTATTTTGAAAAAGGAAAAGAGCAAGGTTTAGCACAAGAGACGATGGAAGATAGTCAAATTGCTCCGGAGTTTAAGCCGAACTTTGCAGAAGGTTTCCAAGTAGGGAATAAAGAAAGAACAGAAAAAATTGAAAAAGAGCAAGCTGAACTAGGGGAAAAGGCAGGTAAGGAACTAGCTGGAAAGGCCCCTGGAAATAGAGAGAAAGATGTGTACGTGAAGGCGTATGAAACAGCTTATGAAAAGGGTTATAAGTCTACAAAAAAAGCAGTAGAAAAGGCTGGCTACAAGTATGCATTTGAAAACTATGATTGGAAAGTTCCTGCTAAGTATGAAAAAAATGAATCGTTAAAGAAATGGTTTATTGAAGGATTTAAATCAAATAAAAAAGCAGGAGAAATTAGAGAAGAAGGATATAAAAAAGGAGATAGTTGGCTTGCATTCTTCTATAAGAATTTTGTGCCGAGTGAATATAAAGAACATAAAGAGCTGTACGTACAAGCGATAGAAAAAGGTAAGAGTGCATAAAAAAAGATGAGGGAAATCCCTCATCTTTTTTAATCCATCCATTTCACTAATTTCTTAGAAATTAGTAATAAAACACAACCTAATACAATTGCTACAGCTCCGATTACGGTAAATACTTCAGCATATCCAAGTGAAGTTGTGAAGCTTGCCAGTTGTCCACCTAAAATGTTGGCGATTCCTGAGCTTGCTAACCATACTCCCATTAATAAGGAAGCAAGTTTTACTGGGGCAAGTGCACTAACCATTGATAGTCCAACAGGCGATAAGAATAGCTCACCTAACGTATGAAAAAGATACGTAAAGACGATAAATAGTAAGTTTGCTTTTTCTGTAATGTTATGTTCATCGCTACCTGTTTTTAATGTAGCGATAACGAGAATGATATAACCGATACCGAGCAAGATCATACCAAGTCCCATTTTTGTTGGGATTTTTAAATCCCCGCGCTTGCGAGTTGCAAGTTTTGCCCATAATGCTGAAATGACTGGAGCAAGTAAAATAATAAATAATGGATTGACCGATTGGAACCAAGATGTTGGAACTTCCCATCCGAACACAGAGCGGTCTACAAATTTGTTTGTATATAATGTTAATGAGCTACCAGCTTGTTCAAAGCCAGCCCAGAAGAAGACAACGAAGCATGTTAAAATGACGATAACTGCAGTACGCTGCTTTTCTTTTTTTGTTAACGGTGTATCTCCTACTGATGGTTGTCCATCTGTTGTTTGTAAATCGCGAGTTGGTTTTTTACCGATATCACCAAGGAAGCGATTTGATAGTGTTGTAAATAAAATTTGTCCAATGATCATTCCGATTGAAGCGGCTAAGAATCCGTAACGGAATCCGTAATGTACAACGCCATCAACCGTCGTTTTGAATAAATTTTCTGATAAAAATCCGCAAACGAGTGGAGCTAAAAATGATCCGACGTTAATACCCATATAGAAAATGGTAAATGCACTATCACGTTTTGGATCGTTCTCTTCGTATAATTCTCCAACAAGTGTAGAGATATTCGGTTTGAAGAATCCGTTACCGATAATAATAAGCGCTAATCCGAGGTATAGGCCTAATTGGTTTTGCATGGCAAATAGTGTAAGGTTACCGATTGCCATTGTTATACCACCAATTGTGATGGCTTTTCGTCTACCTAGGAACCGGTCTGTTAAGTATCCACCAATCATTGGTGTGAAATAACAGGCTCCAGTATAAAATCCGTAAATGGAGAGTGCCCATGCGGGACTAAACCCAAGACCACCGCTTACTAAAGCTGTCGTTAAATATAATGTTAATAATCCTCGTAATCCATAGTAACTAAATCTTTCCCACATTTCTGTAAAGAAGAGTAAGTATAAACCTGGAGGATGTTTCTTTTTTCTTTGTTGTTCTCTTTCTAGTTGTATCGCTGATTCCATGTTATTTTCCTCCTGACACAAACAAAAACAAAGTTAATAATTTTGTATATTTAATATTTTACCTTATTAACTATTATAAGTCAATAAAGGTTGATTTTTCAGAAGAAATTGGAAAAGGGACATAGCTATAGAATGGGTATTTCTTTTGTGATAGACTATGGACTATGTTTTCTTTGTAAGGAAGCGGGTTATTGCACTTTTTTTATATGTGAAATTGATTTCATAAAAGATGGAATTAAAGAAGGAGAAAGAAATGAAATTGTTACAGAAAAAAGAAATTTTACTTATTAGTCTTATGTTATTCTCGATGTTCTTTGGAGCGGGAAATCTTATATTCCCACCTTTCCTTGGATATGAAGCAGGAGAACATGTGTGGGTTTCATTAATAGGATTTATTATATCAGCAACAGGTCTTCCTATATTGGGCGTTATTGCGATTGCAAAAGCAGGAAGTTTTCAAACGCTAGCGGGTAGAGTTCATTCTTCATTCGCCATTATTTTTCCGTGTATCGTGTATTTATTTATTGGACCAGGTCTTGGTATACCACGTGCAGGAAGTTTAGCGTTTGAAATGGGACCAGGTCAGTTCTTCACAGAATCAGGAAGTATAGTTTTATTATGTTACACGGTTATTTTCTTTAGTATTGTGTACTGGTTAAGTTTATCACCGTCTAAATTAATGGGGTTGTTCGGAAAGGTTTTAACACCATTATTATTAGGTATGATTGCCCTTATCTTTATAAAGAGCATGTTTACATCAGTAGGTAATGTAAAAGAGGCTGCTGGAAACTATGGACAAGCTCCTATGTTCCAAGGGTTTTTAGATGGATACTTAACGATGGATGCATTAGCAGCTTTAATTTTTGGGATTGTTATTGCAAATGCTTTACGTGCAAAAGGTATTGAAGATGATAAAGATTTAGCGAAATATATGAGTATTGCTGGAATTGGTGCAGGACTATTATTATCTATTATTTATGTCATACTTGGATATGTTGGTTCAATTAGTGGTTCGTTAGGTACATTTGATAATGGGGCGAACGTATTAGCACAAGTGATGACGACGTTATTTGGACAAGGTGGAGTCGTTTTATTAGGTCTTATTTTTACGATCGCGTGTTTATGTGTTTCAATTGGACTTGTTACATCTTGTAGTCAATTTTTCGCAAGCGCATTTCCGAAAGTAACTTATAAAGTTTGGGCATTTATATTAAGTTTTGTTAGTATGATTTTAGCTAATTTAGGATTAACACAAATTTTAAAAGTATCAGTACCGATTCTTGGATTTATTTATCCAGTTGCATTGACGCTTATTATTTTAGGGTTATTTCATAAGTATATTGGAAAGTATGCATACGTATATGCAGTAACAGTTGGGATTGTAGCGGTATTTAGTGCGATCGATATTTTCAATAAAAATGTGATGATGAATCAGTGGACACTAGTATTGAAATACATTCCGTTTTATACAGAAGGTGTAGGATGGATTGTTCCGGCTATTATAGGTGCTTGTATTGGTGTTATCGTGAGTATTGTTTTCAATAAGAAGAAATAAGTAAGAGGTGTTTTCCTATTTCGGAAAACACCTTTCTTTTTTGGGAAAAATGGTATTGAAAATGAATAGACTAAGAGTATGATAAAGATAATTGGTAATATATAGGTTTCGAATGAATGGTGAGGGGGGAGCGTATGAAGGAGGATTTAAATAAGAAAATAGAAGCACTGGAAACGACAATTGAAACGATGCAAGAAGCACTTTTTGAATTGAAAGCAAAACAAAGAGAAAGAGAAGTAGAAAATGCTCAGCAACATGTGAGGAAGGAAAAGAAAGAATATATTGAAACGGTGGTAGAGGAAAAACCAAAAGAAGAAGTAGTTACAATAAAAGAGCCGGTGCAAGAACGTGAGATAAAACAAGTAGATATATCTGCTTTTAAACCAGAACCATTTAATATTATTAAGTTTTGCCAAACTTGGTTACCACGCATATTTGTTGGCATTATGTTACTTGGAGTAATCTGGTTATTTAAAGCAGGGGTAGATGCCGGATTATTAACACCAGCAATACGAATTGTGTTTGGTATTGTCCTATCAATCGGTTTTTATTATATAGGGGATATTCAAATAAAACGAGAGCGGCAAGCGTTAGGATTAGTATTAGCAGGAGGAAGTATAACGGGTATAGTTTTAACGACATTTGCGGCACATTATTTATATGGATTTATTCCAGCAAGTGTTGCATTTGTATGTAATATTGCATGGGTCATTTTAGGTATTTATGTAGCGAGGAGATATCAATCGGAATATCTTACTATCTTCGTAGCGGTAGGAGCTTTCTTCGTACCATTCTTATTAAATAGTACGACTCCTAATCCTTATATTTTCTTTGGATATGAGACGATACTAACACTTAGTTTGTTATGGTATGCGTTGAAAAATCGTTATCAGTATTTATATATGATTTCTTATGCTGTTGCTGCTATTGTGCTTTTCGTCTTCTTTGCTATTATGTCAATGTTAGTAAAGGATTTACAAGTACAGCTAACGGTTGTTTATGGTTTGATTCACTTACTATTATTTTGGCATATGTTTACGGAGAGAAGTTTTATATTAGAGCCACGTTTGGCGATATTTAGTGCGAATGCAGTTTTCTTTATATTAGCCATTTCAAAAATACCGGAATTTACAACATGGGGATTAATAATTAGTGCACTCGTACACGCTACTATGTTCGTGTTTGAATATAGGAAGAATAGACACTCTACATTTACAAATCTTTTATTTGGTTTCGCAATGGGTGCATTTAGTTTAGCGATTTTGTATGAGTATAGTTTAGTGAATGCAGCAATTGTATTATTATTACAAGGTTTCCTCGGTATGGTGACTGCTATTAAAGTAAAACAACAAATAAAATTGTATGTTAGTGCGACGATTTACGCGATTGGAATGGTACAGACAATTTTTAGCCCATTTGATCAATTTATTTCAGCAGGATTTGTTGCTCATCTTATTTTAATAGGAACGTTCTATTATTGCATGAGACAGGCGAAAGAAGTATTAGCGAGCTTTGGCAAGTATGTGTATTCTATAATACTCTATTGGTTTATGGTGATTGTATTCATTACAATTACTAGAATTGGTGAAGTTTTGTCTACAGATGGAAGCATAATAAGTGTATCTGTATCGTTATTATGGATGGTATATGCATTATTTGCAGTTTGGTTTGGACGGAATAAAAATATGAATGAAATATTGTATGCTGGATTAGTCGTGTTAGTCGTAACGATAGGAAAGCTATTCCTTCTAGACTTACCAGAAGTTTCAATGATGATCAGGGCAGTGTTATTCTTAATCGTAGGTAGTATAGGTATCGTTATTTCAAGAGTGTTTTTCTCAAAAGAAGAGAAGTGAAAAGAAGGCAATCCATATCCGGATTGCCTTTTTCATTATTTCTTATTAATCGTTACAGTTTCATTATATTTCGCTGTTGTATTTTGGCGTAGACGAAGTGTTGCTTGTCCAGTTGTATTTGGATCGATTTGTACGTTCACAATTTTCTCAGCAGAACCTAAGCTGTTTGTTGTGAAAGAGAATGTACTACTATATCCGAAAGTAGATGGCCAAGTACCATTTGTATTTTGAACTTTTGCTACTTGTGTACCGCCAGTAGTGAATATACCTAAAGAGTAATTATCGTATGTTGTGTTCGGTAATAAGTTATTTACTTGAATTTTTATTTGGAACACTTCATTGTTTGGTAGAGTGTTAGGGTGTGTAACTACGTAGTCGTTTGCTGTTACAGCACCGTTATAACCGTATGAACCTGGTTTGAAAGTGTTTGTATTAAACCATTGATAACCTGCATTTGGCGCACTCCAAGGTTCAGGTTGTGGCTCAGTTGATAAGCTTGGTTGTTCAAATGTTTGTAAAGTAGTAGGTAAATCAAGTTGTAAACCATTTACTTGATCTAAACTTGTAAATGTTTCTTTATTCGATAGCCAATTTACGATGTTTTCTAGTAAGATAGCATCGTTTTCTTCTTTATATCCATCGTAAGTTTTCTTTGTTTGACCAGAATCTTCACGAACGTATTTTGGCGATGCATCTTCAACAGGAGAAGAATCCCCGATAAAGGCAGCTTTTCCAAGTCCTACTTTAGCGATAGCAGCATAAGGACCCTCTGCAACACCACCGCCGTTATAAACACCGCTATCAACAGCGTTATTCCATTTTGACGGGTTTTCTGGAAGGTAAACAAGTCCTTTTGCTAGTTTTGGATTTGTAATTGCTAGAGTTGAACCAGCGTGCATTGCTACAGATGAAACACCTTTTGTAATTCCAAACGATTGTTCAGGTGACACAATATTTTTAGCAGAAACATCACCGATTGCATTGTAACGGAAGCGAATACCGAAGTTGTCAGATAGCCAATCAGAGCTTTCTACTCCTTGCATAGCTTGTGAGTTTACTTCCTCAGTAGACATTCCTTTTGCAGGATTATCCCAAGCGCCGCGTCTATATCCGTTAAATACTTCAGAAGAGTCCCAACGATTTTTATTACGATCTGCATTATAATGATCGGCAATGAAGAAGATACTACCGCCATTTTTCACGTATTGTAACATAGCATCTTGTTCAGATTTTTTGTAAGGAATATTTGCTTCTGGAACGATAAACACATTGTAGTCTTTTAAATCTTCATACGTAAACGGTGTTGATTTACGAAGTTCTTTTACATGATATCCGTTTTGGGCAATACCGTTTCCGAAGTCAGAAAAGCCGCCATCAATAACCCAGTCAGCGGTTCCGGCAGTTTGACCGTGTGTATTATCGAATAATACTTTTTTCCCATTGTTTTGATTTACAACTTTTGCAGCAATTTCAGGAGCTGGGTCTACAGAGCTTTCTGCATAAGTAGACGGTATGAACGAAGTCCCTATACTTAGTGTAATTGCTGTTGCTAAAGAAAATGTAATCCATTTTTTATTCTTCATAGAAGAATCCCCCTAATAATAAATATATGTGCTTTAATAATGTAATTTATTTTTCTGTAAAAATAAAGACGGAAAACATAAAAAATATTAAAAATTTGTAAAAATACCGTGAATTTTGTTGAGAAATATTTATAGAGATTTAAAAACATCCCTTCCAAGTAATAAGGAAGGGATGTTTTGTTTAACTAATTTTTGAATTAGGTGTTTCATCAATTTTATGAAAACCTTTCATGTAATACACGACAGCTAAACCAATAAGCCAAATTGGTCCTACAATTAATGCAATTCTTGTATCTTCTGAATACGCCATTATACCTAATACGAGTGCAAGGAAAGCGAGTGAGAAATATGAACTTAATGGGTATAAAGGCATTTTATAAGATAACTTTTGTTTGTTTTGCGTAGGCAAACTTTTACGGAACTTAATTTGAGCGACTAATATAATACCCCAAGTCCAAATTGCTCCGAAAGTTGAAATACTAGTGAGCCATGTAAATACTTTTGCGGGCACAAGATAGTTTAATATAACACCAACGAGTAAAACGATAGCTGTTGCTACAATTCCTTGACTTGGAATCCCATTTTTATTTAAACGACCGAATCTTTCAGGAGCTTTCTTCTGCTGAGCTAATGTATATAGCATACGGCCTGTACTAAATAAACCACCATTACAGGAAGAAAGAGCTGCTGTTAATACGACAAAGTTAATAATCCCTGCTGCTTTTGCGATACCGATTTGCTGGAATGTTAATACGAATGGACTTCCTTTTTCACCAAGTTCGTTCCATGGATAAATTGCCATCATAACGAATAGCGCCCCAACGTAGAACAATAATATTCTCCAAAATACGTTATCGATTGCTTTTGCGAGTGTTTTTTTCGGGTTTTGCGCTTCACCCGCTGTAACACCGATTAATTCAACGCCTAAATAAGCGAATAACACCATTTGCATGGAGAGTAGTAACCCAGAAAAACCATTTGGGAACCAGCCACCATGTGACCAAAGATTAGAAATGCCAGTAGCGATACCACCGTTTCCGAATCCGAATAAAATAATACCAGCTCCAATAATTATCATACAGATAATTGTGACAATTTTGATGAGAGCAAACCAAAATTCAAGTTCTCCAAATACTTTTACGGATAAGAAGTTGAAAGCACTCATTAATAATAGAGCGAGTAACGCCCAAGTCCAGCGCGGGATATCTGGGAACCAGTACTGCATGTAAATGCCAGCTGCTGTAATTTCAGCCATACAAGTAACAACCCATAAGAACCAGTAGTTCCAGCCCGTAATATAGCCAGCTAGTGGTCCAAGGTAATCAGAAGCATATTTACTAAAAGAACCGGCAACAGGTTGTTCAATTGCCATTTCTCCAAGTGCTCGCATAATGAAAAAAATAACGAGTCCAGCAATCATATAACCTAGTAGAATAGAAGGGCCAGCTAGTTTAATAGCAGAGGCAGATCCTAAAAATAGTCCAACGCCAATAGCGGAGCCGAGCGACATTAAAGTAATATGTCGTTCTTTTAAACCTCGATTTAAAGTTTCAGATTTGTTTGTGTGCTGCATAAGAAGAATCCTCCTTGTAGAGTGAACGATATTTGAATGCGTTTACTAAATATTTAACTATTTAAAATTATAAAACATTTCTATCTGTTATGCTACAAAAATAAACATAGTTAACTGTACTACATCTGTATTTGTCAGACTTAAACTTAAAATTCGAACTATTAGCGAATATATTGACTCTTCTTTTTATTGATTGTTAAGATTAAGTATTATATTTTCTCACATACTAGTAAGAAAAGAATGTGTGATAATAATTCAGATGTAGGAAGGGTACATAACCATGTTTCAATTACAAAAATATAACACTTCTGTGAAGCAAGAGCTTTTAGCTGGCATCACAACTTTTTTTACATTTGCGTATATTCTTGTCATCAATCCGAAAATATTATCTGATGCAGGTGTACCATTTGATCAAGCTTTTACAGCAACTATTATTGCGACGGTTGTAGGGACGCTATGTATGGCGTTTTTAGCTAACTATCCAATCGTTATTGCTCCAGCTATGGGAATGAATGCGTATTTTGCTTATTCTGTTGTTCAACAGGCAGAGGGGATTACATATGTCATTGCGTTTTCAGCAGTATTTGTAACAGGTATCATTTTTCTTTTATTATCTTTCACTTCATTTAGGCAAAAGCTAATTGTCGCAATTCCTGATAGTTTAAAACATGCAATTGCAGGTGGAATTGGACTATTTATTGCTTTTATTGGATTACGCCTTTCTGGAATTATCGTCGATCATCCATCTAATTTAGTTACGATTGGTGATTTTCATTCTCCAGCCGTTATTTTAACTTTAATTGGTCTAATATTAGCGGCGGTATTAATGGCATTACGTGTGAGCGGTGCATTATTTATTAGTATGATTGTGACGGGAGTTATCGCCTTCTTTACAGGGCAACTGAAGTTTACGGATAAAATTGTTGCGATGCCTCATTTACCAGAAGGTATTATTGTTTCAAACCCAATCAACGCCTTTTCAGATGTAATTGAATACGGATTATATGGTGTTGTATTTTCATTTTTACTTGTACTGTTATTTGATACAACAGGTGCATTACTTGGTTTAATTAAACAAGCAGGTTTAATTACAGATAATACAGAGAAACGTTTTGGTAAAGCGTTTATTGCAGATGCAATTGGTGGAACTACAGGCTCTATCTTTGGAACAAGCCCAACAGCAGCGACGATTGAATCGTCAGCTGGTATTGCTGCAGGTGGTAAAACAGGATTAACAGGTATTGTCGTTGTCGGTCTAACGATTATAACGGCATTCTTCAGCCCTGTCATTGCTTCTTTATCAAGTGTAGCCGCTATTACAGCTCCTTCATTAATTATTGTAGGCAGTTTAATGGCGCAAAGTCTTCGTGATATTAATTGGAATGAATTTGAAGATGCATTACCAGCATTTTTAATTTTTATTGGTATTCCGTTAACGTCTAGTATTGCGAATGGGATTGCAATTGGATTTTTAGTGTATCCAGTCTTAAAAATTGTGAAAGGGAAAGGGATGGAAGTACATCCGTTACTATACTTATTTACAATTTTATTTGGATGTCATTTATTCTTATAATATAGAAAAGGGGGCTTCTTATGAGAGGCTCTTTTTTTGTGTATAATAAGGTGGAAATCAAATTAAACGTGTAAAATATAAATTACTTAATGGAATATATATGTTACAATATAGGTAGAGGAGGAACATGAATGGCTGTAAGTAAAATAAAAGTCGCGCGTGTTCAGTTAGATTTAACACAGCAACAATTAGCAGAAAAAGTAGGGGTTACAAGGCAAACGATTAGTTTAATTGAGAAGGGGAAATACAATCCGTCTTTAGATTTATGTTTGAAAATTTGTTATGTGGTAGACAAAACATTGAATGATTTATTTTGGGAGGAAGAGGAGTGAGGGGATGAGAATCGTGAAAGATGAACGGTTAATGATTGAGGGGCTAAAACATATTAGACTCGTTTTCATCTTACAAAATATCGTCATACTAGGTATTGTTTTTTATCGTTACGTTTTGCAAGGTGCAGGATATGAAAGTGTTTCAGATTTATTAATGGTATTTATGTGCGGGATAATAGTTATTAACTTTTTAAACTTAAAAAATTCGGTGGAAGTGTATGAGCATACGGGTGGAGTATCGCGTAGTTATTTTATGAAGCTATTATTCATTCCGGTAGGTATTGTTATTGGGATTTTAGCTATTTGTATCGTTGTAACACCAGATATTTCGATAAAGGAAATTAGTATGACAGGACTTATTATGCTTGCTTGTTTTTTAGTTCCTAGTTTGTTTATATACATATATATGAAAAAAATAAAAAATGAAGATTGAAATATAAGAAAAGCTTTCCCGTATTGCGGGAAAGCTTTTCTTATATTCTTTTATACAGTACTTTATGAAGACCAATCGGTTCAATTTCAAAGATTTCACCATGTTCCTGAAAGCCTAAGCGCTTGTAATAGTCAGCTACAGTAATTCGGCCATTACACCATAATATATTTGCTTTACGTTCTTGCAAGACTTGCTCCGCCTTCTGAATTAAGGAGCTTCCAGCACGTTTGTTTCGAAATTCAGGTAATGTGGCCATTCCTCGTAGACGATAATGAACACCTGCTAGTAAGTCAGGGTATATCTCTTTTGAGAAGGAAGCGATACTAATTAGTTCATCGTTTATAAATGCGCCTAAGTGAAAGGTGTCTGTTTCATAGTCGGAAGAGTATTTACAATCTGCTAATGTTTGATTCGGGCGTAAAATTTTTTGACGTAATACGTAAGTTTCAGATCCCTCAATATTTTTCACAGTAATCATATGAACATCCTTTCTTATAAGGCGTTTTCTGTTAGTTGTATAAAGAAATAGGCAGGTGCGGCGAAAAGTCCGAGTATGCTAGCAGTTCCGAGAAGGAGTGAAAGTAAGAGGCAAGAGTATTTTATTCCATTCGATTTTTTCCATCCGTAACTACAAATTTCAATGCTAACACCGATGAGAATAATGGCAACGAGTATTTCCGCTAATAATAAAAGAGCTAAAGTTACAATAGACATAATGTGATCCATCCTCATAATATGTGATAGTAACATTTTACCATATTAAATGGAAAAAAATGCCCCTCAATTATGTGAGGGGCATTTTCTATTCTAATATGTTTTTCAACGTATCAATATGTTCTTTTGAACCTGTGACAAGCAATGTATCACCATGTTGTAGTCTCGTATCACCATGCGGGATTAATGCTTTATTACCGCGGTAAATTTGAATGACGAGTACATCGCCTAAAAACGGAAGACGACGAAGTGCAACACCGTTATATGTATTGCTGCGTAGTTCAACTTCACGGACTGTTTCGTTTGCTGTTGTAATTAAGCGAACGAGACTCGGTTTATCAATTAGTGCACGTAATAGAATGCGTGTAGAGTTAATTGTTGAGAATACGGCGATATGTTCTTGCGTTGCTTTTTCTTGTAGAAGTGGATCTTCTACACTTGCAATAACATGTTCAACACCTAGTTCTTTTGCATGTTCTGCTAATAATAAGTTTTGTTCATCATCGCTTGTTGCAACAACAACGCGGTCTGCGATAAATGCTGTTTGTTCAGTTAATGATGCGATTGTGATGTCATCTAATTTTACGATAGGGAAGTCATGTGATTTCGCTTCCTCATCATTTATTTTATTTTGACGCATCATATAAAGTGTTACGTCATAATCTTCTCGTTTTAAATCAAGTGATAACGGAAGGGTAATTCTGCTCGCACCAATAATAGAAACTTTTGGTTTTGGCGTTTCTACTTTTGGGAACATCTTTTTAAATAATATAGGCGCAAAAATACAAGTAATAACTGCGCTTAAAATAAGGGAAGCAGATAAACTTGGACTGATGATCCCTAGCTTTTCACCAATTTGTGCAGCTGCAATAACTAAAGAAAGTGTCGATGTTAATAAGATGGCACTCCCCAGTACGATATTACGTGGATACCATTTTCGTAAAACGAGTGATGGTAACAGTTTTGAGATAAAGAGTCCTACAATTAGAATTGGAATCATTAGCATACTAGAAGGCTCTTTAAAAATAGACCAAACCTCTAAATTTACACCAACCATTACGAAGAAAATAGGAATGAAGAAACCGTATCCGATAGAATCCAGTTTTTCAACCATATCTTCATTTGGTGATAATAATGATACGAGTACACCTGCTAAGAAGGCGCCTAAAATATTTTCAGCTCCAACGGATTCAGATAACCCAACTAATATTAAGATGAGTGCAAAAACAGCTCGTGTATCAATTTGTACACTCCCAGCTTTTAAGCTATCCAAGTATGGAATGTTTTTAAAACGTTTTGCAACGAAGTAAATAACAATACCAGCGCCGAATAGAAGAAGAAGAAGCCACATGCTTTGGCCGCTTTCGGAATTTAATCCGACGAATACAGCGAGTAAAATCATTGTAACTAAATCTGCAATAACAGCGACTAATAAAATGATTTGTCCGATTGCCGTTTTTCCTAAGTTGTTTTCTTTTAATGTTGGTACAACAACACCTAAAGAAATAGTTGAAATAATTAAAGTCATAAACATTGCATTATCCACAAATCCTAGCCATACGAATAGTAGTGATAGGGCATAAGATAAGATGAAAATAAATAAGAAGATAATACTTGCTGCTTGGAATGTGTTTGGTTCGTTTGTCGTGTTCTTTTTCCCTTTTTGTTTAAAGATAGAAAAATCAATTTCTAAACCGCTTAAAAACATAAGAAAGATAAATCCTAGTGTCGATAAGACTTGAAGCCACATATCTGGCTCAATAATATTAAACCCACTTTTACCTACAAAGATTCCTGCGATGATTTCTGCAACAACGACAGGAAGTGCTTTTAATTTAAAGCGTTGTAACAAAAGGGGAACGAAAAACGCGATTGCAACGACAACCATAAGTGATAGAACAGAAGTGTGATGTTCCATTGCGTTCTCTCCCTTCAAATAAATATAGTACCTATTTAGCCATATAATAGGTAGAAAAGCAACGCATATGGATTCGATTTCATAAAGAAAGAGTTTTCTTAACATTTGTCATAATAAGTATATTTTTCATGATTCTGTTGTTAATTCCGTAATGTGGATGTAATAGGGGAGGGAATAAAAAAAGACTGCTGAGGAATCTCAGCAGTCTTTTTCATGTACATTACATTGAGAAGAAGATCCATACAGTTAAACCAACTGTTGCAGTTGCAACGAAGAAACTGTAAATCATAGTAAGAATTTGAACTCTTCCTTCTCCTTCTTTTAAATGCATGAACATAATTAATTGTAACAACGCTTGCGCAACAGCCATTACGATAATAGTTGTTAAGATCGTTGAAAGTGGCAAGTTTGTATAAAGTGCCACGTATAACGCTAGAAACGTTAGTGCAAGCGATAAAATAAATCCGAAAACGTGTGACCAAGGGAATCCGCTATGCGCATGCCCGTTTGCTTGGTTGTTATTTTGATCCATTTACGCCACCATCCCGTTCAAGTAAACTAGTGTGTAAATAAAGACCCAAACTAGATCAAGGAAATGCCAGTATAAGCTGATAATGAATACTTTACGCGCTGTAACTGGTGTTA
This sequence comes from Bacillus paramobilis, assembly GCF_038096195.1. Taxonomy (NCBI): domain Bacteria; kingdom Bacillati; phylum Bacillota; class Bacilli; order Caryophanales; family Bacillaceae; genus Bacillus; species Bacillus paramobilis. Next base: position 4,576,420 of record NZ_CP151108.1, on the reverse strand, counting down.
AACCTCGTTTTAAAATTTGGATAATAACACAAGTTGCCCAAATGATACCGCCTGTTACGTGGGCTCCGTGCGTTCCAAGAAGAACGAAGAATGCAGATAGGAAAGCACTTGTTTGAATTGTTGCGCCTTCACCGATGTACATAATGAACTCTTCGATTTCAAAGAATAGGAAACCTGCACCTAAAAGTAATGTAAGGATGAACCATCCAAGCATTGCTTTTTGGTTGTGCTTACGCATTTCGTGAATTACGATACCACATGTGAAACTACTTGTTAAAAGTAGTAATGTTTGAATTAAAAGCGTTTTAAGTTCAAACAGTTGCGCTGGAGTTGGGCCATCAGCCGTACGACCAGCAAGTACTAGATAAGAGGCGAAAAGTGTTGCGAACAGCATAATTTCAGCCCCAAGAAAAATCCAGAATCCTAGGATATTCAATCTGCTTTGCTCGGATTGATATTCCAAAGGTAAGCTTTTATCTAAAGCCGCCATATCATTTCACCTCTCATGCTATATGTTCTGTTTCTTTAATTTCATCAACGCTTACGTAGTAGCCATCATCATAATCGAATGAACGATAGATTAAGCAAGCTAAAATACCAACGCCGCCGATTGCTGCAAGCCAGAACCAGCTAAATACTAATGCGAAACCTGCAAGACCGAAGAATAAAGACGCAATAATAGGCACGCCAGAGTTACTTGGCATGTGAATTGGTTTAATATCTTCTGCTGCTGGTGTAACTGTTTCTCCGCGTTTTTTCATGTACCAGAAAGCATCAGCTTCTTTGATTTCAGGAAGTTTCGCGAAGTTGTAATGTTGTACAGGAGATTGAGTTGCCCATTCAAGTGTACGGCCATCCCATGGATCTCCAGTTGTGTCACGTTCACCGTGACGAGCACTCCAAATTACGTTGTAACAAAGAAGTAGGAAACCAATACCCATCATTACGGCACCAACAGATGCGATTTGGTTTAGCCATCCCCATCCAAGACTTTCAGAGTAAGTGTACATACGACGAGTCATACCGTCTAAACCTAAGAAGTACATCGGGAAGAAACAGATATTGAATCCGCTCATAAAGATCCAGAATGTCCATTTACCTAGGCGTTCATTTAACATATGACCAGTCATTTTTGGATACCAGAATGTGAATCCAGCAAGCATAGCGAATACTGTACCTGCGATTAATACGTAGTGGAAGTGAGCAATTAGGAAGTAGCTGTTATGGTACTGATAATCAGCTGCTGCCATACCAAGCATAACCCCTGTAACCCCACCGACTACGAAGTTTGGAATAAATGCCAATGACCAAAGCATTGGAACTGTAAAACGGATACGTCCTTTATACAGTGTAAACAACCAGTTAAAGATCTTAACCCCGGTTGGAATCGAAATCGCCATTGTCGAAATCGAGAAGAATGAGTTAACCGCTGGACCTGCACCCATCGTGAAGAAGTGGTGAAGCCATACGACGAAACTTAGTAAAGAAATTGCAACCATTGAGTATACCATCGCACTGTAACCGAATAGACGCTTACGTGAGAATGTACTAATGATTTCAGAGAAAATACCGAATGCCGGTAAAATAACGATATATACTTCAGGATGACCCCATACCCAGAATAGGTTGGCCCATAACATTGGCATACCGCCGCTTGCCATCGTAAAGAAGTGAGCATCGAATAGACGGTCAAATGTCATTAATGCAAGAGCAACTGTTAATACTGGGAAAGCGAAAATAATGATAATCGTTGTAATTAAGATTGACCAAGTAAACATTGGCATTCTCATTAAAGTCATACCAGGTGTACGCATTTTTAAGATAGTAACAAGGAAGTTAATACCTGTCATTAACGTACCGAGACCTGAAATCTGTAATGCAATTGCGTAGTAGTTATTTCCTACACCAGAAGTAAACTCTGTACCTGCCATTGGGAAGTAAGAAGTCCACCCAGCGTCTGGAGAACCACCGATTACGAAAGCGATGTTGAATAACATTGCTCCGACAAAGAATAACCAGAAACTTAAAGCATTTAAGAACGGATATGCAACGTCACGAGCACCAATTTGTAATGGTACTACAAGGTTCATTAATCCCATAACGAATGGCATCGCCATGAAAAGAATCATAACTGTACCGTGTGTTGTGAAGATTCCGTTATAATGTTCAGCATTTAAATAAGTTGTTTCTGGGAATGTTAATTGTGCACGGATCATTAAACCGTCCATACCACCACGGAATAACATAATAACCGCAGAAATTATATACATGGCCCCAATCTTTTTATGGTCAACAGTTGTTAACCATTCGTCCCAAAGCCATTTCCATTTTTTATACTTTGTTAGTACGAAAATGATTGCTAATGTCACAAGAACGATAGAAGCGTCTGCACCGTAAATAATCGGATCACCTGTGACAAAGAATTCATCAAGCTTCACTGTGTTCACTCCAATCTGTTGGAATAATAGCTATTATTTTTTGTTTTTGTAGTAGTTGTAATCACAATACTCAAGTGATTTTGGATCTACATAACTTAAGTGATGACTAGAGAATGTCATACGACCAACTACACCAGGTTTAACAATTTCGTTGTACTTATCTTCTGTTAGTTTAGGAGCAGTTTGTTGTACTTCTTTAACCCACTTGTCATACTTCTCTTTAGTTTTTGCTTCAACTTCGAATTCCATGTGAGTGAATCCTTCACCAGAGAAATTCGCGCTACGGCCTAGGTAAGAACCTGGCTTATCAGCTTGTAAATAAAGATCCATAATCATACCATCCATAGTGTACTTCATACCACCAAGTTCTGGTACCCAGAAAGCATTCATTGGACCGACAGAAGTCAGTTTGAATTGAATTGGTACACCAGCAGGGATGTTTAAATAGTTAACGGTTTCAATTTTTTCCTCTGGGTAACTGAATAACCATTTCCAGTTTGCAGATGTAACATAAATCTCAACTGGTTTAATATGTTTGGACTCTGCCGGAACCTCTTCCGAAGCATAAGTTGCTTTTACTGTTGGAATCGATAATGCAATAACGATAATAACAGGAACAAGCGTCCAAATGATTTCTAATAATGTGTTACCGTGTTGTTCAGGTGGCTCATAGTCCATATTCTCTGGTTTTTCACGATAACGAATCAAGATGACTGTAAACAAGATGAATACAATTGCGATAATTAATGACATAAGCAAGAATGACCAAACAATTAAATCATACTGTGCTTTTGCAACAGGTCCTTGCGGATTTAATACTGCGAGTTTCTTATCACAGCCGCCGAGGAACAGAAGTAATGATAACGGAAGAAGCGAAGCCAGCTTCCAAAACGTTTTCTTTAGTTGCACGATTGAAAATCTCCTTTCTCCTTGGATTGAAACTATGCCAATAAAACAATATAAACCTATTAATTTATAGATGGCAATAGTTTTTGTGATATTGTTAAAAAATAGACACAAATGCACACTTTTTAAGGTGAATATCATTTGTAACTTGATAACATTGTAAACCATTTTCCAGTGAAAAACGTGATTGTGAAAATTTTAAGATAAATAAAGTTATACCAAGATATCCAATAAATAGAAAAAAGCTATCTTATGATAAGAAAGATAGCTGAATATTGTGTATATTTAGTTTACTTCTTTTTTTAGACTTATTTGTTGTTCAAATGTGACAACTTTTTTATATTTAACTTGGTATAAAATGTAACAAATAATCATAAATGGAATACCGCAATAAAGAGCAATTCTCTGATCTGGGATGAAAGCTAAACTAACAAATGTAATGAAATTGAGTGAGAATGCTAAGATTGGAACGATTGGATAAAGCGGTGTGCGATATTTTAAATCGTTAATGTCTCCGCCGTTTTTTAAGAAGTTTCTACGGAAGAAAAACTGTGAAGCTGCGATTGACATCCACACTACGACAGCGGCCATAGCTGCAATAGATGTTAAAACTAAAAAGACAGTATCTGCTGCAAATATACTTGTTAATAGAGACAAACTTGCAAAGATTAGACTGAAAATTAATGCGTTTAGTGGCACACCTTTTTTCGTTAACTTCGTAAAAGCTGGACTTGCCATTCCTTGTTTTGCCATCGCCCAAAGCATACGAGAATTTGCGTATAGACCAGAGTTGGCTACGGATAATACTGCTGTAATAATAACAAAGTTCATAATGTCAGCTGCATATGGAACACTAGCCACATCAAATACAAGTACAAATGGGCTTTCGACTAGATTAGCCTCTTGCCATGGGAGTAAACCTACAACAACTGATATTGCTAGGACGAAGAAGAAGAGAGTTCGCCAAATGGTATTTTTAATCGCTTTTGGAATTGTTTTTTCAGGGTTTTCACTTTCTCCTGAGGCAATCCCGATTAATTCTGTTCCTTGGAAGGAGTAATTTACTGTAATCATCGTAAGAAGAACAGCTAATGCACCGTTTGGAAATAATCCGCCATTTTCAGTGAAATTGTGAAGCATTGGCGCTGGTTTTCCGTTAAAGTCTAGTAGACCGAACATAACTGCACCACCGAGTACGATGAAAACAACAATGGTTGCGACTTTTACACTTGCGAACCAAAATTCTGCTTCTGCATATGCTTTTGCTGATAATGCGTTTACAAGAAAGAGTGCTGCTGCAAATGTAACACACCAAATCCACGAAGAAACGTCTGGAAACCAGCGTTTCATTAAAATACTTACAGTTGTTAACTCTACCCCAACTGTAACAGCCCAATTTAACCAATACATCCAACCGACAACAAATCCAAAACCAGGTGAAATAAATTTGCTTGCATAGCTTTGGAATGAACCTGCTTCTGGCATAGCAACTGATAATTCACCAAGACATAACATCGTTAAATACATAACAAATCCACCGACTAAAAATGCAAGAATAGCCCCACCCGGACCGGCGTTATGGACGATTTGGCCAGATCCCATAAATAGGCCAGTTCCAATAACACCACCAAGTGCAATCATAAATAGGTGTCTACTTTTCATTGTTCGTTTTAAATCTGTTTGTTCTACTTGTTGATTCATATACCCCTCACCCCGTTATTTTCTGTATGTATGAACTGATTTTCATTCCGAGTTTTTAATCATTAGTGGGGGATATGATACATACTCGGTTTATTTACTATGAAATGAATGGAGTATGTAAAAAGCGAACTATGACTAAATACTCTAAGAATGTTTTTGTTAACAAAGTGATATCTTCACTATGTTAATTATTTCGATTTTAGCAAAAATATTCAGAAAAGTATATCGTTTTTTCTTTTTATTAAAAATAATTAGAATTTTTTAATGATTAAAGTGTGAACAATAATTCACAGAATCTTTCTAGCAAACTAGTAAGAAGAAAGGTACAATGATAAGAGGTATGTCTGTCAAATAATAATTAATGGAGTTTTGTTTAAAATGAAAAAGTTAAAATATCTTTTTGTTTTTGGAATTATATTTGCTGCCGCGTTTTTTATAGGGAAAGATAAAATTATGCAAAAGGCGCAAGTGTTCCGTTTAGAGTTTCTATCTGAAATGAAAGAAGCGACTATGATTGAAAATGTTCCGTTTATAAAACAGTTGCCAGAATTACCTCGTGGATGTGAAGTTACAAGTTTGGCTATGTTGCTGCAATACAAAGGTATACAAGTAGATAAGATGCAACTTGCTAGCGAGATTCATCGTGTTCCATTTGAGCAAAATGGTTTACGTGGAAATCCTTATGAGGGGTTCGTTGGAAATATTTATACGAAGGCAGAGCCAGGATATGGTGTATATAATCAACCTATTTTTAATTTAGCAGAAAAATATATTCCTGGAAAAGTAGTGAATTTAACAGGTAGAGACGTGCAAGATATGTATAAAGTAGTTAGTTCTGGGTCGCCAGTATGGGTCATTATTAATACAACGTTTAAACCACTAGCTGAGAGTAGTTTTGAAACATGGAATACAAGCTCTGGCGAAGTGAAAATTACATATTATGAACATAGCGTAGTAATAGTTGGGTATGATCAAAACTTTATATATGTAAATGATCCACTTAAAAATAATCCACGTTTTGCTGTTCCGCGAGCAGAGTTTGAGAAAGCTTGGGAGCAAATGGGGAAACAAGCAATTACTATTTTATAATACTGAAAAGTCATCTTTTTGATGGCTTTTTATTTTTTAAGTCAATATAATAGAAAATTCAGAAGATTCTTTTAAAAGAGGGCAATTCACGTTATAATAACATTTAACTTAGTGAAGAAGGGATGAAGAGAAATGGATGTCGCAAAGGAACTTGTTTTATTAAAGAATCAGTTGATTGAGTGGAGAAGGCATTTTCATAAGTATCCAGAGTTATCTTTTCAAGAAGAAAAAACATCACAGTTTGTATTCGATATACTTCGGAAAATCCAGCATTTAGAAGTGTCAAAACCTACTAAATATAGTGTAATGGCAAGGTTAATTGGTAAACAGCCTGGTAAAACTATCGCGGTTCGTGCTGACATGGATGCTCTTCCTATTCACGAAGAAAATGAGTTTGATTTTATTTCTACATATCCAGGTGTGATGCATGCATGTGGCCATGATGGACATATTGCGATATTACTTGGGGTTGTACATAAGTTGGTAGAGGAAAGAGAGAAGGTTAAAGGGGAGATTCGCTTTCTTTTCCAACATGCAGAAGAAAACTTTCCTGGCGGTGCAGAGGAAATGGTTGCAGCGGGTGTAATGGAAGGTGTGGATTATATTATTGGTGCTCACCTTTGGGCATCGTTACAGGTTGGTAAAATAGGTGTAATTTATGGTCCTGCAATGGCTGCCCCAGATGTTTTTAAAATTACAATAGAAGGAAAAGGTGGACATGCTGGAATCCCTCATGAAACGGTTGATAGTATTGCAATTGGTACACAAGTTGTTGCGCAACTTCAGCAAATTGTATCTCGCCTCACAGATCCGTTAGATTCCCTTGTAGTATCTGTTACGCAATTTCACGCGGGAACAACCCATAATGTGATTCCTGAACAAGCGGAGATTGAAGGGACAGTACGGAGTTTAAGACATGAGTTGCGAGAAGTAACAGAGAAAAGGATTGAACGGATTGTGAAGCATGTGACGGAAGCTTACGGGGCGAAATATACGTTTTCTTATGAATATGGATATCGACCGGTAGTAAATGATTATGAAGTTACAGAGGTTATTGAACAAACAGCATTACAGCTTTATGGAAGGGAACAAGTTACTCGTTTACAGCCGACGATGGCTGGGGAAGATTTTTCAGCGTTTTTACAAAAGGCGCCAGGGACATTCTTTTTTATCGGAGCGGGAAATAAAGAGAAAGGAATTATATTTCCTCACCATCACCCTCGTTTTACGATTGATGAAGATGCATTACCGATTGGCGTGGAAGTCTTTGTATCATCCATTATGAATTTTATAAGTAAAGGAGAATGAGATGAAGAAAATACACGTATTAGCGCTTATTCCAGTTTTTTGTTTAGTTGTTGGCCCCGTATTTGCTAATTCAGTTACTCCTTACGTATTAGGGATGCCATTTTTATTATTTTGGGTATTATTATCGGTGCTCATTACGTCTCTTTGTATGGGACTTGTGTACGTATTTGATCCTGCTAATAAGGGGGATGTGAAATGACCGCATTACTTATCATTATATTATTTTTGTTTCTCGCACTATTTTTAGGAATTCGGGCACAACACGGAAAAGATATGAATTTAGAGCAATGGTCAGTTGGTGGAAGAGGGTTTGGCACTATTTTTGTTTTTCTTCTGATGGCAGGTGAAATTTATACGACTTTCACATTTTTAGGCGGAAGTGGATGGGCGTATAGTAAAGGAGCGCCTACTTTCTATATTTTAGGTTATGGGGCATTAGCTTATATTTTATCTTACTTTTTATTGCCGCCAGTTTGGAAGTATGCGAAAGAGCATAATCTTGTTTCACAGCCAGATTTTTTTGTGAAAAAATACAAGAGTCAGACACTTGGCATAATCGTTTCTATCATTGGGGTTATTTCGATAATCCCCTACCTTGTATTACAGTTAAAAGGGTTGGGGATTATCGTTTCGGAAGCATCTTACGGAAGGGTATCACCGGTTATTGCAGTTTGGATTGGTGCAATTGTCATAACGATATATGTAATGGTTTCAGGTATACACGGTTCTGCTTGGACGGCCGCTTTGAAGGATATTATGATTCTGTTTATCGTTATGTTTTTAGGTATATATTTACCGTACCATTATTACGGAGGATTTCAGCCGATGTTTGAAGCAGTAGAAGCAGCGAAACCAGGATTTTTATCTTTACCTGATGAAGGAATGAGTATTTCTTGGTTTGTTTCTACTATTGTATTAACAGCTCTCGGTTTCTATATGTGGCCCCATACATTCGCTTCTGCTTTTTCTGCAAAAAATGAAAAAGTATTTCGTAAAAATGCAGCAATTATGCCACTGTATTCTTTAGTATTACTTTTCGTATTCTTTGCAGGCTTTGCAGCTATCTTGCAAGTTCCTGGATTAAAGGGAGGGGATGTAGACCTTTCGTTATTCCGTCTGGCTCTTCAAACTTTTGATCCGTGGTTTATTGGGATTATTGGTAGTGCTGGGGTTTTAACCGCATTAGTTCCAGGTTCTATGCTTGTCATGGCCGCTTCTACATTATTAGCAAAAAATATTTACCGAACAATGGTCCCATCTGCTTCAGACAGACAAGTTGCTAAAGTGGCGAAGTTATTTGTTCCTGTAGTAACTCTTGTAGCTGTTTTGTTCACTTTTAAAGGTGGAGAAACAATAGGAGCACTTCTTTTAATGGGATATAGCATAGTGACACAACTTTTCCCTGCACTTGTATGTAGTTTGTTTCCGCGGCAAGTTATTACGAAGCAAGGGGCAATTGCAGGCATGGGGATTGGATTGTTAGTGGTTGCATATATTACTTTATCTGGTTCAACTATAGCTACGATGTTTCCAGGGTTCCCTCAATATATAAAAGATTTAAATGTAGGTATAGTTGCATTGTTAATGAATATGATTGTGATGTTTATCGTTAGTGGGTTCACGAAAAATGTGTCTATAAAGACAGACAATATAATAGTAGAAAAGTAATCCGTGTGCTAGAGCTATCTTTGAAAAGAGATAGCTCTTTTTTGTATATATTTTCTTCTATTAGCGGAATCTAACTAAAAACTTGTTGAAAAGGAAGTTAGGTGGGGGAATTGTTAGAGTTAAAAGGTAACTTATTTGAAGTTATGAAAGAAATTAGGGACGAGTTAGGTTCGCCTAATGATTTAACAATTAGGGAGGTTGCTCTTGCTGGTAGTTTTACACGCTGTGCTGTTATTTTTTTATGTGGGCTAACAGATAAGGATAATGTTTATAAATATGTAGTTCGTACACTTCAATATGAAGAAGTACAAAAAGAAGCAGATGTTGTTCAAACATTATTGGATCGTTTGATTTCTATTGCGGAAGTCGGTAAGAAGACAACATTTCCGGATATAATAAATGCGATTTTAGCAGGAGATACGGTTATATTAATTGATAATATTCAAACTGCTATCGTGATTAATAGTAGAGCTTGGGAAAAAAGAAGTTTAGAACCGCCGGTAACAGAAGATTTAATACGTGGACCGAGGGTTGGATTAAATGAAGATATTAATGTGAATAAAATGTTAATTCGCCGTGGTTTACGTGATCCGAATTTACGGTTTCAATCTTATATTATGGGGAAGCGATCGCAGAAAGAAGTAACCCTAGTATATATAGAAGATATTATTAACCCTTATATTGTGAAAGAGCTGGATCGGCGTCTTCAATCCATAGTGACAGATGTCGTTTTTGAGACGGGTACGATTGAGCAATTAATTCAAGATAATAATTTGTCACCGTTTCCGCAGTTTTTGAATACAGAAAGGCCTGATAATATTGTGGCCTCGTTAGCGAAAGGAAAGGCAGCTATTTTGGTGGACGGATCACCGTTTGCCCTTATAGCTCCGCTAGTATTTGTTGATATTTTTCAATCTGTAGAGGATCATTACGAGCGCTGGGTGATTGGGACGTTATTGAGGATTTTGCGAATGGTCTCTGGTATTATGGCGGTTTTATTACCAGCGACGTATGTAGCGCTAGTTTCATACCACCAAGGGCTTATTCCATCTAAACTAGCTTATTCTATTGCGGGAGCGAGAGAAGGGGTACCGTTTCCTGCATATATAGAAACGTTAATGATGGCATTAACGATGGAGTTAATACGAGAAGCGGGAATTAGGTTGCCAAAACCGATGGGGCAAACAATTGGGATTGTAGGTGGTCTTGTAATTGGAGAAGCTGCGGTGAACGCAGGGATTGTAAATCCGTTTTTAGTAATTATTATTGCAGTTACTGCAATTGCTACATTTTCACTTCCTGTATATAGCATAACAATTACGTTTCGAATTTTACTTTTTGTCTTTGTATTAGCAGCGACTGCTTTTGGGTTGTACGGAATCATTTTAGCTCTTATTGCACTTGCGATTCATATTACGAATTTAAAGAGTGTTGGGGTGCCATATACAACGCCTATTGCTCCTGCATTTTATAAAGATTGGGAAGAAGAAATGATCCGCTTGCCAAAATCAATGTTGAAAGAAAGACCAGAGTACTTACAAACGAAAGATTCTACAATACGTCCAAAGGAGCGAGAGTAATTGAAACCATTTGAATATGGGGATGAAGAAATTGGATCTCGGGAACTTGGTTTTGCGGTATCGTCAACAATTATCGGTATAGGTGCATTATCTATGCCGCGAGATATTGCTACGCAAACTTTATTTTCAGACGGTTGGATTATTTTGCTTCTGGGTGGATTGATATGTGCAGTTTTAGGTTGGTTTGTAACGAGGGTAGCTATTTTATTCCCGAAACAAAACTTTGTTCAATATACGAGTGCGCATTTAACAAAGCCTGTTGCATACACAATTAGTAGCGTTTTAGTATTAACGTTTGCTGCTTTGACAGCATATGAGTCACGAATGATTGCAATTATTTCACAAACGTATTTGTTTAGTGATACACCAGTGCAACTATTGTCTTTCTTTTTCCTATTAGTTGTTATTTATGGAATAGCAGGATCGAGAGCAGCTTTAGTAAGGCTAAACGTTTTGTTTTTACCTATAGTTTTAATTGCGATAGTGCTGCTTTCTTTATTGAATATAAATTTAATGGAGATAAATAATTTACTACCAGCTTTTCAAACGGACGTCAGTCAATATGCTGTAGGAGTTAAAAACTCTATTTTCACATTTATCGGATTTGAGGTAGCTCTGTTTTATGCTGTGATGTTGAACGATAAGTCAGTGAAAAAGGCACCGATGGCAGTTGCAAAAGCGGTGATGGTAAACGTGTTGTCATACATTTTAATTTATGTAACTTGTATTAGTGTTTTTACTTATATGACAACCCGTGGATTGACGTATCCAACAATTGAATTAGGGAAAGAAATTGAAATTGGAGGAGGGTTTTTAGAAAGATTTGATGCAATTTTTTTCACTACTTGGATTATTACTATTTATAACACGACAGCAATGTATTATGACGTCGCATCTTTATTGTTTTGTGCTATGTTTCCGAAAGTGAAGAAACATATTTTTATTTTCGTAAGTGCCCCGATTATTTTTATGCTGAATATGATACCTAGTAGTTTGAAGGACTTGTCAAATTACGGAACTTATTTAGCTTGGATAGATATGGGCTTTGTCGTGTTAGCGCCTTTGCTCGTTTTTATTGTATATAAAATAAAAAGAAGGAATGGTAGAAATGAAACACCTTCTTAAAATCATAATGCTTATAGTTTTAGTTGGATCTATAAGTGGGTGCTCTGAGTTAGAAGAAATAGAAGAAAGAGGATTTGTAGTAGGTGCAGCCTATGATATTGTGAAAAAAAAGAGAGCGAATCCAATTATGAAAGGGACGTATCAGATGGTACTCCCCAGTAAATTGTCGCAACAAGGTGGACAAGGTGGTGGAGATAGCGAAAATTATATTAATGTGAGTGCGAAGGCAGATAGTGTCTTTGAGCAAATACGAATTATTGCCAAAAAAATTAGTCGCTCACTATTCTTTCCGCACATACAAGTGATCATTTTCTCTAAAGATTTATTGTCGAATCCATATGTTTTACAAAATACGTTAGATGTATATATTCGTGATCATGAGATGAGAAGAAATATACGTTTGTTCGTTTCTAAGAAAAATGCAGAAGCTATTTTGAAGCAGAGTGCTAAACCTGAAAATTTACCGGCGCAGTATATTGATATGTTAGCTGAACATCCTCCGAAAAATGCTCAAATGATTGAGGCTGCAAGAATTGGTGAAGTTCAGGAAAAGATGATTTCCAACCGAAGCTTCGTATTACCTATTCTTGAATTAACAAAGCAAGGGGTACAAATGAACGGGGCAGCGTTGTTTCGCGGGAAGGATAATAAGTGTGTAGGTAGTTTGAATGGAGAAGAAACATTTGGAATAAATTATATAATAGGTAAGAAAATTGGAGGATTCTTTACCATTCGTAAAAAAGACCAGCTTATTACATATGAAATTCATAAAATGCGTCGAAAGATTAAAGTATCTACAGAAAATGCTACAAAACCGAAGTTCGATATTCACTTGTTTTTGGAAGGAACATTGGCTGAGTTGCATTTTAGTGATCATAAACAAATTATGAACGAAAAGCGATTAAAGAAAAACATCACGGAGGAAATGGAGAAGCGCATTCAAAAATCGATTAAGCTTGTTCAAAAAAAATATAAGGTAGATGTATTAGAGTTAGGGGAAATATATAAGCGGCATAATTATAAAGAATGGAAGAAGATAGATAAGAATTGGGATCAAGGTGAAAATTACTTTAGTAATGCTGAGATTACTGTTCATGTTCATCCGACAATTGAGCATTCAGGTTCAGCTTTACCAAAAAGAGTAAAGTAAGGTGATGGAAGGTGTTTACTGGATTAGGAATTAGTTGCACAATATTAATGGCAATTCTTCCGGGGGCCATATACTACATACATAAAAAAATCACAACGTATGGAGCACAACCTTGGAATACTGATATACAAAAAAAGAAACCTGAATAAATTCAGGTTTCTTTCGTGCAAAGCAAATATGAAGGGGGATACCTTCTATGTATGCTTTGCTTTTATACAAGCCCTAACCAATGTACCAATTGTGTAGAGAGGAATGTCACAACAATAGCGATAACGGTAGGGATTGCAAACGATAAGAATGTCCATTTGGCACTTTTTGTTTCTTTATATATGTTAACCAGTGTTGTTCCACATGGGAAATGAAGAAGTGAGAACAACATTGTGTTTAACGCTGTTAACCAAGTCCAACCATTTTCTAAGAATAGATTTTTAATTTGATTAAAATCATCTATTTCAGTTAAAGCTCCAGTTGATAAATAAGACATTAATAAAATCGGGATAACAATTTCATTAGCTGGTAGTCCAAGAATGAACGCAGCTAGAATAAACCCGTCAAGTCCTAACATTTTAGCAAATGGATCTAGGAAGTTTACAAAATACATAAGTAAGCTTGTGTCACCGATGAAAATGTTAGCAAGTAACCAAGTTAATGCAGCCGCAGGGGCAGCTACAACGACAGCTCGTTTTAAAACATAAATAGATTTATCGAGTGTTGCACGTACAATTGTATTCCAAACTTTTGGCTTACGGTACGGTGGTAACTCAAGAGTGTAGTGAGTTGGCACACCTTTTAAAGCTGTTTTTGATAGTACCCAAGAAACAGTTAATGTCATAATAACACCAATTACAACCATCCCAACTACAACGCCAGCAGTAACTAATGTTTGCATACTACCCGTATAACCAGCAGCCATAAATAATGAAGCCATTAAAATTAACATAGGCCAGCGACCGTTACAAGGAACAAAGTTGTTTGTTAAGATTGCAAGCATACGTTCACGTGGTGATTCAATAATACGTGTTGACATAATAGCAGCTGCATTACAACCAAAGCCCATTGCCATTGTTAAAGATTGTTTGCCATGTGCACCGGAGCGTTTGAATAAGCGGTCCATATTAAATGCAACACGTGGCAAGTATCCGTAGTTTTCTAATAGTGCGAACATAGGGAAAAAGATTGCCATAGGTGGTAACATAACGCTAATAACAGCACCGATACCACGGAATAAACCAAGGATTAAAATGCCATGTAACCATTCAGGTGAATGTGCTGCCTGGAACCAAGATGTTAAATATCCTTCGGCCCATCCGAAGAATTCAGCAATCATATCAGACGGTACGTTAGCGCCTGCAATTGTAAGATAAAAAATAATAGATAAAATACCGAGCATAATTGGGAATCCCCAGATGGGAGATGTGAAAATTTTATCTAGTTTTTCAGAACGATACAATTTATCAGTATTTGTATATTGAACAGACTCTTTACATATGCTTGCAGATGTTCGATAAATATCTCCGACAATATCATCTCGTATATCTTCTTTTGAGAGTGCTTGTGCATGTTGAATAATATAGTCTAATGGAAGAGCCTTACTGGCTGAGTGAGATTCCATTCATTACGACCTCCCTTACAAGTGGTTCATTATGGTGTTTTTGAAGTGTAGTTAAGAAATTTTTATCCCCATCTAATATACGTAACGCAATCCAACGTGCTGGATACGTATCACCGAACACTTTATAAATTTGTGGTTCTAATTCTTGAATCATACTTTCAATTTTTTCACTGTAAGAAACCTTAATTGGTGTTGGAATTAGTTTTTTATTTGCTACTTTAGCGATAACGCTTAGCAAATGCCCAATACCTACTCGGTTACGAGCGGAAATCTTAACTACAGGTACACCGAGCGATTTTGCTAATTTCTTTTCATCAATAACGATGCCCTTTTTCTCCGCTTCATCAATTAAATTAATACAAATGACTACGTTGTTCGTCATTTCCATCACTTGGAGTGCTAAATTTAAATTTCTTTCCATTGCAGTTGCATCTATAACAACGACAGTTACTTCTGGTTTTTCAAATATAATATAATCTCTTGCTACTTCTTCATCCGCAGAATTTGAATATAGTGAGTAAGTTCCAGGTAAATCTATTAATGTATATTTACTTCCGTTATGTTCGTATTCCCCTTCAGCTTTTAAAACAGTTTTTCCCGTCCAGTTTCCAGTATGTTGTTTTAAGCCTGTTAAAGTATTAAATAATGTACTTTTCCCCGTGTTCGGGTTGCCAGCTAAAGCAATGCGATGTTTGCTCATCTGAAATCATCTCCTATTGATACCCCGAAAATAAGGGAACTTTCTTCCTTACGTAATGCAATAGTTGTATTGCTTACTTGATAAGCGACCGGATCTCCAAGTGGACTGCGTTGTAATACTTTAATCGTTGCCCCAGGGATAAATCCTAAATCTAATAAACGTCGTTTCATAGTTCCTTCTAATTGTATCTTCTCAATCTGTACAAACTCTCCTGTCTTAAATTCAGAAAGTGGTTTTGTATTAGCCGATACCATAAAAGTTACCTCATCTCTATATTGTTAGTTTAAGTTTAAAAAGTTTCCTTAGGTAAACTTTTTGTTAGTAATATAGTAGACTACATTGGATGATGCTGTCAATTAGTACTTTAAAAATATTCATTTATTTTTAGAATTGTTCCAATTTATTTAGTTGTACTAAAAAATATTACTGAAATTCTGTTGAATGTAAATGAAGTAAGAGTGTAAAAGTTAAAAAATATAATGGATTTGTAAATGTATTTTTAAGTAAAAGGGGAAAAGAGTAAAAAACATTTACATTGAATTTACATTGTTAAGAATAAATTTACATTACTGCTTAATTAGTGTGGATTTTGTTGGGTTCTTTAACTATAAATGTTGGGATTCCTAGCTTTTAAAGATTATTATCGTCATTTACTTAAAATTAAAGATTGCTTAACACTCACATAATATTGTTGTCCTACAATGAATTTGTGTTCGAAAGAAAATGAATTCGAAAAGTGATAATCCAAATGGGGGTACAAGACATGGTTATGAAAAAAGGTATTAAATTTTCTTTAGCGGCTTTAGTGGTGGCAGGAGCGTTAGTTGGATGTGGGAAAGCAGATGATACAGCTAGTAAAGAAACTGCTAAAGGAAGCGATAATACAAAACAAGAATTATCAGGTACGATTGCAGCGGCTGGTTCTACAGCTCTTCTACCTCTTGCGGAGGAAGCTGGAAAGAAATTCATGGAAAAAAATTCGAAAGTTTCTATTCAAGTTCAAGGTGGCGGTAGTGGAACTGGGATTAACCAAGTAGCATCGGGTGCAGTACAAATTGGTAATTCAGATGTTCCATCAGGAGATAAAATAAAAGATGCTGAAAAAGCGAAAGAATTAGTAGATAACAAGGTTGCGGGTATTGCATTCGCACTTGTCGTAAATAAAGATGTAAAAGTTGATAACTTAACAGTACAACAAGTACAAGATATCTTCACTGGAAAAGTAACAAACTGGAAAGAGGTAGGCGGGAAAGATGAAAAAATCAACGTAATTAACCGTCCAGCTTCATCTGGTACACGTGCTACATTTGAAAAGACAGTTATGAAAGACGCGAAAATTAATGATGGAACTGGTACTACACAAGATTCTAACGGTGCAGTAGAGCAAGCAATCAATTCTACGCCAGGATCAGTAAGTTATTTGGCAATGTCTTACATGGTTGGCGATAAAAAAGGTGCACTACAAACAGTGAAAATTGATGGTTCTGAACCGAAAGTTGAAAATATTTCGTCTGGTAAATATCCATTCTGGTCTTACGAGTACATGGTAACAAAAGGTGAGGCAAAAGAAGCAACGAAAGCTTACATTGACTATGTAAAAGGTAAAGACTTTGAAAAGCAAGTAGAAGATATGGGCTACATTCCAATGTCTAAATTAAATAAGTAATAAAATTTTATGGGGCTGGCTGCAAGGCCAGTCCTGTTCATTTCAATCTATGAAGTGGGGTCTGACCTGTGATGAAGGGGAAAAAACAAATTAATTACGTAAAAAGTGAATATATAGGAAGATCGCTTGTTACGTTTTGTGGTATTTTTATTGTTTTAATTACATTAGCTATTATTGCGTTTATTTGCGGTAAAGGTATTCAATCTTTTACACAAAGCGGTATCTCATTTACTGAGATGTTAACATCGACAAAGTGGAATCCGAATGCTGACGAAGGAACCTTTGGGGCTTTGATTTTCATTGTAGGTTCAACAGTAGTTTCGTTAGGTGCGGTTATTATTAGTGCACCAATTGCTATAGCTCTTGCTATATTCATGAATTTAATTTCGCCGAAGTTTGGGAATAAAGTATTGAAGCCTGTTTTAGAATTATTAGTTGGTATTCCTTCGGTTGTATACGGATTATTAGGGGTTACGATTTTAGTGCCGCTATTACGTGATTCATTCGGGGGAGTGGGCTTTAGTTTAATTGCGGGTATTGTTGTATTAAGTATTATGATTTTACCTACTATTGCTAGTATCGCTTCTGATGCAATACGCTCTGTTCCATTTGATTATTTAGAAGCTTCTTACGGTCTAGGATCAACGAAATGGCAAGCGGTTAGCCGAGTGATTGTTCCTGCTGCGAAAAAAGGGATTTTAACAGGTATTGTTTTAGGTTTAGCGCGTGCTTTTGGTGAAGCATTAGCGGTTCAAATGGTAATCGGGAACACAATTAAATTACCAGAAGGAATATATAGTCCGACAGCAACGTTAACTGGTATTTTGACAATGGACATGACAAATACATTGAACGGAACTGCTTGGAACAATGCGCTATGGACTTTAGCGATGATTTTACTTGTTATTTCATTCCTGTTTATTTTAGTAATTCGAGCGATTGGGCAAAGAGGTGAGCGATAATAATGAATGCAAGAACGGTAAATAAAATTTGGACAGGTATCTTTTACGCAGTTGCCGCTTTAGTTGTAGCTCTGCTAGTATTCTTAGTGTTTGAAATTTTGCAAAAGGGATGGGGATTTTGGGATCCTAATTTCTTGTTTGGAGAACCAAGTAATACAAGAGCTGGTGGTGGGATTGGTCCACAGTTATTCAATTCCTTCTACATGCTTGTTATAACGCTTGTTATATCTATTCCTCTTGGGTTAGGTGCTGGAATATATTTAGCAGAGTACGCAAAACAAGGGCGTTTTTTAAATTTTGTTCGATTATGTATTGAGACAATGGCGTCTTTACCTTCTATTGTTGTTGGTTTATTCGGTTTGTTAGTGTTCGTTACAATGACAGGCTGGGGATACACGGTAATGGGTGGTGCTCTTGCTTTAACTATTTTAAACTTACCAGGTTTAACACGTGTTTGTGAAAATGCGATTTCAGAAGTGCCTCATAATGTAAAAGAGGCAAGTCTTGGATTAGGTGCAACGAAGTGGCAAACAATTGCTCGTATTATTATTCCGTCGTCATTACCGCAAATTATTACAGGTATTATTTTAGCGGCGGGTCGTATATTTGGTGAAGCGGCAGCGTTGATTTACACAGCGGGTTTAACATCCCCGATTTTAAATTCAGCAGCGGACTTCTCAAGTCCTGCGCATCCTTTAAATCCATTTAGACCAGCTGAAACGTTAGCGGTTCACATTTGGAAGTTAAATTCTGAAGGAGTTATTCCGGATGCAAAGTTGATTGCGACAAAATCTGCAGCTGTATTAATTATTATGGTATTACTATTCAACGTTGTTTCACGCTTAGTAGCATCTGTATTGCACAAACGTTTTACAGGAACGAAAAGAAAAAGTAAAACGACGAAGAAAGTAAAAGCGGCATAAATGATAAAGAGGAACTCCCAATTTATAAGTAGGGAGTTCTTTTTGTATTTTAATATAGAAGGAATGGATGTAAGGGTTGTTGAATTTGTAATTGATTATATAGATGAATAGGTGCGGATGAGAGGGGAAGTTAATTTGTTTTTTCTACAAATGTCAGGATTTCCAGGATCGGGAAAATCCACAGTTTCTAAGTATATAGGGAAGTTAACAGGTGCTGTAATTGTAGATCATGACGTTTTGAAATCAGCATTGTTACAATCATTAGAAATGAAAGGGATTGAATCGACGATTGTTGGAGGAGTATCATACGATATTGAATGGGTATTGATTGATTCTTATTTAGAACAAGGGCATAGTGTGATATTGGATAGTCCATGTTTATATGAAGGGATGGTTGAAAAGGGAATGAAACTGTCTGATAAACATGGTGTAAAATATAAATATATCGAATGTTACCTTAATGATATGGAAGAGATTAATAATAGGCTGCAAATACGTAAGCGTATGGTCAGTCAGATTGGACGAGTAGATTCGGAAGTAGCTTTTAAAAAATGGTTAGATGGTAGTGAAAGACCTTTAAATAGTGAATATCTTATTGTGGATTCTAGTGAACCTCTAGAGCGGTATGTGGAAAAAATGATGGATTATATGAGTAGATAGAGAAAAAGCGTTATCTTCATTCATGAAGATAACGCTTTTTCTTTTAAATATCAGGTGTTTCTGTGGAAGTGCTTATTTTTCTACGAGAGCGTCTTTTTCTCCCGATTTTATCTAATAATTCATACATAACTGGAACGACTACTAATGTAAGAACGGTTGAGACCGCTAAACCACCGATAACAACGACTGCCAAACTTTTTGATACCATGCTTCCTGCTTGTGATTGACCAAATAGGAGAGGAAGCATCGCGACGATCGTTGTTATAGCCGTCATAATAATTGGGCGTAATCTAGTGGAACCCGCTTCTAGTAAGGCATCTCTTGTTTCCATACCGTGTTCCCGATTTTGTTGCACTCTTTCTATTAATACAATAGCGTTTGTAACGACAATCCCGATTAACATTAATGCTCCGATTAAGGAATTTACATCAACAGGTGTTCCTGAAATGATTAACCCTAAAATACCGCCAACAGCAGCTAATGGCAGGGAGAACAAAATTGCAAAAGGGGCGCGCGCCTGTCCGAAGGTGATAACCATAATTAAATATACAATCCCGATTGCAATCCCCATAATTTTGAATAGGTCTGTAAAGTTCTCTTGCATAGATTCGGTTGCACCTGCAATGGTTACTTTTGCGCCGCTAGGTAAGTCTAAGTTAGCTATCGTTTTGTTTACTTCTGCGCTTACTTTACTTAAATCTTCATTTGAGGCCTCGGCAGTAATTTGAATCGTTTCTTTTCCATCTTTATGGAAGACTTCTGTTTGAAGTTGCTTTTCTGAAATAGTTGCAATGTCTTTTAAAGGGATTGGTCCATTGATAGGTGATAGTATGTTTGTGTTTAAAATGTCTGCTTGTTTAGCAATGTTTTCTTTTTTGTGTTCTATTAGCATAGTTGTTTTTTCATTATTGATTGAAACTTCACCAATAGGTGATTTCTTCATAAGGAATGCTACTTGTTGTGCTGCTAATTCTGGTGTTAATCCTAGTTGTTCGGCCTTTGTTTGATCAACATGGATTTGCCATTCTTTCTTAGAGTCTTCTAAATTTGTTTTTACTTTAGAAAGGGCAGCCATATCTTTTAGTTTTGTTTCGACGATAGTAGCAGCCGCTTTTAAATTCGTTTCGTTAGTAGCTGTTACGTTAAATTGTAAATTGTTGCCGCCACCAGAGCTTGAATAACTCGTTTTTATATAATCTAGTTCAGCAGGCTCGAAAGCTTTATGTTCTTTCTTTAACTCTTTAATATATTGATCAATATCAGAGCCTTTCTTGAAGACTACAAATATACTGGCAAGATTATTTTTTGTCGTTTGCCCCCATTGTGCATCTTCTGCGCTAGATCCAATTCGTAAAATAACATCCGTTACATCCGAATTAGAAAGTAATTTCTTTTCGAAATCGAAGGCTTTTTGTTTTTGTGTTTCAGGAGCGTAATCAGCTGGGAAGGTCATATTAATAGATAACATTGTGTCGTCTTCAGATTTTATGTTCGCTTTCGGTAGTAATATATAGGCTGCAATCGATCCTGCGAATAATAAAAAGGCGGTAATTAGAATAATGAATTTATGCGAAAGAGCCCACTTTAATGTAGCGACATATCGTGGTGAAGAACTTGGCTTTTTGTGTTTTGTTTTTTTGAGTAGTAAAAAAGCCATAAGTGGAACAACTGTTAGTGCAACGATTAAGGATGATAGTATAGAATATACAACTGCTAATACCATAGGTAACATTAATTTTCCGATTACTCCTGATACGAGGCCGATAGGTAAGAAAACAGCGACCGTTGTTAAAGTAGAAGAAGTAATTGCAACGGAGACCTCTTTCGTTGCATCGAGAATAATATTTTTAGAGAAAGATTCTTTTTGTAAACGACGGAAAATGTTCTCGATGACAACGATACTATCATCAACGAGACGTCCAACTGCAACCG
>NZ_CP151108.1:602500-4550000 GCF_038096195.1 Bacillus paramobilis | reverse complement strand
TGGACAACAGGTTGATATTCCTGTACCACCTCTTTATCGTTTGAGCAATGGAGGGACGCAGAAGGATAGAAGAAGCGTGCGATTGGTTGTGCACGTCCAAGCAGTTAGGCTGATAAGTAGGCAAATCCGCTTATCGTGAAGGCTGAGCTGTGATGGGGAAGCTCCTTATGGAGCGAAGTCTTTGATTCCCCGCTGCCAAGAAAAGCTTCTAGCGAGATAAAAGGTGCCTGTACCGCAAACCGACACAGGTAGGCGAGGAGAGAATCCTAAGGTGTGCGAGAGAACTCTGGTTAAGGAACTCGGCAAAATGACCCCGTAACTTCGGGAGAAGGGGTGCTTTCTTAACGGAAAGCCGCAGTGAATAGGCCCAAGCGACTGTTTAGCAAAAACACAGCTCTCTGCGAAGCCGTAAGGCGAAGTATAGGGGGTGACACCTGCCCGGTGCTGGAAGGTTAAGGAGAGGGGTTAGCGTAAGCGAAGCTCTGAACTGAAGCCCCAGTAAACGGCGGCCGTAACTATAACGGTCCTAAGGTAGCGAAATTCCTTGTCGGGTAAGTTCCGACCCGCACGAAAGGTGTAACGATTTGGGCACTGTCTCAACCAGAGACTCGGTGAAATTATAGTACCTGTGAAGATGCAGGTTACCCGCGACAGGACGGAAAGACCCCGTGGAGCTTTACTGTAGCCTGATATTGAATTTTGGTACAGTTTGTACAGGATAGGCGGGAGCCATTGAAACCGGAGCGCTAGCTTCGGTGGAGGCGCTGGTGGGATACCGCCCTGACTGTATTGAAATTCTAACCTACGGGTCTTATCGACCCGGGAGACAGTGTCAGGTGGGCAGTTTGACTGGGGCGGTCGCCTCCTAAAGTGTAACGGAGGCGCCCAAAGGTTCCCTCAGAATGGTTGGAAATCATTCGTAGAGTGCAAAGGCATAAGGGAGCTTGACTGCGAGACCTACAAGTCGAGCAGGGACGAAAGTCGGGCTTAGTGATCCGGTGGTTCCGCATGGAAGGGCCATCGCTCAACGGATAAAAGCTACCCCGGGGATAACAGGCTTATCTCCCCCAAGAGTCCACATCGACGGGGAGGTTTGGCACCTCGATGTCGGCTCATCGCATCCTGGGGCTGTAGTCGGTCCCAAGGGTTGGGCTGTTCGCCCATTAAAGCGGTACGCGAGCTGGGTTCAGAACGTCGTGAGACAGTTCGGTCCCTATCCGTCGTGGGCGTAGGAAATTTGAGAGGAGCTGTCCTTAGTACGAGAGGACCGGGATGGACGCACCGCTGGTGTACCAGTTGTTCTGCCAAGGGCATAGCTGGGTAGCTATGTGCGGAAGGGATAAGTGCTGAAAGCATCTAAGCATGAAGCCCCCCTCAAGATGAGATTTCCCATAGCGTAAGCTAGTAAGATCCCTGAAAGATGATCAGGTTGATAGGTTCGAGGTGGAAGCATGGTGACATGTGGAGCTGACGAATACTAATAGATCGAGGACTTAACCATATAATATGAAGCAATGTTATCTAGTTTTGAAAGAATATAAAAAACTTGTTGACTTTAAAAGTTAAATAAGTTAAAATGATTCTTGTCTTAAATGAATATAGTCTGGTAATGATGGCAGAGAGGCCACACCCGTTCCCATACCGAACACGGAAGTTAAGCTCTCTAGCGCCGATGGTAGTTGGGACCTTGTCCCTGTGAGAGTAGGACGTTGCCAGGCAAAATGGAGGATTAGCTCAGCTGGGAGAGCACCTGCCTTACAAGCAGGGGGTCGGCGGTTCGATCCCGTCATCCTCCACCATATATGTCGGAGGGGTAGCGAAGTGGCTAAACGCGGCGGACTGTAAATCCGCTCCTTCGGGTTCGGCAGTTCGAATCTGCCCCCCTCCACCATTCTTAATTAATGGGCTATAGCCAAGCGGTAAGGCAACGGACTTTGACTCCGTCATGCGCTGGTTCGAATCCAGCTAGCCCAGCCATTAAGAGCCATTAGCTCAGTTGGTAGAGCATCTGACTTTTAATCAGAGGGTCGAAGGTTCGAATCCTTCATGGCTCACCATTTTAACAAAATATGCGGGTGTGGCGGAATTGGCAGACGCACTAGACTTAGGATCTAGCGCCTTTGGCGTGGGGGTTCGACTCCCTTCACCCGCACTTTTAATAAAATAACTCAAACATGTCTTGCGGAAGTAGTTCAGTGGTAGAATACAACCTTGCCAAGGTTGGGGTCGCGGGTTCGAATCCCGTCTTCCGCTCCAATTTTCAATATGACATGCCGGGGTGGCGGAACAGGCAGACGCACAGGACTTAAAATCCTGCGGTGGGTGACCACCGTGCGGGTTCGACCCCCGCCCTCGGCACCATATGCGCCCGTAGCTCAATTGGATAGAGCGTTTGACTACGGATCAAGAGGTTAGGGGTTCGACTCCTCTCGGGCGCGCTTTTATTAACGGGAAGTGGCTCAGCTTGGTAGAGCACCTGGTTTGGGACCAGGGGGTCGCAGGTTCAAATCCTGTCTTCCCGATATTCCCAAAAACATGGGGCCTTAGCTCAGCTGGGAGAGCGCCTGCCTTGCACGCAGGAGGTCAGCGGTTCGATCCCGCTAGGCTCCACTTTATTTATTATATGTCTCGGAGGTATACCCAAGTTCGGCTGAAGGGATCGGTCTTGAAAACCGACAGGCGGTGAGAATCGCGCGGGGGTTCGAATCCCTCTACCTCCTCCATTTTCTTTTTAAATGGTTTAGACATAAATAATAAAATATTTCTTTTTTCCTTCATGGAGGTATACCCAAGTTCGGCTGAAGGGATCGGTCTTGAAAACCGACAGGCGGCGAGAGTCGCGCGGGGGTTCGAATCCCTCTACCTCCTCCATTTTTTAAAAATATTATATTGTCGCGGGGTGGAGCAGCACGGTAGCTCGTCGGGCTCATAACCCGAAGGTCGCAGGTTCAAATCCTGTCCCCGCAACCAAATGGTCCCGTGGTGTAGTGGTTAACATGCCTGCCTGTCACGCAGGAGATCGCCGGTTCGACCCCGGTCGGGACCGCCATTTATGTTGGCTCGGTAGCTCAGTCGGTAGAGCAGAGGACTGAAAATCCTCGTGTCGGCGGTTCGATTCCGTCCCGAGCCACCATTTTTTTATGCCGACTTAGCTCAATTGGTAGAGCAACTGACTTGTAATCAGTAGGTTGGGGGTTCAAGTCCTCTAGTCGGCATCCTTTAGGGGCATAGTTTAAAGGTAGAACTGAGGTCTCCAAAACCTCCAGTGTGGGTTCGATTCCTACTGCCCCTGTAAGTATATGGGCCTATAGCTCAGCTGGTTAGAGCGCACGCCTGATAAGCGTGAGGTCGATGGTTCGAGTCCATTTAGGCCCACCATATATTATTCCGCAGTAGCTCAGTGGTAGAGCTATCGGCTGTTAACCGATCGGTCGTAGGTTCGAGTCCTACCTGCGGAGCCATGGCCCGTTGGTCAAGTGGTTAAGACACCGCCCTTTCACGGCGGTAACACGGGTTCGAATCCCGTACGGGTCATAAAAAAAAGAGTCAGCATATTGCTGACTCTTTTTTATTTTGTAGAATCCTCTGTTATCAACTGATTTTCCTGAAATAAATAAAGGGATTTAGGAAAAGCTATGGTATGTATAAAAAGGAGGAGACAAAAATGACACGAGTGAGAGACGTTATGAGTACTCATGTTGTACATTGTACACCGCTAGACAATGTATATGAGGCTGCTGTAAAGATGAAAGAAGAATCGATTGGATTGATTCCAGTTGTTGAAAATGAGCAAGTTGTTGGGCTTGTTACGGACCGAGATTTAGTTATTCGTGGGATTGCTGAGAAACATCCTGGATCTAATAAAATTACAAATGTAATGACAACAAACATTGTTTCAGTTTCTCCAGATGATTCTATTGAAAAAGCTACAGAGTTAATGGCACAGTATCAAATTAGACGATTACCAGTAGTTGAGGGTGGTCAACTTGTTGGGATGCTAGCACTAGGTGATTTAGCTATAAGAGAATCGGCAGATGATCAAGCTGGATTTGCTTTAAGTGAAATTTCGGAGCATACGGAATGAAGAGAGACTTTTATTAGTGGGATAAGTTACGTATCAAAATCAGATGCATTATTCTAGTATATGGATTAAACTAATATGTTAGCATGATGTATCTGAGACATTATATAATATAAGTATACAGTTAGTAATTTCGACAGTTTTTTTAAATTTGTCATTCCTAATTTTAAATAAGAGAAAAAATGATATACTGATAGATATAAGTATTATGAAAGATTTCGAATATAACAATATTCATCGTTAATGATGTAATAATGGATTAATATTTCCTATGTAGACAAAAGGGAAGGGGAATTATATGAGGGCTGTACAGCGCGATCCAAATTGGAATTTGGTTACAGATACATATATAGAACCAGATAATTTCGCTGAATTATTATCTTTGCTTGTACCTTGTCATCCAAAAGGTGAAGGGAAAGAACGAACTATATTAGTGTGGAAAGAAAAAGAATTTTATAAAGAAGAAAATTTAGCGGCATTTATCGTATATGGAATGAATAAAGTAAAGAATTTACCGCAGTTTCATAAAGATGAAATTCCAACTCTAGTACGTATTCTTCGCTTATGCCAAGAGATTGGTTGGTATGAAGAAGCAAATACTTTTATGATAACTCAAGGACTAGCTGAGTTTGTTCACACTTCATTGGAATATGAAACGTGGGATCTTTTGACGCAGGCGGTTGCTTTAAACTATTTAATTATTAAATATCGTATTGGTGAATTGACTGATGGGGATGTAGAAATTTGGGATAGAGTTAAATTTAATGAGAAATGTATTACGGATTGTAAGCATCTATTATCTCATAAAGAAGTATTGGAATTTACATTCTTTTATATGTGTAAGAGAGCTAAATTACTATCAAAAGAGCAATTAAATAGTGATATGATGAGTCTAGCGATGTATTGTAATACGTTTGTGTATGACTTATACACACATGACTTATTACGAAAATATCGTAAGTGTACAGACTTCCTATCATATTATGGACCTAGTCAAGCGGTGTTAGCTTGTCAAAGAGCTGTACTTTCTCAAATTTCAGATCGATTAGATCCATTGAAAACTACTCATGTAGATGATTATTTATATGTAATGAAAGAAATGATGGAGCATATGACGATAGGAATAATGGATCGATATGATCATTTTATCGGGAAGTTATTATCATATGTGCCATTTTTCGAAATGATTCAAGTTCCACAACATGCATATTATTGTGAAGAATTACTGTATATTTGTAAGGGCATTGAATATAAAGAAGAAATATTACGCAATTATATATTTATACAATTACATGATTGTTTACCATCATTCTTTAAACTATTTCTTAAAAATAAGCGTTATGCAACGATTCATGACATTCTGTTCTATTGGTGTGATGATGAACAAAGAATGAGCTTAGAGAAAAAATATAATCTTAGCTTTATTTATGAAAAATATGCTTGCGGATAAAGAGCATTTTCTATATAAAAAATTTATATAAATTAAAAAGGATCTCAAATTTATTTGAGATCCTTTTTTTATTAGTAAAACAAGGAGAACGCAATTAAAATGAGCAATAACATTCCATAAAGGAGAAATTGTGCAGTATTACTTCCTTGTATACCAAAAAAAGTATTTGTTTTTTTATATAAATTTAATATATATTTTAGCGGATTATCTTTGAAAGATCGGTACACAGTGTCTCCTCTTTCTAAGCTTCTTGTTCGTGTTTCTTGTTTTTAGGAACATGAATGTACCTGGCTATGAATAATAAAACAGCCATAAAGAATACAGGATATACGGTAGATAAATAAAAACCATTACTAATAATATTTGTTATTAGGGCACTTAATAGAAAGATGGCATTATAAATATGGGCAATTTTTTGTTTTAGTTGTACTTGAAAAGATTCCATCATAATTTCTAAAGCAACAAAAGCAATGATAATAGATAAAAATACAGTGTTTGTATTATAAATGATTAAACAACAGATTAAGCCTAAAAAGGCTAAGTATTCAATTAAGAGAGGTATATTGATATTACGTGGCATACAATTTACCTAACTAAATATGGCAGTGGGTTTACTGCATTTGTTTTTTCAAAATTCCATTCTCCATTGTGTAACTCAAAATGAAGATGTTGCCCGTATGAATGACCTGTGTTTCCCATATGACCTACTAATTGTCCAGCTTGTACTTGATCACCAGCTTGCACAGTGCGATCTTTCATGTGTGCATAGACTGTTGTATATAATTTCCCGTTTATTTGATGGGCGACGAACACAACATTGCCATAGCTAGCTGAATAATATGATTTCACTACTTTACCTGCAGCCGCTGCCTGGATAGAGACATTACCTTGAGCTGCAATATCTATACCATAATGCATTTGTTCCCAGCGTATATCAAAGGTTGAGCTAATTCTTCCTTGAGTAGGAAATTTGAAAACAGCTGGAATGGAAGTAGATTGAGCTGTTTGAGCTTGTGATTGTGTTTGATTTTGCATCACATAATGTTTTGCCACGTATCCGTATCCTGTGCCAAAACGAATTTTATACCAAGTTCCCACAGTTTCCACTACTTGTATTTGTGTACCATTTTGTAATGAACCAAGTAGTGCACTACTTGTACTAGCGTTGCTACGTACATTAAGTTTAGGTGTTGCAACTGTGTATTTCGTATTATTTTGAACTGTGATGCCTTTTACTAAAGACTGTGAACCATTAGATACGAATGCTTTTTGTACGTAACCTGTTCTGCCATTATGTAAAATTTTATACCACTCACCTTGTTCTTCTTGAATGGTAACGAATTTCCCATTTGGTAATACATCTAAAATTGAAGATTCTAAATTAGGTTCAGAACGAACGTTTAATGCATTGGCATTAACGATGTATTGATTATTAGATTGAAGTTTGTTTTTTAGTAGAATAGCATCTTTTTGTACGTAACCTACTTTATTATTAACAGATACTTTATACCAGCCATTAGTTGTTTCAAGTATGTTCACTTTCGTATTAAAGCGAATTGTATCAATTGAAGAGCTATTTGCGTTATCTTTTGTATGTAAGGCTACTTGATCGACTTTGACATATCCAGTTTTCACATTAGATAATTGTTCAGCGTTGGCTGTTTGTACATTTGTTTCTCCCATAGAAGGAAGTAAAGAGGTAATTGCGACAGTAGTTGCTGTTAAAGCGGTAGCTTTCATATTCATATAATAGAGACCTCCTCTAGTTGTATAGTTGTAATTTTATTATAGTATAAAGATATAATATAGTGGGTGTATTCACATAAATGTAATATGAAATCAATATAAAAATAAATTTTTTGAGGATAATGATTCCTTATTATCCAATTCATTAGGATAATAATTTCTAACATAGAATATAAGTATTATATAGTTTCATTATTTTGTTGACAATTGAGAAAATTAAAACAGTTGATGATGTCTTATTACGATGTTATACTGACAGTGTTAATTTCATAGTTTGCTAGGAGAGCTGGTGTTGCCAGCTGAGAGTAGGCCATAAGCCTTTGATCCTTTTCATTACCTGATCTAGATTATGCTAGCGTAGGGAAGCAATTCGGACACTAATAATGAGTCCCCGTTTCTTTGCGTATAGAAACGGGGCTTTTTTATTTGAAAATTTCATATTGAAACCACTAGGGGTGCTTGTTGTGCTGAGAGAGGAATAATCCTTAACCCTTATAACACCTGATCTAGGTAATACTAGCGAAGGGAAGTGGAGCAACGAATAAATTATAATTTTATTTGCTGTAACCACTTCTTATTTAGAAGTGGTTTTTTATTTATATACACATACCGGAAGGGGATAGGGAAATGAAATTTTGCGATAGATTATTAGAAACTGTACAACCAGTTTGGGAGATGAGTCATAATCATCCGTTTGTAGTAGGTATGGGGGATGGCACGTTAGAAAAAGATAAGTTTCAGTATTACATTATTCAAGATTACTTATATTTGTTAGATTATGCAAAGCTATATGCGATTGGTGTTGTAAAGGCAACAAATCCACAAGTAATGGGGAAATTTGCTGAACAAATTGATGGCATATTAAATGGAGAAATGACGATCCATAAACAGTATGCAAAAAGACTTGGAATTTCTATAGAGGAGATAGAGTCTGCAAAGCCATCTGCTAAAAATTTAGCTTATACAAATTACATGATGTCTGTATCTCAAAATGGTACACTTGCGGAATTAATAGCAGCACTTCTTCCATGTATGTGGAGCTACTGGGAAATTGGAAAGCGTTTAAATGATATTCCTGGAGCAAGAGATCATGAGTTCTTTGGTGAGTGGATTCAAGGATATAGTTCTGCAGAATACGGTAACCTTTGTATTTGGTTAATAGATTTATTGAATGAAATGGCAGTTGGAAAGTCTGAAAAAGAGCTAGATCGATTAGAGGAGATTTTCCTATATTCCAGCCGATTTGAATATTTATTCTGGGATATGTCCTATCGTAAGGAGATGTGGGGATTTGAGGAGCAAGAACATACTACAGTTTCATAATGTTTCTTTTCATTATGATGAGAAACCAATCATCAATGAATTAAATGCTTCTATACAAGATAAAGAGTTTGTAAGTATTATCGGACCGAGTGGATGCGGGAAAAGTACTTTATTTCGCCTTATTACAGGTTTAGAAGAGGCAAGTACTGGACAAATAGAGCTGACAGAAACAAAGAGCCATCCTGTAGGGTATATGCCCCAAAAAGATATGCTTCTGCCGTGGAGAACGATTATTGAGAATGCAGCTCTGCCGCTAGAGTGCCAAGGTGTACAGAAGAAAGAAGCACAAATAAAGGCAAAGGAGCTGCTATATAAATTTGGGTTGCAAGGGTATGAGACAAAATATCCGAAAGATTTATCTGGTGGTATGAGGCAACGCGTATCTTTCATTCGAACTTTATTAACAGGCGGGGAGATATTGTTGTTAGATGAACCGTTTAGCGCGTTGGACGCTTTAACGAAGGCATCTTTGCAAGAATGGCTGTTTGAACAATGGAAAGAGTGGGAAAAAACAATTTTATTTATCACTCATGATGTGGAAGAAGCGTTGTTTCTTTCTAATCGAATTTTAGTAGTAGAGCAGCAACCGATAACTACTTTAACCGAGAGGGTTGTACCACTTGATCGTAATCGAACAAGAAAAGATTTATATAAGCCGGAAGTGTTAGCGCTTAAAGATGAGCTTCTTAGTATGTTACAAAGGCAGGTGCTCGTATGATGAACGGGTTGAAGGAGCTATTGCCTGCCCTTACACTTTCTAGTATTTTACTTGCCTTTTGGGAAGTAGGCGCAAGAATCGTAGATGAAATGTACATTTTACCGTCACCGTCTGCAATTGTAATGAAGATATGGAAACTAAAAGATATATTATTCACGGTTCATTTGCCGGCAACATTATACGTCGTTTTAATAGGGGTGGCTATTTCTATCGTACTTGGGGTAGGGCTAGCGATGTTAATGAATGCGAGTAATTGGATGGAGAGAGCATTTTATCCATTATTAGTTGCTTCACAAACGATTCCGATTACAGCGCTTGCTCCGCTTTTCGTTTTATGGTTTGGATATACGATTTGGAGTAAGGTTGTTGTTACGGTATTAATTACGTTTTTCCCAATTGCGGTCAATACGTACGATGGACTACGCAGTACGAAAAAAGAATGGGAGGAGCTCTTAGTTACGTACGGGGCAACGAAAAAAGATGTTTTTCTTAAATTAAAGTTGCCGTCTGCTCTTCCTTATTTTTTCTCAGCTTTAAAAATTGCAGTTCCGCTTAGTGTAATTGGGGCAGCAATTGGTGAATGGCTCGGTGCACAAGCTGGGCTAGGGTATTTCAGTAAAAGAATGATGACGCAGTTAGACGGAGCGGGTGTATTTGCACCGATTGTATTGTTATCATTATTAGCTATTTTCTTCGTCATACTTATTTCGGTATTAGAAAAGAAATTCATTAGTTGGAGGAAGCATTCATGAAATTTTTAAAACGCATCTTTGTGTTGACATTATTAGTTGCAATGATCGCTGGATGTTCTAATAATTCAGCATCAGATAAGAGTAAAAAAGAAAAAGAAATAACGGTCATGCTTGATTGGTACCCAAATGCGGTACATAGCTTTATTTATGCGGCAATTGAAAAAGGCTACTTTAAAGAAGAAGGAGTAAAGGTGAATATTAAATTCCCTTCCAATCCGACTGACCCATTAACTTTAGCAGCTGCAGGAAAAGTAACAGTGGGCTTATATTATCAGCCTGATGTTGTCATGGCAAAAGCAAATGAACAAATTCCAGTGAAATCAATTGGAGCTGTCGTACGTTCACCATTAAATCATGTTGTATCGCTGAAGTCAGCAGGCATTCAATCGCCGAAAGATTTAGAGGGGAAAACAGTTGGATATTCTGGAACACCTTTAAGTGAGATGTATTTAAAAACGATGGTAAAAGAAGCTGGTGGTAATCCAGATACAGTGAAAGTAGTCGATGTTGGCTTTGACTTAGTACCGGCACTAATTACGAAAAAAGTGGATGCGGTAACAGGGGCATACATTAATCATGAAGTACCTGTTATGCGTCATGAAGGTCATGAACCAGCATACTTTAATCCAGCTGATTATGGTGTACCAAATTATCATGAGCTTGTATTTGTAACAGGTGATAAAACGTTGAAAAAAGATAAAGAAGCGTTGCAAGCTTTCTTACGTGGTACGAAAAAGGGCTATGATTTCATGAAGAAAAATCCAGATGAAGCATTAAATATTTTATTAAACCACCAAGAAAAAGAAAACTTCCCACTTGTACCAGAAGTTGAAAAAGAAAGTATGAAAATTTTATTAGAGAAGATGGAAACGAAAGATGAGCCATTCTTATCAGATTCAAAAGAATCATGGGAGAAACAAAATAAATGGCTGAAGGATAAAGGAATGACGAAAAAAATCGTTCCGGCCGATGAATTATTCGAAAACATTTTAAAGTAGGCGAATGAATATGAAAAATGAGCTTCATGTAATCTCAAATGGTCACATGTCATTCGAAGAGTTAGTGAATGTAGCGATGCAAATTGAAAGTGAGATTGATTATTTGCATATTCGTGAGCGTGAGAAAAGTACGAAGGAATTGTATGAAGGTGTGGAAGGCCTTTTGAAGAAAGGCTTTCCGGCATCAAAAATAGTGATAAATGATCGAATTGATATTGCTATTTTATTAAACATTCCGCGCGTACAGCTAGGATATCGAAGCGCAAATGTAAGGTCAGTGAAAGAAAAGTTTTCTTATTTGCATGTCGGTTATTCTGTGCATTCTTTAGAAGAGGCGATCGATGCATTTAAGAATGGAGCGGATTCACTCGTCTATGGTCATGTATTTCCGACAGATTGTAAAAAAGGTGTGCCAGCGAGAGGGCTTGAAGAGGTTTCAGACATTGCAAAGTGTTTATCCATACCAATTACAGCAATTGGAGGAATCACCACGGAAAACACCAGGGATGTTCTTACTAACGGCGTCAGTGGTATTGCTGTTATGTCTGGAATTATAAGCAGTAGTAACCCGTATAGCAAAGCGAAATCTTATAAGGAATCAATAAGAAAGTGGGCGGAAAAACATGTGTAAGAAGTATGATGTAGCGATAATTGGCGGTGGTGTAATTGGTAGTGCAGTTGCACATTTTCTAGCAGAAAGAGGACATAAAGTAGCGATTATAGAGAAGCAAAGAATTGCATCTGAAGCCTCGAAAGCAGCCGCTGGCTTACTTGGGGTTCAGGCAGAATGGGATGCATATGACCCACTATTTGAACTTGCAAGAGAAAGCCGTGCTATATTTCCACAACTTGCAGAAGTTTTACGTGAAAAAACAGGCATCGATATTGGGTATGAAGAGAAAGGCATTTATCGCATTGCTCAAAATGAAGAGGAGAAGGAAAGAATTCTTCACATTATGGATTGGCAGCAGAAAACGGGTGAAGATTCTTACTTTCTAACGGGAGGTCGTTTACGAGAGAAAGAACCATTTCTTTCTGAGTCAATTATAGGGGCTGTATATTATCCGAAAGATGGTCATGTTATTGCACCGGAGCTTACGAAAGCATTCGCACATTCTGCATCATTTTCGGGTGCTGATATATATGAACAGACAGAAGTGTTTGATATTCGTATTGAAAATAATAAAGTGAACGGGATTGTGACGAGCGAAGGTAGTATCACATGTGAAAAAGTTGTTATTGCGGGTGGTTCATGGAGCACGAAGTTACTGCGTCATTTTCACCACGAATGGGGTACATATCCAGTTAAAGGAGAAGTAGTAGCGGTAAGAAGTAGAAACCAACTTTTAAAGGCGCCTATTTTCCAAGAAAGATTTTACATTGCACCAAAGCGCGGCGGACGTTACGTAATTGGAGCAACGATGAAGCCTCATACGTTTCATAAAACTGTGCAACCGGAAAGTATTACTTCTATATTAGAGCGCGCGTATACAATATTACCAGCTTTAAAAGAAGCAGAGTGGGAAAGCACATGGGCAGGGTTAAGACCACAATCGAATCACGAAGCTCCTTATATGGGAGAGCATGAAGAGATAAAAGGTTTATATGCTTGTACTGGGCATTATCGAAACGGTATTTTATTAAGTCCTGTTTCTGGTCAGTATATGGCGGATTTAATAGAAGGAAAGCAGGAGAATCACTTGCTAGATTCATTGCTTTCTAAGACAGTTTAGAAAGGGGATGGAAGTTTGAATTTAAAAATTAATGGTAATCAAATTGAAGTGCCAGAGAGTGTAAAAACAGTAGCTGAGCTACTTACACATTTAGAGTTAGAAAACAGAATTGTTGTAGTAGAGCGTAATAAAGATATTTTACAAAAAGACGATCATACAGATACATCTGTTTTTGATGGAGACCAAATTGAGATTGTAACTTTCGTAGGAGGCGGTTGATTATGTTAAACATTGGACCATTTTCATTTCATTCTAGACTTTTATTAGGAACAGGAAAATTCCCTGATTTTGATGTGCAGCAAAAGGCAATTGATGTATCTGAGGCGGAGGTTTTAACGTTCGCAGTACGTCGTATGGATATATTTGATGCAAAGCAGCCTAATTTATTAGAGAAACTTGATGTGAAAAAATATAAGTTATTACCGAATACAGCTGGAGCAAAAAATGCTGAAGAAGCGGTTCGTATTGCAAAATTAGCAAAAGCTTCGGGGCTTTGCGACATGATCAAAGTAGAAGTTATTGGTGATGATAGAACGTTATTACCTGATCCAGTAGAAACGTTAAAGGCATCTGAAATGCTACTAGAAGAAGGATTTATCGTTCTTCCGTATACATCTGATGATGTTGTATTAGCACGTAAATTACAAGAACTAGGTGTGCATGCAATTATGCCAGGAGCATCACCAATCGGTTCAGGGCTTGGTATTGTAAATCCGTTAAATTTAAGCTTCATTATTGAACAAGCGACGGTGCCAGTTATCGTTGATGCTGGTATCGGTAGCCCAGCTGATGCGGCATTTGCGATGGAATTAGGAGCGGATGGTGTGTTGTTAAATACGGCTGTGTCGGGAGCAAAAGATCCTATTAAAATGGCACAGGCAATGAAGTTAGGCATTGAAGCAGGGCGTTTAGGGTTTGAGGCAGGTCGTATTGCACGTAAACGTTGTGCAACAGCAAGTAGTCCTTTAGAAGGAATGAGTGTAGTTGAATAATCGATATTCTCGCCAAGAATTATTTTCTCCAATTGGAGAAGAGGGGCAACGAAAGATAAGAGAAAAGCATGTGCTCATTATCGGTGCAGGTGCATTAGGTAGTGCAAGTGCAGAGATGTTTGTAAGAGCTGGTGTTGGCACAGTAACGATTGTTGACCGGGATTATGTCGATTGGAGTAATTTACAAAGGCAGCAATTGTATGCAGAGAGTGATGTAGAAAATAATCTTCCGAAGGCTGTAGCGGCAAAAAAACGTCTAGAAGAGATCAATCGTGAAGTAAGAATAGAAGCTCTCGTTCAAGATGTAACAGCTGAGGAATTAGAAGAACTCGTTACAAACGTTCATGTAATTATTGATGCAACTGATAATTTTGAAACACGTTTTATTGTAAATGATATAGCACAAAAACATTCTATTCCATGGATTTACGGAGCATGTGTAGGGAGTTACGGCCTTTCTTACACAATTCTTCCTAGTAAAACGCCATGTTTATCATGTTTACTACAATCGATTCCACTTGGCGGAGCGACATGTGATACAGCGGGCATTATATCTCCTGCTGTATCTCTCGTCGTTTCTCATCAAGTTACGGAAGCTCTTAAATTGTTAGTGGAAGATTACGAATCACTTCGAGATGGACTTGTGTCGTTTGATGTATGGAAGAATGAATATTCATGTATGAATGTGGAAAAGCTTCGTAAACACAATTGTCCTTCGTGCGGAGAGAATGCATTGTATCCGTATTTAAATAAAGAAAACACATCAAAAACAGCTGTTTTATGCGGGAGAAATACAGTTCAAATTAGACCGCCTCATAAAGAGGAAATGGATTTTGAACGATACAAAGAGCTGCTGCATGATCGTGTGAATGATTTAAATGTAAACCCATATTTATTATCATTTTCTGTGGAAGAAAAGAGATTAGTTGCTTTTAAAGATGGTCGTGTACTTGTACATGGAACGAAAGATATAAGCGAAGCAAAAACAATTTATCATCGCTATTTTGGATAGAAAAGGATGAGTGGGATGAAAGTAAATAAAGCTTTAACAATTGCAGGATCTGATAGCGGCGGCGGTGCCGGCATTCAAGCAGATTTAAAAACATTCCAAGAGCTTGGTGTGTACGGGATGACGGCTATTACGGCAATTACTGCTCAAAACACGCTTGGCGTTCAAGGGGTATATCCAGTTCCGTTAGAAGGTATTACGGAACAGTTGAATTCAATTGGTTCGGATTTAACACCAGATGCTGTGAAACTAGGAATGTTATTTAGCAGCGAAATTATTCAAATTGTAGCAGAACATATTAATAAATTTGGCTGGAATAATATTGTACTAGACCCTGTTATGATTGCTAAGGGCGGTGCATCATTATTACAACAAGAAGCAGTACAAGCATTAAAAGAATATTTATTACCAGTAGCAACAGTTGTAACACCGAATGTTCCTGAAGCAGAAGTGTTAACTGGGATGGAGATTCATAATGTTGAAGATAGTAAGGAAGCTGCGAAAGTACTGCATGAATTAGGTGCGAAATACGTGCTTATGAAGGGTGGACATGCAGAATATCAAGGTAATGAGGTAGTTGACTTACTCTTTGATGGTGAGCAGTTTATTGAATTTAGAAGTGAACGGATTCCTTCAAAGCAAACGCACGGAAGCGGGTGCACATTTGCTTCAGCGGTTACAGCAGGACTTGCGAAAGGCTACTCGATTGAAGAGGCAGTTCAAGAAGCAAAACGATTTATTAGTATAGCAATTGAAGAGCCGTTGAATATTGGAAGTGGCCATGGGCCGACGAATCATTTTGCATATAATTTGAATAAAACGCAAGCATAGGTAAGTAAAAAGTCAGTTGTATAGCTGGCTTTTTTTCTGTTTACTTTTTCCAAATACAGGAGTAATATATCAGCCAGAATACATTTTTTTGTAAACGCTGAGTCCAAATATAAGGAGCGGAGGAACCAATTTGTGCAGTGTCACTAGGGGTGAATCTTTCAATTTTGAAAGTAGGGCTACTCTCAAAGTCCGAATCCGACAGCTAACTTCGTAAGCGTCTTGAGAGAGGACGGTGCCATGATGGATACATCACTTCATCAATCTGATTAGTATAGGGGAATATCAATCTATGTTTGAGTTCTTTTATGCTAAGGAGGATGAGGTACATGGAGCTAACACTTATTTGTGTTGGAGAAGAAAGCAAGGTAAATAGTTTAAGAGATTTAGTAGCATTTCAACATGAGTTAATCATTTTTACAGCAAATGAAGAGATAGCAGCTGAAGTTAGGGATTGTGGGTTTGATTGGACGTATAGTTGTAGCAAGGAGCAGGATTTTACTAGTATTTGTGAGTGCATAAAGAAGGTAATTTTACTAGGGGATGAGCTTCCAATCGTTAGCTTCTTTACAGAACACATTCGTTTTTCTTTTCAAGCACCTATTACTGTTGTTACAAGGAATAAACGATATCCAGCAAGGCTCTATGAAATAATTGGAGCTACATTTGTCGTGTTTACGAATTGTGATAATATTTCTTTTTTATTTTTTGAATAGGGCGGAGGAAAAGAAGATGAAGGTGTTGTTACTAGGAGATATAGCGAATCGTTGGGCGGTATCAATAGATCGAGTTCAAGAATTGGTGGTGCTTGATCCTATTTTTCCAAGGCCCTATATTATATTGCCATCGAAAGACGCTTTATATTTAAAAACAGATGTTATCGAATATGAGCAGCTACATGCAGAATTGTCGCAAGTTTATATTCGCGGGAGAAATTTACGTGCTTTTTTACAAGGAGAATAAATAGTGAATGAAAAAAGAGCGAATGCTAAGTGCAACAAGCTATGCACTTTATGTCATTCGCTCTTTTTATTTCGTATTTAAAAGATCATTTCTATGAAAAAGAAAGAAAAGACGAGAAAATAGGTGAAAAAATATTAATAACACTCAATGTAAGCGTTTAAATAGATGGATATTTTCTTATTTTCAGTAATTTGCCTCTTTACAAGTTAAATATAGAGGAGTATATTTACTCTCATAAATCATTCATAAAATTTCCAAAAAAACCTAAAATCGCTGAGTTCCAGAAATGGAGCGGGGGAACCAATTTTGTGCATCGTCACTTGGGGTGAATCTTTCAGTTTTGAAAGTAGGGCTACTCTTTAGGCCCGAATCCGACAGCTAACCTCGTAAGCGTTTAGAGAGGAGGTTTACTTTGTGTTGTTCATTTCGAACACTAAGTAGAGCTTAGTGTTCTTTTTTTGACTATTTAATGGTAAATTTTTACAAAGAGAGAAGGGTAGTTATGTTAGATGTTGTAATGATCGGGATTTTTGTTGTGTTAGTCGCATCGATGGCAAGTCTTGCAAGTTGGTCAGATAAAGTTGTGAAAGAAGGGAAGCAATCATGATGATTGCCTTATCGGTTATTGTTGCAGCAATTACGGTGTACTTAGTGTATGCATTATTAAATCCAGAGAAGTTTTAATTAGGGGGAATCATTCATTATGATTTGGGTCGCAGTTGTTATTACCATGCTGTTGTTTATTCTTGTGGCAAAGCCAATGGGGATATATTTAGAGAAAGCCTTTCAAGGTAGTCAAAAGCTAGATAAAGTATTCGGGCCTTTTGAAAAACTTATTTTTAAAATTACGGGTGTAAAAGAATACAATCAAACGTGGAAACAGTACGCATTGTCATTAGTTTTATTAAATGGATTTATGATTGTTGTCGTATATTTCATTTTCAGACTACAAGGAGTATTGCCATTAAATCCAGCACACATTGAAGGAATGGAGCCTACGCTTGCTTTTAATACAGCAATTAGTTTTATGGCTGATACAAACTTACAGCATTATAGCGGTGAAAATGGTTTATCTTATTTATCACAATTAATCGGAATTACATTTTTAATGTTTGCAGCACCGGCAACGACGTTAGCACTCGTTATGGCATTTATAAGAGGGCTCGCTGGAAAAGAACTCGGTAACTTTTTCGTTGATTTTACGAGAGCACTAACGAGAGTATTTATTCCTATCGCATTTATTGCGGCGCTAGTCTTTGTCACACTCGGTGTACCACAAACGTTAGACGGTGCAGTTACGGCACAAACGATTGATGGGGCAAAGCAAAGTATATTACGCGGGCCAGTTGCATCATTTGTTTCCATTAAGGAACTTGGGAATAACGGCGGTGGATTTTTCGGAGCAAACTCTACACATCCTTTTGAAAATCCAGGACAAATGAGTAATATTTTGCAAATGATGCTTATGATGCTATTGCCAACAGCACTTCCATTTACGTACGGACGAATGATAGGGAATAAAAAACAAGGTCGTATCCTTTTCGTATCACTATTTATGGTGTTTTTACTTGGATT
This sequence comes from Bacillus paramobilis, assembly GCF_038096195.1. Taxonomy (NCBI): domain Bacteria; kingdom Bacillati; phylum Bacillota; class Bacilli; order Caryophanales; family Bacillaceae; genus Bacillus; species Bacillus paramobilis. Next base: position 4,531,832 of record NZ_CP151108.1, on the reverse strand, counting down.
TATAACGATTACGACATCGGAATTACATGGAAATCCAGCGTTAAATGGAATGGGTATCGAACATGTACAAGGAAGTACAGAAGGAAAAGAAGTACGATTCGGAACTGTATTTTCTTCACTATACGCAACAGTAACGACAGCTGCTGAAACAGGGGCTGTTAATACGATGCATGATACATTAACACCAATTGGCGGTCTAGTTCCACTCGTAAATATGATGTTAAACACAGTATATGGCGGTGTTGGAGCAGGTTTTGTAAACATTATTATGTATGCCATTATTGCAGTATTTATATCTGGTTTAATGGTTGGACGGACACCGGAGTTTTTAGGTAAGAAAATTGAAGGTAAGGAAATGAAATTAATTGCGGTAACGATTTTATTCCATCCATTGCTTATTTTAGGATTTTCAGCATTAGCTCTTTCAACAAGTTTAGGAACAGATGCTATCTCACATTCCGGTTTCCACGGTTTAACGCAAGTTGTATATGAATACACATCGTCAGCTGCGAATAACGGATCTGGATTTGAAGGTTTAGCAGATAATACACCGTTTTGGAATATTACAACTGGTTTAGTTATGTTTTTAGGACGCTATTTCAGTTTAATTACGATGTTAGCTGTGGCAGCTTCGTTGAAAGAGAAGACGGTAGTACCAGAAACAGTCGGAACGTTCCGTACAGATAATGGTTTATTTGGTGGCATCTTCATCGGAACGATTGTAATTGTCGGTGCGTTAACATTCTTCCCGATGTTAGTACTTGGCCCAATTGCAGAATTTCTTACATTGAAGTAATGGAGGGTAAATGATGAGACCGGTAGTAGTAAAAGAAAAACAAGTAAATCAGTCACAAATACATGCTATAGAAGATGAGGTTAGACAAGCGAAAACGATGGATCGTGATATCGTAACACATGCGATGAAACAATCCTTTGCGAAATTGAATCCGAAAGTCATGATAAAGAATCCGATTATGTTCGTTGTGGAAATTGGATTTATCATTACGTTCATTTTATCGTTTCTTCCAAGTAGTGCTAGTAGTGTACCAGGATGGTTTAATATAACAGTTTCTCTCATTCTCTTATTTACAGTTTTATTTGCTAACTTTGCAGAGGCGTTAGCAGAAGGGCGGGGGAAAGCGCAAGCCGATTCTTTAAAACAGTCGAAGAAAGATGTGTTTGCAAATGTGGTGAAAGAAAATGGGGACATTGTTCAAGTTTCAGCAACTGATTTGAGAAAAGGTGACGTTGTTATTGTAAAGCAAGGTGAGATGATCCCAAGTGATGGTGAAGTAATGAAAGGGTTAGCTTCTGTAGATGAATCTGCGATTACAGGTGAATCAGCTCCTGTAATAAAAGAAGCGGGCGGTGATTTTTGTTCCGTAACAGGCGGAACGATGGTCGTAAGTGATGAGATTACAATTGTCATTACGAGTAATCCTGGTGAATCATTTATTGATAAAATGATTTCGTTAGTAGAAGGCGCTGCTCGTCAAAAAACGCCGAATGAAATTGCTTTAAATACAGTATTAACGAGCTTAACGCTTATTTTCTTAATCGTTGTTGTGACGTTGCCGATCTTTACAAACTATTTAGGGTTTCAAATTGATACAGCTGTACTTGTCGCATTGTTAGTTTGTTTAATTCCAACGACAATTGGTGGGTTGTTATCAGCAATTGGTATTGCTGGGATGGACCGGGTGACAAAGTTCAATGTGTTAGCGATGTCGGGTAAAGCAGTAGAAGCTGCAGGTGATATTAATACAATTATTTTAGATAAAACAGGTACGATTACTTTCGGGAACCGAATGGCACATACATTACTTCCTGTAGGAAATGAAACGATTGAGCAAGTAGGAAAATGGGCTGCGATTAGTTCAGTTTTAGATGAAACACCAGAAGGTCGATCAGTTATAGAATATGTAAAAACGAAGTCTATATCATATAATCGAGAAATTGCAGAACAAGGTGAATTTGTTCCATTTAAAGCAGAAACGAGAATGAGTGGTGTTGATTTACAGGACGGAACGAAAGTGAGGAAAGGTGCTGTAGGTAGCGTTATTGAATGGGTTCAGTCACAAGGTGGAACGATTCCGAAAGATGTAAATCAAAAAGCAGATTTCATTTCAAAAGAGGGCGGGACACCACTTGTAGTTGCAGTGAATAATCGTATTTACGGTTTAATTTATTTAAAGGATACAGTAAAACCTGGTATGCGTGAGCGTTTTGAACAATTGCGTCAAATGGGGATTAAAACAGTTATGTGTACAGGCGATAACCCATTAACAGCAGCGACAATTGCAAAAGAAGCAGGGGTAGATGAATTCGTTGCTGAGTGTAAACCAGAAGATAAAATTGCGGTTATTAAAGCAGAGCAAGATAAAGGGAAACTTGTAGCGATGACAGGTGATGGTACAAATGATGCGCCGGCACTAGCGCAGGCTGACGTTGGATTAGCAATGAATAGTGGTACGACAGCTGCGAAAGAAGCAGCGAATATGATTGATTTAGATTCGAACCCGACAAAAATTATTGAGGTTGTAGGAATCGGTAAGCAATTGTTAATGACGCGTGGTGCGTTAACGACGTTTAGTATTGCGAATGATATCGCAAAATATTTTGCAATCATTCCAGCGATGTTTACACTTGCGATTCCGCAAATGGAAGCATTAAACATTATGAAACTAACATCACCACTGTCAGCGATTTTATCAGCACTAATATTTAATGCTGTTATTATTCCGTTACTCATTCCGTTAGCGATGAAAGGTATTGCATATAAACCGATGAGTTCGAATGCACTACTTGGCCGAAACCTATTTATTTATGGGCTTGGCGGAGTTATTGTACCGTTCATTGGAATTAAAGTAATCGATATAATTGTCGGCTTGTTTATATAAGGAAGAGGGGAAAAAGATGGCGAAGAAACAAAGTATACTATCACCGATTGTCCGTATTACTTTTACATTTTTAGTGTTGTGCGGACTTGTATATCCGCTTATTGTTACTGGTATTGCACAAGCAGTAATGAAGGAGAATGCGGATGGAAGTCTAATATATAATGATAAAAATGAAGTGATTGGTTCTAAGTTAATTGGCCAAAATTTCACAGATCCACGTTATTTTCATGGGCGTGTCTCTAGTATTGAATATAAAGCAGAAGCATCTGGTTCAAATAACTATGCACCGTCTAATCCAGATTTAGAGAAACGAGTAGAGAAAAGTATGGAAGACTGGAAGAAACAAAACCGGGCGGTTCCAGTTACAGAAGTGCCGATCGATTTAGTGACAAATTCAGGTTCAGGGCTTGATCCTGACATTAGTCCGAAGGCAGCTTCTGTACAGGTAGAGCGCATTTCGAAATTAACGAAAATCCCGAAAGAAACGCTAGATCAATTGATTAAAGATCAAACGGAAGGTGCGGCACTTGGTTTATTTGGAGAAGATCGTGTGAACGTCTTAAAGTTAAATATAGAATTACAGAAACTAATGAAATAGTAACAGTGCTACCTCAATCTAACGGATTGAGGTAGCGTTGTTTTGAAAGAAAGGTTGTGAGTGTTTTGTATGCGGATGACTATAAACCAACTTTTCAAAGGCGAACACCAGAAGAGTATTTAGAATATATTCGTCAGCAAAATCGAGGAAAGTTAAAGCTATATGTAGGAGCGGCTCCAGGAGTAGGGAAAAGTTATAAAATGCTATTTGATGCAAGAGAAATGCAAAAAGATGGTATGGATATTGTAATTGGTTTAATTGAAACACACGGGAGAAAAGAAACGGAAGACGCAATTGCTGATTTAGAAAAAGTTCCTTTAAAAGAAATTGATTATAAAGGGAAAGTATTTTATGAACTCGATGTGGAAGGAATTATAAAACGTGCACCACAAATTGTTGTTGTGGATGAACTTGCGCATAGTAATATTCCCGGGTCGAAAAATAAGAAACGTTATATGGATGTACAGGAATTGCTAGATGCTGGTATATCTGTATTATCAGCGTTTAATATTCAACATTTAGAAAGCGTTCATGATATTGTAGCTCAAATTACGAATGTTAAAGTGCGAGAACGTATTCCAGATTTTATTTTGCAAAAAGCAAATGAAATTCAGCTTGTTGATGCAACACCTGAGGTATTAAGGAAGAGATTAATCGATGGAAAGATATATAAGGAAGAAAAAATTCAACAAAGCTTACAAAACTTCTTTACGCTTAATAATTTAGGAGCACTAAGGGAATTATCGCTTCGTGAAGTTGCAGATGATATGGATGAGAAAATTAGCCAAACAGTTATAGAACCGATTGGGGTGAAAGAAAAAATTCTCGTTTGTGTACAATACAGTTCAACAGCAGAGAAGTTAATACGAAGAGGTTGGCGTATGGCAGATCGGTTAAATGCTGAATTGTATGTCTTAAATGTAGAGCGGGAAAATATAGATTCACTTTCAGCAGGGAAAAAGCAAACAATTGAAGAGTGGAAATCGCTAACGAATCAATTTGATGCAAGTTTTGTATTAGAAGAAGCAAATGGAAGAAAGCCAGCTGATGTTATTATTGAAGTCGCGAAAAGACTACAAGTAACGCAAATTTTACTCGGACAATCGGCAAGAACAAGGTGGGAAGAAATACGAAAAGGTTCTATTGTAAATGAAATTATGAGACAAACGAAGTATATTGATATTCATATTGTTGCGGATCAAAGAGCTTAAAATAGAGACCATCTGTAGGTCTCTATTTTACTTTTTGTGTGACAGGGAAGCATAGTATTTTCATCGCATATAAGATTATGAGTAGAAACATAATTGCACCTAGGAAGAAAATCCAAAAGTAATTTTGATTAAATAAAAGAAATCCACCTACAAGTGGCCCTGTGCTCATACCGAGATAGCGGATGAAGTTGTACATACCGATAGCAGTTGCGCGTTCTTGTACGAATTCTTCCGTTAATAAAGTAGTGTGAGTTGGCATAGAAAGTCCCATACTAAAACCGTACAAAGATGTAACGATAATGAGGAATGGGATATTGATGCTATATGTGAAAGAGAATAAAGTGACACATATAATATTGAAGAAACTAGTAATGAATAAAGCTTGCTTTGTTGTAAGGTGCTTTTGCAAAACCTTGTAGCAATAACTTCCTAACATAATAGAAAGGGACATCGGTACAAATACAAGACCAATTTCACTTGCAGTTAAGTGAAATGAATTTGTTAAAATACTCGGTAAAAAAACGAGAAAGCAAAAATAAATACAAAATTGAATAAAGCCAATAAGAGTAATAGAACATCCAGTTTTATTTTTTAAGATAAACCAGTAATTTTTTTTTGCTTGCGGTTGCTTAATTACAGTTGGTTTTGTTTCTGGAAGTAGTGAAATGTTTATAATGAATAAGAGAATGCCAAGTATAGATAAAAACAGAAATACGGATAAGTGTCCATGTATGCTACCGAGGTAACCACCTATGAGAGGGCCAATCGCAGGTGCGAGAGCAAGTAACATTTGGTATAGGCTCATTGCTTCCCCTCGTTCTTTTCCTTCAAACAAATCACCGATAATCGTTGCTGCGACTACAGGTATAGCTGCTATTCCTATAGCTTGAACAACTCTAAAAAATAAAAATAAATAAATGTTCGCCGAAAAAGCACATCCGATTGAACCAATTGTACTAATGATTAAACTAGGGATAAGGACAGATTTTCTTCCTTTTGTATCAATGAAAGGCCCATATACGAGCTGCATAATTGCAAGAACGAATGTGAAAAGTGAAACTGTTACATTTACAAGATAAAGAGAAGTGTGAAAAGAAGCTTGAATCATGGGCAAGATAGGCGTGTAAATATTTTGAGCGAAGGAACCGAGTAAGGCACTAATACAGATAATATATAAAATGAAATTTAGTTTGGATTTTTTCATTGTGGTAACCTCCTTTTAATTTAGTTTCCTAGGAAACTAAATTTATTTTAACATGTTTTTCTCACTTGTAAATATGAAAAAATGATTTTAAAATGGTATATAGTTAAATTGTTTCTTTGGAAACTTAGGGGGCGAACGGGTTGGATTATGCAACGAAACAAATGGAAATACTTTCGGACATTCGTACACTTTTGCATAAAAAAGAAGAACATTTGAAAGGACAAAATGAGAAATTTTTTCGTGAGACAGGTATAAGTGGTATGTCTTTATCTGAGTTACATGTGATCGAGTGTATCGGGAAAAATGGTTTGATGAATGTAACGGCAATTACGACAGAAATGGGAATAACGAAGGGTGCAATCTCTAAAATTTGTACAAAATTGTTCCAAAAGGCATTCGTTGAGAAGATGCAAATGTTAGACAATCAAAAAGAAATTTTCTTTCGCTTAACGGAAAGCGGAAATGAAATATATAAAGCTCATGATAAATTGCATAAACAAGCTGAAGAAAAGTGGCTGTTACTTTTAGATAGATATACGAAAGAAGAACAAGATTTTATTCAAAGGTTTATAAAGGATGTCTCCGATCATTTGGAAATATAATTGGAAGAAAAAACTCCTTTATTTCAAGCCTTTTGAATATAATTTCTAAAAGAACTCATATATAATAGAAAAAGATACTTAACATAGTGAATAATTAAAGAGTCAATATATAAAGAGGAGAGAATAACATGCTTGAAAATACGGGGTTAGTATTAGAAGGCGGCGGTATGCGTGGTGTATATACGGGTGGGATATTAGAATATTTTATGGAACAAGATTTATATTTTCCATATGTAATCGGTGTATCAGCTGGTGCTTGTCATGCAGCGTCGTATCTTTCCAGACAACGAAATAGAAATAAAACAGTAAATATTGATTATGCATCACACCCACAATATTTATCGTATAAAAACTTATGGAAAAAGCGTCAGTTATTTGATATGGATTTCATTTTTCATGAAATTCCAGAAAAGCATGTGCCGTTTGATTTTGAAACATACTTTAATAGTCCAGAACGTTTCCTTGTAGGAACGACGGATTGTGAAACAGGACAGTCTGTTTATTTTGAAAAGGAGGGAACGAATGATGATGCACTAAATTTATTACAAGCATCTAGTTCATTGCCTTTCATTGCACCTGTAGTAAATTACCGTGGTAAGCAGTTATTAGATGGAGGAATTTCTGATCCGATTCCAGTTCGTAAAGCGCAAGAAGATGGATTTAAAAAATCAGTCGTTATTTTAACGAGAAATCACGGTTATGCTAAGAAAAAATCAAAGTTTGGATGGGTGGCAGCGAAAGCTTATAAAAAATATCCCAACCTTGTTAATACGATGTTAAATCGTTATGAAGTATATAATGAAACACTTCACTATATTGAAAAAGAAGAGCAAGCGGGTAATTTATTTGTTATTCGCCCAGAAGTGCCGCTTCAAGTAGATCGTATGGAAAAGGATACGGCTAAATTACAAAGTTTATATGAGCAAGGCTATGAAGATGCAAAGAGACAGTTTGCAGATTTACATTCATTTTTACAAAAATAAGTATTAGGCTGTGGGGAAGAGTTTCTCCGCAGTCTTTTTATATTGTTTTTAAAAAATGTATAAATGTTTAAGTTTTTTAAGAGTTTGTAAAACATATAGTTTTCTTATTGAGGAACATGCGATTGAAAGATACTATGACGATGTAGCACGATTGAATTATTTATTTAAGAGGTGATTGTTATGAAGGGAAAAGTTTTTACAATAACAACTTTCATGTTATTAGCAACAGCAATCTCAACTAGTGCCTTCTACTCAACGTTAAGCGTTCATAAAAACGATAACCTGCTATCTTATAGAGCTCAAACTACTACGAATCAAAATGCATTCCATTGTTCAGTAGCGGTTTCTTTTATTAATTCAAATGGAAGTTATACATATATTGAAAGTGTCTCGGATAAATTAGGCCCTTATGAATCGGGAAGGGCATTGAATGCTACTGTGAGTAACGATGCATTTAACGGCTTTGGTGCAAAAGGAGTATACTCGGAGCATTATGCGAATGAGGATAATGACTATCAAGAAGAGATACGAAAAGGTACTTTTGATAGTTACGATAACTTAGAATTGTAGTTATTTTTGTAAGGAGCTGTGCCATGTATTTAGCTTTTAAAAATATAAAAAGAAACAAACTATTTTCCGTAATTCTTCTTATATCATTTTTTATTTCTTTTCTTTCTATATCAGTAGCCGCGCTTTTAACAGAGTCTAAACGAAACTTTATAGCTGCCTTTCAAATTGGTTTTCCAGAAAAGAATCAAACGTTAACTGTTCCGATAGCGAATGAAACCGAATTGGAAGCGATAATTCCTCTCATACAAGATACTTTTGTGAAAAGTGATATTTACGTAGAAAATTTAAAAGCATTGAATAGTTCAGGTGCAATAAAAATGATAGCTGTGAACTTAAAAGATGATTATTATTGGACGCCATATATTGCTGAAGGGCAATATTTTCATCGCGGGAGTGTAAATGATATGGTTGTTGGTAATCAAACGAATGTAAAAGAATTATATGAATTTGATGATACATATAAAAAAATAGGAACTATATCGAGAATAGACAGTGATGTAGGTGTAGCCGGCATATACATTTCGCTTCAAAACCTACCTACTATATCTAAAAAAGGTATTATCGCTAGTAAACAATTACAGTTAACAGTTGTTAATCCTACCTCATCTATTCATAACGAAATAAAGACATTTATGAATAGGAGCAAAGAAGTACTTTCCGGAGAGGTTCAAATACTGAATGAACGAGATCTTCAGGAACTAAATGTAACACATATAGATCCAGCAAATAAGTATTATTATAAATTCATTCTTGTTGCAATCGTTTCGGGCATTTCCGCAGTGTTATTTTGGATTTACAAAAAAGAGAGAGAGATTTCATTAAAGAAAGCATTAGGTGCTTCTAATAGATTGATTTACTACGAACTATATATTCAAATTTTGTTTATTGCTCTAGTAGCGATGTTATTGGTTTTTCTTACGTTAGAAATATTTTCTGGAACCATTCATACGTATTTTCAAACATACTTACTAAAACCGTTAACACCGTATGTATTCATATATAATGTTGTTTTTATGATTTTTCTTACAATGTTTGTTACTGTAATTCCAATTAAGCACATTATAAATATATATCCTGGAAAACATTTAAGAACGTAGGAGGTAAATATAGACAAATGTATTGCAATCTACCTATGAAGCAATATAAACCAAGAGAATTTGCTGAAATCATCAATGTATCTGTATGAACTTTACAGAGGTGAGATAACGAGGGTGTATGGACCGCTTACTGAAACCCCTAAAGGAAGAAGATATTATACAGATAAACAGTATAAAGACCATATGGGGATTCAAGAAGAAAAGAAAGTAGGTGAAAGGGTTATTTACATACGAGCGTCTAATCGTGGGCAGAAAGATGATTTAGAAAATCAGATTGAGGTTTTAAAAACATTGGCTCATGAGCGAGGGATTATTGTAGATGAAGCTATCGAGGATATTGGAAGTGATTTGAATTATAACAGGAAATAGTGGAATAAACTGATTGAAGATTGTACGGATGGTAATGTCTCAACTATTATTATTGCATACAGAGGTAGGTTCATACGTTTTGGTTATAAATGGTTTGAAAAATTATCTCCACAGGAAGAGCTTATTCAAGATTTACTATCTATCGTTCATGTATTGAGTTGTAGAATTTACGGGTTAAGGAAATACAAAAAGAAAATAGCGGAGGATAAAGATTTATGAAAAGAGCATATCTAATAGAAATCCATCCGACAAAAGAACAAATAACCCAAATAAATCAGACGATTGGTGTGTGTAGGTATGTTTACAACCTGTATATCTCTAAAAACAAAGAGTTGTATGAAGCAGAAGGAAAGTTTCTAAGTGGGTATGATTTTTCAAAATGGTTGAACAATGTCTATACAAAAGAATGTGATCAGTGGATAAAAGAAGTATCAAGTAAAGCTGTAAAACAAGCGATTATGAACGGGGAAAAAGCTTTTAAGCGATTTTTTAAGGGTTTATCTAAATTTCCGCGATATAAGAAAAAGAAGAAGCAAGATGTGAAGTGTTATTTTCCTAAAAACAACAAAACAGATTGGACAGTAGAAAGGCATAGAATAAAAATCCCCACAATTGGTTGGGTAAGATTAAAAGAATATGGATATATCCCTACAAATGCAACTGTAAAAAGTGGCACAGTATATCAAAGAGCAGGAAGATACTTTGTATCTGTGCTTTGCCAATTGGAAGAAGAAGCAACGAAGTCAACACTTAACTCAACAGGTTTAGGGATTGATTTAGGAGTGAAGGATTTCGCTACACGTAGCGATGGTATCGTTCACGAAAACATCAATAAAACAATACAAGTAAAAAAGATAGAAAAACGGTTAAAACGTGAACAACGCTCTTTATCGCGAAAATATGAAAATCTAAAAAAGAGAGGTGAAAAATCTGTTACTAATAAAAGAGCGAATATAAACAAAAATACTCTTAGAGTGCAAAAACTACATGCTCGATTAGCGAATATTCGACTAGAGTATGTAAAGTCTATTATAACGAATGTGGTGAAAACCAAGCCAACGTTTATTACAGTGGAAGATTTGAATGTGAAAGATATGCTGAAGAATAAACATCTATCTAAAACGATTGCGAAGCAATCTTTTTATGCTTTTAAAACGTGGCTTTTGACGAAATGTGAGGAATATGGAATTGAATTACGTCAAGTAGACCGGTTTTATCCATCGTCAAAGTTGTGCTCATGTTGCGGTCAAAAGAAAGCGGATTTAAAGCTATCTGACCGGATATATACATGTGAATGTGGAAATGTAATGGATAGAGATTTGAACGCAGCGATCAATCTTTTACAAGCAAAAGAATATACAATACTAACGTAAATAGATTGTATATATGTACGGTGGGCTACATCGGAATCTACGCCTGTGGAGTGTTACAGCAAACTGTAGTAGCGAGTGATTGGCGAGACAGGACACGTAGAAGCAGGAATACTCTAAGAATATATATTTGTCTATATTTTTAGTAGCAGGTCTTCATGTTTTTTATATTTGATTCTATACGGTCTGTGAAAAAGCGGTTGTTACCAAGTTTGATTATAGTAATTTCTTTAATTATTGCATTTTCTTCAGCAATAGAATTTGTTAGTAATCTTTCGGGATATCGAAAAATGATGACGGTAGCAAATAATTTATCGACTCATAAAAATTTCTATGAACTTTATGCGACGCAAGATATAACATTGTTTAGCGAAGAAAAAGCGAAAAGTGATTATCAACATTTCATTCAAGGGTTATCGAATACGATACCAATAACAAATAAAACTAATTATCTGTTCCGTAACTATTCACTTAGTTTAAAAAAAGAAAATGGAACGATAAAGACTCTTATTGTTGATAAAGATATTAATAAATACTTTTATATACGAATTTCACAAGGAAGATATTTTGAGGAATCGGAATTTCATAAATCAGTATTTGATAGTAGACCTGTTATATTAGGGGCTAATTATAAAGAAAAGGTATCTATTGGTGATATCATACCATCTGGAAAAATGAAACTAAAAGTAATTGGCTTTTTAGAAAAAAATTCAGTATTTACATATCCTCGAAGCGGTGAAATATCAGATAATCGTATTACATTATTAGATGACATGGCGATTTTACCAATTGGAACAGAAGAAATAGAGTTCTATAGTGTAGACCTTTTATACAATGGGTTAATTATAGAAACAAATGAGAAGATAGATATAAATGAATTTCAAAAGAAAGTATTAAAGGTAACAGAAGGTAAGGGGTATTCGTATTATGTTACAAATCCGGATAAATTATTAGAAAATGAAAAGCAAGGTATTGATAATATGTTATATCCCTTATTATTAAGCGGTACAGTCTTATCTTTTTCATTTATATCTATTTTATTAACATCAATGGCCACGCTTTATATAGAACGTAAAAATATTTCTATTAAATCAGCATTAGGAGCAAGTACTTTTCAACTATGTCTTCCGTTTGTTATTGAGTATATGTTGTTATTCGTTTTATCTATATGTATAGGAATTATGTATTTTCAATGGGAGAATAGCGGAGTAATTGAAATTCAGAAAGGTCTAGAAAATAGTATATTATCTTTCTTTGGAACGTTAAAAGTCTCTATAGAATCATTGGTTGTTATAGTTGCTTTATCACTTGTAATGATCCTCGTTATATATGCAATCATTTATTTCAATGTACTAAAAATAAAAAATACATATATGAAAGAGGTGTTATAGATGATTCAGCTCGCAAATGTGGCTAAGGGATACGGAAAGAGTAATTTTAGTGCTTTAAAAGATATTAACCTTACAATAGAAAAAGGCGAAATGATAGCCATTATGGGACCATCTGGTTCAGGGAAATCAACCTTACTTAATATTATTGGCTTAATTGATAACCCCTCTACTGGAAAGTATTTTTTAGATGGCATGGATACGAGTACATTAAAGTCAAACTATCATAAGTATAGAAATAAGGAAGTTGGATTTGTGTTTCAAAACTTTTCGCTACTAGATGATTATACAGTTATTGAAAATGTAATGCTCCCGCTTATATATAGAAAAGTTTCTCATAAGAAACGTATACAAATATCAAAAGAAATGCTTGAGATGGTAGGGCTGGAGAGACATATTAACAAGTATCCCCACGAATTATCTGGAGGAGAACAGCAAAGGACAGCGATAGCGAGGGCATTAGCACAAGATACAAAAATTATACTTGCTGATGAACCGACTGGTGCTCTTGATCAAGAAAACGGGAAGAAAATTATGAGTATTTTAAAAGAGGTTCATAAACAAGGAAAAACGGTGCTAGTTGTTACACATGATCAAAAGGTAGCTGCATACTGCCAGAGGACAATACGTTTGCTTGATGGATATGTGGTGTAATATGGATAAAAGTATGTGGAGTGGTGATACAGATGGAAAATGTATATAAAGAGCTTAGACATACTGGATTTACTATGTTGCTTATTTTTGGCGGTGTATTTTTACTGCGCTGGTTCATTCATGATGAAATGCTATTGGATCAGCTTATTGGGTTGAGTGTAGGGATGGTAATGGTTATTTCATCAATTTTCATTCAAAAGTACAGTAAAGAATTACAAGTAAATGAGAAGTGTTAAAAGTAATTCGTATGATTGTTATAGAAGGAAAGTAGAGCATCTAATTTCGATGCTCTACTTTCCTTTTATAAATAAAAAATCCCTCTGTATGAGGGATTTTAATGTGGTAAGAAAATCAATTGATAAGCGAACAAGATTCCGAATAAGTACACCAGTGGGTGAACAGCACGGAATTGTCCTTTTGCCACTTTCATAAGTGGATAAGAAATAAATCCAAGTGCAATACCTGTTGCGATACTTGATGTAAGTGGCATGCTTAAGATTACTAAGAATGCTGGGAATGCTTCATCAAATGCGTCCCAATCGATGTGGCGAACTGAACCCATCATAAGACTACCAACGATAATTAATGATGGTGCAGTAATAGCTGATACACCAGAAACGGCACTTACTAATGGTCCAAAGAATGCTGCTAGTGCGAATAGAACAGCTACTGTAACAGTTGTTAAACCAGTACGACCACCAGCTGCAACACCAGCAGATGATTCAATGTACGCTGTTGATGGTGTTGTTCCGAACATAGAACCGATTGTTGCTGAGAATGAGTCAGATAGAAGAGCTCGTCCAGCTTTTGGAAGCTTTCCATCTTTCATAAATCCACCTTGTTGAGCAACGCCAAGTAATGTACCTGTTGTATCGAATAATGTAACAAGGAAGAATGAAAATACAACGCCGTATAATCCGTAGTTAATTACATCAGATACAGCAGTAATTGGATTTGAAACGATGATTCCTTCTGGTAATCCAGGCATTGATGTAACACCGTTTGAGAACGATAATTGTCCTGTGAAGTAAGCGATAATACCAGTTAATAGCATTCCGATAAATAGGGCGCCATTTACATTTAAAGACATAAGGACAATTGTAATTCCAAGTCCAGCTAATGCTAGTAGTACTGGAGCAGAGTGAAGATCACCAAGTCCAACTAAGTTTGCATCGTTTTTTGTAACGATACCTGTTAAACGTAAACCGATAAAGGCAATGAAAAGACCGATACCAGCAGTAATTGCGTGCTTTAAGTTTTCAGGAATTGCTTCCATTAATTTTGTACGGAAAGAAGTGAATGATAACAAAATTAAAATCATACCTGCTACGAATACAGCAGAGAATGCAATTGCGAAAGTCATGCCTTCATGAGCTTTTACAACAGAATAAGAGAAGTAAGCATTTAATCCCATACCTGGTGCGATTGCGATTGGTAAGTTTGTAAAGATTGCCATAAATAATGTTCCGACAACAGCAGCGATAATGGTTGCTGTAAATGCTTGTTCAAATGGAACTCCTGCATCCCCAAGGATGACAGGGTTTACGACAATGATATATGCCATTGTTAAGAAGGTAATAATACCTGCCATAATTTCAGTTTTAATAGAAGTTTTATGTTTTGAAAGGTTAAACATATAAACATCCTTTCTGTTTACGAATAATTTTCACAACAGTTATATATAATATTCGTTTTTTAACTATTTTGCAATAGTTTTGCATAAAAAGTTTATAACAATTCATATTTTGTGTCTTAAATTCGAATATTAATCGTAAACCGATGTGTGAATTTCAGTTTTTATTGTGCGCATTATAAGGAAAAGGAGTTGAAAGAAGCTATGCCACAGCAAAAAAACTTTGTAACAATGCCTGCGCAACATCAAAATAAACAGCCTGGTATTGAATCATTAATGAATCCTCTACCGCAGTTTGAAGATCCAAATTATAAAGGAAGCGAAAAGTTAAAAGGAAAAAATATATTAATTACAGGGGGAGATAGTGGAATTGGACGAGCTGTTTCCGTTGCTTTTGCGAAAGAAGGGGCAAATATTGCGATTGCGTATTTAGATGAGGAAGAAGATGCCAATGAGACGAAGCAACGTGTAGAACAAGAAGGGATAAAGTGTGTGTTGTTACCGGGTGATTTAAGTAATGAACAGCATTGTAAAGATATTGTAGAAGAGACCGTCCGGCAGCTAGGTAGTTTACATGTTTTAGTAAATAATGTCGCGCAGCAATATCCGCAGCAAGGACTAGAGTATATTACAGCAGAACAGCTAGAAAAGACATTTCGTATTAATATTTTTTCTTATTTTCACGTTACAAAAGCAGCACTTTCTCATTTAAAGCAAGGGGACGTCATTATAAATACGGCGTCTATCGTTGCGTATGAAGGAAATGAAATGTTAATTGATTATTCCGCAACGAAAGGAGCCATCGTAGCTTTTACAAGATCGCTTTCTCAATCGTTAGTGCAAAAAGGGATTCGTGTAAATGGTGTTGCACCGGGACCAATTTGGACACCACTTATCCCATCGAGTTTTGATGAGAAGAAAGTCTCTCAGTTTGGAAGCAATGTCCCGATGCAACGACCTGGTCAACCATATGAATTAGCACCAGCATACGTATACTTAGCATCTGGCGATTCATCCTACGTTACCGGGCAAATGATACATGTAAATGGGGGCGTTATTGTAAATGGATAGTTTTCATTTATAAGAGCAAAGTAAAGTTAATTCCACTTATTATAGTGAGCGCTAGGGGGGATATAGATGAAAAAGTTATGTTTTGTCATACTATTATTTTTCATTCTACCGGTTAGTGCTTTTGCTGATACAGATCATTTAATATTAGTGAATCTTACGACAAACCAGTTGTCTTTTTTTGAAAATGGAAATTATACAAAAACATTCCCCGTAACAACTGGAAGAGATCGTACACCTACGCCTGAAGGTAGTTTTTGTATTATAACTAAATTTAAAAACAAAGAATACCATCGAAAGAAAATACCTGGTGGTGCACCAAATAATCCTCTCGGTACGCGCTGGTTAGGTTTGGATAAAAAGGAGTACGCGATTCATGGAACAAATCGGGAATGGACGATTGGAAGCCGAGAGTCGAATGGTTGTATTCGCATGCATGACAGGGATATACAATGGTTATATGATAGGGTGCAATTACAGACGAAAGTAATCATTTCTCGTTTTCATACGAGTCCTGAATATGAAGCAAATAAGCTTGGTTACCGCGTTGTAAGCTGGAATGGTCGTAAAGTAAATGAAGAGCAAATTGGCGTGCTTACGTTAGTAGACCGTGCCGATATATATTGGCAAGAACCAAATGGGCAGTTAACGAAAGTGAAAACGGTATTGCCAAACGAAAGATATACAGTGTATTCAAAACGAAAAGATGGAATATATTATATAGGAAACAATTTGTATATTATAGATGAAACAGGAGAAAAAATTCGTTATGAGCAAATTCCTTCTTCGGTTTTAAGTAATATATATAAACGGAAATATAAAATTCCGTAATGGCTACCGTATTATAGACGGTAGCTTATTTCTACTTTGAGTTTAACTGCAACTATTGTATTTTGCTGAATATAATACAGTACAGATAGGGGGCGGTTCCATTATGAAAAGTGAATTTGCTTTTAAAGTTTTCTTAGTGACGACCTGTTTATTTATCGTGTATTTGTATGCATTTCTCGTCTTTTCTTTTTATGTTCCATATGTTGATTTAATATTGTTCTTCGGATTTATTTGGGCATTTGTGAAAGCAAGAGAAGGAGAGAAGAGTATATATCGGCGCATTACTTTATGTGGGACAGTTGTTCTCGTTATTTTGTACTTTTTTATGATGCATGATTTTTGGAGAGGAATGTAAAAAAGCATACGGTTAATCGTATGCTTTTTATGTTTAATATTTTGGCTTAAATGTGTGACAACAAGTTTCTACACTTGTTGCTACAGAACTTTCTAGTGTCTCGTTTGTTAAAACTGCACTTGTATACGATTCATTTTCAGTTTGACCCGTTTCATCCGCATCTGGCTGAACGATAATCGCACTTGCTTGACAAAAGTTACCTTGTCCCCAAAATGAGCAATTGGAAACAGAGCATCTTACTTCTGGCATAAAACCCCCTCCTTATACATTAGTTTGGGATTTTACGCCCATTTCATGTGTAGAAGGAGTTTCCTTTTCTCGTTATTTTTTCGTTTGCTCAAGCCATTCTTTTAATTTGTCTTTCGGTTGTTCGCCACTAATACGGTTTACTTCTTTGCCATCTTTAAAGTGAATGATTGTTGGAGTTCCTTTAATTTTATATTCATCCCAAGGAACATCTAATTTTTCAATATCCATAACTTTCATATCAACGTTCAAGTCTTTAGCCATTGGTACTACGACAGGAGATAGTTTTTGACAATGAACGCAAGATGTTTGATAAAAGTATACTGTTTCTTCTTTTTTCTCTTTTAAATTCTTTTGAAGGTCTGAAAGAGAGATTTTATTTGTATAGTAGTCAGGGCCATTTGTCTTACTATCAGTAGCATTATCAATCTTTTGGCTAGTAGCATTTTTTTCTTCCATTTGTGTGACAGCGAAAATGGCTGCAAACAAGGCGATAATAATACCACCAAATATAAGCATTTTTTTCATTGTTTCATCTCCTTATTTGTTTTTTATTACAATAAAACTACATACCGCGATTGTAATAAAGCCGATAAGTGCTAAAAACGGGATTGTAATAAAACCAAACCAGTTTATAAATTCTCCGGTGCAGGGTACACGGCCGCAAGCTGCTCCAGCTGCTGAAAATGCTGGGACTTTTTGAATTGCATAGTGATATAAAGAAATACAAGCACCAATACTTGCAATTGGTAAAGAATAACTTGCGATGCGATAATCTTTCTTTGCTACAGCGATACCAAGCCATAAAACGAATGGATACATAAAAATACGTTGATACCAACAAAGTACACAAGGCTCAAATTTCATGATTTCGGAAAAATAAAGACTTCCTAGTGTAGCGATAAAAGAAGCTCCCCATGCGGTAAGTAAAGCATATTCTTGCTTTTTTTCTCGTCCCATATTTTATACCTCTCTTATAATAGTTACATACTAAATTATAGTATGAAGTGGTACAGAAAAGAAAGAAAAAATATGTTTATCAATAAAAGTTTTATAAGGGGAAACTTTTATTGATATAAACATTTTAAAAAGCGCTATTCTCATAAAGAGAATAGCGCTATATTTTACATTTGAATTTGCTCTACTTCTTCTATATGTGACTTTTGGGATGCATGGTCAATATATTGAAATAGGAGCTGCAATTGTTTATCAACTTCTGGCATTTCTTTACTGTATTGATAAGCGTGTAAAAAATGTTCAATACGCTTAGAAAATAGTTGATCGTTCGTTTGAACCATAAGAACGAGTAATTTATCCCAATTACAGCTATATGTGTAATAGAGAGCTTTGTCATAGTCGTTATATGTTTGCACTGTGTACCCTCCTTACTGAGGAGTTATATATAGTGTGTGAAAAGCAAGGAGAAATACACTTGAAAGAATTTGTTAAGAAAAAAAGTGAATGAAAAGAAAAAACGAGGTATTTCCTCGTTTTTAAGCTTTTGGCATTGGCGTAGGTGTTGGCTTACCGTACCCCTCTTTGTATTTATTGTCGATATAGTTGCGAATTTCCAGCGTTGATTTTCCTTTTTGTTTCATGGAAGCAGATTCAACAGCTATTTCTAGGCAATTGACACAAGTCGTTGCGTGGGAATCCCAAACAACTTCACCATTCTTTTTAATTTCACGAATAAAGCAATTTTTATTATTTTTATGTCCTACACTTTCACCGCAACCGCAGTAACATGGAATCCAATCTAATAGCTCTGCATTTTGCCCAGCGACAGTGTAGATATCTTTCATTTGTGGATCAAGCTTGTCTAGGAAGGTAGGGAGTGTGTCGACTCCTTTTGTTTTCTCTTGAATGTCAGCTTGCTGAGTGTGCGATGCGTGGTCATGTTCTTCTTTTTTTGATTCAGAAGATTTTTGGTCATTTGTACCAGTACTTCCGCATCCAGCAAGAATTAAGCTTAGTACTGCAAGTAAAGAAAATACATACTTTTTCATTCGCTTGTCCCCTTTACAAATGTATTAATCAAATTGTATCAGAGATTACGGTGTATCGGTTGAAGATTTTTTTGACTGATTTTTGAAGCGCCACCTTAGCGAATGAACTAGAAATAAAATTGGGATATAAGCGTATACAATATACAATCCCGCTTGAGATAGTACAGTATTTAATGCGTTGATACTTTCCCGATTTTTAAAAAATAAAGAAGCTGTAAAAACGATGAAAATAAAAAATGGTAGTGTAAATTTAAATGAAATATGAAAGGAACGCTTCATCGTTTGACATGATGACCAAATAGTTAAACAAAGATTCGGCAAAATTATTAAAAACCAAACAAAAATAATAATATATTCGAACCGTTGAATAAAAGGAACTTTAATTATTTTTAACATCGTTAAAGTAGGCCAAATAGTGTGATTCAATTGTCCTTCACTATAATACATAAATGATACAATAGCTAAAACTACATAAATTAGAGTGCTAAAAACAATCCCTGCGTGAGCCCATCTTTTTAAAGATTTTCCTTTTTCAATAAAGGGATAGAAGATAAGAATTGTTTCAAATCCGAGAAATTCTAATGCAGATTGTTTTGCTGACACAAGTATGTCGAAAGGGGAATGCGTAAAAATAGGTAAAATATTACGAAAATGTGCATACTTCATCGGATAGACTAAAAAGAATACAACGAACATAGGAAGAACAATACCCCAAAAACATATCCCTGTCACAGAACGGAAGCCACCTTTTATAATGTAGTAAGTGACTAATAAAAACATAAGCGTAAGTTTCCATAACTTAATGGTAGGAAAGATCCAAACTTGTATTACTTCCATATATGTACGAAGAACAGTAAGGCAAAATAATAAGCAATAGAGAGTGAAAATTACAGAAAATATAGAGCCAATCCATTTTCCAAAGGTTGTTGTATGAATGCTAATTAAATCTCCGTCTTTTTCAAGCATTTTTAACATACAAAACAGTACAATATGAGTTGCAATACCTGCAATAATAAGAGAAATCCAAGCATCATAACCTGCATTTTTCAAAATTACACGTTGATATCCGAGAATTCCTATTCCGATTTGGAGAGAATGCAATAAAATAAATGCAAAATATGGAGAGACAGTTTTTGTTTTATTCATTGTATTCATTGCTCATTTCACCTCACTATTCCCCGATTCCAGATTGTACAATATTAAGATCTAAATTTATATCCACCGCTACATTTTGATACATATTTCGAATTTGTTTTATATTCCATTTTCTCGTATGGCTTCTAATTTCATCTCGTATTCCTAAAGGATCAATTTTCTTTTCTTGAAATTGTTTTATTAAATCTTCACAGTCTTTTTCAACATTTCGTTCAATTTGTTTTTTTATATAGTTGATATTTGTTTTTTTTCTTAGATCAATCCAATTTGGAGAGTTTTTAATTAATCCATTTAATTTTAAATGGATTTTTACTTTTGGTATGTCGCCAGTTTGATCTATATCATACTTATTTTCCCCAGCTAAGTTTTGTATAACAACCATACCTTTATGTTTATCCTTTGTTATCGCTGCTTCGTAACGTCCATTTTTCGTAGGGTTAATAAGTAATTTTGCTAAAACAGAATGTCTTTTATCCGTATACATAACGACTTTATCGCCTTTTAAAAAAGCAAGTCCTTTGACAGCGACGGAATGATTATCGTCCATTTTAAGATAAGGGACATAGGCATCACATACAGAAGAGTAGTAATTATATAAAAAAATGTCTAATGCGGTTTGTGGAATGTTCTCATTTCGGATATTTTGTTCAAGTAAATCAGCAATGTATAAAGATCCATTTTTTTTTCCGTAATTTAAAAGTTCCTCAGCTGATCCATCTACAATTGCTAGTTGTACATCGCGCCCGATATTTGGGTCACGTTGTAAGTTAGTAATAATCTCTCCCATTCCGCGTTCTCCTAGAGCCTTTCCAAATAGGACGACACGCATTTGACCTACAACGACATTGTGAGGTGATTTTGCATTTAATCGTGAAGCGATTGTCTCAAGTGAACGGGCAGATGTTGATTGAGTTTCTGGTTTAGACTTTACACCATGTGTGTACTCTGGGAAGAGAATAGTTCCTTGGAATCTTTTGTTTTTAGTGATGTCAAATCCAGCGACATGAATAATACGCTGCGTATCCACTATATACGTTTGTGTACAGCCAGTTTGTAAAATGAAGAAGATAATGATAATAAGGTGCAATAAAATTTTCTTCATTCATTCTCACCATCACGTTTTTGCTTCGATTTGTTTGGATTGTAGCGCCATTTTGATTTTGGTCTAAGAAAAGAAGGTCTTTGTGCCGTTTGACTAAATGGTAATCGAAGAAAACCTTCTGCTGTACCTAAACCACGAAATGGATATAAAGGTAACAAATAAGGTGATCCAAGCGATTTTAATTTAATTAAATGAGCTAAAATAAATACAAATCCGACAGCGAGGCCTAATCCTCCGAATGCACCGGCTAAAAGAATAAGCGGAAAGCGTAACAACCGGATAGTAGAAGACATCTTTACAGTCGGTGTTGTGAAAGATGCAAGAGCGGATAAAGCAACTGCAATTAATAAAATTGTACTTGTCAAAGCCGCTTCAACAGATGCTTGGCCAATTACAATCCCCCCAACAATCCCAATCGTTTGTCCGACTTTTGTCGGTAAACGCGCTCCCGCTTCACGAAGCAATTCGATTGTAATTTCTAAAAAGAGTGCTTCTAGAATAGGAGGGAAAGGTACGTTAGCTCTCGAGAAAATAATAGGACCTAGTAAATCGGCAGGAATCATTTGATAATGATATGTTAAAGCCGCTGTATAAATAGCGGAGGAAAACAGAGAAAATATAGCTCCGAAAAAACGAATAATACGAAAGAACGATCCAATCATCCACGGTAAATAATAATCTTCTGGTGAAATGAAAAAATCCAGTAACGTTGTTGGTCCTGATAAAGCATATGGAGAGCCATCTGTTAAAATTAAAACTTCCCCGTTAATTAACGCAAATACAGCTCGATCTAATCGCTCTGTAGGTAATAAAACAGGAAAAGGTGAATTGCTATTATCACTAATAAATTGCTCAATCATAGTTGAATCAAATGGGACATCAAAGTCAATGTCTTCTAGCCGTTGTATTGCGGTGTTGATGAATTGTTCATTTGTAATTCCTTCTATATAAGCAACTGCTACTTTCGTTTTTGATATAGATCCGACGGTAACTTCTTTAAAAATGAGTTGCTCCGTTACGATATTTCGGCGTAATAAGTGGATATTTGTATCAAGGTTTTCAACGAAACCGATTTTAGGCCCGATTACGCTATACTCATTTTCTGTATCGTTATATAATCGTTTTCCTAAAACAGTACTTTCGGCACGAATTAAAGCATATTGATCAGGATTCGAATTGTTTTTTAAGCGTATTAAAATATATCCACCTAATAATTTTTCACGAATATCATCAATAGAAGGGGAGGTGATAATGTCTTCAATAGAGATGATATTACATAAATCAGAGATGTTTTGGATTTGTTCCGATTCCTTTTTTATAGGAGTTAAAATGAATTGTTTAATAATAAGTGCTTCCACGACAGATTTATAATAAAACAAGCACAACGTTTCATCTTTAAGTATGTTATAAGAGACAAAATCGCTTGATTCTTTCATGGTTTGTATAAATTCTGGAATAGAACAAAGTGTTTTTGTATTAGTCTTTTTTGATTTCTTAGATGATAAACCGAACATTTTTTCACCCCTAACTTACATCATTTACTTGTGTTAGTTTTTGGGAAATACGGGAATTTATACTTCAAAGTTGAAAGTTCATAAAGAAAAGGAAGAGCAGTGAATACCTCTTCCTTTTTTGCGTGTTAATTTGTTTGCTTCTCTTTAATAGACTTCACTAATTTAATCATCTCTGCTCGTATATCTTCTCTTTTAACATTTAATTTTTCCGAGATTTGTTTAATATCCATACCGTCTTTTTTCATTTTTAGTACATCATCAAGAGGGGTATTACTCTTTTGAGAGATGATTGTTAATACCGTGAGCTGACGTAATCCGATATTATATTCTTTCATTTTTTGTTTTAGTCCGTCTGGTGTAGATTTTTGCATATTTGCTAATTCTTGCAGTAGTGCTTTTTTCGTTTCTTTATCCATATGATGCTTTTTCAATTTACTTGGATCTACGCCGAAATGCTCAGCTGTTTTCTCCCAAGATTTATTTTGTTTATAGTAAGCTAAAACGTCTTTAATTTCTTTTTTACTCATTCTTGCAATGTGAGCAGCTTTCCAAATTTCATGTTTGTTATAGCCGAGTTTTTCGAGCGACTGCATTTCTTCTTCTGAAATTGGTTTATGATGGTGCAATGTTACTTCTTTTGGTGTAGCGGCGGAAGCGGGGAAGATAGATATCCCGCATAATAGTGCTGCCATAGTCATACTTATTGCGATTTTTTTGTACATATAGACTCCTCCTAGATGGATAATGTGGAAAACTGTATACATATCATTTCCATAAAATGTGAAATACTTGTGAACAAGTTAAGTTTTTTTATTCACAGTATGAAATGACGTTTTTGAAAGTTTTCCAACATAAAACATTGATTAATAGTAAAAAACTAGGTTATAATCGAAATTGAAAATCAATATCAATAACAAACGTTATACATATAGATAAAAATAAGGGAGAGAAAAATATGACTACATATACTTCCATCGCAAATGTGATTAAAGAAAGACGTTCTGTTCGTACATTTACAGATAAAGCAGTGGACAAAGAATTATTAATTGAGCTATTAAACGACGCAACGTGGGCACCGAATCATAAGCACCGTGAACCATGGAATTGTAAACTATACATGGGAGAAGGCCGAAAGAAATTAGTAGATGCAGTATTAAACTCTTTCACAGAAGAAGAAAGAGCGAAACGTGGTAAAATTTTATCAGATCGTTTCTTAAGTACGCCTGCACAAATCGTTGTATATATGAATGAAGATCCACGCCAAATTCAGCGAGACGAAGATTACGCTGCGACATGTGCATTTATGCAAAACTTCCAACTTCTTGCTTGGGAACGTGGATTAGGTTGTGTTTGGAAATCAGGCGGATTAAACTACAATCCATTATTTATAGAAGGACTTGGTTTAACAAGAGGTCAACGCATCGTTGGAATTCTTCACCTTGGCTATTTCGATAAAGCACCAGAAGGAAAAGCTCGTACACCGATTACGGAGAAGATGGAGATTATTGAAGGTTAATAGATGAGACATTCTCGTTTTTATGAGGATGTCTTTTTATTATGCAATCAATCCTCATGAAAGCTTGTTCCTCATCATACACTTTCTTAAGGGAAAGTGTAAGGAGGGAAAATAATGAGAGTAAGTGACGATAAAGCACTGCAATATGCAATTGCGGAAATTACGGAAATTGCGACTGGATTTGGGCTTGATTTTTATCCGATGCGTTATGAAATATGTCCAGCGGAAATTATTTATACATTTGGTGCGTATGGGATGCCGACGCGGTTTTCACATTGGAGTTTTGGAAAACAGTTTTTCAGAATGAAATTACAATACGATTTAGGTCTTAGTAAAATATACGAACTCGTTATTAACTCTGATCCATGTTATGCCTTTTTACTAGATACGAACTCGTTAATTCAAAATAAATTAATTGTAGCGCACGTTTTAGCACACTGTGACTTCTTTAAAAATAATATTCGTTTTTCAAATACGAAGCGAGATATGGTAGAAAGTATGGCGGCAACAGCGGACCGTGTGAAAGCATATGAGCATAAGTATGGAAAGGCAGAGGTAGAAACATTTTTAGATGCCGTACTTGCCATTCAAGAGCACATTGATCCATCGCTTATGCGTCCAAAACTTGCGTGGAGTATTGAAGATTTAGAAGAGGATGTAGAAAAGAAAAAGATATCACAGTACGATGATTTATGGAATTTAGATGATCGAAACAAAAAGAGAGAACGGCCTAATATGCATAAAAAGAAGAAAATTCCGCCGCAACCAGAGAAAGATTTACTACTCTTTATTGAAGAATATAGCCGTGAGCTAGAAGATTGGCAGCGCGATATATTAACGATGATGCGCGAGGAAATGTTATATTTCTGGCCGCAGCTTGAAACAAAGATCATGAACGAAGGTTGGGCATCGTACTGGCATCAACGCATACTCCGTGAAATGGACTTAACATCTTCTGAAGCGATTGAATTCGCAAAGCTTAATGCAGGTGTAGTTCAACCATCTAAAACAAGTATTAACCCATACTACCTCGGTATTAAAATGTTCGAAGATATTGAAGAACGCTACAATAACCCGACAGAAGAAATGAAACGACGCGGCGTAAAGCCAGGATCTGGTCGGGACAAAATCTTTGAAGTACGCGAAATCGAATGGGATGTATCATTCTTAAGAAACTACTTAAACAAAGATCTCGTAATGAGAGAAGATATGTACTTATTCCAGCGCCAAGGAAAAGAATATAAAGTAATAGATAAAGAGTGGGAACATGTGCGTGATCAACTCGTAAATATGCGTACAAACGGTGGCTTCCCGTACTTAGTAGTAGAAGATGGAGATTACTTAAAGAACGGAGAATTGTACATTAAACATAGTTACGAAGGAATCGAGCTCGATTTAAAATACTTAGAAAAAGTATTGCCATACATTCATCAATTATGGGGAAGAACGGTGCATATGGAGTCGATTGTGGAGAGTAAGGGCGTTGTGTTTTCTTATGATGGGAAGATGGTGCATCGGAAGTATGTGTGATGAAAAGAACGGACATAGAATACTATGTCCGTTCTTTTTTATTTGGAACAAAGTTAAATATGCTATTCTTGAAAAAAGGGAGTTACATAGAGAAATGGAGCGATTTAAGTGAGCAAAATAGGGGTATGTAAGGTTGATATTACGCCGCCTGTAGGTATTGATTTTGTCGGATACCATAGAGAGACAGGAATAAATAATATTGAAGAGTGTATGTATGGGACAGTTTTTGTATTTGAAAAAGATGAGACGAAAACTGTGTTTATAAGTATTGATAATATTGGAATGTTAGTAGAAGATACAAATATGATTCGTGAACAAATAGCGAGAGAGCTTCATATACCATTTGAGCGAATAACTGTTGTTTATACACATACACATTCTGGTCCGGAAACAGTCGGTGATCATCCTTTAGTAAAGTCGTATAAAACGATTTTAGTAAATAATGTAGTGCACGGTGCTGTTACTGCGAATAACAACTTGAGTCCATGTGAAATTGGCTGGAGTGTTACGACAGGTGATATTGGGGTAAACCGAAGAGAGAGAACATCTGATGGAAGAGCGAAGATGGGAACAAATATAGAGGGTGTTGTAGATAAACGAATTGGCATGTTAGCAATAAGAAATGCTGAAACGAAGGAGCTATCTGGGATTATAGTATTTTGTACGGCACATCCGAATGTGTTAAAAGGTGATAGCGATGTATTATCAGCGGATTATCCGGGAATGACGAGAGAGATTCTTGAGAAAATCGTAAACTGTCCTGTTATTATTGTGCAAGGTGCTGCTGGCAATGTAAATGCAAAGTATCGCGGTTCAGGGGACGCATTAACACAAATGGCTTACACGCTTAGTGGGCATGTATTAACGATGTTGCCAATAGTTACATATAGCCCAATTGTAAGTTTAAGGACAGTTTCGAGCACGATGCAAATGAAGTTGAAAGATATTCCTGAAATGAATGAAATACGAAGCATGGCTCAATTAGCTGAGAAGCAGTGGGATGTGAATACGGATGAATGGCTTGCTATAATTTTAGAGAAATATAAGCAAGGTATTCGGCAGTTAAGTATTGATTTAGAAGTTCAACTGTTTCAAATGAATGATGGTATGTTCTTTGGTATACCGATGGAACCTTTTTCAGAAACAGCTTTAGAAGTGAAAGAGCGTCTTCAAAATGAAATAGCTTTTTTAGGTGGATATACGAATGGATATATTGGTTATTTACCGACAAAAGAGGAGTATGCATATGGTGGATATGAAGTGGAATTAAATCCTGTTGTGTATGGAACGGTTACGAATTTATTGATGCCACCAGAGGAGAATACGGCAGAATTAGTCGTGCAGAGAGCTATGGAATTATATAATGCGTAAAATATAGACTCTTGCTGCATATTTGATATGAAATTTAAAAGAAGCAATAATTATTAATAAAACTGTAGAAAACGAATCCATTTTGAAAGGGACTGATCAAAATGGATTCGTTTTTATGTGGAGTTTTTGCTTACCAAACAGGTCGTATATTTGATGATAATTTCTCTGTATTTTCTTTAGTAACGAATGTTGTTAAATCTTCCTTGAGCATTTGCATTCGTTCAGTACCTATGTTTTCAATCCATCGTTGCTCTATTTCAGCTACTATTTCTTCTTTCGCTTTCATTACAGCTAAACCACGTTCGGTTAAAATAATGATTTTACCTCTTTTATCAGTAGGATGCTTTTTACGCGTGACATAACCACTGTTTTCAAGAGAATCGATCATTTTGCTTACAGCTTGTTTAGAAACTCCTAAATACTCAGCTAGTTCTATACCTGTTGCTCCATTAGGAAGGATTCGTTTGAACATAAAACCGTGTGCTGGCCTAATATCTTCAAATCCTAATTCACTTAATCTGTCATGTAGTTCAGTAATTAATGTGCTGAAAGATAATGATAAAAGTGAAGTAAGGTCTAGTTCGTTAAATGTTTGATGATTCATGTATATAACCTCCGTGATTGTAGTCAATCAAGTTGACTACATATGAAACTTATTGTACTATACAGGATATAGTCAATCAAATTGACTATATCCTGTATAGTACAAATAATGATTTAAATAAATAGAATCAACGGAGGTTTCACATGGTTAATATTGTAAAAATTAGAGGGAGTGTATTTGCGCCGTATGCGTTGCTGAAGCCTATTCAGGATGCTGCAACAGGAAGAGTTTTTGAATACGCTGGAGATGCACGTGAATTTACACCATTCGCTGTAAATACAAAGCGTTCAAGATTAGAACAAGAAGTGATTGTTGATTTTTATAAAAGAGAAATTTTCACATATGTAGATGCTTGCATCGTTACTGTGAAAATTATAAATTCAGATGGCTCAATTGAGTATCAAAAAGGAGAAACAAGTACAGAAAATATTGTATGTACTAATATCGTATGGGGCGAGGATGAAGTTTCATTTGAAATGAGAGCAAGTGCAAGTAATCCGTTAAATGCGGCAGCACCCGCAGCTGATTATTTTTTGACTATACGAGTTAATGAAAGTGGTACTGTGCATGTTGAAGGTGTACATGATGGTTTCCCTTGCTATGAATTTTATAAACAAATAGACTTTCGTTCATTTGAAAAAATATATACACATGATTTCAGAGAAACGGATGATACCCCAGCAGCACTAGCTGGAGAAATGGAATATAGCTTTAAAACGACAATCTAGATATAAATATAGCGCTATTTTTCAGAAGGAAGTAGCAAACGTAAAAGAGAAAGCTATTGATTATGGGAGCGAAATTGTGGTTTGTTTTACTCAATATTATGCAGTATTTAAAATAATATTATAGAGGTGTTTCTTATGACTAATATCGTAAAAATTAGAGCTAACGTATTTATTCCAATGTCTTGGACAGAACCAAGGAAGGATATGGAGACAGGAAAAACAATTCAATTCGAAGGTGATTCACGTGAATTTACACCACATGCGGTAAATACTATGCGCTCTAGAGTTGAGCAAGAGGTAGTAGTGGATTTTTATAAAGAAGAAGTGTTTTCATATGCGAACACGGGTATTACGACTGAGAAGGTTACGAATCCAGACGGTTCTGTGAATAAAAGAACAGGAAAAGCGAGTGCTGAAAATATTGTGTGTACTAATATCGTATGGAATCCTGATGGTGTGCAATTTAAAATGAGTGCGAGTGCAAGTAATCCATTAAATATATATGCACCTCCTGTAGATTATGTATTACATGTATGTGTGAAAAGGGATGGTAGTATTGATATTCAAGGAGAGCATGATGGATTCCCTTGTTTTGAATTTTATAAGCAAGTAGATTTCGGTTCATTTGAAAAAATATATACACATGATTTTAGAGAAACTGGTGATACAGCTGCAGCACTAGGTGGAGAAATGGATTATAGTTTTACAAAGAAATTATAGGAAGTATGACAATGGAACGATGGATTGATTCATCCGTAAAGAACTTGGAAATGTCTAAGTTCTTTTTTATTTGTTTCGAATTTGTGAAAGAAAGACACATTGATTGAAATTAAATTTTTTATACTCTATCATATACCCATACAGGTATATGTTTTTATGTGTGATGCATGAGAAAATTAAACAATATGGAGGTTTGAAATATGTCTAGAAAAATAGTTGTAGTAGGCGGAGTTGCCGGCGGCGCATCAGTAGCTGCAAGGCTTCGTCGTTTAAGTGAAGAAGATGAAATTATTATGGTGGAGCGCGGTGAATATATTTCATTTGCAAATTGTGGCTTACCATACTACATTGGCGGTGTTATTACAGAAAGACAAAAGTTATTAGTACAAACTGTTGAAAGAATGTCAAAGCGTTTTAATCTAGATATACGTGTATTGAGTGAAGTAGTAAAGATTAATAAAGAAGAGAAAACAATTACTATAAAGAATGTAACTACAAATGAAACATATAACGAGGAATATGATGTTTTAATTCTTTCACCAGGGGCAAAACCAATTGTTCCACCTATTCCCGGTATTGAAGAAGCGAAGGCGTTGTTTACGTTACGAAATGTACCTGATACAGATCGTATTAAAGCGTATATTGATGAGAAGAAACCACGTCATGCGACGGTTATTGGTGGTGGATTTATTGGAGTTGAAATGGTTGAGAACTTAAGAGAACGAGGAATTGCTGTTACTCTTGTAGAGATGGCAAATCAAGTGATGCCACCAATCGATTATGAAATGGCGGCATATGTGCATGAGCATATGAAAAATCACAATGTTGAGCTTGTTTTTGAAGATGGTGTAGATGCATTAGAAGAGAATGGGACTGTTGTACGTTTAAAAAGTGGTTCAATCATAAAGACAGATATGATTATTTTAGCAATTGGTGTGCAACCAGAGAGCAGTTTAGCGAAGGACGCAGGATTAGCACTAGGAGTTAGAGAAACGATAAAGGTAAATGAGAGATTTCAAACATCAGACCCACATATATATGCAATTGGTGATGCGATTGAAGTGAAAGATTTTGTTACAGAAACAGAAACGATGATTCCTTTAGCGTGGCCAGCTAATCGTCAAGGTCGCATGTTAGCAGATATTATTCATGGTCATACAGATTCTTTATATAAAGGTACGATGGGAACTTCTGTAGCTAAAGTTTTTGATTTAACAGTTGCTGTGACGGGAGTAAATGAGAAAATATTAAAACGATTAAATATACCCTATGAGGTAGTACATGTACAGGCGAATTCTCATGCTGGATACTATCCGAATGCTATGCCAGTGCTAATAAAATTAATTTTTAATAAAGATAGCGGGAAAATGTATGGAGCACAGGCGTTAGGGCGTGATGGTGTAGATAAGCGTATTGATGTTATTGCAACGGCAATGAAGGCGAATTTAACTGTAATTGATTTGCCAGATTTAGAATTATCATATGCTCCGCCCTATTCTTCTGCAAAAGACCCAGTAAACATGGTGGGGTATGCAGCAAGTAATATAGTAGATGGTTTTGTGGACACAGTACAATGGCATGAGATAGATCGTATTGTTGAAAATGGTGGATATCTTATTGATGTTCGAGAGCCGAATGAACTTAAACAAGGAATAATTAAAGGCTCTATTAATATTCCCTTAGATGAATTACGTGATCGTTTGGATGAGGTACCGGTGGATAAAGAAATATATATTACTTGCCAACTTGGTATGAGAGGGTATGTTGCAGCGCGCATGTTAATGGAAAACGGATATAAGGTAAAGAATGTAGATGGTGGCTTTAAATTGTATGGGACAGTATTACCAGAACGTATTGTATATTAATATTTTTTCATCTTCCACTTCAAAATTTGGTGGAAGATGAAAGCCTATATAGTAAGGTTTCACTTCTTGTTTTATGCACATATAAGATAAACATTAAAAATAGGGGTTTACAAAATACCCTGTAGGGTATAATGTATTGTCATAAGCTATAAATAGTGACATAATGGTAATGAGGTGATTATAGAATGGAATATAATCAAGATATGAAAAATAGATTGAAACGTATTGAAGGTCAAGTTCGTGGTGTACTTCGTATGATGGAAGAAGGAAAAGATTGCCGAGAGGTTATTACACAGTTAACGGCATCTCGTTCTGCACTTGATCGTACAATTGGACTTGTTGTTGGGACAAATTTAGAGCAATGTTTGCGTGAGCAGTTTGAAAAAGGTAATGGTTCAAATGAAGAGTTAATTAAAGAAGCTGTTCAATTACTTGTAAAAAGCCGATAATCTGTCAAACATAAGTGTTGACAGATTTTCAAAAACATTTTAATATACCCCTACAGGTATATGTATATACATTATGGAGGAATCGACTATGAGTATAAAAGTGGATATGAGTTTAGATTGTAAAGGCTTGGCTTGTCCGATGCCGATTGTGAAGACGAAGAAGGCGATGGAAGGTTTGACATCAGGGCAAGTGATTGAAGTTCAGGCAACAGATAAAGGGTCTACTGTAGATATACAAAGTTGGGCGAGTAAAGTAGGTCATCAGTACATCGGGACGAAACACGAAGGAGATCTATTGATGCATTACGTTAGAAAAGCACATGAGCATGAAGTGAATGAAGTAGTGAAATATCCTCAAACAATTACAAATGCGGAATTACAAAATATATTATTAAGCGGTGAAGAGTGTATTGTAGTGGATGTTCGCGAAGCAGCGGAATTCGCCTTTGGTCATATTCCAGCGGCTATTTCAGTTCCATTAGGCGAACTGGGCAGTGCAGCATTAGATCAGACGAAGCAAATTTATGTTGTTTGCCGAACTGGTAACCGTAGTGATGTAGCTTGCCACATGTTGAACGAGCAAGGGTATTCAAATGTGAAAAATGTCATTCCAGGCATGTTAGAGTGGCAAGGGAATGTGGAAAAATAAAATTTTTTAAATGAAAATATACCTACGGGGGTAATGAGATGGATGTTAAAGCATTACAAGCAAAAGATGTTGCAGAGAAAGTTTTATTCGGGGAGTTATTTATTTTAGATGTTCGTAATGAGGTGGATTATGAAGATTGGAAAATTGAAGGGAGACAAATTTCTTCTATAAATAAACCATATTTTGATTTGTTAGATGGTGTAGATCATATTGTCAGTGAACTACCTAAAGAGAAAGATGTTTTAGTAGTATGTGCAAAAGAAGGGTCTTCTATATTTGTGGCAGAGCAATTAACAGAGGCTGGATTAGAAAATATATATTATTTATCTGGTGGTATGAAGGCTTGGAGTGAATATGTAAAGCCTATAAAAGTGGGAGATTTAAAAGATGGCGGAAGTATGTATCAGTTTAACCGTCTTGGAAAAGGTTGCTTAT
Organism: Bacillus paramobilis; assembly: GCF_038096195.1. NCBI lineage: Bacteria > Bacillati > Bacillota > Bacilli > Caryophanales > Bacillaceae > Bacillus > Bacillus paramobilis. The sequence goes on along the minus strand of NZ_CP151108.1, from coordinate 4,499,109 downwards.
CATATATGGTTATTTCAAACGGTGAAGCAGCAGTTATTGATGCAGTAAGAACAGTTGAAGCGTATGAAGAGTTTGCGAAAGAGCATGGCGTTACGATTACGAATGTAATGGATACACATTTACATGCAGACCATATTTCTGGCGGACGTAAGTTAGCGGAAAAAGTAGGTGGTACGTATTGGTTGCCGCCAAAAGATGCGGAGGAAGTTGTGTTCTCATATAAACCACTCGTTGAAGGATCTGTTATTACGGTGGGGGGTACTAAAATTGAAATTGACGCATTATACTCACCGGGGCATACGATTGGAAGTACATCATTTATTGTAGATGATTCCTATTTATTATCAGGTGATATTTTATTTGTAGATTCAATTGGGCGTCCAGATCTTGCTGGAAAGGCTGAGGATTGGGTGAGTGATTTACGAGAAACTTTATATGATCGATATAAAGTACTATCTCAACAATTAATTGTGTTACCAGCTCATTATTCAAAAATAAGTGAAATGGATGAGAATGGTGTTGTGAGCGCAAAGTTAAAAGATTTATTTACGTATAATGCAGGGCTAAATATTGAGGATGAGGGAGAGTTTCGTAAAGTGGTAACAGAGAATTTACCACCTCAGCCGAATGCATATCAAGAAATTCGCCAAACAAATATGGGGCGATTAAATCCAAGTCAAGACGAAGAGCGTGAAATGGAGATTGGTCCAAACCGTTGTGCAGTTCATGAATAATGAAATAAACAAATAAAAAATGGAGGAATAGATGATGAATGTAAAACAAGTATTAGATGCGAAAGGTTTAGCATGTCCGATGCCGATTGTAAGAACGAAGAAAGCGATGGATACTTTACAAACTGGAGAAGTGTTAGAAGTACATGTAACGGATAAAGGATCAGTTAAGGATATTCCAGCGTGGGCAAATAAAGGTGGTCATGACATCGTAAAGCATGTAGAAGAAGCTGATGTGCTGAAGTTTTGGATTAAGAAGGCGTAGTAGTTTCATAAATGTAGAGAGGTTGGTTATATGAATACAATATTAAGTACGCTCTTTATTGTACTGGCTGCAGGATTTGTTATTTCACGTTTTTTACCGGTAAAAGGTGTTCAAAATATAAGTGGGAAAGAACTAAAGAGTATAGCGGGAAAAAAGGGGAAGCAATTTATCGATGTTCGTACAGTAGGTGAGTATAGGGGAAATCATATGAAAGGGTTTCAGAATATCCCATTAAATGAGTTAGCTAGTAAAGCAAATCAATTAGATAAAAATAAGGAAGTAATCGTTATTTGTCAGAGTGGGATGAGAAGTAAGCAAGCAGCAAAGGTATTAAAGAAATTAGGGTTTCAGCACGTTATCAATGTTTCAGGTGGTATGAACGGTTTGTGAGGAGGGAATTAAAAATGAAAGAAATGACAGTAAAAGAATTAGAAGAAAAATTGTTGCGTAAAGAAGCAGTAAATATCGTAGACGTACGTGAAGTAGAAGAAGTAGCCGAGGGGAAAATTCCAGAAGCAAGTAACATTCCACTAGGACTATTAGAGTTTCGAATGCATGAGTTGGATAAAAACAAAGAATATATTATCGTTTGTCGTTCTGGCGGAAGAAGTGCACGAGCAGTTCAGTTTTTAGAGAGCTACGGTTTTCAAGCAATCAATATGGTAGGTGGTATGTTAGCGTGGGAAGGTAAAATCGTATAGTGAAGTAAGTGATTTGAGCCTTTTTATAAACAGATAAATACCCCTACAGGTAAACGGAGGGAGAACAGCATGGAACAACAGAAGAAAACAACAATTGTTTTATTTAGCGGAGATTATGATAAAGCGATGGCTGCTTATATTATTGCAAATGGTGCAACGGCGTATGATCAAGAGGTGACTATTTTTCATACTTTTTGGGGCTTAAATGCTTTAAGGAAAGATGAACATGTGAAGGTAAAGAAAACGTTCATAGAAAAAGTATTTGGAAAAATGATGCCGCGTGGTGCGGATAAGATGGGATTATCAAAAATGAATTTTGCTGGTATGGGGCCAAAGATGATTAAAGGTATTATGAAAAAACATAATGCGATGCCTTTACCAGATTTAATGGATTTGGCGAAAGAACAGGGGATTAAACTTGTAGCTTGTCAAATGACGGTAGATTTATTAGGGTTAAAAGAGGAAGAGATTATGGAAGGGGTAGAGTTTGCAGGAGTAGGAGCTTATTTAGCAGATGCTTCGGATGGGAATGTGAACTTATTCATTTAAATCACCTTCTTTTTAGAAGGCGGGGGATATAAGGTGAGTTTAGTCGTATTACTTTTTATAATTGGGTTTATAGGATCGTTTATATCAGGAATGGTTGGAATTGGCGGTGCGATTATTAATTATCCGATGATCCTATACATTCCGGTATTGCTAGGATTTACTGGCTATACGTCACATGAAGTGAGTGGTATTACAGCAGTGCAAGTATTCTTTGCAACTTTTGCAGGGGCATGGGCCTATCGGAAAAGTAATGATATGGATAAAACGCTAGTTGTGTATATGGGAGCTAGTATATTAGTAGGAAGTTTCATAGGGAGTTTTGGTGCTAACGTATTAGAGGAACATACGGTCAATGTTGTTTATGCAGCGTTAGCAACAATTGCTGCTATTATGATGTTCGTACCGAAGCGAAATATTGGTGATAAAGTGAAATATAATAAATGGTTAGCAAGTTCGCTAGCGTTTATTGTAGGCGGAGCATCAGGCATTATAGGTGCTGGCGGTTCTTTCTTATTAGTACCGATTATGTTAGTGATTTTAAAATTGCCGATACGTACAACAATAGCGACATCTATTGCTATTACGTTTATTTCCTCAGTAGGGATTACGACTGGAAAAGTGATAACTGGGCAAGTAGTTGTAATTCCAGCTCTCATTATTGCGATTGCAAGTATCTTTGCTGCGCCGCTTGGAGCGCGAGTTGGGAAGAGGATCAATCAAAAAGCACTGCAATATATGTTATCGATTTTGATTGTAGGTACTGCTGTTAAGATGTGGATTGATATGATATCGAAATAAAAGGATGGGCTGCTTGCAGCCCATCCTTTTATTTATCTCGCTATTTGAAGGTAGTAAACGCCTGATTGGTGCAGGCTGATTTATGCCCAAATAACTTTCATTAAGTTTTTATATTCGTCATTTGCTAATTTATATAGCATTCTCGTATGTTCAAAGACAAGTGCTGGATTAAAGTTTGGTTCTGAGAATGCAAGCGATGCTGAAATATCAATTGCATTTTGCTTGTTTAATGTGAATTTTGCAAATCGATAAGATGTGTTTAATTCATTGATAACGTGCAAAATATCATTTGTTGATGTTGCATCAGGTACGTGAGCAACATTGAAGCAGTATATATCTACAGTAGGATGTTCGTTTTGGAAAGCAGCGATTAGTTGAATTTTTGCGCCAGCTTCTGTTTCTAATCCTACTGAAAAATGAACAGAACCATCATTTTCATCTATATTTTCTTCCATGTATATATCGTTGGATTTTAAGTAGTCTTTAAAATCTGAGATGTTATGTTTTACTGCAGCTTTCATATGTATGAGCCCCCTGATAATTGGAATAGATTGCTACTATTTATTATAATTTAAAAATATTAAAAAAGATAGTTAGAAAGTTCTGATTTTTAGTTTCGGATAAATAAAAAAGAAGCAGTACTCTACCTCCAGAGAGAACTGCTCCTTTTTTATTCATTGTCGTTAGACGATGTTTCTGTGTCTTCACTGCTATTTTTATTCTTATTTTTAGATTCGTTGTTACTTGATTCGCGTTCACTTGAATTTTCTGACTTAGATTCTTTTGTTTTCTCTGTGCTTGTTTTCTTCGAATCAGAGTCTGTTTTTGTATATGCAGGTAATCCAAGGTGAGCACGAAGATCGTTTGTAACTTTTGCTAATTCTTTTTTATCTGGATTGTAGTAATACGTTCGGCCGCCACCAGCAGATTTGCTACATGTATCGTCACCTTTTTCCATATAGCAGTCTTCACCTTGAATTTGTAATTTCTCAATTTCCGAGTCCGATCCGTACTTGTAGAATGAAAGCATATCATCGAATGTTAAGTTAGTAACGAATTGTCCGTTAATATCATCAATGATGTTACCAACTTTTGTTACAGATCCAACGCTTGTTAGTTTCTTTAAAATTGCTTCAATAACGAGTTGTTGACGTTGTCCACGCATTGCATCACTATCGATGTGGCGCGTTCTAGCAAGAGCGAGAGCTTCTTCACTATTTAGCTTTTGAACACCTTTTTTCAGATGAATTGCATCAGCATTATCATTACTATCTTGTTCAGTAAATTCAACTGGTACATCGACTTCAATGCCGCCTAAATCATCGACAATTTTCATAAATGATTTGAAGTTAAACTTTACAAAGTAATCGACAGGAACATTCATTAATTTTTCAACTGCATCAATACTTGCTTGTGGTCCACCATCTTTTCCGTTTTTAGTAGAACCGTATGCATGAGCGTGTGTAATTTTATCTTTTTTCTTTTCCACTGGAATATAAGTATATGTATCTCGTGGAATGCTTAATAGTTTTACAGTTTTGCTATCTTTATTAAACGTTGCAAGTAATAGTGCATCCGTTCTTATAGCTTCACCATATTCTTTCCCGCGGACATCGCTTTCATCAACACCCATGACTAAGACAGAGACGTTATTTGCGATAGGTTTTACAGCTTTATCACGTAAATCAGATTTATCACCGCGTGCTAAATCGTGTGCGGCATTTCGAACAGCAGAAGATGCTTTATTTACTAAAAACCAAGTATAACCGCCACCTATTATTAAAAAGAATAGAATAACGCTTATAATAATTTTTGTTTTTTTCTTACCTTTTTTCGGTTTACTGCGTGTATTTTCTTGCAAAGATGGGTTTTGCTCCATTTCTTGTACTCCTTCATTTGGATTGAAATACGACACTCATATCCACTTATTATAATGAAATTTGACGAAAAAAAACATTACAAATCATTTACATTTCGTAAAAATTCAATTTATTTATAAAAAGTCAGATTTCCTATATCTTATTTTTTAGATGTAGAATAAGTATAAGGTTTTTTAGTAGAAATGAAAATATGTATTGTGAGAAAGTAATAGAGAAGTAAGATTTGTTGAAATATAGCCAAGAAGAAATGAGTAGGTTTACTTATTTCTTCTATATAATAAAGAAGAAATTTACGGATAAAGGAGAGAGCATAATGAATCATACATCATTCCGAGCAATCGTTGTGAACGAAATAGAAAGTAAGCAGTTTGTAAGAAACGTTGTAGAGAGAGAAGTAAGTAGTTTATCTGAGGGAGACGTATTAATACAGGTTCATTATTCTTCATTAAATTATAAAGATGCTCTTTCAGCCACGGGTAATAAAGGTGTTACGAGAACATACCCTCATACGCCAGGGATTGATGCAGCAGGAGTGGTTGTGAGTAGTGCAGATGAAACCATTAAGGTAGGAGACCAAGTTATTGTAACGGGATATGATTTAGGGATGAATACTTCTGGTGGTTTCGGAGAATATATTCGCGTGCCAGCATCTTGGATTGTTCCTTTACCAGAGGGAATGTCATTAAAGGAAAGCATGATGTACGGGACAGCAGGATTTACAGCTGCTTTATCAGTATATAAGCTTATTGGAGCAGGGATAACGCCTAGTATGGGAGATATTTTAGTAACGGGTGCCACAGGCGGCGTAGGGAGTGTAGCTGTTAGTATTTTAAGTAAGTTAGGGTTTAATGTAGTAGGAGCGACGGGGAAAATGGAAGAGGAAGAGATGCTACTACGTCTAGGAGCGAAAAAAGTGATTCATCGTACGGAGTTGAATGATGAATCAGGAAGACCAATGTTAAAAGGGATATACGCCGGGGTTATCGATACTGTAGGTGGACATATGCTAGAAACCGCTTTAAAAACGGTAAAGTATGGTGGTTGTGTAACGACATGCGGTAATGTGGCAGGCCAGGAATTACAAACAACGGTATATCCGTTTATTTTGCGAGGTATAAGTCTTATAGGAATAGATTCTGTGCAATGCCCAGTGGATGTGAGAAGAGATGTGTGGACGCTCTTAGCAAGTGAATGGGAAAATAATGAGTTACTATCTTATACAGAAGAATGTACATTGGAAGAGTTAGATGAAAAGTTTACACTTATATTGCAAGGAAAGTTAAAAGGAAGAACGGTTGTAAATATGAAATGAAAAAAGAGACGCTTAAGTTAGCGTCTCTTTTCTATTATAATGATTGTTTTAAATTGATTTTACCTTGTTCACCTAAAACACCATCAGCAATATTTACAGCGTGATCACCGATACGCTCTAAGTTACTTACCATATCAACGAAGATGATACTTGCATCACCTGAACAGCTACGTTCGTTTAGACGTAATACGTGACGTTTGCGAAGAACACGTTCCATTTGGTCGATTTTACGTTCTTTTGCAATAACCGTTTGTGCTAGTTCAGTATCGAAGTTTGTTAAAGCTTCAACTGCGTCTTGTAATGTTGAAATTGTTAATTCAAGCATTTCATTTAGTTCAGCTAGTGCTTCGTCTGATAGGGAAACACGGTTTGAAATTTGGAAATCTACAAGTTCTACAAGGTTTTCTACATGATCACCGACACGTTCAATATCTCCAACGACACCTGCTAGAACAGAATGTTTCTCTGAGTCTGTTGGGGAAAGTGGTTTTTCTGATAGTAAAACTAAATACTCGGTAATTTTTTTATCTAAATTGTTAATAGCTCCTTCTAATTGAGTAGCCATGTCAGCGTGTTTTTTATCTTGTGTGTTTAAAAATTGATTTGCTTCTTTTAATCCATGTAATGAAAACTCAGCCATACGGATGATTTCTTTTTGAGCTTCTGTTAAAGCGATAGCTGGAGATTGCTCAATAAAGATTGGATTTAAATGTTGCGGTTTGAAATCAATAGCAGAGTCTTCGCCGCGAATAAGTTTTGTTACAATCCATGCTAATACAGCGATGAACGGGAATTGAATAACTGCATTTGTTATGTTAAATGTTCCGTGTGCAAATGCAATTGTCATTTCTGGATTTAAGTTTAATGATGTTTGGAAATATTGAATTAAGCTTGTAAATGGTACTAATAAAATTGTAAATATGATTGTACCGACGATATTAAAGATAACGTGAACTAATGCTGCACGTCTTGCGGCAATAGAAGTACCGATTGCTGCTAATACAGCTGTAATTGTTGTACCGATGTTATCACCGAATAATACAGGAAGGGCAGCTTGTAAATCGATTGCACCTTGACCGAATAGTTCTTGTAAAATACCGATTGTCGCACTTGAACTTTGTACAATTAAAGTGAAGACTGTACCAACAACAACTCCTAAAATTGGGTTATCACTCATGCTAACCGTTAATTCTTGGAATGACTCTAAAGAACGAAGAGGTTTCATACCTGCGCTCATTAATTCTAAACCGAAGAATAACATACCAAAACCGAATATAACTTGACCTAAAGAATGTACCTTTTTATTTTTAAAGAAGAATAGTAAGATAGCTCCAACTGCCATAATTGGAAGAGCGTATTCTCCGATTTTAATTCCGATAATAAATGCAGTAACTGTCGTTCCGATGTTCGCACCCATAATAACACCAATTGCTTGTCTTAATGTCATAAATCCGGCACTTACCAGTCCGACTGTTAAAGCGGTTGTTCCTGAACTTGATTGGATTAATACAGTAACTAACATACCTGCTAGTACACCCATAAGTGGGTTTGTTGTAAAGCGATCTAGAATATCGCGAAGACGATCTCCAGCTGCTTGTTGCAGTCCATCGCCCATGTATTTAATACCGAATAAGAAAATACCTAATCCACCAATGAACTGGAAGATCATATCTTGAATATTGTATTCCACGCATTCCACTCCTTAAATTTCATGTACGATGTAATTATTAACTAAACCTTGAGGGACTGTAAACGGTTTACTAGTAAAATTTACACTAAATTTACAAAGGGATAAAAAGTTTACAAATCTTTAAAGAAACAGCTGGATTTAATTGGTTTTACCCCTATTTACACAGTGTTTTTTGTAAAGAAATCACACTTTTTAGAATAGTATTGTTTAGTTGAATATGAAGGAAAGCGTCTGCGAGTTCATCGTATATTTTTTGATGAAAGTTAAAAAAATATGTAGAAAAATGATTTTATTAATTTATTTCTCGTTACTCATCCCGTTTTTGCACATAAAAAAAGCTACTGAATTATCCAGCAGCTTTTTCTCTGTTTTTATCTCCATACTTTTGCTTTCTTATACTTGTGATGTAAATGAACAGGAATGCAATAAGGAGTAGAGAGGAATAGCGATATACAGTTGCGTAGTTTGTAAAATGTGCAATGAATCCAAAAATAATTGCGCCAGCGCCAATTCCAAGGTCAAATGCTGAGAAGAATGTAGCTGTTGCGACTCCTCGTCGGTGCGGTGCTACTCGGTCAATCATCCATGCTTGTAGTGCAGGTTGAATCGCTCCAAAACCACTTCCATAACATGCCGCTGCGATGATTAGACTCGGAATGGTAGTTGTATACGACAATAAAATAATACCTACAAACGTAATAATAACTCCTGGAATGATAACGAATGTATGACCTTTCGCATCGTATAACTTCCCAGAAAACGGACGAGTGACAGCGATTGCCAGTGCATTAAATAAGAAGAAGAGGCTAATATCAGCAATTCCGACTTCCGTAGCGAATAATGTAATAAAGCTCCCGATTCCTCCGTACATTAATGTAATACATAATATTAATAATGAAGGAAGTAAAGCTTTGCGCTCGATAAATCCATCGAGGAAGGTACCAGATGTTTGCTGTGGTGGTTGCGGCGATTTTTTGATTTGAAGTAGTTTTGTTAATATTAATGAAACTACTGTACAGGAAAGTGCACATAAAAAAAGAATTGTGAAGTTATATGTTTGCATCAGCCAAAGTCCGATAAGTGGACCAAGCGCCATTGCAATCGTTCCAGAAAGACCGAAATATCCCATACCTTCACCGCGGCGAGCTTGCGGAATTAAATCTGAAACGACAGTCCCATATGTAGTCGTTGTAATACCAAAACCAGCTCCGTGTAAAATTCGAACGGCAAGCAATAGGAAGACGGTTGAAGCGAAAAGATAACTGCCCATAGCGAGTAAACAAATAGCAGTACCGATCATTAAAATGATTTTTTTGTTGAACTTTTGCAAGGCATTTCCAGTTAGCGGTCTAACAAAAAGTGCTGCAACGGTAAACATACCGACAACAAATCCGATGTTGGAACTTGTGCCGCCAATTTCTTTCACATAAACAGGTAAAGTAGGAATTAACATTTGAAATCCTAAAAACATACATAAGTTTGCTAGAATTAGCGCCATAAACTCTTTCGTCCATAACGGTTCTCGTTTTACGAGTATTGCCTCTCCCATATATTCATCCCCTATATAAAATTTCTCTTTTCTTTCGAGTATATGTATTGGTCAATGTAACAGTCAAGGAAGGTGCCTTGAAAACGTATAACAATTTTCGAGGTGAAAAAACTGACAAATTTGTGTAAAAGCTACACAACTATGAAAAAAAGATGTAAAGTATAGATGTATAGACTTGTAGTTGTTATGAATGATAGAAATTGTTTTTTCTTTAAAGAAAGCGGATTCAAAAAGTAGTGAATGAGAAGGGGATATATACTTTTTCACTACATATATTTGAAAAGGTTTACAAAACAATGAAGAAAGAGGCGTGTACATATGAGACGATTAGGTATTTCTATTTATCCAGAACATTCAACAGTAGAGAAAGATAAGGAATATTTAACATTAGCAAGTAAATACGGATTTAATCGTGTATTCACATGCTTATTGTCTGTAGATGGAGAGAAAGAGAAAATTATAGAAGAGTTTAAAGAAACGATCTCTCATGCAAATGCATTAGGGTTCCAAGTATTAGTTGATATTAGTCCATCTGTCTTTACACAATTAGGTATTTCATATAATGATTTATCGTTCTTCCATGAGCTAGGAGCGTACGGTATTCGGTTAGATGTCGGTTTCTCTGGTTTAGAAGAATCGATTATGACTTACAATCCATACGGCTTAAAAATTGAAATTAATATGAGTAATGGTACGAAATATGTAGATAACATTATGAGCCATAGACCAAACCGTGAAAATTTAATTGGTTGCCATAATTTTTATCCACATCGTTATTCAGGATTATCATACGATCATTTCATTAAATGCTCGAAACAATTTAAAGATTACGGTATGAGAACAGCTGCTTTTATTTCATCATTTGATGCAACATACGGACCTTGGCCAGTAACAGAAGGATTATGTACGTTAGAGCAGCATCGTGAATTACCGATGACAACACAGGCGAAGCATTTATTTGCGACAGAATTAATTGATGATGTCATTATTGCGAATGCTTATGCATCAGAAGAAGAATTACAAGCACTAGGTGCATTAAATAAAGAGAAACAAACATTTGATATAGAATTATATGATACAACAACAGAACTAGAAAAAATTATCGTATTAGACGAGCCTCATTTTTACCGCGGGGATGTATCTGAATATATGATTCGTTCGACACAAAGTCGTGTGAAATATAAGAAAGAAGAGTTCAAACCGCATAATACACGCGAAATTAAACGCGGTGATCTTTTAATTGATAATGAACAGTATGGTCAATATAAAGGTGAATTGCAAATTGCTTTAAAAGATATGGTGAATACAGGAAAAACAAATGTAGTTGGCCGAATTGTGGAAGAAGAAATTTTCTTATTAGATTATTTACAAGCATGGGATAAATTCGGGTTTACATTAAAGAAATAGATTAAATAAAAAAGGAAAAAACTACTGACCTCAGCAGCTTTTTCCTTTTTATATAATTGCGAGAGGAAGAGCTATGACAAAGGTGCATCAGCGATTAGTTTCTATTTTAGAGGAGTTTTTAGAAGAGAAATCGATGTTAAATCGAGCTTTTTTAGCGAGCCGTTTACATGTATCAACGAAGACGATTCAAAAAGATATAAAATTATTAAATGATATATTGGAAGAAAACGGAGCGAAAATTGAATCGCAAAGAGGGACTGGATACGAACTAGAAATTATACAAAAGAAGAAGTTTGAAGAGTTTTGCATGGGTCTATTTCAAAAACAGACAGAAAAAATCCCAACTTCTTATGAAGAAAGGATAGCGTACATTCTGCAACGTATTTTAACGACAGAGGGATATGTGAAGCTTTCACAGTTAGCAGAGGAGATTTATGTGAGTAAATCGACTGTGAACTTAATTATGAAAGATGTTACAGATATATGTGGTCGTTATCAATTACAAATTGAAAAGAGACCGTATTATGGTATACGTATTGTGGGAGAGGAGTTCAATATTCGTTCTTGTTTGTCACAATATGGTTTACCGCGTTATGACCATACTCCGTTTCATGAGCAATTTGAGCAGAGTGATACATATGTATCGTTACCTCATATACCGCTTATCCGTTCGGTTATATTAAAGTATATCGAGGGAGGGACGATATATTTATCAGATATAGAAATCGATAATTTAGTCATTCATATTGCAATCGCATTAAAGCGTTGTGAAAATCAACATTATATGAAAGGACTAAATAAAGAGCAAGCTGAACTTATCATAAAGAAAGAATATACAATTGCGAAAGAGATTTTAGGGGATTTAGAGAAAGCGTTACATCTTTCATTTCCAGAAGAAGAAGTTTTATATGTGACAATGCACTTATTAAGTACTGCTGTTACAGCAAAAGATCGTTATGAAAATGTGGAAGAATTATTAGGGAAAGATCTATATGCATTCATGCAACATATTCTTTTTAAAGTAGCGGAAGAACGGAATCTTATTTTTTATTATGATGAAGAATTATTATTTGGATTTGGTGTTCATTTAAAAACGTTATTAAACCGTTTGAAGTATAAGTTAAATACGAGAAATCCTCTATTGGCAGAAGTGAAAAAGAATTATCCGTATGCTTTTGAAATTGCGGTTCTCGTTGGAGATATAATTGGTGAATATACGGGAGAGTCGATTCCGGAAAGTGAAATTGGTTATATTGCGATTCACTTCGGCGGGGCGATGAGTCGTTTACAGGAAGAGAATCAAAAGAAAAGATGTTTATTAGTTTGTGCGACTGGTCAAGGAAGCGCCCAGCTATTGAAATATAAAATTCTATCACAGTTCCGAGATAAATTAGAGATTGTGGGAATTACAGGTTATTATCAATTGAAAGTGGAGGACCTTTATAAAGATAAAATAGATTGTATTATTAGTACGATTCATATACCGAGTGGCTTGCCTGTTCCAGTTATAAAAGTGAACTCAATATTTGATGATAAAGAGATTAAGTTAATCGGTCAGCAATTGTTTACGCATGTGAATACTAGTGTGCAGCAATATATAAAGGAAGATTTAATTTTTTTAAATCATAGCGCTTCTACGAAAGAAGAGGCTATCCAATTTTTATGTGAGAAAGCCGCTGAGAAAAACTATGTACCAGAACACTTTTATGATTCTGTTATAGAAAGAGAGAATACATCTCCTACAGCGGTTGGGAATTTAGTTGCGATTCCTCATCCGATGCAGTTATTAAGTGAGAAAACATTTTTGATGTTTTGTACACTTGATAAAGCGGTTGACTGGGGAGATAAGAAAGTACAAGTTATTATTTTATTTAGTGTAAAGCGCAATAATAATGAAGATTTACAAAAGCTGTATGATTTTTTATATGATGTTATGTCTAGTCAAAATACGATAGAGAAATTAGTTCAGGCTAAAGTGATTGAAGATTTTCAAGAGATATTATTATCGTTATAAGAAAAGTATGTAAAAACTTCCGTTACACAACGGAAGTTTTTTATGTTTAATTGTATGCGTTTTCATAATAAGATAGCAATATAGAAAAAAGATAGCTTGGGGGAATTTAAAATGACTGATATGCAAACTCCATTTGCGTTAATTTTACATGGTGGCAACGCGAGAAGCGCGGCACTGGAAGCAATTGCTTTTGCAAGACAAGGAGATTTTGAGAATGCGAGTGAAAAGATGACACTTGCTAGTGAAGAAATTTCAGCAGCTCATCGTATTCAAACAGACTTAATTCAAGAAGAGGCAAGAGGAAATCATGCAGAAATCAGTTTACTGTTAGTGCATGCACAAGATCATTTAATGAATGCAATTACAGTGAAAGAACTTGCTGAAGAATTTATCACTCTTCATAAACGAGTAGAAGAGAAAGTGACAGTATAAGATGTACATTTTATTATGTTGTGCAGCAGGCATGTCAACGAGTATGGTTGTAAGAAAAATGCAAGAAGAGGCAATGAAACAAGGGAAGGATTATAAAATTAAAGCAGTTGATTCAGAACTTGTGAAACTGGAGATAAAAAATGCTGATGTTGTTTTAATCGGACCACAGGTGAAGTATTTGTTTCCAGCTGTAGAGTTTCTTGCGAACTCATACGATATACCGGTTGCAATTATAGAGCAACGAGATTATGGCATGTGTGACGGTTTAAAAGTATTGAAACAAGCAGAACAATTAGTTTTAGCATAATTATATTTTTTTAAATATAAACATTATAATGTTATAACTTTATTTCGTTCTTTCGTAGTAAAGAGAAAGAGGAGGGGTATTGATGAATGGTTTTATGAGTTTTATGGAACGAAAAATTATGCCAACAACGCAAAAGATTGCAGGACAACGACATTTATTAGCAATTCGAAATGGAGTTATTTCTACATTGCCGTTAACGATTGTCGGATCATTTTTCGTTATCTTTTTAAATTTACCAATTGATGCATATATGGAGTGGATTGCACCGTTTCGCCATATTTTAGATATTCCATTCCGATTTACAGTAGGTTTAATGGCGTTATACGCAGCATTTGGGGTAGGAGCTTCACTCGCGAATTTTTATCAGCTCAATCAGTTAAGTGCAGGATTGTTATCTGTACTCGCCTTTTTACTAGCATCAGTTGAACCAATTCAAATTACGAAAGCTGTACCAGGTGTTATTGATGCAGGTAGATACATTTCAGTAGGAACATTAAGTGCAACATCTTTATTCGGAGCAATTGTTACAGCATTAATTGCAGTAGAAATTTATCATTTTATGATTAAGCATAATATCTCGATTAAATTACCAGATAGTGTACCACCAGCAGTTTCAAATTCGTTTGCAGCATTAATTCCAACTTTAGTCGTTATTCTTTTATTCTGGGGTATTCGTTACGGTTTAAAATTTGATGTAAATACAACAATCACATATTTAATCGCACCACTAAAATCCGTATTAGTAGGAAATAACTTATTCGGCGGTTTATTAACAGTATTCTTAATCGTGTTCTTCTGGTCATTCGGTATACATGGCCCTGCGATTTTAGGACCAATCATTCGTCCGATGTGGGACTCAGCAATTCTTGAAAATATGGAAGTATTCACAGCTACAGGAAATGCACATCAATTACCAAACTTATTTACAGAGCAATTTATTCAATGGTTCGTATGGATCGGTGGATCAGGCTCAACGTTAGCTTTAGTTATTATGTTTATGTTCTCTAAATCTAAGTTCCTAAAAGAGTTAGGTAGATTATCATTCGTGCCAGGTTTATTCAATATTAACGAACCGATTATTTTCGGGGCACCAATTGTAATGAACCCAATTTTAATTATTCCATTCGTTATTACACCGTTAGTGACAACGACAGTATCATATTTCGCAGTTGTTTCAGGTATGATTCCGATGATGATGGCGAAATTGCCATTTACGATGTTAGCACCAATTGCAGCGGTTATTAGTACGGACTGGACAATTATGGCTGGTGTACTTGTACTTGTTAACTTTGTTATCTCATTCGTTATTTACTATCCGTTCTTCAAAATGTATGAGAAACAACAAGTAGCAGGAGAGGAGAAAGAAAAATGCTCGGAGCAATTATCATCTTAATTACATTCGTAGCGGGGCAGTGTATTGCACATTATTCAAAATGGGTACAAAGTAAATCTTTATTAGTTTTATTACTCGTATCAATTTTATTTATCGGTAGTTCAATGGGTGCCTATGTAATGTTAGGGTTACAATCACCGTACGTAATTATTGTACCAACGATTTTATGTGCAACATGTTTATCTGCAAAATATAGATTTACGAGCATGGCATTAATACAACGTGTGAAGGAGATGCAAAAGCATGGAGCGTAAGTTAGGAATTTCACTTTATCCAGAGCATTCAACGAAAGAAAAAGATATGGCATATATTTCGGCAGCGGCACGCCACGGTTTTTCAAGAATATTCACATGTCTATTATCTGTGAATCGTCCGAAAGAAGAGATTGTAGCTGAATTTAAAGAAATTATTAATCATGCAAAAGATCATAATATGGAAGTTATTTTAGATGTAGCTCCAGCGGTATTTGATCAACTTGGTATTAGCTATAGCGATCTATCATTCTTTGCGGAGTTAGGGGCAGATGGTATCCGTTTAGATTTAGGTTTCGACGGTTTAACGGAAGCGAAAATGACGAATAATCCGTACGGCTTAAAAATTGAACTGAACGTAAGTAACGATATTGCATACTTAGAAAATATCCTTTCGCATCAGGCGAATAAACCAGCTTTAATTGGTTGCCATAACTTTTATCCGCAAAAATTCACTGGTCTTCCGTATGATTATTTCATTCGCTGTAGTGAACGTTTTAAAAAACACGGTATTCGCACGGCAGCATTTATTACGTCACATGCAGCTAACATCGGTCCATGGGATATTAACGACGGATTATGTACGTTAGAAGAGCATCGTAACTTACCGATTGAAGTACAAGCGAAACATTTATGGGCGACAGGGCTTATTGATGATGTGATTATAGGAAATGCTTATGCGAGTGAAGAAGAGTTAGAGAAACTAGGAAACTTAAATCGTTACATGTTACAGCTAAAGGTACACTTTGTAGACGAAGCGAATGAAGTAGAGAAGAAAGCGACACTGCAAGAATTACACGTAAGACGCGGCGACATAACAGAATATATGGTACGTTCTACAGAAGTGCGTAAAAAGTACAAAGACTATGACTTCCCAGTGCGCGAAAGTGTATTACAGGAAAGAGGGCAAGTTGTAATTGGTAACAACTCATTCGGAAAGTATAAAGGTGAACTGCAAATCATTCTAAAAGAAATGCCGATAGATGAACGGAAAAATATTGTCGGTACAATTGCAGAAGAAGAGTTATTCTTACTAGATTATGTAGGAGCTTGGACACAGTTTACTTGTGTGGAATAGGAAAGGAGAGGATGCTATGGCATCCTCTTTTTTCTGTTGAAATAGTAATTTATCGTATATAGAATGCAAAGAGATAGATTTAATTTGGACGGGAGAGAAGGAGATGGAAGAGTATATAGATGATTTATTAAAGCGGATGGATGATATGATGAAGAAGCAGGTATTCAGCAATGTGCGTATGAAGAAGCAAGACAGTTAAATGATGTATCACTTTTTTCTTGTTTGCAAGAGAAAGTAAGGGGAGCACGAAAAGTATATATAAAAACAAACCTTTATTTTTTAATTACACAACTTGCAATAAATACTAAAGAGATGTATATTGCAGATTATTTGGTAGATCGGTTAGAAAGTGAAGAAAGCAGGGTAGTGTTAAATAGCATGCTTATAGATTTAAGTAAATTATCAGAAGCAAGCAATGCGCATAAAATTATTCCTTACATATATCATAAAAATAGTGGAGTCCGTTATTCTGCTGTCATCGCTTTAAAGTTGTGTAAATCGTTGGGAGCAGAAGATGCTTTATTAAAGTTACTTACAGTGGAAGAGAATCGAGATGATATTGTAAATATATGTGCCACTTTATATGAGGTTGGAACAAAGCGATCAATTCTATCTTTAACGAAACTTTTACAATGCGATGGTGCTTATATTCGTTCAGCAGCTATTGAGACTTTAGCAAAAATAGGGGGATCAGACTTACAAATAGTTTATATTGAAGCTTTAGCGGATAGAAATGTAATGGTGAAATATGAAGCTGTGCGAGCTATTTATGCATATGGAGATGAAATGGCGATTAAACCAATTTGCGAACGTGTAACGAAAGTTGTTTCTAGAAGACGTAAAAATGAAGTAGAGCCTACTGACGAATCAGAGATTATCATCGCTCTTCGTTTTTTACATAAGTTTGTTGATCATGAAGAAGTTTTAAAGACGTTTGATAAAGTATATAAAAACCGAGGGAACTTATTTATGTCAGAGCGAAAGTGGATTCGGAATCATATTAGTTACTTTCAAGAGAAAGAAAGAATGTGAGAATCATAAAAAAGAGTCAGCCTCAACAATGAAACTGACTCTTTTTTATATGGTAATTAGTTTAATACTTTAACTGTAACTGTTTTACGTCCCCAGTTACTTGATGTACCTTTATCAGGCATTAAAACATCGATTTTATTTCCTTTAATAGCTCCACCAGTATCACCAGCGATTGCTACTCCGTAACCTTCAACCCATACTTTTGAACCTAATGGAATAACACTTGGGTCAACTGCAATAAGTTTCATGTTTGGATTAGCTGTTAAGTTGTGACCTAAAGCTGATTTTACTTGGTCGCCTGCTTTATAACCATTTTCAAGTGGATCTGCTGTGTAAGCTGTTGCTACAACGCGTAGTTCACGAGAAGATGATGGTGCATTTGTTTCAGTTTCTTTTGCAACAGGTTGTTGTGTAGCTGGTTTTTGAGCTTTAGCCGCTTCACGAGCTTTAGCTGCCTCTTGAGCTTTAGTCGCTGCTTGAGCTTCAGCTGCTTCTTGAGCTTTAGCTGCTTCACGAGCTTTAGCTGCCTCTTGAGCTTTAGCCGCTGCTTGAGCTTCAGCTGCTTCTTGAGCTTTAGCTGCTTCACGAGCTTTAGCTGCTTCTTGAGCCTTAGCTTCTGCTTGAGCTTCAGCCGCTGCCTGAGCTTTAGCTTCTGCTTGAGCCTTAGCTGCTTCACGAGCTTTAGCTGCCTCCCCGGCCTTAGCTTCTGCTTGAGCTTCAGCTGCTTCACGAGCTTTAGTTGCTTCCTCCGCCTTAGCTTTTGCTTGCGTTTCAGCTACTTCACGAGCTTTAGTTGCTTCCACTGCTTTAGCTGTATCTTGAACTTTAGTTGTTTTTTCAGCTTTAACTACTGGTTGAACTTTAACTGGTGCTTTACCTGTTAAGTAAGGAACATGAACATACGCTGTTTTTCCGTTATATTCAAATTGAATCCAGTCATTTTGTACTTGGTGTGTTGTTTCGATTACATCATCTTTTTTCAACTTACCAAGAATTTCTGAGTCAGTGTTTGCACCAGCACGTACGTTTAATACGTTTGCTGTTACGTAGTAAGTGTCTTTTGTATAGTCAGCGCTAATGAAAGCTTCTTTACCGCTGTTCAATTTCACTTTTGACCATCCGTTTTCTGTATGTAAAACGTTAACTTTATATCCATCTAATAATTTTCCGACAACTTTTGATTCAGTAGTTGGGTTTTCGCGTACATTTAGTACGTCAGTTGTTACAATCGTTTCTGCTTTAGCAGATGTTGTGAAAATCCCAAGACCAAAAACCGCTGCTGTTGCTATACCCATAAATTTTTTCATAATAGCCTCCATTGCATTTGTTTTCGTTGACCTCATTATAGCAACCATTATTTTCTTATTTGCGGAAAACATAAAATTACAAAGGTTTCGTAACGGGTCATTAATATTCTGTAATAATTCCAGTAATATCCTAAAAGCGCTTTCTTATAGTTTATAGGGGAGGTTAGAGCATACAATGCATAAAAAGAGGAGTATTTCAATTTCTAATCTGTTAATTATGTTTCTGTATTATTACGTAATCGTTTCGTAACTGTTACAAAAATGGCGTATTTTGCTGCTGGGACAGAAAAGTAGTTATGTAAAAATAACTATTTTGGTAGTGGAGAAATATAAATGAGGTAAAAATCAATGAAATATCGCTATAATTGTTACAAAATAAGTCGAGGTATGGAAAAAATTACGCCTTGATTTTAGTTTGTCACATATTATTTTTGCAATAATAGGATTCTATAATAGCTTTAGTACTTTACAATAGCTAAAGGTATGTATAACGTAAAACATATATAATAGAAGAAACACGATTTAATAGATAAATAAAAAAACGTAGGAGTGTAAATTCCTACGTTTTTGTTTATTCATATCGTAAACATTCAATTGGATCCAGTTTTGCAGCTTTGTTAGCTGGTAGTAGACCGAATATAATACCGATTAACATGGAGATACCTACTGCAAGAAGTCCAAGTTCTTTTGAGACAACGAGTGGCCATCCGGCAAAGATGGAAACGATCCAAGCGAAGAAGATACCGAGCATGAATCCGATGAATCCACCGAGTCCTGTTAAAATACAAGATTCAATTAAGAATTGTGTTAATACTTTACCGCGTGTTGCACCAAGTGCTTTACGAATACCAATCTCACGTGTACGTTCTGTTACAGATACAAGCATAATGTTCATTACGCCGATACCACCAACAAGTAATGAGATAGCAGCAATACCACCGAATACCATTTTCATCATACCGATTGATTCGTCTAATTGCTTCGTAAATTCACCTAAATCTTGTGCTTCGAATTTGTGCTCAAATTTAGGTGCTTTCATTTCGTTTAAAACAGAAACGGCTTGTTTTTCTACACTTTTACGTTCTGTTGGAGAGGTCATTGTTAATCTTACCGAGTCATACTCATTTACTCCTGAAATGACAGGCGCGTTTTCAAGTGACGTATAACCTTCAGGCATAGGCATTCCGAAGTCGTTTTTCGCTTCGTATACACCGACTATTTTATACGGTTTTCCTTTTATATCTGTGTATTGATTTGATTCCCAACCACTAAATAATTTGTTGAAAGCTTCTTCATTTAATATAACGGCAGGGATTGCTTGGTTTAATTCGCTGTCGTTTAATTCACGACCGTGAACTAATTTTATTTTCGAATCTGTCATAAAGGCGCCTGTTCCACCTTTTAAATCAAGATTTACATCTTTTGAACCAGCAGATGCTTTTACTTTCATACTTACATCTGGATACACATCTTTAACGCCTGAGACGGTTTGAAGACGGTTTAGCATATCAGGTGTGATTTTGGCACTATCTGTTCCATAGTCAGGATTGTTGTAGTAAATGGTTATTTCATTATCTTTTCCTTGGCCTAATTCTTCTTTAAACTTTGCATTTGTACCATCACCCATTGAAATGATAGTAATAATGGCACTAATACCGATAATAATTCCTAGCATCGTTAAGATAGAACGCATTTTATGAGCAAAGATAGAGGAAAGGGCCATGCGTATATTTTCACTCGTGTTCAAAATTAACCTCTCCAATCTTGGACGATATTTCCGTCACGAATTACAATTTGACGTGCTGCAGCTTCCCCAATTTCACGATCGTGGGTAATCATAATGATTGTTGAGCCTTGTTTGTTTAATTCGTAAAAGAGGTCCATAATTTGTGTACTCGTTTTCGTATCAAGTGCACCCGTCGGTTCATCGGCTAAAATGAACTTTGGATTATTTACAATTGCGCGTGCCACTGCTACACGTTGTTTTTGTCCACCTGATAATTCGTTCGGTAAGTGAGTAGCACGATCAGCTAAACCTACTTTTGTTAAAGCGGCTAATGAGCGCTCACGTCTTTCTTTTTTATCAACTCCAGCGTAAATAAGAGGTAGCTCTACATTTTGAAGTGCTGTAAGTCTCGGTAATAACATGAAGTTTTGGAATACGAATCCAATCTCTTTATTACGAACGCGCGCAAGTTCTGTTTCAGACATGTTTGAAATATTTTGACCAGCTAGTTCATACGCACCTGTTGTTGGTTTATCTAAGCAACCGATAATGTTCATTAATGTTGATTTACCAGAACCAGATGGTCCCATAATAGAAGTGAATTCTCCCTGGTTTAGTGTTACGTCAATGCCGTGTAATATTTGTACGGATTCTGCACCATTTTGGAAAGATTTCGTGATGCCTTTTAAGTTAATCATTCAACGACAACCTCCATACCATCTTTTAAGTCTTTTTCAGGTTTAGAGATAATTTGTTCTCCTTTTTTCACTCCAGAAACTTTTGCTTCGCTATCAGTCTCGAATTCAACAGTAACCGCTTGTTCTTTCGCCTTGCCGTCTTTTACAACGAAAACAATATTTTTGTCACCTTTTTTTACGATGCTGCTTTTCGGAACAATTGTACCAGTTGCTTCGCCAGATTTACTTGTTACGTATACATGGAAACCGTTTTGTAATTCTTCACTATTGTCTAATGTAACAGTGAATTGATAGTTAGAAACTGTTTTGTTTTCATCCATGCTCTTTAATGGTGTAGAACCGATTTCTGTTACTTTTCCTGTCCAAGTCTTACCAGCGACCGTTTTTGATGAAACAGTTACTTCTTGCCCAACTTTCATACTAGCAAGCTCATATTCAGAAAGTTGACCTTTTACTTTAAATGGACCAGCATGACGAAGTGTAATGCCGCTCATACCTGTTTTTTCATCAGCAGTTTTTACGATATCATCAATTACGCCATCAGTAGGGCTCGTTACAGAAAGTGTGTTTACTTTCTCTTTTGCTGCTTTAATCATTTCATCAGATTTTTCAACTTCAAACTTTTTCATTTCAATTTGTGATTCTAATTGTTGTACTTCGATTTCTGATGCTTTTAATGCTTCAGCAGGAAGGCCTGCATTTTTATCTTTTTGTAATTTTTGTTTCGCTGTATCAATTTGTTTTTGGAACAATGTTACTTCTTTTTGTGCGATTTTCTTTTGCATTTCTGCTTCCGTTACACCTTGTTTCGCAGTAGGGTCATTATATTTAAAAAGGAGCTGACCTTTTTTTACTTCATCACCTTTTTTTACAGCTAATTCATACGTACCTTTTGTTGGATCAAATGAAATTGTTTCGATGCCGTTTGGAATGACTTCACCGCCAAATTTTTGCGCGTTTTCAATTTGTTTTTCTGTTACTTTATATCCGCTATATGCCATTGCTACTTCTGAACCACCGCCACCAGCAAATGCAAAATATGATCCAGCTGCAATACCGATTGCTACTACACTAGTAATTAACACTTTATTTTTCTTCTTCATCTATTTATCACCTTTTCGTTCGTTTTAGTATCTACATTCAGTATAAAAGAGGTGAAGAATCTGACAAATCGTTTTAGCTTACAATAACCTTACAGTTTTGTAAGGTATGAATATGTAAATGTAAGGTAGAGCTTGTCCAAGTGTGAGCAAATGAATTGACTCGTTGTTTCTTTCTTACAATAATATTGTATGAAGGAGAGGAGGAGGCAAGATGGAAGCTTATTTTAGTGTGCATCCATTAAAACCATTTATTCCATACTCAAGGCAACACGTCCTTATATTATTTATTATGATGGTGGGGATATTTTTTCTGTATCAATACCAAGATGTATTACGGCAAAGTGAGTGGAATATAACGGTTCGATATGCGATTGCATTTTTATTTATTGGGAGTGAAATTGGGCTCCATATGTGGGAATGGAAAGCGGGGATTTTTGAACTAGGCACTTCATTACCATTTGAGTTATGTACGATTAGTTTATTGTTAGCATCGATTATGATTGTAACGAAAAGTTACCGCATATATGAGATTGTATTTTTTACAGGAAT
The DNA here is from genome assembly GCF_038096195.1 of Bacillus paramobilis. NCBI lineage: Bacteria > Bacillati > Bacillota > Bacilli > Caryophanales > Bacillaceae > Bacillus > Bacillus paramobilis. Next base: position 4,476,337 of record NZ_CP151108.1, on the reverse strand, counting down.
TATCGGTGCGTCACAAGCTATTTTAACGCCGAACGTGCAATATGCTTTTCCGCATTTTCGCTTTATAGAATTCTTCGCCGCACATGTATTACTCATTTGGGCACCACTCTTTATGACGTGGGTAGAAGGATATAGACCGACCTTGCAATCAATTAAGCGTACGATGATATTTTTAAACATAATAATTCCAATCGTTTCTTTTGTGAACTACAAAACAGGTGGCAATTATATGTTTTTAGCTCGTAAGCCAGAAACTGCTTCATTACTCGATATGTTAGGGCCGCATCCTTACTATATTATTTCATTAGAAATAGCTGCGCTTATTGGATGTTTTATTTTGTATATGCCATTTGCGAAAAGAGAAGGGCATGCGCATAAAGAATCACTAGGATCATAACCTAGTGATTTTTTGTTTTATAAATATTTACAATTCAGAAAATTAAGAATAAAATTAGAGGGTAAATTATATAAAGAGAGAAGGGAAAACGTGGTCAAAAAAGTTTTTCTGAATGGGATGGAAGTGACGATTCAATTTATTATTTCGATTTTGGGTATTATTTTTTTAGGGGCACTGCCGAAATTATTTTATGGATTTGAGTTGCATGTATCAAGGTACATACAGAGTTTAAAAGAAGTGTTTGTAAACTTAATGGATATCTCCAATTTTCAATATGTGAGAGGTAAATTTTTATTTCCGCAATTGTTCGTCCATTATAAAGAAACAATTGTTATATTTTTAGCTGCTTTTTTCATTTCATTATTTGTAGCATTTTGTATTGTTTATGTCATTATGAGTAGTTCACCACGTATACAACATCGTATTAAATCATTTCTCATCTTCCTAGAATCTATTCCAGATATTCTTCTTATTTTAGTATCACAAATATTAGTTGTATGGTTTTTTAAACAAACAGGTTTTTTACCTTTTCAAATTGCGTCAATTGGAGGCGAGTCGATTAGAGGATTGCCAATATTTTGTTTGAGTATACCGACTACGATTCTGTTTGTAAAAATGTTAGTACTTCGTTTTGAAAATGAATTAGAAAAAGATTATGTACTATTTGCTAAGGCTAAAGGGTTGAATCGCTTTCATATTTTAAATCGCCATGTTTTACGAAATGTGTTGCTTAGTACACTTTTCTTTGCGAAAACGAATATCTTTTTTATGTTATCTAATTTATATATTATAGAATGGATTTTTAATACGGGTGGTATTTTTATGTTTTTGAAATCGTATGAGAGTATTAAAGTAGAGGTTTTCATCGTTAGTGTGCTGCTTATTTATATTCCGATTTTTATTTTGTTTAAATTGTTTCATTATCTCATTCCAGCTGCGATGAAGGAGAGACTATAATATGTGGACGTATATAAAACGTGATAAAAGATTTTGGATAAGCATTGGGTTTCTTCTCATATTAGTTCTTTTGAGCATCGGAAATACGATATGGAATGATGGGCATATTAGACAAGTTACATTGCAATATGATGCGGATGAAAATCCACAAGTACCACCGTTTTCACCTTCATTACAATTTTTACTTGGAACAGACCGGAAAGGGTACGACCTGTTACATTTAGTCATTGAAGGCGCAAAGTGGACGATAGGTATCTCTATTTTAATTGCGGCACTTAGAATGGTGATAGGTGTGTTTTTTGGTGTTGTGCTTGGAACATATGTAAAAAGAGGGTTTTCAAAAATCGAGGCTTTTTTTGATAGTTTTACAGTTATTCCAACAGTTATGATTGCGTATTTTTTTCTTCACCTTGCAAATGCATTTGGGAGTGGAGAGGAAACAACAACCTTTTTTGAAAGAGCTTCGTTTCAAGTTTTATTACTTGTCATGCTTGTGATGCCAGTTATTGCACTGTATGTTGCGAAGGAAGTACGTAAATTGAGAACCGAAGAATTTATTGAAGCTGCGTGCATATTAGGTGGATCGAGAAGGCACATTGTTATAAAGCATATTTTCCCGCATCTTTATATGACGTTTATACTTGTATTTTTTCAGCAGTTTACGCAATCTCTTACTATTTTACTGCACTTAGGATTACTGGAAATATTCTTTGGTGGAACAGTTCAGTTTTTGGGACCGATAGAAGAAATAGAATCTTACACGCATGAATGGTCAGGTTTAATTGGAGTATACTTTAGATCATTAACAGTGAATCCGTGGATTCCGCTTGTTCCCATTACATTTTTTGGACTTACTATTTTTTCAGGAAATATGATTGTAAAAAGTATAGAAGAGGCGATGATGAAAGTAAGGTTAGGAGGAGAGATAAAGAAGGGCGCTATAGAAGAGGAACAATCTGCTGTGCAGTCAAAAGAAGAGTTATTTACTTTTAAACATACGATGTGAAGAGCCTAGGAAACTAGGTTCTTTTATTTTGTTATATTACAATATCGTAAGAGAGATGTAATGAAAATCGATAGGGGAGAAATACAATTTCGTATACACTTTATGTATAGAGAAATGCGAGAGCGGGTGAAGGTGTACGATGGATTTTTTAGAAGTATCAAAACGTAGTATAAAACGAAATATGAAAGATTATTTTCTATACTTTATTTCATTAGTAGGCAGCATTATTATTTATTTTACATTCGTATCGATTAAACGAAATGAAAGTGTAGCAGCTCTTTTAAAAGAGTCGGATAAAGTGGAAACGACATTTACGTTTGCACAAATATTGTTAATTATCTTTTTAACGATATTTATTTTTTATTGTAATAGCTTCTTTTTGCGAAAGAAGAAAAAAGAAATTGCGCTATACAGTTTATTAGGTATCCGTAAAGAAGAAATTGCGAAGTTACTTTTTTATGAAACTTTATTAGTTGGTGCTGCGGCAAGTGTGTTAGGTATTCTTGCTGGTTTATTTATAGCGAATATGTGCGCAGGGCTTCTTGTGAAGTTAATGGGAAGTGCGTTTACGTTCACATTTACGATTTCATTTTTATCTATAGTAGAAGTTCTTATAACGATAGGTGCAATTTTCTTTATTGCATCATGGAAAAGTAAAAAGTTAATTTATGAGCATCGTTTAGTTGAATTATTATATGGTGAAAATCAAAAAGAAGAGGCACCTACGTATTCAAGTAAGAAGGCAAAGCGAGCAATTGTTTTATTAATTACAGGTTATATCATTGCGCTACTTACACAAGTTTTTGGGTTTGGAGCCATTTTTATTACAGGTTTACTGATTTTTGGTTGTATTGTAAAAGGTACGTTTTTACTATTTGAGCAATATACAGTGAAGTCACTCCATAAAATAAAGAGAGATAAAACGAAATATTGGAATGGAACGAACATTTTATCCATTTCTTCATTGTTCTTCAGAATAAAAGGAAACGTAAAGATGCTTGCGCTATTATCTTTATTAAGTGCGGTAACATTATGTACCATCGGAATTAGTTCTAGTATGTATTATGGAGCGCAGAAGACAGCGGCATTAATGAATCCAGTTAGTTATGAGTATGTAACGACTGGAAAGGAATTAGATAAGAAAGTTAGAGAAGAAATTCAAAAACATGAGTTAGCAATTAAAAATGAAACGTCTGTAGCGATGCTCTCTATGCAAGGGAAGATAGATGGAGAACAAATATTAACTGGGTACTTAATAGGTAATGGCAATGTACAAATTATAAAAGTGACAGATTATAATAAATCAGCTTCTAAGTTAGGTAACAAACAAGTTATTCTCGGTTCTGAAAAGGAAGTTGTTTTATTAGATCCGTATAAGTCGTATAACATAGAAAAGAATTCGCTTGAAGGAAATAATGTGTCCTTTGAAGGGATGAAGGATGATATTATAATCGTTGACCATCGAGAGGAAACAGTTGTTAGTGCGAAACTTGCACCAGTGGGGCTTGTTGTTCGAGATTCGTTATTTAATAAGTTGCAGAAAGGAAAGGATGTTTCAACAGTTAGTGGATTTATCGTTGAAGGAAACGGTAATAGCGAACTAACGAAAGAGCTAGGGACAATCATTCCTAAAGAAGTGAAACTCCAATCATTTGAAGAGGCGAGCCAATCTGAATTGCAAGATGGTGCAGTGTTATTATTTGCTAGTGTATTTTTAGGGATTGTCTTTATTTTGGCAACGGGTTGTATTTTATATTTTAAACAAATAACAGAAGCGATGGCAGAGCGACCAGCGTACGGAATGTTAAAGAAAATTGGACTAACGAAAAGGGAAGCAACAGAGTCAGTAAGAAAGCAAGTAGGGGCGATTTTCGTAGTACCTTTACTACTTGCAATATGTCATACGTTCTTTGCATTTTTAAGTTTGATGGGCTTTACAGGAATGTTTGAATATAGTCTTCCTTTATTAGGCAGTATAGCGGTGTATATCATAATCTACTTTGGTTACTATATGTTAACAGTTCGTTCGTATACCAATACTGTATTTAGCGATAGACGATAAAAAGAAGCAAGCATGGATTTCATGCTTGCTTCTTTTCTTTATTTTGTAGAAACTTCACCTTCAGCTTCTGTTTGCGGAATAAAGTATCCGATTATACCACCGATGATTGCTGGAATAATCCAGCCGATTCCTAAGTTGTAAAAAGGAATGGTGTGTACGATATTAGCGATAAAGGTTGGTATCATTTCCACATTATCCAGTGCATGAATACAGCTAATAATGAATGCTGCGATCATTGCTCCGATGTAGACAGAAGGTTTACGTTTCGTATATTTATCAATAAATGATACGAAAATTAAAATGATTGTAATTGGATACAAAATGATTAATACAGGTAATGTAATTTTAATTAATAAACTTAAACCTAAGTTTGAAATTACGAAGCTAAAGATACAAACGTATAGTACGAGTTTCTTATATGAAACATTTGTTAGTACTGTTGCGAAATAGTTGGCGAATGCACTTACAACACCAATTGCTGTCGTTAAACAAGCGAAGATAATGGCGATACTTAATAAAACATTACCGCTTGTCCCAAAGAATTGATACATAACAGTAGCTAATAGTTGACCACCGTTTTCAAATTGTCCTAAGTTTCCGTTTGAAGCACCGATATAACCGAGTAAGAAATAAACAATTGTTAAGAATAGAGCTGCAATGCTCCCGCAAATAATTGTATATTTCGCAATCGATTTCTTCTCTTGTATACCGTTTTGGCGAATTGCATTTACAACAATTGTTGATAATACAAGTGCGCCAATTGCATCTAAAGTTAAAAATCCTTCAAGAAATCCTTTGAAAAAGGGAATTTCTTTATAGTCACCAACAGGCTCAGCAAATGTTCCAGGTGAAAGAATCGCTTTTGTTGCCATAATTGCAATAATTCCAAGTAAAATTGGCGTTAATATTTTTCCGATATGATCTACTAATTTTGATGGATTTAATGATAAGAAGTAGACGACTGTAAAGAAAATCGCACTAAAGATTAACATAGAGTACCATTGGTCAGGGAAAAGTGGTGCAATCCCAATTTCGTAAGATACAGATCCAGTTCGTGGAATAACAAATAGTGGGCCGATTGAAAGATAAATAATGATAGCGAATATAGCTGCGAATTTTGGATGAACACGGCTTGCTAAAGTGTTAAAACTACCACCGGCAAGGGCAACAGCGACGATAGCAAGTAAAGATAAACCGACGTCTGTAATAATAAATCCTGTAATGGAAATCCACATATTTTCTCCGGAAGAAAGACCGAGAAGCGGCGGGAAAATCATATTACCAGCACCGAAGAAAACTGCGAATAGTAATAAACTAATCGAAAGTATTTGCGCTGGTTTTAAAGTTGTACGCATATAAAGAAAATCCTCCTAATGAGTGTTTTTGTCGAAAATTCAAATAATTTGTCGAGTAACTGTTACTATTTTAAAGGTCTGATGACTAGAAAGCAATAGGGAATTTTGAAAATATTAAAAAATAATACATTAAATCGAATAAATATACTATTTATATCTTCAATAGGAAGGATTTAACTTTTAACGTAAAAAAACACATATCGCTCGGATACGTGTTTTAAAAAAATATTTTTTTATCACGTTCTTCTTTTAAAATTTCTACAGCTTCTCGGAAACGTTGTGAATGGACAATTTCTCGTTCACGTAAGAAGCGCAGGCTGTCATTTATATCTGGATCATCTGATAAGTTAATGAGCCATTGATATGTTGCTCTTGCTTTCTCTTCAGCAGCAATATCTTCATATAAATCTGCAATAGGGTCTCCTTTTGCTTGAATATAAGTAGCAGTAAAAGGAACACCACCCGCATTATGATAAAATAAAGCACTATCATGATTAGCGTACTGCGCGTCTAGTCCAGCAGCTTTCATTTGCTCTGGTGTTGCATCTTTTGTTAATTTATAAATCATTGTCGCAATCATCTCTAAATGTGCGAATTCCTCTGTACCAATGTCGGTTAGTAGGCCAACAACTTTGTCAGGAATTGTATAACGTTGATTTAAGTAGCGAAGAGCAGCAGCTAGTTCACCGTCAGCACCGCCATATTGTTCAACTAATAATTTGGCGAGTGCTGGATTGCAAGTTCCCACTTTAACTGGGTATTGTAATTTCTTTTCATAAATCCACATAGTTTATCTCCTTTATATTTGCCATGGCCAAGGACCTTTGCTCCATTCCCAAGGAGCATTAGAATAGCTGTTTCCAAACTGTTGGAGTGGCCCGTATTTTTCTTCCATCTTTTGTTTTAATACTCTTCGTTTATAGGAAAAATCATTAAATTGATTAATCGCGGCGGTGTCATCTGGATGTGTATCTAAATAAAGAGTGAGTTCAACTAGTACAAAGTCCAGTTCTTGAAGCTCCAGTAAAAGCTGATAGTATTCTTCTGGTAGCGATTGAGTCACGTCAGTAGTCACCGCCCTTTTTTATAAGGATTTTCATAATAGTCATAAAAAACAGGCCATAAAGTCCCTTTTTGCAATGCTTCTTTTGGCGTGAATTGCGGTAAGTTTGGCGGTTGAAAGCCTAAAAATAAATTAGGCGGAGTAGAATAATATTTTTTTCCGATAGGAGGACAAGGATCGAGAGGACTATGATAGGGCACGAATGATCTCATATATTTATTCACGAATAGACCTCCTTAAATGTTCATTACTACGTATTGTATTCAGACATAATGAGCATTTATGACACATATAAAAAAGTAATAAGTACAGGGGGAATGAATGTGGAGAATGTAAAGAATTTAATTGTGTTAGAAGTAAAGAACTTAAAGGAAACTCTGTATTTTTACGAAGGGATTTTAGGAATAACACCTAGTTTAGAGAGGCCGCAATTAGATGTTACAGGGGTTTGGTATGATACCGATTCAACGAGAATTAGTTTTGTTATGAATCGCAGTTTGGGCGGGTGTGAGAAGAGTGTTGCGGAATCAGTTGATGTTCTAACGTTTTCAATTTCTAACATAGAGAATGTAAAGAAGAGGTTAGTATTCTATAAAATTGTATATACAGAAAACAAAAGTGAGAAAAGTATTATAGTACAAGACCCGGATGGATATAAACTTCAAGTGGTAGAGAAGGATGAATAAACGGAGGGGATTTAGTGGAGAGAAATTATGAAGAAAGTGCGTTGTTTGAGCATCAATTTTGGCTAAAGGTACTTACTGATCATGCACAATTTTTACTTGATGCATTAGCTCCGAAGGAAAAAGAGGATATAAAAAAAGCTACTTACTTTGTTGAAACATTTACGAATTTGTTAAATAAAGTTCGGAATGTGAATCTGATGGCATTCTCAAAAGAGGCAGAACAAGCTGCTAAGGAAATTCGGATGTTTAAATTAAATATTATACAGAAGCAGTTGGAGGGGAAGATTACTATTCATTTTACGCCAACTTTTATTAATCATATGGTAAACGAAGTGGAAGAGTATATAACGGTTTTAGAGTTTTTGAAGAAGGGGGAAGTTCCGCCTGTTTTTCATGAACTGCATTATCATCTCGTTTGGTTAACTGATGCTGCTGGTCATGCGGGTTCTATTTCTGGTGGGCTAGATCTTGTTGAAAAAAGATTAAAAGAGAAAAGCGAAGAATTTACGAAGCATTTTGAACAATTTTACTTAAAGGCAGTTGAGATGACTGGGTATTTACGAACGGAGCTTCATCATTTTCCAGCATTAAAGAAGTTTACAAAAGATGTTTCACTTGAATTGAAATTATTTTCGCATTTTTTACATGAAGTGGAAGAGCTGGAGTTATCGCATGAAGTATTAAGTGCACTATCAGCTAGAATGGCAGATCATATGGCAAGAGAGGAATGTTATTATTTATTAAAATTAGCTCAATCATCTGGACTCGAAATGCCGAAATGTAATCCACTTTAAAGAATAAGAGGTCAATTTCATTTGGCCTCTTGTTCTTTTTTGTTTTCTCTTTTTATTTTTACTTGTTCAATGCTTGCCTGTAATGTCTCCATAATATTAATGATGTTCGGGGCTGGAGAGATTGTTTCAGCTTTTTCCTGTTGTTCAATTTTATTCTCGATTAATTCGGTAAGGGCTTCTTTATATTCATCTGTATACATTTCTTGTTCAAAAGGATTTGTAAGGTGGTGGATTAAATTAATTGCTGCGGTAAGTTCTTGTTTTTGGATAGGATAATTTTCGTGACTTGGTAAATTAGGTGTATTTGTTATATCGCGAATTTCATTAGGGTAGTGGATGGTTTGTAACATAAGTCCATCTTCAAAGTTACGGATAATAGCTAAATGTTGTTTTTTTCTAATAGAAATATGAATAAGCCCAAGTTTATTTGTACGTTCAAGAGCTTCTTTTAATAATAAATATGATTTTTCATGTCCTGGGGTAGGACCTATAAAATAAGAACGGCCATAAAGAACAGAATCAATTTCGTTATTTTGGATAAAAGATATAATGCGAATGGATCGTGGTTCGTGAGCTTTTTGCAACGTAGCTAATTCTTTTTCATCAATAATGATGTATTTATGAGGTGCATATTCATAAGCTTTTACAATATCTTTATCATCAATTTCTTCATCCGTACAATCAGGAGCAAATTTTTTATATTTAATAGGTGTTAAGCATTCTTTATGGAGACTTAAAAATTTTATATCGTTTTCTTCTACGGCACTGTATAGTTTGATTCCAATATTTAATAGTCCAAGTGAAAGTGCACCTTTCCATACGGTATGCAAATAAAACATCTCCTTTCGTTCAAAAATGATTATGTATATTATGAGATAGTAAGAAATTTCCTATACGTTTTTTGTTTTTTACGGAAGGGCTTGGGATATAAAGTGAAACTTTAATCAGTGGGGGTTTTCTTCATCCCCCACTGATTATCAGCCCTCACCAATCGGACTTTTATGGGCAGTTGATCCCCAACCTAACTTCTTTGCTTTTGCTAAATTTTGAGGTGGGGGTCTTACTGCCCGTTAAAGCGGGATAAAATATATTGACAAGCCATCTGAAATATTTTAATGTGAGTGTATAAAATTGTGTATAAAGGGGAGTAACTTATTACAGTAAAGTCGTCATTACAGGGAGAAACCCTCGGCTTTATTGGCAACGTTTCGTTGTTAGTGAGACCTTTACCAGCAATGGTAAAGGCCCCTTATTGTCTTTTTTAGGACCCTTACCATATTTGGTAGGGTCCTTTTTGTATACAAAGAGAGGAGAAATAAAAATGAAAAAACTTATTAGTAGATTAAGAGTTGTATTTCATGTCCGTCGTTTCGTTCCATTCCTATTTGACTTTTTTACTTCAAAAGAGGTTTCAATAAAGAAGAAAATTTTATCTATTGCTTTTTTAGTTGGGTATGTTGTAATGCCGCTCGATTTAATTCCAGACTTCCTGCCGTTTATCGGTATTTTAGATGATATTGGAATTGTGTTATTCATTTTGAACCGAATTGTAAAGATGGCGCCAGTGCAATTGCAAGAAAAGCATAATGTAAATATCGGATAGGGGTTAAAAATATGGAGCAAATTATTTTAGATATAATTGAGTTTTTAAAGCAGTTTTCTTATTTTGGAGTTGTATTAGCATTAACATTTGAATTTATTCCAGCAGAAGTAGTTTTGCCCATGGTTGGGTATTGGGTATACGAGGGGGATATGAATTTTTGGTTAGCTGTATTAGCTGGGACACTTGGCGGAACGACAGGACCGTTAACATTATACGCACTCGGTTATTACGGTGGCCGTCCTCTATTAATAAAGTACGGGAAATACTTCTTTATTAAAGAAGAGCAAATTCAAAAAGCCGATGATTTCTTTGAGAAATATGGACCAGTTGTAGCATTTGTTGGACGCTTTGTACCAGGAGTTCGAACGCTTATTTCTGTTCCATGTGGTATGGCGAAAATGAACATATGGAAATTTAGTATATATACATTTGTAGCGATGTTCCCGTTAACGACTTTATATGTCTATTTTGGAATGAAATTAGGTCCGCATTGGGAAAAAGCGGCGGATGTTGTTGGACAATATATGCTACCGATATTACTAGTCGTAGTTATTGTTGTAGGTGGTATTTTAATCTATAAATTTATGAAAAAAAGAAACAGAACAGAATCAATCTAGTCATTCGTACAGGAGTTGTCTTATTTTTTGAAAATAGATGAATAGTACAGGCAAAAGACTCTGAAGGACATACACATATAAGGAATAAAAAAGAAAGAAGGGAAAGACTATGTCTTGTGAGTGCTCAGGAACAGTTTTAACGTGTTGTTCGGATAATAGTAGTAACTTCGTCCAAGATAAAGTATGTAATTCATGGTCTAGTGCCGCTGCTAGTACATTTACTGTGTATGCGAATAATGTGAATCAAAATATCGTTGGAACAGGTTATTTAACTTATGATGTCGGGCCGGGTGTGAGTCCTGCAAACCAAATTACTGTGGCAGTGCTCGATTCGGGCGGAGGAACGATTCAATCATTTACCGTTTCTGAAGGAACAAGTATTGCGTTTACGTTCCGTCGTTTTAATATCATTCAAATTACGACACCGGCTACTCCATTAGGAACCTACCAAGGAGAATTTTGTATTACTACACGTTATTTAATTTCATAGAGAGGGGAAAAATAAGATGGGGAATTGTAGTACTAATCTTTCATGCTGTGCAAGTTCGCAAAAAACGATCGTTCAAGATAAAGTTTGTATTGACTGGACTGCATCAGCAGCTGCTGAAGTAATTTATGCAGATAATATCTCTCAAGATATTTATGCATCTGGGTATTTGAAAGTAGATACTGGTACTGGACCTGTTACACTTGTGTTTTATAGTGGTGGTATAGCAGGGACTGCATTGGAAACGATTGTTGTTGCCACTGGAAGTAGCGCATCATTTACAGTTCGTCGTTTTGATACTGTTACGATTCTTGGAACAGCAGCTGCTGAAACTGGGGAATTTTGTATGACGATTCGTTATACTTTAACATAGGATATTATAATATTGAAATAAAAAAACGTGTAAACTACGAGATAGTTTACACGTTTTTTAGTGAACTTTTGGATTTTCAAAAGTAATGGTTGTTTGTAGACAAAAAATAATGCAATTATATGCAATCGCGTTTTGATTTGCAATAAGTGAGTTGGAAACAGTAGCGTCCCTCTACATAAATAGAAGGATCTGTTGGAATATCTATTATGGAAACAGATTGTAAATTAGATCCTGTATATGACAAAGTATTACCTGGTAAAACGGTGAAGGTACTTATATTATTGCCTACTATTTGTATGAATAAAGCATTCGTACTATTTCTATTGTTATATATTGATATAGTGCCGGAAACTGAAATAAGTCCATCGGATTCCCAAATCTTTAATGTTGAATATGTTTGTTTTAGTTGTCTTTGAGAAACTGGGATGAAATCATTTGAGATGAATATATTACCAGCGAATTCATTTGTAACAAGTTCAGAATTGGATGTAGGAGGTGGTGGAATTGGAGGGCAAGGACATGTCGGTTGACAGATGATAGATAAAGGAGCAAAACAACCAATATTTTTGTGGGATTTCAATAGGATCCCCTCCTTTTGAAAAGGTATTTATTATTATTAAATGTAACAGCATGGCCGATGTGTTAAGAATGGACAAAAAAAATTAAATCGTGATAGTTTCATAGGCTCATATCTCTTAATAGTTTTTATAGGGAAAAATTAGTTATCTATTAGACAAAAAGTACTTGTTTTATGTAAATGTGGCACTTAATATAAAATTGACTGTATTTTTACAAAATTTAAACAAAATACATTTTTAGTTTAAATGAAGTTAATATATGTTCGATACAATAACCAGTGTAATTAATTTATTATATGAGGAGGATTCATGTGGAAAGAACAGCTTTACGAAAAGTAAGAGGTCTTATTGGATTATTAATGGTTTTTGTATTAGCATTCGTATCATTTCCGTGGAGTACATCAGTCAAAGCGGAAGAGAAGAAGCAAGAAAAGGCACCAAGTGAAAAGAAGATCGTTTTTCCAGTCGTAAGTGATGTACATATTAAAAATAGTGGAACGGATGATACGTTTCGCTGGAAACGAGCGATTGAACAGCTCAATACGCTTGCACCAAAGCAAGATGCTTTTGTTATCGTAGGTGATTTCACAGATACAGGGTCTGTGCAGCAATATGATCGTTTCATGCAAGTATATAATGAAAATGCAAATAAAGATGCAGTACGAATGAATTCTCTAGGAAACCATGATTATTGGAACGGTTTATCTGTAGAGGGAGCGCAGAAGCGTTTCTTAGAAAAAACAGGCATGGAATCGATTTACTATCATAAAGTGGTGAAAGGGTATCACTTCCTTGTTATGTCTCCAGAGAACGGGACAACTCATGGATATTATTCAGACAAGCAAATTAATTGGCTAAAAGAAGAGATGGCAAAAGCGCAAAAAGATGATCCAGAAAAACCAATTTTCGTATTTTTACATCAACATATCAAAGATACAGTATACGGTAGCCAAGAATGGGGAACGCAAGATAGTGCAAAAATTAATGAGGTATTAAAACAATACCCACAAGTCATTACGTTTTCTGGCCATTCACACTATCCGTTAGATGATCCAAGATCGATTCATCAAAAAGATTTTACATCAGTTGGTACATCTTCTGTAAGTTATATGGAAGTTGAAGGTGGTAAAGTACAAGGGACTATCCCACCAGGAGCTAGCACATTAAGTCAAGGTTTATTAGTAGAAGTGGATGATAAAGAAGTAACGATTAATCGTCGCGATTTCCATACGAATTCTTGGACAGGCGAACCGTGGAAAATTCAGTTGCCATCAAAGAAAGAAACTTTTACACATGTAGAAGATCGTGATAAAGAAAAGCCATACTTTGCAAAAGATGCGAAGTTATCGGTATCAAATGTAACAGAAAATGCAGCAACAGTAACATTCATGCAAGCGTTGGACAACCTTCTTGTTCATTCTTATCGTGTACAAGCTAGAGATAAGCAAACTGGAGAAATAAAAAATAAATTGTTAGCATTCTCAGAGTTTTATCGTGACCCAGTGCCGAAAGAACTAACATTTACACTGGCAGGATTAGATGGTGGGAAAACATATACACTTGAAGTCGTTGCGATTGATTCATTCGGCAATGAAAGTGTACAGCCGTTAACAGCAGAAATTACTACAAAAAAAGATAATATTGACCCAAATGTAAAAGTACCAAAGGCAGATGTCTTTGATGTGAATTTCTTAGATGGTACATTTAAAGATAACTCATCGTTTGGAACGAAAGGCGATGTGAAAGGGAATGTATCTATTGCATACGACAAAGCTTTAAAAACAAATGTAATGAAATTGAATGGACAAGCCAATACATTTGGATACCTTCCGTTTTCAGCAGCACAAAAAGAAAAAGTAGCAAATACGTTTACATTAGAAACTGTATTTTCAATGAATCAAATTCGTGGACAAGGTATTTTGCAAAATACAGAGAGTGGCGGAATTGGTTTTGAGTCTACAGGAAGTGGCTATGTAGAATTATGGGCTCATATTGGTGGAAGTTATAAACGTGTTGGTGTTCAATTAGAGGCAAATAAAACGTACCATTTAACAGGAACGTATAACGGAAGTGAAGTAGCAATTTATGTAGATGGTAAAAAAGCAAATAGCCAACCAGCTACAGGGAAAGTATACCACCCGAACGTACCATTTGCACTTGGGGCAGACCCTGATAGCAACGGGAATGGCGGTATTCCATTAAATGGACAAATTGCGCTTGCGAAATTATATAGTAAAGCGTTAAGTTCTTCAGAAGTATTAGCAGCATATAACGAGTTTTCTAACCGTACAAAGTTAGAAGAAGTAAACGCGTTATATGAAGAGCTTGGAAAAGTAAAAGAAGTGTTAGCTGGTACGTATGAGTTTGGTGACAAACCAGGTCAATATTCAAAAGAAGCATTTCAAGAACTAGAGAAAAGCTATAATACTGCAAAGCAAGCGTTTGAAAATGTAGGAAGTACTGGAGAGAAAATCGTTCAAGCATATAACGAATTAAAAACAGCTAATGTGACATTTGTACAATCAAAAGTGGCAGAAGAACAACCGAAAACACCGAAAGAAAAATTACAAATCAATATTGAATCTGCAAAAGCAGTGGTGAAAAAAGCGCAAGCTGCAAATGTAACGGACGGTTCAGTGAAATCATTGAGTCAAAAAATTACAGTGGCAGAATCTGTGTTAAAAGATGCGAAAGTAAAAGATGCACAAGTAGAAACGATGAATCGTACGATGGAATACGCGATTTCACTCGTTGAAAAAAGCATAAACAAATAAGAGAGAAGAAAAGAAGCTTATCATGATAGGCTTCTTTTTTGTTATACTAAAAATAGTATAGAATGAGGGAGCGAATAATTTGGAAGAGAAAAAGCTAAAAAGAATTCTTGAATATGTATGGATCGCGGTTGTGCTCCTTGTAGGATATTATTTCTTAAAAGAGAAAAGTATATGGATTTTATTTTTAATGACGTTTTTATTAGCGGGTTTAGGCACGTTATTTATTAATTTCTTCTTTGATAGTTTAAATGCATGGAAGAAGAAAAAGAAGGGAACGAAGTAAAGGAGGAAACATATGCAAAAGTGGAAGCTCCTATATCAGGTGATCATTTTCATCGTGCTTGTAGGTATTGGAATTTTTAAATACTCAACACCAATAGGAAATTGGGCATCGTTTACAGCTTGCATCGGCATATTTTTCATTTTACAATCGTTAACGAAAAAATATAATAATACAGAAAGATAGCTCGCCGTTTTATCGGCGAGCTATTTTGTTATGCTTTTTTCTCTTCATCATTTGTTTTTTCAGTTGCTAAATGACTATGTTTTCTAGAGTAGAAGAAATAGAAGCATAAGCCGACTATAAGCCAAGCTATAAAGCTAATCCATGTCGTTTTAGACAAATTAATCATTAAATATAAACAGCAAAGAATCGCGACAACTGGTAATACAGGTACGAAAGGTGCGCGGAATCCGCGCTTTAAGTCAGGGTGTGTTTTTCGTAAAATAAGTACCGCGCAGCAAACGAATGTGAAT
Organism: Bacillus paramobilis; assembly: GCF_038096195.1. Taxonomy (NCBI): domain Bacteria; kingdom Bacillati; phylum Bacillota; class Bacilli; order Caryophanales; family Bacillaceae; genus Bacillus; species Bacillus paramobilis. The sequence continues at coordinate 4,460,829 of NZ_CP151108.1, read as the reverse complement.
GCTGTTAACGTACCGATGTTTACTAAATTCGCTAGTAAATGTAAGTCTAAAAGTCCTGCTAATAAAGCGGCAACAACACCAGTGATCCATGTGTTTAATAAAGGGACTTTTACTCTTTTATTTACACGTGCTAGTGCTTTTGGAAGTAGTCCGTCACGGCTCATCGCATAAGAAACGCGAACTTGTCCGTACATAACGACTAAGAGGACGGTTGTCATTCCAGTCATCGCTCCAACAGCGAGTAGTCCTGCAATTGTATCTTCACCAACGAAATGTAAGGCAAATGCAACTGGATCAGAAACATCTAATTGTGTATATGGAACCATACCTGTTAAAACGAAAGATACAATCATGTATAAAACAGTACAAATAAGAAGGGAACCGATAATGCCAATTGGTAAATCGCGCTGTGGTTTTTTCGTTTCTTCTGCAGCGGTTGCGATTGCATCAAAGCCTAAGAAGGCGAAGAATACAGTGGCAGCCCCAGTAATAATACCGTCGTACCCGAATGGAATGAACGGTGTCCAATTTTCAGGTTTTACATATTTTGCGCCTGCTACGATAAAGGCGATAATAACAGCTAGCTTGATAAGAACCATAATGTTATTAATGCGTGCGCTTTCGCGTATACCAAAACTTAAAAGCCCTGTAATGAGTAGTAAAATACAAACAGCCGGTAAATCGATAATGCCACCTTTTCCTACGCCAGGGGCCGAGGCGATTATGGCGGGCAGATGGATGTTAAATCCTTGTAGTAAAGATTGTAAATAACCAGACCAGCCGACAGCGACTGCTGCGACTGCAAGTAAATATTCGAGCATTAAACACCAGCCAACGATAAAGGCGACGACTTCTCCGACTGTCATATATGCGTAAGTATACACACTTCCAGATACAGGAATCGAAGAAGCAAATTCGGCATAACAAAAGGCTACACAAGCACAAGTAAATGCAGCAATAAGGAATGATAGCATAATACCAGGACCAGAATGTTTCGCTGCGACAATACCTGTTAATACAAAGATCCCTGTCCCAATTACGGCGCCAATTCCTAAAAATGTTAAATCGAGTGCCGTTAATGTTCTATCTAGCTGCCGTGGTGATTCAGTACTAAGCGGTTTTTTTCGTAATAATGACTTCACTTTGGACTCTCCCCCCGTTTTTTCATTTCCATAACTGCGGATATAGTAGGAGCCCACTAGAAAAGAGTATGTAAGTAAATGGAGGTACAGTTATGGTATTATAGTTTTTAAAATTGCTGGATTAATCTTAATATAATTCAGAATATTTTGTCAAATAAAAATTTGACAAATAAAATGCGGATGAATAGGGGAAACTACTGGCAGGAATGGACGAGGGTTAATAATCTACTTTGGATGGAGAAAGCCCACTCATTAAAGTTAAAGTAGGAGCAGATGCTATGTTATTTTATTTTGAACTTGTTGTCATTTTACTTTGCACGAAATTAGCTGGCGATATTAGCGTGAGACTCGGCCAGCCTTCTGTACTTGGTAAATTACTTGTCGGTATTATTATCGGTCCAGCTGTACTCGGTATTATTAATAGCTCTGAATTGATCGATGAACTGAGTGAGATTGGTGTTTTACTACTTATGTTTATGGCAGGGCTTGAAACAGATTTAGAAGAGTTAAATCGGAATTTGAAATCATCATTTGCAGTAGCGGCTGGTGGAATTATTTTTCCTTTCATCGGTGGTTACGTAACAGGATTGTTGTTTGGATTAATACAATCTCATGCGATTTTCTTAGGATTATTACTTTGCGCAACGTCAGTTAGTATTACGGTGCAAACGCTAAGAGATTTAGGGAAAATGAATACGAGAGAAAGTACAACGATTTTAGGTGCTGCTGTATTTGATGATGTCATCGTCGTTATTTTATTAGCGTTCGTTATGAGTTTTTTAGGAACGCAAGATGTGAATATAACACTTGTTATCGTAAAGAAAATTATTTTCTTTGTCAGCATTGTTTTTATTGCCTGGAAAGTTGTGCCTTGGATTATGAAAATGCTCGTGCCACTTCGTGTAACTGAGGCATTAATTAGTGCAGCTCTTATTATTTGTTTCTCTTTTTCGTATTATAGTGAAATGATGGGGATTGCAGGTATTATCGGAGCATTTGCAGCTGGAATTGCTATTTCGCAAACAGAGTATAAGCACGAAGTAGAACATAAAATTGAACCGATTGCATATGCGATATTTGTGCCAGTGTTCTTCGTAAGTATCGGAATGGAAATTACATTTCAAGGCATTGGAAGTCAGCTTTGGTTCATTATCATCATGACGCTTATCGCGATTTTCACAAAGTTAATCGGATCAGGTTTAGGAGCAAGATTAACAGGATTCAACCTTCAATCTTCTATTAGTATCGGTGCGGGGATGGTATCACGTGGTGAAGTAGCGCTTATCATTGCAGCAAATGGACTTACAGCGAATTTATTGGCGAAAGAAAATTTCACAGCGATTGTTATTGTTGTTATATTGACGACGATTATTACGCCACCGCTTTTGAAAAAATATTTTGTATAGAGAGGAAGAGCTTATCTCATGTAGGTAAGCTCTTTTTTTATTGGAAAAAGCAATAGTCATATAGCGTGAATAGATTGTAATTATGGTAAAATCTACGTATATGATAAGTCGAGGAGAGAAAAAGTGTGAGGATTACGAAGGGGAAGGTTATCGGTGTAATCATACTTATTGCACTATGTATACCATTTACTGCATGGAAAGAGTCAAAAGTGAAAGATTTTCCAGTTTCTATTTTCTCTTCTTATGTAGAAGACGAAAACCCGAAAGACTATAAGTACACTGCTTTTGTACCTGACTTTGCAATTTGGATACATGGATGGGAAAAACAGCGATCTGAAGGTGAAATAACGTCATATAAAAAAGGGGATCGAACTGTAATTGTTCACCATCCACCTGGTAATGATGCTTTTTATCTATATGGTGTAAATGATAGTAGAGAATATACGCAACCATAAGAAGTGGAGGGTAAATAGTGAAAGCTTCAACATTGCTATTTAAAATTGAAAGTAATATGGATCAATTTTCACCAGCTGAAAAGAAGGTTGCCATGTACATAATGGAGAATGCAGAGATTGTTCCGAACTTAACGACGAAAGAAGTTTCAACAAATGCAGGCGCAAGTGAGGCGAGTGTTGTTCGCTTTTGTAAGTCGATTGGAATCGGAAGCTTTAAAGCATTTAAAATCGCGCTCGTTCGTGAATTAACGATTGCTGATTATAATATTAATGATTTTTCAGTGATGAATACGGAAGATGGCCCGTACGACTTGTTTAATAAAGTTACATATGTGAATAAAGCTGCAATTGAGGCGAGCGTTACGGCGATAGATAAAAAAGAACTTGAAAAAGCTGCAGATCGCATTGTAAATGCGGATAAAATTATATTTTACGGAGTAGGCGGATCAGCTACTCCAGCGATGGACGGGGCTTATAAATTTACGAGGCTCGGATTTACAGCGATGATGCTATCGGATTTTCATATGATGTTGCCGCTTGTGACGAACTTAAAAGAAGGCGATATATTTGTGGCGATTTCAACATCTGGTCGTACGAAAGATGTGCTTGAAATGGCGCAATATGCGAAGAGACAAGGTGCAACAGTTATTGCGATTACAAAGCTCGATCAATCATCACCGTTATATAAAGAGGCGGATATTCGTCTTTGTATGCCAGATGTAGAACAAGATCATCGTATTGCGAGTATTGCTTCGAGAATGACGCAACTGAATATGATTGATGCTTTATATGTCATTACGTTTAATCGTATCGGTAATAAAGTGTTGGATCAATTTATGGAGACAAGAGAAGAAGCTTTGCGCTTACGGAAGCTAAAATGAGAAGATGGGGAAACCCATCTTTTTTTGCATACTGACATAAAGTGAAACTTTAATAAGTGGGGGCATCCCCCACTTATTATTAGTTGAACCAATCGGACTTTTACAGGCAGTTGATCCCCCACCTATCTTCTTTGCTTTCGCTGAATTTGAGGTGGGGGTCTTACTGCCAGTTAAAGTGGGATAAATTCGTCATGAAAAGAAATAAAATTTCATAAAATAATAAAGTAATATTGATTTTAAATTTCTTGAAGTTATAATGGAAGTATGAAATTAAATTTCAAAGCAGGTGATAATATGTTAGAAAATTTATCGACAGAACATCGTAATGACAAGACGATGAATTTAGATGAGATGAGCATAAAAGAAGTGTTACAAAGTATGAATGAGGAAGATCGAACTGTTGCGTTAGCAGTTGAAAATGAAATAGAAGAAATTGAAAAGGTTGTACAGATTGTCATTAAATCCTTTGAAGATGAGGGCCGATTAATTTACATTGGGGCTGGTACGAGTGGTCGTTTAGGTATTTTGGACGCAGTGGAATGTCCGCCGACATTTGGAACAGATGATAAAATGGTGCAAGGATTTATAGCAGGTGGATTGAAAGCGTTTACTAAGGCGGTGGAAGGTGCCGAAGACCGCGAAGAGTTAGCAGAAGAAGATTTAAAAAGTATGGGATTAAATGAGAAAGATACAGTGATTGGAATTGCGGCAAGTGGTCGAACTCCTTATGTAATTGGAGGTTTGAAGTACGCGGCTAGCGTGGGAGCGAGCACGGCGAGTATTTCTTGTAATAAAAATGCTGAAATAAGTAAATATGCAAAACTAAATGTGGAAGTAGAAACAGGCGCAGAAATTTTAACAGGCTCAACGCGTTTGAAGGCTGGTACAGCACAAAAATTAGTACTTAATATGATTTCAACAGCTTCTATGATTGGTGTTGGGAAAGTATATAAAAACTTAATGGTAGATGTTCAATCTACAAATGAAAAATTAGTAGAACGATCAAAACGAATTATTGTGGAAGCAACAGGGGTTAGTTATGAAGTAGCAGCGGAGTATTATGAAAAAGCAGAACGTAATGTCAAAGCTGCGATTGTTATGGTGTTATTGCAGTGTGAGTATGGGGAAGCACTGAAGAAATTAAAAGAAGCGAAAGGGTTTGTGAAGAAGGCACTATAAAATAATAGGGAGGGGGATTCTATTATGAAGAAAGAAGAGAGAATGGCCAGAGAAATTTCAGAGCAACTTGGGGGAGTAAAGAATATTCGTGGCATTGCTCATTGTATGACGAGACTGCGATTAACGCTTCATGATGAAAGTAAAGTGAACATGGATCTTTTGAAAAAGGTTGAAGGGGTTATGGGCGTTATTGAAGATGAGACGCTTCAAGTTGTTGTTGGCCCAGGGACAGTAAATAAAGTAGCAGCTGAAATGGAAGGTTTAACGGGACTGCGAATTGGTGAGGTGGCAGATCATCACCTTGAAGATCTTGGGCAAGAAATGAAGTCAGAGATTAAGAAGAAAAATAATACACCAGTGAAAAACTTTTTAAGAAAAATAGGAAGTATTTTCATTCCGTTAATTCCAGGTCTTGTTGCGTCAGGTATTATAAACGGGGTTGCTAACTTTGCGAAAAACGCAGGTGCTGATCCGAATGCAACGTGGCTACAAATGCTACTACTCATTGGCGGCGGTATCTTTACATTCTTAGGAATTTTAGTCGGCTGGAATACAGCGAAAGAATTTGGCGGGACACCAGTTCTTGGGGCAATTGCTGGTATTTTAATTTTTAACCCAGCGATGGCGAATGTGAAATTATTCGGTGAAGCGCTCGTACCCGGACGGGGCGGATTATTTGCAGTTATTTTTGCAGCGTGGCTTATGGTTGTAGTGGAAAGACAAGTTCGAAAAGCAGTGCCAAATGCAGTTGATATTATCGTGACACCGCTCATTACTGTGTTAGTCGTAAGTATCGTAACGATGTTAGCAATTCAGCCGGTAGCAGGTTTCTTATCTGAAGGAATTACAAGCGGAATTAATGGGATTTTAAGTATTGGCGGAGCGTTTGCGGGAGCAGTGCTTGCTGGAACATTTTTACCGCTCGTTATGGTCGGATTACATCACGGTTTAACACCAATTCATATGGAGTTTATTAATCAAACGCACGTAACGCCTTTATTACCAGTACTCGCAATGGCTGGGGCTGGGCAAGTAGGAGCGGCGATTGCGATTTTTGTAAAAACAAAAAACAAACGACTTCGTAACGTAATTAAAGGTGCATTACCAGTTGGATTTTTAGGGATTGGCGAACCGTTATTATACGGGGTTACATTACCACTTGGGAAACCGTTTCTTACAGCTTGTTTAGGAGCAGCAGTTGGCGGCGCATTCCAAGCAGTTATGAAAACAGCCGCACTCGGAATTGGCGTATCAGGATTATCATTAATTCCGTTAATTGCTGATAATAAATATTTATTATATTTCCTTGGATTAGTGGTGGCATATACGTTCGGATTTATCTTTACGTACTTCTTCGGATTTAAAGAAGAAATGGCAGAAAACATATAGAGAAAGGGATTCCTTTCTCTTTTTCTATTCATAGAAAGGGAGATTCATATGATAGGAGTTTCAATTTATCTTGCAAAAGAACGAGTAAAGAAACAAGAAGAGTGGCTAAAAGTAGCGAAGGAAAATGGATTTACATCTATTTTTACATCATTGCATATTCCTGAAGATGACCCTGGTACGTATAAAGAGTTAATTCAAATACTTGGGAAGCAAGCTCTCAAATATGAAATGGAATTAATGGTTGATGTTTCTCCAAAGTCGTTACACCATTTAGGAATGACGTATGAAAATGTGGAAGAGTTAGTAAACTGGGGTATTACTGGTTTACGAATGGACTATGGCATCACGCCAAAAGAAATTGCACGCGTATCCCATAAAATGAAAGTAGCTTTAAATGCGAGTACGATTACAGAATCATTTTGGAAAGAGCTAGTCATTGAAAAGATACAGGTAGGGAATGTTGAAGCGTGGCATAATTTTTATCCGCGCCCAGAAACAGGACTAGCAAAGTCCTTTTTACAAAAACAAAACGAATACTTACATGAGTGCGGCATAAAAACGATGGCATTTATTCCGGGAGATGGGGAAAAACGTGGTCCGCTATATGAAGGCTTACCAACGTTAGAAAAGCACCGCCATATGCGCCCACTTGAAGCGTACTTAGAACTTGTACACGATTGTGGTGTCGATAAGGTGTTAATCGGGGATATAAGCGGAAGTGTAGAAAGCGTACAAGAGATAGCGAGTGCGAGTAGAGGAATTATTCCACTGCGGTATGAGCCATTGATCAAGGAAAGAGAAGTATTAGAAATGGTAGAACAAGTGCATACAAATAGACTAGATCCAGCTCGTGATGTTATTCGCTCTGTAGAATCACGAGAAGAAAATAAGGTGATTGTACAGCCGATGCATACCATTGCAAGAAAGAAAGGCAGCATTACAATTGATAACGAATTGTATGGTAGATATGCTGGAGAGATGCAGGTTGCCAAACATGATTTGCCTGTAGATGAGAAAGTGAATGTTGTTGGAATGGTTGTAGAAGAGGACTTGTCTTTATTGCCGTATGTTGGTGCTGGAAAAATGTTTCAACTTTTTTTGTGCGATAGAGTAAAAGCTTGAATTAGCGCTATTTTGTAAGAAAACATTATCCGTAAATGGGATAATGTTTTTTGTTTTCTTTAAAAAAGTATTTGACGAATGAAATGAAATACCGTATTGTTTTGACTTGTAAATAAAAGTTCACCATAACAAAACAAAAAGGAGAGTTCAAAATGAACCAATATATTGGGAATTTAATTATTCGCATCGTGTTAGGAGTGACATTCTTTGCGCACGGTTTAGCGAAGTTTCAATCAGGTATCGATAACGTAGCAGGATGGTTTACAAGCATCGGCTTACCAGGTGGTCTGGCATACGGCGTAGCAACTGTAGAATTAGTTGGTGGTATATTATTAATTATCGGTTTAGGCGTAAAATATGTAGGATTGTTATTTGCACTTATTTTAGCTGGAGCTATCGTAAAGGTAAATGGAGCAGCAGGTTTATTAGGAGATGGAAAGAATCCAGGATATGAATTAGATCTTGCATTACTAGCAATGGGTGCGTATTTATTCGTTGTAAAAGCAGAAGGGTATGTAGATCGTTTCTTAAAAGAGAAAGTAATGAAAACGAAGTAAACTTATTTATAAATTGTTGACTTGGATCATTATTGTAACTATAATGATTACAACGTGTAGATTAAGAATAAAACAAATTAAATATTTTTTTACACAAGATGTAACGAAAGTGGTTACATCTTGTGTAAAAAATAAACAGAATGGGAGGAAGTAACATGCCTAAATCAAATTTAGAAATTATTCGAAGTACATATGAAGGATCAGCTTCTTCGAATGCAAAACATTTAGCAGAAGCCCTCTCTGAAAAAGTAGAATGGACAGAGGCAGAAGGATTCCCATACGGGGGAACTTATATAGGTGTAGAAGCAATAATGAAAAATGTATTTAGCCGATTAGGATCAGAATGGGATGATTATAAAGCGAGTGTAAATATGTACCATGAAGTAAACGGAAAAGATGTAATTATTGCTGAAGGTGTTTATTCAGGAGTTTATAAAGAAACGGGAAAATCATTTGAAGCAGATTTTATTCACGTATGGCAACTGGAAAAAGGAAAAATCATAAAATTCAAGCAATATGTGGATAGTTATATTGTACGAGAAGCGATGAAGGTTTAAAATGAAATAAGGAAACAAATGGAATCGACTGTGCGCAGGCGATTCCATTTGTTTATGTGATTATTAGGGGAATGGGGAGTACATAATATGAAAAAATGGATAATAGGGGCAATTACAATGATTGTAATTGCGATAGGAGCTGTATTCGGTGTTACTAAGCTTCTTAATTATATAGAGGAAGAGGAGAAGAGTCTTAAAACACAAAAAGTGATGAGCCAACAGGACAAGAAAGTTGCGGAAGAGAAGCCACAATTTAGTGAGGATGAAATTATTTCTACCATGCATAGGATGGTACATCAAAAAGTAAAATCCTCTGAAAAATGGGGATTTATTGAAATGACAAATAAGGAAATTGTTAGTGCCAAGAAGGCAGTAGAAAGTAGTACAAATTTTAAATATAAATCAAAGTTACTTGCCACTTTAGAGCGCTGGGAGAAAGGGGATTTTTCACAAACGGTTGAGGAGCATAACTTTTTGTGGGAAATTCAAGGTGGTGATACTGGAAAGGCAACAGAACGTTTATCGCCAGAAGAAGAAAAACAGTATGTAAAAGAAATGAAAGGTAAATGAAAATATCGCCACTTTGGTGGCGATATTTTTTGGTTAAGAATGTTTCCGCATTAAAGCCCTAGTTGGCTGAACAGTAACTGTTTTGAAATGAGAAAATAAATAACATCCCGTCACAACGATCATTGTCCCGAAAATTTGTATCCACGTTAGTTCTTCTCCGAGGAAAAGAAATGCTAAAATAGCTGTGAAAATTGGATTGAAGTTTAGAAAAATACCGGATGTCGTAGCTCCTAATTTTTGCACGCCAATATTCCAAAACACCATACAAAGAACTGTTGAAATAAGCCCTGTATATAAAAGGGATGTGATGAAGGAAGTATTTATATTTGTAACAGTGAAGCTCCCAATGTTAAATGGCAGTAATAAAATAACACCGAAAATACCAGAGTATAATGTTGCCATGAGTGGTGTAGTTGTTTTTGTTGCCCATTTACTACAAACAGAATACATGCCCCAAATACAAACAGCCGCAAGCATCCATAAATCGCCGCTATTAAAATGTAGTGAAAATAAAAGTGAAAAGTTACCTTTTAATAGGACAAGAATAACCCCAAAGAATGAAAGAATCATGGATAGAATTTGAAGTGTATTTACTTTTTCTTTTAGAAATAATACTGAAAATAGTGCAATTGAAATTGCATTTAATGTAGAAATAAGCCCTACATTCGTTGCGGATGTTTTTTCTAGTGCTAGAAATTGAAAGATGTTAAAAAGAGCGACCCCTGAAATCCCCATTAGTAGTAACGGAAGTATTGCAGCACGAGGTGGAATAATTTTCTTTTCTTTAAACCAAACCATCGGTAATAAACAAACAATCGCAATCATCCATCTTAAACTTGTAAGTGTCATCGGAGACGCGTGATCAACGAGCGATTTTCCAACGACGAAATTTCCTCCCCATAATAAGCTCGTTAGTAATAGTAAAAAGACATAAAAATAAGGCATATTAAAATCCCCTTTGTTGTAATCAATGTGAATTGTAAATAATTTTAGCATTTTTCTTTATTGTGTAATATATTCTTTTGTATAATGGGAAAAAGTCGATAAGATATTTTGTTTTTGATAATATTTACGGAAAGATATTCAGTTTTATATAGAATATAATGTGTTTTTTCGAATAATCATCGGTAATAAAAAGGGGGAATTTTGATGGAGTCGTCAGTTATTAAAGTGTTAGATGATTTAGACGTACAAATTTTAGATATATTGCAGAAGGAGTCTCAAGTAAGTAATGCAGAGCTTGCGAGACGCGTTAATTTATCACCAGCTGCGATGCATGCGAGAATAAAAAGATTAGATGGAGAAGGGTTCATTGATAAACAAGTAGCTATTTTAAATCAAGAAAAGCTTGGTTTTGATTTGTTATGCTTCATTTTTATGAGTACAAATATTCATCAATCGGATAAACTTGACGTTTTGGAAAAAGAATTAGAAGCGATGCCAGAAGTGTTAGAGTGTCACTGCTTAACAGGAGAATATGATTATTTATTAAAGGTTGCAAATCGTGATCGTAAAGAGCTGGAGCAGTTTATTAGAAAGCTGAATAAGCTTGGAATTACAAGGATACAGACGAGTTTAGCACTTCGTGAAATTAAATATTCGACAGTATTACCGATACGAAATGAAGAACCAAGCATCGATTAGATTGCTCGGTTTTTTGTTTGTATAAAGTGATTGACGGGGAGAAAAGAGAGATGTATCATTATATAAAATTATGAATTAAAATTCATTTAGGTTTATAAATATTAATATCAGGGGCAAGGGGATAAAATATGGAGATCTTTAATGCGGTTACGAGTGATGTGAAAGAAATTTATAGTCTCATTGAAACTTATGCAAAAGAGGGAGTTGTTTTACCGCGTTCGCTTTTGTCTCTCTATCAATATTTACAATGTTTATATGTTATGAAAGAAGGGGAAGAAATTGTTGGAGTTGCTGGTTTACATGTGTTAGGGGAGGATCTTGCAGAAGTTCGGTCATTAGTCGTTTCGCATACATATGCAGGGAAAGGAATCGGGCGTATGTTAGTGAACCATGTAATAAATGAGGCAGCAAAAATAAAAGTGAGTAGAGTCATTTCTTTAACATATGAAACGGAATTTTTTCAAAAGTGCGGGTTTGATTTTGTGAATAGAGAGGCGTTACCAGAGAAAGTATGGATTGATTGTAGACATTGTCCAAAGGTTGATTATTGTGATGAGGTGGCGATGATTCGGTATGTTGGGTGAAGTTTTCAGAGAGAAAAAAGTCCCACTATTATTTACGTAATAGTGGGATTCTATATTTTAGGGAAATTAAGAACTTGAATTCGTTTTTCTTACTGCGAAATTAAAAATGGGATTTTTAAGCTCATAGTTATAAGTAGAACCATCGATAAGCCCTACAACTTTATCACTGTCGTAAAGATCAAGCATAAATTGTGCCATTTGTTTTGCAGTGTGGAATTTCGGTACAACATTATTGTATTCGAACTCATCAATATCAAATGAACGTTTTGCAAACTCTGTTTCAGTTGCACCAGGTGCTAAAACCTTTGCTTGCAGTTTTGCACCTTGTTCTTTCAATTCGTGAGATAAACCCTCTGTAAATGCACTTACGTAGAATTTCGTAGCACAATACGTAACAGCATCAGCGACAATTGTGTATCCACCGCCTGATGAAACGTTAATAAGTTGTGTGCCATCAACCATGGAATAATCTCGAACGAAAAGAGAAGAGAGTATTGTTAGTGCTTCTATATTTACATGTAACATCGTTTCAATTTTATTTAAATTTTGTTCAGCAATTGAGGCGAAATTACCAAATCCTGCGTTGTTAATCCACGTTTCAATTTGAAAAGTTTGTAGGCTTTCATAAAGCTTATAAACATTTTCCGTGATAGATAAATCAGTTCTTCGAATAACAACATCCAATTCTGGATTCATTTCGTTAATTTTTAATTTTAATCCGTCTAATTCTTCTTGTCTTCGAGCGACAAGTATTAAGTTCTTTCCGCGAGTTGCAAAGGCTAAAGCCGATTCATAGCCAATTCCAGAACTAGCGCCAGTAATAACAGTGTATTTCATATGAAATCCCCCTAAGTTCAAATAAATATATTATGGTTAGATTTTATTTGTTAGAGTATACTCTAAGTCAAATGTTTTTTATGAATTTGATAAGGCTATAAAATATATGAGGATCAGCACGTGGAGGGAGTTAGAGTATGTACACAATTAGCGAGGTGGCTAAATTAATAGGAGTGAGCACACATACATTACGTTATTATGAAAAGGAAAATATATTAATTGCAAATCGCGATACAAATGGGAATCGAATGTATGAAGAGTCACATATAAAGTGGTTGCAGTTTGTCATGAAATTAAAACAAACGCAAATGCCGATAGCGAAAATAAGAGAATATGCTAGGTTATATTTAGAAGGGGAGCGTACAACCGAAGCTCGTTTACAGCTCCTAGAAGATCATAGAAAATCTATTCAGATTCAAAGAGAAAACTTAGTCATTACAGAAAAGATGCTTGAGAATAAAATTATTGCATACAAAGTCTCTTTGGAAAATAAATAGAAAAAATAATCCGTTCCTTATTTATATGATAAAAATGGATTTGATCTTATAGTGTGCCAGCAAATAAAAAAGAGCAGCTAGCACAAGCTAACTGCTCTATTAAAGGGATCTCTCCAAGGGGGAGTGGAGAAAATATTATGTTACTAGCAGTATTAACAGATTATTAGGAAATATACAAATCGGATGAAATAAATTTTAAATAAACTTTCGGCATTGACAGCTTTTAAAATATTCATGTACAATATTCATGAATGACATTCAGTCATTTTCGGTGAGTGGATACAATTAGCTTGGAAATGGAACAAATATAATGGTAAATGAGGATGATAGTTGTTTTATATATAGTAGTGGTGAAAGAGAATATTTTTTTAAAACAAAAATGACTGATAGTCAGTCATAAGAGGTGAGAGGTATGAAAAATAGAGCTTGGTTATATGTCATATTAACATGTATCTTTGAAATTTTTTGGGTATTTGGTTTTAATACGGCCGATACTTGGTGGCATTGGATTATTATTTTAGGAGTTATCGCTGTTGATTTTCACTTTCTTTCTAAAGCGTGTGAGTATCTTGCGACAGGGACTGTATATGCCATTTTCGCTGGAGCTGGTACGGTAGGTACTTTCTTAATGGATGTATTCCTTTTCGGCGAAAGTTTCAGTGTAGGGAAATTATTCTTTATCGCAATGGTTGTAGCTGGCGTTATCGGTTTAAAGCTAGCTGATAATAAAGAAGAAATTGTGGAAGGAGCTGCTTAAAGATGGGTTGGTTTTTCGTATTTTGTGCTGCAATTAGTGAAATAGTCGGTGTGATCGGTCTAAAAATGTATAGTAAAGATAAAACGTTAGCAAATGGTGCGCTTTATATAGGCGGGTTTGCTACATCCTTTGCATTCTTGTATACATCTTTCTTATTTTTACAAGTAAGTGTCGCGTATGCGGTTTGGATTGGTATTGGAACAGCAGGTGCCGTTTTATTAAACATGTTCCTGTTTGGTGAGTCGAAAAGTAAAGCACGTATCATTAGTGTGGCTCTTATTGTATGCGGAGTGACAGGATTAAAGGCTCTTTCGTAAAAATATGCTGTATCTCCTAACAAGTCGTTAGGAGATTTTTGTTATAAAAAGTGCACGATAATTGACAGTACAGCTAGTTATTTAATAAAATGAGTGACAGTCATTCAATACGTGTTTGAAAGGGTTTAGATGATGAATAAAAAAGAGAAAATTGTCTATGCAGCTATTGAAGTGTTTCAGGAAAAGGGCGTTGAAAAAACGAAGATTTCTGATATCGTGAAATTAGCTGGCATTGCACAAGGAACTTTCTATTTATATTTTCCTTCTAAGTTATCTGTTATGCCTGCAATAGCAGAAGTGATGGTTGAAAAGATGATACTTGCAGTGAAAGAAAAAGTGCAAAACGATGCACCTTTCTCAAGTAAAGTGGCGCAAGTAATAGATGCGGTGTTTCACTTTATAGCGGAATATCGTGAAATACAAGCTTTAATGTATGCGGGTCTTGCATCTACAGAACATATAAAAGAATGGGAAGCTGTGTATGAGCCTCTTTATATGTGGCTAAGTGAATTTTTAAATGAGGCGAAAGAAGCTGGTGAAATTCGTGATTCGGTTCACGCAGAGCGAACAGCGAAGTTATTTATCGCTCTAGTTGAATCAGCAGCGGAACAAGTTTATTTATATGATCATAAAGATGAAGAGCAAGTCGAGCTACAAAAGGCAGAAGTACTAGATTTTTTAACACATGCACTACATATAAAGAAATAGTAAGATGAACCTGTCTGAAAAGGTAGGTTCATTTTTGAGGGAAACTGAATGATAGTCATTCACCTAATGCTTATGTATGTGTGGAAGGATAGTGTGAAATTCTAATGAGTGGAGGCATCTCTACTCATGATTAGCCCACAAATAGCAGGATAAAGAAAAAGCTTCTTGGGCATTATTTTTTTTTGAGGAACTTACGGGAAGAGGTGTTAAAAAGTGAAGAAACCGATAAAAGAACAAAAGATGGTATTGGTCATTCTTTTGAGTAATATATTTATCGCTTTTTTAGGGATTGGATTAATCATTCCGGTTATGCCGTCCTTTATGAATGACATGAGTTTAACAGGAAAGACGATGGGTTATCTCGTTGCAGTGTTTGCAATGGCTCAGCTCATTACGTCACCTATTACAGGCCGGTGGGTTGACCTTTACGGTAGGAAGAAAATGATCATCATTGGATTATTTATTTTTGGTGTTTCAGAACTTCTTTTCGGATTAGGAAAAGATGTGTGGATGCTTTATGTAGCACGGGTGTTAGGCGGAATTAGTGCTGCGTTTATTATGCCTGGTGTTACCGCATATGTTGCGGATATTACCTCTATGCAAGAACGTCCAAAGGCGATGGGATATTTATCTGCCGCAATTAGTACTGGATTTATTATAGGGCCTGGAATTGGCGGATTTATTGCAGAATACGGAATACGTGTGCCGTTTTTCGTTGCAGCAGCAATTGCTTTTATAGCATGTGTAATTTCGATCTTTATTTTGAAAGAGCCGTTAACGAAGGAAGAGCTTGCAGAGATTTCTGCTAATACGAAAGAATCGAGTTTTATTGGTGATTTAAAGAAATCATTACATCCAATGTATGCAATTGCATTTATTATCGTATTTGTACTCGCATTCGGATTATCAGCGTATGAAACTGTGTTTAGTCTGTTTTCAGATCATAAGTTTGGATTTACACCGAAAGATATTGCAGCAATTATTACGATTAGCTCCATCTTTGGGGTAGTTGTGCAAGTATTTATGTTTGGCAAATTGGTCGACATGTTCGGTGAAAAAGTGTTAATTCAAATATGTTTAATTGTAGGTGCAGTATTAGCATTCGTCTCAACTGTAGTCTTTAATTATTGGATTGTACTTCTCGTTACTTGCTTCATTTTCTTAGCATTTGATTTACTTCGTCCAGCTTTAACGACGTTTTTATCAAAAGCAGCCGGAAAAGAGCAAGGATTCGTTGCTGGTATGAACTCGACTTATACGAGTTTAGGAAATATCGCAGGACCAGCGATGGGCGGAATATTATTTGATATGAATATTCATTATCCATATGCATTTTCAGGAGTTGTTTTAATAGTTGGTCTCGGCATTACATTTATGTGGAGAGAGAAACAGCTAGCTGAAAGTTTTGCGAAGTAATTAAACCCCTTACGACGGTAAGGGGTTTTTGTTTTATCCCGCTTTAATGGGCAGTAAGACCCCCACCTCAAAATTCACTGAAAGCAAAGAAGTTAGGTGGGGGTCGGGCTGCCCATAAAAGTCCGATTGGTGAGGGCTGATAATCAGTGGGGGATGAAGAAAACCCCCACTGATTAAAGTTCCACTTTATAAGCTTAATCCAAATCGTTTTAATTCAATGAAAATCCCCTCTAATTGCTTTCCTTTATCCGTTAATGTGTACTCTACACGAGGCGGAACTTCTGGATATACTTTTCTCGTTATAATGCCTTGAGATTCTAATTCTTTTAGTCGAAGCGATAATGTTTTTGGACTAATCCCGTCCATTGATTTTTGTAAATCACTAAAGCGTAATGTTCCTTCGATAAGAAGATCACGAATGATTAAAAACGTCCATTTTGTACTAATTATATCAAGCGTTTTAGCGATAGGACAAGGTATGCCAGGTAAACCTTTCGTTAATTCAACTGGATCTATATTGTTCATGGAACTAGCCTCCATAAAATTTTTTTTGATGAATTTGCTTTATAGTATCACAAAACTATACTTTTGGTAACTATATGAAAAAAATATCACTACTTCCATAAAGGAAGTTAGTGCATATACAATAGTAATACGAAACAAAAAGGATTTATATAAGGAGGTGGTGATTTCCATGGGGATAAAAAAGTTATTTGGATTTCTTAGTTTGTTTGTTATTTGTATTGTGCTTGTAGCATGCGGCGTGGAAGAAAAAACGGAAGTCCAGTTATTAAAAGAAATGCCAAAGCCAAAAGCAATGACAATTGATCCCTCACTAAGTAAAAAAGAAGCGACAGAGATGGTTCATGCAGCGCAGCGTTTTTATGCATTTTGGGATACAGGTAAAGAGGAACTTATTCCGAAGACTGTTACTGAAAAATTTTTTGATAATACATTGCCGAAAGGGCGACCACAAGGCACGGAAGGATTAAAGTTTGCGGCACAAAATTTTCATAAAGTCGTTCCTAACATACATTGCGAGATTGAAGATTTATTAGTCGTTGGTGATAAAGTAACAGCTCGTCTTTCTTTTACAGGAACGCATAATGATAAGAAAATCAATTTTTTTGCAATTGATATTTTACATGTGAAAGACGGGAAGATAACGGAGGATTGGCATTTAGAAGATAATCTTACACTGAAACAGCAACTCGGGTTAATAGCTGAAGAGTAAATTATATAAGGGAGAGAAAAGCGATGAAAAATATATTCATTATAAATGGACATGAAAAATACGGCACAAAGGAAGGGAGATTAAATAAAACGTTAGTTGATTATATGGTAACGGTATTAAGTGAGAAGAACCATGTGAAAACAACAACGATTCAAGATGGCTATAGTATTAAAGAAGAACAAGAGAAGTTTTTATGGGCTGATGTTGTAATTTATCAAACGCCGATTTACTGGTTTAGTGTACCAGGGTTATTTAAAACGTATATGGATGAAGTATATGAATACGGTTTGTTCTTTAAAGGTGCTGATGAATATGGAACAGGTGGTTTATTAAAAGAGAAGCAGTATATGTTTTCTACAACTTGGAATGCACCTGAGAAAGCATTTGGAGATAAGACGAAGTTCTTTGAAGGGGAAAGTTTGGAATCAGCGCTTAGCCATTTACACCGCGTACAAAAGTTTCTTGGTATGAGTCCGTTAAAGAGCTTTGCTTGTTATGATGTGGTGAAGAATCCTACAATTGATACGTATTTAGAGAACTTGAAGAATCATTTAGAAGAAGTCATTCAATAATTACAGCCATCCTCGTATTTAATACGGGGATGGCTGTATCCATAACTTCGCAAAATTTGCCCAGCCGAATGAATCAATTGATACGTTTTTTTAAGAAGAGGGATATGTTTTTCTTTTTAGAACGGATCAACTTCAGCTAAGTTTGGAGTAGTGTTAGGCTGTAGCAAAAGATTTTTTAACGTTCCTACTTCAGAAAGAGCTACTAATATGTAGCCACTAATCAGTACAATAAGCCCAATGACGCGTAACGTTTGTAAGCTCACTTCATTATTATTCGTTTCCGTTGGATTTGGGGGCGGTGAAGGTGGATTGTTATTCATAAATAAGGCTCCCATCTTTTGTATTTATATATGTGTCAAATCATGATTTAACTTATGGATAGGAATTATATAGTCACTTTCACTATATGAGAATTGCCTATGAAAAGTGATAAGAAATTTTTGGACGAGAAAGAGGGGGATCCAAAAGATTATTAAAACTGAACTTTTGGATCCCCCTCTTTTATTTATCCTGCTATTTGTGGTGGCCGGATTTCCTGTAAACGACCAGTTGGTGAGGGCTAATTAATCAGTGGGGATGAATAAAATCCCACTGATTAATTATTTTCATGTAAATAAAAGGGGGGGAGTTAACCAAAGTAGCTATCCTAATATACGCAACGATTCTTCAATAAACGCGGGGATATCCTCTGGTTGTCTACTTGTTACTAGCTGATTTTGGCATACGACAACCTCTTTGTCATGAAAATGTCCACCGGCATTTTTCAAGTCGATCTCAATAGATTTATATCCAGTCACATCACGTCCTTCAAGTGTTTGTGCAGTGATGAGTAGCTGAGGTCCATGACAAATAGCGAAAACAGGTTTTTTCGCATCCATAAATGCTTTGCTAAAGCGAACAAAACGTTCATCTGCACGAAGTATATCTGGGGAAAATCCGCCTGGTATGAAGAGGGCATCAAAGTTCTCTGGAGAAACATCATCAATATTTTTATCAATCACGACTTCACTTTTTCCTTGTTTACCGTGTACCGTTTTACCTTTTTTCATTTCAATAGTTGTTAATTCATATCCCTTTTGATTAAAAGCTTCTACTGGCTCTGTGTATTCTGTGTCCTCGAAATAATCCGTTATTAAAATAGCAATTTTTTTACTCATTCTAATCCGCTCCTTACATTATATTATCGGTTTCAGAATCATCCTTGAGCAATGTCTTTTATAAAGTGAAACTTTAATTCATATTTTTTCATTCCCTCCAGTTTCTTTGCCCTGTTATTTTAATACATACCCTTTTTATTAGGACGTAAACATGTATTATCGTTTTTGTATGTAAAATCATAAAATATCGGTTGTGCCGGTGATTCTTATTTAAGGAAGAAAAAAAGCCAAGGAGATAATTTATTTTCTCCTTGGCTTTTAAGATAATTCTTTTCATTAAAATGCGGAAATTCGTTGCTTCGTTTTTGGGACAATAATAAATTTGATCCAAAGTAACCCAATAATCATAATGATAAGGCTATGTAAAAATTGACCTGTAGCAATGAGTATAACACTCGAAAATACAATGAGTTGAATGCTTAGTAATATAAAGATTAAGCGAAGAAATTGGTTCATTCGTTTTTCAGTATCAATTGGATATAATGCTACAATAATATTTCCCGAAAAATATTTCCATAAGGAACGTAGCTGCATAGAAATCATATATAGGACGATGTAAGAGATAGCACCTTTTGCGTATATGTTTGGTATAAAATATAAGGCGAAGGCACCGATTAACCCTAAGCGGATATATATACCGAAATAATCATTCCCGCGTAAAAATGCGAGTGTATGTAAATAGAAGAAAGTTGCTCGTTTTTTATGTAATAAAGGTTCAATCCAATTTGTAAGCCATTTTCTTTTATTTACTTGCTTATTCAGTTGCGGAACATCGGTGAAAATGCTAGCAAATTGATAAAAACGAACGTTCATTTTTTCTTCTTGTTCAATTATGTAATCCCACGGTACTCGTTTTGTAGGCTGTTTTTTCGTATATAGAAATAGGAAAGCAAGTAGTAAGAGTAATCCGCCTAATATGAGAACATGTGCTGAGTAAAACAGCATGTAAATAATGAGTGCGTTACAAGCGATACGAATAATGAACCATATGTTTTTTTCATGGCTATCACGCCACATCCAATGTATGTACATATTCCAAGCTTTCGTAATCATTAAAATGATAAAGATTGTACATAAGAAAGGTACCGTTACTTGTAATGATTGCATTGCAAGTGGAACGAGAATAAGGAACGTAAATAATAATGGAAAAAGCTGAATGATGTAATTATATAGAAGAGACTTTTTAAAATAAGATGTTAGTTTCTCTTCTAATGCAAGCAAATAGACAGCATCAGGTTTTTGAATAAATGTACGGATAGGACATCTCGTTATAATGAATGTAAGTACAATCGTGATGAGTAGTAAAGCTATTTCTTTAGAAGGAGATGCTTTTAGAAACTGAGCATAGTAGTATGCGCCAACGCATGAAATAAAGATAAAGCTATATAGTAAACCGTTAATCATACGTGCAAAGTATGTAATGATATTTTGCATATGTTGTTGGAAGCGACTGCTCCATAGTGATTCGATTGACATGTTTTTCACCTCTTTGTTCTATTATATATGTTTTATAAAAGAAAAAACGAGCAAATTGCGTTATGCAACTTGCTCGTTTTTCTTTTCGTTATTTTTTTTCTGATCACGATTCATTAATGGATAGAAGGCAAAGCCGATTACGAATAAACCAATTCCGAGAAGGAACGTTTTTATATCGGATGCACCGGTTTTAATAACCCATAGTGCGTAGCAAAGTGCGATTACTGCGACTATACCATCTGTAATTCTTGCCCGCATTTCATTTTTATATGTTTCACCAGTTGCGACTAGTTTTAACTGGAAGATTGGTGAAACGAGATATGGAATAAGGTAGGCCAGTGTTGATACGGTAATAACGAATGTATAAGCTTCCGCAATAGTTCCTGATAACGTTGAGAATAAGAACACTTGCGACATAATGTTTGTTAATCGTAATGAGTAAATTGGACTTCCTTTTTTATTTGTTTTTGTGAAGAAGGAAGGGAAGAAACCTTCTTTTGCTGCTTGATACGGTACTTCTGAGCTTAATAAAATCCAGCCTAATATAGAACCGAATAGGGAAGTAAGAGCAAGTAATGCCATCAGTTTCCCGCCGCCATGACCCATTGCAGCGTTTAATGCATCTGCTAATGGACGTTCAGAAGCTTGTAATTTATCAACGTGAAGTACACCCATTGTTAAAATTGTAATTCCTAAGTAAATCGCAACTGTAATAAGTAATCCTGCAACTGTTGCGCGTTTTACTGTTTTAGGAGAGGTAGCACGGTTTGATAAAAGTACTGCCGATTCAATTCCGATAAATGCCCAAAGCGTTGTAAGAGCAGCTAAGTTTACTTGTGAAAGAAGGCCGTGTGATACACCTGATTTATCGATCATCGGTGTGTACCATTGTCCAAACTTAGAAGCTTCGAATGCAAATAACGTAACGACGATGAATAAAAGGAATCCAGTTACTTTCGTTGTTGTTGCTAAGAAGTTTAGCTTTCCAGCTCCGCTTACACCGTTTGTTAATATAATATGAGTTCCCCAAAGTAAGATGGAACAAATCGTAAATGTAATTAGTTTTCCGACTTCTATATCGAACGAGCCGATTGAAAAGAGTAGTCGTGTATCTTTCATAATTGGGAAGAAGAGTGATAAATATCCCGCGAAAGATGTAATGATGGCAACGTTACTTGCCCAGTTTGCAACCCAATATCCCCATACCATACTGAAACCAGCCATTTTTTTCTTTTTTGGTGTTGAGAATAAAGCATATGCATGACTTTGTGGTCCTGTCGTTAAATCAGGACGACGAATTGCTAAATTACCGAAAACAAGAGCTAGCATTAAAACACCAAACCCTGTTGTTAACCAAGCTAAAGTGACACCGAGAGGGCTTGCTGTTTGTGCCAACGTACTTGGCACCATGAAAATCCCAGCGCCAACCATGTTACCGACAACGAAAGCTGTTAGTACCCAAAAGCCCCATTTTTTTTGTTGCATAGAAAATACCTCCAAAGTTAGTATAACCAAGTCAAGCGAGGAGATATGTATGTCTTCTTAGTAGAGAAGAGAAGTCCCAAACAAAACAAAAAAAGCACGTAATTTGCCGCTACATGCTTTCTATCTTATAAGAAACCCACGACATACCTCTCGATAGCTCTCCACAAACGAAACGTTTCGTTTGTGACAGTTCTGCACTTATTAAATGCAGACCCAGCAAGCGTGCATGGTGGACACGGGCTTACTTCGGCAATCATTCCTTTCTCATTCCTTCATCAATGCCACTACATCTCCAGAAATGATACTCTTAATGACTGCAACCTCTACCTCACCGAGATACGAATGAGGATTTAAATATTAAATTAACGTCTTTAAGAGTAACAAATGAATTTTTATACGTCAATGGATATAGAAATAATCAGATTATAGGGAAGAGTTTGTGATTAAAAGGGAGAGGGATTGTTATGTAATATTGAATTTTCATAATATAATAAATGTTATTGGCGCTAGAAGATTGAGAAGGGGATGAAGTATATGTCTGTATGTCATAAACATTCAGTAATAGGTGTATTAGATTCGGGAGTTGGGGGATTAACAGTTGCGAGCGAAATTATAAGACAATTGCCTAAAGAGAGCATTTACTATATTGGTGATAATGATCGTTGTCCGTATGGGCCAAGAAGTGTAGAGGAGGTACAATCTTTCATATTTGAAATGGTTGAGTTCCTCAAAAAGTTTCCATTAAAAGCCCTAGTTGTAGCATGTAATACTGGTGCAGCTGCTGCATTGACTGATTTGCAAGAAGCACTTCCCATTCCGGTTATTGGCGTTATACATCCGGGAGCAAGAGCGGCAATTAAAGTGACAAAGAAAGGGAAAATCGGAGTAATTGGAACTGTAGGTACGATACAGTCTAATATGTACGAAAAAGCATTGCACGAGCTTGATACATATTTAGAAGTGCATAGTCATGCGTGCCCAACTTTAGCTACAGTTGTAGAAAATCAATTAGAAGATACAGCATATGTAACGCAACAAGTGAAACAAGCTTTACTGCCATTAACGAAGGAAGATATAGATACGTTAATTCTTGGGTGTACGCATTATCCACTTTTAGAGTCCTATATAAAAAAGGAACTAGGAGAAGATGTAACGATTATTAGTTCCGCAGAAGAAACAGCGATAGAGTTAAGCACAATTTTACAGCACAAAGGAATTCTGTCTGACAATCTTAATCCGAAGCATCGATTTTTTACAACAGGCTCAGTTTCATCATTTGAACATATTGCTGAGCGATGGCTAGGTTATCAAATTTCTGTAGAATGTGTGAATTTAACTATGGAAAAACAACTCGTGAACTCAATTGTATAAAAAGAAGCTGATCTAAAAATAGATCAGCTTCTTTTTATAAGATTAAACTAAGTTTAATACAGTTACTTTTTCACGTGTCATAGACTCAAGGCTCTTGCGAATACCTTGTGCGCCCATACCTGAACCTTTTACACCAATGAATGGGAAGTGGTCAGGGCCGCGCTCTGTGCGTCCGTTAATTTGAACAGAACCAGTTTCGATTTTGTTAGCAATTGCAAATGCTTTGTTAATGTCTTTTGTGAAGACACTTGCTTGCAAGCCGAACTCTGATTTGTTAGCAATTTCAATTGCTTGCTCATCTGAAGAAACACGGATGATTGGAAGGATTGGGCCGAATGGCTCTTCCCAAGCAACTTTCATTTCTTCTGTTACGTGGTCGATTAATGTTGGGTAAATTAAGTTACGCTCACGTTTGTTACCGATAACGATTGTAGCACCTTTTTCTACAGCGTCGTCAACTAAACCTTGAACGAAGTCAGCAGATTTATCGTCGATTAATGGAACGATTGTGCTGTCTTGTTCTGGAGATCCAACTGATAGTTCAGCTACTTGCGCTTTTAATAAGCTAACAAGCTCGTCTGCTACGTTTTCGTGTACAAGTACACGTTTAATAGCTGTACAACGTTGACCAGAGTAAGAGAATGCACCGCTTACGATGTGGTTTGCAGCATCTTGTAAGTCAGCATCTTCACGAACGATACCAGGGTCTTTACCACCAAGTTCTAATACAAGTGGAATCATTGCAGCTTTTTTCGCTAAATGTTTACCTGTGTTTGTACCACCTGTGAACGATACCATATTGATGCCTTCGTGTTCTACTAAGTAGTCACCAATTACAGAACCGCGTCCTGTCGCTACGTTTACAAGACCTTTTGGAAGGCCAGCTTTATGAAGTGCTTCAACCATTTTAATACCGCTAATTGCACCTTGAGTTGCTGGTTTGAAAATAACAGCGTTACCCATAATTAATGCTGGTGCAAGTTTTGCAGCAGATAAGTTTACTGGGTAGTTAAATGGTGCGATTGCTAATACAACACCAAGTGGTGCGCGTTGGATGATCGCAAGTTTAGATTTCGTTCCGCCAGGGAAGCTATCGCCCATCATGCTTTCTCCGTGCATATGTAAAGCTTCTTCGATAGTATAACGAATGAAGTCAGCTGTACGAACAACTTCTTTCTTCGCATCTTTATATCCTTTACCGACTTCTTTCATAATGATATCGGCAATTTCATCTTGCATATTTACGAGCTCATCAGCCCATTTATATAAATATTTTGCGCGATCTTGTAGAGAAGCTTCTGCCCATGATTTTTGAGCTTCTTTTGCAGATGCAATTGCTTCATCTACTTCTCCGCGAGTAATTGCTTGTACTTGTCCAATTACTTCGTGTAAGTATGGAGATGGAATTTCGATTGTTTCTCCTGAAGAGCTTTCTCTCCATTCTCCGTTTAAATAAAATTTGTACGTATTGCTAGTTGTCATGATTAGTCCTCCTAAAATAGCAACTTGTAAGAGTGAGTATAAGGTGATTGTAGGGGGTTTGATAACATTTTTCAAATGAAATGTTTGTGAAAACGATTTCTTATTCTTTTTTTATTTTGTATGCCCTTTCTTACAGAAGATTCTCTTATTTCAAACGGATGTATCGTATTATGAATCCCCTTCATTTTTTTGTGATAAAAGATTATTTTATTCTATAGTTAAAAAAATAATTGACAGAATACTCAATAAAGTTGTAAGATTATAAATGGAAAATAAATGAAGGGGGTGTGCGTAATGATTGTAATCGTAAATGTAATGGGCTTAGCTCTGTTAAATGGCAGAAGACATTCATATCATTACGCAACCCGTGCGGATATATAAGGCATCTTTGTCTTATAAAAAGCGTACGTTGCGTATATCGTAACGTACGCTTTTATGCATTTCTGTGCATATCGTCAAGCGGCGGTATGCTTTTTTTTGTTTTCCACATTACTATATAAAACTTTGGAAGGTGGAAAAATGTGATGAGATTGTATGGGTTACGAAATGTAAATGTGATGGGTCTGGATAGTGGATAAAGAAATGAGAGGGAAACGAGCACGAGAAGGGAGAGGTTACATTGTTATCAGTATTACTAAAGTTAAAATGGTTTTTTAAAGAGCATTGGAAGAGATATAGTATCGCCATTGGAGCTCTTTTAATTGTAAATATAGTTGAAGTTATTCCCCCGAAAGTGTTAGGGGTTACGATTGATAACATAAAAACAGGAACGTTATCGAATGAAGCAATTATGCAATCTATTCTTATTTTAATAGGGGTTACGATCGTTGGATACGGTCTTACTTTCGTTTGGCAACATCAATTGTTTGGAGGAGCATTCGTACTGGAGAAGACGATGCGCTCTAAATTTATGGGGCATTTACTTAAAATGACACCGACGTTTTATCAAAAAAATCGTACTGGTGATTTAATGGCGAGAGCGACAAATGATCTAAAAGCAATCGCTATGACAGCTGGTTTCGGTATATTAACGCTCGTAGATTCGAGTTTATATATGCTTACGATTGTCTTTATGATGGGATTTACAATTAGTTGGGAGCTTACATTTGCGGCACTTATCCCGCTTCCGATTATGGCGTATGCGATGAATATATATGGAAAGAAATTGCATGAAAGATTTACAGTTGCGCAAGATGCATTCGGTGACATGAACGATAAGGTACTTGAGTCAATCGCTGGTGTGCGCGTTATTCGTGCATACGTACAAGAGAACGCAGATCAGGAAAGATTTCATCATTTAGGAGATGACGTCTACGAAAAAAATATGAAGGTAGCGAGAATTGATGCACTATTCCAACCAACTGTGAAAATGCTTGTTGGTCTTAGTTATTTAATTGGTTTAGTGTATGGCGCGTATCTTGTATTTCAATCAAAGGTGACACTTGGTGAACTCGTTTCATTTAACGTGTATTTAGGGATGATGATTTGGCCGATGTTTGCAATTGGTGAATTAATTAATGTTATGCAACGAGGAAATGCTTCATTAGACCGTGTGAATGAAACGTTAGCGTATGAACCAGATGTAAAGGATCCGAAAAATCCAAAGCTTGTACAAGAGCCGGATTATATTCAGTTTGATGACGTTACCTTTTCATATCCTTCATCAACTGAAACAAATTTAAAGAAGGTTTCGTTTACATTAAAACAAGGGGAAACGCTTGGGGTTGTTGGAAAAACAGGAAGCGGAAAAACGACGCTTGTCCGTCAGCTTCTTCGTCAATATCCGCTTGGAGATGGGGATATTGCGGTCTCTGATGTGACGTTAAATAACATAACGAATGAAAATGTACTCGGGTGGATTGGGTATGTACCTCAGGAACATATTTTGTTCTCAAAAACAGCGAGGGAAAATATTTTATTCGGAAACCGAGAAGCGACTGAGGAAGAACTCGAGAAAGCGATTGAAATCGCGGCGTTTACAAAGGATTTAGAGTTTTTACCAGAAGGGTTAGAAACGCTCGTTGGAGAGAAGGGTGTTTCTTTATCAGGAGGGCAAAAACAAAGGATTTCAATTGCGCGTGCTGTGATTCAAAACCCAGAAATTTTAATTTTGGATGATTCTTTATCAGCTGTTGATGCTCGTACGGAAGCAGCGATTATTGAAAATATAAGAACAGAAAGAAGCGGAAAGACGACGATTATTACGACGCACCGTTTATCTGCCGTACAACATGCGGATTGGATTCTCGTTATGGATGAGGGGGAAGTAATGGAAGAGGGTACGCATGATCAGCTTATTAAAAGTGGAGGCTGGTATGCTGAGCAGTTCGAAAGACAACAAGGGGAAAGTGAAAGTGCGGATAGTGGGGTGAAAATATGAGCGTTTCAAAACGATTGTTTCAATACGCGATGAAAGTGAAAGGGACGATTTTTGCAGCGATGCTAATGTTATTTATTTTCGTTATCGCGGAGCTTGCCGGTCCTTTCGTCGCGAAAACGATGATTGACGATCATATCGTTGGAATAGAGAAACCTTGGTATGAAACAGAAAAGAGTGAAGAGGCTGTTTCGTATAATGGTACCTTCTATAAGCGAAGTGATCGCTTCCAGGAAGGTGAGAAAAAAGGAAAAGAAGTACGCGTGATGCAAGTCGGTTTTCAATATTACTTTGTGCCAAATAAAGTGAATGCTGAAGGATCACGTACTGTAAAAGGTGATATGATTACCGTTCAAAATGGTAAGGCGGTGCAGGTATATAAAGCGAAAGCATTAACGAAAGAAGAAGTGTTTGCGTTTTATAAACCAGAAATAAACCGTCTATTATTACTTGGTGGTGGCTATTTCGCTTTATTAGTAGTCGTTTCCTTATTTGCATACGGAAAGCAATTTTTCTTACAGAAGGCAGCGAACAAAATTATTCAAATTATGAGGGAAGATGTCTTTTCTCATATTCAAACGTTGCCGATTCGTTATTTCGATCATTTACCAGCAGGGAAAATTGTATCGCGTGTCACGAATGATACGGAAGCCATTCGGGATTTATACGTGACGGTACTTGCGACATTCGTTTCTAGTATCATTTATATTATCGGGATATTCGCTGCGCTATTTTTACTCGATGTAAAATTGGCGACGTTATGTTTACTCATCATCCCGATTTTAATCGTTTGGGCAATTCTTTATAGAAAGTATGCGTCTGTATACAATCATAAAATGCGTTCACGTTTATCTGATATTAATGGAACAGTGAATGAATCCATTCAAGGGATGCCAATTATTCAAGCGTTCCGTCAAGAGCGTGAAACGAAGAAAGAATTTGAAGAATTAAATGGCGATTATTTTAAGTATCAAAATAAAATTTTGAACTTAAATGCAGCAACTTCGCATAACTTAGTGTCTGTCTTAAGAAATATCGCATTCACAGGTGTGATTTGGTATTTCGGTGGTGCTTCATTAAGTGCTTCAGGCGTCATTTCTCTAGGGATACTGTATGCGTTCGTTGATTATTTAACACGATTGTTCTCTCCGATTACAAATATGGTAAATCAGCTGGCTAACTTAGAACAATCGCGCGTTGCATCAGAGCGTGTTTTTGAATTGTTAGAGGAAAAAGGGGAAGTAGTAGAAGAGGAACGTATGCCTCGCCTACAAGGAAATGTGAAGTTTGATAATGTGTCATTTTCTTATAATGGGAAAGATGAAGTATTAAAAAATATTTCTTTTGAAGCGAAACAAGGCGAGACAGTAGCGCTTGTCGGTCATACTGGATCAGGGAAAAGTTCCATTATGAATGTACTCTTCCAGTTTTATGAGTTTGAAAAAGGGAAGCTTACAATTGACGGTCACGATGTAAAAGAGATGCCGAAACAAGCAACTCGTGAACATATGGGAATCGTACTGCAAGATCCGTTTTTATTTAGTGGGACAGTAGCATCTAATGTTAGCTTAGAGAATGAAAAAATTTCAAAAGAGCGCATCGTAAAAGCATTGCGCGATGTTGGTGCTGAAAGGTTTGCGAATAATATAAATGAAGAAATTACAGAAAAGGGAAGCACACTTTCAACCGGAGAACGCCAGCTTATATCGTTTGCTAGGGCACTTGCTTTTGATCCGGCCATTTTAATTTTAGATGAAGCGACATCTAGTATCGATACAGAGACGGAAGCGATGATTCAACAAGCGCTAGAAGTTGTGAAAAAAGGAAGAACGACATTTATTATTGCTCACCGTCTTTCCACAATTAAAAGCGCAGATCAAATTATTGTGCTTGATAGAGGAACAATCTTGGAAAAAGGCTCTCATGATGAGCTAATGAAAAAGCGCGGGCGTTATTACGATATGTACAAAACGCAAATGGAAGGTAATCAGAGCGCTTAATAGGTATGGAGGAGAACTTGTGATTTTCACAAGTTCTTTTTTTGTGAATCAGGGCAGTTAAATAAGAAGTATTGTTTTACCTTTTTCTTTATAAATGCTATATTAAAAAATGTTACTTATTTTTTGTATGTAGCATTATTTTCTCCTTTTGTTTGATTATGAAGAAAAAGGATAAACTAAATAAGAACATTTTCATTGAAAAATTGTTCAAGATTGCATACAATCAATATAGTTTTTAAATTCCTATCAGAATACTTGGAGGATTACCATCATGAAAAAATTATTTTCAGTACTTGCAGTAACTACATTAGCGATCGGGATTGTAGCCGGCTGCGGTAAAGAAGAGAAAAAAGATACAGCTAGTCAAGATGCGTTACAAAAGATAAAACAAAGTGGTGAACTTGTAATTGGAACAGAAGGTACATATCCACCGTTCACATTCCACGATTCAAGCAATAAATTAACTGGATTTGATGTTGAATTAGCAGAAGAAGTTTCAAAACGTTTAGGGGTAAAACCTGTATTTAAAGAAACACAATGGGATAGCTTACTTGCTGGCCTAGATGCAAAACGTTTCGACATGGTTGCGAATGAAGTTGGTATTCGTGAAGATCGTCAAAAGAAATATGATTTCTCTAGCCCATACGTTTCATCTTCAGCGGTATTAGTTATTGCAAAAGATAAAGATAAACCTGCTACATTTGCTGATGTAAAAGGATTAAAAGCAGCACAATCTTTAACAAGTAACTATGCGGATATTGCTAAGAAAAATGGCGCAGAAATTACGAATGTAGAAGGCTTTAGCCAAGCAGCAGAATTATTAAACACTGGCCGCGTTGATTTCACAATTAATGATAAATTATCAGTGTTAAACTACTTAGAAACGAAAAAAGATGCAAAAATTAAAATTGTAGATACAGAAAAAGAAGCGTCACAAAGTGGATTCTTATTCCGTAAAGGTAGCGACAAGCTAGTACAAGAAGTAAATAAAGCGTTAGAAGATATGAAAAAAGACGGTACGTACGATAAAATAGCGAAAAAATGGTTCGGTGAAAATGTATCTAAGTAGTGCGTTGGTTTCAGATCGATTGTCTACTTGGATAGATATTATGCAGTCTTCCTTCATGCCTATGCTGAAGGAAGCTGTGTTTACGACAATTCCATTAACGCTTATTACATTTATTATCGGGATTATACTTGCGACGTTAACGGCGCTTGCACGTATTTCAGGTAGTCGTATTTTACAATGGATTGCTCGTATCTATGTATCTATCATTCGCGGAACGCCACTTCTTGTACAGTTATTTATTATTTTCTATGGTCTTCCAACTCTTAATATTGAAGTTGAGCCATATACAGCAGCAGTTATTGGATTCTCATTAAATGTCGGTGCGTATGCATCTGAAATTATTCGTGCTTCTATCCTTTCCA
Organism: Bacillus paramobilis; assembly: GCF_038096195.1. Lineage (NCBI taxonomy): Bacteria > Bacillati > Bacillota > Bacilli > Caryophanales > Bacillaceae > Bacillus > Bacillus paramobilis. Next base: position 4,430,226 of record NZ_CP151108.1, on the reverse strand, counting down.
TTCCGAAAGGGCAGTGGGAAGCAGCTTACACAATTGGGATGACGTATCCGCAAGCGCTAAAACGTGTTATTTTACCGCAAGCGACGCGCGTATCTATCCCGCCGCTTTCGAATACATTTATTAGTTTAGTGAAGGATACTTCATTAGCATCGTTAATTTTAGTAACAGAAATGTTCCGAAAAGCGCAGGAAATTGCGGCAATGAACTACGAGTTTTTAATTGTTTATTTCGAAGCAGGTCTTATTTATTGGGTAATTTGCTTCTTATTATCTATTGTGCAACAAATATTAGAAAAACGTTCAGAACGTTACACTCTAAAATAACCCTTTCATAAAAGGAGTTTTTGTTTTTATGATTTCAATTCAACATTTACAAAAAAGTTTCGGAGATAATACCGTACTAAAGCATATAGATTTATCAGTTGAGAAGGGGGAAGTTGTTGTTATTATCGGGCCATCTGGATCTGGTAAAACGACATTCCTGCGTTGTCTCAACGTGTTAGAAACGCCGAACGCTGGTAATATTCGAATCGGTAATAAAGAGCTCGACTTCTCTCAAAAAGTATCGAAGAAAGATATTGTTAACCTTCGTACGCAAACAGGTATGGTATTCCAGCACCATAACCTATTCCCGCATTTAACAGCACTTCAAAATGTTATGGAAGGGCTTGTTACAGTGAAAAAGATGGGGAAAGAAGATGCGAAGAAAAAAGCAAACTATTTCCTTGAAAAAGTTGGTCTTGCGGATAAAGTAGACTTATATCCATTCCAATTATCAGGCGGACAACAACAGCGCGTTGGAATTGCTCGCGCGCTTGCGATGGAGCCGGAAGTGTTACTATTTGATGAGCCAACGTCAGCGCTTGATCCTGAACTCGTTCAAGAAGTTCTGAAAGTAATGAAAGAACTTGCGAAAGAGGGCATGACGATGGTGATTGTAACGCATGAAATGCGTTTTGCACATCAAATTGCGAATCGTGTTATTTTCATGGATGGCGGTGTCGTTGTCGAACAAGGTACACCAGAAGAAGTATTTACAAATCCAAAAGAAGAACGTACGAAGAAGTTTTTACAAATGTTGCAATAAATGAAGGAAGGTCTCAAGGCATATGCCTTGAGACCTTTTTGCCATATATATTTATTTTTGGAATCCGCCAAGGCTTTGCTCAGCCATTGCAACTAGACGTTTTGTAATTTCTCCACCAACAGAACCGTTAGCACGAGCCGTAGAATCTGCTCCTAATTGTACACCAAATTCTTGAGCGATTTCGTACTTCATTTGGTCGATTGCTGCTGTTGCTCCTGGTACTACTAATTGATTTGAAGAATTTTGGTTTGCCATAGGAATATATCCTCCTTAGAGTTATAAAAATTTTTTTTGGTTGGACTAGCTGGAATTGAACCAGATTGTCGCCCCGTTTGGCGCTAATCCATCGGTAATTAAGTTTGTACTCATAGTATGGATGTTACCTAGAAAGATATACGAAATAATAATTTGTAAATTTTGTAAAAAATATTAGTGATTTCGTAAAGTATGAAATAAGAGTTATCGTTGTATTTTTTAGAAAGAAGGCTAAACTAAGAGCGATTTGAAATATGTTTTTTGTATCCCGCTACTCGGGGGAAAATCATTAACTTTATAGTTCTATTTTGAATAGGGGCGGATCAAAATGCTCCTATGCACGGCTAGATGCTCTCTTCAATCAGCTTGTAAATGATAACGTATGGAGGAATCGTGATGGGAATTTGCCCGCTTTGCAATGCATTAGAATCACAAACATATTCTTGTCAAAATTGCCAAAGTATACTCCAAGATTATGGGAAGGCTGTAGATTACATAGACGATTATAGTGCGTATATGGACCAAGAATTATTAAGTGCAGTAGATGGTTTAACACATAATAGTTCAAATGAATACTGCAATCATATTTTTTATTGCGGAGTATGTAATGTGGAAACAGAGGTTGTAGTAAAACTTGTGTAAATAGAAAACTTCCACCTTATGAATGAGGTGGAAGTTTTTGTTTTCGTATTTGTGAGTGAATCATAGGGGACGGGATATTCTCGGTGTTTGAGGAAGCTCCTGATTTTATTTGAGACATTTTTTCTTTTGCATCGCGCAAAGAATGTTCAGTTAAGTAGATGGCATATTCGTAAAATAATTGGCGCGTTAGTTCACTTTGCTCTTTTAACTTTTCATCTTGGAATACAGTTCGCCCAGGTTTAGAGTTTGCTTCAAAGAGCCACGGGTTTTCCTGCGTGTCTAAACCGATATCAAAACCAATTTCTCCAATATTTCCGGTTACTTGTTCATCGAGCGCGTAACTGATTTGTAAGGCAGTTTGTTTTAATTTATTTTCAATTTGAACTTGTTTTGTTGAATCAGGAAAAAGTTCTTGTAGTAATTTTGTATCGCCACCGCTATTTACATGCGTTGTTAAGCTACCTTTGCCAGCAATTTTTGCAACGATTGCACTGACCATCCATTGGCCGAAATGATTTTTATTTGTATGAATGCGGAAATCAACAGGTTGCCCATCGAAGCGAAGTAATGGAATACCTTGTTGTACGATAAACTTTTTTAAATCATGTCCTTTTAACACATGGTTTAGAAGCGTTTCTAATGATTGGTACTTTCTTAGTTTGTTTTCTTCATTTTCGCGATAACGACAGTAGTAGCAATTCTCTGCTTGAGAATAAAATAGTTGATGAATATTTCTACCGAAGCTGCCGTGAATCGGTTTCATGTAAATCGATTTATACGTTCCGAGAAATCGTTCAACTTGCTCGAAGTGCTGAAATGTTTCTGTGTTTGGTAATAACGGCATAATGGATTCATCTTTCATAAGAAGTTGGTGCACTTCCCATTTATTAAAAAATCCTGGATTAAACCATGGAATAGCATAGTCATGTTCTAATTTTCTTTTTGCTCTTACGATCGGTTTATAATTTTCGGCCTTCCGATTTGGTAATCGATCGTAAATGACATTCGGTAAAGGAACTTTTTGCTTTATCCACTTTTCCTCTTGAAAGAAATATCCTTCAATCGTTTCATCTTCCCAGTCTATATGTTGCACACCAAAAACGAATACAAATGGCCGCAAAGTGAATGGCGGCGTTAGTAACTCGCCAAGAGAAGTTGATCGGTTTCCTAAAGGGTTAGAAGAGTCATCGTTAAAACCAGTTGTGAAAATCCCGATTAATGGTCCGAAAATAATGGTTTCATTTTGCGTGAATGCATGAATGGTAGTGGAATGAGGAAGCAAAAGCTTCTCTGCAATTTGTTGTCCGATAATGATTTCGCGAGTAAAGGAATAATGAATTTCTACTTCTTCACTTGTAACATGGCGTACGCCGAAGGAAAGGGATGAAATGGGTGGTGTAATGGAAAAAATATAAGGTAAAGTAATACTGTTTGGATGCTCATCTGAAATGTTTAACGTATATATGTGCTCTTTCAATATGGGTTTACCCCCTTTCATTATGGTGTGAAGCGACTAAATTTTAGTGGTCCGTGATATATTTTTTCGGCTAATGAATCACTGTGACGAATGTAATGTTCGTACGGGGGAATCGTGTTGACATACATAAGCCAAATGGCCCCCTTTTGATCCATAATGGTGGAAAGCTCTAACTCGAATAACGAAGAATAAGATTGATCTAATGTTTGGAACACTTCATTTATAATATCGTGTAAAGCGTCCTGTAATAATTGTACACCGGTACTAGATAATACGTATTTAACTTTTGAAAATGAATGCAGCGAGGAATCATCCGTTACCGAAAGTAAAAGTTGATTTGGAAATGAGCTTTTTTGTATAAATTGGCCGATAGCATTCCACTTTTGTTCTTTATTCTTTTGCAAAATGGTTCGAATATGGAGTGGGTATGTTAATTGATTTGGTGGCTGCAGCATGGTATGGGTGATGTAACGTGCTGACCGTATATTAGATTTGTACCAAGATATAAATTCATCTGTCCGTTTGATTTGAGCGGAAGTATGATAGGCGTCATTTATCGTATCGATATGAAATGTTTTATTTTTGTAAGCAATCCGGTACAGACTTTCATTGGAATGTGTATGAGTAGGACGTATAATAATATCTTTTGTTTTTAATAACAGTTTGAAGATGTTTTGTATCGTTGCTATTTCAAATTTTGGTATATAAGGAGATAATTTTTTATTCGTGAGAAATACATCATGTAGTTCGCTTAAGTCAATAAGTGTGTTATTTAAAAAGGTAGTGGTAGGACGGTTGTGTAATGAGTGAATAATTGACTTTGCTTTTTCGAAGTCTGTTTCCTCGTTAAAAGAAGAACGATCGTATATATAAGAAGGAATAGGGAATGTTTGCTCTTTCCATTTTCCTGTATCTGTATCATAAATCAGACCAGAGACAAGATCTGTTTTAGGATCAATACCAAATGGCGTAAACTGGGCAACGACATTATGATAAAGCCGAGCGCGTTTAGCGATTTCGGTGTAATACGTTTGCTCATAATGAGGGTGAGAAGTTAAAATACCGAGAACCAACGAAATCACTCCTTTACTAACAAAATGTTGGCACAATAGGCGAAGCTATATATTGCAAATACGTTTTTATACCATTATACTTTTGTCCGTATGATGATATGCTATAGTTTTGGAGAAGCGAAAGGTTGATTGTAATGAATATATGGTTAAGTATGTTAACGACGACAGGGCTCGGAGCAGTTATTGGGGGATTCACAAATCATTTAGCAATAAAAATGTTATTTCGTCCTCATCGCCCTATTTATATTGGGAAGTTTCAAGTTCCATTTACACCAGGATTAATTCCGAAGCGCCGTGATGAGCTTGCTGTTCAATTAGGAAAAATGGTTGTCGAGCATTTGTTAACGCCAGAAGGAATCGGAAAGAAGCTAACAAATGAAGAGTTTCAAAAAGGGTTAATCCACCGGGCACAAGTAGAAGTGGATAAAGTAATGACGAATGAACAATCACTGCGACAAATGTTAGAAAAATGGAACGTAGCGCATGTAGAAAAAGAAGCAACCGAGAAAATCGAGCATGTGATTACAGAAAAGATTCAGGCATTTTTAGCGGAGTACTATACATATACATGGGAACAGGCTTTACCTCATTCTGTTCATGAAAAAATAGAGAATACAATCCCAAATGTCTCAGCGTTTATTTTAGAGCGAGGAATTAGTTTTTTTGAAAGTGAAGAAGGGAAAGCACGTCTTTCAAAAATGATTGATGATTTCTTTGCTTCTAGGGGAACGCTGCTTAACTTAGTCGGAATGTTTTTAGGGAATGTAAGTGTAGTGGATCGTGTGCAGCCAGAAGTTATTAAGTTCCTAGGGCAAGAGGGCACAAAACAGCTTTTAACTGATGTACTGCAAAAAGAGTGGGAGAAGTTAAAAGGAAGAGATGTAAAAGAAATAGAAACGTTTGTAGAGAAAGAAATGATTGTAAGCTCCATATTGTCAGCAGTTAAAGTGGAGGAAACAGTAAGCAAGTTTTTAAACCAATCTGTGCAGCAAGTATGTGAGCCAGTTCGAGAAACAATTATGGAAAAGGTAGTCCCAAGTGCAGTAACGAAAGGCTTGAAGTGGGGAACAGAAAACGTAGCGAGTATATTAAATAATCTCCATCTTGCGGAAATTGTACAGCAAGAAGTATCCACATTTTCAACAGAGAGACTAGAAGATTTAGTTCTATCCATTACAAAAAATGAACTAAAAATGATTACGTATTTAGGTGCCTTATTAGGCGGGATGATTGGACTCGTGCAAGGATTATTACTGTTGTTTCTTAAATGATAAGATAAGTACATAGAAATAAAAGTGAAATTTCTTCACATCTCTTGCATAGTTTGATATGGTAAGAAGAGGTGCGTATGTAAATGCACTGAAAAGGCAGTGTGAGCGAAAAGCGCTAGCCTTCTAAAGGAGGAAAAACAAAATGACAAAAAACATTCATGATGTTGCATATGAATTACAAAAAGCAATCGCTGAAAACGAAGATTTCCAAACATTAAAAGCAAGCTACGCAGCAGTTCAAGCTGATACAGCTTCAAAGAACTTATTCGATGAGTTCCGTACAATGCAACTTGGCCTACAACAAAAAATGATGCAAGGTCAAGAAATCACTGAAGAAGATAACCAAAAAGCACAAGAAGTTGTAGCTCGCATTCAACAAGATGCTAAAATCACAAAGTTAATGGAAACTGAACAACGCCTAAACATCGTTATCACTGACGTTAACAAAATTATCATGAAGCCACTTGAAGATTTATATAACGCGCAACAACAAGCGTAATGAAGGAAGACGCCCTAGTATAGGGGCGTCTTTTTTGTTTCTTATTTGTGGAAATACTCCGTTTTAATATTCTTTTCCTTCAAAAATGTTTCAATTTCTTTTTGCTTCCTACCATTAACTTTTTCAAATCGTTTTGTAAAAGAAAAGTCAGTTTTGAATAAGTTACCATCTTGAGTGAGTTTGTCTAATTCTTGCTCTAGTTCTACTGAAAGTGCCGTAGACGCTGAAATGTAATCATGAATTTCCTTTGAAGGCTGTTTGTAATCATTGGGGATCGTATTGTTACTAATAAAATTATGGAAATTCGCATCATTTTGTTTTGCTAAATCTATTAGTTGTTTTAATTTCTCTCGGTCGGATTCAGTAACCTTCTCGTCAGACATGGCTGACGAAAGTGGGACGATGTTTTCGTATAACTCTCCGCTATAATCTAAATACGTTTTTATATTTTGTTTCATTTCATCTTCGTTAATCGTTTCATTCTTTTTGGAGGAAGTGAATATAGTTTCAGGAATTTTAATCGTAACATCTTTAATAGATTGTACATCGTTTTCTTCCTTAGGTTCTGCACTGTTTGAACAAGCTGCTAGAAATAAAAGAGTAAGTAGTATGAGTGAATATAAAGTATATTTCTTCATTTTAATCTCCTTTTTTATTCATTAGTGTCTTTGTAAAATAGCTATATTCCATTTCAAATACTTTACTAAAGTTGCGTATAGATGTTTGACCATTTGATAACATATGACGGATATGAGTAAACCGCTGCAAAAAGCGATAAACACATTGTAAACATCGGAATAACTAATTTGATGAAATCCTTTGAAAAATCCTAATCCTATTAATAAAATAGGTGAAATGATTAATAATGGAGTAGCAATGATAAGTGCTAGAAGAATCGGTAATAAAAAGAGTAGTACGAAAAAGGCGATAATGATAAAGGTAAAGTTTAAAATACTTAAACTCATAACGGAAAATAGTGCGGTTATCATATTTTTAAAGCTTCGTTTATTGTCAGCATTGCTTATTGCATAGGAAACAGTAAGTTCTTTCGCGATTGTTTTAGGGTTTCCTAGTTTTCTAGCAATTTCTTCATCAGATTTCCCATCTTGTTTACCACTGATAAAATGGGTTTCATACTCCGAAATAATATCTTTCTTTTCTACATTAGGTATATTCTGCAGGGAGGAACTAAGTTGTTCCAAAAATTCACTTTTGTTCATAACAATCACTTTCCTTTATAGAATGATGAATTACAGCTGAGAATCTTATCTTTTGAAAAGGGGGATATGAGTGGTGAAAAGTGTTCCAATTAATGGGTATTCCAATATTTACAAATATATCATTTACTAGTGTTCTTTGCAAGGTACTGTTAAGATTTTAATACTATAACGAGATGGAAGTTTCTCTTACATTTTAGAGAAGTTATAAAAATATTATTTTAGGATAAGTAAAGGGTTGTAAGCGCATTCCTTATCGCTTGTCAAAAAACTGTCAAATTCATATCATTGGAAAAATAATGTATTTGTACTATAATGATAAATAATACTTCACCACGTTAATTAACTAGGTGAAATTAAAAATCTTTATTACACACATTATGAAATAAAGGGATGATTAGTTTGAGTACAGGTGTAAAAGCAAACGACGTGAAGACAAAAACAAAAGGAGCAGATCTTGTTGTTGATTGTTTAATTAAACAAGGTGTGACACATGTTTTCGGTATTCCAGGAGCGAAGATAGACTCTGTATTTGATGTACTGCAAGAAAGAGGACCAGAGTTAATTGTTTGTCGTCATGAACAAAACGCAGCATTTATGGCAGCTGCTATTGGTAGATTAACAGGGAAACCGGGTGTGTGTCTTGTAACTTCAGGACCAGGGACATCAAATTTAGCGACAGGTCTTGTTACTGCGAATGCGGAGAGTGATCCCGTTGTTGCTTTAGCTGGTGCAGTTCCACGTACAGATCGATTAAAACGTACGCATCAATCTATGGATAATGCTGCACTATTCGAACCAATCACAAAATATAGCGTAGAAGTAGAGCATCCTGATAATGTGCCAGAAGCACTTAGTAATGCATTTAGAAGTGCGACTTCCACAAATCCAGGGGCTACTTTAGTAAGTCTTCCGCAAGACGTTATGACTGCGGAAACGACTGTAGAGTCTATCGGTGCGCTTTCTAAGCCACAGCTTGGAATCGCTCCCACACATGAAATTACATATGTAGTAGAAAAAATAAAAGCAGCGAAATTACCGGTTATTTTACTCGGTATGAGAGCGAGCACAAATGAAGTGACGAAAGCTGTTCGTGAATTAATTGCGGATACAGAACTTCCTGTCGTTGAAACATATCAAGCAGCTGGTGCCATTTCGCGTGAGTTAGAAGATCATTTCTTCGGTCGCGTTGGATTATTCCGTAACCAACCAGGTGATATTTTACTAGAAGAAGCAGACCTTGTTATTTCGATCGGTTATGACCCAATTGAGTACGATCCGAAATTCTGGAATAAACTTGGAGACAGAACGATTATTCATCTTGATGATCATCAAGCGGATATCGACCATGATTATCAACCAGAGCGTGAATTAATTGGTGATATTGCCTTAACAGTAAATAGCATCGCAGAAAAATTACCGAAACTTGTGTTAAGTACGAAATCAGAAGCAGTATTAGAACGATTACGCGCGAAATTATCAGAACAAGCAGAAGTTCCAAACCGTGCGTCAGAAGGTGTTACGCATCCGCTTCAAGTGATTCGTACACTGCGTTCTTTAATTGATGACGATACAACTGTTACATGCGACATCGGTTCCCATTACATTTGGATGGCAAGATGTTTCCGTTCTTATGAACCACGTAGATTATTATTTAGTAACGGTATGCAAACGTTAGGTGTTGCACTTCCTTGGGCAATCGCTGCTACTTTAGTAGAACCAGGTAAAAAAGTAGTTTCCGTATCAGGTGACGGTGGTTTCTTATTCTCAGCGATGGAGTTAGAAACAGCGGTACGTTTAAATGCTCCGATCGTACATCTTGTATGGAGAGACGGTACGTATGATATGGTTGCGTTTCAACAAATGATGAAATACGGTAGAACATCAGCTACAGAGTTCGGCGATGTTGATATTGTGAAATATGCAGAAAGCTTCGGTGCGAAAGGTCTTCGCGTTAACACGCCTGATGAATTAGAAGGTGTATTAAAAGAAGCACTAGCAGCAGACGGTCCTGTCATTATTGATGTTCCAATTGACTACCGTGACAACATTAAATTAAGCGAAAAATTATTACCAAACCAATTAAACTAATGGAGGCAGATTTGAGATGACTGTTGCGCAATTCATTGATATTGATGCAAAAAGAACGAAAACGAGTAATGAAGTATATCAAACATCTACAATGCTTGCGCTATTAGATGGTATATATGATGGTGTAATTAGCTTTGAGGAATTGAAAGAACGTGGTGATTTCGGCATCGGCACATTTGATCAATTAGATGGTGAAATGATTGCGTTTGATAATGAATTTTATCATTTACGTTCAGACGGTTCAGCAGAAAAAGTAGAACCGGAAGAAACAACACCGTTTGCGACTGTAACGTTTTTTGAAAAAGAAATGAGTTATACGGTAGAGCGTCCGATGAATCGTGAAGAAGTGGAAGCTTTATTACATGAATTAATGCCAAGTAAAAATTTATTTTACGCTATTCGAATGGACGGTACATTCCGTGAAGTAAGAACGAGAACTGTTCCAAGACAAGAAAAACCGTATACACCACTTGTTGAAGTGACGAAATCTCAGCCGATTTTTTCATTTAAACATACAGAAGGTACGCTTGCTGGATTTTGGACACCAGATTACGCGCAAGGTATTGGTGTAGCGGGTTTCCACTTACATTACATTGACGATGCAAGAAGCGGAGGCGGACATGTTTTTGATTATGTTGTAGAAAACTGTACGATCCAAATTTGCCAAAAAGCTCATATGCATTTAGCACTTCCAGAAACAGCTGATTTTATGGCGGCTGAATTATCAAGAGAAAACTTAGAGGATAATATTGCGACTGCGGAAGGTGCGGAGTAAAAGGAGAAGACTGTTCCATTGTGGAACAGTCTTCTTTTATTTGTCGGTAAGTAGATATTTCTTGTCGAATCGTTGATATCGTTTATTTCTTTGAAACAAACGGATGCCCCTCATAATAAAAACGCCACGGATAATGTACAGCTTCTTCAGCATAGTCGATATTAATGCGAGGTCCTGCTGTTATTTTATATCGTGATGATATGTGTTCTTCTTCTGGGACGAGTTCAATATGTAATGTATCGCTTTGTAAGGATACGCCTCGTTCTTCTAACGTAATTCCGAGGGCACGGCATAGTTTGCCAGGGCCGTTCGTTAAATTTTTATACTGCGCTTTTGTAATGTCGCTTTTGTTGTAGCGTGCTAGTTTGATTTCTTCGATTCCATCTACTGGCTCAAGGGCTCGAATGAGAACACCTTGCGGGGTGCCAACTGGCGCTGTAATGACGTTAAAACAATGATACATACCGTAAATTAAATATACATAAGCATGTCCAGGTGCGCCAAACATGACTTCTGTGCGGTCTGTTCGTCGCCCGCCGTAACTATGTGCGGCTTTATCATCCGGACCTTTATATGCTTCTACTTCTACAATGATTCCGCTTCGTTTTACTCCGTCTACAATATGTACAAGTTTCTGTCCGAGTAATTTCTTTGCGACTTCTAACGTATCGCCTTCATAAAAGGAAGGTGGTGCTTGCATTGTACTATCTCCTTTGCTAAGTGTATATGTATATAGTAAACCAAATTTTCAGTAGTAATTCTAACTCGTTCTATTTGCTACATTTATTTCATAAATTATGGATAGAGTACAACAGCGAAGAGGGGGAGTGCGACATGATTTATCGCTTACTAGCTCTTAATATAGATGGGACACTACTATACAACAACGGAAAAATTGCAAAAGGATTAAGAGAAACGATTGAATTTGTGAAAAGAAAAGATGTATACGTTACATTATTTACGAGTCGTAATTTTCAATCCGCTTATAAGGTAGCAAAGGCGTTAAAATTAGATTCTATATTAGTGACACATGGCGGTGCTTTCGTTTCAGCGATGTTAGATAAGCCGTACGTTCAAAGAAGATTATCAGAAGAGAAGACGTTTAACATTGTGCAAGTGTTAGAGCACTTCGATTGTAACGTCCGCATTTCTCATGAACGATTTTCAATCGGAAATCGTGAGAGAAATACACCAAACTTAATTGCGCGTACTGTATTATCAAGCGCAGATCCGTTATTTTATCCTGTTCAGTTTGTAGACTCGTTAGGTGATGCGCTCCGTGATCATCCAGTAGCGGCACCAAAAATTGATGTTATTTTCCAAAGTAAAGGTGAAAAAGAACGAGGGCTAAATACATTAAGAAAAGCATTCCAAGATATAGAGTATGTTGAGTGTGATTCAAAACGAATAGAAATTTTGCCGCAAAATGTATCAAAATTACGTGGATTACAATTGCTTGGAGAGCATTTAAATATTTCGCTAAACGAAATGGTTGCGATTGGAGATAGTTTAGAAGATCTAGAAATAATTGAAAATGTAGGACTCGGGGTAGCAATGGGGAACTCGCCTGTAGAGTTAAAACAAGCAGCTGACTGGATTACACGTTCAAATAGTGAGAACGGTGTAGAGTATATGATTAAAGAACATTTCCGTAAGCAATTCCCGCTTCCGTTTTTGAAGAATCATAAAAATACACCGAAATGATGAAAGAAAAACGTAGCGAATACGCTACGTTTTTTCATGTTTAAGCTTCAATAACTTTAAGCATTCGATTTAAAAATGCGGCTGCTTCAGCACGTGTTGCTGTGCCTTTTGGTACGAATTCATTCCGTTCGTTCCCTTTTACGATTCCGTATGCGTAAACATTTTGTAATGCCTTCTTATCGTATGCTAAATCTTGGTCAATGAATGGTAATTTCATTTCTTTTCTATAAATTGAGTTATATGCTAATGCACGGTCAATCATAATAACAGCTTCATCACGTGTTATTGTAGCGGTTGGATCAAATTTATTATTTCCACGACCATTAATGATACCTGCGCTAGCGGCACGATTAATTCCGTCTACTAAAGATGGATGCGCTTCGTTTAAGTCTGTAAATTTAGCGTTTCCAGCTGGTAATTTTAAAGCTCTCGACATTAAATTTGCAAACTCAGCTCGTGTTACGAGGCGGTTTGGCCAGTAAGAACCATTTCCATCACCGAACATGATTTTTCTAGCCGCTAACTGGCGAATGTCTTGTTCATACCATCCACCTGTAATATCGTCTTTTTCATGAGGGACTTCTGGCGGCGGAATAACATCTTTACGATTTTCATTATAGTAAGCATTCGTGCCCTTTAAGAAAGCATCCCATTGTCCGCGCTGAATCATAAATGCAGGGCAGTTTTTTCCGCTCCAAAATTGATGCTTTTGAACGTGATCTAGAGATATGTTTAATTCGTTCATTAAATAAGCAGCTAATTTCCGGGCATTTTCTACCGCTTTCGTATAATTTCCATCACTATTCACAGCAATTTCAATTCCGATAGATTCATAGTTTCCTGTCTTATTTCCAGCATGCCAACCAACTTCATTTAATGGAAGATGTTGATAAATTTCTTTGTCATCTACTGTAAAATGCCAAGATGCTGAACGATCAGTATTTCCGCGGGCTTGGCTATCTAGGTACTTTGCATGATTTAACGCGTTAGCACCTTTACTCGTATTAGCAGTTTCATGAATTGTAATGTACTTCGGTTCCATTGCGTAGCCAGGACGAATGTTTTCATTCCCTTTTGGAACGATCATTTCTTTAAACGTAACACCATAAACGTTATTTGTAGGCAAATTAGATGGTGTTTTGAAGAAAGTTGCGCTTCTTTTTTCGATAGAACCTGTTTTTTCAAATAATGATGCTTTCGTACCTTCAAATGTAGCTGAAGGTGCATAAATCCATTTTTCAGTTCCATTCATTTGAAGTTTAAACCAATTCCCAGCTTGTTCAGTAGGAACTACTGTTTGTGGCTGTAATGTCGTTTCTTCTTTAAACGATTGGAAAGGGAATGAATATACTGACGTTTCTTCAGTTACAATTAGCTTTTGAGTTGAAAGTTTATGAATTTCTTGTACTTCTAAACTATTATTTTCCTTATTAACCCAACCAGAACCGGATGTAGTTTGTACGTAATATGCATTACCTTTTTTCTTCGTTGCTTTTACTACCGGTTCAGCAATTTCAATATTTGTTTTGGTTTGTAAGTCGTTTGTATCGTATAGTGGAAGTTTTGTTGATAAGTGGAGAAGATATTCACCCGAGATTTCAAGGTCGTTTTCTTCGTCATGTCTATGCTGCTTTGCATGTTCTTCAATGCTTTTTAAAGCTTGTTCATCAATAGACAATTCTGCAGTTTTCTCTATATTTTCTGCGAATGAAAGGGTAGGTGCTACAAATGTTTGTAATGCCAAAGATAGTGCAAAAATGTTGTAAAACCTTTTTTTCATAGTTGTTTTTTAACACGTTATAGTATCTATGTCGTGTTAAAAGTCCTCCTTTAGATGTATTTTAAATTAGTATCAAGTACTAATACGTTCTAGATTGTAACAAGAGTATATTCTAATGTCTATATAACTAGGGAAAGTTCGTGAAAAACCAATATTCAGTTTGTTTTAAATAGGATATAGAAATAAGGTAAAACCTTCTGTATTGACCTACAAACGCCCTTCAAGTAAACTAAAGAGAGTTTGCAAATGAAAAGGTGATAATGTTGTTAATTTCAATTAAAACGTTACAAGATGATCGTTTTTTACGTCCGCTGCAAAATATTGGCGGCTTATTTTTTGAAGATAGTACGATTGGATTTGAACAAGAGGAAGCAAATCTAATTGTTGATATACACATTGAAGAGAATGTGAAAGCATCTGCTCGTTTAACAGATGTTGCTACTGGAAATGTGTATGAAGAAACATTCGCAAAAGATTTATCTGCTTTCACAGATGAAAAAGAGCGTATGAAGCAAGTGAAGCACGTTGTTTCTTATGTATATCTTTCTGTTCTTCAGCAGTTAACTGGTCTTGAGCAAAGCTGGGGCATTTTAACAGGAGTTCGTCCGACAAAACTTCTTCATAAAATGCTTCAAAATGGTATGTCAAAAGAAGAAGCACATCAAGAACTTCGTGAAAGCTATTTAATTCATGAAGAGAAAATTGAACTTCTTCAGCGTATTGTGGATTGCCAATTAGCGGTAGTTCCAGATTTATACCGTTTGAAAGAGGAAGTAAGTATTTATATCGGTATTCCATTCTGCCCAACAAAATGTGCATATTGTACATTCCCGGCTTATGCAATTAACGGACGCCAAGGCTCTGTTGATTCATTCTTAGGTGGTTTACATTATGAAGTTCGTGAAATTGGTAAGTTTTTAAAAGAAAAAGGTGTAACAGTTACGACGATTTATTATGGCGGCGGTACACCAACAAGTATTACAGCAGAAGAGATGGATATGCTATATGAAGAAATGTATGAAGCGTTTCCAGATGTAAAAAATGTGCGTGAAGTAACAGTTGAGGCAGGTCGCCCCGATACAATTACGCCAGCGAAGCTAGAAGTGTTAAATAAATGGAACATTGACCGTATTAGTATTAATCCGCAGTCATACCATCAAGAAACATTAAAAGCAATTGGACGTCACCATACTGTAGAAGAAACAATTGAGAAGTATCACTTAGCTCGTGAAATGGGAATGAACAATATTAATATGGACTTAATTATTGGTCTTCCTGGTGAAGGGCTAGATATCTTCAAGAATACGTTAGATGAGACAGAAAAGTTAATGCCAGAATCGTTAACAGTTCATACGTTATCATTCAAACGTGCTTCTGAAATGACGCAAAACAAACGTAAATATAAAGTAGCTGGTCGCGAAGAAATTACAGCGATGATGCACGAAGCAGAAGAGTGGACGCAAAAGCATAATTACGTACCATATTACCTATATCGTCAAAAGAACATTTTAGGTAACTTAGAGAACGTTGGTTATGCAATGCCGACGCAAGAAAGCATTTATAACATTGTTATTATGGAAGAAGTTCAATCAATTATCGGACTTGGCTGTGGTGCATCAAGTAAGTTTGTTCATCCGAAGACAGGTGCAATTACGCACTTCGCAAATCCGAAAGATCCAAAATCATATAACGATGGCTTCGTAAAATATACAGAAGACAAACTGAAAATTTTAGAAGAGCTATTTGTATAAGAAGAAAGAGGTTGTTCCGATTTGGAACAGCCTCTTTTTTATTCCGCTATTTGTGGGTTGATTCAAGTTGTGGTCGATATAATTTCACTTATCGATAAACGGCACTGTTTGTAAAACTATGTCGATAATAATCAGAAAAATTAGTCAAAACATTAGAGGACAATGTCTACTTATGGACGAAATGATAGATTTATGAAAGAGAAAAGGGGGAAATTGTTGGCATGTACATGACGATAGGGAGAATATTTGATTTAGCTGTTGGTAAGTATCCGAATAAAGAGGCGTTAGTAGAGCCGGAAAAAAACATTCGCTGGACATATAAACAGTGGGATGAGCAAATAAATAAAACGGCGCAAGCACTATTGAAAGAAGGGGTAAGAAAGGGAGATACTGTATCTGTTTACTTATATAATTGCCGTGAATTTGTAAACGTTTACTTAGCCTGTGCGAAAATTGGGGCAATCTTTAACCCGATTAACTTCCGTTTAAAAGCAAAAGAATTATCGTATATCCTCCAAGATGCAGCCTCGAAAGTAGTAGTTTTTGAAAAAGCAGTTGAATCAACTGTTGCTATCATTGAACGAGATTTTCCAAATTCGTCTTTTTGGTATGTAGAAGACGATACACCTTCCTATGCTAGTTCTTACCATGAAAAAGTTAATGAAGCATCTTCTGACAAAGTAGATATCGAAATTGATGAAATGGATTATTGTTCTATGCTGTATACGAGCGGTACGACAGGTCATCCGAAAGGCGTATTACATCGCCATCGTGAAATGGCTGAGCATAGTATGATTTGTACGTATTTCTTAAAATATAATAGAGATAGTGCTGGGCTTGTAGTGGCGCCTTTATATCATTGCGGCGAGTTAAATGCTGGAATCATTCCGCGCATTCAAGTTGGTGGAAAGAATGTTATTTTACATCACTTTGATACGGATAGAGTATTACATACGATTCAAGAAGAGAAGATTACGACGTTTTTTGCAGCACCGACGATGTGGAATATGTTACTGCAAAAAGATTTAACACAGTACGATTTAACATCGATGAAGATTGGTATATATGGAGGAGCGGCGATGGCTCCAGCGCTAGTGAAGGAATGTAAAGAACGTCTTTATATTGATCTTGTACAAATTTACGGAATGACAGAAATGGGACCAGTTGTTGCGTTTCTCGTAGAAGAAGATCAAATAACGAAAGCAGGTTCAGCGGGAACACCATGCTTTAGTCATGAAATCCGCATCGTAAAACCAAGCGATGATGCACCAGCAGAGCCAGATGATGTATTGCCTCCTTATGAAGTGGGGGAGATTATTTTGCGCGGCCCAACTATGATGGCTGGTTATCATAACCGAGAAGAAGCAAATGCAAAATCGATGTATAAAGGATGGTATCACTCTGGTGATTTAGGTTATTTCGATAAAGATGGCTATTTATTCGTCGCAGATCGTGTGGATGATATGGTAATTAGCGGAGGCGTTAATATCTATCCACGTGAAATTGAAGATTTCCTTCATAGTCATCCTGGTGTATTAGATGTTGCGGTGCTTGGTGAGCCAGATGAATTATGGGGAGAACGTGTTGTGGCTGTTATTGTAAAGAAAGATGAAGCGATTACAGAAGAAGAATTGGAATTATATTGTAAAAATAGTGATGAATTAGCAGATTATAAACGTCCGCGTCATTATTTATTTGTGGATGAACTTCCTCGTAATGCGAGTGGGAAATTACAAAAGTTTGTGTTGAGAGAGTCGTTGAAAGGTGCAAAACAATAGGGTGTAGAGCAGTCGTCTATACAAATAAAGCTATCTTTTTTCATAAGAAAAGGTAGCTTTATTTTTTTGAAAACGATTGAAAAAATGGTATGTATTTTCTATTTAAACTCTCTTTTATTATTATATAAAAATATTTTTTAAGGGATTACATTTTGCTTATAAATGTATAAAGTCCGCTTTAAATAAGGGTTTTTTTGAATTTTTCAGGTAGATTTTATAGATGTTAAAATAATAAATTTAGTAAGAGTGGAATAAAGGTATTAGAGGAGAATTATCGATGAAAGATAAAGAAGGTCAGTCATCAGATGACTCTATGAATAAAGTGGTCATTTAGTATATTTTGGTAGCATGAATATAGTAACAAATTAATATGTAAATGAACAGTCTTGTAATGTGTTTTTATTAGGAATAGTATTTATTGTTGGCTGCCCGAAAAAAAGTAGGAATGAACACAATATAGTGAATGAATTGTATTGTTTATTACTTTATGTTGTAGAACTAACGATGGTTTGATGCTGCAAATAATCTTTAGTCCGTACCCCCTTAGTTTAAGGGGTATTTTGGGTGGAATAGATCTCACGGCTAAAAAGTTTAACAATTAACATTGGAGGTTTTATGAGTACATATTTAAAAAGAATATCTGTAATTTGTTTTATTTTTACTGTTATCATTGGACAAGTTTTTACGCCCATCATAGGGCATGCTCAAGAATTAAACGCAACAGGATTTGTTGATAGTTTTGCATTTGAAAAGACGAAATTAAGTTATGGAGAAAAGACTACGATACATGTAAACTTTAGTGAAAAACCCGGAAAGAAGATGAAGTCTGGGGATACATTAACGTTAGCACTTCCTCCAGAATTAAAAGGTTATAGTGGCACAATTGCGTTAAAGGATGAGGCAGGGCGTGTTTTTGGCACGTGCCAAATTAATGCAAATAATGTAGTTTGTACATTTAATGATACCGTAGAGAAGCTTGAGAATATTAGAGGGAACTTTAATTTCACTGTTCAAGGTACGAATGTTGAAGCAGGAAAGACGAAAGATGTACAAACGAATTTAGGGACAGATTTAGAAAAACAAACGGTAAGTATTACGCATCCAAAAGGAGAGGGTACAGAACCGGGGATCTTTTTCTATAAATCTGGTGATATTCAGCCAGACAAAAGTAATGAAGTGCGTTGGTTTTTAAATATAAATTTAAAGAAACAATATTTACATGACAATATTGTTTTAAAAGATACGTTACAAGAAGGACAAACGCTAAATAAAGATAGTTTTACTATTACTATTAATAATAAAGAATATTTGTCTCTTAAACAATTTCAAGACCGAGGTTATGGCTACATTAAGCTTACAAGTGATAACTCATTTGAAGTTGTAATTTATAGGCATATGGCGAACGCTACGTCGTTTACTATTTTCTATACATCAACGATTACTGATAGCGGGAAAAAGTTGAAACATCTACAAAATGACTACAAGCTTGATTATCAAATTTTACATGAGAAACCTATTTCTGAATCTAATAGTGTAAAGGTTGAAAATATATCGTTTGGCGGCGGGGCTGAAGGGGTTTTACCTGCGAAAGGAACGTTGCAGATTGTTAAACATATTGAAGGAGACGAGAATAAGTTTATTCCAGGTGTTTCTTTTAAATTGTTTACAGAGTCAGGTCAGCAAATTGGTGATTCCTATACAACAAATCAAGACGGAATAGTTGAAGCGCCAAACCTTGCTCCAGGTAATTACTATGTGCAAGAAATCGCTGCGCCGAACTACGTAGAGTTTGATCCGAAAGCAAAAATTTCTTTTGCAATTAAGCAGGATGTTGTAAATGGAATTAAACTTATGATTTCAAATAAGTTAAAAACTACATCTGTTGCAGGAACGAAAACGTGGGAAGGCGACAAAGTAAACGATCGCCCAAAAACGATTAAAGTAGATTTACTACAAAATGGTAAAGTCATTACAACGAAAGAAGTTACGGCAGCAAATGATTGGAAATATGAGTTTGGAAAGTTACCAGCAGTTGATAATGCCGGAAAAGCTTATACGTATGAAGTGAAAGAACAACCAGTATCAGGATATCAATCGAAAGTTAACGGATATGATATTACAAATATAAAAATCCACGAAGTAACAGAAGTAGAAGAACAAGGTAAAGAAGAATTGATAGAAGAACTGGAAGCTCCAACTAACCCAGAAACACCAAAAGTAACAGAAGAGCCAAAAGAGCTAGAGAAGCCAGAAGTTACGGAGAAGCCGGAAATTCATGTAAAACCAGAAGAAGAAAAAGTTGAAGAAGAAACAACAGAAGAAATAAAAGAAGAAAAACCGGAAGAACCAAAAGTAACAGAAGAGCCGAAAGAGCTAGAGAAGCCAGAAGTTACGGAGAAGCCGGAAATTCATGTAAAACCAGAAGAAGAGCAAGTTGAAGAAGAGACAATAGAAGAAATAAAAGAAGAAAAACCGGAAACACCAAAAGTGACAGAAGAGCCGAAAGAGCTGGAGAAGCCAGAAGTTACGGAGAAGCCGGAAATTCATGTAAAACCAGAAGAAGAGCAAGTTGAAGAAGAGACAATAGAAGAAATAAAAGAAGAAAAACCGGAAACACCAAAAGTGACAGAAGAGCCGAAAGAGCTGGAGAAGCCAGAAGTTACGGAGAAGCCGGAAATTCATGTAAAACCAGAAGAAGAGCAAGTTGAAGAAGAGACAATAGAAGAAATAAAAGAAGAAAAACCGGAAACACCAAAAGTGACAGAAGAGCCGAAAGAGCTGGAGAAGCCAGAAGTTACGGAGAAGCCGGAAATTCATGTAAAACCAGAAGAAGAGCAAGTTGAAGAAGGAACAACAGAAGAAATAAAAGAAGAAAAACCGGAAACACCGAAAGTGACAGAAGAGCCGAAAGAGCTGGAGAAGCCAGAAGTTACGGAGAAGCCGGAAATTCATGTGAAACCAGAAGAAGAGCAAGTTGAAGAAGGAACGACAGAAGAAATAAAAGAAGAAAAGCCGGAAGAACCGAAAGTAACAGAAGAGCCAAAAGAGCTAGAGAAGCCAGAAGTTACGGAGAAGCCGGAAATTCATGTGAAACCAGAAGAAGAGCAAGTTGAAGAAGGAACGACAGAAGAAATAAAAGAAGAAAAGCCGGAAACACCAAAAGTAACAGAAGAGCCGAAAGAGCTAGAGAAGCCAGAAGTTACGGAGAAGCCGGAAATTCATGTAAAACCAGAAGAAGAGCAAGTTGAAGAAGAAACAACAGAAGAAATCAAAGAAGAAAAACCGGAAGAACCAAAGGTGACAGAAGAGCCGAAAGAGCTAGAGAAGCCAGAAGTTACGGAGAAGCCGGAAATTCATGTAAAACCAGAAGAAGAGCAAGTTGAAGAAGAAACAACAGAAGAAATCAAAGAAGAAAAACCGGAAGAACCAAAGGTGACAGAAGAGCCGAAAGAGCTAGAGAAGCCAGAAGTTACGGAGAAGCCGGAAATTCATGTGAAACCAGAAGAAGAGAATAAAGAAGAAACAACAGAAGAAATAAAAGAAGAAAAGCCGGAAGAGCCAAAGGTGCTAGAAAGACCAGAGATAAAAGAGAAGCCGGAGATTTGGGTAAACCTAGAGAAAGAAAATAAAGAAGAAACAACAAAAGAGCAATTGGAAGTATCATCTAGTAAAGAAGATAATAAGCAATCCAAAGTACTTCCTCAAACAGGTGGAGCATCAACTGAAGCTACTTCTGTTATTGCGGGTATGTTTGCATTAATTTTAGGTGCGAGATTGTTTAGACGTTCGAAAAATTAATGATGAAAGTTAAAATGCATGTAAAAAAAGCGGAGACTATAGGTCTTCGCTTTTTATTATTCTTGTACGTAGCTAAGCTGAATTTTCCTTGTTAAGTATTGTTTGAATTGATACGTTTTAAAATCATATGCTTTATGTTTTTACGAAATCGGGTGATTAGCGTAATGATAATTATACCGAACAGAATTTTCCATATGTGTTGCCCGAGTATTTGGAAGATCTCATCTGAATTTTCACCTAACCAATAACCGCCAATCAAGAAGAAGGATACCCAAAATAGAGCACCTGAATAAATTGTTATCGCAAAGCGGCGAAATGGTAAGTTGATAATTCCTGCAAAGTACCCTGTGAAATGACGGACACCTGGGATGAAAAAGGCGATAAAGATTAGAAAATAGCCGTATTTATCGAACCACATTTTTGTTACATTAATTTTCTTTTGAGTTAAAAATACATATTTCCCGTACTTCTGAATGAAGGGCATGCCTAGTTTATTTCCTACAAAGTACTGGAATGTCATACCTACACTTGTCCCAATAAAGGATAATAGAATTAAAATGGGTAGACTTAAAGCACCTTGGTGTGATAAAAATCCTGCATAGGCTAATGTAGGCTCCCCTGGAAATGGAAGCGCAATATATTCTAAAAGTAAACCGACAAGTACTACATAATACCCATATTGTTGAAATAATTCGTGAATCCATTCCATGTTGTGCACTCCTTTTATAGTGAGTTCCCTCTATTTGAATCGACTTGAACGGATAATAGCGGAAGTTTTTTTATTTGATCCTACTCAATATAGCTCTTTGCTAAGTAGCAAAGAGCATTGAAGTGTACATATTACTATGAGTTAAAGTTATAGCGGTACAAAAATACGTTGAAATCTTCTTCTGTTGGTCCGAAATTAACGGCTTTTTCTTGTATACGTTGGAAGTTTTGTCTGTCATAAAATTCATAGTTGCATTCGTTATCTGTATATAAATATAAAGATGTTACGTCTTCTTTTTTCATGTATTGGAATAAATGACTTAGTAAAGACTTCCCAACTCCAAGACCTCTTGATTCTTCGGATACGATGAATAATTGTATACAGCCTTGAAATTGATCTTCTTTTCCTTGAATGAGTTCTTTATATGTTTTTTGTACTTGTATAAATGCTTTTAAAAATTCTCTATTCTCTTTATTCGTTATGAATAGTTTTAGCGTGTTAAAGGCAAAGCTAATAGTATTATGGAATCTCTTTAAACGGTTTTTATCTTTTTCAGAATCGCCTAAAATGACACCAATCACTTTATTATCTTTTTCAGCTACTTTACTGAAGGAACTCCCTAAAATACAACTGTGTAAATAAAAGTTTAATACTGAGTTTAAGAAGTTTTTATCGGCAATGAATTCATTAAATCCAAATGCTTCACCGATTAAATGTTTTATAGGCTCATAGTCTTCCTTAACAAGACTTCTGTATTTTACTGTGTTCATAATTGTATACTCCCTTTATTAATGTAAATGACTTATTATAAATAGTAAGGTCTCCTCTAAGGGGAGAGTCAATGGTTGTATGCGAAAAAATATAAGGGAAGAGATACAAATGAAGAAGTTATTTTCTATTGGAGAAGTTGCAAAAATAAAGGATATTACGATAAAAGCGCTAAGATACTACCATAAGATGGGGATTCTCATTCCAAAACATGTTGATGAATCAACGGGGTATAGATATTATTCGATAGATCAATTTATTCACATTGATATTATAAAAAGCTGTCGAGAGTTGAACACGAGCATAGTAGAACTGCAGGAGATTTTTAAGGAATGTAATACAGATAAATTGCTGCGGTTTTTACAAGTGAAGAGAGAAGAAGCGGAAGAGCATATAAAGAAAATGAAAGAGGTAATGGAAACGATTGATGATTTACATGCGAAAGTAGTGAGTTCACAGGAAATATTAAAGAATGATGAAATATCTATTGAATTTTTTGAACAGCGTTATGTCGTTGTTGCGCCTTGTAAAGAAGTAGGGAGTTTGCAGGAGTTACTGTATTATTCCGATTTAGAGAAAATCGTGCAAGATTATGAAGAGAAGATGGACATGGATATGGGAATTCTCTACAACGTAAATGCAAATTGGGATGTAGAACCGAAGTATGTATTTAATAAAGTACGAGATGATGTACATATGGAAGAAATGCAAAATATAAAAGTATTACCGGGCGGAAAATATATAACGTTAGCGTATAGTAAAGAGAATGAAGAGGAACGTAGAAATACTATGATTAAATATATAAAAGAAAATAATATAGAAGTGGAGAGTTTTATTGAAGTGGAGTTAGTTAGTGATATTTTTAATGCGGAGACGTATAGTTGTCAAATTCAAATTTTGATAGGGGATAGTGAGAATAAGAAGTTTTGATGCTATACATTTAGGGGGCGCCTACTTATTTAATAAGAGAGACCGTCCCTAAAAATGGGACGGTCTCATTGAATCGTATTATTTACGTGAAAAACCTTCTTCATCAAGGTATTCCGCAGCTTCTGGATAAGAGTTGAATGTACCGTCTAAGTTTACACCAGCGTACACGTTCCACATATCATCCTCTGAGATAAGAGTAAGGATATGACCGTCTTCGTTATGCCATTCTTCTTCTTTTGCAGGTTCTGCAGGAACAACGATTTCTTCTTGTGATAATAGTTCAATTGATTGCTCAATTACTGAACGTAACTCTTCTGCTGAAAACTCGCGGATGTTAATCATACCTTTATCATCCGTTTTATAACCTTTAATACCATTTGCATATACAAATCCGTTTCCGTTTGGATGTAAATGATATACAACGTTCTTTTTATCTAAACGACTTTCTTCAAAGTGAAAGTTCACGCGTTTTAATGATACGTTCTTTCTTTCTAATTCAGGGAAAGATTCAATAATCGATAATTTTTCTTCAAAAGTTAGCATAGTGCCTCCAAATATATAATAAAAGATTTAATTTGTTCATTATACCATAGTTATAATAGTTTCCAAAGGTAAGGAGAGGCTTATAATTGAATGCGTTTACGTCACGATACTGTAAAAAGTGGGCTAACGAATATATTCTTTTAGGTGTACAATGGAACGTGGACTTAATGTGAAGGTGGTTATTTATATGTTTCAAAAAATAGCAAAGGAATGTTTAGCTGGTTTTACTGTTGCGATTGTTGCGTTGCCACTTGCCATTGCATTTGGTATTGCTGCAACGGGAACGTCTGAGGGAGCACTAGTTGGATTGTATGGTGCGATTTTTGCAGGTTTATTTGCGGCGTTGTTCGGTGGTACACCGGGTCAGGTTACAGGGCCAACTGGACCGATTACGGTTATTGCAACAGGCGTTATTGCGACGCACGGATTAGAGGCGAGTTTTATAGCCTTTATGATGGCGGGACTGTTTCAAATTTTATTCGGTATATGTAAGCTTGGCTCTTACGTGAGGTACATTCCGTATCCTGTCGTTTCAGGATTTATGAACGGAATCGCATTAATTATTATTTTAGGTGAAATAAAGCATGTGCAAAATAGTTTTCTACTCGTAGTATTAACGATTATTGTAATGATTGTTTCTGGAAAATGGATTAAGGCTATTCCATCTAGTTTAGTTGCATTAGTCGGTGTGACTGCTTTGCTTCCTTTATTTTCTTCTGCGTTAGAAGGGCTTACAGTGAAGTTGCCGATTATCGGCGATCTGTCATTAAATAAGGTGATTGAGAAGATCGGGACGATTCCAGAAGCGATGCCGACGCTTCATATTCCATCTTTAAGTGGAACAGGCATCGCAGAACTTATTTTACCAGCGCTTAGTATTGCTTTATTAGGATCGATTGACTCGTTGTTAACATCGGTTGTAATGGATAATGTGACGGGTACACGTCATAAAAGTAATAAAGAACTGGTCGGACAAGGTATTGGTAACATGGTGAGCGGATTGTTTGGCGGATTAGCAGGAGCAGGTGCGACTGTAAGGTCTATCGTGAATATAAGAAGCGGTGGTAAAACGGCGCTTTCAGCAAGTATGCATAGTGTTATATTATTTATTTTCATTATGGGACTTGGATCAGTCGTGCAATACATTCCGCTTGCTGTATTATCAGGTATTTTAATTTTAACTGGTATTGGCATGTTTGATTGGGAAAGCATGAAGAAAATGCATGTAGCACCAAAAGGTGATGTCATTGTTATGCTTGTCACGATGGTTGTCACAGTGAAGTTTGATTTAATGATTGCTGTTGCGTTCGGTATTATTCTTTCGTTCATTATATATATGGTGAAATGTAAAGAACGTAAAGCTTCTATTGTAAAAGAAAAGGGAGCGACGTATAAAATTAAAGGCCCACTTTCTTTTTTAACAGTGGATCGTATTTTTTATGCGTTACAAGACGTAAAGTCTCCGGTTGTTTTACGTATGAAAGATGTGCGCTATATGGATGTATCAGGAGCTATGGCGTTGTTAAACTTTGTTGAGCAGTCGGATAAAGCGGGTGCGAGTGTGACGCTAGAACATGTACATCCGCATGTTGAAAAGACGATAGTGACGTTGGCGAATGATGAGCAAAAAGAGAAATTACAATTTTCGGAAACTGAAGCGATGTAATAATAAGGACTTTCACACAGAATGCTATGTAGGGTGTGAAAGTTTTTATTATTTATCCTTTGTTTTTCATATATGAAATTTGTATATCTAGATGTTTAACGTTTGTTGACAATTGATTTTCTACACAGTATAGTAACATCTTAGATTAGCAATGTGCTATTATAATAAGGTATATGAATTTTGAGATTCCTTTATATTCAGAAGGAAGAGCTTTAAGCTGGAGGGAATATTTGATGTACAAACAGTTACCACATGGAGTGAAGATCGGGATTACGCGATCAATTGTTGTTTCTTTTGAGAAGTATATGAAAGAAATTGAATGGAATGAAGAAAAATTTGATATGCAGCAATTTGTTGAACAGTGGAAACAATATTTATACACAAAGTCAACTTGGATCAATAAAGTAGATGATGAGTTGAAAGAACATCCAGATTTCCATCAAGCGTTAGCGGTGAAAGTGAATGAAAAAATTAACGAGCTTATTAATGAAGAGCCGAGCGAAGAGCAAGTAGAGCAATTAAAGAAAGATAAAGTGAAACACGTAGATGAAATGTGCAAGTTAGAAGCTGAATATCATATTGAACGTTTATTAGTAACGAAGTAAATTTTACATAAAGAAAAAGCCTGTCCAAGGAGGTGTGATGACCATCTTTTTGAACAGGCTTTTTGTATGAAAAAGAATAAGAGAGGCTGCTTTGGAAGCAGCCTCTCTTATTAGTCTTGTGGTACAAACGCTTTCCAAGAAGATAAATCCATATCTTCTTTTAATATAGATGAAGCAGGGAAGACAAATGACCACGGTTTTGTAGTGTTCGCTTTAATTTCAAGATTCGGCAATGTGAAAGCACCTTTCACAACAACTGAACCTGAAGCATCTTCAATATGAAGAGGAAGTTGCTCTAGTTGAATGTTGTCTTTGCAACCGTTACGAATAAGAAGCGTTGTATGTAAATCACCGTTTTCTTTTCTTGCAGCTTGCAGACCTAGGAAGTTAATTTCACCATCATTTGGAGGTGTTAAATTGTCTACGAAATTACGTAAAGCTTCTTTGCTTGCTTCAGGTAACTGAGCTTCCCAAGATGGATCTAAATCTAATGCATGCTTACTTTCAAGTTCAAATGCTAATTCCCAATCTGTTTGCGATAATTCAGCATCTGTAATTGTTTCTTGCTCAAATGTAAAGATGAATGGCATATTTACATTTGCAGGAATATCTCCTAATGCAGAAAGGTTAAATGTTTTGCGAGCACATAGTTTCTCCTCTTTATTTAGAAGGATTAATGTAACCTCTTCGAAAGAAATTGGTTTCGGAACAGTGCTACGAATAAATACAGCTACGTCATAACCATTATCACGTTTTTCAATCTCAATTCCAGATAAAGAAATTTGATATTCTTGTAAAGGTGTTAGTTCTTTATGTAAAAATTGATAAATGTATTTTTGTTCTTGTGCTACTGCACCCCAGCTTGGGTGGAAGTAAAGCGTTGGTTTTACAGTTTTATTTTCAGTATTTGTTTCTTCTTGTCCGAATAATTGATTACTAGAGACAGTCGTATCTTTTCCGCTTTTCTTAGCTCTTTTTAGGAATGATAACATAATCTTTCACCTCGTTATTGTACGTTTTCAGGAACACCTAAATGTCTTGCAACATAGCGGCACATTTCTTTTTCGAAATTACCATATGTGTATAAAAAGATATCTAAACCTTCTTTTTGATAAAGACGTGTAGGGTCTTCTTGTTGATATTGTCTTAGCCCGATGCCTTCTTTTAAGTGGGTCATCGCATCTAAGTGATTTACCCAGTTCTGATCTAGGAAATGAAGGGCAACGTAGCGTAGCGACTGTTGTAAATCAGTATGGCTATTTAGTTCATTTACGCGCTCTTTATAAAGAGATAATGTTTCTTTCAAAACGGATTGTAAATCTTCCGGTGAATGCACATTATTCGCTGATAGTGATGGCATGTTTGTTACTGGTAGAATTTCGTTTATATTTTCTGTTAAACGAGCGAAATCCCATTCTTCCGGAAGCATACCTTCTAAAAGATATTGCTTAGAAATGGCTTCTACAGCATGATCAATCATTGGAATAATAAGTTCAATCATATTTGTATCTTCTTGTAACAAGTTATTACGTAATTTATAAATAACGTTACGTTGGTCATTTATTACATCATCTAATTTTAAATTGTACTCACGCATTGAGAAATGGCTACCTTCACAAATTAATTGTGTACGGTTCACGAAATCATGGACTTTAGAAGTTAGAATAAGTCCTGTTTCATCTGTTTTCAGTGATTTATTTAATTTCTCGACTTCTTCTTGTGCGAAACGTTTTAGCATTTCATCTTCTAAAGAAAGGAAGAACTGAGAGCTACCTGGATCTCCTTGACGACCAGCACGACCTTTTAGCTGATTGTCAACGCGTCTTGATTCATGGCGTTCTGTCCCGATTACATGTAATCCACCAATTTCATGGACACCTTCACCTAGTAAAATATCAGTACCTCGTCCGGCCATATTCGTCGCAATTGTAATTTGTCCTTTTTGTCCAGCTGTTGCGATTAAATCGGCCTCTTGCTCTGCACTTTTTGCATTTAATAATTGATATGTAATATTCGCTTCATCTAAGTAACGAGCAACGGTTTCTGATTGTAAAATAGACATTGTCCCAATTAAAATCGGGCGTCCTTGTTTATTGTGTTTTAAAACATCTTCACGTACAGCTTTATATTTAGCATCGGCTGATACGTACACGACGTCATTTTTGTCTTCACGAATGATAGGACGGTTTGTTGGAATCGGCATAACTTCCATGTTATATACACGGTTAAATTCTTTCTCTTCCGTTTTTGCTGTACCTGTCATACCAGATAATGCTGGATACATACGGAAGAAGTTTTGAATTGTAATCGATGCCTGTGTTTGGTTTTCTTCTGTGATTTCTAAACCTTCTTTTGCTTCAAGAGCTTGGTGTAAACCATCACTTAAAGAGCGACCATCCATAACGCGGCCTGTGAAAATATCTACAAGTAGAATTTTTTCATCATGTACAATATAGTCAACATCACATTGGAAAGCGACATGAGCTCGTAATGCTTGAATCATATAATGATATAAAGTTTGATGTTCTAAATCATATAGGTTATCGATATCAAATAAATCTTCTGTTTTTGTAATACCGTCTTCTGTAAAACTAGCAGATTTCGTTTCTGCATCGTACGTGTAATGAAGGGTATCCTGGAATGACTTAATAACTTTTGCACATAAATAGTGTAAATCAGAGCTGCTTGATTTCTTACCAGCGATAATAAGAGGCGTCTTCGCTTCATCAATTAAAACGCTATCAATCTCATCGATAATAGCAAAATGATAGGGACGTTGTACCTGCTCATTTTTTGAAGAGGCCATATTATCACGTAGATAGTCAAAGCCAAATTCTGTTCCAATACCATATGTAATATCAGCTTCGTAAGCAAGTTTCTTTTCGGAAGGATCGATTTGAGGAATATTCAATCCAACCTTTAAACCTAGAAATTCATGAACTTGGCCAATTAATTCTTTATCTCGTTTTGCTAAATAGTCGTTTACAGTAATAACGTGAACACCTTTTCCTTCAAGAGCACGTACGTATGTTGGAAGAGAAGAAACTAATGTTTTTCCTTCGCCAGTTGGCATCTCTGCAATATTACCTTCTAATAGTACAAGACCACCAATTAACTGCACATCATAGTGACGTAATCCAAGTACACGCTTTGCAGCTTCACGTACAACAGCGAACGCCTCTGCTTTTATATCATCCACTGTTTTTCCATCGTTTAGCATGTTTTTAAAGGTGATCGTTTTATGACGTAAGTCTTCATCAGATAAATCAGATAGTTTTTCTTCTAGATTATTAATTTCTTGAACAAGTTGTTCATATTTTTTTAGTTTTCTCTTTTGAGAATCTCCTAACAGCTTTTTTACCGAATTCAGCATGTTGTAAACACTCCTCTTACTGACAATAGCTACATTATAGCACATGTTTATCCGGAATAAGTAGAAGTAGTAAATTGAAGAAAAAACTGGATAGAAATAAGTTGTTATTACATATGATATATTTAAAAGCCGTAAAGAAAGAGAGTATTCAATGTATAATAAATTTGGTATGATAGCTAAATGAGATAAAGTGAAATTTTTCAAAAAAGAGAAGAATATAGTTATCTCATTTTATGATGTAATAGGTATGGAAATTATATATTGAAAGAAAAGAGCTAGAAGATGAATAATAAGTTTGTGAAAGGCGCTGCGATTTTAACGATTACAACGTTTCTATCGAAAGTGTTGGGAAGTTTTTTTCAAATTCCATTACAAAATATAGCAGGAGATGAAGTGCTTGGGATTTTTCGCCTTGTTTTTCCTGTATATATGATAGCGTTAACTTTATCAGTAGCGGGAGTACCGCTAGCTATATCACAGTTAATCGCTGAACTTCATGAGAAGAATGATAAAGATGGGATTGCCAAACTATTTACGTCAGCATCTATTATTGGAGTAATATTTGGGGTGCTTGGATTTTCGGTTATTATGATTGGATCAAGTATGTTTGCAAACATGCTTGGTGGACAAGATACGAGACTCCCATTAATTGTCACTTCGTTTGCTTTATTAATCGCACCATATATGGCGGTATATCGAGGGTATTTCCAAGGTTTTGGAGACATGATTCCTACCGGGGTGTCGCAAGTAATTGAGCAGTTCATTCGTGTTTTCTTTATGTTAGCAATTGCATTCTTATTCGTATCTTGGAATAAAGATAGTGATGTTGTAACAGGCGGTGCAATGATTGGTTCTTGCCTTGGGGTAATTACGTCACTTATCTATTTGAGATTGAAGTATGTAAAAAGTATATATCGTTATAAAAGTAATACATATTCACTGCAAGACTTTAAAGGTAATGCAAAAAAGATACTTCAGGTTTCGATTCCAATTGCAATTGGGGCATTATCGATGCCGGTGTTAAATTTAGTTGATTCTGTAACGATTCCACATATGCTACATGAATCCACTGCAACGATTCAAGAACAATTTGGTATATATAGTCGTGGCTTTGCGTTTACACAATTAATTGTCGTATTTGCAAGTGCGATGGTATTTCCGTTAATCCCATTGTTAACTGCTGCATTAACAAAGAAAAATACAGCGTTAGCAAAACAAACAATTGAACGAACAAATGAGCTTGCTCATGTTTTAACAACGCCGATAACAATCTGGCTCATGGCACTTACAGTCCCGTTAAATGTCGGATTGTTTACAGATGCTAAAGGGAGCGGCATGTTAGCTATTTTAATTGGTAGTTCGTATTTCACATCACTTATGGTATTATCAATAGGAATTTTGCAAGGAATTAACCGTTCTAAGCAAGCGGCGTGGATAGTTGTTGGAGCGAGTTTTGTAAAAGTCATATTAAATATAGTACTCGTAAGTCAATTTGGCATAACTGGTGCGGCTTATAGTACACTTATCATATATATCATGATTTGTATCGTAAATTATATATACATTCGAAAAGAATTGGCTTATTCGATTCGAATGGGAAGATTTTTTGCTGTAATTGGAGTATCTAGTATAGTAGGTATAGGATTATATTTCACATCTACTTTAATAAATGTGGTAGATTCTAGACTTATTGCAGTAATATATAGTGGTTTAGCTTTTTGTGTGGCCTTGTTCATATATGGCATATGCGCATTAAAGTTGAACTGGATATCCAAAAAGCAAATTCCATTTTTGCGTAAGTAAATTTGTCTATAAATGAGTATGTCTATGTATATGTTTGTGAAAGAAATCAATTTGAAGTTATCCAACTTTTCTTATTAAAGAGTTGATAGCAATTTGTTGAATGACAAAAAGTTGATTGCGAAATGTTGGAGGAGATTAAGAGTGCGGTTAGTTTTATCAGGATATTATGGTTTTTATAATGTTGGGGACGAAGCAATTTTGCAATCAATTATTAAAGCGCTACATGAAGAGGATCCTACTCTTGAGCTTGTTGTACTTTCGAATGACCCCGACTATACAAGAAAAATGTACGGTGTAGAGGCAGTAAATCGCTGGGATATAAGAGCAATTTATAAGGAAATAAAGAAAAGTAATGGTTTAATTAGCGGAGGGGGAAGTCTCCTTCAAGATAAAACGAGTATTAAAAGTATTTTGTACTATACAGGTATTATGCGGATTGCTCGTTTTTTGAAGAAGCCCTATTATATTTATGCGCAAGGAATTGGTCCAATTACGAAAAGACAAAATCGTTTATTAGTGAAATGGCAAGTATCAAAAGCGGCATATATATCAGTTCGTGATGAAGATTCATTTTTGTATTTAAAAGATATGGGTATTAAGAAAGATATCGAACTAGTTCCAGATCCAGTATTGGCATGTCAACCAGAAGGAATGAAATCGGATTGGCTGCAAAAACATTCGATTCAAGGGAAAGTAATTGCAGTTAGTGTGAGATATTGGGATGCGAAAGAAGATTATATGAAGAAGCTAGCAGATACGCTGAAACAATTTAAGCGTGATGGATATCATATTCTATTCGTACCAATGCATGGACCATTTGATCAAAATGCATCACGCGATATTATTAACTTAATGGGAGAAGAAGCTCACATGCTTCCTTATAAGCTGGATATCCATGAGAAAATTTCAATTTTGTCGGAATGTTCGCTTCTAATAGGGATGAGACTTCATGCGCTCATACTATCTGCGGTTGCTAATATTCCTATGGTCGGTATTTCATATGATCCAAAGATTGATTCATTTTTACAACAAGTAAATCAGCCGATTATCGGAAACGTAGATGGTGACTGGACGGCTGAAACTTTATATAATGTGGCAACGAAGCAACTAGAACAAAAAGAATATGTACAAGCAACATTGGAACAAAGAGTAGAAGAATTGCGAGAACAAATTTCAACAGCGTCTCGCTACATCATAAGTGACTTGAATTCAAAAGAGTTTGAAAAAAGGGGAATGGAATCTTAATTTAAGAGGACATCCTCTTTTTTATTTTTTGAAAAAAAGAAAGTGTCGAAAGAAAATAAATATTTGTAGAAAAATGTCGAATTACATAAGCGATTTTAAATGTATGCCCATAAAAAAAGAATTTTGAGAGATAAGATGTATGTTTAATAATCCTAACATTCATATATAGAGAATGTTAAGATTTGGCGTTTTACTTAGTAAATTATAAGAAAATAGGTATGGTAATTTCGAAAAATGAGAAGGTAAGAAAAATGTCGAATTATATAAAAACAAAATGTCGATTAATGTCGTAATATCTTTATAGTTAAATATTGAAATTGGAAACGTTTTTCTGCTATAGTTGTAAATGGTTATGAGAAAATTATTTGAAACGTAATTCTGGCGCGTTTTTCTGTCTGTTTAAAATATTCTGATTTTATAATTTGGAATTTTAAAATAAAAGTCGAAAAAACGATCGCTCAGAATTGTGAAAATTCACTTTTTTGTCGAATTTCAGATTTTTGATTGGATAAAAATGGTGTATAATTCCTTTGTGATTCTATACAAAGGATACTTTAACCACATTTATATCTACTAGTTTCAAAAATAAATAGAATATCTATTTAAAAACTTATGGAACTAGTATTACATTCCTAAGGAGGAAATATATAAAATGGCAAAGACTAACTCTTACAAAAAAGTAATCGCTGGTACAATGACAGCAGCAATGGTAGCAGGTGTTGTTTCTCCAGTAGCAGCAGCAGGTAAAACATTCCCAGACGTGCCAGAAAAATTCTGGGGAGAAGAGTCTATTAACTACTTAGTAGAAAAAGGCGCAGTTAAAGGTAACGACAAAGGAATGTTCGAGCCTGAAAAAGAAATCACTCGTGCAGAAGCAGCTACAATGATGGCTCAAATCTTAAACTTACCAATCGATAAAGATGCTAAACCATCATTCGGTGATTCTCAAAACGAATGGTATACTCCATTCATCGCAGCTGTAGAAAAAGCTGGCGTTGTTAAAGGTAAAGGCGAAGGCAAATTCGATCCAACTGGAAAAATCGACCGCGTTTCTATGGCATCTCTTCTTGTAGAAGCTTACAAATTAGATACTAAAGTAAACGGTCCTCTAGAAACTAAATTCGATGATTTAAAAGATAGCTGGGGTAAAGATAAAGCTAACATCCTAGTTAAATTAGGAATTTCTGTTGGTACTGGCGACAAATGGGAGCCAAATAAATCTGTAACTAAAGCAGAAGCAGCTCAATTTATTGCTATGACTGACAAGCAGTTCGGACAAAAAGAAGAAGCTAAAGTTGAGTCTATTAAAGCAGTAAACGCTAAAGAAATCGAAGTTAAACTTGGCGCTACAGTGAAAGCAGAAGATGTGGAGAAAGCGACATTCACAATTTCTCAAGGCGACAACCCAGTAAAAGTTCCAGCAAAAATCGGTGAAGACAAAAAATCTGTAATCTTAACTTTAGAAGATGCTGCTATGCTTAAAAATAACAATGCTTATGTTGTAACTGTTGACGGCTTAAAAACTGCTGAAGGCAAAGCAATTCCAAAAGCATTAGAAGTTATCTTCTTTAACGATGAAGTAGCTCCAACTGTATCTACAGTATCTACTCCAGATGGAGATGTTAAAGTAGTATTCAGTGAAAAATTAAGCAAAGAAGCAGTTACTATTGTTATTAACGGTAAAAAATTCACAGCTACTCCTGTAGACAATGCAGTTACATTAACAAAAGCTGAGGTTGCATCTGTAGTTAAAAACGGTGAAGCATTTAACGTAATCGTATCAGGTGCTACAGATTTAGTTGGTAACACAATGGAAATGTACGAAGGTAAAGCTACTTATAAAGTAGAAAAAGATGTTACAGCTCCAGAAGTTAAAGAGATTAAAGTGAAAGAAATTACTAAAGAAGATGCTACATTAGAAGTTACATTCTCAGAAGAGATGACTCAAGAGAACCTAGGTAATGTAACAGTTAAAAAAGGAAAAGAAAAATTAGAAGCTACAATTTCTGTTGATGCTCAAGATAAAACAAAAGCAGTTGTTGAAGTAAAAGGCGCTCTTAAAGCAGAGGAAACAGCTACAAACCTTACAGTTGAGCTTGTTGGTTACAAAGATGCAGCTAAAAACGTAGGTCAAAAAGTATCTAAAGAAGTAAAAGTTACAAAAGACGTTGTAGCTCCTAACTTCGTAAAAGCTGTAGCAGAAAAAGAACAAAACTTAGCAGCTACATTTACATTTGATAAAGAAGTAAATGTTGACACAGCTAAATTCGATAAATCAATTGTTCGTATTATTAATCAAGATACAAGTGAAGATGTAACAACAAAAGTGACTGTAGAAGCTGCGAAAGATAATAAAAAAGGTATCACTGTAACATTCCCAGCTGCAGGTAACTATAAAGTTTCTGCTTCAAAAGGATTTATTCAAGATACAGCTGGTAATAATTCAGCAGCATTTACTGCAGATGTAAAAGTTGATAAGAAAAAAGATGAAGAAGAAGTAGTAGTTGATAAAGTAGCTCCAAAGGTAACAGACAAAGCATTCAATAAGGCTGAAAATACTATTACAGTGAAATTTGATAAAGTAGTAAAAGGTGGCCAAGGTGCAGAGTCAGCTGCTAACGTAAACAACTACACATTAGCAGGCGCTAAATTACCAGAAGGTACACTAATCACTTTATCTGGTGATACAGCTACAATCGAATTACCAAAAACATTCACTTTCGAAAAATCAGAAACAGTGAAGTTTACAGTAGCTAACGTTGCAAATGCATCTGGTGTGAAAATGGGTACAACAAACCTATTATTAGATGTTAAAGATACAAAAGCTCCTGAGTTCAAATCAGCTAAAGTTACAAATGTAGAGAAGAAAGAAGTAACTCTTACATTCTCTGAAGCTGTAAAAGTTGATGCAACTGATTTTGAATTCGATTTAAATGGTGTTCCATTTACAGTAGCTACAGCTCCAACAGAAGCTTCTAAAGAAGTAGTACTTGAGCTTAAAGCTAAAGACAATACTCAAGTTAATTTTGCAACTGGTACATTAACTCTTAAAGCTAAAGAACTTAAAGATAATGCAACTTTAAATACAGTTGACACAGAAAATAACAAACTTGTTGCTTTCAAACCAGTAACAGTAACTCGCTAATTAAAATTTATTTCAATAGAAAGAGTCCACAACATGTGGGCTCTTTTTTTATCTAATTTTTTATATAAAACGAGCTCTGAAACGTAGATCATATTTTGCAGATTAGTAGTTAGTTTTATTGAGAAATAAATCGAAAACGCTTTCAAAAATAGAAGGATATCCCACTGATATGTAAATTATTTGTAAATACACACCTTTTTTTGTTAAAAAAACATTCGAAAAGAAGAAGAAAATGTCGAAATGTAATTATTTTAGTCGAATTTAGTCTGAAAATTGTATTTATTGTAAAAAATATTTAAGTGATAAAGTGGAAATATGTGCTATAATTCCAATTGTGTATTCGATATGAAAAATATACGAAGCGCAGTGAGAGTGGTTTATAGAAAAACAGTTTGTTCATTTCTATATTTGAGTATTATTAATATAATAATAATGCGATTAAAAGACTGAATTATCAGAATGTGTCGAATCTTCTTTTGAGAAAGTTCTTGATAACGAATGGTTTTGTATAGTATGATGAACTTGTTTCAAAAAATGGTATTTAAACCTTATATTTACATCTAGCGGTTTATATCATTTTATTATGTGAACTACTTTTCATTATAGTATTTTTGTTTGTGTTTTTATTGTTTTATGGCGTTTCTAACTAGCTAGTTTTCAAATTTAATATGATATGAAACTAGTAGCATATTCCTGAAGGAGGAAATTTATAAAATGGCAAAGACTAACTCTTACAAAAAAGTAATCGCAGGTACGATGACAGCAGCAATGGTAGCAGGAATTGTATCTCCAGTAGCGGCAGCAGGTAAAACATTCCCAGACGTAGAAAATCACTGGTCTAAAGATTCAGTTTACTACTTAGTAGAAAAAGGTGCAATTTCAGGTAAGCCAGACGGTACATATGCTCCAGATGAGACAATCGATCGTTCTTCTGCAGCTGTTATTTTCACTAAAATTTTAAATTTACCAGTTGATGACAATGCGCAACCTTCTTTCAAAGATGCTAAAAATACATGGGCTTCTAAATATATCGCAGCAGTTGAAAAAGCTGGTATCGTTAAAGGTGACGGTAAAGATAATTTCTATCCTGAAGGAAAGATTGACCGTGCTTCTTTCGCGTCTATGCTAGTAGGTGCTTATAACTTAAAAGAAAAAGTAGATGGCACATTAGTTACAACATTTGATGATCTAAGAGGACATTGGGGTGAAGAGAAAGCTAACATCCTAATCAACCTTGGAATCTCTGTAGGTACTGGTACTAAATGGGAGCCTAATAAATCTGTATCTCGTGCAGAAGCAGCTCAATTTATCGCATTAACAGATAAAAAATATGCAAAACCAGATAACAGTGTTACGAAAGTAACAAACGTTACTGCTACTGAGCCAACACAATTAACGTTAACTGGTACAGGATTAAACAAGCTTACTGCTGAAGATGTTACGCTTGAAGGAAATAAAGCGATCGCACTTGAAGCAAGTAAAGATGGAAAATCTGCAGTTGTAACGTTAAGCGGGAAAATTGCTCCAAATAAAGAGCTTCCTGTTAAAGTAAAAGGCGATTCATTTAATGTAAAATATGTATACGAAGTGAAAAAATTACGCGTAGAACAACTTACATTCGATGACGATCGTGCAGATCAAGCTGTTGTCTTCAAATTAAATGAAGAAAAAGGTAACGCTGATATCGAGTATTTAGATATCGCTGGCCATGATGTGAAATTTGTTGCGAATAAATTAGATGGCACTCCAGCAAACATCTTTGAAGGTGGAACTGCAGAGTCAACAACTGGTAAACTAGCAGTTGGTATTGCTGAAGGTAAATACAAAGTGGAAGTACAAGTTACGAAACGTGGCGGTATCACAGTTTCTAACACTGGTATCATTGAAGTGAAAAACCTTGATGCAGAAGCAACAGCAATTAAAGATGTTGTATTTGCAGTAGATACAGATAAAGCTGGTGTAAATTACGCTAAAGCTTTAAGTGGAACAGACTTCACATTAAACAGCAAAACTTTAGTTGCTGGTGAAAAAGCTGGTATCCACAAAGTGGTTGCTCAAATTAACAAAGAAAACAAAGTTGTTGATCCTAGCGCGATTAGCCTAAAATCATCTAATCCAGGTGTTATCTCTGTTAAAAACGGTGAAATTAAAGCTGAAGCAGCTGGTTCTGCAACACTTACAGTTAAAGTGGGCGATGTAACAAAAACATTTGATTTCGTTGTAAAAACAGATACTCGTAAACTTACAACTGTAAAAGCTAACCCAGATCAATTAAAAGTTGTAGATGGTAAAGAGTTACCAGTAACATTCGTAACAACTGACCAATACGGCGATCCATTTGGTGCAAATACTGGTGCTATTAAAGAAGTATTCCCACAAACAGGCGTTGTAGCTGAATTAGATGTTACTACAACAAATGAAGGTTCTATCGGTACATCTTCTATTAAAGTTAAAGGTGCAAAAGTTGGAGCTGGTACAATCCACTTCCAAAATCCAAATGCAAGTGGTGAAGGCTACGGATCACTTCATGTTGAAGTTACGAAGAGCAACATCGGTCATGAAGCTCCACGCTTAGAGCTTGTTTCTAAAGCTGGTCAAAAAGGTGAAGCTGCTGACACTACACTTGGTGCTGGAAATACAGTAAACTACCAATTATCTAATTACACTACAGAAGGCGTATATGCTGATGCAGCTGACTTAGCAGGATATGAGTTTAGAGTAGGTAATGATGCTATCGCTTCTGCTAAAATTGAAGGAAAAACATTAAAAGTAACAGGTAAAACAGCTGGTGTTACAGATGTTATCTTAACGAAAGATGGCGCTACAGCTGGACACGCAACAATTACTGTTACACAAGAAAACATCCAAATTACATCTGTTAAATTTAAGGATGTAGAGGTTGAACAATTCGAAAACCGTAAAGTTGATATCGACAGAGTACTAGACGTTGTGAAGAGTGATAAAGATGATGTTCTAAACGGCATCAAATTAAACATCTCTACAGAACATAAAGTACGTATCGTTGATGAAGGTACAGAACAAGGTAAAGTTTACTTAGATCGTAACGACAATGCTACATTCGATGGTAACGATGTTGCGCTTGGTTATGTAACAGCTGTTAAATCAAATGATACAGTTTCTAAAGAAGGAAATGAATTATTCAACTTCTTAACTGATGAAACTGCTACTAAGAAAAACGACGTCTTCAAAGGTGTAACAACTGCATTTGGAGATAAAGGTACAGTAATCTTTAAAGTTGTGAAAGACAGATTGGCACCAACTACTGAGTATGGTACAAAAGCTGTAACAATCAACGTTATTAAAGAAAAAATCTAATGATTAGATTTGCAATCCTCATGTCATTATGACATGAGGATTGTTTTTTGTTTTGAAAAAATAGGTGTCTTTAGAGGATTCTAAAGACACCTATTTTTAATAGTTATTTCTTAAATTTAAACATATCCCCACTCAAATTCGAATCACTATACACGAACAATACCATGTTAATGTTGTTGTCTTTAATGTATTGATATACATCTTTTTCGTGATAGTGACGCAGGTCAAGGATGGATGTATGTTTAAAGCTTTGTGCTAAGTGTGGCACGATTGCGTTTGCGAATGAGTCTTTTAGGACTAAGGCGCGTACTTCATTTGGTGCATTGTTATTTTCAAAGACGATTTCTGGATAGTCGTCCGTGTAATAACCTGCGTATGATGTTGTGTCTTTTTGTTTTTCTACGCCGTATATGCTATCTAAGTTTTGATGAACAGTACCTGTCACATCTTTTGCGGTTACACTTGTGAAGTTGAAACCGTCTTTCGGTGTGTAGTAGCACAATTTTTCACCCGTTGCATCGATGAGTTGGTATAGTTGGTTGTTGAAGCTACCGACTAAATGTTTATTTTGCGCACATGTACGAGTGTAGTCTTCTTTTTTTACTTCTTTTCCTTTATATATAGAAGATTGTTGCCCGATTGAGTTCATTATATATTGGTAGCCTACGAAGGCGCCGTCCATATTCCAATGATGATCTGTTTTGAAATACATGTTCTGTATTTCTTCGTTCGTATAGTTCTGTTTAAATTGCTCCATCAGTTTTATTGGCTTTACGTCAGCTGGAAGTTTTTTTAGAAAGTAATTTAAATTGTCCTGTGCATATGTATAAATATGAGAAGGTAATTTAAATGATAAAGCATTCGTTTTTGACGGTGGTAAAGCAAAGTAAAACTCAACGTTTTGTTCTTTTAAAAACTGAGATAAGTCGTTTATAGCGGGCATGGATTGGTCAATTTCATTATATTTTTTCGTCCACGCTGGATTTTTCAGGAGCCATTTATCATCAGTCAAAATAATGTCGTTAATGAGAGATTTGCCCATATTAATTTGGGCAATTGTATAGCTTTTAATGAATTCATCTCGTCCGATTAGTTGATCATTTGTGTATGTTTCAAAATCTTTAAAGAAGCTACCAGTTAGGAGAGCTTCTTTCGTCAGTGCTGGTTTTTGAGCGAGCGGCCGATTTTCAACTGGTGAAATGGCTCGGTCTGTTTTGAGTAACGATAGTATGCCAAATGAAAAGATAATGGTGAGAAAACCGATTAATAGGATGAGGTTTCCCAATTTTTTCATAGTAACTTTTCCTTCCTACATAAGTTAAAACCTGAAATAAATAAATGGATTATACGTTGAGTTAATCAAGTACATAACCGAAATCATAAATAGTGTTAGTAATAATATAGGACGTACAATTTGCATCGTGAACATATACGTTTTTGGCGCAAGTTCTAGTATGTTTTTTATTCGTTTTAAAATTGGTGTCGCTGCGATAAAGGCAATGAGAAATACGACAATGTATTCATGTACGTATAGCATGGTATTGTCATCAATGAAAGATTGTCCTCCTATGCCGAACATCGCTTTTAAATATTGGAACGAGTAAGCGAAGTTGTCAGCTCGGAAGAAGACCCAGCCAATCATAACGATGAATAATACGTATGCATGTTGCAGCGGTTTCCATAGTTTGTTTAATATTTTTTCGAATCCAGCTTTTTCAATTGAAATAATAAAGCCGTAATATAAGCCCCAGGCGATAAATGTCCAACTCGCCCCGTGCCATAAACCAGTTAATCCCCATACGATGAAGAGATTACGATAATTCGCTAGTTTTGAAACGCGGTTTCCGCCGAGCGGGATATATATGTAATCGCGGAACCAAGAACCAAGTGTAATATGCCATCTTCTCCAAAACTCTGAAATAGATTTAGAGATGTACGGATAGTTGAAGTTTTTCGGGAAATCAAATCCGAACATTTTTCCAATTCCGATTGCCATATCAGAGTACCCTGAGAAATCGAAATAAATTTGCAGGGTGTAGGCGATAATACCGATCCATGCCGTTCCAACACTTATTTCAGATGGCGGTAAGGCAAATATTTTATCGGCTACAAAACCTACTTGGTTGGCGATTAATATTTTTTTTGCTAGTCCGAGAACGAAAATTTGAATACCTTCTGTGAATCGTTCAAAAGAATGGATACGCGTTTTAATTTGTTCAGCGACGATATTGTAACGAACAATTGGTCCGGCAATAAGCTGAGGGAAAATAGATATATAGAGCGCTAAGTTAAGTGGATTTTTTTGAACATCCCCATCTTTACGGTATATATCGATGACATAAGACATCGCTTGGAATGTATAAAATGAAATTCCAATTGGTAGTGGAATAGGTTCCACATGAATAGATACATGCAATACATTGTTTAAAATGTCTGTGAAAAATGAAATATATTTAAAATAAGACAGTAATAAAATATTTCCGACCACAGCCATAATTAAAAATGTGACTTTCATATTTTTTCGTTTATCATAATGATGCACGAGTAGGCCAAAGCAGTAGTTTAATACGATGGAAAAGAGCATTAAAAGAACGAAACGTGGTTCGCCCCATGCATAGAAAATTAAACTAAATGCAAGTAATACGAAATTACG
Source organism: Bacillus paramobilis (assembly GCF_038096195.1). Classification (NCBI taxonomy): domain Bacteria; kingdom Bacillati; phylum Bacillota; class Bacilli; order Caryophanales; family Bacillaceae; genus Bacillus; species Bacillus paramobilis. Next base: position 4,388,253 of record NZ_CP151108.1, on the reverse strand, counting down.
TAGCTCGGCACGCACTATAAAATAGAAAAATAATACGAGAGGTAAAAAGATAAATAAGAAAATCGAACTACTAAATACCAAAGGACTCTCCTCACTTTTTCGAAATACATTTCGTGCAAAAAAACCGACATATCTATTATATATTCTTTTATATAATGATGCCTTTAATATTTTATCATGTTAATAATTCGATTAAAATAATTATTCTATATAATAGAAGGAAAGCGGTATGGAATCCTTTTGACACTCACTATCTGGATAAGATAAGATGAATAAGGTGTGATTTGTTTAGAAGGGAAGAGATGGTGTGTTATTTAACTCGTTTGAGTTTATTTTTTTATTTTTACCGATAGCATTTCTTTTATATTTTCTATTAAATAAATTTGGACAAACTACTTTAGCGAAAGCTTGGCTTGTGGCAGCATCTTTATTTTTCTATAGTTATTGGAATATAAAATATTTGCCGCTTATGTTAATATCGCTCATTGTGAACTACTTTATCGGAATGAGGCTCGTGAAGCATAAGAGTAAACTTCTTTTAACAGTAGGCTTAATATTTAATATAGGAATGCTTAGTTATTTCAAGTACTATGATTTCTTTTTACAAAATGTAAATTCGTTATTTGGAACTCATTTTACATTATTATCATTAACGTTACCGCTTGCGATTAGTTTCTATACATTCCAAAAGATTGCGTTTTTAGTAGATACGTATCGCGGGGAAACGGAGGCATGTCATTTTCTTGATTACGCTCTGTTTGTAACATTTTTCCCGCAACTTATTGCAGGGCCAATTGTGCACCATGCGCAAATTATGCCGCAGTTTGCTGATCGTAGTAAAAAGCGTTGGCAATCAAATTATATCGTTCTCGGTATTTTTGTATTTGCCATCGGTATTTTCAAAAAGGTAGGGATTGCAGACGTTTTATCTCCCGTTGTACGGGAAGGGTTTGATGTACAGCAGTCGCTAACATTTGTTGAAGCGTGGCTTTCTTCATTAGCGTTTACATTCCAGCTATACTTTGATTTCAGTGGATATAGCGATATGGCGATTGGGATTGCTTTAATGTTTAATATTAAATTGCCTCAAAACTTTAATTCCCCTTATAAAGCGGTGAGTATACAAGATTTTTGGCATCGCTGGCATATGACATTAAGCCAGTTTTTAACGAAATATGTGTATATTTCTCTTGGAGGAAATAGAAAAGGAATTACGCGTACATACGTCAATATTATGATTGTTTTCTTAATAAGTGGACTTTGGCATGGAGCAGGTTGGACGTTTATTTTCTGGGGATTTCTGCACGGATTAGCTTCTGTCATTCATCGTTTGTGGAATAAAGCAGGAGGTCGCATGCCGGCCTGGGCAGGATGGCTCGTGACGTTTTTCTTCATTAATATAACGTGGGTATTCTTTAGAGCGACATCGATGCATGATGCGGTGAAAGTGTTAAAAGGAATGTTTGGGTTTAATGGATTCGAACTAGCAAATAGCGTGTTCCCAGTATTTATTATGGAGAAACTACAATTTTTAAAAGAGTATGGTGTTTCATTTACTGAAGCATACCATGTTTCATTATTAGATACGAAAATAGTAGCGTACATTTTCGGAGCATTATGTATTAGTTTCTTCTTAAAAAATTCAATTCAGTTAAAAGACTCATTCCGTCCGACAGTATGGACGGCGTTATTTACTGCAATATTACTTGTGTATAGTGTGTTACATTTAACGAGTATTAGTGAGTTTTTATACTTTAATTTCTAGGTGGAGAATATGAAAAACAAACAGTGGCTTATTTTCGTTTTTGTATGTGTTTTTGTTCCACTTGCAGGTGTTGGAATATTTAATGGCTATGCAGATTCGCTTTGGTTATTCTCGCATAAAAATAAGTGGAATGATGTTCAGTTTGGGTTTAATGAGAGGCAACAAAAAACGAATTATATAACATATCGTCCGTTTACATATGATGGCGTTATACTTGGAAGTAGTAGAACAACGTTTATCAATGAAAATGATTTTACTGGATTAAACGCATTTAATTATGCGGTAAGTAGTACAGATCCGCGTGAATATGATGCGTACATTGAATATGCAAAAGAGCGAAAAGGTAGTGAACTATCTTCTATTGTGATTGGTTTAGATTTCCTTGGAACGAACAAAAATAGAGAAATCGGTTTTGATAAACCAGAAGTGTATATTAAGGAGGCGCAAAGCTTACTATATCCAATTAAATCGTATGTGAGTATGGATGGGATTACATATTCCCGAAATACAATTCAAAACTCCATTCATCACAATAAGACTATCGATGTATATAATCGTGATAATGTAAAATCGATGCGTGAGTATACGAAAGAAGAGCGGGATGCACAAATTGCCGCGCAAGTAGATAAATTTAGCAGAGAGATTTATGGCGGGAATTATGAGTATCAAAATATGAAGGGAATATTAGGTACTGTAAAATCCCATAATCCGAATGCAAAGTTTTATATTTTCACAACGCCTGTTTCAGAGCCATTGTTCCGTACGATGATTCAATCAGGACGATGGGAAGATTATAAAAGATGGCTCCATGATGCTGTCGATGTATTTGGAGAAGTACATCATTTCATGTATTTAAATTCAGTAACAAAGAACTTAGATAACTATATGGATGGACATCATTTCAGACCGGAAATTGGGAAGATGATTGCACATAAAGTTGTAAATGAAGAAGATCGTACTGTGCCGCAAGATTTCGGTATTGTTATTACGAAGGATAATATTGATGAAGTGCTGGAGGAAATTCGGGCGTCTTTTCAATAGAATAAAAAAAGCAGCATCCATCTGGATGCTGCTTCTTTTTATTCTATTTCTAAATCAACAATTAAGTAAGCGAGTATCACAACAAAGAAAATGCTAACGGCTGGTGCTGTTAATACGTGTCCAGACATAAAGCCGATTCCGAGCGATAAGACGAGTGTGCTAGCTAGTAGCATATGTTTTACGCTAAATAGTTTCTTGAAGTTTGTAATTAAGCGAATGAATATTTTTATACCGAAATAAAGAAGCGGCAGTAAGTACATAAGGAAGCCGACAATTCCGAATGCGAAGAATAGGTCGTGGAAATCCATTTCGACTAACTTCATTTTCGTTGTATAGTTACCAGCGTAGCCCATTCCAAATAGTTTTTGAGATAGTGGTGCTTCTTTATAGTATTGTTTATATACTTTTAAAAATTTGTCGCGATCACTGTAAATTAAACTCTTCATTTCAGAGTCTGTTAGTTCGCCTTCTTTATGTTCTTCTTCTGTAACTACTTTTCCTTCTTTTCGGTCTTTTTCTTCTTGTACTGATTTTTTGTATTCATATATTTGTAAATGGATGCTCATGTTTTTTGCGATAGGAGTTTGCGGTGTAAGTACGAGCAACCCTCCTAATACGACAGCAGCAACAATTGTGTTTACAAGATATGTGAATCCTTTTCCTTCTTTTTTACGATGAATCATATATTCAATGAATAGGAAGAAAAGGGCGATACCAAGTGTAATAACGATGGCACCATAGCCTACTTTTGTTCCAATCATAATGCTTGCATACATCGCAAGTACAGTTGGAATCCAGTAATACGCTTTTGAGAAAGAAGTTGTTTTATGAACCGAGTATAAGACAACGATTGGGAACATAATTGCGAAAATGGAACTTAAATCATTTCCAGCAAAGAACCATCCTCTTGAACCGATCTTTGAGTTTGGATAGCTTGGGAAATCTGTACCAGTTGCCATAGCCGCGATGATTGAAATACTTAAAATTAACGTTGCATATAAGAAGTACGTAATGATTTTATGAAACGCATATTCGTTATTTTTTAATTCTTTTAATGCGATAATATATCCAAACAGTAGTACAATTGGATATACACTTTTCAAAATAAATTTGACTTCTTCTCCAAATGAAACTGGAGATTTGACCATTAAATTATTCACAAGGCCGATTGCGAGTACGATGCCAAATAGACATAAATAAAGAATATACTTTTTCGCGCCTTGTTGTTTATGATGAAGAAGTAGATAACCCAATGCAAGAAGCATAAAGGCGAAACGGACTACGATTCCGACTGTTGCGCTCATGTGTAATACATAGATTGAAAAAGACGTTAATAAATCTAAAATTGGTTGAAACACAATGAATAGCAGTAGGAAATGCGGGAAGTAGTTATCCGTTTGTTTAAACTTAGTAACCATATATTCCTCCATTTCTTCATTCCGTTATTTCAGCACCCCTCTATTAAATAAGAAGGGGAATGAATTTCTATATTTGTTTTTTATATCAGACTTAAGAATACACCATTTCATTGTAATGGTAAATAGATGAGGAGAGGCGATAAACCGACTTTAATTGCTATATTTTTTAACGGAATTGTATGTTTTATGCAAGGTTCTATACAGATTCTGAGATTATTAGACAGAAAATTAAGAAAAAAGAAGGGTTTTTCAACTCCTTTCTATAATTATATAAGTATAATCTTTATCCCACTTTAATGGGCAGTAAGATCCCCACCTCAAAATGCAGCGAAAGCAAAGAAGTTAGGTAGGGGATCAACTGCCCATAAAAGTCCGATTGGTTCAACTAATAATCAGTGGGGGATGAAGAAAACCCCCACTGATTAAAGTTTCACTTTATGTAGAAAAGAGGGGTATATAATGGAAGTAACAAGTAAAACAGAATCTGTTGTTGTGAAATATGAAGGGCGCGTTGCAACGGTTATGGTCAATCGCCCAGAGGTGTTAAATGCATTAGATGAGCCAACGTTAAAAGAGCTATTACAAAAACTGAAAGAAGTAGCAGAGAGTTCTGCACACATTGTAGTGTTATGCGGAAACGGCCGTGGTTTTTCTGCGGGTGGAGATATTAAATCGATGCTTTCAAGTAATGATGAAAGCAAGTTTGATGGTATTATGAATACTATTTCTGAAGTTGTTGTAACGTTATATACGATGCCGAAGCTTGTTATTAGTGCGATTCATGGACCAACTGCTGGTCTTGGATTAAGTATTGCATTAACAGCTGATTATGTGATGGCGGATATTTCATCCATCATTGCGATGAACTTTATTGGAATCGCTTTAATTCCAGATGGTGGCGGCCATTTCTTCCTTCAAAAGCGTGTCGGTGAAAACATGACGAAGCAAATTATTTGGGAAGGAAAGAAATTATCAGCAACAGAAGCGCTTGATATCGGCTTAATTGATGAAGTAATCGGCGAGGATTTCCAAACGGCTGTGAAGCAAAAAATTAGTGAATGGTCACAAAAGCCGATTAAAGCGATGATTCAAACGAAGCAAATTTTATGTGAAGTAAACCGCTCTAATTTAGAACAAACATTGCAGCTTGAAAAACGCGGCCAATATGCGATGAGACAAACAGCGGATCATAAAGAAGGCATTGCTGCATTTTTAGAAAAACGTTTGCCAGCATTTAAAGGGGAATAAAGTGAAATTTTAATGAATGGTAGTTTTACTGCCGGCTAATTTAAGGTAAAGGGGAGAAAGTGCTAACACATTTTAGTATAATTGTGTTAGCACTTTTTTTTAGGAGTAATATATGAAGAAAATTATCGGTGTTATCGGCATAATTGCCATAGCATATTATGCGTTGCATAGTACACCATCTATGGCGGTACGGACTGCGTTGTTTTTTGAAGGACATCCAAGCGTTGCGTTTTCTGGCGAAGTGACGAAAGAAAAAGATGTGAAAAAAGAAGCAATTCCAGCTGAGTACCAAACTTTATATGGTAAGGAAGAAGAATCAGAGCACTATTTCTTTCCGCACGTAAGGGCACATGGATCAGGAATTGATATGCTTAGTGCGTGCGTGAAGAAGAAATGGTTTTTCTATACAGCGGAGCTCGGATGTTATTAAACATAGGAGGATGAATGATGTCAGCATATAACAAGTTAGTAAGAGATCGTGTTCCAGAGAAGATTTTGATGTCTGGAAAAACATATACAGCACAAAAATTAACAGGACACGCATACATACAAGCTTTAGCGAAAATTGGAACGGAAGAAATTCGTGAATTTGCTTCCATGAAAGAGCGTGAACATGCGCTTGATTCTCTTGCGGATGCACTGGAAGTAATTATTTCATTAGCGCGTGCAGAAGGCGCAACAATTGAAGATGTAGAGCGTCTTCGTAAGCAAAAAGAAATAGAGCGCGGTGGATTTGAAAGAGGCATTTATTTATTAGATGTTTCAGAAGAATAGATTTGTAGGAAAAGCATAGCGTTACTCATTAACGCTATGCTTTTTTGTTGCAATTAAACTAATAATGAAGAAGATAGCTGTTACTACCCAGCCAATTGTAATAGAAGCAGTAGTATGAACTGCATAAGAAACTTGTAAACAAAGTAATGATGCTAAAAACCAAATGAGTGCAATGTGTACATATTTTTTTGATATATTCATATTGTATAACTCCTTTTGTATACTAAAGTGAATTTTACTACAGTTCAGAAAATTAAGCTATATGAGTAGAGGTTTTCTAGCAAATTTTGTATACTAAATAATAGGAAAAATGAGGAGGAAACGACAATGGCACATCATACGAAAGAAACGATGGAACTGATTAAGGAGCTTGTCTCTATTCCGAGTCCGTCTGGAAATACAGAGAAAATCATTCGTTTTATTGAAAACTATGTAAGTGAGTGGAACGTAGAAACGAAGCGTAACAATAAAGGCGCTCTTATTTTAACAGTAAAAGGGAAAAATGATGCACAGCACCGTTTATTAACGGCACACGTTGATACGTTAGGTGCGATGGTGAAAGAAATTAAGTCTGACGGTCGTCTAAGTCTTTCTATGATTGGTGGATTTCGCTGGAACTCTGTAGAAGGGGAATATTGCGAAATTGAAACATCAAGTGGTAAGACGTATACAGGGACGATCTTAATGCATCAAACATCTGTGCATGTATATAAAGATGCAGGTGAAGCGAAACGCGATGAGAAAAATATTGAGGTTCGTATTGATGAGCGTGTCTTTTCAGCTGATGAAGTACGCGAATTAGGAATTGAAGTAGGAGACTTCGTTTCATTCGATCCGCGTGTTCAGATTACAGAGAGTGGATACATAAAATCACGTCATCTAGATGACAAAGTAAGTGTTGCGATTCTATTAAAATTAATTAAGAGATTACAAAATGAAAACGTAACATTACCATATACAACTCATTTCTTAATTTCTAATAATGAAGAGATTGGATACGGTGGTAACTCTAACATTCCAGAAGAAACGGTTGAGTATTTAGCGGTTGATATGGGAGCGTTAGGTGATGGACAAGCATCTGACGAGTATACAGTATCTATTTGTGCAAAAGACTCTAGCGGTCCATATCATTATGCACTGCGTAAACATTTAGTAGAGCTCGCGAAAACAAACAATATCGAATATAAAGTAGATATTTATCCGTACTATGGATCGGATGCATCAGCTGCGATTCACGCTGGATTTGATGTGAAACATGCATTAATTGGAGCGGGTATTGATTCTTCTCATGCATTTGAGCGTACACATGAAAGCTCGATTGCACATACAGAAGCACTTGTTTATGCATATGTATTATCAGAGATGATTACGGAGTAAGAAAAGAAATAGGCTGCCAGATGTAGCCTATTTTTTGTGGAGGTCGATTTAAAGCGAGTTTGAACGACTTTATTTAACAAAAAATAAATTAATTGTATTTTATTTTACAATATTAAGAAAGTAGGTTTACTACATAATTCGAGTATTATAAAATAATAGAGGCGCATTAATTTTTTTTGTTCGGATTTACTTTGATTTATATATTAAGATTACGCGTTATTAAAAAGATGATTATCGAGAGGAGTATTATTTTTTATGAAGTATCGTGCAGTCGCGGCAGGTATTTTAGCCGCAAGTTTATTATCGTCTCCAGTAAGTAGTTTCGCAGCAGCGAAGAAGTTTTCGGATGTTCCTACATGGGCGCAAGAATCAGTTGATTATTTAGTAGGAAAAAAAGCGCTTGATGGAAAGCCAGATGGAACGTTTTCTCCATCTGAAGCAGTAGATAGAGGATCAGCTGCAAAAATCTTAGCAGTCGTTCTTGGTTTACCAATTGATCCAAAAGCAAAGCCATCTTTTAAAGATGCACAAAGCCATTGGGCAGCACCATACATTGCTGCAGTGGAAAAAGCAGGTGCAATTAGTGGAGATGGTACTGGTAATTTCAATCCATTCGGTAAAATTAACCGTGCATCTATGGCATCTATGTTAGTACAAGCGTACTCATTAGATAAGAAAATTATTGGAGAACTTCCAACACAGTTTAAAGATTTGGAACCTCATTGGGGTAAGAAACAAGCTAATATTTTAGTAGCTTTAGAGATTTCTAAGGGTACGGGAAGTGGCTGGAATCCTGAAGGAACTGTAACTCGTGCGGAAGCAGCTCAGTTCATTGCAATGGCTGATAAAGATAAAACAAATACATCAAAAAGAATGTACATGAACAGAAACTTTATTACATATCATCAACCATCATTATCATCTGGTATTACTGACGTTCAGCATAAGCCACAAATGGTTGAAGTGAAAGAGCAAAGAGCAGACGGCTGGTTAAAAATTGTAACAAGTAAAGGTGAGAAGTGGACACCTCTAACAGAAAAAACAGAAACGATTAACCAAGACTTTACTGCATATGAAACAGCTTCACATAGTTCTAAAGTGCTAGGTACATATAATGCACAAACAGTAACGATTATGGAAGAGAGCGGCAGCTGGATTCGTATTCGCGTAGGCGCTGGATTCCAGTGGGTTGATAAAAATCAATTAAACCCAGTAAAACAAGAGAACTTCTTAGAAGGTAAAGCGATTATTATTGATCCAGGTCACGGTGGAATTGACTCGGGTAATCCTGGTTATTATGAGAAAGAAAGTCAAACTGTATTAGACGTATCGTTACGATTAAAGAAAATATTTGAGCAAAAGGCACCATTTACTGTTATGTTCACTCGTACAGATAATACACGTCCAGGAGTAGACTCAACAGATTCATTGAAAAAACGTGTAGAATTTGCACAGGAACATAATGGAGATATTTTTGTAAGTATCCATGCTAATGGTTCTGAAAAGAAAAATGGACAAGGTACAGAAACGTTATATTATCAGTCAGCAAGAGCAAAAGTAACGAATCCGCATGTAGAAGACAGTATGTTATTAGCACAAAAAATTCAAGATCGTCTTGTAGCAGCACTTGGAACAAAAGATCGTGGTATAAGACATCAGGACTTATACGTAACTAGAGAAAATACAATGCCAGCTGTATTAACAGAATTAGCATTTGTAGATAATAAAAGTGATGCAGATAAAATTGCTACACCAAAACAGAGACAAGCTGCAGCGGAAGCGATTTATCAAGGTATTTTAGATTATTACGAAGCGAAGGGTAATAGCGTATCTTCTTTCCGTTAATACATCAAAAGAGATTGCCAATGGCAGTCTCTTTTATTTATTAACGTTTCTCTTTATTTCAGGCATGTGATATCATTTAATTTTATATGAAAAAGTATTGTAATTATAACGATATAGAGGATGATAATAGATTGAATAATCATAGTAAAACACCTGCATGTATATATACGTATGCATTTCGCGAGGAGGAGCGTGCTTTATGTTACTTGGAAATGCGCTCGTTCTTTGGAACGGAGTCTCACGTTAATATTTTGAAAAGTGATGTCAAAATTGACCCAAGTAGAAGTGCGTTTATAAAAGAGCGCGTTGAAGTTATGTACGAGGGAGACGACTTAGAAAGCATTCTAAAACAAGTGGAACAAATTGATTTGGCGGGGGCATCATTTAAAGTTATCTTCGTTAAAATCAATGATCTTGGGAAAGAAAATAAAATTGAATATGGGGAAAGACGTCTCATTGAACGCGACCTCGGTATGCATATTGAAGGAGAAGCGGATGTTCGTAATCCAGAGCGTGTATTCGGGATTGTTCCTCTTGGAGGACGCTGGTACTTCGGACACTATGTAGAAAGTGAGCCAGTTTGGTATCATCACATAAAAAAACCGCATAGTTATTCGACATCTCTTAGCACACGTGTTGCGAGATCAGTTGCAAATATTGCTGTACCAAATCCAGATGGAGTACGAGCAATTGACCCGTGCTGCGGTATTGGAACAGTAGTAGTAGAAGCGCTTTCTATGGGGATTAACATCGTTGGTAGAGATATTAATCCACTTGTCGTTCTTGGAACAAGAAAAAACATTGCACATTTCGGGTTTGAAGGAACAGTAACAAAAGGTCCAATCGAGGAAATTACGGAGAACTACGACGTTGCCATTATCGATATGCCGTACGACTTATTTACACATGCAACACCAGAAGACCAGTTCTCCATTCTTTCAAGTGCGCGCCGCATCGCTAAAAAGGTAGTCGTTGTCACGATGGAAACAATGGATGACATGATCCATGAAGCAGGATTTGAAATTACAGACCGCTGTATTACAAGAAAAGGATCATTTACTAGACAAATTCTTGTTTGTGAATAAGAAAGGAAGGTCACCCGTTTGGGTGACCTTTTTTGTTTGTATTGATGTGTAATTGGTTGGTAGTGTAGATAGATGAATTGGCGGAATTTGTCGGCAAGTCGATATCGTACATTAGTATATTACTGTTCTTTTAATTTCTCTTGTTGTGCAAGTAATAAATTGCGTAAGACGTGTCCGCGGTAACTTTCTAGTTTTCGTCCTTCAAGATAGCGCACGCCTAATTTCTTTAGTTCAGCTACGTACCAGCCTTTTGTTCCGTAATACATGGGATCACTTCCTTTTTGCTTTTGAACAGTATATGTGGCGTGGGAAGAGAATTTTCTTTTTTATTCATGAAATTCGCGAAAATGATTATTGAATATTCAGTCTAATTGTATTATGATTAACTTATTATCGGATGACAGTGATTAGCCTCTCTGTAAGCCCGGGTGTATGTTTTAAAAATGAAATAGCGGAACTTCTTTCCACTTGAACTTCCTTAGCAGGAGGACGAGCCATAAGGATAGGGGCAGTAAAACTCAATGCGTTTGTATGCATTGTTTTTCTGGCTCTTTTTATTTTTTATTGAAAGTAGGAGGGGATTTAAAGAAAGCGTTGTCAATGGGGTGTGGCGCACGTTCATGCTAATGGAGGGGCTGGTGAATTGTTTGGCTAAAGAGAAAAAAGAGTTACAGAAAGATTTAAAAACACGGCATATAACAATGATTTCAATTGGCGGGGTTATCGGGGGCGGTTTGTTTGTAGGAAGTGGCACGATTATTCAATCGTCAGGGCCGGCAGCAATTTTGTCCTACATTATTGGTGCTTTAATGGTTGTGCTCGTGATGCGGATGTTAGGGGAGATGGCAGCAGAAAATCCGGATAGTGGTTCTTTCGCAACGTATGCGAACAAAGCAATTGGACCGTGGGCCGGTTATACGATCGGATGGTTATATTGGTTTAACTGGGTCATTATTATCGCAATTGAAGCGGTGCTTTTAGGCGTAATGATCAATAATTGGTTTCCTTCAATTCCAGCATGGATTGCGAGTTTATGTATGGTTCTATTAATGACGATGACGAATGTGTATTCAGTAAAATTGTACGGTGAGTTTGAATATTGGCTAGCGTTTATTAAAGTGGTGGCGATTGTTGCGTTTTTAATTTTAGGAATTTCGATGTTCTTTGGTCTCGTTCCAGGGGTAGATAGACCGACTCTTTCTATTATTACAGAACACGGCGGTTTCTTCCCGAACGGAATTGTCCCTGTTTTACTGAGCGTTGTGTTTATTTCATTCTCGTTATCAGGTAGTGAAGTTGCAGCGATTGCAGCCGGAGAATCGGAAAATCCAGAGAAGAATGTTATACGAGCTATTAATAGTGTAGTATGGCGTCTTATGCTTTTCTTCGTCGGATCAGTAACGATTTTAGTTATGTTTATTCCGTGGACGGATCAGGAATTATTAAAACTTCCGTATGCAAGTTTATTTAATATGGCAGGAGTACCTGCAGCCGCAGAAATTATGAATGGTGTTGTATTTTTATCACTACTTTCCGTTATGAACTCAGGGATTTATACGAGTTCGCGTATGTTATTTTCACTTGCGAAAAAAGGTGATGCTCCGTCTGCTTTTTCAAAGTTAAATAGTAGAGGGACACCGGTTATCGCAATCTATGCGAGTATCGTATTTGCATTTATTTGCGCGATGTTGAAGTTTATATCTCCTGATAAACTGTTTGCATTTTTAGCGAATAGTTCAGGCGGGGTAACGATGCTGATGTATATGTTCGTTGCCGTTTCACATGTCAAGTTAAGACGAGAAAGGGAACTTGAAGGGGCTGGAAAGCTGAAAGTAAAAATGTGGTTATTCCCTTATCTCACATATGCAACGCTTTTGATGATTATTACGATATTTGTTTCACAAGCATTTATAGCAGATATGCGTATGCAGTTTTACATGACATTACTAGCTACGATCCTAGTAATAATCAGTTATTTTTTACGAGTTAGAAAGTTAGATAAGCAAAAGTTGAATGATTTTACGATGATAAAAGATTCGGAAATTAGCCTAGAAAAAGAATAAGAAAAGGGGTATATACTATGTTGAAAGAGAAGAAGGATATTACAACTACAAAATCTAGCGTATTACACGAAAGAAGAAAGAATGCGGTGCCAGAAGGGCCTTACAATATTACAGAGTTATATGTGCAATCAGCAAAAGGCGCGATTATTACGGATGTAGATGGTAACGAATTAATTGATTTTGCAGGTGGAATTGGTATGCAAAATGTCGGGCATTGTCATCCGAAAGTAGTAAAGGCAATTCAAGATCAAGTGGAGTCGTCGATTCATAGTTGTTTTCACGTAGCGCCGTATGAAAGTTATATTGCACTGGCGGAAAGACTGAATGAGTTAACGCCAGGTGATTGTAAGAAAAAAACAATGTTTGCGAATAGTGGTGCGGAAGCGGTAGAAAATGCGGTGAAGATTGCTAGAAAAGCTACTGGAAGAAGTGCGGTTGTGTCATTTGAGCGTGCATATCACGGGCGTACACTGTTAACGATGTCACTGACAAGTAAGGTGAAACCATATAAACATGGATTTGGTCCGTTTGCATCAGAAGTATACAAATTACCTTATCCGTACTATTACCGCGCTGAAGAAGGGCTTTCGCAAGAAGAAGTAGACGCGCAAATTTTAGCGTATTTCGAACGCTTTATGTTAGAGGAAGTAGCAAGTGATAATATCGCTGCGATTATTTTGGAACCGCTTCAAGGAGAAGGCGGGTTTATCGTTCCGACGACTACGTTTATGCAAGGTGTTCGAAATATTTGTGATAAGTATGGAATCATTATGATTGCGGATGAAATTCAAACTGGTTTTGCTCGTACGGGAAGTTTATTTGCAATGGATCATTTCGGCGTAGCTCCTGATTTAATGACTTTTTCAAAATCAATCGCTGCTGGCATGCCGCTTAGTGCAGTAACAGGAAGAGCAGATTTGATGGATGCACCTGGGCCAGGTCAATTAGGTGGTACTTTCTCAGGAAGCCCGGCTGCTTGCGCGGCTGCATTAGCTGTTTTAGATGTAATTGAAGAAGAGAATTTAGTAAATCGTGCTGTAGAAATTGGCGAGCGTATGATGACAGTGTTTCATAGCTGGAAAGAGAAATACGAAATAGTTGGTGATGTGAGAGGTCTTGGCGCTATGACTGCCATTGAGCTTGTAAAAGATAAAGGGACGAAAGAGCCAGCGTCAGAAGAAGTGAAAGCGATTATGAAAGAAACGCATAGTAAAGGGGTTATTACGATAAGCGCAGGTATTTATAGTAACGTACTTCGCTTCTTACCGCCTCTCGTTATAACGGATGAACAGCTTGAAGAAGGGCTTACTATTTTAGAAGCAGCAATTGCAAAACTATCAAAATAAAAACGGCGGGGGCAGGGGAATGAAGTATTTCAATTATATAAACGGTGAATGGAAAGAACCTTCCACGAATGCATATGTAAAAAACTATAATCCGCATAACGGGAAAGTATTAGGTGAATTTCCGTTTAGTTCAGTAGAAGATACGAGAGTCGCAATCGCATCAGCGAAAGAAGCTTTTCATACATGGCAAAAGTTATCGTTTCAAGAGAGAGCGAGTTATTTATGGAAAGCAGCAGCTATTTTAAAAGAAAAGGTAAATGAAATCGGTGAGGATGTAACGAATGAAGAAGGAAAGACGATTGCAGAAGGAATAGGAGAGACGAAGCGGGCGATTAGCATTCTTGAATATTATGCAGGAGAAGCAAATCAACCAATCGGAGAGATTATCCCGTCTGCTAATGAAAGTACAATGCTTTACAGTAAACGTGTAGCAGTAGGGCCAGTTGGATTAATTACGCCGTGGAATTTTCCGATTGCCATTCCAGCTTGGAAAATGGCGCCGGCACTTATTTACGGAAATACGATTGTCATTAAGCCGGCTGAAGTGACGCCGAAATCGGTGTACCATCTTGTAAATGCTTTTCATGAGGCTGGTATTCCAGCGGGTGTTATTAATTGTGTATTCGGAAAAGGATCTGAAGTTGGAGCAGAATTAACGGGGAATCCAGATATACAAGCGGTTTCTTTTACCGGCTCGAATCACATTGGAAATATCATTCAAAAAGCAGCCGTTGAAACGAGGAAGAAAGTCCAATTAGAAATGGGCGGGAAAAACCCGTTAGTTGTATTAAATGATGCTGACATTGAAAAGGCAGTAACGATTGCGATAAAAGGTGCGTTTATGTCTACAGGGCAAAAATGTACTGCAACAAGTAGAGTAATAGTCGAAGAGAATATTTATGAAGCGTTCAAGGATCGACTGTTGCAGCGTACAGAAGCTCTTACAGTTGGGAACCCGTTAAATCCTGATACTTTTATGGGACCATGTGTTTCAAAGGGACAACAGCAATCTGTTTTATCGATGATTGAAGTAGGAAAAGAAGAGGCTTCTTTACTATATGGAGGCAGCGTACCGAACGAAACAGAATTACAGAATGGTTGTTACGTGCTACCGACTATTTTTGAAAATGTAGACGGAGATGCACGAATTGCGAAAGAAGAAATTTTCGGCCCAGTTATTTGTTTATTTAAAGTAAATAGTTATGAAGAAGCTGTTTCTTTAGCGAACGATACAGAATACGGACTCAGTGCATCAATTTGTACGAATAATTTAAGTTTGTCGCAACGGTTTATTGATGATATGGAAGTTGGAATGGTCCATGTGAATTCAGAAACTGCAGGAGCAGAGCCACAAGTTCCGTTTGGCGGAATGAAAAACTCTAGTGCTGGACCGCGTGAACAAGGAAAAGCGGCGAAAGAATTTTATACGAGAATAAAGACAGTATACGTAGATCGAGTATAAACACTAAAAAACATAGTAACGGAGGATGAAATATGCGTAAAGGGACATTTTTTATGGCAGGACATTCGAGGCTTCCGAAAGGGATGGCTGTTCGCAGTATGTATGAAACATTAACAATTACAATTGAGGCAGATCATAAATATCATGTCATTATTGAAGCATCATGTACGCTTGCGACAGAGCACGGCAGGGACTTCGTCGCTCAAATTTTGAGAGGACATAGTTTACGAGATGGTATCGAAGAAATCGTTCAAGATATTACAGATCATTATCAAGGAAAAGCGCAAAATGCGATTGTTAGTGCAGTAAAAGATTTGCACCGCCAATATGTAAGTTATTTAAATGATGAACAGCCACAAGGTGAGTACGAGGAAACAACACCATAAAAACTGTCTAGTTTACCCGACATTAACGCGCAGTAAGACCTCCGGCTCACAAACATAGCTGGAGATTAACTGCCCGTAAATGTCCGATTGGTGAAACTAATGATCAGTGGGGATGAACTATGTCCCCACTGATCAAAGTTTCACTTTACCACCATAAACAAGAGCCAGTTGTATTTCTTTTAAAGGGATACGACTGGCTTATTTTATTGAGGAGGCAAGGAATATGAAAAAGTTAAATGACTTGCAGGTTGTAAAGCAAGAGGCGAAAAAAAGAAGATGTGCAGAAAGTAAAGGGATTTGTAAAATGTGTAAAGTATGTAGAGAAAATAATAAAAAACGAATTGACAGTTAGAATATTTTGAATTATTATTTAATTAATAAGATCCATTCGAGAAATTAGCCTTCTCTAAATTCGATCTTGCTTACCTGTTTTACACATATTTTCATATGAACTGTCTATTATTATTGTACTTTAAGAGATTAAAGAACACTCGTAATTATGAGCCAGTTATATGTATCTGCGATTGTTATGTCGTGGATGCGTATGACTGGCTTTTTGCTGTTAGGGCAGTAAGACCGGATCTCAGCATATAGAAGATAAGGATAACTGTCTGTAAAAAGCGTCAATACGTTCTTCATATTTCATTTAGGGAGGAATTAAAATGTCGATTATTACAGAACAAAGTACGAAGATGAAGTTTGCAAAAAAATATGAGGGGTATGAAATTGTTCCTCATCCAGAGCATAAACGTTTATATCATATCGTATTAAATCAGCAGTTGCTTAAGCAATTTTTTGAAGAGGTAAAAGAGTATTCAGAGCAGTCACTGCAATACATTCCTTATTCTCGATTTAATCTTGCTGACGGAATGAGAAAGATCTTTGGGCAATCATTTATGGATAACATTCGCGGCATTATTCATGATAGAGAGACGGGCGGATTTACAATTGGGGTACAAGGTGAAACGGTAGATCCAGCAGATTACGTGAAATTTGCGACAGCATTAACGCATTTAATTGGAACGCCAAACTTTGATGCGATGACAGGAACGTATTATGCTAGATTTAATGTGAAAGATACGGATAGTAGTGATTCCTACCTTCGCCAAGCGTACCGATTATTTACACTTCATACAGATGGAACATTCGTTGATGAGCCGACAGATTGGCTTCTTATGATGAAGATTGAAGAGCAAAATGCAGTAGGCGGGGAATCACGTTTACTACATTTAGACGATTGGGAAGATCTTCAGAAGTTTAGAAATCATTCGCTCGCATCTGTTAAAGTTACGTATAAAGCACCACCAAGTAAAAACTCGCAAGAAATCGTCTATCGTGAAACATTTTTTGATGTGAATAACGCACCGTGTATTTGCTTTATTGATCAGTTTGCGTATCCAGATAATATTGAACAAGCAAACTATCTAAAAGATTTATCGTATTCTGTTGAAAACTCACCAGCAACACATGCATTAAAATTACCAGTTGGTGATTTAGTTCTTTTAAATAATTTGTTTTGGATGCACGGAAGAGCGGCATTCGAAAAAAATAAAGATTTATATAGAGAACTAATGCGTCAGCGTGGTTGTTTTTCTAAATAATATGTACGGCGGGTCTTGCAAAGAGACCTGCCTTTTATACTATTAAGGGGGAAGTAGGATGTATGACTTTATAATTATTGGCGGAGGAATTGTGGGCCTTTCAACGGGAATGGCTTTAACGAAAAAATTCCCTCATGCGAAAATTGCAATCATTGAAAAAGAAAAGGAACTCGCACATCATCAAACTGGACATAATAGCGGTGTCATTCATTCTGGCATTTACTATAAACCAGGAAGTTATAAAGCGAAGTTTGCAAAAGAAGGAAATGCAGCGATGGTCCAATTTTGTGAAGAACATGACATCGCTTATGACATGTGCGGAAAAGTAATTGTCGCGACAGAAAGAGAAGAACTTCCTCTTTTACATAACTTATATGAGAGAGGCTTACAAAACGATTTACATATCGCAAAAATAGATAAAGAAGAATTAGCTGAAATTGAACCGCATGTAAAAGGACTTGGCGCAATCCGTGTTCCTTCTTGCGGAATTGCTGATTATAAAGGAGTCAGTTATGTATTCGCTCGCCTCATTCAGGAAAGCGGCGGAGAAGTACATGTAGGAACAGCCGCTGAGCGTATTACGGAGAAGAAAGACGCCGTCACAATTGAGACGAACAAAGGCACATTTAAAACGAAATTTCTCATTAACTGCGCCGGCTTACATAGCGATCGCATTGCGAAAAAGACTGGCATATTAACGGATATGAAAATCGTTCCGTTCCGCGGTGAATACTATGAACTCGTCCCAGAAAAACGCCATCTCGTAAAACATTTAATCTACCCAGTTCCAAACCCTGAATTTCCGTTTCTAGGCGTTCATTTTACAAGAATGATAAACGGAGATGTACATGCAGGGCCAAACGCAGTATTAAGTTTCAAGCGCGAAGGCTACACGAAAAAAGACTTCGACATAAAAGACTTCATGGAAACAATGACATACACAGGCTTCTGGAAAATGGCGATGCCAAATATGAAAGAAGGCATAAAAGAAATGGTGCGCTCTTTCAGTAAACAATCATTCCTAAAAAGCTTACAGCACTTAATACCAGAACTAACAGAAAAAGATATCGTCCCAACGCATGCAGGCGTAAGGGCACAAGCCATCTTATCAAACGGCAATATGGTTGATGACTTCTGCATTATCCCAGGCATAAACTCTCTACACATTTGCAACGCACCATCCCCGGCCGCAACGGCTAGTATAAAGATTGGGGAGGAGATTGCGAAGCGAGTGCCGGATGTGGTGGGGGTTCGGGTTTGATGAGTCCCCCGAGGTTTAGGGGGATTTTTTTATTCCGCATTAGGACTACAAAATTGAAAAAACATGTAAGAAGAATACGGTATCACTTCTATTTCTAGTTTATTAAAATAGGCTTTATAGTAAGAATTTCTAAAAATATAAAGGGGGAATATGCTTTGTTTCCAGGTACTTTATATGAAACACATGTTAAAACAAGAAATTTAGAAGTAGCAAAAGAATTTTATACTAAACTTGGATTATGTCATGCTCGCACAATTGAAGAACGCCGTGTAGCATTCTTTTGGTTTGATAAAGATAATAAGAAGGAACAAATGCTGGGCATTTGGGAGGTATCAGAAGAGGAATTCCATAAAAGTCACTTTGCATTCAAGGTTAACTATGAAGCAATCACTCATGCAAGAGAATGGCTTCTTAATAAAGGAATAAACCCAAGGGCCGCTTTTGGTCTTGAACCGTCTGAGCCTATGGTCCAGACGTGGACACCTACTGCAAATCTTTATTTTTATGATCCTGACGGTAATTCTTTAGAATTTCTATGTTTACTTCCTGAAAAGAAAAACGTAAAACAAGATGTCATGCATTTAAGTGAGTGGGAAAAATTGCCGAGTGACATATAAATTTGGTTTTGGCTCAAACCCCTCGAAATAATGTAAAGAGGAACCATAACTTTGCTCAAGTAGTGGCGTTATGGCTTTTTTGTTTTGTGCGAGCTAATAATCACTCACTGCCTACTGTATAAAAAAATAGACAGTAGTGTATGCTTTTTTACACAATGTATACAAATTTATACCCTATGCGTTGGCATGATATTTGCAATAAAAAGAGTATCAACATATAGGGGAGAGATAGAAATGAAGGTTAGTAAAGTGTACACGACAATTGATGCTCACGTAGCTGGGGAGCCGCTTCGAATTATTACAGGCGGCGTGCCAGAAATAAAAGGAGAAACGCAGCTAGAAAGACGCGCATACTGCATGGAGCATTTGGATCATCTTCGCGAAATTCTTATGTATGAACCAAGAGGACATCACGGCATGTACGGTTGTATCATTACTACGCCAGCAAGTGCTCATGCTGACTTTGGCGTATTATTTATGCACAATGAAGGCTGGAGTACGATGTGTGGTCATGGCATAATTGCTGTTATTACAGTCGGAATTGAAACCGGTATGTTTGAATTGACAGGTGAGAAACAAAAGTTCATTATTGATAGCCCTGCTGGGGAAGTCATTGCGTATGCAAAATATAATGGGAGCGAAGTAGAGTCCGTATCATTTGAAAATGTTCCTTCATTTGTATACAAAAAAGACGTTCCTATTAAAATAGATGACTATGAATTTCAAGTAGATATCGCGTTTGGCGGAGCTTTTTATGCGGTAGTAGATAGTAAAGAATTTGGTTTGAAAGTCGATTTCAAAGACTTAGCTGCTATCCAAACGTGGGGCGGTAAAATTAAGCACTACATTGAGAGCAAAATGGAAGTAAAACATCCACTTGAAGAAAGATTAAAAGGAATATACGGTGTTATTTTCTCAGGTGAACCGAAAGGGGAAGACGCAACTTTACGAAATGTAACAATCTTCGCTGATGGGCAAGTAGATCGCTCTCCTTGCGGTACAGGAACTTCCGCAAGAATCGCAACGCTTTTTGAAAAAGATGTTTTACAAAAGGGAGAGATTTTCGTCCACGAATGTATTACTGACGGGAAATTCGAGGGAGAGGTATTGTCGGTAACGGCAGTAGATACATATGAAGCGGTCGTTCCAAAAGTAACGGGGCATGCATTTATTACAGGATTTCATCAGTTCGTTGTAGACCCGAGAGATGATTTGAATCGGGGATTTTTGTTAGGATAGAAGGAGGAGGTGGAAAGATATGCTAGTCATAAGCGCGAACGAACAAAGAAACTTAGTAAATATGAATGAAGTCATTGAATACGCGGCGCTTGCTTTAAAAGAATTTTCCGCAGAAAGAACGATCACACCAATTCGCGGCTCATTACCATTTGCGAACGAGCAGAATACGGCATTAATTATGCCTTCAGTAGCGGAAGGACTTGAGGCACTTGGCTTAAAAGTCGTAACAGTAGTCCCCGAGAACAAAAAGATAGGAAAGAAAACGATAAACGGGATTGTGATGCTATCAGACTTTCAAACGGGAGAACCGCTCGCACTTTTAGAAGGATCCTACTTAACGATGATTCGAACAGGGGCTCTATCAGGAGTAGCGACAAAACATTTAGCCCGTCATAACGCGAAAACTTTATGTATTATTGGGACCGGTGAGCAGGCAAAGGGAATTGCTGAAGCTGTATTTGCGGTAAGAGATATTGAAAAAGTCATTTTATACAATCGAACAGAAGAAAAAGCGTATGCATTTGCGCAATATATACAAGAGAGATTCAATAAACCTGCTTATGTTCACACAAATGCAAATGAAGCAATAAGCGAAGCAGACATCATCGTCACAACTACGAACGCATCCACACCAGTCTTCTCGGAAAAACTACAAAAAGGCGTCCACATAAACGCCGTCGGCTCATTCAGACCGAACATGCAAGAACTACCATCTCACGCCATCGCGGGCGCTAACAAAGTAGTAGTCGAATCAAAAGAAGCAGCACTAGAAGAAACAGGAGACCTTCAAGTTCCGATACGAGAAGGTTTATTTGAAGCAAACGACATATACGCCGAACTCGGTCAAATCATTAGTGGAGACAAACCTGGTAGAGAGAGCGATGAAGAGATTACTATTTTTAAATCGGTTGGTTTGGCGGTAGTGGATATAATTGTGGCGAAGTATTTGTATGAGAAGGCGGTGGAGTTTGGGGTTGGGAATAGGATTGAGTTTTGATTGAGGGGCTGCCTTTTGGTGGTCTTTTTTGTTTATAATGCGCTTTTGCATCTCAAATGTAATGCAAAAGCTAGTGTTAAAGGGCATTTGCAAGCAGTTGTTGAACTCCTTCACAAGGGAGAGCCCGAATGATAAGAAAGCAGCCGACTTTTATATAAAGAGTCGACTGTTTTTCTGTTTATTTAATACTTTAAGGATACACATCTTAAAGAATATAAGATAATTATGTTCAGAATGCCTTGGTAATTGATTAGAGAAATGAGTTTGGAAAATAGATTAATTTTAGTTAGAGAAGAAGAACTTAGAAAAACATCTAATCATATTATTAGTTTGAATGAAAAAATTAATATATCTTAGTATTTGATTCTATTGGAGTTGTCTGTGTTTGTCCCTTATTTCCCAATTGGAGAATAAGGGACAAAGTTTTATGAAGGAGTAAATTTAGACACCAAGTATGCAGCTTTTTTACCATTCCCGCCATTCTTCTGTTATATCTTCTTCGGATTCTAAGCCAGCTATTCGTGCAGCTGTATCGATAAAATCATAGAGATCTTCTCTTTCCGTTGTTTCGATAAAGTTGTCATGTTCGATGTTTAATTCATTTATGTTAATAACGACCTCTTGGACGACTTGCATTATTTCGACTTCGGTTGGGTTCTCTCCCAATTGCTTTAAATTGTTAATGTAAGTGTCGAGCACTTTATTTATTGCACTTATATTTTCTTCAGTGAAAAATTCCCCATCTTCATCATACTCAACCCATGAGGTTGTTGGTTTGTTTTTTTTCAATTCCTCAAATGTCATGATAACCTCCTGAATGTGTTTTTTGTCTTTAATTTCATTCTATATTTTCGATCATATATAACAATCATTTTAGAGGCATTTTCTATAGGCTACTAGTTTTTTAACTCATTTTATGAGGTTACCTATTCGTGGTCTCCTTATTTTATGTAAAAACAATTGATTATTCTTAATTATTCGACAAGATGCAACAATTTAAGATTGTATTTTTTGCTATGATAAGTAAGGAATTTATATATCGTGTTATTGGGGGATAAAAAGAGATGTTGAAAAAATTTACTACATGTATTTTAGGTGGCGCTTTAGTATTCAATTTATCTGGTTGCGGCAATGCATCCGACAAAACTTCTTCAGAATCTAAAGAAACCAATTCTAAACAAGAAGAAAAGAAAGTGCAAACAACTGATGAGACGAAAACGAAAGAGAATGCAAAGCAGAAAAATATAGAACAAACAAAAGAGAAATCAAAAGTAAAAGAAAAAGAGTATGCTGTAAACAAGGATTTTCATACACCTAAATTTGATGTAACTGTAAAAAGAGTTGTAGAAAGAGATAAGGTTGGTAAAGAAAGTATAGGATTCCAAGAACCTGAAAATGGACATGTCTTTATTGTTGTAGAAGTAGAAGGGAAAAACATCACAAACGAATCGATGAAATTAGCTGTTTTACCATCAGTGGATTTAGTGGATGAAAATGATAATGCTTACCAAAGTGATGTGTGGGCAGCTAGTAGTTATGATGTTGAAAAAGGTGAGACCTCTAGTATTACTAAGGAATTAAAACCAGGGGAGGTAAAGAGACAAAATAAAGTTTACGTGATTAATAAAGAAAAATTTGATACAGGAAAATGGTATGTACTTGTTAACCATGAGTATAAGGAACAAATTAAATAGTGTTTATTTATTAAGAGGAGATGACTCCTCTTTTTTTGTTACAAGTTAACACAGGATTTCGTTATAATGTAGAAATTTAATGTTTTCGGAAAAAAGAATTGACTTCTATATTAGTTGTAACTAAAATGGTTACATAAAGATGTAATTGATTTGGTTACAATTAATATCAGCTAAAAAATATGATTTATATATTTAATTAAGGATGATGGTCCATACGTTGCCACCCGGTGTAGACAGTTACTAACGCATTCAAATCAATGCATATTCCAAGCTTTAGTATTTTCTGTTACGGGGCAATAAGGTGCAGCGTTATCTTTTGTTAAAAACCTTGGTTGATCTTTCTTTGGAAATATTAGTTTTAGGGAAATATAGTAAGGTATCTAAAAAAAGAACAAGGTATAAAAAGATGTACTTATATAAACCAAAAATTTAGTTGAGCTGGATAATAAAAAGAAAGGTAGGAGATTTAAATGGAGACGAAACAAGATAACCTTATTTACGTATGGGACGCATATTGTGGATGGTGCTATGGTTTTTCAGAAAGTATTAAAGGATTTTACAAAAACCACACTGAAGTGCCATTAATGGTTTTATGTGGAGGGTTATTTTTAGATAATTTACCAATGAAAAACTTCTCATATATAGAAGAAGGAAATAAAAGAATTAATCAACTTACAGGTGCTGAATTTGGTCCTTCATATCAAAAACTGGTGGAGGAAGGGACTTTTAAAATGAATTCGAAAGATGCTGCAATTGGCTTTTCAGCCTTACGTTCATTAGCGCCAGACCGTTTATTAGAATTCACTTCGGCTATGCAAAAAGCGTTTTATTATGAGGGCCAAAGTTTGAGTGATCCTGAAACATATCGTAAGATTGCAATCGAGCATGGTTTGGACCCTGAACAAGTATTAGAACGTTTAAACGCTCAAGAAACAATAATAGATGTCCAAAATGATTTCAATAAAGTTCGACAGCTTGGTGTTAATAGTTATCCTTCATTACTTTTACAAAAGGATAATCAAATTATCCCTATTGGTGGTGGGGTAATGACGCCGGATAAAATCGAAGCACGTTTTAAGAATTTTTAATAAGAAATATTAGATTAAAGTATATAACATTTAACTTTTAATAAAGACCAGAAGTAGATTGAAATGTATCTTTCTTATAACAGTTTTTGTTTCAATTTATTTCTAAAGAGGATTCAATTTTACTATAGGCTATAGTGGCAAACATGTTATCTTACGCCAACTGATATTCTGATGGTGCTAACACATTTTCAGGTGAATGGAAGAGGAAGCCTCTGTCGGAACAAGTTAAAAATATGTTAACTAGTTAATAACTTTAACAAAAGGAGAATAACATTCTATGTTTAAAACAATTGATACAAATCAAAAAGATGTAAAATTGACGGTGTTTAATTCAGACGAAAAAAGTTTCATGGTCACTGCAACCTTAGTTGAGAAAGCAGGACATGCATTTTTAATAAACTCAAAATTTACTCAGTCTGATTCGAAAGAAATTGTTGAGTATCTGAAAAAAAACGACTTATCTTTAGATAAAATCTTTATTACTCATGGGGATCCTGATTACTACTTTGGATTAGAAAATATTAAAGCTGCTTACCCAGAAGCTATAGCGTATGCTACAGAGTCTACTGTTGAACATATTGTTCATTCTGTCTTAGGGAAATTAAAAGTTTGGAAAGATGCCCTTGGAGAAAATGCACCAAGTAACGTAGTATTACCTCAAGTGTTTAAAGAAAAAACGATTAATTTTCAGGGGTTAACATTTGAACTAGTAGGCTTAGATTATTACAGAACTAGCTTATTTAATAAAGAGCTAAAAGTATTAATTGGTGGTATTGATGTATTTAACGAAATACATGTATTCTTAGCGGATACTAGCTCAAAAGCGGCGATGGAGACATGGATTGAGAACTTGAAAGTGTTACAAGCATTAAATGCTGACATAATTGTACCTAGCCATGGATCAATCGAAAAATCCTTAAATAATCAAGCGCTTACTGCGACAATGGATTATCTAAGAACTGCGGTTCAAGCTTCTGAGGAAAGTGGAACTTCAAAAGATTTTGTGGCAAAACTTGAAGCAGCATATCCAGGCTATGCAAATAAAGGTGTATTAGAATTAAGTGCAAAAGTTGTAACAAAAGAAATGCCTTGGGGTTAATGTTATGAATAAATATCAAAAACTATTACATGAAACGTATGTGTTAACTGGCGAAGGAAAATTGGATGCGTTCAAAACGTATTTAAGTGAAAATGTATCTTGGACAGAAGCTGCTGGGTTTCTATATGCAGGTACTTATATAGGTCCAGATGAAGTAGTGAAAAACGTACATGAACGTCTTGGTACGGAATGGGATGACTATAGTGCTAAAGATGAAATTTATACTTTTAATAACGATACTGTTATCGTGTATGGAAAATATAGTGGAACATATAAAGCGACAGGGAAGTCGTTTGTAGCAGATTTTTGTCATCTTTATAAGTTTGATGAGAACGATAAGGTTAAGAAGTTTATTCAAATTGTGGACAGTGCAACTGTTAATGAGGTATTAAGTTAGAGTTAATCGTTTCTAATGTGCCTTGTATAGGGGGGAGTGTTAGGATAAATGAAATTTCCTAACATTACCCCTGACATTACATTTTTGGGAATGGTTTTACTTCCCAATCGTGTTATGGAATATAATTTATATGATTAGAAGAGGTAGGTATATATGAAATTAGAGAAAAATTTAATAGTAATAATTATTTCTGTGTTTATTTTAGGAATTGTGTCGACTTTGATATTTCAAGCTTCCACCGGTAATAACAAAGGTAACTCAATAAAGAGCGAGAATGTTGCTTCTGTATCAAAAGAAGTGAAAGAAAATGAAAAGAATAAAAAGATGGTAGTTGATTTCTATAATGAAGTTTTTAACAAACATAATATCGATATTATCCCTAAATATGTTAGCGAAGATTATAAGCAACATAATCCTTTTGTTGCTGATGGACGAAAAGCCTTCATGGATTTCTTTAAGGAGGATTTTGTTAAAAATCCTAATTCCTCTGCAGAGATTAAACGTGTGGTAGCTGAAGGGGATACAGTTGCTCTTCATGTACATTCTCGTACTAATTCTCAAGATAAGGGAGTTGCTATAGTGGATATATTTCGTATCAAGGATGGAAAGATTGTTGAACACTGGGATGTAATTCAAGAGATTCCAAGTGAAGCAGCTAATGATAATACGATGTTTTAGATAGAAGATATATCTAATAATTGTTTAATTGATAGTGCTGTATAGAATTTAGAAATTTAGATAAGTAAAGGAGATGTCCAAGGCATGGTACTAGGACATCTCCTTTTTGTTTTAATGAGATTTAATTTATTGTTATTTGTATTTTTTCATGTACTACTATTCGAGTACACATCATTTCAGGCGGTTTTCTTTTATCCCGCATTAACGGGCAGTAAGATCCCCACCTCAAAATTCAGCGAAAGCAAAGAAATTAGGTGGGGGTCGGGCTGCCCGTAAAAGCCCAATTGGTGAGGGCTGATAATCAGTGGGGATGAAGAAAACCCCCACTGATTAAAGTTTCACTTTATGCTTCTATATCTTTTTCCTCTTCTACACCAGCAAAAGCAAATTAGATAAAAATGTAGGGCTTAAGTAACTAAAATAAAGAAAAAGCCATACAAGTAGTATGACTTTCTTTGCGAAACAATTAAGCTTGTGGTGCAGGCGGTCTTCCATGATCGTAAGTAGGTGCACCGCCACCATTACCGTGACTATACGCTAAGTCAGGTCTTTGAGGTGACCAGCCTTCTCCATGTGTTGATTGTAATTTATTAACGTTCTCTATCTTTGCTGTTTGTTGTGTTTCAGGAATAGTACTTAATCCGAAAGACATAATACCTGTAGCAGCTAAACTCATTACCGTTAAACCAAGCTTTTTCATTACTTTAACGCCCCTTTAGCTAATAATTTTGTTCTTGCTTCAAGACCTAAACAGAAATAGTCACTAGATGTTTGGTACTCACACGCAGTATGTAATCTAGTTGCTAACAGTTCTGCATATTCTTCTACATAATCCCAAAGTGTTTCTCTTTTGAAATAGGAAATACTTGCAATAGTTACTCTTTTTAATTCTTCAATAGAAGCATTGTTATTTAGTGCTTTTAAAATGGTAAAGTGATGCGTGTATTCTTCATTCTCTAGGTTTAAACAAATTTTTAAACCTTTTTCAATTAGGTCAGAGGCAATATGTGTTTCACCTAACTTAGAATATTCTCTAGCTTGTAGGAAAATAGCTTTAAAATGATTAGGAATTTTCTCTGTTACTTCTGATAAGTGACGAATAGCTGATTCAGAAAGATTTTGACTTGAATATAACCAACCTAAATTGTGGCGGACTAATGAAACTAATGTTTCTTCGTTATTCTTGTTTAATAAGTTTAATGCAGAATTTAAATGTTCCTCGGCTTGTTCAAATTGTTTTAGAGATACACAACTCATTCCGATTGTATTTTCACAAGAAGCTACATTACTTTCATAACCTTGGTGTTTAGAGAAGATATCTTTTGAAGTAGTTGCATAACGAATAGCTAAAAGTGGTTCGTAGGTGTTATGGTAAAACAAAGCTAACTTAGATTGAAATTCAGCTTGTTCGATTTCATTGGAAACATATTTCAAAAGAGATTCAGCTTTTTCATAATGATTTTGTGCCTCATTATGGTCAGTGAGTATCATGAAATGTACAGCTTTATAAAAATGATAATAATAAGCTAAGAAACCATCAGTCGGAGTTTCAAAAGAATCAATTTTATCAAAACTACTTTTAGTGATACTGAATCTATCGGTAAGTGTTTTAAAACGAAAATCTAATAGAGAGTAGTATAATAATAGGTTTTGGTCTTGTAGTTCCGCGTTTTCTTCAGTTTTTAAAATTTTAATATATTCATCAAGTTCTTGTTTTAAGTTTGTTACTTTTGAAAGTTGTTGTTGTAGCATTAATTGATACCAGTCATTAAGTAACTTTGTAATCTTTTCATTCCCCTTCACTGGAACCTGCATATAATCCCTTACTTTTCTGAATAGTCTTACATTAAATGATAGCAAGAATAGAATATAATGGAAATTGAAATTTGATATTTCTCAACATTTGTTTAACAATTTTATTTTCAATATATATTTTAAATATATTTAAAAGCAAGGGGATTTTCTATGAAGAAAAAAATGGTAATTATCTTATCCATTATTTGTATTATAGCAGGAGGGTATTTTACTATGGAATACTTAAAACAAAAAGAAAAAGAAGAAAAGTTTTGGAAAGACCAAGAAACACGGATAGGAAATTATATTCATTACAATATTCAGGATGTAAAATGTATTACGTTTACAAAACATGATATAAGTCCGATGGGTGTTCCTAGATTAAAAGGATATATAAACAATAATGAAAAATTAGATTTTATAGCTTATATTAGTACTACAGAAAATTTTGAAGATGATTTTACACGTTCTAGAGAATTAGGAAAACTTATAAAAGATCCTGAAAAATCGGTATCTGAAATTGAAAAAGAAGAGAAGGAAAAGAAACAAGAGTAGTCTTTGCGATTACTCTTTTATTTTCCTATAATAAAAGAGTTGAAAATATGAAAGTAAACTAATAATAAAAAGTTTGCTTTCAAATTAGAAAGGGTTAGTCCCTCACTCTACTCCAGCTAAAAACCTCACACCCAAAAACAAAGGGGAACTCAATTGTTCAAACTCATATAAAGTTTCAATCTTGTCTGAGCATTCATTAGGATATACAATTGATCATCTATTTTTCTTTACATAATCTCCAGATACAGTCCATATCAACTATAGATTCTTGTCTTATGCTAAATGTAATCAAAAAGCAAGTAGATAAAGATAATGACTAAAACATTAACTCTAGATACTTTTTTGATGAATATTACAAATAAACAGGAGGTAATGAAAAATGATTAAAACATTATTAGCAGGAGCACTTTTAAGTACAGGATTGGTAGCGGGAGGTGCAGTAGGTGCAGATGATGCGAAAATGGACAATTTAAAGTCAAATGAAGATAGTTCAAATCAAGTAATTACACAAAGTGCAGATGGAACAACGTCTTTCTCACAAAACTTTGATTTACCTAAAGATGCAGTGCCAGCAACTCCTAAAGGAGACGCAAAAACTGTTGAAAGAACAGAAGGTACAGGTTCTCAAGAAGGAAAAATGGTACCAACAAAAGAAGGTACAGATTCTCAACCTGGATTTGAAATGGGAGCCCCTGAAAAACCAGAACATGCAAAAACTGTTGAAAGAACAGAGGGTACAGACTCTCAAGAAGGAAAAATGGTACCAACAAAAGAAGGAAATTAAATAATATATAGTTATAACGAAGAGCATCCAAAAAGTGGTGCTCTTTTTATATTATAGGGATTAACCAGTTTTACTGAATATAGAACTGTAGGAGGAATTGAGACTAGAACATGGGGGCCTATCTCTTCAAATCATGGTGTTTAGGGCAATAGTTTTGGTGGTAACGTTACAATACAAACATTTTATTAGAGATTTTCTAAATTTACATACACTCTAGATAGACTACATATCAACTTCAGATACTTGTTTTATGATACAAGTAATCAAACAAAAGGAGGGCGATACAAAATGATTAAAACAGTATTAACAGGGCACTCTTTTATGTACAGGAGATTATTAGCAGGTGGAGCAAATGTTGAAGATATACAGACAGATAAGCATATTCCATATGAA
Organism: Bacillus paramobilis; assembly: GCF_038096195.1. Classification (NCBI taxonomy): domain Bacteria; kingdom Bacillati; phylum Bacillota; class Bacilli; order Caryophanales; family Bacillaceae; genus Bacillus; species Bacillus paramobilis. The sequence goes on along the minus strand of NZ_CP151108.1, from coordinate 4,358,246 downwards.
CAAGATGAATTGCAGCAAACTCTAGAAAAGTACGATTCGAAGAAGTTTGAGTTATAAAAAGAAAATAGATAAATTAACAAGAGAAAAGTATTTTCATTTGGATATAGGACTTGAATCAAACTTTTATACTAGAATATATAGGGCAAAAAGGAGGGAGTACATTGCACAAAATTATTTATGGAATATTAATTTTAATATATACTTTGTATTCATTTTTTGTAAGTGACGGAAGTGAAGTAAGGTTTATTATGCTGTTAACTATAGTACTTATCTTTTCTGTGGTTTTAGAAAAAGGAAATGCAAACAAAACGACTGATTAAGGGTTGTTTTGTTTGCATTTTTTTAATTGGCTATTATAGTCCAGATGTTTTAGGGGGAGCACCAAATTTCGTTTTTGAGACACTATTAAATTTTTAGTTGATGAAAATACGGTACAACTCCTACTAGAGAAAACACCCGCCAAAATAGTAAACTTTTAACCTATTATCATTTATTCCGTAGCTTTTAAGTTATTTAACACGACTTTGGTTGCGTCTGCAATAAGTTTATCATCGTATTTAGCATCTTCTTTATCATGATTAGAAAGTATAGCAAGAACAATCGGCTTTTTATTTGGTGGCCAAATAATTGCGATATCATTTCTTGTTCCGTAAGATCCCGCGCCTGTTTTATCAGCTACTTCCCATCCTTTTGGTACGCCCGCGCGAATCAATTTATCTCCAGTTGTATTTCTCTTCATCCAATCTACTAATAGTTCACGTTTTTCTATTGGAAGTGCAGTTCCTAAAGTAAATGATTGAAGTGTCTTAGCTATCGCTTCTGGTGTACTGGTATCATGTGTTTCTCCTGGATGCACTTCATTTAATTCAGGTTCAAATCGTTCTGAAGTAGTAACAGTATCTCCCATTTCTCTCAAGATTTTTTCAAATTCAGAGGGCCCCCCTAATTGTTTAAGAATCAAATTATGTGCTGTGCTGTCACTATATCGAACAGAAGCATCTGCAAGTTCTTTTAACGTCATTCCTGTATCAACATGCTTTTCAGTAATTGGATTATAATTAGAAAGATCTTCACGAGTATACGTAATCCTTTGATCAAGAGCTTCTAATGAGTTCTTGCGTAAAAGAGCGCCCACAGCTAATGATTTAGATGTAGATGCAAATGCAAAACGATCATCTGAATGATAAGCAACAGTTTGATTTGTACCTGTGTCCAGTGCATAAATACCAAGCTTAGCATCATATTCTTTTTCAAGTTTAGCGAAAGATTGATTACCTGTATTTTCTTGTTTAATTTGATTAGCTTGATTCGTTTGTTTAGGTGGTTCAGATTGAGTGTTACTATTGGAACAGCCTATAAGTGATACACATGAAAGTAATACTACAGGCACAATCTTTTTGTAATGTAAAATGTTAAAGAACTTGTTTAAAAAGAACATAAATTTTCAACCTCTTTCAAGAATATATGGATTTTGTCTAGGTATTCTAAATACCAATGCAATTAAAGCTGTCATAGGGTAACAATACTACTGCAGCTAAAATTTCATAGATTAAAGGACATCCAAAACGTTTGTATGATTGATAAGTCACGGTTTGGGTTATTTCTTTTTTGCTTTCACTTGTAATGGTTCACCTGTGAAAGTATTAAACTTGTAATACTTAACCGTAGTATTACAATACATGTTTTTTACTTTTGGGAATAATAAGTCCTTTCATTTTTTTATAATACATAAAAATAGATGTCAAACGGGATATGTTGTATCCAATCTGGACAACTCATATTAGAAATACACTTATTAGACACTCTAAGTAATAAATTTGTTCCACTTTAAGAGGAAGGAGAATTTTGGGCTTGTAAAATAACAATGGAACTACGTGTTTTTTCGTCATACAAAAAACCTCTACATATAAGTAGAGGTTTTTAAATTATATATGAATGAATTATGCTTTTTTAGATAAAGCAAATCGAGTTCAGGTAAACGAAGAACATAGAATACATAATTTTAACTAGATTTATTATTAACTAAACTATCCCCACCACCAAGCTCCGCCTCAATTTGCGAAGTCTTCGATGATTCATCCATACGCCAATACGTAATAAAGCTTATCGCAATACATCCGGCTACGTAGAAGTAGAATAGTGATTCCATTCCGATACTCTTTAGCCATAGTGCGATGAACTCAGCTGTTCCGCCAAATATCGCAACTGTTAGTGCATATGGTAAACCTACGCCAAGTGCTCGAATTTCAGTTGGGAAGAGTTCTGCTTTTACAATTGCGTTAATCGATGTGTAACCAGTAACAATAATGAGACCGACCATCATGAGTAAAAATGCTACGATTGGTTCTGTCGTTTTTTCCATGAAGAAGAAGATTGGTGCTGTTAGTAATGTTCCGAGAATACCGAATGCCATTAATAGTGGGCGGCGTCCAATTTTATCGGATAATAGCCCTGCAATTGGTTGAAGTACAACGAATATAAGTAGTGCGGCAAAGTTAATCCAGCTTACAACTTCTTTCGGAAGACCGACTGTGTTTACCATGAACTTTTGTAAGTATGTTGTGTACGTATAGAATGCGACAGTGCCTCCTAGTGTTAGGCCGACTACTGTTAATACTGCTTTCGGGTGTTTCATAAGAGCGCGAACGGTTCCTGCGCTTTCGCGGTTTTTCGATTCCATATTTGAGAACTGCTCTGATTCATCCATTGTACGTCGAAGCCATAATACAGCTACTGCTCCCATCGCACCAATAATGAACGGAATGCGCCATCCCCAAGCTTTCATATCTGGTTCGCTTAGTAATTGCTGAAGAACAATTTGAACGCCTAATGCAACCATCTGTCCAGCAACGAGCGTTACATATTGGAAGCTTGAATAAAAGCCACGGCGTCCACTACTAGCCATTTCAGATAAATACGTTGCGGAAGTTCCATACTCTCCGCCGAGTGATAACCCTTGTAGTAAACGGGCAAGAACTAAAATAATTGGTGCCATAATACCGATGCTTTCGTAACTAGGTGTACAGGCGATAATGAAAGAACCACCGGCCATAACTGTAATCGAAAGCGTTAATGCTGCCCGGCGTCCGTGCCGATCCGCATAGCGTCCCATTAATAAACTTCCGATAGGGCGCATTAAAAATCCAACTGCGAAAATAGCTGCTGTGTTCAGTAACTGACTCGTTGGATCTCCTTTAGGAAAGAACTCTGCTGAGAAGTAAACAGCGAAAGCAGAGTAAACGTACCAGTCATACCATTCAATTAAATTGCCGACAGAACCTTTGAAAATATTGCCCGCGACTCGTTTTGAGTTTGCTTGAGCCATAATCATTCCTCCTCTTGCTTAGAAATAAAAGTTAAATATGAAAGCGTGTTCATTGTAGTTGAATTGTACTGTCTATGCGATAAAATCTCAATATTATGACAATTTTATTCTTTTTGTACTTTATGTACATGGATATTTTTAATAGTTGCTTCATTTTCAGTTTTGTCATAATAATAGAAAAAGGAGATTGATAGTTTTGAATATTTTATCAAAGGATATGAAGCATGAAGAAATCACGCAAAGTGTCATTACAAACGAAAATAGTAAGTTTAATTATTACGTTAATTTTATTTGTCGTTCTCCTGTTAGCGGGAATATTTGTTTACATTCAGTCCGTTGATACGAAGCGCCAAGTGGAGCAGCTAGCACTGCAAACGGCTAAATCTCTTTCTTTTATGCCAGCTATAAAAGAAGCTTTTCAAAATAACGAGCATAAAAGTACGATCCAATCCATTGCGGAACAAGTTCGTGAGCAAGCTGGTGCAGATTATGTCATTATAGAAGATCGCTTTGGGGTGATGTATTCCCATTCTAATTCGGAGTTAATTGGCACAAAGAGTAACAATCCATATAACTATGAAGCACTCACTTTTGGTGGCTATTATACGCTTGAAGGAAATGGGGAAAGTGGTCCTGCTTTAATGGCGAAGGCACCCATTATTGTTCATAACGGAGACTACGATCAAGTCGTAGGTGTTGTGACAGTGGAGTTTCTAATAAAAGGCATTGAATCTAACATATTGAGTAGAACGAAAGAAATTATACTCTTTTCCTTAGCTGTATTACTAGCTGGAATTGTTGGTGGCATTCTTTTAGCGCGTAGCATTCGTAAAGACACACTCGGTTTAGAGCCGAATGAAATCGCAGCGCTATACCGGGAACGAAGCGCGATACTACTATCTATAAAAGAAGGAATTATCGCTATTGATCAAAATGGATTTATCACGATGATGAACATATCTGCAGAAGAGATGCTACATGTAAATGATGAGTATATGCAGCAGCACATTTCAAAAGTTTTACCTGATTTTAATATGGAAAGAGTGCTAGAAAACGATCAAGAAATCGCTTTTCAAGACAAGGTGTTTATTTTAAACATGACAACGATACTCGAAAATAATAGTATGGTAGGCGTTGTATGTAGTTTTAGAGATAAAACGGAACTGCAAAATTTAGTGAATACAATATCTGAAGTAAGAAAGTATTCAGAGGACTTACGCGCTCAAACACATGAGTTCACAAATAAACTTTTCGTCTTATCAGGATTACTCCAGTTAGGACATTACAAAGAAGCAATTGAATTTATTCAGCAAGAATCTAACATTCATCAAAGCCAAAACCATATTTTATTCCATCAAATTCACGATGCGAAAGTACAAGCTATTTTATTAGGAAAACTCGGAACAGCGTCTGAAAAGAAAATCGATTTTCATATTGAAGGAGATAGTGCGCTTCAACCGTTACCAGACCATATAAAAGTTTCGCACCTTATTACGATACTTGGAAACATAATCGACAATGCATTTGATGCGGTGAGTGGGCAAGAGGAGAAGAATGTTTCCTTCTTTGTTACGGATATTGGACACGATATTGTGTTTGAAGTGATAGATAATGGAGCGGGAGTACCGACAGAAAAAATCGCAACTATTTTTCAAAAAGGATTTTCAACGAAAGGAAATGATCGTGGTTACGGGCTAGCAAATGTGAAAGAAATGGTAGATCTACTAGGGGGAACAATTGAGATTCAAAACGAGAAAAATGGGAGAGCTATTTTTACAATTTACCTTCCGAAAACATTGAGAGAAAGTACATGACAAACAGGGGGATGGGCATATGTTGAAGGTTGCAATTGCAGAAGATGATTTCCGCGTAGCACAAATTCAAGAAGAGTTTTTATCAAAAATAAAGGACGTAAAAGTAATGGGAAAAGCATTGAACGCGAAAGAAACGATGGAACTACTACAAAGGGAAGAAATCGATTTACTTCTATTAGATAACTATTTACCAGACGGAATCGGAACCGACTTATTGCCACAAATTCATGCTAACTTTCCAAACGTTGACGTCATTATGGTAACAGCAGCGAATGAAAACCATATGTTAGAAAAAGCGATTCGAAACGGCGTAAGTAACTACCTTATAAAACCGGTCACGTTAGAAAAATTTGTTCGCACAATTGAAGACTATAAAAGAAAGAAGCAACTATTACATAGTAGCAATGAAGTGAATCAAACACTAATCGATAATTTTTTCGGCATTTCGCAAACACAAGACATAAAAAACTTACCGACAGGTGTGGATCCGTTAACACTGCAAAAAGTGAAAGGCATTATAAAAGGATTTGAAGAGGGCATTACAATAGAAGAAATGGGAGAGCAAATGGGTGCCTCCAGAACAACCGCAAGAAGATATTTAGAATATTTAGTAGCGACAAACGAATGCACAGTAGAATACACATACGGCATTATCGGACGACCAGAACGAAAGTACCGAATAGGACGAGGACTATGAAAAAGCGATTATTACTATGTATATGGATCATGACAGGAGTAATAGTTGGTTGTTCCTCGGAAAAATCCCAAACAAATACAGTAAACATAGACAAAGTAGAAATCGTTGCGCCGAACGTTCAAGGAGCCGGATGGGACTTAACAGCACGGGCGATGCAAAAAACGCTCACAGAAGAAAAAATCTTCACAAAACCAATCACTGTCACAAACAAAGTAGGTGGCAGCGGTGACGTCGGATGGAAATATACGAAACAAAAAGGCGGTCACGTACTGGCGATTAACTCAAGCTTACTCATAACGAACAACCTACTAGGCCACAGTAAACTAACATATAAAGACTTCACGCCGCTCGCAACTCTCGCATCGGACTGGGAAGTCGTTGTCGTATCAAAAGACTCAAACATAGAAAACGCAAACGAACTAATGAAACAACTAAAACAAAACAAGAAAAACTTTAAAATCGGTGTTGCCCCAGGCTTAGGAAACGACGATCACCTATCCTTCGTACAAGTAAGCAAAGCCTTCGGCATAAACCCTGCCGAACTACAATTCTTCGTCTACGAAAACAAAGAAAAAATCGTAAACGCCCTAACGAACAAACAAATAGACGCCGCAACCATGACCCTATCCGAAGCCGAAAAACAATACAAAGCCGGCAAAATAAAAATACTAGCCGTATCCGCACCAAAACGACTAGACCGACTACCAGAAATCCCAACATGGAAAGAACAAGGAATCAACGTCATCTTCCAGCACTGGAAAGGAATTATGGGCCCGAAAGATATGACGGAGGAAGAGGTTGCTTATTGGGATGGTTTGATTAAGAAGATGGTTGAGAGTGATAGTTGGAAGGGGATTTTGAGGGAGCGGGGTTGGGAGAGTTTTTATAAGGGGAGTGGGGAGAGTCGGATATTCCTTGAGCAGAGTAGTCAGGAGTATGGGGAGTTAGTAGGGAATAATAGGAATCAGTAAATCATACGGTATGACGTATGGTTTTTCTTTTACACATATAAATAGTTTGATGAAACCGTAGTAATTCTTTATGTGGGTGGTTGGAAGAAATTATAGACTTTAGTAATAAGCTAGGAAGAGAGTGACAATTAGTCACTCTCTTTTTTTGTAAATTAAATAGAAAAATATTTTAATTATCGCAAATACCGCCACAATTAATGTTACGATTTATTTGTCACATAGTAAATTTATCCAATTTCAATTTTTTGTGAAAATGTATTGAAAGGAAGGGAGATAGTATTGCAAATAAGAGAAATAAAAGAAATGATTTATTTTATTGCAAAGGGACTGGAGCAATGGGAGGGGAATGGATGGACGGAAATTCCTGATACATTGCATAAAGGACATTTACTGTTTATGAAAAATACGTTGCAGTCTAATATGCCTCCGAATAATATTTTTGATTTAATCAAGTTACTTCACGAACCTGTTGAAAAATGGGGAATGGACGGAATAGAAAAGTTACTTCCGGGTGATTCCACTTTTTTAGTTGAAGGGTTTGGTCTGTCTATTGATATAGAGGATTTTCTTGAAGAATATAGATTTCCAGCAGAATTTGATCAATCTGTAATGAAGGAGATATTAAATTATTGTAGGGACAATAGTTTGGATGAGGAATATAGAAAAATTCGTTCTATTATAGCGAGTCCAGATAATGCAGTTTTAACATATGTGCGACTGCGTAAAATATTATTTTCGATTAAAGATAACGTGTTACATCAACTGTTTGAAAGTTGTTATGAACAGGTTCCGCATAACATAGATAATTATAAAAAATGCCCTCATTGTGGATGGACCGTATCATTTATAAAAGGAAATTGGAGATGTAATAAGGAACAAATATGTGGCCATTTTCAATCATTTGAGCGTTTAGAATCGTATAAATTTTCGGAGGATGAATTGGTGTATAGAATTCGGCCTGGTATACAACGGTATGTACTATTAACTGGAATAATAGAAGAGAAAATATGTAAACGCCTAAAAGGGTATGATGCAGTATTATATCCGAACATTGACGAGTTTGATATAAGGATTAATGTAAATGATACGTTAATAGATTTAGATGTAAAAGATTACAGATCGCCAAGAATGCTTGCGAATGCTTTTAATAATAAGAATTCAGGTTATTTGGAGAAGTATCATAAAAATGCTTATGTTATTATTCCAAATTATCGATTGAAAATGAATCCTAACTATAAAGAATTAGTAAGTTCTTCTTTAAGCAAAGAATCCAGTGTTTATATACAAATTATGACGGAGCGTGAACTGTTTAAGTGTTTAAAGGAGGAAACCTTGTGCAGCACAAATTAATATATGATCTTCAAAAACAGTTTGAAGAATTCAATGTAAAAAAAGAAGAAGCGCTTCAAATTATCAAAACGGAACTCCTTATATACGGTGGGAAAACAGCAGATCATCAAGCGCCTATTGAGGAAGCATGGGCATTATTAGTTGGTTATAATGAACCAGTATTAGAAAAGTATACAGATAAGTCTATTGTTATGAATCTAAGGTTGTTACTAGCTGAGTTTTCTAATGAAAGAATATGGAGGGACAATCTTGCATCTTATTTTCAAATAGAAAAGAAATACCGTCTATTTCATGAGGTGGATGGAACAGTCATACAAGTTACTCCTCAATTATTAACGTATAGAACGAAGATATATGCTAAATTGCTGTTCAATGTAATAGAGTTAGAAGCGAAGGATTATGATTTTGCTAAAGAGGGGGAATTTTCATATTCTCGGACGGCGGAGACCATGTTACACAAATACTCAGGTTTGATTCCAGAAATTAAAATAAAGTATCCGATGTTGCCGAAGTATCGTGAGAAAATTAGGTGCTCCTCAGATTTGAATACTGATTGGGTAAATATAGCTACTGAGATGGAGCTGATATCAAAAAAATCCTATGTAGACCGTGCTAAAAGGATTAAGTTTCAAAGTCTCCATGTATATCAGCAAAATACGTTTGATTATCATGAAACACAGCATATTGCAGGTGGGTTAGCAGCTGGAAAATCAACTTGGATGATGCTAGAAACTTACCGTCAAGTAAAAGAAAAGAGAGCTAAAGTTGGTTTTATTGAAAATAGCGTTTTTCAAGTCCTAGATCGTGTACAGGAATTACGTGATCTTGGTATTAAAGCGGTTCCTATTATTGGTAAAGGGAATCGGGCAAATCATGAAAAACGTTTTTTAGAAAGTTATGTAGATCCCTCTAAAGATGTGTCGCAGTTCCTGACACAGACGTTTCATTCGTTAGTTTCTATATCGGATTCATGCACATTAAAAGCATTAGCTAATGATTTTGAACGTAATAATTATTATCCGTGTAAGTCTGTAAATCAAGGTGATAAAACAGTTTTATGTCCTTTAGCTAATACATGTGGTGTATATAAGGAGTGGACGGAGCTAGTTGATGCTGATGTATGGGTAGCAACAACTGCAAGTTTAATAACTTCTAGTATTCCAGCGGTTATAGACCCTCTTGAAAGAACAATTTATGAAGCAATGTATGATTTATTAGATATTATTTTTGTGGATGAAGCAGATGCAGTTCAAAAGCAGTTCGATGAGCAATTTACGGTTGAAATCGATGCTTTTGGTAATAACAATTCTTTTTTTGAAAAGTCACTTTATGCAATGAGTAATAATATTACAGGAAGATATACTGAGTTTGCTAATGATAAGCTTATTCAGCGTTGGCAAATCAATTCTCGGGAGTTAGAGAAAGCTGTTTGGTCATTATATGCAAAATTGAGTCACACACCGAAAATACGGAATTCTTTGAAAAATAAACTGTTATTTCCTAATAAGCTAGCGTATGAATTATCTAAAAAAGTTACAAAAGATGAAGAGGAACAAAGAAAAATTGAAAAACAGTTAAGGAAATTTGCTGTAGATCCAAGGAAAACCGTTCAAATAAAGCGTAAGTTGGATCAGTTACTTGCGAGGGAATCGAATAAAAATCAAATTTTACAAGAAGTAGCTAAGCTCTTAAAAATAGATAATCAAATTACACGTGATGCGGTAGACTTGCTAGAATTTTATCTATACTTTTCATACTTAGACTACAATATTAAGTTTCTACTTTCATATTATCCTGCTGTGCAAAGTAGATTAGGAATTGGATATGATGTATCACCTCTTTTGACAAAAGCAAAACAGTATAAGCCCTTTTTACTTGATGCTATGACTGGAAAGTTGTTTGGATATAGATATGAACAAACTGAAGATGATAAGTTTGGTAATTTTAAAATCCTTGAGTATTCAGGGATTGGAAGAAAATTCTTATATGACTGGTCTAATATGTATGAAATAGCCTTTAAGAAAAGAGGTCCAGCGGTTGTTTTACTTTCAGGTACAAGCTTAGCGCCAGGGTCCGATCATTATGATATAGCAATGAAACCTAAATGGTTAATTCAATCGGAATTGCCTCCTTCTAAAATTAAACAGTCATACGTACCAGCTTTTGATGAAAAAGATGGAGAACTTCTATGTATTTCAGGAAAACGTGAACAGAAGAGGGCTGAAAATTTAAGTAAACTTACAGTATCTTTAGAAGATAGGTTGTTAGTTGAGTTGAAAACATTACAAGTAGAAAACAGGCGGATTTTACTTGTAGTTAATTCATATGAGGATGCTAAAACTGTTGCGAATACATTAGAAATGATTCCGAGATTATCAAAACAATATCGTGTATTAACACGGGAAAATGACAAATTAAAAAATGCCTTTCCTAGGAGTCAAATTGAAATGTTTAGGAAAGAAGAACAGAAAATACTAATTGTGCCGTTAATGTCTGTCGGACGTGGTTTTAATATTTTAGATGGAGGTACAGATGCTTTATTTGGCTCGGTATTCTTTCTTGTAAGGCCTTATCCGGTACCAAATGACTTTAATTATATGATTCAAGTTTTACATGCAGCATATCCAGTCTTTATGAATCAAATTGAAAGTAGAGGTCTGCATTACGGTAAGGCTATAAAGCAGTTACGCAAACTTAGTATGGGGCGTTTCGAGTCAATGTATAAACGAGCAGATTTTTGGGCGGTGTTAACTTCGAAAGAAAGAGAAGTTTTATCTTGGTTTATCTTTATCCCAGTTTGGCAAATGATTGGTAGGTTACTACGTGGTGGAAGGAATGCACGTGTATATTACTGTGATGGGAGCTTCCATAATAAAAATTCTAATGTACCATCGTTACTAGAATTTTGGAGGATGAAGATGCAAAAATATAAAGATGATGAGACTTTTATGGCTTTATATGGGCCTTTTGTTACGAGTATAGAGAATATGTGGAAAGTAGAGGATTGATTTATAATGAAGCAACTTCAATTATTAGCGTTTAAGGATGTAGTGTCTGTATTAGAAAAAGAAAATGTCTTTTATACATATTGGCCGGAGGATTGGATTAACTTACTCAGAACGCCTGCTGAACCATGGAAATTAAAAAAGAAATTAGAAGGATTGACGGAGAGATTGTTCGTTATTTTTTCTGACATTTTATTTATTCAGAACGATGCTCAAGCATTAATGGGAAATAGACCTTGGATTGTAACAAAACGTCCTTTACATCAAGAGCAATTTGAATACGTATGTAAGGTGTGGCTTAAGGTTCTTGATGAGAATAATGAAATATCTATGTTAGTAGATAATGAAATGAAATGGCATAATGGTAGTGTTAAGGACGTATTTGAAGGAGATAATAATGCACATTTCAAATGGGTTCCAGCTATAGTTACGGATAAAATATGTGAGGAACCACTTCGTTTATCTGTTTCACCAGAAATAGCAAGTGATGTTACGTTCTATAGAATTCAATCAGGAAGAGTTTTTGAAGCGATATCAGAGCCTATTAGAAAAAATAATAAACAAGATTATTTTTCTTACGTATATCGATTTGAGGCTATTACACGCGGAGTGGAAAATAAGCCTTTATTAAAAGTATCATTTGGAATTAGACGTTACTATCAAAAAGGAACGAAATTAGTAAATTTAATTCGTAATAGGCAAAATGTCACGGTATATGTCTCTATTCCAAATCCGTTCATGAATGAGGAAAAAAGAACCTTCGCAAAGTTGAAAATAGAACAAGGGAAATGTGGAGTAATATGGGAGAAGAATTCGTTTAAATTACTAGATGATTTAATCTTAGGAGATTTGCCAGAATTAAACGAGGTGATGAAGGATCCAAAGTCATATATTGAGGGAGTAGATAAGCAAATATTGTGTGTGTACAACGAAAGTACATTTTCAATTGTGGGAACAAAAGTACAACGAGGAATCGGATTACCTGAAAAAGAGGAATTATTAAATGTATTTATGAATAGATTTCCGAATTTTGAAATTATAAATCCGGGTAAAGAAGTAAAAACTTCATTTAACGATCACATTTTCCCGCTATATGCTCCTAGCGGGATATCAGAGCTAAAATTAGAGATATGTTCTCACCATATGGCAGATAAAGTGAAAGAGGTTTTGGTGAAAAAAGGATTGGCAGTACAAACAGAGGATGATAATTGCTTTGTATTAAAGACAGAGCCTGAAGTGGTCTTGAAAATAGTAGAGAAATCTCCGGAAGGAATTGTACAGGATTTAGACTATGATCAGTATAAAGAAAAAGCAGCTGCTAGACATATACAAACGTTAGTACGTAATATCGAGAGGTGTGAACAGAAAACTTTATCGTTAATAGAAATAGAAGCATATGAAAATAAAAAAATTGACCCGAAGCATGCAATACGTGAAGGTTTAGCGCGTACAGGAAGAATTACGCAGTTTATTCATCCGCTAGAGTATGATGCAGGGGATGAAAGAATATTTAATTCACTATTAGATCTATTGGCTGATAAAGGGTTTCGAAGACGTAATTGGAATAAATTTCATTATAATGGAGTGATTTTAAGTCTATCATTAATGAGGGTAAAAAGAGGAAGAGGAACAGACTTTTTACCTGTTCTTACAAAAATTCAGGAAGAAAAGCTTGAATATAAGTTGTATGGTGATAATGAGTGGAGATCACTAGACAGTACTATTTTAAATGTTTATAATCATAAAAAATTCATGAAATACCAAGAAAACGAAAAATTAAAACCATTCATTGTAAATGAGTTATTACATATTTTAAATAGAACAGATGAGAGGGTTTGTTTCATTGCTGAAGCTAATTTACGATCTGGATGGATTTCAGAATTAGCAAATCCGAAAATGAAGCTGGAGGAAATACCACAACTTGATGATATGCTTGCGACATTCCCGAACCTTCGTGTAATCCGAATCAATCAAACAAGTGATGTACCACAGTACTTTATTCATGAAAAAGACAGCTATATTAATAAAAAATCGGGCTTATATCGAGATGAAATAGGTATATATTATAGTGTAGGCTTACGCCCTTCAACAGGGAAAAATCTTGCCAATGGTACTAAAAAAATTGATGCACCTACAAAAATGATATTCCAACAACGAGCTGTTGAGATTATTGTTTCAGGAGCGGAAGAGAGTGAAAGAGACGAACTAGCATGCATGATAGATTATTTGCGACGTATGGTAGTTACATTTGAAAAGCATACTCAATTACCGCTTCCTATGCATATGGTAAGGTCCATTAAAAAATACATTGCGCAGGATGATGTATATATACAACAAGATGATTGGGAAGATGATATAATTTTGGAAGAAGATGGACAGCTTGCCGTTGTATTTTAATATTGTATACATAATGCGAGGGTGTTTATCAATATGAATAATTCAAAGAAAGTTGGCATGAATTTTATGCCAACTTTTTTATAGAGAAGGAAGAGATTGATGAGTAAGTTAAGTAAGGCCCTCCGTATGATTGAATTGCTCCATGCAAGAGGGAAAATGAAGAGCAGTGAGCTAGCAGAAGAATTAAAAATAGAAGCAAGAACGGTTCGGGATTATAAAAAAGATATTGAAGATGCTGATATTAATATTAAAAGTGAAAGGGGAAGATATGGTGGGTACTATATTTCGAATACATCCTTATTTCCGATTAAAAACTTGTCTTCCAAGGAATTAAAAGCTTTAATATTTTCTGTTGAACAATTGGTTGCTAAGGGGAATCCCATTTATTCGGATGATGCGCAAGTAGCTCTCGATAAACTAAAAGCACTTAGCAAAATTGAAGCAGATAAGGCACGTTACATTTATTTTGTTCAGCGATCTAGACCGAATTATGAGTCTTCAGAAGAAAGCAGGAAATATTTAAAACTGCAAGAGGCCTTTAGTAGAGGGAATAAAGTGAGAATTAAATATGAAAATAACAATGGTAGAAAATCAGAACGTACTATTGAGCCGTATGGAATTGTACATTATAACGAGTTTTTTTATTGTGTAGCTTTCTGTAATAATAGGCGGGAAATTCTTAAGTTTAAGTTAGTGCGAATGAAAGATATTCAAGTATTGTTTGATAGATATACCATCCCTGAAAATTTTGATCTGGAAGGGGAATGTCCAAAGTTAGGTATAGTAAATGAAACGTTAGAAGTAGAGTTAATTATTTATCCACCATTTTCTAAATCTGTACCAGAATCGATTTGGGGAGAAGAGCAGAAAATAGAACAAAATTCAGATGGTAGTATCAATTTCAAAGCAATAATGAGTGGGAAAAGTTCGGTTAAGAAATGGATTCTTGGTATGGGGAGTTCTGTGAAAGTTATGAAGCCTGAAGGAATGAGGGATGAGATTGTTGAGGAGGGGCGGAGGATGTTGGGGTTGTATGATTTGATAAAGTGATTATAGGTTTTAAAGCTGAAATATCTATAAAGTTAGTGGAAGGTATATTGGCATGTCAACACTAAAATGGATAAAAATTATAAGTTCTGTTGCTTGAAAGTCACCGGTGTTAAATAGGCTATCCAGTCGGTAATAACGAGAGGAATAGATCCATTGTTGTTTTATGTTATTTATTCATGGTAAGAAGTATTTCAGAGTGAGTGTATGGAATATTATGTAAATGAAAAGAGTTAAAATTTTTTGATGAATAAATACATGCCCAGCTATTTCATATTAATATATTTCCTGGAAGGTTTAAAAGAGACTTAAATTTATTTCATCGTAACTTGATAAAACGTCCTAACATTATGGGTAGTCAGGACGTTTTACAAGTAGATAAAATATATAGTGCACTTATATATTCAGTGTTTCGAATAGTTCCATTTGCTGTGAGTTTAATCTATTATTGTTTATTTTTTCCATATTGTTCAAGCTCCATTCAGCAATAGGACGTGCAATTGCTCTCGCGAGTTCAACAGGTACAGCATTTCCGATTTGCTTATATATCTTGTCTAATTTTCCATTTTCACTAATGGATGTATTGTGCCCATCAGAAAATACAAACCAGTCAGGGAATGTTTGTATGCGTGCGATTTCTTTCACCGAAAGTCTTCTATGTGATCCTTCATCACCTGGTAATTCCCATTTGTCAGTTCCGATCTTTTGCATAGGTTCGCCACTAGGGTGTAAAGGAGCCTGTCTTCCAGAAGCTTGTATAGTAAAACTTTGTTCGTTCCACTGTTTTTTTCGATTTCGAGATAGATATATGGATGAAAAGCTTCCTTCATAGTACGATCCAGGATTGGATTCTAAATCACCGATAGAGTCTTTTAACGTTATATAGGGTTTTTTATCTTTTCCAATACCATGTGTTGGCTCAGGGAATTTATATTCGAAATCAAGCCCTTTTCTTACGCCGACAATGAATACTCGTTCTCTAAGTTGTGGGACACCATAATCTCGTGAATTAACAAGCTGAAACTTAACATTGTAGCCAGCGGATTCGAAGTCTTGAATAATTTGTTTAATGACTTCACCTTTTCCTAGGGTTAACATGCCTTTAACATTCTCAGCGATAAAGAAAGCTGGTTTTGTTTGTAGCAGACATCGAATGAAATGGATATATAAAAAATTTCTTTCGTCATCAATTAGTCTTGGACCAGCTTCACTGAATCCTGGGCACGGAAAGCCGCCTAATACGATATCGCATTTTGGGAAAGTCTTAATTTTGCGAATATCTTTCTGGTTCTGAATAACTGTTTGTGGGAAATTTAATCTATATGTCTGATTTGCTTCCTTAAACATATCAACAGAATAGATGGTATGAAATACACTTTGGTGTCTGTCTCCATCAAAAGATTCACGAGAAGATAATATGTTATTTGTTCTTGTATTACCTATCGCCGCATCTAATCCGGATAATTCAGCACCGAGATCTAGACCACCACAGCCTGAAAATAAACTTACAAGATTAAGCTTATTAGGGTCGAAATGTATATTTGCTTCCGTATCTTCTTCTGGCAAGCCTTGTGTATTTTCTTGCTCTTCTTGGATTTTCTCTATTAGTAAATTTTTTACTTGTTCAATGTCATAATCTTTTAACGGACGGTATTTTGCCCTACCTCGTTCTTCGATTTTCATACAAGCACCTCCGATAATTACTTGTTTATTTTAACACTTTAAGCTGGAAAAGGCCAGTATGCAGATTATTATGTAATATTTCCGTAAGGCAGGGTACAATATTCTATCAATGTTGTGAAATTTAGGAATGAATTTTACATCATTGATAGAGAATATTTAATAATAATTTGTATTTCAAAATTTTTTAATGAATGATTGAAAGAGGATATTACATGAAAGTTTTCTTTGTTGTGTAATTATAGCTAAAGTTATCAAAGCGTCAATTTAAAAATAAAGACATAAAAGGTATGTGTTCTTTTATGTGGAAAATATAGGATTGTAGATGTATGAAAGTAAGAGGTGAATTTTTAGAGTACGTAAAAAATATATCAAACTGAATTTGTATATGCCCTTTTATGAAAAACTACAAAGGTATATTCTATAGCAAAAATATTGTGATTAAATTTTTGCTATAGAATGCCTTTGGTATGTAAGTGTAATTTTAAGTCTTACTTATTGAGCGTTACAACGATGTTTGTTTATTTAATATTTAATCGATATTCGGAAGTTAATTTAACAGAAGACCAACCGTAGCTTTGTTTTTCACTGAATTTTATACGTAAGTTAATTGTTTCTTGTCCATCATTCCATAACAAGGTATTTTGAATGGTAGTAGGCGAATTGACTTTAACGTGTACCTCACTATCAATTTCTGAATGTTCTTTGCAAAAACTAACCCCTGTTTTATAAATTGTAATAGCCATCATTGCTTTTCCTAATAAATTTCCAGCACCTATTCGAAGTTGTTCTTGGGTGGCTTTTTCTAATTGCCTTCCTAGTTCATAAGAGAGCTTTTCTTGACTCTCTCTATGATTTAAACCTCCAATATTAAATGTGGATTTCACCTCATTTACAATAGATTTCATACTTCCCGCATTAAAATATGTAGGTCCTAGAATTGTCCCAATGCCAGGGTTTTTTGTGGTAATCTTGCTGTTTTTTTGAGCTAAAGCTTTTAGAGAAATATTTTCAACAATGATAGCATTGTTCACTTTTAGAATTAGTTGAAGATCACCGGTATCAAGCCTATCACCGATATAGGCATCTGGAATTAATTCGATGCTTTCGATAGTATATTTTTTATATTTTTGACATAATTTCTTTGTTATAGCTGGTACGATTGTAGAAGTGGCCTCAAATAGTTCTTTTAGTGTTTCTGGTTCTAAAGCAGAATAATATGTATCAATTAAGTTAATACATGTATTTGGATCGACTTGGACAATATTAGGAAACTCCTTTAAAAAATAATAGTATGAAAAGGCTTCGTGACATTTTCCTATCGCATTACTGTTATTTTTTATCTTGATATACTCATGTTTAGTTATTAGTTTTTTTATTTTGTTAATAGTTTTCTTATTGATACTTTTTATATCTTGTTCTTCTGGAAATTCATGATAACTAGTCGCAAGTTTTATAGATGATGTAGGGCTGCTTTCGAATTTAAAACGTAAAGTTAGTGCTACTTCACCAAATTTAATCCCCACTGAATCCTTGCCTATTTTATATAACTCAATATCATTAAAAGTAGGTTGTGGTGGACAGAATTTTTCAACTTGAATGTCATCTTCTTCTTTTCCATATCGAGTAATAATATTGACAGAATCAACCATAAAGAAGAATTTAAATGCATGAGAAAAACCTATGTTTGCTTGACTGTGAAACTTTTGAAGTAGAGAGAAACATGTTTCGCGTAAATTAAAGAGAAATCGTCCTCTGTATTCATTAATGTCTTTTGTGAATTTTGGAAAATAGTATTGAACAAGTTTTTTCAATTCTTTCTTATCTGTTATGTAGTGTGTTCCCTCATTGTGTTCAACTAATTCTTTTAGAAACTCTAAGTAGTATTTTTCGAATTTGTTATTAAAAATATCCTGTATGTCTTCGGATAAGAAGTATTTTGCTAAGAAGCTTTTTGCTCCAGGATTTTTAGGTTGAATTTTCCCACCCTTTTTTATGTAGAATAAATTTATATAGGTAATCGATCCATCTTTTAAATACAGCGTAAGATCATTAGTACGATCTGGATGTGGATCATCGAACTTTGAAGTAACTGAATCAATGTTTGGATATAAACCTTGGATAAAAGTAACTGTTTCCTTTGATGTCTGTGGATAATTATTGATAGATAAGGAGTTTAATGATTGTAATAATGCTTGTTGTACTGATTTTACGTGGTTGTCTCCGATAGTTTTTGGGTTTTTCATTGTACACATCCTTTTGGTTATGTTAGTGCTCTAGGAGTCCTCTTAAGTGAATAGGAACAAATAATGTAATTATATATTTTTAAAATGATAAATCGAAAATATATATGGGCTACAGATACCTTTAAAGTTATAATATATAATGTTATTAATATACATATTTTACAAATAAAATTACGATGAGTCTAGAATTTAAAGGAAATAGGATCGTTTCTTTTATTTTTTAGAATAGTTTAAATAAATGAAGAAGAATTCTTTGGTTAGGGTTTATTATAGGAGGAGAGATAGTATATGAATACCTGGATATTTCAAGGTAATCCGAAACGTTTTAATGTAGACGATTATGTAGTAGGAAATGAAATAATTTGGTGGTCTATTAGGCAAAAGAGTTTAGTTAAGCATATTCAAATAAACGATGAGGTATTTATTTGGCGTTCAGATGGAGGAAGTAAGGGAACTGGTGGTATTATTGGGCGAGCAGTAGTAATTACATTGCCGAAAATTTATAAAAATGATGGAGAACCCGCCGCTTATTTGTATGAAGAGCTGGGTGATAAATTAAAACAAGCTGTTAAGCTTAAAGTACTAGAAGTGGATGTGAAAAAAGGTATAAATAGAATGGAGTTAATAAACCATACTAGGTTAAACGATTTAAAGGTATTGCGATTAAAACAAAATACTAATTATCTTGTGGATGAAAAACATAAGAGTTATTTAAAGCAAATGTGGTATAACAGATTCCCTGTTAATGGTGGGAATGTATCAACAAGATTTTCTCTTGTTAAATCATTGGAGCAAGTTAGAGAAAATATGAAGCAATTTGAAAAGGATCTCATTGAGGTGGAAGGACTAGAGAAAGAATTAAAGTCATTTCAACAGTGGTATTATTTACATAACGATGGACTTTTAGCACCAAGTAAATTTATTGGCTATCAAGAGATGAAAGGGCATATGTATGTTGATAAGTCTGCTATAGATGGACTTGATGGAAGAGTCACCGAAAAAGAGTTAAGAAAGTTAGGCTTTGTTACAACGAATAATGAATTATTGAAAAAGTTTGTACAACGAAAATTAAATGGTAAGACGAGAAAAGATTTTTCGGTAAATATTTTGGAGTCAGAAAGGCAACAGATTGAAGTAAGCTTTTCTCAATCATTTATAGATAACGAGGGAAATAATGAAAATGCCCATGTTTTACCTCCATTGGATTCAAGTAGCCGAGTTAGAGAGTATAATCATTATTCAAATGAAATGAAAGACAGTGAAAACTTAAGGGAATTATATGAGAAGGTGAAATCTGATATTGAATCTCAAGAGGTAGAAGAGGGAGCGAGGTTTGAAGGAACAAAGGTTTCATATCACATGAATAAATATGAACGTAACAGTGAAAATAGAGTGAAAGCCATTGAGATACATGGCTTGAATTGCTGTGCTTGTGGTTTCAACTTTGAGGAAGTATATG
Organism: Bacillus paramobilis; assembly: GCF_038096195.1. Taxonomy (NCBI): domain Bacteria; kingdom Bacillati; phylum Bacillota; class Bacilli; order Caryophanales; family Bacillaceae; genus Bacillus; species Bacillus paramobilis. The sequence goes on along the minus strand of NZ_CP151108.1, from coordinate 4,338,255 downwards.
GAGAACGAGGAGAAGGCTTTATAGAAATTCATCATATTCAACCATTGAGCACGCTTGAAGAAGCAGTTCTAATTGATCCGGAAAGAGATTTAGTTCCTTTATGTGCAAACTGTCATCGAATGGTACATAGAAAAAAAGATGAGGTATTAACCATTGAAGAACTTAAATCCTTATTAAACAAATAGAGTTTAAGTGTTTGATAGTATTATAATGATACTTATATCAATAAAATGATGTTTAAAAGAATATGTGAGATGCTTAGCAGTCAACTATTTTTTTCTTTGATAAGGAAATATAAAAAGGGAAAGCCTAAAGTTAATATAGTTGGGGTTAGGTCTAAAGGAGACTTCCTTGAATCTAGAGATAGAATATAATTAAGATTAGTAGTTACATACATTAATGAGCTTTTTTAGGGGGATCCCTAGCGATTTGGAGGACATAATTATGATTAAAAATGGCATTAGTTCAGAACTATTAAATATTAAATCTTTTTTATCAGATGACTCGTATAAGTTTTTGATTCCTGATTTTCAAAGGAATTTTGTATGGGGAAAAGAAGAAGTACAACAACTATTAGAAGATCTGTCAGAAGATACTAATGGTTTTATGCTGAGTGAAGATGACCTAGAAGGATATTTATTGGGAAATATAGTTTTAATAAAACCAGGAGACACGGACCGTTATCTTGTAGTTGATGGACAACAACGCCTTACAACAACAACATTAATTTGTAAAGCATTAGAAGAGATCATTGGGAATAAAATAGCTACCCAAATGGCTACAACACGAAATATGAAAGAAATTTCAAAATGGCAGATGAAATTAAATGATATCGTCCAATCTTATGCGATTTTAGATAACGAGGATGAAATTAAGGATTGTAAATTAATACATGACCCGACACTGAACTTCGGTAAAGTCTATAAAAATATACTTTATAATAAAGCATACGAAGTAGGATTAGAGTCAGACTCCAAAATTGAGGAAGTCTATACTACCGCTAAAGACTATCTAGAAGAGTTAAGTGATGAACAGTTTAAAAACTTTATTTCTTATTTTAAAAGTCGTATCTATTTTATTGTAACGGTATCAACTAGCTATAATAAAGCATTTCAATTATTCGAAGTTCTCAATGATAGAGGAAGAAGCTTAGAGCCATTGGATTTAGTGAAAAATTTATTTCTTAAAATTATATCTAAAGGTACAAATAAACCAGGAGACGTAGAGGAGTTTAATAATGACTGGAATGAATTTATTTCTAACCTTCAATTAAGCCCTAAAAAGAAAATATCTTCCTCAACTTTTTTGAAACATTATATTATTGGGAAGTATGCAGAGAATATAAAAAAAGATCGTGTATACGATTATTTTGAAAATAAAAATCTTAATAGTAATGAAATATTTAATTTAGTAAAGGATCTTAAATATGTTTCTAAAATATATTCTGAAATAGAAGAAGGAAAGTATGAAGCTTTTTTAGACGATTATAATATGTTTATTATATTTAAACTTTTTAACATCAAGCAATTACATTCATTGTTAATTCCTTTTTATCAAGCGGATCAAAAAACGAAGGAACAAGTATTAGACCTTGGTGTAAGACTTGGAGCTTCTGTTTTATTTACATTTACACAAATGAATTTTATTGAAAGTATTCTTCCGGCAATTTTACAAAAATATTATTCAGGATTTGAACAAGGAAAGGGAATCGACATCGCTTATAAAGAACTTGATGTCGAAGCGAAAAAAATCATTTTAAGTAAGTCGACAGATATTAAACAAATATTACCATTGAAACAACTTGAGAATGCAAATGGAGCTTTATCTAACAAGGCGTCTGTAATTTTAAAGTTTATTGAATTATATTTTCATAATAATAGTACGGTAGTTATGACTCCAAAAAAACAAAGAATTACAGTTGAGCATATTTTATCAAGAGAGGTGAATTTTGATAAGGATATTTCTGATGCAGGTTTTCTTTCAGTAGAGGATTTTAAAAATCATAAAAACCTTATTGGCAATTTAACGCTATTGTTTAATAATGAAAACGCGAGTGCGGGAAATAAAAAATTTGAGGATAAGATTAAATTATATTCAGATCAAGATTTTATAGTTACTCAAAGTATTGCTAAGGATTTACTTTCCACAACAAAGGGTGGGAAAAATACAAAGTTTGTTACTTTAGTAAATGAAAAGGAAACGAAGTATGCTCCGAATAAAGAGGGGCATTTTGATAAAGATGCGATTAAAGATCGCTCCTCTAAAATTGCTGATTTAATTTATGATTTAGTCAATCAAAATATTAAGGTGCACGAATTGCAATCGAGTCTCTAATAATAGAAAATTTTATGAGCTGCATCTCTAACTATTGGGGATGCAGTTTTTACAAGAGTGTATTTTCCGTATAAAGGAAAATACACTAAACAATGAAGACATTCAACAAGAAGAAAAAGACAATACAAAAGATAATTTTAAATTTGCTTTCGAAAAGTCTTTCATAAATTTTGTTATTGACCGTATGGACAGCGATGGAAGATTCTTTATGAAGATTTTAGAGAATGAAGAATTCAAGAACTTTATTATGGAAGATATGATGAATAAAGTCTATTCGGAAGTGAATGGATAATATCATTTGAAGATAGAGGAACCTCTTATTGTACCTGTAGTATGGGCGAAGAGGTTCTTTTAGTTTGGGGCATATTTTACAGCATATCAGTTGTTGAATATTATTGAGAGCATTCAAATAATGTATTCTTTTGAAAAAAAGGTTTATATAAAGCGATTGGAGTATTTAAATGTATACGATGCAATTCTATATCTTGTGAAAATATGTCCTCAATTAGACTACCATTATATTTGTTCGAAATTAAGAATAGATAAGGTAGAGATGCATTATGGGAAAGAATAGAACAGTTAAAACGAAATATAGTTGAAGAAGCAATAAATAGTGGGAAAATGGATATACTTTTTAGAGTTTTGGTTGCTTTAGTGAGAGACAAATTAAGTAGAATTACGGAAGAGGATATAGCAAAGATTATAAGTTTTATTAGCAGTCATGTTAATAATTATAATGCTTTAAAACTAGTATAGTCATATGCATGTTTAAAAATAGAAAACATATTAATACTTAGTTGCTTGAATAAGGTACATGTGTTTGATTTAGTGAAAAATCCCCTTTTATAAATGTGATTATAAAAATAATGAGATATAATAGAGGTAATTAGATTTTTAATAATTTTTAGGGGGGCTTATGTTGAAATTAGAAAGAAGAAATCAAACTGATGTAGAAAGATGGGATGTAGGAGAAGTTTTAGATTCTATTAGCGAAGGTAAAATGAAAAATGCACTAATAAAATTACCTACGTTTCAAAGGAATTTAGTATGGTCGAAATATCAAAAGGATTTATTTATCGATTCTTTAAAAAAGGGGTATCCAATTGGCTCATTGTTATTATTTGAAAAAACATCTGTCCAATCTGATGAACCGAAAAAGTATTTATTAGTTGATGGATTACAAAGAACACACGCGTTAAACGAATATTCTAGTAAACCAACTATTTTCTTTCTTAAAGAAGATATAAGTGAAGATTTAATTGATACAATTATGCTAAAAATCGAAGAATATACTAACAATAAAATAGATAAAGAAGAATTGAGAAATTACTTACATAAATGGGTGAGTAAGAAGGAAGGGTTAGAAGAATCCAATCATTTTAGTGGTGGTGATCTTGCTTCAGACATTGATGATGAATGGCATCTTGATCTAGACAAAAAGCAGGTTAGAAAATTTAAAAATGAAATTATACCTTTTATTGAAGAAATAAAAAAAGAAGCTGATATAAATAATTTAAAGTTACCAATTTTAATATTTAGAGGGGATGTGAATAATTTACCAGAAATTTTCAAAAGAATAAATAAACAAGGTACCCAACTAAATAAATATCAGATCTTTGCAGCTATTTGGGAAGATGAAAAATATGGCGAAATAGAGATCAAGAATAAAAAAATAAGAGATAAGATAAAGGCTAGATATGATGCTTTAACTGAAAAAGAATTTTTAGTTGAAGGCTATAGTGGTAATGAAAAGGATTTTCATTCAAGTAAATTTAATTATTTTGAGTACGTGTTTGGTTTAGGGAAATTACTTGCCTCGGAAGAAGAGTATAAGTCTTTGTTTTCGAATTCAAGTAAATCAGATGTCTCAGAATCTATCGGATTTAATTTAATTGCAGCGTGTTTAGGGGGGAATGTTAAGGAGATAGATAAAATTCCTTTATTACTAAAGAAGGTAGATCTGGTACAATTTGAAGTTGCTTTATTAGAATCGATTAGAGAAGTAAGATGCATACTAAGACCTTTTATTGAGATAAAGACGAATAAAAAACATGATAAACATGAAGTGTATCATACTGAAATGCATATTGTTGCAATTATTTCTAAAGTGTTTAGAAGCAAGTATGAAGATAATCTTATTATAAATAAAGAATGGGACTCAATAAAAGGAAACCTACTAAGTAATATAAAGCTTCATTATCTTTATGACATTATAGATGATGCTTGGAGGGGATCTGGAGACACTAGGGTAAATAATATTCTGAAGGGAAATACATATGATCAGGAGTTGACACAACAAGACTGGGATCTAAAATTACAGGAATGGTTCCAATCACAACTTAAAGAGTCGACAAGTCAAAGAAAAAGTATTACAAAAGCTCAAATGTTGTTCCTGAATTATATTCACACACACACACATACAATTTATAGGCACATGAGTCCAATTCAGGATCACATTGAACATATCGTACCAGTAAATAAAATACAGAACGCTATTTCATCAAAGAAGATGCAAGATGCTCCTATCAATGCGATTTCTAACTTTGGTTTATTAGAAAGTAAAGTAAATATTAAAAAGAAAGATCTAACTATATTTGAGTATATTAATAAGATTAAAGATGATTTAAAAGGAATAACTGATTTTACAAATACTAAGGATAAAAATTTCATACGATATTGCAAGGTACATCCAGAATTAAGTTCAATTAAATCTCAACAGGAATTATCTAACTTTATCTCTAAGAAAAAACAAGAAGTCCAAGAAGAGTTTTTAATTAAAGAATCTGATTTATCCTTTGTCTCTTCTTTAACAAACAAGGAATACAATATATTTCTTGAGAAAAGGTTTAAAAAGCTTAAAGAAAAATTTTATAGCTTTAATAATATTAAAAAATAAATTAATAGATATTGAAAAAATGTTAGTTTCAGAACTATTGGAACTAACATTTTTATAATCATAAAGTTGTCAATTCATAAACAGGAAGATGATTTTTTGACCAATTAAGTTTCTAGAGCAAAAGTTTAGTATATTAATAATATCAAGATGGATAGAAAAGTGAGTAGCTTGAAAAAAGAATTTATTTAGGTGAAAAGATTATCAACCGGAATAAGTTTTGGAGAGATAGTGGAAATAATAGAGAAGCGAGCCGTGTTAATTACTTAAACAATTATTATACGTTAAGTTCATCAGTGTGGATTGTAAGAACAGTGTTAGGAATTAAGTTCTTTAGAATGGAAAAAACTACTGTCTTTGAGATTAAAGCAATGCCTATGACTAGTAACATTTTAAATACTTTCATACTATTGTCGCTCCTCAATTACATTTATAGAATTAGCCTAACATGAAAATAAGAAAGGTCATTAATAAATATATTTTCAATATATTTATAATGTCGTTACCATTATTTCAAAAAATACCAAAGTAGTAGTGTTAGTTAATTTTTTCTACATATTCCCCTTGCACCTCCCCCAACGTCACCCCCTAACCTAAAGAAGACAAAACAAAAAAGGGGGATTAAACCACTCATGAAAACCACCACAAAAGAAAAAAGAAACACCATCATCATGCTACTACTCTCAGCCGCAATAGGAATCTTTTCGCCACTACTCATGTACATCACGCTGGCACTTAAAAATGAAGTGTACAAATATCATTGCCGAAAGGCGTTCAACTTTCATTTGTTAATCTTTCTTCTATTTAATATTAGTTCGCGTATTAGTGATGTTTTGTTTTGGATTGTGTTTGCTCTTGAAGTAGTCCAAGTGATCATTGTTGCATGGAAAGTAATACGCGATGAACCGTATTGTTATTTCATTCGAATTCCTTTATTTAAAGAAGATAAGTATGTAGTGGAAGGAGAATAGACGATGAAACGAGAAGTGGAGGTAAGGGGAAAGCGAATTTTTATCATGGTCGCAGTGTTGTTTATTGCGATATATATCGTTTCACGAAAAAGAAAGTATGAGTACTTCTATGATGGTATTAGCGAGTATGAAAATCGTTATAGAGGGAATGTTCCTTTTTTGTTACTTGTTGTAGGTTTGTTTCAATATTGTAGGCAGAATGAGATGAGTTTTTCTCGTATGCTTCAGTATGTGAAAGAGAAGTTAGCGGAGTAGGTGATGGTATGGCTTGGATGATTAGTGAGTTTGCAAGTGTTGGGGATGTTACGGTGCGGACGCTTCGTTATTATGACAAGATTAATTTATTAAAGCCGAGCGATTATACGGAGGGTGGGCATCGGTTATATACGAAAGATGATTTGTATGTGCTGCAGCAAATTCAATCGTTTAAGCATCTCGGTTTTTCGCTTGGGGAAATTCAAAATATTATATTGCAGCGTGATATAGAGACGGAAGAATTTTTAAGGCAAATGCATTTTCAAAGGGAATTGCTTTTGGCAGAGCAAGAAAGAATTGCGAAGGTACTTTCGCATATGGATGAGATGACGAAGAAGTTTCAAGAGGAAGAACGAGTGGATGTTGCTTTGTTTTCTTCTTTTCTGCAAACTTCTATATGTGAGAAAGAAAATAAGGAATGGTTAGAGGAACATTTTTCAAAGGAGAGTGTTCAAACGTTTTATAATAATAAGGAATTAAAAGAAAAGTTTGATCGACGTTTTATGGATGTGATAGGGAAGTTGAAAAAGTATAGGGAAGAAGGGAAAGATTCGAGTCATCATGACGTTCAAGTTACTTTGAAGGAATTTTTCAGTGTAATAGAAGAAGTAACGAACTATCTTGATACAACTCAAAGTGATATAGAAGATATAATTAATCAATCGAACTTCCCGCTATCCGAATTCCCAACCATCTTCACAACTGAAGAAGAAAACTATATAAAAGAAGCAATCCAGCAGTTTAACACCTAGTTAAACTGCTTTTCTATTATAATAGAAGAAAAACCAAACGGAGGAAAACCCCATGCCAACCTATAACAAACTAATCCGAGACAAAATCCCACAAATAATAAAAGCTAACGGAAGAACACCCACCACAAGAATTCTACCTAAAGATGAATACATAAAAGAAATCTGCAAAAAAACAGAAGAAGAGCTAGCCGAATATCTAGAGGCAGATACAAAAGAACATAAACTAGAAGAACTATCCGACCTATTAGAACTAATAAACGCCCTAGCCGAATACGAAGGCACGACACTAGAAGAAATAGATAAAATCCGTAGAAAGAAAGTAGAAGAACGAGGTGGCTTCCAAAATAGAATCTATTTAACGGAGGTTAGGTGATAAGTTAACTGTCCATAAAATCCTCACTGATCTTATCTTATTATTTAGAGATTCTTTTATTTTGTCTGTTTAAGTTATTATTCAGGAATCTGTGCTGAATACGTATTTTTAGTCTAGAAATGTTGAGAATTCAATTTAATTACAATTAAAAGTGGAATTAATTGTAATTAAATTGAATTTGGAGAGGGTTTATATTGTATAATGAAAATAGAAGGATAATATAGATAGGTGGGCTGAGTATGAGTAAATATTATAAGAATATGGTAGGAGTTGCGGCAACAGCTGTAATGGCGGTTACGATGGTAGCAGGAGGAGTACAGGCACAAACAGTAGATGCGTTACAAGTAAGTGAAGTTGCTTATGCACAGGGCATTAAGCATTATAACGTACCTATTACTTTCGAAAAGACGGAGTATACGATTAAAAAAGGAACATACAGTGTTGTAAATAATTTAATTGATTTACTTGGAGTAACGGCTAAAGTACAAACACCTGAGGGATTACGTAGCCTTGAGTATTATATTAACATTGGTGTAAACGATGTAGATGTAGAAAAAGTGGGGGATTACACCGTTAATTTTACGTTAAAACATGTAGATGATGACGGGAAATATAAATTTACAGGTCAAGGTTCAGCAGTTGTTCATGTTATAGATTCTAAAGAACCTGTTCTTTCTTTTAAAAATGGGAGTGAGATTATTGCTCATGTAGGAGATGTGATTAATCCTGCGAACTACGTTACTGCCAATGATGCTGAGGATGGAGATATTACAGGATTGGTAAAGGTGTTTGATTTAAAAACAGGAAAGATGTTAATAGAATTGAAGAATGAAGGAAAGTACAGAGTACAATTTGCGGTTAAAGATAGTGACGGGAATGTAGCTGATGTGGAGGGTACATTGACTGTACTACCTAAGAAGCAAGCGGAAGACCAAGCACCTGTACTTAACGTTCCGGGAGAAACTACAATTACTGCTGGCACAGAGTTTAAAGCGATGGAAGGTGTATCTGCTAATGATAAAGAAGATGGAGACATCACTTCTAAAGTAACATATAGCGGTAATGTAGACGTAAATACGCCGGGCGTGTATGAAGTTACGTATAAAGTTGTTGATTCCAAGGGTCATGAAGTAACAGCAAAGAGAAAAGTAACGGTTAAAGGTAAAGAAGAGGGAACTAACTCAGTATTTATAGATGTTCCAAAAGATCATTGGTCTGAAAACGCAATTAACTATTTAGCGAAAAATGGTCTGGTCAAAGGTTACGGTGACGGAAGATTTGGGTTTGGTGATAATGTAACGCGAGGTCAAGTAGCTTCATTAATTAGCCGTCATCTGAATTTAGGAGACGTACAGGGTAGCTCAATGTTTACAGATACAAAAGGTGATATGTTCGAGAAGGATATTGAAAAAGTAAGTCGTATGGGAATTATGGTAGGTAACGGTGCTGGGAAATTTAGACCTAAAGATAGTTTAACACGCTATGAAATGGCAGTTGTGTTGACGAATGCATTTAATTTAGATATGAAAGGTAATGAAAACTTTGTAGATGTCCCAAAAGGTCATTGGGCGTATGACTATACTCGTATTCTTTATGGAAACAAAATTTCAGCAGGTACAGGTAACGGAGAGTTTGCAGGAGATGCGGTTGTAAAACGTGAACAGTATATGCAATTCCTATATAACGAAATGATAAAAAAGGCGTAATCGGCTATCCATATAGATATTAGAAGAGAAACGGGAGTATAGATGCTCCCGTTTTTTATTACGCTATATTAAAGGGTATCAATTTATAAAAACGAATGATGCCAAGCCCCTTCCATACCCCTCCTAAGCCCCTTACAAGCCCCTACCAAGTAATAAATCACTAAGAAAAAACATAACAAAACAAAAACACCAACAAACACCGTAGTAGGAGTCGAAAAAAATTTTGAAATAACACGCCAAAAACCCGGCCGTCCTCCCATATATATTATGAAGAGGTTTTCACTTTTGAACGGAGACGGGAGGAATTGGGATGGCGGTGTATCGTACTGTGCAGGTGAATTTTTGGCAGGATGATTTTGTTTTGGATTTGACGCCGGAGGAGCGGTATTTTTATGTGTATTTGTTAACTTGTTCGAAGACGACGCAGTGTGGGATTTTTCCTTTTCCGAAGCGGTTAGCTGAGATGGAGACGGGTTATAATCGGGAGACTGTTGATAAGCTTGTGCAACGCTTCATTGATTATGGGAAGATTCTTTATGATGCGGATACGAGAGAGTTATTCGTTTTAAATTGGCTTCGTTATAATCCTGTGACGAATACGAATGTGGAGAAGTGTGTGCTTCGCGAGCTGAAGGGTGTGAAGAATAAGGAGTTTGTACATATGTTTCTTCAGAAGTGCGTAGAGGAGGAGCTGAATGTTCCGATGCTGTTAGCGCATTTCGGTATGCCGAGTGATTTGGCTGTGGATGATGTTGATCCAGTTTGTGAGGAGACAGAGGAAGAAGAGGTTATAGAGGAAGAGATGGGAAGTCGAGTGTTTTCTTTTTATGAGCAACATTTCGGTAGTTTGTCTCCGCATACGGTGGAGGAACTGGGTGCGTGGATGGAAGATTTGTCAGAGGAGCTTGTGCTGAAGGCTCTTCAAATTGCGTTTGAAAATAATAAGCGGACGGTTGCTTATGTGAAGGGGATTTTGCGTGGTTGGCACGGAAAAGGATTTACGAAAGTTTCTGAGGTTGAGGCGGATACGGCGAGCTTTCGGAAGAAGGAGTCGTCTGTTAGTACGGGGGAGACGGAGGAGTTTTTGGCAAGGTGTGAGGAGTGGGAGAAGAATGCGCCGTCCGAGGAAGAGTTGCAGCGCTTTTTAGCGGAGCGCGGGTGGCGGCCATGAGTATTCAAAATGTGGAGGCGGAAAAGACGGTATTAGGTTCTCTATTAATTGATGGAGAGCTTATTAAGGAGTGCCGTTTGACGGAGCAGTATTTTTCTCTGTCAGTGCACAAGTCTATATTTCAGTTAATGCGAAAAATGGAAGAAGAGGGGCAACCGATTGATCTTGTGACGTTCATTTCTAGGGTAGATCCGAAGTTTTTAGAGGGGATCGGGGGAATGGAGTATTTTATAGGGTTAATGGATGGTGTGCCTACAACTGCCAACTTCTCTTATTATGAGGGGCTTGTTCGAGGTGCCTGGAGAATGTATCAGGCGGGTGTTCTCGGGCACAAGATGGGAGAGCGTCTTATTGCGGAGAAGAATGAGAAAATTATTGGTGAGACGATTACAGCACTTTGTGAGTTAGAGGAAAAGGACTGTGTATGTGAGTTTGATTTGAAGGATGCGCTAGTTGATTTATATGAAGAGCTTCATCAAGATGCGAAAGAGATTACTGGTATTGAGACTGGTTATATATCGCTAAATAAAATGACGTGCGGATTGCAGGAAGGTGATTTTGTCGTTCTTGGTGCGCGTCCTTCTATGGGGAAGACTGCGTTTGCGTTAAATGTGGGACTGCATGCGGCGAAGTCTGGAGCGGCGGTTGGATTGTTTTCATTAGAGATGAGTAGTAAGCAATTGTTAAAAAGGATGGCGTCTTGCGTAGGTGAAGTGTCAGGAGGCAGATTGAAAAATCCGAAGCATCGTTTTGCGATAGAGGACTGGGAAAAGGTAAGTAAGGCGTTTGCGGAAATCGGGGAATTACCATTTGAAATTTACGATAACGCAGGCATTTCGGTGCAAGATATTTGGATGCAAACTCGTAAGTTAAAGAGGAAGTACGATGATAAGAAGGTTTTAGTTATTGTAGATTACTTGCAGCTTATTACGGGCGATCCGAAGCATAAGGGCAATCGGTTTCAAGAGATTAGTGAAATTTCGCGTAAGCTTAAGCAGTTAGCACGTGAACTAAATGTTTGTGTAGTAGCATTATCGCAATTGTCTCGTTCTGTAGAAGCACGTCAAGATAAGCGTCCTCTTTTATCTGATTTAAGAGAGACGGGACAAATTGAGCAAGATGCAGATGTCATTATGCTTATGTATCGTGAAGATTATTATGATAAGGAAACGACACAGAAAGAGATGACGGAGATTCATGTGGCGAAGCACCGGAATGGGCCTGTGGGGAGTTTTAAGTTGAGATTTTTGAAGGAGTTTGGGCGGTTTGTGGAGGGGAAATAGTTGAAAGACTTGAGTACGACTTTGTAAATAAAGCATAAGTTTTTCATTTCATTAACTTATGCTTTATTCTTTGATTCTTTTAATATATTTCTTATTTTCCCATAAAGAAAGATCTTCTCTCTGCAGTAATCCATTGCTGCAAATCGTCTTGGCTACGTCGGACAAGTCGGTTCACTAACACATCATGCCATACATAATCCTCTAATAGGTATATATGAACCGGATCATCTGTATAAAAGGCAACGTTACGCTCTTCAAGCGATGGTCCATAAATCATCTCTTTAGAATCTATCGATAAAATAAACCAATGTTCTGTAGAGCGGGTTTCTGTATAGGGTGTGATACGATGGGCTTCTAGATTTTTAATTGGATTTTCAACATGCAGGGTAATACCTTGTACTGTAACTTTATCAGCTACCGCAGATAGTTCCTCTTTTAATGCTTCATACATCTCATCCCACATTGAAATGACAATACGTTGTTCTGCTTTTTTTATTAATGTCTGACAATAGCTAATGATTGTTTTTTTGTCTTTTAAAGTAATCACTCGATTATCCGTTTTTTCCTCGGAAGTTTCTAGTTTTTTTAATGAATCACTTATTCCTTCATAAGTAGACTGCCATTCTGATTGAGCCTTTTGTAAAAAGATTTCAACAGGTAGAGGTGAATAGCGAGTGGTGTCATTTATTTCTTCTTTCATGACAATTCCTTTTTCTACAAGGTTACCTAAAATCTCATAAATTCGCGCTCTTGGGACACCTGAGTCCTTACTCACTTGGTAGGCTGTGACAGGCCCTTGTTTCACAAGAGATACATAAGATTTAGCTTCATATTCATTAAAACCAATTTTTTTAAGCTGTTGCACTATGTAGTCCACTTTTTTTGTCCTCCGATGTTTGCTGTTATCCCGCTTTAACGGGCAGTAAGACCCCCACCTCAAAATTCAGCGGAAGCAAAGAAGTTAGGTGGGGAATCTACTGCCCGTAAAAGCCCGATTGGTTCAACTAATAATCAGTGGGGGATGAACAAAACCCCCACTGATTAAAGTTTCACTTTATATTTCAACGTTACAATAACTCTTTACATTTAGCAAATTGATAGTTACTATTGCAATAGTGACTAAAGGGGAGGCTACTAATATGGATTTTTATTTAGACCCATCTGTATTAATGATTTTGATTGTTTTTGGGTTTGTGGCTGCATTTATTGATTCAGTTGTAGGTGGTGGCGGACTCATCGCCTTACCAGCTTTATTATTTACAGGATTGAATCCAGCAAGTGCAGTAGCCACAAATAAGCTAGCATCGACGATGGGAAGTGCAACTAGTAATATTGTGTTTTATCGTTCTGGTAATCTTGATTTGAAATCGGCTTTTAAATTAGTTCCACTCACTTTCATAGGTTCCATAATAGGGGCATGGACCGTTCATTTAATGAACCCAGAAGTACTGAAGCCATTGATGCTGATCATGCTTGGTGCGGTTGCTATTTATACGATATTCAAAAAGGATTGGGGTAGTATTTCCACTCATAAGAAATTGTCTGGTCGACACGTCATTATTTTTACTTTTTTTGTTTTTACTATTGGTTTTTATGATGGATTTCTAGGTCCTGGAACAGGTTCGTTTTTAATGTTTTCTCTTTTATTTATTGGGTATGATTTTTTAAAAGCAGCAGGTAATGCGAAGCTTCTTAATTTAGGAAGTAATGTTGGTGCGTTGTTGATGTTTATGTGTGTAGGGCAAGTAAACTATGCGTATGGTTTTATAATGGGGATTGCTCAAATTGCTGGAGGGATGGTTGGCTCCAAATTTGCTATAAAAAAAGGAAGCGGGTATGTTCGTGCTCTTTTCATTACAGTAACTTGTTTGTTGTTAGCGAAAAATTTGTATGACTATGTGCAGTAAGTAATGTAGAAGCGGTGAACTATGCAGGCTACATAAATATAATAGTTCCTTGTAACATGTTTTAGATGCTACCTTATTCGAAGGTAGCATCTAAAAAATTAAGATAAGAGGGTGAAAATAATACAAACGAATATTTTCGGGGTATGTTTATGTACTGTAGTGAAATAACTATTCCATATTTTTTTTATAATTAGGCCGCAATACACTCTTAAAATCAACCTCAGCAATCAACACACTCACTAATATAAGTGTCGCGCCTAAGTATCCTTTCCCGGTAAGTGTTTCACCTGTGAAAACGAAAGCGAAGCCTGCGGAAAAGACAGGTTCTAATGAGAAGATAAGCCCTGTATGTGTAGGCGTCGTGTATTGCTGGGCGATAACTTGCACGATGAATGCGACTGCGGTGCAAAATATGCTTAAGGCTAGGATGATTAGCCATGAGTTGGTTGTGCTAGGCAGTTTTGGCGTTTCGATAATGAATGAAAAAATAAGACTAAATAGGCCGACGAAACCGAGTTGTATGACGCCAAGTGCAATGGAGTTTACATGTTTTGTTACGCTTCCGGTAATGATGACGTGAATCGCATAAAATAAGGCTGACAGTATGCAAAATATATCGCCATTACCGATCTTGAATTCGCTCGTTAATGTTAATAGGCCGATTCCTATTATCGTTAAAATGATTCCTACTATAACTTTCTTTTCTGGAATGTGTTTTAAAAATATAGCTGATAATATCGGAATGAAAATGACTGTGAGACATAGTAAGAAACCAGCATTAGAAACACTCGTATACTTTGTGCCGAAAGTTGCGAAAATGTAAACGATAAATAAGACTGAAGCGAGTATAAATGCATATTTTACAGTTTTAAAATCGATTTTGAATAAATGTTTGTAAAATATTAAACCTGATAAAAGAAAGGCGATAATAAATCGTAATGCGATTAAGTTGTACTCTTCTATGCCTTCAAGTCCAACCTTTGTAAGTAAGATGGATGCACCCCAAAAGAATGTAACTAGTAGTAGCCCTAAATCCGCTTTTAATTGTAGTTTCATTTCTATTCCCTCGTTATGTATAAATTTTAGAATCCCATACCCCTATCCCCATTCTTCATTTTAATATTAATTCTGAATATTTGTAACTTAAATTTATCGACGTTTTATTTCATTGATGAAGCCTTTTCATCCTATCTTGAAAAGATTTAGTAGCGTGATAACTTCAGAACAATTAGGAAGAGCGATGGTGCGAGTTGGGAAAGATGGATATTCTCATTCGATTATTGAGAGTTCGGATTTGAAGAAGATTGGTATGTAGTCTGTAAAAAAAACGCCTATTTCATATAGGCGTTTTTTTTGATGGAGAAGTTATTCCTCTTCAAACTGAAAAATATCCCGATTAATAAGTTGATGGAATTGCTTATCCATTTTAGCCGCAGAAACTTTTCTTTCATTTTTAAACCACCATGCGCTTAATGAGGTGATTGCCCCTGAATAAAATTCAATGATTAAATCATTTGGCATCGTATGATTTTTGCAAAGTTGATGCAACGCTTCTATTTCTTGTTTTCTCGTTTCGTGACTTAAATATTGTGTCCGGTTAATAAATTGTTCATCAGACATTTGCGTCTCTAATATTTTACCGATTTCTTCATGGTGTAGGAATTGTTCCATTACTTGAAATGGTTTACTTAATCGATCTGAAACTGGTATTCCCGCAATCATCTTGCTGTATCGTTTAAATCCAAATGCTAATAAAGCATCTTTATCTTCAAAGTGTTTATAAAAGGTTGTTCGGTGTACCATCGCGCGGTCGCAAATTTGGTTAATCGTGATCGTACTATATTTCTGTTTTGATTGCGTCATTAATTCAAATAAGGAATCCCATAGTAATTTATGTGTACGTCTAATACGTAAATCAAGTTGTTTTTCATTATCATTCATCTACAATTCTCCTTTTTTGTAGATTAAATATACAGTGGCTGAAAATTGATTCTCCCTTTTTAATCTACATATGTATATTATATTACATGTGTTCGGGTTTATTTAAAGCTTTTTAAGTAAGAAACAGGAGGAGAATTTGCAAATGAATATGACAACTAAGAGCCCTGCAAGTGGCAAAGTTGATACTTCTAATATGAAACACACCCCCATTTTAATTGCATTGCTTTTAGGGGCAATGGTTGCATTATTAAACGAAACGTTGCTTGGTAATGCGCTAACCGTATTAATGAAAGAATTTGATGTAACAGCTTCAACGATTCAATGGCTTTCTACAGCTTACATGTTGGTGGTTGGAGTTTTAGTCCCAATTACAGCGTTACTTCAGCAATGGCTCACAACGAGACAAATGTTTTTAATCGCTATGGTAACATTTTTAGTCGGTACATTAATTGCGGGATTCGCACCGACATTTTCCGTTTTATTAGTTGGCCGTATCGTCCAAGCTGTAGCGACGGGGTTAATTACACCGTTATTAATGAATACGATTTTAATCATTTGTCCGCCTGAAAAACGTGGTGCCACAATGGGATTAATCGCACTTGTGATGATGGCAGCTCCTGCAATTGGTCCTACATTATCTGGAGTAATCGTTGATTCATTAAATTGGCGCTGGTTATTCTATGTTGTTATTCCTATCGTGATCATTTCAATTATGATTGGGATGAAGTACATTCAAAATGTTTCAGAGTTAACAAGGCCAAAAGTAGATTATCCATCTATCCTTTTATCGACATTAGGATTTGGCGGACTTGTGTATAGCTTTAGTGCATCGGGTGATTTAGGATGGTCTGATGCGAAAGTGTATGGCACTTTACTTGTTGGGCTTATCTCATTATGTATGTTTGTCGTTCGACAATTGAAAATTGAGAATCCAATTTTAGAATTACGCGCATTTAAAGTTCCGATGTTTACAATATCAGTTGGATTAATCGTCATTGTGATGATGTCGTTATTTTCAACGATGACTTTATTACCGATGTTCCTGCAAACAGTTTTACTCGTTACAGCCTTTAAATCGGGAATCATCATGCTTCCTGGAAGTGTTATTAGCGCCATAATGGGACCAATCGCAGGTAAACTATTTGATAAATTTAGTCCGAAAGTTATTATCGTTCCTGGCATTGTGTTAGTAGGGATTGCAATGTTCTTATTTAAAGGCATTACTCCTGATACATCAATAGTACAAATTATTGTCATGCATAGCGTATTAATGGTTGGACTTATGTTTGTCATGACAGCACAAACATACGGTTTAAATCAATTAACACCAGATTTATATCCGCACGGAACAGCACTATTTAGTACGTTGCAACAAGTAGCTGGCGCAATTGGAACGGCTATCTTTATTTCGAAAATGTCTTCAGGAACAACTAGCTATATGGAAAGCTCCGCAAATCCACTGGACCCAGTAGAGAAGTTGAACGGTTTAACATCAGGATTCCAAGGTGCGTTTACATTAGGGTTAGTCTTTATCATTGTTGCGTTTATCGTATCGTTGTTTTTAAAAGAAGAGAAAGAGGGAGTAAAGGCAGCGAGGGTTTTACAGAACGAGAATTAAGGTTTATATAAAAAAGACATCTTTAATAGATAAAGATGTCTTTTTACATGTCTTTTGTAACATCATACCGAAGCAACTGTCCCTGATCATAAAACCTCTCAAAAATAAGCCCCATAATATAGAAGAATACTAGCCCGAAGCAAATATGAATGAGTGTAAAAGTAGCTCCAAATGAAGAGAATTCATACACGAGAATTGGCAATTTCGCAGTTGTCCAAACGCCTAAGAAAAATACGATATATCGAATGCTTGCGCCTTTTTTTAGGAGTAGTGCTGCAATTGGGAAGGCAACGTAGAGAGGACCAGCTGCAATGCCGCCTAATAATAGAGAGAATAAGATTCCGTATACGCCGGAATTTTTGCCCATATATTTCATAAGCGTTTCTTTCTTCACCCATTGATCAAGTAATCCTACAAATATGAGGACAGGGGGGAGGAGAAACAACATATCTAACATGCTATTTCCTGTTAATTGTAATGCGCTCCATCCTAAAGATTGATTTATAAAAGTTAATACAATGAGCCCCAGTAGTAAGATGAAAAAGAAGCGATATCTTTTTAGTTCTTTCATACCAGCACCACCCAAATGATATAGGAGAATAGGAGGGACATGAGCAATGCAGATGCATTACGTGCGTAAGCAAAGCGTCGTCCGAATATCTTTTGTTCCATCGGTAATGTTGTAAGCCCTACTGACATTAATGTAGACATAAGTGCTGCAACTTGTGGAAGGCCTGCGCCGTGTTGGACTAATGTATTGCCAAGAGGAAATACGACGAAGCTTGGAATAAGTGCAACGGAGCCGAGTATTGCTGAATAAACAATGCCGAGAAATCCAGATTGCTCCCCAATAATAGAAGAGATGAAAGACGGCGTTAATATAGAAAGCGATAAGCCAACGAAAAGCATGATGGAGAGCATCGCAGGTAGAAGATTGCGAAACATTTTCCATGACTTCATTAGAGCTTCTTTCGTCTTCGTGCGGTCCTTCATAAAAGAAATCCCCGTAAGAATAATGGCTAAAGTGTAAAGGATCACGCCATTAATCATGGTCGGAATCCTTTAAGTCTTTATATTTGTCTATGAAAAAGGATAAGTTCTTCATTTTTTCTTCAATATCCATTTGGAAATCTGCTAATTGTTCCTTTCCAGCAGGCGTAATTTTGTACATCTTTCTCGGTTTGTCTTGATGATCTGTACTTACGTAAGATTCAATTGCACCTTCGTTTTCTAATTTCTTTAGCGTACGGTATAAAATGGCGCTATCAATTGGATTAACTGGAAGTTCTTCCTCGCACTTTTGCAATAATTGCCCGCCATAGTTATCACCTTCTGCTAAAAATAACAAAAGAAAAGCACCTGTATGTCTTCCTGTATGTTTCATGGATATACCTCCTTGAATGAATTAGAATTAATACTGTTAATGACAGTATACTGTTGTTAACAGTATATGGTGCATGAAGTGCTATGTCAATTTTAAAATGTGCGAATTTCGAGGATACCATTTTCTAACTATTAACTTTGATAAACTACCAATGCGAAGGGGGTGTACATCAAAAAACACAAAAAAAAGACACTCTCAAGAGTGCCTCTTATTAGCAGCCGAATCCGCCGCCCCAACAGCTAGCGCCAACGATGATTAATAAGATAAAGAGTACAACAAGTAAAGCAAATCCGCCGCCGAAACCGCAGCCTCCACCACAACTACCGCCATATCCCATATTAACTCCTCCTTCCCTAAAGACCATTAATTAATGGATTTAATGTACTTTATGTCTCTACGGATAAACTTGAGCAGGTCCTTTTGAAAAATAAAAGATGCTTAGATTTTATAAGAATTGACGACCTTATTTTTGTCACGGGTATTATGCTGATGACATATTGTATTTTATTCTGTGTATTGGGGGAAGGAGGATCTTTATGGCCAATTCTGAAATGATTTTACGATTACTTACGGATTTAAAGATTGAACAGCAAGCTTTAAAAGAGCAGTTGGAAAAAATACAAACTGCTGTGACTATTCTTGAAGAAAAATCAGCGATTGTGGAAGAGAAACCAATGACTATTGAAGAAAAACCAACGACTATTGAAGAAAAACCAGCTGTTGCTGCTGCAAAGCAAAGAGCTCATTCTGGACACCCAACATCTTTTCGTGCTTGGAGAGCATCTGCTCAAAGGAATTCATAAAAATATAAGAAAAGAAGACATCGATTACGATGTCTTCTTTTCTTATACAATCCAAATGAAGTTAAGAAGATATATCCATATTGCTTTAAAAATAAGAAGAAAATAACGATTGTCGACTCCTTTTTTAGTATAGCATTTTATAGTGAATAATTTTATGTAATATTGCATATATACGGATTATGTAATTTAAATAGAAGGATTCATTTCTCATGTCTTTTTAGTTTACAAAGAAAAGACACCCACATAAGAGTGTCTTTTCCAATAGTTTGTTTAGCAGAAGCAAGAAGCTCCAACGATGATTAATAAAATGAATAACACAACTAATAGTGCAAATCCTCCAGAAAAACCGCAGCTTCCGCCGCAACTACCACCAAATCCCATAATAGTTCCTCCTTTAATAAGAGGGGAAAACAAAGGGTCACTCGTGTTTTTTAACGGATTCCATTTACTTTATGTTTTGAAGTATAAACATGAGCAGGTCCTTTTGAAAATAAAAAAGACACCTTGAGGTGCCTTTTGTCCAATATAATTTCATTAATATTCGTTAGCATAAAATTCTTTTATTAGTTTTATTTCATTTGTATCCGGGTCAAACTTAAATATTTTAATTTGATTCGATTCGTCTTTATAAGCAAATGTATTATCGCCAACTTGGGTCATATTGCTAATGTTTAAGCTAGGATCACTACCATGGTCAGTGATATCCACAGTTTTCTCACGATCCCAAAATGCAATGACAATGATCAAGATAATAAGGCAGACACGTATGAACCTAAGTTCTCTTGCTACAGGATGCTCCATATGATAGTCTCCTTTTTTATTTGAGTTATGCGCATTGCTTAATAAGACGCTAGTTCCTCATGCTAAATATGAGTAACTATGTAGGGTGATTTCATTATAACATTTTAACCATTACTGGGTCTATATGGAATTTTATTAATAATTATGTTTGATTATTCGGAATGATGCACGTAGTGAAAAATATATGTTACCTACAGTAATTGTAAAATAAAATGATGTATATAACTAGTCTTGTAATGAATTTTTACTATATTTAAGATTGAAATAGAAATGAAAAAGTACAAAGAAGGAGCTGTAGCATATGGGCGCTTGGGGAACTGGATTATTTGATGATGACACGACTTGTGATGTGAAAGAGCAGTTTATTGAATATATAGAAGAAGGTAGCAGTGTAGAAGAAGCAACTAAGCTCATTTTAGAAGAGTATGTAGATGAGTTTGATATAGAGGAAGATTTAGAAGTAATGTCTTTAGTATATATTGGTCTTGCGGCAATACAATTGGAGAAAGGCTGTCTTCAAGAAGAAGTTCGCAGTAATGCGATTGCATTAATTGAGCGAGGGGCTGACCTTGAGCTTTGGGAAGAAGCCGATACGGAAGATTATGAAGAGAGAAAGAGAGTTTTAGATGAATGTAAGCAACAGTTGATAAACTGTTAGTATACTTACAAAGAACAATGCTTTTTAAAAGTATTGTTCTTTGTAAAAAAATATTCAATAATTTATCATTGCAACCGCTTACTATTGGTGTATAATAAAGGTAAGTTAATAAGTAAAAGGATTGTTACTGTTCGGCAGGCAAAACCTAAATTGATCTAGAGGCTACGGGTGTAGTGTGGCTTTTGGAATCAGTTTAGGTTTTTTTTATACCTTTTGTGACTTTAAGAAGAAGAAGGCGGAACAATATGAGAATCCATAAAATCTTAAATAACAATGTTGTTTGTACGATGAAGGATAATGAGACAGAAGTTGTACTGATGGGCAGAGGTTTGGGATTTCAGAAAAAAGTCGGCGATACGATTGATGAGTCTAAGATAGAAAAGACCTTTGTGCTAGAAACAAAAGAATTATCAGAGAAACTTGCTAGGTTGCTAACTGAAATTCCTGTAGAAAATTTAGAGATTACCGAGAAAATTATTCAGTTTGCTAAGACAGCTTTGCCGGGGACTTTAAGTGATTATATTTATCTTACATTAACGGATCACTTAAGTTTCGCCTTAACTCGGCATAAAGAAGGAATGGATCTTAAAAATACTTTGCTTTGGGAGATTAAGAGGTTCTATCAGAAAGAGTTTGAAATTGGTCTACAAGCTTTGAACATAATTGAAGAAGAGACTGGGCTTAGACTTTCTGAAGATGAAGCAGGTTCAATTGCCTTGCATTTCGTGAATGCGCAGCAAGGAGAGCCGGCGATGCAACAAACGGTAGCGATGACGAAAATCGTCCAAGATATTTTAAATGTTGTAAAGTATCACTATAAGATGAACTTAGATGAAAGTTCATTTAATTATAGTCGGTTTGTAACGCACTTACGATATTTTGCGCAGCGTTTAATGCAGAAGGAATTGAACTCGGCCGATGATGATTTTTTATACGAGCAAGTGAAAAGTAAGTATGAAGAGGCGTATTGTTGTACAGAAAAAATCGAAGCATACTTGCGAAAAGCACATAATAGTCATCTTTCAAAAGATGAAAAGGTGTACTTGACGTTGCACATTCATCGTGTAACGAAACGCAATGAATTATGTAATTGAATAAACGGGATTGTTACTGTTTGGCAGGCAAAACCTAAATTGACTTGTAATGGAGTGATTCGTATGTATCACGCCGTTATGGTTAGTTTAGGTTTTTTCTTTTATAAAAAATAATAAATGGGATGATTGTAGGGAGGGGAAATTACTATGAAGTATGAAAAATTAGCAAAAGACATACTGAAGAATGTTGGCGGGAGAGAAAATATACATAGCGTTGTACATTGTATCACTCGTTTACGATTTCAGTTAAAAGATGAGGAGAAAGCAAATACAGAAGTACTGAAAAGTATGGAAGATGTTGTGACTGTTATGAAAAGCGGCGGACAATATCAAGTTGTAATTGGTAACCATGTATCCGACGTGTATAAAGCGGTTATTGCTGCTGGAGGATTTCAGGAAGCTGAGGAAGAAAATACGAGTGAGAAGAAAAAGAGTAGTCTTATAGATATTCTTTCTAGCATTTTTACTCCTATTTTAGGGGTGCTAGCTGCAACAGGGATGATTAAGGGATTTAATGCTCTATTTGTAGCGTTAGGCTGGTTAAGTACACAGTCAGGAACGTATCAAATATTAAATGCAGTTGGCGATTCATTATTTTATTTCTTCCCGATTTTCCTTGGATATACAGCAAGTAAGAAATTCGGAGGATCACCATTCATCGGTATGGCAATTGGGGGAGCTTTAGTTTATCCGGCTTTATTAGGTTTAAAAGCAGGTGAGCCATTATATACGTTATTTGCAGGGACGATGTTTGAATCACCAATTCATATTACGTTTTTAGGCATACCAGTTATTTTAATGAACTATGCATCATCTGTTATTCCAATTATTCTCGCTGCTTATTTTGGAGCGAAAGTAGAACAGTCTTTAAAGAAAATTATTCCAGATGTTGTGAAAACATTTTTATTACCATTCTTCACATTATTAATCGTTGTACCAGTTACATTTCTCGTTATTGGCCCAATTGCGACGTGGGCAGGGCAGTTTTTAGGACAGGCGACGCTTTGGGTGTATCATGCAAGCCCATTAGTAGCGGGTGCTTTACTCGGTGCTTTCTGGCAAGTACTTGTCATATTTGGCCTTCATTGGGGCGTTGTTCCGATTGGCTATAACAATTTAGCAGTAAACGGTGTTGATCCGATACTAGCGCTTATATTTGCTGCTTCATTTGCTCAAATTGGTGCCGTGCTTGGCGTTTGGGTGAAAACGAAAGACAAGAAATTAAAAACACTTAGCATTCCAGCTTTTATTTCAGGTATTTTCGGTGTTACAGAGCCGGCGATTTATGGGATTACACTTCCTCTTAAAAAGCCGTTTATTATGAGCTGTATCGCTGGAGGAATTGGCGGCGCAATACTTGGCGTATTTGGTACACAAGTTTATATGACAGGTGGACTTGGTATATTTACGCTTCCGACATTTATTAGTCCGAAAGATGGGATTACAGCTGGATTTTGGGGAGCAATTATTTCGATGGTTGTTTCTTTAATAGTAGGTTTTATTCTAACTTACTTATTTGGTTTTACGAAAAAACAAACATCTACAGAAACAACTGAAACAATTAATAAAATCGCTGCATCAAACGATGATGAAGTAATCTTTAGTCCTTTCCATGGCGCTGTTATGCCGCTTCAAAATATTGACGATGCTGCATTTGCATCGGGTGCGCTAGGTGAAGGAGTTGCGATTGAGCCTTCAGAAGGAAAGTTGTTTTCACCAGTTTCAGGTACGATTTCTGCGCTGTTCCCGACGAATCATGCGGTAGGAATTACGGCGGATTCAGGTGCTGAAATTTTAATCCATATTGGAATGGATACTGTGAAATTAAACGGCGAATTTTTCTCTTCTCATATTGAACAAGGAGCGAGAGTAGAAAAAGGGCAATTACTTATTGAGTTTCATATAGCTGAAATTCAAAAGGCGGGTTATATTGTGACAACACCAGTTGTTGTTACAAATTATGATAAATATAGCATCAAAAAAACGGAAATAGAAAAGATTCAAGCAGGAGATTCCTTACTAACGTTAGGAGTTAAATAGTAGTTACATTTTATACAGGTTCAAACGAAGAAAGGTATTCTTTAAAACTTATAATAGCTTTCCTCGTTCATTCTTATATAAAGGAGTTTTTCTATATGTCTAAAGTTAATTTTCCAAAAGGATTTTTATGGGGTGGAGCGACTGCAGCCAATCAAGTTGAAGGCGCATATGTAGAAGACGGAAAAGGATTAACGACGGTTGATCTATTACCAACTGGTGAAAACCGCTGGGATATTATGAAAGGAAATATTCATTCCTTTACACCGGTAGAAGGAGAGTTTTACCCGTCACATGAAGCAATTGATTTTTATCATCGTTATAAAGAAGATATTGCGTTGTTTGCAGAAATGGGATTTAAAGCGTTACGTGTGTCTATTGCGTGGACGCGTATTTTCCCAAGTGGTGCAGATGAAAAGCCAAATGAAGCAGGATTACAGTTTTATGATAACTTGTTTGATGAACTGTTAAAGCACGGTATTGAACCAGTTGTTACGATGGCTCACTTCGATGTGCCTGTTCATTTAGTAGAAAAGTATGGAAGCTGGAGAAGTAGAAAGCTTGTAAACTTCTTCGAGACGTACGCAAAAACGATTTTTAATAGATATAAAGATAAAGTGAAATATTGGATGACGTTTAATGAAATTAATATGCTTTTACATTTACCTTTCATGGGAGCAGGTCTAGCATTTAAAGAAGGTGATAATAAAAAACAAATTCAGTATCAAGCGGCGCATCATCAACTTGTCGCAAGTGCGTTAGCTGTAAAAGCGTGTCATGAAATCATTCCAGATGCAAAAATCGGTTGTATGCTTGCGGCAGGTGCGACGTATCCATATACATGTAACCCAGACGATATTCTTCGTGCGATGGAACAAGACCGTGAATCATTCTTCTTTATTGATGTACAAGCAAGAGGCGCATATCCTGGATACGCAAAACGTTTCTTTAAAGATAATAATGTAACAATTGAAATGGAAAAAGAAGACGAGGAGATTTTAAAAGAGCATACAGTTGATTATATTGGCTTTAGCTACTATGCAAGCCGAGCAACAAGTACAGATCCAGAAGTATTAAAAAGTATAACGAGCGGGAATGTATTCGGTTCTGTTGAAAATCCATATCTTGAAAAATCAGAGTGGGGATGGACGATTGATCCGAAAGGCTTCCGTATTACAGCGAACCAACTGTACGATCGCTACCAAAAACCGTTATTTGTTGTTGAAAATGGTCTCGGTGCAATCGATCAATTACATGGTGAAGACGAAGTGAATGATGAATACCGTATTGATTACCTAGAGAAGCATATGATTGAAATGTCAGAAGCAATCCAAGATGGAGTAGATATTATCGGATATACAAGCTGGGGCCCAATTGACCTTGTAAGTGCTTCTACTGGAGAAATGAAGAAACGTTACGGATATATATATGTTGATAAAGATAATGAAGGAAAAGGTTCATTAAAAAGATCGAAGAAGAAAAGCTTCGATTGGTATAAAGAAGTAATTGAGACGAATGGTAAGAGTTTGGAGTCTTAAGTATGAAAAGAAGACATCTTAATTGATGTCTTCTTTTCATTGTGAATAAAATACGGAGCGATATTTCCCTTTACACGAACATAAAGGTATAATATAGTTTAGTTAAGTGAACTAAACTATTAAAAACGAAATAACAGCATGGAGGAAGAACGCTATGACTAAATCATATAAAGAAGTAATTAATGAAATGAATCGAGCCTACACGGAACTTTACATTTTACTATTTCAAGATTTAAAGGATGAGTTTGGTCTTACTGGGCAGCAAGAGAGCATGCTATTTCATATTCATTTAAATGAAAACACGACAGCAAATAACATTGCGAGTACTTTTAATATAACGAAAAGTGCTGTGAGCCAAGTTTTATCGAAATTGGAAAAGCAACAGATGATTTCGAAACAAGTTAATCCTAACAATAAACGGGAGTATTTCCTTACGCTCGGTCCAAACGGTAGTAAGTATATGGAGCAATTGTCGAAGTTAGATGATGTATTAATCGACAAGTATTTCTCGAAAATTGATATCGAAGCTTTGCAGCAAATGACCGATACGTTAACGAAAATAAATAAAGTGATATTGGAAGAAAAACAGAAGGATCTTGAGTCTAATGAGTAAGAAGCAAGATGAAGCAATTAGTAGAAAGGAGGAGAAGCGTGTGATGAGTTACATACCAAATATGATTACGACAGCAAATTTTGTGTGTGGGCTGTTGGCTATTCACGCTGTTTTCGTTCACGATATGCATGGTGCAGTTATGTTCATTATTACAGGTATGGTATTTGATCTGTTTGATGGTATGGTCGCACGAAAACTAGATGCTGTTTCGGAGATAGGCGGAGAGCTAGACTCATTTGCGGATTTAGTGACCTTCGGTGTGGCACCATCTATTCTTGCATATAGTGTTGCTTTAAAAGATTTGCAGTCTATCGGGATGATATGTGCGCTCGCTTATAGTATTTGCGGAATGCTGCGGCTTGCGAGATTTAATACAGTACAAAGCAAACTCCCAACATTTATCGGAATGCCCATTCCATTTGCGGCAATGTGCCTCCTCATTTTATGCCTCCTAAATAACCCAGTTTCCGTGGCATTTGGCACATGCGTACTCGCTTATTTAATGGTGAGCAAAATCAAATTCCCCCATTTTAAAAAGGATATATCGGAAAGCTTGAAGTCCGAAAGATGGGATTAATAGGAAAGATAAGGAGCATAACATGATTCGCATCGCATTAAGATCATTCAACATACAAATATATTGTTTACTAGGCGTGATGTTATTGGGATGGTTGATGACACCTTTTCGAGCCCAGTTTGTAGGGATAAGCATTGGCCTGTTAGTTAGTATGTACTGCGCCTGGATTTTAGGAAGGCGTATCGAAAAGTTCGGAAATAGCATCGTAAAAAAAGAAAAAGCACCGATGCTCGGCATGATGAATCGATTTGCAGCGGCCATACTCGGCGCGATTATTATGTATGAAATTGAAAACAGTGAGTACATGTGGACATTTGCAGCTGGAATTATGGGTGGGTATTTCTTGGTTATTATTAATTTGGGGTATTACAGTATGAGGGATGCGAGGGAATAAAGTGCTGTGTAAATCACTAATTTGGATGTAAAAACCTTCCTTTATAGAAAGCTTTTTATTACAAAGAAAAGACACCCATATAAGAGTGTCTTTTCCGATAGTTTTTTAGCAGAAGCAAGAAGCTCCAACAATGATCAATAAAATAAACAATACAACTAGTAAAGCAAAGCCGCTGCCACAACCACTACTACAACTACCACCAAATCCCATAATAGTTCCTCCTTTAATAAGAGGGGAAAACAAGGGGTCACTCATGTATTTTAATGGATTCAACTTACTTTATGTTTTTTACACAATAATTGAGCAGGTCCTTTTGAAAATAAAGAAAAGACACCCTAAGGTGCCTTCCTCCGACTTGAACCATCTTAATTTTAATAATATTGGACTCCCGTCCGAATATTATTTTACCATGTTAAGTTGTTTTTGAAAATGTTCCATATCGATAATTGCAATACACGTTTTAGTTTTGGAATTATGTATCTGTCTAAACGTTGAAATTAATAAAGGAACGATATACGTGAGGCTATTTATGAGTGATTACAATCATACGATTAAAAAGAACCCCATAAATGATAAACCATTCCACTAACAAAAAACACTAATCCTAAAAACAAAACAATTAAAGCAAGTACTCCATTTTGATTATGTTCCATAAAATTAGCTCCTTTTAGAATTATTTTTATATACAAAAAAGCCTTTAGTCGTAATTATGGCTAAAGGCTTTGAGCATTATACTTTTTAGTTAATAAAATCTTATAAGAAGAATTTATAATGTTTTTTATCGAATTTGGAACTGAAAATGTACTAGCTTGATAATGAAGCCTGGCTATTAGAATTGAAAAATTTTAGTTTTATTATAATTAATAGAAATGAGAGTAGTGTGAATATAAATCCGCTCCAAATAAGCTGATGAATACCTAAGTTTGAAATGAACCAGCCTCCAATAGTGGTTCCTAAAGTAATTCCGAGATTTGAGAACGAAACGAATAGACTGTTACCAAATTCAGGTGCTTCTTTAGCTTCACTTATTAACCATGTTTGACCAACAATTAATCCACCAGCATGTACGATTCCCCAAATGAATACTATAAAAATCATTGGAACAAGGTAGGAACCTAAGTAATAAACCAATATGTAAACAATAGAATATAGAATAGGGAATGAAATTACAGTGTTTATTATGCTTTTTTGCAGAAGACCCCCAAATAAATGATTACCTAAAATCATAACTATACCAAATATGAATAGCATGATACTGATGAGAGATCCATTCATGGAAGTTACTTTTGCAAGGTACTCAGCGAAGTAGCTGTATACGGAAAACATGGCTGCAAAAAGGAATGTGACGGTTAAAATATTTAACCATAATCCTGGTTTGCCGAGTATACGAATTTGTTTGCCGAAAGACATTTTTTCTTTAACAGGCATAGAAGGAAGTAGGAGTAGTATTCCAATGAATGCAAGAGTGTTAACGAATGCTCCGAATAAGAAAGCCATTTCGAGTGAAAATTGGTCTGCAAGGTAAGAGGTTAGTGGTACACCTAAAGCAAAACCAACAGTAATTCCCATGAAAACTTTTGTAACTG
Source organism: Bacillus paramobilis (assembly GCF_038096195.1). Lineage (NCBI taxonomy): Bacteria > Bacillati > Bacillota > Bacilli > Caryophanales > Bacillaceae > Bacillus > Bacillus paramobilis. The sequence goes on along the minus strand of NZ_CP151108.1, from coordinate 4,309,566 downwards.
CTTGACCGCTCTTTTCTGGAGGGACAAGTTTAGCAGCTGTTACAAGAGCGATTGAAAAGAAGAGTGGATGAAGCGCTGCCGGTAAAATACGAAAAACAAGCATGATTTCAAATTGTGTTGTATAAGCGTAGATTAAATTTGAAATAACAAATATGAAAATTGCTGTTAATAAAATTATTTTGCGATTCATACTAGAGACGAGCAGAATGAAAAATGGACCAGAAATAGCAACAACTAGTGCAAATATACTTACTAAAAATCCAGCTTGTGTAGTTGAAATTCCGAATTTTTCAGTGATTTGTGGTAATACGCCGACAATACCCATCTCGGTAGTAATAATTCCGAACACACCTATTGCGAGTGTCAGAATAAGTAAAGGATTTACTTTTTTCATTTATAAAACTCTCCATTCGTATCAGTATTTTGAAAGTAAATTCATTAACAAAGAAGCATTATTATAAGCATGATTGGATGCCAATATTATCTGGAGTATGTAATTCGAAATACAATAACAGATATCTAAATAACTAGATATGATATATTAAAAAAATTCTCCTTTCGATGTTTCTTGCTTTTATAGGCAGTGCAATTTATACAAAATTCATTGGATACCTGTAAAAAAGCAGAATGTGTGAAAGCTAATAATCAATTAGTATGCTGATTGATTATTAGCTTTCATTTTATAATTCGTTTTGGACGTATTCAGAAAACTCACGTATAGTTTTTTCATTTCGACGATAGTAGGTCCATTTTCCAATTCGGTCAGACTCTAGTAAGCCTGCTTTTTTCATAGTTAATAAATAACTAGAAATAACCGATTGGGCTAAGCCAGTTTTAAGCTGGATATCTCCTACACATACGCCAACTTGAAAGTTAAGGTCTTGTTCTAGATAAGGTTTTTCGTCGAAATGGTTTTCTGGATTTTTCAACCATGATAAAATTTGACATCTTGTTTCATTTGACAATGCTTTATAAATTAATAAAGGTTCCATAAGGATATTATATCTACTTTTATAGATTTGTAAATGGGTTTTGGTGATTTTAAGGGGAGAAGGTATAGTTGATCCCTTTGAATAGGAATAAGGTGCTCTCGATCTGTACGCTTTGTAAAGGACATTCTAAAAAAGTTAGGCAACCTAAAAAAGATGATTTCTGTATGCAAACAGGAGTCATCTTCTTTACATTCTATTGATAGCAAGAGTGATTATAGTACGTCATATATTTCTTAATTTCACATGTTAACTGAACAAACGATTCAAATGGTTATATACTACAAGGGTTGCATGTGAAGATTTAAGAAAAATTTTATATTTACCCCACTCTTTATTTTAAAAGTTTTTCCTATCCTATAAACAATAAAGTCATAGATGAAAATGTAAAGTTAGGGGATTCCACATGCATACAGAAGTTTTAATGAGTTATTTGTATACTTATTTTTTTACAATTATGTTTTGTATTGTATTTCAAATTGGATGTTATGTTAAAGCGAAAAGAACTATATCTATTCGGCATTTTCTATGGGTATATGTTTTTCTGTTCTACCTTTCGCTCGTGTATAAGGTGACGCAAATCGCGACTGTATGGGATATAAGTAGATATGAAACGTGGATTCGTGTAAATCAAATTAATTTGACTCTATTTGATACGGCAGGTAGTACGACGTATCTTTTAAACATTGTACTGTTTATGCCGTTCGGTTTTTTACTACCGACTATTTGGCCGCAGTTTAGAAAAATGAAAAACACCGTATGTGCGGGATTCTTTTTTTCATTGGCAATTGAGTTAAATCAATTATTAAATAATAGAATTACGGATATTGATGATTTATTTACGAATACCCTTGGGGCAATTATTGGGTATGTCTTATATAAAGTATTATATACAGCGTTATTTAAATTGATATTGAAAAGAGAGGAAAAAAAGCTTGATACCAACTCTTCTTTAGTTATAAAATACGAAGCTGTTTTTTGTTTAGTATGTTCATTTGTAGGTGCGATGTTCATTTACTATCCTTGAGACCTGTAAGCTACGATTTCGGTTATAAAAACAATGTGTCGAATAGATCATTAAAGAAGGTTTTTTAAATTTTCCCTAGAATGAACAGTAATGTATAATCTAATTCCTTAATGTAATAGGGAGGCAGTAAAATTTGAACAGGAAAATTTGGTTTGTAGTTACTTGTTTTGCTTTTTTAGTAGCTAGTTATATTGTTGTCCAATATTTTATTATGGATGGATTTCAAACAGGGCTTGTAAAGGTGAAGCTTATGTTTGGATCTAAATTAAGTGCGTTCTGGTATATGATGCTATTTATACATATTACAACTAGTATAGTAGCATTAGTAATTGGTCCTTTTACATTATCCACTAAATTTAGAGAAAGGAATATCAACCGTCATCGAATAGCTGGGAGAATCTATATGGTTGGTATATTATTAGGCGGCGTTTCTGGACTATACCTATCCTTTTATGCTACGGGAGGATTGGTAGCGAAGCTAGGTTTCGGTTTGTTATCGGTATTTTGGCTAACATCAGCATATGAAGCGTTACATAGAGTTAAGAATAAAAAAATTAAAGAGCATCGGAACTGGATGATTAGAAATTATTCTTTAACCTTTGGAGCAGTTACATTAAGAATTTGGCTACCGTTGTTTATCGTTCTATTTGGAATAGAGCGATTTGAACTTAGTTACGCTATTATTGCTTGGTTAGCGTGGGTACCCAATTTAATTGTTGCAGAATTATTTATAAGAAAAAGACTTAATAAAGGAAAATACGAAGGAAATGAGGATTTACATTTTTGATGTGAATTTGCTGTAATATTGAGGGCAGAATTTTTTTAATAGCTGAATTACGTACAAAAATAGGATGGCCAATTGAAGCCATCCTATTTGTATTACCAACTAGCAGTTTCCGTACTTTCTTTCAACCACTTCACCCAATCAGAATCTTCCACCTTAAGCAAACTAAGCGAAACACCTTTCATATCTAAAGAAGTTAGCAATGTACCAACTTTTACGAATGTAATCTGTAAGCCTTCCAGCTCACATAAACGGCGAATATCATTTGCGAAAATGTATTGCTCCATTAATGGAGTTGCGCCTAATCCGTTAATGAGAATGGCAAAGTTGTTGCCTTTTCTCCAGCGATAAATGCTTTTTAGTTTGTTCATTAGTTCGATCGCTAATATTTCAGAAGAGGATAGTGCCTCTTTACGGTATCCTTTTTCTCCGTGAATGCCGACGCCGTAAAAGACTTCATCGTTGTTTAATGAAAATGAAGCTTTTCCTTTCACTGGATCGTTTGCAGGTGAAAGGGCGACTCCTAATGTGTGTAAATTTTCGGTGATAGAACGGCCGAGTGTTGTTAGTTCTTCTAAAGAGTGACCTGCAAGAGCGGCCGCACCAAGTATTTTTTGAACGAAAACAGTACCAGCGACGCCGCGTCTTCTTTTATTAAACGAAGCATCATCTTCAATTGAAACGTCGTCATTTACGATGATGTGGTCAATTTGCCTTCCTTCTTCTTTTGCGATTTGCTTCGCCGCTAAAAAATTTGCTACGTCATCTTTAAAGTTTTTGATAATGAATAAAATACTTTTATCTTTTGGCATGAGACGGGTTGCTGCAATAATTTGTTCCACGGTTGGAGGAGTGAAGATGCTGCCGTTTACTGCCGCCGTAAGCATACCTTTTCCTACATAACCGATATCAGCAGGTTCGTGTCCGCTACCACCACCGCTTATAATAGCGACGCCTTGCTTCAGTTTTTCGATATCTTTCACATAAATGATGTTATGTGTTTCGTCGTAATTCACTTTGTCGTTATGTTCAAAATAAAAGCCATGCATCATATCTTGAACAACATTTTGTACATCATTCATAATCTTTTTCATTGCTTTTGCCACCCTTTAATTACTTTGCAGATTGCTCCAGTAATAGTAGTAATTGATTGTTTATCATATTTTTCATGAGAGAAGACATAATGGACGGATCTACTTCGCACTTGCTTTCAATCCAATCTTTTATCGTTCCAACGAAGCCGTGACTATAAAAGGAGGCAATCGTATTTTTTGTCTCATTAGAAAGGCTGAATCCACAGCTCACAGATAATTCATCAATAATTTTCATATATAAGTTTTTCGTATGCTCAAATAAATAGTGATTAAACGAGTTTTGCTCAATGACTTTAAAAGCATTTCGGTAAAATTTTTGATTTTCATAAAAGTAATCAAATAATAAATCGAAAATATTTTCCCACGTTTCATAGTCGAGAAAGTCGATAATGTTTTCTTTCGTTTCTTCTCTATAAATCCAGCTTAATAGTTCAAATTTATCTTTAAAATGATAATAAAAAGTTTGCCTACGCATTTGACAGTGTAACATAATATCGCTCACTGATATTTTATGAAAGGACTCTGTTTCCATTAAATACTTCAATGAATTCGCGATTATCTTTTTAGAAATTATAGAAGAGGTCATCTCAATCATCCCTAGAATGTTAGTAATATGAAAATCCTACCTATAAATGAGAGCGGTGTCTTTAGACAGATTGTCCATTTTGTCCGTTTACTATAAAACGCTTTCATTTTAACATGGATAGTAAGAAGAAGATTTCAAATATATCACAATATATTAAAGGAATTGAGGGAGAATCACAATGAAAAAGATTATAAACAAACCAGAAACATTAGTAATGGAAATGTGCAACGGAATGGTTATGGCTCATCCAGAGCTTGAGCTTTTGAAAAAATATAAAGTCATCAAGAAGAAAGAAATGAACGAAAACAAAGTAACGTTAATTAGTGGCGGCGGTAGTGGTCACGAGCCGGCACATGCAGGATTAGTCGGAAAAGGAATGTTAGATGCGGCAGTGTGCGGAGATGTGTTTGCTTCTCCTTCGCAAATTCAGGTATATCAAGCGATTAAAGAGACAGCTAGTAAAAAAGGAACGTTATTAATTATTAAAAATTACAGCGGCGACATTATGAATTTCAAAAATGGAGCGCATTTAGCGACGGAAGATGGAATTGAAGTCGACTACGTAAAAGTGGATGATGATATTGCAGTAGAAGATAGTCTATATACAGTAGGACGCCGCGGCGTTGCGGGCGTTATTCTCGTTCATAAAATTGCCGGCGCAGCAGCGGAAGCAGGTATGGATTTAGGAGCGGTGAAAGCTGTAGCGGAAAAAGCAGCTGCTAACGTGCGCACAATCGGTTTAGCGTTAACGTCTTGTACAGTTCCAGCGAGCGGATCACCTACTTTCACACTTGCGGAAGGTGAAATGGAATACGGCGTAGGTATTCACGGCGAACCAGGAATTAAACGTGAAAAAATGCTGTCGGCTGATGAATTAGCGAACCGTATGACAAATGATCTTGTAAAAGATTTAGGAGTAAAAGACGGCGAAGAAATTGCGCTTCTAGTTAACGGTTTTGGCGGAACACCACTGCAAGAACTTTACTTATTTAATAATGCAGTTACGAGAGAACTAGCTGCTAGAAACATTAAAATTAATAGAGTGTTCGTTGGCAACTATATGACGAGTATCGATATGGCTGGTATGTCTTTAACAGTAATGAAATTAGATGATGAGCTAAAAACATTACTATCAAAAGAGTGCAATACACCAGCGTTTAAAGTAGATGGGCCAGTTGAAAGTGTAGAGTACGTGAATGTGCTTGAAGAGACAGAAGAGAAGGAAGTTTCATTTGAAATAGAAACAGCGGAAGAGCACGCTGTGATTAAGGATAATGTCATTACATTAAACAACATGATCTATCTCGTTGATAAAATGAGCGACATCATTATTAAAAATGAAGTACCGTTCTGTGAGTTAGATACGCACGCTGGTGACGGCGACTTCGGAATGAGTGTGGCAAAAGGATTTAAGCAATTAAAACGTGAGTGGCATTCTATCGTAGATCAAGAGAACGTAACGATCGGATCATTCCTTGATGGTTGTTCGATGATTATTATGGAACATTGCGGCGGCGCATCTGGTCCAATTTGGGGCGGAGCATTCCGCGCAGCTAGTAAAGCAGCAGGCGAAAAGCGTGAGTTAACAGTTAAAGAATTCGCTGAAGTGTTGCAAGCAGCACTGCAAGGCATACAATCTATCGGTGAAAGATCGTTCGGTAGAGGAGCGGTAGTTGGTGACAAAACACTTGTTGACGCACTTGCTCCATGTGTAGACTCTTGGTTAGCTAGCGCTTCAAACGAAGAAGACATGAAAACTGCCTTTGAAAAAGGTGCAGAAGCAGCGGTTAAAGGCGCAGAGTATACGAAAGAAATCGTAGCTCGCATGGGCCGCGCCGGTACAGTTGGTGAAAGAAGCTTAGGCTATCCAGATGCAGGTGCACATGCACTTGGGGTTATCTTTACGGAGATTGCGGGTAGTTTGAAATAGGAATGAGAAGATCCCCTCTGCCTTGTGGTGGAGGGGGTCTTTATTTATAACCATCATTCTTCCAGTGAAAAAATTTATTTGTTAGCCAACCTAGAAGCCGCCTCTTCAACTTCTTTATACGCATTTTGTAATACTTCATTTGGATCTAGTACTGCTGTTCCTTGTGCACGAATGATTTGGTAATCTTCAATACCTAAGAAATTAAACATTGCTTTTAAATATTTATGAGAGTATTCCACTTCTGTATACCAATCATCATTTGTATAGATTCCTCCACTTGCTTGTATAACAAGCATTCTTCTTCCGTCTTTAAGTAGTCCTACTGATCCAGTTTCAGTATATTTAAATGTTTCACGTGCAATCATGATATTGTCCATGTAATCTTTTAACTTTGATGGAATATTGAAATTGTGCAAAGGTAATACGATAACATACGTATTTGCACTTTTAAATTGTTGTAAAATCTCGGACATACGCTCTGTTACTTTTTGTTCTTCATCAGTTAACTTCTGTCCATTTCCTTGCTTTTCCCATGCGCTTAAAACAGTTTTATCTATCATTGGTACTACATCATCGTATAAATTAATTTGTTCAATCGTTTCATTATTAGGAATTAATTCTTTATAAGATACTAAAAAGTGGTTAAGAACCTTAATGCTGACTGATGATGTATCATCCACTTTTGGATGTGCGTTTATGATAAGTGTTTTGTTCATTTGTAATTCCCCTTTTTAAAAGTTTTTACGTTTTAATTGTCGACTAAATTAATCGTCGATTGATGTGGTCTTTAATATAAACTCTGAAATTATTTTTGTCAAATGAAATACATACTATTCTAAAAGAGCCTTTTTTTATTTGACTAAAATTCTAAATGGTCCTAAGATACAATTTGATAACCCTTAAAATAAAAAGCAGGTGATTTGTATATGCAATATAGTGTTGGGGTTGAATATGCCTTGCATTGCCTAGTTTATTTAATTAATACTCCTTCTAAGGAAAGTGTTGGAATAAAAGATTTGGCAGAGTTTCAAGGACTTTCGGAAACATTTCTTTCAAAAGTTTTCGGTAAATTATCTAAAGCTGACATTGTGAATTCTGTCCCAGGTGTAAAGGGAGGGTATAGGTTAGCTAAGTCTCCAGAAGATATCTCTTTTTGGGATGTAATAGAAGCTGTCGAAGGTCCAAAACCTATTTTTCAATGTAAAAATATTGTACAGAATGGTCTATTGTATCGAGACGACGCTTGTAATTCTTGTGAACCTAGCAATTCTTCTTGTACAATTAACTTAGTAATGCTTGAAGCAGAAGAACACATGCGTGAGTTTCTTCGTAAAAAGACTCTTGCATGGTTAGATAAAGAACTTGATATTGTTTTACCTGAAAAGACAAGGGTAGATACTCGTGAATACTTCAAACAAAAAAACTCTAACTAAATCGCCATGACGAATTAGTTAGAGTTTTTTTGTTTTTTAACATTAATTCCATCATGTGAGTACTTCATCACAAATTCCTTCTTTAAATATCACATTTAATTAACTCGTAAAGTTTCAAATTGATTAACATTAAAATTCTAAACAATACAATTTTATTTTCGTAAAAAGTAAATGAATTTATGTGTTCAGATATTTTAAACATAGTGAAAACTGCCTTTGAAAAAGGAGCAGAAGCAGCGGTTAAAGGAGCAGAGTATACGAAAGAAATCGTAGCTCGCATGGGCCGCGCCGGTACAGTTGGTGAAAGAAGCTTAGGCTATCCAGATGCAGGTGCACATGCACTTGGGGTCATCTTTACGGAGATTGCGGGTAGTTTGAAAGTCTCTCTGCCTTATGGTGGAGGTTTTTTATAGTTGATATGTAGAAGACTTCTTTCGGTGCTCTCTCTGTAAAATATGAGTTTGTTACTATTTTTGATAAAATTTTATTTCAAAACTCCAACTAATATTTCTCAACATTAATATATTGCAAATAGTTAGAATATTTAAGATAATCGTTTGTGAAGAAATAAATTATAAAAAAAGGGGGAATTTATTTTGTTACGTCGCTTATCTATTTGTACTTTATTAACAGCTTTTATGTTTACTTTGTTTACATTTAACGGCTCTGCTTTCGCGGCTACGAATACTACTGAAAATAAAACTGTAGTAGCAGCTTGTGCAAAGGGAGGTACGGTAGGTGTATATGGTGCAAAGATGCGCAGTGGTTACACTGTTGGATCACCTGTCTTACATACATTTAATGATGGTGCGAAAATTACTGGAACATGGGTAACTGGTGAATATGTTCAAGGTCATTACAGTAATTCTAAACAGTGGTTAAAAGTTACATATAAAGGGATGACAGGTTATGTATCCCATACAACATTATATAACGTTTGTTCATAAAACTATGTACTATAATAGCTTTTGATGTATTGAGCTAATCTCTTGTAGGGATTAGTTCTTTTTTGTCTCCTAGTTTTTAATGGAGCATTTTTTGAAAAAAACCAACGATTCATTAAATCGATGGTTTTATGTTTATATATTATTCATTTGTATCTATATCAAATTTTTCATTGCTTTTTGCTTATTTGAGACTTAGTTTTTTTGTGATTGCAACTTATCGATTTTCCAGCGTGCTCCTAGAGGATCTAAAGAGCTTTCAATATACAACATATATTCATCTGCGGTACTTGGCACTTCAAAAGCTATTTTTAATTCTACCGTTTCATTTGGTTTAACTTGTATATCAGAAGGGTTTTGATCAAGCACCTTTCCTTCATAGGCCTTTCCGTCTTTTTCATCTTTTAAGTTATATTTTAATTCTGATAGTCCAATCGTTTGACCTCGTACATTTTTTACAGAGACATTAACAACGACGGAATCGTTACTAGCATTTAAATATGCATTTTGAACGGCGGTCAAGTAATAGCCTCCCTTAACACTCTCACCAACTAATAAAATACCTTGTTCCAAGCGGCTCATATCTTCTTTTTCTTCAAAATTTATTAATTCTTCATTTTCATTTTTCGCGGTTGGTTCTTCTATTGGACCATTTTCAACGGCACTATCTTTTTTATCTTGTGTGCAAGCAGCCGTAACACTGACTAATACTAGAATGAAAGTAAGTAATATGAATGATTTTCTCATAAAATTAATCTGTCTCCTTAAGTTTCTCAATTTTGTGCAACTATACATATAAGATTAACATAATGTCTCATTATTGGCTCAAAATAGGTAATTTTTTAGACGCCTTATTCTTTTTCCTTTTCATATACATTCGATTGGGTCTCACGATATTTGTTAATCTTTTAAATCATTGTCTTAGTAATACCGAGGGTTATTATAGATATATTAATCATATAATTTGTCCCTATCAAAATGAACGTTTCTTGCATCTAATATATTGTAAATATATTTTATTTTGAAAGGATGTGATTATATGGCTCATAAATCTACTGGAGTGTTTCGAGTTCCAGTTTCTGAAAATGGGATTATTCCAACTGCTCTCAACATTATGTTAAACAATGATTCACGCTGTCATACTAGTAATGTAACGGTAACTGTTAAGAGAAGTCGAAACATTTCTTTCCCAACTCAAAATGAATTAGTTGAAATCTCTCGTACTTTTGTTTCTTTAGAACCAAACAGAACAACTAAGATTGTGTTGTTTACGCCAGAATTCCAAATAGAAGATTTTCTTGATGTCATCATTAGTGGAAATAAAGATGATGTTAAGGATGTGCTTGTATATTCTTTCTTAGCAGATTCAGCAGGTCACAATCTGCCATCTACTGTTTTTAGAAATGCAGAATACACTTTTGCTTGCTGACACCGTGATGATGTATTCTTTACTGTCATATATTTGAAGGGAAAAGTTAAATAGGAGTTGATTTAACTTTTATTTGGGTTCTCCAAAGAAGTCTGCTTTAGCTAAATAAACAAGGAACCGACTAATACGTTCCTTGTTTATTTGCATTTTATATGAAATTTCGTGTCTATTATTTCGAAAGCAACTTTACAGAGGAACGGATTTTTCCTAGTGAAGTAGCACCTATAGATGAAAGTACTCAATATTCCAATTCTAAAGGTGGGCGAAATGCTTGAATGTTACCATCATTAATAAACATCTTTATAATATGTAATTAGTATTATTCTACTCTTCAAATATCTCCGGGTTCTCCACTCTAAATGATTTCACCTCACCACATTCTAAACAAAATGTAGTTAATAGTTTGGAACCAGATAATGAATAAGGCACATAAAGAAAAGGTACCTATATATAGGTACCTTTTCTAATAGTTTTTTAGCAGAAACAACTACATCCGATAATGATTAATAGAATAAATAATACAACTAGTAAAGCAAATCCTCCAGCGAAACCGCAGCCTTCGCCGCAACTACCACCATATCCCATAACAATAGTGCCTCCTTTAGATAAAAGGGTAAAACTAGGGTTCATTCCATGGATTTTAACGGGTTCACTTTACCTTATGTTTTAAAGAATGAATTGAGCAGGTCCTTTTGAAAATATAGAAAAGACGCCATTAGGCGCCTTCCTGTTAGGTAGATAAGACTTTAGTTTTCCAATCTAAAGAAATTTTGTATCAGCTCTTTGTGAGTATATCATAATATCCGATTGATTTATTATGCATTGTTACATACTTTTCTAACTCCCTCTATTTTCTATTTGATAAAATAAAATCCCAATATTACCAAAAGTTAAATAAATATTTCTACATATTCAAGATATTTACATAATTTACAAAAGTGATACAGTTGAGTTGTAAGCTATAAAAACTATTAAAGGGGGATTTATTATGTTTAAGAAATTAGTAGTAGGGCTATTGGCAACTGGTATTGCATTAACAGGAGGAATTGGGGCAGCTTCAGCTGATATACAAAAAGATGTGAGCTCTCCGAAGCAAGCAACATGCTCAATTCCTTATGAGTATTCTAATGGTAAATTCAAAAGAACTCTTTATTATTCAAATGGAGTATATGCTAATAGTTTTAATGAAAATGTTTGTGGTGGAACGATTACGTGGTATTTAAAACATGTTCAAAATGGAGTTGCTTTTTACGAAGGTAATTTAAAATAGTAGATTTTTTGAACCTCATTTATTGAGGTTCTTTTATTTTTAGTTTTTAAACTGATCCTCCATAAAAAAAAGACACCTAAAGGTGCCTTTCTCCGACTTGAACCACGCTCATTTAATATAAACCTATCCGTATTATCCCTTTGTTATACATGTAAACACATCCTATAAAACAGAATCATCTATATACACCAGATTGTTAGTTTACAAAATACAAGAGATTTGAGATCAGTATTAGAGTGACGCCACACCTTCTGCAATGATTGATATGTTACGCCTTTCAAAAGAATCTGCTTTATAGAATGTATCCACAATTTATATTTTACTACATGTAATATTTATTTTGTGTAATTATTATAACTATGTATAATTGCATAAAGTTTATAAAAAAATGAGAGCATAATTTGGTATTGTGTAATAAAGATAAGACCCACCTACGGAAATAGGTGGGTCTTATCTTTATTGCTATTTCATTGCACAAAAGGAAATTTGTATCAAAATAATAGCATATTCTTAAAGTTTTTATATTGAGAAATAAAGAAAAGACACCCAAAGGTGCCTTCCTCCGACTTGAACCATCCTAATTTTAATAATATGTATTGAACTCCTATCAAAATCTTTTTTACATGTTAAGTAATATCGATCATCGAGAAAAAAGAAAAGGGGCTTTCTTATGAAAGGATAGACTTTCATATTTCATCATTACCACTAATGAAGTGTTATTTTATATATAGAAACGAATAAGGGACAGAACAAGTTATAAGTTTAAAGAGTCGAAATGGTGAAAATGTATTGAGAAATTTTTTTGAAACGATAATATTCAGAAAATTAAATGTTTTCTAGGTTTATTTTTGTTATTATGTTAGTAATCTATAGACAAAGGAGAATGGGCTATATGAGTGTACACGTAATAAAAAAGGAAGAAATCACTTTACTTTTACATGATTGGTATCGAGAAATCCGTTCACAGAATTTCGTTAAGGCAAAGGAATTAAAACAAAGTATTGATACAAAAATTAATAGTATGGAAGAAAATCAAAAGAATACAGAGTTTTATGCACTTTTAGATTTTAGATTTAAAATGTTGAGTGCAGAGTTTTATCCCCATCAATCTGACATATCTAAGAATGATCTAAGAAAAATGAAGTTAGATGAAGCGCCATCAGATCAATCTTTATTATATTATTACCATTTCTTTAAGGCTTCTCATGCTACGGTAAACGGTGATTTTAAAGTGGCTGAAAGGCATTATGGAATAGCGGAATCTTTGTTGGAAAATATTCAGGATCCAATCGAAAAAGCAGAATTTAACTTTAAGCTATCCAGCTACTATTATCATGTTTGCCAGCCTATTTTAGTCATTCAATATGCAACCAGAGCAAGAAATACATTTGAAGGGCTGTACGGGTATAGTAGGAAGGTCGCAGCATGTGACAATGTTCTCGGGTTAGCATGTGTAAAGCTAAATGAATTTGAGCAGGCAGAAGTTTATTTTATGTCGTCTCTGGATATTTTGAAAAAGCAAAATGAAGAGGAGTTAATGTTACGAGTTCGACATAGTTTAGGGGTTATGTATGCAGAACAAAACCTATCTGATTTAGCACTTCGTTATTTATCAGAAGTATCACAAAAAATCCCGAATCACTTTAGAGCGATTTTTTTGGAAGCAAGAGAGAATTTAAAGTTAGGAAAAACAAAGCTTGCAGCGTCTTTAATTGAAAAAGGATTAGTAATCTGTAATGAACTAGAACAAAAAGAATATGAACATCATTTTAAAATTCTAAAGGGAATGAATGAGAATGTTTCTGCTGAAGAATTAGAGTTAGCTATTTCTAAAGGAATTTCTTTCTTTAATGAAGTAGGTTTATGGCAATATGTCCAGGAATATGCTGAAAAGTTAGCGGTTAAATATCATAAAGAAGGAAATTCAATAAAATCTAGTGAATACTTCTATTTAGGATATAAAGAAAAAGAAAAAGGTTTTCAGAAAGGGGCTTTAAAATGAAAAGAATCATAAGCAGTTCAATTGGATTAATAATTACGGTCATACTATTAAATGGAGTAAATGTTTCAACGGAACAATCAAAGGTTAGTACAACAAACGTTATACAATATACGCATGGAGAGCCGTGGGGCTGATGGAATATTGAAGTATAAAGAGTTATTAGATCAAAGTGAAGAAAAAGTAATTATTAGGTATATAGATGAAACGCTCAAATGAGCGTTTTTTTTATTTTATAATCAGATGTTTTATGTTCATATGTACCGCAGTAAAAGCTTATTCCTGACTTAAAAAAAGAGCCTCCACCGGAATGGTATTTGTATTAACTACAACCACATCTATCAAGAAAATTAGGTTTTTTTCCACATGAAGGACATCTCGATTCTAGTATTTTATTCTTCAAATATCTCCGGCTTCTCCACTCTAAATGATTTCACCTCACCGCACTCTAAACAAAATGTAGTTAATAGTTTGGAACGTTTTCCCACTGAAAAGAGCCTACTAGAATCATCTTCACAAACATATGCATGATAAGCAAATCCAACTCTTCCTTCTTTAAATGTAGTAGAACCACAATTCTCGCATCGTTTATTTTTCATGCTACGAACACCTCTTTTGCTGTATTTTTAAGATAAAAGTAAAGCAACTTGTTTATACATGATGTTTTCGACATGATACAACATAGCCCTTTATATATTCGTAAGTAAAACAACATAATACCCCTATAACAATATGATTTTTTATATATCATTTAATGTATATCGGAAAAATAAGTATTAAAGGATTGATTTTTATTATTCTGATGATTATAATAAATGAAAATCAAACAATTCTTATGTTGAGAAGTGGAGGGACGGGCCCTATGAAACTTCGGCAACCTCGTTTTAGACGAAAGGTGCCAAATCCTGCAGGTGAAAAAACACCTGAAAGATAAGAGCGGTTCACTTAGTCAAGAAGGCTACTCTTATTTCGATAAGAGTAGCTTTTTTTATGGCTAAAAGATAAAGGGGGAATAGGTAGTGGAGTACGGTTTTTGGTTACCGGTTTTTGGGGGATGGCTTCGAAATGTAGATGATGAATCTATGCCGCCTACGTTTGAGTATGCAAAACAAACAGCGCAAGCGGCAGAACAATTAGGTTTTTCAACAACACTGATTGCAGAATTAAATTTAAATGATATAAAAGGTGTTTCAGCACCAAGTTTAGAGGCGTGGACAACTGCGGCAGCACTTGCAGCAGTGACAGATAAATTAGAGATTATGACAGCTGTAAGACCTGGATTCCACAATCCAGCAGTTACAGCGAAAATGGCAGCGAATATCGATCAATTAAGTAATGGTCGTTTTACATTGAATGTAGTTTCAGCATGGTGGGAAGAAGAAGCGAGACAGTACGGCGGAGTATTTACCGCACATGATGAAAGATATGATCGCACAGAGGAATTTGTAACAATTTTGAAGGAGCTTTGGAAAGAAGAAGAGTTTTCTTATAAAGGGAACTTTTATGAGCTTCATGATACACATTTAAGTCCAAAACCTGTGCAGAAACAAGGCATTAAGCTTTATGCAGGTGGTGAGAGCGAACGAGGAAAAGAGGTCATTGTAAATCACGCGGATGCATATGTAATGCACGGGGGAACAGTGGAAGAAGTATCTGTGAAAATAGAAGATATGAAGAATCGTAGAAAGAAAGTTACAGAGGAGCCATTGCAGTCATTCGGGCTTGCGGCTTACGTCATTTGTCGTGACACAGAAGAAGAGGCGTTAGAAGAATGGAAACGCATAACGGATATGAAAGATGATGCGTTAGGTTACGCGAGTTACCAAGACTTTGTGAGTAAATCGCAGTTGGAACAGCAAGTGAAGCTCAATGATTATTCCGTATCGAATCGCGGGTTACGTCCTAATTTAATCGGAACACCAGAACAAATTGCAGAAAGGATACTTGCTTTTGAAAAAGTAGGTGTTACGTTATTACTTTTACAATTTTCACCACAGTTTGAAGAGATGAAACGATTTTCTGAAAAAGTGATGCCATTAGTTGAAGCGAAAAGAAAGGAATTGATTACAAATGAGTAAAATTTACATATTACATGAGAATAAGGAATGGACGGATCATTTAGTGAAAAGGCTGGAAGAACTGGAGTTGCCATATGAGGAATGGCTTTTAAATGAAGGAACACTTCCGTTAGAACAAGAACCTCCCCAAGGTGTTTTTTATAGCCGTATGAGTGCTTCTTCACATACGAGAGGGCATCGATATGCACCTGAATTAACTGAAGGGGTGCTTGCTTGGCTAGAGGGATACGGGCGCACAGTATTTAACGGATCTCGTGCATTACGCCTTGAAGTAAGTAAATTAAACCAATATGCAGCATTAAGAAAATTTGGGATACAAGTGCCGAAAACAATTGGTGCTGTTGGCCGTGACCATATAGTAAAAGCAGCAAAGGAATTAGGGGAAGTACCGTTCATTACAAAGCATAACCGTGCAGGTAAAGGCCTTGGTGTTCAACTGTTTCATTCCATTGATGCTTTAGAACAATATTTGGATGGTCCGGCGTTTGAAGAACCCATTGATGGAATTACTTTAATCCAGCAATATATTGAAGCACCAGAACCATATATTACACGTTGTGAGTTTGTAGGCGGCCAGTTTGTATATGCGGTTAAGGTAGATACATCAGAAGGATTTGAACTTTGTCCAGCAGATGCATGCTCGATTCAAGATGCTTTTTGCCCAGTAGGAGAAGAGAGTAAGAAAGAGACGCCAACAAAATTTGAAATTATATCGGACTTCCACGAGCCAATTATTGAACAATATAAAGAGTTTTTGAAAGAAAATGAAATTACCGTTGCTGGTATTGAATTTATTCGCAGTGCGGATGGAACAATTTATACGTATGATATTAATACAAACACAAACTATAATTCTGATGCAGAGTCTGTAGCGAATCAATTTGGTATGCTTGAGCTTGCTACATTCCTTGGAAGAGAATTAGAGAAACAAGTAGAGTCAGTTAAATAAGATATACGTTTCTAGTGAAAACCTTTGTTACAGTAATCGTGGTCGTATGACTAAGTTTAGGCTATCCAGATGCAGGTGTGCATGCGTTTGAAGTGATCTTTGCGGAGCAAAATAGTCCCAAATTCTTTTCGTTAAAAGTTCATGTCTTAAATTGATTTATCCCGCGTTAACGGACAGTAAAACTCACACCTCAAAATTCAATTGGAGCAAAGAAGTTAGGTGGGAGATCAACTGTCCGTAAACGTCCGATTGGTTCAACTAATAATCAGTGGGGGAGGAACAAAACCCCCACTGATTAAAGTTTCACTTTATTAAATAGAAATAATTAGTGGTAATATAAAGTGTTTTTTACCTAATAAACCTTTTGGATTCTAAATATTAACTCCAAAGTAATTCATTTCATAAATTTTAATTTTTTGCTAACAATGTTATTATTTTATATATTATTATTATTATTATTATTATTATTATTATTATTATTCCAATAAGTATTGTGTTAATTAGTTATTTTCTGATAATATCTCTGTGTGTTTTACTCTAATAATTATAAAAAGGTGGTGTTTTCTTTATGTCAAACATGTTTCATAAAATTGGTGATGCGATTGAAAGGAGTATGTATTTTAAATCTTGTTTTTATATTTTAACAGGGGCTCTGCTTATTTATATTGGTTACATTGTAGGTAAGTGGGTGGGTTCCGCTGTATTTTAGAGTGAAAAATGGAATTTAATCAAGAAAAAAGAATTTTTTCAAAAGGTGTATCAATATAAAATAAATATTAATTAAACGTAATATAACTGAATTAAGAATAATGTATATTATTCTTAATTCAGTATTAAATAAAGAAATGCCTAATTTAGCAGTATTAAGTAATGAGGAATTAAAAAACATTGATGTTTATGGTGTCTACAGCAGTTTTTTTACTGGTCACTTTACTGTGTATTACGTTATATTTTAAAACACACGATAAACGTTTTATGTATCATTATTTTTAACTTTTTTTGTTATTGGTACTTTTTCATAATTAAATGTCCAGTGGTTTATCACAAATTAAATTAAGAAGAGCATATATAAGAGAGAAAAGGCATTCATAAGAATGCCTTTTCTTTATCAATAGCCCGAGGAGAAGAGAATATACAGATTTTGATGTGGTACTTCTTGAGCAAATAGTTGTAATTCATCAGATACAGAAATAGACATACAAAAACGCCATTTTCTCCTATGATTCTACAGAAAGAATTAGGATAGAAGTAAAGCAACTTAGTTATAAATGATGTTTTCGACATGATACAACATACCCCTTTATATATTTACAAGTAAAACAGCATAATATTAATACGGAAAAATATAATAATATGAGTTTTTGCATATTTCAAAACTTAATATATCCTTCAAAAAATTTTAATAGTATAATATGTTTTGTCATATTCTTTTAGATTTTTCGACAAAATATAAAAATAGAGAACGTATTGGGAGAAGGAATTATGTACACAAAACTATTAAAATCAATTACATCATTATCACTTATTGGTGGTGCTTTATTGTATACAAACGGCAGTGATGTGAGAGCTGCTGAGGCGGGTGTTTTTTCTGATGTGCCTACGTCGCATTGGTCGTATCCAGCGATTAAAGATTTAGCGAGTAAAAATATTATTTCCGGTTATGGAAATGGAAAGTTTGGTTTCGGTGATGTTGCGACGAGAGAACAAGTTGCAGCTTTAATTTATCGTGTGTTAGTACCGAATAAGCAAGGTGGTACGTTTAGTAATGACAGTGCTCGTTACGTATTACAAGATGGATCTACTTTAAACAATCCGTATCGAGATATTCGCTCAGGTTCAACATTGTTTCCTGAAGAGGTGTTAACGTTAACGAAATTAGGGATTTTTAAAGGTGATGCAAACGGTGGATTTAGGCCGAAAGATTTTGTTAGCCGCGCAGAAATGGCGCAAATTCTTACAAACGCTTTCCAACTTTCTGCAAAACAAAAGCATACATTTAACGATGTTCCAAGCGGTTTTTGGGGTGAAAACGCAATTAGTGCAGTGCAATCAAACGGGATTGCTTCTGGTACAGGCGAAGGAAAATTTGAGCCATATAGTACGGTAAAACGTGAACAATATGCACAGTTTTTATATAATACTTTGAAATATAAAAAGCCTGAAGTTGCGGTGCAAGATACAGGGGATGCGGCATTATTAGCAGCATTCAAAGATGAAGTGCAGAAGCGTATTAATACGTACGAAACGAATATTACACTTCCGTATAAAACGAAAAATAGTAATACAAAAGAAGTGATGAATACACTTTTCAACGCCTATAAAGAAGTGGCAAGTAAAAATGAGTATACAAATAATAATAGATCGAACGTTTCATATGGACTTTCTGGATCACCTGGTAATTATACGTTTACGTTAAAGATTACATACCGTGAAACGAAGGAACAAACGGAATATGTAATGAAGCAAGCAAAGGCAATTGTTTCTTCAATTACGCAAGTTGGAATGGATGACCACGAAAAAGTGAAGGCGATTCATGATTATGTCGTAAAACACGTTTCTTATGATACTTCTTATAAAGCTTACACAGCATATGAAGCACTCGTAAATCGTTCTGCGGTTTGCCAAGGTTATGCACTATTAACCTATCAATTATTAAAAGAAGTTGGAATTGAGAATCATTTTGTAGTAGGAACTGGAGACGGACAGCCTCATGCTTGGAACTTAGTGAAAATCGAAAACAAATGGTATCACCTTGATACAACATTCGATGATCCAATACCAGATGAACAAGGCCGCGTAACGTATTCTTATTTCAACTTATCTGATGAGCAAATCGCAAGAAATCATGAGTGGAACCGCGGGGACTATCCGCAAGCTACAACAAATTATTATAGTACATTAACAAATAAAATTGCGGCAGGTGGTGCGAAAACTCCTGCATATCAGCAAATATTAAAAAATACAAAGTTAAATTATTTAGGAAATGAATACATTGCAAATAACTATAATGAATTCAAAAATAAAATGCAGCAACGTTATAACGAAAAGTTACCAAAGATTGAAATCCTTTATAAACAATCAATGGATGGCGCATTGCAAGATGTGAAAAAAGCAATTGGAGAAATCGGTTATCCGCAAGGGGCAAACCGTGTTTCTTATAAAGCGGAGCCGTATAATGCGAAAGAAGGATATTGTTTAGTGACGATTACGTTTATGTAAAAAAGCAACCTAGATCCCATGTTGGATCTAGGTTGCTTTTTTATAACTTAATTTGACATATACAGTTAAACTGTATAAAATCAAAATATACAGTTTAACTATATAGTTCGGCTATATAGTTATCGTTACATTGGAGGTCTTTATGAATAGAGATAAAAATTTACCATTAACGGAAACAACGTATTACGTTCTTTTAGCGTTATTAGAGCCAGCTCATGGATATTTAATTATGCAAAAGGTGGAGGAACTGAGTAATCACCAAGTGAAAATTGCAGCGGGTACATTGTATGGTGCGGTTGAAAATTTATTAAAACAAGGGTTAATAGAATCGGTAAAAAGTGAAGATAAACGAAGAAAAGTGTATGTCATTACGGAACGCGGGAAAGAAGTATTGCACTTAGACTTTATGAGAATGCAGCACATTATTGAGGTTACAAAGAGTTTATTACACGTATAGTTAGGGGGAAACGATGATGTGGAGATTGAAATTCTTTTTAGACTTTGAGAAAGAGGAAAAATGGTTAGAAGAGATGGCTTGGAAAGGCTATCAACTAGAAAGCACTACATTTGGTTATACATTTAGATATACAGAGCCGGAAGATGCGACGATTAGAATAGACCATAGAGTATTTAGTAGAAAAAGTGAATTTATGAATTACTGCACGTTATTTGAAGATAGTGGCTGGGAGCATATAGCTGGTAATCGGTGGTCAGGTACGTACTATTTTAAAAAGATAAATGAAGAAAGTGAAGATGACATTTTCTCAGATCAAATGTCACGAGCGGGGAAGTATAAACGTCTATCTAAAACATTTTTAGAATTAGCGATCTGTTATTTGCCGATAGTATTCCTATTTATGTTTAATGACACGATTCATTTAGGAGCACTTGTAAATCCGAAAGAACTATATTTGACGCCAGGACTATGGGATAAGCAAGGTGTATCATTTCTATGGTCATTCTTATTTGAAACGCCATTTGCATTGATGAGAGGTTTTGCATGTTTGTTTATCCCTGCTGCAATTGTTATGTATTTAGTTTGCTCGTATAAAGCAAATCGGTTGTATGAAGAGAGAAGATGATAGGGGGGCCCCTTAAAGCTGATGCTTTGAGGGGATTTTTTAAATTTATAGATAGAATATTTAGTGATTTTTTACATTAATTCCTTTTCTTCGTGTTTGGATGTGATATAATTTTGATAATATTCCTTAGGAGGATGATTATCATTCATATACTTTTAGGTATTATTGGAGCAATTGTTTTACTTGCTTTTGTTATCCACCCAGGCGTCCCAGACAAACGTGCCCCTCTAAAAAATAAACTTGCAGTAATCCTTCCATTGATTGTTATATCTGGTTTCATTTCATTGTATATATAATTTGAAAAAGTACGTACTTTAATTTAGTAAAAACCTCACTAGAACTACCACTATGGCTTCTTCACGATAATTATAAACTAATTCTTTTTTTCGGTTCCTACGTAATATATAAGATATACAATGTAAATTTTATTGATATGTTACACCGGCTTAGCATGTAGTTTTACCTTTAATTAATAGCTTGTTCTTTTATTAATCGCTGCATGGACTAGAAAAAGATCTAATATAAAAGACCAGCATATAAACTATTGTATTTCTCAATAAACAAAACAATTTAATTTGGTAAAATAATAGTTGGATGGGAGTCCAATACATATTATTAAAATTAAGATGGTTCAAGTCACAGGAAGGCACCTTAGGGTGTCTTTTTCTTTTTTCTAAATGACAGTTTTGCCTTAGAGAAGATAAATTTTCAATGGATGATTACCATGAATATATAGATAGAATTCATCCATATATTTGTAGAAAGGAGGGGTTTAAATGAAGAGAGAGGATAATAAGATTGGTCATTTTACATCTGAAAAAGGAAAAAAAGACTTTCAAAGTGCCTACGATGAATCAATGGCACTTCTTCCACAACCTAACGATAAGAAAGATATAGAAACTACATATGGCACAATTCGTACGTATTACTTTACTAAAGAGGAAAATAAACATAAGGAACCAATACTCTTACTCCCTGGACGAGGTGCATCTACTCCAATGTGGGTACCCAATTTAGAAGGATTAAGGGAGAAAAGACCTGTTTACACAATAGATTTACTCGGTGAACCTGGAATGAGCGTGCAAACGAAGGTGATTGAAAACCAAAAACAACAAGCAGAATGGTTAAATGAAGTAATTGAAGGATTAGGTTTAGAAAAAGTGCATATTGTGGGTGTCTCCATTGGAGGTTGGACAGCAATGAACTTGGCGAGATATAATCCTGAACATATTGCTACGGCTAGTTTATTGGATCCAGTCTTTGTATTTGCGCAAATATCTATAAAGATGATTCTAGCATCTATTCCAGCTTCCGTTCCTATTGTACCTAAGTTTTTAAGAGAAAAGATGTTAAGTTATGTTTCTGGAGGAGCAGAAATAAATGACGATGAACCTATCGCTAAGTTAATCGAGTCCGGTATGCGTAACTATAAATTGAAAACACCAGCACCGGATCTATTTAGTAAAGAGGACCTAAAAAATATCAATGTTCCAGTGCTTGCCTTAATGGCTGAAAAAAGTACAATGCATAATTCAGTAAAAGCAGTTGAATCTGGAAAAAAATACGTTAAAGATATAGATATAGTGAACTGGAAAAATGCATCTCACGCCATCAATGGTGAGTTCTCTAACGAAGTTAATGCGAGGATCCTTGATTTTATAGAAAAACATTCAAATGATAACTAAGTTGAAAGTGGAAAATATATTGTAATAACAACTTTATCTATTTTCATGGATATGTATAATTACATAAAAATTCAGAGAAAAAGAGAGTATACTTTGATATTGTGTAATAAAGATAAGGCCCGCCTACGGAAATAGGTGGGCTTTTTTTACATATAAAGAAAAGACACTCACATGAGTGTCTTTCCGATAGTTTTTTAGCAGAAGCAAGCAGCTCCAACGATGATTAATAAAATAAACAATACAACTAATAATGCAAATCCTCCGGCGAAGCCACAGCCGCCACAACTACCACCAAAGCCCATCATAGTTCCTCCTTTTAATAGGAGGGGAAAACCAAAGGTTCACTCATGTGTTTTAACGGATTCAATTTACTTTATGCTTTTACGAATGAATGGAGCAGGTCCTTTCCAAAATAGATTTATTTATTCTTAGAAAGAGTTTAAGGGCAAAATAGGAGAATCTATATTATTCAGTAAGAGGGAATAAGTGAAAAATAAAATATCCAAAAATACAGATGGAAATCCGCTTTTATACCTTTCATTAAGAGAATACTAGCATTATATATTATAAGGAATACTTGTCCTTAATTGTAAATGAAAGGGGGGATTGATATGAGTTATGGCCATGGTCATCCTCCTAAAAAATGTCATAAACATCACAATGAAACTTTGTCAACGGGTGTATTACGTAGACATTCCGCTACGTTGTTTCTTACTGTGGAAGCTATGAATGTTGATCCAGATGATACTCATACAGTAACTGTTGAAATGTTTGATTGGTCATCGGGTTCTCCGGTATTGTTACCATTAGTAGACCCTTCAACACAAACATTGGCACCTAATCGACGTGTTACTTTTCGTTCAGCAGCTCTACCTCCAGGAGTTTTTGCTTATGAAGTAAGAATCATTCGTTCGAAAGATAGAGATGTTGTTACGAATGTTTTTGGTCTTAGTGCAATAGTATTTAATCCACAAGAAGGAAATAATGTTTTACAACATGATTTAGCAAAATTAGACCTTAAATAGACTTTATCCCGCGTTAACGGACAGTAAAACTCCCACCTCAAAACTCAGTTGGAGCAAAGAAGTTAGGTGGGAGATCAACTGTCCGTAAACGTCCGATTGGTTCAACTAATAATCAGTGGGGGATGAATAAAACCCCCACTGATTAAAGTTTCACTTTATAAAAGTTTATTTATTGGACATGATTAAAAAAGAGTAGGATGTAGTCCTACTCTTTTTTAACATCAATTATATTAGAATTTTAAAAGAAATCTTTCATCATTTTTGCATCTTTAATGTTCACTACCACGCCTTCCACCTTATCTTTCTTCTCATTTTTAGCAATCGTAATTTGCTCCTTATTATCAACCCACACAAGAAACTCTTCTTTTGCGTCATCTTTATATGTAACGGTAATAGTAGAATGCACAGATTCTCTCTTTTTTTGATCTAATGTAATTGATTTAGGAGTGCCTTTTTGAACTGCTGAAACGATTGATTTTATCATTTCTTCGTTATCTGTTTGAGATTTTGAAACGTTGTTATTTATCGTGCTAAGTATTTCAATGTCTGTAATATTTGCGGAGTTTAATTGAAAGGCATTTTGTTTCTGTTCTTGTTTAGTTTGTGGAGATTTGTCTGTAGCTGAGGTGCTTGTACATCCTATTAAAGTGAAAGATAGAGCGGTTAGAGCGCATATAGATATGATTTTTTTCATAATATCCCTCCTTATGTTTAATTATAACAATTTTCTGTTAATTAAGGTAGTTATTGTAAGGAAAAATGTTTTAAAGTGGTAAATTATGTTGTTCATTCTCTATTAAAATCAAAATTCACATAATTTTTTTCATATTTTATGTTTAACATTTCGAAAATGGGTGTACTACATATAATATAACAAATAATTCATTTTAGAGGAGGAAGTTAAAGATGGAAACGAAGTATAGTAAACCTTTTGTATATGAATTTATTACGGAGAAAGAGGTCATGAATGCGGCGAATGATCTAGTGAAGAAAGGAATAGACCAAAAAGATATTTACGTATTAACACATGAGAAAGAAAGGACAGATAGAATCGCAGACAATGCAGATGTGAATACAATTGGAATAAAAGAAGAGGGACTTGGGACAAGCATTATTAACGTCTTTCAAAAAACGGGAGATCAGTTAAGAAATAAGATGCAAGAGTTAGGACTTAATGAGGAAGAAGCTAACTTTTATGAAGAAAAACTGGATGAAGGAAAAATCTTGTTATTCGTTAAGGATTTAGAAAGAGTCGGTGAATGGTTACAAGAAAGAAGATGCATGTATACTCTTTAAATCTATAAATCTATTACGAAAAGGAGATTATAAAAATGAGTGAAAACGGGCTGAAAGAACAAATTACGGGTAAAGTTGAAAAGAAAAAAGGACAAGTAAAAGAAGGAATTGGTGAAGTTACAGAAGATAGAGAGTTGAAAAATGAAGGGAAGTGGGAGAAGACAAAAGGAACTATAAAAGAAAAAGTCGGAAAAGTGAAACAAAAGATAAATGATGGATTGGATCATAAAGAATAATACATGTTTATCAAGCTTTGGTTACATACCAAAGCTTGATAAATCCAATATAAAAATAATATAGGAGGTTTCATTGTGGGACTTATTATTACGTGTATTGTAGGTGGACTTATTGGTGCGTTAGCTGGAATGATTACAGGAAAAGACTTTCCTTTAGGTATAGTTGGTAATGTGATTGCCGGATTAATCGGATCTTGGGTAGGTAGTGCGTTATTTGGTCATTGGGGTCCTGAATGGGGAGGCATCTTTATTCTTCCAGCTTTATTAGGTGCAATCGTCTTTATTTTAATCGTTACATTCTTTTCTAGAATGCTACGGAAAGCGTAAGTATGATAATGAATAGTAATCTTAAGTTTATTATATATAGCTATAAAGTGAATGAACTGATAAATATACATAAAAAAGCATCCAATTAAACTAATTTGGATGCTTTTTTCATGTAATCTGCATAGAAATGAGTGGAGGATGAAGACCTCCACTCATTAACAGTACACTTTCTATTATGTATTAAACCATCGTTACTTTTTCACAATTATTTATTCTTACGACTTGCCTTGGTTCTATATGGGATAAGTCCTCGCTATTACCTATATCAACTACAATTGTATTCGTTAGTATGTTAATAATGGAACCAATTAATTTTGTAGCATGATCGTGTCGATAAGAAAATTGAACGAAATCTCCCTTTTTAAAGTTGTGCTCTTCCATAGATAGATCCCCCTAAAAATAATGTTTATACATTATACATACACAAATTTACAAGGTTTAAACATTTGGTAGTATTTTTTAAGCATTAAGCTGAGAAAGGTGTAGAAAATTTATTTATCCCGCTTTAATGGGCAGTAAGACCCCCACCTCAAAATTCAGCGAAAGCAAAGAATTTAGGTGGGGAATCAACTGCCCATAAAAGTCCGATTGGTGAAGGCTAATAATCAGTGGGGGGATGAAGAAAACCCCCACTGATTAAAGTTTCACTTTATAATTAAAATTAAAAAATATGTTTAAAACTAATTTTTATGGGTAATTAAATAGTAGTAGCTTGAGATAAGGGGGCGGAAATGATGAATTTGGCAATAAATATTTTGCAAAATGATTTAGGTTATACAGTACAACTTAATGGTGAAATTGATGCGTATACGGCATCAGATTTAAAAAATAAGATCATGCCTATTGCAAGTGAGAAAGAGGTTTATATAGTAGTAGACTTTAATAAGGTAGATTATATGGATAGTACAGGTTTAGGCGTTTTTATAGCGCTATTAAAAGCAATTAAGAAAAATGATGGCAAACTAGAATTTATTGGTGTCTCTAAAAGACTAAAAAGATTATTTGATATTACAGGACTAACAGAAATATTAAATTTGAATTCCGATTTTGAAAAAGTAGAAAGAAGGTGACTAGGGATGATGGAGAAATTTGAAAAGATAGAAATGAAAATTCCTGCAAAAGCAGAATATGTGGCTATTATTCGTTTAACAATGGCTGGTGTTGCGAATCGAATGGGCTTTGCTTATGACGATATAGAAGATATGAAAATTGCTATTAGTGAAGCATGTACAAACATTGTACAACATGCATATAAAGAAGACGTTGGAGAAATTACAATTGTCTTTGGTCTATATGAAGATCGATTAGAAATTATGGTTGCGGATAATGGGGTTAGCTTTGATTTCAGCACTTTAAAAAGGAAAGTTGGTCCGTATGATATTAATAAACCAGTAGAGCATTTGCCGGAAAATGGTTTAGGTTTATATTTAATCAATACGTTAATGGATGATATACAAATTATGCATGATGAGGGCATGACAGTTTTAATGACAAAATATATACAAAGAGAGCAGGTGGAGAATGATGGAAATCCAATCTCAACCTACAAATCTTGCTAAAGAAGACGTTATTAAACTAATTGCAGACTTTCAACAAAATCAATGTGATGAAGCGCAGGAAAGGTTGGTTAATCACTATAAAAATCTCGTACATTCCATTGCATATCGCTATTCAAAAGGTGGACCGATGCATGAGGATATTATACAAGTAGGAATGTTAGGGCTCTTAGGCGCAATAAGAAGGTATGATTATTCGATAGGAAATGCTTTTGAGCCGTTTGCAATACCTACGATAGTAGGGGAAATAAAGAAGTATTTACGTGATAAAACTTGGGGTATTCATGTTCCAAGGCGAATTAAAGATTTAGGCGGGAAGATTAAACTTGCGATAGAGGAGCTAACAGATCAACTGCAACGTTCACCGAAGATTATAGAGATTGCGGATCATTTGGAACTCTCCGAAGAGGAAGTGCTAGAAATTATGGATGCGAAAAATAATTATAGAGTATCTTCCTTAGATGATGTAGTTGAAAATTCATCTGATGGAAGTTCGGTGGCGAGAATTGAATCTGTAGGTGAAGTAGAGCAAGGATATGAAGAAACAGAAAGACGTCTCGTTTTAAAGGATATTTTTAACGTATTAAATGATACGGAAAAGAGTGTTATTCATTATATATTTGGAGAAAATTTAAATCAAAAGGATACAGGGGAACGGTTAGGTATTTCACAAATGCATGTTTCTCGTATTAAAAGACAAGCGATAAGTAAATTGAAGCAAGCAGCATTTTTAGATACATAAAAATTTTAAAGAATTATGTTTAAAACATGAGAAAAGGGGTAGTTATTAAGTATAGGAGGAGATATTAAAATGTCACACGATGTGAAAGAACTAATCAAAGGATTGAATGAAGATTTAGCAGGAGAATACTCGGCAATTATTATGTATAACCATAATGCAGCTACAGTTTCTGGTATATATAGACAAGTGTTAAAACCCTTCTTTGAATCTGAAATTAGTGATGAACAAGGACATGCCCTATATTTAGCGGAGAAAATTAAGACGTTAGGTGGTACACCTACTACGATTCCTTTACCAGTGAAACAAGTAGAAGATGTTAGAGCAATGTTAGAAGAAGCTAGACAATCAGAATATGAAACAATTAAGCGCTATGAAACGAGAAAAGAACAGGCCGCGAAATTAAATATGACAGAGTTAGTTGTAAAGTTAGAAGATATGATCGCAGATGAAACAAATCATATGGAAGAATTAGATCGTCTTTTAAGCGACAAAGCAATGGTGTTAAATTAATAGTGGAACTTTACCCCACTTTAATGGGCAGTAAGACCCCCCACCTCAAAATGCAGCGAAAGCAAAGAATTTAGGTGGGGGGTTAACTGCCCATAAAAGTCCGATTGGTTCAACTAATAATCAGTGGGGGATGAAGAAACCCCCCACTGATTAAAGTTTCACTTTATAGAGTGAAAGAACAAACTCTCATTTCTAGGGGGTTTGTTCTTTTGCTGTATAAATATGTTTGAGTAGGAAATTTTCATTTTATAACTGAGTGTGCAATACTAGAAAAATAGAAAATGATAATAGATTTACATTTTAAATAAGAAAAGGGGAAATAACTTGTGTCCATTTTAATTGTCGATGATAATCCGGTTAACATCTTTGTAATTGAAAAAATTTTAAAACAAGCCGGATATCAGGATCTTGTATCGCTTAATTCTGCACAAGAGCTTTTCGAATACATCCATTTTGGAAAAGATTCTTCCAGGCATAATGAAATTGATTTAATACTATTAGATATTATGATGCCTGAAATTGATGGACTTGAAGTTTGTAGGCGATTACAAAACGAGGAGAAGTTTAAAGATATTCCTATTATTTTTGTAACAGCTTTAGAAGACGCGAATAAATTAGCTGAAGCGCTAGATATAGGGGCAATGGATTATATTACGAAACCGATAAATAAAGTTGAATTGTTAGCGCGTATGCGTGTAGCATTACGCTTGAAATCGGAATTAAATTGGCATAAAGAACAAGAAGAAAACCTTCGTAATGAATTAGATTTAGCAACGCAAGTACAAAGAAACTTATTAAGTAGCCCATTACGAGAAGATCATATAAAAATTGAAGCAAGTTACTTACCTTCATTTAAATTAGCTGGAGATATGTATTATTGGTATAAAATCGATGAAAACCGCTACGGTATTATATTATTAGATGTGATGGGACATGGTATATCTGCTTCATTAGTTTGTATGTTTATCTCGTCTGTATTACGTGAAACGATTAAATGTTTAATCGATCCAGAACTTGTCATTAAAGACTTAAATAAATATATGACTCTCTTACATAATGAGAATGACAATATCCCATATTATTTTACAGCGATATACTTAGTAGTTGATACAGAAAAGAGAACAATTGAATATGTAAATGCAGGACATCCTTCTGGATACGTTTTAGTTGATGAAGCGAATGTAGTGGAACTAAATCACGGGAGTTGTGCAGTAGGATTTTTTGATGAAATAAAAGTTGAAAAGACAGTTATACCTTTTGAGGAAAACGCTCAAATCGTATTGTTTACAGATGGTGTTCTTGAAGCAATTGCACATGATGAATTTGAGGCTGAAGAGAAGTTACGTGCTTTTACAGACAGAAAATGGGGAGATTTAGAAGAAGAGATCGAAGGGTTTTATAAGGAAGAACAGAAGAAAGAACAATCAGATGATATGTGCCTCATTATGATAGAAACGAATGCGAAATAAAAAGCGTATGAAATCCAAAAAGGGGATTTCATACGCTTTTTATTGTATTTTTTGATAGATTTGTTCGTTCGGATTAAACTGGATATAATGCGGCATTATATGTGAAAAACGGAGAGTTTCTTTATTTCCTAAACATAGGAATCCGTTGTGACCTAAACTTTCATAAAATAGTTGCTGTACTTGGTTTTGAAGTTTACTCGTAAAGTAAATTAAGACGTTACGGCAAAGTATAATATGAAATTCGTTAAAAGATTGATCAGTTACTAAATTATGTTGCGCAAAAATAATGTTTTGTAACAGTGATGGATTAAAATAAGCAAAACGATTATCTGTTGAATAATAGTTAGAAAATGCTTGTGTACCGCCAGCTTGTAAATAATTTTTCGTATAAGTTTGCATTTTATTTAACGGAAGGATAGCTTGTTTTGCTTTCTCTAACACATCTGTATTCATATCTGTTGCGTAAATAACAGCTTTTTCACTTAATCCTTCTTCGTGAAGTAAGATGGACATTGATAATACTTCTTCACCAGTTGCGCATCCAGCATGCCAAATTCTAATTTCAGGATACTTTTTTAATTCAGGAATCACATGCTCTCTTAGCGCTTTAAAAAAGTTAGGGTTACGGAACATTTCAGTTACATTAATGGAGAAATCATTTAATAACTGTTCTAAAACCCCTTCCTCATGAATTACTTTTTCAATTAACTTTGAAATGGTTGGTATATTAGAGAGCTGCATTCGATTGCAAATTCTTCTATAAATAGATGTGCGAGCATATTGGCGAAAATCGAAGCCAGATAGTTTAAATACCGCTTCTAATAGTAATTCAATTTCTAAGTTCGTGCGCTTATCCATATCTACAGATGGATCAAAATTATAATACTTATTTTCCACTTAAACTAAACCTCACTTATTTTATTAACCATACACTCATTACTGAATAGAGTTGATGTAAATTTAATGGTTTACTTATATAATCTGAAGCGCCAGCAGATAAACATTTTTCTTTATCATTTGGCATTGCTTTAGCAGTTAATGCGATAATAGGTATTTCATGTAACCCTAAGTTCATTCGGATATGTTCCATCGTTTCATAACCGTCCATATTCGGCATCATAATATCCATTAAAATAAGGTCAATATTTGTATTGTTTTTTAGTATGTCTAAACACTCTATGCCGTTTTGCGCAGTAATAATGTTGGCATGTTGTTTTTTTAATGCATTTTGTAATGCAAATATATTTCGATGATCATCATCGACAATTAAAATAGTTTTCTCTTGGAAGACGTTATTTGTTTCTGGCGTCACGATAGTTTCCTCAACAACTTCAGCAGGAATAACATCTTCTATCGTTGCTGCAACTTCTAAATTGGATACTTGTATATCAGTTAACCCATTTGGAAGGTTAGGGATATATACGGTGAAAGTACTGCCTTCTCCTACATTACTCTCTAACGTAATCCAACCACCTAATAATCTAGCAAACTCTTTACAAATAGATAACCCTAAGCCTGTACCACCGTATTTTCGAATCGTTGCGCCATCTGCCTGTTGAAAGGCTTCGAAAATAAGTTGATGCTGTTCTTTAGCGATACCAATACCAGTATCTTTTACCGAAATTTTCATCCAATCATTACTGATAGACTGCATTTCATGACTTAAATTGGCTGTTTCTATTGAATCGAAATGTAAAGAAACGAATCCCTTTTCCGTAAATTTAAATGCATTGGATAATAAGTTTTTAATAATTTGTTCAATCCGTTTTGCATCTGTATAAAACAAATCAGGAATAATAGCACTGTCTTCAATAGTAAATTCGACATTTTTTTGTGCAGCTATATGTAAAAAGTTTTGATGCATATTTGCTGCCATATCACTTATGTTCGTTGCTTCAAAAATGATGTCTAGTTTGCCAGCTTCTACTTTAGATAAATCTAGTATGTCATTAATTAAAGTAAGTAAATCCTTCCCTGATGAATGAATAACGGTTGCTAATTCAATTTCATCGTCGGATAAATGATTATCATGATTTTCTCTTAACATTTCAGATAATAGTAAAATACTATTTAACGGTGTGCGTAATTCATGTGACATATTTGCTAGGAATTCAGATTTGTATTTTGAGCTACGTAATAACTCACTTGCTTTTTCTTCTAATTCTGATTTAGTAATTTGTAAGTCAGCTGTCTTCTGCTCCGCCTCTTCCGTTCTAGACTCTAGTTGTTCATTCGTTGTTCTTAATTCTTCGGCTTGCATTTGTAGTTCTTCAGCTTGTGTTTGCAATTCTTCTGATTGAACTTGCAACTCTTCTGTCATTGCTTGTGATTCATGTAAAAGAGTTTGAATTCGCATACGTCCCATAATACTATGGATCGTTAAACCTAGGTTATCAACAGTTTGTTGAATTAAATCTTGATGTAAATCTGAAATGTCAGTTACACTTACTAACTCCATTACTGCAATCACTTCATCTTCAAATAAGATAGGGATAACTAGTAGGTTTTGAGGGCGTATTTCTAATAAGCCGCTAGTGACATAACGAAATTCTTCTGGTATTTCTCTAAGAATAAAGCTTTGCTTTTCTAAAGCACATTGCCCAATTAAACCTTCACCCATTTTAATGGATTGCTTCCCAACATCAGAACCCTGATCGGCGAAAGAAGCTTTCTTCACATAGTAGACAGTGTCTTCAATTTCTTCACGTACATAAAATGCACCGCAAGAAGTTTGCGTTTTTTGTATCATTCCACTAAGAATTTTGTTCCCTAACATCTCAATAGAAGATACACCTTGATACATTAAAATTAATTCTGCAAGCTCGGTTTGCAACCACTCTCTTTTCGATATTTCGTCTAGTAGATGGTTCGTTGTATGAGCCAAATCTTTTATCTCATCATGAGTGTTTACATGAATTCTTTCCGTAATTTTTTCTTTAGAAGAAATGGATTTAATAGCTTGAATTACATTTTTAATCGTTTTTGTAATGGAATTCGAAATATAGAGTGAAACGATAATAGAAATACAAGAAAGTAAGAACAACAAACTGTATAACCAAAGCTCTAATTTATTATTTTCGGTATCTAATTGTGCAGCTCTTTTCTTCGTTAGTTGCTCCTCTACACTACGGAAGTTCGTTACCTGCGATTGTAGTGACTGAATTTGAGTCGTATCGATTGCTTGTACGTTATTACTATTGCTATTTGTAATAAGTGGGTGAATCTCTTTATTAATCCAACTAGTAATGTTTTCATTAATCTGTTTTAACTTTTCTTGCTGAGAGGGGTTATCCTCTAATAGAGCAAAAAGATCTTGATAATGTTTTTCGTAATCCTTTTCCGCAGCGTTAAGGGATTGAACGTAATTTGCATCATTAGAAGTGATAAATCCTTTCGCTTTATTTTCAATTGTTAGTAATTCTTTCTCCACTTGATTCGTTAAATTAAGAACTTTAAAATCGTGATCAATAATAAAATTACGAGATTTTTGTAAACTGGAAATCTCATTGTTTAGCATAATGAAAGAAATAAGTAAGAACAAAATGATAACTAAATAACCAGCCATAATTTTGTAGCGAATACTAAATCTTGCTTTCGAGTTCATTAAAAATTCCTACCTTCAAGGTTATTAACAATTTTCAATTGTACAGAATAAAAAACGTAATATATATTATATCAGTTTTCGTAAGGCCAAACTAGAAATCCCCCTATTGTATTAGGGGGTCTCTTTTTGAATTGAGGAAATCATTTTGAAATATAAAAACATATATGAAAAGTAACAATCGAGGGAATAGGGGGGATAACAAAATTTTTAAGAAGGAAAGAGTGTTCTTAAAGCTTTTTTTGCATCTATTCCTTCAAAGATAAATAATACAAGTTCTTTCTTTTTGACAGTAAGGAAAAAGGATACTAATGTGCTTAAGTTTTTAATGGAAGTAAGTGTTCCGTGTTTACCTATAAATAAAGTTGTTTGAAATGTTGTCATTAAAGCATAAAAATGATGAATCTGCGTTATTGTAGGTGTTTCATTATAAAGAATAGTAGTAGATTGGATTGCATTCATCGAAATATTCCTTTCCATATAGTAAGCATAACAATATAAACATACCCGTTTTAAAAAATGTTAAACATATAAATAAGAAAAAATATAATTATAGTTTTTTATGTTTAGAAAGGGTTACGAAGGGTATACATAAACTACAAAGAGATTGACTGAAGATGAATTGTAAGATTTCTAGTCTATAAAAATATACTTTTACTTTAAATAAAAAGGAGTCTGGTATACATGAATGAACTGATGATTGATATTACATTTGATTTAATTTACTTGTTAAGTAGTTCGCTTGTAATGCTTTTACTATTCGCTTTTTTCATAAATGGTTATGTTAATAAGAAGATTAGTGTATACAGAAATGAAGAAAGATAAAGATACATTATATAAAACTTTAGGAGGTTAATAGTTATGAATGTAGATAGAAAAATAGTAGGTGTTTTTAGAAAAATCGATGATGCGGCATTCGTTATTAATGAATTAAAAGATAAAGGATATCCAGCTGATAATATTTCAGCTATTGCAAAGGATCAAAAGGAAATTGAACATCTGGAAGAAAAATCGGGTGAAAAAGTGAATCATGAAACTGCACATAAAGCGGATATCTTTTCAGCGACAGGGCTTGTGGCAGGAGGAGTAGCAGGCGGACTCGGAGGTTTATTAACAGGTCTTGGTATACTTGCCATTTCTGGAAT
This sequence comes from Bacillus paramobilis, assembly GCF_038096195.1. NCBI lineage: Bacteria > Bacillati > Bacillota > Bacilli > Caryophanales > Bacillaceae > Bacillus > Bacillus paramobilis. The sequence goes on along the minus strand of NZ_CP151108.1, from coordinate 4,275,161 downwards.
GGGTCCAATCGTAGCAGCAGGACCTATCGCAGCAGCTATCGGAGGAGCCGGTATTGGCGGAGGAGCTGGAAGTTTAATAGGAGCATTTATCGGCTTAGGAATCCCTGAGGAACATGCTAAGAAATATGAAGAATACATTTATGATGGAAATATATTAATTTTAGTAGATGCAACATTAGATGATAAGTTAGAGATTTATAAAATATTTGATAAGCATAATGCTTATAACTCCGATTTCTTTAAATAATATGTACGTCACATATTAAATATAGTGAATATCGTTTTTTGATCTTACAACTTTGGCGCGACCGAGGAGTCGTATGACTATAAGAGAGGAAGGGCTTATAGTAAAAGATCAAGTTCTATTATGTTATTTAAAAGGGAAGAGGTGTCTTTTCGTGATTGTAAAAATAGTAAAGGATAGTAGTAACAGTTTCCTTTGTACAGTTCAAAACAAAAATGGAGAGAAGTATGTAAAGAAATGGTTTCGTAAACAGAAAAACAAGGAAGAGTTAGGGCGACCAACTTTTAAAGAAGTAGAAAAGGATTGGAAAGAAAATAGAGAATCGTTTATGTATCCAAATGTTAAAGCGCTTTATTAAATAGAATAGGCGCTTTATTCTTACAAAATTGTCACACTCCTGTAAGGTAATTCAATAGATTAGATACTTTTTCCATGTCATAATAAAGACATAAGAAAGCTTATTCAAACTACAACTTATTAGGAGAGTGTCAGTCATGATTGTAACAACAACGTCTGGAATTCAAGGTAAAGAAATTATTGAGTATATCGATATTGTAAATGGTGAAGCTATTATGGGTGCAAATATTGTCCGCGATTTATTCGCTTCTGTTCGTGATGTTGTCGGTGGTCGTGCTGGTTCTTACGAAAGCAAGCTAAAAGAAGCTCGTGATATCGCAATGGATGAAATGAAAGAACTTGCAAAACAAAAAGGTGCGAACGCTATCGTTGGTATTGACGTAGATTACGAGGTTGTTCGTGATGGAATGTTAATGGTTGCTGTAAGTGGTACAGCTGTACGTATATAAGTAAATGAAAAAACAGGCTCCCCCTTGAAGTTTATGCTTTGAGGGGATTTTTTTTGTTTTATGACTAACGTTGACAAGAAATTATAATTACATATGTTCAAAGTGGGCAAAACGTTATTGTAAAAAATGCTAGGATTGCTCCTAGCATTTCGTGAGGGGGTATTGCACGGGAATTTAGATAATAAGCAGACACACTTGCTTATTTCAAATGTAGTATATATTGTTTTCAAAGAGAAAAGTAAGAAATACAACAATCTTTATATATGTTTAACGAAGGTGTTAATTATATGACAAATAATAAAATTGTTATTTGAGGTAAGAAAAGGTATATAGGATGTGGAAGGTAAGGTGATAGCATTGATGCAAAAATAAAGGACAGTACATATTGTATATGACGACTATGTACTGTCCTGATTATTCTTTTTGGAGTATGAAAAATTATCTCCTGTCTTACTATAAATTTCATAGGCGAAATAACCAAATAAATAGCCTATTCCGGCCCCTAAACTAAATGAAAGCAGGGAGAAGTCCGGGAAAAACATACCGAAAATCAAACCGATCATACAGCCAACAAGCATTCCCATAGGTATGAAACTATCTAATAACAGTTGAGCTTTTTGAGTTTTTTTCTTACCCAATTTGCCGTGCTTATATTTATGTTCCAATCTTTTTATTACAAATACTACAATTCCCCCGACTAGTATAACAGGCCAAATTGCCGAAATGAACCACATGTTAGAAGCTCCTTTCGTTTTTAATTAAATTATACCATATATTAACATTTTTAATTTAAGCGGAGACAAGATCTTCTGCATTTCTTTTCATTTTATTCATGATTAAAGTTAATAGGAATAAAATGAAGCTTAAAAGTGTCATTATAATAAAAACTTGCGTATAACTATTAAAATAGTCACGAGCGATTCCTGCTAGGACGGGAATGAATCCGCCTATAATATATCCTCCTGATTGCATCATAGCAGTCCATGCACTCGCATCTTCTGAAGATTTTGTTTCATATAGCGGCAGCATAAGAGCGAGTGGAAATACCCCGCCGAGCCCGATACCTAGTAGGATAGAAGGGACCCATGGTGTAGTTAATGGGTGAATCATAAGCGATAAACCTACGAGTACAAAGCATATACTTCCTAATAACCAAAGTGCTCTGTTTTTATAAATATCCGCTAATGTTGGAATGAAAAAGCTACATATCATTTGAATTACTGTAAAAACAGTTATAAGAGTCCCCGCTTGTTCGCTACTTACCCCCATACTTTGATTTGCCGGCGCAAGCCAAGTCGTAATGGAATAAAAGATTCCTGATTGTATCCCGAAAAAGATTGTGAACAACCATGCTTTTTTATTTCTTAAAGGTAAGCTACTATTCTTTTTATTTTGTGTACTCGTATTCTTTTTTCGTTTCATAACGGGATACCAACATATAATAGCAATAATCGTAAGTACACCCCAAAAAGCGAGTGCCATATTCCAAGATCCTTTTAATACATGTTGTAAAGGAATCGTTAATCCTGCACTTAAAGAAGCACCAGTTCCCATACCTACTGAATATATGCCAATCATTAAGCCGATTTTTGTAGGAAATTTTTCTTTAATAAACCCTGATAGTAACGGGCCTGCAAGTGCAATGCCAATACCGATAAATAAAGCGCTCGCGAATAATGTGGAAATAGAAAAGGTAAAGGCCCTCATACATGTTGCTAAGCCAATTAAAATAAGACAAGCCATAATTGATTTTTCTGCCCCATATTTTTTAATTACCTTCCCAGTCAGTAAGGCGAATGTCCCCATACAAAAAACAGGAATAGCTGTTAAAAAACTAACGGAGAAATTGCTTATGTGTAAGTCTTGTCGGATTGTTTCTAGTAAAGGTGAAACAGATGTAATTCCGATACGTAAATTAATAGAAATAAAAAATAGTGCTAGTATATACAAATAAGTTCGTTCTTGATGTTTCAATTTCACTTTCCCCTCTCTTAAACATCAGATGTTATTGAGTATATCATCTGATGTTTGTGTGTAATAGATAAGGAGCTTATTTCAGCTCCAAATTTTGAATAGCGTATGTTCGTGCCTCTTCAGTATTTTGTTTTAAAATCGCTTGGAATAACTTTTCATGAATGTCAGAGTTATCTTCATAGTTCGCTGTATGTAATATGAATTGGCTTAAAATGTGACGAAGGGCAGGTACGAAAGATTCATACAAATCAAGTAGAACTTCGTTTTTGCTCGCCTTTGCAATGGCTAGATGAAACTGAATGTCTGCATCTATGTATGCTACATAATTTCCTTCTTGAAGGGCATTTTTTCTTTTACTCAAATGTCCTTTTAAGTATAAAAGATCCTCGTCACTTCGGCGCTGTGCCGCTAACATTGCTACTTCTTTATCTAACATATTTCGTGCTTCATACACATGATGTATATTAGCTGCTTGCAGTCGTTTTTCAAATGAATCTTGCGTTGTATTGAGTGAAACAATACGAGTACCTTGTCCTTGTCGAACTTCTAATATGCCAGCATGTACTAATATCTTTATGCTTTCTCGCAATGTTGAACGTCCTACCCCTAGCTCTTCCATTAATTGCGGCTCTGTAGGGAGGCGGTCGCCAACTTCATACTCGCCAGAAAAGATTTTCTCTTGTAGACGTTCTAGCACTTCATCGACTAATTTCCGACGAGAAACTTTTGAAAAAGATTTCTTTTCGTTCATATTCATCTGCTCATCTCCTGTTATATTCGTTTTTATGATAACCAATTTAAGTTCGGTTGACAATGTTATTTTTAGACAATGTAAGTATGGAGCAGAATGAGACTGTTGATATTTGAAAATTAAGAAATATGTTAAAATATTGTAGATGAAAAGGTAAAGGGGGAACTTGAAGTTGGAATTTAATGTTGGAATATCTAATGAAATTAATGAGAGAATACAAGGAATAAAAGATGAAAGCGAAAAAGTGAATACAATCTTTGCTTGGTTAAATGAAGAGTTTGAATGGGTACAAACTGATTACGTGGAAAGGACAGTAGAAGAGATTTTAGCAAGAAGAGCAGGGAATTGCGCAGAGCAGGCAAAGGTAGTCGAAAAAGTATTAACTCATATAGGAATAGAAACTAGGTGGATCTTGGAAATAAATTCTCATTCCGAAAGTATGGAAAGACAAAACTTTTCGCTTAATTTAATTGAAAAACATGGGGATTTCTATTCGATATTTGGTTGGAATCATAACGATCATAGGTGGCTGGAGTACTACAACAATAATCTCAAACAATGGATTCCTATTGATACAGCATTTGGTGTTTTGGATATCAATCATTGGTTAGAAAAGAGAATGAGTTTTACTAGAGAATCTATACCAACGACACAAAAAATAATCCCTTTTTGTATTGTTGCCTTAAGCGCAAAAAGGGATGTATCAGAGATATTATCAAACTTCTATCTTATTGATCAATTTGATAAATTTTATAATGGAATGTTAAGCGAAACAACAGTATGGGAGGAATGGAAATTAGTAATTAATAAACTAACCGAAGTAGGAATAGAAACCTATAGCGGACATAGGAACCTCCATAAATATCAAAATGAAATAAAACGTTTTACCAATTTGTATCTTAAATTAAAACAAGAAGTTTTAACGAATACTGTTATTTAAACGTATACGTTTCCTTTACATTCAATAACTCGTCAAAAACACTTTCCCTTTCGTTTTCTCAGCAGACTGCACGACATCAACCGCCGCTTTCACATCCGCTAAGTCATATGTAGAATGGACTTTCATAAAACGTAATTGTTTATTTTCTACTAAGCGAATTAAGTGACGAAACGTTTCTTGCCATTTATATGGTGACACTTCTTTATTCCAATGTCGTAAATGAAATATGTTCGCGTGTACTTTTGCTTTCGTGACAATCTCTGCCCAGTTCACTTGTATTCCTGATAGAAGACCGATCGTTAAAAAGTGCCCGTTTGGACGTAAGGAGAAAGCTAATGCATTTCCATCTGGTCCTCCGATAGAGTCAATCGCAGCATCTGCACCAATCCCGTTTGTTAATTCCATAACTGTTTCATAAAGCGGGGCAGTGGAAGTATCAATTACATATGCAGCACCAAGGCGCAGTAACTCTTCTGTATGCTTATTATTTCTTGTAACAGCAATTAATCGGAAGTTTAAAATTTGTGATAACTGCGCAAATAGATGTCCAATAGCGGACCCACAAGCATTCACTAATAAAACGTCATTACTTTGTAAGTTTAACGTTTCTGTACAAGTAACCCACGCCGTAAGAGGATTAATATACATTTGTGCCGCTGTGAAATCATCAATAGAATCCGGAATAGGGACTACAAAATCAGCTGACGTCTTCACATATTCTTGCCAAGTACCTTCTCCGCGTAACGGTAAAACACGTTTACCGATAAGGTCTCTAGTAGCGCCCGCACCTACATCTTCTACAATACCAACACCTTCATAGCCAGGTATGTTAGGTAAAGGGATTCTATGAGCGTACGCTCCCGTTATTGGAATTAAGTCAGATGGATTAATTGGCCTAACTAACATACGAACGAAAACTTCATTCTCTTTTAATGGTTCTATATTTTTATATTCAACTTGTAATACATCTTTTGGGTTACCAAACTTGTGAAATTGAATGTGTTTTCCGTGCAAGATAAAAGTGCCCCCTTAGTTTGATTGGGTTTATTATAGCATTTTTGGTTGGAGTGATTATTTTGTTATCAAAAAATAAAAGGGAACAGAAATTCGTCGTTTATCTACTTGGTAAAATCGATTTCTCCTGAATACATAGTAATATAAGAAAAAACGCTCTTGTGAGCGTCTTTTTCTAACTTGAGATAGATGTATCATTATTGTTCTACTAGGTTACATAGTTCTCGTATAAAGTTTTCTCACACAAATGATCTGTGTATCAATTTGTTTTTGATATACAGATCATTTGTATGATAATTATTATAGATAATTGCTGAATGATAACCTTACATGAATGCTTTTAAAAGTTCTTGAACTAATGGAATTACTCCACCTACAAATTTTAAAACTGCCATTGCGATTTCCATATGAGTGCCTCCTTTTTTTATGGTAAGATGCAATAAATCTTTATACGCTTATTATAGTAAGCGCTTACAATTATATCAATGCATTTCGATATGCAATATTTCATATTTATATTCTGTAATGGGGATGGAAAAAAGCCCCACTAATTAAAGTTTCACTTTATCAAAATGTAAGCTGCATCTTGTATAATATAATGATGGAGGTCAAATATGAAAAAAATGAATTCAAATATAGATGTGGATACAAATGTATTGGAAGCGGTATTTATTCCAAGAAGGTTTATTGTTTTATGGATTACACTCGTATATATAGCTTCAATGCTTTTAGAATTTCGTAATAATATTCTCTCAATAGATAGTTTCTTTTTTACAATAGTCATTGTTATTCATACTATTTTTCATTGGTATGCGAGTTCATTAAAAAATAGGCAATTGTTGTATTTCTTTTTTGTACAACTCTTCATTGTGTTTCTTGCTGCATTTATTGTACCAAATGGTTCAATAGCTATTTTTGTTGGATTAACCCCTATTTTAATTGCTCAAAGTTTATATGTTTATAACAATATATTTAAAGTAATGGCAGTTTTTACTCTCATGTATGCCATATTTTGTATTGCGATTAGTATGAATTATGGTGTGAATAAAGTAGCTATTCTTATCTCTATGTTCCTTTTAGTACTAGCAATTATTATTCCTTTTTCTTATATTAATAAGCAGCAATACGATGCACGTAATCGTATACAGAGCTACATTCAAGAGTTAGAGTCTGCATATATGAGAGTAGAAGAATTGACATTAGCTAATGAAAGGCAACGAATGGCAAGGGATTTACATGATACATTAGCGCAAGGTGTAGCGAGCTTAATTATGCAATTGGAAGCAATAGATGCCCATATGCAAAAAGGGAATATAGAACGATCTCAAGAGATTATGAAACAAACTATGATAAGAGCGAGACAAACTTTACATGATGCAAGGTTGGTTATTGATGATTTGCGTCATACTACCAATTCATTTAATAAGGCAGTAGAGGAAGAAGTTCAACGTTTTTCTGAGGCTACGTCTATACAAGTGAGATTTACTATTCAAAGCCCTCCGCATATTTCAAGCTTAGTAAAGGAACATTGTTTATATGTAATTAGTGAATGTTTAACGAATATCGCAAAACATTCGCAGGCAACAGATGTAAATTTAAAAGTTGAATATATCGATAACCTTGAAAAGCTTACTATTGAAGTTGAAGATAATGGAATGGGCTTTGACACTGGATCTATCGGTAAGAATCCTGGGCATTATGGATTAATTGGCTTAAATGAGCGAGTTCGATTGATTAATGGAGAAATACATATATTGAGTGAAAAGATGAAGGGTACGAAAGTGTGTATTCAAGTACCTATCAATAATGAAGGAGATAGCCATGAAGTATAACGTATTAATTGTGGATGATCATTTCGTTGTAAGAGAGGGTCTGAAATTAATAATAGAAACGAGTGATTCATTTCAAATTATAGGTGAGGCTGCAAATGGAGAAGAAGCCCTTTCTTTCATAGAAAAAAAGAAACCTGATGTTATTTTAATGGATTTAAATATGCCTAAAATGAGTGGTCTAGAAACAATTGAAGCTTTAAATAAAAAACAAAATCATACGCCGATTATTATATTAACTACTTATAACGAAGACGAATTAATGTTAAAGGGAATTGAGTTAGGAGCAAAAGGATATTTGCTAAAAGATACGGATCGTGAGAATTTGTTTCGAACATTGGAAGCGGCTATTCGAGGTGAGATTTTACTACAACCCAATATTATGGAAAAGATAGTGAATTATAAAAGGAAAGAAGTATATGCTGATAAGGTTGAAGAAAATAACCTAACAGAAAAAGAATTGTTTGTGTTGAAAGCTATTGCGCGTGGAAATAAGAATAAAGAAATTGCATTCGATATGGGAATAGCTGAGCGAACAGTAAAAGCGTATTTAACAAATATATACAATAAATTAGGTGTTAATTCAAGGTCAGAAGCAGTAGCTGTATCTATTGAAAGGAAGTTAATTCATTTTTAAAACATTATATATGCCCAATCGTACATTATAGGCTTGCCCTTTTGTACGATTTTTTTATTTCTTTCTCGTGTTATGCTTCAGAAAGTATGAGAGATTTAAGAACATTGTAATTGTATTACAATTACAGGCGTTTCTAATGTAGGAAAGGAAGAAGAATAAGTAAATGGCAACTTTGTTTTTAATTTCTGTAGTAATTTTCTTTATTTGGCTGCAAAGAAAACAAACAAAATTAAACTGGATACATATTATTACTTTTCTCATGATGATAGGGATTATTACTTATACGGCGCCGCAACCAGTGACTAGAGATTTACAAGCAGAGTTATTGGCAGTTACGATTTTTTCTTTCGCTATTGGTGTTTGGCAAGGTGGAGGAATTACAGTTTGTAATGAGGATGGAATTTTATATATTACAAATGGAAAACAGTATTCCATTTCATGGATTCTTTTAATAATCGGCAACATAATTATTATTAACACATTTGAAGGTGAATTTACATTTAATGGATCGTGGATTATTTTGTGTAGCGTTGCCATTGCATCTGGGGTGAAAAACAGTATTCTATGTATTCTGTACAAATTAACAGTGCGAAATTGAATGGAAAAAGGATATTTTTTTATATTAATATAGAAATTATTACTGTAAGTTCATCAAAAGATTGTAGACGATAAAAACAGGAAAGAAGAATGGGGGAGTTAGCGTAGATGTTTCTACCTATTACTACATTTGATAGGTTTATTTGGCTGGGGAATGTTGCTTCCTCTTCAGAAAAGATTAACAGGAATCTGGCGTTTTCGAGGGCTGAAGAAAGTAATGTTAATTTGTGTAAAAAGAAATGTATAGGTTCAATTCATAATATGCATCAAAAAATAACGATAGCTTCTGTGGAATATGGTCATAATTTTGTGTTGGGTCGTGCAGAACCTCATTCAACAATTGTCATAACAAGTGGTGATATGTATGTTGGAAGCGGACGGGTTAATAAGTATGGGGAATTTAAAGTATGTACGAATGATTATCTAGAAAGAGATTTGGTAATAGAGATTCAGTTGATAAGGGGTGGTTTTTATCAAGAGAGTATAACGGTAAAGATAGAACGTTAAGATAGGATTATTTCTATTCTTCCACTATATAAAAAGGAAGCAACCGTAGTTGCTTCCTACATCAATTAAGCCGAAGCTTTCTTCATTCTCTCAAGTAAACTAGATAACGCATGCGTACGATATGATTCTAGTTTTTTACCTTCGTAAGTACGAATACCTAATTTTTTAAGTTCTTTTACATACCAACCTTTGCTTCCGAAATACATGTGATCGCTCCCCTTCAACTTTGTTTTTTATTTGTTCTGATTGTACTTGGAGGTACAGGTAATATAATGAAGGAAATGAATTTCGCGCGAAAATGGTTAACTTTGTTGCAAAAGACATATATACTAAGGATAGTATATAACGAGGTGGGCAAGACGTGATTATAGAGAAGCACGAAATTCAAATTGACCAAATTACGAGCGGTAAAGTGAATATCTTTACTTTCTACAGAAATAGAAAGCAAATTGATGATCATTTTTTACGATTGCAAGAACCATCGCTTACAGCAAACTACTTCTTCCATTTTCATTTTGATGCAGAGAGCTTGCATCTACTGCAGGAAGAGTTTCCAAGCGTATATCCGTACAACGGTAGTGAAACGATTCACGACTGGACGGAAAAGATGAAAGCAGAATTGCAACATCAGATCCAAACAGGAAAATGGAATAAGCGCGTACGTATCGGTAATCGCATTCTAGATGTGGTGTTTACGTGGTGTGACGAAGATATAGTAGAGTGAAAAAGAAGCGGATGACGCTTCTTTTTTTTAGCGCTGGAATAAAACGAGCTTACCTGCAGAAGATGTGCAGCGATGTGTTTTTTCATACAATCCTTTTTCTTGTAAAATAGATTCACCTTTTGCTTTCGCTTCTTTTTCAGTTGCCGCCTCGAATGATTCGTCTAATGCTTTTGAACCATCTTTTTCAAAGACTGTTAGAACGTATACTCCCATGAAAATTCCCTCCAATGATAAAAATCAGAATCTTATAACTATTTTGGCATAAATCACTAGAATATGCAAAGAAATATATGACATTGCGTGTTAAAATAAAGGGGAAGTTTTATGGGCACTAGATTTACTATTCGTAGTAAAGTACGGAAAAAGAAAGGATCGTTATTTGTGAAACAAGTGAAGTTTATACATGCGGCTGATTTGCATTTGGATAGTCCGTTTAAAGGGATGGAAATGAATGTACCGCAGTCTGTTTGGGAGAGAATGAAGCAGAGTACGTTTGAATCGTTCGAGCGTATTGTTGATAAAGCGATTCAAGAGCGCGTTGATTTCGTATTACTAGCCGGGGATTTGTATGATGCGGAGACGAGAAGTTTGAGAGCGCAAGTGTTTGTGCGCGAGAAAATGAAGAGACTTTCGCAGTACGATATCCCTGTTTTTATTATTCACGGTAACCACGATCATTTAGGGGGAAGCTGGGCAGCAATTGAGTTTCCGGAAAATGTTCATGTGTTTACGGATCCTTATGTAGAAGAGAAATCATTTTATAAAAATGGCGAGCTAGTAGCTTCTATTTACGGGTTTAGTTATTTGCAGCAAGCGGTAACGGATAATATGACAGCGCAGTATACGAAAATGAGTGATGCGCCTTTTCATATTGGTATGCTTCACGGAAGTGTGGAAGGAGATGCAGAGCATAATCGCTATGCACCGTTTCAAATTCGTGAGCTAAAAGAAAAGCAGTTTGATTATTGGGCTCTTGGCCATATACATAAACGTGAAATTTTATCAGAAGAGCCATGCATTATTTATCCAGGAAACATACAAGGACGTCATCGTAAGGAAACGGGCGAAAAGGGTGCGTATCTTATTGAACTCACGAAACAAGGAACGCAATGTTCATTTTTCCATACGGCGGATGTTGTGTGGGATGAGATAGAAGTGAGTATCGATGGACTTGAAACGGTTGATGAACTTATGACTGTGATATCAAGTGCGATGAATGAATGCCGAAGAGAAGAAGAAGGGACGCTTTTAACTGTCGTATTTACAGGACAGGGACCAATTTCTCCTTATTTACGTGATGAAAAGCGCGTAGAAGAGATTTTTCATATTTTAGCATCTGGCGAAGAGCGAAAAGATTTCGTATATGCGATGAAGTGGAAAAATGAGACGGTTTCTTTTGCGGAAATCGAGCGTTTGAAAGAAGAAAATCATTTCGTCGGTAGTGTGCTAAAGGAGTTAGAAGCTTTCAACAATATGGACGGCGTGTTGCGCACGATTTGGACATCTCCTGTAGCACGTAATAGTATTGAATCTTTTACAGAAGAAGAGAAGAAAGAGATTCAAAAGGAAGCGGAAAATATTATTTTAGAGCAATTATTCCAGCAAGAGAGGGATAAGAAATGAGAATTGAAAAACTCCATATTTATGGGTACGGAAAATTAGAAAATGTGGAAATGGATCTGTCAATGCTGACTGTTTTATACGGTGAAAATGAAGCGGGTAAATCGACAATTCGCTCATTTATGAAAAGTATTTTATTCGGTTTTCCAACGAGAGGACAGCGCCGCTATGAGCCGAAAGAAGGCGGCAAGTATGGCGGTGCGATGACTGTGCAAACAGAGAAGTACGGTCGTTTGAAAATTGAAAGATTGCCAAAGACGGCAGCTGGCGAGGTGACCGTTTATTTTGAAGATGGGAAAACGGGCGGCGAAGAAATTTTACACGATATATTAAGCGGGATGAATGAAAGTTTATTTGAATCTGTCTTTTCATTTGATATGCACGGCCTTCAAAACATTCATCAGCTCGGCGAAACGGATATCGGAAATTATTTATTTTCAGCAAGCGCAGTCGGAAGTGATGCGTTATTACAGCTAGATAAAAAGCTAGAAAAGGAAATGGATCAGCGTTTTAAACCGAGCGGGCGTAAACCAGAAATTAACGTGTCACTGCAAGAAATGAAGAAGCTTGAAGAGAAGATGAAAGAGTGGCAAGGGAAAATTGGCACGTATGAAAAGCAAGTGGAGCAGTTAAAAGAAAGTGAAGAGGGACTTGCTTCTGTTCGCGTTGAAAAAGAGAATGCAGAAAAACGAAAGCAAGATTATGAAATATTAGCTGCGCTTGAGCCTCTCGTTATTGAAAAGCGTGCGCATGAGAAAGTGTTAGAAAACGAGAGCGGGCAATTTCCTGTAAACGGGATGGCGCGCTATGAAGCGATTAAGGCGAAGATGGAGCCGCTTCAATTACAAGTTGATTCGCTCCATAAAAAAATAGAGAATGTGCAATCGGAAATGGAATCGATTCAAATAGATGAAGCGTTTTTGCAAAAAGAAAGTTATGTAGAAGAACTTCGTATGCAGCATATGTCTTATGAAAATGCACGTCAAGAAATGCGCGATATGACAGGAACGATTACGAATATAAAAGAAGAACTGACAGAACTAGAGCAACAAATTGGTGCTACTTTTGAAAAAGAAACAGTTCTGTCGTTTGATATGAGTTTGGCAACGAAAGAGTTAATTACGCAAGCAGTGCAAAAAGCACGTGAATTAGAAACGCAAAAAGCACAGCTCGATGATCGTTTTAAAGTAGCGCAAGAGCAGTTAGAAGAACAAGAAGAAAATATAAGACAGATTAAGCAACAAATGTTAGCGGATGAAGAGCGAAATACGTTAGCTGAGAAAGAGAAGTCATTCCAAGATGCGGCGTTTATCGGTATGGGCGCAGATAGAATGAAGCGCAAGTATGAGGAAAAAGCAGGAGCGGCTATGCAAAAGAAAAAGCAGTGGCAAAGAGTTTGTCTTCTGTTACTTCTTATTAACACAGTCATTTTATTTACAAGCTTATTTATAGATAACCGCCCGCTTTTATTTATTAGTGTCATTATTTTTGTAGCGATTGTTCTTGCCCTTGTTTTATATAAAGATCCGTCAAGCGGGTTACAAGAAGAACTTCTTACTCTTCAGCAAAGTGCTGGCGGGAGACAAAGTGAAGAAGCGATGTCTGTGCGCTATGAGTTAGAAAAAGATGAAGAGATTCGTAAGCTATTTGAGCGCGAGTCATATAAGTTACAGCAAATGGAGCGAGCGTATGATAAAGTCGTTTCATCCTATGAGGAGTGGGAGCGAGAAACGTTCCGCATTAGCGAACAAGTAAATGTATATAAAATGCGCTATACGTTCCCTGAGTTTTATACGTATGCACACATATTGCCGGCGTTTGAGCGTATGGAAAAAATACAGCAATTATATCGTGAGTTAGAGAAGAAAATTGAGCGCAAATCTTCATTGTATGAAATGATTTCGCATTTTGAACATAAACTAGAAACTGTTATCGGTAGTGCGGAGTATAGTAAGCTGCACGATGCACAAATCCGTATGCAAAATGAGAAAGAAAAACGCCAAACTTGTAAGCAGCTAAAAGAGAAGCTTGCGGAATGGCAAGAAGAATATGCGTTCATGCAAGAGCAATTGAAACAACTGTTAGTAGAACGAGATAGTTTATGGCATATCGCACATTCTACAGATGAAGAGATGTTTTTAGAAGCAGGTAAATTTGCGGAAAAACGTGAAGATGCTGAGAAGCAAGTAGGGCGTTTATTACCGCAAATTGATTTGTTAGAACAGCGTTTAACGAGTTTATCATTAGCTGAACATTATGAAGCTGACGGTTATGATGAAAAATTAAAGCAAGAAATGACAACTGCGCAAAACTGTCTTACAAAGGAAAAAGAACTGACAGAGCGCATTGCGAAACATCGTATGGAAATTGCGAATTTAGAAGAAGGCAGTACGTATGGTGATTTAATGCACGAGTGGGAAATGAAAAAAGCGCAAGTGCGTGAACAAGTGAAGAAGTGGGCTGCGTATGCGGCCGCAAAGACAGTGTTAACGAAAACGAAGCAATATTATCATGAGGTACATCTTCCTCGTATTTTACAAAAATCAGAAGAGTATTTCGTCTATTTAACAGGCGGACGATATAGTAAAATTTTTTCACCGTCAGAGGCGGAGCCGTTCATTGTGGAACGTAACGATGGTATGCGTTTTTATAGTCATGAACTAAGCCAAGCGACAGCGGAGCAGTTATATTTATCGTTACGATTTGCATTAGCGAAAACATTTGAGCATGATTATCCGTTTATTATTGATGATAGTTTCGTGCATTTTGATGCGGTAAGGACGAATCGTACGATTGAACTTATAAAGGAAATTGCGGAAGATAGGCAAGTCATCTTCTTTACATGTCATGCGCATTTACTAACGTATTTTACAGAAAAACAGATTATAAAATTAGTGCGTAAGCGTAAAGAAAATGAGTTGTAGTGTGCTATACTAAAAGTAACTGATATGGTGGAGGAATTCGAATGAAAAAGAAAATTGCAGAATATGAAGTTGGTGAACAAGTCGATGTTTTCTTGTTAATTAAAACAGCGACAAAAGGTCTAGCAAGCAATGGAAAGCCGTTTTTAACAGTAATCTTACAAGATCCAAGTGGAGATATTGAAGCGAAGCTATGGGACGTATCACCAGAAGTTGAGAAACAATATGTAGCGGAAACAATCGTTAAAGTAGCTGGTGACATTCTAAACTACAAAGGACGTATTCAATTACGTGTGAAACAAATCCGAGTTGCGAATGAAAATGAAGTAACGGACATCTCAGACTTCGTAGAAAAAGCGCCAGTGAAAAAAGAAGATATGGTCGAGAAAATTACGCAATACATATTTGAAATGAGAAACCCGAACATTCAACGTCTAACGAGACATTTATTAAATAAGCATCAAAACGAATTTTTAGAATATCCAGCAGCGACAAAGAACCATCACGAGTTCGTATCTGGATTAGCTTATCACGTCGTATCGATGCTTGATTTAGCGAAAGCTATCTCAAATCTATACCCATCATTAGATAAAGACTTACTTTATGCAGGCGTTATTTTACACGACCTTGGTAAAGTAATTGAATTATCTGGCCCAATTTCTACAACGTACACGTTAGAAGGAAATTTACTAGGCCACATTTCTATTATGGTGAACGAAATTGGTAAAGCAGCAGACGAGCTGAACATCGATGCAGAAGAAGTATTAATTCTGCAACACATCGTCCTTTCTCACCACGGAAAAGCAGAATGGGGTAGCCCAAAACCACCATTAGTAAAAGAAGCAGAAATTCTGCACTACATCGATAACTTAGATGCAAAAATGAACATGATGGACCGTGCATTAGGACGCACAAAACCAGGCGAATACACAGAGCGTGTCTTCGCACTTGATAATCGTTCGTTCTATAAACCGACGTTCCATAATTAAATAAAGAATTTAAGGCAAGTGACTTAGTTTATAGACTAAGTCACTTGCCTTTTTTTAGTTAAAGAGTTAATTTAATAATTTTTAGGAAAGTATAAGAAACACCAATCATATAATGTGAATTTTGTTTGGATTAATAATAAAGATATATAGAAGTAACAATTATGATATCAGAATTGTTACTTCTATATATTTAGAAGACGTTTATGCTACTTTTTGAATGTTTCAGGATAGAAACGATAGGAACTAGAATTTGCATGATAAACTTCTGTATATAAGGTTGATGTAAGTTAATTAATGATTGGGAAAAGGTGGGAAAATGAACAAGGATAAGAGTAGTAATTATAAATATACATGGAGAGATTTTTTTAAGTTAATTAATTTAGCAAAGCCAAAATATGGTTTGTTTATTCTTTCTTGTATTATCAGTGCTATGAGTGCAATAGTTTCAACATTTATACCGAATTTCCTGAAAAATTTTATTGATGGATTTGCTGTTTCAGGAAATGTAGATATGAGAATATTATTTGGATTGGTTACACTGTTTATTCTTCAAATGGTAACAGGTTTAATAGCTAGTTACTTACTGAGTGTAATTGGACTGAAAATTGTCGCGAATGTAAGAGGACTAGCGTGGACTAAAATTGTTAAGTTACCAGCAGGTTTTTTTGATAAAAATGAATCAGGTGACATAGCTAGTAGATTAGTTAATGATACTACAGTACTTTATAATTTAGTCAGCATTTCATTTTCACAATTTATTAATGCGGTATTGATGATTTTATTTTGTGGATTTTGGTTATTTTATTACGATTGGGAGCTATCGTTAATAATTATTGGAGCTATCCCATTATTTCTTGCATTTTTTATTCCCTTGGGAAAGAAACTGTCTAGCCTTTCTAAAGAACAACAAAGATCAATGGGTAGGCTTAATATAAGTGCCATTGAAATGATTTCAGAAAATAAATTGATTAAATCATTCACAGCAGAAAACTATCAAATCAAAAAAGGTTTAGAAAACATAGATGATTTAAAATGTATTGGGATAAAGCAAGCGAAATGGATGGCTACTGTAAACCCAATAATTAATTTGCTAATGATGCTAATTATTATTTCTATTGTAGGTTATGGAGGAGTTAAACTTGCGAATGGTGAGTTATCACCAGGAACATTTATTGCCTTTTTGACGCTTATCTTCTATATTATGGGACCGATGGTTAACTTCGGAGGATTCTTTTCTCAACTCCAAAAAACGAAGGGGGCAACCGAAAGGATTTCTAATTTAATGTACGAGTATGAAGAAGATTTAGATAAAGGAAAGGTATTAAATGTAACTAATAAAGATATAGAAATTAGAAATTTAAGTTTCAAATATAATAACGAAGATAATGAATCGTTTACTTTACAAAATCTTAATTTAGTTATTAAAGGAGGACATACTTATGCATTTGTTGGTCCAAGTGGTAGTGGAAAAACAACACTTGTATCCTTGTTAGAGAGATTTTATAAACCTAGTGACGGAGAGATTTATATAGGAGGAGAAAATATAGAGGATTTTTCTATTAATTCTTGGCGCTCCCAAATAGGTTATGTATCACAAGAGCATAGTTTGATTAGTGGGACTATAAGAGAAAATATATTATTTGGGTTGGATGAGTCACCAAGGAGTGAAGAAGAAATAATTAATGCTTGTAAAATGGCCTATGCTTGGGAATTTATTGAAGATTTACCTAATGGCTTAGATACTAATGTTGGTGAAAAAGGTTTAATGCTATCGGGGGGACAAAGGCAAAGAATTGCAATTGCAAGGATGTTCTTTAAAAATCCTAAGATAATCCTATTAGATGAAGCTACCGCAAATCTGGATAGTAAATCTGAACAACAGGTGCAATATGCTATGAAAAATATTGCTAAAGATAGAACAGCTATTGTAATAGCGCATAGATTATCTACAATAATTGATGCTGAGAATATAATTTTTATGGAGAATGGAAAAATAACAGGGCAAGGTAAACATGATGAGTTACAGAAACATCATCAATTATATAATCAGTTCTGTGAACTACAGTTACAAGCTCGATAGATAAGGAGAGAATAATTTTGAATAAAAATCATCTTTATTTTAAATACTTGAAGCCAAACTCTAAATATTTCGAAGAGGGAAGTTCTAATCATATAGATAGCACATATAAGGTACTAAATTTACCTGATTGCTGTTTAGTTTTTAATGAAGATAGCTCACCTTGGAAATTTTACTCTTTTAGAGATCAGAAGATTAAAGATCAAGGTTGGAAGATCCATATAAGTTCGACAATATATAATGCACAAGAGATTTTAGAAGAGGTAAGCGAAATATTGATAGAACGTAAAATTGCTTTTAAACATATTATTAATGAATCGACTTTACATAGTGTGAATTCAAAAAATGGAAATAGGATAAGTTCAGGGAAATTTATAACTATATATCCTCCTAGTGATGAAGTGTTTTTGGAATTATTAAATGTTTTATATGAAAAAATTAAAAATAAAGAGAATGGCCCATATATTTTAAGTGATAAATGTTGGAAGAATAGTAATATTTATTATCGATATGGGGGGTTTAGAAGTATTTATAATGAAAAAGGTGAACCATGTATCAAGGATGAATCCGGTCACTTAATCCCGGATGATCGCAAACCTTATTATCAAGTACCGAAATTTGTAGAGAGTTTTGATCAGTTTTTAGATTCTAAAAATATTTTTGATAAAGAGAATGATAAAGAGGATAGACTTAAGAAATATGAATTTCTGGAGGCCTTTCGATATACAAATGGAGGAGGTATATATTTAGCTGAAAGAAAGGAGGATAAAGAAAAAGTTGTTATCAAAGAAGCTAGACCAAAAGTTGGTTTAGATGCTCAAAATAAAGATGCTATAGAAAGAATTCAAGTAGAATATGATACTTTAACTCAACTTACTGATGTTAAAGGTGTAGTAAATGTCATCGATTATTTTAAGTCTTGGAAACATATATTTTTGGTGGAAGAATATGTAGAAGGATTGGATTTAAAAACATGGATTTCGGTTAAATACCCATTTCATCGGAAAACTGATAAGGAAATTTATATAGCTGATGTAAAACAAATTATTTTTAGTTTAGTAAATATTGTTGAAGGGATGCATGAAAAAGGCATAGGTATGGGTGATTTACAGCCATCAAACGTCATAATTGATGAAGAATTAAATGTAAAGCTTATAGACTTTGAATCTGCAAATGAAGCAGAAATCGAATCAAAAGCAGCTATGCAAACAATGGGATTTGCTAGTTTTAAAAATAAAAATCATAAAGAACGAGATTGGTATGCAGTTAAGAAGATTTTGAGATATTGTATATTACCAATGGGGCCTGTCAGTACCCTTGCAGACAATTCATATCTATACCAAAATGAATGGATTGAAAGGGAGTTTGGTAGAGATTTTTATTCTTTCGTTAGGAATATAGAAAAAAAATGTGATGAGTATTTATCTGAAACGAGAGAAAAAGAACGTAATGATGTTAATAAACCATATGAAAACTTTTCTGAAAAAATCTCTTCCATAATAGATGGATTAAGAAAAGGGGTTATGGAGAATTTTGTTCCTGAACAGGGATTAATTCATGGTGATATCAGACAATACGAGGTTACGGATGGAAAATATAATGTGTTTACTGGTGGAACTGGTGCAGCTTTAGCTCTCTTTAGATCTGGCAATGTTGATGTGGAAGTATTTAAATGGATGGAAAATGTTTTAATGAATGAGTTGGATTCTATAACACAACAAGGTCTTTTTACGGGAGAAGCTGGAATCGCAGTCGCATTATATGAATTAGGATATAAGAGAGAAGGATTAGAATTATTTAATAGGAATATTAAGAAAAATAGTTACAATGATGTTTCATTAAGATCAGGATTAGCTGGAATTGGTCTTGCATATATCAGTTTATATTTAGAGGAGAAAGAGGATTCTTATTTAAAGAAAGCAGAATCAATTGCTAATAGTATTAAAAGCTATATAAATGAAAATAAAAGTTTAACTGTAAGTGATTGGGCTGCTGTTCCTATTGGCATCTTAGATGGATGGTCTGGTGTTTCTATGTTTTATGCAGCGTTGTATTCGGTTACCAAAAAGAAAGAATTCTATATACTTGCTAAAGATGTAATTGAACGTGATTTAAGAAACACACAAAAAGATGAAAAAATCGGAATATTGCAAACTAAAGATGATAAAAACCGATTATTACCATACCTATCTGGAGGATCAATAGGAATTGGAGTAGCCATATGGTATTTAAATCATGTAAGTGGTCAAAAGTTCTATCAAGAAGAATTAAATTTAATTACTAATCTTAATGATATTAGATGTACATTTAGTGGCGGATTATTTGATGGGATCGGAGGGTTCTTGTTACTGCCACTTATCATGGAAGAGAAAATAGAGGGTATTGAAAAGGACTTAATGGAGTCAGTAGATAAGCTAAACTTATTCCTTATTAAAGAAGCTAATGCACTTTCATTCCCTGGTAATTTTTGTTATAGGTTGTCGGATGATATGTATTCTGGAAGTGCGGGCATAATATTGGCTTTAAATGGGATCCTAAAATCCAATCCACTACATTGGTTGCCAATTATTAATGTTAATAGTTTTGTAGAAAAAACAGGATATAAGAAGTGAAGTAATTTGATTGGACGCTATAAAAAGGGTTCCTGAACAGGAATTGAAAGGGGGTGAATAATAATGAAAGACGTATTAGCATTACAACAATTAAACGAAGGTACAGATGTACAACCAGAATGGACAACAGTTACGTGGACAGTAACAGGATTTATGTCAACAGTAAGTAACCACTGCTAAAAATAGAGTGGAATCCAAATAGATTAGAAGTACAAATAAGAGGAGGAATAATAATGAAAGACGTATTAGCATTACAACAATTAAACGAAGGTACAGATGTACAACCAGAATGGACAACAGTTACGTGGACAGTAACAGGATTTATGTCAACAGTAAGTAACCACTGCTAAAAATAGAGTGGAATCCAAATAGATTAGAAGTACAAATAAGAGGAGGAATAATAATGAAAGACGTATTAGCATTACAACAATTAAACGAAGGTACAGATGTACAACCAGAATGGACAACAGTTACGTGGACAGTAACAGGATTTATGTCAACAGTAAGTAACCACTGCTAAAAATAGAGTGGAATCCAAATAGATCAGAAGTACAAATAAGAGGAGGAATAATAATGAAAGACGTATTAGCATTACAACAATTAAACGAAGGTACAGATGTACAACCAGAATGGACAACAGTTACATGGACAGTAACAGGATTTATGTCAACAGTAAGTAACCACTGCTAAAAATAGAGTGGAATCCAAATAGATTAGAAGTACAAATAAGAGGAGGAATAATAATGAAAGACGTATTAGCACTACAACAATTAAACGAAGGTACAGATGTACAACCAGAATGGACAACAGTTACGTGGACAGTAACAGGATTTATGTCAACAGTAAGTAACCACTGCTAAAAATAGAGTGGAATCCAAATAGATTAGAAGTACAAATAAGAGGAGGAATAATAATGAAAGACGTATTAGCATTACAACAATTAAACGAAGGTACAGATGTACAACCAGAATGGACAACAGTTACATGGACAGTAACAGGATTTATGTCAACAGTAAGTAACCACTGCTAAAAATAGAGTGGAATCCAGATAGATTAGAAGTACAAATAAGAGGAGGAATAATAATGAAAGACGTATTAGCATTACAACAATTAAACGAAGGTACAGATGTACAACCAGAATGGACAACAGTTACGTGGACAGTAACAGGATTTATGTCAACAGTAAGTAACCACTGCTAAAAATAGAGTGGAATCCAAATAGATTAGAAGTACAAATAAGAGGAGGAATAATAATGAAAGACGTATTAGCACTACAACAATTAAACGAAGGTACAGATGTACAACCAGAATGGACAACAGTTACATGGACAGTAACAGGATTTATGTCAACAGTAAGTAACCACTGCTAAAAATAGAGTGGAATCCAAATAGATTAGAAGTACAAATAAGAGGAGGAATAATAATGAAAGACGTATTAGCATTACAACAATTAAACGAAGGTACAGATGTACAACCAGAATGGACAACAGTTACATGGACAGTAACAGGATTTATGTCAACAGTAAGTAACCACTGCTAAAAATAGAGTGGAATCCAAATAGATCAGAAGTACAAATAAGAGGAGGGATAATAATGAAAGACGTATTAGCATTACAACAATTAAACGAAGGTACAGATGTACAACCAGAATGGCCAACGGCTTCATGGACAGTAACAGGATTTATGTCAACAGTAAGTAACACTTGCTGAAATAAGTTTTTTGTTTGTGACTATTGAAACGATATTGATCTTGCAATTTTGTTGAAATTAGGAAAGGGACGAATGGACGGGTGTTCTATTTGTTCTTTTCCTAATAAACTATGTGGAGGAATAAACATGGAATATGTTTTAGAGATTAAAGATTTAAAAAAATCATATCCTACTTCTAATTTTGAATTAAAGAAACTCTCGTTTTCAGTACCATATGGTTCTATTGTAGGATTTATTGGTGAAAATGGTGCAGGGAAAACTACGACAATGAGGACAATACTGGGTGGATTACAGAAGGACGCCGGTTCTATAAAGTTTTTTGGAGAAGAAATGGATACTGCTATAATAAAGATGCGAGAAAATATCGGTTTTGTATTCGATGATTTTAATTTTTCGGGTAATTTAAGTGTAAATCAATTATCAAAAGTTATGAAAAATATTTATAATCAATGGAATCAAGAAGTGTTTTTGCATTATATTAATGTCTTTTCATTGCCTAAAGGACAAAAAGTAAAAAATTTTTCTCGTGGTATGTCAATGAAACTTTCTATAGCAGTAGCACTTGCACATGACCCAAAACTGTTAATTTTAGATGAAGCTACATCTGGATTAGATCCAGTAGTTAGAGAAGAGATATTAAATGTATTTTTGGAATTTGTAAAAGATAGAAAACATGCTATTTTACTCTCTTCTCACATTATAAGTGATATTCAAAAAGTTGCAGATTATCTTATCTTTATAAAAAGAGGAGAGATTATTTTAAGGGTAGATAAAGAAGATTTATTACATAACTATGCTATTTTCACGTGTACTGAAAATGAATTACAAGAGCTGGATAAGTCTAGTATTGTAGCGTATCAAAAAATAGGGGAACACGTTGAGGTACTTGTTTCAAATAAACACAATAGTCCTAGGGGAATAATTCCAAATGATGTTTCGATTGAGAATATTACAATGTTATTATTGAAAGGAGAAAAAGGATGAAGGGACTTATTTTAAATAATTTTTATTCTGTGAGAGAGAGTATTGCCCTTTCACTACTCCTTGCAATTGTAAGTAATGTGATTTTGGTTTTATCAGGAAATGCAACAGCGTTAAAAATGGCATTTTATTTGCCAATGGCATTGATAACAGTAAGTGCATTTGAAGTTTTAAAGCAGGATAATTTGTCTGGATGGGATAAGTTTGAATTTATTCTTCCGGTTGAAAGAAAAGAAATTATAAGAAGTAAATATATAACATTTCTGTTATTATTAATAATAAGTATTCTAGTGACTGCTGGGGTATTTATGTTAAATTCATTGTTTGTGAAAATTTCTGGTGAGTTAATTTTAATTAGTGTGCTTCGTGGGATGGGATTGGTACTTTGTTTAGCTTCTACTATATATTCATTGACTTATATATATGGAGGAGATAAATCAGAGTTAATACGTATAATTAGTATAATTTTTGCTTTTGCGATGTTTGGGCTTGTTTCTCTTATGCAAAAAATGATGATGGGAGAAGTGGAAGGTTTTGATAAAATTTTTTCAGTGAACTTCTTGCTGGTATCTTGTTTTATTTTTATCATTTCATATTTCATTTCAATAAGTGCATATAAAAGAAAAGAATTATAAAAAGGTTTTATAAATTTTATACAGGTAATGAGTGTTTCAATTTTTATTACAGAAAGAGAATGAGAAAATATTGATGATAGAAAAATTTGCTACTAATCTATTTCAACGGTTAGTGAATACCTCTGATTTACAATATGATCGTATTAAATATCTTAAATGTAAGTATGCAATGGAATTTTTAGTATTAAATATATCTAAATTGTTTATAGTATACATATTTGCATATACTTTAGGGATAATGTTAGAGGTTGTTGTTTTTCATATTTCTTTCATGAGCATCAGAATCTATGCTTTTGGAGCTCATGCAAATAACAATCTTTATTGTACTATAATAACTGTAAGCTTATTTATAGGTGCACCATTGTTAATAAATCAAATTCTTATTATATCTAAATTAAGTTTAGCTCTATTGTTCTTGTTAAACTTTGTTATTATTTTTAAATATGCTCCAGCTTGTACAGGATATCAAATGTACGATGACGATGAAAGGATATTACTTAGGAATAGAGCTATAAGAATTAATTTTTGTTTGGCTATGGTTAGTTTGTTATTACCCTCTTTATATTTTGGGAATTTAATTGGGGTGGGTGCATTTTTGGGAGCAGCAATGCTATTACCACTAACAAGTCATGTATTAAATGGTAAAAAAAGGGGAGTGGCATAAAACAGTGAAAAAACAAATGGTGGAGAAACAAACAACGCAAAAACTGTTAATAAATATGTTAGAAAAAGTAGGAGAATTTACTTTAAAGGGAAGATGTCTGGGGGTACTTTATGACCCTAAAATTCCGAAAGAATTGCAAAAAATGAAATAATCTCCATTTTATAGGTAGACTTGATGCTTTTGATAGAGATATAATATACCTTATTTATTATAGTTAAGGTGGAAAGAAGTATGTCTACATTTGGTGTATTATTTGTACAGTTTTTAATAACGATTGTCTCATTAAAGATTATTTCTAATGTAAAAAAGAGGAATATTTTAGAGGGGATAGTTATTTTAGTAATTAGTTTGATTGGAGCTATTAGTTATATCGAAGGATTTATATATGCATCAATTATATTGATTTTATTTACATATTGTATGAGTTATTTTTACCAAAGGGAGATAATTCATTCTTTGATGTATGGTTCTTATGCACTAATAGTTGTACTGATTAGTGATCACATCTCTTCTTATCTAGATACGATTATTTTAGGATATCTCCCTAATATAGTTGAAGTGGAAGTTTGGATTCATTTATTATCCTGTGTCCTAATGGGGATTTTCATTTCAATTCTGGTGCAAAAGGTACTGCAGAAATTAAGTGGGATAAATATACAGTTAAAACTGTTTATGGCTTTCATTGGGGTTTCTACAGTTTTTGTTTATTATACTCTAATTTTCGCGGCAGCTTCTAAAGGCAATACTTTTGAATTAATTAGATTAAATCTATTTTTCTTTTTTATGTATTTATTTCTTTCTATTGTTACTGTCATTATATATTTTGCACATTTAAAGAAATTATTTCAGGAGAAGAGAAAAGAAGAGGAATATGATAGTTTGAAGAAGTATTTGAATGAAATAGAAATCCATTATCAAAACATGAGAAAATTTAAGCATGATTATCAAAACATCCTTTTATCTATTGAAATGTTTATTTTAGAGAAAGATATGCAAGGATTAAAAGGTTACTTTGAAGAAATTTTAAAGCCAACGTCTAAATATTTGGATGAGAATAATTTTAAATTAGAAAATTTAAGTAAGATTAAATTAAAAGAATTAAAGAGCATATTTGCTTCTAAGTTAATGCGGGCACAAGAGCTAGGTATTAATGCTAGATTTGAAGCAAATGCAGAAATTGAAAAACTTCCGATCGATTCATTTGCATTAATAACTTCTGTAGGTATTTTATTAGATAATGCAATTGAAGAAATAGAGTGTGTAGAATATGAATATAGTGAATTATTGACGGGTGTAATTAAGGATGGAGACAATGTTTCAATCATCATTCAAAATACATGCAGAGATAACACGCCAAGGCTACATTTGTTGAAAAAAATAGGGTTTTCAACAAAAGGTGAGGGAAGGGGCTTAGGTTTAAATAACCTTCAGGAATTGCTAGCACCCTTGACCAATGTTACTACTGAAACGACAAAAAAAAATAATTTATTTGTTCAAAAAATTCATATTCAATTGGAGGAGTAGTATATGCTTTTAGTATATATTTGTGAAGATGATCGTACTCAAAGAGAGTATATTGAAACGTGTGTGAAAAATTACATAATGATAGAGGAGCTAAATGCTAAATTAATTTTATCTACAGAAAATCCCTATGAAATTATTGAAAGTTTACAGGGAAAAACAGAGGGTACAAAGCTATATTTTATCGATGTGAATTTAAAAACAAATATGAATGGATTGGAATTAGCGGCTCAGATTAGAGATATAGATGCTACAGGGAAAATCGTGTTTATTACAACACATAGTGAATTGTCTTATATGACATTTACTTATAAAATTGAAGCGATGGATTATATAATTAAGGGAAATATAGGTGAAATGACTGGCAGAATTCGAGATTGTATAGCGGTAGCTTTAAAGCGTCATTTGAATGAAGATGGGGGAAAACAAAATCTATTTAGATATAAAGTAGGTAATACAATTCGAACTGTTCATTATTCTGATATATTCTTTTTTGAATCTTCTGTCACGCCTCATAAAATAATCATGCATCTAGAGGATACTTATATAGAGTTTTATGGAATTATTAAAGAGCTGGGAGAGTTAGGAGAAGAGTTTTGTAGATGTCATAAATCCTTTGTTGTAAATAAAAATAATATTAAATATCTAGACAAGACAAATAAGCAAGTAGTTATGAATAATGGTGAGACTTGTTTAGTTTCAATTAGAGGAATGAGGCATTTAAAATGAAACGATGGATTATATAACATAGCTGAGTTATATAATCCTATATTATAAATAGATAAATAAACTTTTTCATCGAAAGAATATATAAGTATATCTACTTATAATCTTAATGTTTATGCATCGAAAAAATACTGAAAAATCAAAAAACGGAGGTTCAAATGAAAAAATCCATTTTTCTATTAAGCAAAGGTACTATAGGTACTTTATTTATTTTAATATTTATATATATGACATCTAATATAAATGTTTATGCAGAAGCCGCTAGTAAGGAATCTTTAATTATATTATTAGATAGTGATGTTAAAGAGACGGAAGAAAAAATAGAGAATAAATTTTCAAATGTAAAGGTACATCAAATTAAAGAAATTAACAGCTTAGTAGTAAAAGGAATTGATAAAGAACAATTGCCCGATATGAAGCAATATGTTAGTGAGGATTTAAAGATTCCCAGTAATAATATAGTAAATGATGTGGAATTAAGAATTAAAAGTTCAAAACCCATAAGTGAGGAGAAACAACATAGTTTTCAATTTTTGAAGGAAGAAGAAAAGGGGCCTTATGATAAATGGATGTGGGATATAAAACAAGTAACAAATAATTATAAAAGCCAATCAATTAATAAAGGATCTCATGATGTAAAGGTAGGAATTATTGACTCTGGGATTGATTTCAATCATCCAGATTTAAAAGAAAATATTATAAGTGAAGGAAAGTCTTTTGTCCCTAATGATGCTAGTACTAGTGATAATATTGGGCATGGAACAATGGTAGCGGGGACTATAGCTGCAAACGGGAAAATCCAAGGTGTTGGTCCAAGTATTGGGATTATACCATATAAAGTATTCAATCAAACAGGTGGTGATTCAAGTTGGACTATTGAAGCAATTATCCAAGCTACTAAAGATGGTGTGGATGTAATTAATTTAAGTTTAGGTACTTTTAAATCAATCAAAAACAAAGGAGATAGCAATCTTATCAGGGCTTATGAAAGAGCATTTAAATATGCAAAAGAAAATAACGTAGTTTTAGTAGCATCGTCAGGTAATGAAGGATTAGATATAAGCAATCCAAAAGAATTAGCAGAAAAACTTGGGAAACCTGATGACTTGTTAATACACTTGCCAGGTGGTGACAAAAACGTAATCACGGTTGCAGCAACTGATAAGGAGAATAAATTAGCGAGTTATTCCAATTTCGGAAGTGTTATTTCGATATCTGCCCCAGGTGGGGATTATGGTCCTGATTTCAAACAAAATAAAATATATGATTTTAATAGTCTAGTGTTAGCGACCTATCCTACTTATTTTCCGCAAACAAAACTAAGTAAGAGTATTGGTATTGAACCAGGATATGAATTCATGTTAGGAACAAGTTTGGCTGCTCCGAAAGTAACAGCTGCGATTGCTGTAATGAAAGACGAATATTTCAAAAAATTCGGACGAGAAATGTCCAATGAGGAAGTTGAAAGTACTTTGTATAGGAATGCAGATAAAACTAGCTATTACGATGAAAATGTTTCAGGAAAAGGTATTGTAAATCTGTATAATGCTTTAGTAGATATAAAATCTAGATAATTGGTATTGTGGTAAAAATTCTGCACTACATCGATAACTTAGATGCAAAAATGAACATGATGGACCGCGCATTAGGACGCACAAAACCAGGCGAATACACAGAGCGTGTCTTCGCACTTGATAATCGTTCGTTCTATAAACCGACGTTCCATAATTAATAATGTGAATCAAATGGCCTCATTAAGTGTTAATACGCTTAGTGGGGCTGTTGTATAATGATAATAAAGTTATTGAATTTTGATTATTAAAAAGCTAAGAGTCTTACTACATTCTACGTAGCAAGGCTCTTTAAAGTTGTTTCAAATTACATCCATCTGTTCGTTCAAGTGTAACTATTCGCAATTATTTGATATTATACAGGTGAATAGAAAGATAAATTAAAATTTAGTTTCGTAGTTGTAAAAGGAGGTTATTTATCCGACATTAACGGGCAGTAAAACTCCCACCTCAAAATTTGGCTGGAGCAAAGAAGTTAGGTGGGGGTCGGGCTGCCCATAAACGTCCGATTGGTGAGGGCTGATAATCAGTGGGGGATGAAGAAAACCCCACTGATTAAAGTTTCACTTTATATTATTCTCTTATAATTTTCCAAAAAGGAGAGTTTATGAAAAAGATTATTGTTTTTGTATTAACGATATTTATATTATTCTCAGGATTTGCAACACAAAGTTATGCGTTGTCAGATTCGCAATCTGCGGCAATACAAGCGTTGCTAGATGATGCCTGTCGTATATCAGGTGTGCCGGGAATGTCAATCTCAATACTTGCTGATGATGAAGTGTTCTACTTTTCTTCAGGGTATGCAGACCGTGAAAAGGGGTTGTCTGCAAGTGAAAATACACTCTATGAGTTAGCCTCGGTCAGTAAAGCTTTTACCGGTATGGGCATTATGCTATTGGAAGAGCAAGGGCTGCTTTCAATGACTGACCCTGTCCAAAAATATTTACCTTGGTTTACATTAAAGTATCAAGGGAAACCTGTTGATATGCAAAGTCTTACACTAAATAACTTTCTTCACCATACCAGTGGTCTAACAAATATTAGGCATCTTCAAAATATTCCACAAGGCAATACACCGGATATGTTGCAAAAGACTGTGGAAATGCTCGTTGATGCTGAATTGGCGTTCCCTCCCGGTGAACAGTATAACTATGGAACCGTTAATTATGACGTATTGGGTTTGGTTATTGAGATTGTGTCGCGACAAAGCTATGAAGACTTTATGAAGGAACAGGTATTTCAGCCGTTAGGTCTTCACCAGACATATGTTTATAAAGAAGATGCTCAAGCCACTGGACAGTTGGCACAGGGATACCGTTCTTCCTTTTTTATGACAACTCCATTTAAAGCTCCGGATTATGCTGGGAATAAACCCGCAGGCTACATCATTTCTAATACAAAAGATATGGCGCGTTGGATGGGCATACAGATGGGGATCGTGCAGGACATACCCGAAATATTTCACATGGTTATCGAAAAATCACATAGGGGTGATATGTCTGTTTCGGCTGTCAACGGTATGTATTATGCGGCAGGCTGGTCCGTAAACGCCGAACAAACGATTATAGAACACACTGGGGGCAATCCAAATTTCAGAACCGAAGTAGTCATACTGCCAAATGAACGAACAGCCGTCTCCTTGCTGAGCAACGGTGCAAATACCAATACAAACATGGTACTAAAAGTTAAAGATATATTAGAAGGCAATCTAACTCAGTCATATGAAATAAGCGGCACACAGCTTTTGGATATCATTTTGTCGTCTATCACAATTATTCTTTTCCTATTGTCTGTTTTGCTATTTCTCTTAGGATTACGCAGAAGGAGAACGAATGAGCGGCAGCCAATGACAAAAAAGAGAATAACCGTAACAGTTATTTTCCTGACCGCTACGATTGCCCTGGGTATACTGTGCTGTGCTTTCGATTGGTCAACAATACTTATGTGGCAAACATATAGTGTTCTTACAGCTTTGATTTCGTCAGCATTATTAACAGCAAGCATTACATGGTTTGTGTACACTCACCGATAAAATACCTCGCTCCTAAGATAAGCATAATGTTAAGTCATTAAATTTCAATTTATCCCGCTTTAATGGGCAGTAAGACCCCCAACTCGAAATTCAGCGAAAGCAAAGAATTTAGGTGGGGGTCCGGCTGCCCATTAAAGTCCGATTGATGAGGGCTGATTAAAGTTTCACTTTATTGAAAATGAAATAAAATAGTTAAGAAGTACGCATGGGTGTAACGAAGAACTAATAAAACATATCTTGCCACTAGAATGGGAGCATATCAACTTTTTAGTTGAGTACCGTCAGCATTTCAGAAAAAAATATGCTAAGTAAAAAATACAATAAACTGTCCATATGGGCAGCTTAGTTACATAATTCTCGTTAAGGGAAGTTAAAAGTATTAGTTTGAAACAAAGATGTACTGTTTCAATTCCTTTTTATTTCGCTCTTTATGTGATATATTTATCACATAAAGAGCGAAATAAATCACAAAGGGGATCTTATATGAAAAACAAATTAGCTTACTTAGGGTTTATTGGTTTTTTAGGTTTTTTGGCACCTTTCTCATTTTTAAGTGAAAATTCGTTTTCGCCTCACTACTATTTCCTATTCTTTTTCTTTTTTTTATACGCAAAAGTTATACCAGATGAGCTTTTTATACTGCATGTTCGTATGGCCGCTACAAGGGCATTTTTTGTAACACTAATATTTGGTAGTATACTACTCTTAAGTGTTTCTATTTTTGAAAATGTACATGTAATTCGTTTATTTTTTGGACTTTCAATTTTAATACCGTTAGGAACTTTTCTAATTAATTTAGAAATATTTGAACATAGAGAAAAGAAAGGGATGCAGGATGACGCTGATTACTCGGATGAAAGAATATAGGGTAAAGTTAAATATGTCCCAAGGAGATTTAGCTAATAAAGTTGGAGTTAGAAGAGAAACAATTGGTAATCTCGAAAACGGAAAATATAACCCTTCATTAAAATTGGCTTACGATATTGCAAAAGTTTTAAAAGCACCTATTGAAGTGTTATTTTGGTTTGAAGATTAGTTTAATTCTAGTACAAGCGAATACAAGAGAAAAAATGATGAATGTTCTATTCATTCTCGGTTAACATAACGTCCTATTATCGGTAGCAAGGAAAAAGGAGGAACCATACTCTCACAAGGGAACCTCCTTTTTTTGTTCTATCAATCTATGCAATTTTTTATACATTCCTATTCTGGTGCGGTTTTAGGGTTTTTGTCTGTTATTGGATTAACGAAAAAACTGTATAAAATCTCGCATACTCTTAGCGTGTTTTTTTCAAAAATGCTGGCGATATCTCACATCCATCAACTTATGAATTTTATAATGTCCTGAAACCAAGAATTTCGCGAGTTTTTAATCCAAGAACGTTAGTTATTTGATCTTAAAAGAACAGCTTTTTCTAAATAAAGGGTAGGGTTAACAAAATCGATACTTTCCGATTTATGGAAAAATGAAAATGGACTTGGCGTTGTAAATCCACATTTTTGTGGCGCTATCCCATATAGAAATCCATCATTCTCCAGTTCAAAATGTTATCCAATAAAAAAATATCTCGAATTCGAGATAAATTACTTGCTTTTTAATCACTTGAGTTGTAAAGTGATAGTAACGAAAGCGATTGAGTCATATGAAAAACATACACTCACTTGCTTTCGATTAAAAAACGAAGTAACTTATTCAGTAAAAACTAAGATGAATTTACAAAAACATAATGAGAATAAATTGAAAAGCTAAGAAGCATATTATTTTTTAGATATCACTTGACTAGTAAAATGAAACGGAGGAATTATCAATGTATGAAATTAAAGGGCATCATCACATTTCAATGGTTACAAAAAACGGAAGTGAGAATAATCATTTTTATAAAAACGTACTTGGTTTACGTCGTGTGAAAATGACGGTAAACCAAGATGATCCATCGATGTATCACTTATTTTACGGAGATAGAACAGGGAGCCCAGGTACGGAACTATCATTTTTTGAAATGCCTTTAGTAGGAAAAACGTACCGTGGTACGAATGCAATTACGCGAATCGGATTACTCGTTCCGTCAGAGGAAAGTTTACATTACTGGAAAGAAAGATTTGAGAAATTTGGTGTGAAACATAGCGAAATAACAACATATGCAAATCGTCCTGCTTTGCAATTTGAGGATGCGGAAGGTCTTCGCCTCGTGCTAATCGTTTCAAACGGAGAAAAAGTGGAGCACTGGGAAACGTGGGAGAAATCAGAAGTTCCTGTTGAACATCAAATTCAAGGAATGGGTTCTGTGGAAATGACAGTGCGTAGATTTGATAAACTGGCGAGTACACTAACAGATATATTTGGTTATACAGAAGTTAGCCGAAATGACGAAGAAGCGATTTTCCAATCTATTAAAGGAGAAGCCTTTGGAGAAATCGTTGTGAAATATTTAGATGGTCCTACTGAAAAGCCGGGCCGCGGTAGCATTCACCATTTAGCGATTCGTGTAAAAAACGATGCAGAGCTAGCTTATTGGGAAGAACAGGTAATACAAAAAGGTTTCTATTCTTCAGGTATTATCGATCGTTTCTACTTTAAAAGCTTATACTTCCGCGAATCAAACGGAATCCTATTTGAAATTGCGACAGATGGACCAGGATTTACGGTTGATGGAGATGTAGAACATTTAGGGGAAAAACTTGATTTACCGCCGTTCTTAGAAGATCAGCGAGCAGAAATTGAAGCGAAATTAGCACCTATTGAAGAGAAATAATAGAAGAGAAAATATAAATTTAAAAACCATTGGAGGAATATAAAATGAACCAATTAAAAGGAATTCACCACGTTACAGCAATTACAAGTAGTGCAGAAAAGAACTATGAGTTTTTCACTCACGTTTTAGGAATGCGTTTAGTTAAAAAAACAGTAAACCAAGATGATATTCAAACGTACCATTTATTCTTCGCAGATGATAAAGGTAGTGCAGGAACGGATATGACATTCTTTGACTTCCCAGGTATTTCTAAAGGAGTACACGGTACAAATGAAATTTCAAAAACTTCATTCCGCGTTCCAACTGATGCAGCATTAGCGTATTGGGTGAACCGTTTTGACCGTCTTGAAGTGGAGCATACAGGAATTAAAGAGCAATTTGGTAAGAAAACTCTTTCGTTCGTTGACTTTGATGATCAACACTATCAATTAATCTCGGATGAATTAGATAATGGGATAGAATCAGGTACACCGTGGCAAAACGGTCCAGTTCCATTAGAATATGCAATTACTGGCTTAGGACCTGTATTTATCCGCATCGCAAACTTTAGTTTCTTTAAAGAAGTGTTAGAAAAAGTTCTATTATTTAAAGAGATTGCGCAAGAAGGAGAATTCTATTTATTTGAAGTAAACGAAGGCGGAAACGGTGCTTCTGTCATTGTAGAACATAATACGGCTCTTCCAGAAGCAAGACAAGGTTTTGGTACAGTGCACCATGCTGCATTCCGCGTAGAAAATCGCGCTGTATTAGAAGAATGGATTGAGAGAATCGGTAGCGTTGGTCTTCCGTCATCTGGATATGTAGATCGTCACTTCTTCGAATCATTATACGCAAGAGTAGCACCGCAAATTTTATTTGAATTTGCAACAGACGGCCCAGGATTTATGGGAGATGAGCCATATGAAACACTTGGCGAAAAATTATCATTACCTCCGTTCCTAGAGCCAAAACGTGAAGAAATCGAAAAATTAGTTCGTCCAATTGATACAGTAAGAAGCACGAAGGAATTTATTAAAGAGTAACAATAGAGATAGTAAGTAGGAGAGCAAGTAGTTTTAGCTGATCGCTGGAACTGCTTGTTTTTTTATTTGGTCTATAAAATTTTCTGAAAAATGTTTCTCAAGTTTTTAAAATAGAAATATTTGGTATAATTCATTTAAATTATAAATTTTCTGACAATTATTTTTCAATACATAGAAAAGGGGTGGTAATATACAATTTGGATAATTGTATAAATATCCTAATTTTGTAAGTTTGAGAAAAGGAGATGCAGGTGTATGGGAGCAGACGTAGTAACACGGGAGCAAATGAAACATTCTTTAGATGATTGGTATTGTGTAATGTTGCAGCAAAATATAGAGAAAGCCACAGAAATGAAAGAGGAGATTGATAGTAAGATTAGTGGGCTGGATGTGGATCAGGATGTATTGCTTTATCATGCTTTGTTGAATTTTAGGTATCAAGTTTTGAATGATTGGGTTTCCATTAAAGAAGGTAACTTTAATCAAGTAGAATCTTTTGAAGCTCCTCAAGAAGGTGTGCTAGCTTATTATTATCATTTATTTAAAGCGCTTTATTTTAGAATGGTTGAAAATTATGAGGAAGCTAGTAAAGAATTTGAACAGGCAGCAAAATTATTAGAATACATTCAAAATCCTTGTGAAAAAGCAGAATTTAATTATCGTTTAGGTGAATTTTACTACCATACATACCAGCAAGTGAAAGCTATTCACCACATTCAAAAAGCGAAAGAAGAATTTGTAAATCATCCTGGGTACCAAATTAATGTTGCATTATGTGAAAATATATATGGTTTATGTTGCGTGGAATTAAAGCAATTTGAATTAGCAGAAGAAAGTTTTAATATTGCTTTAGATGTATTCCAAAGAGTAAATCATAAAAAGTACGTTCTGATGATTAGAAACAATTTAGGTTGGTTATATGGTACTCAAAATCTATCTGATTTAGCAATTCGACATGCTTCTGAAGTTGCTGAGAAATTACCTAAACATTATAAATCGATTTTTACAGTGGCTGAAGAGTATTGTAAATTGGGTAAAGTTGAGTTAGCGCAAAAATATATTGCGATGGGAATTGAAATATGTAATGAATTAAAAAATAAAGAATTTCAATATCGTTTTATGATATTGGAAGAATTGAATAAGGGCTCTAATGCGAATGAAATAGAGAAAATTGTATTAGAAAGCATTGCGTATTTTGAAAGTAAAAATCTGTTAGAATGTATAAAAGAATACAGTGAAAAATTAGCAATGCAATTTTATGAAGAAGATAATCATATCAAAGCAAGTAAATATTTTTATATAAATAATAAAGCAAATGAAAAATATTTAGAAAAGGGAGCTTTGAAATAATGAAAAAACTTAGTAAAGTAATAACAGGATTAGCACTTTTGGGGACTTTAGCGATAGGCTTAAACAATTCTACTGAATCTAATCAATACGCTAGTCGAGGAGATACAGGTGGAGCGCCAGCAAGACCAGACTATGTAAGTGTCGGGGACGGTGGAGGAGCGCTAGCCAATTTCAATAGAGGAGATGGCGGAGCACCAGCAGATAATAGAGGCGATGGCGGCGGAGTAAGCCAACTATAATAACAAAGAAAGGGACTTCAACATGAAGTCCCTTTCTATTTTTAGGTCATGTAGAGAAAAGAATTGACTTACTTTAAATATGTAACTATAATAGTTACAAAGTAACCATCACTAATAGAAGTGAGTAATATTTTTTTAATATAACTGTAACTGTTATAGTTACAATTAAAATTAATCATAAAACAACC
Source organism: Bacillus paramobilis (assembly GCF_038096195.1). Lineage (NCBI taxonomy): Bacteria > Bacillati > Bacillota > Bacilli > Caryophanales > Bacillaceae > Bacillus > Bacillus paramobilis. The sequence continues at coordinate 4,239,524 of NZ_CP151108.1, read as the reverse complement.
AAATAATGTAAAAACTTTAAATAGCAACAAGAGAAAGGAGACGGGAATTTGAAACGGTTTAAATTTTATTTCATTAGCGGTATTGTGCTCGTTTTGTTAATCGTATGTAACTTCGTTGATAAGCCGATTGCGAAGGTTGGAGAAGTGAAAAATACTGTTATGATGAAGCTGAATACGAAAGAGAGTATGGCGCAGATTGATGGGCAGACGATTTATTTTAAGCAAATTGGTGAGGGGAAGCCGCCTTTACTTATGCTTCACGGGTTTGGTGGTTCATCTGATGGATTTAGTGATATTTATCCGGAACTTGTAAAGGATCACACGATTATCGCGGTTGATATTTTAGGATTTGGGCGTTCTTCTAAGCCGGTTGATTTTCAGTATTCGTTTCCTGCGCAAGTGAATTTATATTATAAACTAATGAAGAAACTTGGATACGATCAATTCGCAGTACTTGGTCATTCGATGGGCGGAGAGATGTCTCTAAATTTAGCGTATTTATATCCGGATGCAGTAACGCATCTCATTTTAGCGGATTCTACAGGGATAGAATCTTTCCAGCAAAAAGAAAGTTATGAAGTGCCGCCGTTATCGACAGACTTACAAACTGTAACAGAGATTACGGATTATAATAAAAATGCAGTAAAAAATAGTCGCGACGATAAAGAGCATTATGATCAGCTTACGAAAATGAGAGAGCGCCGCATCGCGATGGAAGCAGATAAAATTAAGGTGCCGACTTTAATTATATGGGGACGACACGATAAGAGCGTTTCTTGGAAAAATGGTGAACTGTATCATCAGCTATTTACGGATAGTACGTTCCATATCATTGAAAAAGGATACCACGCACCGTTTCGCCAGGAACCAATAGAGTTTATGGAATATGTACAAGCGTTCTTCGCGAAGAATCCGCAATAAAGTGAAACTTTAATCAGGGGGGGGGCTTCATCCCCCACTGATTATCAGCCCTCACCAATCGGACTTTAATGGGCAGTTGATCCCCCACCTAAATTCTTTGCTTTCGCTAAATTTTGAGGTGGGGGTCTTACTGCCCATTAAAGCGGGATAAATTTTAAGCATAAATCCACTTCTTTCCTCATACAGTGAAACTAATAAGGCTTGTCTAAGGAAAGGAATGAAGTACAGTGGAAACTTTACCATGGTGGGTGTATCTTGTAATCGTAGGGATCGTATTAAGTGGCTACATGGTTTTATATACTTCAAAAAAAGAGCAAGAGATGGATAATGAGTTTATCGAAAAAGAAGGCGAAGTGTATATGAAGCGTTTAGAAGAAGAGCGAGAGAAACGGAATCAGGATAGTGATAAAGATTCGGTATTGCTTTAATAGAAATTTTGAAAGGCTACCAACTAGTAGAACTTTACATCTAGGTGGTAGCCTTTTTTCTTTTTGGGAAGCATGTATACGAAATTCATCATGAACCTTTATTGATGGTATTTATATATATATGTTTCCTCATAAGAATGGAACTAGCGCAGTATCTACGGGGGGGATTAACAATGCATAGGGATGAAACATCATTACATCCTGATACGGGTGTTACGTCTGTAATGTTTGTTGAGCGTTCATTAAATGAAATTCGTTTTTGGTCTAGAATCATGAAGGAGCATTCTTTTTTTCTTCGCTTAGGGTTTAGATGCGAGGATACGCAACTAATCGAAGAGGCTAATCAATTTTATCGATTGTTTGAACATATTGAACAAATAGCGCATTCCTATACAAATGAAACAGATCCTGAGCAAATAAAAAGATTTAATGCAGAAGTACAACAAGCCGCAACTAATATTTGGGGATTTAAACGAAAAATTTTAGGGTTAATTCTCACATGTAAATTGCCAGGACAAAATAACTTTCCGCTGTTAGTTGACCATACAAGTAGGGAAGCTGATTATTTTAGAAAACGTTTAATACAATTAAATGAAGGGAAATTAGATGCTCTTCCTGATGCTATTATTAAAGAAAATGTTTTCTTTTTAAGGATTATGGCAGACCATGCTAAATTTATTGGTCATCTTCTTGATCCATCGGAAAGAAAGCTTGTAGATACAGCTCGGAATTTTAGTAATGATTTTGATGAATTGATGTATCAAGCAATTGACTTGGAATCTATGAAGCCACAATCCCAAACAGTCCCTCTTTTAGATCAATTTTTAGATCAAAATCGTGTGTCGGTTACATCTCTTCGGGATTTTAAGAAAACAGCACGTGATTTAATTGAGCAATGTAAAATAAAGAGTATCATTCATCCGTTATTAGCAGACCATGTTTTCCGTGAAGCTGATAGATTTCTTGAAATCATTGATATGTTTGATGTTCATCTTACAAATATTCAATCCCAATCTAGATATTAGAAGATAAGGAAAGATAATATTTTATTTTCAGCTGAGGAGTTAACAGTTTATGGTTAGCTTCTTTTTTGTGATTAAAATTTTTCTTCGTTTAATAAATTTACCTTTAAAGACTACATAAATCTCTTTGACCAAATATGTAATTCTCTGTAAAACGATATATGGAAATATTATGAATATACAGGAAATCTATGGATAGTAGATGCTGATAAATTATTTGGGAGAATTTATTAGTTAAGTATATTAACTTGTTTGCACTACATTTTACAAATAAAGGGGTATTAATAATCATGAAAGCAAAGAAATTAGTAAGTTTAGCGTTACCAGTTATGTTATTGAGTGGTTGTATTACAATTGAAACTGATGGTAAGAAAGCTGAACCAAAGAAAGAAGAAACGCAAAAGGTAGAGAAAGAGAGTAAGACTGCTGAAAAAGAGAGTAAGTCAACTGATAGCAAGAAAGAGGATAGCTTATCTGTAGCGAAAGGTGAAGGTACAAATAGTAGTTCATCAAGTAGTCAACAAAGTTCTGCTTCAAATAATTCAACTGCATCTAGTTCTTCAACTGGTAAGGTAACTGGTTCAGATGTTGAAAGGTACAAGGCAGATATCATAAACAGTGCTACTCAAATTGAAGATACAATGAAGTTAATTGAAGGAATAGCAGATTCAGATGTAAAATCATATAAACAAAAGAAAAGTGAAGTACAACTGAGTTTAGGTGGAGCAAAGGCAACTGCAACGAAACTGAAGAATCTACAAGCGCCTCCTGAATTACAGGGAGAACAGGCGAAGATAAAGCAATCGATGGAACTGTATGCGGATTGTTTCCAACTTCTCTTTGATGCATTAGACCAAGAAGACGAGAGTAAAATGCATCAATCATTAAGTAAAGCACAAGAAGGTTCAAAACTGTTTGAAGAAGCAGCGAAGAGTATCGGTAGTAAAACCAACTAAGAATAAATGACTTAAAGGGGTATGAGGTATGAAAGTGAAGAAACTAATAGCTGCTGCAGTTCCAGTTGCCATATTATTAAGTGGTTGTGTTACAGTGAAAGATTCGGCAAATAAAGAAGAAAAGACAGAAGAAACGAGTAAATCTAAGGCTGCTGAAACGAAAGAAAAATCAACTAATTCGAAAGAAGAAAGTAAAGATGTTCAAAAGGTTCGAGTTTTAGATGAAGATTATGCACAATATTTATTAGACATTGAACAGGATATGTTAAGACGTTTTGATTACTATGATGCTTCTGTAAAAGATTTGAGAAATGGAAGTAAATCAAAAGCTGAGGTATTAGATAGTATTAAAGACATCTATAAAGTATTTGATAAGATAGAGAAGATTTACGCACCGCCAAAACATAAAGAAGACCAAAAAGAGATTGAAAGAGCGACAGGTAAACTAAGAGAAACATTCAGTGAAATAGAGAAGTTATTCAACGATAAAGGCTTCAGCTTAGAGACTGATAAGGAAATCTTAAATAAAGCAAATACAAAACTAGAGGAAGCAAAACGTATTTGGAAACCTACATTCGATAAGTTAAGATCCGAAATAAAAGGTGATACAGCCACAGAAAAATCTAATAGTACAACAAGTACTTCTACACCGACAAACCCAACTACTGGTAGTCAGGCTCAAACAGATAAAAGCCAAGCTAAAACGGGAGTATTTGTAGGTACAGTTGGTACAAGTGAAGAGTTAGGAATTAATTATGGAAACATGGAGAAGAACATCAAAGATGGTACTGAGATTATTGGGAATTGGGGTGTTGATTACGGTAGTGGCGTAAAAACTACGTTAGTACTAAAAGGTGATAAAACATTTGAGTCCTATGCGAATGGTTCTTATCCGAATAAAGATAACTACCTAACAGGAACATATGCGGTAGATGTTCCGTCATTCCAGTTATCCTTAAAAGTAACCAAGGCAGTTAAAGACGGTCAAGAAGTAAAGTTAACAAATGATAGTATGATGTATAAATTACAAAACTATGATGGAAACACATTACAAATTTATCATATGGACGATAATGTTCGTATTCGTTATGCAAAACAATAAATAATTGGCAAAAAACTCTGTAATAAATTTTACAGGGTTTTTGTTCGTTCTAATTGTATTTCTTCAGTAATTTCCCTGGCGCTATCCATATTAGTATAAGTTGAGAAATCAACAAAACGATTTCCTTTTTGGAGAATGATAAGGAGGGTAATCAGAATATTGATAAGGATTCGGTTTTATTATAATTAGGGGAGAATGGATAACGTATTGTTATCCACTGTTTTATTTCCTAAAATATATCGAATATAAATTGAAATATACCAACGATTTTTTCAATATATCGACTTACCGACACAAAGCGACAATGTTAAGAAGCACGATTATTGTTCGGGAAATTATTATAGGAGCATAGCATATGAAATATACACACTACATAGCACCATTACAACCTGTAACGCAGAAGTTGCACAACTTACGCAACGACAACTCGCTTTACTCTTCATCAGTTATTTGCCCATACTAGACGTAGAGAGGTGATAAACACAGTATGATTTTTAGTGAACGCTTGAAACGAGAACGAGAAAAACGAAATTGGTCGCAACATGATTTGGCTGAAAAAATTCATGTAAGTAGGCAGTCAGTTTCGAAATGGGAGACGGGAAAGAACTATCCGAGCATTGAAATTATTATTCATTTAAGCGATTTGTTCGGTATTACGATTGATGAACTGCTAAGGAGCGATGAAGAGTTGACGCAGAAAGTTATTGAAGATAGTAAACAATTAGCATATCCAAAATGGAAGGTGTTTTTCGAAAGTCTATTCATGCTAGGAGTATTTTTGTTTCTTACCAAAATCGTTGTATGGATGTTAAATAAGTTTGCCGGGGCGAGCATTACACTTGTAGCAGATGCACCATATGTAATGAATTTTTTACCTCTCATCTTAATGGTCATAGGTGGCACTGCTTCTGATAAGTTGAAGAAAATATATAGATAGAGGAAATAATTCCCCGCACTAGCTGTTCTTTCTACTCAAATTGTGTACTATAAAGAATAGACAGGAAGGGGATATAGAATGGAATTTCATGAACAGAAGATTTTGCCGGCAGTGAGGCAAATTAAAGATTTGGAAAAGCTATTACATAGTTCGTATGAGTATATTGTTATTTTAGATATTCATGTTGGTCAATTGAAGAGTGTTGTGTCACTTGCGAAGCAGCATAGTAAAAAGGTGTTTTTACATGTTGATTTGATTCATGGATTACAAAGTGATGGGCATGCGACGGAGTTTTTATGCCAAGAATATAAACCGTACGGGTTACTGTCGACAAAGGCGAGCGTGATTATGAAGGCGAAGCAAAAGGGTGTCGTCTCAATTCAACGCATCTTTTTAATTGATTCTAGCGCGATGGAAAAGAGCTGTAATTTGCTAGAAAAGACGAAGCCGGATTATATAGAGGTGCTTCCTGGTGCGCTAACGGATGTGATTGCTGAAGTGAAAGAGCGTACTGGTGTCCCGATTTTAGCGGGTGGTTTCATTCGTACTGTGCAAGATGTTGAAAGAGCTTTAAGTGCTGGTGCGACAGCAATTACGACATCAAAAAAAGAACTATGGAAACATTACCAAAAAAAGTGACGAAAATGTGAAAAAATTCTGTTGACACCGCTTTCATGAAAGGTTAACATTATAGACAAGTTAATAAACGTGACGGAGAAAAGAAGAGATCCACATTTCATTGTTTCTATATAAATTTATATAGAAGCGTGCAAAGCTGTGGGTCTTTTTCTTTTGACAAAAACGAATGGCCATTCATTTTACCTCTATCACATTTGGAAGCGTTTAAATTGATTGTGGAGGGATACTATGTCAGCATTTTTAGGAGAGTTAGTAGGGACTGCGTTGTTAATCTTACTTGGTGGCGGCGTTTGCGCTGGTGTAAGTTTAAAGAAATCGTTTGCGAAAGATTCTGGTTGGATTGTTATTACAATGGGCTGGGGCTTAGCAGTTGCTATGGCAGCGTATGCAGTTGGATCAATTAGTGGGGCACATTTGAATCCGGCTTTAACGATAGGATTAGCATTTAAGGGAGCGTTCCCATGGAGTGACGTACCAGGTTATATCGCAGCACAAATGATTGGGGCAATTATCGGGGCAGTTCTTGTATATTTACATTACTTACCACACTGGAAAGAAACAGAAGATCCAGGAACAAAATTAGGTGTATTTGCAACAGGCCCAGCAATTCCGAACACATTTACAAACCTTTTAAGTGAAATGATTGGAACATTCGTTTTAGTATTTGGTATATTAGCAATTGGAGCAAATAAATTTGCAGATGGATTAAATCCATTTATCGTAGGTTTCTTAATTGTAAGTATTGGTTTATCATTAGGTGGAACGACAGGATACGCGATCAACCCGGCTCGTGATTTAGGTCCGCGTATCGCACACTTCTTCCTTCCGATTGCAGGAAAAGGCGGTTCGAACTGGAAGTATGCATGGATTCCAGTAGTTGGTCCAATTCTAGGTGGATCACTTGCAGGATTATTCCATCAAGTTGTATTTGAAGGAAAACAAAATGCAGCACTTATTTATGTGATTATTGCAACTGTGATTGTACTAGCAATCTCTTATATGACAAGTAAAAAAAGTGAAAGCAATACAAATAGTAGAAAAGTAGCATAGGGGGAAACCATTATGAAAAAATATATTCTTTCATTAGACCAAGGAACAACTAGCTCACGCGCAATTCTGTTCAATAAAAAAGGTGAAATTGTTCATTCAGCTCAAAAAGAGTTTACACAACATTTTCCAAAGCCAGGCTGGGTAGAGCATAACGCACAAGAAATTTGGGGATCTATTTTAGCAGTTATCGCAACTTGCTTAAGTGAAGCAGATGTAAAACCAGAACAAATCGCTGGTATCGGTATTACGAACCAACGTGAAACAGCGGTTGTATGGGATAAAACGACTGGAAAACCAATTTACAACGCAATCGTATGGCAATCTCGTCAAACAGTTGAAATTTGTGATGAGCTAAAAGAAAAAGGTTATAGCGAAATGGTTCGCGAAAAAACAGGTCTTTTAATTGACGCATACTTCTCTGGTACGAAAGTAAAATGGATTTTAGATAATGTTGAAGGTGCAAGAGAAAAAGCAGAAAACGGCGATCTATTATTCGGAACGATTGATACGTGGCTTGTATGGAAATTGTCTGGCGGTAAAGCGCACGTAACGGATTACTCAAATGCATCACGTACATTAATGTTTAACATTCACGACTTACAGTGGGATGATGAGCTTCTAGACATGTTAACAGTGCCAAAGAGCATGCTTCCAGAAGTACGTCCATCATCTGAAATTTATGGCGAAACAATTGACTATCACTTCTTCGGTCAAAATGTACCGATTGCAGGTGTAGCTGGTGACCAACAAGCAGCATTATTTGGACAAGCTTGTTTCGGTGAAGGTATGGCGAAAAATACTTACGGAACTGGTTGTTTCATGTTAATGAACACAGGTGAAAAAGCAGTAGCTTCTGAGCATGGCCTATTAACAACAATTGCATGGGGTATAGATGGTAAAGTAAACTATGCATTAGAAGGAAGTATTTTTGTAGCAGGCTCTGCAATTCAGTGGTTACGTGACGGAATGCGCATGTTTAAAGATGCAAGTGAGAGTGAAGTATATGCTTCTCGCGTTGAATCAACTGACGGTGTATACGTTGTACCAGCATTCGTAGGATTAGGTACACCGTACTGGGATAGTGAAGTACGCGGCGCTATGTTTGGTGTAACGCGCGGTACGACGAAAGAGCACTTTATTCGTGCAACACTAGAATCTTTAGCGTACCAAACGAAAGATGTATTATGCGCAATGGAAGCAGATTCAGGTATTGAACTAAAAACATTACGCGTTGATGGTGGAGCAGTTAAAAATAACTTCTTAATGAAGTTCCAAAGTGATATTTTAGATGTTCCTGTAGAGCGTCCAGTAATCAATGAAACGACAGCTTTAGGTGCAGCATACTTAGCTGGTCTTGCGGTTGGATATTGGAAAAACCAAGATGAAATTAAAGAACAGTGGCATATGGACAAACGCTTTGAACCAACGATGGAAGCGGAAACAAGCGAAGAGCTATATGCTGGATGGAAAAAAGCGATTGAAGCAACAAAAGCTTTCAAATAATCATAAACAGTGTTATAATGGTGACAAGTTAATAATTCGGTAGGAGATTTGGAGAGACCACAACACGCTATAGAGGCGAAATCTATAGCGGAGTTCGTGGTCTCTTTTTTCGTTATCAAAGGGAGGAATTACCATGAAATTTTCAAGTAAACAACGTAAAGACGTATTAAACGGAGTAAATAAACAAGAGTTAGATGTGATCGTAATTGGTGGAGGTATTACTGGTTCTGGTATTGCATTAGATGGAGCAACACGCGGGTTATCAACAATTGTGTTTGAAATGCAGGACTTTGCAGCAGGTACATCAAGTCGTTCAACGAAGCTTGTACACGGTGGTCTACGTTATTTAAAACAACTTGAAGTGAAAATGGTAGCAGAGGTGGGGAAAGAGCGTGCGATCGTATATGAGAACGGTCCCCATGTAACAACACCAGAGTGGATGTTACTTCCGTTCCATACAGGCGGTACGTTCGGATCATTCAGTACATCAATTGGTCTTCGTGTATACGACTTCTTAGCAGGCGTAAAGCGAAGCGAGCGCAGAAAAATGTTTAACCGTGAAGAAACATTAAACAAAGAGCCTCTTGTGAAAAAAGAAGGATTAAAAGGCGGCGGTTACTACGTAGAATATCGTACAGACGATGCGCGTCTTACAATTGAAGTAATGAAAGAAGCAATTGAACACGGTGCGAAAGCTGTTAACTACGCAAAAGTAGACAGTTTCTTATATAAAGATGGAAAAGTATGTGGTGTACGTGTAATCGATTTACTAGACGGAGAAGTATATGAAGTGTACGGTAAGAAAATTGTAAACGCAGCTGGCCCTTGGGTAGATACACTTCGTGAAAAAGATAACTCGAAAAAAGGGAAAGTACTTCAGTTATCAAAAGGTGTGCATTTAGTAATTGACCAAAAACGTTTCCCATTAGGGCAAGCTATTTACTTCGATACACCAGATAAACGTATGGTGTTCGCGATTCCTCGCGGTGGAAAAACATACGTAGGTACAACAGATACGTTCTATGATAAAGACGCAGCTGTACCGCACATGACAACAGAAGATCGCACATACATCATTAATGCGATTAACTACATGTTCCCAAGCGTGAAAATTACAGAAAAAGATGTGGAGTCAAGCTGGGCTGGTGTACGTCCGTTAATTTATGAAGAAGGTAAGAATGCATCTGAAATTTCTCGTAAAGATGAAATTTGGACTTCTGAATCTGGTTTAATTACAATCGCAGGTGGTAAATTAACTGGATACCGCAAAATGGCTGAAATGGTAGTAGACTACGTAACGAATCTATTACAAAAAGAAGGTCATAGTGCATATCCGAAGAGCGATACGAAACATATGCCAATCTCTGGTGGACATGTAAGTGGTTCACACGGATTCCCAGCATTCGTTGCGAAAAAAGCAGGCGAAGGTACGAAATACGGTTTAACGACAGCACAAGCAGAAGAATTCGCGAAATTCTACGGCTCTAACGTAGACGTACTATTCGACTTAGCGAAAAAACATAAAGACGAAGCGAAAGAATACAACATGCCGCTAGAAGTTCTAATCCCGCTTGTATACGCAATGGATTACGAAATGACAGCAAAACCAGTTGACTTCTTCGTACGCCGCAGAGGCGCTGTATTCTTCAATATCCACTGGGTATACGAGTGGAAAGAAGCAGTAATCAACTACATGGCTGCGAAACTAGGCTGGAGCAAAGAAGAGCAAATGAAATACACAGCAGAATTAGAAAAAGCATTAAGAGACGCTGTAATTCCTGTAGATCAACAAGAACAGGCGGCTGCGTTAGCGTAAAAAGAGAAACACCTGAAGGAGAGCCCTTTAGGTGTTTTTTCTCTTGACTAAAAATAATTAGAATGTGTTACAATGATGATAGAGTATATAATATGAATTTTGCATAAAATAAAGAAGACAGAAGCCTGAGAAACTTCTGTCTTTGTAACCTAACTTACTATTGTGGTGGTAGTAGGTGCGGTTATAAGACAATTACATTAACGTTTTAGCCGAGAACCGCCCTTACCTTTTCCACGAAGCAGGGTGGTTCTCGCTTTTTTGTATACAGAAATTAGCCACGGACCGACGTATCTTCTACCGATGACAACGCCAGCTCCGGTTAGGATACCGTAAACTAATTTAATTACAAACATCGCGATCATTTTATCACCTCCCCCTTTTTTCAAAATGGAAGAGATGATTATCACACCTACTAGTTATAGCTTATTAAGTTACATTTCAATTGTATTATGTTTTAAAAGAGGGAACAAGACAAATGAATACGGATATGAGGTGCAGCATGAAAAAATTAATTACTTACGATTCTGAAATCCAGATGGCATATCTGTATGTAATTCCATTCACTTCAGAAATTGAGATTGAATCGACTGAAGAATTAGAAGAAAATCCGACATTAAATTTAGATATAGATCAATTTGATCGCATAGTGGGGATTGAGTTTTTTAGAGAAAATGCTCGCAAATTAAAAGAATTAGCAAATAGGAGTAAAATATATATAAAGAAAACTTCAAATGATAATACATACATATACTCATTTAGACTTTCTCAGGATACTCATTTGCAAAAAGTGTTATTTCATAATATCGTATTTTATTTTTCAGATAAGCAGTATGAAGACTTTATTGGTTTTGATATTATGAAGCCCTCTTTGTATGGCCATGAGATATTAGATTCTTTAAGTGAGCGTTAGGAAGCAGGAGGACTCGATTAAATGGGTTCTCTTTTTCATTTAGCGGTCTTTAGAGCTGAGGGGAATCTTGACTATAAAAATCCTTATTGCAAAATGAAAGAGCGCCTTGGGAGGAAGACGCTCTTCAGGTGAATGTATTGTAACGACTATTGGGTTTATTATATGTAATTTGCTTAGGAAGTGATTTATAAAAAATGTTATTGCCATCCGTATTTTTTTATGAATGTATAAAACTTTTCCATAGGTTGCGTCGTCTAATATATGGGAAGGAGGAAATGATGTGGATGAATTAACGATAGAAGCGTTTGAAATAGAAGATAAGGAACTCCTTATCGATGAAATCATGAACAAGTATGGACAAGAAGTCCTGCAGCTTGTGTATTCATATGTGAATAATAAAGAGGTTGCTGAGGATGTAACGCAAGATATATTTGTGAAATGTTATAAATCTCTTCATACATACAAAGGGAAGTCGAATGTGAAAACGTGGTTATGGAGAATTGCGATTAATCAATGTAAGGACCATATAAAAAGTTGGTATAACAAAAAGGTGATCGTGACAGGGGATGAATCTGCTTATATGGGGATTCAAAATGATAGTGTTGAACAAACTGTTATGCAAAATGCGGAGGACCGTGAGCTCGCTTCAGCAGTAATGAAGTTACCGATAAAATATCGAGAAGTCATTTATCTATTTTATTATGAAGAACTAACAATTAAAGAAATTGCTATTGTAATAGACGTGAAAGAAAACACAATAAAAACGAGACTGAAAAAAGCGAAGGAGCTTTTGAAGAAAGGATTGGAGGAATAATCAAATGGAAGATCGATTAAAAGGCCTGCGAAAATCAATGGAGAATACAACGTTTAAACATTTGAGTTTTTCTGATCAACACCGAAAGCAGGTGCGCGAAAAAATTAATGCGTCAAACGAAAAAGAAGAGGACATCTCTTTAGCGATTTTACAACTCCTCAGTAATGAAAAAACAGGATACGAATTGTCACAGCTACTACGAGGGAGAGGGATTCGGAAATTCGAAGGAAATGAAGGGTTTTTATATACCGTATTACATCGTCTAGAACAGAATCGTTTTATCCAATCTAGCTGGGACCATGCGGGAGCTAAATATTATCAATTAAATGATAAAGGGAACAAGATGCTGCGAAAGGCAGAAAAAAATGCTACGAAGGTACAATTTATATTAAAAGGCTTAGTACAGGAGTGAGGCGAAATTGAATAAAAAAGGGGAGCGTTTTGTAAGCGAGGTTACGAATCATATTAAATCAAAAGAAGCGAAGGACTTAGTAGCAACTGAACTAAATTTTCATTTAAAACAGGCGAAGAATATGTGGATAGAAAAAGGGCTAAGCGAGGAAGTTGCTGAAGATAAGGCTGTTGAACAAATGGGAAGTCCGGTCAAACTTGGGCAAGAGCTTAACAAACTACATAAGCCAAAGGTTGATTGGTTCTTAATTGGTTTATTAGTGGCTGCGATGGGGTTAGGTTTTTTGCCAGTTGTAGCCTTTGAATATATGAATGATTTACTAATGGATAAGGTGATATCTGTTGTTCTTGGTATTGCAACAGCGTTAGGGATGATGCTGATTGATTATCGGAAGTTAGAGAGATTAGGATGGTTGTTTTATACAATTGGGGTGCTAATATTGTTAATGCTACACTGCTTTCCGAATGCTGGGATGCTTGGAGAACCGATAATAAAAGTTGGTCCTATTGCAATTGACCGTTTAATGGCAGTGCCGTTCTTTTTTCTAGCTTGGGCTTCTTTTTTCAATAATAGTAGGTTGAAAGTTAGGTATCTTGTAGTGTTGTATTTATTTTCTTTGTATTTATTCTTAATTGGCGCAGCTTTTTCAGTGATTTTTATTTATATCACGATGGTATTCGTTATGCTTTGGTGGAGTAAGTTAGGAAAGAAAACGGCATTAATTATTACAATTGTACCAATCTGTTTATTGGTTATAAGGGCGTCTTTTTCCTGGTCCTCAGTAAAAGGATATCATTTGGATAGATTTTTAGGGTATTTGAATCCAGAGCGTGATGCACAGGGCGCAGGCTTTATGTATATACGTTTAAAAGAGGTAATGTCGTCAGCAGGTTGGTTTGGTACACATGGAGATGTAAAGCGCATCCCTAATCCAGATACTGATTTTGTATTTGCAAGTTTGACTTATTATTATGGATATGTGCTAGCACTGATTCTTGTCTTAATCCTTTCCCTTTTCGTAGTAAGGTTAGTGGTCATATCTTATAAAATAAATGATCGGTATGGTAAATTGCTGCTCGTTGGTGGAATGACCCTTTTTGTATTCCAGTTCATTTATAATGTTGGAATGATACTAGGATTATTGCCGCTTGCTGCGATATCCTTACCTTTTATTAGTTATGGATTAACGCCGACTGTATTTCATGCGCTTATAATGGGGATCGTGCTGAGTGTATATCGACGTAAAGATCTTTCATTTAGAACGAGAAAAACACCTTAATACTTATAAGTTGTATATAAAAGAATTCATTATTATGATCAAGTACAAACGTAAATAGATAGTAGAAGAGGGTTATGATAAATAACCCTCTTTTTCGTTTCTAAATAAGTGAACTCTCTTTAATAGAAATACATAATTCGGAACGAGAGATTGATTCAGCTAGTTGTTGTAAATAGGCATATTCTTCCGCATTTTTTTCGGAAGTGTTAGGATCTAGTAAAGGTGAAGAAAGAAGTACATCAATCGTAAGTATGTCTGCATCATGAGAGACAATGTTATAACCTGCAAAAACAGGTCGTTTTAAGTCTTTTACTTTTTGAATCATCTGATGGAATTTCGTAACACTTATATGGATTTGTGCTAATGGAAAGCATTTTTGGATAGGATTCTCGATGGTCTTTCTAATTTTATAATCGTATACATAGTAGTACTTTTCTTGCTGCTCAAGTGTTTGCAACTCTTTCGTTAATAAGTGGTATTTGTCTGTAAGTCCAGTTGTGAGTGTATCGTGTTCTTCGCCAACTAATAATGTGAAAGGTCTTGGTGATGAGATTTCGAGAGGACGGACGTTTAGGTCGGTAAAAGTAGGATTAGACTGTAAAATGGTATGTAATTTTTCGGTAGGAAATACGCCGTCATAAATAGCAATAAAATAATGGTTCATCTTTTCACTCCTTAACTTTTTTCTAAAATGATATATTCTACTTTAAAGGTGTAAATCCTGCAAAAAAAGAAACACCTTGATTGTTATCAAGGTGTAATAAGTTCAAAACTCTCCGAATCAGCCCCAAGTATAAAAGGACTAACCTCGCCAACGCTATAAAGTTGCAGTTCATGCATTGCGCGCGTACAAGCAGTGTAGAACAATCTACGAACGCTCTCATCGCTGTATACATCTTTAGATGCATTGTAAATAATAACAGCATCAAATTCGATACCTTTCGCTAAGTAAGCAGGGATCACGACAATACCTTGTTCATACTCGGCTGAGTTACTTTTCACAAGTTTAATATTCTCGATATGACGAAGTGCTTCGTAGGCAGCGGCGCTTTCAGCTGCAGATTTACATATAATTGCGATCGTATTGTGCTGTTGTTTTTGTAGTTCAGCAACTTTGGCAGTAATATGCTGGTGCAGTTCGCTGTCATTCGATACTTTCGTCACTGTAGGTTTCTCGCCGTCACGTTCAAAGGCGTGAATGTTCTTGCCTTCCGGTACGAGAGCACGTGTAAATTCAATAATTGGTTTTGTTGAGCGATAGCTACGAGTTAAGTTGATGCCGTTCGTTTCATCTGGTCCGTATAAGCTAGTAAGTGTATTGAAATTCACTGCTTCACTTGCATGGGCAAATATCGCTTGGTTAAAGTCTCCTAGTACAGTCATTCTTGCAGCAGGGAAGAGACGTTTTAAAAACTCAAATTGAAACGGCGAATAATCTTGCGCTTCGTCTACGAGTACGTGTTTAATCGATCTATTCGTTTGGAAGCCTTCAATTAATTCTTTTAAAAGTAAAAATGGAGTCGCATCCTCGTAATATAGCTTTCCTTCATCAAGCATGTTTACTGTTAAGGAGCAAATGTCATCCCATTCTTTTGGTTTTTCCCCAGTAACCCATGATGCATCTGTGAAGAGTTGTTTATATATGCCTGTGAAATTGATGAAACGCAATGTTTGAACGCCTTTACGAAGTGGCTTCAATTTTTTACGGACAATCATACGTCCAAGTACTCTCGTTTCTTTCTCAAAATCATGGAAGGAGTTGTTGTCAAACTCGCCTTTTTTCTGTAAATATTTATAAGCCTTTTGGTATTCATCTTTGCTAAGTAATTCAATTTCTTCTTCTACCCAAGGCTTTTTCAGTTCTGTTTTTTCAATTGCATCTATTTGTTTATTTAGCCAATCCGTTAACTTTTCAATTCGATTATGGAAGCGGAGGGAGGAATCCGTATTATAAAATTGCTCTGTAATTTCTTTAGCAGAAACAATTAACTTTCCTCTAAATTTCATTCCTCTAAATAGCATGCCTGAAGATTCAAGGGATTGTCTATACGCTCTAATCATCTCGAAAAATTGGGTTGATGCTTTAAATCGAATGCTCGCATTTCTCGTTTTATAGGTAGGGCTATTCGTTTCGGTTAACATATATTCTAATTGTTCATAAGGATCTTCAACGTCAAATGACTTGCTTAGTCTATGGTTTAAATATTCTTGGAAAGTCACTTGCTGCATATTTTCTTCACCAAGTTCAGGCAATACGTTAGATACGTAGCTGTTGAACATAGAGTTAGGGGAGAAGAGAATAATTTGATCAGCTTTTAACCATTCGCGATATTTATATAGTAAGTAGGCGATTCGTTGCAGGGCAGCTGACGTTTTACCACTACCAGCAGCTCCTTGCACGATAAGGAGTCGGCCTTCATCGTGACGAATAATTTCATTTTGCTCGCGCTGAATTGTAGCAACGATGCTTTGCATATGTTTGTTTGTACCTTTTCCGAGCGCTTGCTGCAAGATTTCATCACCAATTGTAAGGCTCGTATCGAACATAGAATCAATCTCGCCATTTTGGATAATGTATTGTAATTTTTTCTCCACATTACCGTGGATTACGCCGCCTGGTGTACTGTATTCAGCCGGTCCTGGTGGATAATCGTAGTACACACTCGAAATGGGTGCGCGCCAGTCATATATAAGAAAGTTTTCTCCGCTTGCATCAGTAAGTGTAGCTACGCCGATATAAATTTTCTCCGCAGCAGATTCTCCTTCTTCTTTGAAATCAATTCGCCCGAAGTAAGGTGCTTTATGCATACGTCTTAATGCAGCAAGTCGATTAAAGGTGTGTTTATGGGTAATTTGTGTGACAGCTAGTGACTGAGCTTGTTGTCTTAAGTTGATAACTGTTTCAAGATAATCATCGAAAGTATCAGTATTCACTTTCACGTCATCCCAAAAGTGTTTACGAATATGGATTACTTCTGCTCGGCGTCTGCCAGTTTCGTTTTCCAGTTTATCAATTTGCTCCGTAATCGTTTCAATTACGGTATCCAATCGTTTTTGCTCTAAATCAAGTTTTTTGTTCATACGTAAGCACTCCTTTAAAAGTGAAAAATAGAGGTTGACTGAAGATGTGTTTTGGTGTACAATTAAGATACGGATAAATACGTTCTTTGTATTTTGTAAAACGTGTTTCTGTACTAATTTAACATAGTTTTTTCATTTAATCAATGATAATAAGATAAACCTTGGTTCCGTGTGTGATGGAATCAAGGTTTTTTGTTGTAGATTATAGTCTGTTTCAGTTCGATTTTTAGCATCTATTAGTTAAAAGGGGAGAACAAAAAATCAATTTTGCGGTGGAATATATTATCCGGTTGTTACATGAAAACCAGCAGCTTTCATTTTTGTCTGTTCTTTATTCCAGCCTATTACTAACATTAGGGGAAAGTTCATCTTAGTGTCTTTTTTTAGCATGAAATTATAACCTTTTGCCCAATCTTTACCGGGATGCATATTACCTATTTTTAATGCTTTTTTTAGTAAATGGGGAGAATCGTAGTGAATATCTTCTAACTTTATAAACTCTTCTCTAGAATAAGGCGAAACGCCATCTCGGGTGACATCTTGCGCTTCAACAATTTTTCCTTCAAAGATTGTGATTAAAAATATTTTGTTCGTATCTGGCACTCCGAAATCAATATTCCAGTACTTTCTTTTACCGTTGCTCCCAATGGACTTCTCGGGTTTATCTTTGTCTATATTAACTGCCTGTAAGAATTGAGCATGTTTATTCCATTTAAGTGCAGAGGGATATGCCAACTCAATCGCTTGTTTTACTGATAATTCTTGATGCGCAGAGACTTCTAATGTATCTTTAACTGATTTTGTAGAATGAGCAGAGGTTTTCTCGGCGGTTCCAATAGAAAATAGTATAAGTAAGAGGAGGAAGATTATTTTCTTCATTTTCGTACACCTTTTTTAGATATATTCTTACCAAACTTTATTCATTTATCCCGCTTTAATGGGCAGTAAGACCCCCACCTCAAAATTCAGCGAAAGCAAAGAATTTAGGTTGGGGTCGGGCTGCCCATTAAAGTTCGATTGGTGAGGGCTAATAATCAGTGGGGGATGAAGAAAACCCCCACTGATTAAAGTTTCACTTTATCCTGTTTCTCGCAAATAGGAGGATAAAAATTGCAAAATAAAAAAGCTTGGGCCGAAGCCCAAGCTTTTTTCACTTCATTATTTCTTTTCGTCTTTTTTAGCGTCAGCTTTTTGCTCTTTGAAAAGATCTTTTAAATCTTTATCGTCAACTTTTACGTCAGCTTTTTTGATTTCTTTCATCATAAGATCGTTCATGAATTCGCCATCTTGTGCTTTCTTCTGAACGATTTCTTTTTTGATGTCATCTTTAGATTGTTCGAAAGATTTTTCTGGTTCTTTAATGTCTGTTACTTTAATGATGTGGTAACCGAATTGTGATTTTACAGGCTCGCTTACTTCATCTTTTTTCAGTTTATAAGCAGCATCTTCGAATTCTTTAACCATTTTACCAGAGCTGAAGAATCCTAAGTCGCCACCTTTTTCTTTTGAACCAGTATCTTCAGAGTATTGTTTTGCTAACTCTTCGAAAGATTTACCTTGTCCAAGTTCTTCTTTAACCTTTTTCGCAGTCGCTTCATCTTTTACAAGAATGTGGCTTGCTTTAATTTCAGGCTTGTAGTTATCTTTTAATTCTTTATCAGTGATTGTTTTCTCGATAGCTTTTTCTTGCGCTAATTGAGCACGCACACCAGTTTTTAAAGTTTCTTCTTTAATACCTTGTTGTTTTAATAGTGTATCGAATTGATCACCGTATTGTTTTTTCATTTCATCGTACTTTTTGTCTACTTCTTTGTCTTCAACTTTGTAGTTTTTAATAAGTACTTTTTCCATAACCATGTTGTTTAGTACTTGTTTACCAGCTTGTGTTTTCATTTGCTCGTAGAACTCGTCTTTTGTAATGTCACCAGCTTTAGATGTAACAATTTTGTCTGATGATGATCCTGTTCCACATGCTGATAATGCGATTACACTTGTTGCGGCTAAGGCAAGCATAGCTTTCTTCATTCGATAAACACTCCTACTATTATGTATTTTTAATTTATCCTACCCAATGAATTTTAGTTCATAAGAGCCCGATTAAGTCTCACTGATACTTTTGCTTTTTGTATTGGTAAAGCGCGCTTAACAGGGCTTACCGAGGCTTTAGGATAAAGTTAAGATGCGTGTCATTTATTTCATAGTATAAGCAATATGTACAAAATTTAATATATCATATTTCGACTCGATTTCATATTGATAAAGAAAATTTAACCAGTATGTGTCAGATTTTGAAGGTGTTCCATATTGGGCGCATGCCGCATATACAGAAAAGAGGAGGGGATGGGGATGAATTCTCAACTTATTTTATTACTTGTACTGTTTATTTTATTGGTTATAGTAGGTATAATTTGCTTATAGAGGAAAAAAGTGAGGAAGGGGCTTCCTTCCTCACTTTCCATGAAATATAATTTCTATATAACTAGAAATTAATAAAATTGTTATACATACATTGATAACCCGAAAGACACTGGGTTGGCGGCTCGCAGCTATTTGTTTTCGTTCACACAGTGTATGTGTCATAAAATTCGTGTAAAATATAACAAGAAGTGCGAATGCGACAAAAACAACTGTTATAAGTGTCATGAGGCGAGACCTCCTTTTGGCTAAAATACATATACTTTATATATTGTATCATACGATATTTTGTTCGTGTTATAAAATTCAGAAATAGAAGACTTTGTGTTAGAAAGTGAGGGAGAAAATGGACGTTGTTAGAAGATTAGAACAAGCTGAATACTACGTAGACCTACTATTTAAAATGATTGATGAAGAAAAGTGTCCATTTTATTCTTTGATCATAAAGAAAAAAGCTCGCAAAAAAGATATTGAACGTATACTAAAACTTTGTGAAGTACTGAACGAACAATATGTAGTGGAAAAAGCAGAAGGGCTTCTTTTGTTCGATGCGCTGTTAGATCAATTTGAAAAAGCGCTTCCACATCAGCTCGAAGTACACGAAACTGCGGAAGCGCTAGCAAAACAAGGTTTATTTAATCCGCTTATGAATGAATTCTTAAGCATGATTGCGAAAAAATAAATAGATTACTTCTTAACTAACTTCTGATCGGATTCCGTAAAATTCTCCTCAATATTCTCTAATGATTTCTCAAAAATATCGATGAAGTCTTGTCCGTAAATGTTACGCAAGATAGCGATAAGTTCGATATTTTCTGGGAACTTACCATAAAAATTACGAAGTGCAAGAGCCCCATTAAATACAGAGTTATTTTCAGGATCATACTCCTCCATTAAGCGAAGTAGTAATTCTTCCCCTTTGTCTGTAATCTCAATGTACGTATTTCGTTTATCATCTTCTTTTTTCGAGAATACAAGATAGCCGCGTTCTTCCAGTTTTTTCGAGAAGTTAAACGCCGTTGATACGTGCATAACTCCAAACTTAGCAATCTCAGAAATAGAAGCCCCTTTTAAATGATAAGCGATTGATAAAATATGATGCTCATTAATGTTTAAATCGTAAGGCTTAATCCACTGTTGCCAATCTTTCTCTACACATTTCCATAACGCTTTCGATAATTGAGCAATGCGTTGGCTGAAAATCATCGCTTCTTTTACCGAGTAATCTTTTTCTCCACTTTTCATTTACTCACCCACTTTAACATTCTTTTTCATTACTATCTATTATGCCAGTAAAATAAAAATTAATAAAGTCTTTTTGTGAGAATTGTGAAAATTTTTTGGAAAAATGACATTCTATACAAATCATGCATAACTATGGAAGCGTTTTATGAGTCGTGAATACATGCGTTGTCCATACATGTTAAGTGATAACATATATTGTAAATGCATAAAAACACGGCATATCTGTGTGATATGCCGTGTTAAGGTCAATTTATATAAAAAATATTTGTTATATGCAAAAAACTAAGCAGGAATTTGTTTACGCTTTTTCCGGAACAGCTTCTTGTAGTTTCTCAATTGATTTTTGAATGTCCAAAATCTCTTGCTCAATATGTCGTTTGTTTTGAGAAATGTCTTGCTTCCAGTTCGAAAGTGTATCTTGCATATCGTCTTTTAATTCTTGAAACACTTCTTTACCTTCTGAAGCAGTTTCAACGATTTGACGTTTTAATAATTTTGTATCAGCTGTAATATCAGCTAAAGTCTTTTTAATATCATTTCCTTTTTCTTTTAACTTACCGCGCATAGCTTTGCCAGAAGAAGGAGTAGAGAAAAGAACGGCTAGTCCAGCAACTGCTCCGCCGCAAATGACACCTGTAATAAAGGATTTAGCTTTTGACATAAAAGGAAACCTCCTTATTTTTTGTTCGTATTCATGATGTGAAAAAATATGCATATCTTTAAGACAAGGGAAAGAAAAGTGTTTAGTGCACATTCCCCGGCATCTCGAATGGAGAAACAAGCCGTGCAATATGTAATCACTTTAGGAAAGTGGCTTGTTATGTATTACTTCTTATTATAGTGTCACTATTCCACACTATTTGCAATTGTACTTGCGATGTTTTGTAAATTTTCCATTGTGTATTCATTTTGATGTGATTTCCAAACAGCACCGAAACCATCGTTTTCACCGTAGCGTGGAATTAAATGAAGGTGGAAGTGGAACACAGTTTGTCCAGCTTTTTCACCGTTATTGTTAAGTAGGTTAAAGCCAACTGGATTAAACTCTGCTTTAATCGCATTTGTGATTTTCGGAACGACAGAAAAAATGTGTGATGCGATTTCTGGCGTTAACGCAAAAATGTCTTGTTTGTGAACTTTTGGAATAACAAGGGTATGTCCTTTTGTTACTTGACTAATATCTAAAAATGCAAGCACATGTTCATCTTCGTATACTTTTGAGCAAGGGATTTGCCCGTCAATAATTTTACAAAAAATACAATTGTCCGCTGTATGATTCATTGATCTCATCCTTTCGAATATCCTTAGCCGTATTTTACCATAATTACATAAGAGAACAAACACGAAAAACAGGAAGCTGACTCAGCTTCCTGTTTTCTGAAGAGGGATTGAAAAAGCATTATCGTAATTTACGTTTCGCAGACACCTCATTTATTTAAGAAATGCACGGTAAATCGGCTAAAGTTTCTGCCGTAGACACCCCATTTTCAAGTGAAATGAATTGCAATCTTTATAAAGGGAAATTGTTTATTTTTTAAAACAGTATATGCTCTTTCAGAGACACCCCGTTTCTAAAATGAAACAAATGATCTGGTTATGTGTAAATTTCTTTGTCCAACATGGACACCCCATTTCATGATGACTTCACTATGTTGTTGTACTCATCAATTGGTGGTTGCTTTTTCAATGTGTTCCTTCTTCCTTAATTATGATGTCCGCTTTCGTAAAAATATATGCGAACAAATTTAAATTTTTTTTTGAGGGCATCGATACTATGTAGTACAGCGCTATTTTTGGTAAGATGAATATAGAATGAATACTAATGAAGAAAGTGGTGTCGTATGAGCGAGTTATTGCGTGTAGAAAATGTTACAGGAGGATATACGAAACGACCTGTACTAAAAGATGTTTCGTTCTCTGTGAATAAAGGCGAACTTGTCGGCTTAATCGGTTTAAATGGAGCGGGTAAAAGTACGACGATTAAACATATTATCGGTTTAATGGAACCGAAAAAAGGAACTGTCACAATTAATGGGAAAACAATTCGTGATGATATGACAGCGTACCGTTCTAGTTTTTCGTTCATCCCAGAAACACCAGTATTATATGATGAGCTAACGCTAGAAGAACATTTGAAGTTAACAGCGATGGCGTACGGTGTCGATGAAAAACAATACGAAGAACGTGTAGGACAACTATTACAAGAGTTTCGTATGAAAAATCGTTTAAAATGGTTTCCATCTCATTTCTCAAAAGGGATGAAACAAAAAGTAATGATTATGAGTGCGTTTTTAGTGGAGCCCTCTCTTTACATTGTGGACGAACCTTTCGTTGGGCTTGATCCATTAGCAATTCAATCACTCCTTCAAATGATGGATCAAATGAAAAAGAGTGGTGCGGGAATCTTAATGAGTACACACATTTTAGCGACGGCAGAGCGTTATTGTGATTCGTTCATTATTTTGCATCAAGGTGAAGTAAGAGCGATGGGAACATTATCTGAACTGCAATCACAGTTTAATATGCCAGGTGCAACGCTAGATGATATTTATATTGCATTAACGAAGGAAGAAGATTATGAATAGCACAGCATTATGGAAAGAACGATTTCGTCACTTTCTAAAAGAAGTTCGTACATATAGTAAATACGTATTTAATGATCATTTGAAATTTATTTTCGTATTTATCATCGGCGCAGGAGCGTATTATTATCAGCAATGGTTACAAACGTTAACACCTTCGTTTGAGGCGGCGCTCGTTATGGCAGTGTTACTCGGTCTCGTATTAACGGCTGGATCCATTCAAACGTTATTAAAAGAAGCGGATCTCGTTTACTTGCTGCCCGTTGAAGAAAAGTTAAAACCTTACTTCACAAAGGCATTTCTCTTTACGTTTATGATTCAGTTATACATAATCGCAATCGTTGCAGCAGCGCTTGCCCCGTTATACTTCCAGCAAATGAAGCAAACAGGAGCGGCCTACATATGGATTGTACTCGCGTTTGTCATTGTAAAAGCGTGGAACTTATTCGTCGCGTGGGAAAAATCATTTTTAACAGATCAAAATATACAAAGAGCTGATTGGTTCATTCGTTTTATTTTAAACGGCTTATTTGTGTATTTCCTTGTAGAACGTACTTCCGTTATGTTTATTGGCGGAATCGTCCTTCTCATGGTGTTATACCTCGTAGTACTGCATCAAATGGTGAAGGGAAAGCCGCTAAACTGGGAATATTTAATTTCTGAAGAAGGTAAGAAAATGATGCTGCTGTACCGCATCGCGAACATGTTCGTTGATGTACCAGCATTAAAAGAAAGAGTAGCACGTAGAAAATGGCTTGATTTCATCCTTTCGATGATTGGTGAAAAGCGTACATATTTATACTTATATACGAGAACGTTTTTACGATCTGGTAACTATTTCGGCTTGTATGTACGCCTGCTTGCTCTTGGCGGAGTTATTCTTTACTTCATTCCATTTTTATATGGAAGATTTATCGTAAGCTTTATTTTCCTATACTTAATCGGTTATCAGCTATTAACTTTATGGAAGCATCACCGCATGAAGATTTGGCTTGATTTGTACCCGGTCGGGGGAGAAGAGAAGAAGAAAGATTTTCTTACTTTATTAAATGCAATTCTTATTATTGGCAGCGTTGTATTTACAGTTATATTCGCCCTTGCGACGAAAGATTTCATGATGACGGGCATTTTATTAGTCGCAAGCATAGTATTTAGTATCGGTTTCGTTTATCAATACGGGGCGAAACGTATTGAGCGTTTAAATTGAAGGGAATGAACCTATGATTACATATGAAGAGAAGGTTATAAAAGAATTGGAGCAGTGGAAAGCTACATTCATGAAAGATTCTTCTATGATGACACGGTTCTCTAAGAAAGTGCAGACGAAAGTACAACAGCTTATTCCGGCGAAAGTGCAAAAAGTATTAACGGAAACGATTCGGATGATGGTGCAAACGATTAGTGCTGGATCAAACGTTATAAAGCCGAAATTAAAAGAGACGAATTGGTCATTGCAAAGAAGAGACGATGAAGTACGTAAAAAAATGGATGAGTACAAAAAAATAGCAGCGGCAGAAGGAGCAGGGACGGGAGCAGGCGGTATTCTCCTTGGCCTTGCTGACTTTCCGCTTTTACTCGGCATTAAAATTAAATTTTTATTCGATGCAGCAACGTTGTACGGATTTGATACGAGCGATAAAGAAGAGCGCCTTTTTATCCTTCACGTTTTCCAGCTTGCCTTTTCCAGTGACGACCACCGTAAAGAAATATGGAAAGCAATTGAAACGTGGGATACAGAAGAAGAAAATCATATGGACTGGGAAAAGTTCCAAACAGAGTACCGAGACTATATCGATTTAGCCAAAATGCTTCAGCTTGTACCAATAATCGGTGCCCCAGTCGGCGCATATGCGAACTATCAATTACTGCAAAGACTCGGAGAAGTGACGATGAATTGTTATCGTATGCGATTGCTTAATAGAAATTGATTTGCTTTATAAGAAAGAAGGCATCCTAACTTCCACAGTTAGGATGCCTTCTTTTTTATACTTATTATTCCCTGTCGAATGAAGGAATGGAGCGCAGTTTCTATAATATATTTACGGAAATCTTATTAAACCATAACAATATCTGTACCACCTCTAATCAATTACTTATAAGTAGGGTCTCGCCACATCGCCAGCAGCTTAAGAAATTGGCATTTCCCCATATCGAAAAAAATGAGCTGAATTATTATAAATAACTCTGGAAAGATAAAATTTTCATTTTGGGGATACTTCAAAATATTAGCTTGGTGGATATAGGTATCACCACATGTCCATGGATTAAAGAAAGAGCCTATTATTAAACTGTATACCCTACTCTTTGGGTCGGAAGAGGTGCTATAGATGAATGTAAAGACATATAGGGCTCAAGTGTTTTCTTGGTCTAAGGAGGCCAAGGTAGAAATAGTAGAACTCATTTCCGCCGGCATAGGTATGGCTGGACCTGTTCTGTTCGCCACAGTTCTAGGCTATCCCGCTCTTGGTTTTGCTGCATCGGTCGGCAGTTTGGCAGTCAGTAGCGTGAAAGTCGGTTCGAGTTTTATAAATCACGGAAAAAAGTTGGCATCAGCGCTAATATCAGTAGTGCTCGCTGCGATTGCTGCTGTTCTCTCTTTCGGACATGGCTATCTGACATTTGGAGTCTTGATCCTGCTAGTAAGCCTTGCTGCGTTAATTGGCGGATATAGTCGTGCCTTGGCGGTGGCAACAACACGCTTTGTCATATTCCTGATCATCATCCTCAACATGGTCGACCAGACGGAGTACAGGATGGAACTAATTTTTTCAATCTTAGCAGGGGCGATTTGGACCGTCAGTATCAGCTTGGTGCTAGGCATCTGGGTACACCGTTGTTATAAATCATCGTTAGATGGAGATGTGAAAGGGCCAATATCGAAAAAAATCATTCTATGGCGGAATTCTCTTTCACACCTATCCGGTTGGCAATTCCCAATCAGGCTCGCATTATGTCTAGGTATAGCTGAGGGATTGCGAATACTTTGGCCCGAGCACCACTTCTATTGGATTGCAATTACCGTAGCGATCCTTACTCAGCGGAAAATAGAACTCTTTCCAATCAAAACAACGCAACGAGTGCTTGGCACAGTAATCGGCGTGATTGTTGCGAGCTTGCTTCTCGCAACTAGTCTACCAATTTGGGGGGTAGTTATAAGTATCGGACTATTCGCAGGTGTTCGACCTCTTCTAAAGGTTCGAAATTATCTTGTATACTCTGCAACCATGATTCCGCTCATTATTTTGATCATGGAAGCCGGCAAGCCGTTCCAGTTTATCATTCTGTTCGACCGTGTATTGGCAACCCTTATCGGTGCAGTCATCGTGATTGCAGTGAACTTGATATTCAGTAGAGCGATGGTGGAATCAGTGTAAAGGTGGTTATCTAGCCAAAGATATTTTAATATTTCGGGTATCTTTTCCAGTTGAACAAAATCCCCTAAAATGAAAAAAACGCTATTCTTTCTGTAGAATCATAAGAAAGGATGGCGTTTTTTTATGAATCCACCACCTAGTGAAATGGAGGAAGAATGGAGGCTGAACTTGGTTTTTCATGCGGCCAATCGCTCGGCAATGAAGCTTCTGTCTTATGGGAAGTATAAAGCGAAACAATCTGAAAGTGGATGGATGAGATATACAAATCCATAAGGTTTACTTAACAGACACTAACTAGCTTGGTGAGCATGAGGCACCGTCACATGCCTATCAAGCTAAGGTCTTTAAGTACCCCCTAAACAAAATTTTTAATTTTTTTACAGTTATTTATGTGAATTCAACTCGTTTTTTCGTTTTAAGAACAATGCATTTTTAAAGTTGATGACTATGCTCAAATTTGAGAGTCTTTTTTTCATATTTCTATTCATATTTTTTATCTTTTTACCAATAATATACAAATAGAGTTACTTGAGCTTATTTTATTGTATGTAGGGGTGCAAATATGAAAGTATCAATTTTTATCACTTGTGTGGCAGATGTTTTTTATCCAGAGGTCGGAAGTGATGTCGTCGAAATTCTTGAAGATTTAGGCTGTGAAGTTGATTTTCCTAAAAGCCAAACTTGCTGCGGACAACCTGCCTATAATAGCGGGTACGTGAAAGAAACAAAAACAGCTGCAAAACATATGATTGAAGTCTTTTCTAGTTCAGAATATGTTGTGGCACCATCGGGTTCGTGCGCGATGATGGTTCACGAGTTTTCTAGCTTATTTTCTGACAGTGAAGCGGAGTGGAAGAAAAAAGCGACGGAGCTTGCGAATAAAACGTATGAATTTACACAATTTCTCGTTGAAGTATTAGGGAAAGAAGACTTAGGTGCGGAGCTTCATAAAAAAGCAACGGTTCATACATCGTGTCATATGAGCCGATTAATGGGAATTAAAGAACCACCACAAAAATTATTAAAATGCGTCAAGGGACTAGAAGTTGTTTCGTTGCCACATAATTATGATTGCTGCGGATTTGGAGGAACATTTTCAGTGAAAATGCCAGAAATCTCTGAACAAATGGTCGATGAAAAAGTAAAGCATATTATGGAAACCGGTGCGGACTTGTTAATTGGGATGGATTGTAGCTGCCTAATGAATATAAAAGGACGTTTAACACGAAATGGCTATCCAATTGATGTAAAACATATCGCTCAAGTATTAAATGAAGACCGAAAATAAGAGGGGGAAATAAAGATGGGAATGAAAATCGGGAACGATCCCTTTCATAAACGTACTGCAACCGGTATTGGTGATCAATTTATGCGACAGGCTGTTAGGAAAGCACAAGATGGTCTTAGGGGCAAGAAATTAAAAGCGACTGAGAGTCTTGGGAATTGGGAAGAATGGCGAGCTTTAGGAGAAGAAATTCGAAAGCATACATTAGAAAACCTTGATTATTATTTATATGAGCTGAGTGAGAATATTGAGAAAAACGGTGGTTTTGTTTATTTTGCAAAGACGGCCGAAGACGCAAGGGAATATGTAAAAGAGATTGTAAAAAAGAAAAACGCGAAAAAAATTGTGAAATCAAAATCGATGGTAACGGAAGAGATTAGTTTGAATGAGGCAATTGAAGAAGCTGGAGCGGAAGTGTTAGAAACAGATCTTGCTGAATTTATTCTACAAGTGAACGACCACGATCCGCCGTCACATATTGTTGTTCCGTGCCTTCACAAAGATAAAGAACATATTTGTGAAATATTTAAAACAAAGTTAAATTACACTGGAACATCTGACCCTACGGAAATGGCGAGGTTTGTAAGAAGCTATTTACGAGATGATTTCTTCGCGGCAGATATAGGAGTGACTGGATGTAACTTTGCAGTTGCAGAGTCTGGGTCCATTTCTATCGTAGCAAACGAAGGAAATGCAAGACTTACTACGACACTTCCGAAAACGTTAATTACAGTTATGGGAATGGAGCGTATTGTTCCGACATGGGAAGAGCTTGATGTTTTAGTAACACTTCTATGCCGAAGTTCTGTAGGACAAAAGTTAACAAGTTATATTACAGGATTAACGGAGCCTGGCGGGACAGATGGACCTGAGGAATTTCATTTAGTTATTGTGGATAATGGTCGTTCTGATATTGTAGGGACAGAATTCCAAAGTGTCCTACAGTGTATTCGCTGCGCAGCATGCATTAATGTGTGTCCTGTATACAGGCATATTGGTGGACATGCATATGGCTCCATTTATCCAGGGCCAATTGGAGCTGTGTTAACACCGCTTTTAGGGGGATATGATGAATATAAGGATTTACCTTATGCCTCTAGCCTTTGTGGTGCGTGTACAGAAGCATGTCCAGTGAAAATCCCGTTACACGACTTATTAATTAAACATCGCAGCCGCATTGTAGAAGAAAAACGATCACCTGTAGCTTGGAATGCGGCTATGAAAGGTTTTGAAAAAGTAGTGAAGAGTCCTAGCTTATTTTCTTTTGCGGCGAAGAGCGCTCCGTATGCATTAAAACCTCTTGCGAAAGGTGATAAAATCGAGCGTGGCATTGGGCCGTTAAAAGCTTGGACAGATGCGAGAGATTTCCCGGTTCCGAAAAAACAACCGTTTCGAAAGTGGTTTGAAAAACACGTAAAGGAGAACGATGATGGCCATCCAAAATCGTGAGGAATTTTTACTCCAATTATCAGAAAAGCTTGGTAGGAAACGTCCAGAAGCAGTGGAAAAGCCGAAATGGTCTTTTGCCCCGCAGTGGACTGTTTTTGACGGACTCGCGCAAGACGAACTTGTAGTACAGTTAATGGAGCACTGCGAAGTCATTCATACAGAAGTAAAGCGAACAACGAAGGAAAATCTAGTTGAAACATTTCAATCTTTACTAAAAGAATGGAATATTAAATCCGCAATGTATGCGAACGATGAGCGCTTTCATGAGTACGGCCTTACTCCACTTTTCAACAGTGAAGGCACAACGCATTTTCGTATTTGGGGATCGGATCATAAAGAAGAGGACATAGCATTTGCGAAAGCTGCTGACCTTGGCATTACGTTCAGTGATATGACCCTGGCAGAATCAGGAACCGTTGTACTATTTAATGACGGGTTAAAGGGAAGACATGTTAGCCTTCTTCCAGAGTCGTACATTGCAATCGTTCCTAAAAGTACGATCGTGCCAAGATTAACCCAAGCTACAAAAATGATCCATGATCAAAATACATCAGGAGAAAAACTGCCCGCTTGTGTGAATTTCGTTTCTGGTCCATCAAATAGCGCAGATATTGAAATGAACCTTGTCGTAGGTGTACATGGACCAATCCGGACAGCGTATATTATTGTAGATGATCAATAATGAAACAAACATGATGTATAAGAATGCCGAAAATAGAAAGCACTGGCCATTAATACAGCCAGTGCTTTCTATTTTGCCTACCATTACTGATGAAAGTTAAAAACCAAGTCCACCATAGCTGACTCCAGCTACGATCAAGACGATAAAGAGCACAATGAGTACTATATAACCGCTACTAACGCCCTTACCATCTTGTCCAGCTTCACCGCCGCCAGTGCCACCACTACCACCTTTACCACCAAGTCCCATAGGAATATCCTCCTTATTGTTATATGTTGCTTTTACTTTATACCTTTCTATATTTACCAATAAATTCCTTCCGTAGCGTTAACTAACTTGCAAATCATTTCGTTTCATTTTATAATTCACTTACCGACCGGTAAGTAAAAATAAGTGAGGTACAGTATGACAAAAAATTTACAAACATCGCAAAACATTGTAGAGGCATCATTTAAACTCATGGCAGAGCACGGCATTGAGAAGATGAGCCTTTCCATGATTGCGAAAGAGGTAGGTATTTCAAAACCGGCTATTTATTATCATTTTTCTTCTAAAGAAGCGTTAGTTGATTTTTTATTTGAAGAGATTTTTTCTGGTTATCATTTCGCTAGTTATTTCGATAAAGAACGCTATACGAAAGAAAACTTTGCAGAACAGTTAATCGCAGATGGTTTACATATGTTGTCTGAGTATGAAGGGCAAGAAGGAATATTACGCGTTATAAATGAATTTATCGTAACTGCGGCGCGAAATGAAAAGTATCAGAAACGCTTATTTGAAATACAAGAAGATTTCTTAAATGGTTTCCACGATTTATTGAAGAAAGGTGTAGAACTTGACGTTGTGTCACAACAGGCAACGGAAGAAAATGCTCATACGTTAGCGCTTGTGATCGATAATATGAGTAATTACATGCTGATGGGATTCGAGTTAAAGTATAAAGAAATTTGGATTCAAAACGTGAAAAACGTAATGAAGGAGGAATAAAAGTGAAAATGCAAAAAAACTGGTGGCTCGGTTTTCTTGGGTTCATTGGAGTGTATAAAATTCCAGGCATGATAGAAGCTTTTCAAGCGGATGGAAGTTGGATGAAGCTAATCGGTTTCATTTGGCTACTTTGGTTCGGATATTTTATTCCCGAGAAGAAAGAAGATTGAATTTCAATTCCCTGTAAAGTTATGTAAAATATAATTTGAGAGTATTCATATATTAGATTACTAGATTTGGAGTGGTTACATGGATCCATTGAAGAATGAAATTCACCCTGACATGGTCAAGGTGTGGAAAGTTCGTGCTGTCATTGAAGAAGGGATTGGTATCCTCGTTATTTTAGCTTACCTTTTCCTCATGATAAAGTTTGATTGGTGGGCGTGGATTTTGTACGTGTTAATCGGCTTAACGGTTGCACTAGCGCCATTGGAGTACTTCGTATTCCCGAAACTTCGTCAGCGCTATTATAGCTATCAACTAAATGAAGAAGAACTTGAAATTCAGCACGGTCTTTTCGTCGTAAAGCGTGTATTAGTACCGATGATTCGTGTACAGCACGTAACGATTGAACAAGGGCCAATTATGAGAAAATATGGCTTAGCAGAATTACACATTTCAACAGCGGCAACTTCTCACAGCATCCCAGGCTTAACGATGTATGAAGCAGAAATGTTGAAAACGAAAATCGCAGAATTGGCGAAAGTGAGTGATGAGGATGTATAAGAGGCAGCATCCAATCACGATGTTATTAGAATTAAAAATAACAGATTTTATACCACTCATTATTTTCATGTTTAGTTTGAATGGAAAGTTTCCGTTTTGGTATTTAATTCCTGCTGCATTCGGTTTACTCACCGTTTTTTCAGCGTTTGAAAAATGGTATTACACAACATATTGGGTTGAAAATAACGTATTACATGTGAAACAAGGGCTCTTTGTGAAGAAGGAGAGCTATTTAAATAAAGAACGTGTGCAAACGATTAACACAAGTTCTAACGTGTTATATCAAATGCTCGGTTTAAAGAGAATTCAGATTGAAACAGCTGGCGGAGGCGATGATGCAGAAGTTAGCTTAGCTGGTATTACAGTAGAAGAGGCAACAGAGCTTATTGCAATGCTAAATGAGCCAACTCCAGAAGTGAAAGCAGAAGATACATCAGAAAAAGTAGTCGAAAAAGAAATCGTTACAGAAGAAAAACAAGCGACAGAATACAAATTAACTTGGAAAGAAATTTTATTAGCATCTGTTACATCTGGTCAGTTTGGACTATTATTCTCATTAATCTTTTTCGTGTACCACCAAGTAGATGAGTACATTCCAAAATGGATAGAGAATGGCGTAAAGTCGTATGTAATGGAACATGATATATATGGCTGGATTTTCATGGTAGCCATTTTGATCGTCCTTTCGTGGGTTATATCGACAATTGGTTACGCGTTAAAACATGGAGATTTCACAGTGAATCGAAGAAATGATGAAGTCCGCATTTCGCAAGGATTACTTGAGAAAAAAGAACTCGTACTAAAATTGCATCGTATTCAAGGGATTACGATAAAAGAAAGTATGTTACGTCAGCCATTCGGTTATTGTGCTGTGCAAGTAGAAGTCATTCAAAGTAAAGGACTGGGTGACGAGAAAGAAAAAGTTACACTGCATCCTATCATTCGAAAAGATCGCGTACAACAGTTACTCGCACATTTACAATTACCATACGAACTAAATACAAACATTATTTCATTACCAAAAGCAGCATTACGCCGCTATCTCATTGATAGTTT
Source organism: Bacillus paramobilis (assembly GCF_038096195.1). Taxonomy (NCBI): domain Bacteria; kingdom Bacillati; phylum Bacillota; class Bacilli; order Caryophanales; family Bacillaceae; genus Bacillus; species Bacillus paramobilis. The sequence goes on along the minus strand of NZ_CP151108.1, from coordinate 4,206,853 downwards.
CATCTTTTTCGCAATGCTAGCAATCCCGCTTATTGGAATAAGTATATACTCTGAAAAGCACTTCATCATGTGGGCATTAATTCCGCTCGCGATCCTCATCTTTACACTTGGATACGCAACATTTAAAACGAATGGTTACAGTGTAAACGGAGAGCAAATTACGCTTGTATATCGCAGCGTCGGAAAATATACAGGACTTGTTAGAAGAAGACACGTCCAATCAATGGAAAAGACACAATCATATTTCCAGCGCCGTGCAAATTTATGTACGTATAAGTTCTCTAATGCATCATCGAATTATAAATTAGAGCATACGAGAGTAGAAGACGCGGAGAGAATGCAGGATTGGTATAAGAAGAAATTAAGTGAGGATTAAATAGAATGGCTCGTCTTTTGCGGAAGGCGGGCTATTTTTTTATCCCGCATTAACGGGCAGTAAGATCCCCACCTCAAAATTCAGCAAAAGCAAAGAAGTTAGGTGCGGGTCGGGCTGCCCGTAAAAGCCCGATTGGTGAGGGCTGATAATCAGTGGGGGATGAAAAATCCCCCACCGATTAAAGTTTCACTGTATGTGAAAATAATGAATAATATATGGGGAAGGGAAAGTGAGGTGAATGAGAGTGAGCAAATTTTTAATACCGTATTCATTTTCTATATTAAGTTTCTTTATTTCAGTAACGGCACTTGATTTATTTGATAGGATGGGAAGAAATGATGAGATGACTTCGCCGAACATAATTGGAAAGATAATTCAATCTACTGCGCAAATGGGAGTCCTTACATTGTATTTCGGAGTGCCTATCATTTTAGGTGGCTGTCTACTTGGTGAACTATTGTTTAGAGGTATCATTGTACGATTTAAACTAAGCTATATTATATCTTTATTATTATATTTACTTTTAGCTTGTAGTATTGTTTCCGTAACGGTTGGAATTCCAACTACATATGAAGATTCTAATATTACTTTCATGATAATAACTATGATTTGCGCTATTACATTCTTTATAGGGCGGAATATATGGGAGAAAAAACAAGTTAATAATGGAGTGAAATAATGAAATACACATGTCCGTGCTGCGGATATAAAACAATAGAAGAAAAACCACCAGGTACATATGAAATTTGTAATATATGTTATTGGGAAGATGATGAGGTTCAGTTTAATGATCCTGACTTTGAAGGCGGGGCAAATGAAGTCTCGTTAAGACAAGCACAGCAAAACTTCATTGCATTTGGTGCTTGTGATGAATGTTCTGTGAAATTAGTTAGAAAGCCGACTAGTGAAGATGTGAAGGATGCTAGTTGGAAGCGAATTTGTTAAATAGCTTGAAATAAAAATGTTATTACTCGATGTAACAGGAGTAATAACATTTTTTATGTAGTAAATATAAATAAAGAATTAACGCCGTCTGACAAGATAAAACAGTACAGATGATACGGTAATAGGAAGGCCAGTATCCAGAAAAGCTTCTAAATAAAGGGATAGCAAATCTCTTTGGTTAAACCACATAAAGAGTAAATGATTGTAAGTAATACCTAACACTATAAATAAAGGAACACCGATTTTTAATTCGTGACTTCCTTTTATTTTTCTATAACAAAATTCACCTATTAAACAACCGATAAGAACAGGAATACTTCCAAGAATTGAAAACATAATAATAGATAACCAAATCGGTCCCCATGAATCCGCATAATTTGGAACGCGTATATACTGCGGAACATTTACAACAATAGAGAAAGCTAGTAAACATGCTATATAGCTAATAGTAAATTTCTTCATTATTATCCCCCGAGACTATGTAAAATGGCATGTAGCAATAGAACTAGGCACAAATGAAAATCTTTCATCTTCTATATGTGATTATATCAAGTTTATAAAAAACTAGCTTTATTTTTTTGCTTCTAATATAAATAGTAAACTATTAGTACGTTATTTCTTTTTATATTGTTATTGGAATATTTAAGGTAAAAGGTTATAATTAACATTTGTGTGATCTGTCATTATGATGGTTTTTGTGAAATGAATCACAATGGTACTACGAGTTAGTTTAATTAAGAAGAGGAGAACATATATACGTATGAAGCTAATAAAAATAGCAGTGATAGGTATGATTGCGGTAGGATCTCTTTCTATTTCTTCAAGTTCTTTAGCTGAAATGGAAAATGTAACGAAGAATGAAGTGCAAGCAGCTCCAAGTAGTTTCCCTGATGTTCCGGATTGGGTAAAGCCATCAGTAGACTATCTTATAAATAAAAATGTATTGTCAGGTATGCCTGACGGTACATTTTCACCAAATTTAGAGATAGATAGAGGCGCAGCCGCAACAATGATGGCGAAAATATTGAACCTTCCTGTCGATGAATCGGCAACGCCTACTTTTGATGACTCAAAAAGGCACTGGGCAGCTCCGTATATTGCGGCTATAGAAAAAGCGGGTGTGATTAAAGGAGAGGGGAACGGGAAGTTTAATCCGAATGGAAAGCTAACGCGAGGCGCGATGGCTTCTATGTTAGTAAATGCATATAAATTACAAGAGAAAGTGACCGGGAATCCTCCAACAGTATTTAACGACTTAAAAGGGCGCTGGAGCGAGAAACATGTAAACATCTTGGTTGAATTAGGCATTTCAAGTGGATACGGTGATGATAATTGGAAGCCTGATCAAACGATTACTCGTGCTGAAACAGTAAGTTTAGTCGCTCGAACAGATACTTCAAAAGATAAAGAATTCAAGCGTAAACAAATTCAGATGTCTAAATCTTTCTTTGCTTATCACGATGCCTCATTATCTTCAGGAATCGCTTTTGAATGTACACCACAAACTGTAACAGTGTATGAAGAAAGAGGAGATGGCTGGGTTAAAATCCATACAAATCAAGGGTTCAAATGGATTTTATTAAATGAGAAAAGAATTCATATTAATAGAGATTTTTTCACATACGATTATCCAGCGGACTCAGCGAATGTACTGTTAAAATATACAGCGCAAACGGTGACAGTAGTGGAAGAAAGAGGTACGTGGTTGCGTATAAGAACTGGTTCTGGTCTTCAATGGATGAATACGAATGAATCTAGAACAGTAATCGACAACCTAAAAACGATCCAAAATAATCAACAGGTTATTTTAGTTACAACAAAAGGCTATCATACAAATCAAGCTCAAATTCGTACATTTGAAAATTTAAATGGGAAATGGAGAGAGCAAAAGAGTATAATTGGATATATTGGGAAAAAAGGTTTTGCAGTTGAGATGAGTGAGAGTGGTATGAGTTCGCCAAGAGGAAAATACACCATTGGCTCGGCTTTCGGTAGACAAGGAAATCCTGGTACGAAACTTCCCTTTATTCATTTAACACCAAATCATGTCTGGGTAGATGATTCTACATCCCCATACTATAATACACTGCAGGAAAAGCCTGTAAGAGGTAGATGGAAGTCAGCTGAAAATATGTATATCCCAGCGTATGATTATGGATTCGTAATTAATTATAATACGGAATCACGTACACCATACAAAGGAAGCGCAATCTTCTTCCACGTCTCTACTTCATGGACAGAAGGGTGTACAGGTGTAGATAAACAAAATGTGATTGATATTTTAAGATGGATTGATCCCGGGAAAAATCCCGTTATTATTCAAACTCCTGAAAATGAATTGACAAATTATTAATTTGATAATCTAAAAAAATATAATTTATACGGCATTATTTAAAGTCTACTTTCATTAGTAGGCTTTTTTGTTAATCTCAAACGCTAATGGATTATTTCATTAAAAATTTGGATTTACGATACGTTAGGAAGATTCCATAAACGGTTGTTTGTAGTTTTTTGAGACTAATAAATAAATTTTTTAATACATAGGGATTAACGTGAATAAAATAAAAGGTCAATTTCTTTTCATGTAAAGAAGTTGGCTTTTTTATTTAACTTTGTTTAGCGTAAGGAATTTTTGTTTCAGAGTACTGTTTGTTTTTCAACTTGATGATAGTGAGGAGAGATCCTTTGCATCCTTATTTACACTAAGGATTGGAAGTTTATTGTTTTCTGAAAATATAGATAGGGGAAAATAATGTAAAAAAACTATTGTATATTTAAAAACCTTATGTTACATTTGTGTTACATAATAGTTACAAAACGTAACTTATGTTACGGATTGTTTTCTTTTGTTTTTCGGTATGTTACAAAAAGGGAAAAAGTAAAGCTGAAAGATAACAACCTAAAAATAGTTTTTCTATGTGTATAAGAGTGTGTGTAGTAAAGAGTCTGGTGAGATCTTTACGCACATGATTAAAATTCCTTTCTGTCTTTAAAAGAAGAAGAAAACCAACTACCAACTATTTAGGAGTTTTAAGTAATGATAGTAAATGAAATGTACTTCCTTTCCCACACACAAAGTACATCTTTATTTTCAGTCTAATTACTACACAGACTTTTATACATATGCTGTTATTTATTGTTTTAGGGATATATAGGAGGAGAAAAAATGAAAAAGTTATTAATGGTAATTGGACTTACGTTTTTAATGTTAGCTGGATGTAGCAATGGGAATTTTGACAAAGCAATGGATGAAGGAAAGACTGCGTTAACGAATAAAGAATATAAAAATGCCTTATCATCATTTGAAAAAGCGCTAGATGAGAAAAAAGACGATGCAGATGCAAAGGTGCTTGTAGAACAAACGAAAGTAATGATTGAAGCAGTGAAGTTAAAAGAAGAAACAAAGGTAGAAGAATCAATTAAGTCATTTGAAAAAGTAGAGAACATGCAGAATGGAAATACTACGCTTGTAAAACAAGCAAAGGAAGAACGAACAGCATTACTAGCCATCTTAGAGCAAAACAAGAAGTATAGTGAGCAATTGACGAAAAGTGAAGAGTTAATAAGTAAGAAAAATTATGCAGAAGCGAAAGAAATATTAAATAAGCTAGTTGCAGAAACAAAAGATAACAAAAAACTTGAAGAATATAATAAAAAAGCGGTAGGGTTAGTTACTAAAATGAATGAAGAAGAAAAAACTGCAAAGAATGTAACGGCAGCGACAAAGGCACAAAAAACTGATGCAGGAACGAATCAAAAGGTAGCAACAGAAAAGACTCAAAAACCTGAGGCAGAAAAAAATCAAAAGGTAGCAACAGAAAAGAACCAAAAAACTGAGACAGAAAAGAATCAGAAGGTAGCAACAGAAAAGAACCAAAAAACTGAGGCAGAAAAAAATCAGAAGGTAGTAACAGAAAAGAATGGCAAAACTGAGACAGAAAAGAACCAAAAAGTAGAAACAGGAAAGAATCAAAATGCATTTACTTTTGAGAAAGCTAAAGCATATATTAAAAATGAATATAAAGAAGACTATGATTACACGCTAGAGAATACGCAAGTAGAGAATGGAAAGAAATATTATCAAATTAGAGTGCATACGACATATAAAATAGAAGGTGCAGGTGGACCAGGATTTACTGGTGTATTTAAAGTATTCGAAGATGGTACAATCGTTGAACTGCACTAAATTGATGGAAAGTACACGATGAATCTGTACCCTTTGTAAAGGACATTTTGAGAAAAGGTTATCAATATAAAGAGGATGATTTCTGTATTCAACAGAGGTCATCTTTTTTTATTTCCATTGGTATTTATAATGATTGTAATACGTCATGTAGGAAGTTTAAATGGAAGCATCGTTCATCCTAGAGATGTGCTGAAACTTGAAATTGTATCTAATTCAGCTTTTATTATGTTTGCTTATAATCATCTAAGCTTCTATCGATAAAAAGCTTGCAGAAATTATAAATGTATCATTTAAAGTGAGTAATCAAAATTGTAAAATTTATATAATGATATACAATAATGGTATGATTATTAAGTTAGAAGATATATTCATAATAGTAGGGGAGAGAGAGTTATGAAGCTTAGAGTTTTAGGAATTATATGTTCATGTTTTATTTTATTAGCTGCATGTGGGGATAAGACAGCTGAAAAGGCAATAGAACAAGGGAAATTGGCACTAGCTAATAAGGAGTATGACAAGGCGTTGGCATCATTTAGTTTAGCATTAGATGAAAAAAGTGACGAAGCAAAGGTTTTGCATACACAAACTAAAAAATGGATGGATGCAATGAAGGCAAAGGATGAGCAGAAATGGGATGAAGCGAATAAGCTTTTTGGAGAAGTAGTGGAAACTAAAGGTGGTATAAGCTCCCTTAAAGAAGATGCTAAAAAAATGAAAGGCGAGCTAAAGTCTAATAAGGACACCTTGGATACGTACAATAACAAATTATCTCAAGCGCAAGAACTAATAAATAATAAATCTTTAGATGAGGCTAAGCAACTATTAAGTACTGTTCAGCAAGAAACAGCAACAAATGAGAAATTAAAAGATCATAATCAAAAAGCTACGCAATTAATGGCGACAGTGGATATGGAACTTACAAAAATAGAGAGTGAAAAGAAACAAAAAGAAGCTGAAGAGAAAAAGCAGGCTGAAGAGCAAAAACGTGCTGAAGAGAAAAAGCAAGTTGAAGAACAAAAACAAGTTGATATAAAAAGTGATGAGGAAGCAATACCTTATGTAAGGAAAGCATTAGAGAAATATTTAGCAGGTAATCCATTAAGTAAAGCAGATATAAGAATTATGCCAGATTCAGGTATGAATACAGAACAAGGCTACGGTGGTAGAATATATGAGAATAAGGAAACTCATATAACACATATTGTAGATTATCATGTTAAATTTAATGGTTCTGTTACTTTAATGACAACAGCTGGAGAAACGTACCAATATTAGTTAAAACTCCAACTATTATAGGAGTGACTAGTCTGCGTAATGTTAAATTAATAGCTGTTAAAATTGTTCTTTCAATTTTAACAGCTATTTTTATTTAGTTATATTTTGAGGGTATCTTTTCAAGTTTTGTTAGCATAAAAAAAAGCATCTAGCAAAAGTACTAGATGCAAATAAAAACACAAGGGAAGACAAAATTCTTCCCGTTTCCCGTATGTAATTATATCAAAAAATTTATAAAAAACTAGCTTTATTTTTTACATCATTGATGTGTAAAGCTATGAAATGATAAGATTACACTGTTTTTATAGTGTTTTATTAAAAAAGGAGTTGCGTATATGATTAATTTTAAACCAGAAAATTTGAACCAACTATTAAAAGTAATGTTAATTAGTGCAAATAAATCATATGATGCGATTAAAGAGTATGAATTTACGGAAGAAGCAGTAGTATTCCGTGTAGATTTCGAATATATTGACGTTTCTCTAATGATTGTAGATATGTTGGGAAGATCTGCTTCTAAATTTAACATTTTGCCATATGCCCGTCCGAATATGAATGAAATAGATTACATTCAGTTTCAAGTGTATTCCATTAATGAAGGGAGTTTTAAAGAAATGATTGATACGATGTAGAAAACTATAAAGTGAAACTTTAATCAGTGGGAAGATTCACCCCCACTGATTATTAGTCCTCACCAATCGGACGTTTATGGGCAGCCCAACGCCCACCTAACTTCTTTGCTCCAGCTGAAAATTTTTGGGAGTTTTACTGCCCGTTAACGCGGGATAATTTTACAAATATGTATATACCAACTAAAATATAAATAATAAATTCATATAATTGGAGTGATGAGATGCAGCCGTTAGAAAGGGAGATTCATTCTAATATGCTGAAAGTGTGGAGAATTCATGCTTTAATTGGGGCGGCAGTTATACTAGCAGTCGTAATTGCATATTTCTTTTTTATGATCAATTTTAATTGGTGGGGTTGGTTGTTTGGTTTGTTAGTAACAGGTGCTATTCTATTTATCCCGCTTGATTATTTCGTGTTTCCAAATTTACGTCAACGCTATTATAGTTACAGATTAAATGAAGAAGAGATTGAGATTCAAAAAGGAATGTTCGTTGTAAAACGCGTACTTATTCCGATGATGCGCGTGCAGCACGTAACGATTGAACAAGGACCAATTATGAGAAAGTATAATTTAGCAGAATTACATATTTCAACAGCAGCAACTTCTCATAGTATTCCAGGCTTAACGAAAGAAGAAGCAGAGCAGCTGAAAAGACAAATTGGAGAACTTGCGAAAGTGAGTGATGAGGATGTATAAAAGGCAACATCCGATCACAATCTTATTAGGTATTCGAATTGCGGGTTTATTGCCTTTTATTTTTCTTGTTCTATTTAAATCAGATGGCCAAGTAAAACCTTGGTATATCTTTCATCTTGTCCTTTTGGCCATATTATTTATTATGGCAATTTTCTCAGCTATAAAATGGTATTTCAAAGTGTACTGGGTTGAAAATAATATTTTACATATTAAACACGGCGTTTTTGTAAAGAAAGAAAGTTACTTAAATAGAGAACGTGTGCAAAATATTAGTACATCTTCTAACATCATTTATCAAGTGCTTGGACTGACGAAATTAAACATAGAAGTAGCGGGCGGCGGTACTGAGCCGGAAGTGATGTTAGCTGGTATTAGAGAAGAGGAAGCGAAGGAATTGACCTCTTTATTACATAAAGAGAGAAGTGTAGTGAGTGAAGAGGCGCCTACGGAAGAAGATAGTCAGACGGTTTATCAGTTAACAGCGAAAGAAATTTTATTCGCCTCTATTACATCTGGTAGATTCGGATTAGTGTTTTCTATGTTAGTCATCATTTACACAGAGTTTAATCAATTTCTACCAGAATGGCTCATCAATAAAGTAGAAGCGTATGTGATGGATAACGGTGTATATGAATTAATCGTTATGGCCGCGATTTTAATGGCGATCTCGTGGGTCATTTCAACAGCGGGCTATGCGTTAAAATATGCGAACTTTAAAATAGAGCGAAAAGGAAATGAAATTCGCATCGTACAAGGGTTATTTGATAAAAAAGAGTTTGTTTTAAAATTACACCGCATTCAAGCAATTACGGTGAAAGAAGGAATTCTTCGCCAGCCTTTCGGTTATTGTTCTGTCGAAGTAGAAGTTATTCAAAGTATAGAAGCAGCAGGGCATGAAGTGATGTTACATCCTTTTATGAAGAAAAAAGATGTCCAGCAGTTACTTACATATTTGCAGTTGCCGTATGAAACGGAAGCGGAAATCGTTCAATTACCGAAGGCTGCATTACGCCGTTACGTAATAATGGGCTGGATTACAAGTACCGTGCTTGCACTGCCGATCGTCGGTGCGAGTGTATATTTTAAACAAAATATGGCGTTGTTCACTTTAATACCACTATTTATCATATTTACGTTACTTGCATACGCCCGATATAAAAGTGGTGGATATATGATACGAGACAATCAGTTAGTCATGGTATACCGCGGCCTGGCAAAATATACAGGAATCATGCGAAGAAGGCATGTTCAAGCAGTAGGATACAATCAATCGTATTTTCAAAAGAAAGATGAGCTATGTACAGCTGCCGTAGCGGTAGCGGGACATAAATATAAAGTGAAGCATATGAGAAAAGAAGATGCGCTTCGTATATATAATTGGTACAAAGAAAAAGGAAACACCGGTGCGTGAGGGTGTTTCCTTTTTTGTGTCGTGATTTGTCGATAAGTCGATATATCTCAAAAATCGCTGATATAATTTGAGTTGCGCCGATATATTCGAAAAATCGCCGTTATAATTTCATGTACCGTATCCCTGGAGGAACTACAGTACAAAAAAACTTAAACTAACACATCAAAAGTAGTCACAAATGACGGGCGAGAGAAAATACTCTTCTGCTGCTCTGCATGTGGATGCGCCTGAGCTGGAGCTTGTCCTGCTGCTTGCGCAGGGCGTTTTTTGTGAGCGTTTTCGAATGAACGTGATTCTGTCCAGTCTTTAAAGTTTTGCTCCGTTTCCCACATCGTTAAGATGACATATGTATCGTTACTTAATGGGCGTAGAACGCGAATTGCTTGGAATCCTGGTTCGTTTTCAATAAGGCCTGCGCGGTTTTTAAAACGGTTTTCAAATACTGGACGACCTTCGTCTGTGACAGAAATGTTGTTACAAACGATATAGCCAGGTTGTCCTTTAAATTCTCCAACAGCGTCTAGTACGTCATACTGAAGAGAGCCTTCTACAGATTCTTCTGTATTTTCTTTATAAAACATATCTTTTTCATTATTTTTTGCAGTGAAATGTGCTTGTTCTAGAGGTGTTTCGTATGAAATAATAGCCTTCATTTTAATGCCCCCTTTAAATGTTTGTTTCTATTATATCAACTCTCGTAAAAAACTTCGAAGATTATATACATAAAGATACTTCTTTTTCAAATAATAAATGTACCATCATTTGGAAAGAAGGCCGATGTATGAAGAAAGTAAAGTGGACTTTATTAGGTGGATTAGCAACGCTTGTATTAGCGATTGTATTTTATAAAATTATTGTATTAGCTGGTGGTTATATGATGGATGAAAAGCAGCTCGTTTTCCACTCTTCATCACGTATCGTTGACCAGAAAGGGAAAGAAATTACGAAATTATACGTAGAAAATAGAGACCTCGTACCAATCGAGCAAATTCCGAAATACGTGCAGCAGTCATTTATTGCGGTGGAAGATTCTCGTTTTTATGAGCATCAAGGAATTGATTACCCGTCTATATTCCGGGCTCTTTATAAAGATACGTTAGCCGGAGAAAAGGTAGAGGGCGGTAGTACGATTACGCAGCAACTAGCGAAAAACGTCTTTTTAACTCGTGAAAAAACAGTTACGCGGAAATTGAAGGAAGTCGCAATCTCCCTTCAATTAGAGCAAAAATATACGAAGCAACAAATTCTTGAAATGTATATGAATCATATTTATTTTGGGCATGGGGCTTACGGTATTCAAGCAGCAGCAAAGTTGTATTTTAATAAAAATGTAGAGGATTTAACAGTAGAAGAAGGAGCAATGCTTGCAGGTCTTCCGAAGTCGCCAAACGGATATTCACCGTATTTCTCTCCAGAAAAGAGTAAGGAGCGCCGTGATCTCGTATTGTCACTGATGCATAAACAAGGCTATTTGACTGCCGAAGAGAGCGTACGTTATCAAGGAAAGACGATTGCTCTATATAAAAACTTAGACGAGAATGAACTCGCATATATGCCGTATATTGATATGGTTATAGATGAAGCAGCACGTTTATACGGGTTGTCTCATCAAGAAGTACTTCGCGGAGGATATACGTTTGTCGTTCCGATGGATGAAAAGATTCAAAAGGTAGCATATAACCAGTTTCAAGATGCACGGAATTTCCCTGGGAAAGAAGAGGGGGCGCAAGGTGCTTTTTTATTAATGGATAATCGTACGGGCGGAATTAAAGCGGCGATTGGTGGAAGGAAGTACGTCCCGAGAGGATTTAATCGTGTTTTCGCAAAAAGACAGCCAGGTTCTGTGCTAAAACCGCTTATTGTCTATGCACCAGCACTCGAAACGAAAAAGTATAATCCGTATTCTTTATTGACGAATGAAAGACATTCTTTTGAAGGGTATGAACCTCGAAATTATAATCATGCGTATTCGAAAGAAATGACGATGTACGATGCGATATTAGAGTCAGCAAATGTACCGGCAGTTTCTTTATTAAATGAGTTAGGGGTAGAAGAAGGAAAACAATATTTAGAGAAAGGCAATGTTCATATTGCAGATGCTGGTTTAAGTACAGCGCTTGGCGGGTTGAAAAATGGTGTTTCAACATTTGATCTTGTGAAGATGTATCGTGCGTTTTTAGCAAATGGCACTATTATTGAGCCGCACGTGATTGATAAAGTGTTCAATAGACACGGCGCAGTTATTGGAGAATCACCAAAAGTAGAAACGAAAATTTTCTCGAAACAAACGGCATGGTATATGACGAAAATGTTAGAAGGAGTTGTGAAGGAAGGGACAGCGAAAGCCGGTGTATATACCGGGGCGTTAGCTGGGAAAACAGGTACAACTTCCTTACCAAATGACGATAATGGAGCGAGAGATATGTGGTTCGTTGGCTATACGCCAAATTTAGTAGGCGCTGTTTGGATTGGTTATGACCGCACGGATAAAGAGCGTCAGTTGCAAGGAGAAAGTGCATCAGCAACGAAATTGTTTAAGAAAATTTTAACGAAGGCAAATGTAGAACAGAAAGAGCAGTTTATGAAACCAGAAGGCGTGGAAACAATCGGTGCTCCAATTCGGCTGCGCAAGATTGAAGATGTGAAAATGAAATTAGCGTTTAGCCCTTTCGGTTTATTCAAGGCGAAATTAAGCTGGACACCACTTCCAGATGATAGAATTATGTATCGTATTTATAGAGTGGAAAACGGAGTCCATACGCATGTAGCAACTGTAAATGGTGCCGGGGAATATGAAGAAAAGTTCGTTAACATCTTTTCAAAACCGAGTTTTTACGTTGTACCATATAACACACAAACAAATCGCGAAGGAGAAAAGTCAAAAGTAGCTAAACCATAGTTTTTCTCTGTGTTATAATAAGAATGTTGTGAAAATAGTAAGCGTTTTTAAGAATGTTTGTGTCAATTTCATGAACAACGTACATAATATTATGCATTTTGTTTTTACAAGCTGTATAGTAAAAAAAGATAAATATCGGAATAGAACGTATTTAGAGCAAAAGCATTGGCAAGGAAGGGAGCAAGGGTCTTGGTAAGAACTATAAATGAGACATTTTTAAAAGCATGTAGGGGGGAACGTACTGATTATGTACCAGCATGGTATATGCGTCAAGCAGGTCGTTCGCAGCCGGAATATAGAAAGATAAAAGAAAAGTATTCTTTATTTGAAATTACACATAATCCAGAGTTATGTGCTTACGTTACAAAGTTGCCAGTTGATCAATATAACGTAGACGCAGCAATTCTGTATAAAGATATTATGTCACCACTACCTGCGATTGGTGTGGATGTAGAAATTAAATCAGGTATTGGCCCAGTTATTGATAACCCAATCCGTTCTTTACAAGACGTAGAAAAGCTAGGGGAAATCAATCCAGAAGATGACGTACCGTACATATTAGATACGATTCGTTTATTAACGACAGAAATGTTAGACGTACCGTTAATCGGTTTTTCAGGAGCTCCATTTACATTAGCGAGCTATATGATTGAAGGCGGTCCATCTCGTAATTATCATAATACGAAAGCGTTCATGTATGCAGAGCCGAAAGCTTGGTTCGCTTTAATGGATAAGCTAGCAGATATGGTTATTACATATTTAAAAGCGCAAATTAACGCAGGAGCAAAAGCAGTTCAAATTTTCGATTCTTGGGTTGGAACAGTAAATGTAGCAGATTACCGCGTATTTATTAAACCAGCAATGGAGCGTATTTTTGCAGAAGTTCGTAAGATGGGTGTACCAATGATTATGCACGGCGTAGGAGCTGCACATTTAGTAAATGAATGGCACGACTTACCACTTGATGTAGTAGGCTTAGATTGGCGCTTACCGATCGAAGAGGCACGTGCGCGCGGCGTTCATAAGGCGGTACAAGGTAATATGGACCCGTCATTCTTACTTGCGCCATGGTCTGTTATTGAAGAACATGTAAAAGGTATTTTAGATCAAGGGATGAAACAGCCAGGTTATATCTTTAACTTAGGACACGGTGTATTCCCAGAAGTAAATCCAGATACATTAAAACGTTTAACTACATTTATTCATGAATACTCTAAAGGGCAGTTAGCGAAGTAAAGGAGCATTGCTGTATGAAAAAGAAAATTGGTTTGCTTGTAATGGCATACGGAACGCCATATAAAGAAGAAGATATTGAACGTTACTATACACATATTCGCAGAGGAAGAAAGCCAAGTCCTGAAATGCTAGAAGATTTAACAGAGCGTTACCGTGCAATTGGTGGTATTTCTCCTTTAGCTACTATTACATTAGAGCAAGCTAAAAAGTTAGAGAAGCGTTTAAATGAAGTACAAGATGAAGTAGAGTACCGTATGTATCTTGGCTTAAAACATATTGAACCGTTCATTGAAGATGCGGTGAAAGATATGCATAACGACGGTATACAAGATGCAATCGCGCTTGTTCTGGCGCCGCACTATTCTACATTTAGCGTGAAATCGTATGTAGGACGAGCACAAGAAGAAGCTGAGAAACTTGGAAACTTAACAATTCACGGCATTGATAGCTGGTATAAAGAGCCGAAGTTCATTCAGTACTGGGTTGATGCAGTGAAAGGTATATATAACGGTATGTCAGAAGCAGAGCGTGAAAAAGCAGTATTAATCGTATCTGCACATAGCTTACCAGAAAAAATCATCGCACTTGGCGATCCATATCCAGATCAATTAAATGAAACAGCTGACTATATTGCAAGAGGTGCGGAAGTTGCAAACTATGCAGTAGGTTGGCAAAGTGCAGGAAACACACCAGATCCTTGGATTGGTCCAGATGTACAAGATTTAACGAGAGAATTAAATGAAAAGTACGGTTATACTTCATTCGTATACGCACCAGTTGGATTTGTTGCGGAACATTTAGAAGTTCTATATGACAATGACTTTGAATGTAAAGTTGTAACAGATGAAATTGGCGCGAAATATTATCGTCCAGAAATGCCAAATGCATCGGACGCATTTATTGATTGCTTAACAGATGTTGTATTAAAGAAAAAAGAATCTGTATTGTAAGAAGAAAGGGGGAGCCTGCTTGAGGAAAAAAGTTGTAATCATCGGCGGTGGCATCACAGGATTAACAACAATGTATAACTTGCAAAAAGAAATTCGTGACAACAACTTGCCGATCGATACATTACTGATAGAAGCATCGGGTAAACTTGGCGGGAAAATTCAAACCGTTCGAAAAGATGGATTTACAATTGAACGCGGACCGGATTCTTTCTTAGCACGAAAAGAAAGTGCAGCAAGATTAGCGAGAGAATTAGGTCTTGGCGATGAACTTGTAAATAATAAGGGCGGTCAATCATTTATCCTCGTAAACAATCGGTTACATAAAATGCCGAGCGGATCAATGATGGGAATTCCAACGCAAATTACGCCGTTTCTATTTTCCAGGCTGCTCTCTCCAATTGGTAAACTAAGAGCTGGTTTTGATCTGTTAATGCCGAGATCAAAGCCAGTATCTGACCAATCACTCGGGCAGTTTTTCAGACATCGCCTCGGAAACGAAGTGGTTGAAAATTTAATCGAACCATTACTATCGGGTATTTATGCAGGGGATATTGATGAAATGAGCTTAATGTCAACATTCCCGCAAATGTATCAAATTGAGCAGAAACATCGTAGTATTTCACTCGGTATGCGTACACTTGCCCCGAAAAAAGAGACATCTGAACCGAAAAAGGGCATTTTCCAAACAGTGAAAACAGGCTTAGAATCTATCGTAGAATCTCTCGAAGTGAAGATGCATGAAGGTACGATAATAAAGGGCACTCGCATTGAAAAAATTGCAAAACTTGGTGATGGTTATACGATTACTCTTAGTAACGGAAAAGAAATAGAAGCGGACGCGGTCGTAGTGGCAACATCACATAAAGTATTGCCATCTATGTTTGCGCAGTACAAGCAGTTTCGTTTCTTCCGCAATATTCCGTCCACATCAGTTGCGAACGTGGCAATGGCTTTCTCGAAATCAGCCATTCAGCGCGATATTGATGGAACAGGATTTGTCGTATCTCGAAATAACGATTACACCATTACAGCATGTACGTGGACACATAAAAAGTGGCCACATACAACGCCAGAAGGAAAAACGCTTCTTCGTTGTTACGTTGGACGACCTGGTGATGAAGCAGTTGTAGAACAAACAGAAGAGGAACTCGTTCAGCTCGTACTAGAAGACTTGCGAAAGACGATGGATATTACAGAGGATCCAGAATTTACAGTCGTAAGCCGCTGGAAAGAAGCAATGCCCCAATATACAGTAGGTCATAACGAGCGAATGAAGAAACTCACGACATTTATGGAGAAAGAGTTGCCAGGTATATACTTGGCAGGTAGTTCTTACGCTGGTTCTGGTCTTCCGGACTGTATTGATCAAGGTGAGAAAGCCGCAAAGCGTGTACTCTCTCATTTGGAGAAAGTAATGGATACTGAATTAATCGCGCAATAAAGTGAAACGCCTTCAATTATATTGAAGGCGTTTTGTTACTTATTCACCAATAAACATATATAAGTTATTTGGCTTTATAACAGCATCTCCTGCATAAATAATCCACTCTGTTAAGTTATCAAAATCTAACTGATAACTATTTCCTTCACTCATATCTTTTATAAAATGTGGTTCATTAATGAGTATTCCTTGAATGAAATCTTCCGTAATTTCTTGCATTTCAAACCACATATGTTCACTTTTTCCTTCTTCGTAGGAGACACCAAACTTAGCGAGGAAACGAAAATCTTCATTCGATTGTTCAATGTGAAAAATGTTACTGAAATACCCGAAAGTATTCTTCGCATTGTAAGCCATACGATCGGTTTCACTATTTGTTTTATAGAACATGAGCCCTGTAGCTTCCTCGTGTTCTTGGAAAAAGCTTTCAATATATTCTTCTGAAGTATTAAATTTGAATAAGAGAACGGATGGAGATTGATGGTATTCATCTCGGTCATCCATACCGCCAAGAAATACGTTTTGCGCATCTATTGGTTGTAGTTTTACTTCTTCATCCTCAATTGAAGATAATTGATCCATACTCGTTTTATGCCCAATATAAGATAATCCTTTTTCCCATGGAACAGCTACTGTATGTATAGAACCTTGCTGACTATGCGCGATAACGATAGGCTCATTCATAGGGACTTGTCCATTTTCAACAGCATTATTAGCAAAGGTTTGAAAGAGGTCACCAATACCGTAGTAGGAAGAAATGCGATTTGGAATAATTAATTCTATTTCTGTTACACCTGCTCTTAAAAGGCCATGTGTATGAAACCAATATTGCGTAGGCTCACCGTCTTTATCGTCTTCATAAACGGAATGAATAACGTACAAGTCAGGAATGTCAGGTAATAATTCATTTTCAACGTGATATTCAATATAGCTTCTAGATATCACTTTCATTGCGGCACTTGAATCGATTACAAATAACAAGTCTGGAGCGAGGTTCCATAAAAACTGTAGTTGCTGGAAAAAGCAGTCCAGCACATCGCCTACAAATAGCGTACGAGTAAAAATTTCAGTGCCATAAGCAGAATCTTCAAAATGACGATCTACGATTGTAGAATCTTGTCTATTGTACATTTTATATTCTTCTGGTTCATTCGCTTCATCAATATGCAGTTCATACGGTATGATGGTTTCATCCATATGTAACTCAACAATAAGGCTTGTCTCATCACTAAAAATAATTTTTAACTCATCAACTTTAGTAGCGATCGTTTCTAGCCGCTGTTTTAACTGCTCAATTGTAATTCTAGTTGGTATAACGGCAATCATATCTGAAAAATGACGTTCTAATGTTCCATTCATAGCTGCGCGGTATGTTTCTGTTTGCACTTCCATCCAATCACTCCTATTCAAATGAATCCATTTACATGCCAGTTAAATTTCGATATTTTCTGTTTTCTCTCTCTAATATTATAGAGTGCATTCGTAGAAGGTGTAAAATTATTATTTTGTATTATAGTTTGAAAGCTTGTAAATTAAATAAATTTTTTGTAAAACTTGTCGAAATGTAGTTCTATATAACGAATCATTTGATATGATAGAAATGCTGAGAAAATATGAAATAGGGAGAGGAAAATGGCTGTGAAGAAATTGTTAAGTGTCTTTTTATCATTCATACTATTGCTTTCATTTACTGGAACTTTAGTACAAGCAGAAGAAACGACTTCTATGTCAGTAGAAAAAGCAATTCAAGTATTTAAGCAGCAAGGGAAAGCGAAGGGGATAGTGGAAGGATATATCGTTGGGTATACGCAAAGTCCTTCTAAATACACGAAAGATCCGGCTAAGTTTGATGATACAAACGTAGCAATCGCGGATTCGCCAAATGAAACGAATCCAGACAAAATCATGCCTGTTCAGTTGCCAAAAGGCGATGTGAGAGCGGCAGTAAACGTGAAAGATCATCCTGAAAATATCGGGAAGAAAGTTAGTTTAACAGGGACGCTTGAATTATATTTTAGTAGCCCAGGTTTAAAATCAGTAACAGCTCATAAGTTTCAAGGGGAAGGACAAAACCGTGTTAGCGATGTAGTAGCTTCGCCAAGTGGCGGAGAAATTGCGAAGGGCACAGCAGTAACATTAACGACGAATACAGAAGGAGCAACAATCTACTATACGTTAGATGGCTCTAATCCTACAAATAAAAGCGTTCGTTATAACGGACAAATTATCGTGAATGAAAATAGTGTAATTAAAGCATTTGCAGAGAAAGAAGGGCTTACTTCTTCAGCGATTTCAACATTTTCATTTGTTATCGCAAACAATGAACAGGTTCGTATTCATGATATTCAAGGAAAATCACATATTTCTCCTTACAACGGGAAGAAAGTATACAATGTGGAAGGCGTTGTAACGGCGCTTGATAAAAATGGTTTTTATATAGAAGATAATCAGCCGGATAATGATCCAGCTACTTCAGAAGGTATTTATGTGTACAAAAAAGATGCAAATGTAGTGGTAGGCGATCTTATTCAAGCTGATGGAGAAGTAGAAGAATATGTTGGTCCTGGATATGCAGAGCGATTTGAAACAGACTTAACGACGACCGAAATTAAAGCGAGCCGCGTTGCTGTAATCGCAAAAGATCAAGCTTTACCAGCACCGATTGTACTTGGAGAAAACGGTGTGAAAATTCCTGATCAAATTATCGATAATGATGCATTTGGTTTATTTGATCCAAATGAAGATGCAATCGACTTTTATGAAAGTATAGAAGGTATGCGCGTTACGATGCCAACGCCAAAAATTATTGCACCTCAGAAAAACGGAAATTTATATGTAACAGTGAAAAATGGCGGGAATAAAGTCGTAACGAAATATGGCACACCTGTATTAGATGAAAATCAATTAAACCCAGAGCGTCTTTCTGTAAAAGTACCTCGTGATTATGTAGCAAAAGTAGGAGATACTTTCACTGGAGATATAACAGGAGTAGTCGGATATGATTACGGTGCATTCCGCATCGCGCCAATAACGGAATTACCATCTGTAGTAGACGGTGGATTTAAGCAAATAGGAGCAAATATTCAGCCGCGTCTTGATAAGTTAACAGTTGCTACATATAACATTGAAAACTTCTCGGCGAATAAAAAAGAAACAACAGATGAAAAAGTAAAAGCGTTAGCGTATTCTATTAAATACAATTTAAAAATGCCAGATATTATCGGTGTAGAGGAAATGCAAGATAATAACGGAACGATTAATGACGGGACAACAGATGCTTCATTAAGCGCAAAACGTATCATTGATGCAGTGCTAGAGATTCGCGGGCCAAAGTATGAGTATGTAGAAATTGCTCCGCATAATAATCTAGACGGAGGAGCACCAGGAGCGAATATTCGCGTCGGTTTCTTCTACAACCCATCACGCGTGAAATTAGCAACAGTACCGAAGTTGCTTGATAAAAATGTTGTTCGTATTGGAGACGAAAACCCATTATTTGAAAGTACACGTAAACCGCTTGCGGCAGAATTTACGTTCCAAGGACAAAACGTTGTTGTCGTTGCAAATCACTTAAACTCAAAAATAGGAGATGCAACGCCATTTGGAAAAGTGCAGCCGCTCGTATTAAAGAGTGAAGAAAAACGAGTTCAATTAGCACAAGAAGTAAACAATTTCGTACAAGGAATTCAGAAAAAGAATACGAATGCACCAGTTGTTGTGTTAGGAGATATGAACGATTTTGAGTTTGCTAAACCACTAAAAGCACTAGAAGGAACAAACTTAAAAAATATGTTAAACACAGTGCCGAAAGAGAACCGCTACACGTATATTCATGAAGGAAATGCGCAAGTGTTAGATCATATTTTAGTAACAAACAACATCGCACCACACACAATTGTAGACCCAGTACACTTAAACTCAAACATTATGAAAGAACACGGACGTGTAAGTGATCACGACCCAGTACTTGCTCAAATTGACTTGAAGAAAGCTTCTTAAATCGTTGTAAAAGAACGCTTAGAAATATACTGAGCGTTCTTTTTCTGTAAAAATCATGTTAAAATTAATTAAAAATTCAGTTTTTTATAATGGGGAGGTTAAAAATGCAAGCATGGTTAAATGGAAAATTAATAAATCAGCTTGCCATTTTTTTTAGTACAATCGTCATGTTTCAATTTGTAGCTGAGGTAACAGGACTTACTCAAAATTTAGATATCACGTATAACTTAATACATATAGCATCGTCCTATGTAACGTTTAGTTTGGCAGTCATTTTTACTTTAATAGGTGCAAGAAGAGAATTAAGTAAATATGCAATTATTTTATTATGTTCAGTTGTAGGTATTAAAGCG
This sequence comes from Bacillus paramobilis, assembly GCF_038096195.1. Lineage (NCBI taxonomy): Bacteria > Bacillati > Bacillota > Bacilli > Caryophanales > Bacillaceae > Bacillus > Bacillus paramobilis. The sequence goes on along the minus strand of NZ_CP151108.1, from coordinate 4,186,452 downwards.
ATTTATTTTGCGGTGTTCGTTATTTTATGGGGATTAGCAGATACGCCGTAAGGGGGAGATGATTATATGAATAATGATAATAAGAGCGTAATTCTCCAAGCTTGCTTAGGGAATTACGCTCTTATTCGTTCAATGATTTAGTCTGAAATTGCTTGAAACGCTTTTCTACATCGATCTCTTTTTTGCAGTCTTCTTCTATATTTTTTCTTATCCCGCTTTACTCCTTGTATATACATGAATAAGCTAACGAGAAGGAAGAAAGTACATTGCATCGTTAAAATGTACGGTGACATGCCTTGCAATGGTTGTTTCGGATCATATAAATGAATAGGTGCTCCGCCTATTGAAGGAAGTATTGTATTTAGCAGGACGTACGGAATGGAGGCAACTGCGAATGGAAAGAGAATCGCCATATAGTCCTTTTGTGACCATACAGATGCAGCAAGTCCTAAAAGAGCCATTAAACCTGCAAATAAAAAATTAATTCCGATATATACAGTAATGTAAGTGAGAGGCGCATCAAAATATAGGTTTGCGAACATTCCATCAGCATTTATGATGCCGGAACCAATAGTAGGTGTTCCGTCTGGAATGGTTAATTTGCAAAATAATAACGATAAGATGAATGGAAGCGTATAAAGAAATCCTCCGCAAAAAAACGTAACGATATATTTCGTTACTGAATAAGGAAATAAAGAAATCCCCTTACTGACAAACGGTTTAAAACCATCTGACTTATCCGAATTGTAACTTGTACTAAAGGGAAAACTCGCAATAACTGGCATTAATAATAAATAAACATCCATTTCATTGTCGCGAAATCCAATCCATTTTATATCTGTTGAAATAGGTCCACTCGCAGCGTCTCCTAAATAACGAATGACATAGTAATAGTGATAAATACAAATAAGAACGAATCCACTAAACATAATAATTAAAGAAATACGACTACAAAAAGCTTGCTTTATATTTAAACGAAGCGCACGCATCATGACTGAAAAAGCCTCCACTATTTTGATAAACTTGTCTATTTTCTATATTACTATTAAATGTAAAGATTTTCTTGTTTTTTTATTTGATTATTTGAAAAAAGGGAAATTTGTTGTTGTTAAGTAAGGTTTAACTGAAAGTATATTTTCTAAAATATGGTTGACAATTAAGTATTACATTTGTAATCTTAATTGTAGATTACAAATGTAATACGAAGGAGTGAAGTATATGACGAATCAATTACCTAAAATATCTGAAGCTGAATTAGAAATTATGAAAGTACTTTGGTCTAACTCTCCACAAACAGCGAATGAAATTATAGAAGAACTAGAGGATGCAATGGACTGGAAACCGAAAACAATCCGTACATTAATTAATCGGTTAGTACAAAAGGAAGCCGTTTCTTATCATCAAGATAAAGGGCGTATGTACGCTTACTATCCGTTAGTATCACAAGATAATTATTTACAAGTTGAAACGAAATCTTTGCTAAAGCGTTTTTGCGGCGCAGCGTTTAAACCATTACTTGTTAATTTCTTAAAAGAGGAAAAACTGTCTTCAGAAGATATTAATGAACTGAAACGCATTTTAGATGAGAAGAAAGAGGAGAATAAGAGGAAGGATAGATAACAATGATAGACATGCTTATAAATGTATACCTTCCTCATTTTTTTGATTGGCTTATAGAAACGTCACTTATGGCCAGTATACTAGTTGGATTTATTTTATGTATAAAAGTTCTATTTAGAAATAAATTAACGCCCCGGTGGCAATATATGCTGTGGATCGTACTAATGATAAGACTCCTTTTACCATGGTCACCGGATAGCTCTTATAGTATTTATTCATTACTTTCTTATAATTCTAGTGTGTCGGAAGTTATTCAAAAAAATACATCTTCACTTGAGAGTACAGTGAATAACGAGATGAAACATACAGCGGAATTAGAATCAAATTCTGAAACTGTAACAAAGAATAGTGAACCTGAAGTAAACGCGAGTGCGGAACAACAGACTACACTTTCTTTATACAAAATTGCTCTATATGTTTGGTTAGCTGGGGTAATCGTATTAGTAATCATCACGTTTATTACAAATAGACGGTTATATTCTTACATAAAGAAACAACCAGATATTACGGATGAACAGGTCGTTACAGTGTTTAATCGCTGTAAGCAGTCTCTGAAAATGAAGAAGGCAGTTTCATTACGTCTAGCGGGAAAGATTGCGAGCCCAACTGTTTTTAGTTTCTTTCGCCCGAAAGTATTACTATCAAAAAAACATATAAAAGTATTAAATGAGCAACAATTACAATATGTCTTTTACCATGAGTTAGCTCATATTAAGAGAAACGACGTAGCTGTAAATTGGATTATGTATAGCTTACTCCTACTAAATTGGTTTAACCCGATTCTTTGGTACGCCTATTTCTGTATGCGAGAAGATCAAGAATTAGCCTGTGATGCATATGCGCTTACTTTTATAGACAAAGAGGAGCAAATTGCATACGGTCATACAATCATTACCCTTTTAGAACATTATTCCTATCAAGTACCAAGCCTAGCAAATTTAAGTAGAAATAAACGAACACTAAAAAGGAGAATCGTTATGATTAAAAAGTTCCAAAAGAAATCGTATCGTCTTTCTTTACTTGGAGTTATTGTCATAGTTACTATAGCATCCCTTTCTTTATTCAACGCACGTGCAACGGAAGGAAAAGAAAAGCAAGAGGATAAAGTAGAGCAGTCAAAGGATGCTTTCCAAAATGCTGTAGATATGCTGTTTGGTACAGAAGAAAATGCGAAAAAAGAATATCGTTATTCAGCAAGAGTGTATGAACAAAAGACAGATTATTTATATTTAGCTGAAAAAAGTTTAACAAAAGATGAATTCCAGCAGTACATAAAATTATATAAAGAAATTATTAATATACAGAAAAAAGGTGCTCCGAGAGATTCTGACTACGAGTCAATATTTTTTAGAGAAGAGCGTTTAACAAAAGATGATCGTGAAAAATTATATGCGCTTTATGATCAGTCAAAACCATTTGATGACAAAGTATATGAATCTTTAAATTACACGGTAAAGGAAGCGCAGCAACATGTCGATTTTCAAATTAAGAAGCCAACTTACACAATTGAAGGATACAATTTGAAGGGTGAAAAGGTAAATTATTTTATTAAGAGAAGACCTGAGTTAATTATTGAATTAGAGTATACAAACGGAAAAGGAAACTATACAACTTATCAATCACAAGTATTTGGAGAAAGTAAAGATCCGTTCCATGCTTTGTTTGTTGTAGAAGAAAATATTGAACAGTACGAATTAGAAGGTAATCAAATATTCTATGCGACTAATAACTCAGATAGTAATTTACAAGGGATGAAGATGATAGTCCCTGCAAAAGGGAACAATAGAGCCTATCAAATTGTTATTATTAATCATAGTTTAGAGCGTCCAGGAGAAGCAGTATTTGATAAAAATGTAAGTAAGGAAGAGTTAGAGAAGATTATGCTTTCTATGCTGAAATAAAAAGAGGTGTTCTTGAGATGTATATTTTGAGAACACCTTTTCCTTTTCTCTTTTCTTCTGATAAACTATGGACAGTATGATATACGCTGACTGGAAATTTTTATACTGGAAATAATAAAAAAGAGAACTTGTATAGAATGTAAGCGTGTGGTAATATCAAAGATGTACTGATTGACTATATTATCCAATTGGTCATTTTTGGAGGTGACGATGTGGCGATAGATCGAAAACGTTCTATTATTGAAGCTGCAACAAAGTCTTTTTCAGCGTTCGGTTATAAAGCAACAACGATGGATCAAGTAGCGAAGTTAGCGAATGTAGGAAAAGGAACGATTTATACTTTTTTCAAAAATAAAGAAGAGCTATTTGGCGAAATTATTTCTAATTTAATTACAGAAATGAAGCAAGTTGCAGAAAATGCAATTCGTTCAGATATTTCATTTTTTGAAAATGTACATAGAGCATTATATAGCATATTAGAATTCAGAAAAGAACATCAGCTCATGATTAAGTTAATTCAAGAAGAGCGCGATATGGGAACGAAAGAAGTACAAGAAGTGATGCAACAAGTAGATGTGGAAATCGTTTCTGTCATTCAATCGTATTTAAAGATTGCGATTGAAAAAGGTGAGATTAGCAAATGTGATCCAGAAATTACAGCATTTATTATGCTTCGCTTATACGTATCGCTTATTTTTGATTGGGAAAAAAATCATGAACCGCTAGAAAAAGAAAAAATTGCAGAATTATTTGAACTTTATTTATTAAAAGGATTGTCAAACTAAGATAATCCTTTTATTATTATAAAAAGTGACCAATTGAATAATTTGGTCATACATTTATTTTAGGGAGGGATAATAGACATATTTACTTCATATGAAGAAACAGTTGCATAGTATAAATTCGGGGATAAGGCATATGTATGAATAGGTATAGCCTTTTTATTTGGGAGAAAATGACCAAATGAACAATTCGGTCATTCGGAAAAGGGGGAGAAATGATGAAATGGAATCAGTTACTTCGTAAAGAGTTTACTGAAATTATAAAAAGTAAAAAAATATTAATTCCAATTATCGCGGTCTTATTCGTACCAATTTTATATGCAGGTATGTTTTTATGGGCCTTTTGGGATCCGTATAAACAGTTAGATGATTTACCAGTTGCGGTAGTTAATTTAGATAAAGGTGCAGTATTTGATGGGAAACCAATTGAGGTTGGAAAAGGGCTCGTTGATAATTTAAAAGATAATACAAGTTTCAAATGGGAGTTTGTAAGTGAAAAAGAAGCGAAAAAAGGAATGGAAGGTAGAAAGTATTACATGTTAGTACGCATTCCAAATGACTTCTCAAGTAACGCTACAACGTTATTAAAAGATGATCCAAAACCATTAAACTTAGAATATATTCCAAACGAAAGCTTAAACTTCTTATCTTCACAAATTGGTGGAACAGCGATTGAAAAAATTAAAGGTGAAGTATCAAGTACGTTAACGAAAACATATGCAGAGAAAATGTTTGATTCCATTAAAGACGTCTCAAAAGGATTAGCAGATGGGGCGGAAGGAGCAAATAAACTACATGACGGATCAAGTGAATTGCACGATGGTTCAAGTAAAGTGACAGATGGCCTTCATACACTTCAAGGAAAGTCTGGGGAGATGAAGGATGGAGCTCAGAAATTAGCAGATGGATCTAATAAGTTAGTAGATGGGTCTGGAAAAGTAACAGCAGGTTTAAATACGTTAAATAGCAAAACGGGTATAGGGAAATTACAAGATGGATCCGGAAAAGTAACAGACGGTTTAAATACGCTAAATGGCAAAACAGGTGAAATGCAGACAGGGATCGGGAAATTAGTAGACGGATCAGGAAAAGTAACAGATGGTTTACATGTACTAAATAGCAATACGGGTATAGGGAAATTAGTAGATGGGTCAGGGAAAGTGACAGCCGGTTTAAATGCGTTACATGGTAAAACAAGTGAGATGCAAACAGGTATCGGAAAATTAGTAGATGGGTCAGGAAAAGTGACAGCAGGTTTAAATACGTTAAATAGCAAAACAGGTGAGATGCAGACCGGTATAGGAAAACTACAAGATGGGTCCGAGAAGGTAACAGCAGGTTTAAATACATTAGTAAGTAAGACAGGTGAATTAAAAACAGGAACAACCGATCTATCAAATGGTATGGAACAATTGGTTGGGGGACAAAGACAATTAGAGGAAGCCTCTCAAAAAATTGAAAAAGGTTTGCAAGATTTAAATAGTAAAGTGAAAAGTTCTGCTGCAGCTTTAGAGGAAATGCAGTCAAAAGGCCCTTCTATATTGAATACAGTAAATGAGAAAATAGATGGAGCTGGGGCGAATGTAAATCAGTTAAATGAACTTACGCAATCAACAGCAGGAGATGCAAAAAATGCAGCGCAAGATGTAGCGAATTTACAAAAGCAAATTGAAAGTTTACCAAAAGAATATCAAGAGCAGTTACAGCCATTCGTAACAAGTGCTGTAAAAAGTACAGCGACAGTTCAGCAAAAAGCTGCCGGAGTAGCAGGTGGAACAAATAAATTAAATGAAGAAGTAAAACAATTAAAAGGTGAAATAAATCAAAAAACAGGCGATGGGCAAAGCAAACTATCGAATCCAGCAGAATTACAATCTTTAACTGTTGGTATTGATCAATTATCCAGTGCACAAAAAGGGTTTGTTGAAAAATTTCAAGGGTTTGGTGCGAAGTTAAATACTGCTAAAGAAGGCGCAAATAAATTTAAAAACGAATCCGGTCAATTAATTGATGCGATAAATCAATTAGCAGATGGTTCGGGTAAAGTAACAGGCGGCCTAGGTACATTATCTGCAGGAGCAAATCAAATGGCAGGTGGTGTAAATCAATTAGCAGATGGCTCAAGTCAAGTAACAGGCGGCCTAGGTACACTATCAGCAGGAGCAAGCCAAATGGCAGGTGGTGTAAATCAATTAGCAGATGGCTCGAGTCAAGTAACAGGCGGTTTAGGTACATTATCTGTGGGTGTAACGAAATTAGCAGATGGCTCAAGCAAAGTAACAGGCGGTTTAGGCACGTTATCTGTAGGAGCAAACCAAATGGCAGGTGGAATAAATCAATTAGCGGACGGCTCAAGTCAAGTAACAGGCGGTTTAGGTACATTATCTGTAGGAGTAACGAAATTAGCAGATGGCTCAAATCAAGTAACAACGGGCCTAGGCAATCTAAATGGTGGTCTAAATAAAATGTCAACAGGCTCAACCCAGCTAATCGACGGCGTAAATAAACTAGCAGACGGATCAGGAAAAGTAACAGATGGCCTCGTAAAAGTAAATGATGGTTCAGGCGAACTTGCTGAGAAACTTGGCGAAGGGGCAGAGAAAACTGGTGAAGTAAAAGGGACGGATAAAACGTATGATATGTTTGCAAGTCCTGTAAAAGTGAAGACGGAGAAAATGGCGGAAGTTCCTAACTACGGAACTGGATTTACACCGTACTTCTTATCACTCGGTTTATTTGTTGGGGCATTACTATTATCAATCGTATATCCATTACGTGATACAGTGGGCGTTCCGAAATCAGGATTTAGCTGGTTTATTAGTAAGTTCGGTGTGTTACTATCAGTCGGTATTATTCAAGCGATTGTAGCAGATGTTATATTGCTATTCGGATTAGGTGTAGAAGTACAAAGTATTCCGTATTTCATACTCTTTAGCATCGTTACAAGTTTAGCGTTTATCGCATTAATTCAATGTTTAGTAACAGCATTTGGTGATGCGGGGCGTTTCATCGCCATCATCACATTAATTATTCAGCTTACAACAAGTGCTGGAACATTCCCATTAGAATTGATTCCGAAGTTTTTACAGCCATTCAATGCTTGGTTGCCGATGACATATTCTGTATCCGGATTGAAAGCAGTTGTATCAAGTGGAGACTTTAACTTCATGTGGCAAAACATAGGAGTACTCATGATTTTCATCGTTGTGTTATCACTTGGAACAATTGCATCCTTAACTTGGATGCACAAACGACAATTTAGAAATATTGCTGAAAATCAATCGATTGAAGCGTAGAAAAAAGCACCTTGTAGGTAAATATATATAACAACTAAACATTAGAATGAAAAGCCTGTATCAATAATTACTAAGTGATTATCGATACAGGCTCTTTTATTGGCTTTGTTCGCAAAGGTTGTTGTTATCAGAGTCTTTTTCTTTTAGTTCTTTCATTCCATTTCTATTCTTTTTAATGCTAATTCAGCTGCTAATTTCCCGTTATGTTGGCCATGTTCTTTAACCCAATTTAGTTTTTCGCTAGCTGGCACGTATCTATGGAAACCTAGAATTTCAGCGGCTCTCTCTTGTACCCACATATCCGAGTCGTCCAAGAGGGGAAGTATTTCATGCAATTGTGCGCGAGGAGTTAAAGCCATAATTGAAAATAAATATTGAGTTCTTTTAGTTTCATTTAATTCATCGTTTTTAAGAAGGTTTTTCAATTCATTAATGGTTTGTACATCTTGCTTTAGTTGCAGTTTATCCGTATTTTCTTTGGAACAAGGATAGTATCTTGGAAGTTCATACCAATCGCTTTCAGGACTTTCTAATAGAGCTTTTATTAACGTTTGTACATGAGGATATACTGGGGATAAATCGATTTCCTCATGGTCTATAAAACAAACTTTTCCTGTTAGTGGCCCTAACATGTAAACACCTACATAATTGGAATTATCATCGGTCCATAATGGGAAAACTTCTGGAATATTAACATCTTCATGTAGGTATAAATACACTTCCATGGCTTCTTCAAAGGATAATAAGCGTATTAAAAAGTCATTCTTGTGCTGCAAATAGATTGGAGTTTTGAAAGCATTCATCATTTCTTGAGGTAATGATATGTTAAAAAAAGTTGCAATTTGATTAAATAAATTGTCCATTATGTATTCTCCATTCATTATATTTAAAACAACCTCGAAATTTGAACCTCTTCATAAATGGAAACGAATGTTTCTTGGGATTTTTTCGGCATCAACAATTTCGTATTCTATTTACTTATAATCCTATAATTTTTTTACTATACATTTATAATACAAAAATTCTTTGCAATAACACCAATGTTTTAGAAAATAGATTTTTTATTTTCTGTATTAATTCAGCTATTCCAGTGTCTCAATCAATTTGTCCTTGGAGCTCTTGCTTTTAATTTCTGATTGCAGTCTAAACGAAAGAAAAGGAATTACAACAATTTATAGAGAAAACTAGATATAGAGGAGTTGATATGATGAAAGGAAATCTTACTTACTATTTTATCGTAAATCCGCTAATCATCTTTCTTGTTTACGCCCTTTCACCTATCTTGTTTCATAAAGAAAAATATATAAATATGAAAGATGCACTAGGAATACTTTTAGTTTACTATGTGCTAATTAGCGGATATTACTTTATGGATGTTATAAGTAAAAGAATGAAGAAGAATAGTAAGGACAAATAATAAAGTTTTATAGCATAAAAACCGATGGAGGACAACAAAATGACTGAAAGTGAAATGAAATTTCGTGATACAACCATTCGTAATTTTTTCGATAAAGAGGACCGTCTAAAATCGATTCCAGGTCAAAAGAAGAAAAAACTAGTATTGTTAGAGCATTTAATTTGCAAATTAAATGCAAAGAATCAGTATACGGAAAAAGAAATGAATACATTCATAAAACAATATCATGATGATTTTTGTACGATTAGAAGAGAATTTATCGTGCATGGGTTTATGGATCGCGAGGATAATATGTATCATATAAACGGGAGAGAAGTTTGGACGAAGTGGGAGGAGTTACAATAATGAATCAGCAGGGGGATCCCCACTGATTATGAGTCTGCGCTAGTGTTGCAGTTTCTATGTAGTAAGTCTACGAACTCTTCAACATTTGAACTAGTAATGTACCCAAGCGTTATATATTCATCTTCATAGTAAAATATTATTTTTTTATCAAAGATTCTTCTCTTCGTTTCTATAGATTGAATTTTTTCATACTTAAATTCGGTAATGAATGTATTTTTAGATTGTCCATAAAAGAGAAGCCTTCTATTAGTAGCCAGTAACATGCCGGGATACGGAACATTATGTGTAATAATATAACTGGTAAGTGAACAATTTAAAGTTGATAAAATCTTTTCTTCTTTATGTAATAGTTGTTTTGCAGCCGTTAAGATTGGATTCATTGTGTACATTCCTTTTATATAGACGTAAAAATATTGTATCAAAAGTGAAAAGGTTCTCAATATGTAATATTGCATATTGAGAATTTTATAGTTTAAATATTATTTTTTAGGAAAAGGGTAAGAGGTGATTCAATGATACGATTAGCAAAAGAGATTGATGCAGAACCCATTATGAATATTAGAAAAGAAATTATACTATCGGAAACTACTACAAAGTTTTTTATAGTATCTCCAAATAAATTGCCAAATGATATGAATGCAGAAAGAGAAAAGATACGGAAAAGTCATGAGAAAGGTAATCTCTACATAGTTTATGAAGTAGATAATAAGGTGGTCGGCTTTTTACTTTTCAATCGATATGAACTAGACCGCTTACGACATGCAGGCACAATGGGAATGGGGATTAAGGAGGCGTACTGTAATCAAGGCATTGGTACGAAGCTAATTGAATTTCTTATTCGTTGGGCTAAAGAGCAGAAAGGTTTAGAGAAAATTTGCTTAGGCGCAGTTTCTATTAATGATAGGGCAATTAAAGTGTACAAACGGATGGGATTTGTAGAAGAAGGAAGACAAAGAAAGCAAATTAAATATGAAGATGGATCATATGGGGATGACGTATTGATGGGGTTTTATATTGAATAACAAAGAGGAGTCTTCTATTGATAGCAAGTGGGAATTTATGAATTGTATAGGCGGTGCATATTCTAGTGAAGAGACTGCCAATATTGGCAGTCTCTTTTTAGTGGAATTGTTAACACTTAGCAAACCTTAAGTTCCAATCTTTCTTTCTGACGAAGATGATGAGCAAAATGCATAGAAATAAGTTGGAACCATTCTGCTGCATGTAAGTAACCAAGCCCAGGATGTTCGACTTTACAATCACTTGGAATAGAAGAAAGTGTTGGCTCAATGTCTTTAACAACTGTAATTAATTCTAGCATACGTTTTTGTATTTCTTCTTTATTAGAGGGGTTTTCAGGTGTATATCCAGGATGATTTGGTACTTTGATTTGTATATCCGGGAAAGCACCAAGTTTATATACTTTTTCACCCATATCCGTTTTCTTGTTAGTTGCTGATGGTGTTTCAGTTTTACATTTCGCGATTGCATCTAACTGCATATATGTAGAAGCAATTAAATGATTATACATTTGACCAAGAGACCATTCTTCGCTAGACGGCTTCGTCCTAAATTGCTCTATAGAGTACCTTTCTAATTCCTCTATGTAATACGTAGCTAATTCCTCAAATTTCTTCATATTGCTAACTCCTTTTTATGAAAATGTATTTGTTACTACCTACTATAAAGAAGTAATGCTGACAACATTATGTCAGTAGTGAAATGAAACAATTAAAGTCGTAACATTTTTTTTGCTTCATCACGGATTTTCTCAGAAAGAATTTTTGGCTCAAGTACTTGCACTTGGCTTCCCCAACTTAATACCCATTGAAATACTTCGTCTATGCTTCTTGATTTCAAAAAGACGTGAAAACCGTTATCTCTATGTTCATATGAATCTATAAAATAATATCGTGATTCAATAATTTTATGTGCAATATGAGATGGAAACAATAAATGAATCATAACAGTACGATTGCTTTCAGGCTTATAGTTTTGTAAAGAAAAGTCTTTCGGTTTTGTGAAAAATTCTTGTTCTTGCTGTAACGTATCCATACGATCTAAGCGGAAATTGCGTATTTGTTTTCGAAGTAAACAGTGGGCAACGATGTACCAAATTCCTGAAATATTGACTAAGCCATAAGGATGAACGGTCCGCTTTATTTTTGTAGTTTCTCTCGGTTTCCGATAAGAAAAAGAGATAGCTTGTTCTTTTTGAATAGATTCTTGCAATAGGAGAAGTTGATTTTCTAGTTTTTCTTGTTCAGATTGCTGATGTGAAAATATAGGAGAAAGGAAACGAAAAGTTTCTCGTAATTCCTGGGCTTTCTTTTGTTGATCAGCAGGGAGAACAATTTCAAGTTTCTCTTTTGCTGATCGTGCATGTACAGAAAAAGAAGAAGTGAAAGTTTTCTCGATATAATCACCGCCTAGTAAAAGAGTAACAGCCTCTTCAGGCGTAAGCTGAATGGGGGGCAAGAAATAACCATCCATTAATGAATAACCGTGACCAGGCATTGAATAAATAGGAACACCCGATTCGTTAAGTGCATCCATGTCTCGATAAATAGTCCTTATACTTGTTTCGAATTTTTCAGCTAAGCTTTTTGCTGTAACAGTTTGTCTTCTTTGTAATTCAATTAATATGGCTAATAAACGATCTGTCCGATTCATGAAATATCACCTTCAAATTTTTATAAATATGCTTACTATAAACTTCTAAAAGCAGTATGTTTTCCCCTCCCATTAACATACTTTTCCCTATGTATAATATTAATATAGTAAAATCATAACAACCCATATTGCAGTTTCCAATAATATACTATATAATCAATTTAAGAAAACGTTTTCATGCAAAGGGGGAGAATTTCGTGTCGACTATAGAGGACGTGGCGAAATTAGCGGGGTTATCAAGGACAACGGTTTCTAGGGTGATTAATAATCATCCATATGTTTCAGATGAGAAGAAAAAAAGGGTTCAATTAGCAATGAAGCATTTAGGCTTTGTTCCTAATTCTGCGGCGAGAAGGCTTCGTAAACAAAAGACGGAAACAATTGCGGTGCTAGTTCCAAGGATTACAAATCCTTTCTTCAGTAGATTTATCGAAGCAATCGAGATTGCTGCTTCTGAACATAAATATAAACTGATTATTTGTCAAACAAGATATTTACCGGAAAAAGAGATGGAGTATTTACAATTATTATCTACGAAACAAGTAGATGGGATTATTCTATGTTCACTAGAAAATCCGTGGGAAGATGTAGAGCCATACTTACAGCACGGTCCAATCGTGTTATGTAATGAATATATTGAGGAAGCAAATGTTCCAACAGTGAAGTTTGATCATGCGCAAGGAGCATACATAGCTGCTAAGCATGTGTTAGAACAAGGATATCGTAATCTTATTTTTTGTCGTGGTAACGAAACCAAAGTGGTTAGCCAACAGCGAAAAATGGGCTTTTTACGTGCCATAACGGAGAAGAGCCGCCAAGTAGAAGCGATCGATTTTCTTGAAAACGCTTTCTCTTGGGATGATGGAAAGAGAATATTCCATGAAGTATTAAAGGACAAAAAAAATCCTACCGCGATTTTGGCAGGAGGTGACGAGGTTGCAGCTGGAATTATTTCAGAGGCGAAACGCCATGACTGGAGCATTCCAGATGATCTCGCTGTTATCGGTTTTGATAATCAAATATTATCACAGATTACAGAGCCAGGTATTACGACAATTGAGCAGCCAATCGATGAGATGGCCCGAAAGGTTGTCGACCTGATGATGGATAAAATCCATACGAAAAATTATCGACAAAAAGAATTGTATGAGTTTGAACTGGAGCTCTTGGTGAAAGGTTCAACGATGAAGAAGGATACGATGTTATTAGCCTAGTAGACTATGTCTGCTAGGTTTTTTTATGTTCATAAACTACTATTCTTCGTGAACGCAGTCATCACATTTGTTATGGTATGCTTCGTGCTGCTCATCAATTTCTTTCCCACAGTGCGCACAAGTTTTCGTCGGTAAATTTCTGAAAAACTCCATTGGTTGATCGATCATGTCAATCCCTCCATTTCCATTTCTTACTATCATTGTATTAGTACAAATAACGAAAGTCAACAACTGTTTTATAACAAAATTGAAAATTAATGAAAAAGTTTAGGAAATGGATTATAGTTAACAATGTAGGATGTAAGTGAAACATGCATTCCTACTCGGTTTTAGAAAGGATGGATACATATGAAAATGACTGTTGTCGGCTTTTGGGGCGGTTTTCCAGAAGCGGGAGAAGCAACGTCGGGGTATTTGTTTGAACAAGATGGTTTTCGTTTACTTGTAGACTGTGGTAGTGGTGTACTAGCACAGCTTCAAAAATATATAACACCATCTGATATAGATGCAGTTGTACTTTCGCATTATCATCACGATCATGTTGCGGATATTGGGGTATTGCAATATGCGAGATTAATTACGAGTGCGACAACAAGGCAACTACCGGAGTTACCAATATACGGTCATACGTTTGACGAGAATGGATTCCATTCTTTAACGCATGAACCACATACGAAAGGAATTGCGTACAACCCAGAAGAAACACTTCAAGTTGGACCATTCTCGATTTCATTCTTAAAAACTGTTCATCCTGTTACATGCTTTGCGATGCGTATTACAGCTGGTAGTGACGCTGTAGTATATAGCGCGGATTCCAGTTATATTCCTGAATTCATTCCATTCACAAAAGATGCTGATCTTTTTATTTGTGAGTGTAATATGTATGCACATCAAGAAGCGGCAAAAGCAGGACATATGAATAGTACAGAAGTAGCAAGTATTGCGAAAGATGCGAATGTAAAAGAACTTTTATTAACGCACTTACCGCATGCAGGAAACCCATCTGATTTAGTAACAGAGGCAAAACAAATTTTCAGTGGCCATATTACGCTAGCGCATAGTGGCTACGTATGGAACTCATGAGGTGATATGATGTTATTTATTGATAATAAAGGAATTACAGATCCTAGAATAAACTTAGCAATTGAAGAATATTGTGTGAAGAATTTAGATATTAACGAAACATATTTACTGTTCTACATTAACGAACCTTCCATTATCATTGGTAAAAACCAAAACACAGTAGAAGAAATTAATGCAGATTACGTAAAAGAAAAAGGTATTCATGTCGTTCGTCGTCTATCAGGCGGAGGCGCAGTATATCACGATTTAGGAAACTTAAACTTCAGCTTTATTACGAAAGATGATGGAGACAGTTTCAGCAACTTCAAAAAATTCACAGAGCCTGTAACGAAAGCGCTTGGTAAATTAGGCGTAAATGCAGAACTAAGTGGTCGTAACGACATTTTAGCTGAAGGTAGAAAAATTTCAGGTAACGCGCAGTTCTCAACGAAAGGTCGTATGTTCAGTCACGGTACGTTACTATTTGACTCTGAAATCGATCACGTCGTATCAGCGTTAAAAGTAAAAATGGATAAGATCCAATCAAAAGGAATCAAATCAATCCGTAGCCGCGTTGCGAACATTACAGAATTCTTAAACGAAAAAATGACAACAGAAGAGTTTAGACAACTTCTTCTAGAAACAATTTTCGAAGGGGAAACAGAAATTCCGATGTACGAATTAACAGAAAATGATTGGAAAGAAATCCATAAACTTTCTGAAGAGCGTTACCAAAATTGGGATTGGAACTACGGAAAATCTCCGAAGTTCAACTTACAACATTCACACCGCTTCCCCGTTGGACAAGTTGACGTTCGTCTTGAAGTGAAAAAAGGAACAGTAACAGAATGTAAAATTTACGGTGACTTCTTCGGTTCGCTAGATGTACATGACATTGAAGAGCGTCTAACAGGTGTACAATTTGATAAAGATGCATTCACTGTAGCTTTAGAGGGCGTAGATATCGCACGTTACTTTGGTAATATTACAACAGAAGATTTCTTACATTTATTCTTCTAAAAATAAGGGAGGCTGCCGTAACTGGCAGCCTCTTTTTTTTACGTAGATTGTCGCGTTTTGTTGGTAAGTCGATATATTTTAAAAATCGCCGATATAATTTCACTCACCATAAAATCACAGGACATTTGCTCCTCGTAAAGGAATATATATATTCAAAAGGAGGCGGTTCGAAATGAAAAGGGTAATGTACGTTGTATTACTACTCAGCCTCGTCATCGGAATGACAGCGTGTAGCGATGAAACGTCCTCAAGTCGCACACTTTTATCTATTGGAAAGCCAGCGAAGGATAATGTTATATATTTTACGCATACAGATAACAAACGAAAGATAGATGATATACAAACAATGTTTCAAAATAAGGAATGGAAAAGAAATGAAACGTTTAGTACGGTGAATAAAACACCAGATCTTGTCTTGTTGATAGATGAGGCCAATAATGGGTTACCGACATTATATGTTACATTGTTTTTTCATGAAAATGGAGCGGATGCATTCAACTTGTATGGGGAGCATACGAGCTTGAATAAAGAGGAACTAGAAAAACTTAGCGAAAAGATGAGTGCATATTATCCTGAAATGATTTTAGCATTCGTTTCATCATTTGCTAATAAATGAAATTCCCTTATCTTTCCAAAGGAAGTCGATAGGAGGTGATCGTTGTATATGCAGTTAATGGAATATCACTTGCTACTTTAATTTTCTTTTAATATAATTAATTTAGAATTTTTAAATATTCTAAATTTTATAAAGGTGGGGTTTGTGTGAATCTCGTTCAATCTTTGGCTGAAACGGCAAAAAAGAAGGGGGATAAACCGGCTTATATATTTATGGATCAGTCGGTCTCGTATGACCAATTAAACAAAATGGTCACAAGGTTTTCTAGCAATTTAGCAGCAATGGGCATTGGAAAAGGGGACAATGTCGCATTAGTTGTTGGAAACTCACCACATTTTTTGGTCGGTTTATATGGAACAATGAAAGCTGGAGCGACAGTTATTCCAGTTAATCCAATTTATACAGCAGACGAAATGCATTACATTTTACAAAATGGAGATGTAAAAACAATCATCGTACTCGACGTCCTTCTACCTGTTATACAATCTCTTACAACAAGACTTCCTTCACTTGAAAACATCATCATATGCGAAACCTCATCAGATTTTAACCATACAGAAACTGAAAAAATGAAAACGTTTACGACAATGATAGGGGCTGGAGATTTAACTTACGAAGGCCCAGAGCTAGATGAAGAAGATGTAGCGGTTATTCTATACACTTCAGGCACGACTGGAAAACCGAAAGGCGCTATGTTAACACATAAAAATTTATATAGTAATGCGAGCGATGTGGCGTCGTATTTACAATATACGGCTGATGACCGCGTCGTTGCGGCACTGCCTATGTTCCATGTATTTTGTTTAACAGTGGCGGTCAATGCGCCGATTGTGAACGGGGCGACTATTTTAATGTTACCGAAATTTAGTCCGAAAGAAGTATTCCGTATTTGTCGCACGTACGAACCAACGATTTTTGCTGGTGTACCGACGATGTACAATTATTTATATTTATTCGAAGAAGCAAGCGCAGAAGATGTGAAGACGCTTCGTCTTTGTATTTCAGGTGGTGCATCAATGCCTGTTGCTCTTCTGCAAAACTTTGAAAAACGTTTTGACGTTATCGTTTCAGAAGGATACGGTTTATCAGAAGCATCACCAGTAACTTGTTTTAACCCGCTAGATCGTCCGCGTAAACCTGGGTCGATCGGTACAAATATTTGGCATGTAGAAAACAAAATTGTGAATGAACTTGGGGAAGAAGTACCTGTCGGTGCAGTTGGCGAATTAATTGTTCGCGGGCCTAACGTTATGAAAGGATACTATAACGCACCAGAAGATACAGCAGCGACATTGAAAGACGGCTGGCTGTATACAGGAGACTTAGCGAAAAGGGATGAAGAAGGTTACTTCTATATCGTTGATCGTAAAAAGGATATCGTCTTAGTTGGTGGTTATAACGTATACCCTCGTGAAGTAGAGGAAGTATTATATACACACGAATCTGTAGCAGAGGTTGTCGTAATTGGCGTTCCTGATGAAAACTTAGGGGAAGCAGTACGAGCTTACGTCGTTCTGAAACAAGCTCACGTAACAGAAGAAGAACTGATGCACTATTGCACGTTACATTTAGCAAAATATAAAGTGCCAATGAGTATCGAATTTTTAACAGAATTGCCGAAGAATACGACAGGTAAGTTGTTAAGAAGAGCGTTAAAAGAGAAAGCGATGCAAGTATAAAAATAGGGGCAACCATCTTTATGAAGGTGGTTGCCTTTGTATTTTTTAGCATTGACTAAGCTATAACCCCATATATTTAAACCGTAATATAACTAATAAGGAGGAGATATACGTGGAGCAAAAGGAATTACGTTTACGGAGAGTTCAATACCTGATTTGTGACATTATGGATGAAATGAACGCGGAAAGTGAGAAGAAAAACTTAGAAATTTTGCAGCAAGTAATCGATCATCTTTCAGGTGCGATAGGTGATTTAGTTGATCCATCAAGCTCGTATTCTATCGATTATTTAGAAAGGAAAGTTCATACGGCACATTACTTACTATTTAAAAATGAACGAAAGGCATATTTGTGCAGGAAATGATATTTTTTATTTGACATTGATAATCATTATCAATATGATGGTTATGTTGGGTATAATCATATAAAGAGAGAGGTCATGTTGATAATGATTAAGAAAAAATATGTTAATGCGTTCGTTATAGCAGCAACTTTAGCAGTTCCATTCAGTGGTATTATGGCACCGATTGCGAAAGCAGAAGCGGCAGTAGAAATGAAAGCAGCTAGCAAACTAGCAGATGGCACATATGACGTTATTTTAAAGACTTATAAAGATCAAACGAATGATACATCAGTTGCATCTACATATTTAAAAAATCCAAAAGTAACGATTCAAGGTGATAAAAAAATCGTTACATTAAAAGTTCAAGATAGTAGCTATTTTCAGTATCTTAGAGTAGAAGATCCAAATAAAATAGGGACATTCCATGATGTAAAAGTAATCTCCGAAGATAAAGCGAATAATGGCACGAAAGTTGTTCAATTTGAAATCGGTGAGTTCTCGAAAAAATATAATATGCAAATGCATATATTAATTCCAGCAATTAAATATGATCATAAATATCAACTACAGTTTGAAATCGATGCAAGTGCAATTGAACAGAAGCCTAAATTCTCTGATGTACCAGCTTGGGCACAAGAATCAGTTCAATATTTAGTAGATAAAGAAGCAGTGCACGGTAAGCCAGACGGTACATTTGCTCCGGCTGAAAATATCGATCGTAGTTCAGCTGCAAAAATATTAGCAACTGTGTTAGGGTTAGAAATTAATAAAGATGCAAAGCCATCATTCCCTGATGCACAAAATCACTGGGCTACACCGTACATCGCAGCAGTTGAAAAAGCAGGTATTGTAAAAGGTGATGAGAGCGGTAACTTTAATCCGAACGGAATCATTAACCGTGCATCAATGGCTACGATGCTAGTAAATGCATATAAATTAGAAAGAAATGAAAATATGAAACTACCAAAAGAATTTGCGGACTTAAAAAATCATTGGGGTGCGAAGTATGCCAATATTTTAATTCAAGAAAACATTTCAGTTGGAACAGATAATGGCTGGGCTCCAGATAAAGCGGTAAGCCGCGCGGAAGCAGCGCAATTTATTGCGAAGACGGATAAGTTGAAGAAATAAATTGAAACTGTAATCAGTGAGGGACGATCCTCACTGATTTTTATTTAGGAAGAAAAAACAAAATCCAAGTTGACACATATGAATTACGGAATTAAAATGAAAAGAAATCGAATAGAATAAAATACATTAGAAGCTAATCAGATAAACTGAAGGCGCACAATGTTCACTTTTGTGAATAGATTGTGTGCCTTTTTCTATTGTATAAACTAAGGGGGCTTAACAATGAAAAAGTGGGGTAAGACAGCGTTTATGAAAAGTACAGGTGTTTTATTATCAGCAGTTGTGCTTTTATCAGGGTGTGGTTCGGCAACATCCACTAGTAATTCTGAAGGAAGTGGAGATAAAAAAACAGTTGAGCTTTTAAATGTTTCGTATGATCCAACTAGGGAATTATATCAAGACTTCAATAAAGAATTTGCGAAGTATTGGAAAGAGAAGAATGGGCAAACAGTAAATGTAAAACAATCACACGGAGGATCTGGAAGTCAGGCGCGTTCTGTTATTGATGGTTTAGAAGCCGATGTTGTTACGTTAGCACTTGCTTATGATATTGATGCGATTAGCAAAAAGAAACAGTTAGCAGAAGACTGGCAGAAGCGATTTGCGGATAATTCGACTCCGTACACATCAACAATTGTATTTCTTGTGCGAAAAGGAAACCCGAAAGGAATTAAAGACTGGGATGATTTAACGAAAAAAGGTGTGTCTGTCATTACGCCAAATCCGAAAACATCAGGCGGAGCACGTTGGAACTATTTAGCGGCGTGGGGATACGCACTGAAAAAATATAATAATAGTGAAGATAAGGCGAAAGAATTTGTTGGCCAAATTTATAAAAACGTGGAAGTACTTGATTCAGGAGCACGCGGAGCAACGACAACATTTGTTGAAAAAGGAATTGGAGACGTATTAATCGCGTGGGAAAATGAAGCGTTGTTATCACAAAAAGAACTTGGAAAAGATAAATTTGAAATTGTAACACCGTCTATTAGTGTACTTGCGGAACCACCAGTAGCGGTTGTAGATAAAGTCGTTGATAAAAAAGGAACGAAAAAAGTAGCAGAAGGATATCTGGAATATTTGTACTCAGAAAAAGGTCAGGAGATTGCGGCGAAAAACTTTTATCGTCCTCGTAATGAAAAAGTAGCAGAAAAATATGCATCTCAATTCCCAAAGGTTCAATTATTTACAGTAGATGAGTTATTTGGTGGCTGGAAAAAAGCACAGGAAAAACACTTTAATGACGGCGGCGTATTCGATAAAATGTATCAAAAATAATGAGCGCTGCTAAAGGGGGATGAGGTGAAAGAAGATGAGAAAGAAACGTGTTTTACCAGGGTTTGGATTATCTCTTGGATTTACAATGCTGTATATGAGTTTATTTGTACTTATACCACTTTCTATCGTATTTATTCAAACTTCACAGTTAGGTTGGAAGAAGTTTGCAGAAGTTATAACGAACGAGCGTGTGTTACATTCCTATCAAGTTAGCTTGACAACTTCATTTGCAGCGGCCGTTGTAAATGCCATTTTCGGCTTATTAATTGCTTGGGTACTCGTTCGATACACATTTCCAGGGAAACGACTATTAGATGGACTCATTGATTTGCCGTTTGCCCTCCCTACAGCTGTAGCTGGTATTACACTTACCACTTTATATGCGGAAAATGGCTGGATTGGAAAATTATTAAGCGTGTTTCATATAAAAGTAGCATTCACACAACTTGGAATAATCGTTGCGCTTACTTTTATCGGTTTACCATTTGTCGTTCGGATGGTGCAACCAGTGCTTCAAAATATTGATAAAGAAATAGAAGAAGCGGCCTCGAGTTTAGGGGCATCACGCTTTCAAATATTTATGAAAATCATTTTACCAGAAATCTTTCCCGCTCTTCTGGCGGGTTTTTCACTCGCATTTGCACGGGCATTAGGAGAATACGGATCTGTCGTTTTCATCGCGGGGAATATGCCGATGAAAACAGAAATTGCACCACTGATGATCATGACAAAACTAGAACAATATGATTATGCGGGCGCAACAGCTGTAGCGACTGTAATGCTTATTGTTTCTCTCCTTTTCCTTCTTCTTATCAATATGATTCAAAGCTGGAGCAGAAGGCATGAACTGAAAAGCGAATAGGAGGGGAGAAAATGGAACCAACATTACTAGAAAAGAAAATAGTAAAAAGCAAATCAACTAAAAATGAATCTAGGTTTGTACCAATTGTATTCATTACGATTACAGTTTTATTTTTATCTCTCTTTCTATTATTGCCGCTCATAACGATTTTTCTAAAGGCTTTTGAACGAGGGATTGATGTATACGTTGCAGCCGTAACAGATCAAGAAGCATTTTCGGCAATTCGGTTAACGCTTCTCGTTGCATGTATCGTCGTACCGCTTAATACGATATTCGGGATAGCGGCTGCGTGGCTTATTACCAAATTTCAGTTTAAAGGAAAACAGATATTGCTTTCTCTTATTGAATTGCCATTTGCTGTGTCACCAGTTATCGCAGGATTAGTATTCGTTTTACTGTTCACACCGAGGGCGGCTCTTGGCGGATGGTTACTCGAACATGGGATCAAACTCATTTTCTCTGTCCCAGGCATTATTATCGCAACGATTTTTGTAACGTTTCCGTTCGTTGCACGTGAACTAATCCCGATTATGCAAGCGCAAGGAAAAAGTGAAGAAGAGGCAGCTCTATCACTTGGCGCAAGCGGCTGGAAAATGTTTTGGCGCGTTACACTTCCAAATATAAAATGGGGTCTTTTATACGGTATGATCCTATGTAATGCCCGTGCTATCGGTGAGTTCGGAGCAGTTTCCGTTGTATCAGGTCACGTGCGCGGCGTTACGAATACGATGCCGCTGCACATTGAAATTTTGTACAATGAATATCAATTTTCAGCAGCGTTCGCTGTGGCGACTTTAATGTCACTTATCGCTGTTTTTACGCTCGTTATAAAAAACTGGATTGAATGGAGAATGGAAAAACGATAATAAGGGGGATTATGGTGAGTATTCAAATTCAAAATGTATCCAAACAATATGGTACATTTCAGGCGCTAACAGACATTCATTTGGATATTCCAAAAGGCGAACTTGTCGCCTTATTAGGCCCGTCAGGTTCTGGGAAAACGACGTTATTACGAATTATTGCAGGATTAGAAGAAGCGGATGGCGGCTCTATATCATTTGATGGAGAAGACTTAACGAGCATTCATGTGAAAAATCGGCAAGTCGGCTTCGTCTTCCAGCATTATGCGCTCTTTAAACATATGAATGTATTTGAAAATGTCGCTTTCGGCTTAAAGGTAAGAAAGAAAAGCTTAAGACCGTCAGCAGAAGTGATAGAAGAAAAAGTAACAGAACTATTGAAACTAGTAAAAATGGATGGTTTCGCCAAACGTTACCCAGCGCAACTATCTGGCGGACAACGACAGCGTATCGCACTAGCACGGGCACTTGCAGTTGAACCGAAAATTTTATTACTCGATGAACCGTTCGGTGCACTTGATGCAAAAGTGAGAAAAGAATTAAGAAGATGGCTTAGGAAATTACATGACGAATTTCAAATTACGAGCGTATTCGTAACGCATGATCAAGAAGAAGCACTAGACGTTGCGGACCGCATCGTTGTAATGAATGAAGGCCGCATTGAACAAATGGGAACACCGGAAGAAGTATATGAAAACCCAGCAAGCCCGTTCGTGTATGACTTTTTAGGAAATGTAAATTTATTTCACGGCCGCGTCCATAAAGGTAAGCTGAATGTAGGCTCAGTGGAACTAGAAGCACCAGAGCATAAGCACGTTTCAAACGTAGACGGAGTAGCTTACGTAAGGCCGCATCACTTATCCATCTCTCGTACGAAACAAAGCGTAGATGCAATCCCTGCAAAAGTATCATACTCTCACGCAGTTGGACCTGTCGTATATGTAGAATTAAAACGAGACGGTACAGATGAGTACTTAGAAGCAGAAATTAGTAAAGAACAGTTCAAACAGCTCAGCATTCAAACGGGTGATGTTGTATACGTACAGCCGAAAGAAGTGAAGGTGTTTATTCCAGAGGATTTTGTGATTTAATGATAAGGTGCGGTTCCTGTATGAGTGTGTATAGGGACCGTATTTTTTGTTTTGAGGTATGGATGTTTAGGGGGAATAGGTAATAAAGAAAAGAAATTGAATGGATTTAATTTCTTTTGTTTCCACTATTTATTCATCGTAAACAAGATAGATATTACACCTAATTTAATGATTATTTTTATATAAAAATATCATAATTCATTATAATGAATTATGAAATAGAAAACGGGAAATTGTCGATAAAGAGTCAGAATTACTATCTTTCCTTAAAGTCTTACATTTTTTTAATTGAGTTTCTTTCTAAAATTCATTAAATTTTTAGGTGAGAAGAAAGTAGATGTCTTTGGATTACCGAAATCATATAAGAATAGAAAGGAAAAATCAACTTGTATAATTTTAAGCAGGATACAAAAGAATTATTACAACAGATATTACGGGAAAATGCCCCTGAATTATTATGGGTTATAGATTGTAAGGATTTTCGTGTATTAGAAATTGAAACAATACATGAGCTAAGAGACATTTTAGCAGATGAATTAATTGAAAAAGGCTTTGATGAACAGGATAATATTAATGATTTTGGTAGGGATTTAGAGGGATTGATTGATATGTTTGGGGATTTGTTAGCATAATATTTCGTGCCTTATTGCACAGTTCTAAGTTATTGGGGCCGAATCTAAAGGGGATAGAAGATTTAGAAATTGTTAGTTTAAATCTTTCAGAAGAGTATCGGACGGATTTTTTATTGAATGAGAGGGAAGAAAATGATTTTGACTGTTCTATATATAATTTTATGGAAGATGCATTGCCATTCTGTATCAATAAAGATGAAATATTAGGCGTTGATATATGTGGCTATAGTAACAATAATTTTTATTCGTTTATTCATAATAATGTACAGACTGATTTTAGAAAGTATGGTAAGAATTTAAATGAACTATCGCTTATCGCTAATTATGACGATGCACAATATGTTATTCATTTAATTGATAATCAAAAGATAGAGGCGGAAGAGATATTGTGGTATCCGTGGTTAATTTTGAAGTGTTCATAATTTATAAAGGAAATATAAAAAACCTTTAGGGTTATGGTTATATATAGGTTTTGAGAGAGTAAGAGATATTGTTTGTAGTTAAATAAATTATAATTGAGAATAAGCGTCAAACTTATTAAGATTAAGGAAGTTTGACGCTTATTTTTTATATTTAGAAGCAATGAGAGGATTTTCATCTATATGAAAGATATCGTCTGTAAAGAGTTAAAAAGTTTTAAGTCTATGGTTGAAGCGTATCAGTTTAAAAAAATGAGTTTGGATTATAAACAAAATGTAATGTTACTCGTACAAAAGAATACGGATCAGCCTTGTATAATTTATTTGGATAAAACTAATTTAAATATAAAGAGTTTCAATTTAAATGTGGATATTGATGTTGATGTTGAATCTGTTCAATGTATGCAACGAATCGGAGAGAGATGGTTGCTTATATTTAATTATGAAGGTGATAATGCAGTTATTTATAATGCAGACGGAAGTGAATATTGTAAGTTTTATGCCGGAGAAGGGATTCAAGATTGTCAGGTTGATGTGAATGAAGATATATGGGTTGGTTATTGTGATGAAGGGGTTTTCGGAGAGTGTCCAATTGGAGTAAATGGTATAGTTGCTTTTGATTCTAAAGGTCAATTGATTTTTGATAGTTAGGATCAATATGTAGAAAGGTTTAATGTTCCTCCTGTAGATGATTGTTATGCAATGAACGTTATAGATGGAGACGTTTGGTTCTATTATTATTCAGAATTTCCTTTAGTTCAAATGAAAGATAAAGAAATTCATATGTCATGGAATGAAATAAATGTAATTAAGGAAATACGGTCAGAAAGTTTTGCGGTTGCTCAAGATAAAGTAGTATTCATTACGCAAGATAAAAAGTTGGTTGTTTATGATTTAAATAATAATCATGTGCATGATATAAATCTTCGTAATGAATTTGGAGAACCGATTCCATTTGTTACTTATTATAGCCGCGGATCTGTTATGTATTTTCAGACGGATGATACGCTGTATTATGTTGATGCACTTAATATGTGAGGTGATAATGGAAAGAAAGCAAAATGTATTAGAGTGTTAAATTTGTATGAAAAGAGCTGGAATTATGCACAATATTATTATAAAAAAACTGGAACCAGTATATGGAAAAGATACGAAAACGGTAAGAACTGGAACTAAGGTATTTGGAAATATAGATAAAGTTAATTGGATGAATGTAGTGAATCCGCCGCTTAGTAAAGAAGAAATTCAAGTATTTGAAGATGAGATGGAAACTGTATTTCCGGAACCATATAAATATCTACTATCTCTTATGAACGGAAGCTTTTTGGCAAATTTAGTTCGTATAGCAGGGCGGCCGAAAATTGGTGGTCTTTCTGATGAGGAAGAATATTTTCAGCCGTTTGAATTACAGAGTTTTCAGCAACTATATGCTTCTAAAAAAATTCCTGAATCATATTTTGTCTTTGCAGATTCAATGGATTTGGGCACAATATATGCTATTAATGAAGAGAGTAGAGTATTAGAATTACATTTAAGAAATAAGAAAGTTTTATGAGATTTAGGAACTATGGAAGAATGGTTGGATTTATTATTAGAAGAAGCGGTGCGTATAGATTATAAGTAAATGTAATGGCCGGGGAGTAGTTTATGAACTTAAAATATAGAAATGGTTTTTATGTAAGAGAAGATATACACGGGGAAACTGTATTAGTATCTCAAAAAAACTTAGGTGAATGTATAGAATATATTAATAGGTTTAATATTTCTGGAGTGCAAATATCTGATATGTACTATGAATTGGAAGATATTAATTTTTTAGGTGAGTGTGAAAATATTACACATTTAATGTTAGATAACATGTTTTTAAAAGATGTATCTAGTGTATACAATTTAAAAAATCTTAAAGACTTAGCAATAGTTGAGTCTAATTACGTATTAGAGTTGGATAGAGTAAAAAACTTAGAAAATTTAAGTATGTACTGTGATAAAAAGATAACAGGTTTACAGGAAATGTGTACTTTAAAATCACTTTCTTTATGGAAATACAATCCTAAAAATAGAGACTTGAAGGAATTAGAAAAATTACGAGGTCTAGAATACTTTAAAATTACTCAATCAAAAATTGATTCACTTAGTGGCATTGAAAGTTTTAGAAACTTAAAATCTTTACAATTATATTATCTTCGTACATTAAAATCACTAGAATCTCTAAAATATACAAGTGAAAAATTGACTAGTTTGGAAATCGAGATGTGTAAAAATATAGGGGGATTTTGCAGTATTCAATATTTAGAGTCTCTAGAAATATTACGTTTATTAGACTGCGGAGATATACCAACAATAGATTTTATAAAAAATTTAAAAGAACTAAATTGTTTTTCTTTTGTAGGTAGTACTGTTATCGATGGTGATGTTAGTTTCTGTGAGGGGATAGAATTTGTTAGCTTTACAGATAAGAAGCATTACTCTCATAAAAATAAGGAATTTAAGGGTCTGTAAAAAAAGAATGTGATGTTTCAGGAGGGAAAACGGTTATCCAAAAGAACGTATCTATTTTATATAAACATAGAAGTTGCATCGAGTAATACATATTTAATTATATCTATAGCATGGGATGGTTTTGACTATGATATCGAGGAGTATTATGGGGTGAAATAAAAGCAATCAAACACAAAATATAAAAAAGTGCATCTGTTAGTTCGGATGCACTTTTTTACAACCTGTATATAGTCCTCCTTATCAACTCCCTAATCTGCGTCGCAACAAACGCAACATCACTAAAAAGTTAGAGGTTTTTAGTGTGAAGAGCGAAGTGCTTAATATTTACGCTATAAGTGCATAACAAGATATAATAGAAGAAATCAAGAAGGAGGCTGGCTGTGAAAAATCTTCGTTATTTCAATATATTCACTATTTTAATTGTATACACACTACTCATGTTTTACATCGGCTGGAACGGTTGGGTTTGGCTTCACGCGTTGTTTGGCTGGGAATCTTGGGGATATTACGCTTTCGTAGTCGGTTTTATTTCATATGCGTACATTCTCGTGCAAGTGTTTAAGTTTTTGCCATTTCTACGAACGATAGGTTCGATTTGGTTTGCGGTCATACAATATGCGCTTATGTTGTTGCCGTTAGCAAATATTACGGTCTTTCTTTTACAGTTTTCAGTGGAGAAAGAAGCAGCAATTATTTGGACAGGGACGGCCGTGTTACTTGCGTTTATCTTTATTTTTGCATATGGGGTATTCAACGCATATAGCCCAGTAGTTAGAAAGTACGAGGTGTACATACCGAAAAAAGTAGAGGGACGTAAAAGCTTACGCATTGCGATGGCTTCTGATATGCATTTCGGTAAATTATCTGGCGTTTCGCATTTAAAAAGACTTGTCCGTCATGTAAATGAGATGGAGCCTGATATTATTTTACTGCCAGGTGATATTATCGATGATCATCCAGGTGTGTTCATTCAAAAAAATATGGGACCAATTATGAAGCAAATGAAGGCTCCATTAGGCGTATATGGTGTGTTAGGAAACCACGAATATTACGGCCGAGCGGTTCCTGAATTTTTACAAGAGATGGATAAGATTGATATTCGTATTCTGTTAGATGAAGTGATTACAATTGAAGATCATTTTTATCTCGTTGGAAGAAGAGATAAAACAGAGCGAGATCGTCAAAGCTTTGAAAGTTTAATGAGTACGGTAAATAAATCCATGCCAGTTATCGCAATGGATCACCAACCATTTGAGTTGAAACAAGCAGCGGATGCTGGCGTCGATTTACTCTTATCCGGCCACACGCACCGCGGACAAATGGCACCGAATCATATTGTAACGAGAAGAATGTACGAATTAGACTGGGGATACGTACAAAAAGGCACATTCCACGCGATTGTTTCTTCTGGTTTCGGATTCTGGGGACCACCGCTTCGACTTGGAAGTAGATCAGAGATTGTGCAGGTGGAAGTTACGTTTGAATAGCGGAATAAAGAGAAAAGGGTTGACTAATAAAAGTCAGTCCTCTTCTCTTTATTTTTTTCTAAAATCATACGTGTCCGTCTCTACATGTAATTTATGCTTATTAATCATTACTGTATGATCGTCTAACCATTGTACAGTTGCATCTTCTTCACGATAATTCCAGTATATATTTTTCTTGTTCATAAATTTTTTATTATTTGCTACAAGCTCTCCTCTTATAGCAAAGCTAGTCGTTGCGCCGCCATTATGCCTGTATATATGTAAAGTATACGTTTTATCTGGGGAGTGTATGGATTGAATCTTTTCACCGCCTGAAACCCCAG
Source organism: Bacillus paramobilis (assembly GCF_038096195.1). Taxonomy (NCBI): domain Bacteria; kingdom Bacillati; phylum Bacillota; class Bacilli; order Caryophanales; family Bacillaceae; genus Bacillus; species Bacillus paramobilis. Next base: position 4,157,899 of record NZ_CP151108.1, on the reverse strand, counting down.
ATAAAGTGAAGAATTTCCAATATCCTAAACTAATGAATACAATAATGATGAATAGAATGGTGAAGAAAATCTTTTTCATGTTCCCCCTCTTTCTCTTAATAGCTATACCTGTATTAAATCAAAATAGAATAAAACTGGCAATGTTATCCTTTTTCTTGCCGGAATATGTACGTTTCTATTTCTAGCGTTCTGTTCACGATTTGGAATGAAAGTCCCCACATTTTTCAATAAAAAAAGGCTCCACATAAGGAGCGCTCAATAAAAATAAATGAATTAAAAGAAATAACAGACATGTATAATATACAACATTTATAATTTTGTATAAATATATTTAGATTTATAATTTATATTGATATCGATTTTATAAAAAAGGTACGATTAGAAGACGCTGCTGAAATGAAGGGGGATTATAAGTGGTTATATCAGATGTTATTTACGGTGAGTTTAAAGTGGATCAAGTAGTAGAAGAATTAATTGTAAGCAATCCTGTGCAAAGACTAAAAGGTATTCATCAAAATGGCGCAAGCTACTTACTAAATGAGAACTGGAATGTAACACGCTTTGATCATTCAGTTGGTGTTATGTTGTTGGTTAAAAAACTTGGTGGTTCAGTAGAAGAACAAATTGCAGGTTTACTGCATGACGTATCACATACTGCTTTTTCCCATGTGATTGATTACGTTTTTGATAATAGAAATGAAAGTTATCATGAAGAGATATTTAGTTCTGTTGTGAAAAACTCAGAAATTCCAGCGATCCTTGCGAAGTATGGTTATAACTATGAAGATATTTTGTTAGATGATTCGAAATGGACGTTACTCGAAAGGTCAGCACCAGAATTATGCGCAGACAGAGTGGATTATACGTTACGAGATATGTATACATATGGGTATGTTTCTTTAAAAGAAGTTCACAGTTTTTTAGAGGATGTCATTGCTGTAGATGGGAAAATGGTTCTTCAAAGTGTCGAAATGGCAGAATGGTTTACAGAAACGTATTACAAAGAAGTAATTGATTTCTTTATGAAGCCAATGAATATTTACGGAAACGACATGTTAGCGAAAACGCTAAAGTTAGCTCTTCATAAAAGGATTATTCATGCAGATGACTTTCTTCTTGAAGATGATGCGCTTATTTCGAAATTGCAGCAATGTAGTGATCCAGAAGTACATGCTTTATTAAGCAAAGTTCATCCGAATGTAAACGTAAAAGAAGATAGAAACGATTATGATTTGTATCAGAAAAATAAAGTCCGTCTCATTGATCCTCCATTATTTCGTGAAGGTGAAGTTGTTCCATCGTCTGTGGTGTCGGAAAAAATAAAACAGATGAGTAAGGTCGCTTATGAAAAAGCGGTGAGAGGGATGTATGTGAAATTGATTTCGAATTAACAGAAAGAAGGTATCATCACATAAGATGATACCTTCTTTTTATTCATCTAATATTTTCCACTCATTTCCCCAGTCCTTCATCGCGTCAAAAATAGGACGGAGTGTTTCCCCTTTTTTTGTAAGTGAATATTCCACGTGAGGTGGCATAGTTGAATAGATTGTTCTCTTTATAATATTTTCTTGTTCAAGTTCTTTTAAGCGAAGAGAGAGTGTGCGTGGGCTAATGCCACTTAGACGTCTTTCAAGCTCAGCAAAACGTTTAGGACCATAAAATAAATCTCTTAAAATTAAGAAAGTCCACTTTCCACCTATTACAGACATTGTTTTTTCAATGGGGCATTTTAATAAAATCTCTTCATTTCCATTTTCCATATAAACGCTCCTTACTATATAAAAGTATAGGTACTATATAAAAAATCAGTACTTTTATAATTAAAGTACTTTCTTTATTATAGTTCTAAAGGAATATATAGGTAAATTACTAATTTTTGAGAGGGGAGTTAGCAAGTGAATGGAGTGGCTAGTAGAAATTTAGATGTTCAAACAAAAGAGAAATCAGGTATCTTCATTTTAATAACTTTGGCAATGGGTTTTATTATGGCAACATTAGACGTAACAGTAGTAAATGTTGCAGTGGTGAATATTCAAGAAACATTAGGACTGACATTATATAGTTCAACATGGATTGTCGACGGATATATTTTATCTTTTGCGGCATTATTACTCGCTGGAGGGGCATTGGCTAACCAATATGGAGCAAAAAATATGTATATGGTTGGTTTAATCATTTTTGTATTTGCATCTCTTTTATGTGCGATGGCCACAAATGGGAACACCCTCATTATCGGCCGAGTACTTCAAGGCGTTGGAGCGGCTTTATTTATGCCAAGTTCACTTAGTTTATTAGTAGTATCATTTCCGGATGAAAAGAAGAGAGCTAAAATGTTTGGTATATGGTCGGCAATTGTCTCTATCGCCTCTGGTACAGGTCCTTTTATTGGTGGTCTTTTAGTAAATACATTTGGTTGGCGGAGCATTTTTATTATAAACCTTCCAATTGGGGTTATCGGTGTTCTAATGGCCTTTGTAATTATTCCAAACGTTTTACCGAAAAAGGAGAAAATAAACGTATTAAATCATTTAATCGGTATAACTACAATAACATTATTGGCTTTTACTCTAATTGAAGGTCCAAGTTATGGATGGTCCTCGTTTCAAATTTTAGGAGGGGTAGTGGGAACGGTATTGACTGCTATTCTCTTTGTTTATGCAGAACGAAAATCAAAAAACTCGGTTGTACCAAGAGTATTGTTCCAGAACGAGACGTTTTCCTCAGCAAATATAGTTGGATTTCTATTAAACTTTGCTGTATTTGGCGGCATATTTATGTTTGGGCTCTTTTTGCAAAAAGCATATGGAGCAAGCCCGTTTGTAGCAGGACTACAACTATTGCCAATGATGAGTGTATTTGTTATTGGAAATTTATTATTCGCCAAAATGGTGACTAAGTTTGGTTCAAAATTGCTATTATTTATAGCGTTATTTATAGCTAGTATAGGGTCTTTATTATTAATGTTTATAGTAAATAATGTGAGTTACATAGGAATTGCATTCATATACAGTATTGTTAATCTTGGAATCGGTATAGCAGTGCCTGCCATGACTACCATCGTAATGAAATCTGCCGGTCGTGAAAATGGAAATATGGCTGGGGCAACTTTAAATGTAAATCGTCAAATTGGTGCATTAGTCGGTATAGCAATTATGGGAATCATTTTAAATGAATCATCGAATTGGTACAGAGGGGCAAGCTATAGTTTTTTAGTAATGGGGATCGCCTATTTATGTGCAACAATGTTAGTTTGGAAGTTTGTGGAGAGGAAATAAAAAAGTAGAGCATCACTCCTAGATGCTCTACTTTTTCACATCACTGATCAAACCAATTCCAAACCTCAATATCTCCAAGCGTCGCATAACGAACATGCGGCGAGTTTTGTAATTTTAATAATTCTTTCGACGGGCCAGTAATGACCATGCCGTATACTTTAACGCCGTTATCTTTTACATACTGATAGCGCTTATCTAAATTCAGCTCTTTTTCAGGAGTCCGAGTAGCTTCACGCACAATTTTTTTATGTTCAGAAAGAATGCGCATCATTTCGATTACTGCACCTTCTTTTGTTTTCGGTTGTTCTGCTTCACTATCAGGAAGTTCTATATGTTCTCGAAATCCGATAATCTCTCCGCTATGCAAGATGAAATCGTCTTCATTTATTCTTTCTTGTCCTGTGTCTAAAGCGTACCATAAAGGAGTTGGCGGCATTTCTTGTGCTTCAAATGCGCTATATAGAATTGATTCGACTTCTTGCAACGTATAAGGTTTGTCAAAAGATAGCGCTACTTCTGCAACGGTTCCCTCATGTATCTTTCCAAGTGTATCCCAAACTTTTTTAGATGATTCTTTCAAAGAAGCTTCTTCCTTGATTTTTGGATGAACAAAGGAAAGCTTTTTTGGATAGGCTCTGTTTTCCCAAGGTTGATTTGTGATAGCTACAGATGATAAGAAACTACGCGTTGTTACTGTCCCAATGGGAACTTCTTTTTTGCCAACAGTTTTAACTAAATTCATTTCATTTTCTGTACGAAAAAAGGGTTTTATTTTTGTACTGCCTCCAGTGGAACGACTATTTGGAATTGTTGCTTCTAGTGCGAGTGCTGGAATCTCATTTACTTCAACTAATTTTTTCATATTATAGAAGTAAAAAGATGATGAAAAATGACCAACAAAATAGATTACTATACAAACGGCAAGGACAAAACTAACGGTTTGCCAACGCTGTTTCCATTTTATTTTCCAAAACGGGACTTTCAGATTTTGTGGCGGTAGTCTTTTCTTTATCGGTTCACTCTTCGAAAGCAACTCATCTAAGTAAACTTCACATTCTTCACATGTCTCAATATGACTTTCTAACTGCTCTTGTTCATCATGCGTGAGCGTTCCGTTTTCGTACTTCTCCCATAGTTTTTTAAACTCTGTACACCCCATCCGTATCACTCCTTTATGCTTTTCGTTTCTTTTCGTCCCCTGTGTAATTCAATTTTCACTTTCGCTAGTGAGAGACCGGTCATTTCTGCTATTTCCTTATATGAGAATCCGTAGTAATCTCGTAGTAGCAGGACATTTCGTCTTTCAAGGGGAAGCGAAGATAAGCTGTCTAACCAACTAGCAATCTCATGTTTTACGAAATAAGAGTGCTCTGTACTTGGTACGTTTGGTAAATGGAATTCTTCAACTGTCGTTGTTTTATATCTTTTTTCTTTTCGATACCAATCGATAAAGGCGTTGTAGGCAATCGTAAATAACCACGGCCTAATTTCTTCTCCTTTATAATAGTCAATATGGACGAGCATTCGATAAAATGTTTCTTGCATGAGATCTTCCGCGTAGTGGGGATCTCCGGTTAGGGAGAGAAGATAGCGAAATAAATCTTGCATATGTTCGGAGTAAATTTCTTCTAATGAGTGTTTGCTTTTCACTACATTTCCCTCCCTTCATACATAACAACGAAATACATATAAAAAAGTTACAATTTTTTATGGAATTATAGTAAAAAACGTCAAGAATTGGATAGGATTCTCTTTTATCATAATACATATAAGGCGGGTGAACAGAGATGGAAAGCTATGAAACACAAATTCAAAGGTCAATTGATTATATTGAAGAAGATGTCATGGAAAAACAGACGCTGCGTAATTTAGCACGTATTGCAGGTTTTTCTGAGTCGCATTTTCATCGTGTATTTCAGGCGTTAGTAGGTGATACAGTAATGGAGTATGTTCGAAAGAGGAGGTTAGCCCGGGCAGCTTATCAACTTTCTCATACGGATGAAAAAATTATTGATATCGCGTTTGAGCACGGCTTTCAATCTCACGAAACGTTCACGAGAGCCTTTAAAAAATTATTTCAAATGACACCGAGTGAATATCGAAAACAAGAAATTGAAACACCGATGTATTACAGCGTGAATGTAAAGCAAAGAAAATTAAATCCGTATTTAGGAGGCATACAAATGGAATATCGTATTGTAAATAAACCAGAATTTTTAATGGCGGGTTATGAACTGAAGACGACAAGTAAAGAAGGGAAAAACCATCAAGACATCCCAGCATTTTGGCAAGAATATTTACAGAAAGATCTTGGAACGACAATTCCGAATCGTAAAGATACGAGCCAATGGGTAGAGCTTGGATTATGTACTGATTTTAATTTAGAAACAGGGGACTTCACTTATATAATTGGAATGGAAGTTACAGGATTTGAAAATGTACCAAATGAAGTTGCGAAGCGTACTTTCCCAGCAGCGACATATGCTGTATTTACAACGCCGAAAGTTCCTCATGAAGAAATGGTATCGTCTATTCACCAAACGTGGAATGCTGTATTCTCAGAATGGTTCCCGCATTCTGGGTACGAACATTGCGGCGTTAATGAATTTGAACTATACGATGAGCGTTCCCATGCAGATAAAAGTGAGTTTGCTCAAATTGAACTTTGGATACCGGTGAAGAAGAAGTAATAGAAGGAAAAGCGAACCATTGAGTGGTTCGCTTTTTTCATATAGGTTGTTATATTTGCCGATTTTTGTCGATAAGTCGGTATATCTTGAAAATCGCTGATATATTTTGAGTTGCCCGATATAATTTCATAGACTGTTGAACTTCGCCAAAAGAAAAGACACCACATAGCGCCATTCCTACGAATGAAACGGGAACACAAGTATAATCGTCGTTCCTTTTCCAAGTTCGCTATCAATAGAAATTGTTCCGTTATGAGCATGAACGAGCTGTTTCGTAATGGCGAGGCCAAGTCCAGTTCCGATGTTGCTTTCTTCTGTATTGGTTCCTCTGTAATATCGCTCAAAGAGAAGTTCTTTCGTTTTATCATCCATTCCTTTTCCGTTATCTGCAATAGAGAGTGTAAATGAAGTAGCGTTTTGGGAAAGTTTTACGCTGACATTTGTCGTTTCATTATTATGTTTTACAGCGTTTACGAGTAAGTTTTCGATAATACGCTGGAACCATTTTTCTTCAATGAAATATTGAATTTTGTTTGAGCTTGGTACGAATTCAATATTTTGATTTTGAAGTGTCGGATTATTAATGAATTGTAATAATACTTTTTGGACGAATTGATTCATTTCAATGTTCACATGCTGCGCAGGAAGACTGTTATTTTTTAATTGATACGTTAAGCTTAAGTCATCAATTAATGTCGTCATATATTGAGATTTCTCTTTCATAACGCTGCCGAATTGTTGAATGTCACGATCAGTCCAGTTGTACTGCTGTGATTCTAGTAATAATGCGTAGCCATATATAGAGCTAAGTGGCGTTTTTAAATCATGTGTTAGACCGGTAATCCATTCTTCACGTGTCTGCTGCAGTACTTGCCTCATTGCATCATTTTTTTTGAGTGTAATAGAAAGATGCTCTAGTGAATTTGTCACATCACTAAATAAACGGAATGACCATTTTTCTTTACCAGATCGCCGGAATCTGACAGGTTTCCCTTTTTTACTAACAGGCTCTTCGTACTTTCCACCAGCTATATTTTTAAGCCAGCGCATCGCATGTAATAACGGTTTTCCAAATTTATTACCGTACCAAATAGAAAGAATGACTAAATAAACAAATACGATAAGAAGGATTAATCCGCATCCGATTAGAAACTTTTTAGTAAATACATCGTCTATTTCATCATCTGGGTAGTAGTACTCATTTTTAGCAGTTACAACAAGAAGATGATTGCTATTTGTGTCGTAAAAGCTAGACGTGTTTTCTTTATGATTCCACGGTTCTTTTTCGCTAAGAGCAGCTTGTATGACAGAAAACGTTTTTTTCTTTCCATCTGGATAGGAGAATACTTCTTCGCCACTACTATTAAAGATTTGAAGTGTTGCTTTTTCTTTAGAAAGTAACTGTTTTTCTTGATCTGTTAATGTGAAAGAATCCATAGATACAGACGGGTGCTCTTTCTTGATTGTTTTCAGTAATACATTGCTTTTTAACATACCGCCGTATATAACAAGTACGTTCTTTTCTTCTAATTCAATTTCCCAATATGTAAATGTATAAGGGCTTTCTACATGATTCTGTATATACGAGAATAGAGATGTTTTCGTATAAGATGTCGGTACGTCACTTGGCGTATTAAAGTGATAGAGAACTTTTCCGTCTTCCTCTACAACTTGAATCCAATCATTTTTCTCTTTAATTAAGTCTTTTACTTCAGCTTTCAACGAAATATCGCCATCTTCTGAAGAGATATATCTTGCAATCATAAAATTCTCCGCATCTGGAATGTTCGGTTCGTATGAAGTACTAGTAACAAGAAAAATTAAATAAGTGAATGCAGCTACTACAGCAATTAGTAATGTAACTAAAACAAATACGTGTTGCATGATAAACTGGATAATGAGTCGTTTATTAAAGTTCATATCGTCACCCTACTTTGTAATGAACTTATAGCCAAGTCCGCGAACGGTTTTTATATATTCTGGTTTACTTGGGTCTTGTTCAATTTTTTCACGTAGTTTTCGAATGTGGACCATAACAGTATTGTCATCGCCATTATAGGCAGGTGCTCCCCAAACTTTTTCATATATTTCTTCTTTCGAAAATACGTAGTTCGGATTCTCGCAAAAGAAGAGTAGTAGCTGAAATAGCTGGGCGGAACATTCGACAACATGTCCATTTACTGTAAGCTCTGCGGAATATCGATCAATTTCAAATCTGCCAAACGAACTGGAGTGTGCTTTTTGTTCATTTGGTACTGCTTGTTTCATATGTCTACGGAGTTGTGCTTTCATACGAGCTACTACTTCAAGTGGATTAAATGGCTTCGTAATATAATCATCTGCACCTTGTGAAAATCCAGATATTTTATCTAAATCAGATGTTTTAGCTGTGAGGAAGAAAATAGGGCAATCTGTTTTTTTGCGAATGATGGGACAAATATCAAAACCAGACTGACCAGGAAGCATGACATCTAAAATAATTAAATCGTAATCGTTTTTTTCGGTGAGAGATAAAGCTATTTCAGCGGATGTTGCAGTTGTAATATGAGAAAAACCTTCTTTTTCAAGAATGGTAGTTAGTAATTGTAAAATTGCTGTTTCATCATCAACGAGCAAAATATTTGCTTCATACATAAAAAATCCCTCCTAATTTCCTCGAATATCATATCATCTTTCGGTAACTTATGGAATTTTTAAGGAAATTTTAAGGTTTTCTTTCTCAAAAAATTAAGAATCAAATGATATGATAAAAGTAACATAGGGGAGGAGATGAGTGTGAATCCGTTTCAAACGATGCGAGCTAGATATTTTTTAATTGTATTTGCACTATTAACTTTAGTTGCAAGAGGCAGTAATGAATTGATAGAAAGTACATTTCATATACAAAATTCTACTTTTATAAATATTCTTATATTCTATATCCTTCCGATTACGTGGATTTTTTATGAATATAGAAAACACCGCGTTTCATTTTCATTATTTGTTAATAAAAATGAAACATTTAACCTGGTGCAAGTTTTATACATTGCGATTATGTTATGCGTGTTTAGTTATGGATATCTTATTTTGTACATGTATAGCTTTGCATGGATTACACCGGAATTTATTATGAGCGCGTTACGTGAACCGATTATAGATAGTACAGGGGGATATGTATATCAAGTTATTATGGTCGTATTCATCGCACCAATTATTGGTGAATTTGTTTTTCGGGGATTTTTACTGCAACGCTTTGCAGCAAAATGGGGAACGAGTATAGCAATCATTGTAGTAGCGATGTTGTTTGCGTTGCTACATGTTGATTTCCTAGGCGCAGTAGTATTTAGTGTTGTACTATCAATCGTATATATTCGTACAAATAGCTTACTCATGCCAATTGCTATTCACATGTTAAACAATGCATTTGTAATCGGTGCTTCTTTTCTAATAAATAAAGAAGAGATAATGAGTTTTGCAGATTTCTCAAATTATACGACGTTCTTTCCAGGACTTATTATTTTTATGACGGGATTAAACTTAGTACTCATCTTTCTATTTGTTAACCGCAAATATTGGAATAAAGAAATGCCAGCTATATATGTAGAGCAGGAAAAGAGCTTTTCAGACGTAGTGGGGGATAAATGAGATGAAGAAGACGATTGAAAAAATATTGAAAGACATTATAGATGCTACGTCTCTTACAGATATGTGTGATAAAAGCGTTTGTCATTGGGTGCAACCTGTAGTAGATACGATTGTGTTTCCAGAGTATTACTTATTTTCTAATACTCATGTAAAAGAAAATATTATTTCTCTTCTTATTGTGTTAGGGGTTTTACTACTATTTGGTTTAATTGTAGAAGAAATGATGAAGCGCATCTTCAAAAAAAATGAAGAGAAGTATACGTGGGTTCATAAAGTATTCGAGAAAGTAATGGTGGCTTTCCTTTTGTTTTATAGTATGAAAACAATCATTTACTTTATAGCTTTGAAACATCATTAATTCTAAATTTGAAAGGGATGTATAAAATTATATGAATGAAACAATATCATCAAATAAGTTTTTTTATTTGATTTTACTTAGCATTGTGCTGATCACGACAGTCAATGTTATTCTTCGCTGGGAGGAAGCTTATTTCTTTATGTATTTAGCACTCCATTTGTTAGGAATATTATGTATAAGCGGCGGAATAGTTGCTGAAAAAAAGAGTGAAGAAAGCGTTAATTATATGTGTGTGACCGGTCTTATTTTACTTTTAGCAGTGCAAGGTATTATGAAATATAGTTCTTTTTCTTTACAAGATTTTAGTTTATTAGTGGATGTACTTCCTTAAGGAGGAACGTTATGTTATCTAAGAAGCAAATAGGATACGTACTAGTTTTAATTGGTTTTTTTACGCTTATTGTAACGACGTTATTTTTTCAAGACTATGAATATATACGCTATATAAAAGGCGCTGGTTTCATATGTTGGGTTGTAAGTATATTTCTTATCCCAGAGTATGAACCGAAGAAAGTGTCTAAAGATAGGTAAAACTCTTCTTTTTGTAGAAGAGTTTTTTTTGTAAGCAGAAGGCTCGCGAGCAATTCGCATAATAAGCTTGTTCTAATTTAGCATGTACGAACTTACAATAATAATAGACAGGCAGCATAGAGGAGGGAATAGCGTGAGGAAGGTTATTGGGTGGTCGCTTTTTTTGTACGTTGGGTTTGCGTTGCTTATATATTGGTATTTATTTGGATGGAATCATGAACTGATTCCGGACATGTATAAAGGAACAAAGGCAGATCCAGAAACGTTTATGAATGCAAGGGAGCTTACGCTAAGCCAAGATTATTCGCGCGTGAAAAATTTACTGTACTTTTTAGCGACGCCTCTGGAATGGATTATTTTATTATTTGTACTTGTGCTCGGTGTTTCAAGAAAGTTTGAGAAATGGTCGAAGGAAACGACGAAAATAAGTGTCCTGCAAGTTGCGATTTATTTCTTTTATTTATCACTACTCACAACAGTTCTTGCTCTGCCAATGCAATGGATTAGCCGAAAAGTGTCCGTTGATTACGGCATTTCAACGCAAAGTACACAAAGCTGGATAAAAGATCACGTTATCGGTTTTTGGGAAAGTTATGCGACGATGTTAATCGTAGTTACCGTACTTCTATGGCTTATCCGTAAATTCCCGAAGAGATGGTGGCTAGCAGGGTGGGCACTCTCTGTTCCATTTACAATCTTTTTAACATTTATACAGCCTGTCGTTATTGATCCACTTTATAATGATTTTTCGACGCTACAAAATAAAGAATTAGAAACGAAAATTTTAGCGATAGCAGACAAAGCGGACATTCCTGCTAAACACGTGTATGAAGTAAATATGTCAGAAAAAACGAATGCGTTAAATGCATATGTAACAGGAATTGGCCCTAACGCTCGTATTGTAATGTGGGATACAACGCTTAAGCAATTAAAAGATAAAGAGATTTTATTTATAATGGCCCATGAAATGGGACATTATGTTATGAAACATATATATTGGGGCGTTGCGAGTTATGTATTGCTATCGTTTGTAGGGATGTATCTTATTAGCCGTATTATAAATATGTGTATTCGAAAATGGGGGGATACGCTAAAAATTTCAAAAGTAGCATGTTTCTCAATTTTACCTTTATTTTTCTTAATTTCTTCTGTACTATCTTTTGCATCGCAGCCAGCAACAAACTATGTTTCTCGTATAGAAGAACGAGCGGCAGATCAATATGCTTTAGATATGACGAAGGACGGGAAATCTGGTGTAAAAACGTTTCAATATTTATCAAAAACGAGTTTAAGCCAAGTAAATCCGCCTGCGTTAGTGAAGTTTTTCTTATACACACATCCACCAATTTTCGAAAGAATCCATGCGTTTGAACAATATGATAAACAAAGCAAAAAGAAGTAGCGATTATGCTACTTCTTTTTTAGAGATATAAGTTTTATATTGGGAATATTTATCATTGCTTTTTATTGCGATTTTGTAAATAATAAGCTATAAAATTCTAAAAATCTATATATAAAGGAATAAAGGTGGAAAAATGTATTTTTTAAAAAATTTAAAAGTGAAATATAAATTATTATCGCTTATTTCATTAGCAGTATTTAGCATGGTAATTATGAGCTGCGTAGCAATTAATTCTATTAACAAGATTAAGCATGATACAGAGGTTGTAGTAGATGATTATCAACATTCTGTAGTTTTATTAGAAGGAATGCTTCGTACACAAAATTCACTAGAGTATAACTTACTAGAATTAATTACAGCGTCACCAAATGAGGCGACAAATAAAGAGGGGATTATTGGTAATATTGAAAAGGATCTTGAAAAATATGATTCTTTATTAAAAGAATATGATGATGGCTTCAATTTAAGTAAGCAAGAGGATGAACTGTTTCAGAAGATGGAGAAATCTTTGCCAAGTTATATGGATACATATAAGAAGTTGTTTGATAAAGCGAAGCTAACAAATGAATCTCAAATGGTAAACGAATTTCATAAGGAATTAAAACCGAAGGGAGTAGAGTTAGCTAGTTATGCTGTAGATCTAGAAGCGTATGTTTCAAATTTAGCTGACCAAGTATTTAAAGATTCTCAAAAAATGATAGAGCGGTCTGTTATTACTTTTATCATTCTTGTAGTAGTTACTACAGTCATTATATGTATAGTAAGTTATATTATTAGCAAGCTTATAGTTGCCCCTTTACAAACGGTTAGTCTTATGATGGAAAGAGCAAAAGATGGGGATTTAGCTGTACATGGTGAGTATAATGCTAAGGATGAATTAGGTGTATTAGTAAGTGATTTTAACGAAATGATTGCAGGGCTAAGAACAAATATGCAAGAAGTAGAGAATAATATTCAGCTTTTATTCCAACATGCAGACGGAGTAGTATCTGCATCGGAAGTATCTAGTGGTGCAGCGAAGAAAATCACTATAGATATTGAAGAAGTTGCAAATGGCGCAGAGAGTCAAATGCAAGCAATGGAGCAAACTGCGGGTGCGATGGAAGAGTTGACACAAGGAATGCAGAGTATAGTGAATACAGCATCCTCTGTAAATGAATTGTCTGCTCAATCAGCATTAGATGCAGAGAGTGGTAACAAATTAATGAAACAAATGATTCAACAGATGGATACAATCCAAAATTCAGTACATAACGGTGTGAAACAAGTAGAGACTATGAAAGAACAATCAGAAGAAATTGTTAAAATCATTGATGTTATGCAAGGTATTACCTCTCAAATTAACTTATTAGCATTAAACGCCGCAATTGAGGCTGCACGTGCTGGGGAAAGTGGTAGAGGATTTGCAATTGTGGCAGATGAAGTAAGAAAATTAGCAGAACAATCCAGTGATTCTGCAAAACAAATTGAGAAGCTTATTACTCAAGTTATGGGAACAACGAACCATACGGTACATATGATGGGGAAAGTAGATAATGAGGTACAGGCAGGTACACAAGTAGTAATGCATACAGAAAAAGTATTTGGAAAAATTACAGAAAAAGTACAGCAAGTATCTGAGCAAATTCAAACGGTATCTATGTCTACAGATGAAATTGCAGCGAGTAGTGAAGAGATTTCGGCTTCTGCAGAAGACATGGCTCAAATTTCCCAAAGATCATCTGACCGAACTGATAGGGTAAAAGAGTCTATTCAACAGCAAGAAAAATCTGTTCAAGAGATCTCGGTTTCAATTGAACATATGCATAATGCAGCAGGAGGATTAAAACAAATAGTTGCCCAATTTACTCTTCAAAAGTAGTAGTATATTTAAGTTTTAATATAGAAAAATTCCATTCAATAAATAAAAAAATCATCCTATATAACAAAGGGTGATTTTTTTATGGGAATTTTGTGCAGATATCACTTAATATATTCTGATTTTTTACAATTTTCCGATTGTAATATATAATAATACGTAATGTTTTGGAGATTTTTCATTTGTAAAAGATAGTTTATAGGAGGAGAGAAAGGGTGTTCAATAAAAAATCAATGCCGGCTATAAAGATGATCCTTTCGATGTCTATTTTCGGATCAATTGGATTTTTTTCTGTTCAAACAGGTTTACCGTCTTTTGAATTAGTATTCGTTCGTTGCATTTGTGCGACTATATTTTTAGCATTATGTTGGCTCGTAACAGGACAGTATAAAAGTGAGAAATGGAATAAAAAAGAAGTAATGCAAATATTAGCATGCGGTGTATTTCTCGTTTTTAACTGGGTATTTCTATTTAAAGCGTTTGAAGTTATGTCGATTACAATTGCGATTTCAGTTTACCACCTTGCACCTATTATCGTATTAATGATTGGTAGCATTGTATTTAAAGAGAGACTTACAGTATTTGCGGTTATGTCCATTGTCATTTGTTTTATCGGAACCGTTCTAGTAGCTGGAGTAGATGGAAGTCTATCGCTCGAAAAACTGATGTCATCTGGAATGGTATGGGCACTTCTTGCAGCTGTATTTTATGCTTTTACCACCTTATTAGGAAAAGGGATTCAGCATACGAGCGCATATGCGATGACATTTTTACAAACATTTTTAGGTATATTTTTATTGCTACCATTCGTAGATTTTGGCAAGTTTCAAGGGTTAACAGAGATGAACTGGATGATGATCACAGCGACAGGTCTTATACATACGGGATTTGTATATTACTTATTTTTTGACAGTTTAAGAGATTTATCGACGAGATTAATTTCGGTATTAGTGTTTTTAGATCCTGCGGTTGCAATACTATTAGATACAGTCTTTACCGGCTTTAGACCGACTAGTATGCAAGTAGTAGGGATTATTCTTATATTTGTAGGAATGGCATTTACTTTTCGAAAAACGAAGGAAGAAAAAATAGCGATAAAAGAAAATTTGCATTCTGAATTTTAAATATTCTCACCCACATTCTATTGATAATCTCCTAATTTTTTGTACAATAAAATTTGTAGGAAAATAAAGGAAAAAGTGGGTGGGAGAGATGAAAAAACTAGTAAAGATAATGACATCATTAACTTTAATGGGAGGAATATTTGTAAGTGTAAATGGTGTGTCTGCAAATGCAGATATTATCCAAAAATCTGGTCCGATGATAGAGTTTGATGATGTAACAACAGATCATTGGGCGTGTGATGATATTAAATATTTAGTATATCATCGAATTATGTTTGGATATGGAAATGGTAAGTTTGGTGTAGAAGACCATATAACACGTGAGCAAGCGGCGGCAGTATTATACCGCGCACTTCATGTAAAAGGAACTGCGGATATTGGGAATCCATATAGAGATATTAGTGTGAAATCAACCATGTTCCCTTACGAAATTTTACGCTTAACACAGCTTGGTATTTTTAAAGGAGACGAAAATGGAGATTTCCGTCCGAAAGCAACACTGACTCGTGCAGAGTTATCACAAATTTTAACGAAAGCATATGAGTTGAAAACAAAGCGTCCGCATACATTTACAGACATCCCAGAAAACTATTGGGCAAGAGACGCAATTAGCGCATTACAGTCTAATAAAGTGGTGGTTGGAACGGGAGATGGCAAGTTCGATCCTGAAATGCTCGTAACACGCGGGCAATTTGCGAAATTTTTAAAACGATCCATTGATAATTCTCCAGGGAAAATGGAATAGAGAAAGAGAAAGCTCATAATTTGTAGAGGAGACATCCTCCGCTCATTGTGAGCTTTTATTAATTAGGTAGGTTATTATTTTCGTATGTTGTAGTCCAGTTGATATCCTTTGTCGAAATGTCGATATACACGGAGTAACAACATATATTGGCGGTTTTTGTCTAGAAAATGAACTTTAAAAATGTGAAGGATTTCTTTTTAAAAAAGTAGAATATTTAATGTATAGAAACACTTTTAAATGACCATAGGAAAGGGATATGATTTGCGTACAATTCGGTATAAAAATTGAAATTGAGAGCGAATTGGCTCTCCTTTAGTAGTGATTTTCACAATAATAGATTTTTTAAATGTAATATATTGCATAATGGGTGTGGAGGCAACATATGTAATATTGGAAAGGATTTCAGTCTATTATTTTCCGTTTTTTTAAATGGAGATAAAGGGGAGAGGGCAATGAAAAAGAACATGTTACGTATAATGGCAACGGTAACTATTATGGGCGGCTTGTTTGTAAGTACAAATGTTCCAAACGTAAAAGCAGAAGAATATCCAAAAATGATTGTGTTTGATGATGTTCCAGTAAATTACTGGGCATATGACGATATAATGGACGTAGTATACAATAAAGTAATGTTAGGCTATGGAAATGGTAAGTTTGGTGTAGGAGATAATGTAACACGAGAACAAGTAGCAGCAGTACTTTATCGTACATTGAATTTGAAAAAAGAAGGACCCTTAAAAAATCCATACAAAGATATTTCTGAGAGGGCAACAATGTTTTTAGATGAAATTTTAGTATTAACAGAGCATGGTATTTTTAAAGGCGATGAAAAAGGAAACTTTAGACCAGCTGCACCAGTAACACGTGCAGAAATGGCGCAAATTCTTACGAATGCATTTACATTTGAGGTGAAGAAGAACCATACATTTAAAGATGTACCAAATAATCATTGGGCAAAAAATGCAATTAGTGCACTGCAGTCTAATCATGTCATAGTAGGAACAGGAAATGGGAAATTTGAACCGAATAAAGCTGTAACACGTGAGCAATATGCAACGTTTTTAAATAAAGCTGTTTTTTATTTTCCAGTAAAAGATGAGGATTATGAATAAAAGTTAAAATATAAGGATGTTTAAATTATATTAATATAATATTTATCGAGAAAAAAGCGCGGGAATTCCACGCTTTTTTTTTATTTTAAATTATTTATAATTATATCGATTTTCTATTCATAATTTAGTTTTTAGAATTTATTGGATAAGAAGGAATTGAATAAAGTAACTTTTTTCTGTTTAAATATATGGTTTAGTAACTTTATTGTTAATAGAGTGTAAATAAAATTATATGAAATATAGTTCATGAATTGGACAAAAATCACATGGGAATTGTATTGTTACGCTTCCATTAATTCTTTATATTAGAAAAAAATATGTTTTTAGGGAGCGAATACTTTGAAGAAAAAAGTTTTAAAAGTAGCAACAGCTTTAACAATTATGGGTGGAGTAGCATTTAGTGCTGAAGGTACAGTAAATGCTGCAGCAGCTCCGAAGTCACAACAAACAAGCCCGGCAATCTTTAAAGATGTACCAGCAGGACATTGGTCTTATGAAGCAATTCAAATTTTAGCAGAACAAGAAATTATGCTTGGTTATGGAAATGGTGTGTTTGGTTTTGGACATAACGTAACACGTGAACAAGTAGCTGCTTTAATTTATCGCACAATCGATTTCAGTGAAGCATTCGAGGAAGGCGATATTCTTGAAAATCCATATAAAGATATTAATGAAAAGTCAACAATGTTCTTAGAAGAAATTTTAGTATTAACAGAGTTAGGTATCTTTAATGGTGATGGAACTGGAAACTTTAGACCGAAAGATACATTAACACGCGCAGAAATGGCTCAAGTACTTACAGAAGCATATGAATTAGAAGTGAAAGAAACAAAAGGATTTAAAGATGTACCAAAGGGACATTGGGCAGAAAAAGCGATTAATGCAGTAGGTTCAAATGGTATTTCAGTAGGAGACGGGAAGGGTAACTTCGCTCCGAACATGAAAGTAACACGTGAACAATATGCGCAGTTCTTATTTAAAACAATTTTTGAATAAATAATAAAAAAGAAGCTGGTGTTGTATAACACCAGCTTCTTTTTTATGTGTAATACGGGTGGAAGAATACAGTTTTGTAAAAAAATCAATTAAATTTTCGAAAAAAACTTCCTTTTCTGAAGATTTGTTATATAATATAAAACATAAAATCAAATCTGTTATAAAACAGTTTAAGAAGGGGATGCTAATATGTCGACGCAAACTTCACGGGTTACATTGCCCGGAGAAATGTTACCAGCGTACAACGAAATATTGACACCTGAGGCGCTTAGTTTTTTGAAGGAACTACATGAAAATTTCAATGAGCGCCGCATAGAACTTTTACAAAAGCGTGCGGAGAAACAAAAGAGAATTGATACAGGAGAGTTTCCAAAGTTTTTAGAAGAAACAAAGCACATACGTGAAGCGGATTGGACAATTGCCAAATTGCCAAAAGATTTAGAGGATCGCCGCGTAGAGATTACTGGACCAGTGGATAGAAAGATGGTTATTAATGCTTTAAATTCAGGAGCACATCTTTTTATGGCAGATTTTGAAGATTCAAATTCACCAACTTGGCAGAATGCGATTGAAGGACAAATAAACTTACGAGATGCTGTGCAGGGAACGATTTCACATAAAAATGAAAACGGAAAAGAATATCGTTTAAATAGTAAAACAGCAGTATTAATTGTGCGTCCAAGAGGATGGCATTTAGAAGAAAAACATATGCAAGTTGATGGGAAAAATATATCTGGTAGCTTAGTAGATTTCGGACTTTATTTTTTCCATAATGCGAAAGCTCTTCTAGCAAAAGGAAGCGGTCCATATTTTTACTTACCTAAAATGGAAAGCCATTTAGAAGCAAGGTTATGGAATGATGTTTTCGTATTTGCTCAAAAATATATTGGTATTCCAAACGGAACGATCAAAGCAACGGTGTTACTGGAAACGATTCACGCTTCGTTTGAAATGGATGAAATTTTGTATGAGCTTAAAGATCATTCTGCTGGATTAAATTGCGGAAGATGGGATTATATTTTCAGCTTTTTAAAGAGTTTCCGTAATCATAATAAATTTTTACTTCCAGATAGAGCGCAAGTCACGATGACAGCGCCGTTTATGCGCGCGTATTCTTTGAAAGTCATTCAAACGTGTCACCGCCGTAATGCACCAGCTATTGGAGGAATGGCAGCACAAATTCCGATTAAAAACAATCCAGAAGCGAATGAAGCAGCTTTTGAAAAAGTGCGTGCAGATAAGGAGCGCGAAGCTTTAGACGGCCATGACGGGACTTGGGTTGCCCACCCGGGACTCGTACCAGTCGCGATGGAAGTATTTAATCACATTATGAAAACCCCGAATCAAATTTTTAGAAAACGTGAAGAAATACATGTTACAGAAAAGGATTTATTAGAAGTACCAGTGGGAACGATTACAGAAGAAGGACTTCGCCTGAATATTAGCGTAGGCATTCAATATATCGCATCTTGGTTAAGCGGACGGGGAGCGGCACCAATTTATAATTTAATGGAAGATGCGGCAACAGCGGAAATTTCTAGGGCACAAGTATGGCAATGGATTCGTCATGAAGGTGGAAAGCTACATGACGGTCGTAATATTACGCTTGAACTGATGGAAGAGTTAAAAGAAGAAGAGCTAGCAAAAATAGAAAGAGAGATTGGTAAAGAAGCCTTTAAGAAAGGGAGATTCCAAGAGGCGACAACGTTGTTTACAAATCTCGTTCGGAATGATGAATTCGTACCATTTTTAACATTACCGGGTTATGAAATTTTATAAAAACGAAAAGGGGATGGAACAAATGAAAAACGAAAGAATTGAGAAATTACAAGAGAGTTGGGAATTAGATACGCGCTGGAAAGGGATCACACGTCCATATTCGGCACAAGATGTAATTCGTCTGCGCGGATCAATTGATATTGAACATACATTAGCGCGCCGCGGTGCTGAAAAGCTTTGGTCATCGCTTCATACGGAAGATTACATTAATGCACTTGGAGCATTAACAGGGAACCAAGCGATGCAGCAAGTAAAAGCTGGGCTAAAAGCAATTTATTTAAGTGGATGGCAAGTAGCAGCTGATGCGAACCTTTCTGGACATATGTATCCAGACCAAAGTTTATATCCAGCGAACAGCGTACCTGCTGTAGTAAAACGAATTAATCAAACACTGCAACGTGCGGATCAAATTCAGCATATGGAAGGAAGCGGTGATACAGATTATTTCGTACCGATTGTAGCAGATGCAGAAGCTGGATTTGGCGGACAATTAAACGTATTTGAACTGATGAAAGGTATGATTGAAGCAGGTGCATCAGGTGTGCACTTTGAAGATCAATTATCTTCAGAGAAAAAATGCGGTCATTTAGGCGGAAAAGTATTACTACCGACGCAAACAGCGGTACGTAATTTAATCTCGGCACGCCTTGCGGCAGATGTAATGGGAGTGCCGACAATTATCGTTGCAAGAACAGATGCGGATGCAGCAGATTTAATTACGAGCGATATTGATCCGGTTGATAAAGCATTTATTACAGGAGAAAGAACTCCAGAAGGATTTTACCGTACGAAAGCAGGTCTTGATCAAGCGATCGCACGTGGTTTAGCATACGCTCCTTATGCAGATCTCGTTTGGTGCGAAACGTCTGAACCAAATTTAGAAGATGCAAAAAGATTTGCAGAAGCAATTCATAAAGAGCATCCAGGGAAATTGCTTGCATACAACTGTTCACCTTCATTCAACTGGAAACAAAAACTAGATGAGAAAACAATTGCGAGCTTCCAAAAAGAAATCGCATCTTACGGTTATAAGTTCCAGTTCGTAACACTAGCTGGCTTCCACTCATTAAACTACGGCATGTTTGAACTAGCACGTGGCTATAAAGAGAGAGGCATGGCAGCGTACTCTGAACTACAACAAGCAGAATTCGCAGCAGAAAAACACGGCTACTCTGCAACTCGTCATCAACGCGAAGTAGGAACAGGTTACTTTGATGAAGTAGCACAAGTTATTACAGGCGGTACGTCATCAACGACAGCGCTAAAAGGATCTACAGAAGAAGCACAATTTACAAAATAAAAGGAAGGGGCCCCTTTTTGAAGGGTGCCCCTTGTTATTTTCGGAACGATTTTTCACATATATCGACTTATCGACAAACAAGAAGATATTATCAAATCCACTCAGCTCTATGATCGCGAATAAACTCCATATCTTTTTCATAATGCTCTAAATGTCCCTCATCAATCATTCTTTGGAAATTCACATCGCCTTCTTGTGCTTTTCTTTTCATATATGTACATAAAGCTTCTAATCGTAGTAAAACCATTCCTAAGTAATCTTCGTCCATACTTTTACCGTAGGACTGGACAAATAATTTCACTCTTTCTTTCATACGACCAGCATGTTGTGATGAGTCATAGTGAACTGCCTCACCCGATTCTGTATAATATGTTCTACTTAAAGGCACACAAGTATAAAGCGTATAAGCGATATCCCAAATTCTTGGACCAGGAGCAGCAACATCGAAATCAATAATGCCTACTGGTTTTTCTTGATTAAAAATAATGTTATATATAGCAAAATCATTGTGGCATACAACCTCAATGTCATTAGGAGTACAATCCATCGGTTGCCATTCATCTGATAAGGGGAAATCACTTACCGCATCATGATAAAGGCGGAGCATCTTTGCTATTTCTTTTAAAACATCATTAGACCGCATATATTCTTTTAACGGATAATTCCCAGTTTCTCCTTCAATAAAGGATAAAATCTCTCTATTTTTTTCATCTACACCTAAAAACTTTGGAGCATGATGAAACCCTTTGTTTTCTAAGTGTTGTAATAATGTATGAATTTTTGCATTACCTGACTTTAATTCTCGCCGAACAGTATTTTCAGAACGATACACATTTGATACATTTCCCCCTGTAAGCTTTTCTTCGTTGGCGTAGTTTGACATATAATCCCCTCCAATATAACGATTGTATGATTATATTGTAACACTTCAGAATAAGGGATGTAATCGCATTCAAATGGTGTGTGTTCATTTTAAAGTGAAATCCGCACATACTACAATCAATTATTTACGAATGTACAATCAATTTAATTTGTCAGTTATTTTCAAAAAAGATTGTACATTTTATTTTAAGTATGCTATGATGAAGTCAGTTGAATAGTTAAATTAAGCAATCCATATATTATCAAGTGCCGAAAACGAACGAGAAAAAGTATGTGAGAACTAGTTTATGTTTCGTGTTTGATAATGTGTGGATTCTTTTTTTATACAGGAAGACTAAAATAAATTGTGTTTTCTTTAGGAGGAAATAATTATGGCAGTAACAGGACAAGTAAAATGGTTTAACAACGAAAAAGGCTTCGGTTTCATCGAAGTTCCAGGCGAAAACGATGTATTCGTACATTTCTCTGCAATCGAAACTGAAGGTTTCAAATCTCTAGAAGAAGGTCAAAAAGTTAGCTTCGAAATCGAAGATGGTAACCGTGGACCTCAAGCTAAAAACGTAATCAAACTATAATTTTATAGTTTATTATGGAAAAAAGGGATGGCTGCTGCCATCCCTTTTTTTGTTGTAATATACGATGGAAAAGTATACAAATGAAGTAATACTCGATGTTCGTAGTGGGAATAAAGTAGACCTACACAATACGATTGAAGAAATCTCATTCGCTCGTTTTAGATGAAGAAAAAATAGTCGTTTTTTTTGAAGATGAAGAAGAGTAAAAGGCTTTCCAAAATGGAAGGCCTTTTACTCTTCTTTTTCAACCTTTTTCTTCGCGCGTTTCTTACATTCAGGGCATTTCGATTTACGAAAAGGCTTTGCAAAAAATAGTAGAATGAAAAATAAGCCGAATATAATGCTAGCTGAGTTTTTCACGATCACAATGCTACTGTTTTTCATTTGAATCGTTGGTTGCATTTCTTTTTCTTCCATAGTGGACCTCCATTTATTGGATTTTCCTTTTAATTATAGCAAAGTTAATTGTCGTGATGATGAAAAATGAAGAAGCAGTTGTAAATATTTATAGGTAGTATATATGCATTTGTATAGGTTTTAAATTATGGAATCACTATATCATTATTTTATAATTTGAAAGATGTTTGATAAATGATAAAGTATTGTAAAAAAGCGGAATCTGTAAACCAATTCCTTTTCGTAGATGCTAAAATTATATATGCAGCTGCTAATATAAATGGAAAAAAGGAGACAGTAGAATATGGAAAGTAAAGTAGAACGTTATGTTGAAAACTATGTGGTAAATAAAAATACAATGGCCTTACTTCCTGTTATTCTAAGTGAAAAGAAAATTGTTACACGAGTTGTTGAGAGGGAAGATTCCTTTTTCGTATTTCAAAAGCCTCTAGATATTATAGAAAGAAGTTGCCGCAAGCATGGTTCTAGTTTCTTAGGCAGAAAAGAAGGAACGAAAGAGTTAACTCATATTACACATAAAGCACCGATTGCGATTAGTCCGACAGATCAACTTTATTTTTTTCCCACTTATTCATACTCTAGAAAAGAGTGTGCTTGGTTGTCTCATTTTTATATTGAAAGTAATAAAGAGTCAAAGGACGGAAATGTTATTGTTAGATTTATAAATGGCTTTGCTGTGAAATTAGAAATATCAAAAAGTAGTTTTGAAAATCAACAAAATCGTACAGCGAAATTGCGTACTGAATATGAAGATCGTAGGAAAAAACAAGGGAGCCCTTGTTTTAAAGAGATTGATAAAACTGAACAATCTAGATTAAAACCAGCATACGAGAAAGTATATTTTGTGAAAGAAGGCGAAGTGTAAGAGGATGGGGGAACCCCCCATCCTTTTATTTGTCAGTTTTTGTCGGTAAGTCGATATATTCGAGAAATCGCCGATAAAAAGCGAGTTGTGGTTGATATATTCGAGAAATCGCTGATAAAAAGCGAGTTATGGTCGATATATTCAGAAAATCGCCGATATAATTTCAGTTACCGAGGAATTTGCTACCAAAACAAAAGGACCACTTCTAAAATCGCGACAAGTCCTGTCGAATATTGATAGATTATCATAGCATAATAATGAAGGAATTCTAATGAAAGATATGGAAACTTAATAATTACATCTCCATATGTCGTATCTACCATTTCCTCTTTCATATAAGCGATGATACAGTAGAGGTAGTACTTAGAGTAAAGGGGTAAAGTGTAGAATGGATTTTCAGACAATCAAAGAGTATTTTTCACCAGAAAATATGGATCATATTGTTGAAAGTTATAAAGCGTTCGGACCACTTCTTGGTATTGGTTTACCGATGATAGAAGCGTTGATTCCGGCATTGCCACTCATCGTATTTGTATTGGCGAATGCTGTTGCATTTGGATTTTGGCTCGGTTTTCTTTATTCGTGGCTTGGATCAGTAATGGGTGCTTTACTTGTCTTTTTCATTATCCGCCATTTTGGCCGAAGTCGTTTCTTTTCTTTTGTAAATAAGCATGAGAGAGTACGAAAGGCAATGGGGTGGATTGAAAGGAAAGGGTTCGCGCCGATTTTCGTTATATTTTGTTTTCCGTTTACACCGTCTGCGCTTATAAATGTTGTTGCTGGTTTATCTCGCATTAGTGTAAAACAGTTTGGTCTTGCGCTCGCGTTCGGAAAACTTGTGATGATTTTTATTTTAACGTATATCGGTCATGATTTAATGTCATTTATTCATAATCCGGTGAAATCAGTCATTGTAGCAATTGGTATTTTTATTTTATGGTATGTCGGCAAGAAAATCGAAGTAAAGTTAGAACTACATTAAGAATAGTCTTCTTTGTAAAGGAAAGCTTCATTATTAAAGGGTAAGGGGAGAAGCGGATGAAGAAAACTTTGAAAAAAGAAGGCATAGAGTGGATACGAACAATTTTAATTGGTGTATTATTAGCTGTATTTTTTCGAACGTTTTTCTTTTCAACGTACGTTGTAGAGGGGAAGTCAATGATGCCGACATTGCAAGATGGCAATATGCTCGTTGTAAATAAGGTGAGTTATCAAGTAGGGGACTTGAACAGGTTTGATGTTGTTGTGTTTCATGCGAATAAAAAAGAGGACTATGTAAAACGAATTATCGGTTTACCTGGGGATCAAATTGAATATAAGCATGATAAACTGTATATAAACGGACAATTCGTGGATGAACCTTATTTAGAGACGTATAAGAAAGAGACAAATGGACGACAACTAACAGGTGATTTTAAACTAGAAGAGTTAACGAAAGAAAAGTCGGTACCACCTGGATATATTTTTGTAGTAGGCGATAACCGACTCGGAAGCTGGGATAGTAGACACTTTGGATTTGTAAAAGCTGATACAGTTGTCGGTAAAGTTGATTTACGATATTGGCCAATTCAAGAGGTGCAAACGAATTTTTCAAAAGGTTGATATAATAGGTAGAAGTATAGTAAAAGACAAACTACTCCGTTTGTCTTTTTTCGTGTCCTATAATACAATTATAGTAGCAAACTAACGTTCGTTATGTAAGTGAAAGGTGGGGTTACATGTCACTTCGATTTGTGATTGGTAGAGCGGGAAGTGGAAAAAGTACACTTTGTTTACACGAAGTGCAAGAAGAGTTAAAGCAGCGCCCAAGAGGGGAAACAATATTATATCTTGTGCCAGAACAGATGACATTCCAAACACAGCAGGCGTTAATTGGTAGTGAGGATGTTAGAGGTTCTATTCGGGCACAAGTTTTTAGTTTTTCACGGTTAGCGTGGAAGGTGCTGCAAGAAGTTGGCGGAGCGAGTCGTCTTCACATTGATGAAGCAGGCGTACATATGCTACTTCGTAAAATTGTAGAGTCTCGTAAAGATGGATTATCAGTGTTCCAAAAAGCAGCGGAGCAAAACGGTTTCTTTGAACATCTTGGTAGTATGATTGCGGAGTTTAAACGTTACAACGTGACGCCATCTAACGTATATGAAATGTGGCAACAATTAGATGCGCATAGTAGCAGTGCCGAACAAAAGCTATTAGCGAATAAAGTGTATGATCTACAACTATTATATGATGATTTCGAACGTGCTTTAATCGGAAAATATTTAGATTCAGAAGACTACCTGCAATTGCTAGTCGAAAAGCTTCCGCAATCTGAATATGTAAATGGGGCTGAAATTTATATAGATGGATTTCATTCGTTCTCACCGCAAGAGCTAGAAATTGTAAGACAGCTTATGATTTGCGGAGCGAGAGTTACGATCACGTTAACGATAGATGAAAAAACGTTAGCGCAGCCAGTAAATGAACTAGATTTATTTTATGAAACGACGTTAACGTATGAAAAAATAAAACAAGTAGCACGTGAAGAGAAGATAGAAATTGAAAAAACAATTCCGCTTATGGAACAACCACGTTTTCATTCGCAAGCATTAGCGCATTTAGAAACTCATTATGAAGCACGACCAAATGAAAAGTTTCACGGGGAAGCAAGTGTAACGATTCATACAGCAGCGAATTTACGAGCTGAAGTAGAAGGTGTTGCTCGTGAAATTCGTAGACTTGTGGCGGACGAAGACTATCGTTACCGAGATATTGCGGTTCTTCTTCGTAATGGGGAAAGTTATTACGATGTGATGCGAACGTTATTTACAGATTATAATATCCCGCACTTCATCGATGAAAAACGCCCGATGTCACATCATCCGCTAGTAGAATGTATTCGTTCTGCACTAGAGATTATTAGTGGGAATTGGCGTTATGATGCAGTGTTTCGCTGCGTGAAAACAGAGCTTTTATATCCATTAGACGTAAGAAAAGAAACGATGCGCGAAGAGATGGATGAGTTTGAAAACTACTGTTTAGCGTACGGTGTACAAGGGAAGAGATGGACGTCTGAAGATCCATGGATGTATCGCCGCTATCGTTCTCTTGACGATACAGACGGGATGATTACAGACAGTGAACGTGAAATGGAAGAGAAAATAAATCGACTGCGCGACGTTGTAAGAACGCCTGTTATTCGTATGCAAAAAAGGCTGAAACGTGCGGGAACAGTTATGCAAATGTGCGAAGCTGTTTACTTATTTTTAGAAGAGCTTGATGTTCCGAAAAAACTAGAAGCATTACGTGTTCGTGCAGAAGAGAGCGGAGATTTCTTATTTGCGACAGATCATGAGCAAGTATGGGAAGAAGTAATGAGTCTTCTTGATACGTTCGTTGAAATGCTTGGCGAGGAGAAAATGTCACTTTCTATGTTCACAGACGTTATGTCGACAGGGCTTGAGGCGCTTCAATTCGCAAACATTCCGCCGTCATTAGACCAAGTGTTAATTGCGAATATTGATCGTTCTAGATTATCAAATGTGAAAGCAACATTTGTCATTGGCGTGAATGAAGGTGTAATTCCAGCAGCACCTATGGATGAAGGTATGCTTTCTGATGAAGAAAGAGATGTTCTTAGTGCTGCAGGTATCGAATTAGCACCAACGACGAGACAAACTTTATTAGAAGAACAGTTCGTTATGTACCAAATGGTAACGAGAGCGACAGAGAAATTATATATTTCTTGTCCGCTTGCAGATGAGGAAGGAAAGACGTTACTTGCGTCTAGCTTTATTAAGAAAATAAAAAGAATGTTCCCTGATGTGAAAGATACATTTATTACGAATGACGTAAATGATTTATCACGTTCGGAACAAATTTCATACGTAGCAACGCCAGAAGTAACGCTGTCATATGTAATGCAGCAACTTCAAACGTGGAAGCGATACGGATTTGAAGGGAATTTAGACTTTTGGTGGGACGTATATAATTTCTACGTTACTTCAGATGAATGGAAGCAAAAAAGTAGCCGCGTATTATCAAGCTTATTCTACCGAAATCGTGCGAAAAAGCTAAGTTCAGTTGTAAGTAGAGATTTATACGGAGACACAATAAAAGGAAGCGTCTCTCGTATGGAACTATTTAACCGTTGCGCATATGCTCATTTCGCGCAGCACGGTTTATCATTAAGAGAGCGTGATATTTTCAAACTGGATGCGCCAGATATCGGGGAATTATTCCATGCAGCGCTGAAGAGAATTGCAGACAGGCTATTACGTGAAAATCGTACTTGGGCGGATTTATCAATAAAAGAATGTGAGCATCTTTCTGTTTTAGTAATAGAAGAGATTGCACCGTTATTACAAAGACAAATTTTATTAAGTTCAAACCGTCATTTCTATTTAAAACAAAAACTACAACAAATCATTTTCCGTACGTCAATCATTCTTCGTGAGCACGCGAAATCAAGTGGTTTCGTACCAGTTGATTTAGAAGTGCCATTCGGTATGGGTGGTACAGGATCTCTTCCACCGATGGAATTCTCATTACCAAATGGTGTGAAGATGGAAGTAGTTGGCCGTATTGACCGTGTTGATAAGGCAGAAGATGAAAGTGGTACGTTCCTACGTATTATTGACTATAAATCAAGCTCAAAAGCGTTAGACTTAACGGAAGTGTATTACGGATTAGCACTTCAAATGTTAACGTATTTAGATGTTGTTACTTCAAATGCACATACGTGGATGAAAAAAGGCGGCACTGCATCACCGGCTGGTGTACTGTACTTCCATATTCATAACCCAATCGTTGAGATGAAAGGTGACGCATCTGAAGCAGAAATCGAAAAAGAAATTTTAAAGAAATTTAAAATGAAAGGACTCGTGCTAGGCGATGCTGATGTTGTTCGTTTAATGGATAATAAACTTTCAACAGGAAGCTCTGATATTATTTCTGCTGGCCTGAAAAAAGACGGTAGCTTTAGTGCGCGTTCGAGCATTGCAAGTGAACAAGAGTTTAACGTATTGCAAAAATACGTACACCATACGTTTGAAAATATCGGAAAAGACATTACAGAAGGCGTTATCGATATTGCTCCTTACAAAAAGGGGAATAAAGCGGCATGTACGTTCTGTAACTTCAAATCTGTTTGTCAGTTCGATGAATCACTTGAAGATAATCAATTCCGTACGCTAAAAGATATGAAAGATAGCGAAGCGATGGAGAAAATTAGAGAGGAGGTTGGCGGAGAATGATTGAAAATTGGCCTAAAAAACCAGAAGGTAGTCAGTGGACAGATGACCAGTGGAAAGCGGTTGTAGCGAACGGACGTGATATTTTAGTCGCAGCAGCAGCTGGATCAGGGAAAACAGCAGTATTAGTTGAACGTATTATTAAAAAGATTATAAGTGAAGAAAATCCAGTCGATGTCGACCGCCTGCTCGTTGTAACATTTACGAATGCAGCGGCGCAAGAGATGAAAAACAGAATTGGGGAAGCGTTAGAAAAAGTATTAATTGATGAGCCAGGGTCGCAGCATGTAAGAAAGCAACTTAGCTTATTAAATAAAGCTTCTATTTCAACGATTCACTCCTTTTGTTTACAAGTAATTAGAGGATACTACTACATGCTTGATGTTGATCCTCGTTTTCGCATTGCGAATCAAACAGAAAACGAATTATTAAAAGAAGAAGTATTAGATGACATATTAGAAGCAGAGTATGGAATTGAAGATAATACGATATTCTTTGAACTCGTTGATCGTTATACGAGTGATCGTAGTGATGATGACTTACAGCGTATGATTTTAGCACTTCATACAGAATCAAGAGCGCATCCAAATCCGGAAAAATGGCTCGATAAATTAGTAGAAGCATACGACGTAGAAGGAAAGACAATTGAAGATTTAGTGTATGCTTCTTACTTATTAGAAGATGTGAAATTCCAGCTTGAAACAGCGGAACAGCATATTCGTAAAGCAACCGAACTCGCAATGCTTCCTGACGGCCCGGCGCCTCGCGTTGAAACCTTGCAAGCTGATGCAGTTTTACTTGGAACGTTATCATTAGCTGCTCGTAAATCGTGGACAAGTGTGTACGAAGCGATGCAAAACGTATCGTGGCAAACATTAAAGCGTATTAAGAAAAGTGATTACAACGAAGATGTTGTAAAACAAGTAGACTCTCTTCGTAATAAAGCGAAAGATGAAGTGAAGAAATTACAAGAAGAGTTATTTAGCCGCAAACCTGAAAGTTTCTTACGAGATTTTCAAGATATGCATCCTGTATTAGAAAAGCTTGTTCAACTTGTAAAAGTATTTACAGAGCGTTTCCAAGCGATGAAACGAGATAAAGGAATGGTCGATTTCACAGATTTAGAGCATTTCTGTTTACAAATTTTAAGTGAACAAAGTGAAAATGGTGAGATGAAGCCATCAGCAGTAGCGCTCCAATATCGCAATAAATTTGCTGAAGTATTAGTCGATGAATATCAAGATACGAACTTCGTACAGGAATCCATTATTAAATTTGTAACGAAAGATTCTGAGAGTGAAGGAAACTTGTTCATGGTAGGGGACGTAAAACAGTCGATTTATCGTTTCCGACTAGCAGAACCAGGTTTATTCCTAGGAAAGTATAAACGCTTCACACAAGAAGGATTGGGCGGCGGAATGAAAATTGATTTAGCGAAAAACTTCCGTAGTCGTCATGAAGTGTTAGCAGGTACGAACTTTATTTTTAAACAAATTATGGGTGAAGAAGTCGGAGAAATCGACTATGATGCAGACGCTGAATTAAAGTTAGGTGCTAGCTATCCAGAAGGTGAAGATGTAGCGGCAGAACTACTATGCATTCAGCAAACGGAAGAAGAAGTGCAAGACGGTGAAGAAGGTGCAGAAGTAGAAAAAGCGCAACTTGAAGCTCGTCTTATGGCGCAGCGCATTAAAGCGATGGTTGATTCAGGTTATGAAGTGTATGATCGTAAAACGGATAGTATGCGCCCTGTACAATACCGCGACTTCGTTATTTTACTTCGCTCTATGCCGTGGGCGCCGCAAATTATGGAAGAGTTAAAATTGCAAGGAATTCCAGTATACGCTGATCTTGCGACTGGTTACTTTGAAGCGATAGAAGTAAATATTATGATGAACGTATTCCGCGTAATCGATAATCCGATGCAAGATATTCCACTTGCCGCAGTGCTTCGTTCACCAATCGTTGGATTAAATGATGAAGAACTTGCGACGCTTCGTGCTCATGGGAAGAAAGGTTCGTTTTATGAAGTGATGAGCTCATTCTTAAAAGGGGCACCGCTTGAGGAAGAACAAGAACTACATGATAAATTAGAGTGGTTCTATAACTTACTGCAAGGATGGCGTGAATTTGCGCGTCAACAGTCTCTTTCTGATTTGATTTGGAAAGTGTACGGTGAGACAGGTTATTACGACTTTGTTGGCGGTTTACCAGCCGGAAAGCAAAGGCAAGCAAACCTGCGTGTACTTTATGACCGCGCAAGACAATATGAAGCAACATCGTTTAGAGGATTATTCCGCTTCTTACGCTTTATTGAGCGTATTTTAGAACGCGGTGACGATATGGGTACGGCGAGAGCTTTAGGTGAACAAGAAGATGTCGTTCGTATTATGACGATTCATAAAAGTAAAGGATTAGAGTTCCCAGTCGTGTTTGTTGCGGGGCTTGGTCGCCGTTTTAATACACAAGATTTAATGAAACGTTTCTTACTGCATAAAGACTTCGGTTTCGGTTCACAATTTATCGATCCTCGTAAACGTATTAAATATACGACATTATCGCAACTAGCAATTAAGCGTAAAATGAAAATGGAATTAATCGCCGAAGAAATGCGCGTATTATACGTAGCGTTAACACGTGCAAAAGAGAAGTTAATTTTAATCGGAACGGTTAAGGATGCAAATAAGGAAATGGAAAAATGGCTTGATGCAAGGGAGCATAGTGAATGGTTATTACCAGACCATATACGTGCCGGAGCGTCTTGTTATTTAGACTGGATTGCGCCTTCATTATATAGACATCGTGATAGTGAAATGCTTCTTGAATTAGGACAAGGGAGTATTCCAGGTGAGATTTATGGATATAGTGCGAGCTGGAAAGTTGAAGTTGTAGACGGTAGCACGTTACTTGCGCCAGAACCGGTTCAAGAAGAGAAACAAGAATTACTAGAAGCACTTCGTGAGAAAAAAGCTGTTCCCCTGCAAAGTGAACGAAAAGAAGAAGTGTACGATAGATTAATGTGGAAGTACGGATATGATGAAGCAACATCTCACCGCGCGAAACAATCTGTTACGGAAATAAAGAGAAATTATCAATCTGAAGAAGGTAGCGATAACGCTTTTATTAAAAAAATGCGTGCGCCAATTAAAACACGTCCTCGTTTTATGGAGAAAAAAGGATTAACATACGCTGAAAGAGGTACGGCAGTTCATGCTGTCATGCAACATGTTGATTTGAAGAAGCCGATTACAGAAGAAGTGATTCGGGAGCAAATTAGTGGCATGGTTAATAAAGAACTATTAACATTCGAACAAGCCGAAGAAATAGCAATCGAAAAAGTCATTTCATTCTTTGACAGTGATCTAGGTAAAAGAGTATTAGCGGCGAAAAGCGTTGAGCGTGAAGTACCATTTACGATGATGCTTGCAGCAGAAGAAGCATATCAAGATTGGCAAGGACAGAGTGGGGAATCAATTCTTGTCCAAGGGGTTATCGACTGCATGATTGAAGAGGAAGACGGTATCACTTTAATCGACTTTAAAACAGATACGATTGAAGGGAAGTTCCCAGGCGGATTCGATCAAGCGAAACCGATTTTAGAAGATCGATACAAAGTGCAGCTTTCGTTGTATGCAAAGGCACTTGAAAAAAGCTTGCAACATCCTGTGAAAGAGAAATGCTTATACTTCTTTGATGGCAATCATGTTGTGAAAATTGAAGAATAGAGGGACTTGAAAATGGCAACAGAAAAAACGTTAAGAACGTGTGAAAAAGGCCATGAATACTATAAAAGTAGTGATTGTCCAACTTGCCCGACTTGCGAGAAAGAAAAGAAACCTAAAACAGAATTTCTTTCACTTCTTTCATCACCAGCACGAAATGCGCTGCAACATCATGGAATTCACACGATAGAAGAACTATCAAAGTATAGTGAAAAAGAAATTTTAAAACTGCATGGTATGGGACCTGCGTCTATGCCGAAGCTTAGAAAGGCTTTGGAGGAAGCTGGGTTATCGTTTAAATAAAATGAAATTGTAATAAGAAAAAAGTAGGAGATATTCTCCTACTTTTTTTTACGCTGTTCCAATTTGATCTTGATCGGCCACATCAGAATCAAACGTATTTGTTGCACTAACACCGTTAAAAGTATTCACGACAAATCCAACATTGGAAGCTCCGGATCCGTTATAAGCTTTCGTATTTTCTTTCGGAGACACATTATAAAAATCCCCTAAATTAAAAGAACCATTACTGTTTTGAACGACGAGATTTCCAACAACGGAAGGCATACCATCCACCTACTTTACTAAGTTTTTTAATTACTATATGAATTATTGAGCAGAAGGTTCATCCGTAATATATTGGCGAATTTGCATAATACGAGAGTTATTGAAAGCATAATCAACATTTCCGATTTGAAAGCAACCAGAATTTAAAAGGGTTCGTAATTCAACGTCATTCACTTCAATAAAAGGACATTCATTTACAATGTTTAATTTTACATCTGTCGTTCGTTTGGGGATTGTGACATGTTCATCTGTAAATATTTCAAATGCATCTAAGCGACCTTCGCCTTTTATATAACAAGGAATTTCCCTATGGACGGCAAGAGCTCTACTTTTTAACTCCATTTGATTTGCGTCCCCAACTTGAAATACGGCAGTAATCCCTAAAGAAATAATAGAAACATTTTGGACAACAGACACATGATGTAACATAATTTCTCAGTCTCCTTAACCTGGAGTAGGAGGGACATCTGTGACTAATGGTACAAATGGACCCTCTGTAACAGTTTCAAATGGTGTATCAAGAATAGAAGATAGAATGAGGAGATTCGCATCCCCGATTAAAAAGAGTGCGGACGACGATACACCGTTCATTTTAATCTGTCCGACTTTTAATTCACGATTTACAACGTTAAGATTCATACATACTTACTCCTTTCGGAAATTGCCCGGTATGTGTTGAATAAAAGAGAGGAAGGCTTTGTCAATATCATGTTTCATTGCTTGAATAATGATATCTCGTAAATAATCTGGATCTGTTGAAATCCCTTCATATGATTGCGCTTGTGTTAAATAATAAGGAAGTCTATGCTCCATCTGTTTTTTTATGTCATCCACCATCATTTGTCGATACATTTCATCGAGCGGTGTTCTCTCTTCTTGTTCAAAATGGAGAATTCGATTATATGCTTCTTCATCTAAGTAACGATGCATTTCTTGAAGGATACCTTGGTAAAAGTCTGGATTTGTATCTGTTTCAGGATTTACTTTTAATGTTTCTGTATCCACTTGGAAATCTTCAATTTGCTGTCCTTTTGCTGAAAACGGATTTAAACCAATATTTAAAGTACCATTTAAATTCTCTACTTTTAATTGATCGAATTTGTATTCCACTTTTCCTACAGAAGAGGAGGGGCGATTTTTTAATTCGTTAAGCTCTTCTTGTAATTGGCGCACTTGATCCTCTAAATTCAGGATGGATGCTTGTTGTATTTGAAGAGCTTGTTGAAGTTGGTGTAAGTAAGTATATATATCTTGATTCATTTTGTGAAACCTCCTTTTCAATAGGGAGGGTAAATATATTCCTGCTATATATTTATGACAAGGATGTCTTAAGAAGAACTAGTTGATGGTTTGATAGAAATAATTTGTCCTTTCGCTTGTAATGGGCGAAGGGGTTCTGTAAATCCACCACTATTTGAGAATTTAGATAGGGCTTTAATACTTCCAGCAGTACCAATTTGGAATACAGAAGAGGTTGTAATGCTATCAATTCTAATGCTGTTAATGATGATGCTTTGGTTTACGTAAAAATTCAATACAATCGCCTCCTCTAAGTTGAACCGATTATCGCTTGATCAATTACATCGGAGTCATTAACAGTCGTTGCGCTTTGATAATTGTAGACAGAAACGTTATCTCCAACATTAAAAGAGCCGGCCCCCGCAAAAGCACGTGAATAACTAATAGGCCTAATCGCAAATACATCTCCAATATGAAAAATACCACTTGATCCAATATTAACGATACGAATATGTCCGACCATAGCTGGCATACAAAACACCTTTCGTTTTTAAAATTTTCTTTTCTACTATTGTATGGGCGTTTTCAATAAAATGTGTGTTTTTTTGAAATAAAAGAAACACACGCGTTATTGCGTGTGTGTATCGAGTGTTTGATTAGGGTGAAAATCCGTATGTACATGCCAAATTGCATTTAAGAGCCTGTCCAGTTCTTGGCTACAATCCACTGTTTTTTGAGAAGTCATTCCGTAGCGTTCAGCAAAATAAATCATTTTTTCACGTTTTTTTTCAATCGCTTGCTCAAACATTGAAATCGGCTCCATCTCTAAATGAAATTTTTAGTATATATGTAGTACATATTATACAAAAAACCCATAAAAAAGAAATACCTTCGCTAAAAAAAGTAAAATTTCTACATTTTATGCCAAATGTATAGGAGTAACGAATAGAATATGAGAAGAATATTGTAAAAATTAGCGTGCATGAGAAGGTTTTTTTCTTACGGATGCGAATACAATTAAAGGGTATGAGTTTTAGGATGGAGAGTGGAAATATTGCGTTTGGTAACGGCGAAGAAAGATGAAAAGGTATTTGTAGGTATTGTGGATGAAGAGGAAGAAAAGGTATTGCACTTAAGAGAAGCGCAAAGACAAAAAGGGGAAAAGGTTACGATTCCGATTACGATGTTAGAGTGTATTGAAAGAGGAACCGAATGCTTTGAAAAAATATGTGATATTGTAAATTGGGCGAAGGAAAATGAAGGGGCGGCGTATTATCCGTTAACTGAGGTGAAAATATTAGCACCAATTCCAAGGCCAAGGAAGAATATTCTTTGCGTTGGAAAAAACTATCGTGAGCATGCGATAGAAATGGGCGGAGTAGAATCCATTCCGGAAAATATAATGATCTTTACGAAAGCGCCAACGACAGTTATTGGAATGGATGAAAAAATTAATAGTCATCCCCACGCAACGAATGAACTAGACTATGAAGGAGAACTAGCTATCATCATCGGTAAGCGAGGGAAACAAATAAAAAAGGAAAAAGCGCTTGAGCATGTTTTTGGTTACACCATTATAAATGATATAACTGCTCGCGACATTCAAAGGAAGCATAAACAATTTTTCCTTGGAAAAAGTTTCGATACATTTTGTCCGATGGGACCGTATCTAATTCATAAATCAATGGTTAGTGCGCCAAATGCGTTACACATTGAAACGGTAGTAAACGGGGAAGTAAGGCAAACTTCAAATACAAATAAAATGATTTTTTCAATAGAAGAAATTATTTCAACGATAAGTAAAGGTATGACGCTAGAACCAGGAGATATAATCGCAACAGGAACGCCGGCTGGTGTCGGAAAAGGTTTCACACCACCGAAGTTTTTGCATGCTG
This sequence comes from Bacillus paramobilis, assembly GCF_038096195.1. Lineage (NCBI taxonomy): Bacteria > Bacillati > Bacillota > Bacilli > Caryophanales > Bacillaceae > Bacillus > Bacillus paramobilis. The sequence goes on along the minus strand of NZ_CP151108.1, from coordinate 4,121,709 downwards.
GTGATGAAGTTGTCATCACAGTAGAAGGAATTGGTACTTTGCGAAATGTAGTGAAATGAAAAAAGAGCTATCTTATCGAAGATAGCTCTTTTTTATGGCCTTGGGTGATAGAGGTAATCGATAACCGAAAAAGTGTAAAGACCAATGAATGCAAGTGTACAAATGCCAAATAGTATAACCGTAAGTGCACTTTTTTCTCGTCCAAAACCAATGATAGTAAGAATAACAGCAGTCCAAAATGATGCTTTCAGTAGTGTGAATGTAGTAGAAGTTGAGTAGTGACTAAGCAATGTTACGGAAAAGAGGAAGCCAAAGAATGTAACTAAAATAAAAGATGTAGCCAAATAGTTAATATGTTTACCATACCTTAATAACATATCGCACCTGCTTTCTAAAATAAAATACAGAAAATTACAATTTTATTTTAGTATAAATCAATATAAAAAGAAAGAGGTTGTCCCAACATGTAGGACAACCTCTCTATTATTACGATAATACCGCTTTAATTTTTTGGAATGCCCACTCTAAATCTTCTTCAGAGATTACTAGAGGTGGTGCGATACGAATTACATTTTCATGTGTTTCTTTACATAATAGCCCAGCTGCTTTTAGTTGTTCACAGTAAGGACGCGCTGGCTCGTTTAATTCGATACCGATGAATAAGCCTTTACCGCGAACTTCAGTGATCATTGGGTTATCAATTTCTTTTAATTGCCCAACTAATTTTTCACCTAATTGAAGAGAACGCTCTGTTAATTTTTCTTCTTCTAACACTTCAAGAGCTGCGATAGAAACAGCACATGCAAGTGGGTTGCCACCGAATGTAGAACCGTGAGAACCTGGCTCGAATACGCCTAAAATGTCGCGGTTTGCTGCTACGCAAGAGATTGGGAATACGCCGCCGCCAAGTGCTTTACCAAGTATGTACATGTCAGGAGTTACATTGTCCCAGTCACAAGCAAATACTTTACCAGTACGGCCTAAACCAGTTTGGATTTCATCTGCTACAAATAAAACGTTTTCTTTTTTACATACTTCAAGAGCTTCTTTTAAGTAACCAGCTGGTGGGATGTTAATTCCTGCTTCACCTTGGATTGGCTCTAAAATGAATGCAGCTGTATTTGGTGTAATAGCAGCTTTTAACGCTTCTAAATCACCGTAAGGAATTACGATAATACCAGGAAGCATCGGACCGAATCCACGCTTGTACTCTTCGTTTGAAGACATAGAAACAGCACCCATCGTACGGCCGTGGAAGTTATCTTCACAAACGATAATTTCAGCACGGTTTGCTTCTACTTTCTTCACATCATAAGCCCAGCGGCGAGCTGTTTTAATTGCAGTTTCAACAGCTTCTGCACCTGTATTCATTGGAAGTACCATTTCTTTATTAGTTAGTTTCGCAACTTTTTCGTACCAAGGACCTAATTGATCGCTATGGAAAGCACGAGAAGTTAGCGTAACACGATTAGCTTGGTCAATTAAAGCGTTAATAATTTTTGGGTGACGATGACCTTGGTTTACTGCAGAATATGCACTTAATAAGTCCATATAGCGGTTTCCTTCAGGATCTTCTACCCAAACGCCTTCTGCTTTAGAAATAACGATTGGAAGTGGGTGATAGTTATTTGCCCCGTATGTGTCTGTAAGTTCGATAATATCCTTAGTTTGAATCATGATTGTTCCCCCTTTTGTTATTACAAGAAGTTTGTAAATACTCTAAATATTATAGCATTTAAATGTAAAAAAGCGAAACATTTCCTGAAAATAAATGAACATGTTATCATATAGAGTGAAAAAGTGTGAAAAGAGGAGGTAGGGGATACGATGGTACATATGCATATTACAGCATGGGCGTTAGGTTTAATTTTATTCTTCGTTGCGTATTCACTTTATTCAGCAGGAAGAAAAGGTAAAGGTGTACATATGGGGCTTCGCCTAATGTATATCATCATTATTGTGACAGGATTCATGTTGTACATGAGTATTGTGAAGACAGCAACAGGTAGCATGCACATGTGGTACGGCATGAAAATGTTAGCTGGTATTTTGGTTATCGGCGGAATGGAAATGGTTCTTGTAAAAATGAGCAAAAACAAACCAACAGGGGCGGTTTGGGGCTTATTTATTGTTGCGTTAGTAGCGGTAGTATACTTAGGACTAAAATTACCACTTGGCTGGTACGTATTCAAATAAAAATAAAACCACCTTATAATCTCAAATGTTTGGGAGATAAGGTGGTTTTTATTTTTATGTTGCATCGATATGCAACTCTTCTCCGTTTACTTTCGTAAAACGGAACATGTTTTTATTTGACGTAGCGTGACGAACGAAATGGTGCTGTAGTGTACAAATCATTTCTTCGTTATCAAACAAAAGAATATTTACTCCTTCGCATGCTTCCTCTTTCGGTAAGAAAGATAAATAATTATGACAATACATGCAATCATATAAAGAGTAATGAAGGGATTGCAATGATTCGCTTAATAACGTAAAGACAGAGTCAGGTAATTCTTCGAGCCATTCCGTATAGCTGAGAAGTAATTTCTTTCGAATTCGTATCATTTCCCCGTTTTGCAAATGGTGCTGTTCGTTGGCGATTTGTAATACATCTTGTTCATAGAAACGAGCTGGTAGCCAGTTGTTGTTATATAAAATCTCAAAGCCATCTTCGGCAATATCTTCTAATAAAAATGCTTCATCATTTTCATCATCAAAGAATACCCATTCATTGTTTATATATTCTACATTACCGACTGTATGAGCGCGAGGCTGGTTATATAAAATATGGTTACGTTGTATCATACACGATTTCTCCTTTATGAAAAGTAGTTATTTCTGTTATAGACAGTTCGTGCATTCTTTATAACTAGACACATCTAGACATAGGTGGGCATACAATAAAACACGTTTTACTGAGTGAAAATGCTATTCAGTATGTGGATAGTAGGTTATCGTCAAGTTTTTCATTTTTTGATCCGCACCCCTTAGGGTGGGGATTACTGCACGTTCAAGAAAAGAAATAAGATGGAAGGATGATTTATATGTGCGGGATTACAGGATGGGTGGATTATAAACGCTCATTAGAAGGAGAACGGGACGTCGTTACGAAGATGGCTGAGACGTTAGCGAAGCGTGGCCCAGATGATAATAAAGTTTGGATTAAAGGCAATGTCGCATTTGGGCACAAACGGTTAATCGTTGTTGACCCTGAGGGCGGGAAACAACCGATGACTTGTTTAAAAGATGAAACGAATTATGCAATTTGCTATAACGGTGAACTGTATAACACGGAAGATATTCGAAAGGAACTATTAAGAAGAGGATATACGTTCAAAGGTCATTCTGATACGGAAGTACTATTAGCGTCTTATATTGAATGGAAAGAAGAATGTGTCGATCATTTAAACGGTATATATGCGTTTGCCGTATGGGATGAACAGAAAGAACAAGTATTTATTGCGCGAGATCGACTAGGTGTAAAACCGCTATTTTATAAATATGATAGTGGGCGATTACTATTTGGTTCAGAGTTAAAAGCGATATTAGCGCATCCAGATGTGAAGGCGGAAGTAACGTTAGAAGGATTATCCGAAATATTCGGTCTTGGGCCGTCTAGAACACCTGGTCATGGCATTTATGCTGGTATAAAAGAATTACGTCCAGGGCATGCGATGACATTTTCAAAGAACGGTTTATGTATATGGAGATATTGGAATGTGGAAAGCAAAAAACATGAAGACTCTTTTGAAGAAACAGTAGAGAAAACACGCTTTTTATTACAAGATGCGATTACAAGGCAGCTCGTTTCTGATGTACCACTATGTACTTTTCTATCAGGAGGTGTAGATTCGAGTGCGATTACAGCAATTGCTGCGAAAGAATACGCAAGGTCAGGAAAAGGGCAATTACACACATACTCTGTTGATTATGAAGATAATGACAAATACTTTAAAGCGAATGCGTTTCAGCCGAATTCAGATGCGCCATTTATTCATTTGATGACTGAGACGTTCCAAACAAACCATCATCGCTGCGTCATTTCAAATGAACAATTAGCACAGTATTTAACAGAAGCGGTACTCGTTCGTGATTTGCCTGGTATGGCAGATATCGATTCGTCATTATTATGGTTTTGCCGTGAAATTAAACAAGATTTTGTCGTCGGTTTATCTGGGGAATGTGCAGACGAAATATTTGGTGGTTATCCGTGGTTTTATAGAGAAGATGATTTGCAATCGAGTGCATTTCCGTGGATGCGCTCTACAGAAGCACGTGAACAACTGCTAAAGAAAGAATGGAGAAATAAATTAAATTTACAACAATATGTACAGCAGCGTTATGAAGAATCTATTCAAGAAGTTCCTGTTTTAGAGGGAGAAAGCCCAATTGAAGCAAAGAGACGACAATTATTTTACTTGAATATGGTATGGTTTATGACAACATTATTAGACAGAAAAGACCGTATGAGTATGGGGGCAAGTTTAGAAGTACGTGTTCCATTTGCGGATCACCGACTTGTCGAATATGCGTGGAATATTCCTTGGGAAATGAAAATGTATAAAAACCGCGAAAAAGGTCTATTGCGCAAAGCGTTAGAAGGGTTACTTCCAAATGACATCTTATATAGAAAGAAGAGCCCATATCCGAAAACGCATAATCCGCACTATACGAAAGCAGTAACAGTATGGCTACAAAATTTATTAACGGATAAAGGCTCAATTTTGCACGAACTATTTGATAAAGAACAGCTGAGCGGATTAATTGAGTCAGGCGGTAGTGCATTTCAATCGCCTTGGTTCGGTCAATTAATGACTGGGCCGCAACTTTTAGCTCACTTAGCGCAAATTCACGTTTGGTTTAAAGAATATGGGGTAAATATTAAAGAATAGAAGAAAAGCGACTTACTTTTATGTAAGTCGCTTTTTATTAAATAAATTGTCATATAAAATTTAAAATCATATTAGAAAAGATACTTATTTAGAATAATTATTTTGACGTACTTATTATTAGTTGTTATAATTGGAAACAAATGTTCTTGAAAAAGATTCTCATTTATCCCGCTTTAATGGGCAGTAAGATCCCCACCTCAAAATTCAGCGAAAGCAAAGAATTTAGGTGGGGGATCAACTGCCCATAAAAGTCCGATTGGTGAGGGCTAATAATCAGTGGGGGATGAAGAACCCCCCACTGATTAAAGTTTCACTTTATAAAATTGAGGTGTTATATAGATGACGAAGAAAAAAATAGGTTTACTCGTAATGGCGTATGGAACGCCAGAATCATTAGATGATGTAGAAGCGTACTATACACATATTCGCCACGGGCATAAACCTTCAGAAGAAGCACTCCAAGACTTAATCGGGCGCTATAAAGCAATTGGCGGAATTTCACCACTTGCAAAAATTACGAAAGAGCAAGCGCATAAATTAACAGATTCTATGAATAATATATTTACAGAGTATGAATTTACTTGTTACTTAGGATTAAAACATATAGCCCCATTTATAGAAGATGCAGTAGAAGAGATGAAGCGCGATGGAATTGAGCAAGCGATTAGTATCGTATTAGCACCGCATTATTCTACATTTAGCATTAAAGCATATAATGACCGTGCTATTCGTCTTTCGAAAGAAATCGGTGGTCCTGTTATTGAACCGATTGAACAATGGTACGATGAACCGAAGTTTATTTCGTATTGGGTAGATCAAATAAAAGAAACATTTACAAAGATTGAAGATAAAGAGAAAGCAGTCGTAATTTTTTCAGCACATAGTTTATCAGAAAAAATTATTGCAGCAGGGGACCCTTATGTGGAGCAATTGCAGCATACAGCAGATTTAATTGCGGAGGCTGCCAATATTCAAAACTATACAATTGGTTGGCAAAGTGCTGGAAATACGCCTGACCCATGGATTGGTCCGGATGTGCAAGATTTAACGAGAGATTTATTTGAAGAACATAGATATGAATCTTTCATATATTGCCCAGTTGGCTTTGTGGCAGAGCATTTAGAAGTTTTATATGACAACGATTATGAGTGTAAAGTTGTAACTGATGAATTAAATGTCGCATATTTTAGACCAAATATGCCGAATTCACGATCTGTATTCATCGATTGCTTAGCTGAAATTGTTTCCAAAAAATGAAGGAAATGGTTGACAAGAATTTAGTTTTGAATAATAATTAGTTTATAATAATTTTAAATAAATAATAATTACTACAAAAGAAAGAGGAGGATCCCTCTAGATGAATCCAAATAATCGCTTAACAACAAACCAAGGTGCTCCAGTTGGAGACAACCAAAATTCTCGTACAGCTGGTCGCCGTGGACCGGTATTATTAGAAGACTATCATTTAGTAGAAAAACTTGCGCACTTTGATCGTGAACGTATTCCAGAGCGTGTTGTGCATGCACGTGGTGCAGGTGCTCACGGTGTATTCGTAACGAAAAACAGCATGAAGCAATATACGAAAGCAGCATTTTTACAAAATGAAGGAACTGAAACGCCTGTATTTGTTCGTTTCTCAACGGTTATTCATGGCCAAGGTTCTCCAGAAACAGCTCGTGACCCACGCGGGTTCGCTGTTAAATTTTATACAGAAGAAGGAAATTACGATATCGTAGGTAACCATTTACCGGTCTTCTTCATTCGTGATGCAATTAAATTCCCTGATATGGTGCATTCTTTAAAACCAGCACCTGATACAAATATTCAAACGCCAGATCGTTACTGGGATTTCATGACGTTAAGTCCAGAATCTACACATATGATGACATGGGTGTTCTCTGATTACGGTACACCAGCAAGCTATCGCGAAATGGAAGGTTTCGGTGTCCATTCATTTAAATGGATTAATGCAGAAGGTAAAATCGTCTACATTAAATATCACTGGAAACCACAGCAAAGTGTACGTAACTTAAGCGCAAAAGAAGTGCAAGAAGTACAAGGAAAAGACTTCAATCATGCAACTCGTGACTTGTTCGATGCAATCGAAAAAGGAAATTATCCGAAGTGGGATTTACACGTACAAGTGATGCAACTAGATGAAACGGATTCTTTAGACTTTGATCCACTAGATCCGACGAAAGTATGGCCGGAAGATCGCTTCCCATTAATTGAAGTAGGGACGATGACGTTAAATCGTAACCCGAAAAACTTCTTCGCAGAAGTAGAGCAAGTGGCGTTCTCTCCAAGTGCAACTGTAAATGGTATTGAACCATCTGAAGATAAATTATTACAAGGTCGTTTATTCTCTTATCCAGATACACAGCGTTACCGTCTTGGTGCGAACTACTTACAAATTCCTGTAAACTGCCCGTACGCAGCTGTTCATAACCAACAACGTGATGGTGCGATGCAAATCAATCAAAACCCATCTACAATCAACTACGAACCGAGCCGTCATGCTGAAAATCCAGTTGAAGACAAAGCTTACCGCGATTCAACTATGAAAGTAGAAGGCTATGTATCTCGTGAAAAAATTGACAAACCAAACGACTTCAAACAAGCAGGTGAGCGTTACCGTTCATTCTCTAAAGAAGAGCAAGCCAACTTAATTGCAAACTTAACAAATGACTTAAAAGACGTAAATGAGCGCACGAAATTACTAGCTGTTTGTAACTTCTTCCGTGCAGATCAAGAGTACGGAATGCGTTTAGCGCAGTCTTTAAATGTTGATATTACGCAATATGTAGGGAATGCTCCGAAATAAATAGGAAAAGACGACTGTTAAACGGTCGTCTTTTTTATATGTAAAAGATGTTTTACATACGAGGTGAAAGATGCTATACTCTTGTCAAATAAGTTTTACATAAAAGAGGTGTGTTTTGATGGATGTTTTGATTTTCATTATTGCGTTAAGTGTCTTTTTATTTGTAGTGTTTGCTATTATAAAAATGTTTATAGCAATTGGAAAACAAGGTGATGAGCGTGCTACATTTATAAAAAATAAAGCGATGGCTGAGACATTTAAAATAGCGATGGGGCTAATGGTACTTGAGATGATTCCCTTTATTTATCATCGTTTTAATGAAACGGTAGGAACACCGTTTAATCCGGTTCGTTTTTTAGCTGTAATAGCGATTGCGTTTCTTATTATATTAAGTTTGAATAAAAGTAAGTATGGTGATTCGTAAGTCATACCGGGGTATTCTTCGGGTTCGTTATGTTTGGAATTATTGATAAAACGATATATCTGGAGAATCGCCGATATATTCACTAGAATACTAGGTGGGGTATACCACCGACGAGCACAATAAAAGAGATGCAATCTACTACGAATAGATTGCATCTCTTTTTTAGTTTACTCGCTCTGTATACTCATAAGCTTTCTCCCCATGCATCGAAATATCAAGTCCCATATGTTCTTCGTGCTCATCTACCCGAACAGGGAGGAAGAAGTTAATGGCTTTAATAATGGCATATGTCATTATAATTGTGAATGCGTATGTTGCTCCGATTGCTACAAGTTGTTTAAGCAGTAAAGCGGCGTTTCCGTAAAATACTCCATTAGCGCCATCGGTATTTACCGTAGTAGTTGCAAATAGTCCTGTCGCAATACCACCCCAAGTGCCGCCGATACCGTGGCATCCGAATGCATCAAGTGTATCATCATATCCGAATTTCGTTTTTAAGAAGAAGACTGCTCCGAAGCATAATACGCCGCCAATTGCTCCGATAAGAAGAGCGGAGAAAGGTGTAACGAATCCGCAAGCTGGTGTAATAGCGACTAGGCCGGAAACAACTCCACAAGCAGCTCCCATCGCAGTCGGTTTTGATTGGAAGAACCATTCTGAAAGCATCCAAGTTAATGCGGATGCAGCTGCAGCTATATTTGTATTAATAAATGCGGTTAAAGCTATGTCATTTAAAGATAATGTACTTCCGACGTTAAAACCGAACCAGCCGAACCATAGTAGACCCGCGCCTAACATTGTGAATGGTAAATGGTGAGGAGAAGTACCGTTTATGTTTTTTCGTTTTCCGAGAAAAATAGCTAATACAAGGCCGGCCACGCCAGATGTAATATGAACGACATTACCACCAGCGAAGTCTAACGCGCCGAGTTCTCTTAGCCATCCGCCGACGCCCCATACCCAATGAGCGACAGGATTGTAAACGATTGTTGTCCATAGAAGGATGAAAATAAGGAAAGCAGAAAATCGCATTCTTTCGGCGAATGCACCTGAAATTAAAGCGGGAGTTAAAATGGCGAACATGAGTTGGAACATCATAAATAAATTGTGAGGAATAGTAGATGAGTAGTCTGGATTTGGTGCGTAGGTAACGCCGTTTAAACCGAACCAATCTAGTGTACCGATAAGTCCGTGCCAGTCTGGTCCGAATGATAAAGAATAGCCGATCACAATCCACTGAATCGAAACGATAGCCATTGCGCTATAACTATGCATTGTCGTACTGAGTACGTTTTTACTGCGAACCATGCCCCCATAAAAAAGTGCCAATCCTGGTGTCATTAACATGACCATTACTGTCGTTACAAACATAAAAACCGTATCTCCTGTATTCATTGTCTCTCCTCCTATAATGTTAGAAAAAATAACATCAAATTGTTATGTTTCATATCATATTCGAAATAAAATGAAAAATCAACTAAAAATTCAGAAAACTTTTTAATTCATGTTAGAAAATCTAACATAAAGGATTTTGGGGAGAAAGAAATCAACGTATGCGATTTGTTCTGATAATTGGTATAATATTCTTACAATTAAAAGACATGGGGGATGCATGTGGGAAAAATACGGACTAGGAAACTATTCATTTGTTTTTGTTTAGCTGTCGTTTTGTTTGTACCAATATATACGTTTGCGGATGAAAAAAGAGAATGGCGAGACGAAGTTATATATTCCATTATGATTGATCGCTTCAATAATGGAGAACCGAAAAATGACAAACAGTTAGAAGTTGGTAATTTGGAAGGATATCAGGGTGGAGATATAAGAGGGATTATAAAAAGGCTGGATTACATAAAAGAAATGAGTTTTACGACTGTTATGCTTTCTCCACTTTTTGAAAGTGGAAAGTACGATGGGTTAGACGTGCGTAATTTTCAAAAAGTAAATGAACATTTCGGAACAGAAAATGATGTGAAAGAACTTGTACAAGAAGCGCACGCAAAAGGAATGAAAGTTGTACTTCAATTTCCGCTTGGAGAAAACGAACAGCAAGTCATCGAAGCGATGAAATGGTGGATCAAAGAAGTTGATTTGGATGGAAGTTATGTGATGCATAGTGAAAAAATGTCGCGTTCTTTCTGGGATGACGTGCAAAAAGATATGCAAGTGATAAAGAAAGACTTTCGTATTATGACAAAGGAAGATAGTGAATACAATGAAAAAATAGTAGAATCGTTTTCAAAAGCGGACGTATCGGTGAAACCTTTATATGATGTGAGTAAAAAAGACGGAGAATCCGTTACATTTTTAGATAATCAAGATACGAAAAGATTTGCTCGTATTGCAAAAGAGAATATGAACTATCCGCCATCTCGCTTGAAACTAGCCCTTACATATTTATTAACAACACCAGGTATTCCAAATTTTTATTACGGGACTGAAATTGCATTAGATGGAGGGGATACGCCAGATAATAGACGATTAATGGATTTTAAATCAGATGAAAAATTTATGCAGCACATAACGAAACTCGGTGAGCTTAGACAAACGAGACCATCTTTACGACGCGGTACGTTTGAACTTTTGTATGATAAAAATGGAATGAGTATACTAAAACGAAAGTATAAAGATGAAGTCACATTAGTAACGATTAATAATACGAAAGAAACGCAAAAAGTTGCTTTACCAGTAAGTGCGATTGGTGAAAAACAAGAGTTACGAGGATTGTTAGAAGATGAAATTATAAGAGAAGAAAACGGAAAGTTTTATCTCGTTTTAAAGCGTGAAGAATCAAATGTGTATAAAGTTAGCGGAGAAACAGGTGTGAATTGGTTATTTATCTCCTTAATAGTCGGTGTGAATGTATTGTTTATTGCGTTTTTAATTGCGGTTAACAGGAAACGGAAATGAATAACTCTTTCTTTTAGTTGTTTGTTTACAGTTCAAGTTGAGGTGAGATATTTGCGGGAAAAGAAGTGGTTCGCTCTATGCTTATGTGTTTTTATCGTATTCGTAAGTTTTTATTTTTGGGACAACCGTGATGATGGGGAATTTGTTCAGTGGGGCGATAGTGTTCATTCTGTTGATACGGCAGTTCTGAAGAGAAACGATATAAAATACAAAATCAAAAATGATAAAGTATATATTCCGGAAAAATCATTTAATAAAGCGATATGGTGTTGTTCGTAATTAGTGCGAAAGCTAGAGGTAGACAGGCTAAGGAGAAGAATTTTCTCCCTAGCCTGTTTTTGTATGGGAATCGATAAAAAATCTATATGATGGATATGTATTAGTCTCTATAGAAGGATTAGTTCCGCTAGATCATTTTCATTTGATTCTACTATTTGTGTGGAGTGAGACAGTGAGACTATCGCTTCGAAATACAGCTGAGAAAAGAAGTGAAATGACCTTTAGAAGAAACAATAATTGCAACTATACTGATTTTACATTACATTAAAGGGTGAAAAATATTCTTATACTCATTGAGGGCTATATTTGAGGAGGAAAAATGGAATTTTACGATTTGGGTATTACCATTAAAGAACTTAGAATGAAAAAGAATATATCACAATCTGAATTGTGTCATGAAATATGTTCACAAAGTCAAATTAGCAAAATAGAAAAAGGTATGATTTATCCATCTAGTATATTGTTATATCAGTTATCTGAAAGACTTGGTATTGATCCAAATCATATTTTCGCACTAACTCAAAACAAAAAACTAAAATATGTAGAAAATGTAAAATATGTAATGAGAGATTGTACAAAACAAAAACAATATAATGAACTTTACGAAATAGTGAAACAAGAGAAAAACGAAAATAATTTCAAGTTAAAAGAGGATAAACAATTTCTAATATGGCATGAAGCTATTGCTATATTTCATGTGAATAAATCAATAAAAACTGCTTTAAATCTTTTAAATAGTGCACTAAAACTAACTGTAACGAATGTTGATTTTTTATCAGAAAGAGAAATAGATATTATGCAGTCGATGGCTATATTTCATGGGGCAAATAAAGAATATGAAAAGAGTATTACTATATTAAGAAGATGTTTAACGAATTTTAATAAGTTAGATTTTCCTAGAGATAAAGAGATTAAATTAAAAATCATTTTTAATTTAGCAAAAATTTTAGGTCATGCAAACCAACATGAAGAGGCAATAAAATACAATGATATGGGTATCAAATTAGCTATTAATCTAAACACTTTATATTTATTAGGTGAATTATACTATGGAAAAGGGTGGAACTTGCTAAGGCTGGAACAATATGATGAAGAAGATGTAGCTGATAACATGAAAAAAGCATTATTTATATTTGAACTAACAGAAAAAGAAAATCTGATAAAAATAGTTAAAGAAAATTATTTTGAAAAACAAAATAAAAAAATCACGCATAATTTCTGATGAATCTCTTATTATTTTCTATAAAAAAAGGTACCTTATGGTGTCTTTTTTTATGACTTATATCATCAATTATTACATTCCATATGTTTCTTGTACCAAGCTTTGTTGATGGATTTACACTTCTTAGGTGTTGGAGTTTTAGGTGTATCCCCGGGTGTAGTTATATGATTAGAACATCCTGCAATATTTAGACAGAATGTAGTTAATAACAAACATAATATTAATTTCTTCAAATTACCACTTCTAACTCTTTTTTAATTAACATTTTTTTATAAAATAAATTCCTTATTAATTTTACATTACATGTAAGGGTGGGAAATATTCTTATACTCATAAATTGTTACATTTGAGTGGGGAGGGAGGTTTTTGCGCCGATTTTCAAAAAGGATTTGCTTAATTTATTTATAAAAATAATTTCACTACTATATCTAATGTGTAAAAGAAAATCTACAATAATCCAATCCCTATTTTAACTATCCGATTACCTGTAAGCTTAGAACTTGCCCTATCGCTAAAAAGAAAACTCCTCTAATTAAGAGGAGTTTTCTTTTTAGCGATAGTTAATAAATTGTACGTCAATCGGTAAGTCAGCACTGCGAACTGCTGCGATGACTGCTTGTAAGTCATCACGGCTTTTCGCTGTAACACGTACTTGGTCATCTTGTACTTGTGTTTTTACTTTTAATTTCATTTCTTTGATGATGTTGTTAATTTTTTTCGCGTTATCTTTATCGATACCTTGTTGAAGTGTTGCGCGTTGGCGAACAGTGTTACCAGTCGCAGCTTCAACTTTTCCGTAATCCAAGTTTTTAATTGGAACGTTACGTTTTACAAGTTTAGAAATTAGAACGTCTTTTACTTGGTCTAATTTGAACTCATCGTCAGAAGTTAAAACTAGTACTTCTTTTTCTAATTTAATATCACTTTTACTTCCTTTAAAGTCATATCGGTTTTGGATTTCCTTTAATGCGATGTTAATTGCGTTTGTTACTTCAGGTAATTCTACTTTCGAAACGATGTCAAAAGAACTATCTTTTGCCATAGTTAGCACCTCCAAATAAATTTCTAATCTTTTTATGTACTGTACATACTAAAGTATAGCTGAAAACGAGCTTAGACTTAAGTGTTTTCATACTTATAATCATGTAACCTCATTTTATTATAGTGAATTTTGGGCAGTTGGACAAATAAAGGGGAAATCGTGTTATAATTAACTTTTGTTTGGAATGATAAAAAAGATAATTTTATCCCGCATTAACGGGCATTCAGTTAGAGCAAAGAAGTTAAGTGGGAGATCCACTGCCGTAAACGCCCGATTGGTGAGGGTTGATAATCAGTGGGAAGGAACAAAACCCCCACTGATTAAAGTTTCACTTTATATAGAGAAGGGAATTAAAAAATATGTATTTACAATTAGGAGCGATTGAACAGGTAACTGTTTTACGCGAAACGGAAATCGGATATATGGTTGGGAATGAAGAAGAAGAAATTTTCCTACATAAAAACGAATTAGTTGGAGAAATTGAAGAAGGCGATAAGATTGATGTATTCTTATACCTTGATCATCAAAATCGTGTTTCAGCAACAATGAAGGAGCCACTTATTACAACTTTTGATTGGAACTGGGTAAAAGTTGTAGAAGTTATCCCTAGTTTAGGTGTGTTTGTTGATATTGGTGTATCAAAAGATATACTAATCCCAGCTGATGAGTTCCCGATTTACATGCCAGTATGGCCAGAGGTTGGAGACGAATTATATTGTACGTTAAAATTAACGAATCGTGATCGACTTATTGCTCTTCCGGCAAGAGATAGTGATATGCAAGAAATTATCGTAGATGCGACGCCATCTATGCGTAATAAAAACGTAAATGGACGTGTGTATCGTTCACTTCAAGTTGGTTCATTCATACTAACTGATGAGCATTTCCGTGCTTTCTTACACCATACTGAAAGAAAAGAACAAGTACGTATCGGTGAACGTGTAACGGGCCGTATTATTGACGTAAAAGATGATGGTACAATTAACATTTCACTTCTTCCTCGTAAAGAAGAAGGAATGGAAGACGATGCGGCTGTAATTTATGCATATATGGAAGAACGAGGCGGAGCAATGCCGTTTTGGGATAAGAGCCACCCAGAAGACATTAAAGAACGCTTCAACATGAGTAAAGCTGCATTTAAGCGCGCGCTTGGTAAGTTGATGAAAGAAGAAAAGATTTATCAAGAAGAAGGTTGGACGTATTTTAAGAAGTAAATGAAATAAAAAGCACCGCCTTATTTTGTTATAAAAAATAAGGCGGTGCTTTTTTAATTTCCTTGCTCATGCGCAAGAGTAAACGTATCTTCCAAGTCACTATCGTTTATTTTAATATTTGCCTTTTTTAATTCTTTTTGTAGTAATTTATGACTGAATGTAGGATCAGCAATACGTTCTGCTTCTAAGTTTTTGCGGATGGAGTCTTTTACTTCATCGTAAGGTTGTAAATCTTTTTTACCAGTTAGCTTAATAATGTGATAGCCATTTGGTGATTTGACGGGTTCACTAATTTGGTCGATTTTTAGTTTATAGGCAGCGGTTTCGAATTCAGGAGCCATTGTACCGGAATTGAAGTATCCAAGGTCTCCGCCTTTATCTTTTGATAGTAGATCTTGCGATTCTTGTTTTGCTAGTTCTTCAAATGAAGCACCAGCATCTAATTTTTTCTTTATTTCTTTCGCTTCATTTTCGTCACTTACTAAAATGTGACTCGCTTTAATTTCTGGCTTATAGTGATCTTTCACGTCTTTTTCTGTAACACTTTTCTTAATCGCTTCATTCATAGAAAGTTTGAACTTGATTTGATTTTTGAAATCAGCTTCATCTTTTAAACGATTGTTTTCTAGTACAGTTGTGAATTGATCGCCATATTGCTTTTTCGCTTTTTGTACTTCTTTATTTACATCATCGTCAGATACTTTATATTTTTTCGTGATAACGTCTTGTGCCATCATTTCGTATAACATGTCTTTTCCATAACGATCTTTCAACTGCTTTTCGAAGTCGCTCTTCGTAATGGTTGAGTCTGTTGCCGTAGCGACTGTAGCTGAGCTGTTTTTTTGTCCACAAGCAGCTAGCATTAATATACTTATTAGTGCAGTAATAATGAAAATGTGTTTCCCTCTCATGCCAACACCTCATCCGAATATGTTATCGCTATTGTAGAATATAGAAGTGAACATGAAGTGAATTTTCAATGTTTTTTTCCTGTAAAATGTAAAAAAAAGTACATCAACAATACTGTTGATGTACGATGGAATCAAAGGTGATCGGTCTTTTTAGAATAGGCACGCTTACCTTGCTGAATATTTTTTTGTTCTTGCTCATTTTTTTGCGTACGCTTTGCATTATTATCGCGTGCTTTTTTGTCGTTATCGCTCGTATGTGGCATATGTATCAACTCCATTTCTAAACGTTGTACGTTTATCATTTCCTTTTTCGTAAAGACTATGTATAGCAGTGCATTCATGAATAATAAGGGTGGATTAGAAATGGATTTGAAGTTGAATTATACCGAACTTATAAAGAAGTTAATCGTTGTAATCGTCGCAGGTTTGTTAAATGCGATTGGAATGAATTTATTTTTGACGCCGGCGAAAGTGTACGCGAGTGGATTTGCTGGGTTGTCTCAATTGTTATCGCAAATATTAGGTGACTTTTTATCTATTCACATATCAACGGGGGTATTGTTTAGTTTGTTTAATATTCCCGTCGTTATTTTAGCGTGGAAGAAGGTTGGAAAGGCCTTTACTTTCTTTAGTTTTCTTTGCGTTATATTTATGACTTTGTTTTTAGAAATTATCCCAGTTAGAGCGGTTTCAAACGACATCATATTGAATGCGATTTTTGGCGGGATTATTTCAGCAATCGGGGTAGGGATGGCGTTGAAGTGGGGGGCTTCTACAGGTGGTTTAGATATTATCGCCATGATTTTATCTAAAATAAAAGACAAGCCCGTTGGTACATATTTTTTCTTTTTTAATGCACTGATTATTATCGCCGCTGGCTATGTGTATGGCTGGGAAAAAGCATTATATACTTTGGTGACTTTGTATGTCTCGACGCGAATTATCGATGCGATTCATACGCGGCATGTGAAGATTACAGCATTAATCGTTACGAAGAATGGGGCAGATGTACGAAAGGCGATTCATTCCCGTTTAGTGAGAGGGATTACAACTATCCCAGCAACAGGTGCTTATACAAATGAAAATAAAGAAATGTTAATGATTGTTATTACTCGTTATGAACTGTATGAATTAGAGAGGGTTATTAAACAAGTGGACCCAAGTGCATTTACAAACGTACTGCAAACGGTCGGGGTGTTTGGATTGTTTCGAAAAGATTAAAGAGGACCAAAGCTGGTCCTCTTTTTTAATGCAAATTCGTAATGTTTTGCAATTGCTCCTGCATTTCACGTAGCTGAACTTTTTCAGCTGTTGAAGAGTTTGCATAAGCAGAGTGCAAAGCGTTTTTTGCTCTATATACGAGATCTTGTTGCTCAGCACCGCTTGAACAAGTTACGGCATTTGCAACGGCATCTCTAGCTTGTTGGAATAGTAAGTTCCCCATTTAAACCCCTCCAAAAGAAGAGTTACTTCTCGCTTTTTCTGCCTCAGCTAATGTACCACGGTACGGGAATCTTGCATCATGCTTCATTACAGCATCGGCTCCTTGTTGGATAAAACGTTTTGATTTGTTCTTTTTACCCATTCGAAAAACCCCCTTTATTTAGCTGAAAACACTCGACGCGATAATCCGGCGTCTAATTATAGTATGAGCGTTTGGCGAGAAACTATAAGCAGGGAATTTTTAGATTACAACCCAAGAACCTCTTCTAAATATAGTGCAATACCATCTTCTTCATTCGTTAACGTCGTGTGGTTTGCGAGTGATTTTAATTCAGGAATAGCATTTCCCATTGCGATGCCGTGACCAGCAAATTCAATCATTTCAAAGTCGTTATCTTCATCACCGAAAGCGATAATTCGCTCTTGTGGAATGTTATAATGACTAGAAATTTTTTGTAATCCGACAGCTTTATTTAACCCGCTTTTTACAATTTCAATAATCGGCCAAGGTGCGCCCCATTTTCTATGGTCGATTACTTCAGCATGCATATCAGTTAAATGTTGACGAATTGCACTGGAATGCTCGTCATGTGCGTCAATTAATAAGCAAGTTGGATGATCGTTTAAAGTATTTAATAAGTCTCCTGTAAAAATCTTTGGAGAACCGAATTCGAAAATATGTTTTTTATCTTCATCAATTTCACGAACATACACATCGTCCATTACTTCAGCGTATATATTTTTTACGCCAAAATCAAAGCAAGCTCGGACAATTTCTTGTGCTGTTGCTAGCTCAAGAGGAGAGTGATGTGTTCCCCACTTTGAATCAAGAGGATGATGTACGTAAGCGCCGTTAAAGTTTACGATCGGTGTATTCAGACTAAGTTCTTTATAGTAATCAAAACTAGCACGGAATGGACGCCCTGTTGAAATAACGACAATATGTCCTTGTTCCTTTGCTTTTGCAATTGTATGTTTTGTTCGAGTGGAAATTATTTTGTTGTCTGTCAATAAAGTACCGTCTAAGTCTAATGCGATTAAATGCTGTTTATTCATAATTTCACCTCTTATAATAATTTTTTTGTTTCTATCTGTATTTCCGTTTTTAATATGCAGAAATAAGAGGTTAAGCTGGGTGAGACCACCAAAGATGGAAACTTCACTATATATCCATCTTACGTCGCAAAGCGCTACGGTGTCTACTATTTCTCGCTGGAAATTAAGAAAAGTCAACGTCTTTTTAGAAAGTTCAAACAATGTTTCTTTCATTATGTACAAATTGTGAAAAGGGTTACATTGCTCGTGTGAGGAAGTTTATAATGAACATGTAATCTTCTCGTATATGTTTGACTCTCCTTTGAAACTGGCCTATAGTAGGTTGGTTTCTTTTTTTTCTACAAATAGGAAAGAAATCCCTTCCTAAGCTTGTGTCATTCATGTATATGTACAAGAACGAAATGTAGTACTTGTTTCCTAAACATGACAGAAAAGCTTTCTATTAAAATGGTTATACTAATGAGGCAAAGACGTCATGGAAGGAGAATGGAAATGGGACAAAATCGCAGGTTTCGTTCTGGACAAAAAGCGCCAAATGATGGCATTTACGTAGAAATTGGTGAAACAGGAAGTATGGTAAAAGATCCGCAAATGGTGAAATTAACTGCCGGTGAAAAGTTTCCGGATAACACGAATCATAACCGTCAGTGGACATATAAAAGAAAACCGTAACAGAAGCCGCAATCATTATTGCGGCTTTTTTGTCGTTACACATTATAATTTCATTTACCGTATATTTTTCAATTGTATGATGAATGTTCCCTTTTTCTTTTTCCAATAATAAGTTTGAAAATACATAAGCAAAATTATTGTATAAAAAAGTCAGTTGGCGTATAATCAAATCAAAGGTCAAAGAAAGTCAAACATTTGGAGGACTGTAAAGATGGACTTAAATCAAATGACAACAAAAACACAAGAGGCGATTATGAGTGCCCAATCTTTAGCGGTATCTCATCATCATCAAGAAGTAGATACTGCTCATCTCTTGTTTACATTATTAGAAGAGCAAGATGGGTTAGCAGTGCGTATTTTTCAAAAAATGAATGTCGATATAGAAGCGTTAAAACAAGGTGCTGAAAGTTTAATTAAGAAAAAGCCTTCTGTAACGGGAAGTGGTGCAGAAGCAGGCAAATTATATATAACAGGTGCTCTGCAACAACTACTTGTAAGAGCAGGAAAAGAAGCAGAGAAATTGCAAGATGACTACATTTCAGTTGAACATGTATTGCTTGCTTTTTCAGAAGAAAAAGGCGATATAAATCAATTACTTACAAGATTTCATATTACGAAAGATAACTTATTACAGTCGTTAATGACAGTTCGGGGGAATCAAAGAGTGACTAGTCAAAATCCAGAAGCAACTTATGAAGCGTTAGAAAAATATGGACGTGATTTAGTGGCGGAAGTAAGAGCAGGGAAAATTGATCCTGTTATCGGCCGCGATAGTGAAATTCGCCGCGTAATTCGCATTCTTTCACGTAAAACGAAAAATAACCCAGTTTTAATTGGTGAGCCAGGTGTTGGTAAAACAGCAATCGTTGAAGGATTAGCGCAGCGTATTGTGAAAAAGGATGTACCAGAAGGGTTAAAAGATAGAACCATCTTTGCATTAGATATGAGTGCGCTTGTAGCTGGAGCGAAATTCCGTGGTGAGTTTGAAGAGCGCCTGCAAGCTGTATTAAATGAAATTAAAAAGAGTGAAGGCCGCATTTTATTATTCATTGATGAACTTCATACAATCGTCGGCGCTGGTAAAACAGAAGGTGCGATGGACGCAGGAAATATGTTAAAACCGATGCTTGCGCGTGGTGAACTACATTGTATCGGGGCGACAACATTAGATGAATATCGTAAATATATTGAGAAAGATCCAGCGCTAGAAAGACGTTTCCAACAAGTATTAGCAGAAGAACCAACTGTTGAAGATACAATTTCCATTTTACGTGGTTTAAAAGAGCGCTTTGAAATTTATCACGGTGTAAATATTCATGACCGTGCGATTGTAGCAGCATCTGTTTTATCAGATCGATATATTTCGGATCGTTTCTTACCAGATAAAGCAATTGATCTTGTTGATGAAGCGTGTGCAACGATTCGAACAGAGATTGATTCTATGCCAACAGAATTAGATGAAGTAACGCGCCGCATTATGCAGCTGGAAATTGAAGAAGCAGCTCTTGGAAAAGAGAAGGACTTTGGTAGCCAAGAACGTCTAAAAACGTTGCAACGTGAATTATCAGATTTAAAAGAAGTTGCAAGTGGTATGAGAGCGAAATGGGAGAAAGAAAAAGAAGATATTCACAAAGTTCGTGATTTACGTGAACATTTAGAGCGTCTGCGCCGTGAATTAGAAGAAGCGGAAGGTAATTACGATTTAAATAAAGCAGCGGAACTTCGCCATGGGAAAATTCCTGCAATTGAAAAAGAGTTAAAAGAAGCAGAAGAAATGGGCGCACATAATAAACAAGAAAATCGTTTGTTACGTGAGGAAGTAAGTGAAGAAGAGATTGCTGATATTGTTTCACGCTGGACTGGTATTCCTGTCGCAAAACTCGTCGAGGGTGAACGCGAGAAATTACTACGTTTAGAGCAAATTTTATCAGAACGTGTCATCGGACAAGAGGAAGCGGTAAGTTTAGTATCAGACGCAGTTCTTCGTGCACGCGCTGGTATTAAAGACCCGAACCGTCCAATTGGTTCCTTCATCTTCTTAGGACCGACAGGTGTTGGTAAAACAGAACTTGCAAAAACGTTAGCACAGTCTTTATTTGATAGTGAAGAGCAAATGATTCGTATCGACATGTCTGAGTATATGGAGAAACACGCTGTGTCACGCTTAATTGGTGCGCCTCCTGGATATGTAGGATATGAAGAGGGCGGTCAATTAACAGAAGCGGTAAGACGTAAACCGTATTCAGTTATTTTGTTAGACGAAATCGAAAAAGCACATCCAGAAGTATTCAACATTTTATTACAAATGTTAGATGATGGACGCATTACAGATTCGCAAGGAAGAACAGTAGACTTTAAAAACACGGTTATTATTATGACTTCAAATATTGGATCTGCTCATTTATTAGATGGATTAGAAGAAGATGGCTCCATTAAAGAAGAATCAAGAGAACTTGTAATGGGGCAATTAAGAGGACATTTCCGACCAGAGTTCTTAAACCGTGTCGATGAAATTATTTTATTCAAACCTCTTACAACGAATGAAATTAAAGGTATTGTTGATAAAATTGTAAAAGAATTACAAGGTCGTTTAGCTGACCGTCATATTACAGTTGAATTAACAAATGCAGCAAAAGAATTTGTTGTAGAAGCTGGCTTTGATCCGATGTACGGAGCTCGTCCATTAAAACGATATGTACAGCGTCAAGTGGAAACGAAATTAGCGAGAGAATTAATTGCAGGAACAATTACTGACAATAGTCATGTAGTGGTTGATGTAGAAAATAATGAATTAGTCGTTCATGTAAAGTAAAATAAAAAAAGAGTTCGGATAAAATCCGGACTCTTTTTTTAGTGTTGTTCTACTGGCTCGTTTGGAATTGTAGCTGAAATTGCTAGTACTAATACCGCAAGAACAACTGAGAAAATAGACGCTTGGTTAAAATCGTATGTACCGCCAGTCATAGAGCCGATTACGTAGCTCATCATATGTACAAGCGCGAACGACCAAATTAATGCCCAAATGAAACGCATATTTTACACCTCTATTCGTTCAATCTGTCCTTATTGTAACACAATTGAAAAAAGAATATAGAAAAATATTTGTAGATTTTTCAACGCAAATTTGCATTCCGTTCATACATTATAGAAGAGTACTTTTATACGTTTAGAAAATAAGGCGGGGGAAAAATGAGTATTACGGAACGTTTTTTTTATTTAGAAAAAGAACCATGTGTCATTTATTTACCGGAGAAGCCAAATGGATTTTCTGTAATGCTTCTTGGTGATTATAACTACTTTATTGAGAATGGTACAAGTTTATGGACACAGCATGCAGGTCGATCTTATTTTTTACATGGTCTTATTGAGGAAGGCTACACGGTCTTTTCTTCTAATTTATACGGAAGACATTGGGGAAACGACCAATCTGTTCGTCTAGCAAAACGCTTATATGACGTTGTTTTGAGAAAAGAGACATTAAATGCGAAAATGCACATTATGGCAGATGGTATGGGGGCACTTGTAGCACTTGAAATGATGAACAAATACCCTGAATGTATACGCTCAGTCATTATGTTAAATCCGTGTTTAGATTTACCAGAATATGTGGAGTTTGAGAAAGAGCATAAGTTTTTTTACAAAAGATTAGTGAAGGAATTAAGTTTGGCGTATGATTCTAAAGAAGAAGAATTGGAGTCCAAAATAAATAAGAAATCATTTACGCTTCTTCCGTCTTGTGTACCTGTTAAAGTTTTCGTATCAACACAAGAAAAAAGAGGAAGAAAACAGTTGTTACGTAAATATGAGAAAATGAGGCAATTCAATCAATGCGATACTTCTGTCTTATTCCATCTGCAAGATGTGAAATATAAAATGGTTAGGCAAACGACTGATTTCTTTAAAAAATATGAAGAAGAATTGTGAAGCTCCCATATACATAAATGAGGAGCTATTTGTTTCAAGGAGAAAGGGTTGGTGGTATGGAGCGCGTGTTAATTATAGGTGCACTTACGTTTGTAGGTTATCACCTTGTGAATAAAATGATTGCAGAAGAAGTAGAAGTGTACGGTCTTGATTTTGATGAATTCGAGAATATGACAAAAATTAATGAAGAGAAGTTATTGTTAATTGGGCGAAATGCGTTATTTACGTATTATTCGATAAGAGATGAAGATGGATGGAGATCAGTAGAAGAAGAGAAGTTCGATACGGTTTACTTTTGCCTGTATGAGCCAAATCAACAAAGTAGCTTTCGGAATGAACGGGTCATATTACAGTATTTAAAGCGGATTATAAGATTGTGTGCAGAACATAAAGTGAAGTTAAATCTAATTTCTTCTATTGAAGTAGGAAACGTAGATGAATCCGAAAATAAACGTTTATTTTCGAAAGTGGAAGAAGGATTGAAAAAAGGAGAGGTACAATATAGTGTATTTCGAGTTCCTACATTATATGGACCCTGGCAACCATCTTTTATGATGTATCATCAGCTCATTTTATCAGAACTGGATGAGAAAGAGTGCCATTATGCGAGTGAGGAAAACGGAAGTGATCTACTGTACGTGGAAGATGTATGTGAATACTTATGGGAAAATGGAATGAACGAGGGGCATCTCGGTATATACAATTTACTTAGTGGTAAAAAATCATTATGGAAAAAAGGTATGAACCTTTTACGTGCAGAGGATAAAGTGAATAAAGAGAATGAGGGAGAAAGAGATTCAGCTATAGAGGTTATTTTGATAAAAAGAAATACCCCATTAGAATACGGTTTAAATAAACAATTGGCACATATGAAAAAATATAAAGAGTTATACGAAGGATAGCGAGCGTGTTACACTATGTATGTGAAAGTTTTAATGGAGAGGAAGAACATAATATGAATGAGAAAAGCATGCAATTTTTACAAATCGCAATGAAGCATTTACCAGAAGCAAAGGCCATTTTAGATGATAATGGAATTGCTCTTGATATGGAGAAAGCACAACCAGTATTAGAGTTATTGATGAAAGTTATGAACGAAGCATATGAGCTTGGGAAAGCAGATCAAGAATAAAAAGCATCTTTTTAGATGGAAGAGAGGCCCGAACCGTGGATAGAAGCGGTCAGGGCCTTTTTTATTCTCGCCTGGGGGAAAACGAGAGATATGAAGAGGATAAAGGAAAAGTAGTGAGGAGAACTCTCTAGTTTAGAAGGAAAGCAGAAAAGGCATCTTTTTAGATGGAAGGGGGGCTCGGGCCTTTTTATATTTCAAAAGAAACAGGAAAGGTATGTTTCTGTTTCTTTTCATAAACAATAAGGTGAATAATGCCTAGCTTTATGTTTTAGCTGAAATATATTCTAGACAAAAATACATTTATGTTTTAAAATTAGTACCAAGTCATAATAATTGATATAAAACGGAGGGCTGCGATGTGAACGTGGGCATTTTAGGGATCGGAAGATATGTGCCGGAAAAAGTAGTCACAAATCACGATTTAGAGAAAATAATGGATACATCCGATGAATGGATTCGTACGAGAACGGGAATTGCAGAAAGACGCATTGCCGATGATACAATAGATACTTCATATATGGCCGTAGAGGCTGCTAAAAAAGCACTTGAAGATGCAGGGGTTAGTGGAGAGGAAATCGATCTTATTTTAGTGGCGACAGTAACACCAGATCGTGCGTTTCCAGCGGTAGCTTGTGTCATTCAAGAAGCGATTGGAGCGAAACATGCAGCTGCAATGGATGTAGGTGCAGCGTGTGCTGGTTTTATGTACGGAATGATTACAGCACAGCAATTTATTCAAACGGGAACTTATAAAAATGTATTAGTAGTTGGTAGTGATAAACTTTCTAAAATTGTAGACTGGAATGATCGCAATACAGCAGTACTATTTGGAGACGGAGCCGGTGCTATCGTAATGGGGGCTGTTTCAGAAGGAAGAGGCGTTCTATCTTTCGAATTAGGAGCAGACGGAAGTGGCGGTAAGCATCTATATCAAGACGAGTATGTTATGATGAATGGCAGAGAAGTCTTTAAATTTGCCGTTCGTCAACTTGGTGAATCTTGTCTTCGCGTGCTGGATAAGGCTGGTCTTACGAAAGAGGATGTGGATTTCTTAGTACCGCATCAAGCGAATATTCGTATTATGGAATCTGCAAGAGAAAGATTAAATTTACCACAAGAAAAAATGAGTATGACAATTGAGAAGTTCGGTAATACATCAGCTTCTTCAATTCCAATTGCAATGGTAGAGGAATTGCAAAACGGACGTATTCAAGATGGTGATTTAATTATACTTGTTGGTTTTGGCGGTGGATTAACATGGGGAGCAGTTGCTCTTCGTTGGGGTAAATAAGGACTGAGAGAAAAAAAGGAGTGTATTTTGTATGGAAAAAAAGAGGGTCGTAATTACAGGACTAGGAGCTGTTACACCGATCGGAACAGATGTTGAAACAGCGTGGGAAAACATTAAAAAGGGTGTATCTGGAATCGGACGACTTACAAGAATTGATCCGGAACTATTTCCAGCAAAAGTAGCAGCAGAAATTAACGACTTTGAAGTCGAGAAATATATTGATAAAAAAGAAGCGCGCCGTATGGATCGCTTTACACAATATGCAGTAGCAGCAGCGAAAATGGCAGTTGCGGATGCAAAGCTTGAAATTACAGAAGAAAACGGACCTCGAATTGGTGTGTGGATTGGTTCTGGTATTGGCGGTATGGAAACATACGAAGAACAATTTAAGATTTTTACTGAGAAAGGCCCGCGCCGCGTGAGCCCATTCTTCGTACCAATGATGATCCCAGATATGGCAGCAGGTCAAGTATCAATCGCAACAGGAGCAAAAGGAATTAACACTTGTTCTGTAACGGCTTGTGCATCTGGTGCAAACTCAATTGGTGATGCATTTAAAGCGATTCAGCGCGGTGATGCTGATGCAATGATAACAGGCGGAGCAGAAGCACCGTTAACAAGTATGGCATTTGCAGGATTTAGTTCAGCGAAAGCATTAACATTTAATGAAGATCCAGCAACAGCTTGCCGTCCATTTGATAAAAACCGTAGCGGTTTCGTAATGGGTGAAGGTTCAGGTATTTTAATTCTTGAAGAATTAGAGCACGCATTAGCTCGTGGTGCTCACATTTATGCGGAAATCGCTGGTTACGGTGCAACTGGTGATGCATTCCATATTACAATGCCGGCTCCTGGCGGTGAAGGCGGCGTGCGTGCAATGCGTCAAGCTTTAGCAGATGCAGGCCTACAGCCAGAAGATATTGATTACATTAATGCGCACGGTACAAGTACGGATGCGAATGAAAAGTATGAAACGATGGCAATTAAAGAAACGTTCGGTGAGCACGCGTATAAAGTAGCAATTAGCTCAACGAAATCAATGACAGGTCACTTATTAGGAGCAGCTGGTGCTGTTGAAGCGATCTTCTCAATTAAATCAATTACAGACGGAGTAATCCCTCCAACAATTAACTATGAAACACCAGATCCAGAATGTGACTTAGATTACGTGCCGAATAAAGCGAGACAACAAGAAGTAAATGCAGTATTAAGTAACTCACTAGGATTCGGTGGTCATAACGCAGTATTAGTATTTAAATCGTATAAATAATAGATAAAATAAGGAGTTTTTTCGTAGCATATTGCGAAAAAACTCCTTATTTATTTTTACGTCTTTTTCTCCTTTTGCATATACATAAGAAAAAGGAGGGATAAAGATGGGGATTGTTGAAACTGCTGAGTGGTTACATTTATATTATGGACGGCCAGAAAAGCTGTGTGAGAAGTTTACGAAGTATATCCCGCTGCCAAAAGAAAGGTTGTACCGCTTTTTAATTTCTAAAGGTATGTATCGCCCGATTATGCGAGGAGAACAAGAAATTAAAGAGTTAGAGAAAAAGGAAGTTTGGAAAGAATTACGTACGGAGTATGAGAAGCTGAAAACTTGGTTAAAAGGTCCGGATGTCCCTGTCTTTATTTTATTATCAGATTCCTATAATCGAACTGTGCAAGAAGAGTATAACGGCAGGGCTGGATTATCTATGCGTCACG
Source organism: Bacillus paramobilis (assembly GCF_038096195.1). Taxonomy (NCBI): domain Bacteria; kingdom Bacillati; phylum Bacillota; class Bacilli; order Caryophanales; family Bacillaceae; genus Bacillus; species Bacillus paramobilis. Next base: position 4,094,763 of record NZ_CP151108.1, on the reverse strand, counting down.
TTATTTTCTTATTCGTATGCGGACGGAATTCGGTGGAAGAATTAAAAGTGTTATTGGCGCATGAATATCATCACATATGCAGGTTACATCGAATTGAGACGAAAGAAACAGAATATACACTACTTGATACGATGATTATGGAAGGGCTAGCTGAGCAAGCAGTAACGGAAAGATATTCAGAAAAGAACAATGCACCGTGGACGACGTATCTTTCAAAAGAAGAGGCTATTTATTATTGGGAAAACGTTGTACATGAAAGAATAAGTATAAAACGAGGAACAAGGGAACACGACATCTTATTAAATGGATTTCATTCTTATCCGAAAATGCTTGGCTATGCACTTGGATTTCATATTGTCAAAGATTGTGTAACTTTGGAAGGAGAAGATACGCTTTCTTTATTATCTATAGATGCAAAAGAAATATTGAATAAAGCAAATACATTTCATATATAAAAAAACAGGAACCCTATTTCCTGTTTTTTTTAGTATTAATAGAAGAAAAAATAATAATTAGAATATATTTCCTTAGGTGGAATAAAGTTAAGAAAAATTGAACATAATGATTGATACAAACAGTAGTGAAGTGAGGGGTAGTGAATGTTATATCTACATGATGTATGGGTAAATTGGTTTGAAGGTGAAGAGAATGGGTATAACGTTTGTCATTTTTACGAATGGCGGAAAGATGATACGATTGAGCTATTAGATCAAGTGCCATTATTAAAAGTAGATGCCACATTATATCATTACATCGAGAACGAATTGTTAGAGCTTCCGCAAAAAATGTTGGAAGACGTACATCATAAGGCTTATATTCGTAAAAATCATGAACGTTTGCAGCAAGAGTATTGCTTTGTAGTTACAGATGGAAAAGGAATTATTGCGATCGACACAATTGGTTACAATGTGCCAATTCGAAAGAGCAGACTTATACCGCGCCAAGAGCAGATGGTATATGAGATGGTAGAAAACGTACAAGCAGAAAAGTATGAGTTCCAAGTAGAAGAAATGGAAAAAGAACATCATATTTTATCACCATCACCTTTCATTATGAATGGCTTAACTCGTAAAGAAAGACAGCTTAAACAATTATTATTTATGGCGTTAGATCAATTACATACAACGAAAAACACAGCAGAAATTCGCTATTGGTTCACAGAGTGGGATCCATCAGCATACGGAATGGTTCAACATATGGAATTTGAAGATATTTGGGCTAAACTGTACGATGAAGCGAAAACAGGCTGGTCTGAGAAGCACGAACAATTATGTGAGCGTCTCGTAAAAGGACAGCCATTTTTTGAAAAGTTATGGGAAATGGAAAACGAGCAAAAGGTAAATTAAAAAACCGCCGATTGGCGGTTTTTTTAATTTGTTGTAACTTTGCTTCAGCGAGCATTATAAGAAATCCAGCTCCGGCGGCAAGAATGTTCGGTGGCTTCGCGCCTTCCTGCGAGGCAAAAAGCGCCTCTACGTCAGGAGCTCCATCCCCCTCACATTCTAAGCGAGCCGCCTCCGCTTTATAAGAAATCCAGCTCGGGCTCCTAGCCCTTCGCGTCTAAGAACCTTCCCCACGAGAAGGTAAAAAGCACCTTCTGTGGGAAAGAACCTTAGCCGTCAGGGCTAAACAGTCGCCTCCGCTTTATAAGTTACCTACGTTTTCTACTTAACCCCATTGCGTTTTCTACTTTGCGTAGTTGTTTGAATGCAACGCGGTTTGCTTTTTCGGCACCTTTGTCTAGAATTTCGTCTAGTTCTGGTGAGCTGATTAGTTCGTTATATTTGTCTTGGATTGGACGAATTGCATCTACGACTACTTGTGCTAGGTCGCCTTTGAAGTCTCCGTATCCTTTTCCTTCGTACATTGCTTCGATTTCTTCTACTGTTTTTCCTGAGAATGAAGAGTAGATAGTTAATAAGTTAGAGATGCCAGGTTTGTTTTCTTTATCGAATTTCACAATACCTTCAGAATCAGTTACAGCACTCTTAATTTTCTTTTCAATTGTTTTTGGTTCATCAAGCATGCTGATCATTGATTTTGGATTCGGATCAGATTTACTCATTTTTTTCGTAGGTTCTGTTAATGACATAACGCGAGCTCCTACTTTTGGAATGCGAATTTCAGGAACAGTGAACACTTCACGGAAGCGCTTGTTGAAACGCTCTGCTAGGTCACGTGTTAATTCCATATGTTGTTTTTGGTCATCACCAACCGGTACGATTTCAGTGTTGTAAAGTAAAATATCAGCAGCCATTAATGGTGGATACGTTAGTAATCCAGCTGGTACTGAATCTCTACCTGATGCTTTATCTTTATATTGCGTCATGCGCTCTAATTCTCCAACGTAAGCAACTGATTGCATAATCCATCCTAGTTGAGCGTGTGCTGGTACTTCTGACTGTACAAATAAAGTAGCTTTTTCAGGATCGATGCCGCATGCTACATAAAGCGCAGCAAGACTGCGGATGTTTTTACGAAGTTGTACGGGATCTTGAGGTACTGTAATTGCATGTTGGTTTACAATACAGAAATAACAGTCGTGCTCATTTTGAAGCTCTGTAAATTGCTTCATAGCTCCTAAATAGTTTCCAAGTGTAATCGTTCCACTCGGCTGAATACCAGAAAAGATAACTGACATAAGTAATTCCTCCTAAATTTGAATGCGTGATAGGAAAGAGAAGACAAACAAAAAAGCCCATTCATCCCAAAAAACTATAGGGACGAATGGACCGCGGTACCACCCTAATTATTTCACTACTGTGAAATCTCTCTAATCCATAATAACGTTTGGATATAACGCCAAAGCCTACTACTTTCGGTTCGGTTTGGTGCTCAAAAGCCCATTCCATACTGTACAATTACTTGTTCACACCAGCCACAAGCTCTCTGAAATTGCCTCAATATGTACTCTTCTTTATCATCGCATACATATAAATTTATTTATTGTTACCTGAGCTCTTTAATATGAAAGAACTAAAGTTTTATAACAAAATGTTTTGCTGATTATTATATCATATGGGATAGTGTTTGCAAACTACATCAAAATAGTAAAGCTAATGAGGGTCGAGAACAACCCAAGAATGATACCTGTAATACAAATTGGATACGTCCATTTGAATGAATATGTTTTATAAATACGTTCTTTCTTATCGACAGGTTCCTCTACTTCTTCAATTAAAGACTCAATTTTTTTGTTCGTACCAAATACTCTTTGGAAGGCGTAAATTGTTACATTGAAAAATCCATTTTGAAATATGAATAAAAAACCGCCAACAAGAATAAAAAATAGTGCGACATAAAACGATATATTGACAAAATTCAACAAAAATTGCGATGAAACGAGGAATGCGCCAATACTAGAAGCGATTATCGCTATGAAAATTAGTATACAAGTATGAAAAAAAACTTTATTCAAAATGTTCCCCTCCGTCAAAATATTACTAGAATTATTATACTATAAAAGCTATAATATGTACTAGAATTAATTTTTTGAAAATTATACGCAATTAAAGGTCTGATTTCAAGATGATGGTAGCAATGTTAACGTATCCCTTTACAAAAAAATAAAAAAATAAACATTTTATTAAAAATTTTAACAAAAAAACAAAAAACTATATTCACAATTGTTATATTATATGTATAATGAAAATTGTAGAAACTTGGAGATTATTCTTTCAATTCTACTTTTTTACAAGTGAGGGTACAGGAAGTGCAATTAGGGGAGGCAACACAACATGAAGAAAAAGATACCGTTATTACTTGCATCGACGCTGACAGTCAGTATGTTAGGAGCTTGTAGTTACCAAAAAGAGGATAATAAAGCAGGCGCAAAAGAAAAATCCTCAAACAAGCAAGTTTTAAATCTAACTGAGACAGCTGAAATTCCAACTATGGATACGACGTTATCAACGGATGCAACATCTTCTAACATCATGAATAATACGATGGAGGGATTATATCGTCTGGGGAAAGACGATAAACTTGTTCCAGGTGTCGCTAAATCTTATGAGAAATCAGAAGATGGCAAAAAGTATGTGTTTAAGTTACGTGAAGATGCGAAATGGTCTAATGGTGAACCTGTAACAGCGAAAGACTTCGTTTATTCTTGGCGAAGAGCTGTAGATTCAAACACGGGTGCCAAGTTTGCTTACATACTATTTGATGTGAAAAATGCGGAGAAAGTTAACAAAAAAGAATTGCCAGTTGAAGAGCTTGGTGTAAAGGCAATTGATGATCATACACTTGAAGTGGAATTAGATAACCCTGTTCCTTATTTTGTAAGTTTAACAGTCTATCCAACATTGTATCCTTTGAATGAAAAGTTTGTAACAGAACAAGGAGCAAAATTTGGATTAGAATCCAATACGACACTTTATAATGGTCCATTCGTATTAAATGAATGGAAGCATGAACAAAGTTTCCAACTTAAGAAGAATCCAACGTATTGGGAAAATAAAGAAGTAAAACTTGAGGAAATAAACTTCAATATTGTTAAGGATCGTTCAACTGCTATAAATTTATATGAAACGAAAGCAATTGATCGTGTAGTGTTAACATCAGAATTTGTAGATAAATACAAATCAGATGCTGACTTTAAAACGATTAAGAGACCATCTACACAATTTATTCGCTTAAATGAAAAGAATAAATTTTTAGCAAATAAAAATATCCGAAAAGCAATTGCAATGTCCTTTGAACGTGAAAACATTGGAAAAGTGATCTTAAACGATGGTTCAGAAGGAATATATGGTTTTGTTCCGAAAGGCTTAGCAAAAGGTCCGAATGGAAAAGACTTCCGTGAAGAAAACGGAAAGCTTATAAAAGAGGATATGAAAGAAGCTCAAAAATACTGGGAAGCTGGTAAAAAAGAACTTGGTGTAGACAAAGTAGAGTTAGAGCTATTAAACTTTGATACTGATGATGCGAAAAAAATCGGAGAGTATTTAAAAGGCCAATTTGAAAAGAACTTACCAGGTTTAACAGTTTCAACAAAAATGCAGCCATTTGCACAAAAACTAAAACTTGAAGCAAGTGGAGATTATGCAATGTCGTATGCGGGATGGAGTCCAGATTATATGGATCCAATGTCATTCCTTGAAATGTATACAACAGGTAATGCACAAAATAAAGTGAATTACGCAAATACAGCGTATGATGATTTAATTAAAAAAGCGAAAACAGAAGTTGATGTACAAGCTCGCTGGGATGCTCTATTAAAAGCAGAAAAACAATTGCTTGAAGATGCAGCGATTGCTCCAGTATATCAACCTGGTAAAGCATATTTACAACGTGGCTCAATTACTGGCCTATTAGAACATAAATATGGCGGAGAATTTAGCTATAAGTGGGTTGAACTTAAAAACTAAAAATGGTTTCCATCATGAATAAGGGTATATGCCTATGATGGGCATATGCTCTTATTTTAAAAAAATAAAAGTAAGAATATTTTAAACTATCTTATTGCTTTTGAGAAAAACGGGGAGGTGCTTGACTATGGGACGTTATGTATTAAAACGTTTCGTGTACATGGCTTTGACATTATTTTTAATTACTACACTGACTTTCTTTTTGATGAAATTACTTCCGGGTTCTCCGCTTAAAAACCAGGAGAAACTATCACCGGCACAAAAAGAAATCATTCTTGAAAAATATGGCTTAAATGATCCAGTACCAGTTCAATATGCACGTTACTTAGGTAACTTAGCAAAAGGTGATTTAGGGGTATCATTCCAATATGATAACCGTCCAGTAACAGATATGATTGTGGATCGCATTGGACCATCAGCACAACTTGGTTTACAAGCGATTATATTAGGTACATTTATCGGTTTAATTTTAGGAATCGTTGCGGCACTTCGTAACAATACGTGGGTCGATTATGGGGCGACAATTATTTCCGTACTCGGGATGTCGGTACCATCGTTCGTATTCGCCGCATTACTACAATATTTCGTAGGGGTAAAACTTGGGTGGTTCCCAGTAGCATTCTGGAAAGGACCAGAGTTTACCGTAATGCCTACAATCGCTTTATCGATGGCAGTTATCGCAACAATCGCACGTTTTGCTCGTGCAGAGTTGATTGAAGTTATGCAAGCTGACTACATTTTAACAGCAAAAGCGAAAGGAATTAGCCAAGGCGTTATCATTATCAAACACGCACTTCGTAACGCGTTAATTCCAGTTGTAACAATTTTAGGACCAATGGTTGCAGGATTAATTACAGGGACATTAGTTATTGAGCAAATTTATGCTGTACCAGGACTGGGGGAACAGTTCGTTAAATCTATTACAGTGAATGACTATACAGTTATTATGGGAACTACAATTTTCTATAGTGCGATTTTCATCTTAGTTATTTTCATTGTTGATATTTTATACGGAATTATTGATCCTCGTATTCGTTTAGCGGGAGGGAAAAAATGATGAAAGATGTACAAAAATTATCTCCAGATTTATTTCAACAAGCCAATCAAAATAATGTTGATAATGAAGTCATTGCCCGTCCAAGCTTAACGTTTTGGCAAGATGTAAGAAGACGTTTGTTCCAACATAAAGGGGCAATGTTCGGTTTCATTTTATTAGCGCTTATTATATTACTAGCAGTTTTAGGACCGATGGTAAGTAAGCATTCTTATAAAGAGCAAGATTTAGGTCGTGCGAAATTACCACCGAAAATTCCTGTTATTGAAAATGTCCATTGGCTACCATTTGACGGTACAGATCAATATGGTGTTGACCAATATGAAAAACGTGATATTAAAGAGTATTTCTGGTTTGGTACAGATGATCTTGGACGCGATTTATGGACAAGAACATGGGAAGGTACGCGTGTATCATTATATATCGCTCTTTTAGCAGCAGCAATTGACTTAGTAATTGGGGTTGCATATGGAGGTATTTCAGCGTTCTATGGCGGTAGAGTAGATAATATTATGCAGCGTATTATGGAGATTATTAACGGTATTCCATACTTAATCATCGTTATTTTAATGGTAATCATTATGGGATCTGGTATATGGTCAATTACACTCGCAATGGCGATTACAGGTTGGATAGGGATGTCGCGTATCGTTCGTGGACAAATCCTGAAATTAAAAAATCAAGAATATGTATTAGCATCTCGTACATTAGGTGCAACAAATACACAGTTAATTGTAAAACACTTAATCCCGAACGTAATGGGACCAATTATCGTAATGACAATGTTTACAATTCCAACAGCAGTGTTTGGTGAGGCGTTCTTAAGCTTCATCGGTTTAGGTATTCAGCCACCATTCGCATCACTTGGTTCTCTTGTAAACGATGGTTATAAATCAATTCAAACGTATCCACATATGATGTTCATCCCAGCGGTTGTCATCAGTATGTTAATCTTAGCATTCAACTTAATGGCAGACGGATTACGCGACGCGTTAGATCCAAAAATGCGTAAGTAAAAGAGGGGAGAAGTAAAAATGAAAACATTGCTAGAGGTAAAAGATTTGCAAGTCTCCTTTGATACACATGCAGGTGAAGTACAAGCTGTACGCGGTGTTACTTTTGATTTGAAAAAAGGAGAAACATTAGCGATTGTAGGAGAATCTGGTTCTGGTAAATCAGTTACTTCTAAAGCGTTAATGGGATTAATTCCGAATCCTCCAGGACGTATTAAAAACGGTGAAATCGTATTTGAAGGTCGTGACTTAACGAAATTAACAGAAAAAGAAATGCAACAAGTGCGCGGTAAAGATATCGCGATGATTTTCCAAGATCCAATGACATCATTAAACCCAACGATGACAATTGGAAATCAAATTATGGAAGGCCTTATTAAACACCAAGGGATGAGTAAAGCAGATGCACGTAAAGTTGCGTTAGAATTAATCGACCTTGTAGGTATTCCAAATCCAGAAGCGCGCTTAAAACAATATCCTCACCAATTCTCAGGTGGTATGAGACAGCGTGTAGTTATTGCGATGGCGTTAGCTTGTAACCCGAAACTATTAATTGCCGATGAGCCGACAACAGCGCTAGACGTTACAATTCAGGCGCAAATTTTAGAGCTTATGAAAGACATTCAGCAAAAAACAGAAGCGGCAATCATTTTCATTACGCATGACTTAGGCGTAGTGGCAAACGTTGCGGACCGCGTAGCAGTTATGTACGCTGGTAAAGTTGTTGAAATTGGAACGGTTGATGAAATTTTCTACAATCCAAAACATCCGTACACTTGGGGCTTAATCGCATCTATGCCAAGTTTAGATGGTTCAGAAGAAGAGTTATATGCAATCCCTGGAACGCCTCCAGATTTATTAAAGCCGCCAAAGGGAGATGCTTTTGCACCACGTAACCCACAGGCACTGAAAATTGATTTTGAAATGGACCCACCTTTATTTAAAGTAAGTGATACACACTATGCGGCAACTTGGTTACTTCACGAGCAAGCTCCAGAAGTAAAACCGCCGGCTGTTGTTGAAAAACGCATTCTTCAAATGAAAGCAGGTGAACAACATGACTAAACAACGTGAGAAATTAATTGAAGTAAAAAATGTAAAGCAGCACTTTGACGTGAGTGGTGGTGTTGTCAAAGCGGTTAATGATATTTCATTTGATATTTACCGCGGAGAAACATTTGGTCTTGTAGGAGAATCAGGGTGTGGTAAATCGACAACTGGAAGAACGATTATTCGTTTATATGATGCAACTGCTGGTGAAGTATTGTTCGATGGTGAAAATGTACATGGTAAAAAATCACGCGCACAACTGAAGAAGTTCAACCGTAAAATGCAAATGATTTTCCAGGATCCATATGCATCATTAAATCCTCGTATGACAGTAGGGGATATTATTGCAGAAGGTATTGATATTCACGGACTAGCAAAAGGCAAAAAAGAGCGTATGGACCGTGTTCATGAATTATTAAACACAGTTGGTTTAAATAAAGAGCATGCAAACCGTTTCCCTCATGAATTCTCGGGTGGACAACGTCAACGTATCGGTATCGCTCGTGCACTTGCTGTAGAACCTGAATTTATCATTGCCGATGAGCCAATCTCAGCACTTGATGTTTCAATCCAGGCGCAAGTTGTAAACTTACTGAAAAAGTTACAAAAAGAAAAAGGTTTAACATACTTATTCATTGCCCATGATTTATCAATGGTAAAATACATTAGTGACCGCATCGGCGTAATGTACCGTGGTCAAATCGTTGAGCTAACAACAAGTGAAGAGTTATATGCGAATCCAATTCATCCATATACGAAATCACTATTATCAGCAATTCCGCTTCCAGATCCAGATTATGAGCGCAATCGTAAGCGTATCGTATACGATCCATCTCAGCATGATTATGCTAGTGAAGCACCAACGATGCGTGAAATTCGCCCAGGACATTTCGTATTATGTTCTGAAGCAGAGTATAAGAAATATAAAGAGATTTATCAATAAGAAAAAGAGCCATCCTTCCATTGCGGAAGGATGGCTCTTTTTCTATTCTATAAACAGTTGTATTGTTAACATTTGTCGGTAAGTGAATATAAATGTTATTTTCCAATTAATGCATTTTAATTAAACGAGTATTACTGTGCCTGAACAGAAACACTCTCCTCTTGTTCTTCAGGTTTAACGAGTGCATAACGTTCCCACGCTCTACTTTTCCAGCGGAAGAACATAATGATGGCACGTGTCCATTCATCAATAGCAATCGCTAGCCAAATACCAACGAGCCCCATATCTAAATAGAAGGCGAAAAAGTAACCGAGTGGTAAGCTCATTAACACCATAGAGAATGCTCCGATTAAAACGGGGTACTTTGCATCACCAGCTGCGCGAAGTGAATTGATGATGACGATGTTCATCGTACGCCCTGTTTCAAGTAGTACACTTAGTAAAAGAACCGATGCACCTAACGTAATAATGTGCGGATTATCTGTAAATAGTCCCATTAATTGTGTGCGGAATGTAACGACGAGAGCGACCATACATAAAGTGACGCCAATTGCCCATTTTACACTTTTCCATACGCGTTCATACGCTTCATCTTTTTCACCACCGCCAACGAGGCGTCCGATAATAATAGCTGTTCCCATACCGATCGCAATCGCGAATAAATAAGTGAACATAGAAATGTTCGTAGCGTATTGTCTAGCCGCTAATGATTCCGTTCCTAAGTATGTTGCATAGTATAAGAAGACAATTTGACAAGCTTGATACATAACCTGCTCAAATGCAGATGGAATCCCGATTTTTAAAATTTTCCCGATGTATTCTTTTGATAAGGTGAAGTAATATTGTAATTTCACACGGTATTCCATAACGCGGTACAGTAACCAGAAGAAAACGATAAGTGCGATAAGTCGGCTGACAGCAGAAGAAATAGCAGCCCCTTGTACACCGAGTTCTGGGAAACCAAATTTCCCGAAAATGAGTACGTAGTTTCCAGCGATATGAATAATATTCATTCCAAGAGAAATATACATCGCTTGCTTTGTGAAGCCGTGTACGCGGATAATTGCGGCTAATGAATTAATAATAGCTTGAAGGAAAATAGCGCCTCCGACGATGGATAAATAGCCTTGCGCATACATGAGTACATCGCCTTGTAAGTTCATTGCCATCATCATATGTTTTGAAAATAAAAGAAAACCAGCGCTTATAATGAGTCCGACCACTAAATTTAATGTGACGGCTAAAGCTGATATTTTAGATGCTTCCATAAAACGTTTGGAACCGAGGTATTGAGATACGACGATAGCTGCGCCGTTCCCGATGACTTCTAGTACCAAAATAGCGATATGGAGGTATTGATTCGCTGCACCAACCCCAGATACAGCATCGTCTGATAATGCACTTAACATGAAAGTATCAGCGATCCCCATTAACATAAATAGAAAAACTTCTAGAAAAATAGGCCATGTTAATAAGAATAAACTTAATTTCTCTGTCGGCCCGTTTTTTGCCTGAATTGCTGTCATGTCCGTCCCCTCTTTACCGATATCTATTTTTAGCAAAGTGTATCGTAACATACTTTCTTATCCTTTGCACTCATTTTAACCTACATATCTTTATTATGAAGGGGGCGCTATTTTATGATAAAAAGAGAAGGATAATTATGCAAAAAGTATTATGAGATATAAAATTTATTTTTCTCTGATAATTTAGAAAAATATAAAAATATTTATTTTTAACACTTTAGTAAGGATAATCAGCAATATAAAACGTTTACAAAGGTATATTTTTTAACAGAAAATTTTAATAAAATAGAAATATAAATATACAAAAAATATATTCGTGTGTATAATATGAATTATTAGAACATATATATATTTCTATTTGTTTGAAAATGAAAGGGCTAACATTTTTGTGGAGGGTGGAAGTATGAAAAAAAAGATGCCAGTTTTTGTAGTATCAACAGTAGCGATGAGCATGATGTTAGGGGCATGTAGCTACCAAAAAGATGAACCGCAAGCGAACGCAAAAGGGGATAGCGGGAAAAGCGGTGCGAAGCAAGTTATTAACTTAATTGAAACACAAGAGATTCCAACGATGGATCCAGCGTTATCCGCTGAGGCAGTTTCTTCAAGAGTAATGACTAATACGATGGAAGGCTTATACAGTTTAGGGAAAGATGATAAGCTAGTTCCTGGTGTAGCGAAGGAATTCCAAAAGTCAGAAGACGGTAAAAAATATACATTTAAATTACGTGAAGACGCAAAATGGTCAAATGGTGAGCCTGTGACGGCGAAGGATTTTGTATACGCATGGCAAAGAGCGATTAACCCAGATACAGCTGCGAAATCAGCGTACATTATGTATGATATAAAAAATGCAGAGAAAATTAATAAAAAAGAGATGAGTCCAGATCAATTAGGCGTGAAAGCGATTGATGATCATACATTAGAAGTGGAATTAGACAATTCAATTCCATACCTTGTAGATTTAATGGTATATCCAATCTTCTATCCTGTGAATGAAAAGTTTGTGAAAGAGCAAGGTACGAAGTTTGGTTTGGAAGCGAATACAACACTTTATAACGGACCATTTACATTAAGTGATTGGCAACATGAACGTAGCTTTAAAATGACAAAGAGCGCGTCATATTGGGACAATAAAGAAGTGAAGATTGAGGAAGTAAACTTTAATATTGTAAAAGATACGTCTACGCCAATTAATTTATATGAAACAAACGCAGTCGATCGAGCGACGTTATTAGCAGAGTTCATCGATAAATATAAAGGAAAACCAGATTTTCAAACAGTAGAAGATACATCTGTATTCTTCCTTCGTTTAAATCAAAAAGACCCAGCTTTAGCAAATAAAAATATTCGTAAAGCAATTTCACTTGCTTTTGAACGTAAGCCGTTCGTTGATACATTATTAAATAACGGTTCTAAGCCAGCAACAGGATTAATTCCTGATAACTTCATTAAAGGGCCAGATAAGAAAGACTTCCGTGCTGTAAATGGAGATATTGTAAAACCAAATGTGAAAGAAGCGAAGAAATATTGGGAAGCTGGTAAAAAAGAGCTTGGTAAAAATGAAATCGAATTAGAGTTATTAAATGAAGATGTTGAATTATCGAAGAAAACAGGTGAATATTTAAAAGGTGAATTAGAAAAGAATTTACCAGGTTTAACAGTGAAAATTAAACAACAGCCATTCGCGCAAAAACTAAAACTAGAAGATGCGGGCGATTATGTGATGTCATTCTCTGGATGGAGTGCAGACTTCCCAGATCCAGTTACATACCTTGATATGTTTGTGACGGACGGATCGCAAAATAAAATGAAATACTCTAATCCGAAATACGATGAAATTATCATGAAAGCGAAGAAAGATGGAAGCGATGTAAATGCACGTTGGAAAAACTTACTAGAAGCAGAGAAAATGTTACTTGATGACGCTGCGATTGTTCCAGTATATCAACGCGGTAGAGCATATATACAAAGAGAATCAATTAAAAATATGTACAACCATAAATATGGCGGCGATTTAAGCTTTAAATGGGCGTCAGTAGAGAAATAAGAAAAAAGCAGGTGATTGCCTGCTTTTTTTAATACGTACGTTTCTTATAAATACCTTTCCCACCAACTTGATTCCAGCCGGATTGCACATCCAAACTTTTATTAACAAACTTCATCTTTTCTTTTCCGCCAAAGAGTTTTTCACCAATGCTATTTGTAATGACACCAATCAATGCTGTTATTCCGATGATGAGGGCAGCAACCGTGACAAAATCAATAAAAAAAGCAATCATTTGCAAATTCCCCCTTTGCCTGTCTGTATGTTTATTGTATGAGATAAAAGGTAAAAAAGAAAGAAATGTCAGAAAAATTATTGATTTATTTTAGAAATCGTATAGACATGAAGGAGAATGTTTGTTAAAATAAGAACAAATGTTCCTTTTAGTTCTCACTTGTATAGTCTTACATTTCTTAATTGATTTATCAAGAAAAGGTAAGAAAACGTTCTCTTTTTTATAGGAAAGATTCTGGAAAAATAACTATATATCATATGAATAATCTATGAAAAGCAAGTGTTAAGAGGGTTGGAGGTATTGTTAAAGTACAGATAAAGCGAGTGTGATTATGTTACATAGCAGTGGAATACACGGAAGAGTTTTCTCAATTAGAAGGAAATTAACTGTATATTTCTTGCAAAATCTATTGTATAATGATTATAGAAGTTACTTATTAAAAGTAATTGTTGTTTGCTAAAAGTTGTTGCTTACATGAAATGCGATTTTTGCACTTTGTTTTAAGACAAGGTATCGCAAAAAATTGCTGAATTTAGAAATTTAAACTGTAATTAGTACAGAATTTGTACTCTTTAAGGAGAGTGAGCTTTGTATGGTAACATTATATAGTTCTCCAAGCTGTACGTCTTGTAGAAAGGCGAAATTATGGCTAGAGGAAAATCATATTCCTTATACAGAACGTAATATTTTCTCAGATCCATTAACGATTGAGGAAATTAAAGAGATTTTACGTATGACAGAAAGCGGAACGGATGAGATTATTTCTACTCGTTCGAAAGTTTTCCAAGAATTAAATGTAAACTTAGAGTCTTTACCACTTCAAGATTTATATAAGATGATTCGTGACTATCCAGGGATTTTACGTCGTCCAATTATGATTGACGAGAAACGCCTTCAAGTAGGTTACAATGAAGACGAAATCCGCCGTTTCTTACCACGTACAGTAAGAACGTTCCAATTACGTGAAGCACAGCGTCTTGTAAATTAATTATAATAATATGAAAACCTTCTACTTATTATATAGTAGAAGGTTTTTTTTAATGTTTCACATTTCGTAATCGAACTTGTTGCACGATAATGCCGATGCATAAAATGGTGAAAATAAATAAGTAAGGAATGCTTGCGGTGAAACTTGGGTTGTTATGAAAAAAGGTTGCAAGTCGGTCTTCATGTGTGACCATTTTTCCGGCTGTATAGGCGAGAATCGCTGCCCCGCAATAAATGAGGAATGGAAAGCGTTCCATAAGTATTAAAATAAGTTTGCTGCCCCAAATAATAATCGGGATAGAAATGAGTAAGCCAATTATTACGAGTGAAAATCTTCCATGAGCTGCACCTGCAATGGCAATAACGTTGTCAAACCCCATAACGAGATCCGCGAATACAATTGTACGCACAGCTTGAAATAAAGTTGTTTTCCCCTGAATAGCAGATAGATCGTTGCTATTATCAGTTAGTAAATTTACTGCAATTAATGTAAGTAAAACGCCTCCGATAAGTTGCAGAAATGGAATGTCGAGTAAATAGACAGCTAGTATAGTAAGGATAATTCTTAGTACGACTGCTAAAAGAGTACCAATCAAAATGGCTTTATTTCGTTTCGATTCAGGTAAATTTCGACTAGCTAGTGCGATAACGATTGCATTGTCACCACCTAATACAACATCGATACCGACAATCATTAGTACAGATGTTAAAAACTCTAAGTCCATTCGTCTGCCTCCATTTATGATGTTTTAATAAGCGAACTATATGTATGTGGTGAAGAGAGATTAAATCATTTTCTCTAATAAAAGTTTCACTTTATTACAGTGTACGGGGGAAGGTGGAAATGTATGTCCAAATTTTTTGTGAGTAAGAAATCGCTATAATGATATATTTGTGTAGATGAGCGAATAAAGATAGGCATATAACTATTTTTGTAAAATAAATCGATTTTATTTCCATTCTGGAGAATCTTATCATAAAATGAGAGTACAAGAATCTATTGATTTGTCATATGAGTGGGGAATCCCTTCATAACAATTCTAAGCAGGAAGGGAGAGTTGTATTTTGGATATTGAAAGAATTAATGACCATACGATGAAATTTTTTATTACGTACATTGACATAGAGGACAGAGGATTTAATCGTGAAGAAATTTGGTACGACCGCGAACGAAGTGAAGAGCTCTTTTGGGAGATGATGGACGAAGCTCGTGATCATGATGATTTCTTTATTGATGGACCGTTATGGATTCAAGTGCAAGCAGTCGATAAAGGGATTGAAGTACTTGTAACGAAAGCAGAGCTTTCAAAGGATGGACAAAAGTTAGAACTACCAATAGGTGTAGATAAAATTATAGACATTCCTCTAGATGAAGGCATTGAATCATTATTCCAGCAAGAATTAGTGGAAGAGGTAGAGGAACAAACAGGAACAAACTTTAACGAAGATGGTACGTTTGGCTTTTTAATTAAGTTTAATGATTTTGAAGATGTCATTTCATTAAGCCACCGTCTTATCTTTGAAGATATAAAAGATGAGCTGTATTCATTTGAGAACCGCTATTATGTATATGTGGAATTCGATGAAGTGCTACATGATGAAGAAGAAATTGATCGTATTTTAAGTATTGTTTTAGAGTACGGAGAAGAATCAACTTTAACAATTCATCGTGTAAGTGAGTATGGGAAACAAATTGTGAAAGAGCATGCGCTTGAAACAATTCGCAATAATTTTCCTGCTAAAACGTAGGCCGATTTCTGTAGTATGAAATCGGCTTTTTATATGAAGAATAGGAAAGCTTTCTTAGTAAGGAGGTAAGAGATGAAAAATACGTTAAAGTTGATTTTCTTTGTTTTACTATTGTTCGCATTATTTGTTTCGTTACGTATGTTTATTGATGTAGCATTTTATTCGGATGTAATTGGGATAAAAGATGTGTCGATCCTAGGTATTATTAGTATTTTATTTACAGTATCTGCATTTTTAATTGGCTGTGTTATTTTCTTAGAGAACCGTCATCCGTCAAAAACACTTACATGGCTTATTGTGTTAGGTATTTTTCCGGTGTTTGGATTCTTCGCTTATTTATTATTCGGACAGAACTTTCGGAGGAAGAGAATGTTCCAAAAGAAGGCGTTGCTCGATGAACAAGCGTTTTTACAATATAAGGGACATGAAGATTATGAAGAACGGATTTTGCGCAATCATAAGCATCAAGAGCTGTTATTTCGTTTAGCGGATCGCTTAGGCGCTTTAAATATTTCATTTCAAACTGAAACGAGAACATTAACAAATGGAGATGAAACGTTTCAGGCCATTTTAGATGGATTAAAACGAGCGAAACATCACATTCATATGGAATATTACATTGTGCGTGATGATAAGCTTGGAACAGAAATTAAAGATATTTTAATACAAAAATCAAAAGAAGGCGTAGTTGTTCGTTTTTTATATGATGCGGTTGGAAGTTTTAGATTATCGAATTCGTATATTGAAGAATTAAACGACGCAGGTGTTGAAATGATTCCGTTTTTCCCTGTACGCTTTCCGATTTTAAACGATAAGATTAATTATCGAAACCACCGAAAAATCGTTATTATCGATGGGAATGAAGGATTTGTAGGTGGATTAAATATTGGTGATGAATATTTAGGGAAGGATAAGTACTTCGGTTTTTGGCGAGACACGCATTTATATTTGCGTGGTGAAGCTGTTCAAAGCTTGCAACTTATTTTCCTTCAAGATTGGTTTTATATGACTGGTGAGGCTGTGCTAGCTCCTGAATATTTACAAGCGAAAGCAGTTGAGGGAGATCATTGGGGAGGCGTGCAGCTCGTTGCAGGTGGACCGGATAATAAATGGGAAACAATTAAACATTTATATTTTGCCATGATTTCTTCTGCACGGAAATCCATTTGGATTGCCACGCCGTATTTCATTCCAGACGATGATATTTTATCCGCATTAAAGGTAGCTGCACTTGCTGGTATTGATGTTCGTTTATTAATGCCGAGTAAGCCCGATAAGCGCACCGTCTTTTACGCATCGAGATCGTACTTCCCAGAGCTTTTAGATGCAGGGGTAAAGATATATGAATACGAAAAAGGTTTTCTTCATAGTAAAGTTGTCATTGTCGATTCCGATTTAGCTTCAATTGGAACCGCTAATATGGATATGAGAAGTTTTCATTTGAACTTTGAAGTAAATGCCTTTTTATATGATACAGACAGCATTCGAAAACTCGTTCAAGATTTTAAAGAGGATATAGAAGAATCAAGTGAAATTCATGTGGATCGTTTTCATAAAAGGCGTCTTCATAGACGAATTGTTGAATCGACGTATCGATTATTATCACCTTTATTATAAAAAGAGATGTCCGAAATTGGGACATCTCTTTTTTAAAAGGAATTTGTAATAAATTGTAGAATATAAGGAGCTGAAAGGGTGTGATTCTGATGTTTATCGCTAAAAGAGAAAACGGAGAAAAAATTCATCTACTCTATCATCATGATGAAGAGCTTTTACATCGTATGCGTAAAATAGAAAGCTTCTTTTGCATAGCTTGCGGGAAAGAAGTGCAAATGAAATTAGGGAAACAAAAGAGTTGGCATTTTGCTCATAAAAAAATGGACGCATGTCTTGCCTTTTATGAAGCAGAATCTATGTATCATAGGCACGGTAAAGAATTGTTATATAGATGGTTCAAACGTCAAAACTTCCCTGTATATATAGAGCATTATCTTCCAGAGATTCAGCAACGACCAGATATTTTTATAGAGAGAGCAGGGAGAACAATCGCGATTGAATACCAATGCGCTAATCTCTCTATAGAGCAGCTGTACAAACGAACCTATACGTATTGGCGAGCTGGTATACAGGTCATTTGGATCATTGGTGGAAATCAATTGAAAAAGCAATCAGCATATTGGATGAAATTCTCCTCACTTATGGCTTTCTCCTTACAATCTTATCCTCAGCCATTTCTAATTTTTTTCTGTCCGAAACAAAAATCATTTCTGAAATGCGCGTTTATCACTTCATTTTCTACAAGCATCTCTTTCTCACATATTATATATTTACCAACTGAAACAACTACTTTTGAAATGCTCTTTTCTCCCGTCTTTTTCCGAAAAGAAACATTAGGTGAGGAATGGAAAAAGCGAAAGAGCTACTTTCGGCAAAATGCTTTACCAATTTGGAATTACAATCATAAGTCACTATTACGCCTCTTATATCAATGTAAATGTACCCCAGCAAATTTTCCTTCTGAAATCGGCGTACCACTCCCGTCCTCATTTGCTTTTCAAACAAATCCATTTATATGGCAAGCTTTTCTATATATGAAGTGTATAGGTGAGCTTGCGGTAGGGGATTGTATTTCCCTTCAATATGTATGTAGTTATGTGAAAACGTATACGAAAAGGCGCATGCTTCCGTACTTTTCACGGCATATATGGAAATTAGCAGTTGCTGAATATATGACATTTTTATGTTATGCAGGTGTATTGCAGAACGTAGGGACTTATAAGTACCAGAAAAAAAGAGAGCTAGTTATGTTAAAAACAGAGGAGGAAGTTATAAAATATGATGAAATTTGCTTAGCGTATGCCTTATCTTTATTTGAGGCAAAGTACAACATGAGAGAAGGAAAAGGGGATATAATAAAGACTGATCGTGAAGGAATTACATAAGAAAAATCGAATTGTATGTAAGTAGAGATATTTAAAGGAGGGCTTAAAGGATGTCTGAACAAAACACAGCAAAAACATTACCAGATCGCAAAGAAATTGAAGAATCAAGTAC
Source organism: Bacillus paramobilis (assembly GCF_038096195.1). Classification (NCBI taxonomy): domain Bacteria; kingdom Bacillati; phylum Bacillota; class Bacilli; order Caryophanales; family Bacillaceae; genus Bacillus; species Bacillus paramobilis. The sequence goes on along the minus strand of NZ_CP151108.1, from coordinate 4,075,736 downwards.
GTGGCGATTAGAAGATATTTTCCAAACAGATGCAGAATGGGAAAAAGAATTCCAAGCCATTAAAGAGCTATTACCGAAGTTAACTGAATTTAAAGGGAAACTTGGTGACTCTGCGAACAATTTACTTGAAGCATTACAATATGAAGATGAAATTTCAATGCGATTAGGTAAGCTATATACATATGCACATATGCGTTACGATCAAGATACAACAAACTCTGTGTATCAAGCGTTAAATGACCGCGCGACAAATTTATATTCACAAGTATCTAGTAGCACAGCATATATTGTGCCTGAAATTTTATCGATTTCAGAAGATACATTGCAAACATTCTTGAAAGAAAATAGAGACTTAAGTGTATATGAACATGCATTAGAAGAAATTACGCGTCAACGCCCGCACGTATTATCTGAAGCGGAAGAGGCTCTATTAGCAGAAGCATCTGAAGTAATGAGTGCATCAAGTAATACATTTGGTATGTTGAATAATGCGGATTTGAAATTCCCATCTATTAAAGGTGAGGATGGAGAAGAAGTAGAAATTACACATGGTCGTTACATTCAGTTTTTAGAAAGCGATGATCGTCGTGTGCGCGAAGATGCATTCAAAGCTGTATATGAAACATACGGAAAATATAAGAATACATTTGCAAGTACGTTAAGCGGAGCTGTGAAACGTAATAATTTCAATGCACGTGTTCGTAAATACGATTCTGCACGTCAAGCGGCATTAAGTAATAATAATATTCCTGAAGCTGTGTATGATCAACTTGTTGAATCTGTAAATGATAATTTACACTTGCTACATCGTTACATTGATATTCGTAAGCGTGCACTAGGGCTTGATGAGCTTCATATGTATGATTTATATACACCACTTGTACCAGAAGTGAAAATGAACGTGAAGTATGAAGAAGCACAAGACATGTTGTTAAAATCTTTAAACGTACTTGGTGATGAGTATGTTGACATTTTAAAAGAAGCATATGAAAATCGCTGGGTAGATGTGTATGAGAATAAAGGGAAGCGAAGCGGAGCATATTCATCTGGTGCATATGGAACAAATCCGTATATTTTAATGAACTGGCATGATAATGTAAATAACTTATATACACTTGCTCATGAGTTCGGTCATTCTGTGCATAGTTACTACACAAGAAAAACGCAGCCGCACGTATATGGTGATTATTCAATCTTCGTTGCAGAAGTAGCATCAACTTGTAATGAAGCGCTTCTAAACGATTATTTATTAAAAACGACAGAAGATAAGAAAGAGCGTCTATACTTATTAAATCATTATTTAGAAGGATTCCGTGGTACTGTATTCCGTCAAACGATGTTCGCGGAGTTTGAGCATATTATTCATAAGAAAGTACAAGAGGGACATGCGGTTACGCCAGACATGTTAACAGAGATTTACTATGATTTAAATAAGAAATATTTCGGTGATTCTTTAGTAATCGATGAAGAAATTGGTTTAGAGTGGTCTCGTATTCCGCACTTCTACTACAACTATTACGTATATCAATACGCAACAGGATTTAGTGCAGCAACAGCTCTATCTAAACAAATTTTAGAAGAGGGGCAACCAGCAGTAGAACGTTACATTAATGAGTTCTTAAAAGCAGGAAGCTCAGATTATCCAATTGAAGTGCTGAAAAAAGCTGGAGTAGATATGGCATCTCCAGAGCCGGTAAAAGAAGCATTGCAAGTATTTGAAGAGAAATTAAATGAATTAGAAGCATTATTATTTGAAGAGAAGTAATAGTAAAGACGAGGAATTTACCTCGTCTTTTTTGTTTTAAATATTTTTGTCGATTTTTGTCGGAAAAATAAAGTGAATTTCCTTGTTTTTTCTAAATTAGAAGGCAATTTTGCGATTTTTTTGTAATTAGAACCCTTTAAATCGTTTTTTATGGTTGAAATAAGAGAGAGCGATGACGATGACTCCAAATAAAAGAGGGAAGGCAATAATTTTAGGAAAAGCTTGTAGTAGAGAGAGGATGTACAAGAAAAAAGAAACGGTGACAGCTAGAATGATAAGTAAAATATACGTTTTTTTCATACAGAACACCTCCAAAATAGCTTTTTTATAGCTTATTCAGAAATGAAAACGTTTAGAATGTGACAAAAGTGTGAAATTCGACAAAAGGGGTTGTCATCTGACGTCGAATCTTGTAATATAATAAGCGTGAACGAATTCACATACAAACATATACCCCTTTGTTTGAACGTGAAAATTTCTCCCATCCCCTTTAATATTTTTATAAGCCGTAAAGAAGAAGACCTGGTGTTTACACCAGGTCTTTTTCTTTTGCTATCCATTTCCAATAACGCTCACATTTTACGTCAATCATTTGTACTTTTCGTTTCAGTTGTAATTTTTTCAGTTCGCGCTCGATTTCTTGTTGCGAGCAGTCATATATAAATGCTACTTCTTTTGAAGATATAAATTGCGTTGCTTCTAATAACACTTCTAAAGGTGGTAATGGTTCTGGCTCAATTTCACATTTTACAAGTTCTTTCAATAATTGTACGTATACGTCGTAGGAATAAGTTCCAGCGATTTTAATACCTTCTTCATCTGAATTCGCATGAAAAAATACGAGAGAAGGTATTTCTGTAATATGCATCTCATTTGTGAATTTTAAGTCACATTGGAAAGCTTTTTTTGCGCTAGTGGAATGTAGGTCTTTTTTAAATTCTTCTACATCAATACCGCTATCTCTTGCACATGCAAGTAATAATTCGCAGTCAGGGTTTGATACATTTTCAAGGAAAATGTATTCTTGGAGTTTTCGTAAAAATTTCGAACCTGCTTTTCGGCCCTGCAACTCCGCTGCCTTAATTGCCATCGAAACTAAATATGGTGTTGACGATGCCTCTTGCATATGTACCTTTCCATCACATGAAAAACCTTGTAAACTTGTTGTCTTTTCCCACACAAATCGAATATTAGCAGGTTTATTCCATTTGTGTGAGGAAGCGTTCGTTCCGTCCACTTTTCCTGTTACGATATGACGAATAGAGAAGTATTTCCCATATTCAAGCCATAGTTTAATAATAAAGGGCTCAATTTCCCAGCAATCTTTACAAAGTGGATCAATAAATAAATATGCTTCTACAGACTTATGCTCACATGCGGAAGGAGATGGCATATTTATATGCTTTGCTTCCTGCTTATCCATTACACTTCACCTGTTTCGTTTGGAGTATTAACCATATGCTGAGCAGTTAATGCTAAACGTTCAAAAACGAACTCTCTTATATGACCGTGCACTCCTGTGTCATCCATTGCTTGCTCCATACATGATAGCCAAGCCTCTGCTCGTTTTGGAGTAATCTCAAACGGAAGATGGCGTGCTCTTAACATAGGATGACCATGTTCTTCAGTGTACAAATTGGGACCACCTAAATATTGCGTTAAAAATTGTTTCTGCTTCCTAGCGGTTTCTGTTAAATCATCCGGGAAGATGGGAGAGAGGTCAGGGTGTTTACTGACATAGGAATAAAATGTATCTACTAATATTGCAATGCATTGTTCACCGCCAATTGCTTCAAATGGTGTCATCGGTTGCTTGCTCATCCTTTATAAACTCCTTTTTCCATGAAATGTATATCTATTGTAGCAATGGAATGTTCCAGAGGGCAAATAAATAGCCTTCATAACGTTCTTTGCTTATTCTACAGATGTAAAAGAATCTTTTACTGTTAAAAAGTGAGACATATCCACTAGTAGAACGTATTCACTAGTGGAATTTTCACTTTAGCGTGCTTTGTTTTGTTTGGCAAGGAAAAAGCGTTTTACTTTATTATCTGTATGACGGATTGGTATGTCGTGCTGCTTTAATAAATGAATAAATGCAGCTTTGCCTGTTTCTTCATCTTGCACTTCAAATTCAATTTCATAATCATCGTGATTGTAATAGAAACTATGATCAAAGACAAGTGTTCCGCCTTCAAATAGCGTTTCGGCTCTTTCAGTTGTTAAACTACCCATATAAGTTAAAGCGGAAACAGGAATTTGTAATTTGTGTAGTTGATCCATTACAGCCCCTGGAATGATTACGTTTGTTTCCATCATCATTCTTGCTTCGTCTTCTGTTACGACTTGATGCGTTTCCAGCAAGCCGACTTCTGCAGGTTGTTTTAATGTTAATGTATAAGTTTCTCCTTTATGACGAATACGAAGTGCAGAGCCAGCTTCTTTTAATGAGAAGCCTGGTGTTTCAAAGTAGTGATTCACCTGTTTCGTAAATACCTCAATAGAGAATGATTTACATAATGTATCGAATTCTGCTTCTGTAACAATATTTTTAAATTCAATTTCAATTTCTTGTGTCATTGTATGCGCGCTCCTTTTAAAAAATAATTCTTTACACATTATCGCTTTTTCATAAATTTGGTTCAATGTTTTATTTGTTTGCGTCCATGTTATGATACAATAATACTGTTAAGTAAGACAGGAAGTTGAGATGGAGGAGTTAGAGCATGCAAAATAAAATTCAAGTTAAGAGCGTAGAAAAGAGAGAGAATGCGCTTATTTTTTGTGCGGAAAATAATGAAATAGAGGTAAAGGAGTTAAGTGCGCGTAATCACGTACTTGTAGACTCAGACAATTTATCATTTTTATATATTTTAGAAAACGAATCATCTTTCATTTATGTAAGTATTCCGCACACATGTTGGGAAGCAATGCATGAAGCGATGAATAACGATATAGTAATGTTCGTTCGTGTGAATGACGTTGAAATGGAATTAGAAAATTTAAAAGAAGAAGTAGAATATTTAGTTGAAAATATTGAAGGTAATGCAAATTACGGAGAAGAACTAGTAACTGCTGTAGAAAAAGTATTTCTATAAGCAAATGGATTGATTTTGGTGGTGGTTGAAATGAATCGAAATTGGGAAGAATTTTTAGCACCTTACCATCAAGCGGTGGCAGAGCTGAAAGTGAAACTAAAAGGAATGCGTACTCAATTTGCAATGTTAACAGAGCATTCTCCAATTGAGTTTGTAACAGGAAGGGTAAAGTCGGTTGCAAGTATTATTGATAAAGCGGAGAAGAGAAATGTACCGCTAGATCGGCTAAGAGAAGATATGCAAGACATCGCGGGCCTTCGAATGATGTGTCAATTTGTTGATGAAATTAAGCCTGTTGTAGAATATCTTCGAAAACGAAATGACTTTGAAATCGTGGAAGAACGTGATTATGTCACGCAAAAGAAAGATAGCGGTTATCGTTCTTATCACGTTGTCATTAGTTACCCCGTTCAAACGATTCAGGGAGAAAAAAAAGTATTGGTAGAAATCCAAATACGCACGTTAGCAATGAATTTTTGGGCAACAATTGAGCATTCTTTAAATTATAAATATAGTGGACGTTTTCCTGAAGATATTAAAATACGCTTGCAACGCGCAGCGGAAGCGGCGTTTTTATTAGATGAAGAAATGTCTTCTATTCGTCTTGAGATTCAAGAAGCGCAGAAAGCTTTTTCAAGAAAACAAGAAACGAAAGATTCCGAATCATAAACTAAAGGGTGTTGGGCGATGAAATTTACAATTATGTCAAAGGGAGATCAATCATCAGATACATTGGCAGGCACGATGAAAGAGTACTTGCTAGATTTTGGATTTATAATGGATGAAAAGGAACCCGATATTGTAATTTCTGTTGGGGGAGATGGAACACTTTTATATGCGTTTCATCGTTATTATAATCGATTGGATGAAACAGCATTTGTTGGTGTACATACAGGGCATTTAGGTTTCTATGCAGATTGGTTACCAACAGAAGTAGAGAAATTAGTAATTGCAATTGCTAAAACACCATTCCAAGTGGTGGAATATCCGCTTTTAGAAGTGATTATTCGCTATGTGAATGGGAGTAAAGAGTCACAGTATTTGGCGATGAATGAAGCAACTGTTAAAAGTGCGGAAGGTACATTAGTAACAGAAGTGGAAATACGCGGAGAGTACTTTGAAACGTTCCGCGGGGATGGCCTTTGTATTTCTACTCCTTCTGGAAGTACTGCGTATAATAAGGCGCTTGGCGGAGCGATTATTCACCCTTCTATTGAAGCGATTCAAATTGCAGAAATGGCATCTATTAATAACCGTGTGTTTCGTACTGTAGGCTCGCCGCTCGTACTGCCGAAGCATCATACATGTGTGTTGAAGCCGGCTGCAGGAATGAACTTACAAATTACGGTGGACCATTTAACGATGGTGCATCAAGATGTGAAATCAATCCAGTATCGCGTTGCAAACGAGAAAGTACGATTTGTTCGTTTCCGTCCATTCCCGTTCTGGAAACGAGTTCGTGACTCGTTTGTTGCAGATAAATAGAAAGGGTTTATATATTTGAACAGATTTACATTGAAATGGGATATAGAATCACCTGAAGAGGGAACTTTAGTTAGAGAATTTTTAAAAATAAAAGGGATTTCTAAAGCCGCATTAACGGATATAAAATTTCACGGCGGAGCTATTCAAGTAAATAATCAACATGCGAGCGTTCGTCATCAGTTGCAAGCTGGTGATGAATTACGTGTCTTTTTTCCAGTGGAGGAAAGAAGTGAAGGGATGATTGCGGAAGATATCCCTTTATGTATTGTATATGAAGATGATGCGGTTCTTGTCATAAACAAAGAGGCGAACATGTCAACGATTCCGTCTAGAGAACATCCGGCAGGGAGTGTTGCGAATGCGCTCTTATCTCATTATGATAAGCAGCATCTTGCAAGTACAGTGCACATCGTAACAAGGTTAGATCGTGATACTTCGGGGCTTATGCTTATTGCAAAAAATCGTTTTGTGCATCATCTTTTATCGAAACAGCATCAACAAAAAGCTGTGAAAAGAACATATGAAGCAATCGTTCATGGTGAGATGATCGAACGAGAAGGAACAATTGACGCACCGATTGGAAGAAAACCGGATAGCATTATCGAGCGAATAGTGTGTGAAGATGGGCAAAGAGCAGTTACTCATTTTAGAGTGATGGATAGCGCTAATCATAAGACGCATGTATCACTGGAGCTTGAGACAGGAAGAACGCATCAAATTCGTGTACATATGGCTCATATAGGACATCCGTTACTTGGCGATACTTTATATGGTGGGAAAAGGGATGAAATGAAACGACAAGCACTTCACAGTACATCATTGACGTTTTATCATCCTGTTTTAGAGAAGGAAATGTCTTTCACTACAACGATTCCAAGCGATATGCAAGAGGTAGTAAGGCATACTTAAAAAGGGAACAAAATTCTTATGTAATGAAGAATTTTGTTCCCTTTTTTCTTAGCGGAATAATATTAAAATTTGGTTTTCACCTGTGCGCTTTATAACGAAAAATCCACTTTCGGATTTTGTAGCAATGCCATCGTTATTTGGACGACAATATCCATGCGGTTCGCAAGTGCCGTCATCGCGTACGAACATTTGTCCAATTAATCCGACAGGAAGCCACTCGGTACGATCTTTTCTTGCTATATATTTGCAAGCTGGATCCCATTCTGTATTTAAAAGAGGTTGTATGTCTTGTGATTCTGTACATACATATTGACGTTTTCCAAAGCTATCTGTTTTATAGCGTTTCTGCCAACTTAAAGCACCACTATTTCCTATAAGGGCGGGGGTTGCACTAGATATTCCTAAAATGAATGAATCGTTTGAAGTAGCGACCCGAATTTTTTCTTCGCTACTAAATGTAACGAAATAACCTACATCAATAAGATTATTGTCTGCTGTTTCAAACATTTGTGCAAAATCAGTTCCACTTGCATTGTAAGAAGCGCCATCAATATACATTTCCCCATTATGAGCAAGCCACTTTGCACCGATATGATGATCAGTTTCATTTGTGCCATTTGCAATAAACCAAGAATAAGATTCTTCTGCTGTGCCGAAGCGCCCCATAATATGGCTACCTGCAAAATGAGCTGTTGATGTATGATTACCTTCCGCATGAGAAGAGAATCCGTTAGCGATAGTCGCAGTTCCTTCTGCATGTGCTGCTTCGCCTAAAGCGATTGTATGTTTACCTTCCGCATGAGAATAAGATCCGCCTGCTGTCGTTTCACTTCCTTCACTATGGGAACTATGTCCAGTTGCTTTCGTTTTTGATCCTTCTGCATGAGAGAAAGAAGCTTTTGCGTGTGTAAGAAGCCCTTCTGCATGTGAAGCTGTACCTTCTGCATGAGAGTGAAGCCCCTCTGCATATGCATACCGCCCACCTTTTTTTACTTTTGTATTTTCAGGGGTAGGGGTTTGAATTATGATTGTTTTTTCCGTTTGTATATCATTGGATGGTGCTAATGCTTCTTTTATTTTCTTCACTTGATTGATAATAGCAGCTGGAATTTCTGCTTCCGCTTTTTTATTTATTGCTACAGGTATATTTTCTTCTATATTTTTCTCTGTTTGCTCAGAGGGCACGATCTGTTCATTATGAGTAGAGAGAGGTTTATTTTTTTGCTGCATCTTTGTTTTTCTATTATCAATTATGCGGCTCATTACAGCATTTTCTAAAGAGACATATTTTGGTCTGGCTTTGTTTTTTGGGGATGCCTCTTGTCCTTTCAGTTCTTCTAAAGCTGCAGCTCGGATGCTACACCAGTTGTTAATTCCGTACATGGGCAGATAAAAAGGCGGGCATTTTCTTTTTTGTTTAGAAGATTTTTTCTTCATTCTGTCACCTCCTGCGACAGTATATGCCGTGTAATTAAAAAAAGATGCACTTTATTGCATCTTTTTTTAATTACTTTACCTAGTTTTTATATGAGAGCGGCCTAAATGATATGGTAATCTCTCGTAAGTTATGAAATTGGGCGAAACTTCTCTGGGACAAAAGGTAGGGAGGAAGGGACGGAAACAGTCTCCATTTCGGGATAACGTAATCCAGTTAAACTCCCACCAAATACAGCACCAGTGTCAATATTAATTGTATGATTTACAAAGCGAGGTTCTTTTACAGGTGTATGTCCATATATAATCCAAGCTTTTCCTTTATATTCCTTCGCCCAGTCGCGACGGACAGGGGAGCCGTCAGCATGTTTCTCTCCTGTAATATCGCCATATAATACAAAGGTTTGTACTTTTTTATCTTGTCTTCCTATGTAATCTTGCCGAATTCCGGCGTGACATACAATTAACCTTTTTTCATCGAGTACGTGATATAAAGGAGATTGTTCATAAAGTGTGATGAATTTTTCTTTTATAATATTTTGTTTATGAGAAGGCAGTGCTTCATATTCGGCAACAGTTGTTTCGAGTCCATGAGCGATTGTTACATTACGCCCAAGGAAAAATCGGTATAGTTTATTACAGTGATTTCCCGGAGCGTAATAAGCTACTTTTTTATTTATGACAAGTTCCCATACAATTTCAATCATACGTAATGAATGAGGGCCGCGATCTGTAATATCACCAACAAATGCAAGCTTACGTTGATCAGGGTGAATCGGCAGGTCACGATTCCACTTATATCCGAGTTTCGTCGTTAATTCTTGAAACTCTTGGAAGCATCCATGAATATCCCCTATAATGTCATATTTCATATTTAAACCTCCATCATATTTTCCATTAGTATATCTAAAAAAGGATAGAGATAAAAATATATCGTTTTTTACTTCATTTAAACATAAAGAATTTCGTCCTTGAGCGAACGTTTAAAACAAATCCAATCGCTATCATGTATGTGAGTAAGGAACTTCCTCCGTAGCTCATAAGGGGTAGTGTGATTCCTGTAATCGGGAGTAACCCGATGGTCATCCCGATATTTTGAAATACTTGAAAAGTAAACATTCCGATTGTACCAGCGCAGATGTAACTACCAAAAGGATCATTACTTTCTAAAGCGATATGAATCATGCGGAAAATAAGTAGGAAAAAAAGTGCAATAATGACACTTGCACCTAAAAAGCCGAATTGCTCAGCGACATTAGTGAAAATAAAATCTGTATGTGGTTCTGGAAAGTATACTTGTCCATTTTCCCAACCTTTTCCTTGCATTTCTCCTGATCCAGTAGCTAAGAAAGCTTGTCTTAATTGATAGCCTTGCGCATCATATTTGTATGGAGCTAACCAGCCGTAAAAGCGATTTAGTTGATATTCTTGTAAAATGTGTGCTTTAAAGAATTTTGTATGAGTAAAAAAAATATAAGTTAATGTAAAGCTGGCTGCAAAAATGCCAGAAACTAATCCGAAAATAAAACGCCAACGTATACCAGAAACTAATATCATTGCTGCGAGCATAGCTGAAATTACCATCGTGTTTCCTAAATCAGGTTCCTTTGCAATAAATAGCAGGGGTGGTAAACTTGTTGCACAGATTTTTCCGAGTAATAAAAAATCGTCGTGTATTGTTCGAAAAAAATATTTCTCATTGTGATTTGCTATAATTCGTCCGGTGACGAGAATTAAAAACAATTTCATAATTTCAGAAGGCTGGAAATTTCCGATGCCTGGGAGCCTGTACCAAGCGGTAGCACCTTTAATTGTAACGGCACCTGGTACTTGAAGTTCTAGTCCAATGAGTAGTACCAGTGCAAAGCTATATAAATACCAAGCAATTTTTTGATAACGATCGAAATCAATAATCATAATGACACCAATTGCTATAAATCCAATGAAGTACCATTGAATTTGCTTTAATACAAAATTTACGCTTTGTAAAAATGGTGGTAAAGAAGCTTGTGCACTTGCAATTGCAAAGCAACTAACAGTCCCAATGGCAAATAAGATGAATAGTAATACGTAGTCTATTTGATATTGAGAATTTGGATCTTTCAATGTATGTATTCCTTTCTATCGCCTAGTAAGTATATGGATCATGTCATGATAAAAATAATATACAAGCAGACTATGCATACATTTATTCCACTATTTGTGGGAAGTCATACATCACGAGGAAGGAATAGCACCTCCCTTGTGATAGACTATATTGCACGGAGCTCTTTTGTAATGATATTTAAACAATAGGAAAGACGTGTATGTGTATTTATATCTGGAATGAGGTTTGGAAATAGATTGTAAAATTTGACCGCATTTTTATACCATCCGTAAGCTCGTATCAACCCCTTTTTATAATATTTGGCGTCTTGCAAGAAACCATACTTTTTCGAGGTTAAAACGAGCTGAGAAAAATCTTCGCAGCCTTCAAGGAATTTATGATGTACTTGCTGTCCAGTATGAAGGCGGAATGAACTTAAAGGTTCAGTGATATACATCGCATCACCTTTTGAAAGTAAACTGATCCAAGAGGCCATATCAACACTACAACCATATTTTCTACCATGTAAAGTGCCGAAAGGTTCTGTTAATAGGCTTTTTCTAAAGAGTACGATTGTAGGCTCACCGATAATATTTTGGCCCGTTATAAGCATACGGTTTCCAAAATCTTTCCCATTTAGTAGCGTATCTTCATCATATAATTTTTTCATGGAGGGATGTTGTTCAATTATATCTCCATTATCATTAATCCAAGTGCGATAGGATGTGATAAGTGCGAGATTTTTATTTAAGTCTTGTTGGAAATGAAACATCATTTTTTCAATTTTATTATTATAAAATATATCATCGTCCATTAAGAAATTTATGTACTCTCCATTTGACCGTTCTAAGAGCATAAGGGCGTTATTAAATTGTCCAAGAGTAGAGCTATTTCGAATGTACGTTATATGTTTATGCTTATGTAAATAATGTCTGTATATTAGTTTTTCTGTTTCATTATTTGTACTATCGTCTCCTATAATAATTTCGATATTTGAATACGTTTGTGCTAATGCGCTTTCTAGAGCAATTTTAAAATAATGTGGTCGATTATAGGTGGGAATAAGTATGGAAACGAGAGGCAGATTCTTTATATTATTCATATACAACTACCTTTCAGCAATTTTTTGTGTAAGAATAATATCTTGATAACTTGTGTGTTCCGTTCTGCTACACCATGAACCATAGTGGGGGGGAGTCTGTACTTCTAGTCCATACTTATTTAATAGGGTACGAATATCTTCCTCAGGATAGGCGACTGCGAAATTCGGGATGTCTTTATTTAGAACATAACAATTGTCAATTTGATGATAAAAACCTAACGTACTTAATCCTGCATTTAAGTAATAGGAAGAGTCAGGATTAATTAAAAAGAAAGTAATAAAACATCTCCCATCTTTTTTCAGGACTCGTGAAATTTCACATACGTAATGTTCTAATTCTTTCGGAAGGAGATGGGTAAATACAGACGTTAAAAAAATAAAATCGAACGATTCATCTTCATATGGAAACTTATATTGGGAAGCATCTTCTTTTCCTTCGGGGTTATAGAATTGATTATATATATCGACATGTTCAAAATGAAAATTGTTACGGCGTGTAGAAATGTTATTTTTGCACCATGTAATTCCCGCATTGAATAAGTCAAATCCATAATAAGTACCATCACCGCTTAAATAATCCATTAATGGAACCGCCATTCGGCCGATACCGCAGCCTACATCTAACACTGTTTCATTTGATTTTAAGTTGCCAATTTCAATAAAATACTGCATAAACTCTTCTCCAACTTCTTCAAAGTTACCACCTACATATTGAACGAGTTCCGGGGGTGGAATTAATGTGATTTTTTTCTCGTTTTCGTTCATACATTCACTCCGTCCTTGTAGTAAAGTAGGGGATTTCTATTGTCCATTTATAGTGAGGGGAACTTTACACGATTGTTACTTGTGAATAAGTAGTGTAATAGAACCCCTCAAAAAATAAAAGTATATTCTATTCTTTTCGCCAATAAATACCGAAATCATCAATTGTAGTAATAGGAGCTTGTAAGTTTCTTTCCTTTCTGAAATCTGTTACAGCCTCTGCACATGTTACCAATCCGTAATCATCAATAATAATATAGCCACCTGTTGAAACTTTATCGTATAAGTTTACAAGACTGTCCATCGTTGATTCATACATATCACCATCAAGGCGAGCAATTGCAATTTTTTCTACCGGTGCTGAAGGCAATGTATCTTTAAACCACCCCTTTAAAAACTTCACCTGATCATTTAATAAATCGTATTTTCTAAAGTTTTCTTGCACTGTTTCTAAAGAAACTCGTAAGTAATCGAACGTGTGCAAATAATCACCGTAATCTTTCGGATATTGTTCTAAGTTAGGTGCTGGTAGACCTTCAAACGAATCGGCAACCCACACAGTACGATCCGTAATGTTGTTTGCTTGTAAAAAACCATTCATAAAAATGCATGATCCTCCGCGCCATACACCCGTTTCAATAAAATCCCCTTTTATATTTTCCCTGACAACAGTTTCCATCGCCTCATGTAATTGATTCATACGTTTTCGGCCAACCATACTGTGTGCTGCTCTTGGCCAATCATTGCCACCTTGACGCGCATTTTTTGAAACGTTAGGATCAACGATTTTTAAATTGTGATTTTCTACGTATTGCTTGAGAAATAAAGGAAGCGGAACTGTAACTGGTTCATAGGATAGCTCTTTAGATATATGTAACGAAGCAGGTAAGTATGGTTCGTATTCTAACCATATTTCAAATAAAATTGTTTTCTTTAATAGCTCAAGATAAAGCTGAACAGCTGATTTATTTTCCATATAAGTGCCTCCCGCGGAATGTCATACAACATTATGACTATGTAGAAAAGAAAGATTTAATGATTGAATTTAATAGTGAAAAAGCAGTAAAACTGATATCAGTTTTACTGCTAAGTACAAAATTAAGCGATTTTTTCAATAATAATTGATGCACTTGTACCAAGAGCTAGTGATAATCCAATTCCTGTAACAATTGCTTCAACGAGTGATGGTGTTGTCGTAATTTGTGTAATAGCTTGGATAACGATAGGAGCTCCAAGTGAAATCAAGCTTGTGCCCGCACCTGGTACATTAACTCCATTAACTTGAATTCCAAGACTTCCTAATAAACTTACTGCAGCTGTATAAGCAATAACAGTAATTTTATAGAAACCAGTTTCACTAATTACGAAAGTATCGGCATCCATTTGAGAAATAGCTGTACCAAACTGAGATCCAACAGTATTAAATGGTACTGGATCATTAATTCCAAGAGCTAAAGAAACTGTAGCTGAGTTAAAGGCATACAACCCTGCTGGAAGTCCTAATCCAGAAGGTCCAGTCGGCCCAGTTGGTCCAGTCGGTCCGGTAGCGCCAGTCGGTCCAGTAGCACCAGTAGCACCAGTTGGCCCAGTCGGTCCAGTAGCACCAGTCGGCCCAGTTGGTCCAGTCGGTCCGGTAGCACCAGTAGCACCAGTAGCACCAGTTAGCCCAGTCGGTCCAGTCGGTCCAGTTAGCCCAGTTAGCCCAGTCGGTCCAGTCGGTCCAGTCGGTCCAGTCGGTCCAGTCGGTCCAGTCGGCCCAGTTGGTCCAGTCGGTCCAGTTGGTCCAGAAGGTCCAGTTGGTACAGTTGGCCCAGTCGGCCCAGTCGGTCCAGTCGGTCCAGTCGGCCCGGTAGGAAGGGTAAACGGTGGTATTGGTGGTAATGTTGGTCCTACAAGATTAGGGTCAAATGCACTAGCTGATAAAGATTCATCGGGATTTAATCCATCTGAATAATTATTATTTGACATAAATTCACCTCCATAAAGCGTTCATTATATAGTAGATGCAAAACCAGAAGAAAATGACACGGACATTTGAATTATTGAAAAGAAATCTTAAACTGCTTGTGCAAGTTAAAAAAGTGGAAAGTTTATTGTATGTATAACATATGATTGATTTGGAAGAGGGTGATTATGTTGAACAAGCAAGGAATTACAATTAGTTTATGTATGATTGTTCGAGATGAGGAAGATACAATTGGTCGATGTTTAGACGCAGTAGAAAAAATCGTCGATGAAATTATTATAGTTGATACAGGTTCCATTGATCGAACGAAAGAAATTGTAGCTCAATATACCTCTAACATATATGATTTTTCATGGATTAATGATTTTGCGGCAGCTAGAAATTTTTCTTTTTCGAAAGCAACGCAAGAATATATATTATGGCTAGATGCTGATGATGTGTTATTAGAAGATGCTCAAGAGGCATTGAACGTATTAAAAAGAGAGTTAGATCCTAATGTTGATGCTGTTTCGATGCCGTATCATCTTGTAATGGATTCTAACGGGAAACCTTTATATTGTACAAAAAGATATCGACTTGTAAAGCGTGAAAAAGAATTTCAATGGTTTGGAAAGGTGCATGAGTATTTAGCTGTTTTTGGTGAGATTTTTAATAGTAATGTTGCGATTACACATAAAAAAGAAAAGAAAGTAACGAACCGTAATTTGAAAATTTTTCAAGATACTGTAGCAGCTGGAGAAGAATTGAGTCCGAGAGATTTGTTTTATTACGCGAATGAATCTATGGATAATCAAAAATATGATGATGCAGTTTTGCTATATGAAACATTTCTTAATCAAGACGAAGGTTGGTATGAAGAGAAAATTTATGCATGTGGTAAATTAGGAGATTGCTATGCAAAGCTTGGAATGTGGGAGAAGGCAGTTGAATCTTGTGTAAAATCATTTCGGTATGATGTTCCTAGAGGAGAGAATTGTACAAGAATAGGATATATATATATGGATCAACAAAAATATAATGAAGCAATTTTTTGGTTTAAACTTGCAACAGAAGTGCCAGTGGCAACAGAGAGTCCTTTTCACAGTCCAGCTAGCTACACATGGATCCCTTATTTACAAATGTGTATTTGTTATAGCAAGTTAGGAGAGCAAGATAAAGCTTATTATTACAATGAATTAGCAGCTTCTTATGTTCCGAATAATGCTGCAATTGAATATAACCGCAAATATTTTCGGAGTGTTTTTGATAAACAATATAAATCGTTATAGGTTGCTTTTTTTTAGAAATAGCTTATCACGATTCTAACTATAATAGATTGGCTATATAGTAAAGTATCGGTACATGTATAGACTTCATATGAGGTTTATATTTCAAATTCAATTTGCATAAGGAGTGTGTGAAATGAATTCCCCAAAAAATTCTTTATATGAAGAAAAGTCTGGGCATTATTATAATGCAGTGAATCCGAATTTATTAAAGCATATAAAAAAGGAATGGAAAGAAGTTCTTGATATTGGTTGTTCGAGTGGTGCATTGGGAGCGGTCATAAAAGAAAATGGCACACGTGTATCAGGAATTGAGGCATTCCCAGAGGCAGCGGAAAAAGCAAAAGAAAAACTAGATCATGTTGTTTTAGGCGATATCGAAACAATGGATATGCCGTATGAGGAGGAGCAATTTGATTGCGTTATATTTGGAGACGTATTAGAGCATTTATTTGATCCGTGGGCTGTAATAGAAAAAGTAAAACCATATATAAAGCAAAATGGTGTAATTTTGGCAAGTATACCGAACGTTTCTCACATCTCAGTATTAGCTCCCTTACTCGCTGGAAATTGGACGTATACAGAATATGGTTTATTAGATAAAACACATATTCGTTTCTTTACTTTTAATGAAATGCTCCGAATGTTTTTAAAAGCAGGTTATTCGATTAGTAAAGTAGATCGTGTATATATTGATCATAAAATATATGAACCGCTTATTGAAGAACTATATGGAATTTGTAAAAAATATCGTCTTGGAAGTGGCTTCATGGCTGAGACGGTTGTATTTCAATATATTATTGAAGCAGAAAAATCGCAATTATGAGTGCGGCAGAGAAAACAATATTATTTGTTACGTGTATAAATGATCGGAAACTGTATGCACAATGTGCGCGACATATATTACAATTGGCAGTTCCTCCAGGATACACGATACAATTTATGCCGATTCGAAATGCAGAAAGTATGACGAGTGGATATAATAAAGCAATTTCGCATCCAGCGAAATATAAAATATATATACATCAAGATGTTTTTATTGTAAATGTAGGCTTTTTATATGGATTACTTCAATTGTTTCAGGAACATGAACATCTTGGGATGATTGGTATGGTTGGAGCTCAATATGTTCCTCCAAATGGAACGTGGAATGTAGGCAGAGGAATTGTTGGGAAAGTAATTGGTTATATGAATGATTTATTTTATATGGCAAGTCAAGAAAAGCCATACCATGAGTCAAAAACATTTATGCCAGTTGAATGTATTGACGGTTTATTAATGGCAACGCAATACGATATTCCGTGGCGAGAAGACTTGTTTGATGGGTTTGACTTTTATGATGTATCTCAATCATTTGAATTTAGAAAAGCTGGCTATACAGTTGGGGTTCCTGTACAGCGTGATGCGTGGTGTATTCATTATCATTTTGATGTGAATATGACCAACTATGAAAAGTATAGAAAGATATTTGTGGAGCACTATATGTCAGATGAAAATCAAGACGAATAGAGAGGCTACAAGATGAAGGATCATACAATATTAGTCGTTGTTTGTATAAATAATGAAGATTTATTTGAACAATGCGAGAGACAAATAAGAAATCTTTTTGTTCCCCCTGGTTATGTCGTACAAATTTTTCCGATACGAGATGCGAAAAGTATGGCAAGTGCATATAACCGAGCACTTTCATATCCCGCGAAGTATAAGGTTTATATACATCAAGATACTTATCTTATTAATCGGGAGATATTTTATACACTCATTTCTCTTTTTCAAGATAACGAAAAACTTGGTTTAATTGGCGTAGCTGGTGCTCAGTTTTTACCGAGCAACGGGATATGGTGGGAAGGGAAAAATTTAGTAGGGAAAGTGATTGAGTACAGAAGACAAAATTATCAATTGTTAAATTTAGATCAGATGTTTTATGGGAATCAATCATTTATGTCAGTTCAGGCAATTGATGGATTATTAATGGCGACACAATATGATATTCCGTGGCGAGAAGACTTGTTTCAAGGATTCCACTTTTATGATGTGTCGCAGTCTTTAGAATTTCAAAAGGCGGGTTATTTAATTGGTATCCCTAATCAAGCAAATTTATGGTGTATTCACTACAACGGGGATGAGTTTGATGCGGATACATATGAGAAGTATCGAAAAGTGTTTGTAGAACATTACAAAGATATACTATCTCCATCATAAGGGAGAGATGTAGGATGAAAGGAATTATTTTAGCAGGTGGAACTGGATCGAGATTATATCCAATAACGAAAGTAACGAATAAACATTTGCTTCCGGTTGGACGTTACCCAATGATTTATCATGCGGTATATAAGCTAAAACAATGCGATATTACAGATATTATGATTATTACAGGGAAAGAGCATATGGGGGATGTTGTTAGTTTCTTAGGAAGCGGTCAAGAGTTTGGCGTGTCCTTTACGTATCGTGTGCAAGATAAGGCAGGGGGAATTGCACAAGCATTAGGGCTTTGTGAGGATTTTGTCGGGAAAGATCGTATGGTAGTTATATTAGGAGATAATATTTTTTCAGATGACATTCGTCCGTACGTTGAAGAGTTTGCAAATCAAAAAGAAGGTGCGAAAGTACTGCTGCAATCTGTAGATGATCCGGAGAGATTTGGCGTGGCGCATATTCAAAACCGAAAAATAATTGAAATTGAAGAAAAGCCGAAAGAGCCGAAAAGTTCCTATGCAGTTACAGGAATTTATTTGTATGATCCGAAAGTCTTTTCTTATATAAAAGAATTAAAACCTTCCGCAAGGGGAGAACTTGAAATTACAGATATTAATAATTGGTATTTAAAGCGAGGGGTACTTACTTATAATGAAATGAGTGGTTGGTGGACTGATGCGGGAACTCATGTTTCACTTCAAAGGGCGAATACATTAGCGCGGGATATAAACTTTGGTAAACAGTTTAACGGAGAATAGGTGAGAATATGAAAGTTATAGAAACAAATTTTACCGACGCAAAATTGTTGGAACCAAGGCTATTTGGAGATGAGCGTGGCTTTTTTACTGAAAGTTATAATAAGAAGGTGCTAGAAACATTAGGGGTTACGTATTCATTTGTACAGGATAATGTTTCGTATTCAGCGGAAGCGGGAACGATTCGCGGATTACACTTTCAAAAAAATCCGAAAGCACAAACGAAACTTATTCAAGTTATGCAAGGGGCAATCTATGATGTTATCGTTGATTTACGAAAAGATTCACCAACGTTTAAACAGTGGAGAGGATATATTTTAAGTGCGGATAATCATCGGCAATTATTAGTGCCAAAAGGATTTGCACATGGTTTTTGTACACTTGTCGCGCATACGATTGTTATGTATAAAGTAGATGAGTATTATAGTGCCGATCATGACTCAGGGGTAATTTGGGACGATAAAGAATTAGCAATTCCATGGCCGGTAACAAGTCCTATTTTGTCTGATAAAGATCGAATATTACCGTTACTTCAGGAATATGAAGATAGCTTTTGAGTAGGAGAGTTGTTTATGAATATATTAGTAACAGGTGGGGCCGGATTTATTGGAAGTAATTTTATTCATTACATGTTACAAAGCTATGAAACATATAAAATTATTAATTTTGATGCATTAACATATAGTGGAAACTTAAATAATGTAAAGTCTATTCAAGATCATCCGAATTACTATTTTGTAAAAGGGGAAATTCAAAATGGAGAGCTGCTGGAATATGTTGTTAAGGAACGTGACGTGCAAGTAATTGTAAATTTCGCGGCTGAATCACATGTGGACCGTAGTATTGAGAATCCGATTCCTTTTTATGATACAAATGTAATTGGGACAGTCACCTTATTAGAATTAGTAAAAAAATATCCACATATTAAACTCGTGCAAGTATCAACAGATGAGGTGTACGGCTCGTTAGGTAAGATAGGTAGATTTACCGAGGAAACCCCGTTAGCTCCAAATAGTCCATATTCTTCAAGCAAAGCGAGCGCCGACATGATAGCTTTATCTTATTATAAAACATATCAATTACCAGTTATAGTAACGCGTTGCTCCAATAACTATGGGCCGTATCAATATCCTGAAAAATTAATTCCGTTAATGATTACGAATGCGCTGGAAGGAAAAAAATTACCGTTATATGGTGATGGATTAAATGTAAGAGATTGGTTACATGTAACGGATCATTGTAGTGCGATTGACGTCGTTCTGCATGAGGGGCGTATAGGAGAAGTATATAATATAGGTGGAAATAATGAAAAAACAAATATAGATGTTGTGGAACAAATCATCTCTCTCTTAGGAAAAACGAAAAAAGATATTGAATATGTGACAGACCGTTTAGGACACGATCGTCGTTATGCGATTGATGCAGAGAAAATGAAGAATGAATTTGATTGGGAACCGAAGTATACGTTTGAGCAAGGATTACAAGAAACAGTGCAATGGTATGAGAAGAATAAGGAATGGTGGAAACCATTAAAACAGTAAGGGGCATATAAATGAAAGAACGGATTATCATAACAGGAGCAAATGGTCAATTGGGAAAGCAACTACAAGAAGAGTTAAATCCTGAAGAATATGACATATATCCATTTGATAAAAAGTTACTAGATATAACAAATATATCCCGAATGCAGCAAGTGGTACAAGAAATAAGGCCACACATAATTATTCATTGTGCAGCGTATACGAAGGTTGATCATGCTGAGAAAGAACAAGATCTCGCTTATGTAATAAATGCAATAGGAGCTCGAAATGTAGCAGTTGCTTCACAATTAGTAGGGGCGAAATTAGTTTATATTAGTACTGATTATGTATTTCAGGGCGACAGACCGGAGGGGTACAGTGAATTTCATAATCCAGCGCCGATAAATATATACGGAGCTTCTAAGTATGCGGGAGAGCAGTTCGTCAAAGAGCTACATAATAAATACTTTATCGTTCGTACATCGTGGCTATATGGTAAGTATGGGAATAATTTTGTGAAAACGATGATGAGATTAGGTAAAGAAAGAGAAGAAGTATCTGTTGTAGCGGATCAAATCGGTTCTCCTACTTATGTGACAGATTTAAATGTGATGATTAATAAGCTCATTCATACTTCTTTATACGGTACGTATCATGTATCAAATAGAGGCTCGTGTTCTTGGTTTGAATTTGCAAAGAAAATATTTTCGAATGCAAATATGAAAGTGAATGTATTACCAGTTTCAACTGAAGAATTTGGAGCAGCGGCAGCGAGACCGAAATATTCTGTTTTTCAACATAACATGCTACGATTAAATGGTTTTTCACAAATGCCTTCTTGGGAAGAAGGATTAGAGCGGTTTTTTATAGAAACAAAAAGTCATTAACAAAATTTAAGTTAATGACTTTTTTGTTTGCCTTTAAGAGGTTTTATGGTACTATAATTATAGTATCAGGTACTAATAACAAGTATAAGTATTTCTGGGAGGATATATCATGGAACTATTACAAGGGAAAACATTTGTTGTTATGGGCGTTGCGAACCAAAGAAGTATTGCATGGGGAATCGCTCGCTCTTTGCATAATGCAGGTGCAAAATTAATCTTCACATATGCAGGAGAACGTTTAGAGAGAAACGTTCGTGAATTAGCGGACACATTAGAAGGACAAGAATCACTTGTATTACCTTGTGATGTAACAAATGATGAAGAACTTACAGCTTGCTTTGAAACAATCAAGCAAGAGGTTGGTACAATTCACGGCGTTGCACACTGTATTGCTTTTGCAAATCGTGATGATTTAAAAGGTGAATTTGTAGATACTTCTCGCGATGGATTTTTACTTGCACAAAATATTAGTGCATTCTCTTTAACAGCTGTAGCAAGAGAAGCGAAGAAAGTAATGACAGAGGGCGGAAATATTTTAACGTTAACATACCTTGGCGGCGAGCGCGTTGTGAAAAACTATAACGTTATGGGTGTTGCGAAAGCTTCATTAGAAGCGAGCGTGAAATATTTAGCTAACGATTTAGGCCAACACGGCATTCGCGTTAACGCTATTTCTGCAGGACCAATTCGTACGTTATCTGCAAAAGGTGTAGGCGACTTTAACTCAATCTTAAGAGAAATTGAGGAGCGCGCACCACTCCGTCGTACAACAACTCCAGAAGAAGTTGGGGATACAGCAGTATTCTTATTCAGTGATTTAGCACGCGGCGTAACAGGAGAAAACATTCACGTTGATTCAGGATATCATATCCTAGGATAAATATAATATTCATTTTTAAAGGACAATCTCTATATGTTGAGATTGTCCTTTTTATTTGTTCTTAGAAAGAACGATTTTTAACGAAAGTTCTTACCACGTTATGAATATAACTATAATAGTACACGATTTATTCAGTTACGTATGGAAGTGGGAGGGACGAGTGTGAAGAATAAAAATAAAAGTTCAACAGTTGGAAAACCGTTGTTATATATTGCGCAAGTAAGTTTGGAACTTGCTGCACCGAAAATAAAAAGGATTATCTTAACAAACTTTGAAAATGAGGATCGCAGAGAAGAAAGTAATAGAAATGAAAATGAAAATGAAAATGCTGTAAGTAGTGCTGTGGAAGAGGTAATAGAACAGCAAGAACAACAAGAGCAGCAAATAGAAGAAATAGAAGAAGAGGAACAAGTACAAGAGCAGCAAGAACAGCAAGAGCCAGTGAGAACAGTCCCGTATAATAAATCATTTAAGGATATGAATAATGAAGAGAAAATTCATTTTTTATTAAACCGCCCTCATTATATTCCGAAAGTAAGGTGCAGAATAAAAACGGCTACCGTTTCTTATATTGGATCGATCATCTCGTATCGTAATGGAATTGTAGCTATTATGCCACCAAATAGTATGAGAGATATTAGGTTATCTATAGAAGACATCAAATCGATTGATATGGCCGGCTTTTAAATATGTAAAGGTGGTAGAAATCTTCTACCACCCTAATAGTTTTTTAGTTTACTTCACTTATTAGATAGAAACGTCGCGTAAGCATTGAATCGCACAGAAACAGCTTAAATCAACAGTAAGACAAGTGTTAGTCGATACTAATCTTGCATTTGGTACAGCTAAAAACGTACAAATTGGATCATCACCAGGTGGTACAGGAGAGGTATCACCTAATACTACAGTTAATACACGTAGTACAGCACAGCTATCGTCATCTACACTTTCCACACGGAAAATTGGAGATCGGCAGCTAGAAAGGCTTGCAGTTGGTGCAAATGCTTCAAAAGGTTCTCCAGTTTTTGTGTATAAAATAAAAGGGCGTGTATTTGCTACTGAAGCACTATTGTGTGCGCCTAAAAATGGGATTTCACAACCAGATCCACACGTTGTTGTAGAACAATCTTGTAATTCATTGATGAATTTTACAACGTCAACTACACAATGAGAAGAGCCATGGTGTTTATTTTCGTTACAACTCATTAATGTCACTCCTTATCTTCTTGTTTGTATTTACATTAATAAGATATTGGAGTCGAGGAGATTTGGTCACAATCTTAAGACCTTTTTTTTTAAATAGGCGAAAGAAGATAAGGGAAGGTGGAATCATGCTGTTTACAAGTTGGCTTTTATTCTTTATTTTCGCGTTAGCTGCTTTTAGGCTCACCCGTTTAATTGTGTATGATAAAATTACAGCTTTTTTGCGAAGACCGTTTATTGATGAATTAGAGATTACAGAGCCAGATGGAAGTGTATCAACTTTTACAAAAGTAAAAGGGAAAGGGTTAAGAAAGTGGATTGGCGAATTATTAAGTTGTTATTGGTGTACAGGTGTATGGGTTAGTGCTTTTTTATTAGTTTTATATAATTGGATTCCTATCGTTGCAGAGCCGTTACTTGCATTATTAGCTATTGCAGGAGCAGCAGCAATCATTGAAACGATTACAGGATATTTTATGGGAGAATAATATATTTTCATAATACTAGAAAAAGCGGAGTTTAAAAGAATGAGGGAACGGAAATAAAGAGTTGTTCATATAGTAAATAGACAGAATTGACAGTAGAGGAGATGTTTGCTGTGAGCAATAATCCAAGGCAAAATTCATATGACCTGCAGCAATGGTATTACATGCAGCAACAACACCAAGCACAACAACAGGCATATCAAGAACAATTACAACAACAAGGATTTGTGAAGAAAAAGGGATGTAATTGCGGGAAAAAGAAGAACACAATAAAACAATATGAAGAATGAAACACTCATGTTACTGTGAGTGTTTTTTATTATACATATAAAAAGCGGTATTTCAAAGGAGAAATACCGCTTTTTACTAGCTAATTTGTGCAACTGTTAATGCTGCAGCACGGATGTCCACAGTTCCAAGCAGTTCAACTGGTACAATTTGAATTAAGTCACCAGGGTTTAAGTTAATAAGAATAACACCACTGGATACATCTACTTCACCAGTACCAATAACGTTAGATCGAACCGCTGTACCTGATCCAGGAATAATGTTAGCCGGCGTACCTAATGATAAGAAGAAACGACCAGCTTCTGGTGCGGTAGGAACGTTATCAAGACTAATTGTTAATGTATAACTGATTTGATAAATACCAGCTACTTGAATTCGAATGCCATCTCCGACACTTACTGTATTGTTTATTACAGGAACAGTAATATTTGGGTTTGGACTTACGCTAGGTAATAGTAATGGTGTGAATAATGAAGCGAACTGAGGGCCGGAAGCGTTGAAAGCAAAACCGAAGGCAGGTAGTGTACTAGCTGGTTTCGCTTCGCAATCGATTTTAGTAAATTCGCAATCAGAAGAGAACATGTTTTTCACTCCTTTATCTGTTTCTACTTTCAGTTAATGAAAAGGACAGGTTCTATGTTCTAGACAAGTTCCCAATTTTAAGAAAAATACATAATAATACCTTTTAAGCATGGATTGGGTGGCAGAATTTTCTGCCACCCAATCCATGCTTAACTCATTATTTAGTTTTAAATCGTAACATCACGTAAGCATTGAATAGCGCAGAAGCAACTTAAATCAACAGTAAGGCAAGTGTTGGTCGATATTAATCTTGCATTTGGTACAGCTAAAAACGTACAGATTGGATCGTCACCAGGTGGTACAGGAGAAGTATCACCTAATACTACCGTTAATACACGCAATACAGCACAATCATCATCATCTATACTCTCGACACGGAAAATTGGAGATTGGCAGCTAGAAAGGCTTGCAGATGGCGCGAATGCTTCAAATGGTGTTCCAGCTTTTGTGTATAAAATAAAAGGTCGTGTATTTGCTACAGATGCACTATTATGTGCTCCTAAAAATGGAACTTCGCAACCAGATCCGCATGTTGTGGTTGCACATTCTTGTAATTCATGTATAAAACGAACGACATTTGATACACAGTTGAAATCACAATCGTGATGATGATGGTCTTCGTTACAATTGCAGCTCATTATGTTCACTCCTTATCTTGAGTTCTGACATACACTATTACAATATGAACGGGATATGGTTGATATTACGTTAATTCTTATGATAAGAACATGGAATTTATATAGTAGGGATGTACATAATGCAATATAAAAAAAAGACATCCTTATTTAGTGGATGTCTTTTCAGGTAAATCTTTTCGCGCAGTATATAAAAAACGAGAGATATCTAATTTTTTTCCTCTAAAAAATTGAGGAGAGGAAATGTAAAGTTCTTCTTTCGCACGTGTAATGGCGACATAAAGTAGTCGACGTTCTTCTTCTAAAGCTTCAGAAGTCTCTGTAACACGATCATTGGCATCTTTTAAAGAAGAAGTATGAGGGAGAATACCATCGCTTGCTCCAAGTAAAAAGACGCATGGAAATTCAAGACCTTTTGCGTTATGAATAGACATAAGCGAAACAGCATTTTTTTCCGGCATTGTTTTTAATGCTTCCATTTCTTTTTGACCTTGAATTGCTTCATCAATAAATTGTAAATATGCTGGAATATCGGTGAAACGAGTTGCAGACTCCATTAATTCTTCTAACATTTCTTCTTGTATATCTTTATGCATCGTAAAGGAAGAGCGATCATTACTTTGTAAGTACTCTAAATACTTTCCTTTACCATGAATAATTTCTTTTAATGCTTTTTTCGGTTCTAATTCTTTTATAAATTTAATAAAATCGATACGCTCATTTACCTTTTTCACTTGAAAAGGTTTTAAGCTCGGATTTAATAATAAGAAATGAAGAAGAGAAGGGAAACGGCCCTCACCATATTTCCATTGTTCACGTTCAATAAATGAAATACAATCATCACGGCCAATATACATCGTTGGCAATATATTTGAAAGTGATTCTAGTCGAAACGGTTCAATTACCAGTCTTAAATGATCTAATACAGGCTTAATTAAAGAATGTTCATAAAATGATTGGCTCGCCCCGTGCTTAATAAACGGTATTTTGTGAATGGTAAGCTGATCAAGTAACGAACGGCTTACAGAATGTGTGCGATACAGTAAACAAAAATCTTTAAAATTACGTTCGCCGCTATCTACTTTTTCTTGAATGAGCTGCAAAATTTGATTTGCTTCATCAAGAGTCGTAGCAGGTCTTGCATAAAAAGGTTGTACACCTTCTTCGCGTACAGAATATAGCTCTTTATCAAAACGTTCTTGATTTAGTTTGATAACTTCATTTCCAAGTCCGACGATAAAAGGATTGGATCGATAATTCGTATTAAGTGCGATAATCGTAGTGTTATCAAATTCTTTTGGAAAAGATAAAATAATTTGGTGACTTGCTCCTCGCCAGCCGTATATCGCCTGGTCGTCATCACCTGCGATAAATAAATTATTTCTTGGCGTGGCTAACAATTTTACAATTTCATATTGTGCATACGATGTATCTTGGAACTCATCTACTTCAATATAGTGGAAACGTTGTTGTAATTGGGTAAGCAAAGGAGCGTTGTTTTCTAACATATAATATGTTTCTAATAAGATGTCATCGAAATCAATATAATTATATCGTTGTTTCACTTCTTCAAAACGCTCGTATACTTCTTTAAATTCTTGTTCAACGGGTGTTTTTGCTTTTACATCTTTCGGACGATTCAATTTGTTTTTCTCAAGTGAAATCATAGCGAGCATCGTTTCAGCATCATAATCGTCTTTTAAGCGTAACTCTTTTAAAATTTTCTTTATCATAATTTGCTTATGTTTTTCGTTTGCTAAAATTTGCTGATTATATCCTTGACTACGAAGCAATTTTAAAAAGACAGAGTGGAATGTACCAGCAACAACGTAGCTACTTGCTGCACGATTCATACCTGGTAAATTTGCTACACGGTTTCGGATTTCTTCAGCTGCTTTTTGTGTAAATGTAAGCAATAAAATATTGCGCGGATGAACTTGTTTTACATTTACTAAATAACCTACGCGAGTTGTTAAAACAGACGTTTTCCCGCTTCCAGCACCAGCTAATGTAAGGACAGGACCTTCTGTCGTTCGCACGGCTTCTAATTGTTTTTCATTTAAAAATACATTTTGTTGCTCGAGAGCGCGGAAATACGCTGCATCTGCATCTTCTTCCATAATTAAATGGGTAGATGTTTTCGGAATATGATATGTTGCGCGCGGAATATCAGCGTGCGTTAATGATTTTTGTGAAAATTTTTCTTGTGTCATATATTCACCTTCAAAACTATAGCATCAACATTTAACTTTAGCGGAAGAAAAAGAAAATAGCAATGTAAAAAACAGGAGGGGATACCTCCTGTTTTCAAATTACAATTCTTTTATCATAACGATGTGAGGAATATTTGCTTCCATGAATACATTAGAATTCGTTACATATCCAAGTTTCTTATAGAAATTTTCAGCATGTGTTTGGGCGTGCAGCTTTAATTTTGGTAGCGAGTTTTCCTTCGCATACGCTTCAAGTGCATCCATAACAATTTTTCCAATCCCTTTTTTACGATGGGAAGCTAGTACGCAAATACGTTCCATTTTTCCTATTCCATCCAGTATGCGAAAACGACCAGCACCAACTGGAACATCATTATCATATATAACAACGTGTGTTGAAGTTTCTTCAAATTCATCATACTCTTCTTCAGCAGAAACTTGTTGTTCATTCACAAATACTTGCTTACGTACAGAGAATGCGTCTCTTAGTTGTTTGTCCGTTTGTACGATTTGTGCGTGCAAATTAGTTGTGCCCCTTTCCAAGGTGGAATGTTTCGTGTACAGTCCATGTTCCATTTTCTAATTGATATAGAAGATGGAAGCGATCAATTGGTTGTTCATAATAGAAATCTTTCATACGTAATCGACCTAATACATCAGCATGTTCTGCATCTGATAAGCCTTGTCCGATTGTTAAATGGGGTACGAAAGCGTATTCGCGTTCTTGCGTAAAGAATTCACTATGCATCTCCTCATTTAAGAAAGTGAGTTCAGGTGTTTTTTCTACTTTAAAATAAAGAACATTATTAACAGGTGCGAATGAACCAACTTTTCCAACATGAAGGGTGAAAGGGTTCGTTTTACTTGCGATTGTATGTAACTCGTTTACAATCGATTCTAGTTGATCATCTTGCGTCTCAAAGGGTGTTTTCAATGTAATATGTGGCGGAACTAATGCGTAGTGTGGATCATAACGTTTACGCAATCCGTTCGCTTTATCTTGAATCATTTTAGATGGAAAAATTACAATGCCTAATTTCATGTTCCAATTCCTCCCTTTGTAAGTCTAGTTAGATTTTGAGAAAAACAAATCTCTCTATCTATTATATCAAATTATTCTGAATACTGCTCTCTATTATTTCATTGATAGAATATGAGAGAAAGCTTTCGGTAAATCAGTTTGCCAATATTTCCACGTGTGGTTACCTTCAAACTCCTCGTAATGCGTGATGAAATTTCTATCTGTCAGAAGCGTATTGAGCTCACGGTTCGGTTGTACGAAATCAGATACTTGTCCATCCGTGCGCTTTACAGCTGTTTCTTCTGTCCCAATGACGTGATAAAGGTCTAGCGCCTCCGGATTTTTGAAGTCTTTTGCTAAGTTCATCACTGTTTCATCCACAAATGGTGACTGCATAACGACTTTACCGAATGTATGCGGATACATAAGTGCAGTCATGAAGGAAACTGTTCCGCCAAGAGAATCACCAATTAACACACGACCTTTTCCCATTTGGTACGTTGGGTAATTTTCATCGATATATGGTGCAAGTTCATGAGCAAGGAAACGAATATATGCAGCGTTTTTTACTTCATTTGGGAAATATTTTTCTTTACGATCGTGTACATTTTTATATGGAATACCGACAATAATTGTACGGTCAATTTCTTCAGTTTCACGAAGGCGCTCAATTACACGGTGCGCTTTACCAAGCTGAAAATAATCTCTACCATCTTGTGCAATTACAACTGTATGCTTGTGCAGTGGTGTGTAATTTACCGGTAAGTAAACGAGAAGTGTAATATCTTCTTGAAGTGATGCGCTATAAAATGAAATTTCTTCAATTCTCCCGATTGTTTGATTCATGTAGATCCCCCTAATAAAAATTTACTGTAATGATTGTAAGAGCGACGCTTGTAGTGAAAAAGAAAGAAATATCCACTAATAGGTGCTTTCGTTTCTATTTTACCATAATGGTACGAAGAATCTAAAAAATTAGTATTTAAGTTATGAAAGAAAACGGATATAATGAAGTGGGATTTTTGACAGGTGAGAGGGGAGACGGAATTTGAAGCAAGAAAGATCAATCGCACTACCATTAGCCATTTCCATTATAGCCATTTCATTCGCAGCAGTTTTTGTAAAGATGTCCTCAGCACCATCTTCAATATTAAGTATGTACCGATTATGGATTATCGTACTTATTATGCTGCCAATCGTTTGGAAAAAACGGGAGGAATTTAGTAAGATTCAAATAAAAGATTGGGGATTTTTAATTGGATCTGGTTTCTTTTTAGCACTTCATTTTCTTTTATGGTTTGAATCTTTAAAGCATACGACAGTTGCTAGTTCGACGATTATTTTAGCGCTTCAACCAATTGTATCTTTAGTTGGAGGTTTTTTCTTATTTAAAGAAAGAACTACATACTCAGCCATTGCGACAATGGGAATTGCGATATTAGGCGTAATGTGTATTGGCTGGGGAGATTTAGGGCTAAGTGAACAAGCAATTTATGGAGATATATTATCCTTTTTAAGTGTAATAGCGGTTGTCGGTTATTTATTTATCGGGCAAACGACAGTAAAGAAAGTATCACACTGGATTTACAGCTTTACAGTTTTTGCATTCGCAGGTATTTTTATGGGGATGTATAATATAGTGTTGCAAGTGCCTTTTACAGGTTATACGAAGTGGGATTGGACCGTTTTTCTTTTACTTGCGGTTGTTCCGACAGTATCACACGTCATTAATAATTGGTTATTAAACTACGTAAATGCAACAACAATTTCAATGAGTATTTTGGGAGAACCTGTTGGAGCATCTATACTAGCGTTCTTCTTACTCGGTGAAAGACTAAATGTAATGCAAATTATCGGTAGCGTGCTCGTATTGTTTGGTGTATCTGTTTTCTTACTACAGCAACAAAAACGAACAGCAAAAAATGTAGTAAACGAGCCGGCGTATACACAGGAAATATAATGTTAGAGGAGAAAAGAGAAGTTGTAATACTTCTCTTTTTGTTTTATAGAAATACAGAGGAAGAAGGGGGGAGGAAAATGGAAGAAGTATTAAAGAAGTATATGCAGAACCTTACAACACTAAGTGAAGAGGAGCAGCACATAATCCTCAGTGAATTACAAATTGAAGAATATAAAAAAGGAACAGTGCTCCTAAGGCAAGGAGATGTTCCTTCGAAATGTTATTTTGTATTAAAGGGATGCATTAGGCAATATTGTATAGATGAAACAGGGAAAGAGGTTACATCAAATTTTTATACAGAAGAACAAGCAATCGCCAAGTTTAATCATCATAAACAAGATAAATCATCCCCGCATACGTTAACGTGTTTAGAAGACTGTCTAGTTGTAGTTGGCGACCTGCATAGTGAAAAGGACATGTATAAGAAATATTCACAATTAGAGGAAATGACACGCCAAATGATTGAATACAATTTCGGTGAGGTACAAGAAGAACTTTCATTATTTATTGCATCGACACCAGAAGAGCGCTACAAATCATTATTACAAAAACGACCTCATTTAATCAATCGTGTTCCTCAATATCAATTGGCAAGTTATCTAGGTATTACGCCAGAATCATTAAGCAGAATTAAGAAAAGACTCAAACAGTAGCGTTTTTTCCACCTCTAATCAATAGCCATATACTAAATCCGAGTTCACCTGCAATCATTGGCAATTGGAACAGTGTTTGTAAGATTGAGATCATCGTATCGTATTGTGAAAACATCGTATTCATGACGTGAATTATGATATAACCGATAGACGCGAAGAATAGTAGTATACTAATCCATTTCGGTATATGTTTAGATAGGAGAGCTACATAACCTAAAACGAAAAGATGTAAGCCGAAAATGATTAATCCTACAGACCAAATGTACTCGAAGACACTGAGAGACAACATCACATATGTTTCTGAATTTGCAATCGTACTTTTTGAAAGTAGCAATGCTAATATTAGATTAAATATAGCAATGCCAAGTATCGCTGTATACATAAGACGAAGCAAGGCAGCTAGTAATGAGAGGCTAGTATGAATTGGTTTTAGAAAGAAATAAAGAGCCCACGCAGCGACAATATCAGTAATGAAAATGATAATCCAACCGAAGATTTCCGCTTTGAAAAGTGAATGTGAAGTTTGGATATTATGGAATGTCGTGCTCGCATCTTCTTGTACAACGAGATTTCCATGAACAAAACCGTAAGAAAAAAATGCAACGAATGCCATAATAAGAAGAGAAAAGCCAGCAAATAAGGCATACTTTCGTTCAGGCATAATAAGTCCTCCTATTCTAATGTTATTTTCATTGTAAAAGGGAAGAGGAGCAGAATCATTGACTTAAATCAAGAGAGGGGAAGTTTAATGGAATTTCCATCAAAAAAAGATACATGGTTATATCCGATTTTTTTCGTTGTCATTGGAGCGTGTTTTGCTCCTCTATTTGCAGGGAGCGAGTATTTTCTTTTATTTTTTACAATGCCATTAGCCATATTATTTATTTGGAGTTGGTTTTCGACAAGATATGTCGTCGGAGAAGAAACAATTACTATTAAATCGGGTTTCGTTAAAAAGCGCATATTTATCCCGCTTTAATGGGCAGTAAGACCCCCACCTCAAAATTCAGCGAAAGCAAAGAAGTTAGGTGGGGGATCAACGGCCCATAAAAGTCCGATTAGTTCAACTAATAATCAGTGGGGGATGAAGAAAACCCCACTGATTAAAGTTTCACTTTATACGAGATATACAACAAATTTCAAATACGAAAAATCCAGTAGTAGCTCATGCCTTATCATTTGATCGACTTGAAATTATTTATGGATTACATCAAACAGAAATTATTTCTCCTAAAGATAAAGAGCAATTCATCAATCTTGTTACAAGTAAAAATTCACACATTGAAACAAAGTAAAAGAGTGGCTTCGTAGCCACTCTTTTACTTTGGATTAGTCATATAAGGTTGTACATGAATCATGCATAGGTCACGGAACTTTCCTTCAGCAGTTGTGACAATTACGACTGCTCTTCCGGCACTTTTTCCAGTAATCGTTACCGTATCACCTTTTGGATACATTGTGATAACATCAGCATTCATATTTGTCCAAATAAGTTCTGTATTCGTTGCTTGCGCTGGCAAAACAGAAGCTGATAACTCAGTACTTTGTCCAGTTCTTACTTTCAACTTATTTTTTTCCATATGAACACCAATGACTGAAATAACAGAAGGAGCAATTGTAATTTTTGGTGGATTAGGTTGTATGTTTAAACAAGACGCAGAAGTATTTGTGATAGGTGAAAATTTTCGTGTTTGTTGTTGCTGGAAAGCTGCTAACATGTTGGAGTCCCCTTTCTGTATCAGTGCTGATAGTACTACTATAAAGGAGTAGTGTTATGTTTAATTTAACGAAACATAAAGAAATTGTTAAATTCGAGCAGAAGATTGTCGAACTTTGATAAAAAGAAAGCTCTGCTGATACGATAACAGCAGAGCTTTCCCTTTATAGATTATGACTATGTTGTTTTTCGAAATCCTCAAATTGTTCTTCAACTTCTTTTGAAGTTTGCGTTAGTAAACTAACAATTATGATCACTAGTAAACTAATAGCGAAACCAGGAATCATTTCATATAAGAATTCTTTTAAGAATTTAAACTGAGTCCATATAATAACAGTAGCGGCACCAGAAATCATACCAGCAAGTGCGCCCCACTTCGTCATACGTTTCCAATATAAGCTTAATAAAATAGCAGGTCCGAATGAAGAACCAAAACCAGCCCAAGCGTATCCAACAAGAGCTAAAATCGTATCATTTTGTTTAAACGCTAAAGCGCATCCAACTAATGCAATAACAAGTACAGCCATACGACCGACAAATACAAGTTCTTTATCAGAAGCAGAACGTTTAAAGAATGTACGATATAAATCTTCTGTTATAGCACTAGAAGTAACGAGCAACTGAGATGAAATTGTACTCATAATCGCTGCTAAAATCGCTGCTAATAAAAATCCAGTAATAAGTGGATGGAATAAAATTTTTCCTAGTTCAAGGAATATTGTTTCTGGGTTAGATAATGTTAACTCTTGTTGTGAGTAGTAAGCAATACCGATAAGGCCAGTAAACATAGCTCCGACAACAGAGAAAATCATCCAGCTCATACCAATTCTTCGTGCGCTTTTAATCTCTTTTACAGAAGAAATCGCCATAAAGCGTACGATAATATGAGGTTGTCCAACATAACCAAGGCCCCATGCGAATAGAGAAATCATTCCTAAAGTAGAGGCTCCTTTAAAAATATCTAAACGTGTTGGATCTACAGAACGAATTGTATCAAATGCAGGACCAAGTCCGTTCGAATTCATAATTGTTACGATAGGAACAAGAATAAGAGCAACAACCATAATGATTCCTTGCACGAAGTCTGTCCAACTTACTGCTAAGAAACCACCAAATAATGTGTAAGCGACAACAACGCCAGCTACAATGAATAATCCAACATGGTAGTTCATACCAAATGAATTTTCAAATAATACGGCGCCTGAAACTAATCCTGAAGCTACATAAAAAGTAAAGAAAATCATAATAACAAGTCCGGATACTAAGCGTAGCATGTGAGATTTGTCTTGGAATCGGTGTTCCAAAAATTCTGGGATAGTAATAGAGTTGTTTGCAATTTCAGAGTAGGTACGTAAGCGAGGAGCGACATAAAGCCAGTTTGCGTATGCGCCTAGTGTTAGGCCGATCGCAATCCAACTACTACTTAATCCAACGCTAAACATTGCACCGGGTAATCCCATTAAAAGCCAACCACTCATATCGGATGCTCCAGCACTTAATGCTGTTACTGCGGGGCCTAGTGTACGCCCGCCAAGCATATAATCTGTTAAGTTAGACGTTCGTTTATAGGCGAAATAGCCAATTACTAACATCCCGAGCATGTAAATAGAGATAGAAGTTAAAGTTAACATCTGCGTACTCATGTAGTTCCCCTTCCTTTTGTCATGTCTTTTGATGCGTTATGCATATTTATAATCTATCATGATTATTCTGAAAAATCCATACAGAAATACGAATTTTCAGAAATGTAAGCGTTTTTTGACATCATTTTACTTTTTTAATATATAATATTCATGCAAAAAACCTTATTTTTAATAGAGTATTTATTATATTTACATAAAAAGAGGTTGTTTTGTCAATATAATATTAAAATGAGAGAAAAATATTTTTTTTTTAAAAGTATTGACTTATGAAAAAAGTTAGGTCTATAATGAGTGCAACTTAAAAAAATGCAAGCATTGATGAAGAAGAGTACACATAATGAACATGTCAGAGAGCTGATGGTTGGTGCGAATCAGTATGGGATTGATGTGGAATGGGCTTCGGAGCTTCCAAACCGAAACGAAAGAAGTAGGCTTTGGCGACATGATCTCATCGATACAAGAGACACGTATTGTTTTTGATACGGTAAAGTGCGTTACATTTGTAACGAATTAAGGTGGCACCACGGGAGTACCCGTCCTTTCTATAGGATGAGTACTCCCTTTTTGTGTACAAAAAATTAAATAAATGAAATCGTTGAAGTAAGAAGAGTACGTATATTGGAGACGTTACAGAGAGCCGGGGATAGGTGGGAGCCCGGTGCGGTGCCATATACGGAATGGGCTTACGAGAGGTATGCTGAACAATTATTTTCAGTAGGCAACCCGGGTTCCGCCGTTATAAGGATAAGGTATATATTTTGTACCTGAACAAAGCGGGATGCTTTTGCGTCCAACATGAGGTGGTACCACGGTAAATTTATCGTCCTCTACATATTTTCGATATGTAGGGGACTTTTTTATTTTTCAGATTGAGGTGAAAGGCATGATGACAAAAGAGGAATTTATAAAGCAAAAAGAAAAGGGAAGAACATTTTTAGTAATCGCTGAAGAAGAAGGAGATAGCATTACGCCAATTTCTTTATATAGACGTATGAAGGGAAAGAAAAAGTTTTTATTAGAAAGCTCTCAGCTTCATCAAGATAAAGGACGCTATTCTTACTTAGGATGTAATCCATATGGCGAAGTGAAAAGCGTTAGTACAGAAGTGGAACGAACGATTTACGGCCAAACAGAAAAGTTGCAAGGTAACGTACTACAAGTGTTAGAAAAAGAAACCGGGTCAGCTCAAGTAGACAGTCCATTCCCGTTTTGCGGAGGAGCAGTTGGTTATATTGGCTATGACGTCATTCGGCAGTATGAAAACATTGGAGCAGATTTACACGATCCAGTGAATATTCCAGAAGTACACCTTTTACTGTACCGTGAGTTTATCGTGTATGACCACTTACGCCAAAAATTATCATTTGTATATGTATGCAAGGAAGATGATACAGCTTCTTATGAAGAAGTATATGAAAGATTGCAAGCATACAAAGAGGAATTGCTGAAGGGAGAAGAAGTGGAAGTAGCTGAAATAAGATCAACATTATCATTCACTTCTTCTATAACGGAAAAAGAATTTTGCGCGATGGTAGAAACGGCGAAAGAATACATTCGAGCCGGGGACATATTCCAAGTCGTATTATCTCAGCGTTTGCAAAGTGAATGTATTGGTGATCCTTTCGCTTTATACCGAAAACTTCGAATTGCAAATCCGTCACCATATATGTTCTATATCGATTTTCAAGATTATGTTGTACTCGGTTCTTCGCCGGAAAGTTTGTTATCGGTAAGAGAGGATAAAGTGATGACGAACCCAATTGCGGGTACGAGGCCGAGAGGGAAAACGAAGCAGGAAGATGCGGAAATTGAAAAAGAACTGTTAGAAAATGAGAAAGAACGAGCGGAGCATATGATGCTTGTGGACCTTGGGCGGAATGATATTGGCAGAGTAAGTGAAATTGGATCTGTGACGATAGATAAATATATGAAAGTAGAAAAATACTCTCACGTTATGCACATTGTATCTGAAGTTTACGGAACATTGCGAAAACAAATGAGTGGATTTGATGCATTAGCGTATTGCTTACCAGCAGGAACAGTGTCAGGCGCTCCGAAAATTAGAGCGATGGAAATTATAAATGAGCTAGAGAATGAAAAAAGAAATGTATACGCTGGTGCAGTTGGATACGTTAGTTTTTCAGGGAATCTTGATATGGCGCTTGCGATTCGAACGATGGTTGTAAAGGATGAAAAAGCATACGTTCAGGCAGGAGCGGGCATTGTTTATGATTCAGACCCAGTAGCTGAATATGAAGAAACGTTAAATAAAGCGAGAGCGCTTTTGGAGGTAATGAAATGATTGTACTGATTGATAATTACGATTCATTCACATATAACTTGTATCAACTGTTAGGAGAATACGAAGAAGATATTGTTGTCGTAAGAAATGATCAAATAACGATAGAACAATTAGAAGAAATGAAGCCGAAAGAAATTGTACTTTCACCAGGACCAGGAAAACCAGAGGATGCTGGTATTTGTATCGAAGTGATTCGTCATTTTTATAAGAACGTTCCCATATTAGGTATTTGCCTTGGCCATCAGGCGATTATATCAGCATTTGGAGGAGACATTGTAAGAGCAGAACAT
Organism: Bacillus paramobilis; assembly: GCF_038096195.1. Lineage (NCBI taxonomy): Bacteria > Bacillati > Bacillota > Bacilli > Caryophanales > Bacillaceae > Bacillus > Bacillus paramobilis. The sequence goes on along the minus strand of NZ_CP151108.1, from coordinate 4,038,634 downwards.
ATTAAACATGGAAAAACATCCCGTGTGAAACATAACGGAACCTCAATTTTTTCATACGTTACACAGCCGCTAACAGCGATGCGCTACCATTCGCTGGTTGCAGCACAAGCGAGTTTGCCAGAGTGTTTTGACATACTAGCGACAGCGATGGATGACGGAGAAATTATGGCAGTTCGTCACAATTATTATCCTCTATTCGGATTACAGTTTCATCCGGAATCAATCGCAACAGAAGAAGGCGGAAAGTTAATACGTGCCTTTTTAGGCGAAGTGAAAGAGGAGGAAAGAGTATGAATAACTATCTTCGTAAATTAGTGGAGGGACAACATTTAACAGAAGAGGAAATGTATAGAGCAGGGCTTCTTTTATTAAATGAAAACATATTGGAAAGTGAAATTGCAGCCTTCTTAGTCTTACTGAAAGCGAAAGGTGAAACGGCAGAAGAAATATACGGTCTCGTTCGAGCTCTTCGTGAAAAGGCATTACCATTTTCGAACCATATACAAGGAGCAATGGACAATTGCGGGACGGGTGGTGACGGTGCCCAAACATTTAATATTAGTACAACATCGGCATTTGTACTGGCAGGAGCTGGCGTAAAGGTTGCAAAACACGGTAACCGAGCTGTTTCTAGTAAAACAGGAAGTGCAGATTTATTAGAAGAACTCGGTGTAAATATTAGCAGTACGCCAAACGAAATTGATTATTTATTAGAGCATGTCGGCATTGCATTTTTATTCGCACCAGCGATGCATCCAGCATTAAGGCGCATTATGAAAATAAGAAAAGAATTAAATGTGCCGACGATCTTTAACTTAATTGGCCCTTTAACAAATCCGGTGAATTTAGAAACACAATTTGTCGGCATTTATAAACGAGATATGTTACTACCAGTTGCGCAAGTATTGCAGAAACTAGGCAGAAAACAAGCGCTTGTCGTAAATGGAAGTGGTTTTTTAGATGAAGCATCATTGCAAGGAGAAAATCATGTTGTCATTTTAAAAGATAATGAAATAGTAGAAACGAGTATTGAACCTGAGAGATATGGTTTCTCAATAGTGAAAAACGAAGAGATTAGAGGCGGAGATTCGAAAGAAAATGCAAAGATTACGCTCGGGGTATTAAGCGGAGAAAAGAGTGTTTACCGTGATACAGTGTTATTCAATGCAGGTCTAGCCCTTTTCGCAAATGGAAAAGTAGAAACGATTGAAGAAGGAATTACACTCGCGGCACATAGTATTGACTCAGGAAAAGCATTAGCCAAACTAAACTTATTAATTGCAGCAAGCCATGAAAAATTAGAAAGGGTGAATTAAAGTGGGGACGATTTTAGACAAAATTGTAGACCAAAAGAAAAAGGAAGTTGCGGCATTATATGAAACGTATACACCATTAAAAGAAAGTAGAAAGACACATTCACTTGTAGAAGCATTACAGCAGTTTACTGTCATTGCAGAAGTAAAGCGAGCATCACCATCAAAAGGAGATATCAATTTACACGTTGATGTAAGAAAACAAGTAAAAACATATGAAGAATGCGGCGCAGGAGCAGTTTCTGTTTTAACAGACGGTCAATTTTTTAAAGGATCGTTTCATGATTTACAAACGGCAAGAGGAGAAAGTAACATTCCGCTTTTATGCAAAGATTTCATAATCGACACGATTCAAATTGATAGAGCGTATGAAGCTGGCGCAGATATTATTTTACTAATCGTAGCGGCGTTAACGAAAGAGAAGTTAAAAGAGTTGTATAGCTACGTACTAGAAAAAGGATTAGAAGCAATTGTTGAAGTTCATGATGAACAGGAATTAGAAATTGCGATCCAATTAAATCCGCACGTTATCGGTATTAACAACCGTAATTTAAGAACATTCGAAGTCGATTTAAGCCAAACAGAAAAGCTTGGAAAACGATTAGACGAGGAGCAATTACTTTGGATTAGTGAAAGCGGGATTCATTCAAAAGAAGATATTATTCGCGTCAAACGAGCTGGAGCGAAAGGTGTATTAGTTGGAGAAGCACTTATGACATCATCTTCTATTCGTACCTTTTTTGAAGATTGTAAGGTGAACATATGAAAGTGAAAATTTGCGGCATCACTGATGTTGAAACGGCAAAACGTGCTTGTGAATACGGAGCTGATGCACTCGGATTTGTTTTTGCAGAAAGTAAGCGGAAAATTACCCCAGGGCTAGCGAAAGAAATCATTCAGGAGATTCCGGCGCACGTGTTAAAGGTTGGTGTTTTCGTAAATGAATCAGTAGAAATGGTCCAGAGAATTGCAGATGAGTGCGGGTTAACACATGTGCAACTACATGGGGATGAAGATAATCATCAAATTAGAAGATTGAATATTCCGTCTATAAAATCGCTCGGAGTAACTTCAGAGGACGATATGGAAAATGCTCAAGCATATGAAACGGATTATATATTGTTTGATAGCCCGAAGGAAAAGTTTCACGGAGGAAATGGAAAGACATTTTCATGGGAGTTACTCACACATATGCCAAAAGAATTGCGAGAGAAAACGATATTAGCTGGTGGATTAAACGCTCTTAATATAGAAGAAGCGATTCGAACGATTCAGCCATATATGGTCGATGTAAGTAGCGGAGTGGAGACAGAAGGAAAGAAAGATTTAAAGAAAATAAAACAATTTATTATAAAAGTGAAGGAGTGTTCCAAATGAACTACGCATATCCAGATGAAAAAGGTCACTACGGTATATACGGGGGACGATACGTTCCAGAAACGTTAATGCAATCTGTATTAGAACTAGAAGAAGCATATAAAGAAGCGATGCAAGATGAAGCGTTTCAAAAGGAATTAAATCATTATTTAAAAACGTACGTCGGAAGAGAAACACCGCTTTATTTCGCTGAAAACATGACGAAGTATTGTGGCGGTGCAAAGATTTATTTAAAACGTGAAGATTTGAACCATACAGGAGCTCATAAAATTAACAATACAATCGGTCAGGCGCTTCTTGCAGTACGAATGGGCAAGAAAAAGGTGGTCGCTGAAACAGGAGCCGGACAACACGGAGTGGCAACAGCTACTGTATGTGCCCTACTCGGATTAGAATGCGTCATCTTTATGGGAGAAGAAGATGTGAGACGTCAAAAATTAAATGTGTTCCGAATGGAATTACTTGGAGCGAAAGTAGAAAGTGTAGCGGCAGGTAGCGGCACATTAAAAGATGCAGTGAACGAAGCGCTTCGCTACTGGGTTTCACACGTGCATGATACGCACTACATTATGGGATCAGTTCTCGGACCACATCCATTCCCGCAAATTGTTCGTGATTTTCAAAGTGTAATTGGGAAAGAAACGAAAAAACAATATGAGGCGTTAGAAGGAAAGTTACCAGAAGCAGTCGTTGCTTGTATTGGCGGCGGTAGTAATGCGATGGGCATGTTTTATCCGTTCGTGCATGATGAAGAAGTCGCTCTTTACGGCGTAGAAGCAGCTGGAAAAGGCGTTCATACAGAAAAGCATGCAGCTACTTTAACGAAAGGAAGCGTTGGTGTTTTACACGGATCGATGATGTACCTTCTGCAAAATGAAGAAGGACAAATTCAAGAAGCTCATTCTATTTCAGCGGGACTTGATTACCCAGGTGTTGGGCCAGAACATAGCTTGCTAAAAGATATTGGCCGCGTTTCTTATCATTCCATTACAGACGAAGAAGCGTTAGAAGCATTTCAATTATTAACGAAAAAAGAAGGAATTATTCCAGCTTTAGAAAGCTCACATGCTGTCGCATACGCATTAAAATTAGCGCCGCAAATGAAAAAAGACGAAGGACTTGTCATTTGTTTATCTGGCCGCGGCGATAAAGATGTAGAGAGTATAAAACGTTATATGGAAGAGGTGTAACAAATGGGAGTAGAAAAAATTAAAGCAGCGTTTGAAAATGGTAAGAAAGCATTTATTCCGTACGTAATGGGCGGAGATGGTGGCCTTGAAAAATTAAAAGAAAGAATTCGTTTTTTAGACGAAGCAGGAGCAAGCATCGTTGAAATCGGCATTCCGTTTTCAGATCCAGTCGCAGACGGTCCAACAATTCAAAGAGCAGGGAAGCGAGCGCTAGATAGTGGTGTAACATTAAAGGGAATTTTTCAAGCATTAATAGAGGTAAGGAAAGAAGTACAAATTCCATTTGTACTCATGACATATTTAAATCCAGTACTTGCATTTGGAAAAGAACGATTCATCGAAAACTGTATAGAAGCAGGTGTAGACGGTATGATCGTTCCGGATTTACCGTATGAAGAACAAAATATTATTGCTCCGTTACTTCGAGAGGCAAACATTGCGTTAATTCCACTCGTTACAGTAACGAGCCCAGTTGAACGAATCGAAAAAATTACGAGTGAATCAGAAGGATTCGTCTACGCTGTTACAGTAGCCGGCGTAACGGGAGTACGCCAAAATTTTAAAGGTGAGATTCATAGTTACTTAGAAAAAGTAAAATCACATACACATTTACCGGTAGTGGCAGGGTTCGGTATTTCAACAAAGGAACATGTAGAAGAAATGATTACAATATGTGATGGAGTAGTCGTTGGAAGTAAAGTCATTGAGCTGTTAGAAAATGAAAAGCGAGAAGAAATATGTGAATTAATACAGGCAACAAAACAGAAAGAAGAGGCGTAAGTCTCTTCTTTTTGTTTTGCGTAATAAATGTTAAAATATACAGAAAATACATATAACTTAGAGGGTGAGAAAGCATGCTAAGACGAAAACTACTATATCTTCTTTTAACTGTACCATTATACGCTTGGCTCATTAGCATGACGAAAATAGAGTTGATGGCTCTATTTTTAGGATATGTATTCATCTTTTCTAACTTAAATCGCATTCAAGAACAATCTATTTTAGAAATATGTATATTTTCGATTAGTGTAGAACTATTTAGTATCGTTTCGATTGTATTATTAAATGAATTATTTCGCTGGATCCATTCGTTTGAATTAATGAAATTTGGAAATGTTGTATTGCAAGTTATATGTGCTTATCTTGTGTTTGTTGTGTTAGATAAAATAGTCGGAAAGCAGAATGTTTTTCAGGATAATAGAAAATGGGAGTGAAAAGGAGCCATTTGGCTTCTTTTTTTATCTGTTGTAAAAACAATTGAAAAATGTTACATCTGTTATATAATAGTTAAAAATTGTATTTTTAACGAAAAGAGATGATAACATGTCCATATTGTTGGCACTTATCCCAATTATGATGATTTTCATTTGTTTATTTTTATTTAAACAAACATCATTACGTTCCTCGTTAATTGCTTACGTTGTGTCTGTTGGAATCGTTTTACTCTCGCCAACGTTTCAACTAGGGATAAGTGAAACTGTGCACGCAACGATTAAAGGTTGGTTAATTTGTTTTATTGTCGGGTACGTGTTGTTTTTCGGTATTTTTTTATTTCACCTCATGAACAAAATGGGGTACATCGATCAAGTAGCACGTTTTCTAGAAGAAGTGACGCACGATCGTTTATTACAAATGCTTCTTATGTGTTTTGGTATTTGTCCGTTAATCGAATCAGTAAGTGGATTCGGTATCGGCTTCATGGTTGCAGCACCTATCTTTCTTTCGTTAGGCTATAAACCATTTCAAGCTGTACTGCTCTCATTTATCGGTTTACTAGCCAGTTCGTGGGGGGCAATGGCAACTGGTACGATTATCGGTTCGCAGCTTATAAATATGCCGCTTACAACGCTTGGCACAAATACGGCACTATTAAGCATCCCGATGTTTGCCTACTTCGTCATTCTTTCTTTACACGTTGTTGGTGGTTGGCAGGCCGTTATGGAAAAGTGGAAGGAAGGATTCGGTTTCTTTCTATTATTCTCTCTCGGAATCTACCTTTCTAACGCATACGTAAGTGTTGAACTAGCAGGTATATTAAGTTCCATCGTTACCATTGCATTTGGCTTTCTTATCATAAAACTAAAAGGAAAAAGTGGGCAAAATCTTATAACAGAACATGCGGCAGCAACGGAGAGAGAAGTATCCATTATCAAAATTATTAGCCCTTATATATTTTTAACCGTTTGTATTTTGCTTTCTCGCCTCGTACCAGCATTACATGATGTATTCAGATCATATGCAGTCCTTGATTTAAAATCATACTCTTACAAATTAGAAATGCTGTATTCACCAGGGTTTTGGCTCGGTATGACTTGTTTATTTACTATTATTTTCTTCCGTATTCCATCTCATATTATTAAACAATCACTCTCGCAAACGATAAAACAATGGATTCCATTTGCAATTACGACGACGATGTTTATCGCTATTTCAGAACTAATGGGTGCATCTGGCATGCATTCATTGCTTGCAAAAACAGCTGGTGAAACATTCGGTACATTTTTCGTTTTCGTTGCTCCGTTTATCGGTGGAATCGGTGGCTTTTTAACAGGTAGTAACGCAGGATCAAATGCGATGTTCATAAAACTACAAATGCAAACTGCGCAAAACGTAGCACTCCCGTGGCAATACGTCACAACACTGCAAAACACCGCATCATCAGTAGCGACAATCGCTTGCCCGTCACGTATTACATTAGGTGCGTATTTATGTAACATCCCATATCGTGAAAATGAACTATTAAAGAAGACGACGTTAATGATTTTTGGTGCAATTTTGCTAGTAGTGGTAGAGGTTATTGTTTGGTATATGTTGAGAAATTAAAAATCCTCCTAACATAGGAGGATTTTTTTTGTGATTGGATAATGTTTTAAATATGAAAAGCTTCTACTAAATGAATAGGAGATGAAATGTATGCCCCTAAAAAAATACGGCGTGTTAAAAGGTACCGTTATACAATCTAAGATCGGAAAAGGGAAAACTCCTCATTATCAAGTTCATTTACAAGGTGAAGTAGAAGTAGAGTATCGTATTGCAATTAACGTAAAATCGCAAAGTTATCCGTCAGAAGTTTTATATTTTGCGAGTAACAATATTAGGTCAGAGGCGATTGATATTTTACCGACATTACCATTTGGTTTTACGGAAGTAAAAAATAATGAACCGAAAGTAGCTTTAGACTACGTAAGAGGTAATGTATTTGATTCCAAGCAAATGATTCCTTTACCTGCTGAAAAAGCAGGTGTTGATAATGACTTAAATGAAAAAATAGAACGTTATATAAAACGAGCGATAGAAGAAAAAGCGATTATTTATGCGTTCGGTGAAAGATGGGGACCAGAAGAAAATACACCCGATTCTTACTTTCATTTTGAACCAGGAAACGGGATACACGATATTCATATGAATCAAGGGAATGTAGAGAAATGGAAAGGTGATAATGGTATATGGCAAGACGGAGGCATACTTATTCACTTTGAAAAGGAAGAAGAATGGATTGGTATCTTTCTAGCCTTCCAGTCGCAGTCATGGTGTACGGATGACGAGGGACATGCTCGTGTTCCGGTTGAGCATTGTGATTATAAGGGGAATAATTGAGGAGAGGAGGGCGTTCAAAACGAACGCCCTCCTCTTATTTTATAAAATCCAAAACTAACAAGTGTAGAAATACAAGAGAACAGCAGTGCTACACTAGAAAACGCAATGAGGTACATATTATACTTCATCACTTTGCCAATGAGCTGGTTACTGTCGTACTGAAATAGTCCTGCGATTATGTTGAATAAAAATAATACGATAAACATGACGATAACACCGTCTATTGATCCTTTAATATCTGGTTTACTTAAAGCGATATGTGCAGAAATACAAATGGCGATAAATAAAAATAGCCAAAAGGAAGGATTCAATAAATTACTTATTGTAAATAAGCTTTTCAATAATACGAACGTCGACAAGAGCATGTTTTGAACCATTTCTATATTAATAGAAGTAGAAGCAATTGTTTTTTCGAGAGTTGTATTAAATAAGAAATATGAATTTGGTACGAAATAGCGCATTAAAAGGATTAACGCAGTAATACCAGAAATAATAGGACCGATTCCAATGAAGAAGTTCCCAATTCGTTGATATACACTTTTTTGATTGTATTGATGTTGTACGTAGCCTAAAGCACCTTGACTTGTATCTGTTGGGAAAAACTGCGTTGCTACAATTTTATGACGAAATAGTACACACATAATGGCATGTCCAAGTTCGTGAATAGGGACACCGATCCAAGCCGTTAAAAGGAATCCTTTTCTTCCGAAAGCTCTCGACCAATACATGCGTGTGAGAGATTCTAAATAGCCTAATAGAAATCCAATTACAATGATAACGCCAATTAAAGAAAATAATTGGATTACGCTTGTAAGGAGTATTTGAAAAATTGAGTTTACCAATTCCATTGCCAGTCATCCAATCTGTTAAAAATGTTATTTGTTCTGTTTCATAATAGCATTATTTTTCAAGATTGCTAGCATATATATTTTCATTTGAAAGAAGGATTTCATAATCTTTTTCTTGTAGTCATGTTTTATGTCCAAAGTCATATATTGAATTTGTAACACCCTATATGGTATATGCTCAAGGAGGGATGAGAGAATGAAATGTCCGGCGTGTCAGACGGAAAATGCAGCAGAGGCAAAGTTTTGCGGGAATTGTGGACATTCGTTGACCGAGGAAGCAGTAGCGAGTGGTGCACAGGAAGAAGGTGAGCAACAAGCACGCGTAGCACCAGCAAAGGAAACTCGACCAAATGAAACGGTAGAGCAAGCGAAGCGGTTTGCAAGTGGCTATTTTCAGTTCTTTAAACTTGCTTTCAAAGCACCGACAGCGATTATGAAAAGCGGCAAGGTTGAAGTACGAAATGGAATTGTAAGTCTTGTTCTTATTTGTTTTTTAGGGGCATGTATTTTTTATAGAATGATGAGTGCTGCAGCAGCTGTTACGAAAACATTTGCACCAGATATACCTACTCCTACATTCTTTTTGGACTCTGTAACGGTCTTTTTATTTTTACTAATTTTAACTTTATTTGTCGGATTTATTATTTTTGTAAGTGGGAAGATGATGAAATCATCTTTTTCGTTTCTTGAAGTATTCGGTATATGGGGAACGATAGCGACACCAGCTATTGCTATATTAGTGCTTTCTTTTCTTTTTAGTTTTTTATTAATCTTTTTCTTACCAATCTTATTAGGGCTGGCTACAACGTATATGGGAATTAGTATAATTGTAGCTACAGTAAAACTAGATAATGGTGGATTAGATCTTGTTTACACTCTTCTTATCGCAAATGTTTTCATCGGAATTGCAACGTTTATCGTGTTTTGGTCTTACATAAACACGATAATTCAAACCTTTACACAGGGATTAACTGGCCTCTAAAGAAGAGGTGGATGAATGTATGTACAAAGTGTGGGACTCAGTTTGTAGATTGAATCTTATAATGTTGAACTGAACAAATCAAGAGAATAGAACATATGAAAAAGGTACAGTGCACAACTGTACCTTTTCTATGGTTTTTTAGCTGGACCAGGATCCCTTGAGAAAAAGATATGAAAGAGGAATGTGACTTTACTTGCTCCTCCTGATGTACTTGCTTGCACATCAGATAATGCGCTAGATGTTAACACACCTTCAGAATGAGGCGGTACGACTATTTTGAGGGCATCATCTGATTCTGATGATGCAGTAACTGTTATTGTATCATCAGATAAGTTCAAAATTTTTACAGTACCGATTGGTAAGATAGACTTGCCAGCGTGTGATGCTGAAGCGAAGTGAGAGCCTTTCCAAATCGTTTGTGCGAAGGTTTCATCATTAGATAACCAAGCGCGAGCGCTGTATAATGTTGCGTTAATGGAAAATTCTTGGTCAAGTGATACGGCGGGTTTCGGTTCTTGCGGTTCCTCCGGAGTTTGAGCGAGAAGGCCGGCACACATATATGTTTCACCTACTTTCGATAGTTACTGTTATAGCATATTAAATATGTTGTTTATAAGACACGACACTTACCTATTCAGGCATAGGTTTGTGCACTAAATTTGAAGATGAAATTCTCTTTCTTTACAATGGAAGTAGGTGTTATTTCTATAAAATATGGAAAACGTAAAGAGTATGTAAAAAAGAAGGAGTGGTAAAGTGAACTATGTCATTATTGGCGGAGATGCAGCTGGTATGAGTGCAGCGATGCAAATTGTTAGAAACGATGAAAATGCAAATGTTGTAACGTTAGAAAAAGGTGAGATTTATTCGTACGCGCAGTGTGGATTGCCGTATGTCATTAGTGGTGCTATCGCTTCAACGGAAAAATTAATCGCCCGTAATGTAAAGACGTTTCGTGATAAATATGGAATTGATGCGAAAGTACGACATGAAGTAACGAAAGTAGATACGGAAAAGAAAATGGTGTACGCAGAGCATACGAAGACGAAAGAAGTTTTTGAATTTCCGTACGATCGTTTATTAATTGCGACTGGAGTGCGTCCTGTTATGCCTGAATGGGAAGGTCGAGATTTGCAAGGCGTTCATCTTTTAAAAACAATTCCGGATGCTGAGCGCATATTAAAAACGCTAGAAACGAGTAAAGTTGAAGATGTAACGATTATTGGCGGCGGTGCGATTGGACTGGAGATGGCAGAAACATTCGTCGAACTTGGTAAGAAAGTAAGAATGATTGAGCGAAATGATCATATCGGTACGATTTATGATGCAGATATGGCTGAATATATACATAAAGAAGCAGATAAACACAATATTGAAATTTTAACGAATGAAAATGTGAAAGCATTTAAAGGAAATGAAAGAGTGGAACAAATTGAAACGGATAAAGGGACGTATAAAGCAGATCTTGTTTTAGTATCGGTTGGAGTGAAGCCAAATACTGATTTTCTTGAAGGAACAAATATACGTACAAATTATAAAGGGGCAATCGAAGTAAATGCATATATGCAAACGAATGTGCAGGACGTATATGCAGCTGGTGATTGCGCAACACATTACCACGTTATAAAGGAAATTCATGATCATATCCCGCTCGGAACGACTGCTAATAAACAAGGCCGACTCGCTGGACTGAATATGCTTGATAAACGAAGAGCATTTAAAGGTACGTTAGGTACAGGTATTATTAAATTTATGGATTTGACGCTCGCAAGAACAGGTTTAAATGAAAAAGAAGCAAAAGGGCTACATATTCCGTATAAAACAGTCAAAGTAGACTCCACAAATATGGCGGGCTATTATCCAAATGCGAAACCACTTTACTTGAAATTATTATATCGTTCTGACACGAAACAATTATTAGGCGGACAAGTAATTGGAGAAGAAGGTGTAGATAAACGAATTGATGTGATCGCAATGGCACTTTTCAATAAAATGAGCATTCACGATTTAGAAGATGTCGACTTAAGTTACGCACCACCATATAACAGCGTTTGGGATCCAATTCAGCAAGCGGCAAGGAGAGCGGAATAGCACTTTTTAAGTGCTATTTTTTTTGTAAAGGTAGGTAAACTTTTTTAGCGAATAATAAAGAAGGAGAAACAGTTACATATAGGGAAGGGGATCATTAAAAATGTTTGTAACAGTTCAAATAGTTCAAGAATCAGAAAAAGAAATATTGCGTAATTTGTATGCACTATATCTTCATGACCTCTCTGCATTCACTCCTAATATAACGATTGAGGCAAATGGCTTTTTTGAATACGAAGATTTACACATGTTTTGGGAAAATGATGGAATCACTCCGTATTTTATTAAAAGTGATAATGATATCATAGGATTTTTATTATTGTTGGAACGCCCGTTTTTGAAGAAGGAAAATGACTTTGGCATAAATGACATTTTCATATTGAATCAGTATAAGGGAAAAGGAATCGGTAAAAGAGTTATTGAGAATTTATTAAAAGAGAAACGAGGACAGTATTTTGTTATCGAACTTGTGAAAAATGTACCAGCTGTTTCTTTTTGGAAGAAAGTATATAGGGAGTTAAACATCGAATTTGATGAGAAAAAACAGTTAATCGATGATGAAGAATGTCTCGTTCAAACGTTTAAAATATAATGAAATCGATGCTCCTAGTATTTATCTCGCATTAACGGTCAGTAAGACCACCACCTCAAAATTCAGCGAAAGCAAAGAAGTTAGGTGGAGGGCGGGCTGCTAGTAAAAGCCTGATTGGTGAAGGCTGATTAAAGTTTCACTTTATTTCGAATATACCGTTCACCCTTGAAAACATAGTACTTATCGCTTATATTTTCATATAGTATTTATTTTAAAATAAAGCAATGAACGAACCAGGGGGCACAGTATGGCAATTAATATGAAAACAATCGAAGAATGGATTGCTGAATCAAACGCAAGACAAGAAGAAGACTTTGGAAACGTTGTAGAAGAGATGAAAGAAGTATGCGTCGGACTTGATAATGCGACATTAATTTATACGAAAAACGTATTTTGTTTCGGTAAGAAAGTAGAAGTATTGTTCTTCTTCCAAGACCATGTCGTAATCGGACAAGAAAAAGATGAATATGTTGAAATTGAAAAATTAAAGTATGATGCTATTACACATAGCAACTTAAAAACAAATGACAAAAATACAACGTTAGAATTAAAGTTTGCTAATGGACAATCTATCAATTTAGATAGTTTAAATGATAACTACGGTACGAAAAATTGGTTATTTGCAAGACAAATTAAGAGTATCTTTAAATTAATCTAGTAAAAAAGCAGACCTCAAAGGGTCTGCTTTTTTATTTGTTTCCTATTACACAAAGGCATCCTCTTTCTTCGTAACATTTCACGCTTGTAAATCCTGTTTTATAAAATAGGTTTATTAATTCTTCATTCGTTTTATATTTCTCCATATGATATTGAATTTTGAAAGTTTCAGCCACTAATAAAAAGGATCCATTCGGTTGTAGGACGCGAAATACTTCTTTTATATCTTGTTCCACATCAGGCCAAAAGTAGTGTGTTTGAAAAGCGGTAATGAGATTGAAGAAGTTTGTATGATAGGGCATAGAAGAAACGCTTGCTTGTTGAACAATGACTTTTTGTTTTTGAACATCCTTTATATTCGTCTGTATAGAATTTTTAACAGCTTGATCGGAGTAATCAATCCCATATATTTTCCCAAGTGGAGTTCGTTTTGAAAGAGTGTGTATCGTTTTACCGCCGCCACAGCCAATATCTAATATGATTGCATTTTTCTTTATATGTACTTTCTGTAATGCCCAATTTGTTAGTCTCGTATGTGCACTGTTCATAATACAAAGCATGGAAGAACCAATTGTCCCGCGAGGATTTTTTGCTTGCTGGATTAATCGTTGTAAAATACTCAAGTAAAACTCTCCTTTTATGTAAGAATATATACTCATTTCGCTTTTTATAAATTAAGTCCTTTAAAAAAGCACGCCGTTCATCGGCGTGCTTCTAATTACGCAAATCCCCTTTTAACCAATTTCGCGCTCGATAAGCCCCGACAGGAATTTGAATGAGAGACGTTTCATTTCCAGTATCTATCCCGTATAACTGATCACATGAATTTGTATCAAAACTTAGTAATGGATGCCCGCCCATCCCCATCGCGGTTGCGGCGAAAACGAGTTTATGAACGAGTATACCAGCTTCCATTTGGTGAATACGGTATCCTCTATAGCCTAATGCATTTGTATAGTAATCTTTCTTTCCGACTACATGTAGGCAAAGCGGTACTTGAAAAAGATTTACGTTATCCATCGTCATACTGGATTGAAGGGGATAACGAAGGTCTCCATATCGAAGTGGCTGTATGGAATGTGTTTTACTGTTATAAGAATAAGCGCCGTTTTCTATATCTTTTACGTTATAAAAACATCCATATAATGAGACCCGTGCATTTTCATTTACATACTGACCATCAAGGTCGTTGTAATAAGGGAAGGAGAGACTCGCTTCTTGTAGTAATGTAGCGAGCTCGGCTGCATCCCATTTCGTGAAAGTAAAGTCAGCATCAGGGGAATACCGTTCTTTACAAAGTTGTAAGAAATCATACGATAACCGTTCTACTTGCGGCAATTGTACAGCGTGCGCATGATGTTGATAGTGCTCTTCATGATGTAGTGTTTGGAAGTGTGCTGTCGATTCAATCATAGAAGCTTCATTTATTTTTGTTATCATTGGATATTCATTTACATGTTTTGAGCGAACGAAATGTTCGTGTGCTAACGGCGGAATTTGCTGCAACAATTCATGAGAAGTAACTGCTTTATTTTCATGGTAATCATTGTGAAACCAATTTGTATGTGGTTCTGTACTGAAAGGAACAACAGCATACACGCTTTCTTCACCTTCTGATAGTCCGAGTAAGTGATTGATTGCACGGTCTAGAAACTGAAAGTATACGCCATTTGTGTAACCGAATTGTTTGGCACATGCAAGTAATTGTCCGATGAGAACACCACTATCTAATCCTTGAAGACGGTATGAAAAATTATTGTATTTAAAGTAGTTTTTCCAAAACATAGTGGATACGAATGCAGTGCCAAAACAAGACTGTATGTTACAACGATTGCCAAGTGCCTCAGTAAGATAAGAATCAAAATTTCCTTCACGAAGTAAGATAAGCCGGTGATGCGCAGCGTCGTAATGGTAAATACCGTCTGGATAATCATCAATCTTTAAATATATATACAATTCATTTGGATATAAAGCGCCGCCTGAAGGGATAGATCTTCGGAATAAAATTTTCTCGCTATTTAGCTGACATAACTGTGTTAAACCAAATGAGTACCAAAGGTAATGACCAATCTCTTTTAAAGTAGGTGTAGTAGAAGAGTTAGGTAAAGATAATGGGATTTCTAAAGAGAGTGGAATAATAGGGACATTTCGATATAATTTATAAGGGAGCGGTGCATCTTCCCAGTCCACTTCATGGTTCGGCATAATTTCGTCTATAGAAAAATGGAGATGATGTAAAAAAGTATCCAGCTGCATAGAATCCCCTCCTTTACTATGGAAACGGATGCGGATGTGGATTTAATTGTTCATTTGTTAAAGGTTCGTTTGTATATCCAAGTGTCATCGGCACAGTATATACTCTATCCAGTCCTGTAACCCGAGTGAGATGGTGGCCGAACGTCATCGGTAGCATGCCTGGAATAATGACTTTTACACAATGTAATCCGTTTTTTTCTATAAGAGGTACTGTTTGATTTACAACGATTACGTCAAGTCCAGATTGCTGCAGACGGTTTAAAAGTTGATGAAGATCGGATGTTAAATCTAGATCAACTGATTGTAATGCATTCATTTCTTGGAATGATTGTACCGGGGCATCGTCACGTAAAAGAAAGTGAAGACGTTCTTCTGCTTCTTTTAATCCGTACAGCATACTATGGTCTTCCATTTTATTTACGAGATAAGGGTCTTGTAAGCAGTTTTCATAGTGCTCTCTTTTTTGTTCGAGTTCATCGTCTGCTATTAGTAACATGCCTGCTATTTCATGGATGGCACTCTTTAAAGCGCGGACAGGGTCTAAATGAGAGCCTCCCGCACAAACAACGTTCATTCCATTTTCACGCGTATTTTTCGCAATTACCCATAAGCTTGGGATACCGTGTTCCATCGTTGCGTTAAAAGCATGTAATTCATACCCGGTAATCGTGTACAGCCGCTGAATCATTAATTGTAATTCCGTATCATTTGCTGAACTAAGATCAAGGCGGGGAAGAGGTAATTCGGCATACCAAGTGAGCAAAAAGGCGTCACGCTCTACAATTTCTAAAATGCCATGAAAAATTGCCTCTTCTAAACTACCACCAATTGCACATCCATTTGATGTTTCATACACGAAAGCATCTCGATGACCGAGGCTATAATAAGCAATTGATTCAGGAACTAAAATTGGCTGGTTTTGTAATAAAGAGTAGCCCCATACCCAGTTTTGTTCATAGTCAGGATCAAACGGTTTAAACGGAAAACTATTACGATTATAATGTTCATTTGTATGTACACCGAGCAAGAGGGGATTAAGTGCATGATCCTCTAACTCACGAAAACTGCCGTGTACATTTGTCTTTTTTCCTCGAGGTGACATACCACAATATCGTTCTAAACCTTCTAAAATAGCAGTTGCTTCACTCATTGCAAATGAATGAGTTCGGCCTGCAACACCTTCATTTCCAAACATTAATGGCATGTTTATAATAACGTCAGCAAATGGTAATAAAGAATGCTGCATTTTTCCGTTCAACATACCGACCCGATAATCTAAATAATCTCTCGTTAAAAATGTGTTTAGTTCATGAATGGAACGACAGCGATAAGTTGCTTCGCTTGTTTTTAAGCTCGGTTGTAACGAAATCGCTGCTGCATCTGCCGTATCGTCAGGCAAATTACTACATACAGGGCAGAGCGGATCGGGAAGAAAAGAATGACGTGTACATTGCAGTGTTTGTAAGTTTAGTAAAATGAGTTCATTTTCTAAAGAAGAATGGTTATGGGTTAATATTTTCTCTGTTTCTGCACGAATAAGATGGCACATTTGTAACATACCATTTTGGGTGGCACGTACATCACGCCTTGTTACATTATCTGCCTTTAACGCATATTTCCGCTGTAGTTCCCACATTTCCTGTTGATCAAAGCCAGCGATAAACCGGCGTCCATCAGAGCAGTTGGAACAGCCAGTTGCAAGAGGATGAATGTAAGGGCCAATAATACCTTCACCAAATGAAGTGAATGCACGTAGCCATGGAATATGATTCGATCGAAACATTAGCTCGGCATCATGATGAAGAGAAGAAGGAGAGCCATCATGTAGTACGAGAGCGAGATGAATGTTTTCAGGGAGTTCTTCTGTAAGGCTATGTTGGCGAATGATAGAATATTGTTTGCATAGTCCATCATGTACATAGTTTGCAAGTAAGCCATCTCCTATAAGCAATATATTTTGAGTCATAGACTGTCCTCCTTTGCAATTAATACCCCGTACACACCATCTAAGTTTTCTTTCAAAAATGGTTCAATAGCTAAATCAAACACGAATGGATAAAAATTATGTTCTTCTAAATGTTGCAAGGCAAGCTGTACAGATTGCGAGCTTGGAAGTTCTTCTTCCGCTTGTATTTCTAACCTAAAAGAATCCGTATCATATAAAATAATAGAGGATTCCGGCAAGATATTAGCTTTGTATGGAGTCTCTTCATTTTGAATATGAAGAAGGGATAGTTGTAGTGCGTTTCGTAACGCTAACGTTGTATTAATATTAGATGCGCCGTACCATCGATTATTTATACCGACCCAAACGACTGGAAAGCTGAGAATCTCTTCACTTACTGCTATTTTAGGTGTTTCATGAATTGTAGCGAGAGCATCGTAATAAAACCTACAATGTTTATCATGAATTTCGGTTAAGTCGACCGTCGTAATTTCTTCTAGCATATGTGACTGCCGCTCATACAATTTGTTATTTAAATGTTGTTGTAGCGCTCGGTATACACCTTCTGTCATTGTTTCTCCAGCGCCAATACCGATATCGTTATGTTCAGGAATAAGGCGGTGCATAATTTCTGCTATATATGTTTCAATTCCTGTTAAACCAGCTTCTCGGCGTGCTTCATTATGAGTTAAACCTCCGCAAGTCATAAGAGGCAGGAGGGAAGCAGGGCCATCTGATAGTGGAGTAGCTACTTGAATATGGCATTGTGATAAGGGTAATTGATATGAATCTTGTTCATCCCATACATGGAATATACCAGCTTCTTTAGAAGTTAATGAGTCGAAAAAGCGGAATAAATCAGTTGAGGTATGTTGGTTGGACCGATGCTCAAGTTGTTCAGAAAGATTTTCTATCGTATCAATTGTAAAACTTTCATCAGTTGCGAGAGGATGTTTTATAAAAGGATGCCATGCCCCTTCGAGTGTTTCGTAATTTAATAAAAAGAATTGTGGTTCTTTTTCTCGGGAAGAATCATCAGCGACATGCTTAAGTAATTCAAATACGATTATATTTGCTAACATTGCAGATGGAAGTGGTGAAAATGATGCTGATGAATGTTCATTTTGTAAAGTCGTTTCATGTAGCCGGTGCCATGCGGACTCCCAGCATTCTTCACGATTAGCTGTTACGATAGGGCCGGCTATACCAAGTGCTGATAAACAGACGGAAGGTATGAAGTTCTTTCCTACTTCTCTACAAATCGTGTGAACTGCTCTTAGGCCTTCAATATCTCCATTTTGAGAAACATACAAAATCCAGTCGAAAGGCTCGAACACTTCATGCAGGGGACGATCAATTGTCGTATCTATTTCCTGAACAAGGACATGATCATCAACTTCATGTGCAAGTTCTACTAGCTCATGAATGCGATCGTAATTTGTTTCCTCATAATCTGTAACAAGGTAATGAAAGGTAGGTAATCCTGATTCTAATAAAGAAGAAACTAAGGAAGTAAGCATATCTCCAGAACCAATTATAAGGACGTTTGCCGCGCGATATGTTTCGAATTTTAGAGCGCCTGAATGAGAATCAGCTTCTAAAAATTCAATTTGTGAAGCGTATCTATCAAGTAATGCGCTATTTAATTCATGAGGTGCATCTTGACTTACATCCCGAACGAAACCATTTTCATATAAAATCTCTCCGATTTCAAATACACGATTTTGATAGGGGAGAGGGAGACCGTCGGTTATTTCTGCTAAAGAGTAATTACCGTTAAACATTGGCATTAATTTTTCAATCCAGTTGTAAATTCCATCACCGTCCATACGAAATGAACTGGCGTTATTTCGAAAATAGACACCCCCGTTTGAGTCGGGGAGGAAGAAAGTATCCTTATTAGCTTTAAGTTTTGCATGAATTGGAAGGTTATTCATTTTAATCCTCCTTACGTTTAGGCATACATTATTAGCTTATGTTATGAAATTTGTCCCGTATGAACGCAATAAAAAAAGGTTGTAGAATGATTCATTCTACAACCTTTAATAGATTATTAATCTATCAACCTTCTAATAATAATGATTTTGGATCTTCAAGCATATCTTTAACAGCAACAAGGAAGCTAACTGCTTCTTTACCATCAACAATACGGTGATCGTAAGATAAAGCGATGTACATCATTGGACGGTTTTCCATACGTTCTGCATCGATTGCAACTGGACGTACTTGGATTTTGTGCATTCCTAAAATACCAACTTGTGGGCTGTTTAGGATCGGTGTTGACATTAGAGAACCGAACACACCACCGTTTGTAATTGTGAATGTACCACCTTGTAGTTCTTTTAATGAAAGTTTGTTGTCACGTGCTTTCATACCTAAATTACGAATTTCACTTTCGATTTCAGCGAAGTTTAATTGGTTAGCATCGCGTACAACTGGTACAACCAATCCATCTGGAGCTGCTACTGCAATACCGATATCATAGAATTTTTTAATGATAAGCTCGTCGCCTTGAATTTCAGCATTTAATAATGGGAATTGTTTTAATGCTGCAACAACTGCTTTTGTGAAGAATGACATGAAGCCAAGACGTACATCATGTTTTTTCTCGAAAGCATCTTTACGCTCTTTACGTAATTCCATGATTGCAGTCATATCAACTTCGTTAAATGTTGTTAACATTGCAGATGTTTGTTGAACTTCTACAAGGCGTTTTGCAATTGTTTGACGGCGGCGGGACATTTTCACACGCTCAACTGGTTTTTCGAATTCCGTTTTTGCAACTGGAGCAGGAGCTGGACTTTTTGGAGCAGCTGGTGCTTCTTTTGGTGCTGCAGCATGAGCTTGTACATCGTGTGGTCTCACACGTCCAAGTGGATCTGTGCTACGTACGTCGTTTAAGTCGATTCCTAATTCACGAGCCATTTTTCTAGCAGCTGGTGATGCGATCGGACGGTTCGTATTTGGTAAACCTTGTAAAGTTGCAGCTTGCTCAGCATTTGGAGCCGCAGCTTTCGGTGCTTCAGTTGTTTCTTGTTTTGGTTGCTCAGCCGCTGGTGCAGGTGTACTTACTGCAACTGGTGCTCCGTTTGCATCTAAAATTGCGATAGTTGCGCCAACTTCAACTGTATCCCCAGGTTCGCCTAGTAACTTCGATACAATACCTGAATCTTCTGCAATGATTTCTACATTGACTTTATCAGTTTCAAGCTCAACAACGCTGCCACCTTTCTCAACTTTGTCGCCTACGTTGATAAGCCATTGTGAGATAGTTCCTTCAGTAATAGATTCTGCAAGCTCAGGTACTTTAATTTCGATCATTTTAAATGTCCTCCCCTTATTTGCCTAACGGTGTGTTTTTTCTTCTTTTGTCTTCGGTAATCTCCATTTGTTAGCCCGCTCCCCGGGCAGAGTATCCGTCCGGGGAGCAAGCTAGAAATCTTCATTGTTACTTTTTAGTTGCTGAAAACTTCAATTTCTTGTTTATCTTGACGGAAGTTATACTTCACATCTAAAGCGTGTGCAACAATTAGTTCTTGCTCAGCTTTGTGAGCGAATGGATCGCCACCAGATGGGCTAGAGCGATCTGGACGTCCAATGTAACCTGTTTTCACTTTATCTCCAGCAAGTTCGAACAGAATTGGAGCCATGTAATGCCATGCGCCCATATTACGAGGTTCTTCTTGAACCCAAATAATTTCTTCTAAGTTTTTAAAGCGTTTAATAATAGATTGAACTTTCTCAGCAGGGAATGGGTACAGCTGTTCAATACGAACGACATGAACTTCATCTAAGTTGTATTCATGTTTACCAGACTCAATTTCTGCAGCTAAGTCAATCGCCATTTTACCTGTGCTTAAAACAAGACGTTTTACTTTGTTTGGTTTCGTGCCAAGGTTTTCTTGTTCTAGAGCAGGTTGGAAACGTCCTTCGCTTAACTGACTAGCAGTTGAAAGCGTAAGTGGGTGACGTAATAAACTCTTCGGCGTCATCAATACTAACGGTCGAACAGCTTCTGTTCCTAAGATAGATGCTTGACGACGTAAAATATGGAAGTATTGTGCCGCGCTCGTTAAGTTTGCAACTGTCCAGTTATTCTCAGCAGCTAACTGTAAGAATCGCTCTGGACGTGCACTAGAGTGCTCTGGTCCTTGACCTTCATAACCGTGTGGTAATAGAAGAACTAAACCAGATTTTTGACCCCATTTTGCTCTTCCAGCTGAAACATATTGATCAAATAATGCTTGCGCAGTATTTGAGAAGTCACCATATTGCGCTTCCCACATAACAAGAGTTTCTGGAGCGAATACGTTATAACCATACTCGTAACCAACAACAGCAGCTTCTGATAACGGACTGTTATGAACAGAGAAGGATGCATTAATGTTTGGTAAGCGATGCAATGGTGAATATGTTTCATTTGTATCCGTATCGTGTAATACGATATGACGGTGCGCGAATGTACCACGCTGTGAATCTTGACCAGTTAAACGAATTGGCGTACCTTCTTGTAAAATAGAAGCGAATGCTAATGACTCAGCAAGTGCCCATTCAATTTTACCGTTCTCTTCAAGAGCATCTTTACGGCGCTCAAGAATTTTCTTCACTTTTGGATATACGTTAAAGCCTTCTGGCCAAGATAGTAGACCTTCATTAATTGCGCGAAGTGAGTCAATCTCAACACCAGTATCAATTGGCTGAATGCCTTTTGCAACAACATCTGGTACTTTAACATGAATTGTTGCATCGCTCGTATCAGCTGGTGGTACTTGTGCATAGTCAGATTTTAATTGCTCTTGTATAAACTGTGTAATTGTTTCAACCTCATCTGCATTTAGAACACCAGCAGTTTGTAATTGGTCTGCATAAATCGCTCTTACAGTTGGGTGGTTTTTAATCTTTTTGTATACTTGTGGTTGCGTAACTGCTGGGTCATCCATTTCGTTATGACCGTAGCGGCGGTAACCAATTAAATCGATTAAGAAGTCTTTTTTGAACAATGTACGATATTGAATCGCAAGGTTAGCAGCAGCAAGACAAGCTTCTGGATCATCAGCGTTCACGTGAACAATTGGAATATCGAAACCTTTTGCAAGGTCACTTGAATATTTCGTAGAACGAGAATCATAGCTATCAGTTGTAAAACCAACTGCATTGTTTGCGATAACATGAATTGTTCCGCCTGTTTGATACGCGTTCAATCTGCTTAAGTTCAATGTTTCAGATACAATACCTTGACCAGGGAATGCAGCATCACCATGAACTAAAATTACGAATGATTTTGAAGTGTCTTGTTCTGGAAGACCAGATTTTTTACGATTCTCTTGAGCCGCACGTGCGAAACCTTCCACAACAGGGTTAACGAACTCAAGGTGACTCGGGTTATTTGCTAATGTAACGCGAGTGCTAACTTCTTCGTTACTAACGACTTGTTCTCTACCTAAATGGTATTTTACGTCGCCAGTCCAGCCAGAGTTAGCCACTGCGCCTTCTATTTTTGCATGTTTGAACTCAGCAAACATGTGACTATATGGTTTTTCTAATACGTGTGCAAGTACGCTTAGACGACCGCGGTGAGCCATACCAATCATGACATCTTCTACGCCGCTTTTAGCACCTTCTAGAACAATTTCATCTAGAACAGGTACAAGCATATCAACGCCCTCGATAGAGAAACGCTTTTGCCCAACGAATGTTTTATGCAAGAATTGCTCGAAACCTTCAACAGCTGTTAAACGTTTTAAAAGAGCAGTTCGTTTTTTATTTGATAGTGGTTGACGCAATGAATTTGATTCCACCATTTGATGCAACCACGCGCGTTCTTCACTATCTTGTATATGAGAAAATTCATAAGCTAAAGATTTTGTATAAACGTCTTTTAATCTATGAATTACATCAAGTGCAGTGTGAATACCTTCTGGCGCATCTTGCCATACTGTCTTTGCTGGAATCGCTTTCAAGTCAGCATCGCTCAGTTCGTTCATTGCTTTCTCAAGAAGAGATTGTCCATTTGCAGCATCTTCCATCGGATTGATGTGAGCCAACGTATGCCCGAAAGAACGAATCTGTTCAACAAGCTGAACGACTTTAAGAATTTTTTCAATGTTCCCTGTGTTTTGAGGAGAAAAATGTGTTGCTGTGTTGTCCCCTGTTACGACATCATCTTGAAACGAAGGAGCTCCAAAAATTTCAAAAAGCTCTTGTAATTCCGGATCAACAGAACCTGCTCCAGTTACGTAAAGATCATACTGCTCAATAACATAACCAAGGTTCGGACCGTGGAACTTGGCCCAAGGGTTTGTCGTTGTATTCTTCCTCGTCATTTGTTTAAACCTCCCAATGCATATAATCCTTTTTCCATACAAAAAGGTGCATTTTGCTCTTTTCAATAATTGATGAACCAATAATCAATGTAAATGTTTTCTTTACTCTTATGTTATTACAATAATTTACATAATACCAAACACTATTACTTATCTGTTTTGTAAAAAAACATTCACAATAACTTATCACCCAAGTTAATCTTTCATGTTATAAAGTAATTTTACAGAAAAATAGGGTGGATATATTTGGTATACCTACATGAATAACTAAAATTGTTGCATGTAAATATAAGTATAATAATTAGAATGTTTCGATAAAAATGAGTTCGAATTATGTATATTGAAATAATAAGCGCTTTCATTGATATTATACAACAATATAACGGAATATAGTATAAAAAATAAAAAATTATGAATTTATCGTAAACTTTATTTAGATAGTGTTAAATATTGAAAGGAAAGTGAAGGATTTCTACAAAAAAAGTTGCTAGACATAAAAAATGCTTCATAAACAGTTAGTTTCTATAAATATGACGAAAAACACCGTAAAACCAATAACGCATTTCGTAGAATAAAGAGATCAATGAAATATTTTAAAAGGATAAAACAAATAGGGAGATATTAAATTTTAAAAAAAGAGAGGAGGAGATATAGTAACGGTTATTTAAAGTGTTCCGCGTTTCATTTCAAAATAGACGTGCTGAAACTGAAAAAGTTTCTTCTATATAAATAGAACGAAAAATAAACAAAATGAATGTAAAGGAAGCTTGACGTAAAGTTTGCTTTACATATATACTCGGTATAAGGGAGGAGGGAGAAGTTTCCTTGGAAAATAAAATGGTCGAATACCGAAAAAAATTTGGGCTATCTCAAGAAAAATTGGCTGAGAAACTTGGAGTTTCCAGACAAACCATCATTTCAATTGAAAAAGGAAAATATGATCCATCACTTCCGTTAGCATTTGAAATCGCGAAAACATTTCAGACAACGATAGAACATGTATTTATTTATGAAGGAAAAGAAGGGGAGGAATAAAGATGAACTATTCACAAAAGTACTTCGTTATCATGGGAATTATTTTTCTATTCATGAGTGGATTTATGATATTAACAGGTATAATGACGCATTCCGCACCACCACCAGCAACTTATCCATTACTTGGTATGATGATTATGTGTTTTTGCTTAAGTTATTTACACCCACAATTTAAAGAAAAAGATGAACGGATGAAACTTATTCGTTATAAAGGAATGTTCTTCAGCTTTTTTGCGCTAACGGCATATTACCTTCTTTTCTCTTTCGGCTTAAACTTAAAAATACTTACATTATCTGCTACTGAATTATTGAACATCCTAATGGCACTTACGATGAGTACAGTTTTTATCTCATTTGTTGTTTTATCGAAAAGATATTAAGATGGAAGAGAGAAAGGAAGATTAACATATGCAAATGATGTATGCTTTTGGCATTGGGCTTGTATTATTTTTAGCCGTATTCTTATTTATTCGGAAAGACGTTCAAGGTGGGACGTTAACGAAACGAGGCTTTTATAAAATGATCGGCTGTTTAGTTGTTATGTTTATAGCGATCATTGTAATGATCGTTTTAATAAATCAATCACTATAGAATTTAAAAATGGAACCTTACTGTAGTAAGGTTTTTCTTTTGGTATAAAATCCCCAAATCCATTTACTACATATAATCGATATTATATAATTTAATAAAATGATAGATAGGGGGCATAGTATATGAATAAAAAGACTATCTTCTTTTTATTAACATGCCTACTACTTATAGCTAGTATTACTTATATAATATGTAACAAACGAGAACAAGTGCCACCTATGTTAGTATGGGAGGGTCAGGAATACGCCGTTACGAATGAACCTGCCGAAGCTGAAAAAGTTGGACAAAGGCTCGGAGAAGTAACGAAGAAAATCGAAACAAGTAAAAAACCTACTAAAAACAGTGAATCCAACACATTACAAGAAAAAACAGAAGTATTCACAATGATAGAAGAAGAAAAAGGTCCTCACTCACCTTTAATCATCAAGGAGCCTTATAGTGATGAATATAGAGTAGTAAGACCGATATTACATGTACTATAAAGTGAAAAGGAGACTCATATGCAGACAGTAACTTCATACCCATGGTCGTTAAGAAAAATGTTTGTTTTTTTTCCTTTGCTTCGTCCTTCCGCCAATCGGTGCGATTTATATTTTGATGAATAGAGAAGCACTCCAAAAGAGAGACTTCATTTTATATGTATTATTTGCTGCTATTAATCTATTGCTTTGGTTATCGCTTATGATCTTTGATCGGAGTATGTGGATGGTAGCGGGGCATTATGTGCTTGGAGCAATTATAATTGTTTTTTCGAATATGAATAAAAGATAGGCCAGCAACCTTAAAGTTGCTGGCTTTTATTTTGCTATTTATAATGAAGAAACAAATTTTTAATAGAGAGTAGTGGGCGTTATGAGATGGAAAGAGGGAACGTTTGAAAAAATAGACACGAATGACTCATCTATTGAGCAACTTATAAACACGTTTAAGGAACAAAACATAATTGGTGGAGCAATAATAAGCTGTTTCAAAGTGCATAACGAAAATTTTTTCAAAGAAATACCACATTCGAAAGATGGACACGAGCACTTCTTTAGAAGAATCTTCAACTCTTTAGACATAATCAATAACTTAGAAGAGTTAAAAATACATACATCAGACAAATATAAGTTTCGTTTTAAAGAGCGGCTGGCAGTCATGCTTGATGGAAGTATTGCCGCTCAAATTTTGTGGGGCGGAGCATATGAAGGATTTAAGGAACGACCAGTTATCGCAAAGCAATTAGCAGTCAATGTATGTCAATATATGTTTCAAGATCGATACGAAGATATAAAAGTGTTCGAAAGCTATCGCCCTTGGACAGATTGGTTTTACGATGTTGCGTGGGATGTTACTTGGATGGTGCTAGATAGTAAGGAGCATAAAATGTGGTTAGTTTGTGCTACGGATACGGATTGATAGAAGGGAGAAGTTTTTTGCCAATGCGGAGTCCTTGGGGAAGATGTTTGGTGGGAAGTAATTTAGTTCTTGTAAAAGAGAGATGTTCACAAAAATATTAAAATGAGAATTTCAAAGTAGTTAAAAAGATGTCAGCATTTGCTGGCATCTTTTTTTATGCAATTTATAAAAATGTGGTTATAACAAGTAATTGAAGTTTCACTTTATTTGCTTGTATATACTACGTTCCAAGAAGATTCAAGCTTTTCGATGTTTGTTTCAGCTTTTTTATAATCTTCTGTAGCTGATTTTAAGAGGTATTCATAATCTAGTTCACTGTTCTCAGTATTTCCGTCAAATTGCTTCATCATTTTAAGTTGCTTCTCTAGAGAAGATTTTAAATTATTGATAGATGCACCGATTAATTTAAATTCTTTATTAGAAAAGTAATTTGGATATTAATTGGAATTTTTATATTCTTGTATAATTAACATGTATGATTACTTCTGATAGGTTTTAATGGTGTACTTTAACCAAATAGGATTTCTAGATGAGGAGAGCTAATTGTAACAAGAAATATAGGATAGTCTATATTTTTTATGAGAAATTAGTAAGGTGGAAAAATAAAAAATTGATATTAGATATTTGTTATTTCGTTATGTTGGATTAGTTAGATAGAAATAAGATATAATAGATTGGAATTTTTAAAAAATTATCCGAATTAGAACGAATAATTATATGTATGGAATGATATTTAATAATAGTGGAAAATTTGAATGGAGATGAGAAGATTTTATGCAACAGAGTGGAAGAAAATATGTAGATCTTTTAGATACAGGGGCTATGTATAAACGCGTAGGAAATTATGAGGAGGCCCAAAAATTATATGAAGAAGCTATTCATATAGATCATACAAATCCAATTGCCTATTTTAATTTAGGGAAGTTATTCAATATATTAAAGGACTATGAAGCAAGTGCACGTGCTTATAAAGTCGCTTATGATCTTAAATATAATGATGAAACAGTTCTTTTAATACATTTAGGTCATACTTTACTAGATGAAAAAAATGAACGAGAATGGGAATATAGAGAAATTGTTGCATATTACCGACAAAGTATTGATCCTTACAGTAAAATCAATGGAAGGAAAGTATTATCTCCTTCTGCTGGTAAATTGAGTAAGTATAATAAAAAGTGTTTAGCAGCAGCTAAAAAATTTATAGATACTTTTGAGGTTTAGCAGTGAAAGTTACACGTACATTTATACAAGATATTCCAATTGAGAAAAAAAAGCTTGTTTTACGTAAAATTAAAGAATTCGAGTCTAGATTATTAGAAAGCCGTTCTCTTGCCGATATCCCAGGTGGATTTTGGATACGAAAAGTATATGGTACTGAAATTTATAAGTTTCGTATTAATACAGGGGATCGTATTTTGTTCAAATATATAGACGATACCATATTGTTTATTTCTTTTCAAAAGCATGATACGCAAATTCGTGCTGCAAAAGCGTACAAAGAGCAATTACACCAAATTATTAATTTACAAATAGATGAACAACAGTATGAACAAGTAGATGAGCAAGATGAGAAAACAGATTTATATATTGCTCAGGAGGCACAGATATTTTTAGCAAATATGCAACAGGAAATTGTTATAGAAGACGAATATATAGCTTTATTTGTTGAAGAAAATGATTTACAGAAAATGTATTATTTGAGTTCGGAGCAGTATGGTTGCTTGATGGAATTACAGAAACCGGTTGTAGTATTTGGTTGCGCTGGTAGTGGGAAAACAATGATTGCAATTCAAAAATGTTTGTTAAATAAAGAGCTTGGCCTACATACCGTTTACATGACAAATTCGAATGCTATTATTAATAAAACGAAGTCTATGTTTGAACAGTATAGCGATACATCTGCAAATATTGAGTTTATAACTTTTAGGGAATTATGTGCATTAAAATTAAATATTCGACTAGAAAACATAATTCAATTTAAAGAGTTTTATAAATGGATTGAACATAATGCTATCATTGATAAAGCATTCTCCATATCTGTTTTAGAAATTTGGATTGAAATAAATACTCTAATTAAAGGCGAGGTTTATAGAGATCCTTTTTTAAAAAAGGAGGATTATTTCAATAATACTTCGCTCGTTTCAGTTGATATGAAACAAAAAGTGTATAAAATAGCAGAACAATACCAGCAATGGCTGAATAGTAACGGATACTATGATGATAATGATGTGGCCACGATGTTATTAAATAAAAATATAAAATTTTTGTTTGATTACTTTATTTATGATGAAGTACAGGAACTTTCTAAAAGGCAATTAAAATCATTAATGCATTGTATACAAATTAATAATATGATGCTCTTAGGTGATGTACATCAATGTATTTATACATATCATTTTAATATGGATTTTCTTAAAAAAGAATTATTCGAGAAACGTCATCGGTTATCAGAGCACTTTATAGATAAGAACTATAGAAATCCATTTGAAATTGTTGAGTGGATTAATAAGTTAAAAGAATTAGCGAGCACCAAGTTTAAAAGTTACGATTCGAAGTTCATGCTAGACCAGATAGCGATAAGTTTCGGGAGTAGGCCATATGTAGTACATAATTTAGATAATGTAAAACAATTTTTTGAAAAAGTTGACCATGATATCAATAGCATTATCATTGTTGCAGATGAGCATGAAAAAGAAGTCTTGCAACAATCTGGTTTAGCGGTAGGACGTGTATTTACAATTAGTGAAGTCAGAGGATTAGAATATCGAAACGTATACACTTATAATATCATGACGCACTATAAGGATATTTGGGAAAAGACTTTAAAAATCAGAGGTAAGGCAGAAGAACTTTACCGTGTGTATTATAATATGCTTTATATTGTTGTGACTAGAGCTAAGAGTAATATTTACTTTTTGGAAAATGAATCGACAGTAGTAGAGGAATTATTGTCTTCTTATTTTAATTATGATGAAAATCTGATATTCCCATTTGATGAAAAGGAGCACGAGGCAAGTGAATGGTTAGTAGAAGCGTTAAAACTACAAAAATTAGAGAAATATGAGCAAGCAGCCAAAGCGTTTGAAAAAGCTGGAGATTTCGAGCAGGCGAAGGATTGTTTACAAGCCTTCGATTTACAATTGAATTACAATTATGGGTGTGAACAAACAAGTTATATTACAATTCAGAGTAATATAATTACCCAAAAACAAATCATACGTGTCTTACGTCATTTGAAAGAGACCTATAATGTTATGATTGGTGGTTATTTGCAAATTTATGTAATGTATTTGCATCCGCTGCAATATCGTATTGATATTGAATACATAAGTCCAGATTATACATTAGATCAGGTGGCACAGCTTATTATGAAATCTTATAGTCGGGGTTATGTTCGACAAAACTACCTTGCATTAAGAGTTCACTTTCGCCAAGAAAATGAAATTATAAATCTATCAGATAGAATCAAAAATGGTGAGGGAAAAGATTTAAGCTTTACATTCGAACGTAATCAATTTGATTGCAGGGTCTTTAAAGAAAAATTTCTTAAAGAGCTAGATGATGCGAAGGACGTAGAAAGACAAATAATAAAACAACTATCAAATATGACAGAAACATCTTCCATGTTAAAAGAAGTTCAAACGAGAAAAAAATATGAAGAAAGTACATCACAAGGGATGTTAGACTTTCTTCGCGGAGGTAAGTTGTAGCAGGTATTTAATTGTAAAATCAATGGATATAGTAGTAGATAAATAGTGGATTCTATCTAGCAGACAGTGTGATAGTATTATCTGAATCGGTCATTCTTATAGGGATAAATGTAGGGGCGCATAAATTCTATAGGAGCTGTCACTTAATAAAACAGCTATCAAATAACAAAGGAATGTTACTATGAGACAAATTGGGAAAGTAAAGTGGTTTGGTGGTGAAACTTCCCTAGGGAAAAAACAGCTATATGGTTTTATTTTACGTCACCAGGATTCGGATATCTATGTCCATAAGAATCAACTGCTGTGCAACGAGGAAAAGCTCAGGGAAAATGTGATTGTCACTTTTGAGATTGGTAGCTATAGAAACAAAGAAGAAGCAAGAAAAGTAACATTACTCAGCTTAGAGGAAGATATGGATACGCTCAGAGAACTGTCCATGCATACGGAAACATGGATATGGAAATCCGTATTTCCACATTATATAAGCAAACTTGAGAGAAATGATATGTATCCATTCATGTTGAAAAAGCTTCAGGATTTAACGGATCAAAAGGAACGAGACTTTGTGCTAAAATTTGTGGATGAAGAACAATTTCTTATAAACCATGTTCACATTGCAAAGTATGCCGGGGATGACCAAATCAAGTCATGGTGTATACGTCTTTATCAGTCAAATAAAGAAGTGGTTTCTCCTGAGTTAAAGAAAATTTTTACCCACGCACTCATCCGGACAGGTCTGAATGAGTGGGAGTCATTGCCATTACAAGTATATAGGGACAATTCGGATATACTACAGGCTTTATCGAAGCGCAATGTCCAGTATGTCAAATGTCTCGTGAAATTAATTGAGGCTTATCCAGAATGTAAAGAAGACTGGATTTCTAAGTTGTATTCAGCAATGGGAAATGCAGGCTTTTTAAGCGAGTCACTATGGCGGTTGATTCCTGTACATCTTGTTAAAAGTGAGCTACTTTGGTCAATTGCACCAAAGAATATTAAACTCCCACTTATGGATTTGGATAATTATATAAAAGGGAATGAAGAACAACTGACAAGATGGTTGAATGAAGAGAAAGATTTTTCTGACAAAAGAGAATTTGTAGAATCTATCCCTGCTCATTTTCAAAAAAAACGACCGTTTATTTCATATCTTTCTCCACAAACTCAAATGAAGCTACTATGGGATTCTTTCTTAAGTTCGCCAGAGAGAGTTTGGAGGATGTTTACCAAAACCTCAAAGGTTCTTTCTCTGTACCGGATTGCAAAGGAAGGGATAAATTTAGAAAGAGATGTTATTGTAAGACTAGGCGAGGTCGAGCACGAACTACAAATAAAAGCGCTATTATTACTGCTATGGGGCAAAAACCAAACAGTTGAACGGAAAAAAAGTGTGTTTAATAGAGCGCACCAATACATTCAGGAAGATATTATTAAACAGGCAATGAACTCGACGGGTATGATCAGGACATTAAGATTGTTGCCTGATTGTTATGAGGGACTTGTTTCATATTGTGAAGGAAGGCCATGGCATACAGTGGAAGAAATACAAGAAGGAAAGTGGAGAACGGAGCGAGCATATTGTTCAAGGAAAAGAGGTGCCTGTGAGGTTGCCCCTTGTAGTACCAGTGAACAAAAAGACTCTTCTTATTTCTGGGAGCGGCATAATGGATATGAGAACAGCTGGACAGGGGACCTATCTGTTGAACGAGGGGAATGGGCACAACTATACTCCGATACAGGGCTTACTTGGGAAGAATGGTCATTATATGAATTCCTCGCTTATTGCGAGGTTACACCATTTGTTGCAGGTCTGGAAGACTCCGGAGAGTACATTAACAAGTTGGCTGGCTGGATTAACCGTTTGAATGAAATTCGCGAGCGATTAAAGTGTTCAAAATGCAGACAGATTATGCAAAACAACTTTGAGTACTCAAAAATCTTCACAGCTGTTTACAGGACAACAATTGCGACATGCAGAGAAGGTATACCACACGATCATAATGTGTATTTGAGTCACTGCTGGGGGTGCGAATCAATCATTGATAGTAGGGAAAGCCCTATTCGGGTAGGACATTATTATCTTTGTCATAAATGTGGAAGCGGTCCACAAGGCATAGATTATACGCCTGGAGATATATGTCCGAAATGTGGTAAGCATCACATGATTCACAAAGGTGTTCGTAAATTTATATGTAGTGCTTGTAACCATACGATTAAGGCATCACATCGATCTAATAATATTGCTCCGAAAAATTAAAAGAGAGTTATACAATCTAAAATGGATGATTGCATAATAATGTGAATTGATTATTATGCTGAAAAATTTACTGATACCCTCATTCAAGAATATAGAGAACATTCCCCTTTGGTTATCAAAGGGGGATACGCTCACGAATGGATTTGAACCGTTGATTTCCATTCTGTCAAAGTGGTGCTTACCCTGGTGATTTTCGGAGAAACGTGGATTTAAAGACATTTTTAAGAGTTTGTATAAATGAAATGTTATTAAAGAGAAATGGTTATTGTAAGTTCTGTGATCGTTTATGACCATAAGTTGATATTCTAAGTTGTCTATATATAATTGTTTATTTTCAATATAAAGGGTTACCTATCAGTAGTATATTATACAGGACCTACTAGGAAATAAATTAATTCTTTTAGAAAAAGTTTTTTACAAGTATAAATAATTATATATTCAAGTTTTAAGGTTATATACAAGAGAGAAAATATAATTAACATAAGAAATGAAGGTTATGTGGAATATGAGAAGAATATTTTTTGTAATGCATTTTAAGCTGAACTTTGAAGGAATGAGACTTTTTTTGCGAAAAAAATGTGATGTTTCATAACGAAAGACCTTGTATTTTTTATATTGGGTTTTATAAATATGATAAGAGGTGAAGATGGAATGATATTTTCTATACATTCCCCTTAGTATATTTGAGAAACTGCAATAAAAAACACTATTATCCTCATATTACTAGTTATGTAATATTTATGAGGTTCAAAAGGGTGGTATTCAGTACTAAGAAAGAAGCAGAGAATGCTTTAACAAAATGAGTCAAGGTGAAGGATAATAAGACAATGTCTTATTAATGTGTACTCCTTCTGGAACACCAATCAATCCGGCTAATGTTAGACGAAGTTTAAACACTTTGATTAAGAAAGCAGTCGTACCAAAGATTCGATTCCATGATTTACGTCATACCCATGCGACTTTACTATTAGCTAAAGGTGTAAATGTGAAGGTGATTTCTGAGAGGTTAGGACATAGTAACATCAAAATCACATTAGACACATACTCACATGTGCTGCCTACAATGCAAGAAGATGCGGTAAATAAAATAGAAGAGATTTTGTAGGGAATGTGACCAATTCTGTGACCACTGGCTCTATAGAGTATGAAAGTAAACAAATAAAAACCGCATCAAATGTTGATTTGACACGGTTTCTACAAATATGACCCCGGAGAGGTTCGAACTCACGACCTCCACCCTGTCAAGGTGGCGCTCTCCCTGCTGAGCTACGGGATCTTCAAAAATGCGTATGTAACAGCATCTTTAATCTTTATGCTAAAGTAATTATATATAATTAACTGAAATTTTACAATATTTTTATATTAATGTTTTGATGGGAAAGTAGTTGGAATCATGCTAGTAGAGTATTAAAGAATATATAAGTAGAGAATGTAATGAAAAGTGAGTTCGAATAAAGCAGTTATATTATTTTTTCCTATACCAATCTAAAGGACCTTCATCACTTAAATCAACAAGAAAAGGGAATAAGAAGTGTAAAGGTAAGCTAATAAGTTCTGGCATAGCGTTCAATGTTTTCTTTGATAGATACTGCCTTCCAAAACAATACGGACAATCTTTTTCAAATGTCACGAGTATCGACCATACATCTTTTACTTTCCACTTCGTTTTACAATACGTACAACGCGCCATAGAGTGCCTCCTCATGTTAAGGTTTCTTCTAGTATATTCCATTCTATTGTACGAAAGTCATTTGTATTTGGTGTGATAAAATGTAAGTTGTTTTATTTTTATGTGGATCTATTTAGTCATTTATGATCATTTACATACCGTTTGATATTTTTGCATGGTGATAGGTTTTCAGTTTTAATATGCAAATTGGCCAATATATCCTTTTTACAATTTACTTAAAATCATGTATAACAGAGATACAAGATTATTTTATAATTATTCAAGAGTAGAGGGAGAATTATTGTAATGGTAAGGAAAACGTTCAAGATGCGTGTATCTAGAAATAGAACGATTTCGATTAATGGCTCGATTCTTGATGTGGATGTTACACATGATGAGTTTTTACAAGAGTTTGTTGAGTGGGTCGATTCTAAAGGTTGGTCATTTA
This sequence comes from Bacillus paramobilis, assembly GCF_038096195.1. Taxonomy (NCBI): domain Bacteria; kingdom Bacillati; phylum Bacillota; class Bacilli; order Caryophanales; family Bacillaceae; genus Bacillus; species Bacillus paramobilis. The sequence continues at coordinate 4,004,358 of NZ_CP151108.1, read as the reverse complement.
TGGGGATGACAGATGAGATTACACCTGAGGAAGCTAGTCAAAATTTAATAGATTCATTGATTGATGAGAAGGATAAGAAAGAATAATTCCTTCTTATTTTTTATTGTATATTTATGTTCTTTATCGTAAAAGTATGATATAGTAAAAAACAGTGAATATTCTTCCAATTTAATACAAATTACATATGGATTGGTAGACTCAGTTTTTAAGCTGTGAGAGTATAGTGAAAAGGGAGAGTCATATGGTAAATTTTAAGAAAATTTTGGCTTTTATTACCGTTATTTGTTTATTTTTTTTGACACCTATGACGTTACGTGCTGAGACGAATGTTGGAGTGAATCCAGAGCAAGTGGCACCACCACCTGCGGAAGGGCCAAATGTTTTTAGCCAGTTTGCAACTGCGATTGATGCGAAAACAGGAGATGTTTTGTATGACAAAAATGCACATCATCGCGCATTTCCGGCGAGTATGACGAAAGTGTTAACAGCAATTTTACTTATGGAGCATACGAAGCCAGAGGATCAATTTACGTTTTCACAATTAGCATTAGATCAAGAGAAGAGTAATTATCAAATTGAGTTTCAACCTGGTGAGACGATTAATCGTAATACTGCGCTTATGATTTTAATGGTGCTGAGTGCGAATGATGTGTCGTATGCGATTGCGGAGCGCATTGGGGGAAGTGTTGAGAATTTCGCTCATATGATGAATGAGAGAGCGAAGCAATTAGGTGCTACAGATAGTCACTTTGTCACGCCAAATGGATTGCATGATCCGAACCATTATACAACGCCATTTGATATGGCAATGATAACGAGAGGTGTGCAAAAATATCCTGAGATTTTACAAGCGATGAATACGAAAAGAACGACAGTTACGACATCTAGGCAGACGGTGTCTATTTTTAACAAGTCTACTTATTTTGAAAATCCATATAGCATTGGTGGTAAGACGGGTTTTACAAATGAAGCGCGTAATACACTCGTTTTATTAAATGAGAAGGATGGAAATCGTATTATAAATGTAGTAATGGCTTCTCAAAGACCTGAAATTTATGAAGATTTGAAGCAGATGGCGGACTATTCTTTCGGTCAATTTGTGAAGCAAACTGTACTAGATAAACATAGCTGGCATCAAAAGGCAACATACTTAAATAAAGATATCGATAGCGAGCTTGAAAAAAGTGCAGAGCTTATGCTTAAGAAAGATGAAGGGAAAAATGTGAGGACGATTTTCCGTGCGGCTTCATTAGATAAAGATTCTTTGTACCATAAAGGAATTCATCGTGGTGAAGTAGTTGGTGCAGTTGATATTACGAAAAATAATCAAACAATTGCGACGGTAAATGTTCTTTCTAAAGAAGATGTTACTTTTGCGATGCCTAAAAAAGATACGGCTGAGCCTGAAGTAAATGAATCAAATGTGAAAATAATAAGCATTGGGATAGGTGCCGCTATACTATTCGGAGCCATTTTATTTGTAGTGTTACGCCGAAATACAACAGGAATGAAATCAGAAGAAAAATAAAGCACTAGTTAAAAGGCTGTGAAGAGACTTTGTCACAGTCTTTTTTATATATTTAAAATAACTAATAATTGTAAATTTTCTTATTGCATTTATTTATTGTTCGTTATATTATTTAGTTGTGTTCTTGTTAAAGAACAAAAGCGAATATTATATACTTCAAATAATATAAAACAACGGAGAGGGAGAGAAACGATGAAATTAATTTGGAAGGTGATTAGCAACGTTATCTCATTTGTTTTATTTGCATTGATGATTTGCTTAGCCTTTGTAGTTATTTCTTCAAAAGCGAGCGGTGGGGATCCAACGGTGATGGGATATCAATTTAAATCAGTGTTATCAGGGTCGATGGAACCAACATTTTTAACAGGTTCAATCATTGCGATAGAGCCGACGAAAGATGGTTCTAAATATCAAAAAGGCGATGTTATTACTTTTAAAGAGAAAGATGAAAAAATTATCACTCACCGTATTATCGGTGTGAAAGATACAAATGGAAAAGTAATGTATGAAACAAAAGGGGATAACAACAACGGTGCTGATTTAGAACCAGTACTTGCGGAGAATGTCATTGGGAAATATGCGGATATTACAGTTCCTTATGCAGGGTATGCATTAAATTATGCGAATTCAAAAGCTGGAGCTGCTTTGCTTCTTATTATTCCAGGAATCTTTTTACTAGGCTATTCAGCGATTTCTATTTTTGGTGCTATTCGTAGCATTGACGGAGAAAAGAAAGAGAAAAAAGTAGAACAATCCGTCTAGGTCGTTTGGTTATACTTTCCATTTAGGAAGTTGGCAAATATATAAATCAAGGGGATATGGACATGACTTTAAAGAAAAAATTAGGAATGGGTATCGCATCAGCAGTATTAGGAGCAGCATTAGTTGGTGGAGGAACATTTGCGTACTTTAGCGATAAAGAAGTGTCAAACAATACATTTGCATCTGGGACACTTGATTTAGCGCTGAACCCATCAACAATTGTGAAAGTGGATAATTTAAAACCAGGTGATACTATTGAAAAAGAATTTAAATTAGAGAATAAAGGCACACTTGATATTAAAAAAGTAATATTAACTACAGAGTATGATGTAGAAGATGTGAAGAATGATAATAAGAAAGACTTTGGTGAAGATATTGAAGTAGTTTTCTTGAAAAATATTGATAAAAAAGATGAAGTAATTAAGAGAACGACATTGAAGGATTTGAAGAGTAAAACAGTGACTGCTGCAGAAAATGATTTAGTAAGTTGGTTATGGCCTGAGAAAGGTATTAAAGCAGGAACTAATGATTCATTTAAAGTGAAATTCCACTTTATTAATAAAAATGAGCCTCAAAATGAATTCCAAGGTGACAAACTTCAATTAAAATGGACATTTGAAGCACAACAAGGCGATGGAGTGGAGAAAAAATAAGCAGAAAAAGAGACTATCAAAAATGATAGTCTCCTTTTCTGCTAAAAGGGAAATGTAAAAAGAAAGGTAATTTCTTATATCATTTTATAATTCACTTTATTATAATAAAGGTATAGTTCTTGATAAAGAACGAGTTGTTCGATAGGAGAGATTAAAATGCTGAAGCCACCTCGCAAATTCAAAAAGATGCTTATATTGCCATGTTTGTGTTCTATTACTTTTTATTTAGGCTCTCAAATGATGACTTATACAGAAGCAGCTTTCATTCATGAAACGAAAGTAACGGCTACAATTTCGACAGCAAGTATTTTTCCAAAAACAGTGGATCAATTAACAGAACAGGCTAAGCAACATAAGGAAGTTATTTTGCATGAGTATGAAGGGATGAAGTCAAAAGTAACTGTCACCTCCACTCAAGAGTTAGAACATGCGCTTGTTACGTGGAAGCAAGGGCGTGAGAAAATAGTTGCTGAGAGAGAATTGTTACAAAAAATATATGTATCAATAGAAGGTCCTTACAATCAAGTGCAAGAAGAGCTAAAAGGAAATAAAAGCGGATCGAATAAGCAAGTATTCTCGTATGTGAATACTGGTTTTCATATAGTGAAAGAAAACTGTGAGTATGTTGATAAAGAGGTTAATTTACAAGTGATTGATAAACAAATTCAAGGTTTTGAGAAATTACTAGTAGAGGAAACAGCAAAACAAGTGAGTGAGGCTACTAAGCAAGAAGAAGCGAAAAAGCTAGAGGAGAGTAAGAAGAAAGAAGAAGCGAAAAAGCTAGAGGAGAGTAAGAAGAAAGAAGAAGCGAAAAAGCTAGAGGAGAGTAAGAAGAAAGAAGAAGCGAAAAAGCTAGAGGAGAGTAAGAAGCAAGAAGAGAGTAAGAAACATGAATAGTAAGTAAAATACAGCAATATTACAGAGCGAATAGGTGAGAGAGCATTGCGACTCACCTATTCGGCGTGTTCTCTTAATTTTAACAATACACGTCAAAATCTAGCGGATACGAGAAAACTAGTTGGCCGCATGATGGTGAAAGATACTAATTGGTATGGATAGTGAAAATTAATTGACGATTTTCTTTATTTCTCAACTTTTTTTCGAAAATTTAAAATAATATTGAGAAATAAAAATAACTGAAAATACTAATAAAAAAATGTTGTATTTATATAGTGTTGTTCGTTATAATGAACTTAAGGTTTTTAAAAGAGAACGAATATTAGCTAAGCTAATATAGTTTTCTTTATGTTCCTTATTGAAAAATAAGGGGTAAAAATATAAAAAACGGCTAGGGGGAATTGATTGTGAGTCTGAAAAAGAAATTAGGTATGGGAGTTGCATCAGCGGCACTGGGGTTATCTTTAATTGGTGGAGGAACATTTGCATACTTTAGCGATAAAGAAGTATCAAATAATACATTTGCAGCTGGGACGTTAGATCTTACATTAGACCCTAAAACGCTTGTAGATATTAAAGATTTAAAACCAGGGGATAAAGTAAAGAAAGAGTTCTTATTAAAGAATAGCGGTTCGTTAGCAATTAAAGATGTACAATTAGCGACAAAGTATACTGTGAATGACTTGAAAAAAGATAACGCCGGTGAAGACTTTGGTCAGCACATTAAGGTGAACTTCATTTGGAATTGGGATAAACAAAGTGAGCCTGTATACTCAACAACATTAGCTGAGTTACAAAAAGAAAATCCAGATGTTTTAGCTAAAGCAATCTTTGCTCCTGAATGGGGAGAAAGTGGTGGTTTAGCAGCTGGTACTGACGATTACTTATGGGTAGAATTTGAATTCGAAGATAAAGGTGATCAAAATAAATTCCAAGGTGATTCATTGAGCTTAGAATGGACATTCAATGCTCACCAAGGAGAAGGCGAATCAAGAGAATAAATCAAAAAGCGGGGAATCCCCGCTTTTTTTTATAAAGAAAAAAGAAGTGCCGGTTGTAAGCACTTCTTTCTATTTATTATTTTTGATCGTGCTTCCACTTTGTAAACTCAAGAAATTCACGAAATTGTTCTTTGGAGACACCTGAGCTCATCGCATCTTTAACGAGTTGTGTCCATTCGGAGTCTAAATGATTTTCCTTTGTTGTTTCATCATGAAGTAGAGTATCAACTGGAATTTGTAGAACTGCTGCGATTTTTTCAAGAAACTGAATGGAAGGGTTTTTTTGTAAATTTCGTTCTATAGAACTAATGTAAGATTTAGCAACACCAGCTTTTTCGGCAAGTTCAGTTAATGAAATACCTTTTTGTAAGCGAAGGCGTTTTATACGTTCTCCAATCATATTTGCGCACCTTTCTATCAATATGTAGTCGTCTTATGATGTCATTATTATAACATAAACTTCGTTAAAAAGAACAAGCCTATTGAGCCTGACTGGATGGCTTCATACGTTGGAAAAAATGTTCGATATCTTGCAGGGCGATACCAGCGTCTAGAGCTTCAAGTATTAAATCAATCCATTCTTGGTCCAGTGCGTCAGTCTTATCTTTGTACAAATGTAATTCCTCCCTAATTATCGGTCATAACTGCTGCTACAGAATATATGATAATACAATCGCATTTTGTGTTTTATATAGTGAATTATCAAATATTTTGTAGATAAAACAAAGATAAAATCCCCATTAAATTCCCTCTATGGCGATTATAAAGTTTCTGACAAATATTTTCAATATTTTCAGAAAACATTGTTGAATTGTGATATATTCGTATACTAACTATGAAATTTTTACAAATATATTAAAAAAATTACATAATATAACTAAATATTGAAAAAATATTGAATTTTTAATAAAATTCAATATGTAATACATATTATTTATTAGGGGAGGAAATAAGGGATGAACAAGAAACCGTTCAAAGTTTTGTCATCAATCGCTTTGACAGCTGTATTAGGTCTTTCATTCGGAGCGGGTGGCCAGTCTGTATATGCTGAAACACCTGTGAATAAGACAGCTACGAGCCCAGTTGATGATCATTTAATTCCAGAAGAACGTTTAGCAAATGCGCTAAAAAACCGTGGGGTAATTGATTCGAAAGCTTCAGAGACAGAAACAAAGAAAGCTGTCGAAAAATATGTAGAGAACAAAAAGGGTGAAAATCCTGGGAAAGAAGTATCAAATGGGGACCCACTTACGAAAGAAGCATCTGACTTTATAAAGAAAGTGAAAGATGCGAAAGCAGATACGAAAGAAAAGTTAGACAAACCAGCAACAGGAACACCTGCTGCGACTGGACCGGTCAGAGGTGGTCTAAATGGTAAAGTACCAACTTCTCCAGCAAAGGGAAAAGAATATAACGGTGAAGTTCGTAAAGATAAAGTACTCGTGTTACTTGTAGAGTACGCTGACTTTAAACATAACAATATTGATAAAGAACCTGGTTATATGTATACTGACGATTTTAACAAAGAACATTATGAAAAAATGTTATTCGGTAATGAGCCATTCGCATTAGAGGATGGCAGCAAAATCGAAACGTTTAAACAATATTACGAAGAGCAATCTGGCGGTAGTTATACAGTAGACGGAACAGTTACAAAATGGTTAACAGTTCCTGGTAAAGCTGCTGATTACGGTGCAGATGGTGCGACAGGTCATGATAATAAAGGACCAAAAGGACCACGTGATTTAGTAAAAGATGCATTAAAAGCAGCTGTAGATAGCGGTATTGATTTATCAGAGTTTGACCAATTCGATCAATATGATGTAAATGGCGATGGAAATCAAAAACAACCGGACGGTTTAATCGATCACTTAATGATTATCCATGCGGGTGTTGGACAAGAAGCAGGCGGTGGTAAATTAGGTGACGATGCAATTTGGTCACATCGCTGGACTGTTGGACCAAAACCATTCCCAATTGAAGGCACACAAGCGAAAGTTCCATATTGGGGCGGAAAGATTGCAGCATTCGACTACACAATTGAACCAGAAGATGGCGCAGTTGGTGTATTCGCACATGAATATGGTCATGATTTAGGTCTTCCAGATGAGTATGATACAGATTATACTGGTGATGGTGAACCAATTCAAGCTTGGTCTGTTATGAGTGGTGGAAGTTGGGCGGGTAACATTGCAGGAACAACGCCAACAAGTTTCTCGCCGCAAAATAAAGAGTTTTTCCAAAAAACAATCGGTGGTAACTGGGCAAATATCGTAGAAGTAGATTACGAGAAATTAAATAAAGGTATCGGTCTAGCAACATATTTAGATCAAAGTGTTACGAAATCTAACCGCCCAGGTATGATTCGTGTTAACTTGCCAGATAAAGATATAAAAACAATTGCTCCAGCATTTGGAAAGCAGTATTACTACAGCACAAAAGGTGACAATCTTCACACAAAAATGGAGACGCCACTGTTCGATTTGACAAATGCAACGACTGCGAAATTTGATTTCAAGTCATTGTATGAAATTGAAGCAGAGTATGATTTCCTTGAAGTGCATGCTGTAACAGAGGATGGCCAAAAAACATTAATCGAAAAACTTGGTGAGAAAGCAAATAGTGGCAATGCACATTCAACAAATGGAAAATGGATTGACAAATCATACGATTTAAGCCAATTCAAAGGTAAGAAAGTAAAATTAACATTTGAGTACATTACAGATGGTGGTTTAGCATTAAACGGTTTCCTACTTGATAATGCATCACTAAATGTAGACGGTAAAGTAGTATTCTCTGATGATGCAGAAGGTACACCGCAGTTCAAATTAGATGGGTTCGCTGTATCTAATGGAACAGAGAAGAAGAAACATAACTATTATGTAGAGTGGAGAAACTATGCTGGTTCAGATAACGCATTGAAATATGCTCGTGGTCCAGAATACAACACAGGTATGGTTGTATGGTATGCAGACTCAGCTTATACAGATAACTGGGTTGGTTTACATCCAGGACATGGTTTCCTTGGCGTAGTTGATTCTCATCCAGAAGCAATTGTTGGAACTTTAAACGGTAAACCAACAGTAGCAAGTAGTACACGATTCCAAATCGCTGATGCGGCGTTCTCATTCGATAAAACGCCGGCTTGGAAAGTTGTATCTCCAACGCGCGGAACGTATACGTATAATGGCTTAGCAGGCGTACCGAAGTTTGATGATTCGAAAACGTATATTAATAAACAGATTCCAGATGCAGGACGTATTTTACCGAATCTTGGCCTGAAGTTTGAAGTAGTAGGACAAGCCGATGATAATTCTGCAGGTGCTGTTCGTTTATATCGTTAATACAGTAAAACTACCGAAAGATTTTCTTTCGGTAGTTTTTTTGTGAGCAATGAATTTTATATAAAAGAAGAAATTATATATAATGTAACTTTATGAATAGAAATTTATTAAATATGAAGTCTATATAAATAATGAAAGAATTGGATAAAAATAGTGGGAGAAGGTGAATGAATGAGTGTTTCTTCTATTGTAAATAAACAAAAGGCATATTTTTATAATGGTCATACGAGAAGTATAGAAGTGAGAAAGAATAATTTGAAGAAGCTTTATGAAGGCATTCAGCGCTTTGAAGAAGAAATATTTCAGGCATTGAAATTAGATTTAAATAAGTCAGTTCATGAGTCGTTTACAACGGAAGTTGGATATGTATTAAAAGAAATTTCCTTTCAATTGAAGCATATTTCATCGTGGAGTAAACCGAAGCGTGTTCGAACAGCACTCACTCATTTTGGATCAAAGGGGAAAGTAGTGCCTGAACCGTACGGTGTGACACTTATTATTGCACCGTGGAACTATCCGTTTCAATTAGCAATTGCACCTCTTGTAGGAGCGTTGGCGGCTGGAAATACAATCGTTTTAAAGCCGTCAGAGCTAACGCCAAACGTTTCCAAAGTGCTTATGAGAATGTTAGAGGAAATATTCCAAGAAGAGCTTGTAGCGGTAGTAGAAGGTGGTGTAGAAGAGAGTACGGAATTGCTACGGGAACCGTTTGATTATATTTTCTTTACAGGTAGTGTTGGTGTTGGAAAAGTTGTGATGGAAGCAGCAGCGAAACGGTTGACGCCACTCACGTTAGAACTTGGTGGAAAAAGCCCGTGTATTGTACATAAAGATGCAAAAATAGATGTAGCAGCAAGAAGAATTGTGTGGGGGAAATTTTTAAATGCAGGGCAAACGTGTGTAGCGCCTGATTATATGTATGTGCATACTTCGGTGAAAGGACAGTTAATCGAGGCATTACGACACGAGATTGCGGAGCAGTATGGGAAAGAACCTTTGCAAAATGACAATTATGTACGAATTGTGACTGAACGTCATTTTGAACGTTTATGTACATTTTTGAAAGATGGTAAAACGGTAATCGGCGGGAACTATAAAAAAGAAACTTTACATATAGAACCAACAGTGTTAACGAATGTTACATGGCAAAGTACTGTTATGGAAGATGAAATTTTTGGTCCGATTTTACCAATTATAGAGTACGACAACATAGAAGAGGTAATTGGCACAATTCAGCAACATCCAAAGCCGTTAGCGTTATATGTATTTTCTGAAGATAAAGAAGTACAAAAGAAAGTGACGAGTAATATTTCATATGGCGGAGGCTGTATTAATGATGTTGTCTATCATCTTGCAACGCCATATTTACCTTTTGGTGGCGTTGGAAGTAGTGGATTAGGTAGTTATCATGGGGAAGAAAGTTTTCGGACTTTTTCACATTATAAAAGCATTTTAGCCCAATCTACGGCATTCGATATGAAAATTCGTTACTCTTCTACAAAAAGTGCTTTAAAATTCATACGAAAGTTGTTAAAATGATGATGGTGTTTATCAGTAGGCGTAGCCGTATGATAATAGCCCCTTCGCAATGGAAGGGGTTTTTCTGTTCGACACATGTATCGTGGGAAAATGAATCAAACATACTACATAAAGAATAGAAGAGAACGCAGCTAAACAACCATTTTTGTTTGGATCGAAACAAAAAATAGTCTATAGAACATAAATATTTATTCATGAATATAAAAATTAAAATTTAAGGTAGATAGGACGGGAAAATGAAAAAGATTATTAAAGTTGAAGCAGTAGAAAAACATTTTGGAAATCAAGTGATTATCCCACCTCTTTCTTTAGACATTAAAGAAGGGGAATTTTTAACGATTTTAGGGCCGAGTGGTTGTGGGAAAACAACGTTACTGCGCATGATCGCAGGTTTTGAAACGCCAACTAAAGGGAATCTTTTATTAGATGATGAAAAGATTAACGATTTGCCACCATATAAGCGCCATATGAACTTAGTGTTCCAACATTATGCGCTATTCCCACATATGAATGTGGAGAAAAATATTTGTTTCGGTATGAAGATGCAGAAGGTACCGGCAGCAGAGCAGAAAGAGCGTGCTGAAGAGGCAATGCGTTTAACGCAGTTACTTGAGTTCCGTAATCGTAAACCTGCAAAGCTTTCTGGTGGACAGCAGCAGCGTGTAGCAATTGCGAGAGCGATTGTAAATAACCCGCGTGTATTATTACTAGATGAGCCACTTGGGGCGTTAGACTTTAAGTTAAGAAAAGATTTGCAACGTGAATTGAAAAACTTACAACGTAATTTAGGAATTACGTTCATATACGTAACGCACGATCAAGAAGAAGCGATGAGCATGAGTGATCGTATTGTCGTTATGAATAAAGGACATATTGAACAAATTGGAACGCCGAAAGAAATTTACAATAAGCCGAAAACGATGTTCGTTGCGACATTTATCGGTGAAAATAATATTGTGAAAAACGGGGAAGGCTATGTAGCAATTCGCCCTGAAAACGTAAAGGTACGTTCGGTTGAAGAACCGATTTTAAAAGAATACCATCTTGGACATATTGAAGACGTTGAATTTGTTGGAAATATGGAAAAGCTTTATGTACGTGACGAGAAAACATCAGAATTACTAATGGCATATCAAACTGCTGAAGAAGCAGCGCAGTGGAGCATTGGAGATAATGTATACGTAGGCTGGGAGCAAGAGGACGAGGTGACCTTAAATTGAAAAAAGGGAAATTACTCGCACTACCGACAGTCGCGTGGCTGTTAATCTTCTTCCTAATTCCCCTTCTGTTTGTATTGGCATTTGCCTTTATGCAGCGCGGGGCATATGGGACAGTGGAAATGCAATTTACGTTAGAGAATATAGCTCGTGTGTTTGATCCACTATACATGGGAACGTTATGGGAAACTGTTAAGATTGCAGTTATTACAACAGTAATCTGTTTAGTAATTGGTTATCCATTTGCTTATACAATTACAATTGTTGATCGTAAATACCGTTCCATTCTTTTATTATTGGCAACGATCCCGTTTTGGATTAACTTCCTTGTTCGTTCATACGCATGGATTGTTATTTTACGTTCACAAGGTCTTGTAAACACATTGCTATTGAAACTAGGTATTATTAGTGAACCGTTAAATTTACTATATAATACCCCTTCTGTAATACTCGGAATGGTATATTCTTTATTGCCATTTATGATTTTACCAGTGTATGCAGCGATTGAGCAGCTGGATAAGCGTAAGCTAGAAGCAGCTTATGATTTAGGAGCAACACCAGTAAAGGCATTTTGGAATGTTACAGTACCAATGACGATGTCAGGGATTGCTACTGGTTCTATTTTAGTGTTTGTTTCTTCTATCGGAATGTTTGTTGTATCAGACGTTATGGGTGGATCGAAAGTAGCATTAATCGGAAACGTAATTCAAAATCAATTCTTAGGAGCGCGTGACTGGCCGTTTGGATCTGCGTTATCTATGATTGTTGTTCTATTCTCTGTTCTGTTAATTTACTTATATTATCGTGCAACGAAAGTATATAAATATGATGGGAACGGAGGGGAATAGGCAAAGATGAAGAAGTTTTTAGTTTCTTATTCTTGGTTAATTTTATTGTTCTTGTATTTTCCAATGATGGTTTTAATGGTATATTCCTTCAATGATTCTCGCATTAATGCGGAATGGGAAGGTTTTACATTCCATTGGTATACAGATTTATTTCAAAAGCAAGATGTTATTGATGCGTTTGTAAATAGTATGACGATTGCGATTGTAACGACGGTTGTAACGACAGTTCTTGGTGTGATTTTCGCGATTGCATTACATCGTTATAAATATCGTTATGAAGGGGCTATTAACGGTCTTGTTTATTTACCAATTTTAATTCCTGATATTTTAATGGGATTATCTTTACTTATCTTATTTAGTCAATTAGGTATGGAACTTGGCAAAACAACAATTATTATTGCGCACATTACATTTAGTATTTCATTTGTTGTCGTTATTTTAGCAGCACGTCTTTCTGGTATGGGACGTGATTTAGAAGAGGCTGCGAATGATTTAGGTGCAACGCCGTGGCAAACGTTTCGTTATGTAACGTTCCCAGCAATTGCACCAGGAGTTATTTCAGCCGCATTATTAACATTCACATTATCAATTGATGATTTTGTAATTAGTTTCTTCGTATCAGGACCAGGATCAACAACATTGCCATTATACATTTACAGTATGGTTAAGCGCGGAGTATCACCAGAAATTAATGCACTTTCTACAATTTTAATTGTAGCTATCGTAGGATTAATGGTTCTATCTGAAATCTTCCGTAACAAAGGTGCAGATGGTGAAGAAAACTCTGGAGGACACCTTCCTTTATAATACGAACGATATAGAAAGTACGAGGGGGTAATAAACCGATGAAATTAATGAAAAGATTAGCCGGCGCAGCAATTAGCTTTAGTCTTGTAGCTGGTGTACTTGCTGGTTGTGGTGAAAAGAAAGAAGAGTTAAACATTTATAGCTGGGCTGACAATTTTGATGAGCAAGTGCTAAGAGATTTTGAAAAGAAATATAACGTGAAAGTTAACTATGATAAGTACGCAAGTAACGAAGAAATGCTCGCGAAATTACAAGCTGGTGGCGCAAAGTATGATTTAATTCAGCCATCTGATTACATGGTTAAAACAATGGCAAAAATGGATTTATTAGCGCCGTTAGATAAAAAGAATATCCCAAATATCGAAAATATGGTTTCTAATTTCAAAACACCTGCGTTTGATCCAGAGAATAAATATTCTCTAGTATATACTTGGGGCGTAACAGGTATTGCGTACAATAAAAAGTATGTGAAAGAAGCTCCTACAAGCTGGGCTGACCTATGGAATGAGAAATATAAAGGGCATGTAACATTATTAAATGATTCTCGTGAAGTGTTAGGAATGGGTCTTAAGAAGCATGGATTCTCAAACAGCACGAAAGACGATGCACAGTTAAAGACAGCTGCAACGGATTTACAGAAGCTACTTCCAAACTTATTAGCATTTGATACAGATAATATTAAACAAAAATTCATTACAGAAGATGCTTGGATCGGAACAGTTTGGTCTGGAGATGCAGCATTTATCGCAAAAGATAATAAAGATGTAGAGTACGTTGTACCAAAAGAAGGCGGCACAATTTGGGCTGATACGTTAGCAATTCCAAAAGGTGCAAAAAACAAAGAGCTTGCAGAGAAGTTTATGAACTACTTATTAGATGAAAAAGTAAGTGTGAAAAACTACGAGTCAATTGGATACAGTAATCCTAATGAAAAAGCTCATCCTCTTCATAGTAAAGAATATCGTGATAATCATATGATCTTCTTAACGAAAGAAGAATTAGATCGTACAGAATGGCTTGTTGATGTAGACGATAAGCTAAAAGACTATGATCGTTACTGGACAGAGTTAAAAACAAAAGGTAAATAAGTAAGGAAATGCGGTTTCTAAAACAGAAATCGCATTTTTTCATAGTAGGAGGAAATCGCTTGAAGAAGAAGCTACATCAATATGAGGTAGTATGTATTGTTTTATTACTTGCTGTATTTGGCATTGTTGCTTGGCGCGTACATGCGGGTGGCGTTACAGTGATGGATACATATGTCCGAGCATTAGTAAAAGGATTACAAACAGAAGGTTCGCTTACATTTTTTTCACACTATACAAAATTAGGTTCTGCTATCGGGATCGTAACTACGTTAGCTATAAGTTTACTTGTTTTTTGGAGAAAACGTTATTATGCGGCGATGATCGTGTATCCAATGGGTATTTTAATAACACATCTTGTTAATAAAGGGATAAAAGAAATTGTGAAAAGGGAGCGTCCTTCATTAAATGAAGCGTTGGATGCGCTTGGATATAGTTTCCCTAGTGGGCATGCAATGTTATCTATTATGACATTCGGCTTTCTTGCTTATATCATTGCGGCAAATTTGAAGAGTGTAACGGGGAAATATGTTATAACGATCTTGATGGGAATCTTAATTGTATCGATTGGATTAAGCAGAGTTATTTTAAATGTGCATTACCCAACTGATATTTTAGCTGGTTATTGCGTAGGTGGTATTTTGTTAATTATGGCGATTTACTACCATCGTTTACTTACCGAGAGATTGGGGCTTAATAAAGAGAGATGAAAAAACGTCTAGAAAAACTATTATTATAGTGTTTCTAGACGTTTTTTGTTTGTACGAAGATGTGATACAGTATAAATAACAATTGAATTATTTAAAGTAGGTGAAAGTGCGTGAAGACAAATGTACATAAAGTGGATAAGTGGGGGAAGTTAGGCACTTTTTTGTATCAGTTTCGTTATACAGTAATTGTAGCATTACTATTGCTTGCGATAGCGCTTGGTATTTTTGCCCCAAAGCTACCAGGAGTATTAGGTGGTGACGGTTTCCAAACAGAAGGGGACTATCAAAAGACGAAAGAAATTTTAGATAAAGATTTTAAGAGGTCTCAAGATACACTTTTACTCGTTTTTGAAAAAAATAAAGGTGTTTCACATGAAGAATTTCAAAAGCAAGTAGAGGGAATTGTAAAAAATGTACAAGAGAAAGAGACTTATGAATCTTTCCATCACCCAGTGCAAAATAAAGAAATGTTACAAGATGATATCGGCTATGCGACAATTTTATTTTCCGGGAAAACAAATAAGGAACGAATGGAAAAGACATTACAATTTGCTGATAAAGTCGAAAAGGAAAGTAATGCAGCGTTAAAAGTAACGCCAACAGGATTTCCAAAAATTAATCAAGAGATTAATGAAAGAACGCAAAATGATTTAAAAGTAGCAGAGATGATTGGGTTACCGATTGCATTTCTCGTATTACTATTTTCATTTGGTAGCCTTTTAGCATCTATTTTACCAATTGTAAATGGGGCACTTAGTGTTATTAGTACGATGGGAATATTATACTTTATAGGTGTCGATAAGGAACTATCTATCTTTGTGTTAAATGTTGCACCGATGATTGGACTTGCCTTATCTATTGATTTTGCGCTATTATTTGTAAATCGCTTTCGAGAGGAAGTTGCAAAGCGAACGGTAAAAGAAGCGATAGCAATTACATATCAAACAGCAGGGCGTGCAATCGTATTTTCAGGATTATGTGTATTTGTTGGATTATCCGGCTTGTTTTTCTTTAAAATCGATTATATTCAATCTGTCGCAATTAGCGGAATGATTGTTGTGATTATGAGTATTTTATTTTCACTCACACTCCTTCCAGCGCTATTATCCTTAATTGGTAAACGAATATTAAAAAAGAATCAAGTAGCACATACACCAGCAAAGGCGTGGCGTAAATTTGCACAATTTGTAATGAAACATCCAATTGCGATGATTATTGTCGTTACAACATTTATTGTTATTTGCTTATTACCATTACGTACTGCGAATTTGCAGTTCCCTGACGTAGAAGCTCTACCTAAACAAAGTGATACAAGACTTGCATATGAGAAGTACGAAGAGGCATTTAATGAAACTGCAAAAACACATGCTGATGTTACGTTAGTGGTAGAGACGAAAAAAGATATGAAAGAAAAAGAAAGTTTACAAAAGGTAGAAAAAGTCGTTCAAAAGTTAAAAGATGATAAGAAAGTATATGAGGTAAGAAGCTTATACGACGGATTAACTGGTATGAAAGCAGATCAAGTTGCTGGAGTGTTAGAGTCATCAGAAGCAGCGAAACTAGCTCCTATATTTGAAGCATATACGAAAGAGAATAAGACGACGATAGAAATCTTTTTGAAAACGAAACCACGTACTGAAACTGCTAAACAATGGATTCGTGATTTTAAACAAAATTATAAAGAAACAGATGTTACGTATTATTTAGGCGGGATGACGACGTTCCAACAAGAATTAGAAGATGAAATTAAAGATAAAGTTGCAATTGGTATGTCTGTTATATTTGGATCGACCTTTGTTATATTATTATTTGCATTCCGATCTATACTCATTCCAATTAAGGCGATTATTATGAATATACTTAGTTTAAGTGCAACAATCGGAATTGTTGTTTGGTTATTTGAAGGTGGACATTTTGGTTTAGAAGCGAGTCCTGTTCTATTTGTCTTACCAATCTTCATTTTCGGTCTCGTATTTGGGCTTAGTATGGATTATGAAGTCTTTCTTATTTCACGTATTCATGAACTGTATGAAGAAACAGGAGATAACGATCAAGCTACGTTAGAAGGACTTGTGTCAACAAGTAGGATCATTACATCAGCTGCGTTAATTATGATTGTTGTAACTGGTGCGTTTGCCTTTACTGATATTTTACCAGTACGGCAAATGGGGCTGGGCGTTGCATTAGCGATATTCCTTGATGCAACAATTATTCGTCTTATGCTCGTACCAAGTTTAATGAAATTGTTTGGAGACTGGAACTGGTGGTTACCATTTCGAAAGAAAAGAGAAAAATCATCGTAAAAAATACTCATCTTATAGATGAGTATTTTTTTATGAATAGCAAGACCTACATTTTGCAAATAGTATGTGATAAGAACATTACATATAAGTAGGTGAAGGCAATGTTTCGTTATTTTAAGTTTAAGCTAAATGATACAGTACAGTTTGCAGAAAACGATGGGCATATGTATCGCATTGTCGGTTATCGGTTAGAAAAAGGATTTTATCCAAAAGATGAATGGACTCATATTATTTATGAATTGCTGAGAGATTTTGATGGGTATACGATGGATGCGGAAGAGGAGGAACTTGTAAAGGTCATTCAAGTAGAGGATGAGTATTACAAAATACAAGAGGTATCGGGCTATCGTTATCCAGTAAAAATGAAGCAAAAACAACAAGTGATGAAAGTAGAAAAAATTGATGACTTATTAGATACGTATAATGATTATAAAAGATTGGCGGATTTCTTTAAAGATTTATCGTATGAACAAAAAGCGGAAGAAGTATTGCAAGAAATGAAAAGGCGTAGAGCGTGAGGGGCAGTCTATTATAAGACTGTCCTCTATTTTTGACGGTGCATCAAAGAGTATTTTCCGTTACAATGAGAGAATCAATAGAAATAAGGTGATACAGTATGGAAACGAATAAAAAGGGCGAATGGTGCGAGATTACTGTTCCAGCGAAATGGAATGGCATAAGTATTGATTCGTTATTAAAAATAGAATGGGAAATACCGAAAAAGTTGTTACATCAGCTTCGTATGGAAAAAGGTGTTACCGTTAACGGAGAACAAAGAAGATGGAATGAGCTTTTAAAAGAAGGCGATAAGTTGCAAGTTCATATGTTTGTGGAGGAAGAATACGATGTAGAGCCTGAATATGGTGAATTACATGTAGTATATGAAGACGATCACGTACTTATCGTAAATAAGCCTGAGAAGATGGACACACATCCTGCTGAAAAAGGTGGAACGGGAACACTTGCAAACCTGGTTGCCTTTCATTTTCAAATGCAAGGTTTAGAGACGAAGGTTCGTCATATTCATCGGTTAGATAAAGATACGACAGGTGGTGTTGTGTTTGCTAAGCATAGAATTGCTGGTGCAATTATGGATCGTTTATTAATGGAACGAAAAATTAAAAGAACATATGCGGCGCTTGTTGAAGGAAAAGTAAAAGGTAAGCAAGGAACCGTTGACGCAGCTATTGGAAGAGATCGTCATCATGCGACGAGACGACGTGTTTCTCCAAAGGGAGATCAAGCGATCACATATTATAAAGTAGAGAAGTATTTTAAAAAACAAAATGTTACGTTTGTGACGTTACAATTAGAAACTGGTAGAACTCATCAGATTCGTGTTCATATGAGCTATCATGGTAAT
Organism: Bacillus paramobilis; assembly: GCF_038096195.1. Lineage (NCBI taxonomy): Bacteria > Bacillati > Bacillota > Bacilli > Caryophanales > Bacillaceae > Bacillus > Bacillus paramobilis. Next base: position 3,986,301 of record NZ_CP151108.1, on the reverse strand, counting down.
CCATTAGTTGGAGATGTATTATATGGTGGACAAACGAAACATATGACAGGGCAAGCATTACATGCGATGAAGATTCATTTCTTACATCCAATTACGAAAGAAGAGATCGAAGTGGATGTACCATTTCCTACAAAATTAAATAATACAATGAAAGAATTTCAAAGAATGAATGCGTAAAGTGTAAGTTTAAGTTTGAGAAAAGTAGATTTTTGCAGGGATTTCTCTAAAAGAAGCGAAGCCGTTAAGAGAAAAGAGAGGTGAGAATCACTTGATCAAATATAAATATATATTAGGAATATTTTTCGCTTGTCTTTTAGTTACTCTATGTCTTTATCCATATTTACCAAACTTTATGGCAGTACATTGGAATGAAAATGGTGGGCCGAACGAGTTTATGAGTAAACAAGTTGTTATAGCATTTATTCCTTGTCTTATTATTTTTTTACATGGATTCGTGTATATTATTTCACATAATATATATAAGGTTAATGAAGGCGAGCATATCATTATAAGTGGATTTCTAAAGACGATTACATTATTTATGTTGTTTATCCATATGCTCATTCTCTTTATTAATTGTGGAAGCATGATATCCTTCCAGACAGGACTAACAATTGGAATTAGTATGTTTCTTTTTATGCTTAGTAAAGGCTTTAAAACAGTTAAGAGTACGGAAAAAGACCCAATCAAATTACAAAAAATTCGTTTAGTGAGTAGGCGGATTTTTCAAGTGATGGCATGTAGTATATTGTTTTCATTGTTTTTGAACTTGAAGTGGGGGTTTTATGTGTTACTTAGTGTAATAAGCTGTGGCTCTATTTTGTTTATGTTCTACATAATGTACTCATACATAATAGAAAGTTATGAAACGTAAAAAAAGAGTCTTCTCATTATGAGAAGACTCTTTTAATCTATTTACTTCGTAATAAATTGTTGTGTCCAGTAGTTGCCGCTTTCTACATAGCCAACACCGATGTGAGTGAAGCCGTTATTTAAGATGTTTGCACGGTGTCCAGCACTGTTCATCCAAGCTTGTACTACTTCTTCAGGTGTACGTTGGCCTTGAGCGATGTTTTCACCGGCAGATGTATAAGAAATACCAAATTTCTTCATCATGTCAAATGGAGACCCGTATGTAGGGCTGTTATGATCAAAGTAGTTGTTTTTTTGCATATCTTCAGATTTAATGCGTGCTACTTTGCTTAATTCAGTATCGATTTTTAAAGCTGGTAAGCCTTGTTTTGCACGCTCAGCGTTTGTTAATTCAACAACACGTTGTTCGAACTCGCTTAAAGATTTTGCTTCTTCAGCAGGCTTTTGCTCAGCAGGTTTTTGTTCAGCAGGCTTTTGAGTATTGTTGTTTTCAGCAGGTTTTTGAGCTTCTGGTTTTTGAACTTCTTCAGCAGGCTTTTGCTCAACTGGTTTTTGCTCAACAGGCTTTTGAGTTTCTGGCTTAGCTGTTGGTTGCTCAGTTACAATATTTTCAGTAGGTTGTTGACCAGGAATAATGCAATTTGGTTGGAAGTTTCCTTGTTGCCATTGTGCTAATGATTCCACGCCCATAGATTGTAAGAATGCTTGTAATTCTTGTTGGCTCATTTGCTTCATCATCACTTTTGAATGCTGAATATTTTGAACCTTTATATTAGATGGTTGTACTGTTGCAGCTTGTGCATCTAGAGAAGATACTCCTAAAGTAAGAGCCGTTGCAGCAGCTACAGATAATAAAACACGCTTTTTCATGATGTGTGTCCCCCTATATAAAGTTTTAATTTGTTTTCACACGATTTGTTTTTGACAGCCTGTCTGACTGACAAATTCATCGTAGCATAGATTTTGCGAGAAAAAAGATGGAAAAAAATTCATAGACTTAAAATTTACCTAATTTATCCTAAGGGGTGAAAAGAGCCAAAATAAGAGAAACATAGAGTATAAAAGGAATTTTCAGCATTTTTATACTTGGTTTTAAGAGGGGGTTTTTGGATAAATGTACCTGTATTGAAAATGAAGAATCCTATTGTATCAATGGTTTGAGCATTTTTTTGAGGAATATACTGGATTGATTTTTACAAAAATGTAATATTTCTGTCGTTCTTTTTTATAATAAAGTAACATATTTTTAATGTTGTAGAGGACAAAAAAGCGGCTATCTCTTTACGTAGACGAAGGAGATAGCCGTTTTCTTATTATTACGTATGTTACGAGTTATTACGAGTTGGTTTCAATTGCTTCTAATAATAAATCTACAATGTGAATTCCTCTCATTTTATGAGAAAGTCCTTCTCGTTCAATGCCTAATTTCATTTGTAGTAGACAACCTGGATTTGCAGTAACAATAGTTGCTGCTTCTGTTTCATGCACACGATCCATTTTATAATCTAGAAATTCCATGGATAACTCTGAATGGACAATATTGTAAATACCAGCAGAACCACAGCAGCGATCCGCATCTTTCATTTCACGGTATGTTGCGCCTTGAATTGCTTCTAGTAACATACGAGGTTCTGAAGATGTTCGCATAACATTGCGTAAATGACAAGAGTCTTGATACGTAATAATTTGCGGCTTGAGTCGTAAGTCATTACGTTTATGGAAATCTAGTTCTACTAGAATAGCGGTAATATCTTTAATTTTAGAAACAAACTGCTTTGCACGTTCAGCCCACTGTGGATCGTCTTTTAAAAGATAATCGTAGTCTACGAGGTAAGCTCCACAACCACCAGCATTCGTAATGATATAGTCGATGTTTAAATCTTCGAAGGCTTTTATATTACGTTTCGCTAGTTCTTTTGCTCCACTTTTCTCACCAGCATGTCCATGTAATGCCCCGCAGCAACTTTGTGTTTTCGGAATAACGATATCACAACCAGCTAACTGAAGAAGTTTCATCGTTGCGTTATTTGTTTCTAAAAACATCGTATCCATTAAACAGCCTGTGAAGAATGCAACTTGTTTCTTTTTTGTACTTTCAGCAGGTAAAAATTCAGGACGATCTTTCATTGCTTTCATTTTAGGGACTTTTGGTAAAACGAGATCCATCGTTGCAAGTGTTTCAGGGAATAACTTCATAATCCCTGTTTTATGTGTTAGCGTTTGTAATCCAGAACGCTGATAAAATCCGATTAGTCCTGTTAATGTTCTCATTCGATTTTGATGCGGGAATAGTCCTTCAAAAACGACTTTACGAACAGCTTTCACTGGCACCGAGAACTTTTTGTTTTGATTTATAATATCACGAGCTTCTTCTAATAAATGTCCGTAATTCACACCAGATGGACAAACAGGTTCACAAGCACGGCAGCCGAGGCAAACATTTAATGTATTTTCAACATCTTCATCTGGCTCAATTAAACCGTCAACGACCGCTTTCATTATTGCGATACGTCCACGTGGTGAATGTGATTCTTTATATCCAGATTGAATATAAGTAGGACAAGTTGGTAAGCAGAAACCGCATCGCATACAGTTTAGTAGTTCATCTTCACTTAATCTTTCTTTAAATTCTTTTTGAATGTTTTCTTTATTTAATGTTGTCATCTTTCAACCACTACTCTTTTACGAGTGTCCTTCGCGAACATCTTTCCTGGATTCATAATGTTATTTGGATCGAAGGCTTGTTTAATCCCTTGCATAGCAGTAATACCTTCTTTACCTAATTTCATTTCTAAATACGGAGCTTTCATCGCACCAACACCATGTTCACCAGTAATCGTGCCACCAAGTTCAATTGCTTTTGCAAATATTTCAGCAAAAGCTTGTTCAGCCCGGTGCATTTCTTCTTCATTACGAGCATCTGTCATACAAGTTGGATGTAAGTTACCATCACCAGCATGTCCAAATGTACAAATAGGAATATTATATTTTTTTGCAATGGCATTAATCGCTTCAACCATTGGAGCGATTTGTGAACGTGGTACCGTTGCATCTTCTAGTATTGTAGTAGGCTTTAATCTTGCAAGTGCTGATAGCGCACTACGGCGAGCTGTCCGAAGTGCATCTGCTTCTGCTTCATCTTTTGCAACGCGAACATCAACTGCATTCATAGAGCGGCAAACGTTAGCCATTTTTTCAATATCTCGATTGACAACTTCAGGCGGACCATCTTGCTCAATTAATAAAATTGCTTTTACGTCGGTTGGTAAACCAATTTGAGCAAACTCTTCTACTACTTCAATTGTCGGTTGGTCTAAAAACTCAAGTGTCGCTGGAATGATTTTATTTGCAATAATAGAAGAAACAGCACGTGCAGCTTCATTAATATCTTCATAGAGCGCAAGCATCGTTTTCTTCGTTTCAGGCATAGGAACAAGTTTTAATATCGCTTCTGTTACGACGCCAAGTGTTCCTTCAGAACCGATAAATAACCGAGTTAAATCGTAACCAGCTACATCTTTTGCTAATTTACCACCAGTGCGAATAATATCGCCATTTGGTAAGACAAGTTCAAGACCCATCACATAATCACGTGTTACGCCATATTTTAATCCGCGTAACCCACCTGAATTTTCATTAATGTTACCGCCAATTGTAGAAATTTTCATCGAGCTTGGATCTGGTGGATAAAATAAACCTTTTTCTTCTACAGCTTTAATAATATCAAGCGTAATCACACCAGCTTGTACTGTGATTGTTAAATTCTCTTCATCAATTTCTAAAATATTATTCATATGACGGAAGATAAGGACGATACCGCCTTCAAGTGGACATGTTCCTGCGCAAAGGTTTGTTCCAGAACCACGAACATATACAGGAATGTTGTGAGTGTTACATACTTTTAACACTTCCGCTACTTCAGTTGTATTACGAGGAGCAATGACTGCATCAGGCATTGCTTGGAAGTTTGGAGTGGCATCATAACTATATGTTAAACGCCCCATATTGGATGTATCTACATTATCGTTGCCAACAATGGATACGAATGAATGAATAATTTGCTTTTCTAACATTGGAAATCCCCCTCAAACTGTTAACGTAATTAGTCATTATAAAAAACGTTGTCACAGTGCTTTCATTATAATGATAAAAAAGTTGGGGGATTCTTTCTATGTATAATCATCTAAAGATTAATCCGTTTTATCATTCTTTTTTGTATGATTATCTAATAAGAGTAGCGAGAAGTATAAAATATGTAAGTCTTTGAATTGTTTCGGGTCAAGTCCCGTATGCTCTTCAATCTTTTTAAGTCGGTAATGCAATGTGTTAATGTGTATATGTAATTGTTCAGCTGTTTGTTTATAGGATTGGTTATAATCGATAAATAAGCGTAAAGTGTGCATAAGCTCAGGAGATGATAGTAAGTTTTCGATCGTGCGTCTTAGAAACTGTTCCCGCGTTTCTGCGGAAATATCTTGTAAGCACATTTCTAAACGTAAATCTTCATTAAATACAATTTGTTTCGTTTCAAGTGATACGGAAAGAGCTTGTAATGCTTGTTCATACGATAAGTTCATATTGCTTGGCGTAACGGATTGTCCAATCCCAATATATAAAGGAATAGAAAACAAATTTTCACAATCGTGTTTTAATCGTGTTAAAAATTGATACGTTTGTTCTTTGGAGCTCGTGGCTGTAAATAAAATAAATCGATCATTTCCCCAGCGAATAAATAGATGCTCCTTTGTTAATAGATTGCGTACGTGTTGCCAAATTTTACGCTGAAGCATCGTGTCATTTTGATCGATAGAGAACAAAATAAGTTGTTTCTTCTTATATAAATCAATACCAAGTGTTTTTGCGCGATCGAGAAAGCTTGGAGACCAGTCTGTATTTTGAAGCCAATCAAAGACAAATGCTTCATAAGAACGGTGTTCAAGTTCTAGTTGTTCTAAAAAGTAGTTTTCATGAATGAGTAGTTCGGTCATTTTACGTAATATTTCTCCGTATTGTGAAATATTTTCAGGTTCGCCTGTAATTCCAATGACACCAATTACTTCGTCATGAAATAGTAAGGGAAGGTTCATCCCCGCCTTTACGCCTTGCAAACGTCGTTCATCTTCTTTTGTAATAATGACAGTTTTCTTTTGTTTTGCACAGCGGAGTGCGCCTTCATGAAATTGACCGATTCTTTCTACATCTGTACTTGCGATAATAACGCCTTGTATATTAATGATAATAATATTTTCTTTAATTAATCTGCGTACTTCTCGTACAATTTTATTCGCTAAATCAGGAAAAAGCATAATTTGCACACCTCAAATTCTATTTGTTGTACATTATATATGTAAATGAAGTAAGAAAGGAAAATTTCACACTTTCCACACATTTATTTGTTATTTTACAATTATAACGAAATCATCCGAAGATGGAGGGAACCTTTTGAGAAAGTATGTTTTTCTTCTCTGTTTTTTATTTCTATTAGTAGGGTGTCAAGGAAGTACATATACACCGATTGCTAAAGATAAAAGTGTTATGATAACAACGAATATAAAAGAAGGTAGTATCAGTTTTGTTGATAAACAAACTAAAAAGTTAATTACGACATGGGAACTTAATGAACCAATGGCAGGAGTTGCACTACTTCCAAACGGCGAGGACATACTTGTATATGGTAAGCAGTTAGAGTATATGTATGTATATTCACTAGCTGAAGGAAGACAAGTGGCCAAATATAAAACTGGAAAAGGCATTGTAAATGTGATCGTATCCGAAGATAAAAAGCAATTATTTGCTGCCGATCAAACTGCTCAAAAGGTAAGGTTCTTTACAATAAAGGGGAAAGAGACAGGGAGTGTGTCAACCGGAAAAGGACCAATAACGATGGTAGAGTACCATAACCAGTTATCTGTATTAAACTTTTATGATACGAAGCTAACGACAATTGATACAAAGAAAAAAGAAGTGATACAATCCTTTATAATTCCCCCAGCATCAACGGGAGCGACAATTAGCCCAGATGGGAAAGAAATATGGATTGGTGGACATGGTGATGGAAATCAAGTCAATGAAAAAGTATTAGTATATTCATTGCAGAGCGGAGAAATGGTACGTTCTTTACATGCTCCGTTTATGCCTGTGAATATAACGAAGGATAATAAGTATGTATATGCATTAAGTCACGGTTCGAATACGCTTAGACAGTTTGATGTTAGCACGTATAAAGAGGTAGCTTCTGTAGAAGTAGGGTCGAACCCATTTGCATTTTTGAAGAGCGGAGCAGAAGGATACGTAGCAAGCTATGATAGTGATGAAGTGTGTGTCATGGATATGAAGAATTTGAAAATAAAACAAACAATTAAAGTCGGAAAAGGGCCGTTTCAACTCATAGAGAGGGAAGGGAAGGACAATGAGTAAATATAGGGTGCTAGTTGTAGATGATGAAAGTGATATGAGGCAGCTTGTTGGAATGTACTTAGATAATTTCGGATACGAGTGGGGAGAAGCTGGAAATGGGAAAGAGGCGCTCAAAAAATTAGAGACGGATCATTATGATTTCGTTGTATTAGATATTATGATGCCAGAGATGGATGGACTTTCAGTTTGTAAAGAAATTAGAAAAACATCGGATGTACCAATTATATTTTTAACAGCAAAAGGTGAAGAATGGAATAGGGTGAACGGCTTACGTATGGGAGCAGATGATTATATTGTAAAGCCATTTAGTCCTGGAGAACTAATTGCTCGTATGGAAGCTGTGCTAAGACGTTATACAAAGCAAGAGCAACAAGAGGAGATTCAGTTTGGACCGATCCTTATTAATGAAAAAAGTAGGAAGATTGAGGCTGATGGTGAGCCGATTTCTCTTACTGTAAAAGAGTTTGATTTACTCTATTTTCTTTGCCAACATACGGGACAAGTATTTAGCCGGGAACAATTGCTGGAAAAGGTATGGGGATATGATTATGCAGGAAGTACAAGAACAGTAGATACGCATGTGAAAACGATGCGTTTGAAGCTTGGAGAAAGTGGAAATTACATTCAAACTGTTTGGGGTGTAGGCTATAAATTTGAGGTGTAACGTATGTTTACGATGGTACAGAAGCTTTGGCTGACAGTAGTATGTGCAGTATTTGTAACAGTTTCCTTTCTTTATTTTGTATCTTTATATTCGTATGAAAAACTATACGTTGATAATTTAAAAGATTCATTAGTAATGGAAGGGAAGGGTCTTGCTGCGCAATATGATAAGCATGAAGGAATAGCAACTTTTGAAGAGAAAGTAAGAGCATTTGATCAAATATCTAGTTCAGACGTTCTTTTCGTATCAAATCCACGTGATTTAAGCGCATGTTTACCTTTTGATGTGCATCATCATTCTCTTATAAGTGAAGGGGACAGACAAACATTATTAGATGGAAAAACGGTGACAAAGATAGGGTATGAGGAACATTTTGAACGTAATATTATGGGGGTTGTCATCCCTGTTTTAGAAAATAAAAAGTTAGTTGGCATTGTATATTCTTATATTCCTTTAAAAAGTATAAAAGACTTAATATATGATATGGGCCTTATTTTAGCACCGTTAGCACTGGCTATGACTTTACTAACAATATGGATTGGTAGAAAGATTATTATCGCTATTACGAGACCGCTTTCGCAAATGGAACGAGTGGCTAATCATTTGGCTACGGGAGATTTCTCAGAACGAATTACAATTTCTTCCGAAGATGAAATTGGACGGTTAGGAAAAGCATTTAATAAAATGGCAAATTCTTTAGAGACAGAAGACGTAAAGCGTAAGGAATTTTTAGCTAACGTTTCGCATGAATTAAGAACACCGCTTAGTTATATAAAAGGATATAGCGAGGCTATTTTAGATGGTGTAGCGAAGGGACCGCAGCAGGAAAAAGTAACACAGCTGATTCATAAAGAAGCAGATCGAATGCAGCGCCTCGTTCATGATTTATTAGATTTAGCGCAATTAGAAGGAGAACATTTTCCGTTAAAGAAACAACCTATCGTTTTTTCACAACTCATTGAAGATGTGTTAGATACGTATGAGATTAAGTTTATAGAAAAGAAAATTCGTATTTCAACAAATTTAAATCCAGAAATCATTGTAATGATTGATGAGGATCGTATGCAACAAGTGCTTCATAACGTGTTAGATAATGCGATACGGTATACAAATCAAAACGGGGATATTATGATAACGCTCAGGCAGATAGATGATTACTGTGAATTGAACATAAAAGATACAGGAATCGGAATTGATACAGAGCATTTAGAAAATCTTGGCGAACGTTTTTACCGCGTTGATAAAGCGAGAAGTCGTCAACATGGTGGAACAGGTTTAGGCCTTGCTATTGTAAGACAAATTGTTCATATACATGATGGACAGTGGCGAATTGAAAGTGAAAAAGGGAATGGAACGACGGTTAGTATTAAATTGAAAATACAAGTTGAAGAAAGCATGTTCTAACGTGAAGGGCATGCTTTTCTTCATGAACGCAAATAAATATAGGAATACATATAAGTTAATATTAAACAAATATTAAAAATTTGACGATTTTATGAACAAAACATTTGTACTTCTTACCAATTCGTTCTAAAATAGTTATGATGCAAAGTTCTTATAAATCGTTTCAATTGTTGTTTGGAAGATACTGAGGTGATTTAACTGGAGTACAAATCTATTAAACCGAAAAAAATTTACGAAGAAGTATCTGAAGCTATTTTAACAATGATTAAAAATGGTACGTTAAAACCTGGTGACAAACTACTTCCTGTACATCAATTAGCTGAGCAGTTTCAAGTTGGTAGATCTGCTGTTCGTGAAGCGTTAAGTGCGCTAAGAGCAATGGGCTTAATTGAGATGAAACAAGGAGAAGGTACATATGTGAAGAATTTCGATTCTTCTTCATTAACAAAATCATTAAACAATAAATTATTAATGAAGAAAGAAGATATTTTGAATTTATTAGAAGTACGAAAGGTGCTTGAAGTGGGGGCAGTTCGAGCAGCTGCGGCAAAGCGTACGGAAGCTAATTTGCAAAATATGAAACATTGGTTAGATGAAATGGCAAAGAACATTGGAGATGAAAAGGCTGGCGAAAAAGCAGATTTTCAGTTCCATATGGGAATTGCGGAGTCTTCGCATAATAACATTTTGCTTGAACTCATGAATCACGTTTCAGAGATGATTGCTGAAACAATTGGTGAATCAAGACGCATTATTTTATATGGTGAACAAACAACATCAGAACGACTTATAGAAGAGCATCAAGTTATATATGATGCAGTGTTAAAGCAAGATGTAGAATTAGCGCAACAAGCAATGCTAGATCATTTAACAAATGTAGAACATATTGTCACAGGTAAAAACGATATAAATTCGTAATTTAATCTTTTAAAAATCAAATTTTTTGATAAAATAGAGAGAGATTAAGTAAGCGTTTTCTTTAGAAGAGGGAGAGGATAGGCCATGGTTGAGCCTACTTCTTCTTTTCTTAGTCATCTGATGACCATATGTTTGTTGGTGGAGTTGTAAAAAGGGGGAGTAATAGTTATGAAAGTTACTTTATTTGTTACTTGTTTAGTCGATATGTTTGAAACAAACGTCGGCAAAGCAACAGTTGAAGTGTTGGAGCGTTTAGGTTGTGAAATTGAATTTCCAGAAGCACAAGTTTGTTGTGGGCAGCCTGCTTATAATAGCGGCCATGTAGAAGCAGCAAAAGAAGCGATGAAACATATGATTGAAACTTTCGAAGATGCAGAATATATCGTTACACCATCTGGTTCTTGTGCGACAATGTTTCATGAGTATCCGCATGTTTTTAAAGATGATCCGAAGTGGGCTAAACGTGCACAAAAGATTGCTGATAAAACATATGAATTTACACAATTTATTGTAGATGTTTTAAAAGTGACAGATGTTGGTGCAAGTTTACCAGGGATCGCTACTATTCATAAATCTTGTCATATGACACGCCTGCTTGGAGTAAAAGAGGCGCCAGGAATTTTATTATCAAACGTCAAAGGATTAACTGTGAGAGAACTGCCAAACGCGCAAAATTGTTGTGGATTTGGGGGAACGTTTTCAGTGAAGATGACGCCAATTTCTGAGCAAATGGTAGATGAAAAGGTAGATAGTGCAATGGAAACAGGTGCTGATTATTTAATCGGTGCAGATTGTGGGTGTTTGTTAAACATTGGCGGACGTATTGAGCGTTTAGGAAAAGAAATAAAAGTAATGCATATTGCTGAGGTACTGAATAGTCGCTCATGAAGGGGGAACATAAGCTATGTCTATGAAAATCAGTGAGAAAAAATTTAATGATCGCGTTGGCGATGGAATTCAAGATTCGTTTATGCGTGGAGCAGTATCTTCTGCACAAACGCGCTTATATACGAATCGCTTAAAAGCAGCGGACGAATTAGGAAATTGGGAAGAGTGGCGTGAACTAGGTGAACAAATTCGCCAACATACGTTAGAAAATCTTGATTATTACTTAATGCAGTTAAGTGAAAATGTATCAAAAAGAGGCGGACATGTGTACTTTGCGAAAACGAAAGAGGAAGCAGCAAAGTATATTCAAGACGTTGCAAAAAAGAAACAAGCGAAGAAAGTTGTAAAATCAAAATCAATGGTAACTGAAGAAATTAGTATGAATCATGCCCTTGAAGAGATTGGCTGTGAAGTGTTAGAAAGTGACTTAGGAGAGTATATCTTGCAAGTAGATAACGATCCACCTTCACATATTATTGCGCCTGCACTTCATAAAAATAGAGCACAAATTCGTGATGTATTTAAAGAAAAACTTGGCTATGAAAATTCTGATGATCCATACGAAATGACAAAGTTTGTTCGTAAACAACTTCGTGAGAAATTTATGGATGCGGAAATTGGTGTGACAGGTTGTAACTTCGCTGTTGCAAATACTGGCTCTCTTTGTTTAGTAACGAACGAAGGTAATGCCGATCTTGTTATGTCGATTCCGAAAACTCAAATTGCAGTAATGGGTATGGAACGTATGGTTCCGACAATGGAAGAATTAGATGTTTTAGTTGGTTTACTATGTCGTAGTGCAGTCGGGCAAAAATTAACAAGTTATGTAACTGTAGCGGGACCAATTCAAGAAGAGGAAGTAGATGGACCTGAAGAATTCCACTTAGTTGTTGTTGATAATGGTCGATCTCAAATTCTTGGATCGGAATTCCGATCAGTATTGCAATGTATTCGTTGTGCTGCTTGTGTTAACGTATGTCCTGTATATCGTCACGTTGGTGGACATTCATATGGCTCTATATATTCAGGACCAATCGGTGCGGTATTAACTCCACTTTTAGGCGGATATGACGATTACAAAGAGCTTCCTTATGCATCTAGTTTATGCGGAGCATGTACAGAAGCTTGTCCAGTAAAAATACCACTACATGATTTGTTATTAAAACATCGTCAAGTAATTGTTGAGCAAGAAGGACGTGCTCCACTTGCAGAAAAATTAGCAATGAAAATGTTTAGTATGGGTGCTTCTTCAGCTGCTTTATATAAAATGGGATCAAAAATGGCACCAGCAGCAATGAGTCCATTTACATCTGGTAACCGTGTATCAAAAGGTGTTGGGCCACTTAAAAACTGGACAGATATTCGTGAATTCCCAGCTCCAAGTAAAGAACGATTCCGTGATTGGTATAAAGATCATAAGAAAGGCGGGGACAAATAATGACAGGATTAATTCAAAACCGTGAGTCCTTTCTAGATAATATTGCAAAAGAACTTGGACGTGAGCGGAAAACGGAAGGCGTAAAGCGTCCAGCATGGAAAAGTAATGTGAATGTAGAAACGCTAAAAGATTATTCACAAGAAGAATTGTTAGAAGTATTTAAAAATCAATGTACAAACATTCATACAACTGTAGTGGAAACGACAAACGACCGTTTACGCGAAGATATTCAAAAAGTAATCGTGGAAAACGGCGGGGGACCTATTATGTTATCGGCAGATGAACGTTTTGATTCTTATGGATTGACTTCTTTATTTAAAGAAGAGCTTCCAAAGCAAAATGTTGAAGTGAATGTATGGGATCCGGAGAAAAAAGAAGAGAATATGCGTATCGCAGAAAGAGCGAATATTGGAATCGCATTTAGTGATTATACTTTAGCTGAATCTGGTACGATTGTTGTACAAAGTCATAAAGGTCAAGGTCGTTCTTTACACTTTTTACCGACTGTATACTTTGCTATTATTCCACGTGAAACACTTGTGCCTCGTATTACACAAGCAGTTCAGGATATGAACACACGTGTAGAAAATGGCGAGACAGTGGCATCTTGTATTAACTTTATTACAGGGCCTAGTAACTCGGCAGATATTGAAATGAATCTTGTTGTCGGAGTACATGGACCATTAAAAGCAGTATATTTCATCGTATAAAAGAGGGGAAAGCAGGCCAGAAAATGGCCTGCTTTTTTAATAGAATAGAGATAATATGAAGTAGAATTTCTCTCCTTTTTTTGCTATGTTCTTCTGGAAAGGAGAGGAAGGGATGTTCACTTATTTATATGCATTGTTAGTGGGGATGGTGTTTGGTTCTTTTTTTATGGTAATTGCGATGAGAGTCCCACTAGGTGAGTCTATCATTACCCCGCGTTCACATTGTCATTATTGTAAGTATGTGCTAAAGCCAAAAGAATTGATCCCAATCATTTCATTTTGTATACAGAGGGGACGTTGTAAGAATTGTAAGAGGACGATTTCAATTTTGTACGTAGTATTTGAACTTGTAACAGGAATGATATTTCTTCTTACTGTATATATGATTGGGATGGAACGAGAGATTATCATCATTTTATCGCTATTTTCATTACTTCTTATTATTTCAGTTACAGATTACATATATATGTTAATCCCGAATCGTATTTTAGCTTGGTTTGCCTGTTTACTCATTTTAGAATGTATTTTTGTACCGTTAGTCACTTGGACAGATAGTATAGTTGGTAGTGGCGTTATATTCATTTTGTTACATTGCATGCAGAAGATATATCCAGAAGGGCTTGGTGGAGGGGATATAAAATTACTTTCGCTGCTTGGATTTATAGCGGGACTGAAAGGGATTTTTATGATTTTATTTTTAGCATCTTGCTTTAGTCTTTGTTTCTTTGGAGTGGGTATAGTATTAAAACGTATGAAAATGAGGAGCCAAATTCCGTTTGGTCCTTTTATTAGCCTTGGAGCAATATGTTACATGTTGGTCACGTATACAAAATAGAGAGGGGATAGAACATGGATGTATATATGGATGATCAAAGGAGTTGTCCGTACGGGTATGTACCCGCTACTACAGTAGAATGTGCTTTGCAAATGGTTCGGGATTATGAGGTAAATATTCTTTCCCTTGATTTTAATATGGGATGGGGAGAAAGAAATGGATTAGATTTTGTAGAGGCTTTTTGTAAAGAGGGTTTATATGTAAATGAAATGCACCTTCATACGAATGATGTCATCGGTATGCACAAGATGAAACAGAGGATTAATAAGGGGAAGAAAGAAGGGGAAATTAATCCTCACCTTGTTGTTAAATATGTGGGGAGCTAAAAACTCCAAAGTAAAACTTTGGAGTTTTTAATGTTTCATATGTGCTTGTAACGGAATGATTTCTTCTTGTTGAGCTGATACTAATTCAGTTTCTTCTTGTTTCACGTCGGGCACTTTCTTTGTTAAGTAATGGTATACCATACCGACAAATACAGACCCGCCAATAATGTTACCGATTGTAACTGGAATTAAGTTATGAATAGCACCTGCAAAAGAAATTGTCTCCGGATGCGGTGAAACTAAAGATAAAGCAAACAGTGATAAGTTTGCAATACTATGCTCGTAACCAGATAAGAAGAATGTGAAAACGAGTAGCATCATCATCATAATTTTTGCTGTATCACCTTTCACTTGAGAAGGTAAGAAACACGCAAGACATACAAGCCAGTTACATAAAATTGCTTTAAAGAATAATTGCATTGTAGGTGTATTCATTTTTCCTTCTACTACTTTATTCATGAAATGACTGTGATCAATTGCTTCGAAAATTCCAGTTGCATAAAATAGTAAGGCAAAGAATAAAGCTCCAGCTAAATTCCCTGCATAACAAGCGACCCAGTTACGAAGTGTATCAGAAATTGTTGTTTCTTTTCTTAAAGTTGCTACTGTGAAGTACATTGTGTTTCCAGTAAACAATTCAGCGCCGCCATATATAATTAGTACGAGGGCAATTCCGAAAAACATAGAAGCAGCTAAATAAGTTGCTGGTGAATCTGCAATGTGAAAAAAGTTACCTAATTTAAAACATAGTACAATAATAAAACCGATATAAATACCCGCAAGTGCGGCACGAATGAAATATTGCATCGGGTTTGTATCTAGCATTTGTTTTTTGCTCTTAGCCAGTTTGACAACATAATCTAATCCTTGTTCTAGCATGAGTAATACGCTCCTTTAGTACATCATCTATAAATACTCCTTATATGAATAAACTACATGGATTCGGTCTTAGTTTCAATAAGTTTGTGCAATGTTTCACAAAAAGGACATACATGCATTGAGAAAACGCTTACAAAAGGTAGTATAATGGAATTTTTTCTGGACATTGAGAGGGGAAAGGGAAAAAGGAAAAAGCGCTGTAATTACAGCGCTTTTTCGTCTAAATTCTTTTCTGCTTTTACTTCTACTTCTTTTGAGAAGAACCAACCGCCAACTGCGATTCCAACTAATACAATCCAGAATGTAAGCTTCCATGGCGTAGATTCTGGGAATGAATGCGGAATTACATTTAATGCAGGGTGTGCTAATGTATAGACTGCTAGTTTCACACCAACCCAACCTACAATTAAGAATGCTGCAGTTTCAAGTCCTGGCTTACGTTTTAAGATTTGTACGAAAGCAGTTGCTGCAAATCGCATAATGATTAATCCGATAAGTCCACCTACAAAGATAACAACGAATTGCCCAGTATCAAGACTACCAATTGTACCTAATCCTGTTTTCGGTAAAGTCATTGCTAATGCAACAGCAGCTAAAATTGAATCAACTGCGAAGGCGATATCAGCAACCTCAACTTTAAATACAGTCCACCAAAAGTTCTCTTGTTTTTTCTTTGCTTCTTTTTCTTCTGTGTCTTCATCCGTATTCTTTTTAACATACGTTTTAAATAAGTGATTACCAGCGATAAACATAAGGTAAATGGCACCGATTGCTTGCACTTGCCATACGTCGACTAGGAACGAAATCATAAATAATGATCCGAAACGGAAAACAAATGCCCCCGCCAATCCGTAAAATAGTGCTTTCTTTCGTTTTTCTTCTGGTAAATGTTTTACCATAATTGCAAGAACAAGAGCGTTATCAGCTGCTAAAATCCCCTCTAGTGCAATTAGGATGAGTAATACCCAACCATACTCCAATAATAATGATACATCCATGTACATTCTCCTCTCATTTCTATAAGTACTAAATAAGTGAAGAATTTCCCCACTATTTAGTTTCCCCATACTCCTGCCTATTAACTTTGGAAGAATTTGGTAATGAATACAAAAAAGACCTCTGCCGTTAATAGGCAAAGGTCTTGCTAGACATATGTAATGAAAATGCCAACAAAGCCGGAAGAACTAAGTTCTACGTAATGACGACTTTGTTTCCAAGAAATATTCTTGGACGCTACTCCCCTTTGGAGATATGCTATTGTACTCTCATTATATGGATAATTTATACGGTTGTCAACCTGTTAAAATATCTTCATTCGGATATTTTATTTTTCGGTTCTTTTTACGTGCAAATGAAAAAGCCAATGTTAAAGGTCCCATCTTCCCGAAAAACATCATAAAGATAATAATAGCTTTTCCAATCATAGTTAAGTGTGGTGTGAAATTCATACTAAGACCGACAGTCCCGAATGCTGAAAATACTTCGAAAGCACTCATCAATAGAGGAACTTGCTCAGTAATGCTTAAAATTAAAATAGCAAAAAAGATAAATGAAATGGAAATAATAGTGATGGTCAATGATTTGACAATGAGGGTATCTTTAATAGATTTTTTAAACACGACAATATCATCTTGCTCTTGTAAAAATTTAAATACCCCAAAAAACATGATTAAAAAGGTTGTTAACTTAATTCCACCACCGGTTGAAGCACTACCAGCGCCAATAAACATAAGGAGCATCATTAATAGTAGAGAAGGTTTTGATAATGCAGAAATATCAACGGTATTAAACCCGGCGGTACGCGTTGAAACCGCTTGGAAATAAGCGGCCATTCCTTCTTCAAATGGGGTAAATCCTCTCATAGAAAGAGAATTGTGGAACTCGAATATGAAAATAAAAATAGTCGCAATAATATTGACGATTAGAGTAGAAGAGAGCATAAGTTTTGAGTGTAATGTAAGGTTTTTAAAATTTTTCTTTCTTTTTATATCTATAATTACTGTAAAACCAATCCCCCCTAAAATAATGAGGGAAGAAATAACGAGATTGACCAGAATGCTATGAGAATGGGACATTAAATTATCGCTCCACACAGAAAAACCAGCATTGTTAAAAGCAGAGATTGAATGAAAAAAGCTATAATAGATCCCTTTAGCAATACCGTATTTTGGTACCCATTCAAAAGAAAGAATCAAAGTAGCGATACATTCGACTGTAAAAGAGAATAAAAATAATGCTTTGGCAAGACGAATGACGCCACCAATGTTCGTTTGATTTAACGCTTGTTGCAGTAAAATTCGGTTTTGAAGACCAATTTTCCTGCCAAGCATAATCGCAATTAAAACGGCAAAACTCATAATTCCAAGTCCGCCCACTTGTATAAGAGTTAAAATGACACATTGGCCAAATAAGGTAAATACTTTCCCCGTGTCCACAACACCAAGCCCTGTAACTGTGCAAGCAGAAACAGTTGTAAATAAAGCATCGAGCCATGAAATAGACGTTGTTGTAGCAATTGGTAGCTTTAATAAGCATGTACCGATAATTGATAACATAATAAAAGAAAAAGTAAGAACACGGGGAGGACTCATGCGAATGTTAATCCGTTTCATGTCACATATCGTTCCTTTCAGTTTGCTCTTACTAGTATGTGAAAAAACACGATTATGTATGTTAAAAATAGAAAGAGGCAGAGAATATCTGCCTCTAAGCCATATGTTATAGTATTATCCACGTAATTGTTGTTGAGCTAAAGCAACAAGTCGTTTTGTTACTTCACCGCCAACTGAACCGTTAGAACGAGATGCTGTATTAGAACCTAAGCTAACACCGAATTCTTGTGCAATTTCATATTTAAATTGTTCAAGTGCTTGTTCTGCACCTGGAACTAGTAATTTGTTTGTTTTTACCATGTTGATACACATCCTTATGAGTAGTCCAGTTCAGCTAAGTACTTATCTGAACTGGTAACATTATTTTATGTGGAAACGACGTACTCATACGCGGAAGTAATCGGTGTGATTAGAAGTTATTGGATAGAAAAAAGAGTAGCAAATTTGCTACTCTTTTTTCAGTATTGTCGCTGTACCTTCCACGACAATATCACCTGATTGATTATATATGTTTGTTTGCAACGTAATGATTTTTTTATCGTCACGTTTTTTGATGACTTCTGCCACAACGCGAAGTGTATCGCCAATTTTGACAGGAGCACGGAATGAAACGTTTTGAGATAAATAAATCGTGTTTTTGCCAGGGAGTTTCGTTCCAAGGATCGTCGAAATGAAACTGGAAACGAGCATGCCATGAGCAATACGTTCTTTAAACATTGTCGTTTTTGCAAAAGAATCTAAAATATGAATAGGGTTCACATCTCCAGTTAATTTTGCAAAATTGATAACGTCTTCATCCGTAATCGTTTTTGTAAGGGATGCTTGATCACCGACTTGAATCTCATCATAACGAAGCTCCGGAACAGTTTGTGCTTCTTGAAATGGATTCATTTGGGCCTCCTTCTTTTCCATATCGAAAAATGCCAGCCATCTTGATGTAGTAGGAGGAAGAAAGAGTTTTGTTTGTGCTGCAGTTAGCTCCCACATTTTCCTTACTTGATGGAAGTAAATAAATTTTTTGAGTTTTCCTCGAACTGCTTTGCGAGTTCTAGTTGTTTGGACTTGAACTCTCCCAAAAAAACTTCTAACTGTTTTTGAACCTCTTCACGTTGTACTTGTTGTTGTTCGATAAATTGTTTTGTTGTTTCTTCAAATTGACCGCTAGTTTGAGTAAGAATAGACAAAGATGTTTTCGTAGGAGAAACAGTAAGTTGGTGCATTTGAGTAGAAAGTTCATTCCATTTGCCTTGCCACTCGTTAATTTGATCATTTAAGGAATTTCCAGTTAATTGCTTCACGTAATCTGTATATTGGTTATTGAACTGAGCAGTGAATTGTTGTAGTTCTTTTTCTAGTTCATCTACTCCTGATGTTAATTTATGCAAAGCGTCTTGTTGTTGTTTTAAAGTTTCTAAAGTAAGTTGCTCTAATTGTTTCCCAGCTGAAGAGAAGAGGGAAAGAGATTGAGACCAGTTTTTCCAAAATGCATCGACTAATTCGTATGGCTTAGTTTCCATTGTTTGACCTCCAAATGTTTTTTTGCATATTGTGAACGCAGATTACTCTGCTGTACCACCAGGTGAAGATGAAGAATCCTTTTCATCCTTTTCTGGAGAAGTAGAAAATGGAAAGAATGCATTGGTGTATAACGTAAAAAACGTCCGCAACATATTTTGATAATGTTCAAAAGAAGTCGCACATGTTGTTAAATATTGCTCTCCATATTCTGTTAAAGAATAAATTCGTTTCGCTGGCCCGCCTTCGCTTGTATCCCAAGTAGAAGAAATAAGGTTTTCTTTTTCTAACTTGCGCAATGTTCTATACACATTACCTTGGTCAACAGAAGAAAAGCCGATGTCCATTAGCATTTGAATGAGTTTGTAACCATGAAGACTCCAGTCTTTTAGACAGAGAAGTAAGAAAGGAACTAAGAAGTTTTTTGGCATGGAGTTTGGTTGTTTCGCTTGGTTTTTTTCCAAACTTTCTGGGTGTTCTGGTTCATTATGTAGCATGATTGTGCATCACCTCATGAATCAGTTAGATGGAATTTTTTGCTTATAAGTGCAATTTACACCTATCTGTTTTTAATGTCAACACATTTATTGGAAAATAAAGAAAAATAAAATATAGACTTGAAGTTTTATTCAGAATATTAGAAAATAGTGAATAGGTTGAATTGTTTCAAAAACAAAAAAGGGAGTGTAGGCGAAGTGATTGATCAAAAATTCGATCCATTGCAAGCATGGAAAAATGCTTATGAACAAACCGAAACATTTTGGGGAAAAGCGCTCAATGAAACAATTAAAACAGAAGAATATTCTGCTTGGATGGGTAGCGTTCTAGACTTGAATTTGTTTTATCAAAAAGCGTTAAATGATACAACAAAAAGTTATTTAGAACAGGTGAATGTGCCTACAAAAGAGGATATCGCTAGAGTAGCTACGCTTGTTATTAACTTAGAAAATAAAGTTGATAACATTGAGGAAGTTCTAGAAGAGAAAGTGGATTCATTAGGACAAGCCCCTACATTAAAGCGTGATGTTACGAAAGTAAAGCAAGATATTCGCACATTAGAAACGAAAGTTGATCAAATTTTGGAATTGCTAGAAAAGCAAAATGCAGTTCTAGCGAAACTACAAGTACCTGTAAAAGAAGAAGTAAAGCCTGCGAATAAGCCAGAAAATAAAAAATGATAATAGCGTTTGTTTATAACGTGTAAAAGGGAAGGGAGAATCTCTTTTTCATGTATAAACAACGAAACATAATTAATATATGGACTCTATTCATATGAGTACCAAAATGATTCATAACAATCGTTCACAAATTCATTTAAGGGGGAAAAGAAATGGTTCAATTAAATGGCAAAGTAGCAATCGTAACAGGTGGGGCAAAAGGAATTGGAAAAGCAATTACAGTAGCATTAGCACAAGAGGGAGCGAAAGTAGTTATTAACTATAACAGCAGTAAAGAAGCAGCTGAAAACTTAGTAAATGAATTAGGAAAAGAAGGACATGACGTTTATGCAGTTCAAGCGGATGTTTCGAAAGTAGAAGATGCAAACCGACTTGTAGAAGAAACTGTGAATCATTTTGGTAAAGTTGATATTCTTGTTAATAATGCTGGTATTACAAGAGATCGTACATTCAAAAAGTTAAATCGTGAAGATTGGGAGCGCGTAATTGACGTGAACTTAAGCAGCGTATTTAATACGACTAGTGCTGTACTTCCATACATAACAGAAGCTGAAGAAGGAAGAATCATTAGTATTTCTTCTATTATTGGTCAAGCTGGTGGATTTGGACAAACAAACTACTCTGCAGCAAAAGCAGGTATGTTAGGATTTACAAAATCATTAGCGTTAGAACTTGCAAAAACAAACGTAACTGTAAACGCAATTTGCCCAGGATTTATTGATACTGAAATGGTAGCAGAAGTACCAGAAGAAGTACGTCAAAAAATCGTTGCGAAAATCCCGAAAAAACGTTTTGGTCAAGCTGATGAAATTGCAAAAGGTGTAGTATACCTATGTCGTGACGGTGCATATATCACAGGTCAGCAATTAAACATTAACGGCGGATTATACATGTAATGAAGTAAGAAAAAAGTGCATATCCATAGCAGGAATGCACTTCTTTTTTTTAGAAAGAAATCGACCAAAAAGGAGATAGAAAAATGACTACATTCGTAACGGAATGGGAAAAGCAATTGGAGTTGTACCCAGAAGAATATCGTAAAGCATATCGCCGTGTGAAAAGAGCGAGCGAAGTTTTATTACGCGAACCAGAACCACAAGTTGGTTTAACACCAAAAGAAGTTATTTGGACGAAGAATAAAACGAAGCTGTATCGTTACATTCCAAAACAAGAAAAAACACAGAGAGTTCCAATCTTATTAATATACGCGCTTATTAATAAACCGTATATTATGGATTTAACTCCAGGAAATAGTTTAGTGGAATATTTAGTAGATCGTGGTTTTGATGTGTATATGCTTGATTGGGGCACATTTGGTTTAGAAGATAGTCATTTGAAATTTGATGATTTCGTGTTCGACTATATTGCAAAAGCAGTGAAAAAAGTAATGCGTACTGCGAAATCGGACGAGATTTCTTTACTTGGTTACTGCATGGGTGGAACGCTAACTTCTATTTATGCAGCACTTCATCCACACATGCCAATTCGCAACTTAATCTTTATGACAAGTCCTTTTGATTTCTCTGAAACAGGATTATACGGTCCTTTATTAGATGAGAAATATTTCAATTTAGATAAAGCGGTTGATACATTCGGAAATATTCCACCAGAAATGATTGATTTCGGAAATAAGATGTTAAAACCAATCACAAACTTTGTAGGTCCATATGTCGCTTTACTCGATCGTTCTGAAAATGAGCGCTTCGTCGAAAGCTGGAAATTAGTTCAAAAGTGGGTTGGTGACGGTATACCATTCCCAGGTGAATCGTATAGACAATGGATTCGCGATTTTTATCAAAATAATAAATTAGTGAAAGGTGAACTCGTTATTCGCGGACAAAAGGTAGACCTTGCAAATATTAAGGCGAATGTCTTAAATATTTCTGCGAAACGTGATCATATCGCACTGCCATGCCAAGTAGAAGCGTTGCTAGATCATATTTCTAGCACAGATAAACAATATGTATGTTTACCAACGGGACATATGTCGATCGTTTACGGTGGAACAGCGGTAAAACAAACATATCCGACAGTTGGAAATTGGCTGGAGGAGCGCTCTAATTAAAAATAAAAAATCCAACTAGCGTATGTTAGTTGGATTTTTTTATGGGAAATAACAAAACATAGAAAGGAGAAATTTATATTTTAGGAGTATAATTATGAACCTTATGACTGGTAAGTTGTTTTGGAATACAGGCGTTTCTATACCTTGTTATCCATCATTAGAAAATGATATGATATGTGATGTGCTTATAGTCGGAAGCGGAGAAGCAGGTGCTCATATAGCGTATTCGTTAGCGAAAATTGGAATGCGTGTTACGCTCATTGAAAAACGAGCAATCGCATGTGGTAGCACAGCTGCTAATACAGGTTTACTCCAATTTCTTCATGATAAATCGTTAACCTCACTGATCCATACATTTGGTGAAAAAAAAGGGGTACGAGCATATAAGCTTTGTTACGAAGCGTTACGAACAATGGAACAAGTTGTACCGACTCTCGATATTGATCCCCAGTTTATTCCGCGAAGTAGTTTGTATTATGCAAGTAGAAATGAGGATGTATCGTTTTTACAAGAAGAATATAATACGTTACGCCATTATGGATTCCCGGTTGAATATTTTACCGATTCACATATGAAGAAGAAGTATTCATTCACAAAACAAGCAGCGTTATATACGCATGGTGATGCCGAGGTGAATCCGTATTTATTAGCGCATAGCCTTTTGCATAAAGCAAATCAAATGGGAGCTACTATACTTGAGCATACAGAGGCCATACATATAAAAAAACGCCAAAATGATTTAATTTGTTACACGAAAACAGGAAATCAAATTATAGCAAATAATATTATTATGGCGACAGGTTATGAATCACTTTTCGGAAAGAAAGAAAAAAATACAACAGTGGAAACATCTTATGCAGTTGTGACAAATAAGGTAGATTCATTTGAAGGCTGGCACGAACGATCATTAATTTGGGAAACAGCCCGGCCTTACCTATATTTTCGAACATATCAAAATCGCATTATTGTAGGCGGATTAGATGAAGCGATGCAAATTCAAACAATTGGTGATACGAAATTATTGCATAAGCGTGACATCCTTATTAACATTGTAAAAGAGATGTTCCCTCAGTATAAGAATATACAGGCAGAGTACTATTGGGCGGCAGCATTTGGTGGTAGTCATGATGGTCTCCCTATTTTAAAAGAAGACAAAAAGATACATAATTTGTTTTACGCATTACCATATGGAGGTAATGGAACTGTGTATGGAATGGTATTTGCCAAATTATTTGAGCAGTTATTTACAAATAAAGAAAGTGAAGATTTTTCTTTATTTAATCGATAGAAAAAAGGTAGCGAAGTGATGGAATGAGAGATATAAAAAAGTTTTTACAAAAATTACGTCCTGTACAACTCATTGTTTTGTTTTATTTATTAGCAGTAGTTGTATCGGTGATATTGCTTAGTTTCCCGTTTGTTACGAAGGCTGGTGTGAAATGGACATTTATCGATGCCCTCTTTACATCTGTTAGTGCGGTAAGTGTTACGGGATTGTCTGTTGTTACGATTTCAGATACATTTACTACAGCAGGAATTATTATGTTAGCCCTTATTTTACAATTAGGCGGCTTAGGAATTATGGCGCTTGGTACATTCGTTTGGATTATAACGGGGAAAAAGATCGGTTTGCAGAGAAGAAGACTCATTATGGCAGACCATAATCAAGGGAATTTATCAGGCCTTGTAGAATTGATGCGTTCTATTTTAATTGTAATTATTTCGATAGAACTTATTGGAGCAATATTATTAGGTACAAGATTCTTACTTTACTTTCCAACTTGGCAAGAAGCTTATTTTCATGGTTTCTTTGCGGCTGTTAGTGCAACTACGAACGGCGGATTTGATTTAACAGGACAATCGCTAATTCCGTATAAAAAAGATTACATTGTGCAAATGATTCATATGTTACTTATTATTTTAGGAGCAATCGGTTTCCCAGTGTTAATGGAAGTAAAGCAATTCCTTAGTAAAAGGAGACAGCAACTATTTCGTTTTTCGTTATTTACAAAATTGACGACAACAACATTTTTTGCGCTCGTTATCGTTGGAACAATTATGATTTTTTTACTAGAACGAAATCATTTTTTAGCAGGAAAGTCATGGCATGAAACAGTTTTCTATACATTATTCCAATCTGTGACGACGCGAAGTGGTGGACTGGCTACAATGGATATACGTGAATTGTCACAACCGACGCTTTTATTTATGAGTATATTAATGTTTATAGGGGCATCTCCAAGTTCGGTTGGGGGCGGAATACGTACAACAACATTTGCTGTTAGTATATTATCGTTATACACTTTTGCAAGAGGCGGGAGAACGGTCAGAGTCTTCAAACGTCAGTTACATGAAGAAGACGTGCTAAAAGCATCTGTCGTTATGACGATGGGGATTTTATTATGTGCCACGGCACTCTTTATTTTATCTATTACGGAAAATGTACCGCTTATGAGTTTGATTGTTGAAGTGTGTTCTGCTTTCGGAACGACAGGACTATCGACAGGTATTACGCCAGATTTAACAACGGTTGGTAAACTTGTGCTCATTGTACTTATGTTTATCGGGCGTGTCGGTATTTTAACATTCATATTAGCTAGTGGTGGAAGAGAACAGCCACCTCGCTATAAATACCCGAAAGAGCGAATTATTATTGGATAATATGAAACCATTCTACCTATGTTAGGTAGAATGGTTTTTTAGTCGTTAATGCCAAATTGCGGATGCATAAAAGCGTCATTCTTATTATCCACTTCTTTTTTTAGCAACTCTTGATTTTCTTCTGAAATCCACCCAATATCATTTGTAGGATGAATCCATTCTTCTCCAGCCATAATGGCAGGGTCTACTTCATCAGTCCAATTGTGAAGTGGACTATTCTCGGAATCATATTTACTGTCTCCGATTACGACGTCATATTGATTTATGAAAGGTTGTTGCATCTTCTTTCCTGTTCCTTTAAAAGATGGAAAATTCATTTGATGCGGGAGCGTTTCATCTAAAATTGGTGACTGAATTTTATCTTTTTTCTTCAAAATAATCGCTCCTTTTATAATGCTTTCTTCATAGGTAGTATTTCCATCTAGCGGCTCTTATGTACTTGTTAACACTTGCCAGTAATAATTATTTCAGCTTGCTTCAAACTAGAGTAGAAAGTGAATCTTTGAGAGCAGGTGAATGTATTGGTAAAAAGAAAAGTAAAACAAAATGCGGCAATCAACAATAATAAAACTCCGAAAGAAAGCTTACCAGATGCAGAATTTGCATTAGAGTATGAAGGAGAAAATAGCGCGAAGTATGCAAATCGTAATTCAAAAAAAGGTAAACAAAAATGAGGCGTTTTTTACAAACGCCTCATTTTTTTGTGGGATTATAAAGGTTTTTTTAATTATTTGTAAATTTAGAGTTCATTATTAGCAGAAAAATGCGAAAAAACATAGAAGTAGCAACGTATTACACAAAAACAAACAACAAACAAAAGATTAATGTTGGTTTAATACTGCTTTTACACTAGTTGTTTATATTTGAATTGTACATAAGATTTGTAAAAGGAGAGAGAGACAGTGAAAAAAACAATCTTTAAAGCTGTAGCAACTGGAATGGTATTTTCGTTATTAATGGGGTGTGGTGCAAAGAAAGAAGAAAGTGCTGGGGCAAAAGTGAAAGATGATAAGTTATCTGGATCATTAACAGTTTACACAGCGATTGAAGAAGAACTTGTACCAATTTATCTTGATTCTTTTAAACAGAAGTATCCAGATGTAAAACTGAATATTGTTCGTGATTCAACTGGAGTTATTACAGCGAAATTGCTAGCTGAAGGAAAAAATACACAAGCAGATGTTGTATGGGGAACAGCAGCGTCTAGTCTATTAGCTTTAGATAAAAAAGATATGTTAAAAGGATACTCTCCAAAAGGAGCAGATCGTGTTCTTCCACAATTTAAAGATGATAAGCAACCAGAAAAATGGGTAGGTAATACGGCATTTATGACGGGGATTGCTATAAATAAAGAAGAATTAAAGAAGAAAAATTTACCGATGCCAGAATCATATGAAGACTTAACGAAACCAGAATATAAAGGAACGCTTGTTATGCCACATCCGGCTTCTTCTGGGACAGGATTTTTAACAGTTTCTGCATGGTTACAAATTATGGGTGAAGATAAAGGCTGGGATTACATGAAGAAACTTCATGATAATATGGCAACTTATACTCATTCAGGATCAAAACCAGCGAAATTAGCAGGCGCAGGTGAATATCCAGTGGGCGTATCAATGGTTTATAGTGCTTTGAAAGAGAAACAAAAAGGTGCACCAGTTGAAGTTGTATTGCCGAAAGAAGGATTAGGATGGGAAGTAGAAGCGAACGCACTTATTAAAAAAGATAATGCAAAAAATGAAAAATTAGCGCAAGCATTTTTAGATTGGGCGATTACTGATGATGTAATGAAGTTATACTTCGAGAAAAATGGATTTGCGACAATTAAAAATGATTATAAACTTCCAGATGGATTCCCTAAAGATGTAACAGAAAAGTTATACAAAAAGAATGACTTTAAGTGGGCAGCAGAAAATCGCGACAAAATTTTAGAAAAATGGGAAAAAGAGTTTGGCCAAAAAGCAGAACCGAAAAAGTAAGTGAGTGGGAGAGAGAAAAAATGAGCGAATATTTATCAATTCAACACATTCAAAAACAGTTTGATGCATTTACAGCGTTAAAAGATATTTCTTTTACTGTGAAAAAAAATGAGTTTGTATGTTTATTAGGCCCAAGTGGCTGTGGGAAAACGACATTGCTTCGAATTTTAGCAGGGTTAGAAGAGGCAACAACAGGTAGTATAGCTGTGGATGGAAGAGATATTACAGCATTACCTCCTGGAAAGAGGAACTTCGGAATGGTGTTTCAATCGTATGCATTATTTCCGAATTTAACAGCACTTGAAAATATTGAATACGGCTTAAAGACAAAAAAATATGGAAAAGCAGAAGTAAAAGAGAAAGCGCTAGAGGCGTTAGAACTAGTTGATTTACTGAATGTAAAAGATAAATATCCTGCTCAAATGTCTGGTGGACAACAGCAGCGAGTGGCACTT
The DNA here is from genome assembly GCF_038096195.1 of Bacillus paramobilis. Taxonomy (NCBI): domain Bacteria; kingdom Bacillati; phylum Bacillota; class Bacilli; order Caryophanales; family Bacillaceae; genus Bacillus; species Bacillus paramobilis. The sequence continues at coordinate 3,958,484 of NZ_CP151108.1, read as the reverse complement.
GCACGTGCGCTCGCTCTATCTCCGGATATTTTGTTACTGGATGAGCCGTTATCTGCTTTAGATGCAAAAGTACGTGAAAAGTTACGTAGAGAAATGCGTGATTTGCAAGAAAAAGTAGGAGTAACAACTATTATGGTCACGCATGATCAAGAAGAGGCATTAACGATGGCTGATAAAATTGTTGTAATGAATCATGCGGAAATTATGCAGATTGGAACACCAGAGGAGATTTATCAAAGACCAGCCAATCCGTTTGTGGCAGATTTTATTGGTTCTATTAATTTCTTTTCGAAAAATAATGAAGAACATGCAATTCGTCCTGAACATGTAACAATTGTACAAAATGATGGTATTAAAACGGTTGTGGAAAGTATGGAATTTCGTGGATCTGTATATCGGACAGAAGTGCGAGTCGTAGAAGAGAAAACACATCTTTATAATGAGAAAATTGTAGTGGATATATTGGCATCAGAGGTTGAAAAAACCGCTATTAGAAAAGGAAAGCCGATTCAAATCTCTTTCTCAGAAAATCATATGTTGTCATATGGAAAGAAGGTCATTGTATAGATGGAGATGTTAGAAAATTTCAGGGTAGAAAGTACGAAAAAAAAGATTAAGAGACGTATTGGTAAAGAAGAGTGGATACAAAGACTATTAATTATTGGTATGCTTCTTGCTTTTTTGATCATGCTTGTATTACCCCTATTACAATTGTTTACACAAGCTTTTTACGATAAAGATGGAGCTTTCGTTGGTGTTGCGAATTTCAGTAAATATTTCACAACACCAACGCTAGTTCAATCATTACAAAATACGATATGGATTTCGGGCGCGACAACAATTATTGCAGTGACACTCGCTTTCGCTTACGCTTATGCGATTGCTCGTACGAATGTGTTTGGTAAGCGTGTATTTCAATATGTCGCGTTGTTACCACTATTCGCACCAACGATGATGCACGGTATCGCACTGACATATTTATTTGGTAATCAAGGGTTAGTAACGAAAGGAATGTTTGGCTTGTTTGAAGGGATACAAATCCCTTTATATGGACCAGTAGGAATTGTGATGGCTGAGGTCATGTATACATTTCCGCAAGCATTTCTTATATTATTAATTGCTTTTCAAGGCTCTGATTATCGTTTATATGAAGCTTCTAATATGTTAGGAGCGAGTAAAACAAAGCAATTTTTCACTGTTACTTTACCTAGTGTAAAGTACGGATTAATTAGTGCGATGTTCGTTGTGTTTACACTTAGTTTCACTGATTTTGGGGCACCAAAAATTGTTGGTGGACAATATAATGTACTTGCTACTGATGTATATAAGCAAGTAATTGGACAACAAAATATGCCGATGGGTGCAACTGTCGGAATGATTTTATTAATCCCTGCTATATTTGCATTTGCAATTGATCGCATTACGCAAAGAAAGCAGGCGAATCTCTTATCTTCCAAATCAGTACCTTACAGAATAATAAATAATAAGAAACGAGATGTTATTTCATTCGTATATTGTAGTTTAGTAACGCTTATGATCATTCTATTATTTGTGGCAGTTGGTATTGCGGCAAGTGTGAAAGTATGGCCATATAATATGAGCTTTACATTTGAGCATTTTAACTTTTCTAGTTTAACAGGAGATGGACTTGAAGCGTTTAAAAATAGCGTAATTGTTTCAGCAATCACAGCGGTTATTGGGGCTGTTTTAACATTTATGTTCGCTTATGCAATTGAGAAAATAGATCAGCTACAATTTTTCCGAAAAGCAGGTTACTTTTTCTCTATCGTCCCTTTAGCGATACCAGGTTTAGTACTTGGATTAGGGTATGTCTTCTTCTTTAGTCAACCAACCATACAAATCTTTGGACTTTCCGTAACGAATCCGTTTCATTCTCTATACGGAACAATCGTTGTGCTAGTACTAGTCAATATCATTCATTTTTATTCTGTAACATTTGTTACGGCAACGACAGCTTTAAAGAAATTAGATCGAGAGTTTGAACTTGTTTCACAGTCGATGGGAATTCCGTTTTATAAAACATTCTTTCGAGTAACAGTACCGATGTGTTTACCGGCGATTTTAGAAATGGTAATGTACTACTTCGTAAATTCAATGGTAACTGTTTCGGCAGTCGTATTCCTATACGCAGCTGATTTTAAACTAGCTGCCGTATCAATTGTAAATATGGATGATGCAGGAAATGTAGCACCAGCAGCTGCAATGAGTGTACTTATTGTTGTTACAAATATTGTAGTAAGAGTTGTATATGAATGGGGAACGAAAGCACTTCGTAACCGAACTTCACAATGGCAAAAAAGATAAATAAGAAGGGTGATGGATTGAATGAAAATAGAAGCAGTTATTTTTGATTGGGCGGGTACGACAGTTGATTATGGATGTTTTGCACCACTGGAAGTATTTATGGAGATTTTCCATAAACGCGGTGTTGAAATTACTGCAGAAGAAGCTCGTAAGCCAATGGGGTTATTGAAAATTGATCATGTTAGGGCATTAACAGAGATGCCTCGTATTGCGAATGAGTGGAATCGTGTTTTCGGACAATTACCAAAAGAAGCAGATATTCAGGAGATGTATGAAGAATTTGAAGAGATTCTCTTCGCTATTTTACCGCGCTATGCGTCGCCGATTAATGGAGTAAAAGAAGTGATTGCTTCTTTACGTGAAAGAGGAATTAAAATTGGTTCAACGACTGGTTATACGAGTGAAATGATGGATATTGTAGCAAGAGAAGCAGCGCTACAAGGGTATAAACCTGATTTTCTTGTAACGCCAGATGATGTTCCAGCGGGTCGTCCATATCCGTGGATGTGTTATAAAAATGCGATGGAACTTGATGTATATCCAATGAATCATATGATAAAAGTTGGAGACACGGTATCGGATATGAAAGAGGGAAGAAATGCTGGAATGTGGACAGTTGGTGTAATTCTGGGCAGTAGCGAGCTCGGTTTAACGGAAGAGGAAGTGGAGAATATGGATTCGGTAGAACTTCGTGAAAAAATAGAAGTAGTTCGCAATTGTTTCGTTGAAAATGGGGCGCACTTTACGATAGAAACGATGCAGGAACTCGAAAGCGTAATGGAACATATTGAGAAACAAGAACTTATTATTTCATAAAAGGGGAATAGGATCATGACTGAAAATCACTACTTATTATTAACACCAGGACCATTAACGACAACAAAAACGGTAAAAGAAGTTATGTTATACGATTGGTGTACGTGGGATGCTGAATATAACACGATGGTGCAAGATGTAAGAGCTAAACTTGTATCGTTAGCAACGAAGGAAGAAGAGAAATATACGACGGTTCTCATGCAAGGAAGCGGTACGTTTTCAGTTGAAGCAGTAATTGGTTCCGTTATTCCTAAAAATGGAAAGTTACTTGTTTGTACAAATGGTGCGTACGGTAAGCGAATTGTACAAATGGCAGAGATGTTACATATAGATGTGGTGGTTAGTCAAACGGAAGAATGGGAGCCTACTAATATTGCAGAAGTAGAAAAGATATTACAACAAGATAAAGGGATTACACATATTGCAGTTGTTCATTGTGAAACAACAACAGGTATTATCAATCCAATTGTAGATGTATGTAAATTAGGGAAGCAATATGGAAAAGTAACACTAGTTGATGCAATGAGTAGTTTTGGTGGTATTGAAATAGATATCGCTGAGTTGCAAATTGACTTTCTAGTTAGTAGTGCGAATAAATGTATTCAAGGGGTTCCTGGGTTTGGCTTTGTTATTGCAAAGCGCGATGAATTGTTAAAATGCAAAGGGCAGGCACGTTCATTATCATTAGATTTATATGATCAGTGGGAGACGATGGAAAATCAAAATGGTAAATGGCGTTTTACGTCACCTACACATGTTGTACACGCTTTTTATCAAGCACTACTTGAATTAGAAAAAGAGGGCGGAGTAAAAGCTCGTTACAATCGATATTATAACAATCAAAAACTATTAGTGAATAGAATGAGAGAAATCGGATTTAAGTCACTAGTAGATGAAAAATATCAGTCGCCTATTATTACATCCTTCATTTATCCAGAAGAGTGGTTTGATTTTGGGCAATTATACAATGAATTAAAGCGTGATGGCTTTGTTATTTACCCAGGTAAAATTTCAAAAGTAGATACATTCCGTATTGGAAATATCGGTGATGTACATGAGGCAGATATCAATCGCTTAGTTGATAGTATTGCTAAAGGAGTTGTTATAGGTTGAAAGTATTCTGCTTAGGTGGTGCAGGTAAAATTTGTCGTGAAGCAATTTTAGATTTAGTGCAATTTTCATCTTTTGAGACGATTACAGTAGCTGATTTTAATGAAGAAGAGGGCCTGAAAGTAGTAGAATGGCTCAACGATCCTCGTGTTGATTTTGTGAAAGTAGATGTAACAAATCATGAGGATACGGTTGCAAAAATGAAGGGCTATGACATTGTAATGGATGGCACGACGATAAAGCTAAATGGTTTGTCAACTCGATGTATTGCAGAAGCAGGCTGTCACGGTGTGAATTTGAATGGATTTGGTGAAGAAAATGACTCGCATTCTATATTTGTTCAAAACGGAAAAACATGTTTACCTGGTTTTGGTATGACGCCAGGTGTAACGCAAATGATGGCAATGCATGCAGCAAATCAGCTAGATACTGTAGAATCAGTTCGTGTCAGTCACGGTTCGTATCGTCCGATTGCTTTTTCTGCATCAATTACAGAAACAACGACATATGAATATGATCCACATTTACCATCACGTACAGTGTATGAAGATGGTGAGTTTAAGCAAGTACCTCCGTTTGCGCGTCCGAGAGAAATTGAATTACCGGCGCCTTATGGTAAGGCAACGCAGTATATAATCCCGCATTCTGAAACGATTACGTTAGCAAAAGCACTGAAAAATAAAGGCGTCAAACTGATAGAGACGAGAGGGACTTGGCCAAAGCAAAATATGCAACTCGTACGTGCGTTATATGATTACGGTATATTGCGTAATGATCAAGTTGAAATAAATGGGGAAGAAATAGGCATTATGGATTGTATTTCGAAGTATTTATTGCAATCGAAAGAGGGACAAGAAACAGAAATTTACGGTTATGCACTTCATGTAGAAGTAATAGGTATGAAAAATAATGAGAAACAAAGGCACATATTATATCATACACACCCGTTATCTGATGGATCTGTTGTAGGATGGGAAAAATTAAGAGCTTATACAAGAAACGTCGGTATTCCATTTGGGATTGCTACAGAGTTAATCGCAAATGGGAATGTAAATAAAGTCGGGGTTGTGACACCTGAGGAAGCTTTTGTAAAGCCACAAATTATTTTTGATGAACTAGTAAAGCGTGGTATTCATATTCATGAAGAAGTTTTTACTGAAAAAGAAAGTTATAACTTTGTATAAGTAAGGTAGTTTATGAGGTAGAAATCAATGGGGTGAGGCTATGTCTGTAGTAGGTGAAGAAAGAAAGCGAACCATTCTTGAGAAGGTAGAGTTTAAAGGGAAAGTAAAAGTTTCAGAGTTAGCGAGAGAATTTGCTGTATCAACAGAGACGATTCGCCGTTATTTAGAAGAATTGGATCGTGAAAAGAAGTTGAAGAAAGTGTATGGTGGTGCCGTCCAGCTTCCAGGAGCTGGAATAGAGGCACCGATGTTAGAACGAGAGATGCTACATATAGAAGAGAAGAAGAGAATTGGGTATAAAGCAGCAACGTTTGTGGAAGATGGAGATGTGATTGCGATTGATGACGGAAGTACACCACTTCAAATGGTTCCATATCTTGTCCATCGTAAAAATTTAACGATTGTAACAAGTTCATTTCCAGTAGCGACACAATTAATTTCTTCTATTAATAAAAAGATGTTTCACGGTGAAGTTTTATTTATTGGCGGAAAAGTATCTCCAAAGCACTCACGTGTGTCAGGATCTATTTCACAGCAAGTAATCCAGCAATTTCATTTTCATAAAGCATTCGTTTCGATTGATGGATTGTTACCCGGTTTTGGGGTTTCTAGTTTTGAATTAGAAAAGGCAAAACTGTCAGAAGCGATGATGAAATTAGCGGAGAAAACATATATTTTATGTGATCATACAAAAATAGGGGTAAAAGGAAATTACCGAATAGCAGCATTTTCGCGTATTCAACATGTAATTTGTGATAAGCAAATGCCTTATAGTTTTGAAGAGGAAGTCAAAAGGCATAATATTCAATGGACAATTTGCTAACTAAATTGAACTCCCACCTGATTATGAGGTGGGAGTTTTACTGTCCGCAAATAGCGGGATAAAAGATTTGGATTTATGCAAAAAGTGGACACATTTTCTCATCTCTTTCATATAATTTACCAATACAAAAAAAGTTGGTCGAAGGAAAGAAGGGAGAAGCATGTCAGAACGGATATATAATAAACTTGTATTGTATGCAAATATTTTACAAAAAATTGGTTTTATTAATGAAAAAGAAAAAAGTGAAATTCTTCATACGATAGGAAAAAAGGCCCTTTGAATAAAGGGCTTTTTATTTTTTATCTATGAAAATATAAACTTAATGTAATATTATCATTGACAATGATAATGAGATTCATTATCATTTATTTGTAGGTAATTGATAAACATTATCAATTGTAAAAATTATATATGATAGGGGATATTATTTTGAAAAAAAGTTATATTAAGGCGCTAGTAGTAGCCACAACATTAGCAATTCCATTTGCTACATACTCTACTCCAGCGTTAGCAGCACTAAAAGCTGAAGCAAACCAGTCGGTGGCAGCAGCTAGTGAACGTACATACGATACTGAGATTAAAATATATAAGGATCAAAAAGATGAGCCATCTATGGTTTCTCAGTATATAAAAAATCCTAAAGTAGCAATTGAAGATGGGAAAAAAATTGTTACTGTAACAATACAAGATAGCGATTATTTTCAATATCTTAGAATAGAGGATAAAAACCAACCTGGTGTATTTCAAGATGTGAAAGTTTTATCAGAAGATAAGAGGAAAAATGGAACGAAAGTAGTCCAATTTGAAATTGGCGAATTTGAGAAGAAGCATAATATGCAAATGCATATACTTATTCCGGCCATCGGATATGATCACAAATATCAAGTTCAATTTGAAATTAAAGATCCAACTGTAGGTGACAAAGAAACAGAGAAACCAGATGATAACTCCAATTCAGGCAATACGGAAACGGATTATCCAGTTGATAGTCAAAATATGATAACAGATAATAAATTAAGAGAGCTTGTTAATAAAAAAGTATTTAATAGAAAAGATTTAAATACACCGATTACGAAAGAAGAGTTATTACAAGTAAAGGACTTGTTTTTAAATACGAATGAGATTCTTGATTATAGTGCATTAAAATATATGCCCAATTTAAAATCTTTAACAGTTGCGAATGCGAAGATAACAGATCCGTCGTTCTTTGCGAACTTAAAGCAATTAAATCATTTAGCTTTGCGAGGTAATGAATTTTCAGATGTAACGCCACTTGTTAAGATGGATAATTTAGAATCTCTTGATTTAAGTAATAATAAAATTACAAACGTTGCACCATTAGTTGAAATGAAAAATGTAAAAAGTTTATATCTATCAGGAAACCAAATAGAAGATGTAACAGCATTAGCGAAAATGGAACAACTAGGTTACTTGAATTTAGCAAATAATAAAATTACGAATGTTGCTCCATTAAGCGCGTTGAAAAATGTAACATACTTAACTTTAGCAGGTAATCAAATTGAAGATATTAAACCGTTATATTCATTACCTTTAAAAGACTTAGTATTAACGCGTAATAAGGTTAAAGATTTATCGGGTATTGATCAAATGAATCAATTAAATAAATTATTTATCGGGAAAAATCAAATTGAAGATGTGACACCACTTGTTAAAATGACTCAGCTTACAGAATTAGATTTACCTAACAATGAGTTAAAAGATATTACGCCATTATCTAGTCTAGTAAACTTACAAAAGCTTGATTTAGAAGCAAATTATATTTCAGACTTAACACCAGTTAGCAATTTGAAAAAGTTAGTCTTTCTAAGTTTTGTTGCAAATGAAATCCGTGATGTTCGACCAGTTATAGAACTAAGTAAAACAGCTTATATCAATGTTCAAAACCAAAAAGTATTTTTAGAGGGTACAGAAGTAAATAAAGAAGTAAAAGTACCTGTATACGAAAAAGATGGTAAAATCTCTACAAAAATTCGTTTGAAGAGCGAAGGTGGTACGTATAGTAACGATGCAGTTAAGTGGAGCACACCAGGTGAGAAAGTATATGAATTTGGTGTGAAAGATCCATTTGCGGATACAGGAATCTTCTTTACGGGATCTGTCATTCAAAATGTGGTAGAAAGTAAAGGGGATAACACTTCTAAAGAAGATGAAAAAGTAGAAGTAGTGGAATTTAAAGATGTACCAAAAGGACATTGGTCAGAAGAAGCAATTAATTATTTAGCGAAAGAAAATATTTTCAAGGGATATGGAAATGGACAATTTGGATTTGGGGATAGTATTACTCGTGGACAAGTTGCGTCTTTAGTACAAAGGTACTTGAAATTAGAACATAAAGGAGAGCAGAAAGAGAGATTTACAGATACGAAAGGGCATATGTTTGAGCAAGATATTGCTACAGTTGCGCAAGCTGGCATTATGCAAGGCGATGGTACTGGGGAGTTTCGTCCAGATGGAGTATTAACTCGATATGAAATGTCTGTAGTATTGCATAAATTATTTCAGTTAAAAGAAGATGGAAATAATAAAGTGAACTTTAAAGATGTACCAACTGGTCATTGGGCAGAAGGTTATGTGAAAACGTTAGCGGATAATAATATATCAAAAGGTGATGGAAACGGAAACTTTTTAGGTGATGATCTCGTAACACGTGAACAATATGCACAGTTTTTATATAACGCAATAACGAAATAAAAGATGAGAAAATACGTTATTCTTTGATTGAAAAAGAATAACGTATTTTTTATGTATAAAATGAAATAGAGAATAGATAGGAGTATAGACATATGAATAGCCCATTTTAAAGAAGAGGTATGAAACTATATTGACAAAAAGGCGTTCTCATGTGATAATTCAATTAAATTTTTAGAATAATCAAAAAATATTCCTTTTACATAGAAAGGATTCGAACATTATATAAATATTATGCCGGGGGTGACGAAATGTTATTTTTTCTAAAAAAATGGAATGAATTAAAAGATGTGAAATCTGAATTGGCACTTCGTGATTGGTTTTATGGTACAAAAATTAGTTTATCACTCTGTACGTCAAAAGAGCCGTTAACTTTTTTGGTAAACGTTGAGGGAAGAGATAAAGGGTTATTTTCAGAAGAAGACTTTATTGTTGTTAATTGTATGTGTGAGCCAGTATTTGAAAATGAAGAAAAACCAGCTGCAGAATCGTTTATGCATGCAGATATTTATAAAAAAAGTAGTGCAGAATGTATTTTACAAGTGCAGACTGTAGATAGCCATTTAATATCAGAGTTATATGGAGAAGAAGGGGAAGTAACATTCGATAAACGTAGCGTGGAACGTGTTTTTGGAAAAGAAGGTATAACAGAAATGTCAATTCCGATTGTAGAAGATGAGAAAAAATTCGCTGATTTATTAGAAAATAATGTACCGAATTTTATTGAAGGTGGAGGAGTAGTTCTTGTTCATAATTATGGCATGATCGTGTGGGGGAAAACTCCAGAAGAAGCGAAAAAATGGTTAGAGGGTATAGAATATTTAATGAATTACCATGTAAAGTTGTTAATGATAAAAGGTGCAAAGAGCTCTGTTATATAAAATGTTTGTGATGTCGTTACAAGTCAATAAAAAAATGAAAGCGTTTTAAAAATAATTTTACTCATAAAATATAGGTCTCCTTATTATATATAGATTACATGTTGACATGTAAGGAGGAACATATTTTGCGAGTTAAATATCATTTTCTGCCAAAACAGCAAGTAACATTTTGCAAAATGAACCATTCAGGTGAAGAGGCTTTACACATTATGAATGAAACGGGATTTCGAGCAATCCCTGTGTTAGCAGAAGATGAAAAGAAATTCATGGGGATTATTTATAAAGTAGATCTTTTAGAAAAAAAGTGTAATAGTGGATTAGAGAAAGTAAGCACGGAACATATGCTGGAAGATTCCTCTGCATTTATTTTTGAAAAGGATTCTTTTTTTAGAGCATTTTATGTTATTCGTCGACTTCCATTTTTAGCTGTGCTAAATGACTATAATGAATTTGTCGGTATCTTAACGCATTCCAATATATTTGATGTTATTGAAGATTCATTTGGTATGCGGACGGGTGGTTATATATTAACAATTGCGACACAAGATTGTAAAGGAACGATTAAAGAACTTGGGACATTGTTGAAATCTTTTAATATCGGTGGACTATTTACGCTAGATAACGGTGATCAATATATTCGCCGCGTTATCGTAAATATAGCAGATGAGTTAAATGAAAAAAGATTGAAGCAATTAATTGAAAAAATAGAGAAAAAAGGATTCAGGGTGAGCCATGTAGATTATATTTAAGGTGGAAAGGAAAGGTACCAATTTGCTATATGCAGATTGGTACCTTTTTTAGTGTGAGTAATGAATCTTATTTTGAAACAGGAGGTGGAGATAGTGCTAAATCAGATAAAAAAATAAAATCTGCATGTTCGCGAATGTTAGGAATCGAAGTTTCTATAACACGTGATGTAATTTCACCTGGAGGCCCAACGTGTCCGATAGCTACCATAATCGGTTTTTCTTGAATTTTTTTAATGAGTAATTGAGCTTGTTTTGAAATATGTGCGGCTGTATACACATCATCAAAAAATAATTGGTTTTCAATAATAGGCACTCCTAATTCTTTCCCGATTTTTGGAACGACACTCTTAGGATTTGTTTTGCTATCTAAATAAAATAAACCGTGTTTTTTACAAGCTGCAAGTATAAGCCTTACAATTCTTTCGTCCGCGGTCACTTTTGATCCCATATGATTGTTCATCCCAATTGCATGTGGTACTTCTTGAATCGCTTGTTCGAGTCGGTTATTTATTTCTTCGTCGCTTAAATCAGTTGTAATTGCTTTTGGTCCAAGCCATTCTTTTTTACCTTTAATAGGTTCCATTGGCATATGTATAATAACTTCGTGCCCTTTCTTATGAGCCGCTATCGCATCTTCCTTTGTGGAAGGGAGAAAAGGCATAACGGCAACAGTCAGTGGAATAGGAAGTGATAACATTTTATCAGTCCCCTTCATATTATTGCCAAAGTCATCAATGACAATAGCGACTTTGTTTGTATGTGCCTTTGCTTGAACAGGAAACAAGAAGGATGGTAAGAACATAGTAAATATAAGCAATGCAATCGTATATTTGCGCATATAAATAGTTCCTTTCTATTTTATCCCGCTATTTGCGAGCAGTGAGGAATGAACAAGATCCTCAATGATTAAATTTGACTTTATCAATCATCATTATGTTTTGCGTTTTTATATAAATTAAACAAAAAATGTCGAAGAAAAGTATATGGAAAATAGAGAACACGCTATTTAATTGGTATTTGTAAAAAAAGAAGATGAAAAAAATGTCTATTATTGCGAATGTATTTACAAAGATAGAATAATTTGTAATAATTCTCAAAGTGAGGGTAAAGATTTGTAAATTACAGGGAGAAAATGTTAAAATTTCTGATTCTTCAAATTCAAATATGATTAAGTAGTTAAAAGGCCGATGGAGAAGTGAAGCTGAGAGCATGGAAGTATAATAAGGGGGATATGAATGTTTACTGTAAAAAGGAAGTACACACTAGAAAAGCTTTCACGTGATATTCATATGAAACGTGAAGAAATGATTCAATTAGGTTTAACGAGTGGGTTAAATAGTATGGAGACGATTCAAGTGAGTCAAGAATTGGACAAGCTGATTTTACAGTACCAGTGTTATAAAGAAAAACAAACACCAAAATGGTTATCAATTATAAAGGTACCTATTTTTCAAATTGGGTATGAAGGGAAATCGAGTAATTTTTGGCGAATGCTTGTGGCGGGTTTTATGAAATAAGTATAATTACCCTTTTGAGAGAAGGATAATTATACTAGGTGTAACGGAATTTCGATATGAACTGTCGTTCCTTCGTGTTCTATACTGTCGATAAAAATATGCCCATTGTACATCTCTACAATTCGTTTACATATGACAAGTCCAAGACCTGTTCCAGTATCTTTATTAGTAAAGAACGGATGAAAGAGGTGTTTTTGAATATGTTTTGGAATCCCTTTTCCAGTATCTATAATTTGCAATTGTGCGTGTGTTTCATTGTTTGTTACAGAAATAGTTAGTGTGTCACCAGAAGTCATGGCTTCAATTGCATTTTTTGTAATGTTTAAAACCACTTGTTTCATATGGTCTTTTGAGCAACGGATATGAACAGGATGGTCTGGTAAATGTAAATGGAATACAATGTTATGTAGATTCGCCTCAGATTGAATAATTAATGCTACCTCATTTAGAATGTTTCTCACATCATATGTTTGTTCAATGATTGCAGTTGGCTTTCCAAGAATAAGAAATTCGCTTACAATTTCATTAATCCGTTCTATTTCTTGTTCGATGACGGAAAAATAGAACTGGTCTTGTTCATCTTTATATTTCTCTTTTAATAGAGCGACAAGTCCTTTAATTCCGGTAAGGGGATTACGGATTTCGTGGGCTGTACTAGCTGCAAAAGTGCCAACCAATTCAATTTTTTGTAGTTCATTTTGTTGTCTTTCCAGTTTTGTTTGCCGTTTTAACAACATATATTGAGCAAGTAAAAATAAAATAGACATTAAAAATAAAGTAGCTATACACTCTATTGCAACCCACTGGTATAAGGTTTTTTGATGGATAGGCAATGGAGAAACAGAGACCTTCCAATTTAATCTTTGGAGTGGGGTAGTAAGCATATTAGAATGTGCATCACTTGTTTCGTTATTGTCATCGGTTAGAAAAACTACATCATATTTATCAGTTACTTCAAAGTGGTATTGTGGCTTAATGGCATTTAAAGATGCTGAAATGTAGTCAAAGCGTAAACTTGCTAACAATAAGCCTGATAGCTCCTTCTGTTTATTGAAAATGGGAGAAGCAATCATAATAGCTTGATGTCCAAGAACACGATCTGTAATGACTGATGATACAGTTGTTTTCTTCGTCTGTAACGCGTCTTGAATATATTTACGATCTGAGACATCAACAGGTGGTCGGTCGCCTTCGGATGCGATTGTAATGATGCCTTCTGGTGTAGCGTAATATAGACCAGAAAAACGTGCATCGTTTCCATCTGTATCATGTACAATTTGTTTCACACCATTTATATTTCCAGTCTCGGTTCCTACGACCTTTGAGAGCATTTCTAATGCGGAAATCGCTTCACCAAGGTGATGATCTAAATAGTCTCTATATAAAAAGAGAACCGTGTGAGCAGATAGTTTATTTTCCTGCTTCATTTTATATGAATGATATGAATAAAATGTAGCACCAATCCCTATCGTTGGTAGGATAACAAGCAATATATATAAAACTATGCTGTGGAATTTGAATTTCAAATTTGGTACTCCTTCTTTTTTATTATCATTATATATAAACTATGTTAAAATTGTCATGTTTTTATTCAAGAATCATTCATAATATATTTGGGGAGAGGAAATGAATGAGTGAATACTCATTCGGAATTTACATGAAGCACTAAGCTGTTTTTTCTTTTTATTACTGAGAATTTAAGTGAAGGGTTGAAAGTTGTATGACATCAAATAATGAACGAGAAGATATTTCTCAATCTCTAAAAGTATTTATTGCATTATCTCGTGTACATCGTTCTGTTATGGATATTACAAATAAATCTATACAAAGTAACGGGTTAAATCCAACTGAATTTGCTGTATTAGAACTGCTATATCATAAAGGTGGTCAACCACTTCAGCAAATTGGTGAGCGTATTTTAATAGCTAGTGGCAGCATTACATATGTTGTAGATAAGCTAGAGAAAAAGGGACTAGTAAAAAGAATTCCGTGCCCGAATGACAGACGTGTTATTTATGCACAATTAACTGAGTCTGGAGATAACTTTATTGCTTCTATTTTTCCAGGGCATGAACAAGTTATACATCAGTCTTTTGAAATGTTAACGAAAGAGGAAAAGGATGAATTACTTGATCTATTAAAAAAGATTGGAAAGTATGAAAAGTAATAGTATGTTCCAAAGGAGCTTTGGATAACGAAATCCAAGGCTTTTTTGTTTACATGTAATTATGACAATAGCTGCCGTATTTTGTTGAAGAATAAGAGGAGATTTGTAAGTAAGCATTGAATTATAGTAAGGATACATATAATGGAGAGGAGGCTCGTTCATGTCATTTAAAGACTATGAATATAAACGGCCAAATATTGAAGAATTAAAAGAGAAGTTTACTGTTGCTTTAGAGAAGTTTGATAACGCCAAAACTGTAGAAGAACAAAAACAAGTCATCAATTCAATTAACGAAATTCGCAACGACTTCGGTACAATGGGGAATCTTTGTTACATTCGTCATTCTGTTGATACGACAGATGTTTTTTATAAGGAAGAGCAGGATTTCTTTGATGAATTCTCTCCAGTTGTACAAGGATATGGTACAAAGTATTATAATGCGTTAATACATTCTCCATTCCGTGAAGAATTAGAAGCGTATTATGGAAAGCAATTATTTGCTTTAGCGGAGTGTGATTTGAGAACATATTCTGATGAAGTCGTGAAAGATTTACAATTAGAGAATAAATTGTCTTCACAATATACACAGTTATTAGCATCTGCAAAAATTGACTTTGCAGGAGAAGAAAGAACGTTATCACAGCTTATTCCATTTATGCAAGGGAAAGAAAGAAGTGAACGTAAAGTAGCAAGTGAAGCATATTACGGATTTTTAGCTGAGAATGAGGAAGAGTTAGATCGTATTTATGACGAGCTTGTTAAAGTGAGAACGAAAATCGCCAAATCTTTAGGTTTCAAAAACTTTGTTGAACTTGGATATGCAAGAATGTACCGTACAGATTATAATGCGGAAATGGTGGCCAATTATCGTCAGCAAGTACTTGATTATATCGTTCCAGTTACAACGGAATTAAGAAAACGACAACAAGCACGTATCGGTGTAGAGAAGTTAGCGTATTACGACGAAAACTTTGAGTTTGCTACTGGTAATCCAACTCCAAAAGGAGATGCGGATTGGATTGTTAATCATGGGAAAACGATGTATAAAGAGTTATCGGCTGAAACGGATGAATTTTTCAATTTCATGCTAGATAATGATTTATTAGATTTAGTTGCGAAAAAAGGAAAAGCTGGTGGCGGATATTGTACATATATTGAGAATTATAAAGCTCCATTTATTTTCTCAAACTTCAACGGAACATCTGGCGACATTGATGTATTAACACATGAAGCTGGTCATGCTTTCCAAGTATATGAAAGCCGTAAGTTTGAAATTCCAGAATACAATTGGCCAACGTATGAAGCATGTGAAATTCATTCTATGAGTATGGAATTCTTTACATGGCCATGGATGAAGTCATTCTTTGAAGAAGATGCAGATAAATATTATTTCTCTCACTTAAGTTCAGCGCTTCTGTTTTTACCGTATGGTGTATCTGTTGATGAATATCAACATTATGTATATGAAAATCCAGAAGCATCACCAGAAGAGCGCAAGACAGCATGGCGTAATATAGAGAAAAAGTATTTGCCGCATCGTGATTATGAAGATAATGATTATTTAGAGCGTGGTGGATTCTGGCAACGTCAAGGGCATATTTATAGCTCGCCGTTCTACTATATCGACTACACGTTAGCACAAATTTGTGCGTTGCAATTTTGGAAACGTGCAAGAGATAATAGACAAGAGGCGTGGGAAGATTATGTAAATCTGTGCCAACAAGGTGGAAGTAAATCATTCTTGGAATTAGTAGAAGTTGCAAATTTAACATCACCATTTGCTGAAGGTTGTGTGAAAAGTGTCATTACAGAAATAGAAGCATGGCTACATGCGATTGACGACACAAAATTGTAAAAAACATGCGCTTTTTTTCACATGTTTAACATCGACATAACGAGAAAATGATGAGATAATAAAAGAAAATTCAGAATACTAAAAGGTGTTTCTAATAAGGAGCACCTTTTTTCACCAACAAAAAGGGGGGAAAGAAGTATGCTTCAATCTAATATGGATGTGAGTTTAGAAAGTTTGGTGAACTCATTACAGTCTACTCGAAGCACGCTATTATCAGAAATTGAAATGTTAAATGATACAGAAGTGAATGTAAAGCCACGCCGTGATAAATGGAGTATTATTCAAATTTTGCATCACTTGCACTTAATTGAACAATCAGTTACGTCTGCCCTTGTATATGCTTTACAAAAAAATGAAAGAAATACGACTCCATTTAAAGATCTCCAACTTACGCTTGATCGCACACATAAACGAGAAGCTCCTCAGCAAATGCAACCAACAGAAACGTTAATGAAAAAACAGCAAGGAATTCAATTACTAGAACATTCACGACAAGAACTATTACATGCGCTTCATAGTGTGATAGATGAAAAAGATCTATTTGAAAATGGATTAAAGCATCCGGTTTTTAATGATCTGAATTTGTATCAGTGGGTTCAATTTCTTGATTTGCATGAACAAAGACATCTTACGCAGTTAAAAGAGGCGAAACACGCAATTTTACAGCGGTAATTAGAAGGAAGTGGGAGACCACTTCTTTTTTGATACGTGCATAGTTTTCTTTCTTATTTTGGAATACTACATGGAGAAAGAAAAGAAGGAGTTGAAAAGTATGTCCAACAAAAAGAAAGAAGAAGAGCGCGCTTGGAAAGCACGTAAAGAAAATCAAAAACCACATGGAAAAGTGAAAGCCTTTGCTGAATTAGTTGAAGGAACAGAAAAAACGTGATGATTATTTCATCACGTTTTTTGTATGAGTGGAAAAGTTAATAAGAAGGTTGTACCAGTCCCTTTTTCGCTTATAATATCAATTTTTCCATTCATAGCTTGCACAACACTGAATACGACCATCATTCCAAGACCAGTCCCTTTTTCTTTCGTTGAGTAGAAAGGGGATCCAAGGCGTTTTACTTGTTCTTGATCCATACCAACTCCTGTATCTTTTATATATAACTGAATACGCTTATGATCAGGAACTAATGTGAAATAAAGATCACCGCCTTTTGGCATGGCCTCAATGCAGTTTTTTAAAATATTTAACAAGCATTGATTTAGTTTTTGTTTTTCTCCCGCGATAAAAAAAGAAGTGCTTTGCTTTATATAATGAGTACGCACATTTGCTAAATTAGCAAGCGGTGTAATTAACGCTAATGCGTGTAGTAGTTCTTCTTCTAACTGTAATGTTTGTTCTTTTTCAATACTTGGTTTTGCAAAGGTTAAATAATCTGTAAGAACGTGATTTGCTTGTTCGATTCCGTTGATGGCTATATCGATATATAATTTTCTCTCCTGTTCAGTGCATGTATCTGATTGTAAAAGTTGCAAAAACCCTTTCGTTGAAGTTAATGGATTGCGAATTTCATGAGAGATAGAAGCTGCCATTTCACCAATTAAATGAAATTTTTCAGCATTCATAAGTTCGTTTTGTAGACGAACTTGAGTTTGTAATATATGTAGTAAATATAAAATAAGGATTGTACCAAGTATCGTACATAACTCATACACAATAATATGTGGTATATAATCAGACTTATTTGTAACTTTTGAAAGAAAGAATGGTATCCAACTAAAGCCGTATGTGAGACTGTAGATAATAGCAAGTGTTATTTTTATACGATTAGAAGTTCGATTGAAAACTTTGTATGTAAATAGTAGGACAATAAATAGAAGGATAGAACCGATAAGCGATGGAAAAACACCTATTCCTCCTAATAAGAAGCGGTATATATTTAATACAATTAATATAGATCCACCGGCAATAGGACCTCCTGTTAATGTACCGACAATTAATACGATATGGCGCATATCAAATTGAAATCCATAATTTGTTTTTGCTCCGAAAGTAATACATAGTATGGTAGCGAGGCAACATAATGCAATAAATATAGCTGAATTTAATTTAGGAGAACGTTTCCCTTTTTGATTCCAAAATAAATGGTATACGAGCATGGTAACAAGGATGAATAATATATTTAAAAAGAGATAAATAATAAAGGGTTTCAGTGGGGTGCCTCCTCTCTTCTCACATTAAATTAATCATACTATAAAATGAAAGAAATGAAATGAGAAATAGCGGAAAAATCAGAAATTTTTTCTGGTAGTATACAATATGTTACAATAAGCTTTGTCAATGAAAGAAGGAATTCCGTGCAATGCACGGGAGAGGTTCGCGAACTCCCTCTATAAAAAACTATGGAAACAACAATATCTTTAGGTATTGTTTTGTTTTTTTATTGTGACAGTTCAAGAACGTTCTTTCTTCTTATTCGTAGTAGAGAAGGAGAATGAGTGAAATGAAAAAAGAAAAGGCAGTTGTTGTTTTTAGTGGAGGGCAAGATAGTACGACATGTTTATTTTGGGCAATAGAGCAGTTTGCAGAAGTAGAGGCTGTAACGTTTAATTACAATCAACGTCATAAGTTAGAAATTGATTGCGCAGCAGAAATTGCAAAAGAGCTAGGAATTAAACATACGGTACTAGATATGAGTCTATTAAATCAACTTGCTCCAAATGCGTTAACGAGAACGGATCTGGAGATTACACATGAAGAAGGTGAATTGCCATCGACGTTTGTAGATGGACGAAATTTACTATTCTTATCATTTGCTGCTGTATTAGCAAAACAAGTTGGGGCACGTCATATTGTAACGGGTGTATGTGAAACTGATTTTAGTGGTTATCCAGATTGCCGTGACGTGTTTGTGAAATCGTTAAACGTTACTTTAAATTTATCCATGGATTATCCGTTCGTAATTCATACACCACTTATGTGGATTGATAAAGCAGAAACATGGAAATTATCAGATGAACTTGGAGCATTCGAGTTTGTTCGAGAAAAAACATTAACATGTTATAACGGAATCATTGGTGATGGTTGCGGTGAATGTCCAGCATGTCAACTTCGTAAAGCAGGATTAGATACGTACCTGCAAGAGCGTGAAGGAGCGAGTAACTAATGGATAACTTCTTTGGATTTCGCATCGTAGAAAATTTGCAAAAAATGGACAAGGATATTCAGCGTAAGCAGCTTAAATATCATAATAAAAGAGTAATGGTCAGCAAGGAATTTACATTTGATGCAGCACACCATTTGCACTGTTATGAAGGGAAATGTAAAAACTTACATGGTCACACATATAAAGTTGTATTTGGGATTAGTGGATATGTAAATGAAATCGGTCTTGCGATTGACTTTGGAGATATAAAAGAAATTTGGAAGAATGAAATAGAAGGCTATTTAGACCATCGTTATTTAAACGAAACGTTACCAGCAATGAATACGACTGCTGAAAACATGGTCGTTTGGATTTACGAAAAGATGGCAGAAGCATTAATAAAAGATAATCGTGCGAACGAATATAAAGGAGCTCGTGTTGAATTTGTTCGTCTTTTCGAGACGCCAACTAGTTATGCGGAAGTAAGACGGGAGTGGATGCTCGATGAGTAAAATCCCTGTTTTAGAAATATTTGGTCCGACTATTCAAGGTGAAGGAATGGTTGTGGGACAAAAGACGATGTTTATCCGTACAGCTGGCTGTGATTATAGCTGTGCTTGGTGTGATTCTGCTTTTACTTGGGATGGATCGGCTAAAGATCAAATTAGACAGATGACAGCAGAGGACGTTTGGAATGAGCTTGTAGAAATTGGTGGCGAAAATTTTTCTCATGTTACGATTTCAGGTGGAAATCCAGCGTTGCTGAAAAATATTGAGTTTCTTCTTTCTATATTAAAAGAGAATGGAATGCGAACGGCAATTGAAACGCAAGGGAGTAAATGGCAAGATTGGTTACTTCAAATTGATGAGATAACGATTTCTCCAAAACCACCAAGTTCGGCAATGAATACTGATTTTCAGAAGTTAGATGCTGTGATTCAGAAACTAGCAGGAAAAGATATTAGTTTAAAAGTAGTAGTATTTGACGATCAAGATTTTGAATATGCAGTTAAGATGCACGAACGTTATCCAAATGTGCCATTTTTCTTACAAGTAGGGAATGATGATACAAAAACAGTGGATGATGCGATGTTGATTAAAAAATTATTAGATAAGTATGAGTGGCTTATTGATAAAGCTGTAAATTGTAAAGAGATGAATGATGCAAAAGTATTGCCGCAGCTTCATGCGTTAGTATGGGGAAATAAACGCGGGGTATAATGAGAAGGGATGTTTAAAATGGCAGGAAGATTAGATGAAGATTTAAAAGATGTAACGTTACTAGGAAATCAAAATACAAAATATTTATTTGAATATAGCCCAGAAATTTTAGAGGTATTTGATAATAATCATCCAAATCGTGATTATTTTGTGAAATTCAATTGCCCTGAATTTACAAGCTTATGTCCGAAAACAGGTCAACCAGATTTTGCAACAATTTATATTAGCTACATTCCAGAACAAAGAATGGTAGAGAGTAAATCTTTAAAGCTATATTTATTTAGTTTCCGCAATCACGGTGATTTCCATGAAGATTGCATGAACGTTATTATGAATGATTTAATTAAATTAATGGATCCACGTTATATTGAGGTATGGGGTAAATTCACACCACGTGGAGGGATTTCAATTGATCCTTACTGCAACTACGGTCGCCCAGGAACGAAGTATGAACAAATGGCAGACTACCGCATGATGAACCATGATCTATATCCAGAAACAATTGATAATCGTTAATATATAATAGAAAGAAAGGATCTGTATAACATACAGATCCTTTCTTTCTATTATATTATGCATTTTGATTAATGACAGTATAGTTTTTATGACTCACAACTGTAAGAGGTTCCATATCTAGTTCTCTAAAATTTTCCATAATTGTTATATCTACAATAACGGAGTTTTGATTTACTTTTTGAACACGGCCTTGCATTCCACCTTTAAATTCAATGATATCTCCAGTTTCTGCGATCTGCATAAGCAACTCTCCTTGTTACAGTTTTCCAAAAAAAGAATAATTTTGGTTTTTTTATTTCCTCTTATTTTGAACCATATTGTCCATTTTGTAAATGTTTCCAAAGTAAAAATTCGAAAAATATTCACATTTTGTAAGAAAATATGCAATAACTCCATGTTAATAGAAAAAAAGAACGGTTTAAATGCAGACATCTTTATATAGGGGTATAATGAAAAAACATACAATAACCTACTAAAGTGGGAGAAATTAGAGGCGGTAAAATGATGTTTGAATTTGTGGGGAGTGTTATAGCATTAACTTTATTTGGATTTTCTTGTATAAATTTAAAAAAGATTCGTCATCATGAAACGACTACATATTTTGATGGGATGGATGGTATACATACTGGGGTCACAAATGAGAGTGGCGGGGATATGTAAAGGTGTATAACTTTCTTTTTTTTGCGTGGTATGATATTTAAAAATAGTACATAATAGAGTTCGTAAGTGATGAATGGAGAGTGGAAAGAATGAAGATTTCTTTTATTCGTCATGGTCGCTTAGATCGTACTATAGAACCAATGACGGTTACATCCTTTCGTGAATGGATGAAAGGATATGACTTACATACTATAACAGAAAAAGCACCTATACCAATGGAAACAAAGGAAGCGGTTGAAGCAGCAAAATTGATTGTAACGAGTGATCAAAGGTGTGCTGTACAGTCAGCAGCTGAATTAGTGGATTCTTTATCTTTTATGCAAAATGCTCTTTTTAGGGAAGCTGAAGTTCCGACGAGTTTTTATGCTCCAAAATGGTTGAAGTGTAAACCTAATGTATGGATGTTTATCGGACGAACTGTATGGATACTTGGTTACCATAAAGATGTGGAGTCTTATAAGGAAGTAAGGGAGAGGGCAAAGCAAGCGGCTTACTTATTACATCGTTACGCTCTCGTATATGGAAGCATTGCTCTTGTAGGTCATAATTATGTGAATGTAATGATTGGTGCGGAACTGAGAGCGATGAGGTGGTCTGGTACGCCTATTTTGAACAGAGAGCCATGGGGATGTACAACATATACGTTTCACGAGGCGATGAATGGAAATGTATTGAATACGAATTTAACATAAAAGCACACGATTTATATAAATCGTGTGCTTTCTTTTTAAGATATAGAAACTTTGATGTTTAATGTTTTTACGAGATGTGCATAAGGTTCGCCTACGAGCATAACGATTTGATCCTTTTTATAACCTAGTTTTTCGTATAGTGAATAGGCACGTTTGTTTTCTAAATTAACAAGTAATGCGATTTTTTCATACACCTGTTCAGTTGCATGGATTTCAGCAGCTTCAATTAATTTAGAACCAATTCCTTTTCCGCCATATGCACTTGAAACTGATAATGTATCAATGTAATATTCATCAAGCTCAGCTTCTTTTTCTAACGTAATCGATTCATCTTTATGTAATTCTCTTAAGTGATGTACAATTGGTGCATCAAGCATTGTTGCTTCACTACCATGATAAGCGACAATAACTCCAACTGCATCCCCGTCGTGTTCATATACAAAACAGTTTTCGTAGCTCAGTCGATTTCGCTCTTTTGAGAACCATGTTTCAAGTCCTAGTAATACTTCTGTCTCAACAGTGCTACCTGTGATTTTTTCAGCAATTTCGTGCAGAGCGTTATACAATAAAGGCGCTACCAGCTTCGCATCTGTCTTTTTTGCTTTCCGAATCATAGTATCCCTCCTAGTTCTATTTATATATTGTAGCATAGTGGTATGAAACTTTGCATAATTGAATGTCGAAATGTTTGATATAGAGAAGTAGCTATGATAGTATATGATATTTAGTGGACATATAGTAAAGTGATATCTTTTGCGAAATATTGAAAATGAAATGAAGGTATAGCATCTGGATAATTTTACAGTTGTTGACCTAAAGAATATACGATAAAATAAAATATTGCATAGAGGTGAAATACATGGATAAAGAATTAGCAAATGCAATTTTAGATCAGCTGAAAAATGGTGAAATAAAGGAGTACGTTGTTACGAAAGATGTATT
The DNA here is from genome assembly GCF_038096195.1 of Bacillus paramobilis. Lineage (NCBI taxonomy): Bacteria > Bacillati > Bacillota > Bacilli > Caryophanales > Bacillaceae > Bacillus > Bacillus paramobilis. The sequence continues at coordinate 3,935,222 of NZ_CP151108.1, read as the reverse complement.
TTATACGTTCAGAGAAGTTGTAGTAAGTCGAGAAGATTTTAAACATATTATTGGGAACGCGCAGCGCGGCGGACAAGTAATTTATACATATTCAGAAACGCCACGTTCGTAACTAGAAGAATATAGGGGAGGAGAATTATGGGCGATTTTAAACAAGGCATATTACCGCATTGGGATTATATGTGGAAAGATAGAGCAGGAAATAGGTTTATGGGGATGGTTATGTACCCAGAGAAAAGAAAGTGTTCGGCAAAAATGCTGCAGAAAATAAAAAGAGCATATGAAGAGGCTATAGAAATTAAAGTAACTGTACAAGTTCAACATACATATCAGTACGTAGAAGGAATGATTGTGTACTTTGATGAAGAAGCTCCTGTATGTACAATGATTGATAAAGATGAAAATCCACATCATATATTTGTAAAAGATATTTTGCGTATTGAGCACTCTGAATAATCTTTTCATAAATAAGTTGAATTTCCATAATAATAATCTTTTTCTATAATAGTTATCTTTTAGTATGTAACGCGAACCGAAAGTATATGTATAATATTTAATAAAGTAAAATTGATAAATGTAATCGTTTTTTAGAACAGATTATCGTTTCATGTCTGTTCTTTTTTGCGTGATGCTGGAGAAATATATTCCTCCAGCATTTGCCGTTTTATGACAAAATATATTGGTAACTTTTTTAAAAATAAGGTTAAATTCGTTGACAACTTTTTTGAAAAGCACTTTATTGACATGAGTTTTAGAATGTTGTTTCATAGTCATTGTATTGAAAAAAATCGACTGTCTTGTCGAAAAGTGAAATTTAAAAAAAGAAAGAATTTATACATATATCTTGTGTCTTATTTTGAAACGTAATACAATATATAGAGAAAACAAGAATCAATATACAGAGAGTATAGATTGGAGAGGGAGGGTCGGAAATGATAGTTGCATATGATTCTATGACAGGAAACGTGAAGCGTTTCATTCACAAATTAAATATGCCGGCCGTTCAAATTGGTGAAGATCTAGTAATAGATGAAGACTTTGTTTTAATTACGTATACAACAGGTTTTGGCAATGTACCAGAACGTGTTTTAGAATTTTTAGAGCGCAATAATGAAAAATTAAAAGGCGTATCTGCAAGCGGCAATCGTAACTGGGGAGACATGTTCGGTGCAAGTGCTGACAAAATTTCTGCTAAATATGAAGTGCCTATTGTATCAAAATTTGAGTTATCAGGAACAAATAACGATGTAGAATATTTTAAGGAAAGGGTGCGGGAGATTGCGACACATTGAACTGAATAATGAAATCACGCAAATGCAGGACGGTTTTTATCAGCTTCATAAAGATAAAGAGGCATTAGAAGTCTTTATGGAAGAAGCTAGAGAGAATACCGTTCATTTTAATAGCGTGGCAGAGCGAATGGAGTATATGAAAGAACATGATTACTATTACAACGTTCTCGACGAGTATAGCTTGGAGGAAGTAGAAGAGGTATATAACATCGCTTATGGTGAAAACTTCGAGTTCCAATCTTATATGGCAGCATCTAAGTTCTACAAAGATTATGCGTTAAAAACAAATGATCAAAAACAATACTTAGAAAGCTATGAAGATCGTGTAGCAATTGTTTCATTATACTTAGGACGCGGTGATGTTGCGAAGGCAAAACACTTCGCAAGCATGATTGTAAAACAAAACTACCAACCAGCGACACCAACCTTTTTAAATGCGGGACGAAGCAGAAGAGGAGAAATGGTGTCTTGTTTCTTGTTAGAGATGGATGATAGCTTAAATTCAATCGGCTTTAACATTAATACTGCAATGCAATTATCGAAAATCGGCGGGGGAGTAGCCTTAAACTTATCTAAGCTACGCGCACGCGGTGAGCAAATTAAAGGTATCGATAATGCTGCAAGTGGTGTAGTACCTGTTATGAAATTACTTGAAGATTCGTTTTCATATGCGAATCAGCTTGGCCAACGAAAAGGTGCCGGCGCAGTATACTTAAACATTTTCCATTGGGATATTATTGAATTCTTGGATTAATTGGTAGTCCCTCTACGCAGTAATGTGTATGAGAAAACCTTGTGAACCTAACCAATAGGGTGTCGCAGTAGCGGCTAACGGTATCAGTTGAATAAGGGGTAAAAGAAAAAGAACCCGCGAAGAAGCTGACTAAGAGAGCCTACGGTCCATGTACATGGATAGCAGGTAATACCGTGCCAAGCTTGAAAGAAATGTTACTTGGGTGAAGTGGAATCTTATATTCACCGGAGGCGAGATTCCATGAACTGTGGAATTTATTTGATAATTAATAAGGAAAATAGGAAGTTTTATATTGGTAGTTCTAATAATTTTAAAGTACGATTTAAAACTCATAGAAATCAATTGAATGCTAATCGGCATCATAGTAAACATTTACAAGCAGCCTGGAATTTATATGGTGAGAATAAATTTGAGTTTAAAGGGATAATCGAGTTACCAGATGATAAGAACATTCTTCATAAGATAGAGCAAAGTTTACTAAGTCAATATTATGGGAAACAGTATTGCTACAACGGACATCCCATCGCTAGAGGTGGGGCGTTGAGTGGGGAAAAGAACCATATGTATGGGAAAACTCACTCAAAGGAAGTAAAAAAATTTCTTTCTGAAATTAATACTGGTCCTAATAATTATTGGTATGATAAACCTCAACATATGGAGAATATGAGATCTAAGATTACTAAACGATTTCACGGTAGAAAACATACTGATGAAACAAAAGAAAAAATGTCTAGGTCTCGTAAAGGTAAAAAACATACAAAAGAAACATGTATGAAGATAAGTAAAGCTCAAAAAAACCAATATAATTCTGGAAGAGAAAAACAAAAAAAGCCAATTGTTATAAATGACATTTACTATGAGTCTTTAGCGGAAGCCGGCCGAGCGTTTAATGTGCCTGCTAATACGATAAAATATAGAGTACTATCCAATAACTTTCCTAATTATCAATACTTTCAAGAAGGTGTAGAGACTATCGAACGCACGTCATTAGACGAAAGCTAGTAGAGTAGGCTGGAAATAGGTACCAGTCGAAGTGCAAGGCAACCAGTTACAGGTTGATGATATAGTCCAACCTTCATAGAAATATGAAGACGAGTTGACCAAAAAAATAAATGCTGATGAGAAGAGCCGTATTCAGTCTCTATCAATCGGAATTATCGTGCCAAGTAAGTTCTTTGAGCTAGCTGAGAAAAACGAACCTTTCCATGTTTTCGCGCCTTATACGGTGTATAAAGAATACGGAAAGCATTTAGATGATATTGATATCGATGAAATGTACGATGAATTAATGAGCAATCCGAAAGTGAAGAAGAAGCCGCTAGATATTAGTGCACGTGATATGCTTATTAAAATCGCTATGATTCAGCTTGAGTCTGGTTACCCATACTTAATGTTTAAATCAAATGCAAATAATCAACATCCATTGAAGGATATTGGAACTGTGAAGATGTCGAACTTATGTACAGAAATCTTCCAGCTTCAAGAAACTTCTGAAATAAATGATTATGGTACAGATGATATTATCCGTCGTGATATTAACTGTAATTTAGGATCGTTAAATATCGTGAATGTAATGGAAAATAAAGAAATTCGTGAAGCCGTTCATGCGGGAATGGAAGCTTTAACAGCTGTTTCTGATATGACGATCATTCCGAATGCACCAACTGTGAAAAAAGCAAATGATGAGCTTCATTCAGTTGGACTTGGCGCAATGAACTTACACGGATATTTATCAAAAAACAAAATCGCATATGAAAGTGCAGAAGCGAAAGAGTTCGCTCGTACATTCTTTATGATGTTAAATTACTACTCTATTGAGAAAAGTATGGAAATCGCTAAAGAAAAAGGCGAAACATTTAAAGACTTCGATAAGTCTGATTATGCGAACGGCACATACTTTGAAAAGTATGAAACGACAGATTACAGCCCAGTAACTGAAAAAGTTCAGCAATTATTTGAAGGAATTCATATTCCAACAAAAGAAGATTGGACAAGTTTAAAAGAGCAAGTGAAGAAGAATGGATTATATAATTCCTACCGTCTTGCTATCGCTCCAACACAATCTATCAGTTACGTTCAAAATGCAACTTCAAGCGTAATGCCGATCGTAAGTCAAATCGAATCAAGAACATACGCGAATGCGACAACATATTATCCAATGCCGTATTTATCAAAAGATACGTTCTGGTACTATAAATCTTCTTACGATATGAATCAGTTTAAATTAATTGATTTAATCGCAGAAATCCAAGAACATATTGATCAAGGAATTAGTACAATTCTTTATGTTAATAGTGATATTTCAACACGTGAATTAGCACGTTACTACATCTATGCACATAAAAAAGGCTTAAAGAGTCTGTATTATACGCGAACACGTAAGTTAAGCGTGGAAGAGTGCGTAGCTTGTACCGTTTAATATAAAAAGTGAGACATCATGAGCAGGGTTTTCTGAACCCTGCTCATGCTTAGTTATCAATTTTTCATGTTTATTTAGAGAAGGGGCGATTGAATGCGTGCGGTAAACTGGAACAAAAAAGAAGATGATTTTAGTTTAATGTTTTGGAAGCAAAACATCGCTCAGTTTTGGACAGAAGAAGAAATCGCGGTATCTTCTGACAAAAATACTTGGGTGCAATTATCAAAAGAAGAGCAAATTGCGTATAAGCGTGTATTAGGTGGTTTAACACTTTTAGATACGAAACAAGGTGGCGAAGGGATGCCGCTTGTACTTGTTCATCTTGAAAATTTACAAGCGAAAAGTGTATTAGCTTTCATGGGTGCTATGGAAGAAGTACATGCGAAGAGTTACAGTCATATTTTCACAACGTTAGCTACTGAAGAAGAAATCGATGATATTTTTGACTGGGTAGACAATCATCCGTTACTTGAGAAAAAGGCTGGTATTATTACGGGTTACTATCGTCGTTTATTAAAGCCTGAAGTAACGAAAAAAGAGTTATACATGGCAATGGTAGCCAGTGTGTTCTTAGAAAGTTACTTATTCTATAGTGGTTTCTTCTATCCACTTTACTTAGCAGGTCAAGGTAAATTGACGGCAAGTGGTGAAATTATTAACTTAATAATTCGTGATGAATCAATTCACGGCGTATTCGTCGGTATTTTAGCACAACAACTCTTCGCAGAACTTTCTGCAGAAGATCAACAAGAAGTGCAAAAAGAAACACAAGAGTTATTAATGGAACTATATGAAATTGAAATGGCATACACAGAAGAAATTTACACTTCTATCGGTCTTGTAGAGGATGTAAATCGTTTCGTTCGTTACAATGCGAATAAAGGACTTATGAACTTAGGACTTGAGCCGAAGTTTGAAGAAGAAGAAATTAACCCAATCGTTTTAAATGGTTTACGTACAGATACGAAAAACCATGATTTCTTCTCTGTAAAAGGAAATGGTTACGTAAAAGCGACGAACGTTGAAAAGTTATCTGATGATGACTTCGTATTTAATTTTTAATATATGACCATAAAGAAAAGCTGTCTTATTCATTGATAAGGCAGCTTTTCTTTATGGTTTTGTTTACATAACACTATTATTTTTGTATAACGATTTCTGTTGAAAAAGTTCTATCCGGCTAATGGATAGAACTTTTTTGTAATTAAATGGGTATTTACAATCCTTTTGTATCGGTGTATTATTTAACTAGTACACCGATACAAAAGGAGGGAAGAAATGAAAATAGAGTTTTCTCCAAATACACCAATTTACATTCAGGTAATGGAATACATAAAAAAAGAAATCGTAACAGGACATTTATTGCCTGGTGATAAAATTCCCTCTGTACGTGAATTAGCGAGTGAATTACAAGTAAATCCAAATACGATTCAGCGTACATTTCAAGAGCTAGAACGGGATGGAGTTGTAGTAACGCGTAGAGGAATGGGACGATATGTAACGAATGAAGGGGAGAAAATTATGGAGCTGCGAAAAGAGATGGCGAAAGAATTACTTCATTCTTTTATAGATGGAATGGACAATTTAGGTTTTTCAGAAGAAGAAATTCTTACAATCCTTCGTTCTTCATTACATGAGAAGAGGGAGGAGAGCGAATGACAGAGCTATTAAAAATAGAAAATTTATGGAAGAGATACGGATTAAAAGCAGTGATCCGTGAATTAAATATAGAGATTACGGAAGGGAAAATTATAGGACTCGTTGGAGATAATGGGAGCGGGAAAACGACGTTATTGAAAATGATTGCTGGTCTGCAGCATCCTTCCGAAGGGAGTATTACAATCGCTGGTAAAAAGGTCGGATTAGAAACGAAAGAAATTGTTTCTTTTATGTCGGATAAACCAGTATTTGATGATTGGATGACGGTAAAAGATTCTTTATTTTTCTATCGAGATTTTTATAAAGACTTCGACATTCAAAAAGCGGTAGATACGATTGCGGAATTTAAAATACCGTTAGAAGAAAAAATTACAGCTTTATCAAAAGGTATGGTTGAAAAGCTACAAATTATTTTAACATTTTCGAGGAAAGCGAAGTTGTACGTACTAGATGAACCGCTTGGCGGAATTGATCTTGTTTCTAGAGAACATGTATTAGAACTTATTTTACAGTTTTATCGCGAAGATTGTACCATTTTAATTGCAACACATTTAATTGGAGAAGTGGAAAATATTTTTGACGAAGTAATCTTTTTAAAAGATGGTGAAAGTGTACTGCATGAAAATGTAGAAGAATTACGTTTCCAACGAGGAAAAGCTGTTACGGATTTGTTTAAGGAGGTGTTTAGTAGATGAAGGCCAGTTTAATATATATGTACAATGCGAATAAAAAACAAATTTTCATTTCGTTATTGTCATTCATATTTATTGCAGCTGTCGCTTTTGTAAGTATGGGGAATTATATTAAACAAGAATCAGGAGAAGTAAGGCAAATGATTACAATTGCTTTAGTATTCTTAGTTTATTTAATTTTTGCGGTATTAGTATTTCTGCAGGCGATGTCTGCGTTTGGGAAAATGACTGAAAGTAAATTATTTCGGTTAACACCGATATCTGGTAAAAAAATTGTTTTAGCAATATTGTCATATGCAGCAATTAGCTTAATGTGTTTTGAAGTAATAGGTGCTATGTTTTTCTATAGTATCTCGATGAAAGTAATAAAAGGTACAGAACTCCATGAATTGTTATTTACCGAAAGTACACTTACGCTAGATATGGTAAAGCAGTTATTTAGTAGCGTGTTATATGTATTTAATTTATCAAGTATATTGTTAGTCTTACTTTTTACAGTAGCTGGTGTGAAAGTATTTTCTTTGAAAAAGAAAAAAATGGAGTACGTAATTATTTTCTTCCTATTTTTACTAGTAACGAAAGTAATCAATCTGATATATGAAATGCTGGGCCGACTTGCGCCTATACCTACTTTTATTAAAAAATTAGTTTATATAGATGAATCAGCGGATATGAATCTCATACTATATCCAGAAAGACTTATGAATTTATATAGTATTGCTTTTTCAATCGGTATATTTGTTTTACTTGTTTATATAACAGGTCGCATAATCGATAAAAAACTAGAAGTCTAAAGGAGGAATCAACATTGGGAAACGTAGTAGTAAAGTTAGAGAATGTTCGAAAAAAGATTGGTGGAACGGAAATTATCCGTGGCTTATCATTTGAAGTTCGTGAAGGGGAAGTGTACGGGTTTCTTGGACCGAACGGTAGTGGGAAAACAACGACAATTCGTATGATGACAGGTCTTATATCAATGACAGAGGGCGATATTACAATTTGTGGTCATAGTATTCGCACGGAGCGTGAAAAGGCGCTAGAGCAAATTGGAGCGATTGTAGAAAATCCTGAACTATATGATTATATGACTGGAATGCAAAACTTAAAGCATTTTGCGAATATGGCAATTACACCAATTAGTAAAGAGCGCATTGCTGAGATTGTAAAGCTTGTTGAATTAGAGCATGCGATTCATAAAAAGGTGAAAACATATTCACTTGGTATGAAACAACGTTTAGGAATTGCACAGGCATTACTTCATCAGCCAAAAATCTTAATTTTAGATGAGCCGACAAATGGATTAGATCCAGCTGGTATTCGCCAAATTCGTGATTATTTACAACGTTTAGCGAAAGAAGAGAATATTGCTGTAATCGTATCAAGTCACTTATTAAGTGAAATTGAACTCATGTGTGATCGCGTCGTTATTATTAAGCAAGGTGAGTTTGTGCAAGAGTACAACTTACATGAACAAGCGAAACACGATGAGACAGTAGTTGTAGCTTTTGAAGTAGATCAAGTACAGAAAGCAAATGAAATCATTAAAGGTAAGGCGCAAGGAAATATAATTGCAGTATCTGTAATGAAAGAAGAAATCCCACAACTTGTAAAAAAACTTGTAAATGACGATGTGCTTGTATACGGAGTTACTGTTCAAAATAAAACGTTAGAGGATGAGTTCTTAGCGATTACAGGGGGAGTGAAAGCGTAATGTTTAAATTAATTCAAAATGAATTTTTAAAGTTACATGCGAAAAAAGGTATGTATATTTTAATTGGTGTAATTGCAATATTGGAGATTTTGGGAGTTTTAGCGATGCTGAAATGGGGAGACGGAAGTGAATTTAAAGGATCATATTTAGATTTTGCAAGTTCAGAGATTGGTTTAATTACTTTGTTTGCAACAATTTTTGGAATTACGATTGCTTCTCGTATGATTACTGATGAGTTCCAAAAAGGTACAATTAAGCAGTTATTAATCCGTCCAAGAAAAAGAATGACAGTTTTATTCTCTAAATATATTACAGTGATACTTACTATAGTATGTATCATATTTGCTAGCACGTTAATTGCAATGATTATTGGCGGAATTGTAATGGATGGTAGTAAAACAGAATTAACGTTAGGAATCGTAATGAAATCTACTTTATATCAAGTACTTTCACCGTTCTTCTTTGTGACGCTTGCATTTTTCTTAGCAAACGTATTTAGAAAATCTGTATTACCATTAATTATTACGATGTTCCTCTTCTTTTTACAAGGAACAATTAATATGGTATTAATGATGTTTGCAAAAGGTGTAGCAAAGTTTGGAGTATTCTTCCATTTAGATTTAAGAGCTTACGACAGCAATAAATTAATTAGTGGCGGAGTAGAACCTACATTTACAGAATTTACATTTACAACTTCATTATTACTTGTAGCTGCATACTTTGTTGTATTGCTTGTAGCATCGAGTGCATTATTCCAAAAACGTGATGTATTATAATAAAAGAAATCCCCGCTTGTAGAAACGGGGATTTTTTATTACATAACTTTCTCGTAGATTTCAATGGAAAGAAAAAAATGATTACTATATGTTGTTCGGAAGAATTTGAGAAAAATAGGGATATTTTCAACTATATTCATATTATAATTTAATTATCATACTGTTTATTTTTACTATCTTTGGGGGGGTTCTATATGCACTATGCATTTTCACGTATAAGACTACGCAGTTTTTTTGGATGGATGATTATAGGGTTGTTTCTTACGATGATCCTATTAGAGCTAGCAAATGTTTCTGAGAATACGCTGGAAGTTGTTTCACAAATAACTATATTTTTTGTATTTCCGTTATTTTGGTTATACGTAAAAACAAATAAAAATAATGTTGTATTTAACAGTTTTTTTGATAAGCCAGGACGTTTACCGTGGGGATTAATTGTATTAGCAACGATAATGGGAATGATTTTTTCAGTTGGTATATCTCATATTCAATTTTACATATTAGCACATACGTTACCGAATTTCTTAGTTACTATGTTAGAAGACGGAAACGTTATTAATACGAGTAACATATATATGACGATATTTACTTTCATTTCAGCGTGTGTGTTAGCACCTATTATGGAAGAGGTTATTTTTAGGGGGTTCTTTTTACAGCGAATGGCTTATAAATGGGGAATTAAAAAAGCTGTAATCATATCTTCACTTATTTTTGGTTTAGGACATTTTGATGTTATTGGTGCATTTATGTTTGGTGTTGTGATGTGTCTTTTATACATAAAGACGAAAAATATATGGACAAATATCGCTGTACACGCTCTAAATAATTTGATTGCAACAAGTATGCAATTTGTCGGTGGAGAAGAGAGTGGTGCAATTTCAATTCCTGAATTACAAGCGCAAAGTAATTTATGGATCGGTATCGGTCTTACAGTTGTTGGTTTACTTTGGTTAACTCCGTATGTTTGGAAGCAATGGCGTACAGTAAAAGAAGTTGGTGTGCCGCCGATGCGCTTTATAAATGAGGAAAAAATAGTAAGTGTGTTACAAGAAAATGAAGTGTATAGTCAAGTGATTGTAACAGATAGACTGATGGCTGTAGAGCTACCAGATGAAGCAGTAAATAAGCTTCGATTAGAAGAAAATGATTATGTAACAGTATCTGTAGAAGAAGATAAAATCGTTATAAAGAAAGCGCACGATAGATAATTAAAAAGTAGCTCCTTAGGAGCTACTTTTTAATTTGTAATAATTTCTACACGAAAATTATTACCGTTCTTTACATATTTAATATCTGTAACAGTGCGGACTGTTTTTAAAATCTCCACTTTTTCACCAATTCGAGGGATAGTCGGAACGTTATCCCAAATGCCAAGCAAGTCATCTAATTGTGCCGTTTTTTCATAAAACCAGATTTTCAATGTAAAGCCCCTTTCTCGAACTTTATGTATTTTAATACATAATATATTATTTTTATTCTTATTGTAAGGGGTTTTTATATATTTTATGAATAAAAATAAATTAAACTTCTGGGAAGATATGTTCAATATCAGGAGTAAGAGATACTTCTGATAATACGATATGAGAAACAGTCGTTGCATATGAAGAAACATCATTGATAAATTCTTCAAGTTCAACGAGTGAAGGAACAGAAATTTTTACAATGTAGCATAAGCTCCCTGTTACTCGGTAACAAAAACTTGCAGATGGATAAGACTGAATAAACTGTTGCATACGTGTTGTATCACCATTTTTTAAAGTGATTTCTAAAATACAATCTAAAACAAGTCCTGCTTTTTTATAATCGATATCGATTGTGTACTTTTGAATAACGCCTTCACTTTCAAGTTTGCGAACACGTTCTGCAGTAGACGGAGCAGATAAGTTTACTCGTTTCGCCAATTCACGCATGGAAAGGCGACTATCATTATATAATTCATTTAAAATCTTTCGATCGACACGGTCTAGTTGCATTTGTAAATATACCTCCAGTAAAATAATAATTTTTGTAAAGTAAAAATATAAATTAAGATTCATATGAAATGTAAAGTGAACTTTATTTATTTTACAATAAAACGGAAGGAAATAGGAGGGGAAATGATGGAGAGAATTTCATTATCAAATGTAGGAGTTACAAAGTTTCAAAAGCTATTAGGGCATAATCCGGACCTATTACATTCATGGAGTATGGTAGAGGATACATTGTATAGTAAAGGAACTCTTTCAGCAGAGCTAAAGGAGCAAGTAAGAAGAACATTAGCGTACGGGAATGAATGTCCGTACTGTATGGCAAAGGGAAGACCTGATGATATGCAAAAGGTAGAAGAAATGAGTGTAGCAGTTACTTTTGCACATACATTTGTTCATGATAAAAAGGCAATAGATGATAATATGTTTCATGCATTGAAACAATATTGGACGGAAAAAGAAATTGTAGAGCTTTGCGCTTATATTTGTTTTATTACTGCGTCACAACAACTTGGTTTTCTGTTTCAATTACAGCCGAATGAAGGAGAAAATGATGACTAATCAAATAGCACTTATCATAATTGATGTACAAAAGGCGTTTCAGTTACCATACTGGGGCGAGAGAAATAATCTTTTTGCTGAAGAAAACATGAGAATGTTATTAGCAGAATGGAGAAAAAGGAAACGACCAGTTTTTCATATTCAACATGTAAATAAAGAAAATGCTCAATCGATGTTTTATGAAGGAGCGGAAACGGTGAACTTTAAAGAAGAGGTGAAGCCATTACCAGGCGAAGTGATTATTCAGAAATCTGTTAACAGCGCGTTCATTGGGACAAATTTAGAAGAGCAATTAAGAGAGAACAAATGTAATGCAGTAGTGGTTGTAGGATTAACGACAAATCATTGTGTGGAGACTACGACACGAATGGCAGGAAATTTAGGATTTACAACGTATTTAGTGAGTGATGCAACGGCTACTTTTAACCGTAAAGGTCCAGATGGTAAAGAGTATAATGCAGAGGATATTCACAATATGACACTTGTAAATTTACATGAAGAGTTTGCTACGATTGTAACGACAAAAGAAGTATTAAAATTATTTTAAGAAAATAATTGCGAATTATGTAGAAAAAAATAAGAATATTTCGTATAATCTAAGTACAATCATTTTGAAATAGGGGTGGCATCATATGGAGCAAATTCCGGTAAAGAGAATAGAAGAAGTACTTGTTGTAGCAGGGGACGATAAACAGAAGCAAAAGGAATTTTATGAATTGCTCTTATCTACTGAGTTTTATGTTGCTGGTTCACTAGAAGCAGAGGACGGGGCAACAGAAGGAATACTTCGTTTGCGTCATTTCCAAGGAGAGGGTAGATGGATCGTTCCGTTCTTTACACAAATGGAATTTGTAAAAGACGTGTTGCCAGAAGGAACGCCCCTTATTACGATACGTGGAAAAGAATTATTTGGTAGCATTGAGAAAGATGCTACAGCAGTATTAAATGTTGGAACTGAGATAAGTAAAACATTTATTCCAGAAGAAGTTGCAGATATCGCATCTGGACGAATTTTTAATTATTATAAATAAAAGGAAAAGCGGAATCGCTTTTCCTTTTTAATTTGAATACGGATTGGCTACGCCAGAAGAAATAGAGAGTGTTTTATTATTTGTATTTATTGTCGCTGTAGCTCCAAGAGGAATGCCGATGTTTGGACTTATATGTCCAATCGGTAAACCGAATAGAACAGGTATATGATATGGTGCGAAATATTCATATAATATTGTTTGTAATGATTGAGATGGTTTAGAAGGAGTGCAGTCATGACAACTTGTAAAAATAACACCGCTGCATTCATTAAACTTTCCAGATAAAAGTAGCTGATTTAACATACGGTCAATACGATACGGTTCTTCCCCAATGTCTTCAAGCAACAAAAGTTTATTCGCCGTATCTATCTCATAAGGTGAGCCAATTATACTCGTTAACACAGCTAAATTTCCTCCCGCTAATGTGCCTGTAACTGTACAGGGAGAGGTAGGTACGATACATTCTGAAGCAGATAAGATGGTGGAATACGGATGGAATAGTTGATTGAAAGAAGATAAAGAGAGAGAATCTACACCTTTTCCTAATTCTTCAACCATTGGGCCATGAAAAGTAATGAGCTTTGCATAACGTGAAAAGGCCGTATGTAAAGCTGTAATATCGCTATATCCCCAAAAGATTTTTGGATTTTGCCTAATGATTTCATATTGAATGTGAGGGAGGAGACGAGCACTTCCGTAACCACCCCGTGCACAGAAAATGGCTTTTACTTCATGATTGGAAAATGCTTCATGTATATCATCAAGGCGAACCTGATCACTTCCAGCTAAATATCCATACTTCTCATAAACACTCTTCCCGATTACTACAGATAAACCCATCTCTTGTAATACATTTACACCTTTTAATACACTTTCAATTGTTGGTGGACCGGACGGTGCAATAACCATTACTGTATCACCTTGTTGTAACGCATTTGGATAAATCATCGTTTTCAGCCTCCTTCACTTTCAATATATTCGCTTCATAGGAAGTTCAACCCTTGTAAAAGAAGGGGAAAGTTTGTCAAATAAAGAAGATATAAGGGGAATGGGAGAAAGAAACAGTAAACAAAAACATAGACAAAAGTAGGCATATATAATAAAAAGTAATTATGAAACAATATAAACCAAAAGAATTTTCAGAAATGCTTAATGTCTCTGTTAAGACATTGCAAAGGTGGGACAATCAAGGTGTTTTAACTGCTTACCGAAACCAAAAAGGAAGATGATACTATACAGAAGAACAGTATAAGGAATATATGGGTATTCAAGAAGAAAATAAAGTAGGCAAAGTAGTTATTTACACAAGAGTATCAAATCCAGGTCAGAAAGATGATTTAGAAAATCAGGTTGAGTTTTTAAAAGCATTCGCAAATGCACGAAGGATGATTGTAGATGAAGTTATCACAGATATTGGTAGCGGATTAAACTACAAAAGAAAACAGTGGAATAAACTGATTGACAGTTGTATGGAAAGAAATATTTCGACTATCATCATTGCACACAAAGATAGATTTGTACGTTTTGGATATGATTGGTTTGAAAAGTTTCTTCGTAAAATGGGGGTGAAAATTATTATTGTTAACAATAATAAACTATCTCCTCAAGAAGAACTTGTTCAGGATTTAATATCTATCATTCATGTATTTAGTTGTAGAATATATGGGTTGAGAAAATACAAAAAGAAAATGTCGGAGGATGAAGACTTATGAAAAGAGCATATTTAATAGAAATCAAACCGACAACTGAACAAGTTAGTAAAATCCGTCAAACTATTGGGGTGTGTCGATATGTATATAACCTGTATATCTCTAAAAATAAAGAGGCATATGAGTCGGAGGGGAAATTTCTTAGTGGCTATGACTTTTCCAAATGGCTAAACAACATTCATACAAAAGAGTGTGACCAGTGGATTAAAGAAGTGTCGAGCAAAGCGGTAAAACAAGCGATTATGAATGGAGATAAAGCTTTTAAGCGATTTTTTAAAGGTTTATCTAAGTTTCCACGATATAAAAAAAGAAGAAGCAAGATGTGAAGTGCTACTTTCCGAAAAACAACAAAACAGATTGGACAGTAGAAAGACATAGAGTAAAAGTCCCTACAATTGGTTGGATAAGGTTAAAAGAGTATGGATATATTTCAAAAAATACAACTGTAAAAAGTGGTACAGTATATCAAAGAGCAGGGAGATACTATGTGTCTATACTCTGTGAAGTGAAAGAGGTAAAACCAAATTCAATTCTCAATGCAGTAGGTCTAGGAATTGATTTGGGAATTAAAGACTTCGCTGTACGTAGCGATGGAAAAACTCACAAAAATATAAATAAAACAGTACAAGTAAAAAAGATAGAAAAACGGTTAAAACGTGAACAACGCTCTTTATCACGCAAATTTGAAAATATAAGAAAGCGAGGTGAACAACCTGTTACTAATAAAAGAGCGAATATAGATAAAAACATTCTTAGGGTGCAAAAACTACATGCTAGGCTAGTAAATATCCGATTAGCGTATGTAAAGTCTATTGTAAATGATGTGGTGAAAACCAAGCCAACGTTTATTACAGTAGAAGATTTGAATGTGAAAGGTATGATGAAGAACAAACATCTATCTAAAGCTGTAGCGCAACAATGTTTTTATACTTTTAAAACATGGCTATCAACGAAATGTAGGGAATATGGAATTGAACTACGGCAAGCGGACAGGTTCTATCCATCTTCTAAAATATGTTCATGTTGCGGTCAAAAAAGTCGGATTTAAAGCTGTCTGACCGAGTATATACATGTGATTGTGGAAATGTAATGGATAGAGATTTAAATGCATCTATCAACCTTTTACAAGCAAAAAAATATACAATACTAACGTAAATAGATTGTATATATGTACGGTGGGCTACATCGGAATTTACGCCTGTGGAGTGTCACAGCAAACTGTAGTAGCAAGTGATTAGCGAGGCAGGGCACGTAGAAGCAGGAATACTCTAAGAATATACATTTGTCTATATTTTTAGTAGCAGGAGAAATGATGTTTACAAGTCGTGTAATAGATCTATTACAAATTAAGTATCCAATCATTCAAGCAGGTATGGCAGGTGCAATTACGACGCCTGAGCTTGTTGCAGCTGTAAGTAATAGCGGAGGACTAGGAACGCTTGGAGCAGGTTATATGAGCCCTGAACAAATTCGTGACGCAATTTATAAAATAAGGGAACGAACGGATAAGCCTTTCGGTGTTAATTTACTGTTAACGAAAGAGATACAGATAGAAGAAGAGAAGGTAACCTTGGCAAAGGGATTACTTAGCGGAGTGAATAGAGAATTCGGTATAGAGGAAGAAGAGCAGCTAAAGCTTCCAAAAAGTTATAAAGAACAATTACAAGTGTTAGTAGAAGAAAACGTGCCAGTCGTTAGCTTTGCATTTCAAACGTTAGAAAAAGAAGAAATAGATGACTTAAAAAGAAGAGGAATAAAAGTCATCGGAACAGCTACTCATGTGAGAGAGGCAAAAGTGCTTGCTGAATTAGGAGTAGACATTATTGTCGGTCAAGGTAGCGAGGCAGGAGGACATAGAGGAACGTTTATCGGGAAAGAACAGGACGCTATGATTGGGACATTCGCATTAATTCCGCAGTTAGTAGCAGCAGTCCCGCATATACCAATTGTTGCAGCAGGTGGTGTAATGAACGGGCAAGGGCTTGTTGCGGCATTTACACTGGGGGCAGAAGCTGTTCAAATGGGATCAGCCTTTTTAACGAGTGAAGAAAGTATTACGCATGATGTGTATAAAGAAGCAGTTTTACATAGTACAGATACGAGTACAACTGTGACCCGTGCGTTTTCCGGGAAATATGCACGAGGTATTCGTAATGAATTCATAGAGAAGCATGAAGGGCATGAAGAAGGGCTTCCGATGTATCCAGTGCAAAATGTATTAACTTCTAAAATACGCCAAGAAGCAGCAAAGCATAATAAAGGAGAATACATGTCGCTTTGGGCAGGGCAAGCGTCATCATTAGCACGAATAGAATCAGCTCAGCATGTAGTGGAGCGAGTTATGAAAGAAGCAGAGAATGTAATCGAACAATTACAAAATGTATATAGAAAAAGACCACTTGAATAATTCAAGCGGTCTTTTCATTAGTTTGCTTTATAAAATTGTTGGATGGCTTCATCGATATAAACCCAGCCTTTCCAACCTAAGTGCATATGATCTTTTAAGAAGTATTTATCATACTCATGATTTGAGAAGTCGGCAATTGGATAGCCAGCTTTCTCAATTTGCTCATGAACTTTCTTGTAGTATAATTCGCGACGTTCTTTCGGGAAGCCAGCGTAATCGTACCAAGGACCTTTTACAGGAACAGAAATGAAGAGTGGTTTTGCACCAGATTGTTTTAGTAAATCAAGTACAATTTGTAAATCTTCATATTCTGGCGATTGATCATAAGCATCATTTTTTAAGTAGCCTTCACGTTGCTTTAATTTCTTCTTAATCTTGCTGTTGAAGTAATCATCTTCGATACCGTATTCGTTAGAACCTGATTCTACTGCACCAGTTTGATCTGCATGTTTACGAGCTTCTTCCCAATTCATTTGTTTTAATGAAGGGTCAAGTTTTTCTTTATGCGGTTTAATATCAAACATTGCTGTAAATAAATCTTTACGATCTAAAATGTTACGATAAATATAAGCGAAAGGTTTAGCAGCAAGTGCTTTTACTTTATGCTTTGTATCATCATAAACGATACCTTCAAGCGAAATTTTTAGTAAAGTTTCTTTCTTAACGATCTCAAAGTTTAATAAACGTTTTGCAATTTGCTTTTTCATTTCAGGCTTTAAGTCATCATTGAAAAGCAAGTGATAGCCTTGTTGTTTCGAAAAGTTAGGTGCAAAGTGTGTTTCATCAATACCTTGTGGTACAAACCATTGAGGAGAAAGAACGAATACCATTTTCTTATCTTTCAATTGATCCATTGTAGATGCAAAGTTTAACACATGTACAAGGTCTTGTGTTCCTCCGCGTCCAAGAAGGAATGGTGTGAACCCTTCAGGCTTTACTTTGAAATAATTTGATGGATGGAAAGCATCCATACGTGCAAATTCCGATGAACCGTACATCGGAAGGTATTTCGGGTCTGCTAACATCTTTTGCTGTAAAATCATACTTTGAATCTTTTCTTCTTTTAAAGAAGTGGCAGCTTGTTCTACTTTTTCATCACTTAAAAGTGGAAGTAGGAAGCGCGTTGGAATAAGTAAGAATACAGCAAAAAGGGCCAATGCTAAAAGCATCGGACCAAATTTTGCTTTGTTCATCGGATTTCTTCCAACTTCTTAATAACCATGTTTGGTGTAGCCCACTCGTCACGGTCAAAATCAGAAATAGAAACTTCAATATCTAAACGCTCTTGGAATTCAACTAATAAAGATACTACAGCGAAAGAATCAAGAATACCTTCTTCAAATAATTGAACATCTAAGTTTTCTTTCACAATATCGTTTTCACATACTTCTTCTAAAATATCTAATACTTGCTCTTTGAATTCTGCCATTTTTAAAATCTCCTTTATATCCGAAATATATTATATGTGCAACTTCTTATTAGTATAAGAAGGGTGCATTAAAAGTATCTGTTAAGGTGTCCAGAGAAAATTAGGAAACCGAAACATACAACGTGGAACGTAATTACAATCGCAAGGACGTGTGTAAATTTATTGTTTGGCCAAAACTTATGCTTCTTGTTTTTTCGTTCGAAAATATCGAATAAAATAAACAGTGCGGCATGATAGAGACCATAAATAACATACTGCGCAATGGCGCTTCCTTGGATGTGCCAAATTCCCATAATGAAGAAGTTTAAAAAGGCACCGATATACGAAATTGTGTAACGGTTCTTGATTAACTTTTTCTTCGTTGCAAAAAAGACGAAACGCATGTAAATAAAATCACGGAACCAGAATGATAAACTCATGTGCCAGCGGTTCCAGAAGTCTTTAATGTTACGACTAAGGAATGGCTTATTAAAGTTTTCTGGCGTTTTAATTCCCATCATGTAACTGATACCAATTACGAACGCACTATAACCTGCAAAGTCAAAGAATAATTGCATGCTAGTAGCGTACATAAAAATCACATTAGATAAAAGTGTATCTTGATTGGCGAATACTGCCTTAACAAGATATGTTGTTATCAAGTGCGCGATTATAAACTTATACAGAAAACCTTGGAAAATACGGTTAAGCCCTGTATATAGTAATTTTTGATATTCCTCAGCACTAGGTGGCTTTTGGATATCTTTTTGGAATCTACGGTAACGATCGATAGGCCCACTTGAAATCGCAGGGAAGAATAAAACAAACTCCCAGAAATTAAAGAAGGAAAGTTCTTTAATTAAATTATCACGAACTTCAAAGACCATTTGTACAGCTCTAAATGTTACGTAAGACATACCTGCGAAAACAATAAAATGTAATTCAGGTACAAATGGTGCGACCTTTGCCAAAATAAGTGGCAAAATCGATAAAATAACAGCTATACAAAACATGAATGTACTATTATTTTGTTTTCTTAAAATTAAATAGCCTTTAATCAGGGCATATTGCCAAATAATAAATACGGCTAACATAATCGCTTGCTTCGGTTTATCCGAGAAGATAATAGCAATCATGACTAATGTTAAAACGGCATTATATTTACGCAACATTTTACCTTTTAATCCAGCTATGATAGTAGGTATTAATAAAATGCCCACTATAGCGAAAAAATAAAATGATCCATATGCGGTCATGCTGTAACCTCACTCAATAATTTTTTGCGATCTACCTTTCCATTTGGTGTCATTGGAATAGAAGATTGATACATGAATTTACGTGGAATCATGTAGTTTGGTAATCGCTCATTGAGTTCTTTTTTAATTGCAGATGTTAATTTGAATTCTTTTTCAAATGAATGTTCTCCAGGAACAACAACCGCTAATAAATAATCGTATTTCTCACCTTTTTTAATTGGAACGATAACTGCGCCTTCTACGTAAGAACACGCACGAAGGTGATGCTCAATTTCTTCTAATTCCATTCGATAACCATGCAGCTTAATTTGGAAATCAAGACGACCATTATAGAATAGAAGACCATTTTCAACATAGCCAGCATCGCCTGTTTTATAGGCGCGCTCACCGTCAATCATAGTAAATGCTTTTTCTGTTAATTCAGGGCTTCCTAAATATCCAACACTTACGCTTGGACCGACAATTACGATTTCACCTTTTTCACCATCAGGTGCAATCGTGCCATCTTCTTTCATAATAAGAAGGCGGCAGTCTGATTTACAGTAGCCAACTGGAAGTGATTTGTATTGATCAAGCACTTCTTCTGTAACGTGAATACCTGTTACAGCGACAGTAGCTTCTGTTGGACCGTACGTATTCATAATTGTCGCTTTCGGGAAACGCTCAATTAATTTTCTAGCCACTTCGTTTGGTAACACTTCACCGCAGAATAAGAATGTTTTCATGTTTGGTAGCATACTCTCAGAGAAAGATGCTTCCATTAAACACATTTCTGCGAAAGATGGTGTTGAAGTCCATACTTGTATATCCGATTGCTCTAAAGAAGCAAACAAGTCTTTTGGACGTGCAATCATATCTTTATCGATTGCCCAAAGTGTACCACCTGTTACTAATGATGGGTAAATATCCATGACAGATAAATCGAATGAGAAAGGTGCTTGGTTTAAGAATACTTGCCCTGTTTGTAAGTTGAAATCTTCTACAGCCCATTTTGTAAAGCTTACAAGGCAGTTATAAGTAATCTGAACCCCTTTCGGATTACCTGTGCTTCCTGATGTGTAAATAATGTAGAAGTTCTCATCACCTTTTACCGCATGTTCAGGATTTGGAGTGTTCCCTTTATGAGTAAAGAAAATATCTTTTAAGTTGTCTTCACTTACAATGCGAACTGGTAAATCAGTTACAGTTACTTCTGTTCCTGATAAAAGTAGTTTCGCACCAGAATTTTCAGCGATACGTTGTACACGATCAGCTGGGATAGATAAATCTACAGGAATATAAGCATGTCCAGCTTTTACACATCCTAAAAAGTTAATAATCATTTCAGGTTGCATATGGCCATACACCATAATTGGTGAACGATCATCTGGATACTCAGAAGAAATCCAATGTGCTAACGCATCAGAATCTTCCTTTAATTGTTTGTACGTAATTTTCGCATCTCGCCAAACAAAAGCAGTTTGATCAGGCGTTTCAATAGCCCACTTTTCAATTTGTTCTAATAACTTCATAACGTTCCCACCCTAGAATTCATTGTAAATAAATGTACTTGTGTTTGTATCATGGAATCCATACAACCAAAGTAATGCAAATAAAATTGCAAGGTAATAAACCGTCTTTGCAACCCATTGTGTGAGTGGTCGAGACCATATCTCTTTTAATCTTTCCATGTCTTTCCCTCTCTTAATGAAATAATAGCTCTTTGTAGGTATCATGTCCTACATTATTGTGAAAAAAACAAAATTCCACATTTTAGGTAAAAATAAGTCAAAAGGCTCTTTTCTGATATTAGCACTAAATACTAAAAAAGAAAATCCCTAACTTAGCAATTATATTACATTCAGCACCAATTTGTAATGGGTTTGATATGTAAATAGGAAGTGGATTGTGTGAATGTATAAAAGTGGTCTGGGAGAATGAATAGGAATGTAATATTTGTTTGAATTTTTGAGTTTTTCATAGTTAATGTATGGATTGTTAAAGTTTCGTAAAAGGGGGAATTTCTGATGAAGAGGATGTGGAAGGATTTTATTTCAGAAGAAAACATTATTAAATGGAGACGGTATTTTCATAAACATCCGGAATTATCATTTCATGAAAAAGAAACTTCGCAATTTATATATGATACATTATGCTCATTTTCTTCTTTTGAAGTAACGAGACCGACGAAGTATAGTGTACTAGCAATTAAAAGAGGAACGGAACAAGGGAAAGTAGTTGCGATTCGAGCTGATATAGATGCTTTGCCAATTCAAGAGGAGACAAGGAAATCTTATACGTCTGCGAATAAGGGAGTGATGCATGCATGTGGACATGATGCTCACGCCGCTATTTTGTTAAGTACAGCAGAAGTGCTATCACATATAAAGGAAGATTTTGCAGGTGAGATTCGTCTCTTCTTTCAGCACGCAGAAGAGGTGTATCCTGGGGGCGGACAAGAAATGGTTAAGGCAGGCGTGATGGATGGTGTGGATTATGTAATAGGTTTACATGTTATGTCAGGACTTGAGAGCGGGAAGATAGGAATTGCGTATGGGCCGATGATGGCGGCACCGGACGTATTTACAGTTGAAATTCAAGGGAAAGGAGGGCATGCGGCGAGGCCAGAAGAAACGATAGATCCTATTGCTATCGGAGCACAGATTATTACAAATTTACAACATATCGTATCAAGAAATACAAGTGCTTTCATGCAAAGAGTTGTTTCAGTTACGCAGTTTCATGGGGGAATGGCTGATAATATTATTCCTAGTGCAGCAACTTTAATGGGAACTGTGCGCTCTTTTAATCAAGCGTTAAGGGTGGAAGCAGAAGAGAAAATTGAGCAAATCGTGAAAGGCATTACAAAGGCGCATGGAGGGGAGTATACATATACGTATCGATATGGATATGATCCGGTTATTAATGATGGATATATTACGAAAGTAGTAGAAGAAAGTGCACTACATTTGTTTGGGAATAAGCGTGTTGTGAAGCTTGAACCCTCTATGGGAGGAGAAGATTTTTCAGCATATTTAAGAAAGGCACCGGGTTGCTTCATTAAATTGGGGACGGGGAATGAAAAGGTAGGTACTTGTTATCCGCATCATCATCCAAAATTTGATGTAGATGAATCAGCTTTAATTTATGGAGTGGAATTATTTCTAGAGACAGCGATAAGACTACTAAAATCATAAAAAAGTATAAAAAAAGGCAACTGCGCTCTATCGCAGTTGCTTTTATTTCTTTCCGTCAGAGAGGGCTGAGAAAGAACTATGCTCATTTATAGTATATGAATAGCTAACGGACAAGCTTGTACATTTTCATCATTTTTTTAAAAATAGTTATTGACATTGATAATCATCGTCAATTAATCTAAGGGTAGTTGAAATTGATAATTATTATCAATAGGGTGGATGCGACATGTTAATGAGAAAAAAATTTCACCTTCTGCGGAGGGGATTAAAAGATAAAAATAAAGATGTTGATCAGCATATGGAATGGCAAAGAAATGTAATTCGTTCTGAATATGTAGATGAGAAGAGTACACTTCCAACAGAAAAAGAGATACAAGGTAAAAGGAGAGATACAGTTGAGTAAGTTAGTAATGATTTTTGCAAGTATGAGTGGAAATACAGAGGAAATGGCTGATCATATTGCCGGTGCCATTCGTGAAACAGAAAATGAAATTGAAGTTATCGATATTATGGATTCACCAGAAGCTTCTATACTAGAACAGTATGATGGGATTATTTTAGGTGCTTACACTTGGGGAGATGGTGACCTTCCTGATGATTTCTTAGATTTTTATGACGCAATGGATTCTATTGATTTAACTGGGAAAAAATCGGCAGTATTCGGATCATGTGATTCGGCGTATCCGAAATACGGCGTGGCGGTTGACATTTTAATAGAAAAGCTACAAGAACGCGGGGCAGCAGTTGTGTTAGAAGGACTAAAAGTAGAATTAACGCCAGAAGATGAAGATGTAGAAAAATGTTTACAGTTTGGAGCTGAATTTGTAAAACACCTTTCTTAATGGCAGAAGGGAGATGAAGAGCAAGTGCATGAGAAAATCGCAATCAAAACGATGACAGAGTATCATTTGTATGATTTTATGCGTTGTCCGCACAAATTTTATTTCCGTCATATAAAAAGAAGAGAACCTTCTTCGTTTGAATGGCAACAAATCGCACAAATGATTGTGAATCGAATTATTAACGAATATTACACACTACCTGCGGGCCAACAAACTAAAATCGTACTTTTAATATTAATAGAAAAGTATTGGAAAAAAGTAAGGATTAATATGTTTGCTTCAAAGACGGAGTATTATATTGTGTTAGCGAAGTTAACGGATCATTTATTACAGTTTGTTGAAAGAGATGATAGTCAGACACCGCCGTTATTTTTATATGAAAAATTTCAAACATATATGGAAGAGTTAGGTGTCCACATGTCATTGACATTAGAAGTTGGTGAGTGGAGTACTGAGTCGTTTGTAATTAAAAAGTATGTTGTCGATGCGGATGAGGAAATGCTTGCTCTTTGTCAAAAGTTAATGACAGTATTCAGTTATAAAGCTTTCGGCATTCTTCCAGGAAAAATTGAAGTAATTAATTTAATAGAAGGAACTAAGTATGAGTACATTCCGAAACAGGAAGATATTATAACTGGAATGGCTGATTTATCTAGAATGAAAGAAATGTTGCAGCAACCGGAGCATTATACAGAGCGTCATTTTCGTTCTGAGTGTATAAGTTGTGCATTTCGTAGCGAATGCCAAGGGGAAGAAGTAAAGAAGGAAGCGAAGCAGAAGAAAAATATCGTACATTAAAGGATGCAATGTTGCATCCTTTTTTTGTTATTGACATGAAAAGCTTTTCATCATTTACCGTATATTTGTAGCAGATTTTAATAAAGTGAAACTTTAATCAGTGGGGGTTTTCTTCATCCCCTACTGATTATTAGTTGAACCAATCGGACTTTAATGGGCAGTTGATCCCCCGCCTAACTTCTTTGCTTTCGCTGAATTTGGAGGTGGGGGTCTTACTGCCCATTAAAGCGGGATAAAGGGAGGAATAATCAATGAAAGATGAAATGAAAGTATTTCAATGGTTAAAAGAACAGAATGCTCCTTTTGGAATTCAACTGCAAATTTTACAAGCATTTCAACTGTATCAAGTTATTGTTGAAATGGATAAAAAGTTAATGATGTATGAGGAGAGAGAGTATAGGGAGAGAATGTAATCTCATCCCTGTAGTATTACTTTCAGTTGTTCTGTACCCGCTAGGAATTCAAGTTCATCCTTTGTTTCAAAGTTATAAACAATATTATGTAGTAAAGGGCTGTATTGATAAAAACTCGTGATGCGGTGAATGAGTAATGGGTCATGGTGAGAAATAAGTGTGCTGTATTGTTCATATACAGATGTGGTAAAATCATGTCCGAAATCATAATATAGCCCAGCAAAATCAAAAGCAGGATCGCCAATTTGAGCATCACCAAAATCGATAATCCCTGAAATATTTTTGTTCTGCTTATTAAATAAAATGTGATGATGTGTAAAATCAGCGTGAATAATTGTATTTTGAAAAGTGGTTGTATCGATAAAAGTAAAGAAATTCTCGAATAACCGATTTAAAGATGATTTCTGTAACGAAGTAAGACTATTAGTAACATACTGATTTAACTTAGTTTGTAGCTCTTTCCAGTAGGTAAGTGTTTTTTCAACAGGGAGTCCTAACGTTGTACCTTGTTTTAAAGGAATACTATGTAGGGTTGCAAGGAAGGTAGCTAATTGTGTAATAAGTGCTTTCCGTTCTTGTTTTTCTAGTGTAGTAACTATTTCTGTTTTTAACGGTTCACCATGAATGAGAGTATAGTAACTGCAAAGCGGAATAGTATCAGTATCCTTTTTATAGAATAGGTGGTACTTTGGAACCTCAATTTCATGTAGTGAATAAGAGAGAAGTGTGCATAGTTCTTTTTCTAACGGAATGCGCATTGCATATTCCTGTTTTCGAGGGAACCGAAACAGTAGCTCATCATTTACGATAACTGCTACATTATCCCACCCTTCTTCATTTTGTTTAAAGGAATGTATAGAAAGATTAGGCAAGGCTTCTTTTATATATTGTTTGTATGTGTCCATAATTGTTCCTCGTTTCTAAGTTAACTTATTCTAGTCTATGATATCAGAATTTTCTTTCTATATGTTAAAATATAACTATCATTATGAAGAGGGAGCGGGATTGTTATGAAGAAAAGAATACTAATTACTTCTTTATGTATCGCTTTTGGATTGTTTTGGTCATATAAAGAGGAGGTTTTTGCTAGCTATAAACCGATTAATCAGTACGGATTAAATAAGGGATTACAGAACAAAAGTATAGAAACTTTGACTCATAATGAAATGAAAAAGGTAGGAGAACATTTTGTGACAGAGCAACTATCAGTGTTTGAGTTTATTAATAAAGAAGATGTGAAACGAAAAGGTGAAGAAATATTTTCAAATAGAGGATATGACCAATTAATAGAAAATTATTATCCAAATCGTTTTCGAGATTTAGAGTATAAATTTATAAACGAGGACATACGTGAAGTGACGGATGAAAGCTTTCTCTATCAAACTGTAGCGTACGTTGCGGGTACTGAGAATGGTAAGAGAAGCGAAATGAAATTGAATTATGAAATGAAAATTGTAAAGGTTAATAATATATTTAAGGTGTTAGAACAAAAGCAGTATGTACAATAAATTGAAACATAAATGAGTGCCACAAATAGCCGATAAAAAAATCCCCCAGTTCTTTGAGGGATTTTAAAGGTTTTCATTTTGTTGTCCAAGTTCTTTTTGAGCAATGTATAAATTTCCTTGTTCGACTTGTTTCTGAGTAAGAACAGAATCACCTACATATCCTTTTTCTGTTTTTACAGTTCTGTTCGACCGATTGGAATTTTGTTTCTTCATATAATATGTCACCTTTCCTTAAAAATAAACAAAAATGATAAGCACAAGTAGTACTGCAGCGAAAATGGTAATACCCATTAAAAAAGAAGTGTTTTTATTTTTAGGTGGCTTATGTATATCTTGTCGATATCCAGGTGAAATTTCAGGGGCGAATTCTTCATCGAATGATTGCTTTTTTTCTTTTTCGTCCATATGTATCCACCTTTCTTTTTCATTATGTTATACGTTCAAAGAAAAAATATGCATAAAGAAAACCGCCCCTCTATCGTGAGCGGTGTTTTTTTGTTGTATATTTTCTTTGAACTTGAAAGAGACGGACAAGAAGGAAGATAGCACCAAATGCTAGACCGATAATAAGACCAATCCAATATCCTTTTGCTGCCCAGTCAGTATACGTTGCTAATATGTAACCGAGAGGGAGGCCTATTACCCAATAAGCGATTAATGTCATAATTAAGGAAACATTTACGTCTTTATAACCACGTAGTGCCCCTTGTACAGGAGTTGCAATTGCATCTGAAATTTGAAATAAAATCGCAAATATAAGAAATTCTTTTGCTAAATGATGAACTTGTATATCTGTCGTATAAATAGAAGCAATTTCATCATCAAAGAAGTAGAGAAGAATTGAATATAATAGGGCAAATGCAAGTGCTAAGCCAATCCCGATAAATCCATATTGTTTTGCGTTATTATATCGTTTCGCTCCAACTTCGAATCCAACAGCGATGGTCATTGCCATTGCTAAACTTAAAGGAGTCATATATAACAAGGAAGCGAAGTTCATAGCTGCTTGATGAGCTGCGATTGTTGTCGTACTAAAGTTACTCATCATAAGTGTTACTGCAGCAAAAATACTCGTTTCAAAAAAGATAGCAAATCCGATAGGGACGCCAAGTTGTAAGAACTCCTTCCAACTCGAAAGAGAAGGACGATATAATTGTTTAAAGATATGGAAAGATGTGAAAGGCTCTTTCGTACGAATAATAATAACGGTAATAATTAAAATGCACCAATAGGTTGCTGCAGAAGCAATTGCTGCTCCGACACCACCGAGTTTTGGGAAACCGAAATGACCGAAAATTAATACATAATTTAATACTACGTTAATTGGTAATGATAGTAATGTAATAATCATCGTTGTGCGAGTTTTTCCTAATGCATCAATAAATCCACGTAAAACAGTGTAAGTAAATAAAGGGATAATTCCAATTGCGATAATACTTAAAAATTGTGCCGCAATACGTTCTACAGGTTCTTCCAGGCCCATGCCGTTTAAAATAGGTGAAACAGCGAAGAAACCGATAAGGATGACCACGAAACTAGCACAAATTGCTAAATATACTGCTTGTATGACAACTTGGGGAACATCCTCTTTTTTCTTTGATCCAACGAGCTGAGCAACAATTGGAGTAGTAGCCATCAAAATTCCTGTTAATCCGGTACTAACGGGAAGCCATATACTTGTTCCGATAGCAACACCCGCTAAATCAATAGGACTCGCGTGCCCTGACATTGTCGTATCAAAAAAGCTCATTGCAAATAATGACATTTGTGTTACGAAAATCGGGAAAAATAGTAATACAAATTGCTTTAATTTTTGTGAGAATGAATTAGTTTCTTTCATAAAAGCCCCTTTCCGCATAAAAACAAACCCTCACTATCATACAATTTAATTAAAAAATAGAAAAGAAATACGCGCCTAGAACATATGGAATCAATAAAAAAAGGATGCACTTTGAAAAGGGATAAGGTATTATGATAAGGTGTGAAAAATTACATATTCGTTATTAAGGAGGCACTACTCGTGGCTGATTGGTTAATTGGAATAATCATGGGCGCTGTTGAAGGTTTAACAGAGTTTTTACCAGTTTCATCAACAGGACATATGATTTTAACAGGTCATTTACTTGGATTTGACGATGAGAGAGCGAAAGTTTTCGAAGTTGTTATTCAATTGGGATCGATTTTAGCGGTTGTTGTTATATTTTGGAAGCGTCTATGGTCTTTAGTAGGTATAGGGAAAGTAACAGACGGACCATCGTTAAATTTATTACATATTATTATAGGGATGATTCCTGCCGGCGTACTTGGCGTATTGTTCCATAGTGCGATTAAAGAAGTTTTATTTGGGCCAGGCCCAGTTGTCATTAGCTTAGTGGCTGGTGGTATTTTAATGATTGTTGCTGAAAAGTTTTCGAAACCAAGTACAGCAAGAACATTAGATGAAATCACATATAAGCAAGCATTTACAATTGGAATGTTCCAATGTTTAGCGCTTTGGCCAGGATTTTCTCGTTCTGGATCTACAATAAGTGGTGGTTTATTAGCTCGCGTTTCGCATACAGCGGCGGCTGAATATACATTCATTTTAGCAGTACCAATGATGGTAGCTGCAAGTGGTTTAGATTTAATTAAAAGCTGGGATATATTAAGTACGGCTGATATTCCATTATTTGCAACAGGATTCATTACAGCGTTCGTTGTTGCGATGCTTGCAATTGTTTCATTCTTAAAATTATTAGCTCGTGTAAAACTAACACCGTTCGCTTACTACCGTTTCATTTTAGCTGCGGTATTCTATTTCTTCTTCATTATGTAATAAAAAAACTGCCGAGTTCGGCAGTTTTTTTATTTTACTACTTTTTCCATCATGCTTTCCATTACATGTTCCCAAAGAGCAGTATCATCAGCTAATGTGGCACGGAAATTAGCGTACATTTCTTTTTGTTTCTCTTCGAATGTTGGATCTTCTTTTTCAGGCAATGTAGCGCGCATTGAAGTTACTAATTCTTGTACTTTCGGAGCGCGTGGTCCCCAAACGGCTTGTTCATTTCCATCTTTATCAATGAAAATAAAGATTGGAATGGCACGTGCTGTTCCATTTGTTAAATATTGATCCATTAATTCTAAGTTTTCATCGCGAATTAATAATCTCATATCAATATTTGCAACTTCAGAAATTCGTTTCATAACAGGTACGCATAAAAGAGCGTCACCACACCAATCAGCTGTTAATACGATAACACGCCAGCCATCATTTTGGCGTTCTTCTAATACAGGAAGTAATTCATTTGGAATTAAAAAGTTATTGTAAATGTGTAGTAACTCGTATTGATTTACTTTCATTTCATTCACATATGTATCAAAGGACATACCTTTATCAGCCCATTGTTGCAAGTTCATAAGTAACACCTCTTTAGTATGATTTGTTTTCATTGTACCAATTTTTATATAGAAAAGCTTGTATTCTTACTCTTTCTTGTGGCTTAATAATTTATTTAATAGGAAAAAGAATAGTACGACACATAATTCAGCAATGTTGGACAGTTGTACGTTCTCTATCCAATCGTCGGCAGTATGAATGACGAACCAATCTAACGTAATTTCAATGATTGCAAAAAGCGTAATAGCCAGCCAATTTGGCATGTTTTTCGTCATTGGATATAGCAACGCCTTGAGGAAACCGAAGATAAAGAATGTAATACCGTCTAAGAAAGTGATTAATAAAAAAAATAGAAGTAAAGCAGTTCGTGATCTATACTCAATACCTGTAATATGAAAGATTCCTACATATACAAAGAATATAAATGCAAAAAATATAATGAGAAGCAGAATAACAAAACCAATAATTATAGTCTTATCTTTTAGATTGAGATTAGAAAATTCGTCTTCTTCACTCATTACCCCATCTTCTTTTTCTGGAAAATTAATTTTATTGTATCATGGAATATCTATTAAAAAACTACGAATTATGGGAAAATAAGGTGACAAAAAGTAAGATTTCATGTAAAATTATTAATAAGGTTTTTATTTAACTAAATGAAATAAAAGGGGCTGTCAAAGTTGTCTCAAAATCGAGAGCAATTAATGGAAGAACTATCGACAAATGTTTTTGCTATGTTCCGCACGTTGCGTAATGATATTGGAAAAATATTTGGTGGTTACATACCGTGGAATGAGTTCATCGTCCTTAGAATATTGAACCGTACGAATAAAGAAATGGTATCACGTGTAGCTAACGAATTAAATGTATCGAATAGTCATATTACAGCTGTTACAGAAAAATTAATTAATAAAGGTTTTGTAACCCGTTCACGTTCTACATCAGATCGCAGAGTTGTATATTTAGAGATTACAGAGCAAGGAAAAGATTTGGTTGCGAAAATGGAAGGTGAGAAAAAGAAATATTTACAAGAAAGATTCTCTGCACTTTCAGAAGAAGAAATGAATATAATGATATCTATTTCTAAAAAACTTATTTAATTCATTATAATTAAGAAAACGCTTACGTAGAAAAGAAGAAGACCTTCCTTATATGAGGAAGGTCTTCTTTCTTATGTAAAAGATTATAAAAAAGAAAATATGTAACATACTACTAGTAAAGGAAGGGGGCAGAAATATGACAAATCGAAATGGTAGTAAAGGGAGCGGAAATCAAGGCTCACCAGAATCAGGGCAATTTCAGCAAGAGTTTAGTGCGGAATTTGAGACTGGTAATGATAACAAAGGGAAAGAATATCGTTCGAAAAAAGGAAGTAAATCAAAAAAGGAGTGAATCTTTTCACTCCTTTTTTGATTTAAGATGCTGCAGATTGATCCGTATTATATTTTTCTTCTGATTTTGCGACAATCATTGCGCAAATTGCATCACCAGAAATATTTACAGCTGTTCGTGACATATCTAGAATGCGGTCAATACCGATAATTAAGGCAATACCTTCTACTGGTAGATTTACTTGATTTAATACCATCGTAAGCATTACAAGTCCAACACCTGGTACACCGGCAGTACCGATACTAGCTAGTACAGCAGTTAATACGACGACAGCTAATTGGGAAATAGTAAGCTCAACACCGTATACTTGAGCAATAAACACAGTTGCTACACCTTGCATAATGGCAGTACCATCCATATTGATAGTTGCACCTAGTGGTTGTACAAAAGAACTTATCGCTTTTGGAACGCCAAGTTTTTCTTGTGCTGTTTTCATCGCAAACGGAAGAGATGCATTAGAGCTAGATGTACTAAATCCAATTGCCATTACTGGTCCGAAATGTTTAAAGAAACGGACAATGCTTTCTTTTGCTAATACCTTTAATAATCCGCCATAGACGAAGACGCCGTGAATTATAAGTACTAGCATAACGACAATCATATACTTGAACATCGCAGCGACGCCTGCAAGACCCATTTTACCAACGGATGAAGCGAGCAATCCAAATGTTCCGATTGGAGCTAATTTCATAACGAGATTAACAAGATACATCATTAATTCGTTGCCCTGTTCAAGTAATGAATGGATACCTTGGACTCGTTTTCCTAAAATAGCTATACCGAGTCCGATTAATACGGCAAAGGCAATAATTTGTAACATGTTTCCATCAGCCATCGCTTTTGCTGGATTATCTGGTACGATATTTAGCAATGTATCGACGAAAGATGTTTCGGTTTTTGCCCCTTCATATTTAAGCCCTTCGGTTTTAAAATTACCGCCAGATCCTGGTTTTATAATCAGTGCAAATGTAACTGCAATAGTGATGGCAACGGCTGTAGTGACAAGAAAGAATGAAATGGATTTTAAGCCGATTCTTCCAAGTTGTTTCGGGTCTCCAAGCCCAGCAGCTCCAAGCACGATAGAAATGAACACAACAGGAACAACTAGCATTTTAATGAGTCGAATAAACAATTGACCAAGTGGATTAAACACATATTGATTTAATGGTTCAAAAATGGATGGTGCAGCTAAATTTAAAGTGAGTCCGACAACTAAACCGAGAAATAATGCAATTAAGATTGCTTTTGTTTGTTTCAATAAAACCCCCCCTTATTTTTGTGAAATTACTTTCTATATTAATTGTACCGAAAAACTACCTAATTTGACAATATTTTCTGAATATTTTGTATAGAAATATCTATTTAAATATAGATTGTTTTTGCTAAAGTGAGCAAAAAAGTTGGGAAATCTAGTTAGAAAACAAAATAGACCATCACATAGGATGGTCTAGGGAAGGGGACAATTTATGTCAATTTAATTAGGGATGGAAGTTGTTCAAGACACTGGGGAATGTCTTATAAATTAGGGAGGAACAACTTCGATACATATACTATAAAAGGTGGATGTGACCAGGGTGTGAACATAGAGTGAAAGAGAGAGGGAGTTTTACATAAAGGATAAAGTAAACAAAAAATAAGACCATCACATAAGAGATGGTCAAGGAAGGGGACAATTTATGTCAATTTAATTAGGGATGGAAGTTGTTCAAGACACTGGGGAATGTCTTATAAATTAGGGAGGAACAACTTCGATACATATACTATAAAAGGTGGATGTGACCAGGGTGTGAACATAGAGTGAAAGAGAGAGGGAATTTTACATAAAGGAATAAAGTAAACAAAAAATAAGACCATCACATAAGAGATGGTCAAGGAAGGGGACAATTTATGTCAATTTAATTAGGGATGGAAGCTATTCAAAGACACTGGGGAATGTCTTATAAATTAGGGAGGAACAGCTTCGATACATATACTATAAAAGGTAGATGTGACCAGGGTGTGAACATAGAGTGAAAGAGAGAGGGAGTTTTACATAAAGGATAAAGTAAACAAAAAATAAGACCATCACATAAGAGATGGTCAAGGAAGGGGACAATTTATGTCAATTTAATTAGGGATGGAAGTTGTTCAAGACACTGGGGAATGTCTTATAAATTAGGGAGGAACAACTTCGATACATATACTATAAAAGATAGATGTGACCTTGGCGTGAACATAGAGTGAAAGGTATGAGGATTTGAGAAATGATACATATAAAATGATTGTTGCGAGAGTTGTAGAGTAAGAATAAATAGAATAGAAAGTGTCTTGTCATAAAATGAAGTAAAGTTAGAGTATAAATAAAAGTTGAAATCTTTGAAAAAAAGGATTATGCTCAACTATATTATAAGAATATAAGGTTTATCCCGCTATGTAAGGTTTGTTATAAGCCTTTAGCTATGAGGGGGAAAAGGGAGTTAGTGAATATGGAAGTAACAAAAAGACAAGGGCTGTATAATCGTTTTATACGATTAAATCCACCACAAATATTAGCATTAGGTTTTTTTTGCTTAATTGTGGTTGGCGGTTTGTTATTAAAGTTACCATTCGCAACGAAAGTACATATTAGTTGGGTAGATGCTTTCTTTACGGCAACATCAGCAGCAACTGTAACGGGATTGGGAGTAGTAGATACTGCGAGTACGTTTACGATGTTTGGCGAGATTGTTATTATGTTTTTAATTCAAACAGGTGGTTTAGGTCTTATGACAATTGCCATTTTAATTGTTTGGGTATTAGGTAAAAAAATCGGATTACGCCATCGGTTATTAATTGGAGAGGCATTTAATCAGACAAATATAGGTGGTCTTGTAAAATTAGTAAAACGTGTCTTTATATTTTCAATTTGTATTGAGCTTATTGGAGTCATCTTTTTATCATTTCGCTTTATTCCAGAGTTTGGCTTTGGAAAAGGTGTATACTACAGTATTTTTCACGTGATTGCATCTTATAATAATGCTGGATTTGCTCTATGGCCGGATAATTTAACAAGGTATGTAGGAGATCCTATTATTAATATTGGGATTTGCTCTTTAATCGTAATAGGTGGTCTCGGTTTTACTGTATTAATTGATATATGGTATAGCCGTAGTTTCCGAAAACTATCGCTTCATTCCAAAATTATGATTGTTGGAACGGTAGCGTTAAATGTGATAGCGATGATTGTTATTTTTGTATTGGAGTATAATAATGTGAAGACGTTAGGGAATTTGCCTTTAAATGAAAAGTTATGGGCTTCTTTCTTTCAAGGTATTACTCCTCGTACTGCTGGATTTAATACAGTTGACTACGGGGGGATGGAAGAATCATCTATATTATTTACGATGGTTTTAATGTTTATTGGTGCAGGAAGTGTATCAACAGGTGGAGGGATTAAATTAACAACGTTTGTTATTTTAGTTACATCTGTCCTTTCTTTCTTTAAAAAGAAGGAGGAAATCGTATTATTTCAGCGCACAATAAAAATGTCGACAGTAACGAGAGCGTTAGCCATTGCTGTTGCCAGTCAAATCCTCATTTTTGCAGCAGTATTTGTATTAATGCTTACAGAAAAATTCAGCTTTATTCAATTATTATTTGAAACAATTTCAGCGTTCGGTACAGTAGGGTTAACGATGGGGATTACTGCAAAGTTATCAGCGTTTGCAAAGTGTATTATTATGTTTGTTATGTTTTGCGGATTAATTGGACCGTTAACACTTGTGTTTTCTTTAGCGCGACCAGCAAAACAAAAAATTAAATATCCATCGGAAGATGTATTTACAGGATAAGGTATCCCGCATAAGCGAGATACCTTTTTCATTTTAAAAAAGGGAGAACAATAATCCAACAAGTGCTACTCGGAATAAAATTGCAATGAGTGCTGCAACTCCGCCGACAATCGCAGCGATACCACCAGTTACAGTAGCTCCGCGATTATAAGCGTAAATCCCTAGTAATACAGAAACAAGACCAAATAATGTTGGGAAGGTAAAGAGTGATAAGATAGATAAGGCAAGAGCGATAAAGCCAGCAGTTGATCCAGCCGCGGACGATCTCACATCATCTTTATGATCTTTCTCATCGTAATCATAATCAATGCGCTGTGGTGCAACCTCAGCTGCATATTCTTCTTTATATTCACTATCTATTCTATCTCTTTTTTTATACTCATCAAATTTTTCAGTCAAAGTCATGACTCCTTTCATAACAAGGTTCAATAGTAGTATGTTTCTCTTTTTCTTTTTTATCCGAGTATGTACAGGGAGTGATATCCATTTAGAAGGAAGAAATTGTTTTTTTGAAATAGGAAAAGTTAGTATGACTTCCTCTATTTTGGAAAGTATAAAAAAGAATAAGAAGGAAAGGGTGCAATACATAATGGAACATCCAATTGAAAATTTAATGAAAACAGCAATGACAAATTTAAAAGAGATGGTAGATGTAAATACAATTGTCGGAAGTCCAGTTTCAACGGCTGATGGAAATGTAGTATTAACAGTATCTCAAGTGGCTTTTGGTTTTGGTGCCGGCGGAAGTGATTTTAAAGGTGATTTTATTTCTGAAAAACATAATAACGGACAAGGGCAGCATAAAGAGAACAAGCAAAGTCATCCATTTGGAGGCGGAAGCGGGGCTGGGGTTTCTATTAGCCCAGTTGCTTTTTTAGTAGTTGGTTCTAACGGTGTGCAAGTATTGCACCTCAATAGTAGTACGCATTTAATTGAAAAGGCTTTAAATACTGTACCAAGCACTGTAGATAAATTTGTAAATGGTCGCCAAAAGTGAACTTGCATTTTTTAGGAATTATGATATATTAGAAAAAGTGCGCTTTAGGATGATCGGAATAATTGAACTGTAAATATATATGATGTGTGGAATAAGGGAGAGGAATTTATGATTAATATCAAAAACTTAGTAGTTGGCTTATGTATGTTAGTAAGCGGTTTTGTTGTATATGTAATAAAAGAAAAAGCTCCATTCTAAAACAGACAAACCGTTACTGTCTGTTTTTAATTTGTAAAAAATGTTGACAAGTTATTGTATTGGTGTTAAAATTTTAATTCGTGTCTCGGTTACAGCTAGTGTAAAGTAAATAAATCTTATAAATATAATACGAAAAGTTTGCGAAAGATCGGGTAGTCTTACCAACAACTTTTGTGAACAAACCCTATAAATTATAATTGTAGGCTTTATAGGTATACTAGTGAATCAAGGAGCGGTCATTGGAACCGTGATGATGAGAGAGAGGTAGGGCTTTCATCCAGTATATGTTACTTTCCCGTTAGGTGAATATAAAAAAGAGGACTCCTTTTCAAAAGGAGTCCTCTTTCTTTTTTAAGTGCGGCTCTCAACTTGCTGACAAATTTCATCTGTTGTTAAACCATGAGCTGTAATTACCGATCCCTTAATAGATGTATCTGCAATACCCATCATATTGGAATCTTGCCCAGTTACAACACAACAATCGCACCCTTGTGCATCATGTTCGGAGTGAAGGGTAACGACTTCATGTCCCTGTTGCTTAAGAGCTTGTTGAACATCTGTTAATGAGTTTTCAACGCCAATTCTAGCCATAATTCTCACCTCCTACCATCTAGTTGCTAGTATGCTCAAGTACATCGCATATATTTATGCAAAGACGGTAGGAAGCCTATATTTATTCTGTTATTGAAGGATAGCTTAATTAACGTATCACTTTATCCCGCTTTAATGGGCAGTAAGACCCCTACCTCAAAATTCAGCGAAAGCAAAGAAGTTAGGTGGGGATCGGGCTGCACATAAAAGTCCGATTGGTGAGGGCTAATAATAAGTGGGGGATGAAGAAAACCCCCGCTGATTAAAGTTTCACTTTATTTAGTCGTTATATACACCAGTAAGCATTTGACTTACGAATTGATCGTTTAAAGTATCTTGGGCGGAAGAAGTATTTGAATGAATGTCGATTGAAGCAATAAAATTATTATGTTCTTTATTATTTGGTTCTACCTCTACATAATTATCGAATTTACAAAAACCTTTCGTATCCATTAGATCAAATAGTTGAAGCATTTCTACTACCTCTTGTCTCGTTCCTTTAATTTGTACACACGCCATATTGATTTCCTCCTTCATTTTGACAAATTGTTTTTTAAAAATAGGATTATGATTGCGAGATGAAAAATATGAATGTTATTTTTAGACAGCGTTATTTTTCTTATTTTCCTCCTTTTTCAGCAAAAGTCGTTGTATATTCCCGAATTTATAAAAACGGACGTCCGTTTATTGAATACAATAGATTCGTATCAATTGATGAAAATCCTTCTTTTAAACAAATATTTTTTTAGTGGAATTTGGCGAAAAAAATTTTTGACTTTTTGTAAACGTTAACAATGCTGTTAAATCAATATAATCAAAGATGTACGTACGATTAAAAATTATAAATTTTCTAAAAATTAACTTGATTTATTTAGAAAGGAGAGTAAACTAGGAAACAATAAAAAATTCATAGAACATAGGAGGCGCTTTCCAGTGAATGAGCAATGGATTTTCTTAAATGGAGAATTTGTTCCAAAAGACGAAGCAAAAGTTTCAGTATATGATCATGGTTATTTATATGGAGATGGAGTATTTGAAGGAATTAGAGTTTATAGCGGTAATGTTTTCCGTTTGAGAGAGCATCTTGTCCGGTTATATGAATCAGCAAAATCCATCATGTTAGAAATTCCATATTCTTTAGATGAAGTAACGAATATTGTTGTTGAGACGATTCGACAAAATAAATTATCTAATGGATACATTCGCCTTGTTGTATCGAGAGGTGCAGGAAATCTTGGATTAGATCCTGATTCTTGTAAGAAACCGAATGTAGTCGTAATTGCAGAACAACTATCTTTATTCCCACAAGAATATTATGAAAAAGGGATTCCAGTTGTAACAGTTGCAACGCGCCGAAACCGTCCAGATGTTTTGTCGCCTCAAGTAAAATCACTAAATTACTTAAACAATATTTTAGTTCGTATTGAAGCGAAATTAGCTGGAGTACAAGAAGCACTTATGTTAAATGATCAAGGATACGTAGCTGAAGGCTCAGGAGATAACGTGTTTATTGTAAAAGGAAATAAATTAATTACACCACCAAGTTCTGCTGGAGCGTTAGAAGGTATTACACGAAACGCTATTTTAGAAATCGGTGAAAAACTTGGATATGACGTTAGAGAAGAATTATTTACAAGACATGATGTATATGTAGCTGATGAAGTATTTTTAACAGGAACGGCTGCTGAAGTAATTGCTGTTACGACAGTAGATGGTAGAACGATTGGTTTAGGGCAAACAGGTCCACATACGAATCGTTTATTAGAAGAATTCCGAAAGTTAGTTATAGAAGATGGAGAGAAAATTTACGAAGAAAATAAAGTTGGATAACAACTTTTTATAACATAAGAAAGCGTTGAGAGGGAGGAGTAGTTGATTGTGAAGCCTCACAGAGAGTCGGTGGTTGCTGAAAACCGATGGTTCACGTCGACGAACATCGCCCTTGAGTGCTAAGCTGAAGCATTTGTCTAGGCTTAGACGGTAGCTCCGTTATTAGCTAGACCCATTAATGGGTCACTGAGGCAAGAGTATTCTTGCGAAGAAGGGTGGTACCGCGAAATCTTTCGTCCCTTCAGCACATAGCTGGAGTGTGGACGTAGGATTTTTTTTATTGATAAAAGTTTTCAAAAAGGGGGCTTATAAAAACAATGTCTTCAAAAACGGAAGAGAAACTGGCAACTGGTGCACAGCTATTGTTAGAAGCGCTAGAAAAGGAAGGAGTAGAAGTGATTTTCGGTTATCCTGGTGGTGCTGTTTTACCTCTTTATGATGCACTCTATGACTGTGAAATTCCGCATATTTTAACAAGGCATGAGCAAGGTGCGATTCACGCCGCTGAAGGGTATGCCAGAATTACTGGTAATCCAGGGGTTGTTATTGCAACGAGTGGACCAGGTGCTACAAATGTTATTACAGGTCTTGCAGATGCCATGATTGATTCGTTACCACTTGTTGTATTTACAGGGCAAGTAGCAACAACGTTAATTGGAAGTGATGCTTTCCAAGAAGCGGATATTATGGGGCTTACGATGCCGGTGACAAAGCATAACTATCAAGTGCGAAAAGCTTCAGATTTACCTCGAATTATTAAAGAAGCATTTCATATTGCTAGAACAGGAAGACCAGGCCCAGTCGTTATTGACCTTCCAAAAGATATGGTGGTAGAGCAAGGGGAACGATGTAATGACGTACAAATGGATTTACCAGGATACAACCCGAATTATGAACCGAATCTACTCCAAATAAACAAATTATTACAAGCAATTAGTGCTGCAAGTAAGCCGTTAATTTTAGCTGGAGCAGGTGTATTGCATGCGAAAGCATCAAAAGAGTTAACAAGTTTTGCTCGTAAATATGAAATCCCAGTTGTGCATACTTTACTTGGTCTTGGAGGCTTTCCGCCAGATGATGAACTTTTTCTGGGAATGGGAGGAATGCATGGTTCATACACAGCCAATATGGCGTTATATGAATGCGACTTACTTATTAATATAGGTGCAAGATTCGATGATCGGCTTACTGGAAATTTAGCTTATTTTGCTAAAGAGGCGACTGTTGCGCATATCGATATTGATCCAGCAGAAATCGGAAAAAATGTGCCGACTGAAATTCCTATTGTTGCAAGTGCTAAGCTAGCGTTGGAAGTATTACTTCAACCGGAAGGAAGGAAAGAAAATCATCATAATTGGCTTTCCTTATTAAAGAGTAGAAAAGAAAAATATCCACTATCTTATAAACGGAATTCGGAAAGTATTAAGCCTCAATACGCAATTGATATGTTATATGAACTTACGAAAGGAGAAGCGATTGTAACAACAGATGTTGGGCAACATCAAATGTGGACCGCACAATATTATCCGCTGAAAAAACCAGATAAATGGGTAACTTCTGGAGGATTAGGAACGATGGGCTTCGGATTTCCAGCAGCAATTGGGGCACAAATTGCAAAGCCTGATGAACTAGTTATCGCAATTGTCGGTGACGCTGGATTTCAAATGACGCTGCAAGAATTAAGTGTGTTAAAAGAACACTCCTTACCAGTTAAAGTGTTTATTTTAAATAATGAAGCTTTAGGAATGGTAAGACAATGGCAAGATGAATTTTATAACAAAAGATATTCGCACTCTTTACTATCGTGTCAACCAGATTTCGTCGCTCTTGCGAATGCGTATGGCATAAAAGGAGTTCGCATAGATGATCCACTTCTTGCAAAGAAGCAAATACAGCATGCGATTGAATTACAAGAACCGGTCGTAATTGATTGCCGTGTACTTCAATCAGAAAAGGTAATGCCGATGGTTGCGCCAGGGAAAGGTGTTCACCAAATGGAGGGAGTGGAAAAAAGGTGAAGAGAATTGTTACAGCGACAGTTCGAAATCAAAGTGGTGTGTTAAACCGAATTACAGGTGTTATGACACGAAGGCATTTTAATATTGAAAGTATTTCAGTAGGTCATACAGAATCATCGGACATATCACGGATGACGATTGTTGTACACGTGGAAAATGAACAGCAAGTTGAGCAGTTAATTAAACAACTTCATAAGCAAATTGATGTTCTGAAAGTATCAGATATTACGGAAGAAGCGATGATCGCAAGAGAACTTGCACTTATTAAAGTTGCAACATCAGTAGCAAGAGCAGAATTATATAGTTTAATTGAACCGTTTCGAGCCGCTGTAATAGATGTTGGGAAGGATTCCATAGTTGTGCAAGTAACTGGTACGCAGGAGAAGGTAGAAGCATTAATTGAATTACTTCGT
Source organism: Bacillus paramobilis (assembly GCF_038096195.1). Lineage (NCBI taxonomy): Bacteria > Bacillati > Bacillota > Bacilli > Caryophanales > Bacillaceae > Bacillus > Bacillus paramobilis. The sequence goes on along the minus strand of NZ_CP151108.1, from coordinate 3,894,216 downwards.
CCATACGGTTTGAAAGAAATTGCTAGAACAGGTGTAACTGCATTTACGCGTAGTATGAAAAAACAAGATAAGCAAGTTATGTTAATTCAATAATCATTTAAATATAGGGGGAAATGAAAATGGCAAAAGTTTATTATGAGAAAGATGTAACGGTAAATGTATTAAAAGAAAAGAAAGTAGCAATTATCGGATATGGCTCGCAAGGTCATGCGCATGCGCAAAACTTGCGTGATAACGGATTTGATGTAGTAGTAGGTTTAAGAAAAGGGAAGTCTTGGGATAAAGCGAAAGAAGATGGATTTTCTGTATATACAGTAGCAGAAGCAGCGGAGCAGGCTGATCTAGTAATGATTTTACTACCTGATGAACTGCAGCCAGAAGTATATGAAGCGGAAATTGCACCAAATTTACAGGCAGGAAATTCTCTCGTTTTTGCACACGGATTTAATGTTCACTTTGATCAAGTGAAACCACCAGCGAATGTAGATGTATTTCTAGTAGCGCCTAAAGGTCCAGGGCATCTTGTACGCCGTACGTTTGCTGAAGGCGGAGCGGTTCCTGCATTATTCGCCGTATACCAAGATGCGACAGGAGTTGCGACTGAAAAGGCACTTTCTTATGCTGATGGAATTGGAGCGACGAGAGCGGGCGTATTAGAAACGACGTTTAAAGAAGAAACAGAAACAGATTTATTTGGAGAGCAAGCTGTACTTTGCGGCGGAGTAACTGCGCTAGTAAAAGCTGGATTTGAAACGCTAGTTGATGCAGGATACCAGCCTGAACTTGCATATTTTGAATGTTTACATGAACTAAAACTAATCGTTGACCTTATGTATGAAGGTGGACTTGAAAATATGAGATATTCAGTTTCAGATACAGCGCAGTGGGGCGACTTCGTATCAGGACCACGCGTTGTAACGGAAGATACGAAGAAAGCGATGGGTGCAGTGCTAGCTGAAATTCAAGATGGTACATTTGCAAGAGGCTGGATTGCAGAGCATAAAGCAGGAAAACCGAATTTCCATGCGACAAATGAGAAAGAGAATGAACATAAAATCGAAGTAGTTGGACGTAAATTACGTGAAATGATGCCTTTCGTACAGCCGCGAGTAAAGGCAGGGATCAAATAATATGAAGCAGATTTTTTTCATGGATACGACGCTACGTGATGGCGAACAATCACCAGGAGTGAATTTAAATGAACAAGAGAAATTGCAAATTGCAAGGCAATTAGAGAGATTGGGTATTCATGTCATGGAAGCTGGCTTTGCAGCAGCTTCCGAAGGGGATTTTCAATCGGTAAAACGCATCGCAAATACGATTCAAAATGCTACAGTTATGAGTTTAGCTAGAGCGAAAGAAAGTGATATTCGAAGAGCATATGAAGCGGTGAAAGGTGCTGTATCTCCCCGTCTACACGTATTTTTAGCTACGAGTGATATTCATATGAAGTATAAACTTTGTATGTCAAAGGAAGATGTGTTAGATAGTATTCATCGCTCGGTTACACTTGGGAAATCGTTATTTCCGACAGTACAATTTTCTGCAGAAGATGCAACAAGAACAGCAAGAGATTTTTTAGCTGAAGCAGTAGAAGTTGCGATTCGTGCAGGAGCAAATGTAATTAATATTCCAGATACAGTTGGATATACGAATCCAGAAGAGTATTATTCTCTTTTTAAATACTTACAAGAATCTGTTCCTTCATATGAAAAAGCAATTTTCTCTTGTCATTGTCACGATGATCTTGGGATGGCTGTAGCCAATTCATTAGCTGCGGTTGAAGGGGGAGCGTTGCAAGTAGAAGGAACAATTAATGGAATTGGAGAAAGAGCAGGGAATGCGGCGTTAGAAGAAGTCGCAGTTGCTCTTCATATTAGAAAAGATTTCTATAAAGCGGAGTCTTCTATGACGCTAAAAGAAATTAAAGCGACGAGTACACTAGTAAGCAGATTGACAGGTATGGTTGTACCGAAAAATAAAGCGATCGTTGGAGCGAATGCATTCGCTCATGAATCAGGAATTCATCAAGATGGTGTATTAAAAGAAGTGACAACGTATGAGATTATTGAACCGGAGCTAGTAGGCGAATCTCAAAATCTATTTGTACTTGGAAAACATTCTGGACGTCACGCGTTTACAGAAAAAATGAAAGAGCTTGGCTATGAATTTACAAAGGAAGAACGAGATGCGGTGTTTGAAGCGTTTAAAAAATTAGCTGATCGTAAGAAGGAAATTACGGAGGAAGATTTACGTGCACTTATGCTTGGGGAAGCAGCATTTGCGGCTCAGCAATATACCATTACACAACTGCAAGTACATTTCGTATCAAATAGTACACAATGCGCGACAGTTGTGCTAAAAGATGAGGAAGGAAATGTATACGAAGATGCAGCTACTGGCTCTGGTAGTATTGAAGCGATTTATAATGCAATCCAAAGAATTTTAGGATTAGAATGTGAATTGGCGGATTATCGCATACAATCTATTACACAAGGTCAAGACGCACTAGCTCATGTTCATGTTGAATTAAAAGAAGGAATGCATCAAGTATCAGGTTTTGGTGTCGCGCAAGACGTATTGGAAGCGTCGGCGAGAGCATATGTCCATGCGGCTGGGAAATTAAAATCTTTTATCCAGCTTGTGAAATAAGTGGTTGATAGGTGAGAGAAGCTTTCCTCACCTATCAAAAAAAGTTCTGAAAATTTAGTTAAAAGGAGTGTTGAAATTGGAAAAACGTATCGTTTGTTTAGCTGGTGATGGTGTTGGCCCGGAAGTTATGGAAAGTGCGAAGGAAGTATTGCATATGGTAGAGAGATTATATGGGCATCGTTTTCATTTGCAAGATGAGTACTTTGGCGGGAGTGCTATCGATTTAAATGGGCAACCATTACCACAACGAACGCTTGCCGCCAGTTTAGCAAGTGATGCAGTTTTACTAGGAGCAGTTGGTGGACCAAGGTGGGATAGTGCGAAAGAAAGACCAGAAAAAGGATTATTAGCTTTAAGAAAAGGACTCGGCGTATTTGCGAATGTTCGCCCTGTAACGGTAGAAAGCGCAACGGCACATTTATCGCCATTAAAAAAGGCTGATGAAATTGATTTTGTTGTCGTTCGTGAATTAACAGGCGGAATTTATTTTTCTTATCCGAAAGAACGAACGGACGAAGTAGCAACCGATACACTTACGTATCATCGTCATGAAATTGAACGTATCGTTTCGTATGCTTTTCAATTAGCGAGCAAACGGAAGAAGAAAGTAACATCGATTGATAAGGCGAATGTTTTAGAGTCTAGTAAACTATGGCGAACTGTGACAGAAGAAGTAGCACTTCGTTATCCAGGCGTTGAACTAGAACATATTTTAGTAGATGCCGCTGCGATGGAATTAATTCGAAATCCAGGACGGTTTGATGTAATTGTAACGGAAAATTTATTTGGAGATATTTTGAGTGACGAGGCTTCCGTATTAGCTGGATCATTAGGGATGCTTCCATCAGCAAGTCACGCGGAAAAGGGACCTTCATTATACGAGCCTATTCACGGATCAGCACCGGATATTGCCGGGAAAAATAAGGCGAATCCAATTGCAATGATGCGCTCTGTTGCAATGATGCTTGGCCAATCGTTCGGATTAACGAGAGAAGGGTGTGCAATTGAAGAAGCAATTTCTGCAGTCCTTACATCAGGGAAATGTACAGCAGATATCGGTGGGACTGAAACGACAACTTCATTTACGAAGGCGGTTATGCAAGAAATGGAAGAGCAAGCGTTAGTAGGGAGAGGGAGATAATGGGGAAAAGGTTGCTAGATAAACTATGGGAAAGACATATAGTTACGACAAACGAAAATGGGTTGGATTTATTATATATCGATCTTCATCTTGTTCATGAAGTAACGTCACCGCAAGCCTTTGAAGGCTTGCGGCTTACAAATCGAACGGTCCGTAGACCAGATTTAACATTCGCAACGATGGATCATAATATTCCAACGAAAGATGTTTGGAATATTACCGATCGCATTGCGAAACAGCAACTAGATACACTTCGTGAAAATTGTAAACAATTTCAGGTACCGTTAGCGGATATTGGAGATGAAGAGCAAGGGATTGTTCATGTTATCGGACCAGAACTTGGGCTCACGCAGCCAGGAAAAACAATTGTTTGTGGTGATAGTCATACAGCAACACACGGTGCGTTTGGCGCGCTAGCATTTGGCATTGGCACGAGTGAAGTGGAACATGTATTGGCGACACAAACGTTATGGCAACGTAAACCGAAAGCGATGGGCATTGAGTTAAAAGGGAAATTACAGAAAGGTGTTTACGCAAAAGATATTATTTTGCATCTCCTTTCAAAGTACGGTGTAGCAGTTGGAACCGGATACGTAATGGAGTTTTATGGAGAGACAATTGGAGCTATGGAGATGGAAGAGAGAATGACGCTTTGTAATATGGCAATTGAAGGAGGAGCGAAAGCTGGTATTATAGCACCAGATGAAAAAACATTTGCTTATGTAAAAGGACGTCAATATGCACCGAAAGACTATGAAACTTTCGAGAAAAAATGGTCTGAACTGTATACAGATTCAGATGCGATTTATGATTTACATATTTCAATTGATGTGGCGGATTTAGCACCGTACGTTACGTGGGGAACAAACCCGAGTATGGGTGTTCGTATTGATGAAAAATTGCCAGAAAAGCATGATGCAAATGACGAAAGAGCATTTTCTTATATGGGATTAAGCCCTGGACAAAGTACGTATGACATTCCAGTTCAGCATGTTTTTATTGGATCTTGTACAAATTCCAGGCTCTCTGATTTAGAAATTGCTGCATCTGTTGTGAAAGGAAGAAAGGTAAAAGAAGGTGTGCGAGCACTCGTTGTGCCTGGATCGAAAAGAGTAAGAGAAGCTGCGATGCAAAAAGGACTACATCACATCTTTGAAGAAGCAGGATTTGAATGGAGAGAACCTGGATGTTCAATGTGTCTTGGAATGAATCCAGATCAAGTACCTGAAGGAGAACATTGTGCTTCCACTTCAAACCGTAATTTTGAAGGAAGACAAGGAAAAGGAGCACGAACACATTTGGTTAGCCCAGCAATGGCGGCAGCAGCTGCATTATATGGTCATTTTGTTGATACTAGAAAGGAGAGTTATGATGGAGCCATTTCGTATTCATAAAGGTACTGCCGCAGTACTGATGAATGATAACATTGATACAGATCAAATTATTCCGAAGCAATATTTAAAGAGAATTGAAAGGACGGGATTTGGAAAATATTTATTCGATGAATGGCGTTATGATAATAACCGCCATGAAAACCCTAATTTTCCACTTAATGCACAAGATAGAAAAGGAGCAAGTATATTAATTACAGGTGATAATTTTGGTTGCGGTTCTTCAAGAGAACATGCTCCATGGGCGCTTGCTGATTATGGTTTCCGTGTTATTATCGCTGGCGGGTTTGCAGATATTTTTTATATGAATTGTATGAAAAATGGTATGTTACCAATTGTAATGGATAAAGAAATGCGAGAACAACTTGTCAAAGCGGATGCGAGAGAACAAATAGAAGTAGATTTAGAGAATGAAGTCATTACAACGAGTACGCACAAGTTTCATTTTACAATCGAGAAAATGTGGAAAGAGAAATTATTAAATGGTCTAGATGAAATTAGTATTACAATGCAATATGAACAAAAAATTGTAGAATATGAAAGGGAAGTAGCTTTATATTAAGAAATAACGGAATGTTCGAAATGTATTTACATTCAGAATTAAGTATTATATACTATGTAAAAAATCAGAGGAGAAAGGGAGTAAGTATTATGAATATCGTGCAACCTCTTGAAATGCTTACACAACTACATCATCATACATAAAGCCCTTGAACCTAGCGTGAAAACGTGTAGGCACAAGGGTTATTCCCGTTGTACCTACACTCTACTAAAGAGCCTTGTAGGTATTTTGTCTACAAGGCTCTTTTTATTTTCGGTTTAGGTGAATGAAATAGGCATACATTAGAAAGGGAAAGGTGTGAGAATTTAGATGACAAAATGGAAACGGGCAAATCCAAATGGAACGAGAGACTATTTATTCGAAGAATGTACGTTAATTGAAGAAGTGGAGCAAAAATTAAGACGTACTTTTTTAGAGCGAGGTTATGAGGAAATAAGGACACCAACAATAGAATTTTATGATGTGTTTGCCTTTCAAAATAGACCGATAGATGAAGAAAAGATGTATAAATTTTTTGATGAAAAGGGACGGATTATCGTCTTGCGTCCAGATATGACAATTCCTTTAGCGAGAGTGATGGGAACGCAGAGGTGGGATACGCCGCTAAAACTGACGTATGGTGGGAATGTATTTCGGGCGAATGAGTCCCTTACTGGAAAATATAATGAAATTATACAAAGTGGTATTGAAATTATTGGGATTGATAATGTAAGAGCTGAAATTGAATGTGTTATAAGCGTCATTCAATCACTTCAAAAGGTGAAGGTGCAATCTTTTACAATAGAGATTGGGCAAGTGCAGTTATATAAATGTATTGTCAAAAAGCTCTCCATTCATGAGGAAGAAGAGAGAGTACTTAGAACATATATTGAAAGTAAAAATTATGCTGCTCTATCAAATTTTATTAGAGAAAAGAAATTAGATCGATGTGATGAAACAGTAAGATTACTTGAGAAATTACCAAGGCTATTTGGGAATTTAGAAGTGATTGAGGAAGCAGAAAAACTCGCCTCAAGTAATGAAATGAAAATGGCCATCGCAAGAGTGAAAGAAATATATGTAGCCATTGAAAAACTAGGCTATGGATCTTACATATCAATTGATTTAGGTATGATCCAACATCTAGATTACTATACAGGAGTTATTTTCAAAGGGTATATATATGAAATTGGAGAAGAAATTGTTAGTGGTGGAAGATATGATGAGTTAATTGGAAATTTTGGAGAAATGCTGCCGGCTGTTGGACTCGCGGTGCAAGTCAATCAAATTGTGAAGGCGCTGCAAGAGCAGCAAGAACCATATGAACGAAAGAGAATAGATATAATCATTCATTATGAGTTAAATAGATTAGCAGAAGCGGAAAGATTACGAAGTTTACTTCAAAAGGACGGGAAAAAAGTAGAGCTATCCTTATTCTCTAATGTAAACGACACCTTTCAATTTGCAAGAAAAAATCAAATAGTAACGGTCGTTGAGGCGAAGAATGAATCATTAGTGGAATATGTATGGAAAGAGAAATGGGTAGTCCAGAAAGAAGGAGAAGCCTCATGCGTAACATTCAAATTGCGTTAACGAAAGGGAGATTAGAAAAGCATGTGATTCCACTCTTTGAGCAAATTGGAATTGATTGTTCAGAGCTCAAAAATAAAGGGCGAAAGCTTGTCTTTCAAAGTAAGAATACAGATATCTCATTTATTTTAGTGAAAGCAGTAGATGTTGCTACTTATGTAGAACATGGGGTAGCGGATATTGGGGTCGTTGGAAAAGATATTTTAATGGAAAATGAGAAAGATGTTTATGAAATGTTGGATTTAGGAGTAGGCGTGTGTAAGTTTTGTGTAGCTTCTATTCCTACTTATAATCCGAAGAGCTACCGGAAGAAACGTATTGCAACGAAATATCCCCATATTACTTCTAACTATTTTCATGATAAAGGAGAGGATGTAGAAATTATTAAAATAGAAGGTTCTGTAGAAATCGCTCCTATTCTTGGATTGGCAGATGCAATTGTTGATATTGTTGAAACAGGAACAACATTACAAGAAAATGGACTCATTGTATTTGAAGAAATGTGTTCTATATCTGCTCGAATGATTGTAAATAAAGCTGCATTAAAAACTAAAAAAGACGAAATATTCAGTATTATAAATATGATGGAGCAAGAAATTTTGTCAGGAAAATAGGGGGACTTGAAATGGAGATCGTTTGTGAAGATTTTCAAAAGGCGTTATCGAAAATAAAATTGCTACGAGAAAACGCTAATATAATAGAAGAAACTGTTCAAAGAAGTGTAAGAGAGATTGTTCAAAATGTAAGGGAGAATAGGGATGAGGCCCTATCTTTTTATACAAACAAGTTTGATGGTGTAAAGATGAAAGAGTTTCGTGTAAGGGAAGAAGAAATAGAACGAGCGAGTATGTTCGTAGAAAATTCATTTTTAGAAGCGTTACAAGAGGCGAAGAAAAACATTATATCGTATCATGAAAAGCAAAAAAGGCAATCTATATTCGATTGCGAGAGTAAAGGTATCATTAGGGGACAAATTATTCGGCCGTTAGAAAATGTAGGAGTATATGTGCCAGGGGGAACTGCTTCGTATCCTTCGTCAGTATTAATGAATGTATTACCAGCGAAACTCGCTGGTGTGAAAAAGATTGTAATGGTAACACCGCCGAGAGAAGGAGGAATTGATCCACATATTTTAGTTGCCGCAAGTCTTGCAGGGGTAGATGAAATGTATATGATAGGTGGTGCGCAAGCAATTGCTGCTTTAGCATACGGGACGGAATCGATTCCGAAAGTGGATAAAATAGTTGGACCAGGAAATTTGTACGTCGCTCTAGCAAAACGAGAAGTATATGGAATAGTAAATATCGATATGATTGCTGGACCATCAGAAATTGTAGTTATCGCTGATGAAACCGGCAATGCAAAATATATTGCTGCTGATTTATTATCACAGGCAGAGCATGACGAGAGAGCGACAGCAATTTGTATTACAACGAATATAGAGTTAGCAAAAGAAGTAGAAAAGGAGATAGAAAGACAGTTAGAAACATTACCAAGAAGCGAAATTGCACGTGAATCGATAAATAGAAATGGAGCCATTTGTATCGTTCCCTCTTTAGATGAGGCACTACAATTATCGAATGAAATCGCCCCGGAACATTTAGAGTTACATATAAAAGAACCGATGAATGCACTAGCTTACGTGAAACATGCAGGATCTATCTTTCTTGGACCATATGCGCCGGAACCACTTGGCGATTATCTAGCAGGACCGAATCATGTGTTACCGACAAGTGGAACGGCAAGGTTTTTCTCACCGTTATCAGTCGATGATTTCGTGAAAAAATCAAGCTTTCTGTCTTATACAGAGGAAGCGTTAAGAGATGTACAACATCACATTGTAGAACTTGCGAATAAAGAAGGGTTACATGCGCATGCGAGAGCAATTCAAATAAGATTTGAGGAGGAAGAATAATGCGTGAGTCTAGTCAAATACGTGAGACGACAGAAACAAAGATAAAATTAAGTTTGCAGCTTGATGAAGGAAAGGATGTTTCTGTACAAACGGGAGTTGGATTTTTTGATCATATGCTAACTTTATTTGCAAGGCATGGAAGATTCGGTTTGCAAGTGGAGGCGGAAGGCGATGTATTTGTTGATGCACATCATACAGTTGAAGATGTTGGAATTGTGCTTGGAAATTGTTTGAAAGAAGCATTGCAAAATAAAGAGGGGATTAACCGTTATGGCTCTGCTTATGTACCGATGGATGAATCTTTAGGTTTTGTCGCAATTGATATAAGCGGACGCTCGTATATTGTATTTCAAGGAGAATTAACGAATCCGAAGCTAGGGGATTTTGATACAGAACTAACAGAAGAATTCTTTAGAGCAGTTGCTCATGCTGCAAATATTACATTACATGCTCGCGTTTTATATGGAAGTAATACACATCACAAAGTTGAAGCATTATTTAAAGCATTTGGTCGAGCGCTTAGGGAAGCAGTTGATAAAAATGCCAACATTACTGGTGTAAATTCAACGAAAGGGATGTTGTAATTGATTGCTATTATAGATTATGGAATGGGAAATATTCGTAGTGTAGAACAAGCATTAAAATATATTGGAGCAGAGTACACCGTAACGAGTGATAAAGAAGAGATTTTTAGAAGTGATGGAGTGATTTTGCCAGGAGTAGGTGCATTTCCAAAAGCGATGGATGTATTGGAAGAAAAAGATTTAGTGTGTGTATTAAAAGAAATCGGGCGTTCAGGAAAACCGCTTCTAGGCATTTGCTTAGGAATGCAACTTTTATTTGAAAATAGTGAGGAACTACAAGACTGTAACGGATTAAGTTTATTGCCAGGTGTTATTCGAAAGCTAAAAGTCCCTTATAAAATTCCACATATGGGATGGAATGAGCTAAAGAAAGAGGGAGAAATAGCGCTTTGGAATGGAGTAGAGGACGGTTCATTCGTATATTATGTCCACTCTTATTACGCAGATTGTCCTAATGAAATTGTATATGGAATAAGTGAATATGGATTGAAAGTACCTGGTTTTGTAGCGAAAGGAAATATATACGGCGCACAGTTTCATCCTGAAAAAAGTGGTGACATTGGGATGCAAATGTTGAAAAATTTCAAAGGGGTGGTAGAAGCATGGAAATCTTCCCAGCTATCGATTTAAAAGAGGGACGATGCGTTAGACTGTATCAAGGAGAGTTTAGTAAAGAAACAGTAATGAATGAAGACCCGGTTGCGCAAGCGATTATATTCGAAAAATCAGGAGCGAAAACACTGCATATTGTTGATTTAGATGGTGCAATTGCTGGGCAGTCAGTAAATTTGCTCGTTATTGAAAGGATTTGCAAGGCAGTACGTATTCCAGTGCAAGTAGGAGGAGGTATTCGATCACTTGTAGCGGTAGAGAAGTTATTGTCAGTAGGTGTAGATAAAGTGATTTTAGGAACAGTTGCTCTTTATGATAAGGAATTTTTAGAGGAAGCAGTTCGTCTATATAAAGAAAAAATCATTGTTGGAATTGATGCGAAGAATGGTTTCGTAGCAACGAGAGGCTGGCTCGACGTGTCTGAAATTTCTTACATTGATTTAGCGAAGCAAATGGAGAATGTAGGTGTTCAAACGATTGTGTTTACAGACATTTCGAAAGACGGAACACTTGCAGGGCCAAATGTAGAGCAATTGGAGTTACTACAAAAAAGTGTTACTATTCGTCTTATTGCTTCTGGAGGAGTGGCATCTATTCAAGATGTGAAAAAATTAAATGATATGAATATATACGGCGTCATAATTGGTAAGGCTCTTTACGAGAAAATGATTAATTTAGAAGAAGTGTTAGAGGTAACAAAGTTATGTTAGCGAAACGAATTATTCCATGTCTAGATGTGAAAGAAGGGCGAGTCGTAAAAGGTGTAAATTTTATAGGATTACAAGACGTCGGTGATCCTGTTGAAATAGCTGCTTTATACAATGATGCGGGAGCAGATGAAATTGTATTTTTAGATATTACGGCAACGCATGAAGGACGAAAAACAATTATCGATGTTGTAGAACAAACAGCTGCGAAAGTATTTATTCCTCTTACAGTTGGTGGGGGGATTTCAAGTGTTAAAGATATGTACAATTTACTAAGAGCTGGAGCGGATAAAGTTTCAATTAACTCAGCGGCAGTGCGAAATCCAAAGCTAATCAAAGAAGGGGCAGAACACTTTGGCTCACAATGTATTGTTGTCGCAATTGATGCTAGCAAAATAGCAGAAGATAAGTGGAATGTATATGTGAACGGCGGAAGAGTTGATACGGGAATGGATGCAATTGAATGGGCAAAGCGCGTTACCGAGCTAGGGGCAGGCGAAATTTTGTTAACGAGTATGGATGCAGATGGAACGAAAAATGGATATGACCTTGGTTTAATAGAAGAAATTTCAAAAAGCGTTTCCGTACCAGTCATCGCGTCAGGCGGGTGCGGTCATGTTGATCACATTATAGAAGTCTTTCAAAAGACAACAGTTGATGCAGCGTTAGCGGCATCCATCTTTCATTACGGTGAGGCGACAATGCAAGACGTAAAGAGAAAATTAAGAAATGCAAACGTTGAGGTGCGGTTATGAAACCAAACTTTGCAAAAGGATTACTACCAGCAGTTGTAATGGAAGAAGGTACAAACGAGGTTTTAATGCTAGCTTATATGAATGAAGAAGCATATGAAAAAACGCTAGAAACGAAAAGAACATGGTTTTATTCTCGTTCAAGAAGGTCGTTATGGAATAAAGGAGAAACATCAGGAAATGTCCAATATGTGCAATCGCTTTATCTAGATTGTGATCAAGATTCAATCGTTGTTGTCGTAAAACAAGTAGGACCTGCTTGTCATACAGGAGAGAAAACGTGTTTTCATTATAAAATTATATAGGGGGATACATATGGGAAACGCCTTTACATTACTATTTGAAACAATTGAAGAACGAAAGAGAAATCCACTTCCTGAATCGTATACAAATTACTTGTTTTCAAAAGGAGAAGATAAAATTTTAAAGAAAATTGGTGAAGAATGCACGGAAGTAATTATCGCATCTAAAAATAATGATAAAGAAGAATTAGTGAAAGAAATGGTGGATGTATTGTATCACTGCTTCGTTTTATTAGCCGAAAAAAATATATCATTAGAAGATGTTATGGAGGAAGTGACAGAAAGAAATGGGAAGCTTTCGCGAGTAGGGGACAGAAGAGACATAGATACATTATAAGGGGGAATATAGATGAAGGTGGATTATCACATTCATTTAGAAGAAGGGCCATATTCAATAGGGTGGCTAGCTAAAATAAATGAATCATTGCAACAGTATGAACCGCTTAAAGAAGAAAAACATTCTATGGAATGGCTTGTGAAAACACAAGAACGCCTGCAAAGACGTGTGAAAGAAGGGCCATTTACAACAAAATGGATTGATTTATATTTAGAAGAAGCTTTGCGAAAAGGTATAAAAGAAGTTGGTATTGTCGATCATTTATACCGTTTTTATGAAGCGAAAGAATACTATGAAAGATATGTCGATATTAGTGATTCTAAGCTTGGTCGTTTACAGAAGGAATGGCTAGATCAAGTAAGGGTAGCATCACTACATGATTTTACAAAGGCAATAGAAGAAGCGAAAGAACGTTGGAGTAAACGAGGCGTGACGCTTAAACTTGGAATTGAAGCGGATTATTTTATTGGTGGTGAACAAGAATTACAATCTTTACTAGCATTAGGAGACTTTGATTATGTAATTGGTTCTGTCCATTTTTTAAATGGCTGGGGATTTGATAATCCAGACACGAAAGAATATTTTAAGGAGCATGACTTATATGCTTTATATGATACGTTTTTCAAAACGGTTGAGTGTGCAGTTCGCTCTCAGTTATTTGATATAATAGCTCATCTTGATAACATAAAAGTATTTAATCATCGGTTAGATGAGAATGAACAACTTTCGTATTATAAGGAAATTGCGCGTGCATTAGTAGAAACTAATACGGCAACGGAAATAAATGCAGGATTGTACTATCGCTATCCTGTGCGCGAAATGTGTCCGAGTCCACTATATTTACAAGTATTAGCTAAGCACGAGGTTCCGATTACTCTCTCCTCAGATGCTCATTATCCGCATGATTTAGGAAAATATGTGGAAGAGAATATAAAGACGTTACGTAATCATGATATTTCACACTTAGCTACCTTTACGAAACGAGTAAGAACGATGAGATTACTGGAAGAAGAAGTATCCATTTCAAAATGATCACGATTTTTTGATGAAAACTCTCCTTTTTGTTCAAAATAAGAAAGAATAAAAAGGAGGGTAAGAAATGGCGAAACAACAAAATAAACAAAATGTACAAAGTGCACAGCAACAAGCGTATACTTCTGAAACGAATGCTACATCTCAATCCGTTATTGAGGAACAAATTAGTGATACAGTTGCAGAAGGAACGATCGATGTGAAGCTTGGAAAAGAATCGCAAGAAAAAGCATAAGAAGAGGGGAGACTTGCATCTCCTCTTTTTTTATGGAAAAGTGTCGATTTTCAAAACTATAATCAAATTCCTTGGTTTTTATATGTGGATTTCTTACAATGAAAGATAAGAGGTATCTTATTTTCTATAGAAGAGGTGTTAGTAGTGGCGAAAATATTAGTAGCAGGAAAAATTCCAGCAATCGGATTAGAACTATTAAAGGATCATGATGTAGAAATGTACGATAAAGAGGCTTTAATTTCTTTAGATGAATTAACAGAGCGTGCAAAAGATAAAGATGCATTGTTAAGCCTACTTTCTACAAAGGTGACAAAAGAAGTAATTGATGCGGCACCTAATTTGAAAATTATTGCAAACTACGGTGCTGGTTACGATAATATTGATTACTCGTATGCCGGAGAAAAAGGCATTGCGGTAACGAATACACCGAAAGTATCAACTGAAGCGACAGCAGAATTAACATTTGCACTTCTTTTAGCAGCTGCACGTAGAATTCCGGAAGGTGATACGCTATGTCGTACAACTGGATTTAACGGATGGGCACCATTATTTTTCTTAGGCCGTGAAGTACATGGGAAAACAATTGGAATTATTGGCCTTGGAGAAATCGGAAAGGCAGTTGCAAAGCGTGCGAAAGCGTTTGGAATGAATGTTTTATATACAGGGCCAAATCGAAAACCTGAAGCTGAAAGTGAACTGGAAGCAACATATGTAACATTGGAAGAATTATTACAAACAGCAGACTTTATTACAATTAACTGTGCGTATAATCCGAAATTGCATCATATGATTGATGAAGAACAGTTTAAAATGATGAAGAAAACAGCGTATATTGTAAATGCTTCACGTGGACCAATAATGCATGAAGCGGCACTTGCTCATGCATTAAAAACGAATGAAATTGAAGGAGCGGCTCTTGACGTGTTTGAATTTGAACCAAAAATTACTGAAGAGCTAAAAGGATTAAAGAATGTAGTACTTGCTCCTCACGTAGGAAATGCAACATTCGAAACGCGTGATGCGATGGCTGAAATGGCAGTAAGAAATATTTTAGCCGTATTAAACGGTGAAGAGCCTGTAACACCTGTAAATCAAAAAGCAGTAGTTACAAAATAAAAAGAAACCTTCCGAAATCGGAAGGTTTCTTATTTTTCTTTATTTGCTCTTTTAGATGGTCTTTGTCTAAGAAATTGAGATAGCATATACAAAATATATAGTGGAATAGCAATGAATAAGAAAACAGAAAAGTTACCGATCCCTGTTTGGTACATTGTGATAATGCTTCCAACTAAAAATAGTGTAATAATGATGCTATATCGTGGAAGTGGTACATCTTTTAAACTTGGGATACGAATGCGGCTCACCATCAAAAATGCGAACGTTACAAAGACTGTAATAAGAACGATTTTTGGAATGATATGTGAAAATAATGTTAAGAAAGCAACAAGCCCTCCCGCTGCTGTAATCGGTACCCCAGTGAAATATTTCATTGAAGTAGAAGATGGTGTTACATTAAATCGTGCTAAACGATATGCTCCGAAAAGAGGGAATAGTCCCGCTATGTATAGTCCGATGATTCCGTAATTGGAGAAAGATGTGTAATACATAAGAACAGCAGGTGCGGCACCAAATGTCACGACATCCGCAAGTGAGTCAAGCTCTTTTCCCATTTGTGAATCAACGCGTAATAAACGAGCAACACGCCCATCAAGACTATCTAACATCATCCCGATAAGTACTAAAATAGCAGCTGATTTATAATATCCTAAAGATGCATAGCCGATTGACAAGAATCCACTATATAAATTTCCGAGCGTAAATAAGTTTGGAATAGCTGCTCTATACAAAATCTGATCCCTTGCTTTCTGTAATAAATTCTTAATTAGTGTATGAAATTTTACTTATTTTATCATACCATAAATTTCTTCCTCATACGAAAGAAATTCCCAATTTGTGAAAGATTTCATAGAAGAATGATTTGAAAAATAAGTAAAAAAAGAAGCAACTTTTATAAAGTTGCTTCTAGTACTACTCAAATTTCGTTGTCATTGTTCCAGTTTTATAACGATTGTTAGGATCGAAACGTAATAAATCTCCATAAATGAGTTTATCGGAGAGTTTCAATTCAGTTTTCGCTTTTTCAATATTTGGTTGGCATAATGAAATGTCAGCTTCTTCACCTGTATTTCGTTTATAGCACATGTTTTTTGTATACACATAATCTTCCGAAACGAAGCTACCATCACGCATTACCATAAGTGGATCTTTTTCTTTAATAAATAAGTCAGTTCCAAATTCAATGGATTGATTTGTTTTAATACCAAGTAAATGAAGTAGCGTTGGTTTAATATCAATTTGACCAGATACTTTAGAAATGACTTTTCCTTCTTGACCAGGTACATGAATAATGAGAGGGACGCGTTGTAATTGCATAGAATCAAACGGTGTAATAGCGTCTTTCCCAAGGAACTGGGCCATAGCTGCATTATGGTTTTCTGAAATGCCGTAATGATCTCCATAAATGACAATAACAGAATTATCATACAGCCCTTCATCTTTTAACTGTTTAATAAATAATTTAAGAGCTTCATCCGTGTAACGAACGGTTGGGAAGTAGCGGTTTACAACACCACTTTCCGAATTAAACTCATCAACATATTGATCTTCTGGATTTAGAAGAAATGGAAAATGGTTTGTTAAAGTAATAAATTTTGTATAGAACGGTTGTGGTAAAGATTTTAACTTTGGAATCGATTGTTCAAAGAACTCTTTATCTTTTAATCCCCAGCCGACAGACATTTGTTCTGTGCCTACGTAATCATTTAAATTAAAGTAACGATCATATCCGAGAGCAGGATACATTACATCACGATTCCAAAACGTTTTATCGTTTGAATGGAAGACAGCAGAAGAATATCCGTATTTCTTTAATTGCTCTGGTGTAGCTGTATATTCATTTGTTGCGTGAGTAAAGAATACAGAACCGCGGTCTAACGGATAAAGTGAATTTTCAACGATAAATTCAGCATCAGAAGTTTTACCTTGTCCCGTTTGATGATAGAAGTTATCGAAATAAAAACTATCTTTAATAAATTCATTTAAAAATGGAGTAATTTCTTTTCCATTTATTTTTTTATTAATAACAAAACTTTGTGTAGATTCCATGGAAATCAAAATAACATTTTTACCTTTTGCAGCTCCGAATAAGTCTTTATCAACTTGCTTATCTTTTGAGTCTGTATAGTTTTTAATTTCAGAGAACCCGTCTCCACTTGCAAATACACGTTCAGCTGAAGATTTAGATTGAAGTGTTATATCAAATAGATGATATGTGTATAAACCTAAATTTTTCACGACTGTTTGACGATCAAATGAGCGTGAGAACATTTGTGGTTTATAAATAACGGAAACAACAATTTGTAGTGCTAATAAAGCTGTTACACCGCTAAAGAAAGTTCGCTTCTCAGAGCGAGAAAGCGGCGTCTTGTCACAAAATGCCGGGAATTTACGTGAAAGAAACATTAAAATAATCGCATCTGCAAATAAAAGTAATGTTTTGTACGTAAAGAGTTCTTTTATACTCGTCCCTAAATCAGCCATATTATTTGTTTGGAATAAAACTGGGAATGTAACGAAATCGTTATAAAACCCATAAAACATTGCATTTCCAAATAAAATAAAGGACAGTATAAAACTGATTCCAACTATAATGCGGTTTCGGTGTTTAGATGCAAATAAAGCAAAACCGAAAAATAAAAGTAACGCAGCTAGTGGATTAATAAAAAGCATAAATTCTTCAAAGAAATTATCAATTTTAATATCAAATGCTAGCTTGTACACAATATATGTTTTTATCCATAATAAAACGACTGCAACGAGTGCAAATCGCAGTTTTGGAAACAGACGTTGTAGCATAATATACTCCTCTCCTAAAAAGCATGACCGTTCTTGTGAGCTGGTTTGATTAGCACCTCATTTTATATATACGAACAGTCCTTTATTATTATGTTTATTATACTATGAGTATCATTATACGAAAATAAAAGAGAGTTGTGGGCTTTTTTATAATAATTGAGTAGAAAAAGGGCAGTAGGAGACAATAAAACGGAGTTTCTATGTATGATTATTATCGTGTGCAGAAAGAATCGTGTAACAATACGGAGGTTATCATGCGAAAATTATTATATTTTATAGTATGCAGTAGTGTTATACTTTTTGCTTCACCAAGTGTGTCGGTAGCCCAATATGATGCACCTCTTATGGAAGATGCCCTTTATTCTGTTTTGTTTCCCAAAATAAATAAAGCCATTGAAAAACAATATGGGAGCTTAAAGCCTTATCAATGTCCTAAAATTATTAGTTTAAAAAAAGTATATAGCGGTACATATTTATTTCAAGCGGTTATTGAAGTGACGAAATATGAACAGGTTGGTGGGAAAATTGTTCCGCCATTTGAAAAAGTAACAATTACTTTTAATAATGAAGAAGGCGAATGGGAAGTGACAAAGATTTTAGTAAAGCGCTTACCAAATGATACGAAATTAAACTGTAAAAAAACAATATAAAAAATTGTTTGACAAATAAAATGGTCCTTTGGTATTGTTAATAGCAACAATTAGATGTTTGAAAATTAAATAGACTTACCTCATCTACTCTCAAAGGTAGAGGCCGCAATAGGAAAGAGTAAGCTATGGGAGATTTAATGGAATCTGTGATCATAGGTTGAAAGGGACTATTGCCGAAATATAAGAATAACCATCTTATTCATATATTGGGACTACATTGAATAAATGTAGTACTGTCATAAGATTTCTTTTATGGAGAGCTATTTGGAGATGTTGATGCGGTTTCTTATTTTGAGGAGATAACAACTCGTTTATTTTTTCAATATATATTTTTCCTAATAAGAAACGCGTGTGAACATTGTTCCGCGCGTTTTTTGTCTATCTAAAAGCGTGCTGCAATGAATAGAAGATTGGGGTTATGAGTTTTAGAGGAAATAAGGGAGGAATTCAAATGTATTTACACGGCACAAGCCGAATCAATGGGCAAGGACACTTAGAAATTGGAGGGTGCGATACGACGCAGCTAGCAAAACAATACGGAACACCACTTTATGTATACGATGAAGAGTCTATTCGAGGAAAGTGCCGCGCGTTTCATCGTGCTTTTAAAGAAAGTGGGTTCTCTTATCAAGTAGCATATGCAAGCAAGGCGTTCTTGTGCATGGAGATGTGCCGAGTAGCTCGTGAAGAGAATATGTCATTAGATGTTGTTTCTGGAGGGGAATTATATACTGCGCTTCAAGCAGGATTTCCAGCATCGCGTATTCATTTTCACGGCAATAATAAAACAGAAGAAGAGATTGTGATGGCGCTTCAGGCGAATATTGGTTGTTTTGTTGTCGATAATTTCTTAGAATTAGAAATTTTGCATGATTTAGCAGGGCAACATGGGAAATTTGTGAACATATTAATCCGTG
Organism: Bacillus paramobilis; assembly: GCF_038096195.1. Taxonomy (NCBI): domain Bacteria; kingdom Bacillati; phylum Bacillota; class Bacilli; order Caryophanales; family Bacillaceae; genus Bacillus; species Bacillus paramobilis. The sequence goes on along the minus strand of NZ_CP151108.1, from coordinate 3,874,943 downwards.
TAACGCCTGGAGTAGAGGCGCACACACATGAATATATTACAACAGGCCAAGATGATTCAAAATTTGGATTTGGCGTGTCAAATGGTCAAGCGATGCAAGCAATTGAGCTTGCTTTACAAAAATCAAATTATAATGTGTTAGGAATTCATTCACATATCGGATCTCAAATATTTGAAACGGCTGGATTTGTTCGGGCGATTGAAGTTCTTCATCAATTTTTAGAAGAAGTGAGAGAGAGAGCGAACTATGTAGTGAAAGTATTAAATGTGGGCGGAGGATTCGGAATACGCTACACAGAGTCAGATACACCATTAACTCTTGAGACATATGTGCGAGCTGTAACCAGTGCAGTGAGGGAACAATTTACAGCATGTAATTATCCCTTGCCAGAAATATGGGTTGAACCAGGCCGTAGTATTGTAGGTGATGCTGGAACGACAATTTATACAGTTGGATCTGTGAAAGACATTCCTGGTATTCGGAAATATGTATCAGTGGATGGTGGGATGACTGATAACTTAAGACCTGCTTTATATAACGCGCGTTATGAAGCGATGTTAGCGAATCGAGGAAATGATGAGAATGAGGAAGTCGTTTCGATTGCTGGGAAATGTTGTGAGAGTGGAGATATGTTAATTTGGGATATTACTCTACCGAAAGTTGCTTCTGCCGATTTACTAGCAATTTCTTGTACAGGGGCATACGGGTACTCGATGGCGAATAATTATAATCGGATTCGTAGACCAGCTGTCGTCTTCGCGAAAGGCGGCACATCACAAATTGTTGTAGAGCGCGAAACATATGAAAATATTATTGGGAACGATCGCATACGTATTAAAGAATTGGTTTAAAATGAGGAAAAAGGAGTTGTTCGGATGGACAATTCCTTTTTTATAAAATAAAATAATTAAAATATATCGGAAAACTAGGATTGAAAAAAATCAGAATTGTGATAAAATACAAATACAAAGCTTATCAAGAGAAGCGGAGGGAACTGGCCCGACGAAGCTCGGCAACCTGCTTATAGAAAGCAAGGTGCTAAATCCAGCAAAATGGAATCCATTTTGAAAGATAAGGTAAAATATATTACCGAACAGTCTTTTCGAAATGGGAAAGATTTTTTTTATGAATAAAAAGGGGGGCTGTTCGCGTGAGCGTACGGGAACATTTTGAGGAAGTATCTGAGAAAATTCAAGCGATGCTTGCTGATATGAAATATGGTTCAATTACAATTGTTGTGCAGGATGGGAAAGTCATTCAATTAGAGAAAAGTGAAAAAGTACGTTTAAAGTAAAAAGCGCTGACTAGAAAAACTAGAGGCGGTTTTAACCTATTTTGATTAGGTTAAAACCGTCTTTTTGCTTTTACAGGGGGAAAAAACATGTTGACGTATGAAACGTGGGAAGAAAATAATGTTTCATTTTCAGAAGAAGATGAAACAAAAGGCGCGCTATCTGTTTTAAGTTGGGCTTATAAAGAATATGAAAGTGAAATTGTATACGCATGTAGCTTTGGAGTGGAAGGGATGGTACTACTGCACCTTATAAACCAAGTAAATCCATCTGCTAAAGTTGTATTTTTAGATACAAATGTTCATTTTCGCGAAACGTATAAATTAATTCAAAAAGTGCGGGAACGATTTCCTTCATTAAATATTATAGAAAAACAGCCGGAACTTACACTTGATGAACAAGCGAAGTTGCATGGTGAGAAATTATGGGAAAGTAATCCGAATCTTTGTTGTAAAATTAGAAAAATTTTACCGTTAGAAAAATCATTAGCAGCAGAAAAAGCGTGGATATCGGGCTTAAGGAGGGAACAATCAGAAACACGTAAGCATACACAGTTTATAAATCAAGATCATCGCTTTCAATCTATTAAAGTTTGTCCACTCATTCATTGGACGTGGAAAGAAGTGTGGCGATATGTATACAAACATAGCTTGCCGTATAACCCGCTCCATGATATTGGGTATCCAAGTATTGGGTGTGAGAAATGTACGTTACCTGTAGGAGAGGGTGGCGATTCGAGAGATGGTAGGTGGGCCGGGAAAGTGAAAACAGAATGTGGTCTTCATTACCAATAAGATGAATTTGAAAATAAAGCTAAGAGAGGGTATAGAAAATGAGTAAAAGAAACGAATTAATAAATCGAATAGACGAGACATACGACGTATCACAAATTGAAAAAGAAATTGGGCTAGACAACATTGCATTAAGTGATTTAGAGCTATTAGCGACAGGGGGATATAGCCCACTTACAGGTTTTTTAGGAAAGAAAGATTACGATTCGGTCGTAGAAACGATTCGTTTAGCTAATGGGAGCGTTTGGAGTATCCCCATTACATTACCGGTAACAGAAGACGTAGCAGAGAGTCTGAAAATTGGAGAGAAAGTAAAGCTTGTCAGTGATGGAAATATATATGGTGTCATTCAAATAGAAGATATTTTTGTACCAGATAAAGAAAAAGAAGCGTTACTTGTATATAAAACGACGGATGAGGCTCATCCAGGAGTGAAGAAGTTATATGAGCGACCGAACGTTTATGTCGGTGGAGCTATTATTCTTACAAAACGTTTTGAAAATAATCCATTTCCTTCTTATCATTTAGATCCAATTGAAACGAAAGAAGAATTTAAGAAACGTGGTTGGAAAACAGTAGTCGGATTTCAAACGAGAAACCCGGTACATCGTGCTCATGAGTATATTCAAAAATCTGCTCTTGAAATTGTAGATGGCCTCTTTTTAAATCCGCTCGTTGGGGAAACGAAGTCGGATGATATTCCTGCTGATGTAAGGATGGAAAGCTATGAAGTATTACTTCAAAACTATTATCCGAAAGATCGTGTCTTTTTAGGTGTATTTCCTGCAGCGATGCGTTACGCAGGACCGAGGGAAGCGATATTCCATGCATTAGTTAGAAAGAATTTTGGATGTACTCACTTTATTGTAGGACGCGATCATGCAGGGGTAGGAGATTATTACGGTACTTATGAAGCGCAAGAAATTTTTACAAACTTTACAGTGGAAGAGTTAGGAATTACACCGTTATTTTTTGAACATAGTTTTTACTGCACGAAATGTGAAGCGATGGCTTCGACGAAAACATGCCCGCACGGCAAAGAAGATCATGTTATTTTATCGGGTACGAAAGTAAGAGAGCTATTAAGAAATGGTGAGGTTCCGCCAAGTACATTTAGTCGTAAAGAAGTAGTAGAAGTACTAATTAAAGGTTTGAAAAAAGAAGTAGTAACAGAATAAGGAGAGAATGAGATGGATACAAATATTACTTGGCATACGGCATCTGTTTCAAAAGATGAGAGAAGAGTAAAAAATGGGCATCATAGTTTTGTAATTTGGTTTACTGGTCTATCAGCTTCAGGTAAATCTACGGTGGCGAACGCGGTTGCTCGTAAACTATTTGAAAAGAATATTGGAAACTATGTACTAGATGGTGATAATATACGCCACGGTTTAAATAAAGACTTAGGTTTTTCTGAAAGTGATCGTATGGAAAATATAAGACGGATTGGCGAAGTGGCGAAGCTATTTGTAGATCAAGGTACGGTTGTTCTTACAGCGTTTATTTCACCATTTCGAGTAGACCGAAAACAAGTGAGGGATTTATTAGCTGCAGATGAGTTTATTGAAGTGTTTGTAAAGTGCCCAATTGAAGAGTGTGAGAAGCGTGATCCGAAAGGGCTTTATAAAAAAGCAAGACAAGGTGATATTAAAGAGTTTACTGGTGTTGATTCACCGTATGAGGAACCAGAGCAAGCAGAATTAATTGTAGAAACGCACAAGTATTCTATTGAAGAATGTGCAGAACAAATCGTGAAGTACTTACAAGAGCGTAGTTTTATATAGGGGGATAAAAAATGAGTTATGAAAAAGTATGGGCTAACAATGAAAAATTAAATCAAGCTGAGAAAAATAAATTAAAAAAAGATGGATTGGAAATCTTTAATGATATTCCTTACTATGCAGAGAATGGCTTTGAATCTATTCCGAAAGAAGAGTGGGACGCATTCAAATGGGCTGGGTTGTATTTACAAAGACCGAAAGAAGCGGGTTATTTTATGATGCGTGTAAATATTCCGTCAGGGATTATTACGAATGCACAGGCAGAAGTGCTTGCTTCTATCGCTGAGGATTATGGGCGTGACGTAATAGATATTACGACAAGACAGGCAATTCAGTTTCATTGGCTAGAAATTCATCAAATGCCAGATATTTTTAAAAGATTAGCAAGAGTTGGGTTATCTTCAGCTGGGGCTTGTGGTGATATAACGCGTAATATTACAGGGAATCCACTTGCTGGCATTGATGCAAATGAACTATTTGATACAACGCATATTGTGAAAGAGGTATATGACTATTTCCAACATAATGAGGAGTTTTCTAACTTACCACGTAAATTTAAAATGTCTATTAGTTCTAATATTTATAATTCAGCAAACGCAGAAATTAACTGTGTTGCATTTACACCTGCTACGAAAGAAATAGATGGTGAGAAAAAAGTTGGTTTTCATATAAAAGTAGGCGGTGGATTATCAGCTCGTCCATATTTAGCTGATGAATTAGATGTATTCGTTTTACCAGAAGAAGTGAAGACGGTAGCGATTGCGATTGCTACGATATTCCGTGATTTTGGATACCGTGAAAAACGTCATTTAGCTCGTTTGAAATTTCTTGTTGCAGACTGGGGAGCAGAGAAATTTAAAGAGAAACTAATAGAGTATACAGGACCATTGCAAAGTAAAGGAGAAGGTGCTCTAAAAGGCTGGAATGCGGGATACTTTTATGGAGTTCAAGATCAAAAACAAGATGGCCTTAAATATGTAGGTTTTAATGTACCAGTAGGACGTCTACATGCAAAAGAAATGTTTGAGATTGCGAGAATTGCTAAGCAGTATGGAAATGGACAAATTCGCACATGTAACTCGCAAAACTTTATTATTCCGAATGTTCCGCCAGAAAATGTAACGGGTTTATTAAATGAACCATTGTTTGAAGCGATATCAGCAAGTCCGAAATCGTTTATTGGTCATGCGGTTTCTTGTACTGGTATTGAATATTGCAATCTTGCATTAGTAGAAACGAAAGAAAGATTACGCAAAATCGCCGAATACTTAGATACACAAATTGCACTCGATGTTCCGGTTCGTATTCATATGGTAGGATGCCCGAATTCATGTGGTCAACGTCAAATTGCTGACATTGGATTACAAGGGGTGAAAATGAAAACGAAGGAAAAAGGGATTGTTGAAGCATTTGAAATATACGTAGGTGGAACGTTGTTAGATGGCGGTGCTTACAATCAAAAGTTAAAAGGGAAAATAGATGGCGAGGATCTACCTGATGTACTTGCATCATTTATAAGTTATTTCAAAGAGAATAAATTACCAGCTGAAACGTTTTATGATTTTGTTGGTCGTATCGGTGTAGACACACTACAAATAGCGTTAAATACCGTGTTAGAAGAAGTACTAGCGTCTTAGGAGGGACAATATGGATTTATATCGATTTGAAGCCGTGTTAGTGAATAGTATTGTTCCGATTGTTGTCGTTGCTCAAAGTGAAGAACAGGCATTTAAGCTCGCGGAGATGGAGCTTGAAAAGCATTTTTTACCGCTGCCAGAAGTAAAGGAAATTTCTCTATTTGAAAAAAAGAAGATTCGAAAAGGTGCGGCATTTGTTATTCATGAGTAGGGAACAGGTAATAGGAAATGATGAAAACTTCCATTCGTATATAAGGATGGAAGTTTCACTTTAATAGTAGAAATGAGGAGAGATGATGGGGAAGGTTTATATCGTTGGAGCAGGTCCTGGTGATCCAGATTTAATTACTGTGAAAGGATCGAAATGTATTGAGAGAGCAGACGTTATTTTATACGACCGTCTCGTAAATAAAGAGTTGCTTTCATACGCAAAGCCTGAAGCGGATTTAATTTATTGTGGAAAGCTACCAAATTATCACACGATGAAGCAAGAGACAATTAACACGTTTCTTATTAAATACGCGAAAAAAGGAAAAGTTGTAACGAGGCTAAAGGGCGGGGATCCATTTGTATTTGGTAGAGGGGGAGAAGAAGCTGAAGCGTTAGCGAAGCAAGGTGTACCGTTTGAAATTGTTCCTGGTATTTCAGCTGGAATAGCTGCTCCTGCTTATGCTGGCATTCCAGTGACACATCGTGATGCGAGTGCAAGTTTTGCTATTGTGACAGGGCATAGGAAAGAAGATGCTGAAGAGGAAGTGAAGTGGGAACATTTAGCGAAAGGTGTAGAGACCTTAGCTGTATATATGGGGGTTAGTAATTTACCCTACATATGTGAACAACTGGTCAAAAATGGAAAAGATACAAGTACGCCTGCTGCTATTATTGAGAGGGGAACGACTTCTATGCAGCGCACAGTTGTCGGGACGTTAGGGACAATTGTAGATGTTGCGAAAAAAGAACAAATTCAAAATCCGAGTATGATTGTAATTGGAGAAGTGGTCCGTTTTAGGGAAAAGATCCATTGGTTTGAGAAACAGACGGAAAGTACGTATCGAGTAAGCGGAGTGTTATAAAATGAAAGCCATCTTATATATATGTCATGGAAGTCGTTTGAAAGCCGCTAAAGAAGAAGCGATTACGTTTATTACGTCATGCATGAACCGTGTAGAGGCAAGTATTCAAGAAGTTTGTTTTTTAGAGTTAGCGAGTCCAACGATTGATGAAGGGTTCCGTACATGTGTGAGTCGTGGTGCTACAGAGATTATTGTTATTCCAGTTTTTCTATTAGCGGCAGGTCACGTGAAAAAAGATATCCCGTTTGAATTAGAAAAGTTAAATAATCAATTTTCAAGTGTTAAAGTGACCTATGGTAATCCGTTTGGTGTATCAGAAACACTCGTTAAATCAGTGTATAACGGAAGTGGTATCGAACAGGAAGATAAGAATGAAGTGACGTTACTTCTCGTTGCAAGAGGTAGTAGCGATCCTGAAGTATTAAAAGATATAAACTGGATCGCTTCTTTATTTCAAACGGAAGAGAAAATTAAAAAAGTAGAGGTTTGCTATTTAGCAGCTGCCGAGCCGAAATTTGAGGAGAAGTTAAAGGAAGTTGTAGAACGAAAAGAAAAGAATATCGTTGTACTGCCTTACTTATTATTTACCGGTTTACTTATGAAACATATTGAAAAAGAAGTGCGCCAATATGAGTCGGATGAGATAAAAATAAGTCCTTATTTAGGAAAGAATGAAGCGTTTCAATATATGTTAATTCAGAAAACGAAGAAATTATTGAAGGGAGATCAATATGTATCCACTTACAGTGCGAGTTGAGAAGAAACGTGTTGTTGTCATTGGTGGAGGGAAAGTCGCGGGATTTAAAATTATTCCTTTACTAAAACAAGGTGCAGATATAATTGTGATAAGTCCTGAATTGGATGCGGATTTAGTGAAACTAGTGGAACATAAGCAAATTCGTTGGTATCAAAGGGAGTATGAAAAAAGTGATATTCAAGGTGCTTTTTTAGTTGTTGCAGCGAGTGGCGATGCCGTATTAAATGAACAAGTTGCTGAAGATAGTGCAGAGAATCAATTAGTAAATGTTATTACGAACCCGGAAAGTGGGAATGTTCATTTTCCGGCGGCGATTCATCGTGGATTACTGAATGTGGCTGTTTCTACTGGAGGAGCGAGTCCGAAACTGGCAAAAAAAATTCGTGATGATATCGCAAATAAATATGATGAGGCGTATGAAGCGTATCTTGATTTTTTATACGAAGTTAGAATAAAAGTGAAAGAATTACAAATAGAGAAAAAGCAGAGAAATATATTGTTGCAAGAAGTGTTAAAATCGATATACATTCAAAATGAACAAAAAAGAGAATTGTTTTTACAAGAATTAGAGAGAAGAGTTCATATAGGATAATGAATAAATTGTACTTTACAACTATAAAAATATAATTTATAATCACAAGTAACTTCAATAGATGAAATCGATGAGCAAGAAGAGTACGTATATTTGATACGGTCAGAGAGCTGGGGTAAGGTGTGAGCCCGGTACGATAAAATATACAGAATGGGCTTGCGAGAGGTATGTTGAACATTGTAGTAGGCAACCCGGGTTCCGCCGTTAAAAGGATAGAGTATCGGAATTTTTCCTGTACTTGAACAAGTGGGATTTATCAATCCAATTGAGGTGGTACCACGGTATTTACATTACATATATCGTCCTCTACATGCATATTTGCGTGTAGGGGACTTTTTTATTTTCTAAAGGAGGTGTGCGAGTATGAAATGAAAGTGTATAATTAACAAAAGTTTAAATATTCAGAAAAGGGGAAATTATGATGAAAGAAACACAGCAATGGACGTCGAAAATAGGCTTTGTACTCGCAGCAGCCGGAGCCGCAGTAGGTCTTGGGGCCATATGGAAATTTCCATATGTTGCAGGTAATGGTGGGGGAGGCGCATTCTTCCTTGTATTTTTACTATTAACTTTATTTATAGGTATGCCACTTCTTTTAGCTGAATTTGTTATTGGACGTAGCACGCAAAAAGAGGCAGTTACAGCATATAAAGTATTGGTGCCAAATAGTAAGTTATATCCTTGGATTGGTCGCATGGGAGTTGTTACTTGTTTTAGTGTACTATCATTTTATAGTGTTGTAGGTGGATGGATTTTACTGTACTTATACTATAGTGTTACAGGAAGCTTCTGGAATGGTGTTGTTGATTACGGGAAATTATTTGGTGAAACAATTTCAAATCCAGTAAGCGCGATTGGAGCGCAATTTATCTTCATGCTTTGTACTATTTTTGTTGTAAGTAAAGGTGTCGAGAAAGGGATAGAAAAAGCAAGTAAGTATATGATGCCGCTATTATTTATTTTGTTTATTGCGATTATAGTTCGTGCTTTAACACTTGATGGTGCTTTTGCTGGAGTAGAGTTCTTCTTGAAACCAGATTTTTCAAAGCTAACAGCAGATACGATTTTATACGCGATGGGACAATCGTTCTTCTCGCTAACAGTAGGTGCTTCAGTAATGGTCACGTATAGTTCGTATTTGAAGAAAGAAGAACATTTAGCTAAATCAGCAACATCTATTGTAAGTTTAACTGTTTTTATTACAGTGCTTGCAGGATTAGCAATTTTCCCGGCGATTTTCGCATTAGGCGTTAAGCCGACTGAAGGACCAGGACTACTGTTTATCGTCCTTCCAGCAGTATTTGCAAAAATACCATTTGGACAATTTTTCTTCATTATGTTTTTAGTTTTATTCTTCTTTGCAACGTTAACATCTGCGATTTCTATGCTTGAAATTGTAGTAGCATCTGTTGCGAAAGATAATGAGAAAAAGCGTCCGTCAGCATCATTATTAATTGGTATTCTTATTTTTGCAGTTGGAATCCCGTCAGCATTATCGTTTGGAATTATGAGTGATGTGAAAATATTTGGTAAGACATTCTTTGATTTCGTCGATTTTTCGGTAAGTAATGTATTACTGCCGCTTGGCGTACTAGCCATCTCGCTATTCGTACCAAATAAAATGAGTAAAGAAATGTTAATGAAAGAATTAGAAGTTACGGAAACGAAAGGGAAAACATTATTTAATATTTGGTTCTTCTTGCTTCGTTATGTTATTCCAGTAACGGTAATTATTGTATTTTTAAATGTGATAGGCGTATTTAAAATGTTTGCATAATAAAAAGACGGAGAAATCTCCGTCTTTTTATTATGTTGTAGGTGTATTTAATAAACGATTATATGCTTTATAGGCTGTGACGACTGCGATGAATGATCCGATTAAAAATAATGCGGAGCCGCCAAATGTAAATATCCGGCCGATATACGTCTCTCTAGCTTCTTCTATTTCTTGTAGTAATTGTGTATTCATAGTTGATCACCCCATAAACTATAGGCATTTAGTTTTAGTCTATGTGGAAAGCCTATATTGTGTGAAGTATAAATAAAAAACTCGGTATGCACCGAGTTTTTTATAATCCAATATAAGGAGAGGGGTCAACTGCGTTTGTTTTGCCGACATTCCATTCTCCAAGGTGAAGTTCGAAGTGTAAATGTTGTCCGTATGATTGGCCAGTATTCCCCATAAATCCAAGTTGAGTGCCTTGTTTTACAGTTTGTCCATTTGATACAGAACGGCTACTCATATGAGCATATACTGTCGTGTATGTTTTTCCGTTTATACGGTGAGATAAGTAAACAACATTTCCGTAACTAGATGATAATTCTGAGCGAATCACAACGCCGTCAGCAGCGGCAATAATTGGAACAGTTCCTGAAGCTGCGATATCGATTCCTTTATGGTTATCTATAGAGCGCACGCCAAAACCAGAAGTTTTTGATCCAGCTGCTGGCTTAATAAAGCCGCCAATATTTGTATCGTGTGGTGTTGGAGCTGCTTGAGCTGTTTGAGCAGATGTAGTAGCTTGTTTACGAGCTTCCTCTGCCTTACGTGCCTCTTCAGCCTTACGAGTTTCTTCTGCACGTTTTTCTTCTTCAATTGCTTTTTGAACGGCTTGACGCTGATTTTCTAAAATACCTTTGGATTCTTCTAATCCTTCAATCTCTGAATCTACTTTTGCTACTTTCGTATGTAGATCGCTAATAAATGTTTGCTGTTGTTGTTGATTCGTTTGCAACTCTTGTTGTTTTTGAACTAATTTCTGTTCAGCTTCTTTTAGTTGGTGCTCTTTTTTCTCAACAGCCTCTTTTTCTTTCGTCACAGCATTTTGATCAGTTGTTTGTTTTTTCACAATATCAGTATCGTTGTTTAAAATTAAGCTTACAGAGTACATATTATCAACAAGATCAGCGATATTTGTAGAAGTTGTTATTACCTCTGTAATAATATTTGTACGAGGTTTTTCTTGCATAGATTGTAAACGTTGCTTAATAACTTCCTGACGTGTATCTATGTTTGTTTGTAATTGCTCTATATGTTTCTTTTTTTCAGCAATTACTTGTTGTGTTTTACTAATTTCTTTTTTTGTATCGTTTAATTCAGCTTCATTTTTATTAATAGAAGTAGTTAAATCGTCAATTTTCTTTTGTAATTCTTGAATTTCTTTTTCTATTTGGTCTTTCTCAGCTGATTTATTTTGTAAGTCATTTTGTTTTCCTTCTAATTCAGATTGAATATTAGATAATTTATCTTGATTCGTTTCAGCGTATACGGGTGAAAGTAGCGGAGAAACAAAAATCGTTCCTGCTGCTAAAACACTAAACGCTGCAAATTTCTTTTTCATGGTTGTCTGGCTCCTTTCCCTATGAATGTTATATATCATAAGAAGAAGAGTGTCTATCGTTGTAATCATAATGTAAAGAAAATTTTATAAAATTGCTAAGTTTTGTCGGAATTTATCATCTTTTAATGATAATTGTCATGTTGGATGCGTTTTTTTATTCGTGCAAAAAGGATGTATTTTTTGGATTTATTTGTAAAATAAAGGGAAAAAATATTTGTTTTATATAGTAAAATAGTAGATAGGAATCCAATAAAACACTGATAAGGAATCGTTCTCATGTGAGGTTTTCTGACATGGGTTTTGTTTTTGTCAAGAAAATTATTTGCGTTCGGGCAAACTTATTTTGTTGTCAGATTTAAAATTTTGATTTATGATTTTTAACAGGGACAAAATGTAGTGAATTGTCGAATAATATGTAATACTCTTAATTTCAAGTTTTATAGAGATAGAATGAGAGATAGAGTGACACATCGAAGAGGGGGTTACAACAAATATGAAAAGAATAGGACTTGCATGGCAAATATTAATAGGACTTGCGCTAGGTATTGCAGTTGGGGCGATTTTCTTTGGCAATCCGGCAGTGGTGAGTTACTTACAACCAATTGGTGATATTTTCATCCGATTAATTAAAATGATCGTTGTACCGATTGTTGTAGCAAGTATTGTTGTTGGGGTTGCTGGTGTTGGCGATGTTAAAAAATTAGGCCGACTAGGCGGAAAAACAATTATTTACTTTGAAATTATTACAACAATTGCAATTATTGTCGGTCTATTGATTGCGAATATTTTCCAACCAGGAAAAGGCGTAAACATGGAGCAGTTAACAAAGACAGATATTTCAAAATATACACATACGACAGAGCAAGTACAAAGTCATTCATTTGCAGATACATTTGTAAATATTGTTCCAACGAACATTATGAAGTCATTAGCTGACGGAGATATGCTTGCTATTATCTTCTTCTCTGTATTATTTGGTTTAGGTGTAGCGGCAATTGGTGAAAGAGGAAGACCGGTTCTTCAATTTTTCCAAGGTGTAGCTGATGCAATGTTTTACGTAACAAACCAAGTTATGAAATTTGCACCATTTGGTGTGTTTGCACTAATTGGAGTTACAGTTTCTACATTTGGTCTTTCTTCATTAATTCCATTAGGGAAATTATTAATTGTAGTATATGGAGCAATGATTTTCTTCGTTGTAGTCGTATTAGGAATTACAGCGAAAATATTTGGAATTAACATTTTCCAATTCTTTAAGATTTTAAAAGACGAATTGATCTTAGCATACTCTACAGCAAGTTCAGAAACAGTTTTACCGAAAATCATGGAGAAAATGGAGAAGTTCGGTTGTCCGAAGGCAATTACATCTTTCGTTATTCCGACAGGTTATTCATTTAACTTAGATGGATCAACTTTATATCAAGCAATTGCGGCTATTTTCTTAGCGCAAATGTACGGTATTGATTTATCCATTACACAACAAATTACATTATTACTTGTATTAATGCTTACATCAAAAGGTATTGCGGGTGTACCTGGCGTATCATTCGTTGTATTATTAGCGACACTTGGTACAGTAGGTATTCCAGCTGAAGGTTTAGCCTTCATCGCTGGTATTGACCGTATTTTAGATATGGCTCGTACAGCAGTTAACGTTGTAGGTAACTCTTTAGCGGCTGTAGTTATGTCTAAGTGGGAAGGTCAGTATGACGCTGAAAAAGGACAGGCCTATTTGAAAGAGATTTCTAATAAGCAAGCAGCTTAATTATAATTTGAACAAGCTCTCACATAATATGTGGGGGCTTTTCTATATAGAAGGGAAGCGGACGTAATGAAACGTAAATATGGTGACGGTTCTTCGTGGAAGCGACTAATAGAGAAAGATTATACAGTTAAGCAAATAGAAGAAGGAATGCTAGGAATACTGGAAATAAAAAAGGTGAAAGAACCTAGTTGTAAAGAATATGATGGTAAGGAACTTTGTATTGCAGGGAATCAGTTTACGTGGATTCAATATTTCATAGACGGGAAAAACTTTGCGATTACAGCTATGTTAGATGATCAGAAAAAATTAGTGCAATATTATATTGATGTGGCGAAAGAATATGAAATAGACGATCGTGGTTTACCTTATTTTGATGATTTATATTTAGATGTAGTGTTATTACCGAACGGTAAAATGTATATATTGGATGAAGATGAGTTAGAGGATGCTTATAAAAGTGGCGATGTTACAAAAGAAGAGTATGAGTTAGCTTGGTGCACTACGAAATGGATAATAGCTGCAATAAAAAATAGTGAATTTTATTGGATTTCAATATTGGAAGAAGAAATCAAAAAGTTAAAATGATTGTTGTATTCAAATTTTTGCATAATTACCAAAAAAATCTATACAAAAAATAATTGACTTTTGTTTTGTAAGCGAGTAAAGTTAGGGAAGAAATTATTATTAAAAAATAAATATGAAACCTTCTTATAAAGAGAGGCGGAGGGACTGGCCCTACGATGCCTCGGCAGCGGACTCGATTTCAGAGTGCTGTGCCAAATCCAGCAAGCATGTGCTTGAAAGATGAGAAGAGCGTTTCTTATAGATGTATAAGACCTCTTCTCATTGGAAGAGGTCTTTTGTTATTCATTAGAAAAAGGTTGAAACTAGGGAGAGATGGTACTTTGAAAGAAACGAGAGGAAATGGTTTGGCTTTATTACCACTGGGGATATTTTTGGCGCTATTTATTGGTTCTGGAATTATTACAGGTGATTTCTATAAATTGCCGATACTTGTAGCAATTTCAATTGCTGTAGGGGTCGCTTTAGCAATGAATCGTAAAGAAAGCTTTAATGTAAAAGTAGAACGATTTGCTAAAGGTGCAGGGAACCCAGATATTATGATTATGGTTCTAATATTTGTGCTTGCAGGAGCATTTTCTGAAACAGCAAAAGGGATGGGCGGCGTTGATTCTACAGTTAACTTAGCGTTATCCATTTTGCCGCAAGGATTTATCGTAGCTGGAATTTTTGTTATAGGGGCATTTATTTCATTAGCGATGGGAACTTCAATGGGAACGATTGCTGCATTAGCACCAATTGCTGTAGGGATTAGTGGGCAAACTGATATCTCCATTGCACTTACGATGGCTACTGTTGTTGGTGGAGCGATGTTTGGTGATAATTTATCATTTATTTCAGATACAACAATCGCAGCTGTACGTTCGCAAGGAACAGAAATGAAAGATAAGTTTAAAACGAACTTTTTAATTGTATTACCAGCAGCGGTTATTACAATTGTACTATTAGTAATCGTTACCTTAGGAAGTGATACGCAGATTAAAGCGCATAGCTTTGACTGGATAAAGATTTTACCGTATGCAGGAGTACTTATTACAGCGTTACTTGGCTGGAATGTACTTATCGTGTTAACTGGTGGGACAGTACTATCAGGCGTTATCGGTCTTTTAGATGGAAGTTACACGTTAGAGAGTTTCTTTAAAAGTGTAACGACTGGAATGGGCGGTATGATGGAGTTAGTATTACTTGCTATTTTAATTGGCGGTATGGTCGAACTGATTCAATATAATGGTGGCATTCAATATTTAATGAATATTTTAACGCGTAACATTCGTTCGAAAAAAGGAGCAGAGTTCGGTATCGCTGGCTTAGTAAGTATGACGAATATGTGTACAGCAAATAATACGATTTCTATTATCTTTACAGGTCCGCTTGCGAAAAACATTGCAGATCAGTATGAAATTGATCCTCGTAAATCAGCGAGTGTATTAGATCTTTTCTCATGCTGTGTGCAAGGGTTAATCCCGTATGGTGCTCAAATGTTAACAGCAGCAGGGTTTGCGGCGTTATCTCCGATTGAATTGTTACCATATGCGTTTTATCCAATCTTAGTTGGAGTATGTGGAATCATTTCTATATTAATTGGTTTCCCGAGGTTTTCTAAAGTGGCGGGAAAGAAAGAATATCATAAAACAGCATAATGAAAAATGAAGTTTATGCATAGCAATGAAAGCCGTACAGAGAGTATTCTCTGTACGGCTTTTTATGTGCAATAAAAGAGTGAAACATCCTATCCAATCGTAGTTTTTGCACAAGGCTGAATGCGACTCGGTCTTAAGTCTGAGTTAAAAACGGTTCTTAAGCTCGTTATGGAAAGATGAAAAAATAGTTAAGATAAGAGTATCAAATCGAAGGGAGGCAAGCACAAGATGAAACAATTTCTAGCGTTTATCGCGGCTGGTATTTTAGCTTTAATTGCTCTTGGCAGTCTTGCTGGTATTATAGGGTTCGCAATTGGAGCAGGAGTTGTGTACTGGAGCTATAAATCATTTGTGCGAGCACAATCATTTTTTGGAAAGTTAGCTTGGGGTATTGTTGGTTTGATCGGCTTGTCCATCGCCCTTTCTCATTCCCCAGCACTAATCGGTATCGCAGCATTAGTAGTTTTATACTACGGATATCGTGAGTGGAAAAAAGAAAAAAATGTAGTTGTTGATTCTGCACCAGAAAGTTCTAAACCATATAGCAACTTTGAAGATGAGTGGAACAAGTTAATGAAAAACTAATAAAAATCAAATCAAATTTATAAAGTAGAAGAGAGGAAGATTATAATGAAACAATCTTTATTCGGACGTGTACGCGATGCAATTTTAGCAGATTTTCATAATGTGTTAGATGAGAAAGAAAGAAAAAATCCAATCGCTATGTTAAACCAATATTTACGCGATAGTGAGCGTGAAACAACAAAAATTGAGAAGTTAATTCAGCGTCATAAAACATTAAAATCTAATTTCGCTCGTGAGCTTGAGCAAGCGCGTTATTTCGTTAATAAAAGATCAAAACAGGCTATCATCGCTCAAGAAGCAGGCGAATTACAGTTACACGAACGTGCATTAGAAGAAGTAGCTTATTATGAAGGGCAAGTAACTCGATTAGAAGGAATGTATGCTGGTGTTGTAGAGCAAATCGATGAGTTAGAGCGTCGTCTTTCTGACATGAAAAATAAATTAAAAGAAATGCACGCAAAGCGCATGGAACTAATGGCACGTGAAAATATGGCACATGCAAATCGCCGTATGAATACAGCGATGCATAAAATGGATGAAAACAATCCGTTCTTACGCTTTGAAGAAATTGAAGATCATATTCGTGACTTAGAAACTCGTATGAATGAGGAGCATGAACGTGACACATTTGATATGAAGATTGCAAAGCTTGAGCGTGAAATGAAAGAAAAGAATGATGTATCGTTAACGAAAGAGTTAACAAAATAATAGTAGTATATTATAAAACAGGCTTATGATATAGTGATAGGAGAAAAGGTGTTGGAAAGCAATGCCTTTTCTTCTATGTATATGTGAAAAGAAGGGGGGGAGCTGAAATGAAGAAGCATTTTTCAAAAACACAATTAATGGGGATGCTCCTCATCATATTTGGATTCGGTCTTTTTCTTGATATGATACTTGGACATTTTGAACCAGGTGGTCTCATTTTTGCATTTATTATGCTTATGTTTGGAAGGCATTATCGTAAAAAGAATCGTTATGTACGGGGAAATGTATTTTTATTTGTTGGTGGTATCGTATTTTTATTCTTCTTATTTTCATCAGCAGCATTTGTTCTTGTCGTATTTGCTTGTTTAGCTTTAATTGGTTATCAACTGATTCAACAAGGACATCAGCAAAAAGCAATGAAGGTTGAAATTAAAGAAAAAGGGATTATAGACGAAGAGAAGCAAATATACCGTACAGAACCGTATTTAAAAAATATGTTTGTAGGGAATATACGAATGATGGATCATATTTATGAACTTGAGGATATTAATGTTCAATATGGTGCTTGTGATGTGGAAATAGATTTAACAACTGCTATGATCCCAGAAGGGGAGACGGTAATTGTTATTCGCGGTGTCGTTGGTAATATCCGTTTATATGTGCCATATGATATTGAACTGTCTTTAAATCATTCTGTTCTTGTCGGACGTGTGCTTCTGCCAGGTCATGAAGAAACAGGATTTAACCGCAATGTTACATTTAGAACAGAGCAGTATAAAGAGGCTCCTCGTCGTATTAAAATTATTTCTTCGCTTGTCGTAGGCGATACGGAAGTGAGGAAAGTATAATGAAAAAACAAAAAAATATTTCATGGATGTATATTCGTTATTCTATGCTGTCCTCTGTTAGTATCGCACTTATTTGTACAATTGTATATGTATGGAAAAGCGAGCAACAAGTGTATGATTTATTATGGAAGGAATCCATCGCTTCTGTTCCAATTGGCTTGTTTATTATGACTACAAGTTTACTTATCGGGGGAATTGTAGGATATGCAATCGGTTACTATATAGAGCAGCGTATACAAGGATTAAATACTTTTCTATTTGAAGTAGAGCGAGGGAATTTTCCGAGCGATGTTTCGTTTACTGCAGATGATGAATTTCATGAAGTGGAACGAAAAGTAATCGTTCTGGCTCGTCGATTAGAGGAGCAAGCTGGACTCTTTCAAAAAGTAACGAATGAACGAGCTCATTGGAATGAAGAGATGAGACAAGAAGCGATTTCCCAGGAAAGGCATCGATTAGCGAGGGAGCTGCATGATTCTGTAAGTCAGCAGCTTTTTGCAATGTCGATGATGATGTCGGCTATTAATGAACAAGTAGCTGAAATTCCAGAAATGACGAAAAAGCAGTTGCAGCTCGTTGAAAATATGGTTGTAAATGCACAGTCAGAAATGAGAGCATTGCTTCTTCATCTACGCCCAGTGCAGTTAGAAGGTAAGAAACTAACAGAGGGTATAGAAGAATTATTAACAGAACTGTCTAGAAAGCAACATATGAAAATTGAATGGTTAATTGAACCAATTCAATTAAAAAAAGGTGTAGAAGATCATTTATTCCGTATTGTACAAGAGGCGCTGTCTAATACTTTACGGCATGCGAAGGCAAAGAAAACGGAAGTACGTCTACGCAAAATTGAGCAATATGCAATATTGAAAATTATTGATGATGGTGTCGGTTTTAAAGTAGGGGTTAATAAGGCTGGTTCGTATGGTTTAAGATCAATGCAAGAGCGAGTTCATGAAATTGGTGGTACATTAAAAGTACTTAGTTTTCCAAATAAAGGTACACAAATAGAAGTGAAAGTACCGATTATGATTGAGAGAGGGGGAGAGTCATGATAAAGGTATTACTAGTGGATGATCATGAAATGGTTCGAATGGGTGTATCAGCATATTTATCAACGCAGCCAGATATTGAAGTAGTTGGAGAAGCTGAAAATGGAAGAAAAGGTTCAGAGTTAGCTTTGCAATTAAGACCGGATATTATTTTGATGGATCTTGTCATGGACGAGATGGATGGGGTTGAAGCAACACGTGCTATTATTCAGGAATGGCCAGAAGCGAAAATTGTAGTTGTAACGAGCTTTTTAGATGATGAGAAATTGTATCCTGTTATTGAGGCGGGAGCGACTAGTTATTTATTAAAGACATCAAGAGCGAGTGATATAGCAGACGCTGTACGAGCTACTTATGATGGAGAAACGGTATTAGAACCAAAAGTTACTGGTAAAATGATGTCTCGTATGCGTCAGAAGAAAGAACAACCTTTGCATGAGGACCTAACAGAAAGAGAGTCTGAAATTTTGTTATTAATTGCAGAGGGGAAAAGTAATCAAGAGATTGCAGACGAATTGTTTATTGCCCTCAAAACAGTAAAGACACATGTAAGTAATATATTAAATAAGCTAAATGTAAGTGATCGGACGCAGGCGGTTATTTATGCGTTTAGACACCAATTGACGAAATGATAAAGTGAAACTTTAAGCAGTAGGGGGATCCCGCTGCTTATTAGTTTGCGCCAAATCTTTTTATTGACGTTAATTAATGTAAGCGTTATCGTTAAGTTGTTAACAGTACATACAAAGGGGAGAATGTATATGTTAGTTCAAACTATATTTGGCATGGATAAGTCTAAAAAATTAGGGGATTATGTGAACGCATTGCAATCGCTTTGTGAACAATATAATGTAGAAACCGATAAAATTGCAATTGTTGAGGCGACAGAAGAGTACTATTTATTTTTAGTGAAACAAGAAGATTGCTACGATGTTGTCAAAGTAGAAACAGTGGATACAAATATCGACTATTATACGAAAGCTTATAAAATAAGCAGTTTTAACCATACTGCTTTTCAAATGTAAAAAAACTCCCGAAAGGGAGTTTTTTTAGGATGCTTTTACTTCATGAGATTCGGTTAGTAAGGGCACTCTTTTCGCACCACTTGACTTAGCGATTATAAGGCCAATAAGAGCTCCGGCTAATGCTGGTATGAGCCAACCTATTCCTTCCTTATATAAAGGGATAAGTTCAAAATATGGTGTGATAAATGAAACTGAAATACCACCTTGTTTTAATCCATCAAATACGCTTACGATTGCTGCTCCAATTAAAGCACCTACATAAACAGAGCGATATCCACCGAAATATTTATGAAGTAATGATAGTAGAACAAGTACAATTGCAATTGGATATACAACAAGTAGAATTGGAACAGAGATGGCGATAATTTTTGTTAATCCTAAGTTGGCAACTAATAATCCTAATGCACAAATGATGCTCGCGAATATTTTGTATGAAAATGTAGTCAATAAGGTTGAGAAATACTGACTACATGCAGATACAAGTCCAACACATGTCGTTAAGCAAGCGAGTGTAACGATAAGAGATAATAGAAGTAAACCGTATGGACCGAATAATTGTTGTACGATAACAGTAAGTAATTGTCCTCCATTTTTTGCATATCCGAGAGAGACGCTAGTTGCACCGAGCCAGCCAAGTGCACCATATACAAGTACGAGACCAGTAGCGGCAATAAGTCCTGCTTTCGCTGTTGAGATGGCAATGGATTTACGATCCTTTACACCTTTAGAGCGAATGGCATTTACAACGATAATTCCAAATGCAAGTGCAGAAATGGTATCCATCGTTAAGTATCCTTCCATAAAGCCTTTGAAGATTGGAGAAGTTTGATACTCTTGCATTGCTGGTCCGGATTGCCCGAGTGGTGTAAATACACTTTTAACAAATAATAAGAAAATAGAAAGTAATAAAATAGGTGTTAATATATTTCCGATGCGATCGACAAGTTTAGATGGATTTAAACTAAGCCAAAATACGATAGCGAAGAAGACGACAGTGTATAAAAATAGTGCTAGGTTACTAGAGCGAATTGTTTCTGGTAAGAAGGAACTAACGCCCATTTCATAAGCGACATTCGCAACACGTGGAATTCCCATAGAAGGACCGATTGCGATGTATACAACTACAGTAAAGAAAATTCCGAATAATGGGTGAACATGACTTGCGAGTTGTTGCATACCGTTTCCTGATAAAGAAATTGCAATAACAGTTAATAATGGTAAACCGACTCCTGTTAGTAAAAATCCAATCATTGCCGGCCAAAAATTTTCACCTGCATTTTGTCCAAGCATGGGAGGGAAAATTAAATTACCTGCCCCAAAAAATAAAGAAAATAGCATAAGACCCGTGAAAAAAATGTGTTTTTTTGATACAGTGTTCATTGTTTTTCCTCCTTTTTTAAATTCATTTGTAAGAACACAAAAAACTCGTCCCTAAAGAAAGGGACGAGTTATATTTACCCGCGATACCACCCTAATTTATACATGTAGAAATGAGTCTATATGTATACGGCTTTACAACGTACAACATGATACGTGTTCCTTGTAACGGGGGACAGCCGGTAAGAACTTACTGTAACATTCGGTTCTACTTCTCGGAGATGATTTTCGGCTACGCACTGAACGTTGGCTTTCAGCAATTCGCCAACTCTCTGGGGGACAGTCCTATAACGTACTCGTTCTCGTCAATGAATTTTTATTCAAGTATTCTGACAGTATTGTTGCATGTTTTTTTTTGAAAGTCAATATATTTTTTGAAAGGCATATTTATATACGGAAATATTGGATGTGATATTCGTTGATGTGAAGGGAATAGTGAATTGTAAAACGGGAGTAAAAATTTGTAGAGAATTGTAAAATTTGTAGAGAAAGTTGATATTTATAGGAGTGAAGAAGGTATTGTTTGAATTTACAGAGAATAATACAACAATCCACTTGCTGGAAAGAACAAACCAAAAGAGGTGACTGAAATGCTTGCGATGGGAGTATTATTTGGCATTATTGCTATAATTGGTTTTATGTGGTTATATTATTCGCGTTCGTTTAAACAAGCAGAAGTTTTACTCTTTCAAAAAGGTAGTTTATTGACAAATCAGTCTAGATATTTAGTATGTCCGAAGTGTGGAAGTGCACAGGCCAGAAGTGGAGGATATCAAGAGTGTTGCAAAATTAGATTATGAAGGAAGGAAGCCTCACATTATTTTGTGAGGCTTCCTTCCTTACAATTTCATGGCACTCCAAATTGTCCACCGATCTCTTTCAATGATAGGAGAGATGTTTTGTAAGGCGGTCTGGATCTGTTGTAGAAGTTGAGAAAGTTCATGGTCTGTTAATTCGTATAGAATGGACCGACCTGTTCGAGGTGATAAATCTTGTAACAATGCTTCTACAGAATCATGTATTTTGCGTACTTCCCATTGTGTTTGAGTAGGGAACACGTGAAGGAAATATTTTTGTAATTCTTGTTGTATCGTGGTGGTTTTTGGTCTCCTTGTTGCTTCTATTTCAATAAGTTTTGGAAAGATGGAGAAAAAATATCCACGAATGTGTTCGGGGCTTCCTGGAATTGTACAATCTTCAATGGTGCGGTCTTGTACAATGAGTACACCGTTTTTCTTTAATATACGAGAAGCTTCACGTAGAAATGTAGGAATGTCTTGTAAATGATGAATAACTGCGCGCGAAATAACAATGTCGAATGTTTCATTAGGATATGGGACGCTATGTGCATCACCGTGAATGAAAGAAATGTTTGGAAAACCGCTACAATTTTCTTTTGCTGCCTGTAATATCTCTTTTGAAAAGTCAAGCCCAACAACACTTTTTGCTCCCATAAGGGCGAGTTCTTTCGTATAAATACCGCCACCACAGCCGATATCGATTATTTGCTTGTTTTGTATATTTGTAATACTCTTTATCATTTCACCCCAAGAAATATGGGCGTCTCGCTGTGCGTATGTGTATTTATTATTTGCATCGTGAAAATTAATGGACATGAAAAAGACCCCCTTTCAATGCTTAGTATAGCGTATTTTATAGTGTGTCACGTTTTTGTTTTTTGTATGAAGATTATAAGGATTTCTTATTGTAAAGGGAGGATTAAGTTGAAAAGGAAATATGTATTATTATTGTTGTTTGCTATGTTACTAGCATCTTGTAGTCAAGTTGAGCAAAAAAAAGAAACAAAAAAAGTAGAAGAGACGGTGAATGAAGTGAAAGAAACAATAGGGGTAACCGTTATACAAAAAAAACATAAAGAGAAAAAGTTACAGGAATCAGAAGCTAAGTTAGTAATAGACATTATAGATAAAGCGGAAAAACAAGACGTAACAGGTAGTTTTGGTGAGCCGGAATATGAAATGCAAATTAGTAGAGATGGAAAAAAAGAAACCTATTATGCTTGGCTAAGAGGAGAAGATAGACGAGGATGGCTACAATATAAGAACGCTATGTACATGCTAAATAAAAAAGATACGGAAAAGCTATTAGCTATATTTCCAAATGTTTCAGAACCAAAAGAAGATGAGATGCAGGCAGGTCCTTTAACGGAAGTAACAAAAAAAGATTTGCAGATTACCGCGTTTCATATTAAAGCAGGTGATCAAAATGTGAATTATACGGTACGGTATACGATTTCACAATCACTATACAACAAGTTAGAGAAGGAACAAGAATATTATTTGCAAGTCATTTTCCCAGAAAAAGTTCAAAAATTAATTGGAGCAAAAGAGAGTGGGAAAATTTTAGGTGAAAAGGTAAAGGAAGGATATAAACAGTATGAATTACATGCTACTGTTCCGATAAAAGATGCTTCAGAATCACAATTAAAGTCATTAGAAACCTATTATGAAAATTATGATTTAAAAATATTAAATAGTAAAAAAGAGAAAATAGGTGTTTTTCAAAATATCATCCAAATTGTTAAAGAGTATGGTGAAAAAATGGATTTACAAAGATAAAGTGAAACTTTAATTAGTCCTGGAGGATCGGGATGAATGTAAAGTCGTAAAGTCTATATGACCTTTCCTAGGAAATGATAATAGAGAGGGGAGTCCCCTCTCTATTACTTTGCTTTTGCAGATGGCTCATTCATTGATTTTCGCGTAATAAGAAAAGAAATCATAAGAGCGGAAAGGATGATAAAAGCAATAAATATGTGATTTGGCAACAAATCTAATAATAATACGTAGCTAACGGTATAAAAAATAAGAGTTGAAGCTAAAAATGATAGAGCGCCTATTATGAGTGATTGTAAATTCATTCGTATACACCTCCTTTTATTTATATTTTTGTCTAAAAATGGATTATATAAACATTATTTCTAACAATAGAAAAAAATATGTCATAATAGAGAAAGAACCGGCGTTAATGAATAAATATGATTCATTAATGAGAGATAAAGGAGAGGAATATGAAAAATAATAAAAAAGGATTATGGGGAATTGTTGTTGCCATAGGTTTATTTTTACTTTCTAAGTTAAAGTGGGTATTTGCAATCTTTAAATTAGCAAAGTTTTCAACGGTATTTAGTATGTTTCTATCACTTGGTGCATACGCAGTTATATATGGGTGGAAATTTGGAGTAGCGCTCATTTATTTGTTGTTTATCCATGAAATGGGCCATTTATGGGCTGCGAAAAGAAAAGGTATACCAACATCACCAGCAATATTTATTCCATTTATGGGTGCTCTTATTGGGATGAAAGAGATGCCGAAAAATGCAAAAGATGAAGCTTATATCGCCTATATGGGACCTCTTTTCGGATTGTTGTCATTTTTGCCTGCAATTCCACTTTATATAATAACGAAAGAGCCATTTTGGGCATTAATTATTTTGCTTGGAAGTATGATTAACTTCTTTAACTTGATTCCAGTTTCTCCATTAGATGGTGGACGAATTATCTCAGTTGTAAGTACAAAGATTTGGGGAGCGGGTCTTATTGTATTGCTCGGTTATTCCATTTACTTTAAAAGTATTTTAGGAGGATTTATTGTTATTATCGGCTGTATGGAATTATATAGAGTAATAAAGCGAGATGAGCCGATTAAGGAATTAGGATATAGAATTGATGGAATGAAAGAATATATTGCAAGGCTTGAAGAGGAATTAAAAGAAACGGGTGCAGTACATCGAAATATATATATGATGCAACATGAAATAAATGTATTAAGGCATAAAGAAAGAGAGAAAGAATTAAAAACAGGAGAACTTCAAAAGATTGAAGTGTTAGAGTATCTTTTACCGAAGTTTGAGCCGCTTGATTACGTTCCATATGAAGATGAACAAGAAACGCATACAATTCATATAAGAGAAGCATTTGAAATATCAGAAAGAAAATTACAAGAATGGGATACAGAAAAGAGACAACAGGAAAACTATTACAAAGTGGATACGAAAACGAAATGGACGGTATTTGCTAGTTATATCGGATTAATGGCTATACTCGGTTACGCAGCTTATGAAGGGTATATGGTTTTACAAGAACATTTGCCAACGAGGAATGTATAGAAAAATATTGTCGAAATGATAGGAAGAATTTATACAGGAATTATATTTCTACGAGAGAATGTTACAAGTATAGTACTACATTGTAATATCTCTAGTAGAGAAGGGGTTCTGTATATGAAGAAATTGTTACGTGTATTCGGGATTATTATCGTGATGATCATTGCGAGTTATAGTCTTATGAAAGTGCTGTTACATTATGCGAATAAGCCTGCTGAGGTAAATACGATAGCTCAAATAGAAGATGTACAAGAAGAAACAAAAGTACTGGATTTTATTCGTATGACACATGAAAGTTATAATAATTTCTTAAATTATGGTAAAGCAGAGAATTATACAGAAGGGGACTGGAACCAATTGAAACAATGGTTTCAACAGCAAGAATCCTCTTTAAAAAATATACATACGGAAATAAAGAATGAAAAAATAAAACGTGATGTAAATAGAAGCTATGAAATTGCAAAAAAAGGTGTGGAACTTCAAAATGTTGAGTATGTAGTTTATGCGCATCGTGTATACCACGACTTGGATATTATCGTAAATAAATATAGAGGTGAAACGAATATCTGGGGGTATACAGAATTTGGAGATGGGAAAGATATAAGGGTAATTGAACAAGCTATTCAGTCTAAATAATAAGCTAGCTAGCATTCTAGTTGGCTTATTTTCTTTTGTAAGTGCAATGTTCATATATTTTTCACAAAAACACCGTGTGAATAGTGATTAAAATCACAATATGTACTATACAATTCAGTTAAACTAAAAACAGTTAAGGAAATAGAGGAGTGGGATACAATGTTAAGTACAAAAACAATTGAAATCGTAAAGTCAACAGTACCATTATTACAAGAAAAAGGCGTTGAAATTACAACGAGATTTTATCAAATTTTATTTTCGGAACATCCGGAGTTATTGAATATTTTCAACCATACAAATCAGAAAAAGGGAAGACAACAACAAGCGCTAGCGAATGCTGTTTATGCAGCTGCAACGTATATTGATAATTTAGAAGCTATTATTCCAGTTGTAAAACAAATTGGTCATAAGCATAGAAGTTTAGGTATTAAAGCGGAACATTACCCGATTGTAGGTACATGTTTACTACGCGCAATTAAAGAGGTTGCAGGTGCACCTGATGAAGTTTTAAATGCATGGGGAGAAGCTTATGGTGTCATTGCTGATGCATTCATTAGCATTGAAGCAGAGATGTATGAAGAAGCGGCACATAAAGAAGGTGGATGGAAAGATTTCCGTAACTTTGTAGTTGTTAAAAAAGTTACGGAAAGCGATGTTATTACGTCATTTTATTTAAAACCTGAAGATAGCGGGAAAGTTTCTTCATTCATCCCAGGACAATATGTAACGATTCAAATAAATATCGAAGGTGAAACATATACACATAATCGTCAATATAGCTTATCAGATGCTCCTGGAAAAGAATATTATCGTATTAGTGTAAAAAAAGAAAAAGGTGTAGATACACCGGATGGTAAAGTATCTAACTACTTACATGATCATGTAGAAGAAGGGGATATGTTACCAGTAAGTGCACCAGCAGGAGATTTCGTATTAAATATGGATTCAACTTTACCAGTTGTACTAATTAGTGGTGGAGTAGGGATTACACCGATGATGAGTATGCTAAATACGTTAATTGAACAAGACACAACACGTAATGTATGTTTTGTTCATGCAGCGATAAATAGTAATACACATGCAATGAAAGAACATGTTGAGGCAGTAGATAATAAATACGAGCAAGTTAAAGCGTACACTTGCTATTCTGCACCAACTGAAAAAGATTTGGAAATGAAGACCTTTGATAAAGAAGGTTTCGTTGAAGCAGAATGGTTACAAACTATTATTCCGGCAACGGAAGCAGAATTTTATTTCTGTGGTCCCGTACCATTTATGAAACATATAAATGCTGCACTAACTGATTTAGGTGTGAAACAAGAGCATATTCATTATGAATTTTTCGGTCCAGCAGCAAGTTTACAATAAGATAGATTTGAATAAGCGAAAAACGAGGTATTATTTTACCTCGTTTTTTATTTGTTCTCGTAATAGTCGATTTACCGTTTCACGGCGTATACCAATCAGTTGGCCGATTTCAGTTTGCGTTAATATTTCATATATAGGAATGTCACCTAAATATAGTGTGAACCATTCTTGTAAACGATGAAGACGTTCTTTCGGAGAGACGGTTGTCAATTGATCGATACGCTGCTGCATCATTCTTAATTTTGATTGTAATTGCATAGCGATATTTGCGTATGATGCGGGATTTGCCTGAAGTTGATCGTACCATTCACTACTAATGATAGGTTCAACTTCTGTTTTCATTAAAGCGATTGCTGTACCGTGATACTCCTTCGGTGAAATTAAAGAATGGTGAGGTATCGTTTCACCTGGAACAATAATGTTGAATAAAAATGGTGTTCCATCTTCTTCGATCCTTACTACTTTTAATAAGCCTGTTTTTATAAAATATAAAGGACCGTCCTCGCCTTGACGAAATAGTACATCTCCTTTGTGTAGAATCAATGTTAGCCCCCCATTTAAACATTTCTATTTCTTTTATTGTAGCGTATATGTATAAAGACAATATGCTATTTAAACAGCAATTTCATTGACGAAATGTATGCTATTACAGTAGTATACTATTTAGTGTGTAATAGTACTAGCAATGAATACGCTGTAGGGGGTTTAGTATATTGTTAGATGCGATAAAAATGACGGATATGAGAATTCCGGCGAATGCTATCATTCATGTAGAAGAGATGAAAGGTGGAGTCGTATTATCCGTTGAAGTAGATGGCCAAATTATTTATACGATGGCTTATGATGAAGAAACAGATAGTTATGCTGAATTATATGATCGAAACGATAAGAGGGCGTGCCAAGTACATGAGGATTTTATGGGATGGTCACTTCTTCATTAAAAAAGATGTCAATATGACATCTTTTTTTATTAAACCGATAGAATATACAAAGAAATGAAATATAAGGATAAAATTTGTAATAAATGATTTTGCATTGTTAGCACTTTGTAACTGCAAGTAAACTATTTTTTCGCTATCATAAAGATAATAGTCGCAGTTATAGGAGTGGTCAACTTGAAGAAAGTACATATTTCAAATTATATGCTATTATGTGTTTGTTTAATTTTATTTGTTCTCTTAGGAGGATTTTTATATTCATGTGTATAAGAAAAAACGTATTCTAAAAAGAACACGTTATAAAAAAGAAGTAATAATTAATCTAGTCCCGAGAATAATTAATGTGATACGTAATAAATTAATTACGGCTTTACCACTTAATTTTGTATTGATATAAGCCCCGATTTTTCCACCGATCCATGCACCAGGAATAAGAATTAATGCATAAATCCAGCTGACATTTCCAAGGGAGATGTGAGTTGCAGAACTTACAATGGCTGATAGAAATACGATAAACATCGAAGTTGCTACAGCGATATGTGCTGGGAATGCAAAAAGTAGCATCATTGCTGGAACAAGTAAGGCACCGCCACCAATTCCAAATAACCCAGATATAAAACCAACTATAAAGGCGATAAAGATAGCGAGAAGTGGTGGAAATTGATAGTGTACAGTGTTTCCTTCGTTATCTGTAAAAGAACGTTTAATTACCGTCATATTTGATAAAGAAAGAGGGTTTAATTTGTCTCGTAACATAAGAAGAATAGAGACGAAAATAAGGAAAATCCCAAAATATAAAGAAAATGTATCTTGGTTTAAAAATTTGTTTGCCCACGAGCCGATGATACCACCAGGGCCACTCCCGATAAATAAAATAAGTCCACTTTTGTAATCTACTCGTTTATGCTTCATATAAGTAAGGGTGGAAGATAGTCCTGTAAAAACGACTGTTACCATTGAAGTTCCTACTGCAAGTTGTGGTGATAGACTGTGTAATCCGATTAATAACGGGACAATAATAATTCCGCCACCAAGCCCGACTAGACTCCCGACTGTCCCGGCGATTAGCCCGATGAAAAGTAACATGATGTATTCCAAAATTGCCAACTCCTCTATATAACTTATCCACCAATTATTATACACGCTTTTTCATGAGAAAAAGGTTTGTTCACAAAAAAGTCGTCTTCCTGGAATAATAAGGAAGACGACTTTTGATTAAAAGATTAATTGTAATAAAGAGTAAAATAAAGCAGCTAAAGAAGCTGAAATAGGAAGTGTGATAACCCAAGTAATTAACATGCGTTTTGCAGTTCCCCATTTTACACCTTTTACACGATGAGAAGCACCAACCCCTAAAATAGAAGAAGAGATAACGTGCGTCGTACTAACTGGTAAGTGAATGAATGTTGCACCGAAAATAACAAGTGATGATGATAAATCGGCAGCTACCCCATTTACAGGACGAATTTTCATAATTTGTCCACCGACAGTTTTAATAATTTTCCATCCACCGACAGAAGTACCAAGACCCATTGCAATCGCACAAGATAATTGTACCCAGAACGGGATGTCGCTAGAAGTATGATAGCTATTAGCCATAAGAGCCATCGTAATGATTCCCATTGCTTTTTGCGCATCATTTGTACCATGTGTATAAGCTTGTAATGCAGCAGTGAAAATCTGGAATATACGGAAGTTTTTGTTCGTCTTCGTTAAATTAAAGTTTTTAAAGACTACTTTAAATATGCTGTATACGATATAACCAATAACAAAAGCGATAATCGGTGAAATGATTAAAGCTTCAAGGATTTTTATGAACCCTTTAAGATTTAATGAGCTAATACCTGCCGCAGCGATAGCTGCACCTGCGATCGAGCCAATGATTGCATGCGAAGAACTACTTGGAATACCGTAGTACCAAGTGATTAAATTCCATGCTATTGCCGCAAGTAAAGCAGCTAAAATTACAAGAGAACCATTTTGCAAGGCAAATGGATCAACGATATCTTTTGTAATCGTTTTTGCTACACCTGTAAATGTCATCGCACCTAAAAAATTCATAATAGCTGCCATAATAATTGCATGTCTAGGCTTTAGAGCTTTTGTTGAAACAGCCGTTGCAATAGCGTTTGCTGTATCGTGAAATCCATTAATAAAGTCAAAAGCTAAAGCGCAAATGACTACTAAAACGGTCAGTAACAAGAGTGTATCCATGATCAAACTCCTTACGCGTTCTTCATAATAATTGTTTCTAATACGTTTGCAACGCTTTGGCAGCTATCCGCTACTTCTTCAAGCTCTTCGTAAATCTCTTTGTATTGAATAATTTTAATCGGATCTTTCTCACGAGAGAATAAGTGCTTAATCGCATGACGGCGAATATCATCACATTGTGATTCGTAATCCTTAATCTTAATCGCGTTCGTACGAATGTCGACTAACTTCTTTTTAGACAGTAGTTCAACAGAATTTGCAATCTCAATCGCACATTGATTAATTGCTTCAACGAATTTAATCATGTATTCATCAGCTTCTGTAATAGAATACATTTCGAATAGACCAGCACTATGATCTAATCCGTCTAATACATCATCCATACTCATTGCAAGTTGTAGGATGTCCTCACGTTCAATTGGAGTAATAAACGCTTTGTTTAGCTCCATAATGATTTCGTGAATAAATGAGTCACCTTTTGACTCATACTCTTTCATGCGCATAGAAAACTCTTTTAAATCGCTAGCATTTTTAATTTTATACTCCACGAAAAACTGCGCGCCTTCTTTTAAATTTTCGGAAACATTCATTAACATTTCAGAAAATTTATCTTTTTTTGATTTAAATACCATTATTAGTTACCCCCACAAAAGTAATATATGTAAAATATATTGGCTAGTCAATTCTAACAAAAAACTGTCGTTTTTTAAAACATTTTATCGAAAAGTTTACAAAAACTTAACATAACTCTCATTGTTGTATTAATAATATTAATAATCAATATTGAATATCTTACTTGTAGAATGTCCTTTTCCTACAAAAAGTATGAATGTGAAAGAAAAGCTTTACACTACAGGAAAGACTACGTTATTATAATAAATTTAAAAGGAGGTATATTCTTCCTTTTGAAAAGAAGAGTGTAAACAAACGAAGGAAGTGAACGAATGAAATTGAAGAACACTCACTTAAAAAAAATGCAGGAGTGGTTCAATAAGAGGAAGAAACTTCGTAATTCATTAATTGTATTAGGAAGTTTACTTGCTACTCTATTTATTGCTATAAATATAATAATTTCCATTCAAGACATATCTGAATTAAAACAAGCTGTTCCGCAACCGACCTTAATTTATGATGCAAATAATGAAGTTGCGACTAAATTAGCTTCCTCTAAAACAGAAGGTGTTAAAAGGAAAGATATTCCTGACATTATGGTTCAGGCAATTGTTGCAGTAGAAGATAAGGGGTTTTTTAACCATCACGGTATTTACTATAGTGGAATTATAAGTGCAGTTTTTAAAAATATTACAGCAGGAGAAGTTGTAGCAGGGGGAAGTACAATTACACAACAACTTGCGAAAAACGTATTTCTGACACAAGACCGCACATACTCTCGAAAAATAAAGGAATATTTTTTAACAAAAAAAATAGAGCGTACGTATACGAAAGATGAAATTATTGAAATGTATATGAATCAAATTTATTTTGGTGAAGGAGCTTGGGGTATAAAAAGGGCAGCTAAATCTTATTTTGATAAAGATGTAAAAGATTTAACAGTTTCAGAAGCTGCGACGATTGCTGGATTGATTAAAGCACCGTCTGCCTATTCGCCTTATAAAAACTTTAACAAGTCAATCGAACGACGTAATGTTGTATTAAGTTTAATGAAAGAGCAAGGATATATTTCTGACGAACAGTATAATAGAGAAAAAGAGAGCGGCCTTGTGTTAAAACGTGGTGTGGATGATAAATACAAGGGGAAATACTCTCAATATGTAGACTATATTGTTAGAGAAGCGATGGACAAGTACGAATTAACACAAAATGAAATTTTAGCGGGTGGTTATCGTATTTATACAGAGCTTGATCCAAAAAAACAACAGGCTGTGGAAGACGTTGTGAATAATGAGAGTTATTTCAAAGATAATGGGTCGGACCAGCTTATGCAAACGGGTGTAGTTCTTATGAATCCAAAAACAGGTGGTGTACCAGCTTTAGTTGGAGGTAGAGGTCCGTATCAGTTTTTACAGTTTAACCATGCAACCCAATTAAAAAGACAACCGGGCTCAACGTTAAAGCCTCTGGCTGTATATGTACCAGCGTTAGAGGAAGGGTATGAAGTATACGATATATTAAAAGATGAACCATTTAATATTAAAGAATATAAACCGCAAAATAGTGATCATACTTTTCACGGTGATGTGACAATGTATGAAGCCGTGGCAAAGTCGTACAATGTTTCAGCTGTTTGGCTATTGGAGCAAATTGGATTAGATAAAGGATTGAAATCTTTAGAGCGATTTGGTATTCCATTAGTGCCAGAAGATCGTACGTATCCGATTGCTTTAGGCGGGATGCATGTGGGAACCTCTCCGTTTGTAATGGCTCAAGCGTATAGTACATTTGCAAATGACGGTGTTCAAGTGGAAGCTCATGCGATTAGGGAGATACAAAATGCTGAAGGTGAAACAATTGGAAAGTGGTATAAGAAAGAGACGCGGGTGACGAGCGAGAAAATTGCTCAAAAGATGACATATTTATTAAAAGGTGTTGTTGAAAAGGGAACGGGGGAAAAGGCGAAAGTTTATAACGTTGATACGGCAGGTAAGACAGGAACTACTCAAATTGTAAATGGACCGAGCACTGGTGCAAAGGATTCATGGTTTGTTGGATACACACCAGATTTAGTAGGTGCGATTTGGGTAGGATATGATAAAACAGATAGTGATCATTATGTTCCGGGGGGAAGTCAAATTACTACGACAATGTTCCGGGATATTATGAAAAAAGCGAATGCCAATCCAGCTCAAAAAGCATTCCAGTTATCGCTCATATCTGAGGCTGATTATAAAAAACAATTGAATACAATAGAAGAGGAAAAACGAAGAAAAGAAGAAGAGAAGAGAAGGAAAGAAGAGGAACAACAAAGAAAAAAAGAGCAACAAGAGTGGATTGATAAAGTGAAAGAATGGATTCCTTCATTTTGGTAAAAGAAAGAGGCGAATAACAAAATTCGCCTCTTTTTTGTATGAAAAACAAAATGAAACTTTAATCGGTGGGGATTTTTGTCTATCCCTATTAGCTATTAATCGATATCCATTGAGATACAAGATATTACTCGTTAAGTAGAATGTTCGTACTGCCAAAGGATTCGGGATCGTATGTGACGATTATTTTTCCTTTACTAATAGGTTCGTAAGGTAATTCTTCTTCATAATTACCATTATTTTCATTGTGGATAGAAAGTGTAATTTCATCGATTTCTTTATTTGTATATTGATTTTTAATCGTTTCAGCAATTTGAAGTAACGCTTCGGAACTAGAAGCTTTCGTAATAAGCATTCCTTTTATAACTTTTTTTTCATTCTTTGTGGTATTGGAATAAGGGATGTTGCTTTGTTTCGTATACAAAAGTTTGTATGGAACAGTTTTTCTCTCTGCTTGTGATATAGTGGAATATTTTAGAGTTAAAAAAAATCCTACACATAAAATAATGCATACCATAAGAGCAAACCAAATGCGTATTAGTGACATAACTCTCATTTTCATCCCTCTTTCATATCTTTGACTTCACTATTTATCATACAGAATGAGGATTAAGGTAGAGTAAATTTGAGGTAAAGAAACGTAAAGAAGGAGCACTTATCCTCCCAAATAAGTGCTCCTTTCTATATAAAGAGAGATTTAATGCACGGTAAAACGATACATATTATTATAAATATGTTTATTTAGTGAAAATTAGTAAATGCGGAATACTGATAGTGTTGCAGTTGTATCACCTGTGTTAGGAATAGAAATAGTGTTTGCTGTAGGCTGTATAGAAATCGTTGTACCAGCTTGTAAAGTAACGATTGTAGAGAACGAAACAGCACTACCGATAACATTAGTTGAGAAATTACGAGTAGGTGGTTGACCATTGAATGAAATACCAAATCCAAATGGTGAAGATCCTGGGAAAGTTGTAGACGCTGAGAAACTAATATCATATACGCCTGTTTCTAAAACTGTTAAAGTATCTGTAGTGTCATTAAAATTAATATTATTTATTTCAAAAACTTGATTGAATTGGATATTCATTCCAGGTGATATAGTTTGAGCATTGGAGTTTCCAATTGCAGCGATAGTTATAGGAATTGGAGTACCCGCTGGTCCTGTTGCGCCGGTAGCACCTTGAGCACCAGTAGCGCCTGTTGCGCCGGCTGGTCCTTGGGCACCAGTAGCACCTTGAGCGCCGGCTGGTCCTTGAGCACCAGTAGCACCTTGAGCGCCGGCTGGTCCTTGAGCACCAGTAGCACCTTGAGCGCCGGCTGGTCCTTGAGCACCAGTAGCACCTTGAGCGCCAGCTGGTCCTTGAGCACCAGTAGCACCTTGAGTGCCGGCCGGTCCTTGAGCACCAGTAGCACCTTGAGCGCCGGCCGGTCCTTGAGCACCAGTAGCACCTTGAGCACCCGCTGGTCCTTGAGCACCAGTAGCACCTTGAGCGCCGGCCGGTCCTTGAGCACCAGTAGCACCTTGAGCGCCGGCTGGTCCTTGAGGTCCAGTAGCACCTTGAGCGCCCACTGGTCCTTGGGCACCAGTAGTACCTTGAGCGCCGGCTGGTCCTTGAGCACCAGTAGCACCTTGAGCGCCGGCTGGTCCTTGAGCACCAGTAGCACCTTGAGCGCCGGCTGGTCCTTGAGCACCAGTAGCACCTTGAGCGCCGGCTGGTCCTTGAGCACCAGTAGCACCTTGAGCGCCAGCTGGTCCTTGAGCACCAGTAGCACCTTGAGCACCCGCTGGTCCTTGAGCACCAGTAGCACCTTGAGCGCCAGCTGGTCCTTGAGCACCAGTAGCACCTTGAGCGCCAGCTGGTCCTTGAGCACCAGTAGCACCTTGAGTGCCGGCCGGTCCTTGAGCACCAGTAGCACCTTGAGCACCCGCTGGTCCTTGAGCACCAGTAACACCTTGAGCGCCAGCTGGTCCTTGAGCACCAGTAGCACCTGTTGCGCCAGCTGGCCCTTGAATACCTTGAGGTCCTTGAGGTCCAGTAGCCCCTTGAGCGCCGGCTGGTCCTTGAGCACCAGTAGCACCTTGAGCGCCAGCTGGCCCTTGAATACCTTGAGGTCCTTGAGGTCCAGTAGCGCCTTGAACACCCGCTGGTCCCTGTGCACCTTGAGGTCCTTGAGCACCAGTAGCCCCTTGAGCGCCGGCCGGTCCTTGAGCACCAGTAGCACC
The DNA here is from genome assembly GCF_038096195.1 of Bacillus paramobilis. Lineage (NCBI taxonomy): Bacteria > Bacillati > Bacillota > Bacilli > Caryophanales > Bacillaceae > Bacillus > Bacillus paramobilis. The sequence continues at coordinate 3,839,604 of NZ_CP151108.1, read as the reverse complement.
TTGAGCACCCGCTGGTCCTTGAGGTCCAGTAGCCCCCTGAGGACCGGTAGCACCAGTAGCGCCTGTTGCTCCTCCTCCAAGGCAACCTGATCCGTATTGAACTAGGATAGTTTGGATTTCTGTAATGAGTTTAACTAGTTTGTCGATCGTACAGCAATCTACCTTGAATAATTTGGCGATATACAATAAATAATTAAGCAAGCTTTGCAGCTCAACATACAATGCTCCGCATGAGAAAGGTTTTGTTCTTAAAATAGTTAATAGATTAGCGATAATAGAATTTCCAATTTGTTTTTGTGCTGGAGACAAATCTAAGCAATTGAGGAATTTTTGTAGGTTATTTAGGGTAGCAATCAAGTTATCGATATTATTTTGAGAAGGGTTTTGAAAGACAGCTTGAATAGCTTGGCCAAGAGCTTGAAGAAGTTTAACGAATTCTGTAAGTTCGGACTTAGAGATGTTAATATGACTACAAGCTCTGACTTCGCAACAATCATTACCATAAAATACTTTTCCTTTATTTTTATTGTTCATCTTTTCATTCCTTTCTTTCATAGAATCAATAGCCATTACTATATATTAAAATGAAATTCATACTGAATTCGTGATGGACAAACTACCATTTCTAAAAAAATAAGAAGTTTGCCTACCAAGCAAAAACAATTAAGTTATGGAGAAAGATTTATAGAACTTAAAGAAGATTATTTCAACATAAAAAAGCATGCCAATTGTTGAGAGTATATAACAATTGGCATGCTTCTTGTGGAGGAGTACCTCATTAGTATTCATTTAATCTTTCAAGGGTCGTTTTAGGTAAAATTGGAATTGAAATAGCGAAAGTTGTACCATCTTCATTACTGGTCATTTTTAATGTACCGTTATGATTTTGAATAATTTTCTTTGTTACTGACAAGCCCAGTCCTGTACCTGAATCTTTTGTTGAGAAGAATGGATCAAAGATATATTCTTGAATGGCTGGTGGAATACCAATTCCATTATCAGTGAAAGTAATACGAACAAAATTATCAAGGCGATAACTAGTAATTTGGATAGAAAGTTTCTTTTCGCCTTGAGCATCGACAGCGTTCTGAAATAGGTTTAAAAAAACTTGCACCAGTTCATGACGATCAATATGGACTAATACATCATCCAATTCGGTAGAAAAATTATAATCAATTGCAATGTTATGTAAAAAGACTTCACTAGCTAGTAACTGTTGAATATATTCACGTAAAAATGTGTTAATAGGAAACGGTTCTCTTGTAAATTCCCGTGTTTTTGAAATAGCTAAAAATTTTGTAATAATACCATTTGCGCGGTCTAATTCAGGAATGAGTAAGTTTTCGAATAATTCTTTATTAGATGGAGAAACACTTTCTTGTAAAAATTGTAAGTAACCCCGTACGGTTGTAAGAGGATTACTTACTTCATGTGCAATCCCAGCTGCAATTCGCCCTGCTAACGAAAATTTCTCTGCATCACGTTCTGTGTTTAAATAATGAAAGACACTAATAACTCTAAATATTTCTCCGTTATAATCACGAATAATTCGGTTATTTAATATGCCGTAGTTTTTGTCTAAAACTTCTTCATTATATAATTCTGTTCCCGTTCTTAATGTTTCAAGAGCTTTAATTTTTTCTTCTGGCAATTTTAATAATTGTTGAATTGGTTTTCCGATTATATCATTTCGTACTACACCAAAATCATCTGCTGCAGCTTGATTACATAAAGTTATATTTCCTTTACTATCAACAAAGGTTACATGATGTGAAAAAGCATCAAAAATATGAACAAAGTATGTTTCAAGTTGTTTAAATAAAAATAATGAATCACAAGTAAGTTGAAATTCAGCCTCTTTATTTTCTCTTTTTATGTTTTGGATGGAATGAGTCGTTCTCGTTTTCTTTATTTGTAAACCAATATGTGGATTTTTATATGTAAAATGATGTGGTAATTGATTCACAAGTTCTTCATAAAAACGTACTTTATTTTCTAATTCTTCTATTCGTTTTTCATGAGATACAGTATCATCGTTTGGAAGCATAAATAAATAACCCCTCAATTTAAAAATTCTTCCATCTAGTATATCATATTTTTATACGGATACTCTTAAAGAAGGGGCTACTTAATGAAATTGATTAGTCGAAGTGTTCGGTAAGTGAGTGGAATGGATAGAAGGTGAAGTTAAAAAGGGAGGGATATATTTGCTTTTCATTGGAGTGACAGGGTGGGGAGATCATGATTCTTTATATATAGATCCCTATGAAAATAGAAATAAATTGCGAACATATAGTGAGCATTTTCCTATTGTGGAAGTGGATAGTTCATTTTATGCGATGCAACCTGCGCGAAACTATACAAAATGGGCAACGGAGACACCGAAAGATTTTTCTTTTGTCGTAAAAGCATATCAAGGGATGACGGGACATATGAAAGGTGAAATTCCGTTTTCTACGTTCGACGATATGTTTGATGTGTATAAACAATCTATTCTTCCTTTAATAGAAGCTAATAAATTAAAAACGATTTTATTTCAATATCCACCATGGTTTGATTGTAAAAAGAAAAATGTGGATTTTCTTCGATATACGAAAGAGAAAATGGAAGGTTTGCCGTGTGCCATAGAATTTCGAAATCAAACATGGTTTTATCCAGAAATGAGAGATAAGACTTTACGGTTTTTGGAACAGGAGAAATGGATTCATACAATTTGTGACGAGCCACAGGCGGGGATAGGTTCGGTACCGCTCGTTTTAGAAGTAACGAATGCAGAGATGGTGTTAATACGTTTTCATGGTCGAAATGTTCATGGCTGGCTGGATAAAGGGGAAAATTGGAGAGCGGTTCGCTGCTTATATCGCTACAACAATAAAGAATTAGAAGAATGGGTAGAAAGACTAGAGCAATTGAAAAAGAAGACAAAGGGCATATATGTACTATTTAACAATAATTCGGGCGGAGATGCAGCGGATAATGCGAAACAACTTATGAAAATGATGAACATTACATATGGTGAGCCGAAGCCCGAGCAATTAAATTTATTTGAATGATAATAAACAAGAAAGGCACTGTACAAACAGGGGGAATGTACAATGCCTTTCTATATGAAAAAGAGGGGTAACAATGTTACTGAGCGTTTGGTTGATTCATCAATTGTTGGCTTCGTAATAAATGATAATGGTTATCATTATCATTGTCAATAGTTTTCCGAAAAATAAATAAAAAACTTTTTATGAGACAGTAACGGTTAGGAAGATTCCTGATAAAAAGTTAGGCAGAAGCAAAGAAGTTTTTCGGGGGAGAATGCTAGTGAACTCCTGATAAAGTATCAAAAAAAGAACAGCAATTAATGCTGTTCTTTTCCAGTAACGAATTGTTGTAAATCAAAAGGAGTTATCGCTTGGATAAACTCTTTTGAAATAAGTGTTTGAACAAGAGTACTCTCAGAAATGGAAGCACCTGTTTTCTTTTCATAAGCTTGTTTTAATAAATCAAGTTTTTCAGCCGTTTCTTTCGGTAATTCAATTGTTAATGTGTTCATAATTTCTCCCCCTTATTATTAGAGTACCACTACAATATAGGAGAGACAAGAAAAGAGAATGTGAAACATAAAAAAGGTTACCATTTTATAAATGGTAACCTTTTTTATGTATAAGAGTTATTAAGCAATACCGATATACTTTAAAGTTTTTGATGGAGTACTATGATCAAAGAAATGTTGTAAAAATGCGATATCAACACCTGATTTGTATGCACAATATCCCCAGGTTTTTCGAAGTGTATGTGAGCTAATCCCTTCTAATCCAACTTCTTTTGCAGCTTTGTTTAAAATGTACCATGCATGTTGTCTCGTAATAGATTTTGTTCCTTTTTGAGACTTTAATAATGGTTCATTACGTTTCCAAGTTTTACGTTCTTTCATGTAGTCTTCGATCGCGTGCTGTAAGTCTTCATTTACAGCAAACCATTTATGTTTCTTTACTTTTTCATTGTAAAATAAAATGGAATGGCGAACATTTTCATTTTCATCGATTACATCACTAACTTTTAATTGTAAGATTTCACTTACTTTTAAGCCAGAATTTACAGCTAATACGAATAATAAGCCATCACGTTTCGAAGATTGTAAAAGTATATTTTTGATAGTTTCTAATTGTTTTTCATTTTGAATAGGTTGTCCTGCTTGTTTCATTTCACGCACTCTCCTCTTTTATGTGTGTAAAGGAAAGGATTAACTTGTTTCTTACTATAAAGGGAGAGTGTGAATTTCATGTGAACTCCTAGTGAAATTAAGACAAATTATTTGACTTCTTTTACTTTTTGTAAATTAAAGTAGAATACAACACTGTTATTCGTGTTATATACACCGTACTCGGCATGGTGGAGGTCTAAAATGTTTTTTACAATAGATAATCCGAGACCAGTACCACCAGTATGACGGCTACGAGATGCATCTAAACGGTAGAAACGATCCCAAATTTTTTCAAGACTGTCTTCTGGGATAGGGTTTCCAGTGTTTTCGATTTCGACTTTTACAGTATATTCCATTTCTATAACAGAGACTTGTATTTTTTCTCCATCTGGCGTATATCGAATTGCATTGCTAAGTAAGTTCACAACCACTTGCTCAATACGACTACGATTCGCTTTCACAAATATAGAAGAGTCTACATCTATGTTCACTTGTAGATGCTTTTCTTCCATGCTAAATAATAACTTTGTATAGACTTGTTGAATTAATTCACCGATTGAGAATGTCGTCATATCTAGTTTGTACGTACCTGATTCTAATTTTGCTAATTCTAACATTTCAACAATAAGTCTGTTCATGTTTTCGGTTTCTTCTAAAATAACGTCTGTGTAATACGTCGTATCTTTACTAACGCCATCTTTAATTCCTTCAGCGAAACTTCTAATTACACTGAGTGGTGTTTTTAATTCGTGTGATACACCAGAAATGAATTCTTTTCGCGTTTTCTCTAATTGACGTTCACGTTCAATATCTTGTTGTAATTTTGTATTCGCAACATTTAATCGATCAATTCGGTCTTTTAAGTTTACAGATAGCGTATTAATACTGCCGGAAAGCCCACCAATTTCATCGTCTGCTGTCACAGGTAATTTCTCGCTAAAATCAAAATTGGCCATTTTTTTTGTAACACGATTCATTTTAATCAATGGTTTCACAATGATTTTTGAGTAGTAGAAGGATAACAAAATAATTACTAGAAAAACGATGATTAAGGCATAGACATAATAATCCTTTAAAACAAGCATTGCTTCATTAACAGGTTGCAAGGATGCTACCGCAAAAGCGTATTCTTTAATCTTTCCATTTTCCATAATAGGTTTTACAAAGATACTATTCTTTATATTTTCTCCACTATCTAGCAGGAAATGGCTTAATTGCTGTGGGCTAGTAGTGCCATCTCTAATAATTTCTGCAAAATATTGAACGGCTTGTAATGTTTCAAGGTCATTTGCAAGACGAACATCCGCTTTGGATGGAAGCTGTAACTTAGACACAATACCAGTAAACTCAATTTGAGTTACAGTTTTGGATCGACTTGTAAGTCTATTTTTAGCAGGGTTGCCATTAATGGATTGAAAATCTGAGTTGATATATTCGTTTTGCCATCGATTATAGTTTGTCGTCAATTCTATTGGTGTTATGGTGGAATCTTGTACAAAACCGACGACGTTTATCACCCCATCTTTTTTCAGTCCTAAGTTTTCGAATTTATTATATTCTTCGGGCGTTAAAAGATTATTGAGTGGAATGGAATATGGTTTATTATTTTTAGGGTTAATTACATCAATGTAAAAATTATTGTCGCTTTTAATAATGCCGTTCGTATTTAAAAACTGCATTTCGGCATTTGTTTTATCATGAAATTCTTGTTTTAGTTTTCGAATTTCTTCATAACTTTTACCACTTTTTTCGTAATTATCTACGAACTTCTCAAAAGAAGTTTGAACGGTTTTTACCTTTTTATTAATATAAAATTTCTCTAAAAATAGAGATTGTCCTAGGAAAAAAAGGAGGAATATGATTGTAAATAATGTTGATGTTAATAAAAATAGTTTAAAGACTATACTTCTGTTTTTCACTGCGTCACCTCTTGTGAGAAATACTGTAAATGATTTCTTTATTATAACAAACGTTACAAAAAAGTAGAGGAGAAAATCTGTCTCTTCCGAAAGTAGTTTTATATAAAAAGTCACATAAAAAGAACTCGACAGACGTATGACGAGTTCTTTAATGTATTATTGTTGAATTGCTGCATCTAAAGCGATTTCAATCATTTCGTTAAATGTAGTTTGACGCTCTTCAGATGTTGTTTCTTCACCAGTGAAGATATGGTCACTTACTGTTAATACAGATAACGCATTTACACCATATTTCGCTGCTAATGTGTAAAGAGCAGTTGTTTCCATTTCTACTGCTAGTACACCGTAATCTCCAAGTTTTTTAACCATGTCCATGCTTTCGCGGTAAAATACATCTGCTGTTAAAACGTTACCAACACGAACGTGTAAGCCTTTTTCAGTTCCAGCATCGTAAGCTTTCTTTAACAGGTCAAAGTTTGCAGCTGGTGCAAAATCAAAACCTGGGAATGTTAAACGGTTCATATTAGAATCCGTACAAGCTGTCATTGCAATAATAACGTCACGTACTTTTACGTCTTTTTGAATCGCACCGCAAGTTCCAACGCGAATTAAATTTTTAACTCCGTAGCTTTGGATTAATTCGTTTACATAAATAGAAATAGAAGGAACACCCATACCTGTACCTTGAACAGATACGCGTTTTCCTTTATAAGTTCCAGTGAAACCTAACATACCACGCACGTTATTATAGCAAGTAACGTCCTCTAAAAATGTTTCAGCAATATATTTTGCACGTAATGGATCACCAGGTAATAGAATAGATTCAGCAATTTCGCCTTGTTTGGCTTCAATATGTACACTCATGAAAAGTCCTCCTTATAATGTATTGATAGAAATCAATATCATTTGCATTATACACTATCAATCCTTTCAATTAAAATCTTTTAATTATTTGTAATATGTGCAAAGCAGGAGGATTTCATAAATCATAATCTAGAATATATATGTAAGAAGTTTTGTATGAACAGAGACAATAAAAATGGTAGGTGATGTTTTGAAAAATCTTGTCATTGGACTTGTTGCTTTGCTTTTTATTGTAGTAGGAGGATTTTACATAAAGAAGTATCAGGAAACTACAGAGACTGTAGGTGATGTTCAGGAAGTAAAATGGGATGTGTCAAATGGAAAAGGAAATGAGAAAGTAGCTATTTCGTTTCAATTACTAAATAATAAAAATAACGAAGTTCGTGGTGTGAATGATCAAATTCGGGCAGTTATTGTAGACGGACAATTAAAACATGTACAACAAATGAAACCTACATTTGCAGGGAATGGATCATATAAGGTTTCTTCCAAAATAGTGAAAGATGAAGGATATACAATATTTTTATATGAAGACAAAAATAAGTCTGTAGAATCATTTGCAAAGAAAGATTTTGGGAGAGAAATAGAGGAGAAAAATAAGAAAAAAGTAAAATTTCCAATCGATAGTGTGCTTACAAAAAAAATAGGGGAGTATGAAGTTTCTCTATTATTTGGTGCCTTGCATCCGAATGAACCAGCGACGTTAACATTTCAATTCCAAGCGAAAAAGGGTGAAAAATTGAAATTACATTCAGAGAGAGGAGAAGTAGAGGCGCTCTATATCGTGGACGAAACAAGAGAGACCTTTTTATATGCAATACCTGTGGATACAGATGAGCAATTACAATATCGTATTACATTTCCTGTCGAAGGAACGTATAAAATATGGGGAGATTTCTATATAAATGGTAAGAAATATGAAAAAGAATTTATTGTACAAGTTCAAAAACGAAAAAACAGCTAAATGTTTAGCTGTTTTTTCGTTTTCCTATTAATTTTGTTACAGAGAGCATTGTAATTGGTAAAGAATGATTCTTTCTAAATGCTAAATATTTGCCGCTCCATGCTGGTTTATATTTTTCTTTAAAATGACGTAGCCCGCTGAAACTATACGTATAACGAACATTATTAAAGATGGCAGCAGCAACTCGTTCAGACCAGAAAGATTGTGTCGATAAACCTACATTTGAAAGTGGTGCCATACCAATATTAAAGGAATGGTATTCATTTTCTTTGGCCCACTGGAATAGGTGAATGAAAATTGCATCCATAATGCCACTAGGTGCATCTGGATAATATCGCATTAAATCAACAGACAATGAACCGTCTTGATATACCGGCATAAAGGTTGTAAATGCGATGATTTTTCCATCTGCATCAGATAATGTAGCGATAGGTGCTCGGCTAATATATTCACGATCAAAGTATCCAAGTGAAAAGCCTTTCTCTTTTTTACCGCCGAGCCATGCCTCTGAAACTTTTTTTAACTCTTCATAAAGTTCATCTGAGAATGGTGGCTGGTGAATAGAGAATGTATAGCCTTCTCTTTCAAAACGGTTGAAAGTCGCTCGCATACCGGCGCGTTTTTTTCCTGTTATTGTAAATGTATTTAAATCAACGACAGCTTCTTCACCAAGCTTAAAGAAGTTATAACCAAAATCATGATATAAACTCATCCATTTACTTTCGATTTGGTAGAATACACAAATGTATCCAAATCGGTCAGCCTCAGCTAAAAACTCTTGTAACACAGTACGATAGGAGGAAGGATCCCCAATTGGATCACCTAGCACAACAAGACGTTTTCCCGTTATAGAGAAGAGAAGGAGCGCTTTCCCATCACTACTGAAGAAGAATTGTTTATCCCCTAAAAATCCTAAATGACTAAGTACATTTCCGTCATGTTCATCTAAGAAGTTTTGCAATCTTTTATCATTCGCTGGTTGCCCGGGAAATTCATTTCGATAACGGTTGGCAATGAGTGAGCCAATCAGTAAAAAAGTAGGAACGAAAAAGGCAGCTGCTAATGCACTTCGTTTCACTTGTGTAATATTACGAACGACAAAATCAGGTTTAAAGGCTTCTTTTGCACCTGCAAATAAAATACCTAAGTTTTTATATAAATATAAAGTTATAAGTAGGAATATAAAAACTTTTACCATATCAGAAAGTGAGACTTCCATTTTTTCGCGTACAAATCTTTTACGAAGCATATATAATACAGCGAGTACGATTAATAAAATAAACGTTTCTTCAATATCAATTCCTTTTAGCGTATTAAAGATTGCTGCTCCGATTAAAGAAATAATCGTCATATAGTAAGAACGTTTTGTTCCATAATATATGCCTCGTGAAAGGATTAGCAGGAGAATACCAAATGTTAGTGATAAGCTAAAAGAAAATTGAATAAGAGGTTTTGGAGCTAGAATATGTAAGGCGTGTGCTCTGTTTATACTTGTTGGTAGAATGGTCGATAAAATAACCATTAGTCCAGCAAATACTGTTAAGGCAGCAGATGCCCATGAACCTAATTTTCCTAGAAAATCACGCTGCAAAGTCCATATAACACCAGTTGTTTCTAATGCAGGCGCAATAAAAGGTTTATCTTCAAACTTTTTAATGGCCACGCCTGTCATTTCAAAAGCTGCAAAAATAAGACCAAGACAGAAAGGTAAAATGTAATAGACGAGGCGATATAATAACATAGCAGGTAATAATACGCCTGTATCAATGCCATACTGTCCGAGTCCAGTTAAAAAGACAAGATCAAATGAACCAAGGCCACCAGGCACAAGACTCACAACGCCAGCTAAAGCAGCAATTACATACACACCTAAAAACTTTTGAAATTCGATATCGATGCCAAATAATATTAATATGACGTACATAACAATACCAGCAGATACCCACTCGACTAATGAAACTAATGAGTATAAAACAGTTGGGTTTTTCTCTTCTGCTTCTTCTTGTCCTTCGGTTTGGTTTGTTTTTCTATTTTTAAGTTTAGAAAAACCGATATATATAGGGACGAAAAGAGCGAAAAAGATAAGAACAGGCCATAGCCACGGTTTTTCATGCAAAATAAAACTTGTGTCTAATATTCCAATAAGACCGAGGAATGAAAGAATGGCTAATCCGTTAATAAAAGCAGTTGTCATCCAGGCGATACTTTTAATAAGTTTGCCATTTTCTTTTATGTAAGGACGATAAAGCATTGTGCGTACACCAGCTCCAACGAGACCACCAAATCCAATAAATCCATTTAAAGTATTAGCAATCCATGAGATACGGAAAATCTTTTGGACTGGTATATCAGCTTTTAAATAACGAAGCATAACATAGTCATAAAAGAACATTGTTGATACGGCAAATGCGCCAAGTGTAATTGCTAAAAAGACTCCTCCGGTTGGAATGTTTTTAATTGTATTGATTGCTTCTAAAAAAGAAATGCCTGCTAATTCTTTTTTTGCTTGAAAGAATACAATTGTTAATACAACAAATGGGAAGATAATTTTCCCGATTTGTAAGAAACGTTTCCATGAAAACGACATAAATACAACTCTCCTTGTATAAGAAAACTGAGACAATAATATTATTATGACAAACTTCAAGAAAAATAAAAAGGTAAATTCCTGTATAGGTAGCTATTTTTTATAACGGTTATATTTAAAAGAGTATTTCGTTTGTCAGAAAATTAAGTTAAAATGAATTGAAAGAAGGAAGAGAGGGGAAGCAGATGATTATAATAGGTTATGCGGGATATGAGTTAGAGAAAGCAAAGCCTAATACATCAGAAGATTTCTTTAATAGATCTGAAGTGACATATATATTAAATAATAAAGAGAGAACTTTTTCTGTTTTATACGTTCGATATTTTGAAGAAGTTTTACAAGAAATTACTCCTTTTGAAGGAAATCCAGTATATAAAGTAGAAGAACAAGACATATATTTACGGGATATTGTAGCGATATGTTGTTTACTGAAAGAGAATGAGCATCGCCTGCGAAAACGTTTGTATGTAAATAATATAGAAGAATTCCAACAATATTTTGATGAGGGAACAGTGGTGAAAGTACAAGAAATATTGGCTGAATTACATAAAAATAAAAGAGTAGAAATAGCGTGAAATGGCAAAGGAGAGGGAAAAATGTCTAATCTTATGGTTGAAAATCAAACGGAACAAGTTTCTATGTTTTTAGAAGATGTTATTACACTGATAACCAATTATGTAAATTATCATACGTTACCTTCTTTATTAGAAGAAACACCGGCAGGGCACGAGCAATATTATAAAGGGCTATTAGCATCAATGAGACGTCTTCTCGTTTTTTGTGAAGAAGGACATGATGCATGTTTTGTTTTGTTAAATAGCCAGCCATTTCGAAAAACAGCAGCTGAAAAAATTTTATATAAAATTTATCATCAAGTAATTGCAGAGTTTTTCTCACCAAAGAGTGATCATTGGTATGAAAATAGTAGGTCTGCCTATACAGGGAAAAACTCCATCGTTTTTCAACAAACGCCACCAGCGTCTGTAGAGCAAGTGATGAAGAGTTTAGAAGGTAAATTTCAATTGATGCGTGAAGAACTAGAATATTATGAGACGGATTACCAAACAAAGATGTTACACAAATATTAATTGCGAAAAAGAAGCTAAGGGAACTTAGCTTCTTTTCCTTTTGTAAAGTTATATAAGGGATTTCCTTTGAATATATTTATGGGGATAGCATTAAGGAGGTGTAACATGAGTCAGCAAGGTGTATTTACAGATTACTTTCATGAAGTAGAAAGCTGGTGTGAAAGTGTTCTTCACGTATTAGATAGCCGTGCAATGGAAGTGTATGATGTCCATATGCTTGCTTATAAAATTCAAACGTTATTAGATCGTATGAAAGAGCATGAGTATGATACAGATGCAGAGTTTATGTATGAGATAAGTGATGATGTAGAACATATTCAGCATCATTTGCAGGAAGTATTCGTGCAAGGAGAAGAGGAATATGAACTATATGAAAGAGGGGATAGTGAACGAGCTGTTCCAATTGGAGGGCACACACTTCCACCATTACCTTATCCGTATAATGCATTAGAACCTTATATTTCTAGAGAAATTATGATGTTACACCATGATAAACATCATCGCAGTTACGTGGAAGGATTAAATAAGGCAGAGAAGATGATGGAAGAAGCGAGAAAAACGAATCAATTTGATTTAATTAAGCATTGGGAAAGAGAAGCGGCTTTTCATGGATCAGGTCATTACTTACACACGATATTTTGGAATAACATGAAAAAAGATGGCGGCGGAAGTCCAAGAGGGGCTCTTTCGCAACAGATCGAACAAGATTTTGGGAGTTTTTTACGTTTTCAAAAACATTTCACAGAAGCAGCTTCTAAAGTAGAAGGATCAGGATGGGCGATTCTCGTCTGGGTGCCACGATCTGGAAGATTAGAAATTTTGCAGAGTACACTTCATCAATTATTTACACAATGGGATACCATACCGCTCCTCGTACTAGACGTGTGGGAACATGCGTATTATTTACAATACCAAAATCGAAAAGATGAATATATTAAAAACTGGTGGAATGTTGTAAATTGGCCTGATGTCGAAAAAAGATTTGAAAGTGCGAAACAAATTGAATGGACACCGTATTAGACGCAGGTTTTCTGCGTCTTTTTTATTGGGAGGGACAAGAGATTTCGTTCATATTTTAAAAGGCCAAGCATACACTTGTACAAAAAGTGCCAAAAGGACGTGGGGGGAAATATGAGACGAATTTGTGTAATAATCATGCTTCTTATTATGTACGCAAGCGTTATGCCAATTCCTACATATGCAAAGATGAACAGTAATGTCAGTGCTCGAAATGCTGTATTAATGGAACAACAGTCAGGTCGTGTATTATACGGGAAAGCAGAACATGAGTCACAAAAAATTGCTAGTATAACAAAAATTATGACAGCGTTGTTAGCTGCTGAATCAGGAAAAATGAAAGAAATGGTATCGGTTAGTAATGAAGCGGTGAGAGTAGAAGGCTCAGCAATTTATTTAAAACCTGGACAGAAAGTGAAGTTAGAGGATTTAGTATACGGACTCATGCTTAGATCTGGTAATGATGCAGCACAAGTAATTGCTGAAAATGTAGGAGGGAGTATAGAAGGGTTCGTATATTTAATGAATGAAAAGGCGAAACAAATTGGAATGAAAGATACTCACTTTTCAAACCCACATGGTTTGGATGGAGATGGGTCCCATTATTCGTCGGCCTATGATATGGCACTTTTAACGAAGTATGCAATGGGGAACGAAACATTTAAGAAGATTTTTGGGACCAAAACGTATAAATCAGATTCGTGGGATTATCCGTGGAAAAACAAACATAAACTCGTGACGTCGTATTATGAATTTGCAACAGGAGGAAAAACAGGTTTTACGAAGAAAGCAGGGCGGACGCTTGTTACAACAGCATCAAAAGATGGACTAGATCTAATTGTCGTAACTTTGAGTGCTTCTAGCGATTGGGATGATCATATGAATTTATTTGATAAAGGTTTTGAACGTTTCAAGCAAACGAACGTTGTAGGACAAGGAGCCCTTGCTGAAATAACTGAAAAGAAATATGCCAATCATGTTTATACGAAAAATAGTTTTGCGGTGCCATTAACTGAGCAAGAAAGAAAGGATGTCGTATTAAAAGTTGAACTCGATAAAAGTGCAAAACTTAAGGATGGCGTAAAGGTTGGGAAGACAGAAATTTATGTTGGCAATGAGAAAGTTGGAGAACGGAATTTATTTTATAGTAAACGAAAGTTAGTAGCTACAACGGGAATGTACTGGAATAATGTGAAAGAAATTTTTTCTCATATGATAGGTGTTGGGAGCGATGGTTAATCTCGTATGGGTAGCGATGGCAGTCATAGGGATCGTATATGCCATGATAAATGGAACGATGGAAGCAATAAATAAAGCTGTATTTGACGGAGCAAAAGACGCAGTAACAATTTGTATAGGACTCATTAGTGTTTTAGTATTTTGGCTTGGTTTAATGAAAATTGCAGAGGAAGCAGGGTTGTTAAAAAAGTTAGTGTCACTTTTTATGCCGATGGTAAAAAGATTGTTTCCAGAAATACCGAAAGATCATCCGTCAATGGGATTTATTTTATCGAATATGATGGCAAACTTTTTTGGATTAGGGAATGCAGCGACCCCTCTTGGTATTAAAGCGATGGAACAATTGAAAGAATTAAATGGAGGGAAGGATTCGGCGAGCCGTTCTATGGTAACGTTTCTCGCGTTAAATACATCAGCGATTACTTTAATTCCTACTACTGTCATTTCGATTCGAATGACGTATGAATCAGCGAATCCTACTGAAATTGTTGGGGTAACATTCATTGCACAAGTACTCTCTATGATCGGAGCGATTTGGATTGACCGCTATTTTTACCGAAGAAGGAGTAGGAAGGGGCGGAAAAAATGAGTATTGTAAATACAATTTCATTATGGGTAATCCCTTGTGTAATTGGTTTTATCCTTTTATATGGCACGATAAAGAAAGTGCCAACCTATGAATCGTTCGTTGAGGGAGGAAAAGAAGGAATTCAAATTGCAATCTCCATTTTACCGTTTATGGTTGGGATGCTTGTATCTATTTCAATATTTCGAGCTTCAGGTGCATTAGATGCAATGATATCAGTAATGAAGCCGATGTTAGATTTAATTCATGTCCCAGCAGAAATTGTTCCACTAGCACTTATACGCCCTATTTCAGGCTCTGCTGGTTTAAGTATTACGACCGATTTAATTGCCACATATGGGCCAGACTCGTTTATTGGAAGATTGGCTTCTACGATGCAAGGGAGTACAGATACGACTTTTTATATTTTAACAGTATACTTCGGAGCTGTTGGAATTAGAAAAATGGGAGATGCATTAAAAGTAGGACTTTTCGCCGATTTAATAGGAATTATTTGTTCGATTGTGTTTGTTTCTTTAATGTTTAAGTAAGGCGGCTATTCATTTTTTATGATATTTCGCTTATAATACGTATACGACCACTATTAAGGTGTTGCTTAATAGTGGTTTTTTTATGCGGTATTTTTGACAAAATGATGAACTTTTATTGTGAGCAATATGAAGAATATGGACAATAATAAAAGGTAAAAACATGATTTGCCCTTTATATGTTTATTATCATCGCTATGTTGTTTAAGTAAGATGAAGCAAAAAGCCGTTAAGTGTATGCGGTTGCCAAGTCTTTCTAATGTAAGGTAAGATAAATTCGAGGTGAAAAAAAGAAATGGAACGATTACAAAAAGTGATTGCGCAAGCAGGTATTGCATCGAGAAGAAAGGCTGAGGAATTAATTCAGCAAGGAAAAGTAAAAGTAAATGGAAAAATAGTGAAGGAGTTAGGAACGAAAGTCACTCCTCAAGATAAAGTAGAAGTAAATAACATCCCTCTTGAAAAAGAAGAACCTGTTTATTTTTTACTATATAAACCAACTGGCGTAATTTCAAGTGTATCAGATGATAAAGGAAGAAGTGTTGTAACAGACTTTTTCCCTGAAATTAGACAACGTTTATTCCCAATCGGACGCTTAGATTATGATACGTCTGGCGTATTATTGATGACAAATGATGGGGAATTTGCAAATGTATTAATGCATCCAAGATATAAAGTTGAAAAAACGTATGTTGCAAAAATTAAAGGGCCATTAACAGGTGAGAAAATTCGCATGTTAGAACGAGGTGTTGCATTAGAAGATGGGAAAACAGCACCAGCACAAGTGAAAATTATTTCTTGGGACAAGCGTAAAGAGACTGCGATTGTACAATTAACGATTCACGAAGGACGTAATCGTCAAGTACGCCGCATGTTTGAAGCGTTAGATTGTAAAGTAGTGAAACTAAAGCGTGAACGCTACGCCTTTTTAGAAGTGGGTAGCTTGCGCCCTGGTGATGCGAGAGAATTGTCACCACATGAGGTGAAACAATTACGTGCATTGGCTTCTACAAAGCCGCGCTAATCGATAGTGTGAAACTTTCACCAGTGGAATGTTCCGCTGGTGATTTATTAAAACATACATATATTTATCACTCGTCGAAGAGAGGGGAGACAATATGAAAAAAAATCGCTTATTATTTCGCATTATTATTCTACTCATTTTATGCGGTGCTGTAGGATTTACACTTTATCAAGGATATTTCACTAAAGAAGAGAAAATGCAAATCGGAAAAGAAGCACCTAATTTTGTTGTAACAGATTTAGAAGGAAAGAAAATTGAATTAAAAGATTTAAAGGGAAAAGGTGTATTTTTAAACTTTTGGGGCACTTGGTGTAAACCGTGTGAAAAAGAAATGCCTTATATGAATGAATTATATCCAAAGTATAAAGAAAAAGGAGTTGAAATTATTGCGTTAGATGCAGATGAAACAGATATTGCTGTTAAGAATTTTGTGAAACAATACGATCTTAAGTTCCCAGTCGCAATTGATAAAGGTGGAGAAATTATAAAAACGTATGGAGTAATACCATTACCAACAAGCTTCTTGATTGATAAGGATGGTAAGGTGATTCAAGAGATTAAAGGTGAACAAACGATAGAACAATTAGAGGAGTATTTAAAGAAAATTACTCCGTAATAAAGAAAGCCTTTACATACGAGGTGCATTCATATAGTGCCTCTGGTTTAAAAATTCTGAGTATTGCGGTAACTTGAGGTTAGAATATACAATAGTACATATAGATACAGGGGCGGTGAGAGTGTTGAAAGAAATTAAGTGTGAATGTGGACATGTTAATCCAATAGGAACTGTTTTTTGTGAAGCATGTGGGAAACCATTTGAAAGCAATGAAAATATAAAACTATTGGATATGCGCTATGAGGGAAGTGCTCGGAGATCTCTCACGCAAACAAAAACGATAGTCGATAAAATTTGGAGCTTTTTCTCTTCTGTAAAAGTGGGTGTATGGCTCATTGTAATTACTTTAGCTGCATCGGCGATTGGAACTATTTTTCCGCAAGAAATGTACATAACTCCAGGGATTGCACCAGCTGAATATTATAAGCAAGAATATGGATTTTTAGGGCAATTATACTATCAATTAGGATTTAATAATTTATACGGTTCGTGGTGGTATATGATTTTAATTGCTTCAATTGGTATTTCACTTGTGATATGCAGTTTAGATCGTGTCATTCCGCTTTATAAAGCCTTAAAGAAGCAAGGGGTGAAAAGACACCCTAGTTTTTTAAAGAGACAAAGATTATACGGCACTGGTACAACGCAAGATGGTGATTTGGAAAAAATCCAAATGAATTTAAAGAAAACGAACTATAACGTGAAAGTGGAAGACGGTAACATTTTAGCTGAAAAGGGACGGTTTTCACGCTGGGGTCCATATGTGAATCATATCGGTCTCATTATCTTTTTATTCGGTGCAATGCTCCGTTTTTTACCGAGTATGTACGTAGATGAAGCGCTTTGGTTACGTGATGGTGAAACGAAAGAAATACCCGGAACGGATGGACAATACTATTTAAAAAACGAGAAGTTTATAAAGGAAGTTTATGATAAAAGTAAGGACAAGGAAGTTTATGATGAAGCGATTGATCGTGTAGGCGATAAGATGATTGCGAAAAACTTCCAAACGAATGCTGTATTGTATAAAGCGGTCGGCGAAAATATAGCAGGACAAAAACCAAAATTAGAAAAAGTAAAAGAAGCGGAAATTCGAGTAAATGAGCCAATGAAATTTGATCGATTTGCTGTTTATCAAGTGGATTATAAAGAAAATGAATTTAAAAGTATGTCCTTTAACTTGCAAAACAAAGAAAATAATCAAAAGTGGGGACCGATTAAAGTTGATTTAACGAATCCTACAGAAAAATATGATTTAGGAAACGGTTATTCTTTAGAATTATTAAGCTATTTCCCTGATTTTTATTTTGATGAGAGTGGAAGACCAAATACAAAAACGAAATTACCAAACAACCCTGCATTTGTGTTTAAAATGTTTACGCCTGAAACACCAGATGGTGAAGTGAGTTTTGTTGGTATTCAGCAAAATATAGAACCTGATGGAAATAATAAATATAAAATGTCGTTTGCAGGTGTGGAAATGCAAAATGCAACAGCACTTACTGTAAGGAAAGATTTAACGCTTTGGATTCTCGGTATTGGAGGATTTATATTTATGGTTGGTGTCATTCAAGGCATGTATTGGAATCATCGCCGTATTTGGATACAACGCGTTAATGATGAATGGTGGATTGCAGGACATACGAATAAAAATTGGTTCGGTTTAAAGAAAGATATTGAAAGAGTACTAGAAGGTACAGCAATTCCGCAGCCAAGCGATAAAGTAGTAGATAAAAAAATTAGTTAAGGTGGGGAAACGATATGGTGCAAATAAGTAGTAACTTTCTCTTTACCGCATTTATTTTATATTTAATTGCAACTCTATTTTTCGGGGGAGCAATTAAAGAAAAAGGTCATAAATGGGCAAATATAGGAATAACGATTACAATTTTAGGGTTTATTGCACAAACAGTATATTTTGTTACGAGATGGATTGCATCAGGACATGCACCGGTTAGTAACTTTTTTGAATTCGGTACGTTTTTCGGCATGATGCTTGTCGGAGCATTTATTGTCATGTATTTTATGTACCGTGTAAGTATAATCGGACTATTTGCATTACCAGTTGCGCTTTTATTAATTGCCTATGCGAGTATGTTTCCGCGGGAAATATCTCCGCTTATTCCATCTTTAAAAAGTAATTGGTTACATATTCACGTAACGACTGCGGCTGCAGGACAAGCAATCTTAGCGATTAGTTTTATTACAGGCGTTATGTATTTATTGAAAAATGTAGATCAATCAAAAAGAACGAAACGTACATTTTGGTTAGAAGCGGTCGTGTTCACACTTGTTTGTACAGTTGGATTTATTGGAGTAACAACGGTATTTTCTAGTATGAAATATGAAGCGAAATTTCAATGGATTGATAAAAATGAACAACAAGTGGAGATGAAGTACAACCTTCCTGCTTTAGTTGGACCGCATGAAGGGAAGTTATTGACAGAAAATAAATTAGAGCCGACAGTTGAAGTTCCAGCGATTGTAAATGCGAAAAAATTAAATACTGTAATTTGGTCTGTGTTAGTAGGAACGTTACTTTATATTGTATTAAGACTTGTTTTACGGAAACGAGTATCAGCGGCGCTTCAGCCGTTAGTAAAGCATACGAATAGTGATTTACTAGATGAAATCGGATATCGATCTATTGCAATTGGATTCCCAGTTTTCACATTAGGTGCATTAATTTTTGCGATGATTTGGGCACAAATAGCGTGGACACGTTTTTGGGGCTGGGATCCAAAAGAAGTTTGGGCGCTTATTACTTGGCTCTTTTATGCGGCGGTATTACATTTACGTTTATCAAAAGGGTGGCATGGAGAGAAGTCAGCGTGGTTAGCGGTAATTGGTTTTGCGATCATTATGTTTAACTTTATTGTAGTAAACTTAATTATCGCGGGTTTACATTCATACGCATAGAGAAATAAAATAGGAGAGTGAATGTCACTTTCCTATTTTATTTTTGTCAACTTTTCTTCTTTTTTGAGAAAAACATGACAAAGTAGCGGTTGATTTTGTAAAATGATGTCGAGGACATTATATACTGTTCAAAAAAAATACATAGTTTTGGAAAAAAATTGAACAAACTTTATTATTCTTGTGAAGCATAATATGGGAAGCGAAACATTTAGAAGATTGCTTAAATAAACGAGAATAGCGCAACATAATAGTGTAGAAGGGTAGGTGTAAACCGTTGTCGTAAAAGTACGCAACGGGTAAAAATGGAAAATGAATCAAGAATTTTAATTGTAGACGATGAGGATCGTATTCGTCGTTTGTTGAAAATGTATTTAGAAAGAGAACAATACACAATTGAAGAAGCGGATAATGGTGATACAGCTTTAGAAATGGCGTTACAAAATGATTACGATTTGATCCTATTAGATCTTATGATGCCTGGTAAAGATGGTATTGAAGTGTGTAAAGGGGTTCGTGAGAAGAAAGCGACGCCAATTATTATGTTGACAGCGAAAGGTGAAGAAGTAAACCGAGTACAAGGGTTTGAGGTAGGAACTGATGATTATATTGTGAAACCATTTAGCCCACGTGAAGTAGTGCTTCGTGTGAAAGCGGTATTACGCCGTTCTGTACCAACAACATTCTTTACACAAGATACAACGACAAAAGATGTTACTGTGTTCCCTCATTTAACAATTGATAATGATGCACACCGTGTTACAGCAGATGGTAATGAAGTAAACTTAACACCGAAAGAGTACGAATTACTATTATTCTTAGCGAAAGCGCCTGATAAGGTATTTGATCGTGAGCAATTGTTAAAAGAAGTATGGCAATATGAATTCTTCGGAGATTTACGTACAGTTGATACGCATGTAAAGCGTTTACGTGAGAAGTTAAGCAAAAAATCACCAGATGCTGCGAAAATGATTGTTACCGTTTGGGGCGTAGGTTACAAGTTTGAGGTTGTGAACGACTGATGCTTTGGAGAAGTGTAGTAGGGAAATTATGGATGACCATATTACTTCTCGTTTCGTTTGTGCTTGGATTTGTTGCGATTTTACTTTCGCAGTACTTTAGAACGTATTATGTTGATATGAGTCAAGATAAGCTTCAAAAAGTTGCAACAAGTGTTACGCAATTAATTGAAGAGGGTGCCGATGTAAAAACGATTGAGAATGTTGCTTACAAATTCTCTGATAAACTCTCAAGAATTATTATTGTAGAAGATGGTAAGGAAATTTCTTCTTCTCCTAAGCAAGAAGGATTAGTCACTCTTACAATAGATGATTTAAAAAATGATAAAGAGTTAGCAGCTGTTTTTACAGATAAAAAGGAAATTAAGAATAACATTAGAAAAGCTTCTAATAGTAGGAAAAATATAAACACTGAAGATGATATTATGATTGTTGGGAAACCAGTGCAGTCCAAAAATCAAAGTGCTGTGTTTGTATATGAATCTTTACAAGTTCCAAAACAAGGTATGGAGAGAACGACTGATTTTATTTTCTTATCAGCAGGGATTGCGATTGTTTTAACAACGTTCTTTGCATTCTTCTTATCTACTCGAATTACAGCACCACTCCGTAAAATGCGTGAGGTTGCTTTTGAGGTGGCGCGTGGGAAGTTTGATGCGAAAGCTCCTATGGTGTCTCAGGACGAGATTGGTGAGCTTGCAACGGCCTTAAATCAAATGGGAAAACAGTTGAAGTTTAATATGAATGCTCTGCAGCAAGAAAAAGAACAGTTAGCTAGTATTTTAAGTAGTATGGCAGATGGGGTTATTACGTTAAATCAAGAAGGTGAAGTCGTTGTAATCAATCCGCCGGCTGAACATTTCTTACAAGTTTGGCAAGAAGAAAAAGAAATAGAGCTAAGTAAAAAGCTACCTTCTGAACTTGTTGAACTATTCCATCTCGTTGTAGAAAGTGAACAACAACAAGTGGTTGAAATTAACTTACAAAAAGGGAACTATGTAGTTCTTATGACGCCGCTTTACAACCAAACGAAAATTCGCGGGGCGGTAGCTGTATTGCGTGATATGACGGAAGAACGTCGTCTTGAGAAAATGCGTCAAGACTTTATTGCGAACGTATCACATGAACTCCGTACACCGATGGTAATGCTTCAAGGATATAGTGAAGCAATTTTAGATGATATTGTGCAAACGAAAGAAGAAATTAATGAGTTTGTTCAAATCATTTATGATGAATCCGTTCGTTTAGGTAAACTTGTAAATGAATTATTAGATTTAGCGCGTATGGAAAGTGGTAATGTAGAGTTACATATAGGTGAAGTTGATATTCATCCTTTCGTTGAAAAAATAGGTCGTAAATTCCAAGGAATTGCAAAGGATAAAGAAGTCGCATTAACGGTTGATTTCCAAAATCCAATTGAGCAATACCCGTTTGATGCAGATCGTATGGAACAAGTATTGACGAATTTAATTGATAACGCAATTCGTCATACGAATGCAGGCGGACATGTAACGCTTGTAATTGATACGAAAAATAATGGTCTTACTTTTGAAGTACAAGATTCGGGCGCTGGCATTCCAGAAGAAGATATTCCATTTTTATTTGATCGTTTCTATAAAGCTGATAAAGCAAGAACACGTGGGAAAAAAGGTGGAACAGGGCTCGGGCTTGCGATTGCAAAAAATATTGTGCAAGGCCATGATGGTAAAATTGCTGTTTCAAGTGTTGTTGGAGAGGGAACTACATTCTCTGTATATTTACCGAATCGTATAATTTAGATATGTGTTTTTAAAGTTGATAATGAATAAAGTTCTACTGTTTTTTATTTTTTTGTAAAATCAATTAAATAAATAATAGTAGAACTTTTTTCTATCTTAGTCGAATGAAGAATAATAAGAGGGGTGTCGTGAAGCGATGAAATTATACACGAAAACAGGAGATAAAGGTACAACAAGTGTAATAGGCGGCAGAGTGGATAAAGATAATATTAGAGTTGAAGCATATGGCACGATAGATGAGTCGAATTCTCATATTGGATATGCAATGACGAAGCTACAAGGCGGGTCTTTTGGAGATATTTACAATGAACTTGAAAATATTCAACATGAACTATTTGATTGCGGGGGAGACTTGGCGATAGTAGAGGGGAAAGCTCCTTATAAAGTAACGCTTGAAATGGTTGAAAGCTTAGAAAGAAGGATTGATTCGTATATAGAAGAAGCACCGCCGTTAGAGCGTTTTATTTTACCAGGTGGAAGCGAAGCGGCAGCTGCTATTCATATTGCACGTACAGTTGTAAGGCGAGCAGAACGATGTGTAGTGTCCTTGCAAAAAGAAGGGGAAACAAATGAAGTTGTTCTAAAGTATGTAAATAGACTATCGGATTATTTGTTTGCGGTAGCTAGAGTAATAAATGCTCGATTACAAGTAAAAGACGTGGAGTATAATCGCAGTGCAATCGTTTTTCGTGATAAAAAAGAGAAGGAAGTGGAGTGATTCACTTTCTTTTTTTGTATACTTTTTTCTGTAATATACCAAAATAGAGAAGGTATGGTGTTAATTAGAAAACGGAGGATGTATATGAAAGTGTTAAAATGTGGCGTCATGTTATTGACAGTACTGTTTTTATCTCAATTACATGTGTACGCAGAGGGAAACCAATGGACATGGCCTGTTGAAGGGCAGATAAGTGATTATTTTGGGACAAGGCATGGAAAACACTACGGTATAGATATAGCGGCACCGATTGGCGCGCCTGTGGCAGCTATTCAAGAAGGTAAGGTAACAAAGTCTTATTATTCAAGTAGTTATGGAAACGTTGTATTTATTAAACATGGAGAATATGAGGCCGTGTATGCACATTTAAATAAGAGATATGTAGTTCAAGGGGATTATATTTCAAAAGGAGGAATAATTGGAGAAGTAGGAAATACAGGAGAATCGAGAGGTGCACACTTACATTTAGAAGTTCATCAAGGAAGATGGACGATGGCGAAAAAGAATGCGATGAATCCATTGCTTGTTCTAAATGAACAGAGAAATGAAGTTGTTTCCTCATCCTTATATGTCGTCCAAAAAGGGGACACTTTAGTTAGTATTGCACGGAAATTTAGTATGTCAGTTAAGGAAGTTAAAGAAAAAAATGGACTGCAGCAAGATCGGATTTATCCAAATCAACAATTATACGTAAAGTAAAAAAAGAGCTAGTTAAACTAGCTCTTTTTTTACCAAAAAATAAAGACACATATAAATCCAGAAATAGCTAAGTAGCTATATAAGTAAAATACTTTCGTTCTTGTTTTTTCGTTCGTTCGAAATAGTACAATAGTCGGTTCAATTAAACCGATTGTCAAACAAAGTAAACCAAGAAGCATACAACCGATTGAAATGGAGTACAGGGCAATTTGTGGTGCTTGAAATGGAATCATCCATTTTAATAAAAATGCAATAAGTGCAGTGTAGCAAATGCTGCCGATGTATTTATTCAACGGTGCATTAGAACGGAACCCTGGAAGTTTTTTTAAGAAAGAGCGGGAAACAACTTCAGTTTGTAAAGATGTGTGCTTTTCAATTATTTTTTGAGCTTCTTTTCCTTTTTGGAAAAGGGATAATATCCAGTTTCGCTCACCTTGAAAAATAAATTGAGAAGTTGTCAAATAATGATCCACCTTCACTTTATTCCAACTCTTCCACTGGTGACGCTCACACAGTTTTAATTTACTCTCTGTTTTTTTATCATACTGATAAATACTGATGCCATCTTCGTCGAAAGCAGCATAGTATGTCTCACTTGAGAATGTGCCTAAATCAATTGGACAGTAGAAAAGTAATTCTTTTTTTAAGTAAAAGTATTCTTTTCTTAAGTTTTTTTTCATTACTTCTCGAATAGAGTGTCTCTTTTCTTTTTTCATGACATTTCCTCCATAATCCAGAAAATGTTCTTATCTTAACAATTCAACATCTTATCACTTTTAACTATATATGACTAGTGGATTCATAGGAGAAATGCCTAATACTAAAAAATATGGGGTGTATTGTAAAATATAGTGATTGGTTTCGGTTATATAAAATTAATAACTTATTTTTAATAAGTTACACTTTTTTTGTTCACAACATGATCATGTTGTTGTATAATGAAGTGGAAAATAGAATATCGGTCTATCTTCGGGGCAGGGTGAAAATCCCGACCGGCGGTGATGAACTATATGTGATTTTGTTCTAAGCCCGCGAGCCGTTAAGGCAGGATTTGGTGTGATTCCAAAGCCGACAGTATAGTCTGGATGGGAGAAGATGGAGGTTCAAGCGTTCAAAAAAGATATGGATTTGAACGTCTGTTTGATGTGCCTTAAATTCTCCCTTTGTGTAAAACACAAAGGGTTTTTTCGTTCTATGAAAAAATAGGCATAGCAGAACCTTTCCACTTTCCATGAGATGATCGATGGAAAAGGAGAGAGAAAGATGAAACAAAAAAACAGTGTAGTGCAGATGGTGAGTGTAGCGATGCTAAGTAGTATTGCATATTTACTGATGATGTTGGATTTCCCGTTTCCAGGGCTTCCGCCATTTTTAAAAATTGATTTTAGTGATGTACCAGCTTTAATTGCTGCGATTATTTTTGGGCCAGTTGCAGGGATAATTGTAGAGGCGATAAAGAATATTTTACATTACGGGATTCAAGGGAGTTTAACGGGAGTACCAGTTGGCGAAATTGCTAACTTTATTGCAGGATGTTTATTTATTGGACCGGCAGCTTTCTTATTTAGAAAGTATCGTACTGTTAAGAGTTTAACGACAGGATTAATGCTAGGGACAATTACAATGGCGCTCATCATGAGTGTATTAAATTACATCATTATATTCCCAGCTTACACTTGGTTTTTAAATTC
Organism: Bacillus paramobilis; assembly: GCF_038096195.1. Lineage (NCBI taxonomy): Bacteria > Bacillati > Bacillota > Bacilli > Caryophanales > Bacillaceae > Bacillus > Bacillus paramobilis. The sequence continues at coordinate 3,814,157 of NZ_CP151108.1, read as the reverse complement.
ACCAGCTATGTCTAGTGAGGCTATAAGAACAACGGTTGTAACGGCAATCTTACCATTTAATTTGATTAAAGGAATTGTTGTGACAATTGTATTTGTAGCGTTATTCTCACGCCTGAAAGTATGGGTGTTTGCAAAAATGAAAAATGCATAAAATATAAAAAAACCATTAGTAGTATGGAACTACTAATGGTTTTTTATTAAGTAGAATGAAAATAGAAAACAAAAAATATCCCTCATATTAATGAGGGATATTTTTTGAAGTTAATAAAAGACTATTCGAATTTTAAAGAGTCGCCGTCGAATGATTCGTCAGCAACTTTAATTGAGTCAGTTGGACAACCTTCGAATGCATCCATCATATCTTCAATTAATACATCTGGAATTTCAACGATACCTTGGTTATCGTCTAACGTTACAAATGCAATACCTTCATCATCATAATCATAAATGTCTGGTGCAGCAGCGCCGCAAGCACCACATGCGATACAAGTATCTTTATCAACGATTGTATATTTTGCCATCTTTTTTCCCTCCTGATAATATGTATGTGAAAAGCTCGCCATAAAAATTATAACCTTATTGTAAAACGGTTTTTAAAACTTTTCAACATAAAATTATAATGATAATCCTTATCAATTAGAGTGTCAACTAATTTTTGCATTATGTCACAAGATTTTCAAAATACGTAAATGTTATTTCGTTTGGTACAATATACTATATACAAGTACATAGTGCCGATATGATAAGTTTAATAATGCGATCATACTAAAAAGTAACTAAGTTAGATTGAAAGGTGGAAGCGGTAATGCAACTACAATATACAGTATTGTATTGTTTAAAACAATTGAATGGTGAAAGGACCGTTTCTTCTATTTATTATTTATTAAAAGGAAAACGATCTTCACAAACGTTACAAGATGGAAATATGTTCCGAATTTCTTTTTTGTTTGGAATATATAAATCGTTAAATAGAACAGACTATGATCGTGAAGTTGCAAAGTTGTTGCAAGCAGATTTGATTCAAGAAATACGTGAAAATACATATTTGTTAACATCTAAAGGTAAAATGCAGTTGCAAACATGGGAGGAAGTGTATGCTTTTCCCGCGCATTTACATGGTTTGCACTATGGCGAATTAGGTGAAACATTTTGGAAAAGAGTATCATTAATCATTCAAACTATATCTAATTTACAACAGAATAATACGAAGTTTATTCCCATTCAACAAGATACAGAAATAACGGTGTGGGTGAAACGCTTTTTAACAGGTATACCGTATAGGAGAAGTGAATTGGCTAAAAGATTATGGAAAGAAATACATAATCTTTTAGGAAAAGGTGATGTGGTAGAAGCGACAATTGTAACATATCGATTAACAGGATATGAACGTATCGGTTGTACATTGCAGCAATTAGCGGAAATTACGAAACAAGATATATTTCGGGTGTATTTTTTATTTTGGGGTACAATTCACTTCTTTATACAAGAAGTTCGCGATAAAGAAAATGAATTTCCACTGTTAGCGGAAATTATATCTTACCCAAATGAGAGAGCTGAATTATTTAGTTTATCAACGAAAAAAACATATAATTTTTGGAGACAAGGACGTTCTTTAGAAGAAATAGCGACAATTAGAAATTTAAAGGTTGCAACGATAGAAGATCATTTTGTTGAAATTGCTTTACGAGAAAAAGAGTTTTCAATCGAGATGTTTATGGAAAAAGATAAAATAGATAAAGTAACAAAAGTAATTGTGGCATTACAAACACGTAAGTTGCGTGAGTTGAAACAAGCGGTTGGAGAGGGGATTTCTTATTTTGAGGTCCGTCTTGTATTGGCGCGGATGGAGGTTATAAATGAAGCTTGAGGAATATTTATATAGATGGTTTGGATATTCTGAATTTCGTCCAGGGCAAAAAGGGGTAATTACAGATTTATTAGAAGGAAAAGATGTTATAGCAATGCTCCCGACTGGAAGAGGAAAGTCTATGTGCTATCAACTTCCAGGGCTAATGCAAGAAGGAACAGTACTTGTTGTATCACCATTATTATCTTTGATGGAAGATCAAGTTACACAATTAAAATATGTTGTGAAAAACCGAGTGATTGCATTTAATAGTTTTCGGACATTGCATGAAAAAAGAGAAGCGATGAAAAAATTAGCTTCATATAAATTTATTTTTGTTTCACCAGAGATGTTGCAGTCGGAAGTGTTAATAAGAGAATTGAAGAAAGTTCATATTTCATTATTTGTTGTGGATGAGGCTCATTGTATTTCACAATGGGGTTATGATTTTAGGCCAGACTATAAAAAACTAAATGTAGTCATTGGGAATATTGGGTCTCCTACGGTGCTAGCATTAACAGCAACAGCGACGAAAGATGTACTCCGAGATATAGCAGAGAGTTTAGATTTGAAGAATGTGACGCAACATGTATACTCTATTGATCGTCCAAATATTGCAATGGAAGTACAATTTGTGGATACGATAGAAGAGAAGAAAGAAGCGCTTTTGGACCAGGTGATGTATTTACAAGGGCCAGGAATTGTATATTGTTCAAGCAGAGCGTGGACAGAACGTTTAACGGAATATTTAAGAGGAAAAGGCGTGACTGGTGTCGCTTTTTATCATGGTGGTATGGAACATGAAGAGCGTATGTTAATTCAACAACAGTTTATGAATGACCAGTTGCAGCTTGTAATATGTACAAGTGCTTTTGGTATGGGAGTAAATAAGTCGAATACGAGATATATTATTCATTTCCATTATCCGACTAATATAGCTTCCTATTTACAAGAAATCGGAAGAGCTGGAAGAGATGGTGAACCGAGTATAGCTATCTTACTATGTAGTCCGTTAGATCACGATTTGCCAATTTCAATAATTGAAGATGAATTGCCGAGTCAGTCGCAAATACAATTTTTATTTTCTTTACTACAAGAAAGAATGTTTCAAACGAAAGAATTGCCAATAGAAGAGGTAGAAGAAATTTGTTATAATGCAGCAAGATTTAATGAACAATATTGGCGCTTCACCCGCTATCATCTTGAGCAGCTTGGAATCATACAACAGCGAAAATTAAAATTAGAGAGCTTGTCAGATGAAATTATGAACCGATTAATAGCTGAAGTAGAGATAAGGCTGCGTAATAAATATAGTGAGCTAGAAAACATGAAATCATGGATACAAGTGAAAGGATGTAGACGTGAATATTTGCTGCAACAGTTCGGTTATAGAAAAGAGACCGAGTTAAAAAATTGCTGTGACTATTGTAGTATTACAAAAACAGACTATAAAAAAAGACAAGCGCAACAATCGGATTTCGACTATAATTGGGAAACAGAGTTACAAAAGCTTTTCGGTCTAGAAAAGATGGGGGAATGATGAACATTCAAAGGCATAATATTGAAGATATGAGTCCGAAAGAAATAAGGCTGAATCTGTATATTACACAGTTCATTATTATCGGTATCGGTTGTTTGCTAGCATATATATTATTCCCAGATATAAAATCGGTGTATAGTCTGTGGAAATGGGAACCGGTGTCTATACTTATAATAGGTGGCTTATTAGCAATTGGTATTGTGTTATTAGATTATGTTGCAATGCGAGTGTTTCCAGAGTCTTGGTTTGATGATGGTGGTATTAACGATAGGATGTTTCAAGGAATGTCAGTTATGCATCTACTCGTTATTACGTTCATTATCGGTTTTGCAGAAGAATTTTTATTTAGAGGTGTAGTGCAGACACACTTTGGAATTATAATAGCGAGTTTAGTATTTGCAGTGTTACATATTCGGTATATAAAAAAGCCATTTTTGTTTTGTTTCGTCTGTTTCATTAGTTTTGTCTTTGGTTATGTATTTCAATGGACAGGAAATTTGTTTATAACAATCTTTGCACACTTTCTTGTTGATTTTATAATGGGACTCCAATTAAGAAAATAAATGGAAGGTGGTGGTGAACAACATGAGAAAACGAATTCCTGATTTTGAAGAGGAATTAGAAGTTGAGCGAGTGGAAGAAAAAGAAAGTTTACCGCCGCGTAGTGAAATTCATAGAAATAAAGAGAAAAAACAAAAGTTTAAAATGAATCATATTTTCGTACGAGTTTTAACATTTCTATTCATATTACTACCAATTAGTATCTTATGGTATACAGATAAATATATTCAGGTGAAAAGTGATGGTAATAACGCTGGGAAAAGTGCGTTTGAGGTCATTTTCTTTGATTCAGCTAAATCTGAATCAGGGGCACCATCTGAGAAAGTTGTAACGCATACGGTGAAAGAGGGAGAAACTTTAGAAAGTATAGCGAAGCAATATTTTTCAGATGATACTGGAATCGAAGTGATTAAAAAGTATAATGATTTACAAGAAGACGAAGTGAGTGTAGGTCAAGAAATAAAAATTCCGATAAAAGATAAGTCCGCAAAGCAGGAGAGTTAGTAACATACTTGCTATAAAAACTGAGGATTATCTTTATGAGGAGGGGAGTAAAGAATATATGATATGGATTATCTTATTAAGTACTCTCATATGTATTGGTATTATATTTCTTCTTGTAATGTATACAGAAGCGATGCGTAATACTGTGTTAGAACATACTTTAATATTTGAAGAATTTCCGAAAGGTTTTCAAAAAGTAAAGGTGTTTTTTATTTCTGATATTCATAGAAGGGTCATTTCAAGTTCGTTAATTGAACAAGTAAAAGGAAAAGTAGACCTTGTAATTATTGGCGGTGATTTAGCGGAAAGAGGCGTCCCTTTATCGAAAATCTCTGCGAATATACAAAAATTAAGAGAGATAGCTCCTGTATATTTTGTATGGGGAAATAACGATTATGAGATTGAGTATCATGAATTAGATGCTTTGTTATTAGAGAATAATGTGAAAGTTTTAGATAATACAAGAGTTGTATTTGAGTCTGAACTAGGAGAACAAATTTGTTTACTTGGTGTAGATGATGTTGGTTTGAAACGTGATCGTTTAGATTTGGCGTTGGCTGATTGCAAAGAAGATGGTTTTCGCATATTAATTAGCCATAACCCTGATATAATAAATAAAATGTCTGGAAAAGAACAAATTTCACTTGTTTTAAGTGGACATACACATGGAGGACAGATTCGATTATTCCCATCTAAAAAATATTTAAAAGGTGGCGTATATAAGCATTCAAATATGACTCTTTTTGTTAGTAATGGGTATGGAACAACGTTGATTCCACTTCGCTTCCGAGCACCTGCTCAAACACATATTATTACGTTATGCGGAGGGAAATGATGCCAACTCTAAACGGGAAATATAACATAAAAGCTGTTTCAAATATAATTGGAATTCAGCCGAGTACGCTTCGTGCATGGGAGAGACGATATCAAATTATTGCCCCAAAGCGGAATCATGCGGGACATCGATTATATACAGAAGAGCATATTCAAATTTTGAAATGGTTAATGGACAAGGTTTCTTCCGGCATGATGATTGGACAAGCAGTTCAATTATTAGAAGGGAATCGTTTGCAGCGTAGTGTTCAAAAAGAAATATATTCCGATAGAGAAGTTGTTTTAGTGGACGACTTACTACAAGCTTTGTTAAAATTTGATGAAATTACAACTTCTGCATTGTTAAACGAGGCTTTTAGTATTTATGCAACAGAAAAAGTTATAGCAAGTATTGTTCTTCAATTGTCAAATAAATTGTTAACGTTAAAAAATAATAATGAAGTTACATTGGTGCAATTCCAATATGTCGTATCATTTTTACAAACTCGTCTAGGAATGGTGTATCATAATGCATCATCATTTTCTTCTATACACAAAGTTGTCGTGTTAGAAAATAATATGTTGAAAGGGTTTGTTTTCTCAACGTATTTACGCTTAAAGGGATATGAGGTGATATATATTAGGTCAAGCTTAGCAGAAGATGGTATTTTGTTAGCTGTTGAGCAAATACAACCTACATATGTAGTAGTCTCTTTTGCTGACGGACGAGAACTTAAGAACGTGATGGACGACATGAATTTGTTGCAAGAAAAAAATGAGAACCTTTCGGTTGGGTTTATAGGAGAAATAGGTGCTCGAGATCAGCTGAACATTCAAACACGCCTAATTGGTGATACGAAAGAAGAATGGGATGATTGGTTAAAAATGTTAGAATAGTTGTTCGAAAAGAACCATCTATTTTCTATTTCATATAATAAAAATTATATTCATTGGTTACGTAGGGAGGGTATGAGATGAGGCTGGAACGATTAAATTACAATAAGATAAAAATTTTCTTAACATTTGATGATTTATCTGAACGAGGATTAACGAAAGAAGATTTGTGGAGAAATGCACCGAAAGTACAGCAATTATTTCGTGATATGATGCAGGAAGCAAATAAGGAACTAGGATTTGAAGCGGATGGTCCGATTGCAGTTGAAGTATTTTCTCTACAAGCGCAAGGAATGGTCGTAATTGTAACGAAAGAACATCAAGATGTGGATACAGATGATGAGTTCCGTGACGAGTTTATTGAAATGCAAGTGACTCTAGATGAAAGCGAGCATATACTTTATGAGTTTGCTACACTAGATGACGTAATTAACCTGTCGAATCGTTTATATAACCTTGATGTAACTGGCGGAAAACTATATACGTGGGATGGTCGTTTCTATCTTTGGATGGAAGAAGAGGAGCAAGTTCAATTACTGAAGGCAGATTTTATAGCTATTTTAGCGGAATATGGTAATCCGTCTACAGCAACTATTTATCGTCTAATGGAGTATGGTAAAGAATTAATGGCTTCTCAAGCAATTGAACAAATACACAATTACTTTGTGAAAAAACAAAACCTTAGCTAATATAACAAAGCTAAGGTTTTGTTTTTTATTTGGAAAAATCTAAAATATTGGTCTGGAAATGTCAAAACGATCAATGGTAAAGTGGGAATCATAAATACTGGGGCGTTTTTTGCTTAAAAGTATCTTCTTAAGGTGTTGTATATAAGTAAAATAAAAAATATTTAAATATTTAAGTATTTTACTTTTCTAAAAGTGATAAAAGGACTATAATGATAGTGAAAACGCTTGCAACAGAAAATAGTTTGTATATATTTGTTAGCGTTTTCTATTGCATTCCAAATTTAACGGTGTATACTAGGCAATGAAGGTTTACTAAACAAGTGAAATTACAGGGGGTTTACTTACTATGGTAGCCGAAAAGGGAACTCAAACAAAAACACAACAACAAAGGGAACAACATTTTGAATTATTGAATTCGACACAAATTGTTATTAGTGAAGCATTAGAAAAATTGGGTTATCCAAACGAAGTATATGAATTATTAAAAGAACCAATTCGTATGATGACAGTGAAAATACCAGTTCGTATGGATGACGGGACTGTTAAAATATTTACAGGATATCGTGCACAACATAATGATGCTGTTGGTCCAACGAAAGGTGGAATTCGCTTCCATCCGAATGTAACAGAAAATGAAGTGAAAGCACTTTCAATCTGGATGAGTTTAAAGTGTGGTATTGTTGATTTACCATACGGTGGAGGTAAAGGTGGAATTATTTGTGACCCACGTGAAATGTCATTCCGTGAGTTAGAAAGATTAAGCCGCGGTTATGTACGAGCAATTAGCCAAATCGTAGGACCGACAAAAGACATTCCAGCTCCAGATGTATTCACAAACTCTCAGATTATGGCATGGATGATGGATGAGTATAGCCGTATCGATGAATTTAATTCACCAGGATTTATTACAGGTAAGCCACTTGTATTAGGTGGATCACATGGACGTGAAACAGCAACAGCGAAAGGTGTAACAATTTGTATTCGTGAAGCTGCAAAAAAACGCGACATTGATATTAAAGGTGCACGCGTTGTTGTTCAAGGATTCGGTAATGCTGGAAGCTTCTTAGCTAAATTTATGCATGATGCAGGCGCGAAAGTTATTGCAATCTCGGATGCTTACGGTGCATTGCATGATCCAAACGGATTAGATATTGATTATTTATTAGACCGTCGTGATAGCTTCGGTACAGTAACAAAACTATTTAATAATACAATTTCAAACAAAGAATTGTTAGAACTTGATTGTGACATTTTAGTTCCAGCTGCAATTGAGAACCAGATTACAGAAGAAAATGCTAACAATATTAAAGCGAAAATCGTTGTTGAAGCTGCAAATGGTCCAACAACATTAGAAGCAACTAAAATTTTAACAGATCGCGGCATTTTACTTGTTCCAGACGTATTAGCAAGTGCTGGTGGTGTAACGGTATCTTACTTTGAGTGGGTACAAAATAACCAAGGTTACTACTGGACTGAAGAAGAAGTAGAACAACGTTTAGAAAAAGTAATGGTAAGATCATTTGATTCTATTTATGAAACAGCACAAGTTCGTAAAGTGAACATGCGCTTAGCGGCGTATATGGTTGGTGTTCGTAAAATGGCTGAAGCAAGTCGCTTCAGAGGTTGGGTATAATATTATATTATGAGAAAACGTGATTCCTTTCGAGGGAATCACGTTTTTTTGTTGAAGTATAAGAATGAGGTGGTGTATATGGAAAATGAAATGATGGAACGAGTAGAACAATTAGAAGAAAAAGTTAAGAGGTTAGAGGGAGAACTCGCGAGAACGACGAAAGCCCCAAAAACAAGTATCGTTCGGGTGTTCGGGGAAGGACTGCTGTTTTTAATATTTGGTGCGGTTATAGTAGGACCAATTATCGCTGTTATATTGGTAATTATTAATTGGTTTGTTGAAAAATAAAATAAAAATAAAAAAGAACGCTTGTTCTGCACGAACAAACGTGCTATACTTTCCTTAGATAAACAAAACGGAAATGATTTTAAGGAGAGATAAATGATGAAAATGACAGTAGACCAAAGATTTATGATGCCAGCAGATGTTGTAGAACGAGTGGAAGTATTAAGAAACAAACAAAGTAAGCGTGGCACATTATTACAATCAGTAAATAAATTTTTCGGATTAGATACGAAAGAAGATTGTGTTTGGTTTTACGGTTTTTATGGAGTTGCTGTAAGTATTTTATTATTTATGGTATTCACATCAAATATTTTCGATTTTCTCTTCGCGTAAGAAATATGCGATAAGGACATTGCTACCGAATACATATATAAAGAAGTAAGGTAATCTTCTGAAGTGGGAGTTGGTAGTAATGGCGATGTTTCCTATAGAGCGTAACTATATTGGGTATGGAAGTTCACGACCGGGAATTCCTCTTTCTAAAGTAAGATTTATTGTAAGTCATGATACGGGGAACCCTGGTAGCAATGCGATAGGGAATCGGGATTACTTTAATGAAATACAACCGAAAGCTTCGGCACATACATTTATAGATGATAAAACAATATTGGAAATTGTTCCTATAAATGAAGTAGCCTATCATGTTCGATATGGTGTGCCGACAGATAATGACTTATATGGTTATGATGCCAATAAGGCTGCCATTGGAGTGGAACTTTGTTATGGCGGTGATGTTAACTTTTGGGAAGCATATACCCGTTTTACGTGGTATCATGCGTATTTATGTCAAAACTTCGGCTTGAATCCGAAAAAAGATATCGTATCACATAAAACACTTGACCCAGCTAGAAAGATTGATCCTGAAAATGTATTAGGGAAACAAGGTATTAAATTTCAGCAGTTTTTAGCAGATGTCTATCGGATGTACGTTTCGTTTAGATGACAAATATATGAAAAATGAATACAATAAAGATAGGTGCCTACTGCTGTAAGTAGGTTTTTTCTTGTTTTTATAAATAGCGTATTGGTAGAAGACTAGGAGTGAGCTGAGTATGCAGAAAGAAACAGCTATCATAATTGGAGGCGGTCCGTGCGGATTAGCAGCAGCAATTTCGTTGCAAAAGGTAGGGATAAACCCGTTAGTAATTGAAAAAGGAAACATTGTAAATGCGATTTATAATTATCCAACACATCAAACATTTTTCTCTTCTAGTGAAAAATTAGAAATTGGTGATGTAGCTTTTATTACAGAAAATCGTAAGCCTGTTCGAAATCAAGCGCTTGCGTATTATCGTGAAGTAGTAAAGCGTAAATCTGTACGTGTAAATGCTTTTGAGCGAGTGGAGAAAGTTCAAAAGGATGGAGACGTTTTTCAAGTTGAAACGACAAAGCGTGACGGAAGTAAAGAAATATATATAGCGAAATATATTGTTGTAGCAACTGGATATTATGACAATCCAAATTATATGAATGTTCCAGGTGAGGAATTGAAGAAAGTAGCTCACTATTTTAAAGAGGGACATCCTTATTTTGATCGAGATGTAGTAGTTATAGGTGGGAAAAACTCGAGTGTAGATGCGGCGTTAGAACTTGTTAAAGCCGGTGCGCGTGTAACAGTTTTATATCGCGGAAGTGAGTACTCTCCGAGCATTAAGCCGTGGATTTTGCCGGAGTTTGAGGCATTAGTACGAAGTGGCACAGTTCAAATGCATTTCGGGGCTCACGTGAAAGAAGTTACTGAACATACATTAACGTTTACAGTTGATGATGAGGCATATACAATCCAAAATGATTTTGTATTTGCGATGACTGGTTACCATCCTGATCATAGTTTCTTAACGAGGATGGGTGTTCGGATTGATGAGGAAACAGGACGCCCGATTTATACAGAGGATACAATGGAAACGAACGCTGAAAATATTTTTATTGCAGGTGTAATTGCTGCTGGAAATAATGCAAATGAAATATTTATTGAGAACGGTCGATTTCATGGGGATGCGATTGCGCAAACCATTGCAACGAGAGAAATGTAAAAAGAAGCTGTCGAAATAAACTTCGACAGCTTCTTTTTTAATCGTGCATAAACATATTTTGGATTGATTCATGAGAAGTTGTATTCTCTAATGCAACTAATAATTTAATGCGTGCTTTTTGAGCATTTAAACCGTATGTGAATACAATACCCATATCTTTTAATTGCTTGCCGCCACCTTCATATGAATATACATCTTGAACGATGCCGTTGAAACAACGAGAAACTAATACGACAGGAATTCCTTTGTTTATTAATCGTTCTAGACTAGGAAGTGTTCTTGGAGGTAAATTACCTTGTCCAAGTGCTTCAATAACAATCCCGTCTACTGGAAGATTTTCAATTGCTGCTAACAATGTATCGTCCATACCAGCGTATGCTTTTAGAACAACTACGTTTTTAGAAACTTTATTTACTGAATATGTTTCGTGATGTACTAAGGCGTGATGGAATACAACTCCGCGCTTTGTTACCATACCGATTGGTCCATACTGTGGACTCTGGAATGTGGCCACGTTACTTGTATGTGTTTTTGTTACATTTGTAGCGCAATGAATTTCGTCGTTTAATACGACTAGAACACCTTTTTCAGCTGCTTCACTACAGCTAGCGACTTTTACAGCCGATAAGAAGTTATATAGACCATCAGCGCCTAATTCATTACTAGAACGCATTGCGCCTGTTACAACGATTGGAATAGTTGCTTGTACTGTTAAATCTAAGAAATAGGCTGTTTCTTCTAATGTATCCGTACCATGCGTAATGACTACGCCATGAATGTTGTCTTGTTTTACTCTTTCATCGATGATGACTTGTAATTGTAACATTTCGCTCGGTGTCATATGAGGAGATGGTAGATGGAACACGTCTTCAACGATTAAATCAACATCGCCTTCTAAATCAGGAATAAATTTTAAAAGAGGATTTTTTTCACCTGGTTGTACGACCCCAGTTTCTTTATCTTCCTCCATTGCAATTGTTCCACCTGTGTGTAAAACTAGGATTCTTTTCAATGCTTATACCCCTTTCAAGTAAAAAAATACATTTAGAACATAACATGTTTTGAGTAAATTCGACAATGGAAATGTATAAAAGTATGCCTCGAAAATGACAATAAAATTAACTGCTATATGTACGATGTGTAAAACCACGAAACGGAAAGTGTAAATATAGGATAGGAGGGAGCAATTACGTTGAAAAAGGTGGAGCAAATTATTATTCGTATATTAGTAATACAATTCATTTGTCTTTCGGTTGTGCAATTGTTATTTATACATAAGTCATCAGTGAAATATTTATCTAAAATTGTTTATTATGAAGGTGTCATGGTAAAAAACAAAGTAGAAACCTTACAGGTGAATAGGTAGTTTTCATTTTCTTCTATGAAGGATTATGCTACAATAATTGAGGATTTAATGACGTGAAGCAAATGAGAAGAAGCAGGAGAATACCTGCTTTTCGTTTTGTTTTATAAGTGAAAAAATGAGGTGTTACAATGGATAAACGAATTTCAATTGCTATAGATGGTCCAGCAGCTGCTGGAAAAAGTACAGTTGCGAAAGTAGTAGCGAAGAAACTTTCTTACGTTTATATTGATACAGGCGCAATGTATCGTGCGATTACATATGCAGCCCTTGAGCAAAAAGTGGACATTGAAAATGAAGAGCAGTTAATGGAAGTTGTAAAAAATGTGAATATTGAGTTTCAGCAAGGTGAAAATACACAACTTGTATTTTTAAATGGACAAGATGTTTCTGAAGTAATTCGTACACCTGATGTGACGAATCGAGTATCTATTGTGGCAAAACATCGTCTTGTTCGAGAAGAAATGGTACGTCGTCAACAAGAGTTAGCGGAAAAAGGCGGCGTTGTAATGGATGGCCGTGATATTGGTACACATGTGTTACCGGATGCTGAAGTGAAGATCTTTATGCTTGCTTCTGTTGAAGAAAGAGCAGAAAGAAGACATTTAGAAAATATGAATAAAGGTTTCGATTCTAATTTAGAGCAGTTAAAAGAAGAAATTGCTCAGCGTGATAAATTAGATTCAGAACGCGAAGTTTCTCCTCTAAAAAAAGCTGATGATGCATTGGAATTAGATACAACTTCTTTATCAATTGAAGAAGTTGTCCAAAAAATTATGAGTATTGTTTCAGGAGTGTTTGCGAAATAAAGAAAGGGGATAGCCTCTTTCTTTTTTGTTTGTATAGAAATGTAAAGGATACGTGAATTGTGAACCTCTTTCCTTGACAAATGATCGGATTTGTAAGAAGTTAGTAAAAGAGGGATAAAACTTTCAGAATATATTCGCTATTATATTTCAAAACATACTTTCTTCAAGATGATTTTGCTGTATACTATTTATATAGGTTTAATATATTTTCTAGTGAAATGTATGAAAACTGAGTATGTGATGATAAATTCTTAAACATGCAAATGAAAACATTCGTTTTCATTTCGTATATACATAAAAAATGCTTTGTCAATTCTGTAGGGAGGTATTTCCATGGTAGAGAAAATGAATGAAGAAGTTATGGATTCAAAAGAATTACAAGTTGGTGACGTTGTTACAGGTTCTGTAACGAAGGTTGAAGAGAAACAAGTGCTTGTAAATGTTGGATACAAAACAGATGGCGTAATTCCAATTAGTGAATTAGCTAACGTTCATATTGAAAAAGCAAGCGATGTAGTAGAATTAGATCAAACACTAGAATTAAAGGTTATTAAATTAGAAGAGGATGATCTTGTCTTATCTAAACGTGCTGTTGATGCAGAAAAGGCATGGGTAGAATTACAAGAGAAATTTACTTCTGGTCATGTATTTGATGTGACTGTAAAAGATATCGTGAATGGTGGATTAGTTGTGGACCTTGGTGTTCGTGGTTTTATCCCAGCTTCACTTGTAGAAGTACATTATGTAGAAGATTTTACTGACTATAAAGGCAAAACATTAGCCGTGAAAATTGTTGAATTAGACCGCGAAAAAAATCGTGTAATCCTTTCGCATAAAGCAGTAGTAGAATTAGAGCTAGATTCTAAGAAAAAAGAAGCAATCTCTTCATTAAAAGAAGGCGACGTTGTTGAAGGAACAGTACAACGATTAACTGATTTTGGTGCTTTCGTAAATGTTGGTGGTGTGGACGGTTTAGTTCATATTTCACAAATTTCACACGAACGTGTAGAGCAACCTTCTGAAGTGTTAGAGCAAGGGCAAAAGGTAAAGGTAAAGGTGTTATCTGTTGATGCTGATACACAACGTATTTCTTTATCAATTAAAGCAGCTCAACCAGGACCTTGGGAAAATGTTGCTGGCGAACTAAAAGCTGGAGATATTCGTGAGGGAGTAGTAAAACGTCTTGTTACATTCGGTGCATTCGTTGAAGTTTTACCTGGCGTTGAAGGTCTTGTGCACGTATCTCAAATTGCAAATCGTCACGTGAAAAATCCAAGTGAAGTATTGGAAATGGGACAGGAAGTAAAAGTGAAAGTGCTTGAAGTCCATGTAGCAGAGAAACGTATTTCTTTAAGTATAAAAGAAGCGCTTGAGGAAAATAATGTAATTGAAGATTACAGTCAGTATGAACCAAATGCTGATTCTGCTACTTTCCAATTAAGTGATATTATTGGTGAACAACTGAAAAAATTAAAGAAATAAAGAGGGGTACAAGTGGTAAGGGCAAAACGTAAATTAGATCATATTGAATATGCTCTTTCTACTGGTCAGTCTCGTACGCATGGCTTTCATGATATTGATTTTGTGCATCAAGGTTTGCCAAATTCAAGTTATGACACAATAACATGTGAAACAAAAATCGGCGAACTTTCACTAAGTTCGCCGATTTTTATCAATGCGATGACTGGTGGTGGAGGAGAGAAAACGTTACATATTAATGAGCAATTAGCATATGTAGCGAAATATCATAATCTTGCTATGGCTGTAGGTTCGCAAATGGCGGCGTTAAAAGATGAAAGTGAGGCTGCTTCTTATAAGATTATCAGAAAAGTAAACCCAAAGGGTATTTTCTTTGCTAATTTAGGTAGTGAGGCAACTATCGAACAGGCAGAGCGTGCCGTTGATATGATTGAAGCGAATGCATTGCAAATTCATTTAAATGTCATACAAGAGTTAACGATGCCAGAAGGAGACCGTGACTTTACTGGTGTACTTCAGCGCATTGAGAAAATTGTTTTAAATAGTAAAGTTCCTGTCATTGTAAAAGAAGTTGGATTTGGGATGAGTAAGGAAACGGTACAACAGTTAGCGAGCGTAGGTGTAACGGCAATTGATATTGGCGGACAAGGTGGTACGAATTTTGCTGCTGTTGAAAATGAAAGAAGTCAGCGAATGCTTTCTTATTTTAATAACTGGGGCATACAAACAGCAACCTCGATTATTGAAGCAACCTCTACAAATAATAACCTCTCTTTTATTGCATCTGGGGGTATACAAACAGCGCTTGACGTAGCGAAAGCAATCGCATTAGGGGCGAATACAACTGCGTTTGCTGGTTACTTTTTACGTATTTTAATGCAAGATGGTATTGAGAAGTTAGTGGATGAAATTGATCTTTTACATACAGATTTGAAATTTATTATGACAGCTCTTGGTGCGAAGACGATAGAAGAGTTACAGGCTGTACCTCTTGTTGTAAAGGGCGAAACATATCATTGGTTAACGCAGCGTGGTATTGATACGACGCATTATAGTAGAAGATAAAAAATCAACCAAACGGTTGATTTTTTTTGTTTTCTGTTCTTTTTAGTAATGTAAAGTGAGGAATGAATTAATATTCTATCAAAATAAAATTATTATTATGTATATAAACATTAGCTTGGGAAAAATACGACTGAAATAGAGGATGAAAAATGTAAAGATTGTACTGATGAATGATTGGGAAGGGTTTAATTTTGCCGAAGAAAATAGGTGAAGGTAAAAAAATCCTAGAAAAATTTATATATGAAATGTTATTTCGATATAAATAAAAATGTAAAAGACGGTTTCGTACAATATCGAAACCGTCTTTTTGTATTCATTAGTGCTGATTCTGCTTGCGAGCTTGCTCTGGTGTATCCAGTCCAGTTGCACCTGGATATTGTAGTGATTGGTCACGGTCAGACTCAACGCGGCGTGATTCTCTTAGTTTTCGTTCTTGACGATCTTTACCCATAATGAATAGCACCTCCTTATTAAAAGTGTTGCTGTTATATGAAAAAACTATGCGCGAAGAAAGTGGATTAACTTTCATAAAAAGTTCCCATAATGGAAAACATAGGAGGTGAAATGATGGAAGGGAGTACTTTTTATTTTATAGCTTGGATAGGGTGGATTGTCGTAACTTTTTTTATGAAAAAGGATTCTATTCGGTGGAAGCTAAGCGCTTGTATATTGATTTTTATTATTTGCTCTCCGTTGCATGTAACGATTGCTGCATTCACTGTATCAGTAAATGCACTTTTGCTTTGTATGGTTGCTTTTATAGGAATCACGCTCTATTCTATTTGGAAAAAATTATATACCTTACTTTCGGCACTTATTATTGCAATGTTATATACAAGTTTTCATTTGTTAGAAGTATATGATCCAATTTGGATTGTGGTGGATAGGTTGTTTTTGTTAAGTAGTGCTCTTGTGTATGCATCGGTTTTATTACACGAAGATCGTATATTACGATTATGTTCTCTTTATGTAGGGATGTTACAGGGAGAATTGTTTGTGACAATTATTTTTCGAAAACTACACTTTCCTTATGATTACGGTAGTTTAGCGTTTTTTGATATCGTCGCCGTTTCTACATTGTTCATGGCAATTTTGTTTTGGATTGCAAAAGCATCAGTATATATGGAACGGTTCAAAGGGAAAACACGTAAAAGAAAGGCGAGGGTAATACATGACTGAATATACACCGGCCATTTTATGCGGCGTAATAGCGGGGACAGTAACGAGAGTGCTAATGCTCAGGACAGATACGCGGCAATATCCGACAAGGCTCCACGGGAAAATTATTCACATTGCGATGGGGTTAATTGCAGCGGCTCTAGGTGCGATTGCGATTCCGTCAATTTTGAAAAAAGATTTTTCTGCTATTACGTTTCTTACGTTGGCAGCAACACAGTTTCGTGATGTGCGTAATATGGAAAGAAATACACTTCAACAATTAGATGGATATGAGCTCGTACCGCGTGGAAATACATACATTGAAGGAATTGCATTAGTTTTTGAAAGTCGCAACTATTTGGCGATGTTAACGTCGTTTGCAACGACGTTTGCGTATATAGGGTTCCGTTCATGGATTGCTGGAGTAATTATGGCTATCATCGCATTTTTTATCGCGAAAACATTAATGTCGGGCAGAAGGTTACATGATCTTGTTGATATCGAGCATGTTCCACTTCGTTTTGAAGGAGCGGGGCTGTATATTGATAATATTTACATTATGAATATTGGATTGCCGGCAAGGCAAGAGGAAATTATGAAATATGGAATGGGCTTTATTTTAAGGCCGAAATCAATTGATGCGATGGTGACCATCTCAAACTTAGGACAACGACAGGCTATTTTACATGATGTTTCTGTCGCTTTAGGGATTTATAGAGATTCTGGTACGCCGGCGCTTGTGCCGTTAGCAAAGCGTGATTTAGAAGATGGTAGGGTTGGAATTTTTGTCTTGCCACAAGATCAAGATGCGGAGAAAGCGATAGGTGTCATAGGGAATGTGCCGACATTAGAAAGTGCTGTTCATATGTCATCGGAAGCCCCGAAAGGAAGGGGAGATAAGGGATGATGTTAGAAAGTGTAATTCTCGCGGTTATTACAACAACGCCGGAGAAATTTGCTGGTGGTGCCCCTTTGTTTACTTGTGAATCGACAGAGGAATTAGAATTTGTTGCAAATAATTTAGAGGCAATTTTAGATGGCATTGCGCATCGCTTACAAGAGAATGTATATATTATTGTGAAACATTAGCAACGTGTGGTATAATGTGAGGTGTTTTGATACGCTGAGAAATATTCTGGAATGCAAATCCCTTCTTGCACAAAGAAGGGTTTTTTACATAATAAACAGAAGCAAGTTGAAAGGATGAAAGTATATGCCGAAACCAGTAATAGCAATAGTAGGCCGCCCGAACGTAGGAAAATCTACTATTTTCAATAGAATTGTTGGAGAAAGAGTTTCAATCGTAGAAGATATACCAGGTATAACACGAGACCGTATTTATAGTGCGGGAGAATGGTTAAATCATGAGTTTAACATTATTGATACAGGTGGAATTGATATTGGAGACGAGCCGTTCTTGACACAAATTCGTCAACAAGCGGAAGTAGCAATTGATGAAGCAGATGTTATCATTTTTATGACGAATGGTCGCGATGGTGTAACTGCAGCAGATGAAGAGGTTGCTAAAATTTTATATCGTTCTAAAAAACCAATTGTACTTGCGGTAAATAAGGTTGATAATCCAGAAATGCGTAGTGATATTTATGATTTTTATGCATTAGGATTTGGCGAGCCATTCCCGATTTCAGGTACACACGGTTTAGGACTTGGTGATTTGTTAGATGAAGCTGCAAATCATTTTCCAAAGATTGAAGAAGAAGCGTATGACGATGAAACAATCCGTTTCTCTTTAATTGGACGTCCAAATGTAGGGAAATCATCACTTGTAAATGCACTTCTTGGTCAAGAACGTGTAATTGTAAGTAATATAGCGGGAACAACACGTGATGCTGTTGATACGCCATATAGTAAAGATGGCCAAGATTATGTAATCATTGATACAGCTGGTATGCGTAAAAAAGGGAAAGTATACGAAAGCACAGAAAAGTATAGTGTACTTCGTGCACTTAGAGCGATTGAACGTTCTGACGTTGTTTTAGTCGTTTTAGACGGAGAAGAAGGAATTATTGAACAGGATAAAAAAATTGCTGGATATGCTCATGATTCAGGACGTGCTGTTATTATCGTCGTAAACAAATGGGATGCAGTGAAAAAAGATGAAAAAACAATGAAAGCATTTGAAGAAAACATCCGTGCTCATTTCCAATTTTTAGAGTACGCACCGATTGTATTCTTATCTGCAAAAACGAAAAAACGTACACAAACATTATTACCAGTTATTAATGAAGTAAATGAAAGCCATAGCATTCGTATTCAAACGAACGTATTAAATGATGTAATTATGGATGCGGTAGCGATGAATCCAACGCCAACTCATAATGGTAGCCGTCTGAAAATCTTCTATGCGACACAGGTTGCGGTAAAACCACCAACATTTGTTATATTTGTAAACGATACAGAGTTAATGCACTTCTCATATGAGCGCTTCTTAAAGAATCGTTTACGTGAAGCGTTCGGTTTTGTAGGAACGCCGATTCACATTATCGCTAGAGCAAGAGACTAATGGAGAGGATGTGATTTTATGACAAAAATCACAGTAGTAGGAGCAGGTAGCTGGGGAACAGCGTTAGCGATGGTATTGGCTGACAATGGACATGATGTACGAATTTGGGGAAATCGATCTGAACTTATGGATGAGATTAATACGAAACATGAGAATAGTCGATACCTTCCAGGAATTACATTGCCAAGCACAATCGTAGCCTACTCTTCTTTAGAAGAAGCATTAGTAGATGTAAATGTAGTACTTCTTGTAGTGCCAACGAAAGCGTACAGAGAAGTATTGCAAGATATGAAGAAATATGTAGCGGGTCCGATTACTTGGGTTCATGCAAGTAAAGGAATTGAACCTGGTACGTCAAAACGTATTTCGGAAGTGATTGAGGAAGAAATTCCAGAGAACTTGATTAAAGACGTTGTTGTGCTGTCTGGACCGAGTCATGCTGAAGAAGTCGGTTTACGTCAAGAGACGACAGTTACGTCTGCAGCAAAGCGTATGGAAGCGGCTGAGGAAGTACAAGACTTGTTTATGAATAGCTACTTCCGTGTATACACAAATCCAGATATCGTTGGAGTTGAGCTTGGTGGTGCTTTAAAAAAT
Organism: Bacillus paramobilis; assembly: GCF_038096195.1. Lineage (NCBI taxonomy): Bacteria > Bacillati > Bacillota > Bacilli > Caryophanales > Bacillaceae > Bacillus > Bacillus paramobilis. Next base: position 3,794,364 of record NZ_CP151108.1, on the reverse strand, counting down.
ATTATCGCCTTAGCTGCTGGGATAACTGATGGTCTTGGATTAGGTGATAATGCGAAAGCGGCATTAATGACACGTGGTTTAACGGAGATTGCTCGTTTAGGCAGAAAAATGGGTGGAAATCCGTTAACGTTTGCTGGTCTAACTGGTATGGGAGACTTAATCGTAACTTGTACAAGTGTTCATAGCCGAAATTGGCGTGCTGGAAATATGCTTGGAAAAGGACACTCTTTAGAAGAAGTGTTAGAAAGCATGGGTATGGTTGTGGAAGGTGTAAGAACAACGAAGGCTGCTCATGAATTAGCGGAGAAAATGGAAGTTGAAATGCCGATTACAGCTGCTTTATATGACGTGCTATTCAATGGGAATAATGTGAAAGATGCAGTAGGCTCATTGATGGGACGTGTTCGAAAACATGAAGTAGAAGCTATACCAGACTTACTTTAAAGAAAAGCGACAGAAGTACATTTGTACTTCTGTCGCTTTTTATTTTTTTGGGTATTTTCACCATTTTTTTATTTTTGCATAGGATGAAGAGTAACTTGAGGAGAGGGTGAAAAGAATGGATAATAACATTTTTAATAACATTGAAAAAGAAGCGAAAGTGAATAAAGAAGATATTTTTAAATTAGCATCATCTGTACAAAATGCGAATTTACGTGATGAGACTGTGCTTCGTCAATTGATTCATCAAGTGGCTCTTATGGCAGGACGTGAAGTGCCGAAAGAACAAGAGGATCAAATTGTAAAAGCGATTATTAACAATAATATGCCCGCTGATTTTGGTTCGTTAAGTAAAATGTTTAAAAAATAAAATATATGAGAAACAAAGAGTTTGTAGATTGCATATGATAGCCATGAAAGTATGGGAATAGAGCTGTTTTGGGCATATTTGGTCAACCGAAGCGAGAGATACACTCGCTTCGGTTTTATTTTTATCTAGATTAGTGGAAGATGCGAAAAAACCTGTTGATTAAAGTTATATATTCGTAATTTGTAGTAAAATATTCTTTTTGTATTTGTTTAAAGATTTTAATTTGTTAAAATAGTATAAAAATAGATTAATAAAAAGGGGTGTGTATATGTCAGAAGGGCTTTTAAAAATGTGGTTTGCTTTAGGGGCAATTGGATTTATGTTTTTTGCAGTAAGCTTTATTTTACTAAGTAGATACAAAATAAAGAATAAATTTTTGAAAGGGATTACAGCATTAGTAGCGTACACCCTTATGATTGTGTCAGGAATTGTTATTTTTCTTGTTGTATTTAGTGGACCTGTACAGCAGTAAAGGGGATGGTCCGAAAATGTTACATACGGAGCAAGTCATATTAGTATGAAAAGGTGATCGCTAGTGAAAAAAGTCCATATTATTTTAATATTTTGTTGTATGAGCCTTTTAACGGGGTGTTTGTATCCGAAAGAAAATATGAGACAAAATGCTGTTCCTTATGAAGATCAGCTACAGGTTGTTCAAAAGGCTGTAGCGACATTTAAGGAGCAAAATGATGGGATATTGCCAATTAAGACGCGGGATATGAATACGCCTATTTATCAAAAGTATCCAATCGATTTTCAAAAGATTGCTCCGCGTTACATACAAGAAGCGCCAGGAAATGCGTATGAAAGCGGAGGGGTGTACCAATACGTATTAATAGACGTTGAAACAAATCCGACAGTAAAGTTAATTGATGTTAGGATGGCTGAACAAATTCAGGAATTATCATTAAAGCTTAGGATGTATCGGGATGAACATCAATACCCACCTTTTAAAAAGGTAATTTCAGATGGTGTGTATGAATTAGATTTCAAAAAACTAGGATATAAAGATGTACCGCAAGTGACAAGTCCGTATTCTGGTAAAGGGCTTCCTTTTGTAATCAATGAAAAGGGAGAAATTTATGTTGATTATCGAATCGACTTATATGAAGTGTTGAAAAAAAATGAAGGACAATTTAAGGAGGGGGAAGATATTCGGAATATACTTTCGAAAGATTCTCCATTTGTACCTGCGTATTCTTTACCGTATACGGTAAAGAATGGAGAACCAATTTTTTTAAAATCATAAGTCATGAACCTTTCTTTTAGTGAATAAGTTCTAGAAGAAAGGTTTTTTATGTTACACAACTTACGATGCAAACAAAAGGTATTTTTTAATAGTCATATGAAATTGGACAAAATTATATGATATATTGTCCGAACTTCTAGAATACCATTATATTATATCAGATATTATAGGCAACATTAGAGAAGGTATTAGTTGACTATAAACGTGGAATTATTCCCAAAAATATTGAGGGAGGGAATCACTTGGAAAAGGTAGATATTTTTAAAGATATTGCGGAACGCACAGGCGGTGATATTTATTTTGGAGTTGTAGGAGCTGTTCGAACAGGGAAATCAACATTCATTAAAAAATTTATGGAACTTGTAGTTATTCCTAATATTGAGAATGAGTCTGACCGTCAAAGGGCGCAGGATGAACTGCCTCAAAGTGCTGCTGGTCGTACAATCATGACGACGGAACCGAAGTTTGTTCCAAACCAAGCGGTTTCTATCGAAGTAGATGAAGGTCTTGAAGTGAATATTCGATTGGTAGATTGCGTTGGATATACGGTTCCAGGAGCAAAAGGCTATGAAGATGAGAATGGCCCACGCATGATTAATACTCCTTGGTATGAAGAACCTATTCCATTCCATGAAGCGGCAGAAATCGGAACACGCAAAGTAATTCAAGAACATTCCACAATCGGTGTTGTAATTACAACAGATGGAACGATTGGTGAAATCCCAAGAAGAGATTATATAGAGGCAGAAGAACGCGTAGTAAATGAGTTAAAAGAAGTCGGAAAACCTTTCATTATGATCATCAACACTGTACAGCCGTATCATCCAGATACAGAGCAATTGCGCCAAAGTTTATCTGAAGAATATGATATCCCAGTCATTGCGATGAGTGTAGAGAGTTTAAGGGAAACAGATGTGTACAATGTGCTTCGAGAAGCGTTATTTGAGTTCCCGGTTTTAGAAGTGAATGTTAACCTTCCGAGCTGGGTGATGGTGTTAAATGAAGGGCATTGGTTACGCCAAAGCTATCAAGAAGCTGTTCAAGAGACTGTAAAGGATATAAAACGCCTTCGTGATGTGGACCGCGTAGTTTGGCAGTTTAGTCAGTATGAATTTATTGATCGAGCGAGCCTAGCTGGCATTGATATGGGGCAAGGCGTAGCAGAGATTGATTTATATGCACCAGATGAATTATATGATCAAATTTTAAAAGAAGTAGTAGGAGTGGAAATTAGAGGGAAAGACCATTTATTGAAGCTTATGCTCGATTTATCTCATGCAAAAATAGAATACGATCAAGTGGCGGATGCCCTGCGTATGGTAAAGCAAACAGGATATGGTGTAGCAGCGCCTGCGCTAGCTGACATGAGCTTAGATGAGCCAGAAATTATTCGTCACGGTTCAAGGTTTGGTGTGAAATTAAAAGCTGTAGCTCCATCTATTCATATGATTAAAGTAGATGTGGAGTCAACGTTTGAGCCAATCATTGGTACTGAAAAGCAAAGTGAAGAATTAGTTCGTTACTTAATGCAGGATTTTGAAGATGACCCATTATCAATTTGGAATTCTGATATATTCGGACGTTCGCTTAGCTCTATTGTTCGAGAAGGCATACAAGCGAAACTATCTTTAATGCCAGAAAATGCGAGATATAAATTAAAAGAAACGCTAGAAAGAATTATTAACGAAGGATCTGGCGGATTAATTGCGATTATATTATAAGAAAAAATCCCTCTCATCGCAGAGGGATTTTTTTAATTTTCGCGTATATAATAGAAAAATAAACAGTCATTATCTAATATAATGTTGTAAATTGTCAAGTTTCATCAGATTTTCACATTTTAAGAGTAACAATTTCCTTAAAAATATTGAATTATAAAGGAGAATCGTATAATATAGGCGTTGATAATGATTTATCTACATCTTTGTAGTATAGAATTTGCAAAAATTGCCTACAAATGAAAGTAAGACTCATTTTATGATCATTATACAGTCTTATCTTTGGGAGGAGGTGAATGGCATGAACAAGACAGATTTAATCAATGCTGTTGCAGAAGCAAGTTCCCTTTCTAAAAAGGACGCAACAAAAGCAGTAGACGCTGTTTTTGATTCTATCTTAGAAGCTTTAAAACAAGGTGATAAAGTACAACTGATCGGATTCGGTAACTTCGAAGTTCGTGAGCGTGCGGCTCGTAAAGGTCGTAACCCACAAACAGGTGAGGAGATTGAAATCGCTGCAAGTAAAGTACCTGCATTCAAACCTGGTAAAGCGTTAAAAGATGCGGTTAAATAATCCTTACATATTAACAGGGAAGAAGAGTTTCCTTTTTGGAAACTCTTCTTTTTGCTTTTAAAAACATAAATATGCTAGAATGTGTTCGTATCACTTTTAGGTTTTCGGGAGGGCTAGCGGATGGCAAAAGTTAATTTAGAACAAATTGAACATGCAGTACGCCTTATTTTAGAGGCAATCGGAGATGACCCAAATCGTGAGGGAGTACTTGATACACCAAAGCGTGTTGCAAAAATGTACGCAGAAGTGTTCGCGGGTATGCATGAAGATCCGAAAGAACATTTGCATAAAGTGTTCGGAGAAGATCACGAGGAGCTTGTACTAGTAAAAGATATACCGTTTTATTCGATGTGTGAGCATCATTTAGTTCCATTCTATGGAGTTGCTCACGTTGCATATATTCCGCAAGGCGGAAAAGTGACAGGGTTAAGTAAATTAGCTCGAACTGTAGATACAATTGCACGTCGTCCACAACTGCAAGAACGTATTACATCAACAGTAGCGAACTCTATTATGGAAGTACTAGAGCCGCATGGTGTAATGGTAGTAGTAGAAGCGGAACATATGTGCATGACGATGCGCGGTGTGAAGAAGCCAGGCGCGAAAACAGTAACAACAGCAGTGCGTGGTGTGCTAGAAAATGATGCTGCAGCGCGTAGTGAAATTTTATCTTTTATTAAATCGAAGTAAAGAAAAGTAGGAAACTGCTTTTCTTTTTTTTTTATGTAAATAAATGATATAGTTTTAGCAAGGCAGAGTGAGAATAGAAAGACTACTAAAAAGAATGGAAGATGTTATTTCGTTCGGTGGAAGTTTGGAAAGAGTAGCCAAGTTTTGGTTATAGAAAATAGTATGTATGTGTTATAATAAGTTTTATGAATTAGAAAACAAGGGTGATTTTTGTGTGTGACATCTACGGAGGGTATGCGGGTATAAGAGAGAAATTGATGGAGAAATTACGCCATCCTTATTTTATAAACTATATTGAAGAACCATTTATTGATGAAGAGAAAATAGCATTGTTATATGGTGCTTTAAAAAGTGCAAATTTACATATAGAACAAATTGAGCATTATGTAGTAACGATTATGCTTGTGCAAATTGCGCTTGATACACATGAAAGAGTATCAAATAAAGCAGGGGAAGAAGCAAATGAATCGCATAAACGTCGTCAGCTAACAGTACTTGCTGGTGATTACTATAGCGGGTTATATTATTACTTATTGTCTATGAATCGTGATATTGTTTTAATTCGTGCGCTTGCTGAAGGAATTAAAGAAATTAATGAACACAAAATAATGTTATATCAAAAAGCGCATGAAACGATGGATGACATAATGGAAAGTGTAGTTGCGATTGAGTCTGCACTTTTGCAAAAAACATGTGATCATTTTCATTTATCGCATTGGAAGCCATTTATAACGTATGTACTAGGAAAAAACCGTCTTCAAAAAGAATGTGAACTGCATGCTGAAAAACAACATTCACCTGTTTTTCAAGCTGTTCAAGGGATTATGAAGGATCAAGCGGAGGTAGAAACAGTTATTAATGGATGGATGATGGAACTCAGAAAGAAAGAAAATCAATTTTTGGAAAACCACACAGATATAAGCGAAATAAACTCTGTGTTAAGAGATAAATCGAAGACATAAGCAATTTTACATTGGAAGAAGGTACGAGCATGCAACAATCAAAAGAAGAAAGAGTACATGATGTATTTGAGAAAATCTCTGATAAATACGATGTGATGAATTCTGTAATTAGTTTTCAAAGACATAAAGCGTGGCGTAAAGAGACGATGCGCATTATGGATGTAAAACCAGGTAACAAGGCACTTGATGTTTGCTGCGGGACAGCGGACTGGACAATTGCGCTAGCTGGAGCAGTAGGTGAACAGGGCAAGGTTGTTGGTTTAGACTTCAGTGAAAATATGTTATCTGTCGGTAAACAAAAGGTCGAGGCGTTACAATTAAAACAAGTAGAACTACTTCACGGGAATGCAATGGAACTTCCATTTGAAGATAACACATTTGATTATGTAACGATTGGATTTGGTTTGCGTAACGTACCGGATTATATGCACGTATTAAAAGAAATGACGCGTGTAGTAAAACCAGGTGGAAAAGTAATTTGTTTAGAAACATCTCAACCAACAATGATTGGTTTTCGACAAGGATATATTTTATACTTTAAATATATCATGCCGTTATTTGGAAAGTTATTTGCGAAAAGTTATAAAGAATATTCATGGCTGCAAGAATCTGCTAGTACATTCCCAGGTATGAAAGAATTGGCTAATATGTTTGAAAAAGCTGGACTTGAACGTGTACAAGTGAAGCCGTTTACTTTTGGGGTAGCAGCGATGCATTTAGGTATGAAACCAGAATCAAAATAGAAAAAAGAAGTTTTAGGTTAAGGTGAACAATATGAAGTTACAACTTATGTACTCTTTTTTACGATCGGATATTAATGTAATAGAAAAAGAATTAAAAAAGACAGTTGCTTCTGAACAGCCATTAGTAGAAGAGGCGGCATTACAACTTATTGAAGCTGGTGGGAAGCGAATTCGTCCTGTATTTGTGTTGCTTGCGGGAAAGTTTGGAGACTATAAGTTAGATGCAATTAAGCATGTAGCTGTTGCATTAGAACTTATTCATATGGCTTCTCTTGTTCATGATGATGTTATTGATGCTGCTTTTTTACGACGTGGTAGTGCGACTGTGAATGCGAAATGGGGAGATCGTATTGCAATGTATACAGGGGACTATTTATTTGCTAAGTCTCTTGAATGTATAACAAATATCGAAATTCCAGAGGCGCATCAGGCGCTATCGCATACCATTTTAGAAGTATGTAAAGGTGAAATAGAACAAATTAAAGATAAATATAACTATGATCAAAATTTAAGAACGTATTTAAGAAGAATAAAGCGAAAAACAGCGTTATTAATTGCTGCGAGTTGCCAACTAGGAGCAATTGCTGCTGGCGCTAATCGTGATACGGTAAGTCGTCTGTTTTGGTACGGATATTTCGTAGGGATGTCGTATCAAATTATTGATGACATTTTAGATTTCGTTTCCACAGAAGAGAAACTGGGCAAACCTGCTGGTGGTGATTTGTTACAAGGAAATATTACGCTTCCTGCTCTATACGCTATGGAAGATCCGATACTTCGCAAAAAAATTACATCTGTACATGAAAATACAACAGCGGATGAAATGAAAGAAATTATTGAGGCTGTAAAGAATAGTGCCGCTATTGATAAAGCATTTGCATTTAGTGAACGTTATTTACATAAAGCATTAGAAATTATAAAACCACTTCCACGTGGACAAGCGAAGTATGCATTACAAAATGTAGCAAAGTATATTGGAAAACGAAAATTTTAGTGTTTTTTCTAAAAAATAAAATAATCTCTCTATTTCAAAACTATTGCACAATTGTGATAAGGGTGTTAATATGTGTGTGGGGATATACAATTACATACATAATTCAGAAGTGGAGAGATTTTTTATGGAAAAAACATTTCTAATGGTAAAACCAGACGGTGTACAACGTGCCTTCATTGGGGAAATCGTAGCTCGTTTTGAGAAGAAGGGCTTTCAATTAGTTGGTGCAAAATTAATGCAAGTAACTCCGGAAATTGCTGGACAACACTATGCTGAGCACACAGAAAAACCTTTCTTTGGTGAATTAGTAGACTTTATTACATCTGGCCCTGTATTCGCAATGGTATGGCAAGGTGAAGGTGTAGTAGATACAGCTCGTAACATGATGGGTAAAACAAGACCACATGAAGCAGCTCCTGGAACAATTCGTGGAGATTTCGGTGTAACTGTTGCGAAAAACATTATCCATGGTTCTGATTCGTTAGAAAGTGCAGAGCGCGAGATTGCTATTTTCTTTAAAGAAGAAGAATTAGTTGACTACTCAAAATTAATGAATGAATGGATTTACTAATTATTTTGAAATAATTTGTAAACGCTTTAATAACTGTGATAATAGTAGAAAGTGCAAGGAGAATAGGGGTATTCTTCTTGCACTTTTTTTATTTCATTTAGTTACGAATTTAGAGCGGTTATGATATATTGATATGTAAAGTAAAAGGCCTATCGGAGAATAAACGAATGGCTGATGTATTATATAATTTCTTTCATATTTTTAGAGTAATGAAGGATAATATCATTGCTTAATATAGCGGGATAAATACATATACGAAAAGAGGAATAACGTATGCGATATATTACAGCTGGTGAATCTCATGGTCCACAACTTACAACGATTATAGAAGGTGTACCAGCAGGTCTACCTTTAGTAGCAGATGATATAAATGAAGAGTTAGCTAGAAGGCAAAAGGGATATGGGCGTGGTAGACGCATGCAAATTGAAACAGATCAAGTGCAAATTGTAAGTGGTGTTAGACATGGAGAGACATTAGGTTCTCCAATTGCACTTGTTGTTGAAAATCGTGATTTTGCACATTGGACAAAAATTATGGGCGCAGAGCCTTTAACGGAACAAGAAGAAAAAGAAATGAAAAGAAAAGTAACAAAGCCAAGACCTGGACATGCTGATTTAAATGGTGCGATTAAATATGGACATAGAGACATGAGAAATGTACTGGAACGTTCTTCAGCGCGCGAAACGACAGTGCGTGTTGCTGCTGGTGCGGTTGCTAAAAAAGTGTTAGCAGAACTTGGTATTACAGTGGCGGGCCATGTGATTGAAATTGGCGGTGTACAGGCTAAGGAAATGATGTATCGTTCAATTGAAGAATTAAAAAGTATTACAGAAGCATCACCTGTACGTTGCTTAGATGAAGAAGCTGGTAACCAAATGATGAAAGCAATTGATGATGCGAAAGCAAATGGTGATTCAATCGGTGGAACGGTTGAAGTGATTGTAGAAGGAATGCCAATTGGGGTTGGTAGCTATGTGCATTATGACCGAAAACTGGATGCAAAATTAGCAGCCGCAATTATGAGCATTAATGCGTTTAAAGGTGTCGAGATTGGAATTGGTTTTGAAGCAGCGCATAGACCGGGAAGTGAAGTTCATGATGAAATTCTGTGGAATGAAGAGCATGGATATACACGAAGAACAAATAATGCAGGTGGATTAGAAGGCGGTATGACAACTGGAATGCCAATTGTTGTGCGCGGTGTGATGAAACCGATACCTACACTATATAAACCTCTTCAAAGTGTAGATATTGATACGAAAGAGCCTTTTACAGCGAGTATTGAACGTTCTGACAGTTGCGCTGTTCCAGCAGCTAGTGTCGTTGCAGAAGCGGTTGTGGCTTGGGAGTTAGCGACAGCTTTAATAGAACAATTCGGATTAGATCGTATGGACCTTATTCGTGAAAATATTGAGAAACATAATGAATATGCGAGGGGATTTTAATGGGAAACATACATATTCAAACGAAATCAAAAGAATATGATGTACACGTAGGAAAAGAATCATTGTCACATTTGAAAACAATCGTTCAAAATATGCAGCCATCTGTATCAAACGTTATGATCATTTCAGATGAAGCTGTTGCATCTTTCCATTTACAGACAGTTGTAGATGCATTGAAAATAGAGCAAAACGTATTTTCATTCGTTGTACCGAGTGGCGAGAAAGAGAAGTCTTTTGAAAACTTCTATGCGGCTCATACGTCAGCTCTTGAAAATAAATTAGATAGAAATTCTTTAATTATTGCACTTGGAGGCGGGATGATTGGAGATTTAGCTGGCTTTGTTGCTGCGTCGTTTATGCGTGGAATTCGCTTTATTCAAGTTCCAACAACTTTATTAGCTCATGATAGCGCAGTAGGTGGGAAAGTAGCGATCAATCATCCGTTAGGTAAAAATATGATCGGTGCATTCCATCAACCAGAAGCAGTTGTATATCATACGCCGTTTTTACAGTCTCTTCCTGAAAAAGAGTGGCGTTCAGGTTATGCAGAAGTGATAAAACATTCTCTTATTGGTGATGTAAATCTGTATCATTGGCTAAAAGAAGAAGTGCAAACATTAGCAGACCTTCGTGATGAAAAGTTAATCCATATATTAACGAAGGCGATTCCTGTAAAGGCGAATATTGTAGCTCAAGATGAAACAGAAAAAGGTGTACGTGCTCATTTGAACTTTGGACATACGTTAGGCCATGCTCTTGAAAAAGAGCTAGGATATGGAAATATTACTCATGGTGACGGAGTAGCGGTTGGAATGTTATTTGCCTTGTTTTTAAGTGAGCAAGTGTACAAGGTTGATCTTTCCTATGAAGAGATGAAGCAGTGGTTCTTAAAGTACGGCTATCCAAAAATACCAAGTGATTTGAATGTAGAGCGCCTCGTCCAGCTGATGAAACAAGATAAGAAAGCGAATGCTGGAGCAATTCATATGGTGCTAATGCAGGAATATGGGGTAGTGAATGTCGTATCTATTCCAGATGAGACTGTTCATATTGCGTTAGAGGCATTTCAAAAGGATATGGCTTAAGAAGTGTGAAGTGCTTGTTTTGAGGTATTCTCGTAATAGTGACGGTTAAGATAAACGATTACAGTGCGGGATTACCACCGTATTGTAATCGAATTGAATAAAATGACTGGGGGAAGAAAAATGAGAGTGAAAGAGCAATTGTTAACTTTGAGAGCATATGTACCTGGGAAAAACATTGAAGAAGTAAAAAGGGAATATGGATTATCAAAAATTGTGAAATTAGCATCGAACGAAAATCCATTCGGTTGCTCAGCACGTGTAACAGAAGCATTAACTTCTTTAGTGAGTCAATACGCTCTTTATCCAGATGGATATGCCTTTGAACTTCGGACAAAAGTAGCAGAGCAGTTAGGTGTTAAAGCAGAACAACTGTTATTTGGTAGTGGATTAGATGAAGTCATTCAAATGATTAGCCGTGCATTACTACAAGAAGGAACAAATGTTGTAATGGCGAATCCAACATTCTCGCAATACCATCACCATGCTGTAATTGAAGGAGCAGAAGTTCGTGAAGTACCACTTAAAGATGGCATTCACGATTTAGATGCGATGTTACAGCAAGTAGATGATAAAACGAAGATTGTATGGATTTGTAACCCGAATAATCCGACAGGTACATATGTAGAGAAACAAAATTTACTTTCATTTTTAGAATCAGTTCCTAAGTCAGCGCTCGTTATTATGGACGAAGCATACTATGAATATGCGGGAGCAGAAGACTATCCACAAACATTACCACTTCTTAAAAAATATGAAAATCTTATGGTTTTACGTACGTTTTCGAAAGCATATGGTTTAGCTGCTTTCCGTATCGGGTATGCGGTTGGTAATGCGAAGTTAATTGGGCAGCTAGAAGTAGCAAGGTTACCATTTAATACATCGACTGTAGCCCAATCTGTAGCCCTTGCTGCATTAGAAGATCAAGCGTTTTTACAAGAATGTGTGAAAAAGAATGAAGAAGGATTAAATCAATATTACGCATTTTGTAAGGAATATAATGTATTCTATTATCCATCTCAAACAAATTTCATTTTCTTAAAGCTAGGTATTCCTGGTAATGAGGCTTTCGAACGATTAATGAAGAAAGGCTACATTGTTCGTTCTGGTGCTGCATTTGGTATACATGATGGTATTCGTATTACTGTCGGTTTGAAAGAAGAAAATGATGAAATTATAGAATTATTGACAGAGCTTGTAAAAGAGCAAGTAAAGAAAGAAGAAACATACTCTTAAGAGTGTGTGAAGGCTCCTATTATAGGAGTCTTTTTTATTTAAATGAAGGCCTGTAAAGCTCGATCCGTGCGTGTTAATAATTAATAAGGGAAGTTATTTGCACGGTAATGAAAGAAAACGGTACAATAGAAAGTAGTAATGCGGTATCGGTGTCATATTCGAATCGTTATTAGTGAAAGTACAAGAAGAAGTATGCTCATTCTAAAGGTTGCGTTCTTACACCTAGTTGCTTATGATAAATGAACAGAAAATAATATTTGTTAGAATTAAAGGAGACGTTTATGCAAAAGTTTGAACAAGCTGTTTCATATATTGAAAATGGTGAAGCGGAAAAAGGATTACAATTATTAAAAGAACAATTAAAAATTGCGAATGATGAAGAGAAGTATGATATTGCTCGTTACTATCATACACTTGGATTTACGGATGAAGCGTTAGCTATTACAGAAGACTTGCGTTTATTGTACCCGGAAGAAAGTGAATTCACTGTATTTTTAGCAGAATTATATATTGATCTAGACAAAGAAGATGAAGCGATTGAAGTACTTCATGATATTCCAGAAACTGATGAATTGTATGTTCAATCGTTATTACTTGTTGCGGATTTATTCCAAATGCAAGGTTTCGATGATGTAGCAGAACAAAAACTATTAAAGGCAAAAGAAATGATGCCTGACGAACCTGTTATTACGTTTGGATTAGCAGAGTTATATAGTAGTAAAGGGGAAGAACAAAAGGCAATTACTCATTATGAGTCGCTATTAGTGGAACATAAAGTAATGGGTGGTGTTGTCATTGCACTTCGCCTCGCAGAAACGTTAAGTGCGATTGGGAATTGGGAAGAAGCGATCTCTTACTATGAAGCAGGTTTAGAGGAACAAAAAGATATCCACTCATTATTTGGATATGCCTTCACATTATACCAAGGCGAAGAATACCAAAGAGCAATTGGTGCTTGGCAAGAACTAAAAGAATTAGATCCGGAGTATGCATCGCTTTACATGTATTTAGCGAAAAGCTATGAAAAAGAAGGAATGCTTCAAGAAAGCTATGAAACACTTCAAGAAGGAATTAAAGTAGATGAGCTTTCTGTACCATTTTATGTAGAATTAGCGAACATTGCAGCGAAATTAGGAAAAATAGCGGAAGCAGAGGAAGTGCTTCAAAAAGCGCTTGAGTTAGATCCAGGACATTTAGGTGCAATATTAAAATATGCTTATATCTTAAAGGAACAAGAAAAGTATGAAGAGCTAATTGCAGTTGTAGAGCGTGCGATTGATAGCGGAGAACCAGATACACAACTACTTTGGGATCTTGCGTTTGCAAAAAAACAATTAGAAATGTATTCGGATGCATTAAAACACTATGAAAGTGCATATACTTCTTTTAAGAATCATCCAGACTTCTTGGAAGAGTACGGTTATTTCTTATTGGAAGAAGGTATGCGAAAAGAGGCGAAAGAAGTATTTACTCAGTTAATACAACTAGACCCGACACAAATTCATATTGAAGAATTGTTATATAATTTAGAGGATTTTTCATAAGTTGGAAGGAAACTGAATGCCGCTTCTTGAATCTAAAAAGAAAAGAGAAAGACAGAGGAGGGACTTAATTGCTATGAATACCCCTGTTTCTGTAAACGAGAAGAAGGATTTTGTAAAATGGTTTTTGAATAATTACCAACTGAAACAGCGTGAATGTGTATGGATTTTGAATTATTTAATGAGTCACGACCAATTAATGCATAAAGTCCACTTCGTAGAGCATGCAAAATATTGTCCGCGTGGCTTAGTGATGTCCGCGAATTGTGTAAAAGATACACCGTTTCACTTCTTTAAACAAAATGTTATGACAACAGATGCTGAAAAATCGTTTCATGATATTCGTTTAAATCGAGATGAGGATATTTATATTCAACTCAATTTTAAATCATCGTTTCAAAATGCCAATTATGTAGCTGTATTAGAAGAAAACCCGTATTTACCGAAGCATATTGAAGTAAATGAAAAAGATCGTTTACTTGCAGAAAGATTTTTAGAAGAAAGTGTATTTTCTTTTAGAAGAGAACGTCTTTTGAAACAAATTGATGAAGCGCTGGATAAGCAAGATCAGGAAGCGTTTCATAGGTTAACAGCTGAGTTAAAGATGTTATAGAATTCATTTGGATTTATAAAATTTTACAAATTTCAGACTTTTTGAGAAAAACTACCTTAATATAGGTAGTTTTTCTTTTTTTACCTCTTTTAGTATGGTTTAATATATATAAAGTGAAAGTTCTGTCATTTGTAGGTGAGGGGAGGGAAGAAATTTGAAATGGATTGTAAAAGATGTGGAACAGTTTGAGAAAGCAAGAGAGTATGTAGATACAGGTGTTATACCACTTTTATCAATTTCGGCAGCAAAAGAAATGAAAATGGTAGTAGAACAAGGTGAATTTATCGAATTGTTGAGTATGGAGTTGGAAAGAGAATATAAAGGAAGAGTGCTTTTACTACCTGCATTTACGTATTTAGTAGAAAGTCAAAAAAACGAAAAAGTTCGTTTGCAAGAATGGACAAATCATTTACAAGAGCAAGGTTTTAAGCATATTGCATATGTTACAAGTGATTTTTCATGGAAAGAAGATATGCAAGAATTGCAGGGAGATTTATTTTGGTTTCCTTCATTAGCGTTAGAACAATTTAGTGATCAAGCGAAAAGAGAAGTTATTCATGCGCATATAAAAAATATAATGGTGATGTTAGAAGAAAAATGGGGAAAATAATAATAAACAGAAAGTTCTTATTATTATGAGTAGTATGATATTGACCTGTGCATGACCGTATTATATCATGATAGTGTCCTAGTTTTTATTTTTTATATAATTTATCACGAGGGGACAATTTCTGATAGAGGGGGGAAATTTTCGTGAGCGAGAAAGAACATCGTGTATCAAGAAGACAGTTTTTAAATTACACCCTTACAGGGGTAGGAGGCTTTATGGCAGCGGGTATTTTAATGCCGATGACGCGATTTGCGCTTGATCCGGTGTTAAGAAAAGAAGCGGGAACGGATATGGTTGCTGTTGCACAAGTAAAGGATATTACAACAGAGCCGAAACGTTTCGACTTTAAGGTGAAGCAGGTTGATGGTTGGTACAAGTCCGAAGAGCCAAAATCAGCTTGGGTTCATAAAGATGAAAGCGGAGACATTGTTGCGTTCTCTCCGGTATGTAAACATTTAGGATGTACAGTGAACTGGAATTCGGACAAAGCACATCCGAATCAATTCTTTTGTCCATGCCACGGGGGCCGTTACACAAAAGACGGGATGAACATTAAAGGCACGCCGCCGCTTGCTCCACTTGATGTATACGAGTCTAAAGTGAAAGATGGAACGCTGTATTTAGGAAAAGCGAAGCCAAGAGGGGGTGCAAAGTAGATGCTAAATAAAATTTATGATTGGGTAGATGAAAGGTTAGATATTACACCGATATGGCGTGATATTGCTGATCATGAAGTACCTGAACATGTAAACCCGGCACATCACTTTTCTGCATTCGTTTATTGCTTTGGAGGACTGACCTTTTTCGTTACTGTAATTCAAATTTTATCTGGAATGTTTTTGACGATGTATTATGTGCCTGATATTAAAAATGCTTGGGAATCGGTTTATTATTTACAAAATGAAGTTGCATACGGACAAATTGTTCGTGGTATGCACCACTGGGGTGCTAGTCTCGTCATTGTAATGATGTTTTTACATACACTTAGAGTTTTCTTCCAGGGTGCGTATAAAAAGCCTCGTGAGCTAAACTGGATTGTTGGTGTTCTTATTTTCTTTGTTATGTTAGGTCTTGGATTTACTGGATATTTATTACCGTGGGATATGAAAGCTTTATTTGCTACGAAAGTAGGGATTCAAATTGCAGAGCAAACACCGCTCATTGGTCCTTATATTAAAACATTACTCGCTGGTCATTCCGAAATTGTTGGCGCTCAAACATTAACTCGCTTCTTTGCTATTCACGTCTTCTTCTTACCAGCAGCACTTCTAGGTTTAATGGCCTTCCACTTCATCATGATTCGCAAACAAGGTATTTCCGGTCCGCTATAAGAGATTGCTAAATAAAAGGGGAAAGAACTAAAGGAGGGAGATTATGCATCGCGGCAAAGGGATGAAGTTTGTAGGAGATTCTCGGGTACCAGTAGCTCGGAAACCAAATATTCCAAAAGACTATTCTGAATACCCAGGGAAAACAGAAGCATTTTGGCCGAACTTCTTGTTAAAAGAATGGATGGTTGGTGCAGTTTTTTTAATCGGTTATTTATGTTTAACAGTGGCGCATCCGTCACCACTTGAGAGAATGGCGGATCCAACTGATGCTGGATATATACCACTTCCAGATTGGTATTTCTTATTTTTGTATCAGTTATTAAAGTATTCTTATGCTTCTGGTTCATTTACTGTAATTGGAGCGTTTATTATGCCAGGGATTGCGTTTGGCGCATTACTGCTAGCTCCATTTCTCGATCGAGGACCAGAAAGACGCCCGTTGAAGCGTCCTGTAGCAACTGGATTCATGCTTTTAGCAATTGCATCGATTATCTTTTTAACTTGGGAATCTGTAGCGCACCACGATTGGGAAGCTGCAAAAAAACAAGGAGCAATTGTAAAAACAGCACCAGTTGATAAAAATGATGACGGCTATAAATTAATGCAAAAAAATACTTGTTTAACGTGTCACGGTGACAATTTACAGGGCGGGGCAGCAGCGCCTGCACTGCAAAACTTAACTTTAAAGCCAGAAGAAATTGCTAAAATTGCGAAAGACGGAAAAGGTTCAATGCCTAAAGGTGTATTTAAAGGTACAGATGAGGAACTGAAGAAACTTTCGGAATTCGTTGCAAAGTATAATAAAAAATAATAAAAAGCTGACTACAAAAAAATTGTAGTCAGCTTTTTATTTTGATGAAAGAAAGTTTACTATATAATAGAGTAGAGTTTGAGGAAAGAATGACTTTGTTTGAAAGGTGTTGGACATACAGCTTGGTTTACTTGTATGCAATGTTAAGACAACGCTCCGTATTATTATTTTTATTAGTTGTTAACATATTAGGTACAATATACGGATTTATATGGTATGGAAATCAATTAAAAGAAACTTCACCTATTTTTTGGCCGTTTGTACCTGATAGCCCGATGGCGAGTCTCTTTTTTGTCTTTGTTTTAATTGCTTTTTTAATAAAGAGAAATTGGGGATTAATAGAGGCGCTAGCGATTGTTACTTTAATAAAATATGGTATATGGGCTGTTGTTGTAAATGCAATTATGATCTATGTAAAAGGTCCTATTGGTGTTATAGGGTATATGTTAATGCTTTCGCATTTTGCGATGGCAGTACAAGGATTGTTATATGCACCGTTTTACCGTATAAAAAAATGGCATTTTGCGGTAGCAGCTATATGGACATTACATAATGATGCAATTGATTATTTATTTTGGCAAATGCCGAGATATGGAATTATGCATTTGTTTGTAGAAGAAATTGGTTATTTTACGTTCTGGCTAAGCATCGCTACACTATGTATTACATATTATTCTTGCTTGCGTGAGAACCGAAAACAGTTTTCTTTATGATAGTTAAAACATATAGGGGGAGAAAATGAAGAAAAATAAGAGTGGTACAAAAATATGGGACCGATTGATTACGATAGCTGTTTCATACAGCATAGCATTTTCTATATTTGCACTCGCAACAACGGCGGTTGTATACGGGAAATGGCTGTATTATTTTGAAATTGATTTTTTAAACATTCCAGATTTAGCGGATATGACGAAGGATGATATTAAAAGAAATTATGATGTGCTTATCACATATTTATCGCCGTTTTATGATGGTGTATTGCAGTTGCCAACATTAGATATGTCTACAAATGGCCGTATTCATTTTGTAGATGTTAAAAATATTTTAGTAAAGATTCAATATGTGATGTATGCGACAATTATGATTGCTATAATAGGCGGGATTTATTTATTAAAAAAGAAAAATGAAAAGTTTTTACTACACGGATCGATTTTAACAATTATTTTTCCGATAGCGCTGATGCTACCAATCGCTATTAATTTTGAAAAGAGTTTTGTATTATTTCATAAACTTTTATTTAGTAATGATTATTGGATGTTTGATATTGAAACGGATCCGATTATATTAATGCTACCAGAAGAATTCTTTATGCATGCAGCGTGTGCTATTTTATTATTTATTTTATGTGGCAGCATACTTTGTTATAGCTTGTATAGATATTTCGTAAAAAAGAAAAGGGTTTCAAAGGGAAAATTCTCTGTTTAAAGAGAATTTTTTTTGTTTGTAAAACGATAATATATTTTTCGGTTCAGTTCTGTTCTATTCTTGTCCAAATTAACATATTTTGTACTAGTAGTTATAGGGGGGACCGTGATGAAGAGAACATTAATTGGATTGATAGCATTTCTAATTATAATGTTTCCGTTACGTATATATGCTGAAGAGTGGGGTGAACTAACAGGGTTGTTAGATGACTCATTACAATTAGTGAAGCGTAATGAAGATGAAAAAGCAGTACAAGTATTACAACATTTCTCGGAGCAGTTTGTAATAAAGGGGAATGAAAAGAAGCAAGAAGTAACGCCAGATCAAGTTAGAGTTATTTCTTTAGCTTACGACAAGGCCAAACAATCTCTCGTGGAAACAGATTTAAGTAAACAAGTTAAAATCGATAATGTGTTAGCCCTGCAGCTCGCTGTTGATGCGCAAGTGTCGAAATATCAACCACTTTGGATGGAAAGAGAAACAAAAATAATGGGTGCCTTTTCTCAAATGGAAAAAGCGATGAAAAAAGAAGATACGGGACAGTTTCAACAAACGTTAAACACATTTTTACATGAATTTAATATTATTTATCCAAGCTTAATGATTGCTTTGCCAGAAAACGAAGTGCAGCGTGTAAATGCCCATTTATCTTATTTGGATGAATTTCGTAACGTTATGTTAAAAACGAAAGGTGGGCAAATGCAACTAGGAATCATTAAAGGGGATTTGCAAAAAATATTTCACACAGTAAAAAAAGATGAAATTGCACCCTCGCTCATTTGGTTTATGACAATTACTGGGGGTCTTATTTTATTCACATTAACTTATGTTGGGTGGAGAAAGTATAAAGGAGAGAGAGAAAAAAGAAAGGGTAATGTACACTCTAAGAATAGATAATGCAATAAATAAAGATACGGATTGTAAGGTTTATTCATTGACAATGATGGCAGAAGAAAATAGAATGAGTAGTACTATAATTAAAACTTCAATGGAGGTTCATGATGTTTTATTTAATTTACTTCGCGATCATAATGATCATACCGTTGTATGCACAGTCAAGAGTACGTAGTGCTTATAGCAAGTATTCACAAGTTTATTCAACATCAGGTATGACAGGAGCGGAAGTGGCTCGAAAAATTTTAGATGAAAATGGATTATACAACGTAGCTGTAGAAGAAACACCAGGTCATTTATCAGACCATTATGATCCAACTGCAAAAACAGTTCGATTATCAACAGATAACTATTATGGTCATTCAGTTGCTGGTACAGCAGTTGCAGCACACGAAGTAGGACACGCAATTCAAGATGCAAAAGATTATAACTTTATGCGTATTCGTCATTCGTTAGTGCCTGTGGCGAATTTTGGATCGAATATATCATGGGTATTTATTATGATTGGTATATTTGCGACAATGTCAAAACTATTGTTATTAGGAATTATTTTAATGGCAGCAGGTGTTGTGTTCCAACTCGTAACATTACCAGTTGAGTTTGATGCATCAAAGCGTGCAATGCAACAAATTGAAGCATTAGGTATCGTATCAACAGATGAATATGGCCAAGCTCGTAAAGTATTAAATGCGGCAGCATTAACATATGTAGCAGCTGCAGCTGTAGCGGTATTTGAATTATTACGTCTCGTATTAATGTATACTGGTATGCAGCGTAGCGACGACTAAAGACTATCAATTTTGATAGTCTTTTTTTGTTTTGTGGATTGAATTATATAATGTATTGTAAATAGAAATAATAGAAGTAATGCGGAAAGGTGGTGAGGGAAATGAAATATCCAAGCCATTTAGTAAAACAAGTGAGAGAACAAAGTGCTTCTTATCAGCTAGAAGGATTTTTAAGTGGACAAGGTCCTGAAAATCCAAAATTTATGTTGCTAGGAGAAGCGCCTGGTGAAACAGAAATTCATAATGGGATTCCATTTAGCGGGAGAGCGGGAAAACAATTAATGGAGTTTTTAGAACGGATTCACGTTACAAGGGAAGAAGTATATATTACGAGCACTGTTCGGAGTAGACCTTATAAGTGGCGAGAGAAAAAAGAACGAAATGGTGAAATCATACAGAAAAAGTATAATAGAACGCCAAATCAAGGGGAAATACTTGCCCATGCCCCTTTGTTAGATTATGAATTAGAGAAAATAAACCCGAAGCTTATCGTCACGCTTGGAAATATCGGCCTTCAACGTTTAATAGGAAAAAATACAAAAATCACAGATGTGCACGGACAATTATTAAAAAAGCCTATTCAAAAATTAAAGGATATGCAAAGTGTAGAGTTTACATGGTCAGAGAAAGAATATCATATTTTCCCGACTTTTCATCCTGCTTCCATTTTTTATAATCGGAGTTTATTGGAGCTTATTTATGAGGATTTAGAGAAACTTGAAAAATATGTAATAAAAAACTAGAAAAGCTAAAGAGCTTTTCTAGTTCGGTTTATGTATGTAACGGATTTTTATTTTCATCTAATGTAAAACCTTCACCAACTACATCATGTACGTCACTTACAGCAACAAAGGCGTGAGGATCTACAGAAGTAATTATATTTTTTAATTTCACGATTTCATTTTTAGCGACAACGCAATACAATACATTCCGTTCCACTTTCGTATACGATCCAACAGCTTTTAAAAAGGTTGCTCCGCGCTCCATATCAGATAAAATTTTGGCAGCAATTTCATCGTTTTTATCTGAGATAATAGTGGCTCCTTTCGCCGCATAGGCTCCTTCCTGCATAAAATCAATGACTTTCGCACCGATAAAAACAGCAACTAACGTATACATGCCCTCGCGGTATGATAAATAGGTAAGAATCGAGACGATAATGACGATAGCATCAAACATAAACATCGTTTTCCCCATACTCCAGCCAACATATTTATGAGCGAGTCTCGCAATAATATCTACACCGCCAGTAGTCCCGCCGTATTTAAATATGATTCCAAGACCTATACCAATGAATGCCCCGGCGAATAAAGCTGCGAGTGTCATATCATTTTGTAAATTTAAATGTAAGTTGAGAACTTCGTAACGCTGAAAAATCCATAGAAATAAAGATACGCTAAAGGTGCCGATTAGTGTATAGATAAATGTTGTTCTTCCAAGTAACTTCCAACCAATGAAAAATATAGGGATATTTAAAATTAAGTTTGAGTAAGAAGGATCAAACTTAAATAGAAAATACAATAATAGTGTAATACCGGTAAATCCACCTTCTGCAAGGTGATTTTCAATATTGATATTCACAATACCGAAAGAAAAAATAGCGGAACCGATTAAAATGAAAATGATATTTCGAATCTTCAAATTTGATGTCATATAGAAATCCCCCTAATTATGTAGATTGCATTGCTCCGCTGATATGGTAAAACATAATGATAAGTAATTTCTAGTTGTTAGTAAAAATAAAGAAGGCTATAAAAATAATGGATCTGGGCTAATCTTTTGCAAAAATCACAAAAGAAAGTTTCACTTTATTATAGTCTATCCCAAAAAGGGTCGCAAATAGGTGTTTGGCAGGGAATAATATTTGTCAAATCGCGATGAATTGGCTAACATGAAAGAGGAAGGATTAGAGGTGAGTTGTATGGAAGCGAAAACGATGAAGGATATGCAGAAAGAAGTAGATGCATATATTGGTCAGTTTAAAGAAGGTTATTTCAGTCCACTTGCAATGATGGCTCGTTTAACGGAAGAAATGGGGGAGCTTGCAAGAGAGGTTAATCATTATTATGGTGAGAAACCGAAGAAAACAACTGAAAAAGAACGTAGTATTGAAGAAGAGCTTGGAGATGTATTATTTGTTATGATTTGTATGGCAAATAGTTTAAATATTGATTTAGAAACAGCGCATAACATTGTAATGAATAAATTTAATACACGTGATAAAGATCGCTGGACACGTATTGATGAGGGAGAGAAAGAATAATGAAAGAAATTAAAGTAATTATCGCTGGACCAAGAGGACGTATGGGACATGAGGCAGTCCTTCTTATGGAAAGAACGGAGCATTTTAATTTAGTAGCAGCAGTGGATTATAAGCATGGCGGAGAGAAAATCTCTGATTTACCGGGCATGCCAGCGCTAAATGTACCTATTTACGCAGATTTACATACTTGTTTAGAGGAAGTAGAAGCAGATGTGTTGTTAGATTTAACAACGCCAGAAGTTGGAAAACAACACGTTACACTTGCAGTTGAGCGTGGACTTCGTTCTGTTATTGGTACAACTGGATTTACAGAAGAAGAACTAAAGCAATTAACAGAGAAGGCGAAAGAAAAAGCAGTAGGAACTATTATCGCTCCAAACTTTGCAATTGGTGCAGTTCTTATGATGAAATTCTCACAAATGGCAGCGAAGTACTTCCAAGATGTTGAAGTAATTGAATTGCATCATGATCAAAAATTAGATGCGCCATCTGGTACAGCTGTAAAAACAGTAGAATTAATTCGTCAAAACCGTGAATCAAAGCAGCAAGGTCATCCGAATGAAGTAGAACAACTAGAAGGTGCTCGTGGTGCAAATGTAGACGGCATTCACATTCATAGTGTACGTTTACCAGGACTTATTGCACACCAAGAAGTAATGTTTGGTGGAGATGGACAAATGTTAACGGTTCGCCATGATTCATTCAATCGTGCATCATTTATGTCGGGTGTAAAACTATCAATTGATACAGTAATGAATCTAGATCATCTTGTGTACGGTTTAGAAAATATTATCGACTAAAGGGGAGACAACGGATGAAAATTGCCTTAATCGCACATGACAAAAAGAAAAATGACATGGTTTCGTTTGCATACGCATATAAACCAATTTTTGAACAACATGAATTATTTGCAACGGGAACGACAGGACTTCGTATTATGGAAGCGACTGGTTTAGTTGTAACAAGATTTCAATCGGGTCCTCTTGGTGGCGATCAAGAAATTGGTGCAATGATTGCAAAAAATGATATGGATATGGTGATTTTTTTCCGGGATCCACTAACTGCTCAGCCGCATGAACCAGATGTAAATGCATTGCTTCGTCTATGTGATGTATATGCGATTCCACTTGCAACGAATATGGCAAGTGCTGAAATGTTAATGCACGCATTAGAGCGAGGAGATTTAGATTACCGCAAGTTAAGAAAATGAGGGGAACAATTATGAGTGGATTACATATATTAGCGTTTGGTGCTCATGCCGATGATGTTGAAATCGGCATGGCTGGTACCATTGCTAAATATACGAAGCAAGGGTATGAAGTAGGTATTTGTGATTTAACAGAAGCTGATCTTTCTTCTAATGGAACAATAGAGTTGAGAAAAGAAGAAGCAAAGGCGGCAGCTCGTATAATGGGAGTAAAAACGAGACTGAATTTAGCGATGCCAGACCGTGGTTTGTATATGAAAGAAGAGTATATACGTGAAATTGTAAAGGTGATTCGTACATATAAACCAAAACTAGTTTTTGCACCGTATTATGAAGATCGTCATCCAGATCATGCAAATTGTGCAAAACTTGTGGAAGAAGCTATTTTTTCAGCGGGAATTCGTAAATATATGCCAGAGGTTCCACCACATCGTGTGGAGTCTTTTTATCATTATATGATTAATGGTTTTCATAAACCGAATTTTTGTATAGATATAAGTGAGTACCTTTCTATAAAAGTGAAAGCATTAGAAGCGTATGAAAGTCAGTTTTCAACAGGGAGTGATGGTGTGAAAACGCCGTTAACAGAAGGTTATGTTGAAACTGTGGTCGCTCGAGAGAAAATGTTTGGAAAAGAAGTTGGAGTTTTATATGCCGAGGGATTTATGAGTAAGAAACCGGTTTTATTACATGCTGATTTAATAGGGGGATGTAAATGAAATTAAAAATAGGTATTACATGTTATCCTTCTGTAGGTGGTTCTGGGGTTGTTGGAACAGAATTAGGAAAGCAATTAGCGGAACGCGGGCATGAAATTCATTTTATTACATCGGGTTTACCATTCCGGTTAAATAAAGTGTATCCAAACATTTATTTTCATGAAGTGACGGTAAATCAATACTCTGTATTTCAATATCCACCATACGATTTAGCGTTAGCGAGTAAAATGGCAGAAGTTGCACAAAGAGAAAACTTAGACATTTTACATGTGCATTACGCAATACCACATGCAATTTGTGCTTATTTAGCAAAACAAATGATTGGAGAGCGAATTAAAATTGTTACAACCTTGCATGGAACAGATATTACCGTGTTAGGTTCCGACCCTTCGTTAAATAATTTAATTCGTTTTGGTATTGAGCAATCTGATGTTGTGACGGCTGTCTCGCATTCATTAATTAACGAAACGCATGAGCTAGTAAAACCAAATAAAGACATTGAAACGGTATATAACTTTATAGACGAACGTGTATATTTTAAGCGTGATATGTCTCAATTAAAGAAAGAATACGGTATAAGTGAGAGTGAAAAGATACTCATTCACATTTCAAATTTCCGTAAAGTGAAACGCGTGCAAGATGTTGTTCAGGCATTTGCTAAAATTGTTACAGAAGTAGATGCGAAGTTACTTCTTGTAGGAGATGGACCAGAATTTTGCACGATTTTACAGTTAGTGAAAAATCTACATATTGAAGATCGCGTCTTATTCTTAGGAAAGCAAGATAATGTTGCAGAGCTACTTGCGATGAGTGATTTAATGTTACTTCTATCAGAGAAGGAGAGTTTTGGTCTTGTTTTATTAGAAGCGATGGCGTGTGGTGTACCTTGTATCGGAACAAGGGTTGGAGGTATTCCAGAAGTCATTCAACATGGTGAAACAGGATATTTATGTGAAGTTGGCGATCCAGCAGGAGTGGCAAATCAAGCCATTCAGCTATTAAAGGATGAAGAACTTCACCGTGATATGGGAGAGCGAGCAAGAGCAAGTGTTTACGAGCAGTTCCGCTCTGAAAAAATCGTCTCACAATATGAAACGATTTATTATGATGTACTAAGGGATGACAAAAATGAAAAGATTTAAAAAAGCTAGTTCTATTATTGAGACTTTAAAGCAACAAGGACATGAGGCCTACTTTGTCGGTGGAAGCGTACGAGATCTTATTATCGATAGACCGATTGGAGATATTGATATTGCAACATCTGCTTTACCAGAAGAAGTGATGGCTATATTTCCAAGACATGTTCCTGTTGGTCTTGAGCATGGAACTGTAATTGTGGTAGAAAATGGTGAACCTTATGAGGTAACCACTTTTCGAACAGAGAGCGAATATGAAGATTTTCGAAGACCTAGTAGTGTTCAATTTGTTCGTTCATTAGAAGAGGATTTAAAACGTCGTGATTTCACAATGAATGCAATTGCGATGACAGAAGAAGGCGAAATGGTTGATTTATTTGCTGGACAGGAAGCGATTCAAAAGAGAGAAATTGTGACAGTTGGAAATGCTGCGGATCGTTTTCAAGAAGACGCCCTGCGAATGATGCGTGGTATTCGTTTCGTAAGTACGTTAGGTTTTTCTTTAGAAATGAAAACGAAACAAGCAATTGAAACATATGGACATTTACTGGAACATATTGCAATTGAGCGAATTACAGTGGAATTTGAGAAACTGTTAACTGGTACATATTGCGTGAAGGGCTTGCAAGAATTAGTAGAAACGAAGCTATTTTCTCATTTGCCATATTTACAAATGTCAGAAGAGAGATTATTAAAAGCTACGCAGTATAACTGGGATTATTTTGAAACGGACATTGAGGCATGGGCATTCTTCTTATATTGTATTGGAGAAGAGCATCCATCTGTCTTTTTACGTCAATGGAAGTTTTCGAATAAAAAAATAAAAGATATCGTCGCAGTTTTATTAACAATTCGTACGAGAAAGGAGAAGGATTGGGATACAGTCCTTCTTTATAAAACGGGACTTCATATCGCTGAAATGGCCGAAAGAGTATATGAAGCGATGATTGAAAGCTATGATCATACATCTGTTAAACGAGTACAAACGTTATTTGAAATATTGCCAATCAAGAGTCGCCAAGAAATGAATGTGACTGGGAATGATTTATTAAACTGGGCAAATAAAAAGCCCGGTCCGTGGGTTGCTGAAATGATTCAAAAAATTGAGGAAGCAATCGTACAAGGAAACGTAGTTAATGAGAAAGAGTGTATAAGGGAGTGGCTGCAAGAATGCAATCTACTATAAGAAAGCAGTTATTGCAAGTTTTTTCGGAAGCGGATGGCGCGTTTGTATCTGGCCAAACGATTAGTGATAAACTTGGTTGTTCAAGAACCGCTGTGTGGAAACATATGGAGGACCTTCGGAATGAGGGATATGAACTTGAAGCTGTGCGTCGATTAGGTTATCGCATTGCGGGTAAGCCAGACAAAGTAACTGCTAATGAAATTCAGTTAGGGTTACAAACGAAACATATTGGTAGAACGGTATATTTTGAAGAATCTGTTGAATCTACGCAGCATATTGCAGCAAAACTTGCTTATGAAGGCGCAGAAGAAGGAACCATTGTTGTGGCAGAAGAACAAACGTCGGGCAGAGGTCGTTTAAGCAGGAAATGGTATTCACCAAAAGGAACAGGAATTTGGATGAGTATTATTTTACGTCCATCAATCCCGGTTCATCATGCACCACAACTTACTTTGTTAGCGGCTGTTAGCGTTGCACAAGCAATTGAAAAGTGCACGGGTGTAAACGTAGGAATAAAATGGCCAAATGATATTTTAATTCAAGGTAAAAAGGCTGTAGGTATATTAACAGAAATGCAGGCGGATCCTGATAAAATTAATGCTGTCATTATGGGTATTGGTATTAATGCGAATCAAAAGCAAGAACATTTTGATGAGGAAATTCAGCATATTGCTACTTCTTTAGCGATTGAGTCCGGTAAGCCAATTGTTCGTGCAGAGCTTATGCAACAAATCTTTTTACAACTAGAAAAATTATATGAAGAGTATTTACAAAATGGTTTCTCTGTTATTAAAATTCTTTGGGAAAGTTACGCTGTTAGCATCGGGAAAGAAATTACCGCTCGAACGATGAGAGAGACAATTATAGGGGTAGCAAAAGGAATTACAGAGGATGGTGTATTGCTTCTGGAGGATCATGAAGGGAAAGTACATCACATTCATTCTGCGGATATCGAAATTAAGTAAAAGAAGTTCCTTTTTGGAACTTCTTTTTATTTGACTATTACTTTGCCTTCCATTCCTTTAAAAAGATGGTACCGGCATATTAATTCATATGTACCAGTATTTTTAGGTTTCACGGTAATATTTCTCTCTTTTCCTGACTCGACTACGACGTCAATGCCAAGTTTTTTCACTGTAAAGGTGTGCTCATTTTTACCTTTGTTTTTTAATAACAATGTTGTTGACTCTTCAATTGGAATCGTGATGACGTTTGGCTGAAAGTAATCATCGTTTAATTCAACCTCAATTACTTTCGTTGAATCGATAGGTTGTGTTACGACGTTAACTGAGGCAAATGCATGGAAGGAGCTAAAATTTATCAGCCCTACAATCATCACAAGCAGAACGGTGAATCGAAATAACCATTTGTTCATAGACATTCGCAATTCTCCTTTTGTTAAGTATGTTCTTCCATTAACCTGCATCATTAGTTTAAGAGTTATACGGGGCTTAAACAAAGGTTTACCTTTATATGATTGAGTTATTTATAAAAATTTCACATATCGTATTGAGAATAAAAAATTATTTTTTCAAAAAAATGTAGTAATTCCTTTTTGGATTTTGCTATAATTAGTTCGAATGTGGGCAGTATCAGAGCGAACTGCACCATGATTCGAAGCAATCCGAAAAAATAATAACTTGGATTCTGCCTTGATCCAATAATGGACTGGGACAGAGGGATGAATAATGCCGACTAACACACAACCCTTCTGCCCTTTTATGGCCAGAGGGGTTTTTATATGATTTCGGCCATCTCCTCTCTCCTGCATAAAGGAGGAGTAGTTTTTGAAAACAAAAACAGATTTTTTGAAGATGAAAGAGCAAGGTGAGCCGATTACGATGCTAACGGCGTATGATTATCCATCTGCTAAATTAGCAGAAGAAGCTGAAGTTGATATGATTCTAGTTGGAGATTCTCTTGGGATGGTGGTGCTCGGATACGATTCAACAGTACCTGTAACAGTAGAGGATATGATTCATCATACGAAAGCTGTACGCCGAGGAGCGAAAGAGACGTTTATTGTAACTGATATGCCATTTATGTCGTATCATGTGTCGCCTCAAGATACGATGGTGAATGCACGCCGCATCGTTCAAGAGAGTGGTGCTCATGCACTGAAGGTAGAAGGTGCAGGGGAAGTAGTATCAACGATTCATTACTTGACGAACGCGGGAATTCCTGTCGTGGCGCACTTAGGTTTAACTCCACAATCTGTAGGAGTACTAGGTGGGTATAAAGTACAAGGAAAAGATGCTGAAAGTGCAAAAAAATTAATAGAAGATGCGAAGAGATGTGAGGAAGCTGGTGCGATAGCGCTTGTGCTAGAATGTGTGCCAATGCAGTTAGCGGAATTAATTTCGAAGCAACTAACAATTCCAACGATTGGAATTGGAGCAGGGAAAAAAGTAGATGGGCAAGTACTTGTTTATCATGATCTTATCTCATACGGCGTAAATCGTGTTCCGAAATTCGTGAAACAATATACATCTGTTCAAGAGGAGATTGTGCGAGGGATTTCACAATACGTTACTGAAGTAAAGACAGGGCAATTTCCAGAAGAAAAACATTCATTCACAATGAAAGAGGAAGAATGCTTAGCGTTATACGGAGGAAAACAATAATGAAAATCGTAACTACAGTGCAAGAGATGCAGCAAATTACAAACGACCTTCGTACAAGTGGAAAGAGTATTGGTTTTGTTCCAACGATGGGTTATTTACATGAAGGTCATGCGACTTTATTACGTAAAGCAAGAGAAGAAAATGAAATTGTAGTTTTAAGCGTATTTGTCAATCCGCTACAGTTTGGACCGAATGAAGATTTAGATCGATACCCTCGTGATATTGATCGAGATGAAAATGTAGCAAAAGAAAACGGTGTAGATTATTTATTTTATCCGAGTGTAGAAGAAATGTATCCAGCAGAACAAACGACAACAGTAGCAGTTGTGAAGCGTACCGATGTATTATGTGGCAAACAAAGACCTGGTCATTTTGCTGGAGTTGCGACTGTACTAATGAAACTGTTTAATATTACATTGCCAACGCGTGCTTATTTCGGTATGAAAGATGCACAGCAAGTTGCTGTCATTGAAGGATTTGTCGCTGATTTTAATATTCCGGTTATGATCGTACCAGTAGATATTGTAAGGGAAGAAGATGGATTAGCGAAAAGTTCTCGTAACGTGTATTTATCAAAAGAAGAGCGTGAAGAGGCCCCTCAATTATACCGCAGTCTATGTATAGCGAAAGAAAAAATTGAAGCAGGCGAACTGAGTGCAGAAATCATTACAACTCTTGTGAAAGAGTATATTGAGACGTATACGAAAGGCATTGTAGATTATGCTGATTTATATGCCTATCCTTCACTGCATGTAATAGATAAAATTGAAGGACGAATCATTTTAGCAATTGCAGTTAAATTCAAGAATGTACGATTAATTGACAATATAACAGTAACGGTTAAATAAGGGGGAGCATCTATGTTTCGCACAATGATGAGAGCGAAGTTACATCGCGCAACAGTAACAGAAGCAAATTTAAACTATGTAGGTAGTATTACAATTGATGAAGATTTAATGGATGCAGTAAATATTGTAGAAAATGAAAAAGTACAAATCGTAAATAATAATAATGGTGCTCGATTAGAGACATATGTTATTAAGGGCGAACGTGGTAGCGGTGTTGTTTGTTTAAATGGTGCAGCTGCAAGGCTTGTACAGCCAGGTGATAAAGTTATTATCATTTGCTACGGTTTAGTGGCAGAAGAAAATATTCATAAACAAGCGCCGAAAATTGCAGTATTAGACGATGAGAATCAAATTATTGAAATGTTAGGTGCTGAAAAAGCGGGTACGATATTATAAGTAAGAAGGCTATCTCTATTACGGAGATAGCTTTTTTGTGCATCTTTTCATTAAGATGAGATAAAACGTGGTATAGTAACATTATATAATTTTGCGTTTGATAGGTAAGAAATTGAGGTGTTACATATATGAGTAAGCGTTATGTCGTTGTGGATTTAGAGACGACAGGGAACTCCTGGAAGGATGGGAAGGATAAAATTACCCAAATTGCAGCTGTTGTAGTGGAAGATGGAGAGATATTAGAGATTTTCTCATCTTTTATTAATCCGAAGAGAGAGATTCCGCCATTTATTACAGAACTAACAGGGATTGATGAGAGTATGGTTAAGCAAGCCCCGTTATTTCAAGATGTAGCCCCGATGGTTGTTGAGCTATTACAAGGTGCAGCTTTCGTTGCACATAACGTTCACTTTGATTGGAATTTTTTAACGGAAGAATTAAGGCAGGCGGGATATACAGAAGTACATTGTCCAAAAGTTGATACAGTTGAGTTGGCGCAAATTCTTTTGCCGACGGCTGATAGTTATAAATTACGTGATTTAGCGAAACAACATGAACTAGAGCACGATCAACCGCATCGTGCGGATAGTGATGCTCTTGCAACAGCGGAATTGTTTTTACAATTTTTAAATGAAATTGAAAAGTTACCACTTGTCACCTTGCAATCGCTCTATGAATTAAGTGATGTTTTTCAAAGTGATATAGCGGATGTACTTTCTGAAAATATTTTAAAGAAAATGATGCATGGTAAAAAAGCGGCTGAGGGGTATGAAGTGTATCGAAATATTGCACTTCGAAAACGGAATTATTCTTTAAATCTCAGTGAAACATGTTCATCTAAATTTGATGCTTTTTTGCATAAGACAATTGATAAACTTGAATTGAATATGCCAAAGTTTGAAAAAAGAGAAAGCCAACAGATTATGATGAAGGAAATATATACAGCACTAAGAGATTCTAGATTTTCACTAATTGAAGCAGGAACAGGAACAGGAAAGACTCTTGCATATTTACTTCCAAGTATTTATTTTGCAACGAAAAAAGAAGAACCTGTCATCATTAGTACCCACACA
The DNA here is from genome assembly GCF_038096195.1 of Bacillus paramobilis. Lineage (NCBI taxonomy): Bacteria > Bacillati > Bacillota > Bacilli > Caryophanales > Bacillaceae > Bacillus > Bacillus paramobilis. Next base: position 3,762,823 of record NZ_CP151108.1, on the reverse strand, counting down.
GTACAATTGCAACAACAAATATTAGAAAAAGAAATTCCATTATTACAGAAAATAATGCCATTTTCATTTGAAGTAGCTCTTTTGAAAGGAAGAAAGCATTATCTTTGTCTACATAAATTTGAATATGCTTTGCAAGAGGAAGAGAAAAATTATGATATGGCGCTCACAAAGGCAAAAATTTTAGTGTGGTTATTGCAAACAGAAACTGGTGATCGGGATGAGTTAAATATTCCTGAGGGCGGAAAGTTACTTTGGAACCGTATTTGTAGTGATGTACATAGTCCAGGCGGAATGCAAAGTAACTGGTATAGTCGTTGTTTTTATCAAAGAGCAAAGAATAAAGCATTATTTGCAGATATCGTTATTACAAATCATGCGTTATTATTTCAAGATTTTTCAAGTGAAGAACCACTTTTTGCTTCATGTGAACATATTATCTTTGATGAAGCTCATCATATTGAGGAAGCGGCGAGTAGAACATTAGGTGAACAGTTCTCCTGTATGTATTTCCAGCTAGTTTTATCTCGACTTGGTACGCTAGAAACAGATGATGTACTTTCTAAAGTATATAAAATGATGAAAAAATCAGAGCAAGCCTCTCGTTCAACTTTCCGTATGGTGAGTCATAGTTTGAAGGAATTGAAATTTGATGCGGATGAGCTATTCCAAATGTTACGTGCTTTTATCTTTAAGCAAACAAAGCAGGAACAAGGGATAAGCAATATGCCACTCATTTATCGATATAACACGGAAGTAGAGAAAGGTAAGTTATGGGATAGTATTACCGAGTTAACAAATCGTTTTGTATATGATGTAAGAAAATTGTTGACTACACTTGAGAAGCAAGTTGACATATTGCAAAGTAAATTAGAATGGGAGATGCATGTTGTTACAGGTGAATTTATGCATTTAATTGAGTTGTTGAGAAAGATGGAACAATCTTTACAATTACTCATTTTAGAAAAAAATTCATACGTGACATGGATGGAGACTGAAACAAAGGGAACAATTCATTCAACGGTTTTATATGCACAGCCTGTTCATATTGGTGAAAGATTTGCGGATGAATTTTTAGCACAAAAAAAGAGTGTTATTTTTACATCAGCAACGTTAACAGTAAATGATTCATTTGACTATATAAAAGAGGAGCTAGGTTTACATGATTTTGCTCCAAATACATTACAGGTCCCGTCACCATTCCGTTTTGAAGAACAGATGAAATTAATGGTTTCAACAGATGTGCCGTTTATTAAGCAAGCAAGTAATGAAGAATATATTGAATCTGTGTCGGCACATATTGCAAAAATAGCGAAAGCTACAAAAGGTAGAATGCTCGTTTTATTCACTTCGTATGAAATGTTGAAAGAAGCGTATGCGAATTTGAAAAATGATGAGGAATTAGAAGGTTATTTATTATTAACGCAAAGTGTGAATAATAAGAGCCGAAGTCGTCTCATTCGTAAATTTCAAGAGTTCGACAAATCGATTTTGTTAGGAACAAGTAGTTTTTGGGAAGGGATAGATATACCTGGAGATGCCCTTAGTTGTCTTGTTATTGTCCGGCTTCCCTTTACACCTCCTCATCAACCGATGATGGAAGCAAAAGGAGACTGGTTAAAAAATCAAGGAGAAGACGTATTCGCTAAGTTAGCACTCCCGCAAGCAATCTTGCGTTTCAAACAAGGATTTGGTCGCCTGATTAGATCAAGTACAGATACCGGAACGGTATTTGTACTTGATCGTCGTTTGACAAGCGCTTCTTATGGGAAACGTTTTTTACAATCAATCCCAACTGTCCCGCTTTATGAAGGCCCTTTAGAAGAATTGTTAGAACAATTAAAAGAACGACCAACTGAATAAAATTGGAAGAAAAATACGCCTGAAGTACATTTAAACTTCAGGCGTAAAAAATGTGGGTAGGAGGAATTTTATTTTTTTTACTTCTTGTATACAAAATGTATTGGTTTTCGACTTGAAACCTTTTTTTGCAGTACATGTCCTGCTATAATAGATGGGTGATGAAGCAGGGGTTGTAAAGAATGTACTCTTATTGTAACCGCATTGCGTTCTTCTATAATTAGAAATTTTTGTGTAACGGAGGAGTTTTTTCATGGATAAGAAAATCGAAGTCCTATCAACGACGCGTCTTAATTATTCGTCTGACTTGTATAAAATCGTTGATAGTTTGAATCGTACGTTAAAAGAGCAGGACCTCATGTTCGGATTAGCATTAGACGAAAAAGATAAAGAAACAGCTGTATTTACGATTTACAGAACGTAGTGATACAATGAAAAAGTGGATCTTTGCAATCGTTATCGTAATCGTTGCTAGCGGAATATATGGGGCGTATGTTTATAATAAAGCAATGGAAAAGAAAATCCCTAAAGAGGCAAAATCTGTAGAAATTGCGAAAGAAAAGGCAAAGCTTACAAAGGTAAAATCTGTTGATTATTATAACGGAGAATCTTCATATACAGTCGTACAAGGTACAGATGAAAAAGGAGAACAACTTATCGTTTGGGTGCCTGAGAAAAAAGGGGAAACTATAGTAAGGAAAAAGAGCGAAGGTATTTCTGAAAAAGATGCTTTACAAAGAACGATTGAACAAGTCGGAGATGACAGTAAGGAGCCCAAGAGTAAGCCTAAAGAAATTTTAAAAGTAAAATTAGGCGTTGAAAACAATATACCACTATGGGAAGTTACATATATTGATGATGACAATCGTTATAGTTACTACAATCTTGCATTTCAAGATGGTCAGTTTTTAAAACGATATAGCATTGAAAAATAGATGTAGGGGGAACTACAAATGAAATTAGCAAAGCGAGTAGCTGCTTTAACACCATCTGCAACTTTAGAAATTACAGCAAAGGCACAAGCATTAAAAGCAGAAGGTCATGATGTAATTGGATTAGGGGCGGGAGAACCTGACTTTAATACGCCAGAACATATTATGGATGCTGCACATAAAGCGATGTTAGAAGGACATACGAAGTATACACCAACAGGTGGATTACAAGCGTTAAAACAAGAAATTGTGAAAAAGTTTACACGTGACCAAGGAATTGCGTATGATCCATCTGAAATTATTGTATGTAACGGTGCAAAGCATGCATTATATACATTATTCCAAGTATTACTTGATGAAGGAGATGAAGTAATTATCCCAACGCCTTACTGGGTAAGTTATCCTGAACAAGTAAAGCTTGCTGGTGGTAAGCCAGTTTATGTAGAAGGTCTGGAAGACAATGAATACAAAATTACAGCGAAGCAGCTGCGTGAGGCAATTACAGAGAAAACGAAAGCAGTTATTATTAATTCACCGAGCAATCCAACAGGAATGATTTACAGCAAAGAGGAATTACAACAGCTTGGAGAAGTATGTTTAGAGCATGATATCTTAATCGTTTCAGATGAAATTTATGAAAAATTAATTTATGGTGGAGCAGAATATACTTCAGTTGCCCAGCTTTCTAATGCATTAAAAGAACAAACACTTATTATTAATGGTGTATCTAAATCTCATTCTATGACAGGATGGCGTATTGGATATGCAGCAGGAAATAAGCAGCTTATTAAAGCGATGACGAACTTAGCGAGTCATAGTACGTCAAACCCTACTTCAATCGCTCAATACGGCGCAATAGCGGCATATGCAGGCTCACAGCAACCTGTAGAAACAATGCGTCAAGCATTTGAAGAGAGATTAAACATTATTTATGATAAATTAATTCAAATCCCTGGCTTTACTTGCATTAAACCACAAGGTGCATTTTACTTATTCCCTAATGTAAAAGAAGCTGTAGCTTTATCAGGATACGAAAATGTTGATGATTGGGCAAAAGCTCTATTAGAAGAGGAAAAAGTAGCTCTTGTACCAGGTACAGGATTTGGTGCTCCAAATAACGTTCGTTTATCATATGCGACTTCTCTTGAACAAGTAGAGAAAGCATTAGAACGCATTCATACGTTTATGAAAAGTAAAGTGCAAGCTTAATTGTATATTTTATTAACGCAATACAAAAAACCTTCCTACATAATAGGAAGGTTTTTTTGACGAATTGTGGCAAAAAGAAATAGTGAAAGGTGTGTTATACTAGAGAGCGAGGTGTTTGGTGATGAAAAAGAAAATGATGTTACAGTGGTTTGAGCAGGGAAGCATTGCAATTCCAAAATTACTTATGATGCATTATAAAAAATTAGGGTTAAATGAAATGGAATTTATGGTTGTACTTCATGTACACACCTTTTTAGAATCGGGTAATTCGTTTCCGACTCCGTCAGAGATTTCAGAACGGATGACGATTACTGAAATGAAATGTATGGAAGTCATTCAGGCATTGATTCAAAAAGGTTTTTTATCACTAGAAGGTGGACAAAAATCAGAAGCAATGATGTGTGAAAGCTATTCTTTACAACCGCTATGGGAAAAAATATTGCATTTCTTAATGAATGAATCAGTAGAGGAAGAACAAAAAGAAATAAAACAACTGCAAGTAAATTTATATACAGTATTTGAAAAAGAATTTGGAAGACCACTTTCTCCGTTTGAATGTGAAACGTTGGGTATGTGGGAAGATCAAGATCAACATCATCCGAATTTAATTCAAGCGGCCCTCAGGGAAGCTGTAATGAGTGGTAAGCTTAATTTCCGATATATTGATCGTATTTTATTTGAGTGGAAAAAGAATGGTATTAAAACAGTAGATCAAGCCCAAAACCAAGGACGAAAATTTAGAGAAAATCAACAACGAACGCAGCAAACGACAAAACAAGAGACGAAATTTACTGGGAAAGTGCCTTTTTATAATTGGTTGGAGCAGTAATGTAGGAGGAAGTATATGTTAAATAAAACGCAAATTCGCTATTGCTTAGATACAATGGCGGATATGTATCCAGAAGCACATTGTGAATTAATTCATGATAATCCGTTTGAATTAGTAATTGCGGTGGCATTATCTGCACAATGTACAGATGCACTTGTAAATAAAGTGACGAAAAATTTATTTCAAAAATATAAAACACCAGAAGATTATTTAAGTGTTTCCCTAGAAGAGTTACAACAAGATATACGCTCTATTGGGTTGTATAGAAATAAAGCAAAAAACATTCAAAAATTGTGCCGAATGTTGCTGGATGATTATGATGGAAAAGTTCCAGAAGATCGTGACGAGCTGACGAAGTTACCAGGAGTAGGGAGAAAAACAGCAAATGTAGTTGTTTCGGTAGCGTATGGCATTCCCGCAATTGCTGTTGATACGCATGTAGAGAGAGTGAGTAAACGGTTAGCGATTTGTAGATGGAAAGATTCGGTGTTAGAAGTAGAAAAGACATTAATGAAGAAAATTCCGATGGATGAATGGAGTGTTACACATCACCGTATGATTTTCTTTGGACGTTATCACTGTAAAGCACAGCGACCACAATGTGAAGAGTGCCCTTTACTAGAAGTATGTCGTGAAGGAAAGAAGCGAATGAAGGGGAAATAAAGGATGGAGCGAGTTATAGAAATACCGAAAGAATTTCGGTGCTTACCATTTTTTAAAGAAAGTATAGATTCGATTGCGTATCATACAGAACAATCTTTTGAAGAAATCATACAAAATACTTACTTTATATATGACATGGAAAGACAATATGAGCCGTGGAGTGAAATTGAAAATAGTATTCCTGTACTATTAAAAGTGTGGAAAAGTAAGCATGAAGACATTGCTACACTATTTCGAAACAGAAATAAGCAAGAAGTTGAAGGTCCAATGATTCTTTTTGCGGCACATTTGTTATCGATTGTATATTGGCTAAATGAGCAACCTGTTCATAGTTTGAATGAACTGAAAGCTTATACGAGTAATTTAGAAGTACAACCAGTTAATTTTATGGAGCGATATTCGTTCATTATAAAGAAACCGAATAATTATCATTCCTATATTCAGTTAGCGCAGTTGTATATTGAAATAGAAAAGCTATACGTAAAGAAAATGATAACAAAAAAGAAGTCCTTTTCTCGTTAAGAGAAAGGACTTCTTTTTTTGTATTAAGACTCTGTTGTAACAATATTTCCGTCTGCGTGAGGTGTATCTCCTCCGGTATTTTGTTGTTGTTCTTGTTGCTTGTGTTGTTCTTCTTCAGCTTTTTTTCTAGCAGCCTCTTCTTCAGCTTTCTTTCTAGCAGCTTCTTCTTCGGCTTTCTTTCTAGCGGCTTCTTCTTCAGCAGCTTTTTTCTGAGCTTCTTCTTGTTGTTTACGTTGTTGTTCTTGTTGCTGTTGTTGCTCTTGTTGTTTACGCTGCTCTTCATCAGCTTTTTTCTTAGATTCTTCTTGTTTTAGTTTATCTTCATTAGCCTTTTTCTGTGCTTCCTCATCAGCTTTTTTCTTAGCTTCTTCGTCAGCCTTCTTCTTAGCCTCATCTTCAGCTTTTTTCGCGTCTGGAGTTCCACCAGGCGCAGTGAAGGATGCACCAACTGCAGGGCTCGTTCCTGTACCTTTTTTCGCTACTACAGAGAAGCTGTAAGTAACGCCTGGTTTAATACCACCAAGAGTAGCTGTCGTACCACTTATTGATAAGCTACCACTCGAACCGTCAGTCGCTTTATAGCTTGCTGCATACGCATCAACTTCTGCTGGACCAGACCAGTTTAGTGTAACTGTGCTAGCACCATCGAAAGTGACATTAAGACCACTAGGTGCGTCTACTTTAATTTGTTTAACTGCATCTTTCTTAGCACCTTTTACGTACAATTCTTCATTTAGCTCTTGTACAGAAGAAGGGCGTTCGAAACGAGATTTATCTGTAGCGAATTTGCTCATCATTACTTGGAACATTTGTTGCGCAATTCTAGTAGAGCGATCGCCAATGTAATTTTCTGGGCCATCTTTTTCGTAACCAGTCCACACCGCCATTGTATATTGCGGTGAATATCCAGCGAACCAGCTATCTCTGTTTGCATCAGCTGGGATGCCGTATTTTTTAATAACGTCTTCATCAAAGTTTTGTGTTCCTGTTTTACCTGCTACGTCTATACCTGAAACGTATGCTGTTGGACCTGTACCACCAGAACCAGGTCTTACTACGTCACGAAGAACGTCAGTCACCATGTAAGCTGTATAGTCGTGCATTGCACGTTCTTCTTTCGGTTTAAAGTTTTTCTTTTTCCCGTCTGGGAAGATGACTTCTTTTACGAAGTGAGGCTTATTATAGACACCGTCATTACCAAATGCGGCATATGCTCCTGCTAATTGTAAAGGAGAACTATCGTTACTACCGATAGCTGTTGATTCATACGTTTTGCCGTCTTTAAATGTCATACCCAAACCTTCAGCAAACGCTTGTGACTTAGGAAGACCAACCGCTTGGGCTGTCTTTAAAGCAGGAATGTTTAATGATTTTTTCAAAGCTTCACGTAGTGAAACGTCACCTTTGTAACTATTTGTTGCATTTCGTATTTTTTTACCATTGGAATACGTATATTCTGAGTCATTTAATTGATGGTATGTAGACCATTGTAAATTCTCAATTGCTGGACCGTAGTCGAAAATTGGTTTCATTGTTGAACCAACTTGGCGTTTTAAATCAATAGCCATATTATGACCTTTGAAAGTAGATTTACTTTCTTTGCGCCCAGCTCCAATTGCTCGAACTTCTCCAGACTGTGTATCCATAAATACGAATGATCCTTGGAATTGATCGTTCGGATACTTAATAAGATTGCCATCCATAATCTTGTCTGCGTAATCTTGAGCATCTTGATCAAGTGTTGTATGGATCGTTAAACCATCTGAACCGATATTTATATCGGGATATTCTTTTTCAACTTCTTTTACAACAGCATCTAAAAATGCTTGATACTTCATCTCAGTTACTTCTGAAGATGGTTGAAGACCCTCAGTTACAGGGATTTTCATTGCGTTATTCATTTCATCTTTTGTTATATAACCATGTCGATTCATTAATGATAATACGACGTTACGACGTTGTGTAGCTCGTTCAACGTTGTCTTTTTTTGTTGGATCATAAATATTAGGACCTTGGGGTAAACCTGCAAGCATTGCAGCTTCATGTAACTGTAAGTCTTTTAAATCTTTGTCATAATATTTTTTGGCTGCTGTTGCAATACCGTACGAACGGTTACCTAAGTTAATCTTATTTAAGTACATTTCTAAGATCTCATGTTTAGAGTATTGTTGCTCTAATTTGTAAGATAGGTACCATTCTTGTACTTTTCTCTTTGCAGTTTTGTCCATCGTTAGAAAATAGTTTTTGACTACTTGTTGTGTAATCGTACTACCACCTTGAGATCCGAATCCTCCAGTGACATTTTCCATAACTGCTTTTGTCGTTCGTTTAAAATCAATTCCATTATGATCATAGAAACGTGAATCCTCAGTTGCAAGGAATGCATTTTCAACTACTTTTGGAATTTGATCATAAGTGACGTGGGTTCGTTTTTCAGCACCGTATTCATAGAAAAAGTTCCCATTCTTATCAAGAAACTTTGTTGATAAAGGATTGACCAGTTTTGATTTGTCTAATTTTGGAGCATCCTTCACCATAACAAAGAAAGCGGAAACGCCAGCTACAAGACCAACGATACCAAGAAGTAGACAACCTATAAGGAATTTTTTAAAAAAGGAGCCTTTTTTCTTTGGTTTTTTTTCTTTATTTGTTTCTTGCTTTTGATTTTTTACATGATTTCGTTCTGTACGAGAACGATAATTATCTGACATTATACTTTCTCCTACCTTTCATTCTCTCCCCAAAAGTCGAAAAAAGAGCCTTAGTGATGACTCTATCACGAAAAATAAACCGTGTCTAGTACACGGATATAATCAATCCGAGGGTGATAACCGCATGATAATAAAGATCCATGCTCTTCTATTTCTTCTTTCGTAATCGATTTCCGTCCACCAGTATTTTGTCGATTCCAAAATGCAATAATATGTTTTGCATCTAATAAATAAAGTTCATCAAAAAGTGTAAATTTAATAATAACAAATGCAATTCCATTATGAGCGATTACTTGCTTCATATGTTCAATTTGATGAAGGTGGAAGTTTTGAAGTGGAAAGCTGGTTTTATTTTTTGTTTCTTTCGCTTCAAAATCGATGTATTTCCCTTTATATACACCGTTGTAATCTGTTGTAGAAGGTTGTTTAAAATACGCTTCTTTTACCACTGCAGCACTTCGAGCGGGGTAATCTACTTTTACAATTTGAAGAGGTGTAGGTTTTTTATGTACACATGCAATATTATGGGTTAAGTAATATTCATTTGTTTCATTCAATTCCTCTTCAAGGGACATACCTCTATTACTATAAGTATGTTTTTTAATTGGTGTTTTTTGAGGTTGTGAAGCTTGATTGTACCGTTTTCCATTTGGGTAACGAATGGTCATAGTGTGTCCACTCCCAACTTGCTAAGAATTACTTACAAAGGTGATTATAACAAAAAATGAAAAAAGATGTGACATTTTTGAAGAAAGGTATGATGACTTATTCATGTTTACATGGAATGATTATGAAAAAATTACACAAAATCGTAAAAATATGATTTGTACAGAAGAAGAAAAAACAATCGTTTCCAACATTAAGAGGGAAATGAAAATAGCTAATATGGACAACATTTCTCGTACACTGTCTTATCAAGAATATTATGTAAGAAATAGTGAAATTAGGTGGGCTTTTTTAGCGAGTATGGTTTCGAGAAATGCGGGATGGAATATGACTGATTTAAAAGGGAGGTATTATGCTACTGTTTTACCTCAAACAGTAAAACAACATTTGTTTTTGACGTATGAAGAAGCTAATTGGATTATTTTTTTAGATGCATTTCCTCAGCTGTTGTTATACGAAGAAAGTAAGAGGAGGCAGATACCACTATTCTATTTGTTACAATATTTCAATGTATCAATTTTTATGGAAAAAGAATGGATATATTTTTGGGAGAAAAAAGATAGAAATAGGCTCATGACAGCGCTTATTATAAATGAGCAAAATAAAATTCAAAAACCAGTTATTGAGAATACATATTTTAAAAAACATGTATTCCATACGGCACTTTTTAAATTACAAGAAATGCTTCATATTAGTGCCGTTATTTTTCCAACCGTTGAAGGGAGGATGTATGGTTTTTCAGTTTATCAATTTGAAACGTTACAAAAGCGTATAGAACTAGGGAAAAAATTAGCGGATTTACTGTTTCATCCGAATTATAAAAGTTTATTCCATAGGTTTGCATTGCAAACTATACACACAGGATCAAGAGCAGATTATGAATGTTTTGTAAGAGAAGCTAGAAAATCTTGTACGCCAGTCCTTAGAGAGGTTTATCCTGTCGTCGCACATAAGGAAATAAGCATGAGAGATTGGTTTTGTAGAGATATGGAAATAAATGAGTTGTTTTTACTGGAAGAGTATAAGGGTGAAGTTGATATAACGGAATGGTATAAAAGAAAGAGGGAGCAAATCTATGTTGCTTCTATTGTAAATCGTTTTGTTAAAAGGATGGATGAGTTCGTGATATAATAGAAAAGAAGTCCCGTCTTCATAAATGAAGACGGGACTTCTTAATGTGAAGTAATCCTGCCATGTGTGTGAAAAATTTAATCTCAAAACGTAATGAACATAAGAGATTAAGGATGCTTCAGAAATTAGCTTTTTGTAAAAGTGCTAAAGTTTCACTTTATGTAGCAGGGAAGTTAGGACCATCTAACTTTGGATTGCCAGTCTCGGGTTTATTTTGTTTGTTTTGTTTTTTCTTTTTTTCGTTTTTGTTCTTTGCCATTTCCATACACCTCCTTTTTGTATTGTTACCATTTCTATCAATGACATACAAAATGATTTCTTTGACGAATAACAACTAGTTTTGTCATGTGGGCAGGAGTGAGGAATCATTCGGCGAAATTACATGACAAAGGAAAAGCAAAGAAGGGGGCGTTTTGTATATGGCGATGGTTCAGAAGGAAGATGTAATGAAAACAATGGATCAAATGTTAAGTTCTCTCGATTTGCTGGAAATGAATATAGGGATTAGAATGAATCATGCATTGAAAGATAAGAGTGAAAAAATATGCAATAAGATAGAAATAACAGAAATGCATATTGAACATATGGAAAACAAATTAGTGCATCACGAAGAAAAAGGGAATTGGGTGAAGGCATTTCAAAACGTCGTAGTGAGTGCATAATAAGGTGGGAATAAAATGAAGTATAAAGAATTGATACAATCTTCAGAAAAACTCATGCAGTATAATAATGAAGCGAATGTGAAAAAAAGAGAAATGATTGAGTATGATTTTTATAAGGATATGAAACCATTTGTAGATATGGTAGATGAGGAATTAAAAGTGTGGAAAGAATTAGCTTATAAATGGATTAAGGAAGAAAACCCGAAGTATATACATGTACAGCAAATTGATCAAGTGTACGATAATTTACAAACAAATGTATTGCAATGTTTTGTAAATAAAGGCAAAGGTAAGCGATTCTTTGAAACACACCAAGCCATTTCGTATACTTTGCAAAATATAATTGAGCAATGTAAGTAACAAGAGGGGAAACCCTCTTGTTTTTTTTATGCTTCTGTCATTGTTGAAGGTTTTGTTGCACCGTTTATTTCTAATTCTTTTATTAATATTCGGTAATCTGAAATGCCTATTTTTCCTTCGAGATACCAATGTCTCGCAAAGTCTAACAATTCATTTACATTTTCTGTGTAATACCCCTTTTTTTGAGAAAACGCTTGTTTTAAATCCCCTAATACCATGTTGATTCCTCCCCATGAGAATCTTCTTCTTCATTATCATAGCATGGAAGGGTTTTCTTTTTTAATTTTTTAAAAATTTAAACTTCCGACAAAAATAGACAGATACTCCGTCACACATATTATTTTACTGGTACATATTATATATGTAGAAACTTATGTGAAGGAGGAGAGAATGCATGTTTCAACAATCAAACGTATATCAGCAAGCTAATCCATATACACAGCAAAATATGTACCAATATAATACGGATACATATTTACGGTATAATATGTATCCTTTCGAGCCTCATTATGGAAATCAAAATTATTACCAGCCATTTGAAGTGTCGTTTATGAATCAACAGCAACAACAGCAACAACCTTATATGAATCAACAACAGCAGCCCTATATGGATCAACAACAGCAACCCTATATGAATTCACAATACTATATGCCACCACCATCTCCCTATGGAAATCAACAAGCAATGTTTTATCCACCAAAACAACCGTACCCGACGCAGAATAAACAAAAACAACAACAGCAACCGAGTCAATTTTCTAGTTTTGTTTCCCAATTTAAAAACTCAGATGGTAACTATGATGTAAATAAAATGATGAATACTGCTGGACAAATGATGAATGCGATGAATCAAGTGACAGGTATTGTAAAGCAAGTTGGAGGTTTTTTTGGTAAGTAATTTTGGAGGGTTGTCTATAAAAAGCATTACGTATAAAGCAGAAGGCTAGACAAATTTCCTTGGAATAAATGGGTATATATAACAAACGGCTTTCCCTCTCTTCTCATATTGTAAAGTGTAGTCAGATTTTTTTAACGAGAGAGGAGAGAAAAAACTATGCATCATTGTCATCCTTGTTTTGGAGGGCATAAGCCTGTAGGACCTATCTGTACAACTGCTCCTGTCATTCATCCGACGAAACAGTGTGTAACACATTCTTTTTCAACAACGGTGGTGCCACACATTTTCCCAACACATACAACACATGTACATCATCAACAAATTAAAAACCAAAACTTCTTCCCACAAACAAACTCAAATGTAAATGTTGTAGATCCAGTTGACCCAGGATTTGGCGGCGGATGTGGACCATGTGGTCATGGACATCATGGACATCATGGACATCATGGACATTTTGGACATCAAGTATCTCCATTTGGACCAGGACCAAACGTGTCACCATTTGGACCAGGACCAAATGTATCACCATTTTTACCAAACAATGTATCACCAGTAGGTCCGAATATTGGACCAAACGTTGGTGGAATATTTAAAAAGTAAATGATATGTTAGAACTAGCGAAATGCTAGTTCTTTTTTTGTAGTTGAGGTGTAGATATGAAAGTTGTTGCTGTAACAGGATATAAGCCATTTGAACTTGGCATATTTAAAAATGATCATCCAGGAGTAGAATGTATAAAAAAGGCGCTGCGTCGTAAATTAACTGCTTTTGTAGAAGATGGTTTGGAGTGGGTGATTATAAGCGGCCAGTTAGGAGTCGAATTATGGGCTGCTGAAGTTGTTTTTGAAATTCAAGTAGAATATCCAGATTTAAAATTAGCGGTATTTACTCCTTTTTTAGAACAAGAAGAAAATTGGAAGGAAGATAACCGTGAATATTACGAATTTATTCTTTCGCAAGCAGATCACATTGATAGTATTACGAAACGGAAGTATGAAAGTCCAGAGCAATTTAAATTAAAGAATCAATTTTTTATTGAAAAAAGCGATGCACTTTTAGCTGTATATGATGAAGAAAAGCCTGGAAGCCCTAAATATATTGTAGAAGCAGCTAAGAAAAAAGGAGAAATAGAAAATTATCACAGTTATTTCATTCTTTTTTCTGATTTACAAGATATAATGGAAGAGGAACAGTGGAATAATGCAGAGTAATATGTAATATAGTACTCGTATATTTGATTGACAAAAAGCATTGTTTCTGAAAAAATTTAGTTAATGAAAGCTTTGGCAAAAATTTGAGGTGAAGAAAATGATTTCGGATAAAATTAAATTAACAGCGAAAGATATTTTAGAAAAAGAATTTAAAACAGGTATGAGAGGTTATCAACAAGAAGAAGTAGATAAGTTTCTTGATATGATTATTAAAGATTATGAAGCCTTTCATAAGGAATTTGATCAATTAAAACAACAAAATGTTCGTTTGAAACGTGAATTAGAAGAACAGAAAGTAGCGGCAACACAAGTTCCGCAACAACCGGTACAAACACCAGTTGCACAACCTGTATATAACAATACGAATACGGATATTTTAAAACGTCTATCTAATTTAGAAAAAGCTGTATTTGGAAGTAAGTTATACGAGTAATTAAAGGTGGTAAAAAGGTTAAAGCATTTTACATAGAAAAAAACATTGCAAAATCTTTTTGTTTCCACTATACTAATGGATGTCATAACGTTTGGGTAATCGCTGCAACGCCAACGTTGTAGAGGAAAGTCCATGCTCGCACGGCCTGAGATGGCTGTAGTGTTCGTGCCTAGCCAAGTCATAAGCTAGGGTATTCTGGCTGTAAGGCTGGTTTAACGGCAGGGAAAAAACCTAAGTCCTTTCGGATATGGTTTGACTACCTTTAAAGTGCCACAGTGACGAAGTCCTTGAAGAAATGATAGGAGTGGAACGAGGTAAACCCCACGAGCGAGAAACCCAAATAATGGTAGGGGAATCTTTTCCAAGGAAATGAACGATGGGAAAGGACAGGTTGTATAACCTGTAGATAGATGATTGCCACCGGAGTACGAGGCGTGGGCCGTTTGCAGTACAAAGGAACAGAACATGGCTTACAGAACGTTATGAACCAACTATGAAATAACTCAGCTCTCCTTTGTTAGAGGAGGGCTTTTTATTTGTATGAAGTTATAAATTATGAGTTAAAATGGTTAATGAGAAAATTCTTCGTAAAATGTAATAATTAATAGGACAAATTGCTGTTAATTATTGTTTGACTATACATAAGAGGTGAATGCAAATGGGAAAAGTTACTTTAATCGCAACAGCGGCCATGGGTATTGAAGCATTAGTTGCTCGAGAAGTTCGTGATCTTGGTTATGAATGCCAAGTGGAAAACAGCAAAGTAACATTTGAAGCAGATGAAAAGGCGATTTGTCGCACGAACTTATGGTTACGTACTGCGGACCGTGTGAAAATTAAAGTTGGCGAATTCAAAGCGACAACATTTGATGAGCTGTTTGAAAAAACGAAAGCATTAAACTGGGGAGACTATATTCCAGAGAATGGAGAGTTCCCTGTAATCGGTAAATCATTAAAATCTGAGTTGTTCAGTGTTTCGGATTGCCAACGTATCGTTAAAAAAGCTGTCGTTGAAAAATTAAAAACAACATATAAACGTACAACTTGGTTTGAAGAAGATGGTCCGTTATTCCGTATTGAGATTGCAATGCTCAAGGATATTGCAACATTAACAATTGATGCGAGTGGTGTTGGGCTTCATAAACGTGGATACCGTATGGATCAAGGGGAAGCTCCTTTAAAAGAAACATTAGCTGCGTCTTTAATTAAATTAACAAACTGGAAGCCAGATCGTCCTTTCGTGGATCCTTTCTGTGGATCAGGTACAATTCCGATTGAAGCAGCATTAATTGGACAAAATATCGCACCAGGATTTAACCGTGGCTTTGCATCAGATGAGTGGGGCTGGATTGGTAAACAAAACTGGCGTGAAGCTCGTCAAGAAGCTGAAGATTTAGCGAATTACAATCAACCACTACAAATCATTGGATCAGATATCGATCATCGTATGATCCGAGTTGCTCAAGATAACGCTGAAGAAGTAGGTTTAGGTGATTTAATCACATTTAAACAAATGCAAGTAAAAGATTTCACGACAAAAGAGGATTATGGCTATGTTGTAACGAATCCTCCATACGGAGAACGTTTAAGTGAAAAAGCACTCGTTGAACAATTGTACAAAGAAATGGGACAAGTATTCCGCCCATTAGACACATGGTCAGCGTATGTATTAACAAGTTACGAAGCATTTGAAAAATGTTACGGAAAAGATGCATCGAAGAAACGTAAACTGTTTAATGGATTTATCCGTACAGATTACTACCAATACTTCGGAAAACGTCCACCGCGTAACTCATAGTATAAAACTCCTCCAGCGCGCATATACTGGCTATTATGTAATGCGTAAAGGAGGACTTGATATGGATAGTTTCCAATTATCGATGATTCAAAAAGCTATTCATCGTACGTATGATGAGATCGGGAAAGAAGTGGGTAGCCAAGGTGCGATTGTAGATGAAATACAAAAAGCACAAGAAGAATATTTGTCAGCTCTTTCACACGAAACAGCGATTGATAAACGGTATTTAAAGTCATTAATATAGAAAAAAATTTTCCTTTTTCGAAAGGAAAATTTTTTTTCGTGTATTTCTATGTATGGCAACAGGGGAAAGTGGCTGCACACATATGAGTAGCAGTTGCTATATCTTTTTATAGAAAAACTTTTTGGTTGGAGGCTAAGGATGTTTACTGAGAAGAGATTACCATTTGAAGTAGGAAAACAAGATAATTTTTATGATAAGTTGAATGAATGGATTGGAGATGTGTTTTACGATATCCTTCCAGAAAAAGGCTTTGAAGAGCGTGATGAACAAATTTTTATGGCGTTTCAATTAGAGCGTGCTTTCCAAGAAAAGAAAGTAATGTTCGCAGAAGCGGGTGTAGGAACAGGGAAAACAATTGTATATCTTCTATATGCAATTTGCTATGCGCGTTATACTGGAAAACCAGCTATTATCGCTTGTGCTGATGAAACGCTAATTGAGCAGCTTGTGAAAGAAGAAGGGGACATCGCTAAGTTATCTGAAGCATTAGGACTATCTGTTGATGTAAGACTTGCGAAATCAATGGATAATTATTTATGTTTACGTAAACTAGAAGATGTTATGAGTGGACGAGCTCCAGAAGTAATTGAAGATGTATACTACGAATTACCGCAGTTTGTATTCGACCATGGTACGATGCAAAACTTTACTCACTATGGTGACAGAAAAGAATTTCCGCTTTTAAATGATGAGGAATGGTCAAAAGTAAATTGGGATTACTTCCAAGATTGCTTCACTTGTGATTCTCGTCATCGTTGTGGTCAAACTCTTTCCCGCGAACATTATCGTAAAGCGGCAGATTTAATTATTTGTTCTCAAGATTTCTATATGGATCATATTTGGACGTACGATGCTCGTAAACGTGAAGGGCAAATACCGTTATTACCAGAAAGTAGCTGCGTTGTATTCGATGAAGGACATCTTGTAGAATATGCAGCTCAAAAAGCTTTAACGTATCGTTTAAAGCAGACGATGATGGAGCAACTTTTAACGAGATTGTTGCAAAACGATATTCGTGAAGAGTTTGCGCATTTAGTAGAAGAAACAATTTGGCAAACAGAGCGATTCTTTGACGTGTTACAAGAAAATAAAAAAGAAATTGCTGGTTCTGATCGTTTAGAAATTACTGTGACAGAAAAAGTAACTGCTGAAGCGAAGCGACTTTATGCGAAAATTGGTGAAGTCGGCGATGCATTAGTATTTGAAAGTGAAATGCATACAGTAAACACGTATGATTTAAATATCGTTGATGAACATTTAGATGTATTAGAACATTCACTTCGTCTGTTCATGCACGAGAAAAATGTAATTACATGGGGTGAAGAAGGTGATGGAGCCTTCACGTTAGTGATTATGCCACGTGCAGTAGAAGAAGTATTACAAGAGAAAGTATTCTCGAAGAAAATCCCGTATATTTTCTCTTCTGCTACATTATCTAATAACGATTCATTCGCATTTACAGCAAATAGCCTAGGGGTAAAAGATTACTTATCATTCTCAGTTGCCTCACCGTTTGATTATGAGGAGCAAATGGCAGTAAACTTACTATCGCATACGAAAGAAAATGAATGGGAAAGAAAGTGTCAATATACACTTGAAAATATACAGAAAACAAATGGACGTACACTTGTATTATTCCGTACAACACAAGAACTTGCAGCGTTTAAAGAATATGTTAGTAAAGAACAAATGTCAGTTCCGTTCCTATATGAAGGGGATCAAGAAATTAGTCAGCTCGTTTCTCGTTTCCAAAATGAAGAAGAGACTGTACTTTGTGCCGTTCATTTATGGGAAGGTTTAGATATTCCTGGTTCATCATTATCTCATGTTATCATTTGGTCATTACCATTCCCTCCAAACGATCCAGTGTTTGAAGCGAAGCGTAAACATGTAAATGATCCATTCTGGGATGTAGATGTACCATATATGATTTTACGTCTTCGTCAAGGGATTGGGCGTTTAATTCGTACGAGCGACGATAAAGGTGCTATATCAATCTTCTTATCTGATACAGAAGATGAGAAAGTGATAGAAGCGGTGAAAAACGTACTACCAGTAGAAGGTAAAGAATTATAAGGAGAAAGCTTGGCGCTTGCCAAGCTTTTTTTCTATTATAAAAGGAATTTAGATTTCCATGTCGAATTAAGTTTGAGGTAGAAAAGGGAGGTTTTATACGATGACAGTAGCTACATATGAAGTAGAAAAACAATTTTTAACATATGTGAAAAAGATACAAAATTACGGAGAAGCATTAAGCTTAATGTTTTGGGACTTAAGAACAGGTGCGCCTAAAAAAGGTGTAGACCAGCGTTCGGAAGTAATTGGTATGCTTTCATCAGAAGTATTTGTAATGTCGACTTCAGATGAGATGGGGAACTATTTAACAGAACTTGAAGCTTTAATACGTGAAGATAAGCTTTCTGAAACGACGAAGAAAATGGTTGAAGAATGTCGTAAAGAATATGATAGAAATAAAAAAATTCCACAAGCGGAATATGAAGCGTATGTGAAATTAGAAGCGAAAGCGGAAAGTGTGTGGGAAGAAGCTCGCGAAAAATCCGATTTCGAAATGTTCCGTCCTTATTTAGAACAAATAGTTGAATTTAAAAAGAAGTTCATTACATATTGGGGTTACGAAACATATAAATATAATACATTATTAGATATGTATGAGCCAGGTATTACAGTAGAAGTGTTAGATCATGTATTTGGTCAACTTCGTGAGCGTATCGTTCCGCTCGTAAAAGAAATATCGGAATCGCAAAAGAGATTAAAGACAAGTGCTTTATCAGAACATTTTTCAAAAGAAAAACAAAAGAATTTTACATTAGAGCTATTAAAGCAATTAAATTATGACTTTGAAGCAGGTCGTCTTGATGAAACGGTACATCCATTTGAGATTACATTAAATAGAGGGGACGTTCGTATTACAACACGCTATGATGAAAAAGATTTCCGTATGGCAGTGTTTGGAACAATTCATGAATGTGGCCATGCTGTATATGAACAAAATATTGCAGAGAAATTCGAAGGTACACCGCTATGTAGTGGAACTTCTATGGGTATTCATGAGTCACAATCATTATTCTTTGAGAACTTTATCGGTCGTAATAAATCATTCTGGAAGAAAAATTATGATTTATTAAAAGAGTATAGCGATGGTCAATTCAATGATATATCGGTAGACGAGTTTTATGATGCGATTAACGAATCGAAGCCATCATTCATTCGTATAGAAGCAGATGAGCTTACATATCCGCTTCACGTCATGGTTCGTTATGAACTTGAGAAAGAATTATTTGATGGTACATTACAAGTGAAGGATTTGCCAGCGGCTTGGAATGATAAGATGGAAGCATATTTAGGAATTCGTCCGGAAAGCGATGCACAAGGTGTATTGCAAGATGTTCACTGGGCTGGTGGTTCATTTGGATACTTCCCATCTTATGCGCTTGGTTATATGTATGCAGCGCAATTTAAGCAAAGAATGTTAAAAGACATTCCGAACTTTGATGGATTATTAGAAGAAGGAAATGTAACACCAATTCGTGAATGGTTAACAGAAAATATTCACCAATACGGTAAAACGAAAAAGCCACTTGAAATTTTAAAAGATGTGACAGGTGAAGGGTTAAATGCAAACTACTTAGCGGATTATTTAGAAGCGAAGTATAAAGAAATTTATGAGTTATAAAAAAGAGCTGCTTAATTGCAGCTCTTTTTTTAAAGGGGATGGAAGAATGATTTATACATATACAGTAATGACGCAAGAAGAAGCAGAAGAAATTGCATATAACTGGCATTATGAAGGGAAATATTCCTTTTACGATATAGAGGCAGATGAAGAAGATTTAGCTGAGTTTTTAGCGGGAGACCGTAGAGGGGATCATACATTTTCTGTGAAGGAAAATGGCGCTCTAATTGGTTTTTTAACTGTTTGTAAAATAAGTGATGGAGCGGTTGATATAGGTCTTGGAATGAAACCTGATATAACTGGAAATGGATTTGGATTACAGTTCATAAAAGCTGGACTAGCTTTTAGTAAAGAACAATATGGTTGCAATTATATAACATTATCAGTAGCGACATTTAATGAGAGAGCAATCAAAGTGTATAAAAGAGCAGGATTTGAAGCAGTTGGGACGTTTGTCCAGAAGACGAATGGTAGTTGTTTTGAGTTTTTGAGGATGAGTTATATATGTAAAAATAACTAAAAAACAGAGGGGGTCTTCTGTTTTTTTTATTTTGATTTAAAAATATATGATACATATTTTTGTACTTGTTGTAATTGGGAGTTTTGAAATTTTGACAGAGGATGTGTATGATTGAACTTTAGTAGCAAATAGTAGTTTAGCAAGGAGAGGTAGCATGGTTACAATTAAAACGAAAAATGAAATAGATTTGATGCACGAATCAGGGGAATTACTTGCCTCATGTCATAGGGAAATTGCGAAAATGATGAAACCAGGTATTACGACAAAAGAAATTGATACGTTTGTTGAAGCATATTTAGAAAAGCATGGTGCAATATCTCAGCAGAAAGGATATAACGGGTATCCATATGCGATATGTGCATCTGTAAACGATGAAATGTGTCATGGATTTCCGGCCGATATTCCTTTAACTGAGGGTGATATTGTAACAATTGACATGGTAGTAAACTTAAATGGTGGTCTTTCAGATTCTGCTTGGACGTATAGAGTTGGAAAAGTTTCTGATGAAGCAGAAAGGTTATTAGTAGTAGCTGAGAATGCTTTGTATAAAGGGATTGACCAGGCAGTAATCGGTAATCATGTAGGAGATATTGGCTATGCAATTGAAAGCTATGTAGCAAAGGAAGGTTTTTCTGTTGCAAGAGACTTTACAGGACACGGGATCGGTAAAGAGATTCATGAAGAACCAGCAATTTTTCATTTTGGTAAACAAGGACAAGGACCTGAGCTACAAGAAGGAATGGTAATTACAATTGAGCCCATTGTAAATGTAGGCATGCGCTATTCGAAAGTAGATTTAAATGGATGGACTGCAAGAACGATGGACAGTAAATTATCAGCTCAATATGAGCATACAATTGCGATTACAAAAGATGGTCCAATCATTTTAACGACACTTTGAAATAATATGTAAGAGTTTACAAAAATCGAACGAAAATGATATTTTTATAAAATTTGTACGTGTTTTGTTAATAAATGCTTTTCAAAGTATAAAAAGTGCGTTATAATCCATCTATAAAATAAATAGTTAGCTACACTCATATAATCGCGGGGATATGGCCTGCAAGTTTCTACCGAAGTACCGTAAATACTTTGACTATGAGTGAGGACGAATATATTTGCTTGTTTAGCATTCTTTTTTGCGAAACTCCAAAAGCGCGTCTCTCACTTGTAACGAGTGGTGGCGGCTTTTGGAGTTTTTTATTGCATAAGAGGGGGAACAAACATGAAAGTATTACAAGAAAAGATTTTGAACGAAGGAAAGGTTTTATCTGGTGACGTATTAAAGGTAGATGCATTTTTAAATCATCAAATTGACCCAGTACTTATGCAAGAGATCGGAAAAGAATTTGCTAACCGTTTTAAAGAAGAGAACATTACAAAAATCGTGACGATTGAATCTTCAGGCATTGCACCAGCAGTTATGGCTGCATTAGAGCTTGGTGTAAAAGTAATCTTTGCAAGAAAACGTAAATCGTTAACGTTACAAGATAATATGTACGTTGCAAACGTATACTCATTTACGAAACAAGAAACGAATGAAATTTCATTATCTCGAAATCATATCGATGAAACGGATCGTGTTTTAATTATCGATGACTTTTTAGCAAACGGTCAGGCTGCTTTAGGTTTAATGAGTTTAGTAGAGCAAGCAGGAGCAAGTATTGCAGGTATTGGTATTGTTATTGAAAAAGCATTTCAAGATGGAGGAAAGAAGCTTCGTGAGCAAGGAGTTCGTGTTGAGTCACTAGCAGAAATTGCATCACTTGATAACGGCACAGTTACATTTGTACAGCATGAAACTGCGGAGGTGAAATAAGCAATGAAGCAACATCCATTTAAAATTGCATCGCTTGGTATGCAGCATATGCTTGCTATGTACGCTGGCGCAATTATCGTTCCGCTTATTGTGGGCGGCGGACTTGGTTTAAATCAAAAAGAGTTAACATACTTAGTCTCAATTGATTTATTAATGTGCGGCGTTGCGACAATTTTACAAGCATTATCAAATCGCTTTTTCGGTATTGGACTCCCAGTTGTACTTGGTTGTACATTTACAGCAGTTGGGCCGATGATTGCAATCGGAAAACAATACGGCGTATCTTCTATTTATGGAGCAATTATTGCTGCCGGGTTATTCGTTGTTATTTTTGCGAAATTATTTGGAAAGCTTGTAAAACTGTTTCCACCTGTTGTAACAGGATCTGTCGTTACCGTAATTGGAGTTACACTTGTTCCAGCAGCAATTAATGATATGGCTGGAGGAGTAGGAAGTAAGGATTTCGGTAGTCTTGAAAATTTAGCGTTAGCATTTGGTGTGTTACTATTTATCATCATTATGTATCGTTTTTTTGACGGATTTATTCGTTCGATCTCTATTTTACTAGGTCTATTGTTCGGTACAATCGTTGCGGCATTTATGGGGAAAGTAAGCTTGCAAGCAGTTGGAGAGGCTGATTGGTTCCATGGTATTCAGCCATTTTACTTCGGAACACCAACGTTTGAATTGACGCCAATTATTACTATGATTTTAGTTGCTTGCGTAGGGATTGTAGAAGCGACAGGTGTTTACTTTGCATTATCTGATATTTGCAATAAAAAGATTGGTGAAAAAGAATTAACAAAAGGCTATCGCGCAGAAGGATTAGCGATGGTGTTAGGTGGTATTTTCAACGCGTTCCCATATACAACATACTCTCAGAATGTAGGACTTGTTCAATTAACTGGAGTAAGAAATCGCGTTATTATTTATACTTGTGGTGGTATGTTAATCGTTCTTGGGTTCATTCCAAAAATCGCAGCGATTACAACAATCATTCCGAAATCAGTACTTGGCGGTGCAATGTTAGCGATGTTCGGTATGGTAATGGCATATGGTATTAAAATGTTAAGTAGCGTTGATTTTGGTAAACAAGAAAACTTATTAATCGTTGCATGTTCTGTAGGAATTGGGCTTGGGGTTACAGTTGTTCCTACATTATTCTCACAACTTCCTGAAAACATTCGTATTTTAACAGATAACGGAATTGTACTTGGAAGTGCGTCAGCAGTACTTTTAAATATTGTATTTAATATGGTGCCGCAGCGTAAAGCGAAAGTAAAAGAAGAGCCAGTGTCTATGCAAAGTGCAGTAAGGGAAGCGTAAAAAAGCAAGGTCTCGTTATGAGACCTTGCTTTTCTTTTTAAGTGGCATCATTTTCCCGTACGTACCAAGACGCCAAATGTACTCAAGTGGTCCGTATTGATAACGTGATAGCCACCAGCGGCTAATAAAGATTTGTAATGTGTAGAAACCGATGCAGAATAGTGGTCCTACCCATAATGGAGCAAGATAATCATTTTTGAACAATAGTCCGAATACAAGTAACGTAACGATTGTATGTGAAATGTAGTTTGTTAACGCCATTCGTCCAACGTATTGGAATGGTCGTAATAATGTTTGCCATCTTTCTTTTTGTAATAAGCGCATGAGCGTGAAAATGTAGAAGATGAATAATGTCTTTCCGCTAAACATTGTAAAGGCCTGCATATAAATTGGTTCATAAGATGGTTTTGATAAGAAATAACGGACCATGAAGAACCACATTGGCAATGTTAAAATGAACATAATAATTTGCCATTTTTTAAGCTTTGGATCTAATTCTTTCGTACGGCGGAAAATATCCTTTTTGCCGGCATATAAACCAAGTAAAAATAGCCCAACTGTTTCTGGGAGCATGAATACGTTTAGTTCAATTCCATCAGCATAAAATGCATGGAAACGATTTTGTATTTGTGACACCCAGTCTTCAAGTGGCATGATTGGTAAGGATAACCCAAGTTCCTCCTTTGGTATGAAGGCAATCCCAATACTAGCAATTAGCATAAGAAACTGAAAAATACTTAATAAAACGATTGCCCATATTAAAATGGTACGAGGTTCTCTCTTATAAAATAAAAATAAGAAAAATCCAGCGATTGCATACGTATGTAAAATGTCTCCGTCCCATAAAAGAACGTAATGTAAGAAACCAAATAATAATAAAATAAGTAAGCGACGAACAAATAAAGTTTTTGGTCGATCTGTTTTCGCTTCAGCGCGAGTCATAAAAATGTAAAAGCCTAGGCCAAATAAAAATGAAAAGATAGTATAAAACTTTGTTTGAATAAACATATCGTAAAACAGACGGATATAGCTATCTAGCCCCTCATAAATTCCTGAAAGATCACGTGAGTCAATCCCAGCGATAACAGGCCAGTTTACAAGAAAAATACCGAGTACAGCTATTCCTCTAATAATATCGATGGAGTGTATCCTCTCGCCTTGCGCAATATTTTGTGTCATTATTTTCCTCCTTGTTAAGTAATTCCCTTTTATTATACAAAATGTAAGATGGAGGGTATAGGGTAGATTTCCATTTTTTTTAACTATTAAGTTGCGTAGTATGAGATATAATAAGAGTGCACAACAAGTTTTAACCTTCTTCAAAACAGGCAGTAAAGCTCCTTCTTATAAGGGGCTTTCTTTATGAAAAGTGTTGATAATGATTCTCTTTAATGATAAAATGTATTCAAAAGTGATAATCATTATCAAAAAAAGGTTGGTGCATGAGTATGGTATATGCATTAGTAGCAGGTACAGTTGCTGTATATGCAGTTATTGCAAAGTATGTTTTAAATGGAGTAGGAACAGCAAAATGAGTGATATGACATAAAATCCCTTTCATTTGTAAAAAGAATGAAAGGGATTTTTTATTTTTAATGAGAATATGCTGAAAATTTAGTATGATAGTAAAGTGAAACTGTAATCAATGGGTAGGGGTAACTCTCACTGATTACGAGCTCGCAAATAGCGGGTATAGTATATACATCTTGGATAAAGGGGAACAAGGGGATGACAAACATAGTACAGACAAACGGTATGAAAAAACTTGTTTGTTTTTATGAAGAGTGGCAAAAACACGGCGATGCAGAGAATAGTTTAAAGTTGTTTGAGGTGATTCAAAAATATAAGCAAGAGCAGCTTATGATAGCGTTCTGCGGTCACTTCTCTGCAGGGAAATCAACGATGATGAATCATCTATATAAAGCACAGTTATTACCAACAAGTCCAATTCCGACAAGCGCTAACGTTGTTAAAATTGAAAAAGGGATGGATCGTGTTGTTGTAACGGTTAAATCTGGAGAACAGTACGAGTATGACGGTGCATATTCAGCTGAAGAGTTAAAACAAATTTGTAAAGACGGTGATGAGGTAATTGGTGTTCACATTTATCGGAATGATGCGCCAATTCCGGAGGGTGTTATGTTAGTTGATACACCAGGGATTGATTCAACAGATGATGCCCATCAACTAGCGACAGAATCAACGCTGCATCTAGCAGACGTAATTTTTTATATGATGGATTATAATCACGTCCAATCGGAAGTGAATTTACAATTTGTTAAAGAATTGAAACAACGTAATAAAACGGTTTATCTCGTTGTAAATCAAATAGATAAACATAAAGAAAATGAATTATCGTTTGAGGATTATAAAGATAGTGTAAAACAATCGTTCTCTAACTGGGATATTGAAGTAGATGGAGTGTATTATACTTCATTACGAATGATGAACCATACACATAATGAAATTGGAAGCTTAGAAAAATTAATTACTTCTATTATGAAAGAAAAAGAGCGGTATGTCAGAGATGGAATGGAGCGAGAAACAGAATATTTAATGGGGGAACATTTCTCGTTTATTCTTTCTGAAAATGAAAAAGCTCTTTTGAAATATGAGGAAGAGTTAGCATCACCGCTTTCCATTTCAGCGATAGTTGAAAAGAAAGAAGAGCTAACGGAAACTAAACATCGCGAGGCTAGTAAAGAATCTCATGTGAGACACGAATTTATAAAAGGCTTACAAGCTATATTAGATAACGCGTATTTAATGCCATTTGAAATGAGAGAATTGGCAAATGCGTATTTAGAAACGAAATTAACTAAGTTTAAGGTCGGTTTGCTATTTGCGAAAGGAAAGACGGAGCAAGAAAAACAGAGACGTTTAGATGCTTTTTATTCTGCCTTGCAAAAGACTGTTGAAACGCAACTTGATTTCCATGTGAAAGAATTTATTGTTACCTTCTTAAAAGAAGAAGGATTGTTTACAGAGGAAATTGGGAAAGACATATATGCATTAGAAATTGCTTTTGGACCAGAAATGTTAGCCGAAGTCATTAAACAAGGTGCAGGTTTCACGGGTGATTACTTACTTCTTTATACAGCGGATGTAGCGAATGAACTGAAGAAACGTTATTTTACAAAAGCACGACAAATTTTTGATAAAAGTGCAGTCGTTTTAAAGCAAAAGGTGAAGGAAGAAGTTGCTCGTATTGAAGAAGAGATAGAAAAATATACGATGTTGCAAACGGCAAAAGAAACGAAATTGCAATACAGTAACAATTTAGAGACATATGAAAGTTATTTGCAAAATGTTTGGCACGAGCGTATTGCTACACCAGAAGGATTGCAAATAGAGGAGATATTGCAAAGTAAAACACAAATTGTTAGTGAGAAATTCACACTACAAGAGCAGGAAAGCGTAAACGGTAACGTAATGGCTCGTGAGGAAGAGATAAAAGGAACGGCAGCTTTAAATATTCAGCGTATATTAGAGAAAGTGAAGAAAGCTGAAACGATATTAGAGCCATTGCCAGCGCTGAAACACGTACAGCAAGAGGTAATAGAAAAAAGGCGTCGTGTGGAAACGAAACAATTTACAGTAGCGTTATTCGGAGCTTTTAGTGCTGGGAAATCATCATTTGCCAATGCATTGCTTGGTGAGAAGGTACTTCCTGTGTCACCAAATCCGACGACGGCAACGATTAATCAAATTTTGCCAGTTACAGAGGGAAAACCACACGGAACAGTAATCGTTCAATTTAAATCAAAGCAAGCTCTATTAGAAGATATGAAAGCTGTTTATAAGCTGTTTCATTTTGAGATTACTACGTTAGATGAAGCGTTAGCACAAATTGATAAAGTTATGAAATATCCTTCACCAACTGGGAAGCAAAAAACAACATTTAGCTTTTTACGAGCGGTACAAAAAGGGTATGATACGGTTTCTGCTCATTTAGGAGAGCAAGTACAAGTTACATTAGAAGAGTTTTCTGATTATGTAGCGAATGAAGAAAAATCATGTTTTGTTGAGTACATGGAGCTGTATTATGATTGTGCTTTAACAAGGCAAGGAGTAGCGCTTGTAGACACACCTGGAGCGGATTCCATTAACGCTCGCCATACGGACGTTGCGTTCCAGTATATTAAAAACGCGGATGCTATTTTATTTGTAACATATTATAATCATGTGTTCTCTCGTGCTGACCGTGAATTTTTAATCCAGCTTGGTCGTGTAAAGGATACGTTTGCTCTTGATAAAATGTTCTTCTTAATTAATGCGGCCGATTTAGCAGAGTCTGAAGAAGAACTTGAAATGGTAAAAGGGTATATCGCAGACCAGTTACTGCAATACGGTATTAGAAATCCGCGTTTATTTGCAATTTCAAGTTTATGTGCGCTTGAAGAGAAACAAGGAAAGGATATTGAAAAAGAAAAATACGGTATATTACAAAACTCTGGGATTGCGAAGTTTGAGGAATCATTTACATCCTTTATGATGAGAGATTTAATGCTCGTATCTGTTCATGCTTTATATGGTGCATTGCAAGGAGCAGATCAGCTTTTAGTAAATATGATAAATGGTGCAAAGCAGGGGAATGAAGAGAAAGAGAAGCAAACGAAAAAATATGAAGCAGAGCGTGATCAACTACTTCATATTATTTCATCATATAGTGTGCTTGCTGAAGAGCAGGCGATGCAAAATGAAGTGAAAGAATTGCTTTATTACGTGCAACAGCGTCTATTCCTACGCTATAACGATGTGTTTACTGAATTTATTAATCCAGCATCGCTGCGAACGGATGGAAATGTGAAAGTACAGTTGCAGCAGTGCGTTATGGAATTAGTAGCATTTATTCAGCATGATTTATTACAAGAAATGCGTGCGACATCATTACGCCTTGAAAAATGGATAGATGAAGCGATGAAACGTGCAAAGAATGAAATTGTGGTGAACTGTAAAGTAGAAAATGAATCAATTTCTATGAGTGGAACAGTGGATTATGAATATAAAGATATTACACATAAAGAACCGTTCCCTTCAGTTGAAATAAAAGATTTCAAAAAAGCATTGGCACATTTTAAAAATGAAAAAAGCTTTTTTGAAAAAAATGATAAAGCTTTCATGCAAGAAGAGGCTAAAGTTGTATTAGAGCCTTTCGTATCAAACTATGTAGCTGATGAAAAAGATTTATTTGTTCATCATTATAAGCAAGAATGGGATATGAAATGGAACTTATTCCAAAAAGTGATGCAGCAAGATGTGATGAACTACTATGAAAGTATATTATTTGCATTGGCTGAAACGATTGATGTATCACTATATGAACAAAGTAAAAAACAATTGCAAAAACAATTAGTGGAGATTGAAAAAGAAATTTATGTGATCTAGTCGTTATGAGAAAAAGATTCGTTCGATTTTCTTTTGCAGTACTGTATCTAAAGATTTGACAAACCCAGCAAATTCATCGGTAGAAATCATATGAGTAAGAACGAGTCGTCTGCCGTCTGGTGTTTCACCGCATAAGACGAATGAAGAAAATTCATATGTTTTGTTTTCTACTACTAATTTTGGATAGGAATACGTGTCGCTTTTCTTCTTCTTTCCATCAATAGAGATGACGTTGCATTTTTTCTCATTGTTGTCCATGGTGAATCCCTCCTTTCTATTACTTATGGTAGACAAGGAGGGATTAGAACAATAGGGAAAGGGGAATTTTTTATGAGTGTAGTAATAGAGTCTATTTCGAAAGAAGCTATACCGAAACCTTTATTATTGCTTGCTGATCCAAGTGAGCAGCAAATTGATGCATATGTACAAAGAGGCTTAACATATGTAGCTAAGCAAGAGGAGAGAGTTATAGGTGTATATGTTCTTTTGGAAACAAGGCCGAAGACGATGGAAATTATGAATATTGCGGTTGTAGAGCATTTGCAAGGAAAAGGGATTGGGAAGAAGCTATTAAGTCATGCTGTAGAAACTGCTAAAGGATATGGTATGTCAAAACTTGAAGTTGGTACAGGCAATTCTAGTGTTTCACAACTTGCTTTATATCAAAAATGTGGATTTCGTATTTTTTCTATTGATTTTGATTACTTTTCAAAGCATTATGAAGAAGAGATTATTGAAAATGGGATTGTATGCCGTGATATGATTCGGCTTGCAATGGAATTGACTCAGAACGTATAACTTATTTAGGGGGAAGAGAAGATGGAAGTACATAAAGCAATTACAGCACATTCTCGTAAACAAAATGAAAGTGTGAAAGCATGTTTACAATTAGATGCGCAGCGTGAAGCAGCTATTGAAGCAGCCGTATCTCTTGCGTCAAATGGGAAAGAATTTTCGGTTGATGTCATTAATGTTGTAACAAAACAAATTAATGCTCTTGCAAAAAATGGTGTTACACTAGAGCGTAAATATGTTACAAAAGAAATGGTTATGGAGTATGTAAGTCGTTTGCAAGAGAAAGAAGGTCGTTAAAGATGATAGTTGCAGTCGAATGGTTACGTGAGCATATAGAAGATGAGAACGTCCGTATAATCGATTGTCGTTTTGATTTAGCGAATCCTAATTGGGGTAGAGAAAAGTATGAGGAAGAACATATTCTTCATGCGTTATATTTTGATTTAAATTTAGATTTATCAAGTCCTGTAACAGAACATGGTGGTCGCCATCCGTTGCCGAATATTGAGGAGTTTGCAGACAAGCTTTCGCAAGCTGGTATTGATGAACATACGAAAGTAATTGCATATGACAGTGAAGCGGGTGCAAATGCTTCTCGTCTCTGGTGGTTATTAAACTATGTAGGACATGAGAAAGTATATATATTAGATGGCGGATTTCCAGCTTGGAAAGAGAATGGACTACCGGTAACAACGGAAATTCCTGTTGCTAAACGAAAAGCATTCAAAGCAAATGTACAAGATCATATGCTTGTAACGATGGGAACGGTCAAAGAGAATATTCATGCAGGTGCAGATATTACGTTAATTGATTCTAGAGAGCCAAAACGGTATGCTGGTGTAGAGGAACTTGTGGATCCAAAAGCGGGACATATTCCAACAGCAGTAAACTATTTTTGGAAGGATGGAATTGTACAATCAGGACAATTTAAGAGTGAAGCTCAGCAACAAGAACGATTCCAAAATCTTGCGAAAGATAAGGAAACAATTGTATATTGTGGTTCTGGTGTTACAGCATGTCCAAACATCCTTGCATTGAAATTGGCTGGATTCCAAAATGTTAAATTGTATGCAGGTAGCTGGAGTGATTGGATTTCTTATCCAGAAAATCAAATTGCAAAAGAAGAAGATTAATCACTTGCATGCAAAAATAATTTGTATTAAAATAAGGTCACAAGCAAGAAATTGCTCGAAAAACTTTGTATTTTACACATTGGAAACAATGTGATAATATAACGACAAGTAAATAATACATCCTGCGGTGTACGTAACTTATTTATGTCTAAAACCGATGTTAGTTATACGGAAGCTCAATATTTAGCGACCATCATCAAGCCTTCCTTGTGGAGGAAGATGTACGGTAACTGTGAGGGCATCCACCTGCGAGTAGCGGGTTTTTGGACATTTACGAGGAGCGGCACGTGCGGGGGTCTTATTTCAACTAACATTATATAAAATTCCTACGGTGTACGTAGCTTATGTATGTCTTAAACCAATAAGTTTAATATGGAAGTTCAATATTTAAATGTAGCTAACATGCCATCTTTTTAAGAAGGAAGTTACAAACATTTGTGAGAGCATCCACCTGTGAGAGCAGGTTTATGGACATCTAGAGAGAACGGCATATGTGGGGCTAAATAAAAACCTTACGTTTTATACGTAAGGTTTTTTTGTTGCATACATATATCCATGTTATCCCGCTTTAATGGGCAGTAAGACCCCCACCTCCAAATTCAGCGAAAGCAAAGAAGTTAGGTGGGGGATGAAGAAAATCCCCACTGATTAAAGTTTCACTTTATCTCGATTCACCTGTGAAATTTCCATAATAAATATAGCACTTTCTGTCTTCATCAATCTCTCTTGAATCTAAAGTGAACTCCATATGCATGCCGTCGCGCTGAATATATATAATATCTGAATGAAGAGATGGTAAAATTTCTTCATAGTTCCATACATCTTGACTTTCAATCAAGTTTGAACTCGTATCCTTTAGCTCTCTAATTTCAAAACCGATGTTGAAGTAAGTGGGATCTGAAGGGTCGTTAGAAAAAGTTTCTTGCTGAAGATATATAACTGCTGTTCCGTCTGGATCGACTGAAGTTGCAGTAACAACATATGTATTTTTATCTTTTATAAAATATTCACAAGTCATGCGTGCGATGATTTCAGAATTAGAAATATTTGTGTAATTCCATAAAGCAGGATACCCTTTCGTTTCATCATTAAGTCGATATTCTAATCGCATTTTATCCCTCTTCTTCCTTTTTCTTCTACTTTATCATGCCATCCTATATAATAGGAATAGAATTTAAAAAGGGGAGTGCGAAGGTGACAAAAACGAAATGGCTAGTAGGTGGTGTCATAACGTCTTTAATGACTGGCACCTTATTTGGCTGCGCACAAGATCTTCCCCCAAAACCGAATGATAATAGTTGTTCAGATTGGGATTGGGATGATGAACTTGGGGTATGGCAGTGTGATGATAGTAGTTCAGGTTATCGTGGGCATTACTTCTATGGTGGGAGATACTATCAAAATAAATCAGCTTTTAAAAATTCATCGGCGTTTAAATCGTATCAATCGTCTGCGGAATTTAAAGGTGGAATTGGGAGCGGTTCAAAGGGAGGATTTGGGGGCTAACATATGTCGCAATACATAAGGGAACGAAAAGAGTTTTATTCGAAATATCCGGATTTCTGGTCGGATTTATATGAATGTGAGTATAGTTTGTTTCATGTTTTCTCTATAACAAATGAGACTATGAAACAATTACAAGTAGCGACTGAACGAATGGGAAAAATATTTTTTAAGACTGCTAAACTTTTGCGTAATTTAAGTGACGAACAGTTTCTTGAACTTGGGTTTCCTCCTGCGAGCCTAGCGTTCATTAGAATGAAAGGATTATATCCTGAATCTGTTATTTCGCGATTTGATTTCGTATTAACAGATGATAACCAAATTAAAATGCTTGAGTTTAATAGTGATACGCCAACTTTTATTATGGAATGCTTTCAAATGAATGGAAAAGTTTGCGGAAAACTAGGCTACGATGATCCAAACTTGGATCAAGAACGATTGCTATCTTCTGGTGTTACAAAAGCCGTTATGGAAGTGACAAAGGGAATAGATAACCCAAATGTTGTTTTTACAGCACATCATGAACATATTGAGGATTGGAATACGACTATGTATTTGAGTCAGTTATGCCATGTTGAAAATAAAGTAGTGCCAATGTCAGAACTTAGAATTACAAAAGATGCTTTAGTGGATAGCGATGGAGTACCGATTGATGTTTTATATCGTCAAACATATCCGATAGAAGATTTAATTGAGGATCAAGATCCTGAAACAGGAGACTTGGTAGGTGTGGAACTGTTGCAACTTGTAAAAGCCGGAAAGCTTTTTATAATAAATCCTCTGTCAGCATTTTTACTTCAGCCCAAATCAATTCAGTGTCTGATTTGGGGGTTAGCAGAAGAAGAGGCCTTTTATACAAATGAGGAACAACAGTGGATTAAAGAATATATGTTACCTACATATTTAGAACGAGATTTATTTTTAGGAAAAGGTTCTTTCGTTCAAAAACCTTCATTTGGTAGAGAAGGGGACACAATTACCGTTCGTGATAAGGACGAAAATATTATGATGCAAAATGCACATCAAACGTATAAAGCGTCACTGCCGATATTTCAAAAATATATAGAACTTCCAGTCGTATCCTTGGAAACAGAAAAAGGGATGGAGAAACTGTCGTATGTGTTTGGTTCGTTTTTAATTGCTGGAAAAGCGAGTAGTATCGGTATTCGCGCTGGGGAAAAAATTACGGGGAATGAATCGTACTATTTACCGGTAGGGATAAAAAGGAGGAAAGTATATGATTAATTTTTTATTATATTTAGCAGTAACACTGGGACTTTTATGCATTGGTCTTTTCCTAATGGAAGTGACAACGAAAGTAAAAGAATTTAAGTTAATGGCTCAAGGAAATAAGGCGGTAAGCTATGTGCTTGGAGGACGATTACTTGGGTTAGCTATTGTTTTGTATTCGACAGCAGCTAATTCCATTTCACTTCTTGATATGGTTTCGTGGGGAGCAGTTGGTATTTTGGCTCAAATTATCGTTTATTATTTAGCTGAGTGGCTTACACCACGCTTTAATATAAACAAAAGTCTTGAAGAAGATAATCAAGCAGTCGGTCTGTTTCTTATGTTTTTATCGCTTTCCATTGGGATTGTAATTGCAGGTTGTATAACTTATTAAAAAACTTTACGCTCAAACGTAAAGTTTTTTATTTTTATATACGTTAGTTTGCCATACCTTTCGAAAAAATTGTAGGCTACTGTTGACATCTATTTTAAATAAGAGTAACATTTTCTATGTAATAAAAAATAAGTCTCTGTTAGGTGAGGCTCCTGTATAGAGAAATGCTACTGCCCAAAAATGTCGAGAGACGCCAATGGGTCAACAGGAATGATCGAATTAAGGTTTTTCTTAACGTAGCTGGTAATGTACCTATGCTATACAGTGCTAAAACTCGGCGAGGGAGAGGTCCGTAGATTTCTAATTGTATTAGGAATCGTTTATTTGTGTATGTCATGACCTTTACTCTTTTCAGAGTAAGGGTCTTTTTGTTACAAAGCTATGAGTAATTTCATAGTATAAACTATAAAATTAAACGAGGAGGTGAGGAGCATGTCAAATTCTGACTCGGTTCCGTTACCCATATACTTCAATTCAAAAATATATGATGTAGGCAGGAAACGACTTGTTCCTCCCTCTATATTTATCATAATGTAGCGTTTATATGCATGCTTAAGCGCTAGACACTGTTAAGGTAAAGTGGATAAATTGAGAAACAAAGCGTTTCTTCCTATGTTGTACAGGAGGAGACGATAATATGTTATATGCAAACAAAACTGTGGGTAACACGTCATATAAATTAAGTAAAAAATCAATGAAAGAACAAACAATGCTTCAAAAAAATAAAGATTTATTAATTGAAATCGCAACGAGAGATGTAAAATCTGTATTTGCGTATTTTAAAACAACAAGAGACGGATTATCTATGAAAGAGGCGCAAAAACGCATTCAAGTATACGGCCGAAATGAATTAACTTCAAAAAGAGCGCGTATTGCGGAAGTAATGATGAAGCTAAGTGGAATGATTCCAGGTTTTTCAAAACAACATGTGCGTGATGGATCACAATGTGAGAAAATTACTGTGTCTCGAGTAGAATGTTCTAGTGTAACAGGGTTAACCGGTGAATTAAAAATGATGAATTTGCCAGTACAAGAGCTTGTTCCTGGTGATATGATTTTTCTTTCAGAAGGTGATATAGTACCAGCAGATGTACGTATCATTTATGCGAATGATTTATTGGTAAATGAATCTGTGCTAACAGGAAAAGATACAAATATTGAGAAATTTGAAAGCTGCTATCACCTTGAGCGCAAAAGATTTATTCCTTTAAAACGAATGAAAGACTATAATCCACTTGAACTTGAAAACGTATGTTTCAAAGGGACGTATATTGTTGGCGGAAACGCAAAGGCTGTAGTTGTTTCGACTGGGAAAAATACGTATTCAGGAATTCTTCATACTTGTTGTAGTAGAATGTCTTAATGTGTAAATGATGCTAAATATACAAAAACAATGTATAATAGACAAAGTTGAAAAAACGTAGAATGGTAATCTATTTATATAACCTTACGTGATGACGTGGGGTTATTATTTTTTGTAGTAGGAGAGGGATTATGAAAAAAGTATTATTAGTTGATGGTATGGCACTATTATTTCGTGCTTTTTACGCAACAAGTGTCTACGGACAATTTATGAAACGACAAGATGGTACCCCTACAAACGGGATTCATGGTTATATGAAACATTTATTAACAGCTATGCAAGCAATTGAACCGACACATATCGTAACATGCTGGGATATGGGAAGTACGACATTTAGAACAGAATCGTTCTCAAATTATAAAGCGAATCGTGCAGCGCCGCCTGAAGAATTAATTCCGCAATTTGATTTAGTACAAGAAATGACTGCGAAATTGTCTATTCCAGTTATCGGTATGAAAGGGTATGAAGCGGATGATTGTATCGGTACGCTTGCAAAACAATACTGCAATGAAGCAGAAGTATATATTTTAACAGGTGATACGGATTTACTTCAGCTTGTTGATAAGAACGTTACAGTTATGCTCTTGCGCAAAGGTATCGGAAATTACGAATATTATACACCAAAGAAGATCATGGAAGAAAAAGGTGTGAAACCTTGGCAAATCGTGCATGCGAAAGCATTCATGGGAGATACGAGCGATAATTACCCAGGTGTAAAAGGTATCGGGGAAAAAACAGCGTATAAACTGATTCAAGAGCACGGAACAGTAGCAACTGTACTAGAAAATGTATCATCATTAACGAAAGCACAGCGTACAAAGATTGAAAGTGATTTAGAGAACTTAAATATTTCATTACAATTAGCACAAATTCACTGTGAAGTTCCAATTTCATGTTCACTAGAAGAAGGATTACACACAATGGATGAAGAAAAACTTAGATTCGTTTGTGAAGAAATGAATTGGGGAAGACCTGAAATATTAATCAATATGCTATAAATACTAGGAAGACCGATTACAAGTAAAATGAATCGGTCTTTCTTTTTTTGTATGTTCACAAAGTTGTCAGAAAATAAACGGAATTTTCATATGAAGTTCAAATAGAATTCACAACAATCAATTATTATAAGAACAACCAGATAATTCTTTATCTTTTATCCCGCTTTAATGGGCAGTAAGACCCCCACCTCAAAATTCAGCGAAAGCAAAGAATTTAGGTGGGATCAACTGCCCATAAAAGTCCGATTGGTGAGGGCTGATAATCAGTGGGGATGAAGAACCCCCCACTGATTAAAGTTTCACTTTATATAAACCATCCCCCAAGGAGGAAAATGAAAATGAGAAAAAAAGTGAGAAAATCTTTTAAACAATTATTAATTGAAAATAAACAATCACTATTAAATAATAAAGAAAATATGAAAGAAATTGAAGAAAGAATTGAGAAACGACATGTAGCATACAGAGTTGCTAGTAATTGAGTAAGATAATTTGGCCTATGAAAAAAGCTTGTAGTTTGGATACTATCCAAACTACAAGCTTTTTCTTTTTTATTATTTCCACCAAATCCAAGTCCAAAAGTAATTTCGTATATTTCGAGGAGTAATGCGTATAAAACGTTCCCCGTCAAAGAAGCAGTTTAAATTTGGAAGTGTTTCATTTGGATTTTCTGAAATAAAGGTGACGATATTTTCGTTGCTTGTAACGGTTACTGTAATTGGTGGATCGGTAGGCGAGACTTGAAGTTGTAACGAAATATTCGCCGTGTTTTTGAATTCATTATTAACAGGTGGACTTATCACTTGTACTGTGAATAATACAATAATTGTTTCGTTTGGTTCCAAATTAGTAGCGACTAGGAAACCGATATTCGGATTCGCTAGTGGAGAGCGTTCGCTGTTAATAAAGACAGTGCCGTTCATAAATTGTAAACCTAGTGGAATGGTATCTTGTAATGAAACATTTGAAAGTGAAATATCAGAAGTATTTGTAATACGCACCGTATAATCAAAATATTGGTTTAAATAAGCTGAGCTGACGGAAGCATCTTTCACTACTGTTGCAGTTATAAATTGAACTGGTATACGAACGATATTTGAATTGTCAATGAAAGTAATAATTGGGTCCTGTGGTGTCAATTGGAAGGCGGCTGTGACGGAAGCAGAATTGATAATTGTGCTGTTTGAAGGGATAGACGTGACGAGAACTTTAAATGCTATCTTTGCTACGGAGCCAGCTGGTAAAGCACCGATATTCATACCAGTGTCTGGACGGACATTTAGAACAGGAGTGCCGTTAATGGTTACGCTGTTTTCTATAAATGTTGTACCAGTTGGAATGGTATCTAAAATAGAAGTACTTATCGTAGGAATCGGGGAATGGTTCAATACCTCTAATGTGAATGTAATCATATCACCTATAACGGCAATAGATGTGTCGGCTGTTTTGTTAATACGAACCATAGGATCAACTACTGTTGTTGTAACGACATTTGTTTGCTTTGTAATTGTAATAGGCGGTTCATTCGGATCAATGGTAACAGTATAGGAAACAGAAGCATCGTTATTAATTGCAGATTGAAGAGTCGAAGGAGATATTGTTACTTGGAAAGTAATGATAGTAGACTCATTAGGAGCAAGGTTTCCTAATGTAATACCATTTTCAGGGTTTGCATTAGGCTGATTGATTCCGTTAATCGTAACGCTGCCCGTAACGAAGGTTGTATCTACTGGTGCCGTGTCTATGACAAGAAGATCTTCAATCGTTACATTACCGCTATTCGTAATTGTGATTGTATACATTACAGTTTGACCAGGTAAGGCATTCGTTACATCAACAGACTTAATAGCAAAGACATTATCATTTTGGACAATCGTTGTGACGGTATTTGTTGTAGTTGTATTCGTAACAGGTACGTTATTTGGATTGACTATATAGTTAAAAGTAGTAATGGCTTGGTTCGTCAATTCATTTGGTGTTGGGATCGAAGTCACGGTTACTTGGAATGAAGCGACAGCGTTTCCGCCGACAGTTATAGTATCAATTGGTATACCACTTACTGGATTAACTCCCGGAAGGGCTTCTCCGTTTACAATGACGCTATTTTCTATAAATGTAGTACCTTGAGGAATCATATCTTGAATGGTTACATTATTTGCTGCAACATTACCAGTTTGATTGAGTGTAATCGTATACGTTAACGTGTCACCGACTGTTGCAAATGCAAGGTCAACAGTTTTACTACTATTCAAAGTCGCATGATTAATTGTTGTTACGGCAGCTGATGAAATAATAGTTTCGGTAATAGGTGGTCGATCTGGTAACGTGTATTGGTATTCAATTGTACTCGTGTTAGAGATTGGATTTGTTTGCGGAATTGAAGTAACCCGTACTTGGAATAGAATAGTTGCTGTCGTATTAGGCGGAATGTTATCAAGTTGTATCCCGTTAAGTGGATTGTCATTTGGACGAGCGGTGCCATTCACAATAACACTATTCTCTATAAAGCTCGTATTTGCTGGGATGATATCTGTAACGATAATGTTTTCTACTTGTATATTTCCATTGTTTGTGATGGAAATGGTGTAAGGGATAATCGTTTGTAGGTCAGCATATTGGATAGGTGTTGTTTTTGTTGCGATTACATTAGCAGAAATAACTTCAGTGAAGGTAATATTACTAGTCGATACTTGTTCTTCACCATTAATGGTATAACGAGAAGTGGATTGGTTTTGGATACGGCTGCTAGCTGGAAGAGATACCACGGTAACGGAAAACGTGACTAGGATAGAAGCGTTAGGAGCAATCGTTCCTACAAGTATACCAGTACTTGGATCCGCGTTAAGCTGAGGGATATTATTTACTAAAACACTACCGTCTATAAAGGTTGTTCCATCAGGGATATTGTCTGTAAATACAACAGAAGTAGCATCCGTATTTCCTGTATTCGTTAAAGTTATTGTATAAGTTAAAATGTCACCAATTGCTACAGAGGTCAAATCAACTGTTTTCAGTGAAACGATATCAGCGTCATTAATTTGGACGAAAGTAGTATTGGAAGTAGTAGATTTTTGAATAGGTGCAAAGTCAGGGTTGAAAATAAAATCGTAGACGATGTTTGCAGTATTAGGTGTTGGGTTTACAGCAGGTAAATTCGTAACGGAAACTTGGAACGTTATTGTAGTCACTTGATCTGGCGTAATATTAGGGGTGAAAAAGCCGATATTTGGATCTGCTGCAGGAAGTGCAGTGTTGTTAACTGTTACACTTCCCGGAATAAATACTGTTCCATCCTCTATAGTATCTGTAAAAAAGATGGAGTTAGTTGTAGTGGATCCGTTATTTTGAATGAGTACTGTATATTCAATGGTTTCATCAATATTAGCTAATACTGTATTAGCGGATTTTGTAGCGATAAGAATCACATCAATAAATTGTATATTTGTAGTATTGGAAGATGTCGTTTCTGAAATTGGTGGCAAGCTTGGGTCTGGCTGATACTCATAGTGGATGACGGCGATATTATTAATGTTATTTTGAGAAGGTGCAGAGACTACATTTACTTGGAACGTAACAATAATCGTATTATTTGGAAGAATAATACCAAGATTGATACCGGTAATCGGATTTTCGTTAGGTCTTGGTATGCCGTCTACAAGGATGCTATTTGGAACGAATGTAGTGCCAGCAGCAATTGCGTCAATTAGGAGAGTATTTGTAATAGGTACTGTACCAGCGTTTGTAACTGCGACTGTATATGTGATGATTTGACCTGTGCGTGTAATAGATCTGTTAGCGGATTTAATTGCACTCACATTTGCCGTCCGCACTTCAGTATTTACTGCATTTGATAATGATCTACGCTGAATAATCGGAGAACTAGGGTCAATTTGGTATTCATACGAAGTGTCTGAAATGTTAATGACTGTGTTGCCCTCTGGTATATTTGTAAGTTGTACTTGGAATGAAATAGTGACTGTTTCATTTGGTTGTATCGTGCCGAGGGTTACTCCATTTTCAGGGTTCACACCAGGCTGAATAACATTATTTATTGATAAGCTATCTTCAATGAATATAGTACCTTCTGGAATGTTGTCAATGAACAACGTATTGTTAGCTGGAACAGTTCCTATATTTTGTAGTGTATTTGTGTAGGTAATATTTTGCCCGATGGATACGAAAGTAACATCCGCCTGTTTAACAGAAATAATATTTGCATTTTGAAGTGATGTTGTAACAATATTAGAATTTGCAGAGCGATTCACTGGTGGAGCTGTAGGAATACTTACATATTGGTAATTTACAGATGATTGATTTACAATTTCGGTTTCAGTAGGTGGATTATTTGTTTGTACTTGAAATAGTATCGTTTTGGAACTGTTTGGTGGAATCGTTCCAATTGGTATTCCGTTTTCAGGATTTGCATCAGGCTGAAGTACACCGTTAATTGTGACACTGTCTGGAACGAATGTAGTCCCAGCTGGAATAGCATCTGTAAAAGTAATATTTATTGCGTCAACATTTCCGGTATTTTTCACTTCAGAAATATAAAGTATAGTTCCGCCAATATCTACAGTGATTGGATTGGACGTTTTTGTAACTGTCAATTGTGCTTGCACGAAATTTGTAATGACAATATTACTTGTAGATGTTTCAGTAATAGGCGGTTGCCCTGGGTCTGGTTGAATTGTATATGTTGTATTAGATTGATTTGTAATCGATTGTTGCGAGAATGAATCGTTAATAAGAATTTGGAACGAAATAAGGTGAGTAGCGTTTGCTACTAGGTTAGGCAAAGTAACGCCTGCATTTGGATTTGCACCAAGTATAGCTGCTCCGTTAAGTGTAAAACTATTTTCTATGAATGTAGTCCCTTCTGGAAGCGTATCTGAAAATATGAGATTAGTAGCTGGAATATTTCCGGTATTTTCTAGCGTTATCGTATAGGTCAAAATGTCACCGGTTGTTGCTTGTTGTGCATTGACAGCTTTTAAAGAAAGAACATTCGCATCCGAAATTTGTGTGAAAGCTGGATTAGACGTAATGGTTCGAGAGATGATAGGAGCAGTTGGATCGGCGATAAAAGTATAGTCAATACGGGCTATATTAGAAATTGGATTCACGCTTGGAATGGATTGAACGATAACTTGGAATGTGACGGTGACGATTTCTGAAGGTGCAATGGCGTTTAAGGAAATGCCTACGTTTGGATCAGCACCTGGGGCTGAAACGCCATTTATGGTTACGCTATTCGGAATAAATGCAGTTCCTTCTGGGACCAAATCTGTTAAAGTAACTGTATTTGCAGTTGTATTTCCGTTATTTTGAACGACTACAGTGTAAGTGATTGTACCGTCAGTAGATTGTACGAGAGAATCTGTATTTTTAATTACAGATAGCGATGCATCAACGACAGCTGTATTTACCGTATTAGATGAAGATGTTGCTGTAACTGGAGGTTGACTTGGGTCGACAATATACGTGTAACTTGTAAGTGCTTGATTTATAATCGCTCCTTGCGGTGGAATAGAACTTGCAAGAAATTGGAACGTAATAGTAGCAGAATCACCTGGTGCGATAATACCAACTGGAATACCGAGAGTTGGACTTGCATCTGGAAGTGAAATCCCGTTAAGCGTGACACTATTTGGAACAAATAATGCCCCTTCAGGAACTCCATTAATGAGTAATACAGAATTTGCAGGGAAGTTTCCAGTATTCGTTAATGTTGCTGTATACGTAATGATATCTCCAATAGATACGATTGTACGATTTGCTTCTAAAACAGTTGTAACAGTCGCGTTATTAATTTGTGTGGAAGCACTATTAGAAGTTATTGTGCCTGTAACAGGAGGAGAGGTCGGGTTAACTATAAATTCGTATTGAATAGCTGCAACGTTTGTAATTGGGTTCGAAGGTGGAGTAGATGTAACTATGACTTGGAACGTAACGGCTGAGGAACTACCAGCATTCACGGTTCCGATATTAACCCCGTTATTTGGATTTGCCCCTGGAATGATACTTCCATTTACAGAAAAACTATTTTCAACAAAGGTCGTTCCAGCTGGAATAAGATCTGAGAAATTTAGATTCGTAGCGTTTGTATTGCCGCTGTTTTGAATAAGGACCGTATAAGTGATCGTGTCTCCGATATTTGCAAAGGCTGTATTAGCAGTTTTTACAGCTGAAAGTATCGCTGAATTAATAGAAGTAACGAAGACGTTCGTTTCCACATTGCCAGGCTGGGCCTGTAATGCATTTCCTACGTTATATTGGAAGTTCACAAATCCTAAGTTTTGGAGTTCAGGTGTGAACGTTGTTGGGTTGCTTGTGATTTGAACTTGGAACATGATTGTTACAGTTTGATTTGGAATGATTGTATTTATGCCAATACCGTCAATGATAGAAGCAGATGCTAATGGTGTGCCATCAACAATAACTGATCCTGCAACAAATTGTGTCCACGATGGAATCGGGTCTGAGAAAATAACGTTATTAGCAGGAATATTTCCTGTATTCGTAATCGTAGTTGTATACGTAATTGTATCACCAATCGTTGCAAAAGCTTTATCTCCGATTTTAGTAGTAGTTAAAATAGCACTTTCAATTGTTGTTGTAACACTATTTGAAGTAATGTTTTTTGAAACAGGAGGATTAGCTGGATTGACGATGTGTTGGAAACTAACACTAGCTTGATTGGTAATTGGATTTATAGGCGGAATTTCATCGGCACTAATATGAAATGTTACAATGACAGATTCGTTTGGCCCAATATCACCAATTGGAACGCCTGTAATTAGGTCTGCATTTGGGATGGTAGTTCCGTTAAGTGTAAAACTATTCGGTTCAAAGGAAGTTCCGTCTGGAATTAGGTCGGTAAAAATAACATTCGTCGCACTAACATTTCCGCTATTTGTAATCGTAACTGAGTAGACAATATCTTGCCCAATATCTACTGCTTCCACATTTGAATTTTTTTGTGCAGTAAGGATAGCGCTATTAACTTGTGTTGTCGTTGTATTAGATTGATTAGAAGTTGAAATGAACGGCTGATCTGGATCAACAATATAACGGTAAGTGGTAAGAGCCGAATTAGAAATAGGATTGTTGATTGGGAGGGTTGAAACGATGGCTTGGAATGTGACGATTGATGTGTTTCCACCATTAATGGAACCGATATTTACACCAGTAGATAAATCAGCGTTTGGAATGGTTTGCCCATTAACTGTGAAACTGTTTGGAACGAAACTTAAATTGCTATCAAGTATATCGATAACGGTAACATCAGTTGCAGCCACATTCCCGGTATTAGGAAGGTTAAGTGTAAATGTTATTGTATTACCAACATCCGCAAAAGTAAGAGCTGCTGTTTTTGTGCTAATAATATTTGCGTTGTTTATTTGAAGAAGTGTCGTGTTGGAGGTAGCTGCACTCGATATTGGCGGATTCCCTGGATCAACAGTAAACTCATACGTCGTTGATGCTATATTTGGTGCAGGGTTAATAGGTGGGATGCTGTTAACCGTAACTTGAAATACGATACTATATATTTCATTTGGTGGAAGTGTTGCAAGTAATACACCTGTATTTGGATTCGCGTCAGGTTGTAAAACACCATCAACAGTTAATGTGTTAGGAACAAATGTGAGTCCGCTCGGTAATACATCTGTGAATACAATGTTGGCTGCATCTGTATTTCCTATATTCGAAATAGAAGTAGTGTAAAAAGCAGTTTGCCCGACGTCTATAAAGGATACACTTTCGTTTTTCGTCATGGATAATATAGCTTCGTTAATTTGAGTTGAAACAGGATTGCTAATTGAAGTTTCTGCATCAGGCGGTGAGACTAATTGGTACGATGTCGATGAGAAGTTTACAATTGTATTTTCAGTTGGTAATGAGTCCACGG
The DNA here is from genome assembly GCF_038096195.1 of Bacillus paramobilis. Lineage (NCBI taxonomy): Bacteria > Bacillati > Bacillota > Bacilli > Caryophanales > Bacillaceae > Bacillus > Bacillus paramobilis. The sequence continues at coordinate 3,718,628 of NZ_CP151108.1, read as the reverse complement.
TTACTTGGAATGAAACATTTACTGTATTCCCAGCTGTTATAGGCCCAATATTTACACCGTTCGATGGGTCCGCACCACTTTGAGAAACCCCGTTAATAGAAAATGAGTTTGCAATAAATGTAGTTCCGCTCGGCATTGTATCTGAGAAAATAACATTTTGTGCAGATGAGTTTCCATTGTTTGTTAAAGTAATAGTATAGGTGAGTGTGTCTCCAATACGACTAAAGGATTTATCGACTTGTTTTAATGAAAGAATGATAGCTGTGTTAATTGTAGTGAACACTGTGTTTGAAGTAACATTCCTTGAAACAATAGGGGCATTAGGGTCAGTGATAAAGGTGTAAGAAGCACTAGCCGAATTGGCAATAGGATTTTGAACAGGAGTAGAAGTAGCGGTAACTTGAAATGCTATTGCTATTGAGCTGTTAGGAGCAATTGATCCAATTGTAATACCTGTATTAGGATTAAGACCAATTTGTGTGATGCCATTTATTGTGACACTATCCGAAACGAACGTTGTACCGTCTGGAATAAGGTCAGTGAACGTAATATTCGTAGCATTTGTATTCCCACTATTCGTTAAAAGTGTCGTATAGGTAATAGTATCACCTAGTGTTACAAGTGTTTGATCAACTGATTTAATCATCGTTATCATAGCATCTAGTACAGGGTTTGTAACGCTGTTCGTTGAAGTAGAAGTAGTAACAGGAGCTGCGCTTGGATCAACGGTATAAGAGTATAAAATTGTATCGTTATCCATAATTGAACTTGAAGGGGGAATAGAAATAACAGTTACTTGGAAAGTAACGGTTACTGTTTCGCTAGGAGCGATATTGGGTATATTGACTCCAAGTGCTGGCCGTGCACCAAGTTGCTGCATACCATTGATTGTGACCGAATTTGGTATAAATGTAGTGTTGGCTGGAATAGCGCTTGTGAAAGTAATATTCGTTGCTGCAGTATTTCCTGTATTTGTAATAGTAGTTGTATACGTAATCGTATCTCCGACAGAAAGAATGGATTTATCAGCACTTTTTGTAGTAGTTAATATAGCACTATTAATAGTTGTCGAAACAGTATTAGATATATTCGTTTGTGATACGGCAGGTTGGCTAGGATCGATCACATGTGAATACTGTACAGAACTAAAATTTGAAATTGGATTTATACTTGGAATGTTTGTTACAAGTACGTTTATCGTAATAGCAATCGTACTGCCAGGATTTATATTTCCAACTTGAATTCCGTTAGCGGGGTTTCCAATTTGCTGAGCACCAGAATCATTTACAAGAGTACCAGATATAAATGTCGTTCCATCAGGTAAAATATCCGTGAAAAGTATATTTTGTGAAGTGACATTTCCAGGGTTGCTTAATGAAATTGTATAGGAAAGTGTATCCCCGATCTTTGCAAAAGTTTTATCTGCAGATTTAATTGCCAAAATTTCTCCGGAATTTATTTGTGTTGAAACCGGATTAGATGTTGTACTTCGTGAAACGAGTGGTAAATTAGGTCCTGTCATAAATTGATAATTAATAGAAGCTCCGTTTACAACGGGTGAGTTTGGTCCCCCAGGTCCGATTGTAAAAATAGGATTTGGGATGCTAACTACTTGCACACGGAAGGTGACGTTTATAAAATCTCCTGCAATAATATCCCCAATTGGTATCCCATTCGCCGGATTTACTCCAGGTAATAAAACCCCACCTACTCGAACGCTATCTTCTATAAATACTGTATTATTTGGAATCGGATCTGTAAAAGTGATATTAGTAGCAGTTGTGTTTCCTATATTTTCTAATAAAACTGTATAAGTTAAAAATGAATTTCCGGGTGCGATGTCAGAAAATAGACGATCGACACTTTTTGTTGCTTGAATAATTGCTTCGTTAATTTGCACTAAAGTTGGATTACTTGTAGCTGTTTCTGTCACTGGCGGCTGGGTAGGATCCACAATGATAGAATACGTCGTACTGGATTGATTCAACGTAGGATTTGTAGCTGGTATTGAGCCAATGGTAGCTTGAAAGCTAATTGTTGATGTTCCTCCAACTGGAATGGGGTCTAAAGAAACCCCACTATCTGGTCTAAATCCAAGTTGTGGGATGGTATTAATTTGTAAGCTATCAGGAACGAATGAAAGTTCAGGTGGTAATATATCGATAAAAACAGGTGTGTTTGCGGTAGTATTTCCGCTATTAGTGAGGGTAGTTGTATACGTAATTGTATCTCCAACAGCAGCAAATGCACTGCTTGCAGTTTTTGTTGCGATTACGGAGGCAGTATTTACTTGTGTAAAAGTTTTATTGGATTGAACTGTTCGTGAAACAGGCGGTTCATTTATATCAACAATAAAGCTATATTGAAGCGATGATCTGTTAGGAATTGGATTCGGATTTGGGATCGTTGTAATGTTTACTTGAAAGCTGAGTATAACTGATGCATTTGAATTTATGTTACCGATATTGGTACCGTTTTGTGGATTAGCATTAGGAATAGTCGTTCCATTTACTGTAAAACTATTTGGGATAAACGTCGTACCATCTGGCAGTAAATCTGTAAAAATAACATTGTTTGCGGTAGTGTTCCCGGAATTAATAATGGTAGAAGTGAAAGTGAGTGTATCTCCAATAGTAGCGAATGTTGAATTGACAGTTTTATTTATAGATAGAGTAGCATCAATAATTGGAGTAACCGTCGTATTCGTAATGGTACTACCAACAGCTGGTGATTGGTTTGGATTCACGTTATATTCATAATTTACAAGAGCATTATTTGTTAATGTGCCACTAGGTGGTATCGCTAAAATTTGTGCTTGAAAAGTAATGAATATAGTATCTCCGGGAGGAATATCTGCTAAGTGAATACCAAGTGATGGATCTAATCCTGGCTGTGGAACATTATTAATAGTTACAGAATTCTGGATAAATGAAGCCCCTGCGCCAAGTCCATCCGTTAAAACAGTTGCACTAGCGGGAATATTTCCTGTGTTCGTAACTGCAATCGTATAGGTAACGATATCTCCAATTGCAGCAGTCGGTGTGTTTACTGATTTCGTAGCGATGATTGTAGCGTTATTAATTTGAGTTGTTATTACGTTACTTAACGCATTGGAGGATGTTGGAGGTAAGTTAGGATTTAAGAAATATTGGTACGTTGTGTTACTTTGGTTCGGGATAGGGTTCGGATTCGGAATGGAATTTACTTGCACTTGGAACGAGATGGTTGTATTTGCATTAGGATTTATCGGATCAATTGCTATGCCATTTGCTGGATTTGCATTAGAGAGCGTAGTACCATTTACTGTTACACTATTTGGAATAAAAGATGTCCCGCTTGGAATGGCATCTGTAAATACTATACTTGATGCAAGTGTGTTCCCAATATTCGTTAAAGTAGTCGTATACGTAATAATATCATTTACGTTCGCAAACTGTTTATCCGCAGATTTTGTAGCGGTAATCGTAGCGTTATTAATAGTTGTCTGTACAGTGTTAGAGGCCACCATCTGCATGATGGCTGGTTTGGATGGATCGTACGTGTATTGGAATGTAGTGCCTGATTGATTCGTAATTGGATTTACAGCAGGAATAGTTGGTACAAAAACTTGGAATGAAACGGTACGTGATGAATTTGCCCCAATCGTACCGATCAAAATGCCGTTAGCAGGATTTGCATTTGCTATAGGGACGCCGTTAATCGTTACAGTATTAGGAAGGAAGATGGTACCAGCTGGAATGATATCTGTAAACGTTACATTAGAGGCAGGGATATTGCCGTTATTCGTTAAAATTGTAGCATACGTTATGACATCGCCAACATCAGCGAAATTTGTGCTTGTAATTTTCGTAGCAACAATATTAGCGGTATTAATTTGTGTTGTTACTATATTGCTAGTAGCATTTCTAACAACAGCAGGTAAATTTGGATCTGCGATAAAGCTATATTGTAGTGCAGCACTATTTTGAACTGGATTTGGTGAAGGTAAACTATTTGCACTAATTTGAAAAACAATGGTTGTAATTCCACCTGCGGGAATTGTCCCAACTTGAAGACCAGCACTTTGATCAGCACCTAGCTGTAAAGCACCGCCTATAAAAATACTATTTGGTACAAGAGTCGTACCAGGAGGGAGTATGTCGGTAACGACTACATTATTCGCTGGAGTATTCCCAGGGTTAGCTAAAGCAATTGTATATGTGATTGGTTGCCCAACATCAGCAATAGTTAAATCTACCTGTTTGACAATAACTACATTTGCTAAATTAATTTGTGTGCTTACAGTGTTACTTAAAGAGGTTTCTATAGTTGGTGGATCGCCTGGATTTAGAATAAAGCTATACTGTGTACTAGATGAATTTGTTGTTGGATTTTGTGTAGGTAAAGCAGTGACGGTTACTTGATAAGAAACAGTAATTTCACCGTTAGCAGGAATGGAAGGTAACGGAACACCGACGTTTGGATCAGCGTTATTTTGGAGTACACCATTAATAAGGAAAGTGTTTGGAATAAAGGTAGTACCGTCTGGATTTGTATCTACAAAAGTAGGGCTATCAGCAGTAACACTTCCTGCATTCGTTAAAAGAATAGTATAAGTTAATACATCCCCAACAGTAGCAAACGTCCGATCCACTGTTTTTGCTGAAATGACATTTGCATCGTTTACTTGAGTAAATGTAGTGGTTGAAGTAGTGTTCTTACTTACAGGTGAAGCGTTTGGATCCACGATAAAGTTATAGGAAATAGAAGCGCTATTTGAAATAGGATTTGGATTTGGGATGCTAGTTATTAATACTTGGAATGAAGCTGTAATTGTAGTATTTGCATTGATGCTACCAATATTGATGCTAGCTGGTGTAACACCTGGCTGAGCAACATTGTTAATTGTAACACTGTTTGGTACAAAGGCAGTACCATTCGCAATTGAATCGGATAGTACTACATTGTTCGCCGCAACATTTCCATCGTTTGTAAGAGCAAAGGTATAAGTTAATACATCTCCAACTTCCGCAAATGTTTTATCTACAGACTTTGTAGCTTGAAGGTTTGCTAGTCTAATTGTCGATGTAACAGAATTAGAATTTGCTGTTTTTGAAGTTGGTGGCAGACTTGGATTAACAGTATATAGATAAGAAGCGAAAGCATTATTAATGATAGGATTTTGGGCGGTAATATTAATGACTGTTACTTGGAAAGAAAGAGTAAAAGTAGCTCCGCCAGGAATTGTTCCGATAGGTAAAGCGACGAGAGAATTTACATTTTGCAAAACTCCATTTAGTGTTACAGTACCAGGAGTCAATATCGTTCCATTTGGAAGTGGATCTGTTAGTTGCACGTTAGTTGCGGCTGTATTTCCACTGTTTGTAATGAGGATTGTATAACTTATCGTTTCGCCAATTGTAGCAAATTGTTTGTTTGTTGATTTTGTTAATGTTATATTCGCATTGTTAATTTGAGTGGAAACGAGATTAGAAGAAATGTTTTTTGTAACGGGTGATTGGCTTGGATTGACGGTATATTGATAAGAAGCGCTCGATCCATTAGATACGACATTTGACGCGGGTATTGTGTTTACTACTACTTGAAACGAAACATTTTTTGTTGAGCCAGTTGTGATCAATCCAATGTTCACACCGTTAGTGGGATTTGCGCCCACTTGTGTCGTGCCATCTATTGTTAAACTGTTTAGAACAAAAGTTGTGCCAGTGGGAATGACATCTGTAAAAATAACGTTATTCGCAGTCGTATTACCTGTACCTGTAAAGGAAACGGTGTAAGTTAATGTATCACCAATATCTGCAAAATTTTTATCTACTGCTTTCGTCATAGTTACAGTAGCATTATTCACTTGAGTAGATACGATATTGGTCGTATCAGTCCCACTTACTGCTGGTTGATTTGGTACAGGAATGTATTGATATGTTGTTGTGCCACTATTTAATATTGGATTTGTTTGGGGAATAGAAGGAACGAATACTTGAAATGAAACAGTAGTCGTAGAATTAGCAGCAATGGATCCAATGGATATACCATTAGCGGGATTTGCTCCAGCTTGAGTAACTCCGTTAACAGTTACACTTCCCGGAATGAAAGTAGTCCCGCTAGGAATCGGATCCGTATATATAACGTTCGTTGCAGCGATATTTCCTATATTAGCTAAGGCAATACTGTAAGTTAACGTTTCGCCAATATCGGTAAATATTTTGTTAACTGATTTTGTGCCATTAATATCTGCGAGGTTAATTTGTGTTCCTGCAGAGTTACTTGTTGCAAGACCATTAAAAGTTGTTCCTCCGGCGATCGGTGTATATTGAAATGTAATATTAGCAGTGTTAGAGATGGGATTTTGATTTGGGAGAGAAACGACAGTTGCTTGGAAAGTTACTGTACGAGAAGCACTATTATTAATCGTTCCAAGAGATATACCGGCGGTAGGATTTGCATTTGTTTGTGGTACGTTATCTACTGTTACACTGCCGGGTATAAAAGAAGTACCGCTAGGGAGACTATCTATAAAAATAGCATTATTGGCGGGAAGGAGCCCGGTGTTAGGGATAGTAACTGTATAAGTTAGAATATCTCCAATTGCTGCAACACTTTTATTTACGCTTTTCGTTGCTTGTATATTTGGTGAGTTTATATTAATTTGTAAGCCGACTGTATTTAACATATATGCATCTCCGTTAGTTGTTAAACGGATTGCGGCGGACACTTGGGAGTTTGTTAAATAAGGAGAAATATCAATGGAAGTAATGTCCCAGCCTTGTCTTCCTGCAGATATATTTGTACTTGTAGAAGCGCTTTGGTTTCGTGTGCCAAATGTTCCAGTTGTATCTAAATTTCCAGCAGCATTATTCACTTGAGAACCGAAGAAATTATTTATCGCATTATTTGGCCCAGATAAAGCGTTTAATGAACTGAAATTTGGTCCGAATAATGCTTGATCCCCAGTTAAATCAGCATCCCCTTCCGTAGAACTTAAAAATAACCTCCCGCTTACAGGTCCCCCTGAAGGTGTTAAAAATCCTGAGACAGATACATCGGCACTACCAGTTTCTGCGGAAACACGGTTACCTGCTACATAAATCGTCAAGTTTCTTGCAGGCAATGTTCCGTTTTGATAAGCGACGATAAGTGTCCATCCAGCCGAATTAATTGTTCCGTTAGAAGCATCTATAGGGTCCACAAGTCCAGGGACAGAGCCGGTTGTATAAGAGCCAGATCCTCCAGCTTGAACGAGAGATGTTACATCTGCAGAACGTGTATAGAATCCAAATGTGACGGATCCGGAAACGAATGTTTGATTAGAAGCTGTAACAGCAGAAGGCGTAATTGAGTATGTTGAAACAGGTGTTGTAAAAGAAACAGGGTTTCCTAAAACATTCGTAATGTTTTGATCACGAGATAAATAGTTGCCACCCCAAACAAGTTCTGCGTAAAGAATAGTACTACCAGCAGGGATATTTAAAATAGCGGTAGAACTATTTTGTGTATAGTTTAACGTTGTACCAGCAGGAAAAGTAGGTACTTGTAAAGCGGTATTCGTAGTTGCGAATGCACCAATTGCCCCGATTGTACCAGCACGGTTTTGATTACTAATTTTACTTAAGCCTAAAGTATTTCCTGTAATAGCGAGTGCGCCGTTTGTGGTGGTAGAAAATCGATTCGTAATGGGCATGTTGTCACCTCATTTACAATATAGTCTTGGTCAAAATAGGATATGTGTGTGACAGATAAAGTGAAACATGTACAAGTTGATTTGGGAATAATGATTTAAATGTCTAGATAAGGGGATGGAATATGCTTGAATTGGAAATTAGGGTGGAGCGTCTTAGGAGAGAACAAATAGACGATATTGTAGCATTAGCTTCTTATATTGGGTGGGATTATAACAGAGAAGAAATTGAGACTATTTTTGATTCAGGTATCGTATATGGTGTGTGGAATGAGAGGGAGAAACTAATTGCTAGCGCGGCAATAATATTATATGGGGAGAAATTAACGTCTATCGGAATGGTCATTGTACATCCAGATTATAAGGGGAGAGGGATTGGAAAGGCGATAACGAATTCATGCATTAAGAGCGTATCGGTTCAAACTCCCATTATGCTTATTGCTACGGATGAAGGAAAGCCGTTATATGAAAAACTAGGATTTAGGGCAGTAAGCTATGTTTCTAAATACATATGTAACTCGTACAATGCGAATCATAAATGTGCAGAAGCTGAAGAATATATGATGGGTTATAAAGAGGAGGATTTAGAAGAGATAATAAAAATAGATGAAGGCGCATTTGGAACAAGTCGAAACGAGTTTTTAAAACAAAGAATTGTGCAAAGTGATCAGTGTGTCGTTGTAAAGGATACAAAAGAAAATGTAGTAGGATACGGTATAAGTATACAAACGCCAGAAAATAAAATAATAGGACCGATCGTTGCTAAAAATGATGCAATGGCAATGAGAATAGTACATGCTTTAGCAAGAGGGCATGATGGGAGATTAAGAATGGATGTACCAAAAGGAAAGGACGATTTTCTGAAAGAGTTAGAGAGTGCTGGTTTTCAAAAGGTGAATACACCACCAATAATGATGAAAAATAGCAATCAATTATTAAAAAGGAATAATGAGTTATATAGCATTGCAGCACAAATTTTTGGATAAAAAAGAATCCTTCTGAATGAAGGATTCTTTTTATTAATCACGATATTGGTCGTGAGTTGGTTGAAAGAGGTCTTCCTCGATATCTCTCACCATAGAAAAATGATCAACGTTATAATGACCGTGTAGAGTTTTATTATGATGACCAATGATTTGCTCAGCAGATAATACGTTAGAGTCAGTTGTGGAATGACCGTTTTTAATTAATGTAACGTCAAATCCTTGTACAGTAGCTGTTCTAACAGCGGTGTCGATGCAATGTTCTGTTTTACATCCACCGATAACGATATGGTTAATTTTTTCTTCTTTCAAAAGTTCGAGTAAAGAAGTGCCATAGAATGCGTTTGTTGCTGCTTTATTAATAAGGATTGCAGACTGAGGTACGTTAATTTTATTATGTACTTCAAATCCTTCTCCGCTGCCAGAAGCAACATCGATATCTCTTACGAAAACAATAAGGGCATTTGCATCTATCGCTTTCTGTACGGCTGTATTTAGTGTAGATAATAACTCTTTTTTATGAAAAACTTCTTTTTCTTGTTCATTCCCATCCATTAATTCTTGCTGCGCATCGATAATTAATAATGCTTGTTTCATCGTGTCTCCCCTTTAATATGAAATAAGTTCCACTATACATATTCATTCATATTGCAAGGAAATCCTCTATTGTCTATACAGTAGACGATAGATTTACAAAGTTGTCAAAGAAATTTCATTCTCATAGCGTGTAAAAACATGTATGATAGGAGATGGAGAATTTTTGAGTAGGTGGGAATAACATGCAAACAGTAGAAGATTATCTTTCATTCTTACATACGAAAGGATTTAAATTATCAGAGGAAGCACAAGGATTTATTATGTTCGGACAAGGATATACTGGTGCATCTGATGGAATTGTGAACGCAGCAATAGAAGCGACAATTAAACATCAATTACAGTTTGATGGGAGTTATTTTGTTGCGTTATTAGAACGATTGAAAGAAGAAGAAATTACAGATAAAAAAAGCGCTAAGGCTTTTATGCGTAAGTTACAAGCGTAACTTCATGCAGCCTGCGCTTCTTTTTTTGTTTTGGAAGGTAATTCAACAAAAACCATGCCTAGGAAAATACATAGGCATCCGATAATAGCAGAAATAGAAAGTTGTTCGTTTGCAACGAGAACGCCTGTTAAGGCAGCAAAAACGGGCTCCATTGCGAAAATGATTGCTACTCTCGTTGGAGACGTATGTTTTTGTGCTGATGTTTGAATGAAAAAAGCAATGGATGTCGCGAATAGGGAAGTTAAAAATAGAGCAAATAAAAAGGAAGAATTCGTCCATAGTGCCATTGAAAATAATTTTTCCCAATCTTCAAACAAAAAGGCGCAAATAGAAGAAAACATGCCGACAGCTAATACTTGCGACGTGCTTAATAATAAAGGTGATATTTTCTTAGAGAAGAAGCCGTTAACGAGAATATGAGCAGCGAAAGCGACTGCACAACCGAGAACGAGTATATCTCCAATGTTTAATTGAAAAGAATCACCAGCCGTTAATAAGTATAAACCTGTTGTTGCTACAGCAATGCCCATTACGATAAAAATGGTAGCTTTTTGTTTTAAAAAGATAAAAGACAAAATGGGTACCATAACGATACTAAGCCCTGTTAAGAAACCAGCTTTTGAAGAAGTTGTATAAAGTAAGCCGAATGTTTGTAACACATAGCCAACACATAAGAAGAATCCAACGATTAATCCAGCGAGGCTACTCTGTTTTATATCTTGTTTTGATGTTTTTTTTACGAAAATCATTTGAACGAATAATAAAATAATTCCAGCAAATAAAAAGCGAATGCCATTAAAGGTAAATGGACCAACGAAAGACATAGCATTTTGAACGACAACAAATGTAGCTCCCCAAATAAAAGAGACAAATAATAAAGCAAGAGGAGCAATCCAATCTTTTTTCACACCCATACCCCCGTTAATTTTGTAAGATAGCTTTTCTAGCTAACTCATCAGCAACTTTATTTTGACTACTTGGAATCCACTTAATAAAAAAGAGGTCGAAACTTTTTATGTACTGCAGTGCTTCTTCTAATAGTGGTGCAAACATTTTATTTTTTGCGTATTCTTTTTCGACAGCTCGCTCAACAAGTTGCGAATCTGTACGAAAAGAGACAATGTTATAATTATGCTCCGTGCAATATTTTAATGCCGCAAGTAAAGCGTGGTATTCTGCTTCATGATTGGACATTGTCCCAAGGGGCAATGATAATTGTACAGCTGGTTGAACCCCTTTAATAAATACGCCTGCACCAGAAGGACCAGGATTTCCTTTTGATGCACCATCAATATATACTTCAATCAAAATGAGAAACCTCCAAATGATAAGATGATCCCCTACTTATATGTTTCCTTTTAAGTAGGGGATAGAGTAAGTTAGCCGATTGTAATACTATAACGACATGTAAATATTTCATTCGCTTGTAAAGATTGAATTCCTTTTTTTTCCTTGAAATCTTTTACTGGAGTTACTTCATCTGCAATTCCGTACCAAGGTTCAATACATAAGAAAGGTGCATTCTCGCCTGGTGTCCATATGCCGACAAATGGGAATCCGTCAAATTCTACTTTTACAAATTTATTATGTTTATGAGAACGAATAGAGATTTCATCCGTATTCATATTTTCAAAAATAAGTGCATCATTTTTGAATAAATCATATGTAAGTGGTAATTCATTCGTATTTTCAGCGATTAATTGCTTTTTACTTGAAAGGTAAGGTCCTTCTAATACGCTTGTTTCTAAGCGTTCAGAACCATTAAATGATAAATGATAATCTGTAAATGATTCGCCCTCTAATAAGGGGAAGTTGAAACCAGGATGTGCTCCGATTGAGAAGAACATCTCTTTTGAAGTAGGGTTATTTACTTCATATGTTACATGAACGATTTGTCCGTCTAGCTCATAAGAAACGAGTAATTCGAATTCGTATGGGTATTTTTTTAATGTTTCTTCATTACTAGTTACAATATAAGTGATTTTCGTTTCACTTTGTTCTTTTACGGAGAATGTAAGATCACGAGCAAAGCCATGTTGTGTTAAAGAATATGGTTCACCATCTACGTAGTATGTATTATCTACTAAACGGCCGACAATTGGGAATAAAATTGGTGCGCGGCGCCCCCAATAAGTAGAATCGCCTTGCCATAAATATTCCGTGTTATCTTCTTTTAAGCGAACGCTTTGTAATTCTGCACCTTGGTCAGAAATGGAAACGATCACTTTTTCATTTTGAATTGTTGCTGTCATGAAGTGAAACCTCCTAAAACTTTCATATATTTTATTATACGTTGTCTAAAAGAAAAAAGGTAGTTAATGATAGGAATCTATTGACGAAAGAGTGTGTATTGCGTAGAATATAATCTTGTTGCTTAAAAAACGAATAACGTGGTTCGAAACCATCCCACGTAAAAAAACTAAGGAGATTTTGTCATGAATATTAGAACATTAGTCGGTAATGGTATTTTAGCGGCATTATATATTGCTGTTTCTATGCTTATTCAGCCATTTGGCTTTACGAATGTACAGTTTCGTATTTCAGAGATGTTTAATCATCTTGTTGTATTTAATAAGAAAGCAATTTACGGAATTGTATTAGGTGTATTTTTAACAAATCTCTTTTTCTCACCAATGATCGCTTACGATTTAGTATTTGGAGTAGGGCAATCTATTCTTGCATTAGTTGCAACGATTATTTCTATGCGATTTATTAAAGGTGTTTGGGCTCGTATGATTTTTAATACAGTTATTTTTACAATTACAATGTTTATGATTGCAATTGAACTTCATCTTGCATTGGGTTTACCATTTATGTTGTCTTGGTTAACATGTGCAGTCGGTGAGTTTGTTGTCATGGCGATCGGTATGCCTGTCATGTACTGGATTAATAAGCGAGTACAATTTGAAAGATTTATGCAATAGATGAAAGAGCTATTCCTAAAGGGATAGCTCTTTTTGTATGTAATCACATTGAATATAATGCTGTGACTCTTGATACAATATAATAAAATAAAGTGAGGCTTTCATTAGCTGGCTACATATAAGAAGTCTTATATAAGGGGAATCTAGTATGAAATATAAAATTCATTGGTTGTATAAAACAAAGCGAGGTTTGCAGACGGAATTAACGACAGATTATATGAACATAGAAGATGTAATACAATTTGCAGATGATTTCGAGAAAACAGGAAGAGTGAAAGAACTATCATTTTATGATGAAATGGATGCAGAATGGTCATTAAAGGAAATGAAAAAGCTGAGTAAACAAGTGGAGGAAGAGCCCCAAGAAATACTCGTTTATTTTGATGGCGGTTATGATGTACAGACGAAAGAAGCTGGAGTAGGTATATGTGTATACTATAAAAAAGGAAATACAAAATACCGAATTCGCCGTAATGCATATATAGAAGGTATATATGATAATAATGAAGCGGAATATGCATCATTACTATATGGTATGAATATACTCGAGGAATTCGGAATTAAGTATGAAGCAGTTACACTTCGCGGCGATTCTCAAGTTGTACTGCAGCAATTGGCTGGAGAATGGCCTTGTTATGATGAGCATTTAAATCATTACTTAGATCAAATTGAACAAAAAGCGAAGCAAATGAAATTAAAACTTGTATGTGAGCCAATATCTAGAAAACAAAATAAAGAAGCGCATCAATTAGCTACGCAAGCATTAGAAGGAACAGTCATTGATAGTCATAAAGAAATAACCGAATAGAGAGGTGCAAAGGTGGATAAAAAGCAACTCATTACAGAGGTAAATGACTTATTAGAAACGTATTGTGAAGGGTGTTTCTTGCGAGAACATAATCGAAAGACAAATAGTAAGTATTACGCTCATTCCTTTTGTATCAGGCAATGTACAGTTGGAGAAACATTGAAAAAGTATGGAGAACAGTTGTCATGAAAAAACATCCAGAGAAAGTTCTCTGGATGTTTTTTAGTGTCTAGCTTCGTTTAGTTGATGCTCGCATTTGCTTAATTTTTTTTCTTCATTCATTAAAAATGGCTCATCTAAATCTGTTGCCACAGATTTCATAATTTCAAGCTGAGAGCGAGCGGCTTCTACAGCAGTAGTAGCATGCTCTAATGTATCTGGATCCATTGAAATTGTCGCTGATCCTACCATTTTTTGTGCTGTTTCTACACGGAATTTTACTTCTTCAAAATCATTTACTTCTGATCCCATTATTACTTCCTCCTTTGTATATTGCGCATTTCACATAGTTTTTGCTCTGTAAAACGGAAATATACAAAGGAATAACAAAGGAGGTTACCAAGTAAGGTAACCTCCTGTTATATGTTGGATTAAAGTTTTACTACGTTAGCAGCTTGAGGTCCGCGGTTTCCTTCAGTAATATCGAAAGATACTTCTTGACCTTCTTCTAAAGCTTTGTAGCCGTCACCTTGAATAGCAGAGAAATGTACGAATACATCGTCAGCGCCTTCCATTTCGATAAATCCAAAACCTTTTTCGTTGTTAAACCATTTTACTTTTCCTTGCATGTTACAATTCCTCCTAAAAACATTTGCTTTTTTCATTTAGTGAAATTCATTTGAAAGATAATATAAACTAAAAATGCTATAATCTTGAATATTCTGCTAAATGATTAATTTAAATATACACGAATTGGTAGAATTTAGTCAAGTAAGCGATTTTATTTTTTTGTATTTTTAAATAATTTTTCAGCTGAATTTTTAAATAGGTATAGGACAGGCCGAGTATGTAATATTCTTAATTGAATGCTATACATAATGAGGTGAAAGAAAGAATGAATGAGTCTTATTTATTAGATAATGAAGGAATGAGAACGAGAACGGACATACCAAATTGGGTTACAAAAGAATTTCAAAATTTTTCGAGTGTCGTGCTAGAACCAACTTTCCCGTGCTATTTCGGCTTAACAGCTTTGAAAAAGAATGAACTTCGTTATTCATTTCTCTCTCATAATGATTGGAGTCATTTGCCACATACAATGTTATCTTTTTTAGAGTTAATGAATGAGCGACCGATTGTAAGAAGAGGATTTTTTCTTTTTGTAGAACCGGAATGTGAGGAACAATCACTGGAATATTATCGTGATTACTTTTGGAAAGTACTACAATATTTACATGAAAACGATGATCAAACATGGCCGAAGCAAATTCCTGAAGACCCAGACCATTACTTATGGGAATTTTCATTTGGTGGTGAACCGATATTCGCATTTGGAAATGCGCCAGCTTATAAACAACGAAAAACTAGGCATTTAGGAAATTCTCTCGTTATTGGGTTTCAACCACGCACCATCTTTGATGGATTAGAAGGAGATCGTCCTAAAGGAGCATATTCAAGACAAACGGTCCGAGATCGAGTTGAAAAGTGGGATCAGCTGCCGAAGCATCCTAACATTAGTCATTATGGTGATCTAGATCATCGGGAATGGAAACAATACTTCATAGGAGACGATGTAGAGCCGATAAAAGGAAAATGTCCTTTTCTTCATAAGTTAGA
Organism: Bacillus paramobilis; assembly: GCF_038096195.1. Classification (NCBI taxonomy): domain Bacteria; kingdom Bacillati; phylum Bacillota; class Bacilli; order Caryophanales; family Bacillaceae; genus Bacillus; species Bacillus paramobilis. The sequence continues at coordinate 3,703,422 of NZ_CP151108.1, read as the reverse complement.
AAAGTAAGAGCCATCAACCGGATGGCTCTTTTGCATATTTTGGATAAAAAAGGGTATTTTAGTAGTAAATATTTTGATGAAAGCTAGTCTATTTTTAATCATTACATCATTACTTAATAGTAAAGGAAGTAGAAAGGATAGAGCGATGTTTGGAGCGATTATACAACAAATTGTATTAGGTATTTCATTAGCTGCGCCGGTAGGTCCGATTAATATTGAAATGTTAAAACGAGGAATTGAACGAGGTTTTTGGCATGCGTGGGTTGTTGGAATTGGTGGAATGACTGCAGATATTTTGTTTATGCTTCTCATTTATTTCGGCTTATCTTCTGTGTTTATGTATACATATGTACAAGCTTTTATGTATTGCACAGGGTTTTTCTTATTATTTTATTTAGGATTTCAAAGTGTAAAACAAGGAATTTTCCACACGAATATGGAATATAAAAAGGAAGAGGTAGGTGGTCTTAAACAATCGTTTATGGCAGGTTTTTTAATTGCGATATCCAATCCATTAAATCTTGTTTTTTGGTTTGGTATATACGGAAGTACACTTAGCTCATTGCTTACGAAGGTAACGAAACAAGAAGCCTTTTTGTACAGCCTTTGTATTATCGTTGGTATTATTTTATGGAATTTAAATATCGCTTTTTCTGTCCATTTTGGCAGAACTTTATTAAAGCAAAAAGCACTTGGCTATATAACAGCCGGAGCAGGTATTATTTTAGTAGGATATTCTATCCATTTTGCATACAAAGCTTTACAGTTGTTCACATAAGATTGAAGGGGAGATTTTTATGTATCGAACCACTATTGACGGAAAAGAAATTATTATTACGCTAGCACCAAAAATCCGAAAAGAAATTACTGATAGGAATCCACTATATGAAGCGGTATTTCATAATGCAGCAAGATTACTACAAACAAAGCAACCGACGTTTGCGGTAAATCATGAAATATTTGGGCTCATTATTGGAGAGGTTCAAAGAGGAGAAGTAACAGTGTTTGCGGTGGAACATATTATTCCAAAGCAAAATATATTTGGATCGAACAATTTTTTCTCGACAATAGAGCAGCAGGCAAATTTGTAAAGTGAATAGAATAAAATAAAAAATAAAAGAAATAGTCGTAACGATATGTTGCGGCTGTTTTTTTGGAAAAGGGGGAAGGAAGATGAAGAGAGTGGGGAAAGAGTTCTTTTTACAACATGATATCGTTATTATGTATAGTATTTTATTTATTTTCATCATTATTTTAAAAATGCAATTTTTCACATGGATCGGTATGTTGGCGTGTTTATTTGGAATTGTTTTTTATACGCTTAACGAATATAGGACACATCGGTTTTTATTTCACTTAAAACCGCCTAAAAACGTATTTTTATTAAAAATGTTAAGAAGATTACATTATGATCATCACGTATATCCAGATGATTTAAAACTTTTATTTTTGCCAGTATGGTTTAGCATACCAAGCTTTACTATATATTTACTTATATCATACGCTATAGCAAAAAGTGTTACTATTACACTTTCATTTGGAATCGGAATGATTATTATGCTTCTCGTTTATGAATGGAAACATTATATTGCACATAAACCAATTCGTCCGTTCACTAAGTTTGGGCGATGGCTCAAAAAACAGCACATATTACACCATTATAAAAATGAAAAGTTTTGGTTCGGTGTTTCAAATCCAGTATTCGATTTCATATTTGGAACGCTTAAAGATGGAAAAGACGTTGAATTAAGCGAAACAGCTCGTAATTTAGAAAAAGAGAAAAAGACAGAAGTAGTGCGATAAGCACTACTTTTTTATTTTGTTATAACGAGTATGAAAGCTTGGCTGGTACGGAATTGAAGTGCGTAATTTTTATGGTGAAAAAGTATATTAAAAACTTAGGGGAAAATGCCGAAAAATGTCTATCGAAAAATCTTTGCAGGAATGTATGGATTGTCTAAAATGAAAATAAGTTTCTGAATATTTATAAAATTTAGTCTTTAGCTATGCAAGGGGGAATTGTATTTCTAGTAAGAGAGGGGATTGGAGAATGAAACGAGATGATACGTCAGCACGTAAGTTACAAAATGAGGTCAATTATACAGAGGTTGTTCAGTCAGAAGAATTTCAATTGCTATTAAATAAGAAAAAGAAGTTTATCGTTCCGATGAGTATTTTCTTTTTAAGTTTTTTTATTGCATTACCTATTTTAACATCGTATTCAAAGGTGCTCAATACACCAGCATTTGGGGATGTTACGTGGGCATGGGTGTTTGCATTTGCACAATTTATCATGACGTGGTCATTATGTATGATTTATAGCAAAAAAGCGGAATCCTTTGATAAAATCTCGCAAAACATTCTACAAGATATGCAAAAAGGGAGGGGCTGACCTTGAATACAACTGCATTTGCACTATTTTTAATCATCGTTCTTGGTACACTCGTCATAACTTATTTTGCATCGAAGAAAACGAAAAATGCAAGTGAGTTTTATACAGCTGGAGGGGGATTAACTGGTTGGCAAAATGGTCTGGCCATTGCGGGAGATTATATGTCTGCTGCGTCTTTTCTTGGTATAGCCGGAGCGATCGCGTTAACTGGGTTTGATGGGTTCTTTTATAGTATCGGTTTCTTAGTTGCTTACTTAGTTGTATTATATTTAGTTGCAGAGCCACTTCGGAATTTAGGGAAGTACACGTTAGCAGATATGATTGCGGCGCGTTTTGATGCGAAAAAAGTTCGCGGCGTTGCGGCGCTTAATACGATGACGATTTCAATTTTTTATATGATTGCACAATTAGTTGGGGCTGGTGCACTTATTAAATTATTATTAGGGATCGAATATACGACATCCGTTTTAATCGTTGGTACATTAATGACAGTGTACGTTATTTTTGGCGGAATGACTGCGACGAGCTGGGTACAAATTGTTAAGGCTGTATTACTTATGGCTGGTACATTTATTATTTCTGTTATCGTTTTCTCAAAATTTAATTTTAGTGTGACTGAAATGTTCGCTCAAATGAAAACAGCTACGCCATTAAAAGATTCATTTTTAAACCCAGGAGTAAAGTATAAAGATGGTCTTGATACACTTTCTTTAAATTTAGGACTAGTCCTTGGTACTGCTGGATTACCACATATTCTTGTTCGCTTTTTTACAGTACGTGATGCAAAAACAGCACGTCAATCTGTTGTATACGCTACGTGGTTAATTGGCGCATTTTATATTATGACAATTTTCTTAGGATTTGGGGCAGCGGCATTTGTAGGGAATGAGGCGATTATTAAAGCGAATCCTGCTGGTAATATGGCAGCACCTTTATTAGCTAAAGCATTAGGTGGAGATTTCTTATTTGCTTTCGTATCAGCAATTGCCTTTGCAACGATTTTAGCTGTAGTGGCGGGACTTGTATTAACAGCCGCATCAGCATTCGCACATGATTTTTATAATGAAATCATTCGCAAAGGGAAATCAACGGAAAAAGAGCAAGTGTCAATGGCTCGCTATGCGTCTATTGGAGTAGCGGTATTATCCATTATACTAGCGTTATTTGCTCAAACATTGAATGTAGCATTTTTAGTTTCATTAGCATTTGCAGTTGCAGCGAGTGCAAATCTACCAGTTATATTATTCACAATATATTGGAAGCGTTTCAATACAACAGGTGCTATCTCTGGTATGATTGTTGGTCTTGTATCAGCAATTGTTCTCGTAGCGTTAAGTCCAAATGTTTGGAACCCTGTAGCTGGAAAAGCTATATTTGTTGGGGAAGCGATTTTCCCATATACGACACCTGGAATTATTTCAATTCCGCTTGGATTCCTTGCTGCATATTTAGGAACCGTGTTATCTAGTAAGAAAGAAGATGCAGCGAAATTTGATGAGATTCTTGTGAAATCTAATACTGGTCATGGTATTAGTGATGCATCTTCCCATTAAAAAGAGAAGGGCTTTTCGATATATAAGAAAAGCTCTTTTTTTCTTGTAAATATTACTGTAGTGTAAGTAGGATTTTGTCTTAATTTTGTGGAATGAAAATAAGTAGGGAGAAAATTAAATCATCATGGCACCAGCGCAGCTTTTGTGAAAAATAAGTTGTTATGGAAGGTGGAAGAAATGATGAAAACGAAACAGACTGATGAATTATTAGCAAAAGATGAGCAATATGTTTGGCACGGAATGCGTCCCTTTAGTCCAAATAGTACAATGGTAGGGGCAAAAGCAGAAGGGTGCTGGGTTGAAGATATACAAGGAAAACGATATTTAGATGGTATGAGCGGTCTTTGGTGTGTGAATAGTGGATATGGAAGAAAAGAGCTTGCAGAGGCGGCTTATAAGCAATTACAAACATTATCATACTTTCCGATGTCACAATCGCATGAACCGGCTATAAAGCTTGCTGAAAAATTAAATGAGTGGCTTGGAGGAGAGTATGTTATTTTCTTCTCTAATAGTGGTTCGGAAGCGAACGAAACAGCTTTTAAAATAGCAAGGCAATACTATGCGCAAAAAGGTGAACCGCATCGTTATAAATTTATGTCACGTTACCGCGGGTATCATGGAAACACAATGGCTACGATGGCAGCGACGGGACAAGCGCAGCGTAGATATCAATATGAGCCATTTGCTTCAGGATTTTTACATGTAACGCCGCCAGATTGTTATCGTATGCCTGGAATAGAAGCAGAGAACATTTATGATGTAGAATGTGTAAAAGAAGTAGATCGTGTTATGACATGGGAATTAAGTGAAACGATTGCAGCTTTTATTATGGAACCAATTATTACGGGCGGAGGCATATTAATGCCGCCACAAGACTATATGAAAGCTATTCATGAAACGTGTCAAAAACACGGTGCATTGCTCATTAGCGATGAAGTGATTTGCGGTTTCGGACGTACAGGAAAAGCATTTGGATTTATGAATTATGATGTAAAGCCTGATATTATTACGATGGCAAAAGGGATTACGAGTGCATATTTACCGTTATCAGCGACAGCTGTGAAAAAAGAAATATATGAAGCATTTAAAGGGAAGGGAGAATATGAATTCTTCCGTCATATTAATACATTTGGTGGAAATCCTGCAGCTTGTGCATTAGCACTTAAAAACTTAGAGATTATGGAAAATGAAAATTTAATTGAGCGATCTGCACAAATGGGTTCGCTTTTATTAGAGCAATTAAAAGAAGAAATTGGAGAACATCCACTTGTTGGGAATATTAGAGGAAAAGGTCTACTAGTTGGAATTGAACTAGTAAATGATAAAGAGACAAAAGAGCCAATTGATAACGACAAAATTGCAAGTGTTGTAAATGCTTGTAAAGAAAAAGGCTTAATTATAGGACGAAACGGTATGACAACAGCAGGATATAATAACGTCATAACATTAGCGCCACCACTTGTTATTTCAAGTGAAGAAATTGCCTTTGTTGTTGGGACGTTGAAGACAGCGATGGAACGTATTTAATGAATCGAGCGAGCTGTAATATACAGCTCGCTTTTGTTTATTATGTGAAATATGATAAATTTTCAAAGGGAGGGGAATTTTTATGAAGAAATATGATCCTAATCAACATTATCACATCGGATATTATGAAGATGGATATGATTTAGAAGTGACGGCGTACAAAAGAATAAATGAGCCAGTTTGGGATGCTTATATTCCGCATTATGAGGTAACCGATTTTTACAAAAAAGTGGAGCAAATGAAACTAGGTGAACATATAGATGATTACGGTATTAAGGTGTATTCATTTAGTAATGATATGGATGATGAAGAATCACGAATTATGTTTGAAAATTGGTTAAAAACGAACGGAATTGTTTAAAGATAAAATGAAAAAAGAGATTACTATCTTATAAGATAGTAATCTCTTTTTATTGTAGAAAGCTTATTTACTTGCTTTCATTGCTTTATCTTTTGCACCAAAAGTGTATTTTAACATTGGTGGTGTAATCATTGTAGTTAAAATAACGACAATAACGATAGCTGTAAAGTAATCTTGTGCTAGTAGACCTGAAGAAAGTCCTGTTCCTGCGATGATAAGTGCAACTTCACCACGAGAAACCATTCCAGAACCGATAATTGCAGAAGACTTAGCGTCAAATCCAGTCATTCGTGCACCTAAGCCACAACCAATTAGTTTCGTTAATACAGCGATTACTGTTAATGCTAAGATGAACCAAATTTGATTGCCAATACCGTCAAATGTAATATTCATACCGATACTTACGAAGAATACTGGAACGAACATAGCGTAAGCGATTGGTTCTACTTTCTTTTCTACTTCATGTTTGTAGTTCGTTTGAGAAATAGCGATACCAGCTGCGAAAGCACCGATAATACCCGCAATTCCTAATAATTCACCGAAATATGCGAATGAGAAACAGATGATAAGAGCCGCGCTCACGATAGACTCAGATACGCGCAGCGGTGATAACCAGCGCATGATTGCAGGTACACCTTTCCATCCGATTAAAATAATAGAAGCGAAGAATACAACTTTCTTCAAGATAACCATTGTTAAGTTAACATCGTCTGTACCTAAGAAGCTCATTGCAAATGCTAATAAAATAACAACAAGAATGTCATCAAATACAGCCGCGCCCAGCATAGTTGTACTTTCACGTGTTTTCATCTTTCCTAAATCACGAAGTGTTTGTACGGAAATACTAACACTTGTCGCACATAGAAGTAATCCTAAAAATACAGCATTTCCTTGTTCCATCCCCATAACAAGACCAGAAACGTAACCACCTACGAATGGTAGAACGATACCTCCCAGTGCAACTGCTAAAGAAGAATTACGATTTGCGTTTAATTCCTCTAAGTCTGTTTCAAGACCAGCCATAAACATTAAAAGAATAACACCGACATTACTTAATTGTGTTAGAAGCTCTGAATTTTCAATCCAACCTAATATAGCTGGACCGATAACGATACCGACAATTAATTTACCTAGTACAGAAGGTTGACCTAGTCTAACACTAAGATCACCAGCAAGCTTTGTACTTAATAAAATAAGTGCAATTTGAAAGAAAAATTCGAAATCCATCGGATCCTCTCCTCATCATTTTTATTTTTATCTTACGATTTCTCGGAATTTGCCTAATGAAAATATGTAAAACCCATTAAACAAAGGGTCTGATTACAAGTTCTTTTGAACTCGTAATTTGAACCTGTAATTAATATATAATAAAATGTATGAAAAATCAATGAAAAAATAGCAGATTTTCATGATAGGATTCGATTTAGGTATGGAGGGTAACTAACTGTTACGATGTATTTAACCAAGTATAACGAAAGTTAATTAAATATATCAGTAAGCCCTACTAGTCAAGTGATTGGCTAGTAGTGAGGGCGGGCAATCCCTAAAGCTGATTGAACTACAACGTGGCTAGAAATAGCGAGCGTGAATGTCGCGGAAGCAGAAAAAATCAATCAGATCGTGCAAGGTTAAATCCTAAACATTAGAACAATGGGTCTTCCGCATCGAATCATCTAAGTTAATATTGATAAGATCAATGTTCAACGACTATTTTGTATAACTGACGAGAGTACATCACAAGCCTATGGTGGTGGAAAAATCCTCTATCTCTAAGTAGATAAACATATAGTCTGCGCTCATGTGAAAACAGGAGAAGTTCATAAGAGAACTGGCTAAGGAATTGCATCCTTAGTTGAACAAGATAAATTTTATTGAATCTATCAAACTTCATTGAATTTATCGAACATACGTGCTACGTTAGATTCAATGAGGTGAGAATAATAATGAAATTTTCACGAGTTAGTCAAGTATCAGAATTAACAGGTTTGCATCCGAGTAGTCTCAGGAGAATGCTGGTGGAACACGCTACGATTTAGAAGAACAAATCTTTCATTAAAGGAGTTACATTCTGATGATATTGGCGAAGAAGGTCAGACTGATTCCAACGCCTGAACAAGAAAAAGTGCTTAGAAACCATGCTGGTGCTGCAAGATTTGCTCATGTTGCGGCGTAAAATACGACCATTCAGTTCAATCAGAAGGACAGTGGAGTTTAAAAATACGTGAGTGGTGTTGTGTTTCCTGCAATAGCCATCACGATAGGGATGTAAATGCTGCGATAAATTTATCAAGATGGGTAAAATAAATGCTTGATAATAGGAGGTAACGATACTGCCTCGTGTGGAGTGTTATACCCCTCGTCCCTTTGGGGCTGCGAGAACACGATGAAGCACTAACTTGTGTAAATTTGATTGAATTGTATAGATTTAGTTAAGTTTATCGTATCGGAATCACTATATAATAAGAAGAAATAAGGCTACGCTATTAATGAATTGGAGAAGGGAATATGTTATTAAACAAACGTTTTACAATTGGAGAAATGGCAAAAATGCATAATATAGCAGAATCTACATTACGTTATTATGATGAAAAAGGTATCTTTCATCCGTCTACTGTAGATCCGCAAACGAATTATCGTTATTACACAATCGATCAATTTTCACTATTAGATACGATTAAATTTTTACGCCAATTAAATATTCCATTAAAGGAAATTAAGAAATATATTGATGAAAGAAATCCAGCATATGCACTCAATTTATTGGAAAAACAACAAGAAATGATGTTGAAAAAACAAAGAGAAATTGAGTATGCTTTGGCGAAAATGGAGCATAAAATTCATTTAATTGAGGAAGCAACAAAAGCAAAAGCTGAACAAATGGTAATTAAAGAAATCCCGCAGAGGAAAATTACAGCCATTGCTGTTGCCCCAAATACGACAGATGATATGTTTGAGTACTATATTCATTCGCTGCAAAAAAATATGAGACAAATGGATGATAGCTTATTTTCTGGAGATATCGGTGTAACAGTTGCGAAAAAAGGATTAATGCAAAATGAGTTTCAAGCATATAGTAGTGTTTTCATTCTTTTAGATTACATGCCTTTTCAAGTACATAGCTCAGATGAAATTAAAGAAGGTATGTTTGCCTGTGTATATCATCACGGCCCATATGAAGAAACGGATGAAACATATAAGAAATTAATGAAATATATTGATCAAGAAGGATACGAAGTAAGTGGAGATGCAATTGAGATTGCATTGATTGATTGGTCTGTAACAGAAAATCCAGAGGAGCAAGTAACTGAAATTCAAATTCCTATCATGAAAAAACAAAGCAATAAGATGTAGAACTCGTATCATTACAAATTGACATCAAACAGAATAATTAAGTTACCTATTTTTCAAATTCTCTATTGACCTTCAAGTAACTTTAAGGTTTAAACTGTGAACAGAGCATTGAAAAAAGGAGCATTTATATGATGGAAACAACAGAAAAGTTAAGAGAAAAACCGATAAAAAGTTTATTTATTTCTTATTTAATACCAGCCGTTCTTGGAATGGTATTAATGTCAGTTAATATTGTGATTGATGCGGTTATGATTAGTAGAGGAGTTGGAGCAAACGGTTTAGCAGGAGTAAACGTGGCTATTCCAGCCTTTTCAATTTTCTTCTCTATTTCATTATGGATTGGAATGGGCGGGGCAACTTTATACTCCATTGCACTAGGTGAAAATAAAGTAGAAAGAGCAAGGTCTATTTTTACGCAATCCATGACGGTAGCAGTAATGATCGTAGGTGTGTTAGCAGCGATTTGCTTATGGAGAATAGAAGATATAGCATACTTATTCGGTGCAAACGAAGTGATTTTACCGTATGCGTTAGACTATTTACACGTATTATTAACGTTTGGAATGATATACGTGTTAGAAAATATTTTAAGTACATTTATACGAAATGATGGAAATCCTAATTTAGCGATGGCAGGTCTAGTTGTAACGGCTGTATTAAATATAGTGTTTGACTACATCTTTATTTTTATCTTTGGATGGGGCGTAACAGGTGCTGCTTCAGCGACTATTCTTTCGGCAGCGATCGGTTTTCTTGTATTATTAACGCACTTCTTTAGAAAAAGTAGTATTTTAAAGTGGACGAAATTCCATTTTGAATGGGATACAGTTAAACAAATTATGATTATCGGTTTCCCGAGCTTTACAGCAGAAAGTACAGTAGCGATTGTAACGATTGGTTTTAATATCGCATTCGTTCAATATGCAGGAGAAGTTGGAGTCGCTTCTTATGCGATGGTGAATAGTATTCATGCGATGACATTACTACTATTCTTCGGTGTTGGAGCAGCATTACAACCGATCGCTAGTTTCCATTACGGCGCAAATTTATCAGAGAGATTGCGCGAAGGATTAAAGTTCGCTGTAAAAATTGCGGTAGTACTTGGTGGTATTGCAATAATTGTCGGATTATTCTTCGGGAAATATATTATTGGTCTATTTGATGTCCAATCTCCAGAGTTATTGGAGTTAACATTAACGGGTATTAGCTTGTTCTTTATCCAATATGTATTTTTAGGCTATAACATTGTGTATGGAGAGTACTTCCAATCCGTGCGACAAACGACAAAATCAGTGCTTATTATAATAAGCCGAGGGTTATTATTTATTATTCCATTATTATGGATTATGCCAAAATTATTTGGGATAAATGGAATTTGGCTCGTTATGCCAGTAGCTGAAGTATTGACAGCGATTATCGTATTTACGATGAATCGTATGAAACATCCTGTTCCATTAAATATGGCGGGAGAGAAAGAAGCGATATAATGAAGAAAATCCCCTTAAGAAATTAAGGGGATTTTCTATTCTTTTAAACTAATCGCAAAAGATCCATCTGTTTCTTGAACAGACGCGAAAGCAACGCTTTTAATATTAGTGATGCCCTTTTCTTTTAATTCTTTATATAACCATTTTTCGTCTTTATGAATTAACTTTAAGTTATCGTATTGAATTTGCGAATCAACGATAAGGGCAATTGGTAATCCGGCATACGTAACATCTATGTTCAAATCTTTTGGAGTTAATGGTACAAGCTCACGCTTTGGTAAAATACTAATGGCTCCGTTTGCTTCTAAAATAGCGTATTCAATTTCATGAACACTTGGGTATCCTGCGACGCGAAGGTTAGAAAGTAGTTCAGCAATTGGATATCTACTTTTTTGTAAGTTCTCAAAAATAATGTCACCATGTTTAATTAAAATGATAGGATGTCCGAGAATGAAACGATTTAGTTTGTTTAGTAAGCTTAATTTTGTAAGAAGCAAATGCAAACATGTAATAACGACCATACCGAGAAAAGCTTGCAAAGCACCAGAGACTGGTATGGCCTGAAAAGCTAAATAAGATAAAAAGATAATAGCACCAAAATCATGAGGAGTTAGTTGTGCTAAAGCTGACTTACCGAGCATCTTAAGTGATAGTAAAAATAAGATGAAAAAGAACGATACGTTACATAAAAAGAGAAGCAATAGGGACACTCCTTCGTGCAAAGTTGTACTTACTGTTCCCGAAAGAAATATAAATATTACTTTCCGGAGGATAAATTAGGGTGAATTGGAATTTGTCTGTATACAAACAAATAAATGGATATTATCATGAAAGAAGCAAAGAACTTAGGAGTATATGGATATGAAAAAGAAAAAAATTATTAAGTATATGATAGGAATTATAATGGTTTGCGCCGTTTATGCGGGATTTTTACAATATAACATATATAAGCATGGGCAAATGAATGCTACCTACGATGCGGATTATATAATTGTATTAGGCTCGAAAGTAAACGGAACGACACCATCGTACTCATTGCAATATCGTATTGATGAAGCAGCTGAATATTTACAATCACATGAGAAAACGATTGCTATAGTATCTGGAGGGAAAGGAAAAGGGGAAGATATTTCAGAGGCATTAGCAATGAAGAATGGATTAATGAAACAAAAAATTGCAGAAGACCGCATTATAATGGAAGATAAATCAACGAGTACAGATGAGAATATTAAATTCTCAAAACCGTTAATTCCAGACAATATGAAAAAAGGAATGATCGTAACAAACGATTTCCATATGTTTAGAGCGAAAAAAATAGCAGCAAAACAAGGGTTACAATTAGAAGGTCTTCCGGCCGAAACACCGAAGCGAATTGTCATTCCATCGAATATACGAGAGTATTTAGCCATTACGCAATATTGGTTTATGAATCGAATATAGAAAAAATAATCCCGCCTCGAAATCCAGGCGGGATTATTTTTGATGAAAATCTTACAAAGATGTCATGTTTATGAAAGGTAAAGCGATAGTTTCTAGAATGGATTCCTGACATAATGAAGATAACAAAAACATTTAGAGGTGAATCGGATGAAAGGAAATAATATATTATCTTCACTATGTTACTTTAGTATCTTTTTTGCACCATTTTTACTGCCAATTATCGTATACTTCGTTGCGGAGGATGAAGTGAAATACCACGCGAAAAAAGCATTTTGGTCACACATTTTCCCGTATGCGGTTTTATTTGGTGGCTTAGCAGTATCCGGCATATATGGCTTAAGCTTCAATCAATCTGATGGTGCTGGAATTGGAATGATGATCACATATGCGGTGTTCATACTTGTAGGGATTTATTACTTCATTTGGAATATCGTAAAAGGTATTAAAGTTTTGAAAACAGCGTAAAATAAGGAATAATTCGATGTAAGTTTGTCGGTATTTGTCGGTAAGTCGATATATTCGAAGAATGGTTGATGTTGTGCAAGGAATCGTCGATATAATTTCATTTACCGTATTGATAGACGTTTTAAAAAGAGCAATTCAAAAAGAATTGCTCTTTTTGTGCTTATAAGTTGTGAATATTGAAAAAGATGTGTTAATTTTTCATTATGAAGAGAAAAAAGGAGTGTTTTTCATGAACGAGATTATATATAAAATGGAGCAACACGTTTCAGTTCGTAAATATAAAGAAGAATCAATCCCGAAAGATGTAGTAGAAAGGATGGTACAAGCTGCGCAGCATGCCGCTTCCTCACATTTTGTACAGGCGTATTCTGTTATATATGTAACAGATCAAGACCTAAAGGCTAAACTAGCAGAGTTATCCGGAAATCGTCACGTGAAAGACTGCGCAGCATTCTTTGTTTGTTGTGCGGATTTAAAACGACTTGAAATGGCATGTGAACAGCATGGTACAGAAATAAAGCATGAAGGAGCAGAAGATTTTATCGTTGCGACGGTAGATGCTTCACTTTTCGCGCAAAATTTAGCACTAGCAGCAGAATCGTTAGGATACGGTATTTGTTATATTGGTGGTATTCGTAATAATCCGAGGGAAGTAAGTGAATTGCTTCATTTACCAGATAAAGTATATCCTGTATTCGGAATGACAGTTGGTGTACCAGATGAAGATCATGGAGTGAAACCACGTTTACCAGTAGCAGCAATCCTTCATGAAAATGGGTATAATGAAAAGAAATATGATGAATTATTAAACGAATACGATGAAACGATGAGTTCGTATTACAAAGAAAGATCATCAAATAAGAAAAACGTAACATGGACGGAATCAATGAGTTCGTTTATGGCTAAAGAAAAAAGAATGCATATGAAAGAGTTTTTAAGTGAAAAAGGATTTAATAAGAAATGAGTAAAAAGGCAGACCTGCATGTAGGTCTGCCTTTTTTGGAGGAGAAATAGGATTATCTTCGAATAAGTATAGGGGGAGGAGATACTATGAAAAAAGCTTTAATCTTTTTATTTGATGGATTTGCGGAATTTGAAGTGAATATAGCGAGTTTATTTTTGATAAGTAAGGAATTTGAAATAATAACAGCAACTGTAGACGGAAAAACAGTTACAGGAGAAGGTGGATTTTTGTGTCAACCACATGTCTCTATTGAGCATATTGAAGTAGCAGACTATGAAGTGTTTATTGTACCAGGAGGACATATTTTTGATCATTTAGAAAATGAAAAGTTGTTATCTATCGTGAACGAATTACATAAGCAAAATAAATGGATAGCAGGTATTTGTGCAGGGACATCTTTACTGCATGCGTCAGGAGTACTTAATAAGAAGAAATTCTCAACATCATTAACACGAGATGAAAAACAATTAGCGCATTTACATGAATGGGAATATAAACAAAATAAAGATGTAACCGTTGATGGAAAAATAATAACAGCGGTAGGATCTGCGTACGTTGAATTTGCTACTGAAATAATGAAGCAGCTCAATTTATTTAATGAAGCTGAAGCGAAGGAGAACTTGCAATACTTTAAAAATGTAACAGAGGTTTGTGATGAAACGTTAGTATAAGTGAATAATTTAATTGTTAATACCTAAGTTCAGAATGTAGATACTCCTTTCTGAACTTAGGTATTTTATTTATTATCATTATACATAGAAATAAAAATTAAGAAATTTTTACAAAAGTGATAGAAAATGAGAATGAAATACCAATAGTAAGTAAAGGCAGCTGCTAAAGGGGAATTGAGGAAGGAAGATGTTTATGATTTTCGATTCTGAAGAGGATTTAATTATAGCTATGAAAAAACGTGATCAAGATGCTTTGAAAGAAGTAATTGATCAATATGGAAAGTTAATTTTATACATTATTCATAAATCATTAAGTACCCCTATGGAGAAACAATATGTGGATGATTGTTATAACGATGTATTTACTGTCATTTGGTTTCATATCGAACAATTTGATACAGAAAAGGGAAACTTAAAATCTTGGATGATTGGTATTACTAAATTAAAGGCATTGGAATATAAAAAGAAAATATATAAAGAGAATAAAATCGATAAAGACGTAGAAATAGATACAGGTATTCATGATAGGTATGAAATAGAACAAGAAGAAGAGATTATGGAAATAGTTCAAGATTTAAATAAGAAAGATCGATATATCTTTTTGAAGAGGTATATTGATGGATATTCCATTGACGATATTGCGAAAGAATTAAAAGTGACGGCGGATTATATATACAATCGAATTTCTCGTGGGAAGAAAAAAATTCAAAAACTGTGGAAAGGGAGTGTGTAATATGGATAAAAGATTATTATCTATGTTAAATGAGCTCCAATATTCAGAGGAAGAAATTGCACGTTTAGAGCAAGAAGCGAATGAGTCTATAAATGTAGATAAGTATTATGTGAAAAACGGGGAATTATTGAAGAAATTAACGGTGCAAATGTTGGAAGAATCAGTTCGGAAAGAGTTACAAGAAGGAGAAGAAATCGAGTGTGAAATATTAGTGGAAGAAGGAGGATTTGTTAATTCTAAAGTTATACCGAATATATTCACGGCAGGTGCTACTTTTTATTATTACATTGTTTTAACTAATACAAGGTTACAAATTGTAGCGTTAGATTGTTATTTTAAAAAGTTGAATGAATACAATGTACTAATAAACTCAATTCAAGCAGTTTCGCAACATAAAAAAATGAAAAATGTATATGGAATTAAAATAAATAACAATTATATACAATTAGGAAGTGAAGAGTATAATCAAAAATTAACAATTTTAATTGAAAAACTAAAACAATATGGAGTGAAAGAAGAGAGATATAAGGAATTTGAAAAACGTTGGATGATTTTTTTCAATGTCTTTGTAATAGTAATAGGTGGGATTTTAGTTTTAAAATATTTAATGTGAATATAAAAAGCGGCATAATAGCCGCTTTTTATCGTTTAGTTAGTATTTTATTTATGATTTTGTAGCTCTAAAATATGTTTTTTATGATGTAAACTACTCCACCGCACGTAATAATATAAAGCATCTATTATCTTGAAAAACTTACTTATAACAAATGCAAACTTTCAATAAGAAGATACATACCGGTGCAACTTAAAAGGATGTACGTAAATATTTTAAAAATCCGTTGATTGAGCCATTTAAAAATAATTTGACCTATATATAAACCTAGAAATACGATAGGGATAGCATAAAAACTTGATTCCCAAATTGTTTTGTTTGTGCCAGTAAAGAGTATTTGAGTTAGTAGACTAATGAAATATATAAATAGATAAAAAGCTAAAGTGGTTGCTCTTAATTTCTCTTTTTTCGTATCAGTTCCTGTAAAGTAAAGTAACAGGGGGGGGCCTGGCATACCGATACTTGTCGTTAAAAGACCAGATAATCCGCCAACTATGAAATCTCTAGATTTTGTTGATTGAATCTTAAAGTTGCATATTAGCATCAACGTTAATAGTAAGAGTAGGATGCTAATTGCTAATTTAAATGTGTTGATGTTAATAGAAGTGAAAATGATAATACCAAAAGGAACACCAACTATACTGCCGAAAATTAATCTTTTCAGTAGAATAAAATCAATGTCCATTCTTATTTTCCAGATGAGTGATATGGAAATAATTAATGATAAAATGATATTTATTTGTATAGCTTCTTGTGGTAGAAATAGCATGAGTAAGAAAGGTGTTGCCATAATAGAAAAGCCAAAACCTGTACTTGTTTGTAAAATAGAAGCTACTAATATAATACATATGAAAATGAATATAATCTCCAAAATAGCCCTCCTACATAATCAGATCCAATACATATTTTAACATAAAGTGAAACTTTAATCAGTGAGGGCTTACTGTCCTTTAATACGGGGAAAAAGCGGCTAAATAGCCGCTTTTTATGCTGCAGTTAATATTCCAATGATGACCCGGTAGCTTTAAAATATTTTTCTCGTGAAGGGGTCATTACCCGGATTGCTAATAAGCAGGAAAGGAAAAGAATGAGTAACGAGCTACTGATTACAGTAATTTGAACGGAAAGAAATTGTGCGGATGCTCCAATTGCTAAAATGAAAAAGATTTGGATGAAATTTTTTATGGAATCAAACACGCTATCGATACGTCCTATCATATGTACAGGGATGTTATTTTGATAAAATGTGATAAAGCCAGTACCAGCAAATGATGAAGAAATGCCAAGTAAAATGAAACCGCCTGCCGCGACCATAAATGAATTTGAAAAGGCGAAAATTACATAGCCTATTGCTGTGAAAATCATACCGAATCCGATACAATGCTGAATTGGTAATCGTTTGGCAAAGAGAGAGACAAGAAATGAACCGAAAACGTAAGCAGCACCAGTTATACTAACAAGCATGCTATATTCCATGTCGGATAAAAACAGTACTTGATTTGTGAAAACAACTTCTTGTGAATCGAGTGCCATAGAAACAAGCATAGTAGCTTGAAATAAAACGAATATGAGAATGATGTAAGTTTCCGTTCGAGCGAATGAAAAAACTTGTTTCAAATCACTTCGTAATGTTTGTACGAAAGTATTTGCAACCTCTTCGTTTTGCTTTGTTTGTAGTGTAATGTTTGGCAAGAAGTAAATGAGAATGGTAGAAAGTAGAAATGAAAGTGAGTTGCAGTAAATAACAAAGGATGCTGAGTACGTGGTGAGAAGTATTCCAGCAAGGGCTGGACCGATAATAAAAGCACCGCTTGTACAAAAGTTATTCCAAGCGTTGAATTGAGTGCGTTCTTCAGCTCGTATGAGCATTGTTCTATAAGAAAATGAAGCTGGATCGAAAAATGATGTGGCAATACGAGTCAAAAAGATAAAAATATAAATGGCCCAAATAGAATCAAATAGTGGAATACAGCCAATAAGAGCTGCTCGAATTATATCTGTGATGAGCATAATGGACCGTTTGTTTAATCGATCGACTATACTACCAGACCATATTTTTGTAACAACGGTGGCAATTGGACCTACAATCCATAATCCTGCTACAGCAGCAGGGGAGTTTGTGCTATTTAACACCATTAAGTTGAGAGCGATGAGATACATAAAATCACCTAAACGGGAAATCCCTGTTCCCGACAATAATAATAATTTATTTTTCATGAACAAATGGCCCTTTCTTTCATTGTTTTTTAATCTTGCAGGAAATAGCGTATTCCTCTTCAGAGTTTGATTGACGAGCGGTTTTGTTTTCCCAGCGTAATAAAACTTGTGAAACTTCCCACGTAAGCTGTTGTAATTCCTCTGGAGTTAAAAATAAATGAGATACAATATGACTACCTGTATTCGTTCCTTCTGTGCCGCTTTCTTCAATATAGAAATGAGCAGCTTTTGCTTTATAATATTTTTCAATAATTCCTCGTTTTTCTTTCGTTTCTACTAATTCAAGTAACCCTCCATCATATAAAATTTGAACGTGATAATGAACACTACCAGCAGATTTATTTAGTTTAGTAGCTACTTGCTTTGCAGTGAGTGCTTCGTCTTTTAAAAGGTGAAGAATTTGAATGCGAGTTGCATTGGAAATGAGCTTCTGCTGCTCAGCTGAAATAGTAAGTCTATCGTCAAACATTATGGCATCTCCTTTCTTATAATCTAAATTTATTGTACATTCTAAAAAAATAGAACGTAAGGGAAATAAATCGCCTTTTTCCTTTAAATTTCGACATAAATAAAAATAGCATGTACATAAACATGCTATTAAGTGATAGTAGATTCTTCATTAAGTTTCCCTCGATAAAACAAGAACAGCCATATAAAACTCATAAAAATACAGCATATAGCTAACAAGGTACCAATAACTTGCGGAGAAAGAACTTCTAAAAGCCATCCTGTAAAAAATATTGATAACTGAATAAGAGATCCGTAAATGGAATAATGGAATGAAAAAACTTTACCCATCATATTGTCCTTCGTGTAAGTTTGAAGTAATGTCGTATCAAGTGGAACGATGATTCCTCCCGCTATGCGCATACAGAATAGAGTAATGATACCGATAATAAGTTGATCGGACAAAATGAATCCGAGAAAGAAAATTCCTTGTAGGAAATAGGCCCAACCAAATGCTTTTTTCATTTTTTCTTTATTATGAGACATATAAAGATTAACGAGGAGGCTTCCAATCATAAGCCCAGCCCCTTGAACCGTATATAAAATTCCAATGTTAGTGCTGAAAATTCTTTCGGCATAGATCGTTAGAAGTAGCTGATAAGCGCCTCCGATAATGCCCCATGAAATGCCGACAAGAATTAATGTTAAAATGATTTTTGTTTGTAATATGTATGTATACCCATCTTTTATATCAGTAAAAAATGCTTTTTTCTTGCTACAATTATCATGAGAAGGGACACTCATATTATAAATAAAATAGGCTGAAATACAGTATGACAGGCTGTTGATTAAAAAAGCGAACTCAATATGTAAAGATTGTGCAAGGATTCCGCCTAAAGAGGCCCCCATAATAGACATAAAACTATTCATTGTACTAGAAAGAGAGTTAGCAGTTACGAAATGATTTTGGTGTACGATATTTTTTAAGGTTGCTTGTTTAGCCGGCTCAAATAAACAAGAAAGTACGGATAAACATATATTAGAAATGAAAATAATTTCAATTTCATATAGTGCAAATAAGTAAGTAAGGACGATTATGCCTCGTAAAGTATCGGTAAAAATCAGAATCTTCTTTTTAGAAAAACGATCTACAATCCCGCCTATGAAAGGACTAAGCAGAAGTTGAGGCAATCCTTTACTTATAAAAGTGAGTGCGATCATAAACGGAGATCCCGTTATGCTATAGATGAATGTTAATAAAGCTACAGTATGAAACCAATCTCCAAGTACACTTAATGTTTGAGCGTAAAATAGTTTTTTGAAGTTTTTGTTTGTTTTTAGAAGTGTTGAATAAGAGACTGACATAACGAGATTAATCTTTATGTAATGATGATGCTTGAACTTGTTTTTTCCACTCACTTACATACACTTTTTCCGCTGTAGGGAGTCCAACAGGTAATTGTGCAATCAATTCTAAACTATTTCCGTCAGGATCGTTAAAGTATACGGCGGCATGCGCTAATTCTGGAAAAACAATCGGTTCAATTGGTTCCATTCCGAAATCTTTTCGTGCTGAAATACCTTTTTGATTTAGCCAATGAATCGCATTTTCTAAATCATGTAAGCTTACTTGAAAGGCGATGTGTCGTAAAGAGGGATGATAATTAACTTTGTATTCTGTGCCTTCCCAAAGACCGAGCCAACTTTCATTTTCTTTAATCCAAAAGAAAGCAATATCATCTCCTCTTTTATATAATTTCAGTCCAAGTGATTCATAAAAAGGTATTGATATCTCTAGGGTACGGACAGGTAAATGTGCTTCGTAAAGACCTTTAATCATTGTAATCCTCCTTAGTAAAGTATTTCTTAATTTCATAGTAAACGTTTTTTTATTAGTTAAAATCGCAAAAAAGAGGGATATCACTTCATACGAAAGTATGAAAAAACAGCTCAAATATGAGCTGTTTTCGTATAGTTTTTCGTTCATTTGTTAAGGATAGGATATATTAGTATCCGAATCCGCCGCCACCCCAACAGCTACATCCGATGATGATTAGAAGGATGAATAGTACGATAAGCAAAGCAAATCCACCGCCGAAACCAGCGCAACTTCCACCATAGCTCATATGTTTTCCTCCTTTTGAGAAAGTTAATCTATATAATTCATGGACTACTATATACAGTATGTTTTTTGTATGGAAAAGGAGCCAGTCTCTTTTGTAATTAGACAAATGCCTGTATGGTCATTTTGATTGTATGTTGGGCTAGGGATATGTGAAGAAATCGTTACATATTTTGCGATTTGTTCATGGGAAAATATAAAAATTGTAAAAAAAACCATTTTTATATTTTTTTATGAGAGGATTTGTACTATAATTTTACAAGTAATATTATGGGAAAAGGGAGTTTTAGTAAAGAGATGGAGATGGGAAAATTACACAATAAAATAGAAAACAAAAAGAAAGAGCTAATTCAACTCGTTGCTAGGCACGGATTGGAACATGATAAAGTTTTGTTATTTAGCCGAGATTTAGATAAACTTATTAATAAGTTTATGAATGTAAAAGATAAAGTACATAAATAAATAATTTGAAGTTTTTTATATTAAGATATTGTACAAAAAGGAGAGAACAGTATTTGGAACATTTACAAGAAGAGTTATATAAGCAAATAAAAGAAGAAAAAGGTATTGTTACAATATTTTTAAAGAGTGGCGTTAGAATAGTAGGAGAAGTTGTTGCGATAGACAAATTTACTATTTTAATGTTAGTTGATGGAAAACAACAACTGATTTATAAGCAGGCTGTATCAACGATAATGAAATAAGACACTCAATTTGAGTGTCTTTTTATTATCGTTTGCAAGCTTCCACGTCAATGCCGGCAGCGAGTAATTTTTTTTCTCCATCTTGTTCAATCATTTTTTGTAATTTAGATAGGAAAGAATCAAAGTTTGTATGCTTTGCTACTTGGAATGTCATTTTATGCTCAATTGGTAGCCACGTATCAATATCAGCTTCGTTATGCTGAATTTTCACCTCAAGCTTATCAAGTGCATTAGCTACTTTTGCTTCGTACGTTTCTTTCGCTTCAAACTCCATCCATAAATCATATAATTCCTCACCGAGGGAACCTTTTAATGTTCGTTTAATATTTAAAATTGCTGCTTGCTCATTTTTTTGTTTTTGTAATTGTAATTCATGACTATTCATTGTATCAAAAGCAGGAATATCACCAGCTTCAGCTTCGACTAGGTCGTGAATAATAACCATTTTAAGTAATTTTTCAATGTTTACTTTTTGATCTAAATAAGGCTCAACTAAAATGGCCATTAGAGACATGCGCCATGTATGTTCAGCAACACTTTCTTGACGTCCGTTAGAAAGCCAGCTATGTCGCATTTCATATTTTAGTTTTTCTGCTAGTGCAATGACTTGTAAAATGTTGTGTTCCATCGTGATCCTCCTCATATTTCCATACTATAATTCTAATATGGAAATGAAATGTGTCAATTTTATGAGTATATTGCGATAAATAGATGATGAGCGTATAATAAACATTATATGTGAAAACGCATTATTAAAATAAAAAAATGTTTTATAAAAATGAAAAGGAAAGGGCAGGAATATGGGAGACGAAAATCAAGGATTTGCTAGACCACAAAGAAGAAAAAGGAAGTTTGACATTTCTAGCCCAGTTGGCATTATAGTAGGTTTTGCCATAGTGATAGCGGCAATTATGATTGGCGGCGGCGGAATAAAAGCTTTTAAAAACTTTTTAGATGTTTCATCTATTTTAATTGTCATAGGGGGAACTACAGCGACAATTGTTGTGGCGTATCGATTTGGAGAAATAAAAAAATATACGAAAAGTATTTTTACTGTTTTACATAGAAGAGAAGAAGATTTAGAACAGTTAACGGATTTGTTTGTTGATTTTTCGAAAAAGTCTAAAAAACACGGGTTGCTTTCTTTGGAAGTTGATGGAGAGCAAGTAGACAATCCTTTTATTCAAAAAGGAATTCAACTTATGTTAAGTGGTTATGATGAAGAGGAATTAAAAGAAGTATTAATGAAAGATGTTGAAACGGAAGTGTATGAGTTAAGAAAGGGAGCGACATTATTAGATAAAATTGGTGATTTCGCTCCAGCTTGGGGCATGATAGGGACTTTAATCGGTCTTATTATTATGCTTCAAAACTTGCAAGACACATCGCAAATTGGTACAGGGATGGCAGTTGCGATGTTAACGACATTGTATGGATCAGTACTTGCAAATATGATTGCAATCCCTCTTGCTGAAAAAGTGTATCGTGGTATTGAAGATTTATATACAGAGAAGAAGTTTGTTATTGAAGCAATTTCAGAATTGTATCGTGGACAAATTCCTTCTAAATTAAAGTTGAAACTAGATACATATGTATATGAAACAAAGATGAAAAAAGTAAAACGAGCAGCCTAATATTGCAAGGAGTGTTATGGTTATGATGAAACGACCGCAAAAGGGATCGCCTCGTTGGATGACGACTTTTACAGATTTAACGATGTTATTATTAACTTTCTTTGTATTACTAGTTGCTACATCAAAGCAAGATACAGTAAAATTATCAAAGATGCTTGAAAAGTTTAGTGACGTGGAGCAAGTTGATGCAAAAGTAATGGAAAATACAATACCAGATATTTCACATGAAAAAAATGATGAAAAAATGATCTCAAAAAAGCGAATGGATGACTTGTACAAAAAGTTAAAAGCATATGTAGATAGTAACGGTATTAGTCAAGTAAATGTATACCGAGAGGATACGGGAGTGAGCGTTGTTATAGTAGATAATTTAATATTTGATACGGGTGATGCGAACGTTAAACCTGAAGCAAAAGAGATCATTAGTCAATTAGTCGGATTTTTTCAATCTGTACCAAACCCGATTGTTGTGGAAGGGCATACAGATAGTAGACCGATTCATAACGAGAAGTTTCCTTCTAATTGGGAATTATCTTCAGCGAGGGCGGCTAATATGATCCACCATTTAATTGAAGTGTATAATGTGGAGGATAAAAGGTTAGCTGCGGTAGGATATGCAGATACAAAACCAGTCGTACCAAATGATTCACCGCAAAATTGGGAGAAAAACCGTCGCGTTGTCATTTATATTAAAGAATAGTATATTTTTATTTTAGTAATAAAATAATAAAAATACAGAAATTCTTTTAAAAAAATATTAAATTTTATCGTTTTATTTTGTATAATGAGTGAGAATGATAAGGTGAAATATTAAGATATATTTATACATAGAAGGAGAGAACCAAATAGAATGGCACATAAAATTTTAGTTGTAGACGATGCAATGTTTATGCGAACGATGATTAAAAACCTATTAAAAAGTAATTCTGAATTTGAGGTTATCGGAGAAGCAGAGAATGGGGTAGAAGCGATTCAAAAATATAAAGAACTTCAACCTGATATTGTAACATTAGATATTACTATGCCGGAAATGGACGGACTTGAAGCATTAAAAGAAATTATGAAAATTGATTCAAGTGCAAAGGTTGTTATTTGTTCAGCAATGGGACAACAAGGTATGGTTTTAGATGCAATTAAGGGTGGAGCAAAAGACTTTATTGTAAAGCCATTCCAAGCAGATCGTGTAATCGAAGCTTTAACAAAAGTAGCAAACAGCTAATATAAAAGGGGCGCCACAAGGAATCAAAACAGTGATAACGGAAAGAGGTGTGGCCCCCTTTTTTCTCGTTTTAAAACACTAAATTGTTATACATAAATGAAATGTTTGTTAGACAGGTAGGGGATGAAAATGCAAACAGATCTGCTAAATATATTTTTTGAGGAATCGGAAGAACATTTGCAGTCGCTAAATGAAAATGTGCTAATTTTAGAACAGAATCCTGCTGATATGGGTGTAGTAGGAGAGATATTCCGCTCAGCCCATACATTCAAAGGTATGTCTGCGAGTATGGAATTTACGGAAATGGCGGATTTAACGCATAAAATGGAAAACGTTTTAGATGAAATTCGTCATGGGAATATAGTTGTACATGCAAATATTATTGATGTGATTTTTGAGTGCATTGATAATTTAGAGAAAATGGTTGCAGATGTGCAACAAGGCGGAATGGGTAATATTGATGTAGTCTCAACGAAAAATAAATTAGAAGCTTTATTGAACGGAAATGTAGAAACTATTGCGGAACATGTAGAGCAAGAGTCTATAAGCATAGATGATGTAGTTTCTCATGAAGTGCATATAACTGTTGAACAGCAAGCTATTTTAAAAGCAGTACGTGCCATTATGTGTATTGAAGCTCTGCAAAATATAGGTGATATACAAAAAACGGTTCCTAGTATTGAAGAAATCGAAGCGGATGCTTTCGGATTTGAGTTCACAGTATTTATGAATACGGATCGTAGTGTAGAAGAATTAAAACAGGTAGTGCTTCACGTTTCTGAAATTGAGAAAGTAGTAGTGAAACAAGGAGAATCTTTACAGGAAATAGATTCGAAGTTTGCTACAGAAGAAGTTGTGCAAGTAGAAGAAATGATCCAACCGGATGTAGTTACGCAGGTCGAAGCACCTATTGAGGCAGCGAAGCAACCAGCAAGTGCTACGACAACGAAAAGCGCTGCAAAAACGAAAAATGCTAAAGGTGAGAATCGTTCCATTCGTGTTCAATTAGAAAAAATTGAACGATTAATGAATATGTTTGAAGAAAGTGTAATTGAACGTGGGCGTATTGATGAATTGGCACAAACGATTCAAAACAAGGAGTTAATTGAGCATTTAAATCGATTAGGTGATATTTCAAAAGATATTCAAAATGTACTATTAAATATGCGTATGGTACCGATAGAAACTGTTTTCAATCGTTTCCCTCGTATGGTACGTATGTTAGCGAAAGATTTAGGGAAAAAAATCGATTTACAAATTACAGGTGAAGACACTGAAGTAGATAAAATTGTTATTGATGAAATCGGTGATCCACTCGTTCATTTAATTCGTAATGCGATTGATCATGGGGTTGAAACTATTGAACAACGTCGTGATGCAGGAAAAAATGAGACAGGTACGATTAAATTAGAAGCGTTTCATAGTGGAAATCATGTCGTTATTCAAATTACGGATGACGGAAATGGTATTCATAAAGGAAAAGTATTAGAAAAAGCGATTAAAAATGGTGTTGTAACAGAATCTGAGGCAAATAAATTAACAGATCGTGAAGTGTATGATCTCATTTTCCAACCGGGATTTAGTACAGCTGAAGTAGTATCGGATCTTTCAGGACGTGGCGTTGGATTAGATGTTGTAAAGCATACAATTCATAGTCTAGGTGGGCATTTAATTATTGATTCAGAGGAAGGAAAAGGAAGTACATTTAGAATTGAGCTTCCGTTAACATTATCTATTATTCAATCGATGCTTGTTCAAACAAATGACACGCGCTATGCTCTACCTCTTGGTAACATTGTCGAAGCGATTCGAATTAAGAGAGAAGACATCCAATCCGTACAAGGAAAAGACGTGTTAAACTATCGTGATCAAATTATTGAAGTGAAGCATTTAAGTACTGTATTTGGTGAAAAAACAGTAGATGAGGCGTTTGGGTCATATGATAGTCAAATGGTTCCTGTGTTAATTGTTCGTAATACACATCGTAGTTATGGACTTATTGTAAACACAATTATCGGTCAAAGAGAAATAGTCTTAAAGTCATTAGGCGACTTCTTTGCAGATAGTTCGAACTATTTCTCTGGCGCGACGATTCTCGGCGATGGACGAGTGGTCCTCATTTTAAACCCAGAAGGTTTATAATAGGAATGAAGGAAAGCTCCCCACTTGTATGCAATTGGGGAGCTTTTTGTTAACTATGCGAATATAAGGAAATTAATATATAAATGGAAATAAATACATATTTATGATTAGTGTAGGAAGTTTGTTAAAATAGAATGAGTTAAAGTGTATTCATTTGATAGAAAAACAAAAATGAGGAGGCAGGGAAAATGCCTGAGCAACACACAAAAGGGGATACGAGCACAATTGTGCTAGATAAAGAAAAGGAGCTTTTAACGCCTCAAGAATGTGATATTCTTGGCGAAATCGCAAATATATCATTTGGCTCAGCTTCGACAGTATTATCAACAATTTTAAATAGGCAAGTAAGTATAACTGCTCCTCATGTAGAGTTAGTGGACTTATATGATACAAGTGATGTTGAGGTTCCTCATGTTGTATTAAACATTCATTTTACAAAAGGGTTAGATATGGAGAATTTACTTGTCCTTCAGCAAGATGTTGCTTTATCGATTGCTGATTTAATGATGATGGGGACAGGTGAAGTGGAAGAAGGGAAAGAGCTTGGCGAATTAGAGCTAAGTGCTGTACAAGAAGCGATGAACCAAATGATGGGATTCGCAGCGACGTCTATGTCGGAATTCTTCCAAGATACAGTAGACATGTCTCCGCCGACAATTAAAGTTGTAAAGCTATCAGAAGAGATGGAGAAAATCTCTGGAATAACTGGAAATAATACGATTGTTAAAGTGTCATTTGACCTTAAAATAGATAATCTTGTAAACTCTAAACTTGTACAAATTGTTTCAGTTGAACATACAAAACAGATGATAAATAAATTACTACAATTGTCTGGTGAAGCGGAAGAGCAAGAGCAAGACGAGCCGGCAGAAGTAGTGAAAGCTGAGATTGTAGAAGAACATGTTGAAAAAGAGCAGTTAACGCAAGAAGAGAAAGATGTGCTTGGGGAAATTGCGAACATTTCTATCGGTTCAGCCTCAACTGTATTATCAACGCTATTAAATCAACCGGTTACGATTAGTACACCAAATGTAGAAGCGATTAATGTTCGTCATTATGACGGAGTACCAGTTCCTTTTGTTATTTTAAATGTCGATTTTGTCGAAGGCCTAAAAAATGAGAACGTATTCGTATTTACGAAAGATGTTGCTTTGACAATGGTAGATTTAATGATGATGGGAACAGGGGAGATTGACCCAGAGAAAGAGCTTAGTGAATTAGAACTGAGCGGTATTAAAGAAATCATGAACCAAATGATGGGGCATGCTGCAACAGCGATGTCAGAAATGTTTAAAGAGAAAATGGACATGACACCGCCAGACGTGAAATTTGTTACATTAAAAGAAGAGATGGAATATTTGGGAGAAGCAATGGAAGTGGATGAGCTTGTCCAAATTACGTTCAATCTTGAAATCGGCGACCTGCTTCAATCAAAAATGTATCAAATTTTACCAATTTCAGAAGCGAAAGAAATGGTAAGACGACTGCTATATCCAATGGTGGAAGCAGAAGAAGAGATTGCTGAGGAAGAAATAGAAGAAGAGGTTGTAGAACCTGTTGTACAACCGATTGAATTTAAAGAAGTGAAACAAATTGAGCCAGTGTATATGGATACATCCATTCTACAAAATGTAGAAATGAACGTGAAATTTGTATTTGGAAGTACAGTGAAAACAATTCAAGATATATTAAGTTTACAAGAAAATGAAGCCGTTGTTTTAGATGAAGATATTGATGAACCAATTCGAATTTATGTAAATGATGTATTGGTGGCATATGGTGAACTTGTAAATGTAGATGGATTTTTCGGAGTGAAAGTGACGAAATCACTATAAGGCGTTGAAATAGGAGTTTGAACAGGCGGATGAAAAACGTAAAGTTTTTTCTAATATGCTGGCTATGCATACATGTGTGTTTGCTCTTCCCGCTGCAAAGTCAGGCAGAAGAGCAAAATGTGCCAGAGCAAAGTATAAATGAAGTGAATGTGCAAGAAGAAAACAAGGAAGTTCAAGAACAGCCAGAACAAGTGGAAATGAAGCAAGATAAAGAGGAACAACAAGAAGAAAAAAATGAACAAGAAACCGAAAAAAAGATAGAGACAGATCAAGGGGTTATTACAGTAAATAAGCAAGAATTACAGGTTGGCGAAGAAGTGCGGATTGTTGTAGAGCCAAAAGAGAAAAATATTCAAAGTATAAAAGGTATGTTGCAGTTGCCAAAAAACAGCAATCCGTATGAGCAAGAAAGAAGGATATCTTTTAACTATGAAGAAGAAACGAAGCGATGGATTGCTAACTATAAGGTCGGGATTTTTGATTTGCAAGGTGATTGGAACCTGCAGCTCGTTCAAAGTTATAAAGAAAATGAGAAAGAAGAGCTTTTAGAAAATGAAGTGAAAGTTCCTCTTATTCGTATAAATAATGAAACACCAACAATAGATAAAGAGTTACCAAAGTTGCATAAAGTTACTGTTGACGAGGTGAAGGATAACGTAATTGAACGAAAACAAGGCGATTCTATACATGTACGAGTTAAGGCGGCAGACGCAGAATCGGTTGTGAAAGAAGTTCGAGTTACGCTAAAAGGGAAAGACAATAAAGAGATTACAATTTTATTAGATTACAATAAGCGCGATATGGAATGGCAAAAAGTATTTGAAATAACGGATGCGTTGCCAATCGGCACATACGAACTACTTGTAGAGGTAGTGGATGCGGCCGGCAATAAACGGGTTGAGGCAAGTGAGTATATCGTTTCTGTTTTGGAGCAAAAAACAGAAGAAGATAAAAAGGTAGAAGAACGAGAGAATGAAGATAAATTAGAAGATAAGAAAGAACCTGAGAAGCAGGAAGACTCGAAAGAAGAGGTACCGCTAGAGGAAGAAAAACCGTCAGTTGTTCAAATACCGAAGCAAGACGAGAAAATAAACGATTTTATAAAAGAGCCGCTGAAAGAGAACGAAGATGTTACTTACTTTATAAAAGAGCCATTGAAGGATCATAAGGAAGTAAGTGATGGAAAGGCTCAAAAAGAGAAAAAAAGTAGAAATGACAATGGAGTTGTTTCGAAAAAGAAAGAACAAATAGAAGAACCACAAAAGAAAAAGGAAGACAATAGCGAACAAGGAGTGCAAGCTTCTAATGTGTTTGCGATTATGTCAGGGTTATTCGTACTGTTTTTAGTTTTAAAGAGTAATAAAGAATGGGGCTAATTATTTCACCGTAGTGGAGGCGCTTAAATGGAAATTAAACGTACGACAATTGAAAATAAGACGCTACAACCATTAAAACAGCCTGCAGCTATTTCAGAACATGAGATTCAGAAAGAACGAGAACGTAGTAACCTAGTGTTTACTGGGCATTCCAAAATCATTATGAAAAATAATGAAATCGGAATTTTACTTGCTAGCTTAGGTGACGGAAAGATTGTGAAAGAAATGCTTTCTAAAGAGATGGATACAGTGTTACAACTTTTTAAAAAGTTACACGTGTTATCTGGAGAAGGAAAGCAAACCGAAAAAGTATATGAACAAATAATGAGAAGCTTGCAAGGGCTTGTGAAACAGGCACATATAAAAGAACTGCCTTTGCTAGATGGAACGTATGATTTCGCTGAAGTACAACTATCATTTGGTAGAAAGGTACATATTCCGTTACTAGATGTAAGTGCACTCCTTTCTAACGTGGAGAGTGATTCGTCGGAAGGAAATATAAATTTAATGGTAACGGTTATTACTGCGTATATAACGAAATTATCTAATGAAACCATTTTAATTAGTGTCACGGATCGCACAGCTAAAGAGCGGGATGCAAGTGTATGGCGAGCACTTGCAGAAATGAATATGACACAATTATCACAGGCGTTGAAACAAACGATGCAAGAACATAAATGGTCCATGACGTTTCTGTTTCTCTTTATATGGGTTGTTTGTATTATTTTAATTCGAGTTATATAAAAAGGTCGTCACATTAAATTGTGACGACCTCTTTTATATTTTTTCATAAAAGAATGTATCAAAACGCTGAAGATTGAATCGTTCGGGTGTTAAAATTTGTTC
Source organism: Bacillus paramobilis (assembly GCF_038096195.1). Lineage (NCBI taxonomy): Bacteria > Bacillati > Bacillota > Bacilli > Caryophanales > Bacillaceae > Bacillus > Bacillus paramobilis. The sequence continues at coordinate 3,673,320 of NZ_CP151108.1, read as the reverse complement.
TGTGCTACCAACAAATAGCACACCGCCTTTTCGTAAAGAACGGCTAAACTTTTCGTAAAGTTTAACTCTTGCTTCTTCTGTGAAATAGATCATTACATTACGACAAATAATCAAATCGTAATTTGTATCGAACGACTGCATTAACAGGTCATGTTGTTTGAACGTGACGTTTTGCTTCATGTTTTGATGCAATGAGTATATATCATCCTCTTTTGTGAAATGACGCTCTTTCAAATCGCTAGGTAATTCTTTTAAAGAACGTTCCGTATATTGAGCGCGTTTTGCAGTCTCTAAAATATGAAAATCAAGATCCGTTGCTAGTATTTCATAGCGAAATGGAGATAGATGTTTCGCTAAAATTAAAGAGAGTGTATATGGCTCTTCACCGGCAGCGCAAGCGGCACTCCATACTTTCAATTTTCCGTTATTTTGTTCGAGTAATTTTGGTAGTGCTTTCGTTTCTAACGTTTGCCAACGTTCTTTATTTCTAAAAAACTCTGAAACGTTTATTGTAATATAGTCAATAAAACTTAAAAATAAGCTTTGATCGACACGTAAAGTACTTAAAAAAGTAGTGTAGTTTTCAAAGCCTTTTCTTGAAATAAAAGCATCGATTCTACGGCGCATTCTATCTTGTTTATACGAAGCGATATCCATATTGAATTGTTGTTTGAAACTAGCGATAAAATGATCATAATCTTGTTCAATTATCATATTTACACTGGGCACAATAACGATATTGTGCCGCCCCCTTTACATCATACGAATTTTTTGTTCAAAGCTTTTTTTCATTTGCTTTTCATGTAAACCTGGTAAATCATAAATGACAGCATCAATCCCGGCATCTTTTGCAATATCAACGGGAATGACAGATGTATGTTTGTCTCCGTTATAAAAACAGAGAACTAAATCGGTATCTTCAATAATTTGTTTAACAAAAAACATATAATCTGATCGGTAAATAGAGTCGGAAGGATGATCAAAAGCAACATACTCGGCTCCGTGTTTTTTTAAATAATCAACGATTTCTTGAAATTCATCTGTTACTGCTTGTAACGGTTGTAGCGTGTAAAGGCATAAATTTTGGGCGAGTCTTTCGTTTTCGACGAAAAAACGAAGTACCTCATTTTCAATAGTTTTATAACATAATATGTAAATTTTATGTTTGTGAGCATAGTCAGTTAAAAATTTTTTAATTTCTTCTTGATCTAATGCTGTTAATTGATTTGAACCACAAAGAAAAATATTCATAGAATTGTGCCACCTCATGCTAAATTGTAACATATCTTCTATAAAAAATAACTGCAAAATATTAGTGTTCAGAGTATAATTATAAATAACTAGATTTTACGATTAACTTTAGGAAGAAATAAAAAAATAAATAGGTGATATATATGCTGCGTTCTATCTCGCATAATCCAATTTTATCGCATATACCGCCTGCTACTCAAATGCCGAAAGAAGCAAATGTCAGGACAGGACTTGCATTTTCGGATAATTTGCATGCAGATCCGAAAAAAGATAAATTGTTAGAACAAATGGAAGCGTTTGTTGATAATATTGGAGAAATTAAAGAGAAAATTGAAATGGAATTAACACTTGATAACGTAATGGAATACAAAAATACAGTAAAATCATTTTTGAATTTTTACGTTGATAATGTATTGCAATATAAAGATGTCATGTCTCGTCATCCACGTTATGGATATTCCCAAAAAATGACGATTGTAAAGCAGGCAGAAGTGGGATTGAATGAGTTAGAAGATGTTATGAATTTAATTAATACAAAAACGGGACATTTAGAAATGTTAAATCAAATTGGAGAAATCCACGGTTTAATTGTAAATTTAGTCTTGTAAAAGGGAAGGAAGCTATATGTATATACAATTATATGAAAAGCTCGTTATTATTCAAAAAGCATATGAAAACATTCAAACGCTTGGAGAACAAATATATGAGCATTTAAAACATAAAAATGTAAATGCGGTTCAAAAACTGCAAGTAGAGCAATTGCAGTATATTGATGGTTTAAAAAAGTTATCAAATTCATTTGAAGAAATGGTTGTTCAGTATTGTAAAGAACAAGGAGTGGAATCATTTCGCGTAAGTGCGTTATTTTCGTATTTTTCTCATGAAGAAATTGAAAAAATAGAAAAATTACAAAAAAACTTAACTGAATTAGAAGAGAATGTAAAAATGATTCTTTTAAAAAATCAATATTACTTAAACGTACTATTAAAAACTACAGAAAGTATTGTGGATTCCGTTTCTGAATATAACTTAGAACGAAACAATAATTCGCAAATCTTTATGAACGAACTATTGTAAAGGGGAAGTGAAGCATTATGAGATTATCTGATTATAATACCCCGTTATCGGGCATGCTAGCGGCACAAATGGGATTACAAACGACGAAACAAAACTTGTCTAACATTCATACACCGGGATATGTACGTCAAGCGGTGAATTTCGGTTCTGTTGGAGCAAGTAATGGGCATACGCCGGAACAGAGAATTGGTTATGGTGTGCAAACGTTAGGTGTTGATCGTATTACAGATGAAGTGAAGACGAAACAGTTTAACGACCAATTATCTCAGCTCGCTTACTATAATTATAAGAATTCTGTTTTATCACGAGTAGAGTCTATGGTAGGAACGACAGGGAAAAATTCACTATCTAGTTTAATGGATGGATTTTTTAATGCTTTTCGAGAAGTTGCAAAAAATCCAGATCAATCAAACTATTACGATACGCTAATTTCTGAAACTGGGAAGTTTACAAGTCAGGTAAATAAACTTGCGAAAAACTTAGATTCAGTAGAAGCGCAGACGACAGAAGATATTGAAGCACATGTTAATGAATTTAATCGTCTTGCTGCTAGTTTAGCAGAAGCGAATAAAAAAATTGGGCAGGCTGGTACACAAGTACCGAATCAACTTTTAGACGAACGTGACCGCATCGTTACAGAAATGTCAAAGTACGCCAATATAGAAGTATCTTATGAATCTATGAATCCTAATATCGCAAGTGTTAGAATGAATGGTGTTTTAACAGTAAATGGACAAGATACATATCCGCTCCAATTAAATAAAACGAAAGAGCCAATGTCAGTTGAAATATACGGCTCGGAAATCCCGTTAACTAGTGGTGCAATAAAATCAGCGGTTGATACGAAAGGACAGATTGCTAGTTATAAGAAAAATCTTGAAGACTTAATGAGTTCAATGAAAAATGAAGTAAATACAGTGATGGGAAAAGATTTCTTCGTTGGAGATTATGCGAAAGAGTTGAAATTAAATCCGGAATTCGCGAATGATTTTTCGAAAATGAAAATATCTGCTGAAACTGCAAATAAACTGGCAGGAATTACAGATGACGATTATAAAGATGGTCTTTCATATAAAAAAGCATTAGACCAATTCATCGTTAAGGTAGCATCTGATAAAAGTGAAGTGAATGGTTATCAAAAAATTCATGGAGATTTATTAGAAGGTATTCAGCAAGAAAAGATGAGTGTCGAAGGCGTGAACATGGAAGAGGAAATGGTAAATTTAATGGCCTTCCAAAAATACTTCGTAGCAAACTCTAAAGCTATTTCTACGATGAATGAAGTGTTTGATAGTCTGTTTTCGATTATCCGATAGGGAATAGTAATTGATTCAAAATAAGTAAGGAGGAGATAGAAATGAGAGTATCTACATTTCAAAATGCAAACTGGGCAAAGAATCAGCTAATGGATTTAAATGTGCAGCAGCAATATCATCGAAATCAAGTAACTTCAGGCAAGAAAAATCTTCTTATGAGCGAAGATCCACTTGCAGCAAGTAAATCATTCGCGATTCAACATTCGTTGGCGAATATTGAACAAATGCAAAAAGATATAGCGGATTCTAAAAATGTACTAAGTCAGACAGAAACTACATTATCAGGTATTGTGAAATCTTTAACGAGAGCAGATCAATTAACAATACAAGCGTTAAATGGACCAAATGGTGAAAAAGAATTAAAGGCAATCGGTGCCGAAATCGATCAAATTTTAAAACAAGTTGTATATTTAGCGAATACGAAAGAGCAAGGTCGCTATCTGTTTGGTGGAGATAGTGCAGAGAAACCTCCATTTGCAGATGATGGAACATACCAGGGCGGCGAAAAAGATGTAATGTGGAAGCTGAATGATGGTTATGAAATTAAAGCGTTTCGTAATGGCGAGAACTTACTAACCCCTGTTATTCAAACGTTAGTAAAGATGAAAGACGCGATGCAAAGTGGTGATCAAAAGGCGTTACAGCCGTTTTTAGCGGAAAATAAGAAAAACTTGGATGGTGTTATTAATCGTACAACAGAAGTAGGAGCAACGATGAACACTGTAGATACGTTTAAGACAATTTTAAGCGAGCAAAATCTAGCGCTTCAAGAAAATCGTAAAGAAATTGAAGATGTTGATTTAGCTGTAGCAATTTCTGATTTGGCGTATATTAATGCGACGTATGAAGCGACGCTTAAAGCGGTTAGCACGATGAGCAAAACGAGTATTTTAGACTACATGTAAAAAATAAGGAGTGAGAAATATGGCAGGAACGTTAACAGGTATTGGCGGTAGACAACAGATTTGGAACCTTGGAAATAACATGATCGATACTTCTAATTTCGTTGAATTAGAAATGAATGCGCTGGATATGAGAAAAACGCCGTATACAAATGAAAAGAATAGCCTTTCACAAGATAAACTTTTATATACAAGTTTAAAATCAGAATTTAGTTCTTTCACGCAAACATTTAAAAATTTAGCGGCTTTTAAAGGAAATGAGAAAAAGGTAACAACATCACAAGACGGTTATATTAATGTAAAAGCTGATGGCGGTGCGATTGCTGGAACTTTTAATATGACGATTACACAGCTTGCGCAGCGTCATCAAATAGCTTCTGACCAAATTGAAAATATAGATGCCAAGATTAATAGTGATGAAACACTAAAACTAGGTGGTAAAGAACTAAAAGTAACATCTGATATGACATATAAAGATTTAATTAATAAAATTAATGATGGAGATTACGGCGTATCAGCATATACACTTGGGAATAAAATTTTCATGACCTCAAAAAAAGAAGGCGAAGATGGAGTAATTAATTTTGAGGGGAACAAATCTTCATTGTTTCAAAAAATAGGTTTAGCTAATGATGACGGCGTAGCGCTTCATGAAATCAATAGTGCGCAAAATGCTGAATATACGATTAATGGTATAGCAGGTAAAAGTTCTACTAATACAATTGAAGCTCTTCCTGGTGTGAAAATCGAATTATTAAAAGTAACTGAGGAAAAAGTAGAAGAAAAAACAGATGGTGAAAAGACAGAGGTTGATCCGAAGACAACAGAGGCGAAAGCAAAAGGGATAGAACTGAAGTTTACAGTAAGTGACTCAAACGTAACAGATGCATCAAATATTATTAAAAAGATGGTAGCGGATTATAATAAAGCTGTTTCTACAATAGATATCTTTGCTGGAAAAGGCGGAGCTTTCCAAGGGCAAACTATTATGCAAAGTGTACGCCAAGCGATGAATAACGTCGTAACATTTTCTCAAGATGGTAATTACTTATTCTCATTTGGTATTCAATTAAAGCAAGATGGAACGATGGAAGTTAATGACGAAGCATTAACGAAAGCGTTAAAAGAGAAGCCGGATGCAGCGAAGCAATTTTTCTTTAGTTCTAACGGATTAGGAAAAATGATGGAAGAACCACTTGAGAAATTATTTGGTGATAAAGGTGTAGTTGGAGAACGAGTAAAAAGCATTGATTCACGTGTAAGTGATTTAGATAAAAAGATAAAAGATATTGAAGCACAAAACTTGCAAAAGCAAGATGAAATTGTGAAGAAGTATCAAAAGCTAGAAAGTACACTAGCTGAGCTTGATAGCCAACTAAAAACAATTAAAGCAATGACAAAACAAAAAAGTGATGATTAATGATAGTTGAGGAAGTGATCGTATGCAAGCATGGCAACGTTATATGCAAAATGATATTATGACGAGTAATCCAATTAAAAATACAATTTTTATTTATGAAAGATGTATTGTAGAGTTTCGTAATTTAGAAGAACTGTTACATACTTTTAAACTACAAGAAGGAGATGCACTTCTTGAAAAGTTGGAACGTATTTTTGAAGAATTAAAGCTGCAATTAAATCCTGAGATTACGAAAGATTTATATGATAGTCTTTATGGTTTATATGACTGGATTAGCGTTCAAATTCAAACGATGAAAGTAACACGTGAAGCGAAAGATATGGATGCGATTGTAAAAGTATTGCAAGATTTAATAGACGGTTACCGCGGAGCGCTTGAAAATGAACAATGATATTTATCGAGCATTTGTCGGCTGTTTTAATGAAATCGGTGAATTGCAAGTGTCAGATGGAGAGTTTGCTGAGAAGAGTGCGATGTTAAATCGCTGGATGATGACATTGGATGAAGAAACGCGCGAGAGAGTTGCGGCAGAAGTAAGCCCATTCATCATTAAGGCAGCACAGCATATTCGTGATAAGCAAAAGATTTTGGAAGAAATGATTATGACAAATGATGGGCGAATGAAAGCAAATTCATTTTACGGTAAATATTAATAATAATGTGTGGGAACGGATCCCCCTTTTTAAAAGGGGATCCATTCCTTCGTGTAAATAAATAGTTCCGCTGATTGAGGTTTCATTTTATGGCTGTAAAAAAACAGGAGTAATCTAAATAATATAAAAATAGGATTTGGCTCATCGTAAATACATTGAAATGTTATATAGATTACTACGCGTATACAGTTTTTTTTATATTCTTTTTATATTTTTGTATTTTTCTAAAGACAACAATGTAAAAATGGAATAAAATATGTAAGGGTACATAATAGTTAATATTTTAATAAATACATATAAGAAATTAAATAATGAAGTGAAACTTCCATCAGTGGGTCATTATGTTCAAAATGATAAGTTAAAAAGGAAGGGTGTGGAGTATGCCAGATTTAGTGAGTGATGTAAGCCATTATATGAATTATTTAGTGACGAAACGAAATACTGTTTCTAGTAATATTGCAAATGCGAATACACCTGGCTATAAAGCACAAGACGTTACATTTGCTGAGCAAATGAATAAAAGTAGTGCATTATATAAGAGTAATGCTGCGGATTTAAACAGCAATCCAGATTTATATCAAACGAATGAAATGCACTTACCGACAGTAAATACGAAAAATACTTATGCAAAGATTCAAACGAAATCAATGCAAACGAATAAAGATGGAAATAGTGTGGATGTAACGACGGAAATGCTAGATTTAATGAAAGCAAACCAATTATATGGTGTTTCAATTAACGCGATTAATACACAATACGCAATTAACCAAGCAGCGCGTGGACGTTAATAGTAGAAGGAGAGACAACGATGTTTCAGGCAATTAATGCAAGTGGATCAGGGCTGACAACAGCGAGAAAATGGATGGAAGTTACTTCAAATAATATTGTAAATGCAAATACAACGGCAGCTCCGGGGGCAGATTTGTATGAGCGCCGTAGTGTAGTACTTGAATCAAATAATAGTTTTGCAAATATGTTAGACGCTGCACCTACTAACGGAGTGAAAATAAAAAGTATTGAAGCGGACAAAACTGAAAACTTAGTGTATGATCCGACGCATCCGCATGCAAATGAAGAAGGATATGTACGTTATCCGAATGTAGATGTGACTGCTGAAATGACGAATGTAATGGTTGCTCAAAAAATGTACGAAGCAAATACAAGTGTATTAAATGCGAATAAAAAAATGCTTGATAAAGATTTAGAAATCGGCCGAGGATAGAGGGGGAATAGGGGAAGATGAAAATCCAACCAATGTTAAATACACAGCCATTTGGCGCGATTCAGTCAATTGGTGCACCGAAAACTTCAGAAACACCTGTAGTCGAAGGGAAGAAGTTTATCGATTTATTGGAAGATATGAATCAAACACAAAACAATGCGCAAACAGCGGTTTATGATTTACTAACAAAAGGGGTAGGAGAAACACATGACGTTTTAATTCAGCAAAAGAAAGCTGAGTCTCAAATGAAAACGGCTGCTCTTGTACGTGATAATCTTATTGAAAATTATAAGTCACTAATTAATATGCAAATTTAGGAAAATGGACGGGTGTGTTTAAATGGAAAAGTTAAAAAATGTTTTCCAATCGTTAAAAACGTGGCATAAGTTAGTCATTGGTGCTGCGCTTTTAGCAATTGTAACAGGAGCACTTTTATACTTCACCTTGCCAGATAAATATGTTGTTGTATATCAAAATTTAAATGATGCAGACAAGCAAGAGATTACAGCAGAATTATCGAAGCTAGGTGTCGATTACCAATTAGCAGCCGATGGTTCGATTCGTGTGCAAAAGAATGATGCTCCGTGGGTTCGAAAAGAAATGAATGGAATGGGCTTACCGTTTAATTCAAAAAGCGGTGAGGAAATTTTATTAGAAAGCTCGCTCGGTTCAAGTGAGCAAGATAAAAAAATGAAGCAAATTGTCGGTACGAAAAAGCAATTGGAGCAAGATATTGTAAGAAACTTTGCGGCGATAGAAACAGCAAATGTTCAAATTACATTACCTGAAAAAGAGACAATTTTTGATGAAGAAAAAGCAAAGGGGACAGCGGCGATTACAGTTGGTGTGAAACGTGGTCAACTATTAACGGCTGATCAAGTTGCGGGTGTACAGCAAATGATTAGTGCGGCAGTTCCTGGTGTAAAAGCCGAAGAAGTGAGTGTTATCGATAGCAAAAAAGGTGTTATCTCAAAAGGAGCAGATGAAGCACATTCTAGTAGTTCCTCTTCTTATGAGAAAGAAGTAGAGATGCAACACCAAATTGAAGGTAAATTAAAGCAAGATATCGATGCAACATTAATGACGATGTTTAAGCCGAATGAATATAAAGTGAATACGAAAGTATCTGTGAACTACGACGAAGTCACACGTCAGTCAGAAAAGTATGGTGATAAAGGTGTACTTCGTAGTAAACAAGAGCAAGAAGAAAGCTCTACTGCGCAAGAAGGAGCAGATACGAAGCAAGGTGCTGGTATTACAGCAAACGGCGAAGTGCCAAACTACGGTACGAACAATAATCAAAATGGTAAAATCGTCTACGATAATAAAAATGGTAACAAAATTGAAAACTATGAAATAGATAAAACAGTTGAAACGATTAAGAAACATCCAGAATTAACGAAAACAAATGTTGTTGTATGGGTAGATAATGATACGTTAGTAAAACGAAGAATTGATATGACAACTTTCAAAGAAGCAATTGGTACAGCGGCTGGACTTCAAGCTGATCCAAATGGCAACTTTACAAATGGTCAAGTTAATGTTGTAACTGTTCAGTTTGATCAACCGAAAGAAGAGAAGAAGAAAGAGCCAGAAGCAGGTGGTATGAACTGGTGGTTAATCGGTGGAATTACAGGAGGCGTGTTAGCGCTCGTTGGTCTATTATGGTTCTTCTTAGCAAGACGTAAGAGAAAGAAAGAAGAAGAGGAATATGAAGAATACTTAGCAGAAGAGGAAGTTGCTGCAAGTAGTGAAAGTATTATGGAAATTCCTGAAGAGAAAATAGTACCAGAGCCAAAACCTGAACCAGAAGAACCGAAAGAACCGACGTTAGATGAACAAGTACAGGATGCTACGAAGGAACATGTAGAAGGTACTGCAAAAGTAATTAAAAAATGGTTAAACGGACAGTAAGGGAGGAACAACGATGTTAGATGAAATCTCCTCCAAAGAAAAAGCTGCCATCCTCATTCGTACATTAAATGAAGAGGTGGCAGCGAAAGTCATTGAATATATGACGGCTGAGGAAAAAGAAGTGTTACTTCGTGAAATCGCGAAGTTTCGTGTATATAAACCGGAAACGTTAGAGAATGTATTAGGGGAATTCTTATATGAACTTAATGTAAAAGAATTGAACTTAGTCACTCCAGATAAAGAGTACATTCGTCGCATATTTAAAAATATGCCAGAAGATGAGCTTGAAAAATTATTGGAAGACCTTTGGTATAACAAAGATAATCCATTTGAATTTTTAAATTCACTTACAGATTTAGAGCCACTTCTTACAGTGCTGAATGATGAATCACCACAAACAATTGCAATTATCGCTTCTTACATTAAACCGCAGCTTGCTTCGCAGTTAATTGAGAGATTGCCAGATCATAAGCGAGTAGAAACGGTAATGGGTATTGCGAAACTAGAACAAGTTGACGGTGAACTCATTAATCAAATTGGTGAGTTATTAAAAGCAAAATTAAATAATATGGCATTTAGTGCAATTAATAAAACAGATGGCTTAAAAACAATCGTGAACATTTTAAATAACGTTTCACGAGGCGTTGAAAAAACAGTCTTTCAAAAGCTGGATGAAGTTGATTATGAGTTATCTGAAAAAATTAAAGAAAATATGTTTGTCTTTGAAGACTTACTTGGTCTTGAAGATCTTGCACTTCGCCGTGTATTAGAGGAAATTACAGATAACGGTGTCATTGCGAAAGCACTTAAAATTGCAAAAGAAGAAATTAAAGAGAAACTATTTACATGTATGTCTTCAAACCGTAAAGAGATGATTCTAGAAGAATTAGATGGCTTAGGACCGCTTAAGATGACGGATGCTGAGAAAGCGCAGCAAACAATTACAGGTACGGTGAAAAAGCTAGAGAAAGAAGGAAGAATTATCGTTCAAAGAGGTGAAGATGATGTCCTTATTTAAAAACAGAATTCCGAAGAATTCTGTTTCTTTTTCTGAAGAAACGTATGAATTACAATTTCCAAAACCAATAGTAGCTCACGTAGAAGAAGAAATCCAAGTAGATCATGAAGAGCTTCTTGCGCAGCAACAATCGTTACATATGGAAATGACTCAGCTAAGGCAAGAACAACAAATGTTAGAACAAGAACGTCAGCAGTTATTACATGATCAAGAACAATTTCGAATGCATGTTCAGCAGCAGATGAAAGAGATAGAATCGGCACATACGCAGTTTCAACAAGAACAACAAGAAACAGCATACGAATGGACGGAATTGTTATGGGATCAATCTTTTCAACTAGCAGAAAAAATTGTGAATCAAGCAGTAGATGCTAGATTACTTGATGTGTTACCTATATTAACGGGCATCGTTCAAACATTGCCTACTTCGTTTGAAAAACTAGTTATTACCGTACATCCAGAAACTTTTGAACGTATTCAAGAAGAGAAGGAAAATACGAAAGAGTATTGGTTACTACAATTAGTAGAATGGAAATACGATTTCTCCTTACAGTTCGGTGAATTTGTTCTAGAAGAAGAGAAAGAGTTCTTTGAATTTAAATTTGCACCTATATTTGCGAAGCTTCGCCAGAAATGGGAAGAAGAGAAGTTGTTTGAGGAGCAAAATGTATGAATCGATTGTTAATGAATGAAAACCAAAAATGGAATACATTTATTGAAACGCCGTTTTATACGAAAGTCGGTAAAGTTCATAGTGTACAAGAGCAGTTTTTCGTAGCAAAAGGGCCAAAGGCGAAAATCGGAGATGTTTGTCTCGTTGGAGAACATAGCGTCTTATGTGAAGTAATTGCGATTGAAAAAGAAAACAATATGTTACTCCCATTTGAACAGACAGAAAAGGTATGTTACGGAGATTCCGTTACATTAATTGATGAAGATGTTGTTATCCCTCGTGGAAATCATTTACTCGGAAAAGTGTTAAGTGCAAATGGCGAAGTGTTAAATGAGAACGTTGAAAATATTCCGTTGCAAAAAATAAAGTTAGATGCTCCGCCTATTCATGCATTTGAACGGGAAGAGATTACTGATGTATTTGAAACCGGAATTAAATCCATTGATTCTATGCTAACAATTGGCATCGGTCAAAAGATTGGTATTTTCGCTGGATCAGGTGTTGGTAAATCTACTTTACTCGGAATGATTGCCAAAAATGCAAAAGCAGATATAAACGTTATTAGTTTAGTAGGAGAGCGTGGCCGAGAAGTAAAAGACTTTATTCGAAAAGAATTAGGTGAGGAAGGCATGAAGAAAAGCGTCGTTGTCGTAGCGACGTCAGATGAAAGTCACCTTATGCAACTTCGCGCAGCTAAGCTTGCAACATCTATCGCTGAATACTTCCGAGACCAAGGCAATAACGTATTACTTATGATGGACTCTGTTACTCGTTTTGCTGATGCGCGTAGAAGTGTTGATATTGCCGTTAAAGAGTTACCGATTGGTGGTAAAACACTCTTAATGGAAAGTTATATGAAAAAGCTGTTAGAGCGATCCGGGAAAACGCAAAAGGGGTCTATAACAGGTATTTATACTGTACTCGTTGATGGAGACGATTTAAACGGTCCTGTACCAGATTTAGCACGTGGTATATTAGATGGACATATTGTATTAAAACGTGAGCTTGCAACGCTCAGTCATTACCCTGCTATTTCAGTGCTAGATTCAGTAAGTAGGATTATGGAAGAAATCGTTTCGCCAACCCATTGGCAACTGGCAAATGAAATGAGAAAAATTTTATCTATTTATAAAGAAAATGAATTATATTTCAAATTAGGAACGATTCAAGAAAATGAAGAAAATGCTTATGTTTTTGAATGTAAAAATAAAGTAGAAGGTATAAATTCATTTTTAAAACAAGGTCGATCAGATCGTTTCCAATTTGATGATATCGTTCAAGCAGTGCACCATATTGTATAAGACCTCGCGCCCTGCAGGTCTTATTTTTTTGTTTTTTAATATTTCACAGATTTTTTTGTAAAAAAACTATATAATAGAAAAAGAGAGCGTTATAATAGGAAGGGGCTATGAAAACAGGTGGATAAGCAGCAATACGACACGATAAAATTGCAAATAAATCAAGAAAAAGAACAGATTTTGAAAGAAGTGTATGAATTAACAGCTGAAAAAAGAAAAATAGAACAAAAAAAAGAATATGATTTATATGTTGTGAAATCGCGTAGTAAAGTCGTACAAACTGGGCAACGTATTATGGCTGGTATGCTTTCCTCACATACGTTTTCACCTGAAAGAATAGAAGAATGGAATCGGAAAATTAAAAAAACAGAAGATTTTATTCGAAAAAATGAAAGCCTTTTAGAACAAGTAAAAGAAAAAGAACGTGTCATTGATGAGATGTATCAAGAAGATTGTAGAAAGCTTGCAAAAGTACGAGAAAAGCAGGAAGAAAGAATGCTTCTTGATTTGAAAATGTGTATGAATGGATGAGGTGAATGTAGTGATACAGTCTGTATTACCGGTGCAACAAAGTTTACCTCCGCAAAAAGACAAAGGGCTAGAAGTACAATCCAAAAGTGAAGATTCTTCATTCGATCGTGCGATGAGGATGGAAAATAAACAGCAGCCGAAAACGGAGAAAACAAAGCGAGAAGATGCACCAGAAGATAGAAAAGAAAACATTCTTTCTAAAAAAACGGCAACGAAAGAAGAGCCTAATGTAAAGAAAGAAGAAAAAAAAGAGACAGAACAGTTATTATTAGCTGTATCTGAGCAAATGGTTGCAATTGAGCAATTACGTGTGCAGCCAGAATTGTTATATCAATACATACAAAAAATACAAGAGCTATATAAAGAATATGGAAATATAAAACTTAACGAATTACCCGCAGGTGAATTACAACAATTACAAGAACTCCTTTCCAATATGAATATCAAAAATGCTATATGTTTAGAAGATACAATGCAAATGATATTAGATAAAGTGAAGATGCCGGAGCAAATGATGCAAGTATTGAAAGTCGTAGAAACAGAGACTTGTAATATTGCAAAGAAACAAGAAGAGTCTAAAGATGTAGATCTTCCGACAGCTGAGAGCGATGATGTAAAGATAGAGTTGCCAGAAGGTGATGTATTCAACGATTCAAATTCTGCGGGTGCGGAGTTATTAAATAAAGCGGCGAGTACTGATCCTATAGGGAAATCAAATAGTGGTGCTGAGAAAGTTTCATTGCCTGACTTAGGAAAGAAAATGGAAGCACAAGTAGAGGCGCTGCAAAAGTTTGTAGTGAAACAAGAACGTGTTTTATTTCAGTTAAATCCAGAAAAACTTGGTACTTTAACAGTGTTTATGAAAAAACATGGAGATCAAATTGATGTTCACATAGAAATGGAAAAACACGATGCGAAAAAACGTGTGGAAATCATTTTTGATGAATTGAGACTGAAGTTAAAAGAAAAAGAAATCAATATTCAAATTAGCTATTCAGATAAAGATGAAAATCGTAAAGAACAGCGAGAACAAGAACAAAGGCAAAAGCAGCAATTAGCAAGTACGAAACATGAGAAACAAGAATCAAAAGAATTTGCGGGATTATTGGAGGAATAAAGCGTGCCAACAGTTGGATTAAATACAACGAGTACAAATCATATTCCGTTGCAAGCAGGAGCGCAGAATAGGAACGCATCTGTTAACGGTGCACAACCGGCAGTAGGGCAAACGAATGGAGTATCAGCAGGAGAACAAAAGACGCCTGGTGTAATGGGGAAAGATGATTTTCTAAAATTGTTTTTAGCGAGTTTCCAACATCAAGATCCATTTAATGCGATGGATATGAATCAAATGATGAACCAAACAGCGCAATTATCTCTTATGGAACAAGTACAGAATATGACGAAAGCAGTAGACTCTTTAAAATCGACAATGTATTCAACAGCGCTTGATGGTGGAATGAAGTTTTTAGGGAAATATGTAAGAGGTGTTGACGGTGATGGCAAAAAAGTCACTGGCCAAGTAGAGACAGTTCGCCTCGCAGAAAATAATGAGGTACAGCTCGTTATTGATAATAAGGTTGTATCTCTTCGTTTCGTTGAGAGAGTGTCTGATAAACCAATTGGAGAAACGAATCCAGAAGATGCAAAGAAGGACGATCAAAAAGTAACTGAAGAAGAAAAAACTACAAATTTATAAGGAGTGTCCATACGTTATGATTAAAGCGTTATATACAAGTATTACAGGAATGAATGCAACACAAAATGCATTAAGTGTAACTTCCAATAATATCGCCAATGCACAAACGGTTGGTTATAAAAAACAAAAAGCTATGTTTGATGATTTACTATATAACAATTCTATCGGTTCAAAAGGTGACAATAAATACGCTGGAACGAATCCAAAAAGTATCGGTAACGGTGTGAAAATGAGCGGAACGGTTACAGACTATAGCGACGGAACAATTACGTTAACTGGTGGTAAAACACAAGCGGCAATGGAAGGTAATGGTTTCTTCGTAGTAGGTGATTCAGCAGGCGGGAATATGGAATTTACTCGTAAAGGTACGTTTGGGATATCTTCAAATTACTATATTACGAACACAGAAGGTCAATACGTATTTGCATATCCTGCAAATGCAGCAACAGGTGAAGTTGATTTATCTGGCATTCCAGGACCATTGCAAATTCCGATGGGAACAGCAATTGGTGGTATTCAAACAACGAAGGGTACAATTAAAGGGAATATCCCGGTGAATGAAAGTAAAATTACGCAAGATTTACCGTTTTATGATGATGCGGGTAATACATGGACGATGCGTGTAGAATTTACGAAAACGAATGACCACGAGTATACGTATAAAGTGCAAAGACGTAATGACTCGGCAAAAGATCCAAAGTTTGAAGAGGTTACAGGGGCAGGTTCAACAGGTACTTTGAAATTTGATAAAGTTGGAAACCCAGACCCGGTACAACAAGGAGCAGCTATCCCGTTTAACGGCGGAACGATAAATTTAGATTTTAGTCAATTAACAAACCATCCGACAGATAAAACATTATCAGTAACAGATGTAGACGGTAGAGCAGCAGCAACTGTTAAAGATTGCTTTATTGCTGACGGTGGATACGTAATGGTAAAATACTCTGATGGAAGTATGAAGTCAGCTGGTCAATTAGCTGTTGCGATGTTCCCGAACGAAGGCGGACTAATGAAAACAGGTAATGGTAACTATACAGCGACGAATACAACAGGTATTTTAGCACTTGGTGCATCTGGTCAAAACGGCGCAGGTAAAGTACGTGGTGGTGCACAAGAAGGTGCAAACGTAGATTTATCTGTAGAATTCGTTGACTTAATGTTATACCAACGCGGATTCCAAGGAAATGCGAAAGTAATTAAAGTATCAGATGAAGTATTAAATGAAGTTGTAAACTTAATTCGATAATATATAATAAAGAAAAATTGTAAAGTAGTAGAAAGGGTTTTTTATTCGTATGACAAGACAAGAGCGAATTTTACAATTGCCTTTTTTCGAAAATAAACGTGAACTTGCCGAGCAAGTGTTAAAAATGGAACGAGAAGAGCATGTATATTTACCAGATCAATTTGAAATTAAACAAGTCCCTCCGTACTCATTTGGTGAAAAACAAGCAATCATCGGCCGTATTCACGAATTTTATTTCGTAAGTGTTGGTAGCGATGAGGTTTGGAAGTATCAACTGTTTAAAGATGAGATGAAGTGCCGTGAGTTTTTCGTTACGTTGCCGGATATTGCGGATCAGCAGATAGCGTTTTGGTTCAATAACATCGAGTTATTGAAGAGTTCTTAAAAGCCTTTTTTTAGGTTTTGAGAGAGGGCCTGGCGGTGTGTGGTAGCGGTCAGTGCTTAGTAGGTGCACGACCGTTGTTTAAGACCAGAGATATGGAGAGTTGCTAGGTTAGTTGAAGAAGAGGTAAGTGAAGTGTAGTTGCAAAATGGATCTATGGAAGGTTACTGGGATGGTTCATCGTTTTATGGCAGACCAGTGCCTTTTGGATCGTTTGTGATGATAGATTTTTATAAGAGGAGAGGTGAGGAGGATGGCGCAGAATAAGTATCGCGTTACATTCATTTCGCCCAGTGAGGTTGAGCAGCGGACTGTAATGTCGGCGAGTAGTTTGCCAGATTTAATTCGTAAAGTAGAGAGTATAATTGCTGATCCGAACGGTTATTTTGTAAATGATAAAAAAAATAATTGCTATTTTAAAGTGATTAAAGAAAATGTTACGTTTATTCAATATGAGTTACTATTTTCGGATAAAGAAATTCATATTGAAAAATTAAAACATATAGCACCGGCAGTAATAAAACGATTATTTGAAAAAATAAATGATCCAGAACTATATGCGCTCGCGCTACTGGATGTTGATATAGCGACGAAAGAATATGTGCTAGAACAAATGAACGCAGAGTTAAGAATAAGAGTAGAAACAGAGCTTTCGAAAAAATGGGAAGCGATGCCGACAGAAATTGTAGGAGCCCAAGAAGTGTTATTAGAGGCACTTGCTTCGTTTATACAAGATTAATCGCCTTTTTAAATAAATCATGCAACTATCTATATTTTTTATATAGGTAGTTGACTTTTTCGTTTTAATAAAGCTTAATAATTAGATATACGGAAATAATGAAAGGGGAGCGACACCTTTATGTCACAAGCACAAAGTATTTTATTAGAAAGCGGAACAAATGAATTAGAGATTGTTACATATACTGTTGGTGAAAACCTATTTAGTATTAACGTAATGAAAGTACGTGAAATCATTAATCCATTCCCTGTTACAACTGTGCCAGAATCTCATCATGCAGTTGAAGGTGTTGTTCAAGTACGTGGTGAAATTTTACCAGTTATTAACTTAGCGACAGCTCTTAATTTAAAATCGACAAAGCCACTTGATCAAACGAAATTTATCATTTCAGAATTAAACCAAATGAAAGTTATTTTCCGTGTGGATGAAGTGCATCGTATTCAACGTATTTCATGGGAACAAATTGATGAACCAGCTTCATTATCTATGGGACTAGAAGAAACGACATCTGGTATTGTAAAACTAGATGGAAAAATCATCTTACTATTAGATTATGAAAAGATTGTTTGCGAAATTAGCAACACTGGTTATGATAATAAATCACTTGCAGGATTAGAGCAAAAAACAGATCGTGCTGAAAAAGTGATTTATATTGCGGAAGATTCAGCAATGCTTCGTCAAATATTAGAAGAAACATTATCATCAGCTGGATATACGAAAATGAACTTCTTCAGCAATGGTGCAGAAGCATTAGCACAAATTGAAAAGCTAGCAAAAGAGCAAGGAGAAAAAATGTTTGAACATATTCACTTGCTCATTACGGATATTGAAATGCCGAAAATGGATGGACACCATTTAACGAAAGTCATTAAAGATGGTGAAGTAACGAATCGTTTACCAATCGTTATTTTTTCTTCTTTAATTACAAATGAATTATTCCATAAAGGCGAAGCTGTAGGAGCAAATGCTCAAGTAAGTAAGCCAGATATTCAAGAGTTAATTGGCTTAGTAGATAAGTTAGTGTTGTAAAAGAGTTTGGAAAAGCGCTTTTTTTAGCTGGAATAGAAGAGCTAGCCATGTGTGGTGCGGTCAGTGCTTAATAGAGCCCCATGCGATGTGAGACTTTGATCGAGGATTTGCAGACACTATTTACAACTCTATTCTTTTAGTGGAGAGAAGGGAACTAGCCATGTGTAGTATTGGTTAGTTCCTTTTTATTGTTCTATACTCTGTATAGGTAAAAAGATGGAATGTTTTTGGAGTGTTTGTGGTTGTATGTATGAAAAATCTTCATTTGAAGATTTTTGATTTGAAAATATAAGAAAACGTATCTTTGGATTATTTTAGTAAAATTTCGTGATAACGCAAACTTTTTCGGTGAAATTACATTCTAAATACCATATAATATAATTAAATGTGATTAATATGCAATTATACATATTAATTGAAAAATCCTTTTTTCTATTACTATACTTTCTATACGTTTTTGTATGTTTATTATTTGACAGATAATTTCGAAATGTTATAATATGGATATGTAAAAATTGCTATTTTCTGAAAAGACATGGGAGTCAGATGAGAATTGCGAAAGGATGAGGGGGAGTGGCACAGGTTATGTATCACCACACAGCAATCAATGTATTAAGTCTCTTACAAAACATGTCAAATAATAAAATGAACGATATGCAACTAGAAGCGGAATTTAAAAAAATAGAAAAACAATTCCAAGTAAAGTATGAAGAACTAGTTGATTTACATAATAGAATGGTATTATTTCAAATAGATATAGAAAAAAATGGCGGGATGCGAGCGTATGAAAAATCAGCTATTACATGGCTGAAGTCTGAACTAGAGTTGCTATATGAAGTGTATCAATTTTGCCAACGTCACGGTTTAAACATTATTAATATTTCAAAATACGTTAGTAAAAACGAACTCAATCTTTTCCCGAAAACAGAAAGTCAATTACAAAATACGTATTACAAATTAAAAAAACATGAAATACCGTTTGAAAATATTGAAAAACAAAAACCTGGACGAAAGCGAAAATATACACCTGTAAAAGAAACAATCGTAGAAATGAAAAAAGAAAACAATTATGTATTAAAAGAGGAAGTACAACATAAAGAGAATGAAAAAAGCCTCGTAACAGTTATATCAGGTATCGTTGATAACTTTGAAACAATTAGTCAACATAGTGAAAGAAAAGAAGATGAACTACATCAGTTTATGGAAGGGATTTATAAGCTTTCTAGCATGGCTGCAGGACACTTTAAAGAAGAGTCTAATAGAAGTAGTCTAGAAAGAGAATTACGAGCACTACAATTGGAAAATGAAAGGTTAAAACGAGAAAAAGAAGAGCTTGTGCAAGATGTGAAAAATATGACACAACATTTAACGTATTTCATTAAAAGCTCGGATGTCGATCAAATTCGTAAATTACCAACCTTCGTACAAGAATGCAAACTAGAATTACATAAACTAGGGTTATATAACGCACAAGACGGAAAAATGAAAATAAGGATCGACCGTAGAGGACAAGTTATGACGGTAGCGCCATAGAAGTATTAAGTGAAAAATAAAAGGGAAGTACATAGTTTATATGTATTTCCCTTTTGTTTTGTGTGGAATCGTTTCAAAGAGTGAA
Organism: Bacillus paramobilis; assembly: GCF_038096195.1. Lineage (NCBI taxonomy): Bacteria > Bacillati > Bacillota > Bacilli > Caryophanales > Bacillaceae > Bacillus > Bacillus paramobilis. Next base: position 3,653,332 of record NZ_CP151108.1, on the reverse strand, counting down.
ATGACAATTATGATTGTAGTAATTTATATACCATTTGCGGAATTTGATTTGCTTGTGAAACCATGCTAAGTGCAACCTCAGTTAACAATTTAAATTTTAAAAAGTCACTCATCTCCTGCGCCATATCCGCATCCTCAATTCGGGAAGTAGTATCTGTTAGGGCCATACTTTGGCTGTTTAAATTTTCAATATTAAATTGTAAACGATTCATCATAGCTCCAAGATCAGCACGATGAAGTGATACATTATGTAAAGCTTCTTCAATTTTACGAATCGCCGCTCTTGCTTCTTGTTCTGTTGAAATGTTGATGTCATGTTGTGTAGGGGAAGGGGGAATATGTTTCGTTATATTTACTGTATGACCAATATCATCTAACGTAACAGGACGGTTTTGTCCATCAAATACGGATAAATCATTAAACTCAGTCGTCTCATCAATATAGCCAATTTGTTCTGTTAAAGATTGGAACTCTTTATTTAGTGAATCACGGTTTTTATTTGAATTTGTGCCACTTGCAGATTGAACAGCCAAATCACGCATACGCTGTAAAATATTTGTCACAGTTTGAAGTGCTGCTTCCGCAGTACGTAGCATCGATATCGCATCCTCATTATTACGAATCGCAACACGCATACCACTCGCTCTCGCATGCATACGAGTCACAATCGCAATATTAGCGGGATTATCAGAAGCGTTATTTAATTTCTTACCAGTCGCCAAATGCTCCATCGCAACATTCATACGCTTCTCATTCTCATACAACGACTGCCTAGCATTCATACTTAAAACATTCGTACCAATACGCATTATAGACACTCCTTATAGATTGATATAGTCGGTAACTCTAAATCTAATAAACGGTTATGGAAGGATAAAGGGCTTATGCTTATTTGCTATTTGTGTTTTAACATAAGAGGGGATCAAGATGGGTACTGACCGCTTCTATATATGGCTGGGACTTCTCTCCAGGCTAAAAAGATAGTTTTTAATCTATCTATATAGAAAAAATAAACCTCTCTGCAAACAGAGAGGTTTATTCATGAAACTAACTCAAATGGATTATTGTAATAATTTAGAAACCATTTGTGGAGTTTGGTTTGCTTGAGAAAGCATGCTGATACCAGCTTCGTTCAAGATTTTGAACTTAGTCATTTCAGACATTTCTTTCGCCATGTCAGCGTCTTCTACTTGAGAAGCAGCAGATGCCATACTTGATGCTTGGCTCTTTAGGTTGTTTACGTTAAAGTCTAAACGGTTTAATGTAGCACCTAGAGTTGCGCGATTGTCAGCTACTTTTGTAAGAGCTTCATCAATTGCTTTAATAGCATTAGATGCATTGTATGATGTGCCAGCTGCTGTTTGCGTAAATAATGTACCAATTGCTTGAGCGTTTTCTAAAGTATTTCCAGTTCCGTCAGCTTTTTCGAAATTAGCAATTGCGGCATTAATTTTATCTACATTTTCTTTGCTCATTCCACCTTGAATCTTAGTGAACTCTTGTTTGAAGGCATTTACCGCATCAGTTCTTTCTTGTGCAGTTTTTCCTTTTCCAGTAGTAAAACCGTCTAAATCAGTTAAATTAGTGGCTTTAGTTTTAGCTGCGTCAACGTCTGTATCCTTAGCTGGTTTCATACCTGCATATAATGTTCCAATAGCATTGGCATTGTCAATACTTTTATCACCATTGAATGTATCGATAGCTTCTGTGATTTTAGATACATCAGCGGGATTCAAACTATCTTTAATAGCGTCAAATTTATCTTTGAAATTTTTAACAGCAGTTATTCGTCCTTGTTCAGTTTCACCATCTTCACCAGTAGCATCGGATAAATCTTTTAATGTAGCTCCTAGAGAAGATGCATCTGTAATAGCTTGGTCTAAAGAACCTTTTAGAGGAGCGTTTGTTCCAGCTGAAGCGATACTTAAGTTATTAATGTTTAATGCGCCAGTAGAAATATCAGATAAATTAATGTTAATTTGTTTGTTTGTTTCAGAGCTGTCTAATGTTTGGATTGCAATTGTAGAATTTTGACCGTTTAGTAATTTTTTATCATTGAATTCTGTGTTTTTAGAGATGTAATCGATTTGTTCTTTTAAAGCAGCAAATTCCTTATCTAATGCTGTTTGGTTTTTGTCTGTATTTGTGCCGTTTGCAGATTGGTTTGCAAGGTCACGCATACGAAGTAAGATGTTAGATACTGAGTTCATTGCTGAATCAGCTGTACGGATTAAAGAAATACCGTCTTGTGTATTGTTAGCAGCAACACCTAATCCGCTTTCACGTGCACGCATACGAGTTGCGATTGCAAGACCTGCTGCATCGTCAGAAGCGTTGTTGATACGTTTACCGCTTGATAAACGGTCCATAGCAGTGCTCATTTTTGCTTGGTTTTGACGCATGTATTCTTGTGTACGCATGCTATTAATGTTTGTATTAATTCTCATGTAAAAGAACCCCCATTTTTTTATATTGACTTTTCTGCAAATTGAAAAACGGTAATATGCGAAAAAATCGATTTCGAATTTATTGTAAGCCTTGCTATAATGGGTGTCAACTGAAAATTTGAATTAATAAATATAAAAAAATAACAGTTTAACAATTTAGTCGTTTTTTTATTACAATATAATTGCAAAGGATTATTGCAAACTTTACGAAAAAACTCTAATATTAGATTATCTTTGTTTACCGAAAAGGTGATATTATGGTAGTTGGAAATATAGTAAAAGAAGTACTTGCATATAAAAAAGGACAGTTTCAGCAAAAGTTAAGTAGTCCGCAGGCTTTTGTTAGTAGTAGGTTTCAGGAGAAGTTGCAAAGTGATCCTATGAAGGAAACGAAGGCTACGGCGCAGCCGGCAAAAGTAGAGGATATGAGTCAGCCGGTACAATCTACGAAAATAGAAACGCTCGTTAATAAAGGTGATTCTAGTAAAGTAGAGGAAGTAAGTAAGCCGGAAGAAAAGCCTGAAACGAAGAAAGTCGATGAAGTGAAAGTTGCACAAAAAGAGTTCGAACGACGTTTCCCGGAAACGAAAAATGAGGCTGTTGATATGTGGGGGTTAACGAAGAAGTATAATATTCAAAAAATACGTTCTTCAAATGAAGGGAAGTATGAGGATATTATTGATCGTGTGAGCCGTTCATACGGAATTCCGAAAACGTTAATTCAAAAAATGATTGAAGTAGAGTCTAATTTTAATCCGAAAACGGTGTCGCATGCAGGTGCGATGGGGCTTATGCAGCTTATGCCTGCGAATGTGAAAGAGATGGGTATAAAAAATCCATTTTCACCAGCTGAAAGTATTGAAGGCGGCGTGAAAGAGTTAAGCGGTTATTTAAAGAAAAATAATGGCGACTTAGTATTAGCGCTTGCTTCTTATAATGCTGGGCCTGGTAATGTGAGAAAGTACGGAGGCGTACCTCCATTTAAAGAAACGCAAGGATATATTAAAAAAATATTAAATATCGACGTTTCAAAATAAGAGATTTCATTATATAGAGAGAACATGAAATTTTCGTGAACATGATATGGGAGTGGGCTGGATTTGAAATTACAAGATGATATTCCGTTAACAATTTATTTTGAAATCGGAAATACGAAAAAGAAGATTGAAGATCTGCTTCATATTACGAAAGGTACATTGTATCGTCTTGAAAATTCAACGAAAAATACGGTGCGTCTTATGCTTGAGAATGAAGAGATTGGAACCGGAAAGATTTTGACGAAGAATGGAAAGATGTACGTTGAAATCGTTGAATTGAAAAGGTAGGGAAGGGGATTTTCATGAGTGGCGATAAATTAAGCCAAGAGCAAATTGATGCCCTGCTGAAGGCGGTAAATGAAGGCGAGGAAATGCCAGCTTTCGCACAAGAAGCAGGGAAGCAAGATAAATTTCAAGAGTATGATTTTAATAGACCGGAGAAGTTCGGTGTGGAACATTTACGTAGTTTGCAAGCGATTGCTTCTACGTTTGGTAAACAGACGTCACAGACGTTGTCAGCGCGTATGCGTATTCCGATTGAACTAGAGCCTTCGACAGTGGAGCAAGTTCCATTTACGAGTGAGTATGTAGAGAAAATGCCGAAAGATTATTATTTATATTGCGTCATTGATCTCGGACTTCCAGAGCTTGGAGAAATTGTTATTGAGATTGATTTAGCATTTGTTATTTACATTCATGAGTGCTGGCTGGGCGGAGATAGTAAACGTAATTTTACGATGCGTAGACCGTTAACAGCGTTTGAGTTTTTAACGCTTGATAATATCTTTGCACTTCTATGTAAAAATTTAGAGCAATCATTTGAAAGTGTTGTGGCGATTGAACCGAAATTTGTAACGACGGAGACAGATCCGAATGCATTAAAGATTACGACAGCGAGTGATATCATTTCATTACTGAATGTAAATATGAAAACGGATTTTTGGAATACGACAGTGCGTATCGGTATTCCGTTCTTATCTGTTGAAGAAATTATGGATAAGTTAACGTCTGAAAATATTGTCGAACATTCTTCGGATAAGCGTAAAAAGTATACGTCTGAAGTAGAAGCGAAAGTAAATCAAGTGTATAAACCTGTTCACGTTGCAATTGGTGAGCAAAAGATGACAATGGGTGAGATTGAACAAATTGAAGAAGGCGATATTATTCCGCTTCATACGAAAGTTTCGGATGAATTGCTTGGTTTTGTAGATGGAAAACATAAATTTAATTGTTTTATTGGAAAAGATGGAACGCGTAAGGCGCTCCTATTTAAAAGTTTTGTAGAGTAGGAGGATCCATATGAAGCATGAAGTATCTCCTGTGTCATTAATGGGATTAGAAGAATTTGCAGGAAAGCGAAATGAAGCGGGTAAAGCACATATTGATACTGTTTCGGATATTTCGATTGAACTTGGTGTAAAGCTTGGAAAGTCATCTATTACGCTCGGTGATGTGAAAGAGTTAAAAGTGGGCGATGTTCTTGAAGTAGAGAAAAACTTAGGACATAAAGTAGATGTGTATTTAAGTAATATGAAAGTCGGCATTGGGGAAGCGATCGTAATGGACGAGAAGTTCGGTATTATCATTTCTGAAATTGAAGCTGACAAGAAGCAAGCTGCGCTTATGAAAGCGCAAAGTCAAATGCTAGATAAAGAGTAGAGGAGGAGTCATATGTCGTATATGACGACCTTATTTCAAGTCGTTTTACTGTTTGGTGCGCTCGGCTACGGTGCATATTATATGACGAAAAAGACGCGCAAACAGCAGTTTTTTAAACAAGGTGAAAATGGCCATATTCAAGTGAAGGACGGCGTGTATTTAAATCATCAAACGAGCGCCTTTTTATTTGAAGTAGACGGCAAGCAAGTGTTCACTGTTATTAGTAATAATGGTGTGCAATCTGTGCAATTAACAGGAACAGGAAATCAGTTTCAACAAGCGCTAGAAGACGCGGTGAAGAGTGAAACGAAAAAAGTAGAGGATCCATCATGAGAATAAAGAAACAGTTATCATTATTAGCCGTTATTTTCGTATTTTCTATCGTTTTTTCAATTATTTTTGTAAATCCAGCGTATGCGGCCCAAAACGGTTTTATTAATTTCGAAAATGGAAAAGAGTTTACGAGTAATTCAAGTGTACAGTTATTTGCGCTCGTTACCCTTTTATCATTATCTTCTTCTATCGTTCTATTATTTACACATTTTACTTATTTTATGATCGTTCTTGGGATTACACGTCAAGGACTTGGGGTAATGAATTTACCGCCGAACCAAGTGCTCGTTGGACTTGCTTTATTTTTATCACTCTTTACGATGCAGCCTGTACTTGGGCAGCTGAAGAGTGATGTGTGGGATCCGATGACGAAAGAGAAAATAACAGTAAGTCAAGCTGCGGAGACGACAGCTCCGATTATGAAAGAGTATATGTCAAAGCATACGTATAAGCATGATTTAAAGATGATGCTGAAAGTGCGCGGAGAAGAGTTGCCGAAAGATTTGAAAGATCTTTCTTTATTTACACTCGTACCATCCTTTACGTTAACGCAAATTCAAAAAGGATTGTTAACGGGGATGTTCATTTATTTAGCGTTTGTATTTATAGATTTGATTATTAGTACACTTTTAATGTACCTCGGGATGATGATGGTACCGCCGATGATTTTAAGTTTACCATTTAAAATACTCGTTTTCGTATATTTAGGTGGATATACAAAAATCGTCGACATTATGTTTAAAACGGTCGCCTGAAGCGTTTGATGCTATGTGATAGGAGTCATATAAATGAATACGTCACCAATTATAGATATTTTTCAAACCTTTTTTTATAAAGGGGTTATGATTTTAATGCCGGTTGCCGGCGTAAGTATGATTGTCGTTATTATCATCGCTGTCATTATGGCGATGATGCAAATTCAAGAGCAAACGCTGACGTTTTTACCGAAAATGGCGAGTATTGTACTCGTTATTATCATTTTAGGTCCGTGGATGTTTCAAGAGTTAACGACGCTTATTTTAGATTTATTTGATAAAATCCCATCGCTATTGCGTTCGTACTAAGATAGGTGAACTGAAATGAATATGGAATTATGGGCGGCGACGTTTTTTGCGTTTTGCCGCATTACTTCATTTTTATATTTTTTACCGTTTTTCTCAGGTCGATCCATTCCAGCAATGGCGAAGGTTACAGTTGGACTTGCTCTTTCGATCACAGTTGCCGATCAAGTTGATGTCTCTCACATAAAGACAACTTGGGACGTTGCAGCTTATGCAGGTACGCAAATTGTAATTGGATTATCACTTTCAAAAATTGTAGAAATGCTGTGGAATATTCCAAAAATGGCAGGGCATATTTTAGACTTTGATATCGGTTTATCACAGGCAAGTTTGTTTGATGTAAATGCAGGATCACAGTCTACTTTATTATCAACCATTTTTGATATATTTTTTCTCATTATTTTTATTTCACTTGGCGGCATTAATTATTTCGTTGCCACGATTTTAAAGTCGTTTCAATATACAGAGGCGATTTCAAAATTGCTGACGACTAGTTTTCTAGATAGTCTACTCGCAACGTTATTATTTGCGATTACATCAGCGGTTGAAATTGCTCTTCCGCTAATGGGAAGTTTGTTCATCATTAACTTTGTTTTAATTTTAATCGCAAAAAACGCTCCGCAATTAAACGTTTTTATGAATGCGTATGTCATTAAAATCACATGTGGTATTTTGTTTATTGCGATGAGTGTACCAATGCTCGGTTATGTGTTTAAAAATATGACGGACGTATTGCTTGAGGAATATACGAAACTATTTAACTTTTTCTTAACGAAGTAGGGGGACGCGCATGGCAAAGGATAATAAAACAGAAAAGGCCACCCCGCAGAAGCGTAAGAAATCGCGTGAAGAAGGGAATATTGCCCGGAGTAAAGATTTAAATAATTTATTTTCCATACTTGTATTAGCAGTTGTCGTTTACTTTTTCGGAGATTGGCTAGGGTTTGAGATTGCAAATTCTGTAGCGGTGCTGTTTGATCAAATTGGAAAAAATACAGATTCAACCGAGTATTTTTATTTAATGGGGATTTTATTACTAAAAGTATCAGCGCCAATATTAATACTCGTATACGCTTTTCATTTATTTAATTATATGATTCAAGTCGGTTTCTTATTTTCTTCTAAAGTCATTAAGCCGAAAGCGTCACGTATTAACCCGAAAAACTATTTTACGAGATTGTTTAGTCGTAAAAGTTTAGTAGATATTTTGAAATCACTATTTTATATGGGGTTAATTGGTTACGTCGCTTACGTTCTCTTTAAAAAGAATTTAGAGAAAATCGTGAGTATGATTGGATTTAACTGGACTGCGTCACTTTCTGAAATTATAAGGCAAATTAAATTTATCTTTTTAGCTATTTTAATTATTTTAATCGTTCTTTCTATTATTGATTTTATTTATCAAAAGTGGGAATACGAACAAGATATTAAGATGAAAAAAGAAGAAGTAAAACAAGAGCATAAAGATAATGAAGGGGACCCGCAAGTAAAGGGGAAACGAAAAAACTTTATGCATGCCATCTTGCAAGGGACAATTGCGAAGAAAATGGATGGCGCAACGTTTATTGTAAACAACCCGACTCATATTTCGGTCGTACTTCGGTACAATAAACAGGTTGATGCGGCGCCAATTGTCGTTGCAAAAGGGGAAGATGAGCTCGCATTATATATACGAACGCTTGCCCGTGAACAAGAAATACCAATGGTGGAAAACCGTCCGCTTGCTCGTTCTTTATATTATCAAGTCGAGGAAGATGAGACAATTCCAGAAGATTTATACGTAGCTGTAATTGAAGTTATGCGCTATTTAATTCAAACGAATGAACTTGAAGTATAATAGCGCGGTTGGAGGAGATCTCTTGTGTTTAAGATAGATTCTGCAAGAACCTATTTTTCTATCTTTTTAGCAGCGTCATTCGTAGTGGCGCTCTTAATTCCACTTCCACCATTTATACTTGATATCGTTATCGTTTTTCTACTAAGTATGTCAGTGCTTATTTATATGCGAGCAACAAGTATTAACGAGTGGGATGAATTAAAGTCATTTCCGACGATGTTGTTATTAATCGGGATTTTCCGCGTATCGATTAACGTATCGACGACGCGAGCGATTTTGACAGACGGAAATGCGGGGCATGTTATTGAAGAGTTCGGTCAGTTTGTAATTGGCGGGAACTTATTAATTGGTATCGTTATTTTCATAGTATTAATCATATTCCAGTTTATCGTTGCAAACGGTGCGTCTCGTACAGCTGAAGTTGCAGCTCGTTTTACACTTGATTCTTTACCCGGGAAACAAATGTCAATCGATGCAGATTTAAACCAGCGTATTATTACTGAAAAAGATGCACAGGCAAAACGAAAAAAGTTAAATATGGAAACAGAGTTTTACGGGGCGATGGATGGTGCCGGGAAGTTCATTAAAGGGGACGTTATTTTCGGGATTGTCATTTTATTCGTAAACATTATTTTCGGTTTAATTGTTGGCATGATGCAGCAGGGCATGAGCTTTGCAGAAGCAGCTATTCACTATACACAGTTAACTGTCGGTGACGGAATCGTAAACCAAATTGGTTCGTTAATGCTTGCGATTTCAACTGGTATTATCGTAACGCGTGTATTTGACGGTTCACCGGATACAGTAACAGAAGGAATCTTTAAAGAGTTATTAGCGCATGAAGTCGTTGTATATGCGCTTGGTGGTTTATTTATAGCAATGGGTATTTTTACTCCGTTACCATTTCTACCATTCGCACTCGTTGGTGGAACAATTATCTTCTTAGGAATTCGGAATAAAAACCGAATAAAGAAAGAAAAAGAAGACGAGCTTCAAAAAGAATTAGAAATGATTCAGGGCGAAGATGAACAACTGCAACAAGTGGAAGATTCATTCGGAGTATTTACAGATAAATATCCAATTATAGTAGAACTCGGTTTAGATTTAGCAGCACTTGTAAAGCAGAAGATTAACGGGGAAACAGCTCGTGATAAAGTTGTTCTCATGAGGAAGTCAATTATTACCGACCTTGGTATTAACGTTCCTGGCATTAACTTTAAAGATAATACGAGTTTTAGACCACGCGGACGTTACATTATTCGTATTAAAGGTGCGAAGGCAGCTGAAGGAGTTTTAAAATCAGGGTACTTATTAGCACTGAAAACACCGAATGTAATGGCCGATTTAGATGCAGAACCAGCGAAAGATCCGATTTTCGGTGAAGATGGATATTGGATTTTAGAGCATATGGTACAAGATGCACAAATGAAAGGCTATCAAGTATTAGAGCCACTTAGCATATTAATTACACATTTAGATGTTGTCGTGAGACGTAATCTTCATGAGTTAATTCAGCGTCAACATGTAAAAGACTTAATTAACTCGCTTGAAAATGATAACGGCGTTTTATTAGAAGAGATTAAGAAGAAAGAAATCGACTTATCACTCGTTCAAAATGTTATTAAACAACTTTTAAAAGAAGGTATTTCTATTCGTGATTTGCCAACCATTATTGAAGGTATTATTGACGGAAAAGAAATTTATCAAAACCATGTTGACGGTGTAACGTCATTCGTCCGTGAATGTATTTCAAAAGTTATTTGTGAAAATGCGAAAAATCCTGACGGTAAAATTTATGCGGCGCTCTTCTCAGATTCAATCGAGTTAGATGCGGATGTTGTGAACAATTCTTATCAAGGTTATTTATTAAACTGGGATTTAGATTTAGAATCACGAGTCGTTGAGCAAGTACAGCGCGTATTTAAACAAGCCCGCTTAATGGGAAGAGAACCAGTATTATTAACGCGTAGAAAAGATTTCAGATTTGCGATTGTAAGACTGCTAGAGCGTTATCAAATAGAGGCACAAGTACTTTGTATTAGTGAATTAGCTCCAGAAATTGTTGTAGACCAAATTGCTTACATTGAATAATAGGGGGTGAAGTAATGGAAAATACAGAAAAGAAAGAAGCGTTAATGCGAATAAAAGCAGCTTCGAAAAATGAATTGTATCGAAAGTTATTTGACCAATATGGTACAGATTATTATTACGTTGTCGATGAAAGTGTAAAAAGAAATATCCCGTTTTTTTGGAAAAAGAATTATGAAATGTTAGTTGCTTTTCCAGAGGATAAACAAGAAGAAGTGAATGAAGGTACAGCTCAATTTCATGAACAATTAATGGATGTTGTGAATGATCCTTCAGAACAAATTGTGAAGGCGAACGGAATTCAATCGGTACTGCACAATTTAGAAAACGTGACGACTTCTATGTCATACGCGGCGATGCAAACAGGAAATAGTGAAGAATGGGCAAGAAAGAAAGAGAAACTATTAAAGTTGTTTGAAAAAGGTATCGTCGTTGTGAAACAGACGGAAGAAACGAAAGTAACGAAAAAGAAAAAAACTGTGAAAAAAGTCGTTCCCGTCAAGAAAGAAGAAGTTGTTGTAAAAAAAGAAAAGCAAGAATCTGTACCGTTTATTATTCAAAAGGTAATTCGTATGCTAGAGCAAAACGATGTAGAACAATACTTCATTCATGCATATGCTGAAAAGTTAAAAGTGAAGTTTGAGAATGCAACGATGATTACAGAAGAAGAAGTGATCGGATATATATTAGAAGATATGAGATCTCATTTCAACACAGAAAACGTTTTTGAAAAAGAAGTACAAACAATTGCATTAATCGGTCCAACCGGAGTTGGAAAAACGACGACGCTTGCGAAAATGGCATGGCAGTTTCACGGTAAGAAAAAAACGGTCGGTTTTATTACGACAGACCATTCACGCATTGGAACAGTGCAACAGCTGCAAGATTACGTAAAAACAATGGGATTTGAAGTAATCGCTGTACGTGATGAAGCTGCAATGACAAGAGCGCTTACGTATTTTAAAGAAGAAGCGCGTGTCGATTATATTTTAATTGATACAGCCGGAAAAAATTATCGTGCGTCAGAAACAGTGGAAGAAATGATTGAAACGATGGGACAAGTAGAGCCAGATTATATTTGTTTAACGTTATCGGCGTCGATGAAAAGTAAAGATATGATTGAAATCATTACGAATTTTAAAGATATTCATATTGATGGTATCGTATTTACGAAATTTGATGAAACAGCAAGTAGTGGTGAATTATTGAAAATTCCAGCAGTATCATCGGCTCCAATTGTATTAATGACAGACGGACAAGACGTGAAGCAACATATACATATCGCTACAGCTGAACATTTAGCGAAACAAATGTTGCAAACATCATAGAAAAGAGGTGAAGGATAAGGCAACTGCCTTATTCAAACGAGTATGAACGGTCTTTATATAGGTTCTATGGGTATGATGAATTACATGCAGCGTATTAATGTTCATTCGAATAACGTTGCAAATGCTCAAACGACAGGATTTAAAGCAGAAAATATGACTTCTAAAGTATTCGATGTACAAGACACATATCGCCGCGGAGATGGAGCTGTGACAAATATTGGTTCGACTGATTACGCTGTAGTACCAGCCGCAACGCATGTGAACTTAGTACAAGGAAATATACAAATGACAAATAGTGCTACGGATTTCTTTTTAGATGACGGTGCGGCCGGCACATCATCATTTTTCGTGACATCTAAAAATGATGAAACGTTTTTAACGAGAGATGGTAGTTTTACAGTAAATAGTGATCGTTATTTACAAACATCTTCAGGTGCTTTCGTAATGGGAGAGAATAATGAACGTATTCGTATTCCAGAAGGAGCGACGGTAGCTGTACAAGCAGACGGTACGTTATATGATGCAGTAACACAAAATAATATTGCCCGCCTGCAAACAAAAACAGTAGGTGCAGAAGCGAATAATCGTCTCGTACAAAGAGAGAATAAAAGCTTTACACTAGCAGAAGGGAACATTGCTGATTTACCGAACGGAACAGGGGCAGTAAAAAACCATATGCTAGAAAATTCAAATGTAGATATGACGAAAGAGATGGCTGATCTTATGACGGATCAAAAAATGATTTCAGCGTCACAACGCGTTATGACTTCATTTGATAAAATTTATGAAAAAGAAGCGAATGAAATATTGAGATAAGAGACTTCCCATAGCGGAAGTCTTTTTTTATATTGCATTTATTACAGTTACATCATAAAATGATAATGATTATCAATATCATTTTATCTATTTTCATAAGAATGGAATTTTATAATGATAGCAACATTGCTTAACTAGGTAAATTAAAAATAAGGGGATGGTGTGTATGTCTACAAAGAAACAACTGTGTATTGGATTATGTTTAATTTCTAGAAAGAAAGAGCAAGAGAGTGAGTTTAATTCGGGAATTGAAGAGCAAGTAGAGCTAGCGAAACAAGCAGAAAAATCGAAGTTAGATTTTGTTTTTAAAGCAGATTATTTAGTGGCGCACCCAGATTTAATTGCTCGTAATAAGGGGAATGTCATTTTAGATCCGACGTTACTGTTTACTGCTATTGCGTATGCAACAGAAAAAATTGGAGTCGTTACGACTGCTTCAACTTCGTTTTATCCACCGTATATATTAGCGAGGCAATTACAATCTTTACACTGGATTAGTAACGGCCGAGTAGGATGGAATATTGTCACATCCATTGACGGTGCTGAAAACTTTGGTGAGGAAGGAATGCCATCATCTGAGGAACGGTATGCGAAAGCGGCAGAATGTACAGCGTTAGTAAGAAAACTTTGGGGAAGTCATCCTAATGAAGTTTTGAAAGTAGATAATCCTGATGTGATTAGAGAGATGGTAAAGCCTATTGAGCATAATGGTGAATACTTTAAGGTGAAAGGTCCACTTAATATTCCGCAGCATATTTCAGGGGAAATGCCATTATTTCAAGCTGGTGCTTCAGAGTCAGGACGGAATTTTGCTGCTTCTGTTGCGGATGCAATTTTTGCTGCAACGCCAGATGTAGAATCAGGAATAGAACTGCGTCAAGATTTAAGAAGAAGAGCAAAGCAGCATGGCCGAAAGCAAGATGATATACGTGTATTGCCTGGGTTATATTTCTTTATAGGTGATACATATGAAGAAGCGTTAGAAATGCATAGGCAAGCACATCAACATCTCACAAAAGAGAAGAGATACTCGTTACTCGAAATGGTTCTTGGACTAGACGCGAGAGGGATTCCGCTAGAAAGTAAGATTACGGAAGAGATGTTGCCAAATCGTGATCAAACTGTTCGCAGTAAAACACACGCAGAATTATTACGCAACTACATTATTAAAAATGAACCAACACTTGAACAAATACTAGAACGACCAGAAGTTGTTGGCTCGGCTCATTGGGTTGCGGTTGGTACAGCGCAAGATGTTGCGAAGCAAGTTATAGATAGGTTTGAGGCAGGAGCGTTAGATGGATTTATCGCCATTCCAGGAGGACCTCCAAAGTCACTAGATCTATTTTTTAGTGAAGTTATTCCTCTATTCGTGAAAGCTGGTGTATTTAGGGAAGAGTATACAGGTTCTACTTTACGGGAGCATTTAGGGGGAAAGTTATCAAAACCTTTGCAGTTAAAATAACAGAAAGATTACGTATAAAAAAGCCTTTCATAAGAAGGCTTTTTATTTTTGGTTAAAATTTCAGAATTATCAATTGACTTTGTGGGTCTGTTTTTTTATATTAGTAGGTATACCAATAACTACTAACATATTTGTATCGTTTTGAGATGAGAGTTATATAGAATGTGAGGGATTACCGATGGATGAAATTATAAAGGAATTACAAAAGTTAGGTTTTTCCCAGTACGAATGTAAAGCGTATATTGGATTATTAAAACATTCCCCAGTAACTGGGTATGAAGTGAGTAAACAGACAGGAGTACCTCGTTCGATGATTTATGAAGTGCTCGGTAAATTGATGGATAAAGGAGCAGTGCATATCGTTCCTACTGAACCAGTGAAATATGTACCAGTACCAGCTACGGAGTTAATGGATCGAATGCGAAAAGATTTTGAAAAGTCCTTTGAATTTTTAGACCGGAAATTAAATTGTTTAGAACAAGAGCGACAAATAGATGTAATTTCGCATATTCGCTCCAATGATCGTGTTGTAAAAGAAATATGCAATATAATTAATAGGGCGAAGGAAGAGCTATGGATTTCTGTTTGGGAAGATCAAGTGCATGAAATCGAGCCATATATTCGTCAAAAGGAAGAGGAAGGTGTACATATATTTTCAATCTTATTTGGCGCTCCAAATACAAAAATAGGCGCGACGTTTCACCATAATTATATGACGCCCCACGTTGTTGAAAAGAGAATGGGTGGTCATTTAACTGTTATTGCTCGTGATGGAGAGGAAGTATTAATTGCCAACTTCTCAAATGATAGTACTTCATGGGCCGTTACAACGTATGACCCAGCGCTAGTTCTCGTTGCTACAGAGTATGTGCGGCACGATATTATGGTTGAAGAAATCACGAAGGAATTTGGAGCTGATAAGCTAGATACGTTATGGCGTGAAAATATAGATTTAGTTCATGTCGTAACAGGAAAACGAACGATGGAAGGAATGGGGGATGATATGGATGAGTAAAGCTCAGGCACATGTAGCTTTGCAGAGCGATGATACATTTCAGCAAGGAGTAAAAGATTGTTTACCGACTGTATTTGGTTATTTGAGCATAGGTATAGCAGCTGGTGTAATTGCAAAAACAGCAGGTTTCTCCATCATTGAAATTGCGTTTATGTCCACTTTAATTTATGCAGGTTCTGCCCAATTTATATTAGCTGGTATGTATGCAGCTGGTGCTCCTGCTTCAGCAATCATTTTCACCGTCTTTTTTGTTAATTTACGCCACCTTCTAATGAGTGCTGCGCTCGCGCCGTACTTTACGAAACTTCCTCTACTAAAAAATGTAATGATCGGTTCTCAAATTACAGATGAAACATTCGGCGTTGCAGTACAGCACGCAGCGCAAAAAGGATATGTAGGCGACAGATGGATGATGGGGTTAAATGTAACAGCATATTTAAATTGGATTCTTGCTACTATTATTGGCGGGTTGTTTGGTGAGTGGATACCTGATCCGCATACGTACGGGATGGATTATGCATTACCAGCAATGTTTATCGGGTTATTTGTCCTTCAGCTCATCAGTAGTAAACCAAAACTAGCAATTCATCTTACTGTTGCAATTGTAGCGATTATAATCGCATACGTTTCACACTTATTTATGCCAGATAGTATAGCGGTTATTATCGCAACATTACTAGCTGCGACGATTGGAGTTGTGATTGAAAAATGGAAATGAGATTGGACGTACTATTACTTTTACTAGCAGCTGGAGCTGTCACACTCGTGCCACGTATTTTACCTCTACTCGTATTTAGCAAACTACAAATTCCAGACTGGGGTTTAAAATGGTTAAATTACATACCAATTGCGATATTAGCAGCACTTTTAGCACAAGTATTATTTATGCATGAGACGATGCAATGGGATTACCTTATCGCAGCAATTCCAACATTTCTTGTAGCGATATATACTCGTAGTTTATTAGGTACAGTATTAACCGGAGTGATTGTGATTATTTTGTTACGTTTCTTTTTCTAAAAAGGATTACGCTCATATAATAGCGAAAAGTGTAATAATATGAACGATATAGGGGTGGTGTTATGATACTTTTAACGATAGGCGCAATTTTGTTAACGTTGTTTATTTTCTTTATTATTGGCTTCATTACGTTTATGATGTTTGTTGATAAGGCGACACCTCAAATATATTACACACCTTGTGAATCAGTGACAGTGAAGAATAAAGGTAAACATAGAAGGAAGAAAAGTTGAATGTTGGCTTTTCTTCCTTTCTTTTTATCTGATTTTTCTGTATAATTTAAGTTAGTTATCCAACTAACTTAAAAGGTGGTCATAGAAGTGGCAAAACCGAACGTTGTTAATAAAGAGAAGTTACTAGAAGCAGCAAAAGAAATGATTGCACAGCACGGGATGGAAAAGTTGACATTAAAAGCAGTTGCAGAGAGTGCTCAAGTTACACAAGGTACCGTATATTATCATTTTAAAACGAAGGATCAATTATTACTTGAAGTGACCGAATCGTTTTGTAAAGCGTCGTGGGAACAAATAGGAAAGGATGTACAGTTAGAAAAGGCTTTACAGTCTGCTGAAAGTAGATGTGTGAAAGATTCAATGTATCATCATTTATTTTTTCAATTAGTAGCTAGTGGATTACAAAATGATGCAATGAAAGATAAAATTGGTGAACTGTTACATTATGAAAATCAAGAATTAACAAGAGTGTTACATAAAAAAATAGGAGATACAATGACATCTCAAATTTCAACTGAAACGTGGAGCATTTTATGTAATGCATTAATTGACGGATTGGCATTGCAAGCATTATTCAATCCATCTTTTTCGAAAGATAAAGTATATGGTGATTTGTATATGCTCTTGGAAAAGTTTACAGTGTTACAAAAGGGAGGAGATGGTAGTGAATAATAAACTTTGGCTCACTATTTTATTTTCTATTGGCGTTTGGCTTTTTGCCTCAACATTCTTCATTCTTTTCGGTTCTTCCGTTTTATTAGAATACACTTCAAATAGCTTTTTTCTACACATGACGTTTCTTGAATTAGGAACAGCTATAGCTTTATACTTTGTAATGTGGTTATACAAAAAACTAGATACTACGAAATATGCAGTTATTAAGTTAGGTATATGTGGTACAGCCATAGGTTTAATTTTAGATTCTTACATCTTATATAATTCCTCTAATATATTCTCACAATTATCCTCGCAGCAAATCATATCATTTACCATTTGGATGGTTATTGCGTATGCTTTATATTTACTGATTCCTTTCGTCATGGAACGAAAAAAGTTGTTGTAAAGAGGTATGTTATCCTCTTTACAACAACTACATCCCCGAAAGAAGTAACAACAATAAACCAAAGAGAAAACTAATAAAGGAAAGAAAACCGATACATATGGAGAACACACGATTGTTTCTCCATTCGCGCCAGAAAACGATAAAACCTAAAATACAAAGGAAAAACCAAATGGGCAGGAATATGAATTCGCTAACTTTCTCAGGAAGTAAACCATAAAAAGTTGTTACATATAAGATCCAATTTGTAAAAAATAAAATGCAAACGATAATAGATTGTAAGTAGGGGCGTTTGAAAAACTCCCCTTTTTTTACTGTTACAAAAATGATAGTTAGCGCTGACATAAAGGCAATGAGTATGAAAATAAGTAAGAGTAATGTAAGCGTCATTTGAGTCTCCTTTATAAGATTGTTTTTGCAAGAAATGAATCTATTAAATTGTATGCTTGCTTTGTAGAGTGCTCGTTATATTTTTCAGTGTACGGATTTAGAAAACCATGTTCACCGTGTAGTTGTTGTATTTCTAATAAAGGATTTTTTTGTTGCTGCAATGTTTGGATTAAAGAGGATACTGAAAAACTAGCTTCTTTTTCAGGGAATATAAGCAATGTAGCGCATGTAGGCTTCATGTGAATATAGTCGCGTATACGAGAGCCGTAACATCCGATAATAAAATCTATTTTCGGATTGTTACTACATAGCCATGAGATGGTAGCACCAACACTAAAGCCGATAAGTCCAATATGTGTGTAACGACTAGAAAGATGAGTAATAAATTCTTCAATTTGCTCTTTTCCATTATCAAATCCAATATGATTCATAAAAAAATGATATGCTTTTTCTTCATCACTGTAATGAAATGCAGGTTGCGCTTGTAGAAGATTAGGACAGAATACATCTATATGAGATGAAGTGAAGTGGTGGATAACGTGATGCATATGGTCGTTCACACCATATATTTCATGAACAGCAACGAGAGCTAATTTTTTCTTCATCGTTACAATGTACCTCTATGAAACTTAAATTCTTTCTCAACAAGGCATATACGCAGGTGGAAGTCTTCATACCATTGCTCACGGCCTCTTTTTTTCGCTTCTTTATGTAAGGCGTTTTGTTTCCAATTTTCAATTGCTTCAAGTGATTCCCAATAAGAAATGGTGATTCCGAGTCCTGCATGATCACGTGCACTTTCTACACCTAAAAATCCAGGTTGCTGTTTTGCAAGCTCCTCCATTTTGTCGGCAACGCTACTATAATCTGTCGTATCAGTTGATAAATGAGAAGTGAATATAACTGCATAATAATGATTTGCTTTTTGTGGAGCATTTTCCATAGGATTTCCCCTCCTTTTTTATAAATATTGTAGCATATAATGTTCAACTAATCGGACTTTTACAGGCAGCTTGACCCCACCTAACTTCATTGCCTTCACTGGACTTTGAGGCGGGGGTCTTACTGCCTAGCAAATAGCGGGTAAAAAAAGAAAAGAAGCACGAGGCTTCTTTTCTTTTTTTACGCTGTAAATTTTAATCCCGCATATATTTTACGACCCTTTTTTTGAATCCAACATACTTGAGCTTTTTTCTTTTGAATATTACGCTCATTCATTGTTACGTGTATAAATTGATCAATGGCGAGTGGGGTGTTCGTTTGTATTTGACACCCACCGGTACTATAGTCGATAATGGTCGCTTCAATTGGCATCCCGTTCATATGTAATGTTCCAGGAGCCATAAGTTCTTCACGTATATGTTGCCTGCGAAATTGCCTTGGTGATTTCTTTGTGTTTTTTATGAAAGATGCAATTGCTAGTGTAAGAAATGCCTTATCGTACACCTTTTCCACCCGGTCATTAACAGGTTTACTAAATAGATGAAGAATGAGTTTACAATATTGCTCATGGGATACATCATCAAATGACACGCCAACTTGCACAGAATTTTCTTGTCTCCGGATCCATTTTTTCGTACTACTAATCTTTTTTACCTCTCCAAAAGATAATATATAGGAAGATAGACTTGATAAAGTTTCAAATGGGATGGAGGAATCTACCTCAAAACGTGCACCAGTTTCACTAATATCAAGGACGTGGCAAGAAATGGTCATATCCTTAGTATATAAAGTACCTGGTAAATTTACTACGAAACGTTCTGAGTTTCGGAAACGCGGTCTTTCAAATGCTACAAATAGTGAAGTGACAATAGCTATTCCGTTGTAAAGTACCCAGAAAATATTAATATATAAACTTTCTCTTTCAATATGATATTGTTCAGGGTATAAGAGCATAAGTGTAGCTCTTATAAGTGCAATTACTGTTAAAATGAGTAATACGAGGTGAGGGACACTTGCAATCCATAAAAAATGTCTCGTATTATTTTGGACGCCTTTTCTCGTTACATGAAATTGAAACTTTTTCCGTAAGAACGTTTCTGATAAAATAGCAAATCCCATATAAGGAGCCATTGCAACTTCATATACATGACTCCACGTTGTCGTTCGTTTTTTATTCGAAACAGCTTTGAAAATAAGCTGTGATGTTAAAAAGGCAGGTGCCCAAAACATAAATAAGTGCATAAAATTAATTTCTAAACTATAAATATCGAATACTAAAAATAATAGTGGTGCTAGTAAAAATACCATTTTATAAACGCCGAAAAACCAATAATGGATTCCATCTGCATATAAAAGACGCTGCATAAAAGATAATCCTTTTATAGTGAAAGGATTCCATTTTTTTACGACTTGAATGTTTCCTCTACACCAGCGATCACGCTGTTTCAATAAATCACTAAATGTTTCTGGAGATAATCCAACAGCGAGTGTTTCATTGACAAATATAGTTTCCCATTTGTTTGCTTGTAGTAGCATACCAGTTGCCATATCCTCAGTAATAACTCCAGTTGCAAATCCTCCAATTTCTTCTAGCGCAGTACGGCGAAATAGAGCGTTACTACCAACATACATCGTAGCGTTAAAACGATCTTTTCCTTCTTCTAATTGACGCATAAAGAAACCTTGTTCATTGGCGATATTATCTTCAAAAAATAAATTATATTGAAACGGATCAGCATTATAAAACACTTGTGGTGCTTGAACAAATACAACATTATTTTTAGAAAAATAACCAATCGTTCGCTCTAAAAAGTTAGCTCTTGGTACCATATCAGCATCCATTGTAATGATAATATCACCTGCCGAATGGGTCATGGCATGATTTAAGTTTCCTGCTTTTGCATGCTTGTTTTCAGTACGAGTCATATAGTGAACAGAAAATTCACTAGCAAGATTTTTAACACTTTCGCGTCGACCATCATCACAAATGTAAATATTGAGCAACTCTTTCGGATAAGTTATCATTGTACAACCAGCGACAGTTCGTTTTAATAAATCGAGTGGCTCATTGTAGGTTGCGATAAAAATATCGACAGTAGGTAATGTTTCGAAAGTAGATAACGGTACTTCTTTCCGTTTATACGGTTTCCATGAAATGATGCTAAAAACGATAGATTGTAAATAACCAGCCCACTCTGTAACTAACAATATAATACCCGCGATAATACTTATGAGATTAATAGTTGGTAACGAATAAAAAGTTCGCCAAATAAGATAAATGGCATTACTAACGAGAAATAGAATAATAAGTAATTTTTTTGACCATAAATATTTGTGGGCGAGAGCGTAAGTAATAATGATTATGAAAAAAATAATACCTAAACCTTCGTATATAGAAAGGTTCATGAAAAGCCTCCTTTATTAATAGGGTATGGAATTATAAAACTTTTATATTTGGTTATAAAGATTCTGTAATTACCATTATATAGAATACCATAAAATAGGTTTAAAGTAAGAAGTTTCTATATTATTTATATTCAAAGCTTAATTATTATTAGATACTATTATTAATCTTAAAATCTCTATATTAAAATGTATAAAATAGTAATAAATCACATATTTTGTTAACAAATCTTATGATTTATATTAGAATAATACATATAAAGTATATATATATAATATGTTAGTAAAATTTATTGAAGGAGGTGACCTCTTTGCACAGTAGGATAAAAGAAAATAAAAAAATATTAAATGTATTTATAGTTGTTATGAGTTTATTCTTGCTGTTATCTCAATACCAGTTTTTAAGTTCGATTGGTAAGGTGAGTGCAGCGGTAACAGATGATGAGGGATTCGATAACCCTACTTATCAATCTATTCATAAAGGTGATATGTATTCTACTGGGAATGTGAATTTAGGTATTAAAGCTACTGAAGCTCAGAAGAAAACAGCATTGTATTCAGATATAACGTATACTTACGCGACAACACCGAATGGCTATACACGTGAACTCATTGATGTAGATGATGATCCAACAACTACAAATTCATCTAAGGCATATATTCCTGTTCCAGAAGATGCTGAAATTGAATGGGCTGGGCTATATTGGAGCTCAACACGTTATGAATTAACGCAGCAACAGTATGTAGCACCAATAAAGTTTACTACTCCGGTAGGGAAGAGCTTTCAAGTAAAACCAAGTAATACGTATTACGGTAGTGGCTTGCTTTATGGTTTTGGTATTGATGGTACTTATTATTCTAACTATGCAGATGTTACAAAGCCTTTACAGTCCTCTAATTCAAAAGGAGGAAGCTATACTGTAGCAAATATTCCTTATCCAAATACAAACCTTGCATATAATTATGGATATTATTCTTTTGCTGGCTGGTACATGTTAGTGATCACGAAAGATAAGTCAAAAACAAGAAAAGCATTTACTGTTTATGATGGCGGATTGAAAAGAGCTACTGGGTCTGGTGAAAAAGAATTTACTGTGAAAAACTTTCTTGCTTCAAAAAATGGAGATTTAGATCCAAAAGTTTCTGTTTTCGCTGTCCAAGGTGATAGATATTGGCAAGGTGATAAACTTTCTGTTCATACAGATAATACCTGGAAGGAAGTTACGGATAAGCTGAATCCAACAGGTAATATATTTAATTCCACTATTTCTGAATATGAAGAACATATGAGAGATAAGTATCCAGGTACTTTTAATCCCGATTATAAAAATAATTTAGGAATTGATGCAGATTTAATTAGGTTACCAGCAGGATATATTAAGCCAGGTCAACGAGAAATAAAGTTAAAAGCATATACAACAAAAGACGACTACGTATTAAACACATTAGCCTTTGCTGTAAATGCAACAGCGCCAGAGCTTGTAATCGATAAGGAAGTAGTAGATGCAAAAGAAAAATACGAGCCAGGTGATGAAGTTACATATCGTTTACGGGTGAAAAACATTGAACCGAATTCGAGTTCTGTTGATACAAAAATTGAAGATGTTTTAGATTCACGTCTAGAATTTGTTCCGAATTCGGTGAAAATCATTTCTGGTCCGAATGCTGGAAATCAAACAGAACAGGTTGACTATGACGTAAAGACAAGAAAGTTAACAATAAGAATTGGTGAAGGAGCAAATGCTTCTAAAGGTGGAAACTATACGGATAAAACACCGGAGACAACGGTTGAATTTAAAGCGAAGTTAAAGGGAGAAAAGGTAGAAACTGAAGTTCCTAATACTGCCGTTGTTCAAGGGATTGATGAGTTAACAGGAAGTAAAGTTGAGGATAACTCTTCTAATAAAGTAGTAGTGAAAGTATTACCCGAACGAGAGGAGAAACCCGGGAAGTTAGTAGCTACTAAACTAGCTAAGGATATAAACGGTGGTACGCTGAAAGTTGGCGACAAACTAGAATATACAATTCATACTAAAAATAGTGTGCCAGATTCTCTCTTAAAATCTGTTAAAATTACGGATAAACTTCCTGAAGGAGTAGAATATGTTCCAAATACGTTAAAGATAAACGGGAAGGAACAAACGGATGTTGAAGATGAAGATCATGCACATATAAAAGATGGAACGATTTATGCTCATCTCGGCGACCTTAAAGGTGAGGAAGAGAAAGCAATCACGTTTGAAGTGGTTGTAAAATCGGAGATGGCAAATAAAAAAATAAAAAACATAGCAATAGTTGAGACTGATAGCTCGAAAGATAAGGAGAAACCAGATGTTGAAACGCCAGTTGATCCGTTGTCTGGACAACTAGAATCGAAGAAAGAGATTATTGGCATAAAGCAAGAAAAATTTCATGTCAATGATGAATTTGAGTATCAAATTAAAGCTCGAAATAAGGTGGAAAATGGGCTTATTAAAGATATGCGTCTAATAGATAAACTTCCTGAAGGTATAGAGTATATAGCTGGTAGTATGAAATTGAATGGGAATTTATTGACAGATGCAGTTGACGAAGATGAAGGATCTTATGAGGATAACACAATCAAAGTAAACTTTGGTGACGTGCTTGATACAGAAGAAAGAACGGTAACTTTTAAAGTGAAAGTTAGGCAAGACGCATTAAAAACGAAAGAAATTGAGAACATAGCGGTTGTTGAGGGGAAAACGCCAGATGATGAAGATTTACCACCACAAAAACCGAATGTAAAAACGAATGTGGAAGCAAAGGAACCTAAAGTAAGAAAGATGGTTTCGGATGCAGATGAAAAAGAAGTGGAAAAAGCGACATTACAAAGTATAGATGAAGAGTTTACATGGCATGTAAACTATAATTTTGGTAATGATGTTATGAACCTTGAAAAAGTAATATTGCAGGATGACTTAGAAGATATTTTAACTATCTTACAAGTAAAACTTGTAAACAGCGATGGAGAAGAAATAGAAGTTATACCGCAAATAGATGAACAATTAAAGAAAGTAAGTATTGAGTTACCGAAGCGGGATGGAAATTATACTTATCTTGCGAATCAATCGTATACAATGCATATTAAGTCAAGACTAAACGATAATGTAGATGCAGATATACTAACGAAATACAATGAGAATGATGGTATTCCAAATAAAGCGGAATTACTGTTTGATCAGAAAAAATCCGTGTCAAATGAAGTATTCGTAGTACCACCAACATTAGGGAAGTTTGAGATTGAAAAAGTAGATGCGAACGATGAAAATCTCAAATTAGAAGGCGCGGTATTTCAAGTGATTAATAAAGATGGAAAAGTAGTATCTGAATTAACAACGGATAAAAATGGTGTAGCTATTTCTAATCCATTGCTAGTTGGAAAATATATGTTAAAAGAAGTACAAGCACCAGTAGGATATATGCTTATGAAAGAGCCAATTGAAATTCATGTGGCTAGCGATGTATCTACTAAAAAAATGAAAATAGTAAATCATAAAAATGAGTGGATTATCCCTGAAACAGGTGGCATAGGAATAATTGTCTTTTATGTAATTGGTGGAATATTGATGTTCATTACATCTTTCTTCTTCTTTAGAAAAAGAAAGATTATGAAATAGATTAGTAGTTTGCAACAAAGGTAGACACAATAGGGGAGTGACGAATAATGAAAAGGATTTTTAGCTTATTATTAATATGTGTATTAGCTTTTTCGGCATTAATGAATATGACGGTTAGTGCTGAATCAAAAAGTACAGGTACTTTAACGATTCACAAGTTTGAACAAAGTAAAGGTTCTAAAACAACTACAGAAGGTAATGGAAAAGAAGGACAAACTGTTCCAAAAGATGCAAAACCTTTAGAAGGTGTAACTTTTGAAATTAAACGAATTGAGTCATTTGAAAAAATTTCAAATGATGGAACTGTGATAAAAGAAGAAGCAAAACCAGTAAAAGACGCTACAATTACAAAGGTAACAGATGCGAAAGGGGAAGCTGTTTTTAAAGATCTTCCGCTAGGGCGTTATGAAGTAAAAGCAATTGAAGGCCCAAATCATATTGCATTGGATAAGACTACTTTTATTGTCGATATTCCAATGACAAGTGCAGACGGTAAAGGTTTAAATTACGATGTTCATATTTACCCTAAAAATGAAACAAAACGAGGTTCAGTAGAATTCGTAAAAAAAGGTGAAGCCGGTCAAGTATTAAAAGATGCAGAGTTCCATTTATTTAAAAAGAATAAAGATGGGACAAGTACACAAGTTAAGACACCGAGTTCATTAGTAACAGGGGAAGATGGTAAAGTTCGTGTTGATTCGCTAGAATATGGAGATTATTATTATTTTATTGAGCATAAGGCTCCAACAGGTTATTTAACTAGTAAAGAGGAGCGTCCTTTCTCTATTAATGAATCTGGTGAAGTAGTTAAGCTGGACGATATAAAGAACTATAAAGAACCTACCATTACTAAAAGTATAAATAACGGTTCAAAAGTAGCTGGAATTAATAAAGAGACAGATTATACGTATGATGTTAAAACATTACTTCCAGAAGATATTAAATCATATAAAAAATATGTCGTAACAGATATTTTAGATGATCGTTTGGAAATAAAAGGTCAACCAATTGCTATGGTTGATGGAAAGAAAGTTGAAGATGGTATTGTAAAAGTAGTTGTAGAAGGCCAAAAAGTAACTGCTACGATTGAAGATTTTTCAAAAATAAATGGAAAAGAGCTTCATTTACAAATTACTGCGAAAATTAAAAGTGATGTTCAAGCTGGAGTAGAAATTCCAAATAAAGCAGTACTAGATTTTGTAAACAAAGATGATGTTTCATCAGAAAAAGATGGAAAGCCATCTAATGAAGTAGTGGTTACACCAACTATGGGAAATATTAAAATTGAAAAAGTAGATGGTAAAGATAAGTCTCTGAAATTAGAAGGTGCGAGATTCGAATTACGAGATAAAAAGGGAAATGTTGTAACAGTAAATAAGAAAAAAATGGATGATATCACCGATGCAAATGGTATTATTACATGGAATGAAATCCCGTATGGTGAATATCAAATTGTTGAAACAGTAGCACCAAAGTACAAAGATGAAGACGGTGCAGTAGAACAATATCAAAAATTAAGAGATCCGATTGATATTAAAATTGATAAAGATCATAAAGTAATTGAGCTGCAAGTTGAGAATAATAAGAGCGGTTGGATTATTCCAGCAACAGGTGGTATGGGTACAATTCTCTTCACAGTAGTTGGTCTTATGCTAATGGTGACAGCAATGTTTATTTTCTTTAGAAAGAAACCCGAAAAGAATTCTTAATTCATATGTTTATAATATTTGAGTATGGAAAAGAGGAAAGGTATAAGCTTTCCTCTTTTCTACATTTTATCCGTAGTGAAAGAGGCTGTTATGAAACGAAATATTATTTTTGGAAGTATTTTTTTACTAGGATTAAGTATATTTCTCTATCCAACTGTAAGTAATTGGTTTGCAACAAGAACGCATTATTCTGAAGTAAGTATGTATGATGAAGCGGTAAAAAGGTTGGAAAAAGAAGAGATTGTTCGTAAAGAAGCAGAGGCACAAGAATATAATAAGAAGGTCCAAAATACGACGCAAACATTTTCAGATCCTTTTCGTGAAAAGGATGATGAACATAAAAGTTCGACTGTAGATATGTTAAATATTGGTGATGTTATGGGGTATGTCGAAATTCCGAAAATTGATGTAAACCTTCCTATTTATCAAGGAACGACTGAAGAAGTGCTAACCCGTGGAGTAGGGCAACTGAACGAATCTTCATTACCAATAGGGGGAGAAAGTACGCATACAGTTTTAACGGGGCATCGTGGTTTACCATCGGCACTTATGTTTACCAGTTTAGACAAAATTGAAAAGAGTGATATATTTTATATTCATTCATTAGATAAGATACTTGCTTATCAGGTAGACCAAATAAAAGTTGTATTACCAAATGAAACGAAAGATTTATTAGTAGTACAAGGAGAAGATTATGCAACGTTAATTACATGCACTCCTTATGGAGTAAATACGCACAGATTACTAGTGAGAGGGCACCGAGTTCCATATGATGCTGGAGAAAAAGAAATGATTCCAAAATCTTTTATTATAGAAGATTGGATGATTGTTCTTCCTATTGTTCTTATTTGTATCATCCTTCTAATGATTTATTTGAAAAAACGAAAATAATATGTATTGTGTGGTGTGTGTGTGAGAAGGGGCTTAATAAGTTTAGTATTGTTCCTTACAGGGTTATCACTATTTCTATATCCATTGCTTGCTGATTATATAAACAATTATGTATATAAAACAAGAGTGATTCGTTACGAAAAGATGGTAGATAATTTAAAAGCAGAAGATGCCAATGAGAAATTTCGGAAGATGGAAACATATAATCGTTTGCTAGGAAAAACTACTTTTAAAATGAATGATCCATTTGTTCATGATATTGAAGTAGAGAATGAGCAGTTAGACTTTATAAACAAAAACGAGATGTTTGGTACGATTTCAATTCCAAAAATAAATGAGGAGTTGCCAATTTACTTAGGTGCAAATCAAGAAAACTTAAGTAAAGGAATAGGCCAAATTGAAGGGACTTCTTTACCAATTGGTGGAAAAGATACACATACTGTATTGGCAGGGCATCGAGGCTATCATGGTGCGAAGATGTTTCGGCACCTGGATCAATTGGCTGATGGCGATATATTCTATGTCAATGTACTTGGAAAACAACTTGTTTATAAAGTAAGTGGACGTGAAATCATTAATCCAAATCAAGTTGAGAAATTGAGTGTAACAAAAGGACAAGATAGAGTTACATTACTTACATGTGAGCCATATACATCTAGTAAATATCGATTGTTAATATATGGTGAGAGGGTAGAAACAAATCAAAATGGACATGATTACAAAAGTGTAGTAGAAGTTAGGGGTCATGAAGCAAGGGATTTATTTGAGAAACTGGTTTTTGGCATAGTAGGTCTCATTGTAATTTGTATAGGGCTGTACGGTTTATTAAAAAAGAAAAACTAGTGATGAAATATATAATATAAGAAAAATGCCACTTCAAAAAAATGAAGTGGCATTTTTTATATTTCCTCTAAGCTATTAACTGGAACCGTTAATTCGCGTCCTGGATTTTTAACTTCATATATGCGGGCGGTTTCGTTGCTTTCGTCGACGTGTTGAATTGTAACAGGCATGCCTTGAAAACTGACATGTGCTTGTTCTGATGACACAGAAAGCTCTTTTGCACGTTGAATATTCATTTATATTCCTCCCATCATTATTATCTTTGCTAAAAAAGAGGAATAATATACCATTTCGAGACATTCTTAAAGTTTTTGTATTATTTGTAATGTTTCTTTAATAAATGAAGAGAATATAGAATCCGGATACGATTGTATCATTTCATTTGCTTTTGTTGCTTCTTCAAGAGCTCTTTTTTTATCATTCAGTTTGACGTAACAAAGTGCACGATATGCACCTGCTGTTGTAAGCCACGATTGATCCAATGGATGGTTCATATAATCTGGTATAATACCACGTTCCAATGCTTCTAAAGCTTCTTCGTAACGTTTTAATCCGTATAAAGATTTTCCTTTTTCAAGATAATACAATCCGTCGTCTTGAAAAATGGGCTGATCTTTTAGTTTTTCTCGATATTGTTCTAGATGTTTTAATGCGATTGTATATTCATTAGTAATCGTGTTGTAGTAGTAGGCTTTTAAAATATTCGTCATCGCAATGGATAGAGTATCTTCTGTAAAAGTGGCAAATTGCTCAGATTTTTTTATGTAATATAAATAACGCTCTTTATCAACTGTAATGACTTTTTGGTAAGATAAAATCCGGTAAAATACATCTGTTTTATAATACACTTGATGTTTTTTTGAAAATGCGAGTGTCTCTAATATCGTTTCTTCACATTTTTCATAATCGCCACATGCTAGTAATATGATGGCTTCATATAAACATAAATCAATATGTATAATAAGATCCATTTCTAAATGTTTCTCTTCATAATCATTTCTAATATTAGATATAAGTTGTAAACATTCTGCATACTTTTTACGTGTGAATATCGCAAAAGATAATTTTAATTTTGTTTCCGTACTGTCGCGGTATAACTTATATTTTTCGAAAATAGAAACAGCTTTTTTTACGTAAGATTCAATGTTGTAATCTTTTATAATCACCGCAGCAGTTACGAATTGTTTGTATATACGAGCCGTATTTAAAGTAGAAGGGAGCTCTTTTTGAACGATAGGTAGTAAAGTCTCATACACTTCATCACATTTGTTTTCCTTTATGAGTTGCTCCATTTTTGTAATGAGTTCTACAATTTCTCCATCATCATCTTCTAATAAAAAACTCGCTTCACATTCAAGTTTTTCAGCGATATATTGTAATGTTTTCATGGAAGGTGTAGCTTTTCCATTTTCAATTTGACTAAGCATACTTTTTGTAAGTTTCGAACCTGCCAGCTCTGTTTGTGTAAGTTTTTTTTCTTTACGTAACGCTTTAATTTTTTCACCGAGAGTTGCCATATTATTGCTCCTTTATAATTAAAAAGTTAAATTGTATTTAACTTTTTGTTGTAAAAATTAGAAAGTCGATTATATAATAAGTTTAACACAATTTAACTTTTAAGGGGAGAGAGTCATTATGGGAGATGTAAGTATAGGACAACATGATACAAGAATGAAGCTTGCAACAAGAAATATTATTTTAATGATGATTGGAAAGATGACGTCTTTATTAGGGGCAGGAATTTATACATTTGCCATGGGGTTATACGTTTTAAAGACTACTGGTTCAGGGATGGGGTTTGCAACTACACTCGTTTGTGGATCACTTCCAAGGATGATCTGTGGTCCGATTGCGGGTGCTGTAGCTGACCGTGTGAATCGAAAATGGCTTGTTATTGGCACTGATTTATTAAGTAGCTTAACGATGCTTATTATGTTTATTCTTGCTACTATATTTGGACCATCACTTCTTTTTATTTATGTTTCAGCAGCATTATTATCAATTTGTGCCAGTTTTTATTCTGTTGCATTAACTTCGTCTATTCCGAGTTTAGTAAATGAGGAACGTATTCAAAAAGCGAGTGCTTTAAATCAAACGGCAGCTTCTTTATCAAATATTTTAGGGCCAATTATTGGCGGAGTTGTATTTGGTTTCTTTTCCATTAAGTCGTTCTTTTTATTAAATAGTATTACGTTCTTTTTAGCGGTTATTTTGCAATTATTTATCGTATTTGATTTATATAAAAAAGAAATGGTTGAAAGTAAGGAGCACTTTTTGACGAGTATAAAAGAAGGTTTTTCATATGTAAAACGACAACATGAAATATATGGTTTAATGAAAATAGCACTGT
This sequence comes from Bacillus paramobilis, assembly GCF_038096195.1. Taxonomy (NCBI): domain Bacteria; kingdom Bacillati; phylum Bacillota; class Bacilli; order Caryophanales; family Bacillaceae; genus Bacillus; species Bacillus paramobilis. Next base: position 3,622,768 of record NZ_CP151108.1, on the reverse strand, counting down.
GGGTAAACTTTTTTGCGTGTGGGCTAACCGTTGCACTTCCATATATTATCGTCCATACATTGCATTTATCTTCAAGGCAACTCGGTACTGTAGAGGGAATGTTAGCGGTCGGGATGCTAATGGGGGCGATTGCTTTATCAGTGCGTAAAGAAGTGAATAATCCGTTTCGTTCTATTTATACAGGACTGTTTTTGTTTGCAGGTTTAAGTTTATGTACAGTCTTCCCGTTGTTAGTTACGATTCCAAAAGTGGCAAGTTTTATTTACTATATTGCTTTTATGATGTTAACGGGTATAGCAATTATGATTGTAAATATTCCAATGCAAGTACATATGCAAAAAACGACAGATCCGAGCTACTTAGGACGTGTGTTTGGTCTACTTGAAACAATTGCTACTGCAATCGCGCCACTCGGTATGATTGTATATGGATTATTATTAGATATGTTGCCAACTAGTATTGTTATGATGACGATAGGTGGAGGTTTATTGTTAGTTGTATTAGTTGGAGTAAAGCAACATATGGCGAAAAAACAAGTAGATGTGTCGGCTTAAAAACAAGAAAATAATAAAAATTTGACTTATCATAATAAAAATGACCGAATTAGTATTTTAGTTTTTGAAACTCTTTTTCATGTGTGTTACAGTAAAGTGAGCAGGCAAAGAAAAGGAGAAAACATCATGAAAAAATTAAGTTTTGTTATGCTTTTTCTGTTAGTCGTAATGGCTGGATGTAGTAATTATGACACATATATTGATACAGGTATGCAATCATTGAAAGATGAAAAATATAGTGATGCAACGATGTGGTTTGATAAAGCGGAAAAAGAAAAATCAGGAAATGAAGCGAAATCATATAAAGAAATGGCCGAGAAAATGGATCACGGAGCAACAGCATTAAAAGATGGTAAGTATTTAGAAGCGAAAGACATTGCAAATGAAGTGTTGCAAATGAAAAAAGATGATGCACTTGAAACAGCTGTAACACCAAATGCAGAGAATATGCTTCAAAAAGCAAAAGATGTAGAAGAGAAAGTGAATGAAAGAGTAGCAAAGCGGAGAAAAGTAGAAGAAGAAGGAATCGATAAACTCATTAAAGCTGTCGATAGTATAGATGATGTGAAAGAAAAAGAGAAAAAAGTTTCAGAAGCATTAGATAAGGCTGAAGAGGCACAAGCAAAAATTGAAGCGAAGAAAAATAAATAGAGTTATAGTTTAAAAGGCTGTCGTGCATAACGACAGCCTTTTAATTTTTTGCGGCATAAGAAGTGATGTTATGTAGTAAAAAACAAATAATTTTAGAATTCCATCTGTCCTCATGATGAATCGTATAAATGTTACGTTGAAACTCAAATCCAGGGATGGGTATGTAGCATAGTTCATTTCGGTGTACTTCTTGTTCAATAGCGAGTTTAGAAATAAAAGCAACTCCATTACCATACTTTAAAATTTGTTTCATCGTTTCTAATGAATCTAATTCAATTTCAGATTGGAACGTAATGTTATGTTCTAACATCCATTGCGTAAGTAAATCTCTCGTTGTAGATGGGTTACGATGCAATAGTATACGTTCTTTTTCGATATCTTGTAATGATACATTTTCTTTTTTGGAAAAATGATGTTCTTTTGAGAAAGCAAGAACAAGTGTATCAGGTATTATTTTTGTTTCTTTTAAAAGTGATTCATCAAACGGTGCCGCAGAAATTACCCCGAGATCAATTTCATGATTTTGTAGCATCGTTCGAATTTCAGGAGCTGTTTTTACCATGATTGTTATTTTTATATTTGGGAATTCGCATTGAAATTGGTGAATAATTTCTGGTAAAAGATAAGTCGCTGGTACATAACTAGCGCCAATTGTTATAGCACCTTTATGAAAATCTTTAAACTCTTGCGTGACCCGTCTAGCTTCTTTCATAAGTGCATCTATTTTACAAGCATAATGATGCAATGCCTCACCAGCCTCTGTTAAGAAATATCTTCCTGAACGTAATTCAAATAAAGGAACACCAAGTTCCTCTTCTAAGCTTTTTATATGGAATGTAATAGTAGGTTGTTTAACACCAAGTTTTTCTGCAACTATCGTAAGTTTTTTATACTTCTTAATAAGCACTACAATTTCTAATTTTAAGAGATTCATTATGAGTTGCCGCCTTTTTTATTTTAACTATAGAAAAAATCTATAGAAATAAATAGTTTATTAGAAGTTTTTTAATTTAATCTTTACAGTACATTAACATTCAGTATAAATCTTCCAGATAGAATGAAAGCAGGTTAAGAGTGAGAGGAGAGAGGTGAAACGATGGATATTAAAATTCATGGATTAGAAAAGATGTTTGGAAAAACGCAGGCGTTAAAACCGTTACAAATTGTCATGAAACAAGGTGAATTCACCACACTGTTAGGACCTTCTGGATGCGGGAAAACGACTTTACTTAGAATGATTGCAGGACTTGAAGAGCCAGATAAAGGTGAAATATATTTTGGAGATACGTGCATGTATTCTTCAACCAAAAAAATAAGAACATCTCCTCATGAACGTAATATCGGGATGGTATTTCAAGATTTTGCTTTATGGCCGCATATGACTGTATTTGAAAATGTTGCATTTGGTTTAAGGGCTACAAAGCAAACGAATCAATTACGGGAAAAAGTAGAAGATGCAATAAAGCGAGTTCGCCTGCAAGGGATGGAGAAAAGATATCCGCATGAACTCTCTGGTGGACAGCAGCAACGTGTCGCATTTGCGAGAGCGATTGTAACAAAACCGCATTTTATTTTGTTTGATGAACCGCTGAGTGCACTCGATGCAATTTTGAGAGAAGAAATGCGATTAGAGCTTATGGATATCGTTCATTCAATCGGTTTAACGGCATTGTATGTCACGCACGACCAAACAGAAGCGATGTCAATGTCAGACCAAATTATTGTCATGAAACAAGGAGAAGTATTACAAAAAGGAACACCAGAAGACATTTATGTGAAGCCATCTCATGAATTTGTTGCAAAATTTGTTGGTAAAGCCAATTGGCTTGTAGAGGGGAAACAAATGGTTCGTCCAGAACATGTAAGTTGGACGAAAAATGAAGTGAGCGAAATGTATACAGGTGAAATTCAGCACGTTACATATGTAGGAGAACGGTATGAAATGAAAGTAAACATGGGTGTACTTGGGATATGGACAGCTTATCACAATAGTAAATTAAGCATCGGTAAACCAGTATCGTTATATGTGCCAAAAAAATGTATTCATCATATAGGGGGAGAATCGTATGAAGAAATTCAGTTCGCTTAAGTCTTTATTTGTATGTACTTTATTATTTTCAGCTGTAGTAACAGGGTGTAGTTCAAAGACAGGAAATGCAGATGCAAAAAGTAAAAATATGAATGAAAAGAAAATTGTTGTATATAGTGCAGGACCAAAAGGATTAGCAGAAAAGATTCAAAAGGACTTTGAAAAGAAAACAGGTATAAAAGTAGAAATGTTTCAAGGAACAACAGGTAAGATTTTAGCGAGAATGGAAGCTGAAAAGAAAAATCCAGTCGTTGACGTAGTCGTACTTGCCTCATTACCAGCGATGGAAGGATTAAAAAAGGATGGGCAAACGTTAGCTTATAAAGAAGCGAAACAAGCTGATAAGCTTCGTTCTGAATGGTCGGACGATAAAGGACATTATTTCGGATATAGTGCTTCAGCGTTAGGAATTGTGTATAACACAAAAAATGTGAAGACAGCACCTGAAGATTGGAGTGATATAACGAAAGCGGAATGGAAAGGAAAAGTGAATCTTCCAGATCCAGCACTTTCAGGTTCAGCTTTAGACTTTGTAACAGGATATGTGAAAAAGAATGGAAAAGATGGATGGAATTTATTTGAACAGCTTAAGAAAAATGAAGTTACAGTAGCGGGGGCAAATCAAGAAGCGTTAGATCCAGTAGTAACAGGTGCAAAAGACATGGTCATTGCTGGTGTTGATTATATGACGTACAGTGCAAAAGCAAAGGGTGAACCGGTTGATATTGTTTATCCAAAAAGCGGAACAGTTATTAGCCCGCGTGCAGCAGGGATTATGAAGGATAGTAAAAATGTAGAAGGTGCAAAAGAGTTTATTGATTATTTATTATCAGAGGATGTGCAAAAACAAGTGTCTAAAGCGTATTTATTACCGGGCAGAACAGATATAAAAGCTGAAAATAGACCGAATGTAGAAGAGATTCCAGTATTACATATTGATTGGAAAACAGTTGAGAAAGAACAAGATGAAATAGGAAAACAATTTAAGAAAGTATTTCAATAAGATGGTGATTACATGGTAAATCGATTCGTATCAGTACGGCAAATTGGAATGACGGTAGCGCTGTTACTTGTGGCGATGTTAATCGTCATTCCGCTTTTTCTCATTTTATTTTCTAGTGTATATGAAAATAGTAGTTGGAATTTTTTAAAGCCTTTTGAAGTGATGCAGAATGGTGGGTTAGCTGGGATTTTTCTAAACTCGATGCTTTTAGGTGTACTCGTAGTAATAGGAGCAACCATATTTGCATTTCCATTAGCGTTCATTATGAGCAAAACAGATGTTGGAAAGTATAGTAAATTGGATATTGTTTTTATGATTCCATTTATGACACCGCCGTATATTGGATCGATGGGCTGGATTTTGTTCATGCAACCGAACGGCTATTTCGAGCAGTTTTTCCCGATGCTAAAGACGATTTCATCTTCGTTTTTCAGTTTAGGTGGTATGGTTTTAATTATGAGTCTGCATTTATTCCCATTTCTTTACTTCATGTTGAAAAACACGTTACTTCAAATTGGGAGTAGTAAAGAAGAAGCTGCAGCAGTTCATGGCGGAGGCTTTTTCTACCGTTTAAGAAAAATAATATTGCCATTATTAGTTTCAAGTTATGTAATGGGTGCTTTACTTATTTTCGTAAAGACGATTGCTGAATTTGGAACACCGGCTACATTCGGACGTAGAATAGGATTTCATGTATTAACATCAGAGATTCATAAATTTATTTCGAGTTGGCCGATTGATTTTAGTAGTGCAACAGCATTATCTTCTTTATTGCTTAGTGCATGTATGCTCATTTGGTATATGCAAAATGTATTGAATCGAAAGTATTCATATGCAATGGTTAGTGGAAAAGGCGTGAAATCTAAAAGGTATACTTTGTCTATATTTACAAGGGTTGTAGCATGGTTTTATGTAATTGGTTTATTAATTGTATCAATTGGGATCCCGTATTTTTCTATACTGATTGCTTCTTTGTCAAAATTAAGAGGCGGCGGCTTACATATAAACAACTTTACAACGAGCCATTATGAAGCATTGTTTACAATTGGATCTCCAGGATTAGAGGCTTTATGGAACAGTTTTCTTTTTTCACTTATAACAGCGATTATTGCTGCTACTATTGGAGTCTTTTTGGCGCTTATGATTCGAAAAGGGAAAAAGTCCTCTGAAAAGTGGCTTGATATGTGCGGTATGTTACCGAATATGGTACCAGGAATCGTGATGGTTGTAGGGCTTATTTTATTTTGGAATTCACCCTATATGCCCCTGTCAATTTACAATACACCCGTCATGGTTATCGTAACGTACGTCGTTCTTTTTTTACCTTATACGGTGCAGTATGTAAAATCATCGCTCGGGCAAATTGATGATTCTCTTGTACAGGCAGGAAGTATTTTTTCTGGGAATTATATTTATATTTTTAGAAAAATAATATTACCTCTTATTATCCCGGGCATTCTTGCTGGATGGGCGATGACATTTACAATCTCGATAAGAGAGTTAGTAGCATCGCTTCTCGTACTACCTCCATCAGTAGAAACGTCAGCAACATTTATTTTCGCTCAATTTGAACAAGGAGAAGTATCTATTGGGATGGCGATGGCTGTCGTTTCAGTTGGACTTACAACAGTATGTTTATTACTTCTGCAACATATGGAGCAAAAACGAAAAGGGGTAGCATGATGAGGATAGAAGTATGGGGAGGAGCGGGGGAATATGGTCGTTCCTGCTACTTCGTAAAAAATAAAGAGACGAAAATAGTATTTGACTGTGGTATTAATCGGTCATATGAGGATAGTTATCCAAAAATAGAGAGGGAAGTTGTACCATTTTTAGATGCAGTATTTTTATCACATATTCATGAAGATCATACGATGGGATTACCTTTATTAGCAAAGTATGGATATAAGAAAAAAATTTGGACGACTCGTTATACGAAGGAGCAACTTCCCGCTTATTATGAAAAATGGAGAAACTATAATTTGACGCAAGGTTGGAATGTACCTTATAACGACCAAAATGTTAAAGATTTAAATTATGTATATATTGATGAGATTAGTAATCCAAATGAATGGATACAGATTACTCCTACATTGCGTTTTCAATGGGGGTATAGTGGGCATGTATTGGGGGCTGTTTGGTTTTTAGTGGACATGAGTCATACATATGTATTTTATTCTGGCGATTATTCAGCAGAGTCTAACATACTACGAGCTAATTTACCTGAGAAGTTGCGCGGCGATATAAAAGTCGCAATCGTAGATGCCGCTTATCATACTGATGATGTTTCGCAACACGAACGAATAAACGAACTGTGTACAGAAATTGAACGAGTTGCGCAAAAAAAAGGAATAGCATTATTGCCATTGCCACCGCTTGGTAGGGCGCAAGATATCGTATTGTATTTGTATAAAAAATATAAAGAACTTCCCATTATAGTAGATCAAGAAATTTTGGATGGATTCCAAGAGATGTTCGTATATAAAGATTGGATCAAAAATAATGAAGAACTTGAAGGGCTTATGGAGAGTTTAAAAAGAAACATAATCGTTATGGATCATGACGTCGGTACGCAAAATAGTTATGGAATAGTTGTAATGAGTGATGCGAATATGCAAACGAAACGAGCGCAGTTATATTATGAACAACTGCGATATGAAGAACGAAATTCCATTATATTTACTGGACATATTGCTAAAGGGAGTTTTGCATACAAAGTTTTGAAAGAACGTGTAGGTAAAGAATGTAGGGTGAAGCGAGTTCCATATAAAGTTCACCAAAGTATAAGAGATGTGAAAGAGATGTTAAATACATTATTACCAGAACATACGGTGTTAGTACACGCTTTAAAAGAGGATACGGATCGTTTGCAGGAAAAGCTTAGCATAGCAGGGTATGAAAATGTGTATTCACTTACTATGGAGCGTATAGAAGTCATTTAAAATGTAAAGGGGATCGGTATATGAAAAAAGTATTTGTATTCGTAAGCATTTTCTTTTGTTGTTTCCTTTATAACGTTAAGGAAGGGTTTGCTGCCAGTCCGATGACACCTAGTTTTGAAGTGAAATTATTATTAAAACCAGAACAAGTATTAGGTTATAACAAAGAGATAAATCAAGAGGTACTCGAATATTTCAAGGCTGGTACAAATTATGAAAGAATACAAGTGCAATTTTTAGATACGGCAAATAAAAATTTAAGTAATGAAGGTTGGTTTGCGAGAATTCGAAAGAAAGAATTTAGTAAAGATTTTGAGCTAACATATAAAAAAAGATATCCCATTCAAAATGGTGTAATTCAAGATGCACTAGAAGTGGCTAAAAAGGATGGATTTGATAGTAAAACTGATAACTATGAGGCAGAAATAGATTGGGGATTTGAGAAGAAAACGTTAAGTATTTCAAATAAGAAAAGCTACAGTGCTAAAGGGTATGGAGTACTTGATTTACCAAACGAACGAGATGCTCAAAACATGTTAATAGAAAAGTTGCCAGGGAAAATGAACAAATGGTTGTATACGAATTGGGGAGAAGAAATGCTCAACAATTCTCGTATTTACGGTCCTGTATTAATGAAACGGTATACAGCTGAATTTGAAAATATTAAAACGAATATTGAAGTTTGGCCACTAAGTAATACAGGGAAAATAGAAGATGATTTCGTAATAGAAGTATCGTTTAAAACAAAAGAGGAAAGTATTGCAACAAAACAAAGAGAATTATTAATGAAGAGTTTAGAACAAAAAGGATGGTTGTTACCGAAAGATAGTTTGAAGACAGAGCTTATTTTTCAGTGAATAGTAAAAAGGAATCCATATTCCATGGATTCCTTTTTCTAATATATGAGTATTAAGCTAAATCAGCTGACACGAACATATCATTATTTTGAAGGTTTTTAGAGCGTAAACTATAAGCAACTACTTTCTTTTTATGTTGCTTTACAACATCAACATGCTCTTCATGACTATAAATGTAAAAGATAAAATCTTTTTTACCACGTTTTGCATTGATAATTAAAGGCGTGCCCTCATTGTGTGGCGGTGCATAATAGCGATCTAAAAATAAACCTTCGTTAAAATCATGAATAATTTTGGATTTTTGTTCGCCTTCTAAGTTATTTCCATTGATTGTAACAGTCGCATTCTCTTCTTCAAGTTGCGGATGTGTTTCGTACTTGCTAATAATGGATTCAATAACAGTGTTAGGAAGGCTCGAAACGATAATTTTAAATGCTCCAAATACAACTAACATAACAATAAACCAAGTCGTCATAGTATATCATCCCCTTTTTCCTATTAAATAATATAACTCATATGGTAATAGTACATATGGTGAAGTTTTGTATAATTTGTGAAAAATATGCCATTTTTACGAATGAAATATTAGAAAAATCAATTTTGTTACAAAAAGTTGAAATCGAAGTATTTTAAGAGAAAAAGGTTTATAATAAAAATATAACTAATAACCACATTACTAATTATAAGGAAGTGTAACTATGAGTACTGTAACAATCGTGTATGGTATTATTCTTTCCACAATTATCATTTTATTTTTCGTTGGGGTTTCACGTTATATTCATAAATGGAAAGAAGGCGTTGCGAAATTAAATCACATTGAAGAAGAACTTAGTGATTTAATGTTACATCATGGTAAGTAAAAAATTTATTTTTTAACTAAATAATGTGAAGAATATCACAAAACATGCTCTCCTTATGAAGGCATGTTTTTTTGTTATGTGAATGATAGGCACATTCATACATTTTTTCCATACGATACAGTGTGAAACTAGAAATGTTCGGAGTGGAAAAGAGGGATAAAATGAGTAGTTCAGGTTATGTTCCAGATAATAAAAATTTAAAGAAAAGTTCAGGAACTCCAAACCTTTTCTTTGATTCGAGAAAAAACATCTTTTTTAAAAGAGATGAGAAAAACGTTGCCTATGAAGTTACGTCAACGCAGTTACCAGCAATGATCGGTGGAGCGTTTGTCGATTTATTTATGACAAAAGGGCACATGCGGGAACCACATTGGCATCCGAATGCGTGGGAATTAGATGTTGTTGTATCAGGAGAAGCAATTACATCTATCTTAAATCCGGAAACGAATCAATTGCAAAATTATCATGTAAAAGCGGGGCAAACCGTCTTTATTCCAATGGGATGGTGGCATTGGATCACAGCGGTAACAGAAGAAGTACAATTACATTTGTTTTTCAATAACGATCAGTTTGAAACAGCAGAAGGATCAGACATACTTAGATTAACACCGCCAGAAGTATTCCAAGCTGCATACGGTGTAAATGCGGAAAAATTAGGAAAGGACCTTTCGCCAATTAAGGAGTCAGTTGTAATTGGTCCTCCTAACTCTAATCGATTAAAAGGTTTTAAAGAAAGTGACGACTCAAATATAATTGTTACGTTAAATGGACAAATAACATCATGTGAAATAGAGTAACTCTTTCTTTTTTAGGAAGAGTTACTCTTGTTTGTATAATTTTGTAATTGTATTCGTTATAATCATATAGAAGGGAATTTAGTAAAGGGGGCACATTGTGAACATATTAAAGATTATAGGAATTGTTGCAGGAGTTATTATAGTAGCCGTTATAGCTTTCTTTTTTATTATGAAGTACTATTTGTCAAAAGAAGATCCTAATTACGTATTACAGTACATAAAAGAACATAAAGGTGATAAAACATGTTCATTACTAATTAGAAAAAATGGGGACGTAATAACATCTATAAATGAAGATGTAAAATTGCCATTAGCGAGTATGGCCAAAATTGTAATAGCAGTTGAATTTGCTAAGCAAGTGTCAGAAGGAAAAATAAGTCGTGATGAACAAATTCCATTGCATGAATTAGAAAAGTATTACGTTAAAAATACTGATGGTGGAGCACATCCTGACTGGTTAGAAGATGTCAAAACGAGAGAATTAGTGAAAAATGGACAAATTGCTTTAGAAGAAGTCGCTAAAGGAATGATACATTATAGTTCTAATGCAAATACAACATATTTGTTAGATAAGCTTGGAATAGAAAGAGTAAATGATAGTTTAAAAGAATTAGAGCTTATTAGTCATGACAAGTTCACTTCATATACTGCATCACTATATATGAGAGGGTATGTAGAAAAAGAGCTTCATGAGCCAGAAAATCAATCGTTAGAAATGATACGTAACATGTCAAAGGATGAGTATAATAAACATGTTTTACAAATTCATGAATGGATGAAAGATGAAGAAGAATGGAAAAAACGGGATATCCCCTTAAAAGTAGATATGGAATTTCAGCGAATTTGGTCAGATCGATTAGTGGGTGCAAACGCTAAAGATTATATGAGTATAATGGAAAAGATAAATAGTAGAAATTATTTTCCAAAACCAATGCAAGAAGAAATCGAGAATGTTTTCAAAGGAACAGTTAAAAATAGTAAGTTCGAATATGCTGGTCAAAAAGGTGGTTCTACCGCATTCGTATTGACCAAAAGCTTGTATACTACAGATAAAAAAGGTAATAAGGTAGAAGCTGTCATTATGTTTAACGATATAGAAGATCAAGTTGTATACCAAAAGCTGAGAAATAATGTAGATTATTTTATTCGAGACATTATAACAAGTGAGGAATTCAAAAATAAATTATAATAGAATAATTTTATTATGTAAACAAGATGCTATTAAAGGTAGGTGTTGAGATGAGGTTGAATGAGTATATGCTTGAAACGTTTCCAAATTTAGAACTTAGACCACCTCTATTTTATAATGGGGATATTGGTATTCGCTTTAGATTAGGTGTGAACTATGATCGCAATAACATTTATGAAAACTGCCCATATTTAGAAGGCGTTTATAATAGAGCGATTACTTTATTTCAGTCTTTACATGCAACAGAAGATGATATTTATATCGTAGTGGATGTAAATGACTATGCAGACGGTGAAACTTTCAAACACAAATTGAATATCTTTTCTAAGTATGTAAAAGAGAAGTCCGATTTGTTTAAGTTACAGAAAAATACAATCCCTTATATTTTTCCAGAAGACGATGAAGACGGGGTATATAAAACTCATAGATATTCTTTGAAATGTAAAGTTTCAAACTTGAAATACATTCCTATGCTAAAAGCAATTTGTAATCAAGATATGGGAATAAAACCGTGTATTTTTCATAGGGTGTATTTCATAAATATTAACAAGAATACTATATTTCACGTTTATGATGATAGGGGTTGTGATGTATTAGCTACCTCTCCTAATGCAATTAGAGGTATTTATCATACATATAATGATTGGATATTAGAATACGACAGAAATAAAATTGATAAAGTATTTAATTGAATGTAGTCTATTTTAAATGAGGGAAATACCATAGAGGTGTTTCCCTTTTATTAATATGAAAATCAACATTCAAATTTGACAGCGCTTATTATAAAGGTAAAGGGATTTGATGGTAATGTATTGAATTTGGATAGAAACAGAAAAGGGGGATGAATGAATGACGACAATATATTTTGTTCGCCATGCTCACTCTATATATACAAAAGACGAAAGGGTACGTCCCTTATCTGAAAAAGGGTACTTAGATGTAGAGAATGTAACACGCTTATTAAAAGATAAGCATATTGATGTTGTGATTTCTAGTCCGTATAAAAGGGCGATTCAAACGGTACAAGGAATTGCGAATACATATCATGTATCGATACAAATAGAAGAAGATTTACGTGAAAGGTTATTAAGTACAGAGCCGGTACAGGATTTTAATGATGCTATGCAGAAAGTGTGGGGAGATTGGAATTATGCATACGAAGGCGGGGAATCAAATGATGTAGCACAAAGACGCGTTGTAACATGTATGCAAAGTATATTAAAAAAATATAAAGGCAAGAATATTGTAATAGGTACTCATGGGAATATTATGGTATTACTAATGCATTATTTTGATTCCAAATATGATTTTCAATTTTGGAAAACAATTCGTATGCCCGATATATTTAAGTTGAATTTTCATAATGAAGATTTAGTTTCTGCCGAAAGGATAGAGAATACGGGTCATCAGATAAATAATTTGTAAAAGTTTATCAAAAAAAGAGGAAAGGGAGAAGTTATTGTAGAAGTATGACTTTGTAACATAAAAATTATGTGTTAAAGGAGGCTGTTTACATGTTTGAGAAAGAGAAAGAAGGGCTTATTGAAGTTCACAACGTATATGAAATTGCACCAGCAGATGGAACAATTATTGGTATGGCAACGGAAGAAGAAATGGAAATTGCTGCTGAACTAGAGCTGCAGTACTATGCCCATTCTCGTTTGCTAGAAGCAAATATTCAGTTAGACGGTTCCTCCTACAAAGAGTTACTTCAGGAGTTCCAGGAGTACGAAAGAAAATCAATGAGCTTTTGGCGAGCAATACATAAGCGTTTAGCTGTGCCATGGGCATGGGTATTACGTATTGATGTTGCGAATGGCCCTATATATGTAAGTAATGGGAATTCGTATTACGAAGAAATCGATGATGAAGAAGATTATGAATAGATAAGTAAGGAAGCAGCTTTAGTTGCTTCCTTTTTTTATTTATAGAGATTGAACAGCCTCAATAATAATATCTGGTCGATCAATTTCGATTCCGTGACCAGCATGTTCGGCAAGTATATATTGGCTATGTATTGAGAGTTGTGATTGTTCATGAATTAGTTCTTGCCACATTGATTCAAGTTGCGTCGCTTCCCCTTTTGGCATGCCGCCTTCAGTCAACTGAGTAATAGAAAATTGAGGGTCTCTACCGATAACGATTAACGGTACTTTTAATGTTTTATATAGCTCTTTTATTGAGCGAGCACAATTTTTCCACTCACATAGTTCGGAAGCTGTTGCTTTATATAATAGAGGAGAGGTAGAAAATTCAATGTACTGTCTTGATTGGTTAACGAGTATAGGTTTTAGTTCATTATAAAGCATGTCTACATTCATTTTGGAGTATGTATTATATTTTTGAAGCCACATATCATCCGAGTCAGTCAGATCAGAAATTGGTAAATGAAGCTCATCTAATCGTTGTAAGTTCATAGAAGTAGAATCAACTAAAATAAGTGCTTGCAGCTTCTCTTCATGTAACATCGCAAAATGCTGTGCGCATAAGCCGCCATAGGAATGCCCGATTAGAATGATTGGCGCGTGAATATCTAGTTTTTGTAGTAGCATATGAAGTTCTTTTGTTGCTTGTTTTGTAGTACGTGAATGATTTCCTAGTTCGCTTTTTCCGTAACCTGGGCGATGGTATGAAACGACTGTAAAATGTCGTGAAAGTTTTTCTATAATAGGGAGCCAATCATAAAATGAGCAACCCATTCCGGTTTGAATGACTACCGTTTGTTTACTACTTCCTGCTATATATACTTCTATAGTTTGCCCCAATACCTCTACAAGTTTATAAATAATAAACCCTCCTAACTAAGCTTGAAATAATTTTTGACAAGCAAAAACAATACACCAAACACCTATACCGAACAGGACAGATACACTAAGTGAAAATGAGTTTCTTAACCCAATATAGACGATAAATAATAGTAGTGCGGATGCAGGAAATCCATATAATACACCTATAGCAAATTGACTTAATTCTTGCTTGTTCCCGCCTTCGAAAGAAATCCAAAATAGGCTTAGTAAACTAACGAGTGGAAGGGCAGCGATAAAGCCACCTATCGTACTATAATGTTTAGCGACTTCAGTAATAACGCCGATAATAAGTGCGGAAACGATTACCTTAACGAGGAAATGCATATTTTGCCTCCTTCGCTAATAAAGAAAAGGCTTTTTCGATTAATTGTTGTTCTTCTTTCGATAACTGCGATTCTAATATTTTTATCTTTTCTTTATCTAGTAAAGTATGCTTTTCTAATCCTTCAATGCCTTCTTTTGTTAATGTAAGGTTTACAACCCTTTCATCTTGTTTATTTCTTTCTTTCATGATAAATCCTTTTTGAATAAGGCGCTTTACGTGTTCAGACGCTGTGTTATGGGAGAGACTAAGCCCAGTAGCCAATTTTCCAATTGTTATATCTTTCTCACGAGAAATGAGTTGTAAAATACGAATAGCTTGATGAGAAAGGTTGTCTTCATACTCATATCGTAAGTGATAATAAATACTCTCCCAATGTTGATTCATGTCTTTCATAATGATAAATCCTCCTGTTTTTATATCGTATAATAAGATATATTCGTGAGTATAGAAGTAAAATCCTTTTATTTGGATGGAAAATGTTGAAAAAGTTTATTTTTATTGAAATATAAGGTAATCTATGTGTAAAGGTATACATTTAGCAAGAGAGAGGATGATAGCTGTGAATACATTCAAATGGATGAGTCATGAACAGATGTATGTAGATGAAATACATGTTGAAAAATGTGGTCCTCTTTCAGTCGGCGTATATGGGGGAAATCAAGAAAGTGATGCATATGAACGAGGAGATGCGGTACTTGCTTGGTGGGATCCTGAATTGCAATTTGAATTTGTTATGATTTTTGATACACATCACAAAACAAAAAATATTGATTATATAATAGAAGCCATTTCAGAAAGAAAAGAGAAACTAAAAGAGTTATTTTCCTACCCGATACATTTAGCTTTTCATCATACACATATGTACTTATTAGCGCTATTTACAGATGAGTTGTTTATTGAAAAATGTGATCAAGATGATGAAGAACTTGCATGCTTAATTTGTTTGCGAAAAGATGAATTTTTATATTGGTTATCAGTTGGTGATTGCTTCGCATATTTATTCCATTCTGAGAAAACGAAGAATGGTAAAGGGCGATTAAATAAACGGAAGAATTACGAATATATCGGTAGGAAAAATATTTTCGCAGCAAATACCCCTTGTTTTACGTCAGGTGTAAGAGGATTAGAAAAAGGAATAAATCACATTGTAATGGCAACGGACGGTATTTTAGAGTGTGATAAACGAAGGTTTGATGATGATCAATCTTTAGTAGAAATATTGCACGACGGAAATAGTTTGCAGATTGAGCCAGTATTAACAAATGTACTGCAGTGGAAAGGTAGAGATTGTGCCACAATTATTGGATGGTCTATCGATACTGAAAATAAACGATGCGCTAATTAATATGAAAAGGAGTTCAAGGTTTTTATCCTTGAGCTCCTTTTTGTTAAGCGATATGGATGTGATACGTTTTTAACCATTCATTTACTTGAAGCATATATTCCATAGCACTTCTTGCTTCAAAATTGTTAATGTCTTTATTACTTTGATCGGCAATGGCAAGTAATGTGGAATGATTAATAAGTGAGAAAATAGGATTGTTTTTATTACTGCACATGTCGAGTGATAAATGACGGATTGTTTGTAAATAATGTGGATCTTGTGAAGTTGGATAAGCACTTTTTCTTCTATTCCGTACATCATCAGGCAAAGCAGATTTCAGTGCTCTACGTAAAATGCCTTTTTCAATATTATCAATGCTTTTTATGTTGAAAGGAACGTTCCATAAATATTCAACTAATCGATAATCGCAAAACGGTACACGAACTTCAAATCCTACAGCCATACTCATACGGTCTTTCCGGTCAAGTAAGAATGGAAGAAATCTCGTTAAAAATAAATAAAACATTTGGCGTTGTTTCGCAGATTTTTTAATTTCGCCTTCAAGAGTAGGTACTTCAAGTATCGCTTCTTGGAATCGTGTATCAATATAGTTTTCTAGATTACATTGGTTACTTACTTCATTTAGTAGAAGAGGAGATGTATTTTTCCAATTTGTTAGCCAAGGAAACTTATCTACATATAGTAATTCTTCTTGATGAAACCAAGGATACCCGCCGAATACTTCATCAGCAGATTCTCCAGATAAAGCTACAGTTGCATCTTTTTTCATTTCGCAAAATAGTAAATATAGTGAAGTTTCCACTTCACCAGCACTCGGCAAATCTTTTGCACGGAGGGGAACGAATAAGTGATTTGCTAATTCTTCAGCATTCACAATAATATCATGATGAGATGTCCCTACATGTTTAGAAACGCGCTTTACCCAAGGAGCGTCTAAACCAGTGCGAGCAAATGTTAGCTCGAAATCTTTTGCGCTATTTACAAAATCAACAGAATACGTATGAAGTGTTTTATTTTCAGCAGCAAATTCTTTCCCCGCTAGTGCAGTAATCCCGCTAGAATCTAGTCCTCCTGATAACATACAGACGAGAGGAACATCGGCAATTAATTGTCTTTTTACTGTATCTTGTAAAATAGATAAAATATGTGATGCTGTATCTTCAGTAGAGTCTGTATGAGCTTTACTTTCTAAATTCCAATACTTCGTAACTACTTTTTTATCACGTGTAAACGTTATACAATGTCCAGCACGCACTTCTTGAATATGTTTAAAGACGCCACACCCTGGAGTTCGAAATAAGCCTAACCCAAATATTTCATTTATGCCATCCGCATCAATTTCAGCAGGGACAGATGGATGCGCTAATAATGCTTTTATTTCAGATCCGAAAATAATGCTGTCATTTCTTTCTGTATAAAAAAGTGGCTTTACGCCTAAATGATCACGCGCTAAAAATAATTGTTGTTTCTGCTCATCCCATAAGGCAAAAGCGAAAATTCCATTCAAATGTTGTACGCAATCTTCTTTCCACTCTAAATAAGCATGTAGTAACACTTCTGTATCTGAATGCGTTTCAAATGCATGACCACATTTCCCGAGTTGCTCTCTCAGTTCACGGAAATTATAAATTTCTCCATTATAAGTAAGAGCATACGTATAATCACCAGCACGAAATGTCTTCGGCTGCGTCCCGCCTTCTGGATCAATAACAATTAAACGTCGGTGTGCAAAGGCCGCACGAGGTGAAAACCAAAATCCTTCAGCATCAGGACCACGATGCTGAATACTATTTGCCATCTTTTCTAAAATAACATGTTGATTTGAAAGATCTTCCTTCCAATCTACCCAACCTGTAATTCCACACATACACATCTCATCTCCTAATTTAAAATGTTGAAAAGTAGATTAATGAAATAAAATGTACACTAAGTTAAAAAGTTACTACATAAATAGTGTACTACATGAATTAAAAGGCAGACTTGAGAAAATTTTCTTTGAATACATAGTTATGTGAGACAATGGCTTAGGGAAAGTATTCCATAACATACAAAAAATAAAAAAGATGAGAGAAAATTTTTTGTAAGACGTTATATAGGGTGTAAAAGCTTTTACAAAAAAATAAGGGGAATCACTACATGAAATCAAATGAGAAAAATTTTATAAAAAGATTACAACGGCAAAAAGAAGATGCGCTAGAATTTGTTGTCGATACATATTTACCACTCATAAAAGGAATAACGCACAAAGTTCTTCTTCCAGTTCAAAATGATGGACTCATAGAGGAATGTGTAAACGATATATTTCTTTCCATTTGGAATAACGCAAATAAATTTCATGGAGAGCCGAGTGATTTTAAAAAATGGATTGCGGCGATTGCGAAATTTAAAGCGATTGATTATTACCGGAAAGCGACTAGAAAAGTAGAAATTATTTCAGATGAGTTTCATATTAGTACGGAAAAGTCAGCGGAAGATGAATTAATCGTTATGGAAGATAGGGAAGAGTTATTGAAGCTTATTAATCAATTAGAACCGTTAGATCAAAAGGTGTTCATTATGAAATATCTTCTCGGTATGAAGACAGAAGAAATAGGAGATAAGTTAGGGTTAACTCGGGCAGCGATCGATAATCGTGTGTACCGTGGGAAAAAGAAGTTACAACAAAATGCTACGAATATTAGTTTTGGAGGTAGTGCCATATGAAAGACATTTATGAACTATTAAATGATATTGATATAGATGAGAAAGAACTTGAGGGAATTGAGGCTTCTGAAATTGAAAAAGAAAAAGTGAAGCGTAACTTAAAACAATCGATACGAACGAAGAAAAAGATGAAAAGTTGGAAAAAAGGCGTTGCTGTTGCATCTATTTTAGTAGGATTATCAGTTGCAACGCTTGGTATCGGTTTTCCAACCTATGCGGGAGGTCTTCCTATAGTAGGAGATATATTCCGATTTTTAGATGATGGTAGAACAGGGTTATATGAAAATTATAAAGAGTTTTCGACTGAATTGAATATGACGAGGGAGAGTAATGGGGTTAAGGTTACAATTAATGATGCTGTGTTCGATGGTAGAACAATTACAATAACATATTCTATTGAAAGCGAAAAAGATTTAGGAGAGAAACCGTTCCCATTTGGAAGTCCGCAAGTGATGGGCTTTAATGGCGGAGGAGGTAGTTCAGACGTGACAAAAGTTGGAGAGGGAAAATATGTAGGTATGACTACGATGAGTGGTCATGGTAGTGAAAGGTTAGATGTTGCAAATGTTTGGTGGGATATAGAGGCAATAAATATGTATGAGGAAAAGAAATCTATAAAAGGGAATTGGAATTTTGCTCTTACTTTAAAGGCGATGGATAGTAAGGAAGTAAAGGTTAATGGGGTTTCCGAAAAAGAAGGTATAAAAGTAAATATAGACAAAATGGAAGTAACACCTATGTCCTTTATCGTTTTTTACAATCAGGAAGAATCTAAGGCATTACGAAGTATATGGGATAGCGCTGATGTAGAATTAGAAATAAAAGATGATTTAGGAAATAAATATGCAGGTGAAGGAAATGGCGGAACTAGTACAGTAGCAGAACCGCATAAAAGTAGTTGGAGTTCCACATTCCAAAAATTAAACGAAAATGCAACAAAACTTATCGTTACACCTCGCGTACACTTACGAGTTCATACACCTGAAAATCATGGTGGAGTGGAGTATGTGAATGGAAAAGAGAAGAAAATTGAAGTGCCGAATAAAGAAGCGAAGAGCAAAGATATTGTTCTAGATGATATCGTAATTGATTTAAAGAAATAGAAGAGAGACTGCCTAAAACCGTTAGGCAGTCTTTTTTTCGTTAAGAACTAGTAACGATTAATGCATGCGGATGCTGCGTTTTATACTCATCTTTCCACGGAATGTTTAGTTGTTCCCAAGATTCGCCGCTATCATTGGATTGAAACACGCCATTGTTATTTAAAGTGTAAAATGTATGTGGTTCGGCTTCGTTTGTCGCAAACATCGAAATGACTGTACCGATTGCAGATGGTAGTCCTTGCTGTACTTGCTGGAAAGGAGTATCTTTCGTTTTTCGATAAATATAAGATTCATAAGGAATACGGTGATGAGCGAGGTCAGCACTCGGTGCGGCAGAAACGAGAATTGTATCACAATCAGCCGGATCGATAGCCATGCTATATAAATAATGGTGTTCAAGTCCTTCACTGCATGAGATCCAGCTGTTTCCGCTGTTATAACTTTCAAGGTATGCGCGATCAGGTCCGCCCATAAAGCCATCACCACATGATGCATAAAGGCGATTTGGAGCTTCAGGGTGCATAAGCAATTGATGCGCATCGATAGGAGCACCGAATTTTTTATCCATCCATGTATGCCCTCTATCATTACTTTGAATAACAGCACCTGCTTCAATTGAAACATGGATTGTCTTTGGAGTGTTTGGATCAACTGTAATCCAGCGAACGTGATGGGTGAAAGGTCTAGGCGGAAAAGCCCACGTATAAGAAGATAATAATGATTTCATATTTTTAAGTTCAGTCCACGTTTCACCACCATTTTCTGAACGGAATAAAGCGCTCGGTTCTGTGCCGACATAAACGACGCCATAGCTATTAACTTGTTCATTTGAGCTTATCGTTATGGAAGTGATAGAGGAGTGCAGAATACCATCTTCTTTAGGGAAATCAAAGTAACGATAGGAATCTCCAATCGGTCTCCACGAATCTCCACCATCGTCGCTTAACCATAAACCTCGTCCAAATGTTCCGCAATATACACGGTTTTGTTGGAATGGATCAACTGCAATACAAGTAGGCTGCATATTTTGTAAGTGATAGGATGCTTCATAGTTACCATATCGTTCTTTTACAACAACAAGTTCACGCTCCATACAGAGAAATAAACGTTTCATATTAGTAACCTCCTCAAATTTCTTTCATTAGTAAACAATATGAAGCTGAAAAAGAAGTAGTCTTATTTTTTGTTGAGAAAAAGGACTTGTTTGAAAAATAGCGAAGTGTGTATACAGAGGAAGTGGGATAAAGTGAGACTTTAATCAGTGTGTGTGGGCATTTTCACTGATTATTAGCTTACACTAATCGGGCGTTAATTCGGGATAAAGATGGGGAGTTTGTTTCATACTAACATACAGATATTGCACTTAAAGGAGTATTCGTATGGGACATTCACATGATCACGGTCATTCTAACAATAAAAAGGCGCTACTAATTGCTTTCGTACTAACAACGAGTTTTATGATTGCTGAAGTAATTGGAGGATTTGTAACAAATAGCTTAGCACTACTATCTGACGCGGGGCATATGTTAAGTGATGCGGTATCTTTAGCTTTAAGTTTACTTGCGTTCAAGCTTGGAGAAAAAACAGCAACAGCTGCGAAAACATACGGGTATAAGCGAGTCGAAATGTTAGCGGCATTATGTAACGGTGTCGTTCTTATTGTCATTTCAGTGTACATTTTTATTGAAGCAATTCGCCGTTTTACAGAACCAGTTGAGATTGCTAGTAATGGGATGCTCATTATTGCTGTACTTGGTCTGCTTGTTAATATTTTATCAGCTTGGATATTAATGAGAGGCGGAGATGTGAAAGGTAATTTGAATTTAAGAAGTGCTTTCTTACACGTATTAGGCGATCTATTAGGATCAGTCGGAGCGATTATTGCAGCGCTATGTATTAAATTTTTCGGATGGACTGCTGCAGATGCGATTGCTAGTATTCTTGTGTCTATTTTAGTCATTATTAGTGGATGGCGTGTAACACGTGATACGGTCCATATATTAATGGAAGGTGCACCACAGCACATAAATGTTGAAGAGGTAAAAACTACATTATTAAATATTACGATTGTAAAGGAAGTTCATGATTTACATATATGGTCTGTCACATCTGATTTTCAAGTATTAACTTGCCATCTGATTATTAAAGATAATGAAACGCAAAGTGTATTAAAAGAGGCTACGGATGTATTAAAGGAGAAGTTTCATGTAGAACATGTCACCATTCAAGTAGAAATAGATGGTGAATTTAATCATAGTGAGACAACTTGCAAAGTATGAAAGAAAAAGGATAAGAAAATGTGTCATAACATTTTTCGCACGGCATACATATATATAATGTGGCCACAAATACTTTGTAAGGTAAATATTTCATGAAATTACTTTACTTATAAAGAGTCATCTTTTATAATCAGAAGTGGTAATTGATAAAGATTATCATTTTCAATGATCGTAGAAAGGAGTTTTTTAAAAGATGAGTAGTCAACTCCGTTTTGCTGTTGAAAATCGTAAGAGGCATATAATCGATGAGTTAATTGGAGCAGGTGTGTTTAAAATTCGCGACCGACAATTATACGAGCTGTCTTTAGAGGAATTGGAAAAAGAGTACGAAGATATGGAAGATTATGCAGATATTCAGGCATAGCTATATAGATTAATAAAAGGTGAGCTGGTTACGATTTTGTGTAACCAGCTCTATTCTTATTTCATAGAAATTATTTTCTGTATTTCTTTCATTGGACGGAGCCAGTTTTGAGACATCATTTGTTCCATTTGTTTTTCGTCCTGCTCCTGCAGTGCTTCAATGATAGAGTGATGTTCTTCAATAGATTGACTTGCTGGAACAAAGTTTTGGAAAAACAAGTATTCAAGACGTAAAACGTGAAGTTGCATATTTTCTAGAAATGGTTCAATATATTGGTTTTTAGCAATAGAAGAAATTGTATTGTGAAATTGTATATCTAGCTCTAAAGCTTGTTTTGCGTTTTTCTTCTCTATAGAGTGCTGAAAATCATCATTTATTTCAGAAAGTAGTTTCAGATCAGCGTCTGTAATATTTTGAAGTGCTTGCTTTCCTATAATAGAGTGAAGACCGGCCATCGTTTCATAAATGATAGGTATGTCATCTAACTTAATAGGAGCAATTTTTGTTTTTTGCCCAGGTACCATTTCCACTAATCCAGAAAGTTCTAATATTTGAAGTGCTTCTCTTACAGGCGTTCTGCTTACGCCTAGTGCTTCAGCCAATTCCCCATCATTAATTTTTTCATCAGGCTGCAATACACCTTCAATAATCCAATCTTGTAGTTGATTTAAAACGAGTGATTTTGCCGAAACTCTTCCTTGTTTTTTATAATTTTGAGGGATAGGCATAGTGAATTCAATCCTTTCATTGTATATTTTCCTTTTTCTCATGAATAAGTTTTAATTTGGGTTTCCCTTTATCTGGTTTTTGGCTTAAGATAAGCACCATTACAATGACACAAAGAGCCCCTAGTAGCTGAAAAGATTGAAACGGTACGTGTAATATAAGTACAGAAGAAATAATAGCTGCGAGTGGTTCTGTACATCCGAATAGTGTCGTTTCTTTCGGAGTCAAGTATCGTATGCTGTCTAAGTATAAATAAAATGCAATAAGTGTCCCGAAAATGACGACAAATGTGATAAGCGGTAGGGTACTTAGTTTTACATACTTCATAGTTGATAATAAAATGAATTCTTTCGTAGAAATAAATTGTACAATCGTTACACCAATACCCCCAATAATCATGCCCCATCCAACGATAACAGAGGAAGACCATCTTTCTAGTAATCCCTTTGAATATAAACTATAAAAAGCAAGAGATAATCCAGATAAAATCCCCCAAATAATAGCTGGTGTAGAAACAGCCAAGTTATGAACAGACCCGTTTGTTAGTAAGAGAAAAGTTCCTACTAGTGAAAGGGCAATTGAAATGAAATCAATTTTTGATGGACGAACGTTCCATTTGAAAAGTAAGTATACAGTGATGAATACAGGGGCTAAATATTGTAATAATGTTGCGACGGCGGCATTTCCTTCTTTAATAGAAGCAAAATACGTGTACTGTACAGCAAGCATACCGAATAGGCCAAACAAAATCATTTTAATAGCATCAGATTTTTGTTTCCATATGCCGAATATTTCTTTTTTTCTCGTTCCGAATGACGAAATAATGAGCAAGATAACGCCGGATATAAGCAATCGAATTGTAACTAACCATTCAGTAGAAACGTGTTCATATTGGAAAAGTTGTTGTGCAGCTGTCCCGGACAATCCCCATAAACAAGCACCAATTACAACCATAATGATTCCTTTTAAACGATTTGGATCCATATAGTTTTATTTCCTTTCTCTAACAATAAGTTTTGAATACAATATGCAATATATCACGAAATGCATAAAAAATAAACTGAAATTTCTGTTTTGTACGATGGGAATTTTAGTAGTTCCAGTTATTTTTACGATACAAGTAAGTAGGTTAAATAAAACGAGGTAAAATTATAAAATTAAATCATAATCAAGAGGATAAAAAAATAAAGATAAGAGTAATTTGATTTGTTAAAAATATGTGTAGAAGGAGAAATGTGATGAGCTGGGTTACTCATAAACCAACATTTGAATTTGATCAATATAGTCCATATATTCGAATGAATTCTGCGTGGGTGGGACACTTAAACTTTGCTTATGATTTAGTACGATTTGAAAAGCCAGAAATATTAGTTGAGTTAGGTACACATTTAGGAGCTTCTTTTTTCAGTTTTTGCCAAGGGGTAAAAGATGGAGGCTTATCTACAAAATGCTTTGCTGTAGATACTTGGGCAGGGGATGAACATACAGGTCCATATGGGGAAGGTGTTTTTCAAATAGTGAGTAAATACACGGATATGAGTTACCCCCATATAGGGAATTTAATTCGGTCTACTTTTGACGAGGCTGTGGATCAGTTTCAAGATGGAACGATAAATTTGTTGCATATTGATGGCTATCATACGTATGAAGCAGTTTCTCATGACTATAAAACATGGTTACCGAAACTTGCGAATAACGGTATCGTATTATTTCACGATATTGAGGTGAAAGGTCGAAATTTCGGCGTGTATAAATTTTGGGATGAGGTCAAGGCGAAGTACCCTCATTTTCAGTTTGAGCATTCATATGGACTCGGAGTATTGTTTCCGAAAGGGTGTAGCGATAAGTTTGTGGAAATACTTAAAAATAAAGAAGAAATACAAGATATGTATAAATAAAAGTGGAGCATGCATCATTTTAATGATGTGTGCTTTTTTTGTGGAAAAAATGGTACTCCTTAAAAGTGAGGATAATAGTAACAAAATTTGTTATAACAAATATTAAAAAAGTTATTTTTGGATTGTTCTATATAAAAATGTAACATTTTTTATATTTTCCATTGCGAAAAGTAACATCTACTTTTACAATAGAAAAGGTGTTATATTATACTGGAAAAATAAATCGAAATAATATGAAAATTTTGTTTTGTCTTCGCTAATTGTATATTACATACATGTAAGACGACATATGTCATGTTATCGACTTGTAAGGAGAGAAAAAAATGAAAAGTGTAAGATTACCATCGATGCTAGAAATCATAGTTCTTTTATTACTATTTCTTGCTGTTGTCTTTTCCTTCCAAACGATTTTTGATCTCCCAATTCAATTAGCGCTATTTATTTCATGGTTTTTAGTAATTGCGCTTGGATTAAGATTAGGATTTCGTTATCAAGAATTGCAAGATGCAATTACGAAAGGGATTTCTAACGGATTAGAAGCAATACTGATTTTAGTTGCAGTAGGTGCTTTAATTGGAACTTGGATTGCTGGTGGCGTAGTACCAACATTAATCTATTATGGATTAGAGTTTATTCACCCTAGCATATTCTTACTGGCAACATTAATTATTTGTTCGATAACTTCTATCGCGACAGGAACATCATGGGGAACAGTTGGAACAGCAGGTATTGCTATGATGGCGATTGGTGAAGGGCTTGGATTACCACTTCCACTTGTTGCTGGTGCAGTTCTTTCAGGAGCTTATTTCGGCGACAAATTATCACCACTTTCTGATAGTACAGTTCTTGCAGCTTCTATGGCAAAAGTAGATGTTATTGCTCACGTTCGAGCTATGCTCGTATTAGATGTTCCGGCTTACATTATTACTAGCATTATGTTTACTGTAGCTGGTTGGATGTATGGCGGCGATAATGTAGATTTGAATCGAGTAGAGTTTTTAAAAGAAGCTTTATTAAAGCAATTTGATATTAAAATATGGATGCTTGTTCCAGCGGTCATTGTTATTGTTCTATTAGCGATGAAGAAACCGTCTATGCCAACAATTGCAATGGGAGCTTTAATTGGTGCAATTTGGGCAACTCTTTTCCAAGGAATGAACTTTGGAGAGGCGATTGGAACAGCGTATAACGGATTCTCAATTCAATCTGGTGTTGAGTTTGTTGACAAGTTATTAAACCGTGGTGGAATTAACGGTATGCTTGGATCAGTGGCCGTTATTATTTTCGGTTTAGGATTTGGTGGATTACTTGAAAAACTAGGTGTTTTAAAAGTAATCGTATCAAAATTCGAGAAGAAATTAAATTCTGCTGGTAATGTAACATTGTCTACATTAATCGTGGCATTTTTAGCGAATATATTTGGTTGTGCGATGTACGTATCACTAATTTTAACCCCGAAAATTATGGAAGATAGCTATGATAAATTAAAAATAGACCGCCGCGTATTAGCGCGTAACTCAGAAGTAGGTGGAACGTTAACTTCTGGTATGGTTCCATGGTCGGATAATGGTATTTTTATGGCTGGTATTTTAGGTGTAGCAACGTTCTCATACGTTCCGTTTATGTGGTTAAGCTTCGTATCTTTAATTTTAGCGGTTATTTACGGATATACAGGCAAATTCATCTGGTATGTAGATGACGTTGAAAAAGGAAAGCAAGTATCATAAAAAAATACCTTCTGCGATGGCAGGAGGTATTTTTTTTATATATACGAGTGAGAATCCTTATCATCAGAGCGGAAGTCTGTTAAAATGAGAAATGTAGGTATTTTATTTTCAAGGGGATGAAAAAATGGAGTACAGAATTGAAAGAGATACAATAGGAGAAATAAAAGTTCCAGCTGATAAATTATGGGCAGCACAAACGCAACGCAGTAAAGAAAACTTCCCGATTGGAACAGAGCAAATGCCGCTTGAAATTGTAAAAGCATTTGCGATTTTAAAAAAGAGTGCAGCACTTAGCAATCAAAAATTAGGAAAGCTATCAGAAGAAAAAGCAGAAGCAATTGTGGCAGCAGCTGACGAAGTAATTGCAGGGAAATGGAATGAACATTTTCCACTTGTCGTATGGCAAACAGGTAGTGGTACACAGTCAAACATGAATGTAAATGAAGTAATTGCAAATCGAGGGAATCAAATTTTGAAAGAGAAGGGATCTGACGTACATATTCATCCGAACGATGATGTGAACATGTCTCAAAGTTCAAATGATACATTTCCAACAGCGCTTCATGTAGCATGTGTAATCGCAGTAGAAAATCACGTCTTACCAGCAATTACGAAATTAAAAGAAACGTTAGCAGAAAAAGTAACTGCATTTGAACATATTATAAAAATTGGTCGTACACATTTACAAGATGCAACGCCTTTAACATTAGGACAAGAAATTAGCGGATGGCATCGTATGCTTGAAAAAACAGAGCGTATGATCGCAGAGAGCAATACATATATGAAAGAGCTTGCAATTGGTGGTACTGCAGTTGGAACAGGTATTAATGCTCATCCTAAATTTGGTGAGATGGTGTCAGAGGAAATTAGCCAATTTACAGGTAAGCAATTTATTTCTGCACCAAATAAGTTCCACGCATTAACGAGCCATGATGAAGTTGTATATACGCATGGTGCATTAAAAGCATTAGCAGCTGATTTAATGAAGATTGCTAACGATGTCCGCTGGCTGGCAAGCGGTCCACGTAGTGGTCTAGGCGAAATTATTATTCCGGCAAATGAGCCAGGAAGCTCTATTATGCCAGGTAAAGTAAATCCAACGCAAAGTGAAGCGTTAACGATGGTTGTAGCGCAAGTGATGGGAAATGACGCAACAATCGGATTTGCTGCGAGCCAAGGTAATTTTGAATTGAATGTATTTAAACCTGTTATTGCATATAACTTTTTACAATCCGCTCACTTATTGGCAGATGCAATTGTTTCATTTAATGATAATTGTGCAGTTGGTATTGAAGCAGATGAAGAAGTAATTAAAGAGAATGTGAATCGTTCATTAATGCTTGTTACAGCATTAAACCCGCATATCGGATATGAAAATGCAGCGAAAATTGCGAAGCATGCTCATAAAGAGGGGTTAACTTTAAAAGAAGCAGCATTGCAATCTGGATTACTAACAGAAGAGCAATTTGATGAAGTTGTCGATCCGAAAAAAATGATTGCTCCGAAAGAGTAATAGAAAAAGCCAAGGTTCTTTGTTTAGAATCTGGGCTTTTTTGATATATTTGTATGTCTTCCATTTGTATTACTGCAAGTGCCAAAATATATTATTTGTTAGCAGGACGATTCAATACTTTCATTTGTGGACAGTTTTCTTTTAAGAGTGCAATGAATTTTTCTTCTTCTTTGGGTACGAAAGTTGTCACAGAATCAAATAAATTGTAATGGATTTCTAATTGCTGCCTAGTCCACTTCTCTGAGCGAAGTGTTTTGCCGGAGAATTTAACGTGACGAATATCTTCAAATGGAATTTCAGTATGAAATACAAAACCATGTTTTACAACAAGGGATGTTTCCGTTACATTGTAGTGAGAAAAATAGAATGAAGAAAGATTCACGACATTTAGTAGCATCATGAGAGTGAAAAAAATAGAATTTTCATTTTGGAAGAATAGTGAAACGAGAAAAATACTGATAAATAATGTAATAAAAATGACGTGAAATGGATTCTTTTTCGCTTTAAATTTCAAGTTAGTCACCTCGGTATCCGCGTACTCTAATTAAATTAAATCACAACATCGTAATAAAACGTGTGAATATGCAGAATTACATATTCACACGTTTTATTATTCATGTAAAATTTCTTGATGGGGTAAATTCAAAGGAAGTTTTTTAATAGTGGAGTGACATGAAGTGACTTACAAGAATAGAAAGTTAGTGTTAGTCATAATTAGTTGTATGATGATTATGGGTAGTTATGCTAATAAATTTGTTGAAAATCGAGACCTAAAGCATATATTCGTACAGGTAAGTAAAGTTTTACTAGAGATTGCAAATAGAATATATAATGGATAAAAGGTGTTTTCGTATATGGAAACACCTTTTTTGTAGTTAAAATTGAATGCTGAAGTTTTGGAATGAGTGAGTACCGGTTCCATATTGAACGAGGTTGTTATCATTTAAATATTGAATAACGTATTTTACTTCTTTCAATTAGAAATTCACTTATTAAATACATTCGCTTTTCATTGCTTTAAGTCCTTCCAAAGGATTGTTTAATAGACGTTTTTATAAAAGTTTATAAAATGGGTAAACGAAACATTGAAATGTTTATTCGCTGTATGTTAAGATGATGAAGTGATAGTAAACGTTATTGGGAAATGTCTGTTTTTAGATAAACATTTTAAAGGAGTGTTTAGTATGAGTGATATTTCAGAGAAGTTTTGGGATGCTTCGGTTGAGGAATTGAAGAAAGGGTATGTGTTTGAAGCGGAAGCAGAGGAGTATATTTGTTTAGCTTGTGGAGAAGCGTTTATTAAGGGCGTAATTTATCAAGATAATCAAGTTCTGTATGAAGCAGAGAAGTTTGTACAATTGCATGTGCAAAATGAACATACGTCTATGTTTGATTATTTATTAAATCTTGATAAGAAGTACACTGGTTTAACTGATTTGCAAAAGAAAATGGTTCAGTTTTTCCATATGGGGCTGAATGATAAAGAGATTGTAAAAGAGATGGATGGCGGAAGTACATCAACTATTCGTAATCATCGATTTACACTTCGAGAGAAAATGAAGCAAGCGAAAGTGTTTTTAGCGTTAATGGAACTGTCGGAAGAAAAATCAAAAGTACAAACGAAATTTGTACCGATTCATAGAACAGCGACGATGGTAGATGATCGCTACAATATTACGGAAGAAGAAAATGATGAAGTATTAAAAGCACATTTTACAGAAGGATTAGATGGACCGCTTTCTAAATTTCCGAAAAAGCAAAAGCGTAAATTAATTATATTACGCCATTTAGTGACGAAGTTTGATAGTAATAAAAAGTATACTGAAAAAGAAGTGAATACAGTTATAGAAAGTGTATACCCGGATTTTGTAACGTTAAGAAGATATTTAATCGAATATGGATTTTTAGATAGAACAGCTGATGGAAGCCAATATTGGGTGAAGTTATAATCATACGGAAAAGAAAATGAATAGAAGCACATCATTATAATAACTATACAAAGAGATAGAAGTTGAAAAACAGATTTTTAATAAAAGGAGAAATGAAATTTGAAACCACCTACAGATAACAATAAAGAAGGTGCGGAATCACATAAGCTAGAGAGTGAGAGTAAACCAATTTGGAAGTCGATGTCCATGTTTTTAGTACCGTTACTATTAAGTAATGTATTACAATCGATTGGACAATTATTCGGTATGGTAGTAGTAGGAAGATGGCTAGGAGTTAATGATTTAGCAGCCATATCAGCATTCTTTCCTCTATTTTTCTTACTCGTTTCATTTGTAATTGGTATTGGTTCAGGTAGTTCTATTTTAATTGGTCAGGCGTTTGGCGCTAAAAACGAAGATCGTTTAAAAGCTATCGTTGGTACGACGCTGACATTTACATTTATTATTGGAGTTGTGTTGGCGATAGTAGGCAGTATTTTTGCAATGGATATTATGCGTCTTATGGGAACGCCAGAAAATATTATTGAAATAAGTGTACATTATGCACGGATATTATTTATATCGATGCCAGTCTTATTTTTATATTTCGCATATACAACATTTATGAGAGGTACAGGAGATTCCAAAACGCCATTTTACTTTTTAATTGTAAGTACAGCGCTAAATATGATCTTATTACCAATTCTTATTTTTGGATGGTTAGGAGCTCCGAAATTAGATGTGTATGGAGCAGCGTATGCTTCTGTTATATCTACAGTTATTACGTTTATTGTCATGCTAGTGTATTTAAAGAAGAAAAATCACCCACTACAATTAGATAGTACGGTAAGGAAATATCTTCGCATGGATGGGGAGTTATTGAAGCTATTGCTTCGACTGGGAATTCCAGCGAGTATTAATATGATATTAGTTTCATTATCTGAAATCGCGGTTATCGCGTTTGTAAATCGTTACGGTTCGGATGCAACAGCAGCATATGGCGTCGTGAATCAGGTTGCAAGTTATGTACAAATGCCAGCAGTTAGCCTTGGTATTACAGTTTCCATTTTTGCAGCACAATCAATTGGTGCAAATCAATTTGATCGATTGCAGAAAGTTGTAAAGGCCGGAATTATTATGAACTATGTCATCGGTGGTGTGCTAATATCTCTTATTTACTTGTTCTCAAGAGACATACTATCACTATTTTTAACGAGTCAAACTACAATTGATATTGCTCACAGCCTTGTTATGATTACATTATGGAGCTATTTAATTTTCGGTCATGCGCAAATCATTAGTGCGACAATGCGAGCAAGTGGTACAGTATTATGGCCAACTGTTATCGGCGTCGTATCAATTTGGCTTGTTGAAGTACCTGTAGCGTATTACCTTTCTTATCATACAAGTCTTGGTATAGAAGGGATATGGATTGGGTACCCAGCAGCATTTATTGTTAGCTTAATTTTACAGTATGCATATTATAAGCTTTCATGGCAGAAGAAACGAATTACACGATTAGTAAGTTAAATCATGCAAATGTCCCTAAGTTATTATACTTAGGGACATTTTTTGTAAGTGTATGTTTATCCCGCTATACGCCGGGCAATAAGACTCCCACCTCAAAATTCGGCTGGAGCAAAGAAGTTAGGTGGCAGATCAATTGCCCGTAAATGCCCGATTGGTGAGGGCTGATTAAAGTTTCACTTTATAAATAGCTTTTTAAAGTGATATCAAAATGTTGTCTAATGAGTTTGTTATCACTCATATAAAACTCCCACGCTTTTTCAGGTTCGCCGATAATTTCAAAAGATTCTTCTGTAATATATAAAGCGCAATTATCCTCTAGTGCAATTCCTTCTATATTACCTTGATGGTTTTGTAAAAAGGAATGGAAGGCGTTCATTCTATTTAATTGATTATAATGTGGACAAAATCTTTTGTTTACAATCCCCCAGCCGTTGCTCTCAATATAACCAGAACTTTCATAATCGGATCGGATACTAGATGTGAACCAACACATAGCACCGGCGCTATACCCCGCAATGAGCGTTCCTTGCTGCAAAGCAAATAATAATTTTTCATCTAGTTTATGTTCTTTCCATTGTGTAAGCATGTGAATATAGTTCCCGCCACCGAGGTAAATCAAATCAGCTGATTGAATCATTTCGTCTATTTCATATTTAGAAGGTGTATCGGCTATAGTGCGTAAAATTTGTACTTCACAGTGTAATTGTTGTTCGAACGTGTCTAAAAATAGTTTTATATAGCTTTCATCATCATGACTAGCTGTAGGAATGAATAATACTTTTGGATACAGTTTATTTGTTAATGCTATAAGTCGTTCATTAATAGGCGAGTGATTTGAATCTTGCAAGTCACCGCCACCAATGACAGCTAATTTCATAGTAAAGCACCACCTAATCATTTTCGTTATATAAAAATTCGATAGAAGAGACTTACATTCCTTCTCTATGTAATGAATAAGTAGAAAATGTAGTTTCAGTATATCGGAATAGTAAAGGTGGTGAGAGCTGATAAAGGTTTCACTTTATCGATATATAATACTTCATACTATTGTTTCAAAATATGGAAACAATATGTTTAAATAGATATAACAAAGCATGAATTCATATTGAATTAGTACTTATACTTAAAAAAGAATCGGAAATAATAGAGATTTTACAAATGAGTTTTTACTTTTAATAGGAACTTGAATCACAATATGGTAAAATTATTTCAATATATTTATTTAATATAAAAATACAAAGAGGGAGCGTGAAAAAAGTGGATTTTCGATTTGAATTTACAACGAAGGTGAAAGAATACTTAGATGATGAGAAGGATGAAAAAATAATAAAAGATGGACATAGAGATATCATTTTTCAGTATTTATACCCATTAGAGAGTGAAATTGGCATTTATAAAAATCCTAACTTTACTTTTTTGGCATCAGGAAGACGCTCACATATCGTATTAGAAAATATTGAATTTAAAACAGAGGTAAATGTCAAAAGTAACATCATTGAAATTACAAAAATAGTGGATAATGTCGTTATTCCATTAGATACTATCGTAGCGAAAGATCGGGAATTATTTGCACTTGGGCGTAATGAGAAGTTTAGTGTACAAATATTAGAGCAGTATCTCTTTGAAACATTTGGAGAGAAGCTAGGATTATAATGAATGGAATGGCGTACGTATTTATAGGTAGTGAATTTTAGTGTATCCTATTCGTGTTTGACCTTTCATTTAATTTATACTACAATTCGTAGTGTGAAAGGAGCCGCATTATGTTTACTCAAAACTATAAGTTAAATGAGCAAGGGTTAAATCATTTCTTTGGACCGCTTGAAGCGAAAATTATGGAGATTGTTTGGTCTACCGAGGGTATTACGATTAAAGAAGTGCAGCAGAAATTAAGTGAAGAATCACCTGTGAATTTTAATACAGTCATGACAGTTATGAACAGGTTAGTAGAGAAATTTCACTTAGAAAAACAGACTGTGAAAAGAAGTGGCATATATCGTGCTGTGCAAACAAAAGAAGAATTCTTATCCAATCAAACGAAGAAAATGACACAGGAATTGATGGGGGAATTTGGAGATTTAGTTGTAAATCATATGCTTGATGAGTTAGAGCAGGCTGATCCGACTTTAATAAAAAAATTAGAAGACAAATTGAATCAGTTAAAAAAAGAGGATCAATAAAATGAAATGGCAAATGCGTAAAATCGTATTGTTAGCAGTGATTGTTAGTACCCTCTTTTTCAGTATGTTAGTGTATTACGTTACATATCCATTTCTGTTTCAAAATAAGGCGTTCTTTCTTTCAAATTTTTGCTTGTTCCAATTAGAACAACATATGAAGGAATTATCGCTCATTCGTATTATAATTACTGGATTTTTACTACTTACTGTGATCATCGTGTGCAAAAGAATTTGGAGGCAATTTTTCTATAGTAAAAAGTTACAAAAAGTACTTATCCCTTTCATTCGAAAAGGAAAACAGATATATATATTGCCGACCGAGGAAGTTGCGGCATTTACAATTGGGTTATTTCGTCCGAAAGTTGTCATGTCAGAAGGTATGCTTCAAACATTTTCAGATGAAGAAATGGATGCAATTATTTTCCATGAAGAATATCATCAAAGTAATCGAGATCCGTTAAAATTATTTTGTTTTACGTTATTAGCAGAAGGAATGATATACATCCCGATATTAAAAGGCCTATTGCAACGCTATCATGTGTATCAGGAGTTAGCCGCAGATAAATATGCAATGCGAAAAATGAAATCTAAATTCGAGTTAGGTAGCGCATTATTAAAATTAATTAAAATAAAGACAATGGAAAATCGATGTGTGACAGCTTCATTTGCAAAAACAGCAATAAATTTACGAATCGAGCAAGTGTTAAATGAAAAAGTCGTAAAGCTTAATATTCCATTACATACGAATTCGGTATATGTAACATTAGCTTTATTCTGTATATCGATTGTACTTATTGTCGGAGAGTGCATATAGCCTCTTTTTTTAAGAATTAACACTACTCATTGTAGTGTGTTTAGGGGGAATAAAATGAATGCAGCAGATTTAACAATTTGGCTTGTAGCTGGGGCAGGGGTATTGTCATTTATATCACCATGTTCTTTACCGCTATATCCATCTTATTTATCATATATTACAGGTGTCTCTATTCAAGATTTAAAAGATAATCGTGGAATGATGCAAAAATCAGCGATTATGCATACCGTATTTTTTGTGATTGGATTTTCGGTTATATTTTATGCGTTAGGTTTATCGGTAAGTTGGATTGGAATAACATTTTCATCTAACCAAAAATTGATTCAACAAATTGGTGGGATTTTCATTATTTTGATGGGATTGTTTATGACGGG
Source organism: Bacillus paramobilis (assembly GCF_038096195.1). Classification (NCBI taxonomy): domain Bacteria; kingdom Bacillati; phylum Bacillota; class Bacilli; order Caryophanales; family Bacillaceae; genus Bacillus; species Bacillus paramobilis. The sequence goes on along the minus strand of NZ_CP151108.1, from coordinate 3,588,213 downwards.
CTTATTTCAACCTAAGTGGCTTATGGCAGAGAAAAAAGTGCAGTATAGAAGTAAATCGACTGGGTATATTCGCTCTATTATAGTCGGTATGACATATGCAGCGGGGTGGACGCCATGTGTTGGACCGATATTTTCAGCTGTACTCATGCTTGGTGCGACGAATCCTGAAGGAGCACTTCTTTATATTACCGCATATACTCTTGGGTTCGCGGTTCCGTTTTTCGTGATGGCATTCTTTATTGGGAAGGTAAAATGGATTGTTACATATGCCAATGTCATGATGAAAATTGGCGGCGGAATGATGATTATAACAGGTGTTTTATTGTATACAAATCAAATGACGAAAATTACAGCATTCTTTATTCGCCTATTCGGTGGATTTACAGGTTTTTAATAATGAGGAGGAAGAAAAGTGAAGAAACTAATTGCGATTATACTAGCCGGTGCGCTAATTTGGGCAGGTGTGAATTTTTATAATACAAAAAAAGAAGAAAAAGAAAGAAAAGCAAAGCAAGCGGAGTTACAAGAAACAGAAGTATTACCACAAGTAGGATTTAAAGCGCCAAACATAACATTAAAAGGATTAGATGGGAAGCTGCATTCGTTAAATGATGCAAAAGGAAAACCATATCTTATTAATTTTTGGGCATCGTGGTGTGGCCCATGTGAAATGGAGGCACCTGACTTAGTTCATATGTATGATAAATATAAAAAGGATGTTGAAATTTTTGCGGTAAATGCGACAATTGGAGATCCGGTACAAGAAGCGAGCGCGTTTGCAGATCGTCACGGATTTAAGTTTCCTGTTTTACTAGATATGGACGGAGTAGCTGGATTAGATTATAAAGTATTTTCGTTACCAACGACATTTTTTGTTAATAAAGATGGAATTATCGTAGAGCAAGTACGAGGTGTATTACCTCCAGATCAATTAGAAGAGAAATTTAAGAAATTAATTGAGAGTTAAGGGGATTTTGTATTGATGGAGTGGATCGTGAGGTTACAACCTGTATCTCTTATAATTGGAAGTCTATTTGGATTTATGTTGATGAAACGAAAGATGAAGAACGAAAGTGTACCATATGAAAAAATGATGGATGCAGTAACAAATGCTTTTCTTATCATCGTATTTGTATGGAAATTTGCACCGGCAATTATAAATCCAGTATGGGCTTTTAAATCGCCATTGCAAGCACTATTAGCTATAGGAAGTATGAAGCATATTATAGCAGGCTGTGTAATTGCGAGTGCATATATTGTTTGGAAAAGTAAAAAAGAGCAATTTTCGCTTCGGATTTTACTTGATGCATTGCCTATTGGGCTATGTATGAGTATTATTTTTTATTTTCTATTCCACCACAAAATAGGTGTACAAACGACACTGCCTTGGGGTGTGAAAATATATGAATCTAAATTTTTATATCATCCCATTTTCGTATATGAAATCATCCTTGGCCTTTGTATACTGGGCTTGTTATGGATGAAAAATGAAAGAATCGGAAATGGAAAGAATATAAGTGTTTTTCTAATTATTGAGGGGTTTGCTCATATTATTATTTCGCTTGTTAGTGAACAAAATTCGGTTCTATTTGGTTTATCGATGCAGCAAATACTCAGTTTTTGTGTTATGAGTTTAGGGATTTTGTTGGTGCCGAAAAAATAAAAATAGCCATGTACGGAGGAATCCGCACGTGGCTATTTTTATTACATCTATTAAAAAATCGGCGGAGTAACGGAAAATAAAACAATGGCATTTTTCTCGAATTGATTTACCCATTTATGTTTTAAATAGGCGGGTATTTTTACGCTATCACCTGTTTCTAATATGTATTCTTCTTCGTTTAAATGTAATGTGATTGTCCCGTCTAATACAAATGCCAATTCTTCACCTTTATGTTCTAGTACATTTTCTGATGAAGCTGTATTCGGCGGAACAGTCATAATTGCTGTTGCTAAATTTCCTGTGAAATCAGGTGATAACAATTCATATGATAAATTATCGATAATCATTTTTTTTCGTTTATGAGAACGTACAATTAAATCGTCTGTATTTGTATCTTCAAGTAAAAAGCTAAATGTTGGAACATCTAACGCTTTTGCGAGTACTTTTAATGTTTGAATAGAAGGGTTAGCAGACCCACGCTCAATTTGACTTAACATAGATGGTGTAATACCTGCCATCTTTGCGAGTTCTTTACTCGTTAAACCTTTTTCTTTTCTTTGTTTTTCGATCTTTTTACCAATATCTATATTTTCCATAATGAAAAGCTCCTTAATTATTATTAAATTATATTTAAATAAATTAAATTAAAATTAACCAAAGCGAATAATTTGTGTTAAACTATATTAAAATTAATTTAATTATAATTTATTGAATCGTAAGCTACAAGGTTATGAGGAGGAAGAAAAATGAGCGGATTAGAGAATTTAAAAGAGGAACATCCACTAATAAATAAATTAATCGAAACAGAAGAAGTGTTTTGGCTGAATCCGAACATGGCAAAGTATGAAACGGCTATAAAAGATTCTCCATTGAATGAAGAAAATGTAAAAGATGCCGAAGAGAGGTTAAAGCGTTTTGCACCATATATTGCGAAAGTTTTTCCAGAAACGAAAGAGACGAAAGGCATAATTGAATCACCTTTAGTCAAAATCCATTCAATGAAACAAGCTTTAGAGAAACATTACGAGCAACCTATTTTAGGAGAATTATTATTAAAATGTGATAGTCATCTTCCGATATCAGGGTCAATTAAAGCTAGAGGCGGCATTTATGAAGTGTTGAAGCATGCTGAACAATTAGCTTTGCAGTATGGTATGTTAACAGAAGAAGATAATTATGCCATTTTAGATAGTGATACATGTAGAGAGTTTTTTGCCACTTATTCTATTGCGGTAGGTTCGACAGGAAACTTAGGATTAAGCATTGGGATCATGAGTGCGAAGTTAGGTTTTAACGTAACGGTTCATATGTCAGCAGATGCGAAACAATGGAAAAAAGATTTATTAAGAAGCAAAGGTGTAAATGTTATTGAATATGAAGCTGATTATAGTAAAGCTGTAGAAGAAGGAAGAAGGCAAGCAGATGCAGATCCTAGCTGTTATTTTGTAGATGATGAAAACTCCCATGATTTATTTTTAGGATATGCAGTAGCGGCATCGCGTTTACAAAAACAATTAGAAGAGTTAGAGATTGTAGTAGATGAAGAACATCCTTTATTCGTTTACCTTCCGTGCGGAGTAGGGGGCGGACCTGGCGGAGTTGCATTTGGTTTAAAGTTATTGTATAAAGACAACGTGCACTGTTTCTTTGCGGAGCCTACGCACTCTCCTTGTATGTTACTCGGTTTAATGACAGGACTGCATGATAAAATTGCTGTTCAAGATATCGGGATTGATAATGTAACAGATGCGGACGGACTAGCGGTAGGAAGACCGTCTGGATTTGTCGGTAAAACGATGGAACCATTTCTGAGTGGAAATTACACAGTAAATGATGAAGAGTTATATAGATTGTTGAAAGAACTAGCTGATACAGAAGATATTTATTTAGAGCCTTCTGCATTAGCTGGTATGATAGGGCCAGTGAAAGTATGTAAAGAAGATGGGTATTTACAAAAACAACAGTTAACAGAGAAGATGAAGAAAGGTACTCATATTGTGTGGGGAACTGGTGGTAGCATGGTTCCAAAAGATGTGGTGAATGGATATTATAAAACAGGTGAAGCATTAACAATATTAGAAAAATGAGGCTAATTGTGGCCTCTTTTTTTATTTAAATGACATATGTATTATTATAAATTCTTTGTTATTTTCGCATTAGTTCATTATAGTATAGATATAAAGAACGAATATGAAATACATATAACAAAAAAGCTTTATTTTACATAATTAAGAGGATGTGTATACGATGTCATTACAGACTAAATATATAGCGGGTATTTCGCTTGGGGTTATGGGAGTAGGTTTTGCCGCTTCTATCCCTTTTCAAGGAACGGTAGCTGGAGAGATTATTCAAGGGGGATTTGAAGCTGGGTTAGTTGGCGGACTTGCGGATTGGTTCGCAGTTACAGCATTATTCCGTCATCCGATGGGAATTCCAATTCCACATACAGCGTTATTACCTAAAAATCGTAAACGAGTAACGAAAGGGCTCATTAACACGTTAGAAAATGAGTGGCTGACGAAAGAAAGTATTACGAATAAAGTAAAAGAAATGCAGCTAGCACAAATGGTGCTGCAAATTGCTGAGAGAGAAATGCAGTCTGATGCTGTGAAAAAAGGAATTGTAACGATTGCTGAGAAAGCGATTGTTTCAATAGATACAGAAAAGCTAGCTGTTATTATTGAAAAAGAACTCAAAACGTATTTGCATACAATTAATACAAGTAACATCTTACAAGTGCTTGTTGATCAATTAGTTGTGCAAGAATATGATGAAAAGACACTTGATTACATATTAGTAAAAGTGAAAGATTGGACAGCGCAAGATGAAGCACGTTACCAGCTCGGAAGCTTAGGTATGAAGGCGATGGAAAACATAAAAGTAGATGGATTCTTGCAGTTTACTTTGAAATCATTTATGAATATTGTAGATGAAGATAAAATTGGCGGCATTTTGCAGAAGTTTATCATTAGCAATATTAACAGCTTACAAGATGCAGATAATAGCACAAGACAACTTATATTATCGAAAATTCGCCAAGAAATTATAAATGTAAAAGAAAATGAAGCGTTACTACAAGAATTAGAAAATTGGAAAGAAAAATGGATTGCCAATTGGGATGCTACTGACAAAATTAAAGAGATGCTGGAGCAAGTACAACAAAGGGCAATTACTTTTGTGAAAAATGAAGAATTTACGGATAAATATGTTATTCCATTTTTACAAACACAAATGAATAAAATAAAAGAAGATGAACAAACTGTTCAAAAAATAGAAGAGTGGTTACAAAAACAAGTTGTCACACTTGTGGAGAAGAATCATTCAAAAATCGGAAAACTTGTACAAGAAAACCTTGATAAGTTAGATGATAAAACATTAATCGAAATGATTGAAAATAACGTCGGTAAAGATTTACAGTGGATCCGAGTAAACGGGGCTGTTTGCGGATTTATGATTGGATTAGTGTTAGAAGGAATTAAAGCGATTATATGAGAAAAACCTTCCACAATTGTGGAAGGTTTTTATTTTTCAATAATACTCATATTGATATTATAAGCCTTTTCAATATTTAACTTGTACGTCCCATTTCCTGTTTTAATCGAATTTTTATACCAATGTTCTTGCTCGTTGAATTCTTTATTTTCTTCTGAAGTATTCTCTTCTTTTTTCGTTAAATCTTCAACTTGTTCCCAAGGTGTGTTTCCGTGTGCTTCTTTTTTGTTTGTTACGGCGATTAAAGATATATCACTTTCTTTCGTTAAATGAACAGATACATGTGAACTTTCCTGTACAAACCAATTATTTTGTAATTGACCTGGATAAAGGGATAGTTCGTTATTTGAAGCGCGAACTTCTACATTTTTATTTTGCGGAAGAACGAGTGTTGGTTTTACCTGTGGTGCTGAATTCCATAACGTATGTTGAACTGGTAATGATTTTAAAGTGATATACATCGTTTCCCCAGCTGTTTGAACTGAAAGGAAATCTTCTTGTTTTAAATTAAGTTTTTCATTAGCTTTCGTCGTCATTTCATATGTTCCAAGAAGGTGAATTTGATTTGTATGGTTTCCCTCTATTGTTAGAGGGTGCTGTCCTGCATCCACTACAATTTTTTTGATAGATTCAGGTATATCAATTTGTCCACTTGGAATATTGCTCGTTTGGCGAGTGGTATGAATAGAATGACGAACTTCATCTAGTAATCCAGTTGATAATAAACAGTAAAAAGCAATTCCAACGCTTCCTAAAACGCCGATAAAGAAAATGCTAAAAATATCATATTTAATAAAGGTTTGTTCCTTCTTAGAAAATAGAAGGTATAGTAAAATTTCTACGCCAAGTATAATAAGTAAAACAGGCCACCATGCTGTTAAGGAATCTAATACCTCAGTACCTTTTATAACTGAAAATAGTAAGAAGCAACCTAATGAAATAATAGAAAGCCCCATTGAAAATGTTCCAACGCGCCATGTTCTCATTCTTTTGTACCACCTTTGTTTTCTTTATTTCCAATTAACAATTTAAAGCCGCCACCAATTAAAAGGAGTGCAACGATAGATGTTTGGAAATAGCGATAATATAGCTCGCTAAGATGAATGTTAAATATAGTTGCAAAGTAATCATTCAAAATAGGAAGGACGGTTTGATCTAATAAATAATACCCACCGAGTGTAATTAACCCAATACCGATCCATCTTTGATGATTGATAAAATAATCAATGATAGGTTCGTCATTTACACGTTCTTTTCCATACTTTGCGGTTTGTTGTAAAGCGTCAAAAAAGCTATAGAACCAAATGATTGGAACTAAAAATAAAAACGCAGAAAGTCTTAATAAGTCAAGTAAATAGATGGAAAGTAAAAAGGCTGCCATAAGCTGAAGTCCGCGGCGTTGTAAACCTAAATACATATGTCCTGCTCCGGGGAACATCGCTAAAATAGAAGCGAATGTTTTATTTTTCTTTCCTTGTTCACGATGCTCTTCAAACTCTTCGAAAATAGTACGATCATCTAGTTGCTCGCCACGTTCTTTTTTCTGGAGTTGCTGAACAACATCGAAGAAATTGTAAATCCATAAAACAGGTAATGTAATAAGGAAGATTAGAAAACTTTCTTGCGATGTTAAAAGTGCAACGAAAATAATCATACTTCCGATTCCTGTGCAAGCTACTAAAAATGTAAGTCCACGTTGCATAAGCCCTAATTGAAAATGTCCAAGTCCAGGGATGATTGATAGAAGAATGATATAAAATCGTTCGCTCTCTTTAGAGGACTCTGTAAATTCTCCGGTTGCTTGTTTTTTCGATTGATTAATAATAGTGATGACTAAATCTAATAAATTGATCGCCCATAATATGACTAGTAAAAATAGAGAAAGAAAAGCAATATCGCGCGCTCCTAATGCTATTGTACAAAATGCTGCAAAGATAAATAGAAATACAGCCCCTCCGCTATATAAAATAAACCGTCCAAACTTCTTTAAATATAAATGTCCAAGCCCGGGAATTAGCCCTAATACAAGTGCTAAAAAGGGATTTTTATTCATGTTTTAAACCTCCGTCCTTTTTTGATGTGTCTACCGATTTGTTAACAATTTGTTGTGAGATGGAAGACTCGTTATGTTTTGAAGATTTCTCGAAATTTGATGTTGCTGTGAAAATATATTGGAATAAACCACTTACCATAAAAATAATTGTAGCTGCGGTTGCAATTATGTAGTGAATAATCGTTCGCTTTAGTGAGTTTGTTTTTATATTTTCATTAGGTTGTAGCGTTTCAAAATCAATTTGCGTCATAACTTCGTGCGTAAATGAATCATCATTTATCATTGGAAGGTTTTCATGTTGATCATCGATACTTTCTATATAAAGCGCTAAGCAATGATCACATTCATAAAGGTGTTCTTCCATAGATTCACGTTCATTGTTTTCTATAAAATCTAAAGTATAATTGCGCCAATCTTCTTTTGAATAATGCGTCATAGAAACTCTTCCTCCTTCCAATGTTTTTTAATCCATTTTCTTGCCCGATACAGTTTCATTTCGACTGTTTTCACTTCGATATTTTCTTGCAAAGCAATTTCTTGATAGCTTTTTTCTTCTAGGTAATGTGAGAGAACGACGTCACGATAATTTTCGGGAAGTTCTCTCAGTTTTTGAGCAATGAGTAATTTTTGCTCTTTCGTCAATAATAAAGCCTCAATATTATGAGAGGATTTTATATTTTCCTCGGTTTCTTTACATAAGGAGAGTTCTTCGTTTTCTCTAGCTTTTTTTCTCTTATAATCAATAGCGTGATTGGTGGCAATACGCGCCATCCACGTTTTTAATCCGCGAAATTGATAATTTGGGAGAGAGGCGTGAATTTTTACGAATACTTCTTGTGTAACATCTTTCGCATCTTCTTCATGTCTTAAAATGGAAAAGGTAACTTGGAAAATATAGTGACGATATGTTTGCACAAGGATACGAAAAGCATGTTCGCTTCCTTGCTGTGCTTTTTCAATTAATTGTTTTTCCTCAATGGGTCTCTCCCTCCTTTTTGACGCATTCTATTATATAGACGTAAGAAATGACTGGTCACCCTACACATGTTGTAAAAAAAGAATAATATATTTTTAGAAAGGAGGCTATATGAAAAAAGGTGTGAAAAAATGGTAAAAAGGAGTATATAATGAGCAAGTGGGAAATGTTACGGGAAGAAAGGATGTGAATGTTAGTAGGGGAAGGTCCATACTAACAAACATGAAAATAAAAATATTAATAGCAGATGATAATTCTTTTATTAGAGAAGGCATGAAAATTATTTTAAATACATATGAAGAGTTCGAAGTGGTAGATACAGTAAATGATGGGAAAGAAGCAGTGGACTATTGCAAAAAGAACGACGTTGATATCGCTCTTTTAGATGTTCGTATGCCAAACATGAATGGGGTAGAGGCGACGAAATTCATTTGTGAAGAGACGAAAACGAAACCGCTAATTTTAACGACGTTCGATGATGATGAATATATTTTGGACGCAGTAAAAAACGGAGCGAAAGGTTATTTATTAAAAAATAATGATCCAGAGCGTATTCGTGATGCAATAAAAGGAGTATATAACGGTCAAACTGTTATGCAAGATGTAGTGCTTGATAAAATTAAGTGCAATTTAATGGAAAGCAAAGAGGAAGAATGTAAAATAGATACAAGTCTTTTTACAGAAAGAGAGCTTAGTATTATCGCATTAATTGCGAAAGGTTTCTCGAATAAAGAAATTTCAAAGCAACTTTTCATATCAGAAGGAACGATTGCAAATTATATTACATCAGTTTTAGGGAAAACTGGACTAGAACATCGTACACAAATTGCGATTTATTACTTAACAGGGAAAGTAGATTAAAGATATGGAATTTTGGTTAACTGTAAGTAAATTAATTGTCTTTATATATATTGTGTTTAGTTACATTTATTTAAATGTCGCGAACTTACCATGGATTATACTGACTTTGCTTTTATATCTTTCTATAAACGTGCTGATTTCTATATTTAAAAAAGATATGTACAAAAACATATTAACTTCTGTGTCAATTTGCGTAGTTATGTTATTTACATGGAAGGTTCATCCGTTTTTTATTTTGTTTTTACCATTGAACTTATATGAAATTATATTTCGTTATATAGAGAAGAAATGGCAGCTCTTTCTCATTATGATGATTCCTATTATCTTTACGGATGAAAGTATTCGAATGACATATGGATTAATTGTTGCATTTTCTTTCATCATATTAACTATGGCAGAACGGTATATATCGCGTGTATTAAAGCTTGAATCGCAAAATGATAAGATGCGAAAAGATATGCAGAGGCTGACGAAAAGCTTACATGAAAATAAAGAGTACATAAAGCAATCAGAGTACACATTTAAGTTAGAAGAGAGAAACCGGCTCTCTCAAGAAATTCATGATAAAATTGGCCACTCGATGACAGGGGCGCTAATTCAAATGGAAGCAGCAAAGAGATTAATGGGGATAGATAAAGAAAAATCTGCTGAGTTATTACAAAATGCAATTCATATTTCGAAAGATGGAATTGAAAGTATTCGGGTTACATTAAAAAATATGAAGCCACCAACTGAGCAAATTGGTATTCATCGTATGAAATTATTCATAGAGGAATTTGCCGGTAAGCATGATATAAATATTCCTTTCGTATATAAAGGGAATTTAGATATGATTTCACCGATTCAGTGGAAGATTATCGGTGAAAATGTTACGGAGGCACTAACGAACGCGATGAAATATGCTGATGCGACAGTCATTTCAATTGATATTCATGTACTTAACAAGATGGTGAAAGTACAAGTGAAGGATAATGGAAAAGGTGCAGCTCTCGTTAAGAAAGGTCTCGGGATTATGGGGATGGAGGAGCGAACAGCGTCAGTAAACGGAAAAATTATTGTAGACGGAACAAGTGGTTTTTCAGTAACGATGCTGTTGCCCATATAGGAAATTATGACGAGGATGAATCATCTCATATGAAAAAAGTGAATAATCTCATGTGAAAAGAATGAACTTCTGCACTGAGCAGGTTCATTTTTTTTGTTTATACTAATAGCAGAGAAACCGAAATAGGGGTGAAATGATGAATACATTAGAAATTAAAAATTTAACGAAAAAATTTGGTGATTTCATCGCGGTAGATAATATGTCTTTATCTATTAAAGAAGGAGAGATATTTGGCTTTTTAGGATCAAATGGTGCTGGTAAAAGTACAACGATAAATATGATTGCTGGGTTGTTAAGAAGTAATGAAGGTGAAATTAGCATATTAGGAAAAAATATAAAGAAACATAGTCGATTTGCGAAGATGAATATAGGAATCGTTCCGCAAGATATTGCGATTTATGAAGAGTTAACTGCCTATGAAAATGTGAAATTCTTTGCTGGATTGTACGGGTTAAGAGGAGCTGATCTAAAAGCAAGAGTAGAGGAAGCACTTCAGTTTGTAGGGCTTAGTGATAAACATAAAAGTTACCCGAAAAACTTTTCTGGCGGGATGAAACGAAGACTGAATATCGCTTGTGCGATCGCTCATAGACCGAAGTTAATTATTATGGATGAGCCGACAGTGGGAATTGATCCACAGTCAAGAAACTATATTCTCCAGTCTGTTCGAAAATTAAATGAAATGGGAAGTACCATTATTTACACGAGCCACTACATGGAAGAAGTAGAAGAGATTTGCACGAAAATAGCAATTGTAGATCACGGTAAAGTAATTGCAGAAGGTACGAAAGAACAGTTAAAAGCGATTATTACTGATACGAAAGATATTTGGGTTGAGGTGAAGTCAGTAGAAAATTTAGATGTAGAACAGTTAAAAGAGATAAATGGTGTGAAAGCTGTTCAAATTGAAGAGAACGTAATTAAAGTAAACTCGGATGCAGGAGTAAACAATTTAAATAAAATTATTCAGCACTTCATTAATCATGATATTGAAATCCGCTCGTTAGAGGAGCAGGCTCCAAACTTAGAAACAGTATTCCTTACGTTGACTGGAAGAAACTTACGAGATAAATAAAAGGTAAATGAAGAAAAGGTAAAGGGAGGTTCATCAATTGAACATCTTCAATATTGCAATTATGCATATTAAAAGAGATTTCAGGGACGTAAGAACTTTAGTTTTTATGTTAGCATTTCCGATTGTGCTTATGCTTGTGTTAGGAACTGCGTTAACGAATGCATTTAATAGTGATAGTCAATCGATTAAGGATATACAAGTGCTGTATAAAGATGAAGCGAGTAGTACACTTTCTCAAACGTTTGCAGCATTTACGAAAGAAGTCGATAAATCGGGTATTCATTTTAAAAAAGCTTCCGGCAGTATAGATGGGAAAGAAGAAGTGAAGCAAAATAAATATGCTGCTTATGTAGAGTTAAATAAAGATGGTGCAAAATTGTACGGAAGTGACAAAAGTAGTATTGAGGGAAGTATTGTGGAAGGCATGCTTACAACATTTGTTGATAAGTACAATGTAGCGGCCGAAGTTGCAAAAGTTGATCCTAGTAAGGTGAGCGCAGTTATTTCAAATGGAAATCATAATGATTATATAAAAGAAACATCTTTACAAGCTGCGAAAAAACCAGGTTCTATGGATTACTATGCGGTTGTAATGACAACGATGATTGCACTATATGCTGCGATGGGAGCGAGTTCTTTAATTCGAGGAGAACGAATACGTAAAACGGGAGATCGTCTCATTGCTGCACCTATAAGTAAGGCTGAAATATTCATTGGAAAAGTACTTGGTAGCCTAGTAGCAAATGCCCTGTGCATATTACTCGTTATGTTATTTAGTAAATATGTTTTTCAAGCGAATTGGGGCGACCATCTTGGAATCATATTTATTATTTTATTAACACAAGTCTTTCTAGCAATTAGCTTTGGTTTAGGAATTGGATATATTACAAAAACACCGGAATCATCTAGAGCGATTATTATGGTTATTGTGCAATTAGCTTCTATTTTTGGTGGTGCATATTTCGTAATAGAAGAAAATTTTGTTACGAATTTATCACCATTAACGTGGGCAAACACAGCTGTCATGAAAATTATTTATGCAAATGATGTAGGAGCAGCACTGCCAGTAATATGTTTAAACCTTGGAATTTCAGCATTCTTTTTATTAATTGCGATTATTGCATTACGTAGACGGGAGGGGCTATAGTATGAAAGATATTTTATGGCTCATACAAAAAACGTTATCTGTACTTTTGAAAAATAAAAAAGGGTTATTCATTATTATTAGTTTGCCAATAATCGGAACACTAATCTCCTTCTCAATGTATGGGAATGTGGGGCAAGGGACGTTAAATATCGGGGTTATAAATAAAGAAAATCAATCTATAGCAAATGATACGGTGAAATTTTTAGAAGGATTAAATCATGTAAAGGTAAGTGAAATTAAAGAATCTGAAGTAGAAGATAAACTCACTTCCAAAAAACTTGATGGAGTTATTACATTAGATTCTGGTTTTTCAAAAAGTGTTCGAGAAGGGAAACCAGCTCATATTGAAATTGCATCGATTAAAGGTGATCAAGTAACAGGATTTATAAAATCATATTTATACAATTATGTTGATAATGTAGCAGCTATTAGTAATGTAGCAGGTACAGATCAAAGTGCATTTGATAGTATGTACGCAGGATATCAAAAAGGTTCTATTAAAATGAAAACGGAGACGTTAGAAGATACTTCGAAAAATAAAGATATGACAAACCAAACGATGGGTTATCTTATTATGTTTATGCTATTTTCAGCAGCGAACTTATCAGGTTATATTTTAAAAGAAAAAGAAAATAGAACGTATTTTAGACTCTTATCAACGCCGATAGATGGGAAGAAGTTCATATTATCTAATGTCGGGGTAAATATGATGCTATTAACAGTACAAATTCTGATTACAATCTTATTCCTAACGAATGTTTTTCATATAAATATCAATATGCCTTTCATAGTGATGATTGGTGTACTCATGCTATTTGCTTTAATAGCGATTGGAATATCGTTAGTCCTTGTCGCTTTTTCGAAAAACTCAGCATCAGCAAATGCACTGCAAAATATGATTATTGTACCGACATGTTTACTGGCTGGATGTTATTTTCCGTATGACATTATGCCAAAAGCGGTACAAAAAGTAGCTGATTTTCTTCCGCAGAGATGGCTATTAGACACAGTATCAAAACTACAACAAGGAATTTCAATTTCAGATTTGTATTTAAATATTTTAATCTTACTCGCCTTTGCGGTAGCATTCTTCTTAATTGCTATTTATAAGTTTGGAAGAAATAATGATGCGAGAAACTTTGTTTAATGGAAAAGGGATGTGACGTTAAGTCGCATCCTTTTTTGTATGAAGCATGAAATCTAAATTGGAATGACAAAATAGAAGGGTGGAAAGAAAAATGAGCGGAAGGAAATTAAAATGATTAAAAAAATATTGCGAGTTACTTCTATTATTATTGCGATTGTTATTTTTATATTAATTTGGATGCATATTGACGTTACGATTGGACGGAAAATGGAAGCCGGGAAAAATATGCCGACAGAGTATGCACCTCATCATAGTGATTTTCAATTATATGTAGAAGGGAAGTCATTTTATAAACAGTTATTTACTGATATAAAAGAAGCGAAACAATCTATTTACACGTACTTTTTTATTTTGTCTGATGATAAAAGTAGCCATACTTTTTTAAACTTATTAAAAGAGAAGGCAAAAGAAGGAGTAAACGTCTATTTATCCGTTGATCGTATTAATGATTTATCATTCGAAAGAAAGAAGATAAATGAATTGCGGGAAAGTGGTGTACATTTTACATATAGTAGAAAACCTCAATTGCCATTCGGTTTTTATTCACTTCACCATCGTAATCATCGCCGTATTACGACGATTGATGGAGAAATTGGATATACAGGTGGTTTTAATATAGGAGATGAGTACTTAGGAAAAGATAAGCGATTTGGATATTGGCGTGACTATCATGTACGGATAAGAGGAGAAGGAGCAAAAGATTTAGAAGAGCAATTCGCTTTAGATTGGAAACGAGATACGAAAGAACATATAAAAAGAAGTACGAATAAAGCGAGTAAAGGGAATACACTACATACGATGGTTAGCTACAATGGACATTACGTCGTTGAAAAATATATAGAGTTAGTAACTCAGGCGAAGCATTCAATTGTCATTACAACGCCTTATTTTATAGCAAAAAATAAAAAACTGATGAATGCTTTAATTGAAGCGCAAAAACGTGGTGTTACAGTAAAAATACTTTGGTCATATAAACCAGATATTCCTCTTATTAAAGAGGCGGCGTATCCGTATATTCGTCAAGCTGTTAATAATGGAATTAAAGTATATGGTTATAAAAAAGGGATGTTTCATGGGAAGCTAATGTTAATTGATAATGAACTAACTGTTATCGGTACAACAAATTTTACTTCACGAAGTTTCAATATAAATGATGAAATGAATTTGTATATTCATGGTGGTTCAATTGTAGGGCAAGTTAATGAGGCGTTAACGGAGGATTTTCATGATTCAAAAGAAATGACGAAAGAATTTTTTGAGAAGTTATCGTTTTGGGAGCGTTGTAAGGAAAAGTTGGGGGGGATGGTGGAGTATTATTTATAAAGGTTAATGGGAGAGGGTGTCTTTTATAGACACCCTTTTTTATGAGAAGTAATTAGTTTTCATGCACAAGCAATGAAGCATCATCATTAATCAATGTCCCCACATGCTCACCTAAGCAAATTCGTTTCATTACACCAGGCTCATCAAAGTTAAAGACGTGTGCGGGTAAATTATAATCACGGGCAAGTAATAAAGCGGCTTGATCCATGACTTGAATGTTTTGCCTAACCACATCGTTATAGTTTAGTTTTCTGTACATTTTCGCTGATTTATTATGTTTTGGATCACTAGTAAAGACGCCATCTACTCCTTGTTTTGCGACTAATATTGCGTCACTATTCATTTCAATGGCTCTTTGAACACTTGGATAATCTGTCGTAACGAACGGTTGCCCGTTACCACCGCCAAAAATGACAACATAACCGTTATCTAAATGATGTACTGCTCTGAGGCGAATATAAGGCTCTGCTACTGCATTAAATGGGATGGAAGTCATAACGCGTACTTCTCTATCTGTTTTACTTGTTAAAACGCCGCGAAGCATTAAGCTGTTAATGATTGTACCTAATGTCCCGATATTATCAGCTTCTACACGATCAATTCCCCATTCTTCAGCTAGATGACCTCTGAAAATGTTACCGCCGCCGATGACAATGGATACTTCGATACCTAAGTCAATAATGGATATAATTTCGTTTGCGATATGTTCTAATCGTTTGGAGTTAAAGCTATTTCCGGATTGATCAGCAAGTGCGCCGCCGCTTAATTTAATTAAGACTCTTTTGTATGGCTTCATAACAATTCCCCCTATATAAATCGCAATAAAAAAGGAACAAAGGCAAATGCCTTTGTTCCTTTTTAAGAAAATGAAAAAGAAAAGAAGAAGATAGGACGAATTTTTGTACATAATTTTTCATACCATCCACTCCTTTTCATTTCGATTTGTTGTAAGTATATATCTTTTTGATTATACGAAACAATCTGATTACTTATCAAGTATATTTTATTTCTTTTTCATGAAAAGGTGTCAATGAAAAAGAAAAGAAAAATTTTCGAATTTTTTGTGGCGAACTTGTAGGTTTTTGTATGATTTTGTAGGTTCGCCTATATGATGTGTGTGTAAGCTTTTATAAATACGAAATGAAAGCGTTCGCATAAAGGGGATGAACATAAATGAAAAAATTCGGATTGGCAACACAAATTTTTGTTGCACTTGTTTTAGGGATTGTAGTAGGGGCAATCTTCTATGGTAATAAAACGGCGATTTCTTATATCACACCAATTGGGGATATATTTATTCACTTAATTAAAATGATTGTAGTACCGATTGTTATTTCAGCATTAATTGTTGCGGTAGCTGGTGTAGGAGATATGAAGAAGCTTGGGAAACTGGGCGGGAAGACAATTCTTTATTTCGAAATCATTACGACGATTGCTATCTTAATGGGATTACTTGCGGCAAATATATTCCAACCAGGTACTGGCGTTGATATGAGTAATTTACAACAAAGTGATATTTCTTCTTATAAACAAACGGCAGATGCTACAGAGAAGAAAGGATTCGCTGAGACGATTGTTCATATTGTACCGAAAAATATATTTGAGTCTATTACACAAGGTGACTTATTACCGATTATCTTCTTCTCAGTACTATTCGGTTTAGGAGTTGCAGCAATTGGAGACAAAGGAAAGCCTGTCTTTAACTTCTTTGAAGGTGTACTCGAAGCAATGTTTTGGGTTACAAATCAAGTTATGAAATTTGCACCATTTGGTGTATTCGCATTAATTGCGGTTACGGTTGCAAAATTTGGTGTAGCAACACTACTTCCTTTAGGAAAACTAGTGCTAGCTGTATACGTAACTGTTATACTATTCGTTGTGATTGTATTAGGTATTAATGCACGAATGGTTGGCGTAAACATTTTTACATTAATGAAAATTTTAAAAGAAGAACTTATTCTTTCATTTACGACAGCAAGTTCAGAAGCTGTTTTACCTAATATAATGAGAAAAATGGAAGAGTTCGGTTGTCCAAAGGCAGTTGCCTCTTTCGTAATTCCGACAGGTTATACATTTAACTTGACTGGATCGGCTATTTATCAAGCGTTGGCGGCATTGTTTGTTGCACAAATGTACGGTGTGCACATGTCACTGACCGAGCAAATCACGTTATTATTCGTTCTCATGTTAACATCCAAGGGTATGGCGGGAGTTCCAGGCGCATCGTTCGTTGTTGTATTAGCAACGTTAGGTTCAATGGGGTTACCACTAGAAGGTATCGCATTAATTGCGGGAATTGACCGCATTTTAGATATGATTCGCTCATCTGTCAATGTGTTAGGAAATGCATTAGCGGCCATTGTTATGTCGAAGTGGGAAGGCGAATTCGATAATGAGAAAGCAAAACAATATGTAGAAACAGTCAAAGAAACAAAAGCAGCATAAGAAATCGTTAAGGAGTGAATAATCATGGCAACATTAACTGAAGTTAAAAATGGTGTTCGAATTGAAAAAGATTTTTTAGGTGAAAAAGAAGTACCAAACTATGCATACTACGGCGTACAAACAATGCGTGCAGTTGAGAACTTCCCAATTACAGGATATAAAATCCATGAAGGCTTAATTAAAGCATTCGCAATTGTAAAAAAAGCTGCAGCACTTGCTAATACAGATGTAGGAAGATTGGAATTGAACAAGGGCGGCGCGATCGCAGAAGCCGCTCAAGAAATTCTTGATGGAAAATGGCATGATCATTTCATCGTAGATCCAATCCAAGGCGGAGCTGGTACTTCGATGAACATGAATGCAAATGAAGTCATGGCCAATCGTGCTCTTGAATTATTAGGAATGGAAAAGGGAGACTATCATTATATTAGTCCAAATAGTCATGTAAACATGGCACAATCAACAAACGATGCATTCCCAACGGCGATTCATATTGCAACATTAAATGCATTAGAAGGTTTATTACAAACGATGGGTTATATGCACGATGTATTTGAATTAAAAGCAGAACAGTTCGATCATGTTATTAAAATGGGTCGTACACATTTACAAGACGCTGTGCCAATTCGTCTTGGGCAAGAATTTAAAGCGTATTCTCGCGTACTTGAACGTGATATGAAACGTATCAAGCAATCACGTCAACATCTATATGAAGTAAATATGGGAGCAACTGCAGTTGGTACAGGCTTAAATGCAGATCCAGAATATATTGAAGCAGTTGTAAAACATTTAGCTGCAATTAGTGAATTACCACTTGTTGGTGCAGAAGACTTAGTAGATGCAACGCAAAATACGGATGCATACACAGAAGTATCTGCAGCACTTAAAGTGTGTATGATGAATATGTCTAAAATTGCAAATGACCTTCGCTTAATGGCATCAGGTCCACGTGTTGGTTTAGCGGAAATTATGCTACCTGCTCGTCAACCAGGTTCATCTATTATGCCAGGGAAAGTAAACCCTGTTATGCCAGAAGTAATTAATCAAATTGCGTTCCAAGTAATTGGTAACGACCATACAATTTGCCTTGCTTCAGAAGCAGGACAATTAGAATTAAACGTTATGGAACCAGTACTTGTTTTCAACTTACTTCAATCAATTAGCATTATGAATAATGGTTTCCGTGCCTTTACAGATAATTGCTTAAAAGGAATTGAAGCGAATGAAGATCGCTTAAAAGAGTATGTTGAGAAGAGTGTAGGAATTATTACAGCCGTGAACCCTCATATCGGTTATGAAGCAGCAGCTCGTGTTGCGAAAGAAGCAATTGCGACTGGGCAATCCGTTCGAGAACTTTGTGTGAAAAATGGTGTATTGTCACAAGAAGACTTAGAGTTAATTCTAGATCCATTCGAAATGACACACCCAGGGATTGCAGGAGCAACTCTTTTAAAGAAAAATTAAAAAAAGAGGGGGGACAATCCCCTCTTTTTTGTTTACAATATAGAAATGCTATATATGAATAGAGGTAGGGATGTTATGAGTAAGTTTACAGTAGCTTCTAATGGTTCATTAGAAACGACATTAAGAGGAGTAGAAGTATTATCAACACCACTTTTAAATAAAGGGGTCGCTTTCACGCAAGAAGAGAGAGAAGAATTAGGTTTAAAAGGGTTGTTACCTCCAGCAGTTTTAACGTTAGAAGAACAAGCACGCCGAGCATACGAGCAATTTTGTTCTCAGCCGGATGATTTATTAAAGAATGTATACTTAACAGCGTTGCATGATCGAAATGAAGTGTTATTTTATCGTATATTAACAAATCATTTACGTGAAATGTTACCGATTGTATATACACCAACTGTTGGTGTAGCAATTCAAAGATATAGTCATGAATATCGTAAACCACGTGGTGTGTATTTATCAATTAACGATCCGTCAGGTATTGAAGAAGCATTCGCCAATATCGGTGCAACAGCAGAAAATATTGATTTAGTCGTTGTAACAGATGGAGAAGGCATACTTGGAATTGGTGACTGGGGCGTTGGTGGTATTAACATCGCAATCGGAAAATTAGCTGTTTATACGGCTGCGGTTGGAATCGATCCTAGTCGTGTATTACCGGTAATTCTAGACGTAGGTACAAATCGTGAAGAACTATTAAATAATCCATTTTATATTGGAAATCGTCACCCTCGTATAACTGGTGAAGCTTACGATGAGTTTATTGATACGTTTGTACAAGCGGTAAATAAGCAATTCCCGAAAGCACTATTACATTGGGAAGACTTTAGTTCTCGAAATGCACGAAAAATTTTAGATAAATATCGTCATGATATTTGTACATTTAATGATGATATTCAAGGTACAGGTGCAGTTTCCCTTGCTGCTGTATTATCGGCAGTGAAAGCTTCAGGTGTACCGTTAAGTGAACACCGCGTTGTTGTGTTTGGTGCTGGGACGGCTGGGATCGGTATCGCAGATCAAGTTAGAGATGCAATGGTCCGCGTAGGCGTATCAGAAGAAGAATCATATAAGCGTTTCTGGTGTATTGATCGTAACGGGTTAGTTACAGATAATATGGAAGATCTTCTTGATTTCCAAATGCCGTATGCACGAAAAGAAGTGGAAGTAAGTGAGTGGAAACAAAATGATGTGATCGGACTTGCTGAAGTTGTGAAACATGTAAAACCGACAATTTTAATTGGTACATCAACGGTTGCAGGAGCATTTAAAGAAGAGATTATTAAAGACATGGCTTCTCACGTAGAAAGACCAATCATTTTACCAATGTCGAATCCGACGCCACTTGCTGAAGCGAAACCAGCTGATCTAATCGAGTGGACAGAAGGAAAAGCATTAGTAGCAACAGGAAGTCCATTTGAACCAGTTACATATAACGGTGTAACGTATGTGATTGGACAATCAAATAATGCACTTATTTTCCCAGGGCTTGGCCTTGGAACAATTGTTGTACGTGCAAGCGTCATGACGGATGGAATGTTCGCAGCAGCTGCTGAAGCGGTTGCAAGCATGGTAGACACAAGTCAGCCAGGAGCACCTATTTTGCCAGAAGTTGAAGAGTTACGTAATATCTCGGAAATGGTTGCAATTGAAGTAGCGAAAGTTGCTGTTGCAGAAGGTGTTGCTAGAGAGAACTTAAGTGATAATGATATCAAGATTGCAGTGAAAGAAGCAATTTGGGAGCCGGAGTATCGCCAAATAAAAGCGGTAGAAAAGGTTAGAATATAGAAATAAAGCCCGTTTATTATATAAGCGGGCTTTCACTTTTACTACTGACAAAAAGTATAGGAAGTGGCACCTTTGAATTGGAATCAGTTATGGAAGAAAGATATATCCCTTTTAATTATATTAATGGTAGTTGTTCCGATTGCTGGAGAGCTTAATTTTCATCCTTTTAACGATACGTTTCGTGTTAGCTTTGGGACACCGCTTTTCTTCTTTTTATTACTATTTTTAAGAAGAATACCAGCAGCGGCTGCAGGTATCCTTGTTGGTATATGTGTCGTTTTATTCCGTGTATGTGTTGACTGGGTTTTGCAAGGTTCATTTCATATGACAGAATCATTTTATTTGCGTTATCCCGTGTTCTTTTATTATTTTATTTATGGAAGTCTTTTTTCACTTTGTAGGGTAAATAAGTTTCATCAGAAACCAATCGTTATTGGATGCCTTGGAATTACAATTGAAATTATCGCAAGTATGTCAGAACTAGCGATTTATCATATGGTAGTACTCGGTACAACGATAACAGTTTCTGAAGTAAATAAACTTATCATTATTGCTATTTTCCGTAGTTTCTTTGCACTTGGCTTTTTAAATATGATGATTTTATATGAAACGAAATTAAAAGAGTCACAAGTTCGAAAAGAAAATGAAAAAATGTTCATGCACCTTTCAAATTTATATGTTGAATCTGTTCACTTGAAAAAAACGTTACAAAATGCAGAGTTGATTACACAAGAAGCATATCAACTATATCGAAACTTACAAGCGGACGATGATCTCAGTAGTAAAACAGCATTGAAAATAGCAGGAGAAGTGCACGAAATAAAAAAGGATAATCAAAGGATTTTTGCAGGATTATCTAAACTGTTATTAGATAAAAATGTGGCTGAGTATGTAGAAGGTCATGAGCTTACAGAAATGATTGTAAGAATAAATGAGAAATATGCTGAAATGCTAGGGAAAGATATACGTTTTTCTAAACATATAGAAGGTGAACATGCTGCATATCACGTGTATACAGTGCTATCAATCTTTAATAACTTAGTCGCCAATGCAGTGGAAGCAATTGAAGATAGAGGTCTCATTCGTATTCAGCTATATAAACGAGATCAACATGTAATCTTTGAAGTAATTGATGATGGACCTGGTATTGCACAAAAGTATAAGAAATTAGTATTTAAGCCCGGGTTTACTTCCAAGTATGATCAAACGGGAACACCGTCAACAGGTATTGGGCTTTCTTACATACACGAAATGGTAACAGAGCTCGGCGGAGAAGTAACGTTAGAAGACAATGAAACTGAAAAAGGGTGTAAGTTTATCGTTTGTTTACCGGAGTGCAGTTTAAAGCAGGAAGGGGAATAGGTTTGTTTTATTATATCGTAGATGATGATGAAGTTTTCCGTTCGATGCTTTCGCAAATTATTGAGGATAGTGATCTTGGGGAAGTAATTGGAGAATCGGAAGATGGAGCTTTTGTTGAAGCAGAACAGCTAAATTATAAAAAAGTGGATATTTTATTTATTGATTTACTCATGCCGATGAGAGATGGCATTGAAACAGTTCGCCAAATAGCGTCTTCATTTACTGGAAAAATTATTATGATTTCTCAAGTTGAATCGAAACAGCTCATTGGTGAAGCGTATACACTTGGTGTAGAATATTATATTACGAAACCACTAAACAAAATAGAAGTAGTATCTGTTGTACGAAAAGTGATGGAGCGTATTCGTTTGGAACGTTCTATATATGACATTCAAAAATCATTAAATAATGTGTTTCAGTGGGAAAAGCCGCAAATGCGTAGTGAAACAATGCAAGAAGGAAAAAAGATATCAGATTCAGGACGCTTCTTACTAGCAGAACTCGGTATTGCGGGAGAGAATGGCAGTAAAGATTTACTTAGTATGCTGGAATATTTATATGGACAAGAAAAGGCGCAAACATTTGAATTTGGATTTCCTGCGTTAAAAGACATTTTTCACCAAATCACATTAAAAAAATTAGATCATATAGCTTCGGATGCAGATATAGATAAAGAGAGAAAAGCATCTGAACAACGTGTAAGAAGAGCGATTTATCAATCATTGAATCATTTAGCTTCTCTTGGACTAACAGACTTTTCAAATCCAAAATTTGAGAGCTATGCCCCGAAGTTTTTTGATTTCACTGTAGTGAGAAAACGGATGACAGAAATGACAAAGGAAGAATTTGCAGTTTCAGGTCATACGCGGATAAACACGAAAAAGTTTATTCAAGTGTTGTATTTTGAAGCGAAACGGTTGATGGAGATAGAGTGAAGAAGGTGCTTATAAATAAGCATCTTTTTTTGTTCAATCAACATTTTATATTTTCTCGTTCAGCATGTAAAATGTTAAGTAAGAGAAAATGGTTTTACATTAAGGAAGTGTCAAAACAATGAGTTTTACATTAAATAAATCAATTATAAAAGAAGTATGCGGAGAGACCTCCTATAAAAGAGGCGAAGCTTATTATAAATCAAATAAAGTAATTGTGAATCATTATGATGAAGCGAAAGAAATTTGTGAGGCGACGGTAAAAGGGAATGTAGATTTTCATGTTACAGTAGAAAAAGCTAAAAAAGGTGATGTAGTTGCGAGATGTAGTTGTCCTTCATTAGCGTCTTTTCAAACGTACTGTCAACATGTTGCGGCCGTCCTTATACAGATAAATTATAACCAGCAAACGGGTGGCATGCTCCCTGCTAGTAGTGAAAATATGAGCGGAAATGATCAATTAACGAATGGGATGTTTCAGTTGTTTGCAGACAAACCACTGCGGCCAAAAAGTAAACAACACCGTTTTGATACACGTGAAATATTAGATGTTGCGTTTATATGTTCACCAGTAGCGACGAAAAGTGGTGGGGCCCTTCTTGGAATTCAGTTAAAACTTGCGAAAACATATTATATAAAGCATATTAGAGAATTTCTTTCTAAAGTGGAGAAAAGAGAGACTTTTCATTGTTCCAATGAATTTACATATACGCCAGATGTACACAGTTTTAAACAAGAAACGGACGCGATTATACAACAACTCATTAAAATATATCATAACGAAAAAATGTATGAAGATGCGTTAGAAGTACATGCGAAACAAGATGAAGGTATGATATTCATACCGCCATCTTCATGGAAAGATATGCTCTCTTCACTTTATAAAGTTGAGTATGTACAGCTGAAACAACATGAGCAACTGTTTCATGGCTTACAAATTTCAAACGGTTTATTGCCATTACATTTTGAGTTTACGAAAGGAAATAATGGTGGATTCACACTTCATATAGACGGCCTAAATCGTGTTCAAGTTATGGAAATGTATAACAACGCTCTTTACGATGGGAAATTATATCATTTACCTATGGAAGATTGTATGCGACTTATTGAATTGCAAAAGATGATGAGTCGCTCAAATAGCAATCAGTTCTATATTCCTGAAAATAAGATGGAACATTTTGTAGCGAAAGTTGTGCCAGGATTAATGAAACTGGGAACGGTACGCATTGATGAAGTAATATCAGATCGTGTTGAAACGCCGTCGCTAAAAGCAAAACTGTATTTAGATCGAGTGAAAAATCGTTTGTTAGCAGGTCTTGAATTTCATTATGGAAACGTCATGATCAATCCGTTAGAAGAAGACGGACAGCCGTCTGTTTTTAATCGTGATGAGAAAAAGGAAAAAGAGATTTTAGACATTATGAGTGAAAGTGCCTTCGCGAAAACAGAAGGTGGTTACTTTATGCATAATGAAGAGGCTGAGTATAACTTTTTATATCACGTCGTTCCGTCGTTAAAAGGCTTGGTTGACATTTATGCGACGACAGCAATTAAATTACGTATTCATAAAGGGGATACAGCACCACTTATTAGAGTGAGAAGAAAAGAAAGAATTGATTGGTTATCATTTCGTTTTGATATAAAAGGAATACCAGAAGCGGAGATTAAAGGTGTATTAGTCGCTCTTGAAGAGAAACGCAAATATTACCGATTAGCGAATGGTTCTTTATTATCACTAGAGAGCAAAGAGTTTAATGAAATTAATCAGTTTGTAAAAGAATCAGGTATTCGAAAAGAATTTTTACACGGGGAAGAAGTGAATGTTCCGCTTATTCGGAGTGTAAAATGGATGAACGGACTTCACGAAGGTAATGTTTTAAGTTTAGATGAGTCTGTTCAAGATTTAGTGGAAAGCATTCAAAATCCGAAAAAATTAAAGTTTACAGTGCCAAATACTTTACATGCTGTAATGAGAGAGTATCAAGTATACGGATTTGAGTGGATGAAGACACTCGCCTATTACCGCTTTGGCGGTATTTTAGCAGATGATATGGGACTTGGAAAAACGCTGCAAAGTATTGCTTACATAGATTCTGTGTTGCCTGAAATTCGAGAAAAGAAACTACCTATATTAGTCGTTTCACCGTCCTCTCTTGTTTATAATTGGTTTAGTGAATTGAAAAAATTCGCCCCGCATATTAGAGCGGTTATTGCAGATGGAAATCAAACGGAGCGGCGAAAAATATTAAAAGACATAGTGGAATTTGATGTCGTAATTACGTCATATCCATTACTGAGAAGAGATATAAGATCGTATGCGAGGCCGTTTCATACACTGTTTCTTGATGAAGCACAGGCGTTTAAAAATCCTACAACCCAAACTGCAAAAGCAGTGAAAACAATTCAAGCTGAATATCGTTTCGGGCTAACGGGAACGCCTGTAGAAAATTCATTAGAAGAGCTATGGTCTATCTTCCATGTCGTATTTCCGGAATTATTACCAGGAAGAAAAGAATTCGGTGATTTAAGGCGCGAAGATATAGCGAAGCGCGTAAAACCTTTCGTATTAAGACGATTAAAAGGGGACGTATTACAGGAGCTTCCAGATAAAATAGAGCATCTACAATCATCGGAGTTGTTACCAGATCAAAAGAGATTGTATGCTGCGTATTTAGCGAAATTAAGGGAAGAAACGTTAAAACATTTAGACAAAGATACGTTACGCAAAAATAAAATTAGAGTTTTAGCGGGATTAACAAGATTACGCCAAATTTGTTGTCACCCTGCTTTGTTTGTTGATGATTATAAGGGCAGTTCAGCTAAATTTGAACAACTGTTAGAGATTTTAGAGGAATGTAGAAGTACAGGGAAGAGAATTCTTATCTTTTCTCAATTCACGAAGATGCTTTCCATTATTGGCCGTGAGTTAAATCGTCAAGCAATTCCATACTTTTATTTAGACGGAAATACCCCTTCGCAAGAACGTGTAGAGCTATGTGATCGGTTTAATGAAGGGGAAGGGGATCTATTTCTCATCTCTTTAAAAGCTGGTGGTACTGGTCTTAACTTAACGGGTGCTGATACGGTTATATTATACGATTTATGGTGGAATCCAGCTGTTGAACAACAAGCAGCAGATAGGGCATATCGAATGGGACAAAAAAATACGGTACAAGTTATTAAATTAGTGGCTCACGGCACAATTGAGGAAAAGATGCATGAACTGCAAGAGAGTAAGAAAAATTTAATCGCTGAGGTGATTGAGCCGGGAGAAGAGAAATTATCTTCTATTACGGAGGAAGAAATACGAGATATTCTAATGATTTAATATGAAAAAGCTATGCTTTCAAATTTATGAGAGCATAGCTTTTTGTTGTAATAATAATATTTTGTTTTGAACAAAGTAAAGAAATAAGACACTATTTATTTTACTTCTTTGTACCTTTACTTTTGTAGGGCTTTGCAGCTGCTTTTTTCTTTGCACTTGATTGCCAACGATTCCATCCTTTACTTCCTGTACCTTGTCCTACACCTTTTTTCGGTTTTGCTTTCGTTTTACTCATATGATCACTCCGTTATATAAAAATCTTATTTAATAATAGTCAATGATTTAGAACATACTCTTTATAAATGACTATGATTGCTTTAAGTAAAAATAAACTGCTTGAATGCTATAGTATAACACGAATTTGCACGTAAACTGAAAGGAATTACAAAGAAAATGAAAATAATACGAAATACTGCGGATTCTATATTTCGAACGATTACATTACTTGTTGTGTATATGTTAGTTTCGGTTAGTGAAACATTTTTTGGATTGACAAGACAGAAGAAGTAAAGACGTTATATTGAAAACAATCAATAAAGCCGTAAAATAAAGAATTGAAAAATATTTTTTAATTTTTGTTGACTTTCTTTATTTTTTGTATAGAATAATCATTAATAAAATGTTTCAGAGATGTGACAACAAAACGACTATGAAAGGACGAGTAGTAGTAGGATGTAGTCTAAGCGAGTCAGGGGTGGTGTGAGCCTGATACGAAGCCTATTATGAAGAACCTCCTGGAGTTGCTAACCGAAATCCTTTACAGGAAAGTAGACTTAGCCGGGAACTTCGCCGTTACAAGAAGAACAGTATCGAGATATTTCATCTCCGTATTGTATAAGTGAGCAACCTCTGTTGCTAATTTGGGTGGTACCGCGGAACCAAAGTCTTTCGTCCCAGTTTTTTGGGAAAGAAGGGCTTTTTTTGTTGGCTTCTTTTCACAACATCCAAACATTTTAGGAGGAAACCACCATGTATCAATCATTAATGACAGTAAGAGAGACTCAAATCGCAATTAAGGAAGTTAAAACATTTTTTGAGGATCAATTAGCAAAACGCCTTGAACTATTCCGCGTATCTGCACCATTATTCGTAACGAAAAAATCAGGATTAAACGATCACCTAAACGGTGTAGAACGTCCAATTGAATTTGATATGTTACATTCAGGAGAAGAATTAGAAATTGTTCATTCACTAGCGAAGTGGAAAAGATTCGCATTACATGAATACGGCTATGAAGCTGGTGAAGGTTTATATACAAACATGAACGCAATCCGTCGTGATGAAGAACTTGATGCAACACATTCCATTTACGTTGACCAATGGGATTGGGAAAAAATCGTTCAAAAAGAATGGCGTACTGTAGATTACTTACAAAAAACAGTACAAACAATTTATGGAATATTCAAAGATTTAGAAGATCACTTATTTGAAAAATATCCGTTCCTTGGAAAGTATTTACCAGAAGAAATCGTGTTTGTTACTTCTCAAGAACTAGAAGATAAATATCCAGAATTAACACCGAAAGATCGTGAACATGCGATTGCGAAAGAACACGGTGCAGTTTTCATTATCGGAATTGGTGATGCACTTCGTTCAGGTGAAAAGCATGACGGACGCGCAGCTGATTATGATGATTGGAAATTAAACGGTGACATTTTATTTTGGCACCCAGTATTACAATCTTCATTCGAATTATCATCAATGGGAATTCGTGTTGATAGTAAATCACTTGATGAACAATTAACGAAAACAGGTGAAGACTTCAAACGTGAGTACGATTTCCATAAAGGTATTTTAGAAGACGTTTTACCATTAACAATTGGCGGTGGTATTGGACAATCAAGAATGTGCATGTACTTCTTACGTAAAGCACATATCGGTGAAGTGCAATCTTCTGTATGGCCTGATGATTTACGTGAAGCTTGCAAGAAAGAAAACATTCATCTGTTTTAATAGAAGCGAGAGAGGATAGCTCAAAGAGTTATCCTCTCTTTTTTATTGTGTAAACGAATGGTTTACAGTGAATTTTACTAATGGTTTCTTTCTTCTATATCTCTTTTTGTGTAATAATTTGTTAAAGGAGGGGACGTTATGAGCTTAGGAGAACAGTTAAAAAAACTACGAGAGTCAAAGGGATTTTCACAAGAGGATATTGCTAAAAAGATTGGTGTAACGAGGCAAGCGGTATATAAATGGGAAAATGATAAAAGTTGCCCTGATATTGAAAATTTAATTTTATTGAGCGAATTGTATAATGTTACGCTCGATGAGTTAATAAAAGGGAACCGAAATTTAAAAGAGAAAATACATATTGATGAAGATGAGGATTTTGAGAAAGAGAATGAGTTTGGTTTTTATATTGGGTTTGGTTTGTTAATTGTGAGTGCTTTCGTTGATTATGAAGGAATGCAAGAGATTTTATTAGGAATTGCACTATTCATGATGGTTTTTTACTCTGACGTGAAGAAAGTTATTTTGAATGAGTTCCAATCGTTTTTTAATAGAAAAGATATATATGATAAGAAGTGAGAAGAGTCCGTTATATTTCCTAGGAAAGAGTATAACAAGTAATTGAATTGTTTTATACTAATTTTGGGATGTTGATAGTATGTTAAAAAGTTCAAACAAGCATAACCCCGTTCTAAAGCTAGGACGGGGTTGAAAATCTAAGCTTTATTAAGCGTAAAGTTCTTTCAAATATTTTTGCTTCAGTAAAACATTACTTATTTATTACCGAGTTCTTCCGCTAAACCGATTAAAATTCCTTCCGTTCCACGAATGTAGCAGAGTCGATACGAGTCCTCGTACTGAACTACTTCGCCAACGAGCTGAGCACCATGCTTCTTAGTAAGTCTGGATACCATTTCGTCAATGTCTTCAACGGTGAACATGACGCGTAAATAACCGAGGGCATTTACAGGAGCTGTCCGGTGATCTGCAATAGTAGGTGGTGTGAGAAATCGAGAAAGTTCAATTCGGCTATGGCCATCTGGAGTCACCATCATAGCAATCTCTACGGACTGAGAACCGAGTCCAGTTACGCGACCAGCCCATTCACCTTCGACAGTAGCGCGTCCTTCGAGTTTTAATCCAATCTCTTCGAAGAAAGAGATTGCGTTATCAAGAGATTCTACAACGATGCTGACATTATCCATTCTTAGTAATCTGTTGTTTGCCATAGTCTTTATCTCCTTTATATGTATAAATTTATTATCTAACTATCCTCATAATTATACTAAAATCTCCTATAAACAAAAAACACCTTGTCACAGTGTAGGAAAAAATGACAAGGTGTTTTCGGGTATAGAATAAACATTTTGTTAACAAACAAAACCTCGGAAACCTTCTACTACTGATATACGCATGAACTTTATTTCGTGAATGCTATTATTGTAAGAATTTGGTAATGTAGTTTCTATTCGATAATATAACTTCGACTTCCCCGCAAAATATTCCCATCCTATTTCTATTAATATAGGAAGGAAATAGATTTATATAATTTATTTTAAGTTTTACTGGTGGAAATTAACTCATCTGCACTAAAGGCTCAATTTTCGCCATAAATGATTGATGCAGTGCCTCGACACCTGTTACTAAATGAAGGCGGTCAATAACAACTGATACTTTAATTTCTGATGTACTTACCATTTTAATATGAATATCTTCTTCTTTTAAAGTAGTGAACATATTCGCAGCAACACCTGGATTAGAGACCATACCAGATCCTACAATTGATACTTTTGCTAAATGATTTTCATATTCTACAGATTCATATTGTAATGTTTCTTGATGTTGTTCTAATACCTCTAATGTTTCTTTTAAATCATTAGAATGGATTGAGAAGGAGAGATGAACAGTTCCTTCATTTGTAATACTTTGAATGATGATATCTACATTAATATGTGCCGCTGCTAATGTAGAGAAAACTGTTGAAAGTGCACCTTGTTCCAAACCTTTCATTGTGACGCGTGTAATATTATCTTCAAATGCAATACCTTTAACGATTGATTGTTGTTCCATGTTACATTCTCCTTTTACAATTGTTCCATTTTCTTGTTCCATACTTGAGCGAACTTCTAACATGACATTATGATTTTTAGCAAATTCAACAGCACGAGGGTGTAATACACCAGCACCGAGATTCGCTAGTTCTAACATTTCATCATAAGAAATTTCATCTAATTTATAAGCATCTTTTACAACTCGTGGGTCCGTCGAATAAACACCGGTCACATCCGTGTAAATATCGCATTTTTTTGCTTTCAGTGCAGCAGCTAATGCAACAGCAGTTGTATCAGAACCACCGCGGCCAAGCGTTGTAATTTCATGGTTTTCACTGATTCCTTGGAAGCCAGCTACAATAACAATCGTGCCTTCAGTAAGATAAGACTGAATTCGATCTGTATGAATGTCAGTAATCCGTGCACTGCTATGTACAGATTCTGTCGTAATACCAGCTTGCCATCCTGTTAATGAAATTGCGTTATAACCTTTTGCTTGTAGTGCCATCGTTAATAATGAAATAGTTACTTGTTCTCCTGTAGATAGAAGCATATCCATTTCACGTTTACTTGGATTTTCTGTAATAGCGTTAGCAAGTGCGACAAGTTCATCTGTACTTTTTCCCATTGCCGAAACGACAGAGACGATACCATGTCCTCGTTCATATTCTTCAATAATTAAATTTGCTACATGTTGAATACGCTCAGCACTTCCGACAGAAGTGCCACCAAATTTTTGTACAATCGTTTCCATTACGAATTCCTTCTTTCATCCATTTTTAAGAATAGATTAGGACATATATAAATCCCAACATTCCTGTAGTTACCAGAAAAAACAAAAAACACCATCTCAAATAAGTGAGGATGGTGCTGTTACAGGAAAAGGGAAACAGAAAACGGAGCTAATAAAAAAACCGCCAAAAAAGGAATATCATAAAAATGATATCTCTTTTTTGTAGATAGCTCTTCATACATACACTTCTGTACATATGACAGTTCTGTTTCTATTCGAAAACAGCCCCAATCGATAAATGCAGAGAAAATTATCGATTTCGGCAATACTTCCTTTCATCTAATTTCATAGACATCTCTGTGTCTCCATTAGAATAATCATAAGTATCGCAACCTCTATCTCACGTTTTAGGCGAGAGTGTTTGATTTATAAAGTTGTTGGTAACATTTGTTTTATAATAATTTAAATTTTTCGGGGAATCAAGTGTTTTGTATAAATTTTAAAAATTCTTTCTTTTCTTAAAGGAGTTTGTGAAAAGTGTAGCAAAATAAATTCATAGCATGTACATTAAATTTATAGTGCACTGGAGGTGGAAGAATGAAGGGGAAAAAGCCTATTTATGTTTCGGCAGAAATGAAAACGACAATGGAGAAATTATGGGAATATACGCAAGAACCAGATATACATACAGAATGGGATGCTCGTTTTACGGAAATTTCATATTTAGAGAAAAAAGAAGGAGAACCACAGAAGTTTTTATATAAAACAAAAATTGGATTTGGACTTGAAATAGCTGGTGAAGGGGAATCGATAGGTGAAATAAGAAAAGAAATAGGTGAACGTATTTCTTCTTTAAAATTTTGGACAGACAATCAATTATCACTTATTCAAATAGGGCGTGGTTATTGGAAGTATACCCCCCGTAAAGAACACATTCATTTTGAGACACAATATGATTATGATACGAGGTTTGGTCGTATAGGGAATGTAATAGATTTCTATATGTTTCGGCCGTTATTAGGTTGGGCGACTGCTTGGAGTTTTGATGCTTTAAAGTTATGGTTAGAAAAGGGACTTCATCCTAGATTACTAATTAGAAGAACAATGACATATTGGCTCGTGTGTTTATTAATTGCCTTTGTATGGATGTATCAAGGGATAGTGCCGAAACTAGTGTTTACTCATTCAGAAGAAGTAAAAATGTTGTCTGTGACAATTGGTTCAACTGCACATAGTATTTTTCTAGTTAAAATAATTGGATTGCTAGAAATTATTTTTGGTGTCCTATGGCTGTTGCCATTTCCAAAACGAAAAGTATTTATCGTACATATTTTTATGTTAATAGCCTTAACGATAGCGGCGGGTTTTACGAATATCGTAAGCTTTACAGAGCCGTTTAATCCAATTACATTAAACGTTCTACTTATGGGGTTATCGATTGTCGGTTATATAAATAGTTCTGATTTACCGAGTGCAAAAAATTGCAAGAGGAAGAGAAAGGAATAATGTATGGCTAATATGTATGAAAGACTATTAGGGGGTTCTTATAAAAAACTTCATCCGAAATTACAGAAACGCTATGAGATCACGGAAGAAAATAGCTTTACTGGAGAAGGAGAAATGGATGAAATTTACGGTGGTTCTTTTTTCGTAAAATTAATATTAAAAATTGCATCGAAGTTTAGAATGTTTTTCTCTGAGCGGGGGAAGGAAGTGCCATTTACAATACATAATACCGCTGAGCGAGATGAACATGGAAATGAACTAGTAAGGTGGAATCGTACTTTTTATTTCCATAATAAGAAAAGATATTTTAATGCCGTTATGCAGTTGGATGGAGAGAATAATGAAATTGTAGATTGTTTTGGTGAACCGCACTTACTTGTTTCTACATTGAATTTTCATATTGATGAGATGGGGGCAATGCATATTTCTTCAAAGAAACAATGGTTTTATATGTTTGGAAGAAAAATTCCGTTACCAAAGTTTTTGTATGGCGAAGCAAAAATTGTAGAAAGTTATGATGAAACGCAACAATGCTTTCGAATTCATGTACAAGTACGCAATCCGTTAATCGGTTCATTATTTTCATATAAGGGAACATTTGTGGAGAGGAAATAAATGATATGAAAAATATAATAGTTGGGCTTGCTTGTTATATTGTTTTTCTAATATGTGAGTGGACAAATGTAAACCCAGTTGAAGCAATTATATTATTATCTATTTTGTTATTTATACCGATGTCATTTTGCATCATTGATAAGAAAACAAGAAATGGATCATATGTATTCTTTTATAAACTGGTATCGCTGTTATATCCAATCGCAGCAATTAGTGCAACGCTAGCTTTCGTAACAAATCACTATTTCTTTGCTTTACTTTGGTTTGTATATACAGGAATTGTTGCGTTATTTGGTGTAAGTAGATTACTAGAAAGAGGATGGAAACCGTTAGAAGAGACGGCTATCGATAGTGCGTTTATGTATTTGTTTTTAGGTGGTTTCTGGTTTTTTGCTTCAGTAGCAAAACTTTCCATTATGCATTTTAGTTCTGACATTGTGTTACTCACAGCTGCACACTTTCATTATTCAGCATTTCTATTGCCATTATCAGTCGGTTTAATTGGGAGAAAAAGAGAAAAGAGAAGTAAAGTATATGATGCTATTATGTTTATCATCGTCATTTCACCTATGACAGTTGCAATAGGAATTACGTACTCAAGAGTATTTGAATTTTTTGCAGTATTCCTATATTTATGTGCGATTTATGGTTATGGGATTTATGTTTGGCGCACGAAATTTAATGCTATCAGTGCAAAGGTTCTTCTGATCATATCGTCTAGCACACTCATGGTAACAATTATGTTTTCACTTATATATTCATATGGGAATTTGAAACATGTACTGACGATTACAATTGCTCAAATGGTTTGGATTCACGGTGTTGTCAATGGAATTGGAGTAGCGTTACCAGCATTTGTCGGCTGGATGATTGAAAAGAGTGCTTCGAATTATAAATATTACGGGAAACCAATGAGCAGGTTAAGAGGAAATACGACAGTTGGGGAAGCATTTTTACATAACAGACATTTAATAGATAGCAAGGAATACAAAGGTTTAGTTGATAATATGAATGATTTTCATAGTGAGGCATTTGATATGGCGAAGATTCCTTTAAGTATTACTCGGTTTTATGAAAATACAAAAGAGTATGAGTTACAATCGCATATTAAATGGGCTCGGTGGTTCCACCCGGTTGCATTTTGTTATGAGAAAATGAGTAAGCGTGTAGGACAAATACATTTAGGAATGGGCGGCAAGTGGGAAACGATGCAAGGCTCTATCATTGGGATAATAGATGCGAAGGATGGAAGAGAGAATGTAAGGGCTTGGCTAAGAAAAAATGAAGCAGGAGAATCTATATTTGTAGCTCTTTACTCAAAGCATACATATAGGAACGAGACATATATGAATATTGCATTACCTTTATCATATTCGAATATGACGGGGGTTTTGAAATTATGTAATAAGAGTAATGATTTAATTATTACTAGTAAGCTAAGAGAAAACGGTAAGGGAGATGAGGGTATTTATTTACATACTCGTTTCTTTACAATACGTTTACCGTTAGCAGAGACTTTTATTATGAAAGAGAGCACGGATCACATATTAGAAGCTAATCATAGAATGTGGATACTTGGAGTTAAGTTTTTAGAAATTGATTATGAGATTAAGAAAATAGAGGAGAAGTAGGAAAAGCTTGGAGAGATTCCAAGCTTTTTTATGTATGCGTAATTGTCATAGCAACTTGTTTATCTAAGTCTCGGTCCCAAACGCGTTGAATTTCAAACGTACCTTTTTCAAAAAATAATGGGAATCTCTCTTTAAACCAATCTTGCATAGGAAGATTTAGTGCTTCATCAATTGGTACCCATAATAATTCGCCCTCAGGAGGATTCATAAGAAGTTCACCATCAAATGAGTCTGTCCAATAATTAAATACCATATATCGAACATTTTCTTTCGGATTTACGTATTCATCTAATCCCTTAAAACTTAGATTTGAGACAAGTAATCCAGTTTCTTCTTTTACTTCTCGTTTAGCAGCTTTAACGATACTTTCTGGGAAATCTACTTTACCGCCAGGAGCGATATAACCAGGGAAACCTAGACGATCGGGGCGCTGTATTAGCAATACTTCGTTATTCCGCTGAATCATACACATCGTGTAAATACGGTGTTCTATATCTTTCCAATTGTTGCTCATACGAATCTCTCCTCTTATAAAACCTTATAGTTTTTAACTATAGTTATATATGACAAAAAATACAATAATAATACAAAATTATACAAATTACAATTGACTATTACTAATTTTCAGAACTATAATTAGTCTGTTACATAAATACATTGTACTTGAGAGGGGAATATATTCTATGAAAAATAGAATAATCGCAGCAGGAGTAATTGCAGCTAGTATATTATCTTATTCATCTAGTAGTTTCGCACAAACAAAAAAATTTCCAGATGTCCCAGCTAAACATTGGGCAGAAGATTCTATTTACTATTTAGTAGATAAAGGTGCAGTTAAAGGTAACGATAAAGGAATGTTCGAGCCTGAAAAAGAAATCACTCGTGCAGAAGCAGCTACAATGATGGCTCAAATCTTAAACTTACCAATCGATAAAAATGCTAAACCATCTTTCGGTGATTCTCAAAATGAGTGGTATACTCCATTCATCGCAGCTGTAGAAAAAGCTGGTGTTGTTAAAGGGAAAGGACCAGGTGTATTTGATCCAACTGGGAAAATTGATCGAGTTTCAATGGCCTCTCTTATTGTAGAAGCTTACAAATTAGATTCTAAAGTAAATGGTACTCCAGCAACTAAATTCAGTGATTTAGAAAAAAGTTGGGGTAAAGCAAAAGCTAACATCCTAGTTGAATTAGGGATTTCTGTTGGGACTGGTGACAGATGGGAGCCAGAAAAAATTCTAACTAAAGCAGAGGCAGCTCAATTTATTAAAAAAGCAGATTCTCTTAAAATAGGAAATCCTTTAGTAGAACAGATGATTATTATTGATCCTGGTCATGGAGGAACAGATCCTGGGAAAGCGACACAAGGATTACATGAAAGTGATATTGTATTAGATACATCTAAAAGATTACAAAGTTTAATAGAGAAACAAACTCCATTCCGTGTGATGTTAACACGTGAAACAGATATTCGTCTTGGTGAAAAACAAGGAGAAGACCTTAAAAATCGTGTGGATTTCGCGAAGGAACATAATGGAGATATTTTTGTAAGTATCCATGCAAATGCTTCTCAAAAACATGATGGACATGGAACAGAAACTTTTTATTATAAAGGATCTGAAAAGAAAGAATTAACTGAGCGTGAAAAAGATAGTTATATGTTAGCTGATAAAATACAAAAACGATTAGTTAAAGCTCTAGATACAAGAGATCGTGGTGTGAAACCAGAAGACTTTTATGTACTAAGAGAAAATGAGATGCCAGCAGTATTAACGGAGCTAGCATTTTTAGATAACAGCGAGGATTATGAGAAGTTAGCTTCAGAATCTGGAAGACAAATAGCCGCTGAGGCAATTTATGCGGGTATTTTAGATTATTATGAGTGGAAAGGTTTTGATGTTTCAAAATCTCGTTTAACGAAATAACAATATTGATTGCTAAGCCCATCGTCTATATAGAGGTGGGCTTTTTATCCCGCTATTTGTCGCGCAACCCGATTGGTGGGGGTTGATTAAAGCTCAATTTATGTAAGTTTGTGTAATTTTGTATCGGAATAAAAAGATATATCGTATTATACTAATTATGAATAAAATAATGGTAGATTAGTTTATTTTTATCACGTATACTTTTACTGTTGACTAATTAAGAGTTTGTTAGTTTAATAGGGAAAATTATACGATAAAGGGAGGCAAGTTAACACGGGACAAGTATATACATAACGTGTTAAAAAATTTATGAAAAAAGTTATTTCTAATGTGTTAGCAGTGACAGTCGCACTTCAAGTAGTGATGGCTCCAGCAACTTCGTTTGCATCTACAAAAGAATTTCCAGACGTTCCGAAAGATCATTGGGCACTTGAAGCGATTAATGATTTAACGTCAAAAGGGGTTATTGCAGGGTACGATAATGGTAAATTTGGCTTTGGAGATGTTGTAACTCGTGAGCAAGTAGCAGCATTAATGTATCGTGCATTAAAACCAGAAGCAAAAACTGATTATAAAAATCCATACTCTGATATTAGTGCAGGAACGACGATGTTCCAAAAAGAAATTTTGGCATTAACAGATATGGGGATTTTTGTAGGTGATGGTAAAGGAACATTTAGACCGAAAGAATCGTTAACTCGTGCTGAGATGTCTGTTATTTTGCAAAAAGCATTTAAATTAGAAGTAAAAGCACCACATACATTTAATGATATAGATGCAGCGCATTGGTGGGCAAAAGAGGCAATTAGTGCATTGCAATCCAATGGTGTAGCAGCAGGGAATAACCTTGGAGGATTTGACCCATCAGGTGTATTAACACGTGAGAGCTATGCACAATTATTATATAAAGCGATGCAAATTAAAAAGGATGTTCCTGTTGAACAGCCTTCATATATTAATCTAGATGTGACATTACCATCTAACGTAACGGCACTAGAGATTGATGAGTTTATTAAAAATTCCCATGCAGATAGTCCGCTTATTGGAACTGGTAAAGATTTTATTCAAGCACAAAATGAGTATGGTGTGAGCGCATTATACTTAGCTGCACATGCAATCTTAGAATCTGGTTATGGTAAATCAGAAATTGCATATCGTAAACATAATTTATTTGGTTTAAGAGCATATGATTGGGATCCATTCGCACATGCAAAATATTTACCGTCATACAAGGAAAGTATTTCGTATAATGCTGATTATGTAAGAAAGAACTACTTAGAAGACGGTGCTGATTATTTCCGCGGCTACACATTACCTGCTATGAATATTAAGTATGCAACAGATATGGAATGGTCTAGAAAAATTGCTAATATTATGGAGCGAATTAAACCGTTTAACAAGAAAGATTATGAAAATGTAAAACGATTACCGAAAAATCCTAATACATTAAATGTAAATGCATTAGGCGAAGCGATTCCATATAAAGAGTATGCAAAAGATGCAACAGCTACTGTTCAATTAGTAGGCTCTTACTATCAAGTACCATATTCATTTGGCTATACAATTAAGAGTGTACCAAATGTTACACAAAATGAAGTTGGAAAATTAGAAAATGGTAAGAAAGTAAATGTATATCGTGAAGATCCAAACGGCTGGGTAGAATTTTCATTTGAAAATGCTCAAGAAAAGTATTGGACATTGAAGAAGAACTTAAAATTATAAATAAAAAAGGTGTTTTCATTTATGAAAACACCTTTTTATATTTTTACCAATAATTTAACAGTTTCATATATAATTATAAGTGTCAAAGATTGAATTTTCTGTTTTATATTTAGTGTTAACTTAATTTGAAAAGAGGAGAGAAGTATGCAAGGAGAAATACGAACAGAGAAACATGTAAGTTATGTCGGTAAATTGTTATTGCCAGTTAAAGCGTCACCACATTTTAAATTTTTGTGGATCGGGCAATTACTTTCGACTTTAGGTAGTTCGATAACGATGGTTATTTTGCCAGTCGTTGTGTATTCATTGACTGGTTCAACAGTTGTAATGGGAATGACTATGGCAATGTACATGCTTCCTAATATTCTTGCGTTACCGTTTGCTGGATTAGTCGTAGATCGAATTGATCGGGTGAAATTAATGTTATTTACAGATATAATTCGTTGCATATTAATGCTATTACTTGCAACGCTTATATTTATGGACGTTTTAACAATTCCACTTCTATACGTACTCGTAGCGTTATATGGGCTTATGGAAGGGATATTTCAGCCAGCATATGCGGCTGTAAGGGCGAAAGTATTTGTACCGGAAATTCGAAATGCAGCTAATGCATTAACGCAAATGAGTAATCAAGGTATACGACTAATTGGGCCGGCTCTTGGAGGATTGATTGTTTCAGTTGCATCTGCCGGAATAGGATTTGGACTGGATGCAGTAACATATTTGCTATCATTTTTATGTTTAATATTTTTAAGAGAAATAAAGTTTAAAAAAGTAAAAACCATTGAAAAGAGACAAATCGATTACAAACAAGAGTTTATGGAAGGTGTTTTCATTTTAAAAAGTCATCCGTGGCTATGGATTACAATTTTAGTTTTTTCTTTCATCAATATTTGTTATGCAGGAATTATCGTCGTATTAATTCCGTGGTTATTTAATGTTCATCATCATTTTGAAGCATACGTGTATGGATTAGGGATGGCATCCTCTGGTGTTGGAGCTGTAATTGCCGCGCTAATATTTGGCGGGAGAGAACGGTGGCATAAGCGGGGATTACTTGCCTATGGTGGTGTTTTAATAAGTGGTTGTGCGCTTTTAATAATGCCGTTTATTGCCTCGGCACCTGGTTTAATTGTATTAATGGCAATTGAAGGGTTCGGTATGATGATATTTGGACTCATTTGGGAAACAAGTTTACAAGAGCTTGTGCCAGAAGAAGCATTTGGAAGAGTGGCAAGCCTTGATATGCTAGGTTCATTTGCTTTATTGCCACTAGGTTATGTGGTTGTAGGATGGTTAGCTACGGTCATAGGTGGCGAAATAACGATCATAACACTAGCTATATTAGTGCTTGTAACAATTGGAGTAGCATTATGTGTACCAAGTATTCGACGATTTGATTGATGATATAAGGGAAAGGAGAATAACTTATATGATTATAGAAAACTTGAACGATATAGTAGCAAAGGAATTGGACAGCCAATACACTTTGCAGGAAAAGATCTTTGAAGCAAAAAATTTCACAGTCTATATTGCTACCCATAGAGAAAATAAGCTAGCAAATAACCAACTAGTATTAATAAAACATTTTTGTAACGAAAAGCCTTCCGTACATATTTGGCATAAGAAAATTAGCACTGATGCAACAAAACTGGATATCACAAAAGAAGTGACAGAAGCAATTCAATCTGGTTTTGTAAATGAAGAGTAAGCCCTAATCAAATTAGGGCTTACTCTTCATTAAATACAAATGTTTGTTTCATTTGTTTCCCTTCATTTACCGGATGACCGTTGTAAGAGAAATTCTTTTCTTCCCAAGTGATGACGACTTTGAAATTGTGGCTGTTAAAATCTAAAGGGAATACGATGTAGTCAAAGCTCGTCTGATTTTTTGAAACGTTGCTATTTAGAAAAGTAGGATTAAAAGTAGCTTTAGAGGTAGGGGTGTTATCAACTATTTCTACAGCTACGTTTGACACATCGTTGCCGATGTTTTTTACGAGTAAGCGATATGTATCGTATACACCTTGTTTTGTCTGCACTGCTTGCTTGTTTGCGTTATGGGATTTATCAATTTCGATATACCACTGTTTTGACTTTGATTCAATTGGTAGTGATTGAAATGTGTATGCACCAGCTTGTATTGGTAGTGCTAAACAGATTAGTGCAAAGAGAGAAAATATTTTTCGTTTCATTTTTAGAGAGCTCCCATTCTGTAACGGATTTATTTATTATTATTTTCTTTTTGTGAAAGGGTATACCATATAATGTAAGAGTTCGTTTTGTGAATATCGGATTAGGAGTCATTATCTTAGTTGTTACGCTTATACTTAGTGTTAGTACAGCTTTTTCCCAACAAGAAAGCCGATCGCCTTTAGGCATAGAATGAAAGGGAAGCTGGATCCGGAATGCTACTAAAAATCGTAAGGTCCGTGGTAATTTAAGTATCCAAAGTATAGGTAGTTTCTTCAGGTTTTTTGTTTAATTTTTCCGAAATAAATGATTATAGAAGAGTGTTTCAAAGTATTGGTTGAAGGGATATGTAACGAGTTTGATATGGTTAGTATCGCAATGTTATGTGATACTAATCGCGTTCATTTGTTTTTAAGTACACGGACAATCACTCCTTAGCCCTGCGAATATAATGAGAAAATAAAATGAGTGACATCAAAATGTTTGAGAGCAGAATGCCCTCATTAGAACGTTAAATAGTATATTCAATATATTTAGGGGATTAGAGGAAAAAGCTGTGTAGAGGCCATACTACACAGCTTTTTTCGTACGTCTGACTTTAGGATAACCAATTAAGCTTGTTTAATTGTTACGTATACGTACTTCTGTTTCACTATCAAAAAAATGTGCTTTTGTTAAACTAAAGGCTACTGAAAGCTTATCGCCAGCTTTCAGTTCTGATCGAGCATTAATTCGTGCGACAAAACTTTGATTTTCAAGTTTTCCATGTATCATAGTCTCAGCACCTAATAATTCAGCAACTTCAATATTAATTTCGACAGTTGAATCGGGAGAAGATTGAAGGACAATTGGTTCATCGTGAATGTCTTCTGGACGAATACCGAGTATAAGTGTTTTTTGGTTGTATCCCTTTTTCTGCAATTTTTTTAATTGTCCTTCTGGTACTTTAAAACGAATGTTTTCTATATGAAAATAGTTATCTTTTAATGTTCCAGTAAAAAAATTCATGGCCGGAGAACCAATGAATCCGCCAACAAAAACATTCTCAGGAGTATCATAGACTTCTTTTGGTGTACCAACTTGTTGGATGATACCATCTTTCATCACAACAAGGCGTGATGCCATTGTCATTGCTTCCGTTTGGTCATGTGTTACATATATAGTAGTTGTGTTTAAACGACGATGAAGCTTAGAAATTTCTGAACGCATACTTATACGTAATTTAGCATCTAAATTGGATAGAGGCTCGTCCATTAAGAATACTTTTGCGTCACGAACGATAGCTCTTCCTAATGCAACACGCTGTCGCTGCCCGCCCGATAATGCTTTTGGTTTTCGCTTTAAATAATCTTCAAGACCTAATATTTTTGCCGCCTCAGTTACGCGATGATTAATTTCATCTTTTGGTAGTTTTCGTAATTTTAAACCAAACGCCATATTATCGTAAACAGACATATGTGGGTATAGTGCATAATTTTGAAATACCATTGCAATGTCACGATCTTTTGGAGCGACATCATTCATAAGTTTACCATCAATATAAAATGAACCATTAGAAATATCTTCTAAACCTGCAATCATACGTAGAGTAGTTGATTTTCCACAACCAGAAGGACCAACAAATACAATAAATTCTTTATCTTGAATATGTAAATTAAAATCAGAAACAGCAGTTGTTTTATTATCATATAATTTGAAAATATGATCTAATACGAGTTCGGCCATTATACATCACCCCTATTTTTATAATTAACTGAATTATAAGGTTTATTGATTGTAAGGTGAATTGGCAAGTTGCACAAAAAATGTTAATTTTTTTATGCAAAATTACGAGATGTTCAAAGAAAGAAAAGCCAAATAGACAGCCACAGCACCTTCAAATGTTTTTATATTCAATCCTGTTTTTTCAATAAATTTGTCAATTCGATACTGTAAAGTATTTCGGTGTAAATATAATTGTTTTGCCGCAAGTGATACATTTAAATTACATTGGAAGAATACTTTAATACTCTCTATTAGCTCTTTATCATTGAAAACATGTGCTAATAAATGATTTGTATATTTTTCCCTCTTTTCTTTTGGTAATAAGGTCATTAATTGATAAGGAAGGAGTTGTTCAATGTATGTAATTTTCTTTGATAGATAGGGAGAAAGATAAGAAAATAAATTTCGTTCCCATTGATACAAGTGAGAAATTTGATTGGTATGGGTGTAGTGTCTGCCGACAAAAAAGAATAAGGATATAAAAAAATCTGTTTCCAGCGTATCAAGGGCTGTTTGCAATCTATATTCAGATATATTTTCTGTTAAGATGAGGACTCCAGTTTGTGAAGTTTCCCATATTGTAGGATTATCAAAACCAAGTATTGAATGTAAAGCATTATGAAATTCTTCTCGTTCCGTTATAGGATGCGTTGTGAAGAAATGTAAAAAGCGTACAGATGTTATTTGAATATCTTTACTCTGATATAACGCTTCGTACCAATACTTTTCTATTTCTGTTTCATAGCATGTGTCAGTATGGAGGGGAGTTAAGAGGGATGAAAGTAATTGACACTCTTGTTTATGTAAGCGAGATTTACGAATTCCTACTCTATTCCCATCAATCAAAAACCAACTGTACTCTTCAGAAAGTATGGCCTCATTAATTTTTATATCTTTATCGTAATATCTTTTTAATTGTTGAATCATATGAACACTCCTTATCTTTATATTATTTATTAATAACAAATGCTATAGGGATAATGGATTGACATAGTTTGTGATAAAAATTTAAAAAATTCAGAAAATATATTGCGGAGGAAAAAGTGATAGTGTTATACTTCATAACAACTGGTAATGACAACATCATGTCGTGATCGAATTGGTATATGTATAAATAATATATCAATGATAGTTTA
This sequence comes from Bacillus paramobilis, assembly GCF_038096195.1. NCBI lineage: Bacteria > Bacillati > Bacillota > Bacilli > Caryophanales > Bacillaceae > Bacillus > Bacillus paramobilis. The sequence goes on along the minus strand of NZ_CP151108.1, from coordinate 3,544,820 downwards.
TTCCTTCAACTGGTAATGACATAAGTCTACTAAAATTGATAGGAAGGGAGAGAAGAGCATTGTTTTTATAAATGAATAAAATTCGTTTGTAAACGCTTTATTTACAAGGTGCTCCAAATCTTTTGTAAAGTTGATTATATTAGTTTAATTTGTTGTCAGTGAGTTACAAGAAACATAAGTAAAGATTTTGTTATATAGATGATTGTTTCTAGAGGAGGAAAAAGGATGAAAAAGTGGTTTATTTTCTTTTTGTCAACATTGCTATTGGCAATAGTAGGATGTTCTAACAGTGGCGAAAAAGTTAACACGTCATCTAAAGATGAAAAAATAGAATTACGGTATGCACTTTGGGATAAGAAACAACTACCAGCAGTGGAGAAAGTGGTTCAACAGTTTAATGAAAAACATCCGAATATTAAAGTGAAAATAGAATTAACAGCGTACGGACAGTACTTTCAGAAGCTTGAAACGGCAGCAACAGGAAATGCATTGCCGGATGTATTTTGGATGAATGGACCAAATGTCGTGAAATACGCTTCGGGAAAAGTATTGATGCCTTTGGATGATAAAGCGAAAAAAGATAATTATAAATTGGAAAATTACCCAAAATCTTTAGTTGATTTATATACAGTAGATAATAAAACTTACGGTATTCCAAAAGATTTTGATACAACGGCACTTTGGTATAACAAAAAATTATTTGATGAAGCTGGAGTAGCATATCCAGATGATTCATGGGATTGGGAGAAAATGAAAGAAGCTGCAAAGCAATTGACGAAAAAGGAAAAAGGTGTTTGGGGATTTGCAGCAGCAATGGGAAATCAAGGCGGTTATTATGATCTCATTTATCAAAATAAAGGGTATGTGCTTTCTAAAGATAAAAAAACAGTAGGATTTAATAAACCACAAGCAATTGAAGCATTTAATTATAACATTAGTTTTATTAAAGAAGGATTATCACCAACATTTGCTCAAATGACAGAGACAACAGCATCTGATTTGTTTTTATCAGGTAAAGTAGCGATGATTTTTGACGGGCCTTGGATGGTACCAGAATATAAGAAAAATCCTGATTTAAATATTGCTGTTATGCCAAAAGGAAAAGAAAGAGCTGTTATGATTCATGGTCTAGCAAATGTCATCTCAGCGAAAACAAAATATCCGGATGCAGCTTGGGAATTTGTGAAATATTTAGGTTCTAAAGAGGCAGCAGATGTGTTTGCAGAAACTGGAACAGTCATTCCTGCTTTTAATGGAACACAAGAAGCGTGGGTTAAATCCGTTCCAAACTTGAATTTACAAGCGTATATCACTGGTCTTGAATATTCTTACCCATTACCGAGTGTGAAAAATACAGGAGCTTTATGGGAGCAAGAAACAAAAGTATTAAAAAGGGTATGGGGAGGAGAATTGAATGTTGAAGAAGCAACAAAAGAATTAACAGAGAAAGCAAATGAAGTTCTTTCTAAAAAATAAGGAGAGGGATCCTCTCCTTGCTTTAAATCAAAAATTATGGGAGGAGTGAAGAGATGGAGGATCTATCAATAAAGGTAGTGGAGCAAAAAAATACACATATACAAAAAAAATATAAAAAGAAAAAGAAATTAGATTATATATGGGCATATGTCATGATTGCCCCAACTATGTTAGGGTTATTCATTTTTTATATGTGGCCAATTGTGCAAAATATTTATTTTAGTTTTACAGCGTGGGATGCGTTTGGTAGCTATGAATGGATTGGACTAGAAAACTATAAAAAGATGTTTACTGATAAAGATTTAGGAAAGGCTTTTCAAAATACATTTATTTATATCGTGCTTACTGTTCCAATCGGTATATTTTTATCCATCATATTAGCGGTGCTATTAAATCAAAACATTAAAGGGAAATCCCTTTATAGAACATTATATTTTTTACCTGTTATTACAATGCCAGCTGCAATCGCTATGGTATGGAAATGGATCTATAATTCTGACTATGGGTTACTCAATTACATGTTATCATGGTTTGGAATTGATGGTCCTAATTGGCTTACCAACCCTAACATTGCATTATATTCAATTATTATAGTTGCGATTTGGGGGGGGATAGGATATAACATGGTTATTTTTCTATCTGGTCTCCAAAACATCCCTAAAACATACTATGAAGCGGCAATTATGGATGGAGCCCGGCCAATTACAATTTTCTTTAAGATTACATTGCCACTTTTATCGCCAGTTATTTTCTTCGTAACGATTATGTCTTTAATTGGAGCATTTCAAGTATTCGATCTCATCTTTATGATGATTGGTAGAACAAGTAATGTAATTGAAAATACACAATCTATTGTTTATTTATTTTATCAAAATGCCTTTATTTTAAATGAGAAAGGATATTCGGCAGCCATAGCAGTTGTATTATTAATTATTATATTAATCATTACAGCGATTCAAATGATATTACAGAAAAAGTGGGTGCATTATGATGAATAAAAGAGTAGGTGCAGTCAATAAAAATACAATTATGATTCATGCAATACTTATCATAGGTGCCTTATTAACTATTGGTCCTTTTATTTGGATGATATTAACGTCTCTAAAAACTTATACAGAATCTGTTCAAGTTTCACCAGTTATTATCCCATCTCAATTTATGTGGAGTAATTATACGGAAATATTCAACTTATTACCATTTTTTAAATTTATGATGAATACTGTAATTGTTACAATAGCTAGAACGGTCGGGCAGTTGTTTTTATGCTCATTAGCAGCTTATGCTTTTGCTAGAATACAATTTCCAGGTAGAAATGTACTGTTTTTACTAACCCTTTCCGTCCTAATGGTTCCGGCTCAAGTGTTTTTGCTTCCACAATATTTAATTATGGTAAAACTGGATTGGTTGAATACATTACAAGCGGTAATTGTACCTGGGTTATTTAGTGCATTTGGTACCTTTTTATTACGTCAGTTTTTTATGGGCGTTCCAAAGGAACTAGAAGAAGCAGCAAGATTAGATGGTTGCAATCACTTCCAAATTTATTGGTATGTTATGCTGCCTCTTGCGAAACCAGGTTTAATTGCGCTTGGTATATTTACAACACTCTGGTCTTGGAATGAATTGATGTGGCCGATGATTGTAAATAATTCACCAGATATGATGACATTGTCAGTTGGTTTATCTTCACTACAAGGGCAATATGCAACAAACTATCCGGTACTAATGGCGGGATCATTTTTAGCGATTTTACCAATGTTGTTATTGTTTGTTTTTTTACAAAAACAATTTATTGAAGGAATTACAATTACAGGTGGAAAATAAGAATAATAGAATAGGAGAGGATATGAATGATTACAGCGGCATTAATTGGGGCAGGAAGTCGTGGAATGTACGCTTATGCTTCTTACGCGTTAGAACATCCAACAGAGATAACTTTTGTTGCGGTTGCAGAATTGGATAATGCAAAAAGACGGAAATTCTCTGAAATGCATAGCGTTTCGGAAGATATGCAATTTGAAACATGGGAAGAGTTATTAGCGAAAGAAAAGCTTTGTGATGTATTGCTTATTTGTTCGCCCGACCGGTTTCATTATAAACCTGTTATGCAAGCGATTGAGAAGGGATACAAAATTTTATTAGAAAAACCAATGTCACCAAGCCCTACAGAGACATTGGAAATTGCAGAGGCTGCCACGAGATATAACGCATTATTAACAGTATGTCACGTATTAAGGTATGCACCATTTTATAGGACTTTAAAAGAAATTGTTGATCAAAAGAAGATAGGGGACATCGTTTCAATTCAATGGAATGAAAATGTTGGTCATTGGCATCAAGCGCATAGTTTTGTAAGAGGGAATTGGCGTAATAAATCTGAATCAAGTTCAATGATTTTGCAAAAATGTTGTCATGATATGGATGTGCTACAATGGCTTGTGGGTGCAGAGTGTGAAAAGATTTCATCTTTTGGAAGTTTGACTCATTTTAAATCCGAACATGCACCTAAGGGTTCGACGCTACGTTGTACAGATGGTTGTGAAGTTGAAGAAAACTGCCAATATTCTGCTTTAAAATGGTATTTACACGAGAGAGATGAATGGCCAGCGAATGTAGTTTCTATTGATACAAGCATTGAAAATAGACTGGAGGCATTAAAAAAAGGACCTTATGGGCGTTGTGTGTACCATTGTGACAATGATGTTGTAGATCATCAAGTAGTAAATTTGCTATTTGATAATGATGTAACAGTTGCTTTTACAATGTCTGCGTTTACGAAAGAGTGTTGCCGTACGTTTAAAATTATGGGAACACATGGTGAAATTCATGGTCATGATGTATTAAATGAATTGAAGGTCAAATATTTTTCAGGTGAGGTTGAAACGATTTACCCAGAAACAATAGAAGGTGGACATATGGGAGCAGATAATGCAATTATGACTGATTTTATCGAAAAGGTAAAAAACAATAAAACAGAAAGTTTAACGTCTGCAATGATTTCGGCAAATAGTCATTTGATTGCCTTTGCGGCTGAAAGATCAAGAATAACGGGTGAAACAGTAAATCTTAAGCAATATGTGACAGACTTACAAGAATCGATGAATCCAGCAAAATAAGAAGAGCGCATATAAAGGAACAAATTAAATGTACGATTAAAGTAAATTTTAACAGTTGGAATAAGCTTATCTTTCTATGTGAGAAAGTGATGGTAATTCCTATTTTCATTCGATATAATAGCCATAAACTGGTTATAACAACTTTATAGATGAGGGAGTAAAACATGATTGCAAAAGATAATCGAACACCATTATACTACCAATTAATGGATATTATTGTGGAACAAATTGAAACTGGGAATTTACAAGAACATGATAAGCTTCCATCAGAACGCGAGCTATGTGAGATTCATGATGTAAGTAGAACGACAGTAAGACAGACAATGCAAGAACTGGAAAAAGAAGGATATATTTATAAAAAACATGGTAAAGGGAGTTTTGTCTCACCTCGTGTATTTAATCAAAGCCTGGTTCGTTTTTATAGTTTCACAGAAGAAATGAAAAAATTTGGAAAGGTTCCATCATCAACAGTCGTATCATTTTCCATAATTCATTGCGATAAAAAAATATCGAAAATTATGAATCTTAATCATGAAGAAGAGGTATATCAAATTACAAGACTAAGGTTAGCTGATAAAGAACCGATGCTATTTGAAACATCTTATATTCCTGTAAAGTTCTTTCCATATTTAACGAAGAAAGAATTAGAAGAAACACCAATGTACGAGATTTTTCGTACAAAATATCAAGTCCATATCACGCGCGCGGTGGAAAGTTTCAAAGCGATTGCAGCAGAAAAAGAGCATGCAACATGGCTACAAGTTGAAAAGAATGAACCATCTTTATCTCTAGAACGGATTGCATATGCGAAAGAAAATATAATCGAATACACACAGACCATTGCAAGAGGAGATAAATTTACTTACACAGTTGAATTACAATAAGTATGGTTATACTTATTGTAATTCAACTGGTAATGATGACGTGATAAGATATGAACTAATATTAAGGGGGTTCTCAAATGTTATTACATGCAAATGATGAAATAAGAGAAATATATGGAGCATGTTTTACAGCGAAAGAGATTGCACAACAGCCAGATCTTTGGGAGCAAGTATATTTGAATTTTCAAAGCAAGCATCATGAAATTATAGGTTTCTTTTCAAGTATTTCAAGAAAGCATGAACGAGTGAGAGTTATTTTCACTGGTGCAGGGACATCCGCTTTTGTTGGAGACACAATTGTTCCATATATAAAAAGAATAACAGATTTAAAGAAAATGCATATTGAAAGTATTCCAACAACAAATATAGTCTCAAGTCCTTATTACTATCTTCAGCCAGACATCCCAACAATTTTAGTATCTTTTGCTCGCTCTGGAAATAGTCCAGAAAGTGTAGCGGCAGTGCAATTAGGAGAACAAATTATTCATTCAGTTTATCATATTATTTTAACATGTAATGAAGAAGGAAATTTAGCGAAGCAGTTTCAACATAAGGAGAACGCTTTTGTTATGTATATGCCACAGAAGGCAAATGATCAAGGGTTCGCGATGACAGGAAGTTTTACCTCTATGATGTTAACTGCACTTATGTTATGTAACTATAATCATCCCCATCTTTTAGAATCTAGCATTATGGATATTGTAAGAATAGGAAAAGATGTTATCAAAAAACAAGAACGGGAAATTCAACGAATTGCAGAAAAGGAATTTCGTAAAATTGTATTTTTAGGATCAGGCGTATTTGAAGGGCTTTCTCGAGAGGCTGCTTTAAAATTTCTAGAGTTAACTGCTGGTCGTATCCCAGTTATGTTTGACACCCCCCTTGGGTTTAGGCACGGACCGAAATCAATTTTAGATAAGGATACAGTTGTTGTATTATTTTTATCTAATGATGAGTATACGAAAAAATATGATCTTGATTTATTAAAAGAGATTTTTCAAGAGAAAGAAAGGAGCGAGATTATTGTTATAGCACATCAAGATAATCAAGAAGCAAGGAGACATTGTAATACGTTTTTATGCAATGAAGGACGAAATCTAAAAGATGACATGTATATTACGTTTATTTATATATTATACGGACAAATTTTAGCATTATATAAATCAATTGCATTAGGGATTACTCCAGATAACCCTTGTCCAAGTGGAAGTGTAAATCGTATCGTTCAAGGGGTAACAGTACATCCTTATAAAGGAAAGGAATAGTAATTTATGAACTACTACGTCAAAGCAGCTATATATCTACTAGAAGATGGTGTTCGTGAAAGTGGATATTTACATATTGTAAATGGATACTTTCTAAAACATGTTGAAGAAATAGTAGACGGAGCGTTAGTAATGGATTTTGAAGGTAGAATTATTTCTCCAGGATTTGTTGATACACATATTCATGGTGTAGCGGGACATGATGTCATGGATAGCACATATGAATCGTTAAACAATATCTCTATTAAGTTATTGGAAAATGGTGTTACGAGCTTTTTGCCTACAACATTAACTGATTCTTCGGAAAATATAATGGGAGCTTTGAAAAATATAGCTCATGCAAAAAAAAGAGGAGTGAAAGGGGCAAGTATTATTGGATCTTTTCTTGAGGGACCTTGTTTTACGGAGGTCTATAAAGGTGCACAAAACCCTAAATATTTTATTGATCCAACCGTTGAAATGTTAGAGGAATGGATTGCTGCATCAGAAGGGACAATTAAAAAAATTGCAATGGCACCAGAGAGAAGAGATGCTATTGCTTGTATACGTCATGCTGTGAAAAAGAATGTCCGTGTAGCAATTGGGCATACGAATGCAAACTATGAGATATGCCAGAGTGCGATTCAAGCAGGAGCGACGATTTTTGTGCATACGTTTAATGGAATGAAAGGATTACATCACCGTGAACCTGGCGTTGTTGGAGCGGCACTTTCAACCGAGCACGCGTATAGTGAAATCATTACAGATGGACATCATGTACATCCAAGTGTAGTGAATATTTTATATAAATGTAAAGGATACGACAAAACATGTTTAGTTAGTGACTGTATGCGAGCGGGCTTATTAGGGGATGGCACATATAATTTAGGAGAATTTGTTGTCCAAGTGCAAGACGGCATTGCCCGAACAGAGGCAGGTTCTTTAGCAGGAAGTACACTTCGATTTATTGATGGTGTGAAGAATATGGAGAAATGGACAAATGCATCGTTATGGGAATGTGTTCATATGGGCTCGTTAATTCCTGCTAAAAGTATTGGAGTAGATAATGAAATTGGAAGTATAGCACCAGGGAAAAGAGCTGATTTTCTTATATTAACAGAGGATTTAAATCTTATAGGAACAGTTGTTGGTGGAGAAATGAAATATAAAAAGAAAAAAGAAAGGATTTGAGAGTATGCTTGTTTCAAATCAATTTATACTGAGAAATGCACAAGAACAGGGCTATGCAGTACCAGCTTTTAATATTCATAATTTAGAAACTTTAAAAGCGGTAATTGAATCAGCAGTAGAGCTTAGGTCACCTGTTATTATAGCTGCTACACCAGGCACGATAAAATATATGGGAAAAGAATATCTTTTGCATATGATTGAAGCAGCGAGAAAGCGATATGATATACCAATTAGTCTACATTTGGATCATCATGAAGATATAAGTGATATTAAAAATTGTATCGATTTAGGAGTTAGCTCTGTTATGATTGATGCATCGCATCATCCATTTGAAAAAAATATTCAGATTGTTCAGGAAGTTTCGGTGTATGCAAAACAATATGGAGTAACAGTAGAGGCTGAGTTAGGGCAATTATCAGGAATAGAAGAAGATATAGTAGTGGAAAACTCAATTTATACAGATCCTTACCAAGCGAAAGAGTTTGTAGAACGTACAAATATTGACTCATTGGCAGTTGCAATTGGAACGGCACATGGACTATATAAAGGGAAACCAAAATTAGATTTACAAAGATTAACAAATATTAGAAAGCAAGTTGATATTCCCCTTGTATTACATGGTGCCTCCGGATTATCGGACAGTTTAGTGCAAGAAACGATTCGTTTAGGAATTTGTAAAGTGAATATCGCAACAGAGTTAAAAATTGCATTCGGAACAGCATTACGTCATTATTTATTTTCTCATCCAGAAGAAAATGATCCGCGTAAATATTTTTCAGATGCAATTATGGCGATGAAACTGGTTGTTGCAGATAAAATAAAGATGTGCAAAAGTTTAAATCGTGTGTAAGGAGATATTCTTATGATTGCGACAATTACATTGAATCCATCTGTTGATATGCGATATGAATTAGGAGAATTAAAACTAAACAAAGTACATCGCACGAAAGACTATGAAAAAACTGCGGGTGGAAAAGGCATTAATGTATCGAGAGTACTTCGTTTGCTAGGAGAAGAAGTAACTGGAGCCGGGTTACTTGGTGGTAGTAATGGTGAGTTTATAAGAAAAAACTTGAAAGATTTATCAATTATTGATGAGTTTGTTTCCGTTAAAGAAGAAACTCGCAATTGTATAGCGTTAATCACAAAAAAATCTGCGTCAGCTACTGAAGTATTAGAAGCAGGACCAGCTATTTCAGAGGATGAAATAGCTCTTTTTATAAAAAAATATGAAAGGATAGTAAAAGATTTTGAGTTTATTGTTGCATCGGGAAGTTTACCTAAGGGTATTCCAAATTCATTTTATCAGCAGTTGGCACAAAAGGCAGCTGAAAATGGTAAAAAATTCATATTAGATACAAGTGGAGAACCATTATTGCATGGCATACAAGGAAAACCATTTTTAATTAAACCAAACAGGCAAGAAATTTGCCAGTTGCTTCAAAAAAAACGTGTGTCACAGGAAGAAATGATTGCGGAAGCAACTAAAATCTGCGAGAGGGGCGTGCAGTATGTTTTGTTATCACTTGGAAGAGAAGGAGCGATACTTATTACAAAAGATGGAAGCATAAGGGCAATTATTTCAGAAATAAAAACTATCAATGCTGTTGGCTCAGGTGACGCAATGGTTGCAGGAATAACGTTAGCACTCGCAAAGGGGTATGGGATAAAGGATGCACTTCGTTTTTCAGTGGCGTGTGGAATGGCTAACGCAGCTGAGGAAATAACAGGTTACATACAGCTTAAAAATGTAGAGAATTTCTATAATGAAATTATAATTGTCTAAAAGTAGGAAGGGGAGAAATATGGGGAAGTACGTTGCTTGTTTTGATATTGGAGGAACTTTTATAAAATATGCAATGATTGATGAACAAGGAATAGTACATGAACAAGGGAAAATAACAACACCAGTACAAAATCAAAAGAAAGAAATTTTGTATCGTATTTGTGAAGTAATATATGAGTTTGAAAAGAGCTATAAAATTCATTCTGTAGGTGTATCATCGTGTGGGATTATCGATAATATCAAAGGGGAAGTTCTGTATTCTGCCAATATTTCGGGATATAGCGGTACAAAAATAGCAGATTACATTTATAGTGAGACAGGGTATGTGGCGATAGTTGAAAATGATGTTCGTTCAGCTTGCCTCGGTGAAATGTGGAAAGGAGCAGGGAGGGGGAAAGAACATATTGTTTTAATCACACTTGGAACCGGGATTGGTAGTGGAATCATTACAAATGGCAAAATGCTTCAGGGAGTGAAAGGGCTAGCAGGAGAGCTTGGTCATATGATAATTGTTCATAATGGAGAAAAATGTAGTTGTGGCGGAGAGGGATGTTATGAGAGATATGCATCGACTTCGGCGTTGATCCGTCAGTATAAAGAAGCATCCAAAATTCAAGGGCTAGAGATAGGCACAATCACAGGTGAAGAAATTATAGAACGTATGTACAGAGGAGAGCGATTGGCAAAAAATGTATATGAACAGTTTCTACAGTATGTTGTTGCTGGTTTAGTAAATATTACTTATATATTTAACCCCGAATTAATTATTATTGGGGGAGGTATTACAGAGCAAGGTGAACCATTTTTGAAACAAATTCAAGAAAGGTTCTATGACAAAATAATGGACATCTATCAAAATAAGGTGAAAATCGTTTTAGCATCATTACATAATGATGCTGGTGTATATGGAGCTTGTTATGTAGCGTTGAATCGATGTGAAATATATAATCTATAATCTTAGAAGGTATTTATCGAGAATAGTTAACATGTGTAGAGCTTTTTTATTCAATTCACACAACCATCATCTTGTTTATGTAGAAGGTGATGGTTGTTTTTATTTTGGGATTTAAGGGGAATATACATTCGTTAATGATGCACTATAAAGTATTTACGGATGTGATTTATCATTTCGGTCTTCGATTTGAAGTATAAGTCAAAAGGAATATAATCATGAAATAATTTCCAAAAAATGTTGAAATAACATTGTCATACAACAAGGGGGATTTGTTTTATGGAAAATGGAATTCTTGCTAAAGTAGATGTAACGAAAAGAATTGAATCGAAATCTAAGTACAATAAGAAACTTGAAAAATATCAAAGGCGCTTATTAGCATTACAGCAAATAGTAAAAGAAGAAAAAATCGCAGTGATGCTCGTTATGGAAGGCTGGGATGCGGCTGGAAAAGGCGGAGCGATTAAGCGAGTGACAGAACACCTTGATCCACGTGGGTTCCAAGTAAATCCAATTGGAGCACCAGCACCTCATGAAAAACGGTACCATTACTTGCAACGTTTCTGGCGGAAATTACCTCAGTACGGGCAAATTACTATTTTTGATCGCTCATGGTACGGTCGTGTGTTAGTTGAGCGTGTTGAAGGTTTTGCTACAAAGGAAGAGTGGACGAGAGCATATGATGAGATTAATGATTTTGAAAAACTATTAACAGATGATCATTATATAGTCGGAAAGTTCTTCTATCATATTAGTAAAGATGAACAATTAAAGAGGTTTAAAGATAGAGAGAACAACCCTTTGAAAAAATGGAAAATTACAGACGAAGATTGGCGCAACCGTGAAAAATGGGATGAGTATGTTGAAGCAATGGAAGACATGTTTGAAAAAACAAATAAGCCAAATGCGAAATGGCAAATTATCGCGAGTAACGATAAATTATATGCTCGATTGAAAACGTTGAAAGTGATTATTTCATTAATTGAGGATTATCTCTTAGAACATAATATAGAATTACCTGCGTATTATTATGAAATAAAAGAGGGAAAGACAGAGGGTTTTGCAACTAATGAAGATGCAGTTGTAAAATAGTACAGAGTTTACATATGAAATATAAAGTAGAGTTACCCTGTAAGTTTGGGAACCCCTCGGTAATGGGAAAACATAAACCGTGGGGTTCTTTACATGTATAAATAAATTTTAGTATTTTAAATTTGGGGATTTTGTTGTTCTATAGTACATTAACAAGAGGTATTAGTTTTATAGAAAGGGTGAGAAAATGATAGATACAGCAGATGCTTCAATAAGTAATCATATATATACAGAAGAAGAACAACAAAAATTATACAAAAGAACATTACTAATCGTAAGTATTTCACAAATGTTCGGCGGAGCAGGGTTAGCTGCTGGCATTACAGTAGGTGCACTTCTTGCGCAGCAAATGCTTGGGACAGATGCATATGCAGGATTGCCGGCAGCTATGTTTACAATGGGATCTGCGGTAGCAGCTTTCTTTGTTGGGAAGTTATCGCAAAAACATGGTCGCCGCATAGGGCTTGCAGGAGGTTTTATAGTAGGTGGACTAGGGGCTATTGGAGTTGTAGTGGCAGCTTTAACAAATAGTATTATTCTTTTACTAGTTTCTTTACTTATATATGGCGCGGGCACAGCTACGAATTTACAAGCGCGTTATGCTGGAACAGATTTAGCGAATAAGAAGCAAAGAGCAACTGCTATTAGTATTACTATGGTAATGACGACTTTTGGTGCAGTCGCAGGTCCGAATTTAGTAGGAGTAATGGGAAGGTTTGCTCATTCAATTGGAATTCCTGAACTTGCTGGTCCATTCATATTATCAGCAGCTGCATTTATACTGGCAGGTCTTGTCCTTTTTGTTATGCTTCGTCCAGATCCGTTACTTATTGCAAATATAATAGAAACATATAAACAAGAACATACATATAAAGGGCAAGCAGTAACAGAAGAAGCGACAGAAAACAAACGAGGTATTACTGTTGGAGCCATCGTAATGATACTTACACAAGTCGTGATGGTTGCAATTATGACGATGACACCCGTTCATATGGGACACCACGGTCATGAATTAAGTGAAGTAGGGCTTGTGATTGGTTTTCATGTTGGTGCAATGTATCTTCCATCTCTCGTTACGGGAATGCTAATTGATAAAATTGGAAGAACTACGATGAGTATAGCTGGTGGAGTAATTTTACTGGCAGCAGGTGTCATAGCTGCGTTAGCGCCGAGCGACTCTTTAATACTTTTAATCGTTGCTTTGTCTTTACTTGGATTAGGATGGAACCTCGGTTTAATAAGTGGTACTGCTCAAATTGTTGATGCAACTATACCTTCCACACGTGCAAAAACACAAGGGAAAATAGATGTATTTATTGCGCTAGCTGGAGCTTCAGGCGGAGCCATGTCAGGTATGGTAGTAGCGAATTCAAGTTATGCGGCATTGTCATTAGCTGGAGGAGTTTTAGCTTTCATGCTTATTCCAATTGTGATATGGGCTCGGACAGGTAAATAAAATTAAGATAAAAGAAGCTGCGTTCAAAGGGAGGTAACCAATCTTTGAATGCAGCTTTTTTGTAGTTAGTTATATAAAAGAAAAATGTTAGTTTAAATCCCACTCCACAATAAGGCCTAAATGCGTAAGACCACCGCCAAATCCGTATAGTAAAAGTGTGTCTCCGTTATTTAATTTTTCTTTTTTTCTAGCTAAATCTAGAGCGAGTGGAATAGAGACGGAAGATGTATTCCCCATATATTCCACGCTCGTTAATGTTTTTTGTGTTGGAATTTGAGATTTTTCACAAATAGATTCAATCATTCTTAAATTAGCACTATGAGGAATAAACCAGTCTATATCATTTATTTTCATATTTGCGGTATGTAATAGTTCTTTTATGCCTGCTGGTACTATGCGAGTTGCCCATTTATATACTTCTCTCCCATTTTGAACGATTTTTTCATTTGTTTGCAGTGGTGTACCATTCATAGTAGTAGATAAGTTTGTTCGGTATAGATGAATGCCACCGTGCCCATTTGTTCCCATATGAGCAGCAATAAAGCTCGGTTTGTTTTCATCTCTTTCTAATAAAATAGCTCCAGCACCATCGCCAAATAAAATACAAGTCGTTCTATCGCTGTAATCAGTAACTTTAGATAATGTCTCTGTTGCTACGACAAGTACTTTTTCGTGTGATCCAGAAGTGATTAAGCTATTACCGACGTGCAGGCCATATGTGAAACCAGCGCAAGTTGCATTTAAATCAAATGCTATTGTATGAGGTATGTTGAAGTGTTGTTGTATTTGACACGCGACACTCGGAAAAACATAGTCAGCGGTTGTTGTAGCGACGATGATACAGTCTATATCTTCTAAGTTCTTTTTAAAAGTTGTACATAACTTTTCAATTGCTCTAATGGCTAAGTGTGAGGAGTATTCGTTTTCGCTCGCGATTCGTCTTTCCTTCATTCCTGTTCTTTGTACAATCCATCCATCATTCGTATCAATCATTTTCTCTAAATCGTTATTAGATAATATTTGATCTGGGACATAAGTACCGATTGCAGTAATACGAGATTTAGAATGCATAGGAACATCTCCTAACTCATTTTTATAATCTGATACTAATATCAGGTTATAAAAATGTCAATAAAGATTTTTTGTTTGTGGAAATCATTATATTTTAATAAAACGAAAAGGGATTTGAGGAGTGATGTCCAAATAATATACGGAAAGCTTCTAAAATTGATCATGAAGGGGTTTGAGATTCTTGAAAAGAATCGTATATGTATTGTCTCTAGTTTTAATTTGCAGCCTTACTTATTTTATTTTACCAGAGAAGTCTTACGCTTGTGAGTGTGTGAAAGCATCACCAGAAGAGAAGTTACAAAACAATGATGTAGTGTTTGAAGGTAAGGTATTAGAGGTTCAAGAGAAGGACGGAAAAATGAAAACATTATTTGAAGTGAAGAGAATTTGGAAAGGGACAAGCTCTTCGCAAGTGATTGTATATACAAGTTTTAGTAGTTGTACATTTCCTTTTGCGGAGGGGGGAGAGTACTTAGTCTTTTCTTCTTATAGAGGAGAGGAAAACTTAGAGACATCTATGTGTAGTGGAACGAAGAGATTAGATGAGGCAGGAGCGGACAAAGTGGCTTTAAGTCAAATTGCAAAAGAATCTGTTCCGACGAAGAAAGTCGATTTAAAAGGTGGCATGTTGAACGGTTTAAGCTGGTGGCAAGTTGTTACTCTTTCTGTAGGTCTGTTACTGATAGTAGTTCTTGTGATTTTTATTGTAAGAAGAACGTGCAAAAAATGACGATTAAAGTAAATATATAAAGATTTTCTTTCTGTTTCTATAGGTGGTTTAATCTTGTGAAAGCGAATTACTTATGCTACACTTTATGTAACTTAAAATGAACGGAGGGGCTTCCTTTGATCTTAATCAGATTACGTCTCAATACTTTGTGCCAATAATTGAATAGCGCTCAAAGGCTCTGTCTGTGTACAGAGTGAACGGGATTGGTCTGCCTATTTTAAAGGAACCCTTTATTAAGCTTATATGTGAAAAAGAGGGAGGGACGAATACGCCCTCTTTTTGTTTTGCCTTTATAAATAGAATGAGATCGTATAGGTGAACACTTATTGTGGATGCGTTATATGATCATGGGACTTTTTGACTATGAGATAGGATGAAAGTATAACTTTCTTCTATTTCTTTGGTGAACCCTTATCCGTTTACGAAAACACAGGCAGTAACCTGTGTTTTTTATTTTACGTAATCGAAATGGAGGAATAAATATATGGAAGAATTATTACAAAGAGCAGTTTTAGTTGGAGTAAATTTAGGTAATGAAGATGATTTTGCATATTCAATGGAAGAGCTAACAAACCTTGCAGAAGCTTGTGATGTAGAGGTAATTGGGCAAGTGACGCAAAATTTACAACGAGTAAATCCATCACATTATATTGGAAAAGGAAAGATTGAAGAAGTAGCAGCCTACGTAAATGAAGTAGATGCGAATATGGTAATCTTTAATGACGAATTGTCTCCTTCACAAATTCGAAATTTAGAAGCGGATTTAGATTGTAAAGTAATTGACCGTACCATATTAATTTTAGATATTTTTGCGCAACGTGCGAAAACGAAAGAAGCGCAGTTGCAAGTTGAGGTAGCGCATCTTCAGTATATGATGCCTCGTTTAATCGGGCTTCGTGAATCATTAGGAAGACAGAGCGGCGGAGTAGGTACGAAAAATAAAGGTGTCGGTGAGAAGAAATTAGAGTTAGATCGTCGTAAAATTGAAGAACAGATTTCAGTTTTAAATAAAGATTTAGAAGCTCTTGTTGCGCAGCGTCAAACGCAGCGAAAGCAACGTAAGAAAAATGAAGTACCTGTTGTAGCATTAGTCGGTTATACGAACGCAGGAAAATCAACGACGATGAATGCGATGCTTGAAATTTACAATGGTACAGAAGAAAAACAAGTATTTGAAAAAGATATGTTATTTGCGACGCTAGAAACATCTGTGCGAAATATTGATTTACCAGATAACAAATCATTTTTATTAACGGATACAGTTGGATTTGTAAGCAAATTACCGCATCACCTTGTGAAAGCATTCCGTTCAACGTTAGAAGAAGTAGCGGAAGCGGACCTACTTATTCACGTTGTAGATTACGCAAATCCAAATTACGAACAGTTAATTGATATTACCAATGAAACGTTAAAGAAAATTGGAGTAGAGAATATCCCAACAATCTATGCTTATAACAAATCAGATATGGTAGATGTTGAAATTCCGAAAGTACAAGAAGACCGTGTTTATTTATCAGCGAAGAAACACGTTGGAATTGAAGAACTTGTAAAAATGATTCGCTCACACATCTATAAAGAGTATACGAAGTGTGAAATGTTAATTCCGTATGATCAAGGACAGGTAGTTTCTTATTTCAATAATCATGCGCACGTTCTATCTACGAGTTATGAAAACGAAGGTACGAAACTAGAAGTAGAATGTAAGACGAGCGATTACGAAAAGTATAAGCGTTTTGCAATTTAATAAAAAAGGCGATCCTAATATGTTTTAGGATCGCCTTTTTCTTATTCTGTAATAGAGGCCCACTTATAAGAATAAATTCCTGCAAATGGACGAACAACAACACTTTTTACTGTTGGACGTTCTAAATATACAAGTCCTGATTGGAAGATTGGAGCGATAGCCGCATCATCTTCAAGTAAGATTTTCTCAGCATCTTGGAACGCTTTCCAACGTGCTGGTAAGTCAGTTACTAAAGTAGAGCTCGTTTTCTCAATTAATTCATCGTATTGTTTGTTTGAATAACTCATTTTATTAAACGGTCCGTCAGTGACAAACATATTTAAGAATGTTGTAGGATCAGGATAATCTGGCCCCCATGTAGAAAGTGAAATGTCATAGTCACCATTCCCTTCACGATCTAAAAATGCTTTTACTGGAAGGGGCTGTAATGTGATTTTTAATCCTGGTAAGTTTTTCTCTAGTTCACCCTTTAAAAACTCGCTAATTTTTTTATCGTTAGATTCATCAGTTGTTATGATGGAAAGAGAAGCGTTTTGTAAATTTGTTTCTTTTTTCGCAGTTTCCCATAGTGTTTTAGCTTCTTTCACATTTGTTTCTACTTTTACATTACTTGTACTGCGAAAATCTTTATTATCAGGTCCTTTTACAAATCCTTTCGGAACGAATGCATTCGCAGGTATAGAACCATTATTTAAAATTGTTGTTGCGATTCCTTGTTTATCAAAAGCAAGCGAAATAGCTTTTCGAGCGTTTTGGTTTGCTAATAAAGGATTTTTTTGGCTAAATCGGAAAAATGTCATAGAAGGACGTTCCATTTTCTTTAAGCTCGGATCTTTTTGATATTTATCAACAAACTCTGAATTAATCGTAATTCGGTCCACTTGTTTACTTTCAAATAAATTAACGGCTGTTGAAGTATCTTTTACGATATTTACATTGATTTCATTTAGCTTCACATTTTTATTATCCCAGTAGTTCGGATTTTTTGTCATTTTATAACTTGTATCATGTTTCCATTCACTTAATTGGAACGGCCCGTTATAAACTACATTTGCAGCTTCAAGCCCGTAATTTTTACCTTGCGCTTCTACAACCTTTTTGTTTTGAGGATAAAATGTTGCAAATCCCATTAATCCTAAAAAGTATGGAACAGGGTGTTCTAACTGTACTTCTAACGTTTTATCGTCAATTGCTTTTACACCAAATGAGTCAATTGGTAATTCTTTTTTATTTATTTTTTCAGCGTTTTTAATATCGAACATAATATGTGCGTATTCAGAAACAGTTTCTGGATTTACGGCACGTTTCCATGCATATTCAAAATCATGAGCAGTTACTGGATCACCATTTGACCATTTTGAATCGTGTAATGTAAATGTATATGTTTTTCCGTCTTCGCTCAGTTTGTATGATTCAGCTGCCGCAGGAACAGGTTTATTGTCAGGACCAGGCATATATAATCCTTCCATTACGTTGTTTAATGCAGCGTAAGAAAACCCATCGGTTGCGATAGACGAATCAAGTGTAGAAATTTCCCCAGCTTCTACAATATTTAATACTTGTTTTGAAGATTCTTTTTTCTTTTCCCCAGTAGTTGTTGCCTCTTGTTTTTGACCACATGCTGTTAAAAACATAGATAATGTGATTGAGAGTGCAACGATCCCTTTTGTTTTTTTCTTCATAGTTGTCATCCTTTCCTTCATCTCTGCCTTAGTATAAAAGAAAATATAGAAAATTTCTATAAATAAATCCGATAAAACGTATAGAAAAAATATATTATGTAAGAAGTGATATTTCTGGAAAAAGAAATGAAACCAGTATAGAATAGAAATGTTTCAAAAGTCAGAATTTATTACACCTACTGTAATAAATATATATTTTGTACAGGAAGGAGAGATTCATATATGCAGGCAGTTTCGCAAAAAAACACAGTAGAAACACCGACAATATATCGAATATTATTTGCGATTAGTTTCGGTCATTTTTTAAATGATTCGATGCAAGCAGTTGTGCCCGCGTTGTTTCCTATTTTGGAAAAAACGATGAATTTATCCTATATGCAAGTAGGGTGGATTGCGTTTGCGTTAAATATGACATCATCGATTATGCAACCGGTTTTTGGTATGTATTCGGATAAGAAGCCATCACCATTTTTATTACCCCTCGGTATGTTCTCGAGTATGCTTGGGATGATCGGACTTGCATTTGCACCGAATTTTATTATTGTTATTATTTCTGTTTTATTTATCGGATTAGGTTCCGCAGTCTTTCATCCAGAAGGTGCTCGAGTTGCTTATATGGCAGCCGGTGCAAAACGAGGTTTAGCGCAAGCGATTTATCAAGTGGGAGGAAATACAGGGAATTCCCTAGCTCCTATTTTTACAGCTTTAATTTTTGTTCCGCTCGGCCAAATTGGCTCTTTAGGTTTTACCGCATTTGCAGCGGTAGGGATTGTATTATTAATTTTCGTATCAAATTGGTATAGGAATGAATTAGCTACTGGTGCTGTGAGAAGAAAAAAGAGGGCTGCGCTTGAGGCGGAAAATGCAATTGTAAGTACACATATTAAATTTGTTATTTTACTTCTTGTTTTTCTTACTTTTGTACGCTCTTGGTACGGTGCTGGTATCGGGAATTTTTATCAATTTTACTTAATTGAGCATTATGGTTTATCTATAAAAAATGCTCAGTATTTCGTATTTGCATTTATGATTGCTGGTGTATTAGGAACTTTCTTCGGTGGTCCATTAGCAGATCGATTTGGAAAGAAAACAATTATTGTATTTTCAATGCTAGGTTCGGCGCCACTTGCCCTGTTATTACCTCACGTTTCGCTCGTGTGGGTCGTACCGCTATTTATATGTATCGGTTTTATTAGTTCAAGTAGTTTTAGTGTAATTGTTGTTTATGCGCAAGAGCTTGTTCCTGGAAAAGTAGGGATGGTATCTGGATTAATTGTAGGGCTTGCGTTTGGACTCGGCGCTTTAGGTTCTGTAGTCCTTGGGAAATTAGCTGACATATATAGTCTACAATTCATTATGTTACTATGCAGTTGTCTACCATTAATTGGACTTACTTCTTGGTTATTGCCAAGTGATAAGAAAACGATAGAATAGGGGATGCACTATGAAATTATGTGAAAATGTTACAGAATTAATAGGAGATACACCTGTTGTCCGATTATCTAAATTTATACCAGAAGGCGCAGCGGATGTGTATGTGAAACTAGAAATGTTTAATCCGTCACGCAGTGTGAAAGACCGTGCTGCCTATAATTTATTGCACGTTGCAGAAGAGAATGGTCTTATCAAACCAGGTGATACAATTATTGAGCCAACAAGTGGTAATACAGGAATTGGTTTAGCGATGAATGCAGCTGCTAAAGGATATAAAGCGATTTTAATTATGCCAGATAATATGTCAAAAGAGCGTATAAATTTATTGAAAGCATATGGTGCAGAAGTAGTTTTAACACCAGCAGAACAAAGAATGCCAGGAGCAATTGCGAAGGCGTTAGAACTGCAAAAGCAAATCCCAAATAGTTTTATTCCGCAACAATTTGAAAATCCAGCAAACCCAAATATTCATCGTTATACGACTGCACTTGAAATTTATGAACAAATGGATGGTAAGCTGGATGCATTTGTAGCAACAGCTGGAACTGGTGGGACGATTACAGGGACTGGGGAAACGTTAAAAGAGAAACTACCAAACTTATATATTGCAGTAGTAGAACCGAAAGGATCTCCCGTTTTATCAGGCGGTGTTCCAGGTCCTCATAAACTAGTAGGAACAAGTCCAGGGTTTATCCCGAAAAACTTAAATACAGAAGTGTATAACGAAATTATTCAAATTGCAGACGAAGAGGCTTTAACGACAATGAGAAACTTAGCTAGACAAGAAGGGTTATTAGTTGGGCCATCGTCTGGAGCATCTGTTTACGCAGCAATCATGATAGCAAAACGATTAGGCGCTGGTAAAAAAGTTTTATGTATTGCACCTGATACGGGAGAACGGTATTTGAGTATGGGATTATTTGAATGAAAATGATAGAAACCCCTTAATGGTGAAATAGTGCTATTAAGGGGTTTGTTATAGGTTATTAAGAGAGGAGAAACACAATGAAACTATTAAAACCGACATATGAATTTAGCGAACAAATTATGGAGTATCGAGAGGCATTTTTACATGCAGATGAACAACCACATGGCAGTAGTTCTTTACAAAATTTTGATTCACTTGATAAATGGTTTGAAAAAGTGAGTAAACAGGAACTGGGAGAAAACTTACAAGGTAATCGAGTACCTTCTAGTCAATTTTTAAGTGTTGAACAAGGAGAACTTATAGGTTTTGTGAATATTAGAAAACGATTAAACCAAGAATTATTGAGGGAAAGTGGTCATATTGGATATAGTGTTCATCCGAATAAACGTCGCCAAGGTTACGCGACAAAACAATTGAAACTCGCATTATATGAAACACAAAAATTAGGATTGCAGAAAGTGTTAATAACTTGTGATAAAGCTAATATTGCTTCGGCTAAAACGATTCAAAAGGTTGGTGGTGTGATAGAAAATGAAGTAGTTTCTTCTCATACTGGTGAAATTGTTCAGCGTTATTGGGTAGAAATATGATTTAGTGGAACTTTGAAAAGGGAATACAATGCGCAATATCGAAATAGATAAATGAAAAAGTAAAGGTGTACTGCAATTTTAGGGGGGAAATGAAGTGGGATTAAAAGAGAAAGCAATAGAAATGTCGGAGATTTATAGGAAGAATCCGAAAGTGGAGGCTGTTATTTTAGCAGGTTCAGTAGCTAGAAAGTTAGAAGATGAACATTCAGATATAGAATTACATATATTGTGGTCAACGCCACCAGAGGATAAGGATCGTAAAGGGCCTATTAATCATATTGGTGGAACAATTTTGTCATATCATCCTTACGAGGAAGAAGAATGGTCGGAAACATATTTGACAAAAGAGGGAATTAAATTAGAAATCAGTAACTTTTTAACAGAAACAGTAGAGAAAGTTATTTCGGATGTGGTGGATCAATATGATATAAGTTATGAAAAACAATGTATCGTATCATCCGTTCATGACGGTGCTAGTTTGTATGGAGACGAGAAAGTAAATGAATTAAAAGATAGAGTGGTACCATATCCAGAAGACCTTGCGAAACAGATGATTTCAGAAAATCTTTGGTTAAGCAATCGCTGGCATAATCGAGAGGCGCTTTTAAAACGAAAAGACTGGCTTATGTTATATGATGTTATTTGTGAAGTACAAAGAAATATATTTGGGGTCTTATTTGGTTTAAACCGAATGTATGTGCATCACCCGGCGTTTAAATGGATGCCGAATAATGTGGAACGAATGAGTATTAAGCCTGAAAACTTATATGAGCGTATGGCGAATACGTTAATAGGGAAACCGGAGTATAGTGTACAGGAGTTAGAGGTGTTAATCGAAGAGTTATTATATTTAGTAGAACAACATGCTCCAGAATTACATATTGCTGAACAACAAAAACATATTCAATATGCGAAGTAGAAAAGAAGGGATGTAACAATGCGTTACATCCCTTCTTTTTATTTGACTAATTTACCTAGTACGGGTAATCGCTGAATCCTATCACCGAGAATATGTGAAGCAAGTCCGCTCGTTAGGACGAATAAAAGGTAAACAATTCCTCCTGCAGCGCCGCATATAACAACAATGAGAAGTGATTCCATATAAGATTGTCCAGGAATTAACCATTTTAAAATAGCTTTTAATGCAATTACAACAGCAGACATTGCTGCGGAGTAAATTGTAATAAGAAGTACTGTTTTTGCTGTTTCACTAATATTAAATTTCGCAAACTTAATGATGCAGTACAACATAATAACATTGGAAACGAGGTATCCAAGAATTGTTCCAAGTACAGCACCGTGTCCACCAAATAAATGTAAGAGCGGTGTATTTACTAAAACTTTAACGAGAATACCGACTGAGAAAGCAATCATCGTTTTTCTTTGATAATCGATTCCTTGTAAAATAGCTGCTGAAACTGTGAAAATCGCACTTAATATAGCAGAAGGTGCAAATGAAATTAAATATTGTGATCCACCAAGTGCAATTTCAGGATTTACATAAACCATACGGAATGCATCATAAGCAATACTAGCAAGACCGAATGCAGCTGGGATAGTGAAGAATAACAAGACTTGAAATATCTTTGCAATTTGTTCTTGTAATTCTTCTAGTTTCCCGCTTGTATAAGATTTCGTTATTGCCGGAATGATCGTTAACGAGAATCCAGTAGCAAGTGAAGCTGGAATCATAATTAACTTTTGGGCATAGTTCGTTATATAAGCGAAAACTGCATTCGCTGTTTCTAAAGGCTCTCCCATAGCTCTAAGGACATCAGCTACAGTATATTGATCTATTAACGTATAGAGCGGAATTGCAATGCCGACAAATACAATTGGGATTGCATATCGTAGTAATTCCATATAAATATTTTTTAATGGGATATTCGATGCCCTTGACTTTAATTCTCCTTCGGGAGGCTTTAATCTATTATATTTTTTCCAGTACACCATTAAAATCGAAACGCTGGCAAGTGCTCCGATAACAGCGCCAAACGTAGCAACTGCAACAGAAGAGGCGACTGAACCTCCTAATAGTTTTGAGACGATAAAACTACCAACTAAAATGAAAACAACGCGCGCAATTTGTTCTACGACTTGAGAAACGGCACTTGGTTTCATATGTTGAAAACCTTGGAAATAACCACGTGTAACACTCATAGCTGGTACGATAATAAGTGCGAAACTTAATGCTCGCATCGTAAGTGTTACGTCAGCGATAAATTGTGGATCTGGCGTTTTTGAGCGAATAATAAATTGTGATATGTACGGTGCTCCAATAAATAAAGTTAAAAACCCTAAAAAGCCCATAAACAGCATTAATTTTACGCTTGAGTTGTATAATTTTTTGCTTGTACTATAATCACCGAGCGCATTATGTTTTGCAACAAATTTAGAAACGGCAATAGGAATACCGGCAGTTGAGAAGCTTAATAAAATACCGTACCAAGAGTATGCATATCCATATAAAGCGACCCCTTGTGTTCCGACTAATAATTGAAAAGGGAAGAAGTATATAAAACCTAATATACGTGATATCATTGTTGCACCACTTAATAAAGCAGTACCTTTTAAAACTTTTGAAGTAGACAAAATTCTTTCCTCCTACTCGTGCTGTCTTGCATTCATCGTATACTACTATAAACCTGTTAGAGTAGTTAATATAGTATGGAACATAAATATTCTAATATTATTCATTTAAAAGTCATATTTTACATTTTTAAATAGAATGTAATACATAAAATTCAAAATATAAGTTGACACTATTTTTAATGTATGATAAAAATGATAGTAATCAATTCGGAAAATAATATTTGGGCAATGAAAGGGTATAGTAGTGAATATCTCCCTATTTCAGAGAGCTGATGGTTGGTGTGAATCAGTATATAGATTATTCATGAAGTTCGTCCTGGAGCATCTTTCATAAATCTCACATTATGAGGAAATGAAAGACGGTAGTTTATACCGTTATCAAATAAAGTGGTGAAGATTGTTTCACAACTAGGGTGGTACCGCGATATTTATCGTCCCTACGTATTTACGTAGGGACGTTTTTTATTTAGGTCCTAACTTTGTTGTGGCTTCATAACTAGGGTGGTACCGCGATAATTTATCGTCCCTACGTATTTGCGTAGGGACGTTTTTTATTTAGGTCCTAACTTTGTTGTATCTTCATAACTAGGGTGGTACCGCGATATTTTTGTCGTCCCTACGTATTTACGTAGGGGCGTTTTTTTATGATTAGGGAGGAAGTGAACGTATTAGAAAAGAGTATTGATAGAACAATATAAATACTGAACTGAAACAAAGAAAAAGAGACAGAGAGGAGATTAACAAATGAATTCACAGCAATGGACATCGAAATTAGGTTTCGTATTAGCTGCAGCAGGTTCAGCAATTGGCCTTGGGGCGATTTGGAAATTCCCATATATGGCCGGTATCGGAGGAGGCGGAGCGTTCTTCCTTATTTTCATCGGTTTCACATTATTAATTGGTTTACCGCTATTATTAGCTGAATTCGTTATCGGAAGAAGTACACAAAAAGAGGCCGTTGATGCGTATAGAGAAATCGCACCAAAAACATTATGGCCATGGTTAGGGAAATTAGGGATTGTAACTTGTTTCATATTACTTTCATTCTACAGTGTTGTAGGGGGATGGATTTTATTATACTTATGGAATGCAATTACAGGTAGACTATGGGAAGGAAATGGCGCATACGAAGCTACGTTTGGTGAAATCATTTCCAATCCTTATTTAGCAGTAGGAGCACAGTTATTATTCATACTTATTACAATTTTTATCGTAAGTAAAGGCGTACAAAACGGTGTTGAAAAAGTAAATAAATATTTTATGCCAGCGCTATTCGTTTTATTCTTTGTATTAATTGTTCGTGCTCTTACATTAGACGGCGCGGGAGAAGGGGTTCGTTTCTTCTTACAACCTGATTTCTCACATGTAACATCAGAAGTTATTTTATATGCGATGGGTCAATCGTTCTTTTCATTATCGGTCGGTGTAGCAGTAATGGTAACATATAGTTCATACTTACCGAAGGAAGAAAGTTTACCGCGTTCAGCATTTTCTATCGTAGCTTTAACATTAGTAATTACATTACTTGCAGGACTTGCAATTTTCCCAGTTGTATTTGCATTTGGATTAGAACCATCTCAAGGGCCAGGATTATTATTTATCGTATTACCTGCTATTTTCAGTAAAATGGCGTTCGGAAAAGTGTTCTTCGTTATTTTCTTATTGCTGTTCTTCTTCGCAACGATTACATCTGCTATTTCTATGCTAGAAATTAGTGTTGCGTCGTTAACATCAAAAGGTAAAGGCAAACGTGAAAAAACGGCCTTAATCGTAGGGTTATTAATCTTCGTTGTTGGAGTACCATCAGCATTATCATTTGGTATATTAAGTGATCTGAAGATTTTCGGAAAGACAATCTTTGATTTAGCGGACTATGCAGTGAGTAACGTACTAATGCCACTTGGTGTTTTATTAGTTTCTATCTTTGTTCCTTTAAAAATGAAGAAAGATGTATTAATGAAAGAGCTTGGTGTAAGTAAAAATAAAGGCTATAAACTGTTCGTATTATGGTTATTCTTACTTCGCTTTATCGCACCAATCGCGATTATTATCGTATTCTTAAATGTACTTGGCATTATTTAAAAAGAAAGGTAGCGTATCGCTCTATGATACGCTACCTTTTTACTTTGCTCTTTTTTGCAGTTCGTTTACTGTTACGAACTGATAGCCCTTCTTAGATAATGAGTCTAAAATACCTTCAATGGTCTGTAAATTTTCATTAGACTCATCATACATAGAGTGCAGTAAAATGATAGAACCTGGTTTTACACTTTTATTAACATACTCAATTTTATCAGCAGCAGATTTATAAAAAGTATCAGGTTCAAGGTCCCATGTGATTGTTTCGATATTATTTTTATTTAAATAATAGGGCAGACCAATTAGCTTTTTTCCGTTAGGTGGTCTAAAATCAATTTCGCCTGTATATCCTGTTTGGCGGATTAATGCATTCGTTTTTTCTATTTCTTCTTTAATAAAAGAAGGTGTTTTAAAAACCATTCTGTTATGAGAGTATGTATGGTTTCCAATTTGGTGTCCGGATTGTACGATATCTTCTCCTAACGATAGGTTTTGCTCTAATTCATTGCCGATTAAAAAGAATGTAGCTTTTGCATTGTATGTATCTAGTAGCGGTAATATTTGTTTTACATTGTTCGTAGGGCCATCATCAAAAGTTAAAGCAATCACTTTTTCATTTGTTTCTACTCGATTTGTTAAATCTCCAAACAATTGAAAACTTCTTGCGTTCATCAATTTGTATGTTCCAAGTAATGCTACAGTAATAATGAATAATGTAACGATTGTAATGATTATTTTCTTTTTCATAAAGCAACCTCACTATACTTTTGGATTGGACTAAAAAGTATTATATCAAACTAAGTAATTTCATGCTTGAAAAAGGATGTGGATGCAAGGGGAAGGAATTTATCATATAATAAAATGCAAAAGGTATATTAGGAGGTGTTTATATGGCGATTATAATTCAATTGCCAGACACTGCAGCGTCTCATGCAAAGCCAAGTATGGAAATGGCGATACTTTGCGTGAGGTAGATAAGTAATATACAATCGCCTAAATGAGCTCGTATCATTTTTTATATTTGGCTTTGCACCTTATTGAAATGAACCATAAAAAATAAGGGGCGAGCAGAAATGAAATACGTTAAAGCTGCGACGGTTTTACCAGAAAGTTTAATTATTGAAATTCAAAAGTATATACAAGGTGAAACAATTTACATTCCAAAACAAGAAACGAAACATTATAAATGGGGTACACGATCTGGAGGAAGAAAACAACTAGATGAAAGAAATAAAGCGATTAAAGAAGCGTTTAAAAGTGGGATTTCCGTTCATCAACTTGCAGAGGAGTATTTTCTATCCGGAGAAACGATTAAAAAGATAGTGTATTCTAAATGAAGATAAAAGAGTCTAGTTCAAATATTATTTTGAACTAGACTCTTTTTGCTTTGTATCTATTGGATATATTACGTATGAGTGGGAAAGATAATAGAAAAATATGCCGTTTTTTTACTAAATAGAATATAGAACATTTGAGTGAAAAGCAGAAAGGGGAACATTTATGAATCATATTGGACAAATAACGATAGAGCTTTTAGTTGGCTTTTTTGTTCTATTAATTGCTACAAAAATACTAGGGAAAACACAAATATCTCAGCTAACCCCTTTTGATTTTATTTCTGCTATCGTTCTTGGTGAGCTCGTTGGAAATTCAATATATGATCCTAAAATTAAAGTGTGGTCTATTTTATATTCAGTATTTGTTTGGGTAATTTTAATTTATTCAATAGAAGTGATAACACAAAAAATAAGAGGAACAAGAAGGTTTTTTGAAGGGTATCCTTCGATTATTATTCGTAATGGAAAGATCGACCGAGAACAATTAAGTTCAAATCATTTGGATATTAACCAACTACAACAAATGCTTAGGCAACAAAAAGACATATTTTCAATCAGAGAAGTTGAATATATGATTTTGGAACCTAATGGGAACATAAGTGTTCTGAAAAAGAGTAAATACGAATCACCCACTATAAATGATTTAAGTTTAAAGCATAAGCCTGTATATTTACCGATTTCATTAATTAGTGATGGAAAAGTAGTGAAAGATAATTTGAGAGAAGCTGGCTTCGATGAAGGATGGCTGTATAAACAAATAAAGAAAAAAGGGATTACTAAATTTGAAGATGTATTATATGCAGAATGGAAAACAGACGATGGTTTCTTTTGTCAGGAAATGAAGCGGTAGAACATAATCGAAGTATGTAATATTCGTTTCTAAGTTATCTTTTACATATCAAAAAGCTGAATCTTTGTATACAATAAAACTAGATCAACAATTTGTATGGAGTGATAAAGATGGAAGCTTTTATTAGAAGTGATCAATACAATTTTATAAAATCACAAGCTTATATTTTAGCAAATGGGCATGCAACGGCAAATGATAGAGGTGTAATTCAAGCGTTAAAATCACTTGCGATTGAAAAGATAATACATGTATTTGAGAATTTAACGGATGAACAAAAAGAGTTAATTGATACGGTATTAACAGTTCAAAATAGAGAAGATGCAGAATCGTTTTTAATGAAAATAAATCCGTATGTCATTCCGTTTCAGGAAGTTACAGCGCAAACATTAAAAAAATTATTTCCTAAAGCGAAAAAATTAAAACTTCCTGATATGGAAGAACTGAACATGAAAGAATTATCTTATTTAAGCTGGATTGATAAAGGGTCAAGCAGGAAATTTATTATAGCGAAAAATGATAAAAATAAGTTTGTTGGTCTGCAAGGAACGTTCCAAAGTTTAAATAAAAAAAGCATTTGTTCATTATGTCATGGGCATGAAGAAGTAGGAATGTTTTTAGTTGAAATTAAAGGTGATGTACAAGGAACTTTCGTTAAAAAGGGAAACTATATTTGCAAAGATGGTGTAGCTTGTAATCAGAATATGAAATCACTTGATAAATTGAACGATTTTATTGAACGATTGAAGAAATAAAGAAGGAACCTCTAGTATTTAAACTGGAGGTTTTTATTTTTGAAAGAATTAATAATAGGCCTCTTTTGTAGCTGTAAATTTATAAAAAAAGTCGGGTCATTTATAATGAAATTAGATAAAAATATCTATTTGGATACATTTGCTTATATGCAAGGAGGTAAAACATGAATTACATTTCATTGAAAGAAGAGATGTTAAAAGTGAAACGGTGGCCTAAAGATACGATAGCGGCAGGCCGGGGGCATACAGTTGCTCTTAAATCAGATGGTACGGTTGTAGCAGTGGGGCGAAATAAAGAAGGAGAATGCAATGTAAGTGGCTGGTGTGATATTGAAGCAGTCGCTGCGGGCAATGTTCATATGGCGACGAACACGGGTAATGCTCATACAATCGCTCTGAAAAGTGATAATA
This sequence comes from Bacillus paramobilis, assembly GCF_038096195.1. Classification (NCBI taxonomy): domain Bacteria; kingdom Bacillati; phylum Bacillota; class Bacilli; order Caryophanales; family Bacillaceae; genus Bacillus; species Bacillus paramobilis. The sequence goes on along the minus strand of NZ_CP151108.1, from coordinate 3,515,423 downwards.
CCGTGGAGGCGGTGGGGTGGAATAAGCATGATCAATGTGATGTAAACGACTGGTATAATATTGTATCGGTTGCGGCGGGGTGGCGTCGTACCCTTGGCATTAAACCGGATGGTAAGGTAATAGCAGTGGGGCGAAATAAAGAAGGAGAATGCGATGTAAGTAGCTGGCGTGATATTGTGGCGGTCACGGCGGGTGACTGGCATACAGTTGGTCTTAAATTGGACGGCACAGTGACCGCGGTGGGGAATAATCGATATGGCCAATGCAATGTAAGTGGCTGGCGTGGTATGGTGGAGTTGGCGGCAGGTTATCTTCATACTGTTGGTCTGAAATCGGATGGCAAAGTGATGGCAGTAGGTAATAATAAACTTGGTCAATGCGATGTAGGCAGCTGGAAAGATATTATGGCAATAGCGACAGGAAGTAATCATACAATCGGACTTAAATCAGACGGTACCGTGGTGGCAGTGGGCAGGAATGAGTATGGTCAATGTAATGTAAGGCATTGGCGCGATATTGTAGCGATAGCGGCTGGTTGTGTGCATACGGTCGGTCTTAAATTAGATGGCACCGTGGTAGCGGTAGGTGACAATACATACGGTCAATGTGATGTAGGTAGCTGGCGTAACATCCGATTGCCTGGCAAATAGTTAATGTACAACAAATCATTAGTAATATTATTCTATTTTAGGAGTAATTATGGAATAGGATATGTAGATAAGAATCCCTTTTTAAAAGAGGTTCTTATTTTTTCTGTAAAATGAGTGTCAAAATGGAACTTTTTAAAGTTACAGTAGACGATATAAGTTATAAAAAAAGCATAGGAGAGGTGAAGAATTGTTTAAAAAGATTTTATTTTCTTTACCAGATATTTTACTTGTGTGTATTGTTTTCTACATAACATATACAAATTCTTTTAGTTTTGGACAGATGTTATTAATGTCGATTGCAATCGGAATAATTGGTGGTCTTGTTATAAGAATATGTAAGGATGTATTCACGTATATAAGGTGGACGATTAAACAGAGGAAATCTTGAACATATTGAATAGCTAAAAGGAGAAACTGAAATGACTAACAAAAAGAATAAAGCTAAAAATGAGATAATACTTTGGACATTAACAGCGGTTGTTCTCATAATTGTATGGTACTTTTTTCAAAAGTAAAAACGCATCGCACTTTGAAAAGAAAGTACGATGCATTTTTATTATTTTTTTTGCCAATTTTCTTTTATAAAGTCTTCACGGCCAGATTCTTTTTGCTCAGTAGAATATTTCTCCGGATTTTTTTTATAAAAATGTTGATGGTATTCTTCAGCCTCATAAAACGGTGCAGCCAGGCGAATTTCAGTTACGATTGGTTCTTTAAACATACCGCTTTCTGCAAGAGCTTGTTTTGATTTTTCAGCAAGCTCTTTTTGCGTTTCGTTATGATAAAAAATAGCAGTGCGATAAGAGGGACCGCGGTCAAAGAATTGTCCGCCATCATCAGTTGGATCGATTTGTGGCCAATATAAATTTAGTAATTTTTCATATGGAAAAATAGAAGGATCGAATGTAATTTGTACAACTTCTAAATGACCAGATGTACCAGCTTTTACTTGTTCATATGTTGGGTTTTCTACATGACCACCTGCATAGCCAGAAAGTACTTTATGAATACCAGGAAGTTCATCAAATGGCTTTACCATGCACCAAAAGCAACCGCCTGCGAAGGTTGCGAGTTCGTATGTTTTTTCGGACATTGTTGTAATCCTCCTAAATGTATATGTTTTATATAGTATTATACAATCTTTTTTATTGCGCAATAAAAAAGATTTAGAAGTAAAGAAAAATTGAAATATATTTCTTTATAAAGTCTTTAAAATTCCTTCAAAGTTTCTTTTTTTCTGAGTGTTATGATGTAAATCGAAGTGAATATGTGAGGTGATAGGCAATGAATCCACGTAGGGAAATTAATAGTTTACAACAAAAAATGAAAGAGAGACTAATATGAAAAAGGAATTTATACAAAGCGATTTAAGAAATATATTGATTGCGGCATGCTTACTATTAGGGTTAGTTATTTTTGGATATTTTTTAATAAATAATTACCCAGGTACAAATGAAAAAAAGAAGTTAACAGATGCAACATCTACTACAGAATCAATTACATCGCTTGCTAATTCAGATGCCAAAAAAAGGGTTACAAAAACTTTTAATGTTACGGCGAAAGTAGCAAGTTTAGATTTGGGAGATGGGAAAAAGGTAGATGCATGGACCTTTGATGGAACATCACCGGGTACTCAAATTCGAGTTAAACAAGGTGAACGTATTGTTGTAAATTTGAAAAATGAATTGCCAGAACCAGTTACAATCCATTGGCACGGATTAGATGTTCCTGCGGCGGTAGACGGTGTTCCAGGTGTTACGCAAAATGCTATAAAACCAGGTGAAACATATACATACGCATTTAATGCTGATCAGGTGGGGACATATTGGTATCATTCACATCAAAAAAGTGCAATACAAACGGAGCGGGGACTATTTGGAACCATTGTTATTGAACCGAATAAACCAGCTGTAAAATATGAAAAGGATTATACAGTGGCGATCCATGAATGGAAAACAGGAGCCATACAAACCCGTAAGCATAATGGCGAACAAGATAAAGATTGGGATAGCTATCCTAGCAATCATATTCGAAATGAAAAGGCGCAAACTTTAGAAGGACCGTTAATGATGCCAAGTAATGATCAACTCAAAGATTTATCTGATGGAGATGATTACGATGTATTTACATTAAACGATACAAGTGAGGGACTACGATTGGATGCAAAACCAGGTGAAACAGTACGCCTTCGCTTAATTAATGCTGGGAATAATACGCATTTAATGACATTAGTTGGGGCGCCATTTCAAATTATTGCATTAGATGGTCGTGATATAAAAGGTGGGGACGTGCTAGATAAAGCAATTCTTCCGATGGGAGCTGCACAACGTTATGACCTTGTTTTTAAAATGCCGGAAACAACGAGTGTAAAACTTATTAATGTGGATCCATCTAAGAAAATGAATCGAATGTTAACGGCGACTATTGGGAACGGTTCTTTGCCGAAAAAACCTATTGATATAAAGAGTTATCCATGGTTTGACTTTACGAAATATGGAGAAAAAGAAGTTGGCAAGTTTACGATAGATTCAAAGTTTACAAAGGTCTATGATATGGATTTGGCAGAAGGTGTGAAAGATGTAAATGGACAAGAAAAATGGGTGTATACGATTAATGGAAAGACATCACCTGATATTCCACCCATTAAAGTAGAGAAAGGGGATAAAGTTAAGATTCGCTTTAAAAATAAGGGAGAAGAAATTCATCCAATGCATTTGCATGGACATACATTCCAAGTTATTTCTAAAAATGGTAAACCAATGGAGGGAAGTCCGATTTACTTAGATACAGTTAATGTTTTTCCGGGAGAAGAATATGAAATTGCTTTAGAGGCAAATAATAGTGGACTATGGATGGTTCATTGTCATCATCTTGTTCATGCGGAAAAAGGAATGCATACGATGATGAACTATGAAGGGGTAACTACTCCATTTTCTACCGGAGATCACTCAGGTAATCATCCAGAATAATAATACGGAGGTTTTCATGCTTTATAGAATTATAGTATTTATTTTAACAAGTGTAAGTATATTTTTGTTTTCTCATAGTAGTGTATTTGCTCATACAAGTGTTGTAGGAGCCACTCCTAAGGAGGGCGAAGTTCTTACAGTACAACCGGAACAGATTATTCTTGAATTTAGTGAACCAGTTACAGGAAATGTAGTCAATATTGAACTGCTAGATCCAAGTGCAAAGAGAGTGCAAGTATCAAAGGTTGAAATATTAGATAACCCAACAAAAATAAAAGTGAAATTACCAAACTTAAATAATGGTACTTACACAGTAAGGTGGTCTATGATTTCTGCAGACGGACATCCGAGTGAGGGAGGCTATCCCTTTTCAATTGGAGAAGAATTACAAACTAATGTAGTGGTAGAGGGAAATGCGAGTGGCTCAGTATTTTCAGATGTTATGATAGTAACACTACGCTATATTGTAGAGGGAATGATTTTAATTGGAGCAGGAGTAAAGTGGCTCGATATGTTTGTAAAACGTTATAGATTACCTTCCATATTGCAAAGCATGAAGAATATGAAAAAGATTTTCTTCTCTATACTTGTAGTAGGATTAATAGCCGAATTAATAGTATATAAGTCAGTTATTCCGAAGGGAAGTTTACTTATTCATTCGCCATTTTCAGTTATTATTATGATTCAACTGCTATTATTAGTTCTTATGTCTTTACAGCATATGGGGAACGAATGGTATGCGCTAGTTTGGGGATTTCTTGTTGCAAGTTTTTCTTTCACAGGTCATGTATGGATTACGAATCCAAATTGGGCAGCAATTATAATTAGAATGGTCCATGTTATGAGTATTGCAGTGTGGCTAGGAGCACTTATTTATTTAGCTCTTGTTATAGCATGGACAACATTATACAAAATTACATTTGATCAAAAGCGTTTTCGTAAACATTTTAGCATTATTGCTGGTATTTCATTTATTATAGCATTTCTTTCTGGGGAATTAATTGTGTTTTTACAGACAAGGAATTGGGTACTTTTTAATTTTAATTCAATATGGACGAACCTTTTAAATATAAAGATTTTTACTGTATGTATAATTACAATTGTAGCATGGAGACAAACGAAAACATGGGATAACGATATTGGAACAGTTAATCGCCGTTTATTGCTCTTAGAAATTGTTCTAGCTATACTCGTATTATTAGCTGGTATTTGGATGAGTCAAGTTTCGTTTCCGGTGAATTCTGTAACAAGCTAAAATTATAATGTTCATAGGAGTTCTGTAATGTCAATCCGTATTAGATTGCTGTTGTCGTATGTTGCGATGGTAATTATTCCAATCGTTTTTTGCGGTATAGCAGTTATGTTAATTAGTGTTACTTTATTTGGTGATATTCGTATTGCAAAAGCAATTATTGGTCTTAATCAAAATAGTCATTCTCTCATTGATAAAGAACAGGAGGGAGCTATTCGTACAAAAGAAGATGAAGATGATATTTTTAGTAGGTTGAAAATTCTTTCATCGTATGCTCCAGATAAATTGGAGGATATAAATTTTTTAAAGGAAACTGATAAAGAATTAAACGATAATCAAGCAGGATTACTAATTCGAAAAAATGATGAGCTTACATATTCATCCCCATATTTTAAAATCTCTTCGTTTGATAAATACCTACCCGCATTTGAAACGGAGGGACAAAGAAAGGGAATGGATGTGAAAATAGAGGGTAATTCTTTTTACTATAAGCAATTTGATTACTACGATGAAGAGAAGGATAAGGTTAGTATTTTTGTATTTGAGTATGTAAATCCTTTAGAAGAAATGATTAGAGAATTTTTCCCATATTTCGTATTCTCTTTAATACTTGGGCTAATTATTACGAATGGAATATTAACATATTTTATATCACGGAGTATTATTAAACCATTGCATTCATTAAAGCAGGCAACGGAAAGAATTCAAAAGGGTGACTTAGATTTTCAAGTAAAGCCACTTGCGAAAGATGAAATAGGTGAATTAAGTTTATCGTTTGAAGAGATGCGTGGCAGGTTGAAGGAATCGGTCGAGTTGCAAATGGAATATGAAAAAAATCGTAAAGAGTTGCTTTCAAATATTTCTCATGATTTACGGACGCCAATAACGGCTATTAAAGGTTATGTACAAGGAATTAAAGAAGGTATCGCTCGAACTCCAGAACAATTAGATAAATATTTAACGATTATTTATCATAAAGTGTTTGATATGGATCAATTAATTGACGAGCTTTTTCTCTTTTCAAAACTTGATTTAAAAGAGGAACCGTTTCAATTTGAAGAGGTTGAAATTAATCAATACTTATCTGATTGTATAGAAGAACTACAGCTTGAATTACAGGATAAGGGAATTGCAGTGAGATGGGATGCTCAAAAGGATACTTCTATTTTGGTAAAAGGTGATCGTGAAAAATTACGTCGTGTTATTACAAATATCATTTGGAATAGTGTGAAGTATATGGATAAAGAAGAAAGATATATAGGAATTCGCATGACTGAATCTATTGATTATGTAACGATTTACATAAAAGATAATGGGGTAGGGATAGAAGAGAAGGCGTTGCCTCATATATTTGAAAGGTTTTATCGTGCAGATCATTCTAGAAATTCTAAAACAGGTGGAAGTGGACTTGGTTTGTCAATTGCACATCAGATTATCACACAACATGGTGGTGATATTTGGGTAGAAAGCAAAAAAGGTAAAGGAACGACACTGGCATTTACATTACAAAAAATCAATTAGAAAAAGGAGAGCATCTTGAAAAGAATTTTAATTATTGAAGATGAAGCTATTATAGCAGAGTTAGAAAAGGATTATTTAGAGGTTGCTGGGTATACAGTAGATATTGATTATTCTGGCGAAAAAGGTTTACAAAGAGTTCTTCTGAAAGATTATGACTTGTTAATTTTAGACATAATGTTACCAGGAATAGACGGATATGAAATTTGTAAACAAGTTCGATTGAAAAAGGACATACCAATACTTATGGTGTCCGCAAAACAAGAGGAAATCGATAAAATTAAAGGGTTAGGTTTTGGAGCAGATGATTATATTATAAAACCGTTTAGCCCGAGTGAAATGGTGGCACGTGTAAATGCTCATCTAGCTCGTTATGATCGTTTAACAGGAAAACGAGAACAAATAAAAGATGAAATTCGTATTCGAGGATTGCTTATTGATAAATCGGCCCGACGTGTATTTGTAAATGGAACTGAGGTCATGCTAACAGGAAAAGAATTTGATTTATTAACTTGTATGGCAGAACATCCAAATCAAGTATTTAGTAAAGATCGTCTCTTTGAAACTGTATGGGGGATGGATGTAATTGGTGATGCAGCAACGGTTGCTGTACATGTGAAAAATATTCGTCACAAAATTGAACTCGATCCATTCGATAAATCATATATCGAGACAATTTGGGGAGTAGGTTATCGTTTTACACAGTGAAAAAGACCAGCAAAAATGCTGGCCTTTTTTGCGTAAATAGATTAAGAAATTACAAACAAGACCCTCCGCTCACATCAATTAATTGTCCAGTAACCCAACGGCTGTCTGGAGAAGCAAGAAATGCAACAGTATCGGCAATGTCTTCTACTTCACCTAAGCGATTGAAGGCGGAAATAGTAGTGGCATACTGTTTCATCATTGGGTCGCTCAAGAGTTCTGCATTCATATCGGTTTTAATAAATCCAGGAAGTATTGCATTCACTGTTATTCCCCGTGCTCCGAGCTGTTTTGCTAGTGTGAAAGTCATTGTATTAATAGCGCCTTTCGTCATACTATATGCAACGAAATCAGGTAATGAAATACGAGTGGCAGCGGATGAAATGTTAATAATTCGGCTATTGTCACGTAAACGAGATAGAGCTTGTTGAATGATAAAGAATGGTGCTTTTGCATTTACTGAAACCATTCTATCAAAAAATTGTTCAGTCGTTTCTTCAATAAAAGCACCAGGACCAATTCCAGCGTTGTTTATTAAAATATCAAATTTAGTACCACCAGTTCTTTTTTGTAATTCGTTATCTAAAGAACTATAAAGGGTTTCTACACCATGTAAAGATTCAAGGTTTGCACCGATAGAAAAGGCAGATCCGCCATTTGATCGAATTTCATAAACAGTTTCCTCAGCATCTTCTTTTCGATTTCCGTAATGAATAGCAACTAATGCACCGTCGTTTGCTAAACGTTTTGCAATAGCACGTCCAATTCCTCGGCTTGCTCCTGTAACTAATGCCACTTTTCCTTTTAACATAGTTTTCTCATCTCCTCATAAAATTTTATATGTTATTAAGTTGTTTTTCTTTATGTAGTAATGTGAACATACTTAAGTAATATATGAGTATGTGTAAGAAGTTCATTCCGATTTTGTTTTGAGAAAAAATAAATAGACTTCCTTTAAATTGATTGAATTTTATTTTTTTTAGAAAAACATGTTGACAACGAAAAGAACAACGTCCTATAATACGTTTAACAAATAAAAGTGAATTAAGAATTTTCTAACTTTATATGTTGTATATGCAAAGAAGAGGAAAGTAGATGGTTATGATCGTTTCAGAGAGCTGCTCCTAGGCTGTGAGAGTAGTAACAATCGAATCATTGAAGATCACCTCGGAGCATCGCTTGCGAAAGGGAAACTGAGTAGAGGGCGACGGCATCGTCTCCGGTAAAAGGACGGGGGTCTAATTGGACCTGCAAAGCTTATATTTCGTGAGAAATATAAGGAAGCTGAGTGGTACCGCGAAACTCTCGCCTCAGCAATCAAAGCTACTAAATTGTAGTAGTTGATTGCTGAGGCGAGAGTTTTTATTTTAAAAATAAAATAAGAGAATGCGTAGAAGCGGAGAGTAAATGATAAAAATTGTTTCAGAGAGCTGCCTACAAGCTGTGAGGGTAGTAACAATTTCATCATTGAAGATCACCACGGAGCACTACTTTTGAAAACTAGTAAAAAGTAGCGGAGTTGTTTCCGATAGAAAAACAAAAAGTCTAATTGGACTTGCAGAGCTTATATTTCGTGAGAAGTGTAAGGAAGCTGAGTGGTACCACGATTCCCTCGTCTCAGCAATGGATTGCTACAAGTATGTATGTAATCGATTGTTGAGACGAGTATATTTTTAAGATCTATATACTGAATATTCTGTTAAAAATACTCATCTCAGCAATCGATATAGAAATAGGTTGCAAAAATAGAGAGAAAAAAAGAGGAGCGATGTGAGATGGGAAACCAGTACATTTATATGAATGGGGAATTTGTAGAAAAAGAAAAGGCAGTTGTTTCAGTATATGATCACGGTTTTTTATACGGAGACGGTGTATTTGAAGGGATTCGTAGTTACGGTGGAAATGTATTTTGTTTAAAAGAACATGTAAAACGATTATATGAATCGGCAAAATCTATTTTACTTACAATCCCGCTGACGGTTGAAGAAATGGAAGAAGCAGTTTTACAAACATTGCAAAAAAATGAGTATGCGGATGCTTACATTCGGTTAATTGTTTCAAGAGGAAAAGGTGACTTAGGGCTCGATCCGAGAAGTTGTGTGAAACCGAGCGTTATTATCATTGCAGAACAATTAAAGTTATTCCCTCAGGAATTTTACGATAATGGATTAAGCGTTGTATCTGTTGCATCAAGACGTAACACGCCAGATGCATTAGATCCACGTATTAAGTCAATGAACTACTTAAATAACGTACTTGTAAAAATTGAAGCGGCACAAGCTGGAGTGCTAGAAGCACTTATGTTAAATCAACAAGGATATGTTTGTGAAGGATCTGGAGATAATGTTTTCGTTGTGAAAGATGGAAAAGTGTTAACACCTCCTTCTTATTTAGGAGCGCTAGAAGGTATTACGAGAAATAGTGTGATTGAGTTATGTGAGCGACTTAATATTCGGTGTGAGGAAAGACCGTTTACTCGCCATGACGTATATGTAGCAGATGAAGTATTTTTAACGGGAACGGCAGCAGAATTAATTCCGGTTGTGAAAGTTGATTCAAGAGAAATTGGAGATGGGAAACCAGGAAGTGTAACGAAACAATTGACAGAGGAATTTAAAAAGTTAACGAGAGAAAGAGGAGTACGTGTTCCAGGGCTGGCGGAGAGCTTACTGTAGATAGGGAGAGGAGTAAATTAAAATGGAGCAGCATACAGCACGTGAGAAATTACAGTGTGAAGATGTAACAGGAGCGGGGCACGTTATTCAATGTTTGAAAAAATTAGGTGTAACGACTGTTTTCGGTTATCCGGGCGGAGCGATTTTGCCAGTGTACGATGCGTTATACGGAAGTGGTTTGAAGCACGTTTTAACTCGTCATGAACAAGCTGCCATTCATGCGGCAGAAGGATATGCGAGAGCTTCTGGAAAGGTCGGGGTAGTCTTTGCTACCTCTGGACCAGGGGCGACAAATTTAGTTACGGGTTTAGCAGATGCTTATATGGATTCGATTCCTTTAGTTGTTATTACAGGGCAAGTTGCAAAACCTCTCATCGGAAAAGACGGATTTCAAGAAGCAGATGTTGTCGGGATTACAGTACCTGTTACGAAGCATAATTATCAAGTTCGTGATGTGAATCATTTATCACGTATTGTACAAGAGGCTTTTTACATCGCCGAAAGCGGGCGACCAGGACCAGTATTAATTGATATTCCAAAAGATGTTCAAAATGAAAAGGTAACAAGTTTTTATAATGAAGTAATTGAGATTCCAGGATATAAACTAGAGCCTATGCCAGACAGTAGGAAGCTTAGAGAGGTAGCTAAAGCAATTTCCGAAGCAAAACGTCCACTTCTTTATATTGGAGGAGGGATCATTCATTCGGGTGGTTCTGATGAACTTATTCAGTTTGCGAGGGAAAATTGTATTCCTGTCGTTTCCACTTTAATGGGACTTGGTGCATATCCGCCGGGAGATTCGTTATTTTTAGGAATGCTCGGCATGCATGGAACGTATGCTGCAAACATGGCAGTAACAGAATGTGATCTACTACTTGCTTTAGGTGTTCGTTTTGATGATCGTGTAACAGGAAAATTAGAACTCTTTTCTCCGCATTCGAAAAAGGTACATATTGATATAGATTCTTCAGAGTTTCATAAAAATGTAACTGTGGAATATCCGGTTGTCGGTGATGTAAAAAAAGCGTTACACAAGCTGTTACATATGCAAATTTGTACACAAACAAAAGAATGGCTTACGAAAATCGAGGAATGGAAAGCTGAATACCCTCTTTCCTACAATCAAAAAGAAAGTGAGTTAAAACCACAACATGTTATTAGCATAGTAAGTGAAGTAACGAATGGTGAAGCGATTGTTACGACAGAAGTCGGACAGCATCAAATGTGGGCTGCGCATTTTTATAAAGCGAAAAATCCACGGACTTTTCTAACATCTGGCGGACTAGGAACGATGGGGTTTGGTTTCCCGGCAGCAATTGGTGCTCAGCTTGCAAAAGAAGAAGAACTCGTCATTTGTATTGCAGGCGATGCTTCTTTTCAAATGAACATTCAAGAACTACAAACAATTGCTGAAAATAATATTCCTGTAAAAGTATTTATTATAAATAACAAATTTTTAGGGATGGTAAGGCAATGGCAAGAAATGTTTTATGAAAATCGTTTATCAGAGTCAAAAATCGGATCGCCAGATTTTGTGAAAGTGGCAGAAGCTTATGGAGTGAAGGGATTAAGAGCGACGAATTCAACCGAGGCGAAACAAGTGATGTTAGAAGCAATTGCTCATGACGGTCCTGTCGTAGTTGATTTTTGTGTAGAAGAAGGTGAAAACGTATTTCCGATGGTTCCGCCAAACAAAGGGAATAACGAAATGATTATGAAGAGGTGGGAAGAATGAGTCATACTTTTTCACTCGTTATTCATAACGAGCCAACCGTCTTATTACGTATAAGTGGAATTTTTGCTCGGCGTGGTTATTATATTTCTTCTTTACATTTAGACGAAAGAGATACTAGTGGTGTTTCTGAAATGAAACTCACAGCAGTTTGTACTGAAAATGAAGCGACATTACTTGTTGGTCAGTTGAAAAAATTAATTGATGTACTACAAGTAAATAAATTATAAGGAGTGTATGGAATATGAAAACGTATTATGAGAAAGATGCAAAGTTAGAATTATTACAAGGGAAAACAGTTGCGGTAATTGGTTATGGATCTCAAGGTCATGCGCAGGCACAAAATTTACATGATTCTGGTGTGGAAGTTGTAGTTGGTGTTCGCCATGGTAAGTCTTTTGAAGTAGCAAAAGCAGATGGGTTTGAAGTAATGTCTGTTTCAGAAGCGGTTCGAACCGCGCAAGTTGTACAAATGTTATTGCCAGATGAACAGCAAGCACATGTGTATAAAGCAGAAGTAGAAGAGAATCTCCGTGAAGGGCAAATGTTACTTTTCTCACATGGATTTAATATTCACTTCGGACAAATTAATCCGCCAAGTTACGTAGATGTAGCGATGGTCGCACCAAAAAGTCCAGGTCATCTCGTTCGTCGTGTATTCGAAGAAGGAAATGGTGTTCCAGCATTAGTTGCAGTACATCAAGATGCTACGGGAACGGCATTAAGTGTAGCGCTTGCGTATGCAAAAGGTGTAGGTTGTACACGTGCAGGTGTAATTGAAACGACATTCCAAGAAGAAACGGAGACAGATTTATTCGGAGAGCAAGCAGTGCTTTGCGGCGGGGTAACGGCACTTGTGAAAGCTGGTTTTGAAACATTAACAGAAGGCGGATATCGTCCTGAAATTGCATACTTTGAATGTTTACATGAATTAAAGTTAATTGTTGATTTAATGTACGAAGGTGGTTTAACGAACATGCGCCATTCTATTTCAGATACGGCTGAGTTCGGAGATTATGTAACAGGATCGAGAATTGTTACAGATGAAACGAAGAAAGAAATGAAACGAGTACTTACAGAAATTCAGCAAGGTGAATTCGCGAAGAAATGGATTTTAGAAAATCAAGCTGGGCGTCCAACATATAATGCGATGAAAAAAGCAGAGCAAAATCATCAGTTAGAAAAAGTAGGGGCAGAGCTTCGTGAAATGATGAGCTGGATTCATGCACCGAAAGAATTAGTAAAGAAATAGAGTAAGTGATAGTAAGTGAAAAATACGTAAGAGGGGATTTGACAAGATGAGAAGTGACATGATTAAAAAAGGTTTTGATAAAGCGCCGCACCGTAGTTTATTAAAAGCAACTGGTTTGAAAGATGAAGATTTTGATAAACCGTTTATAGCTATCTGTAATTCTTTTATTGAAATTATTCCAGGACATAAGCACTTAAATGAGTTTGGGAAACTTGTTAAAGAAGCAGTGCGTGCAGCAGGTATGGTTCCATTTGAATTTAATACAATTGGAGTAGATGACGGTATTGCGATGGGGCATATCGGTATGCGTTATTCGCTTCCGAGTCGTGAAATCATTGCAGATTCAGTAGAAACGGTTGTAAATGCACATTGGTTTGATGGCATGATTTGTATTCCAAACTGTGACAAAATCACACCTGGTATGATGATGGCTGCACTTCGTATTAACATTCCAACTGTATTTGTTTCAGGTGGTCCGATGGCGGCTGGAAAAACATCTAAAGGAGACGTTGTCGATTTAAGTTCTGTTTTCGAAGGGGTAGGAGCTTATCAATCTGGTAAAATTTCAGAAGAAGAATTAAAGGATATTGAAGATCATGGCTGTCCATCTTGTGGTTCTTGTTCCGGTATGTTTACAGCGAACTCTATGAACTGTTTATGTGAAGTGTTAGGTTTAGCTCTGCCTGGTAACGGAAGTATTTTAGCCATCGATCCAAGACGCGAAGAATTAATTAAACAAGCAGCAGAGAAATTAAAGATTTTAATTGAAAAAGATATTAAACCAAGAGACATTGTAACAGAAGAAGCAATTGATGATGCGTTCGCACTTGATATGGCGATGGGCGGTTCAACAAATACAGTGTTGCACACATTGGCGCTCGCGCAAGAGGCTGGATTAGATTACGATATGAACCGTATTGATGCCGTTTCAAGACGTGTACCACATTTATGTAAAGTAAGCCCTGCTTCCAATTGGCATATGGAAGATATTGATCGAGCGGGCGGGATTAGTGCTATTTTGAAAGAGATGAGCCGAAAAGAAGGTGTGCTTCATTTAGATCGTATTACTGCTACTGGGCAAACGTTAAGAGAAAATATTGCTCATGCAGAGATTAAAGATAAGGAAGTAATTCATTCTCTCGAAAACCCTCATAGTGAAGAAGGGGGATTACGTATATTAAAAGGAAACCTTGCGAAAGATGGGGCAGTTATTAAAAGCGGAGCGACCGAAGTAAAACGATTTGAAGGACCTTGTGTTATTTTTAATTCACAAGATGAGGCGCTTGCGGGCATTATGCTTGGGAAAGTTAAGAAAGGCGATGTAGTTGTTATTCGTTATGAAGGACCAAGAGGTGGTCCTGGTATGCCGGAGATGTTAGCACCAACGTCAGCGATTGCTGGTATGGGATTAGGTGCAGATGTTGCGCTATTAACGGATGGACGTTTCTCGGGTGCTTCACGTGGTATTTCGGTAGGGCATATTTCACCCGAAGCGGCTGCGGGCGGAACGATTGCACTTCTTAAACAAGGGGATATCGTTTGTATCGATGTTGAGGAGAGATTGTTAGAAGTAAGAGTTAGTGATGAAGAATTAGATCAGCGTAAAAAAGAGTGGAAACGACCAGAACCGAAAGTGAAAACTGGTTGGCTTGGACGTTATGCACAAATGGTAACATCGGCGAATACAGGTGCAGTCCTAAAAATCCCGAATTTCGATTGAGCCAATTTAAAAGAGATAAGGATGATATGAGATGGTGCAGAAGGTAAAGGAGAGAGTGAAAATTGAAGATATCTTAATGGCTCATAATTGCATGAAAGATATCGTTATTAAAACACCGTTACAACGTGATACAGTTTTATCTGAGAAATATGATTGTGACGTTTATGTAAAAAGAGAAGACTTACAATTGATTCGCTCTTTTAAAATTCGTGGTGCGTACAATTTGATTCAAAGTTTATCGGCAGAACAATTACAAAACGGCGTTGTTTGTGCAAGTGCTGGCAATCATGCACAAGGAGTTGCTTATACGTGTAATTTATTGAAGATTCCGGCAAAAATCTTCATGCCAACAACGACACCTAAACAAAAAGTATCGCAAGTACAATTTTTCGGTGGTGATTTTGCGGAGATTGTATTAGTTGGTGATACATTTGATAGCTCGTTCCAAGAAGCACAGCGCTATTGTGAGGAAAATAGAATGACGTTTGTTCATCCGTTTGATGATCCGTATGTTATTGCTGGTCAAGGAACAGTGGCAGTTGAAATTATGCATGATATGGAGAAATCGGTTGACTTTATTTTTACAGCAATCGGCGGTGGTGGATTAGCATCAGGTGTTGGTACATATGTGAAAGGTGTTAGTCCTGCTACAAAGGTCATTGGTGTAGAGCCAATGGGAGCTGCATCTATGAAAGAGGCTTTTCTTCAAAATGAAAATATCGCATTAGAGAAAATAGATAGTTTTGTTGATGGGGCAGCTGTTAAAAAGGTAGGAAAGTTAACATTTGAAACTTGTAAAGATGTAATTGATGACATTGTTTTAGTACCAGAGGGAAAAGTTTGTACGACAATTTTAGAACTGTATAAGAAAAATGCAATTGTAGCTGAGCCTGCTGGTGCACTATCTATTGCAGCGCTTGATTTATATAGAGATGAAATAAAAGGTAAAACAGTTGTATGTACGCTAAGTGGTGGAAATAATGATATTGATAGAATGCAAGAAATGAAAGAACGTTCGCTCATTTATGAAGGACTAAAACATTACTTCATCATTGAATTCCCGCAGCGTTCTGGTGCGCTAAGAGAATTTCTAGATAAAGGATTAGGGCCAGGAGATGATATTACTCGCTTTGAATACATTAAGAAACATAATAAAGAAAATGGTCCAGCATTAGTCGGCGTAGAATTAAAACATAAAGAGGATTATGAGCAATTAATTACTCGTTTTAAAGAAAATAATATTCAATTTATGGAGCTTAATAAAAATCCTATTTTGTTTGATTTGCTTATTTAATAGAAGGAAAGAGTTAGCATACAGTTGTAATTGAAATAAAAAAGATAGATACAAGTAGCAGAAAAGCTACTTGTATCTATCTTTTTATAGTTAAACTATATATTTTCCATATTCAAGAAGGATAAAGCTAGTTAACCAAAAGAATATCGCAATACGAATGATTACATACATAGTAAATTCAAAGGTAGTAAGCTTTCGTTCGCGTTTTATTTTTTTTAGAAGTCTAACAGAAAAAAATGAACATAAAAGTAGAACGGCTATAGATATTTTATAAATATTCTCTAACAAACTTACATTTTCTAATAAGTCTTTCAGCATGTTCATCACCTATTCTGTAAAGTATGTTACAGAGAAATAGATCTTGCGTTGTCTAGTTTCGTTTGTTTTTTATGTTCCCTGTATCATCAATTTCTACGTCAGTTGAAATTGTTTGTAAATATTGTAGAGCTTTTTTCTTTTCGTCCTCATTTACAGGGGAGATTTGGTTATTGCGAATGATGTAAGGATTGAATGACATTTGGACATCCTTTCCTTTAAAAGTTAAAGTTAATACGCCAGTTTCGGCGCTTTTCCCACTCACATAACTTGGGAATAAAAAGTTACCTAATGAATAAGCGATAGGAACTTTATTATAATACTCAAATCCTTGTAACCAATGCGGGTGACTTCCGACAATTGCGTCAGCTCCTGCTTCAACCATTTTAGGGACATATTTTTTTTGGTATTCTACCGGACGATTTGATTTTTCAACGCCCCAATGCATATAGACAATTAAATAGTCTGCATCTTGCTTTTGTTCTTTAATTGTTTTTGTTACGAGATTTAAATCATATCCGTTCGCAACACCAGGTTTATTGTCACCAGCTACCCAATTCGTATCAGGCATAAATCGGACGAATGAAAGAAATTTGAACTTTTTCCCTTTTACAGTCATTTCACGTGCTGTATATGCATCTTTTACATTTTTTCCGGCTCCAATGTAAGGGAACTTTAATTTTTCTACGTGAGAAATCGTGTCTAATAATCCATCTTGCCCATAATCAAGTGTATGGTTATTTCCGATATTTACGATGTCATATCCATTGTTTTTTATCGCTTGTAGTGTGGATGGATCACTTTTAATCCAAAATAGTTGTCCAGGAGCCTTCTTTTCTCTTGTTGTAAATGCTGACTCTAAATTAACGAAAGAAATATCAGCCTTTGTTATTTCTTCTTTTACATGCTGGAATGGATAATCAGCCCCGTTTTTTTCGATTACAGGACGTAATTGCCAATCGAACATTGTATCACCAGAAAAGGTGAGTGTGATTTCCGGGTCTTCTATTTTCTTTTCATTTGTGGAAGCGGTTTTACTAGATTTGTTTTGCCAATCGGATTTGTCTTTCGCTTTTGAAGTAAAAGAGTAGTTAACTAATAAAACAATTGGTGTAATGCAAAAGGCTATTAACAGAAATCGTTTTAGTAAAGTTTTCATAAATACCTTCCCTTTTGAGTTTATACCGCAATTTGTAGGCAGTAAAACTCGCGCTAGTTAAAGTTTCACTTTATGTATAACTACAAAAAATTGCGGTTTATGTAGTGAAAAACATTTGTTAATATTCTCAATATTAAGTTAACATATAGATAACCTGTAAATCAATGAATAAACCAAAATATAGAAATAAAGAATTCGAAGGGTGAAGAATGAGAAATGGTTATATTAGGAGCAGTTGTAAATGGGGTTTGTATAATATTTGGTACTTTACTAGGTAAATTATGTAGTAGAATTCCAGAAAGCATGAAGGGAACAATTATGCATGCAATCGGTTTAGCGGTTACTGTGCTTGGACTTCAAATGGCATTGAAAAGTGAAAATTTCCTTGTTGTTATACTAAGTCTTGTAATTGGTACCGTCATCGGGGAATGGCTACAATTAGAGGGAAAGTTAAAACAGTTAGGAGATTGGCTAGAAAATAAAGTTGGATCGAAAGGGAAAGGAAGCATATCAGAAGGCTTTGTAACAGCTACTTTAATTTTTGCCATTGGTGCGATGGGGATACTTGGTGCACTCGACAGCGGGATTCGCGGAAATCATGATATTTTATTTACAAAGGCGATTATCGATGGATTTATTTCTATTATATTAACGACAACTTTAGGAATTGGTGTAGTGTTTTCAGCAATTCCAGTTATTTTATACGAAGGCGGTATTGCTGTTTTTGCAACACAAATTAATAGTTTGGTCCCGAAAGCATTAATGAATCAATTTATAGTGGAAATGACAGCGACAGGTGGTATTATGATAGCCGCTATTGGATTGAATTTACTTGGTATTATTAAAATTAAGGTGGCAAATTTACTGCCAGGTATATTGGTAGTTGGTATAATTGTTTCACTTATTTACGGTTACGGTTTAATAGTAAAGTAATAGGGGGTGGAGATACATATGGAGGAATTTCAATTTACGAAACGTGTTCATAACATAATGCATATTGCAGCAGAAGAGGCAGAAAGTAATATTATTCAACCAACTCATCTGTTTATCGGCATGTGTAAAGAAGGTACGGGAGTATGTAGCGAGTTGCATATGTATTTGTTTCGTAACGTGGGTACGGATTTTTTAGAAAAACTTTCATTACGAAAACAAGATGATTTGATGGATCAAGAGTATGAAAAAATAGGACAATATAAGGTATCTTATAAGGTGCTAGAAATTTTACAAATAGCGAAGAAACGTATGGAGCGTTTTCGGCAAGTAATAATAAATGAAGGGCATGTTATAGATGCGCTATTTCGCGCGGATACGTTTATTGGAAATGCACAAATACAAAAAGATATATTACGTATTATAGCTGAGCCAAGAGATTTAGCGGTTGATCTAAAATGTTTTGTTCCTACTTATGAAGATATACCTTGTACTATTAGAAAGGCTAACCTTTCTGATTTTGAAAAATTAGCAAGTTTTGTTAATGAGGAATTTGGTGAACGTTGGTTACGTTCAATAGAATATGGATTTCGTACATATAAAGAAAATGTACCTATTTACATAGCAGAAAGAGAAGAAGTGATAGTAGGTTTTGCTTGTTATGATGTAGTGAGAGGAAAGAAAGGATTGTTTGGTCCAATGGGTACAGCAAAACAAAATCGTGTGAAAGGTGTAGGGAGGCAATTGTTACATCGCTGTTTACATAGTATGAAGCAAGATGGATATGAATACGCAATTATTGGACAAGCAGGTCCGGTGAGTTTTATGAGCGATGTTGTAATGCGCGTTTAATACCAATAATGGATAATTAACCAACTTCATTTAGGTGGAGTTGGTTTTATTATGAAAACAATGTGGAAATGTAGTGATTTTTACTAGAAAATAGCGGGTTTTGTAGTAAATCTTACAAATAAAGCAAATTACTAAACTTTTTAGAAGAAAGGGTGTAGAATGGGTATCTAAAGAAAGAAGGTGTGAAAATGGCCAGCTGGAAACGAAATTTGATGATTTGTTGGCTAGGTTGTTTTACCACTGCAGCCGGTATGAGTTTAGTAATTCCTTTTTTATCTTTTTATATTGAGGAATTAGGAGTAACTGGCACTTCAAGTATTGCACAGTGGTCGGGACTTGCATTTGGTGTAACATTTTTAATGGGTGCGATCGTATCACCAATATGGGGAAAGCTTGGTGATATACATGGACGGAAATTGATGCTGATTCGTGCGAGCCTTGGTATGGCGATTATTATGACGCTTATGGGATTTGTCACGGATGTGTATCAACTAGTCGCACTAAGATTTTTGATGGGAGCAGTATCTGGTTTCCTTTCAACAGCGATGACATTCATTGCGGCAGAAACTCCGAAAGAGCATTCAGGTTGGGCAATTTCTACAATTTCAACTGGTGGAGTGAGCGGTTCTTTACTCGGTCCATTACTTGGAGGATATTTGTCTGAGTTAATTGGAATGCGCCATGTTTTTCTTGTTACAGGAGCTTTTTTATTCCTTTCTTTTCTCATCGTTTTTTTCTTCCTACATGAAGAAAATCACTCCGCTCAAGCCAAAAAAGTACAACCGAAAAAAGTATGGACGATGGTTCCAGCTAAGCATTTAATTATTAGTTTATTTGTAACAACATTTATTATTCAACTTGCGAACATGTCAATTCAACCCATTATTACATTGTATGTAAAGAATTTAGAAGGATCAGGAACAGCTCATATTGAAATGATTGCAGGCGCAGTTATGTCAGCGACAGGGTTAGCGGTTATTTTGGCAGCACCAAGACTAGGAAGATTATCAGATCAAATCGGTCCTCAAAAAACGTTAGTTGTAGCGTTGTTTGCTGCAGGAATTATTTTTATCCCGCAAGCATTTGTAACCTCAGCTTGGCAACTATTAATTCTTCGGTTTTTATTAGGTATCGCACAAGCAGGATTATTACCTTCCGTACAAACTCTACTAAAACAACATACACCAACCCATGTAACGGGACGAATATTTGGATATAATCAATCGTTTCAGTTTCTAGGGAATATGATTGGACCAGTACTTGGTGGACAAATTGCAGCACATGCGGGCTTCCAATATGTTTTCTTCTCTACTTCATCATTACTATTTATTGCGTGCATTTGGGTTTATTTTCATAATAAGAACGAAGAGGTATCAGAGAAACGACATTTGGAAGTTAGTTAACTAAGTGAATAAAAAAGGAAAAGGATGAAGCAACGATTGCTTCATCCTTTTCTTTAAAATTGAAGACAAAGATAGCTTAATGTACCAAGTTCGTAACTGCGGTGAATGATTTTACCGTTATTTTCACCGCTTCCCATAGCGATAAATAAAGGTACGAAATGCTCTGCTCTTGGTACTGCTAATTGTGCATGAGGGGCATTGTTCTCCCAATTAAATAATGCATCTTTATTAGTAGTCTGCATATGTTTAATAATCCAATCATCAAATTCAATTGCCCATTGTTCGGGTGTCGTTTGATTCCATTTTAAAGCTCGTAAGTTATGAACGGTAACACCGCTACCGATTATTAAAATATCTTCTTTTCCAAGTCCTTTAAGCGCTTCTCCAATCTTAAATTGCTCTTTTGCAGGAAGGAATGGATTGACTGAAATTTGGACGACAGGAATATTTGCTTCTGGATACATGCGGTGCAAGAGTGTCCATGAGCCATGATCTAAACCTCTCGTCATATTATGATGGACTGGAATACCTTTGTTTTTAAATTTCGTTTCTAACATAGATGCAATGTTAGAAGAGCCTTTCGCACGATATTTGATTTCGTATAACTCAGGAGGAAAACCTCCAAAATCATAAATTGTTTCATATTCGTTATCTGATGAAGAAATCGTTAATATTTCACTTTCCCAGTGAGCAGTGAAAATAACAATTGCTTTCGGTTTATATGTTTCTCCAAGTGTTTTTAAAAACCTTGTATAGTCTGTATCTTGAATAGCAAGCATCGGTGATCCGTGTGCTAAAAATAATGATGGCATCATAATAGAAACCTCCCAAAAATATAATAATTACTTTATGTAAGTAACTATATAATTTTATTTTCTATTCGTCAATATATTAGTTTAAAAGCTAATTGGAAAAGTGAGTCATTTGTCATAATGAAGGCAATTGCATATAATACATAATAAGAATAATGAATGGATATTCATTTTTTGATATACATAATAGAGTTGGGGGCTGACGAAATGAACGTACAGGAAAGTTTCGTTACGGCATTGGATGGATCGGAAATTTATTTACGTAAGTGGCTACCAGAAAGAGATCCGCGAGGGATTATTCAAATTGCACATGGTATGACAGAGCATGCAGGTGTTTATACAGACTTTATTGCTGCGTTATTAAAAGCAGGGTATGGTGTTTATGCACATGATCATAAAGGTCATGGGAAAACAGTGAAAAGAGAAGAAGATTATGGTCATTTTAAACCAAATGTAGGTTGGAATGAGGCTGTTTCTGATGTTATTTTTGTATCAGAAACGATAAGAAAAGAGCAGACATGCCCGTTATTTTTACTTGGACATAGTATGGGTTCTTTTTTATCAAGACGTGCTGTACAACTGAAAGGTGAATTATATGATGGATTCCTTATTTCAGGAACTGGTGGAAATCCAGGGGTTTTAGGAAGTATCGGTCATAAAGTAGCGACAATTGAGATGAAATTACGCGGGGAAAAAACGAAAAGTCCAATGTTAAATTTTTTATCTTTCGGAAACTTCAATTCACACTTTAAACCAAATCGTACAAAATTTGATTGGTTATCTTCAGATAACAGTCAAGTAGATAAATATATTGCGGACCCATTATGTGGATTCATTTGTACAACGAGTTTTTATCGAGAATTATTTTCTGGTGTATTAGAAGTAAATAAACTAGAAGAGTTCAAAAAAACACCGAAAAACCTTCCAATACATATTTTTTCAGGAGATCGTGATCCTGTTGGGGATATGGGGAAAGGTGTAAAAGAAGTATATGAAAACTTTAAAAAATGTGAAGTGAAAGATGTAACGCTGCGTTTATATGAAAATGGCAGACATGAAATGTTCCATGAAGTAAATAAAGATGAAGTATTTCAAGATTTGATTTCTTGGTTAGATAAGCATATTGTATGAGAAGAAACCTCACTTTTTGAAGTGAGGTTTCTTTAAGGAGCTGGAGGAATAGTTATGAGTGAATTTGTTAATAAAGAATATGTAGAAATAGATTTTCAAGATGTTTTGATTAAAGAAGAGGAATTGAAGAATAGTACATTCATAAAATGCCGTTTTAGAGGGATAGATGCATCGGAAGTTTCTACTGAAAATTGTAACTTCATAGAATGTGATTTTACCGGTGCTCTTTTTAACGCTTCTATTCATCAAGGAACTACATTTGCGAATTGTAAGTTTGTTGGTGCGAATTTATTCGTATCGAAGTTTGAAGAATGTAAAATGACTGGTTCTGATTTTGAAGAAGCGAATTTAGACGGAATAACTATCATATCGGGTGATTGGTCATATACGAATTTAAGGTTTGCGAACTTAAGTAAACAAATGTTAAAGGGTATACGTTTCATGGAAGCGGACCTATATGAATGTAATTTAGAAAAAGCAGATTTACGTGAAGCGGATTTAACCGGTGCACAATTAGGTAAGGCGAAACTTAGCGGTGCAAATTTAAAAGGGGCGATAGTTGATAGAATTGATTTTACAAGTTTTGATTTGAAAAATGTAAAATTAGATATAGCACAGGCAGTTGCGGTAGCTAGATGCTATGGGGCTAAGGTGAACTAAATTGTTTGTAAAACCGTTCAAATTGTTGAACGGTTTTACAAATCATAATAGATTTAAAAATTATTTTCCATATAAGAAGCTATCTCATTAGCAAGAGTCGATGTTAATAGTGTAGATACATTGCTTAAAATGATGATTGTAGCCTCTTTGTCAATTAATCGTAAATAGGAGGACGTAAAGCCGTTAATTCCGCCGTGATGGAATATAAGCTTATTATTTTTCTCAGTCATAACAATATTCCAACCGTAACCATATCCGTAAGATTCCGCAGTAAACATACGAGATGTCATTCTACTTGATAAGAAGCGATTTTCTTTTAGTGCCTTATCAAATCTATATAAATCTTCGGCTGTAGAAACTAATCCGCCGGCTGCATATGAATTAGACATATGAATAAATGATGCGTTCTGTAGTCCATGGTTTGGATGTAACGCATATCCAGTTGCTTTATGCTTTTGAATCATATGATTCAAATCAACGCCTGTGTTTATTATAGAGAGTGGATAGAAAATGCTCTTTTTAAGAAATTCCTCATAAGACATTCCACTTATAACTTCAATAATTTTTCCTAATATAATATAACCTGAATTCGAATAATTGAATTTTTCACCAGGGCTAGATTCAAAGGGACACGCAATAATCCATTGTATTAATTCATCTGGCGTTCGAGGCTGTAAAGATTGTAATAAAAAATCATGTTGAGCAGTAATATTACCAACTCCAGCAGTATGATTTAGTAAATGCTTGATCATAATTTGATTTCCTTTTGGGAAATCGGGAATGAATTGATCTAAAGTATCATGTAGCTGTAATTTTTCCTCTTCCACAAGCATTAAAATTGAAACTGCTGTGAAGATTTTAGTTATTGATCCGATACGAAACTTCGTTGTAGATGTATTAGGTATGTCCCAATTATAATTAGCTTTTCCAAATGACTGCTTATAAAGAGTCTCTTCTTTATGGGCTATTAAAATTGTTCCGTTAAATTTTTCATTATTTTTATATAAAAATGAATTAATATATGAGTTTAACAAATTTCAGGCACTCCTTTAAATTTTGGAATATTCGTTACCTGAAATGGAATCCAACGGCATAGGCAATCCCCCCTAAATGAAATGTTTTTATATTAATTTTTATTTTATAATGCAAGTAATATAAGAAGCAAGTTGATTTAAAGTTTATAAAAATAAAGGTTTTTTTATTGAGTGGGGCAATACTTTAGTAGTTCATATTTTGAAGGTGGAGAGAAACAATTATGGAAGTAAGAAAATTGATAGTAATTGAAGCTAGTGAATGAAGTGAACTTGCACTACATGTAAAAGCAACAGTTGCCCGTTCATAATAGTAGTATAATAGTAAATGAGGTGTTCATACTATGGAAGATAAAACGTTAGGTATACTACTAGATGTAGTTGGGGAATTATTTTCAGATGAAATATCAATTGCCGTTTCGAATACGAAAGAATATATTTACTATCGGCCAAGTAAACGAATTGATTTAAAGATTAGCGCCGGGGATCCTATTAAGGAAGGGACCATTGCTCATAAAGCAATGGTAACGAAGCAAAAAGCCTCTGAGTTTATTAACCGGGACGTTTTCGGTATTCCTTATCATGGAATGGCCGTACCGTTTTCAAATAATGGGAAGATTGAAGGGTGCGTGACGGCAATTTATCCCGCTTTAACGGATGGAAAGTCAGTCGTTACTTTAAAAACAACAGACGGCTGGGTTCCAGTTCCTTTCTCAAAGGTGATGTATTTAGAGGCTAAAGATAAAAAGACATATGTGAATTCAGAAGAGTTAACAGGAACACATAAGTACTCGCTACAAGAATTCGAATACTTGCTGCCGAGAGATTCCTTTATTAGATGCCACCGTTCCTTTATTGTAAATGTGAATCATATTAAAGCGATTTACCCTGATACGCATTCTACTTTTTTACTTTCTATGGATAACGGAGAGAGGGTACCAGTGAGTCAATCATACGCTAGCTATTTTCGTAAGCTTCTAGGATTCTAAATTTATCTGCTTTAGAACCTAGATTTGCTGTTTTATCTGAATTTTCGGCATTGTGTACGAAAATTCATATTTTGATGGTGTCAATGTGTAAAATAATTATGAATATTCATTGAGAGAGGGATTACATATGGAGAATAATTTAGACAGAATTAGGGATCAACGTTTCAAAGATCGCGTAGTTACACCTGAAGAGGCAGCTTCATGGATTGAAAGTGGAATGACTTTAGGTTTAAGTGGATTTACACGCGCTGGGGATGTAAAAGCAGTCCCGTTTGCACTTGTAAACCGAGTAAAGAATGATAAATCTTTTAAAGTAAATGTTTATACCGGTGCTTCCTTAGGTTCGGATGTAGATAAATTATTTGCTGAGGCAGGAATTTTAGGGAAAAGATTGCCTTTCCAAGCTGATGCGACTATGAGAAAAGGAATTAATAACGGAGACTTTTTATTTGTGGATCAGCACTTATCTCATACAGCAGAGTTACTTCGTGCCGACGTTATGGATATAGATGTCGCTATTTTGGAAGCGGTTGCGATTACTGAAGACGGAATGATTATTCCAACCACTTCAATTGGAAATTCCTTAGCATTTTCCTTAAATGCTAAGTCCATTATTATTGAAATGAATATGGCTCAATCTACGCAACTAGAGGGGCTACATGATTTATATGAACCAGGTAAACAAGGGGAAAGACTCCCAATTCCGCTCGTAAAAACGGATGATCGAATTGGAACGATCGGTATCCCGATTGATGCTGAAAAAGTGAAGGGGATTGTGTTTACGAATCAACTGGATTCACCATCGACAATTGTTCCTCCAGATGAAGAAACTGTCATTATGGCACAACATTTAATAGAATTCCTTCGAGAAGAAGTTAAAGTAGGCCGATTAACAAATCGTTTAGCGCCGTTACAATCGGGAATTGGTTCAGTGGCTAATGCAGTATTGCACGGCATGCTAGATTCGGAGTTTGAAGATTTAGAAGTGTATTCTGAAGTTTTACAAGATGCAGTCTTTGATCTTATGGACGCTGGGAAAGTTAATTTTGCTTCCTGCTGCTCGATCACGCTTTCTGAAGAGAAAATGCAAAAAGTATTTTCCAACTTTGAAAAATATCGTGACAAATTAATGATGCGCCCGCAAGAGATTTCTAATCATCCTGAAATCATTCGTCGCCTTGGATTAATCTCGATTAATACGGCGTTAGAATTAGATATATACGGAAATGTTAACTCTACTCACGTTTTAGGTACAAAAATGATGAATGGTATTGGTGGTTCTGGCGATTTTGCAAGAAATGCACGCCTAGCTATCTTTGTTACTAAATCGATAGCGAAAGCTGGTAACATTTCAAGTATCGTTCCTTTCGTTTCACATGTAGACCATACGGAACACGATGTAGATGTTATCGTTACTGAGCAAGGCTATGCTGATTTAAGAGGACTAGCCCCAAGAGAAAGAGTGGAACTAATTATTGAGAATTGCGTACATCCAATGTATCGTGACCAGCTAAGAGCTTATTTCGAAGAAGCACAAACAAGAGGTGGACAAACTCCTCATGTTTTAGAAAAAGCTTTTTCTTGGCATACGAATTATGCTAAAAATGGAACAATGCTTGAAGAGGTAGTAGAAACTGTTTAGAAGTGCAAAAATGATTCTTAATATAATATGCCATAAAGGTTAAAAGAAAAAGAACGCCAATTTTCAGGAATGGCGTTCTTTTTCTTTTAATAAATTGTTACCTATTCTGAAGAATTATAAAAGTAATTTCTTATTTACGGAAATAAGAGGTTTTTTAAATTATTTTTTCGAATCATTTTAATAGCTTACATATTGAAGGTGAGGAGAAAGAATCATGAAGATAAGAAAAGCATTATTAAGTGAAGCAAATGAATTAAGTGAACTCGCACTACATTCAAAAGCAACGTGGAACTATAGCGAAGAATTCATACTTGCTTGTAAGGAAGAATTAACAATTACCGATGAGTACATAAAAAACAATTTTGTATATGTTTTAGAAAACGATAATACGAAGATTGGATTTTTCTCATTTTTACGTAATAATAAAGCTCTCGATTTCTTATACATTCATCCTCGTTACAAAGGGAATGGGTACGGGAAAATACTTTGGGAGTATGTATTAGAAAAAGCAAATGAACTAGGAATAAAAAGTTTTACAATTGATAGTGATCCGAATGCAAAAGGGTTTTACTTGAAGATGGGAGCGAAGTTAATAGGAGAGACACCATCAACGGTTTTTGAGGATCGTTTACTGCCTCTTTTGAAATATGATGTGTAAAACAATTAATAGTAGGAGAAGCTGAGAATGGATAAAGTAAAGACAAAAAGAATATATGAAGCACTAATAAAATCATGGTCGATTGAAACGAGTTCAAAGTGGACAAGTGAAAATCCAGCAAAGGGACAGTGTGGTGTAACGGCTTTAGTCGTTCAAGATATATACGGAGGGGAAATTAAGAAGACAAAAATAGGAGAGGAGTGGCACTTTTATAACTGTATAGATGGGGAGAGGTTTGATTTTACAGAGACTCAATTCAATGAAAACCTGAATTATTTGGATATGGAATCAAATCGGGAAGAAGCACTTGCAGATACAAATGAAAAACAATATAGCATTTTGAAGGAAAAGATAATGAAAGAATTGAAATTATCTTTTGACTCTTAATCTTTAATAAGTTACTATAATGGTGGTAACTTATTAAAGGGAATTTCATAGAGTTGAAAGGGGAAATACTTTTGAAAACAACTTATGTAAACGCTACAATCGTAACGATGAATGAACAAAATGAAGTGATAGAAAATGGATATATCATTGTAGAAAATGATCAAATTATAGATGTAAAGAGCGGAGAATTCGCTAATGATTTTGTAGTAGATGAAGTAATTGACATGAAAGGAAAGTGGGTATTACCAGGGCTTGTAAATACACATACACATGTTGTAATGAGTCTCTTAAGAGGTATTGGCGATGATATGTTATTACAGCCATGGCTTGAGACGAGAATTTGGCCACTTGAAAGTCAGTTTACTCCAGAGCTTGCAGTTGCTAGTACGGAATTAGGATTACTTGAAATGATGAAAAGTGGTACAACATCATTCTCTGACATGTTTAATCCAATTGGAGTAGATCAAGATGCAATTATGGAAACGGTATCAAGGAGTGGGATGCGAGCTGCTGTTTCAAGAACTTTATTTAGCTTCGGAACGAAAGATGATGAAAAGAAAGCAATCGAAGAAGCTGAAAAATATGTGAAGCGTTACTATAACGAAAGTGGTATGTTAACTACGATGGTTGCACCACATAGCCCATATACATGTTCTACAGAATTGTTAGAAGAATGTGCACGTATTGCAGTAGAAAATCAAACGATGGTTCATATTCACCTTTCGGAAACAGAGCGTGAAGTACGTGATATTGAAGCACAGTACGGAAAACGTCCAGTAGAATATGCAGCAAGTTGCGGATTGTTTAAACGTCCAACAGTTATTGCACACGGTGTAGTATTAAATGAAAATGAGCGTGCATTTTTAGCAGAACATGATGTTCGAGTAGCACATAACCCGAATAGTAATTTAAAACTAGGATCTGGTATAGCGAATGTAAAAGCGATGTTAGAAGCAGGAATGAAAGTAGGAATTGCAACAGATAGTGTGGCATCTAACAACAATTTAGATATGTTTGAAGAAATGCGTATAGCAACATTATTACAAAAAGGTATACATCAAGATGCAACAGCATTACCAGTTGAAACAGCTCTTACACTTGCGACTAAAGGGGCTGCTGAAGTAATCGGCATGAAACAAACAGGATCACTTGAGGTAGGAAAATGTGCTGATTTTATTACAATTGATCCATCTAATAAGCCGCATCTACAACCAGCAGATGAAGTATTATCGCACCTTGTATATGCTGCTAGTGGAAAAGATATAAGCGATGTAATTATTAACGGAAAACGAGTCGTTTGGAATGGCGAATGTAAAACGTTAGATGAAGAGCGTATTATATTTGAAGCGAGTCGTTATAAACGAGGTTTACAAAGATAGGTAATTTCAAGCTGTGGAGAAGTGCTTCTCCACAGCCTGTTTTTGTACCTTTCCCTGTGCTATGTGTCAACACTGATAAAAAGAGGGAAAGGAGAAATTTTTTATGAGTGTTGATTAATAAAACAGAAGAGAATGGTTTAGATAAAATCACTAGTTTCAAAAAAGCCTTCACGCAATAATGATTGCATGAAGGTTTTTGATGTTTTCTTATTTTTTTGTCTCATTGACCCATGTAATAATGTCCTGGATGACGTACTCGGGAACATTTGCAGGAATTTCGTACTCACTTGGAAGACTCAATTCCCCGTCACCCTCCGTGAAGAAATGATTCAATTTCGGATATTCTTTGAACTGAACATTCCCGCGGTTTGAAAGTCCTTCCTGCCATTTTGTATAATCTTCTTTTACTGTTACTTGATAATCGCGTGCCCCTTGCAGAATCAGCAAAGGCTCTTTTCGTGATTTTGCCTCCTCAACTGGACGCCACCTAGTAACATCATACATAAAATGAGGAGACGGAAATGGAAAATTGTAGCCAGCTGGCGGATGGTCAGGATCGAAAGTAGGATCCAGGATAAAAGCGAACTGTCTTTTTAGTTCATCGATTACTTCCTTTGGCGCCCCAAGGTATTGACTCACATCAATGGCAGTGTCAGTCAAAGGGCGTGCAGGTGGTGCGAGTAAGATACTTCCTCGAACAAGTGAGGAAGGCGCTTTGCTCAGTATTCGCGGCATTGTGCCAGCTCCTTGGCTATGTCCGAGAATGAAAATATTATTTGGATCAATGCCTTCCTGCTGCACTGCTGATTTTGCTGCATATATGGCATCATCTGTAGTATCACGGTCTAACGTAACGGGTTCTGCACTCATCTTTAATGTGTGTTCAAAGGTGCGTTTTTCATAGCGTAACACCGCAATTCCGTTGGACGAAAGGCCCACCGCAATGTCTCGTAAGATTTTTGTTCCCAGATATGTACTATCGCGATCATGGATGCCAGCACCATGAACAAGAACAACTACGGGTACCTTTTCACCAGGTTTATGTTTCGGAACCGTTAATGTGGCAGGTAACGGATAGGTAGAACTTCCAATGACGATTTCACGTTCTTTATAGGAAGCAGGTTGATCGTAGCTAGGCTGCGGGATAATATAAGATTCTGGAGGCGTCCTTACCCCAACTTCATCTACTTTCCCACCAGGTGTGAATTTAAGGAGTAACAGTATGGTAGCTCCTTGGGTGGTTCCTGGAATTTCCACCATCTGATGGACCAAGTTTCGTTCTTTTATCACGGGGGTTCCCATACTTTTTATCCCGCTCCAGTCACTTTGTTTCCACCAGTTTTGTAATGTGTTTGCTGTAAACTTAGATTGAAAAGCAGCAGACGTCAACTGAAGTGCCTCTGCATACTTACCTTGCTGGAGATATTCAAAAAATAACGATGTACGCTCTGTTAAAGAGACTCGTTCCTTTTCTGTAGATTGTTTCGCATGTGTATTTGCGTGAATAGCTGTTGTAAGCGGGAAAGATGAAATGCCAAAAGAAAAGAGCAGGGTAAAGGAAAGTACTGTTTTTTGTATTTTCTTTTTTTTATTCATATTTTAACCTCCAATATGTGATTGTAAAAACAGGCAGGGTAATTATGGTTCTGGTGCAAAAAGGCCTAATCCATTGATATGTTCATCTAAAACCAACCGTACTGATTTTGTCTTAATAACTCTGGTAACTCTTAATCTCTCTTTCTTCCTTCACTTCATATTTTGACTATACGAAACAAAGCTCTCGTTTTTCTTACTTGATCCTTACAAAAACCTTAAGTGTATAAGGTTTGTCAAATACCACTTTCTATCTGAGCTTCTTTTTATGTGTTAACACTGATAAAAAGAGAATAAGGAGAGATTTCTTAGGATGGTACTTTAATAATCATTGTGACGAATGTGTATCAGTTTCTGTTGAAGAGTTAGTTCCGAAAGAACATTTCCTTCATACAATTGAGGGCACAATTAGTTTTGATTTTATTAAGGAAAAGCGATCCTTTTTTTTAAAGGATCGCTTTTTTCTTGAACGAATAAATATTCAAAAGAATGTCGCATCTTTCTATTCATATTTCTGCTATAATATATAACGCTTTATAATATTTTATACTTAAGGAGAACAACTCATGAAGCGAAAAAAGAGCCATTTAATGGTAATGGCACTTGTTACATCTTTATTATTAACAGCTTGTAATAATAAAGCGAATAAAAGTGACACAGAGGCAAAAAAACAAGTATTAAATGTAACAGTATCAGAAGAAATTCCTTCTCTTGATACTGCGAAAACGATGGATGGTACATCAGCACACGTTATGCAAAACATATTTGAAGGTTTGTATGTATTAGATGATCAAGATCAGCCTATTCCAGCGGTAGCAAAATCGTTTAAAAGAAGTGAAGATGGTAAAAAATATACATTTGATTTGCGTAAAGATGCAAAATGGTCAAATGGAGACAGTGTGACAGCAAATGATTTTATGTTTGCATGGAAACGCGCAATTAACCCTGAAACAGCGTCTCAATATGCGTACATGCTCTTTCATGTGAAAAATGCGAAAGAAATTAATAAAGGAACAATGGCTCTTGATAACCTTGGCGTTAAAGCAATAAATGATTATACGTTAGAAGTGGAAATCGAACAGCCAATTCCGTATTTTTTACAGTTGTTATCACTACCTATTTACTTACCACAGCATGAATCATTTTTGAAAGAACAAGGAAAGAATTATGCATTGGAACCTAGTAATCTCATATATAACGGGCCATTTGTATTAGAGAAATGGAAGCATGAACAAGAGTTTCAATTAAAGAAGAATGCTACATATTGGGATGAAAAGAAAGTGAAATTAGACGAGATAAACTTTCAGATTGTAAAGGATACAATGACAGCTGTTAATTTATACGAAGCTGGTAATTTAGACCGGGTGCCTATTAATTCTCAATTTGTAGATAAGTATAAAGGGAATAAGGAATTACATATGTCGAGCGAACCTGGAATGGCTATGCTACGTTTTAATGAGAAAAATAATGCGTTAGCAAATAAAAAGGTGCGTCAATCTATTTCATTCGCGTTAAATAAAGAAGATTTCGTTGCTCACTTTATTAATAACGGGGCCAAGTCTGCAAGCGGACTTGTACCGGCTGGTCATATACATGAAGAGACTGGTAAAGATTTTAGAAAAGAAAACGGAGATCTTTCTCCTTATAATTTGCAAAATGCGAAAAAGATTTGGGCAGAAGCGAAAAAAGAACTGGGAGTAGACGAAGTAAACCTCGAATTTTTAACATATGAACAAGATAATGCAAAACGTATGGCAGAATATATAAAAGGTGACTTAGAAAAGCATTTGCCAGGACTCGCGATACAAATTAAACAACAGCCATTTAAGCAAAAATTACAGTTAGAACAAATGGGAGATTACGATATATCTATGGCAAATTGGGGACCAGATTATAAAGACCCAATTAGTTATTTAGAACTCTTTACGACGGATAATCAAAATAACAAAATGAATTATTCTAACCGTCACTACGATGAATTAATAAAGAAAGCGAAAAGCGATTTAGTACTGGATCAGAAGAAAAGATGGGAAGCATTGCAAGAGGCCGAGCGTATTTTACTAGAGGATGCTGCAGTTGCACCGCTTTATCAAATGGGCTCTGCTTACGTACAAAAAGATTATGTAAAAGGAATTGAGAAGCACCAATTTGGTGGTGTTTATACGTATAAGAATGCTTATATCGCAAATGAATAAATACAAAAAACCTTACTTTTTAAAAGTAAGGTTTTTTGCGCATACATTCTATTAAACCGATTTTAATAAAGAATAAAAATTCGTATCATATGGGATATCATCTTGATACATATAATTTTTTAGAACGCCTTCTTTTTCAAACCCTAGTTTTAATAGCACTTTATTGGAAGCTTCATTTTCAAGAAAGACAATTGCACCGATCCGTTTTAAATGAAGTGTGTGGAAACCGTATGATATAACGTCAGAAACAGCTTCCGTCGCATATCCATTTCCCCAGTGTTCAGGGAGAAAGGCATAACTTATATTGGCTCGTTTATGTTCAGAAGACCAATCATGAAACCCGATTGTTCCAACGAGCTCTTTTTTGTCTTTTAATTCGATTCCCCACTTTATACCGCTTCTTGCATTGTAACTGAGCTTAAAGTTATGAATGACTTGTTTCACTTGATCAACATCTTGTAATGGTTTTTGGCCATAATAGCGCAGTACGTCAGTATTAGAAAAGCATTGTAGTATACCCGGTGCATCTTCTTCGGTAAGTTCTCGTAAAATGAGTCGGTCGGTTTTCAATATAGGAAACATGCTTTCACTCCATTTCTTCTGAAACTAGAATGTGTTGTTATTATATAATGTAATCTGAAAATAAAGATTATTCAAGAGGGCAGCATGGTTATGATTTGTGATAAAATTGATTGTGGAATATATTTCAAAAAGAGGTTTGTATATGGAGAAAAATTCAATTTTAATTGTAGATGATGATCAAGATATTGTTCGATTTGTGAACGCGAATTTAATGCAAGAAGGTTTTAAAGTTTTTAGTGCTCATAATGGAGAAGAGGCTTTAGAAATTATAAATAATAACAGAATTCAACTTGCTATTTTGGATATTATGATGCCACAAATGGATGGAATAGAATTGTGTAGAAGGATTAGAGAGAAACATAGTTTACCAATTATGTTTTTAAGCGCAAAATCATCGGACGTAGATAAGGTAATAGGATTTAGTACTGGAGCAGATGATTATATTGTGAAGCCGTTCAGTACAATTGAATTTATAGCGAGGGTGAAAGTTCAATTAAGAAGGTATACATATTTTAATCAAAATGCTGTCCAAGAAATAGAAAAGAAAATAAACATTAGAGGTTTAGAAATAGATGAAGTGTCTAGAACAGTAATGTTATATGGAGAAACAATCAATCTTACGAGAACTGAATATGATATTTTGTACTTAATGGCCGCTGCAAAGAATCGTGTGTTCACTATTGAAGAAATATATGAGAGCGTTTGGAAAGAAAGGGCCTATGAAAGTAATAATACAGTAATGGTTCATATTGCAAGATTAAGAAATAAAATTGAAGAGAATCCAAAAGAGCCGAAGTTTATTCAAAATGTTTGGGGAGTCGGATATAAAATTGAAGATTAAATCATTACAAGGCATTAGAACTAAGTTTTTTATCACATTCATATGTAGCATTCTGTTAGCAACTGTAAGTATAATAGCGTTTCAAATTGTAATTGGAAATATATATAGTCATGTTACTGCGTTAGAGGAAAAATATTCACTTTTATATGTAATAGCTTTTTTAATTTTAACTACAATATACTTTGCATTCATGACAAAAACAATGATGAAAAGGTTATCTGAAATAAATAAGAACTTGAAAGAAATAAGTAATGGTAATTTGGAAATACATATACCTATTTCGAAAAATGACGAGATTGGTGAATTAGCAGCGAATGTTAATAGAATGGCTAAAAGTTTAAAAGAGTCTATCGAAAATGAAAAAAAATCGCAGGAAATGAAAACTGAAATGATTAGTAATATTTCTCATGACTTACGAACACCTGTAACATCTCTAATCGGTTATGCGGACCTGTTAGGAAATCAGCTTCATTCAAATAGAGAAGAATGTGAACAGTATGTAAGTATATTAAAGCGAAAAAGTTATGAATTAAAAAATCAAGTAGATGATTTATTAGAGTATTGTCAAATAAATTATAGGGAGATTGAATTACATAAAAGTGTAGTAAATATGAAAGCGTTCATTGAACAAATCATGATTGATTTTGTACCACAACTAGATGATGCCGATATGAGCTTTTGTATTAATGGGGATAAGGAGTTACATGTGGAAATGGATGTAGCGCTTATGGTGAGGCTGTTCGAAAATGTAATTAGTAATAGTATTATTTATGGGAAAGACGGAAAACAGATTTTGATTCAAATTTCTAAAAGAGACAAGAATGTAGAAATAGAAATTAAAAATTTTGGACAATGTATTCTGAATGAGAACCTTCCTTACGTTTTTGAGAAGTTTTATCGTGGTGAAAAATCACGTAGCTCTCATACGGGTGGAAAAGGAATGGGACTTGCAATTGCGAGAAGTATAGCAGAGCTTCATAACGGGGATATCACTGTGTGCAGTAACGAGAAAGAAACTGTTTTCACCATTGTTTTACCGCATTATAAAGAATTGTAAGAAAATCGTAAGTATTTCTTTTATATGTCGTAATTTTCACTTCGTATCATGTAGAACAAAGATATGAGGGGGGGATACAGCATGTGGAAGAAATATGTATTAGTAATTTTAGTTGCGTTTTTAATTATAAGTTGGAGTGTAGTTTATTTAGCTAAAGGCTTTATATCAGTCATTGTTTGGTGGGGTTTACAAGCTTTTAGCTTAGTATCAATCTTTATTTTGATAGGATCAGTATTACTATTTTTGTGGGAAGGCATTTTCAGAAAGCGAATAGATAGAACAATACTCTTCATCGTTCTTTTCTCTATAATTGGAGCTTGGCCTTTAGGATGGTTTGCTAATATAGGGGGACTTGCTTACCCAGCAGATGTACAATCTATGAGTCCTAAAGCAGTCGTTCGCTTTCCTTTGAATGAACGAGCATTAGTGGGCTGGGGCGGTGATGGATTAGAAACGAACTATCATGTTATAAAACCAAATGAACGATGGGCGTATGATATTCTTATTCCGCCTGCTGAAGTGAAAAGTAGTAATTTAGGGGATTATGGAATATATGGAGCGAAAGTGATGGCACCAGCTTCTGGAACAGTTGTATCTATCAATAATGATGAAAAAGATGTAGTTCCAGGAGAGGATGATTTTCAGTCAATGGCGGGGAATCATATTTATTTACGACTAGATGAATCAGGGACATTTTTGATTCTTGCCCATTTAAAAAAAGGATCAATTAAAGTGAGGGAAGGACAACATGTAAATGAAGGAGAGGTTCTTGCTCAAGTCGGTAACTCCGGAAGTTCAAGTGAGCCGCATTTACATATTCATCATCAAAGGCAGGATCCATCCAAGGTGAGCATGTTTTTTTCGGAAGGATTACCACTTTACTTTCGAACTGAGAAAGGTGCGATAATGCCAGAAAGAGGTACATACATAAATGGCAATGAAAAAAGGTATTCCAGTTTTATTGGAATACCTTTTTTCATTACCCTACAAATGTTTGATACAGTAAGAAAATATTTAAAATGATAACAAGTGCAGCAATGATCCAAGCGATAAAGGTTGTTATGCGGTGGTTAACGAGTGCACCCATAATTTTTTTATTGCTTGTAAACATAATAAGAGGTACTAATGCAAAGGCAATACCGAATGATAAGACGACTTGGCTCATGACTAGAGCGTAAGTTGGATTTACACCTAAAGCGATAATAACTAATGGTGGAATCATTGTAATAAAGCGGCGTAAGTATAACGGAATATGCATTCGAATGAAACCTTGCATAATAATATCACCTGACATTGTACCGACAGAGGAGCTAGATAGTCCTGCGGATAAGAGCCCAATTCCAAATAAAGCAGCCGATACTGGACCGACTAAAGTACTGAACTGATTAAAAGCAACATCAAGGTCTTCAACATGCAAGCCATTTTTAAAGAATAGTGCAGCAGCAACAATTAACATACTCGCATTAATTGCTCCAGCGATAACCATTGCGATAATGATATCAATAAATTCGAAACGGAAAATCTTTTTCTTTTGTTCATCAGTTGTTCCAACCACGCGGCGTTGTGTCAATGCAGAATGTAAATAGATTGCATGTGGCATAACTGTTGCGCCTAATATCCCTGCTGCAAGTAATATACTGTTTACACCTTGGAATTTCGGAATCAATAGTCCTGAAAGAAGGGGACTAAATTCTGGTTTTGCATAAAAAACTTGAATCCCAAATGCTATTACTACAATAAAAATCATCCCTGTAATAATAGCTTCTAGTGGGCGAAATCCTCTGCGTTGAAACTCAAGGATAATAAATGATCCGACTGCTGTAATTAAAGCAGCTGGTAACATAGGAATTCCAAATAATAAATACAATCCGAGTGCTGCCCCGATAAATTCAGCTAAATCTGTAGCCATAATAACGAGTTCACCTTGTATCCATAAGCCGATAGACACAGGTTTTGGAAAGTGCTCGCGAGCTATTTCAGGTAAATTATTTCCTGTAGCAATTCCTAATTTAGCTGATAAAGTTTGAATTAATACTGCCATTAAGTTAGAAGCGAATATAACCCATAATAGTAAATATCCGTATTGTGAACCAGCAGCGATATTTGTAGCAAAGTTACCAGGGTCAATATAAGCTACGGATGCGATAAAAGCGGGTCCTAAAAACGGTAACAGTCGTTTCCAGCCTTTCGTTTCGCCACTTAAAGCTAAGTGTGCGGATTGAACAGTTGTACTTTGAGAAGGGACTTGTTCATCTTTTGATATATCTTTATTCATAGTCGTTTTCCCCTTTGAAATGTTAACTTGATGAAATTATTGTAAGTATTCTTATTGTTTATTTCAATACATTTAGATGTATTAGATGATATTTTTATTTGAACATAAATGTTTCCTTAGTGCAAATTATATGCCTTGCTGCAATGGATGGTGTCGTGTAATAAAAAATTGGGAGTTTATGGTGTGATGACGTGGGGAAACATAATGAATTAAAGGGCTATTTTTGAAATTTATGTGAACAAAAAGCCCATAATACAGCATATTAATTGATGGAATTGCATTTGTATGATATATAATATATTGGGATTACAACATAACCACAGGGTTTTGGTGTGTAATCTTGTTTTTTATTTTTGTTAACTGATAGAAAATAGTATAAAGAGTAGAAAATGGATTCATTTTCTTATTATATATGTTTTGATATGAACGTTAACTTATACATGATTTTAAAAATTAGATAGGTGGTAGAAATACATTGGCAACTACAAAACCATATAGAGTATTACTATATTACATGTACACAACAATTGAAAACCCAGAAGAATTCGCGGCAGAGCATTTAGCATTTTGTAATTCACTTGAATTAAAAGGTAGAATTCTTGTAGCAAAAGAAGGAATTAACGGAACTTGTTCTGGTACTGTAGAGCAAACAGAGAAATACATGGAAGCAATGAACAACGATCCACGTTTTGACGGTATCGTATTTAAAATAGATGAAGAAGAAGGGCATGCATTCAAGAAAATGCACGTACGTCCTCGTCCAGAGTTAGTTACACTTCGTCTAGAAGATGACATTAACCCACACGAAATAACTGGGAAGTATTTAGAGCCAAAAGATTTTTATGAGGCAATGAAACAAGAAGATACAGTTATTATTGATGCACGAAATGATTATGAGTTTGATTTAGGACACTTTAAAGGTGCGATCAAACCAGATATTGAATCATTCCGTGAATTACCAGATTGGATCAGAGAAAACAAAGAAACACTTGAAGGTAAAAAGATTTTAACGTATTGCACAGGCGGAATTCGTTGTGAGAAGTTTTCTGGTTGGTTAGTTCGTGAAGGTTATGAGGATGTAAGTCAGCTTCACGGCGGTATTGTAACTTACGGAAAAGACCCAGAAGTACAAGGTGAGCTTTGGGACGGACAATGTTACGTATTCGATGAGCGTATCGCTGTACCAGTAA
Source organism: Bacillus paramobilis (assembly GCF_038096195.1). Taxonomy (NCBI): domain Bacteria; kingdom Bacillati; phylum Bacillota; class Bacilli; order Caryophanales; family Bacillaceae; genus Bacillus; species Bacillus paramobilis. The sequence continues at coordinate 3,476,575 of NZ_CP151108.1, read as the reverse complement.
ACCAAAAAGAACATGTTATCGTTGGTAAAGACCACTTCTCAGGTGAACCTTGTGAGCGCTATGTAAACTGTTCAAATCCAGAATGTAATAAGAAGATTTTATGTTCTGAAGAAAACGAAGCGAAATATTTACGTGCATGTTCTCATGAATGTCGTGTAAGCTCACGTAACCGCTACGTAATACAACATGAATTAACGGAAGAGCAAGTAGCTGCTGCATTAGAGAAAATTGAAGCAGGGAAGTAAGCTGAATTAGTGTAATAAAAAAGTACTCCAAGTTTTAATTTGGAGTACTTTTTCTATGTAGTTTTTCTTTTGTTAATTTTTGTCGGTAAGTCGATATATTTTGAGTTGCGCCGATATAATCGGAAAATCGCTCATAATAATTTCATTTACTGAATCCTGCCACGTATTTGAAATTTGAAAATAGTCTTCGTTACTTCTTATCATCTTTCTCTTTCACAGCAGAAAGAACAGTTTGTTTTACCCATGCTTTTCTTCGTTTATGTTGTAGGCTCCATTGGTATAAACTTTGCGCACCTAAAATGAGTGAAATGACGATACCGCTAATTGCTATTAAAAGTGCGAAAAATTCCAGTGGTGACGATATTTTGTTTGAATCGGTGTTTCTTAAAAGGTCAATCATTGTAAATCCTAACATTTGGCCTACTACAGAGTAGAGCGTTAAAATTAATAGTAAAAGGCTATCTTTTTTAGAAGCGACATTTTCTTGATATTTAAATAAACTATCAAGATTTTGTTTTGCATTTGAGTATAGTACTTCAATGTTAAATAGATTTCTTAAGCGGAAGAAAATATCTTCACTCTGTGATTGGGATACTAGCTCTAAAGAAAAGTAATTCGCTGTAAATGAATTGATTGAATAAATTAATTTTTCTATTTCATTTGTATCTTGTTCAATATTTAACTCGGCATAAGCGTTTGCCATTTTTAATAAAACAACTTTATGAAATAGATTTAATAACAAGGCGTAATAAAACTCCCCGTACATTTGACTAGCAAGTTTAGCAAATTCGTGTTCACCCTCGTTTGTTATACATGTGAAAATGTGTTCTTCCATAACAAAGTAGCGATTAGGAGCCCACCTTTGATAAGAATGTTTTATTAAATAATCTTGAATATAAGGAAGATTATTTGCGCTAATATAGGGCTTGCCATCGTCTGTTAATCCGGAAAGACTGGAAGCTCGGTATACATCGATTACATGAAGGTCGGACTTTTTGTTTATGGATAATAAAGTTTGTACATACATTCGTTGATCCTCAAAGAAGGGGAATGTTTGAAAGTAAGAACTCCGCAATCTCTTTTTCTCAAAGAAGTCTGTTACACCATGAAATAAATCACCGAATATAAGTTTTTCCACTTGTGAATATTGTTTTCCATTACATTCAATACAAATAGTCTCGTTTGTATCATTTTTAGTTTCAAGTACTCGGAAGCGGGCGGCGAATTCGATTGCTTTTGATAATGTCATGGTTGGAGCGGTTTCTACTTCTGTCCGAATTGTTAAGAAGCCAAGCTCATAAGGACAAAGTGTTACGTCAATAGAATGAATCTTGAAGGGAACGGAAATAAGATTTGTTGTTAAGTGTCCAGTTAAGTTCAGGTCTTTAGAATAGCGTTGCAATCCTTTTTGATGCTCTGAGTGAGGGAATAGTATTTTATTGGTAAATGAAAGATAGTATGCTTCCATATTTTGATGTGAAACTTGAAACTTTCCGTAGTATGTATTTTCATTTTCAAGATGATCGAGTCGAAAAGGGCGAAAATCATTTTTCTGTAAGAAAGGGAACATATTTTGTTCATATCCAGTTTTAAAAGAAAACGGGAATATGAATTGAAATATAGCTGTTGTTACATCTTTTTCCTCGATTGTTTGTATTGCCTCCATTTACATTGTTTCCTTTCATATATGCTATAAAAACAACATGCCCAAATTTATTTGAAAATAACCACTGTTTTATACTTGATTAAGAATGAAAATTCAGCTTATTTAGTAGGGGACATGTATAATGTTATGTATACGAAATGTTATAAAACTGTATTTTGAAAAGGGGGATGTTGTATGCGTATTTTAGTATTAGGAGCTGGTGGCGTCGGAGGCTTTTTTGGAGGGCGATTAGTCGAAAAAGGAGAAGATGTTACGTTTCTTGTCCGCAGTAAAAGAAAACAGCAATTAGAGGAAACGGGACTTGTTATTCGTAGTGTGAATGGGGATTTTTCCTTCCAACCGAAATTAATAACGAAGGAAGACCGAACTGCTCCATTTGATGTCATTTTATTTTCAACAAAAGCGTATCACTTAAACGAGGCAATTCAAGATTTGAAGCCGTTTGTAGGTGAAAATACTGTCATTATTCCATTGTTAAATGGTATCGCTCATGTATTACTATTACAAAAGGAATTCGGCGAAGAAAAAGTAATTGGCGGTTTATGTTTTATCGAGACGACGTTAAACGATCAAGGAGAAATTGTACAAACGAGTGCTGCCAACAGACTTGTCTTTGGAGAAATGAAGCTTCAAGATTCAGAGAGGATAAAGCATATTTCTAAAGCATTTGCAGGTACGAAATCTAGTTTTGTTTTAAGTGAAAACATTACGCAAGATATGTGGCATAAATATTTATTTATTACTGTAATGTCAGGTGTGACAACATTAATGCGTGCGCCAATCGGTCCAATTCGTGAGAGTGAAGGTGGACGTGATTTCATCCGAAATTTATTTGAGGAATCTGTACAAATCATGAGGGCATTAGGAGCTCCGGTAAAGGATAGTATTGCCCAAGAACATATGAAAACGATTGATAAAATTTCGTATGATATGAAGTCATCGATGCAGCGTGATATGGAAAAAGGTTCGTCCATTGAAGGGAAGCATTTACAAGGATACTTACTAGATGTAGCAGAACAGTTTTCTATAGAAGCACCATTATTAGGGGCAGTATATCAAAATTTGAAAGTGTATGAAGAAATGCACCTTAATAAATCAGCAATAGAATTGGATGTATGAAAAAATAAAAAAGAAAGCAATATATAAGTGTATTGCTTTCTTTTTTTATGACAACTTATTTATTTCTTTTCGTTCTATCTGTCAAATCTATTTCCTGTTCACGTTTACCGTATAATTGATTAATTTCATTTGCTAATGCATCTAAATAGGAATCGGAAAAAATAGGCTTCTTTTCTTTAGACATATGGGTCTCCTTTATCAATTTTTTAGTATTCATTATGTATATTTACCGGCGGATTATGCGCAATCATTTAAATTTTTTCTTTTTAAAAATTTTTGTTTACATTTTGAAAATAAAGGAGTATTATAATCCACAGTTTCAATTTTCTAAATCGCTGAAACCGCATGGTACGGGGGACCCGTTCTTATGGATTAGTTCTTAATCCAATGGGGTGAATCCTTGAAAAAGGTAGGGCTACTCATAGGCCCGAATCCGACAGCTAACCTCGTAAGCGTTATATTGAGAAGGAAGGTGGAGCTTGTGCGACAAAAAATATAATGTCTACAAGTCTATTTCGTTATGGCTTGTAGACATTTTTTGTTTTCTGAAGAAATCGTTTATCGGCTGTAACTAGCAGAAAAGTTCGTACAAAATTATTGGAGAGTGGACAGCAGTGGTTTCATCTATCAAAAAGTTTTTAATTGGAAGGCCGTTAAAATCAACTGAGTTAGGAGAGCAAAAGCTTAATAAAACGAAGGCGTTAGCCATATTATCTTCTGACGCATTGTCATCGGTTGCATACGGACCGGAGCAAATTTTAATTGCATTAGCAGGTCTTGGGGCAATAGCTTATTGGTATTCCATTCCGATAGCTGTTGGGGTATTAGTGTTATTAACTGCTCTTATTTTATCTTATCGACAAATTATTTTCGCTTATCCGCATGGCGGAGGAGCGTATGTTGTATCAAAAGAAAATTTAGGGATGAATCCGGGGTTAATAGCTGGAGGGTCTTTATTAGTCGATTATATTTTAACTGTTGCAGTAAGTGTATCAGCAGGTACAGATGCGCTTACATCAGCTTTTCCTAGTTTACATGCACATAATGTAATCATTGCGATTATATTTGTTATATTTATTACTATTTTAAATTTAAGAGGGGTAACGGAATCGGCTTCCGTTTTAGCATATCCTGTTTATTTATTTGTTCTAGCACTATTTATATTAATTGGTGTAGGTATTTATAATATTATAACTGGTCAAGTTTCACCGACATTACACACGCCAATTGGAACACCAGTTGCAGGAATTAGTTTGTTCTTACTGCTACGAGCATTTGCTTCAGGAAGCTCTGCTTTAACAGGTGTTGAGGCGATCTCCAACGCAATTCCAAACTTTAAAGATCCTGCACCAAACAATGCAGCGAAAACATTGCTTGCAATGGGTGCATTACTTGCCGTTTTATTTTCAGGAATTGTCTTTTTAGCTTATTATTACGGAATTAATCCAAGTAAAGAAGTAACGGTTGTTTCACAAATTGCTGAACAAACTTTTGGACGTAATTTCATGTACTATTTCATACAAGGTACAACTGCTTTAATATTAATTCTTGCTGCTAATACAGGTTATTCTGCATTTCCACTATTAGCAGTCAACCTTGCAAAAGACAAGTTTATACCGAGAATGTTTATGATTAGAGGAGACCGACTAGGATACTCAAACGGAATTATTATACTTGGAATCGCATCGATTATTTTAATTGTAGCTTTCCAAGGACAAACGGAACATTTAATTCCGTTATACGCAGTAGGTGTATTTATTCCGTTTACCCTTTCTCAAACGGGTATGGTATTAAAATGGCTTCGTGAAAAACCTGAAGGATGGGCTTTGAGATTAACGGTCAATTTAATTGGAGCAGTCATTAGTTTTATCGTAATGAGTATGTTCTTTTTAACTAAATTCGCACAAGTTTGGTCGATCCTTATTTTCTTACCTGCAATCATATTCCTGTTCCACCGAATTAAGAAGCATTATGATGCAGTAGGCGATCAATTAAGTTTAAAAACTTGTGAGAGAATTGTTCCGATTGAAGGAAATGTAATTGTCGTTCCTGTGGCTGGTATGACACATGTGGTAGAAAATTCGTTGAACTATGCAAAGTCTCTTTCTGCAGATCAAGTTATCGCTGTATATGTTGCTTTTGACAGAGAAGAGGAAAAGAAATTCGAAGAGAAATGGAAGAAGTGGCAACCTGAAGTAAGACTTGTTACATTGCATTCGCATTATAGAAGTATTCTTCAACCGCTAACAAAGTTTATTGATACAGTGCAATATAAAGCGAGTGAATCAAATTACCGAGTTACGGTCGTTATACCACAGTTCATTCCGAAAAAAGGTTGGCATAATATTCTCCATAATCAATCTAGTTTACTCATTCGTGCGTATTTACTCTATAAAAGAAATGTTGTTATTACGACAGTTCCATATCATTTGAAAAAGTAAGAAGGTTTTTTAAGGATAGCTTCATGAAAGTGAAGCTATCCTTTTTGTGTATACACTATGCATAATTGCATATGAGTCCAAAAAATATATTAATATAATTTTTGTATCCGCGAATAAGTAGGAGTTTTTGTTGTGATATATGGATATTTCAATTGAAATAGTGAATTGGATTATATTTTGAAATAAGGACATGAAAGCTTGAAAATAAAGGGAATGAAAATACTTCTTTACGTTGTATAAATAGCTGTGTTTAAATGACCTTACAGTACAAAACTTATATGAAAACAAAACGAAATTTCATACTTCTGTACGAAAAATATTTAAAATGAATAATATTTCTGTGTAATATATTCACTGTACGAATGTGGGAATTGTGGTAAAAGAGAAATTTTATACAACCTTATTCATACTAACCACATATGAAAAGTTATGAAATGTTTTATAACAATAAGTAAGTACTGTAGCAATAAAAGTTGAGAGAGGTGGTTCATACATGGATCGCGGTGAGAACGTTCTCTATTTTAACCATCTCAAATTATGTGTAAGAAAATAGAATAATAAAATGCGATAGTAATAGTTACTAATACATAGGAGGAGTTAAAGTGAAAAAGACTTTAATTACAGGGTTATTGGTTACGGCAGTATCTACGAGTTGCTTCATTCCTGTAAGCGCTTACGCTAAGGAGGGGCAAACAGAAGTGAAAACAGTATATGCACAAAATGTAATTGCTCCAAATACATTATCTAATTCAATTAGAATGTTAGGATCACAGTCACCACTTATACAAGCATATGGACTAGTGATTTTACAACAGCCAGACATTAAGGTGAACGCGATGAGTAGTTTGACGAATCATCAAAAGTTTGCAAAGGCAAATGTAAGAGAGTGGATTGATGAATATAATCCGAAGCTAATTGACTTAAATCAAGAGATGATGAGATATAGTACTAGATTTAATAGTTATTATAGTAAGCTCTATGAACTAGCAGGAAACGTAAATGAAGATGAACAAGCAAAAGCAGATTTTACAAGTGCATATGGAAAATTACAACTGCAAGTACAAAGTATCCAAGAGAGTATGGAGCAAGATTTATTAGAGTTAAATCGATTTAAAACGGTATTAGATAAAGATAGTAGCAACTTATCAATTAAAGCCGATGAAGCAATAAAAACACTGCAAGGATCAAGTGGAGATATTGTGAAGTTAAGAGAAGATATTAAAAGAATTCAAGGGGAAATACAAGCTGAACTAACTACTATTTTGAATAGACCGCAAGAAATTATTAAAGGTTCTATTAATATCGGTAAACAAGTATTTACAATTACAAATCAAACTGCACAAACGAAAACAATTGATTTCGTTTCTATCGGTACTTTAAGTAATGAAATTGTAAATGCTGCCGATAGTCAAACGAGAGAAGCAGCTCTTCGCATTCAGCAAAAGCAAAAAGAGCTATTGCCACTTATTCAAAAGTTATCACAAACTGAAGCAGAGGCAACACAAATTACATTCGTTGAAGATCAAGTAAGTAGCTTTACAGAACTAATTGATCGCCAAATCTCAACTTTAGAAACGTTATTAACGGATTGGAAAGTTTTAAACAATAATATGTTCCAAATTCAAAAGAATATTGAGGAAGGCACATATACAGACAGTAGTTTACTACCAAAACATTTCAACCAAATTAAAAAAGTAAGTGATGAAATGAATAAACAAACGAATCAATTTGAAGATTACGTTACAAACGTTGAAGTACATTAAAAATAAGTAACGATATAGGGAGAGAAGACAAATGACAAAAAAACCTTATAAAGTAATGGCTCTATCAGCACTTATGGCAGTATTTGCAGCAGGAAATATTATGCCGGCTCATACGTATGCAGCTGAAAGTACAGTGAAACAAGCTCCAATTCATGCGGTAGCAAAAGCTTATAATGACTATGAAGAATACTCATTAGGACCAGAAGGCTTAAAAGATGCAATGGAAAGAACGGGTTCAAACGCTTTAGTAATGGATTTGTACGCTTTAACAATTATTAAACAAGGTAATGTTAACTTTGGTAATGTATCGTCTGTTGATACTGCTTTAAAAGGAAAAGTGATTCAGCACCAAGATACAGCTAGAGGAAATGCAAAACAGTGGTTAGATGTATTAAAGCCACAGCTTATTTCAACGAATCAAAATATCATTAACTACAATACGAAATTCCAAAACTATTATGATACTTTAGTTGCTGCGGTTGATGCAAAAGATAAAGCAACCCTTACGAAAGGGTTAACTAGATTATCAAGTAGTATTAATGAAAATAAAGCGCAAGTAGATCAGTTAGTAGAAGACTTGAAGAAATTCCGAAATAAAATGACGTCAGATACACAAAACTTCAAGGGAGATGCGAATCAAATTACATCTATTTTAGCTAGTCAAGATGCTGGAATTCCGCTTCTGCAAAATCAAATCACAACGTACAATGAAGCAATTAGTAAATATAATGCAATTATTATCGGTTCATCAGTTGCGACAGCACTAGGGCCAATTGCAATTATCGGTGGTGCAGTAGTTATTGCTACAGGGGCAGGAACGCCGCTAGGAGTCGCGTTAATCGCAGGTGGTGCAGCAGCTGTAGGTGGTGGTACAGCTGGTATCGTATTAGCGAAGAAAGAACTTGATAATGCACAAGCTGAAATTCAAAAAATAACAGGACAAGTTACAACTGCTCAATTAGAAGTAGCGGGATTAACAAATATTAAAACACAAACGGAGTATTTAACAAATACAATTGATACTGCAATTACAGCGTTGCAAAACATTTCAAACCAATGGTATACAATGGGATCAAAATACAATTCTTTACTTCAAAATGTAGATTCAATTAGTCCAAATGATCTTGTTTTCATTAAAGAAGATTTAAACATTGCGAAAGATAGTTGGAAAAATATTAAAGACTATGCAGAAAAGATTTATGCGGAAGATATTAAAGTAGTAGATACGAAAAAGGCTTAATCAAATATGAATCGTTAGAGCGTTACGTATTGATGAAAGATTTGAAGCTCCTGTTCAGTTGTGAGCAGGAGCTTTTTATACTCTTATAAAGAAAATAGGTGAAAAGTATGCAGAAAAGATTTTATAAAAAATGCCTTATAACGTTAATGATTGCTGGGGTGGCAACGAGTAACGCATTACCTTTACATCCTTTTGCAGCAGAACAGAACGTAACAACATTGCAAGAAAGTGTGAAAAATTATTCTCTCGGGCCAGCGGGGTTCCAAGATGTAATGGCACAAACGACATCGAGCATATTTGCAATGGATTCATATGCAAAATTAATTCAAAATCAACAAGAGACTGATTTAAGTAAAATAAGCTCCATTAATAGTGAGTTTAAAGGAAATATGATTCAGCACCAAAGAGATGCAAAAATTAACGCGGCATATTGGTTAAATCATATGAAGCCTCAAATTTTGAAAACAGATCAAAATATTATTAATTACAATAATACTTTTCAAGCTTATTATAATAGCATGTTAATAGCGATTGATCAAAAGGATAGCGGAAAATTAAAAGCGGATTTAGAAAAGTTGTATGCGGATATTGTAAAGAATCAAAATGAGGTAGATGTATTATTAGGGGATTTGAAAGCTTTTCGCGATAGAATGGCGAAAGACACAAATAGTTTTAAAGAGGATACAAATCAATTAACATCGATTTTGGCAAGTACGAATGCCGGTATTCCAGCTCTAGAGCAACAAATCAATACATATAACGATTCAATCAAAAAGAGTAATGATATGGTCATTGCTGGTGGTGTACTTTGCGTAGCGTTAATAACATGCCTTGCTGGCGGACCGATGATTGCCGTTGCGAAAAAAGATATCGCAAATGCAGAAAGAGAAATAGCTAATTTAAAGGATAGAATTTCTGGCGCACAAGCAGAAGTCGCAATTTTGACAGATGTAAAAAATAAAACAACAAATATGACTGAAACGATTGATGCAGCTATTACAGCACTGCAAAATATATCAAATCAATGGTATACAGTAGGGGCAAAATATAATAACTTATTACAAAACGTAAAAGGAATCAGCCCTGAAGAATTTACGTTTATAAAAGAAGACTTACATACAGCGAAAGATAGCTGGAAAGATGTAAAAGATTATACAGAAAAATTACATGAAGGCGTGGCGAAGTAAACAGTGGACTAGTTCCGCTGTTTATTTTTTTATCCTGTTTTTTGTGAAAGTTGGACTTGTAATTTGATATTTAAATTTGTCATGTTTTTTATTCATGTAGTTTTAGGGTAATGTTTAATCAAATCGATACTAATACCCTAGATAAACTTCTGAACAAGTTTTTTATATGTAATGTTTTAATGAAAAAAGTTATAATGTAAGCAAAACTAAAAATTGGAAAGGAAATACTGGAACATGGAAAATTATCTATTATTTATCCTTACAGCAATGTTAATCATAATGATGCCTGGTCCTGGTTTTGCACTAGTTACAAAAAACACTATCTCGCATGGTAAAAATGGTGGTATAAAGACTGTTTTAGGAACGATATCTGGAATGATGATTCATACAATAATGGCTACGTTAGGACTCTCTGCTATCCTAATGAAATTTGCTATGTTATTTACATTTATAAAATATGCTGGGGCTTTTTATTTAATTTACTTAGCTGTAAAGTCAATTAAAAGTGCCTTACATAAAAAAGAAGATATATTAGGTTCAGTAGAAATGGACTCTAAGGATATTGGGGCAATTAAAAGCTTTAGACAAGGATTTACTACGGCAATTTTAAATCCAAAAACTGCTGTGTTTTTCCTTAGTTTTTTACCCCAATTTATTGTGAGTAATCAAAATCATTTCCTCCAATTTCTTTTATTAGGAGTCACATTTACGACTTTGACAGCAATATGGTATTTACTTTATATCTCACTCATACGCCAATTAAGAACTTTTCTAAGAAAAGAAAGAGTGAACCGTACAATAGAGGGTGTTACGGGAGCAGTATTATTAGTATTTGGAGTGAGATTGTTTTTCCAAAAATAAATATGTATATGAAAAGAGAAATAATCAATAGTGGTTATTTCTCTTATTTACTTATTCTAAAACTACCATTTTACAATTGATTTCACACCTTCATACTAATTTTATACACGTATCTAATTTGAACGTTAAAAATAAGTTCCTCAATAACCTGACCGGTTTGTTTTATAAGAAAAAATCTTACATTATGGAGATTGGGCTGATAATCGGTAGGGGGATGGACAAAAAACATTGATTAAAGTGTCATTGCATACATTAAGGGAAGTAGCAGTATAGGCGGATAAAATTCAGTAGTCGAAATTTCTTGCATAAAGCTGTATAATGCTTGTAACGAAAAGGAAATACAGGAAAGGATATGTAACGAGTTACTATGGATAAAGATAAACAACAATTAAGCGTTGAAGTTGCAAGATTATATTATCAGTCAGATTATAGTCAGCAAGAAATTGCTAATAAATTAAATATTTCAAGACCGACGATTTCTAGACTATTAAAGTACGCGAAAGAAAAAGGATTTGTTCAAATTAGTATAGCCGATCCATTTGCTGATTTAGATAACGTTGGAAATTTACTGAAAGAAAAGTACAATTTGTTAGAGGCACATGTCGTATTTTCTCCAGTACCAGAATATGCAACGATTACAGAGTATATTAGTAAATATGCAGCAGAGTATATGGAAAAAACGGTTAAAACTGGTGATATCGTTGGTGTAAGCTGGGGAATGACGATGTATGAAATCGCTAGAAAAATCGTACCACAACATGTAAAAGGTGTAGAAGTTGTCCAGTTAAAAGGTGGTATTAGTCATTCGAGTGTAAATACATATGCGAATGAGACCATTGCTTTATTTGCAGATGCTTTTCAAACGACGCCAAGAAATCTACCCCTTCCAGTAATATTTGATAATGCAGTGACAAAGGAATTAGTAGAGCAGGATCGACATATTCATCACATTATCGAAATGGGGAAACAAGCGAATATTGCAATTTTCACTGTAGGAACAGTGCGAGACGAAGCACTATTATTCCGATTAGGTTATTTCGATAAGGATGAAACAAGTTTACTCAAAAAACAATCGGTCGGTGACATTTGTTCACGTTTCTTTGATGGAGACGGAAATATTAGTAGCGAAGAAATTAATCAGCGTACAATTGGAATTGAGTTAGAGGAACTGAAATTAAAGAAACGTTCTATTTTAGTTGCAGGTGGTAATAGAAAAATAAAAGCAATTGATGGTGCGTTACGTGGCGGGTATGCAAATGTATTAATTATAGATCAGCATACAGCAAAAGAACTGTTACATTATAAAAAAGATTAGAAATAAAAGGCTTTCTCAAGATGTTAATTTTGAGAAAGCCTTTTATTTTGTTATGTATGAATTATGGAGTGTTTTTGAATACAAATTGCCTTTTTAAAAATAATTATGGATATTGAGATACATACTACCATTGTTAATATAAAAGTTTTCATTTTATATATGAAGTGTTTCTTAGTTAGAATGTGCTTTATTTACTACAAGAGATTCCCTTCTAAAAAGAATGAACAAAATTTCAAAAGTGTATTTACATTTGTTCAACTAAGAGTTAGAATGAAGTTGTTAAAAGATATGAGGAGTGAAGATAATGAATATTGCAAAGTTAATTGACCATACAATTTTAAAAGCTAATACTACTAAAGAAGATGTTATGAAAGTAATCGAAGAAGCAAAGGAATATAAATTCGCTTCTGTTTGTATTAATCCTACATGGGTGAAGCTAGCTGCTGAAGAATTAGCTGGACATGACGTAGATGTTTGTACTGTAATCGGTTTCCCATTAGGAGCAAGCACTACTGAAACAAAAGCTTTCGAAACAAAAGATGCTATTGCAAAAGGTGCAACTGAAGTTGATATGGTAATCAACGTAGGCGCTTTAAAAGATGGCGATAACGAGTTCGTTGAAAAAGATATTTATGAAGTAGTACAAGCAGCAAAAGGAAAAGCTCTTGTAAAAGTAATCATTGAAACTTGCCTATTAACAGATGAAGAGAAAGTACGCGCTTGTGAATTATCAGTAAAAGCTGGTGCTGATTTCGTAAAAACTTCAACTGGATTCTCAACTGGCGGAGCAACTGCTGAAGACATCGCATTAATGCGCAAAACAGTTGGACCAAACGTTGGTGTAAAAGCATCTGGTGGCGTTCGTACACGTGAAGATGCAGACAAAATGGTAGCTGCTGGAGCTTCTCGCGTTGGAGCAAGTGCTAGTGTTGCAATCGTATTAAATGATGCAAAAGGTGCTACAGATAACTACTAAACATTAATGAAGTCAAAAGCAATAGATACACAAAGTAAAGTGTATCTATTGTTTTAACAATTGAAAAAAATGTAAGCGGATACGAATGGGAGGAGACGGCTTATGAAATATTTAATCGGTATTTTAGGCCTCGTATTGATTTTAGGTATCGCTTGGCTTGCTAGTAATGATAGAAAGAAAGTCAAATATCGCCCAATCATAACGATGGTTATATTACAATTCATTTTGGGGTTTTTATTATTAAATACAAGTGTAGGGAATATATTAATTAGCGGAATAGCAGATGGTTTTGGAGAGCTATTAAAATATGCCGCTGACGGTGTGAATTTCGTATTTGGTGGATTAGTAAATCAAAAAGAGTTTTCGTTCTTTTTAAGTGTATTAATGCCAATCGTATTTATTTCAGCTTTAATAGGTATTTTGCAACACATTAAAGTATTACCTATTATTGTGAAATCTATCGGTCTAGCATTAAGTAAAGTAAATGGAATGGGGAAACTAGAATCATATAACGCTGTTGCTTCTGCGATTTTAGGACAATCTGAAGTGTTTATTTCAGTTAAGAAACAACTAGGATTATTGCCAGAGAAAAGAATGTATACATTATGTGCATCTGCAATGTCTACCGTTTCAATGTCTATCGTTGGATCATATATGGTGTTATTAAAACCACAATATGTTGTAACCGCTTTAGTGCTTAACTTATTCGGTGGTTTTATTATCGCTTCTATCATTAACCCTTATGAAGTTACTGAAGAAGAAGATATGTTAGAAGTACAAGAAGAAGAGAAAAAGACTTTCTTTGAAGTATTAGGGGAATACATTATAGATGGATTTAAAGTTGCAATTACAGTAGCAGCTATGTTAGTCGGTTTCGTTGCTTTAATCGCATTCATTAATGCAGTATTTAAAGGTGTAATTGGTATTTCATTCCAAGAAATTCTTGGTTATGTATTTGCACCATTTGCATTTATTATGGGTGTACCTTGGCATGAAGCAGTTAATGCCGGAAATATTATGGCAACAAAATTAGTATCAAATGAATTTGTCGCTATGACAGATTTAGCACAAGGAAACTTTAATTTCTCAGATAGAACGACAGCGATTATATCTGTATTCTTAGTTTCATTTGCAAACTTCTCTTCAATTGGAATTATTGCAGGGGCAGTTAAGAGCTTAAATGAAAAGCAAGGGAATGTAGTCGCAAGATTTGGTTTGAAATTACTTTTCGGTGCAACATTAGTAAGTTTCTTATCAGCAACAATCGTAGGCTTATTATTTTAATAGATTCATATCATATAAAAAGGAATGGTGATTGTAATGAGAATGGTAGATATTATTGCGAAAAAACGTGACGGCAAAGAATTAACGACTGAAGAAATCAAATTCTTTATTAATGGATATACAGACGGAAGTATTCCTGATTATCAAGTGAGTGCACTTGCAATGGCAATCTTCTTTAAAGATATGACAGATCGCGAACGTGCAGATTTAACGATGGCGATGGTTGAGTCTGGAGAAACGATCGATTTATCAGCAATTGAAGGAATTAAAGTAGACAAACATTCAACTGGCGGTGTTGGTGATACGACAACATTAGTATTAGGACCATTAGTAGCTGCTTTAGATGTACCAGTAGCAAAAATGTCTGGTCGTGGTTTAGGACATACAGGCGGAACAATTGATAAATTAGAAGCGGTAGAAGGATTCCACGTTGAAATTACGAAAGAGCAGTTCATTGATATTGTAAACCGTGACAAAGTAGCTGTTATTGGACAAACTGGAAACTTAACACCTGCAGATAAAAAGATTTATGCATTACGTGATGTAACAGGAACAGTAAACTCAATTCCTTTAATCGCGAGTTCAATTATGAGTAAAAAAATTGCAGCTGGTGCTGACGCAATCGTACTTGATGTAAAAACAGGTGCTGGCGCATTTATGAAAACAGAAGAAGATGCAAAAGAATTAGCACATGCAATGGTACGTATCGGAAATAATGTAGGACGTCAAACTATGGCTGTTATTTCAGATATGTCACAACCGCTTGGTTTTGCGATTGGTAACGCTCTAGAAGTGAAAGAAGCGATTGATACGTTAAAAGGTGAAGGTCCAGAAGATTTAACGGAATTAGTACTTGTATTAGGTAGCCAAATGGTCGTACTTGCGAAAAAAGCAAATACATTAGAAGAAGCTCGTGAAATGCTAATTGAAGTTATGAAAAACGGAAAAGCAACTGAGAAGTTTAAAGAGTTCTTAAGCAATCAAGGCGGAGATAGCTCAATTGTAGACAATCCAGAAAAAATGCCACAGGCGAAGTATGTAATTGATGTACCAGCAAAAGCTTCAGGTGTTATTTCTAACATTGTTGCAGATGAAATCGGTATCGCAGCTATGTTACTAGGTGCTGGCCGTGCGACAAAAGAAGATGAAATTGATTTAGCAGTAGGATTAATGTTACGTAAAAAAGTTGGCGATGCAGTAAAAGAAGGCGAGCCATTCGTAACAATCTATGCGAACCGTGAAAATGTAGAAGATGTAAAAGCTAAAATTTATGAGAACATTTCTATCGCCGAAACAGCAGTTGCTCCTAAATTAGTTCATACAGTTATTACTGACTAATCATAATTACGTTTACTTTGAGGAGGAAAAAATATGGATAAGAAAAAATATATCGAAGAAGCAAATAAGATGTTATCAAAAGCATATATTCCGTATTCGAAATTTCCTGTTGGTGCAGCGTTAGTTACGAAAGAAGGTAAAATCTATACTGGTTGTAATATTGAAAATGCTTCTTATGGTTTATGTAACTGTGCAGAAAGAACAGCAATCTTTAAAGCAGTATCAGAAGGTGAGCGCGATTTTAGTTACTTAGTTATTACAGGCGAAACAGACGGACCGATTTCACCATGTGGTGCTTGTAGACAAGTGATTGCTGAATTCTGTGAACCGAAAATGCCAGTTTTACTAATGAATGTAAAAGGCGATGAAAAAGAAGTGACTGTTGAGCAATTACTTCCAGGTGCTTTCTCAATAGAAGATTTAAAATAAGTTGAAAAGCCATTCCGCAATTATTAATTGTGGAATGGCTTTTTTATTTTCAAAAGTTGAATGTAATATTTTGTTCATATTCCGTTCATAAACTTTGCGTAAAATGATTGCAGCGAATATAGAAAGTTTACAGCAGGAGGAATAGAATGAAGAAATTATATAATGCAGCATTCATTTACTTAATTATCGGTTTATTATCAGGAGTATTTGCAAGAGAGTATTCGAAAGCACAAGGAATTAAAGGATCCACAATGTTGCAATTAGTGCATACACACGTATTAGTGCTCGGCTTCGTCTTCTTTTTAATCGCTTTGGCTCTATTTAAAGTATTTCATGTCCATGAAACAAAGAGTTTTCATGCGTGGTTTGTTGTTTATAATGTAGGAGTAATTTTTACTGTCGCTACAATGCTATGGAGAGGGCTTCTACAAGTAAATGGAACTGACTTTAATGGTTTAAGCCATATGGCTGGATTAGGTCATGTTATTATAAGTATCGGGCTCGTTTGGTTTATGATTTTGCTCAAAAAGTCTTTTAAATAGATAGGTGTGGGGGAGAGTATGATAGCACTTTTATCAAGTATTGTAGCAGTTTGTATGGCTGTTGGGGTCATGTTTCTTCGCTTTAAAGCAGCGAAAAAACCGGTAACGAAAAAGAAAATTATATTACCGCCAATTTTTATGAGTACTGGTGCAATGATGTACTTCTTACCAGAGTTTCGATTAACATCGTTAGAAATAGTAGAGGCGATTAGTATAGGACTTATTTTCTCTATATTTCTTATTAAAACAACTAAGTTTGAAATAAGAAACGAACATATATATATGAAACCGTCAAAAGCATTCATCTTTATTTTAGTAGGCTTATTGGCTGTACGAGTAGCGTTAAAATCGTATTTAAGTCAATCAATTGATTTAGCAGAGTTAAGCGGAATGTTTTTCTTACTTGCATTTGCAATGATTGTGTCGTGGCGAATTGCGATGTATCGCTCATTTACGAAATTGGAAAAGATAATAAAAAGAGCTGGAATTTCTAAATAGGAATTCCGGCTCTTTTTATGTTTTATACGATTGTTTTTTTAGCTTTGATTTCATTTGCTTAATTTTAAACGTATTTGAGCATCTTGTAATGCGGCTGGTGTAACGTTAAGACCATGTTGATCAACAATTTTTGTGTTTAATAAAATGGAATCTAAACTTCCACGAAATGTTTTTGTATAGTTTTGACGCAACATTTGTTGTTCTTGTTTTTCATCAACTGTTAATCCAGATGCTTTTTCTTTTTTTGATAATTCGTTAATACGGAATAAAATGTTTTTCATTTGTTTCACCTCTAGTTAGATTCAATTACATTAGTTACTTACTAATGTATAGTTATTATAACCTATCTTTTAATAAGTGTCAATGCCTATAAACATTCCTTGTTTTGTAAGTGTATGGGGTGATAAATAATGAAAAAACTACAAATATTTGAAATAGAAAAGATGTTAATATACAATACCTTAGTAGGGTATATAAAGTATTGTTTTACTTTATGAGAGTAATAAGCAAAAAGGAGTATGTAATAATGAATGCAGTAATTTCAAAGAAAGAAACAATCATCTCATATACGATTGCTATTTTATTTATTTTAGCTATGGTAACAGCTGGTGTGTTATTAAATAATCCGGAAGTCATTTTGCCAGAAATAGCTGCGATGGCAGTTGCTTTATGGGCATATCGTGAGCCAGGGTGGCTAAGACAACCTGATAAAATTTTTATTGCACCGTCAATAACGGCTGTGATAGGTTTTATGGTGAATCAAATGGATATAGCCTATTTAGGGAAAGTAAGCTTAACGCTTGTATTCATGATGCTGTTTTTACGTGTAATTCAATCCAATTTAGCACCATCAATTGCGACAGGTTTATTACCATTAGTAACAAATGCGACGGAATGGTCATTTGTTATCGCGGTATTTGCTTTAACATTTATTTTAATGATAGGTGTTCTTATATTTAAATTGAACAACGGTATTGAGCGAAAAGTGCAAATACAGTATAAATATATGACTGTATTTCTAATACTAAATTTCGTATGGATCAGTTTATGTTGGATAACTGGTTATGAACAATTAGCAGTTATTCCACCAATATTAGTTGTTGTGTATGAATCACTTCAAAAGCCGATGTACAATGAAAAAATGGCTTTTAAACAAATATTAGTATTAACTGCATCTGCAACTGTTGGAACGTTATTGTACTTTACGATTGATTCATGGATTGTAGTCACTTTATTAAATATGATATTAATGCTTATTTTATTAAAAATCGTTGGAGTACGTATTCCAGCAGCGTATGCATTTCCACTATTGCCGCTCGTATTTCCAGATGAAATGATAAAGATGTTACCAGTAGCTTCATTTGTTGCGGGAGTATTTTTATTTGGTGCAGTACTACTGTATAAAAAGTGGGAGATGAAGCAAAAGGGTATGCAAATGTAGAGAAGGAAATACAATCCTTAGTTAGCATAAAAAATAGACACCTGCGGGTGTCTATTTTCATTAAATGAAGTTTAGCTTAACTCATTTAAACAATTAACAAGTTCTGCCGCTTTAGAAAAGAATGGTGAATGATCAGCTTCCAAAGTAATTATTTTCGTGCAAGGGGTCTCTGTATTCATTCGGCGCTGAAAATCAATCGGAATCGCTCTATCTAGAGTCGTTTCGATATAAATACGATCTATAGTTCCGAAGTTCTCTGCAGATATTTTTATCTCTTGCTGGAATGGACCTAGTGGTTGAGGACGCATTTGTTTGAAAGAAGATTCTTTAATAGCTTCATTTTCTGTAGCATTTAAAAATGTTTGTTCAGTCAACTCTGGTATAAGTTCTGCAGTCATGTCATTCTCATTAATTGAGAATTGTGGACCAGCTTCACCATCTAATTTACTACCAAGACTTTCTCCGTTTTGTGGTAAGAATGCACAAAGATATACTAATTTATCGATTTTATTTGGTATAAGTTCAGCTGTTTGCGTGATTACAATTCCACCCATACTATGTCCAACAAGAATAACTTTTTCATTTTGTTGATCTATAGTAGCTGTTACTGCATCAACATAGGAATCTAACGTTACATTTTGGGAGGGAGTCATATCTTTTCCGCTTCCAGGTAAATCTAGTGTAACAACTGTGTGACCTAAAGCCTCAAGCTGAGGTTTTACTAATTCCCATGCCCATTCACCTTGCCATGCTCCATGTATTAAAATGTAAGTACTCATTTAATCAACACTCCTCTAATGTTTATATGCCTTATTTTTTCGTAATATTGATGGTGTATACTTAGTGTATAGGAAGTGGTTTGATAAATATAATGAAGGTTATTTATAGATGATATAAATATCTTTTATATAAGGAGAACAGAATGAACGTTTTTGATTTTAAAGTTTTTAAAAATGTGGCTCGGTTGAACAGCATTAGTTTAGCAGCGAAAGAATTACATATGACACAGCCGGCTATAACTCATATCATAAACAAATTAGAGAAACGATATGCTTTAACTTTATTTGATCGCTCTAGACAAGGAACGATGTTAACTGAAAATGGAAAGGGATTTTTAGTTTGTGTAGATCGACTTCTAATGGAGTATGAAAACCTTGAAGAAACAGCTTTACAATTAAAAAATAGAAGCTTGTATAAGATTGTACTAGCTACGTATCCTTCCGTTACTGTATATTGTTTGGCGGAGTGTATCCAGCTAGGTAATATTGATCAAAGTCAGTACGTGCTTGCAGTTCGAGAAGGAAGCTATCAAGAAGTATTAGATTGGCTGTCTTCTGGAAGTGCTGATTTTTCTATTTCTATAAAAGAAAATTTAATACCAGGATTTCATTATGAAGTTATTGGTGAAGATCCTTATGTTATGGTTTCTTCAAAGTTTGTTCCACCTAATCTTACTATTAAAGAGTTGAAAAATTATCCTTTCATTATGCCGCTTTCTGGTTGTAAAGAAGTACTTGAACCATATTTGACGAAAAATGAAATAGTAGTTAATAAAGTGATGGAATCAGAGACCATTAGTTCAGCATTAGCACTTGCTTTACAGGTTAACGGTATAACAATTGTTCCAGTATCAGGACTACATAAGCAAATTATTAATGATTTCATTGTGCAACCGATAGAAATTAGAATTCCACGACAACTTATTATGCAGTGGTCACCTAAAAAAGAGAATGATCCACTGTTTCTGGCATTTGTTATGAATTTGCTAAGCCAACTACAACAAAAGAAAAAATGAATAAATAAAATGATCCAAAAGGTAAGCTCATTTTACTGAAGCTTACCTTTTGGATGTATTACCAATATAGAGCAGTATCATAAAGTCCGATTAAAATGAGTAGGACACCGGCTATACGTTGAATGTTTTTTCCTATTTTTCGGCTCTTTTTAAGTAGTGCCCCATTTAATCCAAGGTAGGAGATGATGAACATTAATATAACGATAGGGAGAGCTGTTCCTACCGAAAAGAATGTCGGAAACAAGTAACCATAATTATATGAGAAAGATAAAGGGATTAATGTTCCGAAAAATAGAACGAACATAGTCGGACAGAAAGCTAACGAAAAGAAAAATCCAAGTAAAAATGAGCTGACTTCACTTTGTTTTCGTATAAATTTGATAGGGAAGATGGTAGAGAAGAAATTACTACCTTTTATAATACCTGACAACATTAGCCCCATTAAAATTAATAAAGGTCCGATCATTTTCCTTAACCACGGGAAATACAAAGTTAATATTTGCTGAATCTCTTTTCCTAAGACCCATACTAATAGTCCAAGCGTTGTAAAAGCTATTATTTTTCCTGAAATGAATAACAATATATGTTTCCATGCATGTCCCTTTTGTAAAGATTGATTGCCATAAAGTGTAATAGCGCTAATGTTTCCTGTTAATTGGCAAGGAGCAAGGGTACCTACTACGCCTAATAAAAACGCAAATAAAAGAGGTACTGATTTCGTAGCATTCGCGACATCCATTAAAGGAGACATGAGTTGATAGCTCCATTCACTAATTGTTGAAAACAAGTTATATTCACCCTTCTAATTAAATTGGAATGCTCCCTCTTTAGTAATCTGCTTCCACGTTTTACCCTCATCTGTAGAAAGGAACACATTTGCTTTCAGTGTAGCAAATACGATTTCAGCTGAATTTTGAGGGTTTTGTGATATGTACATAATTGCATCTTTAGCATCTAAAGATGGAGTTTGTATATTTGTCTCTTCATTTGTAGCAATTGATTTCTTCATTATCATTTGTTTATTGATAGGGGCGTAAATAACATCTTCATTACTTAATGTAACTGCGGTCGATTCAAGTGATGTAGATAATAGTTCAAATGTATTTCCGTAATCTGTAGATAAGTAAACACCGTCTTTAGCACTTACCGTGACTACACTAGCTTGATCCGGATGTACGGAAAAGGAATGAATCGTACTCGAAAGACCTTTTAACTTACTATTTTTCCAATCTTGTCCGTTGTTCGTACTAAAATAAAAACCTTGTTGTAATTTAGAATTTGGACGCTCATTGTATAAATAAATTGCTTCCGTATTATATCCGACAGCAAGGTTATGAAAATCAGATTCTCCGTAAAAAGCTAGCTTTTCAAGGGTATTACCGCCATCAGAACTTTTCATTAATCCTAAAGGGTTTTTTAAATTTGCTCCTGGTTCAGGATGACCGCTGGCAAAGAATCCGTTCTTCGTTGCTTGAAATCCCATATAATCATGTAATCCAGTCTTAGTTTCAAGCCATTTTCCATTATGATAAACTTTTATCCCGCTATGAGTGGCGATAGAAACCCCAGGCATATTTCCTGCATAGCCAATTCCGTGAATGTGCTCGATTTTTCCAGATGTAATTTCTTTATAGAAGTCTTGCGGACTCGTATTTGCTGTTTCTATATTTTTTGACTCAGATTGCACCGTTTCTTTCTTCACGGGTGCTGTTTCGGTATTGCTAGAACATCCAGTAATTATGAATAAGGAAGTAATTGCTAACCCAGTTGCTACATAATGTTTCAAAGTTGTGGCTCCTTTCCTATATATGAGATTTTAAGTATATGGAATAAATGTCAAGAAATTGTGGAGTTGTATGCATAATGTAGATTAGAGGGGTACTAGTAAGGGGGATTTTCCTTTTTCTATGAGTACTATTAATTGACGAAAAATTGTAACAATAATAAAATGAATTGATTAGATAATTAGTTTTTTAATCATACATAGAACGCTAGGGGGATTATTATGAAAGCAACATTTTTTGCTCAAAATAGAGAACGATTAGTAAACACATTACCAGACGAATCTATTACTATTTTATTTGCGGGACAAGCACCTCATATGTCAGCGGATGCACATTATAAATTTGTGCCGAATCGGAATTTTTACTATGTAACAGGAATCGATGAACCAAATGTTATTTTCATGTTGAAGAAGGTTGGAAATAGTGTTGAAGAAACACTTTTTATTGAAAAGTCAGATCCAGTAATGGAAAAGTGGGTCGGTAAAACAGTTTCTAACGAAGAAGCAGAGAAAATTTCGGGTATAAAGAAAGTTGTATATTTAGATAGCTTTGAAAAGACAATGTCAAATATACTTTTTACAGAAAATGTGAAGCATCTATATTTAGATTTAGAGCGTCGTGAATGGAATGGTACAGAGACAAAAACATTAGCATTTGCTAAACATGTAAGAGAACAGTATCCACACGTTTTAATTGGTAATGTATATCCGAATATTTGTGAATTACGAGTGTTTAAAACAGAAGAAGAAATTGAAATTATGAAAGAGGCGATTGCTGTAACGAAAGACGGTATTTACAACGTACTTAAGCATGCAAAAGCAGACATGATGGAATATGAATTAGAAGCTCAGTTTGATTTCATACTAAAATCATCTGGCATTAAGCATCATGCGTTCAATACAATTTTGGCAAGTGGGAAAAATGCTACAGTTCTTCATTATGAAGATAATGATGCACAAATTCAGAATGGCGATTTAGTACTGCTAGATTTAGGCGCTCAAAAAAATTACTATAACGCTGATATTAGTTATACATTCCCGGCAAATGGAACATTCTCTAGTCGCCAAAAACAAATTTATAATATTGTATTAAAAGCATTGAAAGAAACAACAGAGATTATTAAGCCAGGCTTAAAGTTCGCTGCATTAAATGAGCATGCTAAAAAAGTACTTGCAGAAGGGTGTAAAGCAGTTGGTTTAATACAAGAAGATGAGGAACTGTCTAAATATTATTATCATGGTGTCAGCCATTTCCTTGGTTTAGATACGCATGATGTAGGGACATACAAAGATAGAGTGTTAGAAGAAGGCATGGTTATAACAATTGAACCTGGTCTTTATATTGAAGAAGAATCAATCGGCATTCGTATTGAAGATGATATTCTTGTAACGAAAGACGGACATGAAAACTTGTCAAAAGATATCATTAGAGAAGTTGAAGAGATTGAAGCGTTTATGAGAGAAAACAATGTAAATGCAAAAAAAGATGAAGTTGTTACGAAATAACCATTAGAAGAGGCGCTCAATTTTGGGCGTCTTTTTATTTAGCTCATTGTATATCTCCATATTTTCTTGAAAATCATTTTTTATAATGATTTTGAAAAAGAAAAAGGAGGGGTTTCCATGAAGAGATTTGTGTTAACAGCAGTTACAGTCTTTGTCATATCTTTAATTGCTGCATGTTCTTTGGCCACAAATACAACAAACGATCATAAAAATATGAATGATAAAAAAACTAAACAAACTGAAACGGCTACAAAACCATTGGAAATTGTTAAGGGACCAGAAGTTACTTTAATAGCGAAAGAAGAAAAGCAAAAATTAAGTAACGGTGTTATTGTTCCGGTCTGGACATTTAATGGCTCATCTCCTGGTCCAGAAATTCGGGTGAAAAAAGGTGAAAAGGTGAAAGTGACATTAAAAAATGAACTATCTGCACCGGTATCTATTCATTGGCATGGGTATCCTGTTCCAAATAGTATGGATGGAATTCCAGGCGTGACGCAAGATGCGGTTGAATCTGGAAAAAGTTTCACCTATGAATTTGAGGCGAACGTACCAGGAACGTATTGGTATCATTCACATCAAGATTCTGTAAATCAATTAGATAGAGGTTTATATGGAGCGCTCATTGTAGAAGATACAAAGGAAAAATATGATAAAGATTACACATTAATGTTAGATGAATGGGTAACAGATAAAGAAGAGATTAATAAACAGTTAAAAGAAATGACAAAAGGGCAAAAAGGTAATAAATCTAAGGATAATGAAAATACGAAAAAGAATGATGATATGAAAGGAATGGATCATGGAAATATGAAGATGGAAGGTCATGATATGAGTATGTATGATTTATTCACAATCAATGGTAAAAGTGGGGATTTAGTAGAACCATTAAAAGTGAATAAGGGAGATAAAGTTCGTCTTCGACTCGTTAATGCTGGTTATCTATCACATGATATACACGTTCACGGTCATGATATAAAAGTAATTGCGACAGATGGTCAACCAATAAACGATCCAAAAGTTATAAAGGATCAAGTAATTTCAATCGCACCGGGTGAACGTTATGATATTGAATTTACTGCTAATAATCCTGAGAAATGGTATGTGGAAGACCATTTAGCAAATAAAGGTGTAAAAGGAATGAAAGCTGTTATTGAATATGATGGCAGCAAAGAGATGAAAGATAAAGCAAACGAAAAAGAAAAATTACCGAAATTAGATGTGACGAAATACGGTGCTAAAAAATTAGGTAGTTTCACGTTAAATCAGCAGTATCCTGTCACATATAATATGGATTTAAATACGCAAATGAATGGAAATGAAATGGTATATACAATTAACGGAAAGGTATTTCCGAATATTGACCCGATTCCAGTAAAAAAGGGTGATTTAGTAAAAGTGAAATTGGTAAATCGTTCTAAAATGGACGATCATCCAATGCATTTACATGGTCACTTCTTCCAGGTGTTGAGTAAAGATGGAAAACCGATAGAAGGTTCTTCAATTGTGAAAGATACTTTGAACCTAAAGCCAGGTGAAGAATATGAAGTAGCTTTTGTAGCAGACAATCCGGGTGATTGGATGTTCCACTGTCATGATTTACACCATGCTTCCGCGGGGATGGTAACAGAAGTGAAATATACAGATTATAAATCTGACTATGTTCCCAACCCAAACATTCCTAATAAGCCAGAATAATATGAAGCAGTTATCCTTTGGATAGCTGCTTATTCATTTTCGCTGAAAGAGTCAATGTATATGTTGATCATGCCCGGGTGAAGGTGGGGGAGTATGATCTGGGAATGTCACGAATACGGCCACGATAATTACCACACTAATTGATAGTAATAACAAAAAACGCCGTTGAATAAAAGTAGAAAAAGTATCTGATAAAAGTTGAATTATACATGACATAGTTATTGTTATCGTAAGCAAAAGGCTAATAAACAGTATACTATGGGCTTGTTGAGCGTTTAACATTTCTGTAATCATTGCTCCCATCATGCTTGCCATTAATCCAGAGAACATTCCTTCTAAAGCAGTATATAGGTGAAAACGTAGACCGACTAAAAAACCGATACAACTACTAATCAAAATAGCAAGCAAAGTAGAATATAGCAATTCTCCTTTAAAAAGAATACCTAAATAAAAACCTATACTTAAACCCGTACTCATACTAAAAGACATAATAAATACCATATACTCCATTAGGGTACCCTTGCGTTTAGATATATATGATGTAATAAGAACCGAGATACAACAAAGTGTTAAGGCGGTTAATGTGTAAGCGAACATCATGATACCTCCCTGTCCTATCATTTATGTCATCATATGTTCATATGGAGAGTACTTATGCTTATTTATATCTGCATATTATCTGCACAATTTATTAGAAGTGAGTTCGATATAATGTTCAAATAGTGATGTGTTCTTTTAGTAGGTGAGGATCTGTAAAAAAGCATTACGATCATAGTAGTTACAGAGGGAAAAGTATTATTACTTTGAGAGAAATATATATAGTAAAAATGAATGGAAAGGATGGTCCACTTTTGAACATCTTTTTTGTGAATAAAAAGGAGTTAGGATAGTAAGCAAGATAATGAAACAGAGCTTAATTATTTGTTTTTCGAACGATAATAAGGTGGTCGTAAGTTAAAACAATGTTGTATTCAGAGTTATTGCAAAGTTCATTTACAGCTTTGATAACTCCTGGAAACTGCTCGGTATAATCGTGAAATAGAATGAGCCCACCATTTACAACACGTGATACATAATGAGTGATGTCGTGTTTCACACTAGAATATTCATGATCACCATCAATAAATAATGCGGCAATAGATTTAGGGCAATCATCGTAAGCTTGTGTACTAAACTTTCTTATTGGAATAACGAAATCTTGTAGTCCGTGGTAATTTATGTTGAACTGAAATGAAGGGTAATAACAATCAAGGAATGGATCAATAGCGTAGATTGGACGTTTTCTATTACTCAATAGAGAACTTCCCAGAGCTAAGGCAATTGTACTTTTTCCTTTATAGGAACCGATTTCCACTATATCTCCGTCTAAGTGATCTAGCGTTGAAGATAAGTGTAATAGAGCAAATTGCTCATGCGGCGATAACCAGCCTTCGGTATGTTCTATAATTGCTAATAAGTCGTGTATACTTACTAGACTTTTCATATTATCATCATCCTTTTCAAGTTTATTATAGCTTATGTTAGTAGAAAAAAAGTGATATGGTTGTAGAGTTTAACTTTTGTACAATTGAATTCACATTTATATTGTTTTAAATATAGGAGAAATAATATGTGAGTATCTCTATTGTGAACATATAAAGAATAAGCGTATAATATTATAGTTATCCCATTACTGGGAATAACCCGCGAATGATAAATAAGATTGTTGTTTTATCATCGCCTCTAAACAGATAGACAATGAAAGTAACACTGGAATACAGATAGGGAGTTATAAAATGAAATTAATTATTGCCGAGAAACCAGATCAAGGTTTGGCTCTTGTTTCACAATTTAAATATCGCCGGAAAGATGGCTATTTAGAAGTAGAAGCGAATGAGTTATTTCCAAATGGAGCGTACTGTACATGGGCAATTGGTCATTTGACGCAGTTATGTAATCCAGAGCATTATCGCGCAGAGTGGAAAAAATGGTCACTTAATACGTTACCGATGATTCCAGAGCGTTTTCAATTTGAAGTAACAAAGTCAAAGTATAAGCAGTTTAACGTTGTGAAACAGCTGTTACATAATCCACAGGTAACAGAAATTATTCACGCGGGCGATGCTGGGCGCGAAGGGGAATTGATTGTACGAAACATTATTAATCTTTGTAACGTGCAAAAGCCGATGAAACGTCTTTGGATTTCATCTTTAACGAAACAAGCTATATACCAAGGATTTAAAAATTTACTAGATGAAGCAGATACAATTAATACGTACTATGAGGCGTATACAAGGTCATGTGCGGACTGGGTCGTTGGTATGAATGCATCGCGTGTCTTTAGTATTCTGCTAAAGAAAAAAGGAATGAACGATGTATTTTCCGCTGGTCGTGTACAAACACCAACGTTAGCGTTGATTGTAAAGCGTGAGAAAGAAATTGAAAACTTTAAGTCTGAGCCGTTTTGGGAAGTGTTCGCAACCTTTAATATAGAAGGAAAGAAGTATGAGGGGAAATGGGAGAAGGATAGTGAATCCCGCTTAAAAGACCCTGATATGGCAAATAAAATTGCAGCATTTTGCCAAGGGAAACCGGCTGTAGTAAAAGAAATGAAAACGGAGCGTAAAGAGTTTCAGCCGCCGTTTTTATTTAATTTATCAGCACTGCAAGCGACAGCGAATAAAGCTTTTAAATTTTCACCGAAAAAGACGCTTGA
This sequence comes from Bacillus paramobilis, assembly GCF_038096195.1. Taxonomy (NCBI): domain Bacteria; kingdom Bacillati; phylum Bacillota; class Bacilli; order Caryophanales; family Bacillaceae; genus Bacillus; species Bacillus paramobilis. The sequence goes on along the minus strand of NZ_CP151108.1, from coordinate 3,448,753 downwards.
TATAACACAAGCACTATATCAAAAAGGGATAGTTTCTTATCCGCGTTCGGATTCTAACTATGTTACACAAGGAGAAGCAGCGACGTTCCCTGATATTTTACAGAAGTTAAGTCAGTTTGATGAATATAAAGGGTTATTGCCAGCACCAATTGAATCGATTATGAATAATAAGCGTTATGTGAATGAAAAAAAAGTTACAGATCACTACGCTATTATTCCGACAGAGCAAGTTACAAATCCAAGCAAACTATCAGGTGATGAAAAGAAAATTTACGATATGATCGTAAGAAGACTGATTGCGGCGCATTATGAAGTAGCAATCTTTGACTACACAACGATTACAACTCTTGTAGATGAACGTGCTGAATTCATTTCAAAAGGAAAACAGCAAATTCAAGAAGGTTGGCGTAAAGTTATTTTCCAAGATGATAAAGATGACGAAACAATTCTTCCAATTGTCGCAGAAGGTGAACAAGGAAAAGTTGTAAAGGTGAAAGTGAAAGAAGGAAAAACACAGCCGCCGAAGCGTTATACAGAAGGACAACTTATTACGTTAATGAAAACGGCGGGTAAGTATTTAGAGAATGAAGAGCTGGAGAAAGTATTAAAGAAAACAGAAGGTTTAGGTACTGAGGCAACGCGTGCAGGTATTATTACGATGCTGAAAGACCGTAAATATATAGATGTGCAGAAGAACCAAGTGTATGCAACTGATAAAGGGAAAGTCTTAATTACCGCAATCGGTGATAAAATACTAGCTTCACCAGAAATGACAGCGAAATGGGAGCAACGCCTTGCGGAAATTGGTGAAGGAACAGCATCACCAGCTACATTTATGGAACAAACGAAAAAGCTATCAGCTAAAATTATTGAAGATGCGGTAGAAATGTCGGAGAAATGGGACTTCACTGGATTACATGTGGAATCGATTGAACGAAAAGGATCGAAATTTACAACAGGTAAAAAGGTTGGTAGTTGTAAAAAATGTGATGGAGATGTGATTGATAAGTCCACATTTTACGGTTGTTCAAACTACAATACAACGCAATGTGATTTTACCATTTCAAAGAAGATATTAAGTAAAACAATTTCGCAAAAGAATATGACAAAGCTTTTAAAAGGTGAAAAGACCGATTTAATTAAAGGCTTTAAAAAAGGCGAGAAAACGTTTGATGCGAAGTTAGAGTGGAAAGATAATAAGATGAATTTTGTGTTTGAGAATTAAGTGGTTTTAACAAATAAAAGGTTAAGTTTGAAAAAACATAGGTAGAACAGAGAAAGCATGACGATTTTATGTCATGCTTTTTTATTTTTAAATTATAGGATTTTGTGTGCTAACAATAAAAAACATTTGAAAGAAAAGTATTAAATAGGACGTTTATATTATCTTTATCATTTCTTTTATCCCGCATTAATGGGCAAGACCCCCACCTTAAAATTCAGCGAAAGCAAAGAAGTTAGGTGGGGGATGAAGAAGACCCCACTGATTAAAGTTTCACTTTATATAAAGGGAAAATAAGCAATTAAGAGAATGGAAGAAAGTATGCAATAAAAATATCGTATAAAATAATAAATATTTATTGTAAAACGATAAAAAATATATTAAAATCAAAAACAGAATAAATAATTGTGGTGCTTTTTGTAGAAAAGTTAACAACGTTATTTTTAAAATTAGAGGAGGTATAAATATGGACATTAACAATTTGATTATTGAAAATATGGATAATCCTCATGAGTTGGAGAGAATGTATAGAAAAGACCCGAAAGCTTTTAAAAAGTCATTCTCACAAGCATGGGATGAAAATCCTGATTCTCAGGTGCTAGGTGCTTGGTATGAAAGATTACATTTCAAGGAGACGGCAAATAAAGAAAAAATATCGCTGTTTCAAAAAGGTTTCTTATTCATGGGTATGTTAGCTATTCTAGCTGGGCTAAGCACTAGAATCATTTTTCACTTTGTTGAGCAGGAAGCAATTGCTCCAATTAACTTGGCTTTTGGTGTAATTCCCTTTATTGCTGCTTATTTTATTTACAATAATACTCCGAAAAAAAGTATTATTTATTTCCTTGCAGCGTTGTTCCTAATTGCCGGGTTGTATCTTAATATGTTGCCATTAAATTATAAAGACAGCAGTATCCTTGCGTATTTACATCTTCCTATATTGTTATGGGTCTTATTGGGACTTGCGTTTACGGGAAATGAATATTCAAAAGGCAGTACAAGATTAGCTTATATTAAATTTAATTTAGAATATTGTCTTCTCTACGCTAGCATGGCTGTGAGCGGAATGATACTAGCAGTATTCACTATGAAGTTATTTAGCTTTGTTGACTTGGATATAGGAGAATTCTATTTTAGTAATGTTGTTTTATTTGGAGCTGCTGCTCTCGCTGTAGTGGCTGCATACGTAGTATCATTGAATCTTAAACTTGCTAAAAATATTACACCATACATATCTAAAATTTTTAGTCCGCTCGTCCTGATCACATTGTTGATCTATCTTATAACAGTTATATGGGTAGGAAAAAATCCGTTCTTGGATCGTAACTTCCTCATGGCCTTCAATGGAATACTCCTTGGTGTATTGGCTGTTACTATATTTTCTATCGTTGAGAGTGACTCAGACGAGAAAAAGAGCATTTCAGATTATATAAATTTTGCCTTAATTGTTCTGGCGCTTATTATTGACACTGTCGCATTGTCAGCCATCGTATTCAGACTTTCTTCTTACGGGATTACACCTAATAGACTTGCTGTTTTAGGCGTAAACATACTGATCTGGGCAAATCTCATTTGGATTATGTTTTCCTATATGCGTTTTCTACAAAACAAATCAGGACCGACAGCTATCCAAGAAGCTGTTACGAAGTATTTGCCAATCTACGGACTTTGGGCAGCGTTCGTCATATTTACTTTTCCTATAATGTTTAATTAGAAAGGCTTTGTTAATATAGCGTGTCTAAAACGTATAAAATCCTTAGAGCCGATAATTATCGTTACTTCTATAATTTCTCGGCAATAAAAAAACGTCCTAAAGTAGGACGCTTTTTTATTATGTGTATTGCTTTTTTTTCTTAATAAGCAACAACACTTGTGAAACACAAGCAAGTACTGGCAGTTCAATTAAAGGTCCAATCACTAATGCAAGAGCGATAAGAGGTTCGTCTGGAAAAGCTGTTACAGCAATAGCGAGTGCAACAGGCGAGTTTCTTGCTAATGTTGTTAAGCTTAGACTAACTGTATCTTTATAAGATAAACGCATCATGCGTCCGATAAATTGTCCTAGTACAAAATTAATGATGAAGAACAATAGAACAGGAATGAGTAATAGTAAAACGACATTCATATTTTGTAGTAAATATTTTCCTTGTGATGCAAACATCGCTACGATTGCTAAACTTAAAAATACAATTTGAGCAGAGCTGAAAAACGGGATGAGTTTATTCTCGAGTGTTTCAGCTTTTTTCATTTTATTCATAATGAATTTTGTAGCGTGTGCAAGTACAAATGGTAAGACGATTACGATAACAATACTTTCTACTAAAACAGAAACCGCTACAGTTTTCATGACACCAGCAAATAAAAATAAATAAATGGGAAGGAGCAGTACTTGCAATATTAAATTTACAGGCAAAATAGCAGTAGAAAGTGCTACATTTCCTTTCGCTATTTCAGTAAAGATTAAGTACCAATCTGTACATGGAGTAACCATTAACATAATAAATCCAACCCAAAGTGCCGGATGGTCTGAAAGAAATAGAGCGCCTAACCCCCAAGCTAGTAAAGGTGTCCATACAAAATTAATGGTGAGGCTCGTTCCAGCAAATTTTAAATTACGGAATCCATTTTTTATTTCTTTCAATGGAATGTTGAGGAATAATCCATACAGCATGAAAAATAAGAAGGGGACAATAAATTGCTCTGAATACATATGTATCAAATTAAATTGTCCGAGTACGATGCCGCATGTAACAGCAAAAAGAATAATAAAAGTTTGAATCTTTTCTATAGTGCTCATGAGTAAATCCTTTCTAAATATGAATTGCCCTCTCTACATCCATTATACAAACAATAAAGTTACAATGGGTGTATGAATTGTATTGTGGTCATTATTTTTAATTCGAGATATTATTTTATATTTAAAGTTACTTGACTAAAGTAAGTTACTGTATTACAATCACTTACATAAGGTAATTAAATAACAAAAAGTTTTTTGTGTTTGTACTTAAGGTATCTATTGGAACTTTTTACTAGAATAAGAATTTTTATGATGATGAATAATGAATATGATAAGAAAGTTTAGGTGAAGAAAATGGGATTATTTAGCTCGTTATTTGGTAAAAAAGAAGAAAATACAAAAGTAGAGGGGAATAAAACAATGTCAAAAGTATTATTTGTAAAAGCAAACGATCGTCCAGCGGAGCAAGCAGTTAGTTCAAGAATGTATGAAACATTTGTAAGTGCTTATAAAGAAGCGAATCCAAATACAGAAATTACGGAGTTAGATTTATTCGCATTAGATCTTCCGTATTACGGAAATATCGCTATTTCAGGTGGATACAAACGTAGTCAAGGAATGGAGTTAACAGTAGAAGAAGAGAAGGCTGTAGCTACGGTAGATCAATATTTAAATCAGTTTTTAGAAGCTGATAAAGTTGTATTTGCCTTTCCACTATGGAACTTCACAGTGCCAGCGCCATTAATTACGTATATTTCATACTTATCTCAAGCTGGAAAAACATTTAAATATACAGCAAATGGTCCAGAAGGTTTAGCTGGCGATAAGAAAGTCGTTGTATTAGGTGCGCGTGGTTCAGATTACTCTTCAGAACAAATGGCTCCTATGGAAATGGCAGTGAATTATGTAACGAATGTACTTGGGTTCTGGGGAATTACAAATCCAGAGACTGTTGTAATTGAGGGGCACAATCAATATCCAGATCGTTCACAACAAATTGTTGAAGAAGGTTTAGAGAACGTTAAAAAAGTAGCGGCGAAATTTTAATTGATAATAAATGTAAAAAACCAACATGGATGACCATGTTGGTTTTTTAGTCTATTTCTATGTTAAAAAATGTATATTTATAAAATAAATGAAAAGTTTGAAAATAGTATTGCAAAATATTATATAGCAAACTATAATGAGTTCAAGAATAGTTGATAGTCGAATTAAAAATTCAGAAAATTCAATTAGTTAAAAATGGAAAATGAGATAAGGAAATTTGAATGGGGGTTATATTATGGCGAATAAAGTACCGTTTTCGTTCATAGTAGTTATTGGATTAATGTTATTTGCACTATTTTTTGGAGCAGGAAATTTAATATTCCCGGCAATGTTAGGGCAATCGGCAGGAGAGAATGTATGGATTGCAAACGCTGGATTTTTAGTAACAGGTGTAGGATTACCATTACTAGGTGTACTAGCATTTGGTTTTTCGGGTAAAGATGATTTACAGTCATTAGCAAGTCGTGCTCACCCAGTGTTCGGGATTGTGTTTACAACAGTTTTATACTTAGCGATTGGCCCGTTATTTGCAATACCAAGAACAGGAAATGTTTCTTATGAAATTGGTCTTAAGCCGTTTATGCCAGAGGGAATAGGCTCTACACCTTTAATTCTTTTCACAATTGTATTTTTTAGCATCACTTGTTTTTTTTCGCTAAATCCCGCGAAAATTGTCGATATTGTTGGAAAAATCTTAACGCCAATTAAGTTAACTTTTATCGGTATATTAGTAATCGTTGCTTTTATACATCCGATTGGAGATATGCAAGCACCAGTGGAAGCTTATACATCACATGCATTCTTTAAAGGGTTCCAAGAAGGGTACTTAACAATGGACACACTTGCATCATTCGTATTTGGAATCATTATCATTAATGCAATTAAAGAAAAAGGTGCGAAAACGAAAACACAGATTATGATTGTTTGTGCAAAAGCGACAATCATTGCAGCATCTATTTTAGCAATTATCTATACAGCTCTTTCTTATATGGGTGCTTCAAGTGTTGCAAAGCTTGGACATTTAGAGAATGGTGGAGAAGTATTAGCGAAAGTTTCTAACTACTATTTCGGATCATATGGTGGAGTATTATTAGGATTAATGATTACAGTAGCGTGTTTAACAACTAGTGTGGGACTTGTATCAGCATGTTCTTCATTCTTCCATAAGTTATTCCCAAATGTCCCTTACAAAGCAATTGCAATCATACTATGTGTATTTAGTGCAATTGTTGCAAACGTAGGATTAACACAATTAATCGCAGTTTCTGTTCCAGTATTAACAGCAATCTATCCACTAGCAATCGTATTGATTTTCTTAACATTCTTCCATTCATTATTCAAAGGAAGAGCTGAAGTTTATCAAGTGAGCTTAATCGTAACATTTATTATCAGTTTATTTGATGGATTAAGTGCAGCTGGCGTTAACATTGAAGTAGTAAGCCAAGTGTTCACTAAATTCCTTCCGATGCAAGAAGTAGGATTAGGTTGGATCTTCCCAGCAATTATCGGTGGATTTATCGGATATGGCATTAGCGTTTTAAAAGCAAAAAATCAAGTTCAGCCAGCTAGTGCGAATAAGAAAATAGGTTAAATAAAAAAGTTATAGAACTTGTTTCTATAACTTTTTTTGTTACTATTAATAATGAAAGAAAATAAAGTAGTAGGGGAAATAAAATGAAAAAAACAATTGATCATATCGGCATCGCAGTTCGAGATATAGAAAGTACGATACGTTTTTATGAAAAGGTGTTGTTAGGAACTTTAATAGATCGTTACGTAAGTGAAGCTCCTGGTGTGGAAAGCGAAGTAGCCATTCTTGAAGTGGATGGAGATAGAATTGAATTACTTGCGCCTACGAATAATACGACATCTCCAATTGCACGCTTTATTAAACAAAAAGGTAAAGGTGTTCATCACGTTGCGTATCGTGTTGATGATTTAGATGTAGCTTTAGAAGAGTTAAAAGAACAAGGTGTTCGAACGTTAGAGCATACACTTCGAATTAATAAACACGGCAGAAGATTAATATATCTTAACCCAGCGGATACAGAGGGAACAATCATTGAGTATTGTGATTATCCGGAAGAGAAATAAAGTTCAACCTTAAGCAAAGGAGTTACATTATAATGTAACTCCTTTTTATTTATGTATTTGTGTGAGGTGACAAAAAAGTTATACATTTTATAAGAAAGTCATATCTTATATAAAGATGTAGAATGAGCTGATTATGCTCCTCTTCCGCGGCAATATGTTACAGGGGAGACTAATTTGTAGCCAACTATATATTTTTAGGTAATACAATATAATATAAATAGTTAATTACATGTATTGGAGCGTGGCTATTTGTGACGATTTCATATAGTGCTGAAAATTTTAACGTATTATTTGTTAAATCTGGTGCTTCTGTATATTTTCCGGTGTTAGAGGAATCTATATTTAATAGTTTGAAAAAAGCAATTGGTAATGTAACGATGGTAACATACAAAAATTTGGTGAAAACAGCTTTAAAGATACAGCCCTCACTCATTATTGTATTCCATGGTTTTGAAGAAGGAATAAGTAAGGGGATTCAAGAGCTAAAACAATATAATTTTACGACTGCACTCTGGCTTACAGATGATCCTTACTTTACAGATGTGACAAAAAATTTAGTGCTTGATTATGATTATGTTTTTACACAAGATACAGGATGTATTGATTTTTATAAAGATTTAGGCTGCGATAATGTTTATTACTTGCCTTTAGCGGCAGAACCTCCTGCATATACGCCGATACGTACGGAAGAGGATTATTTATTTGATATTAGTTTCATAGGGACTGCTTTTGATAATCGGCTAGCGTTTATTGATTCAATTGCAGAGTATTTAGTGACTAAAAACACCTTAATTATAGGATGTAACTGGGATAGGCTAAAAAACTATGAATTATTGAAGGATAAGATTATACTTTTACCATTTTTGGTTTATAAAAATAGTATGGAATATTATACAAAAAGTAAAATTAACATGAATATACATCGATCGATAGAGGATGTAACATTTAATATAAATAGAGTAAAAATAAATGCTTGTTCCATTAATAATCGTACATTCGAAATAGCTAGTACAGGTGCTTTTCAAATGACGGATATTCGTTCAGATTTGGAAAAGTGCTATATTCCAGGGGTGCAAATTGAGACATTTACTTCATCGGTTGATTTTATAGAGAAAGCAGAAAGGTATTTGGCAAATCCAGCACAAAGAAATAAAATTGCGATGGAAGGATTTAGAAGAACACTAATTGAACATACATATGATAAAAGGGTAAAAGATTTATTGGAAATAATTAGCGTTAATCCTAAAAAAGAAAGTGGAATTTAAAAATAGGGTTAGGATATGCAGAAACATAAAATGTTTAAAGAACAAGGTATTCGAGCATTAGAGCATACACTTCCCATTAATAAGCATGATAGAAGGTTATTTTATCTTAACCCAGCAGATACAAAAGAAATGAGCATTGATTATGGTGATTATCTGGAAGAGAAGTAAAAGAATTGTATTAAGAAAAGGTGTTGCGTAATAACGTAATGCCTTTTTTGTTTCTTCGGCTATTTGCGAGCGATAAGACTACCACTTCAAAAATCTGCGAGTATGAGAGAGTTAGGTGGGAGCTTACCGTCCATAAAGGTCTGACTGGCGGGGCTAATAATTAGGGGGGAACAAAAACACCCACTGATAAAAATTTTACTTTATGTATTTCACACTTTCTTCACAAATGATTCACGATAACTTTTCTTCTTCAGGAACTTACATAAATATATTTTATGATATAATTACAATCGACTTTAAAAATGTAAGTTGTATCCATGAAGGTAGTTACTATTTTATTAGAAGTTTAGAGGTGAGAGAGAAATAAAGAGTTATACTGTATAGCAATTTATATTTAATCAGGTTAATATTTCGCCGGGGAATTGAACTTGGGAAGTTAAAGGAATGGAAGTATAGCGATGAGTAAGAAAGAAGTGAAATGATTGTGAAAGTAATGAAAAGGTTAGGGGCATGGCTATTCATTGTATGTGTGCTTATTATATCGATACCAAAAAGTGCATCTGCTCATGCGTACATTGTGAAATCCAACCCTGCTGAAAATGAAACGTTGAAGAAAGCACCAGCTGTTGTGAAAATTGAATTCGATGAGGATATACAAGTTTCGCATTTTAATACATTGTTTGTAAGAGATACATCAGGTACAAGAGTAGATTTAAAAGATGCTCATATCGATAAGAAAAATAAAAAATTATTAGAAGCAGGGTTAAAAGAAAATTTGAAAAACGGACTCTACTCTATTCAGTGGAAAGTGATTTCAGCTGACGGTCATCCTATTCAAGGAGTGATTCCGTTCCGAATTGGATCAGCAGAAGCGGGAGCAGACGATTTACAAGTAGAAGAGATGGGATATGTTCCGCAAATAGATATGATTATGGAACGTGGCGTTCTATATACAAGTTTCTCACTATTTATAGGAGTGCTATTCTTTAATCTTATTATGTACAAAAGGAATGCAATCTCGGTTCAATCAAGAAGTAAAAAAATAATATGGATCTCATTAATTGGCATATTCATTAGTTTACTATTCAATCTACCATTGCAAACGAAAATAAATGCTGATGTTTCATGGCTAGAAGCATTCAATCCTTTACTATTAAAAGAAACATTACAGCTCTCTGTTTTTAGTTACGTATGGCTCACTCAAATGGCTCTTATTAGTTTGCTTATAATCGTTACGTATTTTGCGCTGAAGTGTGAAAAGCTATCGTCGTTTAAAGTATGGAGCATTCCGATAGTATTGTTTATTGGGATACTTGTTATGAAAGCCTTTAATAGTCACGCATATGGTTTAAAGTTTAAAGAAATTGCTGTCGTTATGGACTTTCTACATTTATTCGCAGCCTCATTATGGATTGGCGGTCTATCAACCATTATTCTTCTTTTACGTAAAGAGGATGACAAGTGGAGTATGTATTGGGATATGATTAAGCGTTTTTCACCGTGGGCAACAGGTGCTGTCATCGTGATTTTAATAACAGGTCTTTTTAACAGTACATTTTTTATTCCAACAATCCACTCGTTATTTGATACGAAGTATGGATTAGCTTTATTAGCAAAAATACTTTTATTCATTTTCATGGGGATATTGGGAATTGTTCATTATGTGAAAGGGAAAATGAGAGCGCAGCAAGGATTAGGCGCTACAGTGAAAGTAGAGTTTATCATAGGAATTATTATTTTCGTAATCGTAGCTTTTATGACAAACGTACAAACACCGCCGATGCCACCTACTGGACCTTTTACAGAGAGTAAACAATTAGATAATGGATATGAACTTACTTTACATGTAAGTCCTAATAAAGTAGGACAAAATACATTCCATATTACTTTAAAGGATGAGAACGGACAACCTGTTACTGATATGGAGCAAATTATTTTAACTACGCAATCATTGGATATGAACATGGGAAAAGGCTCATTTAAAGTTTCGGCCGTTTCACCAGGAGAATATGAAGCGGAAGGTATGTATATTAACATGACAGGAAACTGGAATATACAAGTGCACGGATTAACAAAATCTCTTGATAGCTTTGATGCGGATTATAAATTTATAGTAGGCGGCAGATAAAGAGAAGGTATAAATAAAAAGGAGTTAATAAAATGAAACGTATAAAAAAAATTGGCACAACAATGATCGCAACAATTATTGCAATGGGCATTTTTTCGTTACCGGTTAGTGCGCACGTCACTGTGAAGCCAGCAACTTCAGACGTAAATTCTTGGGAGACTTACACGATAAAAGTACCGGTTGAAAAGAATGTAGCAACGACAAAAGTTACACTGAAAATACCGTCTGGAGTGGAGTTTCAACAGTATGAACCCGTGCCAGGATGGAAAGTGGAAGAGCAGAAAGGCAATGCTGGAAAAGTTAAAACTGTAGTGTGGGAAGCAACGGGAGAAGGGATTTTACCCGGCCAGTTCCAGCGATTTACTTTTGTCGCTAAAAATCCGGATAAAGAACAAAAAATAGCTTGGGATGCATATCAACAATATAAAGATGGAGAAATTGTTGAATGGACAGGCGATGAGAACGCTGAAAAACCACATTCACTTACTACAATTGCAAAAGGTACGTCATTAACAGGGGAACATGGTGAAGTGTCTAATGTAGAAAAGAATGAAAGCACTAGTAATATGCAATTGATAGCAATTGTCTTATCTATTTTAGCGATTGTATCGTCGGTAGGTGCATGTGCTTTTGTGGTACGTCGTAAAAAATAAGTAAGATTGAAAGGTCTATGGAATAGTAAGAATGAGGATAGTGGAGAGCTTGAATCTCCAAATTCTTTATACTGTAAAACCATATAATTCCCCCTTATGATTAGAATTGTTAGTCTATTTGTATATGTTAGAGGAAATATTCTTACTACTTAAATATCATCATACAATAAAAAAAGAGTCTACAAACGTAGACTCTTTTTTATTTCACTTCAACCTGCTGCCTTACAGCAAGTGTTTTCGGCTTTATATTTACGAAACAAATACTCACCACAATAAATAATAGTCCGATGAATAAGCTAATAGTAATGGCCTCATGTAAGAAAATTGAGCTTACAATAATAGCGATTAGTGGAATAAGAAATGTATAAGCCCCAACTTTACTTGCTTCACCAGCTCCAACAAGAGTAAAGTATGCAAGCCATCCCATTGCAATAACAAAGAATGAAATAAAGAGTAGTACGCTAACAAATGGTATACTCCAAACGATACTAGACCAGCTTTCAAACTCTGAACCAAATCCAATTAAGCAAAGTCCACCAATAATGAGCTGCAGTGTTACCATCCAAATGGAATTAACGCGGTGCCCAGTCTTCTTAATAAATACTGTGCCAAGTGCCCAGCCAATAGCGCATCCTATCGCGAGAAGGATTCCAATAATAGAAATATGTCCAGTTAAACTACTAGAGCTAATGACACCTACGCCAATAAATCCAAGAACAAGCCCAAAAATTTTTAAGCCGTACATAGATTCTTCAAGCCAAATCCATGAGAAAATGCCGAGTAAAACAGGTTGTAGAAATACAATGGCGGAAAATAACCCAGCGGGCATATATTGAAGGCCTACAGTTTGTAATCCGTAAAATATAATGATGTTAAGTAAAGAAGAAATAACGTATAAATGCCAAGTTTCTTTTAAGTGTAACTCTTTGTATTTCGGTAATGCGAAAAGGAGTAAAATGAATCCTCCAATTAAAGTTCGAACGCCTGCAAATAAAACGGGTGGTGTATAATGCAGGGCAAACTTAGATAAAGGCCAATTGATTCCCCACATGAAAACGAGAAAGGTAAGGATTATGGCCGTCTTAGTTCGAGAAAGCTGTGTCACGGTAAGACCTCCTTGTTGTTATTCATTTCACTATGATATGATATCGACTGTAATAAATAAAATGAATCTTTTTTATAAGGAGTATAAGTGATTAGTTATGACCATTACACAACTGCAAGTATTAATAAAAACTGTTGAGTTAGGTAGTTTTACGAAGGCTGCTCGGGTGTTAAATATGACGCAGCCAGCTGTAAGTCATGCAATTTCAAGTATTGAGTCAGAGTTAGGAGTTACGATTCTTATACGTGATAAACGAAAAGGGCTAATCGTTACGGATGTAGGAAACAGAATTCTTGTGCATATTAGAGAGATTTTGAACGGTGTAGAGAAGATTGAACAAGAAGTTGCGATGGAGAAAGGACACGAAGTTGGGACGATTCGAATTGGGAGTTTTCCGAGTGCCTCTGCACATTTCTTACCCAAAATGATAAACCTTTTTAAGGAGAAGTATCCGAACTTAGAAGTCGTTCTTTGTGAAGGAACGATTAAAGAAGTTGAAGATTGGTTAGTATCGAGGGTTGTTGATATAGGAATTGTTATTTTGCCTAATAAAGATATGGAGATTGTCCCATTAACGAAGGGGAAAATGGTTGCTATCTTAAGAGAGGATCATCCTCTTTGTAAGAAGGATTCTATTGCAATTAGTGATTTAGAGAATGAACCGATCATATTATGTAAGGGTGGATACGAACCACCCATTATTGATATGTTTAAACAAGCAAACGTACCACTTCGGGCTGAGTATGTAATATCAACCGTTACTACAGCTTTAAACATGATTCAAGAAGGGCTAGGTATTGCAATATTAGCCGAATTATCTTTAACGAATTTACCACAGAATGTGCAAACGAGAGAATTGGAACCACAAGTATGGAGAGAAATTGCTTTAGCTGTTCCTTCATTAAAGGATTCCTCCATCGCTGTGCAGCTATTTATTGAAGAATTTCAAGCGCTATTTGCAGAATAAAAAGAGGTGTCTCATATATCATAATGGGACACTTTTTAATTTACTTATAAAAAATCTATGAAAAGGATTGACTTATCTTTTTGTTGTAACTATAATGATTACATCGAGGTGGTGATCACGATGAAAATTAGTAGCCGCTTTTCTATAGCTGTTCATATTTTATCTATTTTGAAAAACAATCCATCTTCACTTTGTACTTCAGACTATATAGCTGAAAGTGTAAACACAAATCCAGTAGTCATTCGTAAAATGATGTCGTACTTGAAACAAGCTGGTTTTGTATATGTAAATCGCGGTCCAGGTGGTGCGGGATTATTAAAGGATTTACATGAAATCACATTGTTAGATGTATACCATGCAGTAAATGTAGTCGAAGAAGACAAACTATTTCATATTCACGAGCAACCAAATCCAGATTGTCCAATCGGAGCAAATATTCAAGCGGTGTTAGAAGTTATATTAATACAAGCGCAATCCGCGATGGAAGAAATTTTGAGAAATATTACGATGGAGCATTTGTTTGAAACTTTGCAAGAAAAAATGAATGCTTAAATCATATTTATATTTTTTTATTATTAATGTAACTGATTTGATTACAACTGTAAAGGTAAGGTGTAAAAGTATGACTGTAAAAATGAAAGTATACTCAGATTTTATATGTCCATTTTGTTTTTTAGCAAAAGGTCCATTAGATGAAGTAGCGAAAGAGAAAGATGTAGAAATTGAATGGATGCCATTTGAATTACGTCCAAGTCCATATTCAAAAATAGATCCATGGAATGAGCCAGAAAAATTAGGCTCATGGGATGCTTTTATTCTTCCAACTGCGAAGAAGTTAGGAATCGATATGCGTTTGCCACGTGTTTCACCGCATCCATATACACATTTAGCTTTCGAAGGATGTCAATTTGCGAAAGAACGTGGACTAGGAAATGAGTATCATCACCGCGTATTCACAGCATTTTTCCAAGAAGAGCAAAACATTGAAGATATTGATGTTTTAACAAAATTAGCGGTAGAAGTAGGTCTTCCTGAAGCTGAATTTAAAGATGCTTTAGTAACTCGTAAATATAAAGAAAAGCATCAAGAAGCAATTCAGCATGCATATGATGAAGCAAATATTATGGCTGTTCCAACTGTCATGATTGGAGATGAAGTCATTCAAGGGCTTGCTAGTAAAGAAACGCTACAAAGAGTCATCGATAAAGAAATTGAAAAGGATAAAACAAATTCATTTGAAGGTATGCAATGTAATACAGATGGATATTGCTAATTCGCTTGTTATGAAATAACAAAATAAATTATAAAACAAATATTTGGAGGAATTAAAATGTCAGCAACTACAACAAAATTAAAAGAAGCAATCGTGAACCGTCGTTCTATTCGTAAAGTAACAAAAAACGATGCAATTACGAAAGAAAGAATTGAAGAAGTTTTAAAAACAGCTTTACACGCACCAACATCTTTCAATATGCAAAGTGGTCGTATGGTTGTATTAATGGATGGAGAACATGAAAAGTTTTGGGATATTGTTAAAGAAACACTAAGAGCCCGCGTACCAGCAGAAAACTTTGAAGCGACTGTAGAAAGATTAAAAGGTTTCCATACAGGTGTTGGGACTGTGTTATTCTTTGAAGATCAAGCAACAGTAGAAAAAATGCAAGAAAATGCACCATTATATAAAGATCAGTTCCCATTCTGGTCTCATCAAGGAAATGCAATGTTACAACATACTGTATGGATGTTATTATCGGCTGAAGGAATTGGCGCATCCCTGCAACACTACAATCCAATCGTAGATGCTGAAGTGAAAGAAACTTGGAACATTCCAGCAGAGTGGAGCTTAGTAGGACAAATGCCATTTGGTGAGCCAAATGAACAACCAGGAGAAAGAACTTTCTTACCTACTGAAGATGTAGTGAAATTTTATTAAGAAATTTAATATGTAAAAAGTTAAATAAAAGGAGAGTACATATTAGCCATATATGTACTCTCCTTTCGTATGCAATGTTAAACTCTTACTGCAAGAACGATTTCCTTCATATGAATCGAAGTCTTTCCTTACAATTAAAAATCTATTATGTTTATTATTTTGAAATGACAGTAAACATCCCCGTCATGTTTGGTGAGTAATCCTTAAAATCAAATTTTTCATAGAATGATTCTTTATCTTGTGATGCAAACAAACCGACAAACGCCTTATCAGGGGCATTCTCATGTAAGTATGCAACTAAACGATGCATGATTTCTTTCCCGATACCGTGTTTCTGATACTCTGGATGCACCACTATATCTTGAATATAGAAATAGATAGATCCATCACCAACAATTCTCCCCATGCCGATCATTTGTTCATTATCTTTCACTGTGATGCAGTGAATAGAATTCTTCAGTGAAATATCTGCTACATCAAAATTCATATAATCAGTCCATCCAACAGAATCACACAAATATTTGTACTCTTCTAATGTTGGGATATTATGTTTAAACTCATATGTTTTCAAAATGTATCCTCCAAGCCCTTAAATTTAACAAGTATATACATTCGACATTTTTTTATCTTTTCCTCTTATGTAACTGAATCCCTTTTAGCTATTGAATTTCGTACAGTTTCCTTATTTGTATTAATTTATAAGAGTTTAGGGGAAAAATATTAGAAATAATGCAGTAGAAAGGGAAGTGGAAAAATGAATGATGAGAAAAAATATACAGTGGTAGGTACTGATGTTGAGGAGGTAAAACGTTTAAATGAAAATTCGGGATTATCGTATAATCAAGTGAAAGAATTATTAGCGAAGCAAATGCAAAAAAAGAAATAATGAAATTGAAATTCTTCATTTTTTCATTTAGCATCCTAATTAGAGAGAGTTATGAGGATAACTCTCTTTTTCAATACATTGGAGCAACTTTTAGAGTGGAGGAAACAACATGAAAAAGTGGGTAAAGGTAACGTTGTCGATCGCTGGAGGTATTGTCCTATTGGCATGTGCCGGAGGATATTACGTGTATAAAAATTATTTTCCAAAGGAACCGGAGCGTATCGTATATGATAAAGATAGAGTGTTAAAACCGATACATAATCAGTTGAAAGGAATTAATATAGAAAATGTAAAGATAAAAGAAAAAGAAGTCGTAAATGCGACTGTAGATGAGCTTCAAAAAATGATTGATGATGAGAAATTATCATATGAAGAATTAACGAGTATTTATCTTTTTAGAATACAAGAACATGACCAAAATGGAATATCATTAAATGCTGTTACAGAGATTAATCCAAATGCAATGGAAGAAGCGCGAAAGCTAGATAAAGAAAGATCTTTCAATAAGAAGTCGAACTTATACGGCATGCCAGTTATCGTAAAAGATAATGTACAAACGGAAAAGGTGATGCCGACAAGTGCGGGCACGTATGTGTTAAAAGATTGGATTGCAGATGAAGATGCGACGATTGTGAAGAAGTTGAAAGAAGAAGGTGCTTTCATTTTAGGAAAAGCGAATATGTCTGAGTGGGCAAATTATTTATCCTTTACAATGCCTAGCGGATATAGCGGGAAAAAAGGACAAAATTTGAATCCGTACGGTCCGATTACGTTTGATACATCGGGATCAAGTTCAGGGTCTGCTACAGTAGTTGCCGCAGATTTTGCACCACTTGCAGTCGGGACGGAAACGACTGGATCAATTGTAGCACCAGCGACGCAGCAATCAGTAGTTGGGTTACGTCCATCACTAGGTATGGTGAGTAGATCAGGCATTATTCCATTAGCTGAAACACTTGATACAGCAGGACCGATGGCAAGGACGGTAAAGGATGCAGCAACGTTATTTAACGTAATGGTAAGTTATGATGAAAAAGATGCTATGACAGAAAAAATGAAAGATAAAGAAAGAATCGATTATACGAAGGACTTATCAATAGACGGATTGAAAGGGAAAAAAGTAGGCGTTCTATTTTCAATAGATCGACAAGATGAAAATAGAAAAGAAGTAGCAGAAAAGATTAGAAAAGACCTTCAAGATGCAGGTGCGATCTTGACTGATGATATTCAGTTAAACGCTGAGGGTGTAGATAATTTGCAAACGTTAGAATATGAGTTCAAACATAATGTTAACGATTATCTTTCAAAGCAAAAAAATGTACCAGTAAAATCGCTAGAAGAGATTATAACGTTTAATAAAAAGGATAGTAATAGACGAATAAAATATGGACAAACATTAATTGAGGGATCTGAAAAATCTGCTATAACGAAAGATGAATTAGAAAAAATAGTGCAAACGAGTCAAGAAAATGCAAGAAAAGAGCTAGATAGGTATTTAGTAGAAAAAGGTTTGGATGCCTTAGTTATGATTAACAACGATGAAGTTCTTCTATCAGCTGTAGCTGGCTATCCAGAATTAGCTGTGCCAGCAGGATATGATAACAATGGAGAGCCAGTAGGTGCAGTGTTTGTAGGGAAGCAATTCGGTGAAAAGGATCTGTTCAATATTGGATATGCGTATGAACAACAGTCTAAAAATAGAAAATCACCAAAATTGTAAAAGGATAAACGAAAAAAAGAGTGCCACTAAATTATGTTGGTCGGCTAATACAAAAGAATCTAACATTATAAAAGAAAAAAAGGATTCTTCTCAATTAGTAAGAAAGATTGTCTATAGAAGTTCATAAAATGTAATATATTCAATTTCCATCCATTGAAGGGGGAGGTTAAATCTAAATGAATGAAGTGAAAAATTTCTTTCGAAGTAGAGGGTTTCAACGGTTTCTCGTTTTAATAATAGTAGCGCTTGTATTATACGGATTAAAAAGTATGATTAATTTAATATTGATTACGTTTATACTGACGTTTTTAATGGATCGGTTTCAACGTTTTATTTCAAAGAAATTGAAAGTGAATCGGAAAATTGTTATCGCATGTTTGTATATCATATTAGTTACTTTTATCGGCACAACATTATATAAATATTTACCTGTGCTAACGATACAAATTTCCCAATTGATTCATCAGTTTAGATTGTTTTTTCAAAATCCACCTGATAATGAAATCATTAAATATGCACTCTCAACAATTAATGGGATGGAAGTATCAAAATATATAGAACAAGGTGTAGATGTCATATATCAATCGATTGCAAATATAGGAAAAGTCAGTTTGCAAATACTACTCTCTCTTATTTTAAGTTTATTTTTCTTGTTAGAAAAAGAACGCATAATATCATTTACTTCGAAATTTAAAGATAGTAGTCTGAAGGTTTTTTATGAGGAGATTGCATATTTTGGCGAAAGGTTTGCAAGATCGTTCGGTAAAGTAATTGAAGCACAGTTTTTAATTGCAGTTGTCAATTGTGTACTCACTGTAATTGCACTTGTGATTTTAGGGTTTCCGCAGCTTCTTGTATTGGCTGTCATGGTCTTTCTACTCGGTTTGATTCCTGTTGCGGGTGTAATCATTTCCTTGTTCCCGCTATGTATTATTGCTTATAACGTAGGCGGAGTTATGTACGTTGTATACATACTTGTGTTCATTACAATAATCCATGCTCTTGAAAGTTATTTTTTAAACCCGAAGTTCATGTCTGCGAAAACGAATTTACCAATCTTTTATACATTTATGATTCTCATCTTTTCAGAGCATTTCCTTGGAATATGGGGGCTAATTATTGGTATACCAATATTCATCTTCTTATTAGATGTACTTAATGTAAATAATGAGGAATCGATTAAAAAATAGAAAATAACTGATGTTTTCAATGAGCGAGCAATGAAAAAGCAATCCAAAATAAATTGGATTGCTTTTTTGCATACACGATTAAAGAACAGGTGCCATTGTTTCTTTCAATACTTGAACAGAGTGATCGAATTTTAATTCTTCTTCTTCACTTAATTCCACTTCTAAAATTTCACGAACACCACCGCGATTTAAAACAGCAGGTACACCGATATAAACATCTTTTTGACCGTATTGACCTTCTAAGTAAGCTGATACTGTTAATACACTATTTTCGTCGTTTAAAATCGCCTTAGTAACACGTAGAAGTGACATACCAATACCATAGTAAGTTGCACCTTTTCGCTCAATAATATGGTAAGCTGCATCACGAACATTTATGAAGATTTTGTCTAAATCTTCTTGCGTGTATGTGTTGTCTTTATCAAGAAGCGTTTGTAGTTTTTGAATACCAATGGATACGTGACTCCAAACAGGAAGTTCTGTATCACCATGTTCTCCAATAATATAAGCATGAATGTTGTGTGGACCAATATCGAAATACTCACCTAACATATAGCGGAAACGAGCAGAATCAAGAGTTGTACCAGAACCGATTACACGTTCTTTTGGTAAACCAGATTCTTTCCAAGTTACGTAAGTTAAAATATCGACAGGGTTAGTGGCGATTAAGAAGATACCATCAAATCCGCTATCCATAATACTGCGAACAATTTGTTTAAAGATTTTCGCGTTTTTCTCAACTAAATCTAAACGTGTTTCGCCTGGCTTTTGTGGTAATCCAGCCGTAATAACTACAAGATCAGCGTCTTTACAATCTTCGTAGCTGCCTTTCCATACTCTAGTTGGAGCTGGTGCAAAAGGAACAGCATGACTTAAATCCATTGCTTCTCCTTCAGCTTTTGCCTCGTTTACATCAACTAAAACAAATTCTTCAGCTACAGCTTGGTTAATCATGCAGTAAGCATAACTACATCCAACTGCTCCTGTTCCTACTAATACAACACGGTTAATACCTTTTTTCATTTCAAAATTCCTCGCAATTTCATTGATTTTATTATGTAAGATAATACGTCTTACTTCTATAGAGTCATATCTAGTTTATTACATTTTATAAAAGATATTCAAGTATTTGAAAATGTATCCGTGCAATTCTTTGCATGAAACATAGGAAGTAAGTTAACCGAATATAATGCAATAAAATCCTTTATTGAAGGAGAAAAGGGCATGATGCAGCCGTTAACGATGGAAAGAATGCTTCATATTATTAATGTGGGGCTCGTTAAAACGAAGGATCCAAAGCAGATTATTATTGCTGGTGCAGGGATTTCAGGCTTAGTTGCAGCATCGTTATTGAAAGAAGCAGGGCATAACATAACAATTTTAGAAGCGAATAACCGAATAGGCGGAAGAATATATACGATCCGGGAACCATTTAGCTCTGGTTTATATTTTAATGCAGGGCCGATGCGAATTCCTGAAACACATGAGTTAACTTTAGCTTACATTCGTAAATTTAAATTACCGTTAAATCTGTTTATAAATAAAACCGCTTCAGATATGATTTATACGAATAATATTAAAACGAGATTGAGTGTATTTGAAAAAAATCCAAGTATACTTGGATATCCCATTTTAGAGAACGAAAAAGGAAAAACGGCAGAAGAGTTAATGTTAGTAGTATTAGAACCAATACTTAATTTTATAAAAAAAGATCCCAATAAAAACTGGATTATCGTTGAAAAAAAATATAAAACATATTCGCTCGGATCATTTTTAAGTGAGTATTATTCAGATGGAGCAATAGATATGATTGGGGTACTTCTAGATATGGAAGCATATATGGGAATGTCTTTAATTGAAGTATTACGTGAAATGATCTTTTTTACTTCAACGACAAAATATTACGAGATAACAGGCGGGATGGATGCATTACCAAATTCATTTTTACCGGAATTAAAAGATAATATTTTTATGTCGTATAAAGTAGAAAAAATTATACAGGAAGATAATAAAGTAATGATGCAAGTGATACATGAACAAACGTTACATTCATTTATGGTAACAGGCGACATCGCTATTGTCACAATTCCATTTTCAGCGTTACGCTTTGTAGAAGTTCAGCCATATCATTTATTCTCTTATTTTAAAAGACGAGCAATTCGTGAGTTAAATTATATTGCTGCAACTAAAATTGCGATAGAGTTTAAAAGTAGATTTTGGGAGAAAGCGGGACAGTGTGGCGGTAAATCTATTACAGATTTACCTATACGATTTACCTATTATCCGAGTTATGGCATTCATACACCAGGGGTAGCCATCGTTTTAGCGAGTTATACGTGGGCAGATGAGGCATTAACATGGGATAGTCTCTCGCAAAGAGATCGTATTCGTTACGCATTAAAAAATTTAGCGGAAATATACGGTGACATCGTCTATAGTGAGTTTGTTACTGGAACATCTTTTAGCTGGAGTAAAAATCCGTATTCTTGCGGCGCATTTACGGCTTTCGAACCAGGTCAAGAGCTCGAGTTATTTCCGTATATTACACTACCATCTGGAAAAATACACTTTGCAGGAGAGCATACGACGTTAACGCATGGATGGATGCAAGGAGCGATAGAGTCTGGAGTTAGGGTTGCACATGAAGTAAACGAACAGTGAATATATATTTACAAATCACTATTCTTTTAATAAAATGATAAATATAAATCGTAATTATTACGCTTTGAATACGTTTGAAATAAAGAAATGGATGGTCGATCAAATGAATAAAGTAGAAATTCATATATTAGGTGGCTTTTTAGGTAGTGGAAAATCAACATTATTACAAAATTTATTGTTAGCGGAGAAAAAGAAGAATAGAAAAGTTGCAGTATTAATGAATGAAATAGGTGAATACTCGGTAGATACCGATATTATTGGAAAAGAGAATGTTTTAAGAGAGCTTCTGAAAGGATGTATTTGTTGTACGCTAAAAGAAGAGCTTGAAATACAGTTGCATTCGTTATATCAGCAAGAAAGACCAGATGTCATTTATATAGAAACGACAGGTGTTGCGCATCCAATTGAAGTGTTAGATGCATGTGTATCACCAATTTTAGCACCTTTCTTAGAAGTGAAATCAATTGTAGTTGTTTTAGATGCAGTAAGATGGTTAAATCGAAGTGTATTAAGTGCAAACGTTCAGCAATTATTGCATGAGCAACTAAAGTTTGGTAGCCACATTTTAATTAATAAATCAGATTTACTAACAGATGCGGATAAGAACAAAGTAATAGAAGAAGTGAAAGCGATAAATAATCATGCGAAATTGTTTGAAACAAAATATTGTAATATATCTTTAGAAGATATAGAAGAAGCTGAATTTGTAAATGACTCGGAACATGAGACACTACACGTCAAACAGCATTTACATATACAAACGATGACGTATCAATTTACGAAATCGATTGATCAAGATAAATTATACGAATGGCTTTCGAATTTACCAGATAGTATTTATCGTGTAAAAGGTTTTGTGAAATTTCATGGTGATAAATATCCGCACCTATTCCAATATTCGTTCGGGGTACCGACTTTACTGGAACAAGACTTCGGTTTTCCGACGAACTTGGTAGTAATAGGAGAAGGGCTAGATAAGAAACAATTGGCTGAAGGATTAGAGAAAGTAGAACTTAATTCTAACTAACATTAAAGGGAGCTGCCCCATAAGTTGGTAAAAACGACTTATGGGGCAGCCTGTTTATTTTTTATGAATAAGCATATAGATACTTGTATTCATTTTAAATAGTCAATCTTTTAGTATTTTCGTTTTCCAATATAAACATTTATACTAGTACTAGAGTCTCTTCTAAATTCAATTTTGCGACCATCTAATTCTAGTGTTCGAGAGCTTGCAGTAGGATTTTTAATTAAACTATATAGATAATCTGCTTTAGTTGGTAGTAGTGTGTTTAGAATTTTTTTCACCGGCTCATTTAATACAGAATCATCACTATGAATAGACATTCTATATGCGCTGTCATCATAAGGAGAAAAATTAAAATACATAATGCCATCATATGTACGACCAGTTTTAGTATATACATAGTTATAATCGGTTTTTAAAAATCCAGAATCAATCAGTATATTCTCAATTTCTTTGTACTTATCCTCATCTTTTGCAGGAATAGAATCAGGAACAAAATAAGGGCTTACATTAATTGCTTTATACATAAACGTTGCAAATTGTTCTCTTGTTACATTCATTTCTCCGCCATATTGATAGTTTCCAATTCCTTTTGTAATACCATTACTATACAATGAACGAACAGCGTCTGTTGCCCAAAAATTATTTGGAACATCATAGAAAAGGTCGTTTGTTTTTACAGATAGTTGAAACGCTTTTTGTAAGATAACAGCCATTTCATATCGAGTTAATGTATCATCTGGTCTAAATTTGTCAGTGCTACTGTCCCCTGTCATAAGTCCTTTTTGAGCAACTGCTTTAATATTGTTTTCAAACATATGCCCATGAATATCAGAGAAATGTTTACTTGTAGATCCGGTATTTTCTAGTTTTAAGTATCTTGAAATAATCGCAGCTACTTGTCCACGAGTTACATTGTCCCCAAATCCAAATTTTCCGTTACCATAACCACTAATAACCTTTTGCTCAGTTAAATGGTCAATCGAATCTTCAGACCAATGTCCTTTTGGTACATCGATGAAACGTTCCATTTGTGCATGAGCATTCGTTGCGCCGAATAATGTGGCGGTAATTAAGCCTGTTGCAAGTACATGTTTAAAATTCACTATGATTCCTCCTAAGTATATAAAACAATAATTTCTCACTCATATCCGTTACTTTTAAGTGATAACTGATTATATATTATATTATAATATTAGGTTTTTGTAAAATATGGATTTACTTTCGTAATATTTCTTAAATATATATGGTGTTATGAGAGGGAGGTAAGTTTAAAAAGTCAACTGACGAGGGTGTTCATTCATTTTGATTAAGAATTTGTTATAAAATTCTCGTTAATTAGTAGCTAGTCAAAAGATGCTAACCTTTGTTGGGATATAGAAAAACACTCGCAGATTTTGTCTAACAATAATAATTGTAAAATTCAGAAATGTGTTTATAATCAAATCTAAGAGGTGATTCAGGTGTCAGAAAAAATAATAATGGATGTAAAAAACCTAACAACAAAAGGATTAGAAACGAGAGAGAAATTATTGTGTGCTGCAGAAGAGGTGTTTGGTAGTAAAGGATATTACGAGGCTTCTATCGTGAATATTACACAAGAAGCAAAGGTAGCGCACGGAACTTTCTATAATTACTTTCCATCTAAAAAAGATATATTTGATGAATTAATTCGCAGATTGAATCGTGAGTTACGCTTAATTATTAAAGAAGAAATGAAGGGAATATCAAGTTATGAAGAGGCACAAAGAAGAGGTTTTCAGGCTTTTTTTCGGTGGGTAAAAGATCGACCTAATCTATATAACATTGTACAACAGGCAGTAGTTGTTGATGATAACTTATATAGGTGGTACTATGCAAAGCTCGCAAATGGATTTTTAAAAAGTTTATCGGCTGGTATGGAAGCGGGAGAGTTTAAACAACTTGATAAAGAAACAATTGCGTATTGTCTTATGTCAATTGGGCAATTTCTAGGAATGCGATGGGGTTATTGGGAAGAGAAAGATGTTCCAGAAGATGTATTTGAAGCAGCGATGTCATTAATATTTGAGGGATTGAGAAAGAGATAAGGGAGTGGGGGAAATATGCAAGGCATTGCTTATTGGATTGAAAAACGATCCTATTTACATCCAGATCGCATTGCCATTATTACAGAAGAGGAGGAAATGACATATAAACAGTTACATGAGTATGTAAGTAAAGTAGCAGCTTATTTAATTTACGACTTGAATGTGCAAAAAGGAGAAAGGATAGCCATTTTATCACAAAATAGCTTGGAATATATTGTACTTTTGTTTGCTATAGCAAAAGTAGAATGTATTGCTGTTCCATTGAATATACGATTAACAGAAAATGAACTTATATTCCAGTTAAAAGATAGTGGAACTACAGTTTTATTTGTAGAGGAAACATTTCAAAATATGGCACTGTCAATGCATAAGGTATCGTACGTACAAAGAGTTATTTCAATTAAAAGTTTAAAAGAAATAGAAGATAGAAAAATTGTTAACTTTGAAGAGATAAATGAAAGCGCATCCTTTATTATATGTTATACATCAGGTACAACAGGAAAACCGAAAGGGGCCGTACTTACACAAGAAAATATATTTTGGAATGCGCTTAACAATACATTTGCGATTGACTTAACTATGCACGACAGCTCTATTGTATTATTACCTTTATTTCATATTGGTGGAATTGGTTTATTCGCATTTCCAACTTTATTTGCAGGTGGCGTAATCATTATTCCAAGAAAATTCGAACCAACCACAGCTCTTTCCATGATAGAAAAACATAAAGTTACTGTAGTGATGGGAGTACCTACAATTCATCAAGCATTAATTAATTCCCCAAAGTTTGAAACTGCAAATTTACAATCAGTTCGCTGGTTTTATAACGGTGGTGCTCCATGTCCAGAAGAGTTGATGAGAGAATTTATAGATAGAGGATTTTTATTTGGTCAAGGCTTTGGTATGACTGAAACATCACCAACCGTATTTATGCTTTCAGAAGAAGATGCAAGACGTAAAATAGGTTCAATTGGAAAACCTGTTCTGTTTTGTGATTATGTACTTATTGATGAAAACAAAAATAAGGTTGGAATCGGTGAAGTTGGGGAGTTACTTATAAGAGGGCCGAATGTAATGAAAGAGTATTGGAATCGACCAGATGCAACAAAAGAAACAATTCAAGATGGATGGTTATATACGGGAGATTTAGCTAAAGTTGATGAAGATGGTTTTGTATACATTGTCGGTAGAAAAAAAGAAATGATAATCTCCGGTGGTGAAAATATTTATCCGCTTGAAGTAGAGCAGGTCATTAATAAGATTTCGGAGGTATATGAGGTAGCAGTCGTTGGTAGGCAAGATGTAAAGTGGGGAGAGATTCCAATCGCCTTTATTGTGAAAAAGAGTAGCAGTGAATTAACTGAAAAGGAAGTCATTGAACATTGTTGTTTATTTCTAGCAAAATATAAAGTTCCAAAAGAAATTGTATTTCTAGAGGAATTGCCTAAAAATGCAACTGGTAAAATTCAAAAAGTACAGTTAGCAAATCAATTGAAAAGCAGGTGAAGAGATGACGATGTATAGCACTGGTCAACAGGCATCATGTAGTAAAACGATAACAGAAACAGATTTTGTATTATTTGCAGGTTTGAGTGGGGATTTTAATCCAATTCATATTGATCATGAGTATGCGAAACAAACTAGATTTAATCAAAGAATAGCACATGGTTTACTAACTTCCAGTCTATTATCACAATTGCTTGGGATTCATTTACCTGGAAAAGGATCCGTTTATATGGAACAAACTATTAAATTTACAGCACCAGTTTTTATAGGAGATACAATTACAGCTACGGCTACAGTGCAAGAATTTATGATAGAAAAGAGAGCTTTGAAATTGTTAACTGAATGCCATAATCAAAAAGGAGATTTAGTATTGACAGGTGTAGCGACTATGATGGTGCCAAAAGAAGGAGGAGTAGTCTAATGAATATTGGGGTTGAAACGACTGGTGTTTTCTTCCCAAAAGACGTAGAGACGGCTGCAGATCTATCTAAGAAAACAGGTATCCCTGAGAAAATTATTATAGAAAAGTTTGGTTTATATGAAAAACATGTCGCAGATGACACAATGCATGCATCAGATTTAGCTATTGCTGCTGCAAAGCCAATATTATTACAAGTAGATCCTCAATCTATTGATGTAGTCATTT
This sequence comes from Bacillus paramobilis, assembly GCF_038096195.1. Classification (NCBI taxonomy): domain Bacteria; kingdom Bacillati; phylum Bacillota; class Bacilli; order Caryophanales; family Bacillaceae; genus Bacillus; species Bacillus paramobilis. Next base: position 3,421,729 of record NZ_CP151108.1, on the reverse strand, counting down.
ATTTTGGCAGTCCACATAAAGATTACCACGTATGGTCAAGTGCCCCAAAAATTCAACATGAACTTGGATTGAAAAATGCTTATGCTTTTGAAATTATGAATGTTAGTTCTTGCTTTCCTATTGCTCTCAAAGTCGCAAAAGATATGCTTTACTCCGATAACTCAATTGAAAATATATTATTAGTAGGTGGATGTAAAGAATCTCAAATTGTAGATTATGATAATCCACGCTCACGTTTTATGTTTAATTTCGCTGATGGCGGAAGCGCAGCTTTAGTAAAAAAAGATGCTCGAAACGGTGAAATATTAGGCAGTGCGATTATAACAGATGGTTCATTTCATGAAGATGTACGTATTCCAGCAGGTGGATCAAAGCAGGTTGCGAGCTATGATACAGTTGAGAATCGACAACATTATATTGATGTAATAGATCCTAATAGTATGAAAGAACGTCTAGACCGGGTTTCAATCTCTAATTTTGATAAGGTTATTAGGGAGGCGCTAAGAAAAAGTGGATTTACTCCTAAAGATATTAAAGTATTGTTACCACTGCATACAAAACGTTCTATGTTAATAGAATTGATACAGGGGCTAGGGCTAGCAGAAGAAAAAGTTGTATATTTAGATCATTATGGACATATGTCAGCGCTTGATCCTTGCATTGGCCTTCACTTTGCAAATGAACAGGGAAAATTACAGCCTGGAGATATTGCAGTAGTAGTAAGTGCCGGGACTGGGTATACGTGGGCAGCGACTGTGATTAGATGGTAGTAAAGATGGATTTTATTAAAAAAATTATATGTTGTTTTTTCATTGTTATTGTGAGTCTATGGATGTTTGCTTCTGTAGGAAATGCCTCTGCTGTAAAATATGTGAAATCATGGGGGAGTGAGCTAGATCCTTCTAAGTTATTAAGGACACCGGTGGCGATGGCAAGGGATGCAAAAGGATTTCTGTATGTTGTTGATATGGGGAATAATAGGGTTTTGAAAATAGATAAGAATGGAGAAGTTGTTGATGCTATAGGAACTTTAGGTGAAGGTCCGGGACAGTTTAATATGCCATTTGGTATTGCTGTTGATAAAGAAGGTAATATTTTAGTTGCGGATACAGCGAATTATCGTATTCAAAAATTTAATGAGGAGTTTCAATTTATTAAAAGTTGGGGAACAAAAGGTAAAGGAAGTGGGCAGTTCTCGTTTCCTAGGGAGATTGCAGTAGATAGCGATAACAATTACTATATTACGGATGAATACAATCATCGGATTCAAAAATATAGCCCGAATGGGCAGTATATTCAAACAATAGGGAGTTATGGAAAGGCGAATGGAGAAATGGCTTTACCACAAGGTATTGCGATAAATAAACAAGACGAGGTCTATATTGCAGACACTTATAACAATCGTATTCAAGTGTTTGATAAAAAAGGGGAGTTTAAGCGAGTAATCGGAGCAGGAATTGCAGGTTTAGGCCCATATCAATTCTACCATCCAAGAGGAATAAATTTTGACTCAACATCTGGATCGCTATATGTAGCAGATACTTATAACAATCGGATAATGAAATTTACAAATAAAGATCAATTTTTATATACAGTAGGTAACTTTTTTCAGTTCGTTTATCCAAATCAAGTTCTTCCGGATGGTAAAGGGAATATCTATATAACGGATACGGGAAATAATCGTGTACTTTTATATAATGAAGTAGGCCTAACAGCGGTAATGAAGAAAACTATAGGTAATGATAGGAATGGAAATACACAATATGCAGGACCTTATGATGTCGAAAGAGACAAGAATGGAAATGTTTTTGTATCTGATTCCTTTAATCATCGAATTTTGAAATATGATACATCTGGGAAGGTTGTTGGGAAGTGGGGAAGTTTATTTGGTGCTGGTGGACCACTAGGATACGGAAGTCTTCCAGGACAGTTTTATGTTCCAAGACAAATTGCAACGGATCGTTACAATAACGTGTATGTATCTGATTCTGTAAATCATCGTATTCAAAAATTCACTAATTCAGGGATAGCACTTGCTTCATATGGTTCATTTGGAGTATTACCAGGTTTTTTTCAATTTCCATCTGGAATAGCTATTGATAGTAAAGGAAACATATTTATAGCTGATTCAGAAAATCATCGTATTCAAAAATTTAGTCCATTCTTTGTATATATGAAAGAATGGGGGAGAAAAGGAAGTGGAGAGGCAGAGTTTTTTCAACCTATGCAATTAGCGGTTGATTCAAAAGATAATATTTATGTTGTGGATCGGATTAATAATAGGGTTCAAAAATTTGATAATGAGGGTAATTTTCTTACAAAATGGGGTACAAATCATGGAACTGGAAACTTAGATCCACTAGAAAATTGGAGAGAGGGTCCCGGGGATCTTTTTTTGCCAATAGGAATTGAAATCGATATAAATAATACGGTGTATGTCACAGATACTTCTAATAATCGCGTGAATATTTATAATGAAAATGGGGATTTTTTAGAGTCTTTTGGAAGTTTTAGTGGTATATCAGGGCAGTTTTTCTCACCACAAGGAATAGATGTGGATAGCCAAGGGAATATCATTATTACAGATGGTTTACTCCAAAGAATTCAATTTTTTAAGAAAGCTAATTAGTATTAGAGGCTCAAAATGCTTGTTAGAAAGGATAGAAGTTTAATAGTTTAGGAATACGGTATAGGTAGGAATAAAATATTTGTATTAAATTGTAAAGGTGTTTCATGGAAATCGGAGAAGATACATGTATACTAACAATCTCGTTTATATGATTCAAAGAAAAAGTCATAATTACGGATGGGTAACTTTGGCGTGTTTGATTCTATCAGAAAGTAAAGTATGGGGAGGATCACAATGTCGATGAAAAAACGTAAATGGCTAAGAATGATGGCTACTGGTTGTGTGTTAGGTTCGTTATTAATAACGGCAGCTTGTTCAGGAAAGAAAACAAGTACAGAGGATGAAAAGACGATTAAGGTAGGGGTTCTTGCATCATTAACAGGTCCATTAGAATCGTATGGAAAACAAACAGTGAACGGATTTGAATTAGGGTTAGACTATGCAACGGGTGGAACTGGGAAAGTGGAAGGGAAGAAGATTAAGTTTGTTGTAGAAGATACGGAAACAAAAGCTGATGTAGCAGTTAAAAAAGCTACGAAATTATTAGAAGAAGAGAAAGTTGATTTTTTAGTTGGATCGTCTAGTTCAAGTGATACATTAGCGGTTTTACCATTAGCAGAAGAATATGAAAAAATAATGGTTGTAGAACCGGCGGTAGCTGATAGTATTACCGGGAAGAACTGGAATAAATACATTTTTAGAACAGGTAGAAATTCATCTCAAGATGCAGTCGCTGGTGCAGCAGCAATTGCTAAAAAAGATGTAAAAATAGCAACGTTAGCACAAGATAATGCTTACGGCCGTGAAGGAATTGCGGCATTTAAAGCTGGAGCAAAGAAGTTAGGTGCAAATATTGTAAACGAGCAATATGCTGATACAAATTCGACTGACTTCACTGCTAATATTCAAAATATCATTAGCTCAAAACCAGATTATTTATTTATCGTTTGGGCAGGGGCAAATTCACCTTGGAAACAGTTGAAAGATATGAATGTGGAAGCGCAAGGTATTAAAATTTCTACCGGTGCACCAGATATACCGGCATTAAAAACGATGGATGCGTTAGTAGGAATGCAAGGTTTTTCTGTTTATTATCATACACTCCCGAAAAATAAGGTGAATGATTGGTTAGTGGAAGAACATAAAAAACGATTTAATGGTGCGGTGCCAGATTTATTTACAGCAGGGGGAATGTCAGCGGCAATTTCAATTGTAGAAGCTTTAAAGAAAACAAAAGGTGATACAGATGTAGATACATTGATTAAGAAAATGGAAGGAATGGAATTTGATACACCGAAAGGAAAGATGAAGTTTAGAGAAAAGGATCACCAAGCGATGCAGACACTGTATTCCATTACATTGAAAAAGCAAGATGGTGTTGATTATCCGGTGCCAGTATTAGAGCGAGAATTAACGATGAAAGAGACAGAACCACCAGTTCAAAATAAATAGACTGAATTTTCTGTTGTTTTTGTATAAAGAGGGAGTGTACCCTCTTTATACGTATTTCTTTCATACTTATAGCTTTAAAGGGAGGGATTTCGTGACACATTTGTTAGAAACGAAAAATCTTAGCGTATCTTTTGGCGAGCATCATGTTATTAAGGACGTGGATTTAACAGTACAAAAAGGAAAGCTCATTTCTATTATTGGACCAAACGGTGCAGGAAAGACAACGTTATTTAATTTACTTAGTGGACAAATTTCTCCAACGAAGGGTGAAGTATATTTTAAAGGACGAGAGATTACAAAATTATCAATTTCGGATCGAACTCGATTAGGAATTGGTCGTTCTTTTCAACTTACAAATATATTCCCGGAGTTAACGGTACTTGAAAATGTTCGATTAAGTGTTCAATCATTCGTGCAAGATTACTATAGTTTTTTTCCGAGTTCGGCAAAGTTTAAGCAACAAATTGGAGAGGCGAGACGGTTCTTAAAAACTGTATTACTTCAGGGGAAAGAACATGTATTAGCGAAAGATTTAGCACATGGAGAAAAACGAAAGTTAGAGCTTGCAATGTTATTAGCTTTAAAAACAGATGTGTTACTACTTGATGAGCCGACGGCAGGTATATCAGTTGAGGAGGTACCGGCTATTTTACAAGTGATTGAGAATATTAAAAAACATCCAGAGAGTACGATTGTACTGATTGAACACAAAATGGATATGGTACTAGGTTTGTCAGACCATCTTATCGTTTTATTCCATGGAGAGCTATTAGCTGAAGGTTTGCCCGAAGAGATTATGAAAGATGAGCGTGTACAAAGTGCTTATTTAGGGGGATTATATAGTGGCACTATTACAAGTGAATAATATAGAGACGTATTTAGATCAGTTTCATATTTTACAAGGGGTATCTCTTGCTGTTGAGAAAGGAACGATTACTGTACTGTTTGGAAGAAATGGGGCAGGGAAGACGACGACATTACGTTCGGTTATGGGATTTCACCATATCGCACATGGTGAAATTTATTATGATAGTACACAAGTAAATGGATTATCTACACATTTAATTTCAAGAAAAGGAATAGGTTATGTACCAGAAAATCAAGGTATTTTTCACGACCTGACAGTAGAAGAAACATTCGCTCTTGCTAGGGGGAAGGGAGAAGAAGCGGAAGAGAAAATTGAGTGGATGGTTGAACTATTTCCAGATTTAAAGCAGTTTTGGCACAAAAAAAGTGGACTCTTAAGCGGCGGACAAAAACAAATGCTAGCAATTTCAAGAGCATTTATTAATAGTGATGGTTTATTACTTATTGATGAGCCGAGTAAAGGTTTGTCCCCTATTATGATAGAGAAATTAATGATAGCTATTTTAAAAATGAAGGAGAAAACAACAGTTTTACTCGTTGAACAAAACTTTATGATGGCTAGTCAAATTGGTGATTACTTTTATATTATGGATAACGGAAGAATTGTTCATAACGGTTTTATGCATGAATTAAAAGAGGATAAGGAAATGTGTCACAAATATTTAGGAATCTCTTAACATGAATCCGAGGTGAGAAGGATGGATGTGTTAATCAATTTATTTGTAAATGGGATTTCAACAGGGATGCTTATTTTTTTATTAGCATCAGGTCTTTCACTGATTTTCGGTTTAATGAGCGTTTTAAACTTCGCACATGGTGGTTTATTTGCGTGGGGAGCGTTTACAGGTGTTTGGTTATTTAATACGACAGGTAGTTATGTATTAGCGTTAGTTGGAGCAATTGCAATGGGTATGTTTCTTGGATTCATTTTAGAAAGATTCCTTATTAGACCGGTATATGGAAATCATGTTCGCCAGCTTCTTGTGACGCTTGGAGGAATGCTTGTACTTAGTGAATGTATTAAAGTATTTTGGGGACCGAATCCAATTGGTGCTAAATTACCGTTATGGTTACAAGGTAGTTATACATTTGAAGGTGTTATATTAATTAAATATCGTCTATTCGTTATTTTAATTGGGATCATCATTTACATTGCCTTACTATTATTGCTCAAAAAAACAAAAATAGGTCTTATGATTCGCGCAGGTGTAATGGATAAAGAGATGGTTCAAGCACTCGGTATTAACGTAAAAGCGATATTTTCTTTCGTCTTTTTATTAGGAGCAGGGATGGCAGCGTTGGGAGGCTTCTTATTAGCACCGTATTCAGGCGTTATTTTTGCAGAGATGGGTATGCAGTATGCGATTTTAGCTTTCATAGTAGTAATCATAGGAGGGTTAGGAAGCGTACAAGGTTCAGCAATCGCTTCTTTAATTGTCGGATTAGCTGGTGCTTTTACAGCATATTTTATACCGGATTTATCGCTTGCAATTAATATGTTAATGTTACTATTTTTCTTAATAGTGAAGCCAAACGGACTTGTTGGTGAAAAGGGGTGACATGGTGAACAGCACTTCAAATCGAATTAAAGTATACTTCGGAGTATGTATGCTCATTTGTTTAAGTGTATTTCCATTCGTAAATGATTCACGGAGCTTGTTAATTTTGTTCACTCAAATCTTCATCTTTGCTATTTTTGCAATGAGTTTTGATGTATTACTTGGATATACCGGAATTGTATCGTTCGGCCATTGTATGTTCTTTGGAATAGGGGCATATGGCGTAGCGCTTTTATTTGATCGGCAAGGAGTATCTATAACGAACTTTTTTATAGGGCTAGTAGCTGCAATTATCATTTCAGCAATTGTTAGTTATATAATCGGTTTGCTTTCTTTACGACTGAAAAGTCATTTTTATGCAATGTTAACACTTGCTATTTCACAGTTGTTTTTCGTACTTGCTGAAAAATGGCGTGGACTCACTCATGGAGGAGACGGTTTTACATTTGGTGTACCAGACTTATTCCGTGATCGTTTTACCTTTTATTATGTAACACTTATATGTTTAATTGTCATTTTTATTCTGTTACGTCTTTTCACAAAATCTTCAATTGGAAAAGTATTAAAAGCAATTTCACAAAATGAGCAACGTGTTGAGGCACTAGGATATAAAGTTCTTCATTATAAAATTATTGCTAGCATTGTGGCAGGAGTAGTAGCTGCGATTAGTGGTGGTTTATTTGTTATCACATTGCGTTTTGTTAATACGACTGTATTTTCAATTGAAATGACATTAAATGCATTATTGATGACAATGATTGGAGGCGTTGGAACGTTAATTGGAGCAATTGCTGGAGCAGGAATTATTGAATCACTGAAATACTATTTATCAGAACTAGCTACAGCGTATCCAATTTTTGAACGATGGACAATTATTCTTGGGTTATTGTACATTATCGTATTGCTAGTTTTCCCGAAAGGATTAGTTGGAACGGTAAAGAGTTTGAAGAATATGAAACGGAATAAGAAAGAGAAAAGTGCAGAAGTGGAGCAAAACGTGTGACAAATCAATTCTATAGAATATGAAAATCCCTCTTTTAGATTCGTAAAGGAGGGATTTTTATTGGTGTATGTAATTAGTTAGTTTAAAGATATTATCCTAATCAAATAATTCATTAGGTATTTGTTTTAAAGAGTTTTGATTTGTAAAAAAATGAACAGCTAATTTCTCAATTGGAACATCTTCAATGGGCACTAAGTTATCATTTTTAATCGGTAAAAAGGCTATTCCTTTACCGTCCTGAATAAACTCTTCCATAAGCGAATAAGAATCTAATTGTTGAAGTTGACCTTGAGATAAATTATTTTCTTTTAGAAATTGTATCGTCTTATTTCTAAAAGGGCATTTTTTATCATTACTAACGAAGAAGAGTTCCTTTGAATAGTCAATGATAGGCGTTTTTTTCGCTTTTAATAAGCCTACAGAAATGGAAGTAGTAAATACTTTTTTAAAAGTTGCTTCGGGATCATCCTCGTAAGTAATGACCATATCAATTTTTTGTTGTTGCAGTAATTTATGCAAATGACTACTATTTTCTACATATATTTGATAATTCCTGAAATTTTCTTTAATACGCTTGCTTACATAATTGGTCAAAATAGATTGTGACGTCGCGATGATATAAGAAGAACCACTCGTTTTAATTTTAACTTTCGCTTCCTCTACAAGAGTTAATATTTGATTCGTGTAGTCTAATAAAATGTCACCAGAGGGTAATAAGGAAACGCCTTTATTATCTCTATGTAGTAAAGGAGTTTCTAATTCTAGTTCTAATTTTTTGATTCGTTCAGTTACGTTCGGTTGAACATATCCTAACTCTTTAGCAGCTTTACTAATAGAACCTTCGCTAGCTACAGTTTTGAATATAATAAGATCATTTATTTCCATATATCTCAGCCCCTTATACGGTATCATTATAAATGATATCAAACATAATTTATACCTATTTTACGTTAGTCAATCATCGGTTTATCATTGTGTATATAAGATTGAAAGTGAGTGATAAACATGATTGGAATGCAATATAAGGTCATTTTACCAAAGGATTATGACATGGAGATTATTAAAAAAAGGGTAAAGGATAATGGATATAAAACTGATGGTTTTCAAGAATTGAATTTCAAAGCATATTTAATTACTGAGACAGGTAAGGATGGGAATTTCTATAACTGTTATGCACCTTTATATGTTTGGAATGGCCATGAAGGAATGAACAAATTTATCTTTGAAGGGTATTACGATAATATTTTAAAATCTTTTGGGTGGCAACAAATAAATATAGGTGTTCCATTAGTTGTTAATCTAAGTGATGACTTTAAGAGAAGTAAATATGTTGTTGAATATATAGGTAATATTTCTCACAGAGAATCATTGTTGGGGGCTCAATCTACCATTATGAATCAGAATGTAGAAGAGTGTTTAGGAAATGTAATAGTATATAATCCGGATAAATGGAGATATAGTCAGTTTAGTTTTTATGAAGAAAAGCCTGACATGGTAACGAATAAAAGTGTTACAGTATATGAGATTTTGCACATTTCACGATGAAAACTTGTTGAAGTTAAATTAAGAAAAAGGAATGAAAATGTATGCCTTTTGTGAATGTTTATTATCATGAAAATAAATTAAATAAAGAAGAGTTGAAAAAGATAGGTAAATGTATTCATCTTTCATTAATTGAACGTTTTAACATCCCTGAAAATGATTATTTTCAACTGTTTTTATCTTACTCGCAAAATCATCTTTTATATAATCCATATTATTTGTTGGAAGGAGGAGAAAAGAGAACAGAGAATATGATTTATGTTTCTATTACATGTGGACCGGGAAGAACGATAAAACAGAAAAGGGATCTGTATCAGTCGATATCCTTGAAGGTTTCTGAATGTTCTAGTATAAAAAGTGCAGACATTTTTATTACACTAAATGAGACATCTGCTGAAAATTGGTCGTTTGGTCAAGGATTGGCACAATTGGTAAAATGAAGGGGAGTGAAATGATGAATGAATCCATTGAATATTGTATTCAAAAGAAAATGAGAGAAATGGCACCTGCATTTGCTCATTATAGTGAAGAGATATTGTTCGAGGAAGTGTGGCGGGATGCCACTTTAACATTGAGAGAAAGAAGTTTATGTACATTAGCTGCATTAATTAGTCTTAATCAGACAGAACAAATACCATTTCATTTGCGACTGGCCAAACAAAATGGAATTAAAGAAAATGAATTGATTGCATTAATAACACATATGGCTTTTTATGGTGGTTGGCCCAAAGCGGTAGCTGCTTTAAATATAGCAATGAATGAAATGGAAAGTTCAGAATAACGATAAGAAAGAATTCATTTAAACATGAATTCTTTCTTATCGTTATTTATGCAATACTCTAATGAGATATTTTTAACGTTTTCTCTTGCTTTATTATCACTTGCGTAGTAAAGTGATAATAAGATTCACGATAGGAAGTGTTCAAATATGCGTGATAACACGATAGGGTCATTAATATGGTTACGTGTAATACGATTTACGAACCAAAGTAATCAGATGTCAAATGAGTTTTTAAAACGTTTTGATTTAACGACAGCTCAATTTGATGTGCTTTTGCAAATACGTACGTATCAACCACTAACACAAATGGAATTAGCTGAAAAGGTAACTGTTACACAAGGCGGTATTTCTCGTATGTTAACTCGTCTTGAAAAAGAAGGATATATTGTGCGAAAACAAGATTGGAAAACGAAAACAATTAGCTTGACAGAGCAAGGGGAAGCAGCTTTAGAGAGAGCATTGCCAGAGCAACTTGCATTTCAATCATCGTTTTTTGATGATGTATTAAATGAAGAAGAGCAGAAAATATTATATGAGCTGATGACGAAAGTGCATAAGCATAGTGAAAAAAAAGAATTACCGCAAGAGTAATTTTTTTTACAATATCAATTGACTAATCAAATGATGGTTGAATGTAGAAAGTTAATACGACTGAATAGAAGGAGAGAGCAACTATGGAAAAATACCGTATGGATACAAGTAAAGGAATGGAATTTGGATTATATTCGATTGGGGATCATGTTTTAAATCCGCATAACGGAGAGAAAATTAGTGCAGAACAAAGAATTCATGAATTAATTGAAACAGCTAAGTTAGCGGATGAAGCTGGACTTGATGTATTTGCTGTCGGTGAAAGTCATCAAACGCATTTTACAACACAAGCTCACACAGTTATTTTAGGGGCTATTGCACAAGCAACGAAAAATATAAAAATTGCAAGTTCAGCAACGATAATAAGTACATCTGATCCGGTACGAGTATATGAGGATTTTGCTACAATTGACTTAATTTCTAATGGACGTGCAGAAATCGTGGCTGGTCGTGGATCTCGTATTGGGGGATATAGTTTACTTGGTTATGATGTAAATGATTATGAAGAGTTATTTGAAGAGAAAATGGATCTTTTATTAAAAATTAATAAAGAGGAACATGTAACATGGAACGGACAGTTCAGAGCACCGCTTGCACATGCATCGGTTATTCCGCGAGCTAAAAATAATAGCTTACCAATTTGGCGTGCAGTTGGTGGCCCACCAGCTAGTGCAATCAAAGCAGGACGTGCGGGTGTACCAATGATGATAACAACACTAGGTGGTCCAGCTATTAATTTTAAAGGATCAGTAGATGCCTACCGTGAGGCTGCGGCGCAAAGTGGATTTAATCCAGCAAGTTTGCCAGTTGCAACAACGAGTTTATTTTATACAGCAAAAAATTCACAAGATGCATTTAATGAATACTATCCTCATATTAATGCTGGTATGCTTACACTGCGCGGTGGTGGGTATCCGAAGCAACAATTTACAAATGCAGTAGATTACCGTGACGCATTAATGGTTGGTAGCCCGCAACAAATTATTGAAAAAATGCTTTACCAATATGAATTGTTTGGACAACAACGTTTTATGGCACAAATTGATTTTGGTGGTGTACCACGTAATAAAATTGAGAAAAATATTGAATTAATTGCTACTGAAATTTTACCGGCTGTTAGAAAACATACAGCGAAATAATTTAAAAAATACCGAGAGTCTAATCGATTCTCGGTATTTTTTTGTGTATGAATTCAGTTTGGAAAAATGACAAAAAAATGAATTTTTAGTTTAGAAGGAGGGAGGGTATTTTCTATTTTTGAATAACAATATTGTGTGTTTGAATTTTAAAAATACATTTTCCTCTTGACAAAAAAACAACTGATTTCTTCATTGATTAAGAGGACATTTTTTCATAAGAAAGTCAAGTGTATAAAGAGAAAAACGATTATTTTATTGATACGAAAGTAAGTCTTATATTAAAAAAATACATTTTATTAATGAAAAAAATTTAATTCAAAAAAATGACAAAAGACATATTTCAGACAAAATGATGTCAATAATACGTCAAAAATCAGCTGAATTTACTATGCAGGTATATTATACAATTCGATTAACGGATAAAACACTACTGAAATAGTGAAAAGGTAAATTTTATGAGAAAGTTCTTTTGTAATGATCTTGAAAACTGAAAATTTATATTTTCTAAAAGTACATAAACAAATTTATCTTTCTATATTTCTAAGATTTGAGTTGTTTTATTCATACAACTCAATCGAAAATACGATATAAAAAATTATGAAGGAAGTGATTGTAGTATGGAAACGCTCGAATTGGCACGAATACAATTCGCATCAACAACGATTTTCCATTACTTTTTTGTTCCACTGTCTATTGGTTTAGCTTTTATCATTGCATTAATGCAAACGTTATATGTGGTAAAGGGACAAGAAATTTATAAGAAGATGACGAAGTTTTGGACACAAATATTCCTTGTAAACTTTGCGGTAGGTGTAGTAACTGGTATTCTACAAGAATTCCAGTTTGGTATGAACTGGTCAACCTATTCACGTTTCGTAGGTGATGTGTTTGGTCCATCACTTGCGATTGAAGGTTTATTAGCATTTTTCATTGAGTCTACATTCCTAGGTTTATGGGTATTCGGTGAGGATAAATTGCCGAAGCGCGTTCACCTTTTATGTATTTGGCTCCTTTCAATTGGAACAATGTTATCAGCATTTTGGATTTTAACTGCAAGTGCATTTATGCAATCGCCAGTAGGGTATGAAATGGCAGCAGATGGACGTGCACAAATGAATGATTTCTTAGCGATTATTCAAAACCCACAATTATGGGTACAATTCCCGCATACAATTACAGCGGCAATTGCAACTGGTGCATTCTTTATTGCAGGTGTGAGTGCATGGAAAATAACGAAAGCTCAAGAAACTGAAGTGTTTAAAAAATCGTTCCGCATTTCTATCATTGTTGGAACACTTACAACTGCGCTAGTATTATTCTTCGGTCATGCGCAAGCACAACAATTAATTAAGACACATCCAATGAAGATGGCAGCAGCTGAAGCGTTATGGAATACAAGTGAGGATCCAGCGCCATTTACAGTATTTGCGAAAATTGATGCAGAGAAGCAAGAAAATTCGTTTGAAATTCAAATCCCTTATATGCTAAGTCTATTATCATTTGATAAATTTAGTGGTCAAGTAGAAGGAATGAATCAAATTCAAAAACAATATGAAGAAAAATATGGGCCTGGAGATTATATACCGCCAGTACACACTATGTTCTGGAGTTTTAGAGCGATGGTAATGAGTGGAACATTTATGCTTCTTCTAGGAGCGTACGGATGGTTCTTATCAAGAAAAGATCGTTTAGCTGAAAAAACTTGGTATTTAAAATTAATGGTGTATGCAATTGCACTACCGTTTATCGGTAATACAGTAGGATGGATTATGACTGAAATGGGACGTCAGCCTTGGGTAGTTTTCGGTGTTATGAAAACGGAAGATGCTGTATCTCCAAATGTTACGTTCGGAGAAGTATTATTCTCTTTAGTTTCGTTCACATCCCTATATTTAATTATAGGTGGAATTACTATTTACTTATTCGTTCGTGTCATTAAAGGACATGAGAATAAGAAAACGAAACAGGATTCTCAAAGCCATGATCCATTTGATAAGGAGGATGAGTATGTTATCTCTTAATGAGTTGTGGTTTATCATTATTGCAGTTCTATTCGTAGGCTTCTTTGTACTTGAAGGTTTCGATTTCGGTGTAGGTATAGTTTCAAGGTTTTTAGGGGAAAACGATTTAGAGAAAAGAATTTACTTAAATACAATTGGTCCATTTTGGCACGCGAATGAAGTATGGCTTGTTTGTGCAGGTGGAGCTATGTTCGCAGCATTCCCGCACTGGTATGCAACTTTATTTAGCGGGTTTTACATTCCGTTTGTATTTATGCTTCTTGCTTTAATTATTAGAGGTGTTTCCTTTAAATTCCGTGCGAAAATAGATAATCATAAATGGAAAGGTTTTTGGGATTGGGGTATGTTTTTAGGAAGTTTGCTACCGCCTATCCTTTGGGGAGTTGCCATTGCTAACTTTATGGTAGGTATTCCAATTGATGAGACGAAAAATGCTGTAGGTGGATTCTTACAATTACTTCATCCATTTGCATTACTTGGAGGAGTTATGTTCCTTCTGCTATGTATTGTTCACGGCTTGCAATTCCTTACTATACGTACAACTGGTAAGTTAAGAGAACGTGCACGTATTGCTGCGTTGAAAATTGCACCGCTTGCAATTATAGCACTTCTTATTTTTGCCGGTGTAGGGTTATGGAAAACAGATATATTCACTGGTCATGGTACAGAGTGGGTTATGGTTCCGATTGGAGCTTTTGTAGCATTATGTGCGTCAACATTATTAAATAAAAGAAGAAGAGATGGTTGGGCTTTCGTTATGACGAGTTTAACAATCATTTTACTAAGTGCAAGTGTGTTTGCCGGCATGTTCCCACGTGTCTTAATTAGCTCGTTAGGGTCAATATACGATTTAACAATTTATAATGCAGCATCAGGAGATTATGCACTAAAACTGATGACGTATTTTTCAATTGCTATATTGCCATTTGTTATGGGAAGTCAAATATGGAGTTTCTATGTGTTTAGACAACCTGTTAAGTCAGATAAAGATTTGGAGTACTAATGAAAAGAAAAAGAGGACTTCCGTCGTATCCTGGTAGCCGAGTTTTATATGTAGTGTTAACAATCATTAGCATTTTAGAAGCTATAAGTATTATTGTGCAAACAGTGTTTTTAGCGCGGGCTATTACGTTTTTATTTCAAGGAGAAACAGTGCAATCTGTGTTAAATGAAACGGTTTATTTTGGAATCACGTTTGCAGTACGTCACATGCTAGTGCGAATATCGCAAATATTAGTGGAACGTTTCGCTGAAAAAACAGGATCGCTACTGCGAAAACAATTAATAGAGGCGTATTTCACATTAGGTCCACGGTATGTTCAAACTGCTGGAACAGGTCATCTGGTTACCTTATCGATAGAAGGTATTGAGAAATTTAAAACATATATTGAATTAACAATTCCTAAAATGATTAGAAGTAGTATCGTACCGGGACTAATTGTACTATATGTTTTTACGTTAGATATTGAGTCTGGAATCATTTTAGTTGTAACGATTCCTATCGTAATTATATTTATGATCCTACTAGGGTTAGCAGCGCAGAAAATGGCAGATAGCCAATATGAGTCATATCGAGTACTTTCTAATCATTTTGTAGATACGTTAAAAGGATTAGAAACATTAAAGTATTTAGGAAAAAGTAAACAGCACGAAGGAAAGATTGAAAAAGTAAGTAAAAGGTATAGAAAAGCAACGATGCGTACTTTGCGAGTTGCTTTTCTTTCTTCTTTTGCATTAGATTTCTTTACGAGTTTATCCATCGCATTTGTGGCGGTCGGATTAGGGATACGTTTAATAGATGGGACAATTGTACTATTGCCAGCCCTTACGATTTTAATTTTAGCTCCGGAATATTTTCTGCCGATTAAACAAGTTGGAGCGAATTATCATGCTACGTTAGATGGACAACTTGCAATGGAGCAAATAGAAGAGATTTTACAGCAACAAAAAGAAATAGGAAAGAAAGAATCAAATGTAGATTTAATATGGAATTCCTCCAGTAACTTGAAATTACAAGATATAAAAGTAAAGAGTGATGAATCTGCAAAAGCAATATTAGAGGGAATTGATTTTACTTGGAAAGGCACCGGCGCTATAGGTGTGATTGGTGAAAGTGGAGCAGGAAAATCAACATTAATCGACGTATTAGCAGGTTTTTTAACTCCTACAGGTGGAAAGATGATTGTAAATGGTGTGGAAATTGACGGGGCTACTCGTGAAGAGTGGCAAAAGAATATTGCTTATATTCCGCAGCAACCTTATATTTTCCCGCTTTCATTAAAAGATAACATTTGTTTTTATGAAACAAATACAACTGATGAAGAAGTGGAAAGAGTTATTAATGAAGTTGGTCTTCGTTCACTCGTAACATCGCTTCCGAACGGGATGTATGAAAGAATTGGAGAAGGTGGACGTATGCTTAGTGGTGGGCAAGAACAACGTGTCGCTATGGCGCGTGCACTTTTAAGCAAAAAGCCAATTATTTTATTAGACGAGCCTACAGCACATCTTGATATTGAAACTGAATTTGAAATAAAACAAGCGATGTTACGTCTGTTTGAAGGTAAGTTAGTATTTCTTGCAACACATCGTCTTCACTGGATGAAACAGATGGATCATATTCTTATTTTAAATAAAGGGGAAATGATAGAAAGTGGAACATATGAAGAACTTTTAAAGAATGAGGCATTACATTTTCACAGGAAAGAGAGGGGATAGAGATGAGTAACTGGATTAAACCTTATATACAGCAAAATAAAGGTAGAATGACTTTAACTATATTCCTTGGTCTTCTTGGAGTTAGTTCAGGTGCGATGTTACTTTTCATTTCAGGTTATTTAATCTCTAAATCTGCTCTTAGACCAGAAAATGTAATGGCTGTATATGTTCCTATCGTGGCAACACGTGCGTTTAGTATAGGACAAGCGGTATTCCATTATTTAGAGCGTTTAGTTGGACACGATGTCGTACTACGCATATTAGAAAAAATGAGAACGAAACTATATAGAATAGTAGAACCGCAGGCGTTATTTTTCCGTTCGCGATTTCAAACGGGCGATATGTTAGGTGTATTATCCGAAGATATAGAGCATTTGCAAAACCTATATTTACGTACAATATTTCCTAGCATAGTAGCATTAGTTGTATATAGCATATTCGTACTTGTTATCGGTGCATTTGACGTAGTGTTTGCACTTATTGCAGCATGTATGCTAGCGATTATCGTCTTTCTGCTTCCATTTGTATCATTACTTTTAATGAAGCAACATCATGTTACTTTAAAACAAGGAAGAAGCCGTTTATATCAACAACTAACAGACGCTGTTTTTGGATTATCAGATTGGCAAGCAAGTGGTAGAAAAAATGAATTCATTGATAAGTATGTAGAGCAAAATGCTCAGTTGTTAAAAACGGAAAAACGAATGAAACGCTGGAATCATATTCGGGACAGTATCATTCAAGTAGTAGTGGGGATTGTAGTTATTTCAATGATCATATGGACTGGAAATGAGGCGGCAAGTGAACAGATTGCACCTACCGTTATTGCGGCTTTCGTCTTAATGACGTTATCAGTTACAAACGCGCTTATTCCTCTTTCAGATGCTATCGATCGAATTCCATCATATGTAGAATCTGCTCATCGTCTAAATCAAGTAGAAGGTAATGCTGTTTTACAGGATGGAGAGGAATTACGCGGGGATAAAGGTTATGTTGCATCAAAACATATAGACATTGAATTAAATCATGTATCGTATAGTTACCCAGATAGTAATGAAATTGTATTGAAAGAAGTATCACTGCAAATAAAGGCAGGAAAGAAAATCGCCATTTTAGGAAGAAGCGGAACAGGAAAATCTACTTTGTTAAAATTGTTAACAGGTGCGCTAAGCCCGTTACATGGTGAAGTTTTATTGAATAGTGAACATGCTCATACGAATCTTTTATCGAAATATATTTCTGTATTGAATCAGAAGCCGCATTTATTCGATACGACAATTGGAAATAATGTACGAATCGGTAAACCAGAGGCTACGGATGAAGAGATATGGACAGCTTTAGAGAAAGCACAATTAGCTTCGCATATAGCTTCTCTTCCAGATGGATTGCAAACAAAAATGCATGAAATGGGAAAAAGGTTTTCTGGCGGGGAAAGACAACGGGTTGCTTTTGCTAGAACGCTCATGCAAGAGGCTCCAATTATTGTCCTTGATGAACCTACGATCGGCTTAGATCCGAAGACAGAATTATCTTTAATAGAAACAATGTTTTCTGCAACGGAAGAAAAGACAGTAATTTGGATTACGCACCATCTTGTAGGAATTGAACATGTAGATGAAGTTATATTCCTTGATCGTGGTCAAATTGTGATGCAAGGTAGTCATGAACAACTTCTGAGAGAAAACGAGAAGTATCGTATGCTTTATGAGTTAGATAAAGGAATATAGTTTGAATAAGTAATAATTGTAAAATAGCTACGCCTAATGGTGCAGCTATTTTTTGTTAAGAAATATATTTTCTTTTTAAGGTATAGATTTATCCCGCTATTTGCAGGGAGTAAGACTCCTACCTAAGATCCGGTTGATGAGAGGAAGTTAGGCGGGAGAGTAATTGTACGTAAAAATCCGATTGGTGAGGGGGATAATTAGAAGGGATGGAGAAGCATCTTCTAATTAAGGTTTCGTTTTATTTGCCTTACATTATTTTATGATAGAAATCAAATGAATAAAAAGAAGCTAATCAAATGTTTATATGATTGAATATGTATATTTACGATTGAAAAGTAGGATATTTTGTTATGGGCTTGCATAAAAGTATAAAGGTTTCATACGGTTTAAGTAATGTGATATTATGTCGCGTATATAAATAATATGCGAAAAGGTGGGGGAAAAGATGGGGAATCGTTTTGAAAAAAGTGAAGAGGCGATAGAGCGAATTCCGTTGGTAAGTGTTTTAATTCCTACTTATAATCGTCCTGACTACTTTGAAAAAGCATTGTGTAGTGTATTACAACAAACATATTCTAATATAGAAATTATTGTTGGAGATGATAGCACGAATGATGAAACGGAAAAAGTGTTACAAAAATACTTATGTGATCATTCAAATATTATTTATATAAAAAACAGGTCAACTCTCGGACAATTTGAAAATGCGCTAATGTTATTTAATGAAGCCAACGGTGAGTATATAAATTTTTTAATGGATGATGATTTATTTCATATGAATAAAATTGAAAAAATGATGAAGTATTTTCTCAATGATCTAGATAATGAAATCAAACTTGTAACATCTCATCGTCAAGTAATTGATGATAAAGGGAAAGAACTACGACATATTTATTCAACTGTCCTTTTATTTGAAGAGGATACGATTATAGAGGGAACAGAATTAGGAAATAGGGTAATTGTGGATCAAAAAAATTATATTGGAGAACCGACAACAGTTTTATTTCGTAAAAATGATTTACAAGAACCGTATGGGATTTTTGATAAGAGAAGGTATTTATGTAATGTAGATATAGCTTCATGGTTATCTTTATTAAGTAAAGGAAAAGCAGTATATATTGCAGAGACACTTAGTTACTTCCGATTACATTCAGGTCAACAGTTGAATGAATCTAATAAACTGATGGATGGAGTAGAGGATTTTTCGCATAGTATTATAGTTGGAGAAAAGTATGGTTTTTTATCTACTGAAAAAGAGTTATATAAAGCGATAACTAATTTCCTAGACTATGCAAAAAAATTAGTTCCATCATCAATATTATATACATTAGACTATTACCGAAAAATTAAGCGAAAGGAAATAAATATAGAAAAGAAAAAACAGTATCAGAATAACAAGTCTCATTTACCGAAAGTCAGTATACTGATTCCTGCCTATAATAAACCTCATTACTTAGAATTAGCTCTCAAAAGTGCTTTGAATCAAACATATGAAAATATCGAAATAATAATTTCTGACGATAGTACAAACGGTGAAGTTCAAGCGATGATACAACCATATTTAAGTGAATATGGTTGTATCACATATGTTAAAAATAAACCTCGATTAGAAGCAGAGAACTTTAATAAGTGTATAGAACTTGCAAATGGAGATTATATAAACTTTTTATTAGATGATGACTTATTTCATCCTGAAAAGATTAAAAGAATGATGAACTGTTTTTTTAGTCTAGAAAACATTTCGTTTGTGACGTCATATCGTGAATTAATTGATGACAATGGAAAAATATTACCACCATCAACATTGAATATGAAAATTGCCAAAGAAACTACACTTTTTGAAGGGAAAGAATTAGGGGATTATATGTTAAAAAACTTAAAAAATGTAGTTGGTGAGCCTACAACAGTTCTGTTTAATCGAAAATTTTTGGGAGGGGATTTTGGGTGTTTTAAGGGGAAGGATTACTCTGCTATTCATGACATTGCAACATGGCTAGATATGATGAGGAAAGGGAAAGTAGTTTATATAGAGGAACCCCTTAGTTATTTTAGACAACATAGTGAGGAAAATCAAAAACAAATGCAATTTACATTAAAGACAATTGAAGAATGGAATGAATTAATACTAGATGCATATAATAGTGGGTTTTTAAATTGTGAGCAAGATTATAAAGAATGTTTAACTCATTGTTTGGAAAATGCGGTGTTAATAATTAAGAATGCGGTAAATAATAGTCAATTAAATCAAATTGATAATGAAAAGATAGAGAAGGAACTAAATAAGTTAGTTCATCTTTTATTTGAGAAAGAAGTCTGCTATTGTCAATTTTGCAATCAACAATTTGAAAAATTTTCTCCTTGGCCAGAACATTACGCTTTTCCAAAATATAAATTCGAGATGTGGAATAAAGATACGGGGATTTGTCCGGTATGTGATTCGATGGACCGTGAAAGGTTATATCGTGTATATATTGAAAGAGAAATGGATTTATTAAGTGGAAATGATACTATGCTTCATATTGCACCAGAAGCGAAGTTAAGAAGTTGGTTTGCTCAGTTTAAAAATATTACATATGTATGTGGAGATATTGAACCGAAGGATCCATTAATGCAGGAAATTGATGTTACTAGAATTCCATATGAAAATGATACATTTGATGTGATTTTATGTGGTCATGTATTACAGTACGTTCAAGATGATGAAAAAGCGATGAGAGAGTTATATAGAGTATTAAAAACAAATGGATGGGGAATTATTCAAGCTCCAATCGTAATGAATGTAGATGTTATTATAGAGAATGAATTAATTTTAACGCCAAAATTGAGAAAATTAGCTTTTGGTCATGAAGAACATGTAAGAATTTATAATCAATCAGGATTTATACAACGATTAATGAATGTAGGATTTAAGGTTGAATTGTATAACATAGCTGAAAAACAAGGAATGAGAAGTGCGAGGAAATTTGGTTTATCTGAAACTAATGTACTCTATATTGTCCGGAAATGAAGAATTGAGGGGAATTGAAATAATTCGCATAATACGGATTATGGACAGTTAAATCAAAGTTTTGAAGAAGCATTAAACCTTAAAACAAGAATTAATGCTTCTTATTTTAATTATAGAGCAATGTTCAACTTATTTTTTGGTTTTAAATTTAGCTGACAAAGGCAATACTGAGCCATAGTGAATGTAAAGTTGGAGGGCGAGTGTATATGTTTGAAGAGGATGGAATTGTTTTAATTATGGAGCCTGCTGATGAAAGAAACTTGAGGAGATTTATTTTTTCAGTGCCAAAGTCAGTGTATGAAAAGAAGGGGCTTACATTACACTATGGAGCAGCTATAGGACAAGGATATATGGATATAATTGAAGATATTATTAGCGTACATATAGAAATAGATGTTGTAACGATAATAGGGCATGTGAGCGGTTAAATAGCTATTTGAAAAAGGTTGTAGGTGATTTAACTAGAAGTTATGATAAAGAAGATTACAGACAAGTATAATGACGAAGGGAGTCTAAAATGAAAATCAAATCAATTTTATTAGTATGTATAGTTTCAATTGGTTTAATGGGATGTTCACTAGTAGAGCAAGGAAAGAACTCCATAGATTATGCTCAAAAAGCGACAGACTATGTAAATGAAATAAGTACATTTGCAAATGATGCACCAGCATTAGCTGAAAAGGCTGTGAATGATAGCGAAGCTCGAAAAGAATTAGAAACGAAGCTTAGTGAAATTAAACAAGATATACCTGCTTTCAATGAATTAACACCGCCTGATGTAGCGAAGGATCTTCATCAGCAAATCGTCGTATATAACGAAAAGTTAAATACATTAATTGATACGGCAATGACGAAGATAGAAGAAGGAAAAGTGGATGTAGAGCAATTTAAAAACTCTGAGCTTATGCAGACGATAGATCAAGTTCGTGATTTGAAAGACAAGGTTCAAAATTTAGGACAATAATAAAAAGCTCCGTTTGTGATGGACGGAGCTTTTTTATGTTTTCTAATGGAAAGTTAATAATATTTTCTTCCTATAATATAAGCGATTTTTATAACTGCCACTTTTCTAAAATATGTATTGTTTTATTCGTTGCATCCATGTTCACTTGAACACCTATCGGCATAGTAATCATCGGATGGGTATGACAACAATCAAAGTCAGCAAGTAAAGGGATTCTTTGATTTTGCAGTACTTCTACTAATATTTCGTAAGGTTTGCGATTCGTACCACAATCATCAAATTGCTCATGTTTTCCAAGAAGTATACCTGAAACTTTTTCAAATACACCGTTAATTTTAAGTAATGAAAAACTTCTTTCAATAGTAGCTGCATCTTTTGAGCTATCTTCAATAAATAAAATATCACCTTCTTGAATGCTTGGCATATAAGGGCTACCCCAAATGCCTTCTATTGTATTTAAGTTCCCACCAATAATACGGCCAGTAGCTTGTCCGTTTGTTACAGAAATCCAATTGTTTGGTCTACGTTCTTTTTCTTTCGTCTTCTCTTCCCAATTAATAAATTCATCTGACCAAAATAAAGGTTGTTTTATGTTGTAAGGAAGCACTTGATTATGTAGTAATGTTTCTGCAAAATAGTTGTATGTATAATCTACAAAAGGCTCAAATTCTCCAAAGGAGGGGACGAGTGCCGGACCATAAAATGTAGGAATTCCTGTTTTGGCATAAATCCCTAGCAATAAAGCTGTTGCATCTGAATAACCAATCATTATTTTAGGGTTATTTTGAAAAGCATCATAATCAATATAGGGCAATAAGGAATTAGAATTCATACCGCCAATTGTTGACATAATACAAGCTACATTAGGATTTCTTATTAAAGCATTCAGTTCCTCGGCACGCTCTTGTATACTACCAGAACGATAATAATCATGTCGACCTGTTAGTGAACCTTCTAATATGTGAAATCCCTTCTGTTGTAAGTAGGATTTCGCTCGTTCAAATCTTTTTGGAGAAGTGTAGGTTGCTGGTGAAGAGGGCGAATAAATGCCGATTGTGTCTCCGTATTTTAATGTTTTTGGAAGTAGCATCGTAAGAATCCTTTCTATTAAATAGTTAAATTACGATAATGCAACATTGAATATTCTTATATTTCGGTATTTTAAGTGTAACATAAATGTATAGGATGAATAAATATGCTTTTTACCTTGACGATATAAAGTAATTGTTGTTATGGTTAAATGTGAGTGTATAAATGGTTTGCTAAAGGAGTTTTGAAATGAAGCGGTTAAAATGGGGAAGGCTGACGATCCTAGTAGTCATTATTTTAGGGATATGTTGGTTCTTATTCCAAGGAACTCAAAAGAGTGCAACAAATGTAGAGGGACAACCTTTACAGGTGGCAGAACTACCTAAAACAGGATTAACTGAAAAAGTAGTGCCACCAAAGTACATACCACCGGAAATTGATGCAAAAGCAGCTATGATTATCGATGCGAGTAATGGAGATATTATTTATCAACATAATGAAAATGAAGCTTTTGCGCCAGCAAGTATGTCTAAGATGATGACAGCGTACCTACTATTAGAAAATGTACATAATGGGAAAGTTCGCTGGGAAGATCCGGTGAAAATGAGTGTGAAAGCGGCACAAACAGAGGGTGCGAGAATCCCAGTCCAAGTTAATGACACATTAACTGTTAAAGATTTGTATCATGCATTAATGATTGAATCAGCAAATAATTCGGCTGTAGCTTTAGCAGAACATATGGCAAAAACAGAGAAAGATTTCGTTCAGCGTATGAATGAAAAAGCAAAGCAGTTAAAAATGTCGGATTATGCTAAATTTGCAAATGCGTCAGGACTACAAGAACCTGATGGAAGTGAGACAAAGATGACAGCTGCTGATGTAGCAAACTTGGCGTATCATCTTATAAAAGATTATCCAGAAATATTAGAAGTGACTCATTTACGTCAAAGTCAGTTAGCATTTAATAATATTAATGTTATAAGTACAAATGATATGTTAAACAAAAATAATAAAGCTTTATATATAGAAGGAATAGACGGATTAAAAACAGGATTTACAGATAGCGCGGGGTATTGTTTTACGGGTACAGCAAAACAAGGTAATACTCGTATTATTACAGTTGTAATGGGAACGAAAGGTAAAACGAAGCGTTTTACAGAGACGAATAAGTTAATGTCTTATGCATTTGGCTTAGTTAATTAAGTGAAATATTGAGTTAGATCATTATATAAGAAAGGTAATTTGTTGTTACTTATTATAGGTAACGATAAATTACCTTTTTATTTTTAGAACTAGGAAATAAGAAGGTAAAAAATGTGAGTGTTATTATTTGAGTTTATTATTGTTTGTTGATAGTATAAAGTTAGAAACTTATTAATGATAAGTTTTAAGAGGCAGAATATGATGTGTACATATGAAAAAGCCTCAAATGAAAATTGGAGGGAATTATGATGGCAAAAGATTTTTACTCGGCAATTGAAGACAGAAGATCTATTTACGCGATTAGTAAAGAGCAAGTAGTTTCTGATGATAAAATTCAAGAAGTGATTTATCATGCTGTAAAACATACACCTTCAGCTTTTAACTCTCAGAGCGCTCGCGTTGTCGTCTTGCTTGGAGAACAACACGATAAGTTATGGGATATTACGAAAGAAACGTTACGAAAAATTGTACCTGAAAATAATTTTGCATCTACTGAAGAAAAAATGAATGCATTTAAAAATGGTTATGGAACGGTCCTATACTTCGAAGATAGTCAAGTAGTGGAACAACTGCAAGAAAACTTTGCCTTATATAAAGAGAATTTTCCGGTTTGGTCTCAACAATCCTCAGGAATGTTACAATTTGCAATTTGGACGGCTTTAGAAATTGAAGGATTTGGTGCTACATTGCAGCATTACAATCCATTAATTGATGAAGAAGTGAGAAAAGAATGGGAAGTTCCAGAAAGCTGGAAACTTACTGCGCAAATGCCGTTTGGTAAACCGGTGGTAACTGCAGGTGAAAAAGAATACCAACCTTTAGAGAATCGTGTGAAAATTTATAAATAATGCGGGATAAAAGGTGAACAGAAATATAATCTGTTCACCTTTTTATAAGGAGTAAGGATTTTTTTGATAGGAATTTTTCATCTGATTTTTTAATTCGTTTTTACGTGTTTCAATAGTTGATATTTTTTGTAAGGTAATAATTGAAACGAATTGAAAAAAAGCATAGTACAGTTCTATATTTTTATTTATAGGATCATCTATTATGTTTTTCATAAATATACCTCCTTCTTTCATCACAATATTTGCAGGCGATAAGACTTCCATCTCAAAATTCAATGCTACGTGGAGAATACCGACCTGTAAAAGTTCGATTGGCTTCCGGGTAGTGTGGATAATACATGTATGGATTAAGACACCACTGTATATATGATAATATAAATATCCTGAAAATTCCATATGTAGCGGAAAATAGTGAGTGGAATGTGCATTTTCGTCAAATTAGAACAGAATTTTTGAAGTTAAATCTTACAAATTATCAAATCTTTTAAAGGCGATAGACAGTATCAAAAAAAGTTTTCAGAAAATATTATACTATTGATAAAAAAAGCATTTTTTGTCATGATAAGAGTATGCTTCATGGAAGGAACCTTAATAGGAAGTACATTCTTTGCATTGTATTAGATTAATAGAGTTTTTCGGAGTGGATAGGAAAATATATATTAAGATAATGAATGAAATGTCGAATTTTCAATGAAATACATAAGAGAATTGAAAAAAGCATTGCAAAAACAATAAGTTTAATGGTAAAGTTCACATGAAGTTCACACGGAATTCACTTCATTCGTTTAAAATGAACTCTGTGTGAAAAATAAAACTCTTGTTAAAAAATGGAACTTAATGAATATTTTACTTTGATAATATTGTAATGTATTAAGTTTATAAGTTTTTTTAAGAGGATAGTAGGGAAAGGAAGTAAAGACAACTTATGAAAAAAGTAATTGCAGGTTTAGCAGCAGCTTCTGTAGTGGGTGTTGCAGTTCCAGGTATGGATTCTGCTCAAGCACAAGTTTCAAATGAGGCGCTAAAAGAAATTAATGGACAAACTCAAACTCAAACTCAAACGACTGTAACTGAAACAAAAAAGGTAGAAACAACTTCTGAATTAAAATACACGGTAACAGCTGATGTATTAAATGTTCGTTCAGGTGCTGGTACAGGACATAACGTGATTTCTAAAGTGAAATCAGGTCAAGTACTACAAGTAATTGGACAAGAAAACGGTTGGTTCAAAGTAACTGTAAACGGTCAAACTGGTTATGTAAGTGGTGACTTCGTAACGACTGGTGGTAAAACAGGAACTACTGTTCAACAAGGAACTGGTACTTACACAGTAAACGTTTCTTCACTTAACGTACGTACAGGCCCAAGTACATCTCATACAGTATTAGGTTCTGTAAATAAAGGTAAAACAGTACAAGTTGTTGGTGAAGTACAAGATTGGTTTAAAATCAACTTCAATGGTGGAACTGGATACGTAAGCAAAGACTTCGTAACAAAAGGTGGTTCTGCTGTATCTAACGAAACACAACAACCAACTACAAACAACAATACTACTACAGTTCAAACTGGTGGTTCTTATGTTGTTAACACTGGTGCTTTAAAAGTACGTACAGGCCCAGCTACATACAACGCTGTAATCGGTGGCGTAACAAACGGTAAAGTATTAAACGTTACTGGCGCTGAAAATGGTTGGTACAAAATTAACCATAATGGCCGTACAGGTTACGTAAGTGCAGACTTCGTTAAGTTTGTAAAAGGCGGAGTAAACAACGTTACGAATAACAATAATGTTACAAATAACGTTCAACAACCAGGTAAAGACGTACAACAACCAACAACAGGTGGAAATACATCTTCAATCGCTGGATTCGCTAGATCTTTAAATGGTTCACCATACAGAACTGCTGGTACAACACCTGCTGGTTTTGACTGCAGTGGATTCATTCACTATGTATTAAATCAAACTGGTCATAAAGGCGCTCGTCAAACAGTTGCTGGATACTGGAGCTCTAAAACAAAAACTAGCAATCCACAACCAGGTGATTTAGTATACTTCCAAAATACTTATAAATCAGGTCCTTCTCACATGGGTGTTTACTTAGGGAACGGTCAGTTCATTAGTGCAGAAACTGATGCAACTGGTGTACGTATTAGTTCTGTAAGTAACTCTTACTGGAGCAAGCACATGTTAGGTTACACAAAAGCATACTAAGAAAAAGTAGTTTATATACTTTTCGTATAGAGAAAAGGCTTTCCAGGGAAACTTGGGAAGCCTTTTTATAGTTGAATAAATTGGAAATGTAGTAGTTTTTACTGTAACTTCCCATTTAAAAATCGAGCGTATAGGTCATGGAAGTAGTTCGGGCGAAATAAGTTTGCTGCATGTCCTGCAAGCGGTATTTCTTTATATAAAACGTTAGGAAGAATGGATTTCAAATCAAAAAGACAAGATTTATAGAGATGATCATGTTCACCCATTACCCATAGAATAGGGTGGGGAAGTGATTTTAATTTAGATTTTAAATCGAATTCTAAACGATGCCGTAATGATTGGGCGATAATTGATGAATGTAATTGCAATCCGAAACGGTAATAAATATTTCTTGAAATGACTGCGAACGGATTTGCTTTTAGCATGCCACTTGGGAAAATGGTATTTGCGTATTGAGAGAGCCATTTAGAGTACTCGTCTCCTCGCTTCTCCCAAAACTTTTGAAATACGTTATATAAAAGGGATGGATTATTATAATGTCCACCAATGTGACAAATGCTCAATACTTTTTCTGGATGCATTTGTGCAAAAATTGTAGAGATATAACAGCCGTAACTTAGAGCGCAAATATGAGCTTTTTGAATGCCTTCTTTTTCATATAAATTCAATAATTGATCTACGAGACGCTGTAATGAAAATTCGATATCTGCACCTTTATCATCACCATGACCTAATAAGTCGTAAGTAATAACGTTGTAAGAGGCGGAAAATCGTTTATGCTCTTTTTTGAAGGCACGACGATTGCCGACTAATCCATGAATAAAAATAATTGTTTCCTTTTCGGAATGTATATTTGTTTGCAAAAAGGATACTCCTTTCAATAACGGGAGATTTATATAGTATCGTAAATTGGTAATTTATAATTCACATAAAATAATATTTAGCACTAGGTAATAATATCAGATATTTATATCTGTTGTAAAGATGCGTTTGTATGTATATTTTGTAAAAACAGAAAAAGTGTGTTTACATTCAGTTTACATTTGTATTGTATTCTATTTTTAGAAAGAACAGTTTGGTTTAACACGAGGAGATGAACAGGAATGGAAGTTAGAAATGAGATGAAGAAAAAAGGGAACTGGAGGCAGTTTTTACGCCTTATTCAAGATACAAATCCTCCAAAAGGGATTCTTGCTTTTGCGTTATTAATGAGTTTGCTTTCTACAGGAGCGAGTTTATTTATACCGATGTTAACGAAAGGGTTAGTAGATAATTTTTCACTTTCGTCAATAAGTACAGGACAAATTATTGGGCTAGTTGCATTCTTTATTATGCAAACTATAGCTGCAGGATTATCTATATATTTATTAAATTATATTGGGCAGAAGATTGTAGCTGGACTGAGAGAACGCTTGTGGAAAAAGGTGCTTATTTTACCGGTAACTTATTATGATCAAAATAGAACAGGCGATACAATTAGCCGTATGACAAATGATACAGGAGTTGTGAAAACATTAATTTCTGAGCACTTGTCAAACTTATTAACAGGTGGTATTTCAATTGTTGGATCATTAATTGTATTATTTGTTTTAGATTGGAAAATGACACTTTTACTTTTAACCGTTATTCCATTATCAGTACTTATTTTAGTTCCACTTGGACGAAAAATGTATAAGATTTCAAAAGCACTTCAAGATGAAACGGCTTCTTTTACTAGTGTATTAACGCAAGTATTATCAGAAATTCGTTTAGTAAAATCTTCGAACACAGAAAAAAGGGAATATGAAACTGGAAATAAAGGTATTGAAAAGTTATTGCAATTTGGTTTGAAAGAAGGTAAAGTGCAAGCGTTAATTTCACCAGTTATGTCGTTTGTTTTAATGGCATTGCTTGTTATTATCGTAGGGTATGGTGGAATGCGTGTTTCTAGCGGTGCATTAACAACAGGGGAACTAGTAGCGTTTATTTTATATTTAGTACAAATTATAATGCCGATGAGTCAATTATCTATGTTCTTTACACAATTCCAAAAGGCAATTGGTGCAACGGAAAGAATTAATACAATTTTAGAATATGAAGTAGAAGATCATGAAACTGGTATGAAGGTCACAAATGCTAAGCAACCAATCGTTCTTGAAAATGTACATTTCGAGTATAACGAAGAAGAGCAAGTTTTAAAGAATATTGATTTCACAATTGAATCAGGAAAAGTAACAGCAATTGTAGGACCAAGTGGTAGCGGGAAAACGACGTTATTCTCACTATTAGAACGTTTTTATGAGCCAACTAGCGGTGCTATTAAATTAGGAAAAGACTCAATTAAGAATTATTCACTACAGTCATGGCGACGTCAAATCGGTTACGTATCACAAGATAGTCCGTTAATTGATGGAACGATTCGTGATAATATTTGCTACGGTGTTGAGGGTGAAGTGACTGATGCAGAAATTGAAAAAGTAGCAGCAATGGCATATGTTGATGCATTTATTCATGATTTGCCAAACGGATACGCAACAGAAGTTGGAGAACGTGGTGTGAAGCTTTCTGGAGGACAAAGACAGCGAATTGCCATTGCCCGAGCATTACTTCGAAATCCACAAATTCTTATGTTAGATGAAGCAACTTCCAGTCTAGATAGTAAATCAGAGTCTGTCGTTCAAAAGGCGTTAAATAACTTAATGAAAGGCAGAACAACGTTAGTTATTGCACATAGACTTTCTACTGTTGTAGATGCCGATAAAATTATCTTTATAGAAAAAGGGAATCTTACAGGAAGCGGTACACATGATGAATTGTTACGCACACATGATATGTATCGCGAATTTGCAACGCAACAATTGAAAATTAAAGAGGGCGCATTATAAAATGAATAATCAGTGGGGGTGGTACTCCGCTGATTATTCATTTTTAAAATTTTTATTACGGATGCTAATTAGAAAGGAAATGGTTTCTTTGATACCTAACATTTTAATAGTGGACGACGATCCGCATATTAGAGAACTTGTTTCTGTATTTTTAGAACGAGAAGGTTTTCAAACATATGAGGCAATTGATGGTCTAGATGCACTTCAGAAAATAGATGAAGTAAAAGTTGATATGGTTATTCTTGATATCATGATGCCGAATATGGATGGATTTGATGTATGTTTTGAATTAAGGAAGTACTATGATATTCCGATTTTGATGCTAACTGCGAAAGGGGAGACGTCCCAAAAAGTAAAAGGATTTCACCTTGGCACGGATGATTATCTTGTAAAACCATTTGATCCGATAGAACTAGTAGTGAGAGTTAAGGCATTATTGAAACGTTACCAAATTACAGTGTCGCAATCGATTCAAGTTGGAGATGTATTGTTAAATCGTAAAACATTTGAAGTTTCAGTTGGAGAACAAACAGTTACATTACCGCTAAAAGAATTCGAATTGCTTTTTACTTTAGGTTCTAAAGCAGGAAGAACGTGTTCGAGAGAGCAATTAATTGAAGATGTATGGGGATATGATTTTGAAGGGAATGAACGTACACTAGACGTTCATATTAATCGGCTACGTGAGAAGTTTCAAGAAGAGAAGTCGAAGTTCAGTATTAAAACGATAAGAGGTTTAGGGTATCGCTTAGAGGTAAGTAAATGAGGAAAAGAAAACAAATGAGTAGGCTGAAGATGTTGAAAGTAATTGGAGCGGTATTAGCGCTTTTTTCTTTTCTCACTATAATTTGGTCTATCGCATTTTATGTAGCAACTAGTATATTGAATGCTCTGGAAGTAAATGTATCGCCGTTTGTTACTTTTTTAATTAGTGATATGGTCGGCTTTGTATTTATTGTTCTTATCTGGACATTGATTGGGATATTAATGAGACCAAAACGACAGGCAATGATTTGGACGATTATTGAACCGATACAAAAAATTGCAAAAGGAGACTTCTCCGTAAAAATACGCAATGAAGAAAAGTATGATGGAGAAATTGGTGTACTCGTAAAAAGTATAAATGATATGACAGATGAACTGAATACGATGGAGAAAATGCGTCAGGAATTTGTATCGAATGTTTCTCATGAAATACAGTCACCATTAACTTCTATAAAAGGATTCGCAAGAGCACTACAAGATGATAATCTTTCGGAGGAAAAAAGAAAGCATTATCTTACTATTATTGAAACAGAAACGACGAGATTATCTAAACTAAGTCAAAATTTACTGAAACTAACTCTTTTAGAGGCGGAAGAGTATACACCAGAAAGAGTGGCGTATCGATTAGATCAACAGTTAAAGCAAATTGTATTAAATAGTGAACCGCTCTGGGCTGAAAAAGAAATTGAATTAGAACTGGATTTAGAAAAAGTAAATGTTATTGCTGACCAAGAAAGTATGAGTCAAGTGTGGATTAATTTAATTCATAATAGTATTAAATTTACGCCAAGTGGTGGCACAATTACAATCCAGTTACAAAAACATGAGAAAGTAGTGGAAGTACGTATTCGTGATTCGGGAATTGGTATATCCGAAGAACAGAAACAACATATTTTTGAACGTTTTTATAAAGCGGACACTTCACGAAATCGTACTTATGGAGGAAGTGGCTTAGGTTTGGCCATCGTAAAAAAAGTACTCGACCTTCATCAAGGAGAAATAAAAGTCGAGAGTGAGGAAGGGAATGGCGCAGAATTTATTGTGTGTATTCCGAATAATGAAGGAAAATAGTGTTAGGAGGATATCTTCTAACACTATTTCTCTTTAAAAATACATTCCCCGTTACTGCAACTATATTGATAAGCCTTTCCTTCGTTATTCATACGGTATGAATAATCTGATTTTGTATCTTTCTTAAAGTTAACATATGCTTCTGCACCGTTTTTATCATCATCGATATCAATGAATTGAACGCTTCGTATAGAATAATCCTTTTTTTCACTTAAACCTCTTTCTTGTAAGTTTGTATGAATACCTCTTATTAATTGGTCGAACAGTGACCAATTTAAATTAAGATGCTCAAATGATTCAGTATGTCTTCCTAAAATGCCATTGTCTTGTATTATTATTATCGTATGTATAAGAGTATGTAAAATAGGGTTCGTCTTTATATACTACCTCTGCATAATAGCCGATATTATAAATGGGAGTATATTTTCCAGTTATGCTTTGTATTTCTTCTTGCTTATAGTTTTTTATAGTATGGAGATAATTGCTAGTATCTTTTTCTATTACTTTATAATTTAGTGGATTACCAAATATAAAGTACATCGCAAAAAATATGATACATAGTCCGACTGCAGTTAGTGACAAGAACCATTTTTTTCTTTTCATACACATACACTCCCCTATGCTGGATTTATTTTTATTTTACATGAATGATGATAAAACATGTGAGACTTATAAAAAAATATTATAGTTACCCACAGGTAACCTACGCACATGAAAGTGCATCATTGCCTTTTTACATAAATATAGTTACACTTTTAATATAATAATAAACAACTGAGACGATTAAGGAGTGTTATACTTGGCAGAATTATTACAAGGCAAAAATGCTTTAATTACAGGAGCAGGTAGAGGGATTGGTCGTGCTGTAGCGATTGCATTAGCGAAAGAAGGCGTAAACGTAGGTCTTTTAGCTCGTTCAGAAGAAAACTTAAAAGCTGTAGCGAAAGAAGTAGAAGCAGAAGGCGTAAAAGCTGTTATTGCGACTGCTGATGTATCTTCATATGAAGAGGTAACGACTGCAATTGAAACGTTAAAAACCGGTTTAGGATCTATCGATATTTTAATTAATAACGCTGGTATTTCTAAATTCGGTAAGTTTTTAGAACTAGACGTTGCTGATTGGGAAAAAATCATTCAAGTAAACTTAATGGGTGTGTACTATGCAACTCGTGCAGCTTTACCAAGTATGATTGAACAACAATCTGGTGATATCATTAACATTTCATCTACAGCAGGACAAAAGGGTGCACCTGTAACAAGTGCATACAGTGCTTCTAAATTTGGTGTTCTTGGCTTAACAGAATCGTTAGCGATGGAAGTTCGTAAACATAACATTCGTGTGACAGCTTTAACACCAAGTACAGTAGCAACGGATATGGCTGTAGATTTAGGATTAACTGATGGAAACCCAGATAAAGTAATGCAAGCAGAAGATATTGCAGAGTTTATCGTAGCACAGCTGAAATTAAATAAACGTACATTTATTAAATCAGCAGGACTTTGGTCTACTAATCCGTAAGGGATAAATTTAGAAACAAAAGAAGGGATATCTATTCTGTGATGGAGTGGATGTCCCTTCTTTATTTTTTGTATATGAGACAGAAATTACAGTATAATCAAAAGTGAATGGTAGAAAAGTATTAAGAAATTGAAGGGGATGGTATTTACATGAGTACGATTGAGAGATGGACGGCTGTTGATCAATATGTGAGTGATGTATTAATACCGAAAGATTCTACATTAGAAGAAGTTCTTCAAGCAAACGCTGCAGCTAAATTACCAGCACACGATGTATCGCCAACGCAAGGTAAGTTTTTGCAACTACTAGTACAAATTCAAGGGGCTCGTAATATATTAGAGATTGGTACTCTAGGTGGATATAGCACGATATGGCTTGCAAGGGGATTGCCATCTGGAGGCCGAGTTGTTACATTGGAAGCAAATGAAAAACATGCAGAAATTGCACGTAACAATATTGAGCGTGCCAATTTGAATGATAGAATTGAAGTACGAACAGGATTAGCTTTAGAATCTTTACGGCAAATCGAAAATGAGAAGTATGAACCATTTGATTTTATTTTTATAGACGCCGATAAACAAAATAACCCTGCTTATTTTGAATGGGCACTGAAGCTATCACGCCCTGGTACTATAATTATTGGGGATAACGTAGTACGTGAAGGAGAAGTTATTGACAATATGAGTAATGATCCTCGCGTGCAAGGGATACGTCGCTTCTATGAATTAATAGCTGCAGAGCCACGTGTAAGTGCTACTGCGCTTCAAACTGTAGGAAGTAAAGGATACGATGGATTTGTCATGGCAGTCGTAAAAGAATGACGAAAGGAGATAAAAAGATGAAAAAGAAATTTCAAAAATTATAACATGTATCGTGTATAACGCAGCTAGCTCGTGGACCTCCAACATACTTGAAAATATAAGTTTATATAAAAATTGGAGGTAAGGAATAGATGAGAACTGAAAAAGAAATGTTAGACTTAATTATGGATACAGCAAAAGAGGATGATAGAATCCGAGCTGTCATCATGAATGGATCACGTGTAAATCCAAATGTGAAAAGAGATTGTTTTCAAGACTATGATATTATGTATGTTGTAAGTGATATACAATCTTTTACGTCTAATCATAATTGGATTCATAGATTTGGAGAAATAATGATTGTACAAATGCCAGAAGAAATGTCATTAATTCCAGCGGACGAAGACGGGAAATTTCCGTATTTAATGCAGTTTATGGATGGAAATCGAATTGATTTAACGCTCGTTCCATTTGATTTGATAAATAAGTTCGTTGGACAAGATAGTTTAAGTAAACTGCTTCTGGATAAAGATAATTGTATTGTTGAATTTCCACCAGCAAGCGATAAAGATTACTTAATACAAAAGCCTACAGAAAAAGAGTTTTTAGATTGCTGTAATGAATTTTGGTGGTGTAGTACGAATGTAGGGAAAGGACTATGGAGAGAAGAACTTTCTTATGCGAAAGGGATGCTCGATGGTCCAGTACGAGATATGTTCATTGTAATGCTAGAATGGCATATTGGTATGAAAACAGACTTTACAGGTAATGCAGGAAAGTTTGGGAAGCATTTTGAGCAATATATTGAAAAAGATATGTGGGAGCAATTTAAAAGGACCTATTCGAATGCTGAATATGAAGACATATGGGAGTCATTTTTTGTAATGGGAGATATGTTTAGGGAAGTTGCGAACGAATTTGCTAACGCTTATGGATATCAATACCCGCAAGTTGATGATGACAGAGTGACAAGTTATTTAAAACATGTGAGAACATTACTGAGAGATAGTAAAGTAATTTATTAGTTTTATTAAGTAATAAGACTGTCCTAATTAAGGACAGTCTTATTTTTGTTTATGAATAAGAATTTCTCTAACAAAGTGCAGAGGAATCACATATGAAATTTTAGGGAGGTTTTTATCATGTATTATTTTTATTCGCCAGAAATGTTTGCTCCATATGAATGGGGACTAGAACAAGATGTTTCGTACGCCTATATGCCATATAACTCATTTTACTATGGTGACTATATAAATTCATTGCCATACGCATATATCCCGCAAAACTATGTAGTACAAATGAAAGCATATGAGCGTGGATCGTGGACACCATTTTCGTGGGTCGAAAAATATGCTTATGCATTTTCAGGACCGTATAATAAAGCGGAAGTCGCTCTTACATTTGATGATGGACCAGATTTAGAATTTACGCCGAAAATTTTAGATAAGTTAAAACAACATAATGTAAAAGCTACATTTTTCCTGCTCGGTGAAAATGCAGAAAAGTTTCCGAATGTAGTAAAGCGTATTGCGAATGAAGGGCATGTAATTGGCAATCATACGTACAGCCATCCAAATTTAGCGAAAGTAAATGATACTGAGTACCGTAATCAAATTATAAAAACAGAAGAAATATTAAATCGTTTAGCTAGTTATGCACCGAAGTTTATTCGTCCACCGTACGGTGAAATACTTGAAAATCAATTGAAGTGGGCAACAGAGCAAAATTTTATGATTGTACAATGGAGTGTTGATACGGTTGATTGGAAAGGAATAAGCGCTGATACGATTACAAATAATGTGTTAGGGAATTCATTTCCTGGCAGTGTTATCCTTCAGCATTCGACTCCAGGTGGGCGTTTACAAGGATCTGTAGATGCACTAGACAAAATCATTCCTCAGTTAAAAACAAAAGGGGCGCGTTTTGTAACACTTCCAAGTATGTTCCAGACATCAAAAGAAAGAAAATGAATGTGTTGTGGAATTGGAAAAAACAGGATTATGTCGTATGATGAAGCTGTAGGTTAGGAGGGGATATAATTGATGTATGCACTAATAAACATAGGAATGAGTATTTTAATAGGTATTATATTTATACTTGCGGCAATTGTCCTTCAAAAAAATCCACCGACCGATATTAATGCGGCATATGGTTATCGTACGAAACGATCTATGAAAAATAAAGAATTATGGGATGTAGGTAATAGGTATAGTTCAGAAGTGATGAAGCAAAACGGATTCATCATGATGTTAATTGGAAGTGTTGTTAGTATACTGTTTAGATATCCACATACAATGATAGCGATTATGGTGATTATGCTGTTATTAATCATTCGTTTATTTATACGAGTAGAGAGTAGATTAAAAATACTTGAACAATAATGAAAAAATAGGACTCCACGCAATATAATGCTAGGAGTCCTATTTTATTTATAAACTATTATTTTCTAGTAAGTCTTTTCCTTTTTCTATAACAAATTCATAGTATGCAAGATCATATGGATAAATATCTTCAAATGTTATCGTTATCGGTTTATTGCTTAAAACAGAAATAGCTGTAAAAGATGAAATCTCTCTTTTTAGTAGTTGTAGAAAAGAAGTTGCATGTACTTTCATCACATCGTCTACTTCTTCACCTGGTGCGAATGGAAGTGGATTGATGACATTGTGAAAATACATATGACAAAACTCGCGATCTGTAAGATTTGAAATTTCATAATCTATTTTAAAGATGCCTTTGTATGCTAACTCAGTCGTTTGAAAAGAAAGCCCCAGTTCTTCTTTAATTTCACGAAGACCACCAATTTGTACATCTTCATCATGCATAATATGTCCGGCTGAAGTAATATCCCATATACCCGGAGCTTCTTTTTTATTTTTAGAGCGTAATTGGAAATATAAGAACATATCTTCATCATCTTTTTCTACAAACCAACAATGAAATGTTTCGTGCCAATCACCGTCACGATGCACTTCATCACGCAATTTCTTCCCAAGTGTATTTCTTTCAGGATCAAATATTGTTAACCACTCTGTCATTTAAATTCCCCTTTCTGCAAATTTTATTATACAATATTTGTATTGAATTTTGGGAAAATAAAGAAAAACGGAGTGGTTAATAGTGGGGATAGAGAGTAAAGAAATAAAATCGATTATTTCAACAGAGGAAGAATTACGGAAAATATTGGGGCAACCAAGTGAGCGAGCGTTAAAGAAAGTTATTTCATCATTAGACCACCATTGCATAGATTTTTTGTCAAAATCTCCTTTTCTAGTATTGTCTACTGCAAATAAATTAGGAGAGTGCGATGCTTCGCCGAGAGGAGACGCACCTGGATTTGTTTACGTATTAAATAATAATAAAATTATTATTCCAGAAAGACCAGGCAACCGCCGTATAGACTCCATTTTGAATATTATTTCAAATCCACGTGTAGGATTACTCTTTTTTATTCCAGGTCTTGGGGAGACACTCCGAATAAATGGCCGAGCGTATATAACAAACGACGAAGAAATTTTGCAAGAAATGCAGGCGAATGGACGCACTCCGCTACTTGGAATTGTTGTTGAAATAGAGGAATGCTACATTCATTGTGCAAAAGCTTTTATTCGTTCGAAAATGTGGGATCCAGAATCTTGGTTAAATAAAAAAGAGTTACCTTCAGCAGCAAAAATGTTGCTGGAGCACGCGAAAGTAAATACTTCGGAAGAGGATGTTGCACGTTCTTTAGAAGAAAGTTATACGAAAAGATTGTATTAAAAAACTTTATTAATATATCTTTGTAAGGTAAGTATCTACGCGTTTTAGAATGGGATATTTATATGTGAACCATTGATTTACAAACTGGAGAAATAACAAAATAGGTAAATCGAGCGGCAATTGTAAAATGTTATTGTGAAATATAATAAAAAATGATTTTGAAAATAGTTAGTAAAAATAGGCTTGCTTTTTAAAAAGTTGATAATTATAATAAGTTAACAAATAGACATGAACGAAAAAGTAACGATAAGGACATGAAATCATTTTTACGGTTTACAGAGAGGGAAGTCAAGGGTGTGAGCTTCCTAACACGAGAAATGGTTTTACCACCTTTGAACTTCAATAGTGAACGAGTAATCTAGTAATTATTGACGGAATCAGCCGTTATCTGAACTTGAGCAATCTAGGGGGAAATACGTCTAGGTTGGAACAAGGGTGGAACCACGAAAACACATTCGTCCCTTTCCTAGGGATGAGTGTGTTTTTTTATAGTTCCTGAGATTGAAAATTAAAAATAATTAAAAAATAGTATTGATTTTGTTTTTTATGCGAGTATAATGAGTTAACAAATAAACATGAACGAAAAGTAACGATAAGGACATGAAATCATTTTTACGGTTTACAGAGAGGGGAGCCAAGGGTGTGAGCTTCCTAACACGAGAAATGGTTTTACCACCTTTGAACTTCAATAGTGAACGAGTAATCTAGTAATTATTGACGGAATCAGCCGTTATCTGAACTTGAGCAATCTAGGGAGAAATATGTCTAGGTTGGAACAAGGGTGGAACCACGAAAACACATTCGTCCCTTTCCTAGGGATGAGTGTGTTTTTTTATTACTTTGAAAGGAGGTGCTGTAACATGAAACGATTTGTACGTACGGAAATAACCACCACCTGCATGATTAAAAAGCAGAGCAAGGTGATTGATAAAGATAAAAAATAAAATTGTAGGAGGAGATTAGAAGATGAATAACGTTATTAATGTTGGGGTGTTAGGCTTAGGTACGGTCGGAAGTGGTGTTGTCCATATTTTGAAAGAACATTATAAAAAAATTGCACTTGATACAGGGTATGAAGTGAAGGTAAAGACAGTCGTTGTACGTGATTTAGAAAAAGAACGTGATGTTTGTATTGATGGAATTGTAGTAACAAGTCATGTCGATGAAGTTCTAAATGATTCAAATATTGATATTGTAGTAGAGGTAATGGGCGGAATTGAAGAAGCGAAGCAGCACATTGTTAAGGCTTTACGAAATAAGAAACATGTCGTAACAGCAAATAAAGATTTAATGGCTGTATACGGTGCAGAACTTCTCCAACTGGCGAACGATAATGATTGTGATTTATGTTACGAGGCAAGTGTAGCGGGCGGTATTCCGGTGTTAAGAGGATTAACAGACGGATTAGCATCAGATCAAATTGAAAAAATAATGGGAATCGTAAATGGTACAACAAATTACATGTTAACAAAGATGAGTCAAAATGGATGGTCGTATGAAGAGGCGTTACAAGAAGCACAAAAATTAGGTTTCGCAGAATCGGATCCAACAGCGGATGTAGATGGGCTAGATGCGGCGAGAAAGGTAGCCATTCTTGCAAACTTAGGTTTTTCGATGAATGTTTCTTTAGATGATGTGCAAGTAAGAGGGATTCGAAAGGTCGAAAAAGAAGATTTACAAATGGCTGAAAAGTTAGGGTTTACTATGAAATTAATTGGGAAAGCAGAGAAACAAGGATCAGCCATTCATTTAAGTGTAGAACCGACACTTTTACCAAGTCATCATCCATTATCAAATGTAAATAATGAATTTAATGCAGTATATGTTCACGGTCAAGCGGTAGGAGAAGTAATGTTTTACGGCCCTGGAGCTGGGAAGTTACCGACTGGTTCTGCTGTAGTAAGTGATATTATTTCAATTGTTAAAAGTATGAATCAAGTTCCGAAAAATAAAAGTGCGTTAAAAGAACCAGAACCGTATGAATTACAAGGAGATGAAGAAGTCGTTTCGAAATATTTCTTACGTATTTCATTACGAGATGAACCTGGGATGTTGCAAAAAATAACAGAATGTTTCGTTAATTATTCTGTAAGTTTAAAAGAAGTTATTCAATTACCTTTAAATCGTGAACTTGCAGAAGTCGTTGTTGTGACACATCAAACTTCAAAGTATCAATTCGAACGAGTGCTAGGAGCGATAGAAGATGTCGCAAGTGAAATAAACAGTTATTACATTATTGAGGAGGAAAAACAATATGTATAAAGGATTATTAAAACAGTATGCTTCTTATTTACCGGTGAATGAAAATACACCTGATGTGAGCTTAATGGAAGGAAATACACCGCTTATTCCGTTATTAAACATATCAAAACAATTAGGAATTCAGTTATACGGTAAGTATGAAGGAGCGAATCCGACGGGTTCTTTTAAAGATCGTGGTATGGTAATGGCTGTTGCGAAGGCGAAAGAAGAAGGTTCGGAGGCAATTATTTGTGCATCAACAGGTAATACTTCGGCATCGGCCGCAGCATACGCGGCACGCCTTGGAATGAAATGTATAATCGTAATCCCTGAAGGAAAGATTGCACATGGAAAATTAGCGCAAGCAGTCGCCTATGGAGCTGAAATTATTTCAATAGAAGGAAATTTTGATGATGCACTTAAGGCTGTAAGAAATATTGCTGCTGAAGAGCCGATTACATTAGTAAATTCAGTGAATCCTTATCGAATTGAAGGGCAAAAGACAGCAGCATTTGAAATTTGTGAACAGTTGCAAAGTGCACCAGATGTTTTAGCGATTCCTGTTGGAAATGCTGGAAATATTACAGCGTACTGGAAAGGTTTCTGTGAATATGAGAAAGAAAAAGGCTATAAGAAGCCAAGAATTCACGGGTTTGAAGCGGAAGGAGCAGCTGCTATTGTAAAGGGACATGTCATTGAAGAACCTGAAACAATTGCAACAGCGATTCGCATCGGTAACCCAGCGAGTTGGTCATATGCAGTAGAGGCTGCCAAGCAGTCTCACGGTGAAATAGATATGGTATCAGATGAAGAAATATTACATGCGTATAGATTATTAGCAAAAACAGAAGGGGTTTTCGCTGAGCCAGGATCAAATGCTTCATTAGCCGGCGTTATTAAACATGTTCAATCTGGAAAAATCAAAAAAGGAGAGACAGTTGTTGCGGTTTTAACTGGAAATGGGTTGAAAGATCCTGATATCGCAATCTCTTCTAATACATTAGATATTGCAAGTGTTTCAAATAATATAGAAAAAATTAAAGAGCATATTAAAGGGGTGATTATGTCGTGATACCATTAAGTATTCGTGTTCCTGCTAGTACAGCGAATGTTGGACCTGGATTTGATTCAGTAGGAATAGCTTTGTCATTATATTTAGATGTGGTGGTAAAAGAAAAAGTTGATAAATGGCAAGTAATTCATTCCTTTGAAGAGTCTATTCCGACAGACGATAAAAATTTAATTGTTAGCACGGCATGTAAGGTGAGTCCTTCTTTATCACCCCATATAATAGAAGTTACTAGTAATATCCCACTAACAAGAGGGCTAGGAAGTAGTGCATCAGCAATTGTAGCTGGGATAGAGCTTGCGAATCAACTAGGCAATTTGAACTTAACAACTGATCAAAAAGTTCAAATTGCTACAAATTTTGAAGGACATCCAGATAATGTTGCTGCTTCGATATTAGGAGGAACTGTAATCGGAGCACTTGATGGAAAGAATGTTTCGGTTGTAAGAATTGAAAGTAAGGAATTAGGTGTAATTTCTCTTATTCCAAATGAAGAGTTAAATACAGATGAAAGCCGATCTGTATTACCAGATGTGTTTCCATTTCATGAAGCAGTTAAGGCTAGTGCAATCAGCAACGTATTAGTAGCTGCGTTTTGTCAAAAGAAGTGGGAAGTTGTAGGTGAAATGATGGAAAGAGATCATTTTCACGAGCCATTTCGTTTAGAACTGGTCCCGTTATTACCA
The DNA here is from genome assembly GCF_038096195.1 of Bacillus paramobilis. Taxonomy (NCBI): domain Bacteria; kingdom Bacillati; phylum Bacillota; class Bacilli; order Caryophanales; family Bacillaceae; genus Bacillus; species Bacillus paramobilis. The sequence continues at coordinate 3,379,663 of NZ_CP151108.1, read as the reverse complement.
TCTATTCGTAAATGTGCAAAAGAATTTGGAGCATACGGCACAGCGCTTAGCGGTGCAGGCCCATCCATTTTTATATTGACGCCATATGATAAACGTCAAGAAATTGCTGAGCAATTAGCGAGAGTATTTACGTCTATGAAAGTGTGTGAGCTAGAAATCGATCATAGAGGAATTACTGTAAATAAAGAAGAACATATAGGGCTATAAAAAAGCTAGCATTCCTAGCTTTTTTTGTTGTAAATATCTTTTCAGTGGGCATATAAAAGAAAAGTAATCATGTATAATTTAGTAAAGGGTGTATTCATTTGGAGGTGATCGTATGAAGACAGAGTCACCAGAAGAAAAAAGAGAACGTATAAGGCAAAGTGAATTGAAAAATAATCCTACCGGCTCTTTAAAGGATGGATTAAACAGAGCTGAATCCGGTAGTCCAGTTGATATGACAGGTGGTATGAATTGGAAAGGTACAGCGCTAGTAATTTTAGTGCTAGTTTTAGGCTATATTATATACACTTATTTTTTTAGTTAAGAAATGCCCATTAAAGTTATGAATTATTTGCTTTTATAAGTAGTGAGGATGAAAAAACACGGTTATTGTATTACATATACTTTAAGCAAATTATAGTTGTTCATACACACTTATTTATAATACTCAAAATAGAGCTAGCGTTATGCTGGTTCTATTTTTTTGCCACATTTCTGTAACAAAGCCCCTGTATATTCAGTGGTGGAGGTGCAGAAGATGAAAAAAATGATAGCAATATGTCTTCTTACAACTATGTCATTTTCGACTTTAGTTGGGTGTGATGTAAAAGGTAACAAGACTGTACAAGAGTCTGAAGTAAAGAAAGCGACGTATAAAGAGTTTACTTACGATGTAAATCCAGAGACTTTCATGTTAACTGTAGAACATGATGGTGTAAAGGAACAGGCGTCACAGCCGTTACCGAAAATGAAGGTTTCGAATGTTAAAAAAGACAAGGATCGTACATCTTGGGAATATCCAGATCAAAAAGTAAAAGTGAATCTAGAAAAGAAAAAAGATCACTTAAATATTGAAGTGGAATCGACTGGTGCAGAAAGCTTTACGTGGCCGAAAGTACAAGCTGAAAATTATACACTTCCGTTATGGGAAGGTAAGCAAATTCCGAGTAATGATGAAAATTGGAAGAAGTTTTTAAAGGATGATGCATATTCATTTGTTGAATCATTTTCTATGAAGTTTTTTGCGTTAAATGGTTCGAAATATTCCATTGTATATATTGCGAACAATATGTTTAATAATGAATTGAAATTTCATTCGGATCCGAAAATAGGATTTGATTTTATACATGAATTCCCGCGTATAAATAAAAATAAAGCATATGGATTTCAATTATATGTGACAAATAATGATGCAGTCAGTATTGCTAAATTGTATAAGGATACTATTGCTAGAAAAGGTGAATTTAAAACATTACAAGAAAAGGCTAGAAAAAATAAAGAGATTGAAAAACTTTATGGTGCGGCTCATTTTTATTTTTGGAATCAAAATGGTTTGTCTGACAGTAACGTAAATTGGCCAAAGATAAGAGAGAAAATAAATAGTCCTGTGTTTAGCCATATAAAAGAGCTTATTCAAAAGAATAGTTCGGAGCCTGGAGAATTGAATGTATTTGAGCAAGTAAGTAAACAAGATTTCATTGATCAGTACCAAAAAAATGTTATTTTGCGTTATGTAAATGAAGTATTATCAATGAAGGAATTGTATAAAAAGGATATTTTCCCAAAAGTTGATCAGAAGGCTAGTGGGTTATTAAACAAAGGCGTGGATCAGTTATCGAAGATGGAGTTATATAACTTAAATAAGCATGTATTAAAGTCGGCGCTCGGTGATGCGGTTGAAGAAGTAAGTAAATGGGGTAAGGCAGATGGAACGGATATTATAAAGGAAATGAAAGCAGCAGGAATAGACAATGCGTGGATTGGGTTACCGAACTGGGAACAAGGGTATATGCAGCCTGATTTCGTGACAGAAGCTAAGAAAATGGGATATTTAGTTGGTCCGTATGATTCTTACCATTCTATTCACGAAAAGGCTGATAAAAATTGGAATACAGCTTCTTTTCATGATCCATCGTTATATGAAGAGGCAACTGTGACGAAGAACAATGGAGAAAAAGTGCAAGGGTTTTTAGGTAGAGGGCGAAAATTAAATCCAACTTTATCTCTTCCTAGTGTAAAAGAGCGAATGAACGATATATTACAAAATGGACCTAAATATAATTCATGGTTTATTGATTGTGATGCGACAGGTGAAATTTATGATGACTATTCGGCCAAACATATAACAACACAAGAACAAGATTTAAAAGCAAGGTTGCAACGCATGGATTATATTGCACAAGAAAAAGGTATGGTAGTTGGTTCAGAAGGCGGAAATGACTTTGCAAGTAGCACGATTGCATTTGCTCACGGCATTGAAACGCCGGTTATTAAATGGGACGATGAAGATATGAGGAAAAATAAAACAAGTCCGTATTATGTGGGTGGATATTGGTCACCGAATCAAAATGTTCCAGAAAAATATGCAAAACAAGTACCGTTGAAAGAAGAATATAAACAAGTATATTTAAATCCAGTATATTCGGTACCGTTATATAAATTAGTATACAACGATTCTGTAATTACAACGCATCACTGGGAATGGGGAAGCTTGAAAGTAAAAGATGAGGTAGGAAACCGTATGCTATATGAGTTATTGTATAATGTTCCTCCGTTGTACCATTTAGATGAAGTAGAGTGGAATAAGCATAAACAAGAAATTACGCAGCATCTGAAAGTTTGGAATGAAGTTCATAAAAAGGCAGTAAAAGAAGAAATGACGAATTTTGCATATTTGTCAGAAGATAAATTAGTCCAATCTGCCTCATATGGAAAAGATATTAAAGTTATTGTGAATTTCTCAAATGAAGAGATAGAAATAGATAAGGCGAAACTAAAAGCAAAATCCGCTGTTATATATAATCATGGGAAGAAAACAATGTATACACCGCTTGAGGGATAATATGAAATGTATTGTTGCATTACTAATTTTTCAGGTGAAAATTGAAGGGTTCGAAACGAATAAATTTATAAATCTGTAATTTCGGATGTTACGAAGCGTTAAATTTTTGAAGTTGAAAAATAGTGACTTGCCAAAAATAAGCACGAGAGTATAATGTGAAATGGAATACATATTGGATTCATCATGTAACCTTACAAAAATGTAAGGTGTTTGAAAGGAAATTCAATATGAAGATTGTTAGACATACATTATACTAGGGAAAGAGAAAGAGAGGCGAATGAAGATGAGCTCTGAATTAGAACAAAATACGAGAAGCAATAAAAAACGTTCTAAAAGAAGGTCAATAAAATGGTTCATTTTAATTCCATTTTTCCTACTTATTTTTGGAGGAGTAGGATATGGATCATTAATATATAATAAAGCAAAAGCGGTTGTAAGTGATGCGTATGCACAAATTGATAAATCATCAAAACGTGATAAAGAAGTTGAGCCTTTAAAGGATAACATCTCTATTTTAATTATGGGTGTAGATGGTAGTGAAATGCGAAAAAGTCAATATGGTGAAGCTGTTCGCACAGATGCACTTTTATTAGCAACAATTAATAAAGATGATAAATCAGTTAAATTAGTAAGTATTCCGCGTGATTCACGTGTATATATTCCATCTAGAAAGAAATTAGATAAAATTACACATGCACACGTATTTGGTGGTGTTGAAAGTACACGAGATACAGTGGAAAGATTTTTAAATGTTCCTGTTGATTATTATGTGAAGTTTAACTTTGAATCATTCGTACAAATTGTCGATTCACTTGGTGGTATTGATATTGATGTACCTGTTACTTTCACAGAGCAAGATAGTAAAGACCAAGCGGGTATGATTCATTTAGAAAAAGGCTTCCAACATTTAAATGGAGAACAAGCACTTGCACTTGCAAGAACGCGTAAAATTGATAGTGACGCAATGCGTGGACAAAGACAACAACTTGTAATAGAAGCAATTGCAAAAAAAGCGATGTCTGTGCAATCAATTAGCAAAATGGGTTCTTTACTTGATGCGGTTGATAAAAATATGAAAACGAACTTAACTTTCGATGATATGCTTGCGATTACAAAAAATATGGCAGGATCTAATTTAGAAATGGAAAAAATGCAAATAGAAGGTACGGATAAACGTATCGGAGGTATTTATTATTACATTCCAAACGAAAAAAATGTAAAAGATATTTCAAAAAAATTAAATGAGCATTTAGGTGTAACACCAAAACCAGTTCGAAATGAATAATAAAAAAAGATTGGCCTTTGCCAATCTTTTTTTATCCCTTTTGGAAAGAAGACTCCATCTGATTTGTGTTACGGGTGAAACCCAACAATTCAGGTGGAGATGAATTGCTGTCAAAAGGTAGGTTGAACTCTTTTGTTTCGTTCATCGGAATGGATTTGTAACTTTTCTGTAACGATTTTTTATTTTAGAAAAATTATACTCATATGTATGAGAATATTGGAGAAGCAAAAAGTAAAGAAAAATAATGAAAATCTGTAATAAGGAAAGATATCATATGCAGAAATGGATAGGCATTATGGGAATCATTTTTATGTTGACTGGATGTAAAATGTCTGAAGCTCCAACAAGTTTAATGGATGCTCCTGCCAATGAAAAATGGATTAATGAACTAAAAGAGCAAGTAGATAAAGATTTGCCTGTTAATTATCGATTGCTTACTCCAATGTCTAATAAAGATAAACAGATGATTTGGTCAATGGATTTTAAACAAGATAATAAGAAAGAAGCCATCTTGTTTTATAAATTGCCGAATGAAGATCATAGCGTATATTTAGCCGTATATGAAGAAGTCGGAAATGGCTGGAAAGTAAAGTCCACACATAGATTTGATGGTGGAGATGTAGATATCGTTGAAGTCGGTGATTTTACAGGGAACGGGAAGCGAGAGTTATTAATCGGAATTTCTGTCAATCGTGAATCGTTAGAACATGTTATGTATGTTTTTTCAGAAGAAAATGAAGATATGAAGGAAATATATAATCGAAGTTATACGAAGTTATTCATAGAGGATTTAAATAAAAATGGATTGAAAGATATAAGCCTTGTTACGTATGAAAAGGATGAGAAATTGACAGTTGAGTTCATGGAACAATTTAAGACTTTATCTGAAGCGTCATTCGATCCATTTATAAATAGCATTCAAAGAATACAAATGGGCCGCATTTCTAAATCACTAAAGGCGGTTGTAATTGACGCAGGTGTTGGCGCTCATTCAGGAATAACATATGTAGCAAAATTTGATAAAGGTCATTATGAGCCACTACCTATAGATGGAAAAGAAGATTTATTCAATGATTATGTAGTCGAAAGCAAAGATATAAATGAAGACGGCATTATTGAATTTGTTCGTACAGTGCGTCCAAAAGGTTGGGAAGAAGTATCGTACGGAGAGAGTACGATGTTTGAACGTTATATTCAGTGGAGTGAAGATGGAATTAAACCGATAGAAGAAAGATATGTAAATATAGAGAAAGGTTATTTTGTCAAAATCCCGCAAACGTTAATTGGAAAAATAACTGTCCCAGTTCAGCGAGAAGCATCAGATGTTCAAAAGTTTATAGATACTACGACAAATGAACTATGGCTTGAAGTCCATATATTTAAGCGGAAAGAATGGTTCAAAATAAAAGGTTACGAGGCAGCAGTGAAAACGGCTTCTCACGTATACGCCGTACCGAAACAACCACAATTTGAAAAAGTGAAAGCATATGTAAAACCGCTAGCGGATTATCAACAAGAGTAGGGAGGTGGAAATTATGCCAACAATTTTAGTTTTAGAAGATGAAATGCCTATCCGTAGTTTTATCGTCTTAAATTTGAAACGTGCTGGATTTTATGTGTTAGAAGCTAGTACGGGAGAAGAGGCGTTACAGATTTTATGTGAACATACTGTTGATGTAGCATTGCTTGATGTAATGTTACCAGGAATTGATGGTTTTCAAGTTTGTAAATCCATCCGGGAAGAAAATAAAAAAATAGGTATTATTATGTTAACCGCACGCGTACAAAATGAAGATAAAGTACAAGGACTAGGAATTGGTGCAGATGATTATATCGCAAAGCCGTTTAGTCCAGTGGAATTAACTGCACGTATACAATCGTTACTAAGAAGAATAGAAGTACATGATGAAAAAGCGAATACGATCATATCTGGCCCGTTTTCGTTAAATGTTATAGAAGAGAGATTATATAAAAGTGGACAATTAGTCGATTTAACCCCTACAGAGTATATGATATTACAATATTTAATGAATCAGGCTTCAAAGCCGGTTTCGCGTGATGAAATTTTAAATATGATTTGGGGAACGAATTATGTAGGTGAGACGAAAGTAGTAGATGTAAATATGAGACGGTTACGTCAAAAGATAGAATGTAATCCATCAGAACCTGAATTTATCCTTACTGTGTGGGGAAAAGGATATGTGTGGAAGGAAAGCATAAGATGAAAAGAAAAGTGACTTTATATTTTATGACGGTCATTATACTTATGCTTGTATTATTTGAAGTCGTATTTTCAGTCTCCATTTATCGATATTATTATAATGGTATTGTGCAATATATAGAATCTCATGCGAAGACAAGTACACGATTTTTCTCTGAATACAATTCACTATACTTTATTCGTTTGCAAGAATACAGCGGGGATATAATTGAGAGCTTTCAGTTAGAAGGAACTGAATTACAATTAATTGATCGCCATGGCACAATTATTCAGTCGTCAAGTGGACAAAAGGTAGAAGGTAAAGTAGTTATTCCGTATTCGTTACTAGAAGGAGAAATGTACCATCAAGTGACTACTACGAAAGAAAATGTGAAACAATTAGAAGTGATTAGTCCACTTATTCATCAAGGACAAACGATAGGTATTTTGAAATATACGACTGTTTTAACGAATGTAAATGCAAAGATTATCGAAATCATTATGTTTACTATTTCTGTAGGTATTGTTATTTCAGGCATTGTATTCTTAATTAGCAGGCGCTTAGCCAATTCATTTGTTGAGCCAATTGAATCTATCATTCAAGCATCCTCACAAATCGCAGAAGGAACGTTGAAAAATAAAATTAAAGAGGATTATCCTGGTGAATTAGGTGAGCTGGCACATAGTTTAAATCATATGTCTAATAAAATAGAACAAGCGGAACAGATGAAAAATGAATTCATTGCTTCGGTTTCTCATGAAATACGAACGCCTTTAACTGGAATTAAAGGTTGGAGTGAGACGTTAAAAACGGTAGATCATTTAACGGAAGAAGAGATAAAGCAAGGCATGGGAATTATATCAGGTGAAACAGACCGATTGATTCATTTAGTAGAAGAATTGCTAGATTTTTCAAGATTACAATCAAATCATTTCAATTTATATAAACAAAAGGTGCAATTATACGATATACTAGAGGAGACGATTTGGCAATTAACTCCTAATGCTGAAGAGAAGCAAATGCAATTCATTAAAACTATAGAACGAATTGAATTGATGGGAGATCGAAATAGGCTAAAGCAAGTTTTCTTGAATATTGTTCAAAATGCCATTAAATATTCACATAAAAATGGTAAAGTATATATTGAAGCGACTAAAAATGAAGGACAAGCAGTGATCAAGGTGAAAGACGAAGGGGTTGGAATTGCTAAAGAGCATTTACCATATATAGAACAGTCATTTTACCAGATTAATAACCACGCTACAGGTGCCGGTCTTGGTTTAGCTATCGTTAAAAAAATGGTAGAGCTTCATGGAGGTACACTTAGTTTTATAAGTAAAGAAGGAATAGGAACAACCATTTTGATAAAACTCCCATTATAATACATATATAGGTCTGTTTATATAGTGTAATAAAATAAATAGATGTATAATTATATTGGGTGATTTATATATAAGATTAATAGGGAGAGGAATTCGATAGAATGGAAAAAGCTTTTAAAATTAAACGAGTAGTAGTCGTTTTAATAGCGATTGCAGCAGTAGCTATTGGGTATTTCATGTTTCAATCCATTACGTCACCAGCAAAGGCTGTTGCAAAACAAGAAAACGTAGTACAGCTTGCAAGTGAACAACCGAAAGTAGAAATGAATAAAACGGCACCAAGTCGTTTTAATGGGAAAGAAAGAAAAGTTGCTTATCTTACATTTGATGATGGCCCAGGGAAATATACGGCTGAATTGTTAAATATGTTAAAACAGCATGATGCGAAGGCGACGTTCTTTTTAATTGGAGCGAATGTGAAAGAATTTCCGGATTTAGTGAAACGTGAAAATGCAGAGGGTCATTATGTAGGTATGCATAGTATGACACATAATTTTGCAAAGTTATATAAAAATGGCGAGTATGTAAATGAAATGAAAGAAGATCAAAGCTTAATCGCAAATATTATTGGAAAATCACCTAAATTAACACGTCCGCCATACGGTTCGATGCCTGGATTAAATGAAGGTCTTCGAAACAAAGTGGTAGAGGGCGGTTTTAAAGTATGGGATTGGACAATTGATTCATTAGATTGGAAATATAACAAAGTGCAAGTTGATGCAGCGGCAGCACAAATTGCTCAAAACGTAATAACAAATGCAACAAAACCACAGGAAGTTATTTTAATGCATGACATTCACCCACAATCAGTTGCTGCTGTGCCAGCAATTTTAAAAGGGTTAAAAGAAAAGGGTTATGAGTTTGAAGCTTATCATGAAGAGAGTCACTTCCCAGTGAATTTCTGGCATGATAACCGTATGTAATGGAGGAATGAACGTTGAAGTATAGAAAAGTAGCAGTAGTTGGAGCACTATCAGTAGGACTATTAACAGGTTGTTTCGGTGAAAAAACAGAAGAAAATCTTTATACAGCTTTTGAAACAGCGGCAACACAAGAAAAATCATTAGTTGATGAAGCGAAGAAGTTAGAGAAGTTAGAGAAGGAAGGTCAAGAGCTATATTCTCAAATTTTACAAGAAGGTAAAGATCATAATGACGCTGTTATGAAGAAGATAGAGCAAGCTACTGCAAATGTAGATGACCGTGAAAAAGTATTAAAAACTGAGAAAGAAATGCTAGAAAAAGCTCAGAAAGAAACGAAATCTGTGCAAGGAAATATAGAGAAGCTTGAAGATAAGAAGTTACAAAAACAAGCGAAAGCAGTAGAAGAGTCGTATAAAAACCGTTATGATGCATTCCAGAAGATGAATGAAAATTATACGAAGGCGTTAGCGACTGAAAAAGAACTGTATGAAAAATTAAAAGTAAAAGAAACGAAATTAAAAGAGATTGGTGAAAAAGTTAAAGCTGTTAATGAATCAACTGTGGAAGCACAAAAATCAAAAGAGCAATTTAACAATTTTACAAAAGAGTATAATGACAGTAAATTAGCATTCTACAAAGATGCAGAGATTAAGATTAAAGATCAGAAATAAAGAAGAATCTTAAGCATAATAAAAAGCCGGAGAAACATCGTCACAAATGTTTTTTCGGCTTTTTACGTTAAATGAATAGAAAAGGCTGGAATTGATATCATAAAAGAGTTATAGTGAATTATTCCAAGGGAAACATTGTAAAGTAAGGAGAATGGAAATATGTCATATGAATTTTTACTCAAATTAGGTTTAGCACTCTTTTTAGGATTATTCATCGGGATAGATAGGCAGCTAAAGAATAAACCACTTGGTGTGAAAACAAGTATGGTTATTTCTGTAGCAAGTTGTTTAATTACGATGGTTTCAATTGAAGCCGTACATGTATATTCTGTTCCAGGGCATACAAATATGGATCCAATGCGTCTAGCTGCTCAAATTGTGAGTGGGATTGGTTTTCTTGGGGCAGGTGTTATTTTACGAAGAAGTAATGACGTTATTTCTGGATTAACGACAGCTTCTATGGTGTGGGCTGCTTCAGCTTTAGGTATAGCAATTGGGGCGGGATTTTATTTACAAGCGACGGTTGCTATGATTTTAATTATTTTAGCAATTAACGTACTTCCACAACTTGTGAAAATTGCAGGTCCGTATTCATTAAGACAAAAGGATTTATCTATAAAAATTACTGTAAAAGAGCATCATGAGTTAGATGGTATATTTAAGCAAATCAAAAATTTAGGTATGCATGTGAAACGAGTGAAAATTAAAGATATAGATAGTGGAGCATTTCAGCAACTGGAGATGGTTATTTTAGCTCCAGAGGATTTATATACAACAGAGTTATATAGTTCCCTAAAAGAGATTGACCGAGTAGTTTCAGTTGAAGTGGAAAGTAGATAATTGTGAAAAAAAGAGTGAAGTGAATTCACTCTTTTTTTATTTGGATTTTTAAGGGAATAAATTGATATAATGATGAGTAAACAAGGGGGAGAAATGATGGAAATACATATTAGAAGAGCAATAAAAGATGATATACCAGGTATAGCAAAGGTGCATGCTGATAGCTGGAAAACAACGTATAAAGGGATATTTGCTGACGAAATTTTAGAAAATATAACATATGAGCAACGAGAAAAACAATGGGAAACCATTTTTCAACAAGAAGATAAATACCCATATAGATTTGTAGCAGAGACGTTAGATGGAACAATAATTGGGTTCATTGACGGGGGAGTTGAAAGAAGTGGTGCATATAATTGTGACGGGGAATTATATGCGATCTACCTTTTACAAGAGTATCAAGGAATGAAAATAGGACAAAAGTTATTTCAAGCTTTATTATCGGAATGTATAAACAATGATATGCAATCACTTTTAGTTTGGGTTGTTACGAATAATCCTTCTAAAAAGTTTTATGAAAAATATAATCCAGAAAAAATTGATACAAAATTTTTAGAGCGAGTACAGGTAGAAGAGACAGCATATTGTTGGAGGGATATAAATAATATTATTATGTAAACTTTATGTTTGAAAGAGGTATACCAATTAAGGTATACCTCTTTTGTTTAACTATTTTGAAGGGGATTACTAATGAAAAAAGTAAGTATGTAGTTTGAAAGTGAGAATTTTTTTCGTGTATTTTTAACTAGATTAAAGAAAAGAGGGAAAATAAGGAAAATTAAATTAGATAAAAAAATTCTGAAATATACTATTGAATTGAATATCATTATCAATTAGAATCATAGTTGATAACGATATTCAATTATCAATTGTAATATGAAATTCTCATAGCGTTAATATAAAGAGGAGGACCAACATGCAGCATGCGAAACAAATCGCAGAACATGCAACATTACAAAGCTTTTTAAACTGTTATTTAAGAGAAACAGGGAGTGGAGAATGGATTACGGAGGATGAAAGAATAGTAAGTATCTTCAGTAATAAGTTGAATAGAGATACAGTCCCCACATATTTATGTTGCCGACTATCGGCGCAGAACGTTACTTTGTATGGAGAAGTTATATATAAATCAGCAACAGATCGCCACTTGTTTGGAGAACAATTTTATTATCAAATGGGAGAAAATAAGAATATTATAAAAGCAGATTACGTTACAGTTATTACATTCTTAATAAAAGAGATGTCTATCAACTACGGAGAAGGGACGAATCCTGCCGAACTTATGCTTCGAGTTATACGTAGTTGTCAAAATATTGAGGAATTTATAAAAGAGAGAATAGAAGATACATCTGTATTATACGGTTTCCATACATCCTTTATAGAGGCGGAGCAATCTTTATTATTTGGACATTTAACGCATCCAACGCCAAAGAGTAGACAAGGTATTTTGGAATGGAAAAACGCAATGTATTCTCCAGAATTAAAAGGAGAATGTCAGCTTCATTATTTTAGAGCACATAAAAGTATAGTAAATGAAAAATCATTATTATTTGATTCTGCAACAGTAATTCTAAAAGAAGAGTTACGTAATGATGAGATGGTGAGTAAGGAATTTATATCGAAGTATTGTAAGGAAGATGAATATTCATTACTTCCAATTCATCCCCTTCAGGCAGAATGGCTATTACACCAATCTTACGTACAGGATTGGTTAAATCAAGGAGTACTTGAATATATCGGTCCGGCCGGTAAGTATTATATGGCAACATCATCACTTAGGACGTTATATCATCCCCACTCAAAATATATGCTTAAGTTTTCATTTCCAGTAAAAGTAACAAATTCAATGCGCATTAACAAATTGAAGGAACTAGAAAGTGGTCTTGAAGGAAAGGAAATGCTAAATACAGCGATTGGTGAAGTGCTAGAAAAGTTTCCGGGTTTTGATTTTATTTGTGATCCAGCATTTATTACATTAAATTACGGAGCAGAAGAATCTGGATTTGAAGTAATAATACGAGAAAATCCTTTTTATAGAGAACATGCAAATGACGCTACATTAATTGCTGGACTAGTTCAAGATGCTATACCTGGAGAGCGTACTCGTTTATCGAATATTATTCATCGACTAGCAGATGTAGAAAGTAGAAGCTGCGAAGAAGTCAGTTTAGAGTGGTTCAGACGATATATGAATATTTCTTTAAAGCCGATGGTATGGATGTATTTACGTTATGGTGTTGCATTAGAAGCTCATCAACAAAATAGTGTTGTTCAGCTAAAGGACGGTTATCCGGTTAAATATTATTTCCGTGATAATCAAGGGTTTTATTTCTGTAATTCAATGAAAGAGATGCTTAATAATGAGTTAGCTGGTATTGGAGAACGTACTGGAAATTTATATGACGATTATATTGTAGATGAAAGATTTCGTTACTACTTAATTTTTAATCATATGTTTGGACTCATTAACGGTTTTGGCACAGCAGGATTAATTCAGGAGGAAATTCTTCTCTCTGAATTAAGATCTGTACTTGAGTCGTTCCTTCCTTATAACCGTGAGCCTTCTACCTTTTTAAGAGAATTGTTAGAAGAGGATAAGTTGGCATGTAAAGCCAATTTATTAACGAGATTTTTTGATGTCGATGAGTTAAGTAATCCTTTAGAACAAGCAATTTACGTACAGGTACAGAATCCGCTCGTTAGAGAAGTGGCTGTTCGTTCATAAATAACGTTAAAATTTCACGTAATACAAATAATGGTATTTCTCGTAAGGTGGAGGGGGTTATGAGGGTGGACATGTATCATACGAAAATATTGAAGGCGCTTGAATCAGAAGATTACATTTCAGTGCGAAGAAGAGTGTTACGTCAATTAGTAGAATCGTTAATTTATGAGAGAATCATTACGCCAGTTCGTATAGAAAGTGAAGAACAAATTCTCTTTATAATACAAGGACTTGATGAAGAGAACAAAAGTGTCACGTATAAATGCTATGGAAGAGAACGAATGACATTTGGACGTATTTCTATAGATTCATTAATAGTAAGATTTCAAGAGGAAAAACAAGAAGTACAATCAGTTTCGCAATTTTTAGAAGAAGTTTTTCGAGTTGTTAACGTAGAACAAACGAAATTAGATTCTTTTATTCACGAATTAGAACAAACGATATTTAAGGACACGGTTGCACAATATGAAAGACATAATAAGGTGAAATATACTCAAAAATCATACGATGACTTTGAAAGCCATTTAATAGACGGTCACCCATATCATCCTAGCTATAAAGCGCGCATTGGATTTCAATATCGCGACAATTTTCAATATGGATATGAATTTATGAGGCCAATAAAACTTATATGGATTGCAGCCCATAAGAAATATGCAGCTGCAGGTTATGAAAATGAAGTGGTTTATGACAATATTTTAAAAGGTGAGATAGGCGCGCATACATTAGAAACGTATATGGAACGAATTCACAGTGCGGGATGTAATCCAAAACAGTACGTGTTTATACCTGTTCATCCTTGGCAATGGGAGAATTTCATCATTCAAAATTACGCTGATCATATACAGGATAAAAATATTATTTATTTAGGACAATCAGCGGATGATTATTGCGCGCAACAATCAATGAGGACGTTAAGAAATGTTACGCATCCAAAGAGACCATATGTAAAGTTGTCGTTGAACATACTTAACACTTCAACACTCCGTACGCTGAAACCATATTCAGTTGTGAGTGCACCAGCTATATCGAATTGGTTAAGTGATATCGTAAGTCGGGATTCTTATTTAAGGGATGAATCACGCATCATTTTGTTAAAAGAATTTTCGAGTGTAACGTATGATACGAATAAGAAAGCCACATATGGTTCATTAGGATGCATTTGGCGTGAAAGTGTTCATCTTCATTTAGATGAGCAAGAGGATGCGGTTCCCTTTAACGGCTTATATGCAAAAGAGAAAGATGGTACACCAGTTATTGATACATGGTTAAACAAATATGGGATAGAAAATTGGCTACGATTACTGATTCGAAAAGCAATCATACCAGTTATACATCTTGTTGTAGAGCATGGGATGACGTTAGAATCACACGGACAAAATATGATTTTAGTTCATAAAGAAGGGCTACCTGTCCGTATTGCATTAAAGGATTTCCATGAAGGACTTGAGTTTTATCGTCCATTCTTAAAAGAAGTTAATAAATGTCCGGACTTTACTAAAATGCATAAAACGTATGCGAATGGAAAAATGAATGATTTCTTTGAAATGGATCGTATTGAATGTTTACAAGAGATGGTATTAGATGCACTGTTCTTATTTAATGTAGGAGAATTAGCTTTCGTACTTACGGATGAATATGATTGGAAAGAAGAAAGTTTTTGGATGATAGTTGTCGAAGAAATTGAAAATCATTTTAGAAAATATCCACACTTGAAAGATAGATTTGAAAGTATTCAGCTATACACTCCTACATTCTATGCTGAGCAATTAACGAAGCGTCGATTATATATGGATGTGGAATCGCTCGTTCATGAAGTTCCAAATCCATTGTATAGAGCAAGACAACTAAACAAACAAAATCCAGTTGTTACAGGGGGAAATTATGCTAATCGTTAATAAAGAAGAGTATAGCAAAAGTGATTTTGATTTGAGGTTACAAGTTTATGAGGAAATGGAGCAATTTCAAGAAGTAGTAGGAAATAGGTTTGCGCTTTGTCTGAAAGATCCATTCGATATTATTACGCTTGTGTTTTTCTTAAAAGAAAAGAAAGCCTCAGTTTTACTTATACATGAAGATACGCCAAAAGAAACGGCTATTGAAATGGCAAAGCGTGCAAATTGTATTGGGATTTTATATGGAGAATATAGCGGTTTTACGAAATTAGAAGTAGTGAACGCTTTATTAGAAGAGCCTTCTTTATTGCAATATAGTTCTGGAACAACAGGAGAACCAAAACTGATTCGTAGAGCATGGACGGAAGTGGATACAGAAATTACTGCTTATAATGAATCTTTAAACTGTGAAGTAGATGAAGTGCCGATCGTTATGGCTCCTGTTTCACATTCATACGGACTAATATGTGGTACGTTATCTGCAATTACAAGGGGAAGTAAACCTATCATCATTACGAATAAAAACCCTAAATTCGCATTAAATATCGTTCGCCATACAGAAAAACATATCATATATGCAGTACCACTTATGTTACATATTATGGGGAGTTTCCCGCAAGGAACGTATCAGTTTCATAAAATTATGACATCTGGAGCACCTTTGCCAGAAGCATTATTTTATAAACTAAAAGAAACGACAACATATATGATGCAGCAATATGGTTGTTCTGAAGCAGGTTGTATTAGTATATGTCATGATATGAAAAGCCATTTAGATTTAGGGAAGCCACTACCTCATGCGAGTATAAGCATCGGTTCAGATGAAAATATGCCTGAAGAAATCGTAGTGAAAATGAACGATAAGGAAATTTTCACGAAAGATTTGGGGTATAAGACGGAGCGAGGCCTTCATTTTATGGGGCGCATGGATGATGTGATTAACGTTTCAGGATTAAAAGTCTTTCCTTTAGAGGTAGAAGAAACAATGCTTCGACTAGAAGGTGTTCAAGAGGCAATTGTATATCGAGGGAAACATCCCGTGATGGGCGAAATTGTTAAAGCGAAAGTCATCTCCCATGTTGATCCAGTGCGAATAAGAGAATGGTGTATGCAGCATTTACCATCTTATAAAGTTCCACATGAGATTGAAAGTGTAACTGAGATTCCGAAAAATAAAACTGGAAAAGTAAGTAGAAAGCTACTAGAGATGGGAGAGGTTACAACATGAGACGTGAAACATTAAAAAATGAAATTTTGAAAATTATGATAGAAAAAATGGAACTAAAAAATGTAACACATTTAGAAGAAACGATGCGTTTGAACCAAGATTTATATATAGATTCGGTAATGATGTTACAGCTTATAGTATACATAGAAATGGATGTAAAGCTATGCGTTCCAGAGGATGAGGTAGACCCAAAAGCGTTTCTTACTGTAGGATCTTTACTTGATTTTATGGAGGAGTTACAACCGGTATAAGAAGTAAATGTGAATAATTAGCCTTTAGGAAAGTGGATGAGAATATGACTTCAATTAAAGTGCACTGTTTAGTGAGTTGTTTTTGCGAAATTATAAAAAGGCGTAGTGATATTGATTTTCGTCCCTTTTATTTCGGACTATGGGACGGCGATTTTGATATAACAGAAGGCGGCATTATTTCGTATCACTCCGAAAATATTAACCACGATAATTATTTATTATGGTATGAAAAGTTGTATGGCATAAAAGTGAACGAATGGTATGATTATGCAAAAGATAAGGATAGCAATGTAGAAACGTTTTTACAATTAGTAGAAAACAAGCCAGAGAATCGCTATGTCATTGTAATGGTTGATATGTCTCTATTGCCAGAGAGGGAAAATAAATTCCATCAAAAACCGTTTCCGCATTACTTAATGATATCAAAGACAGAGAAAGAAGAAGAATGGTTCATGCTAGATCCTGATTTTCGCTGGGAAGGGAATATGGAAAGAGAAAAAGTACTTCACTCTGTTCGAGATAACCCATTTGGCGGAGGGTATTTCATTGATATAGAAAAAATTCAGGAGCCAACAGAAGAAATGGTAGCGAGTTATTTCATAGAAACTTTCAAAAGAAACGATAATGAATTGACTATGGAGCTGAAAAATTTAATTATAAAAATGGCAAATGAAGTAGAAGGGTATTCGCTTTCTAGTCTTGTAGCGGCAGTCAAACAAATACCAGTACTTGCAATACGTAAATATAGTTATGAACATGCCTTTGCATACTTCCGTGAAACGTTGCAATATTCGGAGCAAGAGTTTGATTATTGGTGTGATCGGGTAGAAGATATTGTACAAGGATTTACAAATGTACAGTATCGTGCAATTAAAATGGCAATGATGAATAATAAAGGTATGTTATTAGCAATTGTTGAAAAGTTGGATGAAATGAATGCAATTGAACTGCAGATTAAGGGTGAACTAGAGAAACAGTTTTTGTTATGGAGAAAAATGGAGAAAAATCAGTCTGTCTTAACTAGTGCAAGTTCATTGAATTTAATATAAGGGTAACTAACTGTTACGATTTATTTAACCAATTATAACGAAAGTTAATTAAATATATCAGTAAGCCCTGCTAGTCAAGTGATTGGCTAGTAGTGAGGGTTAACTGCGGGCAATCCCTAAAGCTGATTGAACTACAACGTGGCTAGAAATGGCGAGCGTGAATGTCGCGAAAGCAGAAAAAATCAATCAGATGATGCAAGGTTAAATCCTAAACATTAGAACAATGGGTCTTCCGCCTCGAATCATCTAAGTCAAAATGGATAAGATGAACGTTCAACGACTATCTCGTATAACTGACGAGAGTACACCACAAGCCTATGGTGGTGGAAAAATCCTCTATCTCTAAAGAGATAAACATATAGTCTGCGCTCATGTGAAAACATGAGAAGTTCATAAGAGAACTGGCTAAGGAATTGCGCCCTTAGTTGAACAAGATAAATTTTATTGAATCTATCAAACTTTATTGAATTTATCGAACGTACGTGCTACGTTTGGTTCGATGAGGTGAGAATAATAATGAAATTTTCACGAGTTAGTCAAGTATCGGAATTAACAGGTTTGTATCCTGGTAGTCTTAGGAGAATGCTGGTGGAACACGCTACGATTCAGAAGAACAAATCTTTCATTAAAGGAGTTACATTCTGATGATATTGGCGAAGAAAGTCAGACTGATTCCAACGCCTGAACAAGAAAAAGTGCTTAGAAACCATGCTGGTGCTGCAAGATTTGCTTATAACTATTGTAAAAGAATGAGTGATAGATACTATAAGCTATTTGGAAAATTTGTTTCACAGTTAGCTTTACAGAAACGATTTACAAAGATCAAGAAGCGAAAGAAATATGAGTGGTTAAAAGACATCAATGCACAAGTTCTTAAACAGGCTTCAAAAGATTTTGATACGGCGAGGAAACATTCGTTCAAAAAGTACAAAAATGGTTATCACACTTCTTATAAATCAAAAAAAGATTTAATCCAAGGATTTTATGCTAATTATGAAAGACTGATTATAGGAAAGAAAGTAGTTCATATTCAGTCTATTGGAGAAGTGAAAACAAGCCAACAACTACCAAGAAACAAAAAACCATCCAATCCAAGAGTTACATTTGACGGTCGTTACTGGTGGATTAGTGTAGGATTCCAAGAAGACTTTGAATTACAAGAACTAACCGATGAGTCGATTGGTGTGGATGTTGGTTTAAAAGAGCTGTTGGTAGATTCTAATGGTATGAAAGAACGAAATATAAACAAAGATGCCAAGGTTAAAAAACTTTTGAAAAGGAAAAAGTCAGCACAAAGAGATATGTCTAGGAGATTTAAAAAAGGTGTAAAAATTCAATCTGCCGGATATGAAAAAGCGAAAGCTGAGCACCTGCGGTTATCTAGGAAAATTACGAATATCCGAAATAACCATATCCATCAAGCGACAGCTAAATTGGTGAAAACCAAACCAATGAGGATTGTTGTGGAAGACTTATCTATCTCAAACCTGTTAAAAAACAAAAAACTATCGAAAGAATTTTCATTTCAAAAATTAAACTTCTTCTTTCAATGTTTATCATACAAGTGCGAGAAGTATGGCATTGAGTATGTAAAAGCTGATAAATGGTTCGCTTCAAGCAAGATTTGCTCATGTTGCGGCGTAAAATACGACCATTCAGTTCAATCAGAAGGACAGTGGAGTTTAAAAATACGTGAGTGGTGTTGTGCTTCATGCAATAGCCATCACGATAGGGATGTAAATGCTGCGATAAATTTATCAAGGTGGGTAAAATAATTGCTTGATAATAGGAGGTAACGATACTGCCTCGTGTGGAGTGTTATACCCCTCGTCCCTTCGGGGTTGCGAGAACACGATGAAGCACTAACTCGTGTAAATTTGATTGGATTGTATAGATTTAGTTAAGTTTATCGTATCGGAGTTCGAACCTATGAAATATTCATTATGTACTATTTCCTTTCGCCATCAATTAATTTCATTTACTGATATTGTTCAATTTGCATATGAAAACGGCTTTGAAGGAATTGAATTGTGGGGGACACATGCACAAAATTTGTATATGCAAGAATATGAAACGACAGAACGAGAATTGAATTGTTTAAAAAATAAAAACTTGGAAATTACAATGATAAGTGATTACTTAGACATATCATTGTCGGCAGATTTTGAAAAAACGATAGAGAAATGTGAACAACTTGCAATACTAGCTAATTGGTTTAAAACGAACAAAATTCGTACGTTTGCTGGACAAAAAGGTAGCGAAGATTTCTCGGAACAGGAGAGAAAAGAATATGTGAATCGTATTCGCATCATTTGTGAAGTATTTGCTCAGCATAATATGTATGTACTTTTAGAAACACATCCAAATACGTTAACGGATACGCTGCCTTCTACTTTGGAATTATTAGGAGAAGTAGATCATCCGAATTTGAAAATAAACCTGGATTTTCTTCATATATGGGAGTCTGGAGCAAATCCAATAGACAGCTTCCAGCGACTAAAGCCGTGGATACAACATTATCATTTTAAGAATATATCGTCAGCAGATTATTTACATGTGTTTGAGCCGAATAATGTATATGCAGCAGCGGGAAGTCGAATTGGTATGGTTCCATTATTTGAAGGTGTCGTAAATTATGATGAGATTATTCAGGAAGTGAGAGATACTGACCATTTCGCTTCACTCGAATGGTTTGGACATCATGCGAAAGATATATTAAAAAAAGAAATGAAAGTATTAATAAATAGAAATTTAGAAGTAGTAACTTCTTAATATAAAATGATGTAAGAGTCTCTCATTGTAGAGACTCTTTTTTTAAAAATACAAATAACCAAAAATTACCATGTATTTAAATTAAAATTTAACACAATTTATATATAAATAAGGAGGTGATTGGTAATGGCTAGAAATCGTAATTCTAATCAATTAGCATCACATGGAGCACAAGCAGCTTTAGATCAAATGAAATATGAAATTGCACAAGAGTTTGGTGTACAACTTGGAGCTGACACTTCTTCACGTGCAAACGGTTCTGTAGGCGGTGAAATTACAAAACGTCTAGTAGCGATGGCAGAACAACAACTTGGTGGCGGATATACTCGCTAATTGTAGAAGGTTATAGGAGAAAGGAAGGATTCTTCCTTTCTTTTTTTTTCAATTAATTGGTATGGATATATTGCGAGTTGGATTCAAAGAATAGGAATTATACTATATTTTCCCCAATTTCTTTTGTTGTAAATGGGAAGTAGTAAAGATGTAATAGCCCTGGTGGAATGAAAAATTACGTTCCACCAGGGCTATTATATGGTAAGAAATATACGATGAAAGGGTTCCGAAGCCAACATGTTAAAAAAAGAAAACTGTTGTTTAATTGCGCTTGCATCAGTTCCACTTGTTATGACATTAGGGAATTCAATGCTCATTCCAATCCTACCGACTATCGAAAAGAAGTTACATATTTCATCATTTCAAGTATCCATGATTATTACAATTTACTCTATTGTAGCCATTTTACTTATACCGATTGCTGGTTATTTATCAGATAGATGGGGACGAAAGATGGTAATGGTTCCAAGTTTGCTGATTGCGGCTATAGGAGGAGCGATAACTGGTTGGGTATCTTGGAAAGTTGATAATCCCTACACTTGGATATTGATTGGTAGAGCGATTCAAGGTATTGGTGCTGCTGGTGCAATGCCAGTTGTTATACCGTGTGTTGGTGATTTATACAAAGATGAAAAACAAGTTAGTACAGGTTTAGGAATCATTGAAACATCAAATACATTTGGAAAAGTGCTGAGCCCTATTTTAGGATCTGCTCTTGCTGCCATTGTATGGTTCTTACCATTTTGGGCGATTCCAATTTTATGTGTAGTATCAATTGTTTTATTACTTGTTCTAGTAAAGGCAAAGAAACAAGAAGGAGAAGTACCACCACTTAAAGAGTTTATAAAATCTATTCTCTCTACGTTTCGAGAAAAGGGAAGATGGTTGATTGCCATTTTTGTATTAGGTGCAATTATTATGCTTATTTTATTCGGAATTCTCTTTTATTTGTCGACTATACTGGAATCAAAGTATGACATTCATGGTATATGGAAAGGGTGTGTACTTGCTATCCCGTTACTTGTACTCTCACTTAGTTCATATATGGCTGGTAAAAAAATTGGAGATAATCAAAATGTGATGAAGAAGTGTATTTATATTGGTTTTTTAATGGCTTCTGCTTCAGTCATTATTCCTTTATTTATAAAAGGAATCTATTTACTACTTCTTTGTCTCGTTATTATGGGAATCGGAATTGGTATGGCACTCCCATGCTTAGATGCTTTAATTACACAAGGGATTGAAAAGGAGCAAAGGGGGACCGTTACGTCATTTTATAGTTCCATGCGATTTATCGGTGTAGCAGCTGGACCACCTCTATACTCTTTTTTCATGAAAGGTGCTGACCATGAAGTGTTTTATTTAACAAGTATATTCGCTGGTATTGGTGCAGTTATAGCGATCATTTGGATTAAACCAGCAAAAGAGGAAAAGAACGTAAAACAGGAACCGGAACCTACTTCATAATTTGTAAGAGAATTGCATGATATTTTATGGAACATGCAATTCTCTTTCGTTCATTAAGAATAAATCACTTGTGTTAACATATAAATTGCGACACTCCATATGATGAGACCCGAAAACTTATTTAATAATGCGATGGTCTTTCCAGTTGAGTCTATTCTTTTTAGAAATTTCCCCGCTAAAGCTAAGCTTATAAACCAAATCCAAGAAACGATAATAGTTGCAAGTGTGAAAGCCCATTTTTCACTTCCTATGTATTGAATAGAATTTGTTCCAATTACACCAAGTGTATCTAAAATTGCATGTGGATTTAATAACGAAACCGATGCAGCGAAAAGGATTTGCTTTTTTAATGGCATGCTGCTTTCTTGTTTTATATCGTTGGAAGGGTTACTTCTCCAAATAACAAAGCCCATATATAGGAGAAAGAAAAATCCAATTATATATAACGTGTTAGTTAGCCAAGAAAAAGTAAGGAGTACAAGGGAGACACCCTGCACCGCAATTAATATGAGTAACGTATCACATATAGAGGCAGTTAATACTACAGGAGCTGCCCTCCAAATGTTTGGTTGGCTCGCACCTTGGTTAAAGACGAAAACATTTTGGACACCTAATGGAATGATAAGACCAAATGCAAGAATGATACCATGAATAATTGCTTCACTCATCATATTACCTCCTATTTAAATTTATTATGATAGTGTATATTGTATAGAAGAAATGAAAATTTGTATCCATCCATATGGTTGGGGAGGTTACCAACCAAAAAGAATATAAGGTGATATGATGGAAAGATTCGTTTGGAAACCGAATATGTCTCTAACGACACCTCTGTATAAACAAATAGAAACGTATATAAAAGAAAGAATCGTTAATGGAGAATGGACTGTTGGAACGAAATTACCTTCACAAAGAGATTTGGCACATACATTTGGTGTGAACCGGAGTACAATTGTAATGGCTTTTGATGAGCTAGTGGCAAAGGGATACATTGAAGGAAATGGCAGGAAAGGAACAATTGTTGTAAATAATAATGTGAATACCTTAGCTTATGCCCCGCCACCTAATTGGCAGTCTTATGTAGAAACAGGACTTCATTATCCGAACCTTCCTGCTATTCAAGAGATTAACCAAGCTGAATTTTATCCAAATGTAATTCGTTTAGGAACAGGTGAGCTCGCGCCAAGTCTTTTACCTGAAAAAAAGATGAAAGATATTATGAATAAGCTTTTAAGGTCGAGTATGATACTTGGGTATGAAGAACCGAAAGGGAATTTCTATTTAAGGAAGAAAATTGCGAACTATTTAAAAGGACATGGTGTATATGTAACTCCTGATTCTATATTAATTGTTTCAGGAGCAATTCAAGCTTTGCAACTTATTTCTATGGGGCTTCTTCCAAAAGGGGCATCCATCTTATTAGAAAAACCATCATATTTATATTCTCTTAATGTTTTTCAATCAGCAGGAATGCGCTTAATTGGAATACCGATGGATGAGAATGGTTTACATGCATCATATATTATGAAATATAAGAAGCAATTTAATGCATCTATTTTATATACAATCCCGTCTTTTCATAATCCGACAAACTTTAGTATGAACGAAAAGAAACGAATAGAAGTTATGGAAATATGTAACGAAATTGGATTGCCTATTATAGAAGACGCGGTGTATCAAGACTTATGGTTTGATGGGCCTGTTTCAAAACCTTTAAAAGCATATGATAAAAATGGGATTGTACTACATATCGGGAGTATGTCTAAAGTCATTAGTCCAGGGCTAAGAATTGGATGGATTGTTGGATCTGAGCCAGTCATTCAAAGATTGGCAGACATAAAGATGCAAACAGATTATGGTTCAAGTTCTATATCCCAACAAATTGCAGCGGAATGGTTTGCAGATGGATTGTATGATGAACATTTACAGTTTGTAAGAACTAAGTTGAAAAAGCGCAGAGATTTTATGATACAAATGTTAGAGAAATATTGTCATGATATAGCAACTTGGTATAAACCGTCAGGTGGTTTTTATATTTGGCTACATATGAATGTATCCGTTTCGAACCGTAGCTTATTTGACAAAGCATTGAAAGAAAAGATTTTATTAAATCCAGGTAATTTGTATGATAGAAGTGCAAACCAATTTTTGCGTCTATCCTATTCATACGCAACGTTAGAAGAAATTGAAATAGGTATAAAAAAGCTTGCACAATTAATGAAAAAGTAAGAGGAGAAAGTAATGAAACAATATGTAATTTGCCAAATTATTAATGGGAAAAAATATTTAGCTGCTTATGCGGAGACGAAGCAGGATGCAATTGAAAAAGCAGAATTGTTAGGATTACGAACAGGAAATCGATACACAGTTATTACTGCGGAAGAAGCAGAAGGGTTAACGTATCCTTAAGCAACAAATAATATTGATGCAGGAAGTAAATGAGCCTAGTATTATATGATATTACTAGGCTTATTTTTTTTGAAAGTGTTACGTGTTCTCGTATGAAAAATAATAGTATTATGAGTCAAGTTGACGGAAATATCGATTCGTTTTTCGGTCCTGATTTCCGTTTCTATAGTCATCAATATATTGTCTGAAGTTCCAAGATTGTAAAAACTTATTTGCGGCGTTATAACCAGAATTGTAAAGCCACTCTTTTTCTTCCTTTGTTAACTCAAAGTTTGTACTTGTAATGGACCCAGTCGGAATTGTAATCGTTCTTGCTTTTGATTCCTTATCTAAATGACGTAAATCATGGGCTTGCATCATTGTTTTAAAAAGTCCTTTGAACATGGAGATAGGCTCGTTATAGTGGGCTGGCTCAGCTTGAATCTCATCTTTTACGAAATGAAACCCAAAAGTCGGCCAGCGAGGAGAGGAAGGTGAGTCGAAAATCCAAATGGGGTAATTGCTTAAAATCCCTCCATCAATCATATAACAAGGTTGCTTCCATTTTGGAGTTCTCCATTTTACCGGTTCAAAGAAGAAGGGGATTGTACTACTCATTCTTACAGCTTTAGCAATAGAGAAACGATAATTTAAAAATCCGTAGTTTGGTAAGTCATCAGGAAAGACAACCATTTTACCATTACTTATATCAGAAGCGATAATTTTAAGCTTATTTAAATCAGGCAAATCTGTAAATAAGTGAACTCCTTTTTTTCGAAGTAATTCTTCAATCCATTCTTCTATAAAAATATTAGAGTAAATACCAAGAGTAGTCCATGCACTTAATCCTTTGCCGATAAACGGGATTCTGTCAATAAAGGTTTTTTTCGTAAATTTATTATAATCAATATCAGTTATAATTGTTTTTAACTCTGAACAAGAATATCCTGCTGCTAGGAGCGCAGCGATAATGGAACCAGCTGATGTTCCAGCTACACGTTCCCATTCATAGCCTTTTTCAGCTAACGCGCAAATTGCCCCTACATGCGCAATTCCGCGTACACCGCCTCCTTCAAAAACACCATCAATTTTCATTAAACATACTTCCTTTCGAATAAAAGATTTGGAAATGGCAAAAAAGCACGTATTGTACGTGCTTTTTTACAATAGTTTTTAAATTTACTAGCAGCCTACAAAGCCACCCCAACAGCTAGCTCCGATAATGATTAGAAGGATAAATAAAACGATTAATAAAGCGAAACCTCCATAACCACATCCACCACAACTACCGCCGTAACCGTAACCGCCGCAACTATATCCGTAACCCATGTGGAATTCCTCCTTAAATTAAAAATAAAAATGAACGAGGGGAAAATGTACTGGAAGAAATAATGAACTATCGTGTTTGTAGGAACAATGTATACTATGCTTTTTTCAACTTGTTCGCGTATGATGGAAGAGCCCGTTTTTTGAAGGCTTGTTGTTTTTACAAAGAATGGAGTATAATCTTTGTGCGATGATACAAATAAGTATGTACATGTAAGGAGAATTTATGAAAAATAAAATTGAAGTATTAATTGATAAATATGGGCTGACACATTTGAAAGAGGAACTTATTCATACTGTATTTCCTTGTGTGAAAGTTGTGCCAAAGCAGGAGGAAACAGTAGCAATAGGTAGTTCGAAAGTGGGCGGCGTTCCCGATTTACCAGATTCATTTGAATACCCAATGCACAAAGGGAATCCGTTACAGTTTATCGCTCAATTTAATTTAAATGATTTACAAAATGTTGGTATGGATCATGATCTTCCTAATACGGGGATGTTATATTTCTTTAGCATTGGAAATTACTTTGAAGAAGATGTGAACCCAACTGAAGCGGGACGTGTACTTTATTATGATGTTCCTGTAGAGCAATTACGAAGAGCAGATGGATTCCAAACGAATTATAGCCAGTGTGCAACTACGTTTGAACTGACATATAAATTGCCAGAACTTTTCATTGAAGATGAGGCTGATTCAGATCGTTTCTTACAATTGCTTGAAGAACTAATCCCAGACAACTACGATAACCATCAAATGTTTGGAGAGCCATTCTCTGTACAAGAGGAAGTATTATATGAGACAGGAGAATATATGGGAATAGACCCGCAGCAAATGACACTTTTATTCCAAATTGATTCAGATACTAAAAATTGTAATATGATGTGGGGAGATTTAGGGATGCTTTATTTCTGCATTGGAAATGAAGACTTAAAAAATCGACGTTTTGAAAATGCATGTTGTGTATTACAAACTTTTTAATGAAAAAGGTTGTTCTTGTAAAAAGAACAGCCTTTTTACAATGTTAAATATGCATAATCTCATATGACCTATACGAAAAAGTATTGTATACTCTGAAACTATACGATACTTTTTTCGTATAGTTATAGAATGTAAGGAGTGACGAGATGGGAAAGACAAGTAAGTATGTGACAGCTACCCTGCTTTGTTCAACTATAGTAATGGGAGGCTTACACGCGTCAACGGTATCTTATGCAGCTACGAATCCGACTGTAGCGACAACACAATCAGATGCAAAGCTATTAAATGATTTCAGAAAAGAATTGAAAAAACAGGTTGATAATCGAGAAGAAAATATTACAATCACATATAAAACGAAAGATAGAAATGCTAGAAATGTTATGGATCAATTGTATGGCGAGTTTAATAAAATTGTAGATACAGATGAGTATGTAAAATATAATGTAGCCTCTACTAAATATTCTATTAAAGGGTTACCAGGAAACTATACGTTTACACTGGAAGTGAAATATCGTGAATCAAAAGAGCAAACACAGTATGTAAAATCGCAGGCAAAAGCAATTATCGGTTCAATTGTAAAACCTGGAATGGATGAGCATGAGAAAGTAAAAGCTATTCATGATTACGTTGTAAAACATGTATCTTATGATACGTCTTATAAAGCGTATACAGCATATGAAGCATTAGCGAATCGTTCTGCCGTTTGCCAAGGATATACGTTATTAACATATGAATTGCTAAAAGAAGCGGGTATCCAAAACCATATTGTAACAGGTACAGGAAATGGACAAGCTCACGCATGGAATATAGTGAACATTGAAAACAAATGGTATCATATTGATACGACATTCGATGATCCAGTACCGGATAAAGCTGGGCGCATAACATATTCATATTTTAATATGTCTGATGAGCAATTAAGTAAAGATCACGAATGGGATCGTAGTAAATATCCAGCAGCAACTACAAGTTACTTTGGTGAATTAACAAACAAAATAAAAGCGGGTAGCTCAAAGACTGCTGCATATGAACAAATTTTAAAAGAAACAAACTTAAAATACTTATCTGCACAATACGGGGCAGACAATTACGGTGAATTTAAGCAAAAATTACAGCAACAATTCGCTTCTAAGCCAGAGAAGGTAGAAGTACGATATAAGCAATCTATGGATGGAACAATGCAAGATATAAAGAAAGTGTTAAATGAAATAAATTGGCCAAAAGGTGCAAAGCGTGTATCTTATCAAGTAGCACCTTATAGTGCGATGGCAGATTATTCATTAGTGACAATTACATTTACCTATTAAGCAATGAAAAAGAGCATCTGTAAAAGGTGCTCTTTTTATTATGTATCACTTCAAAAAACTGAATTGTATGATAAAATATAAAAAGGAAGGATGTGGAATCTAAATGGATTTGTTCGAAAATAATATTTTTGCATTGATATATGCTTGTTTAGTAATCGGACTTATCATTTTGTTTTTCCTATCATTTACTTTGTTTGTTAGAAGGTTAATGCAAAACAGCGCTGCAAAAAAACAACATGTAATTAATATGAATAAGAAGCTAGAGCGAATTATTGAATTGCTGGAAAAAGAAAAGAAATAATGATAGAAGATGTATGAAAAGGGGAAGAGGATGGCTAATTATATAAAAGAATTACGTGAAAAAGTAGGACACGACTGTGTTCTCATAAACTTTGCGGGTGGTTGTGTGTTGAATGAATATGGAGAAGTATTACTGCAAAAAAGAGGTGATTTTAATGCTTGGGGATTTCCTGGCGGTGCAATGGAAATTGGAGAATCTGCCGCAGAAACTGCGATTCGAGAAATAAAAGAAGAAACAGGCTATGATGTAGAAATAAATGAGCTTATTGGGGTGTATACAAAATATTTTCAAGCATATCCAAATGGAGATAGAGCCCAGTCCATTTTAATATTCTTTTCATTTTCAATTACCGGAGGAGAGAAAAAAATAGACGGTGATGAAACGTTAGATTTGAAGTTTTTCCCGCTAAATAAAACGCCACCATTGTTTAATCAACAACATGAGGATTGTTTGCAGGACTTACTAGAGAAAAGAGTAGGGGTGTATCGTTAACATAAAAAAAGAAGCTAATGAGGTTAGCTTCTTTTTTATGTTTAATTTATCCCGCTTTAATGGGCAGTAAGACCCCCACCTCAAAATTCAGCGAAAGCAAAGAAGTTAGGTGGGGGTCGGGCTGCCCATAAAAGTCCGATTGGTAAGGGCTGATAATCAGTGGGGGATGAAGAGAACCCCTACTGATTAAAGTTTCACTCTATTTCCACCAATCATCAAACATTGATGCTGGAACTTGTCTTTTATGTTCACTTACTGTGTAACGTTTTTCAATTTTTTCTGCTACGTCAGCTGGAACAGCCTTACCTTCTAAATAATCATCAAGTTGATCATACGTAATACCTAACTCTGTTTCATCAGCTTGACCTGGTTTTTCATCTAATAAATCAGCTGTTGGCATTTTTAAGTAAAGGCGCTCGTCTGCACTTAATTCTTGTAATAGAGCGCGTCCTTGGCGTTTCGTTAATCCCGTTAATGGTAATAGGTCTGCACCACCATCTCCGAATTTTGTAAAGAATCCTGTAACAGCTTCTGCAGCGTGATCAGTTCCAATCACAAGAAGCCCTTGTTGACCACCGATTGCGTACTGCGTAACCATACGGATACGTGCTTTCACGTTACCTTTATTGAAATCTGTTAATGATTCACCTAATACGTTTTCGTATTGATTTGAGAAAGTATCAACTGTTGACGCGATATCAAATGCAACAGATTGATCAGCTTGAATAAATTGTAATGCTAATTGTGCATCATCTTCGTCTTTTTGCACTTTATAAGGAAGGCGCACGGCGATAAACGTTGCGTTACCACCTTCATTACGAATTTCCTCCACTGCAAGCTGAGCTAAACGTCCAGCTAATGTAGAGTCTTGTCCGCCACTAATTCCAAGTACAAATCCTTTTGCACCCGTTTTTTTTACATAATCTTTTAAGAAATCAACACGTTTACGGATTTCTGTTTTCGGATCAATTACAGGCTGAACATGTAATGCTTTCATAATCTGTTCTTGTAATGTCATTATGTTTTCCTCCTATTCATATTAAAGCGGTAAATAAGTTTATATGTATATTGGTACATACTTCTATCCTTTATTATTTCGCAAAACTAACGAATATACAATAGGATGCGTGTATGAATATGAATGTAGTCATTATAATGAAACTGTTTCATTTAAGCAATTTTTTGAAACCTTTCAATAATGTAAGGTTTTTGTCATTTGAATCGATGGAAGCTATTTCCGCATTTTACTAATATAAGAACATAGTTAGCAGAAGGGCGGAGAAGTAATATGAACATTAGAGAACTCGCATATCGGAATGTAACGCGAAATAGACGAACATACTCAGCATATTTTTTAAGTAGTGCATTTGCAATTATGGCCTTTTTTGTGTACTCATTTTTTGCGTTTCATCCGGCATTAAGCGCTGGAGAATTGGGACGTTATGTATTCATAAGTATGTCTTTTGCACAGTCCATTATTTACTTATTTACGTTTTTCTTTATTTTATATTCGATGGGAATGTTTTTAAAAACGAGAAAGCGTGAATTAGGAATTTTAATGATGTTAGGTATGACGAAATATCAATTAAAGCGTCTTATCTTCTTTGAAAATATTATGATTGGGATAGGGGCAATTATTTTTGGAATACTTACAGGAATGCTATTTTCCGGAATATTAATATTTGTAGCTCCGATGATATTAAAATTAGATATTTCTTTAGCTTATTACATACCAATGAAAGCCATTGTTGTAACGAGTATTATGTTTTTCGTATTATTTATGATTATTTCATTATTTAGTGCAGGAATGATTCGAAAAAATAAAATTATGAAATTGTTTAGAGGATCAGCAGAAGCGAAGCCAGAACCGAAAGCATCTATTATTTCTTCTATATTAGCAGTCATATTACTTAGTGCGGGATATACAGGAGCGCTTCTGTCACATGGTGCAATGGTATTTGTCATGATGATTCCTGTTACAACGGTAGTCATTATTGGTACGTATTTGCTGTACAAGCAGTTGAGTGTCTTTATTATTAGATTATGTAAAAAAAGTAAACGTTTCTATTGGACACAGACAAATATAATTACGTTATCAGATTTAGCTTACCGTATGAGAGACAACGCAAGAATGTTCTTTATTGTAACTATTATTTCAACTGTAGCATTTTCAGCAATAGGCACATTAGTTGGTTTCACATCAATGACGAAAGGAATTATGGAGAGACCAATTGCGTTTCAGTATCATTCTAAGCAAGGAAATAGTAATGAATCACAGCATTTGAAGATGATTGACGAAGGATTAAAGAAACATAATATAGCAGCTTCTAAAGCTACTATTTCAACGAAAAGGGCAGAGGAACAGTCGTTAAGAAGTGCTATTTTCATAAAAGAATCAGATTATGAGGAATATGCGAGGTTAACAGGCGAACCATTTCAACCTGTAGCAAATAAAGAAGCTTTATTTTTATCAGTCGATATACCAGGACCACCGCTGAAAGAAAGAAAAGAAATTACTTTACCACATTTGAATGAATCTTTAAAAGTTAAAAAAGTTAATACCTCTTCGTTAAGTAAAATACTGCGAGGTAACGTTTATGTAATCTCTAAAAATCAGTATGATGCATTACAAGATGGCTTTAAAGAGGAAAAAGATTATGTGTACAAAACAGAAGGAACGAAAGATGAAATAGAGGTTGGTAAAGAACTTACGCATCAGATGAAGACTTATGAAGAACATGCAACGTTTAGTGCAGAAGAGTACGAACAAAACCAAAGTTTACAAATCGCAGGACCAATCTTATTTGTAGGCTTCTTTATTGGTATCGTATTTTTCGTATGTGCAGGAAGCTTCCTTTACTTCCGTTTGTTTTCTGATTTGGAGGATGATACTCGTTTGTTTGAAATGATTCGAAAAGTAGGTTTAACGAGCGGGGAATTATCGAAAGTAGTTACAATCCGATTGGCACTTTTATTCTTCGTTCCAATAGGTGTTGCAACATTACACGGGGCAGTAGCGTTAACTGCACTGGGACAGATGTTTGAGTACTCGCTATTTAAAGAAAATGCGATTGTATTAAGTATTTTCATAGGAATTCAAGTTGTATATTTCTTACTAATACGATCTCGCTATTTAAAACAATTAAAAGAGAGATTACGTATTCGTTAATTGTGTTTTTTTAACTTGAGTACAAAATTTTCTAAAAAGATACAAGTATTACCAAAAAGTGATAAAATGGAAAGAGCGAGGTGGAAAAAATAATAGAAAGTAAGGGGGGAGTAATATGAAAGCAACAGGAATTATTCGAAAAGTAGACGAATTAGGACGAATTGTTATTCCTAAAGAGTTACGAGAAGTATTAGGAATCCAAATCAAATCACCACTTGAAATTTTCGTAGAAGAAGAAAAAATCATTTTACAAAAATATCAACCTTACAATGCTTGTCAAATAACAGGTGATGTTTCAGATCAAAACATATCATTAGCAAATGGAAACATTACTGTTAGTATAGATGGAGCGAAACATTTAATAAAAGAAATAGAGAAGTTTTTAAATAAGAGTGAAGCTTAGTCTTAATTTATTTTATTTTTAAAATTTCATATCATTCTTTAAAAACTATAAAAGGGCCATTAAATTGGTCCTTTTATTTTGGTTATTGGTGAATAAAAATTACGAGATAAATAAAAAGAGTAGTATAAAATTAGTAAGCTATATTGAGAAATATTTTTAAGGAAGGAAAATGAAACGAATAAAACGAATGTTACATTTAAACGTTTTCAAAAGTGGTCTGAAATGAAAATAATATATTTTCAGGAGGGATTACGATGAATAGTAGTACAGCGAATAAACAAAAAGGTATACAATTGATTCCTTTTACAGTAGATAAGGTGGTTGAACAAGTAAATGAAATTCCACCAGGTGTACAACTCATTCATGCTCCACAAGTATGGGAGAAGAGTGCGAAAGGAAAAGATATTGTTGTTGCCGTATTAGATACAGGTTGTGATGTGAATCATATAGATTTAAAGGATCGCATTATCGGTGGAAGAAATTTCACGAAAGATTACGAAGGGGATCCGAATATTTATCTTGATAATAACGGACACGGTACTCATGTAGCGGGGACAATAGCAGCGACTGAAAATGGTGTCGGTGTTTTAGGAGTCGCACCACTTGCTAAAATGTTAGTGTTAAAGGTTTTAGCGGGAGATGGTTCTGGAAGTTATGAGCAAATTATTGAGGCGATTCATTATGCTGTAAATTGGAGAGGGCCTAATAAAGAAAGAGTTAGAATCATTTCAATGTCACTTGGTGGTCCGCAAGACGTTCCAGAATTACATGAAGCAATTCAAAACGCGGTAAAGCAAGATGTTCTCGTCGTATGTGCTGCTGGGAATAATGGAGATTGTAATGATAACACGGAGGAACTAGACTTCCCAGGTGCGTACGCAGAAGTGATTGAAGTCGGCGCTGTCAATTTAGAACGGAAAATCGCATGTTTTAGTAATTCAAATCAAGAAATTGATTTAGTGGCGCCAGGTGATGAAATATTATCTACGTATCCTGAAGGGAAATATGCGGTATTAAGTGGTACTTCTATGGCGACACCGCATGTTGCTGGAGTGCTCGCATTGCTCATTAAGCAGTGTGAGAGAGAATATGGTAGAAAGTTATCAGAGCCAGAAATATATGCACAACTTATTAAAAGAACTGTACCTTTAGGATATGAACGTACGTCTGAAGGGAATGGTTTAATAGATTTATTAAAAGAATAGTAAATACAAAAAAACATCTCATAATTTTATGAGATGTTTTTTTGTATGGTTCTGTCGCATATATTGGGGAATCTAGTATTTAATTCTTTTTCATGAAATGTTGGGCACAGTTATATTTGTTTTTTCTGAAATAGAAGCTATGCATATAATTAAAAAAGAAGAGTTTGATATAAGGGACAACTTTATCCAAAGTTAGAAAAATTCATTCATTAATTATTACGAATACGTTGTTCGGTAGCGATATCAAAAAAGTGTGCTTTCGCTAAACTAAAAGCTAATGGAAGTGAATCGTTAGCTTTAATCTCGGAACGAGCGTTAATTCGCGCAATAAAATTTTGATTTGAAAGTTTTCCATGAATCATCGTTTCAGCGCCTAATAATTCAGCAACTTCTACTGTAATTTCGACTGTGGATTCAGGAGAAGATTGAAGAACGATTGGCTCATCATGAATGTCTTCAGGACGAATACCGAGTATGATTTTTTGTCCATTATACCCTTTTTGCTTTAATGTTTTTAGTTGTCCATCTGGTACTTTGAAGCGAATATTTTCCATGTGAAAATAGTTATCTTGTAATGTCCCAGTAAAGAAATTCATAGCTGGAGAACCAATGAATCCACCAACAAATATGTTTTCAGGCGTATCATATACTTCTTTTGGAGTACCAACTTGCTGGATGAGCCCATCTTTCATAACAACAAGGCGTGATGCCATTGTCATTGCTTCTGTTTGATCATGTGTCACATATATAGTGGTCGTATTTAAACGACGATGCAGTTTGGAGATTTCTGAACGCATACTTACGCGTAATTTTGCGTCTAAATTCGATAAAGGCTCGTCCATTAAAAATACTTTTGCATCACGGACGATAGCTCTTCCTAGTGCAACCCGTTGGCGTTGTCCACCTGATAATGCCTTCGGTTTTCGTTGTAAGTAATCTTCGAGCCCTAATATTTTCGATGCCTCCGTTACTCGACGATTAATTTCATCTTTTGGAAGTTTGCGTAGTTTCAAGCCAAACGCGATATTATCATAAACAGTCATATGCGGGTATAGTGCGTAATTTTGAAATACCATCGCAATGTTGCGATCTTTTGGAGCGACATCATTCATACGCTCTCCATCAATATAAAACGAACCATCAGAAATGTCTTCTAGACCTGCGATCATGCGTAGAGTTGTTGATTTTCCACATCCAGAAGGACCGACAAATACGATAAACTCTTTATCTTCAATATGTAAATTAAAGTCAGAAACAGCAGTGGTTTTATTATCGTAAACTTTAAAAATATGATCTAATACTAGTTCGGTCATAATTATTCACTCCTTCTTATAATTAATTGAATTATAAGATTATTAAGAGCGTAAGTAAATCGGCATTGTGCACAAAAGAATGAGAGGCTTTTATGCAAGTTTACAGATTTAAGAACCAAAAAAGCAACTGTAGGATATACTTTCATCTATAGATATGGGATAAAAGTATTACTTTGTCGTAGAAAAATATGTTAAAAGAGTTTCCAAGTTATAAAACAATGATGGTATGAGAAAATGAATATTTTATCGTCTTTCATGAGAGCTTCACGAGATATCTAAAGAAAGAAACGCCATATAAACTGCTACTGCACCTTCAAAAGTTTTTATATTAATCCCTGTTTTTTCAATGAATTTATCAATTCGATACTGCAAAGTATTACGATGTAAATATAATTGTTTCGCTGCAAGAGATACATTTAAGTTACATTGGAAGAATACTTTAACGCTATCTATAAGTTCTTTGTTATTAGAAATGTGTGCCAATAATTGATTCGTGTATTTTTCTCTATCTTCTTTTGGTAATGAGATTATTAATTGATAAGGGAGCAGTTGTTCAATGTGTATAATTTTTTTGGATAAATAGGGAGAAAGAATAGAAAATAATTTTCGCTCCGATTGATACAGATAAGCAAATTCAGCTGTTTGCGTATAGCGTCTACCAACAAAGAAGGATAGGGATATAAAAAAATCTGTTTCTAGTGTATCGAGGGCTGCTTGCAATACAGACTCCGGTACATTTTCTTCTAATATGAGGACGCCAGTTTGCGAAGTTTCCCATATTGTTGTAGTGGTGACAGGAAACATAGACTGTAAAGCATCTTGAAATTCTTCTCTTTCTATTATAGGTTGTGTTGTGAAGAAGTGTAAAAACCGAACTGATAATATAGAGATATTGTTATTTTTATATAGTGCTTCATGCCACGATTTTTCTTTTTCTGTTTTATAAAATGTATCAGTATGAATGGGCGTTAATATGGATGAAAGCAATTGATGTTCCCTTTGATGTAATCGGATTTTTCGAATCCCGACTTTGTTTCCTTCAACTAAAAACCAGCTATAATCTTCAGACAACACAGCTTCATTGATTTTGATATCCTCACCATAATATGTTTTTAATTGTTGAATCATAGGAATATTCTCCTTTCAAAAATAATAGTAACAATATTTTAAAGAAGTATAGATTCATTGCAATTCTCTTTAAATTTTCGCACTAGAATCTGGTATATTTTTGCTAGAATTGATAGCGTTTCTGTATTGTGAAGGAGATAGATTCGTTTCTCGTTTAAATGATTGTGCAAAGAATGATTGGGAAGAAAAACCGGTAATAGTTGAAATGTTAGAAATTGAATAGTTGGTAGTTTCTAACAATATTTTACTTTCTCTAATACGAGTTTGAATTAAGTATTCAATAGGTGAAACGCCGACGAATTTCCTGAAAGAATGGGATAGATAATATTTATTTATATGACTAATTCGTGCTAATGTATCCAGGCTAATATTTTCGTGAAAATGCTGCTTAATATAGTTTTTAATAAATTCAATATCTTTATTGATTTTTTGAGTAGATGTTTTCTCTACATTAAAAGATTTTTTTCGCATCATTTTAAGTAGTAATATTTCCAGAATATTTTGTATAATTAAATCGTAATCTTCTTGATGGTTTTCCACTTCCTCGACCAATTGCTGAAGATAGAAGAGAAAGTTTTTTTGATCCTGGCTATAATTATGAATAGTAACTGGACTAGGATTTTCTATGGATGAAAAGGACAGACCTTGAATACCTAGTGCGATGTATTCGAGCGGGTAATCCATATCAGACTTTTCCGTGTGCTCAATATTTGGATTGATGATAATCAAATTGTGTTCTTGGACAGGGATTTCTTCTTTATAAAAGATAAATGTTCCTTTGCCCTTAGTAATATATAATAGCTCTGTAAAGTGATGCGCATGAATGGTACTGTGCCAATCTTTATCGTATTTTGATTTTGTTATATAAAGAAGTTTTACGGGAAGATGATTTCGTTGAAACTGTGGAATCTCATATACTTCATTGGACAAATGAATCCCTCCTTCATAGATTTTTTATCTATTTTATAAAGATTTTAGTGGGATATTCAGTAAAAAGCAAGATATCTAAAAAACAGAACAAGATGTTTATTGTGAAAGCGTTATCTATTTTGTATTCTTTAATTATGAAAGGAAGATTAGGAGATGGGGGTAAATAGAGATGAAAAAAAAGTTATTGTTGTCTGGAATGACAGCTTTGTTATCTTTTAGTTTAATAGCTTGCCAAGGTAATACTACAAAAGTTGATAATTCTAAGGATGGTAAAGGCTCCAGTGAAAAACAAACCATTCATGTGGCAACACTTGAATCGGCTTATGGTAAAGAGATGTGGAGCAAAGTAATTGACGCATATGAAGCTGCTAATCCAAAAGTTGATGTTAAATTGACAGTGGACAAAAATCTTGAGGATGTTATAGGCTCAAATATGAAAGCAGGAAAGTATCCGGATGTTGTGTTGTTGGCAACTGGGAGAAAACAGGCACTAACAGAAACTTTAATTAAAGATAAAGCATTAGAAGACATTACTGATGTTTTTGATAAAAATGTTTATGGTGAAGATGTTAAAGTCAAAGATAAGTTAGTACCAGGGCTTACTGGTACACCTGCGACTAATCCTTATAATGACGGTAAAATTTATATGGCACCGATGTTCTATAGTCCAACTGGATTATTCTATAATGCCAGCTTATTAAAAGAAAAAGGTTGGGAAGTGCCGAAGACTTGGGATGAGATGTGGGCTTTGGGAGATAAAGCGAAAGCAGAAGGGATTTCATTATTTACTTATCCTACAACAGGCTACTTTGATACATTCTTCTACTCTTTATTACTAGGGGTGGGTGGACCTGAGTTGTTTAATAAAGCTATGAAATATACAGATGGTGCTTGGGAAAGTTCTGAAGCAACGAAATCGTTTGAAATTATCGGAAAATTAGGAAAATATACAGAGCCAACTACTGTTGCGAATGCAAATGATAAAGACTACAAGAAAAATCAACAATTGGTTCTCGATAACAAAGCTTTGTTTATGCCAAATGGTACATGGGTAGTTGGTGAAATGAAAGAAGCTCCTCGATCTAAAGGGTTTGAATGGGGCATGATGGCTTTACCAACAATCGATGCTAATAGCGACCGCTATGCATTTACTTTCTTTGAACAAATGTGGATTCCTTCGGCAGCTAAAAATAAACAACTTGCTAAAGATTTCATGACGTTTGTTTATTCGGATAAGGCAGCTGAAATTTTTGCTGAATCGAGTGCGATTCAACCTATCAAAGGCCTTTCTAATAAACTGACAGGTGAAAATAAATCATTCTATAGTATCTATGATAATGGAGTGAAAGTGGGAATAGGTGGATTTGCTGCAACGAAAGCCGTTGAAGGTGTAAGTATGCCAGATACATTATTTAGAACGATTGACAGTGTTATTTCTGGTGATAAAAAGGTGAAAGATTGGCAAAGCTCTGTTGAAAAAGTGAGTGACCAATTACGGTCTGCATTAAAATAAATTAGTTTTCACTACGTACAATGGTGAGCAGCTAGTCTCACCATTGTACTTATTAACTGAGGTGATGGCATGAATAAGACAATAGAAAAAAGAATTTTTATTTTTGTTTGCACTGCACCGGCACTACTACTGTTAGCCATTTTTATGATTGTTCCTACAATTGAGGTATTCAGGATGTCCTTATATAAGTGGGGAGGATTTTCTAATAATAAGGTATTTGTTGGATTAGAAAACTTCAAAATTTTATGGAATGATATGAATTTCTTTCGATCTCTCCAAAACAGTATCGTATTAATTGTTATTGTTACACTTATCACGATGGTGATGGCGATCTTGTTTGCCACTTTGTTAACGAGAGAAAAAATAACAGGTAAAAGTTTCTTTCAAATTATTTTTTATCTCCCTAATATTTTATCCGTTGTAGTTATCGCAGGAATATTTTCTGCAGTTTATGATCCAACTACAGGATTGTTAAATAATATACTTGCTTTATTTAACCTTGAAAATCTTCAAAAGATGTGGCTTGGCAATCAAAAAATTGCCATTTACAGCATTGGTGGGGCACTCATTTGGCAAGCGATTGGTTATTATATGGTCATGTATATGGCGGCAATGGCAAGTATTCCGGAAAGTTTTTATGAAGCATCTGCTTTGGAAGGTGCTGGACGGGTCAGACAATTTTTCAGTATTACGTTACCGTTAATTTGGAATAACATTCGGACGACGTTAACTTTCTTCGTTATTAGTACGATTAATTTAAGTTTTCTACTCGTTCAAGCGATGACTGGCGGGGGACCTGACGGATCGACGGAAGTGTTTTTAAGCTACATGTATAAGCAGGCTTACACTAATTCTTCTTACGGTTATGGTATGGCTATTGGGGTGGTCATTTTCCTATTCTCATTCGCATTATCTGCAATTATAAGCGGTGTCACTAAAAGGGAAGTGTTGGAGTATTAAGGAGGTCCAAAACGATGGAAACACAAAAAAGAATGACTACAGAAACAGCTTATCGAGATCCAAATATGATGGGAACCGAAAAAGAAATGATTGTAGAAGCAGCTTATAAAGCCCCAAAAATAGTTAAGCCCCAAAAAGGTATGACTACAGAAGCAATATATCGTTGTTTTATATATGTAGCACTGATTACGTTAGCAATTTCTATTATTATTCCTGTTGCATGGGTTTTCTTAGCCTCAGTGAAGCAAAACTCGGAGTTTTATGGAAGTCCTTGGGCCATGCCGAAAAGTTTCTATTTTCAAAACTTTATCGATGCTTTCCAAAAGGCAAATATGGGTACCTATATGTTGAATTCAGTTATGGTAACCGCGTTGGCTCTGCTCATTTTATTGATTGTGGCCTTACCAGCAGCCTATGTGTTGGCAAGGTATACCTTTAGAGGAAGCAAGTTAATAAATACTTTTTTTAAAGCTGGATTATTCATCAATGTGAACTACATTGTTGTTCCAATTTTCTTGATGTTATTGGACGGAGATACCTTTTTACAAGGCCAAATTGGTGATGGATTTCTACTAGACAATTTATTTGTTTTAGCATTGGTATATGCGGCAACGGCGTTACCATTTACCATTTACTTGCTGTCTAGTTTTTTTCAATCGCTTCCATCTACGTATGAGGAAGCGGCGTTGGTCGATGGTGCCGGATATTTTAAAACAATGATTTCAGTCATGATTCCGATAGCTCGTCCAAGTATTATTGCCGTCATTTTATTTAATTTTCTTGCCTTTTGGAACGAATACATTATTGCCTTAACATTAATCCCAGGACCGAATAAAACGTTACCTGTTGGGTTAATGAACTTGATGGCAGCTCAGAAATCTGCTGCGAACTATGGTCAAATGTATGCAGGCATGGTTCTTGTCATGCTGCCAACTTTGATTTTATACATCATTGTTCAAAAAAAATTAACACAAGGAATGTCCCTTGGTGGTTTAAAGGATTAGAGGAGGATTTACATGAAAAAGGAAAAAGGCCGTGTTACTTTACCGAGTGAAGAAAATTTTCTTAAGGAAACAAAAGAATTGATGGAACGATGGGGTGCGGATGCGATTCGCGATAGTGATGGAACGAAACTAGACGATGATATTAAACAATTGGATGCGAAAATTTATACGACCTATTTTGTTGCTCGAGCTCACAATGAGTTCGCAGAGAAGCACATGGACGAATGCCAGCAACTTTATTTAATGAGCTTGTTCAATACTGCGCTT
This sequence comes from Bacillus paramobilis, assembly GCF_038096195.1. Lineage (NCBI taxonomy): Bacteria > Bacillati > Bacillota > Bacilli > Caryophanales > Bacillaceae > Bacillus > Bacillus paramobilis. The sequence goes on along the minus strand of NZ_CP151108.1, from coordinate 3,338,910 downwards.
ACTGAAACCCTTGAAATTGAGTTTATGAAAGGCTACTTTGAGGAACAATTAAAGCCGGATTACGTTCACAGTCCTAAAAAATACTGGGAGGTTATTGACCGGACAACCGGAAAAGTTGTTGACGTTAATGATTGGGAAGTAAAGGAAGAGCAAAATCGTGTTTTGATTACGAAGGCGATTCCTTGGCATGAATATACGGTTTCATTCCTAGTCTATGCGATTTGGGATCCAACCCAAATGTACAATCATATTACTAATAATTGGGGCGATAAGCCACATGATATTCCTTTTGATGTCAGGCAGCCACATTCCAATGAATTTATGAAAAACTATTTAAAACAATGGCTGACAGAAAATCCAGATACAGATGTGGTTAGGTTTACAACGTTTTTCTATCATTTTACCCTTGTGTTCAATAATCTTGGCAAAGAGAAATTTGTCGATTGGTTCGGATACGGTGCTAGTGTTTCAGTTGCTGCTTTGGATGCTTTTCAAAAAGAAAAGGGCTATCGCTTAAGACCAGAGGACATTGTTGATCAAGGTTATTATAATACTTCGTTTCGAATTCCAACTACCGCATTTTTAGATTATATAGATTTTGTTCATAAGTTCGTTGCTGAAGAAGCAAAGAAGCTTGTGGATATTGTCCATGAAAGCGGAAAAGAAGCAATGATGTTCCTTGGTGATAACTGGATTGGTACAGAACCATATGGGAAATACTTTGAAAATATCGGATTGGACGCAGTTGTAGGCAGTGTGGGCGGCGGAGCCACACTACGTATGATTGCAGATATACCACATGTTCGTTACACAGAAGGGCGTTTCTTACCTTATTTCTTCCCAGACACTTTTTACGAAGGTAACAACCCGACGATTGAAGCGAATGAAAACTGGTTAACGGCACGCAGAGCGTTACTACGGAACCCTGTTGATCGTATCGGCTATGGCGGTTATTTAAGTCTAGCTTATCAATTCCCGGAATTTATCTCCTATATTGAAAAGGTTACTGAGGAATTTCGTGAAATTCATGACACGATTAAAGGTGTTCAACCATACAGCGGACTTAAAGTTGCAATTTTGAATTCTTGGGGCAAGTTGAGAACTTGGCAAACACATATGGTTGCTCACGCTCTATGGTATAAACAAATTTATTCTTATTTAGGTGTTTTGGAATCCTTGAGTGGGGCTGCTGTGGAAGTTTCGTTCATTAGTTTTGATGATGTCATTAACGAAGGGATACCTGAAGATATTGACGTTATCATTAATGCCGGCGATGTAGGCACAGCTTTTTCAGGAGGGGCTAATTGGATTAACGAAAAGTTAATCACTACAATTAGGGCCTGGATGTATAACGGTGGAGGTTTCATAGGTATTGGCGAACCGACAGCCTATCAGCATGAAGGACATTATTTTCAATTGGCGAACGTCTTAGGTGTTGACAAAGAATTAGGATTTAGCTTATCAACAGATAAATATTTTATTAACCCTGTCGAAAATCACTTTATTTCTGCTGACAGCACCCAATTTGATTTTGGTGAAGGAATGAAAAACATTTATGCGTTATCAGATAAAACCGAAATAATCGAATATTCGAATGATGAAGTCCACCTTTCTAGTCATCCGTTTGGAGAAGGTAGAGCTGTGTATATAGCAGGGCTGCCATACAGCGAAGAAAATACACGTCTGTTGATGCGCGCATTATACTATGCTGCCAATAAAGAAGGAGAATTTCAAAAGTACCATGCGAGTAACATTTATTGTGAAGTCCATGCATATCCATCCATTCAGAAAATGGCGATCGTTAACAATTCAATGATCGAACAAAAGACAGTTGTATACGACGGACAAGGAAACAGAAAAGAAGTGACATTGGCACCTAGTGAGATTCGATGGGAGGACGTTTTAAATGAAGGCTAGTGCTGTATTCATTATTAAAATTGTTGTGTTTATCGTATGCCTGTCTTTAATTATCATCTACCAAAAGACGGCTGGTAAATTCGAATTGGGTATGATGTTGATTGGATTAGCTGGTCTCTTAGGGCTACTTTATGACTACAATCGGAAATACGTATAAATCAACCAGGGCAAGTGAATTGATCAAGGGATCGTACATTTATATTCAACGATAACAATTATAAAAAATACTCAATAATTCAAATACAAACCTAGGGGTGCGGACAAATGAAAAAGGCAGTCGGCATTGATATTGGGGGAACGAAGATTGCAGCGGGAATCATTTCGGACACTGGCGAACTGCTTGAACGTGCGGAAATAAAAAGTGATCCTTCAGACGGAGAAAAAATGTTTGGTAAAGTTGTAGAAGCTGTGGAACAAGTTCTTAGAAAATCATCGATTTCCATAGCTGATATCGAGGGGATTGGTGTTGGGGTACCGGGGAAAGTAGATTTCGAGAAGGGAATTGCCGTTTTTCAAAACAATTTACCTTGGAGGCAGTTTCCTATTTCGGTACGTTTGCAAGAGCAATTTGGTATTCAGCGGATCACGATTGACAATGATGTTTATATGGCGGCTTATGCCGAATGGAGAGCAGCACATATAAAAGAGGATGAAACCTTTGTTTACGTGACTATAAGTACGGGAATATCTTGTTCTATCATTCATAAAGGCTCATTTTTTAGGGGGGCAGGATTTGCTGGAGAACTGGGTTTGATTCCTGTCCTCACGAGAGGGGACAATGAACGATTAGAAAAAATTGCTGCTGGGCCAGGAATTCAGAGAATAGCCAAAAGAGACTTACAGGTAGATACGATTTCAACAAAGGATGTTTTTACTAGTTATATAAACGGGGTACCAGAATATCAGTCCATCATCAATGAGGTAACTGATTATGTAGCTCAAGGTCTTTATAAGATTTCCTGTTTATTAGATCCGCATAAAATGGTTTTTGGTGGCAGTGTCATTGTGAAAAATCCATTTTTACTAGAGTTGATTAAAGAGAATCTGAAAAGGTATCAGCTTCCAGAGCAACAACATCTTTTGGAGCAGATGAGCATTAGTACATTGGCACAAAATAATGGAGTTGTTGGTGCAGGATTACGAGTATTTGAAGGTATGTAATGAGGCGGCGCCGCTCTTCTTTAATGGAGAGCATGATGGCAAATTGATAGAGGAGTGGACGAATATGTTTACATTAAGTCAAGACAAATTAGTTTCGTTAGGCGCATCGATAACAACGGCGGAAATAAGACGACAGCCTGATTTATGGGATGAAACCTTTACTTTGTATAAGGAGAAAAGCGAGGGGATTAATGAGTTTTTACAAAAAATAGTAACGAAACACAACCGGGTTCGAGTTATTTTTACAGGCGCTGGAACGTCTGCCTATGTCGGTGATACAGTCACCCCTTATTTAATAGAAAAAGTCGATGAACAACAGTGGGAAGTACTAAGTATTCCGACAACCACGTTAGTTTCAAATCCTTACCAATTTTTCAAAAAGGATTTTCCGACCGTACTCGTTTCATTTGCTAGAAGCGGAAACAGTCCGGAAAGTGTTGCTACTGTACAATTAGCTGAGCAAATAGTAACGGATTTGTATCAAATAACGATTACTTGTGCGAAAGACGGTAAATTAGCCAAACGGGCCGTGAATAATGAAAAGAATCTATTGTTATTGATGCCTGAAAAATCAAATGATCAAGGATTTGCAATGACAGGAAGTTATACTTGCATGGCATTAACGGCATTACTCGTTTTTGATTCTATATCGACAGAAGAAAAATCGAAGATAGTGAAAAAAATCCATCAAATGGGTGAAAGTGTCATTCAAAGAGAAAGTGACATTCAAAAGATAGTAGATTTTGATTTTGACCGAATTATTTACTTGGGCTCTGGTAGTTTAGAAGGCTTAGCGAAAGAATCACAATTAAAAATATTAGAACTGACAGCCGGGAAAATTGTTACCGCATTTGATTCACCACTCGGATTCCGACACGGTCCAAAATCATTTGTAAACGAAAAATCATTAGTTTTCGTGTTTGTTTCTAACCATCCGTATACACGTCAATATGATTTAGATATGTTAAAAGAAATGCAGCAGGACGACATTGCTAGTTATATTTGTGCCATTGAGGTTGATGGAGAAACTAATTATGCTGGGAACAGATTTGTATTCGGCAGCGAGGCTCAGTCTGTACCAGATGCCTACTTAGCGTTACCTTTTGTCATGATTGGGCAAACAGTTTCACTGTTAGCTTCCGTGAAAGTAGGCACTACACCGGATACACCTTCACCGACAGGAACAGTAAACCGTGTCGTTAAAGGTGTTACCATTTACGAATATGAGTAACTTGGATAGGAGAAACATATATGTCTATTTTTATCTTTGCAGATAAGTTTTTTCTTGAGGAGATGGTTACGGGGCCTGGATTTTTAGGGGTAAAAAACGGAAAATTCGGTGTTTTTTCGGAAACTAGGCCAGAGGATACGGAAGAAATTATTGAGTATAGAGGACATTGGATCGCTCCTGGCCTAGTAGACACACATATTCATGGATTTAGAAATCATGACATTATGGACAATAGTTTTGGGGGACTGAACCAAATTTCGGTAGGACTCCTTTCTTGCGGCGTTACATCCTTTTTACCGACAACTTTAACATCCTCAATAGAATCGTTAAATAACGTCGTTGAAATGATTGGTGCCAATTACACAAAAGTGCAAGGTGCAAAAATTAAAGGAATCTTTTTAGAAGGACCGTTTTTTACTGAAAAGCATAAAGGAGCACAAAACACGAAATATTTTTGTGACCCATCAGTTGAAATGTTGAAAGTTTGGCAAGAATTATCAAATAATGCTATTAAAAAAATCGCGATTGCACCTGAAAGGAAAGGGGCAGCGGAATTTATTGAATATGCTGTAGGAGAAGGGATTGCAGTGGCGTTAGCTCACAGTGACGCAACGTATGAAGAAGCAAAGCAAGCGGTTGAAAAAGGAGCTTCCATTTTTATTCATACTTTCAATGGAATGAGTCCATTGCATCATCGTGAGCCAGGGATGGTCGGAGCGGCCATGAATTTAAAAGATGTTTTTGCCGAAATCATATGTGATGGACATCATGTACATCCTGTTTCCACAAATATTTTAATGAATATCCGTGGCAGAGAAAAGGTTGTAATGGTGTCCGATTGTATGATGGCTGGAGGTATGCCTGAAGGAATGTATCAGCTGGGAGAATTTCCTGTGAAAGTAAAAGAGGGGATGGCTCGTTTGGAAAACGGAAGTTTAGCAGGGAGCATTTTGCAATTAAAAGATGCTGTAAAAAATGTCGTCGAGTGGGGAATTGCCACACCTGAGGAAGCGATTTACATGGCGAGTACGGCACCAGCTAAAAGTATGCAGCTCGATGGCGAATGCGGGAAGATTGCCGAGGGATATGATGCTGACTTTATTGTGATGACGCCAGAGATGGATGTAACTGCTACCTATCTTGACGGTGTATGCCGTTTTCAAGCTTAAACAAATTTCTGAAAGAGGGATTACCAATGATACTATCTGTCACCATGAATCCATCGGTCGATATTTCCTATCCGATTCATGAATTAAAGTTAGATGTTGTTAACCGTGTGGAAGCGGTTCGTAAAACTGCTGGTGGAAAAGGCTTGAATGTTGCGCGAGTGATCGCTCAAATGGAAGCAGGTGTCCTAGCGACAGGTGTGCTTGGTGGTACGATTGGGGAATACATTATTCAAGAATTAAATAAAGTCAATATTCCAAATGACTTTTTGACAATCAAAAAAGAATCAAGAAATTGTATTGCCATTCTTCATGAAGGGATGCAAACAGAGATTTTAGAATCTGGGCCAACATTATCCAAAGAAGAAGGGGTTAGTTTTTTAGAAAAGTTTGAGTTGCAACTTACAGCAGCTTCACTTGTGACAATTTCGGGCAGTTTACCGAAAGGGTTACCGACTAACTATTATTATCAAATGTTAGAAATCTGTCATAAACATGGAATTCGAGTAATTATGGATTCGTCTGGGGAATCTTTGAAACAAGCGATGCTTCAGAAAGAAAAACCATTCGCAATCAAACCGAATAAAGCGGAATTATCTCAGCTGTTAGGCATTAACATGGACGCGGGAATCATAAATCTAAAGCAAGTATTAAATCATGAACTATTTACTGGGATTGAGTGGATTATCGTGTCAATGGGTAGTGAAGGTGCATTTGTTAAGCACGGCGAGGACTATTACAGAGTTACGATCCCGAAAATAGAAGTGGTCAATCCGGTTGGGTCTGGTGATGCGACTGTAGCAGGATTAGCTGTGGCCCTACATCAAAGCCAAACGGTCGAGATTGTTCTTAAAACGGCGATGACTACAGGAATGTTAAATACGATGGAAGCTGGAACGGGCTATATTAATGTGAATAAGTTTAAACATTACTTTGATCTCGTTAAAGTTGAAAAAATAGATTGAAAGAGGAGAATGTTGATGTTAGAACTAACCAAAAATAAATTGGAAGCTCTAAAACGTTTATCTGCTGAAAATGGCATAATTGGAGCATTGGCTATTGATCAACGTGGTTCATTGAAAAAAATGCTTGCGTCTGGCGGTGCAAGTCATGTTGGAGATGAAGGCATTATCCGTTTCAAAGAATTAGTTTCTGAGGAATTAACACCATTTGCTACAGCGATTCTTTTGGACCCTGAATACGGTCTGCCAGCGGCTAAGGTCCGCGATAAAGAATCGGGCTTAATCGTAGCGTATGAAAAGACTGGATACGATGCATCAGAAGTAGGCCGATTGCCGGATTTATTACCAGAATGGTCAGTGAAACGATTAAAGGAAGCAGGTGCCGATGCCATTAAATTCTTACTCTACTATGATGTCAATGAAGATGAAAAAATTAATAACTATAAACATGTCTATATGGAACGTATCGGATCTGAGTGTGTAGCTGAAGACATACCATTTTTCTTAGAGATTGTTACGTATGATGCTGACAGTGATGATTTGAAAAATAAAGCATATGCAAAAATAAAACCGTATAAAGTAATTGAGGCCATGAAGGAGTTCTCAAAACCGCAATATAAAGTAGATGTATTAAAAGTAGAAGTTCCAGTAGATATGAACTATGTAGAAGGATATGCAGAAGGTGAATTTGTTTACAGTAAAGAAAGAGCAGCTTCCTATTTTAAAGAACAAAGTGAAGCAACTAAGCTGCCATTTATTTTCCTGAGTGCCGGAGTAAACGCAAAATTATTTCAAGAAACATTAAAATTTGCTAAAGACTCCGGATCTACCTTTAACGGAGTGTTATGTGGTCGGGCAACTTGGAAAGACGGTGTTATTCCGTTTGCTATAGGCGGTGAACAAGCAGGTCGTGATTGGTTAAAAGATATTGGTAGAAGGAATACTGAAGAACTGAATCTCGTATTGAAAGAGACAGCTAACTCATGGTTTGCTAAAGTAAAAGTAGCAGCTGAGCTTCAAAGTTAGTACAATATCTTTTCTTTCATATGTCCTTCATTTCTTGAACAAATATTTGCACCAGAACGACTTTTTAAATGGAATGAATAAAAATGAGTAGACATTCGTCTGCTCATTTTTTAGTGCGTCTAGTATGGTCGCAAATCCTAGATTAAAAGCCCAGAACAGTTCATGACTATAGGGAGGGGGAGCGATCTTTATATATATAAACCGAAGAATATTAATTTTTGTATAAAATTCAATAAAAAACATACTTAAAAAGGTAACAATATCCTTATTTTGTAAGCGTTTTAAAAAGACAATATAACTAAAAAAAGAAACAATATCTTTATTGAGAGGGCACTTGAAAAAAACTATTCTAAACATAAGTGAAAGCGGTACCTTTCAGATTTTGGTATATTTTTAAAAATGAATGTGCAGGTATTGTTTTTAACTAAAATTTAAATTTAAAAGGGGGAGAAGAATTGGAGAATAAGCATTTCAAGAGAGCTTTTAATACCCTTCTTGCACTTGTGCTAATTGTGCCGACATTTTTAGTTAGCATGATTGTACCATTACATGTAGGAGCAAATGTGTCTAATCCGTGGGTCACAATTTCATCAGGAGGAAACGAAATCAATGCAATAATAGAACAAAATGGGAAGTCCTATGTAAGGCTTGGAGCAGGTGCTGGAAACGATAACGGGGCTAAAGCTGCAATTTTTCAAGAACAAAATAAAATCGCTAAAGAATCGGGAACAATCGCGTATACTTTTACTCCAGAAACCAGTGGAGAAGATACTAGATTTGGTTTCTATCCTCATTATATTGATAATAATAACTTCGTTTTTGTAGGCTACGACTCACTTGGATGGTTCTATGAATACAAATATCAAGGAAAAGGTGATTGGTTAAAAACGAGACCGAATGTTTCACTTCCAGAGGCTGGGAGCTCACATTCCATAAAAATCGATTATAACGCAACCACTATGAACATTACATTAGATGGAAAAGATTTATTTGGACCGGTTACTTTACCTAATGATGTAAATAACCTCCTTACAGGTAAGGAAGCAGTTAAACTTGGTGCTTTTGGAGATAAAAAAAGTCAAGTTCTCATTGAATTAGGAGCTGCACCTGGTGATGGAGGCACGGATCCAGGAGATGAAAAACTGGTCGACATTACGGATAATAAATTAGAAGAAGGCGACTTTAAAATTATCTCAGGCGACGGAAAAGTTACTTATAATGCAGATGGTTCAGCCACTTTCGGTGTTACATCTACCCAAAAGAATCGAATTGTTTATAACCAAATGAAAGTGATTAAAAATGGTGTTTTTGAAGCGGATGTTACTACTAATACTGATAAGATGAATCGCTTTGGATTAATCTATCGTGTTCAAAATGCATCTGCATACACATATGTGGGAACAGGGGATACGAATGATCAGTATTTTGGTGAAACATTTGGACCTATAAACAATTGGACGTCGATGACTTCAAACGTACCGTTACAAGCAAAACAAACATATCATTTACGTTTAGTATTCATGGACGATGTTGCGACGTTATACATTGATGATAGAAAGGTAGACTCTTGGACTTTAACTGGTGGTGTAGATCAAGCGGGGGGACTAGGGTTTGAAAAAAGCCGCGGTGCTGCTGATATTACGATTTCTAATATCAAAATCAAGGAATATAGTGCATCAAAACCTCCAGATACCACGCCAGTAGAAGATACATTAAAGTCAAAGTATATGGATGTCATTATTGACCAAGTATTCCCGCGGGTTGTGAAATACAAAGTTGGCGATAAAGTAATGAACGGGCAAGAATCACCTGTTTACGGATTGAAAGTAAATGGTGCACTATACTATCCTAAAGTAAGCTTTGAAAAGTTAAGCGATAGTGAAGCGCTATATACATTAAAAGTTGTGGATGAAATTAAAAATCTTGATGCTGTATTTAAAGTATCTTTGAAAGTAAATGATAATAAAGTTATTTATAGTTTCGATGAAATTAAAAATAATGGTAGTGCAAAAATTGAAACAGTTGAGTTTGCTGAAATGAACGTTATCTCAGTAAATTCGGAGCAAAAAGGTGCAAAAGCTAAATTAACGAATATTAGTACTGATGTTAGGAAATCAGGAGATGTGGATGTAAGCGTAAATTCTTCTATGGGGGAAATAGGTACATCTACTAAAAATTATACTGCATTTTTATCAACTGACGAATTGAGTGCGGGTGTATGGTCTAGTTCAGAAGTGGATGGCTATAAAAACTTAGTTGCAAATCGATATGTAAATAAAAATGGTGCTAAGGCAATGGGGATAGGTTCTAGTGCACTCTATTACCAAAGAGATTTTATGCCAGAACCACAAAAAAATAAACCAACTATTAAAATAGCTATCGCTAAAGATTTGAATACTGATAATAAGACAGATTGGCAGGATGCGGCGATTGCATACCGTGATATTATGCAAGACATTAAAGGATATCAAGATGTAAACAATAATGTTGGAATGCGTATTGCAATGAATTTCGGATCACAAGCACAACAACCATTCTTAAAAACAGCAGATAATATTAAAAAGGTTGCTCTTGCTACAGATGAATTGGGGCAGGCTGTTTTATTAAAAGGATATGCAAACGAAGGACATGACAGTGGTCATCCGGATTACGGTAATGTAGGTGAGCGTATGGGTGGCGTTAAAGATTTGGATACACTTATTAAAGAGGGGCGTAAGTATAATACCCAATTTGGTGTCCATATTAATGCGCAAGAAGTTTATCCTGAAGCGAAAGCTTTCAACAATGATTTTATTGATCGTCCAAATTCTTTAGGATGGGGATGGCTAGATCAATCTTATACAATTAATAAATTAAAAGATTTGTATACTGGAGCGCGTGCGAAAAGACTAGATGAATTGAAAGTTGCTGTTCCAGATCTTGACTTTATTTATTTAGATGTATGGTATCAAAATCAATGGGAATCAAATAGAATAGCAGATCAATTTAAAGATAGGGGCTGGAGGCTAACAACGGAATTTGGTGGTTCTATGGCCAATTATTCAACGTGGCAACACTGGGCTACCGATAAAAACTATGGTGGACCGGAAAGTAAAGGTATCAACTCAGAAGTACTACGCTTTATTAGCAATCACCAAAGAGATTCTTGGGTGTTGAATTGGCCTGAAGTAGGAGGAACTGCTGATCATCCGTTACTTGGTGGATTTGAATTAGCTGGTTTCGAAGGATGGCAATCTGATAAGAATTTTGATAATTTTATTCGCATGACATTTGATACGAATCTACCTACTAAATTCTTACAAAAATATTATGTAACGAATTGGACAGCTGTAGAAGGGGATAAAAGCAAGACAAACTTAGAAAAGGAAATAAAATTGAAAGACCCAAGTAATGGGGATGTTGTCGATGTAACTAGAAAAGACAACTCTAGGGAACGTGTGATTACACTGAATGGAAACGTTGTACTTGATGGACACACTTATTTAATTCCTTGGGTGAAACAAGATTTTAAAAATCCAACTTCTAATTCTGAAAAACTATATCACTGGAATTTGGAAGGTGGTACAACAACTTGGACACTTCCAGATGAATATAAAGGTGCATCTAGTGTATATGTATACAAACTGACAGATCGTGGTAGAGCAGATATGAAAGAAGTCAAGGTTGTAAATAATAAGGTAACTTTGACAGCTAGTGCGGCAACTCCTTATATTGTTGTACCAAAAAGAGATAAAGGTTTGGAAATTATTGACTATGATTGGAGCAAGGGTGCTCATATATATGACGCGGGATTCAATACAGGAAAAGTAAGTGCATATACAACTATTGAGGGGGATAACAAAGCTATAAGCGTCGTTAGAACGAATCAAACTGGAAGCAACCGCAATGTAAGTAGTGGAGATTACTACTTGAATATTGATAGTCCGTCAAAAGATACAACTGTTTCCCGTGTCCTTACTGGTTTGGAACCAGGTAAAGATTATGTAGCAGAGGTATATGTTGAAAACAATAGTGATGTAAAGGCCGGAATTACAGTAACAGGTGGGAAAGAAGACGTTAACAATTACACACTTCGCAGCCTGCAAAAGAACTATGTTAAGGCAGATTCACATGCTTCAAATGATGGATACAATAGCAAAATGCAAATCATGCAAGTAAGCTTTACGGCTGTAACTAATAAAGCTAAATTAACTCTCAGCCGTGATGCTGGAAAAGGAAACACAAAATTTGATGATATTCGGATCGTTCAAAAGTCTTTAAAAAATCATGTCTCACCAACGGAATTTAAACAAGATTTTGAATCGGTAGTACAAGGTATTTACCCATTCGTTATCGGTAACACAGAAGGAGTAGAAGACAACAGAATTCATCTGTCTGAACTGCATGCTCCATATACGCAAAAAGGATGGGCAGGTAAAAAACTAGTCGATGATGTATTAGGTGGGAATTGGTCCGTTAAAGTGAACACTGGAAATAAAGGCTTGCTGTACCGTACTATTCCTCAAAATTATCGTTTCGAACCAGGCGTAACTTATAAAGTATCATTTGAATACCAAACGACAGCAAATGCATTCCGCTTTATTTCAGGGGATCAAGAAATTGATGTTCGAGACATTGCGAGTGCAAAGGGATTGAGTGTGAATAACACTCTTACTGCATCTACTGACACAAAAACAGCAGAGTTTACTGTGACAGGTTCTGAGAACGGTCAAACTTATGTCGGAATTTTCAGTGATGGAACGAATTTAAACGGGGATACCGGAGCAGGTACGTTTATTTTAGATAATTTACGTATTGAAAAAAGGTGACTACAGGGGAGAGACACAGAGGTAAAAATCTCGAATTAAGATAAAGATAGTTTTATAGTTCGTGTAATATCGTGAATGAAAAGAGGTTGACCGAAAGATAGCTGAGTAGCTATATGGGTTAACCTCTTTTTGATATAAGTATGTCACCACAACCAAATTACAGACAGAAAGGAACGATCCTCTTATATTTATAGAGTATAAAAAAAGTTGTCGCCAAAAGATCATTTTTAAGGACCTTTTGAGACAACTTCTTTCAATATAAAGCAACTGATTCTATTTATTTGACACTACTTCGATAACTAGATTATCAAGCATAATATCTTTGTAACCGTTAAAGTTAGCTTGTGATCCTTTCACATCGTTAGTATTAGCTGCTTTATTAGTGGAATAAATGCCAAACCAGCTTTGCCCCGATTTATCTCCTGTTAAAGTAAAGGAATATGTGCCAGCTTTTGCATTCTTATCACTGCTTGCGGTTGATTTTAATTCTTCCTTAGTTAATACTCCTTTTTCTTCAAATGGAGCATTACCTGTCACCGCTGCATACGTCCCATCACTACCTGCTTCATAATCAAAAGTAATTTTATACGTTACTCCTGGTTTAAATGTGAAGTTTTGAGGGATAGTTTGGTACACAAGAGCATCGCCTTCTGTTAATCCATTTGTTTTAAGTGACCATTTACCTGCGATAACATCATTTACTATTTTTTGGTTCCAACCTCTTTGTGTATATGGTGCATGTAATTCAGACAGGTGTGTTCTATTATCTTCTACGCCTTCAATATTACCAATTACAAACGGATAGATGCCTTGTACTACATTTTCAAAGTCTTGTACAAATTTATTATTGCTTACTTGGTTTTCGGCATTACTTTCCACGATGCGAATATCATCAAAGTAACTTGCACCATTTCCACCATCCCTAGATAAATCAATAGTTACATCTGATGTTTTTTTACCAGTTTCAAAAAACACATACATATTTTGAAAGTAACTTGTTCCATCCACAGTTGAAGTCATTTGACCATCAGCTTTTGCTTGCTCAGAGCCTAGTGTATTATGTGCGTATGCTCTTACATAGTTTTTAGCGATAGATTTACCAGTACTATTTGTATACTCTTTGTCGTTAGAAGTAATCGTTATACTTGCTTGTGCTTCACTTCGGTTGTCTATACCAACATATGCAGCATACTTTGTATTAGGTTTTAGGTCTGTTAATTTTTGAGTAACATTTACTTTCTTTTTATTATTGGAGATTGTTAGCATATTATTATTACCTTCACTCTTCGTAATCTTAACTGCTTTTGAGTCTCCTTTGATTTTCCAATCTTTTAGGGAATTGCTGTTAAATCCAGCATCTATAAGATGCATTCCTTCACTCCATTTAACATCTTTATTGGATTTTGGCCCTTTATAAATTACATATGCAGTAGATTTTTTTGCATCTAATGTGATTTTTCCATTTTCAATTTTAACATTTTTTATATTTTCTTTACCTAATTCTGTTAACTCATACACTTTAACGGTACCTTGCCAACCAGTTGGAACAGTCCACGTTGTTTTTCCACCGTTTGTGTTCCAGTGATATAATTTTTCATTCTCTGCTGATAATTTTTTTCCATTTTGATCCCAAGACCATGGAAATAAATACTTTTCGTCACCAGGTTTACCTTCAAATAGTTGCTTACCATTTAATGTCATAGTTCTTGTTCGATAGCCATCTTTATCATTTGCAAAATCATTTGATTTTCTTTCAATTGTAAGTATATTTTCACTAGATTCGTCCTTTAATACTGACTTCATACCTGGTACCCAGTTGTAAGTTTGTTGTTTATCATCTTTCATTTCAACTGCTTTACCATTTTCCCACTGTGTTACTTTATAATGTTGAATGAATTTGCTTGGAACATTCACCGCAAATAAGTTATCAATATACGCTTTGTAGTCACTTCTACCTTGCCAACCTTCAAAGTCTTTCATACTGTATCCACCTAATAATGGAGCATCTGCGTCGCCTCCATACTTAGGATAGTTACCAATCCATGCATCTTTTTGATGGTTTTTAATGAAACGAGTGATGGTACTATTAATACCTTTTAGGGTATATCCACCATAAGTTAAATCGGCTGCCCAGTGTTGGAATGTGGAATCGTACTCGTTCGCATATCCCCACTCACTGCCTAAGCGCCAACCTAAACTGTTTATTTCTTTACTTAATTGACGGCTCGGCCATGTACTATTATCACCTGACTGTCCATTACCCCAAACATCTACATAAATAAAATCTAAATCATTCTTTTTGCCACCAAGAGCATCATATAAATCTTTGAATCGTTGTGCTCTGCCATTTCTTAAATCATAATCAGCATTAATGTTTATTCCTTGATCAATCCAGTTCCAACCATACTTATAAGTTCCATCTGGATTTTTTAATAAACGATCTTCTTGGAAATATTTTGACTCTGGATATGTTTCACTTGCATTCACATGAACACCAAAAGTTGCCCCATATTCTTTACCCTTTGTTAGCAACGTTTTCATGTCCTTTGCACCGCCAATTCGGGTTCCAATGTCAGCATAATTTAAATGACCAGAATCATGACCTTCACTACCATAACCTTTCAGTAGAATAGATTGTCCTAGTCCATCAGTATTTAAATGAAACTTTTTCACACCGTCTAAAGCCATTAAGAAAGGATTTTGGGCTTGACTGCCAAAGTTCATGTTAACACGGTAGCCAACTAAGTCTGGAACTTTTTCTGCCCCTAGAGGTTCGTTCATAATTTTCCTATAAGCGATTGCTCCGTCTTGCCAGTTTATCTTTTTATCATCATTAGCGTCAGCGGTAATGATAACCTTCACCGACGGCATTTCATCTATCTTATTAACTGTCCCATCCTGTAGCTCTAGAGTGCCATCTTCTTTACGATGTTCTTCTGATTTTTGATACGTCCAGAAGGTACTACTTAGACCAATTGTTTTTTTCCCTGCACTATTAGTCGTAGCATTTGCAGTAATTCTTTGGGCATCAGTCTTTGCAGTATAAGAATCTGGAGCCAATTTTTTTACTAAACTATTCTCCGTATTAGACCATATACTTGCACTTAATTCATCAGTAGAAAGAAAAGCATACATATATCCTTTTTGCTCTTCATCTTTCGTAATTAAATTTTCATTTACCTTTACTTGTCTGTCACCATTAATACGTGTATTTGTTGACATTTGTACGCCATCTAGCACTGCATCTTTTTGACTGTTATTTACAGAAATTAAATTATGATTTGGAATTTCAATAGTTTTTACGATTTTGTTGTCGACGATCTTTGTAATATTGAATTCTAATATATTCTCTTTAACAACCAACTCAGCAGTAATAACCGCAGAAATATTGTTATGAGCGTCTATTACCGTCATCTCATATACAACTTTATCTGATAGAACTTTTGCTTTTACTTTTGGTTTTACTGCTACGTCATTAATAAGGATTGTATCTAATGCCTCAGTCTGTCCGTAAAAAGTCTTTCCAGCTCCATTTCCAGATTTTAAATCGTATTGAATGACTCTTGGAAAATTCGCATCAACAAGAACGTTCATTTGATTAGATGAAATAACCGAATTTGGGCTTTGAGAAATGATTTGATTTTCAGCTTGTTTAGTATCCGTGGTTCCCTCAGCTTGGATTAGATAACCGTTTGTAAAACAAATAGAACCTACGACACAACCCGATACAAGTGTTGCAATTGTCCTCCTGAACTTCTTTTTTGATGTTTTCATATGTACCCCCTCGTTTCCATTTTGGCACTTTTGATATTGATGGTTCTTCACAGGTATAGATCACTTTTGGGCCTTCTAAACTTAATATTTTGATAGAATGTGAAGCTTGTAGAGTAGTTGAGAATCTATTAAAACCAGAAGTAGTTTCCAGTATCTATCTGTACCTATAGATTACTTTTTGTG
The DNA here is from genome assembly GCF_038096195.1 of Bacillus paramobilis. Taxonomy (NCBI): domain Bacteria; kingdom Bacillati; phylum Bacillota; class Bacilli; order Caryophanales; family Bacillaceae; genus Bacillus; species Bacillus paramobilis. Next base: position 3,322,682 of record NZ_CP151108.1, on the reverse strand, counting down.
AAACGCTTACACAAGAGAGATGTTGCTCTGTTTTTTAGAAATATTGTTTTTTGTAATGTTGAAAATAAGATAAATAAAATAAGACAGCAGTGATATCGGAGCAGGTACGTTTATTATTGACCGGTTTGCTTCAGGGGGAGGGACACAGAGGTAAAGAAGTTAAAGGTAGTTTTATTGCTAGTGTAATCATTGTGAATGAAAGGTCTATCTTGATGGAAATAGACCTCATTGTGTTCATTGAATCGTCGGAAATCGTTCTTGAAAAAATATTCTTTTTTATGTTTTTAGTGAGATGTTAAAAGTGAAAAGCAAGATGTCTAAAAAATACGACAAGATGTTGATTGTAGAAGTGTTTTTACGTACGTATAATGTAACAAAATAGCTTGCTAAACGGGCGATTCAAGTATGCTAATAGCTTCTTCGGAGAAAGCAAAACGTATATTAGAATGGTGGTTATTCTATACGTCTGTTCATAAAATTATAAAAGGTACATAGAAATGGCATCGTAACAACATAAACCGTTATAAGGTTAGAGGAGGTATATACTGATGATATATCAAGCTATCCAGCAGTTAATTGATCGGGCTATTGAAGTTCAATTAATTGAAAAAGAAGATGAAATATATACAAGGAATAAAATTCTTTCTTTACTTCGTTTAGATGACTTTGTAGTGGAAACGTCAGCGCCCGCAAAGAAAGCAATTTCGGAGTTATTGGAAGAGTTAATTGAATTTGCTTGTATGCATAAAGTCATTGAGGCAGTAATGGACGAGAAGGAGATTTTAGCAAGTGCAATTATGGATGTTTTTATGTCTAAACCGTCCGTTATCAATTCTATATTTTATGAAAAATACGAACAAAATCCGAAAGCTGCAACAAATTACTTCTATGAATTAAGTAAAAATAGCAACTATATACAAATGAAGCAAATTGACAAAAATATAAATTATAAAGTGAATACGGAATATGGACCCATTGATATTACAATTAATTTATCAAAACCAGAAAAAGACCCGAAACAAATTGCTAGAGAGAGAGTATTGGAAAGTACAAATTATCCAAAATGTTTACTCTGTATTGAGAATGAAGGATATAGAGGCAGAATTGGACATCCAGCACGCTCAAATCATCGTATGATCCGGATGAACCTTACAGATGAAAGCTGGTTTCTACAGTATTCTCCGTATATATACTTCAATGAACACTGTATTGTATTGTCTTCAGAACACCGAGATATGAAAATTGACCGTCAAACATTTTTACGTTTGTTAAGATTTGTAGAAAAATTCCCGCATTATTTCCTTGGTTCCAATGCAGATTTGCCAATTGTAGGAGGATCTATTCTATCACATGATCATTATCAAGGTGGAAGTTATGAATTTGCTATGGCAAATGCATCAAACGACTTGATTTTTGAACTCACCGGATTTTCAGAAATGCAATGTTCTATTATTAAATGGCCTCTGTCAGTTATTCGCTTAAGAAGTAACGACATAGAACAAATAGTAAATGCAGGGGAGTACATATTAGAGAGGTGGAAGGGGTATAGTGATCCATCCGTTAATATATTCGCATTTACGTATGATGTTCCACATCATACGATTACGCCAATTGCCCGCTACCGAAATAATATGTACGAATTGGATCTTGTTTTGCGAAACAATCGTACAAGTGAAGAACATCCGCTAGGTATTTTTCACCCTCATGCGGAAATACAACATATTAAAAAAGAAAATATCGGTCTAATTGAAGTAATGGGGTTAGCTGTACTACCTGCGCGTTTAAAAACAGAACTTCAGGAAGTGGAAAAATTTTTACTTAACATTCCAAGTGATATTCCAACGCCTCATATGCGATGGGCAGAACAATTAAAAATCAAATATGACAATCGGATACATGAACAAAATGTACAGGAGATAGTAAGAGAAGAATTAGGACAGAAATTTATACAGGCGCTTGAAGATGCTGGTGTTTTTAAACGAGATGACGAAGGGATATCGGCATTTAAACGTTTTATTCAGACATTACATTAGGAATGGACTTAGTAGTTTTAATGATTACAAAATGACCAAATTATGTGATAGGGGAGGGAATAAGATAGGGAAGTGTGAGCATAAACAACTACAGGGATTGAAACAGATAGGTGGCCCTATATTAATGATGTGTATAAAATGTAATCAAATAATTAAAGTGTCCAAAGGATCCAGTACAAAAATAAAGTAAAAAAGAATGAGTCGTTTATATTCCTATTGTGTGATAAATCAATTTCCCACTGATTAAAGTTGCGTTTTATTAAAAGAATAGCAAAAACTAAAAAACATCTCATATGAATATGAGATGTTTTTTAGTATGGTTCGGTTGCATGTAATACGACGTCTAATAAACCGGGGAATCTAGCATGTAAGTCATCTTCACGAATTGAAATGAAACGCTGTGTTCCTTCAAGGCGTGTATACATAACACCGGATTCACGTAAAACCTTAAAATGGTGGGATAAAGTTGATTTCGCAATTGGAATGTTTAACGCACCACAAGATTGTTCATGTTTCTCTAGTAGCATCGTTACAATTTGTAAACGAATTTGATCGCTAAGTGCGTATAAGACAGAAGAGAATTGAATTTCTTCTCGATTTGGATGATAGAGAGTACGCATTTTTTCACCTGCTTGTATAAGTTAATATAGTTTGCACTATAACATATAAAGTGGTATATTTCTATTGTTCGAATATATTCGAACAATAGAAATATAGGGGGAGAAACAATGAAGTATACTAAAATGCAAAAGGCAGGACTACATATTTCAAAGTTGGGGTTAGGAACAAACGCTGTAGGGGGACATAATTTATATGCTGATGTGAATGAGGAAGAAGGAAAACGATTAATAGAAGAAGCTATCCAGCAAGGGATTACATTTTTTGATACAGCGGATTCATACGGTTTCGGTAGATCAGAGGAATTGGTAGGAGAAGTATTGAAAGGAAAACGCCAAGAAGTTGTACTTGCTACAAAAGGTGGAATACAGCCGTTATTAAATGGAGAGGTTTATATTAATAATGAGCGAAGCTATTTAAGAAATGCTGTGGAAAATAGCTTAAGAAGATTACAAACTGATTATATTGATTTATATTATTTACATTTTACAAATCCAGAAACAAGTTACATAGATTCAATTGGAGAGCTTACTCGCCTAAAAGAAGAAGGAAAAATTCGTGCAATTGGAATATCTAACGTAAACGTAGAGCAATTAAAAGAAGCGAATCAGTATGGACAAATAGATGTTGTACAATCACCGTATAATATGTTGGATCGTGCTGCTGGGGAAGAACTTTTGCCATATTGTATAGAATCAGGTATTTCATTTATTCCATACGGACCTCTTGCCTTTGGGATATTAGGTGGAAAATATACAGAAGATTTTAAATTGAGCGAAGGGGATTGGCGTCAAAGTGTAAATCTATTTGAAGAAAATACATATAAGAGTAACTTTAAAAAAGTTGAAAAGTTAAAAGGTTTAGCTAAAGCAAAAAATATCGAAGTTTCGCATTTAGCTTTAGCATGGTTACTAAACAAAAAAGGAATTGATACTGTTATTCCTGGTGGGAAACGAGCGGAGCAAATAAGAGAAAGTGTAAGAGCGGTGGAAGTATCACTGAATGAGAAGGTTATGAAAGAGATTGAATCTATTTTAGAAGCTTAGTTGAGAAGAGGGGGAGTTCCCTCTTTTTATATAAAAGGAGAAGGTTTAAATGAAAAGAGTACTAGCTGTATTCTTTATGATCATGTTTATGATAGGTACAGATACTTTCTTAATTTCACCACTTTTACCGACATTACAACAGGTGTATCATTTTTCAACTGAGCTATCAGGATGGATGGTGAGTTCATATGCTTTAGGATACGCTGGATTTGCGCTTATTGCTGGTCCTATATCAGATGGCTTAAACAGAAAAAAAGTGATGGTAATAGGAATGAGTTGTTTTGCGTTAAGTACGTTTTTATGTGGAATGGCACCGAGTTTTCTATGGATGCTAGCATTTAGATTTTTAGCAGGTGTAAGTGCAGCCTTTGTATCTCCACAAGTGTGGGCATCTATTCCGCTCCTTATAGAGAAGGAGCAAATTGTAAAGGCAATTGGAATTGCAACAGCAGGGTTAGCAATCTCTCAAATTTTAGGATTGCCAGTTGGATCGTATTTGGCAATGGTACACTATACAACACCATTCTTCGTCATTGGTATATTATCAGCACTACTTGTGATTCTTATCTATGTAGTATTACCAGAAATACAACCAGTTTATATAGGTGGAAGTAAAACAAACATCTTAAAGCGCTATAAACAATTACTTACAGATTCAAAGGTTTCACTTTCTTATTTTGCATATTTTGTTTTTCAAACTGGTAATTTTGCTGCATTTTCATTTTTCGGTGCATGGCTTTCCATTCAATTTGGTTTACAAGTTCATGAAATAGGAACAGCTATGCTTGTATTAGGGTTAGGAAATTTAACAGGGAATATTTTGGGCCCAAGAATCGTAAATAAAATTGGTTATAACCTTTCTTTTTATGGTGGAATTATATTTACAGCAGTGCTATATGTATTACTACCTTATGTAAAGAAAATTATATTTGTGGAGCTATTATTCTTTGTTTTATTTTTTGTGACAGGGATTTTATTTGTATTAATGATGAGGCACTTACAAAACCTGTCTAGTGCAGCAAGAGGAACAGGAGCAGCGCTTGCAAATGCTTCTATGTATATTGGTCAAATGATTGGATCGGCAATAGCAGGAATGTTATTTGCAGCATCTCACAATTTTATACTTATAGGTAGTTTTACTGCGTTATTATATGTAGTAGCTTTATTTCTGTTTAGAAAAAGTGAAAAACTTACTGAAAATAGTGAAACAGGAATTGCATCATAAAGCCTATATAAATATTTCGCAAACCAGAATTAATAAGAGTGTGAATATATGAATGTGCTTTTAATTACAGTGGTTACTAAAAGTATAGAAATAGTAGTAGAAATGTATTGTAACAAAGTTATAAGGAATCCAAAAATAAAAAATCCCTATAAAGATAGGGATTTATAAATCGGCATATAGTTCCTTGGAAAAGGATATACTTAGTTTATCATATAGGACTACTTATATTTGTGAAATAGATGTGAAAGTAATGTGAAAAATGCGGGAAGAAAATTTTTCTAAACAAAAAGCACTGTTTTAGTTAATGAACTAAAACAGTGCTTTTTTCTTTGATTGAACAGTTGCTGCATTTTCATCGTGTATGCCTGCATCTCTAATAATTCGTTGTTTTACTTTATTTAATAGATGATTTACTGCTTCACCAAAATAGTTAGCTTCGCTTTTTGTGCGGGCTTCTCGTAAACATTTATAGTTTTCTAGCAGTTCCTCTTTTTCAGTGTTTGTTAAGAAATCTTCTATTTTCTTTTTTGTCATACGAAACACCCTTTCTTCTGACAAACGACGCAATAGAAAATATTTATTGTTTATTATAGCAATAATTTTTAAAGAAAGTATACACTAACGTCGTAATAATTTGTCAATTTCTTGAATCTTCTCATCAGCTTTCCCAATTTGTGTATTTTTAGCCTGCTCACCACCAAGCGCTTGGTGCAGTAAGAAAGTCTGACCGGAAATAGCAGTCACAATGGATACTTTTATAATTTCTTTTATTAAGGTGACATCGAATAAAACGAGTCCAAGAAGTGCAGCTAGACTACCAGTGAAAATATCAGTCAAAAACCCAAAGTGAAAAAAAGTTTTCAAACGGCGTGGAAGCAATAACTTACCTTGGTTATTGATTAGATGGGAAACGAAACCGGTAATGCCACCAACGAGTATAGCGGTTAGCCATTGATACATTTCCATCGAATCCACTCCTTTTAGTGAATAAGATTCGATTCTTTTATATTGATTCCTTTTAATATTTCATAGAAGCATATTGAGAAAGTTTGTTTGGGTTTATTACGTATTCAATTTAATTATAACAGAAAAATCTGATATATTTCAGTCTATTATATGAAGCGGTTATTCCTTAATATGAATGTGGAAAGGGGTGCGTGAGATGAATATAGATTATCGAATAAGAAGTGTGGATGGTTATACAAAAAATATAGGGGAATTAGTAAGCATGCTGGAGCATACGAGGGCTGTAACATTACAGGAAATAAAAGATCTATCAGTTGAGCAATTAGATTTAATTATGCCGAGTGGAGGAAATTCTATTGGAGCGTTATTAAAACATATAGCAGCTATAGAAAAAGCTCATCAACTTATCTCATTTCAAGAGCGCGACTTTACAAAAGAAGAATTAGAAATATGGGAGGACGCACTGTATTTAGGGGAAGCAGGGAAAACAATTCGTGGTCATGACATACAGTATTATGTACAACTTTTACAAAGTGTTCGAGAAGAATCTCTGAAGTATTTGAGTGAACAAGATGATGAATGGCTTATGTCAGAAAGAAAGTGGCCTAACGATGTAGCGTATAACCAGCACTATCTGTGGTTTCATGTGCTAGAAGATGAGATTAATCATCGTGGGCAAATTAGAATGATGAAAAATAAATTATTTGAAAATTACGTTAAATAAAGTAGCTTTTTAAATAAATATTCCATATAATAAGAGTAATTAAAATGAGAACGGGGTGATGTATTATGGCGAAAATAACTTATATGAATAATAAACCAAATACAAAAGTGGATGGAAAGGGCGAGACTGTATAAGTTAGCGCACGATCCTTCCGCTTAGCTTAAACTAGGGAGGATATCAATTTGAATCAAAATATTTTAGAATCATTCGGCTGGGATTCTTTTTTTGAGGAACAAGCTGTAGAGAACTTTGAAGTAGGACGTATTTTACTTGAGCATAAGCATATATATCGAATTATTTGTAATGATGGTGAATATATGGCAGAGCTGTCTGGAAAGTTTCGACATGAAGCAGTAACAAAGGGAGATTATCCAGCGGTTGGTGATTGGGTATTTATAAAGAAAATAGAGAATGAAAAGAAAGCAATTATTCATCGTATTTTTCCGAGAAGAAGCTCTTTTTCTAGACAAGAGGCTGGTACTCGAACGGAAGAACAAGTAATAGCAGCAAATGTAGATTATCTATTTTTAGTGAATGCACTTAATCATGATTTTAACGTAAGAAGAATGGAACGTTATTTACTATTAGCGTATGAAAGTGGTGCAATGCCTGTTATTGTTTTAACAAAAAGTAGCTTATGTGAAGATGTGGAACAGAAAATTGTAGAAACGGAAGCTGTGGCAATTGGTGTTCCGATCTTCATCGTTGATAGTTTAGAACATACTGGTATTGAATCGTTGCAGCAATTTGTTTCTTCAGGAAAAACAATTGCTTTAGTCGGATCATCGGGGGTTGGAAAATCCACTTTGTTAAATGCACTTATAGGACTTGAAGTAGCGAAAACGGGAGATATTCGTGAGGAAGATAGTAAAGGAAGGCATACGACAACTCATCGTGAATTGTTCCGATTACCGAGTGGTAGTTTAGTTATTGATACTCCAGGTATGAGGGAACTGCAACTTTGGGAAGGAAGCGATGCAATTCAAACAACATTTTCTGATATTGAAGAATTAGCAAAAACGTGCCGTTTTAGGGACTGTAAGCATGAAAATGAGCCAGGGTGCGCAGTGCATCATGCAATTGATAACGGAATTATTACGATAAATCGTTTGCAAAGCTATAAAAAACTACAAAGAGAACTGGCGTACTTTATGAGAAAACAAGATGCTGTTCTTGCAAGAGCAGAGCGTGATAAGTGGAAAAAGATTTCTAAACAGCATAAAAAAATATGAAAAGCCAAAGGGTGGTCCCCTTTGGCTTTTTGCTTTTGTAAATTTTATAATAATATTATTCATATATATGGACAAAGAGAAATTAATTGTTTAAACTTTACAAAGTATTCATCATAATAGGTTATGAAAATAATAATTCGGGAATAGGAAATATTTACAATTCACTAGATTTAACTTTTGAAATTGAAAAGCAGGAGGTTTGTAATGGATAGATTATTAAATTGGTTTCGTGATATGAAAGTAGCAAAAAAACTACTAATTTCATTTTTTGTCATTTTAATTGCGGCTGTCTCTATTATCGGAGGCATGTCTTATCAAACGGCTAAAAAGAATTTTGAATCACAAATTACGAGCAGTGCTCACGACAATATAAAAATATTAGATAATTTAATCAATCAAATGATTGATGCAAAATTTAATGATGTGAATAATTTTGCACGGGTGATTCAAGGTAATATGTATCAAGGGGATAATCAAGATGAATTAAGAAAAATGTTATCTCAATATATCAATTTGAATAAAGATGTTGAACAAGTATACGTTGCTGGGAATGATAAGAAATTTGTGCAAGAACCAAATATACAAATGGCAGCAGACTATGATCCAACAGAACGTTCTTGGTATAAAGATGCAGTGGCAAAACAAGGTGGTATTGTAATTACTGAGCCGTATAAGGCAAAAGGAAATGGACATATTGTCGTAACGATTGCAAAACAAGCAGAAGATAAAAACGGTGTTGTAGCGGTAGATTTAAGTTTAGATAATTTATTAAAAACAACAAAGTTAATCAATATTGGTAAAAAAGGGTATGCTTTCATTTTAGATGGGAAACAAAAAATAATTGCACATCCTCAAGAAAAATCAGGAGAAAAAGCAGCCGATTCTTGGGCGAAGAAAATTTATGAAGATAATCACGGCGCTTTTTCATATACGTATGACGGTAGCGAAAAGCAAATGGTATTTGCTACAAATGTAAAAACAGGTTGGAAAATCGGTGGGACGATGTACTCAAATGAAGTAATTGAAGCTGCTCAACCTGTATTTTATAATATGTTAATTGTTATGTTCATTTCATTAGTTATAGGCGGAGCACTTATTTATTTTGTGACACTTTCTATAACGAAGCCATTAAAAAGATTAGTTAATACTTCTAAAGAAATAAGTGAGGGAGATTTAACGCAAACAATCGAAATTCATTCTAATGATGAGATTGGCCAACTTGCAAAAGGATTCAATGAGATGACAGATGCATTGCGAACGCTAATTGGAAGAATTAATACTTCGGCTGGACATGTTGCGGCAGCATCAGAAGAGCTAACGGCAAGTGTAAGACAAGCAAGCGAAGCGACTGAGCAAATTACAATGGCAATGGATGAAATATCGAGCGGGGCAACGACGCAAACAACAAGTGTGGAAAATGGTGCAATGTTACTATTTGATGTAACAGAAGGAATTCAGCATGTAGCAAATAGTTCATCATCAATTAATACAGCTTCTGCTCATACTCGTGAAAAAGCAGAAGATGGCGAGAAACTAGTAGGAAAAACAGTAAATCAAATGCAGTCTATTGCAGAATCTGTTTCACAATCGGATGAAGTTATACAGTTACTAAATAATAAATCAAAACAAATTGGTGACATACTAGAAGTAATTCAAAATATTGCAGATCAAACAAATCTTCTAGCTTTGAATGCGGCAATTGAAGCTGCAAGAGCGGGAGAGCATGGAAGAGGATTTGCAATCGTTGCAGATGAAGTACGTAAATTGGCAGAGAAGTCTAGCGTATCTTCTAGTGAAATTAGTAAATTAATATGTGAAATACAAGAAGACATGAGTAAGACAGTAAAATCGATGAGTCATGTAAATGAAGAAGTTCAATCTGGACTTGTTATTGCGAATGAAACGAAGCAAAACTTTACTGAGATTTTACAATCTACAAATGAAATTGCAGATCAAATTAAAACGATGGTTGAAACGGCTAATGGGATGTCAAAAGGTGCAAATGAAGTATCTATTTCAGTAGGTCAAATTGCAATGACAGCACAGAATAATGCGACGAGTACTCAAAACGTTGCAGCATCAGCAGAAGAACAACTAGCATCCATTGAGGAGATTAGTTCTGCGGCTGGTACATTATCTCAAATGGCTGAGGAGTTACAAGGGTTAATTGAAAGATTTAAAGTTTAACAGAGGACAGACTACTCCAAAATAGCAGTATGCTATTGGAGTAGTCTGTTTTTACTATGTAATATTAAATGAGATAGAGAGTATCTTAATAATATTTAAAGGAATATTTTGTATTATATTTGTCGAAAAATAGAGGTATTTGTTAACTTTGTGTATAATTATAATCATATAGAATGCAAATAAAGGAGATTACAATGGGAGTTTATTGGGGTACCAAAAGACATTCTTGGCTTAGTTATGTCTCATTTTGGTTAAGTATTTCATTTTTTATTGTTTTTCTAATTGAAGTGTTTGTTTTAAAAACACTTTCGAATAGTTCGGTGCAAATTGTTAAATATTTTTATTTTATACTTGTACCAGTAAACATCTTTCTTAGTTTAAAGTTACTCTTTAAGAAGAATGAAAAGAAAGCATTACCTATTTTTAGTTTCATCGTATCATTATTATTTACAATTTTAATACTAGTATTAGCGTTAGCAGCTACTGGGAAATTCTTTTAAGGAGAGTGTTATAAGTCACTCTTCTTTTTTGTTGTTGCAAGGAAATAATAAGTGTAGGATGGACAAAGAAAGCATTTCATTAAGTTTGATATGATTTGAAAGCTTAAGAAGAATAGTAAGAAATGAAGTAAGAGATAATTCATATAATAATGAAGAGAATCAGGTGTTTTACATACCGTTATGAGGCAAATGAATACGGTAAGAACGGCGATATATGGTACAATACATATGGATAGTGATAGAGATAAAGGGTATATAAAATACTCATCGTTTTTTAGTAAGAGAGGGGTTATCTTATGCTATACGAGGATTTGATGACATTATTTCAAGCAGCTCCGAAAGAAGAAGGTAGAGGCGGCTGGAAATATATAATCCAGGAACGAAATGATAAATATGAAATTGTTGATGAAATGTTGAAAAATCAAATGAGTGTTGAATTGTATTTTAATGAATATGATGAGGTGAAAATCACTTTATATAAAGATGGAATGCCTATTTCTACTATGCAAAGAATTGCGATTTCAAAAGTTGAATTAGACGAAGAGGAAGAAGGGATTCAATTTGTTTTAGAACGTATGCCTAGTCGGATGATTCGCTTGCAATTAAAGCCATATTTAGCACTCGAAATGGGGCCATACTGGGAAGTATGTGATGATTGTGAATGAACATAAAAGAAGCATCCAATAACATGGATGCTTCTTTTATGTTTTTTGAAGTTGTTTAAAAGCAATGATTGGAAGTAAAATGATGCTGACCCATCCAATTATAGGATATAGAATGTGGAGTAATTCACTGTAACCAATGTAACTAAAGCAATAACTAATTAGTAAAATAAAGAAAATAATATTGTTACTTTTCCAACTGGTGATGGATTGCATTTGTTTTGTCATTCCGAACACATTGCCAACTAAAGTTGTGAACACTTCACCGAAAATGATAAGAACAAAGAAAAAGTGAAAAGTTGCATTGAATTTTCTTATGACTTCAGCCATTGGGATATTATATTGATAAAATTGATCGACTGATAAGATAGCTAAATGGCTACATAATAAAATTAAAGATAGTCCTGCACCACCTAAAATACCGCCCCATAAAATGGCCTTTCGATCTTTTACTTCACTGGCTAACGGGACGAGAACGCTTTGGGCGAGCGAAAGATTTAAGGCGACATATGTAATAGGACTAGTAATCCACTTCATATTCCAGCTTTCTGCAGGAATAGTGTCACTAATAGGAGTTGTACCGTGAAAAAAAGTTGTAATAGCAAGTCCGATAATAAAAATCATCATAATAGGTACGACAAGTGTATTAACTTCAAAAACCCCTTGTAATCCGCGACTACCTATAATGAGACAGGCGATCAATATAATGAAAATACCAAGTTGTCTTGGTAAACGAAGTTGCTCTTCAAATACCGCCCCAGCTCCTGATAACATAACGCTCGTTACACCAAATAATACGAGTAATAATAGTGTGTTTACAACATTTCCAAATACATCTCCAAATAAATATTTGTTAAATTCTTGCGCTGAAAATGCACCAATTTGTGATGAAAGTAACATCATCTTTGTGCCAAGCCAAATAAAAAAAAACCCACTTACACATATGCCAATTGTTCCATATAATCCATTCACTGTAAAAAATTCAACAATTTCTCGTCCAGTAGCAAATCCAGCTCCAACGACTGTTCCAATATAAGTAGCAGCGACCTTCTTTGCTACTTGCCATTGTTGATTGTCCATGTTATCCCTCTTTCTACTACGATGAGCTTGATTTACTATTATGCATATGTATGAGCTTGGACAATTAGACGTATGAAGTGTTTGAAAACATACATGAATTAAAAGATATTAGGGAAGTATTAAAGGTGTTAAAACTTTGTTACATATGAGCCAATCGTTCCAAAGGGTAGGAAATGTATGGTAACATGTAACTAGGTTATTAAAAGATAAACATTATGAAATGATAAGAGGAGTGGATTGTATGAGTACGAAAACAAATGTTGTTGAAGTATTAAACAAGCAGGTAGCAAACTGGAATGTGTTATATGTGAAATTACATAATTATCACTGGTATGTGACAGGACCACACTTCTTTACATTACATGAGAAATTTGAAGAGTTTTACAATGAAGCTGGAACAAATATTGATGAATTAGCAGAACGTATTTTAGCGTTGGAAGGTAAACCGCTAGCGACAATGAAAGAATATCTTGCAACATCTAGTGTGAATGAAGGGACGAGCAAGGAGTCTGCAGAAGAAATGGTGCAAACATTAGTGAATGATTACTCTGCACTTATTCAAGAATTAAAAGAAGGTATGGAAGTTGCTGGTGAAGCTGGTGATGAAACATCAGCGGACATGCTATTAGCAATTCATACAACATTAGAACAACATGTATGGATGTTAAGTGCGTTCTTAAAATAAATATAAGTATATAAAGAAAAAAGTCATTGAAAAATTCTTTCAATGGCTTTTTTTGTAATTTTTCAGTTTTCTTTTATGCTATAATATAGTAAAAAGGAGGCGATGCGATGTTTCGCTTTTTCAGAACTGGAAAAGAAGAGCGTGAAATAACGAAAGATGAATTAGAACAAGCGATGGCTAAGTTTCTAGAAAAGAATGCTAATATTGTTTATACAGTATTAGTAAATGATGATTATACAGTAAATTATGATTTGTTAAAGCCGTATTTACTTGCATTTCCAACAAATAGTTTTCTTATTACGAAGGAAACGCTTGAGGTATTTGAACATACAGAAGAAAATCTAAACCTAGTTAAAGAAATTGATATCGTACAAAAAGCAGTAGATCAATACGTAACAGAAAAAGAAATGTTTCCAATTGTTGAAGGTAGTGAAGATCGCCTTATATGTGGGATGAAATTAGGACCGTATTTAAATCGTATATTAAAAAGAAATTTATATATTTCAGAAAAACATTATTTAGTTTCAAGTAAACCAGACAGAAAAAAACAAAAGAGTGGATAGAAGTATGGAAAACAACAATAAATATATTGTTGTCTTTTTTTGTTTTTAAAAATATTGATTTTTCTAATTATTAAACTTTATACTAAACTTATTGGACGAAGAGGAATAATGATTAAGTACTGTTAGTATGAGCTATATACAGTGATTACAAAATGGTATAAAGGTTTGAGAAATAAATATTATAAAAGATTACGGGGGAATGGGGTATGAAAAATAGTATGACTTACATTCAATTATTAAATGAAACGTTACATTGTTACGTAAATAAAGGAAGTTTGGAAGCATACACTTATATAATGGAGCATGCGAAAGGCATAGTGGGGAATGAGGCGCAAATATATAATTTCAAATATGCACTAGCGAGTGCAGCAGGGCTTGAAGAAGAAGCGATGCATGTAATGAAGGAAGCCATTATAGAAAAGGGTTTTTGGTATGGAAATGAGTATTTAATTACGGACGACGATTTAAAACCACTACATAAATTTGAAGAGTTTCATAAAATGGTTCAATTATGTAAAGAGAGAGAAGAATTAGCAAAGAAAACAGAACGAGCAGACGTGAAATTTATTGAAGGTAAGAAAAAAGAAAAACTATTTATTGCAATGCACGGAGATCAAGAAAATATAGCAATAGTAGAACCATATTGGAAATCTGTTTTGGATCAAGATTATACGTTGGCTTTACCACAGTCTTCGCAAATTCAGTTTTCAGATGGGTTTGTTTGGGATGATATACAAAGAGGGAAAGAAGAATTAAAAGAGCATTACGTTACGTTTATTGAAAATCATACAGTAGAAAGTGTAATAATGGGTGGTTTTTCTGCTGGCGCAAGAGTAGCTTTGTATACAATTTTACAAAAAGATATAGATGTAGATGGTTTTATTTTTGTGGCGCCGTGGCTTCCAGAGATTGAAGAATGGGATGAGTTATTGGGAGTGCTACAAGATAAAAATATAAAGGGGTATATAGTGTGCGGGGATCAAGATGAAGATTGTTTTGAATGTACGCAGCAATTTGTTCAGTTATTAAAAGATAGACACATTGAACATACGTATAAAGTTGTACCTAACTTAAATCATGATTATCCTAATCATTTTGATGAGTCATTAAAGGAGGCTATTGAATATATAGAAAATGAAAACAATAAGTAGTAAGAAAGGGAGATGCATCGTAATTGATGGATCTCCCTTTTATCATTATAAATGAAAAGCATTTGCTAGTAAGCGATAAGAATTCAATTTATCTTCAAATCGATGAGTAATTGTAACAATCATAAATTCATCAGTATTGTACGCTTTGCTTAAGTTTACGATTTGTTCTTTCACAGAAGATGGACCCCCGACGATCATACGTTGACGATTTTCTTTTATACGGAATAAATCATAAGCGCTGTATGAATAATTTTGTGCAGTTTCGATAGAAGGAGTACCAGTTGTACGCTTTCCTTGTTCTAGTAATAAGATTGATAAATCTAAACTAGAAGCAATTTTTTCCGCCTCTTCATTTGTTTCTCCGCAAATAACAAAAATAGAGACGATTGATTTTGGTTTGTCTCCTAAATAGGAAGGTTGGAATTGTTCCTGATAAGCCTTCATTACTTCAGGACCACCGTATCCGTTAATAAACTGTGCGAATGCAAAAGAAGCACCTTGTTTTGCAGCAATCATAGCACTCTCTCCACTAGAACCGAGCATCCACATCTCGGGAGATGTTGGAATGACAGGAGTAGCCTTTAAGTTTGCATAATGATGGTTTTCTGGTACTTGATCATGTAAGTACATTGCAACATCTGCAATTTGTTCTGGATATTGATCCAGTGAGACCATTTTTCCTTCTTGTAGTGCGCGAGTTGCAATTGGCATACCGCCAGGTGCTCTGCCGACACCAAGGTCAATACGATTTGGATAAAGAGCTTCTAAAACGCGGAAATTCTCAGCAACTTTATACGGGCTATAGTGCGGTAACATAACACCACCTGAACCAACTCTCATACGATCCGTTTTTGCAGCAATATGAGAAATAAGTATTTCAGGACTTGAACCAGCAAGGCTGACGGAATTATGATGCTCAGATACCCAAAAACGTGTGAATCCTAGTTTTTCAACTTCTTGTGCAAGTGTAACTGTATGAGAAAAAGCTTGTGCTGCTGTACTACCATCTGAAATAGGTGATTGGTCTAATACACTTAATTTGATCATAGAATATACCTCTCAATCTTAATGTACATCCTATTATATATTTACTTACGAAAAATGCGTAATAAAATGCTCAAAATAAGAAGTGGATACATCCTATATCTACTTCTAACGAGAAAAGCCCCGTTCATAATGATTCATTTCGACTAGGTCTAAAATATATTCATAGTTATCAATCTCAAGATTTAATTGTTCACGCTCTTTTTTAGATAGATGCATACTACTAAGTTTGTTGCATAGTTGTTGTTTCTTTCCTTCTAAATACTTCTTTGTATCGTGGTAGTCGTAAGTTTGTTTCATTTTCAACCACTCCTTTTTTGCTGTTGCTATATTATACGAAGCGTGAAGATATGTGAGAGCTATCTCTTATGTACTTTTAGTGAATATTCCACTTGCTATGTTGTTATGTTTATAGGAATTTATGAATAAAATGCACTAAACCACTAATGCCCATAAAAGCCCGATTGGTTCAACTAATAATCAGTGGGGGAAGACCCCCACTGATTATAGTTTCACTTTATGAAGTAAGGGGTGGAATTGTGCAGAAAGATATAATGTATAACACTGAGATGGATGAAGTGTTGAAAGTTATAAATAAAGGATTAAAGAAGACGACGCGCCCGAAGCAAATTATTGTAGTAGGTGCAGGCATGGCTGGATTAGTTTCGGCATCTTTATTAAAAGCTGCAGGACATGAAGTAAAGATTTTTGAAGCAAACAACCGGGTAGGTGGCCGTATAGAGACGGTTAGAATGGAAGATACCGGATTATATTTGGATGTAGGGGCAATGAGAATTCCATATTCGCACACATTAACAATGGCTTATATAAGAAAATTTGGGCTACAGGTAAGCCCTTTTATTAATAGGAATGAGACGGATATTATTTACGTAAATGGCCGGAAAACGACATTAAAACAATATGAAAAAGACCCAAGTATATTAAAGTATCCTGTGGAAATGAATGAAGTCGGGAAAACGTCTGAGGAGCTATTATTGTTAGCGGTACAGCCAATTATAAATTTTATAAAAAAGAACCCAGAGAAAAATTGGGATATTGTAGTAAAGGATTTTGGAAGATACTCTACAGGACAATTTTTAAAGTATCATCCTTATCAATATAATACTTACTTTTCACCAGAAACAATTGAGATGATTGGTGTTCTATTAGATTTAGAAGGTTTTTTGGAAAGGTCATTTGTTGAGACGTTACGTTTTTTATATATTATGCAAGAGGAGAGTGGATTTTGTGAAATTGTAGGAGGAAATGATAGATTACCAAAGTCCTTTTTACCACAATTAGAAGAAAATATTATATATAATCAAAAATTAATGAAGATACATCAGCACGATAACGGTGTGACAGCCTTTTATCGAAACGAAGAAACTTTTGAATATAGTAGTATTACAGGGGATTTAGTTATTATTACAATTCCATTTTCGACAATGCGTTTTGTGGAAATAGATCCATTTGATTCTATATCTCATGAAAAATGGAAAGCAATTCGTGAATTGCATTATATGCCAGCAACGAAAATAGGAATGCAATTTAAAAGTCGATTTTGGGAAGAACAAGGACAGTTAGGTGGGAGAATTATAACGGATTTGCCAATTCGTTATGCCTATTATCCAAGTCACGGAATTGGAGAGAAAGGACCTGCTATGATGTTAGGCAGCTATACATGGTCTTATGATGCGTTGTTATGGGATGGGTTATCAAAGGGAGATCGTATTTATTACGCATTACACAACTTGGCAACAATATTAGGTGGTCAAGTATATGATGAATTCATGTCTGGCATATCAAAAAGTTGGACATTGGATCCATATGCACTTGGAGGATTTGCGCTATTTCAGGCAGGTCAAGAATCCGAACTACAACCAGTTATTATAAAACCAGAGGGGAGATTATACTTTGCAGGTGATCATACAACGTTATATCACGGATGGATACAAGGTGCCATTGAATCTGGTGTGCGTGTAGCGGTAGAGGTAAATGAATAAAAGGTTTAAAATTCAGAAATTTATTTACTGTGTAACTTGAGATGGATATTATTATATATAAAAGAAATATGGGGAGTGTTGAAAGTGAATCCGTTATTATTTGATTTTCCTTCTGAATTTTATACTGATAGGCTAATTATTCGAATGCCAAAACCAGGTGACGGTAAAGTTGTATACGATGCAATTCAAGCTTCTATGAAAGAATTAAAACCATGGATGGTTTTTGCACAAAAAGAGCAAACAGAGGAAGAAGTAGAAGTGAGTATTAGAAAATCGCATATTCAATTTTTGCAGCGTGAGGATTTAAGATTACTAGTTTTTTCGAAAGAAACAGGTGAATTTATTGCATCAGCTGGATTACATCGTATTAATTGGGATATACCTCAATTTGAAATTGGGTATTGGATCGATTCGAGATTTAGTGGAAAGGGTTATATGGTAGAGGCTGCAAAAGGTATAATGGAGTTCGCTTTCACTGAACTGAAAGCAAACCGCGTAGAAATTCGATGCGATTCTTTAAATAAGAAGAGTAGAGCGATACCTGAGAAATTAGGCTTTAAGTTAGAAGGTACGTTAGAAAGTGCGAGTGTTGCAGTAGATGGAAATGGATTAAGGGATATGTGTGTATTTGCCATGACTAGAAATACATATGAAAAAGAAGAGCTGTAAAGAAATAGCTCTTCTTTTTCTGTATTATGGTACAGGATGTCCATTAGAGCTTTCGAAAATTGTAAACCATTGTTGACGATCTAAATTAACTTTTGTAGCAAGAGCGGCTGTTTTAACACGATCTAATTTACCAGATCCAACGATTGGCATCATGTTAGCTGGATGAGCAAGCAACCATACATACATAACTGTATCGATGCTAGCAACACCTAGTTCAGTAGCAACCTTCTGTAAAGTTTCACGTACACGTACGGCACGTTGTGATTGACCAGTAAAGATTTCTCCGCCAGCAAGAGGCGACCAAATCATAGGATTGATTCGTTTTTCTTGGCATAAATCAATTGTTCCTTTTTCGAAATGCTCAAGATGCATCGCAGATACTTCAATTTGATTTGTAAGGAGCGGGAAATCTAAATAGGAACTTAACATATTAAACTGTGAAGGTAAAAAGTTAGATACACCGAAGTGGCGGACTTTGCCTTCTTGTCTTAAGCGCGAGAACGCTTCTGCTACTTCATTTGGATCCATAAATGGATCAGGGCGATGAATGAGCAATACATCAATATAATCTGTATGTAAGTTTTGTAATGAGTCTTCCGCGCTTTTTATTATATGTTCAGCACTCGTATTGTAGTGAGCAACATATCGCTCTGGAAATTTCGGCGATGGGGGAGCGATTCCACATTTTGTGACAATTTGCATGTCTTCGCGTAAGGAAGGCTTGAGTTGTAACGCTTCTCCAAATAATCCTTCACACGTATAGCCGCCATAAATATCAGCGTGATCGAAAGTAGTAATTCCCATTTCCATACAAGCTTCAATGAAAGAAAGTAACTCTTGCTTTGTCATATTCCATTCTGCTAAACGCCAAAAACCTTGAATAATACGAGAAAATTCTAGCGTTTCAGCCATTTGAACTCGTTCCATTATAAGTACCCCCTTGATGAATGAATGTTTTTTTTGAAAAGGCTTTCTTGCTATGTATTATTATATAGTTACAGTGTCTTACATACAATAAATATGTTTTGCTACAAAAACGATTTTCTCTATATGCTATAATGTAGAAACATATAGCTATAAGGAGATGTAGGGAATGATTCCAGTAACAATATTAACTGGTTTTCTTGGATCAGGGAAAACGACATTATTAAATCGCATTTTATCAGAGAATCACGGTCAGAAATTAGCAGTGATTGTAAATGAAATAGGGCAAATTGGTATTGATAATCAGTTGATTATGAATGTCGAAGAAGAGATTATGGAGATGACGAATGGGTGTTTATGTTGTACTGTACGTGAAGATTTACTCGTCGCTTTAAAACAATTACTGGACGTAAAAGCAGAAGGGAAAATGGATTTTGATGGATTAGTAATTGAAACGACTGGTCTTGCAAATCCAGGTCCGATTATTCAAACATTCTTTTTAGATCCTGTTATTCAATCTGCATACCAAATTAACGGTGTTGTAACAGTAGTAGATAGTTATCATATACATAAACATTTTGAAAAAGGACTAGAAGCAAAGGAACAAATTGCATTTGCTGATGTCGTTTTAGTAAATAAATTAGATTTAGTGGATGAAAGTGAAAAGGAAAATCTCTTGCAGGAACTGCAAGGTATTAACCCCACTGCAAAGTTAATCGAGGCGACTAACTGTGATGTAGATATTCAATCGTTACTTCAAATTCAAACATTTAAAACGAAAGATACGTTACAAATTTATCCTCATACAGAGCATAATCATCTAGAAGGTGTAAAATCGTTTGTACTACGTGAAGAACGTCCGTTAGATTTACAAAAACTAAATGAATGGATGTCAGCTGTCGTTCAAGAACTAGGTGAATATTTATATCGTTACAAAGGAATATTATCGATTGATGGAGTAAATAAACGTATCGTTTTCCAAGGTGTGCATACACTGTTTGCTGCATCATACGATAGAGAGTGGCAAGAGGGCGAAGAACGAGTAAGTGAAGTCGTGTTTATCGGAAAAGATATTAATAAAGAATGGTTCCAAGAACATTTTGAGGAGTGTGTGAAATAAGTCTGCATATATTGCAGGCTTTTTTGTTTACTAAAATTGGAATTCGTATTAAAATATTATAAAAATACTAAATATTTAGTATTTTGTTAGGGTAGGGGGGATAAAAAGTGCGTTTAATGATTCTTGGATTGCTTACTAAAAGGGAGTCGCTATCTGGTTATGAAATACAGCAGGCGCTACATATGGTGCAAAGTAGTAAATGGGCAGAGGTGTTCCCGGCTTCTATTTATCACGCGTTAAAAAAAATGACAAATGAGGAATTAATTCAAGTAAAAGCAATTGAAATGACTGGTAGACGTTCAAAAACGATATATTGTATTACAGAAAAGGGAAGTCAAGAATTTAAAAGACTATTAAAGGAGTCGTTTCAAAAGTCATCAGTTGTGTTTCCGAAACATTTATATACAGCATTAACTTTTCTTTCAGAAGAAGAGGGTATGAGAGAAGAGATTTTAGAAGCTTTAGATGAACAGAAAAGAGAAATATTAGCTACTTATGAAGAAATGAGGGAAGGAGAAAGACTGAAAGATCATGCACCAGAGTATGTGAAACTTATTTTCGAAAATATGTATGAACAATGTGAGATGCAACTTCGATTTATTCATAAGTTAGAAAAACTATTGGAAAAATAAAAATAAGGTGGGAAGAATATGAAAATTGATCATCTTGTTGTAAATGTAAATAAAGAGATACAAGAAAATAAGGAAATGATTAAAAACGTACATTCTATCGGACTTCCATATGTTCCGAAATGGGGAAAGGGAACGAAAGGCTTTAAAGTATCTAACGTATGGATTGGAAAAGAATATTTAGAATTAGTAAGAGTAAAAACAAAAGATGGTGGTGGCTGGGTACAAGAGTGGGTTCAGAAATATTATGCTGGCCATCGAGGACTTATCGGATTGGCAATTGATGTTGAAAATATAGATAAAGTGTATGAAAAAATGATAGAAGGTGGAATTGAAATTACAAAACCAGAACCATTACAATATAAGTGGTTTTTTAATTTATTTAAGAAAACTATGCCATGGAAAAATGCATACATACAGCCGATGAAGGGGATGCCGTTTCAATTCTTTCTACAACAGATGGACAATCAAAAGAGCAGAGAATATATGGAGAAATATATGTATCCAAATAGTGTGGAACAGGGCATTTCAGGAATAATTGCGGTAAAGCTATATGGAGAAATAACAAATGAAGATAGGGAAATAGTTAGTTGTCTATTTTCAGATGTTACAAATGGGGAAGAAGAAATAATAATCCATTTAAACAATCAAGTAATTCATTTAATTCAATCGAATGAGCATCTTACGGAGGTAATACTAGATTGTAAAAGTGAAGCAAATAGGGAGAAGAAATTAAATATAGAAAATGTGACATTGATAAATAAATAAATAAATAAATAAATAAATAAATAAATAAATAAATAATAAAAAGCCTGTTTTCACAGGCTTGTATGTTCATCTAATAGTAACTCCATTACAACACCTACAACTGGGCCTTCGTCATCAATATCGCCATTTAAGCGGAAGCCAAATGACTCGTATAATCCCATTGCGAGTTTGTTGTCTGGATGTAAACTTAAATAAATTATTTTACATTCAAATTTATCTTGTAAGAATTGAATGAGTATGCGAAGGAAACGTTTTGCGTATCCTTTTCCTTGATATTGCTTGTCAATCATAAAGCGATCTAACCATACGCTTTTACGTTTTTCCCAATACCATCCGTACATTGCATATCCTACAAGTGTTTCTCCATCGTATAACCCTACTGACGTTCCGTTTCCCTCAAATAATGATTCTGCTAGAGAAAACGCATTGCTTTCAATAAATTGCTGCTGGTCTTTTGCGACGTTTAAAGCAGCTACCGAACGCCAATTTTTTTCTGTTACTTCACAAATGTGAAGAGTCATAATTCCAACTCACCTTCTAAATTAATATAGCTTAAAAGCTAATATGGATAATTTTACTTGTTATTTTGGTCAAGTCAAGTAAGGAAAAATAAAAAAGAAGCTGCATGACATATGCAGCTTCTTTAAAAAAATGATTAGTTTGTAGCTTCTTTCAATGTGTTTACGTTTTCTTCCATTAAAGTGAAGTAATCTTTATTGCTCTTCGCATCATCTTCAGAAATAGTAGCAAGATGATTTAAGCGTAAAATTTTTGTACCCGTTTCTTTTTGAATGACAGATGCTACTTTTGGAGTAGAGAAAGTTTCAAATAAAATATATTGTAGATTATGTTCTTTTACTGTTTTTGTAATGTCAGCAAGCTGTTTTTGAGATGGTTCATCAGAAGCTGAAATACCCGCGATAGCAATTTGTTTTAGGCCATAGCGTTGTTCCCAGTAACCATAAGCCGCATGAGAAACTAAAATATCTTTCGTTTTTGCATTCGCAACAGCTGCTTTAAATTGATCATCTAAATCAGTGAATTTTGTTTGAAGTGCTGCGAAGTTTTTTTCGAACTCTTGTTTATGGTCAGGTTGTAATTCTACAAGTGCATTTTTAATTTTTTCTGCCTGTTTCATTGCTAAAGTAGGATCTAACCAAATGTGCGGGTCTTTATCGTGATGATGTTCATCCTCTTTATGGCCGTCTCCGTGATCGTGATGCTCGTCTTCTGTAGAAGTACGCAGTTCAATACCTTTTGATGCATTTACAATTTTAACATTTTCTTTTTGCAATGCTTTTTCCATTTTTTCAGCAAATGGTTCTAATTCAGCACCGTTATAAACGAATAAATCGGCTTTTGCAACTTGTACGGTTTGTTTTTGACTTGGTTCAAATGTATGAGAATCTGCACCAGGCGGGTAAATCGCTTCAACAGTTACATAGTCGCTACCAATTTTTTTTGCGAAATCAGCAAGAGGAAAAATAGTTGTATAAACAGTTAGTTTTCCATCTTTCTTGGCCTTACCTTCTTTTTTATTTGAGCAGCCAGTAAAAATTAAAGTGAAAATAAGTAAGAATGAAAATATAGTCAATCTTTTAGGCATGAAGTTCTCCTCTTTTCTTTTTTTACGGATATATTTTCCCCAATTATAGAAGAAAAATATCATTTTAATACAAAACGGAATAATTACGTTTTAGTTTGCGAACTTAGTATAATACATCTTTTATAAAGTTGCAATAAATAATAATCATTCCGATTTGATTTTGTTATAAAGTTGTCAAATATAGATGTGTTATTTTTGCGAATACATGCATATGTGACAACGCTGTGTTCATATATATGAAAGGAGGGTGTAGAGGGGGATGAGTGTTTGGGTTACTTAATGGAAGCTATTTTATTGATATTAGCGGTAGTATTCCCATTAGCCTTAGTCTTAATTTTTTTAAGAAGATTAATAAGTAATTTAGGAGATGCATCAACAGTCACAAAATTACGAGAGAAAGATGAGAAAAAAGAGTGAGTAAAGCACTATGCGTACGCATAGTGCTTTACTTGTGGTAAAATGAGAGAAGGAAACTCCTAAAAGTTGTATTTTACTGAAGGAGAGAAAAGTAAAATAAGAGGTATATGCATATATGAATAAGCGAACAGCGTTAGTACTTGGTGCAAGTGGTTTAGTTGGACAAGAGATAACGCGTCTATTACTTGAATCAGATTACTACGATTCGGTTACTATTTTTGTAAGAGAACCAATGCAATGGCAACATGAAAAATTACAGCAAAAGCAAGTAGATTTTTCGATGTTAGAGGAATATAAAGAATTTTTCGCTGTAGATGACGTATTTAGTTGCCTAGGAACAACAATCAAAAAAGCAAAAACAAAGGCAAATTTCAAAAAGGTAGATTATGAATATACGTTACGAGCTGCTTGTTTAGCTGAAAAACAAGGGGTGCAAAATTTCCTAGTTGTGTCCTCGATGGGAGCAAATCCTAAATCGTTTTTCTTTTATTCGCAAGTGAAAGGGAAAATGGAAGAGGAATTACAAAAATTAGTGATTGGTGGTATTCACATTTTTAGGCCGTCTTTATTAGTAGGAAATCGACAAGAATTTCGTTTTGGTGAACGAATGGCTGAAAAGTTATCTCGTATGATTCCATTTATATTTAAAGGGGCTTTCAAAAAGTATAAACCAATTTCAGCGAAAGATGTGGCGAAAGGGATGTATATCACTGCATTGCGAGAAGAAACTGGTATCTATTTTTATAACTCAAATGAAATTACAACGATAGAATAACAAACGAATTTAAAACAGTATAATATTATAATAAAAAAACAATTTCCTACTTAATTTGAGAAATTGTTTTTTTTTGTTAGTTCAGTTGTGATCCACATTATGGAATGTGGATCACAACCTTGTCGCATATTTAGAGTGTGACTGTGCTTGTTTTATTCATTAAATTTAATTTGTATTATATAAAGTTATTTAAATGTGATGCTAAACGTAGTTAGAATAAGGGGATAAAAAAATAGGCGTATCAAGCAAAATGTTGATACACCTTAAAATGATATTATAAAATAACAAATATAGTCTTGTAGTATACTTTTAATTTCTCTGTAAGTAGACGTACATAATATTCTTGGTTTTATCCCGCTTTAATGGGCAGTAAGACCCCCACCTCAAAATTCAGCGAAAGCAAAGAAGTTAGGTGGGGGATCAACTGCCCATAAAAGTCCGATTGGTGAGGGCTGATTAAAGTTTCACTTTATTTATTCGTATGGATTTTCCCTGGTGCTCGCTTGTATTGGTACGGTTCTTGTAACTCAAAGCCAAGTTCGTTGGCGGCTATTCTTGGGAAGTAAGGATTGCGAAGTAACTCACGTCCGATAAAAATTAAATCTGCTTCGTTATTATTTAAAATTTGTTCTGCCTGTGCCCCGGTCGTAATTAATCCAACAGCACCAGTTGCAATGTTAGCATGCTCTTTAATATGTTTCGCGTATTGTACTTGATACCCGGGATATACATCGATGTGTGCTGGTACAACAGCCCCAGAACTACAGTCGATTACATCTACCCCTTGTTCTTTCATCCATTTTGTATACTGAACGTAATCTTGAACCGTTAACCCATCAGGATGATAGTCATTTGCTGAAATACGAACGAATAACGGTCCGTTCCAAACTTCATTTATAGAGTCAATAATTTCACGTAAGAAACGATAGCGATTTTTACGTGAGCCACCATATTCATCAGTCCGCTTATTAGAAAGTGGAGAAAGAAATTCATTAATAAGATAACCGTGAGCGCCGTGTATTTCAATAATATCAAATCCAGCTTGTTTTGATCGTATTGTAGCCTGCTGAAAAGCTAATATAGTATTTCTTATTTGCTGTATATTCATTTCTACTGGTATTTTCATTGTTTCATTAAACGGAATTGCTGATGGAGCAAGAGCATCCGTTTCTAATTCTGCTTTTCTTCCGGCGTGAGCGAGTTGAATGGCAGCTTTTGCACCGTTATCATGTATAAAAGTTGTCGTTTTATGTAAGCCTTCAATTAGGCTATCATCCCATATACCTAAGTCTTTTTTAGAAATTCTTCCTTCAGGTAACACGGCTGTCGCTTCAATCATAACTAAACCAACTTGACCGGCAGCTCTTGTTCCGTAATGAATGAGATGGAAATTAGTTACTTGACCATCCTCGTTTTCTGATGAATACATGCACATAGGTGACATAACGATACGGTTTTTTAATGTAACGTTCTTAATTGTATAAGATGAAAAAAGTTTGGGAATCATCCAACAGCCTCCTAGATTGAATTTTTTTACATTGTATCATTCTCTTTTTTGTTTTCCCTAATAAAACGCTTATACGAAAAATTTTGTCTATTCGTGTTACAATAATTAATATGAATTGAATTGGAGGATGACATATGTACCAGGCTTATTATGAAAGTGAATTAGGTTTGCTGGAAATTACAGCGAACGATAAAGGAATTACGTCTGTTATATTTGTTGATGAGAGACAAGAAGAACATAAAAATGAAACGATAGTTCAATGTATAAATGAGTTAGATGAATATTTTAAGGGGAAAAGAAAAGAGTTTACGGTCCCGCTGTCTGCTGAGGGAACATCATTTCAAAAAAATGTATGGGATGCGCTCTATACTATTCCTTATGGTGTCAGTGCTTCATATTTAGATATTGCAGAGAAGGTTGGAAATACGAAAGCTGTACGAGCGATAGGAGGAGCAAATAGTCGTAATCCAATTTCAATTATCGTTCCGTGTCATCGTGTAATAGGAAAGAGTGGGAAGCTTGTTGGGTATGCGGGTGGTTTATGGAGGAAAGAGTGGCTATTAAAACACGAAGGTATTTTGAAATGACGTATGGATGGGAAGAGGGATTGTTTTGAAATGTATAAATTGTGGGCAACTTTGCGAGGGAGATCAGTTGAATTGTGAAAGTTGCCAGCGGACCTTGCATAATGAACAAGGTGAAGGATGCTCGCAAATAGACAAGGAATTAGAAGTATATGTAGGGAGACAATATCCGAATTACAAACGGAAATGGGAGCTTGAGGAAAAGCGGATTGCTAGGTGGAGCTGGAATGGTTGGGCAGCTATTTTTAATGTAGGTTGGCTTGGATATCGTAAGTATTATTTGCCTGCAGCTTTATTTATATTGTTATTATTAGCATGCGATGCGTTTTCTTATTATATGGGATTCAACGTAGCACTGCCGATCATTAATATGGTGCCTCTTACGTTTTTGTTACTCGTTTTTATTTTATTTGGAATGGCTATTTTTGCGAATGGATTATATTATCAATTTGCAGAAAGACGTATATATCGAATAAAAGCACGAGAAATTCAAGATGAGTCGGTTGAGAAGTATCTCATCTGTGATAGTGGTGGAACGAGTAAAATGGGAGCAACCATCGTTACGATTTTAGCGGTTGCTAGTATCTTTTTCAGCCATTTCTTTTTCCCGACTGATCGAGATATTATACAAAAGGTTCGTGCAGGCTCACTATATGAATATCCGTTCTTTTCCATTGGTGAATCGTTTGAAAATTATTTTAGAAATCCAGGTTGGGTATATTATCGTGGCACAGAGGGATTAGAATTGGTAGAGTTCCAAGGAGAAAGTCCTGATATGCCAAGGAAAAAGGTGAAAATCCAATTTGTTGTTGATTATAAATTGGGCGAGATTGAGCCGTACTCATTGACGATTAATGGCGAATCCAAAAATGAGGAAGAGTTTTTGAAGATAATGGACGAAATATTTAAAGTTCAAAATCCATTTGACATAGAGGATGGATTACAAGTAAAAGGAATAGAAAAAGAAGCGGATAGAAAGGGTTCTATCCGCTTCTTTTTTTACTGTACAAAAATAATATTTGAAATAATCTGAATCTTTTGTATAATAATATGTATTATGCTAGCTTTCATTTATACATATAGATTGGGGGAAGGAAGAATGAAGAGAAAGACAACAACAATTGCTGCACTTGCGTTAACGACGAGTGTATTGGTTGCAGGATGTGGGAATGGTGAGAAGGCTTCGACAACGAAGAAAGAATCGAATAAGGAAATGGCAGATAAACAAGTTTTAAATTTGCTAGAAACAGCTGAAATTCCTTCAATGGATACATCTAAATCAACGGATTCTGTATCTTTCCGTGTATTTGTAAATGCAATGGAAGGTTTATATCGTCTAGATAAAGATAATAAACCAACACCAGGCATGGCAAAAGATGTGAAGATTAGTGAAGATAAAAAGACATATACATTTGAATTACGTGATGCGAAATGGTCAAATGGTGATCCAGTTCGAGCACAAGATTTTGTATATGCATGGCAACGTACATTAGATAAAGCAATAGCGGCAGAATATGCATTCATTTTATTTGATGTGAAAAATGCACAGAAAGTAAATAAAGGAGAATTACCATCAGATCAATTGGGTGTTAAAGCGAAGGATGATAAAACGTTGGTAGTAGAATTAGAGCAACCAGCACCTTATTTTCTTGAGCTTACGTCGTTCCCTACATTTTTCCCATTAAATGAAAAATATGTGAAAGAGCAAGGAGATAAATACGGATTAGAAGCAGATAAATTATTATATAATGGACCATTTACAATGAGTCAATGGAAACATGAACAAAATTATCAGTTAAAGAAAAATCCTAATTATTGGGATAAAGATACTGTAAAGTTAGACGAAATTAATGTAAGTATTGTGAAGGAAACGAGCACTGGAGTAAATTTATATGATAGTGATCAAGCAGATCGAGTTATTTTAACTTCTGAATTTGTTGATAAATATAAAAAGAATAAGCCAGATGAATTTAAAACGAAGTTAGATCCACGTATGTATTTCTTACGTTTTAACCAAAAAAATGCAACGTTTAAAAATCAAAAAGTTCGTGAAGCAATTGATTTGGCATACGATAAAAAAGGAATTGCTGATGTCATTTTAAATGACGGTTCTTTGCCAGCATATTTCTTAGTACCTGAAAAATTCACGACAGGTCCGGATGGAAAAGACTTCCGCTCTGTAAATAAAAACTTCCGTGATAGTAAAGATAACGCAGCGAAAGCAAAAAAATTATGGGAAGAAGCGAAGAAAGAGCTTGGTCAAGATACAATTACGGTTGAATTACTAAATGATGATAATGGTAGCCGTAAAAAAGTAGGCGACTTTATTAAAGAAGAATTAGAGAAAAACTTACCTGGTATTAAAGTGAATTTGAAACAGCAACCATACAAGCAGAAGCTAGATTTAGAAAAGAAATTCGAATATGAATTCTCATTATCTGCATGGAGCCCTGACTATCCAGATCCAATGACTTATATTGATATGTTTGTTACTGGAAGCTCATTTAATGAAATGAATTATTCTAATCCGAAGTATGATGATTTAGTAGCGAAATCAAAAGGAGAGCTATTAAAAGATGATAAAGCACGCTGGAATGCACTTGCGGAAGCTGAAAAAATCTTAATTGGTCAAGATGCTGCCATTTCTCCTACGTATCAACAAAGCACAGCTTATTTAGAGAAGCCGTTTGTAAAAGGTATTGCGAATCATACGTTTGGCGGGGACTTCAGTTATAAATGGGCATATATTACAAAAAAATAGTATAATAAAAGGTGAGTGAATTTTCGCTCATCTTTTTTTGTATAAGGAGGAATTATAGTTGTTAAGGGGAATCAATCATCTTTGTTTTTCAGTGTCTAATTTAGAAAACTCTATTATGTTTTATGAAAAAGTATTAGGAGGAGAATTATTAGTTAAAGGGAGAAAATTGGCGTATTTTAACATATGTGGAGTATGGATAGCACTTAATGAAGAGAAACATATTCCGAGAAATGAGATTCATCAATCTTATACGCACATTGCATTTTCTGTTGAACAAGAAGACTTTGAACGTCTAATACAGCGATTAGAAGAAAATGATGTTCATATTTTACAAGGAAGAGAACGGGATGTAAGAGATTGTGAGTCTATATATTTTGTTGATCCTGATGGACATAAGTTTGAGTTTCATTCAGGGACATTGCAAGACCGAATTAATTATTATAGGGAAGATAAACCTCATATGACATTTTACTAAGGGGGGAAGAAGTTGCATGCGTTAGTAATTGGTGGAACGGGAATGCTAAAGAGGGTGTCTATGTGGCTTTGTGAGCAAGGGTTTCATGTTTCTATTATTGGAAGAGATGAAGTGAAATTAGAAAATGTTAAACGGGAGAGTACCACACCTGAAAGTATCACATGCCTTCCGTTAGATTATCATCATGATGACGATGTAAAGTTAGCTATTAAAAACACAATTGAGAGGAATGGCCCAATAACATTAGTTATCGCATGGATACACGCAAGTGCTAAGGGTACGTTATCACTCATTTGTAGAGAATTAGACTTATCGTCTAAAACATACAATGTTTTTCATATTTTAGGTAGTAAAGCGTCGCGTATGCCCGCACAAAAAATAGGAGGTACGCAGTGTAGCTACCATAGAATAATATTAGGTTTTATATTAGAAGATACATACGGAAGATGGCTTACTCATGAAGAAATATCGGATGGAGTAATAAAAGGAATTGAAAGTAAATGTGATGAATGGATTGTAGGACGAGTAGAACCGTGGGAATTGCGGCCGACATGGTAAGGGGGAATTGAAGTGAAGACAACGGTATATGTAACAAGGCATGGTGAAACGGAATGGAATGTAGAGAAACGAATGCAAGGCAGGAAAAATTCTGCTTTAACTGAAAATGGTATGTTACAAGCTAAGCAATTAGGAGATCGAATGAAAGATTTATCTATCGATGCGATCTATAGTAGTCCGAGTGAAAGAACCCTTCATACTGCAGAGTTAATAAAGGGCGAACGTGATATACCGATAATCGCGGATGAGCATTTCTATGAAATTAACATGGGTATATGGGAAGGACAGACAGTCGATGATATAGAAAGGCAGTACCCAGACGAAATACAGTTATTTTGGTATGAGCCACATCTTTTTCAGTCAACATCAGGAGAAGATTTTGAGTCTGTTTATAAAAGGGTAATAGAGGGGATACAGCTTCTTCTAGAAAAGCATAAAGGAGAAAGTATATTAATTGTTTCTCATGCGGCAGCGGCAAAGCTACTTGTAGGACATTTTGCGGGTATTGAAATAGAAAATGTATGGGATGATCCATTTATGCATAGTGCTAGTCTAAGTATAATAGAATTTGAAGAGGATAAAGGTGAAGTGAAGCAATTTGCAGATATAAGTCACTTTCAATAAACGTAAAAAAGGCCGCAAAACGGCCTTTTTTTATAGGCATAAAAACTAGCAATTACGTTTTTTATACCAGAAGTGATCGAATTTCTTGTTTTTGCAAGATGGGAATTTATGTCCGCCATCTTTGCAATCGTTCCATTTCTTTCCGTCATCACACGAATCGTCGCAAGAGTGACCGTGTCTGTTAGGGAAGAATTCGCATTTTTTACAGAAACTTCGTTTTGTCCAGAAAAATTTCTTTTCAAAGCGTATACATTTTGTAACGAAAGTACAATGTTTTCTGCGAGTACGTTTTGTAACTAAAACGCATTCTTTTCTACGCGTTACTTTCGTAACAAATGTCCATTTTTGAACACGTACACGAGTACATTTCGTAACAAATGTCCATTTTTTTACATGCGTACATTTTGTAACGAACGTACAATGTTTCACGCGAGTACATCTTGTTCTTGGACATTTACCCCCAGTTGTACATTTACATCCAGTTGTACAATTATGATGAGTGAATTTATCATCATCGCATTCAAAAGTACTTGGATCTTGGTGTAAGAAATCCTCCATCCCAGCACTTTTGATTTCTTCAACCGCTTTTCTAATATCACGTTTCATAGAAATCCTCCTTATCATGTATTAAGTTGAAAAGGTATTCTTTTTCCTTAACATGATATGAGATATGACGTCTTTCTGAACAGGACAAGAGTGTAATTTTATATAAATAGATGATAGCGGATGTATGGACAAGGCAAGGTGCATACATTGAATGAAGAGAACTGAGAAGGGATGAGAAAATATGCTACCTTCATATGATTTTTTTATTCATCCAATGTACTTAGTGGAATTAAAAAAAGACATTTGGTCAGATAGTCCAGTGCCAGCAAAATTAACTTATGGAAAAAAGAAGTATGATATTGATATCGTATACCGGGGGGCTCATATTCGTGAGTTTGAGAAAAAGTCTTATCATGTTATGTTTTATAAACCGAAAAAATTTCAAGGTGCGAAAGAAATTCATTTAAATTCTGAGTTTATGGATCCGTCTCTCATACGAAACAAACTATCTTTAGACTTTTTTCATGATATTGGTGTACTTTCACCAAAATCACAACATGTATTTATAAAAATTAATGGTCAAATTCAAGGTGTATATTTACAGTTAGAATCAGTTGATGAAAACTTTTTGAAAAATAGAGGATTACCGAGTGGTTCTATTTATTATGCAATAGATGATGATGCGAATTTTTCTTTAATGAGTGAGAGAGATAAAGATGTTAAGACTGAGCTCTTTGCGGGTTATGAATTTAAATATTCGAATAAAAATAGTGAAGAACAGCTTAGTGAATTTGTATTTCAAGCGAATGCTTTGTCGAGGGAAGCTTATGAAAAAGAAATTGGAAAGTTTTTGCATGTTGATAAATATTTACGATGGTTAGCTGGCGTTATTTTTACACAAAACTTTGATGGTTTCGTTCATAACTATGCACTATATCATAACGATGAAACAAATTTATTTGAAGTGATACCGTGGGATTATGATGCAACTTGGGGGCGAGATGTACAAGGAAGACCACTAAATCATGAGTATATTCGTATTCAAGGCTATAACACGTTAAGTGCAAGATTGTTAGATATACCTGTATTTAGAAAGCAATACCGAAGTATTTTGGAAGAAATACTAGAAGAACAATTTACTGTTTCGTTTATGATGCCGAAAGTAGAAGGTTTGTGTGAATCGATTCGTCCATATTTACTACAAGATCCCTATATGAAAGAAAAATTAGAAACATTTGATCAAGAAGCTGATATGATTTATGAATATATAAATAAGAGAAGAAAATATATACAAGACCACTTACATGAATTGGATTAATTTTGAAAGAGATTGGAACATTATCAATCTCTTTTTTTGTATAATAAAGATGTATCAACAAAACTGACTTACTATTCACTTAAAAGAGTATGGGGGATGTGGAAACATGACGGTAAAATGGATTGATTGGGTAAAACAAATACAAGCTATAGCCCAAGCGGGTTTAACGTATTCTAAAGATGTGTATGATATAGATCGTTTCCAACAATTACGGGATATTTCCATTTCGATGATGTCACATTATACAAAGACAGATTGGGAAGTTGTAGAGAAGTTATTTGCAAATGAGACAGGCTATCAAACACCAAAAGTTGATATTAGAGCAGTCGTTTTTCAAAATGAAAGGTTATTATTTGTGAAAGAAAAAAGTGATGGGAAATGGGCGTTGCCAGGTGGATGGGCTGATATCGGCTATACGCCAACAGAAGTAGCAGCAAAAGAAGTTATAGAGGAGACGGGTTATGAAGTGGATGATTTTAAACTATTCGCTATATTTGATAAAGAAAAACATCAACCATCGCCTTCAGCAACACACGTATATAAAATTTTTATTGGCTGTAAGATTATTGGTGGCGAAAAGAAAACGAGTATTGAAACAGAAGATGTGGAGTTCTTTGGTGAAAATGAATTGCCTAATTTATCGATTGCTAGAAATACCGAAGAACAAATTAAAGAAATGTTTGCCTTTATGAAAGAACCTCAGAAAGAAATATTAATAGATTAATCATGCTTATGCCAATCATATTGTTGAAATGAAGATATTGGCAGAATGCAACCTTTATGTAATAATGGGATGGTATGTGAAGAAAAAAGGAGATAGAAAATAAAATGTTAGCAAGCATAATAGATCAGTTATTGCAATTTTTTGCAAGCTTAGGTTACTTTGGAGTAGCGCTAGCTTTAATGATTGAAATTATCCCGAGTGAAATTGTACTTTCGTATGCTGGATTTTTAGTAGCGGATGGTAAAATTAGTTTTGTCGGTGCAGTTATCGCCGGAACTATTGGTGGTACTTTAGCCCAAATCTTTTTATACTGGCTTGGATATTACGGAGGGCGTCCAGTTGTAGAGAAATATGGGAAATATCTACTTATTAATAAACACCATTTAGACATAGCGGAAGGTTGGTTTAAGCGTTACGGAGCAGGAGTAATCTTTTCTGCACGCTTTATTCCAGTCGTACGTCATGCAATCTCTATTCCAGCAGGATTAGCTAAAATGCCATTAAAACTATTTACACTGTATACAGTAGTTGCGATTATTCCATGGTCAATACTATTTATATACTTAGGTGAAAAGCTTGGCGGGAATTGGCGACACATTAAAGAGTATGCATCTGATTACACACATTACATAATTATAGGAGCTGTTCTTTTTGTTGCTCTATACTTCGGTTTGAAGTATTTCAAAAAGAAGAAAGCAGCGCGTTAA
Organism: Bacillus paramobilis; assembly: GCF_038096195.1. NCBI lineage: Bacteria > Bacillati > Bacillota > Bacilli > Caryophanales > Bacillaceae > Bacillus > Bacillus paramobilis. Next base: position 3,288,251 of record NZ_CP151108.1, on the reverse strand, counting down.
AGTCAATGATTTTTCATTGGCTTTTTTATTTGTTTCGGTTCTAAAAAAAAGGAGTTGTCCATAATGTGTAATAATAAAGCGTAGCGGAGGAATGTGATGAAAGGGTCACCGTTTATACGTGGAACGATATTTTTAACGATGGCAACGATGATATCTAAAATGTTAGGGTTTATATATGTTATACCATTTACAGCAATGGTCGGTACGAGTGGGTACGTTTTATACACGTATGCATATCGTCCATATACGATTATGCTCAGCATTGCGACGATGGGACTACCACTTGCCGTTTCAAAAATGGTATCAAAATATGATCAACTGAATGATTATCATACGGTTAAGAGAGTGCTAAAGAGCGGTATCTTTTTTATGTTAATAATGGGAGTAATCTCATGTTTTACGCTATATATATTAGCTCCACATTTAGCTAAACTTGTAATCGATGGAAATGATCAAACGGGGAATAGTGTAGCAGCGGTCACTACTAATATCCAAATTGTAAGTTTTGCGTTAATACTTGTACCGGTAATGAGTTTATTAAGGGGATTCTTTCAAGGGTTTCAATCAATGGGGCCTTCTGCTTTAAGTGTAGTTGTTGAGCAGTTTTTTAGGGTCTTAACCATTTTAATAGGAAGCTTTGTCGTTTTATATATTTTAAAAGCTTCTATCTCGCTAGCAGTTGGTATTTCAACGTTCGGTGCCTTTATGGGAGCGATAGGTGGATTAACTGTTTTAAGTACGTATTACATAAGAAGGAGAAAACACTTAAAGAAAAAAGAGATGGCAAGTATACCGCAAACAACGAAATCTTTCTTCTCACTGTATAAGGAGCTCTTTACATATTCAATACCGTTTGTTGTGGTTGGTTTAGCAATTCCGTTGTATCAGACGATTGATACATTTACAATTAATAAACTACTTATACAAATAGGGTATATGCAAGGAGAAGCGGAGAAGATAAATGCAATAATTGGTCTTGTTCAGATGGTTGTACTCATCCCAGTTTCCGTTGCGACTGCTTTTAGTATGTCTCTCGTACCTGAGATGACAAAAGCCTATACAGCAGGGAATGTGAAGTTACTGTACAAACATTTTACGAGAACGAATGTATTAGTAGTAGGTATTACGGTACCAGCGGCGATTGGAATGATGTTGTTAGCAAAACCAGTATATACTCTTTTATTTGGTGCCGGAAATGATCCGGAGATGGGGAGAGTTATTTTACAGTATTATGCTCCTGCCTGTATACTATTTTCGCTTTTTACAGTAACAGCTGCGATGTTACAAGGAATTAATCAACAACAGAAAACAGTGCTAGGATTAGTAATTGGCATTATTGTAAAGATAGTTTTAAATATCGTATTGCTTCCGTATTTCGATTATGTAAGTTTTATTATTTCAACATACGCTGGTTATACGATTTCAGTTGGCTTTAACTTGTGGATGCTTTCTAAATATGTTATAAAGGCAACATAAGCTTTTTAAGGCAGAGAGCACTCTGTCTTTTTCTTTGTTTAGAATATTTTTCTTATAAAAACGTTTTCAAAATAATTTTTCTATTGAAATTTAAACGTATGTTTCATATGCTGAGAATGGCGGTTCAAAAACTGTTCTGTAAGAGAGGTAGATTCCTACATGTAAAAAGAATCGGGGTGATAGTATGTTAAATATTTATTTAACAGACCGAAACGGAAAACTACAAGAGGTTGAGGAAATGCAAAAGGGTTGCTGGATTAATGTACTTCATCCAACGGAAGAAGAAATTCAATATCTAGTACAAACTTTAAATGTAGACTTAGATTTCATTAAAGACCCTTTAGATGATGAAGAACGCTCTCGTATTGAAAAGGAAGACAATAATACCTTAATAATCGTGGATATTCCAACAGTTAGACATGATGAAGAAGGAAATTCGATTTATGACACGATTCCAATAGGTATGATTGTAATGCCAGATTGCTTTGTGACAATTTGTTTAGAAGAAAACCCAATTTTCGAACGCTTTATTAATCAACGTATTAAAGAATTTTATACGTTTAAAAAGACACGCTTTGCACTTCAGCTCTTATATACGATTTCTACTTATTATTTAAGATACTTAAAGCAAATTAACAGAAAAACAATCGATTTAGAGCATCAATTAAATAAGTCGATGAAAAATAAAGAGATTTTCACATTGCTAGGCCTTGAAAAAAGTTTAGTTTACTTTACAACATCATTAAAGGCGAATAAAATTGTAATTCAAAAATTAATGCGTAACAGTACATTTTTAAAAATGTATGAAGACGATCAAGATTTATTAGAAGATGTATTAATTGAAAATAAACAGGCGATTGAAATGGCGGAAATATATAGTCACATTTTAAGTGGAATGATGAATACTTTTAGCTCCGTTATATCAAATAATTTAAATAGTGTTATGAAACTGTTAACGTCTATCACAATCATTTTATCGTTACCAACGATGGTTTCTAGTTTCTTTGGAATGAACGTAAAGGTTCCGTTTGAAGGGGAAGCACATGGTTTTGTAATTGTACTCATAATATGTGTAACACTATCTTTCACATTAGCGTTTGTTTTTTGGAAGAAACGTTACTTTTAACGAGAAGAAAGCTGCTCTAGCATAGTTGTGTAACTGCGCTAGAGCAGCTTTTTTGCTATGAAATCCAAAGTTTTGAATAGAATATAACTTATAAAATGTAATGTATCTGAAAGGTAGGAATTCCGTATAAGCCTTGTCCAATTAATAAAATAGGGTTAAAATTACATATTGTTAATGAAAAGTTGGAGGAAATACATCATGGAATTGTTTCAATTACCGAAAGCATTCCTGCAAATGAATACAATCTTTATCTCTATTTTGATCGAAGCACTTCCTTTTGTGCTCATTGGTGTATTTATTTCAGGATTCATTCAAATGTTTGTGACAGAAGATATGGTAGCAAAATGGATGCCGAAAAACCGATTTCTGTCTGTTTTAATGGCTACTTTTTTAGGTATGATGTTTCCGGGTTGTGAATGTGGAATCGTTCCGATTGTAAGGCGGTTAATCGGAAAAGGGGTTCCACCATATGCCGGGATTGCATTTATGTTAACTGGGCCAATTATTAATCCGGTCGTATTATTTGCAACATACGTTGCCTTTGGAAGCAGTATGCACATGGTATGGTATCGTTCTATTGTAGCGATTATCGTAGCAATTATCGTTGGAATTATATTATCATTTATGTTTAAAGAACATCAATTAAGAGATGATCACTTCCCAGAAGTGAATCATAAGCGTCCATTACGTAAAAAAATGTGGGATGTATGTACGCATGCTGTTGAGGAATTTTTCTCGATGGGAAAATATTTAGTATTAGGTGCGTTAATTGCAGCGGCAGTTCAAACGTTCGTACAAACTTCAACACTTCTTGCTATAGGACAAGGGCCGTTTTCTTCACCAGCTGTTATGATGGGACTTGCTTACATTTTATCACTTTGTTCAGAAGCGGATGCATTTATTGCTTCGTCATTCCAAAGTACATTTTCAACAGCATCACTTGTCGCGTTCCTTGTATACGGACCGATGGTGGATATTAAAAATATGTTTATGATGCTTGCAACATTTAAAACGAAATTTGTAATTGTCGTTACAGTTACAGTTACACTTGTTGTTTATGCAAGCTCACTACTCATTTATGCGATGGGGTGGTAGGTTATGTTTCGAGCATATATATTATTAGGTTTTACAATCTTAATCGCGCAGCTTCATATTTCAGGTAATATTACGAAGTATATCAATATGAAGTATGCCTATTTATCAAAAACAGCAGCTATTATTTTAGGTTTTTTAACGGTCGTTCAAATTATTATCGTTTTCCAAAAAGAACATCAAAAAGAAAAAGAACAGCACAATTGTGGTTGCGATCATAGCCATTGCGGGCATGATCATTCGAAAGATGAAAATACTTGGTGGAAAAAAGCATTTTCGTACACATTATTTTGTTTTCCGATAGTCACAGGATTGTTTTTCCCGATTGCAACATTAGATTCGGACATTGTTAAGGCGAAAGGGTTTCATTTTCCAGTAGCACAAGCAGAAAGTAAAGATCCATTTATGACAAGGCAATTTCTAAGACCTGATACGAGTATTTATTACGGGAAAGAAGGATACCGTGGTGTAATGGAGAAAGGGAAAAAAGAGTTTGTTACGAAAGATAGTATTACTTTAAAAGATGAAGATTTTCTAAAAGGGATGGAAACAATTTATAATTATCCTGGTGAGTTTACCGGGAAAAAATTATCTTTTAAAGGGTTTGTTTTCAAAGATGATTCTTCTCAAAAAGAACAATATTTCTTATTCCGTTTCGGTATTATACATTGTGTAGCGGATTCAGGTGTATATGGTATGTTAGTGAAAAAACCAGAAGGGGTAGAATGGAACAATGATGATTGGATTCAAGTTGAAGGAGAGATATCAACGGAATTTTATCAGCCATTCCATGCGAACATTCCTGTTTTAGAAGTAACAAAATGGAATAAAGTTGAACAGCCGAAAGAACAATATGTATTTAGAGGAGCCGATTGATTACATCGGTTCTTTTTTGTGGACTAAGAGTTCTGAATGTTGTTAATATTAAACGTGTAGTGATAGTAAGCTCATACCGTTCTAGTGTTAATGGGAAATGGAACTCTTACCGAACTTCTTTGCTCCAGCCGAATTTTGTGGTGGGAGTCTTAATGTCTGCAAATAGCGGATTAAATAATCAAAGAGGTGATAACAATGACTGAAGTAAAGGGAAAAACAGCTAATGAATCCAGAGTGTTTAAAACGAGCCGAGTATTTCCAACAGATTTAAATGATCATAATACGCTATTTGGTGGAAAGATATTAGCCGAGATGGATATGGTTGCTTCTATCTCCGCAACGAGGCATGCAAGAAAAGAATGTGTGACAGCATCTATGGATTGGGTAGATTTCTTACATCCTGTTCGCTCTTCAGATTGTGTTAGTTATGAATCCTTTGTAATTTGGACAGGTAGAACTTCTATGGAAGTATTTGTGAAAGTAGTAGCAGAAGATTTAATTTCAGGTGAGAAACGTATAGCAGCAACATCATTTGTTACATTCGTTGCACTTAGTAAGGACAATAATCCAGTTCCAGTTCCTCGAGTAATCCCCGAAACAGAAGAAGAGAAAGAATTACATCGCATTGCTGTGTTACGTGCAGAACAACGTCATATACGTAAGGCGGAGAGTAAGAAAGTAGCCACATTACTAACTTTTTGAGTTGAATATGTAGTCGTTAACGGTATTATAACGGACTGAAATGTTTTTCATATGAAAAGCGGACACCTAAAAATAGGTGTCCGCTTTTATAGTTTTTTCATCCACATATCATATGACGATAACTACTTAGCAGAAGCAAGCAGCACCGACGATGATTAAGAGGATAAATAATACGACTAATAGCGCGAATCCATTACCATGTGCGAAGCCCATTGTTATTTCCTCCTTTTATTTTAAGATACAACATACAATATGCAAATGAGCTATCGTTTGATATGGACATATATCATGTAATGACATATTTTCTTGAATGATAATGTATTAAAAAAGGGAAGATATAGAAATAACAGTAAATGGAGAAAGGAAAATATCCATGAAACACTTTTTCGCTGTACTCCTTTTTTTAGTAGGTGTATTCATTTGGATGAACATCGATTTGGAAATGGGGAAAAAAATGGCTAGTGAATATGAATTAGGACAAGTTCGATTAGGTGATTTTCAACTATATACAAACGGCGAAGAGTTATATAAGAATTTATTTGAGGATATACGTAATGCAGAAAAGTACATATATATCCACTTTTATATTGTAGGTAAAGATGAAATAAGCCAAGAATTTTTGCAGTTACTCGAGAGAAAGGCATCGAGCGGAGTAGAAGTGAAATTGTCAGTCGATCGAATAGGTGGATATAAGCTGAAGAAAAAGATAATTCGTCAACTAAAAAGAAACGGTGTCCAGTTTACGTTTAGTAAAAAGCTTAAACTGAAACATGTATTCTATTCATTGCATCAACGGAATCATAGACGCATTGTTACGATAGATGGGAAGGTATCATACGTCGGCGGTTTTAATATTGGAAAGGAGTATCTTGGACAAGATCCGAAATTTGGTCCGTGGCGTGATTATCATATACGAGTCAATGGCAATGGTGCTATGGATATGGAAAGAAAATTTGCTGCTGACTGGAAAGAAGATACAGGAGAAAAAATGCCTGTAAATGAAAGTTTACCTGCGATAGGGAATGTGAAATATCAATATTTATTTTCAGATGGAAAAGGTTTATGGGAGAAATATGGAGCGCTTTTAAAGCAGGCTAAAAAGTCTTTAATTATTGCTACGCCATATTTTGTACCAAGTAAAGAAATGATGAATGAGTTAAAAGATGCATTACATCGTGGTGTCAATGTGAAAATTCTCGTACCATTTAAAAGTGATGCGGTATTGTTAAAACAAGCGGCTTATCCGTATTTGAAAGATATGAACGACGCTGGAGCGGAAATTTATCAATATCGGAATGGTTTTTTTCACGGGAAAGTAACAATCATTGATGGAGAAATTGTCGATATAGGTACAGCGAATTTTGACAATAGAAGTTTTTATTTAAATTGTGAATCTAATTGTCTCATATATGATAAAAAAGTTGTTGCTGACGTATGGAACCGATTAAAAGTAGATTTTCATAAATCAAAAAGATTTTCGAAAGAAGATTTTGAGAAAATTAGTAAATGGGATTGGTTTTTAGCAAGAATAGCAAATGTTATAGCATCATATTTATAACATATAGACAAAAGAGAAGGGAGGCACTTTCATGGATTGTATGAAAGAATTAATGAGGTATAGTTATATGCTTATATATAAGGTTGGGGAGTATACAGGAAAGGTAAGAGACGAAGAATTAAAGGAGCTATTACAGCAGCATTTACCTTATATGCTGCAAGCATATAATGAACAAGTGAATTTTCAAGAAGGAGAGAATGTACAGCATATAACTTGTGAACCAATTTCATTTCATTTTTATGAAAACGAAAATGCAAATGATAGTAAATATACAGGGGATGTCCATATTGCAACTTGTTATATTTCGCATTTAAAACGGTTAGCACTAAAGTTCGCTCAAGTGGCGGTTGAAGTTGCGAATCCAGAATTCCGCTCGTTTTTAGAAAATTGCTTCCTGAAAATGAACCGTTATGCCTATAGTGTATGGCAATATGTTGTGAAGAAAGAGTATAAGATTAAACATGTATATGAAAATGAGAAGTTTGCATAAGAAACTAAGGCGGAAAGATAGGCGCCTTAGTTTTTTATTTTTCATGGAGAAAAAAAGAATAGGAGTCTATGTCTATTATCAGAAAATTTACAAATATTTACCGTTTATTTACTATTTTTCAATCTTTCCTTTAAAAATAGAGAGTAATATGGGATTGTACATATTCTATCTAAAGGAGGAAACGCAAATGAACAAATGGGTTAAATCATTAACTGCTATGGCACTTGCAAGTTCTTTATTAATGGTAGGTTGTAGTAAAGGTGAGGACAAGAAGAAAGAAGACGATACAACAACACAACAAGAGGACAAAAAGGATAAAGAAACAAGTGGAACTGAGAAGTCTACGGATTCTAAAGAAAAGAAATAAAGTAAAACTTTAATCAGTGGGGGCATCCCCGACTAATTATTAGTTGAACCAATCGGGCTTTAACGGGCAGTTGATCCCCACTTAACTTCTTTGTTTTTACTGAATTTTGAGGTGGGATCTTACTGCCCGTTAAGGCGGGGTAAAATAATAATAGAGCTTCCTCTTATATATGAGGAAGCTTTTTTGTTGTAAATTGAGTGAGATTATTGAAAAATAGAGAAAGAATGAAAAAGGGGGAAATAAATGAAAGTATGTATATTGGGAGCAACTGGGCGAGTAGGTTCAAACATAATAAAATTAGCATTAAAGGATTTAGCTGAAGTGACTGCATTAGCGCGTGATGTAAATAGAATGGAAATACATCATGAAAGGTTACGAGTTATAGAAGGTAATGCATGGAATGAAAATGATATAAAGAAAGCGATAGAAGGAAGCGATATAGTAATTAGTGCACTTGGAACGGATCAAAATGGGACATTAGCGAAGAGTATGCCACTAATTATAAAGCAAATGAAAGAAGAAGGCATTCATAAAATCATTACAATAGGAACAGCTGGTATTTTACAAGCAAGAACAAATTTAAAGTTATATCGATTTCAATCAACTGAATCAAAAAGGAAGACAACAACCGCAGCAGAAGATCATTTAGCTGCATATAAGATACTTAGTCGTAGTACTTTATGTTGGACGGTCGTTTGTCCGACGCATTTAATAGACGGTGATGTGACAGGGGTATATCGAACTGAAAAAGATGTACTACCGGAAGGGGGAGCGAAAATAACAGTTGGTGATACAGCGCAATTTACGTGGAATCTATGTAGTGAAAACGAATATGAGAATAGTCGAGTAGGTATTTCTTATTAAAAAACCATCCCGAGATTGGGATGGTTAAAAGATGATATAACATACAAATATGATAATCATTATAATTTGGAGAATGGCTTTCGCTACTGTACTGCTTAAAAAACCGACTACAGTAGCAACTCCTACTAGAAAGGCGTCTTTTGGCGCTTTTTTATGCATGAGTTCTGTAATAAATACTGATAAGAACGGTATGATAATTAAACCGAATGGTGGGAAGAAGAAAGACCCGACAATGATAGAAATCATACCGACACGTTCGCCCCATTTAGAACTCCCGTATTTCTTTAGGAAATATCCATTTGCAATAAAATCAGCAACGAAAATGAAAAGTGTGAAAATGACTTGAATAATCCAAAAGGAAGTTGTTAGTTCTCCGCCATTTATACCAAAATGGTAAATGAAATATCCAGCCCATACAGCAAGGATGCCAGGAATGATAGGGTAAATAAAGGCAAGAAATGAAACAATGAAACAGGCAATGATACAGATTGTTAATAATACTGTCACTTTATAACTCCTTCTTCGTGTCTAATTTATGTACCGCAATTTTTTTTACTTGATGTCCATCAAGTTCTAGTGCTTTAAATTGAAAACCGGCAAATTCAATGAAATAACCAGCCTCAATATTTAAGTCCACTGCTTGAGAGAGGAACCAGCCTCCAATTGTATCTAAATCGCTATCATCAATATGTAGGCCAAACATATCATTTACTTCAGAAATGAGTACCTTCCCATCTAAAACAGTAAGCTTTGGCGTACGTTTTTCAATCATAGGTGATTCATCCGCATCAAACTCATCTTGAATTTCTCCAATGATTTCTTCAAGAATATCTTCCATTGTTAAAAGTCCAGCCGTACCACCATATTCATCCATAACGATTGCCATCTGAACACGATTCTTTTGTAGATGTACGAGTGTTTTGCGAATTGGAACAGTTTCAAATACAGTTAATACTGGATGTATGTAAGATTCAAGTGGCTTATGAATGCCTTTTGTTTGATCGTGAAAAACTTCTTTCGTATTGATCATACCGATAATATCATCTTTATCTTTTTCGATGATCGGATAGCGTGTAAACTTTTCAGTTGCGACGATATTCATATTTTCTTCTAACGTGTTTTCAGTAGATAAGCAAATCATTTCTGTACGAGGGACCATAATTTCTTTTGCAACTCGGTCGTCAAATTCAAAAATATTATTTACATATTTATATTCGGTTTGGTTTATTTCACCGCTTTTAAAACTTTCACCTAAAATGAGTCGTAGTTCCTCTTCAGAATGGGCAAGTTCATTTTCTTTCGCAGGCTCTAAGCCGAGTAATTTTGTGAAAAAGATAGCTGCACTATTAAGTAACCAAATGAATGGATACATAATTTTATCAAATAAAATAAGTGGTCGTGCAAACTTAAGTGTGATTGCTTCTGCTTTCTGAATTGCGAAAGACTTTGGAACTAATTCACCTAATACAACATGGAAAAATGTAATAACACTAAAAGCAATAATAAAGGATAAAGTATTCGCCATTGTTCCAGTAATATTAATCTTTTCAAAGAGCGGTCGTAGTAAATGTTCAACAGTCGGTTCACCAAGCCAACCAAGCCCTAAAGAAGTAATCGTAATCCCGAGCTGACAAGCTGATAAATAAACATCTAAATTAGATATGACACTTCTTGCAGCTAAAGCTTGTTTATTGCCTTCATTTGCAAGCTGGTCAATTCGACTTTTTCGTACTTTTACAACAGCGAATTCTGATGCAACGAAAAAGCCGGAAATTAGGATAAGTACAAAGATGAGAAAAATATTTAATATGTCCAAGTGTGTTCTCTATTCCGTAGTTTGGAATAAAGATGTCACCTCCTGCAATTATGTTATGCTTTTATAATAAATCCAAATGAAAAGAATAGTCAAAGAAAAAGGGTAAATATTGGTATGTTTCTGCAATAGTTTTTGAATGTGCTGTTATTTTGTCCGCTATACAAAAGGAATAACCCCCTACTTTCAGATTCTAGAGGGTTATTTCACATTAAGATTTTGGAATACTTCTCGTTAAAGCGTAGGATTGTTGTTTAAAGTGGTTTGTCGTCCATAGTGTTTGAAGAAAAGAGAGTATGCAATACGGGATATACAAAAGTAGTAAGCTTATTGTAACAATTACAGGTGCATTTCCGCCGAATTGAACGATAAATTGTAATAGTCCGCTTGCGTGAAAAACGCATTCCATAAAAACGAATGAAAGAATAATGGAACCTAGAATAGATTTATGATTTGAAGTAAGCGCCAAAAACAATGTATCTACAAGGAAAGAAGATTGTTTTATTTCATATTCATTTCTGTTACTTAAGAAAGGGACCCATTTTTTTATTGCTTGCATAACGATAATCATGGAAGTACTACAAACGATGATAAAAGATGAGTAGTAGGGAAGTTTTATAAATTTTGCGATGTATAGGAGTAGAAATAAGACTGAGCATTGTAATAATACAGTACAAAAAGAGTACGGTATCCATCTTAATAAAGAAGTGAACTTCTTAACAGAATGAGGTACTTTAAAAAATAAATGGCCGATCCCTAAGCTGATGAAGAATCCGATCGCAAGAGTAAAGGTAAAACGAACAATCGATACAAAATATATTTCCCATATGTAAGGGAATAACGGTGTTGTATGATTAGAAGTATGAACCATCTGATTTGCTGAGAAAAAGATAGATTCGTGCATCCAATCAATCTTTGGAATTGTCATAGAAGAAAGTTGTGCGAAGTTATGGAAAATGCTTATAAAGCCAGTTATGTATGAGTATTTATGTGTAATGAATAAAGCAGGGATAGGACTAATGATAAAAATAATGAGAACACCGACGATAAATTTACATATATGTGAGCGCAATAAAGACATGTAATCACCTACTCTTAGAATATTCAGAAAATTCTTATTCTTATTTTAGCTTTTTTCTGTGTAAGTTACAATATATTTTTCTTAAAGAAGTTTAGTATTGTAAGGGATATAAGTGAATGAAACGTGAATAAATTATGACAAGAAAATGAATAATTTTCAGAAAAGTAAAATAAATTATTTATTTTTTTCTGAAAATATAATATAGTTATGGCACAGAAAGTATTTTAACATAAGGAGGCTGTTTATGAGGATTAAAGGGAATTATGTGCCGAAAAGGGAAGTTTTATTTTGCTCAAGTTCAATGACAATAGGGGAAGCACTGGGGCATTTAAATAAAACTGGCTATCGTTGTGTACCAGTTTTAGATGAAAAAAAAGAGAAATATTTAGGGAATATATATAAAGTAGATATTTTAGAATATAAAGGTTCGCTGGAAGAGAGTGTATTACAATTATTAAACGATAAAGAGGGATATGTCAGAGAAGATTCTTCGTTCTTTAAGGTATTTTTTACAATAAAAAAATTACCTTATTTATCAGTGGTTGATGAAAAAGGAGTCTTCCTTGGAATTTTAACGCATAAAAAAGTTTTTGAGTTGTTAGAAGATGCTTGGGGCGTTCATTCTAGTAAATATTCTGTCATGATTGGAACACAAGATTATAATGGGGCCATTCAAAAATTATCAACAGTATTAAAAAAATATACAGGTATCCAAAGTTTAATGACTTTTGATAATGATGCCTTATTAGTTCGTAGAATTATGTTTACATTAGGAGAAGAGTTTAACGAAGGTGAATTAGAGACATTATTGAAAGATTTAGAAGATCACGGATTTAGAGTTGTGTATGTGGAAGAGATGCAAAATCCACGTGAAGTTGAAACGATAGAGTGACATGCAAAAGCCATCTAATTATGTTGGGTGGCTTTTGCTATGTTGCGTGCATAAAGTTATTTGAACATAATGGTGGGATAAAAGGTGAGATTGTAACAATATTTGTGTAAAAGAATAAAAAATGTAGATAATTTTGATTTTCAAAAAAATCAATTTGAAAATATGTTTTTATTTTTCAACTAAATATGTTACTATATGTGTGATAAAAACAAATAGGTCTGACAACTATACTCCACGCAATACCACTCTAATGGGTTAAATATTCAAAAAAATCAAAAATTAATAGTTAGAGTAAGAATAAGGGGAATGGAGAAATTATGGAGAAAGACACTGCTTTGTAAGGGGCATATTTTATCATCTTGAGCAGAGAGGAGGATGCATAGTATATTGTGAAAATAGAGATAAACAATGAAAAAGTGCTATGCAAATGAAAAGTATGAAGGGACGTTTAAGGCCAGGTGATACGGTAGCGATTGGTTTAATGCTATTTGCACTATTTTTAGGAGCGGGAAATTTAATTTTCCCACCAGTTTTAGGGCAACAAGCTGGAGAGAATGTTTGGGTTGCTACAATTGGATTCCTTGTAACGGGAGTCGGATTACCCCTATTAGCTGTAACAGCTGTCGCGTTTGTAGAGGGGGACTTGAAAGCGTTATCTTCTAGAGTTCACCCTATATTTGCGTTTATTTTTCCATTGATTAGTTATTTAGCGATTGGACCATTTTTCGCGATTCCGCGTACGGGAGCCGTTTCATTTGAAATGGGTATGAAGCCATTTCTATCAGAGGCATTGGTTTCAGAATGGTACATGCTGTTTCTATTCACGATAGTTTTCTTCGGAATAACGTGGTATTTATCATTAAATCCATCTAAATTAGTGGATTGGTTCGGAAAATTTCTTACACCATTGTTAGTATTGATTGTTGCTGTTATTGTCGGAAAGGCAATTATTGATCCAATTGGAGAGCCAGCTGCGCCGCTAGCGGCATACAAAGAAAATGCTTTCTTTGGTGGATTTATACAAGGATATTTAACGATGGATGCAATTAGTGCTCTCGTATTTGGAATTGTCGTTGTACAAGTTATACGCTCTAAAGGGATAAAAGAGAGTAGTGAAGTTGCAAAAATAACAGTAGTATCAGGTATTATTGCCGTACTTGGTTTAACGTTAATCTATTTATCACTTGCTTATCTTGGTTCAACGAGTACATCACTTGGTGTATCAGAGAATGGTGGGCTTATTTTAACGAATGTTGTAAATGAGTTATATGGAACAAGTGGTAAAATTTTATTAGGGGTTGTTATTATACTCGCTTGCTTAACAACTTCTGTTGGATTAACATCAGCTTGTGCAGGCTTCTTTACAAACTTATTCCCAAAACTTTCGCATAAAACGATTGTAACAATGGTATGTGTGTTTAGTTTAATTGTATCTAACCTAGGTTTAACACAATTAATCGCAGTTACTTTACCGGTGTTAATGGTCATTTATCCAGTTGCAATTGTATTAATTGTACTTTCGTACTTCCATAAATGGATTGGGAAGCGTAATACAATTTATATTGGAGCTATTTTAGGTGCATTGTTAATTAGTTTCTTTAGCGGTTTAGAAAGTGCGAACATTAAAATTGACGCGATTTCTAACGTGTTACAAATGTTACCATTATATAAAGAAGGAATAGGATGGTTAATCCCATCATGTATTGGCGGGATTCTCGGTTTCTTCTTCTATAAATCAAATGAATCAAGTGAACTACAAAAGAAAGGTGCTTAGGCGCCTTTCTTTTTTTAAAAAGGGGATTTTAGTATTTTGTCTAAGTAATAAATGGGAGGAATGATAAAATGGCTAATTTTGAAGATTTTTTGACATTGGATGTAAGAATTGGAACTGTAATACATGCAGAGGAGTTTAAAGAAGCGAGAGTTCCAGCGATTAAACTGAAAATTGATTTTGGAGAGCTTGGAGTTAAGCAGTCAAGTGCTCAAATTACGAAGAGATATACCCCAGAAGATTTAATCGGTCAGCAAATCGCTGCTGTTGTAAATTTTCCGCCAAAACGTGTAGCTGGATTTAAATCAGAAGTACTTGTTTTAGGAGGAGTACCTGAAGCTGGTGATGTCGTATTACTGCAGCCGAATATGGAATTACCAAATGGAACGAAAATTAGTTAGTGTAAAGGCGGGGGAACATGGATATTGGACGAGAATATTTACAATGTGCCATTTCAAATTTTAAAGCAACAAAGAAACAAGGGGAACGGGTACTTTCGCAATTATCGCATGAACAGATTGAATGGTCCTCTCATGAAGCAACTAATAGCATAGCGGTTATTATAAAACATCTGAACGGAAACATGCGTTCTAGATGGACGGATTTTTTAACATCTGATGGTGAAAAAATAGATCGTAACCGAGATGCTGAATTTGAAGGTGGCTATCATTCTAAGGAAGAGGTACTCACAGTATGGAATGAAGGATGGGAATATGTTTTTAAAACGATGAATGTCCTAACGCCGGAACATTTATTACAGACGGTATATATTCGCGGTGAAGCACAGACTGTTATGCAAGCAATTGAAAGACAAATTTCTCATTACGCTTTGCATATTGGACAGATTATTTACATCGGTAAAATGTTAAAAGAAAATGAGTGGGAATGTTTAAGTATTCCGAAAGGACAGTCTGCACTTTATTTAGAGAAAAAACGTTCAACATAATAATAGGAAAGAAACCGATATAGAATAGGAAACAAAAAAATAAGCCAAATGATAGATGGCTCTGTAAACATAAGAATGCTGCCAAAAATAAGTCCATATATAATAAGAAAGAAATTAAAAAGTGTATTCACAGGAATAAATCGTGAGATGAACACTTGCTGTCGTTTAAAACAATTACCGTGAAATAAAAATAAGCGGAAGTACGATGTGGCAGTAATAAGATCTTTCTTTCGCGCAATTCTTTTTTTGCATATATGACAGATGAATGGTGGTTGCATTTCGTTACGCCCCATTTCTCATATTTGTAATCATGTAAGACAAAAGTAAGTATAAAGTGTATATCCCTATATACGCTCCTGATATAAGAAAAAATGGATTTAGTAAAATACCATGAATGCTTGTCATGAAAACTAAATCTTGTATTAAAACATCATATATATTAATAGAAATAATTGTACCGAGTACATAAAGTGCTAAGTACGCTGAAAGATGTAAAGCAACACGGATTGTATGATGCTTAGCAAACCAATAAAAAATAAATGATAGTACAATGGGTAATGTTCCTATTAGTAGCTTCAATTCATTTCACCTCATAAACAATATAGCCGGAATTTAGACGGTCTATTCTCTAGAGCTTGTACATAACTTGGAATAGAGAGGGTGATAGTATGAATCGAGGCTTTTTTTATGTGAAATTCACAAGTGTACGTAAGTTAGTTTTATTTATTATTGCTACAGTACTAGCGACTTTCTTTCTTATTAGTATGATGGTAACTTCTATGAAAGAGACAAAGTCAACGTATTTATATAATTGGTTAAATGAGCTATCGATGAATGGTTACATGTACGTTCTTGGGAAAGAGAATCATTATTTTACACAAGAGTATCGAAATTTAAATCAAGATTTTTCGATTTCTTCTTTTCTCTTTTCGATGGCTACGAATATTCGTTTTAATGATGTACGCAGTTTTGTTGGCAAAGAGCTACCTGGTTTTGGTAAGTACGATACAGAAATTGTAATTGCGGGTGAAGGGACAAATTATTCTAACTTACCGATAGAGTCGAGCGTTCCACTTGAAGAAGTAGTAAAAGAACGAACTGGTGAAGGTGGACAGGCTCAAAAGCCAGATACGAACAAAGAGAAAAAGCAACCGGCTCAAACGACAGGAAAAAGACAAATTGCGTTTATTTATCATTCGCATAGTTGGGAATCTTATTTGCCGTTACTTAATTTAGCAAACGATCCAAATGCGAATAAAGCGACCAGTTCTGTTACGAACATATCAATAGTGGGCGATCGATTTCGTGAACAATTAGTAAGCGAAGGGATCGGAGCTACTAACGACAAGACAGATATCGGTCAAAAGTTGATTAGTAAAGGGTTAAATAGTAATAGTTCTTACAAAATGTCACGGGAAATTGTACAAGAAGCAATGACTGGCAATAAAGAACTGCAGTACTTTTTCGACTTACACCGTGACAGTGCTCGGAAGAATGTTACGACAAAAACCATTGGCGATAAATCATATGCGAAGCTTGCATTTGTAATAGGGAAAGGAAACAAAAACTATGAAAAAAACCTGCAATTAGCAACAGCTTTACATGAGACGATTAGTAAGAAGTATCCAGGAATGAGTCGTGGTGTCATTCAAAAAGGATTCCAAACAGGAAATGGTGTCTACAATCAAGACTTATCCGGGCAAGCAATATTAATTGAAGTTGGTGGCGTAGATAATACGGAGGAAGAACTAAATAGATCGATTGATGCCCTTGCTAAAGCGTTTGGTGAATATTTCTGGCAGGCAGAAAAGGTGAATGGATAAAGTGAAACATAAATGAGTGGGAGAGTTTGAAAAAACGTGAGTGTAAAGCTTGCGTTTTTTTTGTAATGATGAGACGTCACAGAATAGACATAATTTGTCGTTGCTATAGTAATATCGAAATTTGTCAAATTATACTGGGAGATTTACAAAGGGATTTTCAGGGAAATAGAGAAAATCTTTTTACAAGGAAAACTTTTTATTATGAAACTGGCAGGGTGATAGAAGTGATTAGGGAGATCAAAATAGAAGATGCAGCACCATTTTTGCAATTAAGTAAGAAATTAGATGAAGAAACGAAATTTATGTTATATGAACCAGGAGAAAGAAGATTTACAGCCGAGCAACAAGAACAAATGATTCATCGCTTTATAGAAAATAAGTATGCAACGATATTTGTAGCAGTTAAAGATGAGAGAATAGTAGGGTTTATTTTAGTGAATGGAAATCATATTCAAAGAAAAAGACATGTAGCAGGTATTGTAATTGGTATTTTGCAAGAGTATAGCGGGCGAGGTATTGGGACGAGATTGTTTAAAGAGGCTGAGAAGTGGGCAAGATTACATGATATATGGCGTTTAGAATTAACGGTAATGGCCCACAATACAAGAGCTCAGGCACTATATACAAAAGCTGGATTTGAGAAAGAAGGTGTCAAAAGAGCTGCTCTTATTATCGATGGAGAGAACATCGATGAGTATGAAATGGCCAAATTATTAAAATAAGAGGTCGTTATATGAAAAAAAGATGGACACTACTTGGTATCATAGCGATGATACTCATTGTTGGAGTAGCAGGAATCAATTATAAAATGTATAAGGATAAGCAGGCGCGTGAGGTAAATGTAAATAACATATTTCCAAAAGCGAAAGAAACGATTGCGAATATGGATGGAGATATTGCGGTAATTAGTAATCCAAATTCGATGCTTGTGCTTGTGAATAAAAATAGGCGTTTACCAGATGGATATAGACCGCCAGATTTAGTTATTCCGAAAGTGCGTTACTCAAGTGAAGGTGATCAAGAAAAGAAAAAAATGAGAAAAGAGGCAGCAGGTGCGCTTGAGGAAATGTTTCAGCAAGCTGATAAGGAGGGCGCTTTTCTTTTTGCGGTTTCTGGATTTAGATCTTTTGATCGACAAAAAGCATTAAATACGATGTATAAAAAACAAGATGGAGAAGCAAAAACAGCGATGTCTAGCGCAGTTCCTGGAACAAGTGAACATCAAACTGGACTAGCTATGGATATTACATCTCAATCTGCTAAGTTTCAATTAGAGACAATTTTTGGCGAAACGAAAGAAGGGCAGTGGCTTTCTGAAAATGCCCATAAATTTGGTTTTGTCATTCGATATACAAAAGAGAAAGAATCGCTTACAGGTTATCGATATGAACCATGGCATGTGAGGTATGTGGGAAATCCACAAGCTACATATTTATATGAAAATCAACTGACACTTGAAGAAGTAACGCAGTGAACAATTGAGGGGAGAGAAGGATTATGACGGTGTTATATAAGAAAAAAGTACACGCATATGTAACAAGAGAAAAAGAAGGAGTTATGCAACTGCTTGTTTTTAAACATCGTGATATACCTGAAGCTGGTATACAAATACCAGGGGGAACAGTTGACGAAGGGGAAACGTTAGAAGCGGCGCTTTTACGTGAAGTACAAGAAGAATCTGGATTACGCCATTTATGCATAGAAAGATTCCTAGCCGATTACATCATACTTGTGAAAGACAAAAAAGAATATCAAAAGCGCCATTTCTTCCATGTAACGTTACTAACAGATGTAAAAGATGATTGGGAACATATTGTAAGTGCTGGTGAGGAAGATGAAGGTTTAGTATTTTGCTACGAATGGATTGATATTGCAAAATGCCCTGAATTAGCCGGGAAACAAGGGGAGTTTTTACATTTGCTAGATGAGGTATGTGTAAAGTAGTAAAAGAGTCTGAAGCGAAGGTGAACTCGTTTCAGACTTTTTATATTTTTCAGGAAATAAAAGGTTTTTACATTGGTAAGTTGAATTCTTTTAATTGGATTGTAGTTGTATATGCGAGGAGCGGAGAAAATGAACAAGTAAATAGATACATGATATCAATAAAAGGCTTTATAGAAGGAGAATGAAGATGGAGATTCAGTTCAACACACAATTACAAAAAGAATTAACAATTCATGAAATACAAGTAGCGATGGAAGCTGGACAATTAACTTCAAAAGAATTAGTTATGTATTATCTTCATAGAATTGCAAAATATGATCAAGACGGACCAAAAATTAATTCTATTTTAGAAATCAATCCAGATGCTGTTTTTATTGCAGAAGCGTTAGATTATGAAAGAAAGATAAAAGGTATAAGAGGTCCATTACATGGTATACCTGTTTTACTTAAGGACAATATTGAAACGAATGATTCTATGCATACAAGTGCAGGTACGATTGCCTTGGAACAAAATATTAGTAGTGAGGATGCATTTCTCGTTACGAAACTGCGAGAAGCAGGAGCAGTCATAATAGGGAAGACAAATATGACAGAGTTAGCAAATGCAATGTCATTTGACATGTGGGCTGGATATAGTGCAAGAGGTGGACAAACAATAAACCCTTACGGTACAGGTGAGGATGATATGTTTGTTGGTGGCTCAAGTACAGGATCTGCGATAGCAGTTGCTGCTAACTTTACAGTAGTATCTGTTGGAACAGAAACGGATGCTTCTATCTTAAGTCCAGCTGTTCAAAATTCTGTAGTCGGTATTAAACCGACTGTCGGTCTAATTAGTCGTAGAGGCATTATTCCGTTTACGTATTCGCAAGATACAGCAGGTCCATTTGCGAGAACAGTAACAGATGCTTCTATTTTGCTAGGGAGTTTAACTGGGGTAGATGAGAAGGATGTAGCTACTCATAAAAGTGAAGGTATAGCAGAACATGATTATACAAAATATCTTGATGTTAATGGCTTACATGGAGCGAAGATTGGTGTATATAGCAATGCGCCAAAAGATTATTATGAATCTGGTGAGTATGATGAAAAATTGTTTAAGGAAACAATTGAAGTATTGCGTAGTAAGGGAGCAACAGTAGTAGAAAATATTGATATTCTTTCTTTTCATAGAGAATGGAGCTGGGGAGTTCCGCTTTATGAACTAAAGCATAGTTTAGATAACTATCTTTCGAAATTACCTTCTACTATTCCGGTACATTCTATTTCAGAGTTAATGAAGTTTAACGAGAACATAGCAGAAAGAGCTTTGAAATATGGGCAAACTAAGTTAGAAGGAAGAAAAGATTTTCCCAATACGTTAAGCAATCCTGAATATATAAACGCAAGATTAGAAGATATATATTTTTCGCAAGAACAAGGTATTGACTTTGCACTGAAAAAATATAATCTCGATGCGATTTTATTCCCTTCCTATATCGGCTCCACTATATGTGCGAAAGCAGGTTATCCGTCTATAGCGATACCGGCGGGATATATGGATAACGGGAGACCGTTTGGAATTACTCTTGCAAGCACGGCTTTTTCTGAGGGGATCTTGATTAAACTAGCATATGCTTTTGAACAAGCGACAAAACATAGGGAGATTCCGGGTTTGTCATAAATAGAATAAAGTAAAAAGGACAGGAGTTCCTGTCCTTTTTACTTTATTGATTACATTGAAATATCTTTTTGATCTGTCTTATGATATTTTAATAGGCTAAAAGATAAACAAGCAGAACATAAAATAAGAAAAGCAGCGATGATATAAATCGTACGAACACCAAACAAATCGGTAATAATTCCAACGCTAAGCATAGAAAGACCAGAAGCTGTCGAGAGGAGTGCACCATGAGCTGTATACATTTTTGATAGTAAAGTGGGGGCGACGCTTGATTGTAGCACTGTCGTTTGAGAAATATCTCTAATTTGATAACAAGGACCCATTAGAACGCATAGAAAAAGCGCAATAAACCCGCTACTTGTCATACCATATAAAAATGTAAGAATACTGAACATAAGAGAGCCTATCGCCATGGAGCGTATTAAATTGTTTTGAATGTATGTACTCATTTTCCACGCTAATATCCCGCCAATTAACGTCCCAACATAATAACTTGTATTAATATATCCCCACCATTCTTCGCCTTTATGAAGGACAGTCGTTACATAAGCCATCGTAATAGCACCGATCCATATCGTCCCTGCGAAAGTTTCAATTAAGTCCATACATGTAACGGTACGGAGAGAAGGATTCCGAAATAAGAGTTTCCAACCTTCCAATAAAGCAGCGCCTTTTGAAGAAGAAGACTCTATTATTCGTTCAGTATGTATGGAACGTAATGAAGCGTGTAGTGCAACACATCCAAAGATCATCAATATGTTATTCATCATAAGTGTAGAAGTGGCGCCGATTTGAAGAACAATAACACTTGTAAATGAATAAGCAGCGGCTTGCGCGATTTGTGTGGAAAAGGAAAAAATACTATTTACTTTTACTAATTTTTCTTTTCGTGTAAGGCGAGGCAGGATACTGTATAATAATGGTGCGCTCCAGCCGCTACATAATGAAATGAAAAAAATGAAAATGAATAGTGCTACAATGTTTGTGGACAAGGCTGGGAATAATGTCATTAATAAAAATAATAGAGCAGTTTTTGTCCATTGTAGTGTAAAAAGTAATGAATAAGATGGAAAACGATTCATTATAAGTGGTGCAGATGTATTTGCTATAAGATTAGTTATGACTTGGAGTAATGGAAACAGAGCAGTTAATGTTGCTGATTTCGTTGTGATATACATATGGGTTGTAATAATCATAATGTATACGATGTCAGCGAGAGTAATGCATATTTTTGATCCTAAATAGTAAGTTAATGAACGATTATGCAAATAAATACACCGCTTTCTTTGAAAAAATTCCACTAGTTAGAATAATTATAATTTGAAAATTAAATTTTCGAAAGAATTTAATTTTTTGTCACTTTTTGAAAGGGATTTTCATGTATAATGAAGAATATATTAATATAGTATTTTAATAATACTCATTATAACAGTGAATATGTACAATAGCTTGTAGTAAGCGCCCGCGTATAAGAAAGGGCGGATAAACCATTCTTTTTTTCATATACATATAGAAAATGAGAAAGAAAGTGAGGGTTGTATATGGCTGCTTGGGTAATTTGGTTTATAATAGCTGGTATTTTATTTATTGCAGAAATGTTGTCGATTACGTTTTATATGCTTTGGCTTGGAATTGGAGCTGTTGTCGGAGGTCTAATTGCTTTGTTTGCTCCTGATGCACTACTGTTACAAGTTATTGCTGGTGCGATTGTAAGTTTAACATTGACTTTCTTTACAAAAAGAATTTCAAAAAACTTTCGAGAAGCAAAAGGTTTTACTGATACAGTAGATATGCTAGTTGGTAAAAAGGGGATTATTATGCAAGCGATTACAAATGAAGCGAATGGTATTGTGAAGGTGGATGGAGATACTTGGACAGCTATTGCAGATGATCCAATTGATGCTGGAGAAAAAGTTATTGTTATAAAGAGGAATAGTACTATATTACAAGTAAAAAAGGAGAGTGAATAAATATGGCAGTAGCATTAACATTAACGATTATTTTCGCACTAATTGTTGTTACATTTATCGCATTAACAATTAAAATTATTCCACAGCAAAAAGTTGGAGTCGTGGAGAGATTTGGTAAGTTTCAGCGTATTATGCAGCCGGGATTAAATTTATTAATACCAATTGTAGACCGCGTTCGTGTATATCATGACTTACGTATTCAACAAACGAATGTACCACCGCAGAAGGTAATTACGAAAGATAATGTACAAGTAGAAATTGATACAATTATTTTCTATCAAATTGTGGAACCAGAACTTGCGACATATGGTATTTCGAACTATGAATATGGTGTTCGTAACATTACTTCTGCAACGATGCGCCAAATTATCGGTAAAATGGAACTGGATGAAACGTTATCTGGTCGTGAAAAAATTTCAACAGAAATTCGCTTAGCACTTGATGAAGCAACAGAAAAATGGGGCGTTCGTATTGAACGTGTTGAAGTTGTTGATATTAATCCGCCGAAAGATGTGCAAGCATCAATGGAAAAACAAATGAAAGCAGAACGTAATAAACGTGCGATCATTTTAGAAGCGGAAGCTGCAAAACAAGATAAAGTCCTTCGTGCTGAAGGGGAAAAGCAAAGTAAAATATTAATGGCTGAAGGGGATAAAGAAGCACGTATTCGAGAAGCTGAAGGTATAAAAGAAGCAAAGGAACTAGAAGCGCAAGGGGAAGCAAGAGCGATTGAGGAAATTGCAAAAGCAGAACAAAATCGAATTGAATTACTTCGTGCAGCAGATTTAGATGAACGCGTACTTGCTTATAAATCATTTGAATCATTGATTGAGGTTGCGAAAGGACCAGCAAATAAAGTCTTTATTCCGTCTAATGCAATTGAGACGCTTGGTACTCTTGGGGCAATTGGAGAAATCTTTAAAGAAAAACAAGCGAAGAAATTGCCTTCTTCAGATAAACCAAAAGAACAATAAGAGTGAAAAAGAGAAATGGGATGCCATTTCTCTTTTTATTTTTGGTTCGTGTAATAATAGTGGACAGTGTTTATCATTGTTTGGATGCACAGCGTTGTAATTAGTTGCCTAGCTGTTTATAAGTAATATTTCTCGACGTTTTTAATTTCATACTAATATTTAACAGAAAGTAAAAAATATTCAAAATAAACGTTTTAAATATTTGTGATTTGTAATATATTTTAAATGTCTTAGACGATTTTACATGTAAATATTTATCAAAAGTAGAAAAGAAAGAGTAGTTATTAAGTAGTATAGAATTGAGGGGAATTTGTGAAAAAGGGAATTATTATTTTGATAGGGATTATGATTGTGTGTATGGCTGCATTTTTTCTGTATCAATCACAGGGGGGAAAAACGAATACAGAACAAAAGCGAACCGAGCCGAAGAAAACAGAACTGAAAAAAGATGAACAAAAAACAACTGTGGATGTGGAGGAATCGGTTGCAAATACAATAGCTAAGGAACTTATTCCAAATCCTAAAGAAGTATCGTTGAAACCTGGTGAAGAAAAGAGCGTCACTTTATCTTTAAAATTATATGATGAAAATACAACGAAAGAAAATACGTTTAACCTAGGAGTAGATGAAGTAGAATTTCTATCCGTTAAATCTAGAAACGATGATGTTGCAGAGGCGAATATAATGAAAAATGGACAAGTGAAAATTATTGCAAATGAGTCTCCATCACAAAAAAGTACGGAAATTGAGATCGCTTATAGAAATAAAAAGAAAAATAGAGAATCAACAGTAAAGATACCTATTACAATTAACACCCAGCAAACAAATGTAACACAAGGATTAGAAGGTTATTGGCGCGATGAAAATAATAAAAAATTGTTTGTGAAAATAAATAAGAAAAACTCAAAAAATATAGAGTTTCAAGCGTTTGATCTGTATGAAATCTGGTATACAGGTGATGTTCAATTTAATGCATATAAGCAAAAAGAATTATCCGGAAAAATGAAGTATACACAGGTGTACGCACAAGATGGAGATATACCACCAGATGAAGAATTCACACTAGTGAAAGTTAGTGTAAACAAAATTATTGTGCACAAAGGGAAAGATATATTGAATTTGATGAAATCGTCTAAACAAGAATTCGAACAAGCGCAGCAGTTAGTTCCTGTTGGAGGGGATCAAGGCACCAATACACAACCAAAACAAGATAATAATGCAAAAACAAGTCAAAATAACAAACCAAATGGAGAGTATTATAATATCCAAAGTGAAGATAAACTTCTTGTCAGCGCTTTGTTTACCATGATTGATGATGAAAATGCAACAATCCAAGTAGAACAGCGGTCTAATAATAGTAACGGAATAACAACTTCAATGATGGGGATATTTACATCGAATGCTATAAAGCAAAATGATTCCACATGGTCATTCACATGGGTTGATAACTTTGAAACCAAAGGAACAGGTACTATTACATTCCAAGAAGGCAACGTAACGTTAGACTTAAAAGGAAATCGAAATAGCATTGAAGGAAGAGGAATCATAACTCAAAACGTAAAACTTAAAAAGGACTAGTAAAAAACAGCACAGCCAAGAATTCTAAAAGACGAGGAAAGTCCAATCTTATACGTATAGATAGGAGTTTTCTTATTTGATTCTTTTGGAATAATTGTAGGTTTAGGGTGTTTGGAAAAAGTAAGTACATAGAATTATTTACCATAATGAGGTGGATCAAAGTTTGATTTAATTATTTTTTAAGAAAATCATTTAATGGAGATTCCGTATGCGGTGCGCTTTTTGGGAGAGATTTGTTGAATAAAAGAATACAAATCAACATGCTAGATGGAGGAATATTAGAAAGTACATGTATACAAGGGGAAGGAGATTGGTTATATGCGCAAAGGCTGGTTTTTACTTATTGTAATACTGATTTCATTATCAGGATGCGGTGAAAAACAACAAACCATCGAGGAGAGCAAACCGAAGGAGCAATCGGTATCAAGTAGTGAGGAACAACAAACTGAATCGAGTAGTGAAAAGTCACAAACTGAAGAAAGTAAACCGAAGGAGCAAGCTACATCAAGTAGTGAGAAACAACAAGCTGAACAGAATAAACCTAAGGAGCAGACTGTTGCAGGTAATGTAAAACAAATTACAGAAGAAAGTAAGCCTACAGATTCTAGTGGTGTTAAACAGGTTGAAAAAGAGAGTAAAACTAAAGCACAAACTGAATCAGCAGGTAAAACAGCAGATGATGATAATCAAGTCAAGATTGGGGAGAATGGAGAGTACATTATAGATTTTGAAATAGAAAAAGGGACTAATAAAGTGATTTGGCATATTCCAGGGGCGGATGGACTTTTACAAATGTCAGTAGGGCAGACGTTAAAACTCCACCATAAGAATATGGACCCAGATCAGCCGCTTAAAATCTTAGTAAGTGCGGATACGTTAAGTATGGATGAAGTTCCTCATGAAGGCAGAGTTGCAATACCTGTTGAGGAATATACATTACATGCTATTAAGAAAGGTCAGGCCGTAATTACTATTGCTCCTAATGCTGATTTGAAATTTGGAGATAAATTCGGAATTAATATTAAGTAAAACAGCAAACAGTGGAATTATAATTCCGCTGTTTATTGTGTCTACACGTTTTATTGATAGAAAAAAATGATATATATTTCTATCGTTTTTCTTATATGTGTCTTTTTTTCTAAGAAAAATAATAATATACATTTATTTTTTGTAATATATTTCTTATGATATGTAAGAGAGGAAAACAAGGGGGAAGAATTTATGTGGGTAATATTAGCAACAATTATACC
The DNA here is from genome assembly GCF_038096195.1 of Bacillus paramobilis. Classification (NCBI taxonomy): domain Bacteria; kingdom Bacillati; phylum Bacillota; class Bacilli; order Caryophanales; family Bacillaceae; genus Bacillus; species Bacillus paramobilis. The sequence continues at coordinate 3,261,995 of NZ_CP151108.1, read as the reverse complement.
GATCATTTGGTATTACTTTGATCTACCAAGCGCTGCAATCATAGAATATAGTTGTATTTTAATTATTGTGATTTCTACAATTGTATACAAAAATGTAAAAAGTGTATTGTTTTTTTTAGGTACTGTTTTGTTATTCTTGGTGGCTGTATCTATTTCGATTCTTTTTGGTGCTTTTGCCATCTTGCTTGCATTATTTGCAGCAGGAATATTGTATGATACAACGAGAAAAAAAGAACAAAATGATAAAAGGAATTATGGCGGAGGTTTTAACAGTAATCCAATTAGGGAACCTATAATAAGGCCCGCCAATACAGGGTATGGCGGATATAGTGGTACTTATGAACATAATAACGATTATGATGTACAAAATAACCTGAATAATTCTGGGCTTGCTCAAATAAATGCAATGATACAGAATGCTCAAAAATTAGAGGAAGAACAGAAAGAACAAATGAGGCAAGTTGAGGAGAGTGCACGCTTTTATAGACAACAAAGCGGTTGTGAACATATGGTGGATGCAGCTGATGACATTTTAGGACGTAGTCCACAAGAAAGAGACTATCAAGATGAGATACATGCAGCTCGCTGTTTCGGGTGTGGTGAAGTTGAACGCAATTGCTGTTGTTGCAGCGAATGTAATGTACATCCATGCATGTGTTGAAGTTAATGCGACTCGTATCCGTGTGAATGCTGTGATACCTGCGGTCAACCGGAACGATATTGTAGATGCGATAGATAAGGAAAAACACCATCTTATGATGGTGTTTTATTTATATTGTGTACAATAATATATTTATTAATTTCTTAGTCTTGCAATGCGTTATTTATTTTATACCTGCTTTTTGAGGGAAAATAAAAAATATTCAAAATAAATGTTTTATATGTTTGTGATTTGTAATATATTTTAAATGTCTTAGTCAATTTTATATATAAATAGTTATCAAAAGTAGAATTGAGGGGAATTTGTGAAAAAGGGAATTATTATTTTAATAGGGATTATTATTGTGTGTATGGCTGCAATTTTTGTGTATCAATCACAGGGGGCAAAAACGAATACAGAGCGACAGCAAACTGAGAAGAAGCAAACAGAACCGAAGAAAGAAGAACAAAAAACAAATGTGAATGTGGAAAAATCGGATGCAAATATAATAGCCAAGGAACTTATTACAAATCCTAATGAAGTATTGCTGAAGACTGGTGAAGAAAAAAATATTGATTTATCCGTAAGATTATACGATGAAGGAACAGCGAAAGAAAATACGATAAACTTAGGAGTAGATGAAAAGGAATTTCTATCTGTTAAATCAAAAGACGAAAATGTTGTTAAGGCAAAAATAACCGATAGTGGGCAAGTGAACATCATTGTAAACGAGTCGCCTTCAAAAAAAAGTGTGGAAATTGAAGTTAGTTATAAAAATAAAAAGTATAATGGAGAATTAACAAGAAAGATAACTATCACAATTAAGGATTATGCTTTAGATGCAACAAAAGGGCTAAAAGGAATGTGGCAGAGCGAAAAGGATAAAACTTATTTTTATAAGATAGTTGAAAAAGGTCAAAATATAATTGAAGTTTCTGCAATGGCTTTATATGAAACGGACTACACTGCAGTAGTGAATTTTAAAAATATACAAAAAAATGTTCTTTCAGGAAAACCGGAATATACATTTATGTATCCTGGTACGCATCAAGAACCAGCTTTAGAATTTAAGTTAGAAATACTTAATAAGGATAAAATACGCATTACTCAAGGGGATTATCCAATTGTCCTAACAAGATCGTCAGAAAAAGCAATGGAGGAAGAAAGAGCAAAGCAAGCAACGCCAAAGTCTGATAGCAACGCAGGAACAAATCAGCCTAATGGCAATAACCCAAATGATGGACCAATTAACAATACGGAACAATCAAAACCGCTAAAGGCGTTCTTCGACCCTGTTGATAGTAATAGTGAGAATCAGGTAAGTGTATTCATTCAAACATGGGGAACTACTGAATCTAATCCGAATATAGATAAAGCTACGCTGAATGTAGAACAGCGCCTAAATAATAAATTTACCGGTATGTTCGAAACAAAGGCTACAAAACAAAATGAAACAACCTGGATATTTGATTGGACAGATGACACTGGTACAAAAGGAACTGGGACATTAGTTATTAACGGTGAAAATGCAACAATCGACCTCAAAAGTGAACGTGAAAGTGTGACAGAAGGAAAAGGAATTGTATCTTACAAAGCCCAATTGATAAAGACAGCTCAAGCTGAATTTTAATAGACAAAAAAGTCCTATACTTATATATAGGACTTTTTTGTTTGTCACTATTGAAAGAATAATAAGTTTAGAGTGCTTGGAATTGTTAAGTGGAGTAACACGTTTACTAGATGGATTAAAAAACTGTCAAAGTAATATATTTTGTTAAAGAAAATTTAAAATATGATATAATGGGATTTTGTGGATATTAAACGAGGGAGTGGGAAACAAGTGCAAATATTATTAATACGTCACGGTGAATCCCAAGCAGATATTTTACATGTACATGAAGGACGAGCTGACTTTGAATTAACAGAAAAGGGTAACTAACTATTACGATTTATTTAACCAATTATAACGAAAGTTAATTAAATATATCAGTAAGCCCTGCTAGTCAAGTGATTGGCTAGTAGTGAGGGTTAACTGCGGGCAATCCCTAAAGCTAATTGAACTACAACGTGGCTAGAAATAGCGAGCGTGAATGTTGCGAAAGCAGAAAAAATCAATCAGATGGTGCAAGGTTAAAACCTAAACACTAGAACAATGGGTCTTCCGCCTCGAATCATCTAAGTCAAAATGGATAAGATGAACGTTCAACGACTATCTCGTATAACTGACGAGAGTACATCACAAGCCTATGGTGGTGGAAAAATCCTCTATCTCTAAGTAGATAAACATATAGTCTGCGCTCATGTGAAAACATGAGAAGTTCATAAGAGAACTGGCTAAGGAATTGCGCCCTTAGTTGAACAAGATAAATTTTATTGAATCTATCAAACTTTATTGAATTTATCGAACGTAAGTTCTGTATTTAGTTCAATGAGGTGAGAATAATAATGAAATTTTCACGAGTTAGTCAAGTATCGGAATTAACAGGTTTGTATCCTGGTAGTCTTAGGAGAATGCTGGTGGAACACGCTACGATTCAGAAGAACAAATCTTTCATTAAAGGAGTTACATTCTGATGATATTGGCGAAGAAAGTCAGACTGATTCCAACGCCTGAACAAGAAAGAGTGCTTAGAAACCATGCTGGTGCTGCAAGATTTGCTTATAACTATTGTAAAAGAATGAGTGATAGATACTATAAGCTATTTGGAAAATCTGTTTCACAGTTAGCTTTACAGAAACGATTTACAAAGATCAAGAAGCGAAAGAAATATGAGTGGTTAAAAGACATCAATGCACAAGTTCCTAAACAGGCTTCAAAAGATTTTGATACGGCGAGGAAACATTCGTTCAAAAAGTACAAAAATAGTTATCACACTTCTTATAAATCCAAAAAAGATTTAATCCAAGGATTTTATGCTAATTATGAAAGACTGATTATAGGAAAGAAAGTAGTTCATATTCAGTCTATTGGAGAAGTGAAAACAAGCCAACAACTACCAAGAAACAAAAAACCATCCAATCCAAGAGTTACATTTGACGGTCGTCACTGGTGGATTAGTGTAGGATTCCAAGAAGACTTTGAATTACAAGAACTAACCGATGAGTCGATTGGTGTGGATGTTGGTTTAAAAGAGCTGTTGGTAGCTTCTAATGGTATGAAAGAACGAAATATAAACAAAGATGCCAAGGTTAAAAAACAAAAAACTATCGAAAGCATTTTCATTTCAAAAATTAAACTTCTTCTTTCAATGTTTATCATACAAGTGTGAGAAGTACGGCGTTGAGTATGTAAAAGCTGATAAATGGTTCGCTTCAAGCAAGATTTGCTCATGTTGCGGCGTAAAATACGACCATTCAGTTCAATCAGAAGGACAGTGGAGTTTAAAAATACGTGAGTGGTGTTGTGTTTCCTGCAATAGCCATCACGATAGGGATGTAAATGCTGCGATAAATTTATCAAGATGGGTAAAATAATTGCTTGATAATAGGAGGTAACGATACTGCCTCGTGTGGAGTGTTATACCCCTCGTCCCTTCGGGGTTGCGAGAACACGATGAAGCACTAACTCGTGTAAATTTGATTGAATTGTATAGATTTAGTTAAGTTTATCGTATCGGAAGACAGCAAGTGCAAAGGCTTGTAAAGAAAGTGAAAGCAGATTTTCCACCAGATTTCATTTGGGCAAGTACATTAAAACGTGCTCGCGAAACTGGTGAAACATTAGCAGAAGGAATTGGATGCCCAATTCAATTAGAAGAGGAATTAATGGAGTTTAATAATGGGGTACAAGCTGGCTTATCTTTTGAAGAAGCAAAGAAATATCCAGAACCAAAGTTTCTTCATGATCGTTTTGAAAACGGAGAATCATTTATTGAATTTAGAATGAGAATAGAAGGAATCTTTTCTAAAATCGTGATAGAGAATACATATGACCGAATTGCAATTGTTGCACATGGTGGTGTAATAAATAGTATTTTACGTGCGTTTTTCAAAATGCCCATTTCAATGGATTATTATTTTAAAATGGGAGATACGGGAATAAGCTTAATTGAAATTGATGGTGAACAAAAAACAGTACATTTCATTAATGATATAAATCATTTGGACGGGATGTAGAGACCTATGTACAAAGTAGTATTTTTTGATGTTGACGGTACTCTTTTAAGCGAAATTGATAGAAGTATGCACGAAAGTACAAAGGAAGCGATACTAAGATTAATAGAAAAAGGGATTCACGTAGTTGTTACAACAGGGAGACCGTATAGTTTATGCTCGCAGTTTAAAGAACTAGGCATAAATACGTTTATTTCTGCGAATGGTGCCCATATAAAATGTGGTGAAAAAGTTATACATAAATCAGTGCTTTCACGTGAAATGGTTCATGATATCTCGAGATTTGCTGAATTACATGGTCACGGTATTTCTTATTTTACCGAGGATTTTGCAATGAACGGAGTAGCACCGGATAATGAGCGTGTAATGCGAGCGCTTAGCGAGACGTTGAATTTAGAGAAGTATCCTGAAAAAAGCAGGGATTTGTCAGAAGAAATCTATTGCTTATGTCTGTATGCAGATGAAATCGAAGCTCAAAAATTTCTTGAAAGATATCCTATGCTTACGTTTGAGCGTTTTCATGGTTATGTCATAAATGTATTGGAAGATAATAAAGTATCCAAGCTAACTGCAATTCAAAAAGTATTGGATCACTTAAACATTTGTAAATCAGAAGCGGTTGCTTTTGGTGACGGTAGAAATGATATTGAGATGTTGCAGTATGTAGGATTAGGTATTGCGATGGGGAATGGCGGAGAAGAGTTAAAAACAAGAGCGGATTTCGTTACAACGAAATCAAGTGAAGGTGGTATTTCTTTTGCCTTAAATAAGTTTCGTATTATTTAAAAATAATAGCTAGTCAGTGTAAAAAATCCTGCTTTTATGACAGGGTTTTTTTGTAATAATATTCTTGCAATAAAAGGGAAAATATGATTATAATGAAAAGTAGTTAGGTAAACTAATTAATTAAAAAGAAAGGAGAGTGAAGATGAATGAATGCAAGAAATGATTCTATTCCTTTAGGGATTGGGCCGTATGCAGAGTTAATAAAAAAGACGGCATCAGCAGATACGGATCCAATCGCAGCAAAACTTGGTTTGTTAATGTTATGGACGTCTGATAATGTTCTTGATGCTGTTGATGTAGATTTAGCTCCGCTTGGTATTTCGGAAAGTAAATTAGATTTTTTACTGTTGTTTATTTTGCGTGAAATGGAATCAAATGGGGAAGAAGTGAATATGAGTCCTTCGGATATCGCGAGTCGATTAGGGATAACACGTGCTTCTGTCACTGGCTTATTAGATTGGATGGAGAAACGAGAGTTAATTGTAAGGTTCCATCATTCTGAAGATCGAAGAAGATTAAAAGTGAAAATTACTCCGAAAGGAAAAGAACTAGTTACACACTCTTTACCAACTTTTTGGTTATCTTGCGCTTCGTTAGTTGACGACTTTAATCAAGAAGAGCGTCAAGTTTTAGAGAAGCTATTAAATAAAATGCAAGTAAATATGCAGGTGAAATTAGGAGAAGGTAGGTAAATAAGTTGATTATGAGGATCAACTTATTTATTTGGGAATATAATTAGTTTGCCTTATTATATGTTTAACTAACTTTTGAGACAGTCATACTTTTTGTGATGTAATTAAAATAAGTAAGCGTACTTTAGAGGCTTTAAAGTGATAAAAAAATTGTAATAAGGGAGAGATATTCTGATGGAAATAGGAAAGGAAATAAATAGTGAAAAAAATTACACAATAATGACCGTTGTATTATGTTGGTCGGGTATGGTAGTGATGTCTAGCTTATATGTAACAATTCCTTTACTTGCACTATTTTCAGACCTTTTTAATGTTTCACTAGCACAAGCTGCAGCTACAGGCAGTATATTTTCTGTTGGCTTTGCTATAGGTTGCTTGTTATTTGGGGCAATCTCTGATAAATATGGGCGAAAAAAAGTAATCTTTATTGGATTACTTGCTCTGTCGATTATATCGTTTTCCTTAGGGTTTGTGGATAGTATATTGTGGCTTGTTATTTTTAGGGGCTTACAGGGGATAGCAGCAGCAACATTTTCTCCGGTAGCGTTAGCTTACGTTGTAGAAATGTTTCCAGTAGAAAAAAAGGTTACAACAATAGGATTTGTTAGTACCGGTTTTTTAGTAGCTGGAATTGTAGGTCAGGTAATAAGTACGGTTGTTAGTCAACATTTTGGATGGCATATGGTGTTCTTTCTTCTTAGCATTGTCTATATGATTACTGCTGTATGGATTCAGTATTCTCTTCCGAAAGGGGAGATATCTCAATCTTATACTGATATTTTTGGACCGATTAAACAGATGGGTAAAGTCTTTACACATAAAAGCATAGTATTGAGCTATATGATTGCGTTTGTTTTATTAATGGCTTTTGTTAATATGTATACTGTTTTAGGGAATTATTTGAGCTCTCCTACTTATAATTTAACTGCAGAACAAATCCTTTATTTTCGCTTAGCGGGGCTAATTGGTATGATGCTGTCACCACTTACAGGTCGTTTAACAAAGAGGTTCGAAGTAAGGAAAGTTCTGCAAGGTGGGTTGCTAGTCGCTATTTTTAGTCTAAGTGCAATGGGCTTTGTTTCGTATTTGCCTCCTCTTGTCATAATGAGTGTCTGTTTTGTAATAGGTATTGCTATATCCGTTCCGTCTTTAGTCGCTCTTGTCGGCCAATTGGGAGGGAAAGCAAGGGGAATAGCAGTTTCTATTTATACTTTTATTTTATTTTTAGGTACTAGTATAGGACCCATTATTTCTATTTATCTTATGAAAATAGGAAGTTATGCTCAAACGTTTATTTTATTAGGAATGATACTTTTTATTGGTTTTATAGCTTCTCTATTTATAAATAATGAATGAGTGAAAAATCACTCAAATAAAGGAATGTGAGGATCTTTCGTATGTTCACATAATATAATATGAATTTGCCCACGATGATGATAAAAGTGTGCAACAATTTCAAGCAACCATTCAAAGAGTGAATAAGAAATACCCCAATAAGCAGTTTTAATTTCTGCTAATTGTTCATTGGAATAGGATAAAAAAGTTTTAGAAAGTAAATCGTAGCCCTGTACCATCGTTTGTTGCATTTGCGTAATTGTTTCGGGTGTTTGTTCTTTATAAAAAGTGTGTAGTTGTTTTTCTGTAATACCATTTAAAATCAATAGATCTGCATGGCAAATAAGAGAAAGATGTGCACACATTTCAAATACAGATCGCTTTGCGTGAATGGGCTGTATTTTTAAATCGGCTTCATTATATTGGTTAAACATTTGAATAGAAGTATCAACAGCAACTTTAAGTTGATGCAAGGCAGATTCTACAAACATTGTAATTCTCCTCATCTCCGTATATAATAGTTTCTTAAGGGTATTATATCATACTCAAAATTCCGAAAATTCTAGTAGTTTGACTAGCATATTGAAAAGTATTATATTGTAAAAGGTCATATGAAACGTGAAATAGAATGGAATGCAATTATTGAGTTAGGAGTTAGACCAATGAGTTTGAAATATGGAAGAGATACAATTATTGAAGTTGACTTAAATGCAGTAAAACATAATGTAAAAGAATTTAAAAAACGAGTGAATGATGAAAATATTGCAATGATGGCCGCTGTAAAAGCAAATGGGTATGGCCACGGGGCGGTTGAAGTTGCGAAAGCTGCTATTGAAGCAGGAATAAATCAGCTTGCAGTTGCATTTGTAGATGAAGCGATAGAGTTAAGAGAAGCAGGAATTAACGTGCCGATTTTAATTTTAGGTTATACATCAGTAGCAGCTGCGGAAGAGGCAATTCAATATGACGTTATGATGACTGTTTATAGAAGTGAAGATTTACAAGGTATAAATGAAATTGCAAACCGTCTTCAAAAGAAAGCGCAAATTCAGGTGAAAATTGATACAGGAATGAGTCGTATCGGTTTACAAGAAGAAGAGGTTAAACCATTTTTAGAAGAATTAAACCGTATGGAGTATATAGAGGTAGTAGGAATGTTTACGCATTACTCTACGGCAGATGAAATTGATAAATCATATACGAATATGCAAACAAGTTTATTTGAAAAAGCTGTCAATGCAGCGAAAGAATTAGGAATTCATATCCCATATATTCATAGTTCAAATAGTGCTGGATCAATGGAACTTAGCAATACATTTCAAAATATGGTTCGTGTAGGTATTGGAATTTATGGAATGTATCCTTCAAAAGAGGTAGATCATGCAGTCGTTTCTTTACAGCCTGCTTTGTCGTTAAAATCAAAAATAGCTCACATTAAACATGCGAAGAAGAATCGTGGTGTAAGTTATGGGAATACGTATGTAACGACTGGTGAAGAATGGATTGCAACTGTACCGATTGGCTATGCTGATGGATATAATCGTCAGTTATCTAATAAAGGGCATGCATTAATCAATGGAGTTCGAGTACCTGTTATTGGCCGTGTTTGTATGGATCAGCTCATGTTAGACGTTTCAAAAGCAATGCCAGTACAAGTTGGGGACGAAGTAGTATTCTACGGTAAACAAGGCGAAGAAAACATTGCAGTAGAAGAAATCGCGGATATGTTAGGTACAATTAACTATGAAGTTACATGTATGTTAGACAGAAGAATTCCACGTGTTTACAAAGAAAATAATGAAACGGCTGCTGTCGTAAATATACTAAGAAAAAACTGAATCAATATGATTCAGTTTTTTTATTTTTGACATATGAAAAATGCTCTATTTGTACCGTGTATTTGAATGTTCTTAAAACCTACAGATTCCATTGAAGAAATTATTTCTTCAATGGAATAACAAGCTTCCTCAAAAGAAAAGTCACTTCTTGTCCAAGTATTATTTATGTCATGTTTAAATAGTATAAAGTTCATTACTGCTTTTTTATTTTTATCATCATAGGTAGAATCAATCGTACAAACATATTCTTCCGCTGAAATATGAAATGAAGAAACCCAATTTTCAAGAAAACCTTTCTCCATATTCATATCAAATACGAATGTACCTTCGCTATGTAATACGGAGTAAACATTACGAAAAACATTTTTTAATTCATCTAATTTTAAAATATGGTTTAAGCTATCGCCAGTAGAGATAACATAGTGAAATAGCTCATTTATATTGAAATAACGAGCATCATCGACGATAAAGGTTGCGTCTGGCGCGTTTTGACGTGCGTATTCAATCATTTGAGCAGAACCATCTATACCAGTTACTACAAAAGTATTATCAATTAATTTCTTAGAAAGGTGACCAGTCCCGCAGCAAAGATCTAAAATATGAGAATGTGGTGGTGCATATTGTAAAACGAGTTTTTCCAAAAGTAGATAAGAGTGTTCAGCATAATGCCCCCAATGTTTATTATAAATGGATGCGAAAATATCATAATCAGAATAAATTAGTTTTTTAGACATATGTATTCTCCTCAAAATTCATTACATTATAATAGTCATGCTTTGTTTTTATTTCAAAACCACATTGTGTATATAGTTTTAAAGCGTGGTTATTTTTCGTTTCGACGTCTAATTCAATTGCTGATATTCCTTTTGTAATAAGGGTATGTACCATATAACTAAGAATATCTTTTCCGTATCCTTTACCTTGATAAGAAGGATGAACGGCGAAGCCTGATAGTGTAGTAGATTGTTCTTGCTCAGAAACTGTAATCGTTCCTATCACTTTTTCGTCGATAAGAGCACTGTAAACTTGATAAGAAGGTGAATTCATCATTTTTTGTAACCATATAGAGGTATTTTCTACTGAATCTCCAAAAGCTTTACTGGAAAGTTCAATAAGATCAAGAAGTGATTCTGAAGATGCAAGAGTGAGCTGTATAGTATTCTTTGCTGTTTTTTGCACTTCTTTTGTTTTGAACGCCATACTATATTCACTATATAAATAAGGTAACTTCATATGCTTTGCAAATTCTTTCCCAGAAGCAGACGCCCCATTTATAATAATAAGAGCTTCATCTGCCCCTTTTATTCGTATTTCTTTCATTGCGGTTTGTAACAGAGTAGTGCCTATATGTTGTTTCCTATAGTTCGGATGAACAAATCCTATTAACTCCAGTTTTGTCGGTCTTTCAAAGTCATACATACTTAATGCACCGATTAATTGAGTATTATCATAAAATAGGAAATCATATATCTCTCCATTATTACGAGCAGTTAAAAAGTTTACATGTAAATCTGAAGAGTAATCAATTTTATCGTGTTGCCCACAAATGTAAGCTAAATCTTGCATTTGCTGAATTTCGTTCGCTGTTAAAGATTTCTTTTGTTCAATAGTCATTTCATAATCCCTCGCATTCGTATTTAAAAATAGGATGGATGACTTAGCCACTTTTCTAACTCCACGCTGCCCTGAACAGATAATAATCGGTACAAATATCGATAGGGAGATCTACATTCTGCAAGGTCAGGAATGGGCATGATGGTTTCGTAACCTAGTTTAAAAGCATGAGCCTCTTTTTCAGTAAATATATATTCTAAGCCGATAAAATCAAACTCCCTTGGAGCAACTGCATAGGCTTCTGTATCTACTAAGCCTGTAATAGATGTACCATTTGATAAAAACTGAGTAGGATCCATATCAATTAAAACGAGCGTTGATTTCTTTGGTGCTGGTAAGGAAGAAAGTTGTGATTCAAAAGTAGGAAATGCGCTTTGTATGCTTTCATTATCGGAATAAAACATAGTCACAAGCTCTTTACTCACATTCAAAATGTGTGATTGGAATTCATCTAGTGTAATTTGGAAGGAACCTGACACATTTCCTATGTAATCGGCTTTAAATGTATGTATTTCTGCAAGCGCTTTTCCTAGACTGAATAAAATAGAATCAGGTTGCCCGATAAAAGATTGAACTGTGTTACCTACTAACTTTTCGGCTACAACGAATTCACGACCATTTAAAATATGTTTTTCTAATATTGCTGGGATAGGAAGATGAGTATGTGCTTGCAGCAATGTATGTACAGCTTCTAAATGATGTACGTTCCTTGGATCAATTCCAAATAGGTTTTTACATCCCCACCAAAAATCATTATTTGGTTCTTCATTCATTTTAGAAGAACGAACGATGACTTCTGCATCTTCTGTTTGGACGAGAAACACATCGCTTGCATGGTCTTCATAACCTGGGTGTAAAGTTTGAACAGATAAAATAGGTGAAGTGAATAGTTGTTGTAGCATGAAGTGGCTCCTTTTTCTGTAAATTCTATAAATTTATTATATAACAGAATATGTTCCAAGTGGATAATGATGAGGACAACATAGAACTTAAATAAATTTATAGTGAGAAATCAGTATGGAAATATTATTTTTCTAGTTTTGTATGAATTATCAAAATAATATTCCGGTGATAAATCTATAAAAATACCCGAATGTAAATCTCGTATTTTTCAGTAAATGAAGAGTTAATCGTGTTTTTATGAGAGTTATAATGTAGGTTATGAAAAATATTTCTCAATAATAAAATGAAGAGAAGAATATGAAGAAGTAGAATAGATTCCTATATAATAGTTTTAAATTGATTAATATAATTAATTATTAATTATATTAGATAGGAGAGAATATGATGGCAAATGTACTCGTAATAAATTTCCCTGGAGAAGGTCATATAAATCCGACTTTAGCTATTGTAAGTGAGTTAATTCGGCGAGGGGAGACAGTTGTTTCGTATTGTATTGAAGATTATAGAAAGAAGATTGAAGTAACAGGTGCAGAATTCCGAGTGTTTGAGAATTTCCTCTCTCAAATTAATATTATGGAACGAGTAAATGAAGGCGGGAGTCCTTTGTCGATGCTATCTCATATGATTGAAGCATCAGAGCGTATTGTGACTCAAATTGTAGAAGAAACAAAAGGGGAAAAGTACGATTACTTGATATACGATAATCATTTTCCGGTAGGACGTATTATAGCCAATGTTTTAAAATTACCTAGCATTTCTTCTTGTACAACATTTGCTTTTAATCAGTACATTACTTTTAATGATGAACAAGAATCAAGACAAGTAGACGAAACGAATCCATTATATCTATCTTGTTTAGCGGGAATGGAAAAATGGAATAGGCAGTATGGAATGAAATGTAATAGTATGTATGATATTATGAATCATCCTGGAGATATTACTATCGTATATACTTCAAAAGAATACCAGCCGCGTTCAGATGTATTCGATGAATCGTATAAGTTCGTCGGCCCATCAATTGCTACGCGTAAAGAAGTAGGCAGCTTTCCTATGGTAGATTTAAAGGATAAAAAATTGATTTTCATTTCTATGGGAACAGTTTTTAATGAACAACCTGAGCTATATGAAAAATGTTTTGAAGCGTTTAAAGATGTAGAAGCGACAGTCATAATAGTTGCTGGTAAGAAGATAAATATAAGTCAATTTGAAAACATTCCGAATAACTTTATGTTGTATAATTACGTGCCGCAATTAGAAATATTACAGCATACTGATGTATTCGTGACACACGGTGGTATGAATAGTTCGAGTGAAGCACTATATTACGGTGTCCCGTTAGTTGTAATTCCAGTAACAGGAGATCAGCCTTTAGTTGCGAAACGAGTGAGTGAAGTAGGAGCTGGAATAAGGCTTAATCGTAAAGAATTAACTTCTGAATCGTTACGTGAAGCTGTAGAAAAAGTAATGGATGATGTAACGTTTAAGGAAAATAGTCGTAAAGTTGGAGAGTCACTTCGAAATGCTGGTGGGTATAATAGGGCAGTTGATGAAATATTAAAAATGAAAATGAATTCATACTCAAAACTTAAATAAATGTTTGGAGCACACTTACTGTAATATGTAAGTGTGTTTCTATAAATAAATTACATAAAAAATCACTGCAAAGGTGAAACTTTTGTGTATATAAACTCATATCTTTGAATTAGTAGTAAAATTACGTTAAAATAATACTAAGAAAATACATAAGTTTTGGGGGTAATGAATGAAGAAAGTATTTGAATACGTATTATTAACAATTGGATCGATTATTGTAGCGGGTTCATTAGAGCTTATTTTAGCACCTAATGGATTAGTAGATGGCGGGGTAACGGCCATTGCTATTATGGCAAATAAAGTTGCCGGATTACCACTTTACGGAGTGTTTTTAGGACTTAATATTCCTATCCTCCTTTTTACTGCAAAAGTAATGGGGAAGAAGTTCTTCATCCGTACATCTTATGCAAATGTTGTTACAACACTTGGATTAATCTATTTAAAACCATTTCCAGCGATTACCACTTCTGAATTATTAATTGTACTTTATGGTGGAGTCCTATTTGGAATTGGTGTTGGTATTGTAGTGAAAATGGGCGGAGCAATAGATGGATCAGAAATGTTAGCAGTTTGGATGAACAAACACTTTAAAGTACCAATTAGTACATTCTTACTTGCTGTAAATGCAGTTATTTTCACATTTGTAGCGATTTTATTTTCAATCGAACAAGCGATGTTCTCATTAGCAATTTTCTATATTGTTACGAAGATGATTGATTTCATATTAGATGGTATAAATCAAGGAAAGAGCGTTATGATTATTTCTGGTAAAAATAAAGAAATAGGCGATCTACTTATGAAAGAATTGCAATTATCTGTTACGTATCTACATGGAGAAGGTGGTTTTTTAGGAGAAGAAAAGAGAATTATTTATTGTATTACAAACCGTTTCATTTATCCGAAAATGAAAGATCTCGTTCTCTCTGTAGATCCAACTGCTATCATTGAAGCTTCCTATTCAACAGAAACAACAGGTGTTAAACGACCAGGAAGAACAGCGAAATCAGAAAAATAGTGAATGAAGATAGCTCCACGTAAGTATAACTTGCGTGGAGCTATTCTTATTTAGGGAACCAGGCTTTTTTCAGTAATTGGACAACAGTTTCGATACGATTCTCTGGAATACTGCCAAAACCGAGCAATACATACGACTCCTCCCTTATATTATGAACAGAATCGTATGTGGAGAGAGGGTATAACTTAATACGTTGTTTCGCAGCCGCATGAATAAGTTCTTGTTCATTCATCCCGTTATGAACGTGAAGTACGATATGAAGTCCAGATTGTTCACCAAGTACATGAACGTTATTTCCCATTTCGTTTGTAATAGATTTAATTAAAGAAATATGTTTTCTTTTATATAACGTGCGGCTACGGTTAATATGGCGTTCCCAATCACCATTTTGAATAAAGGTAGCAAAGGTAAGTTGTTGCAGCGTAGAAACTGTTTGTTTAAACATACCACCAAGTTCTTGATAAGCTCCTAATAGATGAGGTGGTAAAACGATATATCCCATTCGTAAAGAAGGTAAAAAAGATTTTGAGAAAGTTCCCATATAAATAACACGTTCATTTGAATCTAGCCCTTGTAAAGAAGGAATAGGTTTTCCTATATAGCGAAATTCCCCGTCGTAATCATCTTCAATAATATAGCCTTTACAATCATTCGCCCATTTTAATAACTCGAGTCTTCTAGATAGCGGCATAATGATTCCAAGTGGAAATTGGTGAGATGGAGTGACATACGCTACATTGGAACCTGATTCACGTAAAGCGGGAATATGAATCCCTTTATCATCTAAAGGGATAGGGTGAACGCGGAGGCCAGAACTTTGAATCATAGCAGGTATACGGTGAAATCCAGGATTTTCGATTCCATATGCCTTTTTTGAACCAAGTAACTGGAGTAGTAGCCAAAGAAGAGGCTGCGTGCCTGCACCGATAATAATTTTATCAGGTGAAGAGTGTACCCCGCGAGCATGATATAAATACTTTGAAATATGTTCTCGTAGAACGAGCTCACCTTGTGGATCTTCTTTAGCAAACAATTCATTTTCATACTGAAATAAAGTCTCATTTATTGCTTTTTTCCAGTTTGTTATCGGAAAAGCTTTTTGATCAATAAGTCCTTGACTACAATCATAATCATATTGTTCGTTTTCTATATTGTTAGCACTGTTTGATGCAATTTGCTGTTTCTTTTGAATGACATCGATATCAACTTCTGCAACAAAAATCCCACGCTTCGGTTTACTTTCTACATACCCTTCAGCTAGTAATTGTTGATAAGCAGATTCAACTGTAATACGGCTCACATTAAGTTGCATAGCTAAATTTCTATGAGAAGGAAGGCGTGTACCGGCACATAGTGATCCATGAGAAATTTCTCGTTTTATATATTCGTAAATCTGTATGTAAATGGGTGTTTTACTTTGTAATTGTAAGGGGATAGTAAGATCCATTCGTAGACGCTCCTCTTTATACTGGCCTTATAAAAAAGAATAGAACTGTCACTTAAGTTAAGGGCAGTTGTTTCTTATAATGATGATATAACATTTAGAAAATTTTATAAATAGTAAGGAGAGATTCATAATGAATATTAGAGCGGTAGTAACAGAGGCAGACTTACATGATGTATTCCCGGTATTACAGCAATTACGAACGAAACTTTCAAAAGAAGAAGCAAGTTCTTTATTTCAAAAAATGAAAGAAGAAAATTATAAACTATTTTCGCTACGTAATGAAGAGGGTGAAGTTGTTAGTCTAGCTGGTGTAGCGATTTGTACGAATTTTTATAATGAGAAACATGTTTTTGTGTATGACCTTGTAACTGCGGAAGCACATCGTTCAAAAGGATATGGGAAAGTATTACTCTCGTATATAGAGAACTGGGGAAAAGAAAATGAATGTGAGTCCATCGCTCTTACATCAGCGTTTCCTAGATTAGACGCTCACCGCTTTTATGAAAGAGAAGGCTATGATAAGGTAAGCTATTCTTTTCATAAAGAATTATAAAGAAGGGTAGGTTCTATATGACATAATATATAGAACCTATTTCTTTTAGAAAGGTTTATAATTTATGTTGTTGAATTATTTTTTATATAAATAATACAGAGAATGATTGGAGCGCTTATACTTGGAAAAAATAAAGAAACTATCAATCCCTAATGATGTTAGAGTAATCGTAATATCTGATATTCATGGAGAATTACCACTTTTAAAAGAATTACTACATAAAGTTAATTTTAAAGATGAAGATTATTTAATTATTAATGGTGATCTTTGTGAGAAAGGAAAAGATAGCATCGGTGTAGTAAACTACGTAATGAATCTTGTAAAGAATAATTCAAATGTTCACGTTGTTGAAGGGAATTGTGAAGTTTTAGTTGATGCGCTTTTAAATGAAAATCCTGGTCTTATCAATTATTTATGTACGAGAAAGCATTCGATTTTTAATGAATGGTTAGAATGTGTGCATTTCTCTATTCATGAAGATACGTCTATTCAAAAAGTAAGGGAAGTATTAATGAGCCATTTTTCAAAAGAAATAAAGTGGCTAACAGAATTACCAACAGCGATTGAAACAGAAGATTATATCTTTGTACATGCTGGCCTTGAAGATAGAGAAGATTGGAAAGAAACGGAACGAAAAAATGCGATAGCAATGCCGGAGTTTTTCAATAAATCACATAGAGCAAATAAGTACGTAGTTGTCGGTCATTGGCCTGTTGTAAACTATTCAGACAACGCACCGTCTAACAATCCAGTTATTGATAAGGAGAAAAAGATTATTGCGATTGACGGTGGAAATGCGATTAAAGAGGCAGGGCAATTAAACGCATTTATCATTCAGAGGACAAGAGCAGATGATATGTTTTCTTATACATATGTAGATTATTTTCCAGAGTATGAAGTGATAGCAGATTTTAATGCGAATTCAGACATGCAGGGCGGGGTGACATATCCGTATTATTACATAGAGCCTATGGAGAAGTTGAAAGATTATAGGATATGTAAGCAAAGAGAAACGAATAAATTACTCTTTGTGAAAAATGAATATATTAGGCAACTTAATTCAGGTGAATACACTGTGAAAACCGATATTTCTTGTGCACAAATAAGCGTAAGAAAAGGGGACATTGTTTCTCTCATTGATGGCAGTTGTTCAGGATATGATTTAGTTAAAAGAGATGGAATAGAAGGCTGGATAGAGAAAGGTATTTTAGTTGAGATAGAAAAGATGAAATAGGAGGTATGGAGCCTCCTATTTTTTTATTATCTTTTTATATGAGTAGATTGCTTGCTGTCTTTCATAAGTAAATAAATCGTACTCGGTAAAATGACAATCGTCATCCCTAAAATAATTGTGAGTATAGCATAACCTCTATACGGAGCAGAAACGATAAATGGAAGTCCAGCTAGGAAAATACCTGCTATTATCATTGAAATACTACAAATATTTGAAGCTCTTTTTTCAAGGTGCTTATCATTCCATTCCAATGAAACTGTAGATTTAGTCGTATCAATTTTGGAACTGAAATAGCCTATCAATATAAATAAAATCCCTAATGCTATAAATATGAAATGATCAAGAGGGAGTGCATAGCCAAGAGCGATGAGGGCGATGACAATATCGACAAAAAATAAAAAAAGTAAAATTGTGTTGCCGATCCAAAGGTGAGATTTCTGGTTACTGGCTGCTTTAGATAAAGCTAAAAATAAAAAGAATAAGAAGGAACATATAATTATATTTACGATAACAAAAGTGCTTTTATCCATTGTTGATGTAGGCGTTCCATTGAAGTCCCATTTCGTAACAATACTTGAAGGTAAGAAAAAATAGAGAATACTATTTGTCGTAATAATAGTGAGAAATAAAGCAATACTAAATCGATTATTCATTGAATCACCAGCTTTCTACATGAATAATTGGTATCTTATAACAAAATTATACAATATAATAAATGATATTTGTTTTGATTTTTCTGAAAAAATATTATAATTATATATGAAATAAAGAGAGTTGTAGGAGGAAAATTATGCAAAACGTAATAGTAAAAGGGGATAAAGTTACAATTCGTACAATTGAAGAATCAGATATAAACCCATTATGGAATCTCGTATTTAAAGAAAAAAATCCAGAATGGAAAAAATGGGATGCACCGTATTTTCCGTTTCTAATGCAAGAATACCCATCTTATAAAGAGGGGATGCAAACACGTTTAAAAGAAGAACCTCTATCTAAATTAATTATAGAACATAACGGCCAAATTATAGGAACAATCGGATTTTATTGGGAGCATAAACCGACGCGTTGGTTGGAGATGGGGCTTGTTATTTATAATCCAAATTACTGGAATGGTGGCTACGGTACAGAAGCGTTAATGTTATATCGAGATTTACTATTTGAAAAGATGGAAATTGGTAGGGTAGGAATCACGACTTGGTCTGGTAATGAACGAATGATGAAAGTAGCGGAGAAAATAGGAATGACTTTAGAAGGTAGAATGCGCAAATGCCGTTATTACAACGGAACATACTATGATTCTATTCGAATGGGTATGATTCGTGAAGAATGGGAAGCGCTATATGTAACGGAGGGGTGAGGAAGTATGTACGCTATTATTGCTACATTTGATCGTGTGTTTACTAATAAAATTATAGAATTGCAAAATGAAATAACAAATATCATTGGCACAAATCAATTAGCAGGAGTAGAACCTCATATTACATTAGCTGATTACCATGAGTTAGACGTTCATTTATATAAGGAGAAATTAGAGGAGTTTGTAGCAGCTCAAGAGAATATGGCTGAGGTAACTTTTCCTTCTGTTGGAACTTTTCCTACTAACGGAACAATCTTTCTAGCACCGACTATTACCGATGAATTGTTAAGAATTCATCATTCTTATCATGATTATTTTAAAACTTTTCATGATAATTTAAATTCATATTATGTGCCTGGAAAATGGGTTCCGCATTGTACAATTGCAATTAAGTTACATGCAAATCAGTTTTTAAGTGTAATGGAATATATATATGAAAAATTTGATTACGCAATAGCTTCAATTGAAAAATTAAAATTAATTAAGGTGAATTATGAAAATGGTTCTGCCATTTCTTCTAGTATATTAGCAGAATATAATTTTAAGAGAATGGAGACATCGAGATGACATATGTAATTAGAGAAATGAAGCAAGAAGATATTCACGCTGTACAATCAGTAGCGAAAATAGCTTGGCATGATACGTACGAAGGTATTATTCCGAGAGAGATTCAAGACAGTTTCTTAGACGAGGCTTATTCTGATGAAAAAATGAAATATCGTCTCGAAAATACACATTTATTCGTTGCGGAAGAAGAGGGAGAAGTAATTGGCTTTGCGAATTTTTCACCTGTTAGACTGCAAAATGAAGCAGAATTAGGTGCGATTTATTTGTTACCAGATCAGCAAGGGAAAGGGATAGGAAGTGCTTTATTACAAAAAGGGTTAACGGCATTAAAAGGAATTCGGAAATTATATATTCATGTAGAAGCAGCAAATGAAAAAGGAAAACATTTTTATGAAGCGAAAGGTTTTGCACAATTAGAGGAATTTGAAGAAGATTTTGAAGGACATATGATGCAGACAGTAAGGATGGTTTTATACGTATAAGGAGGGCCAGTAATGAAAATTTTTGATTGTAGTGAAGTAGTGGGAAAGCAAATCACAGCATTTCAATCTAATTTCATAATGTCGAAAATATTAAATCATCAAGGGAAAATACATATTGGTGCTATGCATTTAAAAGAGAATGGAATAATTGGATATCATGAAGCAGTTGTATCGCAACTGCTTCTTATTGTGGGCGGCGAAGGATATGTATGCGGAGAAGATAAAGAAAAAGTGAAGGTGAAAGCGGGACAAGCTGTGTTTTGGGAGAAGGGCGAATTTCATGAAACGAGTACGGAAAAGGGGTTGATGGGAATTGTTATGGAAGCGGAGGAACTGGAACAATCGATATTAATGCCTATTAAAGAGGAGAGTTGTGAAAAATGATAGAAAAGGCAAATCGGGAAGAAACGGGCAAAATAATACAATATGCAGCTCAATCACTTTTTGAAGGGACAAGAGGGAATTGCCAGTTAAGTACAGAGAAAGCAATTGAACTTACAAGGCCGATTGTAGAAAAGGGAGCATATTATTTAGTCGTTAAAGAAGAAAACAATGTAATGGGATGGATATTAATAGGGGAAAATACGGACTATTTTTCTCATGAAAAACTAGGGTTTATATACGAATTGTATGTTTTTCCAGAGTACCGTGGGAAAGGATTGTCAAGAAAGTTAATGGAGGCTGGTATTAAGGAATTACAAAAGAATTATTCAGAAATTCGTTTAAATGTATTTGCTGGAAATTTTGCGAAAGAGATGTACGAAGAGTTTGGGTTTGTTGAAAGACAGGTAATTATGACTTTGAAGTGAGAACAATAGGCTTGAACGGGAGAGGGGAAAGAATGAGAAAAGAAAATGAGTATGTTTCGTATTTACAAAGGGTTTGTCCTGAATTATAAATAAAATCAGCTAATATAAATGAAGTTGGCCAAAATAATGATGTATTAATTGTAAATGATAATGTAGTATTCCGTTTTCCGAAATATGAAAAAGGTATTCAGAAACTTCGAATAGAAATACAGTTGTTAGAGAAAATAAGATCCTTCATTACGCTTCAAATTCCCAACCTAAGTTATCAAAGGTTTCACGATGAAGTAACAGGGAAAGTATTTGCAGGATATGAAATGATTGAAGGGGAACCGTTTTGGAAAATTTTTTTTACGGGAATAAATGAAGAAAAGCAATTACAGAAACTTGCGTGCACATTGGCGGGATTTTTAAAAGAGTTGCACGAAATTCCGTTATCTACATTTGAAGGTATTATGCAATATGATAGTGCTGATATGTATTCAGAAATAAATAGTTTGTATAGTCAATTAAAAGATTATGTTTATCCATATATGAGAGAAGAGGCAAAAAAAGAAGTTTCATTATCTTTTGAAACGTATTTAAATGAAGAGAGTCATTTTAATTTTACATCGAGTCTTGTTCATGGGGATTTTGGCATGACAAACATTTTATATAGTGCAACAAAAAAGGATATTTCAGGAGTCATAGATTTTGGTGGTGCGAGCATTGGGGATCCTGCTTATGATTTTGCAGGGATATTAGCTAGTTATGGAGAGGAGTTTTTACAACTATTTGCAGCCCATTATCCTAATTTAGAAGTAGTAAAGGAACGAATGTATTTTTATAAGAGTACATTTGCGCTTCAAGAAGCATTATTTGGTGTACTAAATAATGATAAAAAAGCCTTTGAAGCTGGAATAGCACCGTATGTATAAAAGCCGATTTTAAATCGGCTTTTTATTATCGATACATCGTCCACATTCCGATATCTTTAAACCCTAATCGTTTATAAATTCGTCCAGCAGTCGGATTGTTATAAAACAAGCAAAGTGTTCGGCCTTCATTCGTAAAGTCCCGAATCATTTTCTGTAATATAAGCGAAGCATAACCGCTCCCGCGATAATTCGGGTGTGTACATACTCCAACTATCATGGCGGATAATGAATTCTCAGCGGAAGTTGAGGCAGATGCAATAATAGCGCCGTTTTTTTCAATATAATACGTACGTCCTGTATTTGTTTCGAGAGCTTGTCTTAGTATATTTTCTGATTCATTAGCAGTCGGGAATTCAGCTATGTTACTTCGTAATTGCATTATTCGCTGTACATCATCTAGTGTGGCAAGTTTAATTGTTTCTTGGACAGGCGTAATAGGTAAGTTGTTGTCATTTAGACATTCACAAAAATACATTTCATTTTTGACACCTAGTTGTATACTCGGAGCGGTTTCAAATTTTTCTACAATAGTTGATTTGCCAGAGATTTTAAGCGGCCTATAGGCGGAAATAAGTGCCTCATAATCAATGGTAACAAATTCTTCTTTACTATAGGGTATAAATGCATCATGGAAGCGGAGTAAAATCGATTTTAATGTTCCATTCTCTTTAAATACGCCCTATAATTCTTGAAAGTCTGTTTCATAACCGAAAGCTTCTAAATCCCCAATAATAAACAAGTTAAGGGCTGCTTCTTCTTTTAGGTAAGCGAATACTTGTTCATGATCTTTCTTTGTTAATTTTCTCATCATAAAGAATCCACCTCTTTTTTTATTTTTCTAAATATTACAACTTAAGTTTTTTGAAATCAATATAAAATTTTATGTTTAGTTCACCAACTTTCGGAAAAACTAGGAAAGATATGACAAAGGAGGTTATGAACGGTGGATCATCCAATTCAAGGGTTAATGAAAGCGGCAATGGAAAATTTAAAAGAAATGGTCGATGTAAATACGATTGTTGGAGAGCCTGTTCAAACGGCTGACGGTGGTGTGGTGTTAACGGTTTCTAAAGTAGCGTTCGGGTTTGGAGCAGGAGGTTCTGATTTCCAAACGAATGATGGACAAAGAGCGAACGGTAACCCTGCATTTGGTGGCGGTAGCGCGGGTGGTGTTTCTATTACACCAGTAGCATTTCTTGTAGTGAATAAAGATGGAGTAAATATTCTGCATCTACAAAATGCGACACATTTAGCAGAAAAAATGATTGAATTAGCTCCACAAACAATTGATAAAATTCAATCGATGTTCCAAAAAGATGAAAAGAAAGAGGGAAATCATCATCCTCAAAACCCAGATGAAATCCTTTAAAAACGCCTGCTTACGAGCAGGCGTTTTTTCTTGTAATCACTATGTAATAAAACACATGAAATTGTAAATAGTTTTTGAATTTTTTTCTATGTTTCTAAAATTTTTCATGTTAAAATATGCTATAGAATTGAAACATATAAAACGAAGGTGGCTAGGTGCTTTGTCTGGAGGATCTGACCAAGTAAAGAATATGATATATATTAATGGTAATCGTCGGGGTCATTGTTTTATTACATCAGGAATTACGTTTAAAGAGTTTGCAAGTAACATCCCTTCACCGCTTCATCAAGTGTTGCTTTTGAAGCATAACTTTGAATGGACAGATTTTCATTATCATACTTTATTTGAATATGTTGAGGAAGAAAATATACATAAGCTAATTCAAGCAGAGATTGATGAATTTGATGAATTTTGTTGGGTAGATTTTGATGATGCAAGCGATTTAGATGAATTAGAGCCAAAAGAAATTGCGGAGCTTTTATATTTGGCTCACAAAAAAGAACCACTTGCAAGAACATTCTTTCCGCTATTGAAAAATAGATTTGTTTATTTTTCACATGATGATGGATGGTACAACAAAGTGTATTATCGTAGAATTGCTGATTTTGTAGGAATGTTAAGTAAAGTCATTCCTTATAAACTCGGTGCTTTCGGTAAGAAACGTTTTTCTTTGTTCCAAAAATCGAAAATTTTCCCAGCAATTTCGAAAGAAGTGATTATGGGGCTTATTCCATTAATGGAAGATGGTCTTTATATTGATCTAGCAGGGAAAATAGAGTCAAGAAGAGGTCTTGAAATTCCGGTATATGTAGTTGGTTCGTATGAAAGTACGGATGAGGTACTAGATAATATCGATGAATTGAAAGAAGAAGCAACAGAGACAGGTTGGCTCATTTTTGATAAGAAAGAACAGGAATGGCAATGGGTTGTGGACTAAGAAAACTTGGCGCATGAAGTCAAGTTTTCTTGTCATTTGAAAGGAGTACAAATGAAGAAATATTATACAATTGTGGGTGTGATAAGTATTATTCTTGTGACGATTTTACTTATTACTTGTCCGAAAGAATCAGATTTTAAAGTGTATGTAGAGGACAAGTATGCATTGAAATGTGACGAGAGTAGTTTTGAATGCACACAAAATGTAGATGGTAAAACAGAAAAACTACAATTTGAAAGTACAGATGCACGAAATAGTGTATTCTTTATGACTGTAAAGCAAACATTTAAAACAGAAGCTGGTGTTACGAAAGAATATAGCGGAGTAGGAATGTTTGGTACATTTCTTTTTGTTTCAGAGAAGACTTTCTAGTAATAGAAGGTCTTTTTCTTATGCTTATGTTCATATAGATGAAGTAAGACAAGCATAGGAGGGGTAGTAATGAAGAATACATGTATCGTTTGCGGTGGTGAGGAGTTTTTTTCCTCAACTTTGTATGCACGTACGAAACAAGATTGGGCATATGCACAAAATATGTATCGATTTGAAAAGGTGTTTATTGAGCATCGGGACGAAGAGAATTATCCAGTGTTTCAAGAAATTACAGCGAAACATTGCTGTGGATGCGGTCATATTATGTTGTATCACGAATGAACACACCAAGTATAACTTGGTGTGTTTTTTTTAAAACGCTGACAAAGCAAGCGGATAGAGTAAAGTAAATAAAACAGAAAAACTACCAAAACCAATTGCTGTATATCCAAGTGTTCTTGCTCCGAAATTGACAGCTAATAAGCCGACTAAAATCGCAAGAGAGCCGAGTGTAACCGGATAAAATGCAATTGAGAAAAGCGAAAGAAATAAAGCGACATAGCCTACCATTGCACCGGTATTTGTACCTTCTATTTCATTTGCAATTTCTTTCCGGTTATGTCTAATCGGAATGCCAGCTGGTGATATTTCAGCTGCATACTCTTCGTTTTTTTCACCACTTTTAAAATGATGATTTCTCTTTCTTCGCATGTACATCCCTCTCTTTCAATTGGGTGTACCTATAGTATCCTACATAAAGAGAAGAACATGAGTATGAGTTAAACCCAGGTAAAGCAAAAATTGGAGAATAAAGATTCCATTATTAGCTGGTACATCTCCTAATGAAGATAAACAGGAATTTTGGAAAATGATGTAGAATGAAATGAGTGATAAAACGTGAAGGCAGGGGAATGTATGACGAAATTTAATTGGCATGAATCAGCAGAGAAAAAATGGGATAGTAGTGCAGAATTTTGGACTCAAAATAGTCAAGAGATGTGGGACAGCGGGAGTAGGAGTACAATCATTCCATTTTTTGAACAATATGTGAAAAAAGAAGCTCAAGTGCTCGATGTTGGTTGTGGTGATGGATACGGTACATATAAATTAAGTTGCGCGGGCTATAAAGCAGTTGGAGTAGATTTATCAGAAGTGATGATTCAAAAAGGGAAGGGGCGCGGAGAAGGACCGAATTTATCTTTTATAAAAGGGGATCTTTCTTCCTTGCCATTTGAAAATGAGCAATTTGAATCAATTATTGCAATAAATTCTTTAGAATGGACCGAGGAGCCATTACGGGCATTAAATGAGATAAAGCGCGTTTTAAAAAGCGATGGGTATGCATGTATTGCAATTCTAGGGCCGACAGCAAAACCACGAGAGAACAGTTATCCTCGTTTATACGGCAAAGACGTTGTTTGTAATACGATGATGCCGTGGGAATTTGAACAGTTAGCGAAAGAACAAGGTTTTGAAGTTATAGATGGCATCGGTGTATATAAGCGCGGAGTAAATGAGAAGATGCTAGGTCAACTACCTATCGAGTTACAACAATCGTTAACATTCTTATGGGTATTTATGCTAAAAAATGCATAAAGAAATGAAAGAATTTTTAGGAGGTAAATAAGTGCAGAAAATACAAAAAACTGATACAATATCATCAGAACCAATTAAAGGGGGACTAGGGTATATGACAACTACTACAACAGTTAAATCCGACATTGAAATCGCACAAGAAGCGAGTATGAAGAAGATTCAAGAAATTGCAGCTGAATTAAATATTTTAGAAGATGAATTAGAGCCATACGGGCATTATAAAGGTAAGTTATCTCTTGACATTTTTAAGCGCTTACAGAACGAGAAAGACGGTAAAGTTGTTTTAGTAACAGCGATTAACCCAACTCCAGCTGGAGAAGGTAAATCAACAGTAACAGTTGGTTTAGGTCAAGCTTTTAATAAAATTGGTAAGAAAACAGTAATTGCACTTCGCGAACCATCTCTTGGACCAACGATGGGGCTAAAAGGTGGAGCAGCAGGTGGTGGTTTTTCACAGGTTGTACCTATGGAAGACATTAACCTTCACTTTACTGGAGATATCCATGCGATCACAACTGCTAATAACGCGTTAGCAGCGTTTATTGATAATCATATCCAACAAGGAAACACACTTGGAATTGATACACGTAAAATCGTTTGGAAACGCTGTGTTGACTTAAATGATCGTGCCCTTCGTAACGTAGTAATTGGTCTTGGTGGACCAGTTCAAGGTGTACCACGTGAAGACGGTTTTGATATTACAGTAGCATCTGAAATTATGGCGGTATTCTGCCTTGCAACAGATATTCAAGATTTAAAAGCGCGTCTATCTCGCATCGTAGTTGCTTATAACTTTGCAAATCAACCTGTAACGGTTAAAGATTTAGGTGTAGAAGGTGCGTTAACATTATTATTAAAAGATGCATTAAAGCCAAACTTAGTACAAACGTTAGAAAATACACCAGCTATCATTCACGGCGGACCATTTGCGAATATTGCTCACGGTTGTAACAGTGTTATCGCTACAACAATGGCAGCAAAATTAGGTGATTATGTTATTACAGAAGCTGGATTCGGTGCTGATTTAGGTGCAGAGAAGTTTTTAGATATTAAAGCTCGTGCAGCTGGCATTAAACCAGAAGCAGTTGTTATTGTTGCGACTATTCGTGCGCTTAAAATGCATGGTGGTGTAGCAAAAGATCAATTAAAAGAAGAAAATGTAGACGCATTAGCAAAAGGTATGGAAAACTTACAGAAGCATGTTGAAACAATTCAAAGCTTCGGTGTACCTTTCGTAATTGCAATTAATAAATTTATTACAGATACAGATGCAGAAGTTGCATACTTACAAGAGTGGTGCAATGAGCGTGGCTATGCAGTATCCTTAACGGAAGTTTGGGAAAAGGGTGGCCAAGGCGGAGTTGACCTTGCTGAAAAAGTGTTAAAAGAAATCGAAAAAGGTGAGAACAACTACGCACCACTTTATGAATTAGAATTACCATTAGAAGAAAAAATTCGTACAATTGCTCAAAAAGTGTATGGTGCAAAAGATATTGAGTTTGCTCCGAAAGCACGTAAGCAATTAGCTCAATATGAAGGAGAAGGATGGAGTAACCTACCAATTTGTATGGCTAAAACACAATACTCTCTTTCTGACGATGCAACAAAATTAGGTCGTCCATCTGACTTTATCGTTACAATTCGTGAGCTAAAACCATCTATTGGTGCAGGGTTTATCGTTGCGTTAACAGGTACAATGTTAACAATGCCAGGCCTTCCAAAACAGCCAGCAGCACTACAAATGGATGTAAATGAAGATGGAAAAGCAGTAGGTTTATTCTAAAAGGTTGTAATTCATCTCGTTTATCTGTAAACTATATATACATCAAGTGGCGCCTTTCCATCGAAAGGCGCCTGTTTTTTGGAGGAAATTATGTTTGATCCAACTGCTTTTGATAATTTAAAAGTAATCGTAGAAGGTGCTGTTTATGATTTTGATTTACATGGAGATATTCTTGTAACAGATCGAAAAGATATGATGGACCTGGCCTCATTAAGTCGTATATACCATATTTCATTTCAATTAACAGAACCGTTCGAACAGGTAGTAAAAGCAACATTTTCACTATCTGTAGATGCAAAGAACTTGTCTGGTGAAATATTGGAAGTACCACAATTTACACCAGGTTGTGAAATGAAGTTAGCATTTTCATTCCCGATAGAAAAGCCAGAGGTAGTGTGTGAAGAAATTGAAACTTTCATGCATTCTATATGGGGAAAAGAAAGAATGATTACGCAAAAAATTTCATACGAATATAATAAGCAAGCGATTTCATATCATAATAAGGTAGAGGTTCTATTTCAAAAAGCGATTACAGAAGACCATGTTGATGATTTAATAGCTGTTATTTCACACATGATAGAAACGGTGCGAACAATACAACATTTTCTTCAAAAATAGAGATAAAGGAGAAAAACAAATGATAAAAGATATGCAACCATTTTTACAACAAGCTTGGGAGAAGGCTGGTTTTAAAGAATTAACTGAAATTCAAAAACAAGCGATTCCAACTATTTTAGAAGGACAAGACGTTATAGCTGAATCTCCAACTGGAACAGGAAAAACATTAGCGTACTTATTACCCCTTTTACATAAAATTAATCCTGAAGTAAAACAACCACAAGTTGTTGTTTTAGCGCCAACACGTGAGCTTGTTATGCAAATTCACGAAGAGGTTCAAAAGTTTACAGCAGGGACTGAAATTTCAGGGGCATCTTTAATTGGTGGTGCAGATATTAAGCGCCAAGTTGAAAAATTAAAGAAACACCCGAGAGTAATTGTCGGTTCACCAGGACGTATTTTAGAATTAATTCGAATGAAAAAGCTAAAGATGCATGAAGTAAAAACGATTGTATTTGATGAGTTTGATCAAATTGTAAAACAAAAGATGATGGGCGCAGTACAAGATGTAATTAAATCTACAATGCGAGATCGTCAATTAGTATTCTTCTCGGCGACAATTACAAAAGCGGCAGAAGATGCTGCACGTGATTTAGCAGTTGAACCACAATTAGTACGTATAACACGTGCAGAGTCAAAAAGCTTAGTTGAGCATACGTATATCATTTGTGAGCGACGCGAAAAAAATGATTACGTAAGAAGAATTATGCATATGGGCGATGTAAAAGCAGTTGCTTTCTTAAATGACCCATTCCGTTTAGATGAAATTACTCAGAAATTGCAGTTCCGTAAAATGAAAGCAGCAGCTCTTCATGCAGAAGCAGGTAAGCAAGAGCGTGAAGCAACGATGCGTGCTTTCCGCGGCGGGAAATTAGAAATTCTACTTGC
Source organism: Bacillus paramobilis (assembly GCF_038096195.1). Lineage (NCBI taxonomy): Bacteria > Bacillati > Bacillota > Bacilli > Caryophanales > Bacillaceae > Bacillus > Bacillus paramobilis. The sequence goes on along the minus strand of NZ_CP151108.1, from coordinate 3,232,600 downwards.
TACTGATATTGCAGCACGCGGTATTGATATTGATGATTTAACACATGTAATTCACTTAGAATTACCAGACACAGTAGACCAATATATTCATCGCTCAGGACGTACTGGACGTATGGGTAAAGAAGGAACTGTTGTATCTCTTGTAACTCCACAAGAAGAGCGTAAATTACTGCAATTTGCGAAAAAACTAGGCATCGTATTTACGAAGCAAGAAATGTTCAACGGATCATTTGTAGAAACGAAACCGAAAGCACCAAAGAAAAAGAAACCAGCATTTACTGGGAAGAAAAAGCCTAGATAAATAATTAGGGAGACGTAACTATTTGTAGTTACGTCTTTTTTATTTGCAATTGAATAATACAAGGAGTTTTATTAATGGTTATTAAAATGTATCTATTATCACTTTTTAAATCAACATATGTACAAGGAAGTAATATAAAGAGAGTCGAATATTAAACTGATGCGAAATAATAAAAAGAAGGTACATATATGGATAGGAAATTAGGAATGTTTTTGAATACGAAATATATTGAAGTAAACGAAGGAATACAAAAAGCAAGGGAATGGGATTTAGAATATATTCAATTATATGCTATGAATAAAAACTTCAACTTAGCTAATATTCCAATGGTAGAGTGGAGTGCTTTAAAGAAAAGCTTATCCTTTAATGGAATAAAGATTCCGTCATTGGCAATTAGCTTTGGAGAAAATGGAATTATAGGAATAGAAGCTGACAGTGCAATAGATCAGATTAAATATATTACTGACAGAGGTTTGGAGCTGGGAGCAAAGACCATAACAGCTCATATTGGGAAAGTTCCAGGTGATGAAAAAAGTGAGTACTATGATAAAATGGTACGGATTTGTTATGAGATTGGGGGATTAGTGTTCAAATTTGGGGGAGTCTTTGCTATTGAGACGGGATCTGAAAAAGCAATAGTATTAAAAAGATTTTTAGAAACTGCAAACTCGAAAGGACTAGCGGTTAACTTTGATCCAGCAAACTTAATAAGTGATGTAAATGAAAATCCGGAAGAAAGTTTATTACTATTAAAAGATTATATAGTACAAACTCATATTAAAGATTGTAAAGAAGTGAAAAGTAATGGTTCGAGTAAGTATATAGAAGTAGCAGCAGGAAATGGTGAAGTAGATTTCGATATATTCTTCAAGGTATTAGATGAAATTGGATTCGACGGATATAACATGATTGAAAGAAATAATTATTTTGACGAACTGGATGGGATGAGTCAGTCGATAAATTTTGCAAAGAAGTACATACCAACTCAAAAGGAATAAAGATAGCACTTGTAGAAAGCTACATAGAATATAAAAACCATTAGGGGGAAATGAAATGATTCATAAAGTTGGACAAATTATGTTATATGTAAATAATCAAGATGAGGCAGTAAACTTTTGGACGGAAAAGGTAGGGTTTCATGTAGTTACAGAGGAAGATAACAAGCAAGGAATGAGATGGATTGAAATCGCTCCAACTAGCGGTGCAGAAACGAGCATTATATTACATAATAAAGAAGTGATTTCTAAAATGAGCCCAGAATTAAATCTTGGTACACCGTCCCTAATGTTCTTCTCAGAAAATCTTGATCAATTATATACAGATTTAAAAAATAAAAATGTTACTGTTGGCGAAATGGTAACTATGCCTTCTGGTAAAGTATTTAACTTTGCTGATAGTGAAGGGAATTATTTTGCGGTTATGGAAAAGAACAAATAATAATATTGTTTTGTGAAAATCCCCCTCAAATATATTGAGGGGGATTACATGTTTGAAGTGGATTTTTCATTAGAGAGTTGATTAATATAAAATACGCCTTTTTCAATAGCTGTCTCAATATAACCAACGATTTGATTAAACGTAAATACTTGTAAGTCTTCATGCAGATGTTGCTCTGGATACAACATATCTTCAAAAAGATACTTCCGAAAAGCTAATACGTTTTCTTTAGAAACCTCTTCAATATCCATAATGTGAGCCTCTTGATTGAGAAGAGAGAAGAGCCGTTGTTCGTTATCGTAATGATGAAGTAACTTTGCATTTAACAATTTAAAATCGTTATAGTACATAGGTGCGATCGTTGCGTCATTTTCTATTCTATTTTTTAGCCACGGTAGAAAGAAGCCGCTTAGCCAATTATCATCGGCAATGAGATGAGTGTAATAACCTAAAAGAAAAGGGGAATCCATATGAACTTTATATTTTTGAAAAAAAGAATTGAAATCTATCCTTCTCGTATAGTTTTTCGTTGTGCCAGCGTAAAAGTGTGAAGCGCCTTTTTCTTCTACTGAATGAACAGCATCAGGGGCTACACCTCCAAGTATGAAAGAAGTTTTATCTTGAATACATAGTTTTTCGGCAATCTTGTTGGCGATAATAGCATGCATAATTCGTGATCCCATGAATGACACCTCGATTTCAAGTATTCATTTCAGGAAGAGGACTGGACAGTTAGTATTACTTTCCCTGTACTTTTTCTACTTTCGACCCATTCATGTGCTTTCCCTGCATCTTGAAGTGGAAAAGATTTCGTAGCCTTAATTTGCAAACTTCCGTCACGTAAATAACGGAAAACTTCATGTGCTGTTTCTTGGAGTAGTTCAGGACGTTTTTTTCGTGTAGTGCCGAAGCTAAAACCGAGTATAGAGCGGCAACTTGCGTGTAAATCTTTCGTTTGAAAGTTACCAATTTCACCGCTTGCATTTCCGAAATGAACGAGGCGACCGTAATAAGCAAGACATTTTAAACTTCTTTCCGAAACCGTTCCAGAAATAGAATCTAAAATTACATCAACCCCTTCACCATTTGTCAGCTCATTGACTTTCTCTACAAAATCCTCATCTTGATGACAAATAACATAATCAGCTCCAGCGTCTAAAGCGATTTTACTTTTCGATTCATTTCCCACAGTACCGATAACAGTTCTGGCCCCTAATAGTTTTGCAAGTTGAATTGCTGTCGTACCAATTCCGCCAGCCGCTGCATGAATGAGTACAGACTCACCTTGTTGAAGCCTTGCAACATTTGAGAGTAAATTATAGCTTGTAAAAGATACAATTGGACAAGCAGCGGCAGTTTGAAAATCGACTTTATCCGGTAAAACGAAAGTAAGGTTTTCGTTTGCGACAACGTATTCTGCGTAAGATCCCTTTTGAGGAAAAGCAATGACACGTTGTCCAGGATAAATATTTTTCACATTAGAACCGACACGTTCTACAATACCAGCGGCATCTATCCCTGGTATAAAAGGTAGTGCTGTATTTCCTTTTTTGCCATAACGCGATTTAATATCAGCGAAATTTACACTAGTAGCAACAACGCGAATCAAAACTTGATCTTCTGAAACAGTCGGCATAGCCACATCTGTATATTTCATCACTTCAGGACCACCGAATGACGTTACAACGATAGCTTTCATTATATATCCTCCTAAATTTGATTATATAAATTATTTTAAATCTTCATTAGAAATTGGAAAATTATATAATAGTTATGCGACTTTATAAGTGAAGCTTATGAACTCATTCGATCATTATATTAATTTATATAAAACTTTTTGGGGAAATCGAACGAAATCTCAATTACTTGCCAATATATAGTATAAGACAAAGGAGGGAAGGTACATGAAGGATGAAATGGTGTATATAAATTTAATCCATTTAACTTTATCAGGCAATAAAGAAGCATATAGCGATTTGTATGATAAAACGATTCAAGAAGTATATAAGACAGCACATTTTTTAATAGAGGATAAAACAGATGTAGATGATGTCGTTCAAGAAATATACATACAACTATATGAATCGCTTCGTAAGTATGATAGCGAGAAGCCATTTCGTCCTTGGCTAATTGGACTTGCGATTAAACAAATTCACTCTTATAGAAGAAAGAGGTGGATGCGACTACGCATTATAAAAAAAGCAGAAGAGCAAAGAAAACCAGTACAAATTGATTTTTCTAACGATGTTGTAAGTAAAATATCAAATCAAAAACTAATCGAACTCATTCATAATTTACCATATAAATTGAAACAAGTTATTATTTTAAGATACTTACACGATTATTCACAAGAAGAAGTAGCACAAATATTACATATTCCAATTGGTACAGTAAAATCTAGAATTCACGCGGCATTAAAGAAACTACGTCAAAAAGAGCAAATAGAAGAAATCTTTTTAGGAGAGGTAGGGAATGTGAAATGAGTTTAGATTGTAGAGTTAGAGAATCTATACAAGAAGAAGCGAAGGGAATTGTTGCCCCGCCGGAGTTAAAAGAAAAAGTAATTGTTCAAATTGCAATGAAACGCGGGGGGAGTAAGAGGAAGAAACGACTTATTGCAGGAGTACTTGCAGCGGCTTTTTTAATCCCGACGACTGGTTTTGCATATCAATCTATTATGGCGGATGGTATATACGGATCTTTCGAGAATTTAAAAAAACATGCCGGAACGATGACATTAGAGGCGTATATGCGTTTAAATGCAAAATTATCAGAAGCGAAAGATGAGATGGGTGCGAAGGAATATGAAGAGTTTACAAAAGAACTAAAAAAATTAACAAATGCAAAGCTTGCGTACGGAGATTCAAACGGTAATATTGATTATGATCAATTATCACCAGGAAAAAGAGAAGAGATGAAGAAGGTAAGTATGGGGCTTCAACCATACTTTGATAAATTAAATGGTCATAAATCTAGTAAAGAGGTATTAACACAAGAAGAGTTTGACCGTTATGTGGAAGCTTTAATGACATATGAAATCGTACAAGTAAAGACAAAATCAACTGGTGGGATGAAAGTAGAAGAAGTACCTGAGGCGTACAAAGAAAGATTTATTAATGCGGAGCAGTTTATGGAGTATGTAGATGAAAAGGTGAGATAAGTAAAAAAGCTCATAGCCCAAGCTGTGAGCTTTTCTTATTGAAATATAAATATATTAACCACCTATTCCTTTTGCTAGCAATAGGAAGTATACAACTACTAATATTACGCCATTTAATGCCGTACCAACTATTCCGAATAACCAATTCTTTGATGTGATTGCAAAAATAATACCGAGTAATGAAAGTATAGCTAGAATCGTAATAATTAAGGTTAAATTTGCATTAGGTCCTCTGAGGATAAAGAAAGAACATATACTTGCGAGAAACATTAGACATGAGAATCCAAAAAGTCTATACATAATAATTCTCCCTTAGTTGAAGTGTCACTTAACTTAGTACACGATTTTCTTTAGTTTAGCATAAATTTCCTAGTATATATTGAATATGTAAAAAATAAAAAACGAGTATATAATCTATGTGATTGTATACTCGTTTTATTATTATTTAAATTTCCTTACCGCATGAATAGCGACTCTTACAAGTAATATCGCACTTATAAATAAACCACCGTAACCAACGAAACTTAAAAATTGAACATTAGGTTCTTTTGCATACAAGTCAGGGCAGAATTATCTTGATTTGCTTAATAAAGTGAAAGTGGGAAATCCCTTAGTTATATTCCTTACTATTCTCTTTGTCTTTTTGTATAAAACAATCTAAAAGAGAATAGCCAGCTATTAAACTTATTATCGTAACAAAAGTTGTATTTATAAGAATAATATTAGTTAAATAGGGTAGGTATGCACCAACTGGTGAAAAGAGTAGAGCTGGAGAAAAGGAAATGAATAGCGTAGGCACAGTAATAGCGATAAATTTATCCGGTTGAAAGCGCCAGTTTTGTTTACTCGTTTCGCGATTAATCGATTGAAGGAATCGTAATAAAATGCCGACTATAAGAGGGAAGAGTGTAAAGTAGAATAATCTTGGATACACGTTAAAGTTTGCCTGCGCATCTGTATCTAAATAAAATTGAATTTTCACACCGACGAATAATAATAAGACGATAAATAATGTAAAGCAGAGGTATAGCATTACTTTTTGCATTGCATTCCACCATCCTTTACTCAAAATATATTCAAAAAAAGAAGAGATATACAATAATCACTGTTGTATATCTCTTCTTTTACGGTTAGTTAATAGTGGAGTTTGCTTTTTCTTGCTTCGTGAAATAATCTATAATGCCCATCGCGCTAATTTCTATATCTAGATGTAAAATGTTATAAACGGAATGATCTGATGGGACGTTTAATTTTGTAAGGTGAGAAGAGATTTTATCCATTAATACAGTTTGTAAGACTTTAGTCGCTTCGTCAAAATCATTATATTGTTCAAAGACCTCTTTTCCAGTATGAACGAAAATAGGTAACCAATGTTCCAGTTGGTTATATACTTCTGTAACATTGGATGATGCGCCGTAATGGCCGAAATAAATAGTATCTACATTCATACTTTGAATATAATTTTTAGAAGCAATCATCGCATCTGGTTGGAATTGTGAAGGAGACGTTGATGGTAAATATAGTTCTACACCAAGGTCTGCGAGTTCTCTATAATAGATGCCAATTGTATCGCCAGTAAAAATGCCGTTTGTTAATGAATCGTGAATGCTAATATGGTGCTTAGCATGTCCCGGTGTATCGTAAAATGTAAGTGTACGATCTTCGGCAATTTTTAACGTATCACCATGTTGTACAATACGAACACGTTCTTCTTCTATAGGAAGAATTGGATCAAATAGTTTATCGAAATCTTCTTTGTATACAGCTTTTGCGCCTAAAATAAGTTTTGTTGGATCAATCATATGACGAGCACCGCGAGAATGCACATATAAAGTAGCATTTGGGCATTTTTCCATCATTAAACCAGCAGCCCCGGCGTGATCTAAATGAACATGTGTAACGATAATGTTTTTTACATCGTTTAAATCAATATGTAATTGTTGTAAGCCATCTAAAATATACGGAAGAGAAGGGGCTGCACAAGTTTCAATTAAAGTAATATCGTCACCTAATAAAACGTACGTACCAGTTCGTTCATTATGTTGTAAATCGAAATCATCAATCAGATATAGGTGAGAAGATAATTGCTCTACTTTTTTCATCATTACCACTCCTTATTTACTGCATGTTTCTATTATACGCTAAAATAGAAAAAAGGCAGAAAACGAAAGTTTCGTCTTCTGCCTTTTTAAAGTGTTGTTATTTTGCTTGTTCTTTATTGATAGACATAACGAACAGTCCAACTATGCCACCTACGATTGGAAGCATAATCTCTCCTGCTAAATTAAAGTAGGAGCTTAAAAATAAACCATTTACATCGATTACCCAGCCAATCACATACAATAACATCATATATAGTACGAAATAAAACTCGCGATTTGAAATCGTTTCATGTTGTGCAGTTTTCATAATGAACACCATCCTTTTCTTTTATAATGGAATATAAACTGTCACATTTTGTTCACAATTTAATTGTAAAACTTTCCAACATAAAAGTCTAGTAGTTTGTGTCGAATTTTCAAACAGAAATAAAGCGCTATCATTTCGGAGTGTAAGTACGTAATAAGAGCTGTATATTCATGAATGTAGTATAGTATAAACATAGAATGATAGTGAAGAGAGGGGTAAGGACAATGACAGTTTATGATTTTTCAGCTAAAACGATAACAGGAGAAGATAAATCATTAAAAGATTACGAAGGAAAAGCGCTTCTTATTGTAAATGTAGCTAGCAAGTGTGGTTTTACACCACAATATAAAGGATTACAAGAAGTATATGATAAATATAAAGACCAAGGACTTGAAATACTCGGTTTCCCTTGTAACCAATTCGGAGGACAAGAACCAGGTACAGAAGCGGATATTACTAGTTTTTGTGAATTAAACTATGGTGTGAATTTCCCGATGTTTGCAAAGATTGATGTGAAAGGTGATAAAGCTCATCCTCTGTATACATATATGACAGAACAAGCACCAGGTTTACTCGGTATGAAAGCAGTGAAATGGAACTTTACGAAGTTTCTAATCGGAAAAGACGGGAAAGTAGTAGGGCGTTTTGCGCCGCAGACAAAGCCGGGAGATTTAGAGGTTGAGATTGAGAAGGTACTTGGAGAATAAAATAGGAGTTTCACATTATTAAAAAACGCCTCAAAGAACAATGTAGTTCTTTGAGGCGTTTTCGTTCAACTCATATTATCAAGATTAAATCGCTGAATAGAAGTCATTTGATTTAGGCGGAGAAGCTGCTTTTTTCATAAGGATTTCCCATAAGTGTACGGATTTTTCCCATTCTGCTGCAGCCTGTCCCTTTTGATACATAGCGTTCTCATAACTAAAAGTAAGTTGTTGCATATCGGCCGAGTTGTAAAGTGTATCGATGTGGAGAGCATATTCTCGGAATGTTTGACTTTCACCTCGTCGTATACCGATTCGCGCAAATTGTTTTAAAAGTGCGCCATAAGCTTTGCTATAAACAGCATCATCTTTTCGGTATTTATAGAAAAGAATGATAAAAAATGTAATCCATTTCATTCTAGTAGCGAAGAGAGTGTATCCTATAATACTAATTAGTATCGAAGAGAGGAATACGTACCACCAAGAAAATCTATTTTTAGCATTTGTAATCTTTTTAGTAGGAGCTTCTTCTGTATCTTCTATTAAACTTTTGAGCTTTGCTTCATTGTTTCTTTGGTGCATTTGCTCGTTTTGAGAATTAGTTTCTTCGCTATTTTGTATAGTAGGAGCAGGAGTATTATTTGTGAAATTATAGGGATTAGTAAATCCTTTTGTTGGTTCGAATGGAATCCATCCGTATCCAGGGAAGTATACTTCGACCCAAGAGTGTGCGTTATCGTTCGCGATTTTATAAACATCCTCACCTTCTGCAGAGGCAAGCGTATTATCAAGAGTTCCTTCCGTATAACCTTTTACCCAGCGAGCAGGAATCCCGGCGGAACGAAGTAACACGATCATAGATGTCGAGAAATTACTACAGTAGCCGCTTTTTGTATCAAAAAGGAATTGATCTACATAATCTTGATTTTTGGCAGGGAACGAGACATTCATTGTTTCATATACAAAAGAATGGCCGGAAAAGTAGTTTTCAATAGCCAATACTTTATCATATCGGCTGTCTTTATCATTTGTTAGATTAACAGCTAAGTCTCTTACTCGCTGCGGTAATGATTCGGGAAGTTGCGTGTACTTTGTCATGAAATAAGGATTTGTTTCTTGGCCTTCATTCGTTTTTACAACTTTCAAGTTTTCTATGGAAAATTCCGGGACCTCATATGTTACTTTATATGAATGTAAAGTAGTAGAAGAATTTCCATCCATCGTATAGATTTTTTCTGAAAATGGGTCAACGCTGTATGATACATTAGAAGAAGCTTCAACTGATACTAACCCTGCTGGATAGGTAAGGTGAGGATAACTTTTTTGCATGTTGATTGTTGCCTTTGTTGTCTCCGTTTTTGTATTTTGTTCGTACCAGCTCACGACGTCATTTTTATTTTTAAAAGAAACCTTTTTTTGATTTTCAGAAACTTCCCAGCCTTTTCCTGTATAAAAATCTTTCGTTTCGACTCTCCAATATTGTTTGTTTTGCGTTTGTGCTGTGAAAACAATTGTAGGATCAGCCTCAAAAGGACCACCTAATCTCGAGTCATCTAAACCATACCCAATTCTAGAAACTTCTTGCTGATTACTTGCTTCGGATGTGTTGAATTTTAAAAAATCCATTGGGTTTGACCATTGAGGACCAAATTTTGGAGCGAAGTATGCGATGGTCGCTGACAATACAATAAACACTGTAAGAGGTCTAAGTAATTTTGAGATTTCTCTAGCATAATTTTGTAAGTGTTCCATCTCTTTTATTCGTTCTATGCGAAGAAGACTAAGCATAAAGAAGCCGATGACAACAGTACGAATAATAGCGTAGTTTGCATTGTATAAATGTAAGTTATGAAAAACGGTGATATAAATAATAGTCAATATAAGAAATAACAACCCACGTTTTTTATGAATCATCCAAAAAGAAATGAAAGCACTCAAAAACCAAAATGATAAAAAAAATAAAAGTGTTGGAAAAACTGGAGAGATATCTAGTAAATTCCCCTGGAATAACAAGGAGGCATTTCGAGAAATATCAGTAAAAAATTTCATTAGCCAAGATGGATTTATAAAAGCGTTTTTATAATACAGGAAATGAATGATGAATAAAATTGTGACGATCTTTATAGGAATCTGCCACCTTGTTTGAAAAAAAGAGAGAGTTAAGCAAATACCTATAAATATTACAAAAATATCTAATCTACCTACGTTTGTAATACCTATGAGGGGCCTTAGCCATTCTAGTAAAAGTAGAAATGCGCATGCATGCATGAAAAATCTAGTCATATCCAATTGTTTTTTTGCCTGTAATGTTATCATTTGCTCACCTCAAAAAACACGGTTGTATACTGGTTTCCATAAACCACATTTACAAATATTTTTCGTTTTTGTAGAGTTTCTAGAATACTGAGTTCTCGATGTGAGAGTTGGTTTGCTTTTTCTTTTACGACAAACACCATTAATTTTCTATTTTTTATAGCAGCAAAGTCAGCCGCCTTTTGAATATCGGGAGAAAGATCGCTTGTCACGAGTATAATCGTGACGGGTTCATAAATTTTTCTTAATTCCATTTCTACACTCCGTGAGAGCGGGAATACACTATCTGCTTGTACTTTCGCTAAATGACAAAAGATTTGATGCAACTGACTATCTCCATTGTCTAAAGGGAAGAAAGTTCGTTCTTTTCCGACAGAGACGAATGACGCTGGTGAATTTTGCTTCAAGACAGACCTGACAATAGAGGCAGTAAATGTGACGACTGGTTCGAATAGAGGGGATGGGGTTCTGTCAATGAATATCATAATATTATGGCTGCGCTGTTGTTCAAACTCTTTCGTCATAATGTTGTTTGTTCGTGCAGTTGCTTTCCAATCAATCCATGAAAAGCGGTCACCAGGTTTATAGTCTCTCACACCGACAGAAATGGTAGAGTCTTTTACTAAATTTATATTTGCTGAAAGTGCTCCTTGTTCGAAATGATTTTCCATTTGTCGATATGTTATATCTACATACTGAGGATAGACTAAAAATGTATCTGGAACTGAAAAAGTTATTTCTTTCTCTATCATACCGAATAAATCGCCAGTTTTGACACGTACGCTTGAAAAAGAGTGCTCTCCTCTAGGGATTGTGTCAATTGCATATTGAAACGAAATATTTCGTTTCAATCCTGGAAAGAGTATTACTTTATTCATCTTCGTTTGTTTACAATTTGTAAATCGTGATGGTAGCACATCTTCTATAATTAAATAAAGTAAGGGAAAAGGAAAACTTCTTTTTATTGTAATCGTACTTAAAAATGGTTCTCCTGCTACATATTCGTCTTGATTTGTTATTCGTTTTACATCGGCGTTCCGTAAAGCATAGAAGGGGATTAATAGTGAATAAAGGCCAATAGGAATCATACTGTAAAACAAAAACCAACTTACAAATCCTCCTTGAAGCATAGCGTATACAAATGTTAAGACTAGGCATAACGGAATGAGTGATAACTTAGTAAAATGATAGAGTGATCGTAGTATTCGTTCCATCAAAGGTTCATCTTCTTTTGAGTCGGTACGGTAGTTCGTGCAACGATTTTTGCGATAACTTGTTCTCCTGTAATTCCTTCAAATTTTGCTTCCATTTTTAGAATGAGTCTGTGAGCCAATACGTAAGGAGCTAAAAATTTAATATCGTCTGGAATAACATAATTTCTTCCATGGATAAAAGCATAAGCTTGTGAAGCTTTCATTAAAGCAATCGAGCCACGCGGACTTGCACCAAGTTGTATAGAACTATAAGAACGAGTTTGACTAACAAGCTTTACAATGTAATGCTTGATTGCCTTGTCCATACTTACTTCCCGTACGCTTTGTTGTAAATAAAGTAATTCTTCTATTGTAGTAATAGCTTGTAAATGGGAGAGGGGATTCGTTTTTTCCATCCGGTTTAAAATTTCAAATTCTTCTTCTGGTGTAGGATATCCCATTTTTAGTTTCAACAAGAAACGATCGAGCTGTGCTTCTGGTAAAGGATATGTTCCCTCATATTCGACCGGATTTTGTGTAGCCATTACAAAGAACGGTTTTGGTAACGGTCTTGTTATGCCATCTATTGTAATATTACCTTCTTCCATACTTTCAAGTAAGGCAGACTGTGTTTTTGGAGATGTACGATTAATTTCATCAGCAAGTATAAAATTCCCCATGATTGGTCCAGGCTTGAACTCAAATTGGAGCTCTTTCGGATTATAAATAGAAACACCTGTAACATCTGATGGCAGTAAATCAGGTGTGAATTGAATGCGCTTGTAATCAGCATCAATAGATTTAGAAAGAGCACGTACTAACATTGTTTTCCCAACGCCAGGAACATCTTCTAATAGTACATGACCTTCAGCTAAGAGAGCTGTCAAAGCTAAGATCGTTTCTTTTCGCTTTCCGACCATTAACTTTTCAATATTGTTAATTATTTTTTCTATAATGGGATGTAATGAATCAAGCTGGTGCATCGTAATCCTCCTAATGTTATTATCGTTTTCTAATCTATTTAGTGGAAAATATAATTTATCTTTCTATTTGTGAGTAGTGAAACTCTTATCTTTAATTCTAAGAATATTCAGATTATTTATCGGATTACATCTAGTATAATTGTTTCCGTAACTAAGGGCAATATGGTAAATAATGATTTGTAGTATAATGTGAAATATGTCTTGATATAAGGTAATATCGATGAAGAAAAAATTCTTCACATTCAATTTAGGATATTTCCCGTATGGCAGTTTTAAAATAATATCAAAACTCTTTTTCATATATTTATAAAGAAAAACGTAGGAGTGTCTCCTGCGTTTTTTCTTTTGCAAAATAGTCGATACCTCAAAATACTATTCTCCTAATAATCAAGATTAACTATACATCTTCACAATGGAACAAAAGATCTTCCCTCAAACTTATTTTCTACTGAATTTTTGACAATCTCTTGAACTGTGCGAAATGTCACATCTGTATTTTACAACCTCTCTTATAGTAAGGGTATGTAAGAGAGACGTATTAAAGGAGTGAACAGTATGAAGAAGAAACCTTCAGCACTAATGAGACGTTTAAAATATTTTTCACCAATAGATCGTTATAACGATAATCATACGCAAGAAACATATGAAGATCGCGAATGGGAGAATGTGTACAGAAAGCGTTGGCAGCACGATAAAGTAATTCGTTCTACACACGGCGTGAACTGTACTGGTTCATGTAGTTGGAATATATATGTGAAAGATGGAATTGTAACTTGGGAAGGACAAGAGCTTAACTATCCGACTACAGGTCCTGATATGCCTGATTTTGAACCGCGAGGATGCCCACGTGGAGCAAGTTTTTCTTGGTACATTTATAGCCCGCTTCGTGTGAAATACCCGTATGTACGTGGTGTTCTTTGGAATATGTGGCAAGAAGAACTACAAAATAACGAGTCACCATTAGATGCTTGGAAAAGTATTGTGGAGAACCCTGAAAAAGCACGTACGTATAAGCAGGCGCGTGGTAAAGGGGGATTCATTCGTGCGAATTGGGATGAAGTGTTACAACTCGTTTCTGCTTCTTTACTTTATACAGTAATTAAATATGGTCCAGACCGAAATGTTGGTTTCTCGCCAATTCCAGCTATGTCAATGTTAAGTCATGCAGCTGGTAGTCGCTTTATGCAACTTATGGGTGGACCAATGCTTAGTTTTTATGATTGGTACGCAGATTTACCACCAGCTTCTCCGCAAATTTGGGGCGATCAAACAGACGTACCAGAAAGTAGTGATTGGTATAACTCTGGTTACATTATGACATGGGGTTCAAATGTACCGATGACGAGAACACCAGATGCACACTTTTTAGCAGAGGTTCGATATAAAGGAACGAAAGTCGTTTCTGTCAGTCCTGACTTCGCTGAATCTACAAAGTTTGCGGATGATTGGATTAGTGTGAAACAAGGTACAGATGGTGCACTTGCGATGGCAATGGGGCACGTAATCTTACAAGAATTTTACGTAGATAATCAAGTGGAATACTTCACAAATTATGCGAAGCAATATACTGATTTTCCTTTCTTCGTCACATTGAAACAAAAAGGGGATCAATTCGTTGCTGATCGTTTCTTAAACGCTTCTGATATTGGACGCGAAACGAAGTTAGGAGAATGGAAACCTGTACTTTGGAACGAGAACACGAATGATTTTGCAACACCTCACGGCACAATGGGGTCCCGTTGGGATAACGAAAAGAAATGGAACTTACGTTTAGAAGATGAAGAAACAGGTGAAAAGATTGAACCACGTCTATCTTTACTTGGAATGGAGGAAGCGATTAAAACGGTGCAAATTCCGTACTTCTCTGATGATGGAAATACAATATTAGAACGTACAATTCCAGTGAAAAAGGTTATGACAGAAGAAGGCGAAGTGTTCGTTACAACTGTATACGACTTAACGTTAGCAAATTACGGTGTGAACCGAGGGCTTGGCGGACAAGAGCCGAAAGACTTCAATGATGACGTACCGTTTACTCCTGCATGGCAAGAGAAAATGACAGGAGTAAAACGAGAGCTTATTACTCAAATCGCTCGTGAGTTCGCACAAAATGCTGTTGATACAAATGGTCGCTCAATGATTATTGTCGGAGCTGGTATTAACCATTGGTTTAACTCTGATACGATTTATCGCGCTGTTTTAAATCTTGTTCTTCTCGTCGGAGCGCAAGGTGTAAACGGCGGTGGTTGGGCGCATTACGTTGGTCAAGAGAAATTACGTCCAGCAGAAGGATGGCAAACGATCGCGATGGCAAAAGATTGGCAAGGGCCACCAAAATTACAAAACGGTACATCTTTCTTCTATTTCGTAACAGATCAATGGCGCTATGAAGATACACCAGTGGGACATTTAGCATCACCAGTGGAAGGCAACTCTCGTTATCAACATCATGGTGATTACAACGTATTAGCGGCACGACTTGGCTGGTTGCCTTCGTATCCGACATTCGAGAAAAATGGGATTGAATTATATAAAGAAGCTGTTGCTGCTGGTGCAACAACGCAAGAAGAAATAGGAAAATACGTTGCGCAAAAACTAAAAAATAAAGAACTGAAATTTGCGATTGAAGATCCTGATAATAAAAATAACTTCCCGCGTAACTTGTTCGTATGGCGTGCAAACTTAATTTCAAGTTCTGGTAAAGGACACGAATATTTCTTAAAACATTTATTAGGTACAACGAATGGATTAATGAATGACGATAGCGATTCATTACGACCAGAAGAAATTAAGTGGCATGAAGAAGCGCCAGAAGGGAAGCTTGATTTACTCATTAATTTAGATTTCCGTATGGCTGGAACAGCGCTTTATTCTGATATCGTCTTACCAGCTTCAACTTGGTATGAAAAACATGATTTAAGTAGTACAGATATGCATCCATTTGTACATCCATTTAATCCAGCAATCGGTTCACCGTGGGAAGCGCGCTCTGATTGGGATATTTTCACTTCTCTTTCTAAAGCTGTGTCAGATTTAGCGAAGAAAATCGATCTTGAACCAATGAAAGAAGTTGTGGCAACACCACTTCTTCACGATACACCACAAGAATTAGCGCAACCACTTGGCAAGATAAAAGACTGGAGTAAAGGTGAGTGTGAACCGATCCCAGGTAAAACGATGCCACAAATTCATGCTGTCGAAAGGGATTATAAAACGATTTATGACAAAATGACTGCGCTAGGACCGAATACCGGAAAACAACCGATTGGTACGAAAGGGATTTCTTGGTCTGCAGAAAAAGAATATGAGCAATTAAAGAGCCGATTAGGAGTCGTTCGAACGGATTCTATTGCGAAAGGTTGTCCAGACATAAAAGAAGCAATCAATGCTGCTGAGGCGGTATTAACACTTTCTTCTACAACAAATGGTCATATGGCTGTAAAAGCATGGGAAGCACTTGAAAAACAAACGGATTTAAAATTACGTGATTTAGCAGAAGAACGTGAAGAAGAATGCTTCACATTTGAACAAATTACAGCACAGCCAAAAACAGTAATTACTTCTCCAGCCTTTACAGGTTCAGAAAAAGGTGGACGCCGTTACTCACCGTTTACTACAAATGTGGAACGTCTTATCCCTTGGAGAACGATAACGGGTCGACAATCTTTCTACTTAGATCATGACATGATGAAAGAATTTGGTGAAACGATGGCAACATTTAAACCAATTTTGCAACATAAACCGTTCCGTAAATCACGGCCTGAAGTAGAAGGAAAAGAGATTACACTAAACTATTTAACACCGCATAATAAGTGGTCGATTCATAGTATGTATTTCGATTCATTACCGATGTTAACGCTGTTTAGAGGTGGTCCAACTGTTTGGATGAATAAAGAGGACGCTGAAGAAGCTGGCGTTGCGGATAATGATTGGATCGAGTGCTTTAACCGTAACGGTGTTGTTGTAGCGCGTGCCGTTGTAACGCACCGTATACCGAGAGGAATGGCATTTATGCACCATGCGCAAGATCGTCACATTAACGTACCTGGTACGAAATTAACAAGTAACCGCGGGGGAACGCATAATAGTCCAACCCGTATTCATGTAAAACCGACACATATGATTGGTGGATATGGTCAATTAAGTTATGGATTTAACTATTATGGTCCAACTGGGAACCAGCGTGACTTAAACGTTGTAATTCGCAAACTGAAGGAGGTAGATTGGCTTGAAGATTAAAGCACAAGTCGGAATGGTAATGAATCTAGATAAATGCATCGGCTGCCATACTTGTAGCGTAACGTGCAAAAACACCTGGACAAATCGTCCAGGTGCTGAATATATGTACTTCAATAACGTAGAAACGAAACCTGGTATTGGTTATCCAAAGCAATGGGAAGATCAGGAGAAATATAAAGGCGGCTGGGAATTGAAAAATGGTGAAATTCAGCTGAAATCCGGTTCGAAAATGAAGCGCCTTATGAATATTTTTCACAATCCAGACCAACCAACAATTGATGATTACTTTGAACCTTGGAACTATGATTATGAAACGTTAACAAATAGTCCGCAGCGTAAGCACCAGCCAGTTGCTCGTCCGAAATCAGCAATTACAGGTGAATTTATCGACAAAATTGAATGGGGTCCAAACTGGGAAGATGATTTAGCTGGCGGGCATATAACAGGATTACAAGATCCGAACGTAAAGAAAATGGAAGAAGAAATTAAAACGGATTTTGAAAATGTCTTTATGATGTATTTACCACGCATATGCGAACATTGTATGAATCCATCTTGTGTATCTTCTTGTCCATCTGGTGCGATGTATAAACGTGAAGAAGATGGGATTGTTCTTGTCGATCAAAATGCATGTCGTGCATGGAGATTTTGCGTATCTTCTTGTCCGTATAAAAAGGTGTACTTTAACTGGCAAACGAATAAAGCTGAAAAATGTACAATGTGTTTCCCGCGTATTGAAGCTGGTATGCCTACAATTTGTTCGGAAACATGTGTAGGGCGTATTCGATACATTGGGGTAATGCTATATGACGCTGACAAAGTAAAAGAAGCGGCTTCTGTTGAAAATGAAAAAGATTTATATGAATCTCAGCTTACTGTTTTCTTAGATCCAAATGATCCAGAAGTAGCAGCTGAAGCGAAAAAACAAGGAATTCCTGAAGAATGGATTAAAGCGGCACAACAGTCACCAATCTATAAAATGATTATCGATTGGAAAATCGCTCTACCTCTTCATCCAGAGTATCGTACTATGCCGATGGTTTGGTATATCCCGCCGCTTAGCCCAATTATGAACATGGTGGAGGGGAAAGGTAGTAACTGGCTAGCAGAAGAGATTTTCCCTGCTATTGATAATATGCGTATTCCAATTCAATATTTAGCGAATTTACTCACTGCAGGAGATGAATCACATATTCGTCTTACATTGAAAAAAATGGCTGTTATGCGAACACATATGAGAGCACTTCAAATTAATAAAGAACCAAATGAAGCGGTATTAAAAGAACTCGGTTTAACGAAACAGGATGTAGAAGATATGTATCGTCTTCTTGCTATCGCGAAATATAAAGATCGCTTCGTCATTCCGGCCACTCACCGCGAACAAGTTGAAGATTTATATAACGAACAAGGAAGCTGTGGTTTATCCTTCGCTGGTGGACCAGGTTCTTGTATGACAATTTCTTAAATAATGGGGGCGGAAAAATATGAAACAAAGTTTGCAAACTGCTTTTTCGTGTTCTTCATTCCTTCTCTCCTACCCGGAACTAGGGTGGAGAGAAGCTTTAACTGAATTACAAGAAGAGGTTGAAGAAATTGAACAGGACGATGTTAAAGCCTCACTTACAGTATTTATAGAGCAAGCATTAAATAAAAAGAACGATCAATTAATTGATGGTTACGTATATACATTTGATTTTGGTAAAAAGACTAATATGTATTTAACGTATATGAACACTGGTGAACAAAGAGAAAGAGGTATTGAATTACTAGAGTTAAAGCAGCATTATAAAAAATCTGGTTTTGAAGTAACAGATAAAGAACTACCTGATTATTTACCACTTTTACTAGAGTTTTTTGCAAATGCAAATGAGCAAGACAGTGAACCGATTATGAGTAAATACAAAGAGAACATACAAGCATTACATGTTCAGTTAAAAGAAGCAGGTAGTATGTATGAACCAATTCTTGCGGCTGTTCTACTTGCTATCGATACATGGGGTGTACAGACAAATTAGAAAGGAGAGTTGTCAAAATGATGGATCAATTTCTATGGGTATTGTTTCCCTATATCATTTTTGCAATCTTTATCGGTGGACATATTTTCAGATACAACTATGATCAATTTGGATGGACATCAAAGTCTAGTGAACTATTAGAAAAGAAAATGCTCCGAATCGGAAGTCTATTATTCCACTTTGGGATCATGTTCGTAATTGGCGGTCATGTTATGGGAATTTTAATTCCAGAAGCTGTATATCGTTCAATAGGTATTTCTGAGCATATGTATCACACAATGGCAATTAGTTTCGGACTTCCGGCTGGTATGGCTTCTATCATCGGTTTAATTATATTAACGTACCGCCGCGTAACAGTAAAACGTATCATTGCAACGAGTACGAAGGGAGATTATATTGCGCTTATTTTATTACTGATCGTAATGCTGGCAGGACTTTCCTCAACATTTTTGAACATCGACTCAAAAGGGTTTGATTATCGTACAACAATTGGTCCTTGGTTCCGAAGTCTCTTTATTTTCCAACCGAAAGTTGAATACATGACGGAAGTACCAGTGTGGTTTAAAATTCATATTCTCGCAGGGATGGGGCTTTTCGCAGTATGGCCATTTACTAGACTAGTACATGTATTTAGTGCCCCAATTAAATACGTAAGCCGTAGTTATGTAATTTACAGAAGACGTATTCCAAATGAATTGAAAAAATAATTTTGTTTTATATGTTTAGTAACTTATAAAGAAAGCCGAGATCTAATTGGAGACCTCGGCTTTCTTTATAAATATAAATACCTAAATAAGATGCTAATCAATGCTACAAACAGAAGCAGAGCAATCTTCACAAGCAATTTCACATTTTAAAAATTGTAAATCGTGGATTGTAATCTTTCCTTTATGAATAGAAATTGTACCTTGCTTTTTTAATTCATTTAACATTCGATTTACACTTTCACGTGAAGTTGCACAAAAATTAGCAAGTTCTTGATTCGTTAATGGTAAATCGATAAGAATCCCGTTTTCTTTTAACACACCGTAACTATTTGTCATTCGAATGAGAGTAGAATACAGGGCACCCTTTTTGCCATGTAATACTAAATCTCGGAACTTCGTTTGCATTCTTCTTAAATGTTCACTAATCCATTTCATAAATTCAAATACAAGAGCGGGTTTTTGGAGTAATGCTTTTTCTAAGGTTTCACGCTTTATAACGCCTACTTCAACATCTTCAAGGCATTTTGAATTTAATAAATACTTTGCATTATCCGTGAACAATGTTAATTCTCCAATAATGTCATATGCCGAACAAATACGGAGTGTCAACTCTTGCCCATCAGCACTTAGTTTACTAATTTGTACTTTTCCTGAGTGGATGATATAGAGTTCGGTTGCTTCCATACCTTCTTGAAAAATAAAACTTCCTTTTTTAATTTGCATTTTATACTCAACAGATGCAAGTAATTCCTTTAAATCTTGAGATAATGTCATACTGTTTGCCACAGCAATCACCTTTCTTCTCGTTAACAATATATTTCTTATTTTGAATGTAATTATGATGAAAATGCAAGAGATATTTTTGAAAAAAAGTGAAATTTCAATGACCGTAAGGAGTAGTGGCTGGAGATGTGAACAAAATTCGAACAGATTTGTGAAGAATTTTTGAATGGGGAAAGTGATGTGAGAAAAGTCACATTGAATTTGTAGCTTATTTTTTATAATAAAGGCAAATACAGAATTGAAAACTTACTAAGGATTGCAGCAGAAAAGAAGGGATATAGATGCACGAGAAAATGAAAGATTCTTTAGAACGGCCACTTCAAGATTTGCGTATTTCAGTTATCGATCGTTGTAATTTTAGGTGCACATATTGTATGCCTGCTGAAGTGTTCGGACCTGATTACGCTTTTTTACAGGAAGAGTTTTTATTAACGTTCGATGAAATAGAAAGATTAGCAAGATTGTTTATAAGTATGGGAGTTGAAAAAATTAGGCTTACTGGCGGTGAACCATTATTACGTAAAGACTTACCTCAACTAATCGCAAGACTTACAAAGCTAGAAGGCTTAAAAGATATTGGACTCACAACAAACGGAGTTCATTTAGCAAAACAAGCTAAGGCGTTAAAAGACGCGGGATTAAAACGTGTAAATATTAGTTTAGATGCGATAGAGGATTACATTTTCCAAAAAATTAATGGGAGAAATGTAAGTACAAAACCTGTACTAAAAGGAATTGAAGCAGCAAAGGCTGCTGGATTAGAAGTAAAGGTAAATATGGTCGTAAAAAAAGGAATGAATGACAGTCAAATCCTTCATATGGCTCGTTATTTTAAAGAACAAGAAATTCAGCTTCGTTTTATTGAGTTTATGGATGTAGGCAGTACGAACGGATGGAATTTTGAACAAGTTATTACGAAGGAACAATTAATAGAGAAGATTAATCACGTATATCCGATTGAACCTGTTAAACCTCGTTACTTTGGAGAAGTTGCGAAATTGTATCGATATGTAGGGAGCGATGTAGAAGTTGGATTTATTACTTCAGTATCAGAGTCGTTTTGTTCTTCTTGTACGAGAGCCCGTATTTCGGCAGACGGCAAGTTTTTTACGTGCCTATTTGGAACGAAAGGAACGGATTTACGAACGCTTCTTCGAGAAAATATTTCTGATGCATCACTATTAAAAATTTTACAACATACGTGGCAATATAGAACAGATCGATATTCAGATGAAAGAACGGCGGAAAGTACAAATAAACGTCCAAAAATTGAAATGTCATACATTGGCGGATAGCGAAAGGAGGATTCCTTATGCAAGAGCGATATTCAAGGCAAGTATTGTTTTCTGGGATTGGTGAAATAGGACAAAGAAAAATGAGAGAAAAGCATGTGCTCCTAATCGGTGCGGGTGCACTAGGGGCTGCGAATGCAGAAGCGCTCGTTAGGATGGGAATTGGGAAATTAACAATTGCCGATCGTGACTACGTCGAATGGAGTAATTTACAGCGGCAACAGTTATATACAGAAGAAGATGCACAGCAGTCTAAACCGAAAGCAATTGCAGCGACAGAACATTTAAGAAAGATTAATTCTGAAGTGGAAATTGTACCAGTTGTAACAGATGTCACGATGCAAGAGATAGAAGGGTTAATAAAAGAAGTGAATCTCATAATAGATGCGACCGACAATTTCGATACGCGTCTACTTATAAATGACATTTCACAAAAAGAGAATATACCTTGGATATACGGCGGATGCATCGGGAGTTACGGTGTAACGTATACAATTCTTCCTGGGGAAACACCATGTTTTCGCTGTCTAATGGATCATCCTATGGGCGGTGCAACATGTGATACAGCCGGAATTATTCAGCCAGCTGTACAGATGGTTGTTGCTCACCAAGTGACAGAGGCGATGAAAATATTGGTGGATGATTATGAGTTGCTAAGAGGAACGATGTTATCATTTGATATTTGGAACAATCAATATCTCTCATTAAAAGTAAATAGACAGAAAAAAAGTACATGTCCATCTTGTGGGAAATCACGAACGTATCCAAGTCTAGCATTTGAAGCGCAGATGAAAACGGAAGTGCTATGCGGACGGAATACAGTTCAAATCCGTTCAGGAATAAAGAGAGATTTTAATTTAAACGAAATTCAAAAACGATTACAAAAAAGTGTACATGTCCAAAAAACGCCTTACTTACTATCATTTCTAATTGATGAATATCGTTTCGTTTTATTTACAGATGGTAGGGCATTTATTCATGGAACAAATGATGTGAAAATAGCAAAACGATTATACGCAAAATATATAGGATGAACAGAAAGAGCGTTGCCCCTTATTAAAACGAGGTGAAAAAGAATGTTAGAAAAACGTATACCAATTCCGGTGGCAGAAGCAGTTGCGCGTGTAATGGAATATGCCTACCAGGGTGAAATAGAAAAGGTTTCTCTAATAAAAAGCTACGGTAGAACGCTTGGAGAAGATGTTATTGCAGATCATGATGTTCCTCATTTTGATCGCTCTCCGTACGACGGGTTTGCGATTCGAGCAGAAGATACAAAGGAAGCAAGTAGCAGTAATCCCATTCTGTTTGAAGTGATTGGTGAAATTGGAGCCGGTTTTGTTTTTACAGAAGAAGTGGAACCATTTCAAGCTGTACGTATTATGACAGGAGCGGCAATTCCATCCGGGTGTAATGCCGTTGTTATGTTAGAGCTAACAGAAGGATTTGAAGAAAAAGAAAAGACGTATATGAAATTAAAACGCTCCTTCGCCGCCGGTGATAACATTTCTTTTAAAGGAGAGGATGTAAAACAAAATAGCATTCTTGTGAAAAAAGGGACTGTTATTAACCCTGGAGTAGCAGCGCTTCTTGCTACGTTTGGTTATAGTGTAGTACATGTTGTAAAACAACCGGTTGTTGGGATTGTGACGACAGGGAGTGAATTGCTTGAAGTACATGAACGATTAAAGCCAGGGAAGATACGAAATAGTAACTCTTATATGATTGCTGCTCAAATTGAACGAGCGGGCGGGGCTGTACAGTATTATGGACAATTCGCTGATGATTTAGAGACGTGTTATAACACTGTAAAAAAAGCGATAAAAGAAGTTGATATTTTAATTACGACTGGTGGCGTTTCGGTAGGAGACTATGACTATTTACCTGCTATTTATGAGAGATTGCAAGCCAATGTACTTTTCAACAAAATAGCGATGCGACCAGGAAGTGTGACAACTGTAGCTGAGGTAGAAGGAAAACTACTATTTGGTCTATCTGGTAATCCTTCTGCTTGCTATGTCGGATGTGAATTATATGTTCGACCAGTCATTGGAACATACTTGCATAAGAAAAATCCGCACGTATTTAGTGCAGAAGCAATATTACAAAAAGACTTTCCGAAAGCAAACCCATTTACGCGTTTTGTAAGAGGGAAAGTAGAAATTGTAGATGGCCAATTGCAAGCAACACCAGTTGGTTTAGATAAATCTAGTGCAATTTCTTCACTTGCAGAGGCAAATGCATGTATCGTCCTGCCGGGAGGAACGAGAGGGTTTGAAGCAGGAATAACTGTTTCGGTACTGTTATTAGAATCAAACGCTGGAAGTGAGTGGCCGTGGGAAGAACCGCTTCGATCGTATAAATAAGAGAAAAATAGATTGCTAACTTATACAAAGATAAGAGGTGCAAGATGATACATACGTATTATGAAGTAATTGATACACCTATTTCAATTGAAGAAGTTACAAACAAAGTAATTCGTCGTGAGTGCGGCGCAGTTACTACTTTCATTGGTACTGTTAGAGAATTTACGAAAGACCGTCGTACGCTTTATTTAGAGTATGTAGCATATAAAACAATGGCAGAAAAACAGCTTGAGAAAATTGGCACCGAAGTAGGAGAGAAGTGGCCTGGGACATATGTCGCTATTACACATCGCATTGGTACATTACAAATTTCTGATCTTGCTGTTGTCGTTGCTGTTTCTACACCACACCGTAAAGCTGCCTATGAGGCGAATGAATATATTATGGAGCGTATAAAACAAATTGTT
Source organism: Bacillus paramobilis (assembly GCF_038096195.1). Taxonomy (NCBI): domain Bacteria; kingdom Bacillati; phylum Bacillota; class Bacilli; order Caryophanales; family Bacillaceae; genus Bacillus; species Bacillus paramobilis. The sequence continues at coordinate 3,208,291 of NZ_CP151108.1, read as the reverse complement.
CCCATTTGGAAGAAAGAGTTCTGGGAAGATGGTGAATCATGGATAGGTGATCAGTTAGAGAATGTAGCTTATGAGAATGGTGAGCCTGGAAAGGAGATGAGAATATGATTGCAGTACTATTATTTGCACATTTACAAGAAGAAGTAAGTACGCCAGCATTACACATAGATTGTGAAAATATTACGGTTGCTGAACTAAAAGAAGTGCTCATTAAGAAATACAACGTAGCGATTTCAGGTGAGATAATGGTCGCTATAAATGAAGAGTATGCAAATGAGGATGACATCATTCAAACTGGCGATGTCATAGCAATGATTCCGCCAGTAAGTGGTGGTTGATTCTTTTCAGCCTAATCATGTTAGGACGTGATTAGGCTGGAGGGAATAAATATAACTATGCATACATAGGAGGGAACAGGATGAAAAGTCCTAATTTTCAATTAAGTTTACAAACTTCTAATCTAGTTATCGGTTTTATGGTATGGGTCATTTTATCATCATTAATGCCTTATATTAAAGCAGATATTCCATTAACTGCGGGACAAATTTCTATGGTAACAGCAGTACCGGTTATTTTAGGTTCTGTTCTTCGCATTCCAATTGGTTATTGGACAAATCGTTTCGGAGCAAGAAAATTATTCTTTATTAGTTTTATTTTATTATTATTTCCTGTCTTTTATATTAGTGTTGCCAATTCAATGATGGATTTAATTATTGGTGGCTTATTCGTCGGAATCGGTGGGGCCGTATTCTCCGTAGGGGTAACTTCTTTACCGAAATACTTTCCGAAAGAGAGTCACGGTTTTGTAAATGGTATTTACGGTGTCGGTAACGCCGGAACAGCAATTACTTCGTTTTTAGCACCTGTCATTGCAACTTCAGTTGGCTGGAGAACGACAGTACAGTGTTATTTAGTTTTACTTGCAGCGTTTGCACTTATGAACTTTTTATTAGGAGATCGTAAGGAGAAAAAGGTGAATACACCATTAATGGAACAAATAAAAGGTGTATATAAAAATGAAAAACTTTGGTTTCTATGTATCTTTTACTTTTTAACATTCGGATCGTTTGTCGCATTTACAGTATACTTACCAAACTTTTTAGTATCTCACTTTGGATTAGAAAAAGTAGATGCAGGTATGCGGACAGCTGGATTCATCGTATTAGCAACAATGATGCGTCCAATTGGTGGTTGGCTTGGTGATAAGTTTAACCCGTTTAAAATATTAATCTTCGTATTTATCGGTTTAACACTTTCAGGTATTATTTTATCCTTTATGCCTAGTATGAACGTGTATACATTTGGTTGCTTACTAGTCGCATTTTGTGCAGGGATTGGTAATGGTACAATCTTCAAACTCGTTCCAATGTACTTCTCAGAGCAAGCAGGGATTGTAAACGGACTCGTTTCAGCTTTAGGCGGACTAGGAGGGTTCTTCCCGCCGCTAATTTTAACTTTACTATTCCAACTAACAGGTCATTATGCAATTGGATTTATGGCATTATCAGAAGTCGCACTTGCTTGTTTAATCATTACAGTGTGGATGTATAGTCAAGAAAAGCTGTTAGTGATGTTAAAGAATCATTAATAAAGAAAAAGAACCATCCTAAAGTAATCTAGGGTGGTTCTTTTAGTAATAGGCCTCAATATGTTTTAATGCTAATTTAACAAAGCTTGTTTTCTAAAATAATGTGGTTTTAAAATGAAAAACAGAAGATTTATGGGGTTTTATGTTAAAATATAGATGTCAGATAGTATTCAATTAAAGGGCAGGTTAGTTAAAGAAATTTTAAATTTCTGCCAAAGATCGAACTAATTTTTAACATACAAATATTTAATTGAAGCGGGGTGTTTAGATGAAAAAATTATATAAGTCTACTCAAGATAAACAAGTTTCAGGTGTATTAGGTGGCTTAAGCGATAAGTATGGAATTGATGTAAGTATCCTTCGCATAGTAACTGCATTATCAGCCTTTTTTTCTAGCGGATTTACAGTTTTACTTTATATAATAGCTGCAATTGTTTTGCCTACAGATAAAGAAATTAAGCGATAAATGTATGAAATTAAATCGAATTCCACAATGGGGAACTTTAAAGGAACGAGTAGCTAAAGGTACTTCGCCTCTTACACGTTTAGTGTACTAGAAAGGTACTTTGCCTTTGTCGGAATATATCGAGAACGAAAATAATAACTTTTGAATTAAACGATGACTATTGATCGCTAACGAATCGATAAATAGTCGCTCCTTTCTAAAAGTTATCTATTAATATGCATAAAATTATATTAAGATATTTGAATGTTATGAAATTCAAAAACATATGGAGGTATCTATAACGAGAAAAAACTGCATATTTTTAGGGCCAGATTTTTTGGTAAGGCTAATGGATATTGTGAAAAAGTACACTTGAAATAAAGAATACAGTTTAGGTTGATAAGATAAAATTATGAATTTGTATAAATAATCCCTAATTTTCTTTATGAGTTATATTTGATATGTTAAGGAAAAGAGAGGGGAGGGAAATGAGAATTTTTGATGCACATTTTCATATTATTGATTTTAATTTTCCGATTATTGAGAACCAAGGATATTTTCCACCCAACTTTGTTGTAGAAGATTATCAGAATGAAACTCCTAATTTGAATGTAATTGGTGGAGCGATCGTATCTGGTTCTTTCCAAGGGTTTGATCAAGAATATTTATTAAAGGCACTAAAACAGTTGGGTTCAACATTTTGTGGCGTAACACAATTACCCTTTACAGTGAAGGATGAAGAAATACTAAATTTAAATGAAAATGGGATAAAAGCATTACGCTTTAATATTAAAAGAGGTGGTTCAGAAGATTTATCGAAGCTGGATTACTTTGCTAGAAGAGTTCCTGATTTAGTAGGATGGCATAGTGAGCTTTATATTGATGCAAAAGAGTTACCCGAAATTGCATCTACTATAGAAAAATTACCAGCTATATCAATTGACCATTTAGGGTTATCAGAAGAAGGTTTACCACATTTATTAAAACTAGTTGATAAAGGGGTACATGTGAAAGCTACTGGTTTTGGTCGTGTCGAATTAGATGTTGAGAATGCCTTAAAGTCGATTTATGAAGTTAATCCAGATGCACTTATGTTTGGAACAGATTTACCATCTACAAGAGCCAAAAGACCTTTTGAGTATGGAGATATCAAATTGATTCAACAGCTATTTGATGAACAAGCTACCGATAATATCCTGTATACGAATGCTTATAAATGGTATTTTGGGTAGCGTCAGGGTCTACATTTGAATTAAATGTGTCCATATTTAGTAAAGTGTTTCATCCAACTAAAATATATGTAGAATGAGGTTTTAAATGTTTGTTTTTATTATATTAGACGTAATATTACCAATATTAATATTGATGCTAATTGGTGCAATCTTACAAAGAAAGTTCCAATTTAACTTAAAGCAGCTATCTACACTTATTACTTATTGCTTGATGCCAGCGGCTGTATTTGTGAATATATATGATATTAGTATAGAAACAGGTTTGTTGCTCCAGATAATATACTATTTAATGCTTTACAGTCTGAGTATGATGATAGTAAGTCATTTTATTTCAAAAACATTAAAGTTAGAAAAAGGAGAGAGTGCCGCTCTAAAAAATAGCATTTCGTTAATGAATTCCGGTAATTATGGATTACCAGTAAGTCAATTGATTTTCAGTCACAATCCAGTGGGGGTTTCCATTCAGATTTTCATTGTTGTTTTTCAGAATATTTTAACTTATTCGTATGGGATATATAACTTACTATCAGCAACAAAAACAATCGGAAGTATTATTCAATCATTTCTAAGACTGCCTGTATTTCATGCACTGATATTAGGGGTTCTCTTTCAATCTTTTACAATTCAAATACCTAATTCTATCTTTCTACCTCTTAATCATCTTGCGAATAGTTTTGTTGCAATAGCACTCATATTGCTAGGAGCGCAATTAGCCAACATTAAGCTTAATTTTTTCCATAGAGTCATAACATGGTCTTTAATTGGAAGGTTACTGATGGGGCCATTATTAGCACTTTCCATGATCTACCTCTTAAACATTGATGGAATTGTTGCACAATCATTATTTATTGCAAGTTCTTTTCCTACTTCAAGAAATACATCAACTATTGCTATGGAGTATCAAATAGAGCCCGAACTACATGCACAAATCGTTTTATTTTCAACACTTTTCAGCATTATTACAGTAACTACCGTTATTTATTTGTCATATATTTTGTTTTGAATATACGTTTAAAACCGAATGGATTTGAGGCGGTAAATGATGGACGGAAATTCCATCGATATAAGAGGAAAATAGTCTTTGAAATAGTAGGTGTCGTTTACAATTGGACTATGTCCAATAATCAAGCGACTTTATTCAAAAAAGAAACCAAAACAAAAAGAACAAACGCTTCTAAAAAACGTTTGTCCAAAGGTAATTACTATTTTAGCTGAAAAATAGATTATAATTTGTGGATACGAGAAAGCTTTTTTATAAGATTAGGAAGTATACATGTTAATTCTTGCTTCAAACGCTTCGTAAACGATGGATCTTTACCTGAAGTTGAAATAGTGACAACATATTCATCATGTCGGATGACGCCAGGTGTGTGAAAAGATGATTCTGTACCATCACTTACAACGTTAACCCATTGAAAATCATGGGCAGCGTGTTTGACCATCATATTTACAGCATGTTGATTTGTAGCTGCATAAATAAGGTGAGCATCTTTAATATCATCATTAGCAAAAGTTTTTTGCTTCCAAGTAACATAAGGAAGTTCCTTCATTTCCTCGCAAATTTCTGGGCTGATAACGGTGACAAAAGCGCCTGTATCTTTTAATCCAGACGCTTTTCGATATGCGATTTTACCTCCACCAATAATTACGACAACTTTTTTATTTAGATTAAACATAAGAGGGTACATGTTATACATACACACATTCCTCCATTCGTTCTAATAATGTTAATTTCATATATGTATCAAATTGTAGGCAGTTACAAGTCGTAACGTGATTGTATTTTTTCGTATGCAACTTAATTTTTTGAAGCAACAATCCGGTAAAGAGAAGATACGGCATGACGTATACATGGGACGCAGTCGATATTATCTTCTTGAGCTCAGCCGTAAAAGAGGGCGTTCCTTTCGTTAAAAAGGAACAGGATACTGGCATGCCGAGTTTTCGTTCGACAGCTGCTCCGATTTGTTGTAACTCATGTATCGGCTGTAAATCGCTACTACCTCGTCCTACGAGTAAAATACTACCACCTTGCATTGGCATAGTTTCACGTATTCTTTTTACTACAAGTTCCACCATATGTGGATGCGTACTAAAAGGAGGTACAACTGAAAATGTAATTTGTGGATATTTCTTTTGTAGCTGTTCTAGTTCAAAAGGAATATCACGTTTATAGTGAGCTGCTGCAAATAATAAAACAGGTACAATCATTATTTCAGTTGCTCCCTCTAGTATCGTTTCTGTAACTGCATCCGAAATGGTAGGTGTTGTTAGTTCTAGAAAAGCTATTTTTTGAATTCTTTTGTTACGTTCTTTCATAACAGATTGAATAAAGTGAATGAATTGTTCATTACCTTCTTGCAAGCGACTCCCGTGCCCAACATATACAATTCCTTTCATCGTATCACCAAATCTTTCTTCATAATCATATTTTGTAATTGCTCATCTACATGATGAAAACCAATTTTATTCGCATAGTGTAAAGTTGGAACGTCGGTATACGAGAAGGGAAGAGTAAGAATATCGATAAAGCCAAGTCGTTTTATTTCTGATAAAAATGTATCAATTGAAGCACGGCCGTCAAACACAATGCTATCCCATGAGAATTCAGAAAGCATCCGAGAATGGACTTCATCGAAGCGATGATCAATTGTATATTCATGAGTCATCATATAGGAGCCAGCACCAATTTTCTCTTGAATAAAAGCAATTCGGTTAATATTTCGTCCTAAATAAACAGTTGTATCGGAAGAGAGCTCTGCTTGTTTACTTAGTAGCCCATATTGCATAAGTTTTTCTTGAGTGGCAACGTTCATATATTGCAGATTTGCTTGTAAGGAACGAATATCTTTTTGGTGTTTACTACATGATCTCATCAATATTTCTACACTTTTAGCTGAACAAAAAACAAGGCGATCAACGTTAAAGATTTCATTGATCTGTTCAAGTGTTAATATGTATTCTACCTTTTTGAAAGTAGGAATTTGATATATTTCTGCACCAGCTTCTTGTAACTTTTGCTTCATTAAAAAAGTTTTATTTGTTGCGGAAGCAAATAAAACTTTTTTACCATGTAATGGTTTACGTTCTTTCCAAGCGATTTGATCCCGTAAGGAAACGACATCACCAACAATTGTCATAGATGGATTTGAAATATTTTCGTTTTTGACGATAGAAACAATGGTTGAAAGAGTTCCTGTGACAACGCGTTGTTTTCCAGTTGTACCCCATTCAATGACTGCTACTGGCGTATCGTCTTTTTTTCCTGCTTGCAGTAAGTTTTCACAAATTGTAGGTAAGTTTTTTATACCCATGTAGTAGGCGATTGTGTCACTATTGTGGGATGAATTATATGTTCCATGATCGCTTAAAGGACCTTTTGCATGCCCAGTTAGTAAAGTGACGCTATTACTGTAGTTACGGTGGGTGAGGGGGATACCTGCATAGCTACTAGCGGCGATGCTAGATGTAATACCTGGTACAATTTCATATGGAACGTTCGCTGCTGCTAAAGTTTCTGCTTCTTCACCGACACGGCCAAAAATGGATGGATCTCCGCCCTTTAAGCGGACAACGATTTTTCCTTCTCTCGCAAATTGAAGGAGGTGGGCGTTAATCATTTCTTGGCGCATAATATGATTCTTTGGCATTTTTCCGCAATAAATAAGTTCACATGTTTCTTTTGTATAACTAAGAAAGAAAGGGTTTAATAAACGGTCATATAAAACGATATCTGCACGCTTTAAACAATCTATTGCTTTCTTTGTAATAAGCCCTTCATCACCTGGTCCTGCACCAACTAAATATACATATCCGTTCATCATCGCACCTCATCTATTTTTATTTAAAAGGAAGCCAGAGGAGGCTTCCTTTCGTAAATTACATGTATAAATAAATGTCACCATCAATAACTTCTACTTCGTATGTTTGAATACAGCCGTCATCAGGTTTTTGAACTTCACCTGTTATTAATGAGATTTTCCAATCATGCAGCGGACAAAAGACGAATTCTCCAGATACAATTCCTTCTGCTAACGGTCCGTTTTTATGAGGACAACGATTTTCTACAGCTCGAATATCACCATTTGAAAGACGGAATAGGGCGATAGACATACCTTTTATTTGCACTTCTTTACCGATTTGAATAGGAAGGTCTTCCGCACGCATAACTTTTATTTTTTCTTTCGTTTGTATCATAAAGGTCACAGCTCCTTATTTCACAGTTTCTACTTCATACATCGCTTTTAATGACTTCGTTTCTAGTGCTTGTCCCCATGCTTCCGTATATGTGCTACGAGCTGTTTGGAAACGTTCATTTAACGTACTAACCATACTTACATCTTGTAGTATTTCTTTTATGTGATCGAAGCCTAAACGTTCTGTCCAGTAGGCAGTACGCTCTCCGTAAATACCAGTTTCACGATAATATTGCATATAAGCTGTAGCGATGCGAAGGACATCATCTTCAGTAGGGATGATCATGACAAAATCAGCTTCGCGTACTTCCGTACCGCCATTTCCGCCAATATAAAGTTGGTATCCATTCTCGACACAAACAACGCCAAAATCTTTCGTCAGTACTTCCGCACAGTTACGCGGACAACCCGTTACACCCATCTTCATTTTATGGGGGGTATCTACCATTTCTAATGATTGTTCAAGTAACATACCAAGTCCTAATGAATCTTTCGTACCGAAACGGCAGAAGCGAGAACCGACACATGATTTTACATTACGAAGCGATTTTGAATACGCATATCCCGAAGTCATATGTAAGTCAGCCCATACGTTAGGTAAATCTTGTTTCTTAACACCATATAAGCCAATGCGGCTTGCACCTGTAATTTTCACAAGAGGAACATCGTATTTTTTCACAACTTCAGCAATTTTCATTAAATCATCTGCTGTTGTAACACCACCGTACATACGTGGAATAACAGAGAATGTACCATCGTGCTGGATGTTACCGTTCATTCTTTCATTAACGAAACGAGATGATTTATCATCTTCATATTCTTCTGGAATCGCCATACGTAAATAATAGTTCAAAGCAGGGCGACATTTTGAACAGCCGTCTTCCTGTGCAAAACCAAGAACATTTCGTACTTCTTTTGGAGATTTCAAACCTTTCTTGTGAATGGCCGCTACGACTTCATCACGTGATAAAGTTGTACATCCGCACATACCAGCAGACTGTGCAGAAGCATCAAAAGCATCTCCGAGTGTATGAGATAAAACTTGTTCCACAAGCGGACGACATTTACCGCAAGATCCTGCGGCTTTCGTGCATCCTTTAACTTCTTCAAAAGTAGTTAGCTCTTGTTCTAAAATGGCATGAACGATTGTACCTTTCGTAACACCATTACATCCACAAATCGTGTCATCCGCACTCATTGTAGCAACGTCAAGTTCACTTTCCTCACCAGCTTTGTGAAGAAGGGAAGCGGCTGTATATTCTTGTATGTCTTCTTCTTTCTTTAACATGCTAAAGAGGCGTGTACCATCAGCTGCGTCACCATATAAAACGATACCGACAACTTTATTGTCGCGAATTAATACTTTCTTATAGGAACGTTTACATTCATCAAAGATCGATATCGCTTTCGTCTGTTCATCTTCATAAATTTGGCCAGCAGAGAATAAATCACAACCAGCAACTTTTAATTGCGTACCAACGATACTGCCCGTATATCCATTCGTTTGTAAATTTGTTATATGTTTTGCTAATATTGTGCCTTGTTCATAAAGAGGGGCAACAAGTCCATATGCGATACCATCATGTTCTGCGCATTCGCCAACTGCATAAATGGACTCATCATTCGTTAGCATATAGTCATTGACTACAATACCTCGGTTGACAATTAGACCAGCATCTCTTGCTATTTGCGTATTTGGTCGTATTCCGACAGCCATTACGATTAAATCACAATCTACAACTTCACCATCTTCAAATTGAATGCCCTCAACATGATCTGTACCAAGAATCTTTACCGTTTTCTTTTCCATGAGAAACTTCATGCCTTGTGCTTCTAAATCTTCACGCAATAGAGAAGCTGCTTTCGTATCTAGTTGCTGCTCCATTAAGCTAGGCATTAAATGAACAACATGTACGTCCATTCCTAAGTCAATAAGACCTCTTGCGGCTTCTAAACCAAGTAATCCACCACCAATGACAACGGCCTTTTTCTTTTCTTTAGCGGTATCCATCATAAATTGTGTATCTTCAATAGTTCGAAATCCTGTTACACCAGGAAGTGCGGAACCTTCAACAGGTAAAATAAAAGCACTAGAACCTGTTGCGATAATGAGCTTGTCGTATGTAAGAGTACGATTCTTTTCTGTAATAATAATTTTTTCTTCTCGGTTAATACTTTGAACTCTTTCATTCGTATACAAAGTTATTTCGTTTTCTTCATACCAACTATATTCATTCATAATGATATCTTGCATATTTGTTTTACCTTGTAAAACATGAGAGAGCATAATGCGGTTGTAGTTTGGATGCGGTTCATCTCCCAAAATAGTAATCTCATATGAATCACTATTATGTTTTAAAATTTCTTCGATACAACGTATGCCAGCCATACCATTTCCGATCATAACTAAACGTTTTTTCATTTTCGTTTCCCCTTTTTATGTGAAATATTGAACAAAGGATTATATTTTTATTATAGAAAATCAAATAAGGGGGAGATGTGATATTTATCACATTTTTATAATGATTCACAAATTGTTAAAATTCGGTTTTATGTGAAGGGGATGTGGATATTTTTCGCAAAACGAAAAAGCAGGACATAAGTATTTACACTCATGTCCTGCACTTGATTTATGCTCTCGTAATGGCACGTGGAAATAAAATATTATTTTCTAAATGAATATGCTCAAATAAATCAGACTCTAGTGCTTCAAGGCGTTGGTAAACAAGTCGATAAGTGCCGCATGCGCCTTCTGGAGGCGTAAAGTCATTTGTTACTTTACGAAGTTCTTTTATAATATTTCCGGCATGATTGTGTTCATTTTCTAGTTCATCTACTACTTTACGTAACTTTGCATAGTTTTCATCGGTTGGATTTTGTTCAAATTCTAAAATTGATGGGAAATCTTCCGTTTCTTCTTTAATTAAATGCTGTTCTAATTCCATTTTAAGTTCATGAAATAGCTTATGAATTTGAGCTAAATGAGGCTGATTCGCTCCATGAACGCGTAAGACTTTCGTCACATATGGACTTAACTGTGGTAACTCTTCATGTAAATAACGATGATGCTTATGAATTATATAATCAATCAATTCACGATAAGAAGCATTTTTCCAATCAATTTCAGATTCATTTAATCGTTTCGTATTATGATAAAGTGTATTTAACTTTGTAATTACTTCAGAAGCCGATAAATTTCTTTCATGAATTGCATCAATAAGCGGCTTATTACCACCACAACAAAAATCTATTCTATATGATTTAAAAAGATCACTAGCTTTCGGAAATTGTGTAACAATCTCACCAACAATTGAAGTTTCAGTAAATGTATGTTCCATATGAATGCCTCCATAAAGTTTAAATGTAATATCTAAATTAAGAATAGCGATAAATGAAAAACAATGTGGTGATTGAAATCACTTATTATGTGTCAGTTTTGAGAATAATAAAATGAGTTTTATAAAAGGAAGAGAATTCGTTGCAATCGTTTCTGATAATAAAAAAAGAAGCTTACTAGAAGCTTCTTTTTTACTACTATTTTTCACATGCAACTCCATCGCCATCACGATCAAGTTTAGAGCTATAACCTGGTTGGTCTCTATATAATGGAGCTTTTCCAGCATTTTTAACTTCAGTACAATTTTTGTAAGTTACATTACTATTGTTACTTGCAGCAGGTTGTGTTTGAGCTTGCTGTGCTTTTTTCTGTTCCTCTTGTTGTTTACGAGCTTGTTCATCAGCTTGGCGTTTTTGCTCTTCTTGTTGCTTACGAGCTTGTTCATCAGTTTGGCGTTTTTGCTCTTCTTGTTGTTTAAGAGCTTGTTCATCAGCTTGGCGTTTTTGCTCTTCTTGTTGTTTACGAGCTTGTTCATCAGCTAGACGTTTTTGCTCTTCTTGTTGTTTGCGAGCTTGTTCATCGGCTAGACGTTTTTCATCCTCTTGCTTACGAGCTTGCTCTTCGGCTTGGCGTTTTTCATCCTCTTGCTTACGAGCTTGTTCATCGGCTAGATGCTTCTCATCTTCTTGCTTTTGAGTTTTCTCGTCCGCTTCTTTCTTTTTATCATCTTTTTTCTCTGCCTTATTAGAAGCGACTTGTTTATTTGTTGCTGTCGTCTTTTCAGAAGAAGGAGCTGAAATACTTGATAATGCAACAAAAATGACAAATAAAATAGCAGTGATAATAAATTGTTTTTTTGCTACACCTGTCTTTTTAATTACGGATAAGATTGCTAGAACAAGGAAAAAAATAAATAAAATTAAACTTAAAGTAGCAAAAAAATCGATGACTGGGTGTTCAGATTTTGTAGTGCCCATTCCTATTAAGAGAATTGAAATCATAAAAAGAATAACAGTAGGACGACCATATTGTTTTGCTTTTCCATTTTTCTTAAAGAATGAAATGATACATAGTATTAAAAGAATAAAAGCAATAAAAAATAAAGCTGCACCAATATTACTCAAAATCGCCATTTTTATACCTCCATTTGTAAGATTTTCACTATTGATTATATAGGAACTTATTGGATATTACACGATTTATATAAAATTAGAAAATTAGTACTTTTAATAGACTTATAAACATTTATTTAATATATAAGGAAAAATAGATGTATTTCCTATTACATTTTTAAAGGGAATTCATAAAGTATAATATATCGATTGAAAGGAGGGGGTTTAAATGGAATTTCAATTATTGGTAACTTGTATATTACAAGAAGGTAATGCTTTCTTTTTAGTAACGAAAGTAGACGATGTTATTACGTTAAAAGTACCGATTACTGCGGGAGTAGCAGGTTTATTCTTAGCTTTAGGTGTACCAAGATGTTCTTAATTTAAGTTTCTAGAGTAGAAGGGAAGGGATATACCTTTCTCTTCTACTCTTACATAATATGATTATGTATACTAAAATATGTTTTGTAATAGCACGTTTAAAATGGACATGCATATACTATAATGTTTCATTGGATGTTAGTGATGAAAGGTAGTTTTCACACGTGCATGTAGTGATGTTCATTAAGTTATGAAATTAAAGAGGTGCTATTATATATGAAAAGAAGAACATTGGATATTCCAGTTACATTGCGAAGAGAGTGGTTTTTAATAGAATTAGCCCATTTAACGAAAAAATATGGAATTGAAATTGCAACTAGCAAAATGGAAGCTGCACCGTTTTTAAGAGATCAAGTTACGGAATCAAAAATAGGATCAGGGCTCCAATACGATAAATATGATGATGAGTATATCATTGATTTATAAGAAAGAAGCTGCGTATAAAAGGTTATGAAATAGACCTTTTATACGCAGCTTTTTTAGCTAGAAATATGTTGAGAAATTTTTAATGAGCTTAATAGGAAAAGGAATGAATACATGTTGAGAGAATAACGTTTCATAAGAAAGGACAGTTACTATTTATTTCACCTGCAAAAATAACTAGAGTAAAATAGTGCTTCCTTTCAAAAAAGGGGGAATGTTAATGAGGATTTTGAAAAGGTGTATGTTATTATTTCTCGCATTTTTTATTATAACTCCGATGGCTGTTAGTACGAAGGTAGAGGCGGAGGAAGTAAAAGAAATTAAAACGGGATTTCCAGATAAAGAAGTATTTACACCTGGAGAATGGTTTTTAGGTCAAAAACCTGCTAATTACGATGAGAATAAGCCTCCAATTCTTTTTGTACAAGGAAGGAATGGGAATGCTGATAGTTGGTATGGAAAGACAGTGTATCACGATATAAATGATATGTATGACTATGCTTTAAAAGCAGGCTATCAAACAGTATTTATACAATTATATGATGCTGCTGGGAAAGGGTCAGCTAGTCAGTGGGACAACGGAAAATTGTTAGCACAAAAATTAGAAGAAATATATAATCACTTCGGTAAAAAAGTTAATATTGTAGCACATAGTAAAGGCGGTATCGATACACAGGCTGCATTAGTAGGATATGGTGCAAATCGATTTGTAGGAAATGTTATTACGCTTGCGACGCCACATCATGGATCAAACTTGGCAGATTTATCATATAGTTGGTGGGCAGGATGGCTTGCTTCTATATTAGGGCAAAAAGATGATGGTACGTATTCATTACAAATGGGGGAAATGGCAAAATTTCGTTCAACGATTGATAATAATCCAGCAGCTAAATTAAACCGTTACTATACGGCTACCGGGACTAGCTGGGGACCAGTATTTTCTGCTTTATCTATGGGCGGGTTCTATTTGTCATCATACGGTTCAAATGATGGATTAGTAAATGAGTGGAGTGCTAAGTTACCGTATGGAACGCATTTATTTACAGATTCCAGATTCGATCATGATAATATACGAAAAGGATCAGCTGTTTTCGCGCGAATTGAACCATATTTACGTACATCAAATGTAGCTGTACCAGCTTTAGTAGCATCCAGCACTAGTTCAAATGAAAATATAGAACAATTAAATACAACTTCAAATCAAAATATTTTAGGCGGAGAATTGCCACAAAATCAGTGGATAGAGCAAACTGTTGCCGTTGATAAAAAGGCAGAAGGTATCGTTTCTATATTAACTGCTTCTTCTGATGTAGAAGTACAAATGATATCACCAAAAGGAAAAATATATACAAATAAGGATAGTGTTATAACTACTGGTGAAGGTGAATCTTTCTTTGGTGGTGCGACTATTAGAACATTTAAATTTGATAAAATGGATGTAGGAGAATGGAAAGTGAAAATGATGGCGAAGCAGTCGAAAGATGCATTTTTAGTTGTAAGCGATTACAAGAATGACGCACCATTTGTTCTTCAAATGCCTACAAAAGTTAAAGCAAATAAATCTGAGTATAAACTGAAAAAATCACCTGTAGCACCTGAAATGAAAGGGGATCTTTCCATAACAGTAAGAGTAGTTAATAAAGAAGGAAAACTAGTCTCTGAATATAATGAATTACAAAATGTTAATAATACTACATTTACTGGTGCTTTGAAGGACATAAAGCAACCAGGAGTATACAACGTTACGATGGATATAAAAGGAATGAATAAAGAAGGACAACCATATAATCGTACAATCGTTAAGTCGGTTTATGTGGAGAAGTAAGAAAGAATGAGAGATTTTTAATAAAAAAGTACCGAACATTTGTAGTAGAAGAGTTCGGTACTTTTTTCATGTTTATTAGATGAACAGAAAAGCATAATGGGAATCAAAAGAACATTTTTCAATAAAAAAAGATGCTGAAATAGCATCTGAATGAGAAGATGATTATTAACTTAGTTTTATAACTGTTAATTCAACTGCATTGATACCATTATCACAAGTTATAATACTTTGATGATTAAAACCACTATTATTTTTCAGTTGAAGGGTTGCATTAGCTGGTACTGTAACAATCGTTTCGCCTGCAAGTTGAAGGCATTCGTTATTTGATGAAGTATTCATTTGAAAAGCAAAGTCACCTTGACTATTAGCAAGTGGATTATTATTTAAAAATATAGTCATGACTGGTATATGTGGAAATACAGGATTTAAAGTAGTGTTAATCGTTGAAATGAAAGAAACTCTATAATCACCAGCTTGACTAAATTGTATAGTAGTAGGATTTAGTAAGGAAACTCCTCCTGCTATAGGGCCAACGTGATTAAATGGAAAAGGATCTCCGAAAGGAACAGTTATAAACTCTGTTTGCCAAAAAGTGCCGTATGCCGGACAGTTTTTTTTACAGGAACTAGAAGAGGAATTGCATGAGCATTTTTTATATGAGCTAGAAGAAGATTTACATGAACATTTTTTATTGGAGTTTGAAGAATGATAGTACGAACCCAATATATTACCTCCTATTATGAATGAAGTGTATACTCATAGTATTTTATGCCTGTCTTATATAAAAGGTGATAGATTTGGATTATAATGTGCTAATATAATGAAATATAGTAATAGAAAAGTAGCTGTAACAATTCTTGAAGAAAAAAGGTTAATGATTTGATAAAAATACAAGCGGAATATCTTAGGATATTGAAGTGGAGCGGAAACGCATATTTCGCTTTCACATGTAAAAATAAAACCAGTAGTCTCAGTTGCAATGATGTGATCGTTAAAGCAAATGTCTATCTTTTAAAACGTTTGTATATTAGAGTTTATGGTTGTTCGTCTTTATTTACGTAGCGGGGCAGGAAGAAGACGAAAAGTATCGAATGAATGTACATATGTAGCATTGTTTGCTTTTGGTGTGAATAGTAGTAAAAGATACGTTGAAATATTTTAAACGGTAACAAAAGAGCGATTAAATAATAGAGGGAGCAACTTACATGGAAAATATATTAAAAGTATCTTCAAAATCAAAACCAAATTCAGTGGCAGGTGCAATTGCAGGTGTACTAAGAACAAGTGGAAATGTAGAAATTCAAGCGATTGGGGCGGGTTCTTTAAATCAAGCAATAAAAGCAATTGCGATTGCAAGAGGATTTGTCGCACCAAGTGGTATTGACTTAGCCTTTGTTCCAGCATTTCAAGAGGTTACTATTAATGATCAAGAAAGAACGGCGATTAAATTAATTATTGGTCCTAGAAAGAGAAGGTAACTGCAGTAACTCAGTATTGAAATGATATTTAACATAACAAACAAAAAGTGTCACAAATGCTTGTAAAACAGGCATTTGTGACACTTTTTATGATTTGTGGAAATAACTTTCGAAAATTATAATTGATATTTTATTTGGAGGTTCCTAGAGGGGGGGATTGTACCGGACTCATGTCCTTTAATTTCTAATTTAACGAATTTTTGAAGGTTTTATGTATTCTAATAAAAAACTCTAAAACGGATCATTCTTTTTCAAAGATTTCAATGAGGTAATTACAAAGTTCTGAAATATAAAGGATTGTAGGATATCAAATTGTTAATTCTTATATTTTGTTCATACTTGAAAATCAAGGTGCTTTTTAAAAAAAATTCGAAGTTCCAGTAGTGGGGTATTGTATATTTTAGAAAATATTACTATATTTATATAAGGTATTTTAAATAAGGAGTAGCCTGAGTGATTTTATACAACAATTTGATGTTCTTTAGATGGAAGAAAAGAATTTAATTGTGGATAAAATGAAATCTAACTGAAAAATGGGGTTAAGAAAAAGGTGTTATCTTTGGTGCTAAGTGTGAGGAAGTTACAATGAAGTTATGGTATTAAGGTATACATTAAAATTGGCGGTAATCAATGAACTATGTGATATGTTAAGGAACAAAGGTAAGGGCATGTGAAAAGAATAAAAGATATAGCTATATCTTTAAAACGTATTTCTGTAAAGACTAAATGAGTATAAAAATAAGGAGAAAAGTATGGCACAAAAGCAACTTCAAAATAAAAAACTCGATAATCAAATGTGGAAAAGGAAATCTATTTTCATTTCATTTATATTTGTATTTGTATTTTCTTCACAAATCATAAATTTTTTAAATGGATATTTAATCACTATGTTTATAATTGCGTATATAGCATCAATTTTATGGTCCTATTTTTTTCATGCAAGTATATTCAAAAAGATTGTATTTACACATTGCGATAACAGTGAGAATCAAATAAAAAAAATTTCCTATAAAGATTTAAAGAATTATTATTATAGGGGCAATGTGGATTTTTTTCTAAAGTTTATTTTCTCACATGATTATTTTTTTGCTGATGTTTTTAAATACACCCTACGGGAGCGAAAAGAATTAAATAAAAAATGTCTATTAAGAAAGTATAAAGGGTCTGAAAAACATTTTTATCTAAATAGAGATATTGATTGTAAGGATAAAGATGGAAAAGGAACTTATGGATGTGAAATACACCAAGAGAAAATAAGATTAAAGTCTTTTGTTATATATTCAAATTGGAAAAATATTTGTTCTGCGGGTTTCTTAATCTTGATAAGTATACTTATCAAGAATATGGATTATCAAAATAGTCTGATTCCTGGTTTTGGAAATTCGATTAAAATAACTATTAATCAAAATGATATAAAATATCTATTATTTATGTTTGTTTTTGTACGATTAATATCTAGAGGTATTGAAGTAACAGTGGCTTTTTATAATGATGTTGTAAAATCGAAAATGAATCGTGACTTAGATATTGGAAATCGTTCTACAAATCTTAAACGGGGGCATAGAATTTCTTTAGCGATACATAGTTACTTAGAGTTTGTTTTTTTGTTTTCTATATTGTATTATTTGAAGCCACACTATATAAGTGGGATATTACCAGCATCAATATTAATTGATGGATATTTAGATTATCTATTATATAGTGGATCTGTATCAGCGTTTAATATATCATTTGATATAGTTAATTTGAAACCATTAGGGAAGTTCCTTCATACATTACAGGTTTTTTTAAGTGTAAACTTAATTGTACTGTCAGTTGCTACATATTTAGGAATTAAAGACGAAATGAATGAATATGAGAAAGCAGATTGGGAAGAAGAGCAGAGAAAACAAAACGAAAGTTAGAGATATTAAAGTTTTTTTAAAAATTCTCCGATGTATGTAGCATAAAAATTCATATGCTATATATAGTATAGTTTAAAAAGGACATTGATATTTTGTTTGATAAATGCAATTTTCATATATTAATTTTATAATATTTTTAATAAGTATAAGGATAGTTTTTAAGAAAATAAAATGTAATATAGGACTTATAAGTATTATAGTAGAAGTGACCATACCCACAGTAGCAATCGAAGTTGGAATATAACTAAAATAGTATATTTAGTCATGTAATGGGGAAAGCCCTGATACTGTTTCTAAAGTATTTAATTCATTAAAAGAAACTAGATCATTCATTTATAAATATGTTCATGAAAATCTGGAATGGCTAAAAAACAATGGTGATATCACTGTGTATAATAATAAGGATTCAAGGTCTGATAAAGATAATAAACGGTATGATGTTGTTATTGAACAAGGATATAGAAAGTACTCTGATTTCAATGATTGAAAGAAATAATTGTGGAGGTGAACACTAAAATACATAAAAGAATATTAAGTTTATTTATATAATATAACAAACAAAAAGTGTCACAAATGCTATAAACCAGGCATTTGTGACACTTTTATAGTTTTGTGAGAATAAAAACCTCTAAAACTGCTCATTCTTCTCCCAAGATTCCACAATATAATGTGCAATCGTTGGATTGAATCCTTTCCCAACTAAAAACATAATCGCCGCAACTTCTGTTAAAGCATGTTTGTGCGATGTATGTTTTGCTTCATTTAAACCGTAATCTACCCAAGGTTTTACGAAATCTAGTACAGGTTTCTTTAAAGGTAAAAACTGTGTACCGACAACTTGTTGAATTTGTTGTTGTGTTGGTTCTGTAATTGGTCCAGGCGGTAAGATTTGAGGCTGTGTAATATCAAATGTTGGTCCTGGTGGTAAGATTTGCGGTTGTGTAATATCAAGTGTTGGTCCCGGTGGTAAAATTTGTGGTTGTGTCGGATCAATTGTTTGTGGTGCCGGAGGTGAAACACGCGCGCCATAGTTTGGTTGATACATTTGCGGCTGGTATTGCGGTTGTTGCGGCTGAGTTGCGTATGAATTTTGTTGATATTGTTGCTCTTGATTTTGTGGTGCTGCATATGGATTTTGTTGATATTGTTGCTCTTGATTTTGTGGTGCTGCATATGGATTTTGTTGATATTGTTGTTCTTGATTTTGCGGTACTGCATATGGGTTTTGAGGGTATTCATAATTTGGACGTGTGTCGTATGCGTTTTGCTGATATTGTTGCTCTTGATTTTGCGGTGTTTCGTATGGATTTTGTTCATATTGTTGCTCTTGTTCTTCATATTGCTCTGTGTATCTTTTGTCCTGTTGCTGAGGGTAAAATGGTTGTTGTGGATAAGGCGGTTGATTATTATAGAACATATTTATTCCTCCTTCATGATGATGCTTACCACTCAGTGTATGGGCGGACAAGAAAATATGTGATGAAAAAATGCGGGCGTGTTACAATAAGTAACTGGGTGAAGATAAAATGACAAAACAAGAAAAGATTCAAAAAACAATTACTTTTGTAAAACATATTTTAGAAAAAGATGCGAGTGGGCATGATTGGTATCATATTGAACGCGTACATAAACTGGCGATTTCTTTATCCGAGCAAGAAGGAGGAAATCGTTTTATAATTGAAATGGCAGCATTACTTCACGATGTGGCAGATGAGAAGTTAAATGAAAGCGAAGAAGCAGGAATGAAAAAAGTTTCTGATTGGTTAGAAGAATTACATGTGGGAGAAGAGGAAAGTAAACATGTTCTTCATATCATTGCCAATATGTCTTATAAAGGTGGTCATGGCGGTAAAGTGGAGTCACTTGAAGGGAAGCTTGTTCAAGATGCGGATCGCTTAGACGCACTTGGAGCAATTGGAATAGCTCGCACATTTGCGTATGGTGGAGCGAAAGGGAGATTAATGTATGATCCAACTATTCCTCCGCGTGAAGTGATGACGAAAGATGAATATAGAAAAAATAACGATCCGTCTTTAAATCATTTTTATGAAAAACTTTTGAAACTAAAAGACTTAATGAACACGAACGCAGCAAAACAAGAGGCTGAAGTTCGTCATCGTTATATGGAACAGTTTATTGAACAATTTATGAAAGAGTGGAATGCACAAATATGAAAATGTTAACTGTGGAAAACTTATCGAAATCATACGGAGAAAAACCGTTATTTGATGGATTATCATGTAGTATTACAGAAGGACAACGTGTCGGAATTATTGGTGTAAACGGTACTGGTAAATCGACATTATTAAAAATTATTGCAGGGTTAGAAACTCCTGACACAGGTGATATGACGCATTCACGTGGGTATACAATTAGTTATTTATCACAGCAACCAGAGTTTGATGAAAAACTAACAGTATTAGAGCAAGTGTTCCATGGTGATACACCTTTAATTCGTCTTCTTCGTGATTATGAACAATCGTTATTAAATATCGAAAAAGATCCAAGTAATGAAAAAGTACAGGAACAATTATTTGCAGTGCAGCAACGTATGGATGCAATGAGTGCGTGGGAAGCAAATGCGAATGCAAAATCGTTATTAACGAAATTAGGAATTACTGATTTTACAGCAACTGTTGGAAACCTATCTGGTGGACAAAAAAAGCGTATTGCAATGGCGCAATGTTTTATTGAAACACCTGATTTATTAATTTTGGATGAGCCTACGAACCATCTTGACCATGAAACAGTGGAATGGTTAGAAGAATATTTAGCAAGATATACAGGTGCGGTATTACTTGTAACCCATGATCGTTATTTCTTAGATCGTGTGACGAATCGTATTTTCGAATTAGATAATGGAAAACTGTATAGTTATGAAGGGAATTACAGTACGTTTTTAGAAGCGAAAGCACTTCGTGAAGAACAAGAAATTGCGCAAGAATCAAAACGTCAAAACTTATATCGCCGTGAACTAGCATGGATCCGCCGCGGTGCAAAAGCTCGTTCGACAAAGCAAAAAGCACGTATTCAACGATTTGATGAGTTAAAAGGTCAAGAAGGACCAGCTGCAAAACAGTCAGTTGATATTGCGCTTAGCGGAAGTCGCCTTGGCAAAAAAGTACTTGAGTTAAAAGATGTAACGAAAAAATTCGGTGATAAAACGGTATTACACAACTTTAATCATATTGTGAAACCAGGAGATCGTATCGGAATCATTGGAGCGAATGGAAGCGGAAAATCTTCTCTATTAAATATGCTTGCAGGTAAGTTAGCTCCTGATAGTGGTGAAGTTGAAGTAGGACAAACTGTAAAAGTTGCTTACTATACGCAAGAAAATGAAGAGATGAATTTAAATCAGCGTATGATTGAATACATTAAAGAGATTGCAGAAGTTATTCATACGACAGATGGAAAAGTAATTGGTGCATCTCAAATGCTAGAACGTTTCTTATTCCCGACGCATTCACATGGTACACCGCTTGGTAAACTATCTGGTGGTGAAAGAAGACGTTTATATTTATTACGTATTTTAATGGGAGAACCAAACGTACTTTTACTTGATGAACCTACGAATGATCTAGATACACAAACATTAACAGTACTGGAAGATTATTTAGAAGATTTCCCAGGTGTCGTTTTAACTGTATCGCATGACCGTTACTTCTTAGATAAAGTAGTAGATGAATTGTTCATCTTTAGTGGCGGAGGCGAAGTGCGTGAATTCCTAGGTAGTTATACGGACTTTTTAGAAATGGAAAAGACGAAAGAACTTATTGAGAAGGCGGAAGTTCAAAAAGAGAAAAAAGTGGTAGAAGAAGCTCCGAAACAACAACGTAAACGTAAACTTTCATACAATGAGCAGCGTGAATGGGAAACAATTGAAGATACAATTGCCGAACTAGAAGAGAAAATTGAGTCAATTGGGAAAGAACTTGCGAAAGTTGGATCTGACTTCACAAAGGCACAAGAATTATCTGAAGCACAGCAGAAAACAGAAGAAGAGCTAGAAAAAACGATGGAAAGATGGAGTGAACTATCAGACATCGTTGAAGGATTAAAATAAAAACAAGCTGCATATATTGAAAAGTAAAGAGAAAAACTTTACACTATTGGTAGAACCTATTTTAGGAGGGAAAAAATGAGAACATCTAATCCAATGTTGAAAAAAGAGGCATTCCGTAAAGAGGGAGCAAGCGCTTCTGCGATGACGATTGGCGGAACAGTAGGCAAAACGTTTATTATGCTTATCTTGCTACTTGCAACGTCTGTCTATTCATACATACAGATGATGCAGGGGACGATGAAGATGCCAGTATTAATTGGTGCTTTAATCGTTGCGGCAATCATCGCATTTGCGTCTATGTTCTTCCCGCGTATTTCACCTTTTGGTGCACCAATCTATGCGGCGGTAGAAGGGGTAGTATTGGGTAGTATTTCAGCGGTTTATACAATGAAATTTGGCGATTCTATCGTTTTAAATGCTGTATTACTAACAATCTCAATTCTATTTGCAATGTTAGTGTTATATGCAACGCGCGTAGTAAAAGTAACGGATAAATTCCGTACAGGCGTGATGGCAGCGACACTTGGAATTATGGTTATGTACTTAGTCGTATTTCTACTAAACATGTTTGGTGTAACGGTTCCGTACATTCACCAAGGTGGTACAATCGGCATTATTATTAGTGCAGTTGTTATCGTAGTTGCTGCATTAAACTTATTACTAGATTTCGATTTAATCGAAAATGGTGTACGTAGTCAAGCTCCGAAATATATGGAGTGGTATACTGCAATGGGACTAATGCTTACATTAGTTTGGTTATACTTAGAAATTCTTCGTTTTGTTTCTTACTTTACGAAAAATGACTAATAAAAAAATCCTGCATGAAAAATGCAGGATTTTTTTATTTTCAAAGATTTTAATCAGTGGGGCTGTTACTGCCCGTTAATGCGGGATAAATTGAGGGTATGGTATAATATGGATGGTGATAGTTTGAATTGAAGGGGATGGCATATGATGAAAGAGAAGAAAGGGATTATGAAAAAACTATTTTCTAAAAGTTTTTTCATAGAACTAGATGAAGCTTTAACATATCCGTCAGCAGAAGTTATTACTTCAGCAATAGAAGGATATGCGGCTGAATGTAATGAAAAACTAAAATTTGAGAGTAAAGTTAAACCGATTACTTTTTACTTAGAAAATGTAATGTACCGCGTTGAAATAAAGATGGCTCGCGGTGGATATTACATATCATGTAGTGAAGTATAAATTTTGAAACCTTACATGTTTAAAATATGTAAGGTTTCTTTTTTGTTTTTATTAGATATAAAATAATATTTTTCACTTTAAAATATATTATTTTACGCTTTTTACCCTTCAAACATTTTTCTTTACAATGAAGAAAAATACGTGAGGTGGTATAACTTATGATGAATCGAGTTGTATTAATCGGTAGATTGACAAAGGAGCCAGAATTATACTACACAAAGCAAGGCGTCGCTTATGCACGAGTATGTGTTGCGGTGAATAGAGGTTTTCGAAATAGTTTAGGTGAGCAACAAGTAGATTTTATTAATTGTGTCGTTTGGCGAAGAGCGGCTGAGAATGTAACTGAATATTGTACGAAGGGGTCTCTTGTTGGAATTACCGGGCGTATTCATACGAGTAATTACGAGGATGATCAAGGTAAGAGAATATATAAAACGGAAGTTGTAATTGAGAGCATTACATTTTTGGAGAGAAGGCGGGAGGGGGCATCACAATAAGAGGGGACTTTAAACAATGGGTTTGGGGCAATTAGGTTGAAAGAAATCAGCAAAATAAAGCATCCGAGTAGGTTTAGAAAGGTGGAACATGTTACAATACACCTAAGAACATGCAATAAAGGAGAGTTTTTTACGTGAAGATTAAAGCAATTGAACCGACGCCAAGTCCAAATACAATGAAAGTTATTTTGAATGAAGTATTACCATCAGGAGCGCGTAATAATTATACAAATGAAAATAAAGAGCAAGCACCAATACAAGTGCAAGAAATTTTGAAAATTGAAGGCATTAAAGGTGTATATCATGTAGCCGACTTTTTAGCGGTGGAGCGAAATGCAAAGTATGACTGGAAAGTTTTATTACAACAAGTTCGTGCTGTTTTCGGCGAAGAGGTAGTAGAAGAGAGTGAAGAACAACAACTTGCTCATTTTGGAGAAGTGAAAGTGTTTGTTCAAATGTTCTTTACAATTCCAATGCAAGTAAAGTTAACAGATGGAACAACAGAAGAACGTGTTGGTTTACCAGATCGTTTTAAAGAATCAATTATGAAAGTTCAAATGTCTGCACCAAACGTTGTAAAAGAACGTAAATGGGTGGAACAAAGTACACGTTACGGTAATTTTGAAGAAATCGGGAAAGAAGTAGTGGAAGAGATTGTTGCTGCTTATTCAGAAGAACGTGTAAATGAAACAGTTAAAGAATTATTAAACCAGGCAGGTGCTGTTGAAGTAACGATTCAAAAGCGTGAGCCGTATAAAGTAACAGTAGAGATGATGAAAGATGCTGACTGGAAAAATCGTTTTGCAGCATTAGAGCAAATGGATCCTACTGAAGAAGATATGCCAGTGTTGAAGATGGCGTTAGATGATGAAAAAGTTTCAATCCGCCGTTTAGCAACAGCGTATTTAGGTATGGTAAAAGGTGATGGGGTATTGCCGTTATTATATAAAGCGTTATTAGATCGTTCAGTAAGTGTTCGCCGTACAGCGGGCGATTGCTTATCAGACGTAGGTGATCCAGCAGCGATGTTCGTTATGATTAAATCTCTGAAAGATTCAAGTAAATTAGTACGCTGGCGTGCAGCAATGTTCTTATTTGAACTTGGAGATGAAAGTGCGATTCCTGCATTAAAAGCAGCGCAAGATGATCCGGAGTTTGAAGTAGCGATGCAAGCGCGTCTAGCATTAGAGCGTATTGAAGGCGGAGAAGAAGCAAAAGGTTCTGTATGGAAACAAATGACGGAGTCTCGTAAAGGGGAATAATGTATGATTGTTTTCTATGATAGTTGGTGCCCGATGTGTACGGCGGTTGCAGAACGTACGAAAAAACTAGATAAAAAGGGTAAGATGCAATTTGTTTCATTTCGAGATGAAGATGTAGTTGAGAAGTATGAACTTTCTCAAGAACTACAAAGCAAGATGGAACAAAGATTGTATATTTTAAAAAATAATAAGTGGTATGACGGGATTCATAGCATACATGTATTAGCAAAGTCCGTTCCATCTTATTGGTTTGCCGTTCCATTTATAAAACTGTCTATCGTACTTGGATTTGGAAGTAAAGTATACGATTATATCGCTAACAATAGAAAACTTGTCCCAGTTGGACATTGCCGCGGTGGGGTTTGTGAAATCCCTACAAAAAAATGAAATCATCGTTATCTTTCTTTTGCACCTATTAATAGAGCGTGATATGATGAATTTGGAATGAAAGTTGAAGGAGAGATTACAAGATGTCAAATGCTTATGAAGAATACATGCGCCAAATGGTAATCCCAATGCGTCAAGAATTAGTACGTTCTGGGTTTGAAGAGTTAACTACAGAAGAAGCTGTAACTGAATTTATGGAAAACACGGCAGGTACAACTTTAGTAGTTGTAAACTCAGTTTGTGGTTGTGCAGCTGGTTTAGCACGTCCATCAGCAGGTCAAGCAGTTGTTCGTGCTGAAAAACAACCTGATCATCTTGTAACTGTATTCGCAGGCCAAGATAAAGATGCTACTGCAAAAATGCGTGAATACTTCGGAGAAATTCCTCCATCTTCACCATCTATGGCATTGTTAAAAGGAAAAGAAGTTGTTCACTTCATTCACCGTCATGAAATTGAAGGTGCAACTATGGACGAAATTATTACGAACTTAGAACAAGCTTTCGAAAAGAATTGCTAAAGAAGGGGGAGAGTAAATCTCCCTCTTTTCTTTATATAGAGGTGAAAAAATGATCGTAACAACAGCAGGAAGAACGAACAAAGAAATGACAGATTATGCAAACAAGGTAGCAGCAGAATTAAATGTTTCTTTCGTTAAACGTAATGACATACCAGTATATAAACTACATGAGCAGTATGAACAAGATGTACTTGTTGTAGGGAAAAACCGATTAGCAATTTATCCAAGAGGAACGGAAGAGTCGTTTTTCTTTCATCCAAACTCAGCGATGTTTCGTGTGAAAAGGTTAATGCGCGGAGAACACGATCCGTTTGTACAAGCCACGCAATTAGAGAGTGGAATGACAGTGCTAGATTGTACGCTCGGTATGGCATCAGATAGTATTGTAGCTAGTTATATTGTTGGTGAAAGCGGAAAAGTAACGGGACTTGAAGGCAATGAATATATGGCTTATATTATGGAAAATGGTTTAAAAACATGGTCTTCATCCGTTTCTGAAATCGATGAAGCAATGCAACGAATCGATGTGAAGCAAACGGAGCATTACGCATTTTTAAAACAATGTGAAGATAATAGTTATGATGTCGTTTACCTTGATCCAATGTTTGAAGAAACTGTTATAGAATCAGATGGAATAAAAGGATTAAAACACTTCGCTTTGTATCATGATATTACTGATGAAACAATTGCGGAAGCGAGGCGTGTGGCGAGAAAGCGTGTCGTTCTGAAAGATCATTTCCGTAGTTCTAGATTTGAAAAACATAATTTTCACGTAAACAAAAGAAAAAGTGCTAAGTTTCACTTTGGTGTAATTGACCCTTGCTAATTGTTTGAAAAGATGTATAATAAGCAATAATTAATTAAATATACTGTCTGTGATGAAGAGAGTAGTCTTTTTTGGAAGGAAAGCGAGCTAGGGATGGTGTGAGCCTAGTGCGGAATAAAAAGATGAAGCGCACTTCGGAGATGCTTCTTGAACGAATAGTAGAGAAAGCCGAGGCACCCTGTCCTCGTTATAAACGGGAAAGTGGTTCGTAATGAACAACAAGGGTGGTACCACGGGTTTAAACTCGTCTCTTTTTTAGAGACGAGTTTTTTGTGTTTTAAAAAATAAGGAGGTTGTAGTATGGATTATAAAACGCAGTTTGCGGAAAGTTTATCTAATATTTTCACGAATGAATTAACGAAAAACCAAAATTTAGATTTAATCGAAACGCCGAAACAAGATGAATTCGGAGATGTAGCATTTCCATGTTTTTCACTTGCGAAGCAATATAAAAAATCACCAGCTATTATCGCAAAGGAAGTTGCGGAGAAGTTAAGTGATCCATTTTTTACGAAAGTAGAGGCCGTTGGTCCTTATGTAAATGTCTTTTTTAATCGTGAAATTGTAAGTGATGCAGTATTAAAAACGGTTTTAGCGGAGAAAGAAGAGTACGGTCAAAATTACTTTGGCTGTGAAAAAACGGTAGTTATCGATTATTCCTCTCCTAATATCGCGAAACCTTTTTCAATGGGGCATTTACGTTCTACAATGATTGGAAATTCACTGAAACATATTGCTGAAAAATGTGGTTATGAAGTTGTAGGAATTAATTATATTGGGGATTGGGGAACACAGTTTGGAAAGTTAATTACCGCCTATAAAAAATGGGGAAATGAAGCAGTAGTTAAAGAGGATCCAATACGTGAATTATTTAAGTTATACGTTCAATTCCATGAAGAGGTAAAAGACGACGAAGAACTAGAAGAAGAGGGGCGTGCTTGGTTTAAGAAATTAGAAGAAGGTGATAAAGAAGCTGTTGAGCTTTGGAATTGGTTCCGTCATGAATCCTTAAAAGAATTTTCTCGTATTTATGAACTTCTAGGTGTTGAATTTACTAATTTTCAAGGAGAAGCTTTTTATAATAACTTAATGGAAGATTTTATTGGGATTTTAGAAGAACATGATTTGCTTGAAGAGTCAGAAGGCGCGTTAGTCGTTAATTTAGAAGAAGAGGGAATGCCGCCTTGCTTAATTAGAAAATCCGATGGCGCAACGATTTACGCAACACGTGACTTAACGGCAGCGTTATATCGTCAAAACACATATGCATTTGATAAAGCACTTTATGTAGTTGGCCCGGAACAAAGTTTACACTTCAATCAATTTTTCACTGTATTAAAAAAGATTGGCTACAATTGGGTTGATGGCATGGAACATGTACCGTTTGGGTTCATTTTAAAAGACGGTAAGAAAATGTCGACACGTAAAGGAAGAGTTATTTTACTTGAAGAAGTACTTGAGGAAGCAATAGACCTTGCAAAACGAAATATTGAAGAGAAAAATCCAAACTTAAAACAGAAAGAAGAAGTAGCAAAGCAAGTCGGCGCTGGTGCAGTTATCTTCCACGATTTAAAAAACGAGCGTATGCATAATATCGAATTCTCATTAGAAAATATGCTGAAATTTGAAGGGGAAACAGGTCCGTACGTACAGTACACACATGCACGTGCTTGCTCTATTTTAAGAAAAGAAAGTGTGGAATTTGAAACGTGTACGTTTGCATTAAAAGATGATCATAGCTGGAGCGTCGTAAAATTACTGAATAAGTTTCCGCAAGTAATTGAAGCAGCCTTCAACAAAAATGAGCCATCAATCATTTCAAAATACGTATTAGATGTAGCACAATCGTTTAATAAATACTACGGTAATGTTCGTATATTAGAAGAGAGCGAAGAGAAAGACAGCAGACTTGCATTAGTGTATGCTGTGACAGTTGTATTAAAAGAGGGATTACGTTTACTTGGGGTGGATGCTCCTGAGGAGATGTAAAATAAATAGGTATACGTATCATAGTAGATAATGTATGCCTATTTATTTTTATAGAAAATGTGAAAGCAGAAGTTTAATTTTATTAAATTTAAACTTTTCTAGAATTGTTTCAAGTGTAGGAATGTCCTTATTAAATGGAGAATTGTAATGTCATATATATAAAGGGGGCATTAAAATTGGAAACGTACGATTGGAACAGTAAACTAACATATTTAAAAAATACAAGAGATTTATATTACAACGACGATTATGTAAGCTTTTTAGTAAATATGGTTTGGAAGATTACTAAGCCAGTACATATCGTTGATTATGGTTGTGGATATGGTTATTTAGGCTTAGTATTAATGCCTTTACTTCCAGAAGGGTCAAAGTATACAGGCATTGATAGTGGAGAAACATTACTAGCTGAAGCGAGAGATCTGTTTTGTTTACTTCCGTTTGAGTCAGAATTTCTTGAGGGAGATGCTACAGAGATTGAATTGAACGATACATACGATATAGCAATTTGTCATGCTTTCTTATTACATATGAGTTCGCCAAAAACGATACTACAAAAAATGATGCATTCAGTTAAAAGGGGCGGAAAAATAATCTGTTTTGAACCACATTGGATATCAAATATGTCTTCATACTCTTTAAATGGAGAGAATCAATCGGAAATTATTAGACTAGGTACTTTGCAGCAGTTATTTGAAAGTGACATGCAGAGAAGCGGAAAAGATGGAAATATTGGTATGAAAATACCGATGTTTTTAAGTGAACTAGGTGTGAAAAATATTCAATGCAGAGTAAGTGATAAAGTGAACTTTTTAGATTCTAATATGCACCATAATGATAAACAAAGTTTGTATCAATCATTAAAAGAAGAGGGGATTGCAGGGAATCCAGGTGATAGGCAGCAATTTATAGAGCGTTTAATGACTAGAGGATTAACATATAATGATGCGCTAGCTCAATATGAAGCTGAACTCCGATTTTTTAAAGCGTTTCAAATGCACTCTTCTTTAGTATATGCTCCGAATATGAAAATTACATTTGGTGACATAGAATGTTGAAAGATAGCGATTTATTGAGGATTGTCATTTTTGTCGGTAAGTCGATATCCACCGTATAATCGCTGATAAATTTTGAAAATCGCCGATATAATTTCATGTATGGATT
This sequence comes from Bacillus paramobilis, assembly GCF_038096195.1. Taxonomy (NCBI): domain Bacteria; kingdom Bacillati; phylum Bacillota; class Bacilli; order Caryophanales; family Bacillaceae; genus Bacillus; species Bacillus paramobilis. Next base: position 3,178,458 of record NZ_CP151108.1, on the reverse strand, counting down.
CCAGCTTCCAATAGATAAGATCCTCATGTTACGTTATTCCATATAATCAAACAAAATACAGAGAAAAACAATCATTTTTACTATATTTTGTTATAAATTCGAATAATATTAAATAATACTATCCATTATAGGAGATTTTAGTTGAATACCTACAATATGATGTGTAAAATCTAAGCAAGTAGCAGTGCAAATAAATATTCGAGGTGAATACATGCTAGATTTTAAGCAGTTAGATGCTTGTTTGAAAGACAAGAGATTTATAGATGGATTACAGGAAATAAATAATGAAATTTTATATATAAAAGAAAAGAATACTTTATCTTATTTGAAGAATTGGATTGCTAGTGTTCCTTCACATAAGGAGTTTGATACATTAATACGTCTTACTGATGAAGGACTTATGCACCAATACAGTTCATTCCTCATTCGCTACGCCTACAAAAAATTCCCAAATATGAGAACGCTCTCTTTATATTGTGATGAGTTAATTGATGAGCGGAAAATACTTGAAGTAGAACAGTTGTTAAAAGAATCATTAGAAGAAGTAAATAAAGAAGAAATAGAAGCTGATCTTTTAGCGAAAACATATTTTACGTTAGTACGATGTCTGTTGGAAATGAAACGAAATGAAGAAGCCCTAATCTATATGCAAAAGGCAGAGGAGTACAGTGCACGTGCCGTTTTTGATAAATGGGGCTACGTCTATATGCATACAGGTGAATGGGAGAAAGCAGAAGAGCAATTTATAGCTGGCATGCAGCATAAAGATTGTGAAGAGTTATCTACCTATTTATTATCACAGTTATATGCGAATCAAGGAGAACAAAAACGTGCATTACAGCTAATTAATGATGCGATTGTAAAGTTCCCGCAAGTACCATATTTTCATTTTGAAAAGGTAAAATATTTATTAGATTTAAGGAAGTATGAAGAAATGTTAGCGGTAATAGATAACTTAAATAATCAACTTCCTTATCATGCGTATAAAGCTTACTTTGTACATTTACGTGCAGAAGCGCTTTACAAAATGAATAAACTTGTAGATTTACAACAGTTATTAAAAGAAGAAAAAAGTTTAAAAGAATCTTTATATCATAATTTAGAAAAAAATCCAGATGGAAAAAAGGTGCACTTACCGATAGTTCCCATTGTCCAAAAGGATAATTATTGTGTTCCGACAAGTTTAGAAATGATGTTGCAATTATGGGGAGAAAAACGTACACAAGATGAAATAGCAGAATTTATTTTTGATATGACAGGCTCGAAGTTTTCAGATACTGTTTCTTATTTAGAAGAATTAGGTTATGAATATCGTTATTTTAAAGGGAATGAGGAAAATTATAAGAGACTACTTAATGAAGGGATTCCTGTTTTATTAAGTATAGATATTGAGCATGCTTCACATGTGCAAGTGCTATCTGGATATGATGATACGTTACAAGTTTTTTATGTTCAAGATCCGAACTTTATAGAACCAGTTATTGTGGAATATAGTAAGTTACAAGAAAAATATCGTTACACAGGTTGTTTAGCGATTACGTTTGTTCCGAAAGAAAAGAAGGAGCAACTAGCATTTTTAAATGAAGAAGAAAATCATTATTTTAAATCTGTTTTTTCTCTTACGGATCATTTAGATGAACATGATCAAGAGGGGATTCATAACTTAGTACAATTTTTAAAAGAGACGAGTGATAATCCGAATACGTGGTTATATACGGTTAAGCATTTAGATGTTGAAGTAGATAATGAGTTTATTATATCTTGTATTGAAAAGTTAATGGAGAAGTTTCCGAACTCGGATTTTGTTAAATTGCATGGTGCGCAGTGCTTTATTCGCCTTCAAGAATTAGAAAAAGCCGGGCAAATGCTGATAAGTGTTGAGAAGAAAAATAATCGTGCTTTATATCATTTAATAAACGGAAGATATGCTTTTGAACAGGAAAGTTATATAGAAGCGATTTCAAGTTTTCGTTCATCATTACAATTAGACGCAGATCAGCCGATTGCTTGGAGTTTTCTCGCTTTATCATACATGTATATCGATCAATCTGAAAAGGCGTTGCAGTTTTCTCAAGTTGCTTTAGAACGTAGTCCAGAAAGATTCACTTTAACGAATCATGGGTTAATATTAATAGATTTAGAAAGATATGAAGAAGCGTATGAAATTTTTAATGACCTATTAAGAGAGAATAAAAGTGAGGCACATGTATGGTATGAGCGCGCGAGATGTGCGCATCATTTAGGGAAATTACATTTAGCGATAAAAGGGCTTAAAATAGCGATTCATTTGGATAGTAATGCACCTTACATCTATACAAAACTTTCGGAAATATACGAGTCTGATTTGAAGGATGAGGAAAGTACGAAAGAAATTTTATTAAAAGGTATTGAGAATTGTGACGATAAGGCACCTCTATACGTAAAACTCGGTGACTATCATTTTCAAAATGATAGTCTGGAAGAAGCAGAAACATTGTATAATCGTGCTTTAGAAGAAAATCATGATGATGTTTATTCTCACTTTGGACTTACGCAAGTTTATATGGCGAAAGAACAGTACAAGGAAGCGAAACAATATATTCTCGGTATTGAAAACCAAATTGAAAAGAGCCAAGATTTTCTTATGAATGCGGGAATGGTTCTATGGGATGCTGAGGTTGAACTTGGTGGAAATGAAGAAGGGTTTAAAGTAGCTTTGTCTAAGTTAGAGAGTGGTATAAAGCAGAGCGAATATAATGTGGCAAGTGCGTTAGATGAATATGTGAATAGAATTAAAGGAACAGTATTTGTACAAAGAGGTATAGCATTCTTAAGAACGTTACACAAAGAAAGAAATAAAATAAGCGAATACGGTTGTTATACAGGTATTTTATATGAATCTATTGGGCAGTACGGCCAAGCGATGAAAAGGTATAATAAGTCGATAGAACAAAAGGAAACGGCATTACCTTATTACCGAATTGGTGAAACACTCATGGCATTAGGGCAATTGACGGAAGCAAAACAAGCGTATGAAACATGTTTAGAGCTTGATGAGAATTTCGTAGGTGTACATTTACAGCTTGCGGAAATATACGAAAAAGAAGAAAACCGTTCTAAAGAACAAAGTCATATGGTTCAGGCGATGAAAGAAGAGCCGATGCATATTAATATGGAATATTTGGCACAGCTTTCAGTAGAAATGAATCTTCAGGAAGAGTTACTGACGGAACTAGAACAATTAGCGGACGAAGTACCTGAAATATGGCGATTAGATGCGATTGCATATGTGTATGGAGCGATGGATGAAATAGATAAAGAACAAGTACAGATTGAAGAAGCGCTACAATTAGATGGTGAGCATATAGAAGTTCTATATCATTATGCAAAAGTGTTAGTGAAAAATAGAAATGAAAAAGCAATTGAGATTGCAATGAAAGTGATACAAAAAGATGCAAATAATGAACGTATATTTGATGTATATGTAAAATCGATAGAACAACATAAGAAATTGTCTAACATACGAGATTTTCTTCATACGTTAAAAGTGAAGAAGGCAGATAGAAGTATGGCATTTATGTATGCTGCATCTGCAGTTACAGAAAGATGGATTGAACGTCAACAAAATGAACAGCCGAAGAAATCCATAATTACGAGAGCTTTTTATCGTATGAAAAACCGTGCGAAAGAAATTTCGATTATTACTACAATCATTGATTTGTATGAAATTTCGTTAAAGTTAAATCCGAAAAATAGTATGGCAGCGCAGCGATTTGCACTATTTTACGAGAATGTGGCGATGTATAAAGAGGCGATAGATGTATTGCAAACATCGTTAGAAAATAGATGGGATTACGATGTAGCAAAGCAACTTGTAAATCTATTCATAGAGTGTGAGGAAGAAGATATGTTACGGGATGCTTCAGAATTAACGAAGCAAATGGTTCGAGAGTTACCAGATGATTATGATACGCTTCTTTTACAAGCACAAGTATTCTTTAAAATAGGGGAAGAAAGAAAAGCAGAAAAGATTACCTTACAATTAACGGAGCAAACACCTTTTGTAAGTAGAGCGTTTCTTGCTTTAGGAGAAATGTATCAAAGTCAAGAAAGGTTTGAAGAGGCGATTCATATATTAGAAAATGCTTCTATACATCATCCAAATGAAACAGCGATTCTTCTTTCTTTAGCATCTTCATATCATGGTGCCGGACAAACGATAAAGGCAGAAAAAATAGCAAATGAAGTATTAACAATTGATGCGAGTGATTTGTTAGCAAGATACGATCGTGCTTGTTATTTAGCGCAGTTAAACAGAATTGAAGAGGCGAAGGAAGAGCTTGAAATTGTTCTTCGTGAGGATGAATCCGGATTCTTTGCTGAACTTATCGAGGATGATGAAAATTTAGCAGCATTGCGAGAATTTGAAAAGTAATTGTATAAGAATCGCGAAAAAGGGTATAAATAAAAATATATTTCGAATTAGTTGACAATTTGTTGCCCAATGGCATAAAATAGCTTTTAACAAAGTATACAAATCTGAAGACGAGAAAGAGTAAAATAGTGTACTGTTCCCCAGAGAGCCGGTATGTTGCTGAAAGCCGGTGTTCAGACGTTATTTGAAAATCATCTCCGAGGAGCCGAGGCTGAAAATAAGTAAGCCCGGACGGATGTCTACCGTTACAAAGAACACGTATGATAGTACGTTGCTAAGTGCTATTAGCGAAGAGCTAATAGAATTAGGGTGGTAACGCGGTTAAACCCGTCCCTACTTCATAGGGACGGGTTTTTTGTGTGCTTTAAAACATTCAAAAGGAGTGATTGTAGATGAAGAAAGTAGATGTAAAAGAGTCAGCTGTTGGGAGAGAAACACGTATTCGTAAGCAGTGGAACGAGCAAAGTATTTTCGAGCAATCAATTCAGAATCGAGAAGGCGCACAATCTTTTGTGTTTTATGAAGGACCACCAACGGCGAATGGATTACCGCATGTAGGTCATGCACTTGGACGAACAATTAAAGATGTAGTAGCAAGATATAAAACGATGGCTGGTTATAAAGTGTTAAGAAAAGCGGGATGGGATACACATGGTTTACCTGTAGAATTAGGTGTTGAGAAGCAACTTGGTATTTCTGGTAAACATGAAATTGAAGAGTATGGAATTGAGCCATTTATTCAGAAGTGTAAAGAAAGTGTATTCACATATGAGAAGCAGTGGCGTGAATTCACTGAAAGCATCGGTTATTGGGTAGATATGGATGATCCATACGTTACGTTAGAGAATCCATATATCGAAAGTGTATGGCATATTTTAGGAACGATTCATGAAAAAGGCTTATTGTATAAGGGACATAGAGTTTCACCATATTGCCCAAGTTGTCAAACTTCACTAAGTTCACATGAGGTTGCACAAGGGTATAAAACAGTAAAAGATTTAAGTGCAACAGTTAAGTTTAAAGTGAAAGATAGTGAAAATGAATATTTCTTAGGGTGGACAACGACACCTTGGACACTTCCAGCAAATGTTGCGCTCGCTGTAAATCCAAATATGGAGTACGTGAAAGCGAAACAAGAAGGTCATGTATACATTGTTGCGAAAGAACGTGTACAAGATGTATTAAAAGAAGACTATGAAATATTATCTGTTCATAAAGGTGATGAATTAGTAAACACATCTTATACAGCACCATTTCCAATGAAAGAAGTTACGAATGGCTACCATGTTATTGAAGCAGATTTTGTCACGGCAGATAGTGGTACAGGACTTGTTCATATCGCTCCAGCATATGGGGAGGACGATTATAGAGTCGTTCAAAGTGAAGGATTGTCATTCTTGCATGTTGTAGATGAGAAAGGTGAGTATACAGAAGCTGTACCATTTTTGAAAGGGAAATTTGTAAAAGATTGTGACGTGGATATCGTTCGTTATTTAGCGAAGGAAGGCTTACTATATCATAAAGAAAAGTATGAACATAGCTATCCGCATTGCTGGCGCTGTGATTCACCACTTCTTTATTATGCAGGAGAGAGTTGGCTAATCCGAACAACTGCAATTAAAGATACATTTTTACAAAATAACGATTCTGTTACTTGGTATCCAGACCATATGAAACATGGACGCTTTGGTAAATTTTTAGAAAATATGGTGGACTGGAATATTAGTCGAAATAGATATTGGGGAACACCATTAAATGTATGGGAATGTGAAAGTTGCGATCATCAATTCGCACCGAAAAGCATTGCTGATTTAAGAAAGCATAGTACGAAAGAAACACCAGAAGATTTAGAATTGCATAAGCCGTATGTAGATGAAGTGCAAGTTTGCTGCGAAAAATGCGGAAGTACAATGAATCGTACACCAGAAGTAATTGATGTTTGGTTTGATAGTGGTTCCATGCCATTTGCTCAATATCATTATCCATTTGAAAATAAAGAGTTATTTGAAGAGCAGTTTCCAGCAGATGTTATTGCAGAAGGCATTGATCAAACGCGCGGCTGGTTTTATAGTTTATTAGCAGTATCAGCACTATATACAGGAAAAGTGCCTTATAAGCGAGTGTTATCGCTAGGGCATGTATTAGACGAAGAAGGACAGAAAATGTCTAAAAGTAAAGGAAATGCACTAGATCCAGTTGATTTAGTAAATCAGTTTGGTGCAGATGCTTTAAGATGGGCGCTACTCGTTGACAGTGCTCCGTGGAATGCGAAGCGTTTTTCTGAAAGAACAGTACTGGAAGCAAAATCTAAATTTGTAGATACATTAGTCAATGTGTATAGCTTCTACGTTTTATATGCAAATTTAGATGAGTATAATCCGAAAGAAACGTATGATGTAAAGCGGACGAAATTGGATGAATGGGTATTATCAAGATTGCATAGCACGACGAAAAAAGTGAGAACAGCACTTGATGAGTATCAATTTACGAATGCAGCTCGTGAAATCGCGGCGCTTGTAGATGAAGTAAGTAACTGGTACGTAAGACGATCACGTAATCGTTTCTGGGAATCTGGTATGAATGCAGAAAAAGCAGCTGCGTATGAGACACTTCATGAAGTGCTTGTGACAATTAGTAAATTAATCGCACCATTTACACCGTTTGTCGCTGAAGATATTCATTTAAATTTAACTGGAAGTAGCGTTCATTTAGAGGATTATCCAGTTGTGAACGAATCACTACTTCAGCCGAAATTAGAAGCAGAAATGGATGCAGTTTTACAAGTTGTTGAACTTGGAAGAAGTAATCGTAATCAGCATTCTTTAAAAGTAAAACAGCCGTTAGCGGAACTTGTATTACTAGCACATAATGAGAATGATATGGATTGGGAATCGTATCGTGATATCGTCATGGATGAACTAAATGTCAAAGCGTTCCATGTTGAACTCGATGAAACGAAATATACGTCCTATCAATTAAAGCTGAACTTTAAAACAGCTGGGCCGAAGTTTGGTAAAAATGTGAATGCATTAAATGGCTGGCTAAAACAATTATCAAAAGAAGAAGTACAACACTTTGTATCTACAGAAAGAGCAGTTTACGAAGCTGCACCAGGAGAAGAAGTAGTGGTAACAGCTGAAGATGTATTAGTAGAGAAAGTTGCAAAATCAGGATTCTCTAATACGACTAACGGAAAATATACAGTTATGTTAGATACGAATGTAACGGAAGAATTGTTACAAGAAGGAGTAGCGCGTGAATTCATTCGAGCGGTTCAAGAATATCGTAAGCAGTTGAATTTACCGGTTAATTTACGAGTCGATGTTATTCTTGATACAGAGGAAGAACTAAAGCGAACGTTAACGAATCATAAAGAGTTGTTGGAAGAAAACTTACTCGTTAAGCAATTTACATTTGATCATTTAACAAAGGAAGACGATGAACTATCTTTAGGTGAAGCAAAAGTTCGAATTAAATTAAGCGCGGCTCATTAAAGAAAAAAGGAAGTTGGAATCATTCCAACTTCCTTTTTCGTATGGAGGTAAATTAACTAGCTAATTTCCTCATAATCCATTCGATAGGTCCTCTAGAAAATTTCTTTCTCCATAATACGCTAAACAAAATACTGGAAATGAAAAATGCAGTAGCAAATAATAAAACGAATAGTAGTGATTGATGTTCCATTCTATTTAATAGAATTAATGTCCCAATACCGATAAATACATGACTGACATAATGAGTTAACGTTAATTGTCCTGTTTGTACAATGGAAGTGACAAACCAAGTATTACTATATTTTTCAGCGATATTGAGGCATATGATTAATATAGTAATAGCGGATCCTGTAGCAGATAAAATATATAAAATGTTTGGTAAAATGGGTCCTGTATTAAATAAAAATGTGGCGGCTTCTTTGCCGATGTATGGAATAAAAAAGTGTGTAAGTCCTTTTGATAAAAGTTCTGTTAATATTGTGATTGTAATACCCAGTAAGAGTAATCTTTCTTTAATTTTCTTATTATGAAGATCTAACCTGCCAATTATCATACCGATTAAGAAGAACGAGAACCAAGGAAAAATTGGGTGATACCCATTAAAGAATAAGTTGCGAAGAAAACCCTTTATTGTCCAGAAGTCTACATAATTTATAAATGGAGTTGGACCTCCCCAGCCCTCGAAAGTATTAAAAGTAAGCTGAAGAGATTGTGCGATGAGTAGGATAATAATAGATAGCAATAGTAATACTTTTTTGCGTACTGTAATGAGTAATGCAGCAATGAAAAGGTAAACACCGTAATAGTGTAATATATCCCCAGTCCACTCCATTACATATAGTAGTAATCCTAAAATAAATAAGAAAAGTGATCGTTTCCAGATGGTCTTTCGGCTATTAGAAATTTTTATTTGTTCATTGCTAGCAACGGCTGACCTAGTCATTAAAGTTATACCGATGCCTGCAAGTATAACAAACAAAGCAGAAGCTCTACCTTCAAATATTGACATGAAGGTTATTAAAAAAGGGGGACCATTTCCTTCTGCACCTGTTATTACCATGAAATTGACAAGTAGCATACCAAACATCGCCAAAGCTCTAGCAAAATCTAAGCCGATAATGCGCTTATTAGTATTCACTTCAATCCCTTCTTTCAAAAATGCTATTTACAGCTTCAATCCAAATTTGTTTATAATCTATCTTTGCGTCAATCATCATAAAATTTCCGATATTATCAAGCACTAATGCTAACATATGAGCTTTTGAAACTAAATTTTTATTTTCAATTAATTGAAGTTCATTTGCTTTTGTAAGGAGTACTTCAAATCCATGTAAATATTCTGTTTGCACAGTTAGTAATCGATCTTTGTACATATTGTTTCTGGAAGATAGTAATACATACTCTTGCAACACACGATTAAAATAAGGGTCGTTTCGCTGTTCATCAATTATTTTAAGACCAATTGCAGTGCATTTTTCAATAAAATTTGGTTTCGTAAATTCTTCTGTATGAAAATACGAAGAGAACTGCATCGCTTTACATAATTCTGTAAAAATACATTCAATTAAGGCATCTTTAGACTTAAAGTAGTAATATATAGATGGTTTTGCGATACCAACCTCCTCACCAATCATCGTATAAGTTGTTTTAGCAATACCGTACGTAGCAAAAAGGCGATAACTTGCTTCCATTATTGAAGAGAGTGTTTCTTCACTTTTACTCATATAGTTCCTCCTAAAAAAAGGTTATTAACATCGTATCATTCATAAGTGATTTTTTCAACCTACCGTTAGGTAAAAAACGGCCTATTTTTTTACACAGTAATATGAAAAGTTTCGGGGGGAAGGGAAGGAATGGATTTAGAAATTTCTTTCTAAAGTATTGTTTTTACTTTACACATAAATATTGAGAAAATTTCACTCACCCTAAATGGAAAGGTAATAGAATTGTTTATAGAGAATTACTCGTAGATTCAATTTTTATCCCCCCATTTTGTGGGGAATGATTGCCTAGTGGTAATGGGATAAGGTTGAGCTACTTTATTAGGGGGAGTGGTTCTATGTTTAATAAAAAAATGGTGGCAATGGCAATGACTGTGCCATTAGTAATGGGGACGATTTCTACGGTTTCGGCATTGGAAAAACAACAGCAAGTAAAGCTAGAAGCTTATTCACCGCAGAAAAAAGCAACTGAATATTTAAAAGAAAATGCTGCGCAGTATGGATTGAAAGCTGACCTCTCAGACTTGCAATATATTTCTACAACAGAAACGTCAGTAGCTTCATATGTTAGGTTCCAACAAGTTGTTAATGGTGCACCTGTATTTTCAAAACAAATAACAGTTACGCTTAACGGAGAGGGAAAGGGAGTACTCGCTGTTTCTGATTATCAGCCTGTTACAGGTGTGAAGGAAGTAACGACAAAAATTAGTGAAAAAGATGCAATACAAAAATCAATGGCGTATGTTGGAGAAGCAAGTGAGCAAAATTTATGGGCTCCTACAGATAAAGAGTTCGGATATATTGTTGAAGAAGGAATTGCTCGTCCAGTATATAAAGTTGTAGTCCATTCTAATAATCCATTTGGTGCATGGGAAACATTTATTGATGCAGAAAATGGAAAGTTAATTAAAAAGGTTGATATAAATCGAAAAGCTGAAGGATCAGGAAAAGTATTTTTACCTAACCCAGTCGTATCTAGTGGTAGTAAAGTTGGCCTAAAAGATAATAATGATGCAGATTCAACAGCTCTAACGAACCAATTGAAGACTGTTACGTTAAAAGGTTTAGATGGAACAGGATTTTTAATTGGAGAGTATGTAACGATTTCTTCAAAAGCAAAAACAAAATCTACAAACTTACAATTTAACTATACACGTGCAAATGATAGCTTTGAAGATGTGATGTCGTATTATCATATCGATACATTACAGCGTTACATTCAAGGGTTAGGTTTTAAAAATATTAATAACCGTTCGATAAAAGTGAATGTTAATGGTACAACTGATGATAACTCATTCTATTCTCCATCAACAAAAGCTTTAACTTTCGGTACTGGAGGTGTTGATGATGCAGAAGATGCTGGTATTATCGCACATGAGTATGGGCATTCGATTCAAGATAACCAAGTTCCTGGCTTTGGTAGTTCAGCAGAAGGTGGAGCGATGGGAGAAGGATTTGGCGACTTCTTAGGTGCTACATATGAAGATGCAGTATCGACTACTGGATATGGTAAAGCATGTGTTGGAGAATGGGATGCGACAGCTTATTCTAGTTCAGATCCAACATGCTTACGCCGATTAGATACGAATAAAGTATATCCGAAAGATATAACGAATGAAGTGCATGATGATGGTGAAATTTGGGCGCAAGGTCAATACGAAATGGCACAAGCTTTTGGACGTGATGTAGCAACGAAAATTATTTTACAATCACATTGGTCATTAACACCAAACTCTAAATTCCGTGATGGAGCAAAAGCAATTAAGCAAGCGGATGCTCTTTTATATGGAGGACAACATGCTGCTGATATCGATCGTATTTGGGCAGCAAGAGGAATTAGTACGAATTAATGTAAAAAGTCGTGGCATTTATAAGCCACGACTTTTTAATTTGCTTATGAACTGGTACTAGTAAAGGTAGCTAAATGAATGGTAGTGTGGATTTAGCTACATTCGTTTATTTTTTCTCATCTTTAAAAACAAAATGCTCTTTAAATTTTCGAGACTCAACTTTTTGACCATTTCTCATGGAGCGGAAAGGGTGTTCTTGCCAAGTAATGATTACATCAACTACATCTGCTTTTGTAGAAACTGGAAAATTAGCATGTCTAAATCCAGTTTTTCCACTTGCTAAACGACTTTCCTTTAGGGAAAAGAGTTCATATTTCGTTTTTGTTTTTGGCTCGTTGCGGAATACTTCGACTTGTACGTTATATACTTCACTGTTTCCAACATTTTTTACTGAAAATTGATATGTATTAAATTCATCTTTTTTAGCTTGAAGCATATTTTTATCATTGTTCTTCGGTTCATCAATATTCACTTTCCATTGATCAGAGTTTTGGGAGATCGGTAAAGCTTTTGGTGAGTAGGCGTACGTTTCATTCACTACAATTAGACATAACAAAAGAAGAAAGAAACTAATCGCTTTTTTCATATAAACACCTCGCTATGAAATTTTTAACCCGCTATTTGCCGGACAGTCAGACCCTCCACCTCAAAATTGAGGGAAAGTAAAGAAGTTAGGTGGGGGGCGGGCTTCCCGTAAAAGCCCGATTGGTGAGGGCTGATAATCAGTGGGGAAGAACAAAATCCCCATTGATTAAAGTTTCACTTTATTAATATGCGTAAATAAAACGGTAATTATGTAATAAAATGGAAATTGGGTGATGCTTTGATCCAGATGAATTTGAAAAAACTTGAAGAGGTAGTAGGTGGTGAAGGGTTACAAGAATCGTTTCATCATATAGAGATACATGGTGTCTGCATAGATTCCAAAAGCATTAAAGAAGGAAATGTATTTGTTCCAATCATTAGGTTGAAAGATGGACATGATTATGTGAAAGAGGCAATGGATAATGGAGCTGTCGCTTCCTTATGGAAAAAGTCTTATGGTACTCCTCCAAAAGGGATGCCAATTATATTTGTAGATGACACTTTGCTTGCTTTGCAACAATTGGCACAATTTTACCGAGAAGAGCTAAATGTAAAAGTGATTGGAATTACAGGGAGTAATGGCAAGACAACGGTAAAAGATATTGTAAACACGATTTTAAGTACAATTTATCGTGTGCATAAAACAAAGGGGAATTTAAATAGTCAAATCGGTTTGCCGTTAACAATTTTAGAAATGAAACGAGATACAGAGTTTTTAATACTTGAAATGGGAATGAGTGAAAAAGGACAAATTCGAAACTTATCAAAAATAGCGCAGCCGGATGTAGTGATCATTACAATGATTGGCCAGTCTCACTTAGAAACGCTTGGATCAAGAGAAGAGATTGCGAAGGCTAAATTAGAAATTATTGATGGATTAAAAGATGAAGGATTATGTTTGTATAATGGTGATGAACCATTGCTTTTGAAAAATAAGAATCTATTGAGTATAAAGTGTAAGGCATTTGGTGAAAAGTATACAAATGATTTGTTTCCAACAAACGTGAAATTAGATGGATATGGTGTTCATTTTAAATTAAATGATTCAAAAATACAGTACGATGTTCCCTTACATGGAAAACATAATATTTTAAATACAATTGTCGGAATCGCCGTAGGTCAATTTTACAATATCTCTACAGAAAAAATACAGGAAGCATTGCGGCAAGTAAATATTACTCATATGCGCTTTCAATTTTTAACTGCCAAAACAGGTTTTACAATTATTGACGATGCGTGGAATGCTAGTCCCTCTTCAATGAAGGCTGCAATTGAAACGTTACAGACATTAAATGCCTATAAGAAAAAAATGATAGTAATTGGGGATATGTTGGAGTTAGGGAAGAATGCTGAAACATATCATAGAGAAATCGGTAAAATGTTAAATGAAGAGAGCATTCAATATGTATTTACTTATGGAGAGTTAGCTGAAATTGTAGCGGAAGAAGCAAGAAAGAAATATGATACAGGAAAAGTACAGTCATTTAATAATAAGACCAAAATAGCAGAGGAAGTATTAAAAGTAATAACGGAAAATGATGTTGTATTATTGAAAGGCTCACGTGGAATGGCTTTAGAGGAGATTGTACAAAATTGGATATGAAAAATGAAAATATATTTAAAAAGGCTTGCGTTTTATAAAGCGAAGAGATAGAATACTCTGTAAATATAAAAAGTGATGATCAGGAAAAGTACATGGTGCAAAGGTCTACAGAGAGCAGCCGGTTGCTGGGAAGGTTGCGATACCGCATGATGGAAAGACACCTGTGAGTGTTGCTTTGAACGTGATTATTAGTAAAAGCAAACGGTACCTACCGTTATCAGGGCTAAGATGGTCATTATGACAATTTGGGTGGTACCGCGGAAAAATCCGTCCCTATTTATAGGGGCGGATTTTTGTATTCTTTGAAAGGAGGTGAGTGATCGTGGATGATGACGATGACAACAACAATAACGTAAATAAATATAAAATTACTGGAGGGAAAAATAATGGAGTCAATAATGAAGCGTTCACTCACAAAAGAATGTAAAAAGCAAAGTGGAAAGGTTGTATTACTTCAAGGATGGGTAAAAAAGATTCGTCATCTAGGTAATGTTAGTTTTTTATTAATAAGGGATCGCTCAGGAGTTATGCAATGTGTATTAGAAAATGAGTTAGCTGGATTTAAGGTAGATGTGGAAAGTGTCGTTCAAGTAGTTGGTCAAATAGTAGAGACTTCGAAAACAGAATTAGGAGTTGAAGTGCTTGCTCACGAAGTGAAAATATTAAATGGTGCAGAACCACTTCCATTTGAAATAAATAAAAAGAAATTGCAAGTTGGCTTAGATCAACTACTAAATGAGCGGGTATTATCATTAAGACATGAGCGAATCGAGGCGATATTTAAAGTGAAATCTACACTCGTTCAGAGCTTTAGTGAATTTCTTGTAGAGAACGATTTCACACGTATATTTACTCCGAAAATTGTTTCGCAAGGGGCAGAGGGAGGAGCAAATGTTTTTAAACTTCCATACTTTCAAAAAGAAGCTTATTTAGCACAATCACCACAGTTTTATAAACAAATGATGGTAGCTGGAGGGTTAGAACGTGTTTTTGAAGTTGCCCCTGTTTACAGAGCGGAACATCATAATTCTTCCCGTCATTTGAATGAATATATATCGTTAGACGTAGAACTTGGATTTATTCATGATTTTTATGAAGTGATGCAATTAGAAACGGATGTTTTACGATATATGTTTCAACAAGTAGCAAAAAACTGTGAAAAAGAACTACAACTATTACAAATAGAAGTACCTGCAATTACAGAAATACCGAAAATTACATTGTTAGAGGCGCAAGAAGTTTTGAAAAATAAGTACCTAAAAGAATCGCCAATTGGGGATTTAGATACAGAAGGTGAAAAGTTACTAGGAAAATATGTGAAGGAAACATATAAGAGTGAGTTAGTTTTCATTACACATTATCCGAAAGGAACTAGGCCGATGTATACAATGCCGAATAAAGAGAATTCATCTATTACTGATTCGTTCGACTTATTATATAAGGGATTAGAAATAACATCAGGGGCACAGCGAATTCATGATTATGAAATGTTACTTGCTTCTTTTAAAGAAAAAGGATTACATCCAGATAAATTTCAATCTTATTTAAATACATTTCGATACGGTTGTCCCCCGCATGGTGGTTTTGGAATTGGATTAGAGAGAGTTGTATACAAACTATTAGAATTAACAAATGTACGAGAGGCGAGTGCTTTTCCAAGGGACTGTACAAGACTTATCCCTTAATAATAGGGGAAGGAAGTATATCCGTTGTGCTATTTAATAGTACAACGGATTTTTTATTTCTTCATTAATATAATTCAACACTTTCTCATCAAATTTTAATATATCCCTTGACAGTTACACATATAACCGATATACTTCATATTAATTTCAAAAGAAAATATATTCTAAATATTTAATTGTGTTGAATAGGAGTAGTAAGGTCGTATATTTGTACAGAGAGCTATGGGTTGGTGTGACATAGTCAAATGACATCCTGAACTCGCCTAGGAGCAGTAAGGTGGAACGGAATCACATTCTTAGTAAATCTTAACGGTTAACCTTCGATATTAGGTTTGTAATCAAACGATTACTACTAAGGTGGATTCATAATGGAATCAATAAGGGTGGTACCGCGTTAAGTAAATGGCTTAGCGTCTCTTTATATAGAGACGCTAGGCCATTTTTTTATTTTATGGAAATAGAAATGGAGGGTTTATTCGGATTGGTTTATAGAATTTAATTATTTATATAAAAAGATGTAATTAGGAGGAAAATAAGATGAAACAGACGGAGCAATGGACTTCGAAATTAGGGTTTATAATGGCTGCAGCAGGATCTGCAATTGGACTAGGCGCAATATGGAAGTTTCCTTATATCGCTGGGAAGAGTGGGGGAGGAGCATTCTTTTTAATCTTTATATTATTTACTGTATTAATTGGACTACCACTACTTATAGCTGAATTTATGATTGGACGCAGTACGCAGAAACAAGCAGTTGGCGCATTTAAAAGTATCGCACCTAATACAGGATGGCACTGGATTGGACGCCTTGGCGTTGGAACATGTTTTATACTACTTTCGTTTTATAGTGTTGTAGGTGGATGGGTACTAATTTATTTATTCAGAGGAGTAACTGGACAACTTATAACTCCGGGACAAAATTACGGTTCGTTATTTACTGAAACAATTGGAAATCCCGCTTGGGCGATTATGGGGCATTTCGCTTTTATGTTCATTACGATTTGGGTTGTATCAAAGGGTGTACAAAATGGAATTGAAAAAGCAAGTAAATATATGCTACCAGCATTGTTCGTTTTATTTGTTGCTCTTATTATTCGCTCGTTAACACTTGATAATGCAATGCAAGGTGTGAAGTTTTTCTTACAACCAGATTTCTCAAAGATTACTTCAGAAAGTATTTTGTTCGCAATGGGCCAATCATTCTTTGCGATTAGCATAGGAATTTCGATTATGGTTACGTATAGTTCGTATTTAAATAAAAAAGAAAGTTTACCAAAATCAGCAATAACAATTGTTGGATTGAATTTATTTGTTTCACTATTTGCAGGTCTTGCTATTTTTCCGGCCGTATTTTCATTAGGAATGGAGCCAACAGAAGGGCCTGGATTACTATTTATCGTATTACCATCAGTATTTAGTCAAATTCCATTCGGTGGGTTTTTCTTAACAGTATTTCTCGCACTATTTACATTTGCGACATTAACATCAGCATTTTCTCTATTAGAGACAGTTGTTTCAGCATTAGCAAATGGTGAACAAGAAAGAAGAACGAAATTATCATGGATGATCGGTTTCAGCATTTTCTTAGTGGGTATACCATCCGCACTATCATTTGGAGTATGGAGTGATATTACAATTTTTGGAAAAAATATTTTTGATGCAGTAGACTTTTTATCTAGTAATATATTAATGCCACTCGGAGCGCTATTTATTAGTATTTTCGTTTCATTCAAAATGGAAAAAAAGGTGCTAGAAGCAGAGTTTTTTGTAGGTGGAAATTATGGAAAGAAAGTATTTACTTGTTGGGCGTTTTTACTTCGATTTGTAGCGCCACTTGCAATAATCATCGTCTTTTTAAACGTAATAGGAATTATTTAATGTCAAATGTTATAATATTCAGTAAAAAATGAGGTGATGATTATAAAGGCGAATTTGATAGAAGCAGGGAAATACATGAATATTAGAGGGAAAAAGCTATACGTTGAAACGCATGGAAATCCTAAAGATAAACCAGTCTTATTCTTGCATGGTGGACCGGGAGAAAGTTGCTATGATTTTTCATTTCATCAAGCGGAACGTTTAAAAGATTCTTTATATGTAATTATGATTGATCAAAGAGGTGTTTGTCGCTCAGAAGAAATTACTGAGGACGAAGCTTTTGGATTAAATGATTTGATTGAAGACTGTGAGGAACTAAAAAAAGTATTACACATTGAGAAGTGGTCTGTAATTGGACATTCTTTCGGTGGATATGTAGCATTGTTATATGCGTCGATATATCCAAGTTCAATACAGAGAATAATATTTGAAGGGCCAACTTTTGATTTTGCATTAACAAGTAAAGCTTTGTTACAAAAGACAGGGCATTTATTAAAAAAATATGGAAAAGAAGAAGTAGCAGAAGAGTCCCTTGCTTATTCTTCTAGCAATGCTAGTTCAGAAGAGTTGCTAGAAGCTTATATAAGACTAAGTGATAAATTAGAAGAAAAAAGAATGGAGATTTACAATTATAAGGAAGATGTGACAGACGAGAGTTTATATAGTGATGAAGTGTGGGAAGTATTTTCAAATCGCTCCAAAATTCATTTTGATAGATTAAAAGTAGAAGGAGCAGTTCATACTTCATTATTACAAAAAATAAAAGAAATACAAAATCCAATGTTATTAATTGTAGGAAAATACGATGCAGTAACGTGTGAAAAACAAATTGATACGTTTAATAAAGATGCTCAAAATGGAGAGTATATTGTATTCGAAGAGAGTGGCCATACACCACATTATGAGGAAGCTGATCGATTTGCTGAAACAGTCATTCATTTTTTGAACTAAAAAAGAAGGAGCGCTTCGTATAATGCGAAGCGCTCTATTTTAAATTTCTGGATGAGTGATTGTAATATTAGGCCATTTATCTTGCCAATTCTTTTTATTAACTCTATTTTTGTACATATGTATTCGTTCTTTCGATTCAAGAAAATGAGCTGTCGGTTTCACTTGTAATGAGAGCACATCTTCAATCCCGCATGGGGCCGTTAATATGACGTTGTTTAGTTCGTCAAGCGTAACTCCTAAAGCAGTTGCTGTTTCAGGAAATTTAGAAATAGCATCAACAGAAGAAGAATACGGTGGCATATTATTCACTACATGCATACGAGCTTGATTTTTTACCGACCAAGGGATCGTAGCATCAATATTCTTTAATTTCGTTTCTAATGATTGTTCGTATATCTCATCTTTATGTAGACTATCATAATAAATCACATCAACATCAGGCATAGCCGTTCTAGCTTCGTAATTATGTAAAGTATCCCAAATTTTAGAACGAACAAATCCGGCACAAATCCACCAATCAGGTAGTTCTAGTGATTTGGCCATTTGTAATACATTCATCATCCATTCGTCGTTTTCTATTAAGCGAACGATATCTTGCTCTGTTTGTATCTTCATTGATAAATCCACCTTTCTAGTAAATTAATGCATCAGTTCAATAATCCATAAAATCCAGTAAGCACCTGGTACGAACAACAGTTGTGCGAGTAAAGTACCGAGAAGTCTAGATATCATTAGCCAGCCATACATTTTACTCATAGATTCAGCGCCATTTTCTGATTGTAAAGCGCGTTCTGTCAAAAGTGCTATACGTGGATCGAGTAACACTGTTAATAAAATTGTAGCAAAACCATTCACAAGGCCAGAAGCTGTACTTGCATTTGTTGCGTAATCTGGATTTAGAAAAGAGGCATAAAGGGCAGAAAGAACCCCTGCTGTATAAATTGCAGTAGCAAACATGTTAATAAGCATAATACGCTTTGGGATACCACCAATGCGTAGTCTATGAATCATTTCTAACTTTGGAAACCGTACATATCTTTTTGTGTACTTTAATTTTTGAATGTTATTCGTTTTCATCATTCGAATGAAAGAACCGTCTGTTTCAAAGTTTTGAATGACGTATCCAAATAGTTTGGTCAAAGTTGGATATAGTAAAATCGCAAGTAATGTACCGATAGAAGCAGATAATAGTACAAGTCGTATAATATGCTCTAAATTAATAGAAGAATCTAATTTTGCTTCATCGACAATTCCACCGATTAAAAAGGCTTGTAGTAAGTTTGATGTTCTTGAAATAAGTAATACCATCCCTACAACAGATAAAGCAACGGCAATCTTTTTCAAACGAACTCCTGCTAATCGAATACTATAAGAACTTGTTTCGACTGCGTGAATTATAATTGTAAAGGCCATTATAAAAATTAACGTAATTGACATTTGTTTCACCAGTTTCTATTAAAATAATTATAACTTTTTTACTTTACCATATGTATCTTTTTTTGTAACTGAAAGTATGTGACATAGGAAAAGTAATTTTTCAGAAAAAAAGATAATGATAGTATTATAATAAAAGAAGAAGTGGGAAAAGCTGTTATATGTTACGTATAAAGTAAAATGAGTGGGGGATTGAAACATGTACACAACATTTCTATTTGATTTAGATGGAACATTGACGGATCCGAAAGAAGGAATTGTAAATTCAGTATTGTATGCATTAAAAAAGCTTGGAATTGAAGAATTACATATAAACGAGTTAAATTCATTTATTGGTCCGCCCATTCAGCAATCATTCGTAGAGAGATACAATATGAATGAAGGAGAAGTTGAACGAGCTGTTTTTTATTTCAGAGAGTATTTAAAGCAGCGTGGATTGTTAGAAAATAATGTTTACGAGGATATTCCAAATCTTTTAAAACAATTAAAAGATACCGGAAATCGTTTATTTATAGCAACTTCAAAGCCTACTATATTTGCTGAACAAGTTTTAGAGCATTTTCAACTAACGAATTATTTCGAAGGTATTATTGGAAGTAATTTAGATGGTACGAGAATAAAAAAAGAAGAAATTATTGCTCATATTTTACAAACAAATGAAGAACTTAATAAAGAAGAAATTGTTATGATTGGAGATAGAAAACACGATATCATAGGGGCGAATTATAATGGAATTGCTTCAGTCGGTATATTATATGGCTATGGTAGTGAAACAGAATTGACTGAAGTTGGTGCGACTTATATAGTAAAGGATGTAAAAGAACTACATCATTTTTGTTTAGAAAATAGTTTGGTAAAGTAGTAAATATAGAGACTAAACATCCCTTTATAACGTATGACGATGAAATCGTTTATGTTTAAAGGGATTTTTCATATGTAATCGAATACTTATAATTAGACATTTTTAGCATGAAAAATTTGTATGAATAAGAGGAGGGGTGTCAGAATCAAAAGATTAGTAGAAGTTTATCTATAAAATTTAGAATTTTCAGTCTAAAGGAGGGGTATAATTGGAGCTAGTTATTATATTATTAGCACTTAGTTTACTAATGTTTGTAGCATATAGAGGGTTTTCTGTTATTTTATTTGCACCGATATTTGCATTATTTGCGGTATTTTTGACAGAGCCTAGTTTTGTATTACCTTTCTTTTCGAATATCTTTATGGAGAAAATGGTAGGTTTTATTAAACTATATTTCCCTGTATTTTTACTTGGGGCAATATTTGGGAAAGTAGTTGAAATGTCAGGAATTGCAGACTCGATTGCAAAGACAATTATAGAGTTAGTTGGTGAAAAACGTACGATTTTAGCGATTGTATTAATGGGTGCGATTTTAACGTATAGTGGTGTTAGTGTGTACGTAGTAGTGTTTGCTGTATATCCGTTCGCAGCTAAGCTGTTTCGACAAGCGAATATCCCGAAGCGTTTAATCCCTGGAACGATTGTACTTGGAGCAGTCACGTTTACAATGGATGCGCTACCTGGATCACCACAAATTCAAAACGTAATACCTACAACATTTTTTAAAACGGACATTTATGCTGCGCCGATACTTGGTATTGTAGGGGCAATTTTTGTACTTACGTTAGGTTTACTATACTTAGAGAGTAGACGTAAGAAGGCGAAGTCAGCAGGAGAAGGGTATTTTGGTTTTAACGATGGGGATACTGAAACAGCAGCTTCTTTGCAAGTAGAACAAAAAGATATGCCGTTACTTAAAAGTATTGAAATTACAAGAATTCAGCAAGTGATTGCTTTTATACCACTTATTTTAGTAGGTGTAATGAATAAGGTGTTTACTATTATGATACCGAAGTGGTACCCAAATGGTTTTGATTTTTCTACAATTGGTATGAAAACATTTGGAAAAGTAGAATTAAGTGCAGTAGTTGGAATTTGGTCAGTAGAATTGGCACTTATTATAGGTATAGTAACTACGTTATTATTATATTGGAAACGAGTAGTAACAGGATTTCAAGCTGGATTGAATACAAGTATTGGTGGAGCGCTACTTGCAACGATGAATACAGGAGCTGAGTTTGGATTCGGTGGTGTCATCGCGGCACTTCCAGGCTTCGCAATTATGAGAGATGGTATTTCTGCCACATTCACAAATCCTCTAGTGAATGGAGCGGTCACGACGAATATTTTAGCAGGTATTACAGGCTCTGCATCAGGAGGAATGGGAATTGTTTTAAGTGCGATGGGAGATAAGTTTATTGCAGCGGCCAATCAATTTGATATTCCATTAGAAGTGATGCATCGTATTGTGTCAATGGCATCAGGAGGAATGGATACATTACCGCATAACGGGGCTATTATTACTATTCTTACAGTGACAGGTTTAACACATAAACAGTCATATAAAGATATTTTTGCTATTACAGTTTTGAAAACGGTTGCTGTGTTTTTAGTTATTGCATTCTATACTGTAACAGGAATTTATTAAGCCGATATTTTATAAACTAAAACATTAATTAGGGTAAGAAGGGGTGGAGTACTTGCAAGAAGTTGCTGAGTTCCGTATGCCGAAGTCTGTATTATATGGAAGAAATTCGCTTGAAAAGCTGGGGGAACAATCTAAGAAGTTGGGGAAAAGAGCGTTTATAGTTACGGATACAATTATGGAGGATTTAGGATATGTTGAGAGGTGTATACAACAACTAAATACGAAAGGTATAACTGTTATTACATATAATAAAGTAAATGCTGAGCCTACAAATATACACGTGTTAGAAGCGTTAACACTTTGTAAAGAAGGAAAGTGTGATTTTATTATCGGTATTGGTGGTGGAAGTTGTATAGATGCAGCGAAAGCAGTTGCGGTGTTATATACAAATGGTGGAGAAGTGGAAGATTATGTCCAAAAAGATATGGAAATAGACAATGATCCGCTACCACTAATTGCAATCCCAACAACTTCTGGTACTGGATCGGAAGTAACAAGTGTAGCAGTAATTACGAATAAACGAACAGATGTAAAAATGATGATGAAGCATCCAAATTTCACCCCGCAAGTAGCGATTATTGACCCAATTCTAACACGTTCGGTACCACCGCATATTACAGCAGCAACAGGGATAGATGCATTATGTCATGCAGTCGAAGCATATATTTCTAAAGTTTCACAATCACTTACCGATGTACTTGCACTTTCCGCAATTGAAAGTATTATGAAATATTTACGTATTGCATATGAAGATGGAGAGAATATGGAGGCAAGAGAAGCGATGATGATTGCGTCCTTACAAGCTGGAATCGCATTTTCAAATGCATCTGTTACGCTAGTTCATGGAATGTCCAGACCAGTAGGGGCGTTATTTCATGTACCACATGGTATATCAAATGCAATACTATTACCTACAGTTTTAGAATATACAAAAGTTAGTGCAGTAAAAAGACTAGCGAAAATTGGACGTTGTTTAAATAAAGATTTGTATTCCTATCGTGATGAAGAAGTAGCAGACTACACGCTGAGGGAAATAAAAAAACTTTGTTTTGATCTCCGAATTCCAAACTTAAAAGAATACGGAATTGGTGAAGTTGAATTTGAAAAGGCTATTTCTAAAATGGCATCAGATGCAATTGAAAGTGGAAGTCCAGCAAATAATCCACGTGTGCCATCATATGATGAAATTAAACAGTTGTATCGAGAGTGTTTCCATTATCAATATGAAGATTCTATAAAAACATTAGAAAAATAATTTCAGAATATTCTTATAAAATTTCCTTGGAAATAGTTAAAACAAGACTTTATATTATAAACGTAAAGTCTTGTTTTATTGTGTATAATATACATAATAAAATGTTATGATTAGCTAAAGAAAATAGTCAAAGGTAGGTGTTATGTAATGAAAACAATAGGTTTAATTGGTGGTATGAGTTGGGAATCAACTTCTGAATATTATCGAATCATAAATGGAGAAATAAAAGAGAGATTAGGAGGGTTACATTCGGCAAAATGTATGATTAATAGTGTGGACTTTGAAGAGATTGAACGATTCCAGTCTAACGGAGATTGGAATGGAGCAGGAGAATTATTAGGAAATGCAGCATATTCGTTACAAAAGGGAGGAGCCGATTTTATAATTATTTGCACAAATACAATGCATAAAGTAATTGAGAAAATAAAGGAGAATATTCATATTCCAGTCTTACATATCGCTGATGCAACTGCAAAAGAAATTAAAAAGAAAGATATTCAAAAGGTTGGTTTACTTGGAACTAAATATACAATGGAGCAAGACTTTTATAAATTACGCATAGAGGAAAATCATATAAAAGTAATGGTTCCATCAAAAAAGGATAGAGATAAGGTAAACGAAGTAATATATACAGAATTATGTTTAGGAAAGATAACATCTCCATCTAGGGAGTATTATAAAAGAGTTATAGAAGAGCTAGTACAAGAGGGGGCACAAGGAATCATATTAGGTTGTACAGAAATAGGATTATTAATAAAGCAGGAAGACGTATCAGTTCCGATATTCGACACAACTCATATACATGCAGTTGAAGCAGTTAATTTTGCTTTACAAAATAGAGTATAATTATATTATGTAACCTAGTTCGTGTTTGTGGAAAACATTCTGAAAATACTTTATAATGTAAGTGGTTACATTCAAGGGGGAATGCGTATGTTTTCAGTTCAGCCAATCGCATTTGTACATAATGAAAGAAAGGAAATAAAAGACGATGAATGGGGAGAAGTAAGATCCTATATTACTTTAACTGAAATGTATACAGAAGAAAGTATACAAGGGATTGAAAAATTTTCTCACATTGAAGTTGTTTTTTACTTTCATAAAGTAGCTGATGAACAAATTCAATATTTTGCTAGACATCCTAGAAATAATCAAGATTATCCTAAAGTAGGCATTTTTGCACAGCGCGGGAAAAATCGTCCGAATCGCATAGGAGCCACAATTGTAAAGGTGATCAAAAGAGAAGGTAAATCAATTATGGTTGAGGGGTTAGATGCTATTGATGGCACCCCTATATTGGATATAAAGCCGATAATGAAAGAGTTTATGCCGAAAGAAGAAATTGTACAGCCTAAATGGGCAACGGATATAATGAGACAGTATTGGAAGGGGAATGGAGTAAAATGAGAATATATGAGGCAACAATTGCAGACTTAGATGGACTAGCATCAATTTTTAATAATTATCGTATGTTTTATAGACAAGATTCCGATATAGAAGGAGCAAAAGTATTTTTACGAAATCGAATCGAGAGAAAAGAATCCATTATTTTCGTGGCAGTTGAAGACGGTGAATATATTGGATTCACACAATTATATCCATCATTTTCTTCCATTTCGATGAAAGAATTATGGATATTAAATGATCTGTTTGTACAGGCCACTAAGCGCGGAGCAGGAACAGGTAAAAAATTACTAGAAGCTGCTAAAGAATTTGCCTTAGAAAATGGTGCAAAAGGTGTAAAATTACAAACAGAGATTGATAATTTATCAGCACAGCGATTATACGCTGAAAATGGTTATTTGAGAGATAATCGTTATTTCCATTATGAATTAACATTTTAAAAAAATATAAAATGAAAAGAGACGTTTTCATTGTGAAAACGTCTCTTTTTATTTGTATTATAGTTGATTTAAAACCCAATTTGTAGCATCTTCAAAGTTTTCTGCAATGTAGTTCGGCTCAATATGTGCCCATTTGTGACGGTACGTATGTAAAGCATCATGTCCAGCGCCTGTTCGAACTAATATCGTCGTCGCATGTACAGTTGCTCCTGCAACAATATCAGTCCAGCGATCACCAATTACAGCGCATTTGGTTAAATCAAGCCCATATTTTTCGGCTGCTTGCAGCAGCATACCTGTACTGGGTTTGCGGCATTCACAACCATCACCGTGTTTATGAGGACATACGTAAATATCATCAAAGCCGAACCCTTTTAATTCTTGTGCAAAATCAGCAACAGTCGCTATCCCGTCTGCGATACCTGGCTGGTTTGTGAAAGAGAAAATTTTTATATTACGAGATTTTAGTTTTTGCAGAGCTGCTTTTGTAAAAGGAAATAATGTAAAAGATCCAGGATAATGTATTGTAGTGTCACCGCCAATTGTACCGTCACGATCAATAAAAATAGCTTCGATGTTTGTCATAGTTTTAGTCCTTTCTATTTATAAGTATTTTAAAAATGTTTTACAAATCGATATCCATTCACTTCATATCCTAATTTTTTATAAAAAGGATGTGCTTCTACTCTTTTTGTTCCACTAACTAGCCATGTACCAATACAATTATGTTTTTTGGCTAATTGTTCTGCATAATCCATTAATACTTGTCCAATGCCTTTTCGTCGTATTGTAGAATCAACGCTAATAATTGAAATTTCCCCATAACGAGTTATATCTTCTAAATTTTCACGTATACGAAACCCAAGTAATCCGTATATAGTGTCTTCTTCTTCATAAACATATAAAAAATCAAAAGGACTCATTTTTACGAATCGCAATCGGTTGTTCATATCTTCATAGGAAATAGAGGAACCTTTTAATTCTTTTGTTAAAGAACAAAGTGCATCTATATCGTCTATCGTAGCTTCGCGAATTTGAAAAGACATATAATTCACTCCAATAAAATGTAATCAAACATTAAATATTCTGTTAAAAAATATTTATTCCTGCTATGAAAATAAATATTTTTTAATGATATATAGATAGTTATATGTTATTCTTTTCCTTGATTGTATTGGAAATGGAAAGAAGGGGAATGTATGTTAGACGTGAATATCCGCTCTGCCGGATATGATATAGGGGAAAAGACAATTCATGATATTGCTTTTTCAATTAAAAAAGGTGAATTAGTTGCACTTATTGGTGCGAATGGTGCTGGGAAGAGTACGACGATTAAAACGATGCTCGGTTTACTTGTAAATATGAATGGTGAAATATCATTCGGTGAAAAAAAGAACCCTTATGCATATGTGCCGGAGCATCCGACATATTATGATTATTTAACGCTATGGGAACATATTGAATTATTAATGGCTGCTCGTGAGAATGAGGGCGGAAGCTGGGAAAGGAAAGCTGAAGAATTATTACATATGTTTCGAATGGATAAACATAAACATGAGTATTTATCAAAGTTTTCAAAAGGCATGAAACAAAAATCAATGCTCATTTTGGCATTTTTAACTGAACCGGATTTTTATATCATTGATGAACCTTTTATCGGTTTAGATCCAGTAGCTACGAAAGAGTTTTTAAGTTATTTATATAAAGAGAAAGAACGCGGCGCAGGTATATTACTTTGTACGCACGTATTAGACACAGCTGAAAGAATTTGTGAGAGATTTTTACTCATTTCACAAGGTACATTAGTCGCAGATGGACATTTAGAAGCAATCCAAACGTTAGCGGAAATGCCAGGGAGTTCATTATTAGACTGCTTTGATGTAATCGTAAGGCGTGAACAACATGATTAAACAACAATTTTATAAAAGATTGCGTTATGAAGTGAGGCGTAAATGGAAGTCCATACGTTCTATAACTGATTGGACAGTTGCGCTATATATTATTATTCCTGCACTTATATTTATAGGAATTTATTATCGTTCACTATGGATAGAAGAATTATCGATGGAAGAGACAGTTTATTTCGGATTAGGTCTATTCGCATTTTATGTGATTACATATTCAAGAGGAGTTCGTTCATTTTTTGAACAAGCGGATAGTTTATTTTTAATTTCGTATCCCGCTCACATGCAAAAGTTAATCCAGTATGGCATGACATATACGTTTATTCGAATAGCGATAACGAATGTAATAGTAGTAGTTGCTATGTTACCAGTGTTGATGAAAGGTATCGGAGTGACGAAGATACAAGTCGTATTATTTTGGCTGTTTTTTACTGTATTTCGATTTCTGTTGTCGCTATTAACGAGATTTATTCATGTACGTGTGGGGAAACGATGGCTACTATGGATTATAAAAAATGTAATGTTTTCTATAAGTTTAACCTTTTTTGGAGTGAGTCTGCTTCTTATTTATAAAAATCCATTTTATTCTATACTAAGTATCGGTCTAGCAGTTTTACTAATTATCGTATTGATAAAAGAAAAATTGAATTATAAAAATTGCTTTTTTAAAGAAGTTGAGAAAGAGAAAGAAGAAAGTATGCGCTGGACAAGTGGGATTATGCAAGTTGGTGGTCATACAGCTAAACCGAGTAGTTCGAATAAAAAACCGTGGATGTTTCCGCGTTCTAAAAAGTTTTTAGGGAAGAAAAAGGAATCTCGTATTGTTGAATCCTTTTTAAAAGAATTTTTCCGTACAAGTAGTGCACGAATATTCTATATTCAAATTCTATGTATAAGCACTGTCAGTATTATTATGAGTCCGAGATGGATTGCAGCTATTATTCTTGCATTTACTTTAGTTGCAATTTCTCGTTATGCGCGCGATTATTGGAATGAATTTACGAAAAAAATGTTTCTTCATTTATATTGTGATGAAGGAAAATTACTATTGTTAAGATGGAAGGCAGATCGCTATTTATTACTTCCAGTACTACTTTTGTATGGAATAGTTATCCTTTCTCATTTTTATTTATTACCAGCTGTAATTGCCGGGGTTATTTTTATAATATGGATTGGTTGGATTGTATTTTTACCATAGAAAAAGAGCCGCTAAACGGCTCTTTTTCTAATCTGTCACACATTGATAAAGAAAATATACTAAAACGAGTATGCTTGCGGCGGAATACATGACGTCTAAAGTCATCGGATTGCCTCCTCATTGTTGTTGTACTTATATTGTATGAAATCTTACAATTTCATATTCAAGTGAAAAATATGTGAACGTTAACAAAATTGTAAAGTGCAAAAATTACAATCATTTTGTATAATAGAAGGAACAACCGTTTTATAAAACATAATGAGTGAAAGGGGAGGGAACATACATGCCAAATTGGTTTAGAAAAACCTTAGTCGCATTAATTACCGTATTTACATTTGGTTTAGTGACGCCTCCTTCCATATTGCTTGATAATGCCAAAGCTGCGGACAAGCCTACGAGCACAGCTGGGCAACAAAATTTGGAGAGTACGTCCTATACATATGAAGAAACGAATGACAGGTTAACCACTGATACTTTTATTACGTACGCAATGCAAGAAGCAGAGAAGCAGTCGATGCAAAAGTTTGGCACTAAAATTGGTCCAGTAATTGAAGATGAGTTTAAAGATGTAATATTACCGAAAATTGAAGAGGCAATTGCTGAGCTTGCAAGTGATGTGCCAGAGGAGTCATTGCAATCATTAGCGATTTCTCAAAGGCCAGCTGGCGGAAATAATGAAAAGATTTTTCATGTGTATGACACGAAATCAGGAAATGACTTATTGCGATTTCATGTAAGAAGAGATCATCCACCGCAAGATGGTTAT
This sequence comes from Bacillus paramobilis, assembly GCF_038096195.1. Classification (NCBI taxonomy): domain Bacteria; kingdom Bacillati; phylum Bacillota; class Bacilli; order Caryophanales; family Bacillaceae; genus Bacillus; species Bacillus paramobilis. The sequence goes on along the minus strand of NZ_CP151108.1, from coordinate 3,149,366 downwards.
TATTTTAATTTCCACTATCACCGTTTTGATGATGGGTACTCTGGACACCATGAATTAGGAAATATTTATTGGAATACGAATGTACCGCCAAAGTGGCTTTCTTAAAAAGAACAAGAGAAAATCTTGTTCTTTTTTATGTATATAGAAGGGTAAGACAACTACGGTGTTGAATAAGATAGGTTTAGAAAAAGAAGCAAAGGGAGTATGGGAATGCAAAAGTATATTGTTTTTGACTTTGATGGCACATTAGTAGATTCACAAAATATATTTGTACCAATTTATAATCAACTTGCTGAAAAGCACGGATATAAAACGGTAAGGGAAGAAGAAATTGAGTATTTACGTAAATTAACGATGCCAGAGCGATGTAAACAACTCGATGTACCACTGTATAAACTACCGATATTAGCACTTGAGTTTTATAAATTGTATCAACCTGCTATAAAAGATCTTATTTTGTTCCATGGGATGAAGGATGTATTAGATGAACTACATAAAAAAGGTTACGGGATTGCAGTCATATCATCGAACTCAGAAGAGCATATTCGGGCATTTTTACACAATAATGATATAGAAAATATTCAAGAAGTGTATTGTTCAAAAAATTTGTTCGGGAAAGATAAAATGATAAAAAGGTTTTTAAAATCCAAAAAGATAACAGAGAAAGATATGTTATACGTTGGTGACGAACAGCGAGATGTAGCAGCATGTAAAAAGGCTGGGGTGAACGTAATTTGGGTATCTTGGGGGTATGATGTTATTGAAACAGTGAAAAAAGATGCACCAGATTATATGGTCAATACACCGATGGAAATTGTGCAAGTAGTGCAAGGGGCATATTCTTAATATGAATACACTTCGTGCAGGCATTCATCATTATTGAATTTTGGGTAGCAAATTAGAGGAGTCCATTTCTTTTTATGATTTGTTATTTTCCATAATTGGATGAAGAAAGGTAAATATAGTATCATATAGTACGAGAGAAAGTGAAATATGTTTTAAAGAAGTAGACGAGGAAATCGTAAGGACGTTATGGCCTAGATAACAAGCTATTAATAGAGAAGTAGCGTATAGACCAAATGTAGAAATGTAAGGGGAATAAAAATGAAAACAATTACAGCATGTCAAAATAATATACAAATAATAAAAGATGCAGCGAATATTGAAGAAATTTCTAAAGGTTTCTCTCCTGATAAGAAATATATAGTTACGACAATTGATAATGAAAAATATTTGTTACGGATTGGCGATATACAAGAGTATGAAAGAAGGAAAATAGAATTTCAAATTTTAAATGAAATGGTAAAACGTAACGTACAGGCACAAAGGCCGATTGAAATAGGTGTATTGGAAGAAGAAGGTGTATATAGTATTTTCTCATATATAGAAGGGGAAGATGCGAAGAAGCTATTGCCTACGTATTCACCAAAAGAACAATATGAGATTGGTATAGAGGCAGGAAAAGATTTAGCAAAAATGCATACATATGAAGCTTCTAAGGATATTCTTCCATGGTATGAAAGAGCAATGAAAAAACACCAAAAATATGTAGAGGCATATAAAACATGTGGAATAAAAATAAAAAATGATGATAAAATCATAAAGTTTATAGATGAAAATGAAAAATATTTAAAGAACCGCCCAAATCGATTTCAACACGATGATTTTCATTTAGAAAATATAATTGTGCGAGATGGGAAATATGTAGGTGTTGTTGATTTTAATGGCTATGACTGGGGCGACCCACTTCATGATTTCGTAAAGATTGCACTATTTGCAAGAGACATTAGTATTCCGTATTCAATCGGACAAATAGAAGGCTACTTTAATGGGAAAATACCAGAGGAGTTCTGGAATTTATATGCGGTATATGTTGGCATGACGGTTTTCTCATCAGTTGTCTGGTCATTACGAGCAGCACCACATATGTTAGATGATACGTTAGAACGCCTTACTATCGTTTTAGAGGATCATAAAAACTTTGAGTTATTAAAGCCAATTTGGTTTCAACCAGAAAAGATTGATATGAAATAGAAAAGGTAGGTGTGATTCACATCTACCTTTATTTTTTACCATTCTTCGTTTTGAAGCAGTTGTAATGCTAACTTTACATCTATATCTTCTTGTATATGTTCCGGAGTCCATGGGATATGTATATGTGGTTGTATACCAATTCCGGACATTCCTTCGCCTTTATCTATAATAGAAAGCCGTGAAGTAGGGTAATAAAGAGCGAATGTATCAGCCCATTTCATTACCGCTAAATTAGAATAATCATTTAAACCAGCAGTAGGACGACCTATTACTTTTACTTTCGATGATTTTTTTGCAACTTCTACAAAAGAATCACCAGAACTTCCGCATGTAACATCTGTTAATATCACTACTCTAGTAGGTGATTTTCTTCCGTGTATTGTTAATGATTGAAGTTCTTTTGGTAATTCAGAAGGATCAAATGTAACGAACCCTTTTTTATAATTCTTTTTTAAATCTTGAATAAATATATCTGTGAATATTTTGGAAAGTTCGTCTAAAGAATCATAATCTTCCATTTCGATGTCTTTCATACGTAAATGAAAGTTTCGTTCCGTATGATTTAATTGCATTATATCTGAAGAATCGAAAAGGGAAATCTCTTTGTCTTTGAATATGTAAGGAAGTAATTTAAAAAATGCATCATCACTTCCACCACGATTCAAACGCACATCAATAATTAAATTGGGAAAAGAATTTAGCTCATTTTTGTGTGAGTCTAATAATTTATTAATAGCTTCAGTGTTTGCGAAATCTGTCAAAGTAATTAAAAGTGTATCTTTATTATGCTGTTTAAATGAATGAATAGGCGTGTATTCATTTTGTTTATACTTTTGTAAAGTAATTGTTTGAGTCAATCCATCTTCATCTATAAGTGTACAATTTGACGATTTTAATAAAACATAATCCCATTTTTCTCGTTCATATGTAGCCTCATTTAAATACTTCTTATATTTTATTAATAGCTCAGGAATTTTCATATTATCTAATGCTAGTATAGACTGTCCTTTTTTCACTCTTACTTCGTGTGAAGTGGATGTAATATATAGGCGATCTTCGTATCTTTTCACTTGGAAGCCAACACTGTTAAGAGGTTGATTGTTAGAGTACATTTTGAAAAACATATGATTATCTTTAAAGTCTAGTAAGTAATCACGTACAATTTCAGTGAAATGAACTGGTGTCAGTTCTCCGTGTTTCTCTAATTTCTCGATTGTCTGTAAATAAGTAGTAGGATCGTCACATCCTTTTTTATCAATACAACCGGAATAATCGTGATGAGTAATCGAAACAACTTCTTTGAAAATTTCTGTGTACACAGCTTTTCCTCCAGATAATTTAATTAGTTAAATAATAGAATTCTGTATCCTTTACGTATTATCCTTTTTTGCATAGAGAAAAGAGGAATAGAGGGATGTGTTATCATCCCTCTATTAAAATATTTATTTAATTTTCTTAAATGCAAGCGGCTGCGTACTTAACATAGCTGGTACATGTAACTGAAGGGATGGGAATTTACCTTTCACATCCATTTCATATGCAAATAGTAGACTCATCTTCATTTGGAATAAGTCAACTTTTGCAGAGAAGATGTCGTAATGATGATGAGCTAATTGAATATCCATCTCCATAAATTGTACAAATAACGAATTATCTCGTTTGTATACTTGTAATGTTCCATATGCAGGATGTTCAAAAGTACCAGTATAATCCTCTAATTTGTGAGAAGGTGTAGTCCCTTTCATTTGTTCAGGAAGTGATTCAGTTGCTTCTTTCATCATTTCCTTCATTTTCTCAGTATCTTCTACAGCACGTTTATGCCAGTCGATAGTTTCTAATCCGAGTAGCCCGTCGTAAATTTGATTTGCTAGATAAATAGGAAGTAATGTACCTCCAGCATTCGTTAATATAACAAGACCTACATTTTCATTTGGCATGAATGAAACAAGCGCTGAGAATCCATCAATATTACCGCCATGATGAATAACCTTTTTACCACGATAAGCGCTAATAAACCAACCAAGGCCGTAACTATTTAATGGAGATTCAGGAAGTGATAAAACTGGTTGATCTGGAATGGAATTATGTGGTGTATACATTTGTTGTAATAATTCAGAGGAGATTAATTCATGGTCTCCAAATTTCCCTTTGTTTAAGTGAAGAAGTACCCAATTTGCCATATCTTCAATTGTAGAATTAATACATCCAGCAGCGCCGACTGTATCGATGTTATGGAATGGAACTTCTTTTATTTCACCGTCATTTTCAACGTAAGGTAAAGCATAATCATCTGTAGTTTGTGAATCTGTAACAGAGAAATTTGTATGTCTCATATTTAAAGGTTCTAAAATATGTTCTGTAGCGTATTGCTCCCACGTTTGATTCGTAATGTTTTCTACAATGTAGCTAATTGTTGCATACATTAAGTTGTTATAAAGAAATGCTGTGCGGAACGGTGCATCAAGTTGTAAATGTTTTATTTTTTCAACGAGATCTTTTCGAGATAAGGAAGAGCTGTACCAAAGAGCCTCATGACGACTAACCCCAGTGCGATGGGAAGCTAAGTCTCGTCCTGTAACTTGTGAGCTAGCAAGTAGTTCAGATAAAGAGAAGTTAGGTATATAAGTCTGGACAGGAGTATCCCAATTAAACTTTGTTTGCTGCGCTAATAAACTTAATGAAAGTGTGCCAAAAGCTTTTGTTGAGGAACCAATTGCGAACCGAGTACTCGGTGTAACAGCCTCTTTTGTCTCTATATTACGATAGCCGAAACCTTCTGAAATAATAACTTCACCATCTTTTATAACAGCTACAGCACAACCAGGAACATGTAAATCCTTCATCATTCTTTCAACCGTTGTTTGTAAAGAAGTCATAACAGGAGTTTCAATTTTAGACATACTTCTAACCTCCAAATATAAATTTTGTTCTACCGCACTATACTTTCGGTAATAGAAAATAAAAACCTTTATAAATATGGAAAGTTAATAATTTTGTAAGAATGAATAAAATTATTATTTATTTAGAATTTTATTTTTATTATAATTAATTTAAATTAAGATTTAGAAAAGATGGTGAAGAAGTGTGCTAACAATAAAGAGAGTGCTTTGTGATAATAAAAAAAATCCGATAGGTATAGATTCAAAAGTTGTGAAAATGAGTTGGCAGCTTGAGTCGAGTAACCGAAATGTAAAACAATTTGCTTATCAACTGCAGGTTGCGAAGGATAGAGATTTTGAAATTTTAATGTTTGATTCGCAAAAAGTAGAAACAGATCAAAGTTTACATATACCAATCAATTCATTTTCATACAGAGAAGAGACACGTTATTTTTACCGGGTAAAGGTATGGGATAATTACGGAGAAGAATCATCTTGGTCTAAAGTAGGATTTTGGGAGACGGGGTTACAAGGGCAAGATAATTGGAGCGGAAACTGGATTACTGCGAAAAAAGAACGAACGCAAGTTATGTCTTTTAATAAAAGTTTTTCTATTAAAAAAGCAGTTAAAAAAGCACGCTTATATATCACTAGTTTAGGAATATATGAGGCTTCTATTAATAGAGAGCGTATTGGAGAGTGTTATTTTACTCCTGGATGGACAAGTTATGATAAGAGAGTATTGTATCAAACGTATGATATAACACATGTATTAAAGATAGGGGAAAATGATATTTCTACTCTGGTGGGTAACGGCTGGTATAAAGGGCCGATTACCGTGCATCATGTACGTAATTATTATGGGAGAAGACGAGCAATAATTGCTCAATTACATATAACGTATGAAGATGGAACGAAAGAAAAAATTGTAACGGATGAAACATGGAAGGTAACTTCAAGCCCAATTTTGTACTCAGAAATTTATGAAGGTGAAGTATACGATGCTAGACTAGAAGAAAGTGTGCAAGAGCTAGAAAATGTTGAAGTACTTGAGCATTCTAAACAAATAGTTGTTGCGCAAGAAAATAAATCAATTCGTAAAATGAAAATTATAAAACCAATTTCTATTTCAAAACTACCGAATCACGAATGGCTTATTGATATGGGGCAAAATATGGTAGGTTGGGTTCAATTTATAGTCCGTCATGTTTATAGTGGTCAAAAGATAGAATTGCATCACGCTGAAATATTGGATAAAGACGGTAGTTTTTACGCTGGAAATCTCCGAAAGGCAAAACAAAAAATAGTGTATATAGCAAAAGGAGAGGAAGAGGAAACGTTTGAACCTCATTTTACATATCAAGGCTTTAGGTATGTGAAAATAAGTGGATTAACCCAGCCGCCTCAAATAGCAGATTTTGAAGGGATTGTATTACATACAGATATGGAAAAAACGACTGAATTCGAAACGTCCAATCCATTAATCAATCAACTTCATCATAATGTGGAATGGTCTCAAAGAGGGAATTTTTTTGATGTGCCAACAGATTGTCCGCAGCGAGACGATCGACTCGGATGGACAGGAGATGCACAAATGTTCATTGGGACAGCTACGCAAATTATGAATGTCCAATTGTTCTTTAAAAAATGGCTTCAAGATTTATCGCTTGACCAAAATAAAAACGGAGCTGTGCCTTTAGTTATACCAGATGCGTTTGGAAAAAGAGCGGATTTTAATCTGGATACTTCCGGTGGTTGGGGCGATGCAGCAATTATATGTCCGTGGGTTCATTATTTACATTACGGAGATGTATCGATTTTAAAAGAACAATATGAAAGTATGAAGAAGTATATAGATTACATACGTTCACAAGGTGAGAACGAGTATTTATGGGATACAGGCTATCATTTAGGGGATTGGCTTGCATTAGATACGAAACCCGATGTATATGAAGGCGGAACAGACAAGTATTTTATTGCTACGGCTTTTTATGCGTATTCAACATCGCTTATACAAAAAATTGCTGAGATTTTAGGCGAAAAAACAGATGCTACGTTTTATAAAGAATTACATGCAAATATTGTTCAAGCGTTTCAAAATGAATTCGTTACACCAAATGGTAGGTTAATTTCGAATACTCAAACAGCCCACATATTAGTACTTCTTTTTGAACTAGTGAAAGATGATGTGAAGGAGAAGGTATTTAATCGGTTAATTGAGCTTTTAAAAGAAAGTAACAATCATTTAACAACTGGTTTTATAGGAACACCATATTTAAATTTAATATTAAGCGATTTTAACCGTCATGACCTTGCTTGTAAGCTTCTATTTTATGAAGATTATCCATCATGGTTATACCAAGTGAAACAAGGTGCCACAACGATTTGGGAACATTGGGATGGCGTGAAAGAGGATGGAACACTTTGGAATGATAGTATGAATTCTTATAATCATTACGCATATGGCTCTATCGTTGAATGGGTATACCGATATATTGTTGGATTAGAAGTGGATGAAACAAAACCTGCATATAAACATTTTTATATTCAGCCTCATTTTAATTCTAATTTAGACTGGGTTTGTATAAAGCGTGAAACAGCATATGGAGAAATTAAAATTGATTGGCGTGTAGAACATGGACAAGCAGTATTAAACGTTGATGTGCCAACAAATACATCAGCCACATTACGAATAGTGGAAGATGATTGGAAGGCAAGTGATATGCCTGAAATGAAATTAGGTTCAGGCGCATATGAATTTAGATTTTGTAAGAACATACAGAAGTAGAATTTTGTTAAGTATAGAAATGTTTTTTTATAAATTTAGTTTGTTCAATCTGTTAGCATTAAATTTATGATAAAATCCATATAGACTAGAGATTTGAAAGAAGGTTTTTCTACATATGAAACATGCTGAAAATGAATACTTAAATTTATGCCGCCATGTAATGGAGCATGGTACGAAGAAAGAAGATCGTACAGGGACAGGCACTGTATCTGTATTTGGATATCAAATGCGTTTTGATCTAAGTAAAGGTTTTCCTTTATTAACGACAAAGAGAGTGCCATTTCGCCTTGTAGCAAGTGAACTGCTTTGGTTTATGAAAGGTGATACAAATATTCGTTATTTATTGCAGCATAATAATAATATTTGGAATGAATGGGCATTTAAGAGCTGGGTAGAAAGCGATGAGTATACTGGTCCTGATATGACTGATTTCGGTCTTCGCTCACAACAAGATGAGGAATTTAAAGTACAGTACGATGAGCAAATGGAATTGTTTAAAAAGAACGTTTTAGAAGATGATGATTTCTCGAATAAATATGGTTATTTAGGAGACGTATACGGTAAGCAGTGGCGTGCTTGGAAAACGACAGCTGGTGAGACACTTGATCAATTAAAAGATGTAATTGAAATGATTAAAAAAACACCAGACTCACGTCGTTTAATCGTTTCTGCTTGGAACCCTGAAGATGTACCAAGTATGGCATTACCTCCTTGTCATACGTTATTCCAATTTTATGTAGCGGATGGCAAACTTTCTTGTCAGCTATATCAAAGAAGTGGAGATATATTCCTTGGAATTCCATTTAACATTGCAAGTTACTCGCTACTAACACATTTAATTGCCCATGAATGCGGACTTGAAGTAGGAGAATTTGTTCATACAATTGGAGATGCTCACATTTATACGAATCATTTTGAGCAAGTAGAAAAGCAATTGGCACGTGAACCACGTTCATTCCCGAAACTTACATTAAATCCAGATGTGAAATCTGTATTTGATTTTGAAATGGAAGATTTAACGATTGAAGGATATGATCCACACCCAGCAATTAAAGCACCGGTTGCAGTATAATTGTAGAGGAGATGAAAAGATGATTGTTTCATTTATGGTTGCAATGGACGAGAATAGAGTAATTGGTAAAGATAATAATTTGCCTTGGCGATTACCAAGTGAATTACAGTATGTAAAGAAAACAACGATGGGTCATTCACTTATTATGGGCCGAAAGAACTACGAAGCGATTGGTAGACCACTGCCTGGAAGACGTAATATTATTGTAACTCGTAATGAAGGGTATCATGTTGAAGGTTGTGAAGTAGCACATTCTGTAGAAGAAGTGTTTGAACTATGTAAAAATGAAGAGGAGATTTTTGTTTTTGGCGGAGCGCAAATTTATGATCTCTTTTTACCTTACGTAGACAAGTTATATATAACAAAAATTCATCATGCATTTGAAGGAGATACATTCTTCCCAGAAATCGATATGACAAATTGGAAAGAAGTTTTTGTAGAAAAAGGTTTAACAGATGAAAAAAATCCGTATACGTACTATTACCATGTATATGAGAAGCAACAATAATAATAAAGGTTGATGTGAAAATTCGCATCAATCTTTTTATTTGTATTCATCAATATACGTTTATAGATGGTATTCGATAGTGCTATAATAAAAGGTAGCATGAAAAATGCTAAAATTTTCAAGAGTATTCATATAGAAAGAGGAGGAGAATCGATTGAGAAAGATATGGGGGATTCTTTTTCTTTGCTTAACATTCATGTTAGTGGGATGCGGTAAAGAAGAAAAACCACAAGAAGCGTTTGATACATATGCAAAAGCATGGAATAAACAAAAGTTTGCAGAAATGTATGATCAATTATCAGAAAAGGCAAAAAAAGATATTTCAAAGAAAGATTTCACTGAGAAATATGAAAAAATTTATTCTGGCATTGAAGTGAAAGATTTAAAAGTAGAAACAGGGGAAGTAAAAGAAGATAAAACAGATGAAGGCCCTGTTCCTTTTAAAGTAAGCATGGATACAGTTGGTGGTAAGATCACTTTTGGCCATGAAGCAAAAATGGTGAAAGAAAAAGATGGAGATAAAGAATCTTGGAAAGTAGATTGGACTCCTGATTTTATATTCCCAGGGATGACAAAAGATAGTAAAGTGCGTATGCAAACGACGCAGCCGAAGCGCGGAGAAATATATGACCGTAACGGTAAATATCTTGCGGTAAATGGTAAAGCTTCTGAAATCGGAATGATTCCTGAACAGTTAGGGGATGCTGCTCCGCAAACGAAAGAAACGGTAGCGAAGTTGCTAAATATGTCTGTAGAAGAAATTGATCAAAAACTAGCAGCTAAATGGGTAAAGCCAAATTACCTTGTACCAATGGGAATATTGCCTGAAGGAGCAACACAAAATACGTACATAGATTTACCTGGTGTTGCAACAAAGCCAGTAAATGTTCGCTCATATCCATTAGGAGAAGAAGCAGCACATCTTACTGGCTATATTGGAAAAGTGAATGCTGAAGATTTAAAAACGCTACAAAAGAAAGGTTATCAAGCTGATGATCCAGTAGGTAAAGCTGGTTTAGAGCAAGTACTGGAAGAAAAGCTACGCGGTAAAAAAGGTGGTCGTGTCTTCGTAGAAGATGCGCAAGGAAAAGAAATTAAAAATTTAGCAAAAACAGAAGCTGTTGATGGAGAAAATGTAACTTTAACGATTGACAGTGCAGTTCAAAGCGAAATTTATAATGAAATGAAAAATGAGGTAGGGTCAAGTGCAGCAATTAATCCAAAGACTGGAGAAACACTTGCACTTGTGAGTACACCAGCTTATAACCCAAACACCCTTACAAGAGGGCCGTCAAAAGCGCAACGTGATGCAGTAAATAATGATCCAAAGAAACCGATGACGAATCGATTTACACAATTATCAGTTCCAGGTTCCGTATTTAAACCGATTACAGCTGCAATCGGTCTTGAAACGAAAACAATTGATCCAAAAGAAGAGTTGAAAATTGAAGGATTGAAATGGACAAAAGATTCTTCTTGGGGTAACTATTATGTAACACGTGTGAAAGATGCAAATCCGATTGATTTTGATAAAGCAATGAAATACTCGGATAATATTTATTTTGCACAAGAAGCTTTGAAAATCGGAAAAGATAAATTTATGAGTGAAGCGAAAAAATTCGGATTCGATGAGAAACTACCAATTGAATATGGATTCCCTGCTTCTAAAATCGCAAATGATGGTATTAAAAATGATATTCAAATGGCAGACACAGGTTATGGACAAGGACAAGTATTAATGACGCCACTCCATCTAGCATTAACGTACGCACCAATTGTTAATGATGGAAATATACCTTCTCCATATATTATTAAAACAGATAAGCAACCAAAAGTTTGGAAAGAGAATGTCATTTCAAAAGGCAATCAGGATATATTAAAAACTGCTATGACGAAAGTAATTAATGATCCAGATGGTACTGGGAAAATTGCTAAAATTGATGGAATGACTCTTGCTGGAAAAACAGGTACAGCGGAATTAAAAGTATCAAAAGAGGCCGAAGGAAAAGAACTAGGATGGTTCGCTGCATTTGATTTAAATTCACCAGATATGGTCATTACGATGATGATTGAAGATGTAAAAGGTAGAGGCGGTAGTAACATTCCTGCTGAAAAAGTGAAACATGTTTTTCAAAAATAATATGTAATAAAAGGCTATCTCTATAATTTATAGAGATAGCCTTTTTGTATGAAATAATTCTTAATATCTTTATACCTAATTTTAAAGAAATAAAATAAATCATTAACTTACGAAAAAAAAGTAGCTATTTTTTATTGACATCACACACAACTTTTTGTATTATACTTACATAAGGTAAGTTATTTACTTTCAAATTACAAATCTCAAATTAAAGATAAAATGTGTAAAAGGGAGAGAATACAATGACAAAAGTACTATTTATTACAGCAAATCCAAATTCAGCAGAAGGTTCTTTCGGAATGGCAGTAGGGGAAGCTTTCATCGAAACTTACAAAAATGAACATCCACAAGATGAAGTGGTAACAATTGATTTATTCAACACTACAGTACCAGCAATCGATGCAGATGTATTTGCTGCTTGGGGTAAATTTGCAGCAGGTGAAGGCTTTGAAACTTTAACTGAAGTTCAACAACAAAAAGTTGCAGCAATGAACACAAACTTAGAAACATTCATGCATGCGGATCGTTATGTATTCGTAACTCCAATGTGGAACTTTAGCTATCCACCAGTAGTAAAAGCATACTTAGATAACGTAGCAATCGCAGGTAAAACATTCAAATATACTGAAAATGGACCAGTTGGCTTATTAGAAGGCAAAAAAGCGCTTCACATTCAAGCAACAGGTGGCGTTTATTCTGAAGGAGCATACGCAGCTGTAGACTTCGGTCGCAATCACTTAAAAACAGTATTAGGATTCGTTGGTGTAAATGATACTGAATATATTGCAGTTGAAGGTATGAATGCAAACCCTGAAAAAGCACAAGAAATTAAAGAAGCAGCAATTGCTAATGCTCGTGAATTAGCAAAACGTTTCTAATATAGAATACTTAAAAATGTCCAAACACTTGTTGTTTGGACATTTTTTCTTCTTTTTCCTTCGTTTGTCTAGTATAATGAAGGTCGGAATGATAATAGGTGGGGGTTCTGTATGATTCAAACGTTTTTTAAAATCTTTTATTTAATTTTAATTGTAATTGCGATTACACCGAGAATGTGGCGTCTGAAAAGACAAGTAAATACGATGTCACCACAAGAAAAAGATAATGTTGTGTATAAAACGACAAATTGGTTCGGTAAGAAAATGGTACGTGTAGCTGGAGGAACGGTAGAAGTAAAGGGACTTGAAAATGTTCCGAAAGACAAGCCGGTACTAGTTGTAAGTAATCATCAGAGTAATATGGATATCCCTGTTTTACTAGGTTACTTAAATAAACCAATTGGATTCGTTTCAAAAGCAGAGATTAAAAAGTTCCCAGTTGTACCAACATGGATGGAACTTATGAATTGTGTATTTATGAATCGTAATGATCGCCGTCAATCTCTTCAAGCGATTAAAGATGGAATTGAGCTGTTAAAGAATGGACATTCTATCGTGATCTTCCCAGAAGGGACGAGAAGTAAAGGTGGCGAAATTGGAGAGTTTAAGGCTGGGAGTTTTCACCTTGCAGTAAAATCTGGTGTAGCAATTTTACCTGTAACATTAGATGGGACATATAAGATGTTTGAAGCGAATGGAAACCGTATGAAACGAGCTCATGCAACAGTAACAATTTCTAAGCCAATTACACCTGAAGAGTATGCGAATATGGATATTAAAGAGTTAACGAAGCATACACAAGATGTTATCGCATCACAATTACATAAATAATAAAAAAGGTTTCAGCTTATATAAGCTGAAACCTTTTTTATTATGCTGTTGGTAAGACATAAAAGAGTACGCAGAAAAACATCATCGCACTACCACCTAAAACGAAAAGATGCCAAATGGCATGGTTGAAAGGTAACTTTTCCCAAAGGAAGAATATAGCCCCTACAGAATATAAAATTCCGCCCGCTAACAGTAGTGAAAAACCGTGCCCAGTTAGATTTTCATAAAGTGGTTTAATAGCAACGATTATGAGCCATCCCATAATGATATAACATAATGTTGATGCTTTAATAAAGCGGCGTACAAAGAAAATTTTAAAGACGATACCTCCGATTGCTAGTGTCCATATTATAGCGAGTAACGTCCAGCCTAATGGTCCACGAAGCGTAATAAGTAAAAAAGGAGTATATGTGCCAGCGATTAATAAATAAATGGCTGAGTGATCTAGTATAGTAAATAATTTTTCTACTTTTGGATGGTGGATGCTATGTAACAATGTCGAAAACAAATACAGTAAGAACATACTTACACCATAAACCGTAAATGCAACTACAGCAGATGCGGTACCATGCTTAGAGGCATGTATAATCAATATGATTAAGGCAGGGATGCTTAAAATGGCACCGATACCATGTGTAATTGCATTTGCAATTTCTTCTTTCACAAATTGTGTCATTCGTGTCATTTTTTCAGTCATAATGCAAATCCTTTCTACTATCATAAAATAATATGTCATTTCCCTTACCATATCATACACAAGAGCAATAGAAAATGAAATTTGTATAATTGATTATATTTTTTAATTTTTTTGACAAAAGGCAATGGTTTTGTTGACGTTTTCAAACTTTTTTGACAAAATAAAATTATGCAATAGTAGGACAAGGAATCTACTAATAAAGGGGATGGAGAAATGTTTTCAAATATTGGCTTTCCAGGATTAATTTTAATTTTAGTAGCTGTACTCATTTTATTTGGGCCGAAAAAATTGCCGGAAATCGGAAAGGCTTTAGGGGAAACGTTAAAAGAATTTAAAAAATCAACGAAAGAATTGACTGATGATGCATTTCAAGAGAAAGAAAAGAAAGAAAAAATGTAATGAATTTTCCTTGTAATGGATAAATAAAGTGTGGTGAACGAGATGGAAGATCGGGAAATGAGTGTAGTAGAACATATAGTTGAGCTTCGCAAACGAGTAATATATACAGTGCTATCCTTTGTGCTATTTTTAATTGTTGGGTTTACTTTTACGAAGGATATTTATTTTTGGCTTGTAAAAGATTTACCAATGAAATTAACTGTTCTCGGTCCAAGTGATGTATTATGGGTTTTTTTCTCGATTGCTACAGTATTTGCTATCGTTTGTACAATTCCTTTTGCTGCTATACAAATTTGGTTATTTGTAAAACCGGGTTTACATCCAAATGAACAAAAGATGACAGTAATGTATATACCGGTATTGTCTATATTATTTATTGCAGGTTTATGCTTTGGATATTTCGTTGTAATGCCGTTTTTATTTCATTTTTTAACTACGATAGGTAATGAAATGTTTAATACGATGTTTACGACAGAAAAGTATTTTCATTTTGTTCTAAATTTAACAGTTCCATTTGCTGTAATTTTTGAATTACCTGTAGTAGTCATGTTTTTAACGAGTATAGGATTGTTGACGGCGGAATTTCTAATAAAAATAAGAAGGTATGCATACGTAGCATTGATTATCATTGCATCGTGTATATCACCGCCTGATTTTTTATCGCATAGTTTAGTAGCGGTACCGCTTATTTGTATTTATGAAATTAGTATCGCTTTATCAAAGATTGTTAGTAAGCGAAAAAAGAAAAGAGAAGAAGAAATACAGTCGAAAAGTGCCTCGTTATAAAGGCACTTTTTTTATTTAGTTGTTATACTATAGCTATAAACGTATACAATATAAAGAAGAAAAAAATTATAGAATCTCCAAAATTTAGACAAACTTTGCGCTTTACTAAGTTTATACTAAAATCATTCAGCAATATACGGATAACGAGATTCCTGTCTTATCGGATATTTAGGACGGAGGATGGATTAGGTGGAGATGAATAGAGTATAAATCTTCTAACCAAAAGGACTACAGGGATTGACTAAGTATACTTTTGTATTCATAGAAGTCTCCACTATAAACAACGTGTTACAGCGTAAAGTAGAGGAAGTTCAAAAATCCAATGAAAAAGAGGATTGATATTGTGATTACGAAAAGTTTTTATTTCACTCATTCAACAGGGGATTGTATTAAAATATTCGAAATCCCTGTCCTACAGGCGCAGCATCCATTATCGTTTCTAATTCAGTCTCGTCTTCAATTATTTATTGCAAAAATTCAAAAACAAAAGCACCCAAGATTTTCGTATTCTTTCCGTGAATATTTACAAAATTGTTTGAAGTGGAATGATTATTTAAATGTATATAATACGAATACCCTTGAAAAAAATGCATGATACGGAGTTTGGACAGGGTTAATAAACTCTGTCTTTTTCATTTTAGGTATAAAAATATAATTAATTTGGTGAAATTTGTTCGAAATTGTTGAAAGCACAGGGAATGCTAGTATAATAACAAGGAGAGCGTATTGGAAAGGGAAGAATATAATATGCAAAAAATTAAAATTGTAACAGATTCAACTGCAGATTTAGCGCAGGATGTAATCGAAAAGTATGGCATTCATGTGCTACCATTATCAATCTCTGTAAATGGACAAACATATTTAGATCGTGTTGATTTACAACCTGATGAATTTATTGAAGAAATGATCAAATCAGAGGAATTACCAAAAACATCACAACCGGCAATGGGTACATTTGTAGAAATGTATGACAAGTTAGGTGAAGATGGAAGTGAAGTGCTTTCCATTCATATGACAAGTGGAATGAGTGGTACTGTGGCAACTGCCAATAGTGCTGCATCAATGACCGATACAAAAGTAACAGTTGTTGATTCTCAATTTATTACACATGCTTTAGCATATCAAGTAATAGAAGCTGCGAAAATGGCAAGTGAAGGACGCTCACTAGAAGAAATTTTAAAACGTGTAGATGAAGTGAGAAAGAATACTCGTTTATATGTAGTAGTAGATACATTAGAAAACTTAGTGAAGGGTGGGCGTATCGGTAAAGGAAAAGCGTTTATCGGTTCGCTACTTAATATAAAACCAATTGCTAGCCTTGAAGATGGTGTTTATAACCCTGTAACGAAAGTGCGTAGCCAAGGGCAAATTGTAAAAACGTTAGCTAAGTTATTTGAGGAAGATACAGCTGGAAAAGTTGTAAAAGCTGTGGCAATTCCACATGCGAAAGCAATTCCTTTAGCTGAAAATGTAAAAGCGGCTGTTGAAAAAGTAAGTGGATTTGCTAAATCAGAAATTTTCTTTACAACGCCTATTATTAGTACTCATACAGGTCCGGGAGCAATCGGATTTATGTATTTAGCAGAGTAATAAAAAAAGCTACTTGAAATATATTTTCAAGTAGCTTTTTTATGCCGATAAAACCCTCTACCTCAAAAATTAGCGGAAATAAAGAAGTTAGGTTGGAGTCAGGATGCCCGTAAACGCCCGATTGGTGTGGGCTAATAATCAATGGGGGATGAAGCCCCTATTGATTAAAGTTTCACTTTATGTGAATAGAAAGTAAGATATAAGAAGGGCTATACAGGCACTACCGCTAATGATATAGCGAGTCTGTAAATATTCATTCATAGAAAACACCCACTGATTACAGTTTCACTTTATGATTTTCTATAGTATATGTTGGATATAGAAAATCAGTAGTTACGTTATACGTGTAACGTTTCACTTTTTTCATTTGTTTGCTTATCATTTGTTACGCTATTATAAGGAAAAGTTTGGCCTAAAAAGAGTACATGCAGTTGTTCCCATGGTAACATACGTAAATTCCAATTATTTCGAAGCCTTGTTACTGCCTCACGAGGTGTTTCATCGGCGAGTGCAAAAGCTCCGTAATGCATTGGTATAAAGTGTGTAGCGTTTAAGTCTAAATAAGCTTGCACAGCCTCCTCGGGTGAAACGTGGGATATTTTCATAAACCATTCTGGTTCATAAGCGCCAATTGGCATAAGGGCAATATCAATTGAAAAGCGTTTGCCGATTTCTTTGAAACCTTGGAAATAACCACTGTCACCACAAAAGTAAATGGTTTCTTTCGTTGTTTCATTATTAATAATCCATCCCCCCCAGTGAGAGGTATTCATATCAAATAAGGATCTTCTCGTCCAGTGCTGGGCAGGTACGAAGTGAATGGAAACATCACTAACTGTTGTATTTTCCCACCAATTATACTCTTCTACGTGAGTGAATTTTTTGCGAGTAAATAATTTTTTCAATCCAATAGGTACAAGGTATAAAACATCATCATTTAGCTGGCGAAGCGTTGAAAAATCTAAATGATCATAATGACCGTGCGAAATGAGGACAATATCAATTTTAGGTAGTTCTTGTATAGAAAGACCGGGTTCAGTAAGTCTTGGAACTAATTTTAATTTAGTAGCCCATACTGGATCTGTTAATATATTCAGCCCATTCGTTTGGATAAGGAATGTGGAATGACCAATCCAAGTTACAGTCGTCTTTTCAAAGTTGTTTTGTAGGAATTTACTTTGTTTAACAGGTGATTGTTCTACTAAAAAAGAAAAATCCTTTTTATTTTGTTTTCGCTCTTTTCGCCAACGTATGAAGGAACGAATTGATTTTTTTGTGCTTACATTATCCATATTTTCATAACGTTTTGTCATGAACATCACCTCATTTAAAATCGTTGTAATTGTATTGTACCGAAATGTTGTTAAGGAATACAGTGTATAACATGGATGAATGTTTAAGGAATTGTTAAAAAATAGGGGGATACGTTTACAAAAGTAACAATAAAGTTAGTTTTGCAAATTCTATTTAGAGAAATAATAGTAAAAAAATATATTTTGTCTAGTAATTCGCTTGAAATAAAGAAGTAACATACGTAAATTCGTACGATTTCGTGAACAAATGTAGTAAACAATTTTCTCGTAGTGTTAACTTTTGTTATGATAAACATAACCTATTTAAATTTAGGATAGAGAAAAGAGGTTTATATATGAAGCGTTATCAAAAAATAATTGGTCTTATGGTTGTATTTTGTCTCTTTGTACTTGTTGGATGTAGTGAATCGGGTTCAAAGCTTCGTAAACCATTGAATTGGGATTTAGAAACTTTCCAATTTACAAATCAAGATGGAAAGTCATTTGGTACAAAAGATTTAAAAGGGAAAGTTTGGGTTGCTGACTTTATGTTTACAAATTGCCAAACAGTTTGTCCGCCAATGACTGCTAATATGGCAAAACTGCAAAAGATGGCAAAAGAAGAGAAATTAGACGTTCAGTTTGTATCGTTTAGTGTAGATCCAGACCTTGATAAGCCGGAGAATCTGAAGGCTTTCATTCAAAAGTTTACAGAGGATACTAGTAACTGGAATTTATTAACGGGTTATTCGTTAGAAGATATTACAAAGTTTTCAAAAGATAATTTCCAATCACTTGTAGATAAACCGGAGAATGGTC
This sequence comes from Bacillus paramobilis, assembly GCF_038096195.1. Taxonomy (NCBI): domain Bacteria; kingdom Bacillati; phylum Bacillota; class Bacilli; order Caryophanales; family Bacillaceae; genus Bacillus; species Bacillus paramobilis. Next base: position 3,130,653 of record NZ_CP151108.1, on the reverse strand, counting down.
AAGTTATGCATGGTACATCATTTTATTTAATTGATCAAAACGGAAAAGTAATGAAAAAGTATAGTGGCATTAGTAATACGCCGTACGAAGACATTATACGTGATATGAAGCGATTAGCGGATTAAAAAGAAGGGTGCACAGCACCCTTCTTTTTTTTACATTAGTCTATGGATAAAATGTCATGCTGTTGTGGTAGCTTTGGTGCTCGAATTTCTAACACGCCGTTTTGATACGAAGCTTTCGCTGCTTTTTTATTAATTGAGTACGGTAATTTAATCAATCTTGATGCTTCTGAAATGGAACGTTCTCGGCGATAATAGTTATGAGATGTTTCTTCCTCGGCCTCTTCAAGTATCTCTTCTTTTACAGAGACTTTTAAGTATTCACTTTGTATTTCAATTTGAATTTGTTCTTTTTGGATACCTGGTAGTTCAGCTGTAACAACGAGTTCTTCACCAACTTCATATAAATCTACAGGGAATGTTAATAAACGGTTTCCTTTTTGGAAAAAATGATTTAAATCAGCGATTACATTGCGAAGTGGTGTTTGCTCGAAGAAATCATCAATTTGCTTTAAATAATTGCGAACCGGTGGGCGAGAAGAGTCTTTTTTTTCTTCACTCATGGTATTCCCTCCTAGAAATCAATTTGCAATATCATATGACAAAAGCGGAGAAAGGTGATTGCCTAGTTTTCATGTTTTCATAAAAAATTGTTAAAAATGTGAAATGGAGTGATTTTTTTATAGTTTTTGGTCGCCATATTCAATTGATTATGCTAGTATAAATAGGGTTGATATAGTAGTATATAGACAGAATGAAAACTGAAAGAGGGTAAGAAGTATGTGTGGTTTTGTAGGATGTTTATGTGAAAACCCTAGAGAGTTTTCAGAAACAGAAAAACATCAATTTGAAAATATGAACACGATGATTTTCCACCGCGGTCCAGATGACGAAGGATATTTTCGTGATGAACATGTACAATTTGGCTTCCGCCGTTTAAGCATCATTGACTTAGAGGCAGGACATCAGCCGCTAACTTATGAAAATGATCGATATGTAATTATTTTTAATGGTGAAATTTACAACTATGTAGAATTACGTGAAATGTTACTTGAAAAAGGTGCAACGTTTGCAACGCAATCTGATACAGAAGTTATCATTGCATTGTATGCACATATGAAAGAAAAATGTGTAGACTATCTTCGTGGTATGTTTGCATTTATGATTTGGGATCGTGAAGAGAAGAAACTTTTCGGTGCACGTGACCACTTCGGTATTAAACCTTTATACATCGCACAACAAGGTGATACTACATTCTTCGCATCTGAGAAGAAAAGTATTATGCATGTGATGGAAGATAAAGGCGTTAATCCAACGTCACTACAACATTACTTTACGTACCAATATGGTCCAGAGCCAGAAACATTAACAATTGATGTTAATAAAATCGAGCCTGGTCATTATTTCGTAAAAGAAGTCGGTAAAGAGATGGAAATCCATCGCTACTGGAAACCTTATTTCAATGCTTCAAGCGCAACGAAAGAGGAGCATATCCAAGCAATTCGTGATGTGTTATATGATTCAGTAAAAGTGCATATGCGCAGTGATGTACCAGTAGGTTCATTCTTATCTGGTGGTATCGATTCATCTATTATCGCTTCTATCGCAAGAGAAATGAATCCAAATCTTTTAACATTCTCTATTGGTTTTGAACAACGTGGCTTCAGTGAAGTTGATGTTGCCAAGGAAACTGCTGAGAAATTAGGCGTTAAAAACCATAATGTATTCATTTCAGCGAAAGAGTTTATGGATGAGTTCCCAAAAATCATTTGGCATATGGATGATCCTTTAGCAGATCCAGCAGCTGTACCATTGTACTTCGTTGCAAAAGAAGCACGTAAGCATGTAACAGTTGTTCTTTCAGGTGAAGGTGCAGACGAGCTATTTGGTGGTTATAACATTTATCGTGAGCCAAACTCACTAAAAATGTTCTCTTACATTCCTAGCCCAGGTAAGAGCGTTCTAAAAGCATTAAGTGGTGCTCTTAAAGAAGGCTTTAAAGGAAAGAGCTTCTTAGAGCGTGGATGTACGCCAATTGAAGAGCGTTACTATGGAAACGCGAAAATCTTCCGTGAAGAAGAGAAAGTTGAATTAATGAAGTATTACAATGAAAGTGTTAACTATATGGATATCACGAAACCATTGTATAACGAAATTAAAGATTATGATGATGTAAGCAAAATGCAGTACATTGACATGTTCACATGGTTACGCGGTGACATTTTATTAAAAGCTGATAAAATGACAATGGCAAACTCATTAGAACTTCGTGTACCGTTCTTAGATAAAGAAGTATTCGATGTTGCATCTAAAATTCCAACTGAATTTAAGATTGCTAACGGAACTACGAAAGCTATTTTACGTGAAGCAGCACGCGGAATCGTTCCAGATCACGTATTAGATCGTAAAAAACTTGGATTCCCAGTACCAATTCGTCACTGGTTAAAAGACGAAATGCATGATTGGGCTATCAATATTATAAACGAGAGTAAAACAGAGCATTTAATCGACAAACAGTATGTATTAAACTTACTGGAAGCACATTGTGCAGATAAAGGCGATTATAGCCGTAAAATTTGGACTGTACTTGCGTTTATGGTATGGCATCAAATTTATGTTGAGCATAAATACGATACGAATAAGTTCCACGAAGAAACGAAACGTGCGTATAGCTTAGTTTAATTAGAAAAACCTTAAGATCGCATATGATCTTAAGGTTTTTTTCATAAATGGAACGAATTATTGATACAATAATAGTAAAAGGATGGACAACATATGATTACGTTTGAAAAAGTAAATGTAGAAAATGAAAACGTTGTTAAAGAAATGTTTCGCTCACATAGTTTAAGTGAGAATCAGGTACAGTATTGTGTGAAAGTTGATGATACATATATTGGTGTAATAGATTATCGTGTTCAAGAGGAGAGTGCGGTTTTATCTCAGTTAATTATTCACTTTGATTATCAAAGTTATGGTTATGGAACAAATACATATTTTACATTTGAAACGATGATGAAAGAAAGAAATGTGAAAGAGATAAAGGTATTACAAACGGAATTAACAGAACAAGCTAAATCTTTCATAGAGAGCTTTGGTTTTAATGAAGAAGATGGAATATATGTGAAAAAAATATAACGATGCGTAGTTATGCGGGATAAATATAAGGCAGGTGGATATATGACGATGACTTCTGGTCTTGTATTAATTGGAGGGTGTTTTCTAGTAGCAGAGCTAATCCATATGTTCATTCGAAAAAGAATGAATAAGAAGAAAAAGCCGTATGAATTACAATATGCCCCTGTGTTTTTCCTTTTATTTTGTATGCTGATTACATTACAAAACATAACGAACTTTCCGCCGCTTTTAAATATTTTTTTAAAGTTCGGTTTGCTGTATAGTAGCACTGGAATAGCTCTTTTATTCTTTTTATTTTGCATACGTTATATTCACTATCAATCGTATATATTTATTTTAAATTGGTTAAAGCAAAATGATAGAAACCGCCTTACATAAGGCGGTTTCTTTGTATTTGTAATAGCTTTATAGTAAGTAAACAACTTTATCTAATAGAAGTTCCATATAACACACAATACGAACTGCTATGGGTGCAATCTGAGATGAAATATCAGAAATGAAATAACGAGATACAGATGTTTTTGTATATAAAGCTCAAAAATTCATTAGAATTTATTGAAATGATTAGATGATTATACATATTATCTGTTGTTAGTATGTGGTACTATATGTTCTTAATCTATAACGTAAGTAGGTGTATAAATTTGAAATGTAAATCAACTAGTTTATCTTAAGTGCTGACAAATTGAAGAAGGAAATTTTTTAGGAGGTATCGTTTTTTGTATGTTTATTATTGATATGTTATTTCTTGAATGGATGACCAGTCTGGAGGGAAGTGTGCTTACAATACTTTTCAGATTTATATCCAGTATTGCAAATGAAACGCTGTATTTAGTTATAATTTCGATTTTATATTGGTGCGTTTCTAAAAGAAAAGCATTTCATATGATTGTTATGCTTTGTTTCTCTGGGTATATAGGGATAGTGGTAAAAGAATTCATGAAAATCCCGCGACCGTATACATACGATGGAGTTCAAGCTTTATATGAAAAATCAGCCGCAGGTTATTCTTTTCCAAGTACACACGTCCAGTTAGCGACAACATTTTGGAGTTCATTCATGAGTTTATGTAAAAAGAGAATCATTTGGATCATTGGAATTATTTTTATAATAGTGGTTGCTATTTCTCGTCTTTATTTACGTGTACATTGGCTCAGTGATATAGTAGGTGCGGTTTTAATTAGTGTCACAGTTGTTTATTTATATACGAAAGTAATAGTGGAATTAAGTGATAGGAAATTTATTTTGTTACAACGAATTATATTGGCTGTTTCACTCATTATGTATTTTACGACAGACCAAATAGATAATTTAAAATTGCTTGGAGTTTTGACAGGTTCTACGATTGGCATCATGTTAGAAAATCATTTTATTAAAATGAACGAAAATAATAATTTGAAAATACAGGTAGTAAAAACAGTATTAGGTCTTAGTTTCATGTTCATGATACAGCTCATACTAAAAAAAGTAATCCCTGACATGTATTATTTACGTTATGTATTGACTGGAATTACAATTACTTTCATATGTCCGTTTATTTTTCATATGTTACGGTTAAAAAATGTGAGTAGCAAATAAGTAATAGTTTGAATAAAAATAAGGTCTAGATTATATATATTGAAAAAGTTTTCTAATATATCTATTGACAATGTATGAGAGATACATTACTCTTTAGAATGTAAATGATAATCAATTTCAACTAGGAGGACTTATGACACGCACTAAAAACTTGTTTATATTTTGCGTTATGTTATTAACGATCATAATCGCAGGGTGTAGTAAAGAAGAGAAGAAAGAAAATGATACATCAGCTAAAGCAAAAGATTCATATATAATAAAACATGCAATGGGGGAAACGGCAGTAAATGGTACGCCAAAAAGAGTTGTTGTTTTAACGAATGAAGGTGCTGAGGCACTTTTAACTGTTGGAGTAACACCAGTTGGAACTACAAAACCACGAGCTGGTGATGAATGGTATCCTCATTTAGCGAAAGAGTTAAAAGATACGAAAGTAGTAGGAACTGAGCGTGACATTAATTTAGAGGCAGTAATGAAGCTTCAGCCGGATTTAATTATAGGAAATAAAATGCGTCACGAAAAAATATATGAGCAGTTAAAAGAAATTGCGCCAACAGTATATGCTGAAACATTGCGCGGTGATTGGAAAGAAAACTTTACGCTTTATACAAAAGCTGTAAATAAAGAAAAAGAAGGGCAAAATGCTCTTAATGATTATAAAAAGCGTATTGCAGCAATAAAAGAACAATTAGGTGATAAAATTAACTCTAAAGTTTCCATTATTCGCTTCGTCCCAGGTGATGTTCGTATTTATCAAAAAAATTCATTCTCAGGCGTTGTATTAAATGATATTGGATTTAAACGACCACCACTACAAGATAAAGATGAATTTGCGATAAAAGGAATTACAAAAGAACAAATTCCAAGTATGGACGGGGACTATATATTCTATTTCACATCTGATAAAGATGCGGATAAGAATAATGAAGGAAACACGTTAGCGAAAGAATGGACAGAAGATCCACTCTTTAAGCAGTTACAGGCTTCTAAAGATAATAAAGTATTCCAAGTAGATGAAGTGATTTGGAATACAGCAGGTGGTATTGTAGCTGCCAATCTTATGTTAGATGATATTGAAAAATATTTTCTGAAGTAAATGCACGGTCGAGTACATCACTTTAAATGAGTGATGTACTTTTTATTTGTTAAAATACAGAAAATTCCTTCTTTTAGGTGTGGATAAGTTGTACAATAAAACCAATCATGGAATAAAGGAGTGGGAATAAATGAAAGCTACTCATAAAGATTGGATTTTGTTTAACGGGAGAATGGTAAATACGAAGGAAGAACAGCCGATGATTCCATTAGAGGAGAGAGGCTTTCAATTTGGCGATGGTATATATGAGGTATTCAGACTATATGATGGGAAGCCACATTTATTAGATTTACATTTAGAACGATTCTTTAATTCTATGGAAGAAATAAAACTAATTCCACCGTTTACTAAGGAAGAGTTGGTGGAAGAGTTACATCAAATGATTGAAAAAAATCACTTTCAAGAAGATGGGAATGTATATTTGCAAATATCAAGAGGTGCTCAAGCACGTAATCATGTGTATGAATCAAATATGGAACCAACATATTTTGCAAATATAGTTTCGTTTCCAAGGCCAATTGCTGCAATGGAACGAGGAATAAAAGTTACTGTAGAAGAGGATATACGCTGGAAGTTCTGTCATATAAAATCTTTAAATCTGCTACCTAATATTATGATTAAAAATAAAATAAACGAACAAGGCTATCAAGAAGCGATATTAGTACGAGATGGAATTGTAACGGAAGGGTGTCATTCAAATTTCTTTATGGTGAAAAATAATAAATTGATTACACATCCGGCTGACAATTTCATTCTCCACGGCATTACACGTCACTTCGTTATTACATTAGCGAAAGAGTTACATATTGAAGTAGAAGAACGAGAATTTTCACTACAAGAAGTGTATGAAGCTGATGAGTGCTTCTTCACAGCGACACCACTTGAAATATTCCCAGTCGTTCAAATAGGTGATGAACAGTTTGGAACCGGCGGAAGAGGGCCAATTACAAAGAAACTCCAAGTTGCATATGAAGAAAGTATTCGTTTTTTTAAAGTTACGAACTAATATTGAAGAAAAAAGCTGGTATTCCTCCAGCTTTTTTTCATGATATAATTCAAGCATAGGACAAGTTTTGAAAACGCTGTAAAAAGGGGATTTAATGTATGAATTATGAAGATTTTAAAGAAGTAATTCACGGTAGACGAAGTGTTAGGAAGTTCACAGAACAAGAAGTATCCACTAGTGATATAAAAGAAATTATTGATTGTGCTCGTTATGCACCGAGTGATACGAACTCACAAACGTGGGAGTTCTTGGTCATTATGAACCGAGAGAAAATTAAAGAAATTGAACAAATGACATGGGATGCATTACATAAACTTGCGGCAAAAGCGGCAGAAAACGGAGAAGAGAAAGCAGGGAAATTACTTACACGTTCTTTCGGACCATATGCAACAGCTTTTTCGGAGGCGCCAGTATTAATCGTGTGTTTGGCAACACCATATGAATCAAAATTTCGAGAAAAGATATTTGATCCAATTGCTTTTGTTCCAGATTCAGTTTGGGAAGAAGAAGGGATTAAGAGTAGCTGTTTAGCAGCACAAAATTTAATGTTAGCTGCACATGCGAAGGGGCTCGGTACTTGTCCGATGACAGGACCGGTATTGTTAGCTCAAGATGAACTACGACAATATTTACAAATTGAGCCTGAAAAACAAATAAATATGGTTATTTCACTCGGTTTCCCGAAAGATAAGCCGAAGAAACTTCCAAGAAAAGAAGTAGATGAGATTACAACATTTGTTTTTTAAAGCTCAAAATAAAAAGACATTGTATGAACAATGTCTTTTTATTTTGGACGGGTATGTAATTAATCTGTTGGGCTAAAATGATAGATAAGAGGGAATTACTATTTATTTCATAAAAAAAATTAATGTTCTATTAAGGAAAGTATGATACATTAATCGTGAGCAATATTCTATTTGTTCATGAAAGTGTTGAAAGTAGTTTTAAAAATTAAAAGTTATTTTTGTATAATAAATTATAATGAAATGACAGGGGGGATGAATTTTGAAAAAATTCATAATCACTGGATTGTCTGTATTGTTACTAGTTGGTTGCGGTACTCCACAGGAAAAAGAGGGTACACAATCAAAGCAGGAAGAAAAAGTTGTAAACGCTAGTAATGAGAATATAGTTTTATTTCCTGAGGGAGCAGTGCCAATTGGAGAAGGAAAAGTAAAAGTTATTACACCAAATGGCACGTCTGAGAATGGTAATATACCGGCTGTATTCATCAAAAAGGATACTTTAATTCAACATGTTGAATTAGAGCTTTCTAATTTTCAAAACGATAAAGAAACATTTGTATTTGTAGATCAAGTATATGCAGATAAATATCAAGTCACTAGTACAACACAGACAACAGTACAATTAAAAGAAAAGATGTTTGAGACAGGTAGTCATACGATTACTGCAGTTCAGTATGAAAACAATGACCCGAAAGGAAAGGTTATTAGTTTTAATCAAGCAACATTTGAAACAAAACCTGCATCTTAATAAGAATAAAAAGTACATTACTCAAAAAGTGATGTACTTTTTTGTTTGAATCAGAGGATGAAATAGTGAATCACTTGTTTCGTTTTCTAATACGATTACATAGGAAGAACTCACTTGTTATTACTATTGCAGAGAAAGAGGTTGAAGGTGTGAATCCATGTATTCATATCGTCTTGATTAGTATAATACTGTCAGTAATTTGGTTTACTATACAAGAGGTGATTCATATTACGTTTAATTATCAAATTCATGACTTGTTAATAGGAGCTATTTGTTTTATCATAGTTTATCCATTATATGATAAACTCGGATTAAGGTAAGTTTTAAAAGAAAAATGTAGGTATTTCATTTGAAATGTCGAATAGTACATACGATGTCGTAATAACAAATTTTCTATTGTTTACTGTGAAACAGAAGAAGGGGAGATAGTAGTTATGAAACGAGCGCTTATTAATATTGATTATACATATGATTTTGTAGCTGAAAAAGGTGCTTTAACATGCGGGAAACCAGGGCAAGAAATTGAGAAGGGAATTGTACATATAACGAAGCAATATATTGAAAATGGAGATTATGTTGTCTTTGCGATCGATAAACATGAGGAAGACGATGTATATCATCCAGAATCAAAGTTATTCCCGCCTCACAACATCGCTGGTACAAATGGAAGAGATTTGTTTGGTGAATTGCAAGATGTATACGAAACATATAAAAGTGCTGAGAATGTATATTACATGGACAAAACACGATATAGTGCATTTGCAGGAACAGACTTAGAGATGAAGTTAAGAGAAAGAGGAATAGAAGAAGTTCATCTTGTTGGTGTTTGTACGGATATTTGCGTTCTTCACACAGCAGTAGACGCTTATAATAAAGGATTCAAAATTGTGGTTTATGAAAAGGCGGTTGCATCTTTTAATGCACAAGGACATGAATTTGCACTTGGACATTTCAAGTCATGCTTACATGCAGAAGTAAAGTGAAAAAGAGGCCTTTAAAAAGGTCTCTTTTTACGTTATAGCCCATTGTTAGTAACCTCCGCGAGTCAAAATATTTTTAACTGAACAATTCGGCGTTGTGTTAATATTCCCCTTTTTGTTTAGGGAAGTATTGAGGTCTTAAAATAAATTCATTTAATAAAATTTCAATCGTCAGCTCCCTTTAGGTGATGAAAAAGGGTATATTTATAGAAGAAAGTGTAACAAGTTTTAAAGAAATCAAAAGTTATGACAATAAATTAGTTTTTCATGAAATTTTCATTAGTTAAGGGTGTGGATGGATGAGTTTATTAACGTATACTGAAGAATTTTTTAATTATGTAAGAGAGTTTTTACTTTTAAGATTTTTACTATTTGCTTTAGTTCTAATCATTATCTCATTTGTAATCAACCGTATTATTGATTGGTTTTTTAGGAAATCAAGCTTTTTTGATGAAGAGGTAGAACAAACGATTCAAAGTGTGATTCGATCTATTTTTAGATATATCATTATCATCAGTCTAATCATATATTTAATTAGCCAATTTGTAGATATAAAAAGTATCATTGCAGGTGCAGGGATAGCGGGAGTTGTTATCGGCTTTGCTGCACAACAGATGCTAAAAGATGTTATATTAGGCTTTGCGCGATTAGCGGACAAAGAGTTTCGTGTTGGCGATTTTGTTACTTTTAACGGAACAAATTCAGGAACAATTGAGGAAATTAGTATTCGTTTTATGCAAATTCGTGAATGGTCAGGAAAACTCCTAACTATACCACATGGAGAGATTAGGACAATACAAAATTTTAATAAAGGATGGATGCGCGTAATTGAACGGATTACGGTAAGTTATCAGGAAGATCCTACAAGAGTTAAGGAATTGTTGGAAGAAGTTTGTGTGAATTGTAATGAAAAATTGGCTCCAAGTCTTTATAAAGTAGAGGATGAAGCTGTTGAGCCGTTTAAATATGTTGGTGTTACAGATTTAAACCCGAATCTTAAATACGTTGGATATGAATTTTGTATTACAGGTTTAATAAAGCCAGAAGATTATTTTGAAACTTCTAGACAAGTAAGATTTGAATTAATGTCTATGTTCCATAAGAATCAAGTGCAGATGCCAGCAGCAAATATGGTCGTTACTACTGAAAGCTTACAGCATGCCCGTGTTGGACAATCTTTATCGGATAGTTAAAGTAGAACAGTTTGTTAACAAAAATTCTGCATCTAACATTGGATAGAAAAATAATAATAAAATGATTGAGATAAAGAAAGAGCCAAAGGAAATTGGCTCTTTTTAATTTGTAGAATTTAGAAATTTCTTAATGTTATAATGGTAGTTGGTGATGAAAATGAACTTTGAAGAAAAAGAGATGCATCGTTTAGAAGCATTAAAAGCAATTGCAGAATTATTAAATGAAGCAACAGACTTACAAGACATGTTAGAAAAAGTGTTACATACATTGTTACAAGTTATGAATTTACAAACAGGGTGGATATTCTTTATCGATGAAAGTGGAAAGCACCGTATGCTTGTAGATGAAAACTTACCGCCAGCTCTTACGTGGCAAGAAAAGAAGCCAATGTGTGAAGGAGACTGCTGGTGTGTAGAGCGTTTTGTGAATGGGAGATTAGAAAAAGCAACAAATATTATTGAATGTAAGCGGATAGAGGATGCGATTGAATGTAATTGGGGAGAGACAGAAGATGTTACGCATCATGCGACAATTCCTCTTAGGTCTGGGGCGGAGAAGTTTGGTTTATTAAATGTGGCCTCGCCCCAAAAAACACATTTTTCAGAGGAAGAATTAGCATTATTAGAATCAATTGCATTTCAAATAGGAACGACAATACAACGTATTCAGTTAGTGGAGAAAGAACGTAAATATGTAGTGGTAGCTGAAAGAAATCGATTAGCTCGTGATTTACATGATTCAGTAAAACAATTGTTATTTTCTATTATGCTAACAGCAAAAGGTACTCTAAATATGACGCAAGATAGAGATTTGCAAGAGATTTTAAGTTATATTGGAGAATTATCACAGGAAGCATTACAAGAAATGACACTATTGATTTGGCAATTAAGACCGGAAGGATTAGAGAAAGGTTTAGCAGAAGCAATTAAAAATTACGGAAAGTTGTTAGGGATTCATGTGGAAGTTCGAATTGATGGAATGGTTTCAATTGGGGATGAAATAGAAGAAGTTTTATGGCGTATTAGTCAAGAAGCAATACATAATTGTAAAAAACATGCTTCATGTGAAAAGGTAAATGTTCTTCTAAAAATAGAAAATAACCAGTTATATTTTTATATAGAGGATAACGGAATAGGATTTATACAAGATCACGTAAGAGAGACAGCGCTCGGCTTAAAAAGTATGAAGGAACGTATTCAGTTAATGAGGGGATCGTTTCAAATAAAAACGGAACTGAAAAAGGGTACGAAAATTGAAATTCAATTGCCGGTTTGAAGGGGAGAAGAAGGTTGAAGATTAAATTACTTTTAGTTGAGGATCATCATATTGTTCGAAGAGGACTTGTATTCTTTTTGAAAACGAGAGAAGAATTTGAAATTGTTGGGGAAGCAGAAAATGGTGAAGAGGCATTAACATTCGTCCGAACGGAAAGGCCGGATGTAGTATTAATGGATCTATCAATGCCGAAGATGGATGGTATTGAAGCAACAAAACGGATAAAACAATATGATGACACAATAAAGATACTTATATTAAGTAGCTTTTCAGAGCAAGATTATGTTTTACCAGCACTAGAAGCTGGAGCGGATGGTTATCAATTAAAAGAAGTACAGCCTGAGCAACTTGTCGCTTCTATCATTGCAGTACATGAAGGAAATACGAATTTTCATCCGAAAGTAACCCCGGCACTATTAGGACGGTCAGCAATTAAGAAAGAAAAAGAAAACCCTTTTTCCATGTTAACGAAAAGAGAGCAAGAAGTACTTCGTGAAATTGCGAAAGGGAGAAGCAATAAGGAAATTGCAGCAGAACTTCATATTACAGAACAAACTGTAAAAACACATGTTTCAAATGTTTTAGCTAAGCTGGAAGTAGATGATCGTACGCAAGCTGCATTATATGCGGTGAAGCATGGAGGGAATAATAAATTTGAATAATTATGTACTATGTTGCGACAGAATACATAGGAGCCTTTAAAATTTATCCCGCTATTTTCGGGATAATAATCATTGGAAGATGTACAATGCGCTCGCTAATTAAAACTTCAATTTATAGTAGTGCCAAATAAAGGTTTTTCTTCTTTCGATAATTAGGTACAATAAAGCTACGATGGAAGGGGAAGATATGTTATGCCAGGTACAAGAAGTGGGCTTGGAAAGATTCAGGCTTCGTTAAACGGTTTATCACCGAAATTGCGAAGTATTGCTGAACATATATTGAAACATCCACAAGATGTTGTACATAAATCTATTACAGAATTAGCTGAAGTTACGAATAGCTCCGAAGCTACGATATTTCGCTTATGTAAGCATCTTGGTTTTCAAGGGTTTCAAGATTTAAAGATTACATTAGCTCGTGAAATTGTACATACTCCAATGCAAAATATTCATGAAGAAGTATCGGCGGAAGATAGCATGGTAACTGTTGCTAAAAAAGTTTTTCATTCGCATATTACAGGACTGCAAGATACATTACATTTGCTAAACGATACAGCACTAGAGCAAGCTGTAAAAGTATTGCAAGATACAAGCCGTATTGAGTTTTATGGAAATGGTGGTTCCGGTATTATTGCGATGGATGCATATCATAAATTTATGAGAACAGGTATTTCTTGTATTGCTCATACAGATTCACATTTTCAAATTATGGGTGCGGGTTTACTAACTAAAGAAGCAGTGGTCATTGCAATTTCTCATTCTGGTAGCAATAAAGGGTTACTGGAAGCGTTAGAAGTAGCAAAAGCAAGGGGAGCTCGCATTATTGCAATTACGAGCTATCAGAAATCAGCATTAAGTCAACTTGCTGATATTACGTTATATACTTCAACACGTGAGACGGAATTCCGCACAGAAGCCAGTTCATCAAGATTAGCACAGTTAAGTTTGTTAGATACTTTATACGTTGGATTATCATTACAACGCCAAGAAGAAACGTTGCAAAATTTACAAAGTATACGTGAAACAATTTCGATGAAACGAATATAAAAAGTCCTTCAGTTGAAGGGCTTTTTATATTGGTCAATATTCTTTTGCGAAAATCTGATGATTATAATTCTCTATTTTAAGAATCTTTCTTAATTGAGTCGTATACTTCGCACCTAGAATTTTAATAAACGATATATGGATGGAAATTCAGTTTTCCTTTAAATATAGTAAGAAAACATTTGGTTAATAATTCAAATATTGTTCAATATTTAACAATAAGCTTTTAAAATTCCATGTTATGATGAACGTGTAATGATGATTGAACATTTAAATTTGGCATAATGATGAGCCAAATCAGTGAAGACAGAAGTTTTGAGATGTACTCATTAAAATTCTAAAACACTAAAGGGGAGATCACATATGAAAGCAGTAGTAGTTAATAAAAATAGTAAAGCAAACATTGAAGTTATTGAAAAGGAATTACGTCCGTTACACTCAGGTGAAGCGTTAGTAGATGTAGAGTATTGTGGAGTTTGTCATACTGATTTACACGTTGCAAATCATGATTTTGGAAACACAGATGGCCGTATCCTTGGTCATGAGGGTGTAGGTATTGTTACGAAACTTGCTGATGATGTTACTTCACTAAAGATAGGTGATCGTGTAAGTATTGCATGGATGTTCCAATCTTGTGGACGTTGTGAATATTGTGTAACTGGTAGAGAAACATTTTGCCGTGAAGTTAAGAATGCTGGTTATTCAGTAGATGGTGGTATGGCGGAACAATGTATTGTTACAGCTGATTATGCGGTGAAAGTACCAGAAGGATTAGATCCTGCTCAAGCATCATCAATTACATGTGCGGGCGTAACTACATATAAAGCAATAAAAGTATCAGATATTAAACCTGGTCAACCTATCGTCATCTATGGTTGTGGTGGATTAGGTAACCTAGCTATCCAATATGCTAAAAACGTATTTGGTGCAAAGGTAATTGCAGTAGATATTAATGACGATAAATTAGCCTTAGCAAAAGAGGTTGGCGCTGATATGACTATCAATCCAATTTCTCAAGGTCCTGCTGATAAAATTGTTCAAGATGAGTTTGGTGGTGCTTATGCTGCTGTAGTAACAGCCGTTTCTAAAGTAGCATTTAATTCAGCAGTTGATGCAGTACGTGCTTGTGGTAAAGTCGTTGCAGTAGGTTTACCAGTAGAAACTATGGATTTAAACATTCCGCGACTTGTACTAGATGGAATTGAAGTAGTTGGTTCTCTAGTTGGTACTCGTAAGGACTTAGAGGAGGCGTTCATGTTCGGTGCAGAAGGAAAAGTAGTGCCGGTTGTTCAAACTTGTTCTCTAGATAAAGTACAAAATGTATTCGAAGAAATGGAACAAGGTAGAATTCAAGGACGTATGGTAATCGATTTTAAACAGCATAATTGTGATTGTAAATAATTCACATTAAATATAAAAAGTATGAGTCTAGCTAAAGACATGTAAAAAAATTAGACGCCAGAAAAGAGCTGATCCCTGCATCCAACAGGGACCAGCTCTTTTTATATCAATACCGATTCATGAGAGATGATCAAAAGTTCACTTTATCTGCAAACGAAAAAGAATCTTTACTTTTAACAAATTTCTTATGATCTGGAACGGTTTGAATTGCTACAACTTGCGAATCTCTTGCTTTCAGTGCATCTTGAATCCCGATTGTCATAAGCTTAATAAAGAGAATCGTAATAAAGAATGAAGCGAGAGAATAAAAAATAATCCACCACGAAAGATTCATTTCATAACGATTTAATCCAATAAGGCCAGCCCAATCATTAGATAGAGAAACAGGTTTGAGCGCTCCATCATAGAGTTCCCGCATTTGGATCCCGCCAATTATAATATCAAGCAACGCTAAATGGATAACGAGTATGAGCGCTTGGACAATATGTTCCATGAATAACACAAATAAGCGATCAAGTAACAAGACTCGTAAGTGTTTTTTGATGATATGAAAACGGCTAGCCCCTAGCAATTGGGAACTTAAAATGTAATCTTGTTTCATAAATTCATCAACCTCTGAGGATATATATAAAGAAAGTGTAGGCAGAGCGACGAAAATAAGTACGAGTACTTGATAAAACGCAAATGAAATATTTGGATCTAATCTATCAGCATTTGATACGATTACAATATTAACGGGCGTGATGAGTATAAATGCGATAAATAAAGTAGGAATGTAATAAAAAACTTCTGAGCATGACTGGAAAAATCTCTTGAATTTTGGAGCATATAAACTTAAGAGGATTCCTATACATGTTCCGAATAAAATTCGAAAGAAGCTAATTGCCACGGCTAATAAAATGGTAAATTTTGCTCCTTCTATAATTTGTAAGAAAACAGACTCTCCAAAACGATCCGATCCAAAAGGCGGTATTAATGATGGTGGAAAGGGAGCCTTTCCAAGCAATTCGTTATTTTCATTGTAAAGTAACTGGGGAGTTTTTGGGATGGTATCTTTAAAGAACCAACTATAAATAAAACTAGCTGAAACAAGTATGAATAAATAAGTAAAGCCGATTAAAAAGCGTTTTGATTTCCAAATAGATTTCATAAAGCTGCTCCTTTCAATTGCTTTTGCCACCTATTCATCATGAAAGAGATTATTTGAAAAATGGCGTAAAACGGTAAAATAATCATGATAAGTATGATAAATGCAGCTGGAGGTGAAATAAACGCCTTTTTAAATAAAAATTGAATAATGCCTTGCATATTAAAAACGAATTCTAAAACGAATAAGTTAGACAGTAAGAAAACAAAAATCGTTTTTAAATGGTGGAAGAAGTGGATAGATATATTTTTGAATAAATGAATACAAAGTATATAACTTGATGAAAGGCCTTTGCCATATGCAACCTCTACGTAATGTTTTCCATGTTCTTCTTTTATGTATAACACCATCATTCGAAACATTTGTAATGTAGGTAAAACAGATAAAGATAAAATAGGGAGTAAATAAGCTCGATTTTCATTATAGGAAATAATGGTGAAAGGAGCTTCTCCGAATTTCTGAAGTACCCATATGAAAAATATTTGCAAACAAATCATCATCATCATATCAGGGACAGCTTCTAATATGAACACAGTTCGGTTTATCCATTTTTTTATATAATCTTTTGCTAAAAAATAAAAAAATGCCATGCTAGATGAGATAAAGAGCGCAAGCAAAAAGGCTAAAAATAATATAGTAAATGAATATAGATAAGGTTCTAAAACAGTTGGAAATAATGGTGTTGTTTTTAAATGACCATACTTTGGGTCTGAACCTATAACCAACAATGATTCAGGGGAGAAAACCTGTTTTAACATAGTAACGATCTGGTCAAAAAAATAAATTGGTTGAAAGGTAAATCCTTGTTGAGTGATAAATAAATAAGGTAAATTTAATAATAGTAACAGTGATAAAAGAATGGATGAAAGCTTAATTGTGAATTGAGATATTTTATGTAACATTAAATCCCTCCGACATCTTTTTACAACATTATACAATAAAGTCTAATATATTGTTTTATTTTTCTGAAAAATATAAATACTATTAGATTTTATATTATGGAACATATATTTACAAGTTAATAAAGTGATAGTAGGATCCACGCTCTAAGACTATTAAGATAAAAAGACGAGTGAACTTAATACAATAAAAGCGAGCAAAGTGCAAAAAAATTTCCATTGCAGAGGTAGTTGCTGTACAACTACTTTTTCATGCAAATGAATAGAACGTATGGAAGGAATATATATGCGTTGTTAATGAAAGAAAAAGAGTGTGTTGCGTAACGAATATAAAGCAAATTTATTGCGGGGAAAATCTAAATTTAGTATGTAAGTGAAATGGAATGAGGGGATTTATTTTTTTGGATGAAAAAAATTTTCTTTTTAAAACTTGATTAAAGAAAAAATATTTTATATACTAATTCATGTAAACGGTTTACTAGATCGTATTTTGCTAGAAACGAAGGGAAGATTCGCATGGAAACAAGGGGGAGAGTTATCGGGATTGATATCGGTACCACAAGTACAAAAACGGTTGTGTTCACAGAAAAAGGAAAAGTCGTTGCATCACATGCAGTTGATTATCCAATTATTCAACCGAAAGTCGGGTGGGCTGAGCAAGATCCTGATGTAATATGTGCTGCTGTATATAAAACTGTAAGCGTTGCCATCGGAAAAGGTAACGTGTTACCAGAAGATATTTCTTCAATCGGTATTAGTACAGCGATGCACGCATTAATTGCAGTAGATGAAAATGGTGCGCCATTAACGCGTTCTATCATTTGGGCAGATAATCGAAGTACGAAGCAATCAGAAAAATTATTACAACATATGAATGGGCATGACATTTATAGACGAACGGGTACACCAATTCATCCGATGTCGCCGCTTTGTAAATTATTGTGGATGAAAGAGGAAGAGCCAGAATTATACGCGAGTGCTTATAAGTTTATTTCCATTAAAGAGTATGTTTTGTATCAATTATTCTCACGTTACGTAGTGGATTATTCGATAGCATCTGCTACTGGGTTATTTAATTTAGAAACATTAAACTGGGATGAAGATGTTTTAACGATGTTACATATGTCACCAGAACAATTATCAACACCTGTGCCAACTACATATATTTTATCGGGGATGAAACCTGAATTAGCACAAAGAATGGGCATTCGTGAAGATACTCCAGTTGTTATTGGTGCAAGTGATGGTGTTCTTGCGAATGTAGGCGTTGGGGCAATATCGGCTGGATCGGCTGCAATTACGATTGGAACAAGTGGTGCGGTTCGAACAATTTCATCAAGTGTTAATACAGATGAAAAAGGAAGAACATTTTGTTATGCATTAACAGACGAGCACTGGGTGATCGGCGGACCAACGAATAACGGCGGAATATTATTGAGATGGTTACGTGATGAATTTGGTAGCCCAGAACAAGAAGTTGCAAGGAAGCTTGGCATTGATCCATATGATTTATTAATTAAGTATGCGGAAAGTGTACCAGCTGGAGCAGGTGGATTGCTATTTTTACCGTTTCTTTCTGGAGAACGTGCACCTTACTGGAATGCAAATGCGCGTGGTACATTCTTTGGAATTAATCTTCAGCATAAACGAGAACATTTTATACGAGCAGTCATGGAAGGTGTTTGTATGAGCGTATATTCTGTTGCACTCGCAATTAGGGATTGTACAGGGCCACTTACTGAAATACGCGTTTCAGGAGGGTTTGCGAAATCTGCATTTTGGAGACAAATGCTATCCGATATGATGGGAAAAGAATTGCTTGTTCCTGAAAGTCATGAAGCATCTGCGCTTGGGGCAGCGGCAGTTGCTTTATATGCTGTAGGAAAAATTGATTCTCTTGAAGAGGTAAAGGATTGGATTGATATTGTACATCACCATGTACCGAATAAAGAAAATACGGCTATATATTTAGAAATGTTTTATATGTATGAACGACTTTACAATCGCTTGAAAGAAGAATTTGATTGTATAGCTGCTTTCCAACGTAAACAATAGGGGGATTGGGAGAAATGGTAGTTGGGATCGTACTAGCGGCAGTTGTCATACTACTTTTACTTATTACGGTAGTAAAATGGCATCCATTTGTCGCGTTAATTTTAACAGCAATTGGTGTAGGGCTAGCAATGGGAATGCCATTGATTGGAACTTCACCAAAAGATCCAGGGATTATCGATTCTATTAAACTAGGGCTTGGTAATACGTTAGGGTTTTTAGCGATAGTTTTAGCATTAGGAACGATGCTTGGAAAAATGATGGCCGAATCTGGTGGTGCTGAACGAATTGCTAACACATTAATTGGGCGTTTTGGGAAAAAACGTGTTCACTGGGCAATGATGTTTGTTGCATTTTTAGTAGGGATTCCAGTATTTTTCCAAGTTGGATTTGTACTATTAATTCCATTAGTATTTACAATTGCGTTAGAAACCGGGGTATCACTTATTACAATCGGTATTCCACTAGTAGCAGGACTATCTGTTGTACACGGACTCGTGCCACCGCATCCAGCAGCGATGGCAGCGGTAGGTATTTTTAAAGCAGATGTAGGGAAAACAATTTTATATGCATTAATTGTCGGACTTCCAACTGCAATCATTTCAGGTCCGCTTTACGGGAAATGGATTGGTGCTCGTATACATAAAGAAGTGCCATTAGATATAGCAGAGCAATTTATTGAAAGAGATAAGAAGAAGGAACTTCCTAGTTTCGGAAATACATTGTTTACTATTTTACTTCCAGTATTTCTAATGCTAGGTGCATCGATTGCGGAAGTTGCGCTAAGTAAATCAAGTCAACTTGCACAAGTATTACACTTTATTGGAGATCCAATCGTCGCATTATTAATTGCAACGATATATTCTTTCTTTAGTCTTGGTTATGCAAAAGGTTTCTCAAAAGATAAAGTATTACAATTTACAAATGATTGTTTAGGGCCTATTGCGAACATACTGTTAGTTATCGGTGCAGGCGGCGCGTTTAATAAAGTATTATTAGATTCTGGAATTGGAACGACAATCGCAGAAATGGCGAAAGAATCTCATATTTCACCGATATTATTAGGTTGGGGAATTGCGGCACTTATCCGAATTGCGACGGGATCTGCTACAGTTTCTATGATGACAGCAGCTGGAATTGTAGCACCGATTGCAGCAAGTACACCAGGTGTAAACGTTGAACTATTAGCACTTGCAACAGGTGCAGGATCATTAATTTTATCACATGTAAATGATTCTGGATTTTGGATGATTAAAGAGTATTTCGGAATGACTGTGAAGGAAACATTATTAACATGGACTGCAATGGAGACAATATTATCTGTTGTAGCACTTGGACTAATTTCGTTATTAAATATATTTGTATAGAATGGGAGATTGATTAATATGAAACTAGGTTTAATTGGATTAGGAAAAATGGGATTCCCATTAGCAGAACATCTATATGAAGACAAGCATGAAGTAGTTGTATACGATGTAAATAAAGAGCTTGTTGAAAAGGCTGGGGCTTTAGGGATTACTGCTCGTCATACATTAAAAGAAATGATTGCTGAACTAGAAGCTCCGCGTACAATTTGGGTAATGGTACCTGCGGGAGAAGTTGTTGAATCAGTATTAAAAGATGTGTATCCATTATTAGAGGAAGGCGATATCGTTATTGAAGGTGGAAATTCATTCTATAAAGATACGTTACGCCGTGCGGAAGAAGCGAAAAGCTTTGGTTTACATTACGTAGATATCGGAACATCAGGCGGTGTAGAAGGAGCTAGAGACGGTGCTTGCTTAATGGTTGGTGGAGAAAAAGAAATTTACGATCAATTAGAACCTTTATTTAAAGATTTAGCAGTAGAGAATGGTTATTCTTATGCGGGTCGCGTCGGAAGTGGTCATTTCTTAAAAATGGTTCATAACGGTATTGAATACGGTATGATGCAAGCAATCGCTGAAGGATTTGAAGTATTAGATAAAAGTGATTTTGATTTCAATTATGAAGATGTTGCAAAAGTATGGGCAAACGGATCAGTTATCCGTGGTTGGTTAATGGACTTAACTGAAAAGGCATTTGCAGAGGATCCTAAACTAGATGGTATTAAAGGGATAATGAACTCTTCAGGAGAAGGGAAATGGACTGTGGAAACCGCACTTGAACTTCAAGCGGCAGCACCAGTAATCGCAATGTCATTATTTATGCGTTACCGTTCTCAAGAAGATGATACATTCCACGGAAAAGTAGTTTCAGCTCTTCGTAATCAGTTCGGTGGACATGAAGTTGTGAAAAAATAGGAAATGATTTTGAAAAGAAACTTGTGTATAAGCGCAAGTTTCTTTTTTTATAGTGTAAGAAATTTCTAATTTATAAATACCAATCAATCATTGTTTATTTGTACTGATTGTATCAAATATAAAGGGAAGTATGAAAGATGTCCCAACATAAAAATAAGAATAAATAAAATGAAGTTTTCATAAATAGTAAAAGGATGGTTATGTCATCAGTGAAGCTATGAAATAGTGTTACATATGAAAAGAGCGTGTTAATAAAATATGAGGTGGTTAAATGGGAAATGAGCAAGTAAAGAATGCAGGAGAAGAAAAAAAGTTATGTCTTTGTATGATTGTTAAAAACGAGTCTAGAATTATGGAAAGATGTTTAAATGCTACAAAATCAATTGTAGATTTTGTTTCTATTTGTGATACGGGATCAACTGATAATACACCTGAAATTATTGAAAATTGGTGTAAAGAAAATGAAGTCCCTGGAACAGTTCATCATGAACCATTTAAAAACTTTGGTTATAACAGAAGTTTAGCTGTTTCATTGGCACAAAAAACATATCCAGAAGCAGATTATTTATTAATATTAGATGCGGATATGATATTAGAAGTTGATCCTGATTTTGATAAGACTAGTTTAACAGAAGACCATTATCTTACATTGCAATATGATATTCATATTAAGTATTGGCTTACACGCCTTCTAAAAGCTTCTTTACCATGGAAATCTGTCGGTGTTACTCATGAGTATTGGGATATAGATCGTTCAAAAGTTGATGCGAATTATGTTACGAGAGTAGATAGGCTAGAGACACTTGTCGTTAACGATCCTGGAGATGGTGGGAGTAAAGCTGATAAATTTGAGAGAGATGAGAGGTTGTTGTTACAAGGCTTGAGTGATCCAGAAACAACGCCAGATTTGCATATAAGATATTTATTTTATTTAGCCCAAACTTATTTTCATTTAAGTCAACTTGAAGATTCGATTAAATGGTATAAAAAACGAGTGGAAGCAGGGGGATGGGTTGAAGAGGTGTTCTATTCGTTATTGCGAATAGGATTTTGTTATGAACAATTAGCAAACCGTTCAGCAAATAAACAATATGAAGTAACAGAAGCTGATGAAATAGCAAATGCAAAGAATCAAGAAGAACAATATACAGCATTAGCTATTCTTTATTTTCAAAAAGCGTGGGAATATAGACCAACTCGGGCTGAACCATTATACCAGCTTGCAAGAATGTATCGA
This sequence comes from Bacillus paramobilis, assembly GCF_038096195.1. Taxonomy (NCBI): domain Bacteria; kingdom Bacillati; phylum Bacillota; class Bacilli; order Caryophanales; family Bacillaceae; genus Bacillus; species Bacillus paramobilis. The sequence continues at coordinate 3,108,109 of NZ_CP151108.1, read as the reverse complement.
TTAAAATCTCAAAATAATATTGCTTTGATGTATGCGTTGCAAGGGAAGGAAATTCCTTTTCCGAAAAATGACCTTCTATTTGTAGATTATCATGTGTATGATTACTTATTTGACTATGAGATTTCTATAAGTGCTTTTTATATACCGCATAAAAAACATTTAGGTGCAGTATCACAAAAATATTTGGAATCGAAAAAAGAAGAGTTACCGTTGCATATAGCAAATATGGTAGAAAGTAATGCGAAATTTTATTAAATACAATTTCGGTTAAAGGAGTAGTGGAATAATCATGGAATTAATACGATGGGCGCTTGAATTAGGTGAATCTGTGCATGGAAATACGTATGAAGAATTGATGCCACTACTAGATTACTATTATGATCGTGATCATTTAAAAGCGTATTGTGTCGCAAACCTTCTTTTAGACATGGACGCCTCAGATGAGCATCGGCAAAGAATTGAATTAAGAAGGTGCATTGCTGCTTATTATGCTGGATTATATAAAGTAGCAAAAAAACATGCAAATGAGCTTTTACTGAAATATCCGGATGTGGATTTATATAAAAATAATTTAAGGTTAATGGAAGCCTATTTGAATAAAGAATATGATTATTGTCTTTTTATATGCCCAAAGACGTATGGAAGTTTTATAGATGTTGCACGAGCTTTGAAATGGCGATTGGAGCAGGAAGGAAATACAGCAATTATATCAGAAACAATACTAGAAAATGTGAAAAATACAATTGTTTTTGGAGCGCATACATATGCACATAACCCGAATCTACTTCCGAAAAATGCAATTATTTATAATTTAGAACAGCTATATGAAGGAAGTCCTTATGCGCATCCCCTTTATTTAATGTTATTAAAAGATAAGGAAATTTGGGATTATAGTAAACAAAATATAGCATGGTTAAAACAAAAAGGGGTAGGAAAAGAAATAAAACATGTAGGAATGAACTATGCTCCAACTTTGGAAATAAAAAAAGATGCATTTGAAGATGAGATTACTGAAGATATTGATATACTGTTTATAGGTGCTCTTAATCCGAGGCGGCAAGCTATTTTTGATCAATTGAAGGCAGCTGCTCCAAATTTAAATATAGTTTTTAAAAATAATGCGTGGGGAATTGCTAGAAATGAGCTGATTGCTAGGTCTAAAATTATATTAAATATTCATTTTTACTTGTCAGGTATTCTTGAAACACCTCGGATATCTTATGCAGTGGCAAATAGAAAGTTTATTATTTCGGAAAATAGTAATCCAGATGACGAGATGGAGTGGCCAGGAATTTTGTTTACTTCGTACGAAAAAATAATAGAAAATATTTTGAAATATATAGCCTTACCAGAAGAACGTAATAAATTAGCAGAAAAAGCGTATACCCATTTTGAAGCGAATGGAAGCAGAGGTATACTGAGTCATAAGGGTGGAGAATAGTAATTGTGAAGAACTCATACTTTCGTATGAGTTCTTTTTTTGCCTATCATACTATTTTATCAAGCTAGTTCCCTCTTTATATTGTATTTTGTATAGAAATTTCTGATAATATATAAGTGTAACTTGAAAACAAAGGGGAGAAATAATTATGAAACTAGTCGTTATTAACGGTACACCAAGAAAATTCGGTAGAACGCGTGTGGTGGCAAAATATATTGCTGATCAATTTGAAGGGGAGTTATACGATTTAGCAGCAGAGGAACTGCCTTTATATAATGGGGAAGAATCACAACGTGAATTAGAAGCGGTAAAAAAATTAAAGGCGTTAGTGAAAACTGCAGACGGTGTGGTACTATGTACACCTGAATATCATAATGCAATGAGTGGTGCGTTGAAAAATTCGTTAGATTACTTAAGTAGTAGTGAATTTGTTCATAAACCAGTCGCATTACTTGCAGTTGCAGGAGGCGGTAAAGGTGGAATTAACGCATTAAACAGTATGCGCACTGTTGCTAGAGGGGTATATGCAAATGCCATCCCAAAACAAGTTGTGCTTGATGGACTTCATGTACAAGACGGTGAACTGGGAGAAGATGCAAAACCATTAATTCATGATTTAGTTAAAGAATTAAAAGCATATATGGGCGTATATAAAGAGGTGAAAAAACAACTAGGAGTTGAGTGATATGCCATCTCTGTATAAAGATTCACGCTTGTATTTTATTCTAGGGGCCAATAGTTTATCAGCTATTGGTTCCGGAATTGTTATGATAACGATTCCGTGGTTGTTAATTAAAGAGAGTGGTGGAGATACAACGTTTGGTTATGTTTCCAGCATCGCAACTCTGATTATGTTTTTATTAACACCGTTTATTGGGCAAAGTATTGATCGTTTTTCAAGAAAATCTTTATTATTATGTAATGAAGGTATTGGAATAGTCGTTATAGGAATGATGGCTATATGGGGATTTACTGGGCAACCTTATCATTCAATTCACTATATTCTTATATATATAGCAGGGTCATTTTACTATTTATTATTTTATCCTACAATATTTGCGTTCAACCAAGAGATATTTCAAGCAGAACATTATAAAAATTTAAGTGGAACAATGGAAATACAAGGACAGTTAACGCAAGTTATATCAGGAGCGGCTGCAAGCTTTCTTATTGAAATCATTTCTTTAAAATGGATTTTGTTAGTAGATATGTTAACTTTTGCAGGAGCATTCATCCTTTTCTTATGTATACCGTACGTAAAGAAAAAGGAAGTAAAAAAGAAAGTAACATTTAAGAAGCAATTGTTCGAAGGAATTCACTTCATGCAAAAGCGTCCGAAGTTCTTTTGGTTTTTACTTGCGACTTATATGCCTTTTATCGGTGTTATGATGGCAAATTATTTAATCCCGGTATACATTTCAGATATATTAAAAGCCAGTGCCTCAGTATACGCAATAGAAGGTATGATGTACGGTGTCGGAGCGGTTCTTGCGGGAATAAGTATTCCAATTATGATGAAATATATCAAAATAGAAATTTCAATCGTCATGACGATGTTCCTATATGTAATTTCAATTACCGCAATGATTATTGAACCTTCCGTAATGTTGTTATATGGACTTGCAATTTTTCATGCAATTGGAAATGCGGGTACAAGAGTCGCAAGAAATGTATTGATGATGGAGGAAATTCCAAACGAAGTAATGGGACGTGTAGACAGCTTATTTCGATTAATTGGTACAGGAATACGAATTGTATTATTAATGCTGTTTACAGCTGGTGTATCTAAAACTGGGGTAATGCTCCCGTTTTACGTACTTAGCTGTATATTGATTCTATCATTAGGAATTGCTCTTTATTATGTATATTCACAACGTAAAGTAGGGACGAACGTTTCTAATAAATCAATCGTTTAAAAAACCTTCTGCCTTCCAATCTTTTTCTATCATTCCTTTCGAGAGGACTCCCACCTCTAAACGTAAGTGAAGGTGGTGAGGTGAATCGAAAGAAATATTTTATTTTCGAGAAAAAAACGGAAACGTATGTTCTTTTTTGCTATAATATCCTTAACAAGGAGGTGAATAAAATGACAAAGGAAAACCCATCAAACTATAAAACTCTTCAAATTTGGATTAAAAAAGGGCATCGTATGTATTCTTATTTTCAAGAATGTTGTCATAACGCTAAGAACATGTACAACACCACAAACTTTTATATACGCCAGGTGTACACTGGATTAACACAAGAAAAAGAGTTGCAGCCTTTGCAAAAAGAAGTTCTGGATAATATTCATAAAAATATTGGTAAGATGAATGACACACAACTTCTTGCCTATCAGAAGAAATTGGAAAAAGAGAAATTAAAGCCTAAAGAAGAACAGAAAGAGATTACATGTAATTTGTTTTCAGAACCTAATTTTGAAAACCCTTATGTAGATTACAACTTTCTAGATGCACTATTTAAGACTATGATTCAAAATGATTATCGAGCTTTGCCTACGCAATGTAGCCAGTCAATCATGAAAGGTTTGTTCCAAAATTGGAAATCTTTTTTTGCTAGTTTAAAAGACTATAAAAAGAATCCAAACAAATATGCTGGAATGCCTAGGATCCCAAAGTATATTCTTTCTTCTGAGAAAGAGATTCTGTATACAAACCAAGATTGCATCATTAAAAACGGTAGATTTTTAAAGTTTCCAAAGACGAAATTACAATTAAATATTGGGAAACTAGGTTTCACTGAAGGTAAACTGAAACAAGTTCGTGTGATTCCAAAATACAATGAATATGTAGTGGAATTGGTAATTGATGTTCCTTCTGAACAACAAATGATTGAAGAGAATGCTCGTTATATGAGTATTGATTTAGGGATTGATAACCTTGCAACCATCGTAACAAACACAGGTATGAAACCTGTCCTTGTTAAGGGCAAACATGTCAAAAGCATAAATCAATATTACAACAAAATGAAGAGTCATTTTACAAGCATTCTTAGAAATGGAAAACAAACGAATGAAGGACCTTTTACTTCTAAAAGGATAGAAAAACTTCATCAAAAACGTTACTTGAAAATAAAAGACGTCTTCCATAAAGTTAGTCACCATATCGTAAAACTAGCTCAAGAAGAAGAAGTTTGTAAAATCGTTATTGGTCAAAACAAAAGTTGGAAACAAGAAACGAATATGGGAAAAAGAAATAACCAATCGTTTTGTCATATCCCATATAGTTTACTGATTCAAATGATTACATACAAAGCAAATGTTGTAGGCATTCAAGTTGTTGTAACTGAAGAATCATATACATCGAAAGCAAGTTTTCTGGATAACGACTTCATTCCAACGTATGGAGAAAATGACCAAAATACAACTTTTTCAGGAAAACGAATAAAGCGCGGCATATATCGTTCAGCAAATAAAACTTTAATTCATGCAGATGTAAATGCTGCGGCTAACATTTTACGAAAAGTAATCCCAAATGCATGGACAAATGGGATAGAGGGGTTAGGCGTGAAACAGCTCGCTAATGTGTTAACTCCCCTGACGTTAATCGTCCGTTAGGTCGAAACGTTAGAAACCCCCACTTCAAGCTTTGCTAAGTGGGGGAGTGTTCATATAATAAAAAGAAAGGGAGTGCAAACGTATATATGAACAAATGGATCATACTTATAATCGTATTATTACCTCCGCTATACATCCTTTATATGACCTTTCGAATGAACAAAGTTGCTCGTGAAAAGTTAAGCTATCACTCTCCGTACGTTCTTATACTGGGTGCAAAGTTATTTGGAGATAGACCGTCTTTATCTCTTCAAAATCGTTTGGATGTAGCGTTGGAGTATTTATTTTCCCATCCTGAAGCGAAAGTAATTGTTTCAGGTGGTCAAGGAGAAGATGAAGATATATCGGAAGCTCATAGCATGAGAAATTATTTAATGGTACACGGTATAGATGAGAGTCGTATTTTAATAGAAGATCAATCTACAAATACGTATGAAAACTTAAAATTTAGTATGGATTTATATAATGTGAAACATGCGGTAGTTGTAAGTAATACATATCATTTATATCGAACGAAAATAATTGCAAAGCGTTTAGGTATGAAGATGGAGGCGCTAGCTGCTGAAACACCAATTCGTTCTAAGAGAAAAATGTATGTTCGCGAATATGCTGCTATTATGAAAACAATATTGTTCGACCGTTAGAGCTCAAATGCGAGCTCTTTTTTAATTTAAAAGCGTATCATTTGAAATGAATGCCATCTTCCATCAAAATAAAGGAAACAACGATAAAGGAGTTGTATTTGTGATTCAATTTAATCATGTGTCAAAAGCGTATGAAGATGGCACGAAAGCAGTGGATTCATTGCATTTAGAAATTAAAAAGGGAGAATTTTTTGTTCTCATTGGTCCGAGTGGTTGCGGGAAAACAACGACAATGAAGATGATTAATCGTTTAATTGAAACGACTGAAGGATCGATTGTAATCGATGGAAAAGATATTCAACAATATAATATAAACGAATTACGTTGGAATATAGGATACGTGTTGCAGCAAATCGCTTTGTTCCCGCATATGACAATTGCAGAAAATATTGCAGTTGTTCCTGAAATGAGAAAATGGAGCAAAGAAAAAACAAAAGCACGTGTCGATGAATTGCTACAGATGGTCGGGCTAGATCCAGACGTATATCGCAATCGTATGCCTGATGAATTGTCAGGAGGTCAAAAGCAGCGCGTTGGTGTTGTACGGGCATTAGCCGCAAATCCGAAAATCGTTCTTATGGACGAACCATTTAGTGCGTTAGATCCATTAAGTAGGGAGCAGCTTCAGAAGGATATTGTACAATTGCAAAAAAAGATTCAAAAAACAATTGTATTTGTAACGCATGATATGCAAGAAGCGTTATCGCTTGGAGATCGTATTTGCATTATGAAAGAAGGAAAAGTTGTTCAATTAGATACACCAGAAGGAATTGTACATAATCCGAAAAATGAATTTGTGGAGGAGTTCATTGGAAATCGTGGACGACTTTGGTATGAGGGCATGAATATAGGAGATTTAATGCCGCTAGACGATCGCACACGAGTTGAAGGGACTGCTTTATCTTTGCATTCTCCTTTACAAGAAGCACTTATTCGCTTACAAGCTGAAGAATCAGTGCCAGTTGAAGAAAATGGTCAATATGTTGGAGCTTTAACAAGTCGTCATATTGTCAATTACATAGTTGAACAAATGAAGGAAAGAGGCTAAACAGTGACTGATTTTATACAAACGTTCCAAGAACGAAAAATAGAATTACTTACTGCATTAAGTGAGCATTTACAAATATCGCTTATTTCATTATTTTTTGCAGTAATTATTGCGGTACCACTTGGTATTTTATTAACGAGAAAAGAACAAATGGCTGAGTTTATTATAGGAACTTCTGCAGTTATGCAGACGGTCCCATCACTGGCATTACTCGGACTTTTAATTCCGTTAGTAGGAATTGGAAAACTTCCAGCCATTATTGCATTAGTTGTGTATGCACTATTACCTATTTTACGAAATACATATACAGGAATAAGGGAGTTAGATGAATCTTTAATCGAAGCAGCGAGAGCTATGGGGATGAATAGCTGGAGAAGACTGTGGAAGGTAGAGCTTCCTCTTGCATTACCAATTATTATGGCCGGTATTCGTACGGCGATGGTATTAATTGTTGGAACGGCTACATTAGCAGCTCTTATAGGTGCTGGTGGGCTCGGTAAACTCATATTACTAGGTATCGATCGAAATGATCATGCACTTATCATTTTAGGGGCCGTACCGGCCGCGTTACTCGCTTTATTCTTTGATGTAGTACTTCGTGTGCTTGAGAGTCCAAAACGCTCTTCTAAGCGTGTTATATGGATGATATGTATTGTTTGTATCATGATTGCCTCTCCATTTCTTTGGAATACACAAAAGAAAGATATTGTTATTGCCGGCAAACTTGGATCAGAACCTGAAATTTTAATTCAAATGTATAAGCAACTTATCGAACAAGATACCGATTTACATGTAGAATTAAAACCAGGTCTTGGAAAAACATCATTTGTATTTGAAGCATTGAAATCAGGTGAAGTAGATATATACCCTGAATTTTCGGGAACAGCTTTATCTACTTTCGTGAAAGAAGAGCCAAAAAGCACAAATCGGGATGAAGTATATGAGCAAGCTCGCACTGGAATGGAAAAGAAATATGATATGGTGATGTTGAAGCCGATGGAGTATAACAATACGTATGCACTAGCTATGCCGAAAAAAATAGCAGATCAAAATAATATAAATACAATTTCTGATTTAGGAAAAATTGCACAGGATGCGAAAGTAGGATTCACATTAGAATTTGCTGATCGTGAAGACGGTTATAAAGGAATGCAAAAATTATATAAATATAAGTTTTCAAATGTGAAAACAATGGAACCGAAACTACGTTATAGTGCAATTCAATCAGGGGATGTAAACGTAATCGATGCATATTCAACTGATAGTGAACTTGAGCAATACGGACTTAAAGTGCTAAAAGATGATAAAGGATTATTCCCACCATACCAAGGTGCACCATTATTAAGAAAAGAGACGTTACAGAAATATCCTGAACTTGAAAAAGTATTAAATAAATTATTTGGGAAGATTACAGATGAAGAAATGCGAAAAATGAATTATGAAGTAAATGTGAATGGTAAAGGTAGTGAAGAAGTAGCAAAACAATTTTTACAAAAAGAGAATTTACTTCGTTAATTTTACAAAAAATATACAAATTTATATGTATGAAATGACCGTTCATTACAAAGTGAACGGTTTTTTTGTGCATACTTATACATTTTTTCAAAAAAGTATTCCATTTTTCTTCATTTTCTTTTAGAATAAGTAATGTTTTCCTGAAAAAATATAAGAGAAACGTCTATTAGAGAAAAAGGTGACTTTAATAGTTGAACGAACATAACACCTAGAATGACAGATGGGGTGGTACAAATAGAAAAGAAGTTAGGATTTTTTCCATTAATTGCATTAGTAGTCGGAACAATGGTTGGTGGCGGAGTTTTTAGTTTACCGCATGATTTAGCAGTAGGAGCAAATAGCGGCTCTATAATAATTGGTTGGTGTATTACAGCAATGGGAATGATTCCACTCGCGCTCGTATATCAAACGTTAGCAAGACAAAAACCAGAGCTTGAGGGCGGAATTTATAGTTATGCACGTGCTGGTTTCGGTGAATATATTGGATTTAACAGTGCATGGGGATACTGGCTAGCAGGAATTTTAGGAAACGTTGCAACAATCATGTTACTGTTTAGTACATTAGGTTATTTTTTCCCAATTTTTAAAGGTGGGAATAATGTTGCATCTATCGTAGGAGCATCACTTTTATTATGGACACTTCATTTTCTAATTTTATTTGGAATTCGTGAAGCATCTATTATGAATGTTATTGCAACGATAGGGAAATTAGTTCCAATCGTATTATTTATTGTTGTAATGGTAACAGCGTTTCGCTGGGATACATTTACACATGATTTTTGGGGAGAAGGAACGATCTCAGTTTCCTCTATACTAGGCCAAGTGAAAAATACAATGCTTGTAACTCTTTGGGTTTTCATTGGGGTTGAAGGAGCGGTAGTATTATCTGGTAGAGCGAAAAATAGCCGAGATGTTGGTAAAGCGACCGTACTTGGACTTATTTTAGTAATGTCTATTTATATTTTAATTTCTGTCTTGTCAATGGGAGCGATGACAAGAGGAGAGCTTTCTGTGTTAGAAACTCCGTCAATGGGACATGTATTAGAGCATGTTGTTGGGACATGGGGCGCAGTTGCTATTAACATCGGGTTAGTTGCTTCACTTGTAGGTACATTAATAGGCTGGTTTTTACTTGTTTCTGAAATTTCCCACGTAGCAGGAAAAGATGGCGTGTTTCCGAAAGTCTTTACGAAAACAAATAAAAAACAAACGCCACATATGGCATTATGGATCTCAAATGGCGTTGCCCAAATTATATTTATAATCGTTCTGTTTTCAGAATCAACATATCAAATTATGTATTTCATAGCGTCAACATCAATTTTAGTACCATATTTATTATCTGCGTTATTCCAATTCAAATTAGTTATTACAAACGAACTAAAAGATGCAAAAGTAAAAAACGGCTCGTTAGCTTTAATTGCTTCTATTTATTCAGTATGGCTTCTATATGCAGCAGGTTTGAAAAATTTATTACTTGTTTCAATCGTATATGGAATCGGGATTATTGTTTACACGTATGCAAGAAAAGAAAAAGGAAATCGTTGTTTTAGAGGTATTGAGAGATATGTAATGTGGGCAATTGTTATTGCAGCTATCACATCAATCTATATGTTATTGACTGGAAATATAAAAATGTAAAAGTCCTTTTAAATAAAGGGCTTTTTTCTTTGTCTAGAGAATATTTAATACATAAGATATTCAGGAGGGATGAAAATGGAAGAAAAAGAACAGTTAACCAGAATTGTTGATTTAGCGAGTGAAGTAAGGAAAGTATTAGTGCAAGAATCCTTTTTTAATCATCATCCTGAACTAAGAGGAGTGATTGAAAATTTAGCGAGTGCTGTAGAGAATTTGGCGGAATTACAGCAAAATACAGATGAAAACGCTGAAGATCGATTACGATATGTACTTGCTAAAATGAAAATTGCACATAATGCCATTTTACAAGAGAAAAAAGCATTTCCATCTCATTAATATACGTTTTCATTTTGAACCTGGCGGATAACGTCAGGTTTTTTGTTTCTAGTTTTTCGTTTCCTTCATACACTAAGAATAGTATGAAAAAAAGAAGGTGACGAAGGTGAAATTACATAAAGCTCTTCAGCCAAGTTTTATAAAACGAATGTACTATATGAGATTTATCGGAAAGTTTACAAAAGCAGAGAGAGAGAAGAATGGAGAGAACTTCTTTGTACAATGCCTATCGCCAATACCATTCACGTTACAAGAGCAATTAAAAAATGAACCATACGTATTTGAAGGTTTATGTAGCAATAAAAAGAATGAAAAGGTCTTTTCGGAATTAAAGAAAAGAAAATTAGAAAAGCAACTGGTTATGTTTCGTCTCTATTACGAGAGAGGGCATATATATGTGGAGTTAATTTGTGCAGAAGAACCGCGAGAAATGGCAAATGGCTATAAAATGATTCCAGTACCTAAAGTTTCCGAATACAAAAAAGTAGAGTCTTTAGAAAGAAAACTTGGAAATGGCTATTTGTCATTTCTAATGCCAAAATATCCGAAAGACTTTGAGCCTCCTGAATTATTGTGGCACGACGGAAGGTTATATGGAAATATATCTCTAAAGTCATCATCAATTAGTTCAATTGCCTATTTTGAACAGCAGCGGGAATGTAAGTATATAGACTTTAATGACTGGAGTAAGCATGTAGAAATAGCGGTAGAAGATCAATTGTATTTTGTAAGTAATCACATGTATGAGCAATTAAAAAAACGAATGACTGAAGAAGGTAAGCGTGTAGAAGTAGAGGAAATAAAAGTACACAAGGATGAATGGGAATGGGATGAGCGTGAATCCGTCTTTTTACAGTATGTAAAAAATTTCGTGAGCAATAAAGGGCTCTATTTGGATGAAACGGATATTTACAATTTTCATATAAGTGCGAAAACAAATATGTTGACGATTCTTGGTGGCATACCAGGCGCCGGGAAATCCCGTTTTGTGCAAGCTTATGCAGAAGCACTTGGATTACAGTATGGGGAAGAATTGGTGTGGATTCCGATTTCACCATCGTATCAAGAACCACATGATTTACTTGGTTACCTTCACCCAAATGGTACTTTTATTGAAAGTGAAACAAAATTAGTTAGGGCGTTAATGAAGGCAAAAGAAAATCAAAATCAGCTATATATAATCGTTTTTGATGAAATGAATATGGCACATATTGAGCATTGGTTTACTCCATTTCTATCTGTTCTTCAACTTGAAAAGCAAAACCGTATTTTAAATTTGTATGAAGGTGTACAAGAAAAAGAAAATCCAATTCCACCAACAATTGAAATTGGTGAAAATATTATATTTGTAGGAACAGTAAATTTTGATGAAACAACGAAAGAGCTCTCAGATCGATTATTAGATCGGACGAATTTAATAACGTTACAAAAGATTCCGTTTTGTGAGATGTGTATGGAACAAGAGAAAATTGTATTACAACCACCCCTGAAAGTAACTGCAGGAGAATTTCGTATAAGTTGGGTCAGAAATAAAGCGATGATCGAGGTGTTTTCTGAAGAAGAGTTAGAGCTATTAGATAAGTTACATGATGTATTGTCATCACATGATATGTCAAAGGGAATTTCATTTCGATGTGCAAACGCAATAGCTACTTATTTGCAAAATATACCGTTTCAAAATAATCATTCTTATATGATCAGTAGAGAAGAAGGATTTGATTTACAAATCAAGCAACGTGTATTGACGAAAATAAGAGGGACTGAAATGATGGTTGGGTCTTTACTTTCTGAAGAAGTAAAAAGGGGGGCGACATTAGTACCTCTTTTACAATCACAACTTGCAAATAGAGTATCTACATTTGAACACTCTTTAGCATATATAAGAGAAAAGCGTAGAGAACTGGAGTTGTATGGCTATGCAAAATGAAAGGCGATATGAAACAGAAATCGTTGATACGAAAGAAACACTCCCTTTTGTATTAAAGTTAATTATTGGGTCTGAGGCAAAAGGGGAATATATTTTATTAAATCGTCTTTGTACATCTACTACAGCATTAGTTCAATGTATTTATAAAGTACAAGAATTAAAACCAATCAGATTGCATTACCATTATGAAAGTCCAATGAATATTACTTTTATATGGAATAAAGTATATGAGGGACAGAAAAATATAAAAGAGTCAAAATATGAAATAAATGAAAAAAAACAAAAGGTATTAATATATGAACATGGAAAAACGGAATTTTTTTATCCATGGCGTTGTGGCTTATATCATTTTGAAGTGAATATAGAAGATAAAACGTATTATGGCGCTTTTCAAGTCGTTCCCAAAAATTTTTTTGATGATCAATTTGAAATGATTCAAAACTATGTAAAGTCAATTTTAAATGAGTTGATTTTAGATAGAGGTTATTATAAAAAGACTTTCCCAGCACTCAGTGATATTGAAGATTCTTCTTATTTAGTGCTACTTAGAAAGTTGCCACAAAAAATGAAAAAGATAAAGCAAATTTTTAAGAAAATAGAATTGAGTTCAAAATTTATACATGAATATAAATGGGAAGAAAAGGAGCGGAAAGCAACGAGAAAAGGAGCCGTAGTGGCGGAAAGAAAACCTTATGCAAAAAAATATAATCGTAAGTTTATAGAACAAAAAAATAGTAAGGAAAATGCTTTTCTTAAATTTAAAGCGATGCAATTTAATCTCTATTTACTTGAAGCTGAAAATTTTTTACGTCAAACAATTGAAATATTAGAAAGAGCAAAAAAGAAGAAATCAGAAGAATTTCAAGCTGTAAAAACGATTATACAAACAATTGAGCGTAATGGATCAGTGACCGATAGAGAGAAACAAAAATATAAAAATATACATTTACTAAAAGAGGCGGATTTGCGAAAAAGTTCTATGAAGATACAAGAATATAAAATATTAGCGCATTTTGTACATGAAAGTGTACAATACTTTCAAACTTTAATGCATTCTCCATTTTGGAGAGAAGTTTCCGAAACGGGTAACATGAACTCACATAATTTACCGATACCACATCAACAACTACTACAGCATTTAGATTTACTTCCACAATATACAGATCAATCTCCATCTTTATTATTTGTTTATAAGCCAACATTTTTAGTGTATGAATATTACACTTTTTTTATCGTTATTTCCATACTAGAGCAAATTGGTTTTGAGGCTATAAATTCCATCCGGGAACAAATAAAAGAACATTTTTATGTAGATGGATTACAGGATGGAACGACAGTAGTTTTACATCGAGATGATATGAGAGTACATGTCGCATTCAATGATTTAATTGAAACACATCCTCTTATTGCATTAAGTAAAGGGAGTAATTTTTATAATGGAGAAGATACGAAGAAGCCAGATATTCGCTTAGATTGTTATGTAAAGGAAGAAGGGAAATACGTATATCAATCTTCTATTATTATTGAAGTGAAGTATAGCCCCATGTACAACATTTTTCAACATGTTGGAAATACGAAAGCAACTGAGCAAATGTATAAGTATTGGTCTATTAAATATGTAGAAGAACAGGATGGAAAGAGAGTATATTATCGAAGGGCCATTTATGAAGTTATTTGTGTATATCCAGGAAGTCATATGCATAGTAAAAGAATTGAGTCCGGGTGTGGTGTGTTCTTGCAATTATATCCATATAAAACGAAACAAGGGGAAGAGAAATTAGCCGGAAAACATGGGATGGTACAAATTTTTGAGAAGTGGTTAAAAAGCATAAAGAAGTAAAAGAAATCCTTTTTTATAAAGGATTTTTTTAGATTAAGAAGAATTATATGCAGTATGGAAGGAAGCCTCATACGATTTGAATTTGAAAGTAATATAAATATGGTGTTAGAAGAACGGTACATGAGGGATAAAAGACGATTAAGATGGAATTTAATTCATTTTGCAGAATATAATAAGTCGTAAATATTTTTAGTTGCATACGAAGATGTGTTCTTATATGATAGATAGTGAAAGCGTTATCAAAAACAGAGCGGCGATGGGAAAGGCGGGGAAATATGTTCCAGCGGGTTCAAACAAAGGAAGAACATTTTTGGTTCGAGCAACTATGGGGAGATTTTTGTGAAGAAAGAAACTTAATGTTCGTAGAACGTAATTTAAATCCATCACGATTTTTATTAATAGAAGATGAACATCATATCGGTACAGTAGAATGTATTAAGTATACGGTACCAGAGCAATCAAATTCTGAGTTTTTCTATCCGTTTTCTAAAAATGATTTAGTAAAAGATTTGAAAAATGTATATGAAATAGGCAAGTTAAGTATTGCGAAAACGTCTCGTGGGAGAGGACACTTCAAAAGACTAACAGCTATTTTATTTATGCATGCATTAGAAACGAAAGCAGAATGGTATATTGCAGCAGTTACAAAAAGAATGTATATGTATTTATTAACACTCGGTTTCCCAATTGAACCGGTAGATAAGCCATTTCAGTTTCATGATACTTTACAAGGTGTACCAGTGCGAATTCATGCCCGAAAAGGGGCTACTCATTTGTATTCTTTAAAAGAATTTCGAGATGTGATTCAAGGGAATGCTCATGCACAGGCATTAATCGCAGAATACAGTAAAAATATTATGTTAACAAAATAAAGCGAAATGAATATATATAATAAAGAGAATGCTATTTTAATATGAAGTCATTCTTCATGAAAAAAGACCCTTATTATTTTAATAAGGGTCTAAAAATTATAATCCAAATATACTAAAAATCATTTTGCGGCGCTTCGGCTTCTTTTCTCGTTCATATGTTGGTTTTGAATCGGGAGTAATATATATTGGTTCTTCTTTCTTCAGGGAAGCTTCTAGCTTTTGAATTCGCTCTAACATTTCCTCCATTTCACGGCGATGTTGTAAAAGTTGGTACGTAACAACATCATTTGCCTTATCTTGCATTTGTTCTTCCATTCGATCTAGCCTTCTCGTAATAGTGTTTAATTGAGCTGCTAATTGCTCAAATTCATGTGATGATTTGTCTTGAACAATTGTATTTACTTGAGTTTTTAATTCTTCAACATCATTTGATGATGTTTTTTGAGTAGGGTGAGAGTTTTGAGACTGCTCTATTTGTGAAAGATGGAATTCTAACATTTGATCTAAATCTTCTTGTGTGAAAATAAAGTGACCATATTTATTTTTTTCTATCGTAAGATTTAATTGTTGTGCAATCCGGACAACAGCCTTTGGGCTAACACCTAATTTTTTTGCGATAAATGGTGTTTTATATTCCAAAATAATCCCTCCTATATATATCCTGTTGAATGATTTCGATCTATGAAGGAAGTTCCCTTCTAGTGTGACAAAAGAAGTGTGGAATCGGCAAAGAAAGTGTTTTTTCACGAAATGAAGCTGTGAAGAATATATCGTGTATATAAAAATGTTTTATCTTAAGATTTAGAATCATTTGACTAAGGGAAATGAATTAGATTATCATAATGATAAATATCTTTTTTATGTATGCATATAATATATAAAAAGGTGGTTGCTAATGTAGAATTTTGTTAGAGTATTAGAATGCTTACTTCACTTGAATAAAATTAAGTAGGAGGTGGCTTCCTTGCTTACAATGTAAGTAAGGAGAAGTATTTGGACATATATAGTATAAGTATAGTGATTGTTTTAATTGCCTTAACGGCATTTTTCGTCGCAGCAGAATTTGCAATTGTTAAAGTGCGAAGTTCACGAATTGACTATTTAATTGCAGAAGGAAATAATCGCGCAACATCTGTCAAAACAGTCATTACAAACTTAGACGAATATTTATCTGCTTGTCAGCTAGGAATAACAGTTACAGCTCTGGGGATTGGGTGGTTTGGTAAACCGGCGTTAAAGCAAATGTTTGACACGCTTTTTGTAAATTTGAACATTTCTACTCAACTAGCAGACATTTTTGCTGTAATTTTAGTGTTTTTGTTTATTACATTTTTACATGTTGTAATAGGGGAATTGGCCCCAAAAACATTCGCGATTCAAAAAGCTGAACAAGTGAGTTTGTTTGTTGCTAAACCGTTAATTTTCTTTTATCGTATGGCGTTTCCATTTATTTGGATCCTAAATGGATCAGCCCGAATTATTACGAAGTTGTTAGGGCTGAAACCACCGAAAGGGCACGATGAGGTTCATTCAGAAGAAGAATTACGGTTGTTAGTTTCAGAAAGTTACAAAAATGGAGAGATTAATCAATCTGAATATAAATATGTAAATAAAATTTTTGAATTTGATGATCGTATAGCGAAAGAAATAATGGTACCCCGAACTGAGATGCATATTATAAGTAAAGAAATGCCTGCTGAAGAAGCCTTGCAAAAAATGTCTCGGGAAAAATATACGAGATATCCAGTTGTAGATGGGGACAAAGATCACGTAATAGGCTTTGTAAACTTTAAAGATATTTTCACAGATTTTGTGCAGCATAATGCAGTAAGTAATAAGAAAGTAGAGCAATATATTAGGCCAATCATTTTAGTTATCGACTCTATCCCAATACACGACTTATTTTTAAAAATGCAAAAAGAAAGAACGCATATTGCTATATTGATAGATGAATACGGTGGTACGTCTGGACTTGTTACAGTTGAAGACATTTTAGAAGAAATAGTGGGAGATATTCAAGATGAGTTTGATACGGATGAACAGCCAGAAATTCAACAAGTTAGTGAAACGAAAACAATACTAGAGGGAAAAGTGCTTGTTAGTGAAGTGAATACGTTATTAGGTTTAACAATTGATGATAATGGTGTTGATACAATCGGTGGTTGGATTTTAACGAAGAATATAGAAATTGCTGAAGAGGATTTCATTGAAATTGAAAATTATAAGTTTTGTGTAAAAGAATTAGATGGACACTATATAAAGAGATTAGAAGTTACAAAAACTGTAGAATCAATTGTTATTTTAGAAGATGAAAAACAAATTCCATTTCAAGAACAAATTAGTTCGTAGACTCTGCTATATGGCAGGGTTTTTTTGAGCATAATGTTTTTTGCAGAATAAGGGCTATGATACAATGGCATAAGTCAGACCTTTCACTAGGTGAAATATTGTTGTATACATATATTTGGAAGGGGAAGAGTTATGAAAAAGCATTTATATATAAATGGAGATTGGAAGTCTGTAGACACGTATAAACCATTATACGCACCATATTCTGAAGAAACGTTAGCGGAAATTGCACAAGGAACGGAAGAAGATGTACAAGAGGCTGTTACTGCTGCAAAAAATGCAATGAAAAAAATGAATACATTATCTGCATATGATCGTGCGACTATTTTAGAGAAGGTTGCACAAAAAATGGATGAAAGAAGAGAAGAATTTGCAGAGATTATTGCAAAAGAAGCTGCAAAACCAATTCGTGCTGCGAGGGGAGAAGTAGATCGTACCGTTCAGACATACAAATTTGCAGCGGAAGAAGCGAAGCGTATATACGGCGAGACACTGCCACTTGATGCAGCACCTGGTGCAGATGGGCGTATTGCATACACAATACGAAAACCGATAGGGGTTATAGGAGCTATTACACCATTTAATTTCCCATTAAATTTAGTGGCACATAAAGTCGGCCCTGCAATTGCTGCCGGAAATACAGTTGTGTTAAAACCAGCTGATCAAACGCCATTATCGTCTTACGCATTAGTTGAATTATTTGAAGAGGCAGGATTGCCAAAAGGAGCTTTAAATATTATTTCCGGTCCCGGTTCAACTGTAGGTGAGGCGATAGTTACAAATGATGATGTTGCTTCCATTACATTTACGGGAAGTCCGAAAGTTGGAATTGGAATTAAGGCAAAGGCTGGATTAAAGCGAGTTACGTTGGAACTGGGATCAAATGCTGCTGTTATTATTGATGAAGATGTAGAATTAACAGATGAAGTAATTGAACGTGTAAAATGGGGAGCATTTGTAAACAATGGACAAGTTTGTATTTCGGTACAACGTGTTTTTGTACATGAAAAGAGAATGGATGAATTTCTTTCAAAGCTAAAGAAAGCGATGGAAACAGTTGTTGTAGGTGATCCATTGCTGGAAGAAACGGACGTATCGGCTTTAATTTCGAAAAAAGATGTAGAGCGAATAGAAATGTGGGTGCAAGAAGCTATTAAGGAAGGTGCAACTGTTTTATACGGTGGTAAGAAACGTGATGCAAGGATTTTTGAACCAACTGTATTAACAAATGTTCCAGAGTATGTATCTGTTCAGTGCCAAGAAGTATTTGGTCCACTCATGACAGTAAATACATTTAAAGAATTTGATGAGGCAATTGAGCAAGTAAATCATTCACGTTACGGTCTACAAGCAGGTGTGTTTACAAATAATTTGTTTAAAGCAATGCGTGCAATTGATGAGCTAGAGGTTGGTGGTGTCATGATTAATGATATTCCAACGTTTAGGGTAGATCATATGCCTTACGGTGGTGTTAAGGAAAGTGGTACGGGGCGTGAAGGAATTAAATATGCAATAGAAGAAATGACAGAAATGAAATTAGTGTGTATTAAAAAATAAAGTAGATCGAGCTTAAACATCCTAATAAAAAACGAGTAGGAAATGTTTACGATTCCATACTCGTTTTTTTATTGTTTGTTTTACGTTTCTCGGAACGATTTAATTTAACCAAGTGTACCTTTTACTTCATTTCTTGTTTGAAAATAGCATCTTCTACATAAATTTGTTCTTTGTCAACAGCAGTGCTATGAGATAATACTAAACCGATGGGTGTTTCTATGCCTTTATTTTGAACAATTGTAAAAGGAACATTTTTTTCATTTGCTAATTTAATGTATTTTGATAAATGTGGGTAAGCAATGCCACCATTTAGGAATATTTGTAATGATTGAGAAGCGCGCATACTACTAGCTACTTCAGAATATACATTACTTTGCATTACTTGACCGATAGTTAAAGCGATTTCTACACGCTCACGTAATGTAGTTAAATACATATTACGTTCTTCTGGTTTGTTCTGCTTTTGGCCGTAAATGCCTTCTTGGAGATAATCTTCCACATTTTTATTTACCATATTTTTCACACCTTTCATTTTCTATTGTACGAAAGAATGAGGCAGGATGCAAAAAAAGTCGCATCGAATGTTAAAAATTTTGAATGAAAGGAAGGAAAATAGAATGTATCAATCTAAACAATTAATAAAGGCATTAAAAATTTTATCAACACATATTAACAAAATGTGACAATAATCTATTAACGAATCGCATTTTTTGTGTTAATATTCAAAATATAAAGGGTGTTCGTCGTATGGAAATGGAGGGAATGGGGGTTTTTCCAATCGATAAGGATATTAAAGAAGTATTTTGTTCGTACTTGAAAAACAACAGGCACCAATTCGTTGAGAACTGGAAAAACAAAATGATAATTTCCGATAAAGATCCATTTAAACTAGAAGCAGTTCAAAATGGAGAGGATTTATTAGAGTTAATTATCGAACTTACTATGGAAGAAAAAGATATAGATTATCTTCAGCCATTATGCGAGAAAATTGCTATTGAACGTGCAGGAGCAGATGCGAATATTGGAGATTTTGTTTATAATGCAAACGTGGGAAGAAATGAGCTTTTTGAAGCGATGTGTGAATTAGATGTTAGCGCACGTGAATTGAAACCAATTATGGCTCAAATACATACTTGTTTTGACAAATTAATTTATTATACTGTTTTAAAATACTCGGAAATTATATCAAGAAATTTAGAGGAAAAACAGCAATATATTAACGAAACACATAAAGAAAGGCTGACGATATTAGGGCAAATGTCAGCTAGTTTTGTACATGAATTTCGTAACCCACTTACTTCAATTATGGGATTTGTCAAATTATTAAAGGCAGATCATCCTAGTTTATCGTATTTAGATATTATTTCGCATGAATTAGACCAATTAAACTTTCGGATTTCGCAATTTTTACTCGTATCGAAAAAAGAAATGTGGACGGAATCAGAACAATTTTGGCTCAATGATTTGTTTCAAGATATTATACAGTTCTTATATCCGAGTTTGGTTAATGCAAATGTATCGATTGAAAAGAATTTGCCGTACCCAATTCCGCTTGTTGGTTATCGGAGTGAAGTGAGACAAGTATTTTTAAATATATTAATGAACTCAATTGACGCTCTTGAATCGATAAAAGAAGAACGAAAAATTATCGTTGATGTATTTGAAGAAGATCAAGCAATTCGAATTGTAATAAAAAATAATGGACCAATGATTCCAGCTGAAAATGTAGAAACGATTTTCGAACCATTTGTAACTACTAAAAAGTTAGGAACTGGTATTGGGTTATTTGTATGTAAACAAATTGTAGAAAAACATAATGGGTCCATTATGTGTCGTTCAGATAACGATTGGACAGAATTTCAAATTGAGTTTCAAAAATAAACAGTCTACACCAAATGAATGGTGTAGACTGTTTTAATTTGTAAGGATAACGGCTTCTAATTTAGGATCTTTCGTTGAATAACCTAAAATTGAAATGGTATAAATGATGTTCGGTTCGACTTTGAAATTCGGTATAGTTAGCAAGACACTTGCATTATCTGCGAGTGAAACTTCAATATCTGCTGTACCAGGGCTAACTTCTAAAAAATCTGTAATTTGTTTAAAGAGTACATTTTCAAATAAATGATCTCCACCTTTTAAACTTACATTCACAACAGGGGTATCCGGAGAAAAATGTACAAAGCGTATTTTTGCTTGACCAGCTGGTAAATGTGTATTATCAAGCATAGGTTGTAATTGTATATGATTGTCACTATTTATTGCGGCAAAAGTATAAGAGTGATTTCCCATTATCGGTACTAAAGCTGAAAAGATGGGAGTTTCATTGCCGACAGGAACAATATCTATACGGTATTTACCTTGTACTAATGTTAAATAGGGACTAAATTGTTTAAATGAAATATTTTTAATAACCTTTTGACCGTTTACTAAAATGTCAACCGCGGGTGTATTGGAAGCTGAGTGAAAAAACCTTATGTGTGACGGTAAAGCAGCTTCTTGTGAATCTCTTTTTTCATATGCCTGTACAAGTTTCGTAAGCGCATCATAATATTTCATATATAGTTCTACATATTTTTTCGGATTATGAAATTGATAGTAACGAGCGAGCTGTTCGTAACGTGTAGCTTCTTGTCCTAATTTTTCGATTTCAGATTGAGACATGAACATTCCTCCTTTGTCATCATTAACACTATATGCTTAGCAAGAAAGAGGTTATGCAAAAAAATTGTTTTTAAAAGAGAAAGGTAGGAAATTAATAATAAGTATTTTTACGGATAAGTGTAGTTTAGGTGAACGAGAGTTATAAATTTCTAGAGGACACAACAATATTTTCTCCATATGAGCTGATGAAGTTTGTATTTCGAAATTAAAACTTAAGAGTGAAACAAGTGAAACATCGAAAACATGTCCCAAATTCTTAGAAAACTAGGGATTTTTTAAATTATGGGCGAATACACATACAAAGTGATAATTGTCCTACATAAATTATAAAGGAAAGGTAGTTTGAAATTGAGGAAAGGAATGAAATATTGGGATGGGGATATCCCGCAAGGATTTGTGAGTGGAGTTATGGACGATTTTGTGCTTTAGGCTGTAGGATGAAATTTGAATTTGTAATGCTATTGTTTCTATTTACGTTAGCAAGTGAAGGTGTTAACTGATAAAAGAGCGTCGTGCCGAACTGATTAATGTGGTTAATCGGTTCTTTTTTTATTGTATAAAACGGATGGGGATGTATGTGGAATCTTGGTTTCTTTAAAATAATTACTATGCATTTAGTGGGATTAATTGTCGAGATTTGTTTGAAAATATGCAATATAAAGTAGGAGAATAGGAAGGAGTTTAAAGGGAGTTTCGTCGAAGTTTACACAATGTCGGCAATTGAGGGAAGCTGACATTATGTTAAGAAAACATGTAGTGAAGCATTTATTTTATATAAAGGAGGGTTAGTTGAGCGTATAGATAAGGGTTGGTCTTCGATTTAAGTTCTGAATTTTCTGTTTTCGAAATTAATATTAAGCACTCATTTGTATATTTTATAATAGTTTTTTGATAAAATCACTGCTTTCGCAGAGGGTTCTTTTTTATGAAAGAAACGTCAATTTTCTTCATATATATATACAAATTGGAGAAATGGGGGAGCGCTATGCGCGATTACTTAATTAAACCACTTGTTGGTCAGCCGTATCCAATGATTTCACATGGAAAAGGTGTGTATTTGTATGATCAAAACGGAAATAAATATTTTGATGGCTCGTCAGGGGCAATTACGGCAGGTATTGGGCATGGCGTAAAGGAGATTGCGGACGTTATCAAAAAGCAAGCAGAGGAGATTGCTTTCGTTTATAGATCACAGTTTACGAGTGAACCAGCTGAAAAATTAGCGAAGAAATTAAGCGATTTAAGTGTAGGAGATTTGAACTGGAGCTTTTTTGTGAATAGTGGTACGGAAGCAAATGAAACAGCTATGAAAATTGCAATCCAGCATTTTCAAGAGCGAGGTATTCAAGGGAAACATAAAATTTTGTCACGATGGATGAGTTATCACGGTATTACGATGGGAGCCTTATCAATGTCTGGGCATCCACTGCGCAGACAACGTTTCGTGTCAATTTTAGAAGATTATCCAACTATTCCAGCTCCATATTGTTTTAGATGTCCGGTGCAAAAGGTATATCCAACTTGTCAGCTTGCTTGTGCGACTGAACTAGAAAGATCAATTGAAAGAATTGGTGCAGAACATATCGCAGCTTTTATCGCTGAACCAATTATCGGAGCAGCTGGGGGCGCAGTCGTTCCACCGAAAGAATATTATAAAGTCATTAAAGATATTTGTAGTCATTACGATATTTTATTTATTGCGGATGAAGTAATGACAGGGCTTGGTCGTACTGGCGCATGGTTTGCGATGGAGCATTGGGGTGTAGAACCGGATATTATGACTCTTGGTAAAGGTTTAGGAGCTGGATATACACCGATGGCAGCGACGATTGTAAGTGACCGTGTTATGGAGCCAATTTTACGTGGGTCGCGTTCAGTTATGAGTGGGCATACATTAAGTGCAAATCCATTATCTGCAGCAACAGCTCTAGCTGTTATTGAGTATATGGAGAAACATAATCTACCTGAAAAAACAGCAGAAAAAGGAGAGTATTTAATAAAAGGACTACAGAAAGTTCAGCAACAATCGACAATCATTGCTGATGTACGCGGAAAAGGGTTGCTGATTGGAGTAGAATTGCAACCGTTTACAAAAGCGTCGGAACTTATTTCGGTTGCAGCTAAAAATGGTCTTCTTTTATACCAAGCTGTTTCAGGGCAAGCAGGAAAAGAAGATAGTGCACTGCTTGTAGCACCGCCGATGACAACTACATATTCCGAGTTAGATGAATTACTTTCAATTTTTGCAAAAAGTGTAGAAGAAATGATGCAAAAAGGAGGGCATAGTATCGCATGACAACTATTACGAATACATTCGGTAAATTAAAAGAGATAGAGGAAGTAATTTCTTTGTTCCACGATGATATGACATTAATGTTTGGAGGATTTGGGGGGATTGGATCCCCTCCATCTTTAATACAGGCGATTTTAGAAAAAGGAGTTACAAATTTAAATTTAATAGGAAATGACACGGGATTTCCTGATGTAGGAATCGGTCGACTTGTTACGAATGAAAGAGTAAAATCATTAATCACTTCACATATTGGTTCAAATCCAAATGCAGGAAGACAGCTAAACGAAGGAAGGTTGCAAATCGAGTTTTCCCCTCAAGGAACATTAGCAGAGCGTATTCGCGCTGGTGGTGTAGGACTTGGAGGCGTATTAGTTGATGTAGGTGTTGATACGATTGTAGAAGAGGGAAAACGTACAGTTGAAATGAATGGTAAGACATATTTAGTTGAAACAGCATTAACTGCTGAGGTTGCAATTGTATATGCGAAAAAAGCGGATCCGTTTGGTAATCTTGTGTTTGATAAAAGCGCTCGTAACATGAACCCTCACGTAGCTATGGCAGGGGATATAACGATTGTAGAAGCAGAGGAAATCGTTCCACTTGGAAGTTTAGATCCAGAAGAAATTGTTGTCCCAGGAGTATTTGTAAATTATATTGTACCGTCGGAAGGAGTGAATTGGAAATGGGTATGGGCGTAGAAGTGAGAGATAAGATTGCTAGGCGCGCGGCGAAAGAAATACAGAATGGTATGATTGTAAATTTAGGTATTGGTATACCATCGCTTGTACCGAATCATCTTCCTGACGATATAAACGTTATGTTTCATGCGGAAAATGGAATTGTAGGCATGGGACCTACGCCAAGAAAAGGGAATGAAGACGAAAATTTATGTAATGCAGCAGGTTTACCGACTTCTCTTATTACAGGAGCGAGCTATTTTGATAGTTGTACAGCGTTTGGGATGATTCGAAAAGGTTTATTAGACATAACGATTCTTGGTTCATTACAAGTAAGTGAGAATGGTGATTTAGCGAACTGGATTGTACCAGGAAAACGCGTTCCAGGTATTGGGGGAGCGATGGATTTGGCACAAAAAGCGAAGCGGGTCGTTGTAGTGATGAATCATGTCGATAAATACGGAAATGCAAAAATTGTTTCGGAGTGTACATTACCATTAACTTCAAAGAAATGTGTAGATTTAATTATTACGGATATGGCAGTTATGGAAGTGACGCAGAGTGGACTCATTTTACAAGAATTAATGAGCCCATACACTGTGGAAGATATAAGACAACATACAGAAGCTGATTTCAAAATTGGCTCTAACTTACTAGTAATTGAATGAGGGGAGATGTAATATATGGAGCAATTAAAAAAGAAAATTTGTGATTATATCGAGAGTCATGAAGAGGAAAGCGTAAAATTTTTAAAACGATTAATTCAAGAAAAAAGCGTATCTGGTGATGAAAGTGGTGCGCAGGCAATTGTGATTGAAAAATTACGTGAGCTAGGTTTAGATCTTGATATTTGGGAACCTTCATTTTCTAAAATGAAAGATCATCCTTATTTTGTATCACCACGTACAAGTTTTTCAGATAGCCCGAACATAGTGGCAACTTTAAAAGGAAGTGGCGACGGGAAATCTATGATATTAAATGGACATATTGATGTCGTACCAGAAGGAGATGTGAATCAGTGGGACCATCACCCTTATAGTGGTGAGCAAATAGGGAATCGTATATATGGTCGTGGAACAACGGATATGAAAGGCGGAAATGTCGCACTAATGCTTGCGATGGAAGCCATTATTGAATCTGGTATTGAATTAAAAGGAGATATTTATTTTCAAAGTGTAATAGAAGAAGAGAGCGGCGGGGCAGGAACATTAGCGACTATATTACGAGGATATAAAGCGGATGGTGTCATTATTCCAGAACCGACAAATATGAAGTTTTTCCCGAAACAACAAGGTTCCATGTGGTTTCGTCTACATGTGAAAGGTAAAGCAGCACACGGTGGAACGCGTTATGAAGGAGTAAGTGCAATTGAAAAAAGTATGTTTGTTGTAGATCATTTGAGAAAATTGGAGGAGAAGAGAAATGATCGAATTACAGATCCATTATTTAAAGGAATCCCGATTCCAATTCCAATTAATATTGGAAAAATTGAAGGTGGGAGCTGGCCAAGTTCTGTTCCGGATTCGTTAATTTTAGAAGGAAGATGTGGTATTGCGCCGAATGAGACTATAGAGGCAGCAAAAGAAGAGTTCGAGAATTGGATCGCTGAATTAAATGATGTGGACAATTGGTTTGTTGAAAATCCTGTAGAAGTAGAATGGTTTGGAGCGAGATGGGTTCCTGGTGAACTAGAAGAAAATCATGAGTTAATTACGACACTCGAGCATAACTTTGTTGAAATCGAAGGGAACAAACCAATTATTGAAGCGTCTCCTTGGGGGACTGATGGAGGTTTATTTACACAAATCGCAGGTGTACCAACGATAGTATTTGGTCCAGGAGAGACGAAAGTAGCACATTATCCAAACGAATATATAGAAGTTGATAAAATGATAGCTGCCGCAAAAGTTATTGCATGTACATTACTAGATTGGTGTGAGGTGAAAAAATGAAATACTATGAATCTTTTAGAGAACAGACGAATGGCTATACAGTAGAAGGCGTTTTAGACTATTTTAATAAACGTATTCGAGTAGACCACTACACAGGAAATATTGAGAGGATTATCCAAACAATTGACGAATTAGCAGAGAAGCATTCTTTCACTAAATGTATTATTAAAGGAAAGGGAGAGCATGTTTCTACATGGCTCTCTTTCGGTTTTTTATTGGAAGCAACAATACCGCATTATTTTCAAGGTCATGATGCATATTTCTTCGTGAAATTTATTAATGATGAAAGACGAAATAGTATTCATTGGGCTGAGGAAGATACCATCTTAAGCGGTGTTAAAGCAAAAGAAGTAAAGGAAAAAATAGTCCCAGAGAAATTTTTATTAAGAAAAGCGACAGAAGAGGACGCGGAAGAATTAGCCGTTGTCTTTGGAAAAGTATTTGAAGTTTATCCGACTCCTTTAAACGAAGCGAGTTATGTAAAACAAACGATGAAAGAAGACGATACAATATACTATGTGTATGAATTCGAGGGGAAAATAATTAGTACAGCATCTGCAGAAATGAATATAAAAGAAGGGAATGCAGAATTAACGAATTGTGCTACTTTACCCGAATATCGTAAGCATGGGTTTATGAAAAGTTTACTAATTAAGTTAGAAGAAGAACTGCAAGAAAAATCGATTTTCTGTTCCTATACAATTGCTCGATCGCTTTCTTTTGGAATGAATGCGGCCTTTCAACAGTTAGGTTATACGTATACAGGAAGACTGGCGAACAATTGCTATATTTTCGATAAGCTGGAAGATATGAATATATGGGTGAAAGATTTGTCTAAATAGTACGGTATAAAAATAGAACGGAATCGTCATGCTTATAATCGCACATAGGTATGCCGAAAATCCGGCATATAATTGCTGGATTTTCGGCAAGAGGGGGGATGACATTGCTAGCAGTTTCGACACAAGAAGTCATTGAAGCGATTTTGGGCAGTATTGATGAGGCTATACACGCAGTAGATGAAAATGGTATTACAATTTTTTATAATACCGTAGCTGCAAAACATGATGGGTCAAAAATTGAAAAAGTGTTAGGTAAACATTTATTAGAAGCGTTCCCTTCTTTATCTAGGGATACAAGTACGTTAATGAAAGTGTTAGATACAAAAAAACCAATCGTTCATCAAGTGCAACATTATCAAAATTTAAATGGGGAAGACATTTGTACAGTAAATACGACGTTACCTATTTTTATAGATGGAAATATTGCTGGAGCTGTTGAAATTGCAAAGGATTATTCCACAGTTCAAAAACTTACGGAGACAATTGTCGATTTGCAGTCAAAAATAAAGCGGTCATCTAGAAAAAAAGCAATCAAAAAGCATGTTGCATTTGAGACGATCGTGACGAATGATGCTCGGTTTAAACAGACGAAAGAATTAGCACAAAAAGTAGCGCCAACTGATGCAAATGTTTTAATATATGGGGAAACAGGAACAGGGAAAGAGCTATTTGTACAAGCGATTCATGAAGCTTCTAAACGGAAAAACAAGCCGTTTATTGCACAAAACTGCGCAGCTTTGCCAGAGTCGCTATTAGAAAGTTTATTGTTTGGAACGACGAAAGGTAGCTACACTGGAGCAATTGAACGAGCGGGATTGTTTGAACTTGTAGATGGAGGGACATTGTTTTTAGATGAACTGAATTCCATGCCACTCGATTTACAAGCGAAAATGCTACGTGTATTAGAAGATGGTGTTATTCGTCGTATTGGTGATAATAAGACGAGAAAAGTAGATGTTCGCGTTATTACCGCAATGAATCAGCCACCAGAAATATGTTTAAAAGAGAATAAAATTCGCACTGATTTATATTATCGATTAAATGTCTTTTCATTATATATTCCGCCGCTCCGTGAAAGAACTGAGGATGTATTATTATTAGCGTCTTATTTTTTGAAAGAATATAATAAAAGTTATAAAAAAGGTGTACTTCAAATGGATAAGGAAGCGAAAGAAAGACTAGAAGCTTACCAATGGCCTGGAAATGTTCGGGAGCTAAAACATACGATTGAACATGCTGTCATAATTGCAGAAGGTAATACATTAACAGCAAATTGTTTACCACGTACATTTCGGAAAGAGAGTCTTCCGAAGAAGAAGAGCATATTGCCACTTAGAGAAGCGCTTCATCAAACGGAAAAGGAATTAATAGATCAAGCGTTAATTGAAACGGAAGGTAATATATTACAAGCTGCAAAAATGTTAGGTATCCCTCGCCAAACGCTGCAATATAAACTGAGTAAGTACGACAAAACCGCCGAATAATTGGCGGTTTTTGTGTGTTTGCACCAATAAAAGAGCGTTTACATATATAAAAAGTAATGAATATGATAGTATGTATGGATTTCATACAGTGCTTACAAATATTTTTTTGCTGATGTAATAGCGTTCTCCGTACATTTACTTATCAATAATGTAAAGTTGGCATAACTATTGCTTATATAAAGGATGAGCGTATAAAAAGGGGGAATAGCAATGTTACATGATGTATACAAACCAAATCGTCACTGGAAGGATATCGAGTTGTGGAAGGATGTTACTGAAGAACAATGGAATGACTGGGTTTGGCAATTAACGAATACGATCAAAACTTTGGATGACTTAAAGAAAGTGATTAATTTAATACCTGAAGAAGAAGAAGGTGTTAGAATTTCAACAAAAACGATCCCGTTAAATATTACACCGTACTATGCTTGGCTAATGAATCCTGATGACCCACGCTGTCCGATTCGGATGCAATCTGTACCGATCTCGGAAGAGTTATATAAAACAAAATATGATTTAGAAGATCCGCTTCATGAAGATGAAGATTCACCAGTTCCAGGGTTAACGCATCGTTATCCTGACCGCGTATTATTCTTAGTAACGAATCAATGTTCTATGTATTGTCGTTACTGTACACGCCGTCGTTTTAGTGGACAAATTGGAATGGGTGTGCCGAAGAAACAATTAGATGATGCAATTGGTTACATTCGTGATACACCACAAGTACGAGATGTATTAATTTCTGGTGGTGACGGTCTTCTTATTAACGATAAAATTTTAGAATATGTATTAAAAAATTTACGAGAGATTCCGCATGTCGAGATTATTCGTATCGGAACGAGAGCGCCGGTAGTATTCCCGCAGCGTATTACAGAAAACTTATGTAACATTATTAAAAAATACCATCCAGTATGGCTGAATACACATTTCAATACTTCTATTGAAATTACAGAGGAATCGAAAAAGGCATGTGAAATGCTAGCAAATGCTGGTGTTCCAATTGGAAACCAAGCAGTAATTTTAGCTGGTATTAACGACAGCGTTCCAATTATGAAAAAACTTATGCATGACTTAGTAAAAATCCGTGTACGTCCATACTACATTTATCAATGTGACTTATCTGAAGGTATTGGTCATTTCCGTGCACCAGTATCTAAAGGTCTTGAAATTATTGAAGGTTTACGCGGTCATACATCTGGTTATGCGGTTCCAACATTTGTTGTTGATGCACCAGGAGGCGGCGGGAAAATTGCGCTTCAACCAAACTATTTAATTTCGCAAAGTGCAGATAAAGTTGTGCTTCGTAACTTTGAAGGTGTTATTACAACGTATCCAGAGCCAGAGAGCTATATCCCTGGAAGAGCAGAAGGGTACTTTAAAGAAATCTATCCAAACTATGAAGAAAAACGTTCAGATGTTGGTATCGCAGGTCTTATGAGTGATAAGAAATTCAACCTTGTTCCAGACGACTTACAGCGTATGAGTCGTCGTAAAGACTATGAAGATAATGACACTCATGCATCGCTAAAAGATAAACGTGATAAGCGCGATCAACTTAAAGATAAAAAGTATCAATCGCAAATGGCTAAATTAGAAGAAAACGACAAAAAAAATGAGGGTGATGCAGTATGAATTGTATGTGGTGTGACAGTACAGAAGCGAAAGAAAGCTTGAATACTGTATATTGGGAATTACCAGATGGTACGAAAGCCATTGAAATCCAAGAGACACCATGCATTTCTTGTTCCTCATGTGGTATGGACTATCAAGCAGATCAAACAGTGAAAGAAATAGAAGATCAATTGTTTTTAATTTATACGAAAGATTTACCAAAACAACTAACATATGAAGAATTAATGGGAAGACCACGTCTATTAAAAAGAAATTATTTCGACTTTTAACCAGCTTTTATGCTGGTTTTTTTCTATTTTGCCTTGTATAATGTATCCAAGTTAGAAAGGTAGGGAATATTTTTGAAAAAGACATTTTACCACTATATGATGAAGCATCGTGCCGCTTTATTTAGTAATGAAATTTCGAATTTAGCAGAGGCAATGTACGATGATTTAAGCTTTCCGAAGCAATCTGAAGATTACGATGAAATTAGTTCATACTTAGAATTAAGTGGAATGCTAGAAAGTATGTCTATATTTGATGAAGCTTGGGATTTATACATACAAGAGAGATAAAAACAATATGAAAATTCTGACGTGAAGCTAGTCTATTTGCTAGCTTTTTTTACGTTGTAAACAAATTTTCATATGGTGATATTTTTTATTGAAAAAATTTATGAATATACGCTTCTGTGATAAGCGTTTTTATGTAGGTTGCATATACTGTTATCAAAATCACGACGTCAAAAAAAGGAGAGATATAGATGGCAAGGAAAAAGCAACCTAAATATAACGTAGGGGACATAGTCGTGATTACGCTATATGGAACCGTTGGTAAAATCACAAATATGAAGGTATTAGATGGAGTTTACGTATACGAAGTCAATAATCATGATGGATTTTACGTAGAGCAAACATTGCAGCACGTTTCAGAGCAAGACATGAAAAAGGGTGAAACTGAATGGATTGAATTAAATTATAATTTCACATTTGGTGATCTCGTGCAAGTAACAGGATACGATAAAGATGTGTTTCGAATTGTTGGTTTTCGTACAGAAGTATGGAGATATAAAAATGACGCATGGGAAGATACAATATATGAATTGTCACGAATTACGGATGGTGAATGGTTAGAAGCAGATGAATCAGATTTAACGCTACTTGCCAACGCTCAAACGGCAAATGCAATTTTGAAGAAAATGAAACAAGATAAAGCTGGTATGAATAAATTAGATTTAGGAAAATTAAAGTCAATTAACAACTCAAAAAAAGTGAGTGTTAAGACAAATCGTCAAGAAATCATTGATGGATTACTTGATATTTATAACGATTATCAATTGTTATTTGATACATTTAAAGATGAAGAATACAAAATTGTTATGGATGTTGTTCATAATTATTTAGTTAAATTGACAGAGAAAAAATAGTTAACTAGAAAGAGAGAATGAATTGAACAACAACATATGCAGTATAAGGTATGCCTACAATTATTAAAAAAATAAAAAGCCATTTAATAAGAGAGTCTGCCCATTGATCTTCATGCATGAACTCTTCTTTTGTTTGCCCTACTTCTTGTTCTACCTCATATTGGTATTCCATAATTAAATCCCCCTTTTTGATAGCTTGTACTACCATCGTATGCATCTCGTCCAAAGGATATGACCTATAAAAAAAGAAAAACTATTTTTCTAATCTCATATACATATTTTTGAGATTTTTTCATAAAACAGAAATAAAGGAGTGATGCTCATGAAGGAAATTGAAGTCGTAATTGATACGGAAGAGATTGCGGAGTTTTTTTATGAGCAACTAATTGAAAGAGGATACGTCCCAAAACGAGAAGAAATTGAAGATCTCGCAGATATTACATTCGAGTACTTATTAGAGAAATGTATGATTGATGAAGTGTTTGATGAAGAGGATGAGTGAAAGTAACGACGGGCTTAACTCGTCGTTTTTTACTCTTTACAAACTTGTCACAAATATAGTCGGTAATAGTTGGTATAATTAAAAGAAAATTTTACTCAAGAGGTGAAGGGATGTTCAAAAAAATTATTGATTCTTTATTAGGTAGGAAAAAATATCGTTCGTATTCTAGTAGTGATTATCGCCATAGAGGTCGCTCTTATTCAAGTAGCGATTATAAACGACGTTCATCTGGTTATGGGCATCAACATTATAAAAGAAAGCGTAAAAGCCGTAGCTTCTTTTCAAGTAGCTGATGAAATGGCGTCGTATACTAGCTTTATTTGATAGACCACTGCGAAAAAATACAATCGTTGCAGAACGTTACAAAATTGAATCAGTAATTGGAATGGGCAGTTATGGGGTTACATATGTCGTTAATGACTTACAAATAAATAGATATAAAGTCTTAAAACAATTAAGACAAAGTAAACAAAGGTATGAGTCTGGTAGAAAATCATTTGAACAAGAGAAAATGATTTTACAAACATTAAATCATCATGCAATTCCTAGTTTATATGATCATTTCGTATGGGAGAAAAAAAGCTTTTTTGTGATGGAATATATGCCAGGCGAAAATTTCGAAGATTATATTTTCTTAGATGGGCATGTATATACAGAACGTGAAGTTTTTAAAATCTTATATGAAATATTAGAAATTGTATCGGTGTTTCATAGTGAAGGTATTATCCACCGAGATTTACGCATTCCGAATATATTAATGAAAGAAAATAAAATTAGTATTATTGATTTTGGATTAGCTAAATTAAAGGGTGAGGGTGATGAACGAGCTACAACTTACGAAGGTGAACAAGCTTTGATGCGAGAAGTTCACTTTCGTAGTGATTTTTATGCGCTTGGTCATTTCTCGTTATTTTTATTATATGCAGGCTATGAATCTAATGAAAAACATGAAAAACCATGGTATGACGAATTAACTTTGGAAAATTATAACCGTGAAATGCTTATGCGAATGTTACAAATAAAAATGCCATACTATGAGAATGTACAAGATTTAAAAAAAGATGTAGCTTTTGCTTTAGAAAGGATGGAGGATCCATGTTTCAAAAGTTTTTAGCAAGCGTTGGTATTGGTAATGCAAAAGTAGATACAGTTCTTGAAAAAGATGAGTATATTGTTGGAGAAGAGATACTAGGTAAGGTTCATATAACTGGTGGTTCAGTTAGCCAACAAATTGAAAGCATTTACTTAACGTTATCAACATCGTATGTACGAGAAGTGGATGATAAAAAAGTAACAGCAACTTATGATCTAGAGCGAGTTCAGTTAACAGAACCTTTTTCTGTTGAGCCGAATGAAAAAAAAGAAATTCCATTTTCATTTATAATGCCAGTGGAAACGCCGCTTACACTTGGAATGAAAACAGTTTGGGTGCATACAGGTCTTGATATTAAACGCAGTATAGATCCAAGTGATCGTGATTACATTCAAGTGTTGCCCAATGCACTATTAAATAGTGTGTTAGAGAGTGTAAATCAATTAGGTTTTAAAGCGCGCCATATAGAATGTGAAGAATTACCGTATCGATTACGTAAGCAAGTTCCGTTTGCACAAGAATTTGAGTTTGTTCCTGTTTCCGGAGAGTATTATGGGAAATTAGATGAATTAGAATTATTAATCTTACCAAGCGCTTACGATCGCTTAGAAATTATTATGGAAGTAGACAGAAAATCTCGCGGATTAGCACGTTTATTTGCGGAAGCGCTTGATCTTGACGAGAAAGTGGTTCGCTTTACAGTAACGAACGAAGATATTCCAACAATGCAAGAAAAAATTAACAATTATATTTTTTAATAAACTATGCATAAAAAAGAGATGGAGAGGAAAACTAAAACAACCGCTCCATTTTTTTGCATAGTGAGGTTATGTATGTGAAACGATATCGACATTTATACTTGTTAAGTTTTACGCTACTCATTTGTTTTGTCGTATTATCACTTTCGTATCATACCGCTTGTATTGAGAAATTTGACAATATAGTCGCGCATTTTATTCAAAGCTTTCGAAACGATTACTTGACAGCCTACTTTACTTGGGTGTCTTTTATCGGTTCCAAAAGAATATATTTTCCGTTACTCATCATTCTTGTAATGTATTTTCTCGTTAGAAAAAAGTTGCTTAGTGCATTACTTCTAACAATTAATTATTATGGATCTCGTTATTTAAACAGTATGCTTAAACTATGGTACGAACGAGCAAGACCTGATGTAACGCAGCTTGTTACGGCAACTGGTTATAGTTTTCCGAGCGGTCATACGATGAATGCTACTGCTTTTTTAGGATTTATTGCATACGTCACAATTACAGAAGAACGTATTACATTGCATAAAAAATTGTTGATTATTTTTATAGCGAGCTTTGTTGTATTATCTATTTCAGTTAGCCGAATTTATCTTGGCGTGCACTATCCATCTGACATATTAGCAGGATGGGCAGCTGGCGGTAGCTGGCTCGTTTTATGTGTTATATTTCATAAAACGTTCATTAAAAAAGAACCTATGTCATAATAGGTTCTTTTTCCATTGGTTCAACATGAATGTGTGCGTGGTAAATGCCATACTTTTTCCGGAGCATAGCCTCGATGTTGTCAGTAATACAATGACTTTCACCAACATCCATACGAGCATCAACCTCGATTGTAATATCAACGTACGTTTGATTTCCGTACATCCGAGCGCGAATATCTACGATGTTTTCCACGCCGCCAATATGTTCAATAGCACCAGCGTACTCTTCCATCTTATCTGGATCGATTCCATCTGTTAACATATGAGAAGATTCTACGAAAATCTCCCATGCAGTTTTACAAATAATAAGGCCGACAAGTAAAGCGGCAATAGGATCTAAAATAGGCAGTTGGAACTGTGAACCGACAATACCTACTACTGTACCGATACTTACGAGAGCATCTGATAAATTATCCTTTGCAGCGGCTTCTAATGATTTACTTTTTGTGCGTGCTGCAACCTTTTTCGTATACAAATACACACAGTACATAACGACAGCAGAAAATAAGGCTACCCATGCAGCAAGTACATTAGGCGCTGCTTGTTTCGGATTTAAAAAAGATTGAATGGCACTAATAACAACTTCTAAACCGACCGTTGCCATAATGAAAGAAGCAACAAGTGATGCAATTTGTTCTGCGCGCGAATGCCCATAAGGATGATCTGGGTCACGAGGTTTACGAGAAATTTTTAAACCAATTAATATTGCTAAAGAAGCACCGATATCCGTTAAGTTATTTAAACCGTCAGCACGTAATGCGCTAGAGAGGGTAATATAACTGATGATGATTTTCATAGAGGATAAAAATATGTAGGCCATAATGCTGACAATTGCACCTTTATCAGCTTCTTTATGAGAAAGAGTATCCATTTTAATCACTCACCTTTCTACAAGGAATTTCCTTCTATAAATAGAGTACCAAACGAAACTCGTGTGGGTCTATACAAACATTGTTGACGTTTTTTAGCTTTTTAAGAAGGGGATAACAAAGTTTCGTGAAGGAAAAATATGTTGTAAAGTGCAAAGTTAGGGTGTAAACGCGATTTTGATCGAGAGATAGGTGAAAGGGTACATGTATTATGATGAATCAGTATACTACACTGCTGAAAGATGATTGGGCAAAATAAAAACCCTCTAGAAAATATTTTTCAGAGGGTTTTCATCTTAGTATGCTTCTAAAAACTCAGTAACTTGCTCTTCAGTTTTTGCGTTAGCACTATGCAAGTGACCTAGCTTCTCGCCATTTTGATATACAAGTAAACTTGGAATACCCATTACTTGATACTCTTCAGCGATACTTGGGAACTCATCTTTATTAATAGAATACCATTCAAACTTATTGAACTCTTCCATTACATCTCCGATAAAGTTGTCCATACGTACGCAATCTGGACACCATGTAGTAAAGAACTTAACAATTACTGGCTCCTCACTTGCGATGATGTCTTTGAATTCCTGTTCTGATTTGATTTCTTTCATGATTTGTTTCTCCTTTTTCACTATTAATATTTTTGGTTATTTAGTTGGTGTATTTGCTGTGAAATGAAAACTTCTAACGAGAGTTTTCTTTCCGAATAATTGGTTTGCAAATTGATCCACCGCAGTTTCTTAAATTTCTGGTACAACATCTTGGTAAGTGTCCAGTGTGATACCTACTAAACGTTTACTTGTAATCTTTTAAATCCTAGAAACGAATATTAGGAACCTTACTTTTCTTTATAAGCTTTTTCATGAGCTGTGTCAAACTTCTGAATTGCTTGGATTGCCTTTATAAGTAGAGTAAATCAAGTTGTATTCATGATAGCCATCGTCATAACGTTCTTTTCCTCACATATTTTTATGAGATGTTTATGAAGCGACTGAAATGTAATGTCGGATAAAACAAGCAATCTCTTTCTGGTACTTAGAAAAGTTAAACGGTGGATGATCACTCATAAATTTTATGAGTGAATTAAACAACAAGCAGGAAATTTAAAAAATGATGTAGGGGATGCATGTATGAATTTAGAGGAATCGTTATAAGAATTTATTCGTGAAGTTGTGAGAGAAGAGATTAGGGCGGAGTTAGCTGAGTCCCAGCAATAATTACAACCAAATAAAGTAATGTGGGTGAAAGAAACGTGACTAACAAGAGGGGAAATTGCTGTACTCTATTGTATAGAGTGAAAGAAAAAACATGATGTGGAACGCGTAAGGGATCATAAGAACATTTTGGGAATTATTTAGCGGTTAAGAAGTCAGGGGGAATTAGGTTGTTGAAATGGGTAAAGAAACAAAAATACCAATTCATTTTATATAATCAGCAACGGTGCATGAGTGCCGTTGCTTTTGTGTTTCTTATTGAGCTTGGTAATCATGGAATACTTTCTAAGAGGAGGTGATCTATCCTCACTAAATGATAATAATACTAAAAAGCATTGGAAGTGTTTTTAAAAGCAGTGGAGAAAGCTCAGAAAGAAGAGAATGAAAAATCAAAGAAACAAAATAATGAAGATGAGTGAAGCGCGCTATCGTTAAAACGACGAATAACGTGCTTGTTTATTTTCTTTGTAAAGGGCATGCATATTCATTGATTTACAGATGTATGATACGTGAGCATAGTGTTTTTGATAAATAATGAAATAGTTATAAGGCGGAAATAAATGAAAATGCAATTATACGAAAAAAGGTCCTGTTGTTTCCAACAGGACCTTTCCTAAAATGGCAAAGAGTAACTCTTACCTTACTCTTCTCGTATATAATACCTGAAAAAGATAGATGTGTATACAACAAGAAATTCCAATATAATTATTCGAATATAGTGTTTAAGGATAAAGGGGTGGATTTCTGAATAAGGAATTAATTTACAAACGTTGATTTATCAGGGTGTTTAAATGGATTCTTATTAAAGTGTAGTTAATAAAGTGATATTGAGATAATAAGATATGTAATTTTGCATATCAGATTGTTAAAAGTGAACAAGGTTATAAAAGATTTAAATGTCATGCAAGTTGCGGGAGTTGAATACTAAAAATTCATTTGTTTTTTACTTTAATAAATAAATTAATTTGAATAGAAGTGAAAAATAGAGATTTGCCTTAGACATTTATGAAAGTAAAGAATATTTATAACAATAGGAGTAAATACACAGGTCCGATTTTTGTAATGATGGAGGGAATTGATGTGGATATAACTCAAAGCATGGCACGAATAGTCGTTAATGGGAAAGATCTTCCGTTTAATTCAGTTAGAACTTCTGTATGGAATCAAGGGCCTGTAAATGATCTAATTGTTTCAACAAACCAGAGAGTCGAGGAGTTTTATCAATTTATGTGGTCACAAGTACCAGTTATGCTTG
This sequence comes from Bacillus paramobilis, assembly GCF_038096195.1. NCBI lineage: Bacteria > Bacillati > Bacillota > Bacilli > Caryophanales > Bacillaceae > Bacillus > Bacillus paramobilis. The sequence continues at coordinate 3,070,027 of NZ_CP151108.1, read as the reverse complement.
CGATGTATTTTCTTCAGGGGGCGGACTTAATGAGGTTTGCTAGAATTATTGGGATTAATCAAAGTGTAACGGGGGAATATATTTATCATTTCTCTTGGGGATAAGACGAAAGTAAAGTAGCTTAACAGTTTTTAATAAATGAAATGGAAATGAGTGGGGAGAATGTTTTATTCATATTATGTTTCTCAAGCTGGTATACGCCCAGCGTATGGTACATCAATAACGTTTAGTGGAGCACAAAGTACAGTTCAAGCTGTTCAACAAGCGTTACAAATGCAACAACAAATGCAAATGCAGCAACAAAGTATCCAGCCATATTATTCATCCATGGAATATTTTTATCCAGTGCAACCTATTACACCGTATGGAAGTTCTTTTCTTACTATCCCATATGGAACTGTATTTAATTTATAAATGGAAAGTTCAATCAGTATGGGGCGGGCATCCAAAATCGGTTATTAGCCCTCACCAATCGAATTTTATGAGCAGCGCGGCTCCCGCCTAACTTTCTTGCAAGTGCCGAATTTTGAGGTGTGAGTCTTATTGCCCGTAAATGACGGGGACAATTGAGGGGGATGAAATTGTGTATGTATAAGCGTCAAATAGTCCGCACCTACAATTTGTAAATAACCGATGAGATAATCTCCGTACATAATACAAGTGGAGTTTTTTTGATGAGAAGATATCGATTAAAAAAAGAATGGGAATTATCTAATCATGACAAATGATGACTAGTGGCTTTGCATGAAAAGAAACATGAAGGTTTATTTACGCGAACCAGGTTAAGATTCAACAACGAAGTTCTATCTGTGGTTATATCATACAGTATGATTGTCCTATGACTATCAAATTACAAGATTAAGAGAACAGCTGAATCGTTTTTTGGCTGGTTTTGAAAGATATTTACAGCCATAATATCTTATATTTTGTTTATAATTGTAAATAGTTATTGAAATGTATAAAATTTCTTTTTTATTAATAAAAAAGAAAAAATAATGCAACTTTTTAATTTCTTTATTCGTGTTATATATGAAAGGAGGAGGGGGATGGAGATTGAAGAAATATATAAGGTTTATATAAACGATGTGTACCGGTATTTATTTTCCCTTTCTCGTAGCCATCACGTAGCGGAGGACTTGATGCAGGAGACTTTTTATAGGGCGTATCTTTATTTAGAAGACTATGAAAACCAAAAGGTAAAATCATGGCTATTTAAAGTGGCATATCATACGTTTATTGATTTTATTAGGAAAGAGAAAAAAGTAACCTTTGTAGGAACGGAGGAATTAGAGACAATACAAGCAGGGGAATCCACAGAAGAGTACGTGGTCGCAAAAAATAGTTATGAAAAATTAATTCAGATTATTCATACTTTACCAGTGGTGGAGGCGCAAGTTATTTTATTATGTGACGTACATCAATTAACGTACGAAGAGGGTGCATCTGTATTAGATTTAAAGTTAAACACGTATAAAAGTCACATATTTCGCGGGAGAAAGAGATTAAAAGAATTGTTAAAGGAGGAAAAGAGTCAAAATGACAAATGATAAACCTCATTCTGAACAAGATGATTATAAAGAATTGTTACAAGAAGCTTTTCAGCAAAGACCGGCTTCACTACCTGATGGAAAACAAGAGCAAGTGTTGAAAATAGGTAAAAAAAGAGCGCGTATTACAAATGTTTTAATTGTATTTACTTTTTTATTACTCATTCAACCTATTTTATATATATTTACACTTTTATATTATACATTGGCACCTACAAACGCGATGGAGATACGGAATGTAGTAAATCAAACGTTAAGTGTAACAGAACCAAATGTATTTTTGAAAGATAGGGACATGGAGCAAACGTTGTTACCACTTAGTTTACAATTGCATTTTGATTTGTATAAAAGGATAGGGAAGAAAGATATTCGAATAGGAGAAGAGAAAACAGATTATTTATTAAGTACAGCAACGAAAGTAAGTCGTGAATATACAACAGATGAAAAAATTCCAGAAATCCCGTATATAGATAACGAAGTATTGTCTCATCCTAATAATTATAATGCGTCCTATAATAGTAGCGAAGAAGCACAGGTATTAAAGGGTCTTCCGCAAGAGTCTGTTGTAGAAGCATTTGTATCTTTTAGGGAATTATTAAGTGTACAAGAAGTAACAGATATGTTTCCTACTATTGATATCGTTTGGTATGCCGTTAATACAGGATTAGAGGAGAAGCAAACGAATGATGAGGGTATGTATGTAGCCCCGATTGGCTTCCCAGCAGATATGATTGCAAGTCCAAGTGGTGCTTTTGAAAGTGATTCACCTCATGAGGAACAATTTATTACTGTTTTAAAGTCATTGCAGAAGCATGAAAATTTAGCAGTGAAGCTATCTAGAGCGAAAGTATTAGAGTTGTCAAAGCGAATTTCTTTCCTTGAAAAAAATGGGGTGAAAACTTATGGGGCAGTTGTAACTGGACCTAAAGGAGAAGTTGAAAAATTAATGAGCCACGAAAAAGTTAGAAAATTGAAAGTAGGTGAAGCGAGGTTATGGAATTGGCATTCTTAAAAAAAAGAAAGAATCATATGTATAAACAAGAATCGTGGATGGGGACTATTTCATTAATTATTGCCTTTTTAGCTCTAATGTATTTGAACATTATATTGCTTATTCAAGAAGCATTTATAGGTAAAGGCTTTCTACAAATAGTTGGTATTGGAGTGGTGTGCTCAGTTGTAGGGATGATCACAAAAAGAAAAAGTCGAAAATATGCATTGTGGGCTTGTAGTTTATTTGTTTTTATGCTACTGTTTGCTTTCTTTGGATTTATGTTAGGTTGGATAATAAGTTTTGGGCCATAAATATGTGGGAAAGAGCGAATGTAGATTCGCTCTTTTTTATATTGAAAGTAAAATAAATAAGAGAAGAATCTATCAAATTTGAATGGAGTGCACTATACATCTAGGTTGTGTTTTTATTGATATCTTTTTCGCTCACGTACACATAAAATAGGTGGCAAGTATAGTACTAAAATAATAGCTCGTCCAAACATTACAAGTCCGTCTTACATAATATGTAGGAATAAGCATGAAAGGGGAACTAGTATGTCTTGCTATAACTACTGTAAGTTTTGTAAAGAGTATAAAAAGAAACAGCATGATTGTTGTAAGAACACGAGTAAGTGTAATAACAACAAGGACATGCTTATAAGGGCATCAGCATTTAGAGCTAGAAATACGGTGGATCAAACGGTTCCTGCCAATACTTTTGTAAAGGTATTGTTCCAAGATGAACAATTTGATTTAGCAAATGAGTATAATCCGGCAACGTCTACTTTTATTCCGAAGACTAGAGGGGTTTACTCTATAATTGGAACGATTGGTTTCTTTCCAAACGATTTTAACTTAAATTATAGAGCTCGTGTAGAAATTCGTGTGAATGGAAACGCAGCAATAGCTATAGATAATGATTTTTTTGGTCCAATAAGTTTTGGAAATGTAGTAAGTGTTTCGACGATTATTCAATTGAATGAAGGAGATCAAGTTGAGGTTTATGCACAAAGTAGCATAGACGGAGTTTTAAGTACCTCGGAAGACGGCTCACATTTTGAAGCGGCAAGATTCCCTTCGCCAATTAAATAAAGTCGAGTATACAGAAGATAAAGGGTAATCCTCACCAAAATGGTGGGGATATTTTATTCAATTGAAAATAGTAGCAGTTTGTCCAATCTATTCTAATCTATATTTCATAGTATGTAATAATAAGTTTAAAGGGGGACTTACTACGTCTTATTATTACTGCAAGTATTGTAAAGGTTACAAAGAGAAAAGTCATGATTGCTTCAGAAAAAATAGTCAATGTGATAGAAAGTATGTAAAAGTGAATTGTTGTGATGATAAAAAAGAAAATCTTGTAAGAGCGTCTGCATTTAGAGCTGTAAATACAATGAATCAACCTGTTCCTGAAAATACTTCAGTTAAAGTATTATTTCAAAATGAACAGTTTGATCTAGCAAATGAATATAACTCAGCAACATCTATTTTTATTCCGAAGACGAAAGGTGTATATAATGTATTAGGAAATATAACATTCTCTCCAAATGATTTTAATGTAAATTACAGAGCTAGAGTTGAAATTCGTGTGAATGGAAATCCAGCAATAGCAATAGATAATGATTTCTTTGGGACCGGGGTATTTTTTAATAATGATGTTTCAGTAACGTCTATTCTACAATTAGAAGCAGGAGATTCAGTTGAAGTTTTTGCTGAGAGTAGTGTTGCTGGAGTAATTGTTCAAAATGTTAATGGTTTGAATACGGTTCATTTTGAAGCTGCAAGATTTCCTTCGCCAATTAAATAGCGAATAGAATAAAATACTTTTCAATATGTTTACTTAATCCCCTTTACCAAATGGTGGGGGTATTATTATTGTTTTTCTAAAATATATAAGTAAATAGGTTGAATGTAGTTTATTTCAGGAGCATTTCGCATGCTAGGAAGTAATGATGAAAGTGAAAATAAAAACAGCAATAAGGTATAACATAAAAAATGAAAGATAAATTTTCAAAATAATTTTTTGCAGTTTTGAGGTTGAAAGGGCTATTAGATCTTCTACAGATAATAAAAAGAGTACAACGAAACTAGTAACATGATGGTGAAAGTCCTTTAGCATTACATTTGCTAGTTATTTTACGGTTTTATTCTTTACTATATAGAAATTACATATTTTAACATAGGTAAAAGGATTTTAATACATATTTGGTCAATTTAGAAGGGGAATATATTAGATGAATATAATGCTCGAATGAATACACTAATGTAACAGAGTAGTGAAAGTATAATAAATAAAGGAGTATTGTTGAGTTCACATGGATTATAAACATCAGGTGGATTACCACAGGTGAAATATAAAAGTGAACAGGTTATATGTACAGTATGAGGGGGAAATAAAAAAAAGAGCATACACAAACGGTACGCTCTAAAGAAAGATAGGTTTTATGAGTGGATAATCTCCATACGATAATATATGCTCAATTAATAAAAACGTGTGAAAAATCAATAGATTATCAATGGAATATCATGAAATGAGTAATTTTAGTCTTTTATCGAAGTTATTTAGTTAACTACCTAAATAGTTAGGACTATGAATAAAACAGATTAACAACTGGATAATGATCGTACTTCAGTCTCGTATTTTTTATAGTTTGGATATTGCGTAATAGTTTGACACTTAGGTGTGGAAAGTTGATTAATTATAGAAACATTTGTAATTACCTCGTTACAAGGACCGAAAAATGTAACTTTTAGTTTTGAATTTGGTGGAACTTTGACCACGATAGGTTCTTTTTTCATGAAATCAGCTCCTCATCTGCAGTATCTTATACTGCACTTTTTCGTTCAGATTATAAAGGCGTATTAATATAATATGAAATTTTAGTTGCGTTGATAATGATATGGGGTTTTATGGCGTGGTGCAAATGTGGAAAAATGCATTGGAAACTGAGAATTTTTTATAAAATGTTTAATCGATATAATAGGTAAAAGCAAAAAATAAGTAATTTATCTAATACACTTTTTTCCTTGATACATATTATAATAGTAAGAATTGTATTAGGAGGTAATGAAAGAGTGCAAGAAAATGTACAAGCTCAGCTTTCACCACCGTGGATCACATATTTCAATGAGTTAAAAAATTCAATTGGTGCAGATCCAACCGTTTCAGTTGGTCCGCTAATTCCAGTTGGCGGGAATTATATTATTTTAGTGCATGCGTTAAGTAATGAAAAAGCGATAGCGTTAGCAACGCTTCTAAAATCTTTTGTAGAATTTGGGAATGTAAGTGTAACAGTTATTGTAACGAATAATGAAAATGACATTGTAAATCCACTTCCATGTCCATTAGATGCATTTGAAATTGCTCATTTATTTCAAGTGGCGTTAGAAAATAATCCTTATTTTGAACAAGTTGTTGTACAGCCGCAGCTTCCTGGTGGATCAAATGTTGTCTTTCCAGTTTTTGCTGCACAAGTGATTCAATTTTTTAACGATGATATTTCAAATTTATGTCAAACATTTACTGGTGTTGCTGCAAATGTATTTCATGATGTAATGAACGATGACATTTGTGATATCCCAATTTTATTCTCCACAAGCTGTGTTCCGAGCGGTGAGAGTGCACAATTACAAAATACAGATTTAACACCAAAACTGTTTTACTAGATTGTAAGTAGACATTTTCTTTAATAGAAAATGTCTTTTTTATATGTATTAACGTTACATTGTCTAGCTATTTGCGGATGGTGACTGAAATTTCCACGGATAAATATAAAGCGTATAAAGGTAGTATGTTTGATGTGAAAATATATAAGAAATGAAAGATAAATTATTTTTGTTAATATAGAGTAACCGTTAGAAACACAGAAAGTTAGCTGTCATACATATGTTTATTAGTCTAAAGAAGATTAATATCAATGAGTAGTAATAATGAAAATGTTTCTAATAATAGCGCTAATGAAAGGCTAATGAATTGATATTATTTACTAATAGATGATAGTGCATATTTCGAATTTGTGAATGGACTGTATGAAATATAAATAAAATTAATGGGAGTATAATTAAAAGATTATATGTTTTGAAAAATAATATAAATTCCCTTTATTTATATTATAGATAGCTAGTATTAGGCATAAGGAGCTTTCAATAAAGCTAGCTTGGAATATGATAATAAAAAGGGGTTGAATTGTATTGGGATATATTATCGATATTTCAAAATGGAATGGAACGATTAATTGGGATATTGCAGCATCTCAGCTAGATTTAGTTATTGCTAGAGTTCAAGATGGATCGAATACGATAGATTTTATGTATCAAAATTATGTGACTGAAATGAAAAAACGCAATATTCCATTTGGTAATTATGCATTTTGTCGCTTCATATCTATTGCTGATGCAAGGAAAGAGGCACAAGATTTTTGGAGTCGTGGCGATAAATCTGCCAAGTTTTGGGTGGTGGACGCAGAAATTCAAACGATGATGGATATGCAAGGGGGGATACAAGCGTATATAGATGAATTACGCCGTTTAGGCGCGAAAAAAGTAGGGCTATATGTCGGGCATCACACGTATGTATCATTTGGATCACGTAATATTGAAGTTGATTTTGTATGGATTCCTCGTTATGGAGGAAATAAGCCAGCATATCCGTGTGATATTTGGCAATATACTGATTCAGGATATGTTCCTGGTATTGGGAAATGTGATTTGAATCAATTAATAGGAAATAAGTCGCTTTCTTGGTTTATAGGCTCAGATCAAGTAAATCAATCTATTCTATCTGAAAAAGAGAATGCGCAGCAACCAAATGGTATTGGTATTGCAGTTTCAAAATATGATGATGGGTATGGCATAAACGTATATGAAAATCCTGCGAATCCTCAGTTTACAGGTACAATCACTCAAAAAACTCCATATATAGTCTTACGTGGTTATTGGGGGGGCGCAGATAAAGATATGATTTGCTTAGGAAACGATAAACAGTGGGTATATGTGAAATATTTTGATGTGAAATGGTTTTATGCATCTTCAAAATATCCTGTTGGGTATGGAGTTAACTACTATGCAGAACCTGAATGTATAAACTATAAAGGAAATATTGATGGGTCAAAATCTTTTCGTGTGTGGGGCAGAGTGAAAAATGCGGTAGATATCGGGCAAAATAATTGGATATTGGAAGAACATATAACTATTAAGTAACTATTAGTAGTTACATGTTTTTAGGAATACGTAAAAGGTCATCGCGCTGATACATAGTAAGATGACCTTTAATTTTTAAACAAAAAGAACATGATACTTAGTTTATTCAAATGAAATGAATTACATGTGGAAAACACATTGTTTACACAACAACACTGTATAGTTATTCTTATATAATAATAAAAGTGAGGTATTTTGGGTTGAAAAAGAACAAACTATTTTTAGGAACGATTATTTCATGCGTAGTACTAGCATTATCTGCATGCGGTTCCTCAGACAACGTAGTAACATCAAAAGTAGGAAATGTTTCAGAGAAAGAGTTAAGTAAAGAGTTAAGACAAAAATATGGGGAAAGTACTTTATACCAAATGGTGTTAAGTAAGGCATTGCTAGATAAATATAAAGTTTCAGATGAGGAAGCAAAAAAACAAGTAGAAGAAGCAAAAGAGAAGATGGGCGACAACTTCAAATCGACTTTAGAGCAAGTTGGATTGAAAAACGAAGATGAATTAAAAGAAAAAATGAAGCCAGAAATTGCATTTGAGAAAGCGATTAAAGCGACGGTCACAGAAAAAGATGTAAAAGAAAACTATAAACCAGAAATGAAAGTAAGTCACATTTTAGTGAAAGATGAAAAGACTGCTAAAGAAGTGAAAGAGAAAGTAAATAATGGTGAAGATTTTGCAGCTTTAGCGAAGCAATACTCGGAAGATACTGGTTCAAAAGAACAAGGTGGAGAAATAACTGGTTTTGCTCCAGGGCAAACGGTGAAAGAATTTGAGGAAGCTGCATTTAAATTAGATGCGGGACAAGTAAGTGAGCCGGTAAAAACAACTTACGGGTACCATATTATTAAAGTGACAGATAAAAAAGAATTGAAACCATTTGATGAAGTAAAAGATCAAATTCGTAAAGATTTAGAACAGCAAAGACTACAAGATACGACTGGTAAATGGAAACAACAAGTAGTCAATGATTTATTGAAAGATGCTGATATTAAAGTGAATGATAAGGAATTTAAAAATACATTTGAATTTCTAGAAAAGAAATAATGATTGTAATTAGAAAAGGGAACCTGTATAGGTTCCCTTTTCTAATTAGTGTGTGAGTTATAAATAGATAGTAAGACAATATAATATTACATTTAAATATTAAGAATTACAATGGGAATTTATGTAATTATTTTAAATTGGAATGATCAATGCTTCAAAGAAAGTTGATATTATAATGTTTCGTTTGCTTAATTTCATTAAATATAAAGTGAATTTATTAATTTCCTCCCACTATTTATAGGAAATCTGATTGATGTAGGCTAATTATTAGTCGAGAATGAACAAAATCCTAATTGATTTAAATGTTACTTTATTGAAGTGGATAAGCATAATTTGCAGAATGAAACATACAATATTATTGAAAAATATTGATGCGAAATGAAGTGAAAAGCAGAGCATTCTACTAAAAAAGGATGTTCTTTTTAGTATAAAATTTTTAGGATAAAGAAAGAATACTTTTAAACAAATTATTTAATAGATAAATATATTATGTAGGAGGAAAAAATATGAAAGTAGTTTTTCAAAGAGAAGGTGGAGGGAAGGTTTTTGAATCATATGATGAAGAGATAAGTAACTTATTAGCTATTTTAAAGGAAACGAAAGGGATTAAGATTGGGATGGTTGAGTATGAAGTATTAAAGTACGAATTAGAGTATTTTCGTAATCCAAAAAAAGCAGAAACAGAGAGGGAGTTACATATAATAGTACAACCAAAATATATTTAATAATTAGGACCAATTATTTATAAATAGTTTTATACAGTATGTACGAAAAGAGAGTGTTTACATTGCTCTCTTTTCATAGAAATTCATAAGGAACGAATTGTGGTTCGTTATAAATCCCCTAAATTTTGTGAGTTCGTTCTTTATAATATATGCTTTCATTTTATAATTGGTTAATAAACTTGAAAAATTAAAACTTTTTCGTTTAGGCAGGGATTTTATATTCGAGTAGATAAATGTTCATATGAAGTATTTTGTATGCGAAAATTGGAGGAGTAAAAATGAGTTTAGCAAGTTATATAGGCTGCAATGTAGAAATTCCGTTAACAGATCCAGATTCTAATGATGTAATTGTTTTTGGATCGTGTTTTTCAGATGAAAGTATGCTTGAAATTGTACAAGAGTTTCAATTCCAAACAAATTACACGTATGAAGTTTCAACGAGTTGGGGCATTGAACTTGATGAGTGGCAAACTGAAAAGGAGAAGAAAGAAGCTAAAAAAAAGCTATTAGCTTTATGCTCGATTATGGAAGGATATTTAAATGAAGGTGACTATTTTGAATTATTCAGTTGTTGGGTTGGTGATGAAGATAAGGAACGAGTGGGGGAATTAAAATTAAAAATAAATCATTTTAAAATTGATGAAATTTTGATTCCAGAAAGAACACTTGTCAGGATAGAAAAATAAATATAGAAATATACGTTATTAGAAAAAAGCGACTTCATTTTGTATGAAGTCGCTTTTTTAGTAAATATGTGAACTTCCTATTGAATAAGAAGTGAAAAACGCATTTGATGAAGGAGAAAATCAATGATGGATAAATGTATAAGAAAATGATTCGAATTATATTTTGTTAAAAATATAATTATATCTCTTCTCAAAAGAATGTATGTTCGTGTATAATTAGAACGAGTGTTCTTTTGAGTGTAGATAGTATATGAATTAGAAATAAAGTGAAATATTAATCAGTGAGGTGCTTATCGTCAATTGATTATTAGCTTTCACCAATTCGACGTTTACGGGCGGTTGGTTTTCGACTTATATACCTCACATGTGCCGATTTTGAGGTGGGAGCTTTACTACTTTGTTAATGCGGGGGAAATATGAGCCTAGCATTATGAAAGAATAATTGAGTAACAATACATGTGAAATAGAATGGATAAATGATCAAGGAGATAAAGAAATGAATGATGTAAAGGTGAAGAAAGCAGAAAGAGAATGGGTTCCATTTACAGTAATGTCGGAACAGTTATTAAGTATGCGAAAGATTGTTGGAGAGAAGTTTAAAGTACAAAAACCGCTCTTAACAAAAGAAGCAAAAGAGAGAATTTCTGATAAATTATTAACGTCATTATTGTCTGAGAAAGAAATATTGGTGACATATTTTGAAGATGGCTACATACTTACAAGCTATATGACAGTTGTGCATATAAACCCGCTAAAGCGCATTGTAATATGTACGGACGCATTTTATAAAACTTACGTATTTAATACTACAGATATTATTGAAATAACGTAAAGGAAGCTGAATTTTAAATTTTAGCTTTTTAATTTTGTTAGATGAGGAACAGAAAAAATGAAACGAAAAAGCAGCTAGCTTCATACTAGCTGCTAAGCCCCAGGGAAAGGGAGAAAAAGATAGGGTACTCCAAAAATCGATAATAGCTGTGTAACAGCCTGATTATAGTATAGACAAATTTATTATTCCTAAACAGTACGATGAAAAAAATAGGACTACGCTGTACCTACTTGGTTTTGATCTGCAAGGTCAGAATCAAAAGTATTAGTCGCGCTCACACCATTAAAAGTATTAACAACAAAACCAACGTTTGTAGCACCAGAACCATTATAAGCCTTCGTATTTTCTTTCGGAGAAACATTGTAGAAATCGCCTAAATTAAATGAACCGTTACTATTTTGTACAACTAAATTCCCTACAACTGAGGGCATAGTTTTCACCCGCTTTATAATCATTTGTTAATACTACTATATGGCCTTATAGTCCAAATGGTTCATGTAACAAAAATTGTGGAATAGTAAAACGTTTGAAGTGTAGCTTAATCCTACAATAAAAGTATTTTAAAATTAATGTAAGGTCGATTAATTTTAAAAAAAATTGTATAATTAATATATACGAAATCAAAGGAGGCAAAATGTAATGAATAATGTTATAAAAAAAGTAGATTTAACAGATGCAAAATCAAGTAATCTTGTTGCACTTATTTATAGCAATGAAGTTATATTGGTTGAAGAAGCATTTTGTCCAAATGAAATAAAATTAAAGTTTAATGAAATTGCAATTTTATCGGCTATTAAAACAGCACATATAATGAAAGTATCCATCAGAAAAGAACTGGAAGCAATTTTTCATGACACTGGTGTTTTATTTGTGAAGCATAGTGTTGATTATGGAAATAGTCAATCTATCACTATGCATTTTGAACAATTCAAAATGTTGCAAAATGAGATTGAGAATTTAAACAACAGTAGGTAATCTAGGTGTAGCTTATATGAATTGGTGTAAGAAATGCGGGAAAAAGAAGCTGAAATATAAAAGCAATAACGAAATAAATAATGATTTTTTTGATATATAAGCATGAGTAACTGTTACGGTTACTCTTTTTATTTACATAAAAACTCCTTCTAAAGTATGAAATGAGTTGATACTTTAGTAAATGGCTGAATGAAAAGGAAGAGTGTAAAATGTTGTAAAGGAGGAGAGATATTTGAAACGAAACGAAATTGGAAAAATTGTAATGATTACAGGAGTGACGCAAGGGTTAGGTCGTGCAATGGTTGATCGATTTCATGATTTGGGATGGACTATATATGGCTGTGGGCGTTCAAAAAATAAAATTGAAGAATTGAAAAAATATTACGGTAATATACATGATTTTCAAATAATTGATGTCTCAGACTCCCAGCAAGTAAGTAGTTGGGCAAATTATATACTGCATAGACATAGAGCACCTGATTTGTTAATAAATAATGCATCAATTGTTAATAAAAATGCGCCACTGTGGAAAGTAACAGCTCAAGAATTCGAAAATGTAATGAATGTAAACGTAAATGGTGTAGTAAATGTAATTAGGGCATTTGTCCCAGCGATGGTAGCTAGGAAAGAAGGTATGATTATTAATATGAGTTCTAGCTGGGGCCGGGAGGGAGAAGCTGAGCTGGCGCCATATTGTGCCTCAAAGTTTGCAATTGAAGGTATCACGAAATCTATGGCACTTGAATTGCCCTATGGCATGGCTGTTGTTGCTTTAGATCCAGGCGGGAGCATTAGCACTCCAATGCTGTATTCATGTGCGCCACAGTATGTAAATGAATCACCCACACCTGAAATGTGGTCACGTAATGCGATTAAATATATATTAAATATAACAGTAGATAAAAATGGAGCTTCATTGACATGCCCAGAATGTATGTAAATATACATTGAATTAGCATATTTTCAGTGATACACACTTTGTATAAAAAAGTACCTTAAAGGTGCTTTTTGTATTTTTAACACATTATAGAATGCACAAAATTGCATGTAGAAAATAAATATGAGAAAGAGGATGCCATTTATGTATTTCGAAAGCAATAGAAAATTTCTAAATAGGTGATAAGAATGAATCCAAGCGGTTTAAAAGTGACGGGAGCATGGTTTCAAGTAGGAGGAAATCTTACAGCGGCTATTGGGACGACAAGAGGATTTATTGGAGAAGAGAAAGTTGAATCAGATCTTGTAATTGTAGGAAGCTCATTACAAGCCCTCGGGTATATATTACAAATTATAGCGAGTAATGATACCGAAGATGAAGGCGAAAGAGAAAATCAAAATATATGTTTGGAGATTAAAAGTGAAATGCTCGATAAAATGGGCATTGAGTTATTAGCGTTAGGGAATATATCAAATGTAATAGGAACATATTTTAATATAAATGAACAATTGAAAGAGAATGATTATCTCATTATTGTCGGGAACAGTTTACAATCGATAGGAGCTTTTTTAGGAGTAGAAGCAGCTTTGCTTCAGATGAAAGCGATACAAAGAATTATAATACTAGGCAATTCTCTGCAAAGTTTAGGTGCTGGACTTCAAGCATATCAAGGTATTATAAATATATCAAATAACGAAATTGAAAAGGAGGATAGTACGGTTGATAAGAAAAATGAGAGAATAATAGCACTCATTGGTGTTTGGATACAAGCGATAGGAACGGCTATTTCTGCGATTGGACTAACTTTAATAGAGAAAGAAGAAAGGTTAGAAAAAATAATCATATGAAATTGTTCATATAAAGGAGATGTGTAAAATTTAAATTTTACATAAATAGAAAAGTTGAAGTGATAGGTTTTTTGGTATTAGAATAGAATATATAGCAGTAGAAAAGATATTAGTAGTAAATAAAAATAATTGGTCCTATTAGCGTACGAAGAGAGATAAAAAATACAAAGCAAGGAGTTTTCAAGAGATGATGTATTTGTTGGCAATTCTTCTTCCGCCTGTAGCTGTATTATTTTGTGGAAAACCATTTCAAGCAATAATTAACTTCATATTAACATTAATTTTTTGGGTTCCAGGCGTTATCCATGCGATATTAGTTGTACATGATAAAAAAGCAGATCGACGATTAAAAAAACAAATTCAAGCATATGATGAAATGAATAAGAGAAATAGAAGATAGTTGAGTCGTGAAATGAAAAAGAAAGGGGGATTACCTCCTTTCTTTTTCATTTTGTTTAAGTTTAAATTTTCGTATAGCGGAAAGAATTTTTAATATAAGTATTGTGATAATTAGTTTTAGAGTGTGCGTTTAATAAACCGGTGTAAATGTTTTCAGGCACGTTAAAGAAATCATACATTCCATTCTTTAATTGAATACGTAAAATCATAGAAAATGGGTTATAACCAACTGCAACTAAACTTTTTGAAATCACGGGAGATAGCTCCATTATTACGCAACTCCTCACTTTTCATTTTTAATGATTTCTTGTAGATGTTGAGGTTGTAGTGTTGAAATCCTTATAAATAAAGAGGTATTATACTTATATGCAATATATTAAATGTTCGTTATACGTAATTATAAGGAAGTTCACACGAAGTACATATTGTTGTGCTATTTTTATTTCACCTTTGATTTATAAATAAGAAAATATTGACCATTTGAAAAAAAGGTATATTATTTATACGAGGTATGAAAAATTCACTTTTTACATTCTATGCTTAAAGGGGCAGCATTATTAGGAAAAATAGAAGTGAAAATAGTTTGTATAAGAAGTATTATAAAATTTATAATCTGTGAATTAGGAAAATATTGAATGCTCCAGGTCAATATACTTTCTTAATTAAATACAGTTTAGAAAGTGACCTCAATATTTTTAAGTAAATCAACGGGAGAATTGAAAGGCAGGAGAAAGTAACATGTCAGAAAATTATCGTTCTCGAGAGGAGCGACGACAAGTTAAAAAGAAAAAACAACCAGCTTCTAAAACACAAAAACCAAAAGGGAAAACATCGTTCTTTCGTAAGTTTTTAATTACTTGTTTATTACTTGGTATTGTTGGTTTAGTGGCGGGGGTTGCTACCTTCTTCGTAATGATTAAGGACGCACCTAAACTTGAGAAAGCAAAACTTGTTAATCCGTTATCCTCAAAAATTTATGATAAAAATGGCGATTTGGTATATGAATACGGGAAAGAGAAACGGACGAATGTTACGTACGATCAAATTCCTAAATTGGTAGAAAATGCATTTTTAGCAACAGAAGATGCACGTTTTTATGAGCATAGCGGAGTAGACTTCAAAGGTACTGCCCGTGCAGTTTTGGTGAGTCTTAAAGGAGATTACGGTTCTCAAGGTGGAAGTACGATAACGCAGCAGGTTATTAAAAACTACTTCTTATCGATGGAGAAAACATCAAAACGTAAAGTTCAGGAAATATATTTAGCGTATAAGCTAGAACAACAATATTCAAAACATGAAATTTTAGAAATGTATTTAAATAAAATTAACTTAGGAAACCGTTCATATGGTATCGCAACAGCAGCACAAAATTACTATGGTAAAGAATTAAAAGAGTTAACATTACCAGAAGTTGCGATGCTTGCAGGTTTACCGAAAGCACCGAATAACTATGATCCAACGAAAAAAGAAAATGTTCAAAGGGCAACAGAAAGAAGAAATGTTGTACTAAGCTTAATGCATCGACATGGATATATAACAAAACAGGAAATGGAAGAAGCATCAAAAGTTGACGTGGAAAAAGGACTTCAGCCTGCAACTCCACTACAAACAATGCCATACCCTGCATTTATGGACGCAGTTGTAAAAGAAGTAGAAAAAGAATTGCCAGATGCTAACATTGGTTCTGACGGTTTAGAAATTTATACAACATTAGACCCAAAAGCACAGGAATTTGCTGAAAATATTTTAAATGATAATATCATTGATTATCCAAACGATAAATTCCAAGGTGCATTCACATTTATGGATACGAAAACAGGTGAGGTTCGTGCTATAGGTAGTGGGCGCGGTGAAAATAAAGCAGTATTTAAAGGTCATAATATGGCAATTGATTTAGACCGTGCAGCTGGTTCAACTATGAAGCCAATCTTTGATTACGCACCGGCTATTGAATACTTAAAATGGGCTACGTATCATCAAATTGATGACTCTCCATTTAAATATTCAACGGGACAAGAAGTTAGAAATGCGGACAGAAGTCATTTAGGTCCAATTACTATGCGTGAAGCGTTAAAAATGTCACGTAACGTCCCAGCTGTTAAAACGGCAAAAGAAGTAGGACTGAATAAATCGAAGGAATTCTCTGAGAAATTAGGTATTCCATTTAATTCAGCACCGAAAGAATCTAATGCTATTGGTACAAACGAAGTATCACCAACCGAAATGGCGGGTGCTTATGCGGCATTTGGTAATGATGGTAAGTATACGAAGCCACATTTTGTTAAGAAAGTAGTTTATCCAGACGGCAAGTCACAAAGTTTTGGTCAAAAACCAAAGCAAGTAATGGCTGATTCTACAGCATATATGATTACTGATATGCTTCGTTCAGTTGTGACATCAGGTACTGGTACAGCGGCAAATATTAGTTCATTAGATGTAGCTGGTAAAACTGGTACTACAAACTATGACTCAAAACAATTAGCTCAATATAAAATTCCAGAAAGTGCAACTCGGGATAGTTGGTTTGCAGGATATACGCCGCAATATACGATGGCAGTATGGACTGGATATATGAAAGATGGTAAAGACGAGTATATTAGTAGTAAAAATACGAAAATTGCACAGTTGATCTTTAAAGAAATGATGAGCAAGATGGCTACAGATAAATCAAGATTTAAAATGCCAAGTAGTGTAATTCAAGAAGGTAGCGAGCTACGTATAAAAGGGGAAAAACGTGATTCTTCTCCAAATACGAGCGTACAGGATACAACAGAACAACCTAAACAAGATCGACAGCAAAAAACTGAAGAAGAGAAAAAACAAGAAGAATTAAAGAAACAAGAAGAGCTTAAAAAACAAGAAGAACAAAAGCAACAAGAGGAACTGAAGAAGCAAGAAGAACAAAAGCAACAAGAAGAGCAAAAGAAACAAGAAGAACAAAAGAAACAAAATGAACAAAATAATGGGAATGGCCAAGGAACGACACCTCCAGCAAATAATGGAGGAGGCCAAGGAACGACACCTCCAGCGAATAATGGAGGAGGCCAAGGAACAACACCTCCAGCAAATAATGGAGGAGGCCAAGGAACGACACCTCCAG
Source organism: Bacillus paramobilis (assembly GCF_038096195.1). Classification (NCBI taxonomy): domain Bacteria; kingdom Bacillati; phylum Bacillota; class Bacilli; order Caryophanales; family Bacillaceae; genus Bacillus; species Bacillus paramobilis. Next base: position 3,052,731 of record NZ_CP151108.1, on the reverse strand, counting down.
CGAATAATGGAGGAGGCCAAGGAACAACACCTCCAGCAAATAATGGAGGTGGTCAAGGAAATACAACTCCACCAGCGACCACACAACCAGATGCTGGTGGAAATGCAGGAGAGGCCCCTGCTAATAATGGGCAGTAAGAAAAATTTATAAAAATATTAAAAAGCACTTAAGATTTGTATAGATTACATTCTTAAGTGCTTTTTTCGTTTAAATGTTAAAAGTACCATAGAAATTTTGAAAATAAATGGAAGGGAAATGATAAAAAACTTGAGCCTGAGGTAGTGGAGGATAACTTTGGCTTTGAAAGGTAGTACTACTTGGATGTGCACCATGATGCCAAAATGAGGGAGTAACTTGACCTGGAATTTGATATTGTTGCCAAGTTGCAGGAAGTTCAATTCCTGCATCGGAACTAGCTGTATGAACGGCTGGAACGTGTATCCCAGGAGTCGAAGGAACGACGACTGTCACTCTTGAAGATACCCACATAAAATAATCACTCCTAAGTTGTGATAATAAAGTAGTATATTCTTTTCACGCATATAAAGGTACATATAGATAGGACTTTAGGCTAATGTATACGTATAAAGTTGTAAGACCAATTTAAATTGGTAGTGGACCATTTATTATAAAAAGATACGTCTATTTACGGAGGGCAAAGAAATTAAGAAAATGTAAAATGGAGGTGTTAATTGCAAGAACATACGTGTTTATGGAGGAATTTTAATGGAACGATTATGGACGAAATCATTTATTCAAATGACTTTCGCAATGTTATTTTTATTTACAGGATTTTATTTACTAGTTCCAACGCTGCCGCTCTTTATTAAAGAGATAGGTGGCAACGAATCACAAGTTGGACTTATGATGGGGATGTTTACAATAGCAGCAGTTGTAATACGACCGATTATCGGAGGAATGTTAGATCAATATGGTAGAAGATCTTTTATTATTTTCGGACTCATCTTTTTTGGGATAACGATGTATTCTTATAATTTAGCGTCGACTATTGTCCTTTTAGCTGTTTTGCGGGTTATTCATGGGGTGACATGGGCTGTTTCTACAACAGCTGTTGGAACAGCGATAACTGATATTATTCCAGATTCCCGCCGTGGTGAAGGGATGGGGTGGTACGGGATGGCTATGACAATTGCAATGGCAATCGGCCCAATGATTGGATTATCGGTTGTACAACATTATTCATTTTACGGTCTATTCTTGTTAGCAACTCTTTTATCCTTTATGGCAGTCCTATTATCGTTCATGACGAAAATGCCATTCACACCACAAAAAGAAAAAGGGAAAATGCAGTTGTTTGAAAAATCGGTTCTATCAATTACGATTGTTGTTTTCTTTTTATCATTTGCATATGGAGGGATTACGACATTTTTACCGCTATTTGCATCGTCAATTGATGTGAATCCTGGGACATTCTTTCTTGTATATGCAGTTGCTTTAACGATTGTACGACCAATTTCAGGAAAACTATTAGATAAGTATGGTGAAGTATTTATCATACTCCCGGCACTATGCATTACTATTATCGCAATAGTTGTATTAACACTTTCAAATAGTTTAATGGGTGTAATTATTGCTGCTGTATTATACGGTGTTGGGTTCGGTTCAGCGCAGCCGGCATTGCAAGCAGCGATGATTACAATTGTTGACCCGAGTAAAAGAGGAGTTGCTAACGCTTCGTTCTTTACCGCATTTGATCTAGGGATTGGACTTGGTGCGATTTTACTTGGAGTTGTTTCGCAAATGTTTGGTTACCGTATTTTATTTGCAGGTAGTGCAATTTCAGGATTACTTGCTTTAATTATTTTCGTCTTTTTTGTAAAACAGCGATTAGGTAAAAAAGAATTTGCGTAAACGGGAGTAACAAAGATGAAAATTTCAATTGAACGTAACGATTTGCGATGGTTAAAGGATAACATATTTATAGTTCAATTCAGCCTGACTATTCTTTAGGGATAGTTTCTGAGAAATCACAGATGGGGAAATCGTATCAGTTGAGAAAGAAGACATTCTATTTTAGGGGATGTTTATAATCTTTAGTACTTTAAAAACTATCATTTAGTTGAATGTTACAATGAGGAAACGAAAGAAATTCAATTTAATTATGTAAAATAATAACTTTTTTAAAAATAAATAAGTTTTATATAAGAATTATATTGATGAGATAGTGAAATAAATATCATGTAGAAACGAGTTGTATATGTATACAGCTCGTTTTTTTTTATTTTCTTAAGAAAATAGGGTAAATGATATATTCTATGGGATTTTCTGAGTCATCCTTATATTTTGTTTTAATAGGACATGTAAAGAAGTCTGTCCTTTCTTTATAAAATATGAAAATTATTTTTGAAAAACTGTATTGTTACATCGGTAAAAGTATAGGAAACTTATCATTGTAAAATAAATTGAAATCTTCTAAAAACTCTGATACATTGAAATAGAAATGTAGTTTCACAGTATTGTAAAGGCTTACAGTTATGTGCACGAAGATCTATTAGGATTGGAGGAAATAATGATGAAAGCTGAAGAAAAATTTTCCCCGGGATTAGATGGTATAGTGGCAGCGGAGACGAAAATCTCGTTTCTTGACACAGTGAAAGGTGAAATTGTAATTCAAGGGTATGATTTAATCGAACTCTCAAAAACAAAAGAGTATTTAGACATTGTGCACCTTTTATTGGAAGAACATCTACCAAATGAAGATGAAAAAGCAAAACTTGAAAAGAAATTAAAAGAAGAATACGCGGTACCAGAAGGTGTATTCAACGTATTAAAGGCATTACCGAAAGAAACGCACCCGATGGATGGATTGCGTACAGGTGTGTCCGCATTAGCTGGTTACGATAATGATATCGAAAACCGCTCGTTAGAGGTAAACAAAAGCCGCGGGTACAAATTATTGAGTAAAGTACCAAACATTGTAGCGAATAGCTATCATATTTTAAATAATGAAGAGCCAATTCAGCCCCTTCAGGAATTAACATATAGCGCGAATTTCTTCTATATGTTAACAGGTAAAAAACCAACTGAACTTGAGGAGAAGATCTTTGATCGTTCCCTTGTTTTATATAGTGAACATGAAATGCCAAATTCTACATTTACAGCGCGCGTTATTGCATCAACGCAATCCGACTTATATGGTGCTTTAACAGGTGCAGTTGCCTCTTTAAAAGGTAGCTTACACGGCGGTGCAAACGAAGCCGTTATGTACATGCTTTTAGAAGCTGGTAATGTTGAGAAGTTTGAAGAATTGCTACAGAAGAAACTATATAACAAAGAAAAAATTATGGGCTTTGGACATCGTGTGTACATGAAGAAGATGGATCCAAGAGCACTGATGATGAAGGAAGCTTTAAAGCAGTTATGTGATGTAAAAGGTGATTATACACTATATGAAATGTGTGAAGCTGGAGAAAAGATTATGGAGAAGGAAAAAGGAATTTATCCAAACCTTGATTATTATGCAGCTCCAGTATATTGGATGCTTGGTATCCCAATTCAACTTTACACACCAATCTTCTTTAGCTCTAGAACAGTGGGCCTATGTGCGCACGTAATTGAGCAACATACGAACAATCGATTGTTCCGTCCACGTGTAAATTACATTGGCGAGCGACATGTACTTAGTAAATAAGAACAACTGGGGAGTTGTTTGCGCCGCCCGCCAGATGGGTGTTTGACCGACACCCATCATTAATAATAACGAATTTTCGACAGAAAGGGAAGAATAGCATGATTAAAACAAATGAAATTAAACAAAAAGATGCATTATTAGAAGAAATTGCGGATTATGTATTAAATAAAGAGGTAACTAGCGCAGAAGCATTCAGTACTGCTCGTTACGTATTACTTGATACGCTTGGATGTGGAATTTTAGCATTACAATATCCAGAATGTACGAAATTACTAGGACCAGTTGTACCAGGAACAATCGTGCCAAATGGTACACGTGTACCAGGGACGTCATATGTACTTGATCCAGTGAAAGGTGCATTTAATATCGGATGTATGATCCGTTGGTTAGACTATAACGATACTTGGCTTGCAGCAGAGTGGGGACATCCATCTGATAACTTAGGCGGAATTTTAGCAGTTGCAGATTATATTAGCCGTGTTCGTATCTCAGAAGGAAAAGAACCATTAAAAGTACGTGAAGTACTAGAAATGATGATTAAAGCACATGAAATTCAAGGTGTACTTGCTTTAGAAAACAGCTTAAACCGTGTTGGTCTTGACCACGTATTATATGTAAAAGTAGCAACAACTGCTGTAGTTGCAAAAATGCTTGGCGGAACACGTGAAGAAATCTTTAATGCATTATCACATGCATGGATTGATAATTCTAGTCTTCGTACATATCGTCATGCACCAAATACTGGCTCACGTAAATCATGGGCAGCAGGTGATGCAACAAGCCGCGGTGTTCATCTTGCGATGACTGCTCTAAAAGGTGAAATGGGTTATCCAACAGCTTTATCTGCACCAGGATGGGGATTCCAAGATGTATTATTTAATAAACAAGAATTAAAGTTAGCAAGACCATTAGAGTCATATGTAATGGAAAATGTATTATTTAAAGTTTCATATCCAGCAGAGTTCCATGCACAAACAGCGGCAGAGTGTGCTGTGAAATTACACCCAGAAATTAAAGAAAGATTAGAAGAAATTGATCGTATTACAATTACAACTCATGAGTCAGCAATCCGTATTATTGATAAAGAAGGTCCATTAAATAACCCAGCTGATCGCGATCATTGTTTACAATACATTACGGCAATTGGTTTATTAAAAGGAGATATCGTTGCGGATGATTATGAGGATGCAGTAGCAAATGATCCACGTGTAGATGAATTACGTAATAAGATGGTTGTTGTTGAAAACAAACAGTACAGTTTAGATTACCTTGACCCGAACAAGCGCTCAATCGCCAACGCTGTTCAAGTCCATTTCAAAGATGGCACTGTAACAGAAAACGTGGAATGTGAATATCCACTTGGTCACCGTTTCCGTAGAGACGAAGCAATTCCAAAAGTTGTTCAAAAATTCACTGCAAATATGGCAGGTCATTATTCTAGTAAGCAACAAGAACAAATTCATGAAGCTTGTTTAAATGAAGAGAAACTAGAAAATATGAATGTAAACGAATTTGTAGATCTATTCTTAATTTAATAATAGGGGGGAATTTAGAATGGCTTGGGTTGTGAATAAACAGTCAACACAAGAGGAGCTTGCGAATCGCTTCCGAGCTTTAGTAGAAGCAAATGATATTTTGCAAATTCCTGGTGCTCATGACGCAATGGCAGCTTTAGTTGCGAGAAATACAGGCTTTTCAGCTCTTTATTTATCAGGAGCTGCTTATACTGCAAGTAAAGGACTACCCGATTTAGGAATCGTGACGTCTACTGAAGTAGCAGAGAGAGCAAGAGATCTAGTAAGAGCTACAGACTTACCAGTTCTTGTTGATATTGATACAGGATTTGGCGGTGTTCTCAACGTAGCGAGAACAGCGGTAGAAATGGTAGAAGCGAAAGTTGCAGCTGTTCAAATTGAAGATCAACAATTACCAAAGAAATGTGGGCATTTAAATGGTAAGAAACTCGTTACGACAGAAGAGTTAGTTCAAAAGATTAAAGCGATTAAAGAAGTTGCACCAAGCTTATATATTGTAGCGCGCACAGATGCTCGCGGTGTAGAAGGTCTAGATGAAGCGATAGATAGAGCGAACGCTTATGTAAAAGCAGGCGCAGATGCGATATTCCCTGAAGCGCTTCAATCAGAAGAAGAGTTCCGTCTATTTAATAGTAAAGTAAATGCACCTTTACTTGCGAATATGACTGAATTCGGCAAAACGCCGTATTATAGTGCAGAGGAATTTGCGAATATGGGCTTCCAAATGGTTATTTATCCTGTAACTTCACTTCGCGTTGCAGCGAAAGCATATGAGAATGTGTTTACTTTAATTAAGGAAACAGGTTCTCAAAAAGATGCACTTTCAAATATGCAAACGAGAAGTGAGTTATATGAAACAATTTCATATCATGACTTTGAAGAATTAGATACTGGAATTGCAAAAACAGTATTATCAGAGGATCAATAGATAAAGTGAAACTTTAATCAGTGGGGGTTTTCTTCATCCCCCACTGATTATTAGTTGAACCAATCGGACTTTTATGGGCAGTTGATCCCCCGCCTAACTTCTTTGCTTTCGCTGAATTTTGAGGCGGGGGTCTTACTGCCCATTAAAGCGGGATAAAACAACTAAGGCGATGAGAATACATCTTTGGCAAAACGGACTGCTTGATGTGAAAATTCATCGCCTTCTGTTTTCAAAAATAAGAAATTCCACTCATCGTAGACGAGCATACGTAGTAGTAAGTAAGGCCGAAATGATAGGGGGATTCAGATGGAGAAAACGAAGTTACCGTGGGATGAATTTTTTTCGCTTAATAAAGATGTGAATCATACTTTCTTTACGCCAGAAGATTTTTCTGGTGATGAAGATTTAATCGCAAAAACGACAGAACAATTCGTTAAGCAAGAAATTGTTCCACAAATGGAGAATATTGAACAACATAACTATAAAGTTTCTCGTCAATTATTTGAGAAAGCTGGAGAACTTGGATTATTAAGTATCGAGGTTCCAGAAGATTACGGTGGATTTGAGTTAGGAAAGGCAGTTTCAGGACTTGTAGCAGAAAAAATGGGATACGCTGGTGCATTTAGCGTTTCATTTAATATACACGCAGGTGTAGGTACATTGCCTTACATATATTACGGAACGAAAGAACAAAAAGAAAAATATTTGCCGAAAATTGCATCTGGAGAATGGATTGGGGCTTATGCTTTAACTGAGCCGAATGCTGGTTCTGATGCTTTAAGTGCAAAAACGAGTGCAGTATTAAATGAAGATGGTACAGCTTGGAATTTAAATGGTGAGAAACAGTGGATTACAAATGCTCATATGGCAGATGTATACGTTGTTTTTGCGAAGACAAATAAAGGAATGACAGCGTTTATTGTCGAAAGAACATGTGAAGGCGTATCTATTGGACTAGAAGAAAAGAAAATGGGGATTAAAGGTTCTTCAACGGCTACCCTTATTTTAGAAGATGTTGTCATTCCTGCTGAAAATGTTTTAGGAGAAGTTGGGAAAGGGCATCACGTAGCTCTTAATATTCTAAACTTTGCTAGACTAAAGCTTGCTTTTGGAAATATTGGAACAGCAAAACAAGCAATTGGTTTGTCGGTTCAATATGGAAAAGAGAGAAAACAGTTCCAAACGGAGTTAGTAGATTTTACGATGATTCAAGAGAAAATTGCAAATATGATCATTGCTACATATGGTGCAGAAAGTGCAGCTTATCGTACAGCGGGTGTAATTGATGCAGCAATTCATGAGAGTGATGAAGATCTTATGAAGAAAATGTCTCAATTTGCAATTGAATGTGCACTTAATAAAGTAAATGCTTCTGAAACACTAGGTCATATCGTAGATGAAGCAGTACAAATTCATGGTGGATACGGTTATATGCAAGAGTACGAAGTAGAACGATTATATCGTGATGCTAGAATTAGTCGTATTTTTGAAGGAACGAACGAAATTAATAGATTAACAGTTGCCAAAATGTTAATGAAGCAAATGGAACAAATTGAAGATACTGAAGTAGAGATTGATGTAGCAAATGTCGAAAGAAACCATCGTTACATTTTATTAGCGAAAAAATTGTTGAAACAATCTTTGAAAACGCTCTCTAAAACTCCAGGTTTAAAAATTGATCAAGAGCAAGAATTTTCACGTGTATTATCAAATATGTTAACGGAAGTGTACGTTATGGAATCAGCATTTTTACGTACGAGTAAAGCCATTAGTAAAAATGGTGAAGAGAAAGAGCGTACGAAACAAATGATAACTGACGTTATTTGTGAAGAAGGCTATCGTAAAGTAGAAGAAGCGGCGATTTCTATACTTTCAGCGGCTGTTACAGAAGAACAAGATAGACATGTGATTTTAACTGAAATTCGTCAATTATTAGTGCCTTTATACACGAACGTATTTACAAAAAAGAGAGAGATTGCGAAAGCTATTATAAATCGAGGAAAGTATATTGTGTAAATAGGAGGAAAGCGATATGAAAAAGATTGGTTTTATCGGTTTAGGTAACATGGGTCTTCCAATGTCTAAAAATTTAGTTAAATCAAGTTACACAGTATACGGTGTGGATTTAAATAAAGAGGCTGAAGCTTCCTTTGAAAGTGAAGGAGGAATTATTGGCTTATCAATCTCAAAGCTAGCAGAAACATGCGATGTGATCTTTACAAGTTTACCTTCACCTCGCGCTGTTGAAGCGGTATATTTTGGGGAAGAAGGATTATTTGAAAATAGTCATTCGAATGTGGCTTTAATTGATACAAGTACCGTATCTCCACAGTTAAATAAACAGTTAGAAGAAGCTGCAAAAGAAAAGAAAGTAGACTTTTTAGCAGCACCTGTTAGTGGTGGGGTAATTGGCGCCGAGAATCGTACATTAACGTTTATGGTTGGTGGATCAAAAGAGGTATATGAGAAAACGGAATCTATCATGGGCGTACTAGGCGCGAACATTTTCCATGTTAGTGAGAAGATTGATAGTGGTACAACAGTTAAATTAATTAATAATCTATTAATTGGTTTTTATACAGCTGGTGTGAGTGAAGCTTTAACATTAGCGAAAAAGAACGATATGGATTTAGATAAAATGTTTGATATTTTAAATGTAAGTTACGGTCAAAGTAGAATTTATGAGCGCAATTATAACAGTTTTATTGCATCAGAAAACTACGAGCCAGGCTTTACTGTGAATTTATTAAAGAAAGATTTGGGATTTGCAGTAGATTTAGCGAAAGAAAGCGAACTTCACTTACCAGTAAGCGAAATGCTATTAAATGTATATGAAGAAGCAAGTGAAGCAGGGTATGGTGAAAACGATATGGCTGCTTTATATAAGAAAGTTAGTGAGCAATTAATTTCTAATCAAAAATAATAGACGTAAATACATCATAAAAAAGGAGAGAATATAATGATTACAACTGAAATTAAACGAGTAAAAAATCATATTAATGGTGAGTGGGTAGAATCTACTGGTACAGAAGTAGAAGCAGTTCCAAATCCGGCGACTGGAAAAATTATCGCTTACGTTCCGCTATCTCCGAAAGAAGATGTTGAAAAAGCTGTTGAAGCGGCAAAAGCAGCATACGAAACATGGTCTAAAGTGCCAGTTCCGAACCGTTCAAGACAATTGTATAAATATTTACAGCTTTTACAAGAAAACAAAGAAGAGCTTGCTAAAATCATTACGCTTGAAAATGGTAAAACATTAACAGATGCAACTGGTGAAGTACAGCGTGGTATTGAAGCAGTAGAACTTGCAACATCTGCACCAAATTTAATGATGGGACAAGCTCTACCGAATATTGCTAGCGGCATTGATGGATCGATTTGGCGCTATCCAATTGGAGTTGTTGCGGGTATTACACCGTTTAACTTCCCAATGATGATTCCATTATGGATGTTCCCACTTGCAATTGCTTGCGGTAATACATTCGTATTAAAAACATCTGAAAGAACGCCACTTTTAGCTGAGCGACTTGTAGAGTTATTCTATGAAGCTGGTTTCCCAAAAGGTGTATTAAATTTAGTACAAGGCGGAAAAGATGTTGTAAATAGCATTTTAGAAAATAAAGATATTCAAGCTGTTTCGTTCGTTGGATCTGAGCCAGTAGCTCGTTACGTTTATGAAACGGGTACGAAACACGGGAAACGTGTACAAGCGTTAGCTGGTGCAAAAAATCATGCGATTGTAATGCCAGATTGCAATCTTGAGAAAACAGTACAAGGAGTAATTGGTTCTGCATTCGCTAGTAGTGGAGAACGCTGCATGGCATGTTCAGTAGTAGCGGTAGTAGATGAAATTGCTGATGAATTCATCGACGTACTAGTAGCAGAGACGAAGAAGTTAAAAGTAGGTGATGGTTTCCACGAAGAAAATTATGTTGGACCATTAATTCGTGAATCTCATAAAGAGCGTGTACTAGGCTATATTAATAGCGGTGTAGCAGATGGAGCTACTTTATTAGTAGATGGCCGCAAAATTAAGGAAGAAGTTGGAGAAGGTTACTTTGTAGGTGCGACAATCTTTGATGGTGTAAATCAAGAAATGAAAATTTGGCAAGATGAAATTTTCGCTCCAGTATTAAGCATTGTAAGAGTTAAAGATTTAGAAGAAGGTATTAAACTAACAAATCAATCTAAATTTGCAAATGGTGCAGTTATTTATACGTCAAACGGTAAGCATGCACAAACGTTCCGTGATAATATCGATGCTGGTATGATCGGTGTAAACGTAAACGTTCCAGCACCAATGGCATTCTTCGCATTCGCAGGAAATAAAGCTTCATTCTTTGGTGATTTAGGTACAAATGGTACAGATGGTGTACAATTCTATACACGTAAAAAAGTTGTAACTGAGCGCTGGTTTTAATAAAGAGTAGACAGCCAAATCGGTTATTAAATGAAAACCACCACTTAGAATAGTGGTGGTTTTCGTTTTGTTAATTATTTTTTTCAAAAGCTAGTTTAATACCAAAACCAATTAAGACGATTCCCGTTAACCCTTGAATATAACGTTGCGTCTTCGGTTTTTTCATAAAAGCACTAATTTTATCAATTAAAAATATATAAAAAGCGAACCAAATTACTGTTAAAACGAGGTAAGTAAGGCCCATGACGAGAAGTTGGATAAACGTATTATGATTTGGATTTAAAAATTGCGGTAAAAAGGTTAAAAAGAAGACTGCAACTTTCGGGTTTAATAAATTTGTAAGAAACCCTTGGCGAAAGCAAGAAGAGTGTTCGTCTTCATGATTTAAAGGTATATCGGCTGTATCAACACTTTCTTTATTTCTTACTGCTAAAAGGGCTTTAATACCAATATAAATTAAATATAGAGCTCCAACGTACTTGAAAATAGAAAATAAAAGAGCTGACTTTACAATAAGTGCGGATAGTCCGATTACTGCTGCTAACGTATGAATCAAAAGTGCAATACATGTGCCGAACACTGTCTTTACTCCACCCATCTTACCGGCAACTAATGTGTTTTTCGTGGCCATTGCAGTATCAGGACCAGGTAAAATAATAAGACAAATAGACATAATGATGAAAAGAAAAAAATTTTCAATCATAGTCGCTCCTCCTTTTTATTTTTAGAATATTTGATTAAAAATAGTGTAGCACATATTTCGATTTAATAAAATTAAATTTTATTAAAAAATATTAAATAGGAAAGAGGCTATACATCCGCGTAATTACACGAATATATAGCCTCAGGTTTATCCCGAATGAACGGATGATTGGTGAGGGGGTAAACCACCACTTATGCGTTTAGTAAGTTAAAGAACCGATTTACATCTTCTTCTGAAACATCACTTAACTGCTTATATTTATAATTCGGATTTTGATCTTTATCAACGACAACAGAGCGTACTCCTTCGAAGAAATCCACATGTCTCATGAAATTTTTAGCAAGTACAAGGTCGGTAGCGAAACATTCTTCAACGGACTTATCTTGGCCATCGATAAACTGTTTTAATGTTACTTTTAATGAAATAGGGGATTTTGATAATAGCGTTTCTGTCGTTTTTATAGCAAAGGAACTTGGATCTTTCTCCAATGAATGGATGATCTCTTCAATTGTATCGAAAGCAAAGTGTGAATTCATTTCTTCTAATGAAGAAGCAAGTTCGCTTTCTAAGCTTGGAGCAGTTGCAAATGTACGAATGACTTCTTTTAAATTAGTATGTACATCATCTTCTTTATGCCAATTTACACTTTCAAGTTCAGTAAGGAAATTTGGTAATGAATCAGATGTCATAAAGTAATCAGCAGCGTTTATAAATAATACGTCTGAAGCTTTTAAAATAGATGCCGTTAAAGCAACATAGCGGCCAGAAAACCCTGGAGCTTTATTTAAGAAATAAGCAGCACCGACGTCTGGGAAGAAGCCGATATTCATCTCTGGCATTGCCCATTTCGTACGCTCAGTTACAATTCGATATTTCGCACCATTTGTAAGACCGACACCTCCGCCCATTACAATTCCATCTAAGCAAGCGATGATTGGTTTTTTATATTGATAAATATATGTATCAATTTCATACTCTTCTTCAAAAAAACGTTCCGCATGCTGTAATGCAGTTTCATTTGAACGTGCTTCATAAAGAGTTTTAATGTCGCCGCCTGCACAAAAACCTTTTGTGCCAGCTCCTTTTAATACGATAAGCGCAATTCGCTCGTCATTTTCCCATTCTTTCAGTTTTTGCCCAATTGGTTGTAACATGTCATAAGATAAAGAATTAAGTGCTTTTGGGCGGTTTAAAGTAATTGATGCAACTCCGTTTTCACTAACAGAAAATAAAACGTGTTCAGTCATAATTCATCCTCCCTTACATATCTTCTTATTCTTAATTCTTGATACGTACTGAAATGTCCTTTATAAACTTTGTCTAAAGTTGGCGATATATGTTAATTTGCCCAATGCATATTTTGACGAGCTATATTTGCAGGATTTTGGAGGTTGAAAATGAATATTACAACATTACTGTAATTGTAATTATTTGAAGTTATCATGATAAACACGCTATTATATAGGTGTAAATTGTACATAGTCATCTGAAAAAGGGTATTTGAAATGATTATGATAAAAGAAATATTGCTTTTCATTAGAAAAAGAGAAAGGAGAAATCGGGATGCCAGGACCTTTACTGTTGTCGGTGATTATTTTGTCTTCTTTAATGATAGGGATAACTCAGTTTTTTCATCATACAGATACGACAGAGGAAGTGAAGGATAAAGTACGTCTCGTATTTCCGATTTTTATCATATCTATTTCTTTTTGTATTTTATTAAATAAGGATGGGTACATTGTTGCTGTATTTTCATTTTTTGTAGCGATCGTTTTAATTACAGTTTTATATTATGTAATGAAAGATTTTATACAAAAATAAAGATGTCACATGAGGCATTTTTATTTTTGTATAAAATAAAATTTCACATACCGTATTATATGTAAAAAATAAAAAACATATAGCGATAGAAAAGTATATACTTTGCCGTGTATTTACTTGTCAATCTTGCATAGCCAATATACTATTAATAGTGTAGAGATTAGAAAAAGGGGTTGTATCTATCATGAAATTTGAGATGCACACAAAAATTATTTCAAATGAAAAAGAAGTAAGGTTACATATAGAAGAAAACGTATTTCAATTAAAATTGGATGGTTATCACTTATTTACAGTTCAAGAAATATTACCTTTATATAAATCAAATGAAGAAAGAATTGGTAGTGCAATGATACAAAAGTTAGAGTGGGAGAACGGAAAAACTACTATAAACTATCAACTCGTATCACTAAAATCAGTAAATTAAAAGGAGCAGGACAATATGAAGTTATTTCATACAGCGGATTGGCATTTAGGAAAGCTTGTTCATGGCGTGTATATGACTGAAGATCAAAAAATTGTATTAGATCAGTTTGTACAAGCTGTTGAAGAAGAAAAACCAGATGCCGTAATTATTGCAGGCGATTTATACGACCGAGCAATTCCACCAACAGAAGCAGTAGACTTATTAAATGATGTGTTACAAAAAATAGTGATTGATTTACAAACGCCAGTTATTGCGGTTGCAGGTAACCATGATAGTCCTGATCGTATTCATTTTGGTAGTAGTTTAATGAAGAAACAAGGGTTATTTATTGTGGGACAATTTCAATTTCCATATGATCCAATTATATTAAATGATGAACATGGTGAGGTTCACTTCCATCTCGTTCCATATGCTGATCCAAGCATAGTTAGACATGTATTGAAAAATGAAGACGTACGTTCACACGATGATGCGATGCGTATTTTTATGAATGAGCTTTCTGAAACGATGGATAAAGAAGCTAGACATGTATTTGTAGGTCATGCATTTGTAACTTCTGCGGGAGAAGCAGAGGAGAATACAAGTGATGCAGAACGACCACTTTCAATTGGTGGTGCTGAATACGTAAATAGTCATTATTTTGATAATTTTCATTACACAGCGCTTGGACATTTACATCAAGCGCATTTCGTACGTAATGAGTCAATTCGATATTCAGGTTCGCCACTTGCATATTCTATTTCTGAAGAAAAACATAAAAAAGGATATTATATTGTAGAACTGGACGAGCAAGGTGAAGTAACAATTGAAAAAAGGTTACTTACACCACGCCGTAAAATGCGAACAGTAGAAGCAAAAATAGATGAATTATTACAACATCCAATAAGTGAAGATTACGTGTTTGTAAAATTATTAGATGAAAATCCTGTCTTGCAGCCAATGGAAAAAATACGCTCTGTATATCCAAATGCAATGCATGTTGAAAGATCTATTCAAAGACGAGAGTTCACAGAGTCAAATGAAGTAACAGTTTCAAGACATAAAACGGATGATTTATCGCTATTAAAGGCTTTTTATAAAGAAATGAAAGGCTTAGATTTATCAGAAGAGAAAGAACGTCTATTTGTAGAGGTACTACAAATAGTGCAAGAACAGGAAGGTGAACGAGGATGAGACCGATTCAGCTTATTATGACAGCATTTGGACCGTATAAACAGAAAGAAGTAATCGATTTTAACGATCTTGGAGATCATCGTATTTTCGCCATTTCTGGGAATACAGGAGCTGGAAAGACAACGATTTTTGATGCGATTTGTTATGTGTTATATGGTGAGGCAAGCGGAGAAGAACGTAGTGATACGAGCATGCTGCGTAGTCAATTTGCTGATGATAATATGTATACTAGTGTAGAACTAACCTTTCAGCTAAAAGGGAAACGTTTTGAAATAAAACGACAACTTGGACATAAAAAACAAGGGAACAAGACGATTACAGGACATGCAGTAGAATTATATGAAGTGATTGGTGAAGAGAAGGTTCCAGCTGTTGATCGTTTTCATGTAACGGATGTAAATAAAAAAGTGGAAGATTTAATTGGTTTAAGTAAACATCAATTTAGCCAAATTGTTATGTTACCGCAAGGGGAATTCCGAAAACTATTAACATCTGAGACAGAAAACAAAGAAGAAATTTTGCGTCGTATTTTTAAAACAGATCGTTATAAGTTAATGCGTGAGTTACTTGATCAAAAACGAAAACAATGGAAAGACGTCTTACAAGAAAAACAGAAAGAGCGAGAGCTACATTTTCGTAATGTTTTTAAATTACCAATCCGAGATGGATCATTATTAGAGACATTAGTGGAACAAGAACATGTAAATACGCATCAAGTAGTAGAAGCATTAGAACAAGAAACAGATGTGTATAAGGCAGAAGTTGAGCAATTACAAGTAGAACAAGAAGTTCAAACGAAGCAATTAAAAGATGCTGAAACACGTTTTCATGCAGCGAAATCTGTAAATGAGAAATTTATAGATTTACAACAAAAGAATGAGAAATATAATACTTTACAAGAAAACCGTACAGTTATTGAAATGAAAGAAACATCTTTTAAACGTGCCGAAGAAGCGAAGCGCTTATTACCATTTGAACAATGGTACGAAGAAGCAATACAAAATGAGCAGAAGGCTGAAAATTTGTTAAAACAGATAATCGCCAAAAAAGAAAATATAACGAATAGCTTTGAACTAGCTCAGGAGAAATATGAAGCAATAAAGAATAAAGAACCTGAGAGAGAAGATGCAAAAAAACTTGTTCAAAGATTAGAAGAGTTACAACCGATTATTGCATCATTAGCTGAGAAGCAGTTGAATTTACAAAATGCAGAAATTCAAGTTGGGAAATTAAAAGAAGGTATGCACAACTTAGAGCGACAATTAGACGAGCATACAAATCAAAAACAGCTAATGTCTGGTGAATTGCAGCAATTAGAACGAGCACTTGAGCAATATGTCGATAAAGTAGAAGAACTAACGAATATGCGAGAAGATGCAAAAGTTTTAAAGCAAGCATATGATGTTGGGCAAGAAAAACAAAAATTCGAGCAAGAAAAAGAAGCGGCATATAATAAGATGCAAATGGCAGTGAACGCATATGAAAATATGGAACGCCGCTGGTTAAGTGAACAAGCTGGAATATTAGCTCTTCATCTACATGATGGTGAATCTTGTCCAGTATGTGGTAGTACGGACCATCCGAAAAAGGCTACAGAGCAAAGTAATGCGATCGATGAAAAAGAGTTAAATGATTTAAGAGACAAGAAGAATGTTGCTGAAAAATTACATGTTCAATTAGAGGAGAAATGGAATTTCTATCATCTTCAATATAAACAGGTAATAGAAGAGGTTAAGAAGCGAGGCTATGGCTCGGAAGAATTAGCTGAAACATATAGTGCGCTTGTTCAAAAGGGAAAACAATTAGTAACTGAAGTGAATACGTTAAAAGCAAGCGAAGAAACGCGTAAGCAAACTGCTGTGAATATAAAAAGCGTAGAAGAAAAAGTGGATGCACTTCAGAAGCAACAGCGTGAGGTAGAAACAGAGCAGCACCGTATAGAAATGGAGTGTATGCAGCTTCGTACGTCATATGAACATGATAAGAAAAATATTCCTGAAAACTTACAAACAGTCCGAGCTTGGAAAGTCCAGTTTGACCAAGCTATGCATCAACTCAAATTAATGGAGGACGAATGGAAGAAAGTGCAGGAAGCGTATCAACATTGGCAAAATGAAAATATAAGAATTCAAGCAGAACAGGAAAGTGCTTCTAATCAATTTGAAAGTACAAAATTGAAGAAAGAAGAGACTTTCGTGCGCTTTATGAAAGAGCTTGAGCAGAGCGGATTTACAGATCAATCTACGTATAAAGAAGCTAAATTAAATGATGCCGAGATGGAGATGTTACAAAAAGAAATTCAAAGCTATTATTCATCTCTTGAAGTACTTGCAAAACAAATTGAAGAGTTACATGCTGAATTAAAAGATAAAGAGTATATGGATATTACAGCGTTAGGTGAACACATAACAGAATTACAAATTAATCTCGATATCATTAAAGAAAAACGTCAACGTGCGCAAAATGCGGTAACATATATTTTTGATTTACATGAAAATATTAGACGTATTGATGAGCAAATTCATGAGGAAGAAAAAGCGTTCCAAGAACTTGTTGATTTATATGAAGTAATGAAAGGTGATAACGAAAGCCGTATATCATTTGAACGTTACATCTTAATTGAGTATTTAGAACAAATTGTTCAAATTGCAAACGAACGATTACGTAAATTATCAAATGGACAATTTTATTTAAAACGAAGTGAACGAGTTGAAAAGAGAAATCGTCAAAGTGGCTTAGGATTAGATGTATACGACGCATATACTGGCCAAACACGCGATGTAAAAACATTATCTGGCGGTGAGAAATTTAATGCATCGCTTTGCTTAGCGCTCGGAATGGCAGACGTCATTCAAGCATATGAAGGCGGTATTTCCATCGAAACGATGTTTATCGACGAAGGATTCGGTTCATTAGATGAGGAGTCATTAACAAAAGCGGTTGACGCCTTAATTGACTTACAAAAATCAGGCCGATTTATCGGTGTTATTTCACACGTTCAAGAGCTGAAAAACGCAATGCCAGCTGTATTAGAAGTAACGAAGCAGAAGGATGGGTGTAGTCAGACGAGGTTTGTGGTGAAGTAAGTTCAATTATAATTCATACTTTAAGTTATTAGTATAGAACTTATGATAAAACAAATGCCATCTCTTTATTGAGGTGGCATTTGTTTGTTATTCTTAGGCGTTATCTGGAGAAGGCGGTGTATTTTCCAAACGATTATAAGCTTTAAAGGCCGAAATTGCGGATATAACACCACCTACTAAAAATAAAGCTGATCCACTGACCAATATGATACGACTGACATATGTTTCGCGAGCTTCTTCAACTTCTTCTTGTAACATTGTTGGCATTTGTACTCCTCCCAAACAACATTTGTTTTGTAGATAGTATATACAAATGCCTAAAATATGTTAAAATCACTGGATAGTGTTAGGAGAAAGTATATAGTTAGATGTGAATTATTTGAAAAATCTTCATTATAAATTTATGCTAACTTCACATAGAGCACATATTAACATTGTATTATGTATATGTACCAAATAAATAAAGTGAATTGTATTTCATTCTGTTTTTAAAAATTTAAAATTCTATTATTTTTATATAAAGGTTTCACATCGGAGTTTTAAATATTTTGGAAATAGATCTAAATAAGAGAAATTCACATAAAAGGGGAATGTCTTATGACAACATATACGAGTGAAATGAGAAAAAGTTTAGTTTCAGAAGAAGATGTAGATATTTTAAAAATTATGGCTCACCCAATCCGATTACAAATTGTAAATGAATTAAGTACGAGAAAAACTTGTAATGTAACGCAATTAACAGAATTATTAAACATTCCACAATCGACGGTTTCACAACATTTATCAAAAATGAAGGGTAAAGTGTTACGAGCTGAAAGAAGAGGGTTAGAAATTTATTATCACATTAATAATTTAAAAGCGAGTAAGATTGTAAGTGTTTTAGGATATATAAACTAATGAAGTATTTTCATATAAAATAGCCGCTGCTGGTAAGCAGGGGCTATTTTGTGTTGTTTTATGTATTCGCATTTAAAATTTTATAGTTTTTATGATTTACAATTGTTCGATCAAATTCAAAAGTACCACCGCTTACATTTGTGATTTCAACTAAGACCGATTCAGTATAAAGTTTTAGTACAGATCCTGTAATCTTTAAATTATTTCGTTGAAAAAGTATAGTATCCCCTACGTTTGCTTTCATAGTACCTCCTCATTAAAGACAGAAATATTTTTTTATTATATATATTAAACCACGTATAGATATATTAGTGAATATTTAGTTTTGTTTATCAATAAAATATTTTTTATTTTATAAAAAATAAAGTGCATCGTAGTGTAAAAATCATTTTTTTCTCTTTGTATAGGAAAATCAAAATTTTGTAATCTAACTATGATATAACTTGAGAAATAATTTTTATAAAAGAAGAGGATAAAACAGCTGTAAGTCATACGGATGTAAAACATGATAATAGCTACTTACGTATTTAATAATTCTTTTTTTGTATTTCGTCCTTCGTTTTCTGTAACTGATTCCATATTTTTGACGCTCTGTCTTGTAAGTGCTTACATAAGCGGGAACATCTTATACAATGAAGGTGTTAAATCAAAAGAGGTGGTCAATATGAACATAAAAAAAGTAAATTTAGCGAAAAGCATTGAAATAGAAAGAGGAGGCGGGAAGGTATGAAAAAATCAAATGTTAATCCATGGCTGGTTGTCCTTGGCACAGTCATCGTACAAATGGGGCTTGGAACAATATATACATGGAGTTTATTCAATCAGCCTTTAGTTAGCAAATACGGTTGGAGTCTTAACGCAGTTGCTATAACTTTCTCAATTACTAGTCTTTCCTTAGCATTTTCAACTTTATTTGCAAGTAAATTGCAAGAAAAATGGGGACTTCGTAAACTTATTATGATAGCTGGACTGGCATTAGGACTTGGGTTAGTACTTAGTTCACAAGCTTCTTCATTAATATTGCTGTATGTACTAGCAGGAGTTGTTGTAGGTTATGCAGATGGTACAGCATATATCACTTCACTATCCAATTTAATAAAGTGGTTTCCAAAGCGTAAAGGTTTAATTGCTGGAATTTCTGTCTCTGCATATGGTTCAGGTAGCTTAATCTTTAAATACGTTAACGCACAGTTAATTGAATCAGTTGGCGTATCACAAGCGTTTATATACTGGGGTTTAATTGTTACAGCTATGATTGTCCTTGGAGCTTGTTTAATCCATCAAGCTGCTGATCAAGGTGCGGTTCATGAAACAAAAACTCATGAATATACAACGAAAGAAATGTTAGGCACAAAACAAGTATACTTATTATTTATAATGTTATTTACATCATGTATGAGTGGCTTATACTTAATTGGTATGGTAAAAGATATTGGTGTTCAACTTGTAGGACTTAGCGCAGCGACAGCAGCTAATGCGGTGGCTATGGTTGCAATCTTCAATACATTAGGTCGTATTATTTTAGGACCGTTATCAGATAAAATCGGTCGTTTAAAAATCGTTACTGGTACTTTTGTTGTTATGGCAAGTTCAGTCTTAGTTCTAAGTTTCATAGATTTAAATTATGGTATTTACTTCGTATGTGTAGCAAGTGTAGCATTTTGCTTTGGTGGAAATATCACTATTTTCCCAGCTATCGTCGGTGATTTTTATGGTATGAAAAACCATAGTAAGAACTACGGAATTGTGTATCAAGGATTTGGATTTGGAGCGCTTGCAGGTTCCTTTATCGGTGCACTTCTGGGTGGATTCAAACCAACCTTTATGGTGATCGGCGTATTATGTGTCGTGTCATTTATTATAGCAATTGTAATTCAAGCACCTAAGCAGAAAAAAGAGCGAGAAGATGAGTATCGCAGCGTAGCATAAGTATATAAATCTTCTATCACACTATGATTACGAAAAAGCATCCTATTAAATAGGGTGCTTTTTTATGAATTATTCTAACGAGGTTATATAATTTTTGGAACCATTTGAGACAAAAAAAGTGAGTGAAACACTCATTTGGATTATATTGGAATATTAAAAGTGATACATTATATTCGAAATATGTATTAAATCTTAAATTATAAACAAGACATACATCAGTAATTGCAAGATATATTTTCTCGATATTTTCAGAAAAATGTTGAGAAAATATATACTTGAGTTTTTGATAAGGCTTTGTAAATGAAGGTATCTACAGTTTATCTTCTTCAATTTTACAAAAAATGAGTTTAAATGTGTAATGTAGGTACTTATTATTGCTTTTAGATGTAATTGTATTGAGAATCACTAAAATATTTTGTCTGAAAAATAAAAATAGGTTGACAAGTTTATTGAGAAAGATTATCATTTCGATGTAAGAATATTAAATGAAAAACATTATCAATGAATAATATTTTGATGAAAAGTACACTTGACCAATTAGTTTAGTAAGTGTATTATTTTTTACATTGATAATGATAATCTTTATCATTATTTGTTTAATTAGATTAATTTTCAAATGAAAGGATAGAGGAAATGAACTTAGGGGAATTTGATGGGAAAACGGTTTTAGTAACAGGTGCAGCCCAAGGTATAGGTAGTGTTGTTGCCAAAATGTTTTTAGAAAGAGGAGCTACAGTTATTGCGGTTGATCAAAATGAAGAGGGGTTAAATGTGCTCTTAAATGAAAATGAATTAAATGAAATACGTATGAAAACGTTTCGTTTAGATGTGAGTGATAGTACCGCAGTTGAAGACATGGTAAACGGTATTGAAAATGATATAGCACCGATAGATATATTAGTTAATGTTGCAGGGGTTTTACGTATGGGGGCGATTCACTCTTTAAGTGATGAAGATTGGAATAAAACATTCTCTGTAAATTCTACAGGAGTTTTCTATATGTCCCGAGCGGTAAGTAAACGTATGATGCAAAGAAATTCAGGGGCAATTGTTACAGTTGGTTCCAATGCAGCAAATACCCCGAGAATGGATATGGCTGCATATGCGGCATCCAAAGCTGCAACGACGATGTTTATGAAGTGTTTAGGATTAGAACTTGCAGCATATAACATTCGCTGTAACTTAGTTTCTCCAGGTTCAACTGAAACTGAAATGCAAAGGTTACTATGGGCTGATGAGAATGGAGCAAAAAATATCATTGCTGGTTCTCAAAGTACATATAGACTCGGTATACCATTACAAAAAATTGCACAGCCTTCAGAAGTTGCCGAAGCGGTATTGTTTTTAGCTTCAGATAAAGCAAGTCATATTACAATGCATAATTTATGTGTCGATGGCGGAGCTACATTAGGCGTTTAATAAAAAAATAGGGGGCTACTATATTATGAATGAACTTACGGCTGTAAAGGAACTGTCAGAAAAACTTTTAGAAGATTATAAGACTGAATCTTCATTCTTTTTCGCTTCACCTACTCGAACAATATTGACAGAAGGAGAGCTTACTACAGTAAAGCATCGTGAAATTGAAAGTTTTCCAGAACTAGTACAGGCAGTATTACGTAATGCAAAACAAGCTGGAAATCCGAATCCTATCGTTGTTGGTGCTTTGCCATTTGATCGCAGAAAAGAAGTGCAACTTATCGTACCAGAATATAGCAGAATATCTGAACGATTACAATTAGATACAACAAATCAGCTTGAAACAACTGAAAACTTAACATTTGAAATGACGCCTGTACCAGATCCGGAAGTGTATATGAATGGTGTGAAGCAAGGAATTGAAAAAATACAAAACGGAGATTTAAAGAAAATCGTTCTATCTAGATCGTTAGATGTTAAATCTTCCAAAAAGATTAATAAGCAAAAACTTCTTCGAGAATTAGCAGAGCATAATAAGCACGGTTATACATTTGCTGTTAATTTACCGAAAGATGAAAACGAGAATAATAAGACATTAATTGGAGCAAGCCCTGAATTACTCGTTTCACGTAATGGTATGCAAGTTATTTCTAATCCGTTAGCCGGTTCAAGACCGCGTAGTGATGATCCAGTAGAAGATAAAAGAAGAGCAGAGGAATTACTTTCTTCTCCAAAAGATTTACATGAACATGCGGTAGTAGTAGAAGCAGTTGCTGCTGCGCTTCGCTCATACTGTCACACATTACATGTTCCAGAAAAACCATCTGTTATTCATAGTGAAGCGATGTGGCATTTGTCTACTGAAGTGAAAGGTGAACTAAAGGATCCGAATACTACTTCTTTAGAATTAGCAATTGCTCTTCATCCTACGCCAGCAGTTTGCGGAACGCCGATGGAAGAAGCGAGAGAGGCGATTCAAAAAATTGAGCCATTTGACCGTGAATTCTTTACAGGAATGCTAGGATGGAGCGATTTAAATGGAGATGGTGAATGGATTGTTACAATTCGTTGTGCTGAAGTGCAAGAAAATACACTTCGACTATTTGCAGGAGCGGGAGTTGTTGCTGAGTCAAAACCAGAAGATGAGTTAGCAGAAACATCAGCTAAGTTCCAAACAATGCTGAAGGCTCTAGGGTTAAGTGATAATTCATTGAATGAAAAATAGGGGGAAGAAAGAATGTTAACAGGTTATACAAAGTGGCCAAAAGAATTTGCCGATCACTATCGAGAGGAAGGGTGTTGGCTTGGTGAAACATTTGGCGGGATGTTAAGAGAGCGGGCTGAAAAATATGGAGATCAAATTGCGGTTGTAAGTGGTAATACGCATATTACGTATAGTGAGCTTGATAAAAAAGTAGATCGCTTAGCGTCAGGTTTACTGAACTTAGGAATAAAGCAAGAGGATAGAGTTGTAATCCAATTACCTAACGTTATCGAGTTTTTCGAAATATGTTTTGCGCTATTTCGAATTGGAGCACTTCCTGTCTTTGCACTACCTTCACATCGAAGCAGTGAAATTAGTTATTTTTGTGAGTTTGGTGAGGCGAGTGCTTACATTATTTCAGATAAGGCTCTCGGCTTTGATTATCGAAAACTAGCAAGAGAAGTGAAAGAGAAAGTGCCAACTTTACAACATGTAATTGTAGTGGGAGAAGAAGAAGAGTTTGTGAACATAAGTGATCTGTATATAGATTCCATTCCATTACCAGAAGTTCAGCCAAGTGATGTTGCGTTTCTTCAATTGTCAGGAGGGACAACTGGACTTTCTAAATTAATTCCTAGAACACATGATGATTATATTTATAGTTTACGTGTTAGCGCTGAAATTTGTAATTTGAATACGGATAGCGTCTATATGGCAGTTCTTCCAGTAGCACACAATTACCCGATGAGTTCTCCAGGGACATTTGGAACTTTCTATGCGGGTGGAAAAGTAGTGTTGGCAAATGGAGGTAGTCCAGACGAGGCATTTGCTCTTATAGAAAAAGAAAAAGTTACGATTACTGCTCTCGTTCCGCCATTAGCAATGATCTGGCTTGATGCTGCATCTTCTCGTAATAACGATTTATCGAGCCTAGAAGTGATTCAAGTCGGAGGTGCGAAATTTGGCGCTGAGGTTGCAAAGCGTATACGCCCTACATTTGGATGTACGTTACAGCAAGTGTTCGGTATGGCAGAAGGTTTAGTAAATTACACAAGATTAAATGATCCTGAAGAAATCATCATTCATACACAAGGTAGACCGATGTCTACATACGACGAAGTAAGGGTTGTTGATGAAAATGATAACGATGTAAAAGTTGGTGAAGTAGGAAGTTTATTAACAAGAGGACCATATACAATTCGTGGTTATTATAAAGCGGAAGAGCATAATGCACGTTCATTTACAGAAGATGGATTTTATCGTACAGGTGATCTTGTGAAAGTAAATGAACAAGGCTACATCATTGTAGAAGGTAGGGATAAAGATCAAATTAACCGTGGTGGTGAGAAAGTTGCTGCGGAAGAGGTTGAAAATCATCTATTAGCACATGATGCAGTACATGATGTTGCAATTGTATCAATGCCTGACGATTATTTAGGAGAACGTACTTGTGCATTTGTTATAGCTCGCGGACAAGCTCCGACAGTAAGTGAATTAAAAATGTTTTTAAGAGAACGCGGTATAGCTGTTTATAAAATTCCAGATCGAATTGAATTTATTGAATCATTCCCGCAAACAGGTGTTGGAAAGGTAAGCAAAAAAGAATTACGTAAAGTCATTGCTGAAAAGCTTATTACCGTAAAACGATAAAGAATATAAAAATTGGAAGGAAGTGATTAGATGGCTATCCCATCTATTTCAGTATACAAAATGCCAGTTGAATCAGAACTACCAAAAAATAAAGTGAACTGGACGCCAGATCCAAAACGTGCGGTTCTTTTAATCCATGACATGCAAGAATATTTTCTTGATGCATATAGCGATAAAGAGTCACCGAAAGTAGAACTCATTTCAAATATTAAGGTGATAAGAGAAAGATGTAAGGAACTTGGTATACCAGTTGTTTATACAGCACAACCAGGTGGACAAACGTTAGAACAACGAGGGTTATTACAAGACTTCTGGGGTGATGGTATTCCTGCTGGACCAGATAAAAAGAAAATTGTCGATGAACTTACTCCTGATGAGAATGATATATTCTTAACAAAATGGAGATATAGTGCATTTAAAAAGACAAATCTATTAGAAATTTTAAATGAGCAAGGAAGAGATCAACTTATTATTTGCGGTATTTATGCGCATATTGGCTGCCTTTTAACAGCTTGTGAAGCGTTTATGGATGGTATAGAGCCGTTCTTTGTAGCAGATTCAGTGGCGGATTTTTCATTAGAGCATCATAAACAAGCATTAGAGTATGCATCTAATAGATGTGCAGTAACGACATCAACCAACTTACTGTTAAAAGATTTACAAAATGTAAAAGGCGATAAGAGTGAAGTGATCACTTTACAGGAAGTGCATGAACTAGTTGCACAATTACTTCGTGAACCAGTAGAAAGTGTTGAAACTGATGAAGATTTATTAAATAGAGGACTCGATTCGGTCAGAATTATGAGTTTAGTAGAGAAGTGGCGTCGCGAAGGAAAAGAAATCACTTTTGCAGATTTAGCAGAGAACCCAACCGTTGTCGATTGGTACCGCTTATTATCTCCGCAAACAGAACATGTACTTTAATATAGACTACATAATAAAGGGGTAGTAAAGAATGCCTAATAGTCAAAAGGTTCGTCATTCATTATCATCTGCGCAGACTGGTATGTGGTTTGCACAGCAATTAGATCCGTTGAATCCGATTTATAATACTGGGGAATATGTAGAAATAAACGGAAATATTAATCAAGGTATTTTTGAATTAGCAGTACGTAAAGTTGTAACAGAAGCAGAAACACTACATGTTCGTTTCGAAGAGGATGAAATGGGACCATGGCAAGTTATTGAAGAATTACAGTTTCATATGCATTTTATTGATGTTCGTAAAGAAGAAAATCCTGAAGAAGCTGCTAAATTATGGATGAAAAATGATTTATCTATGCCAGTCGATTTGAAAACAGATACATTATTTACTGAAGCACTTATTCAAGTTGAAAATAATCGTTTCTTTTGGTATCAGCGCATCCATCACATTGTGATGGATGGCTATGGATTTTCACTTCTTAGCCAAAAGGTAGCGAAAGAGTATACATCTTTAATAGAAGAAACAAATAAGAAAGGGAAGCCATTTGGTTCTCTTTCAAAGATTGTACAAGAAGATATTGAATATCGTGAGTCGAAACAATTTCAGGAAGATCGTACTTTTTGGTTAGAGAAGTTTATAGATGAACCAGAAGTTGTAAGCTTAGCAGAACGAGCGCCGAGAACATCAAATGGATTTTTACGAGAAACAGCTTATTTATCCAGATCTAGCACGAAAATTTTATTAGAAGATATTAATGTTTCCTTAACAAGTTGGCCAGAATTTATTGTCGCTGTAACAAGTATTTATATGCATAAATTAACAGGTGCAAATGATATTGTTTTAGGTTTACCGATGATGGGGCGCCTAGGTTCAGCATCTATTTATACACCGAGTATGGTAATGAATTTAGTACCGCTTCGTCTCACAGTAACTCCAAATATAACTCTTGCGGAATTATTAAAGCAAGTTTCTAAAGAAATTCGAGACGTACGTCGTCATCATAAATACCGTCATGAGGAATTAAGAAGAGACTTAAAGTTACTAGGTGAAAATCAAAGGTTATTCGGACCGTTAGTGAATGTTATGCCTTTTGATTATGGGCTTAACTTTGCTGGGAATCGTGGTATTACACATAATTTATCAGCAGGACCTGTCGATGATTTATCGATAAATGTTTATAAAAGTTTCGATGAAAATGAGTTAATGATTCATTTTGATGCGAATCCGGAAGTATATAATGGCGCGGAACTAACGCTGCATAAAGAGAGATTTATGAATGTATTAGAATTAATGATAAGTTCATATCAAAAAGACGCGTCGATTGGAAGCATAAACATTACTCTTCCTGAAGAAAATCATAAAGTTTTATTGGAATGGAATGAAACTAAGGAAGCTGATAAGTTAATCTCTCTACCTATATTATTTGAAAAACAAGTACAAAAAAATCAAAATAAAATAGCGGTTACGTGTAACGGAGTAAACCTTACGTATAAAGAGCTAAATGAACGGGCGAATGAACTAGCGCACTATTTAGTAGAAGAAGGAATAGGGTCAAATCAGTTTGTAGCTTTAGTGTTTCCAAGATCAATAGAAATGGTAGTTAGCATGCTAGCAGTTTTAAAGGCTGGTGCAGCGTATTTACCGATAGATCCAGAATATCCAGCTGAGCGGATAAATTATATAGTAAATGATGCAAAACCAATTTATATCATCACACATTCATCTGTTTCATCTACTTTAGTTATAGAAAATGATATAAAAAAAATCGAATTAGATCGAGAAGAAACAGAACTAGCATTAAAAGCATATTCTCATATGAATCTACCATTTAGGAAAGATGAATCACTTTTAAAGCCTGCGTATACAATTTACACTTCAGGATCAACGGGAAATCCAAAAGGTGTAATTGTTCCTATGAGAGCTTTAAGTAACTTTTTATTGGCTATGGACGATATGTTTTCATTAAATGAAAATGATCATTTAGTAGCAGTTACCACGTTTGCATTTGATATTTCTGCACTAGAAATTTATTTACCTCTTATTAGTGGTGCAAGTTTAACAATCGCACAAAAAGAAGTAATTCAAGAACCTTCTGCGTTAACGGCATTGTTACAAGAAGAAAGAGCGACAATTATGCAAGCTACACCAACGCTTTGGCAGGCGTTAGTAACGGAATATCCAGAGAGACTACAAGGGCTAAAAGCGCTCGTTGGTGGTGAAGCACTTCCAGCTCATTTAGCAAATACATTAAAAGAATTAGGTTGCTCTATTACAAACTTATATGGACCTACTGAAACGACTATTTGGTCTACTTTCAAGAACATCGACGAAAATGAAATTGGTATACCTTCTATTGGAAAACCGATTTGGAGTACAGATGTGTATGTATTAGATGCAGGATTACAACCAGTTCCACCTGGAGTAATTGGTGAATTATATATCGCGGGTGAAGGACTTGCAAACGGATATTTAAGAAAACCAGAGTTAACGGCGGAACGATTTGTTGCAAATCCTTTTGGAGAACGAGGGAAGCGCATGTACCGCACAGGTGATCTTGTGAAATGGCGTAACGATGGTGTGCTGGAATACGTGAGCCGAGCAGATCATCAAATAAAAATCCGTGGTTTCCGAATTGAATTAGCTGAAATTGAAATGGTATTACAACGACATGAAAATATTAAACAAGCAGTAGTAATGGTACGAGAAGATCGCCCAAATGATAAACGAATTATTGCGTATATCGTTGCTGAAGAGAAGGATACAATTAACTTTGCAGAAATTCGTTCTTATGTTTCAGAAAGTTTAGCGAATTATATGGTACCTTCAGCGTTTGTGTTGTTAGAAGAATTACCATTAACACCAAATGGAAAGGTTGATAGAAAGAAATTACCAGCTCCTGATTTTAATGAAATGAATAAGGAGAGAGTTGCTAGAAATCCGAAAGAAGAAATATTATGTGATTTATTTGCAGAAGTACTTGGTGTTTCTCGTATTAGCATTGATGATAATTTCTTTGAAATGGGAGGCCATTCGCTTCTTGCATCTCGTTTAATGGCAAGAATTCGTGAAACGTTAAGTGTCGAATTAGGAATTGGAAAATTATTCGAATCGCCAACTGTTGCCGAACTAGCGAAACAATTAGACCGAGCAAAAAGTGCAAGACCAGCTATTAAGAAAGTAAGTAGACCAAATGAAGTTCCACTTTCATTTGCACAGCGTAGGTTATGGTTCTTAAATTGTTTAGAAGGTCCAAGCCCTACTTATAATATTCCGTTAGTCATTCGTTTGACTGGAAAGTTGAATGAAGAAGCATTGCAAGGTGCCTTTTATGATGTAATTGAGAAACATGAAACGCTTAGAACAATTTTCCCTAACGTATTAGGTAGTTCCTATCAGAAAATTTTAGATATGGAAAATTTAAATTTAGAAATGATTATAACAAGAACGTGTAAAGATGAATTAGAAAGTGTGCTTGCAGAGGCGGTAAGATATAGCTTTAACCTCGATGTTGAACCAGCAGTTCGTTTGCAACTATTTACAGTGAATGAAAACGAACATGTATTGCTAATTCTATTGCACCATATTGTAGGGGATGGCTGGTCATTACAACCGTTAACGAGAGATTTTACAACGGCATATAAAGCGCGATGTCAAGGTGACAGAGTACAGCTGGAGACACTTCCAGTTCAATACGCAGATTATGCCCTTTGGCAACAGAAATTGCTAGGTGATGAAACAACACGAGAGAGTCTCATTTCAACACAATTAGATTTTTGGAAACAAGAGTTAAAGGGTTTACCAGATCAATTGGAATTGCCTACAGATTACCAGCGTCCAATTGAAACGAGTTACCGTGGAGAAACAATTCATTTTCAAATAGATGGGGGTATGCATAGTAAGTTAGTAGAGCTTGCACGAAAAAATGGGGTTAGTTTGTTTATGGTGTTGCAAGCAGGACTTAGTGCACTATTTACAAGATTAGGTGCAGGTACTGATATACCAATCGGTAGTCCGATTGCTGGAAGAAACGATGATGCTCTCTCTGATATTGTCGGTTTATTTGTAAATACATTAGTGTTACGTACAAATACATCAGGAGATCCAAGTTTTAAAGAATTATTGAATAGAGTGAAGCAAGTAAATCTTGCAGCTTATGAAAATCAAGATGTACCATTTGAACGACTTGTTGAAGTGTTAAATCCAGTACGTACACGAAATAGTCATCCGCTGTTTCAAGTTATGTTAGCTTTCCAAAATACGCCAGAAGCAACCTTTGATGCTCCGGATATAGAAGCGAGCCTTGAAATTCAAAGCGTTGGCTCTGCGAAATTTGATTTAACATTTGAAATTAGCGAGAGTAACGGAGTTGATGGTACGCCAAATGGCTTACATGGATTGTTAGAGTTTAGTACTGATTTATATAAACGTGAAACGGTTCAAAAATTAATAGAAAGATACATTCTGTTATTAGACGATGCGGCGAAAAATCAGGATCAATCAATTGGTAGATTAGAAATATTAACTTTGGCAGAGAAAAATACAGTGTTAGAAAAGTGGAATGGTGGTTTTCAAATTGTACCAGAAATGACAATACCACAATTATTTGAAAAACAGGCTTATATAAATCCAAATTCTATTGCTGTCGTCTTTGAAGATGAAAAATTAACTTATGAAGAATTGAATAAAAAAGCGAATAAAATAGCTCGATTGCTAATAGCAAAAGGAGTCGGTCCTGATCAACTTGTTGCATTAGCAATGCCGAGATCTTTAAATATGGTTGTGAGTTTACTTGCGGTTCTTAAAGCAGGAGCAGGCTATCTTCCATTAGATCCAGATTACCCGTCTGAACGTATTTCATTTATGCTCCATGATGCGAAACCATCATGTGTTTTAACAAATTCAGATGTGGAAATTGAATGTGATGAGGAACTGAAAATTTTAGTTGATGATATAAAAATAATAAAAGAGATTGAGAAATATAGTGAAGAAAATATTGATGAAATGGAGCGTATGAAGCCAATATTGCCTTCACATATTGCTTACGTTATTTATACGTCAGGTTCAACAGGTAGACCGAAAGGCGTTATGATACCTCATCAAAACGTAGTAAGACTTTTAGGAGCAACTGATCATTGGTTCCAGTTTGACGCGAACGATGTTTGGACGATGTTCCATTCCTATGCTTTTGATTTCTCGGTTTGGGAAATTTGGGGACCTTTATTATATGGAGGGCGTCTAGTCGTAGTACCACATACTGTAAGTCGTTCGCCGAAAGAATTTTTACAACTTCTTGTTAAGGAAAAGGTTACTGTTTTAAACCAAACACCATCAGCGTTCTATCAATTGATGCAAGCAGATCGTGAAAATGAAGAGATTGGTCAAACATTATCTTTACGATACGTTGTTTTTGGAGGAGAAGCACTTGAGCTAAGTCGATTAGAAGATTGGTATAGTCGACATCCTCATAACGCACCAAAGCTTATTAATATGTACGGTATTACAGAGACGACAGTACATGTTAGTTATATTGAGTTAGATGAGAATATTGTTTCTTTACGCGCGAATAGTTTAATTGGTTGCAGTATACCAGACCTTAAAGTATACGTATTAGACAACTATTTACAACCAGTGCCACCTGGAGTAGTGGGAGAAATGTATGTTGCAGGTGCTGGGCTTGCTCGTGGTTATTTAGGAAGAGCGGGCTTAACTGCAGAACGCTTTATCGCAGATCCATTTGGTAAGCCAGGTACAAGAATGTATCGTACAGGAGACTTAGCTCGTTGGCGTAAAGATGGGACGCTAGATTATATAGGGCGTGCAGATCACCAAATAAAAATTCGTGGATTCCGAATTGAATTAGGGGAAATAGAAGCGGTTATAATGAAACACCCTAAAGTTGAGCAAGTAGCCGTTATTGTACGGGAAGATCAACCAGGGGATAAACGATTAGTATCTTATATCGTCGCATCTAATCATGAAATGATTGATACGAATGATATGCGTCAGTATGCTGGAGGTAGTTTACCAGATTACATGGTTCCATACGCTTTTGTAGTAGTAAATGAGTTACCTTTAACTCCAAACGGTAAATTAGATAGAAAGGCATTGCCAGCTCCAGAATTTATCGCATCATCTTCTAGTCGTGGACCAAGAACACCGCAAGAAGAAATGTTATGTGACTTATTTACAGAGATTTTAAGTGTACCTCAAATTGGAATTGATGACGGATTCTTTGATCTTGGTGGTCATTCACTTCTTGCGGTGCAGCTTATGAGCCGAATTAAAGAAGCGCTTGGAGTGGAATTAAATATTGGAACTTTATTTGCAGCACCTACTGTTGCAGGGCTTGCAGAAAGACTTGAAATGGGAAATAGTCAAAGTGCACTTGATGTGTTGCTTCCATTACGAGCAAGCGGAGACCAATTGCCACTATTTTGTGTACACCCAGCAGGTGGATTAAGTTGGTGCTATGCAGGACTTATGAAATCTTTAGGAACAGATTATCCAATTTACGGTGTCCAAGCACGCGGTATCGCTAAAAATGAAGAACTTCCAAAAAGTTTAGAGGAGATGGCGGCGGATTATTTAAAACACGTTCGTGAAGTACAGCCTCACGGACCATATCGTATACTCGGTTGGTCGCTCGGAGGAAATGTTGTGCATGCAATGGCGGCGCAACTGCAAAATGAAGGGGAAGAAGTAGAATTACTCGTTATGCTAGATTCTTATCCTGGTCACTTCTTACCGAATACGGAAGCACCTACTGAAGAAGAAGCATTAATCGCCTTACTTGCTTTAGGTGGATATGATCCAGATAATATGGATGGTAAACCACTTACGATGGAAAGTGCAGCAGAAATACTTCGTAAAGATGGAAGTGCATTAGCAAGTCTTGAAGAAGAGACGATTTTGAATTTGAAAGAAACGTATGTAAATTCGGTAGGATTGTTAGGGAAATATGTACCGAAAGTTTATAACGGAGATATTTTATTCTTTAGATCTACTGTTATACCAGACTGGTTTGATCCTATTTCTCCAAATACGTGGCTAAATTATTTAGACGGGGAAATTGTGCAACACGATATTGATTGTAGACATAAAGATTTATGTCAACCAGGACCACTTACAGAAATTGGACAAGTATTAGCGAAATATTTGCAGGATAAGAAAGGGGTAAGTACAGTATGACGAATCCATTCGAAAATGATAATTACACATATAAAGTATTAAAAAATGAGGAGGGTCAGTATTCTCTCTGGCCTGTCTTTCTCGATGTACCTATTGGTTGGAATGTCGTACATGAAGAGGCTAGTAGGAATGATTGTTTACAATATGTTGAAAATAACTGGGAAGATTTGAATCCAAAAAGTAATCAAGTTGGCGAAAAAATATTAGTAGGAAAACGATAATGAAGGAAAAAATAAATCCAAAACTAGTTGTAAGTATCGTATATATAACAGCGATGTTTATGGCTGCGATGGATGCAACAATTGTGAATGTAGCACTGCAAACGATAAGTAAAGAATTACAAGTTCCTCCATCTGCGATGGGGACAGTTAATGTTGGGTATTTAGTTAGCTTAGCTGTTTTTATTCCAATTTCTGGTTGGTTAGGAGATCGCTTCGGTACGAAAAGAGTATTTCTAACAGCTCTTTTCGTATTTACAACTGCGTCTGCATTATGCGGAGTAGCAAACGATATTACTTCATTGAATATATTTCGTATCATGCAAGGTGCTGGTGGGGGGCTTTTAACACCAGTTGGGATGGCAATGTTATTCCGAACATTTTCACCAGAGGAAAGGCCGAAAATTTCACGGTTTATTGTGTTGCCAATTGCTGTCGCACCGGCAGTAGGACCAATTATTGGCGGTTTTTTTGTAGATCAAATGTCTTGGCGCTGGGCATTTTATATTAATGTACCGTTTGGAATCGTAGCGTTACTATTCGGTCTACTATTTTTAAAAGAGCATATTGAAAAATCAGCTGGTCGCTTTGATTCTCTCGGTTTTGTTCTTTCAGCACCAGGATTTGCGATGCTTATCTATGCACTTAGCCAAGGTCCATCAAAAGGCTGGGATTCTCCAGAGATTATATGTACTGGAATAGCTGGGATTATATTCATTACATTGTTTATCATTGTTGAACTTAAAGTACAGCAACCGATGTTAGATTTACGCTTATTAAAAGAACCAGTCTTTAGAAAAATGAGTCTAATTTCATTGTTTTCATCCGCTGGTTTACTAGGAATGTTATTTGTTTTTCCGCTTATGTATCAAAATGTAATAGGAGTTTCCGCACTGGAATCAGGTCTTACGACATTCCCAGAGGCGATTGGATTAATGATATCGTCACAGATTGTACCATGGTCATATAAGAAATTAGGAGCTCGCAAGGTAATTTCTATTGGATTAGCTTGTACAGCGGTTATCTTTGTTTTATTAAGTTTTGTAAATCACGATACGAATCCATGGCAAATACGGACATTATTGTTTGGTATCGGTATTTTCTTAGGTCAGTCTGTCGGTGCAGTTCAATTTTCTGCATTTAACAATATAATGCCACCTTCTATGGGAAGAGCAACGACTATATTCAATGTGCAAAATCGATTAGGTTCAGCAATAGGAGTTGCTGTATTAGCTAGCATATTATCTGGGTTTGGAAGTAATGAAATACAGAATCATACACAGGCAGATTTCTTGCCTTATCAAGCTGCATTAATTGGATCTGCACTATTTTTACTCGTAGCATTACTATTTTCTTTACGTATTTCTGATAAAGAGATAATGTCAAAGAAGAAGAAAAAGCCGTTACCTGTATTACCAAAAGAGAAAGAAGTTGTAAATTAATAAGTTATAAAATAATAATACTCTTTTGAAATAAAATGATATTGTTTGTTAGAAGGAGAGAGTTTACATGATAGAGAGTAAATTTGTAGATTCTGTACCAACTCTTAGTGAGAATGATTGTCAAATATGGTGGGCAAGAATTTCAGATTTACAATCATGGCATTACAATTTACTAAATGACGTTGAACGAGAGAAAGCAAATTCTTATCACCACTCGACAGATCGTGTCCGTTTTATAATAGGTTGTGTAATTAGTAGATTAGTTCTTGGGCAAATACTTTCTATTTCACCTGTTCAAGTACCGATTAGTCGAATATGCCCAGTATGTAAGTTACAACATGGTAGACCACAATTACCAGAAGGCATGCCGCAGTTATCTGTTTCACATTCAGGTGAGTGGGTTGTTGTTGCATTTACTAAATCTGCGCCTGTAGGCGTTGATGTTGAACAAATGAATCCAAATGTAGATGTTATGAAAATGGCAGAGGGCGTATTAACGGACATTGAAATAGCGCAAATTATGAAATTACCTAATGAAAAGAAAATAGAAGGTTTTTTAACATATTGGACCCGAAAAGAAGCAGTACTAAAAGCGACAGGTGAAGGACTAATGATTCCGCCAGTACATATTACTGTATCGGCTCCAAATGATTCTCCAAATTTGTTAGTTTTTAAGGATAGGCAAGAATTAGTAGAAAATACAATGATAGCAGATATAAGGCCGAGTGTAGATTATATGGCTTCAATTGCAATATTTAGTAAAGAAGTAACTGAAATCACACAGTTAGATGCAGTAGCGCTTTTAAATTATAAATAAGCTAAATAAAAAATCTTATAGAAGAGGTGTTCCTCATGTTAGTAGCGGAAAATAGAACAAATGAATTCACTTATAATGTACAAGCAATTAAAAATATTTTATTTTCTGGAGATACATCATCTATTCATGCTTTAGAAAAGCTTTTGAATGATATAGTTCAGTTTGATGTTCTCGAACAAGAGGTACTTGATAGACAGTACATCCCGAAAGAAGCAAAGAATTTTTTTGATAAAAACGGAACATTTCTTTACCGTGTATCCAATGTTAGTTATAAAGGAAAAGTATTATCTGAAAATCTCATTTTTGCCGATACTTCGTTTTTACCAAATACAATAAAGTGTGAGTTAGAGAGGGGAAACATTCCAGTTGAAAAACTTATAGAAAAGATGGAGGTAAGAAGGAACGTATTATATGAAGGATATCAGCCATCTGGAAATATTATTGAATTGTTTGATGGATGCTCTGTTACGGCGAATGTGTATCCAACTAGAAAATATCAAATTGTAAGTAACTGCAAATGTATATTTTATATTTGTGAAGTGTATCATGCAGAGAATATAAAAACTCTGCTTTAATAGAAAACAAAAAACCAGCCATTTTATAGGCTGGTTTCTTGTTTATTTCACAGCTTCTTTTAACTCTTTACCCGCTTTAAATGCTGGCACTTTACCAGCAGCGATTTGAATTTCTTCGCCAGTTTGTGGGTTACGTCCTGTACGAGCAGATCTTTCGCGCACTTCAAAAGTTCCAAAGCCAATCAATTGAACTTTATCGCCAGATTGTAATGCAGTAGCAATTGTGTCAAAAACAGATTGTACAGCTGCAGAAGCATCCTTTTGAGAAATATCAGCTGATTGTGCTACATTTTTAATTAATTCTGTTTTGTTCATGTTTTCACCTCATAAAAAAATTTTTTGGAATGAATGATTTAGTATAATGGATAGTAAAGATAAAGCTATTTATATTGTTAGAAAGAATGCTATATAGTTATGTTAATTTCGTTGCAAGAAACTGAATCCCTGCTAATAATTAGGGATTAATTAAGAATTGATGCATAGAAAACAATGTAATATGAGGATGAGGGGGAGTATACGGATGATTTTTCGTGAAAAAGATGAGAAAGAAAGTATATTAATTCGTCAACATGATCACGGTTTTTTAGCTGGGGAAATTGCGAAGTATATAAAAGAAGATTTTTTTGAAGATGACGAATATTTAAAAGCGGCTATTGATGCAATATATGAGCATGATAGAGGATGGATAGAACTTGATAAAGTTCCAATTTTGAATGATGCTAAAAATATCCCATATACATTTATGGACTGTCCAAGTTCATTACGCTTTGTTTTTTATACAATTGGTTTGAATGAAATTGAAGATTCAAATCCATACGGAGCATTACTTTGTAGTAAACATTTTTTATCATTTCCATTAAATGAGGAAGATGAAGAGATGATGTCATTTTATACAGGGGAATTGGAACGACAAAAAAGAATATTGAAAACGTTAACAAAAGAACAATTTGCGATGTTCGATAAACATTATAGATTATTAAAATTTTGCGATGAACTTTCTTTATATGTATGTATGAATAAACCTGGTGTAGAAAAGGAAAATGAAATTGATTTGTTTAAAGATGGTTTTGAAGGAACAGAAATGTTTAATAGTAAAGAAGGGAAACCTATTCAAGCTGAATGGGTAGATGAGGAAACAATTCGGATTACACCGTTTCCATTTCAAACTGAATTTCATACGTATGTAAAATATAAAACTATAAATAAACGTGAAATTGAAGAAAAAGGAATTGTAAAGGCTGATAGAGAATCAAAAGTGAAGAAACATACCATTCATTTCATACAATAGGGGGGCGATTTTGATTGAAAGAGTACATGTTAAAACAGGTGGATTACCATGCTTGGGCTAATATACGATTAATAAATCGACTAAAAGAATTACCAAACTATGAGACTATTATTAATGAACAGATACAGAGTGTATTTCCATCAATTAAGGATACTTTTGCACATATGTATATTACAGATCAAGTGTGGTTACACATATTGCATGGTAAAAGTATGAATGAAGCAATACAAGACCGAGAAATTTTACGAACACAAATCGAAAATAAATCGTTATATGAATTAGAAAAAATGTTTGAAAACATGGTAAATCAATATAAAGACTTTTTAAATACAATACAAGACGTGAATGCTGTGTTTGTTATCGAGAATCCATATGCAGGGAAATTAGAAACTTCAATTTTAGAGTTAGTACAACATGTCGTAAATCATGGGACATATCATAGAGGAAATATAACAGCAATGATTCGTCAACTTGGTCATTCATCGACAATGACGGATTTTGTGCTGTATTTACATATGGTGCAAAAGGGAAAGGAATTGAAATAGAGAAAAAAAGAATGGCTATTATAGATAAGCCATTCTTTTTTTAGTGATTAACTTGCCTGTTTTTTATGATTTTCTTTCAATTTCTCTGCTTGTAAAAAGCGATTCGTTTCAGATACAACAATACCACTTAACCCAATCAGGCCAATTAAGTTTGGAATTGCCATAAGTCCATTTGCAATATCAGCAAATGTCCATACGATACCTAATTTTAAATTTGCACCAATTGCAATCATGACGATAAAGATTGCTTTATAATATTTAACGGCACTTTCTCCAAATAAATAAGCCACGCATTTCTCTCCGTAATACGACCATCCTAAAATAGTAGAGTAGGCAAATAATATAATCGCGATACCGAGAATCATACTACCAGCAGTACCAAATACAGATTGGAATGCTAATGTTGTAGCTTCAACACCGGTTTTTCCTGACTTCCATGCACCTGTAGTAATTAATACAAGTCCTGTAATAGTACATACAATAAATGTATCTAGAAAAGTACCAGTCATTGAAACTAAAGCTTGTTTTGCAGGCGAATCTGTTTTTGCAGCCGCTGCTGCAATAGGTGCGCTCCCTAAACCAGCTTCGTTCGCAAATACACCGCGCGCCATTCCGATTTGAATAGCTGATGCAACTGTTGCACCGATAAAACCTCCAGCAGCTGCAGTACCAGTAAACGCACCAGAAAAAATAAGTGAAAATGCTTCTGGAATTTGATCGTAGTGATAGAAAATAATAATAAGACCAGCAATGATATAAAAGAAAGCTTTAATAGGAACAATATATCCTGTCACTTTCCCAATTTTTTTAACGCCACCTAAAATAACAATAGCAATTAAAAACGACATTAATATACCAGTTAAAGCAGGGGGGAAAGAGAAATTAATTCGCATTGCCTCTGCAACTGAGTTAGATTGCACCATATTACCGATACCGAAAGAAGCAGTTGTACCGAATATAGCGAATAAAACAGCAAGCCATTTCTTGCCTAAACCACGTTCTAAATAGTACATTGGTCCACCTGAATATTCACCATTTTCATTACTAACTCGGTATTTCACCGCAAGAATTGCTTCCGCATACTTTGTTGCCATACCGAATAACGCGGTAATCCACATCCAAAAGATTGCACCTGGTCCACCAATCGTCACAGCAGTTGCAACACCGGCTATATTTCCCATTCCAATCGTTGCCGCCATAGCTGTCATAAGAGCTTGGAAGTGGCTAATATCTCCAGAGGAAGATGTATCTTCTGATTTTTTAAATGCTAGTTTGTGAGCGTATAATAGTTTACTAAATTGTAAACCTTTTAAACGCACTGTGAGAATGATACCAGTACCAACGAGTAACAACAATGTTGGTAATCCCCACACATAGTGATTGATTTGTTCTAATACTGTACTTACTGTCTCCATCTGTATTCTCCTTTTTTAGAAAAAATAAAAACCACTTCAAGTAAATGAAATGGTCTCTGGAGAAACAAGGGATAGAAAAATAAACCGATACAAATCGGCTTTTTCTTTCGCTTGTCTCTGTCCTTTTACCTGAGAGATTATCCGCAATAGTAGCGGATTTGCTCCTTCGGTGCTCGTTTTCCTCCGCGCTATATATAGCGAGAGGGAGTCTCTCCAGAGATTCGTCCCCATGCAGTTCTACTTGTAACCAAGACCTGAGAGTTTCAAAGTTGGTTGTACAACTTTTTGCCCCGTCGGTAGATCAATAGACCTTCTCCTGAATGGTTCATCCGAATTATAAAATTTATAAGAACATTGATTGTAAATCAATAAAAACATTATAGACAGACAAAATGTGAAATGCAATCATTTTTTATTTTAAAATAGTAAAAAGTTTTATTTTTTAGAAAGCCCTAATTTATCTTCCACTTCAGTTAAAGTAGATAAAGCGAGTACAATATGTTGGTCCGCAAGTCCTAAAGCATGTTTAGTATTTTCAATTGTTTCATTGGATGGAGTAGAGTTATTTGCTCCGTCTATAATTAAATCTGCTGCGTTTTTCATAAATTTAGAAGCAGTCTTAAATTCAGTTGTGAAATAAATTAGTTGTTCTTGTATTTGTACTTCCGATATGTTTTCTTTAATTTTCAGAGTGTCTATTTCGTTCATAATTTTTTCGAATTGTTTGGAAATAGCAGTCGTTGTGACTAATAGTTTATCTCTGTCTACTGAATCTCCGTTCGTGTTAATTTCTTCCCAGGCAGGCAACCAATCTTTTTCGATGATGTCATTATAATTTGTAGTTAATTCATCAATTTTTGGTTGTAATTTAGTTTTAAAACTTTTTGTATCAACTGTTTCTACGGTAGTTTTTGCGTTATTATTTTTATCTTTAATTGCGTAGAAAATTGTACAGATAATAATAAAAATAGAAATAACTATTGTCCATTTATTAAAAAATAATTTCTTCAACGGGTAATACCTCCAAAAAAATCTTTTGATTTTTATATATAGCAATAATGTTGTTAATGGTAGAGAAAATAGTCTGGAATTGCTTTTAATTATATTTTTTCTATACATAAATAATTAATATTAGTAAAATGATGAAAGTTATATGTGAGAAGAGAGGATTATTAGTAAAAATGAATAAAAGAAAAATAGTTTCAAATATTTCAATGGCTATGTTATTAGTTAGTTTATTTGCACTTATATATTTGGACAAAGAATCTAAAATTGAAGATTTTCCAGTACCAATGTCAGCAATCCATATTAAAGATGAAAAGGAAGAGGATTATAAATATATAAGTGTAATGCCTATTACAAAGGCCAGTGGATGGGAGAACTTAGGGGAAAACGGGCATACTTTTAGTTTTA
Organism: Bacillus paramobilis; assembly: GCF_038096195.1. Taxonomy (NCBI): domain Bacteria; kingdom Bacillati; phylum Bacillota; class Bacilli; order Caryophanales; family Bacillaceae; genus Bacillus; species Bacillus paramobilis. The sequence goes on along the minus strand of NZ_CP151108.1, from coordinate 3,012,064 downwards.
AAAAGGGGGAGAGGAAGGTAACTGTATTACATTATCCGGGAGAACTAACGTATTATTTATTTGAGAAAAAGATGAATAAGGGAGACTAGCTAAAGATGTAATTCATTAAGAGTTACATCTTTCTTTATTCTGAATTATTTGAAATAAAATCAGATAGATGGTTTGATAGAAGTAGTGATAAATATGATTCGTTCTATATACGGATAAAGAGATCATAAAATTATTATGTAAACTAAAAGTTGTATGTGGAAGATAAATTATAGCCTAAGGGGGAACTAAAAATGTTACTAAAAACAATATACTGTAAGGTAGAAGAAGAGAAAAAAGAGTTATTTTCAATCGCACAAGAAAAATGGCGTGATATACAGCATCTAGATGGATTTCATGGACAATTTGGTGGATGGAATAAAGATGAGGCATGTGTATTTACTTTATGGGAAGATCGAAGTGCATATCAGTCATTTATGAATGGTGCACACGATATAATTTATGTAAATAGTAATCAAGAGGATACGTTTCTTTCATGTGAAATTGAATTGTTTCAAACGTTGTATGATATTACTGATAAGTCTTTGAAAGATGTTGTTACAAAAGGAACATTCGTAAGAGTTGCTATATGTGATGTAAAGGTGGGAAAGGAAAAGTATTTCTTACATAAACAAGAAACAATTTGGAATACAGGAATGGAAAAAGAAAAAGGGATGTTAGCTGGATTTGTTGGGAAGTCTTTAAAAGCTGAAAATCGTTACATAGTGTTAACTTATTGGAAAGATGAAATGGCGCATCAAAATTATGTAAAAGAGATTTTCCATGAGTTGTATAAACTAGCTAATATTCATGATGATTTAAAAGATATAAGAGGTAAACAAGCTATATGTAAGGGAGAGTGGCTTGTATATTAAGTGTACAATACGTGCATAAATGAATGTATAATAAAGACATTTTCTTATAAACGAGTAATTAATAGAAGACGTTATATACCCTTTCATGTTAATATATTTAAGTTATAATAGAAGGCTTACCCTTTTGTATTGTACGGTAGAAGCAGTGTGAGCTTGAAATTTTGTTTAGAAAAGGATGTGCCTAATTTGCGTATCAATAAATTTATTAGTGAAGCTGGAAAAGCGTCTCGACGTGGAGCAGATAAATTAATTAATGAGAGAAGAGTAATTATTAACGGTAAGGTTGCAAAAATTGGTGACCAAGTCAATCCAGGTGATGATGTACGCGTAAATGGAGAGCAACTTCGTATTGCTCGAGATCACGTATATATTGCTTTAAATAAACCAGTAGGTATTACATGTACAAGTGAAAAAGCTGTAAAAGGTAACATTATCGATTTAGTGAATCATCCTTTACGAATTAGTCATATTGGACGTCTTGATAAAGACTCAGACGGTTTAATTTTGTTAACGAATGATGGTGATATCGTTAACGAAATTTTACGTGCTGAAAACAAACATGAGAAAGAATATATCGTTTCTGTAGATAAGCCAATTACACCTGATTTCTTAGAAAAAATGGCAGCGGGTGTGAAGATTTTAGGAACGAAAACACTTCCTTGTGAGATCACACAGTTATCAAAATATGAGTTCAACATTATTTTAACACAAGGGCTAAATCGCCAAATTCGTCGTATGTGTGAAGCTTTAGGTTATCAAGTATACACGTTAAAACGCACGAGAATTATGAATATTGAATTGAATAATTTACCTGTTGGACAGTGGAGAGATTTATCGAAGAAAGAGAAACGACGTCTATTTTCAGACTTAAATTATGAACCACAAGATTGGTAAAATTGAGAAGGGGAAACCAAAAATCTATTTTGGTTTCTTTTTCTATTAAATAAAAAAACTTTTTTAAACACTTGCAATAATAAAATGAATAGGATATAGTGAATAACAATTAATGGATGTACTTATAAAAGCAAAGAAAAGGACACGAGTTATTTTGCCCGGTTATACAGAGAGGGAAGGAAAGCTGAGAACTTCCTAACGCAGAAAAATAACTTACCACCTTAGAGCTGCACTAGGGAAATTAAGTATCTAGTGCCGTGTAAGCGACGTTATCGCAAAAGAAGCCATTATGTTTTTTGTGATGGGAATCTGGGTGGAACCACGAATATAAGCATATTCGTCCCTAATTTTTAGGGATGAATATGCTTTTTTGCATTCAATTTCATAATAAGCGAAGAAAAGGACACGAGTTATTTTACCCGGTTATACAGAGAAGGAAGGAAAGCTGAGAACTTCCTAACGCAGAAAAATAACTTACCACCTTAGAGCTGCACTGGGGAAATTAAGTATCTAGTGCCGTGTAAACGACGTTACCGTAAAAGAAGCCATTGTATATTTACAATGGGAATCTGGGTGGAACCACGGGTAAAAGCACGCTCGTCCCTATTTTAGGGATGAGTGTGCTTTTTATTATGAAATGGAGAGATGAAAAATGAAAGAACAAATGATTGAACTTAAATTTCCAGATGGTAGCGTTAAAGAATTTGCAAAAGGAATTACTTTAGAAGAAGTTGCTGGATCCATTAGCAGTAGTTTAAAAAAGAAAGCAGTAGCGGGGAAAGTAAATAATCAGTTATATGATTTACGCCGAAATATTGAAGGAAATGCGGAAGTAGAAATCGTTACTATAGATTCTAATGAAGGGGTAGAAATTGCAAGACACTCTGCGGCACATATTTTAGCGCAAGCTGTAAAGAGAATGTATGGCAATGTAAACCTTGGTGTAGGGCCGGTTATTGAAAATGGATTTTATTATGATATGGACCTTCCAAGTAGTGTAAACGTAGAAGATTTACCGAAAATCGAAAAAGAAATGAAAAAGATAATAAATGAAAATGTAATAATAGAGCGAGTTGAAGTTTCTCGAGAAGAAGCAGCAAAACTGTTTCAAGAAATGAATGATCACCTGAAATTAGAACTGTTAGAAGCAATTCCTAGTGGGGAAAGTGTAACACTATATAAACAAGGTGAATTTGTAGATTTATGTAGAGGACCACATTTACCGTCAACAGGATATTTGAAAGCATTCCAATTAACTCACGTTTCTGGTGCATATTGGCGAGGTGATAGTAACAATCAAGTGCTTCAGCGTATATATGGTGTTGCGTTCTCTTCTCAAAAAGAATTAGAAGAGTATTTACATTTCGTTGAAGAAGCAGCAAAAAGAAATCATCGTAAATTAGGTAGTGAGCTGGAGTTATTTATGTTTTCAGAAGAGGCTCCGGGAATGCCATTTTATTTACCGAAAGGACAGATTATCCGAAATGAATTAGAAGCATTTTTAAGAGAAATTCAAAAAGAATATAAGTATCAAGAAGTACGTACTCCGTTTATGATGAACCAAGAGTTATGGGAGAAATCGGGACATTGGGGACATTACAAGGACAACATGTATTTCTCTGAAGTGGATAATAAAAGCTTCGCATTAAAACCGATGAACTGCCCAGGACATATGTTAATGTTCAAAAATAAATTACACTCTTATCGCGAATTGCCAATTCGTATGTGCGAGTTCGGCCAAGTACACCGACATGAATTTAGCGGGGCATTAAACGGATTATTAAGAGTTCGTACTTTCTGCCAAGATGATGCTCATTTATTTGTAACACCAGAACAAATTGAAGATGAAATCAAATCCGTAATGGCGCAAATTGATTACGTTTATAAAACTTTCGGATTCGAATATGAAGTAGAGCTTTCTACTCGTCCAGAAGATTCAATGGGTGATGATAAGTTATGGGAGCAAGCAGAGGCATCATTAGAAAATGTATTACATTCATTGGATTATAAATATAGACTAAATGAAGGTGACGGTGCATTTTACGGACCGAAAATCGATTTTCATATTAAAGACGCTTTAAATAGAAGTCATCAGTGCGGAACAATCCAGCTAGATTTCCAAATGCCAGAGAAGTTTGATTTAAATTATATAGATGAGAAGAATGAAAAGAGAAGGCCAGTTGTCATTCACAGAGCAGTTTTAGGATCTTTAGATCGTTTCTTAGCAATATTAATTGAGCACTTTGGAGGTGCGTTCCCGGCATGGGTGGCACCAGTTCAAGTGAAAGTCATTCCAGTTTCGAATGCAGTCCATGTACAATATGCAGATGAAGTTGCAGATAAATTAGAACAAGCTGGTGTTCGTGTAGAACGAGATGTACGGGATGAAAAGTTAGGATATAAAATAAGAGAAGCACAAATGCAAAAAGTTCCTTATATTCTTGTTATTGGGGATAAGGAAATGGAGAACGGAGCTGTAAATGTACGTAAATACGGGGAAGAAAAATCAGAGGTTGTTGAACTAAATGGGTTTGTGGAAAGTATGAAAGAGGAAATAAATAATCGGAAATAAAGTTTAAAAAGAAAACACACCAATTCAAAAGGGTGTGTTTTCTTTTTTACCTTACAAAAATGTAAGGTAAATGTAAGCGAAATCGAAGGAACGAGTTGTAGAAAAGTGAGAATATGAAATAGGAAAAAGGTTTGCGTAACTCGTGTAATCCTTTCTGATTGAAAAATTAAAAAATTATTAAGGGTTTACATGAGAAAAAGATAAGAAATATGTGAGAAATTCATTTTATACAAAAGGGATGGAGTGAAAGAGATGTCAACAAACGTAGTTACTGTAGAACGTGTAGAAAAAACGTATGGGAAAAGAAACGAGAATCAGTCAAAAGCATTAAGGGGTGTGTCATTAAGTATTAAAGAAGGGGAATTCGTCGGGATTATGGGTCCTTCTGGCTCTGGAAAAACGACACTACTTAATGTGATAAGTACACTGGATCAAGCGACAGGTGGCAGTGTGACAATAGCTGGCACAAATATTACTTCAATGAAGGGGAATGCTTTATCAGATTTTCGATCTCAAAAATTAGGATTCATTTTTCAAGATTTTAACTTACTAGAAAACTTATCAATTTATGAAAATATTGCTTTACCACTTTCTTTGCAAGGCGTACCTTCAAGCGAGATTACTGGAAAGGTGAATGAGGTTGCGAAGAAGTTAGGGATTACTGAAATTTTAACAAAATATCCAACTGCTGTTTCTGGTGGGCAAAAGCAAAGAACAGCGGCAGCTCGTGCTTTAGTACATAATCCAGCAATTGTATTAGCAGATGAACCGACAGGAGCGCTTGATAGTAAAAATGCAAAAAGCTTATTAGAAGCGATGCAAGATTTACATGAAAACCACAATGTAAGTATTTTAATGGTTACACACGATGCATTTAGTGCCAGTTATTGTGAACGTATTTTATTTATTCAAGACGGCCTTCTATACAAAGAGTTAAAGCGTCAAGGAACGCGAGAAGATTTCTATCAAGACATTTTAGGTGTGCTCGCTCATATGGGCTCAGCCGCTGAGTCTAAGTAGGGGGCGAGACTATGTTATTCAAATTATCACGTCATAGTATGAAAAAGATGCTAAAAGATTATATGGTTTTACTTATTGGTCTCGTTATTAGTATTAGTATTTTCTACATGTTCCAAACGATGGCGATGAATAGTGAATTTACGAAGGATAATAGTCTTATTAGTAGTATTAGACTCGTATTTTGGGTAGGTGCCATACTATTATCGTTCATTACTGTATTTTATATTATATATGCCAATTCTTTCTTGCTCACATTAAGAAGAAAAGAACTCGGTATGTATATGATGCTCGGTGCGAAAAAGAAAAAAGTAGCGCAATTATTATTTATTGAAACATTCGGTATGGGTATTGTCAGTATTATTATCGGGATTTTAGTAGGGATGTTACTTGCAAGTGTAGCAGGAAACTTTTTAATGAATGGTATGGAAATTTCAGCGAAAGGTAGTTACTCATCTGTATATACACCAGCAATCTTAGTTACAGCTATTTTCTTCTTAATACTATTTTTTATTACTGGTTTAATGAATAGCATCCGGTTATTACGTAAAACAGAACTGGAGTTAATTCGTGAAGATGAAACACTAGATGAAGTGAAGAAAAGTAAAACTCGCATTATTATAATGACAGTACTCGGTATATTGCTAGTAAGTACAGGATACTATTTTATGGTAAATATAAAAATGTTTGCTGAAGTCGGTTTTATAATAGCGACAATCGTTACAACACTTGGAACATATTTTATCTTTAGTTCATTGCTCCCATTTTTTGTGATGAAAATTAAAGGGAATAAAAAACGAAATGAAACAGGCTTAAATAGTTTTACATATGCACAGTTACGCTTTCGAGTAAATAGTTTATCGAGGGTATTAGGTACGGTAGCGATGTTAATTGCATTAGGTGCAGGGGCAATGACGGCAGGTATGGCGTTTCAAAAAAATGTCGGCATTATGACAGACTTTTCTCGTGTATATGATGTTGTAATTCATGATCCAAATGAACAAGATAAAGCGGCCTTGAAAGAAATGGAAATTGTTGAAGAAAGTAAGTACAAGTATAAAGTAGATGGAGAAGCGGTTTATTATTTACGTAACGACTTAACTGAGAAACCACCACTCGTTTCCGATCACTTTGATACAAAAACTTTAAAAGAGCCTGCTCGTAAACGTGTGGCTGAACCTTTAACTGAACCTGTTTATTCTGCTTTGGAAGCTCCCGAAGCAGCCAATAAACTTCCTCGTATGCCAAGGGATTGGGAAGATGCGGTTGTAAGAGAAATACAAATTACACATAATCAATTTAACGGAAAACCTGTAAGAATTGCTGATGAAGAACACTACAAAGCAGTTCAAGGAACGGAACATAGTGTAACATTAGCAAAAGTAGATGATATGAAAAAATATAAACCGTTGTTAATTGAAATAGACAAGAGACAAAAAGAACAAATTGAAAAAACAACAGGTACAAAAGTAGACTTATTTACAAAAATGACAATTTATCAGTTTATGAACAGTTTCATGAGTGGAACAATGTTTATGGGGTTTTTCCTTGGAATTGCCTTTTTAGCAATGATGGCAAGTTCACTAATGTTCAAAATATTAACAGGTGCTTCTCGTGATGTACGCCGTTATGAAATGTTACGAAAAATCGGTGTGAGACGTAGTATGTTAACGAAAAGTATTTATAAAGAAATTTCATATTTATTTATCTTCCCAGCGATTATTGGAATTTCCCACGTGTTAGTAGGGCTTAACTTATTCAGTTTTATATTAGTTGACCCGTTTGTAAAGGTGTGGGTGCCGATTGGGATTTTCTTAGTCATTTATTTCATCTATTACTGGATTACTGTCCAACTTTATAAAGGTATGGTAATGCCGAAAGAAGAAGTAGCGAAATAGTTATAGAAAAGAGTCCTTGTTTAGAAAACAAGGACTCTTTTCTATATTTGTAATACATTGTGAACGAGTCTTTCTACGAATCGTGTATTGAAAATTAAGAAAATATTAAGAGTTTATATAGCGGAAAGTTAAGAAGTGTATGGGATATTAAGAATGTGCAAACGAGCAAGATGAAATTAGAGAGAGAAATTGTTATATATTCATATTATTTTGAGGGAGTTTTACAGAATTAAATTGATGTTTTTATAAATTTTAAAGAAAGGAGACTACTTATGAAGAAGATAAAAAAACTAATAAAACTTATTGGTGCCATCACTACACTATTATTAATCGTAGCACTAATATTTCCTACATGGACCTCGCAAATAAAGGGGAATAACAGTATAAGTATATTAGAGCAAGTAGAGATAAATGGAAGTGGTCATGAAATTATGATACGCGGAAAAGATAAGAACAATCCAGTTATTATTTTTGTACATGGTGGACCAGGAACTTCAGAAATACCATATGCGCAAAAATACCAAAACTTATTGGAAGAGAATTTCACAGTTGTAAATTACGATCAAAGAGCGAGTGGGAAGTCATATCATTTCTTTGAAGACTATTCGAATCTTACATCAGATTTTCTTGTAGAAGATGTATTAGCTATGACAGATTATGTTTCAAAACGTCTTGGTAAAGAAAAAGTAATATTGGTTGGTCATTCTTACGGTACATATATTGGAATGCAAGCTGCCAATAAAGCTCCTGAAAAATATGAAGCATATGTTGGTATAGGGCAGATGAGTGATACAGTAGAAAGTGAAATGGATAGTTTAAACTATGTGATTGAACAGGCACAAAATGCTGGGAATACAGATGAGGTTTCCTATTTAAATGGGTTGACTGAAAAAATTAAAAATGGTGATACATACACTCCGCGAAATTATGTTGCGAAATATGGTGGAACATCAAGACATATTGAAAATCCAGATGGTGATAATATCGGGATGTTACTTAGTAATGAATATAACTTGTTAGATGTAATTCGTTATAACGTTGGACTATCACATTCTCAAACGGTCTTATTAGAAAAGGATTTAAAGAATCCATTGCCTAATAAGGTGACTAAAATAAAGCTACCGTTTTATTTCCTTATGGGGAAATATGACTATAACACTTCATATCATGCAGCAAAAACATATTTTGATAAGATTGAAGCAGTTCAAAAAGAATTTATTACTTTTGAGAAATCAGCTCATTATCCACAATTTGAAGAGAAAGAAAAATTTTATAAGTGGATGTGCGATACATTCATAAAATAAACAAAGTATATCCGAATTTTAGAGAATTAAAAAAGGTAGTGAGACGTATCCAGATTTTTTGATACATTGTATTAACTGAAGCGAAGTTATATAAAAAGACTCTTGTATAAATGACAAGAGTCTTTTTACAATGTTCTCTATATAGAAGGAAAAGATTGGATAATGGTCGAAAAATATAATATAACTTCCGAGAAATGACTAAAAAAATAAAATTTTGTCGAGGGAAAGGGTTAGAAGTATGAAAGAAATGCTACAGTTATTTCGCAACAAAGTGTATGCACGTTTTTTTCTAGCAAATATTTTAGAGCGACTCGGTTCTATGATTGCTGGAATTTCTTTAATGTTTTATTTGCTAGATCAATACGGAAAACAGCCAGTTTACGCAACGATGACACAAATTATGATGGCATTGCCTGCATTAATCTTTTTTCTATTAGTAGGGACAGTAGTGGATCGTTTTGATAGACAGCGTATTTGTACGGTAAGTAACATATGTTGTTCGCTCTGTAATATTGGAATTCTAATTTCGCTTTATTACGGAATGATTATACTCGTCTTTATATTTTTATTTTTGGAAAATGCATGTATACAATTTTTCTCTCCATCAGAACAGTCGATGATACAGGGAGTAGTTGAATCAGACCAATACGGTGCAGCAGCAGGTGTGAATCAAATGGTAAATAGTCTATATGCTTTGTTTGGTGTAGGAATTGCAACGATGGTGTATTGGACTTTTGGAATTTACGGGAGTATTTTAGTGAATACGCTCACTTTTATTATGAGTGGTATTTTGATTCAAACGATTTCCATTCCAGAAAAAGTGCGTTTGCCAAACGGTAGAACAAAATGGAAAGAAGTTAATTTGAAGATGTTAATAACAGAGTTTCAAGAAGGGATCAAGTATATATATCAAAATGACACTTTAAAAAAATTACTTTTAGGATTTATCGTATTTGGACTATTAAATGGTATTTTAAGCGTATCCACTACCTACATATTAAAATATAAATTAGCACCAGCAACGTATGAAAGTTTAGCGATGGTGGGCGGTGTAGTTGGAGGGATTTCATTGTTAATTGGAAGTATAGTAGCAACAAGTGTAGGGAAGAAATATGCACCCAAGCCTATTATTGTCTTTGGTATGGCAGGCTCAGGGGTCTTTTTCGGTATGTGTTACTTTGTAAACCACGTATGGTCTTTTTATGTATGTATCGCTTTTGCGACTTTCTTTTTACCGTTTATTAATGTTGCAATTATGGGCTGGATGTATGAAATTGTAGAAGAATCATTCATGGGACGTGTTCAAAGTTTACTTAGTCCATTAACGACAGGATTTCAGCTGTTATCTCTCGGTGCGATAGCGATGTTGTTCCCGAAATGGATTCGTGCAGATACGTTGTTTATTATTTTATTTGGTTTATTATTTTTTGTTACGTGTTTATATCAAACCATTTTACCTAGTGGGAAGAAACGTGTGCAAGGTATAGTTGAAGAGATGTAATAAATGTGGTTTTTGATTTCTGAATATTCTATCGGATGGTAAGGGGAAATCGTTATGTTGATGCGAATTGTTAAATGGTGTGGGGTTACTTGTTTACAACTAGTAGCTGCAATTTTATGTATAATCTGCCTAGGTGCGCTGCCACGTTTATTTAAGGGATTGCAAATCGATTTAATCGGTTTTTGGAACACGATTGTATTTCTTGGAGGGAAGTTACTACAACCGGGTGAAATTACATATGGATTTCGGGACTCAAGAAAATTATTTCCGCAAATATGGATTCATTATTTTGAAACGATGATTGTATTTCTATCAGCGTTTTTACTATCTTTGCTTATAGCGTATATACTTGTCGTTTGGGTATTGCAACGTTCTCATATGAAACAGAAAATGTGGAACGGGGTTTTTCTTACGTTTGAGAGTATACCGGATATTTTACTTATTTTATTATCACAACTTCTTGTCGTAATTATGTTTCAAAAAACAGGATTTATGCCGGTCAAACTGGCTGGATTAGGGGAAGAAAGGATACGTTTGTTACCAATTATATGTCTTACAATACCAACAACATTATTGTTTATTAAACTATTGTTATTACGATTTAAAGAAGAATTAGAGAAAGAATATAGTTTGTTTGCCAAGAGTAAAGGGTTAAGCTTACGGCATATTTTGACACATCATATTTCAAGAAATGTTTTATTGACGACAATTTATTATGCGAAAACAAATATTTTATTTATGCTTTCCAATTTATATATTATTGAATGGATATTTAATACATATGGTATGTTTGTTTTTGTAAAAGAAAATTCTAAATTAGAAATATTTACAGTGAGTCTAGTAATATTATATGTACCGCTTTTTATACTATTTCGTATATTACATACGCTTTTACAAAATGTGATAAAGGAGCGTGTGTAACATGTGGCAAGTTGTAAAAAGAGATGTGAGATTTTGGGTAGGTATTACTTTTTTGAGTGTACTAATGATTGTTAGTATTGGATATACGGTGTTTTTTGATGGGAATATTCGTGAACTTACGATGATGTATAACGAAAAAGGGGAACTAGAGGCAGCTCCATTTTCACCATCAAGTAAATTTTGGTTTGGAAGTGATGTGAAAGGCCGCGATCTTGTTCAATTAATAATAGAAGGCGCGAAATGGACAGTTGGAGCGAGTATAATTATAGCGATATTACGAGTTATAGTTGGAGGGGGAATTGGTTTACTTCTTGGTATGTATGGTAAACGTTCTTTTCCAGTTATTTCATCCTTTTTTGATCCTTTTAGTATTGTACCGATGGTTATGATTTCTTATTTTATATTAAATGAAGTTTTAACGTTTGATAGTGGAGCAGAAGTTGTGCCATTATATTTGCGTGTGGCATTTCAAATTATAGTACTTGTATGCCTTGCTGTACCAACAGTTATGTTGTATGTAGCGCAAGAAGTAAAGCGTGTTAAGAAAGAAGAATTTATGTTGGCAGCTACTGTGCTCGGCGGAAGTAAGTGGCATAGGTTGAAGCGCCATATATGGCCGCATATGTTACCATCATTTCTTTTATTAGTAGCTCAACAGTTTGTGAGTACTTTATTACTTCTTTTACACCTGGGTTTGTTGCAATTATTTTTTGGTGGAACAATAACCTTCAGTGGAATGGATCCAGATAGTGTAACAAAGGAATGGACGGGCCTAATTGGTCAAAACTTCCGTCACTTAACTACACATACATGGATTGTACTTATACCAATTGCTTTTTATAGTATGACAATATTGGCGGGGAATTTAGTAAGTAATAGTATGCAAGATGCGATTAAACTAGGGAATGTAAGAATATCTAAGAACAAGGATAAAGAAGTGAAGGAAGAGAAACAAATACAGCATACTGTGAATGATTTTTCTTTCTATAGAGAGATACAAAAATAAAGAGAGATAGCTGAAGTTACAAAATGAAAAGCAGTAAAATTATAAAAATATATAATAATCAAATTATTGTAGGGATATCGATAGCATAAAGCCTATAATTGAACTGGGTGATTAAAAGTGACTAAACAAAATAAAAAGATAATTGATATATGTGATAACTATAGACTATTAAATAAATATTCACGTAACAGTATTCCAAGTGTAATCTTCATAGCAGGGTTAGGCGATAGCTATGAAACATGGAATAAAGTCCAAGACCGAATATCGCAAAAAACATCAACCTTTTCCTATAACAGGTCGGGTATTGGCAGGGGGCAAGTCGCATCCGTCCCGACGACTTGCTATGATCTAGTCGAGGAGCTCAACGAATTGTTGCTAGCGCTTGAAGTGGAGAAGCCCTATATATTGGTGGGACATTCTTTTGGTGGTTTGGTCGCTAGATTATATGCCAGCCTTTATCCACTGAACATCTGCGGTATGATTTTGGTTGACGCTGCACCGGAATATAAAGAACTTGCCTATGAAAAGGTTCTACCCGAAAATCTGCTTGCAAGAAATAGGGAATATTACGAGAATCCTATGTTGAATAGTGAGAAGATTGATAAAATACAAAGTTATAAGCAAATCGTTGATCATTCAAAGCAAAGTAACCTCCCTCTTGTAATTATTACAAGAGGTTTACCTGACAATGTTGAAGAGGGATGGCCATCTCAAGAAATATTGGGAATTGAGCAAAGACTCCAAGCAGAATTCCAATGGCTATCAACGTCAAGCAAGTACCGGATTGCTAGTCGAAGTGGACATTATATTCATCATGATGAGCCAGAAGTTGTTATAGAGGAGATTATGTTAATGTTGAAGGAGATGGAGAAATGAGCGATACAAGGACTAAATTGATGCTGGATTTGCAAAGAATTGAGAAGGATGAGTATCAGTTACTCGAAGGTGAGCGGCATCAAGACTTCTTACCTTTGTTACTTCAATATATTGGCGATCCTCAGCCAGAATTACGGGATAACCTGATTTATTCGATGTTTTATATTTGGATTAGAGAAGAGAATAGATTCAGTGAAGAGGAGTTACGAAGCCTCTTAACTGTTCTGACTGATGAGAACCATTTGTTCTATAGTATTGGTAGCGAGGATGATCAGTCAGTTTTTACAAGGACGTTCTCTGCTTTACCTATCGCTTTGATTGTGCAACGTCACAGACAGAATCCATTTTTTAATCAAGCGGAAATTGAGCAATTAATACATGCGATGCTCCGTTATTATAAAGAGGAGAAGGATCTGCGAGGTTACATTTCAGTAGGAGGCTGGGCTCACAGCGCGTCTCATGGTGCGGATGTTTTTGTCGAGCTGGTGCAGTGCGAGGAGAGCAGCGTCGCAATGCTGCGTGAGGTTCTTGTCGCTATTTCTGGCATGCTTCATAATGGTAGACACATTTTTAGCGATGAGGATGATGAGCGGTTGGTAAACATCGTGGATACGATGATTGACAAAGAGTTACTTCCACATCAAGAAATCGCTGATTGGATTAGCGGCTTAGCGCAATGCTGCAATTTGCCGAGAAGTCGCAGTCAGGTGATTGCTCGCGTGAACAGCAAAAATTTTTTACGCAGTCTCTATTTCAGAAGGGGAAAAGATAGCCGAGGGAATGAGCTTAACACTGTCATATTTAGTACTGAGGCAGTTTTGAACAGGTTTTCTTTCAGTTAAAGGGTTAGAGGGGCCGTCCCAAAAGCCATGGAAAATTGGCTGAGGGACTTTGCCCCTTTTTATGTCAAGAAAAACAAAAAGAAACCATCCATTGGTAAAATGGAAGTACCACCCACCACGCACAAAAGGAGAGGCAATGGCTGCAATTAAGGCCGTTTTTTCTCATTGAACTAAAGGGCAGCATTTCTATAAAGCTTATTGAATTAACGAATGCTTTAGTTCAATAAGGCCTAAAAATGTGTTTTAGTACATGTACAAAAAAGGATAGATAATGCATAATACTTTCTGCTTTATCTATCCTCGTCTTTTCGTTTAAAGTGGTGGTAAATCAATCTTACCTTCTTCAAATAATTCTTTTATCATATGCTTCGTATAACCAGCTGCTTGACCAAATGTGATTTTTGCTGGCATTGGTGCTTCGTTAGCATCAACAACTATATCAATAATACACGGTCTATTTTGCTTTACCGCACTTTCGAAAGCAGGAAGTAGTTCATCTACATTCTCAACACGGTATCCAATACCTCCGCACGCCTCTGCGTATTTTGCAAAATCAGGGTTTGTTAAGTCTGTACCAAATTCGATATTCCCCATAACTTCTTGTTCGAATTTAATCATGGCGATCTTATTATTATTTAAAACGACGACAACGATTGGCAGTTTATATTTAACAGCTGTTACGAAATCGTTCATTGTCATTCCGAAACCACCATCACCACAAACAGCAAATACTTGTTTATCCGGGAAAGCAATTTTTCCAGCAAGGGCACCAGGTAAACCGCAGCCAAGAGTTGCGAGCCAGCTAGAAATAATAAATTGCTGATTTGTCATACGGAAGTGCCTTGCTGTCCAAACGGTTACATTTCCGACATCGACTGATAATATTGCATCATCATGAGCTACTTGTTGCAGTGCATGCAAAACACGTTGTGGCTTAATTGGAGTAGAAGAATCGTCTTCTTGATTGTGTAATTTTTCCTCCCACTTTTTCATCATTTCTTGATGATGCTCTAAGAAGGAATGGTCCTCGTGTTTTTCTACATTTTCAATTAACCATTTTAATGTTTTATCAGCATCACCAGCTAAGCCGATATCTGTTACGTAACGTTTTCCGATTTGGGCAGGATCAGTATCGATATGGATTGTTTTTGCTTTTTCGGGTAAGAAACCAGTGAACGGATAAGAAGTACCAATCATAATTAAAGTATCTGCATGTTTCATTGCATCATAAGAAGGTTTCGTTCCAATTAATCCTAATCCACCGATGCAAAGTGGATGTTCATCAGGGATAATCCCTTTAGCTGGTAATGTAAGTACGATTGGAGCACCAATGTGTTCCGCGAAAGTAAGTAAAGATTCTCTCGCATGTTTCGCACCTTTTCCAGCTAAAATAACAGGCTTTTTCGCTTCATTTATTGCGAGTTTTGCAGCATGTAAATCTTCTTCTTGCGGAAATAACTCAGGTAATGTAAAAGAAGTATTTGTAACACGAGCCCCACTTTTTATTTCAAATTTCGGAACATCATCTGGAATTGTAAGAACAGATACACCTTTTTTCGTATAAGCCATTCGAATCGCTTGATTCACGACAGCTGGTAGCTGTTCTGCTGACATAATGCGCTGGTTATAAACCGCAACATCATCGAATAATCTTTCTAAGTTTACTTCTTGGAAAAAATCCGTCCCGAGTAAATCGGTTTCTACTTGACCTGAAATTGCTAGAACAGGGGCTTTATCGAGTTTTGCATCATACAAACCATTTAATAAATGAATAGCACCTGGCCCTGCGATTGCCATACAAACGCCGAGTTTTCCTGTTAACTTAGCATAGGCAGCAGCAGCTAGTGCGCCAGCTTCTTCATGGCGAACTTGAATAAATTTGATTTTATCTTGTTTTTTTCTTAAAGCTTCAATTATAGAATTGATGGAATCTCCAGGCATTCCGTATATGTGTTCTACCCCCCAGTCAATTAATAGGTCAACTAGTGCTTCACCGGCTGTTTTCCCAAACATAATTTTTCCTCCTTATAATTAGGTAGATACTATTATGTTTTGGAGAAAAAGGAAAAATATACAAATGATTATATTATTATCTTTAATGATGAGCAGTAAATAGTGTAAATACTGTTATTAGTAAAAAACCGCTAGTTGCCCATGTTAAAAATGTAAGGAAGGAGAGCTGTTTTTTAGCCTTCCAAAGCATTTCATGAATTGTGACATAGCCAAGTGAACCGATAGCGCTCCCCATAATGAGCCCTTGTAAATGTAGAGCCTTTCCTTCCATCAAAATGCCAAAAACAGTACCAGTTCCGAGAATAAGTGAAAGTAATAAAGTCGTTAATAAAAATGAAATGTATTTATGCTTTGTAAAGAGGAAGGGGATGATTAATGCTAGGCCTTCAGGAATATGGTGAATTACAATCGCAAGTAAGAAAGGAATGGCAGAATCATTATGATTTATAAATGCTGTACCTAATGCAAAGCCACTCGGCAAATTATGAATAAATATAGCAAAAGAAAGAAAAAGGAAAGTTTGCCATGCTTGTTGATCTTTTTTATGTATCATTGGATGATGACAATAGTTATCTAATAAGCTCATAACTAAAATACCGATAGCTATACCGAGTATAGGGCCGATTATTTCATAGCTTGCAAATGTTTCAGGAATAATTTCAAGGGATAAAAGCCCAAGCAAAATTCCGCCACATAATGCATATAAACGATGCATTTTTTCCTCAATTAGCTGGCGCGTAGCAATGCCGACAGCACCGCCTAATAGTAATCCACCGAATGAAAAAAATGTAACTATCATAGGAATCCATAATCGTTCCATCGTATCACACTCCGATTCTTCCACTTATTTTTAGCTTACGAAAAGGAAAGTTAGATTAGTCCAAGTAATTGTGTTTGATTATAGAGAAAAAACTAATAATTCGTTATAATTTATATATTAAACTTAAGTGGAAATATGAAATGGGGAATACGTTTGCAAACAAAGTGGAGTCTATCTGAATATGAAAATCCAAAACGATATGATATAGAAAATAAAAGTTTATCAGATTTTCCGTTTTTACTATCATGGGCAAAAAAACTAAATATACAAAATGAATGGATTCTAGATATTGCCTGCGGTACAGGAAGGGTTACAATTCCATTTATAGAAAATGGATATCAAATGATTGGTGTAGATATACATGAAGGTATGCTTGCTGAAGCGAAGAGAAAATCTACGGAGTGTAAAAAAGTAAAATGGCTACAACAAGACTGCTTACAATTAAAGATTGAAGAAACGATTCCGTTAGCATTTATGGTTGGCCACGGATTTCAGCATTTTCTTACGAATACTGATCAAAATAATTTATTAACATCTATCCATCATGTGTTAGCTGATAATGGTATATTTATATTCGATACACGTTTTCCTTCAAAAGAAGAATTAATACAACCATCTACAGAAGAATATTGGACAACTATTAGTGATGAAATGGGAAGAAAATGTAATTTATATACTGAAATGACATACGATTCAATTCAGCAAATACAGCACTACATAACAACAAGAAGATTTTATGAGGATGATGGGCAAGTAGAGGAACTGAAAACAACGATTGATCTGCGCTATACATATCCGCAGGAGTTAGAAAGATTATTAGCAGCGAATGGTTTTGAATTATTACATATATTTAATGATTGGGAAGGAAATGAGTTAGGGGAAGACTGCTATTCTATGGTAGTAGTTTGCCGGAAGAAAAAATAGTGTTATTTCATGCTATGTGCTGGATGAAGGTTTTACAGATAATAATTGAAGAGAATAGTAGTAAATGGAGGAGCTAATTATGCAGCAAATTAAAAAAATAGGAAACTCATTTTGGTATATGACACCTGTTTCTGAAACAGATAGACCTATATTAGGAATGGTCGTTGGACAAGAAAAAACTGTAATGATTGATGCGGGGAATTCAGAAGAACATGCACAATTATTTCTAGAAATGCTACAAGAACAGAATGTACCAAGTCCGGATTTCGTAGCATTAACGCATTGGCACTGGGATCATATTTTTGGATTGCCTGTACTACAAGATGCATTAACTATTGCGCATGCTGAAACGAAAAAAGAAATGCAATCACTAGTATCTTATGAATGGACAGATGAAGCGTTGGACTCACGCGTAAAAGAGGGTACTGAAATTGCATTTTGTGCGGATTGCATCAAGAAAGAGTTTGAAGAAAAAGAGAGAAATATTAAAATTATTCCTCCAACCTTAACGTTCCAGGATCAAATTGAATTAGACCTTGGTGAAGTGACATGCGTGTTAAAACATGTCGGCGGAGATCATGCACATGATTCAGTTGTTATTTACGTGAAAGAAGAAAAGATATTATTTTTAGGAGACTGTATATATGCAAATATCTTTTCTTCAAAGTGGAACTATTCGACGAAACGAACGTTTAAATTAATAGAAGAGTTGGAGGCATTTGATGCTGAAACTTATATTCTTTCTCATGGGACAGCTATAAGCCGGGCTGAGTTTTTACAAGAAATGCATTTATTAAAAACAGTGGGAACTTATACAGAAATTCATAAAGGCGTTGAAGAGAGCATAAAGGAAGCATATAAACAAAACGTAAATAGAGAATTAAATGAAGATGAAATAGAAACAATAACGTTTTTTGTAAATGGTTATGAAATGAATAATCTGTAAGACACTACATTAATCAAATTGGACAAAAAGAGTATTGAAATATAATTCAATACTCTTTTCAATAGTTAAATATGTAGTTTCAACCACATTCTAAATAGGGGTTTATCGTCTGAAATAATGCCATTATATTTATTTTTTCGTATAGATAGTGGTTTAAGTAGAAGCTTTCTTGGCTAATTCAGTTATATAGTTAAAAAATCCATTGTGGTGTACATCATATACTACGTTTACAGGTCGCCCACCATCAAATTCCACTGTACGCCCCTGGCTAGGTCCATTTGTATGAACACTACTATTAATTGTTTGTAATTTTGCAAGATCAGGTTTTCCTACAAACGCAGCAGTTAATACATCCCACAAATAGTAAGTAGAGTTCGTTGAGAAGTGAACGAGAGGAGGGACCATTGCATAGCATTGACCAAGGAAATCAATACCGATATATTTTCTCTCTTTTGCCCAACGTTCACGTATGTCTATAGTTAATGGGACTTGGTTTGTACTTTCTAGTGTCACTAAGTCAATTTTAATTTTTGATTCCCAAACACGAGCTACTGCTTCAGGGTCCCAAAACGAATTCCACTCAGCTGTTCCATCATGTTCGGGTTCATGAACATTGCCGGCAGTACGAAATGTTCCTCCCATCCAAACAAGGCGCTCAATTTTTTCTTCGATTACAGGTGCTTCATATAGTGCACGGGCTAAATCGGTAAGCGGACCTGTAAATAATAAAGTTGTTTTCTCTTCAGTTTGTAGTAGGGTTTCAATTAAGTGGTGATGTGCAGGTTTTGCCGCTATAGGTGTTACAACTTTTCCAGACTCATTTAAAATTGGTAAAGCATCTACATAAAATGCATGCATCCGCCAGTCTGTTGGAAATGGATTTTTCGCACGGGAATTTGATGCAGCTACTTCAATATTTCCATTGCCGAAGCGATCAATAATTTTGCGACTTGCAGACATTGCTGGTTCTAAATAGCAATCTGCAGGGATAACGGAAACACCTGTAAGCTTGACATTATCCATCTGGAGTAATAAAAATAGTGAAATTAAATCATCCACACCAGCATCATGATTGAAGTACACTTTTTTCATCTTTGTTAATCTCCATCCTATATGATTTAGTTAGGAATTAAATATGAATTGCGGAAAAATCATCAATAATTTTCACAATTTCAATTTTTTCATTGATCAGTAACTCAGGAAGTTCATTACTAACGTTTCCTCTCCAATACTCTCTAGCTTGTTCAATTTTTTGAGAAAAAGGAATACCATCTTCTTTCGGTAAAAGATTTCCATCACCTTCAAAACAATGTCCAATTACCCGTAGTTTAACAACCTGCAAAACTTCTCGATTGTAAGAATCAAATAATGCTTTCCATTTTAAAGCATCTTCATAGCTATTTGCAGCATATAAACAAGATAATCTCGAAGGGTATTCAGGGAATTCTTGTAGCCTAACCATTTCTACAATCGTTTCTCTAACGGCTCTAATTGTTTGATCCATATAATCCATAATTACTTTAGCATTTTCATTCTTTATGTGTAATTCTTCATTTGTATAATGTTCTTTTAAAATTTGCATAGCATCTTCACCGTTAGAATTTAAATGTTCTCTTTCAAAAAAGAACTGAAATAGGGTATTCGTTTGATTTTTATTGAAATGAATGATTTGTCCCATCTTCATTTTTTTCTTTGTTACGATGTGATATGCGTAAAACTCTTGTTCATACATAGTTATCCTCCTAGTAGTAATGTTATTTAATGTTAAATTTAGTAATTCAACATTGAAATATATAAAACCTTTATAAGTAAACGTGTGAATTTGAGCAGAAAGGAAAGAAAATATGATAACGCTTTAAATTTGTTCACAAAATGTTCACTTACGAAGAGGTTTCCACAATCGATATAATGACAAAGACTTAAACAGAAAGGATGATAGAAATTGCCAACAACAAGAAAGGAAAACCTTCAGTTTGGTATGATGATGTGCCTTGGGATGGTTATTGTAATGACGTTTTATAATTTATTCATGAACGGAACAGGGGGACCAATTCATATTAAGGAGATCGCATTAGAACTACTAATTGGATTCATTATTGCACTATTAATTGAAATATGTATCGTTGGACCTTGTGCGAAAAAACTTGTCCTCGCGTTACCGTTTGATAAATCCAAAAAAGTAAATATTATTATTGCGATGGCGACAGCTATGGTAATGGGAATGGTTTTCTTTATGTCTTTTTACGGAATGGCTATGATGTATTTACATGGTGGACTACAAGGAGACTCGTTTATTTCGATGTATTTTTCAATTTTTATTAAAAATTTCATTATGGCGTATCCATTACAATTAATAATTATGGGGCCGCTTGTGCGTTTTATATTTGGAAAGTTTGTTATGAAGAATAAACCTGTTAATGTAGCGTAGTTATTATTATTAAAATTATATATATTAATGAACAAAAAACACACCTCAATTATTTTGATGTGTGTTTTTTTGTTCATTCGCAGTTATTTTCATACTGATGTGACATTTGTCCTTTTGCCTTTATAGGAATATAGCGTTTAATTAAGTCAGAAATAGAAGGTTAGGAGATGATTCTTTGAAAGGTATTATATTTGCTGTTTTAGCTGGCGTACTTATTACACTACAAGGCACATTTAATGCGAAACTTAGTTCACATATCGGTATATGGTCGACGAGTATTATTACGCATTTCATTGGATTCCTTATTGCAACAACAATATTTTTGTTAAAGAAAGAAGAGAAAATAGCGGATTTGAAGGATGTGAAAAAAATATATTTAGTAGCTGGTGCACTTGGCGGGTTAATTATTTGTGCAGAAACAGTAGCGATACATTCAATGGGAGTTACATTAACAGCTGGAACACTTATGGTTGCTCAATTATTAACAGCAACTCTTATTGAAATGAAGGGATTATTTCAAATAAAAAAGATACAGATGGAGAGATATCATATTGTGGGAACCATAGTAATGATTATAGGGATTGTTGTATTTAATATGTAAATGGAAGGAGGAAATGAATGTGGAGAACAGATCAGATTTAATTATTCATTATTTGAAAACCAATAAAACGCTCGAGGCTTTTTCAGAAATAGGTACAGCTTATTTTCAATTAAATCATTTTGAAAAAGGCGAGCTTATTTGCAATATAGATGACGAAATGGATCGTTTATATTTTGTTGTTAAAGGTAAAGTAAAAGTTTACACGATTACACCAGAAGGAAAGAAACTAATCCTGCGCTTTATCAATCCATTGGCGGTTGTTGGTGATATTGAATTCATACAAAATAGCAAAGCGCATAATGCGGTTGAAGCTTGTTCAGAAGTTGTAGCAATCTCTATTTCTCATACGGTTATTAAAAACAAGTTATTACAAAATCCTAAATTAATGAGGTTCTTGCTAGAAAATATTGCGAACACGTTAAAAATATCGACTCGTTTTACAGCTCTTAATTTACTTTATCCAGTAGAAGTACGTGTAGCTAGTTATTTACTTTCTATTTCTACTGATAGTAACGGGAATATGTATAAAAAAGATTTGGATGCAACTTCGATATCAAGTATTGCGGATTTTATAGGAGTAAGTTATCGGCACGTAATTCGGGTGTTACAAAAATTTTATAAAGAAAAATTAATTGAAAAGAACAATGGAGTTATTGTAATTAAAGATTTTTTTAGAATGAAGGAAGTTGCTAAAAATAATATATATGAGCAATGAATAGGGGAGAGGGAATATGATTGGATTTAGTTTAGCTATAATAGCTGGCGTATTAATTAGCGTACAATCTGTTTTTAATGCAAAGGTAAATGAAAGTGTAGGACAGTGGTTAACAACAGCATGTGTTCTTGGAATAGGTCTCATAAGTTCTATTCTATTTTATATCATTACAGAAAACAGTATTAGCATTAAAGTGTATACTACAAATTATTTGTTTTATGTAAGTGGATTGTTTGGCATCGGGTTAATTATTTGTATAATGGGTGCAATAAAGAGTTTAGGTCCAGCGTATACGGTGTTAATTAGCCTTATTACTCAATTGGTCGTTGCGTTATCCATTGATACATTTGGATTGTTCGGAATGGAGAGCGTCCCATTACAAATAAATAAGTTAGTTGGTATAGGCTTATTAATTTTTGGAGTAGGCATTTTTAAAAATATCTTTTCGAATAAGAAAGATATTAATATAAATGAGGATAGAGCTTAAATACATTACAGGGAGAGTTTTGAATGATTAGAGTAATAGTAGTGAATACTCTTTTTGTGAAGGTATTACATTTATTTGAGGAAATCGTAAGTTATCAATTAGCACAGTTGAAAAATAAGTAAAGAAGCCTTAGATAAATTGTGATCTTATATATGCACTTATTCTTTTGAAGTTATGTGAACTATCGTAATAGGATAAGTATCTATAAAGTAGTCTATGATTAAAATTAAATATTACCTAGTATATTAAACTAATGAATACAATGTCTTTTTCAGTTATTATGCTGTAAAAAAATTTATGGTAAAATCTAAAACATAATGAAATAAAGGGGTAGTATTATATGGGTTATTTCTCAAACAGTTTATTAGTGTTGTTTGTCCTGATCGTCTGTAGTTGTATGATTTTTGGTTAATAATATAATGATGGATTTATATAAAAGAAGTTAACTGAGGAGAAGTTAGCTTCTTTTTATTTTATGTTGAGAAGGAATTATATTGTTGTTATGGAAGTTTGTTTATATTTTATAAAATTACCCTTTTATAAAATATAAACAATCGATAGAGTTAGGAGTATTTACATGAATAATAGTATAAATTACACAATAGAACACCCAAAAAATTTCAATGGATTATTAACTGTATATGAATCTTTAGGTTGGAATTCTCTTCAATTAATGGTTAACGAATTAGAACAAATGTGTAAACAAAGTTGGTATGTAATATATGCTTTTGATGATAAGAAGTTAGTAGGGATGGGACGTATTATATCGGATGGTGTAATTACGGGCGTTATTTGTGGTGTTTGTGTATTGCCAGAGTATCAGTCCATTGGTATTGGAAAAGAAATAGTAGAACGATTAATCCATCACTGTGAACAAAACAAGGTTATTCCTCAACTTATGTGTGTGGAAAAATTGCAATCTTATTATGAATCTATAGGGTTTGAGGCATTTTCTGTTGGAATGACAAAACATATTATAAGATAGTGGAGCTTTGTATTTCCAGCTTACTCGTACGTATCTTCAAGCTTCAGTATAAAGGAGAGTTGCTGTATGGAGATTGCTAAAGGGATAGAAATGTTACAACTTGAGTTTCAAGAATTTATTATTCACCCAATTCTTTTATGGGATGATGAAATGGCAGTGTTAATAGATACTGGTTTCCCTGGACAATTTGAAGATATACAAATAGAGATGGAGAAAGTTGGGGTATCTTTTGATAAGCTAAAAGTTGTGATTTTGACACATCAGGATATAGATCATATAGGTAGCCTTCCTGATTTATTGGAGAATGGTGTAAGTGATATTAAAGTTTATGCGCACGAGTTAGATAAACCTTATATTGAAGGGGAGTTTCCTTTACTGAAGGATGGACAAGTAAAGAATCCACCAAAAGGAAAAGTGAGTGATACTGTGATTGATGGGCAAGAACTGCCATATTGCGGTGGGATATTAATTTTACATACCCCAGGGCACACTCCTGGTCATATTAGTTTATATATGAAGCAAAGTAAAACTCTTATCGCGGGTGACTCTATGTATAGTGTAAATGGAAAGTTAGGAGGAATTCACGCCCCAACAACTTTAAATGTTAAGGAAGCACAACAGTCTTTGAAGAAGTATTCAAATCTAGATATTAAATCGGTAGTTTGTTACCATGGGGGATTAAGTAAGGAGAATATAAAGATTCAAATTCAAAATTTGTAAAAGTTGAAGAGGAATTTTTTGTTAAACTGTCATGAAGTATAATCTAATTAATAGTTAATAAATAATAAAAGAGCATGTTTGAATTTTTTTCAAACATGCTCTTTTATTAAATGAAATCTATTTAAGATTAACGGCCTAACCCGTTCCAATAAAAAGAAACGATTTCTTGGGCTAATTCATCTATATTTGTAAGAATAGGATTGTGATTTTCATCTTTAAAATTCCCAATTGATAATAAAGATACGAATGCATGAGCCGCAAAAGTAGCGTTTCCTCTTGGGATTTCTCCAATTTGCATTGCATCATCAAGTGCTTTTTCTAATACTTCATACATGTTGTCTTCAGCATTTTTTAATTGTTTCAATTGTTCTTCAGATAATGATAGTTTTGCATCTTTCATAAAATTCTTCATATCAATATCCATCGTTGCGTGTAAGTAGACTTTAGCGAAGTCCAATAATCTTTCTTTTAAAGTCTTATTTGTAGAAAGGATTTGAGACATATTTTCGCGTATACGTACCATCATTTGAATCATAGTAGCGGTAAATAAATCTGCTTTTGTTGAATAGTAATAGTAGACGGTTGCTTTCGTAACACCACAAACTTTTGCAACTTCATCCATGGAAACGACTTGATAATTTTGAGTAAGAAATAGCCGAGTTGCAACTTCTAAAATCATTTCTTTTTTAGATTTTGTATTTTTATTTTGACGAGGCCTTCCGAGAGGACGTTGTTTTTGTTCCAAATCCATTCGCTCCTGACATGTATTGTTGAGATAATTATAACACAAATTTTTATTCAATCTTGATTAATTAACCGACCAGTATATATAATTAATGGTAGAGGAAAAAAGGAAGGTGGGTTTTTATGAAAAAGCACCCGTTACATATGTTAGGGAGGCTTGTAGCAGGGAAGCATACGCAGTGGATAACTTTATCGATTTGGATTCTTATTACATTAGTACTTTCATTTACATTGCCACAAGTAAACAGTACGAAAGAACCGAATCCGAAAAATTTACCTGAAACAGCTATGTCGCAGCAAGCGGAAGCACTTATGAAAAAAGAGTTTCCGAATAATGCAGGGAATCCTTTATTAGTAGTATGGTATAAGGATGGTGGATTACAGTCACAGGATTATAAACTCATACAAGACGTTTATAAAGAGTTAAAAGCTAGTCCTTTAAAGGAGCAATCAACGTTACCGCCATTTGATACATTACCAGAACAAGTATTATCAAAAAGTGCATCAAAAGATGGTACATCATTTGTTACACCGGTATTCTTTAACAAGGAAGCTGGAACAGATATATTAAAAGGAAATCTTGATGATTTAAAAAACATAGTGAATAGTAAGATCGATGAAGATCCATTCAAACGAAAACTAAGTGACGCTGGCTTACACGTACGATTATCTGGACCTGTAGGTATTCAAACGGATGCAGTTAGCTTATTTAGTCAAGCAGATGTGAAATTATTAATTGCTACTGTATTACTCGTATTAGTTTTATTAATTTTACTGTACCGTTCACCGATTTTAGCAATTTTACCTTTACTTGTTGTTGGCTTTGCATACGGTATTATTAGTCCTACGCTTGGTTTTTTAGCTGATCACGGATGGATTAAAGTAGATGCTCAGGCGATATCAATCATGACAGTATTATTGTTTGGTGCTGGAACGGACTATTGTTTATTTTTAATTTCAAGATATCGAGAGTACTTGCTAGAAGAAGAAAGTAAATATAAGGCGCTGCAACTTGCAATTAAAGCTTCTGGTGGAGCAATTATAATGAGTGCGTTAACTGTTGTACTTGGATTAGGAACATTATTACTTGCTCATTATGGTGCCTTTCATCGATTTGCAGTACCATTTAGTGTTGCTGTATTCATAATGGGCATTGCTGCTTTAACAATTTTACCAGCGTTATTATTAATTTTTGGTAGAGCTGCATTCTTCCCATTTATACCGAGAACAGCTTCAATGAATGAAGAATTTGCAAGAAAGAAAAAGAAAGTCGTAAAAGTTAAAAAATCAAAAGGTGCCTTTAGTAAAAAACTTGGAGATGTTGTAGTACGAAGACCGTGGACAATAATTATGCTTACTGTATTTGTATTAGGTGGATTGGCATCATTTGTACCACGTATTCAATACACATATGACTTATTAGAATCGTTTCCAAAAGATATGCCTTCACGCGAAGGGTTTACGTTAATTAGTGATCATTTCTCAGCTGGTGAACTAGCGCCAGTAAAAGTTGCTGTTGATTCGAAGGGGAAAGAGCTTCCTATTAAAGAAGAACTAGAGAAGTTTTCTTTCGTAAAAACTGTGAAAGATCCAAAAGAGGGCAAAGAAAATAAGCAAATACAAATGTATGAGGTTTCTTTAGTTGAAAATCCATACTCAATTGAAGCGTTAGATCAAGTCCCTAAATTGAAAAACAGTGTAGAAAAAGTATTAAAAGATGCTGGGGTTAGTAATGCAGAAGATCAACTATGGATTGGCGGAGAAACGGCGTCATTATATGATACAAAGCAAATTACGGAACGTGATGAATCAGTTATCATTCCAGTAATGATTAGTATTATAGCTTTATTATTACTTGTTTACTTGCGATCAATTGTTGCGATGATTTATTTAATTGTAACTGTTGTATTATCGTTCTTCTCGGCATTAGGAGCAGGGTGGTTATTACTTCATTATGGTATGGGAGCGCCGGCCATTCAAGGTGCAATACCGTTATACGCATTTGTATTTTTAGTTGCTTTAGGTGAAGATTATAATATTTTTATGGTTTCAGAAATATGGAAAAACAGAAAGACACAAAATCATTTGGATGCAGTAAAAAATGGGGTTATACAAACAGGTAGTGTCATTACATCAGCAGGTTTAATTTTAGCAGGAACTTTTGCGGTATTAGGTACACTTCCAATTCAAGTTCTTGTTCAATTTGGTATTGTAACTGCAATTGGTGTACTACTAGATACGTTTATTGTTAGACCGTTACTTGTACCAGCAATTACAGTTGTTCTAGGACGCTTTGCTTTTTGGCCAGGAAAGCTTTCGAGAAAGAGTGAAGAAGTACAAAAGGTGGATGCATAGTTAAGAAAGCCAAGGATATTTTCCTTGGCTTTTTTCTATGTAGTCCATTAATTTTTTGAATTTAAATCTTCAGTTTCAGTGTGATCAGCATCTTCAATAATAGTTTCTGGCATTCCATATAAGCCGTTCATTGCTTGTTCTTCGATATTAAGATTTGCAGTATTATCATTTTGAATAGGTGTAGCGTTTTCGGTAACAGTTTCTTTTTTATTTACATTTTTGTTATTCATGTAGGCATCCTCCGAATTTCATTTGATTTATTTATAGTATGTGGATGTATTTCTAGAAATATGTGAACGGATTTTTGCAGATGTTATATAATTTAATAAAAACTTGAGGATAAATTTAAATTGTAAGGAGTGAAAAATTGTGGTGAGAACAAGAAAGTTAGCCTTCTAAAATAAAATGAAATTTTAGGAGGCTATTAAAATGAGGTTTCATATAATTGACAGAGAAAATTGGAATAGAGAGCAGTATTTTGAACATTATTTAAAGTTGAAATGTACGTTTAGTGTGACTGTGAATGTTGATATTACGAGGTTATTAAAGGAATTACATCAAAAGGGAATAAAATTTTATCCCGTTTTTATTTATTTAATTTCTAGAGTAATAAATAATCATAAAGAATTTCGAACATGTTTGAACGATGAAGGAGTTTTAGGCTATTGGGAGGAAATGATACCAAGTTATACAATCTTCCATAAAGATGATAAGTCTTTTTCAAGTATATGGACGGATTATTCTAGTGATTTCCACATATTCTATAAAAATTACGAAGAAGATATGAGATGCTATACTAATGTGCATGGTCTCTTCACGAAAGAGAATATGCCGCCAAATGTTTTTCCGATTTCTAGCATACCTTGGGCTAGTTTTACTGGATTTAATCTAAATATTAATAATGATGGTGATTTTCTATTACCGATTATAACTTGTGGGAAATATTTTAATGAAGAGAATAAGGTTATACTACCAGTTTCATTGCAAGTACATCATTCGGTTTGTGATGGATATCATGCGAGTCGATTTATAGAGGATTTACAGAAGTTAAGTAATAGTTGTAACGAGTGGCTTAATTAATATCTAATCTTTAATTATACACAATTGAAAATGAAAAAAAGAAGAGAACATGTTTATATAGCATGGTCTCTTTTTATTCATTAATACTAATAAATAGTGGAAGATATAGGTTGATTTGTAGTTTAATAGTAAATAGAATGATTGATTTTAATTTTCTGTATTTTATATCTATATCGTTCACAAAACTTATTATTTTGTAACAATGAAGGGGAAAACAAAAATGACAATAATATCTATAGAAAAAGCTTCAATTCTAGATGCAGAAAAATTAACAGAAATAATGGCAAGAACATTTGATGAAGAAGCAAAACGATGGCTATGCGGTCAAGGGGATGTAATTGACTATAACATACAACCACCAGGTTATTCTTCAGTTGAAATGATGAAATATTCGATTGAAGAATTGGATTGTTACAAAGTGATAATGGGCGGAAAAATAATCGGGGGAATTATAGTTACGATCTCAGGTAAGTCATATGGCCGAATTGATCGTATTTTTGTAGAACCTGTTTATCAAGGAAAAGGAATTGGTTCACATGTTATTAAATTAATAGAAGCGAAATATCCGAACATAAGAATTTGGGATCTCGAAACATCCAGTAGACAACGTAATAATCATCATTTTTATAAAAAAATGGGCTATGAAATAATTTTTAAATCTGAAGATGAGTATTGTTATGTAAAAAGAATAACTGTAGAGTCGGTTGAAGGGAACCTAATAAAGAATAAAGATATGAAAAATAGCCAATACGAAAACTGTAATCTAGCAAATACAGAGTATTATCAAGTGAATGCAAAAAACAGTTCATTTGTTGGGAGTAATATGATGCATATGGATATGAGTAATTGTAATGTAAGTCAATCAAAATTTAGAAATATAAATTTTAGAAGTTCTTCATATGCAGATTTAAATCTTTCAGGTAGTAAATTTAATTTTGTGACTTTAGGTGGAGTTCAATTTAAAGATACAAGTCTTGGAGAAGATAAAAATCCTATTTTATTTAATAGATGTGATTTAGAAGGTAGTACGATTAGTAATAGTAATATGAAAAATATTGAAATAGAAAATTGTGATATAACTGGTATGAAAATAAATGGTATTCCAATTGAAAATCTTCTTGAGTTATATAATAAAGTAAAAAGTTAACCTGTAATTCGGTGTAGGTAAGGTGTTCGTAAATCGGATGCTATATTGAAATAATTATGTAAAAATAACATAAAGAAATAAAGAGAAGAAGGGATTTCGCCCAGGGTTCTAGAATGGAAATGTATTGTTATGGATATGGAGGAGAGAAGATATGGGGATCAAAGTAAGAGCGGTAGAAATTCAAGATGCTAGAGCTATTCATCGTATATGTATACAAGATGATGTTTTACCTTATATGGTTTTCTTACCAAGCATGCGTGTAGATGCAATGGAAAATAGAATTCGAAATTTAGCGCCAAATCAATTTGAATTTGTTGCAGAGTATGATGGGGAAGTTGTTGGTTTTGTTGGGTTAACCCAAAGCCCGGGACGTAGATCTCATTCGGGTGATTTATTTATAGGGGTAGATAGTGAATATCAAAATAAGGGCATTGGGAAAGCACTTCTTACTAAAATGCTTGATTTAGCTGATAATTGGTTAATGTTAGAGCGAGTAGAGCTTGGTGTTTTAGAAACGAATCCTAAAGCGAAGTCACTATATGAAAAATTCGGATTTGTAGAAGAGGGAGTAAAGATAGGGAATTTGAAGGCTCACGGAAAGTTTATAAATGAAATTATGATGAGTCGTTTTAGACCTGATGGTTTAATCGTACATAATGAATAGTGAAAAGCATGACAGTATACTGTCATGCTTTTTATTTGTTAGTTGTTGTTAGGCAGTTTTGGTTGCACTAAAAATAATGCTAAGCCAATAAAAATAACTGTAATGCCTAGTCCTTGTTGTATAGAAATGGTCTCATTTAATATAAAGTACGCTAGTATACAAGTCCCAATTGTTTCTCCTAAAATACTCATAGAGATTACAGTAGCACTCATCCATTTTAATAACCAATTAAAAATTGTTTGGCCTAAAATTGTAGCAATGAAAGCTAAGCCAATAAAGCACACCCAAGTTTGTGTAGAATAATGGATGAAAGCTTCGTTTTGCATGTAAGCAAATATACCAAGAAAACAGGCGCTACTTCCATAACTAATTACCGAATACGGTATAAGTGATAAATCTTTACGAACATGTTGGCTAATGAAAAAGTATGCGGTAATAATTCCTGCCGCAATAAATGCTAAAATGTCCCCGTATAAAGCTTCTCCGCTAACTTGGAAATCTTGCCATCCAATGACAATACTTCCTGAAATAGCGATGAGGCAACCAATAATTGCTCCTTTTGTAAATCTCTCTTTAAATAGAAAGTAACCACCAATCATTGAAAATAAAGGTTGTAATGTTACGATAACTGTAGAACTTGCTACCGAAGTATATTGTAATGATTCAAACCAAAGTATATAATGTGCAGCTAAAAATAATCCAGATATGAAACCGAACCCCCATTGTCTTCTTGTTACTATTTTTAGCTCGTTTCGATTATTTTTATTGAAAAGTAACAAGGGTAACAGAATGAGTGCCGCAAATAATAATCGATAAAAAGCAATGATAGCCGCAGGAGCATCTGCTAATTTTACAAAAATTGCTGAAGTTGATAGGGCAAATACGCCGAAAAATAAGATGCAATATGAAAGAATAGGTGATTTCATAGTTTGTCCCTCCAATAGAATGTTTATTATAATGAACTAAATACGATATAATGTACAATGGTTAGTATATAAGTCCCTGAGACGTTAGGAAAGGATTATTTGCCTTTGTTTACTATGTCAGCACAAAGGTAATGAAACATGCAATATGATGGACGAAAGGAAGTTTTTACAATGATACATGATAGACTCGGACAAACTGTATTAAGTTATCGCAAGAAAAATAATATGACGATTCGTGAATTTGCTGATTATGCTGGGATTAGTACTTCATTAATTAGTCAAATTGAACGAGGATATGCGAATCCTTCTTTAAGTGTATTGGAATTAATTGCGAAAGCATTAAATGTACCATTATTTACACTTTTTATTAATGAAATCGATACAGATACTCTCATATCTAAGAAAAAAGATCGAAAAAAAGTATATCGGGAAAATAATGATCACATTGTATATGATGTATTAACACCGGATTTTATGAAAGCACGTATTGAAATGTTAATGATGGATTTAAATAAAAAAGCAAATACAACGGAAAGTCACTATTCACATGAAGATAAGGAAGAGATTGCTGTTGTTATGAAAGGGGAAGTGTATGTGGAATTAGAAGGAAAAGAATATTTTTTAGAAGAAGGTGATGTTGTACGTATTCCGCCAAATGTGAAACATCGTTTTTTAAATAAAAGTGATGAATCTAATCATATTTTATTTGTATTGACGCCATCTTTAGGATGAGTATAAAGTGATGGGGGATAAAAAGATGGAAAATAAAACGGTTTTAAGAGATGGCCTTTCAATTATTTCTCGATGTAAAAGACTAACAAATGATATTTGGCATGCACATTTCGGAGCAGCTGCAATTGCTAGTTATTTTTTCATGAAAGATAACTATATGGAAGAAGAAATAACTCATAATATGTATTCCCAAACAAAAATAATGTTGATCAAGCAAAATCTAGGTGAAGTCATCGATAAAAAAGAAGAAATAGATTTTCAAAGTGCTGAAAGAATGATTATAAAATCATTGGAACAAACAATTGATGAACTTCATTGGGTAGGGCATAATGTCATTTATGCTGCATTAAGTTTATTAGCTATAAAAGAGTTACAAAAATGGGGAGATAATCAAGAGATTGAAGGGATTACTAATCTTATATTATCGTTTCGAAAAACAATTCCAGGCAGATCATGGATTGGTTTTACAACAAAGGAAGTAAAACAATTACATATAAATGATGAGATAGTAAATGAATTAAGAAATCCGAAACAATTATCTACATTTATTTTAAAGGAGCTCTCGCAATTTCATATTATTTATAGAGCGGAAGCACACCATGATTTAATTGGTCATCTACTTACTTTTTCTCATGCAATTAATATTATGTATGAATTAGGGCATAGAGATATATTCTACCGAGCGTTGCGTCCACTGTTAAAGCTAGTATACGTGTTACGTGCTAGTCAAAATCTTATGCCGAATACTGAAATAAACTTGCACTCACCTATAGATCGTTTACCTTTAATTGAATCTAAACGTGCTCATGTATTACCAACAGAAAATCAATTTTGGTTAAAAGACTATAGTGCATTTGATTGGGATTTCGGACATGTCTTTAAATTCTCATATAGTTACTTTGATCATATTAAGAGGGCTCCAAAATATAAAGATATAACATTAGAGAAATATCGATTTATTATTAATACGTAGTGAAGTTTAATGATTTATATAAAGGGCTCAATTAAAATTGCTTGTTGATAGTATATTATTTTAATATTTGTAATATTTTTACATGCGTATTTTACTTTTACTAATTATGTAAATAGGCTATAC
Source organism: Bacillus paramobilis (assembly GCF_038096195.1). NCBI lineage: Bacteria > Bacillati > Bacillota > Bacilli > Caryophanales > Bacillaceae > Bacillus > Bacillus paramobilis. The sequence goes on along the minus strand of NZ_CP151108.1, from coordinate 2,978,948 downwards.
TAAAATACATACATTTTAGTATTGGAGAGAGAAGTAAAACGACATGGAATTAGTGAAATTGGAAAAAGTCATTGAAATAAAGAAAGAAGAGCTTTTATATTTAGTATCGGATTACGGAATTCAACATGAAAAAGTATTAGCATTAAGCCAAGAAATAGACAAATTAATTAATTACTTTATGTTTTTAAAATAAAAAGAACTATGACATGATTTGAAAATGTTATAGTTCTTTTTTATTTGGAAATTCAGATGTATATTTTATATACTGTTAATTAATAGAATATTCAATTTGAAAAGGAGGGGAATAAATGATATTACATACGAACATTTCAGGTGAAGGAGAACCAATTGTGCTTTTACATTCTGGAGGTATGACAGGTTTAGTAGAATTCGAAGAGCAGGTAGCATTTTTTCGAGAAAAAAACTATCAAGTCATTCGTCCAGATTTAAGAGGACATGGAAAATCAGGGGGGACATTGGAGAATTATTTCTTACGCTCTGTACAGGATTTACATGATACGTTAGTGCATTTGCAAATTGATAGATGTCATATAGCTGGTGTTTCTCTAGGAGGATTAATCGCTTTATTATTTGCAAAAAAATATCCAGATAGAGTGAGAACATTAACTTTTTCAGGTGTCTTTCCGATTAAGAGAGAAAATTGGGAGGAGTCTCAGGAGTATGAAGCGAAGTGTCATCAGCAATTGATGGAAAATGAAGAAGTTGTAACTTATATGAATCAAATTCATGAAAAAAGTGATTGGAAAGCATTACTTGAGTCGTGGCAAGTTAAAGATTGGTATCCATTTGATGAAACAGGTGAAGTAGCTAATCTTCAAGTTCCTACACTTTGTATAGCTGGGGGAGATTCAGAAGATGAAGTTACAGCTGCTACAACGTTCAAACAATTAAACGACAATATACATATTGCTGTAATTCCGTTTGCTGGTCATTTAGTGCATAATGATCAACCGGAAATCTATTCGAATATATTGTCTAATTTCTTACAGAATGCACAAGCTGCTAGTCGAATATAAGGACTTTTGGGTATAATAATAAAGGAATTATTAATTGTATCGGTTAGGAGCGCAGCACATATGAAAACAGTTGTTGTTATCGGTGGAGGTATAACGGGACTTTCTACTATGTTTTATTTAGAAAAATTAAAAAAGGATTATAATGTTGATTTAAATTTAATCCTTGTAGAAAAAGAAAAGTATTTAGGCGGTAAAATCCATAGTGTAGAAGAAAAAGATTTTATCATGGAATCAGGAGCAGATTCTATCGTTGCTCGTAATGAACATGTTATGCCACTTGTAAAAGATTTAAATTTAGAAGAACAAATGGTATATAACGAAACGGGTATTTCTTACATATATTCTGATAATACTTTACATCCAATTCCTTCTGACACTATATTTGGGATACCGATGAGTGTCGAGTCATTGTTCAGCAGTAGGCTAGTATCAACGAAAGGGAAAATTGTTGCTTTAAAAGATTTCATAACGAAAAATAAAGAGTTTACAAAAGATACTTCACTTGCTGTATTTTTAGAAAGCTTTTTAGGGAAAGAATTAGTGGAAAGACAAATTGCCCCAGTGCTTTCAGGTGTATATTCTGGTAAATTGAATGAACTTACTATGGCATCGACATTACCGTATTTACTGGATTATAAAAATAAATATGGAAGTATTATTAAAGGTTTTGAAGAGAATAAAAAACAGTTTCAATCAGCAGGAAACAAAAAGTTCGTATCATTTAAAGGTGGGCTATCTACGATTATCGATCGTTTAGAAGAGGTGCTGACTGAGACAGTAGTTAAGAAAGGCGCTATAACGACAGCTGTAAGGAAACAAGGTGATCGCTATGAAATTTCCTTTGCAAATCATGAATCAATTCAAGCAGATTATGTTGTTTTAGCAACTCCGCATGATATTGCACAAACTTTATTACAGTCTAATGAGTTAAACAAGCAGTTCCATACATTTAAAAACTCATCTCTTATAAGTATTTACTTAGGATTTGACATATTAGATGAACAATTACCAGCGGATGGCACAGGATTTATCGTAACGGAGAATAGTGATTTACATTGTGATGCTTGTACATGGACAAGCCGAAAGTGGAAACATACATCTGGAAACCAAAAGTTATTAGTAAGAATGTTTTATAAGAGTACCAATCCAGTATATGAAACGATTAAAAATTATAGTGAAGAAGAATTAGTACGAGTCGCTTTATATGATATTGAAAAGAGTCTCGGAATTAAAGGTGAACCAGAAGTAGTTGAAGTTACAAATTGGAAAGACTTAATGCCAAAATATCATTTAAAACATAATCAAGCAGTTCAAACATTACAAGAAAAAATGACGGATCTTTATCCTAATGTATACTTAGCTGGTGCTTCATATTATGGTGTCGGAATTGGTGCGTGTATTGGAAATGGAAAGAACACTGCAAATGAAATAATGGCAACATTACATAAACCGTCCAATTAATAATACGTATAAATAAATAAATAAATAAATAAATAAATAAATAAATAAAATGTCCCTCCGTTATACGGGAGGGACATTTTATTTATTTAACTTGAATTGAGACCTTTTTATTTGTTGTATTATTCTCGGTAATTGTTAAGGTTATGTTCCCAGATTCTTTAAATGAATATGATGAGAGTTGATAGAGTTCTTTTATATTATGTTGCTCTTTTAATTTATTGGCAGGAATTAATGTAATCTTCGGTTTCCAGGTTTCTTGTTTACCCGAAGGATAGTTTACTATTATTTCTGGACTATTCAATTGCATTGGTTTCCAAGAGGCGAAATATAGTTCAACTTCTTTATCTTTTTTTAGTAATTCTTCTGAGAAATATCCAACCTCTCCAACATTACCGAAAACAGTAAAGTTTTGATTTTGTAGTGTGATATCTAAATGTTTAGGTTGATATGTTGCTGCGTGATAGATTCCATATGAAAGAGAAAGAGTGGCTGCAATTAAAATGCCGATTGAAAAAGTTTTAAAGCTATTGCCTTTAAAACTAGTCATCATAAATGAGTTTGGGGCGAACTTTTTTGCGAATAAAAAAATGAGTAATATGAGTAAGAGGGACAAACCGATGAATATATACATAGAACAGTTACACCTCCACAATAAAATATAATATTAACTATATTTTACCATAAATGTATGGGGAAGGGTGTTATTTTAGAAGGGAAAAGTGAGTGTGTAATCGAAATTATTAGATATATTATTACGAGCGGAATGATGGAAATGAAAAAAATTCATTTTAAAAATATAGAATAAAGAGATGATCAAAGTACTTTGATCATCTCTTTATTTTTTCTATTCATGCAAAAGTAAGAAGGGTTACTCTTAGTTCATATTGAATTAAGAGGATAAGCTTTTCTAGAAATATTTGATAAATGGGACATTGAGGACTTTCCTAATTATAAATACTTTTTCTGCTATAATGAATAAGTAGAAAGAAAGGAGTGATCCTGTGGCATTTCCTATATTAGAAACAGAACGTTTACGTTTAGTTGAAATAGAACAATCTTATTGTCAAAAAATATATGAAATTTTTTCATTGGATGAAGTGACATGTTATTACGGTATGAATTCTTTTACAGAGTTTGGACAAGCTTCACGTATGATTGAATCTTTTTCAAAAAATTACTTCGAGAAAAAAGCAATACGATGGGGGATTTTATTAAAAGAAACAAATACTTTAGTAGGTACAATAGGATTAAATAATTTACAACTATGGAGTAAACGATCTGAAATTGGATATGACTTACATCCTCGTTATTGGGGGAATGGGTATGCGTCAGAAGCGGCACAAGAAATTATCCATTATGGATTTCAAGATTTAGGTTTATTTAGAATTGGAGCTATTACATACCCTGAAAATGTTACTTCTTGTAAAATGTTATCTAAAATAGGCTTTCATAAGGAAGGGTTATTACGGGGATACATTCATCAAGGAAATAAGCAACATGATGCGCTATTGTATTCTATAGTTCGAACGGATGTAGAGAATATAAATTTATAATAAAAAACCCCTCTTATAAAAGAGGGGTTAAGTAAAAATTAACCTAATTTAGGTAATAAACGTTCTCCGCTTTTCATGCTACTTTTACATAAAGGGCATTTAGGCTCTTCTTCAAATGAAAAGTTCTTTCTCATCCATCCTAAACAATCCTCTGCTTCACATTCCCAAACAGGTGTTTGTTCTGGTGGTACTTCTGCTACATCGTTCTTTCGATTGCGATACATATAACCACTCCTTTTATGTAAAAAATTTTAGTTATATATTAAAAAGGTTGTTAACCGAGCTGGTAACAACCTTTTTATTGTTTGAATTATAGCTTTACAACGTTTTTAGCTTGAGGTCCACGGTTACCGTCTTCAACTTCGAAGCTAACTTCTTGACCTTCGTCAAGAGATTTGAAGCCGTCGCCAGTGATAGCTGAGAAGTGAACGAATACGTCGTTACCGCCTTCAACTTCGATGAAACCGAAACCTTTTTCGCTGTTAAACCATTTTACTTTACCTGTTAATGTCATGGTAATGCCTCCTAAAATTTAAAAAGATTACAATATGATCGGCCTTATTTGAATGAAAAATAAAAGTTCACATATTATCAAAAATCCATAAGGAGTATAAAATGTTCCTGATTGATACTTGATAATATGCAAAGAAAATATAGTGTTAAATTGACCTTAATTACTATCTTACAACAAATGGTGGGAAATAGCAAGTGCTGGTAATACCAGTGAATAATCTTGGTGATAATAGTAAAACGCACAAAGTCATCTCTTTTATTTATATATTATTCCAAATTTGGGTTTATGCTAAACATTGAATGTTTTTATTGGAAATTTGTGTTAGGAAAACGATATATAGTATAAGAATAGTGCTGATGTATTTGTTAAGGAGGCGAGAATATTGCAATTTAAAATAATTGAATCAGCCAAAGAAGGAAGAAAAAAAGTTCATCCAATATTTGCTGTTATACTTGCAATTGTATTTTTAACTTTAGGTGAATTGTTCATGTTATTTATGTTGTTTTTACCGAAAGCAGAAACACTTTTAATGAAGGCGATTTATAGCAATATTGAGATGATATTGTCATTTGGCGGTGCTATATTTTTTGTTTTTTTATGGATTAGATTCGCAGAAAAAAGATCAATTGCATCTATTGGCTTTTGGAGAAATCAATGGATAAGAAAATATTTGAGAGGTGCATTAATAGGTTTTGTTTTCATTTCAATACCAGTCATGCTACTTTTATTAACAGGAAATGTACAACTACAAATGCAACAAATCACGCCAACCGCTATACTTGGAATTGTGGGATCTTTAGTTGCTTTTTTAATACAAGGTGCAACAGAAGAAATCGTTGTTCGAGGTTGGTTATTTCCAGTGCTTTCTATTAGAAGCCGTATATGGATCGGAATTGTTGTAACTTCTTTTTTATTTGGTTTTCTTCATTTACTAAATCCAGGTATTACAATTCTTTCAATTTCGAATATAATATTAGTTGGTGTATTTGCAGCTTTTTATGTTTTGAAGGACAGTAGTCTTTGGGGGATATGCGCGTGGCATTCGTTGTGGAATTGGGCACAGTTTAATATTTATGGCTTTGCAGTAAGTGGAATGACGATGTATTCTATGCCACTCTTTAAACCTGTAACAAACGGATCGGAATTCCTCCATGGAGGCTCGTTCGGAATTGAGGGGAGTATCATAACAACAATCATGCTGTCTATCGCTTCAATTGTTTTATGGAGACAGTTATGGGGGGGAAAAGTAAAACAAAGAGATCTAAGTTAATGAAAGTGGGAGAAACAATGGGGATTATAGCATTTGAGGGAGCGAGTGCTGTTGGTAAGAGCAGCACTTGTCGTGAGTTAGAAAAAAATTATGGTGCATACATTATACCTGAAGTGAATGTATTATTTGAAAGACCAAAAAACGAACATAGAACATGGTATCTTGAAAAGCAAGTAGAACGCTGGAAAATAGCAGTGCAGATGTCAGAGCAATATGAATTAGTAATACTTGATGGTGATATTTATCAGCCACTTAGTTATAATTGGTGTTTCCATTTTGATGTATTTAATCAGCCGTTATCTTTAATAGAAAACTTTTATAAAGAAAAGCTGATACATAGGGAAATTGGTTTTCCTGATCAATATTTTTATTTATATACGAATGATGAAGAACTTAGAAAACGGAAAGAATCTGACGAGACAAAAAGAAGAAGAAACTTTGAAAAACATTTACAAATATCAAAATCGTTTCAACGTTATTATGAAAATTTAAATGCTGTTACAGACGGGTATTGCAAAATGATTGATGCGAAAAGTGTAAAATCGAATGAATTAGCAATTGTGAAAAGTTTAAACGATTTAAATGTGTCTGAAGAGAGCCGTTTTGATATTTCGAGGTTAGATGCGATTACGAAGTGGTTAAAAGAACAACGTGCATAAAAACAACGAGTGCTTTATAAGGTGCTCGTTATTTTTTATGTATTATAAATTGATTTTAAAATTTGTAAGTTTGCTTCTTCATTTTTCTTAATGGCATTTGTATATGTAACTAGAAAGAGCTGAGAAGGATAAACCGGTAGTTCACCACAAATATCAATACCATAGACATTTTTATCTCTAATAAGAACATGAATATATTTTAAAAGTGTAGAGAGTTTCATATGTCCTTGATCCCAATTTGTAATAGCTACTTTTGAATCTAAAACATCTTTATCAATGCTTACATATATAGTGTTTGTATGAATATGCGAAAGTATTGTATGAGTAGATATTTCATTTGACGTATCTATCGGGAACACTTCTACGCATGAATGATCATTAGAATGTATTGTTAAAGAAGAAGGCCCAATCATAATTACTTTCTTTAATTTCGGGTTATTTTCAAGAGCGAATGATACCCATGAGCCGCAAGAAATAAGAGTTTGTTCATTTTCTTCTTTTAAGTTCATGTCAGTGTGATGATCAAATAAAATAAGGCTAAATGGCTCATCTATTTCTTTTAGTAGTAAATAAGATACATAATGATAATTTCCAGAACCGATAAAAGTAATTCCTTTTTGCTTTCTACGATATAACTCCTGTTTTATCCGCATTAAAGAAGAAGTCTCGCAATACAGGTTTGAGTGCTCTATATGACTAAAATCAATATCTTCATGTGAATAAGAACGAAGTTTATTTTGTAATGAATATGTATCGTCAAAGTTCAAAAAAGTTAAACCGCTATACAATAAACTCATATTTATTCATCTCCTTTATATGTAGGCTAGCATATATTTTTATAAAGTTAAAACGAAATGCTTAGAGGTGGATTTGTATTTGAAATAGATGGGTTATTTTTACAGAATAATCTTTCAATTTATAAAAGAAAGAAATATAATATAAGGAAATACATATGTGGTTCAGGAAATAGAAAATATGAAATGGGATATGTGGGAGGAAACAAGCAAGATGAAAACATTATTTAAAATAATAAGTATAATAGCTGGTATGGCGGTAATCGGAGTAGGTGTAACATATGGCATGCTGTATTTTTTGAATAATAGTAAACCAGCTGCGAAAAAGGCATCACCAGCCGCTCCAGCAGCAGAGGTACTGGCTGATAGTAATGTAAAAGCTGAAGATGCAAAACTTTTAGAAAATGGAAATCATTCATTGCCAAATAGCGGCTTTAATAAAAACTTCAAGTGGACAGATGAGAACATACAGACAGCATTACATGAAATGGCTCATCAAAAAACGAAAGCTGATCAAAAATGGGGCTATATTTTTATCACACAAGAACGTATTGAAAGTTTACTTGATATTGTAAAGAGTAATGATTTAGTACAAGGAAATACATATGCAGACATTTTAGAGAGATGGAAACAAGGGAAATATGAAAAGATGGATGCGGATCACAATAAGATTTGGAAATTACAAAGCGGGAATTTAGGCGAAGGAAAAGGAGTAATGTCAGAAGCGGAACAAAAAGAATTAATTAATCAAGTGTTTATGCAAAAAGGTACATATTCAGGTAGTAAATTAATTGCAGGCGGGGGACAGGCTACTAAATAAGATAATATATTGGAGGAGAGTAATTGCTTTTTAGGCAATTACTCTTTTTTTGTGCACTTTTTAGTTTTTCTCTAGTAAGGAAAGAAACGATTGTAAAACGGGTGAAATCCATCTGGATTTATGATAGATTACATGGCTTTGAATAACTGTTGGCGTTTCGATAGGCTGAAAATAGAGTTGCTCTTTTTGACAACTTTCTTGTACAACGATGTAAGGAAGAATTGAAATTCCTAACTCACACATGACAGATTGTTTAATGACTTCAACGTTGGAAGTTTCAAATGTTTTAGCTGGAATATTCCCGCTTTGACATAAAAAACGATCTACCATTGGTCTATAGCCACAGCATTGCTCTGTAAAGATAAACTGGGTATCCTTTAATAAACAAAATGGATTAGAGTGTGTAGAGTATTGGGGAGGTAAAATCCAGCCAAATGATTCATTACAAAAAGTACGCGTAATAAAATCATTATGTTCCATACTTTCTCCAATTATAAAAATTACATCTGATTCTCCTTCACGTAGCTTATTCATTGCTTGTTCGTTTGTAGTTGTTTCCAGTACGATATTTACTTTCGGATTCTCCTGTTTGTACATACGTAATAATTTTGGTAATCGGTACACTGCTAATGATTCGTTAGATGTAATACTTAATGTTCCCTCTAAATCATCACCATTTTGAGGGATTTCTTGCGCTTTTTCATAAATAGCTAGTAATTCTAGAGAATAAGGATGAAATTGATGACCTGCTTTTGTAAGAAGTACTTTTTTCCCTAATCGATCAAAAAGAGGGAGGTGTAAATCGTTTTCTAATGCTTTCATATGCGCTGTTACAGTAGATTGCGCATAACCTAATGCATGAGCAGCTTTAGAAAAACTACCATATTTAACGATGGCACAAAAAGTTTTAACATGTCTCATTTCCATAAGTGATTCCTCTTTTATTATCATGATTTGTGAATGATTATATCACGTATTTCAATTTTCCAAATGGTTAAATTCTTTATAAAATAAAATTGTAAAAATATTCATTTAAGTGATATTGGAGGAGAAAAGATGATTGAAAAGGGCTATCATGTAGCTGTTGTGGGTGCTACAGGTGCAGTTGGACAGAAAATTATTGAACTGTTAGAGAAAGAAACTAATTTTAATATAGTTGAAGTTACATTGCTTTCGTCAAAACGATCCGCTGGTAAGGTAGTGCAGTTTCAAGGACGAGAGATAATGATACAAGAGGCAAAAACAACTAGTTTTGAAGGTGTAGATATTGCCTTTTTTAGCGCTGGAGGAGAAGTTTCAAAACGATTTGTTAATCATGCAGTGTCTAGTGGTGCAATCGTAATTGACAACACGAGTGAATACCGAATGGCTCACGATGTACCGCTCGTTGTTCCAGAAGTAAATGCGCACACTTTAAAGGAGCATAACGGTATCATTGCAGTTCCGAATTGTTCAGCATTACAGATGGTAACAGCTCTTCAGCCAATACGAAAATCATTTGGTTTAGAACGAATTATCGTTTCAACGTATCAAGCTGTATCAGGATCAGGAATTCATGCGATTCAAGAATTAAAAGAACAGGCTAAGTCAATGCTTGCAGGTGAAGAGGTTAAGGGTACTATATTACCTGTGAAGAAAGATAAAAACCATTATCCAATTGCGTTTAATGTACTGCCACAAGTAGATATATTCACAGATAATGATTTCACATTTGAAGAAGTAAAAATGATTCAAGAAACGAAGAAAATTTTGGAAGATCCCAATTTAAAAATGGCAGCTACTTGTGTGCGTGTTCCAGTTGTTTCAGGGCATTCAGAATCGGTTTATATTGAACTTGAAAAAGAAGCAACTGTTGCAGAAATAAGAGCAGTACTGCTGGATGCATCAGGTGTTATATTACAAGATAATCCTAGTGAACAGTTGTATCCAATGCCATTATATGCAGAAGGTAAAATAGATACATTTGTCGGGAGAATTAGAAAAGACCCTGATACACCAAAAGGTTTCCATCTTTGGATCGTTTCCGATAATTTATTAAAAGGGGCCGCTTGGAACTCAGTTCAAATTGCAGAAACGTTGGTGGAAGAGGGAATCATTTAGTATTAAGAAAACTAGGAAACTGTTAATGATTACAGTTTCCTAGTTTTTATTTTATCCCAGCCACATTTGATTTGAATGACAGTAAAAAACATCAAGAATGATTAAATTTCATTTGGTATGATATGGATATATTCAATGTGAGGGGGAAATGTGATGTATGAAGTAAAGGGGTATTTTTCATCATTAAAAGGAAGTCATTATGATATCGGAAAGCAACAAGGAGAGTTTGTGAAAAATCATTCGTATCTCATCCCACAATTTATACAATTAAATCATTTAGTATCAGAAAACTTTTGGGCAGAATCTAGAAATATATTAAATCAATATTGTCCTGGAGTTAATGAAGAAATTGAAGGTTTTTGTGAAGTGTTGAAAATTCCTTCTAAACATATGATGTATTATTATCAAAATTTATTAAAGGCTGGATGTAGTCATTGTGTCCTATTACCTAAAAAGACAGATTCAAAACACACATATGTATTAAGAAATTATGATTTGTCGCCCAAAATAGATGATATGCGTTTTTGCTCAACGCATGTTGAAGGTGCATATGCTCATAGTGGCTTTTCTACTTTTTATTTTGGCCGAACAGAGGGTGTTAATGAGCATGGGTTATCCGTTACATTTTCAGCATGTGGTCAACCGGTAGGAAATATTGCAGGTTTAAGAAAGCCAGTGTTAAGTGGTTTACAATGTTTTACGGTAATTCGAGTAATATTAGAGAAATGTAAAAATGTGCAGGAGGCGAAATCACTTATAGTTGAAATGCCAATTGCAAGTAATATTAATCTAATTGTAGCGGATCCTTTAGACGCAGCAAGAATTGAAATATTTGACGGGTATAAATCCATAACCACAATCAATGAGGAAAACCAAGATTTTATCGTATCAACAAACCATGCGATTAGTTTACCTATTCAAAAATTAAATAGTAGGAGATTAGAACAATCTACAAACAGATATCACACATTGTATGATCATTTAAATCGAAATGAACAAGTGAGTATGGAATCTTTAAAAGGATTAGTAGAAAAAGAATATCCTACTGGGCTGACAGTACATAATTATGAAGAGTGGTTTGGAACTTTGCATTCTGTCTTATTTGATTTACATAATCATACAATGAATATTTGTTTTGGATCTCCACTTTTCAACGACTGGTACTCATTGAAAGTTGGAGAAAGTTTATCTTTTTCTGAGGTGAATGTGAAATTTAAAAATAAAACGTATGCTGACTTTTGGAGAGAAGAGCATAATGAATTGATTCCAAAAGAATAAATGAGATAAAATGGTAATAGTAAGGTGTATATACGGGAGGGAATGCCATTGCTAAAAATTATATTACCGATTGTTCTTATCTTATTTGTTGCCGTTTCAATGTATATTACTTATGAAAAAAGAAAAAAAGCAGGGATAAAAGGATTGAAGAGTGCGTTAACTTCAATTTGTTTCTTTACACTAGCAATCTTGAATTTGTTTGCATATTGGTTTAACTTTGGAGGGATTTTTATTTGGTTCATTTCAATCGTATTATTGCTAGTTGGAGCATATTTCACGAAATATATTCCAATATCTAAAAAGGTACATTGAAATCTATATGAATCTTAATATGATGTTTTATTTTGAAAAGAGATTATTCTACTAGGTCGTTGTGAAGCGATTTTATAGGATAATCTCTTTTGTTCGTTTAGCTTTGTAAAGAACGTACTGTTCTTTTTAGTTGTTCAATAAATTCTCGGGTTGCAGCACACATATATTTATCTTTTCTATAAATAAGCCCAATTTCTATTGTTGGAGTAGGATTTTCTATTTTAATAGCTTGAATGTTTTTATTTTGTAAAAAGTCTATATACGGTTTTGGTAACACTGTAATTCCCATTCCTTTTGAAACCATTTGGATTAAAGATTCCATCGTACTAATTTCTAAAATTGGTTTTGGTATAAAATTGAATTTGTGACAATGAGATGTAATTAGTTCGGTTAAAAAGAAATTTTTAGGTAATAGAATTAAAGGGTAGTTCTGTAATTCAGCAATAGATACATGATTACGTTCAGCTAATTGATGACCGGTTGGTACGACTAATGTAAGTTCACTTTTATATAGAGGGATAGAAATAATCTCTTTATCTTGCATCGGGAGAAATGTAATGCCAATATCAAGTTCATTTTGTAATAATTTTTCGCGAATATCTCCTGTACGAAGCCCTAATACAGAGAGTTCTATATTGGGATATAATTGATTGAAATTTAAAATAGCGGGTGGTAGTAAATAATTTACGACGGTTAACAATGATCCTATTGTTAAGGAACCTTGCTGTAACCCGTTTAAATCTTGAATAGCAGAACGAGCTTGTTCGACTTCATGAAAAATGGTTTTACTATGTAATAATAAAATCCTTCCGGCGTTAGTTAAAGATATTTTTTTACCAATGCGATCGAAAAGTGGCATTCCAACTTCATGTTCTAATGCACGTATTTGCTGACTTAGAGAAGGCTGTGAAATATTTAATTTCTCAGCTGCTTTTGTGAAATGTAATTCTTTTGTAACAGCTAAAAAATATTCAAGTTGTCGTAATTCGATGGGGATCACCTCAAGTTTAATGATAGGTTATACCTATCATTATTATATAAATAATTGGATTGAACAATGATTTTTCGGGTTTTATAATCAACTTTATATAACAGAGATAGTTGTGAAAATAAATCGAGAGAGAAATTCATGTGACACCTTTAAAGGAGGAAATAGAATGAAAAATGAATATCAATTATTATCTTTAAATATAGGGTTACCAAAAGAGATTACATACGGCGGAAAGGTAATTCATACAGGCATAAATAAAAAACAAGTAAAGGAAGCGGTGTTTTTATCCTTTGTAAAATTTAATGGGGATGGCCAGGCGGATTTAGTGCATCATGGCGGAGTAGATAAAGCGGTGTGCGTATATTCGGGAGAACATTATGGATATTGGGAAAAAGAGTTGAATCAAGATCTTGTATATGGAGCATTCGGAGAAAATATAACAATTAGTGATATGCGTGAAGAGGATGTTTGTATTGGTGATACATTTCAAATTGGAGAAGCAATTGTACAAGTAACGCAGCCAAGGCAACCATGTTTTAAATTAGCTAAGAAATACAATATTCCAAAGTTACCATTATATTTTCAAGAAACAGGATATACAGGGTTTTATTTTCGGGTATTAGAAGAAGGATGGGTATCACCTGTTGATACATTAAAGTTAATAAAGTCTGATCCGAAAGGTGTTACAGTAGCATTTGCTAATCGTATCATGCATAAGGAAAAACAAAATATAGAAGGATTAAAAAGGGTTTTAGATGTTCATGCACTTTCTACAAGTTGGAGACTAACGTTTGAAAAGCGAATGAGGGGAGAAGAAATTAACACGCAGGAGAGACTAGAAGGAAAAAAATAATAAAAAAATATTTTTTATAAATGGTGCATTTCTATTAGTAAAAACGACTTAGAAAGCACTATTTTTATATAATAAACTTATTAATATTCAAAAATCTTAATATTGTTTTATTCGACTTATTTTCAAATAGTCGAAACATAAAATTAATTAGACTATTTTTTTATGTTTTATGTTAGTATATTGATTGGTAAGACCTATTACATTAAGAGCAGGTTATATAACTAAATCTAATTTGATGGAATTAACGTATGGAGGGACTACATGGGGAATGTTGAAAATTTTGAAAAACTTCTTTTAGAAGAACCGAAAAGAGAGCAGTTATTTCCTTTATTTGAAGAAGTGTTTGGGATTTCAATTCAAACATTGAATGATTTTTCAGAGAGAGGTTATTGGGATAATACATACAAAGCTTTATCATTTTTACATGACGACAAAGCGGTTGCAAATGTTGCGGCATTTTCGCTACCATTGCTAGTAAATGGTGAAAGAATAAATGCAGCGGGAATTCAATCGGTAATGACTCACCCTAATTTTCGTAGACAAGGATTCATGACACAATTAATGAATAAAATGATAGAAGAAATCGATAAGAAATGTGAATGTACATTATTGTTTACAGAAAAACCTGAACTATATGAATCATTTGGATTTAAAGTCGTGCAGGAATATTTGATGACTATTCTATATGATAAAAAGAATAATAATGATTCCTTACTTAGAAAGTTAGATTATTATATGGAAGAGGATAGAAAGTTAATACATGAAACTATTGATAGTAGCCAAAGACTTTCAAATAATTTTTCAACATTAAACTTCCATCCTTCGTTTTATTTGAATATGTATGATTCGGAATGGAATGAGAAATTGTATTATTCAGAGAAACTAGATGCTCTAATTGTGTATGAAGTAGATAATAAAAAGTTGAAATTATATGGAGTGTTTGCACCAGTAATTCCAGTTTTAGATGAAATATGCGGGGAAATCGCTGAAAGATTTACAGAAATCGAATTTTACTTCTCACCAGATCAATTAGGGATTGAGGATGTACAATTTACAGAATTACAGTCAAGTAAGTGTTTAATGGTTCGAAGTAATAAAGAGTTAGAATTTAAAGGATTAAAATTCCCAGTGTTAACGGAGTTTTAAATGTTTATATAGATATTTTTGAGGGGGAGTATATAAGTATAAATACTATTTAAATAGGTTTATATATTTGAAGTTTACCTGAAAAAATGAATTTGAGAATAAATTTTGTAGTTTAACTCATATAGATAAAAACCGTATTCTTTCAATTTAAGAATACGGTTTTTCTAATTGTGTAATATAAAGCACATTTATTGACCGAAAAGTCATTAATGCGTATCATTTAATAATGTTAAATATTAATTTACATAATATAATAGGAATAAGAAAGAAATTACAAACTATATCACTTAAATAAGGAGGGATATGAATTATTCAGTGGTAATTTCATGGGAAAAGGAGATTATGTATGAAATCATTTCGTAAGTTATTACAGTATTTAAAACCATACATGTTCTTCGCTATAATTGGACCGCTATTTATGGTACTTGAGGTTGCGATGGACTTAATTCAACCGACTATTATGCAACATATTATTGATGTTGGGATAGCAAATCGGGATTTGAATTATGTAATAAAGATGGGGCTTCTTATGATAGGAGCAGCAGCACTCGGTTTAGTTGGAGGACTTGGGTGTATGATGTATTCTACAAAAGCATCTGTTAATTTCGCTACTGACATACGAAAAGATGTGTTTGCGAAAATAGAAACATTTTCTAGCGAAAATCGTGATTCGTTCGGAACTGGAAAGTTATTAACGATTGTGACAAATGATATTACTTCTATTCAAGCGGCGATGACGATGACATTACGTGTTCTTGTTCGTGGTCCTTTGTTATTTATCGGAAGTATAATAATTGTTTTTGTAACAGCACGCGAGTTATTTCCTATATTACTTGTAGTTGTTCCAATTTTATTACTTGCGATTATATTCATTGCAAGTAAAGCGAGCGGGACGTTCAAAAAAGTGCAAGAAGCATTAGATAAAGTGAATACAAAGCTACAAGAAAATTTATCTGGAGTACGTGTTATTAAAGCGTATGTAAGACAAAAATATGAAATTACTCAGTTTGGAAATGTTAATACAAATTTAACGAAGATAAATATTCGAGCGGTGCAGCTAATTTCCATAATGATGCCAATCATTATGTTAGTTGTAAGCGGCGGGATTGTCGCAACACTATGGATTGGTGGAGAAAAAGTATTTGATGGAACTCTTCAAGTAGGAGCTATATTAGCGTTTATAAACTATTTGAATATTATTTTAATGTCACTTATGTCTATAAGTATGGTATTTATGCAAATCGCGCGAGCATTTCCATCTGCGGATCGTGTACAGCAAGTTTTAAATACTGAGGTTGAAATTACGACCGAAACAAATGCGGTTGCACCTAAGCAAATCGAGGGGCAAATTGACTTTAAAAACGTTAGTTATAGTTACACGAAAAATAATGAATATGTTTTAAAAGATATTTCATTTAACATATGTAAAGGTGAAAAAGTAGGAATTATTGGTTCTACAGGAAGTGGTAAAACTACTTTAGCAAAACTATTACCGCGTTTATACGATGTTGATCAAGGTGAAATATGCATTGATGGAATCAATGTTAGAGCATACGATTTACAAAAACTTCGTGCTTCAATTGGGTTTGTACCTCAAAAGGCATTGTTGTTTTCGGGTAGCATAGAAGAGAACTTACGTTATGGTAAAGAAGATGCAACGAATGACGAACTGGAAGTAGCGGCTTCATCAGCTTGTGCGACTGAGTTTATAAGCAAGTTGGAAGATTCATATCAATATCATTTAACACAAGGTGCGACGAATTTATCAGGTGGACAAAAACAACGTGTTTCAATTGCAAGGGCGCTTGTGAGAAAGCCATCCATTCTGATATTAGATGATTCTACATCAGCAGTTGATGCGAAATCAGAATCTAACATTCAATCGGCATTAAGAACAGAATATAAAGGAACAACAACATTATTAATCGCCTCTAAAATCTCATCTATAATAGATGCTGATAAAATTCTCGTTTTAGATAACGGTGAATTAGTTGGTGATGGTACACATAAAGAACTGTTAGAACAATGTGAGGTATATCAAGAAATTTATCTTTCCCAAGGTGGTAATTTAAATAAAGAAGGTGGGAAAGAACATGCGTAATTTTCAAGGACAATTTGCTAATAAAGGTGGGCGTAACGCGTCTAAGGTGGGTAAAGCTAAAAATACGAAAGGAACTGTAATGAGAGTATGGAACTATATGGGGTACCAAAAGGCTGCTCTTACGTTCGTTATATTTTTAGTATTTGTTACGACGTTACTTGGGCTGTTAGGTCCGTATTTAATGGGAGTAATTATAGATCAATATATTGTACCGAAAGATTTAAGCGGTACGGCAAGAATGTGTTTGTTACTTATCGCGATTTACGGTGTAACAGTATTGTTAACTTGGTTACAAACATTTGTCATGGTTAATGTTGCATTAAAAACGATACAAAAAATACGACAAGATATTTTTGAGAAAATCCAAACGCTTTCTTTACGGTTCTTTGATGTACGTTCGCAAGGGGATTTAATGAGTCGTGTGACAAATGATATAGATAATTTGAATCAAGCGTTGACACAAAGTGTTGTACAAATTATTTCATCAGCATTAACCTTTATAGGTGTAACGATTGCGATGTTCGCATTAGATTGGATATTAGCGATTGTTACTTTAGTTACAGTACCTATTATGTTTTTCGTTACAAAAAAACTAGTTGCTTATAGTGGTAAAAACTTTGCAAAGCGCCAAAAAGATTTAGGAGAATTAAATGGTTATATTGAGGAAGCTATAACCGGAGCGGATGTTACAACGTTATACGGGAAAGAAAAGGAAACCGTACAAAATTTCGATAAAATTAATGAACAGCTAAGAATTTCAGCTACGAAGGCGGATACATTTTCAGCTTTTATTTTTCCGAGTATGAACTTTATTAATAACTTAGGTATGGGACTTGTAATTGGGACTGGATCAATTATGGTTTTAAATGGAATGACAACAGTAGGTGTCATTGCGGCTTTTATTAATTATTCCCGTCAATTCTCAAGACCACTCAGTCAATTCGCAACTTTAATGAACACGATTCAAGCGGCAGTTGCTGGTGGAGAGCGTGTCTTTGAAATTATGGATGAAGTACCGGAAATTCAAAATAAAAAAGATGCGTTCGTTGTACAAAATTTACAAGGGCATGTTGCACTTGAGAATGTTTCATTTGGTTATGAGGGAAATAAAACGATTTTAAAAGAAGTGAGTCTTAAGGCGCAGCCAGGGGAGACAATTGCTTTAGTTGGTCCCACTGGATCGGGCAAAACAACAATTATTAATTTGTTAACTCGTTTTTACGATATACAGCAAGGGAAAATTCATATCGATGGAAAAAGTATAAAAGATTATGAAATGAATTCGTTGCGAAGTAAAATAGGAGTAGTTTTACAAGATACGTATTTATTTGCTGGGACGATTATGGAAAATATCCGTTATGGTCGACTAGATGCAAGTGATGAAGAGGTAATCAGTGCAGCTAAGGCAGCATCTGCACATTCTTTTATAAGGCATTTACCGAATCAATATGAAACAAAAATTGCTTCAGAAGGATCGAATTTAAGTCAAGGGCAAAAACAACTTCTTGCGATTGCACGAGCAATTTTAGCAGATGCAGATATACTAATTCTTGATGAAGCAACATCTAATATTGATACGAGAACAGAATTACAAATTCAAGAAGGACTAAATCATTTAATGAAAGGTCGAACAAGTTTTGTAATCGCTCATCGACTGAAAACGATTGAAAAAGCAGATCAAATCCTTGTTATAAAAGATGGAAGTATTTTTGAAAGAGGGAATCACGAATCTCTTATGGAAGATAGAGGGTTTTACTTTGATCTGTATACGAGTCAGTTCAAAATCTAATAAAAACTTTAATATGGTGCGGTTTCTCCAGGAAGGAGAAACCGCATTTTTATATTTGTAAACATTATTATCCAAATAGTTGTTCACTAAATTTTTGAACT
Organism: Bacillus paramobilis; assembly: GCF_038096195.1. Lineage (NCBI taxonomy): Bacteria > Bacillati > Bacillota > Bacilli > Caryophanales > Bacillaceae > Bacillus > Bacillus paramobilis. Next base: position 2,960,169 of record NZ_CP151108.1, on the reverse strand, counting down.
GCGTATTCTTGCATCCAAGGTAAAACATGCGTAAGGTTATGAAAACACCTTTATGATTCAATCGTTCACTTGTAATTTTTTGATTTGAAAATTATTCCAAAAGTGTTGCGTGATTATGACGTAAACTATGAAATCGAATTTTTTAAATTCAGATTTTATTAAATAAGCCTTAAAAATATCATGAAATTCCCTGCGGCAACCTCATGTAGCTTTTTGATGCTAACAACTAAATCACAGTCCGTAATACGCTTGACCAAGTATTGCTTTATCAGTGGGTGTTATAATTTTCTGTTATTATAATGCTTCAATTGTTTTTTCAACAATTGAGACTAATCGTTTAGAAATCGAATTTTTTGTATTTAATAGTGAAATAATTGAACTTTGATTATACAACGGCAGTGGAATAAATAGAGAGAATGAAGACAACCTTAATGATTATTTAACTTTATATTTATATATAATAATAATTTTATAAATAATACAATTTGAATTTTATCAAAAAAAGACACTGTTTCCAGTGCCTCAACTTACTACGAGAGTTTTATGAGGAAACTTAAATAGGTGAATTTAAGTTTCTCTATAATATATGAAACTACAATTAGAAAATCACTTGTTTTTTAAAGGAGTTAATGGGTAATTGTACGTGCTAAAATCTTTATTAAAAATATCTTGTGCTAATTGGATAGTTTCATGATCATAAAAACTATCGTATGTTGGGAGGCGTGGGAATAAAGGATCGGTAATATCAGCATCTGCAAAATCACCTCTAAAAATCGCCCTGTCCTTTTGATGATGCCATGATTTGGTTAGTATGTGTAAAGGAGAAGTTTTTAATTGATATGTTTGTTCTAAGTGCGCAATTTCAGTAGAGAAATTTTCAAGGTAGATATACTTTGTAACAAACTCTTCCTCACCTGGTTCATATTGCTGCATTAAATGTGGATCTACTTGTTCTAAATCTATCATTTGCTCTTTTAAGTAGTAGAGAAAGATTTTAAATGAAATAGGCTTATTACAAAATTCATTACCATAATAAAAATTCCGAATAGGATTCCATGCTTGGTTTACTATGTGAGGGGGGGCAATTAGTGAGAAGAATGAACTTACAGCTCTTGTATAGGGGTTTCTCACTAATTTATAGGAATCTTTTCCGTTGGTATATAAAGCCGCAGCTAGTTCAATAAAGTAGTCCGAGGAATTTTTGTATATTTCATTTTCATAATTATGGATGAAAGAATCGTATTTTATGGCTTCTTTAAATAAATTTATTTGATAAAAAAACCAATGTGCAAGAGAGGTACAGCCACTTTTTTGACTCCAAAATAAAATCAAAGGGAAGTTAGAATTAAAGAGGGGAACGCGTCCGTATTTAATAATATTTGAAAAAGACATAGTTAGCCTCCATTCAGTTATGTCAATTATTTTTAATTTATGAATAAACAACTCGGCATATGAACAAGAAAAGAGAAATAGAATAGATAATTTAAAACAATATAACTTTGAAATGGCAGCGTTATTTTATAGAAATGTGAAAAGAGTACACAAAATATGTGTACTCATAACAATCTAAATTATTTTAAGGACCATGATATATCATCAAGGGCTTTATAAATATAACTATACATGCGGTAAAAGAGATATTTTGGATTGTATTTTTGTTTCCAGTTTATAATAATCACCTCTCATGTAAATAGCTTAATTAAATTATATAGTTATTAATTCGAATGTTAAGAAAAAATGATGTGAATTAAGGTGAATTTAAACAAAATAGTTAATTTATAAAAAGTAGTTAGCTTTCGCTAACTGCTCCACTCCCAACTGGAGTTCTAGTTATGTAATTTAGATGAAGATACTACCTAATAGGATTAAGGCTCCTAGCAAAATTAGAGAATCAACTAAAATCAAGAACTGGTTTTTCTGTGGCTTTTTCAATTCTTTTATTAAGCTGAAAACTGCACTTAATCCGAAACAAATGTATAACAAAATTATTATCGTTCCTGACATAATTAACACTCCTAATATATCGATACTTTAATTATATAACGAAAAATATATATATGTAAGTTTTTAATAAAACTCTCATTTAAGTAAAAGAAACCCCGATTGTCTGCGGGGTTCCTAAGGGTAATCGTCAACTAATTAACGATATCATGAATTTTTTGGTAAAAACACTGGTAAATACGTTCAAATTAATAAGATTCTCATTTGAAACAAAAACGCTATTTTAATAGTAATTGGGGGGAATAAAAAAGAAATAGAGCTCCATTTGGGACTCTATTTCTTTTTAAAATATGAAAAAACTACAGTCAGACTCAACGTGGTTATGACTAAAGCGACTATAAGTATGACTACCAATACCAATACAGGGTCTTTCATATGTTACCTCCCTTTTTAGTATTATTTAAAACCTAAAGTGTTGCAAACTCTTTTAATCTGACTATACTTTTTGTATTTCTGGCAGTAACCAGCTACTGCGAGTTTATATAGGTCAGCTACTATTAATGCAGCGATAGTAGCTCCTACAAAAGCAGCAACAGCAGAGGCAGCTGCAACTAATCCTTTAAAAGTAAATGCAAGTACAATTGGTACGACATGTTGAACGCCATCTGGAGCAACTGTATCAGTTAAAGTATTAAGTGATACAGGTTCATCAGGATTGTTTGCTCCTTCGTAAATGTCCTTCATAACATTTTGTGGTTGTTGTGAAAAAAATGTTTCTAAATTATTAAGTTGTTCTGGAGTAAGTGTAGTTCCTGCTTTTTCTCTATCAAATTTGTATACATCATTTTCAGAGTAAAGGCCATTACGTATAGCTTCTAAACTATTATTAAATTGTTCTTCGGTAATATTGTTAGCGATTTGTTGGAGTTGTTCTTGTGGTGCTTCGGTTATTGTGGCCGCTTTTGTTGGAGCTTCTAAGGGTAGTATGGTAAATAAAATTACCACTAATAGAGATGCTACAAATTTGTTGAAGTTAAAACGTTTTAGATTAAACATGAATATCCCACCTTTTCCTGTATTTTCCTTAAAAGTAAATGATAGTATAGAAAATACAATTTTTCAATATATTTAGAAAAATTTGTTATTTATGCCAAGTGAATACCAGGAATTTTGATGGTAATTTATTGATAGAGAGCGAGATTATGATGACATATTAAAAACAATATATAGAATTCAAACTAAATTGCCCATTGTAGTATTGGAGGATAGCTTCAATTGTATAAAAGATCGACTTACAATAGGCGGCAGTGAAAATAATCCATGAAGTAATGTTTGTAGAACATTTTTTAACAAAATAATCCTTTGAAAAGAAAGCTAGGTTAAAAGAATGGAAGGTAACGTAAAGCTTTTAGGTGATGATGGGATGTTAGGGATGGAGTTCAAGGAAAGAACAATTCGTGTTTATAACACAGAAGACGATGTAATGGAATTACTTTCTACGAGAGTGCAGACTTAAGAAGACATCGATTTTCTTGAATAATGTAAAAAGGAAATGAAGTAAAAGTTCAGCAGAGTAGATCGAACGGAGGGGAATCGTATCGTATGAATCAATCAATTGTCATTTTTCGAAGACATCGATGAGAAGGAGAGATACGAAGACTTGTGATGAAAGAGCTGAAAAACTACAAAGCATTGTGCATCCGGATGAAGAATCAAGAAGAACAGGATCAAGCTGGATGTGTTGTTCTTTTTCCTAAAATGAAAGGTGACGATAAGAATTATGAGATACGTTTTAAACAAATTGAAATATAAAACTTAAGTTGTTTGAGCATGTATTAAATAAAAAGTGCAGGTAATTAACCAGGTTCAAATTATGCAAGAAGTAATTGTGATTAGTTGCTGAAAACCCGCGATGTATGAAATATTAATTTCCCTGCATAAATTAGTTTTCTTTTTGGATTTTATAAAATAAGGTTCTTTTGAGGTGATTTTGTGGAAGTCCATAAAAATAAAAAGAAATTCTCTTTAAACATTTCTTATAGCTAAGAATACTTATGTAAATATGGGAAACAGATTTGATTCTTGGAATGAGGGGATCGATGTGGATATAACACAAAGTATGGCAGAATAGTTGTTAATGGGATAGATCTTCCGTTTACTTCAGTTAGGACAACTGCATGGATTAATGGACCTGCGAATGATTTAATTGTTAAGACTAGGAAAAGAGTAGATGAGCTTTATCGATTTATGTGGTCACGGGTGCCAGTTATGCTAACGATGTATTTCCTTCAGGGTGCTGACATGATGAGATTTGCTAGGGTTGCAGGAGTTGATGAAAGTAAAACGGGAGAATATATATATCATTTTATTTGGTGATAAGACAAACTTTAAGTAGCCTAATAGCTGCTTTTTTATTTTACATAGAAAAAGGAAGCATAGGAGGCTCCTTAATTCGAGTCAGAAGTTGTGTAGTTTTTCGTGATAATATCTTTTATGTTGATAATTAAGGATATAAGGAACCCGCCAGTTAGGATACCGTTTAACCAGTAATATGCATTGCCTAATGTAAATTTAATATAGTGCGGTTTCTCTAGAAAGGAGAAACCGCACTATATTAAATCTGTAAAGATAATTAAAAATATAGAGTTGGATTTTTTAAGATACATGAATTGTTAGCAAAAACTAGCAACTTCAGTGACAGGTGGAAGAAATAATTTACGTGGTATTGTAATAATCTCAAGAGCCATCTGAGCTGAATAGAGAAGTATCGGAGTTAATTCTAAAGCGTGAGTTAATAATAATATAAAGCTTGTTAGGATTGCAAAGCTCCCCCAAAAGAAACTTTTTGAAATGTTACGGAAATCTTTTATTAAGGAAAAGAAAGAAACAAATGCTGTAACAAAGAGAATCAAAAATTTATATTTATCAGCCATTAAACCCCTCCTAAAGAACAGTAGCTTATATTATAACGTATTTTTATGTATTATAATAAAAAGATTTCAAAATAAATAGTTTAAATGCGTAAAAACCGCAACTAAAAAATATTAGTTGTGGTTTTTATTTATGAGTCCTTTGTTTTAGAGAATAGATAATCTAGAGTTAAAAATTTAAAAATAGATTAGTGCCCTTATTATTGTTTGCTGGAGCTTTACTGGATATTTGGCCGGACAATAAGACGAGCTTTGAATATATTAATAAAAAAGGGGATGTTGAACAATGGCTATATATAGTTTACATGGAGGTCACAATAGTATTGTACAGGGTGCAAATTATGGGAATCGGAAAGAACATATTATGGATCGCCAAGTTAAGGATGCAGTTGTTGCTAAATTAAGAGCATTAGGGCATACAGTTTATGATGATACTGATGAAGTAGGGACAACACAAGCGCAAAATTTAAATAACATTGTATCTAAAACAAACTCACATGATGTAGACTTAGTAGTTTCATTTCATTTAAACTCATATGATACGAATGCTAATGGTGTTGAAGTACTGTATTATGACCAACAAGCTTTATCAGCAAAGATAGCAGCGCAACTTTCAAAAGATATTGGCTGGTCAAATCGTGGTGCAAAGGAACGAAAAGACCTTTATGTGTTATCGAAAACGAAAGCACCTGCAATCTTAATTGAACTTGGATTCATTGATAATGAAGCAGATATGGCAAAATGGAATCCAGATAAGATTGCTAATTCAATTGTGTATGCATTAACTGGGCAATCTGGTGGGACAACTCCGCCATCTAAACAAAATATTATCCAATCCGGCGCTTTCTCACCATATGAAGTTCCTGAAGCTATGCAAGCTTTAAATTCAGTTAAAATGACAGCTAAATTTATTTTACAGCCTGATGGATTAACATATTTTATTTCTGATCCAACATCAGATGATCAATTAAATGGTATGAAAGGCTGGCTTGATCGCAAAGGTTGGTGGTATGAAGTTAAGTAAAGGCTCTAGTTTAGTAGAACAGAATGTTTAAAAAATGATAGGACATAAAAAGAGGATTACTTATTATGAGTAATCCTCTTTTTATAATTTTATCTTGTATAAATAGGATTAGATATAGGAGACTTCTACCTTGAAAATTGATAAGTATTGCATGTAAGTGGGATATTAATTGGGCATCTTAGCAAAATTTTTAAAATATACTTTTAAAAAGAAAAGAAAAGAAAAGAAATGTAGAATTCGAATTTAATTGATTACAATTGAAATAGCACTGAAAACTAATAAAACGGCCATAATGATGTTAAAAGATTTAGTATGTTTTAATAAAAGTTTTTGGAACATGGAACCAAATAAGCTCCAACTAAATGTACTCATTAACCCGACTACACCTAGAAATAATGAGAAGAGTAGAAAACTTGAATATGAATTATAGTAAGGGAGAATAAAAGTTGACACTACAGTCAGGCCGAATAGTATCCCTTTAGGGTTAACAAACTGAAGAAAAATCCCCACTGTAAATAAGTTTTTATTATGTTTTTCATTGGGATCTGTACTAGTTTTACTAGTGAGTATTTTTAAAGCTAAATATAGCATATATGCTACACCTAAAATTTTTAAAGGAAATTCGATTATGGGTAGGATATTAATTAGTACAATATTAAAGAAACTACATAAAGAAGTGAGGATGAAAAACCCGAAAGCTACTCCGAAGCAAAATTGCATACTCCTTTTTAAACCATGTTGATTAGCGTATGTCATAGCTAAAAAATTGTTAGGACCGGGTGTGAAGCTACTTATAAAAACAAATAACAAAAAAGAAAATATAGGCATTTCAAAACCCCCTAATGATTTATCGTGTGTTATAATGACCGAAAAGAACAATATAACGTGTGCTTTTTATTATACATAACGGTCGTTATATTGTATATAGTGTAGGAGTGTTTATTATGGAAGAAATTCAACTTATTTTGGCGAAAAATTTAAAAACAATACGAGAGAAAGAGAAAATGAGTTTGGAAAAGGTCTCGCAATTAACAGGTGTGAGTAAAACGATGATTGGACAAATTGAACGAGGAGAGTCAAGTCCAACATTAACAACGATATGGAAAATTGCTAATGGTTTGAAAGTGTCTTTTACTTCTTTAATCAATGATCCGCAACCAGATACGAAAGTTGTTTTACGAAAAGACGTTCAAGTATTATCAGAAGACAATGGGAGATATAAAGTGTATCCTTCTTTTCCTTTTCAAGATGATAGGAACTTTGAAATCTATACGGTTGAAATTGAAACAGAAGGAAAATTAAGTTCGGAAGGCCATAAAGAAGGGACTGAAGAATTTATAACGGTGTTTGAAGGGGAATTGATAATTGAAATAAATGATTGTCAATATACATTAAATAGCGGAGATGCAATTCGCTTTAAGGCGGATAGACCGCACTCTTATTATAATTCCGGAAGTACGCTAACACGGTTAAGTATGACCATTTATTATCCAGCTGCATAAACTTACAATTGCATCAAGAATATAAAGAAATGTGTGTTGATAAACCATCTATAAGAGATGGTTTTATTTTATTAATTCATAAAAAAAGACACTCTTTTGAGTGTCAACATAGTATTGCTCTCGCGTATAGGATTGGAGTATGTTTCTCAAATACGTTTTGAGATGGTTCGCATTTGGGAAACTGTCTTCTTATTCAATGTAACATTGGCAGGGAGAAGTGTAAATTGATAATGTATATACGGAAAATTTAGTATAGATGGTTACTACTATGAATATAGTACAAATTATTTTTTTGCTTAATCACTGTCGTGAAATTATTGAAATATTATTAGTTTTAGGAATGACGTAATAGTTACTACTTTAGCAGCTAAGAAAGTTTATTATAAAAAAGAATGAATCATTTATTAATCGATTCGTATAATTGTTAAAGAGGCACCTGTTGAACCACCTCCAACTAAATTAACTATGGATAATACGCCGAATAGTTGAAGGGAAATTGTATTACCGGCAAATAAATTGGTTATTAAATTATTATTATAATTTGAAGTTGATATCGCGGGTGAAAAAATAGATCCGGGAAGTGGAGTCGAAGAGTTTAATAGTAGCCTTGTACCAGCAAGTAGAGAAGTTGTTGTATTAATTTGATAGGTTAAATAATATCTTCCAGTAACAGGAATTGTATATATATCATTTGTAGCGTTCACTGTAAAATTACCGAGACTTTGGTTATTAGAAAGTGGAATATTAGTCCCACCTAATATGACTGAGATGGGACCACCTAATGTATTATTAGCGAACATAGAGTTTGTTGTAATAATGGGTCCAGTAATGCCTGTAGGTCCAGTAATACCTGTGGATCCAGTAATGCCTGTAGGTCCAGTAATACCTGTGGATCCAGTAATGCCTGTAGGTCCAGTAATACCTGTGGATCCAGTAATACCTGTGGATCCAGTAATGCCTGTAGGTCCAGTAATACCTGTGGATCCAGTAATGCCTGTGGGTCCAGTAATACCTGTGGATCCAGTAATGCCTGTAGGTCCAGTAATACCTGTGGATCCAATAATGCCTGTAGGTCCAGTAATACCTGTGGGTCCAGTAATGCCTGTAGGCCCAGTAATACCTGTGGGTCCAGTAATGCCTGTAGGCCCAGTAGGACCTGTAAGTTTGTATGGAAGAATAATTTCAAGAGCCAGTGATAATAGTTCTTTTTTCATTTCTTCATTCTTATCTTGAATATAAATCACCTCATTTTTAAATTAGAACGTCACCGATTTAGTATTTTGAAATGGAACTATCATTTTATTATATTATTACTACTAGTTATAGCAACGGTAAAAAGTTTACTATATGTAAAAATCATTTGAGAATGAAAAAGTAGTTATGGAATTCTTCCAAAATGATAGATGTATTATTTTGTTAAGTAGTAAACAAAATGTGGAATGAGGTATTAAATTGAACCGCAATGACAAATTATCGTTGAATAAAGGTATGATAAGACCAGAAAATATTGGACCTACCTTTCCAGCTCTTCCGCCAATTTATATTCCAACGGGAGCAACAGGTCCAACGGGAGTAACAGGTCCAACAGGAGCAACAGGTCTAACGGGAGTAACAGGAGCAACAGGAGCAACAGGAGCAACAGGTCTAACGGGAGTAACAGGTCCAACGGGAACAACAGGAGCAACAGGAGCAACAGGAGCAACAGGAGCAACAGGAGCAACAGGAGCAACAGGAGCAACAGGAGCAACAGGAGCAACAGGAGCAACAGGAGCAACAGGAGCAACAGGTCCAACGGGGTCAACGAGTTCAACAGGTTCAACGGGAGTAACAGGTTCAACGGGAGCAACAGGTTCAACAGGAACAACAGGTCCAACGGGTTCAACAGGAGCAACAGGTTCAACGGGAACAACAGGAGCAACAGGAGCAACAGGAGCAACAGGAGCAACAGGAGCAACAGGTCCAACGGGTTCAACAGGAGCAACAGGTTCAACGGGAGTAACAGGTTCAACAGGAGCAACAGGTTCAACGGGAGTAACAGGTTCAACGGGAACAACAGGTCCAACTGGAGTTATTGGTCCCATAACAACAACTAATTTATTATTTTACACTTTTTCAGATGGAGAGAAACTTATATATACAGATTCAGATGGAATAGCTCAATATGGTACAACTCACATATTATCTCCTAATGAAGTTTCATATATTAACTTGTTTATTAATGGAATACTTCAACCACAACCATTTTATCAAGTTAGTACTGGTCAGCTAACTTTATTGGATGATCAACCACCATTACAAGGTTCATCAATTATTTTGCAATTTATCATTATTAATTAAAAAAGACAGCTTCTTAAATAAAAAGAAGCTGTCTTTTTGTTTTACTTTAAAGTAACTAGCACTAAGTGACGATAAATTCGATTGTAATTGGAATTCCGCCGTCTAATGCATCTCCGCCAGGAATTGTAATAGCACCAGTAGGTCCAGTAGTAATACTGGAGTTCACACTAGGTTGAAGAATGCCGTTTACATAAAAGTTGTAATACGTAAAAGTCGGAAAAGCAGTTGCAGTAGTACCAGCATCGTTTAAACAAGCTGTAGCAGCAATTGCAAAAGCTGCACCTGTTCCTGTTCCAGCTCCTAGTGTAGATGTAAATCTTCTAGATGCCATAAATGGTTGGATGATTGGCAATTCATTCTCACCTCCTAAATTATTTTTTGAACGAAGTATAGAATAACTTGTCCGATATATTGTATGAGAGTTTTCTATAATAGAAACGGCTTCTTAATTATTGAGAGAACATAATTTTAGTAAAGATATTGTTACTTATCTGAAAAGATGGTGTTGTTACTTGTTGATTATATGCTTAGTTTTAATATTTAAATTAAAATGTGCTTTTGGACCTAAGAGATAAACGTGGAAAATTAAAATAAACTCTTAAGTTTAGGTGTTTAATCTAAGCAGTCAATTATTAAAAACATATAATTAATATGTGAGTCATGAACATAATTAAATATCGTTTTTTCAGTTTAATTATAATTCATGTTTCCTATTTTAAGTAAACCTATACACAATTTTATAGTTCTTATTAATAGGAAAATACTCAATTATAAAATAAGTAAGGAGGAAATAAATGTCACATAATAATTGTTTTGGTCATAACAACTGCAATAATCCGATTGTTTTCACTCCAGATTGTTGTAACAATCCACAAACGGTTCCGATTACTAGCGAACAATTAGGTAGATTAATCACTTTACTAAACTCTTTAATTGCGGCTATTGCAGCGTTTTTTGCAAATCCAAGTGATGCAAACAGATTAGCTTTACTCAATTTGTTTACGCAACTATTGAATTTACTAAATGAATTAGCACCTTCTCCAGAAGGGAATTTCTTAAAACAATTAATTCAAAGTATTATTAACTTACTACAATCTCCTAACCCAGATCTAGGTCAATTACTTTCTTTATTACAACAATTCTTTAGTGCTCTTGCACCATTCTTCTTCTCTTTAATTATTGATCCTGCAAGTTTACAACTTCTATTAAACTTATTAGTTCAACTAATTGGTGCTACTCCAGGAGGTGGCCCAACAGGTCCAACAGGTCCAACAGGTCCAGGAGGCGGAGCAACAGGAGCAACAGGAGCAACAGGAGCAACAGGAGCAACAGGAGCAACAGGCCCGACAGGAGCGACAGGAGCAGGAGTAACAGGCCCAACGGGAGACACAGGAGCAACAGGAGCGACAGGCCCAACAGGTCCAACGGGAGACACAGGAGTAGCAGGCCCAACAGGTCCAACGGGAGACACAGGAGCAACAGGAGCAACAGGCCCAACAGGAGACACAGGCCCGACAGGAGCAACAGGCCCAACAGGTCCAACGGGAGACACAGGTCCAACAGGAACAACGGGAGCAACAGGAGCAACAGGTGGCGGAGCTATTATTCCATTCGCTTCAGGTACAACACCATCTGCGTTAGTTAACGCATTAATAGCTAATACAGGAACTCTACTTGGATTTGGATTTAGTCAGCCTGGTGTAGCTTTAACTGGTGGAACTAGTATCACTTTAGCGTTAGGTGTAGGTGATTATGCATTCGTAGCACCAAGGGCAGGAACTATTACGTCGTTAGCAGGTTTCTTTAGTGCAACAGCTGCATTAGCTCCATTATCACCTGTGCAAGTGCAGATACAAATATTAACTGCACCTGCAGCGAGTAATACGTTTACAGTACAGGGCGCACCTCTATTATTAGCACCAGCATTTGCTGTAATAGCGATTGGCGCAACAGCATCGGGTATCATACCTGAAGCTATTCCGGTAGCTGCTGGAGATAAAATACTACTGTATGTTTCATTAACAGCAGCAAGTCCAATAGCTGCAGTAGCTGGATTTGTAAGTGCAGGTATTAATATCGAATAACTTGTGGTAATGTATTCTGTATATAGCCCTTCCTAATTTTATTAGGAAGGGCTATATTTTATGGGAAGATAGGTGATAAATGAATTGAGAAATTCCTCATTGTTAGGTTGGTATAAAAGGAAAATCAAAATGTATGATTTACACTTTATTGTTTATCGAATAAGTTATATAGCTTAAAAAATTACCTATAAATAAAAAAGATGAATTCTATTTTTAATAGAATTCATCCATTACATAAACGGTATACAAGGAAAGTAAGGTATTTATCGTGAACGTTGAAATGTTATAGTTCAAATTAGTAATAAACTATTTGTTTTTATTACAGTTACATCCTTTTTTCTTTACATAGCCTTGTTCGGCTAAATCTCTTTGTGATTGGGAATTGGAAGATTGAGAATTCGAAGACTGAGAGGATGCTGATGAACTACTATTTTTATTATTAGAGTAGTTTTTTCGATAGTTATAATTACTCATAGTACTATCACCTCCAATTAAATATATAAATATTATATGTATGTACTCTATTAATTGTTACGATAAAAAATAGGAATAGAGGGTATACAATAAAAAAATCTCCTACGTATTTTCCGAGGAGATAATGGTGTTCTTTTCATGATATAGATTAATATCCCCAGTAGAGAGGGAAATAATATGAATCTTGGTAATATAAATTTTGTTGTGGACTAGGAGGCTGAGTTGGTGGATTTATCATTCCACGGTTTTGATTACAGTTTGCTGACGGACCAATTACTGTAGTGGATTGAATAGGGGATACCGCTTGTTTCCATTGTTGTTCATCGAGACAGTAAGTATGAGCCATTATATTAGCGGGAGTTAATCTTAAAATATCAGAACCAAAAATAACTTCTGGGGTTGGGGCGTCGAAAATAGCTAATAAATGAGTACTATCTGTTGTAGCAATTTCATAATGCCACCACGCTTTTGGAATGTTGGCAACTTGCCCTGGTTTTATCGGTAAGTTTAATATTTGATTTGTAAATGGATTCAGTAAAGAAACAACAGCAGATCCGGAAATACAGTAAACAAGTTCAGCTGCATTTTGATGAATATGCGGCTCTACAATATTTCCTGTACTTAAATAAATATCTAATAAAGAAGTATTTTCTAACGTATTTAATTGTTTCACGCCAAGTACGTTTATATAATTTTGGGCATCTTTTTTAAAAAAATTACTTTTACTTACATCATAGGTGAAATTAGTTGAGGGGGAAGTGTAGTCGATACTAGAAGTCATTTATATTACCTGCCTTTCTTATATTTTCATGCAATTTGAATTTAGGATATGAGTCTAGTTATTGAAATGTGAAAGCGTTGCTGCTCTTGGTTTGTAAAGTGATAAAATTGTTCGTTTGTATTCAATATAATTACAATAGTTTCATTGTGAAAAAAAGTGCAATTAATTACAATTAATGTAAAAGATGGCGGTTTTTTAATTTGTATTATAAGGAGAGTACAGAAAATGAATCAAACTATCTTAAAAGAGTTGGAAGTTGAATTAAAAAATTACTTTCAACCGTTTTTGAATGAGCCTGCAACAATAGAAGAAATTCAAGATGCTGAAAATGAAATGGGAATTGCGTTTCCAGATGAATTACGTACTCTTTATCTTGCACATAACGGTGAGGATAAATCAGGACCAGGGTTATTTTTTGGTTTGCCATTTCTTTCATTAAATCAAGTTTTGGATGAGTGGAGAATATGGAAAAGAATTGAAGAGGATGATTTTTTAAATTTTGATGCATTTTCAATACCGGCAGAATGTATTAAGGAAAGATATGTGAATCACAATTGGATACCTATTAGTAAAGATTATGGCGGTAACAATATAGGAATAGATGTTGACCCGGATGAAAAGGGGAAAGTGGGACAAGTTATTAATTTTGGACGAGATGAAGAAGTAAAATATGTAATTGCGAATAGAATTTCAGACTTGTTACTATTTATTTTACAAACACTAAAAGTTAAAAAATTTACCATTCACCAAGAAGAAGACTATTTATATTGGAGTTATGGTGCTAACGATAATATACACTTTTTAGACGCTTTATTTAATATTGAATTACCTGTTTTACATCCTCAATTTATATTTCAATCTGAAAATAACATTAAAGATTGGTACAATAGTTTAGATGAGAATTGGAGAAATATAGTGGGTCCACCTGAGTGTGCAGGCAAGTTTATTAGAGAGAAGAGATTATATTTAGGTGGAAATGGATTAGTAGATATTAGTCCGTTACAGATGTGTACGGAAGTGAGAGAACTAATTTTATCTGGAAATGAAATTAAAGATTTAACAGGATTAGAACAAGTGGATTCTTTAAAGAAGTTGTATTTAGTAAATAACCCGGTTCAAGATTTAACGCCATTATTACGTTTGCAGCACTTACAAGAAATGAATATAAAGAATACGAAGATAAATAATTTATCGGAACTTGTAGAAATGTCATCATTAAAAAAATTAGACATTTCACATACTAGTATTCAAGATTTTTCGTTGCTACCGAAGTTTCAAAATTTAGAATCTCTTACAGTACTTATTTCAAATTGTGAACAGCTCTATGCGATTTCGAAAGTATATAATTTAAAGCATTTATATATTTTAAGTTTAGAGAATGTTAGTGAATTGGATTTGCTTGTATTGCAAAATTTAAAAAAATTAATAACAATTGGATTTGAAAATAGCATCATTGCTAATTTAAATTGCTTAAAACACAATTCATCAATTCAAAATATAAAGTTGACAGATACAAAAGTAAAGGATGGAGCTGCATTAGGTAAAATGAAAGGACTAAAGGAATTAGAATTAGATGGCACAGCAATTGATAACCTTGAAACGATTTGTTGTTCTCATTCATTAAAAATATTTACAGGTTCGTTTGAACAATTTTATAAGTTAAAAAACTCATTTGATAGAAAAATAGATTTTTCAAAAATAATTGGAGGAATGAGTGAAGAAGAAAGAGAAATTTGGCATCAGTATGTAATGGATTAGAAAATAAATTATGTATCACTGAATGTCACATCCCTCGTTAATCGTTCGTCTTGTATGTAGAACGGATAAGGAGGGATTTTGTTATGAAAAATTTGGATGTAGTAATTGTTGGTGGTGGGCTTGCTGGATTAACAGCATCTATATATTTAGCGAAATCTGGAAGGAAAGTTATTGTATTAGAAAAGTCCAGTCACTTCGGTGGTCGAGGGATGACTATAAATAAAAAGGGTATTTGTATGAATCTTGGTGCACATGCTTTATATAGAGGTGGAGAAGCGTTTAAAACTTTTCAGGAGTTAGGTGTAAATCTTCCAGGTGGAATCCCATCTACAAAAGCACATGGAATATGGAAAGGGGATATTTTTACCATCCCAACAGATTTTCGCTCAATTTTATCAACACCGTTACTTTCATGGTCTGCAAAAGTACAGTTCTCTCGTCTTATGATTCATTTAGGAAAATTAGATGTAGGAAAAGTTCCGAAAATGAGCCTATCTACATGGGCAGAAAATGAAATTAAAGATCCAATGGTTCGAAATATATTTTATGCATTATGCCGAACAACAACATATACGTATGCTCCTACAATTCAATTAGCATCTTCCGTACTAAAGCAAATACAGCTTTCAATGAAAGAAGGAGTACTTTATGTAGATGGTGGTTGGGAGACGATAACAACAAATTTAAGGGATATTGCAAGTACTAGTGGTGTGCAATTTCTAGCTAAAAAGAATGTGTTGAAAATAGAGTATTGTGAAGGGAAACAAAGAATACAATGTTTTGACGATGAAATATTTGAAGCAGGTACGGTCATTGTAACAACTCCGCCGAAAGAAGCTTGTAAAATTATAAAAGGTGCAGAAGGAACAAGTTTACAAAAATGGAGTGAACAATCGATACAAGTGACCGCGGCAGCGTTAGATATCGGTTTAAAACATTTACCGAACCCTTTGCATCATTTTGCATTAGGATTAGATCAGCCAATATTTTTCACGAATCAATCGAGAGCAGCTAAATTAAGTGAAGATGGATCAATTGCAGTGAGTCTAATTAAGTATCATAACCCTGTGCTAGGGCTGAATCATATTCAAGAAGATAAAGAACAGTTAGAAAATGTAATGGAATTGTTACATCCGAATTGGAAAAGAGAAGTTGTTGCACAGCAATATTTACCGAAAATTACGGTAGTACATGATTTTCCTCATATTGACCGTGTTGAAAAACCAGGCCCTAATATACCTGAAATACCAGGTGTTTACGTTGCAGGAGATTGGGTTGGGCATGATGAAATATTAGCTGATGCTGCGGTAGCAAGTGGAAAACGTGCAGCGTTACACATTTTAAAGCAATCTGAAAGTGAGGCAGTTCATAATGGAAGCGGAGCAATTATATGAAACGTATCAATCATTATTATTTTCGTTAGCATACCGAATCCTTGGGAGTGTTATGGATGCCGAAGATATCGTCCATGACGTATTTATATCGCTTAATAATATGGAGGACGTTCAATCTATAGAAAATATGAGAGCCTATTTATGTAAAATGGTAACCAACCGCTCAATTGATAAATTACGTTCGGCAGCACATAAACGTAACGTATATGTCGGAATGTGGTTGCCAGAGCCATTTGTGGAAGAGATTGATGATCCATCAGAGTCATTTGTAATGAAAGAATCAATTTCTACAGCATATTTATTACTTTTACAACAATTGACTGAGGTAGAGAGGGTTGTTTTCATATTAAGAGAGGTTTTTAGTTATGATTACGAAGAAATCGCTTCAATTGTTGATAAGAGTAGTGTGAACTGCCGAAAAATCTTTCAACGTGCACGAAAAAGTATTTTGGATAAGCCGAAGCAGTCAAAGTTAAGTACGAAGAAGATGGCTGCTTATGTGGAGAAATTTGTATCATCATTGCAGTGTGGGGATGCGCAAGGCATGTTAGAAGTATTAAAAACAGATGTGATATTAAAAGCTGATGGTGGTGGTAAAGCTACAACTGCAATCCATCCCATCTATTCTGCAGATAGAATTATACGTTTATTCTTTGGAATTGGGAAGAAGTTCCCGGAAGAGTACAATGTTGATTATAAGATGGTAAATGGTGCCCCAGGCGTTATTGTTAAAGTAAATAATAAAGTGACTTATGTGCTTTCATTTTCATTTGAGAATGGGAAAATCTCAAACATTTATATGATGGTTAATCCTGAAAAACTTATGCACTTAAATGTAACAGTATAAAAAAAGACGCATTTCTTTAGAAGTGCGTCTTTTTTTTATTTCTCTAACATTTCAAGAGGTACATCTTTTTCGCCGGCTATCTCAAATTTAATTTCCCCATCTTCTTCATAAATACGTGAAATAATCGGTATAGTAATCATTAATTTTTTATGCTGTTTTCGTTTTCGAGCAGCATCTAAGCTAATCACGTTCATTGTAAGCATCCTTTCTTCTAGAAATATATAAACAAAAGAAAATGCGTCCGGAAAGGGCGCTTAATTGAATTTGAAATACCGATTCATTTAATTGGGGTTTATATGATTTAACAACTGCAATTGAATTAAAAATAGTATGAATGGAATAATTGCACGTAGAAATTAACTTTACCAAAAAACGAAACAATATGCTATAAAAAAATATAAATCTTTGTCGTATAACGAGAAAAAGATTTTCGTTTCGCATATAATGAAAGTAGACGGGCAGCAAGAGCTTTTTCATCATATTGCTTTGGAAAGGCGATGAAAAAATGGATACGTTAGATTCATTATTATTTCAACTTGAACAATATGGAGAAGAGCATGATCGAAATAAAAAAACACGGGAAGAAAAATTACGGAATATTTCTCGTGAAATGGGGCAATTTTTATCAATTTTAGTAAGAGGATGTAGTGCAAAAAATATTTTAGAAATTGGAACTTCTAATGGCTATTCTACATTGTGGTTAGCTAACGCGGTAGAAGAAACAAATGGAAATGTAACAACTGTGGAGCTTTCTTCGGAACGAGTTGGAGAGGCACTTGTCAATTTTGAAAAGGCAAACCTTTTGCAAAGGATTGATGTTCATAATCAAGAAGCAGGGGCATTTTTAGATTCGCAACTAGACCATTCATTTGATTTTATTTTCCTAGATTCAGAGCGTACGCAATACATGTGGTGGCTTGAGCATATAAAACGCATTTTACAACCAAAGGGTTTTCTTGTTGTTGATAATGCTACTTCTCATACGAGTGAGTTAGCCGAGTTTATAAAGATGATTGAAGAAGATGAAATGTTTGAAACGGTGTTATTGGCATTTCAAAATGGAGCATTTGTAGCGCGCAAGAAGAAATAGGAGTGAGCGCAATTTAATTATCACATTGAAAAAGGGTGTATGTCAAAAGATTACGTACAATAGGATAAGAAGAACATAATTTATATATGTAATATACTAAGAATCCGCCTTCAGCATGTCATTCTCTAGGTCTTAAGTCTGAGGAAAATTATGTTGATTACAGGTATACTTATAGTAAGAAACAGGGAATGACTGCATAAACAGGCATTTCTAAAAAAATCGATTTCAAGCAATCAGAATGTATATGAAATACGATATAATAGATGAAATATAGTGCATATAAATTCGCACATATAAATAAAGGAGCGATTTTGTTGACTGAACTCGAGAAAAAAGAACCTGTATCGATTGTGAAAGATAATAATGTAGAAGTAGTGGTTGATACAGTTATAAAAGATGCAGAATTAGAGGAACTGAATAAAGAAGCTGATCTTTATGTACAAAAGTTAAATAGCGAGCAAAATACAGATTTATCAAAAGTATTGTCTCAGCTAGGAGATTTAGGAGATAAAGAGCAACAAGCAGCAGGACAAACGTTGTCAGCATTAAAACGTCCTGTAACAGCGATGATGAATGGAAAGAACGAAGAAATTCCAAATACATTGTTAGAATTACGCAAAGTGGTATCAGAGCTTGATCCAAATTCATTAAAAGCAAGTGGTATGAAGAAAATTATGTTTAAAGTATTCAAGAAAAATCCACTTGAAACATATGTGCATAAATATCAATCTATAGATAAGCAAATTGAGGAGATTATAAGATCCCTTCTAATTGGTCGTGACAACTTACAAGAAGATACAGTTGGTCTTGAAATGCTTAAAGAGCAATCGCACGATAAAATTCACGCACTTGATAAGCAAGTATACTTAGGTAGAAAACTCGCTGGCATGCTGGAAGCTGAGAAACAAAATCCAGAACGTCAAAGAGATATTCCATTAATTAACGATGCATTAGAAAAGATTCTCGTGCGTACACGTAATATGCAGCAAGCGAAAAGTGTTTTATTACAATCTATCGCATCTGTAGACATTATTAAGAAAAATAATGAAAAGTTAACAGAGGCAATTCGTAATGCAATTACGATGACGCAAAACGTCGTAACGGTATCAGCTGCTATTCAGCTAGCATTAACAAATCAACGGAAAACAATTGATGCAGTGAATGCGACAAATGAAGCAATTGAATCAATGGTATTAAGTAACTCGCAAGCATTAAAACAAAACACAGAAGAAACAACAAAACTTCTTGAAAATCCTGCTATTAGCATGGATAAATTACGCGAATCATTCCAAAATGTATTTGCTGCGATTGAAGCTTCTGAGAAATCATCAGAACGTATTATCGAGTCAAGTAAGAAGTTTGTAATTGAATTAGACACATTTAATGATGAAATGAAACAAAAACTCATTCAGCGTCCAAGGAAATAACAGACTTTTAGAGGAGGTGAAAAAATGAGTTTCATTCAAACAGTATTAGTACTATTGGGTACATTGCTTTTAATCGCATTTACTGTCGTTGTTTTAGTTGTATATTTCGGACGTAAACTGTATTTTTCATGGACGAAACCATATAAAAGAGCACATGATTCTTTAGATAAGTTATCGAATAAATCATTACCGTTTCTACAAGAATTTACACAACATCCGCTCTTTTATCGCTGGATTCGTACAGAAGGAAAGAAAGAACAGTATACATTAAACACTCTTTTCTGTGCATCGGGTCAACGTACGAGAGAGCAAGTATTCTCAATGTTACCGAAAGAAAAACAGAAAAAAGTACATGTAATGGCAAAAACAACGAAAAAACTTACAAATGAAGATATTGATGTAGCGGCGATGAAAGTAAAAGATTTTTTAAGACAAGAAACGCAGCAAACAGTAAAACCATCAGACCTTTCGTTTTATAAATTGTATTTTTATGATCGATATCCAGATGCATTAAATACAATTCAGGCGTATAAACGCTCAATAAATCCTTCATTACAAAGAACGGTTGATGAAATTACAATTTCAGTATTAAATGCCTTGCCGTATTATCAGGAGCAGCGTATGTTTGAACAACAACATAAACTTGAAACGTTCTTAATGAAAGATTTAACAGCGATGCTATCGTTAGTCGTACAATTACCACCTTCACAACGACCAGAAAAAGAAGAAGAATTAAAAATCTACTTGCAAAATTTCCAAAAAGAAATGGAAGTAGTCGAGCGAGATATTCGTGACTCGATTGATCACGATTTGAATGTGAAGATGAGAGCAGCGACTGAGAAGTTTAAGAATAAGTAGGAGAGATTTCCTTGGAAGAGTTGGCACGTCCAGCTTTTTTAAGGGAATCTCTTTTTTGTTAGAAAGTATCCTGCAATCAGAAATTACAGAATTAGTTGAAGTATTAATAAGTAAGTAAAAAGCTTAGAGAAATTTAATCAATCTGCGAAGTTAACCCCAGAAGCTTTGGATGAAGGAAATACAAATAAAATGCAAAGAGCTACAAATTTAATGAATGATGGTGGAGAAATTCTTAAAAGTGCTAACTCTTTATTAAAAGAAATTATGTAGTTTAATTTATAAATGATAATAGAAAAACTACCTATTCATAAATGAATAGGTAGTTTTTTGTTGTATATTATTTTGCTGTTATAGTGGTCTTACTAGAAGCAACACTTTCATTATGCAATCGATCAACTGCGGTTACTACATACGTATACGTTTCTCCAGAAATCGCTGTTTTATCTACATAAATTTCTCCAAGTTTTGTTTTTCTTACAGTAGTAAGTAAATTTTTTGGATTTTTTGTATCCACTTCATTTTTCCCCTTTACACGGTAAATGGCGTAATAAGCAGAGTCATTCTCTCTATCATCAATGATACCTACAGCAATACCTTCATCTCTTGGAATGGCCCCTTTTAAAGTCGGTTGTTTTGGTGGATCATGATCAAGCCAAGGCATAGGCGGGATTAGTGCAGGATGTTTATATATGTCTTCTGCGAGTCTAGATTTAACTCCAAGTGGATTATTGTTAATATCTTTTAAGCTAAAATGCATACTACCTTTTATTTCAGGATATAACCGGTTTAATGCAATTTGTCTTGGATATTCTTCTGGATCAGACCAAGCGGGGACAGAGTTGTTATTAATTTTATAAGCCGCCTGACCGATGTATAGGTGAATCGGTTTATTATTTGTTTCTTTTACCCACCAATCTACTAATATGTCATATGCAGCTGGTGTGAAACCAATATTCCAGTATATTTGCGGTGTAATGTAATCAATGTATCCTTTTTGTATCCACTCACGTGTATCAGCGTAAAGATCATCATAGTTTCTTTGACCTGCAGTTGTGTTAGAGCCAGTTGGATCGTCGGCTATATTTCGCCATACGCCGAACGGACTTATACCAAACTTTACGTATGATTTTTCTTGTTTTATAGCAGTGTTTAAACCTTTGACAAGTTCATTTACATTGTCACGTCGCCAATCTTCTATATTTGTAAATCTACCGTTATTATATGTTTCGTACGTTTTTTGATCGGGGAATTCTTCACCTGCTACTTTATATGGATAAAAATAATCATCCATATGCAAAGCATCAATATCGTAATTTTGCACGATTTCTAAAGCACCTTCTATTATAAACTTTTTCACTTCTGGAATACCAGGGTTGTAATATAACTTTCCACCATAAGGTGCAACCCAATCCGGATGTTGTCTTGCAGGATGATTATCTGATAATCGATTTATATCAGTGTGATTCATCGTTATTCGGTATGGATTAATCCATGCGTGGAATTCTATATTTCTTTTATGTGCTTCTTCAATCATAAATGCGAGCGGGTCGTATCCAGGATCTTTTCCTTGTGTACCTGTAATGTATTCAGACCAAGGACCGTAATGGGAAGGGTAAAAAGCATCAGCGGTTGGTTTTATTTGTACAACAACCGCATTCATTCCAGTATTTTTAACATCATCTAATAATTTAATAAACTCTTGTTTCTGCTTTTCGATGGGTAAGCCAGTTTTTGAGGGCCAATCAATATTAAGAACAGATGCAATCCATACAGCACGTAATTCATGTTTTTTGTACGTAGCATTTAATACAGCATAAGTAGAGTGAGGAGAAATGAAAGAGAAAGGAATAAAAAAGATGACGATACAACATATCATTAATAAACGTTTAACGATCATTTATACGCCCCCCTATTATATGGTTAACTAATATGATATCCGAGTTGAGGTTGTTCTTACAATTGAGAAAAATACATATTGAAACATTAATTTAATAGGAAAAATATTTTCACTGAAATTTACTTTCATCATAACTAAATTCTTTCACTTCTTCATATGCTTGTTAGTAAAGTGAAACTTCCTTTCATTCGAAGGGGATAAATTATAAGTATAGGAGGATTAATAAATGAAGGTTTTATTCGTTTGTTCTGGAGGGATGTCCAGCGCAATTGTTGTAAACGCTTTAAAAAAAGAAGCGGAGAAAAAAGGTATGAACATGGAAGTGCATGCAATTGGAACAAGTGAGGTAGAGGAAGAAGTAAAGAATGGTTGGGATGTTGTAATGGTTGCACCTCAAGTAAGACATCGATTTGATTCAGTTAAAAAATTTGCAGAAGAGGAATCTATTCCATGCGGTATCATACCGCCGCAAGCATATACGCCGCTTGGTGGACCGACTTTATTAAAAACTGTAAATGATTTAATTAGTTAGGGGGAAGTGTTATGAATAAGTTTGTCACGTTTCTTGATAAAAACTTATCTGGACCGATGGCAAGGCTTTCTGAGCAAAGGCATTTACAAGCAATCCGTGATGGAGTTATTTCAGCTTTGCCATTTATTATTGTAGGAAGTTTCTTTTTAATCGTAGCATTCCCACCTTTACCGAAAGATAGTTTCATATCCGTTTGGGCATTAAAGAATCAAACCAGTATATTAATACCATATCGTTTAACGATGTTTATTATGTCTTTATATATAGCATTTGGAATAGGGTATAATTTAGCGAAAAGTTATAAGCTAGATGCTTTATCAGGAGCACAGCTTGCAGTATGTTCATTACTATTAACATTAACGCCTGAATTAATTGATAAAAAAGGGTTTATGCTTCCGATGACAAATCTCGGTGGTCATGGATTATTCGTGACGATGATTGTTTCTATTTTATCAGTTGAGATTTTAAGATTTTGTAAGACGAAAAATGTAATGATTAAAATGCCAGAACAAGTACCGCCGTCTGTTTCACGTTCGTTTGAAGCACTTATACCTGCTGCATTCGTTATTATTTTAATGAGTTTAGTAACTGTCGTTTTTAGTATTGATTTACATCATGTAGTTGATAAATTAGCGGCACCGTTAGTAAAAGCTGGTGATAGTTACTTCGGTGTAATCATTCCAGTATTTTTAATTACATTTTTTTGGTCATTCGGAATACATGGTGTGTCGGTTGTTGGAACTGTTGCCCGGCCATTATGGGAAGTATATTTAGGGAAAAATGGTGAAGCAGTTGCTAGTGGCGCAAATCAGTTACCATTCATTTCACCAGAACCATTATACCAATGGTTTATATGGATTGGTGGTTCTGGTGCGACGTTAGGACTTGTATTAGCTATGATTGTATTTGGTCGATCAAAATATTCGAAGGCATTATCAAGAACTTGTATTGTGCCTGGTATCTTTAATATTAATGAACCTGTTATTTTTGGATTGCCAATTGTACTAAACCCGATATTAATTATCCCATTTATCATTACACCACTAGTAACAGCAACTATTGCATACTCAGCAACTGCGATGGGGTTTGTTACACCAACACATATAATGCCTCCATGGACATTACCAGCTCCAATTGGTGCATATTTAGCAACAGGTGGGGATTGGAGAGCGATTGTACTCGTATTTATAAACATAACAATATCATTCCTTATTTATTTACCATTCTTTAAAATGTACGACAAAAACATGCTTGAAATTGAGAAAAATGGTGATGGAGAATCTGTTAATCCGTAAGTTTTATATTTTATTTTTGAGTGATAGGTATTTTGCCTATCACTTCTTTCACATGAAGTCCAGAGAGGATGAAATGGAATGGGTATAAAATTTAGTTATAAAGGTGTATTTTTATTACTATTTGGGGTGATATGTGCGAATTTACTATTTGTACCTTTATTAAGAATGCTAAATCTATCACAAATGCATAGTATATGGCTTGTTACAAGCATTGCGGCAAGTATTTTACTTACAGTAGTTGTTTCTTTTATTGATGGATCAATTGCATCAAAGACTCAGTTATTTTTTAGATTTATATTATTTTCGATCGGTTGTACGTTTGTAACTTACATGATTGTTTTTTAGTAAAGGAGAGGTGATGCATGTTATGTATATTGCAGGGATAATGTCCGGTACATCGTTAGACGGAATAGACGTAGCGCTCGTTCATATAGAAGGAAGCGGTGTAGGTTCTAAAGTTGAACTAATCCATTTTACTACTGTGCCATTTTGTGATGATATGAAAAATGAGATCCAGCAGGCATTATCAATAGAAAATTCAAATGTACAACTCATATGCAGTTTAAATTTCAAACTCGGTTTATGCTTCGCAGGTGCTGTAAAGGAAGTTTGTAAAGAGGCCAATTTTCATTTGGGACAATTAGATGTAATTGGTTCTCACGGACAAACGATTTATCATCAGCCAAAGCAAGATGGCACTATGATTCCTTCCACGTTACAAATTGGAGAACCAGCAGTTATAGCGTATGAAACGAAAACAACGGTTATCTCTAATTTTCGAACGATGGATATGGCAGCAGGGGGACAAGGTGCACCACTTGTACCATATTCAGAGATTATTTTGTATCGTCACCAAACTAAAAATAGAATACTACAAAATATTGGTGGGATTGGTAATGTTACTGTAATACCAAGTCAACTAAGTGAGAAGAGCGTAATAGCTTTTGATACAGGGCCAGGGAATATGATAATGGATGAAGTATGTCAAAGGTTATTTCGGTTGCCATATGATCATAATGGTAAAATTGCAAATCAAGGGGTAGTTGTAGATGAAATTTTGGCATATTGTCTGAACCATCCATTTGTGAAGATGAATCCACCGAAATCAACTGGTAGAGAACAGTTTGGAGAAGAATTTGTAAGTAAATTATTGAAGCGGTTTGAAAAGCATAGTAAAGAAAATATATTGACGACTGTCACGATGTTTACTGCAAGTTCAATTGTTTATCATTATAAGGAGTTTATTTTGCCATATTATGAAATCGATGAGGTAATTCTAGGTGGTGGTGGAAGTTATAATGATACACTTGTAGAAATGATACGGCATGGATTAAAAGAAGAAAAATGTGCATTATTCCTTCAAGAAGATATAGGCTATTCTTCAGAAGCGAAGGAAGCAATCGCCTTTGCCATTTTAGCAAACGAAACGCATCATCGTAATCCGAGTAATGTGCCGAGTGCAACAGGTGCAAAGCAATCTGTAGTTTTAGGGAACATAACATTCCCTCCAATTTGAAGAGAATGAGGCGAAAGTATGAAGTATATGATTGGAGTAGACGGCGGGGGAACGAAGACAGAAGCAACTGCATTTGATAAAGACGGAAATGAATTCGTAAGAGCTACAAGTGGTTTTGGAAATATATTAATAGATTTTGAAGAAGCTCTTTTGCATATTATGGAAGCGATTGATCAATGCCAGAAAGGGTTGTTAAATGGGGATTGCGTTTGTATTTGTTTAGGATTAGCGGGTGTAAGTGGAGCAAATACAAATGAATTAACATTACGTCTAAAAAAGAAGTTTGGAACACCAATTGAAGTATTTAATGACGCAATGATTGCACATGCAGCTACTTTAAAAGGGAAGGATGGAATTTTAACAATTGGTGGTACAGGTGCGATTTGTCTTGGAAAGAAAGGAGAAATGTACGAGTATAGCGGTGGATGGGGACATATTTTAGGAGATGAAGGAAGCGGATATTGGATTGCATTACAAGGTTTAAAGAGAATGGCAAATCAACTTGATCAAGGAGTTACACTTTGTCCATTAAGTTTAAGGATTCAAGATGAGTTTCAACTTTTAACATCGTCTCATATAAAACAACTAGTATATACTTCTTCAAAAGATAAAGTGGCAGCAATTGCACCATTCATTATTGAGGAAGCGAGAAATGGGAATGTTGATGCACATGAAATTATAGTGCAAGCGGCTAAGGAATTAACGAAAATTACGGTGAATATTTATAATAAAATGCAGTTTGATGTAACAACTTCAATTGCAGTAAGTGGCAGCATATTGCGTTTCGTTCCAGAAATATACGCTGAATTTAAGAAATGCTGTGAGAAGAGTATAGGGGAAGTAACATTTGTATCACGATCAGAGCCAGCAGTGAAAGGAACATATTATTTAATGAAGAATAAATATTTTAAAATATAACTGTATGAGAATTTTTGTATGATTTGTAAATATATGATGTTAAAATGTATGAAGGGATGTGGATAAAAAAGTACAATATACATAGTTCTTGAATATTGTATATGTATTCCCATGTAGAAAGTGAATGATTACATGATTAATAGTATGCAATTTTTGTATTTGGTGGCTTCTTATTTATTTGGAAACATATTGACCGCTTATATAGTAACGAAATGGAGACATAACGTTGATATTCGGGATGAAGGAAGCGGTAATCCTGGCGCAAGAAATATGGGGCGCGTATACGGAAAAGGGTATTTTATCGCTACATTTTTAGGTGATGCAATCAAAGGGGCAATCGTAATTTCTATTGCAAAATACCTTTATGGAGATTCTACATTTGTAATGTTAGCTTTACTGGCTGTTTTACTTGGACATATTTACCCAATTGTATTTAAAGGCAAGGGCGGAAAAGGCATTTCAACATTTATTGGAGGATTAATCGCATTCGATTATTTGATAGCGCTTACTCTTGTTGCTGTTTTCGTTATATTTTATTTAATCTTTAAAGGGTTTACTAAGCCAGGATTAATTACAATTGCTTGTTTACCAGTGTGCATGATTTTTTATTCTTACTCTATTGTTTCGACTATTTTAAGTGCTCTTATCATTGTACTTATTTTATATGTAAATCGAGAATGAAATGAACTGTTAATAAGTGGGGTTAATCTCCACTTATAATTTTTATTAAATATATAAAGGAGATACAACATGGGGTTAATTTATAAAGTTGCTGATCAAGCTTGGGAATTTGAACGTATACATAAATTGAATTATAAAACATTTGTAGAAGAAATTCCGCAACATGAAGAAACGCAAGAGCGTATTCGTATTGATCGTTTTCATGAAGAAAATACATATTTAATTTGTTTAGATGACGATAAGTTAGTAGGAATGGTCGCGTTGCGAGGAAAACGACCATTCTCGTTAGATTATAAAATTTCAAATTTAGATTTTTATTTGCAAGAATATGGAGAAAATGTATATGAAATTCGTTTACTTTCAGTAGAACGTGAATATAGAAATGGAAGAGCGTTATTAGGTTTAATTCGCTTTTTACATCGTTATTTACTTCTAAATGGATATGAATTGGCACTCATTTCTGCTACAACACGTGAACTTCCTTTATATGAGCAAATGGGATTCAAATCTTTCCATACGTTAGTTGGTACAGAAGCAGCAGCATTCCAGCCAATGTATGTTACCCCTGCTATGTTTGAAGCGTCGAGTGTTGGGGGGATAATGACGAAAGAATTTACGTTTTTACCAGGTCCAGTAGATATTGAAGAGAATGTTCGAAAGGCATTTTCTACTAAGCCTATTTCGCATCGTTCTAAGTCATTTCAAGTGACGATGGAAAATGTGAAAAAACGTTTACTGCAAATGACAAAAGCGAAACGTGTGCAAATACTATTAGGTACAGGGACGCTAGCGAATGATGCCATTGCTTTACAGTTACGTTCTGTAAAAGGGAAAGGACTAGTATTAACAAATGGGGAATTTGGTAATAGATTAGTTGGACATGCAGCACGCGCGCAATTACATTTTGATACGTATAAAAAAGAAATGGGAGAACCGTTTATTTATACCGAATTAGAAAAAATAATGGAAACTGACAATTATGAATGGCTTTGGTTTGTTCACCATGAAACATCAACCGGAATGTTAAATGATTTAGAAGAACTAAATGTTTTATGTGAAAAGTATAAAGTGAAACTATGTGTAGATTGCATTAGCTCAATTGGAGCAATACCGATAGATTTGAATGATGTATATTTTGCAAGCGGTGTTAGTGGAAAGGCAATTAAATCGTTTACTGGATTATCTTTTGTTTTTCATAATCACAATGTGAAAGTAAATGAGACATTACCGGCCTATATAGACATTGGTATGTACGAAGAAAATGAAAGTATTCCATATTCACATTCATGGAATTTAATGTATGCATTGCAAGAAGCCTTAAAAAGATTTGATGATGAAATGACATTTGAAAAAATTAAAGAGGCGTATGCATATATTGAACAAGCTATTGCTACTATGGGTTTAAAACTTGTTTCACCTAAAGAACATGCTGCGCCAATTATACTTACCATTCAATTAAATAAAGGTCTTTCTTCTAAAGCGTTAGGAGATGCGTTAGCGTTACAAGGATATATCATCCATTATGAATCAGCGTATTTACAAAAGAATAACTGTATCCAAATTGCATGCCTAAATCATTATAAAGAACGTGATATGAAGAGGATGTTGAGTTGTTTACAACTGTGTGTATTACAGAGTGAGGTACATATATAAAGACTTTTTCTTAATATAGATGGTTTCGTATAAAGGAGTTGCTACATACGAAAACTTAGGAATAGATCATTGGAAGAGGTGTTAGTATGATAACTAAAAAACTACCGTTACATATAGATGATATTAAAAAAGCTCAAAACATTTTAGACAGAAATGCTCGTAAAACGCCATTAGTAAAATCATTTTATTTGACTAGTAAAACAGGCGGAGAGATTCACTTGAAATTAGAAAATATGCAATTAACGGGTTCTTTTAAATTCCGTGGTGCATTTAATAAAATGTCACAGCTGACAGATCAGGAAAAAGAGAGAGGAGTAATTGCTTGTTCCGCTGGTAATCATGCGCAAGGAGTCGCTTTATCTGCTCATTTACTTGGTATTAAGAGTAAAATTGTGATGCCGATTTCTGCCCCTCAGGCGAAAGTTGAAGCAACTAGAGGATACGGATCAGAAGTGATTTTATATGGTGAAACTTTTGATGATGCGAAGGCAAAATGTGAGGAGATTATTAAGGAAACAGGTGAAACATACTTACATCCGTATGACGATGTAGAAGTAATGGCTGGTCAAGGTACAATAGGATTAGATATTCTTGATGATATGTGGGATGTTGATACTGTCATTGTACCAATTGGCGGAGGTGGAATTATTTCTGGTATTGCTGTTGCATTAAAATCTTTTAATCCATCCATTAATATTATTGGTGTCCAAGCAGATAATGTTCATGGGATGAAGGCATCTTATGAAAAAGGTACGATTGTAGAGCATTATGAGGCACCTACAATAGCAGATGGCTGCGCAGTTAAAATACCTGGCGATTTAACTTTTGAAGTAGTAAAAGAATTAGTAGATGATATTGTAACAGTATCAGAAGGTGAATTAGAAGTAGCGATGAAAGACTTATTACAACGAGGTAAAGCTGTTGTAGAAGGAGCTGGCGCATTAGCTACTGCTGCTCTACTTGCAGGGAAAGTGGATCCATATATTAAAGGGAAAAAGGTAGTCGCGGTTATATCTGGTGGAAACGTAGACTTGCAGCGCATTTCAAGTGTTTGTGAGCAATTTTTTGTAGCCAATGAAGTGAAATAGTATTTAAAAAATATAAATTTTATGGAAGAAGAGCTAAGACAACTAATCTTAGCTCTTACTTTTTTTCTAATGTATAGTGAATTATTATATGCAATCGTCTATTTTCAAAGAGAGCTCAAATAATTATATCAATATTGTCGAAACGTAAGCATAAATTTAATATAATAGTTTTAATGTATGAATGAGCTGTTAGGAGGATAGGCCATGAATAAGGAAGAACAGGTCATGAACGGTTTCAGGGAATTATATAATAAGCTAGTTTGGCTTAATAAAGATAAGATGGAAGAAGGTCTTAAAGGTTTTAAGTCTTCTGAAGTACATTGCATTGAATATATTGAAAATAATGCAGATTCTAACGTGACACAACTTGCAGAGGCTTTTTATGTGACTCGCGGTGCAATAAGTAGAATGACTAAGAAGCTCATAAACAAAGGCCTTATCGAAAGTTACCAGAAATCAGAGAATAAAAAAGAAATATATTTTAGGCTTACTGAACAAGGGAAAGAAATATATAAAATTCACGAAGAGTTGCACAATGAGTTTCAAGAGCGGGATAAAGCTGTATTTGAGCAAGTAACCGAGGCAGAATTCGACAGTATTATTAACTTCGTGGAAAAGTATAGTAGGCATTTGGATGCAGAAATAAAGAAACAAGGGATACATATAAAGTCGTAATAAAGTTGAAGCATTCGGGCAGTTGATCCCGAAAAACTAACTTGTTTGCCCGTTCATGCGAGGTACATTTAAATAATAAAAAGGTAGCCTGTTCACAGTAAGGCTACCTTTTTATTATTGTGTTTTTGTTGACTAATCAACGAAATGAAGTTATTATTTTGTTGACAAAGCAACAAAAAGTTTTGAGAGGAGAAGTTAAATGTCTATATTTAGATCACAAAATGAAACGGAAACAAACATTGATAAACATGCTTTGATATTCGGTCTTATTTCGGTATTTCTTTGTGGTATAGGTTTCAGTATCATCATGCCTGTAGTGCCATTCTTAGTGCAGCCATATATAAGTAGTCCGAAAGAACAGGCTCTAGTTGTTACACTACTGACCTCTGTTTATGCGGTCTGCGTGTTTTTCACGGCTCCTGCACTCGGAGCTTTGAGCGATAAATATGGTCGTCGTCCATTACTTTTAATATGCCTTTTCGGTTCTGCAATCGGGTACTTAGTTTTTGGTATAGGAGGGGCTTTATGGGTACTATTTACTGGACGTATAGTAGAAGGAATAACAGGCGGGAGCATCAGTACAATTTTGGCATATTTTGCAGATATCATTCCCTCAGAACAGAGAACGAAGTATTTTGGGTGGGTGAGTGCAGTGGTAGGTGCAGGAACTATTATCGGACCAACTCTTGGGGGATTACTTGCAAAGTTTGGTCATTCTGTACCTTTATATTTTGGAGCGCTCATAACTTTATTCAATGTATTATATGGGATGAAATATATGCCTGAGAGTCTTGACAAAAATAATAGGTTAAAAGAGATTACTTTTGTAAGGTTAAATCCTTTTGTACAACTTGCAAACATACTTTCTATGAAACACTTAAAATGGTTACTCGTCTCAGCGTTTTTACTTTGGATACCTAACGGATCTTTACAAGCAATTTTCACACAATTTACGATGGATACTTTTAGCTGGAAGCCTGCACTAATCGGACTTATGTTTTCAATTATGGGCTTTCAAGATATCATTTCACAAGCTTTTATAATGCCAAAGCTTTTGATCAAGCTTAGTGATAAACAAATAGCTATGCTTGGAATGGTTTCGGAGATTATTGGCTACAGTTTTATTGCAGCATCTGCTTTGTTTTCCTTATATCCTCTTCTTATCATTGGAATGTTAATGTTTGGCTTTGGTGATTCAATTTTCGGACCTTCATTTAATGGGATGCTCTCAAAGTCTGTCGATTCTAGTGAACAAGGAAGGATTCAAGGCGGTAGCCAATCTATTCAAGCTTTGGCAAGAATGCTTGGTCCAATTATTGGAGGGCAATTCTATGTATCACTTGGTCATGCCGCACCTGCTTTTATGGGGATGATTCTTATAGTAGTGGCAATAGCAGTTTTGTATAGGGGAACACATGTAACTGCATAAACTACATGTACTAATATTTTCTATATTCCTTAATTGAAATAAAATGAATAAGAACAAATAATAGGGTGTCAGAACTTGGGAACAAGTACTGGCATCCTATTTGTTTACGGCTTGAGAGCTAAGAGAAATTAAGAATGTATTCTGTAATGATCTCATGGTGAAGGTTAAATAGAACTATCAATAATTAAAGTTAGCTTTTTTGAAAGTAAAAAGCTAGGTAAATGACTGGACGGTATAATTATACTTGTGCTGAAGTAAATAATGACTCCATTTTTACTTTGCTCTTTTCTCGAATTTCAGCGTCCGCATGGCGCATTACAAATTTATGCGCTATAGCAATTGCTAAAACATCATCTAATAAGCCGATTCCAATAATAGCAGCTATATCTGGAATGAAGTCGATTGCTAATACATAATAGGATAAAGCGGCTAATATTATGAATTTCGCTTTAGTAGGTAGCTCTTTTTTTCTCATTGTGTAGTATAAAATAATACTTTCATATACGCTGGATTTCCCGAGGTTCGCTGAGCTTTTTTTGAATTTTTTCCAAAGTGTCTGTTTCTCCATATAAACACTCCTTTTACTAAAACAGAGATTTTTTTAAAAGGATAGACAAAAAAGTGGGGAAGTAATCAATTTTATTATTTATCTTATTGTATATTTCCATAAAAATAAGGAATTACCTGTTCAAAATAATAGAATGTTTGTTATGTAACGACTTACAGTGTTTCGTTACATAAGTATGTACAGTAAAATGTATGTGGATGATTTATATATTATTAAACATTTAATAACGGGTATGGGGGAATAAAAATGAAGATAATAGAACTACCAATTGAATATGAATTTAATGGGCAAAAACAATTTATTTATCCGAGTTTAGTTATAGCAAACAATGAATTAACTTTAGTAGATACAGGTTATATCAATTTTTCACCTTTAATTGAAGAAGCAATTTTAAAACATGGGTATGAGATGAAAAACTTAAAAAATATAATTATTACTCATTATGATGATGATCATATAGGGTCTTTATATGATTTCAAAGTGAAATATCCTCAAGTTAATATTATTGCTAGTGAAATTGAATGTCACTACATTAATGGTGAAATAAAATCGGAGAGATTAGTTCAAGCTGAAGAAATGTTAGAACGTATGCCAATTGAAGAGAAAGAATTTGGTGAATGGTTTATACAACAGTTAAAAAATATAAGACATATTTCCGTCGATGAAAAAGTATATGATGGTCAAATGATTTTGAATGATGAATGTCAAATAGTAGCGACTCCAGGACATACTTCGGGGCATATTTCATTATATTTCCCGAATTCAAACTGTGTAATTACAGGGGATGCGGCTGTTCAAGATAATCATGAATTAGTAATAGCTAATCCAAGTTTTTGTTTAGATTTAGAAAAAGCGGAAGAGTCTTTAAAGAGAATTAAAAACCTTAAAGCCGTAAAGTATTATTGCTATCATGGAGGAAAGCTTACTTTATAAAATAATAAAAAAACGATCTTTCCCATATCGAAAAGATTGTTTTTTTAATTCATAGATTCTGCAATTTGAATTAAATCCTTTACGTTATATTTTCCTTTTATATAGCGTTTGTTACCAATTGCAATTGTATATTGAAAACCATTCTGCTGAAAGATAAGCTCATATGCTGAATCAAAATGAGGATTATATAATGCTTTTATATTATTTTTTAAGGTGTAGAGCTTAGCTCCCCTAAGTGCATAGAAGCCTAATTTGTTTTGAACTGGTGAAACAGTGATTTTAAAAATCCCATTCATATCTTCATTGTAGTATTGGAGGTTTAAGTAATCGTTATAGATGTACCCTTGAAATTCGTGAATTTCGAACGGGAATTTTGTAGGAGTAAGTATATGTTCCATACACTTCATTTCATATTCTTTTACAATAGTAGCTTCTTTCATAAGAGGATTCGTTCCATCATAAATTTGATTAATTTGAGATATTTTATTGTTTTTTGTTATTATTTCTAAAATGTAACCGATAGTAAATTCATCATCAGTGTCTTTGAAATAAGAAATAAGAATTGTAGTATCTTCTTTTGGAGACGGTACTATTTTAATTTCATGAATTTGTTTATTTGTTTGGAAAGTAGGTAGTTCAACTCCATCTGTTACATATGACCTCATTAATTTTTTATCATTTTTGAGTAAAGCATGTTTGAATTCACTTATTACATCTGTTTGAGATTTCGCCATTATAATTGTGTTGGATTGAAAATATAGTAAGAAAAATACGCAAAAAATTTTTATGAATGTATTGGTCAATTTTATCACCTTGTAACTATGTTTCCTTAACATTGAAATATATATGTATAGGAGGGAAGAAGATGAGTTTATTGCTTGATGTAATAATGGCTATAATTACATTTTACCCTCGAAATGACATGAAACTAAAACATCATATTGCAAAGTTAAGTGAATTCGAGTGGTTTCGAAGGCTACACGAAGATGCAAAGTATACAAAATTAATTTGGAGTAATAGAAAAATTAAAAAGTGTATTTTGTCTCCTACTAACATGGAAGCATTAATAAAATCAGAGAAAAAACAAATAGAATTTGTCCAACTAGTACACGATGAATATAAAAAAAGAAGATAAGAATTTTTTTATTTTTCATATTTGGCGAAACAAATGGTACAATGAAAGCTAATGTGAAAAATAAGGAAAAGAAGTGGTCTATTTGAAAAACTTTTTAGAATTAGGAATTAGTGAAACTTTTAATCATACATTACGTGAAAATGGAATTACAGAAGCAACACCAATTCAAGAGCAGGCAATTCCTGTTATTATGTCAGGTAAAGATATTATTGGGCAGGCGAAAACAGGGACGGGTAAAACGTTAGCATTCGTGTTACCGATTTTAGAAAAAATCGATCCAGAGTCTAGTGATGTTCAAGCTTTAATTGTCGCACCAACAAGGGAACTAGCACTGCAAATTACAACTGAAATAAAAAAAATGCTTGTTCAAAGAGAAGATATTAATGTACTAGCGATTTATGGCGGGCAAGATGTAGCACAACAATTGAGAAAATTAAAAGGCAATACACATATTGTTGTTGCGACACCAGGACGATTATTAGATCATATACGTCGTGAAACAATTGATTTAAGTAATCTTTCAACAATTGTACTAGATGAAGCGGATCAAATGCTCTATTTCGGTTTCTTATATGATATTGAAGATATTTTAGATGAGACACCTGGTAGTAAACAAACGATGTTATTCTCAGCAACGATGCCAAAAGATATTAAAAAATTAGCGAAGCGTTATATGGATGAACCGCAAATGGTTCAAGTACAAAGTGAAGAAGTAACGGTAAATACAATTGAGCAGCGTGTCATTGAGACGACTGATCGTGCAAAGCCAGATGCACTTCGTTTCGTTATGGACCGTGATCAGCCATTTTTAGCTGTTATTTTCTGTCGTACAAAGGTTAGAGCAAGTAAGCTTTATGATAATTTAAAAGGATTAGGTTATAATTGTGCTGAACTTCATGGTGATATACCTCAAGCGAAACGTGAGAGAGTTATGAAGAGTTTCCGCGAAGCTAAAATTCAGTACTTAATTGCAACAGATGTAGCAGCTCGTGGACTTGATGTAGATGGTGTAACGCACGTATTTAACTTTGATATTCCTGAAGATGTAGAAAGTTATATTCACCGCATTGGCCGAACAGGACGTGCAGGTGGATCTGGTCTTGCAATTACGTTCGTTGCAGCGAAAGATGAAAAACATTTAGAAGAAATTGAAAAAACGCTTGGTGCACCATTGCAAAGAGAAATAATCGAACAACCGAAGATAAAACGTGTAGATGAAAATGGAAAACCGGTACCAAAGCCGGCTCCAAAGAAATCAGATCAATATCGTCAAAGAGATAGCCGCGAAGGTTCAAGAAGTGGTTCAAAAGGTGGCTCAAGAAATAGTTCGAGAAATGATAACAACCGATCATTTAACAAGCCAAGTAATAAAAAAGGTAGTACAAAACAAGGTCAGCAAAGACGTGGCCGTTAAATAGTTATTATTGAAAAGAGCCGCAGATTGTTGCGGCTCTTTTTTTGTTTGTACACAACGAAATCGATATAAGTACAAGGATGATTGCATTTAAACACCCTTTAAAATTTCATTTACCGTATTAAAAAAATAAAAAATTTATAAAGGAAATAGAAAGTAGGGTGTTGTATATGTACGATAATAGGAAACTTTTTACTAACTAAACATATAATTTAAATAGACCGACAGTCGGTCTGATGGGAAGGAGAACATGAATGCGAATAGTAAAGGAGTATGAGGAGCGTAGAAAGGAAATTTTAGAAACTGCTGAACGTTTATTTATTACGAAAGGTTATACGAAAACAACAGTAAATGACATTTTAAAAGAGATAGGGATAGCGAAGGGGACGTTTTATCACTATTTTAAGTCGAAAGAAGAAGTAATGGATGAGATCATCATGAGGATCGTTAAAGATGATGTTGCTAAAGCGAAAGTAATCGTCTCCAATCCAAATATCCCAGTTTTAGAAAAGTTATTTCGAGTCTTGATGGAGCAATCACCAAAATCAGGAGATGTCAAAGATAAAATGATTGAACAATTTCATCAGCCAAATAATGCGGAAATGCATCAAAAAAGCATAGTGCAATCCATTATTCATTTATCTCCTGTTTTAGCAGAGATTTTAGAACAAGGAATCGATGAAGGCATATTTTCTACACCATACCCACAAGAAACGATTGAATTATTACTTTCTTCAGCACAAGTCATATTTGATGAAGGTTTATTCCAGTGGAAGCCGGAAGAAATGATGAGAAGAGCGAAAGCTTATATAAAAATGATGGAAGCATCTGTTGGAGCGAAAGAAGGATCCTTTGATTATATGCTGGAGTTTTTAACTAAACAGAAATCATGATTTCTGTTTAGTTATTATAGACCGACAGTCGGTCTAAATTAAATGAAGGGTGTGATGAGTATGCCAGCAAGTATAAAATCTTCTATGAAAGATTTTCGCTTAATGGTGAGTGGGCAAATTATTACTATTTTGGGTTCAACACTTTTACGTTTTGCCCTATCTTTATATGTATTAGATATAACAGGGCGTGCTGATATATTCGCAGGATTATATGCGGTAACGAGTATTCCGTTTTTGTTATCCCCTGTTGGTGGAGCGATAGCTGATCGTTTCAATCGCCGTAATTTAATGGTCACTTTTGATTTTATAAACGCTGCGATTGTATTAAGCTTTATAGTTTTATTATTTAGTGGATCGGTATCTATTATATTGATTGGGACAATTATGTTTTTACTAGCAGTCATTAGTGCAATGTACTCACCAGTTGTAATGGCGAGTATTCCGCAATTAGTTCCAGAGAAAAAGTTAGAACAAGCGAACGGTATCGTAAATGGTGTGCAAGCATTATCTAACATAGTTGCTCCTGTATTAGGAGGAATATTGTACGGCATAATTGGTTTGAAAACGCTCGTAATAATAAGCTGTCTTGCTTTCTTTTTATCTGCGATTTTAGAAATGTTTATTACAATACCTTTTATAAAAAGAGCACAAGAAAGCCATATCATACCGACAATTGTAAAGGATATGAAAGATGGCTTCGTATTCGTTTTAAAACAACCATTTATTTTGAAATCTATGCTTTTAGCTGCATTATTAAATTTAATACTGACGCCGCTATTTGTAGTTGGTGCTCCAATTATTATACGAGTAACAATAGAAAGTAGCGATATGTTATACGGAATTGGAATGGGATTGATCGATTTTGCTACTATTTTAGGTGCATTATCAATAGGCTTTATTGCGAAAAAGATACAGATGAAAACATTGCATTACTGGATGCTGTTAATAGCTTTATTAGTAATACCAATGGCACTATCCGTTACGCCAGTTATTCTTAATTTAGGATACTATCCATCATTTCTCCTCTTTATACTCTCTTCTATTCTAATTGCAATGATCATGACAATTGTATCCATTTATGTAATTACTGTAGTCCAAAAGAAAACACCGAATGAAAACCTAGGAAAAGTAATGGCAATTATAACAGCGGTATCTCAATGTATGGCACCAATTGGGCAAGTCATTTATGGTTTTATGTTTGAAGAATTCAATATGAAAATTTATTTACCTATATTAGCTATTAGTTTCATAATGATAATAATAGCGATAGTGACGAAGAAAATATTATAGAATGAGGGGAACTAGCTTAATATGATTAGGAGAATGTTAAAAAGAGATTTCTCTCAAAATAAATTGATAATTACCATTTTATTTATGTTTATCATGTTATCAAGCCTTTTAATGGCTAGTGCTTCAAGTAATGTTATAAATCTATTGAACTCGATGGATCAATTGTTTAAAGTATCAAGCGCACCGCACTTCGTACAAATGCATACCGGAGAAATAAATCAAAAGTCAATCGACTCATTTGTAGCGAAAACTCCTTTTGTAAAAAAACAGCAAACGGCTGAGATGGTTCAAATAGGTGGGTCTAACATTTTTATAAAGAAGAAAAATCAAACGGAACATAATAGTGTAATGGACATTAGCTTCGTTAAACAAAATAGTGATTTTGACTTTTTATTAGATTTAAATAATGAAGTGATCGATGTTAGAAAAGGGGAAATAGGTGTACCAATTTATTATATGCAAAAATATAATTTGCGTATTGGAGATAAAATATGGGTTGTTAAAAATAATAATGAACTAGCATTGACTATTTCGGCATTTGTTCGTGATGTTCAAATGAACCCATCACTTGTTAGTTCAAAACGATTTGTAATAAGCGATGAAGACTTCGAAAGAATAAAGGGGAATTTTGGAGAAAGTGAATATCTTATTGAATTCCAGCTAACAGATGCAAATAAAATAAATGAATTTGAAAATCTATATCAGTCATCGAACTTACCTCAAAAAGGTCCCTCTATTACGTATTCACTCTTTAAAACACTCAATTCATTAACAGATGGAATAATAGCTGCAGTACTTATCATAATAAGTGCATTATTAATGTTAATTGCAATTTTATGTATTAGATTTACAATTATGACTTCTATGGAAGAAGATTATTGGGAAATTGGTGTTATGAAAGCTATTGGCATTACAAGCAAAGAGATCCAAAAATTATATGTAACAAAATATGTTGTTATTGCTGCTAGCGGGTGTATATGTGGATATATTCTTTCATTATTTGTTACAAAAATATTTACCTCTAATATCTCACTTTATATGGGAACAGCAAATACAAGTGTTTTACATTTTATTGTACCATTAATAGTCACAACTCTGATATTTCTAGCTGTTATCCTTTTCTGTCGTATTATTTTGCGGAATTTCAGGAGAATTACAGCAATAGAAGCTTTACGATCAAGAGATAATCTAGGAAAGGAGAAGGTGAAAAGTTCTTTTTCTCTTTCTCAAACTAAAATTATAAATGTAAATATATTTATTGGTATACAAGATGTCGTAAAACGCTTTAAGTTATATCGCGTATTAAGTATCGTTTTAATCATAGCCGTGTTTATGGTTGTTGTACCTGTTAACTTTTTGTATACAATTCAGTCACCGAAGTTTGTAAATTATATGGGAACAGGAAAAAGTGACATTCGAATAGATATACAGCAATCTGAAAATATAGAGAAACGATTTAAGGACGTTATTTCATATATACGAAATGATGAAGAAGTAGAAAAATATGCAACATTTGTTACGAGTACATTTAAAATAGTAAACGCTGATGGTACACATGAAAACTTAAATGTAGAAATGGGAGACTTCACTAAATTCCCATTAGACTATATTCAAGGCATGGCATCAAAAAATGAAGATGAAATTGCTCTTTCGTATATGAACGCAAATGAATTAAAAAAGAATGTAGGGGATGAAATCGTTTTATTTGTAGAAGGAAAAGAAAAAGCACTAACTATTAGTGGGATATATCAAGATGTAACGAATGGTGGGAAAACAGCTAAAGCGAGCTTCTCTTATAATAGCGAAAATATATTATGGTATGTAGTAAACGTAGATATTAAGCCTACTGTGAATTTACAAGAAAAAGTGAAGGAGTATAAGCATAATTTTAGTTTTGCAAAAATAACAGATACAGATGATTATTTAACGCAAACTTTAGGAGAGACAATTAAACAATTAAGACTCGTGACGCAAGTGGCAATTTTGATTGCTATATTGATATCAGTTTTAATTACTGCGATGTTTTTTAAAATGTTATTGGCAAAAGACTCTTCACAAATATTAATTATGAAAAGTATTGGTTTTTCTAACAAAGATATTCGTATACAGTATATAACTCGTTCTATTGTCATTGTATTAATAGGCATTGTAATAGGGACATTACTAGCTGCTACGTTTGGTGAAATGTTAGTAAGTTGGTTAGGCTCATTTATGGGAGCGGCTCATATAAAGTTTGCCGTAAACCCTATCGTTTCTTATGTAATATGTCCAGCTATTTTATTTATATCTGTGACTGCAACAATACTTTTCAGTAGTTTTAATATGAAACAAACAGATGATTTAAAACGAAGTGGAGAGTAGGGGTGTAACGTGAAAAAAATTTTAGAAGTAAAGCAATTAAACAAAACATATTCAATAGATGGAA
The DNA here is from genome assembly GCF_038096195.1 of Bacillus paramobilis. NCBI lineage: Bacteria > Bacillati > Bacillota > Bacilli > Caryophanales > Bacillaceae > Bacillus > Bacillus paramobilis. The sequence continues at coordinate 2,919,380 of NZ_CP151108.1, read as the reverse complement.
ATACAAAATATCACGTGCTAAAAAATATAGATTTAGAGATTAATGAAGGAGAATTTATATCGGTCATGGGCCCTTCTGGTTCTGGGAAATCAACGTTATTATATAATATTAGTGGAATGGATCAAATGTCATCAGGAAGTGTGAAAATTGATAGTAAAGAAATATCATGTATGAAAGAAGAAGCGTTAGCCAAATTGCGCCTTACTGAAATAGGATTTATTTTTCAGCAGAGCAACCTTCTAAGAAACTTGAATCTATTTGATAATATCATCTTGTCAGCATATTTAGCGAAATGCGAGAGTAAGGAAACAGTAAATCAACGTGCTCTGGAGCTAATGAGGAAAATGGGGATAAGTGATATAGCGTCTCATTATATAACCGAAGCATCTGGAGGCCAATTACAAAGAGTTTCTATTTGTAGAGCGCTTATCAATAATCCAAATGTTATTTTTGCTGATGAGCCAACTGGTGCTCTAAATTTAAAATCAACAGAAGAGGTAATGCAAATATTACTAAATATTAATCGTGATGGAACTACTATTATGTTAGTGACTCATGATGTAAAGGTAGCTGCGAAAACAGAAAGAGTTCTTTTTATGTTGGATGGAGAAATTGTTAGCGAAATTCAATTAGGTAAGCTTAGGAATAATGAGTTGAAAGTGCGAGAAGAGAATCTATTAAAATGGTTAGCTGTACTTGGATTTTAAAGATAAAAACTCCTATTAAATGTAGGAGTTTTTCTTTGTATGAAAGTTCTGAAAGATATATAATAATTTTCTGACTATTAAAATTTGGAGGGATACAAATGAAAAATGAAACGTTGCACACGCAAGAAGATATTATTCTAATGCTTGATTCATTATTAAGACCGGCAGAACCATTTTGGAATGAATTTTATGCGAATAGAGAAAAAGATGTTCCGTTTTTTGAAAATGTTCCAGATGAAAATCTAGTTTCATATGTAGAAACAGAATGGGTTTCCAAAGGGAAAGTGCTGGAGCTTGGATGTGGCCCAGGAAGAAATGCTATTTATTTAGCGGCTGAAGGGTTTGATGTAACCGCAGTGGATTTATCTATAGAGGGCATTAATTGGGCCAAAGAGAGGGCTTTAGCAAAAGGAATAGAAATTGATTTTATTTGTGATTCAATTTTTAATCTAGAGTGTCAAAATGATTTTGATTTTGTATACGATTCAGGCTGTTTACATCATATTCCACCACATAGAAGAATACATTATGTGAATTTAATTATAAACTCATTGAAATCGGGTGGTTATTTTGGAGTAACATGTTTTGCAGCAGGTGATTTAGATGAACGAAATGGTTCAGAAATAACAGATTGGGACGTATATAGAGGGTGGAGTCTACAAGGTGGTCTGGCATATTCTGAAGAAAAACTGAGAGAGATATTTAAAGAATTTGAAGTAATTGAAATTCGAAAGATGAGGCAAATCAAACAACCAAATACTATGTTTGGAGAATCATTTCTTTGGACAGCATTATGTAAGAAGAAATAAGAAAGTAGATAATTGACAAACGTATCGTTTTTATAGACAATATATTTATAGGAATATACGTTCGGTTTTTGGTGGCCGATGTATGTTTTGCATAAATACATAACAAGGGGCTGTCTTTACATGAGTACTACAAATCAAAAAATTACTACGTTCTTAATGTTCGAAGGTAAAGCTGAGGAGGCGATGAATTTTTACACGTCGCTATTCGATCAATCAGAAATTGTAAATATCTCTCGTTACGATGAAAATGGACCTGGTAAAGAGGGTTCTGTCATTCATGCAACCTTTACGTTAAATGGCCAAGAATTCATGTGCATTGATAGTTATGTCAAGCATGGTTTTACATTTACACCATCTATGTCTCTTTATGTAACTTGTGAGACAGAAGAAGAGATTGAAACGGTCTTTCATAAACTAGCACAGGATGGATCTGTACTAATGCCGTTAGGTTCCTATCCATTTAGCAAAAAGTTTGGCTGGTTAAATGATAAATATGGTGTGTCTTGGCAGTTGACGCTGGCGGAATAAAAAATAAGATAAGAAAAGCGTAGCCCATTTATAGCTACGCTTTTTCTTATTAAGAATTTTGCTTACCGAATCTTTCACGGAGTTTAGCTAACAATTCAGGCTGATCCCCTTGGCTCATTACAACTTCAATAAAGATGAGTTGATTCTTATTTAAAGATATATTCGTTAAAACTTCTGCTAACTCTGTTTCATTTTCCACTTTATATGTTAGACTTTTTTCTTCTGATCCCAATACGTTTGCGAGTTTTGTGTAATCCCACATTTGTATGTCATTATACAGTTGATTTTGGCCGTGAATTGCACGTTCAACAGTGTATCCATTGTTATTAATTAAAAATATAATCGGTTTTAAATTTTGACGGAGTATAATCGATAACTCTTGAACAGTTAATTGGAAAGAACCATCACCAATAATTAAAATGTTACGCCGCGATAAATCAGCGAGCTGTGTACCGAGTAGAGCAGGTAATGTATAGCCAATCGATCCCCATAATGGTTGTGCTACATATGTAGTGTTATTTGGTAAAGGGATAGCAGCACTACCGAAGAAAGGTGTTCCTTGCTCTGCAATTAAAACATCGTTTTCTTGTAAGAAATGGTATATTTGTTGCCAAAAACGTTTTTGTGTAACTAATTGTGCTTTTGGGTTAAACTCTTCAGTAATCGATAGCGATTCTGAAATAAAGGGCTTAATTTCAAGTGTTTCCTCTATGCGATGTTCGATTAAATCACTTAATTGTTCTAAAGCATCTTTCATTACAACAGGCCCATATGTTTTATCTATGATTTTTACAGTATAGGGATGGATTTCTATTACTTGCCCTTTCGTAAAACCTTGTGTAAAGCCCCCAGTAATAGTATCAGTTAATTTCACTCCAATACTAATAATACAGTCAGATTCATCAATTCTTTTTCGTAAGTATGCGGAACTAACATCACCAGTATAAATTCCTACAAATTGAGGGTGTTTTTCAGGGAATATTCCTTTCCCCATACTTAGCGTTGCGATAGGAAATCCTGTTTTTTTTACAAATTGATACAAATATTCTTCCGCATGAAAACGATTCACTTCAAAATCAGCTAAAATAACAGGTTTTTTGGCACTATTAATTTTTGAAGTTGCATGTATCAGCATTTTATCCAGCGCTTCTTTATTACTTACAACTGGTTTATGTAAAATTGATTCCGTAGGTTTATTAATTGGTTTATTATACACATCAATCGGCAAATTAATATGAACAGGGCGTTTCTCACTCCAACATGCACGTAATACACGGTCTATTTCCTCAGCGGCATGCTCAGCTGTTAAATTTGTTTGTGCTACTGTGATTTCTCGATACATATTAGAAAAGTGATCGAACTTTCCATCACCTAACGTATGATGAACAAGTGCTCCATTTTCCATTACTTTAGTTGTTGGCGTACCAGTTATTTTTATAACTGGTACGTTTTCTGCGTATGAGCCAGCAACACCGTTAATGGCGCTTAACTCTCCAACACCGAAAGTGGTAATAAGAGCGGAGATTCCTTTTATACGAGCATATCCATCAGCAGCATATGCCGCATTTAATTCATTACAATTACCAACCCACTTTAACTTTTCATGTGCTACTACATCATCTAAAAAAGCCAAATTATAATCACCAGGGATACCAAAAATATGTTCAATTCCTAATTCGCTTAGTCGGTCTAATAAATATGTACTAACAGTATATTGCGTTTTCAAGTGAATCATCTCCTACTTATGTAATGAATATTTCAACAGACTAAAGAAGTTCCAATGCGTTCATTAAAATATTGATTACTGGATTGTGGTATAATTTACATACAGGGGGAAAGTAGATGACACAACATAAAGAAGAACAGATGAATGAAGCATTAGCATTATTTTACTTTGCATATAAAACATTTACTGAAAAGCCAGATGAAATTATAAAAGAGTATGGCATACAACGAGTACATCACCGAATTTTATTTTTTATTGCACGCTTTCCAGGGGTAAGTGTAAATGAGTTATTATCACTATTAGAAATAAGTAAACAAGCTCTTCACGGACCACTACGACAACTTGTGGAAAAGGGTTTAATTGAGAGTAATGAAGCTACACATGACCGTCGTGTGAAACAGTTATCATTAACAGAAAAAGGTACCGAATTAGAGAAAAAATTGAGCGATGTACAAAGACAACAAATGGTTGCTATTTTTTCGAAATTTGGTGAATCGTGTGAAGAAAATTGGCATCAAGTTATGAATGAAATGGCAAATAGCCGATCAGGTTTTGATACTTGGATGTCGAAGCGAGAAGTTGCAATCGATCAAACATAATAAGAAATATATCTGTTTTATAGTTTGAAAAAGAACAAATTTTATCCATACATTTGGCAACTATGGATTGGTCATAGAGTGAATGGATAAAAAGATACATTACTAGATACTTTATACGTGTACGCAATGGAACAATACAATTCACATTTCCGAGAGGGGAATTATTATGATAAAACTTGTACTTATTCGTCACGGACAAAGTTTATGGAATCTTGAAAATCGCTTTACAGGTTGGACTGATGTAGATTTATCAGAGAATGGATTAAGTGAAGCGAGAGAAGCAGGAGCAATATTAAAGAAAAATGGATATACTTTTGATGTCGCTTATACATCTGTATTAAAACGAGCAATCCGGACGTTATGGATTGTACTTCATGAGATGGATCTTGCCTGGGTCCCAGTACATAAATGTTGGAAGTTAAATGAAAGACATTATGGTGCATTGCAGGGATTGAATAAAGATGAAACTGCGAAAAAATATGGTGAGGAGCAAGTTCATATTTGGAGACGTAGTATCGATGTAAGACCACCTGCTCTTACTGAGGATGATCCAAGGTATGAAATGAATGATCCGAGATATAAAGCACTTAAAAAAGGTGAGTTTCCATTGACTGAATGTTTAGTGGACACGGAGAAAAGAGTTCTTGATTATTGGCATTCAGAAATTGCGCCGTCATTAAAAAATGGGGAAAAGGTAATTATTTCATCGCACGGTAATACGATTCGTTCGCTAGTGAAATTCTTAGATAACCTTTCAAGTGATGGTGTTGTTTCATTAAATATTCCAACGAGTATACCACTCGTGTATGAATTAGACGAAGATTTACGTCCAATTCGTCATTATTACTTAAGTATGGACGGAGAAGTACCAGAAGGGGAAATTCCAAAACATATTTCTTTTTAACATGAAAATTTGAAACGCATGCTTGTCTACATATACAATGTAGATTCAAGATAAAAGACGTGGGACCTTCTAATGTATATGCGATATTGCTAAATTTAGAAGCTTGTCCACGTCTTTTGTCATAAAGAGAGCTGCTTGTGCATGTAATGATATCGGGAGTAGTTTTTGAATGGAGGGTGATGTCATTGGTGATCTCTAACATTCGAATCGGCTTATTTATTTTAGCAATCGTTTTTCTAGTTCTTGTTTTCTTTTACTGGAGAAATGAAGAGTTGTACGAAGAGAAGAAGCAACGTATTAGAAAGACTTGGTATGGGTTGTTTATAGTATCAGTCACCGTGTATTTCATGATAAAAGGAATTGATTTAACCCTCTGGAAAAATCTTTTAATGTTCACTGCAATGGTTATTTTCGTTGATATTGCATTTATTTTAACACCTAATATTTCAGAAATATGGGGAGCGAAATTTAGCGATATCGGCAAGACTGTTCAATCGATAAAACGGTCATTAATTGCTTCTAAAGCAAGAGGAGAAATATACACAACAATTATTCAAAATGTCAATCCAGCAGTATTCGGTACAATGGAATGGCATACGGAAGAAGAATATACAAAAAGTTTAAACGCATTTTTAGATTCGTATGGGGAAAAGATTGGAGCGAAAATTGTTGTATTTGAAGCTGCAAAGGAATTAAATACAAATTTTCGTGGTATTCGATCTCAATTTAGTACTATCGTTCCGTTAGAATACATTGAGCAATTAAATGAGCAGAAAGCGGTGCAAGTAGAAAATGTCGGAATTATACCAGCAAAAATAGTGAGTGATGTTTTCATTGTTATTGATGGGAAGAAAAATAATCTGCAAGATCGGGATTTTGAAAATGTATATAATTTAACAATACATCATAGTTATTTTATTAAATAAGGACAGGATTTTCTTCTGTCCTTTTTACTTATACATAAAGGGAAAGCAAATTAAGACAAACTTGTATAAATTCGGACAATCATTCCTACACTAGTAGGTAGAGGTGATTGTAGTGATAAAAGATTATGACAAAGATTTTTTTAAAGAAGATAGTGAAGATACAACAGATTTCTCTTTAATAAAAGGAGATACTTTGCAGCAAGTAGAAGAATTAGAAGAAGAATTAAAAAGAAAATGATACGTGTACACCCTGTCTGTATTTGCTATATAATATAAATAAAAGGTTGTATCTTTTTGAAAAGGGGGAGAAGAGATGGCTGAAGTAAATGTACAAAAGTCTTCATTTTTTAAAGAAAAAAAAGAAGAACCAAATACAGATTTCTCTCTTGTGAAAGGTGCATTAACGGAAAATATAAATCGTTTAGAGAAATTAATGAATAATAGTACTTCAAAATATATGAAAGCAAAAAAAACGAAAGAAAATGCATAGTGCATTTTCTTTCGTTTTTTTATAGGATTAAATATTTAACGCGAGGATTTTAAAGTATGAAATAGAAAGGGAAACTAACGAATCATGGTATAATGATAAAAGACTTACATATTATTTTGTCATTTTGAGAGGAGCTTAAAAATGTATTCTACTTTAGAACAATTAACAAAGCACCCTGTATTTTATCATTTTGCAGAAATTTCAAAGATTCCTAGAGGATCTGGTAATGAAAAGGAAATTAGTGATTATTTAGTGGGCTTTGCAAAAGAGCGTAATTTAGAAGTGATTCAAGATGAAGCGATGAATGTCATTATTAAAAAAGAAGCAACTGCTGGTTATGAAAATGTACCAGCTATTATTATTCAAGGTCATATGGATATGGTATGTGAAAAAAATCAAGCGACTGTACATGATTTTGAAAAAGATCCAATTGAATTACGAATTATTGGGGACATGTTATATGCAAATCAAACGACTTTAGGCGCTGATAATGGTATTGCAGTTGCGTATGCAATGGCTCTATTAGATTCGAAAGACATTCCGCATCCAGCACTTGAAGTAGTTATTACTACTGAAGAAGAAACAACAATGGGCGGGGCTTTCGCTGTTGATTCAAATCATTTTGAAGGAAAGATCTTTATTAATATTGATTCTGAAGAAGATCATAAATTACTTGTAAGTAGCGCAGGTGGTGCGAAAGCTGTTGAAACAATTCCAGTAATTTGGGATGAAGCGCCAGCGAATATGGATGCATACCGTCTATATGTTGGTGGTCTAAAAGGCGGACATTCTGGTATGGAAATTGATAAACAACGTGGTAATGCGAACAAAGTATTAGGACGAGTATTACATGATTTATCAGTAAATATTCAATTTGGTTTAAGTGAAGTTCATGGCGGATTAAAAACGAATGCAATTCCGCGTGAAAGTGTAGCTACAATTGTATTACGTACAGAAGATGTAGAGAAAGTAGAAGAAAAACTAGTATCATGGACAAGAGTATTACAAGAAGAAATGCGTGCTGTTGATCCAGATGTTCATGTTACACTTACAAAATTGGATGAGAAAGTAGAAAAAGTATTTGCTAAAGAAACACAAAAGCAGCTTATTTCATCATTATTCTTAATTCCGAACGGCATTCAAAGCATGAGCATGGATATTAAAGGTCTAGTAGAAAGCTCAACAAATTTAGGCGTTATTAAAACGTTGCAAGATGAAATTAAATTACGTAACGAAGTGAGAAGTTCTGTAAGTAGTTTAAAACAACATGTTGCAGATGAAATTAAATGTATTGCCGAATTAGTTGGTGCAACATTTGAAATAGAGTCAGAGTATCCAGAATGGCCATACAATCCGAATTCACAAATTCGTAATTTGTTTGAAAAAGTGCATCAAGAAAAATACAATAAAGATGTTGAAATCTTTGCTGTACATGCAGGAATTGAATGTAGTGTATTCGTTCAAAAGATGCCTGAATTAGATGCAATTTCATTCGGGCCAGATATATTCAATGTTCACACTCCAGATGAACATATTAGTATTTCTTCTGTTGTGAATAACTGGGGATTCTTTGTTGATGTAATGAAGGGGACAAAAGAATTAGCTAAATAATTTTGATGAAAGAACAGTAGCCTATAAAACTTTATAGGCTACTTTTTTGTATAGAGTTTTATTAGAAATTCATTTTTACGTTAGCATTTAATTTTTGCTTTTATTTCTAGAGGAGATTGTACCAAAGATTGCTCCAGATATTGCTCCGATTAAAGTCATAAAAATAGCACTCCATGCTGCAAATGACATTATTACACCTCCACATAATAAATTATTGTTTCTTAGCCTTTTGAATAGAAATGATAATTGCAACAACTATTAAGAAAATAAGAGGAGACCAAGAATAGAAAGACATGTAATATTCTCCTTTCAATATTAATTTTAAATATTTTTATAGATAAATTATCGCATTTTTAAAGATTGAACATATAGAATATGCAATATTTCATATTAGATTGTAGAACTTAATAAGGTGAAAACAGTTGTTGAATAAAAAATATAATTTATAAAGAAAGTAAGGTTTTTTAAACCTTAAAAAGGGCAAACAATCAAAAAGCTCTTCTATCTTATATGAGATAGAAGAGCTTTTAAAATGATTTTTGTCTAATAAAAATAGTATCCAATATATATTTACTGGTGAGATAAACGTTAATTATTTTGAGATTTTAAAGCTACCCCCATAATAATAATTTTCTCCAAGTTTCATAACAGCTACATATGTTCCTGGAGTATAAACCTTAGTAATAGGTGTTACAAATCTACCATAATTATGTTTTAGACCTGAGTCATAAATGGTTTTATATCTATGCAGGTTTATTTCGTCATTTTCATTTCCACTCAATTGATATATTTTTACAATACCAGTATCCTTACCACCAGTATATATAGTAACATCGAATGTATCTCCATGCTTTAACTCACCAACTGCTAACTCTTCTATAAAATCTGCATTATGATGTAATAAAAAATAGCTTTGCCACCGCCAATTATCTAAAATTCGTGATTCTTTTTGTGTAAGTTGCGATTCAGCAGACACAGGTGTGATTGTACTAATTGTATTTGAAAATAAAAATCCTCCAACAGTCAATGCACCAATAATTGTTGATTGCCTTAAAAGTTTCATGTTCTAAACCTCCTATTTACTTAAGGATTCAGAAATCGTTTTTGTGAAAAACTAGCTGTGAAATCTAATGGATGATAATATCTTCTATAATCATATTAACATTTATTGATTTATCAGACAAATTAATAAATAATAAAACTATATCGAGGGAGTGAAGGCTAATATAAGAAAGAAGTTAGATGTATAGCTAAGAAATCTTTATTATATGTAATTGGGATTTGTTATTTGAAAACTCGATTGTTTTAATGCTGAAATTTCAATTCATAATTCAAGTTTCAGTACATAATTTTACAATTTGACTTATATAATTTATCACGATATGATTCCTTTATAATAAAAGAAAGGCTTGAAGATAATGATTCGTCGTTTGAGAAAGCTAAAAAATGTAGCAGTCGTAGTAAGCTTCTAAGTAAATAGCAAAATATATAATACTTAGAAGCGAGGAATAAAGTTATGAAGCATCCATTATTTAATCATTGGTCAGAAACAAAGTATATAAAAGATATAGTAACAAATCCACTCATTGAGGTAGGAGAGTACTCCTATTATTCAGGTTATTATGGTCATCAAAATTTTGAAGATGGCTGTGTAAGGTATTTGTGGGGGGATGCTAAGTCCCGAGCGCTGTTCAATCCAATTGAACAGATGGGATGGCATCTTGATAAACTCATTATTGGGAACTATGTTTGTATTGCGAGTGGAGTAGTCATTTTAATGGGGGGTAATCACAATCATCACTCAGAATGGATTACAGTATATCCATTCGCTGAGCAAATTGAACATTCATATGAACCGAAGGGCGATACAGTCATTAAAAGTGATGCTTGGATTGGAATGAATGCTATAATAATGCCTGGCGTTACAATCGGTGAAGGTGCAATCGTTGCAGCAGGATCTGTCGTAAGTAAAGATGTTCCGCCGTATACAATAGTTGGTGGAAATCCTGCTAAGGAAATAAAGAAACGATTCACTGATACAGAAATGAATATGCTAATGGAAATGCGTTGGTTTGATTGGGATAGAGAATTGATTGAGAGGGCAATTCCTCTGTTATCTAGTCCATCCATTGAACCATTATTTGCTTTTTATAACAATGAAGTGAAAAATAAATAAATCAGTTAGAAAAACTACATCCTAAATAGGGTGTAGTTTTTTATTATTTGTACTAGAAATAATCTCTCTGTTATGGTCTAGTTTTTATAAATTATCTTAAGAAAAATTAAGAAATATAACCAGTGGTTCTTAATATGTTTTATTTATAATTCAAATGATTGAACAAAATTGTTTCTTCATTTTCCCTTCAAGGTTTTCCATCACGAAGTATTTGCTAGGAAGTAGAAAAAAGCTAGCCCATATATTAGAAATTTCAGCGATATTCCAAAAGTATTCACCTGAAGTATTTGGTGGACGGCAACATTTGCACTTATGTATAAGCTGGGCATTATATAGTTTATAAAATCTGCAGCAATGATTCTATTTTTGAGATAGCGAAAAGGGATTTTTTTATGCAATTCATTTTGTTTTCTTAACAAAATACCTAATGCTTTCTTATCTAAATAGGAACAAATTTATTACTTAGATTGTCTATTACGTGTATTCCTAAAAATGGATGTCCAAATTAAATACTATTTATCCGGCTTGATATCTATTTTTATGTATTGCAAAAATATGAAAGGACTTATTATTTTAAAAAATAAAAAGATATATATTAGTGGGGTACAAGTTTAATACTTTTACAGATGGGGCATTGCAAGTGGAAACGAAAAAGAAACAACCCAAACAGTAGCTTATCAATCATAGAAACGTAGGAGGATATATATGATAAAACCAGTCGTAGACATAAAAAACATTCAAAAAGTGTACGGTAAAAAAGGTGAGAATGAATCACACGCATTAAAAGGTGTTTCATTTTCGATTCAAGAGGGGGAGTTTGTAGGAATTATGGGGCCATCTGGTTCTGGCAAAACAACATTATTAAATGTAATTTCGACTCTTGATAAAGCGACAGATGGCGTTATTGAAATTGCAGGAACGGATATTACGAAAATGAAGCAAGGTGAGCTTTCTGATTTCCGTTCGCAAAAGTTAGGATTCATTTTCCAAGACTTTAACTTATTAGAGAACTTATCTATTTATGAAAACATCGCACTTCCACTTTCCCTTCAAGGTGTTTCATCACGTAATATTGGACCGAAAGTAGAAAAAGTAGCGGATATGCTAGGGATTACAGAAATTCTTCAAAAGTACCCATCTGAAGTATCTGGTGGACAAAAGCAGCGTTCAGCAGCAGCACGTGCGTTAGTGCATGAACCTGCTATTATTTTAGGGGACGAGCCAACTGGAGCTCTAGATTCCAAAAATGCAACGAGTTTACTTGATGCCATGACAAGCCTAAATAAAGAGCAAGGTGTATCCATAATGATGGTTACGCATGATCCTTACAGCGCAAGTTACTGCCAGCGTATTTTATTCATTCAAGATGGTGAGTTATATAAAGAACTTCATCGCGGTGGTACCCGTGAAGAATTCTATAAAGAAATTTTAGACGTGCTTGCAAACTTGGGCACACAAAAAGCGTAAGGAAGGAAGTTCAATCATGTTATTTAAGCTTTCTATGTCAGGCCTAAAAAGTAAGTTGCAAGATTACATTGTTTTACTTGTTGGTCTTATTGTCTCTATTTCAACTTTTTATATGTTTCAAACGCTAGCATCCAATAAAACGTTCCTTGAATCTAACTCTTCTATTAGGGATATTGTGTCTGTATTTAAAATTGGTTCCTTTTTGTTAGCGGTTATCACATTTTTCTATATTTTATATGCAAACTCTTTCTTATCAGTTCTTCGTCAAAAAGAATTTGGTATGTATATGATGTTAGGAGCAAAAAAGCATAAAGTTACCTTACTTATGTTTATCGAAACAATTATATTAGGTGCCACATCTCTTTTGATTGGAATTACAATTGGTGTTGGACTTGCAGAAGGTATCGGTCAGCTATTAATGAAACAACTCGAGTTTGCTGGCGAAGGTTATAAAGCACTTTATCTGCCATCTATAGCTATTACTTGCGTCTTCTTCTTTGCACTATTTATATTATCAGCAATTATGAATAGTATTAAATTATCTCGTATTTCTGTACTGCAACTTGTACATGCAGATGAACAAACAGAACGTGTTGCCATAAAAGGAAAAATGACCGTTGTAATTGCATTCCTTGGTATTCTTTTATTAGGTATTGGTTATGCATCACTGATTTATATGTCATATGCAAATTCGCTAATTGTTTTGGGATTAATGGCCGTTGGATTAATCTCAGCAACCGTTGGTACTTACCTAATATTTGGATCACTTCTCCCAGTTATGATTAACAAGCTAAAGAGTAATAAAAAACGTAGTGAAAAAGGCCTCAATGCTTTTACTTTTGCACAATTAAATTTCCGCATTAATGGTCTAACAAATGTGCTTGCAACAGTAGCAATCTTAGTGGCTCTTGGTGCTGGTGGAATTGCTTGTGGTATGGCATTTAAAAACAACATCCTAAACATGACAGATCAAATACGAATTTACGATTCAGTCATTCATAATCCAACAGCAGAAGAAAAGACAATTTTGGATAATATCTTATTTCAAGAAAAACTTGAATATCATTACAAAGTTGATGATAGGTATGTTTATTATCTTAAAGAAGATTTAGAAAAAAATCGCCCTTTCTTGCAAGGTATGAAAATAGAGAAAGTTTCAGAGGAAATACCCATTGGTGCATTTTCAATAAAGTGGGTTAAAGGAGAGATGAACACAAAACAATGGATCCAGGCTTTCAGAACGATCCAGTCAAATTATGTGTATCCTGATTATGAAATAAAAATTGTAAATCAAAACATCTACGATGGGCTGAAGGGTAAAGAAAGTACTGTGTTTATGGGGAAAACAGATGATTTTGGATCATACATAAAAGAATGGAAAAAACTTGATGAATTACAGATAGCAAAATATAAAAATGTGAAAGCGGAAGAATTGGATAGTAAGTATCAAGCGTATATTGTGAGTCATGATTTTGCCAGCGGACTAATGTTTATGGGTTTTTTCGTTGGTGTTGCATTTTTAGCAATGATGGCAAGCTGCTTAATGTTTAAAATTTTATCCGGTGCATCCAAAGATAGTACACGTTACCAAATGCTTCGTAAAATCGGTGTTCGCCGGGAGTTATTAATACAATCAATTTATAAGGAGTTATTCTTCGTATTTTTAGTCCCAGCAATTGTGGGTATTGTTCACATATTAGTTGGTATGAACATGTTCAGCGTTCTTTTGGCTGATCCGTACTTTCGTATTTGGCTACCAATTATTATTTTCGTAGTGATTTACTCGATTTACTATGTGATTACAGTTCAATTGTATAAAAGAATTGTACTTCCGAAAGAAGGTTAATGTAATAATATTATGTATACTAAATATTGACAGAATTGCCCTCCGTTATGCTGAAATGAAAAAATACCATGTAAGCAAAATAGAAAGTGAATTTGAGATATAAATATGCAGCAATGAGCGGCAGAAAGTGTTAGAAGAAAAGTAAATACAAGTAGGGGGCCATTTCATCTATAACTTACAAGAAGATATGTATAAGCAATTAAAAGAGAAAAATACTATTCTTTCTATATCTTAATCATGAAGGGGCCAGATAGCATCGTTCCTACATTGAGTACTAATTTATCCTCATTTGTAGGAACGATTGCACTATCCCTTACAATAAAATTGAATTATCATCCAATATAAATTGTTAACTACAATAACTACCTTGTATTCATGGTATCTATTGTAGTTATTATTTCAAATTAGGCCTGCACCAAAAAAGTGTTAATTAACATAAAACTTGTAAACCTTATTCATCATAAGGATTATCGTTTTAGAAAAGGAGTGTATGTTGAAAAAATTTTTAAAGGTAATTTTAATCTTATTAGTAATATTTATAGGAAGTATGTTGGGAAGCATAATTTTAAATAAAACATATCATACTGAGTTTAAGTCTTTAGATAACACAGATCAAAACATGTTAAAAGAATTATATACTATTTATAAGAGCTTCGAAGAATCGAGTGATAAACTTTGGAATGAAGATTATCGCTTCGAAAAAATGCCATTGGTTCTGATACGTAGTAATAAAGACGGGGGATTCTTTAGACAAGAAGCTTATGCAGTTAATGTAACGGGATTAGAAAATAGTATTTTTGCAAAAGAAATAAAAGTTCCCAATTCTCTGCATTTACCTAAAGTCTATCGCTTAACTCGTTTTGATTTTAGAACAATTTCTACCTGGATTCCTTGGAACTTTGGGACAATAAATATGAACGATATGGATGTATTTTATTTAAAATATTATCCTAAAATGTTTAGTAATCCAGATTTATATTTTGATTTTTCGTCTTTCTTATTACATGAAGCTTTTCATGCTTATAAACAAAAAGATTGGACATATGATGCAAATGGTAGAGAGTTTATTTACGAATATCCGAGTAATAAAGAAAATTACGCGCTAATGGGATTAGAATTTAAGTTATTAGATAAAGCGATGATTGATATGAACCCAGAAAGTATTAATAAGGTATTATATGATTGGACAATTGTACGTAACTATCGCTTGAAAAAATGGCCTCAATTAATTGGAGAAACAAAAACGGAAGCGATAGAAGGTTCAGCACGATACTTAGAGTATCGATATAGTAATTTAACTGGTGGAAATCTTATGGTACTTGCAAAGAAACAGAAGCCATATCATGTTACTTTTATGGAGGCGTTCAACTTTATTGCTAATGGACAGGCAGAATCTCCAAAGTTTTTAGAACGGAATATGAAATATGAGACTGGTTCAGCGCTTGAATTAAGCATGGATAAAGCAAATATACCATGGAAAGAAGCTATTGAAGATAGTGCAATCAAACAAGGAAAGACACCATATGAAGTATTAAATACGTACTTTAATATAAATAATACACCCACAATTGAAAATAAAATTAAAGAAATTAAAGAGAATAATGACTATGAAACACTTTTAGAACAAGGAGAAAAACTGGTGAAAATAAGTAACAAGTAAAAAATGAGATTTGCAAAAGAATATCCTTTAAGATCGTATTGAAGAGGATATTTTTTCTTTTTATAAGTTTTATAAAATAATGGTGTAATAAAAAAATTAATTAAAATAAGGAGTCATAAAGCAATTATTTTTTATTAAAAGTTAAATTTTATGGAGAAAAAAATATTAATTGTAAATGGATCTCAAGAAAATTGTAAGACGTTATCTTTTATACTGATTATATTATTTTTGTTCTTTCAATTAGAGGTTTACAAAAAGGCGTATAAAAATGTACCACTTGCTTATGCCTTTAGTTGTTCAATACGAGAAAATTGTGGAGGAATCATATGGAGTCAAAAATTCTTATTGTTGATGATGATAAAGAGATTAGAAATCTTATCTCTGTATATTTGGAAAATGAAGGTCTGAAAACTCAAAAGGCTGAAGATGCTATTGAAGCGTTAGAACTGTTAGAAGAAAAGCGATTCGATCTTATTATTTTGGATGTTATGATGCCAAATATGGATGGTATTGAAGCGTGTATGAAGATTAGGGAAGAAAGAAATATGCCTATTATCATGCTTTCTGCAAAATCAGAGGATATAGACAAGATTCAGGGTTTAGCCTCTGGTGCCGATGATTATTTATCAAAACCGTTTAATCCGTTGGAGTTAATCGCTAGAGTAAAATCCCAATTAAGAAGGTTTAAAAAATATAATACAAATGCAGATAATAATAAAAGTATACTAGAAATTGGTGATTTGACTGTAAATACAGATACACGTCAAGTATGGATAAGGGGCACGGAAGTAAGGCTAACTCCAAAAGAGTTTGATATACTCGAACTACTTGCTCGTAACAAAGGAATTGTTCTGAGTGTTGCAAAAATATATGAAGCAGTTTGGAAAGAGGTTTTTTATAAATCGGATAATACCGTCATGGTACATATTACAAAAATAAGAGACAAAATTGAAGAAGATTCTAAACATCCAATTTATATTAAAACTGTTTGGGGGATTGGGTACAAAATATGAAGAAGGTTAGGTTTAGAAATAAGATAATTATAAAACTTCTTGGTGCTGTTGCAGTTAGTTTTTTTGTTTCGTTTGGTTTAACAATCCTCACTTTTATATATATCATAATTCCATTAACTCTAAATCACTATCTTGATAATCTTAGTGCATTTGAAAATAATATACTTACATTTCTTATATTCGCGTTAGCGATCTTTACTTTTATAATCATTTTTTTAATATTGGTTCGAAAGAAAATAGTATATTTGAAGCTCATTTCTGATAATGTGAATGATATTGCCAATGGAAAACTGGGTTTGACAATTGAGATCGAGGGAAAAGACGAATTGACTCAACTTGCTCAAAATATTAATTACATGTCCAAGGAATTGGAGAATACATTTGAACAGGAAAGACGATTGGAACGTACAAAAAATGAACTCATAACCAACGTATCTCATGACTTACGCACACCATTGACATCTATTATCGGTTATGTAGATTTATTAAAAAGAAGGCAATACGACAGTAAAGCACAATTACAGGAATATCTCGAAACCACTTATTCAAAATCACAGAGATTGAAATATCTAATTGATGAATTATTTGAGTATACCCGTTTATCAGACAACGATGCCAAGTTAAACTTTAATGAAGTTGATTTATCGGGTTTATTGGAGCAAATAGTTGGGGAATACACTCCTATATTTGAAAAGGAAAGTTTAATTGTTCAAAAATCAATAACGGAAGAATCAATACCTATTTTCATGGATGTAGAAAAAATGGTACGTGTTTATGAAAATCTGTTTATGAATGCGATAAATTACAGCATGAAGCCATCCGAATTATCAATATGTCTTGATGTAATTGATAATAAGGCAATTTTGAAAGTATCAAATAAAGCTGAGAAACCACCTGTTAGCGATCCAAATAAATTATTTGAGAGATTTTTCAGGGGTGATAAGGCAAGAAAAGATAATCAAGGAAATGGACTGGGACTCGCTATCTCAAAAAGAATTGTTGAACTTCATAATGGTAATATACATGCAGAATATAAAGAAGGTTGGATATCCTTTATTGTTGAACATCCGATCATATAGAATGGCTTATGGAATGAAAGGTTCCATAAGCTTTTTTTTAAACTTAAGAAACTTTTTAAGTTAATAATTCAAATAGGTCATTCATAGTAGGCATGATACTGATAAGTTAATTTTTTTATTTTTATAAAATAATTAATAGAATGAGGGAGAGTTCATTGATATGAATAATGGAAGAAACGATAGTAAGTTTAGCAACCAGTGTGCCTCAAAATTTAATCGGGACACACTGGTTTTATTTTTTATAAATGTGGAACAAATGTATTACTTATATTGTCTATTAAGTGTAATCCTAAAAAATATGAAAGTACGAATCATTTTGAAAAATACAAAGGTATTAAAAAGAGGGATATGTGTGGGAATACTAAGTGTCAGTGTGCCTAAAAGGGTGGGATGAGATGATTTATATGAAAGTCGTCCTAATGTCTTATATGTATATAGAATTTGATATCGCTGTCTATTTTTTGAAGGATTATGTTAGAATAACGCTTTTTTTGAGTACAAAGATATTGGAGGTAACAGAAGTGAAAGGTATGTTTTGCAAGAGATTTATTGCAATAGTAACAGTGCTTACACTATTTTGTAGCATAATTGTTACATCTGGAAGAGCATCAGCGGAAACAGTTCCTGTTTTAGACGTAGAAGCAGGATCAGCAATTTTAGTAGAAGCAAATTCCGGAAAAATTTTATATGAAAAAAATGCGGATGAATCACTAGCAATTGCTAGTATGACAAAAATGATGAGTGAATACTTAGTTCATGAAGCGGTGGATAAAGGAAAACTTAAATGGGATCAAAAAGTTAAAATCTCTGAATATGCATATAAGATTTCACAAGATCGCTCATTATCAAACGTTCCATTAGAAAATGGTGGCTCTTATACAGTAAAAGAGTTATATGAGGCAATGGCAATTTACTCTGCAAATGGTGCAACAATCGCTTTAGTTGAAGAAATTGCTGGAAAAGAAGCCGATTTCGTGAAAATGATGAATGATAAGTCAAAAGAGTTTGGAATGAAAAATTATAAATTTGTAAACTCTACTGGCTTAACAAACTATGATTTAAAAGGACATCATCCAGAAGGGACAACTCCAGACGAGAAAAATAAAATGTCCGCAAGAGATTGTGCGATTTTAGCACAACGTCTCGTTCGAGATTTTCCAAAAATGTTAGATACAGCAAAAATACCCAAAAAAACATTCCAAAAGGGTGGCAAGTATCCAATTGATATGGTGAATTTTAACATGATGTTAAAAGGTTTAATTAAGCAATACGAAGGTGTAGATGGGTTGAAAACAGGAACTACTCCAGAAGCCGGTGATTGCTTCACTGGTACAGTAGAAAGAAACGGTATGCGTCTAATCTCTGTAGTAATAAAAGCAAACTCTCATACAGCACGTTTTGATGAAACAAAGAAATTATATGATTATGGATTTGCGAATTTTGAAGTGAAGAATATCTACGGAAAAGATTCAGTAGTAAAAGGGCATGAAACTTTGCGAGTTGCAAATGCGAAAGACAAAGATGTAGTAGTTCAAACGAAGCAAGCTGTTTCACTTCCAATGCCAAAGGGCAATAAAGATGTTTATAAAAAAGAATTTAAAGTATCAAATAAAGAACAAGAAGCTCCTATTAAAAAAGGTGTAACAATAAGTAAAATGATTATCTCGCCTAAAGATAATACAGATCCTGGGTTCTTATCAGGTAAATCATTACAAATAGACCTTGTAACAAAATCTGATGTAGAACAAGCAAATTGGTTTACACGATTTATGCGTAAAATCGGATCTTTCTTTAATGGTATGTGGGATAGTGCGGTTGATATAGTAAAAAGCTAACATACATTTGTTTCCATAAATTAAAAAACGCTATTCTTTTTGTAGAAATATACAGAAAGGATGGCGTTTATTATGAATCTTTCGATTTAAAGGGTTCAGGTGCAAGGTTAGTTTCATAAAGTTACATGATGAAAAACCACCCACTATTCCATCAAATGACAATAAAAAATTAATATCCGGTACGTATTTCTGTAATTAGATTTTATAAAAATTTAATAAAATCTTTTCTTTGTATTAAATATTTTGTTTTAAATTATGTATATAAAGAAATGGAGGTCAAATTAACTTTGTACTGCTTATATTAGGAATTTAAAGAAACAATATGTACAATTCTCCCACTACATTTGTATAGTGGCTTTTATGAACAGCAAAATTTACAATTTACAAGGAGAACATTTTATGAGTAAGAGAATAAAAGAATTAGATTCCATACGAGGGTTAGCAGCACTTACCGTGGTATTTGGACATTTTTGTTTAATGCTACCATCGTTGCCTAATTCTATTAAATTTTCCCCTCTTAGGATTTTATGGGCGGGTGGAGAAGCTGTAATCGTTTTTTATGTACTCAGTGGTTTTGTGTTATCTATGGCACTTTACCATTCAAAAACAAATTATTGGGGATATTTAATTAAGAGATTTGTAAGAATCTATATCCCTTATTATTTTTGGATAATCATTACCTTTGCTTTATTTATTTTATTTTCACCGTATGAAGTGGTAGGACTACGGGATTGGTTCTATGATAGGTGGCAAGGTTCTATAACAAAATTAGATATTATAAACCATTTTGTGCTTCTTAATAACTTTTTTACGGAAAATTATAATCCAGTTATCTGGTCATTGGCTCAAGAAATGCGTATATCTATTGTGTTTCCTTTCTTATTCCTTCGTTTTTATAAACTGAGTTGGAAGAAAACGATACTATTTGCTTTGAGCTTTTCTTTAATTAATGTTTTTCTTAATATGTTGCATATTGGGAAAGCTGAGGGGTTTTATAATGGTTATGCTGATACACTGCATTTTACATCTATGTTTATGGTTGGGATGTTACTTTTTAAACATCAGGAAAAACTTATCTACTCATATAGGAATATGAAAAAAATTAATAAAGGATTTCTTATTGCACTAGGGGTTATTTTATATTTATATTCCATTTTAATTTATGGTATTTCCCGTAATGATACTACTTTCTTATTAAAAGATTGGGGTGTCGTAATGGGTGTTAGTATATTTATTATAATGGCCATGAGTAATCTAAAAGTAAAAGCATTTTTAAATAAGAGTGTGTTTGTATATTTAGGAGAAATTTCATACAGTATCTATTTGTGTCATTTTCCAATCATGATGGTACTATTTAAACTTTTGTATACAAAGATATCTATCTTATTCCTTCTTACTTTGTGCATTACAATGACACTCCTTTTTTCTATAGTTTCGTATCATTTAATCGAAAAGAAATGTATCAACTGGGCAAAACAAAGAACAACAAATTTTTTGAAAAAAGTATAATGACTAGAGAGATTTTATCTCTTTAGTAAATATACGAATATGACCGATTCCTAAGTATATTGGGAATCGGTCAATTTTGGATTCTAAATGTAAATATAGTAAAGTGGAATATAATTGAAATCAAAAACCACTTAGAAATAACAATTACGGTGTGAGCTATTGTATAGTATAGATATGGTTAATAATAAAGGGGGACTACATATGTGGAAGCGATTTGTATCGATTGGTGATAGTTTTACAGAGGGCATAGGGGATGAAGTTGAGGGAATAGCATTAAAAAGCTGGGTAGATCACTTTGTTCAACTCTGTGTAAACGATATAGAATATGCTAATTTTGCAAAGCGTGGGTTAGTAACTAAAGAAATTCGCTCACAGCAATTGGAAAAGGCATTAACGTTTAATCCAGATTTGGTTAGTTTAATTGCAGGTGCAAATGATGTATTAAAAGGACGTTGGAATCATCAAGAATATAAGAACGAAATGGAATTTATGATAGATACATTAAGTAAAACAGATGCTGATATTATTATAGCAAACCTTCCAGATTTTACAGTTCGGCTTCCTATTTCTTCTGAAAAAAAACAAGTGTTAAAAGAACAATTATTAGAGGCAAATGAAATTATTCTTTCATTGAGTAGAGAGTATAAGCTTCATCATGTTGATTTTTGGAATCATCATTTAGTAAATGATAATACGCTTTGGTCTACGGATTTAATTCATCCAAACTCAAAAGGATATGTAAAAGTTGCTGAATTGATTTTTAGTAGTTTGCCTGTACATGACTCTTCTAAATAAGCTTTAGAATGAAGGCATCGAATCCCCTGTCGCATACAGCGCAGGGGTTTTGATGCGAAATAGAAGGATATAAAGCGCCTATAAATTATACTTTCAGTAATTCTTTTTATTGTTTATACTTAGTTATTTTCTATTGTAGGACCCTTAGTATAAGGGGTCTTTTTTGTTTCAAATATCTACAAAAAAGATAAGAGCGGAGAACTCAAACTAAAAGGTATTTTAAATAAAATTGTTAAAACAGCACTAATAATGACACCGATTGCTAAATAGGTCCGCTTTTTTATTTGTAAGAATTTTAAAATCTTCCCCTTCGAATGCAGCTTAATCATAAATTAAATTTTTTTGTAAATATGGAACAATGTCATTACTTACAATGTCTATTAAGCGTTGAAACATTTTTTATTTAATAAATTAAGAAAGGAATAATGATTTTTAATTAAGGGAGAAGATTGAATTGAAAAAATTATGGATGCTGTTTTTCATTTGTTTCGCAGTTATGTTGGTAGGATGTAATCAAAACGAACCGCCAAAACAAGCATTTGAAGAATATATAAATTTATGGAATGATAAAAAATTCGCAAATATGTATGATCATTTATCAGAACATGCCCAAAAAACGATTTCTAAAAAGGAATTCACCGAGAAATATCAAAAAATCTATGAGGGTATTGGAGTTAAGGATTTAAAAATTAAAACGAAAGGAGAGAATGCTAAAGATAAAGAACTTTTTCTTTTTGAAGTTAAGATGGATACGGATGGAGGAACAGCTTCATTTATCCATGAAGCAAAACTTGTGAAAGAAAAAGAATCTTGGAAAATAGATTGGACACCAGATTTCATTTTTCCAGGTATGAAAAAAGATTACAAAGTACGTATGCAAACAGAACAAGGAAAACGTGGAGAAATATACGATCGAAATGGGAAAGGTCTAGCAACGAATGGTAAAGCGACTGAGGTTGGAATTATTCCGGAGAAACTAGGCGAAACGGCAGCACAAACAAAAGAAATAGTAGCACAGTTACTGGATATGTCTACAGAAGAGGTCGATCAGAAGCTTTCAGCGAAATGGATAAAACCAGACTCCTTTGTACCAATTGGTATATTAAAAGAGGGAACTAGACAGAATGATTATATTGAATTAGAAGGAGTTTCATCTCGTCCAGTAAATATTCGTACGTATCCATTAGGAGAAGCAGCGGCACACTTAACAGGATATATAGGAAAGGTGAATGCAGAGGAGTTAAAATCGCTTCAAAAAAAAGGTTATCATGCAGATGATTTAGTAGGTAAGACCGGTTTAGAGAAAGTATTAGAGAATAAATTACGTGGTGAAAAGGGTGGACGCGTATTTATGGAAGATGAGAACGGGAAAGAGATTAAAAACATAGCAAAAAAAGAAGCAAAAGCTGGGGAAAATGTTACGTTAACAATTGATGCTGCAATTCAAGAAAAAATCTTTAATGAGATGAAAAATGAAGCAGGATCTAGTGCAGCGGTCAATCCGAAAACGGGTGAAACAATTGCACTTGTAAGTAGCCCTGCTTATAATCCAAATACAATAGTTAGAGGAGCATCAAAAGCCCAACGAGAAGCATGGAATAACGACTCGAAACTACCAATGATGAATCGTTTCACACAAGCATTTGTACCAGGTTCCGTATTTAAAACGATTACTGGTGCAATTGGTTTGGAAACAAACACTATAAACCCTAAGGAAGAATTTAAAATTCAAGGATTAAAGTGGACAAAAGATTCATCTTGGGGAAATTATTATGTAACACGTGTGAAGGAAGCTAGTCCAATTGATTTTGATAAGGCAATGAAATACTCTGATAATATTTATTTTGCTCAACAAGCTTTGAAAATGGGAAAAGATCAGTATGTAAATGAATTTAAGAAATACGGATTTCATGAAAAATTACCAATCGAATACGAATTTCCTATTTCAATCATTGCAAGAGATGGGATAAAAAATGATATTCAACTAGCAGACACGGGATATGGACAAGGACAAGTATTAATGACACCACTTCATTTAGCATTAACATATGCACCGATTGTGAATGAAGGGAATATTCCGTCGCCTCATCTTTTAAAAGAAACAAAAGTAGCGGGGAATTGGAAAGAAAATGTGGTTTCTAAAAAGAATCGAGAGATATTAAAGAGCGCATTAATAAAAGTCATTAATGACCCTGATGGCGCGGGGAGAATTGCTAAGGTTGATGGTATAACTCTTGCTGGTAAAACCGGTACAGCAGAACTGAAGGAGTCGAAAGAAGCAGACGGAAAAGAACTTGGATGGTTTGCAGCTTTTGATGCAAATGCGCCCGATATGATTGTTACCATGATGATCGAAGATGTAAAAGGAAGAGGGGGGAGTAACGTTCCAGGCGAAAAAGTAAAACATGTTTTTCAGAAATAATAAGTAACTATAAGGTGAAATTTTTTACTACATTCATTGTTTGCTTAACACGGAGGTGTAAAGTGAGCAATACAAAGAACAATTAAGTTTCGAAAAAGCATTCTCCTTAATCGAGAATGCTTTTTCGTTGTGGCTGAATAAAGATGATAACCCATCTTTGTTTTCATTTTTGAAAGGTTGGTATTGCTAATAGTAAATAGAAGAGTAAAACAAATTGAAAGGGACAAGGGAGGGGAATTTTAAACTGTAACAAAACAGTTATTTAGTAAAACATAAATAGAGCACACAAATAAGTATGCTCTAAGAAAAAAGGTGATACAAGTGGAGTGTTGCGTGAAATGAAAAAATAATAATCAGATTTTTTTTTTGAGTGTATTTTTAACATTGTATGCTTTACTTGTTGTTAGGAGCCTGTCATGTAAAAGAATATATAGATGATTATTTTATGAAAGTAATTGGACACCTTTACATTTTTAGGAGGATTTTTCTATCAAAAAAAGATAAACAATGGAACAAATGAAACTTGTATCTTGTCTATATATTGAAACCATAATAAAAGTGAGGGCAGTTTTATCTTTATTCAAATAAGTTCGAGGTGTGGAAATGGAAGAGACGTTTATTGAAAAGTGTATTCATGATGAGCTTGACTATGTTATAAAAGACTATTGGCAAGATGTATGGAATTATTCATTTATTATTACGAAAGATCCACACTTATCAGATGATATCACGCAAGATGTGTTTATAAAGGTATTTAAAAATTGGAATTCATTTCGAAAGGAGTCATCTATTAAAACGTGGATATTAAAAATTACAAGAAATACAGCAATAAACTATTTGAAATCCTCCTATTTTAAAAGGATATCATTAGTAGGTTTTTTTAGTGATGATAAGCAATCTCCATCGGCAGAAAAAGAATTTTTTAAGCAAGAGGAAATGAATGAAGTGTGGGATGTTGTTTTAAAACTACCTAAAAAACACCGTGAAATAATTATTTTAGACGCAAAATATGAATTATCTTATGAAGAAATGGCTGAAACACTAGGGGTATCCATTGGAACTGTTAAATCTAGATTAAGCCGAGCGAGAAGTAAGGTTTCAAAATTAATAGGGGAGGGTAGTAGTGATGAACAATAAAAAAAATCCTGACTGGTATAGTAAATTAAAAAAAGGTCCAATGGAGAATCGTAACGATGAAGAAGAATTTATTTTTAAAATAAAGCAGTCTATATATGAAAATAATGAAGTGGATCTTGTAAAACATAAAAGACCGTTTCGTAAAAAAGGTCTGCCTATTATAGTTGTTTTTGTTTGTACAATGTTATTTGTTATCGTTCAACAACCATGGCTTGATGATAATAAATCACCTGTCCAAAGTAGTACACAAATTAAGCCTAAAACTAAAGATGAGTCTGCTCAAGATCCAACATTAAAACAATTTATGAATGAATTATATCAAAGTACAAATTCAAAAAATGAAAATGACTTGTATAGAGCGTTAAATGATGAAGTTCTATTTAAAGGGAAGAGTTATAAGAAGGATGAATTGAAATTTGATGAAGATATTTTTCATGAGTTGCAAGTTGCTCTTACAATGGGGGGAGAGTTTACAAATGATACAAAGCAATCATACAAAGTACCAAGTGGATTGACAGAAAGTAACCAACCAAAGCAAGCGCATTATATATATGCAACGGTTACTGGAAATAAAACGGAAATTTTAGCTGAACCAAAGCGAGAATCACAAGTTTTATATGAAGTATCTAATGAAATGGTAAAAGCTTGGATTCCAGAAAAAGTGCAGAATAATGGATATATAAAAATATCGACTATTAACGGTAATACTGGATATGTACAAAAAGAGTATGTTTTAACTGATATTAAATATTCATTTATGTTCGAAAAGAGTAATGAAGGTATATGGAAAATAATAAATATAGATTCTATATGGTAAAGAGGAAGGTTCACTTTAATGAACCTTCCTCTTTGTTTTTATTCTCTTATTGAAGAGTATTCCAATACTCTAAAATTTCTGATGTAACGAGAGCAGCAATGTTTTTTTCTGAATTACTACCAGGAATAACGACAGAAACGGCAATTTGTGGATCTTCGGTAGGAGCATATGCAATGAAAAGAGAATGGTTTATCATTCTTTCTTGCTCATTCGGAGCACCTGTTATGCCTGTTTTACCTGCGACATGGAAGGGTAAGTTTTTAATTTCCTCTATATTTTGACTCATTCCACCTTGCACGACACTCCAAAATTTCACAGGGTAACGATTTGAACTTTCTAAAATTGGTTTAAACTTTTTTGTTTCCTTACCATTTTGATCAATAATAGCACTTACGATTTGAGGTTTATATTTATCACCTTTACTTGCTAAAGTTGCTGCATATTGAGCAAGTTGAAGAGGAGTGTGTACTTCATTTCCTCCCCAAGAGGCATTTAATAAGGCGGAGATTCCATTTTCAAACTTATTAGAAGGATGGAATTCATATTGTCCGTCTTCTTCAAAGGGTAAATCAATCCCAGTTTTAGAACGAAGGCCAAATTGCTTTAAATACTCTGTCCATATATGTGCCACTTTTTCTATATTCCCATTATTTTGGTTGAATAAGGGCAAAGCTACTTTTGCTGTCATAAATGTGTTAGATGAATTAATGATAGCCTGCCTCGGTGTAATCTCACCTGTTGGCGTTCCAGGTGCATTCGTAATGTTATTTTGATTATCATACTGAAAAGTACCCTTATCTAAATAAGTATCTTCAGGTTGAAAAAGCTTTTCGTTTAATCCAATTAAAATAGTAAGTGGCTTTATAGTAGAAGCCATATTTACATAAGATTCACCATACTTTAATTTTTGAATTGCTTTATTTTGCGAAAGTGATTTTATGTTTTCTTTTTTAGGTGATACATGTGTATGTAATATATTTGGATCAAAAACTGCCGAGTTGGCCATAGTTAAAATTGCGCCAGTTTTTACATCGCTCACTACAGCATAACCAGCTTTAGCATCAGGTGTTTTCTTAATTTGAGATCTTAATGCTTCCTCTGTTTTTTGCTGCAACTTAGAATCTAAAGCTAGCCGGACATCTTTTCCTTTGTGTACTTTTTGCATGTTCCATAAGAACTTTTTATTATTCACTTTAAAAATAAGAGTTTTTCCGGGTTTTCCTTTTAAATCATTTTCATATTGCAGTTCAATCCCGTTTTTTCCAATAGCCAAATGCTTTGAATTAAGGTCATTTTCTACATACCCAATTACCTGTGAACCAATTTCACGTTTAGGATAATATCGAATCACTTCATCTTTGATTATTACATTATTGGGTTTGTTTTTGTTTATGAATGCAAGTTCATTCTCAGTTATGTCAGAGTATAACGGTATATCATTCATAGTCTGCTTTTTACAAGATTGTTGTAATTGAGATTTTATGTCCTCTGTAGAAATGTCATGTTGAAACTCGCTTGAAAATTGATTGAAAAAAGCTAATGTGTTCGCTGTATCTTGTTTCGATAGCTTCTCATCATTAAAAGTACAATATAGAGACTTAACTTTCTTATTTGTAGCTAGTATTACACCATTTCGATCAAGTATTTGTCCTCTTTCGGCCGAAGAAGTTTCGATAGTAATTGAAAAGAAATGGCTTTTTAACAAAATTATTAATATCAAACCTACAATAGAAAGAATCGATATAAATCTCCATCTTTTTATTTTTGTATGTAACATAAAACCCTCCCTTTTTAGCTTATTTCATCTTATAGTTAATTATTTTTTTTGTAAATGTGGAACAACTTTATTATTTAGGTTGTCTATTAAGTATTACAGCATGAAGAAAGGAATAATCAGTATGAAAAGTTTTTAGCAAATCTATGTGTAAGTTTTATATGGGCCATTATATAGTTTAGCATTTCTAATGCTAGCGACAAAAAATAGAGAGAAAACAGGAAAGGAGAGTTATGAATTACGTAGCTAAACGAAAAGGGATGGGTGCTAACAAGGATTTAGCAAAAAAGTCGAAACGATATTTATAATCGGTCATCGGTATGTAACATATAAGGAATTAAATGGAGGATTTATGGAAAAACAAAAAGGAAAGAACAAGACGTATATATCTATTCGATTAAATATAATGTTCCTTTGCATATTTTTACTATTCTCAGTTATTATTATGCAGCTAGGAAAAGTGCAAATCGTAGAGGGAGAGGCTTATAAGAATCAAGTGGAAAGCAGTCAAAATGCAATAACTAGTATTCCAGTTCCGCGTGGACAAATACTAGATCGAGAAGGGAAAACAGTTGTTAATAATAAGTCTCTTCGCACAATTACGTATACAAGGGTGAAGGGGGTTACGAGTGACGATATTTTAAAAACAGCAAAAGATTTAGCGAAAGTACTTGAAATGCCCGAACAAGATATAAATAAATTAACAGATATCGATAAAAAAGATTTTTGGATGCAGTTGAATACGAAACGTGCTGATACAAAGATTACTAAAAAAGATATAGAAAAGTTAAAAGATAAGAGAATAGAGGGAAAAGAGTTAGATAAAAAAATTGAAGACTTAAGACGAAGTCGCGTTACAGAAGCTGAATTGGCAGAATTAACAACACAAGATTTAAAGGTGTTAGCTATTAAAAGTAAAATGAGTTCAGGTTATCAACTAACACCACAAATTATAAAAAAAGATGTAACAGATCAAGAGTATGCGCGAATAAGTGAAAATCTTGCGGAGTTTCCAGGGGTAGATGCAACAGTTGATTGGGAACGTAATTATGTAAACGGTAATTTATTTCGTTCCGTATTAGGAAATATTACGAGTAGCGAAGAAGGTTTACCAAAAGAAAATTTAGATTCTTATTTGGTACGTGGATATAACCGTAATGATCGTGTCGGAAAAAGTTATATTGAACAACGATATGAAGATGTATTACACGGTACAAAAGAAGAAGTGAAAAACATTACTGATAAATCAGGAAACATTATAAACACAGAAGTAATTTCTAAAGGGAAAAGTGGAAATAGTTTAACATTAACGATTGATATGGAATTACAAAAGAAAGTGGAAGAAAGTATAGAGAAAAACTTGAGAGCTTTTAAGAGTTCAGAGCCACTGTTGGACCGAGCTTTTGTCGTCATGACGAATCCAAATAATGGCCAGATTTTGTCTATGGCAGGCAAAAAGATTGTAGAAAAAGAAGGGAAAATAGAGATTGAGGATTTGGCATTAGGCAACATGACAACTTCGTATGAGCTAGGGTCAGCTGTAAAAGGTGCTACTTTATTAACTGGATATGAGACAGGGGCAATACATCCAGGAGATCAATTTTATGATGCACCTATGAAATTTAAAGGTACACAAGCTAAGAAATCGTGGAATGTATCCGGATTTGGTAATATTAATGATTTACGAGCTCTACAAGTATCTTCGAATGTATACATGTTCCAGACAGCTTTAAAAATTGCGGGAGTTAATTACGTACCAAATGGCTCATTGGATATTAAACAAGGAGCCTTTGATACGATGCGTTATTATTTCAAGCAATTTGGTTTAGGTGTCCCAACAGGTATTGATTTACCGAATGAAATAATTGGACAAACTAGAAAAGTAGATAGTCAGCCTGGGTTTTTACTAGATTTTTCTATCGGGCAGTATGATACGTATACACCGTTGCAATTGGCGCAATATATTTCAACGATTGCTAATGGAGGTTATAGAATGCAACCTCAAATTGTACAAGAAATACGAGAGCAATCAATAAAAGAAGAAGAGGTTGGCAAAGTTATACGCTCTATAGAGCCTGTCGTATTAAATCGAATTGATATGAAGACAGAACATATTAATCGAATAAAAGAAGGGTTTAGATGGGTATTCCAAGAAGGTGATGGAACTGGCGTGAAATATTTCAAAAATGCTCCATATAAACCAGCAGGAAAGACAGGGACAGCTCAAACTGTATATGGTGGAGATGATCCAATTGGTAGAAATGCGAAAGGGGAACGTATGGAATGTTACAACTTAACGTTAGTTGGATACGCCCCATATGATAATCCAGAAGTAGCATTCTCAGTAGTAGTCCCATGGCTTCATGATGATAAAAATGGTATTAATTCTATAATTGGAAAGGAAGTTTTAGATGTATACTTTGATTTGAAAAAGCAACGTATACAAGGTGAAACTGCTAGTACAGAGAGTTCGAATCAAAACCATTAATAATTTGTGTACTTTTCTCAGGGGAAGAGTTCCTGTTTATATAAAAGCCTTTATAAGTTAAAGAAAAAGTAAGATTTGAAATAAGAGTTAGTAGCTATCATAGTTGCTATCTCTTATTTTTGTTAATATCTTGGTTACTAGTTAAAAAAGGTTTTAAATTTATGGAACAAACTTGTTTCTTAGATGGTCTATTATGTGTACGTATAAAAACAGGTATTCAAATAGATACATTGTATTGAATTTACTACTTGTTTTCAGTATTGAAAATTTGAAAGGAATGATGATTTTGAAAAACAATAGGATGCTAAAAATAGGTATATGCGTTGGTATATTAGGTTTAAGCCTTACAACCCTAGAAGCTTTTACAGGAGGGGCACTGCAAGTTGAAGCGAAAGAAAAGAAAGGACAAGTGAAACATAAACATCAGGCGACGCATAAAGAATTCTCTCAACTTGAAAAAAAATTTGATGCTCGATTAGGTGTATTTGCGATTGATACTGGTACAAATCAAACAATCTCTTATCGACCTAACGAAAGGTTTGCCTTTGCATCAACCTACAAGGCTTTAGCGGCAGGGGTATTACTACAGCAAAACTCAACTAATAAATTAAATGAAGTTATCACTTATACGAAAGACGACTTAGTGGAATATTCACCTGTTACAGAGAAACATGTAGATACCGGAATGACACTAGGAGAAATTGCTGAGGCCGCCGTTCGTACCAGTGATAATACTGCAGGGAACATTTTATTTAATAAAATAGGTGGACCTAAAGGATATGAAAAAGCGCTTAGACAGATGGGTGATCGGATTACTATGGCTGATCGCTTTGAGACAGAGTTAAACGAGGCTATTCCAGGAGATATTCGTGACACTAGTACAGCGAAAGCAATTGCTACGAATCTGAAAGCTTTAACGGTCGGAAATGCGCTTCCAGCTCATAAACGTAACATTCTTACAGAGTGGATGAAAGGAAATGCTACAGGAGACAAACTTATTCGTGCAGGCGTTCCAACTGACTGGATAGTTGCAGATAAATCAGGTGCTGGAAGTTATGGGACACGAAATGATATTGCTATCATTTGCCCGCCAAATAGAGCACCAATTATTATTGCAATTTTATCTAGTAAAGATGAGAAAGAAGCTACTTATGATAATCAACTCATTGCAGAGGCAACTGAAGTTATAGTTAAGGCTCTTAAATGATAATTTCTCAATTCTTTATGTAACGTAATTGAAAATATGAACCTAGAAAGGGATTCTTTTCATGTGAAAAGAATCCCTTTTTTGTATTTCTATAATGAATAGAAAGTATATAAGTGAAAAATTTTATTAGATAGACATTCTATCCCCTAGAGTGCATGAGGGGAGTTTTCTCCTGTGGTGTTCGTAGTAACAATAATATTATTTATACGATAATAATTTTATTGGCGTATGTATGCTAGTTACTCCTAGATGGATATGTAATTTTACATATCCATCTAAAAGACACATATGTGTCAATCACTATTAAATTATATTGAAATTATTTTTGGGTGAGGGCTTGATATAGGTTTTGGTGAATAAAAGGATTTTTACGTTTAATTATCATAGTATAATTATTTCACTTTATGAAATGAAATTGGGATTTAACTTTTTTAAATATAATATTTTATAATTTGAATAATAAATATCTGAAAAATCAAATTTAATCAATGTGATTTTCAGGTTTACTTATGAAAAACATAGTGTTTAAAATGAGGGGGAAGTAAGGTCCTTATATTCTTTCAAAAATAAATAAAAAACGAGATGGAATTACTTTTTTGAAAAAATCTCTATCCTCAAGTATGTGTGAAGAAATCTTAACGTTAGGTTGTACAATATTTACGATTAAAACTGTAAAAAACAATAGTGAAGAGGTGTACGGAATGAAGAATAAAATTATGACAGGATTTTTAATAACATCAATCGTTACTGGAGCGACTATTCCTATCAATACTCTCGCAACGCCAACCGTTCAGGCAGAAACGACACAAGAAAATATAGATATTTCCTCAGCATTACGAAAAATAGGTGCACACTCCAAATTAACACAAACCTTTATAGACGGAGCCTTAGCAAGTCCGAATGTGCAACTTGAAGAAGTTCCATCTTTAAATACAACTCAATTTCTAATTAAACAAGATATGAAAGAGTGGTCATCAGAACTATATCCAAAATTAATTCTATTAAATTCAAAAAGCAAAGGATTTGCAACCAAATTTAATAGCTATTATCCAACATTAAAAGGGTTTGTAGATAATAAGGAAGATAAAGAAGGGTTTTTAGATAGACTGGAAGTTCTTCAAGATATGACTATAACAAACCAAGAAAACGTGCAACGTCAGATTAATGAGTTAACAGATCTTAAACTACAGGTAGATAAGAAACTGAAAAATCTTGATACAGATGTGGTAAAAGCACAGAGTGTACTTAGTTCAGAGGGAACAGGAAAAATAGACAAGTTAAAAAATGAAATGCTAAATACAAAAAAATCAATTCAAAATGATTTACAGCAAATAGCATTATTACCAGGAGCTTTAAATGAACAAGGGCTAAAGGTATTCCAAGAAATTTATAGTCTATCAAAAGATATCATTGAACCGGCTGCTCAAACCGCAGTAGTGGCGTATAACAAAGGAAAAGAAATAAACAATGCTATTGTAGAAGCAGAGAAGAAAGCAGAGCAAGAAGCAACAGAAAAGGGAAAATCAGTTATAGAAATTGAAGCTGCCAAAAAAGAAGCACGTGAAGCGATAGAGAAAAGTAAAAAAGGTGAAATTGCTGCAGCTGCAGTCACAAAAACGAAAGAGTATGATCTTATGAAAGTGATTGATCCTGAAAAAATTAAAAAAACATATAGTACCTTTGCCGAAATTAATAAACTAACAGCAGAGCAAAGAGCATATTTAAATGATTTAGAGAAACAAAATCAAAAATTATATGACTTAACAACTAAATTAACAGTAGCAGATTTACAAAAATCAATGATTCTTTTCATGCAAAATGATTTGCATACATTTGCTAATCAAGTAGATGGAGAGATTGAGCTAATGAAACGTTATAAAGAGGATTTGAATTTAATAAATAATAGTATTACAAAATTATCGAATGAAGTTGATACGAATAACACTCAGTCTCAAAAAGATACATTAAGACGACTAAAGAATGTAACAAATCAACTCGAAGAACAAGTTGATAAATTTTAATATTAAGAAATCAGGTTTAACAAAAAATTATAATGCAACTGAAAATAAGGAGGAGAATCAAATAATGAAATTTCCATTTAAGGTCATAACTTTGGCCACTTTAGCAACGGTTATAACTGCTACGAATGGTAGTACTATTCATGCACTTGCACAAGAACAGACAGCACAAGAACAGCAAATAGAAAGTTATGCGTTAGGACCTGAAGGGTTAAAGAAAGTATTGGCTGAAACAGGCTCTCATATTCTTGTAATGGATTTGTACGCAAAAACAATGATTAAGCAACCGAATGTAAATTTATCCAACATTGAATTAGGTTCAGGAGGGGGAGAATTAATCAAAAACATTCACCTGAATCAGGAACTGTCACGAATCAATGCAAATTACTGGTTAGATACAGCGAAGCCAAACATTCAAAAGACAGCACGTAATATTGTAAATTATGATGAACAATTTCAAAATTATTACGACACACTAGTAGATACTGTAAAAAAGAAAGATAAGGCAGGCCTCAAAGAAGGAATAGGGGATTTAATCGGTACAATTCATACAAATTCAAATGAAGTTA
Source organism: Bacillus paramobilis (assembly GCF_038096195.1). NCBI lineage: Bacteria > Bacillati > Bacillota > Bacilli > Caryophanales > Bacillaceae > Bacillus > Bacillus paramobilis. The sequence goes on along the minus strand of NZ_CP151108.1, from coordinate 2,885,268 downwards.
CGGAAGTTATTAAGATGTTAGAAGCTTTCAAAACAAAGTTGTATACAAATACTGTAGATTTTAAAAATAATGTTGGAAGTCCAGATGGACAAGGGGGATTAACGGCTATATTAGCGGGGAAACAAGCACTAGTCCCACAACTTCAGGCCGAAATTGAGAATTTACGTTCTACGCAGAAAGCTCATTTTGATAATGTATTAGCCTGGTCAATTGGTGGTGGATTAGGAGCAGCTATTTTAGTTATTGGAACGATTGCAGGAGCGGTAGTAATTGTTGTGACCGGTGGCACAGCGACACCAGCTGTTGTTGGTGGTCTAACAGCTCTAGGGGCAGCTGGTATCGGTTTAGGAACAGCAGCTGGTGTTGCGGCATCTAATCATATGAACTCTTATAATGAAATTTCTAATAAAATCGGAGAATTAAGTATGAAAGCCGATCTTGCTAACCAAGCAGTTATTTCACTTACTAATACAAAAGACACGTTGACATATTTGTATCAAACAGTGGATCAAGCAATCATGTCTCTAACGAATATTCAGCAACAATGGAATACGATGGGAGCGAATTATAAAGATCTATATGATAATATCGACCAAATGCAAGAACATAAACTTTCTTTAATACCTGATGATTTAAAGGCTGCAAAACAAAGTTGGAATGATATTCATAAGGATGCAGAATTCATTTCAAAAGACATTGCTTTTAAACAAGAAAAAACAAATTGAAAATCAATATATATGTATAGGAGGAATTAGAATGAATAAAAACTTTCCTTATAAACTACTTGCTGTATCGACGTTTTTAACTCTGACAACAACTACTGTAGTTTCTCCAGTGGCAGCCTTCGCAAGTGAAAGCAAAATAGTACAAACTAGTACCGAAGATATATATCTTTCTGTAAACAGCGAAAAGATGAAAAAAGCTTTGCAAGATGCTGGGGTATTTGCAAAATCTATGAATGATTACTCTTATTTGTTAATTATAAACCCAGATGTTAACTTTGAAGGAATTGACATTAAAGGATATACAAATCTACCTAGTCAAATTCTACAAGATCAAAAGAATGCAAGAGAGCATGCTACGAAATGGGATTCACACATAAAAAAACAACTTTTAGATACACTGACGGGGATTGTAGAGTATGATACTAAATTCGACAATTATTATGACACATTAGTAGAAGCGATTAATGAAGGGGATGCAGACACATTAAAAGAAGGCATTACAGATTTACAAGGTGAGATTAAACAAAATCAAGCATATACACAGAATTTAATACAAGAACTAGCTAAGTTAAGAGATAGTATTGGAGAAGATGTTAGGGCATTTGGAGGTCATAAAGATATTTTGCATTCGATTCTGAAAAACCAAGCAGCTGGAATTGATGAAGATGAAAAGCGCCTAAATGAAGTTTTAGAGCAAGTAAGACATTTTAAACAAGTAGAATCAGATGGAATAATAACTGTATCAATCCCCTCAATTCCTACGTGGATTGCTGGTGGTGTAATGATAGGGGTAGCAAGAAATAATTTAGGTACGTTAGAGCCATTGTTAGCACAATTACGTCAGACTATAGATTATAAAGTAACATTAAATCGTGTAGTTGGTGTTGCGTATAATAATATTAATGAAATGCACAATGCGATTGGATCGGCTATTAATGCACTTACCTATATGTCTGCACAATGGCATGATTTAGATTCTCAATATTCGGGAGTGCTTAGTCATATTGATAAAGCATCCCAAAAAGCGGATCAAAATAAATTCAAATTCCTAAAACCTAATTTGAATGCAGCGAAAGATAGTTGGAAAACATTGAGAGCGGATGCGTTTACATTAAAAGAAGGGATAAAAATATTAAAAATGGATCCTGTTTCTTCAAAAAAATAGCGGAATACGGTATTTGTTGCAAGGGCATTTATACATTTATAAAATGATTTTTTGTTCTTTATAAATTGAAAAGACGGAGGTATAATCAGGCCTCTGTCTTTTGTTTTATTGAAATATTTTTACAATTCAATCCTATATGTAGAAAGTAGTTATACAAGTTTGAATTTTTAAGGTGAATGATTTTTATGAATTTTTCCGTAAAACCTAATCTATGATTAGTGAGCTTTATATTCTTATTTTCCTAATTGAATACTTTTATACAATTAGATGCAAGTTAAGAATACTAAATCAAAACATAATAGGTTGTTATTGATGAGTTTATCGTAAAGTTGTTATTTTATGTGTCATCAAATAACATTTATAAACAATTAGAAATAAAGAAAAGGAGACTATTATGAGAAAAAATAGAGTATTAGATACAACATAAATAGCGTAAATAGTTTTTGATGTAAAAACATGATAAATAAAATAATAGTCCTTACATGTACTAAAGGAAAATGAGGGAGATAATATGGGGAATAACGCAAAATATAAAACTAGAAAAATACTTGCAGCCACCGCTACAGTAACTATGCTTGCAACTGCAATGATTTCTACAACAGATATCACTGCAGAGGAAACAAAGCAGCAAAAAAAAATATCGACATCACTGCAAGAGGAAAAGTCAGTTAAATCAGAAAACAGAATATATACAGTCCCAGGAAAAGGGGATGTTGAGATACTGAAACAACAGGAAAGAAAAAGTATGGCATTTAGTCCATATGAACCCACTGGTTTATATGCAAAGCCAAATGAACAAATAACGATTAATGTAGAAGGAAATCAAAATATTCAAGCATACATTGGAACGTATTCGTATGATGCTTCTTGGAGAGAAGATTCTAAAATAAAATCATTTACATTAAAACCTGGTATAAACACAATCCAATCTCCAAATGGGGGGATGATTTATTTTTATAATAAACAACAAGGTGGCACTATTCGAACAACAGTCACAATGGGTGGAGCGACTACTCCTTTCTTTGAACTAGGCAAACATACGAAACAAGATTTAATAAACATGCTGGACCAATATCCAAATGCACATGCAGTGGAGTTAAAAGGAGAACGTGTATTAATTACGGCCAGCCCGGCACGTGTTAAGAAATATTTGTTAGGTTCTAATACAGATCCTGTACAACTCTTAAAAAAGATGGATGAAGCTACTCGAATTCAAGACAAAGTAGCTGGATTATCTGAAGAACAAGCAGATAAACATTATATTCATTACGTAGAAGAAAATCATTCTCCTGATTATTATATGTATGCAACTTCTTATCGAACCGCATATGTGGGAGACGCAATCCAATACGTGTTAGATATTAATAAATTTATAAAAGATGGTTGGGGTCCATGGCATGAGGCAGGGCATTTGAGACAGCAATCACCTTGGAAGTTTTATAATATGACAGAAGTACAAAATAATATTTACAGCCTTTCTGTAGAAAAAGCATTTACATCTAATCAACCTTTTAGATTGCAACAAGAGGGTGCTTATACTAAGGCATTTCAATACTTAGAACAATCTAATAAAAATTATGATGAAATTAGTGATGCTTTTGTTAAGCTTGTTATGCTTTGGCAACTACAATTAGCATATGGAGAAGACTTCTATCCTAAACTGCATCAATTGTATAGAGATATGCCTTCTGATGAACTTCCACAAACAGATGAAAATAAAAAACAATTATTTATGATCTCAGCATCAAAAGTAGCCAAACAAAATTTGATGCCTTTCTTTGAGAAGTGGGGATTACGTCCAAATAATGATACCATTCAAAATGTGGCTGCATTAGGATATCCAATTTTAACAGCAGAGATTTGGAAGGGGACGGATTCTAATCCGATTAAACCAGATGTGCCTAATGCAAATAATATTTTAGAAGGAAAACAGTTTGCATGGTCAATGAAAGGGATTAGTGATTTCGAGTTTGCTAAAATCAATTTCAATAAGTCAGCAGAAGAAATGCAAGTGGACTTAAAAGCAGGAATACCGCATCACTATTTTAATGAAACATATGCGAGTATTAAAGTACAAAATGCATCAGGAAAAGTAGTATACAATAAAGACATTTATGGAAACAAACAACAAAATGCTGAATCGCAAAAAGTTCCAGTTAAAGTAGGGGATTATATTGAGTTAACACATCTAGAAGGTGTGCATAGAGCTACTTTAACAAATGTAGATAACATTAAACAAGAAAGCTTTGGAAAAAAAGCAATATACGAAGTTACAAAAGAAGGCTTGAAAAAAGTAGAAAAAATGCCAGAAGTAACAATTTTAGATGGAAATCAATTTGCATGGTCACTAAAAGGAATTAGTGATTTCGAGTTTGCTAAAATCAATTTCAATAAGTCAGCAGAAGAAATGCAAGTGGACTTAAAAGCAGGCGTACCGCATCATTATTTTAATGAAACATATGCGAATATTAAAGTACAAAATGCATCAGGCAAAGTAGTATACAAGAAAGACATTTATGGAAACAAACAACAAAATGCTGAATCGCAAAAAGTCCCAGTTAAAGTAGGAGATTATATTGAGTTAACACATCTAGAAGGTGTGCATAGAGCTACTTTAACAAATGTAGATAATAGTAAACAAGAAAGCTTTGGAAAAAAAGCAATGTACAAAGTTACAAAAGAAGGTCTGAAGAAAGTAGAAAAAATGCCAGAAACAACGGTTTTAGACGGAAATCAATTTAGTTGGTCTTTAAAAGGATATAGTGATAGAGAAATTACAAAAGTAAATTATAATAGGGTAACAGAGAAAATGCAGGTGGATTTAGAAGCAGGCGTACCACATTCTTATTTTAATAATACGTATGCGAGTATCAAAGTACAGAATTCATCCGGTAGTGTTGTGTACAAAAAGGAAATATTAGGAAATAGACAGCAAACTGCTGAAAGCCAAACTGTGCCAGTCAAAGTGGGAGATTATATCGAGTTTACCCATATAGAAGGGGAAGCAGTAAATGAAAAGACACGGGCTACACTTACTAACCTTGAGAATAATAAACAAGAATATATAGGCAAAAAAAGAATCTATCAAGTTACTTCAACGGGATTAAACAAAATAGATTAACATGAAAAACATTCAAATTTTTAGTTAGATGCTTAATAGTCGTTCATTATGAACGGCTATTTGGCATTTATTTAATATAAAGTGAAATTAATTTTAAAAATATGTTTGAGGACTGAATGATGTTTAGGTGCTATAGATTTGAGAAAAAAGAAACAGAATAATAAGGTATTTGTTGATAAAGACCCTCTCTTGTTACGATATTTTACATATTTGGTATGATATATATGAGTGCTATATATTAAGGGAGGAATGGGAATGAAGAGGTTCATAACTCATGCAAATGGTAATAAGATCTTTAAAAAGTTAGTTTTAATGGTGTTACCAATGGTTCTAATGATAATGATGATAACCCCATCAAATGATGCATTGGCAGCCAACCAATCAAATGCAAGTTCACTAAAAGGTGTGAGTCTATTTAATGGAAGCTGGACTGTTGCTATACAAGCTGCAAATTTACAATATGTGTCTGCTGAGCCATCGGGAAATGTAGTAGCAAATCGTAGTGCAGTTAATGAATGGGAGAAATTTGAATTAATTCCGACTGGGGAATTATATACGTTTGCTTTAAAAGCGAAAAGTAATGGAAAGTACGTTTCGTTTGAGCCAAATGGTAGAGTAGTAGCAGATCGTACATCAATTGGGGCATGGGAAAAATTTATCTTATATAATGGTGGAGACAATAGGATATATGTATTACAAGCGCTAAGTAATGGTAGATTTATATCAGCAAATGGTGGTAGAGATTTAACAGCTAATAGTTATGTAGCTGGAAGCTGGGAAAGATTTGTTATTGTGTACTTCTAAATTTGGAAGTGTTATATTTCTAAATGATAATGACATGTTTAGTTAATAATAATGCATAATAAAATAAAGGATTAAGTACTTAAGACAAGTGTATATTTAGGTGCAAAAAGGACTACAAGTAATTGTCAGTCCTTTTTGTATGTTAAATAAGTAACTGCTGTAGATGTAATAAGAAGAAAAAGAACCCTATAGGGTTCTTTTTCAAGGCATATTAACTGTAAGGAGAATCATGAAATGCTACTTCAAATCTTTATTAGGGGAAAGATTTTGAAAAAGCTTAACATACATCTATTTTTACATAAATGTAAGATATAGTAAATCTATAATGTTTATACTTACTATTATTAATATTCAATTAAAATGGTTAACACTATGTGTATAGTTTTAATAGGTGTTTAGTGCAGTATACATTTAGAAATCTAATAATAGCCCCAAGTTGGTTATATATGTCCAATCTTAGATTTCATGTGCCAAAAAAGCCTATAGATATATGATTTCAAAGCCTAACTAACATGTAAACGATTTTAATTGAAATTGGGTGTGTATGAACTCTTATAAGTAAAATAAAAGTAAATAAAATAAACAAAGACCCTGTAAACATACAGGGGTAAGGGAACGCATAGTTTCTTAAAATCATAATAGCATATATTTTTTGTATAGCTATAAGAAGATTTTGACAAATGTAAGGACAAGATTAAAGATTTTTAAGAAATATAGTGCCGGAAAATAGATTTAAAATTCAGCTATTAACAGAAACAGAAACCCTCGTTAGCTTAATCAAATTATCTTTAAATATAAGATGTATATTAAACTTTTTCAAAAATGAATTTCTGTTCTTTTAAAAATCAGTACAAAACACAAAATCTATAAATTTATCCCTATGTAATATAAAAATAAAACTAAAAACGAAGTGCAACTTATATGTAATGTAGAAAAGAGGGGAAAAAAGTTATGGAGAATGACAATAAAGTATTTTGGAAAACAGATTGTCTTATTTTGAGAAGGTTTAGTACGGATGAAACTAACTACTTTCATTTTTATCGTTCTAATCCAGAAGTGACTAAATTTTAGTCATGGGTTAATTATCAATATCATGAGGCTAAAATGTTTGTAAATGAACAACTTAATAATAATCCTAATCAACCAGGAACTTGGTTCCAGTTCGCAATTGCTTTGGCTGAAAATAACAAAATAATTGGAGATTGTGCACTTCACACGCGTTTAAATGAGCCTCGCATCGTAGAAATTAGATTTACTCTTTCTCCAGAATATCAGGGGAAAGGTTATGCAACTGAAGCTGTTTGCACCTTATTGAATTACATATTTCATTCATTATGGAAACATAAATTGATTGCATTTTCGGATGTTCGAAATAACAAGTCTATTTCTGTGCTGGAACGTGTGGGGATGAGGAGAGAAGGTCATTTATTTCAGAATTACATGCTAAAAGGGCAGTGGATTGATGAATATCAATATTCAATATTAAAGTCTGAATGGAAGGACGCGACATAATTATCAAATTTAAAAATAGAGTATGTTGGGTGTAAATTAAAATACTATAAAAACAACGGCATATAAAAAGATCCTAGTGTGTACTAGGATCTTTTTATATGTTATCACTTTACTGCATCTTGTGGTAATAACCATGTTTTACAACTTGCCTTGTTTCGTCTATAGCATGTGTTTCAGCAATTCCAGCAATATCAACTACAATCGTGTTCTGTAAGATATTTACTACATAACCTGTTAATTGTAAGGAGGAATTATTACGATAGGGAAATTGTACGTAAGAACCAATTGTAACATTATTCTTTGTCTCCATATGATACACCTCATTGATACTAGTTTTCTTCTTGTGAAGATTCTTTCATCATATAATACACGAATGAAGATAAAATACAAGGGAGAAGAGGGAGAATAAATAGAAAAAAGCACCCTCGATCAAGGTTGTTATAAATAGTTATCACTTTATGAAAACATTGAGAACACAGGTATTTGTAAAACTTACTTATTTTATAAATACTTAAATAATCATACAATACGAAGCTGAAATTAATAGAAAGAAATAATATTATCGAATGGCATATTATTTTAGTTTTAGGTATAGTATAACTGACCGAATGAGCACATCGGTCAGTTAGTACTGGATTAAAACTTATAAAATTATACTCACTACGTTTATGGAAAGGATTACACAAACAATGGTTTTGATATTTTACAATTGACGAATGAACGGAAGTAATTTGAGCTTTGAGGAAATGACAGAGTTTGACTTCTTAAAAATGATCTGAATCCTATAAACAGGGGGAAAATCCAGTAGTTTCTGTGTGTGGTTTATTAACAATAATTTCATGGTGTTTAAATGGTAAAGTGAAGACGTATTAGGAGGAAATATTTTTGTAGTAGATTTTGAAATGTAATGGCGACATGATGGATATTTTATAAGTTTCTGAAGAGTGTTAAATATTCAATGCAGCGACAGTTCTAGGTTTAGCATGTTTTGCAGTTAGATTTTGGGAGAATCTATTGGAAATTTACATTTAGAGAAACGTTTTTACATTAGCATCAGAGCCAAAAGAAGTGTAAACCTCTATGCTGGGGGAAAGTAGTCTAAACAAAAAAGATTTTAATTTAACCAATTATTCTTATAGGAATTTATATATTTGTGGTTGGTAAAGAAGAATTTAATAGTGCAGCTCATAATTAGATTCTAGTTATAACAGTCGATACAAATACCGTTTAGCTTGTTAATACCCTCTAATTTAGTATAGGAAGTTATAGTTTGAGAGAAATTACATAATAGGTGCGACACAAAGAATATAGAATCTGATGTAATTATGAAAAGACAAAAAGAGAAAAATGTGTGAAATGAGGAATTGAAATGGTAAGTGGAAAAAAGAAAAATGTAAATAAATTGAAAAAATTTTCGCAAGCAATATTGATTATTATTGGAGCATTTATAACTGCGTATGGATTAGAGGCTGTACTAATTCCTAATAATGTCTCAGATGGTGGTGTAACAGGTATAAGTATCGTTAGCTCTCAGCTATTTGGGTTACCATTAGGTCTTTTAATTGGATTTATTAATATCCCATTTGTTTGGCTAGGTTATAAACAAATTGGTAGAGGATTTGCAATTTATTCAGTTATTGGTATTATATCACTTGCAATAGGTACTGTGGTCATGCATAATGTGCCTACAATTATTGAAGGAGATACATTGTTAGTTACTGTTGTTGGTGGTGTTATTATCGGCTTTGGTATGGGGTTGGCTCTTCGTAATGGCGGAGCGTTAGATGGCATTGATATGCTAGCGGTATTGTTGTCTAGAAGATTACCGTTTGGTACAAGTGATCTAATCTTGTTTTTAAATATGTTTGTATTTATTTTTGTGTCAACTGTGTTTGGTCTTCAAGGTGGAATTTTATCAGCGATAGCTTACTTTATTGCTTCTAAAGTAATTCATATTATTGAAGTTGGATTAAGTGGTTCTAAAACATTTAAAATTGTTACAAAAGAACCTAAATTAATGATAGATGCAATCTGGGAACGTCTCGGAAGAAGTGCAATCTATAACGAAATTTATGGAGGCTCTTCGAAAGAAGCTTATAAAGAAGTTAGCTGTGTTATCAGTCGTTTAGAAGAAAATAAAATGAAAGAACTTATTCATGAAATTGATGAAAATGCCTTTGTAACTGTATATGATGTTGCGGAAGTAAAAGGTGGAAACTTTAAAAAGCATGATATCCATTAAGAGTAATAACCCAGTTAAATATTCTATATAAAGTTGATTATTGAAAAAGATGAAAACCCTCATCACATATAGATAGAAATCTGATACGTAATAAAGGGGACAACAGTAAGGCATAAGGGCAGTATTTTTTTGCTTTTTAATAATAAATCATTATTTCTTGTAGCTTTTTATGGATATGATATCTGATAATAATTAGTTATTGATATAGAAAAGAAAGAGATTTGAAATAATTTAAAGGGATAAGTAATAAAATTCCATTGTTATTAGTATAGGATATTTAAACTAAAAATGATTTATTAAAGCCACATTAAACGAAAACATTATGCACAAATATGCTGATATGTATCTATTCTATCAAGGTATATAAAACCAAAACCAAGATATTCGTACGACCTCAAAAAGCCGAAATTCCTTCATTTAGGAACTTCGGCTTTGATGCTATGTCATGGAGTTGCAATTGGAATGGAATCTGGCATATATACTGCACCAGAATTATAAGTTCTTCAGTTCCTTAAATTAGAAACTTGTACTTGATTACCGTAGTTGAATTGTTGCCCTTTTAAAAGAACCGAAAAATTTTTCTTTGAGTTAGCGTCTTTTACATAATAATTATTGAGGAAAGGAAATTCAACTGAGAAAAGCTGTCAAATAAAAGAATAGGCTAATCTAATTTCTAATGGTCCCAGTATCTTTTATTTTGACGTGTGTCTTTACATTTATTTTAGCCTCTGCTAACGCTTGCAACCAATCTCCTTTTACTTTTTTCCACTCATTATATTGAAAGGCTCTAGCATATAGGGATAATCCGATTGGATCAATTTTGTTCTGCTGTATTTCATTTATTATATTTTGTAAATTATTATTAATTTCTTTTTGAATAGTCCTTTTTAAACTATTTATATTTTTTTTATTATCATAGTGACCCTTAATTAAATTCGCATTGGTTTTTTCTATTAAAGCTACATTAGCATATATATCGAGATCAAATACAAATTTTCCATTTTGAAAATTAACATCTACCTTTCTTGTCGCGTTCTGTACGAAGATAGAAGTGTTTATTTTTTTGTTGGACTTTTTAGGGGGAAGCGCAAGGTGTAGTATCATTCGCCCGCTACTTTTTTGCTTATTTATAAGATTGAAAAATTTAACATCTTTTTTAGGAATTTGAGTTAAATATTTCCCTTTTCGATTTAAAAATGCAATTCCTACTGTGTCGATTTCATTCTTTGTTTTTTTGATAATTGGAACAGTTTGCGTCATTCCTTCTTCATTTTGTTCTCTCATTAATTGTTGAATTGTAGAAGAGACGGATTGGTTATTTTGAATTGACGATTCGATTACACCATTTATATAAGATGAAAGTGATGGTTTACTAGGCTTCTGAATTTTAAAAACTTCTTCTGCAGGTCCATCTACAAGTACTACTTTAGCATTAATGGTAGCGTAAGGATCACGGTAAGAAGAATCAAGCTCCTGCAACCAATTTGCTTCTTGCGCTAATTTTTTCCCAATTAAAATGATTTCAGCCTTGGAAGCTGTCATAAAGCCCGTTAACTTCGTATCTATCTTACTGAATCCAGTATATACAGTTGATGCTTGTGTCCAATGTTCTATAGTACTTTTGGGCTGTTTATGATGAAAGAGTGGTATACTTGTTCCAACTTTTATGTCTCCATTAGGGGTTCTATCCAAGCCAATTAACAGTATTAATGAAACCTTCTCAAGAGGAATTCTTTGACTGCAACCAATTATATATATACAACAAATCACAATCCATATCCATTTTCGAATCAAAGTTGTTTCCTCCTAGTAATCCAAGTGAAAAGAATACTGTAAGCGAAAAATAAAATTGGTAATAGAATAAAGAAAACGACATTTAAGATGTCCATAAGAGAATATATAAACAAATATTGATCCACATCGGGATTTAGGAAAATAAATAGGCCAACTATAAATAACATAAAAGCAAGCAGCGCCCAATTGCGGGCGTTTTTTTGAAGTGAAATGGTCACAGATTCAAAACTGAAAAATAAATACGGATATATCGTAGTAGAGAATACAATTAAATAGTAAGCGATATATATAATTTCTAATCGTTCTATGAAAGAAAAACGAACTCCTTTTAACAGATGAAATACTGGCCAGATTACGTCTTTTATCCCCTCTGGACTAAAGTATATATAAGAAAGAATAGTCACATATAGATAGAAAAACATGGTTCCGGTATTCGCAATTAGTAGTCCTTTTATGGCTTTTTGTTTTTTTTGTAAAAACGGGTATATATAATATGCAAGTTCTAAGCCAGCATAAGGAGTGATGGTTTCTTTTGTTGCCTTTACAATAGGGTATAATCCATCTTTAACAATAGGTAGTAGGTGTAAAGGGTTGTAGTTAGTCTGTAGTGAAAAAAGAAGAAATAGTGGCATCCAAGTAGTGAAGAAGAAAACAAGCATAGAATAACTAGTAAGAGCCCTTAACCCACTCAGGGCTAAAATAATAAAAGGCAATAGTAATAATATGGTGATTTGATAAGCAGGAGTGGAAGGGAATATCCACACTTTTACAATATCGGTTGCCTTTAATAAAGTATTAAAGCCAGCAAAGAATAGATAAAAGGCATATAAAAGAAAAAGAATTGTCCCTATCCATTTACCAAAGTATGTTTTTAAGATTTGTGAGAAATTTTTGTTAGGGTTTTTTTGTAACATTAATATAATAAATACGCCGATTATAGAAGTAGTTATCCATCCAAGTATGATAGAAATCCAGCCATCTGTGCCAGCCGTAGTAGCAAGTGGGCTTGGCATAATTAACATACCTGATGCAAGTTGCAGTGAATGAATGAAAATAATAAATTCGAATAAAGTTATGTTTTGGAATTTAAGATTCCCCATGCGAACCACCTTCTTTTTTCTTTTTTTGTTTCGGCTGTCCTGTACTCGAGCGGGTGGTAATCATAGAAATAGGAAATCTTACAAAAGAATCTTTTAATTCATTGAGTCGAAAGGGCGCGATTGGCAATCCGTATGGTGAGCCATAGGAAGTTAATGAAACAAAATGAGCAAATAAGAGCATTAATCCACTAACAATCCCTACAATCCCATAAAAGTATGCCAATAACATCATTGGAAAACGAATAAGGCGTATAGAACTTGATAAATCATAATTAGAAACAATAAATGATGCAATGGCTGTAATAGATACGATAATAACCATAACGTTACTTACAAGACCAGCTTGAACAGCCGCCTGTCCAATTACAATCCCTCCAACAATTCCTATGGTTTGTCCAATGGGTTGTGGTAAGCGAATGCCAGCTTCACGTAGCATTTCTAGTGTAATTTCCATTATAAAAGCTTCCAATAAGGGGGAGAAAGGGACTTTGACTCTTGATGTTGCAATAGAAGTGTATAAGTCTATAGGAATGATTTCAAAGTGAAAAGAGACTATAGCAATATAAAATGCCGGTAAAAAAATAGCTATAATAAATCCTGCAAATCGTAATAAGCGAAAAAATGATGCAATGAGCCAATGGATATTATAATCATCTGGAGTTTGAAAAAATCCAATTAAATTCATTGGAACAATCATTGCACCAGGGGATCTATCCATTAACACTGCTACTTTCCCATCAAGAATATGATTTGAAATTGCATCTGGGCGTTCGCTTAAATAAGCTTGTGGAAAAGGAGTCCAATTTTGATCTTTTGTATAATTAGATAGTTCTCCAATGCTCAATACCGCATCCGTATTAATTCTACAGATTCTAGTTTCTATTTCTTGGACTACATCTGCGTTTGCTACATCACCTAAGTAAATTAAATAGACTACTGAAGTTGCTCGTTCGCCAATTGTCAGCTTTTTGATCTTTAACTCTGTTGAAGGAAGATATCGACGAATTAAGCCTATATTTTTTGTGGCATTCTCAATAAATCCATCATGTGAGCCTTTAATAGTAACTTCTGAGATGGGTTCTTGAATTGCTCTTTCTGCCCAGCCTTTTGTATTTATTAGAAGTGAGCGCTTTTCTCCTTCCATAAATAGAACACATTGACCCTCAAGTAATCCTTCTTTAATGTCATTCCATGTATATACTATTTTGGTATGAGTAGCAATAATATTAGAATTAAATATTTGGCTGTCCTCATTTACTTTTTGTAATAATGGTGTAACAACATTGCCTTTTAAAGCGACACCATCTGTAAGGCCTTCAAAATAATATAGTAAAATATTCGTGTTTGTTTTTAATTGCAAAGGATGTTCGATTAAATCTGCACTAATATCAAAGATATTATCTAATGTATTTTTAAGCTCTTCTAAGTTACTTGTTTGGATCCTTTCAATGTTTTTATCTGATTTAATTTCTAAGGTCTCTTCATTTAAGGACAAAATTGACACCTCTTTAATATATAACGATTAGTTGTATTTATTATTTTTATATGATGGAATTTTATTCACAAATTTAAACAAATTGGGAATGGAAGTTAATAATTAAGAGCAAAAAAGTAGAGGTAATTTGTGTGAAAATATAAGTATCAAGATAGAATTTGAATGATTATACAAAAAAGAGCCCTGGATAGGCTCTTTTTCATAGTTGGTAAATATGTAGTCAACAATAGAGGGAAATTAAGGTAGTAATTTAGATGTCTTTAAGTTAATCAGCTGAATTTTGTAGGAAGAATTCTTTTTTATAATTTAATGCTCGATTAAAAAGGACATTACATTTATTTGGGTGTTCTAGTGTATTTGAACTTTGCATGCTAACAATTTTTGTTTAGGGACAAAATGTTTTTTCTGAATTGACAGAAAGATTAAAGCGCAAAATTCCTATTGATTATTTTGGTAGGTATCAAATATTTCTTTGGCCTTATTTTCTTGATGTTACCGTACGTTTATATGTTTCTATGGGAAAGAAATATTTTCATTTTTATAACCCTCTATTGTTTGATTAAGATAGTAACATGAAAATGAAACGTTTACAACCAGAAAATAAAGAAAAAATATTAAAATGCGACTTTTTTCGACAACTTTTTTGTGTTTATATAATATTTTTATAGGAAAAGGTGGAGGGAAACGTACCTTTTCCTATAAATTTTTTGTAGGAATTAGAAATAACTAAAGTAGTAATAATAGCCTAAAATTAAAATGAAATTCAATGAATTTGAACCTAAAGTCATGAAAACTATTGATAACGTTACCATTGAATTTTTGAACTGTAAGAGTTTTAAAAGTATAGTCAAACTTTAGTCCATTTTGCGTTTCTTCCTTTTGAAACTAGCTTAATATGCCCAAATAATTGCAATGAATTTAAAGCCTTACTGATTGTACTCTCTGCAATGTCTGGATAAGTGTTACGAATACTTTCCTTAGTAAAGGGTTGTTTTTGTTTAAGTATAAAATCCTGGATTCTCTCAACTTTAGTATGTTTACATATAGAATCTAGAACTGTGTTATGAAGATCTTTGTAAGCCTCTAATATAATTGTTAAAAACGTTTTTAACCAAAAGCTATTATTATGTTCCTCGCAGTACCAATTCACCGAAGATTTATAAATCGAATTGTAATAATCAGATTCATGTTTCTTAATATATTTATCCAAACATACATATTTTACAAATGTATGTCCACTCTTAATTAACAGCAATTGCATTAACATAAATGCCAGCCTGTTATTACCTTGATTGAAAGGGACTATGCAATAAAAATTTAATATAAAACGAGCTATTAATAAAAGTGAATGTAGCCCCTTACTAGTATTTAATGAGTTGTATTGATCACATAATTGCTCCATAAACTGTGGAATAAGTTCATGCGGAAGAATGCGGTAACTATTCAAGTGCATTCCATGTTCTGGAATTCCTGGAATAATAAAAGGTTTTTCACGCCATTTGGCACTGTCCGAGGTAATGTAATGTATTAGTTGAAAATGCAATTCCTGTATAGTTGCTGGATTAATTAATAAAGTACAGGAGTTTTTATGTACAAAAGAAAGTGTTTGATAATAACAAAAAATAGCATCTTCTGAAATATTTTGAGGTACTATATCATCTAAAATAAGCTCTTTTAATCTTTTATTAGGAACTTTTACATCTTCATAAATAGTTGTAAAATTTTTTATGTAATGTAGTGGTATAGTTTTTTCTAAATTATTAAATATGTCAGGGTTTTGTTCCTGATAAGCAGCTAATTTTCCTTTGAACTCGCTAATGTCACTTATTAAATTTATTAACCTCCTTTTTAATTCAATATTTTTATACTTATCATCAAAAAAGTCTCTCATTTTTGTTCCCCCTGTAACCCCTTAACACGTTGTTGCATGTATCTTTCCATTCTAAAGGTATTCCACGACATCATTGTAAAATAACGACATTTTTGTTCTGATTTTGATCGTGTTTCAGAATCTATATTTTTATTTGGTATTTAAAATATAGAAATTATAAAGAAGAATCGTTAGGATTCAATTTTAATAGGCATAATCCTAACATCAAATGTACAAATGTACAATAAAAAAATAAAAAATATAAAACTATCGACTCTTTTGAAAGATAATAAATTAATTGTAGGTATAAATGTGTTTTAGTTTAAGAGTAAATATTGAAGTGGTAATAAAATTTTCATAGTTGAAAAAATAGATAAGTAATTAATTTGTGACAGTTATGTGCCTAATCAATTCATTTGCAATGATGAGAATTCCACAATTAAATCCTAACGAGCCTAAATTTCTATATTTAGCCTAAAGATTAGGGGGCTATATTGATGAAATGTATCATTAAATATAGAAATATGTAACGTTTAACACTTGTGTTGTAAAATATATTGACATAAGTTAATTTAAATACTAGGTACAGGAGCAGTTAATAACAATTCAGTAAAGTACCCTTTAAACGTTTCACCCTAAAAACGTTTATATTTATAATAATTGCAAGCAAACTGAAGTTTTTTTGTTTGTTCCTGTACCTTATTAGGTAAAAATAATATAATAAATTGATAAAACTTTATGGAATAAATTGGGTTTTCGATTCCTTTCTTTTACATTATCAATCTCTAGATGATTTGTTTAAAATAAGGATTTACAGGGTAGAAGATGACTATTCACCAGTACTATAAAGTTAAGTTGGATATCTTATGGTATCTTATAGGAAGAAATATAAGATTAAAAGGATTTGTGTACATTCACCATGTGAATATAAGTAAATTATTTATTGTGTTTTTTAAGGTTTAGAAAATATGTGTGAATTTAGCTTTGGAAATGACTTATTTGCAAGTTATATAATAGAAATGTGAAGTCTGGAAGAAACTGATATTATCAGTTCCTTCCAGACTTTTTTACTTTAAAAGTGTATTTTTTCTAAATAAGGTATAATTCCTTAAATTAATATTTGAATTTTTTGTGAAATTAAGTGAGGTTTTCATTCCTCTATTAATACATAATGTTACAAAATAGAGTTATTGTATTTATTTTATTTTTATATGAGATTAAAAATAATAATAAATGTAACAATGTATGAGTGATATTAGTATATTTACTAGTAATTTGTTCGTTTATCTTTATATTGCTATTATATTAGCGATAACAATAATATATTGGGGGGGGACAAGAATGAATTTGAATTTAACATCTAAGTTAGAAAGATTAAGAAAAAGTAAAAAAGGAATTGGTGCTTGTGTTTTAGCTGCAGGAGTGACGGCAATTACAATGATTCCTCAAAGTGCATATGCACATGGGTTTGTTGAAAAGCCGAGTAGTCGTGCTGCTTTATGTAGTCAGAATTATGGAGCATTAAATTTAAATTGTGGAAATGTAATGTACGAACCTCAAAGTCTAGAAGCACCAAAAGGATTCCCAGCTGGTGGACCAATTGATGGGAAAATTGCTTCGGCAGGAGGACTGTTTGGAGGGATTCTTGACCAACAAACATCAAATCGCTGGTTCAAAAACACAATAAAGGGGGGAGCAAATACATTTACATGGAAATACACAGCGGCACATTCTACAAGTAAATGGCATTATTACATTACAAAAAAGGGATGGGATCCTAATAAACCATTAACACGTGCTGAATTAGAACCAATTGGTACTGTGAACCATGACGGTTCGGCCGCATCAAATAATTTAACACATACAATTAATGTACCAACTGATCGAAATGGTTATCATGTTATTTTAGCTGTATGGGATGTAGCAGATACGTCAAATGCGTTTTATAACGTAATTGATGTAAATCTAGTAAATAATGAAACTCCCGATACAGTAGCTCCAAGTCAACCAACTGGATTAAATGCGTCTAAAGTTTCTGCCAATAGTGTTGCACTAACATGGAAGGCCTCTACTGATAATATAGGTGTAAAAGAATATCAAGTGTTACGCAATGGAGAAGTAATTGATACGGTACCAGGTACAACTTTTACTGATAAAAAACTAAAAGCAAATGCGGAATATACCTATACTATAAAGGCATTAGACTCTGCTGGAAACATATCAAAAGAAAGTGAAAAACTAAAGGTTAAGACAACAAATGAAACTCCAGATACAGAAGCTCCGACTCAACCGAAAGGATTACATAGTATGAGTAAAACAGCGACAACTGTTGATTTGATGTGGAGTCCGTCTGAAGATAATGTAGGTGTTGACCATTATATTGTATATAGAGAAAGCGCTGGGGTTATGAATAAAATTGGGGCAGCTGATAATACATCCTTTATGGATAAAGATTTGAAGACTAATACATCGTATAAGTATGTAGTGACGGCGGTTGATTTAGCTGGAAATGAATCTAGTAGAAGTGATGTTTTGAATGTAACGACAAAGTCAGAGGATTCCACATATGAAAAATGGGATGCAAGAAAGGCATATACTAAAGGTGATAGAGTAGTACATGAAGGAAAAGTGTATGAAGCGGTTCAAAATCATCAAGGAAATGGCGACTCAAATTGGATTTTTGCCCTATCGCTTTGGAAGCCAGTTTTGAATAAATGATAAGCGGGGAAGGGTAGTTATCACTAATTCTATGTGCAATACCGAAACAGGGGTGAAGTTTTTAATCTCCATCTCAACATATACGAAATGAAATTAATAAAGAATCCCAATGGAATTCCATTGGGATTCTTTATTTTCTAATTTGTAATAGCGTATATTTTCACTGTAAATTTGTTAGTGGCACCAATTGGACTTGCAATATAATATTTAGTATTCGTGTAAGCTTCAGTCCTAGATCCATGTGAAATATTTTTCCAACGAGTAGAATCTGTACCTAGGGAAACATCAATCATTACATTGAAAGAAATAGTAGAAGGATGATCTTTTTCTGAAGGCTCAATAACCCATTTTAATTCCTTAGTACCTACAGGTAAACTATCAATTTTAAAGTTTTGACTGGATCGGTTTTTTTGTCCGGATAAAGGGCTAGATTCGGATGAAATCTGCGAAATTAATATTTCTTTTTCATTCAAATGTATACCATTTAATTTAATGATATTGTCAATTAAACCTGGCCCAGGAAAGTCAGCTGCGATGATACCAGAATGTTTAATTCCACCTTGTTGCAAGAGTTCGGTCCCAAGTGTATTCATACCACCATAATATACTTGTCCATTTCTATCGCGGGGGAAATCACTCCACGCATTAGTGAGATTCGTTTGAATCAACTTAGGACTACTATCAGTATTTCTGTTCTCTTTTCCACTTGCAACAAACCAAGGATATACATTATTTAAAAATGCGGCTGCACCACCTGTGCCACTAAAATGGTTAAGATAGATTTTATCATTGTTAAAATTATTATTTGTATTTTGAAGGTGGGTTTTCACCGCATTCCATTTTTCATACATTCCGTCTGGTCCGTTTTCAATTTCAAATGTATCTTGTATATTTAAGCTATCGTAATTAATGCCATATTGCTGAGAGGCTGTAAAGTTTTGTAAGATTACAATTTGCCCTCGGATATCGCCTAGAGTAGGATTATTTCTTTTTGAAGTTGGTACAGAACTTGAATCCCAAAAATAGGAGGAATTAAGGTCTTTGTATTTTTTAAGTATTTCTTCAAATGATAGTGAGCCGCTTTCAGGAGTAGTTTCTTCTTTTAAGCGCATTAAAATTGTTTCTGTAGGATGATCTTTTAAAAATTGAATTGCCTCTTTTAATACATCTTCAAACATTGCTTTTTGATTTACAATCCCATGATACATTGCAAAAGAATCTTTTACACGTTTAACACGCATATCTACATATCGAATTCCAGAATTTAATTGTTGGGGTAGACTCATAGTTTGATTTCTTGTCAAATTTTCATCAAGAAAACTTGCTCCATGTAAAGCCATTGTACCGTGAGTACCTGGAATAGATATTTCACTTAACTTTGTTGAATCTGCTACCTTCGACATCCACGATGGATTTTGATATCCTATATTGGATTCATAGGAATAACCTGGATGACTATCAGCTAAAATAGGAGATGGTGTACTTAAACTTGCTAGTGTAAAACATGTGAGGATGCTAATTTTAAAGAAATTTCTCATTTTTATTTTGTTCATTTTATCTCTCCTGACTTTTAAACAATAGCTATAATAAGATGGTTTTTTACTATATTTATTGTTTTTTATTCCTAATGTAATGAATTTTTGTAATTAAAAAGAGGTAGTGAGCTAACTTAAGATATTATTAGTTTATTGTAATAATTTATATCTAATAGCCAAACGGATTTTTAAAAAATTGAAGCATAGATAGGTAAAAATAAGCTTTTTGCTGTATTGTATACAAACAAAACAGAAGCCTTAAAAAGACTTCTATTTTGTGACATAGTATGAATGATAAGGTGGTTAACAAATTAAGATAATGTGAGTGAGCGGTAAAAATCTATTTATAGCTGTTTCAGGAATTTCTTATAACAAGGCTATTTAGGAAAAGTGGTCCCTACAATGCTAATAAAAATTAAAACATTTTACTCATTAAAACTTAGACTAACTACAGTTGCGATAGATTGGGCTGCATGTTCCCAGCTTCCATCTATAACTTTACCAATCTGCTGACCAAGTGTATTTAAATCATTTGGATTAACTGGAATTCCATTATACGCAGCAAGAATTGATAAAAGTGGAGCAGCAAATGGTGTCCAACCACCTCTATCAATATTAAATACAGGCTTATCTACTACTTTTCCATCTTGCACAGTAAACTCATAATAAAATTGATCATCTGGACGGAAACTTAAATGATGTGAAATTTGTCCCTTAACATATTTTTTTCCTGCACCTAGATTTACTACTTCTATTTCTTTTACGTTAAATTCATGCTCAAACACTTTTATTTTTTTGACTTCTGGACCATTTAAGGCAGCATTAACAGCTGTTTCTAAATTATTTTGTGCTAATGGTTGAATACTCATTAGTGCCTCTTGTTGTTGGATAGAAGCCTCTTTTTCTGCAGCAAACACTGATGTAGTAGGTAGTGCACCTGTTGCTAATGTAGCTGCAAGTGCTGTTGACATCATGATTTTTCTTTTCTTCTTCATAGTTTTCTTCCTCCTTTTAAGTTATGATATATAATCTTTTAAAGACTGACACGGTGCATTATTTTATTTCATAATTTACACAAAAATTAGTTTGAAAATTATGTGAAAATATGTCAGAAAATTAAAATCAATTATATATGCATTTACAATGATATCTATCTACACATATTATTTCAATTTTCTGATTAACATTGTAATAATCACTTTTCATAAGTGAATTTAGTGTTTCAATTCTCTCTATGTACGTTTTAAATAAATTAAAATCGTAGTGGTAATAATATATTTGCAAGCAAATGTCGTATATACTTCGAGAAAAATACACAATTTTTTTATAAAAAACTATAGGAATTATCATTATATCGTTATTAAACTAAGTAAGATAAATGATAATATGATGAAGAGCTTCCAGCGATTCGCTATAAATTCACTAGAAAATGAGCATGATATCATACACTCATGAAGGAAACCTAGGATATTAAAGCTCCACTTTATAGCAGTTAATACGAATGGGATTGGAAACCAGCTAAGTGTTCATTAGAGACGTATAACACTATGAAAATACTTCAAATCAATTAAAAAGTTTCAGTTATTCTGAATTCGAAGGGCACGGAATGTTTATTGAGAATTGTAGTACTGATCAAAATTTTAGGAGGAAATATGAACAAGAAGGCTAAAAGAATCATATTACTTATTGCTACATTAGTAGGTAGTAGTATCTTTTTATATTTACAGAACAATTTAATAAGTATAACTGAAGTTAAAATAACATCTAATAAAATCCCCTCTTCTTTTAAAGGTTTTAAAATTCTACAAATTTCAGATTTACATAATAAAAAATTTGGCGACAGTCAAGAAATTTTAATTCAAAAAGTAAAAATCATAAATCCAAATATTATTGCTATTACGGGTGATCTAATTGACAGTAAATCATACGATCCGGAAGTTAGTATGGAACTAATCCGAGAACTTGTAAAGAAGTATCCTGTCTATTTTGTGACAGGAAATCATGAAAAATGGTCAGGAAAATATAATGATTTAGAGAAAGAGTTGAAGCAACATCATGTTATTGTTTTAAAAAATGAACATGTAACTATTCAAAAAGGAGAACATAAAATAACTTTACTTGGTATTGATGATCCGGAATTTACAACTGGAAACCGTGATGAAGGAGATGTTGTAAAAGATGAAATTTCAAAAGCGAAATTTGAAATGAAGCCAGATACATACAATGTATTACTATCCCATAGGCCGGAATTTTTGACAGAGTATGCTAAGGAGAAAATAGATTTAGTGTTATCGGGGCATGCTCATGGAGGACAAGTTAGATTGCCATTTATCGGAGGATTAGTTGCTCCGAATCAAGGAATTTTCCCTACATATACAGCCGGTTTATATGAAAAACAAAATATGTCTATGGTAGTAAGTAGAGGATTAGGCAATAGTATCATTCCACAAAGAATTTTTAATAGGCCGGAACTTGTAGTCGTACAGTTAAATTGAACTGTACGATTTTTTGTGCAGAAAAAATAAGCCATATGTAATTTATACAAGTTTACATTACAATTTTGTTAAAAATTTTCTACGTTACATAAAGTAACAAAATTTGACCCGGAGAGTTTGTTATAGTGTAAATAATCAAAAAACTTAAAAAATTTCGAGTGAAAATTGTGATAAGTAATTCACATAAAAAACTTAAAGGGGTGTACACATGCATAAAGAATATGAAATTGAAGAATATACGGCGATTGAGGAACAAATACATTATTATTGTAAATGTTTATTAGTTAGTCATCCTGATCAAATTATAAAGTATTTAGAAAAAAGGTTAGAAAAATATGCAGAAACATTACAATATGCACATTTATATCCTGACACAGTTATTTTACCGTTACAGCAGTTAGTTATCGAATATTCTTTAGATGTTGCTAGAATTAGAAAGTATATGAATTTAAAAACGTAAAGTAAAATATATAATTTAAATGAAACAGAGTCGACTTTAAGAAATGATATTCTAATGTCGACTCTGTTTCATTGTTCAAGATTGAAAATACATACTAATTAATGAAGTTTGACATATAATTACGCAAGAGTAAAATAAAAGTGAGTACTCACTCATTTTATAGAAAAGGGGGAATAAAACGTGCAGCAACCTTCCATTATTTTGCGAACTGTGTCAAAAAGTTTCGGGAAAAAAGAAGTGTTACACAATCTTTCACTGCAAGTTGAAAGAGCAGAGATATTTGGTTTAGTTGGGCCTTCAGGTTCAGGAAAAACGACTCTTATTAAATTGATTGCAGGTATTAATGAGGCAACGAAAGGTGAAGTGTTTGTTTACAACACGAACATGCCTAATTTAAATGAAATGAAAAAAATTGGTTATATGGCTCAGGCTGATGCATTATACGAAGAACTATCAGCATATGAAAATGCAGATTTTATTGCAACGATGTATGGGTTAAAGGGAAAGCATAAAAAAGAAAGAATTGAAGAGGTTTTTGACCTTGTACAATTATCACAACATATGAGAAAGCAAGTACAGCATTTTTCAGGTGGTATGAAGAAGCGTTTATCATTAGCGATAGCACTCATTCATGAACCTGAAATATTAATTTTAGATGAACCAACTGTGGGGATAGATCCGCTTCTTAGAAAAACGATATGGGAAAAATTTTATGATCTTAAAAAGAAAGGCACTACCATTATTGTAACAACACACATTATGGATGAAGCTGAGTTTTGTGAGCGTCTCGGATTGATTAGAGAAGGAAAGCTAGTTGCAACTGGAACGCCTGAAGAATTGAAAAAGCGGGTATCATCAGGTCGGATTGAAGATGTTTTTTTACTGGAAGAGGTGGCCCTATTATGAGAATTACTGGTGTAATCATTCGTATTATTCGCCAATTCTTTCGAGATAAGCGTTCGTTAGCTATGATGTTTGGAGCACCAATGTTGTTACTTTGGTTATTGTCGCTAGTATTTACACAAAAAGACTATGTACCGCATATTGCAGTTGTTGATATGCCAGCCCAGGTAGTAAAAGTGATGGGAAATCAGGAAGTGACAATTTATGAATATAGTAAAGAAAAGGCAATGTCTGAGTTGGAAAAACAAAAGATAGATGCAGTCATTCATTTAGAAAGTGGAAAAATGAATATTGTATTAGAAGGAAGTGATTCATCAAAAAATCGTGCTGTACTTCAAGTTTTACAAAAGAGTACAGAGAAGAACGATGTATCGATTATGAAACCTGAAGTGAATTATTTACATGGTTCTAAAGATTTTACAATGTTTGATGGGCTCGGTCCTGTATTAATCGGTTTCTTTACATTTTTCTTTGTATTCATTTTATCTGGAGTGTCTTTCGTAAGAGAACGTTTAAGTGGTACTCTAGAAAGATTATTATCAACTCCGGTAAGAAGATGGGAAATAGTTGTAGGATATATTGTTGGTTTTGGAATCTTTGCATTTATACAATCCGTTATAATCGTAAGTTTTTCAGTCTATATTTTAGACTTATATGTAGCTGGCTCCATATGGCTAACGCTACTTATTACATGCATGCTTTCTTTAACGGCATTAACTTTAGGGACGTTTTTATCGGCATACGCAAATAATGAATTTCAAATGATTCAGTTTATACCGCTTGTCATTGTGCCACAAATTTTCTTTTCTGGATTGTTTCCAATTGAATCTATGAATAAGTGGCTCCAAATGTTAGGGAAATTATTCCCGCTTACATATGGCGCTGACGCAATGAGACAAGTGATGATTCGAAATCAAGGATTTACAGAGATTGCATTAGATCTTACTGTATTGCTACTTTTTTCTCTGTTATTTGCAATAGGAAATGTATTTGCATTAAAGAAACATCGAAAAATATAATGATGATACAAAGGGGCATTATAAATGAAGAAGGATTGGCTAGAAGAATTAATAGCCGCAACAAATACGGATAAACGAAATGAACGTCAAATGCGTATATTAGAGGCGGCTGTTGATATGTTTGGAGAAAAAGGATATGCTTCAACATCAACAAGTGAAATTGCAAAGCGTGCTGGTGTAGCGGAAGGAACAATCTTCCGCTACTATAAAACGAAAAAAGACTTATTGTTAGCGGTCGTAATGCCGACATTAACAAAGTTTGCTGCACCATTTTTCGTACAAGCCTTCGCAAAGGAAATATTTAAATCGGAATATGAATCATATGAAGGGCTGCTAAGAGTTGTTATTCATAATAGATTTGAATTTGCAAAAAAGCATTTTCCAATGATAAAAATATTAATTCAAGAAGTGCCATTTCAGCCAGAATTGAAAAACGAAATACAACATTTAGTAGAAACAGAGTTACTTTCACATTTTAAAAAGTTGATTGTAAAGTTTCAAGAAGAAGGGGAAATTATTGAGATGCCTCCATCTTCTGTATTACGTCTTACTTTATCAGCTGTATTAGGTTTACTATTAACAAGGTTTTTATTATTGCCTGAAGAAAAATGGGATGATGAAGTGGAGATTGAAAATACGATTCAATTTATATTGTATGGATTAACGCCACGAATCTAACTATAACAACATTTTAGGGGTTTGATTTTTTGTATTTAAATAAATGTAATTTAATAGGTTTAATCATAAGTAAAAATATGTTGATGTGTGAATTTCATATACTATTTTTAAGCAAATAATAAATCGCCTTTAAAAAGGCGATTTATATTCATTATACAATTTTGATAAATAAGTACTTGTTTACTAAAAATATTTTGAATTAGCGTGTTTCTTTGTCTCTTCTTCTAAGACCTAATAATCCTGCTAGACCTAATAAACCGAGCCAAGCCCAATTGTTATTTCTATCACGATTATTATTTAAATCATTTGTCGTATTTACATTTCGAGTTCTCACATCATTATTAACTCTGTTCAAGTTATTATCATTAACTCTGTTCAAGTTATTGTCATTAACTCGAGTTGACATATCAGTGTTATTAACTCTATTCATATGATTTCCATCGTATTCAGCTTGGGCAGATGTGCCTAAAAACATAATAGATAGTGCTAAAACACTTAAAATAGATGATAATTTTTTCTTCATAAATTTCCCCTCCTTTCTTATGTATTAATTTTTCCATTGCTTTTGTACATTATTCGTATCACAGTATCTAAATCATAAAGTTAAAATTATTAGAACTATCTTTAATCTCCATTATTAAAAGTACAGGTAAATACAACGAAGCGGTTAACAAAAGTTAACCGCTTATGCCATGTTATGCTTGATCAGATTGAAGAACATGTAAAGGGGGAGGAATAATCCAGCCTTTTTTCTTATTTAACCGTAGTAAAGTAGCACCTGCTTGTGCTTTTTTCATATGGAATTGTCCAAACATCATTCCTACGTCTTCTCGAAGTGATTGTCCCATCGCTTGGCTACATGCTACTAGTCCAGCAGCAAGATCCATAGAAACTTTAGCTGCAATTTCTGCGTCATTAATACGAGCACCAGGAGGGATTGTTTCAATAGATGCAACTGGACGTTCTGGAGGTGCTGGTGGTAATGCCACACCGTTTGATTTTAACAAGTTTTTTAGTTCTTCAACTTCTGATTGGATATCATTTTCTATAAGATTTTCTAAAAACTTTTTTAAGTCCTCGTCTCCAGTATGATTGACAAGAACTTGGTAACCAGCAATTGCACCTTGTGCCCCTGCAAGATAACTCCAAATTGCAAAGACTTCTCCGTAATGCATTGGTTCATTTTGGGGATTACCACTTAATACTCCCATTTTAATATGCCTCCTTAAACTGAATGGATTTTTTGAAATATTTCTTACCAAAGAAAAAATACTTCTGAAAATGTTCCGTAATAAAGAAAGTAGGTTTCTAAAACTCATTTGGAACACCCTAACTACAAGTAATACTTTCTCAGTCTATAATGTACAAATTTAAAGAATATATTCTAAATAACTTGGGATTAAAATTCATATTAAGGCTTATTTTAATTTAAATGTAAAGAGGAAAGGAAAGAATCTGTAACTATGCTAGTAAAGATGGATTGTGTTTAGACAAAAAAGTGTTAACAAGTTTGTACAAGAACTTGTTAATACATATACGAAATAGATTTGAATTGCAGTTGATATAGCATTAAATTTATAGTTATTATAAAAATAATCAATATAAACAGACTTTGCTTAAGATACTAATATCAGTACAATTTAGATTGTATGGATTGATACCATGGAGGTAATGAAATGCGGCAATTTGCAAAACCAACAATTGTTGTAAGTAAATGTTTAGAATTTGATGCATGTCGTTATAATGGCGAGATGATTCCAGATGTAACAATAAGAAATTTGCAGCCATTTGTTACATTTATACCTGTTTGTCCAGAAGTCGAGATCGGATTGGGGACTCCTCGTGAAACGATACGAATTGTAGAAGAAAATGGTGTGAATAAGCTTGTACAGCCGTCGACGCGTGAAGATGTCACTGGGAAAATGGAGCAATTCTCAAATGATTTCTTACAGACGATACCTGACGTGGATGGTTTTATTTTAAAAAATCGTTCACCAAGTTGTGGTACGCGTGATGTGAAAATTTATTCTGGTTTTGAAAAGGCGCCAGCAAAAGGAAAGGGATCTGGCTTATTTGGCGGAGCAGTAATAAAAAAATTTTCGCACCTTCCAATTGAAGAGGAAGGTAGATTGTCGAATTTCATTATTAGAGAACATTTCTTTACAAGGTTATTTACAATCGCCTTTTACAAAATGATTAAACATAATAAAAATATGAAAGACCTTGTATCGTTTCAGTCAGAAAATAAATATTTATTTATGGCATACAATCAGGTAAAACAAAAGGAATTAGGGCGTATTATTGCAAATCAAAAAAATGAAAAGATTGAAGTGGTATTTGATAAGTATGAGAAGACTTTATATGAATTATTTATGCGCACACCCCGCTATACATCGAATGTAAATGTATGTGAGCATATTTTCGGATATTTTAAAACAAAGCTGAAAAAACAAGAAAAAGATCACTTTTTAGATTTGATACAAAAGTATAAAGAAAAGAAAATCCCGCTTAGTAGTTTACTTGCAATTTTAAAATCATGGGCCCTTCGATTTGATGAAAAGTATTTATTAAGACAAACATATTTCGAACCATATCCTGAAGCCTTAGTAGAGATTTCAGATTCGGGTAAAGGTAGAGATTATTAAACATTAAATTACATATTTCGACAAGAAAACTCCTATGTTGTTGTAGAACAATGTAGGAATTTTTTTGTGCATTAGTACAGAATCTGTTTTAAAATTAAGTTATGACAGAATTATAACAATTATCTAACTAATATTCTTGTCTTTAAGTAGTAACGATTGTAGTAGAAACTCGCACGCTGTCGAAACTCAATATTCGATAAGGGGTGTGTAGCGGAATGGAATTTACTCTAACTCGCGAAAAACAAATGATTAAAGAAATGGTACGTGACTTTGCTGAAAAGGAAATCGCACCGAAAGCTGTGTATTATGACAAAACTGCGGAATTTCCATATGAAACATTTCAAAAAATGGGCGAACTAGGATTATTAGGCATCCCATTCCCTGAAGAGTATGGAGGTTCAGGTGGCGATACTGTATCGTACGCGTTGGCAGTTGAAGAAATTGGTCGTGCTTGTGGTGGGACAGGATTAAGTTACGCTGCAACAATTTCATTAGGTGCTTCTCCAATTTATTATTTCGGTACAGAAGAACAAAAACAGAAATATTTAGTTCCAATGGCATCAGGTAAAACATTAGGTGCTTTCGGTTTAACTGAGCCGAACGCTGGATCTGATGCAGGCGGCACACAAACGAAAGCTGTATTAGATGGGGACGAGTATGTTATTAGTGGTGAAAAGTGTTGGATTACAAATGCAGAGTATGCAAATACAATTATTGTAACCGCTATCAACGGTGTTGAAGATAGTGGTAGAAAACGTATTTCGGCATTTATCGTACCGACTACAAGTGAAGGGTTAACGATCTCAAGTCCTTACGATAAGATGGGTGTTCGTGCTTCTAATACATGTGAAATCGTACTTGATGGTGTACGTGTACCGAAAGAAAATATTCTTGGTGATGTAAATAAAGGATTTAAACAATTCTTATATACACTTGATGGAGGACGTATTTCAATCGCAGCATTAGCAGTAGGTATTGCACAATCGGCATTTGAACGTGCGCTACAATATGCGAAAGAACGTCAACAATTTGGAAAGTCAATCTCTAATTTCCAAGCGATTCAATTTAAATTAGCTGATATGGCGACTGAAGTAGAACTTGCGCGTAATTTAGTACATAAAGCAGCTTGGTTAAAAGATAACGATAAACCTTTTGGTAAAGAAGCGGCTATGGCGAAATTATTTGCATCTGAAGCAGCAAGTCGTATTGCAAATCAAGCGGTACAAATTCACGGTGGATACGGCTATATGCGTGAATATGAAGTGGAACGACATATTCGTGATGCAAAACTATTAGAAATTGGTGAAGGAACTTCTGAAATTCAACGTCTCGTAATTGCAAGACATTTAGGATGTAGATAAAAAGGAGGAATCACTATGTTTCAAAAAATATTAATTGCAAATCGCGGGGAAATCGCAGTTCGTATTATGAAAACTTGTCAAAAGCTTGGTATTCGTACTGTTGCTATTTATTCTGAGGCTGATGAAAATGCCCTTCATGTAAAAATGGCAAATGAAGCTTACTTAGTAGGTGGGCCGCGTGTCCAAGAAAGCTATTTAAACCTTGAAAAAATTATTGAAGTAGCTAAGAAGACAAATGCTGAAGCAATTCATCCGGGATATGGATTATTATCAGAGAATCCGTCATTTCCGGTTCGCTGTAGAGAAGAAGGGATTGTATTTATCGGTCCATCAGAAGAAATCATTACGAAGATGGGAAGTAAAATCGAATCTCGTATTGCAATGCAAGCTGCAGATGTCCCAGTAGTTCCAGGTATTACTACAAATATTGAAACTGCTGAAGAAGCGATTGAAATTGCAAAACAAATTGGTTATCCATTAATGCTGAAGGCATCCGCGGGCGGCGGAGGCATTGGAATGCAATTGATGGAAACTGAGCAAACGCTCACCAAAGCATTTGAAAGTAACAAAACAAGAGCACAAAACTTCTTCGGTAACGGAGAAATGTATTTAGAGCGCTATATTGCAGATGCACATCATATTGAAATTCAGCTTTTAGCAGATACACACGGTAACACAGTGTATTTATGGGAGCGTGAATGTTCCGTGCAGCGCCGAAATCAGAAAGTAATTGAAGAAGCACCTTCACCATTTTTAGATGAAGGTACGCGAAAAGCAATGGGAGAAGTTGCTGTACAAGCTGCCAAAGCTCTTGGTTATACGAATGCTGGTACAGTTGAGTTTCTAGTCGATGATCAGAAGAACTTTTATTTCTTAGAGATGAATACGAGATTACAAGTAGAGCATCCAGTTACAGAAGAAATTACTGGTTTAGATC
Organism: Bacillus paramobilis; assembly: GCF_038096195.1. NCBI lineage: Bacteria > Bacillati > Bacillota > Bacilli > Caryophanales > Bacillaceae > Bacillus > Bacillus paramobilis. The sequence goes on along the minus strand of NZ_CP151108.1, from coordinate 2,854,689 downwards.
TTGTAGAACAACAACTTCTAATTGCATGTGGTGAGAAATTATCGTTTACACAAGATGATGTAAAACGTAGTGGTCATGCCATTGAGGCGCGTATTTATGCAGAAGATCCGAAAACTTTCTTCCCATCACCTGGGAAAATTACAAATTTAACGCTGCCAACGAATGTTCGTATTGATCACTTTTTAGAGAATCAAGTAACGATTACACCTTTCTACGATCCAATGATTGCGAAAGTCATCGCTCATGGTGAAACTCGTGAAGAAGCAATTTCGAAATTACATGATGCTTTAGAAGAATTAAAAGTAGAAGGTATTAAAACGAACACGCCAATGCTAATTCAAGTATTGGAAGATGATGTGTTCAAAGGTGGTATTTATACAACGGGTTTTGTAACGAAACAACTTGTTAAAAAATAAGGTTTAACAATATTAAGGGGGAAAAAATGATGACGAAAGTATATGCATCGATGGCAGGAAATGTATGGAAGATTGTTGTAGGAGTAGGAGATACAGTAGAGGAAGAGCAGGATGTCGTCATTTTGGAATCTATGAAAATGGAAATTCCAATCATTTCAGAAGAAGCTGGCACAGTTATGAAAATTAATGTGCAAGAAGGCGACTTTGTAAATGAAGGAGATGTATTACTAGAAATTGAATAGGGAGATATAGGGGGAAGCGAATTGAAACTACCTAATTTTGCTGTCATTAAAGAAGTCGGGCCACGTGATGGCTTACAGAATGAAAAAAAGATTGTTGGCACAAAAGATAAAGTAAAATGGATTCAACTACTTACAGAGGCGGGATTATCGTACGTTGAAGTTTCCTCATTCGTTCACCCTAAATGGGTTCCTGCATTAGCAGATGCAAATGATGTGTTTTCTGAGCTGAAAAGGGATCCAAATGTTACATATGCAGCGCTTGTTCCAAATCAAAATGGTTTGGAACGAGCTTTTTTGCAAAATGTAGATGAGGTGAATGTTTTTTTATCAGCAAGTGAATCTCATAATAAAAGTAATATTAATAAATCAATTAAAGAAGCATTAGTTGTCATTGAAGATATAACAAAACAGGCAACGTTCGAAGGGAAAAAGGTAAGAGGCTATGTTTCTACTGTATTTGGTTGTCCTTATGAAGGGGACATAAGTGTCGAAGCAGTTGACGAATTATGTAATCAACTATTCTCATATGGTATTTATGAAGTGTCTCTTGGTGACACGATTGGTGTAGCGAATCCGTTACAAGTAGAGCGAGTATTAGAACATTTATTAAAGAAATATGATGCTTCACAGTTTGCAATGCACTTCCATAATACGTATGGAATGGCTCTGGCGAATGTAGTTAAGACATTGGAATATGGTATTAAAACATTTGATAGTTCTTGTGGTGGTCTTGGTGGATGTCCATATGCACCAGGGGCATCAGGAAATGTTGCAACCGATGACTTAGTACATATGCTCCATAAGTTAGGCGTTCAAACGAATATTGATGAAGAGAAGTTATTGAGAGCGAGTCAATTTATTCAAAGTAAATTAAATATCCAATTACCGAGTCATGTGTATAGAGCGCTTCAACATAAAACGATAAGTAGGTGAGAAGATGCTACAATTACAAAACATTTCAGTTGATTATGTAACACCACACGTTGTAAAGATTTCGTTATATCGTGAAAGACAAGCAAACTCTTTATCTTTAGCGTTATTAGAAGAGTTACAAAACATATTAACTCAAATAAATGAAGAGTCCAATACTCGTGTAGTTATTCTAACAGGTGCTGGTGAAAAAGCGTTTTGTGCTGGGGCTGATTTAAAAGAACGCGCTGGTATGAATGAGGAACAAGTTCGCCATGCTGTTAGTATGATTCGCGCTACTATGGAAATGGTTGAACAATTACCTCAGCCAGTTATTGCTGCTGTAAATGGAGTCGCGCTTGGTGGTGGTACAGAATTAAGTTTAGCTTGTGATTTTAGAATTGCTTCTGACACTGCGAGTTTTGGTCTTACTGAAACTACACTTGCAATTATACCAGGAGCAGGTGGTACGCAGCGTTTACCAAGATTAATTGGTGTTGGTAGAGCGAAAGAATTAATTTATACAGGCAGACGTATTTCAGCGCAAGAAGCGAAAGAATATGGTCTAGTAGAATTTGTTGTACCAGCTCATTTACTTGAAGAGAAAGCGATTGAAATAGCAGAGAGAATTGCTAGTAATGGTCCTATTGCTGTTCGATTAGCAAAAGAAGCAATTTCAAACGGTATTCAAGTTGATTTACATACCGGATTACAAATGGAAAAACAAGCGTATGAAGGTGTAATCCATACGAAAGATAGATTAGAAGGATTACAAGCATTCAAGGAAAAACGCACACCAATGTATAAGGGGGAGTAAATATGTTAGATCAAAAACAACAATCAAATACATTTGAAGAACGAGTTGAAACGATTAAACAAGGCGGCGCACCAAAATATCATGATCAAAATAAAGCGAAAGGAAAACTATTCGTTCGAGATCGCTTAGCTCTTTTATTTGATAATGGTGAATATGTAGAAGATGCATTATTTGCAAATTGTGAACAAGCAGGATTACCTGCTGATGGTGTTATTACGGCAACGGGTAAAATACATGGTCGCACTGCATGTGTAATGGCAAATGATTCAACAGTAAAGGCGGGTTCATGGGGCGCACGTACAGTTGAAAAGATTTTACGTATTCAAGAAACGGCAGAAAAATTACGTGTTCCGTTATTTTATTTAGTTGACTCTGCTGGAGCGCGTATCACTGATCAAGTAGAAATGTTCCCAGGGCGCCGTGGCGCAGGAAGAATCTTCTACAATCAAGTGAAATTATCAGGTAAAGTTCCTCAAGTATGCTTATTATTTGGACCTTCTGCAGCTGGTGGTGCATATATTCCAGCCTTTTGTGACGTTGTAATGATGGTAGAAGGAAACGCATCTATGTATTTAGGATCTCCTCGTATGGCTGAGATGGTTATCGGTGAGAAAGTAACTTTAGAAGAGATGGGCGGAGCTCGTATGCATTGCTCAGTATCAGGATGCGGAGATGTTTTATGTAAGACCGAAGAAGATGCGATTACACAAGCAAGACAATACATTTCATATTTTCCAAACAACTACTTAGAGAAGACTCCATTGGTTACACCTCAAGAACCGAAACAATTCGAAAAAACGTTAGAACAAATCATTCCAGAAAATCAAAATGCTCCTTTCAATATGAAAGATCTCATTAACAGAATTATTGATGAAGGTTCTTTCTATGAAGTGAAAAAATTATTTGCTCAAGAACTAATTACAGGCTTAGCACGTATTGATGGTAAGCCAGTTGGTATTATTGCAAATCAACCGCGTATGAAAGGCGGCGTATTATTCCACGATTCAGCTGATAAAGCAGCGAAATTTATTAATTTATGCGATGCATATCATATTCCATTATTATTCCTTGCAGATGTACCTGGATTTATGATTGGTACAAAAGTAGAGCGTGCTGGCATTATTCGCCACGGTGCAAAAATGATTTCTGCAATGAGTGAAGCAACTGTACCGAAAATTTCTATCGTTGTTCGTAAAGCATATGGTGCTGGTTTATATGCGATGGCAGGTCCAGCCTTTGAACCAGATTGCTGCCTTGCATTACCGACAGCTTCTATTGCCGTAATGGGCCCTGAAGCTGCGGTCAATGCTGTATATGCAAATAAGATTGCAGCTTTACCAGAAGAAGAGCGTGATAGCTTCATTGCTGAAAAACGCGAAGAGTATAAGAAGGATATTGATATTTACCATTTGGCATCAGAGATGGTCATTGATGGTATTGTTCATCCAAACAATTTAAGAGAAGAGTTAAAAGGACGATTCGAAATGTATATGAGTAAATATCAAGTATTTACGGATCGTAAACACCCTGTTTATCCAGTTTAAAAGCCCTATTTAGGGCTTTCTTGCTCAAAAAGTCAAGGAGGGGAAAACATTGAAACAAGCAGTTTGGTTTCCAACAGAAGAGTATAAAGAAAAAACGCGTTTATATGGTTGGATGAAATCATTGGGCTATGAAGATTATGAAACGTTTTATAATAAGTCGATCGAAGAAACAGATTGGTTTTGGGGAGAAGCTGAGAAATCGGTAGGCTATCAATGGATGAAACCTTATACAGACGTGCTAGACTTAGAGAATGGTACGCCGTTTGCACAGTGGTATAATGGCGGAACATGTAACGTTGTAGAATCAGTTTTATCACGCTGGCTTGCAGATGATGAAACAAGAACACAACTAGCACTTCAGTATGAGGGAGAAAATGGGACTTCAAAATCATTTACATATGAAGAACTTGATAACTGGGTAAGCCGCGTTGCAAACGGTTTGAAACATGCTGGTATTGAAAAAGGTGATCGAGTAACAATTTATATGCCGATGATTCCAGAAACAGTTGTTGCGATGCTAGCTGTTATGAAAATCGGAGCCATTATTTCACCAATATTCTCAGGATTTGCGTCTGATGCAGTCATGACACGTGTGCAAGCGGCAGGATCGAAAATGATTATTACTGCAGATGGTTTTTCACGCCGAGGTAAAATTGTTTCATTAAAAGACGAAGTAGATAAAGCTTGTGAACATTGTCCAACTGTTGAAAAAGTCGTTATCGTGCGTCACGCGGGAAATGAATTTACACCGCATAATTATGATTTCTCATGGAGTACGTTAGAAAAAGAAAAGCCATTTGTACATGCTGAAGAAATGCATAGTGATGATCCTTTAATGCTCATTTATACATCAGGTACAACTGGGAAACCGAAAGGAACGGTACATACACATGCTGGTTTCCCTTTGAAAGCTGCATTTGATGCAGGATTTGGAATGAACATCAAACAAGGTGACCGTGTATTATGGGTAACTGATATGGGCTGGATGATGGGACCATTTTTACTATTCGGTTCTCTTATTAATGGGGCAACGATGGTTATGTACGAAGGTGTTCCAGATTTCCCAGAAGCCGATCGGTTATGGGAGACAGTTGATAAATATGAAATTACACATCTCGGTATATCACCAACATTAATTCGCGCGTTAATGGCAAAAGGTGATGAATATGTGAATAAACATTCACTCAAGAGTTTAGAAGTATTCGCATCAACAGGTGAACCTTGGAATCCAGATCCTTGGATGTGGCTATTTGAAACAGTTGGAAAAAGTAATGTACCAATTTGTAACTATTCAGGCGGAACTGAAATTTCTGGTGGGATTTTCGGAAACGTACTTATTAAACCAATTGCACCGATAAGTTTTAATGCATCTTTACCAGGAATGGCAGCAGTTGTGCTCGATGATCAAGGTCATCCAATTCGTGATGAAGTTGGAGAATTATGTTTAGAGAAGCCTTGGGTTGGTATGACGAAAAGTTTCTGGGAAGACGATGAGCGTTATGTGAACACATATTGGTCACGTTTTGAAAATAAATGGGTTCATGGTGACTGGGTGATTTATGATGGTGAGCAATATATTATTACAGGACGCTCAGATGATACGTTAAACATTGCTGGAAAACGTATTGGACCTGCTGAATACGAATCAATTCTTGTAAAGCATAATGATGTTATAGAAGCTGCTGCGATTGGTGTACCTGATGAAGTAAAAGGTGAAGTTTGTCATTGTTTTGTAGTACTAAGGGACAATGTAACATTCACTGGAGAGTTAAAGAAAGAGTTAATGAGTTTAGTAAACTCTCATATTGGAAAAGCATTATGTCCAAAAGATATTCATGTTGTAGAGGATTTACCGAAAACACGTAATTCTAAAGTGATGCGACGTGTCATTAAAGCTGCTTACTTAGGAAAAGAATTAGGTGATTTATCATCACTTGTAAATCCTGAAATAGTTCCGTTTATTCAGGGGTTACAGTCTAGCAAACTATAAAATTACGAATGAGCTCTATGTAAATAGAGCTCATTTTTAATGTTTACAAAAAGATAAGAGAGAAAAAGTAAATTTGAAGTTAAAAAATCTACTATTAGTGTTAAGTATGTCTGTTTGTTTTTAGTTTTTATCAAAATAGGATACTGTTGCATATCTATCCAATGGAGTAATTGAATTTTGTTAAGAATGAAAATTTAGTGAAGAAAAAAGTAATGAATAAAAGGAGAAATCCCTGGGGGACAGGGATTCAATAAAGGAGATATCATTGTCGTTCAATGTCGAAATTTGGCGTATTCGACAAATTAATATTATCACGAATTTTCAGGAGATTGTGATAGTGGATGTGTCAAAAATGTGTACGGTTTTCATATAAAAGTGTTAATTAAATAGGAAAAGGGAAAAGAATTAAGTTCACTCGTTCTTAAGATTTTTCCCTTTCAAATTTACTGCTTGTTCGTTGTTCTATATACATCTGAAATTGGTAAATCGTCGCCATGTAAAGCTTGAGTACTGTCCTTTTTGTTTGAATCATGTGCCTGCTGAGATGTTTCTTGCATTTGCTCTTGGGCTTTACTAGGAGTATTCAGCGCATCCGATGACACATAATCAAGTTGTTGACTTAATAGATTTTTTTTATCCATGTTATGTAGCTCCTTTTTAAATAGTTACGTGGGTATTATGTTTCTTTGAATGGAATTATATACATAAACTATATTGAGAATTTAACTAATTATAAAAATCACTTGTGATGACAAGTTTAAGAAATATAAAGGTCATTAGTTCTTAATAAAAGCTTTATTTTAGTAGGGTGTTTCGAAATTTCATTTGAAAGGAACATCCCAATGATAAGATGAGCACTGTAAATCAGTGCTCATCTTATCAGAAATTGCTTAGTACTTAAAGATAAAACCATTACGGACAATTCACAATGGTAATAGTGACGCTAGCCATTGTTCCAGGAGAATCAAGAAGTGAAGCAGTAACGGTTACTGTTCCAGGCCCATTAGCGGCTAGAAATACAGCGGTAAAGTTACCTGAAGCATTTGTAATGACAGCAAGAGGAACCATGAAAGCAAGAGAAGGATTACTAAATGAAAAACTGACCACTACTCCTGGAGTAGGACTACCGTTTACTAATACTTGACCCGAAAAAAATAAAGTATTATTTCCTTGAGTGGATACACATGTCGTGGTTTCGTTAGAAGTCAAAGTAATAGATGCAGGCCCAGCAGGAAGATTAAATCCAGTTGGTCCAGTTGATCCAGTTGACCCAGTTGATCCAGTTGGTCCAATTGATCCAGTTAGTCCAGTTGAACCAGTTGGTCCAGTTGAACCAGTTGGTCCGGTTGAACCCGTAGCTCCTGTAGAACCGGTGGGACCAGTAGGGAATTGAAAGGGTTGAACAGGTGGAAGTGTAGGTCCAATAGACCCCGGATTAAGTGCAGCAAAAGATAAAAACTCGTCCATTATTTATCACCTCTAAAAATCGTATTACTAATAGTAATAATGATAAAGCAAAGTGAAATGGACAAGCGGTTGTATTTTAGTAAATTAAACAAAATTTTTATTTGATAGAAAGAGAGATTAGTATGATTCCTTTAGAAATTAAATATAAAAAGGCGAGTATTTTCAAATCGCCTTTTGGGTAATGCAGTGTAATTTTATTCAGTTATTTTAAAAATAGTTTCATTCGGTTTGGAAAATCCATACAGTTTCCTTGCGAATTTTAAAATTTCTTCTTCACTATCTGTTAAAGCTTTAACATCATTCTTAAGGGAATGACCATCCTTCTTTAAAGAAGATAATTTTTGTTGCTCCGTATTAAGCGTGATTTGTTTTTCTTTAATCATTTCTTGTTGGTTATTAAGAGAATATTGAAGGACAAAAATGATAGGTAATATTAAAGCCAAAATAGTTATAATACGGTGTCTTGTTTTTTTATTATTACCTTGTTGGGTGTTAGGGTTCACTTGCTGTGAGGGTATATTAGGATTTGATTGTTGTGATGATACATTTGGGATGTTTCCCATTAAAATGCCTCCATTACTGATTGTAGAATTTAAACCATTTAAAAGTATTATAAATGTTCAATAGGGATTTTAGAAGATATTTTAATATAGGTGAGTTTTGTAAAGTTTAAACAAAATTTTTATTTAAATAAAAGAAACCCCGATTGTCTATGGGGCTCTTGAAGATAATGGTTAAGTAATGAAGTACTCCACTAATTAAAGATATCATGAATTTTTTGGTGAAAATACTGGTGAATTCATCCGAATTAATGAGAGCCTCATTTGAAACAAAAATGCTATTTTAATAGGGAGGGGAATAATGATGATTCCATGGGACAAGCGAGTATACATTGTATCAAGGTGATCATTTTATTAAAGAGGGGACAATTTTAGAGGTTAGTGAAAAGGCGAATAAATCATTATATTGGCTTCGGTGCATGTTAGCTCCAAGCTATGAAAAAGTGTGTGGTAATAGTACAAAGCGACTTTGGTTGATTCGGATAGATGATGACGAAGAATGATGTGAAAATTTCATTTCGTAGAGAAATAAGGTGATTAAGGATGGGCATAGAATATGCCCTATTTGTATTAAAAAAGAGCAGAATTTCGCCTATATATAAAGATGTTGGAATTGTTCTAAAGGGGGGAATATCTGAAATATAAATAATTGAGGGGAGTGAATTAATAATGGAAACTAGTACTTTTTTAGGATTGTTTTGGGGATGGGTAACGGTTATTGTATCGGGAATACTTTTCGTACGTCCATCGGTACTACGTGAATTGAAAAAATTAGTGGTTGAAGACAGAGGATTTGGTATTATGTATGGTTTTCTATCGATTTTCCTAGGGTTAGGTAGTGTAATCCTACATAATGTATGGGTATTCAACTGGCAGGGGTTCCTAACTTTTATTGCATGGCTTGCATTATTAAAGGGAATCTACATAATTGTATATCCTGAACCTTCCAAGAAAACAGACTTTGAAGTAAGGGTACTATCTACACGTATAGTGCTCGCTATCATTGGCGCCTTGGCTTTATGGATGCTTATAGTAATCTATATAAAATAATCTTTTTCTAATAAGGAAGTTAATAAAATATGAGGAAATTCCATAATAATACTAATTTTAGAATGTTCCATTGCGAAATGGTCAGAAATTCTTGCTTACAAATCGTGCATTCCCTAATTTATATGCTCAAAAATTTATAGGAGCATTAGAATTTGCGAGTGTTCGGGATTTTGGTGTATGTGGTCTTTTAGTTAGACAAAATGGTGCGTACATTTTTAAAACTCATAGATGGCTGGTTGAATCTTGGCGAAGAGCAATAGATTAAATACGATTCTTTTATGTGAAGTTCGATAAAAAAGTACAGTAGATTCATCTATTGGAGGAAAACGTGGTGTTTCTAAAAGGAATAATTTACGTTTCTATGATTCACCAACTTGGTAGGATAAAGACGTTGCTGGTTCTGTTAATGTATGATTAGAGTTTGTTATTGATGCAAAAGTAAGTGTTAAAGGAACACTACAATACAAGGTGCACAATAGTAAAGGAAAAACATACTGCTGTAAATAAGCTTATTTGTATGTGAAGTAATTAAAGAGTCGATTAATAAGAGTCAGCTTATTTTTCATTACTCCACTCAACTAGTAATTATAGATGCCAGTTTAAAGCTCTATGTGTTAATATATAAAAAGCTGACTATATTTAGTCAGCTTTTTATATATTCTAGTATTTATCGGTCCCAAAAGACATATTCTTTCCTTTAAGTTGACATTTAATATATTACCAATGTTTTCTTTTACAATGACAACAAATAAAGAAACATTTACAGCGACACTTATTTCGTTTAGACCGCCAATCATCATCACAATGGTGCTGTTCTTTAGATTTCCACCAGTCATCACAACAATGCTTTTTCTTAGAACTCCAGCAATCATTTTTCCAGGACATTTTTTTATACCTCCCTTCAATTAGGGTTCATATTATTCTATGTTTTAGTAAAAAAATGGCTTGTTTATTAACCTATTGTTTTACCTTTATATGATAGAGTGCTTTCTATTAAATATAGAATTCATACAAACTATGCTTAATTTTCAAAAGGTAGTGGAGAGAACTGCTGGTTATGATATTGATCAACAAACACTTGTTGAAGAAAACGTTCTGATTTTAAATAGTATCTTATTTTGGAGTACGCTTTTCTTAATGTATATTTCACAACAGCAAAGGCAAAACATACTATATTACTGCAAACAAAGCCTATGTATATGTGAAGTAATAGGAAAAGCTGGTCCCTCTTAAAGGAGCCGGCTTATTAAAAGAAAAACAGGTTCGTTTGAGAAAGAGGTTGTCTAAATTTTAAATTCAGCAGAATTAAATCCAAGTCCACTCATTAAACAGGCCTTTAATTGTTAGAGGTCCGTTTTGTTATTAATAAAGAAAAGAATGTTATTGTCGTTGAAAGCACGTTTATACTAATAATGCTACATATTTGGAGTATATGAGTTGAGTATTCATACAGTAGTATATTCGTTTTTAATATATAAAAAAAAGTTTAGTACAAGTGTTTGTTTTTTTGTTTCTATGCTTTTGTCTCGTACACTTTTAAGCTATTGGACATACTTTACTAATAGAAAGGATTAGGGGGTGAGGATTTGGGTTCTCGATTTAATAATTGTAGAAAAAAATGTACGTGTAAACATGATGATTGTTGGGATGTTTTTGAAGAGTGTAAAAAAGAACAGCATGAGAAATGTGACAGCTCTTGTGTACAAGGAATTAGAGACGAACTTAAAAAATTAATTAATAAAACAGTGCGAATTAACACTGAAGGACGTACTTATATAGGTACTGTTTCTTCTGTAACTTGCGATGTTGTTAAGCTAGCTGCTATTCCTGGTTCAGTTGCAGCAATTATATCTCTTTGTAAAATTGAAGCAATTTTACCACCTGCTACAACTGTTGCTGATGAGTTTGATTTTAACGGTGTTGACGTAGCAAATAAAGAGTAATTATGCTTTATTGATGCTAAGCCATTCTTATGAATGGCTTTTTATTTTGTTTAAAAGGGAATATATTTTTCATATAGAAATAAATTTGAAGGTGTATAAAAGATTGTGTGAAAGGAGAATGAGAGTGATCAAGCTGAAACAATTTACAAGAACGGATTTCAAACAATTAATAAATTGGATTGATTCCGAAGAATTTTTAATACAATGGTCAGGAAATGCATTTGCATACCCTTTAAATGAACAGCAATTAGAAAAATATATAGAAAGCTCAAATACACTTGCATTCAAAGTAATAGATGAAGAGACTAAAAAAGTAATTGGTCATATCTCACTTGGACAAATTGACAATATAAATAAATCTGCAAGGATTGGAAAAGTGTTAGTTGGTGATACGAAAATGCGAGGGCGTTCTATAGGGAAACATATGATGAAAGCAGTACTGCAAATTGCATTTGAAGAATTAAAACTACATAGAGTTACTCTAGGTGTTTATGATTTTAATACGTCAGCTATTTCATGTTATGAAAAAATAGGATTTGTAAAAGAAGGCTTACTAAGAGAGTCAAAAAAAGTAGGGAAAACATATTGGAATTTATGGGAAATGAGTATGTTAGAATATGAATGGAGCGCTAGAAAATAATTGTTTTCTATAATTATGTTATGTTAATTAAAAGGGGGTTGGCGGGAAATTATGAATAACAAGAAGAAAATCATTACAATTGCAGCTGTTTCAGGAGGAGGTAAAACTACTGTTACAGAAAGATTAACTCACAAGTTAATAAATTCAAAAGCACTATATTTTGATAGCTATAACTTTGAAAACTGTCCTGCAGATATTTGTAAATGGATTGATGATGGAGCAAATTATGATGAATGGGTACTCACACCATTAATTAAGGATATTCAGCATCTTATACGGGATAGTAATGTAGATTATATTATTGTAGATTATCCTTTTGCATACTTAAATAGTGAAATGCGACAATTTATTGATGTAACTATATTTATCGATACGCCTTTAGATATTGCGATGGCTAGAAGAATTTTGCGAGATTTTAAGGAAGATACAATGAGTGAAATACATAATGATTTAAAACATTATATAACATATGCTAGAAAAGCCTATTTGGAGGCACTTCATACCGTAAAGCCAAATTCAGATATTGTTTTGGATGGATCTTTATCTGTCGATGAAATAATTAATCAAATTGAAGAGGAACTTAATCAGAGAGAAGTGATCGTCAATGGTTAAATGTATAGAGGAATATGTACAAGTTGATGATTTTAAAATGTATTCAAAAGTATTCCAATGAAAGCAGTTGCAACCTGTTATTATAATGGAAGCAGGTTATGGAGATTATTCCAAGGCATGGGAGCATATTGCTGAAGAGCTGACTGAATTTGGGACGGTAATTACATATGATCGAGCTGGATTAGGAAAAAGTGGGAAGAGTTCCAAGCAACGTATTAGTTCTGAAATGGTAAAAGATTTAAGAAGTTGCTTAGAGCGATTACAATTGAAACCACCTTATATTTTTGTAGGACATTCTTTTGGTGGTATAAATGCACGTTTATTTACGGCTTTTTATTCCGAAGATATGCTGGGAATCGTTTTGGTGGATTCGACACCAGAAAATTATAAAGAAGATTTTTTACCAATCATGTCCCCAGAATTTCAAGAAGCTTACTATAAACAATTTGTATATGAAAGTTCTTATGAAGAGTTTATGTTTAGTCTAGGCGAAGCAGATAAACATTGTCAGTCAACGAGAAATATTCCACTTGTCGTGTTAGCTGCTGGTAAAAAAGCTTTTTATTCGCAAGCTGCACAACTGAAGTGGTTACAGTTGCAAGAAGAATTATTACGATTATCAAGCAATAATAAATTTGTAATTGCAGAACAAAGCGGTCACTATATTCAAAAAGATGAGCCACATTATGTAATAGATGCTGTTAAGTGGATAATTGGAGTAGGGGAGAGATAAATATGTACACTTTATTTCGATACAATTGGCAGGTAAGAGATGATTGGTTTAAGTGGTGTGAGCAACTTTCAGAGGAAGAATTACTCAGCAAACGTGTTGGTGGTGTTGGGAGTATTTTAGAAACATTGTTTCATATTGTAGATGTTGAATATAGCTGGATTAGTGCGCTTCAAGGAAAAGAAGATAATGCACCGCAGTTTAAAGAGTATCAATCAATCCAGAAAGTGAAAGCGTTATCTGATTTATATAAACGAGAATTAGAAGATTTTTTACAAGTATGGTCAGCTAACTTAGAAGGTAAAATATTAAAAGCTTCGTGGACAGATAAAACATATACATATGGTGAGGTTTTAAGGCACGTAATTGTACATGAAATTCACCATATCGGTCAACTATCTATATGGGCGAGGGAGTTAAATCTTCAACCTATTTCAGCGAATTTAATTGGAAGAGGACTATAGACTTAGAAACCGGCTTGCACTGTAAAGGCAAGCCGGTTTTTATATATAAGAAGATTTCTTAGTTGAAATCCTCGGATTTTTTCTGACGTATATGTAAAAACATTAAAATTGTAATAATGAAGAAAATCAACAATGTTTGTATGATCAAATTTTTAAACTGAAGCAAAACTGTCCAAGATGTAACAGCATCTTTAAAAGATTGGAATGCAGAGTACGAAGAAGGATCAAAACCGTACTGTAGTAACTTTTTTGTTTCAATAAAAGTACTGTTTTCATCATCGGCGACTAATATTACTGAAATAAGTCTAGTATCTCCTCGTTTTGCTGTACTGACAAAACTATAATTACCATTAGTTGAAAAACTAGTTTGTAAGCCGTCAACACCTTGGAGTTTAATGTTTTTATTAAGGGAATATATCATTTTATTGGTATTGAAAACTTTGGAATCTTTGAAGGTAAATTGGTAAGAGGTTAGTTTCGTAATATTCAATACATCTGGAAAGTCTTTTACTAATTGTGTTGCTAGTTTAGCTACGTCTATCGTTGTTGTAGTTGATTGTTTATTCGTATCGTTATTCATTCCAGTAGCATTTAGAAACGGGGAAGGTTGTGATAACTTTAGTTGTTTTGCTTTTTCATTCATTAAAAGTGTAAAGTTATCTTCGTTTCCAGCAATGTGTTCTGCAAGGGCAAGTGCGGAACGATTATTCCCTGTCAAAAACAAAGCATGAAGTAAATCACGAACCGTCGTTTTATCTTTCGAAGTTACTTGTATAGGACTCGTTTCTGCTCGGAAAACTTCGTTACTTATTTTTACTAATTCATCTAACTGTATTTTTCCTTCGTTCAGTTGTTCCAGTGCGATATACTCTGTCATTAATTTAGATAAGGTAGCTGATTGTATAGGAGTTTCTTCATTTTTTTTATAAACAACTTCACCTGAATTAGCATCTATTAAAATAGCTGATTTAGCTTGAATAATTGGACCATTTACATAAAGGTAAAAATATAAAACGATTAGTGCTGTAATAACAAAAGATAATAATAAAATTGTGAACTTTTTCAAGAATTGCATAAGTGATCCTCCTACTATGACATCAATAATATTATTGTAAAAAAGAATGCTTAATTAGGAAGAAAGAAAAGGTAAAGAATTTCTAAAGAATTATAAAGGATTATTAAATTTTGGATGTTAATGGAAAATAAAAGGTCCAATTTCTTATTTGGTAAGAAATTGGACTTGAAATTAAGCTGTATTAACATTTATATGGTTGTAGTTTTACAGTGAAAGTTGTTTTTTTATCATCACTATATACTTCGATTGTTCCTTTATGCAATTCGACAATACTTTTTGCAATTGCCAATCCGAGTCCAGATCCACCAGTGTTTGTAGAGCGTGATTTTTCAACGCGATAAAAACGTTCAAAAATATGAGGTAAATCTGTACTAGGAATAGGTTGGCCGTAATTTGTTATATCTATAGTAATCATATTATTGCTTTCATAGGCAGCAAGGTCGATATATCCACCGTCGTTTCCATAAGCGATGGCATTTATAATAAGATTTTCAAACACACGTACTAATTTGTCTCCATCAGCTAATACCATGAGCTTTTGAGATGGGAAAGAAGGTCGACATTCTATATTTGCTTCTTGAACTTGTATGCGGAATTGAACAGTTAATTGTCCAAGTAACTCTACAATATCAATGGGGACAGAATATAAACTTAACTCTTTATTTTGAACACGTGTATATTCAAACAAGTCATTCATTAATGCATTAAGACGGGTTACTTTATCGTAAATGACTTGTATATAATGACGTAATTCCACTTCATCTCTATAATTATCATGGTGGATTAAATTCACGTATCCAACTATAGAGGTAAGAGGGGTACGTAAATCATGTGATACATTTGTAATAAGTTCACTTTTTGCTTGTTCTGCCTGTCTTTCTTCATCAATTGAGACTTTCAATTGTTCAATAATTTGATTAACCCCGGTCGCTAGCTCTTCCAGATAATTATGATTTACGATAGAAACCTTATGATTGAAGTTTCCATTTGCAATATAACGAATCTCTTCTATCATTTTTTTAATACAAGTTTCATAGTAAAGCTTTCTTTCGTGACGATAAAAAATGTATAGGTAGGATGAGAAAATAGAAAATAAAAATAAATAAGAGACAATCATCAACCATAGAGATTCCTTTATTCCTTTATATTTTTCATACCCAAAAATTCTAATGAACTCTTTTCCAAGTTCGCTTAACGTAAGTGAACTTTCAATTACACTTGTAACAAGACGATATATAATTAATTCAGTAATAGGGGTAAGTGTGATAGCTAACAAGAACCAAAAAATCATCTTCCATTTTGGGATATCTTTTAATATATCAAATGCTTCATTTCTCAATTTTATAGCCTACTCCCCAAACAGTATGAATAAACTTCTCTCCATTCATTACTGTTTCAAGTTTATCTCGTAAATTACTAATGTGGACCATTACAGTTTTATTTGAACCATAACCATCTTCATTCCAAACGCGTTCAAAAATTTCTTCGGAGCTAAATACTCTTCCAGTATTACTCGCAAGTAAATATAAAATATCAAATTCAATAGATGTAAGTTTAATATATTCTCCATTTACTTTAACGGTATGATTATGTTTGTGTATTTCAGCAGAACGAATGCGAATCATACCATCTTCATTCTTTTGGGTAGTAGCATTTTGGAAAGATGATCTTCGTAGCAAAGCTTTCACTCTAGCTACTAATTCTAATGGATTAAATGGTTTAATCATATAATCATCCGCACCTGTCATAAGACCTAATATTTTATCCATATCTTCTGCTTTTGCACTCAGCATAAGAATAGGTACAGTATTATTCTCACGAACTTCCTGGCAAACTTCTAATCCATTTCGTTTTGGCATCATAATATCCAAAACCATAAGGTCAACTTCATACGTAGAAATCATTTGCAATGCCTCATCGCCATCGTATGCCTTATAAATGTTATAGCCTTCATTTCGCAAATAAACAGCAAGTAACTCAACAATTTCTTTATCATCATCAATAATTAATATGTTTTTATTCATTATGTAGTTCCTTTCCTTACAAATCATTAACATTACTATAATATCAAACATTTATGTATTTTGTAGCAATGATTCTCCATAAAATTTCATGTAACGTATAAAAAGGGGATTAAAACATTCGTAACGAATACAAATGAAAGGGATATTTAAATACTGCGTTATATTGAAAGTTATATATCCTTGGCTAGAAGAAGCATTTTGGCAGTTAAAAGAAATTTCTTATCCAGATGTATTTCTCATAAATGCAACAAAAGATATTATCATGTTTATGTATGATGATAGAGGATGTGAAGTAATTGCGAAGAATAAAGAAACAATACGAAACTTATATGAGAAATATAAAAAATGGATTCTAGATTATGAACGAGAAAGTATAGATAACTTATTTAAATGACAACAATGGGGGAAGTGAAGCGTGTAATGAAACGTATTGCAATCGTAGCCGCATGGGAACCTGAACTTACGTATTTGCATCAATATTATCCAAGCGAACGCATTGAAAAAAGAGCAGCTTGGGAATTTCATTTTCATTATATAAATAATCTGGAAATTATCTCGGTTATAACTGGAGTAGGCAAAGTAAGCTGCGCTAGTTGTGTACAATTATTAATTAGTGAGTTTCAGCCAGATGAGTTGTTTATGACAGGGATATGCGGAAGTTTATCAAATAAGGTGAAAAATGGTCATATTGTAGTAGCTCTTAATGCAATACAACACGATGTTACTGCTGCTGGTTCGGGGGAAGATGTTTTTAATTTATACAATGGTAGAACAGCGCCTATTGAAACAACAAAGTCAATTGTAAGAAGAATAAAAAAGATACGATCTTATGATCCGATTCATTTTGGTACATTTTTATCTGGAGATCAACGTATCCGTAGTTCTGAAATGAGATATTTACTCCATACTGTATATGGAGCATTAGCGGTTGATCAAGAAGTAGCAGCTTTCGCTTATGTGTGCCAAATCAATAAAAAACCTTTTCTATGTTTAAAAGCTGCTTCAGATCAAGCAAATGATAAAACGAAAGAGGAACAAAAAATCTTTAAAATGTTAGCTTGTGAACGAGCGTGCGAGCATTTAATTGCTTTTTTACGATTGTATGAGATTAATGTAGTAAATAATAGATAGTAAGAGGGGTTAATATTGGAAAGTACAAATAAAATAGCTATTCTGGGTGCAAACGGAAAAGCCGGGAAATTCCTTGTAAAGCAAGCGTTAGAAAAGGGATATCAAGTAAAAATATTAACAAGAAATTCTAATAATATGACGATAACTAATGAAAATGTAGAGATTATTGATGGGGATGCACGTGATTTTTCTTCAATACGCAAATTACTTAAAGGGTGTCGAGCTGTAATTAATGCGGTAGGTCAACCAAAAAATGAATCTTATATTTTTAGCACAGTATCAAAGCATATTTTAGAAGCAATGAAAGAATTTGAAATAAAACGATATATTTTAATTTCTGGAGGGTCTTTAGATGTTACGGGAGATCAGAAGAGAATTATAAATAAAATAGGAGCTACCTTGTTTAAAGTGTTTTTATCAAAGATGATGCAAGATAAATATAAAGAATTGCAAGCTATTCAAGATAGTGATGTAGATTGGACAATTGTTAGACTACCATTTGTTATGGAAGGGAAGAGCATTGGAAATATAAAAGAGAGTTTAGTAGATATGCCAGGAATCAAGATTCAAAATAGTGATATTGCACCGTTTGTTATAAAACAAATTAATAGTGAGAGATATGTAGGCAAGTGCCCGTTTATTTCAAATTAAATGGCATATTTAAAAGTTAAAGAATGATGGGTAGATTGGCACTAGTACATTTTATGTATTTGAATGCTAAGTTTAACACGAGTAAATGGGGGATAATTTTATATGATTCAATACAAAAGATGCAGTGAAGTAAGTATAGATTTAGTATATGAAGCTTTTAAAGATGGGTTTTCAGATTACATCATAAAAATGGAAGTTTCAAAAGAAGATTTTATAAAAAGGTTTTTTGGGCAAGAAGGGAATTCACTAAAACATTCCTTTCTTGCCTTAGACGGTAACAAATCTGTAGGGGTAATACTGGGTGGGATAAAAGATTATGAAAACATAAAAACAATGCGCTGTGGAACATTAGCGGTTCATCCAAATTACCGCGGTATTGGTGTGAGTCAAAAGTTATTTGAACTGCATAAAGAAGAGGCGCTTCAAAATGATTGTAAGCAACTTTTTCTGGAAGTTATTGTAGGTAATGACCGTGCGATTCATTTTTATACGAAATTAGGCTATGAAAAAGTGTATGATCTATCTTATTATAATTTAAAAGATATGACTAAAATAATAAATAAAGAGTGTAAGGGAATTGAAGTAAAGCAATTAGATTTTCCATCTTTTAAACTTGAAATTCAGAAATGGTTACACTTCCATATAAATTGGCAAAATGATATGGAGTATATCGAAAAAACAAATAATACATTTTACGGCGCATATGTTGATAATGATTTAAAAGGTTCAATATGTATGAATGAACAAGGTAAAATTAGTTTTATTTTCGTAGACAAAGACTATAGAAATCGTAGTATTGGATCAAAATTATTACAAGTAGCAAGAGATGAGTTGAATGTGGCAAGTTTATCAATTGGGTTTCCAAACAACAATTTACTAGAAGGATTTTTAAAGAAAATTGGATTTGAAAAGAATTCTTTAGCACAATATGAAATGTATGTATTACTATAAAAGCGGAAGGATTTATTCTTTCGCTTTTTATTTTTGTACTATATTGATATTTTACTTTGTATAATATTCTTTTTTTTTGTAAAATAGATAGGATGGAGGGGATGAAATGAATAATGTATTAAAGTTTAAGATTTTTGAATTGCATTGTTTCGTTCAAAAGACTTATTCAGATATTAAAATAGCATGTGATATTGCTATTTATCAAGAAAACACTTCTAAATATTTAATTTCATTAGGATTTTTAAATAAATCATATATGACATATATAGAATCAAAAAGATTTTATCGTGAAAATGAAGAACTTGTAAGTGTAGAATTTGATAATTTCTTTGATACATATGATAAATTAGAAGAGGAATTAAAAAAAGTTATTTCAACTGAAGACAAGAATCCGTCATTGCTACATAGCAGATTTGATCAGTTTCAGCAAAAAGTTGAAAATATAAATGACCTAATAAAAGTATTGCAAAACGCTCGTTAAAGAATACTTTTTCTTTTTCATATAGAAAGTATGCATTAAAAACATATTAGGGATATGACATATTGAAGAGGTGACTTTTGTTGATGACAGAAGTCATCTTTTTATAATACAGTTTTTCGTAATGTGATGTACTTTTTCTTTTTGATAGGAATACATTTAAGCAGTTTCATATTTTAATAAATTATATGAGGAAGATAATATGAAAAATAAAAAAGAGATAGCTATGGTTGCCTTAACAACAGGATTAGCCTTAACAACTGTAACACCATATGGAGTAGGTTATGCAGAGGAAAAGAATCAAATGCAAATTGAAATTCAAGAGGAATCGTTCCGTACAGGTGAACTTACACAACCATCACAAAAGACGCCTGAGAACGTAGTGAAAGATGCACTTATGGAAAAGACGGAGCATGCTTTGTCTTCAAAACAAGTGAGTGGAGACGAAGGGGTAGATTACAAGGTTCTTCAAAAACGTGGGGCTTATGATGGGACTACACTTGTTCGTATGCAACAAATATATGAAGGAAAAGAAGTATACGGACACCAATTGACTGCTCATGTAGATAAAAAGGGGATTATTAAAAGTGTTTCAGGAGAAAGTGCACAAAATTTAACACAAGAAGATTTAAAGAATCCCATTAACTTGTCAAAAGAAGAGGCAAAACAATTTATTTATACGAAGTACGGGAACGATATTACATTTATTTCTGAACCAGAAGTTAAGGAAGTTGTTTTTGTTAATGAAAAGAATGGGCAGGCTAGCAATGCATATCAAGTTACATTTACAGCTGTAACACCAAACTATGTATCTGGAACTTATTTAGTGAATGCTAATAATGGAGATATGTTGAAAAATATGGTGCAAGAGTCAGATATAAAAATAAGTGAAGAGTATGTTAAATCTATTGAGGAGAGTAAAAAAAGCAATGTCAAATCATTAACCGGAACAGGTAAAGATGATTTAGGTATAATTCGCACATTTGGTATTTCTGAACAAAGTAATGGGAAATATGCGCTTGCTGATTACACAAGAGGACAAGGAATTGAGACGTACGATGTAAATTATAGAGATATTATTTTTGAAGAAAAAAGTTATCCTGGAATATTAGCAACTAGCACATCAACAACATTTATTGATCCAAAAGCGGTAAGTGCTCATTTCTTAGCAACAAACGTATATGATTTTTATAAAGAAAAATATAAGCGTAATAGTTTTGATAATAAGGGGGAAAAAGTAGTTTCAGTTGTACATGCATGGGATTCTAGAGAAACAGATGATCCTAAAAATTGGGGAAATGCATTTAGTGCTAATATTAATAATGTTAGTATGCTTATATATGGTGATCCAATGGTTAGAGCGTTCGACATAGCAGGTCATGAATTTACACATGCGGTTACATCTAGTGAATCTAACCTTGAATTTTTTGGAGAATCTGGCGCAATTAATGAGGCGTTATCTGATATTATGGGAACGGCTATTGAGAAATATATAAATAATGGGGAGTTTAATTGGACAATAGGAGAACAAAGCGGATCAGTTCTCCGTAATATGAAAAATCCATCTTCAATCAATTTTTTTGATGGAGTACCGTATCCAGATGATTATAGCAAATACAGTGATTTAAACGGAGAAGATAATGAGGGCGTTCATTTCAACTCAAGTATTATTAATAAAGTCGCGTACTTAATTGCACAAGGTGGTACTCATAACGGTGTACCTGTAAATGGTATTGGTGAAGATAAAATGTTTGATATTTTCTATTATGCAAATACAGATGAATTGAACATGACTTCTAATTTCACTGAATTAAGATTAGCGTGTCTTAAAGTTGCAACAAATAAATACGGGGTGAACTCAATTGAGGTTGAAGCGGTTCAAAAAGCATTTGATGCAGCAAAAATTAAAGGAACAGTGAAAGAAAACGAAAAAACTGTAGAAAATGAAGTCCCTGAATTAACTGTACCACTTACAAGTACACTGCATGTAGGTGATACGTTTGACCCGATGAGTAATGTAAAAGCTGTTGATAAAGAAGATGGTGATTTAACAAATAAAGTAAAACATAAAGGCGATGTAGATACTTCTAAACCAGGTACATACAATGTGGAATACTCGGTCGTTGACTCTCAAGAGGGCAATGCAACGGCATCACAGAAGGTAATTGTAGAGGGGAATGAAGAAACATTAGATTTAAACCCTACATTAACAGTGCCTACTGCAACGACAATCCACATAGGAGATTCATTCGATCCAATGGCAAAAGTAGTAGCTATTGATAAAGAAGACGGTGATCTTACTTCTAAAGTAAAAGTTAAAGGCGAAGTAAATATCTCTAAATCCGGTACTTACGTATTAACATACACAGTGACAGATTCTAAAGGACATGAAGTAACTGCGAGACAAACTGTAACGGTCAAAGTTAAAGAAGAAGTTAAAAATGAAATACCAATACTAAAAGTACCTGCTACAACTATAATTACTGAGGGGGACCAATTCAATCCAATGGTAAGTGTATCAGCTACTGATAAAGAGGACGGTGACCTGAATTCTAAAGTAACGTATGAAGGAACTGTAGATACCTCTAAAGCTGGTGCTTTTGAAATAATATATAGTGTCAAAGATTCTGTAAGTAATGAGGTACATACAATAAAAAAAGTATTGGTGAAAGATAAAGACATTAGTAAAGCTAATGGACTTACTAATAACAGTAATTCCGATAAAAAAGAATCTACATATAAAGAACTTCCAAACACGGGTGCCAGTACAACTAACAGTGCAACAATGGGCATATGGATGTTTATTGCAGGTACAGTACTCACTTTAGTTCGTAAATTTAGAAAGATACAAAAATAATAGTAGGAATTATTTCTCACACAATAATTATTAGATGAATTTTTTATTTAATAAGATTTTAGTATTTAAGTGGTGTATTTTGCTTCTATAAAACTTTGCATTTGGACGCTATTTTTCCTAGAGACCTACATTACATATAAAGCACGTTACTATTCTCATTCAAATAAAAGAATAGTAACGTGTTTTTTTGATTTAAAAATAGCCTAAATTCAAAAGGTCATGAATGTGGAAGTAATTTTAATCTGCCATTGATAAGTTACTAAAAACACTTTGTTTTAATGAAAGTTTAACTCTATATGACAACATGAGATTTTCGGTATTTACCAGGTGTTTCGTTAGTGAATTTTTTAAAAATTTTAGTAAAATAGCTTTGATCACTAAAGTTGAGCGAAGCACATATGTCTGATAAGGGATAGGTTGTGAAAGTTAATAATTTTTTTGCTTCTTCGATTCGTTCACGTTGAATGTACTCAATTAATGAGATACCGACTTCTTTTTTGAATAATATAGATAAATAATCTGAATTTACATTTGCAAATTTAGCAAGTTGTTTAACAGATATTTGATTGTAAATGTTTTTAAAAATATAGTTTTTGCAAATAGCGATAGTCTTTGAGTGTTTCTGTACTTTTTGTGCTTTTACACGGTCTGCAAAAGTACAGAAAACATTTCTTAATAAATCCCAAACAGATTCCGTGTCTTTTAAATCCTCTGTCTTTTGGATGTGTAGATCGTAAATCTTGTAAGCAATCCCGGAAGGAAGTCCTCCTTTTATAGCATATCTAGTAGCAAGTGTGATGGATGAAATACAAATGTTTTTATGACGTCTTAATTGATGGAATGAAGATAAGGATGAAAGAGTCTCTTGTTGGAATTCGTAATAATATTTGAGTACGCTTTCTTTATCCCCGTTTTCTATAGCTCCAAGTAGTTGGTTCTCTATATGCAAATTATGACAGATAGATTCGTTTTTTTGCATTGAAATATATACATCCTCGTTTAAGATACAGCTATGACTTACATGAAATGAGTCACTGTTATTTGAAAAGGTACTTACATTTGAATTTTTTTTATAGAGAATGTTATAGAACAATATTGCTATATTTACAAAGAAATTTTGATCTTTGACTGACAATGAAAAATAATGATCTCTTGTTCTTTTATAATTCGAAATAAAATTAAGGTTACTATCCGCTTTACTTGTAGAAAAATTTACATGTGTCAAGGGCCCAATAATAACAGTACCGTTCACCATATAATGGCTCTTTATGTGAATTAAAATGAAGTGCCCTAAATATTGGTGAGTTCTGAAGATAGGTGAATTATTTGAATCATTTTTTTGAAAAAGTACATGTAACTGTTCTATTTTTGATTTATAGAAAGAATGTGAATCATCTTTTGATGTAAACTCTAAAAGAATATTTTTGTTACAATCTAAAAAACAAACTGGAATTTCAAAAGATTGGAAAAACATATTACAAATGTACTCTATCTCAACTAGACTGAGCTTTTTAGTCATATTATTCCTCCTTACAGTTGTGTGTAATAGTTGAATGTTTATATATTCCCTTTTTTCATAAGTAGAAACGGAAAAACTTTATCTATAAAAATTATAAACTTCTAAGAATAATACCATAATTTAACATGGATAGCACATATTATTTGAATATACAGGTAATAGTTTTAGGGAGTAACGTAAAATATGAATTGTCACACTTATTCGTTGTTCATTGCTTATATGTATCAAAAGTGATTAAGATTAGATTTTAAATAGGGATAGGAAGGGAGAGATTAATGAATTGAAGTTAAGTTAAGTAATTAATGGGAATTTGCGATAGAAGTTAATATGTAATGATTTTTGAAGTAGAGATATAAGTGTAATTCAGGGGGAAAATTACATATATCATACGGAGAGACAACGTAATAATAGAAAATAAGAAGAGTGAATAAGTGATTGTAAACAATGGATTGTTGGACGACTATGTTTTAGGTTACTCGTTTAAATCTGGTACTTGGCACACTATTACTTTTAAGAGGGTAATAGTAATAAAGAGATTTTTAAAATGATAGAAGTAGTAAAGGGGATAAGAGGAATGAAAAAAATATTTAGTGTGCTTTTAGTATTTTTCTTAACATTTTCTACATGGTCTAGTGTATTAGTAAAGGCAGTTTCACCATCCAAAGGTACTTTAACGATCCATAAATATGAACAAGAAAAAGATGGCGCACAGGGGATAGAAGGAGATGGCTCTGCAAATCAAGAGGTACCAACAAATGCGAAGCCGTTAAAAGGTGTAACGTTTGAAGTGAAAAGGGTTGCGTCGTTTGAAAAAAATTCAAACGATGGGAAAATCGTGAAAGAAGATGTGAAGCCTATAATGGGAGCAACTCCAACTCAAGTAGTAACAGATGATAACGGACAAGCTGTATTAAAAGATCTTCCGCTAGGACGTTATGAAGTGAAAGAAGTGGCAGGACCTCCGCATGTTAACCTAAATCCAAATACGTATACAGTGGATATTCCATTAACGAATAAAGAGGGTAAGGTGCTAAACTATGATGTTCATATGTATCCGAAAAATGAGATTAAACGTGGTGCAGTTGATTTAGTAAAGAGTGGTGCAAATGAAAAAGCATTAGCAGGTGCAGTATTCTCTTTATTTAAAAAAGATGGTACAGAAGTGAAAAAAGAGTTAGCAACAGATGGTAATGGGCATATTCGCGTGCAAGGATTAGAGTATGGGGAATACTATTTCCAAGAGACAAAAGCGCCGAAAGGGTATGTACTAGATCCGACTAAACACGAGTTTTTTATAAAGACCTCCGGAACTATTAATGAAGATGGAACAATTACTTCTGGTACAGTAGTTAAAGTAGAAGTGCAAAACTATGAAGAACCAAATATTGATAAAAAGATTAACGGAAATTTGGAAGCGTTACCAATTAATCCGTTAACTAATTACAATTATGATATCAAAACATTAATTCCAGAAGACATTAAAGAATACAAAAAATATGTAGTAACAGATACATTAGACAATCGTTTAATGATTCAAGGAAAACCAATCGTGAAAATTGATGGAGCGGAAGTAAATGCAAGCATTGTAGAGGTCGCTGTAGAAGGCCAAAAAGTAACAGCTACAGTAAAAGATTTCACAAAGTTAGATGGTAAAAAAGAATTTCATTTACAAATTAAATCACAAGTAAAAGAAGGAGTACTATCTGGTTCAGAAATTTTAAATACAGCAAAAATTGATTTTATAAATAAAAATGATGTAATTGGAGAAAAGGAATCTAAGCCTGTAGTTGTTGTTCCGACAACTGGAATTATCGAGTTAACAAAAGTTGATGGTGCTGATAAGAAGAAATTAAAAGGTGCGGAGTTTGTACTTAAAGATAAAAATGGAAAAATAGTTGTTGTGGCAGGTAAAGAAGTCACAGGTGTATCAGATGAAAATGGTGTTATTAAATGGACTAACATTCCGTATGGAGACTATCAAATTTTTGAAACGAAAGCACCAACTTATACAAAAGAAGATGGTACAACAGCTTCATATCAATTATTAAAGGATCCTATTGATGTAAAAATTAGCGAAAATAATCAAACGGTTAAATTATCGATTGAAAATAATAAAAGTGGATGGATTCTTCCTGTAACGGGTGGTATCGGAACGACTCTATTTACTGTACTAGGCCTTGCTTTAATGGCTACAGCGGTATTTGTTTTCTTTAGAAAAAAGTTTGCTAATAATTAAGGCTTTAGGACCATGTAACCAAGTGATGTAAAAAGGGGAGAAGCAAAATGCTTCCCTCTTTTCGATATTTTAGTATATACAGAGGTGGAAATATGAAACGAAATCTTGTTTTAGGAGGTATTTTTTTATTTGGATTAGCTATTTTTTTATATCCTACTATTAGTAATTGGTTGGCGACTCGTGCACATTATTCTGAGATTAGCTCCTACGATAAGAAGATTAAAGCACTACAAAAGAAAGAAGTCGAACGTAGGGAGAAAGAAGCAGCCGAATATAATAAACAAGTTAAAACCTCCATGAAAACATTTGCAGATCCATTTTCTGAAGAAAAAAATAATCATCAAGCGTATGCCGATGCGTTAAATTTAGGTGATGTAATGGGGTATATTGAAATATCGAAAATTAATATAAAACTACCAATCTATCAAGGGACCTCTGAGGAAATATTGAGTCGCGGGGTAGGTCATTTAGATTATTCTTCACTTCCAGTAGGTGGAGAAAATACGCACGCTATTTTAACAGGGCATCGTGGTTTACCATCAGCAAAATTATTTACAGATTTAGATAAGTTGAGTGAAGGAGATCTTTTTTATATTCATTCTTTAGACAAAGTTCTTGCTTATAAAGTAGATCAAATTAAAGTGGTGTTACCACACGAAACGGACGATTTAAAAATTGTGGAAAATAAAGATTATATTACATTAATTACATGTACGCCTTATGGAGTAAATACAAATAGATTACTGATTCGAGGTGAGCGTGTGGAGTTTAATGAGAAAGAAAAACAAAAAATGCGTAAAGAGATATTTATGTTTAATAAGTGGACCGTAGTAGTCTTAATCCTATTATTATGTGTGTTTCTAGTCGTAATTTATAAGAAAAAATTAACTCGATAGAATGAATTTATTTATCCTGTATTAATGGGCAGTGGGACCGAAAATCCAGAGATAAGCAAAGAAGGTATATAGAGGGTAAAGTAAATCCTCACTGAAAAAAGTTTCACTTTATTTGACTGTAGAAAAAATACGGTAAAGGTGGGAATAAAGGAATTGAGGTTACGATTAAAGTTGGTAAGTATTCATTTTATGGTTTTGTTAATGTTATGTGTAAGTTTTGTCGTATATGCACCAAAAGAAATATATGGATCCACGACTAACTTAGAAGGTCTAGGGGATATATCGCGTTATAATGCTGTTGTCTTTGGTAACCATAAAGCAGTAGGTGGCGACATTGAAGGAGCAATTGCAGTTCAAGGTGATATGGATGCATCTGGTTATACGATTGTAGGTGCAGCAGCGGGAACATCTAATATAGTTGGGGAGAAATGGGATGATGAAGGATATCCATCCTTGTTATTGTCTGGAAAATTTAAAAAATCAAGAGAGGAATCTTTTATTATTCAAAACGGAATAGTCGTAATGACAAAAGAGAGTGATCCAGATCGTATCATACAATCTTCTTATGATCGTATCGTTTATAAAGAAAAACTAGAAATTGACGCGAAATTTAATGAATTTCACAACATAGTGAACCAAGTCAGTAAAAATGCAGGTCAATATAAAACGAATACCCCAATTCCAAATATGAGTTATGGAATTGGAAAAGATATAAACAATCCTAATATTTATGTTTCATCAGAATTGGTAGGGAAAATCGATTTAGATATAAGAGATGTCTTTTTACCTAATGCGAAAGGAAAAGATTTTATCGTTATGTATTCGGATGCAATAGAGGTTACATTTAAAAATGGTGCTATCTTATATGACACGAACAATATTGGTAGGGCTACAGATATAATTCCTACATCACAACCCTATTCTCCTAATTCACCGTTTACTGAGTTATACGGGAAAGTGATTTGGGTTTTTCCTAATGCAAAAAAGATCACAACAGAGGGATATGGTGTCGTTGGGAGTGTGTTTGCTCCAAATGCTGTATTAGAAACAAAAGGAGGTTCGATTAATGGACAAGCATTTGTCGGTACGGTACAACAAACTGGTGGATTTGAATTTCACAATTTTAAATTTAACTGGCAACATTGGAACAAGCCTAGTACAGGAAAAGTAAAGGTAAAAAAAGTAGATAGTAATAATGATAATAAAGAATTGATGGGGGCAAAGTTTCATATTGAAGATTCAAATAAAAAAGTAGTTGGTGAGTTAGTAACAGATGGACAGGGGGAAGCGATATCGAAGGAGTTACCAATTGGTAACTATACTCTAGTGGAAGTAGAAGCACCTAAAGGTTATGAATTATTAAAAGATAAAATAGCTGTAAAAGTAGAAAAAGATGTAGTAGTAGAAATTAAAATAGGAAATAAGAAATTACCAGATCCAATGGGGAAAATGAAGCTAGTGAAAGTAGATACGGGAGATAAAAATATAAAGTTAGTAGGAGCAAAGTTTCATATTGAAGATTCAAATAAAAAAGTAGTTGGTGAGTTAGTAACAGATGGACAAGGGGAAGCGATATCAAAGGAGTTACCAATTGGTAACTATACTCTAGTGGAAATAGAAGCGCCTAAAGATTATGAATTATTAAAAGATAAAATAGCTGTAAAAGTAGAAAAAGATGTAGTAGTAGAAATTAAAATAGGAAATAAGAAATTACCAGATCCAATGGGGAAAATGAAGCTAGTGAAAGTAGATACGGGAGATAAAAATATAAAGTTAGTAGGAGCAAAGTTTAAAATTGAAGATTCAAAAGGAAAAGTAGTTGGAGATCTAGTAACAAATGAAGAAGGAGAAGCGATATCAAAAGAATTGCCAATAGGTAACTATACTCTAGTGGAAGTAGAAGCACCTAAAGGTTATGAATTATTAAAAGATAAAATAGCTGTAAAAATAGAAAAAGATACAGTAGTAGAAATTAAAATAGGAAATAAGAAATTACCAGATCCGACTGGGCAATTTGAAATTGAGAAAGTTGATGATAAGGATATTAATCTAAAACTAAAAGGTGCTGTATTTCAAGTCTTAGATAAAGAAGGTAAAGAAGTTACTAGATTAACAACGGATGAAAAAGGAAAGGTGATTTCCAACCAATTAGCACTTGGAAAGTATACGATTAAAGAAATAAAAGCGCCAAATGGATATATGTTACTTAGAGATCCAATAGAAATAGAAATTACAGAAGCGGTAAGGATACAGAAACTAACAGTGGAAAATGTGAAAAATAATTGGATAATCCCTAATACTGGTGGCAGCGGAACAACAAGTTTTTACGTGATTGGTTTTATGTTAATGTTTGGTGTGTTATGTTTATGTGTGAAAAATCGTATATAAATAGTATAAAAACCGTTGTATATTATGAACTAATTTTATAAAGTTAGACAAATCGCTGCATTAGATAGTTTTTGGGGTAGGAGTTCGGCTTTGTACTGGACTTATGCTATTAAATTTGTCGAAGAAGGAAGGATAACAGTAAACATAGAATATACTAATAAATTAAAATGTCTATGAGGTGAAACTGATGGCAATAAAACAAGACGAAATTAAAGTAGTAGTCGGAGCTGGGGTGTTTGATAATAATCCAGGTTGGATACAAACGCAAGAAGATGAACTTAACTTACTAGATAAAGCAACGTGGGAAGAAAGATTTAAATACAATTCTATTTCAGCTATTTTAGCTGAGCATGTATGGGAACACCTTACATTTGAAGAAGGTGTAAGGGCAGCAGAAATTTGTTATGAATTTTTAAAGCCAGCAGGACACATTCGGTGTGGTGTTCCTGATGCGTTTTTCCAAGATGAAGCGTACCAAAATATAGTTCAAATAGGCGGACCAGGTCCGAAAGATCATCCAGCAGCAAGTCATAAAATCGTTCATAATTATAAAACCTTAACGAAAATGTTTGAAACTGCGGGGTTTGAGGTAGTTTTACTTGAATATTGTGATGAAAATGGTCAGTTTTATTACAACGAATGGGATGCAAACGATGGTGTTATTTTCCGTTCTAAAAAGTATGATTCTAGAAATAAAGGCGATAAACTTGGTTTTCCATTGCTAATTGTCGATGCGATTAAACTAAATTAAGTGCTTATAATATTAATTTATGAATTGTAGTGGAGTTTATTTGTTTATACTATTTTATTATAAAAATCGCAGAAAGTATTCTTTCTGCTTTTTATTTTGCAAAGGGGATGAATATACTATGCAACCTATAAAACAAGTGGCATTAACATGCATTACTCATGATCCAACAGGGAGCTTATTATCTACAATAAAAGAGCTAAAAGAGGAATTAATAAATTTAAAGTATGATAAAAAATATATAACAATTAGTAATGTAACAACTAAAGAAATTGTAAAAGAACTAGAGGAATGTGAATTCCATATAAATATAGTAGAAAAATCAGGGGTAGCGAACGCACGTAGGGATTGTTTGAAGTTTATTAGTAACCATGATCATGATTACTATCACTATTGTGACTTTGATCGTTTGCTAACTTGGATTAAAGAATATCCAGCTGAGCTTAATTCGTTCATTCAGAATATAGTAGATGTAGATTACTTAATTATTGGCAGAACGGAGAAAGCTTTTCAGACACACCCTGAAGAATGGCAAGTTACAGAAACAGTATCAAATAAAATTATGTCATTACAATTAGGGAAACAAGTAGATATTACAGCTGGTTCATGTGGGTTTTCAAAACAAGCAGTTGATTACATAATAAAATATTCTAAATGCAGAATGACTGATGGGGAATGGCCGATGATTATAAAAGAATTTACAGATTTTAAAATCGGGTATATTGCAGTAGATGGTTTAAAATACGTCAATAGTCTTAATCAAGATAATATTATTAATCCAATAAAAGCATGGTCAACCAGATTAGAACTTTCATGTGTAATAAGTCAATCAATTTTGAATCTAACAAAAAATCCTTAAACTAAGTGGGGGGTAATTGAGATTTCTTTTTTTAATGAAATCATGTAAAATAGAACGTATATTCGTTTTATTTTAAAAGGGGGTTAATTAATAATGTTCGCTGTAATAGATAAACAAGATAATGAATACGTAGTACAATTTGATCGTCATTTTTCATATTCAATAGAAGAGGTTTGGCCTGTATTAACAGAAAACAGTAAGCTTAAAAAATGGATGTCTAATTTACAGATTGAAAGCCTTAAAACAGGTGGCATAATCAAGTTTGACATGATGGACGGTTCATTTATAAATATTGATATTTTAGAGTGTCAAGTAAACGCAGTGCTTGAATTTACTTGGGATAAAGATCGTATCCGATTTGAAATACATAAAGAGGAAAATGGTACTCTTTTACTTCTTAAAGAATACATTCATGAATTAACAGATCATACACCGAAAGACATAGCAGGTTGGCATATTTGTTTAGATCTTTTTTCTTCCGTTCTAGAAGGAGAAGAAAAAGAATTTTCTAAAGATGAATGGCAACAGTGGTTTGAAATATATAAAGGTAAGTTTCTTGAAGTAAGAGGGTAATTACGTAATAGATTATATTTATTGTGTAATTATTATATCGTAAAAATGTCTTTTATGAAGAATAAGAATAGAGGTTAATATGAAAGTAAATCAATTAATTGCTAATAACATAAATAAATTAGATACAGCTATTCCATTTAATAAGTCGTTTGGAATCGCTGGTTTATCAGGATCAGGTAAAACAACTTTTTGTCAAACAATTGGCGAAGAATCAAAAAAACGATTAGTTTCTTTATTGCCAAAGGCTGAATATCAATATTTATTTCCTAATATCATGGAAACAAATTTTAGTGCTATTAAGATGGAGAATATGCCTTTAGTACTTTTTCTAGGAAAATCATCGATTTCTTCCAATCCACGTTCAACGTTAGGTACTCATACTGGTGTGTTTACTGAAGTTCGCGAAAAACTTGCTGAAGTATTTCATCTTTCCCCTGAGGTTTTTTCGTTTAATAATCAGTTAGGCTGGTGTACTGGTTGTAAAGGCCGAGGCACTACTAAAAATATTGAGTGTAAAAAATGTAAGGGAAAACGTTATAGTGAAGAAATCGAACAACATACGATAGATTTATTTGCTAAACCACATACAATTTCAAATATTAATGATTTAAGTGTTGAGTCTATTCTTTCGTTAGCGGAAGAGTTAAATATTAGTGAAGCGAAACAACATATACTGCAAAATATAATTAATATGAACATTGGTTATTTAACATTAAATCGAATTATGGGTACTTTGTCAGGTGGAGAGTTAACAAGACTATATTTGGCTGAATTCATGGCAGTAAGTGAAAATGCTGTAATTATTATTGATGAGATTTCAGTCGGACTTGATCATGAAACATTATTACAAATATTAGAAGAGATTAAGCAGTTAGGGTGTAAAAATCAAATTTGGCTCATTGATCATTCAGATACAGTATTGGATACAACAGATGAGCAATTGTTCTTTGGACCTGGTAGCGGAAAATATGGTGGGCAAATTGTGAAAGAGTCACCAAGACCAAAACCAATACTGTCGGATTTAAATAAAGAAGTGCCAACAGAATATTATACATTCCAAGAATTATATTGCCGTAATATCCAAATGGTGGAGTTTCAAATTCCTAAAAATAGGCTTGTAACGGTTACAGGAGAATCTGGATGTGGGAAATCTACACTTGTCAATGAATGTTTAGCTACAGATTTCATGAAACGATATCAAAAAGATAAATTAGTTATGGTAGGACAAGATCGAAATCAATCCATTACAAGTCGATCAACTGTAGCCACTTTCCTAGATATTAAAAAGAAATTAACAAAATATAGCGAAGATATTGATGATTTTTTTGAGCGTTCGATTGAGGATATTATTGATGAACTTCCAAATGAAGATATTGCGTATAAACGCTTGAGTCTACTAATTAAATTAGGACTTGGTTATTTAACGTTAGAACGAAAAACACAAACATTATCAACAGGTGAGTTTCAATGTGTTCATTTAGTTTCGGAGTTATTTGCAAATACTAGAAATACACATACATTATTTATTTTTGATGAGCCTTCAAAAGGTTTATCACAAAATATTTTAAATCAATTTATAGATAGTGTTAGAGGGATATTGCAAGATGAATCAGTCTCTATCATCATGATTGAACATAATAGCTACATGTTAGAAAGCTCTGATTATATTGTAGATTTCGGGAAAAGACAGCTTGAATCTATAAAGCATCTTGATGTACTAAGTCATGAAGAATATTATCGTCAAAAAAGCAGCGTAAATCATGCTGAGCAAATACATATTTCTTCAGCACTTAAGCATAAAGAAGGCGTTCACTATTTAGAAGGAAATCATATTAACTCTTTTAAAAATGCCGAAAATGTTTATAAGGGTGGTATTTTAAAAAGTTTATCATCAATGGCCCGTTTAATTTATGGTGAATATAAATCTGATACAATTGCTCCTGTTGTTGCTATTGATCTTGAAAGACATTTATATAGTCAATATAGTTTCTTATATGAAATTGGTGGATTAATTAATCATATTGTAGCTGCTCATCCAACTAATAAAGATACGAGAAGTTTTGATTTCTATTCACAGGACAATCATTGTCCATCTTGTTCTGGACGTCTTCAAATTGAAGTTTTCGATAAAGATATTACAATTCAAGATAAAAATGTTCCATTTTGGGACGGTTTATTCGATCCGGAAATCATGAAAGTATTAAAATTTTATCAATATGAAAAAATAGAATTCCTATTTGAAGAAATTAAAAATGAGCTTGGTCACGATTTATCAAAGAGCTATAATGATATGTCAGAAGAAGAAAAGCATACGTTTTGGTACGGATATTTTGAAAAATCATTTTATGATAAAAAAGGAAAGACACGCAGAACATGGGTAGGATTTAATACGATTATTGGTGGATATATTGTTATTTCAAAAGCAGCTATTAAAGAAGAAATTAAGACTTCTAAAGAAATGATGACATGTCCAATTTGTGAAGGGACGGTTTTAAATCATCATAAACCACTTAAATTTGGTAACTTCGATATTCGTGAAATTATCAATCAACCAGTTGATGAAGTGTTGAAAATAATCGGTGATTTACCTGCGCTTCATAAATTGAAGTCTATAGTTGGTGGCGATATGAAATTGACAGAAGATGTTTCTTTATTGCCAAGGAAAGCACAAGTTGCACTGAAAATGTTGGAATTAGAACAGGCAAGCTTTTCAAACTATGAAATAGTGTTACAAAATGTTTTACCATTTTGGGACGAAATAAAAGGAAGTATTGAATCCATTAGCGTTAATAATCAAGTAACTATTTGTGATTTCCCTAATGTATATGAAACGAGAGAAAACATTATAGATAAGTACTTCACAAACGGTAAATATAAAAAACTTACGTATGTATACGAGGCGTTTGGATACAAAAAATTAGTTACCCAAATTAATAAAATTAGAAAAAATAATCCATGTCCATTTTGTAAAGGAAAGAAAGTTATAACAGAAGATAATCTACATGACGGCGTGTTTAAATTAACAATCCCATGTGTAACTTGTAATGCAACTGGTATTAGTGATGAAGGACTAAAAGAAGTTGTTGAGGCTGTGGATATACAAACATGGTTAACTGGAAAAGTTAGTGATATTGTGGATGAGAGTTTATTAACAAAAGCTGTTTCGCAAATACCAATTTTTAATCGCATTCGCGAATTGGATAAACGAGATATGATGGCGGTTTATGAATGTCTTGAGTGTAATCATTAAAGTTTTATTAGCTTATGTGTTATTAAATAACTAACTTAATTAACACAACTTATATAAAACATAATTTTTTAATGAAAATTGTATTAACTCAGTATAATTAATCTAAAGTAATAAAAAAGATCCAACTTCTTAATGTCAAAGTTAAGAAGTTGGATCTTTTTATTTTTATGTCCTGCATACAATATTTCTCACTAAGGAAAGAAGTGAGGAAGGTAAGTAAGTAAGGAGAGATGAAAAGCTAAAAGGGATAAAAAGTTGATATATTATGTAATAATTATATTATAAAAGTGATAATTAAGGGTTAAAAACAGTTCATAAGTGATATTTGTACTTATTAATCTTTTTGTTTTGTTGTCTGATTTTTCGAATTTAACAGAAATATATACTTGAATGAAGTATATATTTCTGTTAAATTTATCCTATGGATAGAACAAGTTTAATTAAAGGTCATTTAGAAATGTGTGTATTATCTATTTTGTCGATAAAGAAAAGTTATGGTTATGAGATTATGAAAGAACTTGAAGTAAACAATCTAAAATTGAAAGGAGTAGGAAGTATTTACCCCATTTTAACTAAGTTGAAAAATCAAGAGTGGGTTAATACTTATCAAGAAGTAACAGACAGTGGTAAAGTTAGAATTTATTATGAGATTAATGAAAATGGGAAAATACGTCTTGAGAAGAAAATTAATGAGTGGTTAGAATTGCAATCGGATATTCAAACATTATTAAAAAGCGGTTTGAAAGGAGACCTTTTGAAATGAGGAATAGATTAATAGGTAAAGAAAAGCAATTTTTAACAGACGTACTTAAGGAATTGAAGCAATACGATATTAGTTTAGAAGAAAGGGGAAATATTAAGCGACAAATATTAGAACATATTCAAGAATGTCGTGAACATGGTGAAGATAGTATAGAGGATCTAGGTACACCTCAATTATTTGTTCAAGATTTTATAGAAATAAATGAAATTGATTTACAGGTTAAAATGAAACAACTTCAAAATAAAAAGAGAAAATTTAACACATTTATCTTACATGGCATATTCATCGCATTTATTACTTACCTCATCTCGCAAACTACATTTTCATTAGTTTTAACTGAATCATTTAATTCAACTAATAGAAAAAATGCATTTAATTATAATATTTTATATCGCATTTCAGAGAATCAATGGTGGAATGCTTTATTGATAATGATTAGTTTTACGCTCTCTGTAGTAGTATTTATTAGTTTAGTAAGTTATAAAAAAAGAAAGCATCTTAAAGTATAATGAAGAATACGATCTATAAACTGTCTCTAATTTATATTCTTTGTAATATATTAATATTATGTATCATACCTTCAAAAGTTTACGCTCAGCAAAATGTTAAAGTTACATTAGATAAGTATATTGAAAAATTTATAAAGGAGCAGAACATTCCGGGAGCTTCTGTTGCAATTGTACATAATAAGGATGTATTCTTCACAAAAATGATGGGGATTACTGGAGAATCTGAAAAAAAGATAACTAGTAAAACACCATTTGCAATCGGCTCAATAAGTAAATCTTTAACAGCTTTAGCTATATTGAAATTAATTGAAGATAAAAAAATAAAATTAGAGGATTCAGTTCAACAACACCTTCCTTGGTTTAAACAAAAAGACAATCAATTAACCTCCACTATGACAATCCGACACCTACTAACTCACACAAGCGGAATAAACACATACGAAGGTTTGGCATTATCAGATATACAATCTAAAAGCTCTTCAGCTATAAAAGAAAATGTAATGAAACTATCAAATGTAAAATTAACTGCTCCACCAGGTGAAAAATATCAATATAGTAATGCGAATTATATAATACTTGGTGCGCTTATTGAGGCCGTCACAAATGAAACATATTCATCATATATGGAAAAGTATGTTTTTCAGCCGTTAAATATGAATGGTGCGGCAGCAAGTAAAGAAACTGCATATGAAAAAGGTTATTTAACAGGTTATCAGTCGTGGTTTGGCATACCAAGAAAAAGTGTAGTGTCCTATGATAATGCAGGGGCACCGTATGGCTATATTACTGCAAATTTAGAAGATATGATTCAATATATTATGTTTTTGAATCGGCCAGAGGATGCTCAATTTTTAAAGCAAGAAAACATGGATCTTTATCTGTCCCCACTTTATAAAATAAATTCAGAAAAAAGTTATGGTTTTGGATTAAGAACAACAAATATAAATGAAAGCGAAACGATGATTTGGCATTCAGGATCAACGCCTGATGGTCGTGCAGAAATATTTACTTTAAATAAAAGTGGCTGGAGTGGTGTGATTTTAACGAATAAAAATCATGTATTAGAAGAAACCGCACTATCAGTATTGAAAAAGGGAATTATTAGTATTTTGAATGGAGAAGAACCGGTTGATCCCCATAGAAACATACCATTTACACAAATTGTTATGTTTACAGTTTTACTCGCGCTTTTCATTTCATCAATTATGCTAATTAAAAAATATAAACATAAGAAAACTGTTAAAAAACTAACTTGGTTATTCGTAGGGAATCTATCCCTATTATTATCTATTATTTTCATCCCACTGCTTATTTATAGTACAAGTTCACCATGGCGTACGATTAAAATATTTGCGCCAGACGTAGCTTTAATTACAAGTATTATTGTAACTTTATTAGCTGTGAACGGACTAATATCAATTCTTATAGCCTTAAGAAGGAAGAAAGTATAATGGGAAATAATTAAAGAAATATAATTCAAGTGTTAAAAACAGTTTACTCTCACACGATGTCATTGTTTAAGATAAAGTTGAACTTCGAAGTAGATGTGAATTTTAGGAGGAAATCATGTTTAAAATAGGGGATTTTTCAAAACTATCTTCCATTAGTATACGTATGTTGAGACATTACGATAAAGTGGAATTATTACAACCAGTAAAAGTCGATGAGCAAAGTGGATATCGATACTATTCAGCAGCCCAATTAAAGAAAGTAAATCGAATTCAAATGTTAAAAGGTATGGGATTTAATATTGCTAGTATTAAAGAAATAGTAGAATCCGATAATATAGATGGTATAAAGGAACAATTTTTAAATCGTAGTGCTCAAATTAAGGAAGACATGAATAACCTCCAAAAACAATTACGTCTTCTCGAAGCCTCAATAAAAACGATGAGAGAGGATGTTGTTGAGATGAACTATCATGTTTCAATAAAAGAAATTCCAGAAAGAAATGTAGCTAGTGTTAGAAAGATTATTCCATCTTATAATCGCGAAGGGGATTTATGGGATATATTAATGCAAGAAATACAAATGAAAAATAGTAGTATTGCACATCCGAATTATAGTATTGCGGTTTTCCATGATCGTGAATACAAAGAAAATGATGTAGATGTAGAAATACAGCTAAGTATTTTAGGTAAGCATGAAAATACAAAAGATGTTACATTTAAAAAGATTGAATCCACTAATGTAGCTTCCATAACGGTTAATGGAAGTTATGAACAAATGACAGCTGTAAATGAAGCTGCGGCAAAATGGATTGAGACAGAAGGTTACGAATTAGCAGGCCCGATGTTTAATATTTATCATGTGAGCCCAGCGATGGAATCGGATCCTAATAAGTGGGTTACAGAAGTTTGTTATCCAGTAAAATGATGACAAAGAAAAAAGGCATTAATTATATGCCTTTTTTTCTTTATGGGCTACCGTCACATGCCCATCAAGCTAACCAAGTAACTTACTAGATATGGAACGATCCTTGGTTCAAAACTAATAATTGATAGAAAAGTAGGCATACTAAAGAAGCATATTAAAATCTGATTTTTTCGCTAGGCAGATTGTCTATGCTTCACCGTCGTTTTATACACAATCCCTAGAATATCAAAGACGGTCATTTTCTTATACCGATGACATTTACGACCGTTCTTTTTGAGCAGTAGATAAAGACGATGCAAAATTTTCAAAAGTTCTTCTGTGCCACCGGCTATCGCTTGAAACAGTAACGGAAAGTAATCTTTAATCATATAAATCGCTTTGTATTCACTCAGCTCCTGCTTTGTTTTTTCAAGCAGAAACTGTCGCATTTGAAACATCGTAGAAGAACAGAGGAGAATGCCGATGAGTTGTCCATATAAATGGCACTCTAGGCGTTCTCTTTTAATATTTTTACATTCATCAATTTCAAAAAATGACTTCCACGTTTTAAACAAAATTTCAATCTGCCAACGAAGTGAATACAGTGAGTGCACGTAGTTCATTGGTACTCCTTCTAGAGATGTGTTCGTGATATATACATTCATACCCATTAAACGTTTACTTTTATCCTTCATGACAATGCCTTTTTTCTTTTCACGTATCGCTTGGTTTTTCAGGCGTGTTTGCGTTTGATCATCGGTTAAACGATGGATAATAACACGTGCTGGAAGCTTCTGATTTTGTCCAATGTATGCCTCGGAAATTTCTATTGTTTCACCAGGGATTAGGCTCGACATTATTTGTGTCATATCAAGCTGTATGTATTCTGTTTGCTTTTTTAACGTGCCGTTGTTGAAGTATTCTGGCTCAGGATTCTTGATATAAATGCGTGTATTCAGCTTCAACCGCGAGATATAGTAAGCCTCTTTATCATGAATAGTTTGTAAGTCTCCTAAATCGAAGTAACCAAGATCACGTAAACACGAATCGCCCGCCTCTACGGTTTCAAGGCAGATGGTACCGTATGTTTTATCATTATTCTTTCCTGGCCCAAGCTGCACGTTAAGAAATTGACCACTAAGTAAATCATATTCCAATTGGATTTTCACGCCTGCCGTATTACTATTTCCACCTGAACCTTGATAGTCAGTGGCGAAATGGTCAGGCAGTTGAAACACTGTTGCATCTAAAATACGGATACGATTGAAAGTAGAGATCATGTGTGCAGAAAGTGAGTGATTTGAACAGAGTTTTTGTTTGAGAAGAGAAGTAAAGACTTCTCGAAGAAATGCGACAGTTGCTGGATTAAAGCGTTGATTCAATCCTTCTGAGCTCATCAGTACTCCAGTTGAAGCTTCTAACTGACTGCACAAATTGTAAGTGATGCGCTGGCGACTTCTTGACTGAGCCATACGCAAAGGGCAATGAGTTCGTTCGCTTGATACTTACTAGATCGCTGTACAAAGCCAACTTGTTTGGCGATATCTTGTAGGACTACTGGAGATAAAAAGTATTGTAGCTCTTGTGCGAAAAGATTCAGCTCATTTGAAATAATAGGATTCATTAAAAACACCATCCTTTCTCATAAACTTCTTACGATAAGCAATAGCGTTTTTCTATTTTGAGGATATGATTTTAACTTCGCTTGACGGGCAAGTGGTGAGATACCTTATAAGAATAAATTATAAATATAGATAAATAAATTGTAATTTACTCTATTGAAGTGATGCACCTAAAATGAAGATAACAATTATATAAGGGGTAATTTTATGAATAATAAATTGAAATATTTATTAGGGATTAGCATTACCGGATTTGGGGATGGAATTCAACAAATTGCCTTGCTATGGTATATTTTTCATTTAACAGGACAAGCAACTTCTATCGGATTAATGATTGCAATTTATTATATACCAAGTATCATTTTAACACCTTTTGTGTCTGTTTATGTAGATCATCATGATTCTAAAAATATTGTTGTTCTAACAGATAGTATTCGATTTGTACTTGTTTTAATCATGGCAATACTTATTTTCATAAAATTTGAATCAGTATTTATTTTTTACATTATGCAATTCTTATTAGCAGTTTGCTACACTGTTTACAAACCTGCATCTTCTGCATTTATTAAGGAAGCATTCTGTAATCATGATATACCATTTGTTATATCAAAAGCATCTTCATTAAATGAAGCAGCATTACTAGTGGGAACTGGTATATCTGGGTTATTTCTAGTTAAATTTTCTTTAGCCACTAGTTTCTTTATTAATTCTGTAACATTTTTAGTTGCGGCCATTTTCTTTTCTTCTATAAAAAGAATGAACCCTAAAAAAGTAAAAAATACAAGAATATCCTACCTTGCAGAATTAATATCGGGATGGCGTTTTATTAATCAAACAGAAGGAATGAAGTACTTACTGTTTTTATCCATTTTGAATAGCATTAGTATACAAATGACAACAACTTTATTATTACCTCTTGCAGAACAGTTTGAAGGAGGTAGCGGACTTTACTCAATATTTGAGATAGCATTTTCAGTAGGAGGAATTATAGCAGGCTTGATTGCTATCTATTTTTTTAAAAAGTTTAAACATAAAGTTATTTTTATTACGATGATGGGTATGGCAACCTCTTCTTTTTTATTATATTTGAATGACTATAAAACAACGGCCGTTATTTGTATATTTATAATGGGGCTATTTACCATGTCGCATTTGATTATCGTGCAAACGTTAATACAGTTGAATACTACAACAGAATATATTGGCAGGGTAATAGGCTTAAGAACAATTCTAGCATCATTTGTTAAGATATCTTCTGCTCTGTCGACTGGTATTTTAATAACTCATATGGGAGTGAATAATATTTTACTTTTATTTTCTATCTTAATATTGGCTAGCTTTATTACGATTGGAAATATAAAAAAACACATGTATTAAAATGAAGGGAAATACATCTGGAAGATTATTCAGAGATGCTATTACGGGTTGTAAATAACTTGCGAATCGAGGGGTAAAATGGTTAATATACGTTCGAAAACAGAAGAATTAAGGGCGAAATTAAAAACTATATTGAATCGAGAATATAAAGAATTGGCTGTTCAGGAGTTAAAAGTAATAGGAAATGGAGTACAAAATATTGTGTTCCGAGGGGATTCGGAAAAAGGACCTTTAGCATTTCGAGTACCTTGGGAACGTGAAGTGAAAAATATAAATGAAGGGTTGTTTAATAGTCGAATCTCATTGCAAAAGGAAGCGGAGCTTTCTAAGTTTTGTAATTCTAAAGACATTCCAGTGCCAAAGGTTCACGGACTGCACCTTTCTACGGAACTTGATTTTTTAATTTCAGATTACCTGGCTACTGATCATATTCCAATTTCTGCTTACAAAATAGGAGAAGTAGTTAATAAGCTCCATAATATGCCAATTGAAGATTTAAATTACCAACATAGGAATAGGAAACCATCTAGCAAGTATATAGCTGAACGTCTCGTAAAAAGAGTAGAAGGATTTAATAAAATTACACATTGCGATATTGAATTTCCTGATATATCGATAATTGAAGAGGTTCTTAAACAAGCAGATCATGTAAAAAAATTATTACATATGGACATTCGACCAGCAAATCTAATTGGATATAACGGAGAAGTTAAGGCGTTGGTTGATTGGGATAATGCTCTAGTTGGTCACCCGCTGTTAGAACTTATGAGGATAGCTGAAACTAATGAAATTGATTGGTATGAATTTAAAGATGGATATAAGAATAAAGATATCTTTGAATCTATTCCTCGTATTGTCAGCTTATTTTATCAGCTTGATACAGCGGTAATGCTTGCAAATCTGTTTATAGCGCAACTGAAAATAGAGGAAAAAGGCATATTCTATAAAGAACGTGTGAAAACACTTCATGATGAAATACATAGATATTTATAAAAATAAATAAAAGATGCTTTGACATAGGAGGCCCACTACATCGTCATCAAGCTAAGAATATGAATTTCCCCAAAACAATAAATACGAGCAAAATGCACAAAATTTTCGTTCTAGGGGTAATATGAGATTTTAACTTGATGGGCATGGGGTACCGTCAGGGAAAAGCGGGTTTACAACGCTAAGCCTATTGTCATGACGTTACTCTCGTTTTTAACAATGTTAAGAAAGTTTCAGTGGTCTTAAAGAATCTAATGAGATTACTGTTATTCTCCTAGCAAATTAATATGTTTCCAGAAAAAGGTGACATATGGTGCAAGATTACGGTTATGGCGGGTGTAAACCAACCAGAACGTGATCTTATCCGTATGCGGTAGCGTGAAGGAATTGAACTGGCTAAGAAAGAAGGAAAGTTTAAAGGTCGGTTAAAGAAGTACCATAAACATCATGCAGTAAAGCTTAATAAAGAGGGAGATATGACTGTAAATCAAATTTGTGAAATTACAAATGTGTCTAGGTTCTCATTATATAGAAAGCTATCGGAAAGGAACAGTTGATGAGTTATACTAAAAATAGGAAATATACAATTGAAAATAAATTTCATATAGAGGTGGAATTATATGCCTAAAATTGACAATATGTTAGCAATTCTATGGATGCTTCGTTCAGGTGAAAAAATTACTGCAAAACAAATTTCAGAAAAGTTAGAGATGAATATAAGGACTGTGTATCGTTATATTGATACAATTTCAACAAGTGGCGTACCTATCATTTCAGAACCAGGACATAACGGTGGATACACTTTATTGAACAATTTTATTGAGGCTCCTCTTTTTTTTGATTTTGAGGAGCAAACTGCATTATTTCACGCTGCTGTTTTTGCAGAAGAAGCGGGATATTATGGAGGTGAAGCACTAAATAGGGCTATTTCAAAACTAAGTAAATACTCAAATCAAGAGCAGGAAACAAAGATAAACCAACATTTAGCTAGTCTTGAAGTAATAAGTCGATTAAGTTCGCTCTCTATGGAACCTTTTTTGAAGGAGTTGGAACAGGCCGTAGCTGACGGGTATTCAGTAAAAATTCTTTACCATAAAAGTGGCGAAAAGCAATTAAATTATAGATTGGTCGATCCGTACAAAATTATCTATTGGAATAATAAGTGGTATGTGATTGGATTTTGTCATCTTAGGAATGATATCCGTAGTTTTAGAGTAGATCGAACTGAAAGTCTAATGCTAACAGAAAATAAGTTTAACCGACCAGAAAAATTTTCAGCACGTGACTTTTTTATAAATGGTCTTCTTCCAACTATAGAAGATAAGGAGGGGATTATTTCTTTGGTTATTAATGGGGATAAAAGTGTATTGGCTGATATTTGCCAACACTGGTTTTTAGGACATTATTTACAAGAACGGACTTCAAATCAAGCAGTTTTTCTTCTTGAAAAAGATATGATACATACATATGTACCTTATTTACTTTTACCGTACAATAAATCTATTAAAGTTATTGAGCCAATCAGTCTTAAGAAAAGACTTGTTGAAGTTCTGTCGGAATTAATAAAATTTCATCAAGTATGATAACTTCCCTGACGTTAACTGTCAGGGAAGTTATATTATAATAGCTATATAAATTGTGATTGGAGTGTTATTGGATGCAAACAAAAAAAGCTTTTCTATATGTATTTAATACAATGTCGGATTGGGAATATGGATATTTAATTGCTGAATTAAACTCAGGAAGATATTTCAAAAAAGATTTAGCACCTTTAAAAGTAATTACAGTAGGAGCTAATAAAG
Source organism: Bacillus paramobilis (assembly GCF_038096195.1). Classification (NCBI taxonomy): domain Bacteria; kingdom Bacillati; phylum Bacillota; class Bacilli; order Caryophanales; family Bacillaceae; genus Bacillus; species Bacillus paramobilis. Next base: position 2,810,251 of record NZ_CP151108.1, on the reverse strand, counting down.
AAATGATTACTACTATGGGAGGACTGAGCATAAAACCAGATATTTCCCTTGATGAATGTACTCTTGAGAGTAAAGATCTTTTAATTTTACCAGGAGGGACTACTTGGAGTGAAGAAATTCATCAACCTATCTTGGAAAGAATTGGCCAAGCTTTAAAGCTTGGTACTATTGTTGCTGCAATTTGTGGTGCAACTGAGGGCCTCGCGAATATGGGATACTTAGATACTAGAAAGCATACAAGTAATAACTTAGAATATACTAAAATGGTATGTCCTAACTATAAAGGAGAAAAGTTCTATGAGCTGGGATCTGCGGTAGCGGATGCGAATTTAGTTACTGCATCAGGAATAGCTCCTCTGGAATTTGCAATGGAGGTACTGAAAAAAATAGATGTATTTACACCAGATACATTACATTCATGGTATAACTTAAATAAGACTCATAAACCTGAATACTTCTTCCAGTTAATGAATTCAATAAATAAATGAAGTAACTGAAAAGCTCAATTTCTCTATTTTGATTAGTAGAGAAGTTGGGCTTTTTAATTTGGAGTTTCCTTATCGTTGTAAATTCGTATTTTCCTGACGCGCCACCTTTATTAACTTATCCGTAAATATCAAGAGAAATTACTTCTTGATTCGATTCGTCAACTACTAGTACAATTTTATTTGCAAATGTACAAAATGAGCGGATTGTAATGGAATCCTTTAATGACTCTTTTAAAAACCAACCTGTTGGTACTAAAGAAATGCAACCTTCTTTTTGAAAGAATGAATGTTTGAGGAAATATGCTATTTCTTGAGTTTCTTTTAAGAACATCGGAGCAATGCAATCGAATAGTACAGAATAATATTTTAATGTTCTTCTACCGACAATTCTATTAAAAGAACAACTTCGGTATAAATCAGGCACTACGGGATATATACCGTTAGTTAGAAGTGCTTTTAAAGTTTGTTTTGATTCTTCCTTTAAACCTATCATGAAAATTTCATGTAATTCATTATTAATATAAACTTGTTTCACATCTTTATAGTGAGGGATTAATTCATTTTTAACTATATTTAAAGTAATGTCATTTGTAATGGGAAAGGACGTATAAACGTCCTCTTCAAGTATGACATCCATGCCACTGAAAAGTTGGCAAATTGGACTGAGAGAAGTATTTGAAGATACAGGAGGTGCCTTTTCTATATAAAAATCTTCATTTATAGTAGGTGCTGGATATTTTTGCTCTTCGATTTCAATTAACCAATCATACATAATTATCTTTCCTTCCATCATAGTTTTCGTATTGGACTATATAGTGCAATAAAAACTTCAAGTAGCTTCGTGAAAGCAGCTAAAGCAAATACAAGTACTGGATTATAGGCTGAAATAATACCTCCTACTAATGCCCCGAGTGGCATAGCTAATCGTGTAAGTACACGTGAAAATCCAAAAACCCTTCCTTGTATATTTGATGGAACGGTTTCTTGGCGAACTGTGGCTACAATTATATTCCATGCAATATTGCAAGTCATTGCAATACCGAAAGCAATGCCAGGAGCAAACCAATATGTACTCCAAAGTGCGAAAGTTAAGCCAATTGCTCCAGCGAATAGGAGTAAAGGAATTAGAAGGCCGCGCTGCAATCTCTTTTCTAAAGGAACTGCAATCAAGCTTCCTAAAATCCCACCTATGCTAATTAATGAATAATTAAAGCCACTTTGCTCCGGGGTAAGTTGCAATGTGGATAGTAAATAATACATGAATACACCTAAAACCGCACTTGCTCCAAAGTTTCCAATCATAGCTTGAAGAGATAAAGCTAAATTTAAGCAATCATTTTTGAGCCATTTAAACCCATTAAACAAATCAGATAGAACATTTTGAAGTGTATTTTTATCATTATTTTGGCTGTCTACAGTTTTAATTGATGGTAATAGCATCACAGCAACTAATGTTGCAATAAATGAAAGAACATTAATCCAAAGCACTTGAAAGCCTCCAATAAAAGATATGAAAATCCCAGCTATCATTGGACCAAACAAACTAGCCAATTGATTGATCATTTGATAGAAAGAATTAGCCTTCGTTAATGATGCTCCTGCGATGTGTGGAATGACTGTAACAGTTGCTATATCAAAAAGCATAGACATAACTGCTAAGATAAAAGTAATTACGTATAAATGCCAGATTTCTAATAGATGTAATGTATGTAGAATGGGGACAAGACTTACTAAAATAATATTGGTAATATCCGCTATCCAAAGTAACTTTTTTCGATCGTATCGATCAATTATTACACCAACTAAAGGACCAAATAAAACAATTGGCAATACATTAATAGCAAATAAAGAACTCATAATTACAGCTGAACCGGTTAATTGATAGGCAATCCATGGAAGCGCAAAAGTATACAGTGAATCCCCGATTCGTGAAATGAGTAAACCAAAAATAAATATCTTGTATTCTTTCGAAAAAGTTGTCTTTACGGTAAGCTTGCGTTCTAGTATAAATTTCACACTGTTTGAACCACCTTTATTATAGAGGAATTTGAAAATAATCCGTCCAATATTTATTATGTATAGAATTCTATGATTCTTTTGTGAATCCTACTTTTTAGATGTATTTTTAAATTTTAAGGAGGAAATAAAAATGAAGGCAGTATTTTGGATTGAAGAGAATTTAAGAACATAATAAAATTATAGTAAACTAATTTGTAAAATGGTTAATTCAGGAGGGAAAATATTGATGCATATAGATAAGAATGTAAGAACATCTGGTGCGTATGTAATGTATAAAAATTTATTTGTTTTTCAGGTTGGACCAAATAGTAAAGGCGATACATTAGGTGTAGTAAGGCTTGGTGGACATAAAGAAGGCGAAGAAACAGCGGTAGAAACTGCTAAAAGAGAAGTGAGAGAAGAAGCTGCTATAGATATTACTATTTTGAGTTCACCAAGTACATATTATAAAGAGAACTGGAATGCGCAACCTAAGAAAATAAAAGTAGAAAATGAAATCAATCCAATATTAATTATTGATAGTCCAGATGAAACTTTATCTACTATGTATATGGCACATGCAGAAAATGAACCAACTCCATCCTCTGAAACGAACGGGCTCTTATTACTTTCAGTAAATGATATTAGGCTTATTTGTAGTAAGGAAATAACACTAAACGATTATATTAAACAAGGTGGAATGGCTATATTGAAAGAAAAAATAAATAAAGATTTAATCTTACAACCTTTTCCACAACTTATGTTTTTAGCAGAACTTTTAAAAAAGGATCCTGTATTGCTTCAGCAGATTCTAAATTAGCAACAAAAGCCACCTTTATAAGTGGCTTTTGTTGCTAATAATTTAATGGTAAGTGTATCCTCCGTCAGGAAACAATACATTACCTGTAGAAAAACTATTTTGCATTAAATATAGTACAGTATGCGCAATTTCATCATTATGCCCAGGTCGTTTTACAAGAGATAGAGATTTATAAGTTTCATAAGCAGCTAGTCTATTTTCATTTTGTTCATTCTTTCTTTGTATTGTTCCGGGAGAAACAACATTAACTCTAATTGGAGCTAGCTCAACAGCTAAAGCTTTCCCTAAACTTTCAATAGCACCATTACATGCTCCGTAAGCAGGCGCTCCTTTAAGTGGTCTTTGACTAAATGCACCGGACATTAATACGATAGATCCAGAGTTTACAAGAAAAGGAATTGCATATTTTACGGCATAATATTGTGGCCAAAACTTTCCGATAAAGCTACTTTCGGCAATATCATCTGTAGTGGTTATTGGTCCGAGTGTGTAAGAAGCTCCTGGTGTGAACAAATGATTAAAATCCCCAATGTTCTTGAAAAACGCTTTTAATTGGTTTTTGTCTTGGTTATCCAATACATAAGTCTGAAGATGATTGTTATTAATTACTTCTTGAGCAATCATTAATTTTTCTTTGGATTTTCCTGCAATAATAACATGTGCGCCTTGTTCAATTGCTTGTTGTGCTGTTGCAAACCCAATACCAGAACTCCCACCAATGATAACGATACGGCTACCTTTTAATGTAGTAATAGGCATATTTAAGCCACTCCTTTAATAAAAACGTTAAAATAATGTTGTTATGCCTTTATTATTCGCTAAAAGATAGCAAGTGAAAAGTACGCACTTTTTATGTACATAGTCGTATATTTCGTACTAATCACTATTCATGCGGATATTCAATGTGAAAAAAGATTTGTGATGTCAGAGGAGAGGTGTGAAAAATGGATTTACAAGAACCGAAGTTAAAAGGAGTAATAGCAACACTACAAATAATCGGCGGGAAATGGAAACCACTCATTTTGTTTATATTATTAACAGATGGAACAAAACGGTTTGGTGAAATAAAGCGATTAATACCAGATATATCTCAAGGGACGTTAGCAAAGCAATTGCGGGAATTAGAGCAAGATCAACTAATAGAACGCGAGATTTATCAAGAAATACCACCTAAAGTGGAATATAGTTTATCTGGGCATGGAAAAACAGTAAGTGCAGTGTTAGATAGTATGTGTGGTTGGGGAAGAAGACATTTAGATTATATAAATAGAAATAAACTATAAAATTATTATGTAAACTATTTATGCACAAGGAATATATTTTCCTTATAATTTGTATTTTATAATATATAATAGAAAGTAAGAATATTTTGGTAGTTATTGAATGAAATTAAGGGCCTTTATTTGAAAGGAGTGATATTTTATGAAAAAACAGAAGAAAACCAGGTATGAGGTAAAAATAATTTGAGTATGCGTATCATGCCTCTATAAACTACGTTCGCTCAAAGCTAGGAGCAGCGCATGATAAATATTACAATAGGAAAAAATCAATACCCAATAACATTAGCTGAGGAACATAATTTTGATTGGTTAAAGGGTGTAGAAGTAGTTACTGTTTTTGATCAGCAAGATTCAGGAAATATTAGCTTTGGTATTATTGAGAATGGACAACGCTATTTTTTGAAGTATGCTGGTGCACGTAATTTAGAGTATAAAGGTAATGTAGAGGATGCAATTCAACGATTAATGAAAGCAAAGGAAGTATATGAACAAATTCAACATCCTTTACTAGTTCCATATATTAATTCGATTCAAATGAAAAATGGATTTTGTTTAAGGTTTCATTGGATTGATGGGGAATGCATGCACAATCATTGGGACTTTACAACGTTTGAAAAGCACCATGCACCAAATTCGCCTTTTGTGAAGTTAAGAAAATTATGTGTGTCGAAGAGACTTAACATATTGACACAAATTTTTGAGTTTGCAGCATATGTGGAGTCACTAGGATATGTCATGGTTGATTTTTATGACGGTAGTATTTTATATAATTTTGAACAATCAAAACTGACGATTTGTGATATTGATTTCTTTCAAAAAACACCTGTATTCAATGAAATTGGGGAGGGTTTTTGGGGGACAGCTCGCTTTAAAGCACCGGAGGAATATGAACTGCATGCACAAATTACAAGCGAAACGAATGTGTATGTGTTAGCCGGAATTGCTTTTTCCTTTATCGGCGGGAAAAATGATAAAAGCTATGAAAAATGGGAAAGTACACAAGAATTATATAATATATGTAAAAAAGCGTTGCATAGAGAAAAAAGTAAAAGATATTGCACTGTTCACGCTCTTTATGAAGATTGGCTTGCATATATAGAATGAAAAATTGATGGCTCATTTTCGTTAAGAAACTTAAACACCAACTGAGGGGAAATAATAAAATGAACGAATTAGAGTACAAAAACTTTTATGATAAAGTAGGAAAAGTAAATGGATGGGATTTTAGTAAAATAAAATGTGAAACTGTAGGAGATACATGGGACTTTTATGGAGAAGTGAAAGAAAAATGTAAACTATCAGACACCCTACTTGATGTTGGTACAGGTGGAGGAGAGAATGTACTTCACATAGCATCATCAGCTAAATTGTTAATTGGAATTGATAATTCTAACGGCATGATTGAAACGGCACATTCTAACTTGAAAAAATCAGGTATACAAAATGTTGAGTTTCTTCAAATGGATTCTGAAACGTTAACGTTTCAGAATGCCTATTTTGATATCGCTTCTAATTGTCACGCACCGTTTATAGCATCTGAGTTAGCAAAAGTAATGAAACAAGGTGCTTTTTTCTTAACGCAACAAGTTTGCGAACATGATAAATTGAATCTTAAAGAAGCATTTGGACGAGGACAATGCTTAGGTGAAAGAGATGGATCTTTAAAAGAAAAGTATATGAGTGAACTTATAAATGCAGGATTTGAACTCGTGCAAGTACGTGAATATGATGTTACTGATTATTACAGTACGCCGGAAGATCTTATTTTCTTGTTAAAACATACACCTATTATTCCTAGATTTGGAGAAGAGGAAGAGGATTTTACTATTTTACAAATGTTCATTGATGCAAATAGTTCTGAAAAGGGGATTCGTACGAATTCAAAAAGATTTATGATTATTGCTGTAAAATCATAATGTATTTTATTGTAGAAGCTGCTTTTCGTTTGAGGAAAGGCAGCTTTTTTGTATGGAAACAATGCAGGATAAATTTAAATATTCATACTAAAGTTGTAGCTTTTATATGAAAAAATCCACCCTTCTGTTTGATTTTATCTATTTATAAGTGTAATACAATACGAATAGATAATATGAAACAAGGGGGAATGTAACGTGATTACACATATTTCAGATATAAAACTACAAACGGTTTCCATAGAAGGGGTAAAACAAGTTTATAAGGACATATTATCTTTTCCAATAAAAAAAGAAACTGCATCATTTATTCAATTTGAAGTAACACCTTATACAACAATTAGTTTTCAAGAAGTGTATGAGCCAATTGCACCTGCACACTTTGCTTTTGAAATTTCATATTCAAAATTTCATGAAACAGCAAAATGGCTTGAAAAGTCTGGGTTACTTATTGTGAAATGGAAAGATGGAAATACAATTGGTGAGGAGAACGATCTATTCAATGTATACTTTAAAGACGGTGATGGAAATCTACTCGAAATCATCGCACATACGTATGTGAAAGAAGATGTATTAGTTCCGCAGTCACCTTTAAATATTTTATACGTAAGGGAAATTGGTCTTCCTGTTAAAAGCGTACCCGTATTTCGCGAATGGTTGAAATCAAATCTAAATATGAAAACGATGGAAGATGGGGATATTTTCAACTTTGTAGTTGGTGGCACTGCCTATATTGTTGCGACTTGGTGGCAACGACCTTGGATTCCGATTGCGATGAAAGCTTTACCACCGAAAGTGCATGTTTCTTTCGGAACACCAGATCAAGCATTTTTACAGCAAATCCAAATTAACTTTAAGAAAAATAGTGTCCCATTTCAATGTAAACCTAATGAAGTATCATTTATTGAGCAAGGATATGCATTTTCAATTATGCATACACCAAATTTCCCTTCTGATATTCCTAATAAATTAAAGTTACCACTTTCTATTTAAAGATAGAAAGTGGTTTCCATGTAGTTAAACAACAGCACTCTTAAATATTGATATAGGTATATTTAGTTTCGATTTTCATCCTATAAAGATTCATTATCCGTACTTGTTCCTCAGTTAATTCTTCTTTATCCCAATACATATGCATTAAGCTATATTCAAAAATCTCCTTTAATTTTATAAACATAGGCAACTTGTCTATCATCTCTTTAGGTAGTTCATTTTCTTCTTGATACCCTGCAAATAGTGCTTTTGTAATAGAATGCTCATAGTCAACGATATTCCCATTTCCAGCAAATGAATATTCAATCGCACTATAAATAGGAACTGCTAAATCGAATAGGTAAAAATGTTTTTCACAGTCTTGAAAATCAATCATTGTTATGTTTGAATTGTTTTCAACTAAAATGTTTTCTAACCATAAATCACCGTGAATTAAGCCGTAATTCGAAGTGGATTTTTCTAACCCCTTTATAGAAGTTAAAACGTCAGAGGCAATTTCTCTTATAGTAGTTTCGTCTTTAGGGATATACTTAAGAAAATTATATTCTTCATTTTCATACCAATCGTTTATATGTTTAACCGGTTTAGTCTTTTCAAAGCTTTTAGAAATACGATGTAATTTTCCAATTTGTTTACCAAGATTTCTAAATATATTAGAATTCCATTCGCACCTTGGTAAATGTATACCTGGAGCAGCTTTATATAATACAGCAAAAATCTCCTTGTCTAATGTTAACTTTTCTAATAAATTTCCATTAAGAGAAGGTATTATTGGAGGAACTGCTAAACCATTTTCATATAAAAAGTTCGTATATGTAACTTCTTCTAACTGTTCTTCATATGTTTTGTAGTTTGTAATTCTAATGAAGTATGTATCTAGTTCTGTAAGACATTGATACATTTCATTCGTTATTGGTTTAATGTTAATAAAATTTAATGGATATCGTTCATTTATTAATTTGAGTATTTCTTTTTCTAACTCGTTCATTGTAACGTCCTTTCCAAACTTTAATTTTTCACTTGAGAACGAAAAGATTCTTCATTTACAACATTCGTGTTTTATTTTTGATATCCTTTAAAATGAAGCATGATGTAATGAATGGCTCATTTTATAAAACACAAGAAAAATCAAAAGAAAGAAACGAACCTCTTTTATACTTATAAATAAGGAGTGAAGAAAATGAATGAACATATACAGAAGATGATTGATTGGATTGAGAGCAATTTAAAAGAAGAATTTTCATTAAATGAATTATCTCGTTATATGGGTTATTCCCCGTATTACTGTTCTTTTAGATTTCACCAAGTAACAGGCATTAGTATTAGACGCTATATTCTTTTGAGAAGATTGTATTTATCTACGGAGGATTTGACGAATAATAGAAAGATAATACATATTGCATTGGATTACGATTATTCTTCGCAAGAGGCTTATAGTAGAGCTTTTAAGAATGTTTTTGGAATGAATCCAAGAGAATTCCAACTTAACAAAATGCCTGTTCAGTCATTTATTAAACTAAAAATAGAAGGGGAGTTTAAAATGAATGTTTCTAGAAAATTAGAGGTTGAGCAGTTACGAAATGCGAAAAGAGAGCTGTTTGATAAAGATGTACTAAACATATTAAATGGTCAAATGATGTATGAAGACTTTAAAAATGAAAAGCTAATGGGTGATTCTGAATACGCACCATTTAATGAGGCAATGTGTGTGAACCAGGCTACTACACAAGTTTTTAATGAAGAGTTTATTAAAACAAGAGCAGAAGGTCATAACAGTTCAGTAGAAAGTTATACAAAAAAGGTCATAGATCCGTTAAAAAATCTTTTTACAAAAAAGTATAAATGCATTGTTTTATGGTTTGGTGAAGATATGTTCTGTCAAATGAACCTACTTACAATACTTTCTTACCTTGAACAGTCCTCTTATGAAGGGAAGGTATACTTAAATAGCTTCAGAGAAGATGAATTTAAAGTAAATCAAATTGAACTTGAATTGGGAAATTATTCTTCGGTATACAATGAAGTATTAGTAAACCATAAAAAGGCTTCCCATAAGGTACCACCAGTAATGTATCAGTCTATAGACTTATATTTAGAAATGCTACAACAAGATAATACTGTAATGAAATTTATCTCTAAAAATAAAGATTTATCAACTCAAGAATTATTAACAAAGTTGTTTCAGCTATTTCCAACAATCGGATATGGGGATTCTCAGTACATAGAACTGATAAATAAAATAAAGAAGAAAGCTGCACCTAAAATATAGGAACAGCTTTCTTTTTACAATTGTTCAAGTAACTCTAATTCACTCTCTACAAATAACATTAGTTCTTTAATCGTTTCTCCTGTAAAATCAAAACGAATTCCAGCAGCTTCATATACTTCAGTTAAAGGTTTAGAGCTACCTAACGATAATGCTTTTTTATAATTTTCTATTGCTTGTTTAGGGTTTTCTTTATATTGTTTATACATTTGCAGCGCACCAAGTTGTGCGATAGCATATTCGATGTAATAGAACGGTATTTCGAATATGTGTAATACAGGTAACCAGCCAGTTGCAATCCAATCTTCATACCCTTCAATATTTACGACGTTTGATTGGTAAGTGTTATGTAATTCTAAATACTTTGCATTTCTTTCTTTAGCGGTATGGTTAGGATTTTCATACATCCAATGTTGAAATTGATCAACGATAAGCATTTGTGGTAAATACTTAACAATATCCTTAAAGAAGTCTAATTTTGCTTCTATAAATTCTTCTTTATTTTCATAAAAAGTATCCCAATACTCCATCGAAAACAATTCCATTGTCATGCTAGCAAGCTCAGCTGATTCTGAAGGGATTTCTAAATATTGTTGTAGCTCTAGCTGCTTCATATATTCATTATGAATACTATGGCCCATCTCATGAAGGAATGTAGTAACATCATAATGTGTATGATTGAGATTCATAAAAATAAAAGATAATTGAGAAGCAGGTAAATATTCACAAAATCCACCGGGTCCTTTTCCTTTACGGCTTTCTAAATCTAAGCAATTATTTTTCTGCATACGATCCAGTAATGTAGAAAATTCAGGATCTAGTTTGTGTAAAATAAGAGAACTTTTTTCGATTAAATCACTCGCGTCTTCGATAGGTTTTAATGCTTTTTTATTTGGTGCGGTTGCTTTTAAATCCCATGGACGAAGGCTATCTACTTGAAGTTCAGATTTTTTCTCATTAAATATTTTATCGATAAGTGGTACTACGTATTTACGAATAGATTCAGCAAGTTCATAGCAATCTTCAGGTGTATAATCAAAACGTTCATGTTTTTTGAACATATAATCACGATAATTATGTAATTGAATGTTTTTTGCTTTTTGGTGACGGATTACGATTAATTCATTTAATATATTTTGTAAATTATCTTCAACAGATAAGAATTTTTCAGAAATGAGAGTTTTTGCTTTTTTTCGTATATGACGATCCGGATCTTGTAAGTAAGACTGTAGTTCAGTAATTGTTTTTTCTTCACCATCCCATAGTGCAGTTAAACCACCTGTAATTTCGAAGTAATCGGTTACTAGTTTGTCTTCAGTTACCTCTAAATCAATGTTCTTTTCACAAAATAAAGTCTGAGCATTCTTTATTTTTTTATCTAGTAAGGTATGCGTTTTTGGATCAAGTTCCATTCGAAAAGGTGACTCTAAATATTTATTATCAAATGAATTTTGATAACGTTTCAAAAGAGGCCTTACAAATTGTTGATCATGTTCAAAAGTATCTTTTATTTTTTTATTATCTGTATTACATTGAAAGGCGATATAGTGCGATCTTAATTGTTCTTCAATTTCCCAAATGAATGTAGATTGTTTTTTTAACCAGTTTTCAAGTTCTAGTTTTGAAGAAATCACTTCATTTTCTAAAGTAGAAAGAGTATTTTCTAATTCTAGAACGTTACTAATATCAATCGTATTTAAGTGTTGCATGAAATATCCCTCACTTTTTATTTATTCATGGAGATATTCTTCTTTTGCATTGCAATTCCTTTTTTACCCCAAAAATTTGTGCCTATTATACCAAGAATAATCATTATTGTACCAATGATATGAAAATAAGAAATTTGCTCGTGTAAAAAAATAACGCCAGCGATAATTGTAATAAGTGTAGATAAATTACTAAAAACACTTATTTTAGCTGCTTCAATATAAGATAAGGAATAGTTTAATAGCAATGCCGTTAGCAAGGAAGATAGTAACCCTAAATATAAAATGGAGATAAGAAATGTTCCATTCGTAAACGGTTTAAAGTATACCATTATTGTACCTTTATTTATATGGCTGGCGATCGCGATTGAATTAAAGCTAATAAAGCCGATTACTGTCATTGTGTAAGTTAAATCCATTAGTTTGAATTTCTTCGTCATTTTTCTAGCTAACACATTATAGAAAGCAGATGATAATGCCGATAACAAAATAAGAATAACGCCGATGATACTAGTTTCATAAGCCCCTAGACCATTCATTATAAATATATAAATGACACCGATGACGGAGATGAGTACAGAGATTTTTTGTGATGTATTCGTATACTCTTTTAAAAAATAGGAAGCTAAGATCATCGTAAATATTGGGATCACCGCTTGTATAATTCCTGCTTCAGATGAACTTGTATACACTAATCCAAAAGCTTGAAAAGCAAAAAAAAGTGCTGGATAAAAAATCGCAATTGGTAAAAGAGAAAGTATATTTTTAAATGATATATTTAACTTTATGAATCCAAAAATAACCGGAATATTTGCTGCTATGAAAGCAACTGTAAAACGATGAGCCAGAGTATCAAGAGGGCTTGTAATGGTTAGTGTTAGTTTCACGAATAAAAAAGAAAATCCAATAATAAATGAATAGAGTAATGCTGATATATATGCTTTTGTTGTATTTTTCATAATTTCACCTCATAGTAGTTGATTTCTTACTGGCCAGTATACGTACATAGTAAACTTTCTGATCTAGTGCTACAATGTGAACAAACACAAACTGTACCGGTACAAATTAAATGATGAGGTGGTAATGATGTATAAGTATTTACATGTTTTCAACGACTTAGAAAGTATGATTCAAAATGGGGAGATAAAAGAAGGTAAGAAACTACCGTCTATTCGGACACTAGTTACGCAATATGAGTGTAATAAGGCAACGGTTATACGGGCGCTACATGAATTAGAAAAGCGTCATATTATTTATTCTGTGCCTCAAAGTGGGTACTACGTTGTTAAAAAATCTGGGAATACCATAGAAAATAACGAGATAATTGATTTTGCTTCCTCAGCACCAGATCCAGATGTTTTCCCATATTTAGATTTTCAGCATTGTATTAATAAGGCTATTGATACGTATAAAAATGACTTGTTCGTATACGGAACGCCGAAAGGTTTACCGTCTTTAATTCCGGTCATTCAAAAACAATTAGCAAATTATCAAGTCTTCACGAAAGAAGAAAATATTTTTATAACGTCAGGTGTACAACAAGCGCTAGCGATACTAACTTCTATACCATTTCCAAATGAGAATGAAACGATATTAATTGAACAGCCAACATATCATTTATATATTGAGTATCTAGAAATAAATAAAATTCCTGTAATCGGTATTAAACGTACGAATGAAGGTATTGACTTGCATGAATTGGAGCGTATATTTCGAACAGGTAAAATAAAATTCTTTTATACGATACCGAGATATCATCATCCGCTTGGAACTTCTTATTCTAAAGATGAGAAAGAAAAAATCGTGTTATTGGCTAAGAAATATAATGTATTTATAGTGGAAGATGATTATTTAGCAGATTTAGAAACAGATTCAAAAGCAGATCCGTTATATAGCTTGGATAATTGTAATCACGTAATATATTTAAAAAGTTACTCTAAGATTATTTTTCCAGGTTTACGGGTTGGAGTTGCGGTCATTCCACCATCCATCGCAAATGATTTCCATACATATAAAAAGATATTAGATATTGATAGTCCGATGATTTCTCAAGCGGCTTTAGAAATTTATATAAAGAGCGGTATGTTTGAACGTCATAAAAACAAAATTAAATCTTCCTACTACAATAGATCAATAAAATTAGCGGAAACATTAAAAAAAGTACAAAATGAAAATCTATCATTATTTACATATAATAGAAAAAACACATTGGGAATACACACTTGTTTAGAAATAGAAAAAAACATAGCTATAGAAACAATCATAAAAAATTCAAGAGAAAATCAAATTAGTATCGATTCAGTTGATAGAAATTATTTAAATGATTTTCATAAAGAAAAGTTGCTAAAGTTAAACGTATCGAATGTAAAAGAAGATAAAATTGAAGAAGGTATTCGTAAATTGATTGAGGAAATCAAACAAGTGGGACGGGTAACCTTTCAATTTAAAAAAGAAAAAAATAAATAAGGAGGTTTGTTGTGAGACGCAAAATAATTCTCTTGTTTGTGTGTATCGTTATAATAATTGGAGCTATCATTGTGACTAAATATTATAAAGAAGAGGATCAATGTATTGCAGTTGGTAAGTATTCAAGAGGTATTATCGTAGATCAAAATAACGAGCCTATATCTAATGTGAAAATTTATGAAGATTCAATTGAAAGTAAGGAACGTAGTATTTCAAATACACAAGGCGAATTTAAAATACTAAATGGAGTTTGTGGTGAGATTGTATTACAATTAGTTACTCCAGATGGAGAAATCTATACGAGGAAATATGATAGTAAGCATATACCGGAAGTGATAGAACTGAGTTATAAAAAGTAAGGGGAATTACATGCAACCAGTACAAGGAAAATGTGTTAAATTGATATTTTTTAGAGCACTCAATAGCTGCGTGCTCTTTTTATTTTGGACATAAGCAATTTAAATGGAAATGAACTACCAATAAATGTTAACCTTAAAGTGTAGCATTTATTTTGAATAGGAGGGTGATGGGGTCTATGGGAGTACGTTTAGTCGATGATTTACAACAATTATCGTTGTTACTTATGTTTTTAAGTACATTTATATTTTACAGATACTTAAAGAAGGTTAAGCGAGATAGAAAATTGACTGGGTTTGAATGGACAATGTATTTTGTCACTCAGTTTGCGACATTAATTTGGGCAATGACTTATTTTATTAAACATTTAGCTGAATCGTAATTTCTATTCACTCAATCTAGTTTACTGTTATCTATTAGGAACATAAATATAGTCCGTATCTAAATCAATGACAACATCGCTCATGAGGTCCTCTTGTAATAACTTTGGGATTTTTTCATAATGATACTTTACACAAAATAAGCTTAGAAGCTCTTCATTAGACATTTCTTCATTTTTTACATTTAAATACATTATTTTTAACTTGTTAAGAGAACAGTTACGGCCAAAAACATACTCATTAATTCCATATCCATCAAATTCAATTATCATATTATCACTGTTGGGTGCTAGCCAACGTTATAGCTTAAATTTTAGATAAATCTATTATACATTTTTGGGGATGTAGTGAGAATATAATTCTATAAAGTGAGAGGATATGAATGGAACGATATAAATTAGTTTTAGAAGGCCCTAAACAATTTAAGTGGGAAAAGTGTGAAATTAAGCCTATACAGCACGACGAAATTATCATTAAAACAATCGCAGGTGCAATAAGTATTGGCGCAGAGTTACCGCAGTATAGTGGATCTGACGTTACAGATACAAATCCTATTTATCCAAGAAAAACTGGATATGAAAGTTATGGTGAAGTTATTCAAGTTGGTAATAAAGTAACAAATGTAAACGTAGGCGATAAAGTAGTTTCTTTTTATGGACATGAAACGATAGGAATAGTTACGGGGTATAAAGTAATTCGAGTACCTAGTTATATAAAGCCTAAAGTGGCTTTATTATCTATTCTTTCATGTGATGCCGCTAAAGGAGTATTGAAAATAGACCCACGGCAAGATGAAAAGGTGCTTATAACTGGAATGGGAGTTATCGGTTTACTCGCTTGTTATTTCTTAAAATCCTATGTAGGTGTTAAGCAAGTGGATGTTGTTGAACCAAATAAAAATAGAAGAGAATTTGCAAAGAAGTTTGGTGTGAAAAACACATTTGATTCAGAAGAACAAATAATAGAAACATATAATTACGGTTTCGAATGTTCTGCTACAAATAGAGGGTTTCACACATTACAAAAGGCTATTAATAATAATGGGGAAATAAGTATTCTTTCTGATGGTAATATAGAAGAGCTAACATTGACCGCCGACTTTTATCGGAAAGAATTGAAAATCATTGGTTCAAGTGACGGTTATGATTATCAAAAACATGCAGATTGGTTTTTTAGTCAAATAGAACAAACACCATGGATAGAAGAAATTTTTCAACATGAAATTCATTATTCTACACTCGAGCAATGTTTTGCAGAATTGAGTAAAGGGACAATAAATCCATTGAAAGTATTCGTTTCATATGAATAAAAGGTCAACTTATAGCTTATAATTCATCCTTTAATGGAGAATGCTAGTAACATTCACCATTAAAGGATTGGGCTATTATGAATATGATTTTGGAAAGCATAATTTTAATTCTTACTGGAATGATTGCATTAAAAATGACAGGTAGTAAATCTGTTAGTCAAATGACGAGAGCGGAAATAATTATAGTAGTATCAATCGGCCGTATTATTGTAGAACCAGTATTAAGTAGGAAAGTAGTCCCATCTATATTTGCAGCTGTAATATTTGCAAGCGTACTTCTTATCATTCATTTCTTTGAATTGAAATCAAGGAAGGTGGAACAATTCCTAAATGGCAGTAGTGTTGTTATTGTTGAAAACGGAGAAATTGTAAAAGAGAATTTGATGAAAGCAAAAATGTCGGAACAACAACTATATATGCAATTAAGAGAAAAAGGAATTCATGATTTAAAGAGTTTACAACAAGTTACAGCTGAACCGAATGGGCGTATTGGTTTTCAATTAATAGAGAAAGCTCAACCAATAACTTTAGAAGTGTTAGAAAAAGTAATAGATCAGTACAATATAAAAAGATAATTTCTTATGTAAAAATGCCAATATACAATAGAAGTATTGGTATTTTTTATTTTGTCTAAATGTAAAAATTAATATTTAGAATACATATTCAACCAATCTTTAAAATAGATATAGGCTTATTAATATGCTATATTCAATGGACCTATAGTGACTGTGGTGAAAAAAGCAGCGTTAAAATGAATAGGTCTTTCATGTGATGCTATACAAGAGATAAGAATAAGGAGATAAAAATAAAATGGAATTTTGGGAATCAAGTTTTATTGAGAAACAAACAATGTGGGGATTTGAACCTACAGAATCTGCAATTTTGACAAAAGATGTTTTTCTGGAAAAGAACGTTAAAGATATATTAGTACCGGGTATTGGATATGGAAGAAACGCAAAGGTGTTTATCGATAATGGTTTAAATGTAACTGGAATTGAGATTTCAAAAACAGCTATTGATTTAGCGAAACAAAACGGACTAGAAGATGTTAGTATATATCACGGTTCGGTAAACGAAATGCCTTTTGATAATAAACTTTATGATGGAATATTTAGTCATGCACTTCTTCATTTGTTGAATGAGAAGGAAAGAGAGAAATTTATTAAAGATTGTTATAATCAGTTAAAACCTGGTGGATATATGGTTTTTACAACCGTTTCTAAAAAAGCTCCCATGTATGGAAAAGGGAAAAAGTTGGAGCAAGATTATTTCGAAATCATGGAAGGCGTAAAAATGTTCTTCTATGATAATGCCTCTATAAAGCAAGATTTTAATAAATATGGAATAGTACAAGTTTCGGAAATTGATGAACCAAATAAAAACATGGAAAATAAACCTTCAATCAATTTCTTAATGATAAAATGTAAAAAGAACTATAACTAAAAGTTATTAAGAATTATTAAAGATGTTTATATATTGATTATGCACAAATAAAAAGGACAAGCATATAATAGAAATACCTATTAACTTTAAGTAACTTTAACTTTCTTTAATAGGGCATCTCAAAATCCCTAAAAAGAGCACTTGCGGAAACAAGTGCTCTTTTATTTTTTGTTTATTTAAGATGATTATAGTTCGTTTAATTAATATGGAATTTAAAACCATAAACTTTGAACAAAATGGTAAAATTAATAAGAGGATGTATAAGGGGGACGGGGATTTGAAACTTAAAGAACTGGCGAATTTGTTATTGATTAAAGAGACCATTGGGGATATGGATGTAGAAATTACGGGCTTGGAAATGGATTCTAGAAAGATAACTAGTGGAAATCTATTTATATGCGTATCAGGTATCGATGGTTTTCTTGAAGATCGGCATCAATTTGTTGAAGATGCAGTGAATAAGGGTGCTGTAGCACTAATTGTAGAAAGAGATGTAAATATTGAGATACCTAAAATAATTGTTAAAGATGCTAGGTATGCTATGGCAGTTATTGCGTCACATTTCTATGGTTATCCATCTAATAAAATGAAGCTAATTGGAATTACAGGTACAAATGGGAAAACAACTACTTCCTATTTACTTGAAAAAATTTTAAGTGATTATGGATATCACACGGGGCTCATGGGGAATAACGGAGTCAAAGTTGGTTCAAAATGTTATCCAACTGATATTAATACGCAAGAACCTCCAACACTTCAACGAAATTTGCAAATGATGAAAAATCAAAATGCAGATTATTGTGTTATGGAAGTTACGTCACAAGGTTTACATATGGGAAGAGTTAAAGGGTGTAACTTTAAAATAGCTGTTTTCACAAATTTAACGCAAGATCATTTGGATTATCATGGAACATTTGATGAATATAAGCATGTAAAAGGTCTTCTTTTTTCAAGATTAGGAAATGATTTTTCTACTACAGATAAAAAAGTTGCTATTTTGAATGCAGACGATCCATCGGTAGAATACTTTAAAAACATTACTTCAGCTGAGGTTATCACTTATGGGATGCATAATGGAGCAGATGTTCAAGCGAAGAGCATAACTTTAAGCTCAAAAGGAATTCGGTTTTTAGTTTCGTCCTTTAATGGAGAAATAGAAGTTAACCTAAATCTAGTAGGACGTTTTAATGTATATAATGCATTAGCAGCAATAACAGCGGCGTTGGTTGAAGATATTCCGCTTACAAACATTAGTGATAGCTTATCTAACTTAAAGAGCATTGAAGGTAGAATGCAAATCATAGACGCAAATCAAGATTTCCTTGTAATAGTGGATTATGCTCATACACCTGATGCGTTAGAAAATGTCCTCTCTACAATTAGTGAGTTTTCAAAAGGTAAAATCATTACTGTTTTCGGTTGCGGTGGAGATAGAGACGCAAAAAAACGATCTATAATGGGTGAAATTGCTGGAAGTTATAGCGATTTTGTTTTTATTACTTCTGACAATCCCCGTTCGGAAGATCCGCAGTTAATAATGAAAGATATTGAAAAAGGATTTTCACAGAATAATAATTTGAATTATAAAGTAGAGGTAGATCGTGAACTAGCGATAAATCACGCAATAAAAATGGCATCTTCTAATGATATTGTTTTGATTGCGGGGAAAGGGCACGAAACGTATCAAATTTTAAAAGATACAACAATTCATTTTGATGATAAAGAAAAAGCTCGACAAGCAATTATTAATAAATGAATGAATGAATTCAATTAATAGCTGAATAGTATTGCTAATAAAAATAATGTTTTAGATGAATCTAAAACTAATAACGAAGCAATTTTTTGAAGAATTTATAATTGAAAGGTAAGGGTGTTTCTAGGAATATATGAGGGAAAACCTTACCTTTTATAGTTTTATTTCTTAAAAACAAATGTTATAGCATTTGTTTTTAATTGAATGTGTCTTTCGTTTCGGACTATATCATAAGCTAATTCTTTTATTTCAACTTTTATTTCTTGCCATTCCTTATAAATACTTTTTAATAGATGTATCATATCATCAGTAGGAAGGTTAATTTCAATTAAAGCATCTAATTCTTCATTCGTATGTAAGTCAATTTCTTGTATGTTTGAGTTAATAATTAAACAATTGATACCACCAGTCTTTGTACCTCTTTTCATAGAATGGAGCACGTTTGTTAAATCTTCTTCTGATTTAACATGCTCTAAACTTGATACTGCAACGATATAATCATAAGTATCAGGTTGGATGTAGTAGTTTTCAATTGATGCTTGTTCTGTTTTTATAACTTCAAATACATCATGTTCTTTGCTATAAGTTTGTAATTTTGTTAACGCGGAATCCAGTAAGTCCACACATGTAACAGTACCGCTAGCATTTTTTATTTTTTGTGCAATTGGAATGCTATTTCTTCCAACGCCAGAGCCGAGGTCAAGCACTTGCAAGTTATTTTGTCCTTCAAAGTAATCTAGTAAGTTCATAACTGTTTTAACCGGTTTATAAAGCCAAGAACCAGTTTCAAATAGTTTATATTGTTCATAGCAAAGGTCGTGATATTTCTTTTCTTCGTGTCTTATGTGATCAATACGGTTCATATAGTTTCAGCTCCAATATTTTTATTACAAAATGAATAGGTGGGGCAGCCTTTAACATTTGTTTGAATTCGAAAAATACCACCAGCATGTGGATACTCTTTTAATTCGTCATCCGTCATTCTTGTTCTGGCTGTTGTAACATATAAATCAGTTAAGTTAGGTCCACCAAATGTACATGAGGTTACATATAACGCAGGAATTGGAATACTTAATATTTGTTCTCCAGTTAAAGGATTCCACCTAGTAATCTTTGAACCTCCCCAATGTGCAATCCATAAACAACCTTCTTCGTCAATTGTCATACCATCAGGTAGACCATCATTTTCAGGGAAAATGATTACATCACTTGGATTATGAATTTCTCCAGTACGTATATTATTTTGATAGCGAACCACTTTTTTAGTAGGTGTATCTATAAAGTAAAGGTATGTATGATCAGGTGACCAAGCGATTCCGTTTGAAGTATTTACATGTGAAACTTTTTTCTCTACACTCAAATTGTTATTTAAACAATACAAGGAGCCTGCAGCATTAATACCGTATGTATCTGTAGTACCTGCCCAAAAACGACCAGCGGGATCACATTTTCCATCATTAAAACGATTTTCTATTAAATGTGGTTCGGGGTCAAAAATATGTGTCAGTTTTTCTGTATTTACATTAATAGAATAAAAGCCGTTTTCCATAGCTAAGAGTAATATGTCCTCTAAATATGGAACAACACAGCCGATTTGTTGATTGAGAGCGATTACTCGGTTTGTATTTGCAGTAGGATTAAGTATGCATAATTGTTTCTCTATAATATCAACCCAGTATAAAAGTTGCTTTTTTTCATTCCAACAAGGTCCTTCAGCTAAACTAGCTTTAGCATCTAAAACCAATTCTATATTACTGATCAAGATGTTCACCTCAATTTATAAGATATTTATATAATTCGATAAGAATGAAGGTAAACCTTTTAGTCAGAGGATATTAAGATTTTTACTGTAGAAAACTGACTATCTTAAGCGATTAAAAAAATGTATAAACATGGAGAGGAAAATGCATATGATGTTTTATGAAATTGTTTGTTTTTCTTGTAAAAATATATTCCGTGTTTACGAGGGAAGTGAAAAATAAAAGCGATTTAAAGAGAAATTGAAAGGGATATATTGTTGTGATGAATGTAGTCATAAAATTCAATTAGAAGCGATAAAACATTTATTTAGATAGCTTTTTCGTTCGGAAAAGTTTGACAATAAAAGCATTATAAATTATCATATGAAAAAACTAATATATAAAATGGCATGGAAGAGAAGAGTAGTTAAGAAAGATTACGTACAGAGAGCTCTGGTAGCTGAGAAAGAGCGGTATACATCTTAATGAAAAAAGACTTGGAGCTGCGCAAGGAACTAATTTGTTTAGGGATGGTGCGACGGATTCTCCCGTTATAGAGATAGGGTATAAGCATATTTTGCCGTACCTGAAGAGGTTAATATGGCGACGTATTGACAAACTGAGGTGGTACCGCGAAGCTAACAACTCTCGTCCTCAAGATGAATAATCTTGGGGGTGGGAGTTTTTTTATTGCATAAATTTGAAAATGTGAAAACAAATAATAATTGAGGTGAGTAATATATGCATTGGGCGTATGAAGTAGCACATGAATTAATTAGAAAACATCCAAACAAAGAAACATTTGTTTGTGCATCTGGAATAAGTCCATCTGGTTCTGTTCATATTGGGAATTTTCGCGAAATAATAACGACTTATTTCGTTGTAAGAGCACTTCAAGATTTAGGGAAAAAGACTCGTTTTATATTTTCATGGGATGATTATGATAGGTTTAGAAAAGTCCCTAAAAATATTGATCCATCTTTTGCAAAATATATTGGTATGCCATACTGTGATATTCCAGATCCATATGGCTGTCATAATTCGTATGCAGAGCATTTTGAAAAAGAGTTTGAGAAATCTCTTCAAGCATTTGGAATTGAAGTGGAATTCATATATCAACATGCTGAATATAGAAGCAGAAGGTATAACGAAAATATATTCGAGTCTTTATATAAAAGAAAAGAAATATATGATATTTTAATGAGTTTTAAAACTGGAGAGTGTAGTGAAGAAGAGCGAGAGAGCTTTTATCCAGTTACATTATATTGTGAAAAATGCGGGAAAGATGCAACAACGATTACACATTTTGATGAAGTATTAAAATCAGTTCAGTATGAATGTGTATGTGGAAATCAAAATGAATTATCAGTATTAAATACAAATAAAATGAAACTGAATTGGAAAATCGATTGGCCGATGAGGTGGATGATAGAGGATGTTATTTTTGAACCGGGTGGAAGAGATCATTCATCGGAAACGGGTAGTTATAATGTATCCAAGGAAATCGCAAAAGAAATATTTAATCGTGAAGCTCCTCATTACGTTGCGTATGATTTCATAGGAATAAAAGGGCATCACGAAAAAATGTCTAGTTCTTCAGGGAATAGTATTACACCTAGCGAGTTGTTAAAAGTGTATTTACCAGAAGTGATTCTTTTCATGTTTGCTAAATATAGACCAAACGCAGCTTTTCATATCGGTCTTGATGAAGATGTGATTCGCAATTATACAGAATATGAACGATTGAAAGATAGTTATGAGAATAAAACGCTCAAAAATGAAGATTTATTTGATGCAATTAAACTCTCTAGAGTTGATAGTGGGTTTAAAGAATATCCGAAATTTAACCAAGTAGCAGGAACGTTACCACTATTAAATTTTGATTCATCTATTTTACAAGTTACATTAGAAAAAATAGATAGAAGTTATACATTAGATGCTATGATAGCGATATGTAACCGCGCAGAGTATTGGATAAGAAACTTTCAATCTGAAAAATTAATTGCGGTAAATCTAGAGAGAAATACAGAGTTTTACAACACATTAGATGAAAGACAGAAAGAATGGTTAGTAGAAGTTTGCAAAATACTTCGTTCTAATAAAGATTACTCTAACTTAATGGAAAATTTGTATTCAATTTGTCATCATGAAAATAAAAAAATAATGAAAGAAAATCAAAAACAATTGTTTTTGATTATATATAGGCTCATTATGAATCAGTCTAGCGGCCCGCGTATACCGTTATTAATACATGTTGTGGGAGTTGAAAAGTTCATCGCATTATTAGATTTCTAAACAATCTAAAAGAAACGCAAGTACTCAGAGATTTAAGTACTTGCGTTTCAAATTATGCTATCGTGAATACATTTTTGGACATTCATCACCACGTGGTTCATAAAAGCAGTGGCTTTTAAATTGCCCTGCAAATGGCTGATTATACCATTCAGGCGGACAAGCTCCAACTGGACGGAAATACCATAGAGCCCATCGTGCTGGCCAGCGCCATTCACCTTGTAAAACTTTTCTTGCAATTTCTTTTTCAGAATCACGAGCACGCTGATAAAAATATCCGTATTGCACTGCTTCAAATCCGCCAGGGCTTTGATATACCGCGTCACGTACAGAACGAAGCTGTTTAAAATCTAAGCAATCACAAAATACACGATTTACTACTACGCAGCCAACAAGTTGTTCACCTTGTCGACCTTCTCCTTCAGCTTCAGCACGAATTAAACGAGCTAGTAAATCAACATCACTTTCGTTATATGGAATAAGGGGCATAGTGCTACCACCTTTCTTTATCTGATATAGTAAAGAGTGTATGTATGAAAATAAGCTAGGTGCTTTTCTATATGTAAATTTATTAATTTTTAACAGGAGCTTGTACGAAAAAAGCTAATTAGTAATTGTAGATCAATATAAAAGGGGAGAGATAAAATGTATCGCATTCATAAAGAACATATCGTTTACGCAATGTCACCAGATAATCAGCCTTGTATGGAAGTAGAAGTAGGGAGTCGTCTTGTATTTGAAACATATGATTGCTTTGAAAATCAAATTGATTCTGAAGATGTTGCGTTTCAAGAATTAGATTGGAACCGTATTAATCCAGCCACTGGTCCAGTATTTATTAATGGTGCAGAACCCGGTGATATTTTAGTCGTATCGATTGAAAAGATTAAAATTGCAGAGCAAGGTGTTTTAACTACAGGAACGAATCTTGGCGTAATGGGTGAAGAGCTACATGAAAATACAGTGAAAATTGTCCCAATACATAATGAACATGTTTTATTTTCAAATGAATTACAAATTCCGATTAATCCAATGATTGGTGTTATTGGTACTGCGCCGAAAGAAGAGAGCATTTCATGTGGCACTCCGCATGATCATGGTGGGAATATGGATTGTAAAGAGATAAAAGAAGGGACGACATTACTATTACCTGTAAATGTTCCTGGCGCTCTATTAGCAATAGGTGATTTACACGCAGCGATGGGTGATGGTGAAATTGGTGTTAGTGGCGTAGAAGTTGCTGGTGAGGTTACTGTAACAGTTCAAATTATAAAAGGAAAGAAATGGCCATTACCAATGGCTATCCAAAAAGAAAAAGTAATGACGATTGCTTCAGAGAAATTATTAGATGATGCAGCGAATCGTGCTGTGCGAAATATGGTGACATTTTTACATGAAGAATTAGAAATGTCTAAAGCTGATGCAACGCTTTTATTATCAGCAGCAGGTAATTTAAAAATTTGCCAAGTTGTGGATCCACTGAAGACTGCTAGGATGGAATTAGGTATGAATTATATGGAAAAACTAGGGTTTACTTTGAGTAAATTTCATATTAAATAAGAATAATAGAAGAAGGATGCTGTTGTATAAAAGTATCCTTTTTTGATTTACGTATGATATAAAAAAAGGTAGTATTTATTTTATATAATTGAATATAAGATTGTGGATCGAAAAAGGAGTAAACACATGGTTAAAATTATGATTGTAGAAGACGATATGAAAATTGCAGAATTATTATCAAAACATGTCGCGAAATACGGGTATGAAGGAATTATTGTATCGGATTTTCAAAATGTATTAAACATTTTTTTAGAAGAACAACCAGAGTTAGTTTTATTAGATATTAATTTACCAAGTTTTGATGGGTACTATTGGTGTCGTCAAATTCGCGGAGTTTCTACATGTCCGATATTATTTATTTCGGCTCGTGAAGGCACAATGGATCAAGTTATGGCGCTTGAAAACGGTGGTGATGATTTTATTCCAAAGCCATTCCATTACGAAGTTGTAATGGCGAAAATTCGTAGTCATTTAAGACGCGCTTACGGAGATTATGCACCGAAAGTAGAAGAACGGATGGTTGAGCAACAAGGTCTTTGCTTATATCCCGAAAGGCTTGTATTGAGGCTTAAGAATCAAGAGATTGATATAACAAGAAATGAAGCTATTTTATTAGAGATGTTAATGAAAAATTATCCGCGTGTTGTGGGTAGAGAAGTGCTATTAAATAAATTATGGGATAGCGAATCGTATGTTGATGATAATACTTTAAGCGTAAATACAACTCGTGTGCGTAAAAAGTTAAAAACATTACAGATTGAAGATGCAATTGAAACGATTCGTAGTGTCGGTTATAGATTACATATAACTTGGGATAATGGTATGGAGAAATGATAAAATTATTTATTCGTGATCATATACCACTTATTTGTTTTACAGTAATCCAGCTACTAGCCATATTTCTTGTATATTGGTTTGATGGGCATAACCATATTGCAACGGCGTTATATGCAATGTTTTTAGGTGTCTTTTTTATGGTAGGTTATTTAGTATTTCGTTACTTTACTCATCGTACGTTCTATGAAAGATTAGCAAATCCGTTGCATTCTTTGGATGATTCTGTGCAAAAATCAGATTTTGCAGTTTTATCTACTAAACTTCAAGAGCTACTTGAGGTGCAATATCGACATTATCAAAACCAGCTGCAAATACAAGAGAGAAAAAATAATGATCATTTAACTTTTATGAATCAGTGGATACATCAAATGAAAACACCTTTATCTGTAATAGAATTAATTACACAAGATGAAGTCGACCCACGTTTTGAAAGTATAAATGAGGAGACAGATAGATTGAAAAAAGGGTTAGAGATGGCTTTGTATGTCGCACGTTTAGAAGCATTTACACAAGATTTTTATGTCGAAAAAGTACAGCTACATAAAATAGTGAATGATTCTGTGCATGAACATAAACGCTTTTTTATCCGGAATTTTGTATATCCAGAGCTTAAAATTGATAAGGATATTATTGTAGAAAGTGATGCAAAATGGCTACAATTTTTAATTGGACAAATACTATCGAATGCGATTAAATATTCATCTGGTAGTCGAGAGAAGATTAAAGTAAATGCTTGTAAGGAAGATAGTAACGTTATACTTGAAATCACCGATTATGGCGTAGGGATACCGAAGCAAGATTTACCTAGAGTATTTAAACCTTTCTTTACAGGGGAAAATGGCAGAGATTTTAAAGAATCAACTGGAATGGGGCTATATCTTGTATATGAAATTACGAAACAATTAGGACATAGTGTAGAAATCCATTCAGAAGTTGGTAAAGGTACCGTTGTACGAATTATATTTTTTAATGTGTAAATAAGTGATCTAGGCTAAAGAAATTTGGAGATAATTTTTTTAGCCTTATTTTATCCCGCTTTAATGGGCAGTAAGACCCCCACCTCAAAATGAAGCGAAAGCAAAGAAGTTAGGTAGAGGTCGGGCTGCCCATTAAAGTCCGATTGGTGCAACTAATAATCAGTGGGGGATGAAGAAAATCCCCGTTTATTAAAATTTCACTTTATAGCGATTATGTGAAATACTGAAAGGTCATCTTAGTATGTATAATGACACGCCAATAAATACGATTGTTAAATTAGAAGTATTTAATAAAAAGCTGATAAATAGTTTTTGTAAGAAAAAAGCCACCCCTTTGAAAGAGATAGCTTCATGAATTCATCCTATGAATAAGTATATCAACATTAATAAGTATAATGTTCGAATTCGTGATATGTTTTGTGGATTATAATAGAATTAGTCTTTTGTTTTTTAATGATACAGTATTGTAATTAAGTAAACAAACTTAATAATGTATATCCAATTAATCCTAAAATAATGATAGGAACCATCATTAAGAAAGAAGAAATTCGATTAGCATTAGAGCGTTCTAATACAAGAATCAAGATAATTCCGACTATCACTTCGGTATATCCAACAGGTAACATGTGACTATAGTCTTCAAAATTTAAAAGAATGTGAAGTCCATCTGTTACAAAAACTCCACTAATAAGCGCACTTCCGAATTTATGAAGTGGATTTGTAGTATCTTTCCATAAAAAACCTGCAATTCCAAAGATAGTTCCTCCTATAAATGCACATACAATCCATACAGATATAAAATAAATAGAGTGAGCTACATTTTTAATAACTATTGCATAACCATAGTAGCCTAATACCATACCGAGTAGTGCAAGGGTGCCAGAAAATATAGCTGTACGCTTAGAATAACTAAAGCTAGCTACAAAAAAGGATGGAACTAACCAAACACTTCCTAGATTAGCTAATGAATTCCAATGTCCTGGAAGTATACCTTGCCCTAATTTAGTTAGTATACCAACAATTATCCCTACTATAATCGGGATGAGAAAAATCCTTAAAAACATATTAACTTTGTAATTTTTAATGTCCTGTCCATAAAATCAATCCTTAGATTAATATTTTCTACAAACATATAATAGCTTATTATAGGAGAGTAATCAATAAAAATTTATCGAAAAACAATAATTTATTGTTGGGTAACGAATGGTATTTTGTTTTATAAATGGGTGAATAAAATATCAAGTACTCGTTACTCAACCAAATAGTAAATCAAATAATATATGCAAGTAATGAAACTGCCCAAAACATGTAATTCAACTTAGTATAAATCTCTCGTATTTTCATGAAATGATTTATGATAAAAAAGAAACGAAAAGGGATTGATATAGTTTCCTCCTGTTTTTATTAATAATTTATTAGAAGGAGGGCTTTTTTGCTAGTTGTGAATGTTAGGGGGATTGTAATGGATATTCGTAAAATGAAATATTTCATAACAGTGGCAGAAGAATTAAACTTTAGTCGTGCGGCGGAACGTCTTATGATGGCACAACCTCCTTTAAGCCAAGAAATTCGTAAATTAGAAGATGAATTAGGGGTCCAACTTTTTCATCGAACAAAAAGAATGGTTGAGCTTACCGATGCTGGGAAAATATTTTTAGAAGGTGCGCGACAAACGCTGCTTCAAGTAGAAAGAACTATTAAAGAAACTCTGCTTGTAGAGGAAGGAAAAATCGGGTATTTAATCATCGGTTTTGTCGATTCTACAGAAACGGTTATAAACATATTAAAAACCTTTCGAGAACGGTTTCCTAAAATTCAGCTTATATTACGCGAGATGACAACGGACCAGCAAATAAAAGCACTCTATGAAAAACAAATTCATATTGGATTTATTCGTTCTAAGCAGAATAATGAAATATTGTCTTCCGAAGTTTGTTCTAAAGAACGTTTAAAATTGGTTTTACATGAAGATCACCCATTAGTTTCGTTACCTAATATTCCTATTAAAGAACTAGTAGATGAATCATTTGTTTTATTTCCTCGTCATTTCGGTACTAACTTTTATGATTTGATTATTAGTTACTTTTGGGAACATGGAGTAAGTTTAAATATTGTTCAAGAAGCAATTCAAATGCAGACGATTGTAAATTTAGTTGCAGCAGGAATGGGGATTTCTGTCGTTCCATCATCGGTAGAAAGTTATAAAAAATCGGAAGTTATGTATAAAGACATTCAGGAACATACACCGGAGATAAACTTATACGCTGGATGGAGGCGGGATGAAAAGTCTGTCGTGCTCGAGAACTTCTTAGCAGTTGTTAGAGAGATTTATAAGACTTCACAACTTAAATTTGAAAAATAAAGGCCCATCTTGATTGGATGGGCAGTAGTGAATATGGAAAGGTACTATATTTATTGTGAAGTCACTGATGATTTAACCTGTTTTACTTGGATCATATTCAATGAAACCTTTTAGCGCACTATCAATTTGGCCCATAATTTCAGGTGACAATGTAACATTAGAAGCAATTACATTTTCTCTTATTTGCTGCGGATTGGAAGCACCAATAATTGCAGAGGAAACAGCTGGATTTTGTAGTACCCAAGCAACTGCGAGTTGAGGTAGGGTGAGATGATTTTCTTGTGCAATAGGATTAAGTTTTTGTATTGCAGTAAGTACGTTATCATTCATCCAGCGTTGTACGAGTTTGTTAAAAAACGGTTTTCCTGCATCTGAATTAGCACGTGATTGGGCAGGGATCGGTTTACCTGGTTGATATTTTCCAGTGAGAATACCTTGTGCGAGGGGAGACCATACAACTTGACCAAGTCCTTCACGTTGACATGTAGGTATTATATCTGTTTCGATCACTCGCCATAACATCGAATATTGGGGCTGGCTAGCAATAAGAGGAATTTTCAATTCTCGGGCCAGTGCTGCACCGCGTGTAATTTGCTCCGATGTCCATTCACTTACACCTAAATAAAGGACTTTACCTTGTCTTACAAGATCTGAGAAAGCTAACATCGTTTCTTCAAGAGGAGTTGTTGTATCGAATCGATGTGCATAATAGACATCAATGTAGTCTGTATGTAGCCGTTGTAACGATGCATTACAATTTTCTATTATATGTTTTCGTGATAATCCACGATCATTTTTTCCAGGTCCGGTCGGATGGCATACTTTTGTACAAAGTTCTATACTTTCTCGGCGTATTCCTTTCAAAGAGCGACCAAGTATCTCCTCAGCAATAGTGTCCGAATAAACATCTGCAGTATCAAACGTTGTAATTCCAACATCTAATGCGGCTTTCACACATTCATTTGCAGTATCTTCATTTACTTTTCCGCCATGGTTTATCCAGTTCCCGTATGCAATCTTACTTACTGTTAACCCACTGTTTCCGAGTTTGCTAAATTCCATTGTAGAATCCCTCCTTAAAAATGATAACTTTATTATAAGAACTGAAATGTAGTATGTATAATATACAATTGATCATACAGTTATATAAAAATTATATAAGAGGGAGTGCTTAGAAAGTTATTATTAGGGAAATCGGTAGTACAATAAATGTAAAGTATGCTTGTTCAATTTGAAGTTAAGAAATGATAAATAGACCTAGAAGAAAGCAATCTTTATAATAGCACATATATTTGCATTTACTCATACAGTACTATCATGGTACAATATGGTTACTAACGACGGAAAGGAATGATGGGTGGACGATGATTAACTAATCTTATTTTTAAATGTTGAAATTCAATAAATTTCAATTTCTAAAAAATAGGATTAGTCTGCCCAATTTCCATACAACGGTATTGCTATTTATGTTACGCAATATCTTATTTGGGTATAAATATTTTAACGACTAATCCTGCCAAATTTATTTGGGAGGATTTTTTTATTCTCCCTTAATGAAAGGGATCGGTATTATGAAAGAACTATTAAAATTAAATGATGTTTATGTTGAAATTAAGGAAAATATGTTGTTAGAGAAAATGAATGTGACAGTAAGACAAGGGGATGTTATTGGATTAATTGGTAAAAACGGGGCTGGTAAATCAACGTTACTTCAATTAATAAATGGGAAGATTGAACCATCAAAAGGTACTGTTGAATGGATGCAAATGAATATGACAACAGCATATGTTGAACAAGAAATAGAATCATTTGTTAGTAAGGATATAATTGCAAAAGAAGCGGAACTTCTTGCAAAATGGGGCGTGCCCACGAACGATTTTCTAACTTTAAGTGGTGGTGAAAAGCTAAAAGTTCGATTAGCAAAAGGATTTGCTGAAAACCCTAATGTATTAATATTAGACGAACCGACAAATCATCTAGATGAGATGAGTACGGAATTTCTCATAAAACAAATCAAAAATATGAAAGGTACAGTTATCGTCGTATCGCATGACCGATACTTTTTAGATGTTGTCGCAACTAGAATATGGTCAATTGAGGATAAGAAATTAATTGACCATAGCGGGAATTATACGAGCTATATGAAAGCACGTGAGCATAAAAGAATGACGCAGCAGCGTGAATATGAAAAACAACAAAAGAAGATAGAACAAGTAGAAACTCATATAAAAGAATTAAGTTCATGGTCACAAAAGGCACATGCGCAGTCTACAAAACAAGAAGGAGTGAAAGAATTTTATCGTGTAAAGGCGAAGCGAATGGACGCGCAAGTTAAATCGAAACGAAAACGTCTTGAAAAAGAGCTGGAGAAAACGAAAGTAGAACGTGTGAAAGAAGAGTATTCAGTTGAATTTTCTATTCAAGCGAGTAAAAAAGTAGGAAAACGTTTCTTAGAAGTAAAACAATTGCGGAAAGAATTTAATAATCGGATATTATTTGAAAACGTTAATTTTACAATTCAGCACGGTGAAAAGGTTGCAATTATTGGACCAAACGGTAGTGGGAAAACAACGTTACTAAAGATGATTATGGGAACAGAAACTGCTGAAGGAGAAGTATGGATTTCACCATCAGCAAACATTGGATATTTAACACAAGAAGTATTTGATTTACCGCTTGATAAAACACCAGAAGATTTATTTTATAAAGAGACATTTGAGGAGAGAGGAAAAGTCCAAAATTTAATGAGACATTTAGGGTTCCAAGCTTCTCAATGGAAAGAGCCAATTGAGTATATGAGTATGGGGGAAAGAGTGAAATGTAAGCTCATGGCTTATATTTTAGATGAAAAAGATGTACTTATTTTAGACGAACCGACGAATCACCTTGATCTACCTTCACGTGAACAGCTTGAAAATACATTAGCTGAGTATAACGGAACACTCATTATCGTTTCTCACGATCGATATTTTCTAGAGAAAACAACTAACGCGAAGCTCTTGTTTTTAAACAATACGATACAAAAACAGCTCAAAGAACCTACGAAAACTAGAGATGAAATTGAAGAGCTACGTTTAACGTTAGAAACAGAAAGACAAGAAGTATTAGGGAAATTAAGCTTTTTAACTTCTAAAGATAAAGAATATAAAGAACTAGATGAACGGTTTATGGAACTTACGAAGCAGATTAAGGAACTTTAACGTAAGGAAGGGGGAAAAAGATGGGAGAAGAGAGTTTGACTAAGTTATTTAGAATAGATTGTGGTGATATATACCTACAGGAGTTTACGGTTAAAGATGCAGAGAGTATTTATAAAATATCAAATCAACCGGAAATTGAAAAGTTTTTACCAGACTGGAAATCAACGAAAGAACAACGAGTTAATTGGGTTACAAATGATGAAATACCAGAAAACAAAGCGTTTCTTCATGCGGTGAGAACTACGACTAACATAGATGATCATATATTAAGACTAGGAATATTTAAGAAAACCACAAATGAATTTATTGGATGGTGCTGCACTGGTATGAAAGATGAGCTACCTTCACCGAACAGAGAAATTATGTATGCTGTTTCAAGTGAATATCATAATAATGGTTATGCAACGAAAGCGACAAAAGGTTTGATCGATTATTTGTTTGAAAATACAAATGTTGAAGTTCTAAACGCAATTGCTTTAATTAACAACGTACCCTCAAATAAAGTTATTGAAAAATGTGGATTTATTTATTTGGGTCAACAGACGATAGAAAATCAAATTTATAATCATTATGTATTGAGTAAATCCGAATGGATAAAAAATAGTGCTCTTTAAAGGGAATGATCATACAGTGCAAAAAAAGCTTAGAGCTATAACTCTAAGCTTTTCGCATTTATATAATAAAGTTTTGATATACTATTGTATTTCCTGCCACTATATAATTATTATAAGATAGTTATGCATTTATTTTAGTTTGGAAACAGTTTTATTATCAGTTTTTTTAGAAATCTTACAAGCGTGTAAGATAAATGAAAGATGAATCAATATGAGTTATAAGACAATTCATTTACACTCTATTGTAAGAAGTGCAAATGAAGGGAGAATAGAAATGGAAATATTACATGCGAAAAATATTAGTAAAGTATATAAAGGGAAAATACCTTTTAAAGCATTAGTAGATATTGATTTATCAATTCAAGAAGGTGAATTTATAGGGATTATGGGGCCATCAGGTAGCGGGAAAACAACGTTATTAAATATGGTATCTACTATCGACTCTCCCACATCAGGAGAAATAATAATAAATGGGACAAATCCTTTTCAGTTATCCTCTGAAGATTTAGCTTTATTCCGTAGAAAACAATTAGGATTTGTATTCCAATCATTTAATCTACTTAGCACACTTACAGTAAAGGAAAATATCGTATTGCCAATGACTTTAGATGGTGTTTCTGTGCGAGAAATGAACAAAAGAGTAGAAGAAATTGCAGCGAAATTAAATATTACAGATATATTGAATAAAAGAACGTTTGAAATTTCAGGGGGACAAGCTCAAAGAACAGCAATTGCTCGTGCAATTGTTCATAAGCCGCAATTATTACTTGCCGATGAGCCGACCGGAAATTTAGACTCTAAATCTTCAAATGATGTAATGGAGATGCTGGATACGCTTAATAAGGAAGAAAAGGCAACGATGATGTTAGTTACACATGATCCGTATGCAGCTAGTTTTTGTAGCCGAGTAATTTTCATTAAAGATGGTCAACTATATAACGAAATTTATCGTGGTGAAAGTCGGCAAACTTTTTATCAAAAGATTATGGATGTCCTTTCTTTGTTAGGAGGGAAAAGGCATGACTTTTCGTCAGTTCGCATTTAATAATATTTTTCGAAATAAGCGTACATATGCTGCCCATTTTTTAAGTAGTGCATTTTCGATTATGATTTTCTTTACGTATGCACTTTTATTATTCCATCCTGATTTACAGGGGGAGTTAAAATCGACAAGTAAAACAATAAGTACATTTGGTACATTTGGATTTCAAGTATCCCAAGGTTTGATTTTTGTATTTTCATTTTTCTTTATTTTATATTCAGTGAGCTCGTTTTTAAAAACACGTAAGAAAGAATTTGGCATTTTAATGATGCACGGTATGTCGATGAGACAGCTTAAGAAGCTATTGTTAATTGAAAATATGTTAATTGGACTTGGCTCAATTTGTATTGGGATACTCATCGGCCTCATATTTTCTAAACTAGTTTTACTAATCAGTGCCAGTGTATTAATGATTAGTAATGGCTTACCTTTTTATATACCAGTGCAGGCTGTATTATTAACAGTTTTCACGTTTCTAGTCTTATTTTTAATCGTTTCGTTAGTTACATTTAAAACGGTTAAAGTAACCGAACTTGTGGAACTTATTCAAGCTGGAGAAAAGCCAAAGCCTGAACCGAAAGCTTCAATAATATTATCGTTACTTTCTTTAATTAGTATAGGGTATGGATATATTTCAGTATTTCGCTTTATTCAAAATCATAGTTTTATTATGCTCGGAATGGGTGTACTTTTTGTAATTATAGGAACGTACTTTTTATATACACAATGTAGCGTTTATATATTGTATCTTGCGAAAAGGAGTGAATCTTTCTTTTTAAAGAGAACAAATATATTAACGTTTTCAGAATTAATTTACCGTATGAAAGATAATGCAACGATGTTTTTTATAGTGTCTATTATTTCAGCGGTTGCTTTTACAGCAATTGGCACTACAGCTGCTATTGGGAATAAAGAATTGGTAAGGATGACAAATCCGTATACGTTTCTTTATGTAGGTCCTGAAAAAGACAAAATGGTGGATAAACATCTCTCTATTATAAAAAAACATCTTGCTGATGCGAATATTCCATATCGGACGGCTTCATCTTCTTATAAATATACAGAAAATAATGTATATGTAATGAAGTTAAGTGAATATAACGACCTTGCGAGAGCACTAGGATATCAACAAGAAACAATTGAAAAAGAAGATGAAATATTACTAATCCCTGGAATGGTATCACAAAAACAAGAATTTAAAAATGGTGATTATATAAAGAATATTGAAGTCATTGAAGGAGATTGGACAAAAATATTTCGTGTGAAAAAAGCTGTAGAAAATTTAGTTTTGCCACATGATACTAGCGGTATTTTTATCGCAGTTCAAGATCGTGTATATGATGGTATTCCTTTTAATACCAATCAAGATGATGTAGTTATTCAAAATCGTACTTACGGATTTGTTGTAGATGACTGGATAAAGACGAAAGACATTTCAAATCAATTAAATAGTATATTCGATGAAGATGCAAGAGAAGGTAATTTCTATTTTCAAGCTTTGACTTTAAATTTGTTAGAGGCAAAACAAACAAATGGATTATTACTGATGGCAAGCGTTTTAGTTGGAATCGTCTTTTTCACATTCGCCGCTAGTTTTATTTACTTCCGGTTATATACTGATTTGGATCGCGATCAACAACAATATAAAATGATTTCGAAAATGGGATTAAGTAAACGAGAGTTGAAAAAAGTGGTAACGAGACAGTTATTATTAATGTTCTTTTTACCGATAATCATTGCAGTAATTCACACAGTGGTTGCATATATGGCATTGCAACAATTAGTCGATTTCTCTATTTTAAATAGTTCTATTGTAATTTTAATTTCGTTTATTTGTATACAAGTTTTATATTTCTATATAACTCGTTGGCGTTATTTACAAAAGCTATATAAAACTATGGAACAGTAGAGAATATCAGCAAGTAAGACTGCATAAAAGCTTGTAAAAACAATTTGAGTTATGAAAGGAACTGTGATGAAGAAAATATTATCTATTTTCATTTTAAGTATATTAATGTTAATAACTTTAAGTGCATGCTCTAAAAATGAAAACAGATTTCCAGCTAACGGTGTATTAATTATTGGAGATGAAAATAATACTTTATCAATTATGAATCGTTATCAGGAAATTACGAAAGAAAATGAAGTGTTTTCTGTGAAAACAGGTACATCTGGAAATGGACAAGTATTAATTTTAAATGAATCTACAGCGCAAGCGTTGATTAAAACAAAGGTTTTTCGTAAAAGAGATAATGGATCCACTTCTAGACATATAGATACGTTACCGAGTTTCCCAAAAGAGGGCTCACTATTATTTGCACAAGAAGAAAAAAAGACTATGAAAAGTATTGAATTAGAAGGCAAGGCGATTGCTGTTAAATACGGAAGTGATGCTTGGATAGGTAACACTCGTAAATATCAAACGCAATGGTATGTAATTGTAGCAAAAGATAGCGTGTATAAAGAAATAAATGCAAAAGAGACGAAAATGCACCTGCTCCACTTGAAAAAGTCTTTAGGTGATGAAAAACCTAAAATGTCGACAGATAATACATTAATAAATGAAACAGTAAAAGTAGAAAAGTTAATTAAAGATTATAAAGGGGAGGTGTCATTCCAGTTTATAA
Organism: Bacillus paramobilis; assembly: GCF_038096195.1. Classification (NCBI taxonomy): domain Bacteria; kingdom Bacillati; phylum Bacillota; class Bacilli; order Caryophanales; family Bacillaceae; genus Bacillus; species Bacillus paramobilis. The sequence continues at coordinate 2,773,829 of NZ_CP151108.1, read as the reverse complement.
CGATTGGAGAAAAATCTTAAAAAAGAGTTCGAGGTTGATAGAAACTTTATCAACCTTGAACTCTTTTTAATACCATTTAAACAACTTACATTACTTCATTTAATCGTGTCTCGTTCGTTTCTTCAATACCATTTGAATATTGAACCGAACTATCTTGAGCTTCCTTTTCTTTACGGGCCTTTTGTAGCATTTCAAGTATAATCCATAAAGGAATACCTTTATCTTTTAACATCTTCCATAAATCTAATTCATTAAATTTATGCTCAGGTTGTTTCATCTCTTTTTCAGATGAACGGATATCAAATTTGATGGGATCATTTGATTTTTTATCTTCAAGTTTAGTAGAAGAGATAGTATTATGTTCAAGGTTAGATGGAGTTATTTTAGTAGGTTGAGATAATGTATGAATATTTAATCCGATTTGCATGCCTTTTCCTCCTCCTTAAGTAATGGAATTAGTTTTCTTATGATTTTTAAAGCTATTTAACCTGAGGAAACTAAATCTAATTATAAATTCAAATAATAAGATTTACAAGTTGTATTCTAAAAAGTAAATGCTTACTTGATTTAATATTTATCAACATTTGTGTATGTTTTCTGTATATACAATGTATATAAAATACTTTACATTATGTTTAAGTTAAGAACTCTTTTTTAATAGAAATATGTAAACGTTTTATTAAGGAGGGAGAAAGAATGGGGAAGTTAATTTTAAAAATATGTTTTTTCGCACTAATGATTGTTTTTTCGTTCACAGTAAAAACAACATACGCTGAAGAGAAGCAACAAAATAATTATCCTATCATACTAGTGAATGGATTTGCTGGGTGGGGTAGAGAGGAAATGTTAGGGGTTAAATATTGGGGTGGTGTTCATGATATACAGGAAGATTTAAAAAGAAGTGGCTATACAGTACATACTGCTGCTGTTGGACCTGTTTCTAGTAACTGGGATCGCGCATGTGAATTATATGCGCAAATTAATGGTGGTACAGTAGACTACGGTGCCGCACATGCTGAGAAACATGGACATAATCGTTTTGGCAGAACTTATAGTGGTTTTGCATCGAATTGGAGTGAAACAAATAAAGTTCATTTAGTTGGACATAGCATGGGTGGACAAACGATTAGAACATTAGTACATCTATTAAAAGAAGGTAGTTTTGAAGAAAAAAATTATGTGAAAAATCATCCGAACACGAATATATCACCACTATTTGAGGGTAAGAAATCATATGTTCATAGTGTGACAACATTAGCAACTCCTCACAATGGCACTACACTTGCGGATGGTAGTCTTCTACTACCGTTCGTTAAAGATTTACTCATTACAGCTGCAAGTTTTGGAGGGAATAATAATTTATCGTTATATGATTTTAAATTGGATCAATGGGGTATAAAGAAGAATACTGGAGAGTCTTTTTTCCAATACACTGATCGTATTGTAAATAGTTCACTTTGGAAAGATACAAAAGATATAAGTCAATGGGATTTAAGTACAGATGGTGCAAAGGAGCTTAATAATTGGGTAAAGACGCAATCAGATGTGTATTACTTATCCTATAGTGGACATGCCTCACAAGCAGCACCTATAACAGGCTTACATCTACCTCATATAACGATGAATAAAGTGTTAATGGGTAATGCATTTTTCTTAGGTTCCTATGCAAGATATGAAGTAAACCGTCCATTAATTGATACTTCTTGGTGGCAAAATGATGGTGTAGTAAATACAAATTCTATGATCGCGCCTTCTTCTAATACTGCGGTAAATAATAATGAGACTTTACAGATGGGAAAATGGAATCATATTGAAACGAAAGCAAATTGGGACCATCTCGATATGGTAGGACTTAGTGTTTCAGACACGTTAGGTTTTTCTAATATTCAAGAGTTTTATAGAACAATTGCAGAAAAGCTATCAAGTTTACCGAGATAGGTAATAATAAAGCGCTCTCCATGGAATTCGAGGGCGCTTTATATTATATTGAAAGAGGGATATGGTAGAAAAATATGGGGGGATAGTATGAAAGTTAAAGTTGTATTATCAGGATATGGAACAGTAGGAAGAGAGTTTATAAAATTACTAAATGAAAAATATTCATATATATATGAAACATATGGTATAGAGTTAGTTTTAAGTGGCGTTTTAGGTAGAAATGTTGCAATACATAATGAGGATGGATTATCTATTCATCACTTATTAAAGTATGGTGGCGGTAGCTCTGCAATTAAAGAATATATTGAGTATAATCCGAAGGAACGAGCAACAGATAACATAAGTGGTACAGTACTCGTGGAATCAACAGTTACAAACCTTAAAGATGGAAATCCAGGAAAACAATATATAAAACAAGCGATTGAGAAACATATGGATATTGTAGCAATTTCAAAAGGCGCACTCGTTACAAACTGGAGAGAAATAAATGATGCAGCAAAAAATGCAAATGTACGAATTCGATATAGTGGTGCAACCGCGGCCGCATTACCGACATTTGATATTGGTCAATTTAGTTTAGCTGGTTGCCATATTGAAAAAATAGAAGGAATATTAAACGGGACTACAAATTATATTCTTTCGAAAATGAATGAGGAAGATATTACGTTTGAAGAAGCGCTGAAAGATGCGCAACGTAAAGGAATTGCTGAAACGAACCCAATATTAGATGTAAGTGGTTCTGATAGTGCATGTAAATTGTTACTATTGACAAACAGTTTAATGGGAACAGAAAATACGCTTGCAGATATACATATAAAAGGAATCGAACATGTTACACAACAACAAATTCGAAAGGCTAAGGAACATAATAAATATATTAAATTAATAGCTTCAGCATATAAGGATCAGGATGGTAAAGTAGCTTTTAAAGTAGAACCGTACGAAATAGATAAGGATCATCCGCTAGCAAATGTAAATGGGACAGAAAAAGGAATTACGTTCTTTACAGATACGATGGGGCAAGTTACTACAATTGGTGGTGCATCAAATCCACGCGGAGCCGCAGCAGCAGCTTTAAAAGATATTATTAACTTATACCGAAAAGATTTGCACCTTATTAACGAGGAGTAAAATCATCCATTAATTATTAGCCTTTACTTTATAAGACCGTACCGCCCTTTATAAAAAATACATATGTAGTGGACCTTTTGAGAATGAAATAAATATGCAAAAATAATTGCAGGGGGTAAGGAATTGTTTAAAGATTTTAAAGTTGTCAAAGATCGTCCTGTTTATATTCAATTGAAAGATTATTTGAAAAAGATGATTATGAAAGGGCATTTACTCGGGGGTCAAAAAATCCCTTCAACAAGGGAACTAAGCGAATTACTGAGTGTTAGCAGAAATACCGTACTCGCTGCTTATGCCGATTTAGAGCAAGAAGGACTCATTTATGCAGTTAAAGGAAAAGGGAATTTTGTTGCGAAGGTTGATATTTCAAACACTTCGTCTGTTGAAATAGATTGGAAAAATAAACTTAATACAGTTACCTTATTAGCGGATGAATTAGATTTAATGAAACATGGTGTCCGCTGGGAAAAAGGAATGATTGTTTTTAATAGCATTGCTCCGGACGAAAAGCTATTTGATGTGGAAAATTTCAAAAGAGCTTTTCTTACTCGCATGTCCATTGAAGGGGATGTCGTATTAAATTACGGATACGCAAAAGGTTATAGACCGTTAATGAATTATCTACTTCATTATATGGAAATGAAAGGTGTAGATATTTCGAACAAAGATATTTTAATTACAAATGGATTTACTGAAGGATTGGATATTGTACTTTCCTCGTTATCCAAAAAGTCGGGGCGGGTTATTTGTGAGAATCCGACTCATCATGCTGCATTGAAGCTTTTCCGTTTACATGGACTTGAAGTGCATGGAATAACTATGAATGAAGATGGCATCGATACGAACGAAGTAGAAAAAAGTTTGCGTGAAAAGGATTTTGATTTTGCATATTTAATTCCTTCTTATCACAATCCGACCGGTATTGTTACGAGTTCAGAGAAAAGAACGGAATTGATGAGCTTATTTTCAAAATATAAAATTCCTATTATAGAAGATGGATTTAATGAAGAACTACGTTATTCAGGTTCGCATTTAGCACCATTATTAACTTTTGCTGGCGCTGGTAATAATGTGATTTATATTAGTAGCTTTTCGAAGGTACTTTTCCCTGGTTTACGTGTAGGATGGATTATTGCAGATAAAGAACTAATTCATCATTTAGAAAGTGTAAAAAGAGCAAGGACGATTCACACATCTACGTTAGATCAAGCTGTTCTATTTCAATATTTACATGAAGGATATTTTGAAAAATATTTAAAAAAGGCAAGATCAGTTTATAAGAAAAAATATGAGTTAGCTGTTGGTGCATGTAACAAGTACATTCCGTTTCAAAGAATGACCGGTGATGGTGGCCTCCATTTATTTATAGAGTTAGAAGAAAAAATGCATGCCCGTATGCTTTTGCAAAAGTGTTATGAGCAAGGGGTTACATTTTCTCCAGGAGATGTTTTTTATTCTGATGGAGGAGGATCGAACACTTTTCGATTAGGATTTTCACGTCTGAAAGAAGAAGATATAGTTCGGGGAATCGAAATAATTGGTGATACAATAAAAAATGAAATTTGGAGTTGAGGAAATGAGAATTGGCGTTATTATGGGTGGAGTATCTTCTGAAAAACAAGTATCTATTATGACTGGAAATGAAATGATTGCACATTTAGATAAAAGTAAGTATGAAATAGTTCCAATTACGTTAGATGAAAAAATGGATTTAATCGAAAAAGCGAAGGACATTGATTTCGCGCTGCTCGCATTACACGGAAAATACGGAGAAGATGGGACAGTTCAAGGAACACTTGAAAGTTTAGGTATTCCTTATAGCGGAAGCAATATGTTATCTAGCGGTATATGTATGGATAAAAATATTTCGAAAAAGATTTTACGTTATGAAGGTGTAGAAACACCAGATTGGATTGAACTTACAAAAATGGCGGATCTAAATCTTGATGAATTAGATAAGTTAGGATTTCCGTTAGTGGTAAAACCAAACTCTGGTGGATCAAGTGTTGGGGTAAAGATTGTAAATGATAAAGATGAATTAATTTCAATGCTGGAAACTGTGTTTGAATGGGATTCTGAAGTAGTAATAGAGAAGTATATAAAAGGTGATGAGATTACATGTTCAATTTTTGATGGAAAACAGTTACCTATTATTTCAATCCGACATGCAGCTGAGTTCTTTGATTACAATGCAAAATATGATGATGTTAGTACAATTGAAGAAGTTATCGAACTTTCAGCTGAATTGAAGGAACGTGTAAACAAAGCGTCACTGGCTTGTTATAAAGCATTAAAGTGCAGCGTTTATGCAAGGGTAGATATGATGGTGAAGGACGGTATTCCATATGTAATGGAGGTTAATACATTACCAGGGATGACACAAGCAAGTTTACTACCGAAAAGTGCAGATGCAGCTGGTATACATTATAGTAAACTATTAGATATGATTATTGAAACGTCATTGAGAGTAAGAAAAGAAGAAGGATTTTAAGTAGCAGTATCATGAATACTTTTGACAGTAACATGAAGTATGTTATGATGAATACAATACGAAAATTTAATATTTATCCACTAGGGGGGCCTAATATAGGCTGAGATCAAATGAGAATTTGAGACTCTTAGTACCTGATCTGGTTAATGCCAGCGTAGGGAAGTGGGAAAGACATTACTATTTCATCAATAAATACTGTCAATTTCACTTTCTTTACGTTTGTAAAGAAAGTTTTTTTATTTTAAAGCGTTAATAACTGTGGATAAATACGTATTATAAATAAATTACTTGGAGGGATTTAAATGACTTTTTCACAATCATTACGTAAAGAAGTAGATTCAATTTGGGAAGCTAGTTTTCATCATCCTTTTGTAAAAAAACTTGGCGAGGGAACGTTAGATTTAGCTAGTTTTCGCTATTACGTGCTTCAAGATTCATATTATTTAAGTCATTTCGCTAGAGTACAAACTTTAGGAGCTGCAAAGGCTCTAGAATTAGAAACGACAGCTCGTATGGCACACCATGCTCAAAATACATATGAAGCAGAATTATCTTTACATGAGAATTTTGCGAAGAAACTAGGGATTACACAAGAAGAAAAAGATAATTTTATCCCTGCTCCAACTGCATATGCGTACACGTCACATATGTATCGTGCTGCGTATGAAGGACATTTAGGTGATATCATTGCAGCAATTTTACCTTGCTATTGGTTGTATTATGAAATTGGTGAACGTTTAAAAGAGTGTCAGCCAGAAGAGCCAATTTATAACGAATGGATTTCTGCTTATGGATCTGATTGGTTCCGTACATTAGTTGAAGAGCAAATTACACGATTAGATGCAATAGCTGAAAAAGTAACAGAGGCAGACCGAAATCGAATGAAACAGCATTTTATTATTAGCAGTCAATATGAATATTCATTTTGGGAAATGGCCTATACTTTAGAAAAGTGGCCAGTGAATTCAGAAATAAAAGATGTAATTGGATAATGAGTAGAGGTATTGCTATTCACGGGTATGAATAAAACTTATGTATATAATTCCACAAAAGAAGTATCGAAAAAAGACGCATCAATCTAAGTGCGTCTTTTTTCAATTTATAAAAATGAGCCCATGGAAAAAATAATATAAAAATAAGTATATGAACAAGGTGCATCATATAGTAATAGGTCATATTTTGTAGGTGTACGTATTGAACTTAGTTTATCCCGCGTTAACGGACAGTAAAACTCCCACCTCAAAATTCAGTTGGAGCAAAGAAGTTAGGTGGGAGATCAACTGTCCGTAAACGTCCGATTGGTTCAACTAATAATCAGTGGGGGATGAACCCCCCCACTGATTAAAGTTTCACTTTATAGCGCTATTTCTACTTAGATTTAACGAACAGAAAGATAGGAAAGCATTGAAAAGGTTGAAGTTTATAAACGGAGGTCATGAAAATGAATAAGTTTCAACAAGAACTACAAGCATTAAGCCTTAATGATTACCAGCCTGGAAATATCGTGTATTGGGACCAACAAAACCAATATCCATATTACTATATTGAAGATGCTGTTCGTCGTTGTGGAGGTTGTGGTGGTCGTTGTGGAGGATGTGCAGGTCGCTGTGGTGGATTTCGTTGTGGTGGATTCCGTTGTATTGGTTGCTTCGGCTGTTTTGGTTGTGGCGGCTGCGGAGGTTGTGGTGGCTGTGGTAGTTGTTCAAATTGTTTTAGTGGTTTTAATGGTACTACTGATACAACTGGTACTATTGTAACATATGAATATTGATAAGAGAAAAAAGGAATCCATTAGTGAAGCATTATGTAATTTTTATAAAAGAATTTGATAAAAACTGATGTAGCACTCAAGTGAAAGAATGATATTTAGGTGTAAATCAAGATAAGATAGAAAAAGCAATGATTAGATTTAAAGTCTAATCATTGCTTTTTTTGTATTTTTTACCATAAAATAATAAGTCTGTTGCTTCTAGTTAGTGGGTAGCAAAAGAAATTATTACAACTATGTAAGGTTAATGTAATGTTAATCGATAGTAAAAAAAGATACTTGAGTGTATTTTAAATGAGATTTAAAAGTACTGTTTATTTTTAAAATATTAGGGTAAGCAAAATTTTATTAGGAAGTGTATTAAAATGATTGAACTTAAATCTACGATCCATGCCTACAAACTAAAGAGAAAAATAGCAAGGGATTTATACGGAAACAGAGATGAATTAACACTGTTATTAAATGAATGTAATAACATGAAACACACAGTAACATGTGAAAAAAAGAAAAATAATATATTATCTCGTTTACAATTAATTTATCAGAATATGAAATTAGATAAACGGTATCCTCTTCCAATTACTTTTAATAGTAAATTATTGGATCGATTAGAAAAAGAATCTCTTCATTCTATTGAGGAAGGTATAGCATGTCTACAAATAATGTTAGATATAAATTATGAGAAAATAAAACAATATGGATCGAGTACAAGTAGGTCATTTGTTCCATTATCACAGTCTTCCATTTGTCTTGCTGATTGTATTTGCATAACTGGATTTGTATTAGGATTACTAGGTGCAATTACATTTGGGGGATTAGTTTTATCTGTATGTTCAATTACATAAAGGTTGATATTTGCAAGAAGGGCACCGACTTAAGGTATTCTTTTTTAGTTTTAATGTAAAGTTATTGTATTAAAATAAAGATTTTAGGGGTGCTGTATAAGCGATTAAATGTCATTCTTGATGAAAAAGATGCTCTTCGAAAAGAGTTAAGTGAAGTATCAAAAAAATGAACAAAATAGTTATTTTAATAAAATAAGGGGAGATCAGGGGAGTGAAAAGAAAAGAACCCTCTATTTAAAGAGTTCTTCTGGTGATTTAATCTATTACTTGCACTCATGGTAATATTCATCGTACGAATCATTCTTATCATTGCAACAGATGCAAAAAGTTTTTTGGACCAAAATATCAATAAAATCAAGGATTTCAGTATTATTAGTGAGGGTAAGACTTTGGAAATCTTCTACTTGAAATACTCTTGTTTCATCTGGGACAAGGGTGGCGATAATTGGTGTGGGGGACCTTCTTGTTCGAATAGTTACTTCAATCGAGCTAACATCACTGGCAACAGATATTTGAATTAATGTTTTATTGTGGTTATTGGTGAAATCTTCAAAAGCAGTTCTTGTAGTGTTAGCTGGTACGTTGAAATTTAAAGCTGTATTCGAACCAGTTATTGTATGGGTTTTGATAAAACAGTTATCTTTTTGATGGTGAGAATACGATTGTTTTTTATAATACTTTTTACCACCTTTATAAAAATAATCAGCCATATGAATTTATAGCTCCCTTCTTTTTGATGTTTATATAGTCTATTTAATAAAGCGAAGTAGTGCTTGTACAAAATTATAAAATTCGCTCTCGTAATTACTTGAAAATGTTATTTGAAAATTAAAGAGCGCCATCCAAGGCGCACTCGGATAAAACCTAATATTGAAAAAGAATACCACATGATATCGTATGTATGCTTCTAAGGGGTGTGCGGATTTAATATAAAATAGATATTTGAATGAAATGAAGAGTAACCCATGTTTATTAATGAATATATATAGTGAGCAGGCTCATGGTTGAGGAACGGGATTTTAGTGATTTCTAATGTGAAAAGAGAGCCAGGGGGCCCTCTTAAATAGTTATTGGATTCGCTAGAAAAACGAAAAGATTCAGATATATTAATGTATTAAAAATTTTGTGAACATGAAGTGCAAGGTCCACCAGTAGGTTGGAATACAACATTATCAACAAAAGCTGTTGCGCCTTCTCCCCCCGTAGCTAAGTTTTGGAAACTAATACATGCTGTAGTTACATCAGCAGGTATACACACAACAAGGGTATAATGTTGGAAGGCAGCTTGTTGTTGAGGTGCAACAGGTACAATGTGCGGAATGTTTAATGGTCCAAGTGTTGTAGGGTTAGGAGGACATCCTTGACCAAGTTCTGGAAACGATACAGAAGCAACAAGGAGTGCTCCGTCTCTTATATCCCCAGCAAAAGAAAGGGTAAAGCAACAACCTTCGCCCACATCAACAGATTGGGTCATAATTCCTCCAGGTCCAATAGAAACAGCTAAAGCACTCAAGGTTCCATTTGGAAGAAAACGACCGCTGTGCGCATTTGGAAATCCTACTTCTGAAACATTTCCCGTTACAATCCATCCTGGAACTGGAGTACCTGGTGTTGCAGGTTCATCAAATCCAGGGTTATCAAGAACATTCGTACATGGGCAACATGCCGTAGCAGCTGGTCCTGTAGCCCCGGTTGGTCCTGTAGCCCCGGTTGGTCCAGTCGGCCCGGTTGGTCCAGTCGGCCCGGTTGGTCCAGTCGGCCCAGTCGGCCCAGTCGGTCCAACTTGAGGTGGGGGTACAGGGGGGAGAAAACAATCACATGGAATATGAAATTTCTTTTTAAATTCACTCATTTTTACACCATCCTTATCACTCATTCACCCACTTACACACTACAACTTATGAATTGGTTAACACACAAGTATAAGAAAAAGGCCCTTGAAAATTAAAATAAATAAAAAAATAAGCCCTTATGTCACAAATATAAACCCATTCCATAATATATAAGGAACATGGGTTCACTCCAAAAATCTTTTAATATATATATGAAGATTCGATTCCTGAATCAATACAGTTGAACCTGTTTCTCCTGTTGCTTCTGTTGGTAAAGTGAATGACGAAAAATAGATAGAAGTGTTGAATCGATTAAACTTGATTTAATAGCAGTTCCATGTAAAACAATATTTTCTTCATTCATTCCTTTACCTCTTATGATTGCTCGTCATAGGAGGTAAAGGTAGCAAAAAGCAAATCATGAAGTTGGAATGCAATTATCTAGAAGTGTAAGGATTGTTAAGAGGAATTAAAGAATGTATCGAAGTGAATGGAAAATGCAAGAAGAATTATACGATCATAGTGGTTAGATAATATATGATGGTGAATGGGTTGAAATGGACAAGCAGTTTTATTTTATAAATTAAACAAAAATTTCAATTGATAAGTATTCAAAAATCAAAAAAGAGCACTTAATAAAGTGCTCTCGTGACGAGATTCATTTTGTAACGACTATTTTATAAAGAAAGGAACGCAGAATATTATATGTGCGTACAGTCCAATTGAGTTCTTTTTTTACAAACAAAGTGCAGCTAGCAAAAGCTAACTGCTCGTTCTAAAGGTGACAATCTAGATATATAAATATAGTCTGGCCAAAAAAGGAGAACCATTCAAGTAAGTAGATCGAACGGAGGGGAACCGTATCGTATGAATCAATTGTCATTTTTTAAAGACATCGATGAAAAGGAGATGCATAGACTTGTGGTGAAGGAGCTGAAAAACTACAAAGCATTGTGCGTCCGGATGAAAAATCAAGAAGAACAGGCTCGAGCGGGGGGGCATCGTTCTTTTTCCTAAAATGAAAGGTGACGAAAAGAATCATGAGATACGTGTTAAACAAATTGAACGGACGTTGTAACATCTCTTGATGAAGAGGAACGTAGGATAATTGAAATGAAGTACTTAGGGAATCGAAAGGTTAAAGATTCGTTTGTGTACAACGAATTAATGATAAAGCGTGATCCGTTTTATCAGAAGGAAAAAAGTGATATTCAGTTGATAGCTACAGCTGTGGGGATTATATAAACTTAGTTTTGAGGTATCGGAAATGGGATTCTAATATTTTGTAATGTTGTATAGATTGGTTAAGATGAGGTTGTTCCGCTTTACATGTTATATTATTTCCCTGCCCTGCCAATTGGTAGGGTTTTTTAATTCTATTAAAAATAATAATAGCTCGTCCAAACCTTTTAAATCTATCTTACATAGTATGTAGTAATAAATTTAAAAGGGGGAAACTAGTATGTCTTATTCCTACTATGATCATTGTAAGGATAACAAAAAGAAATATCATGATTGTCATAAAAGTAGTAAGAGTTATGACAAATGTGATAAAAAACATGATGAAAAGCCTTGGGTTAATGTAAAAGTGAATTGTTGTTCTGATGATAACCAATACAATCTTGTAAGAGCATCTGCTTTTAGAGCTGTGAGCACAGTTAATCAGATTGTGCCAGCAAATACTTTTGTAAAAGTCTTATTCCAAAATGAACAATTTGATTTAGCAAATGAATATAACCCTGCAACATCCATTTTTATACCAAAGACAAGAGGTGTTTATTCTGTTATTGGAACAATTGCGTTCATTCCCAATAATCTAAACGTAAACTATAGAGCGCGGGTAGAAATTCGAGTTAATGGAAATCCAGCAATTGCAATAGATAATGATTTTTTTGGTCCAATAAACTTTGCTAATGTTGTTGCCGTTTCATCAATAATTCAATTGAATGCTGGGGATGTAGTCGAGGTTTTTGCACAAAGTAGCGTAGCTGGAGTTATCTCTACTGTAGAAAATAGTACGCATTTTGAAGCTGCAAGATTTCCGTCTCCAACAGAATAAGTGATATGAAATCCATCAGTAATCTTATCTAAGTAAAGTCACTAATTTATATTTGACCTGCATAAATGCAGGGCTTTTTTTCGATAAAAAGGGAACGTTTCCGGGGATTTCTCAAAACAGAATCAATATTACTCTATATCTATACAGTTCTTTGAAAGAAGAATAGTGTGGGGATAGCGTAGCCCCTTTATCAAAACGTTACCGGAGAACGGGCAAGGGCGGTAAGAATCCGCAAGAAGGACGAAAAGATCAATTGAATTTATATAGTCAGCCACGATGTGTGAGTGTCGTGGCTTTTGTGTTTCTTATTGAGCCTGGTATATTTGCTGGGTTGATTGGTGATATAAACGTTTGATATACAGGTGCTTTAATTATATATAGGGGATTGCTCTTTTTCGTTTGCCCCTTTACATATATTGAAGAGTGTAGGACAGGCTCACTCGCTTGTATCTACCTTATTTCAATACTCATAAGAAACTCTTTATCACATTAAGAGCATCTACTGGCGCAGGTGCTCTCTTTTTATTGAACAAAATGGGGGAGGGTTGTTATAAATGATAGGGCTTAATCCACTCCATGAATGGTGGAAGATGAGTAGTTACACAAAATGGTATCACTACTTCTGGTTGACGCCAATAATTGCAGTGTTTCTCGGAATAGCTTGGGTAGTTTTAACAATCGTTGATTCTGTTTTATTTAAGAAATAGGAATGATGCCGAATGATAAGACCTATATCAATTATCGTAGACGCTGCCATGATCTGGTTGGTGTCTTGTTTGTTGTTAAGGAAAGATAAGGGGCGAGGCAGACTTGCAAATTGGAATATTATTAGTGTAAAACAAAAAACATAGGCTAGTAAACAAGCTGTTTTCAACTTTTATTCATAGAATATGATGAATTCTATTTTTAGAGGAGGGAATCATATCTATGGGATGCAACAATAATTTTGGACATTCTCGAGATTGCAATAGATTTTGGGATGATTTAGTATTTTGCGGATGCGGTCGTAGACGCAGAAGAAACGATTTTAACGACTGTCATTGTAGACGTGACTGCGATTGTGATGAGTGTCGTCGCAGACGTAATCATGACCGTGATCGTGATGATCGTCGAGATTGGTAAAGCCTTTTAAAAGAGTGCATATCTTTATAGCACTCTTTTTTATTAAGATTTTTAATACTTAATAATTTGAAAGGCGCAGTCTCAATTGGATTTAGCGTTTAACAAAACAAACGAACGAAAAAGAAAAGTAAGAATCAAATGATTCCTGCTAGGTGGAGATATAAGATGGATAATCCGATAGTGCTAATAAATTCTGGTGAAATGTAAAAATCTGATTTAAATCCGTTTGGTGTTTTGATTTTAAGGTTCATGTCCCGACTCCCTTAGCTCTTTTTTATCTTACATTGCTATATACAAACCAAAAGGAAGTTCGTAACAAATAAACGAGAAATATTTTTAAATAAAATTTATTTAGCAATCAGCATAAGTAGTGAACTCATGAAAATATAAAAACTTGAACGTGAGGTGACAGGTGAAATGTAGATGGCGAGACAGCGTAGTCCAGACCGTGATAAAGTATTTAGCTTAGTTACATAAAATAGAAGATATGAGTAAGTGAAGAAACGGCATAAAAAGAAGCGTAATTCGTCAAAGGAACATAATGATCCATTACCATCAAGTTAAGAAATTTATTGTTTCCGATTAATAGTAACGTTTTTATGTGATTGTTATTGATTTTAAAAAATAAAAAACCGCCTTATTTAAAGGCGATTCATAATTTATTTATAAGAGATTACATTTATAAACAACAAGAAAGCAACGTTAGAAGAGTTAGTTCGAAAATTAACAAATGAGAAATCAGAGCAGCCGTAAGCTGTTTTTATTTTGCACAAAATACGGATTTTGTATGGGATTTCCTGCGATAAATTCACCATGAATAAGGTTGTCTCATATCATGTAAAGATTGCTTTATTAAGATGATAAAAGGATGTGAATGTATTGGAAGATGTTTATGTGAAAATTGATAATTTAAAAGCAGAACAAAAAGAAATCATGCGAGATATTCGTAATTTAGAAACCCGCACAACAATTAATGAGAAAGACATAGCAACAATTAATAAGCAATTAGAAAAGATTAGCATGAATACAACTTGGATTTTGCGAATTATTATTAGCGCAATCACTATGTCAGTTTTGGGTTTAATATTAAAAGGGATGATTTAAAATATAAAAATAAAAGTACTTATTAAGAGAGGGACAAGCGTCTCTCTTTTTTATTATAAATAAGGAGTGAAAAGATGGATCGTATGGATGTATTACTGAAAGCATTTATAGTTTTATTCGGTGGCTTCTGCGGATACTTTTTGGGAGGACGGGATACAACGTTGAAAGTTCTTGTTATTTTGGCAGCAATTGACTATATTACCGGTGTATTCGCAGCAGGAATTAATGGAGAGCTAAAAAGTAAAGTTGGTTTTAAAGGCATCGCCAAAAAGGTGGTGCTTTTTCTTTTGGTCGCAGCAGCCACACAAGCTGATGCATTTATGGGAACAAACAGTGCAATTCGTGAAGCGACGATTTTCTTCTTCATTGGGAATGAATTACTTTCACTTTTAGAAAATGCAGGTCGTATCGGAATCCCTTTACCATCAGCTTTAACTAATACGGTTGAAATTTTAGATGGGAAACAAAAACAAACGGAGAAAAAAGGAGTGGATCAATAATGGGACAAATCGTAGACATTTCAAAATGGAACGGAGATATTAATTGGCCAGTCGCAAAACAGTATTTAGATTTTGTAATTGCTCGTGTACAGGAGGGCTCAAATTACGTAGATCCATTGTATAAAGGAAATGTACAAGCGATGAAGCAACACAACATTCCTTTTGGTAACTATGCATTTTGTCGCTTTGTTTCCATTGCTGATCCAACTTCAGATGCTCAATTAAATGCGATGAAGGATTATCTTGATCGTAGAGATTGATGGTATGAGTATTTGAAATAAAACAAAAGGATAGCTTAATCAAAAATAACAGCCGACTCGATATAAATGAGTCGGCTGTTATCTTTTAACTATGACAACAATTCCTCAACTCCGATACCATCTATTAACAATGCTTTTAATGAAGGAGCTATTTTAATTGTTTCTTCAATATCTAAATCTCCAAAATCCACTGTATATAATCCGAATCCTTCTTTTCCTTCTACATATAATAATGCTTTTCCGCCTTCGTCATCACCAATTGCCAGTGAATTTGGTATATATTTTTGAATATCATGTGCTTCATTCATCTCTATGCAATCAGTAGGACCCAAAATACGTATGTAAAGTTCATTTTGTACATTAATCTCTGCATTTGTACAATTTTGGATTACTTCTAAATAATCTACTGGTACATCTATTGATGAGAACTTTTGTAATTCTTGAATGGCCTCTTTACTCGCTGGTGATTCCTGAGCTTCTAATTTGAAGGAATCATTTAATTTTTCTAGAATATTCATTAATAATCAATCCTTTCATACTTTACCTTTAATTTATCAAGCATTTTATATTGCTGTTCTAAGGTTTTTGAAATGTTTTCTTTAGAGAATCCTGCGCGTTCAAAGTCAGATATTAGATTTTTTAATTCATCTTGTAAAGTAGAGCCCCATTTTCCATTGCCTGAACTTAAACGCTCATCAAGCCTTAGATTCTGTGTATTAGAAATAATGGTGTGAGGTAATCCTTTTCCGGTTTCAATAGTTACTGTTGGTGCGAGCTTTGGATCATATCCATACTTACCTAAATTTTCTTTTGCTTATTGATGCTGTAAGCCATGATGAGATTGTAAATCACCGCTATTTGGCCCTCGGTCCTTAGGCATTGAATCACGATGTATTTTATTAAATAATACAAAATTTGGTTTTGCACTGGTTACAGCTTTAGTAGCCTCAACAGCCTCAGTGGTCATTTTTACCCCTTTACCCACTTTAGCGAGTTTCCAGACTGGTGTAATACTAGCTACGACTATTCCGCCTGCAAAAATTCTATCCCAGGTTGACAGTTTTTCTTCAGTAGAAGGGTCAACTCCATCCCAAACTCTTTTAATATCATACTCGCCAGTTAATTCAACAGAGATATTTCGAGCTAGTTTACCGCTATTAAATCCTTTTTCTCCAGTAGAAGGTCACACATTGCACCTTCTACTGGAGAAAGCTATGTATATATGAAGTGAAAAAGGTTCTCTTAACTGAGAACCTTTTTATCTATCTTCAACGCTATTCTATTTCATTTGAATTAAAGTAGCAGTAGGTATACCAATTCCTTCTAAATGATGATTTTTAGATACAAGCCAATTGTTTTCATCCAATAGGATTGGATTTACATCGTCTGAAGGTGGATTGTTTTATAATTTAGATTTTTGTTATTCCCCACATACTGAATTCATAATGATATTCCGTTCTTTCGATACATACGCCGTATTCTAAATCATCACCAACTAATATAAAATCAGCATACCCAGTTAGAAATCTTGATATGGTTGATAATTCTTCTAAATTATCAAATACTTCAGCAATGTTTAGCTTAACTGCTTCAAATTTACCACCCTTAGAGAAAAAGAGTCTTCCTTGATTAACTGGAAATTGAATAGTTTTAGCTGTTTCTTTTAACAGCGCTATTGATAGTCTTCTGTTTTCTTCATAATCAGTGCTACCAAAATTTTTTATGTTTGAATTTTGTTCTAGCGTATTAAATAATTCTTTACAAAATAAATCATTAGATTCTGCATCCATAAATGAGTCCATAGAAATCGTAACAATATTAGTAAGTTCGTCTATCAGTTCTTTTCTACTAGCGTTTCTTTTTGCTTTCATTTTTAGAATTTCGATTCGGCTTTTATTCATATTACTCAAAATTTTTCACACCTTTAGTTTCTTAATGTTTTCCTTTTTTCCATTGGTCTTCCTTTTTCATCATCTGCAGTATGGAAATGGGAACCCCTTCCCATTTTATCTTCTCTATACACAATTATATATACTTTTTCATTCTTAATATTAGAGCCCACCTATGTTCACTAGTTCCATCAAAGATTTGTATAGGTTTGTGGTATGAAGTAGAGTTTGGGATTCCAGCGTTTCGTCTAGCTTTACGATAGCCATTACTAGTTAATAATTTTTCCTGTCTCTCAAGATGAGCTTTATAATTTTCAGTAGCTCTAGCTGTGAAGTGAAAAATAAAGCCATTCTATGGATGGATTTTCTAATGTATACTTACTAATTTGATAAATGTTTAAAAAAGTGTCAGCCAGAAGAGCCAATTTAAAATGATTGGCTTTCTATTTACGGATTTGATTGATTCCGTACATTAGTTGAAGAGCAAATTACATGGTTAGATATTATCGCTGAAAAAGTGACAGAGTCTGACCGCAAGCGAATGAAACAGCATTTTATTATTAGTAGTCAATATGAATATTCATTTTGGGAGATGGTTTATGCCTTAGAAAAATGACCAGTGGATACAGAAGTAAAAGATATAATAGGTTAAAGGAAAGAGGTATTGCTATACTTATGTATGGTCAATACCTCTTTTTATACTCTTTTGTAAAATTATTGTAAATCATAAATACAATACTTAATATATATTGTATAATTCTAATGTAATACATTTATGATTTATAAGGGGGCTATGTATGATAATTTCTTTTAACTTTTATAAGAGTCATTTCATTAATACGTTAATCGAATAAGTAGTATTTGTTGTTCTTTTAAATAAATAGATTATGTGATAATACTTTAGTTTTTTGTGATCAAGAAAAATGAAGAAAGGAAGTAATCATTTTATGGAAAAATTAAAGTTGTTAACATTTGAAAATATAGTAGAACCTCTTTTAAGCGAAAGCGTATCATTTATATATTTTCCTATTGAATGGCTCGATATTGTAGAGATACATTATAAGACATTTTTATTAACGAGTAAGTTGAAACGATTGAATGAAAGATTATATGATATGTTTTCTGATATATTGTTTATTCAGCATAATCCATATGTATTAAATGAAAATACACCATGGATTGTATCCAAAGAACCTATTAGAAAAGAACAACTTGATTATATTTTCCGAAGTTGGTATGAGGTGATTCATGATTGGAAACCTAATAAATTAATAGAATTGCCAAAATATGAATGGCATTACGATTTAATTTCTAACTTAACAGTACTACATGATAATGAAATATATTCTAAGTGGGTGCCTGCTTTAATTTCTCATATTTTTTGTGAGCAACCTGTACGAATAGAGAATATCAATGAAGAAGATATATATTTTTCTCCTCTTAGATCACAAAATATTTGTGAGGCAATGTCAGAGCCTATTAAAGATGAAAAAACTCAAGATTATTTCGCCTATGTATATCGTTTCGAATGTATCACGCGCGGGGGCGAAAATATTCCGTTATTAAATGTTTCAATAGGAATTCGGAGGTTTTATCAAGAATATAACCATCCAGATATTCCTTTGCTATTAAGACGAAAACGGGGCATGATATTGGTTTCTACTCCAGAATTTGCATCGAATAAAAAAAAATTACGGTTTGTAAAACTAAAAGTTCAACAGGCTACAACCGGTATAAAATGGATTAAGATATTTAGAAATTTAAAAGATGATTTTCGTATAGGTGGAGAGGTTGAATTAGAGCATATTCTTCAATATCCGAAAGATTATATGCTAGGAACAAATATTAGGGTGTTGCTTCCATACAATGAGAGAATATATAAAGTTCAAGGTACTAAAATAAAACCTGGTATAAAAGTAAAAGAAAGAGAGTATCTATTTAAAGGGTTCCAGCAAAAATTCTCTTATTTCACATTACTACCAGAATGTAAAAAGGTAGCAACAAATAATGAAAATGAATTATTCCCTTTAATTGCACCAAAAGGATTAGAGGCTATAACGTTAGAAATATGGTCTGAAAAAATATCGTTGGAAGTAGAACAAGCGTTACTTGAAAGTGAAATGGTGTTAGCTCAAATTGGTGAGTCATTATATGTATTAAATGCAGATTCTCCAGTATTGTTAAAAATAGTAAGATATAGTATTGAAAAAGTATTGCAAAATCCATACAAAATGCAATATTGTCAGAAATACAAAACAAATTTGATAGAGGATGTTATGAAAGCGGTTTATGCTACTGCAGGTGAGCGCAATGATGCGACATTGGCGTTAATCGCAATGGAAAATTGTGATGGGCGTGAAAAAATTGATCCAAAGCAAATCGTTAGAGAAGGGTTTGCACGAACAAACCGTATTTCAGCATTTATTAATTTATTTATAGGCCAAAGTGTAACCCATAAAACAATAATAAATTGTATTCTTAGTTTATTAGAACAAAAAGGATTTTTGAAACGTAGTTGGCATAAAATAAATTTACCTTGTGCATATGTTAATTTATCAATTGAACGAATCTCGAAATTTGATTTCTTACCTATTATCTCACAAATAAAAGGAAAAGAAATTTCATATAAATTATATGGGAATACAGAGTGGCAAACGATTGATTGCTTATTATTAAATGTAAATAAACATAATACCTTTTTACCGCAGCCTTCAAAAAGAAATGATATGGGAATTCAATTTAAACAATTTGTTTTTGAAACATTAAAGGGAATTTTACAACGTGCAAAAGAGAAAAATGAACAAGTATATTTCATTATAGATGCGAATTTAAGAAAACATTGGATAAAAGAGTTACAAAATAAAAATATTGATATAGATATTTTACCGGAGATTGTTCCTGATGTGCTAAAGGTTCCTAATTTAAACGTTATAAGAATAAATACATCTTTTGATACACCAAAATACGGTGTGATAGAACGTAATGATGTTCCGGATGGCACAAGTTTATATACAGATCAAAAAGGGATGTATTATAGCACTGGTGAATATTCTTTTAATGATAGTGGAACATTGCAGCGATACATACTTGAAATTTTACCTTTAGGTGTAAAATCTGTAGAAAGGAATTATATCGCCAAAATGATACATTACATGTGCTGTAATTCAAGTATGCTTTTGGAAAAGGATGTACACATGCCGTATTCCATGCATATGGCGAAAGTAATAAAGGGCTATATGACTGATATAGATGCAAGAGAGTTTAAAGAGTTTGATGATGAATTGGATGTAGATATAATAAAGGGAGAAAAGAAAGATTCAATTATTCTGCTTTAAATAATAGTAGACAAATCCTGCTCGTTATATTGATCAGGATTTGTCATTTTTTCATGTAAATAAGGATATCCTTTGTCATGTATCTTTTCTTTTATGTATTTACTTTATTCACATACAGGATTAAGATATTTTTTAGAAATACAAAATCTACATCCTATGGAAAAGCAATATGAATTGATTCAAAAGAAATTTGAAAGGAATGAGGAATTGTGAAGAAATTAGATGTGTTATTAATGCTATTAAGCGGCCTCTTTCCAGTTGCAGGAATTATGAAGCAAATCCCACTTGAACAATCTTTATATATTGGAGGCCTATTATTTTTTACTAGTTTCGGTAGCTATTTTGCGAAAAAAATATATTCACGTATATGTAGTTGGATAGCGTACGCGCCATTTATAACACTACTGTTAGTCATTTGGAATCAGGATATTTCAACAAGCTCAATAATAGCGAATGCAAAAATTGCTGCTTGTATCGCTTTAATTCCATGTTTATTCCGTTTTCGTACATATGGACTAACTTTAGGTTTATTGTCATTATGGGCCGCTTTACTTTGGGATATTAAAGAAATACAGTCGTTAGTTATACTTGAACGTATGACGAGTGTAATGACAAGTCATTACTTATATCTTCTATTGTTAGTTGGAGGACTAATAGTAGGTGGATTACTTGCGATGTTAATTCACCGCAGAGAGAAAAATGATAATAAAGAAAATATAAATCTTTTTCAACAAAAAAAGAAACGCAAAAAATTATCATTTAAGATTCCACTTCCAAAATTACCGAAAATTAAGATGAAATTATTTAAATTTGGTGGGAAAGGATCAAAACGAAAAACGCCAGAAAACATACGTGAGCATAATTACGAAGAACCAGCTTCAGCTGCAACATATGAAATGACAGAGCAAATACAACAATATAAAGAAGGTACTGCTCAAGGACAAACGAGGATGGAACGTCGTAGGAATAAGTATAATGTATAAAAAAACCCTTTAATGATGTATCATTAAAGGGTTTTTTTATGTAATTAAACATAGATTGCTAATGTGGAAATTGTAGCATACTCTAAAGTTGAGGACTTAAATAAAATAATGGGAGGACAAAATGCTTATTATTACATATATTTCGGTCTGTATATTATTTTTAGTTAGTTTTTTACATGTTTACTGGGCTTTCGGAGGTAAGTGGGCGACAAATAGTGTCATTCCAACAAAATCTGGAGAAAAGGCGTTTATACCAGGTGTAGGAATGACATTGTTCATTGCTTTATTATTAAGTATGGCGGCAATAATTTTATTACAACAAACAAATGTTGTTCATTTCGAAGTTCCTAATATTATCGTTCAATTGGGCTCCTGGATTTGTATGATTGTTTTTTTTATAAGAGTAATTGGTGAGTTTCATTATTTTGGAATCTTTAAGCGAAAAAAAGATACGTATTTTGCTAAAATGGATACTGTTTTATATATACCACTTTGTGCATTTTTATCTTTATCGTTCTTACTAGCAATTATAACGTGAACATAAAATAGTAACTGCTTTTTCTAAAATAAATAAACGTGAATTAGCAAGGAGTAAAAGTGAGAAATCTAGTAGGAAATAAAAAGGATGTAAGCGTCTTCTTATCGAAATATAGATTATTATGAAAGGCGGTGACACTATGAAGTATGTAAAAGTATGTATGAATGGCGGAAGTGAACACAAATTCTCGATGACTTTAGATCGGTTTGAAGAACTTATTACTACAGAGAATGGACTATTAGAAAATAAATTAGTTAGTATTGAAAATGTAATGATTAATCCTACTAATATATCTTCTGTAGTTGAAAAAATTGGTGTGCCGGCTAAGTTTATGGAAGCTTAAAAATCGGTACATAAAAAACATCCATATGGATGTTTTTTTATTTATAAATATGATAATTGTACAATGAATATATGAACAGGATTTTTAGCAATACGTATACATTTGATGTGTAATAGATGCACAATAAAATAAGTACAAGCATATATTATATTGTAGGACAAGACCTTCGTTTCCTACTTAATACTCAGAAAAAACCTCTATCACATGAGAGCATCCAATTGTAGGGTGCTCTTTTTTATCCCGTTCTTTAACTTTCAATTTTAAACATATCTTTGATGTTAATAAATATTAAAAATAATATAATAGCAAAAATTAAGTTAGATAAATAGAAATCTTGATGAAATAGTAGTTCAAAGATGACATCGAAAACATATAATAAGGCGATAGTAGGTAATATACAAATAAATATAAATCTCCAATTTTTTAAATAATGTTTATAAGTAGTAATCGCTTTCTCCATACATATAGCTCCTGTATTTTTTATTTTCTATATAATTATACATTTAAATAAAATGATTTACAAAGGAATATTTAGTAATTAAGACTTGTAGGAGAGATTTTGTTGAAAATGTGGATAGCTGTAGCAATCTGAATAATAAATGCTTTTACTTAAAAAAACTTTAAAAGAATGATACTAAAATGATACACTATAATATATGTTATTTATGAAATGAATAGAGGGATTTGTATGATAGATAAAATCAAAAATGTTGTAGAAGATATGTACGAAGATGAAGCAAAACATTTACTTCAAAGTATTCTAATTCAGTTAAATTTATTAGAAGAAAACTATAGTGAAGATACAATTAAAAATTTAATGGATATTCCAAAACAACTAACGAATAATACATCTTATAAAAGAAATGTAAAAGAAAGCTCACACGTTCATATTTCTTTTGATGATTCAACAGCTGGATGTTTAAAATATATGCTTAGTCAAGAAGAACAATTGGAAGAGATGGTCGTCGCTTTTTCTGAATTCTTTTCAATTGGACCGATAAACAAGTTACATATGAATGAGGGACAACTTGCAAGACAGGAATGGTTAGTAAACAATTTAACTGCTTATGATAATTATTTTGAAGAAGAGTATTTACGAAGGTTTTTAGAAACTATGGAAGAACTACACACTATTCCTATTGAAACGCCTATTACAATTTGGAAAGCCAATAACGCACATGAACATGTAGGTCTATGTTTTGTAATGGCACAATTAAAAGATAAGAAAAATATTCGCGTTATTAATACGTCTGAAGCAAGTAAAGAAATATTAAAAAAAGAGTATGCTATTCGTGGAACAGGAGAATTATCGCCTGACAGTTTAGCTATATTGCAAAAAAGTTTTGCAGCATTTCCGTATGTAACGGAAGAAAAGCGAATGGAGTATGAATATGAATGGGATAAATTATCGAATAGTACGGAGTTTTTAAGAGTTTGGAATGAAAATGAAGTGTATTCGGTACAAGAAGATTATTTTGATCAATTTATTATTGAATGCGCGAAAAGTATGGGTGCTGATCGAGAGTTCTTAAAAGCTCCTAGAGTAATTGGTGAAGCGCTAGGTCTTGTAGAGCAGTTAGTTGGCGATACGTTTTTAGAATATCGCTTAAAAGAACTAATAAAAAAAGAAGTATTTGAATTTGAAGGTTCATTAGAAGAAATGCGCTTTTATAGTGTGAAGTTGAAATAGCAATTAAACAAAAATCCTCTTCTAATAAAGAATTAGAAGGGGATTTTTGTTTGGATAATAGAGAGTTTTTCCTAAATGGAAGTTTCATATAAAAAGAAAGTTCATATACTATATAGAGTTTACTAATAATTAGGAGGAATAGTTCATTGAACAATCAGTTTTGTTCATGTCAATCAGATGATGCACCAAAGTTACTACCTCCATCTAACCCTCCCGATTTACCTTCTACATTTGCTAATCCTATACCGACAGGCCAAATGAGATCACGGATGTGCAATTGTTTAGGAAGATGGGGATTTTTAAGGTTAAATATACCTGGTACTTTTGGGAGAGATTTATGGTTTTTTCCAACAGAAGTTCGGCGGTGTGATGTATCAGGATATACTTGGCAAGATGGCCATCGTTTTAAAGTAAATTACCAATATAAACAAATTAGTAATTATATGTGCTTTGCTTAATTCAAATAGGAGAGATTTATTATAGATCTCTTCTATTTTTATTTTGTAACACTTTTATATGAATTTGGGCTATACATAAGCTTCCTATAGAGCGCTTTTCACATATGAATGTTAAAGGTACTGAATGAAAAGTAGGTGATTTATTAATATGTATAACCAGCAAAATTATCCATATGATCAAGGGATGTATTATAATCCACAAAACTACGGGTATGAACCTGTAAATGAAGTGAGAGATATGGAACAAGAAGATTATAGGCCAGATGATGCGGAGGATGCTCCAACGTCACCACCACCATCTCAAGCTCCATCGTTACCATCCACATTTGCTTCGCCAGCACAACCAGGAAATATGAAATCATGGATGTGTAACTGTCTAGGAAGATGGGGATTTTTACGTTTACATCGTCCAGGACCTTTCGGGAGAGACTTATGGTTCTTTCCGACTGAAGTGAGGAGAAATGGGGTTTCAGGTTACACTTGGCAAGGTGGTCGCCGCCGTAAAGTAAGTTATCGCTATCAACAAATTAGTAATTTCATGTGTTTTGCGTAAATAAGAGTGAGAGGGTAGAAGTATTTTACTCTCTCACTTTTTATTTTTCAATATACAAAGTAAGATTTGGAGTGAAAATTTATAATTTTCATGTTTTTATTAGAGTATAATGCATATGTTGGTTGGTTTTCAAAAACAAATGAGAGTGAGGGAATACAATGTCAATGAAAAATAAAGTTGGCCGAAGAATAGAAGATGGCATTAATTTAGCTTCAGCGCAGTTTAAAGAAGATGCATATGAAATTTATAAAGAATCAAGAAAAATGCAACCGATATTATTTGTAAATGAAGTTGAAATCGGTAAAGAATGGCTCATTACAAGATATGAAGATGCATTGCCACTTCTAAAAGATAATCGCTTAAAAAAAGATGCGGCAAATGTGTTTCCTCAAGATACAACGAACATGTATCTTTCCGTTGACAATAGTGATCATTTAACAACGCACATGTTAAATTCAGATCCACCTAATCACAATCGGTTACGATCTTTAGTTCAAAAAGCTTTTACACCAAAGATGATTACACAATTAGACGGAAGAATTCAGAGAATAGCGGATGATTTAATAAGTGAGATAGAGCGAAAAGGTACTTTAAATCTTGTAGATGATTATTCGTTCCCTTTACCTATTATTGTAATAAGTGAAATGCTTGGCATTCCAAAAGAGGATCAAGCGAAATTTAGAGTTTGGTCTCATGCTGTCATTGCATCGCCAGAAACACCTGAAGAAATAAAAGAAACCGAAAAACAACTATCTGAGTTTATTACATATCTTCAATATATAGTTGATGTAAAACGAAAAGATCCAAAAGAAGATTTGGTTAGTGCGCTAATACTGGCAGAAAATGAAGGACATAAACTTAGTGCTCCAGAGCTATATTCAATGATAATGCTATTAATCGTAGCAGGACATGAGACAACAGTGAATTTAATTACGAATACGGTATTAGCACTTCTTGAAAATCAAAATCAATTACAGTTATTAAAAGATAATCCAAAATTAATTGATTCTGCAATTGAAGAAGGATTGCGTTATTATTCTCCAGTTGAGGTTACAACTGCAAGATGGGCAGCTGAACCTTTTCAAATTCACGAACAAACAATCCAAAAAGGGGATATGGTTGTCATTGCATTAGCTTCGGCAAACCGTGATGAAACAGTATTTGAAAACCCAGAAGTATTCGATATTACTCGGGAGAATAATCGTCATATTGCCTTTGGACATGGTAGCCATTTCTGCTTAGGCGCTCCACTTGCTAGGTTGGAAGCAAAGATTGCTATTACTACGTTGTTTAAACGAATGCCTGAACTACAAATAAAAGGGAATCGTGAAGATATTAAATGGCAAGGTAATTATTTAATGCGTTCTTTAGAGGAATTACCATTAACATTCTAGAATATTTATTTTTAGACATGCATACATAGAAAATGATTTACATAGAGTATGTATGTGTTATTTAAATTCGAAACGGAAGGGTGAACATATCCCAATGATCAACTAATTCTATTTGTAAGAGATCTTCGTTAAAAAACGAAATATTCTTCTGAATAGGGTTAGTCTGTACATTTATAGAAAAGGGATGTATTTCGCTCTGCGAATATATAGTCTTTTTATATGATTTGTGCTGCCTCCTGTTCAGAACACGAAATAGGAGGCCTTTTTATGTCGACAAATGTAGTAACGAAACAAAATAATGGGGTATCACAAGTATTGAAAAATAGATTTGTACAGGGAATTTTAGCTTCAGCATTATTTTTACAAATTGGAATATGGGTTCGAAACTTTGCCGTATTACTGTATGTAATGGAAATGACGAAAGGTGATGCTTTTGCTATTTCAATGATTTCAGTAGCTGAGTTTGCCCCAATTTTCATCTTTTCTTTTATTGGTGGAACGTTTGCTGATAGGTGGAAGCCGAAGAAGACAATGATATGGTGTGAAACGTTAAGTTCTATTTCCGTATTTGCTGTATTAATTACACTTATGTTTGGTACGTGGAAAATTGTGTTTTTTGTCACACTTATTTCTGCAATCCTTTCGCAGTTTTCTCAACCATCTGGTATGAAATTGTTTAAACAGCATTTATCAACGGAACAAATCCAATTAGCGATGTCTATATATCAAACAATATTTGCGATTTTTATGGTGCTAGGACCGATTCTTGGAACATTTATTTTTCATAGTTTTGGAATTTATATTTCAATCATCATAACAGGTATTGCGTTTTTACTGGCAGCTGCTGTGCTGTTATTTCTTCCGAAAGATCTTGAGAATGATAATGAGATGAAAGAAATCACACTATTACAGGAGATGCTGGATGGTATTAAATATGTGAAAAAGAAAAAAGCATTAACTTTGTTAGGACTTTGTTTTATGGCAGCAGGACTAGGTATCGGTTTAATTCAGCCGCTAGGTATATTTATTGTAACTGAACAGTTAGGGCTATCAAAAGAGAGCTTACAATGGTTACTAACAGTAAATGGCGCGGGTATGATTGTTGGTGGAGCTTTAGCGATGATATTTGCGAAAAACGTAGCTCCACAAAAGATGTTAATTGTAGGGATGCTCGGTCAGGCAATTGGCATTGGTATTATAGGTTATTCCACAAATTTATGGGTAACACTCACAGCACAACTTTTTAGTGGGTTAGCTCTTCCATGTATCCAAATAGGTATTAATACGCTCATTATTCAAAATAGTGATACTGATTTTATTGGTCGTGTAAATGGCATTTTAAGTCCACTATTCACCGGTTCAATGGTAGTAACAATGAGTATTGCTGGTTCATTAAAAGAAATGTTCTCATTAAGTACGATGTATGAAGGCACAGCATTACTATTTATAATTGGATTATTATTTATTTTACCTATATACAATTTAAAGCCAGTAATAGCTGTAGAAAGTGAAATGAACGGTAAAGGAAGTGCTGTGCAACATGAATCCTAATCCAAATGTTAAGTACCCTATTGAAGGAAATGAAAATGTCCAATTTATAAAAAATACAATAACAAAAGCTAATATACTCGTTGGAGACTATTCATATTATGATGCGAAAGATGGAGAAACATTTGAAGATCGTGTATTACATCATTATGAATTTCTTGGAGATCGCCTTATCATTGGAAAGTTTTGCAGTATTGCAAATGGAGTTACCTTTATTATGAACGGAGCGAATCATCGGATGGATGGATTTTCGGCATATCCATTTAATATATTTGGAAATGGGTGGGAGAAGTATACACCTAATTTGTCTGATTTACCCTACAAAGGTGATACAGTTATAGGAAATGACGTTTGGATAGGTATGGATACAACGATTATGCCCGGAATAAAAATAGGGGATGGTGCAATCATTGCAGCTAAATCTGTTGTGACTAGAAACGTCGCACCATATACAATTGTCGGTGGTAACCCTGCAAATAAAATAAAGGACCGATTTATAAATACAATAATAGAAGAATTGTTGCAAATTCAATGGTGGCATTTTGACATTGAAAAAATAACTGAAAATATAGATGCGATTGTACAAGGAGATATTGAATCATTAAGAAAGCTAAAAAGGGAATAAAAAATGCAGCCTAAAGAGTATCATACCTCCGAATTTTGTTAATGATAATAGAACAAGGAGGTGTGATACTATGGCACAAGACGTTTTATGTGAAGTAAACAACTGTAAATTCTGGGCTAACGGCAATAAATGTAGTGCAGATGCAATTTATGTAGTAAGTAATAAAGGGAAACATGCATCAACTACTGAAGAAACGGATTGCAAAACTTTCGATCCAGAAATATAAAATTTTGAAGGGTAGCCAAATCGTGGTTGCCCTTTTATTAATTATAGTATTGATAATAAATCTCATTTTCATTCATTGTTTTTAACTTTTATTTTATTTTTTCATATTTTCTTCATAAGTGATGTAATCCAGAGCAATTCATGTTCAATACGCGATTTACTAAATTCAATGACTTCTGTAATAAAAGATGAGCTAACATGTAAAGATTGAATAGCAGTAAGCTGTTTATGTAGTGCGTCTTGGCGTATTGTTAAAATTTCTTTTCTAGCTTTGTAATCAAGTTTTTCAAATAGTGCGATACGCACAAGGAATTCAGCGTTATTTGTCGCAATCTTTTCAGGAAACTCTCTTAACATTTCATAAAAAATTTCTTCTCCTGTTTCAGTTATGTCGTACATATTTCGATTCGGCTTTCCGACTTGTTTATGTATTTGTTTAATTATAGCCCCCATATTTTCGAAGCGCCGAAGAGCGGGATACAGTGTATTATGATTTAATTCGAAATTCTCACCTAACCGATTTTGAACATTTTTCTTTATTTCATATCCATGTTTTGGTCCAGTCGTTAATTCTGCTAGTAATAAAATGTCAACATACATAAAAATCCCCCTTATATATTTCTCAAGTTCTCAAATGAAAAATCCGCTTTAGCATATGTTAAAATAACATATGTTAGATTATACAACTTTGAACTACCGACCTATCACTTTTATTGTAAAAGAAAAGGGAGGAAAGAACTATGGCTTCGCCTGAAAATGTGATTTTAGTTCATGAAATTTCAAAGCTGAAAACAAAGGAAGAATTGTGGAATCCGTATGTGTGGTATCAATTTATGAGGGACAATCATCCGGTTCATTATGATGAGGAGCAGGATGTATGGAATGTTTTTTTATACGATGATGTAAATCGAGTTTTATCGGATTATCGCTTATTTTCAAGTAGAAGGGAACGAAGACAATTCGCAATCCCACCTTTAGAAACTAGAATAAATATAAACTCTACTGATCCACCAGAACATCGCAATGTACGTTCTATCGTTTCTAAAGCATTTACTCCAAGAAGTTTAGAACAATGGAAACCTCGTATACAGTCTATCGCAAATGAACTTGTACAACATATCGGGAAATATAGTGAGGTTAATATCGTTGAAGAGTTTGCTGCACCTTTACCTGTTACCGTCATATCTGATTTATTAGGAGTGCCAACAACTGACCGTAAAAAAATTAAAGAATGGTCTGATATATTATTTATGCCGTATAGTAAAGAAAAATTTAATGATCTGGATGCGGAAAAGGGGATAGCACTAAATGAATTTAAAGCATATCTTCTACCAATCGTTCAAGAAAAGAGATACCATTTAACCGACGATATTATTTCAGATTTAATACGAGCTGAATATGAAGGCGAAAGATTAACCGATGAAGAAATAGTTACTTTTTCTTTAGGCTTATTAGCGGCAGGTAATGAAACAACTACAAATTTAATTATTAATAGCTTTTATTGTTTTTTAGTGGATTCACCTGGAACATATGAAGAGTTAAGAAAAGAACCTACATTAATTTCAAAAGCGATTGAGGAAGTTTTACGCTATCGCTTTCCTGTTACTTTGGCTAGAAGAATTACAGAGGATACAAATATATTTGGACCTTTTATGAAAAAGGATCAAATGATTGTTGCATGGGTAAGTGCAGCAAATTTAGATGAGGAAAAGTTTTCACAAGCTTCTAAATTTAATTTACACCGAATTGGAAATGAAAAGCATTTAACCTTTGGTAAAGGTCCTCACTTTTGCTTAGGGGCACCACTTGCACGACTAGAAGCTGAGATTGCATTAAGAACTTTTATTAATGCTTTTAAACAAATAGAGTTATCGTCATCTTTCAATTTAGAAAAATGTATATTGGAAAATGAACAAACTTTGAAATTCTTACCTATTCGCTTGACAACTCAATAACCTAATCAGCAAGGTGCAAAATTATTGTATCTTGCTTTTTTATTTCTCAATTGTAAATTTTCAGCTGGCTATTTAGTATGGAAGTGTGTGAAAAGAGTAGAGGAGGATGCTTATGTTAACGTGTAATGGAAGTAAAGTTTTTCAAACATTTATTAAAGCTGTAACGGATTTAATTGATAGTAATTTATTAGAAGATCAAATTGTTTGTGCGATTGAAAAATTACTAGAAGAACTTTTAGAAAAGAAAACATGGCTTCCACTAGAAAAACAGAAGGCGAATTCGGCTCAATATGCACGACATTTATTATATGAAGATCCTTTAAAGCGATTTGAAGTATTAGCTCTTGTATGGAAAGATGGACAATCTACACCTTTACATGATCATGATGGTACATGGGGAGTAGAAGGTGTTTTTACAGGAAGGATAATGGTGCAGAATTTTATACAAACTAAGCAGCTTGAAAATTCACTTGTTTATTTAACGCATACAGGAAATCTTTATTTGGGAGAAGGAGAAACAGATACAGTTATTCCACCAGCAGATTGTCATATTCTTGAAATAGCTGAAAACGAAAGCGTTGTCACGATTCATATTTACGGAAAACGTTTAGAAAAGTTTAAAGTATATGTCCCAACTGAAGAAAAAAATGTGTACATGTGTGAGACAAAATATATTAGTTATAATTCATAGTTTAAAATCCAAAGCAAAAGCTTTGGATTTTATTTATCATTTCCCGTCAGAAAACTTCCACCTCAAGGAATGGCAAGGACATGGTCCAATGAGTAGGTGGGAGCTGAATGACGGTTAGGGAAAAGCCTAAAGGTTCTTTTTGGTGAAGAATCAGTATGAGGTACCGGTATTCTAATCAGTTCGTTCCTATAGAAAGAAAATGTTATAGCTCCGAGGCATTTTTACATCTACGAAATGGTTTCATTGTAAAAGTTCTTTCATTTGTATATTTTTTTGAAAGGGACAGAGGACTTTCGACAAAAAAGAAGAAATGATACGTGATTAGTATTTTTTTGCTATATTATAATATCGTTCTCATGCATATCGTGAAAAAGATTGTAAACAAATAAAAAAGGGGGTGAGGTGAAAAGCGGTGCTTATCCATAAAGCGTATCAGTTTCGGATCTATCCTAGTGTAGAACAAAAAATGGCTATTACGAAAACAATTGGTTGTTCACGATTTGTATTTAACTACTTTTTGGAAAAGTGGAATGATAGATATAAAGAAACAGGAAAAGGGTTATCCTATGGCACTTGTTCTTCGCAATTACCTACTCTCAAAAAAGAATTTGTATGGCTAAAAGAAGTGGACAGTATCGCTCTTCAATCTTCTCTTCACAACCTAGCTGACTCGTATGCAAGATTCTTCAAAAAACAAAACAAAGCACCCCGGTTTAAATCGAAGAACAATAAAATCCAATCCTATACAACGAAACATACAAATGGAAACATTGCGATTATAGATAATAAATTGAAGTTACCGAAACTTGGTCTTGTCAAATTTGTCAAAAGTCGTGAGATAGAAGGACGAATTTTGAGTGCTACTGTCAGAAGGAATCCAAGTGGAAAATATTTTGTCTCGATTCTTGCTGAAGCAGAAGTACAAGAATTGCCGAAGACCGATTCCGCTGTTGGTATAGATGTTGGGGTGAAAAACTTTGCTATTCTTTCAACGGGTGAGGTATTCGGTAATCCAAAATGGTCTCGGGTATTAGAAAAGAAACTCGCTCATGCCCAGCGTATTCTATCTAGACGTATAAAAGGCGGAGCGAATTGGCATAAACAGCGAATGAAAGTCGCTCGTATTCATGAACGAATCAAAAATGCAAGAACGGATTACTTGCAAAAACTCTCTACAAGGATCATCAAAAACCACGATGTGATTGGGATAGAAGATTTACAAGTATCGAATATGTTACAGAATCACAAACTAGCGAAAGCGATTCAAGAAGTATCATGGTCACAATTCAAAGCGATGTTGTTGTATAAGGCATGCTGGTATGGGAAACAAGTGATTGTGGTGTCAAAAACATTCGCTAGTTCCCAAACTTGTTCGCATTGCGACTACAAAAATAAAGATGTGAAAAACCTGAACCTGCGCGAATGGAAGTGTCCTTCTTGTGGTATGTATCATGATAGAGATGTGAATGCAGCGGAGAATCTGAGAAAAGAGGCCATAAGGCTCCTAACCGTAGGGATTACGGGGATTGCCTACTCATAAAACTGAGGGATACCTTGGTGTTCGTAGGAATCCCCCACTTCAAACAACTCGTTAGAGTGTTAAGTGGGGGTAGTTCAAAATTATTTCTTGACCTGAAACGCTTTTCATAAATTATAAATAAGGAGTACTTCACGAGATCAGTATGAAAACGATACCTTTTGTTTAATTTGAACTCGTGTATTTAAAGAAAGTGGTGAAGAAATAATGAAATTAATCGCAATTGATTTAGATGGAACTCTTCTTTCGGGGAATAAAATGATTAGTAAAGAGAATGCAGATGCAATTCGAAAATGCCAGGAAGCTGGCCATGTTGTCACAATTTGTACAGGGCGTTCTATCGTTGATATTGAAAGATTGTTGTTAGAAGTTAATTTAGAATGTCCAATTATTGCGGAAAATGGTGCGCTTATATATAAAGATAAAAAAATGATGAAGAGATATCCAATTGAAAATATGCAGGCACTTGAGATTGTAGACTATCTTGAAGAGAATGGCTTATATTATCAGCTTTATACTAATAAAGGTGTATATGTACCAGATTATGGCGTAGAGAGTGTGCGTAATGAGATCGAATATGTGAAGAATTCAAAAGAAAATTTTGATTTGAAAGAGTTAGAAACGATTGCAGCATTATATCTTGAACATACAGCATTTCATAGTGCAGAAAGTTGTAAACCAATTGTAGAAACTGATATACATGTGCATAAGCTTCTACCATTTTCTTATGACATAGAAAAATTAAAAAAGTTAAAAGCAGCGTTTCTGCATAATACTGATTTAGCAATTACATCTTCATATTGGCATAATTTAGAAATTAATCATCGAGATGCTCAAAAAGGAAATGGATTATATACATTAGCAGAACACCTGGATATTTCAGTCGAAAATACTGTAGCAATTGGTGACGGGCTAAACGATGTTTCCATGATGGAAAAAGCGAACATATCAATTGCAATGGGGAATGCGGTGGAAGAAATAAAAGCGATGTGTCAATACGAAACCTTATCAAATGAAGAGCACGGTGTTGCACATGCCTTATATAAATATGTAATATAATATAAAAAGAAAAAAAGAATCCAAATAGATTCTTTTTTTCTTTTTATTAGGGGTAAGGTATTCTATGTGATTCATAGAAGCCTTATTACTTTTTATTATATAGAATATATTGGAATAAATGTTTATATTTTTCAAGTTAATTGTGAAAATTTTATGAACTTTATATTTTTTGTATTTTTATACTACTAAAGGTGATGTATATTACTCTCATTTCAAAACCATGTATGAGGTGAGTAAATACAAATGGATTAAAAGTTCATTTTTCATGCGAATTCTTTTCTGTTTTTAATTGAAAAATAAAATTTGTTCGAATAATTATTCTACAGCTATATACCTAAAGGCACATTCTTCGTATAATGGAGAAGTATAAATTTTGAATTTGTATTAATTTTACATATTGAGGTGAAAAAGGAATGAATGCGCGGCTAATGGAACTTATTGATGTGAGTACAATAGAAACCATGGCAGAACAGTTTTATAAATTAACTAACATATCACATCAACTTCTTGATGCTGAAAAAGAATGTATATTTTCTTTTGGAATAAATGAGACGAAAATATGTAAACTTCCCAAAATTGAAATCCCCATTTTTTTATACAATCAACATTTAGGATCTTTTGTAGTATGGTCCAACAAAAGCGAAATTTACAATTGTCAAAAATACTTTGAAATGCTTTCAAATCTAATTATTGATGGAGCAACAAAAGTATTTCAAAGTAAAAATACAATGTTGTTTTCTCGAAAAGAGGAGGAACTACATACGATTTTACAAAACATGCCTGTTATGGTTGATGCGCTTGATTATAATGGAGATTTTGTTTTGTGGAATCGGGAGTGTGAAATTGTAACAGGTTATACGGCCGAAGAAATAATCGGAAATCCAAATGCCCTTCAATTATTGTACCCAGATCATAATTATCGTCACCAAATACAAACGAAATTTTTAACTTGTGGAAAAAATTTCAGGGATTGGGAAATGCACTTAACATGTAAAAATGGTGAAATCAAAACAATTATGTGGTCCAATATATCAGAACAGTTTCCTGTAACAGGGTATAGCTACTGGGCTGTCGGTGTAGATATTACACATTTAAAAGCGATAGAAGAGCAGTTAAAACAACAAACGTCTGAATTGGAATTAATTTTTAAGGCTTTACCAGATTTATGTTTTTTAACAGAAGATGATGGCACAATTATAGATTATAAAGCAGGATCCCCTTCGAAATTTTACGTACCGGCAGAAGCTTTTATGGGAAAAAAGTTTTTCGAAGTATTACCATCTCCAGTAGCACAGCAGTTTCAGGAAGCAATTCATCAAGTGGAGGAAAAAGGAACGAATGTAATTGTTGAGTATCCACTTACAATTAATGGGAGTGTTGATTTCTTTGAAGCTAGATGCTTACCATTATTACAGGATAAAATAATGATCATTGTACGTGATATTACAGAGCGGAAAAAGACAGAAGAATTACTAAATAAATCAGACACACTTGCAGCGATCGGTCAATTAGCAGCGGGTGTAGCTCATGAAGTGAGGAATCCATTAACTGTCATTAAAGGGTTTATACAGTTATTCCAAATTAATAAAGAGGATCAAGAAAAATATTTTGATCTTATGCTTTCGGAAATTGAAAGAATAGAAGCAATTCTCCAAGAATTTTTGTCAATTGCTAAAACAGATGAAATGAATACAGAACAAAAAAATATTTATCAAATTTATAAAAATGTCGTATCGTTAATGAATACAAAAGCAATTATGACAAATATTCAAGTCGAATTATATGCAGAATCCAACGATATAAGTATTGAATGCTCAGAAAATCAATTGAAACAAGTATTTATTAATATTTTGCAAAATTCTATCGAAGCTATGCCAAATGGTGGGAAGATTACAATTCACATAAAAGAAATAAACGATGATGGTGTCATTATTCATGTAATTGATGAAGGAATAGGAATACCTGAAGAAAGAATTAAGAGGTTAGGTGAGCCTTTTTATAGTACGAAAGAAAAAGGTACCGGTATTGGATTAATGTTAAGTTATAAAATTATCGAGAGTCATCAAGGAAATATAAGTATTATGAGTGAGGTTGGTGTCGGGACAACAGTAACGATTTACTTGCCGAAAGTTCAAAGTAAAGAATCTTTATCACATTGTGATGATAGATGTATACCGATACGTTCTAGCATTCATTCTTAAATAAATGATTAAATACCCAATGAAAAAAGCTAAATTTTTTTCATTGGGTATTTTTATATTTA
This sequence comes from Bacillus paramobilis, assembly GCF_038096195.1. Classification (NCBI taxonomy): domain Bacteria; kingdom Bacillati; phylum Bacillota; class Bacilli; order Caryophanales; family Bacillaceae; genus Bacillus; species Bacillus paramobilis. The sequence continues at coordinate 2,737,693 of NZ_CP151108.1, read as the reverse complement.
ATTTAATAAACTTTACCTTTTCTTTACCTTTGTTTTAATTTCTATTAAGTTTTTATCGATATATTAATATTTGTATAAAGTACTGTATAGAAAACGTGCATTACTTTTAATATATAGATTCTATTATTAGTAATACTGTAAGGAGGAGATTATAACAAAGTGAAAAAGCAAGAGAAAAAAAGTGGTAGAGCAATACCGACGCGATTAAATATTTTATTTCTTTGTGTATTTTTATTATTTTCTGCAATGATTATACAGTTAGGGAAAGTGCAAATTCTCGATGGAGAGACTTATAAAAATGAAGTAGAAAAGAGAGAAAATGCAACTGTGAGTCTTTCCGTCCCGCGCGGGAAAATATTTGATCGAGAAGGGAATCCGGTTGTTGATAATAAATCTTTACGAACGATCACGTACACAAAGATGAAAGGTGTAAAATCAGAAGATATATTAAAAACTGCAAGACAACTTGCAGATATAATTGAAATGCCGCAAGAAGATATTGCTAAGTTAACTGAGACAGATAAGAAAGATTTTTGGATGCAATTAAATCCGAAACTGGCTGAAAATCTAGTATCTAAAAAAGAAATAGATACATTTAGAGAGAAGGATATTAGCGGTAAGAAGCTAGATAAAAAAATAGAAGAGTTAAAAAGAAAACGAGTTACAAATAAAAATCTTCAGGAATTAACAGATAAAGATATAAAAGTGTTAGCTATTAAAAGTAAGATGACTGCAGGCTATCAAATGGCTCCTCAAATTATTAAAAAAGATGTTAGTGAAAAAGAATTTACTATAATTAGTGAAGGTTTAGCGAATCTTCCAGGAGTAGACGTATCGGTTGATTGGGAGAGAGTGTATGTAAATGATGGATTATTCCGATCCGTTCTTGGAAATGTTTCTAATTCCGATGAAGGATTACCGAGTGAACGATTAGATTACTACTTGGTACGTGATTATAGCCGAAATGATAGGGTTGGAAAAAGTTATATCGAGCAGCAATACGAAGATGTACTTCATGGGGCAAAAAGAGAAGTAAGAAGCGTTGCTGATAAACAAGGTAATACAATTAGAACGGAAACAGTTTCTGAGGGGAAAAGCGGTAAGAACTTAACTTTAACAATAGATATGGAGCTGCAGAAAAAAGTAGAAGAAAGTATTGAAAAAATATTAAAAGCATATAAAGGTTCAGAATCGATGTTGGACCGTGCTTTCGTTGTAATGATGAATCCGAAAAACGGACAAGTATTATCAATGGCTGGGAAAAGACTTGTAGAAAAAGATGGGAAAACAGAAGTTGAAGACTATGCATTAGGCACAATGACTAGTTCATACGAGCTTGGATCAACAGTGAAAGGTGCGACAGTTTTAACTGGATTTGAAACAAAAGCTATAACACCAGGTACTTATTTTTATGATGCACCAATGAAGTTTAAAGGAACTAAGGAAAAAAAATCTTGGAAAGAGTTCGGAAATATTGATGATTTAAGAGCGTTACAAGTTTCTTCAAACGTTTATATGTTTCATACAGCATTAAAAATTGCAGGTGTGGATTATGTGAAAAATAGCTCATTAAATATTAAACAGGAGTACTTTGATAAAATGAGGTATTATTTTAGGCAATTTGGATTAGGTGTTCCAACGGGTATCGATTTACCAAATGAAACAGCTGGACAAATTGGTAAAAAAGATAACCAACCAGGTTTCTTATTAGACTACTCAATTGGTCAATATGACACGTATACACCACTTCAACTTGTACAGTATATTTCAACAATCGCAAACGGTGGATATCGAATGAAGCCGCAAATTGTTCAAGAGGTTAGAGAGCAAACGTCGCAAAAAGATGAAATTGGTAAAGTGGTACATTCAGTAGAGCCAATCGTTTTAAATAAAATAGATATGAAAGAGGAATATATAAATCAAGTAAAAGAAGGATTTAGAAGGGTATTCCAAGAAGGTGATGGAACTGGAGTAAGGGCGTTCCAAAAAGCATCGTATAAACCAGCAGGTAAAACAGGGACAGCACAGACAGTTTACGGTGGTGAAAGTGATATCGGAAGAAATGAAAAAGGCGAGAGAAGGGAATGTTATAATTTAACGTTAGCAGGATATGCGCCATATGATAATCCGGAAGTAGCGTTCTCTGTAGTTGTACCATGGGTTATTAATGATAAATCTGGCATTAACTCTGATATTGGAAAAGAAGTTTTAGATGCTTATTTCGAATTGAAAAACAAGCGTTTAAGTGGAGAATCGCCAAAAATAGATGATCCTAAAGAGAATTAAAATGTACGAAGCGTCTCTAGCAATCATGTGAACTAGAGGCGTTTTTTCATAGGAATAAATTAGAAACGAGGTATAATAGGTAAAGTAGAAATAGTATATTATCTATTTAATTGAATAAAATGGGTGAAATAATTCTATCAATTATTCACCTTTTATAAAATAAATCATATATTGATAGCATAGGACAAGCTGAAAAGCTTATTCTATCCTCACAGAACACTCCTTATCACGGTTAGGCATCTACTTATGTAGATGCTTTTTTTATGTTAATAACTGACAATTATTTATCAATCTTAAGTAGCAAGCATATTAGGACTATTAGGTGAAGATTGACGGTAATATTTACAGTATGATTAATAAGAGCATTGAAATGTAAGGAGTGAGAAATAAGTGCTAAATATTTTAGTGGTTAATTTTCCAGCAGAAGGACATGTAAACCCTACATTAAGTTTAGTCAAAGCCTTTACTGAACGGGGTGATCACGTACATTATATTACAACAGAACATTTTAGAGGCAGAATTGAAGATTTGGGAGCGACTGTATATACCCATCCGGATTTATTAAAGGAGATTTCTATTGATAATGAAACTTCATCTGGGCTGAATTCTTTCTTTCATGTACATGTTCAAACTTCTTTATATATATTAAAAATTACAAAACAATTATGTGAAAGAATAAATTTTGATTTCGTAATTTATGATATATTTGGTGCTGGAGAGTTAGTAAAGGAGTATTTACAAATTCCAGGCGTAGTTTCTTCTCCTATATTTTTAATTCCTCCAGAATTTTTAGAGACTTTACCTTTTCATCCAAATGCAGAAATACAATTTCAACCTGATGAACTTTCTGAAAAGTTATTATATCAAATAGAAAACGAATTTGGAGTAAAGCCCAAAAATAATCTTCAATTTATGCATAATAAGGGTGATATTTCGCTCGTGTACACAAGTCGTTATTTTCAACCTAATAGCGATGCGTTCGGAGAAAATAATATTTTTATTGGGCCAAGTATTTCAAAGCGTAAAACAAATGTAGAGTTTCCACTAGAATTACTTAAAGATAAGAAAGTTATTTATATTTCAATGGGAACACTGCTTGAAGGACTCGAACCATTCTTTAATACTTGCATTGATACTTTTTCAGATTTTGATGGAATAGTTGTAATGGCAATTGGTGATAGAAATGATCGTTCTAAAATTAAGAAAGCGCCAGACAATTTTATTATTGCTTCATACGTACCCCAATCAGAAATATTAAGTGAAGCAGATGTTTTTATTACACATGGTGGCATGAATAGTGTGCACGATGCTATTTATTTTAATGTCCCATTTGTCATAATTCCACATGATAAAGACCAACCAATGATAGCACAAAGATTAACTGAGCTGGAAGCAGCACATAGATTATTGAAAGAGCATGTTAATGTGCAAACTCTAAATGAAGCGGTAATAGACGTTCTTTCAAATGAAAAGTATAAACATGGTATACGAAAACTGAATGATAGTTTTTTAGAATGCGGTGGTTCAAAAGAAGCAATCGAAGTTATTAAAGCTCTTTTAAATAAATAGTTTGGGCAATATAAAAGCATAGAGATGCTACCTTTATGCTTTTATATTATTATCCCGCAAACTGCACAGCAGTATTTGCATGTATTAAAGCAGTATCAAAAACAGGTACAGTAAGGTCGTTTTGAGAAATAAGCAAAGGAATTTCAGTACATCCAAGTAATATACCCTCTGCACCATTTTGAATTAATGATTTTGCAATTTGTAATAGCTTTTCTTTGGATGATTCTGAAATAATTCCTTTACTTAATTCATTTAAAATAACATGATGTATAAAATCTCTATCTTCTTTAATTGGGATAATTGTCTCAATGTTATAATTCGCTAGACGAGATTTATAAAAGTCTTGTTCCATCGTTTGTCTCGTTCCTAATAGTCCGATACGTTTTATATTCTGTTCTACCACTTCCTTTGCACTTACATCACCGATGTGAAGGAGCGGTATTGATATTGCCTGTTCTACTTCTTCAGCAAATAAATGTACTGTATTGGAACACATTAATAAACATTCTGCCCCGGAATTTTCAACCTTTTTTGCAACGGTGACCAATTCGTTTTTCACTTCTTCATATTGATGATTTTGTAGTAAGGTAGTTACCTCACCAAAATCCATGCTATATAAAACAAGCTTTGCATTTTGATCGTATTGAGAGAGTGTAAGTGTATTAATATGTTTATAGTATAACGATGTAGATTCCCAACTTAGTCCACCAATTAAACCAATTACTTTCATCATATATACCTCCTGAAACAATTTTGAGTTCATTATTTCATAATTCCGATAAGAATACAATGATTTAAATGTGGCATTTAACAAAAAATAAAAATAATTAGAAAAGTGTTGATATTTATTCTTCTTAGTGCCATAATACGAATTACAAATTAATACTTATCCAGAGAGGTGGAGGGAACGGCCCTATGAAACCTCAGCAACCCCTATGTACATTTATAGGAAGGTGCTAATTCCGCAGAGGACACGATGTGTTTTTTGGAAGATAAGAGGATTCTTGAACGTGAAAGAAAATGACCTCTTATATAAGGGGTCATTTTTTTGTTGTATAGAAAGGGAGTGTCGATGCATAATTCATTTTCAAAATAAATATAGAGTAATAAAAGTTGACTAATATGAGAGGGGAATTGTAATGAACAAATTATCAACGAAGTTAGTAGTGGCAATCGGAATTGGAGCAGCATTATATGGGATATTAGGACTTTGGGGATTTTCTATTGCACCAAATACATTTATTAAACCTGCATTAGCTATTTTAACTGTTTTTGGAGCGTTATTTGGCCCAGTGGCAGGACTGTTAATAGGAGTTATCGGTCATACCGTAACGGATACAATCGCTGGTTGGGGTATTTGGTGGGGATGGGTTATTAGTTCAGGCATTATCGGATTTGCAATGGGACTCATACAAAAAAGAGTTGGCTTTAGTGTGAAAAACGGGACGTATAATAAGGGTGATATTTCTTATTTAGCTATCGCTGGATTACTTGGTATTGTCTTTGCTATTATATTTGCTGGTGCATTCGATATTATTGTGATGGGAGAACCGTTTGACAAAATTGTTATACAAGTATTAGGAGCAACAATTGCGGATGTTATTGTATTTTTAGTACTTGGGTTACCAATTACAATAGGTCTAGCTAAGTCTAATAAGAAACATACACATTTAAAAATTGAAAAGTAGGGATGTTAACATGCAACCAATTATATCTTTTGAACAATTTAGCTTTCAATATGAGCATGCGGCGCAGACTACTGTAAAAGACATTACTTTTCATATATATCCTGGGGAAAAAGTATTAATCGCTGGACGTAGTGGCTCAGGGAAGTCAACGTTAGCTCATTGTATCAATGGGCTAATCCCGTTTTCTTATGGGGGGATTAGCACTGGTAATATTTTAATTGCCGGAAAAGACCCGAGGAAAGGGAGTATTTTTGAACAGAGTAAACAGGTAGGAACAATTTTGCAAGATCAAGATGCTCAATTTATTGGTCTTACAGTAGAAGAAGATGTAGCTTTTTATTTAGAAAATGAATGTGTAAATCAAAACACTATGAAAAAAATTGTTTCAGATTCATTAAAAAAGGTAAAGATGCATTCTTTTCATAAACAAAGTCCACATCAATTATCAGGGGGACAAAAACAAACTGTTTCTCTAGCAGGGTTGTTAACAACGAATGCCGATATATTATTATTTGATGAACCTTTAGCGAATCTAGATCCTGTAAGTAGCTTACATACAGTAGAACTTATTAAAGGTATACATAAACAATATAATAAAACAATTGTAATTATTGAACATCGAATAGAAGAAATATTAAATCTAGATTTAGATAAAATCATTTTAATGGATGACGGGGAAATTGTTGCGATAGGAACTCCAGAAGAGATTTTAACGTCAAATATATTACCATCTATCGGCTTAAGAGAACCTATGTACATAGAAGGATTAAAGAGATTACCTTTTGGTGGTAATAATTCAATAATATATCCACTTGAAAATCTTCAAAGAGAAAATGTAAGTAACGCAATAACTGAGTGGATGGAGAAGCAAGTTTTTTGTAAAAGCACTCCTACAAACAAAGAATTATTGAAAGTAGAAAATTTGTCTTTCTCCTATCCTAATAAACAAAAAGTATTAGAAAATGTAAATTTCTCAATAAAAGAAGGGGAAATTGTAGCACTTTTAGGTCATAATGGAGCTGGAAAATCAACACTAGCTCATAGTCTTATAGGGATAAACAAAACAAAAAATGATAGGATTTTATTTGATGGAGTAAATATTAATTCTTGGTCTATTCGTAAACGTGGAGAGATTATATCTTATGTGATGCAAAATCCAAATCATATGATTACGCAACCCACTGTTATAGAAGAGGTTTCATTTTCATTAAAATTAAAAAAGGTTTCAAAGGAAGAAATTAAGCTTAGAGCGGAAGACACATTAAAAATTTGTGGTTTGTATCCATTTCGTAATTGGCCAATTCAGGCATTAAGTTATGGACAAAAAAAGAGAGTAACGATTGCATCTGTACTAACAACAAATCCGAAACTGATCATTTTAGATGAACCGACAGCGGGACAAGATTATTATCATTATAAACAGTTTATGTCGTTTGTTAAAAAACTAGCTGCAAAGGGAATATCTTTTATTTTTATCACACACGATATGAATCTCGCATTAGAATACGCAGATAGAGCAATCGTTTTACATGAAGGGGAAATTATTGCAAATAATACTGCGTCTATCGTATTAGGTCATTCAAAAACGTTACAAAGAGCGAACCTAAGGGAAAGTTCTTTATTCAAGCTAGTTAATTTTAGTGGAATTCCCTATCCTGAAAGGTTTATAGAACTTTATTTTGAGGTTACTAGGAGGGAGGAACATGTATAGTACATACTTTCATCGTATGGATGGAGCAGTGAAATTATTGTTATTTATTTTTTGTATGACGCTTACTTTTTTGTTTTTTGATTTTCGTATATTATTTATTGTATTTATGATTGGCTGTATCGGACTTCTAATTGCAAAAATTCCATTTCGTAAAATTTTAATTGTTTTTAGTGTTATATTTACATTTAGTTTATTAAATTCTGTCATGATTTTATTTATTACACCAACCCATGGGTCTGAATTAACTGAATCATATACTTCGTTTTTACATATCGGATATGCGACAATTACTTATGAAACGTTATTTTATGCGGCTACACTTTCATTAAAATATTTTACGTTATTACCATTTACACTTATTTTTATTTATACGACTGATCCAAGTGAATTTGTGAGTAGCTTAAGTAAATTTCGAATTCATTATAAGATAACCTATGCAATAAAAATTGCGTTACGTTATATACCTGATATTCAGTCCGAATATAAAGTAATTAAACATGCTCAAGAGGCGAGAGGAGTAGCTTTTGAAAAAGGAGAAGCAAGTTTATGGACTCGTATGAAAAACCGTGTCTTAATTTTCTGGCCTTTAATTATTCATTCACTAGAGAGAATCGATACAGTTTCAAATGCAATGGATTTAAGAGGATTTGGAAAGAAGGATAAACGTACGTGGTTTTATACAAATAAAGCAAAAAGTGGGGATTTCATTGCTTTATTTGTAGGTGTTTTTATTTTGATTGTAGCAGTATATTTAAAGTTACATGTATTTCAAAACTTTTGGTATCCATTTTAAAGCACTCTCAAATGAGTGCTTTTACTTATTTTTTTGTAGACATGCTCAAAAAAGGGATATTCACATAATGTATAATACGAACCAGTTAAAATGATCAACTACCTATTAGTTTTCAAACCAAAAGGAGGAGAAATTATGAGTTACGGTGGTTCTTGTGGTTTTGGTGGAGGTTTCGCTTTATTAGTTGTGTTATTTATTTTATTAATTATCGTTGGATGCAGCTGCTGGGGCGGAGGGTACTAATTTCTAATTAGTCTCCACAAATGTAAACTAAAAAAACATAGAAGATACTTATGTATCGAAACAAATAAAAAAGGAGCATAAATGCTCCTTTTTTATTTGTTTTCAGATGAATTCAAATTACATTTCGGCAATGTAATTGTCAAAGATGTACCTTTATTAATAACGCTTCGGATTTTTAAACTACCTTGCATCGTTTCAATGATCTTAACAGCAACCATGGTACCTAAACCTGTACCTTTCGTTTTTGTACTAAAATATGGTTCGCCAAATCGATTTATTTGCTCTTGTGACATACCACTGCCGCTGTCCTCAATTCGTATGATAACTTTATTATTACTAATAGATGAAGAGATATTTAAAGTACCACCATTAGGCATTGCTTCAATACCATTTTTTATTAAGTTTAAAAAGCATTGTTGAAAATGCTGTTTATTACCAACAATAGTCGCCGTAGAGAAATCTTTTGTAATATGTATTGTATTCATATTACATAATGGTAAGATCATATTAATAACTCGATTTAATTCTTGTTCTACTGAAATATGATCTAATTTTTCTGAAGCCGGTTTGGCAAACGTTAAATAATCATCAATAATTCCTTGGGCGTGATGTAACTCTTCAAGTATATGTTCAATATACTCGTCTCTTGATTCTGGAGTTAAATTTGGTGTTTTTAAAAGTTGAGTAAATCCTTTTACGACGGTTAAGGGGTTTCTTACCTCGTGCGATATACTAGCAGCGAGCTGGCTAACTATCTCCATTTTTTCCATTTTAATTAACTTCGATCGCATACCTACTGCATCTTTTAAAACTTCATTAAAGTAAATGACAAACAACATCAAAAAAGTTGGTAATAGTATGAAATAAATAATGTATAAATTATTCACTTCAAAATCCGATAAAGTTAATACAATTACAGTTGTAAATATTGCTAGAAAAAATGTTAAAAACATTCCATAAGCTACTTTAACTTTTCTATTATATTTATTAAATTTTGCGGATGCGAACGCTGTAATGATAAACATTGTGCCATAAACTAGTATTGTTAACATACTAAATCCATAAAATAAAAATCTTGTAATTAATAAAATAGCAAACAATATTATACCGACAGGGAAGCCACCATAAAGCGTACCTATTATAACTGGTATTTGTCTTAAATCATGAATACAATTTTCATCCATATAGATCGGATAGCGCATACATAAAATAAGAGGGATACTCGTACAAAGTATAATAAGTAGTTTTTTATATTTCTTTAAATAGCGCCCGCTATCATATATAAAATAAAAAATAAATATACTAATTAGAATGTAAAGAAGATTATTTAATACGTTTTGATTAATATATACAAAGTTCATAGTATGTGCCTCGTTATTTTGAATTTCCATTTCAAATCTATTATACATGATTATAGTAGAAACTTTTTGCGTTTAATAATATAAGTTTATATCTTTTTAGCATTAGCCACGTTTAGCCACTCTTTATAAAATGTTTCAACCGAAGCATATCGTTCAAGTCGGTTGTCATTTACAGCACGAAACGCTATTTCATATAACTCTTTACTTGCTTCCCATTTTGTAAAGGAGCGATCTTTTCCACCGCCTAAGAGCGCAAAAGCCATTGCCCCCATATTAAACACATTTGTTCTCTCGTCAATTATAGCGTTTAACTCAAATTCCTCTGGCGACATAAAACGCGAAGATCCCCATAGTCTTCCCATAGTATTTATATATGGTTTCTCATTGTATAAGTCTATATCACAAATCTTCGTCTCATTTGTATGAAAATTATATAAGATACTACCGTCATAAAAATCTATTGCTACATAGTTTTTCTTTTCGACAAATGTATGGAAAGAAAAAATAGAATTTAAGGATTGAATTCGTTCCATAATTGATAAATGTTTAAATTTGTAAAATGGAGAGCTTGGATTAGTATATTTTTCAGGAGGCGGAAAACTCCAGTGTGAATGAAGACATTCACCATCAAACCAATCAAAAATTAATACATACCCAGAGTGAACTGGAAAATGTTCAATTAGTTTTATAAGCGAATCGTGCTGTAATTCCTCATATAGTGGAACTGAATTTTTTAATTTTTCAATAGCGTCTTTCATTGTTCCTTCATATGCAAGTGTTTGTGCCCCTGCATATTTAATAAATTTCTTACGCCCATCTTTTTCTACACCAAAAGATAGATTGCCTGAATCTTGCTGGTCAAAAACAGCAAATACGTTTCCTAATTTCAATAGCCAATCAAAATTATGATGTTCTTTTAACTGGAATGTAACTTGATTCAACTGAATTTCAACTGGATTATCTTTCATAATATACCTCGCATTTATTATAATTAAGTTGTATATTTCAGTATTCGACATATTTTGTGAAAATCCTATGTTAATCACATGGAATTTTATAAATATAATAATAAATAATTATAAGAAGAGGGATAAAATGGAACAATAAATCGTTATTAAACCATATCAAAAAGACTGGCATGAAGAGTATGTAATAGAAAAAGAGAAATTTATTTCTTTATTCGGAGGAGATTGTATCGCTATTGAACATATAGGAAGTACATCCATAGAGGGATTAGGAGCGAAACCTCTAATAGATATGATGATTGGCGTAACTGATTTGCAAATTACCGAAAAGTGGATTGAAGCGCTATTAAAAATCGGCTATGAATATGTTCCAAAAGAAACACCTAATTGGCGTTTTTTTAGAAAGGGAAAATGGAGAGCTGGTACCCATCATTTACATGTTTATATATATAATAGTGAAGAGTGGAAGAATAACATTTTATTTCGTGATTTTCTTATGGAACATAAATGGGCACAGATTGAATATACAGAAATAAAAGAGAAACTTGCAGCTACATATCCGTTTGATCGTGCTTCATATACAAGTGCAAAAGCGCCATTTATTCTAAATATATTAGAGCTGGCCAAAACTTAAAAATCTCCTGCCTTTCCTGCATTATTTATAGGGAGGGATTTTTTATTTTGTCACAACGATATACATTATTTCTAATTATTGGAGGCAAATTCTTTTATTTATTTTGATATATCTAGTACATTGAAAATATTAAGGGGGAATGAAGCAATGAAAGCTATTGTACATCAATATAAAAAAGGGGTAGAAGGATTAGAATATAGATTGTCATCTGAAATAAATCCTAATGCTGGTGAAGTAAAGGTAAAGTTAAAAGCTGCAGGATTAAATCATAGGGATTTATTCATTATAAACAATAGAAAAGAAATGGATCTGCCGTTAGTAATAGGTTCAGATGGTTCAGGAATTGTTACAGAAATCGGAGAAGGCGTTTCAAATCATTTATTAAATAGCGAGGTTATTATAAATCCTAGCATTGGATGGGATAATATTGCCAAAGTACCTGAGTTACCAGAAGTGTTAGGTGGACCAAAAGATGGAACGTTTGCTGAATATGTTATTGTGCCAGCTGAAAATGTAGTGGCAAAACCGTCATATCTTTCTTGGGAAGAGTCTGGGGTTCTATCTTTATCGGCACTAACTGCATATAGGGCACTTTTTACAAAGGGTAGATTAAAGTGCGATGAACATGTTTTAATTCCGGGGATAGGCGGTGGTGTAGCGACATTTGCCATGATATTTGCAAAAGCAATTGGTGCAAAAGTAAGTGTTACTTCAAGGGTAGAGAGTAAAAGAAAGTTTGCCGAAACATATGGCGCAGACTTTTCTTTTAATAGTTTTGGAAATTGGGAAGAGAGTTTACGCGGGGAGAAAGTAGATTTAATAATTGATAGTATAGGTCCAGCAACATTCTTAAAATACTTTGATGTATTAAAACCAAATGGGAGAATTGTTAATTTTGGTGCAAGCTCAGGAGATAAAATTGAATTACCATTACGAGCATTATTTTATAATCAAATCGATATAATGGGAACATCTATGGGTAGCCGTGAGGAATTTCATGAAATGGTTAAGTTTATAGAGAGACATAAAATTAAACCAATTGTTGATAAAGTATATTCGTTAGAAGAAGCCATTCAGGCGTTAAGTCGTATGGAACAGGGAGAACAATTTGGTAATATCGCACTTCGTATGTAATAAAAATATGATTTCGCAACTAGTATATTTAAATAACTATGTTATATATTCTACACATAAAAAGCATATGATTCGTATTGTTTGAAAGGTTTTTCAGCTTTATACATAATTAGCCGTTATAATTAGTCTTACTATTGTCAAATGAGTACTAGTAAAATGAGAATTAGATGAGAAAAGTTTAAGCCCATTTTCATATTGATGTTGTATACTGTGTAAATCAAGAACGCTTTTATGTAAGGAGAGAGTATTATGAATTACACAGTATTTCAATGGTTTAATAATTTTGCTGGATTGTCTAAACTATTAGATACGCTAATGATTGCTATTACAAATAGTGCTGTATATGTAGCAATTTTGTTTATGTTTATCTTATGGTTTAATAATGGAAAGAAAGTCAATGCCATAAAAAAACAATACACAGTGTTATATACGACACTTTCAGTCATTATCGCATTACTAGTAAATGTTGTGATACATGCGGTATATTACCATCCACGTCCGTTTGTATCACATGATGTACATCAATTAGTGCCACATGCAGCAGACTCATCATTTGTTAGTGATCATTCTGTACTTGTATTTTCCATTGCATTTGTATTTTTACTTAGAGGAGAAAAACTAAAATATGTCGCTCTTATGTGGGCAGTATTAGTTGGTGTATCACGTATGTACGTAGGTGTTCATTATCCTCTAGATATACTTGGCGCTGCTTTCTTAACATTTATTACGAGCAGCTTAGTAATGCAAAGTACACGTATGTGTGAACCGATCGCGAGATTTGTATTCAAAATGTACGCATTGGTAGCAAAACGAATTCCTTTTTTAGCGAAATATAATCATATAGCTTGATTTTTATAAGTAACTATTTGTAAGTTTGTTTAAAAGTTCGCCTTTGGAAATCCAGAGGCGAACTTTTTTCTTGTGCACAAGAAAAGGACATATGCATTAAAAGATTGGTGAAAGAACAACTGAGTTAGCACCTATTAAATTTGTAGTCTATTATAAGTTAACTATTACATGACGGAATATTCTTAAATTTCACGCACCGTACTGTAAATAAAATAAAAGCAAAAACAATAGCTACATTCAGGACGATTTAAAGGAATTAAAAGGAAAAGTTCGAAACATATAGTATTGAAAGCAAAAACTACATAATTTATAGCACACTATCGCAGTAATGAATTGTGAAAGAAAGGGGATAAATATGCATAAACTTCAAACGAATAAAGGCGCGCGGTATTTTATGGTTGCTTTTATTGTTTTGTTTCTCATTATGCTTTTGCGTTTTTTCTATATTCAGGCAGTAGGAGTCTTGCATAATGTCAATGTAAAGGATCTAGCAAATGAACAACATAATAAAAATGGTGTTTTGGAAGCGAATCGTGGCACAATATATGATCAAGCTGGAAAAGTGTTAGTCCAAGATTCCACAACGTATCGTGTTGTTGTGAATTTAAAAGGAACAAATAAAGTGAAAAATAAAGATGAAACCGCAGACCGATTAGCTGATGCGCTTGAAATTGATAAAGAGGACGTATTAAAAAATTTTCATGAGGGACGCACGCAAGTTGAGATTGGAAAAGTCGGGCGGAATTTATCTAGAGAAGTAAAAGAAAGAATTGGAAAATTAAAAATTCCAGGGGTATCTTTTATGTCAGAAAAAGCAAGAGTGTATCCAAATGAAGATTTTGCATCCTATATACTTGGTTTTGCGAGACCAGACGATAAAGGAAATACAGAAGGAAAATTCGGACTTGAAAAGAGTCTGGATAAATATTTGCGCTCGACAAACGGGAATATAGAATATGTGGGAGCACCAAGAGGGATTCCGCTTACAAATGATATAGGGAAAATAGAACCAGCTAAAAATGGGAATAACGTATATCTTACGATCGATAAACAAATTAATAGTTTTTTAGAAGAAGCGATGAATAAGGCGCAAGAGCACTATGATCCTTCTATGTTAGTAGGAATTATAGCGGATCCAAAGACAGGGAAAGTTTTAGCAATGTCTAGTAAACCTAGTTTTAATCCTAATAAAGGTGATATCGAATATTTTTTAAATGATCCAATAGCAAATGCATATGAACCAGGTTCAACAATGAAAATATTTACGTTAGCTGCTGCAATTAATGAAGGGGTATATAACGGGAAAGAATATTTCCAATCAGGAAAATATTCCGTTGGTTCATCTGATATTAAAGATCATAATGGTGGATTTGGATGGGGATCTATTACATTTGATGAAGGCTTTGAAAGATCATCAAACGTAGCATTTTCTATTTTAGAAGATCAGCTATTGAAACCAAATAAGTTTAAGCAATATATGAATAAATTTGGATTCAATCAAAAGACCGGGATAGATTTACCTGGTGAAAGTAAAAATACTTTATTATTAGATACACAAATTCAACAAGTCACAACTTCTTTTGGACAAGGCTCTACAGTAACGCCTATTCAATTAATCCAAGCTGCTACCGCTATAGCAAATGACGGGAAAATGATGCAACCATATATCGTTGACAAAGTTGTAAATCCAATAAATAAACAAGTTATTATGGAAAATCAACCGAAAGAAACTGGGAATCCGATAAAAAAAGAGACAGCGGACAAGGTAAGAGACTTAATGGAGCGTGTTATTACATCTTCAAAAGGTACCGGTACAATGTATAAAGTGGATGGTTATCCAATAGGAGGTAAGACAGGAACAGCACAAATTCCGAATCCTGAAAATGGACGATATATGGAAGGAAAAGAAAATTATATTTTTTCATTCTTAGGAATGGCTCCGATTGATGACCCAGAGTTAATTGTATACTTAGCTATTAAGCAGCCAAAGTTAAAGGGAGACGAGTATGGAGCTCAGCCGCTCGCTGAAATATTTAAACCAGTTGTGAAAAATAGCCTTGAATATTTAAAGGTGAAACCATACACAGAAAAACAAATGGCTGATGCAACGAAAAAATCCCAATTAAAAGTACAAAATCATGTCAATCAATCAATGGATACAGTAGAGAATAATGTAAAAAAAGAGAAGTTCCAACCGATAATTTTAGGTGAAGGAAAAATAATAAAACAATATCCGCAGTCTGGTGAAGTAATGAGTGAAGGTGATCGTATATTTTTATTAGGAAGCAACGCAAAAATGCCAAACTTAAAAGGTTGGTCCATGCGTGATGTTATGTATTTCTCTAAATTATTAAAATTAGATTTAAAAACTACGGGTACGGGCTATGTAACAAATCAAAGCATTGAAAAAGGACAAGCTATACAAGAAGGAGATTCATTACAACTAGACTTAGAACCACCGTTACAACCGTTAGCAGAGGCGAATACAAATTAATTTCAACACTTTGAAGAGCCTAGATCCAATAGGTTCTTTTTAGAGTTATAAGTAATTTCACGCACCGTAATTTTTAGAAAAAATAATAAATAAGAAAATCAACAGAAACAGGTCGTTAAATATCTGATTATTTTTTATTTACAGTTAAAAATAATTGTGATAATATGGAAAAATCAAATGCAGTGAAGAGAAGAGTAAATAAAATGAATTTTTCACAGAGAGCTCCATTTAGCTGAAAAGGAGTAAAAATTCTTTATTGAACCAAGCCTCTGAGCAGCGCATCGGAACTTATTATTAGGGGATGGTGTGACGGGAGCTCCCGTTATAGAGCTATGGTATAAGCATGAATTACAATGCAGTACCTGATAAGGTTAATGTGGCGACATATTAACAAACTAGGGTGGCACCGCGATGATAAATCTCGTCCCTAAGACAAAAAGTCTTGGGGGTGGGATTTTTTTATTGTTTCAAAACAATTTGGAAAGCGGGGGCCTAAAATGAAAAACTTACTTAAAGATTGGAAATATCCTTTATTACTACTGTCCGGAGTTGGTATTGCGAATTTAGGAGCTTGGATTTACTTAATAGCACTGAATGTACTTGTCTATAATATGGGAGGATCAGCCTTAGCTGTAGCTACTTTATATGTAATTAAACCATTAGCCGCCTTATTTACAAACGCTTGGTCAGGAAGTATGATTGATCGTTTAAATAAGCGGAAGTTAATGATTCACCTCGATATATATCGTGCGGTATTTATCGCTATTTTACCTTTACTTCCATCACTTTGGATTGTTTATGTATTCGTATTCTTTATAAGTATGGCCAGTGCGATTTATGAGCCAACTGCTATGACGTATATGACGAAATTAATTCCAGTTGAGCAAAGACAACGTTTCAACGCATTACGTAGTTTAATAGGATCTGGTGCATCTTTAATTGGTCCAGCAATAGCGGGACTATTGTTAATAGCAAGTACACCAGAGTTTGCTATATATATAAATGCTATAGCATTTCTCCTATCAGGAGTAATTACATTACTGTTACCTAATCTTGATAAAAAATCCGATATTACTACATCAAATGACAAGTTATCTTTAGCTGTACTAAAAAAAGATTGGAACATTGTTTTAAATTTCAGTAAAAAATCTTTATATATCGTTTTTGTGTACTTCTTATTTCAAGGAATGATGGTTTTAACTGCCGCAAATGATTCACTTGAATTGTCATTTGCGAAAGAAGTTTTATTGTTAACAGATAGTGAATATGGCTTTTTAGTTAGTATCGCTGGAGCCGGGTTTATTTTAGGAGCAATAATAAATACAATTTTATCCAAAAAAATAGTGCCTTCATTTTTAATTGGAATAGGATCATTATTCATAGCAATCGGTTATTTAATTTATGCTTTTTCAAATGAATTTTTAATAGCTGCTATTGGATTCTTTATTTTATCTTTCTCTATGGCGTATGCAAACACAGGATTTTATACCTTTTATCAAAATAATGTCCCTGTCCATATCATGGGACGGATTGGGAGTATATATGGGCTTGTGATTGCGGGCATCACCATTTTAATTACGATTTTGTTCGGAGTTGCAACTCAATTTATTTCTATACAACTTGTGGTTATTGTAGGCTCATTGGTAATGCTACTTATTACTATCGTATTGTGTGTGTTTACTTTATTGCCATCACAGTCTAAAGTGCATTCCTCTGAGTCAATCAATTCAAAATAGTTCTCTTGGTTTTGATTTACTGTATTCAATAGGAGGGTTCACCCTCCTATATATGGAAATATAAGAAGGGTGAACAATATTGATAAACGAGGGTGGTTTTTGTAATGAAAACAAAAGATCAAATAGACAGCATTGTAAAAGAAATGCATCGGCATATAGATTTCTCTGGGGTAATTTTAGTGAAAGAAGAAAAAGGCATAGCCTATGAAGAGGCGTTTGGTTACGCAAATCGAAATGAATGTATAAACAATACGCTACAAACAAAGTTCGGAATTGCCTCCGGTTGTAAAATATTCACTGCTATCGGTATCTGTCAACTTGTTGAAAGAGGTGTAATTACGTTTCAAACAAAGCTAAAAGAGTGTTTAAGGATTAAATTTCCAAACTTTAATGAAGATATTACAATACATCACCTTTTGACGCATAGTTCGGGTGTTCCAGATTATTTTGATGAAAGTATTATGGATAACTTCGAAGATCTATGGAAACAAACACCTATGTATCTTTTAAAAAGTTTAAAAGACTTCTTACCATTATTCCAAAACAGAAATATGATGTTTGCACCTGGAAGCAAGTTTCACTACAATAATGCAGGTTTTATCATACTCGGATTAATAATCGAAGAACAGACAGGACTTAAATTTACGGAGTATATAGAAAAAAACATATTTAAGCCCATTGGTATGAACGATTCTGGCTATTTTTCTTTAGATACATTACCAAGGCAGACAGCTCTCGGATATATAAAAGATAAAACTAACCAAAATTGGAGAACAAACATCTACTCTATACCAATAATAGGAGGATCTGATGGTGGAGCTTTTATTACTGCGCCAGACATGCTGAAGTTCTGGGAAGCATTGTTTAACTATGAAATCGTAAGCCGAGAATATACAAAGATACTTTTAACCCCGCATATACAAGTAAATAATAATCAGTCTTACGGCTATGGAATATGGATTGAAACAAGAGAAAAGAAGATATTCAAATATCATGTAATGGGATATGATCCAGGAGTCAGTTTTCGCTCGGCCGTATATCCAGACTTAGGAATTACATTAGTTATCCCATCAAATAAAGAGGCAGGACCCGAAAAATTAATGACAGAAATAGAAGGGGCTTTTTAATTATATGGAAATAGAAATTAGAGCGTATAAAAAATCTGATGAAACAGGATGGGTACGTTGCCGTGTATTATCTTTTTTAGATACAGCATATTACGATAACGTTTTTAGAGAGAAAGAAAAATATGAAAATCCTGCTATTGAATTAGTAGCTGTATTTGAAAATAAAATTGTGGGTTTAATAGATATTGAATACGAATTAGAAGAACGTACAGTTTGTTCAAAAGGGATTGGTCTTGGCGGCATGATTTGGCATATTGCTGTTCATCCGGATTTCCGTAGAATGAAAATTGGTAATCAACTATTAAATGAGGCAGAGAAGTTAGCGAAAGAACTTAACCTAAATCGATTGGAAGCATGGACTAGGGACAACCTATGGGTACATGGATGGTATGAAAAGAACGGATTTGTAAACGTAGATTCATATTTACACATATACTCCGATCATACAGACGAGATAAAAGGTGTAATGAAAAGTAATATAGATAAATTATATCCAGTTCAAACATTTGCTCATTATACGGGTGAAAATAAAGAAGAGATAAGAAAACAATTCAAACGAGTTCACGATTGTTTTTGTTTTGAAAAGTATTTTAACTAACTAGAAAACCTTTATTTTATAAATAAAGGTTTTCTAGAATGAAATATAATTCTATACAAGTGAATTCTTAATCATTGTATTTATATTTTAAGATTTACAAAATATCACTATGAAGGGATGTGTTAACAGTTTGTATATGATCAATGGTAGTGTGTTTATCATAGTAGGAGTTATCTGTTATTTGATTGTACGAAGTATTTTTATTGGAATGAAAAGTAAAAAAGGTGTGAATTGGTGGAAAGAACTAATTAGTTTTCTGTTCGCAACTTATATTGGTATGGTTGTTGCGGTAACTTTATTCCCCATACCAATTGGTTTTTCAACTAATATTGAACATATTAGACTTTCAATTAATATTATCCCCTTTGCTTCCATTATTGAAGATATTGGTAAAATAGGGAGTGCTTACGATGGTGATGTCCTATTTATGATTGGTCTAATCGTAAGAAATGTAGGCGGAAATATTTTATTATTTATGCCTTTAGGATTTTTAGCACCAATTATATGGGATATATTTAAAAAGTTTAAAAACACTATTTTATTAGGTTTGGCTATATCTTTTAGTATTGAATTATTACAGCTAATAGAGTCTTTATTTAGTAGTTGGATACGCATTACTGATATTGATGATGTAATCTGTAACGTTATAGGTTCTATTGTTGGATATTTTATTTATAAAATCACTTTAATGCTAGCTAGTAAATTTAATATTCAAGTATTAAATAAGACTAATTCTAAAGGTGTAGAATCTATTGATAATTGACAGTTCATACGGGTTAATAGATATGTTTATTTTTATTAATAATGCTTACGATTATTACATTATGTACCGTAATAAATAGACGAGAGTATAACCCAAAAATATATAATGAATTAACAAAAAAATTGTAAATACATTCATCCTTTGTTTATCAATGCTGTGAACGGTAATACTAAATAACATTGAACTTTTACAACAAGGGATGATAATATGATATTCATTTACACAGATTTCGGTGGAACACATTCAACTGCACTTGCTGCAGCTTATCATTTAAATAAATTACCTACTGATCGTAAGTTAACGAAAGAAGAAATATTAAATGTAGATTACTTTAATAAATTGAAAACAGAAGATATGGGGAAAATCATTTTTCATGGAATAGACGAAAATGGTAATCCAGTTTATACAATTGGATGCGGCGCATCAAAAATCGTTGTACCTGCGATGAAGCATTTAGGAGAGATTCTGCAAAAACATTATCAAAGTCATGAGAAGATAATTTTTTCTAATACATCACCAACAGTTCCTTTACCTATGACTTTTGGGGGGCTTTTTTCTAGAAGATTCCACATCGATTTTATCGGTGTACCGTTACTCGTATGGGGAGCAAAACTTAGCTGTGATAACGTACAAAGACTGGTTAGTTATACGAAGGAAGCCGGCCGATTGACGAATGATTATGTTGTAATTTTAGATAATGAAACGTTTAAATAACGCATGATAAGAAGAAAATTGGGCAAATACTTCGATTTTCTTCTTTTTTTCGTGAAAATGACAAAAAAATTTCACATTTAATATGCATCTACTATAGCCAAAACAATAAAGTCCTGTTACTATTACAGGGATATTCTCTTTTCGTAACATAAATATATAGAAAAGTCAGAAAAGAGGAATTGAATTAAGGGAGGAACAACATGAAGCGTGTTGCTTGGATTACTGATAGTACAACTGCGAGTTTTACAACAGAAGGAGATAACTTTGTTATCCCAATTGAAGTTATTATTGATGGTGTGTCGTACAAAGATTGTGAAGAAGGTGTGCGTGAGCGCGTCTATAATGCGTTGAACGAAGGTAAAACTGTCACTACATCACAACCTAGCATAGGGGAAATGGTAGAGTTATTTTCGAAATGCAAAGAAGAATATGAAGAGGGATTTGCAGTTGCTATTAGCGGAAAAGTAAGTGGAACTTATCAAAACATGAAGTTAGCTGCAGACATGGCAGGTTTCCCATTAACGGTATTGGATAGTGAAACAACAAGTTATCCAATGGATGAACTAATTAGAAAAGCGAAATCGTTATACAATGATGGTATGACGTTACAAGATATACACAAAACATTAGTAGATGAAAAAAGAAGACCTTTCCACGTATTCCCGAAAAGTTTAAAAGGCCTTTACGCAAGTGGACGTGTAAAGGGAGTTCAATTTTTACTTGGAAGTTTATTAAGTGTCAACTTAATATTAGAAGTAAAAGGTGGAGAGCTTTTACTTGAAAAGAAAGTTCGCAAAATCCAAAAATGTCGAGAATACATTAAAAATGAGCTTGAAAAAGAATTACCAAAAGTACTACATATGTTCCATGCTAACGATAAAGATGGAGCTGAAGAATGGATTTCGGATATTAGACAAGCATTCCCTGAAATGGACTTTAAACTATATCCATTACCAATTTCATTTGCGGTTCATGCAGGTGAAGGTACAATAGCAATTAGTTATTAAGAGGAAAACCCGTGAATGATTCGCGGGTTTTTTATTTAATTAAATTGAAATTGGAAGCATATTACGTCGCCATCAAGCAAAAAGTCTCATTTTATCGTTTTTAGGAGCAACCAATCCCTCAACTTGATTTCAAATTAAAAATATAAACCTTTGCCTACTGGCTGAACAGTTTCTAGTACAGTATCGACCATTGTTTCATTGATTAGGGTTCTTATAATCCAAGCTGAGAGATCTTGAGCAGCGAAACAACCTGCAGCAGTGGAGATATTTCCTTCGTTTACGAAACTTTGTTCAATAACATCTACATCGAATTCTTTAAGCTGTTCTACTGCGGATGGATATGTAGTGGCTTTTTTACCTGTTAGCAATTTTTTAGCTCCTAGTAGTAATGAACCGGAACACATAGATCCTATTAATTGTCTTTGAGGATCTATATGAATGCTATTAATATATTCTTGGTTTTTATATAAATCTTGTACACCCTTACCGCTTGCGAATATTACTGCGTCAGCAGTAGGAATATCAGATATGCTTCCTGTCATGGGAATACGTAAGCCAGACATGGATATATGAGTTTTTTCCGTTCCTAATAGTTGAACGTTCCAATCAGAAATACCGCCAACTAAACGTACACGATTTAATAAATCCCATGGTAGAAATACATCTATATCAGTAAAGTTATCAAAACAGACTATTGCAATTTTCATTTTCTAATCCCAAATTCCATATGCATATCCCCTTATTTAGAATATAAACTTCTCCTTTTTATGTTCTATATTAAGTTATAAATTCCTGTATATTCCATGCGTATGAAAGAGATGTTAGCGGTTTTTTAACTTCTCTAAACATAAAAAGTAATAAAAATTTTTTCTTATTTTCTATCAATTTGTTGTACACAACTATGATCTGTAGCAATAACTCGTAAGGTATTTGGAGATGAAAATCTTTAAAATTCTCGAGGGTTTACTTTTTCAGTAAGTGCCTTTTTATATTAAAGAAATAAATCCGCCTTCTTATTAATCTATAAAGCTAAAATAACTATGAACAGTATTTTGTCCTATCCCTTTTAATAAATTTAACCTTGCCATTTTAGCACGTCGTGTAGATTTTGTTTATGACATATTATAAGTAACATTCTACAGTAATCCTGCTCCAATGGTTTAATAAAATAGATGTGATGATGTCCATTTACATGGAAATTTAATTAAATAAAAGGATTATACACCTATAAAATATGTGGCATTCAAATATCCCATACATAACGTAAATAATGTTGTTTCAAAAGTTTAAAGGGTTTTTAAATGTAAAAATAGAAATCTATATAAAAAAATATACAAATGGTAGTGATGCTATGAAAATCGGTAAGTTTGGAAAATTAAATAACATAAGTATTGATACAATTAGACATTATATGGATCTCAGCCTCATAATTCCTGAAAAAAAGGGAGGGCACTATTTTTTTGATGAGTATTGTCAAATAGATTTAGAGCTTATATTACATTACAAAGAGCTAGGATTTAGTTTGAATGAAATTAAAGAACTATTTTTTTATAAAAATTTAGCGAAAGCTATGAATTACGAAAAAGCTACTTTTTACCAATCTTTATTTAAACTGAAATATGACAAGTTGGAACAGGAAATAGAACTCTTGGAGAAGAAACGGGATAAATTAAAGAAAGTGTTACATGATTTAATATCAACAAGCGAAACTTCTAATTCAATTATAGGGATAGATTTAAGTGTACTACATTTACTTACATGTTCTAAATGTAGTAAAAAACTAATTCTTCAAGAGGGAATTATTAATAACAATCAAATTACCGAGGGGAAGCTAATTTGTAATTGTGGTGAAGAATATATTATTACTTCAGGAATTATAACTGCTGGTAAATCATTTAAAGTAAATGAGCAAACGTCACTTGAAGATACTATTTCGGATTATATTCATGAAACTGATAATGCGTATTTGGAAAATATGCATAGAGAAGGGGAATGGGCGAAAAAAAAACTAATACATTTAGATTTAAATAACAAATTAATACTGGATATAGGATCGGGACTTGGATTCTTTTTGAGAAATATTTATGAAGAACTACCCGAAGATTGCCTATATATTGCAGTAGATCGAGATTTAAATAAACTTTTATTTTTAAAAGATGTATTAGCAAGAAGAAATCCAAAAAGAAACATTCTCTTTATCTGTGCTGATTTCTTGAATATCCCTATTCAGAATAAGTCAGTTGATATTGTAATTGATCATTCTGGTACGAGCAATTATAGTTTTGAGCATGAGAAATTTTTACTTCACGAATTAAATCCGCTATTTAAAACGGATTGCTATTTATTAAGTTTATTTATTTTATTTAAAAATTTCAGCTCAAATAGCCAAATTACAAATAAATTCCGAACAAATTTTACACTTTCAAAAGTAACGAAAGAAATCCAAAATCTACAGTTTCAATTCATTGATGAAAGTACTTCAAACTATTTGAAACGGGGAGGTAAGTACGAGGGTTTCTTTGTACAAGGAGAAGAAATTTATACATATTCATTTTTCGGAAAAAGATGGGGTTAACCCCATCTTTTATTTATTCTCCCTTAAAACTTTTCAAATAGTACATATTGCTATTGGGTTAACCCAAGAACTTACACTTAATGTAATACAAAGAAAAGTGGGGGGATTGTTATGAGAAGTTTACGATTACATATAGAAAATAAAAATAGAAACCAAGAACTAAGAAATATTTGTTTATATTCAATTGCAAAAACAGTATCAATATTCGGTAGCTCTATGTATAGTTTCGCGCTAGGATTATATGTTTTACAAATAACTGGCTCTGCGTTAAATTTCGCGATTACGCTCATATTAGGAACGATTCCAATGATTGTTATGAATCCATTTGCTGGTGTAATTGCTGATAAAGTTAATAAAAAGAAACTCGTCGTTTGTATGGATTTACTAAGTGGGTGCTTATTAATAACTGTTTATATATTAAGCAGCTATTATGGATTAAATTTATTCATTATTTATACTACAACCTTTCTTATGACGGTATTTACAACCTTTTTTGGAATAGGGTTAGAAGCTGCAAAACCAAATATCGTCTCTAAAGAGAGGCTTATGAGTATTAATTCTATAAGTAAAATTATCGATTCTGTATCTTTAATTCTTGGCCCTATGTTAGGTGGCATCGTTTTTTCAGTATTTGATATTAAAACTTTTATAATTATAAACGGTATTTCATTCATTCTTTCAGGGATAGCATTACTATTTATTCACTTTAAATTGTTCGAGTGTAATATAAATGAGGAAAGTTCAAAAAGAAGAGTTAATTTTATTAAAGATATAATAGAGGGGTTTTCTTACTTACTTGAAAAGGAAAGCTTAAAGAATACGTTTCATATTTTAATTTCGTTTAATTTCTTCTTAGGCTTTGCTGTAACTGTTCCATTGCCATACATTATTAACACAGTACTCAATCTGACTTCTAAGGAATTTGGTATCATTCAAGGGACTTTTCCAGTAGGGATGATAATTGGTGCAATTGTAGTAAAAAAGATAACTGATCGTTTTTCTTACTCTTATCTTTTGAAAAAGCTAAGTTCTATGTTGTCAGTTATTATGATTTTTTCGGGGATTCCAGTTTTATTCAAAAACTTTGAAGTGAATGATTTTGTATTCGTTATTACGTATTGTGTTGTTATGATCTTTTTAGGGATTATTATAGCGCTAATTGATATTCCTTTAATTTATTTCATGCAAAAAGAGATTCCTGATGAATATAGGGGCAGAGTGCTTAGTATTGGATTAAGCTTAGGTAAAATGATGCAGCCAATAGCACTCGCAATATCAGGTCTATTATTAAATTATATTCCAGCCTACATCATTCCAATTGTAGGTGGAATCTTATATTTAATAGTAATTAAAGCTTCATCAAATCGTTTCACGTTAGAAGTTCATTCGAAAGATTATAGTGCTTCATAGAATCTTAGGTTATTTATAGAATGTATATTGCTATATCTTTCAAGGTAAGAAAAGCAAATACTATAAAACGAAAAAATGGATTGAATTCCTATGGACAATGTTGAAGAAAGTACATATTCATTTTAGGGGGATAAATACAAAAAGAAAATTTAGCTTTATGGATTGACCTTCCCCTTACAGGAAGCAGTATATTTAAAATAATTAATAACAGGAGGTGAGTGGTATGCTTTCAATTGGGGAGTTCTCAAAAATATCGCATCTTACAATGAAGACGCTGCGCTACTATGATGAAATTGGGCTTTTAAAACCTGATTTCATAGACGCTAAGAATGGCTATCGCTACTATAATATTTCCCAATTAGAAATTGCTTTATTGATTACACGATTAAAAACTTATTTATTTTCTCTGGAAGAAATTAAGGATATTTTAGCAAATTGGGAGAATACAGAGTTGCTTAACTCTAAAATGAAAACCAAACAAGAAAGTCTAACACAACAGATTACATTTTATTCTTCTTTATTAAAAAAATTAAAGTTTGATATTCAACAATTAGATGAAGAGGAAAGTATCATGGATTACTTAAATTATATTGAGATTAATCTTGTAAATCACTTAACCTTTCATATAGTATCTCAGCGAAAGCGAATAAATATCTCTGATTTCCTAATGCACTTTAATGGGTTGTTCAGTAAAATTTCATTTGAAAATTTATCGCCTATTGCAAAACCACTTGCTATATTCCATAGTTCAGAATATACACCTGAAAATTATGATGTAGAAATTGCGATTCCTCTTACCAAGGCCACAAATAAAACAAAATTGTTTCATCCCGGCCTTTGCGCAATGGCTACACTTATTGGCTCTTACGAAGAATTACCTTCTGTTCACACAAAATTACATGTATGGATTAAAGAAAAGAACTATAAATTGAATGGCGATCCGTTTGAAGTTTATAAAACGAATCCTTATAGCACACTGGAGGAGAATAATATTATAGAAGTATATTTTCCTATAAAATGATTAAAGGAAGGTGCGTATCACAATGTATGGTATAAACCGGCCAACAATAAAGGAAAAAAACTTGATTTTAGTTGCTGAGATTATCTATTTAATCATTGCATATTACTTACTTTTCATTACTTATTTCAAGCCAGGTATTTCAATAGGACTTTTTATAGCTTTAATTATTACCGCTTTCCGATTAACAGCTATGATGTTTATATGGTTGCCTAGAGGGATTACATGGCAAGAAGCCATTATGAACAGTATTGCTTTTGGAATATATTATTTAGGTTTTCCAATCTTAATGATTACTAGTAATCAGGATCCAAACTTAACATTTCTTATTATAGGCTGGATATTGTTTTTAGGGGGAAGTATATTAAACACAGTTTCAGAGTTACTTAGAAAACCTTTTAAAGACAATCCTGTAAATCAAGGTAAGCTATATACAGGTGGTTTATTTAAATATGCGATTCATATTAATTATTTTGGGGATTGCATTTGGGTGCTTGGTTTAGCATTAATCTCGAGCAATATTTTTAGTTTATTTATCCCGCTAGGCCTATTCTTAGTATTTGTTTTTGACTATATTCCAAAATCTGATGATTACTTACAAAACAAGTATGGGGAACAATTTGCAGTGTATAAACAGAAAACAAAAAAACTAATACCGTTTATTTGGTAAATCAACTTCATAAATTATAAAAAAGCGCAGGATCCACATCCTGCGCTTTTTTATCGTAATTCAGCTGTTTTTCTAATAACGATCTTATCTATATCATCTTCTTCATCACCAATAAATAACCCGCGTTCTTTTAAATACGCGTCAAAATATAAGTCTGCTTCTGCACGTTCATCATACGGTTTTACAGATAGAACGAAACCTAATTTGTTTTGTTCCTCTAAATGAGAAGTGGAGATGTAGGCCGGTACATTGTGGCGTAAAAAGAGTTCTTTAACCGGAATAATCATATCTTTCATTAATTTCGTTAACATACCCATTTCAAACTCGAAATTAAAGCGATCTATGCTACATAAATCAGCGAATACTACACCGATAAAACCTGTATTAAATACTTCTTGATATTCTACATCTTCGTCATTACCGTAAAAATTCTTTTCGATTAAATAATTTATAAAGTAAGCAACACCGTCACTTTGTTCAAATGGTTTCGTTGAAAGAACAAAGCCGATTTTCTTTTGTTTATGTAAATACACACATGACATGTATGCTGAAATGTTATGTTCTTTAAATAGAGAACTTGTTGCCCCAGAGAGGCCATCAAGTACGTGATGAACAATTTGAAGTTTTTTACGAGCGAAATAATAGGATTTCTTTTGTAACTCCAATGTATCAATAAAGACAGAGCCGATAAAGCCTGTATTTGAAATGATAGGTGTTTGCTTTTTTCTTCCTCTGCGCTTTGCTTGAGCCATTGTAAAAATCATCCCTTCATGTACAATTAAAATTAAAAGAACGTTTGTTCGTATATTTATATTTTACTATTAAAACGCTCTAAAGTAAAGGGTTTTTGACGAAAAAAGCAACAAAAAAGACACCTGTAAAAGGTGCCTTAAACGCTGTAGGGAAGAGGGTTCATTCCTACAATTTATATTATGATACAGAAACAATCTCTTCTGTATCCTCTACATCTAAATGACAGTCCATAGTACGAACATCTTGATCTTCATGACTTCCGAAATAAATAGTAATTTTCATATGTATCGCTCCTTTATTCTAGGAATACCTAAAATAATTACTAGTAATGTTAATATTTATTATATACCACTTTTTTCATTCCGACAACGTTATATCATTTTTAATTCTTTTAGAGGAAAAAGAGTGATGTATAGAGCTATTTTTATAGAAATAGGCACTTTTCATATATGTTATATTTAATACTGAATGATTCGAATACGAATTTTTATGAAAGGAGAAAAACGAATGAATTATAAACAGTTATTAATAGATAACTTCACATATAAAACGTCATATATTGCGCGACAGGTACATGGAATGAATGTAAAAGAAACGAAGGATTATATTGCTGTCGACTGTGGTTTACCTGCAGATACATTTAATATCATTACTTTACTAAACAATGATGTAACGGAAGGTATTGAGAAATTATATAAAGTGGTAAACAACTATAATCAAAAGAAATTTCCAATGAGTGTTTGGTTTTGGAATGATAGGCATGAGCAGATTATAAAAAGCGAATTAATAAAAAATGGCTTAAAAGAAGCAGAACAAAATATCGCGATGGTAGCAGACTTAAAAACAATTCATCCAACAATAAACATGCCAGAAGGTTTTACGATACAAAGAGCATCTTCGTTAGGACAAATTAAAAAGTTTGGGGAAACATTAGCTAATCTATTTGGTACATCAGAGGAAGGTATACATGTACAAGCGTTTTACAACCAAATCGCTTCTTTCGATTTATGGAATAATGAGAATATGAAACTGTACATAGGCCTTTATAAAGATGAAGTCGTATCGGTTGGTTCATTAGTATGTACAAAAGATAGTATTGGTATTTATGATATAGCAACTAAAGAAGAAATGAGAGGGCAAGGATTTGGCTCCACTATGTTTAATTACTTGCTGCAAGAAGCAAAAGAATTGAAGGTTGCTCAATGCGTATTACAAGCTTCACCTGATGGAATTAATATTTATAAAAAGGCTGGCTTTCAATCTGTTGGACAAATGACAGTATTTGAAAATCGACATTTAATTGAATAAATTATCCGAATCAAATTGCTTTCATTTAGGAGTTAATACATCTTTATGAAAAGAATATATATCGTTACAATCATTTGCACCATTATATTAATAGGTACTTTTGTTTTTCATAAAGTAAATGAACTTAAGTATACGAAAGCTATTAACCAATCAAATCACATAAAAAATATTGCACATAGAGGTGCGTCTGCGTATGCGCCGGAACATACAATGGCAGCATATACATTAGGACAACAATTGAAAGGAGATTATATAGAAATTGATCTTCAAATGACAAAAGACGGACATTTAGTAGCTATGCATGATGAAACAGTAAACCGTACTACAAACGGTATGGGATTAGTTAAAGAACAAACATTAGAAGAAATAAAGCAACTAAATGCAGGTTCTTTTTTCAATAAAAAGCATCCCAATTTAGCAAAGAAAGAATTTGAAGATGCTACAGTCCCAACACTAGAAGAAATTATTGAAACGTTCGGGAATGATGCAAACTATTATATTGAAACAAAATCACCAGATGAATATGCTGGTATGGAAGAGAAGTTATTAGCAATTATAAAACACTACGAAATAAGTGATAAAGTTATTATTCAATCATTTAGTGAAGAAAGTTTGCAAAAAATTCATAGTTTAGATGTTAATATACCTCTAGTACAATTACTACCTTACAAAAAGGCAATTCAATTAACTGAATTAGAGATAAAAAAATATAAAACATACTGTATCGGTCTTGGGATGAACTATAAATATATTGATTCAGCTTATGTAAAGAGAATAAAGAAACATGGATTAGAAGTTCATCCATTTACTGTAGATAATGAAACAGACATGAAAAAGTTAATTTTATGAGGAGTTGACGGGATGTTTACGAATTACCCGGATCGTTTACATTCGTTGCTACAATCTTAAATTATAATGGTGCAATTATCACTGTGGCAATAAAACAAGTATACAAAGATAGTTTGCGGTCCAAATAGTAACATCATTGAATACATAGAGCTGATATTGAAATGAAATCTGAAAAAGAATCCAATATTTTTATTGGATTCTTTTTATTTATCTCTAAGTGATTAACTTAAAGCATTATGAATTTGAATTTGTTAATAAAATATTACATTGAGTATGATTTTTATATTAATCATCAGAAAGTAACGAAATTGTAATGAATTTTAACTACGCTTTTTATATTTTTTTGATACACTGGCTACGAGAGGAATACCGATTAATGTAGGTAAAAACCAAAAACATATAGGTGGCAGTAAATTTATTATGGGAATATGAATACCGACGTTTACTAAAAGTGCAGTTACTGCACCTATATAAGAACCTAACATACCTCTAATATGGTGATGCAGCCAATTTTTCCAACGTTTTTTTCGTGCCAGGTAGCCATAAATCGCAAATGAATAAGAGAAAATTGCTACATAAAATAAATATGCGATTTTATCCCAGTTTATAATGGATAATATAATTGCAGTAACGGTGATAACAACATAGGATGCATGATATATTTCACCCCATTCCGTATGTTTTCCTTTCTTCTTTTGAGCAACCATCGCTATAATACCGGTTATTAAACATATTGTTCCAAATAATATGTGGATGGTTAAAAGAATGTTAAAAATGCTCATAATAATTCCTCCTTTTTTATTTTTATAGTATTGCTGTATAGGAGAAAAGTTGAAACATATTGTTTATTGACCTTAATATATTGAAATAAAGGTACTCCTAGAAAAAGTTTAAACGGACAATTTTTCTTGAATTTAGTGAGTCACGTATTACGTGAAATGAAGGAGAGACTTCCATGTTTACATCTATTACATATTTACAATCTGGGAATGAGAAGCAACAAAAAGTGTATGATGTTTTGAATAAATTAAATATAATGGAGGATTTAACTTTGTATAGTCCCGTTCTTTGCGGGACAATCCCTATAAGAATTGATACAATTCAATCCGACTTAGACATAGTAATGGAAGTATATAACTTTGATGTTTTTGAACAGGAAATGAGATCTTTATACGGTTCTTATAAAGGATTCAAAATAAAAAAGAAAAAAATTAAAACTACAGAATCGATAAAAATAAACTTTGAATTTGAAGGTTTTGAATTTGAATTATTTGCTCAGCCTAAGCCAGTACGTAACCAAAATGCATATAGACATATGATAGTAGAGCACATGTTATTAATGCAGCATCCCCATATAAGGGAAGACATTCTTCGCTTAAAAGAGAACGGTTTAAAAACAGAACCTGCTTTTGCTCAAGTATTAAATATTGACGGAGATCCTTATGAAGAGCTTATTATGTTGGGGCAGGAAATGAGATTGTGGTGAAGATAAAGGAGCTCCTCATTAAATGAGGAGCTCCTTTATTTATTTTAGTCACAATTAGAACTATTACAACATAAACAAAAAGTGTTTTGAATAGATAAAGTAAAGAAAGTGGTAGCGTCAGCATTCCCGTTTGTAGCAATTATAGTATTAAGATCTGCTATTTCATATAATTTTGTTTGCCCTGCATTAATGACATCATTAATTGATTGGTTACTAGTTTTACTTTCTATTGTAATAAATAGTGGACCGTTTGGAGTAGTACTAAGTGGTACAGAAATTTGTATTAGAGAGTTAGATTGATTACTTGTAAAACTTTGGTATAAGGTTACATTCCCTTCACCTGGATTTAACAAATAATCTATTGGTGTATTATCACCAGGTCCAGCAGTGTAATGTGTAGATATAAAACACTCTTGTCGGGAACTTTGAGGTGCTACCTTTTTCAAACTTTCATAACAATATTTATTGTCTTTATAGTTACCAGCCATATGTTCATTTCCTTTCTATTTAGCTTGTCCATACTGTATAGTATATGAATTTATAATAAATAACGTTTGTACAACTTTACATAATTGTATAAACGACAGGAAAAATTATTAAAATGTGTGAAATTTATTTAAATATAAATATATTAACTATACAAATAAGCTGTGATAAAAATTCAAAAATCAGTCTTAAACAAGAAAGGTGGTAGGTACTTTGATATCCATTATATGTTGTACAATTTGAGAAGAGTTGAGGAAGAATATTTTCGGAAATTACGATAAACAAGATTATAGGGGATAAAAAGTTAATTATAATATTAAATAAATATGACATAAAGAAAGAGGTTTGGGAACTGAGAACATCTATGTCTAAAAATGTATATATATTTTTAGAAAAAATCACCTTAGGTGAGTGTTTAAATTATGGTATTCAAAAAGTTAAACATAAACTTATAGCTAAATTTGATGACGATGATTTTTATTCAAAAAAATACATCAGTCCAAGAAGTTTTTATGATATATCCCACAAATTGGTTCGCAATTTGTGGATTGCTTGAAATTCACTTTATTGTTGGCAGTATATTTACACCTAAAACAATAAGGTTAGAACAAGCTGATTCTGCTACATTTTTTCGCTTTAAAGATTTTCTATCTTAAGAATGTAAATTATAACTAGTAATCTCTTTTGCAAATTCCAACAATAAATATGGAGTTAATTAAATTTTTTATAACTCAATACTATGATTAACAGATAAGACAACACTTTCATAAACAATATAATCCATCAATTGTTCAATATTACCCTTAATTTGACTTTTATATATTGAAAGTAAATTTAATTTTTTTCTAAGTAATTTATATGGAAGGATTGCGCTAGATTTATTAAAAATATATAAATTATCATAATTTTGTTCATGTAAAATTTTTGACAGTGATTTATGTTGACTATGTCCATATTCACCTTGAAGATTATGTGTCACAATACAATTAAAACTATTTTTTTGAAAAAGCTTTGATAAATCTTTCAATAATTGCAATTTATCGAAATTCCCATCATATCGATCAGGATAATCCCATATTTCACAAGAAACACCAATGAGTTTCATAGCAGTATAAAATTCATTTGCTCTAATAGGATAATCTCCATTTGTTAAACAAATTACTTTCCATCCAGGCTCTTTTATTAATGTAGCGCCTCCAAAAATCGATTCATCATCTGGGTGTGCTACAATCATTAATTTATCCAACACTTCACAGCACTCCTGTTTAATAAAAATATTTTAAACTATTATTTAATTTTTTCGGACTATTAATAATGAATCGTATAGAGATATATATTCAAAGTTCTCATTATTACAAAGCTCTTCTACAGCTTTGCATACACCCGGAAAATAATTAGAATAATCATGAAAGGCTAAAAGACCACCTTTGACTACTTTAGGTGAATAATTAATAATATCCTGTTTCACGTGATTATAATTATGATTTCCATCAATAAATATTGCAGAAATGCTTTCAGGACAATCATTATATGCTTCTTCGCTATGCTTTTTTATAGGGATAATCATATTCTCTAGTCCATGATTTTCAATATTTTCTTTAAAGTATTGAAAAGGCGGTACGACAAATGGATCAATTGCATAAATCGGGCGCTTTTTACTACTTATTTGTAAACTTCCAAGAGCTAATGCAATTGTACTTTTTCCTTTATAAGAACCAATTTCAACAATACTACCCGATAAATGATCAACTAGTCCAGGTAAATGCAATAAAATAAACTGTTCGTAGTTAGATAACCATCCTTCAATATTATCTACGATGGATAATAATTCATAGATACTTTTTCCATTCAGCATGTAGTAATTTCACTTCCTTTATTATTAACTAATTGATACTCCGTTTAAAATTTTATCCCATGACAAATCACAACCTTCCCAGCGGCCTGGAAAAGTATTTCTTATTTCTATAGAACATACATTATCAATATTCCAAAAACGTTCTACAAAACTATTATCTTTTGAAAAATTAATAACTAGAATAAAGAAATCGTTGTTAGTTAATTGCTGTAAAACGGTATTTAATTCAACTATTTCATGATAAGTAGCAACCATTCTAACAAATAGAATTTTTTTGCTACTCAATAATAGTTTATTAAAGTTGTCTATTTTACTATCTAATTTTTTCTTGAATTTTGGATAAATAGATAACGGATTTTGACTTTGTTCTACAATAGGAAAATCATGATGAGATTCAATGTGATATAATTCATCAATTATTAGGTGGGAATATTGATTGGCTGCATTACTAATCCTTAAATTTTTATACTCCATAAAATCCCTAAATTGATTTCTTAATAAACAATTTACATCTTTTAAACTGGGAGAAATCATCCAATCTAAAGGTGTTGAGATTTCCCTTAATTTTTTTCTTTTTAATTGAAATGCAGTTTGACAATAAGCCCCTAAACTAATTACAGAATCATAAGAACCCTTCATTTTTTTTAGGCCCATAAATACTTAACTCCCTATATTAAAATTAATTTTTATTTAGTAGAACCTAAAAGGTCAAGATGGACTTTAATTTCCTTTGCAATATTTTCCCATGAAAAAAAATTATTTACATGTTCTTGTCCTTGTAGTGAAATGGCTTCTAATTGATCTATTTTTACTATTTCTTTATTTAGTGTAGATGAGAAATCCTCATGAGTTGCGTGAATATAATGTTTTCCACTTTGAAGATACATTCCTTTAACACCAACAGCAGTCGATACTAATGGAATCCCGGCTGATAAAAACTCTAATGTTTTAATTTTTGTTCCAGTTCCAAAAAATGCTGGATTAATAGCTATATCAGATTCCGAAAACAATTTTAGTTTCTGCTCTTCATTTATTTCGCCCATAATTTTTACATTTGGTAATGTACAATTAGAGAATTGTTTTCCACATTGCCCGGCTATAATAAAATCAATTGTTTCACATCTTAGAGCTAAATATGAGATTATAAAATTAACGATATCAATATTAGGTTCATGCATACTCCCGATAAAAAGTGCTGTTTTCCTTGAACTGATACTATTAGCTTTTTTTCTTTTATACCAAACATTAGGATTTATGCCATTCGGTACTAGTTTAATATTTTTTGGACTAACATTAAATGAATTAATAAAACTATTTTTGTCTTCTTCGGAAGTCGCAAAAACTAAATTTGCATTTTCAACGAGGTATTGTTCCATTCGTGTAACATATTGTATATACTTACGTGCATTTTTTCCGTGCCAAACTTCTTTAGCGAATATCGCTTCGTGATTATGGCTGTTGTATATCCTAGGTTTATCCCCTAAATCGAAATTTATATCATACTTAAGTGTAAAGGGTGATTCATGGATAATAATATCAGTGCTTTTGTAAAATTTATTGTAATAATTAAGAAATATAGGTGGTGTTTTTTTTATTAATGCACAACTTAAAGCGGCATGAGTAGAAAATCTAGGCTCCATCTTTTCTAAAATTAATTGTTTATCAATTTTATGTTGTTCGTCATTGGTAGGAATTTTTACTTCTCGAAATGTAGGTGAGTATTCAATTTCTTCTACTTCAGGCATATATTTTTGTGACAATAAAGTTACGTCATAAAATTTACTTAGTTGATTATATATGTGAAAGTATCGAAGTACTCCACCAGTATTTGGAGGAAGAATAGTCGGGAAGTGATTCAAAACTAATAGTTTCATTTTTATACACCTCTGGCAGTTTAACTATATAGATATTAAAGGAGACGCATAATATATGGTATTTCAAAAGATTAGTTTTGTTACATGAAATGCATTAAGAGAGGATATTCATCAATTTTTTAGTGTCCATTATTTTGGGAGCTACATAAACTGCAAATAACTGAATTTTTCAAGAGGTGATTACAGTATGAATAGTATCCCTGAAAATATCCAAGACCTATTCAACAGCATTGTTCAAATTCGAAAAGAAGAACAATATAAGCCTATATCCGAACTATTAAAAATAGCTGAGTATAACAAAAACTTTTTACTTGGATTAAGAAAAAAATTTATTAACAACTTCAAAGAAAAAGTCTCCATTGTAACCTGCACAAATAAACCCCAATTTATAGAAAATATATTGTTGAACTATGCAAATCAAACGTGGGAAAATAAAGAACTTATACTCATATTAAATAAAGATGATTTAGATTTTAATTATTATCGAAAAAAAGCAAACCGCTTTGAAAATATTCACATATACCAAATTCCTGAAGGGACATCTTTAGGGAATTGTTACAATTTTGCAGTAGATAAAGTGAATTATGATTTTATTGCTACATTTGATGATGATGATTACTATGCACCAAATTATTTAGCTGATTTGATGTGTGCTTTTCAGTATACGGATGCTGATATAGTGGGGAAATTAACATATTTTATATATTTTGAAGAAAAGGATATTCTGGCACTGCGTAACCCCTTTCAAGAATATAAATTTTTAGATAAAACCTCGTTTTTAGATGGTGGGAAGAAGATAGTTAAGAAAAAGGTTTTTGATTCGGTAAATTTTCGCGATGTATCTTTATTAGAAGATGTTTATTTTTGTCAAGATAGTATGGAAAAAGGGTTTAAAATTTTTTCGGCAGATAAATATAACCTTGCCTATTTAAGGAGAAGTAATAAAGACAATCATACATGGAAAGAGCAAGATGAAACAATTCTAAAATGGTGTTCAATTATTTCAAAGAACCCCCCATATAGGCATAATATATTAGTGTGAAAAGTTAAAATAGTTAGGAGAAGTTAATAATGAAAATTCGTAAAGCTGTAATTCCAGCCGCAGGACTAGGAACTAGATTTTTACCCGCGACTAAAGCTTTACCAAAGGAAATGCTTCCAATTGTTGATAAGCCAACAATTCAATATATCGTTGAAGAAGCTGTAGCATCTGGTATTGAAGATATATTGATTATAAGCGGAAGAGGAAAACGTGCAATTGAAGATCATTTTGATAAATCATATGAACTTGAAGAAATATTGTTAAAGAGTAGGAGAGATGAAATTCTAGAAGATGTAAAAAAAATTTCTAGGCTTGCAAACATTTATTATATTCGCCAAAAAGAACCAAAAGGGCTGGGCGATGCAGTTTATTGTGCACGTAGCTTTATTGCAAATGAACCATTTGCTGTATTATTAGGGGATGATATTATTCAGTCTAAAACTCCTTGTCTAAAACAATTAATGAATATTTATTTGAAATTAAAGTCTCCCATAGTCGCTGTTCAAAAGGTTCCATTAAACGATGTTTCAAAATATGGAATAGTAGTACCAGGAAATACAATTACCGAAAATCTTGTTCAAGTAGATACATTAATAGAAAAGCCACCGTCCCATAAATGTATCTCTAATTTAGCAATTATGGGACGGTATATATTAACTCCTGACATTTTAGAGATAATTCCTAGACTACCGCAGATTAATGGCATGGAAATTCAACTAACAGATGCGATCCGTATTATGGCTGAACAACAAAATGTTTATGCATATTATTTCGAAGGAGAAAGGTATGATATTGGAGATAAATTTGGATTTATTAAAGCGAATTTAGAGTACGCACTACAACGGCCTAAATTAAAAGAAGAATTGATGGAGTACTTAAAAATATTAATGGGTAATAATTAATGATAATAAAAACAAAACTTAAAAAACCACAAAAGGTATTAAGCTAATTCGTTATTAACTTTTTGTATATATTGATCAGGAACAGTCATGCCAGTAGTTACTAATTTTCCGTCTGGAGTAACATTATGATGGTAACTAATAATATATGGGTGCAAGGATTCCGCCCATGCTTGATATGAACCGTTGATATGAATATTAAATTCAGCTGGTAATAACTCTACATTTAATTTTTGATCAGCAAGTGCTAAAGAAAGTGCAAATTGATCTGTATAATATTTATTTTGACCAATAACATTCCACTTTTCATTAGTGAAAAACAAATCGGTAATTACATTAGCGTATTGTAACCATGCATCTCTAAGTGGTTTCACATGACTTTTAGGTATAAATAGTACAGCACTATTAGCATGTATCTCATTTTCAACTTTAGGTATAGTCAAGTTGAAATAGTTATATAAATATTTCCATTCATCAATAGTAAGGGGATCTAATAAAGAGTCACAACGTCGAATACGAGAAGTAGATATTTCAGATGAAAAATCACGTGTAATAACAGTATCACAATCTAAGGCTATTAAAACATCATAATCAGCTTCTATTTCTAACATTCTAATTTTATTACAATGACGTTGTAATTTACTATCATACGGTTTTACTATTCTTACCTGTACACCCATCTCATTTAATTCCCTGTAAATTGGTTCATCAACATTATCAACAAAGATTGCTAATAATTTTGCATCTGCTAATTGACCACCAAATGCTTTTAATGTCTTAAATAAAGTTAAAATTCTAAAATGAAACATTTCATTATTTTCGCCTAAACATGTAATTAGAATTTTTGACAAAATAATCCCTCCTGCATTCGGAAAAAATAAATTTACTTAAAATTGATTTTGATTGCGCCATATTATTACTATTCGGTAATAAATAAAAGCAGAACGTTATTAACAAAACAATTGGAGGAATATATATGCATATTATTTTGTTGTCAGGAGGAGCTGGAAAACGGTTATGGCCGTTGTCAAATAATGTTCGTTCAAAACAATTTTTAAAACTATTACCATCAAGCCATAAAGCTGACAAGCAAATTTCGATGATTCAGCGAATATGGCAGCAACTATGTAATGCAAACCTTTCCGAAAACTCCATAATAGCAACAAATAAATTACAAGTGGAGATTATTCAAAATCAATTAGGTAGTAATATACCACTTGTAATTGAACCAGAGCGACGAGATACTTATCCCGCCATTGTATTAGCCTCCTTATATTTAAACTCTATAAAAAAAATTAGCCATGACGAAATTGTCGTTATAATGCCTGTTGATTTTTATGTAAAAGATGATTTTTTTGAACATATTAAATCTATTTCAGCTCACCTTAAAGATTCAAAAGCAGAAATTGCTTTAATTGGAATTAAGCCGACTTCAAATGCTGATAGATACGGTTATATAATTCCGAAACACTCAGCATTAATTAAAAATGAATATCAACTAGTTGATTCTTTTATAGAAAAACCAAATTCAAAACAAGCTAATGATTTAATTGATAAAGGTGCCTTTTGGAATTCTGGTATATTTGCATTTAAACTCGGATGTATTTTAGAACATATAAAACAAAAAAATTATCCTATTGATTTTGATGAAATGGTGCAGTTTTATAATAAATTACCCTATGACAGTTTTGATTATGAGTTTGTTGAAAAAAATCATAATACTATTGTTATACCTTACGATGGTGAGTGGAAAGATCTAGGGACATGGAAAAGTTTAACGGAAGAAGTAAATAGCCAAGTACTTGGAAAGGGACATATAAGCTCTAACTCTGAAAATGTAAATATAATAAATGAATTAGAGTTTCCAATTTCGGTTGTAGGGGTATCTAACATAGTTATAGCAGTGTGTTCTGATGGTATTCTTATAGCAAATAAAGAAGACAGCGAGAAAATAAAAGGAGGATTTTTTCAGTTCGATTCACGTCCAATGTATGATGAGCGACGGTGGGGATCGTATAGAGTATTTGATTATTTTACTTCTCAAAATAAACAGGAAGTATTAACAAAAAAAGTTTTTGTAAAGTCAGGAAAAAACATTAGCTATCAAAAACATTTTCACAGAGATGAAGTATGGACAATTGTGTGTGGAACAGGATTAGTAGTGGTAGAAAAAGAAATTTGGTCCGTCAAACCTGGTGATGTGATCAAAATTCCTGTTGGCACTTTGCATAGTATAAAAGCAACTACCAATTTAGAGTTTATTGAAGTTCAAATGGGTTCGAAACTGATTGAGGAAGATATATTCCGTCTTTTTTATGAATGGGATGAAGTTAAAAAATACTGTATGAATATCGAACAATAGAAATTTTATTTTAGATAAATCTATCATATTTCTAATATATTGCATTGCATTAAAAGGTTTAAAGAAGGTGAGAATATGAGAAGAAATCATGATTTTAACGCTTCAGGTAAAGAGCGGCTGGAAAAGGGCCAATCAATTCATACTATCCATAAACCATTTCCACAACAAGTTACTCATCCAGGAGTTGTGAAACCTAATCATATTAGCCAAGAAGAGCTAAATGAATCAGTAAAAAGTTATTATAATCATTGGAAAATGAATTATTTAAAAAACGACCTATCCTCATTACCAGGTGGCTACTATGTAAAAGGTGAAATTACTGGGAATCCAGAGGGTTTTACTCCACTTGGAACCTCAGAAGGACAAGGATATGGGATGGTTATAACTGTTTTAATGGCGGGTTATGATTCTGCTGCACAGAGCATTTATAACGGCTTGTTTAAGACTGCAAAAACTTTTAAAAGTTCTAGAAATCCAAATTTAATGGGATGGATTGTTACTGATGATAAAAAAGCTTTTGGATATTTCCCTTCAGCTACAGATGGAGATTTAGATATCGCATATTCATTACTCCTTGCACATACTCAATGGGGATCTACAGGGGCTATAAATTATTTGAAAGAAGCTCAACAGATGATTACAGAAGGAATAAAAAAAAGTATTGTTACTATAAACAATCGTTTAAATTTAGGGGATTGGGATAAGAATACCACTTTAAATACCAGATCATCAGATTGGATGATGTCACATTTTAGAGCATTTTATGAGTTCACAAATGATCAAATTTGGCTTAATATCATTAATAATTTGTACAACATTTATAAAGAGTTTAGTGCTAAATATTCTCCGAATACAGGACTTGTTTCAGATTTTGTAGTAGACAGCCCTCCGCAGCCAGCACCTGAAAATTTTTTAAACGAATCAGAGTATACGGGGGCACATTATTATAATGCTAGCCGTGTCCCTTTAAGAATTGTGATGGACTATGCAATGTACAGTGAAAAGAGAAGCAAAATCATTTCAGATCAAATTTCAACTTGGATTAGAAATCAAACAAATGATAATCCATCAAATATTGTAGATGGGTATCATCTAAATGGATCTGTTATTGGTAGTTATGCAACTGCTGTATTTGTTTCCCCGTTTATCGCTGCAAGTATTACGAATAGCATTAATCAAGATTGGGTAAACTGTGGCTGGGATTGGATGAAAAATAAGAAAGAGAGCTATTATAGTGATAGTTATAATTTATTAACGATGCTGTTTGTTTCAGGTAATTGGTGGAAGCCAGTACCAGGAGATAGGCAAATTTAGACTCTAATAAATTTGGGGATTTACTAATGAAGTAATACGCATTTAGAATTTAGAGAAAGAAAAGTTGCTCATGTTGTGATTTATACTTTTGTAAAGTGGATTTTAGGATTGACAGAGATTTTTTTATGACGAACTTATTTTATTAGAATAGGACATGGGATTATGGAAAAAAAGCATAACAAAAACTCCTCTATACATAAAAGAGGAGTTTTTGTTATGTCATTAACTTACAGATTAATTCGCCTAACAATTTAATCCCGTTAGTCATTTGCTCTGGAGAAGCATATCCATATGATAAACGAATGTACTGATCTGATTTTTCTTCGTATATACGTCCTGGGTTTAAAAGAATTCCTTTTGACAGTGCCTCTGAAAATAATTTCTTCATCGGAATGCTAGGTACAACCTTTAGCCATATAAAAAATCCACCACTAGGAATATCCCAGGTGGCAATATCTGCACAATACTTATTTAAAGCCCGTATCATGATTTGTCTTCGTTCTTTTAATTGAATTCTTATGTTTGCAACATGTTCATCATAAAAACCTTTATGTATCCATTCAGCAGCAACTCTTTGGGATAATGAACTCGATCCATAGTCTGTTTGCATTTTTATATCTGACAATCTATCAATTACAGGTTCTGGTCCAATAATCCAGCCAATTCTAAGACCAGGAGTAAGTGTTTTAGAGAAACTACCAACATATAATACATGTCCATGTTTATCTATTGACTTTAAAGGAGCTGGAGGTGGTTCATCAATCCATAATTCGCGGTAAATATCATCTTCAATAATAGGTAACTGTTCCTTTTCACATATTTTCAATATTTCTTTTCTTCGCTCTTGAGACATTAATATCCCTGTTGGATTTTGAAAACAAGGGATAGAATATAAAATATTTTTCTTTTGACTATATTTGATTCGTTTTAATAACTCGTTAGGTAAAATACCGTGATGATCCATACATATACCAGCTAGATTTATATTTGCTGATTGAAACACATGAAGTGAATATAAGTAAGAAGGCTGCTCAAGTAAAACGGTTGATTCTCTATGCAATAGACCAATTGATATTAATTGCAATGCTTGTAACGCACCAGAAACGATTAATATAGAACCGGCTGATGCATGTATTCCAAATGAT
Organism: Bacillus paramobilis; assembly: GCF_038096195.1. Taxonomy (NCBI): domain Bacteria; kingdom Bacillati; phylum Bacillota; class Bacilli; order Caryophanales; family Bacillaceae; genus Bacillus; species Bacillus paramobilis. The sequence goes on along the minus strand of NZ_CP151108.1, from coordinate 2,694,975 downwards.
TTTACGTATTTACTTATTGCTTCACGTAACGGTAAAAAACCTTTTTGTTCTTCGTATCCAAAATACTCTAATTCCTCACATACGCTTTTCATAATCGACTGCATGGTTTCTAGTGGAAAAAGTTGAGGTGCAAGTTCACCTTTACTAAGATGGATAAGTTTTTTATTTGTTTCTGCTTCATTGATTTCTCGTACCATTAACTTGCTAGGTTTATGAATACCAGCCTTTACATATTCACTCCAATCAGGCGGGGGATTCGTCGCTAATAATGACCATGTATTATTTGTTACAATTGTTCCTGCTCCAATTTTCCCTTGAATCAATCCATCTGCCATAAGTTCATCTAGTGCAGTTATTACAGTACTTCGATTTACATGAAATAATTTTGCTAACTGCCGTTGACTAGGGATCTTACTTCCAATAGGCCATTCTCCGTTTTCGATTTTTTCTTTCATATAATCTACTATCTGCCGATATTTAGGCAGTTTTTTATTAGTTGTCATAAAAAAACTCCCTCGTTCACTTTAAAAATGCCAAGTGGTTGGTTTTTACGATAAATAACTGGTTGAAGACATTGTATCAACTATTAAATATGATGAAAAGAAATAATTGGTAATTTGAAAGTGGTTGGTTTATTAGGGAGGGAAAGATAACATGCATAATAAAAAAAGGGATTTACGCATCATATGTGCTCACGCTTTTACGATTTTAATATGGGGGACCGCTTTTCCGGCAATTCGTATGGGACTCGAATCTTATACACCAGAGCATCTTACTTTACTACGTTTATTAATTGCTTCATTTATACTACTTTTGTTTTCTTTTATATATAAGTTGCGGCTACCAGATTTAAAGGATATCCCAGCAATTTTTATATTTGGTGCTTTAGGGTTTACTATTTATCACATTGCACTAAACTACGGTGAAAAAACAGTAAATGCTGGATCTGCAAGTTTAATTGTTTCGGTCACACCTATAGTAACGGCAATTTTTGCTTCTGTTTTTTTGAACGAAAAAATGAAATTAAATGGTTGGATTGGTGGTGTAATTAGTTTTATAGGAATAGCTTTCATATCATTTAGTCAAGGAGATACTATTCAATTGAATAGTGGAGGATTATTTATATTATTAGCAGCGATTGCAGAAAGCCTATTTTTCGTTTTTCAAACTTCTTACTTGAAAAAATACGGCTTCTTGCCATTTACCATATATACAATTTTATCTAGTACTGTATGTATGCTTATTTTCTTACCGGGAATGTATACAGAAATATTAGCAGCTCCTCTTGAAGTGAATATGAGTGTTTTATATTTAGGTTTATTTCCAACAGTACTTCCATATATCGCATTGGCTTATATCATCTCTCATTCTGGTGCTGCTGAGGCAACAAGTTCTCTATATTTAACACCAGTAACTGCATGTTTTATTGCGTGGTTATGGTTAGGTGAAGTGCCGACATTTGTTTCGATAATTGGCGGGGGAATTACTATACTTGGGGTTTTAATTGCACATGTATCATTAAAGAAAGAAATGCAAAGTGCAGAATACGGCAATATAGCAAAGTAGTTTGGTTAGAATTTGCAAGAGACTTAATTGAACTGTTAATTAGATTTCTTATTAGAGGAAGGATTAACATAATGTTAATCCTTTTTATTTATACAATTCTTATTAGTAATATTCATATAAAATTGTATAGTTTAATTATTTTTTTACATATACATAATTATCATCTGCTATTTTCTATATGAAAGGAGACATCCTTTGGAAAAAGTATTATTTTTCGGAGACCCAGGTATTGATGACTCGTTTGCCATTATGTTTGGTTTACTGCATCCTGAAATTGAAATTGTCGGTATTGTAACTGGATATGGAAATGTGGAACATATACATGCTGCACATAATGCAGCGTATATTTTACAGCTAGCAAATAGACAAGACATTCCTGTTATTAGCGGTGCAACAAAACCACTTACAGAAGAAATTACAACATATTATCCTGAAATTCATGGACCAGAAGGATTAGGTTCTATTCACGTGCCAGAAAGTGTATTGTCTATCCCAATATACAATTTTGGTAGTATTGCTTCGATTCTTGTAAAGTACGGAAAGGATCTAACAATTGTCGATGTAGGAAGATCTACCTCATTAGCAATTGCTTTTAATTTATGGAATGATTTAATGCTAAATGTAAAAGGAATATATTTCATGGGCGGTGTCTTTTTAGAAGTAGGAAACGTTACGCCATTAGCAGAGGCAAATGTGTATGGAGATCCTATTGCAAGTAAAATTGTTTTTCAGCAAGCAAAGAATTTATTGATATTTCCTTTAAATGTAACAAACAGAGCTGTGTTAACACCAAATGTATTTGACTATATTCAAGCTAATTCAAAGAATCCATTCCATACGATAATGAAACCAATGTATGATTACTATTTTTCTGCATACCAAAAACTTAATCCATCTATCGAAGGGCCTTTGCTTCATGATGTGGTTGCTATAAGTGGATTAGTAAATCCAAGTTTTTTTGAATTTGTACATCGTACAGTGAATGTTGATACATATGGAGATACGAAAGGACAAACATTTGCTGATTTTCGACCTAGTTCTATATCAGAAGGAGCTTGTATTGCTTTAGAAATAGATGAAGAAAAATTTATACAAGATTTTATTAAAACTATGCTATAAATCGCTGTCGAAACAGGGATTTATTTCAATACGTTGAATATATAAATACATTCTCTTTATAAAGGAGCTTACAATATTGAATGTCCAGTTAAAGATTGTTACGAGAGAGAATTGGGAAGATGCCTTAAAGTTACAAGTTAAAGAAAATCAGACGAAATTTGTTCCATCCGTAGCAGTTTCACTTGCTAAAGTGTATATAAAACCAGATGGTGACAATGTAGAGTACATACCATTTGCGATATACGATGGCGATCTAATAGTTGGTTTTATTATGCATGCTGTTGTAAGAGAAACAACTGATATGCATTGGATAAATGGATTTATTGTTGATCAAAAGCAGCAAGGTAACGGTTATGGAAAAGCGGCATTACAAGAAAGTATTTATTTAATAAAAAATACATGTAAGGCGTGTAAAGAAATTAGATTAACCGTACATAAAGATAATATTTTTGCAAAGAAACTGTACGAACGTTACGGTTTTCAGCCATTGGGACATGATTATGATGGTGAGCAAGTATATCGTTTATTCGTTTAAAATAAATGACTGGGAGGAATAGCAATTGAAAAATAAATTTCATCATATTGTACGAGCTGTTATGTTAAAGGATAATAAATTATTATTGGCTGAATATATTGGCCATCATTATTTTTTACCAGGTGGTCATGTTGAAGTTGGCGAATCAGCTGAGAATGCATTAATAAGAGAACTAAGAGAAGAACTCGGAGTAAATTGTAGTATAAAACAATTTTTAGGCGTCATAGAAAACCAATGGCAAGACCGTGAAGTTCTTCATCATGAAATCAATCATATTTTTGAAGTAGATTCGCAAGAGTTACATATTGATTTCATACCAAAATCTAAAGAATCTCATTTAGCGTTTCATTGGATAGATTATACTCAAGAAGCTTTACATACGTATAAAATTATGCCAGCGCCTTCAGTTAAAGAGTTACTAGAAAGAAAATTAAGCGATGAACTACTAAACTGTTGGATTAGTAATTTTTAAGCACCTCTATTAATAGTAAATACGTCCACCGAAAGCAGATTAAGAAAATAGGCTAAAAAACAAGGTACATCACCTAGTTTAATTTCATATTTTGTTGATGTACGCATTTAGTCTATAGCCTTTTTCTACTATTTGGACGGAATTTATTTTTATAAATGGAGGGTTTCGTAATGAATCAGTTTCAACAAGAACTACAATTATTAAATCTTAATGATTATCAATCTGGTAATGTTGTGTATTGGGATCAACTGCAACAAAATCAATATCCATACTATTACATTCAAGACGATGCACGTCGTTGTGGCGGATGCGGAGGTTGTGGTGGTCGCTGTGGTGGATGTGGCGGCGGAAGATGCGGAGGTTGCGGTGGACGTTGTGTAGGTTGCGCTGGATGTTTCGGTTGTTTTAACTGCTGGAACTGGTGGATCATTTAATTATAGTAAGAAAACTATTTTACTTGAAAGAAAGGTGTGAAAATTATTTTGCACTTTTCTTTCAACTGTAATTGTTATACGTGTTAAGGGGGATTTATTTGTATACATACGATAGGTTAATTTCTTTGGTAGAATATATAAAAGAAAAAAATCATAGTTCTGCAACTGCACTTTGTATTATAAAAGATAACAAAATTGTACTAGAACATTATAGTGGATATCACTCAAATACATCGACTAATAAAAAAGTGAACGCATCTTCACAGTTCAATGTTGCTTCTGCTAGAAAAAGTTATTTAGGTTTAATGGTAGCATTTGCACTTTACGAGGGGAAAATAACCTCTATTGATGATGAAGCGATAAAGTATTTTAAAGATTTTGATCCTGAATTACTTGGTAAAACAACGATAAGACATTTAGTAACTCATTCGCATGGTTTAGGAGAAACGAATGACGGGACGATTTTTCGTGAATTTGAACCTGGACAATCATGGGCGTATAGAGATGTTAATGTAAGAATGATAACACGTCTTATTTATCAGCTATATAGTAAAAGTTTTCCTGAATTATTAAAAGAGCGTGTGTTGACACCTGCTAATTTTCAAGAAACAGGTTGGAGAATTAAGCAAGATGAAAATTTAGTTGAAGTTGTTAATGACCCAAATAAAGACGCAATCAGTGAAATTGGTACAGTAGATGATGGTACTGAAAAAAATCTATTTGTCTCAGCTAGAGAATTTGCGCAGTGGGGCAATCTCCATTTAAATCAAGGTGTGATAAACGGAAAACAAATTGTTCCAAAAGAAGTTATAAAAATTGCTACGAGTTTGCAGAGCCCAACATTTGTAAACAAAGAACTACCACAAAACGGGTTGTTTTGGTTCGTTCAAAATGAACCTGCGCTTTTAAGTGAACTTGGTGAAAGAGTTCCAAAAGGATCGTATCAAATATTAGGAATTACCGGACCGACTATATTAGTAATACCTGAATATAATGTAGTTGTTGCGAAAATGTATAATAAAAGATATAACTACGGCGGTGATAATTATTTATATTATTTACGTGAATTTAGCAATTTAGTCGCTGATACATTTCGTAACAGTAATAGGGCATAATGACTCCTATAATGAAAAGGAGTGAGAAAATTGAAAGATAAAATGAATAAAAACAAAAAGCAAAACATTAAAGATGTAAATACAGAACAAAATGCAATTTATAGCGATCCAAAAGACGCAGCTAATATGCAGACGGTACCGCAGCCGAAGGATTTTGATGAAATCGAATATTAATTTTTATCCATCCGACTATATGATGATGGAAAAATACATCTTAAGTCCCATCACATGAAAAAAATCTTTTGGTATGCTATATACATAAGCATTTGAAAATGTCTTATCTTAACAAAGCTTTCTTTAAGTAAATCTAATATAACCTGCAAAAAGACACTTCATTATGGAGTGTCTTTTTGTGTACATGAGCTGAATTACCATTTTCCGTACAGTATTTTGTAATTTATGATGGATATACTAATTGTGAAAATTCATGTCATGACTAAAGAAGGGGACAGTTAGTATGAAACAAACTTCTATAAATCCGTTACTAATTGTTCTAGGTACAATCATTGTTCAAATTGGCCTTGGGACAATTTATACATGGAGTTTATTTAATCAACCCCTTGTCAGTAAGTTTGGATGGAATCTCAATGCCGTTGCGATAACTTTCTCCATAACAAGCTTTTCTTTATCATTTTCAACCTTATTTGCAGGGAAATTGCAGCAAAAGTTAGGCCTTCGTAAACTCATCGCTACGGCAGGGATTGTTCTGGGACTTGGGTTAATACTTAGTTCACAAGTTTCTTCCTTACCATTACTATATTTATTAGCTGGTGTTGTTGTTGGTTATGCAGATGGAACTGCTTATATTACATCACTATCTAATTTAATTAAATGGTTTCCAAATCGGAAAGGACTTATTTCTGGCATATCTGTTTCGGCATATGGAATGGGTAGTTTAATCTTTAGATATATAAACGGAAGTCTTATCGATAGTCTTGGTGTATCGAAAGCATTTTTATATTGGGGTATCATCGTCTTGCTTTTAGTTTTAACCGGATCGTTCTTCTTACGTGAAGCAATCGTAAGTAACACTGTAATTGAATCATTACACAATGACTATACACCTCGTGAAATGATGCGAACGAAACAAGTATATCTCTTGTTTTTTATGCTATTCACATCGTGTATGGGCGGTCTATATTTAATCGGTATGGTAAAAGATATCGGTGTACAACTCGTTGGACTTAGCGCAGCAACTGCAGCTAACGCCGTCGCAATGATTGCGATTTTTAATACGGTAGGTAGAATCGTACTTGGAACGTTATCAGATAAAATTGGTCGAATGAAAATTGTTTCTGCAACATTTATAATAATTGGATTGTCAGTCTTTACTTTAAGTTTCATTCCTCTAAATTATGGAATTTATTTCGCTTGTGTAGCAAGTGTTGCTTTTTGCTTTGGTGGTAATATCACAATCTTCCCAGCCATTGTTGGAGATTTCTTCGGATTAAAAAACCATAGTACAAATTACGGGATTGTATATCAAGGTTTCGGATTTGGCGCACTTGCAGGAGCGTTCATCGGAGCATTACTTGGTGGGTTTCAACCGACCTTTATTATAATCGGTGTTTTAAGCGTTATTTCCTTCATTATTTCGATTTTAATTCGCCCACCAAAAGCAGAAAAGAAAAAAGAAACACAACATTTATATCGGAAAGTAGCTTAATTATAAAAAGAGTCCTCAAAAAGGGCTCTTTTTATATTACAAAATATTTAATTTTCCTTTTTACTAATTGTGCAGGGAGAAAAGAGTTACATAATTCAAAGTGAAATGATTTAGAAAGGAATAAAGTAGTTTATTTCTTAACGAACCAAGTAGCAGATTAGTTAAATAATCATATTGTTTTATAAAGGAACCAAAATGTTCTTAAAAACTACAGTTAACCAATTTTGTTATTAGAAATGCAATTCATTAATAGACCATTATTTTCTTATAAATTTATAATGAAGGTAGTTGGCTTATATTGGTTACAACCATAATTTCTTCTTTTATAGCATTCATTTCAACAAATATTGATGACATTTTTATACTCCTTGTTTTATTTTCACAAGTAAAGACAGGAATAATTAAGAAGGAAGCTAGAGCTGTCCGAGAAAAAACTAAGATGAAAGAACTTTATATTGTTATTGGACAATATTTGGGGTTTAGTGTAATTATTTTTTTGAGCATCATTGGTTCTTTAGGCTCTTTTTTCATTCCTATATCGTGGATTGGGTTATTAGGATTCGTGCCAATTTATATGGGAATGAAAGGACTATTGTCACTTCGTTCTTATAAAAGAAATGAATTTATTGATAACGTTTCAGGTTCAATATTTAAAGTAGCTTCGATTACATTAGCTAATGGAGCTGATAATATTTCAATTTATATACCAATGTTCGCTAGTCAAAATCTTAAAACAAATATTGTTACATTAGTTATCTTTTTTTGCATGATAGCAATATGGTGCTTTATTAGCTACACATTGTTAAGAGCTCCTAGTTTAGCTAAAGTACTTGAGAGAAATTGTCATATTATCGTTCCAATAGTTCTAATTGGCTTAGGAATGTTCATTCTTTTTCGCAGTAATACAATTGAATTATTGTACTAATATGTTAAAACTAACAGAAGTTTTAATTAAAAAGAATCAAACGCTGTATAAAACCGTACGACAGATAAAATGTAGTACGGCTTTTCTTTATTTTGGTGAAATGAAACAGTGCTCTACGACTATTAAGTTAGACAGGATATTACGATTATTAAATTGAATAGATACTTGAAAAGGAGCGTGATAATTAAAATGAAAATAGTAAAACAATGGGTCCAAGAAGATAGTGATTACATAAGAGAAAAAGTAATTGAGTATAACCAAAAACATATTTCGGATGAAGAGAAAAAGCTTTCAGAAAAAATTAGTTTTATAGTGAGAAATGAAAAGGAAGAAATTGTAGGTGGAATAACTGCGATTACATTTTGGCACCACGTACATGTCGATTTCCTTTGGGTTTCTGAAGAGTATAGAAACGAAGGATACGGAAGTAAGTTATTAAAACTAATTGAAGAATTTGCAATTGAAAATGAGAGTAGGCTAATCAATTTAGATACTTTTAGCTTTCAAGCACCTGATTTCTATAAAAAGCATGGATATAAAGTGATTGGAGTAAGTGAAGATCATCCGAAAGGACATAATCATTACTATTTAGAAAAACGTTTATAAAGTGTATATAGAATTAACGTTAGTATTTGGAATACAAATTTATCCTTTTGGATTATGCATTTAAAAGAAAATTTTGAGGCAATTCATATTTAGAGGCACTTCTAAAGCAAAAAAGATAGGATTAGAATAGTAGTGATGGGAAACTATTTTTTATAGCGAATATATTTAAAATAGGAATCTAAGAGTGGACATTCAAATAAAGGGGGAAATTCTTATGAATTCATTTGTGAATGACAAGTTTTATGAAATAAGAAAAAATCTATTCGAGGAAATTACGATGTTGAACGATGCGCAATTCAACAATAAGCCAGATAAGAATAAATGGAGTATAGCACAAGTATGTCATCACTTAGTTTTATTGGATAAAGTGGTTATAAAGGTTATTTCATCTGGCTTAAAAAAGATTGATAGTACCCTAAAAGAACGTCGAGAAATTCACTCTATATTACAAGATAGAGCGATAAAATTTGCAGCTCCAGAAATGATTGAACCCAGTTTAGAACTATTTGAAGTGCAGCAAATGGTCAATTTGTTAAACGAATCGAGAAAAGAATTAATGCGTTTCCTAAGTACAATAGAAGATGAATCTATACTAACGAAAAAATCAGTGATGCATCCAGCTCTTGGAGAATTACTTCTTGATCAGTGGATAGAACTGATCTATTTGCATGAACAGCGTCATATAGAACAAATCAAAGAGATAAAACTACTTTGTGAAATTGGGAAGTAAAAAATCTTTGGCTATTAACAAAAAATACGGGTCTCATATGTATACTTTTAAAATTGATCTAAAGAAAGGCTAATTTGGAATCCGTTTGTTATATAAGTTTAACCTCGTCTCAAAATGAGAGCGGGGTTTTTATTAATTTTGGAGCTACTCTGGGATTTTTATTTAGTATTAATTTAATCAATTTTTTATTCTAATACTTAGGGAACTTACTATTAAACCGAGTTAATGATAGAATGATAAACAGACAGAAAATTCCTTTTATTAAAAACAGAGGAGGTACGTATGAAAAAAGTAAATGTCACATATGCACTTTTATACGATAAAACAAATGAAAAGATCTTAATGGTAAAAAACAAAGGGAAGAATGGTTCTTATTACACATTACCAGGTGGTGCAGTTAAATTAGGAGAAACGTTAGAAGAGGCAGTAATTCGGGAAGTGAAAGAAGAAACCGGTCTACATATAACTGTAAACGGTATTTGTTACATTAGCGAAGCTTTTTTCGAAGAGAGAGGACATCATGCAATTTTCTTTAATTTTTTAGGTGAAATAATTGACGGGGAGACAAATATAACAAGGCCAAAAGAAATTGAAGAGATTACTTGGATGGAATTACATAGAGCAGCACCACATTTACGTATACCAGAACACTTATTAATTATATTACAAAGGAAAGAAACAGCACCTTACTTTTTTAACGGAACAATCATTCATCAATCTTCATAACATTATCATTTCATGTAAGGCGGGGAAAAAATGGAGTTTATCGTTAATCATAAACATTTCACTCAAGCACTTTCAGAAGTAAGTAAAGCTGTATCTACTAAAGCTATAATACCTATATTATCTGGTATAAAAATAACTGCAGATCAATCTGGAATTACTTTAATCGCAAGTAATTCAAATATTTTCATTGAAAAATTCATCCCTAGTTCCAACGAAGACGACCAAATTCCAACTATAGTAAAAGCAGGAACTATTGTAGTACCTGCAAAATATTTCATTGAAATTATAAAGAAAATGCCAAGTGATGTATCAATAAAAAGTACGAATGAGCAAATCATTACGATACAATCAGAAGAAATTACATTAAACTTAAACGGACTTCCAGCATATGAGTTTCCGAATGTACCACTTATAGACGGTCATACAAAAATACAAGTGGAAACAGAACGATTAATTGAAGTATTTAAACAAACTGTCTTTGCAGTAGCTAAAAATGAATCAAGACCGGTTCTTACTGGCGTTCATTTCGAGTTAGATCATAATAAATTAATTTGCGTAGCAACTGATTCACATAGACTTGCTATACGCGAAACAATGATATCTACAGATGTGAAAGCAAGTTGTATCGTACCAAGTGCAACTATTAGTGAACTTCTAAAATTAATGACTAGTAATTCCGAATTCGTATATATCTATCTTTCAGAAAGTCACATTATTTTTACATTCGGCACAACTACATTATATTCACGACTAATTGAAGGAAAATATCCTAATATTTCTAGTTTAATTCCAAATGATTTTCAGACAGTCATTAACATAGATAGAAAAAAGATTTTACAAGGTGTAGATCGATCAAACTTATTAGCAAGTGATTGGGCAAATAACAATGTCAACTTAGAAATCATAAACGAATCCGCAATTAAGATTTCTTCTAACGCTTCTCAGATTGGAAAAATATCCGAGACACAACAGGTAGATACGATTCAAGGTGAAAAACAATTAAATATATCTTTCGATGGACGATTTATGTTGGATGCTTTAAAGGCGATAAAAGAAGAAACGGTTACTTTAAGTTTCAGCGGTTCTATGAGACCAATATTAATTGAAGCAGGGTCACAATCTGCAGCAATACATCTTATATCACCAGTAAGAGCTTATTAAAAACATAGGAAGGAATTACATACATTATGTACAAGCATACTTTATGTTTTATAAAAAGAAATGAAGAGATACTTATGTTAAATAGAGAATATGATCCTGTAAAAGGATTGTGGAATGGGGTAGGAGGAAAGATCGAAAAGGGAGAAACACCTTTAGAAAATGCAATTCGTGAAATAAAAGAAGAGACTAATATAGAAATTACGCAGGACCAAATTCGGTTTAAAGGTATTATTAAATGGGAGGACTCTTCATATTCTGGTGGCATGTATGTTTATCTAATAGAGCTACTGAATGAATTTACATATCACACTCCAAAAAAAGTCTCAGAAGGAATTCTTGATTGGAAAGAAATTTCTTGGATTCTAAGTGACTATAATTACGGCGCAGGAGAGATGATACCTAATTTTTCACCGGAATTACTTCACAATGAATTAATATTAGAGCACAACTTTGTATTATCTAATCAGAAATTAATAGATTATAGAAATGATGAATTGGCTAAACAGGACAGTTCAATAGATAAAATAATTCAATTGTAAAAAGCAGGAATGCACCTCTGTTCGAACAAGTAGAGTTTCAGATAGCGTAAATGCAAACTAAGTGAAATAAACTTAAATACAGAAAAAGAGCGAATCACTTATAAGAAGGTTCGCTCTTTTTTATTTATAATTAAATTTCTCTCCACCATGCTGATGAAGGATAGTCTTTAGATTTTAACGCAATAGATTCGCCAATTTGAGGCGTTGTAATTTTAACTCCTAAACGGTTAGCCTCTTTCGTAACTCGTTCAATTGGATCACTCCATTCATGTAATGCTAATGTAAAAGCACCCCAATGAATTGGAAGAAGTAGATCTCCTTTCACGTCAATATGAGCTTGAACCGTCTCTTCAGGTAACATATGAATAGCAGACCACCTCGGATCATATTGTCCGCATTCCATCAATGTAAGATCGAATGGACCGTACTTATCACCAATTTCCTTAAAGTGAGGAGCATACCCGCTATCACCACTAAAGAAAACTCTAGTCTCTTGGCCAAGAATAAGCCATGAACACCATAACGAACAATCTCTATCTGTCATACTCCGTCCAGAGAAATGCCTTGCAGGTGCACAAACTAACTTTATATTATCAAATGTAATTTCGTCCCACCAATTATGTTCACTAATTTTGCTAGGTGAAACACCCCATTTAATTAAATATTGTGCAACTCCAATTGGAACGTAAAAGTGCTTTGCGCGATCTTTTAACAGCATAATACTCTTGTAATTCAAATGGTCATAGTGATTATGAGAAATGATAATCGCATCAATTTCTTGAAGGTCTTCACGTTTTAAAGAAAAAGCACCACTATAACGTTTACTAGTAAACAGAGGAAATGGGGAAGAGGCATCTCCAAACATCGGGTCTAATAACAATGTTTTCCCTTCTATTTTCAATAGTGAAGCAGAGTGCCCAAACCATGTCACCCTCTCTAAAAACTCATTATTTTTATCCGATAAAACAATAGGTAAATTCTTTATAGGACGCAGCTTTGATTTCATTTTAAAGTAATCAGTCATTAAACCGATAATATCCTTCGGTTTAAAACTTACATCAGTATGAATTTGATTTATGTATTTCTTTTTCATTCGTTCTCCTTTTTACGTTTAACAATATACGTATGTTGTTATTGTAGCTAATTGTAGTGTAAACGAAATTATCTTACCTTTCATCTTAAACGCATTACATTTCATAAATTTATCAAATTCATTATTTTTATATATAAAATGAAAATTATATAGCAGCAGATGAAACTAATATGAAGTAAATGTAAATTGTTTTAATTTAGTAAATTCATTTTTATATGCAACAAAGAACATATGTTTTGTTGTATGTTATAGAAGAAAGTAAGTCTCTATTTAAGTGTAAGAAGGAGAGGATGTAAGTGCAAATAGAAAGAAAAAAGAAATCAAAATGTAAACTATCAAAATCTGAAATAACGCAGCTATATGCAGAAGGAAAGAGTACCTCAGAAATAGCTACGCTTGCCAATGTGTCTGCTAGGTATATTCGTATGGTTTTAACAGACAATAACGTTCCAAGGCGCGCTATAGGGAGTTGGAAGAGAAAGTATGACATAACAGAAGATTATTTTAAAACGTGGTCAAACAATATGGCTTATATTTTAGGGTTTATAGCAGCAGATGGTGTCATACAGAAAGAAAATCAATGTGTCAGTATATCTCAAAAAGAAAATTACATTTTAGAAGATATAAAACAAGAACTAAACACCAACCAGCCACTATATCAAAACAAAAAAACAGGCGTATATATGCTAAACATAAATAGCAAAACAATAAAAGACGATTTAATGAACATTCACGGAATTAAGCCATGTAAATCATTTAACATTGAAATTCCATTTGTACCAGAAGAATATTTACATCATTTTGTGCGTGGGTATTTTGATGGGGATGGTTACGTCAAGTATGAAACGTATACAGTCAGTTTTGTAGGAGGATCATATACTTTTATGAATTCTTTACATCAAATACTACAAAATCACAATTTATCAGCCGATTTACTAAATCAAAATAAACATTATCGCGTCATTTTAACCGGGAGAAAATCAATACAATTATTTTCAAATTGGATTTATACAGACAAAGATATTTATTTGTATAGAAAATATGAAGAATTTCAGAAAGAAAGTCAAAGTTTAGACCAATTACAAGATCGAAAACTAAAACAAACTCAAACTGCCGTTAAACAAAGAAAACAAAATTTTCTTAAAGAATATGCGAAAAATAAATGTAATGCTACAGCTTGTTCAAATTTAGAAATAAGCGAATCGACTTTTAAACGTTGGCTAAAAAATGATAATCAATTTAAAAGAAAGTACGAACGAATTAATTTTGATAAATCCAACTACCAATAACTAAATTTAAAATTCTAGATGACCTTAGTATAGGTATTAACATAGCCATACTAAGGTTTTTTAGTTGAAATTATTAAAGGATTCTTATTTTTATTTATAGAACATAGTAAATACATAGATTTTACAATTAATTTACTTAAAAAGGAGAGAGACACCTTGCAAAAGAAATTTATCAATCCAGAAACGATGCCACCAACTTTTGGATACTCGCATGTAGTCGAAGTTAGTAACGCAAAACGAACAATTTACATATCTGGGCAAGTAGCAATCAATACTGATGGTCAAATAATTGGCGTTGGTGATTTAGCTACACAAACGCGACAAGTATTCGAAAATATTAAAAGTACATTAGATACTTCGGAATTAGAATTTAATGATGTAGTAAAATTAACATTTTTCTTAACAGATATTTCTCAAATGGCCATTGTCAGAGAGATTCGAGATCAATACATTGATACTAAAAATCCACCAGCAAGTTCGGCTGTAGAAGTTAGAAAGTTAATTAACGATAACTTATTAATTGAAATCGAAGAAATTGCTGTAGCAAACTAATTTAATCATATCCATGCAATTCGTTTAATGTGATTGATTTAAAACGAACTGCATTTTTTATTGTCTTAAATATAATTTATATCTGGAGACATAATCATCATCAACTCATAAAACAACAAATAAGCACACAATCGATCACACAGAATGAATCCTGTGAAAAGGGGAGCGAAACAACTAATAGCTAATATATAATAAGTTTATTATTTTTAATTAGTTAACATAATATATATTATAGGCAGTTATAGAAACAAAGCAATATCAGGTATCAAAAACCAAGTAAACTATACTTAATGAGACGAAACGGAGATTTTTAATGAGATTTATATAAAATCGTATGTAAACGAATTTCTACAGTTTTTATCGTTTTTTTGTTATAAATCCATCGCAGCAAATCCTAATCAATAATCGCTTAAGATTTAACGAATCAAAAATATTTTTGATCGGCAAGAAATTTTTATACAGAAAAATTATTTCTATACAAAATATAAATTAGTAATTTTATTTTATGTTTTACTTAATGAATTTATTGCTATTTGCACGCGTTTTATAACTTTGTATGATTTGCTGTTATTTACGCTTGACTTTCATTACACTCATCGCTTTTTATTCTAGTTAACATAACGTTTGTTTTTAACATAAAAAAATCTCCCTCACCTTCAGGAAGATTTTTTAGCTTGCTAGTATTTCATTTATAAGATTTTAATAACAATCCCAATTGTAAATAACATTGGAAAAATCTAGATTTAATAAATCGTCTTTTTTTATAAAGAAATTAGCAACTCCAGAATCTCCCCACATAATATTTAATGAATCATCTGTATCAATTTGTAACAATAACATGTCATGTTGCTCGTATTTTTCTTCCCATTCCCTTGGATCTGTCTGTGTGAAAAATGGATAACCACCAATTTTATGCCCTTGATCTTTACATAAATCATCATACAGTTCGCCTAATTCTGTATTATTTTCTCCATCAACAATTTCTTCCCAATCAATCTCCTCACTAAACATCTTTTCAAATCGATAATCCCTTGATGTTACTGGTTGATAACCTAATTCAAACTTCAATTTTGCTGCTTCAGGTATGATAAAGTCCTCTAATTCTAAAGCGTTTAAATAACTAAAATCAGTAATAACCTTATTTAAATCTTCTATAATTGTAGAATGATAAATAATTCGAAAGTCTTTTTGGGTTGTTGGATGATCAAAATCTGCTCCGTACAGTTCATCATCAGCACTTACGAAAAACTGTAACAATCCCTTTTGAGGCATATATTCAACATGCGGCATTTCTTCAAAGTTTAGCTGCGCAAGTAACATCATAGGTTGTCCGTTTGAATCTTTAGGGTGCTCTTGATCTATAGGTAAATACGGATAGCCACCAAACTTACTCTCAAAAAGCGTTGTCTCTGCTAATGTTCCAGACACTTTAATATACGGTTTCACACTTTCTTCTAAAATACTACGATACCGCTCTAGTTCTTTCGGAATTTGAAGTTGATACGTATTCTTCATTGCATTTGCCTCCCTTTAATAATGAATTAAAAACGCCTTACTTAATTATATAGCAAAAGATAGCTTCATTGAAAATTGTTAAAAGTCCGTTTTCACCCTTGTTTTTTGCGCACTTGGTGGACAAAGTAAGTTATGTTCTAAAACCTTTTTATTAATAGTTCGAATTAAATCCGCTGCTTCTGCAGTATTTGTATTTTCTTTTAGTCTTTCTTTTAAATCATCAATTTCTTTTGAAAGCTCAATCCACCTTGGTAAAACATGATTATTTTTTAACGTTCTATACAGTTGCTTTTCAGGATTGTATGAAAGGTCTTTATCTAGATTTAGGGGTTTCCCTTTACCAGGCATATTATCAAAAGACCCTTTCTTTTCTGCTTCTTTAACGATAGAACTAATATGATCCTCATACGTATAGGACCAAACTTTCTCATCTTTTACTAAAATCTCTTGCTTTTTTAGTTTTTTATCTAGTTCTTCTTGATTCATAGATTCTCTCTCCTTTTTATTTTATAGTGTGTTTTTTGTAAGTTTTAAAGCTTTCAACCCGTCAAATAACTTTTCTCGCCACCAAACACCGTCATGTCCGCCTTGAAACTCTTCATAAGTAATTTGGTACCCTTTTTCTTTTAAAGCTTTATACAGGCGTCTATTAGCCGTTAAAAGAGGTTTGTTTTCAAGTTCTCCTGCTGCTATATAAAAATGAGGTTTAGTTGCATTTGAATTTATAGTTGAAATTTGATTTTCAATCCAAGGAATTTTATTTTCATAAGCATCTTTTTTCCAATGTACGGATCCAGACATTGATAACACGTTCCCGAAAATGTGTGGATTTTGAAGCGCTGCATAACAAGCTGCTAGGCTACCAAGACTGAAACCGGCAATTGTTGTATGGTTCGCTTCTTGATGCACACGATACTTCGCCTGAATCCACGGAAGTAATTCCTCTGTTAAAAATGCATTCATTTTATCGTTATAAGTTAGCTCTTCTAGCCGATTAACTGGTTCTATAGCAACAGCAATACAAGATGGGATTTCTTTTTCGTAAATTAAATAATTGAGTGTTTTTGCGATTGAAAGGTCATTAATGAATGAATTCCCATCAAATACAATGAGAAGTTCTTGAAGATGTGAAGTGTGAGAATAATCATGAGGCGTATAAATATGAATTTTACGTGTGTTATTTAAAATTGAACTATGAAAAGAATATGTTTCAATTTTTCCGGATGGATAATACTTTGAAGGAAAACGACTGCTATACTGCACTTCCATTTCTATATTTAACAAAGACGCTTTATTGGTACCTTCTCCAAATGTATTTTCATTAAATTGGTCTAATCGATACTGTTCACTACGCTTTATCCAATCGTTTTCGAAAAAATCGTTTACTGAAAAATAGTAAGTTGAAATAAAATGTTCATTTGTCCGAAACGTTACATACCAAATATCTGTCTGTAACAACCGTTGTAGTTGATTTACAGACAGATCCCAACCTGGAAAACTACCGAATACATAAACGTTTTCAGTTTTTCGGTCCCCTAACCAAATATACGTTATAAGCCTATATTGACTATCTACAGGACATTGTTCAATTAGTGGCGTACTATTCGACTTTATTTCATGCAAAAAAGTATTAAAAGCTTGCTCGTTGCCATTCTTTAATTGATTAGTAAGCTCCTTTAACTTAGGACTAATTATTGAAGTCACCCATCTTCCTCCTTTGTATTTCTTTTCACTAGATTGCTTTTATAAAATTTAGGATTAGGATGTTATGTATTTAAATGAGTTATTTATTAGAAAGTTTATCAATTGCCTGAATAGAAAGTTCTAATGCTTTTATCCGTCTTGTTAAAAGCGTTTTTTGCGGACTTCCAGCTTTAGATTTATCATAAGCCTTCTCAATTGATGGAAGTAAACCAGCAAGGACATTACGAGCTTTTATTAACTCTTCTTGGTTATACTGGTGACTTTCTTGATTCCAAACGTTTTCTAGCACTGCTAATCCTACGCTAACAGCTTTAAGTCGTTTTTTCACTAATGTAGTATTTACACCTTTTTGAGTCATCTGTAATAGGGCGTTTTCAAGTTTACGAATTGTTGATTGTAAAGATTTTATTGATTCCGATTTATCTAGATTTGATACGTTTTCCATTTTACTGTTGTCCCTTCTTGTTTTGTTATTGATAAAATAAGCACTTAATTTTACTCGAAATATTTTAACATAAATAACAAACTTTATTTGAGTTGGACAATGCATTAAAGGAAAACAATCGCTAAATCCCTCTCTCCTCCCTTGCATGATTCTATAAGTACTTCTTTCTGCACTTTAAAATTCCTATTTAAACAAGGTATAAATATTGTCTTTTTTATGAACAAAAAACGCACAAGCAGCATAACTTGTACGTTTTTATTTTTATTCAGTAAGATAATATAGTAATAGTTTTCGGATCTTCTCATAATTCATGAAATCTCTATACAAAACGGGATACTTCACAATTTTTGTTTCTAGAAAACGATATTGCGGAAACCATTCAAAAAACGATTTGCTTAGCCATTGTATTTGCTGATACGTAATGTTCTGTTCATTTCCATTTATTACAGAACTTAAAGTACCTGCTGTATGCATCCAATAATAATTAAAATCAGCGTTTATACAGTCTTTTTCGGTAAATATACTTTTTAAATCTCGCTGCAATTTTGCTGTAGCACGATACGGAAACGGTTTATGCAGTGAACTATGCATTTTCTGCAATTCATTAAAAATAACCTTTTTTCCTAATAGCAACTTTCCACCCCTTTATTTTTCTATCCACCTTAATAATTTTTCATAATGATATTGAGCATCTGTATAACCAAGATTATATAGATTAACAAGTTTCTCTTTATTTCTTTCTATTCCACTTATAGGAAGCTGTACGCTAGGCTGAATTACATAAAATTTGTCTTTTTGTTCTATTCGATTCATATAGGATATCGTCTCATTATAAAAACGATAATGTTCTACTAAAGACTCTGCGATATTCGGATATTTTCTATATAAAATTTTAGCTAGTCCAGAAAACTTATTTGGCTGCTTCTCATATCCTACTGGCTTTGTCATAATTACGACGTTCTTTTGATAACCATCAGTTTGCGCTTTTAAAACCGGTATAGGATCTATAATCCCTCCATCTAGCAATTTTCGATTATCATATTCTACAACAGGTGCTATAAAGGGGACCGAGCTTGATGCACGAATGATTTTTAAAATATCATTACCGTGTTCTATTTTATTGTAATAAACTGCTTTTCCTGAATTACAATCCGTCGTGCCTATAACAAACTGTTCATTTGAGTTTAAAAAAGTTTGAAAATCAAATGGTACAATTTTATTCGGGACTTCATCAAATAGAAAATCCATTCCAAATAATTCACGTTTTCGAATCAAATTTCGATAAGATATATAACGGTGATCTGATACGAGCTCTGTATTTACTTTTTTATTCCTTCCTTTTTGACGTGATAAATAAGTTGCGCCCATACATGCTCCAGCGGATACGCCAACTACATAAGGAAAGTATAAGTTCTTTTCCATAAAATATTCGAGTACTCCTGCAGTATATAACCCTTTCATTCCTCCGCCTTCTAATACTAAACCGATATTTTTCATGCTATATCCCTCTGCTTCTTTTTTCTTACTTACATGTTAGCACAAGATTTTAAGATGAGGTTATATAAATGAATTGCAACAATAACCAGAAACTACTAAAGTAATGTCATAATTTCTTAGTAAATAGCATGGTACAATATAAGTAACACATTCCACAAATAACGGAGGAGGAATTTCCTATGGGTTTATTTAGCGGTATTTTAGGAAATGCATCAAATGCGAGTACAGAAAGTGTAGAACGTGATTTAGAGAAGATTATGTTAGAGGACGAGAAAGTTGAGCATGCTTATAAATTAATTCGTGATTTAATCGTATTTACAAATCGTCGTCTTATTCTAGTAGATAAACAAGGGATATCAGGTAAAAAAACAGAGTATCATTCTATTCCTTACAAAAGCATTACACAATTTAGCGTTGAAACAGCTGGGCATTTTGATTTAGATGCTGAGCTTAAAATTTGGGTATCTAGTTTGAGTACGCCAATTACGAAAGAATTTAAAGGTGACGATAGTGTTTTAAGCATTCAAAAAGCGTTAGTAACATATACGACGAAATAACGTATTTTTGTATGTTTATTCATTTTAAAAATTAAAAACCCGAGTATTTTGGAAGAGTATGCATCTTTTTTGTATATTTAATCTCAAATAGCATAAAAAGGTAAAGCGTATTTCAAATGCTTTACCTTTCTTTTTTGTAATAAATAAGTGTAGTTTTTTCATTTAATTTCTTTATTACTTCTGTTCTTTTATACCCCATCTTTTCGTATAGAAAACAATTTCTTTCTTCTTCTAAAATTGTAGCAAGTTCAAAGCTCCGTGCTTCTAAAAACATCTCTTCAATTAATTTAAGTACCTTCTGAGCGATTCCTTTCCCTTGATAGTTTGGATGAATGAACATTGGACTAATCCAAAATTTATATGGTATTTCTTTTTTGGAAATGCATATCGCTCCAACAAGGTTAGAATCTATTATCATTTTATAATAGTTACTGCTGGGATTATTTATCCTTAAAATCGTTTTTTCAATAGATTCATTTGCTGGATTTGTTTCATAGTCTTTATATTTATTTAATAAAGGGTTAAACGAGTCTATTTGCATTTGAAATAAAACTGCTGCATCATTTTCTATCGCCTTCTCTAAAATAATCTCCATGTTACCAATTTAGTCTTTTTCTTAATGAAGTGATATGAGCTGTATGATGACGTCCGTGCCATGCATATAACCCAATTGCAACAGCGAGTTTTGTTTCACCGGTTTCAGGATGGTTAAATGTTTTTTCTAAATCTTTAAGTTCTAGAGAATATAAAAGGTTAACCCATCTTTTATGTAATGAATCTAACATTACTAGTGAAACATCTACTGGTAATTTAGAATCGGGTAGTTCTGCCCACTTCTCTTCTTTATATGGTTTAATAGTTGGGTTCTTTTCTGTTAGTGCTAATTTAAAGCGTATGTAGCTATTCATATGGCTATCAACAACGTGATGTACAACTTGACGAACTGTCCATCCACCAACTCGATACGGTGTGTCTAACTGCTTCTGATCTAAATCTTTGATTGCCTTTGTTAGTTCATTAGGTAATTCTTCAATTTCTTGAATCCATGTATCAATCATTTCTTCCGTTATAGGACGTTTGTATGTAAATTGGCCAATTGGATAACGTAAATCATTCATGTATAAGTCCCCCTTATTATAAGCGCGAAGTATTTCTCCATATATAATGTACAAACTTCACATGCTCCCCGTTTAATTCTACAGAATTTGTATCTACTTCGTTTTGACAAGAAGAAAATCCGCTTTTTTCTAGTACAACTTGTGATGCGAGATTATTAGTAGTTGTTTTAGCATGAACCTCATTAATTTCGTTATTTTTCGCCACGTCTAAAACTAATTTTACAGCTGCTGTTGCAACTCCTTTTTTAGTAAACTTTTCTCCGACTCGATACCCTAGCGAACTGCTTCGGTTTTCCGTATCTATATCTACTAAATTTATTCGTCCTACAATTTCTTTTTCTTCATTACGAATTAAATAAAAATAAGAATCTCCATCCGCCTGTTCTATTAATAAATCGTCTAGTAGTTTTTGAAAATATTCAAAATCGAAATATTGCGAGCCGCGATTTGGTACCATTGTTTCAAAAAAAGATTTATTCGTAAGTTCAAACGTAAATAAATCCTTCGCATCGTTTTTCTTTAATTGTTCTATGTATATTTTCATTTCGTTTACCCCTTCTATATCTACTAACTGTTATATATTCTTTTTTAATCAACTATTTTCCTGCTATTTCTTTCGCTTCAGTAACACAGCGAGTAGCACTTTCGGATGAAATAGGTGAAATGGACTACGAATTAAATTCATCACTCTTACTAATCGAATATAAATGTCAGAGTCACTTGCAGATAGTTCATATATTTGTTTCGTATACCAAAGCTGAATTTTTTGCTTTATCGTTAATTCTCTTTTTAGCTGAGGATGGCGTGATATCTCCGTTGTAGTCATTTCCCATGGAGTTTGTATGATATGAGCGGTCTCTTTATAAAACTGTTGAGTAAATGCTTTATTAAGTTTTTGTCTTCTTTGTAAAAGTAACTGTAATTGGTGAGCTTCCATAGCAGCAACTGAAACACCTTGCCCGAATACAGGATCAAAACGACAATGTGCATCCCCAACTACTAATAGTCTTTCGGGTAGATCATTCACTAAATCAAATCGCCGACGTACTTGATAAGGAATTTTGTACGTTTTAATATGTGAAATTGGCTCTGCTTTATTTAGAAAATCAGTAACATTAGAAATTGATAGGTTTTCAGCAAAATTATAAAATTCCTCATCTGTTTGTGGCGCTGTTTCATTTGCATATCCGCTGAAAGTAACAAAATAACGATTATCTTCAATCGTTTGAATAAGAACGCCATACGGATTATCTGGGAAACTTGGAGACATTAGCATATTACAGCAGTCTAATTTTTCATTTCCTTTAAGTTTAAACATTCTAGTTGCGTAAAATAAATCAATACGCGCTTTCTCTTCTTGCACTTCGATATTATATTCACGTAACCACGCTATACTTTTTGAACCGAATCCACTTGCATCAACAACTATATCTGCTTGAATTTCTTCTTGTGTGCCAGTCTCTAAACATTTCGCTTTTACTCCACATACTTTGTTACGTTTTCCATCTATTAATAACCCTTCAATCAATGTTTCATATTTAATAGTAATATTAGAAACCTGATCTATTCGTTTTTGAATATGCCATTCAAGCAAAAATCTACTTTGTTGAATCATATGTACTTCTCCTGTGAATGTTTGTTTCCATAAACCAAATTGATGCCATTTTAAATCACGGGTAAAGTTATTTACGATACTACCCGCTTCAATTAATTCATTAGTGATAGTAGGAAACAATTCCTCAATCGCTTTTTCTCCACCTTTTAATAACACATGAGGATGATTACTTTGTGGAACTCTTTTTCTAGAAGCTTTTCCATCCCATCTTTCACCAGCTTCTATAATGAGTACTTCTTTAAAAGCAGTTGATAATGCTTTTGCTGCGAGTTTTCCTGCTATACTTCCTCCGATAACGATAGCCTTATTAAACATATTTGCCCCCTTAATGAAAAAAGACCCTGCCTTGTATGAATGAAACAGGATCTGTTACTAAATTAAAACACATGAGTATATTGCAACGTTAATATTAAAATACCTAATCCCCATACGTAATACGCGAATACTTTTAATGAGTGACGTTTTAAGTATTGAATCATCCATGAAACGGCTATGTAACCAAAAAACGCAGCTGATAACGTTCCGACAATTAAAGATGTACTAGAAATAGATTCTGCTTGCCCTTGATAAACATCTGCTAATTGCAAAATAATAGCTCCGACAATGGCTGGCGTTGATAATAAAAAAGAAAAGTAAGCAGCGGTTTCGCGGTCTAATTTCCTCCATAATGCTGCGACGATTGTCATACCAGAACGAGAAATTGCCGGAAAAATAGCAGCTGCTTGAAAAGAACCGATGATAAATGCATCTTTATATGTAATGTCATCCATTTTTTTACGACCATTTTTTTGTTTATCGGCCATATATAAAAATAAACCTGTCACTAAAAACTCCCAACCAATCGTAATACCTGTTTTTGAAATATCCTCAAAGAAGTCTTTAAATAACAATCCAATTACAACTGCAGGTATCGTTCCGACAATAAGTAGTAGCATTAGTTTTGAAAATGGATTTTTAATTAAATATATAAATTCTTTTTTGTAATAAATAAACACCGCAAGCAAAGTCCCAATATGCAGCATCGTATCTAAAAACAATCCGGCTTCATCTAATTGAAACATATGCCTTCCTAAATAAAGATGACCTGTACTACTTATCGGTAAAAACTCTGTTAAACCTTGTATGATTCCTAAAATAAAAGCTTCTAACCAATTCATGATAGTCCCCTTTCTCGTTTGCTTGTACCAATATATGAAGGTTAAATTTTCGATATGAAAAAAACTATATTTCTCTATGAATTTACTTTCATTTTATGGATATATATGTAAAAAGAGGTCAGGAGGGTTACTATGTGGCAACATACGAAATTCGGCAATGTATTACTTTGGATAGGACCAATCCTTGTGTTTGTGGGGTTATGTATGACAAATGTTATTTCAGATATTCCTTTTTTTGAAGGGAAACATAAAACAAGTGGAATTGTACTTATTTGTATAGGTGTGTGCTGCTTTATTGTTGCGAATCATTTAAAAAAAGGTGAAAAATATGAGGACTAAATTTAAATAAAAAAACAATCCCAGTATATGTGCTAGGATTGTTTTTTTGTTACTTATTTATAGAATACTTTATCAACGTTATATTTTGCTTTATATTCATTAATGATAAATGTTTCGTAAATTTCTCTTTCTGTTGGATCTTCTACGATACATGCATCAATGCGGTATACTTCATCACGGTGATTTTTAATTGGTGAAACATTGTCTTCGAAATGCTTCTTAATACGTTGTCTAATTTTACGAGCTTTACCTACGAAAAGAAGTTCGTCATTAATATTATAAAACATAAAAATGCCGCCTTTATCTCTAGGGAACAAGTGGAAATCGATAAAACCATTAATCGGAGTAATGATTGGCTCATCTCCTTTAATAACTTGTTTACGTTCAGTAATTGAAACATCAGCTTCAGGAATATTAATTTTAATCAAGTTCATTCACGTCCTCTTTTATTATAAAGATAAATAATAGCATACATACGTAAGAAAAGCTACGTTCAGAGGCATATTTCATTTTATAATTCAAATATTATAGGAGTATCATGTAAACTCTTCTTCCAAATCATATGATCACTTGATTCTCCCCAATAATCCTTCAGTACATAACTAGGCTCTCCAAACTTCTTCGTCCATATACTTTGCGCTTTTTTGTAGCCACTATCTAAACAGTATTCTGTTATTCCCCTGCTAAGTAGCGTAAGAAACATTGTGTTTAGTAGTAAACTCCCTATACCCTTTCTTTGATACTCCGGAAGTATAAATACAGTTCCTATTTCATACAAATCCTTAAGTACACCGCCTGTACAACTATTAATCAACGTACTTGCTGGACCAATTTCAATTGTTCCAATGATTTTATCGTTATTTGTATCAATTGCTAATAAAAAGTAACGTTTTTCTCCATTACTATCAAAATCTGTTTTCAAATATTGCTTTTTCATGTTAATTTCATTTTCTATGTCATCCGATAATTGTGATAATCCTTCGTCTTTATATGCATTCGTTATAACTATATGGAAAAACAAGTGAAGTTCCACTAAATCATCCGAATTAGGTCTTCTAATTTCAATGTTATACATGATTTAAATCTCCATTCTATGCAGTTGTTAGAACCATACTTTATATACTTTATATACTCTATTCAACAATATTCTACAAAGCCCTGCATAGATCCAGCAGTATAGAAAGCTTAGTATAAATATTGATAAAATAATTTTTATATCCATAGTTGTATGAATAGTAGGACCAAGTACTGGAAAACGGAAAATATCTAGAACAATCATAATTCCTATAAGTAGACAAATCGCAGAAAAGGAAATTACCCAAATTCTCCTCTTGAATTGTATAAAGGAAAGTCCTAAGGCTATACCTAATAAGCCTGTAGTAAAGGGAAATACAATTAGTTCACTTGGCTCAATAATAAATAATAGGAGAATAGTAAGAATATAAGAAAGTACTCCCTCACGAATAGAGTAGCAAATAGCCAAAAAAATTGGTAACGTCGCAAAAGGACTAATGAATAATCCTATACCAGGAATTAAGTTTCCCGCCGCTTGAAACATAGTGGCCAAAGCACTCATTAAAGCTGTAATGACTAACTTATTTGTTAGGGACAATTTTCTTTTATGAACAAAGTTCGCATCATTCTCTATCATAAGTTGACACCAATAACGTACAAACCGATTCATCAAAATCCCCCTAAAGATACCTAATTCATCACTTTTCTATTTTATTCATACACTTATTGTTTATTTGTATCCTCTTCTAGAAATCAATCACTATACATTAGACAATTGTAAAAAGAATGAATCAGAGAATTTATATCATATTAAGGAACAATTTCAAAAATAGTACCTTTGTTAAAGTCAGTTACTTTCATAGAACCATAAACTCCTAAATATAACCTGGTTTGATCCGAATTTGTTCCTAAACTCATATAATAAGCTGCTTGCGTACCGAAATCATAATTGGTTTCAATAACATGAAAGTCAGTATGTTTACCGTCTGTACCTGCTCTAACATATGCTAAAACACCTTTAACTGGCGGCCGTGAATCTTCTTTCTTAGCAAGATCGGTAAACACAACGCTACCATTTAAATTTGGGATTGCAGTTCCCATATATGGCTGAACTCCTGTTAGTGAAGTTCCTCCAAACTTATCTGGTCTGGGGTCTTTATGAAAATAACTAATTAGTGGCTGAATTCGCTTCACTGATGTTTCTATTGTTTCATTATAATAAGCCATTGTTCTCTCATCCAAATTAGGATTCTCAGAACAGTGCCTTATAAAAGAAGTAGGTAATTCTCCTTCCCATCCTCTCCAACCAAAATTAATAAATCCATCTTGATTGGGAGTTAATCTCATTACATGCATTTGAACAAGTTCAGTAACCGGTATCGGTTTATATTGGACAAATGAAAAAATAGACTCTACAATATCTTGCCCGACATTACCGGCGTATTTGATATATTGATTATAAAATCTTTGGAATGAAATGCCGGTTATATTACGAACACCTTTCACAATTACTGTAAGTGTTTCTTGTATAGATAGAGGAAGTTCATTAAAGCGCGTAACTACTGGAGGATTATTTATAAATATATTTTTGCTTACATCGATTTCAATGATTTTACCTGCTATTTCTAAATCATCTTGGCTTAAATTAAATGGATCATAACCCGAGCCACCATCACCATTTGTAAAAACAAGTTTCCCCGTCTCTGGAGAAAAGTTTAATGTATTTACTCCATTATGATTAAAAAATGGGCGTTTTATATGAAGTAATGTTCTACGTTTTTGAGGTTGAGCGTTTGATTGTAAAATCCATTCTTCAATTGTATCAATATGATCATATTGAGTATCTCTATTTAGCCACTTTAAGTTTAAAGTTTTCGGGTCACAAGGATTCGGTTTAAATTGTTCAGAAAGCGCACCTGGACCTTGGGTTCCAGCTACTGAATAATGAAGATAAAATAAACCGTTTTGATAAAATTGAGGATGAAACGCAAGTCCTAGCAATCCCCGCTCATCATAGCCACTACTAGAAACACCTTCTTCAGATGTGCCTAATGTAATTATCAAATGACGAATATTTAAAAATGTTTTTATGACGCCGTCTCCTATGTAGAAAATCTCCCCTAATTGGGTTGCGATAAATAGCCTTTCAGTCGATTCGCCTGGAAGAATAACTGTTTTTATTACAGTGGGTAAATTTATGTTATGAACAATGGGTCGTAAACTAACCTTAACTTTTGTCAATTAACTTTACACCCCTTTGTATTCTTTTTTATATAGAAGAATATGATTAGAGTAGTTCAATTAGTATCAAAACTATAGACAAGTCAGTTTTCTACTTAGCATCAATTAACTTATATCCCTTATTATTACATTTATAGTATAATAATAAGTATAAAACATAAATTAGGGGGACAATCTATGGCAATCTTACTACAAATCATCGTACCGCTTATATGTGCAATATACTTATTTACCCTCTATCGTAATACGAATATAGGAAAAGCTGCATTTCTTTTGGCAGTCATTATAGGAATTTTCGGTTTAGAGAATATTTTTCAATATGCTAGTTTAACAGATCATACTGTTTATCCATATTGGGGGAGTTTGAAGGCTGTTGTTATCGTTTTATCAGTCGTATTTCTATTTAAAACAGGTGGTTTAACAGAAAAATATTGATTTGTAATACTGTATATATATTCTTGTTAAATTTCTTTTATTGTATAAAAGAAAAAATGTTTATGTGAAAAACAAGAAGGGATGTGTTACATATGTCTATAAATATTGCTACGAAAAATAAAAGCCTTGCTACACTCCATATGTAGCAAGGCTTTTTTAAATTGTTTAATTCTTGTTCCACTAATATCGTTATTAGCTAACACTTTAATTGTTTTAATAGTCTTTTGTTTAATTCCCACAATGCTGTTTTGTTGCTATCCCATTTCAAAAGCGTTACTGCTTCCTCAAAGCATAACCACTTATAAATGAAGTGTTCTTTAGATAATGAGATGTTTTTTGTAGGGACTTTAACTCCGAAAGAAAATTCTTTTATTACATAAACATCTTCTCCCCAAAGGAATCCTCCAACTACATCCTCTACTGGTAGTGAAGACACAGAATCTAATTTTATATATGGGCATTCTCTTGTAATACCAGCTTCTTCAAACGCTTCCCGTTTTGCTGATTCAATAGGAATCTCACCGTCTTCTCCACCACCAGCTATTCCTTGCCAATAACCATAATCACTTCGGTTGAAAATGGCATATTGAATAGAATCGTCAGTTTTTATATAAGGAAATATTAATACTTGATATGGTGCTCTCATTGCTTAACCTCCTCTCAAAAATAAGCTTTAAATAAATATAAATAAAGAGCAAACATCACAATTCTACATTAATAATGCAGGTTTATGGTGTCAGCCCTCTATTTTTAAAGAATTTTATTTTTCATATACAGACTTACTCTTAACGGAGGGAAAAACCGCTTATTTCCTGTCGAATTCGCTTAGCGTGTTTTTTTCTAAATGTTAGCAGTACCCCATATTATTCAATTGCACCAGCAACGTCATAATCGTTTAAATCTAATTCTATTGTTTGGCCGAGTGCTAATTTAGCAAGTTCTGAACCTAAATATGGGCCAGCCGTTAAACCAGAAGCGCCTAATCCGTTTGCAATGAGAATACCTTCAAAGTTAGGTAGTGGTCCAATAACAGGTAAGAATCCTGGAGTAAATGGTCTAAATCCAACTCTCGTTTCAAGCATAGTACCATCTTCTAAACCAGGTGCAACTGTTAATGCTTTATGGAATACTTCATGTAAACCACCTGCTGTTACACGATGATCGAAACCAGTGTCATTCTCATGTGTTGCACCAATTACGACATGACCATTATCAAACGTTAAAATGTATTGATCGTTTGGCGGCATTACAACTGGCATATTTCCTGTTGCTGTATTTTCAATTTGCAAATGAACAATTTGTCCTTTTTGGAATGTAACTAAAAAATTAATGCCTAACGGATTCAAGATTTCATTCGCCCATGCGCCTGCAGTTACAATGACCTTTTCTGCTAAAATTGTTTCATCGTTTACTGTAACTCCAGTAATACGATTACCTTCACGAACTAATACAGCATCTCCTTTTATAAAAGTAGCACCATGTTTTTTCGCAGCACTTATTAATGCATTACGTAATGATCTTCCATTTACTCGTGCAGCGCCACTAATATGAACAGAACTATATTCTTCTGATAATGCTGGGAATAATTTTTTCGTTTCTTCAGCTGATAAGCGAGTGATTTCACCAATCTCTGGTGCATCTTCACGTCGTTTATAAGCTCGCTCTTCCATTTGATTTAGTTTTTTCTCGTCAGTATGTAAACTAATTGCACCTACACGGTTGTAACCTGTATCTGTTTCACCGTCTTCTTCTAATTGTTGGATTAACGAAGAGTAGTAACGTGCACCGCCTTTAACGATTTTATACCACGCTTTATTACGGCGCTGAGAAAGCCATGGACATACAATACCTGCTGCTGCATCAGTTGCTTGACCTAATTGTTGGCGATCCACGATAGTAACGTTCGCACCTGCTTTAGCAAGATGATAAGCAGTAGACGCTCCTAAAATACCCGCTCCAACTACAATATACGATTTCATTTTAAACACCTTTTCTTTTTTGCTAATTATTTAAATATAAGAACATACTTTAGTATACTGAAAGGAATCCTTTTTTCAATGTGCTAAGCATAATTAATTGTTGCATCATTGTGACTTTCCTAGTTATTATTTTTTCTTCTTACGGAATAATTCAATTGTTTTATATCCTTGTGAAAGAATTTCAATCATTTTCTCAAGACGTTTATCACGTGTTTTTTCTTGTTTTACAGAAAATAAATTACGTGCCCAATCTTTTTGATATCCAGGTGTTAAACTTTGATAAAACGTAAGTTCATTCGGATGGTTAACCAATAATGCTTCAACATCTTTAATACGATCTGCATAATCAGCAACACATTGACTCATAGCAGGCGTTTTCTTCTCTTTTTTCTTTTCACGCTTTAAACCTACAACAGTAAAAACATCGTCCATACTTACCATTCTTGCAAATTTAATATCACTCTGTCCTACATACCCATCTTCGCCAACGCTTAATGCAGGAAACATCTCATCACGGTGAATAAACGTACTATAACGAGAATTACCTTTTTTTGGATACGCGAAGAATATATAACCTTTTTCAATTAGTAATTCTTCATTACTAACAATAAAATTCGTTTGTTTTACCATTTCATCAAGTGTTTCTACAAAAACAAAAATGGCATCGTGTTCTTTTGAAAATACAGTTTCTTTCCCTGTAAAAATGTCATAATCACTAGGTTCATGAATTACGACCATATTTGTATACTTATTAAGTTTCAATTTATCAATAATTGACATAAAAATCTTCCTTTTCATTCAAAATTCATTGTTCATACTGTTCTAGTGTATTATATCTATTAAGAAAATCAAACTTTAATAGTAGTTTTAAAATAAAGTTAATAAAATAGCCGATTCTGCATAAGAACCGGCTAGCTATTCATTACATCACAACTCAATAGCAAATAAAGTATATAAAAGCTCTCTATATTGATCTTCTGTAATTTCACGTTTTACTTTTTCACCATGAATAATTTCAGTTAAACTAGTATTTGTTAAAGAAACATGGCCAGAGTCCGTTAATTTGACTGCGATTGGGCCCTTATTGAAAATAGATTTCCCATCTTCTATTACTCTTCTTTGAACATCGTTCACTACTGCCTCATCAATGATACGATTATAAAAAGCATGACAAACTTTACACTCTCCGTTCGTATCTTTTCTTTCTAGAACGTAATTCCCTTTACTTGTGTCTCTTTTTTTCACTCGATACGTACCGTTTTTACTGGAAACAGACTCACCAGTAAAAGGTACAGGGATTAAAGGTACTAATGAAGCAATACCTACATCAATTAAGTATTGTTCGTTAGTATAATTTAAAATAATCGTTATATGCCCATCCTCAAGTGCCCATGCGTTTATATCATTTTTATATACGGTTCCAAGGGCAAGTTGTACATCATAACCACATTCTTTTAAAAAGTAGTAAAAAAGAGTATTTAATTCATAACAAAGTCCGCCGCGGGATGTAGTTAAAATTTTATTCTGTAAATTTTCCGTAGTAATTGTATTCGCATTACGTGCTATAACATCTAAATTCTCAAATGGTATAGTGTGTGCAAATGCAAAGAGAATTGTATTTAATTCTTCAAACTTCACTTCAGTACGGTTTGCAAGTTTCAACCTTGTAAACATCTTTTCTTTTAGACTTGTCATAGTCAGCACCCCTTAACATGTATAAGTTAAAATAGTATATGCTGATTGTAAATTTGATGGGGTACTGAAACAATGTACATTTCGTTTAACTGTACCGGTACAAAAAGTCTAACCCACAAGGTTACTTAAAACAAGAAGCTACGAATACAAATGTAATAGTTTATCTGTAGGTAAATTATTACGATCACTTAAATCAACAAAATATTGAAGTTGCCACATTTGGCTCTTTTTCGCTTGATTGCTAACAGGAGTATCCCAAAGCGGATAAACTCTTATAGCCATCTTTCCTTTTTGACTTTGCGTTTTCAATATTTTTTCTTTAAGTAGAATTTCTTTAGGGAAAATAAATTGTCCTAGTTTATTATCATCAATACAAGTGATAACTAATAAGTCAGGAGCAGCGTCATAAGAAAATGCTTGATTTTGCATATTGTCATCTTTTTCCCAAAAAGAAACAAATTGCCCGATTTTATTAGGAGTAATTTTTGATACTCTAAAACGGATAGTCTTGTTATTTAAGTGAAATAAACAACCTGCATATTCTGCATTTTGCTGTTCTTCTTTTAGATTCGTGATTATTAATTCGTTAGGTTTGTAAATTATATTGTTTAAATTTCGGATTACATTATTAAATTTATTCAAGAAAATCCCCCCTTTATTCACCTCTTAGTTTATCACAAACATCAGTTCTTATATGTTGTAAATAATAAACGACGTGAAAAAGAAAGAGATTTTACTGGGGCATTATTAAAGCTTCAATGTACTTAGTTTTTCAATTGCTTGCTGTTCAGTTGCTAAGTAAAAAATGTCTTTTCCTTTATTACATTCATATATAAAGTCCTTTAAGCTTTTACTAGTATACATAGAGAAATCTCCAATAATAGCAATCTTTACTCTGTAGTTTATAAACTTTTGAAGAATATCACCAGCAAGTCGTGTTTTTAAGTCAAAGAAACTTTCGCTTATTAATGATTTGTCGATGATAATATGTTTCGCATTCACCTCATATTGAACTGTTGCCATAAGATCCAATGCAGTTTGAACATCGGAAAGTAATACTTTATCGTTTTTTATGACCGCTATATTTATTCCATTGATAACTAATTTCTTTATTTCCATAGTCCCACTCCTTTTATACTTACACAGTAAGAGTAAACTTGTATTGCAGCTCTTCATAGTAATCATAGTTCAAATTAGATACAGTGAATAAAATAGCCTCTTTTTATTTCATATATATATTATTTATATTACTAATACGGTCAATGAAATTATTAAATACCGAGATTGGTTTTACTTGTTATAAAAATATTGTGGTGAAACATAACTTAACAAACTATCCAAAGTGTTAATCTCGGCATATGGTTGTATTTGGGTAGTATTCTTGATTTTCTGAGGGTTAAACCACACACCGTTTATATTTGCATTTTGAGGACCAGCAATATCCTTTTCTAAGTCATCTCCAATAAATAATACATCTTCTGGTTGCACATTAAGCTTATTTAATGCTAGTTCGAATATACGTTTATCAGGTTTACTCAATCCTACTTCTTCAGAAATAATAATCGTATCAAAGTAATTGTTTAAATTCGTGTTAATTATTTTAGATTTTTGTCTATGCGTTGAGCCGTTTGTTATAATTCCAATTTTAAAGTGACTCTTTATATGATTTAAGAAATGAATAGTATTTTGGTCTATTGAAAAACATGTAGGGAAATTTTCATTCCAAAAATCTTGGATATAATTGTGTGGTAATCTATATATTGGCGCGAATTCATCAAATAATGATTCTAAAACTATCGTTTTATTACTAATGCCGTATTCTCTTTTATCGTATTCTTTGAATTTCTGTAGCATATTGTTTTTGATTGTATCACTAACATCCTCATAACACTTTTCTAAAACTAATAAAAACAGATTATCTACTGCCTTATCTCTATCAAGTAACGTATCATCTAAATCAAACAGCATCGCTTTATAACTCATTAAATAATTTCACAACCTTTCTCACATAATTTAAATAATCCTTAGTTCGCACCTTAGGCCTTTACTAAATTAGCAAAAAAACTCCAAAGTTTGTGGCGTACGCTCTAGAATTTCGCTGGCTTCTTTTATATTTAAATTCATCTCCCTTTCTTCCTTCTATTAAAGTTCCGAAAATATATTTTCGGAAAAATTAAAAAACTTAATAAATTTCACATTATTATACATTATTTTTTCGTAAATATTAATCGTTCAGCTTTTTATATGATAAGTTTTTCAAGCACATAAATATTTCTCCATAAAAAAGGAATATGGGTAATAATACTTTTTTACGGAGAATACACAATCTTGAAAATGGAGCTAATACGTTAAACGTCCTATAAAGTTTCCCGCTGTTTCTCCACATAAACTACAGATAGTACGGCTATAATGACTACCAGAGGTGATATTATGAAGAACTATCATATCCTCGTGGTTGAGGACGATCAAGAAATTCAGGAATTAATTAAACAATTTTTAATGACACAACAGTATACAGTGGTAGTTGCTTCAGATGGACTAGAGGGTATGACACAATTTAATAAGCAATCCTTTGATTTAGTTCTTCTAGATGTAATGATGCCCAATCTTAATGGATTTGAAGTTGCTAAAATGATTCGAAGTCAGTCAAACATACCAATTATTATGCTAACTGCGTTAGAAGAAGAGGAAGATCAAATGAAAGGGTTCGATCTTGGGATTGATGATTATATTACAAAACCCTTTTCGTTTCATGTTTTAATTAGACGAGTCGAAGCTGTACTTAGAAGAAGTTATGATAAAAATGTAAATAATCATTTGGTGTTTAAAGAAGTGCGTATTGATGTTGATGCATATAGAGTATATGTAAATGATGTTGAAATTTTGTTAACGACAAAAGAGTTCGAAATTCTGCAACTACTATTTCAAAATGAGAGAAAAGTACTTACAAGAGAAAATATCGTAGAAAAAGTTTGGGGATACGATTATTTTGGAGAAACACGAATAATAGATACACATATTAAAAACCTACGTAAAAAACTAGCCATCCCCTATATTAAAACAATAAAGGGTATTGGTTATAAAATTGATGAATAGAATTGTAAAAATCATGAAGATGAAGCAAATTACTTATAAACTCTTTATGACTACATCTCTCATTTTGTTATCCTTTGCAGTATTGATTTATTTAACTTTATATTTCTTTCTCCCTACGTTTTATGAGCAATACAAAACAGATCAACTTCAAACAGGGATAAAAGAGATAATTGATAAGTCCAAAAATCTTACGTTTCAAGATGCGATACCACTTTTTGATGAATACGCAAAAAAAAATAACGCCATGCTTTCGCTTCAAAATAAAGAAGGAGTAATTATTTACTCGCCTTCATTTTCTTTTATTCAAAGTGGTACACAAACAACAGTAGTTACTAAAGCCACACGATTTGAGAATGCAGGTACCATTAGCAATTCATATAATGTTACGGAACCAATCCAATTCCAAGATGGTAGTTTAACGCTTGTAGTGTTCGCAACATTTCAGCCGATTGATGAAGCTTCGCAGGTATTAGTGCGCTTTCTCCCCTATATTAGTATCATCGTGCTTGTGATTGGTATAGGGAGTGCTTATTTCTATTCGAGGTTTATTACAAAGCCACTTATATATATTAATGAGGGTGCACAAAAGATGGCAAATTTAGATTTCTCCGAAAAAATTGAAGTTCGCTCTACAGATGAGTTAGGAGAATTATCTAATAGTTTGAATGACATGTCTATTAACTTACAACAAGCTATGTTTGATTTAAAAAAAGCAAATGAACAATTACAAAATGATATTGAAAAAGAAAGAGAAATAGAAACAAAACGCAGAGAGTTTTTTGCCATTGTAGCACATGAATTAAAGTCCCCTCTTACTGTAATGAAAGGATACTTAGAAGGGATGATATACAATATTGGCCCTTATCAAAATCGTGATCAATATTTAAGGAAAAATCATCAAATTATTGAAAGTATAGAACAATTAGTTCGTGAAATTTTAAGTATGTCAAAGTTAGAACAACACACTTTTAAACTAAAAATAGAAGAAGTTAATCTTTCAAAGTTAATAGGTACAATTACAAAAGATCTCGAATTTTTCGCTTCTCAAAAAAGCATCCAAATAATAAAAGAAATTGACTCTGATTTTTCTGTTTATACAGATCGTGTTCTTTTTGAAAAAGCATGTAAAAATATTATCCATAATGCAGTTATGTATTCACCACATAATGAAAAAGTCTATATAAAATTAAGTAAAGATTCTAAACATGGTCAAATCGAAATGCAAATTATAAATACAGGTATCAATATGAAAGATGAAGACATACAACAAATTTTCAAACCATTTTATCGAATTGAAAAATCTAGGAATCGAAATACTGGAGGAAGTGGTTTGGGGCTATATATTGTTAAACAAATTCTTGAAAGACTAGATATAAAGTATTCTATAAAAAATATGGAACATAGTGTGCAATTTAGCATGCGTATTCCATTATCTAAACACAAAAACAAACAAACTCTCCTTTAAATAGGACGAGTTTGTTTGTTTTTGTAGTAAGTATAAACTGATTAACAGGCTTTTCAATTAATGATATATGCTACTTCTTAAATTGCGATTGTCATAGGTAGTGACAAACTGTATCCAACTTAAATATTCACCTTCTACTATAACCGCCAAAAAAACGAAATTCCGCTTAGCAGCAAATTAGATTCTCTTATTTGAGATGCATTTCATCTATGCAACTGAAAATTAATCTGAAAAATGCATATTTCCCTCCATTTTTCAGATTAATTTGGAATTCTTTTATGATAAGCTATATGTAAAGATTAAACATAAAACATAAAGGATGATTCGTATGCAAATAAGACCAAAGGCAAGTGAATATAACTCCTATTATGCAACGTATACCAAATTGGTATCAGACGGAAATATCATACATATTCTAGAACAACAAATGAAGGAAACGAATCTTTTATTAAAGAGAATTTCTGATAGTGAGGGACTTTTCCGGTATGCTCCTACTAAATGGAGTGTAAAAGAAGTAATCGGTCATATAGCCGATACAGAACGGATTATGGCGTATCGATTACTATCTATCGCTCGAGGCGAGAAAACAGAACTTCCAGGCTATAATGATGATATGTATGTTCTTAGAGCTGCTTTTGATAAGCAATCTATGCAAGATCTTCTTGAGAATTTAATAGCTGTTCGCCAATCTACCCTGTATTTACTTAGAAGCTTAGATAAAGAAGCTTGGTCACAAAGAGGAAATGCGAATAATTCTGAAGTTACAGTTCGTGCATTAGCATACATCATTGCTGGTCATGAGCTTCATCATCTTCAAATTATAAAAGAACGTTACATTGGTTCTAATGTATATCCAGCAAGTTAATACTTGAAGAAACATAGTCTTATTTATGTAGGGATCTTTTTCAGTATTTATAAAATTCGCCACATAATATTAAGTTATCCCCTTTTATTCTGTACATAATTTTCTTCAGGCTGATATACTATAAACACAATAGTTCTGGAAAGGTTATGATGTTATGTATGAACAACAAAATAATAGAGATAGAGATCAAAAAATGATGTTTTCTATGCAGGGAGTTCCCTCAAATAAAATTAACATGAATCAATTACCTAAATGGATTAGAATTTTTGGCTATTGTGCGTTTGGTTGGATAATAGTATTTAGTTTAATTATGATTGTAGGTTTAATTCTGCAATAACTATACAGATACACAGTTAAACGGGACAGCATTTAGATTATATATCTAGGTAATGTCCCGTTTTTTATGTGTGATTATCCCATGATATAGGTAACCAATTATAAGAAAAAGAACTTGTAGAATATCCTACAAGTTCTTTTTCTTATATTATTGAAACGGGAACAACAAACTATTTTACATTCAGTACAGGGAGACCATTTTGATTATGGCTTGATTTTATTATAAATCAAATATAAGCTTTTGAAAGGGTTGCATTTTGAAAATTATGTGAATTGAACAACTACGATGTTTATATTAGATTTCATTTACGACCAACTTCTTCTTACTTAAATACACTGCACGATCTGATTTTTTAGCAACTTCCTGTGAGTGCGTCACAACAATAATGCATTTATTCTCTTTATGTGCAAGTTCTTGAAACAGTTCTATTATATCCATTGTGGTTTCCTCGTCGAGGTTTCCTGTCGGCTCATCTGCAATCAGTAAATCAACATTACAAGATAGTGCTCGAGCAATTGCTACACGTTGTTGTTGCCCACCACTTAGTTGCAAGACGTTTCGTTTCGCTTCTATTTCTGTGAGTCCTACTTTCTCTAATAATTCTAATGCCCTTACCGTCTTATTTTTCACTTTGACACCTGTAATTTCCATTGCTGTTAAGACGTTTTGAAGAGCTGTCATATAGGTAATTAAGTTATAAGATTGGAAAATTACAGATACATTTTGATTACGGTATCGATCTAAACCAATCTTCCGAATATCTTTGCCATTATACAGGACATAACCATTTTTAGGGATATCCAGTCCACAACCTAAGCTTAGAGTTGTAGTTTTACCAGATCCAGATGGTCCTAAAATCGTGTAGAAATGCCCTTTTTGAAAAGAAAAGTTGACATTGTCTAGTATTGCTACATTTTTCCCATTACTTTCATAATAATAATCCAAATTTTTAAATTGTAAAATCGTTTCCATATTAAGCCTCCTTATTCATCTTTTAAAAGAATTTGTTTTGGATTTAAACGTAGAATAGATAATGCCGGAAGAAGCGTCGCTATTATAGCAATAGCTAGTCCAATCCCTCCCATTTTCCCTACATCTTCTCCTGTTACACTTACATCAATTTTATCAATTGGATCTTCTTTTTGATTTTGTAGCGTGCCACCAGGTCCAGACATCATTACAGTACTATTATTTCGCATGGTGTCCGTTTCTTCGCTTGTTGTAGCAATTTCATTCGAAAGTAAATTATCCCCGATATATTGAGAAACTTTAGCTCCTGTTGTTATGGATAATCCAAATGCTAAAATAGCGACACACACTACTTCTACTACGAACTGCGCCATCAGCTTCCACTTTTTCTCTCCAATAGACAATAGAATTCCCATTTCTTTACGACGTCCTTTAATTGATAGCATAATGATTAATCCTAAAATAATCGCACTTGCAATCGATACAATATAAATAATCATTTGAGAAGTCGAAGAAATATTTTCGATAGGACCAATCATTTGTTTGTACAATGAATCATGCGCATCTAATTTATAATAATTAAAATCAATATTAGATTTTTTTGCTTCTTTTTTAAATGCATCAATATATTGTGGATCATTCAAGAAATACACGACTTGAACACTACTTATACCTTGATCTACTTCTAATTTTTTCATAGTTGAATGTGGCATATATAGTTTATTAGCTGGATCCATAATAGGAGGAGCCTGTTGACCCATTGCTTGTTCATTCGTTTCGTAAATACCGATAATTTCAATCTCGAGGGTTTCCTTCTTATCCCCTGATTGTACTTTTACTTTGTCTCCTACTTTCAAATTGTTTAATTCCGCTAATCGTTTTTCCATTAAAGCTACATTCTGATCTTTCATCTGTTCTGTAATTGGTTTTCCATCAATGATTTTACTTTTTCCGTTTTTAAAGCTTTCTTGTAATGCAGTCTTGCGGACTCCCTCAATCATAAACGAAGCATTCATATCTATTTCTGTACCAGAGCTTGAACCGCCTCGCACAGCCGCCATTCCCACTTTACCTTTTCCTTCTTCTTCTCCTTCTGAAGCTCCTACTAGTTTAAGTCCATCAGAAATACCGAAAGTGTTAGCTATGTAATTATAGTCTTTTACATACTTGGATTTCGCTAATTGATCTGTTTCTTTTGTATCGAGCTGCGGTGGCTTTGGCATTTCTCCAGTTTCCTGAGCTTTTTGACCTAATTTGTCGAAATCAAGACCTAAAGTAACATCTGCACCAAGTTTTTTTCTTGCAGCATCAGCTGCCTTTTTTGATGCATTTTGGATTGTGAATCCTGAAAGAACCAAATTTGTAACAATCAGAAATACTGCCATTAAAATTAATGATGTTCCTATCCTTTTTTTCAAACTGAGAATTGCGCGTTTCATAAAAT
Source organism: Bacillus paramobilis (assembly GCF_038096195.1). Taxonomy (NCBI): domain Bacteria; kingdom Bacillati; phylum Bacillota; class Bacilli; order Caryophanales; family Bacillaceae; genus Bacillus; species Bacillus paramobilis. The sequence continues at coordinate 2,654,960 of NZ_CP151108.1, read as the reverse complement.
TCATTTTTTCTTACCTCCTTGATAACTTGTATTCTATATATGTTATCTAGAGTCTATATGGAGCTAATCAGTAGTTTATCTATAGATATAAGGAGTTTATGTGTAGTTATTCATTGGCCTGGTCAAGAAAACCGAAAAGCCAATCCAAAAGCGTAAAGAGAATTATAGGAAAAGAGAGAGGTTAAGCTTAATTTAATGTATGTAATATAAAAAATATTTATTGTATAATTTATATACAATAAATATAGAGAACCTATTTAAATATCTACATAGGGATTGTTAAATGTACTCATAGAAATCACGTCATTTTAAAAGGTACACTTTTTAATACAAAAATAAGCTATTTTGAATGGTTGGATAGAGTTGAAGAGACTTATATTCAACTATGGGTTCCCTATACATCATTATCAATCTAATATTTTGCACTTTCGATAAAACGAAAAAGACGTTATCCTTTCTGTAGAATTATAGGAAAGGATAACGTCTTTTTTATATTTCTATACTCAAAATCCCTTTGAATTGTTTTTGGATGGTAAAACATGTTTCTCTACTCTTTCATATAGAGTAAGCAATTGATTGATAAAAGAAAATTTCTGTACTAACCAATAAGAAAAAAATGCTGAAACACATCCTATTAAAGCCCCTATTGCAACATCAAAAGGATAATGAACCCCTACCCAAATACGAGAAATCGCTACACTAAATGCAAGTATAAGCCATAACCATCCAGTTTTTTTACGAACAAGCCAAAACGAAAAACAAATCGAAAAAAAGAGAATTGTATGGTCACTAGGAAATGAATTATCTACAGTATGGTCGACAAGTTTATTCACATCAGGCAATACTGCAAATGGTTGATAATTCAGATGAAATTCCCCTGCTATTTTTCCAATCACCTCAGCAATTACAAAAGCAACCATCGCTTGTATAACCATCACCCTAGTTCTTCTGGAACCAGTAAACCAATAAGCTAAAATAATTAATGCAAAAATATATACCGTATATTCTGCCAAAAATACCATAGTTGAGTTTAGGAATGAATATTGTTTACCTAAATTATTAATTGCTCGGAAAATATCAATATTGAATTGTGAAAAAGACATTTTCAAATCCCTCCTTTTTAGTAAGTTGTTTTACTGATTTCAATATACCTTCATTGCATGAATAGTTTTGGTTATTGCACTCATCTAAAAATATCAACCTCTTATGACATCGCTTTCTTCTTTTTCACTTTAATAAAAAAAGAAAAAGGAAAACATCGAACTTTCTTACAAACATTCGTGCATTCTTACAGTTTTGTCATTTTCTCGTCACTTAGTAAATGGATTCATCGTCTTGCCTTTCGCTATTTTCAAACCTCTTGTAACTCTAGGTTTATATTCGTCTTTCAATATGAAACGATTAGTTTTGCAACAATTTTAGAATCGCATATTTCTATGTAAACAACTTCTGATTGATATAATTTATTTGTAGACACTTATCCGCTGAAAAGTTAAATGTATACTGCAACTATGGATACTCTTATTACACATAAATAAAAGGAGAAGAACCTTGGTAAGTTCTTCTCCTTTTATTTATGTTTTTTATTAAATTGTAATGAAATTACAGTATGTGAAATTATATTGCTTGAACTTTAAAAACTAAGTGAAAATAACATTTCACTCCGCTTTTTGCATTTATTTAATCGGTTTCTCTGTTTTTAAAACTAACGAACTTAATGCAGGAACTTTAATTTTATTATTATGGACAACATAAAGTGTTTTACTACCTGCTATTTTACCGTCTACTAGTACTTTCCAAGGACCTTTCGATGGAAGCGTTATGTCAACAGCTTCTCTATTCGCATTGTGAACCACCATAAAGTTTTCGTTTTTATTCCCATTGCCCTTTCCGTCTATTGAATAAGTCACAACATTTTTGGGAGCATCAATAAAAGATACCTGTTTTTTAATTTGTTCTGCAGATGTCATTCGAAAAGCTGAGTACTTTTTGCGTAATTCTATTAAGCCCTTCATATAATCTACTTCATTATTAAATGCTGCACGGCGCAACCAGTCTATCTGGTTAATTGAATCAGGAGATTTGTAACTATTATGATCACCATATTTCGTGCGCATAAACTCTTGTCCTGCATGTAAAAATGGAATGCCTTGTGATGTTAATAAAATTGAAGAAGACAATTTGTGCATTTGTTTTCGTACTTCTTCACTGTCACCTGGATTAGACAACTCAAGTTTATCCCATAAAGTATGATTATCATGTGCTTCCACATAAGTTAGTACCTGCTCCGGATCTTGATAAGTAGACGAATTTGTATCGTAGTCAATTCCTGCCGTAATACCTTTTTTAATACGGTCTTCCATGTTTTCCCTTCCATTTACAAACCCATTTTCTTTCTCCTCAAATACACTACCTTTCAATCCATCACGTATATTATCATTAAAATGGGCAATCCCTTTCATTTTTTCTGCATTCTTTTGATTTGCTTTCAACTCTGCTGCAAGAGGTGTATTTAAATCCCAACCTTCTCCATGCAGTATAATAGAGGGGTCAATTTGATTAACAGCTTTACGTATTTCATTCATCGTTTCATAATCATGAATACCCATTAAATCAAAACGGAATCCGTCTAAATTGTATTCTTTTGCCCAGTATGCTACAGAATCGATCATAAATTTCCTCATCATTTTTCGTTCTGAAGCAGTATCATTTCCTACTCCGGTGCCATTTGCAAATGTTCCGTCTTCATTGTAACGATAATAATAACCTGGAACTAACTTATGAAAATTAGATTCAGCAGCATTATACATATGGTTATAGACTACATCCATAACAACACGAAGATTATTATCATGCAGTGTTTGAATCATTTGCTTTAATTCAGTTATTCGAACAGTTGGCTCATATGGATTTGTAGAATAGGATCCCTCTGGAACGTTGAAATTTTTCGGGTCATATCCCCAGTTATATTGTGGTTCGTTTAATTCCTCTTCATTTACTGAAGCATAATCAAATATCGGTAAAAGCTGAACGTGTGTAACACCAAGATCTTTCATATGATCAATTCCTGTTTTCACACCTCCAGGCCCTCTTGTTCCTTTTTCTGTTACACCTAAATATTTCCCTTTATGTTTAATGCCACTTTCGGGCTGGATAGAAAGATCACGTACATGCAATTCATAAATAATAGCATCTTCCGGATTTTTAAATTTCGGCTTTTTGTTAGCGTTCCATTTTTTCGGATTTGTTTCTTCTAAATCAACAACCGCACCTTTATCTCCATTTACAGAAGCAGCACGTGCATACGGATCAACTGCTTCAGTCCACTTATCACCAATTTTCACCTTATACGTATAAAAGAGACCTTTTTGGTTCCCTTTAAGTTCTGCTTTCCAAGTGCCCTTTTCACCTTGTTGCATGTTTATTTCAGTACCTATTTTATCGTTCCATTTTTTATATGTAACTAACTTCGCTTCACTCGCAGTAGGAGCCCATACACGGAACTTCGTATGCTGAGGCGTATATATATTACCTAAATCGTTACCACTATAATAAAATAATTTATCAAACTCTTCGCTACGAATGACTTTACCTATTTCAGTATTCGTATCAGCTACGTTTTCTATTTTAACTTTGTAGGTCTGTTTTAAATCAATTTTCTGTTCCGTAATTATTTTCACCTTATTAGTAATATCTCCACTGTTTATATCATAAGGACTAATATCTTTAATTTTAATGCCTTCAATTTCAATATTCCGTTCTTTAATATGAAACGGGACATTAGTCGTTACAGTAATTTCATTGAAACTATCAATAGTTGCTTTTTGAATGGATAGATCCGAAGAGGGCTTAGAGTTATATACTTTATCATCACCAGAAAGAATCCATACTTCAGCACGACCATCCTTTATATTTTCAATCCAACGATCGCCACCATCTTTTTCCCACTCATTCGTACGAATGATAAATCCTACACGATTATAGTCACCATCTATATTAATCTTAGCGTACTTTCCAAAATCATCTTCGCCAGTAAATTCATATGATTTACCATTTGCATTTTCTCCCCATGTCCAAAGGTTCCATTCTTTTGTATTTCCAGATTGCTCTTTGTAATGAATGATAACTTCAGTTGTTTTCGAATTTGAAACTGCCTTTACACTTTGAAAAGAGAAAACAGATGATAACATAACGATTATAGTCAGTAATACAACGGATTTGTTAATTAATCTTTTTATCATTTGCACCACATACATCCTTTCTTTAAATAGTACGTACCATTTATTATGCTCGTACTAAATTACACTATTTAAATTAATCTAGAAATCTCTTTTACTTCACCCCCATATTGGCAATTTTCACATATGGATTTCAATGATCTTCTTATTACGAAAACGTTTGCATTAATGTTCAAAAAAATAGATTTGTTTATGTCTGCATATATGTATAAATACTAAAAGATCAGAGAAATCATTTTAAAGCAATCGTTTGTTATCGCTTTCATTCTATAGTACTTCCTATCAAGAGGTCAATATATTATTAATTTTCAGTTTTTAAATTTTATTCCTTATATATTTATCGCAACTTATTGAAGATAGATAGCTTTATTATCGCTCATACATTGCTGCAAAAAAACAGCTACTATCTTTAAAATGACAGTAGCCGTTTTTCATAATATAAAAATATATGAATTAAATCTATATTTCTAACTTACTTAATTTTTGCTGCATCAAATGCCTTTTGAACTGCTTGAACCTCAGCAGTATTTGCTCCATATTTATTCGTTGCCACTCGAATACATGCTGATCTCAATTCTTTGAAATTAGAAGTCATGTTTAACTCATCTGTATTTGCATAATAGAAGATATCAAACATTTTATCCTCACCAATCCCTTTAACAGTTACACCGTTATGAGTTCCACCTTTTGCAATGAGATACGCAACTTTATTAATAATACTTGAATTAAAATGAACGCCACCTTGATCCCATCCATTAAAATCATTAAATTCACTGTAATCATCTGGATAAGGTACACCAAGTGAAGAAGGAACAGAAGCCGGGTTTTCCATATCACGGAAAATAGATCCAGTTTGTTCTCCCATCGTCCAGTTAAAGCTTCCATTATTTACGTATTTCTCAATAGATGTTCCCATAATATCAGATAGCGCCTCATTAATCGCACCAGATTCACCGTAGTATTCAAGATTAGATTCGCTAGAAGTAACAGCATGTGTAAATTCATGGCCAGCTACGTCATATGCTTTGACGATAGGATCTCCATATACAAGCATACTTCCATTATTCGCACTTAAAGCATTCTGCCAATTTTTCGGATCATTCGTATCTCCAGAATCCCAAGCATGTACAACTGAAACTACCTTTTGTCCCTTATTATCAAAGCTATTACGCTTGTATTTATCTTTATAAAAATCAAATACTTTTGTTGCTAAGTAATGAGCACTTACTGCTTTTGGATCGTTAAATGTTGTCGAAGTACTAGTTGCTAATGTACCAGGATAATAGCTTTCTTCTTTAGTAATATCTCTATAATTCACATCATATGTTTCAATTCCTTGCCCTCTTGTATAATCAGCAAGAGCATATTTGCCATTACTTTGTTTAGAGATACCAAATGTACGTGATATACCTAAATCATCTTTTCCTGTTCCAGTTAATGATGTAAGATTGCTTTTTTTACTTTTCTTTAATGCTCCAACTAGTTTTTCACTTGCTTTTAAGTTAGATTCTTGTACCATATTTTTTAACATATCACCATTTTGTGCATTTACTAAATATGTTCCGGAAACATAGTTTGGTGTTGCAGCTTCAAATGTAACCTGGTATGCATTACTTGCTTGTCCATTATTTTCATCAACAAAAATAACTTCCTTAACTTCTGGCTCAGAAATAAAATTGATATCGTTCCCGTACTTCGTATAAATATATTGTTTCGCCTCATCTTTTGATAGATTGATAGGTTTTTTCAATTCTTCTTGTTTTAAATTTTGCGCGCTATCACCTGAAACACTTTTAATAACACCGTTATTATCTACGTGTGCAGTTAATTGATGACCATATACTTCTTTTCCTTCGTATGTTTGCTGTATACGTACAAGTGTAGTCCCATCATATGAACCACGTTTTTGAAGAACTTTATAATCTACTCCTGTTTCTCCATTGACTTGCTTTGGAGAAAGAGCTTGTTCTGTTTTCTTCTTAAGAGCATCTTTTACTACATTCTCTGGTGCCTTTTGTGACGGTTGTGTAAGTTCACCCGAACGGAACGATTCCTCTTGAATTTGAATTTGTAGTTGGTCTGTTTCCTCTGCATGACCTACCCCGTATGGTGCTACAGCTGTTAAAGCTAAGCCTGTTGTTAATGCTACCTTAGTTAATGTCTTTTTGTTTTTCATTTTGTTCACCTCGTATAATTTTTGAAATAGAAAGCTTGTACAAAGTATACTTCCTGTTTCTGTCGAAAAAAAGAGAAAATACACAATTTATGTAACATTATGCAAAATTACATATATGTGGTCGATGGTATAAAGAAAGAACGACACATATATGTATATTAATTTCAATAAAAAAGAGCCCTTTTAGGTGCTCCTCCAATTGGTTAGTTGTTAATTATCTATATTCATTCTAATCAAAGTACCCTTACATCTAAATAACAACATAAAAACCCACTCTTTACTATTTTAAGAGTAGGTTTAATGCTATTAAAATAACAATTATTATAGAACATCTTATAATTTATATTACTTATTTAAACTTATATTTCGGAAATGAAGTTGATTTAGAATAAAGATGGACCAAATGAATACTAATGACCTTGATAAACAAGAAAAAGAAATTTCATGTTTTGTTTTAAGATGTATATAGTAGACAAATACTTTAATGAGGCAGCGCATCTACAATTTAGTTTTTTAATATAATGTTGTAAGGTATGTTCTTTTAAGGATATTATAAATATGCATAGTAAGAAATAAAACCATAATTATTTAAATAAAAAATCCCCCGGATTTGTTTAATGATCCAGGGGTTTTTTTATCGTTGAGTCTTTATATTTCCATACCAATCACAAACTTTTTTAGGATAATGGTATGTCCAAGTTTAATAGTTTTTTGCACGAGAGCCATCTATTTTATATTTATTTAATTATCCTACTAAGTTTTTTGTAAAATTCACCTTTTCTTTTTACATGATTAAACTGATTTGGATTAATATTAGCTTTGTGTGAGAGTGCTACAATCTCTTCTTTTGTAATTGAATCTTTAGTATTTATAGATGCTATATTTGTATATTTTCCATCTTCAGTTTTTGGAATTTCTAAAATCCCTTTATTTACAAGATCCACTACAGCCCTATGCTCTGAAGAATGTGTATTCACGCCAGTAATTTTCCAATTATGCATAACTTTTGGTGTGTATACACCATTCTTTACCTCTTTTAAATATGTAATAGCAAGGTTACGAATGGTTCCACCAGTTTCCCCGAATGCATTCTCTTGTTTAGATGACCAAATTTGTTCAAATTTCCGTCCCTCTAAAGCTCCACCTTTTGCCTGAAGAGCCTCCATTCTATACGCATTCATTCCCAGCTTCATAACATCGTTCGTTTTGATTGGTTTATTTGTACGAATAGAACGTAAATTTGTAATTCTACTTCCATATGGTTTTGTTAAGTCAATTTCGTATTTTACGCCTCCAAAGAAATCATTCGTACTGTATTTAGAAGCACGACGGGTTTTATCAAAGCTAACTGTTACATCTCCGGCACGAGATGAGTTAAAATACCCTGCCGCCCATTCCATATAGTCTTTTAAGTCTTTCCCAGTTACCTTATATACCGTAATTTCACCCAAAGCATATTGATAATTATATGCAATATCTTTTTTCTTAATAGGACCTACATCCAAACGGGCATAGTCATTATCAATTTGATGGGCTACTACATCTGCTTTGCTGTAGTAGAGCATAACTTCATGAAAGAAATCTGATAAAGGTGTCTCTTGAATCTGCACACTTGGAATACCCTTTATTTCATTTTCAGGAACAAGGTTTCTACCCTTTAATTGAGCGACTACAACATTTGCATCTCCCCTCGCATACTCGTGAAAAGGTGTCAGTGTGTCTTCAAGTGTAGGATCAGATACTACTGTTGTTCCATCAGTATTTTTTACAGGTATAGCTGTAGCAGTTTTATCTTTTAAAACCAGCTTTCCATCTTGCTTTGTAAAAGTAAGGTCAATACGCGAGATATGTGTTCCATATTTATCTGGTTCTGTAATAATAACGCCATTTACAACTTCTTTTTTAACAAGTTTATGCATATGAGCTGCAAAAATAGCACTTAGTTCCGGACAAGCATTCGCAATATCTTGAACACCAGTACCAGGGATTCCATTCTCATTTTCTAGTCCCATATGCATAACCCCTACCATTACATCTACTTTACCCTCTAATTCTTTAATTGCCTTTTTTGTCTCTTCTACTGGATTTTTCACTACCAATCCATCCAAATGATCTGTCCCTTTTTCGAAATCACTAATCATTGGTGTATTCATACCAATAATTCCGACTTTAATTCCACCTTTTTCAACAATTGTATATGCAGGAAGAAAACGCTCTCCATTTTCCTTATAAATATTTCCTGCTAACGTCTTGCCTTTATATTGCTCACTAACTTTTTTCAATGTATCTAATCCAAAGTTAAATTCATGATTTCCAAATGCCCAAGCATCATATCCCATTGTATTCATCGCTACCATCATTGGCGATTGTGGCTGATCATTGAATAACTCTACCGAGTTTCCTTGAATTGTATCCCCAGCATCTACTAATATAGTATTGGGATTTTCCTGACGCACCTTCTTTATAACCGTATAAAGCTGCGTTAAACTTCCACTCGTATTTGCTCCATCAAGTGCATAATCCCAAGGCATAAATCTACCATGAATATCTGCCGTACCTAACAATGTAATATTAACATCAGATTCCTCAGCCTTAGAAATAGCTGGTTTGGCTGTTACTGCTGTTACAAGAAGCATAAGAATAATAAAATAGCATACATAGTTCTTCCATTTCATTTTTTGCATAATAACAATATTTCTCCCCTTTTTGTACTGCTATAAAGTTGCTTGAACTTTAAAAATGTAACTTATTATTCGGAAAAATTCAACTGCAAAAGATAATTTTGGAGGTGGTTCTGTTGTGAAAATATAGAGAATAAAATGCATATACCCCCTAGCAGAATAGTATTTACTTCTTCCTCCAACGTGTGAAGAGCGCTAAACCAATGGTAGATGTATATGTACTTTCAAAATTATGGACATATAACTCATTTCCGAAAATCATTATAACTTAAAGATATAGTGTGTAATGCTGATTACATTTTCGGATTTCATTGCTAATTTATTTCCTTCTAAATGAAAATGCTGAGATCACTTCCAAAAATAATAACCCCGCCTTCATTTAAGACGAGGTTACACTTATACAGTAATTCGGATTCAGTTTTTTTCGAATGTTCGTTTCCTTTTCAAGAGTAAGATCTGCTAGTTTCTTATTTTCTTCTGCTCATTGGTTGCTTTCAACTAAATTCATCATAATTTTAATCAGGATTTGTATTTTATCACTCGAACCCTTGATGCTATCCTAAATCGCTCAATAAATAGATAATAATTTTTACTTTTCAACTTCACAAAGCAACTGTATCTCTTTGATTTGTTCTATATGACGCTGTTCATGCAAATAGATTAACTCTATCCACTGATCAAGAAGTAATTCTCCAAGAGCTGGATGGATCACTGATTTTTTTGCTAATTTAGATTCATCTTCTATTGTACTCAGAAAACGCATCAATTCTTTTCTAGAGTCGTTTAACAAATCAACCATTTGCAGCACTTCAAATGGTTCTATACTTGGTTCAATCATTTCTGGTGCTATAAATTTTATCGATCTATCTAATACAATAGTGTGAATTTCTTTACGCTCATTTTGGAAACTATCCATCTTTTTTAATCCTGACGAAATAACCGTTATAACTCTCTCATCTAATAAAACTAAGTGATGACAAACTTGTGCTATACTCCATTTATCCTTATCTGGTTTTTTATTAAATTGAGCATCACTTAACAAAGTAATTTCCTCAAATAATTGATTTCTCGTTTCATAAAACTTGTCATTTACAAATATATTCATGTGAATTCTCCTTTCATTAGAACCTATATACTTAGATTCCTGCGTTAGAAATATTCTCTATAGAAAAAAGATTTTCCTTCACTACTATTTCAATCAAATCTTTTCTTGCTTTAATAGTTTCGCTAATTCACGACTAAATATATGAGTTTTCTCAACATCCTTGAAGATTTCCTTGAGGTTATCATGTGCTACAGCTACACCCTAATACTTTCCACCGAATCCTTTCAATACAACTACATAAAACGTTCCTAATTATCAATCTAGCATTAAATAAATGTAAAAAATGCCCCTATTCATTCATTTTTCATGCGTATGTATGTACATTTGTTAATTTATTCGATATATTATGTGTATTGAATGATTATGAAAAGTTTATAGGTCGCTAAAAAACCTTATATTTTTATATCCGAGAAAACTACAAAATGTATGTAAATCCATTTGTCAAATGAATTTAATGCGGAAGGAGGTTTGTGGTTACTTCATCGGGATATAATAATCAGTTTTGAACTGATAAAAATATAGGAGGCGACAACATGTTTCGTACGATTTCAAATTTCATGAGAGTAGCTGAGATAAGAAACAAAATTCTTTTTACGCTAGCGATGCTAATTGTTTTTCGAATTGGCACGTTTATTCCAGTTCCTCATACTAACGCAGAGGTATTAAAAGTACAAGATCAAGCTAACGTTTTAGGTATGCTAAACGTATTTGGCGGAGGAGCACTGCAACACTTCTCAATCTTTGCTGTAGGTATTACACCTTATATTACAGCTTCCATCATAGTACAATTACTACAAATGGACGTTATACCTAAATTTTCGGAATGGGCAAAGCAAGGAGAGATGGGCCGTAAGAAATCAGCTCAATTCACTCGATACTTTACAATCATTCTCGCATTCATACAAGCCATTGGGATGTCTTATGGTTTTAATAATATAGCAGGTGGACAATTAATAACAGATCAAAGCTGGACTACATACTTATTTATTGCGACAGTTTTAACTGCAGGTACTGCATTTTTACTTTGGTTAGGTGAACAAATTACCGCTAATGGAGTAGGTAATGGTATTTCGATGATTATCTTTGCAGGACTTGTAGCAGCGATTCCAAATGTTGCGAACCAAATTTATTTGCAACAATTTCAAAATGCAGGCGATCAATTATTCATGCATATCATAAAGATGGTTTTAATTGGTCTCGTAATTTTAGCGATAGTTGTTGGCGTAATTTACATACAACAAGCCGTGCGTAAAATACCGATTCAATATGCAAAAGCTGTTTCAGGAAACAATCAATATCAAGGAGCAAAAAACACTCATTTACCTCTTAAAGTAAATAGTGCTGGTGTAATTCCAGTAATCTTTGCTTCTGCATTTTTAATGACGCCGCGTACAATCGCGCAGCTCTTCCCTGATTCAAGCGTCTCAAAATGGATCGTTGCAAATCTTGATTTTGCACATCCATTTGGAATGACACTTTATGTCGGTCTTATCGTTGCTTTCACATACTTCTACGCATTTATTCAAGTAAATCCTGAACAAATGGCTGAGAATTTGAAAAAGCAAAATGGATATGTACCTGGTATTCGTCCTGGTAAATCAACAGAACAATATGTAACGAAAATTTTATACCGTTTAACATTTATCGGTGCGATTTTCTTAGGTGCAATTTCCATTTTACCGCTCGTATTCACAAAAATTGCTACATTACCACCTTCTGCACAAATTGGTGGTACAAGCTTACTTATCATCGTCGGTGTAGCACTTGAAACGATGAAGACGCTAGAAAGTCAGCTTGTGAAACGTCATTATAAAGGATTTATAAACAAAGTAAATTAAGTAAAAAACACAGTTGGTTATTTTTCCAACTGTGTTTTTGATTCTACTACCTCTAATTTTCCCACTAATGTATCAATCACCTTTTCCAAGTTCACTATTTTTTCTTCTAATGCTTGGATACGTTTTTCGCTATCTTCTACATTATTATATTTTAAATCATCATTGGACGATTTGAACTGCTCCCATAATTCAAAAATAGTATTTTCAGTAGGTGATTTTGATTTTTCTCCATTACTGACCGCATCTTTATTTGATTCTAATTCAAATTGAAGTTCATATGTATTTCCAGTTAACTCTTTAGCTATTTCTGAAATTAAATCTTTATAAGAATGCTCAACCCATCCTTGTTGGAATTCGTTTTCAAAATAAATGACCAATGAATTCTCATTTATTCTGGCTGTCGTTTCTTTAACCCACGTTTCATATGAAGGTCTTGAAATTATTAATTGCATTTTACCTTTTATTTCATTCCAAATTGTATTGGGTTCTTCTTGTCCGAAAGTGAGTGAATTATTTTGCATATGATGAATATGTGTAATAGAAGTAGTTTTTGATTCTATTTCGAACCAAATTTGATATTCTTCATTAGTTAGATTCTGTACGGTACTTGAAATTATATTTTTATACTCCCCTTCAAGCAAGTCACGATGAAACGCATCTTCACAATAGATTATTAATGTATTATCTTCTATCGTAGCATTTGTATTTCTAATCCATGTCATAAATGTTTTCTCTGTTAATTTTGGCCTTAATGCTTTCTTTACTTCATCCCAGCTACTAAGCCTTTCTTTTTGAATATTTTTCAACTTAGATGGTTCGCCATTACATAGATCGAACTGGATTTCAAACGTCGTATTAAACATTTCTCTTAATGTATGAAATACTAATTCTTTGTAATGAGATTCTAACCAATCACGTGCAAATTCATTCGGACAATAAATTGTTAATATATCATCCTCTAAATAAACAGATGTATTAGTAAACCAAGTTTCATATGATGGTTTTGAAATTTGCGGTCGAATTTTTTCCTTTACTTCAGTCCAATTTATTTTCATAATAACTCCCCCTCTTTTTTGGTTTTCTTTCATATAGCCTAATAATATTACGACTTTCCCATAAATAAAGTCAATCCGTATTATTAATAAAATTAAAGCAGCCCTACTTTATACAGGGCTGCTTCTTTATACAACTACATTTCCTTCTCAAATAATCTACCTTGTTTGAAATAAGACCGGAGTGTGGATCGGTTAGCTAAAAATACTCCAACCAAAATGAAACAAGCACCTATGCCCATTGTAGGATTTAAAGGTTCTCCTAATATGATATATCCTACAATAATAGCAATTAAAGGTGATACGTATAACCATGTTGATGGGAATACAGGATTTGTTTTTGATAAGAGCCAATAATATAATCCGTGCCCACCAATTGATCCGATAAAGATAAGATATAAAATAGGCCACTGTACACTCCATGAAGCTAATACAGTTACATTCGGTTGTTCTACTATGACAGACACGATTAGTAGTAAAACACCTCCATAAAACATTTGAATGCCATTAATGAGAAATGGTGATACACTTTGTAAATCCGAAAGTATTTCTTTTGAGCGAATAGAGCCTATTCCGTAAAATAACTCTCCTATTATTAAAACAATACAAGCGATACTCCATATGAAACTTAATTCTTGATGCATTCCTGGTAAAGAAACAAAAACAACACCTATTAGTGCAATAATTAAAGCTAGTAGTTGCTCCTTTTGTAATTTCGTCTTATTTCTCCTTGCCTGTAATAACAATATCATCATCGGTCCCGTTGCAGAAAGCACAGCAGCTAACCCTGAAGAAATATATTGTTCCGCCCAGTACAATGTAGCGAATGTCATAAACGTTAAGCAAAAACCAGCATACATAATACGCTTCGAAAATACATGTGGCATAATTTCTTTTCGCTTTAACTTAAATATAATCATCAAAATTACGCCTGCTAAAAAGAAACGAATGCCCGCCGAAAATAATGGAGGCGCTCCTGCCTCAATCCCAATTTTTATCGTTAAAAATGTTGTTCCAAAAATAATACATACTAAAATATAATTGAAAATGACCATTTTTCTTCCTCCTTTTTACTCTTATCATGAGTATAGAAGGTGTAGTGTATAACAGTGTAACTATGTATATAACAGTTACCTAAAATCGTAGTTGATTCTCTTTAAATTTTTCGCTTTAATTAAATAAAAACGAAAAAGGTGAAACCATGAAGATTGTCCTTCGTAAAGAATCCAACATACCGTATTATCAGCAAATATATATGCAAATTGCTGAAAGAGTACAAAGTGGCATGCTCTCGCATGGTGACGCACTTCCATCTTTACGCTCTATGGCCGAAGATTTACAGATTAGCCTACTAACTGTTCGTAAAGCATATAAGCAATTAGAAAAGAAAGAATATATTCGCATCCAGAAAGGAAAAGGTGCTTATATACATAAACATGGAAAGAAAGATTTCAAACCAATTCCGTATAACTGGCAACAAACGAAAACGATAAATGTTATGCGATCTCAATATGCAATGAATCAGCACCGGAAATATTACGATTTTTCACAAGCGATTTTGTATCCTCGTTTATTGCCAAATCCATTCTTAGCTGATGAAATGCATAAAATACTGAATAAAGACCAGATGATCCTTGCAACATATGGGCCAGTTCAAGGCGATTATGAACTACGAGTTGAAATAGCAAATTACTTACATGAACACCAGCAATTAGTGACAGACCCATCTCAATTATTAATCACAAGCGGAGCACAACAAGGGATAGATTTAATTGCTCAAACATTATTAAAACCTGGTGATATTGTATTAGTGGAAAGTCCGTGTTACAGTGCAGCACTTGATATTTTTATCAATAAAGGCGCTCAAATCATTCCAGTTACACTTGATAATCATGGAATTCGATCCGATTTAGTCGATGATATTTGTCAAAGTAAAAATCCCGTATTATTGTATACGAATCCGACTTTTCAGAACCCAACAGGTACAGTAATGAGTAAAGAACGGAGAATGGAACTTATAGAACTAGCAGAGCTATATCAGTTTTTTGTAATTGAAGATGATTCTTTCGGAGAAATATATTTTGAGGGTGCGACTGTTCCCCCTCCTATCAAAAAATTTGATACGAATGGCCACGTAATTTATATAAAAGGATTTAGTAAAACGTTAGCACCTGGACTGCGTATCGCCTCGCTTATTGCTGATGGACCTATTTTCGAATGGTTATTTGCTGTAAAAGGTTCAATGGATATCGGTAGTCCTTTATTAACACAAAAAGCACTTCTACCGTTTTTACGTGCAGAACGTATGAAAAACCATTTAGAAAAATTACGTACCGCTTTACAAATTAGACGTGATATAACGATTGATATGTTATCACCACTTAAAGAAATAAGATTTCAAATACCAAATGGTGGATTTAATTTATGGATTACACTTCCTGATTCGATAGATCCCTTTAGCTTATTACAAAAAGCAAATGAAGTAGATGTTTCTTTTTTACCAGGAACAGCTTGTCTATTAAATAATGATACAAATAAAAACCAATTAAGGCTTAGCTATTCTATGTTAAATGAAAAAGATATGTTGATTGGTTTAGAGAAATTACATGATACAGTACGAAACTATAAGCTATAGAAGCATATGCACAATATCTTTAAGCTAAAAGTAAATACCCCAAAATATTTTTGCTTTGGCGTATTTACTTTTTGAAGGATAATTAATCATTTTTATTCCACTTTCATTACAATCTTACCTCTAACATGTTGACCTTCACTCAAAATATGAGCTTCTCTAACGCCTGCTTCATTAAACGGGACAACTTTACTTATGATTGGTTTTATTTTTCCATGTACAATTAAATCTGATAATTCTTCTAGTTGCTTTCCATTTGGTTTTAGCCATAAAAAACCTGATTTTATCCCTTTTACTTTTTGAATTGGCTCATGAACAATCGAAACGAAAACACCACCAGGTTTTATAATTTGAAAACTTTTTTCCTGTACTTCTCCACCTATTGTATCTAACACAATATCAAAATCTGATAGTAGTTCTTCAAATTTATCTTTTTTATAATCAATAACAAGATCCGCTCCTAAAGACCTTAAAAACTCTTCATTCTTACTACTTGCAGTTGTCGCAACAAAAGCTCCAACTGATTTTGCGATTTGGATTGCTAAACTTCCAACTCCACCAGCTCCCGCATGAATGAGTACTCGGTCATGTTCTTTTATTTTTGCGTAATCTACAAGACTTTGCCACGCTGTAAGTCCTGCAAGAGGAATCGAAGCCGCCTCTTCGAAACTTAGATTTGTAGGCATATAGGATACTAAATCCGATTTTACTGTAATGAATTCAGCATAAGAGCCCTGTCCTATATTTTCAGGTTTCGTATACACCTTATCACCTGTTTTGAAACACTCTACCTCTTCCCCAACTTCTTCAATAATTCCAGCAACATCTAACCCTAAAATGATTGGAAATGAAAATCGTAACTGTTGTTGTAAGTCTCCTTTTCTTATTTTCCAATCAACAGGATTAATAGATGTTGCGAGAATGCGTATTAATACCTCGTTATCTTTAACAACCGGTTTTAAAACTTGTCTTTCTGTTAATTCATTAACACTACCATATTGATCTATAACAATTGCTTTCATTTCCATTCCTCCTTGCTGTTTATTTTAATAACTTACAAATATTTCTCAAAATTTTTTGCCTTGAATTATCATAAACTTATTTTTGGAGGTAAATACGTAAGAAACATTATGAATTCCAAAATGAATCTTACACACACCTTAGAATCATTCAAAACTGTATTTTTAATTACATTCAAAAGAAATGGGGATAATTTTATGACTGAAAAGATATTTAAAATAAACGGGATTGATATATGTACAGAAAGCTTTGGGAACCCTAAAGACCCATCTATTTTATTAATTATGGGTGCTACGTGTTCAATGGTTTATTGGGATGAAGAGTTTTGTGAACAGTTGGCTAACACAGGGAAATTTGTTATTCGTTTTGATAACCGTGATGTAGGACGCTCTGTTTCATATGAACCCGGTACTTCCAATTATACAGTTACAATTATGGCCGAAGATGCAATTGGGGTACTTGATGCTTATCATATTGATCAAGCACATCTATTTGGTATGTCTTTAGGTGGTATGATAGCTCAAATTGCTGCTGTAAAATATCCCGAAAGAATATTGTCGTTAACATTACTAGCTACAAGTGTAATAGGCTCTGACGATAACACGCGCGATTTACCCCCGATGGATGAAAGGATTTTAACACATCACGCAAACGGCACGCATTTAGATTGGACAAATGAAAATGTTGTAGCAGAATATTTAGTTTCCGGATCTCGCCTTTTATGTGGATCTAAACGAACATTTGATGAAAAAAGAGTCTATACTCAAGTAAAACAAGAAATAGAACGCGCAAACAATCTACTAAGTATGTTTAATCACGCTTTACTTCAAGGTGATGATGCTTATGAAGGTGTGCTTCACTCCATACAAGCACCTACATTAGTTATTCACGGAACAGACGATACTGCACTCCCTTTTGAACATGGTCTCGCACTTATTGATGAAATTCCTAACTCAGTCCTACTAACCCTTGAAGGCGCAGGACATGAAAATCATCCTGATGACTGGGAAGACATCATTCATGCAGTTATTGAACATACATCTAAAATATAGATAAATAACGAATAGAAGGGGCACACCATAATTTGTGCCCCTTCTATTCGTTACATGTAAAAAAGCCCATCACTGTATCCGTATGTATAGTGATGGGCAATACTTATTTTTTCTATGTTTAAAAAAACGGACAATCTAATTGATCAACAGATTCCCATGATTTTTTTTTTATATTTTCGGTGGATTTATTAGCTTCTAGTGGTACGTTTTTAAAAGGGTTTACTTCAACTTTTAATATGGAAGATGGTTCTACGTATAATGAGAAAACATGGCTACTTGGTATAGCTTTTGACACATCAATATCTCCTACTTGTTTAAAGAGTTGCTGCGCTGCAAAGAAAAAGAAATTGGTTGGGTTTGATTGTTTATTCAGCCATGCAATCATTTCAGGTGATACTGATTTATGAATATTGATTTTTACTCGATCACCACGTTTATATCGCCTAGATCGCATACTTCCACCAACTAACTTATCGTTAAGTTTGTAAATCCTAACTCTTTTTGCTTATGCTCTCTATATTTTGGCGAACAAGTGTAGACTAATAATCCACGTGCATTTGTAAATAATGGATTATCTACAAAGATTACATTTGTTAGTCGTCCTTTTTGTTTTAAAATCATTTTTAAACTGTTTTTAATAATTACTGCGCCCCCGCCATAAATAAATACGTATGGATCGTCTTTCATGTCATCAATTTTGTTTATGATATCTGTTGCGACACGCGCTGCTAAACCTAATAATGCTGGTTGTGATTCTTCAACTAGTAACGCATTTCTTGGGTGCTTTTCATGTAAATAAATTTGGTTAAACTCTGTAATACTATCAATCGTCTTTGTTGGATACTTCCGATTCCATCTTGTAATAATTTGTAGTAACGTTTCTTTCACACCGTATGATAAGCCCTTACTTAGTTGTGGTCTAAAGTTCACACCTAGTGAAACTACTTCTTCTGTCGTCCCTGCACCAATATCAAAAGACAATAAAGTTTTATCAACAAAATCAATTTCTGAAACTTGATTTTGTTCACATTCTATTTTATGTTTCACTACATTTCCTTCTTCATCATATACAATGCCCCACGTACCAGAAGCGCCCTCAGGTAGGCATTTACAATATTCGATTGAAATATTAATTGTCACATCACGTCCGTTTGGATAATGGAACACAACCTTATGATTGCCCATATAACGTTTCGCATTTTCCGCAGCTATTTCTTGAGTAATAAGCTGCATAGGAAGAGCAACAGATAAATCGTAACGAATATTAATATGACTAGACGTTGGACTTTGACGCATAGCACTTACTGCTAAACCAGATAGAATTGTAATAACCATTAACTCATCAGTTGACTTATTCGATTTCTTCTCAACCTCAGTCCCTTTTAATTGATCTTGAATGACTTTTTCTCCAACAATATACCGCACGTTATTTAACATTAGCGATGGAGAACTAATGGTCACGTCAATGTGATTTTCTAATTCAGATAATGAAACATCTCCTTCATCTAACAATCCTGTAGGCTCTCCTATATATAAAGAATATATACTCGGAATAAATATAGGCTCTTGCCCTTTCACCATTAACTTCAAACCGTTATTTCCTGCATCAGCACCAGCTTTTAATAGAATAGACATAACTACCCCCTAAATTAATCTGACATCCCTTCCAAATATATGCGAGCCCATTCTTTTACATTCAAATGTAATGTAATTTTTTATAAAAGATAAAAATAAAATATCAAATTATTTCCTTATTGTGTAAAAAGTATTTGACATAAAACTTTTCCAATTTTATACTATGTATGTAAAGAGTTTTTTACATTATAGGAGGTGTCATTTCTAAATTGAATCATAAAAAAATCATTTTCATAATTATCGTTACATCATTACTCGGAATCCTCTTACATGGCGCATATAAATATATAACGGAAGGTTCAATTTTAGGAGGAACAATATTCGCTTTTTCGTTAATACTTGGTAATTTAATTAATCAACTTACTTGGGGAGATCCAAACGGAGTGTCGGAAGAAAGCCAAGATGAAATGGGACAACAAATTAAATATAAAAGCTTTAAAGTTGCTTACTTTGTACTTATATGCCTAATGTTTTTTATTTTAATAGCATCAGAAGGATTTGCATTCTTATTACTCGATGAAATAAAGAATCTTCCTCTTTTTATCGCCCTTTGTTCTTCTTTCTTTATTTATCCTATTGTCGAACTTATAGTCGCAAAACAATATAAATAAAAAGGTGAGATTTTCTATATACAGAAAATCTCACCTTTTTAAATTTACATACTCTCAACTATCGCTTTTAATTTATTCACAGTCCGCCAATTCCTTATTGTGACTGGTGTCTGTAACTTTTGAAACTGGTTCATTAATTTAGAATTTCGAATGCTGTTTTTGAATAACAAATACACAACTTTTTCATGTATATAACAAACTTCAGTTTCATTTTTTTGCATAAGCAGCTGATCTTTTTCTTTTTCAGAAAGTTCATTTGCTAAGAAGGCAACATATATACTTTCTCCTTCTAGCAATGAATCGAATTCATAAGGACAGCTTTTTATCATATTTATAAATTCATCACATGTTCTTAACATGACCGGAACATCAAAACCAAAAACGTTTTTAATTCCAGATTGTATTCGTTCCTTTAGGAAATTTATATCTTCCTCAGATTTGAACACGATATTACCGCTTTGAATATATGTTTTCACTTGTTTTAACCCTATGGATTCAAACATTTGTTTTAAAGTAGCCATTTTGATTACCTTATGCCCACCTACATTGATTCCTCTTAGTAATGCAATATAAATTGTCATATCGTTTCTCCTCGTTTAAATGTGTTTCAAAGTTGATGTAAAGATATTTAATATGCTATAAGAACCTTACTACATTTTATTATAGTAAGGTTCTTATAGCGGTTTAATTTTATTCAACGAAAGCATCTGTTTGTTGAGTAAAAAGTGCTTTCGTTATAAAGCAGTTGACTTTTTAAACAAAGGTATGTACCCTCCACTAGGTCCATAAGCAACTCCAATCTTTTCCCAGCCATATTTTTCATAATAGCCTTTAAGATCTGAAGTAAGATAAAGAAATTGGTACCCTCTCTTTGCAGCTTCTAGCAGTCCATGATTCAACAATTTTGCTCCTACAGAATTGCCCCTAAATTTTTCATTTACAAACAAACATGCTAGCCAAGGGCTCAAATCCTGACGACTATTTAAATCATTGCGAATTAATGCATACGTTCCTATAATCTCATCATCTACTTTTGCAATGTAAAAACTCGGTATGCCATTTGGATTATTTAAAGCATTAATCATACAATCTTCATAGAATGCACGCCCACTTTCCTCACCCCATTCTTTCCAAAAAACATCTATGGCCTTATTAAATAAGTCATCCTTCTTTAGTAATTGAATGATTTCCATAAAGCTACGCCTCCCAAAAGTATTAATTAATGATTGTGGAACTATAAAAATAAATATATTTCAAGTAACTTTATTTTTTGTGGAACTATCTATAATTTCTTTACTCTTAAATTTAGCCTATTAATATGTATTCTCTTATTGTTTACATAAAAAAACTTACTATTTTGTTATGCAAGAGTAAGTTTTTCTTCTCGTTATTTTATGATAGGTAAATGCATTATGATTTGTTGACCAATTGGTCCCATTCTTCTAAAGCCTTTATCTTGGAAGCCGACTTTTTCATATAAATTTTGTGCAGGAATATTTTTTTCATTTACAGCAAGTACAACCTCATTTTTCATCGGGAAATAACGTTTTACAAACTCCTGTAATAGTGCCAATGACTTTTTAGCATATCCTTTCCTTTGTCTATTGTGATTTACAGAAAATGATGTTAAAAGTATAGCCTCCTGATTGTCTGTGAACTCCTGTACTCTATCTCCTGTTTGCAATGCGAAAAGACCAACAGGTACCCCATTGTAATCTAAAATAACAATTACATTTTTTGTTCGATCACTTTTTACTTTCTCCAATAATTCACCTGGATCTGATGTGAATTGAACTTGTTCACTTGGTAAAGTAAATGTTTGTATGATTTCCTTATATTTCTCCTTATACGGAACTAATTGAATTTCCCCTGTATGTATGCTCATGCGAAACTCTCCCATTTTTCAACTTATTAACTTAAACCTTGCTGCACTTTTGAATGCACTTTTCCATCTAAAAAGGTAATTTCAACTAATGAAGTTGAATCGCTTCCCTTCCAAGAAAAAATTTGTTTAATTTGTGTAGAATCTTCTACACCTTCTTCTAAAAGTAAATTACCATCAAAACCAATTAAATCTTTCACTTCTGTATAAGTCATACCTTCATTTATGTTCGAGAAATGATTTATATTGATAAAATCTTTCTGCTGCCTTTCCATCACAGTAGAAGAAGTCTCTGTTTGTTTCTTCACTTCTTTCTTCTGTTCACACGCTGTCATACTGAAACCTAAGCATAAACTACATACTATTAATGCGCTTTTTTTCATCATAACAGTTGTCCCTCCCATCATAATTAAACCATATATTCCCTTGAAAATAAACTGAATATTAAATATTATATTGAAAAATCCCCGTACAAGTAAGTACGGGGTTAATTTTATTTATTCAAATGATTATTTGATTGGTCATTTTGTTCTTTTCTTAGTTCTTGTTCTTCATCTTTTGGTAATTGTTTATCATTATCTTTAATTGGATTCGTTTCTCGATTTTCAATCATGTCATTTGGAACTTGCGGCATTACGCGGCCAACGATTGCAGCTAGCTCATCAAGTATACCTTCACCTGTTTTTCCTTTTTTAATTTGCTTTCCAATTTGTTTCAGTCGTTCATACGTATCAACATCTGCTACAACGACTGCATTAGCACCGTCAGGATCGTTTTTCAAACTTTCTGCAACAGAGTATTTAATAGACTCAACGCGAGTTCGATCAAGTTTTGCTTTTACATCAATACCTACAATAGCATATTTGCCGACTACTACGGCAGTTGCATCATTGACACCTGGCACACTAGCGGCTAAAGAAGCTAAATGGTCCGCTGCTTTTTCATTTGGCTTATTTGGTTTGTTTGTATAGTTAACATTTTTCATCGAAACATTTTTTTGCTCTGTTTTTTCGTTTGGATTGTCCTTTTTTCCAATACTGCATCCTGTTATTAAAAAGCAAAGCATCAACATATATATTAGGATCTTCATTATTCTCACCACTTTACTATTAAAGTTTAATCGTAAATTTTTTCAACAGCTTGCATTTTCTTCACTTTTTCCTCTGCGCCGCTATTTGCGTTAATGAAAATTTGGTACGTATCTTTCCCTAAAGTACCTACAAACTCATAGCAAAGTACTTCATTATGCAAATCATTTACCACGACAGCTTTTCGTTCTTCCATAACTTTAACATCTGGATTGATTTTCTTTCTTGCTTCTGCTGCAGTTAGCTTTGCTGATGGCACTGTTCGTTTTTGATGTGATGCTAAATATTCTTTTGCGGAAAATCCAACGATAGAACCGTCATCTAAAGCAATTTTCATTTGAATTGCTTCTGGATAAATTCGTATGCCATTCTCACTTACTACATACGTAAATACACCAACATTATCATATTGTGAGCTATCAAAAAGCTCCATATTATTAAACTTATGGTCCTTTAAGAATGTCAAACCTTTACTTCCTGCATCGTTTAAACTAATTTTCTGTTCTTTAATATCTCGATTATTCATAACCCAAATTGGATATCCGCCTTTTCCGGTAATATCCATATAAAACTCATTATTCGTTGCTGGATCTTTTATTTTCACACTATAAAAAGATTCTTTCGCACCTTTTCCACTTTTCTCAACATCTACTTTTTCATTTCCTTTTAAGTTCAAAAACGATTTTGCAATTTTCGCTGCCTCATCTTTAGAAATTGCTTTCCCTTCTGCTTCAAATCCGCCTTTTTTATTTTTTTGTGCACTAGTAAAGGTAGGTCCGAAGTTTGTAGATGAATATGATGTTACGTTTTTCTCTACTGTTTTTAATCCGTCAATAATTGTATTGTCTGCAGGATCACGATTTGATGCGAGTGCCATCTCAACATCCATCCAGCGTAAATTATTTTTCAAAACTAGATGTTGTACTTTTCGTAACTCATCTTGTATATTTCCAGCATTTGAATATAAAGTTTCCAATGTTTTGTACTCTTGCTCATTTAACGGCTCTTTTTCTAAATCACGAATAGCTGCACGGTAACTAAAATCACCGATATTTGCTAAAAATTCTTCTGTTTTATTAAATGGCATTAACGTTAATGGTAATTGCCCTACATCCGAACGTGCTTCAGATGTTAATCTCCATACATCTGCTAATGCAGGTGATAAAGATGCACGTGAATTCATCGCAAGCGTTGTTCCAATTTTGTCGTGCAATAAATCAACCTCATATGCTAAATCATGAAACGCTCGTTGATAGCTATTTTCTGCTCGAATTAATACCGCATTCTTCTCTTGGTGCTCTTTATAGCCCCAGTAACCAGTTCCGACTACACCGACTGTTAATAATACGATTATAATACCTCGTAACATAGTTCCACCTCCGCTCTATTTACAGAAAATATGTTTCCCAATCTTTTTAATTTGTGGACGAGTCCAGATCCATTTACTTGTTGCAGTATCAGGATTGAAGTAGTACAATGCATTTCCTGTTGGATCCCATCCATTAATTGCATCTAATACAGCTTTTTTCGCTGTTTCATTTGGCGTTAAATATATTTGTCCGTCTGCTACCGCTGTAAATGCTCTTGGCTCAAAGATTACACCCGAAACGGTATTTGGGAAAGATGCACTTGTAACACGATTTAAAATAACCGCTGCTACTGCAACTTGTCCTAAGTATGGTTCACCTCGAGATTCTCCATACACTGCGTTTGCCATGAGCTGAATGTCATTTTGAGAATAGCCATTTGGAACATTTGTCCCTTTATTTTGAGGTGGTTTATTTTCTTGTGCAGTACCACCACTATTGCCTTTATTCGTTGTCGTTCCTTTATTAGCAGTCGACTTGTCATACTTCGTTGCCTTCACAAGCATTTGCTTCGTTTTAGCTCCAGCTAAACCGTCAACAGGTAATCCGAATTTCTCTTGAAAATTTCGAAGTGCCCAGTATGTACCCCATCCGAAAACACCATCCACTTTTCCCGTATAAAATCCGTTATATTTCAAACGAGATTGCAGTTCAATGACATCTTCGCCAGATGCTCCTCTTTGAATGACTTGATTAGAAAAAGCTTCTACATTTTTTAGTTGTATACTACTTACCATCAAAGATAGCCCGATGAACGCAAGTAAAACTGCTATTTTAAAAATAGCTTTTTGGCGCATAATTTTCCCTCCTTAATTATGTAAATGATTTCTTGGTTATGTTTTGTAAAAGCCTCGCTTTTATGTAAAGAAGACAAAAAAATCCAAACTCATATCGTTAAAAAAATATGTAAACAATATAAAAAAAGATAAAAGGAGTTCATCATGAAAAAATTGTTTAAGCGTATCGCAATCGCCATCCTGTTCATAACAACATGTTCAAACATATATACTGAGCCATCAATTGTTCATGCGCAGCCTCCGTATGCCAAATGGGGGAAACTTGCTGTAGAAAAGACGAAAGAACAATATCCAAAAGCAGAGATTATTGATTATCTTCATATAGGTAGAAAACCAAAAACCGTTCAGATTACAGTCGAAAAATTTAAATTGTGGCTACGTGAGGATGGGAAAGAATATGGTGTTTTTGTTGATGTAGAGTTTGAAACGAAGACGGATAAGTTTATAAAAATGTCGTTTCAGAAGACGAGTAGATAAAATAAAAGAACCCGACTGTTTAAATTATAAACAGTCGGGTTCTTTCATTTCTAAAATTCTTTCCTAAAGTTTCGATTCCCTAAAAACCTTACCAATATACAAATAGCGCCTATTACAACTGCTATCCCTATACTGTATAAAAAAACTTTACCATATCCCCCTATTCTCGGATCTAAAAAAGGATATGGATACCAATTCACGATGAAACCACGTATTAAGCTATATACAACATAAAAAAACGGGAATAAGAGCCAACTTACCGCTTGTTTCCAAGTGATCTTCTTACTTGGTGGATTTAAAATCCAATCTAAAAGCATGGCAATTGGCATGATATAATGCAGCACCGTATTTACCCATGGTATTGCGGTTTGAAGCGATTCTTCTAATCCTCTTAATAGTAAAAAATAAATGAGCCCTGTCGTAAGTATATATACAGTTGCCGCACCACGAAGTATACTAAACTGCTCTGATCGACCAAATGTAGCAGTTCCTATACTACTAAGAAGGAGAATAACTGTTACTAAGATATTACTTTCAATCGTGAAAAAACTAAAAAAATTAACTGGATTGAATGGTTTCACTTGTGCTCTTATTATAAATTGCGTAATAATCGCGCTACATGCTAAAAGACTTAAACATAGTCTAAATAAAGATAATGTTTTTACACCTTTCATACATTGTCTCCTCTTCTTATATAAACTTATTATTATTCTCCTGTACATGCTCCATAAATAATTTCAATGGAACGAGTCCGCGTTTTGGCATATGACTACTTATGACAGCAACAAGCTCTAACCGCGGAATGATAACGATGTATTGTCCGCCGTATCCCATAGCAAAATATATACAATACGGTATGTGAAATCTTTCGTTATTCAATACCCACCAGTGATATCCATACGCCCCAACATGTTCATACGTTTCAAATAGAGCTGTACTCGATTCTTCTAACCATTTCGAGGATACAATTTCATTCCCCTGCCAATATCCATTCTGCAAACATAATATTCCGAGCTTTAATAAATCTTTAGATTTCATTTTCATGCCGAATCCGCCGACATGTATTCCTTGGGGATCTTGTTGCCACTCAAACTCGGTGATTTCTAACGGATCAAATAAGTACCTTTTCGCAAACTGCTCTGTCGACATTCCAGTAGCTTTTTGAATAATGTAGCTAAGCAAATGCGAAGAACCTGAGTTATAATTCATTTTTGTAGCAGGTTCTTCAATAATTGGTTTTTCTAATATGTATTGGACCCAGTTTTCCGATTCTACAAAATCATTTGGGAATACTACTCCATTTCCAAATTCTTTCCAATCCTCACCTGTAGTCATCGTTAATAAATGATACAGAGTCAAATCCTGCTTTTCCTCAGATACATTTTCAATCCACGCTGTAATTGGTGTATGTATATCATTTATATAGCCTTTATCTATTGCAATACCAATTAATATAGATACGATGCTTTTTGTAATCGAATTTATTTTATACAGATTATTTTCACACTCTAACGTTTTATAATACTCAGTTGTTAACTCACCTTTTTGATAAACAAGAAATGTATTTACTTTTTTCTTTTCAAATTTATTTTCTAGTTGCTTGAAATTCAAAACTTTACCTCCAATTAAATCATTACTTGATTTATTATATCGTGTAACTTCAATTAAAACATAATTGTGATTAAATAAAAAAGAAACCTGTCAGTTCATTACTGACAGGTTTCTTTTTATAATTTTGTACGAACATTCCAAAGCTCTGGGAAGAAACGTTGATCAAGTACTCGTTTTAAATAAGATACACCAGAAGAGCCGCCTGTTCCCATTTTATGTCCGATAATGCGTTCTACCGTTTTCATATGACGGAAACGCCATTGTTGTAACCAATCTTCAATATCGATTAATTTTTCAGCGAGTTGATATAAATCCCAATGTTTTTTCACATCCGCATACACTTCAATCCAAGCTACTTCTACTGTTGCATCTTCTTCATAAGGCTGCGTAATATCACGGTTTAACACATCTTTATGGATCGGGAATCCTTCTTTTACAAGAGCTTGAATTGCCACATCATACAAACTTGGTGCATGTAGCGCTGTATGAAGTCGAGCGTGTAATTCTGGATCCTTTTCATAAATTTTTAATGCGTGCGGTGTTTTATAGCCAAGTGCATACTCAATCATACGATATTGATACGATTGAAACCCTGAAGCTTGACCGAGTGAGTCACGGAATTCAATGTACTCTGATGGTGTTAATGTCGCAAGGATATCCCAAGATTGAATAATTTGCGACTGAATTTTTGATACACGTGCTAACATTTTAAAAGCTGGTTGTAATTTATCATTTTTAATAGATTCGATTGCTGCATTTAACTCATGTAAAATTAATTTCATCCAAAGCTCGCTTGCTTGGTGAATTACGATAAACAACATTTCATCATGATGGTCTGATAATCTCTTTTGAGAAGATAGTAAACTATCTAATTGTAAATACTCCCCGTACGTCATATTCTCTTTAAAGTCCGTATGAATTCCTTTTTCCATAATTACCTTTTCGTTTTCTTTCATATTAGCTAAACGCCCCTTTTATATATTTCTACTTAAATTGGTCTAATAACTGCTCGAACTGGACTTCCATCTGCATCTGTTAAGGCAAGTGGTAATGCGATTAATTCATAATCACCGTCTGCTACATGATCTAGTACGACATTTTCTAAAATGTGTATGCCATGTTTAAACAATTGATGATGCGCTGCTAATTCTTTATCATCTAATGGATCTACTGAGGGTACATCTATCCCGATTAAACGGATACCTTTCTCTGAAAGAAACGGTGCTATATCTGCACGTAAATGCGGGATTACATCTGGGAATTCATTCGCTTTACCATGTGAAGATGTGCGTAACAACAATCTTTCTACGCCTTCTAAACGAAAGCTGGATAATTCCTTTTTCCCAATGCTTTCAAGATTAGAAACATCTATGATGCGCGCTGGACCGACATAAACTTGAACATCTAAATCTATTACTTTCTTTCCATCATTATCAAAATGAAACGGTGCGTCAATATGAGTACCTGTATGAATACTCATCGTTAACTTTCCGACATTTACTGACCCACTCTCTTCTTTTGACCATGAAACTTCATACGAGAACGGTGTATCTCCTGGCCAAGTGGCAATATCGTTATTTAGCGGTTGTGAAATATCAATCCACTCTGAAGTTTTCATGCTTATGCCACAACCTCTCGCTTATTTTCAAACTGCTTATATTCTTCATCTTTCATGATTTTCTTTAAAATTTGAACAGAATGCCACACTTCTTCGTATGTGTTATATAAAGCAACCGGCGCAAGTCTTACTCCATTAGGTGCACGAAAATCAGGAATAACCCCATTTGCTTTTAGCGCTTTACAAATGCGTGCTGCTTCAGCATGCTCTAAATAAATGTGGCCGCCTCGTTTTTCATCCTCTAATGGATTGCCAATTGTAAATGCGAAATCTTTTAATTCATGATTAATTAAATTAAGCATGTATCTTGTAATATGTAGCGATTTTTCACGTAAACGTTCTATTCCAGCATCTTTAAATATTTCAAGAGAACCGATTAACGGTGCAGTACTTAATACGTGCGGTGTACCAATTTGATAAGCACCTGCATGATCAGCAGCTGTTAATGTATGTTCCATATCAAACTGCTTATCTTTTCTAGAACTAAACCAACCTGATAATCCTGGAAGTCTATTAAAATGCTTTTTATTTACATAAAGCCCCGCAACACCACCAGGTCCTGCATTTAAATATTTATAATTACACCAAATAGCGAAATCAACATCCCATTCTTTGAAATAATGCGGAATAGAACCGATTGAATGACATAAATCGAATCCGATATGAATACCACGCTTATGCGCTTCCGCTGTTAAACGTTTCATATCAAGAATTTGTCCGCTTCTATATAGTACAGAAGGCAATAAAATTAACGCGATATCATCTGTCATTGCGTGAATAATATCATCTTCTGAAAGTGTTCTACCATCACAGCTCTTCACTCGTACTAAATGCTCATCTGGATCTAATCCTTTTAAACGAATTTGACTTTGAAGTGCATATATATCTGACGGGAATGTTAATTCATCCGCAAGAATTTTTGTACGTATTCCTTTTGGCTCATAAAATGTCGCAATTACTTGATGAATATTTGTAGTCGTGGAACCGGTTATAATAGTTTCTTCTGGTAAAGCTCCAATAAGAGGTGCAGTCAACTCACCTAATTTCTCCGAGAGGAAAAACCACGGATGCTCACCCTCTGTCCAGCCGTCAATGCCATACTCTTTCCATGAATTTAGCAAAGTGAGTAACGATTTCTCTGCTCTTTTTGAAAGTAGTCCTAATGAGTTTCCATCTAAATATATTGTTCCTTCTTTTTTATAGAATTCAGTTTGAAAATCTTTCAGTTCATCATGTTTATCACATTCAAGCGCATATTCATAAGTTGATTGAAATGGTTCTTTATACATGGTGTCACCTTCTCTTAATTTTCTTTTTATTCTAACTAATTGAAATATATCACCTTAGTTGATATAACGTCAATGATATTATGTCAGTTGACTTTATATATACATTTCTTTTACAATACAGTTATATTTTCAGATATTTCAGTATAAAGAGGTGATTCTTTGAAAAACAATACTCTTTCATCAAGAAAACACCGCTCCTTAGAAACAAAGAAGAAACTATTACACGCTGGTTACACGATTTTTATACATAACGGATTTCAAAAAACGACAATTACACAAATTATTAAACATGCAGAAACTGGTTATGGCACCGCATATGTATACTTTAAAAATAAAGATGATCTCCTCATTGTTTTAATGGAAGATGTTATGAATCAATTTTATGATATTGCTGAGCGCTCCTTTTCGCCTCAAACAAAAGAAGAAGCACGTAGCATGATTCAAAATCAAGTTAGAGCATTTCTACAATTAGCAGAGAAAGAACGAGCTATATTGCAAGTTGTACAAGAAGCAATCGGATTATCAAAAGAGATACGTCAAAAATGGGACGAGATACAGGAACGCTTTATAAACAATATTACGCAGGATATTACGTACTCTCAAGAAAGTGAATTAGCACAGACTGAATTAAATAAAGAAATTGTAGCCCGTGCTTGGTTCGCGATGAATGAGATGTTTCTTTGGACGATTGTGAAAAATGATAAAAAATTAGAGTTAGAAGAGATAGTACATACATTGACGGAAATGTATACGACGGGGTTATATAAATAGCACACCTTCAATAAATAAGGTGTGCTATTTTACATCTATAAAAATATTTTATCTGGGTATGGTAACGCTAAAGGTGGCTTTTCAGATAAAGAGAAATATTGTAGTTTTAAAGATTCACTATCTATCGATTTTAGCTCGCCACTAGTAACTTCACACTCAAACACAACAACAATATATTCTACTTCATCACCATTCGGATATGTATGACGATACTCTTCACCTCCAAATACTCCTTTTTGTTTTTTCACTTGCACTTTCAATCCTGTTTCTTCCCAAACTTCCCGAACTATTGCTTCTTCTGGAGTTTCTCCAAGTTCAATTGCTCCAGCTGGCAAACTCCAGTATTCCCCGCCAGGATATTGAAACAAAATATCTCCTTGCCTATTTTTTATAACAGCAGCTACACTCGGCACAAAAATTAGTTCATGGCCTAATTTCTCCCGGATTTTTTTATAATATAGCGACATAGACATATAAATCTCTCACACTCCATTAATAAATAACTGTATTTTCTGATATTAATTGTATAATATTTTTAATGCTAACTTCTATATAGAAAGGAAAAAAATATGTTGTCAGAAAAACTAGTAAACGAATTTCTATCATTTAATGATAATGTTTTAAAACGATATTTCCAAGGTAAGGTAAGAAAAGAAAACATAACCTTACCTCTTCTGAACTCGCTTATTGGATGACAGAAAGATTTTGTATTGATAGAAAGATGTATCAAACAGCTATTAAAATTTTTAATGAGCAAACTTCAAAAAAATAACCTGTTACTCAACATATTAAGTAACAGGTTATTTTAAATATTTTATTACCGATACAATGATACAAATTAGCGATGTAAGTAAAAGCAACAGTCCCATATTCTTATTCTCTTTTTCATCTTTCTTAATGTTTTGTATCCCCATACCAGCAAGCATAAAACCTAATAATAATTGCAAAATTAGCATACTCTGTTCCGAAGCATCATTCCAACTATAAATGGAAAATCCCATTACAATAATTGCAAGTAAAATCGTTAAGATCCTATTCATGCGTAGATCCCTCCTCTTTAAAAAGAAGCCGCTAAGTTTCCTTAGCGGCTTTATTAACAATATATATTTACAAAATTACTTTTTATGAATTTGATATAATTCCAAAGAATTTCCTAGCCAATATAACTGCGTATGTTAGCACACCTTTTCTTTATTCATTCTACTTACAATCCCGACTATAAATTTATATTCAATCCTCCTCTTTTTAACTTTTTTAAATCCTTCTTTCGTATCAAAAATTAAACACGTTTTCCGAAACCAAATTCGTACATATAAAGACTCAAAGTAAATTGGTTTTATAATTCCACGTTCTTCAAATTCAGTTCCATCTGTATTTTCAGTTTCTGTTCGAACGAACCACCTATTTCCGATGCCAATTTCAATATACTTCACATAAGTCCCCCTCCCGGAAATTAATTTCTAACTATTCTATTATTTCCCCGGTAAGCGCACATTCCGACAGAACATGAGCCCACAAAGAAAAAGTAGATTACAAAAATCTACTTTATAACTTATATTTTTGCATTCGTTTATAAAATGTACTTCGAGGTACATCTAACAGTTTGGCAGCTAATGAAACATTTCCATTCGTCTTTTCTAGCGCTTCAATCATACTATCACGCTGTATTTTCTCACGGAGATTGAATGTATGCTTTGTTATATTTTCTACTTGTAATGCAAGTTGATGTTGATTTCCCATCATAGTTTGTAATAAAAAAGAGATTTGCTTTTCGCATATTTCCCGTCCTTGCGACAAAATGTAAATACGTTCTAACACATTTAATAACTCTCGAATATTTCCGGACCATGTATGCTGTAAAAATTGATTAAAAATGCTCGTTGGAAATACCACATTCCAATTCTTTCGTCTACAAAAATCTTGTATGAAGTACGGAATATCTTCTTTTCTTTCTATTAACGACGGAACATATAGTGGATAAACATGTAAACGATAGTATAAATCTTGACGGAACTTGCCTTCTTCAACTAATCGCAGTAAATCTTTATGTGTTGCAGTAATAATACGAATACTTAACGGTACTTCTTTTGAACTGCCAATTGGGGTTACTGTTCGTTCTTGTAAAACACGTAATAATGCGACTTGCATCTCTGGCGGTACTTCACCAATTTCATCTAAAAATATTGTCCCTCCGTCTGCTTGTTCGAATTTCCCTTTATACCCTTGGCGCCGCGCACCTGTAAACGCACCTTCAGCATAACCGAATAATTCACTTTCCATTAATTCTTTCGGTAATGAACCACAGTTAACAGCTATAAAAGGGCCATTTTTTCTTGGACTATTTTCATGAATCGCTCTCGCTACATATTCTTTCCCTACACCTGTTTCACCACAAACATATACACTAGCGTCAGTTGGAGATACAAGCTTAATTTCTTCTAAAGTATGTTGAAATGCATTGCTTGTCCCAATAACTCCTGGGAAAGTAATTCCACTAATAAATGGGGCAGTTGAAAATAAATTTCCTTGTTTATTTTCCTTTACATAAATACATTTCCCAATCATTCTATCATTACTATATACTGGCACCTCTAACTTAGGTTTCAATCCATTTTGCCTTAAATCTTCAAGTTTCATTCGTGACCAATTAGAAACTCGTTCTCGAACCTTCTTACTTGCAGAAACGATAACATCTCGATGATTACAAATGACAACTTGTTCATCACTGTCAATTACATCTAAAAAACGATGGATTAAATGCAGTTCATTTTGATGCACTCGAATACTACATTCACGTTCAATTGCATGTGCAATCGAGGTTACCATTCCAAGCATATATGGATGTGAAAATTCAATTGGACAGGAGAAATCTAGAACTCCAATTAATTTCCCATCATCATTATGAATGGGAGCGGCCGCACAACTCCAGCTATGAGATGCGACAGAATAATGCTCTGTACCACTTATCATAATAGCCTCTTCAATCTGTAACGCGGTTCCTATCGCATTTGTACCAACAGCTGCTTCCGTCCATTTCACACCTTCAATGAAGTTAATATGTTTCGCTCGTTTTAACGTTTGTTTATTTCCACTTAGCGATAGAACGTAACCGTCTGGATCGATTAATAATGCCATCATTTGCAGTTCATCAATGGTTTTTCTCATATTTTGTATTTGAGGTATTGCTATATCAAGGAAGATTTCACTCTTTTTCTTTTGATCCTGAAAAATATCAGAAGACAAAATTTTCTGACCTTTATTCATATGAGGATTCACATTTGCTTGTTTACATCGATGCCATGACTCTGAAATTCTTTCGTTCATACGATTCGAATCAAGGACACCTTCATCAACAAACTTTTTCCATGTATGTAAGTAAAACGGTGAAGCTAACATTGTATCATCTCCCTATTCATTGTTTTGGAGATCTGTAAAAACATAGTTTTATTATAAAACTGAATAAAAGCGTTTTCAATAAAACTAGAAAGACGACACAAAAATGTTAATAATTTGAATATCTTAATGCGCTTCTTTATTCTTTTTTAGTAGAACTATATTTTGTATAATGGACGCAAAGAAAATACATAACCAAAACCACTTTTGTGGAGTATCATTTATAAAGAAAACTATGAACGTTATTGCAAATAAAATGGTAGACGCTAAACTAAAATATAATTTTGTTTTAATTCTCATAATCTCTCACTCCTCTATCACTTTACAGTACATGCTAACTCTTCATTTTTTAACTCTATTATGTACTTCTGAAAAACAGATTCTCTTCCACCATGTTTTTCATACCAATCATGTATTCTTTTAACATGCATCTCGTCGCTTCTAATTTTCGATTCAATGTCTTTATACTGTTTATAACTACCATATTCCCATATGGCGAATATTTCAGTTGTACCATCATTATTATCTTTCATCCAGCGTCCTATTAGCCTGGAACCATGCTTTAATTGATTGGGTAAGTTCGTATTAGTAAAATGCTCATTAAATATTTCTACAAATTCATTCTTTACTAAATAGTACTTTCTTCTGTAAAACATCCCACTACACCTCTTTTATGAAACTTCCCATTACAACCGTATTATAATACTTCCCATCCGATAGTCTTTTATCATGTTTCAAAATACCTTCTACTTCAAAACCTAATTTTTTATATAGTTGAATGGCTTTTTCATTTGTCTCTAAGACTTGTAATGATATCTTTTTAATCTCATTTTCATTAGCCCAATGAATAGATTGTTGCAATAGACTCTTACCTATTCCATATCCCCAAAACTCTCTTAAAATACAAACACCAAATTCTACCTTATGGGATAATCTCTTCAAATTTGATCCTTCACATCTTGAAAATCCTACGATTTGGTTGTGCACTTCTGCAACTAAAAACAGATTCTTTATCTCTTCACTATCTGTTTTTATTATTTTTTGAAAACCTACCTTATCTATAAATCCCTCTCCAGCTTCTCTATCCATATTTTCAGTTTCACCATCGATCTGAACTCTAATTTCTGATAACTGCTCCGCATCTGTTTCAGCTGCAGAACGAATTGTATAAGTTAATCCATTTATATGAAACTCTTGTCCTTTTATAATCATTTGAAACTCCTTTTAAATGTAGTCAGTCTATTAATGCTATTACAATTTCTTTACCTTGTTTCTCAAATTGTTGAATCGTTTCTTTACTAGCCTCTTCATCTGTTATTATAAGGTTAATCTCACTCATTGACTCTCCTTTTACAAAGCAGTCTATTCCGAGTTTCGTATGAGGAGCTAAACAAATGTTTCTTCGCGCAATTTTACTTACTGCTTTTCCAAAATAAACATCTTCCGGCGTTGTATTACTTATACCATTCAATGAAATACCACCACCTGTAGAGAAATAAATATCAATTGATAATCTACTGATCATTTCAGAGGCAAGTGTATCTGTCATATTTCCTGATGGTTTCACCTTTCCACCAATTAAGTATGTATCTACATTCTTATAATCCCGTAACTTACTAGCAATTTCTAAAGAATTCGTAATCACTGTAAATGACATTTCAGGTAAGCATTTTAACATGGCATAATGAATAGAAGCCCCGCCAATAAAAACGGAATCGCCTTCTTGTATGTAGGATACAGCAACTTTCGCAATCGTATCTTCCTCTATTGAACTATCACGATAACGTTTCGTTGGTTCGGCAGCTAAGTTTCTCACTCGCGTAAGTTCGATTGCACCTCCATGTGTTCTTTTTAATAGGCCGTCCTTCTCCATAATAGATAAATCTCTTCTTATCGAATCAATAGACATATCGAAACTTTCCGCAAGATCCTTAGCGATTACTCTTCCCTCTTTCTTAAGTAACTCTAAAATTTTCTCTCTACGCTCTTCAGTAAACATGTACCCACCACCGTCATTGAAGATTCTGAAATTTCATCTTTATTTTAATTATATGCATGCTTTTTCTGTATTACAATATTTTCAATTCTTATTTATTCAGTTTTATACCGTTTACTCCCACTTTCTATCCCATTAACTTGACAACTAAAATAAATGTACATCTATATATTACATAAATATACTTCCATTTCCCTTCCTATTGATGTAAAATTATTCCTATGCTTTACTTTTTAACGCAGAAAGGAATTATTATGAAATCTATAATTAAAGTAACTTGTACAGCATTATTATTTACAGGACTAATGGCAGGATGTAATGGGAATACTACACCGAAACAAGAAAAGAGCGCTCTTGAAAAGGATGCAATGCACTATGGGGAAATATATAAAAATGAATACTATAGAGCAACTGTTGAAAATGCTAAATTCGAAAAAATAGACAAAGAGTGGCGTCTCACAGCTCGAGTTACGATAAATAATGCTCGTACTGACGGACAAACGATAGATCTTTCAGAAATAAAATATTTCATAAAAGATGAAAAAACGGGTGAAAAATACGAAGGTGAAGTAATACAAAATGAAAATGCTAAAAAGGTTCCTTCTGAGTTTTCTTTAACTACCGACATTGTATTTAATATGAAAGCTTCTCCAAAAGATTTAAATACCATGTATTTATACATAGATAGCAAAGCTGCGCCGTTAACAGATACTTATTGGAAACTTGATAATTTAGCATCTAAATAAAAAACAGTCTTATAAGACTGTTTTTTTGTTTGTAAAGTGATAAAATTTACTAGTTACCTAACTCAAGCAATACGTCTTTTGCACAAATCGTAACTTCTTCAAATGGGCAATCAAATAAAATACCCAATTCAAAACCTTCTTCAATAAGAGTTATTTCATGACATAACCACCAAGCACCTTCAAAATTTTCCGGAATAGAACATTTCGTTACACCTGTAAAAGTTACTTGCAGTCTATCAAATTCACTGAAAGTACCACTGCAATCTAAAATAATAATTAGCGTATCGTTTGATCTTCTCTCTACTGATTTGACTACACTGTCATGTAGTAAGTATTCATGTAACTGAATAACATTTGTTGGGAGTTTTTTCTTAATTGAATGGAAGTGATCTAAATAGAATCGATCTAAATGAGCCCTTCTTTTCTCACAATCCCCTATCCATTCTTTCATAAGTTTTTTCAATTCACTAGAAGGATATTCTGAATTAATTGTGTTGCTATGAATAAATGGATGTATGGATTCAGGAAGGAATTTTAATAAATCTGTTTTCCTTTCCTTTATTTCCTCAATTAAACTTTGTATATCCATTTCTGACCATTCTTTTATAGACTCTATATAACTTATAAATTCTATAATTTGTATTTCTTTATACCAATCTTTATTGAAATACTTCAATGGCTTTCCTCCTAAAACATTTTAACATCCAACAAAAGCGATATATCTATTTATTATATCATTCCAATAACTATTTTTTCTAAAGAATAAATGCAAAACTGTAAATATTCCGCCTTTTATTTCTAAAACTTCAGAATATTTACAACAATCAATAATTAGAATACATTTTACTAGTACAAAGATTCACCTGTACAAAAATCTAAACAAAAAGGGATGGTTATATGTTGAAGAAATTAGTAGCAGGGACATTAGTAGCGGGATTTGCATTAACTGGCGGACTAGGAGTAGCAAGTGCTGAAGAAAAAAGTAATGTAATTAAATCATTTGATTATTTAAAAGTTGATGAACAGAATGTTACTTCCTTTGCAAAATTAAGTGATCAGGAGAAAAAAGACATCCAAATTACTATGGTGTTACCTGAGCAAAATGAAAATGGAGATTGGCTAGCTTATGGTTTTACTAGCCGTGAAACATTAGATGCTTATATTGAAAAGGATAAAAAAGCACTTAAAAATAAAATTAATCCTTTAGGTAGCGGTGCTGGTAGTACTGATTTTTATGAACATAAAGATAAAGGTGGCCAATATATTTACTGGAGCAGCGGTTTTAAAAACTTGCCTTCTAGCTGGAATGACAGAATTTCTTCTGTAAGTACAGCATCGCCTTCAGCAAGTTATTCAACGACACTTTGGGAGCATACTTCTACACAGGGATATGGAAAAGGTGTTGTATTTAAACATGCTGATTGGTACGGTAAAACTGCTAATTTAGCTGCTGATTGGAACGATATTACTTCAGCGATTGACGTAAAAAAATAATAGGATATTCAATTTTTTCTGTAAAAATCCAAACCACTATTCTCTTATTCATTTAGAGAATAGTGGTTTATTATATTTTCATTTAAGCATGTACAGCATGTCCTATCGCTTGCAATAATGCTTCATGAATCGCTTCAGATAAAGTTGGATGCGCTGCAATATAATCTCTCATTATATCAGCGGTAACTTCTGTATGAAGCATTACGGTTCCTTGTCCGATCAGTTCGGTTGCACGAGGACCGATAATTGAAATCCCTATAATTTCTTGATATTTAGGTTCCACAATAACTTTTACTTTCCCCGTTTGTTCTCCAATAATAAGCGCTTTTCCGTTCGCTGTAAAAGGAAATTCACCAATTTGTATGTCACCGTACTGCTCTCTTGCATCTTTTTCATTTAAACCTACACTTGCGATTTCTGGGGATGTGTATATACATCGAGGTACTGCATGATAGTTAACTTTCACATCTTCTCCACTCGCATGTAATGCTGCTGTCGTTCCTTCATGGAAAGCAACGTGAGCAAGCTGGATTCCACCAATCACATCACCTGCTGCGTAAATATGTGATACATTTGTTTGCATATGTTCATTCACAGCAATCCCTTTATTTGAAAATTGAATGCCTGCTTTTTCTAAATCTAATCCTTGTACACGTGGTTTTCGGCCGACAGAAACAAGTACATATTCCGGATTGGCTTCTTGGATATTTCCTTCATATTCAAATGAAGCTTGCTTCTTATAATTATTTAATCCTTTTAAAGCTGCTTCTATAAATATTTCTACACCATCATTTTCTAGTTTCTCTCTTAAAATATGTGCGATATCTTCATCTTCACCAGGTAATAATTGCGGTGCCATTTCAACAATCGTAACTTTTGTTCCAAGACGACTATAAATACTTGCAAACTCGCACCCTATTACACCACCTCCAACGATTAGTAATGATTTCGGTATATTTTCTAGGGACATTGCATGGCTACTATTTAAAATCCACTTCCCATCAAATGGAGCAAAAGGTAATTCAGTTGGTTCTGAACCTGCGGCTATAATGAATTGCTCTCCATCTACTACGGTTTCTTTATCACCATGTGCAACTCTCACTCGGTGATCCGTTTCAAATCTCGCTTTACCTTGTATAACTTGTATTTTATTTTTCTTCATTAAATATTGAATTCCTTGCACGAGTTGCGTTACGATTTGTGATTTCCGCACCTGTATTTGCTTCCAATCAACTAAAATACTTCCTTCGTTAAGAGCAATTCCATAATAGTTCGCTTTTCTCACAATGTCATGCACTTCTGCACTTTCTAACAAAGATTTTGTAGGCATGCAACCAACATTTAAACAAGTCCCGCCAAGATTTTCTTCATCAATTAGAATGACATCTTTCCCATTTTGAGCCGCGGTAATTGCTGCTACATACCCAGCAGGTCCGCCTCCAATAACAACTAATTTACTCATTCTCTCACCTTCTCTTTATAAAAGAATTGTTACAGGTTCTTCTAAATAACGTTTAATTGTGCGTAAAAATGCAGCTGCTGGTGCACCATCTAATACACGATGATCGAATGTTAAACTTAAAGGTAACATACTCCCTTTTTTTATTTTCTTTCCTTTATATAGTGGAACATGTTCAATTGCACCTACACCTAAAATACCAGTTTCCGGCGTATTTAATACTGGCGTAAAATATTCAATCCCAAAGCTACCTAAATTACTAATTGTAAATGTTGTCCCTTGCATATCATCACTACTTAAACTGCCTGCTCGTGCCTTTTGTGCCACATTCTTAATCTCTTTAGATAACTCTACTACAGATAGATTATTAGCAAAGCGTATAGCCGGAACAACTAATCCTTTTTCTAACGCGACTGCCATACCTAAATGAACATGTTCAAATTGATGAATTGCATCATCTATATAAGCGCTATTCATTTCTTTATGCTCTCTAAGCGCTAATACAACAGCACGAGAAACGAAATCTGTAATGGTTAGATTGTTATCGTATCGTTTTTGTACAACTTCCGCTATGTCTTTATGTAAAGCAAGTAAATCTGTCACATCTACTTTCATCGTTAATGTTAATTGCGCACTATTTTGTAAGCTTGCATGCATACGGTTTGCGATTGCTTTTCGCATACCAGTCACCGGAATTACTTTACTTTCTTCTTGTTCAAATATTTCTGGAATCGTCACTCTTTCTTCAAGCACCTTTAACACATCTACCTTTGTAATTCTTCCGCCAGGACCTGTACCAACTAATGTCTTGATATCTAGATTTTCAGACTTTGCAATTTTCTTCGCTACAGGTGAAATTTTGATTCTTTGTTTTGCTACTTCTTTCGCATATGGTTCTGGATGTTGTACATTTTTAGATTCTAAATTAGGTATTTTTTCTTCTACAACATTTGTACTTTCATGGACTTCTACTTTTTCATTCTGCTTACCGATATAGCAAATTACAGTGCCAGGTGGAACTCCCTCATCTTCACTTACAGCTATATCAAGAACAGTTCCATCAGCTGGTGCCTCTATTTCCGTTTCGATTTTTTCCGAGTTAATACTAGCAATTAGTTCACCTTTAGCCACATTATCGCCTGTTTTAACATTCCAGCTCGTAATAATACCTTCTTTCATCGCCATACCTAACTTCGGCATTACAACTTCTACAGCCATGGTTATCGCTCCCTTCTCATCGTTTCATTACACATGTAATAAAGATTGGTCTCCAATCATTTCTGATACAGTTTCAATTACTTTCTCCGGCGTTGGTAAATACAACTTTTCAAGTGGTGGAGAGAACGGAACTGGTGTATGTGGTGCTGTAATTCGTTTAATAGGTGCATCTAACATATCGAATCCTTTATCCGCTACTATTGCTGCAATATCTGTTGCGATACTACATCTTGGATTTGCTTCGTCAATAACAATTAGGCGATTTGTTTTTTCAACAGATGCTAAAATCGTATCTTCATCCAGTGGTGATAAAGAACGTGGATCGATTACTTCTACTTCAAGTCCCTTTTTCGATAATTGCTCAGCAGCTGCAAGTGCTGTATGAACTTGTTTTCCAATTGCGACGATTGTTACATCAGAACCTTCGCGTTTAATATCTGCTTTTCCTAAAGGAATTGTATAGTACCCTTCTGGTACTTCGCCTTTCATATTGTAAAGTGTTTTATCTTCAAAGAAGATTACTGGATCGTCATCTTCAATTGCTGCTAATAATAAGCCTTTTGCGTCATATGGAGTGGAAGGAACGACAACTTTAATACCTGGAATGCTCGTAAATAAAGCGTATAAACTTTGTGAATGCTGTGCCGCTGCACTAAAACCAGCACCATGCATCGTACGTACTGTAACTGGCACTTTCGCTTTACCACCGAACATATAACGGAATTTTGCACCTTGGTTTAATACTTGATCAAGACAGCTTCCAATAAAATCATTAAACATTAATTCAGCAATCGGACGTAATCCCGTTGCCGCAGCTGCCATTGCTGCTCCCATATAACCTGCTTCAGAAATTGGAGTATCTAAAATACGATTCCGACCAAATTCTTGTACAAGCCCTTTCGTAACGCCGAGTACACCGCCCCAAGCTTCATCATCTTGCAAGTGATCCACTTGTGCACCGCCTGCAACGTCTTCTCCGATTAAAATTACATTTTCATCACGACGCATTGATATTTTCATCGCTTCATTGATTGCAGTTGACATACTTACTGTTCTAGTCATTATTTTTCACCCTCCTCTTATTTGTAAGAAACGTATACATCTTTTAATAATTCTTCATCCTCTGGATATGGACTATTTTCACTAAATTCAATTGATTTTTGTACTGCTTCATCTACTGCCTTTTCCATATCCACAAGTTCAGATTCAGTTAATAAAGCTTCATGAATTAAATGCTTACGGAAATTCACAATCGCATCTTTTTCATTTAAATGTTCTTCTTTTTCTTCTGAAGTTTTATATGTTTGCGCTTCACCTTCGAAATGACCATAATTGCGATATGTCATACATTCAATTATTGTTGGACCACCGCCATTACGTGCGCGCTCCACCGCTTCTTCAGCTGCTTTATATACTGCAAGTAAATCTTTTCCATCTACTTGAACACCTGGAATATTATAAGCTTTCGCCCGATCGGCAATGGAATCACAACTTGAAGCATATTCAAATGTTGTTGCTTCACCGTAACCGTTATTTTCTGCAATAAAAATAACTGGTAACTTCCAAATCGCCGCTAAATTAACCCCTTCATGGAATGTCCCTTCATT
The DNA here is from genome assembly GCF_038096195.1 of Bacillus paramobilis. Lineage (NCBI taxonomy): Bacteria > Bacillati > Bacillota > Bacilli > Caryophanales > Bacillaceae > Bacillus > Bacillus paramobilis. The sequence continues at coordinate 2,612,107 of NZ_CP151108.1, read as the reverse complement.
ATTTGCTCCGTCACCGAAGAAACAAACACTCACATCTTTCGTTCCTTTATATTTAGCTGTTAATGCTGAACCGCAAGCAAGTGGAAAACCTCCGCCTACAATCCCATTTGCACCAAGCATTCCTTTATTTAAATCGGCAATATGCATGGAACCGCCTTTACCTTTACATAACCCTGTCACTTTCCCAAAAAGTTCAGCCATCATCCCATTTAAGTCACAGCCTTTTGCGATACAATGCCCATGTCCTCTATGCGTACTTGTAATACTGTCACTATCTGTTAAGTGGGCACATACACCAACCGCTACCGCTTCTTCACCTGCGTATAAATGAACGAAACCTGGCAAAACGCCTTGCGCGAACAATTCATGTACCTTATCTTCAAACTTACGAATTTCTAACATTTTTTCATACATCCAACGAGCTTGTTCTTTCGTAATTTCATTCCCTTTACTTTCAGTTGTTTTTAACATGTTCAGCCCTCCTATTTTCTTGTTCATCTTTTATATTGCAAGTACTGTGCCAAATTCTAATCCTTGATTTAATAGATTTTCTCTTTTCTTTCACAATAAAAAAGTGGACAAAATGAGACAGGTGTCTCGTTTTGTCCACTTTTGTTCACCTAATTTGAGAATTATGATCTTATTCATTATCAAAACTTTTCTGTAATTTTCGAATGTAAATAATTTGACCAATATGATAAGCATTATGAGTCGTTACATTCGCTAATATTTCCCACCACTTTGCAGAAACAGGAAATCCAACTACATCATTTTCAACCTTCTCTTCATCTATAAGCTTTTGCCATTGTAACAGTTTCTCTAGTAGTTTTTCTCTTAACTCATCGAAAGATTGATTATCTGAAAGCATAAAACTTTTGTTATTATCTCCTATAGCGGGTACTGCATTCACATTTGATTCTTTATACCTAGTTTGCCACGTAGAGTTCCAATACAGTAAATGTTGTACGATTTCAGCTATACTATTACTCTCTTCATTCGGTTTCCAGAAAGCTTCTCTCTCAGATAGATCTTTCACTGCATCTGAAAATGGAATATACCAACTGGGGTCGTTTGCATTCGCTAATAATTGATCTGCTAAAACATCTTTCACATGGGCCATTTTTATTCCCTCATTTCATTAACGTATTCATACTCACTTCTTTATATACGCTGAGTCCGTATGATTCCCTCTTTTAAAATAGAATTAACGGTATTGCTCTCAAAACGAATGTAAGAGTAATAGATTTTCTTTTCATAACTCGTTATGATAAAAGAAAAAGAAAGCTGGCGGAAAATGGATAAAAAAATCGCAGTTATAACCGGGGCTTCAAGCGGTTTCGGTCTTTTAACAACACTTGAGCTTGCGAAAAAAGACTATTTAGTCATAGCTACAATGCGAAACCTTGAAAAACAAGTGAACTTAATTTCTCAAGCTACTCAACTCAACTTGCAGAAAAACATAACAGTTCAACAATTAGATGTAACCGATCAAAACTCAATACATAACTTTCAATTATATTTAAAAGAAATAAACAAAGTAGACCTACTGATTAATAACGCAGGATATGCACATGGGGGCTTTGTAGAAGAGATTCCGGTAGAGGAATACCGTAAACAATTTGAAACGAATCTTTTTGGGGCTATATCAATCACTCAGCTTGTTTTACCTTATATGAGAATACAAAAAAGTGGGAAAATCATTAATATAAGCAGCATTAGTGGTCAAGTTGGATTCCCTGGTCTATCCCCTTACGTTTCTTCAAAATATGCGTTAGAAGGCTGGAGTGAATCCCTTCGTTTAGAAGTAAAACCGTTCGGAATAGATGTTGTTTTAGTGGAACCAGGTTCTTATAACACAAATATTTGGGAAGTAGGCAAACAACTAGCTACAAACCAATCTGAAACTACTTCTCCTTACAATGAATATATGGATAAAATACAAAAACATATTAATAGCGGCAGTGATACATTTGGTAATCCGATAGATGTTTCTAATAAAATCGTAGAAATTGCTGAATCGAAGCGTACGAAATTACGATATCCGATTGGAAAAGGTGTAAAATTTATGATTTTTGCGAAGAAGATTCTTCCATGGAGATTGTGGGAATACCTTGTGTTAAGAAGCTTTAAGAAAATGTAATAGACTTTTTGAAAACCATTTTGAAAGAGGTGCTAATTAAATGTTAGGTTTACCGTATGGAAAAGTATTTTTAGTTCCGTGGACTGAAGAATGGGAAATTGAGTTTATAAAAGAGAAACAATTCATTGAGGAACAAATTGGCGAACATATTTTAGCGATACACCATATTGGTAGTACCTCTATTCCACATCTAAGTGCAAAGCCAGTTATTGATATTGCAATCGAACTAAATGAGTATAAGGACGGTTTAAAATGTATTAATAAATTAGAACTGCTAAACTATTAATACAGAAAAGATGTACTGCCTGAACGATATTATTTTAATAAAGGAGATCCACGAACTCATCAAATTCATATGTATGAACAAGGCAATACATATTTAATAGAACAATTACAATTCAGAGATTACTTAATTGACAACAAAACTTCTCGTATACAGTATGAACAGTTAAAGATTCTACTTTCACAAGCTAATCCTAATGATAAACATCGATATGCTGAAGATAAAACAAATTTCGTTACATCCATTTTAGCTAAAATAAATGATAAATTTAAATAAGAAACCATTTACTACTAAATGGTTTCTTATTTATTAGTTAACTCTTGATTTGTACCATCAATAATCACCTTATTATGCAGCAGGTGGAACGAAATAAACTAGTATTGAGAGCATCAATATAAATGCAACCATTCCCGTTATAGAAAGTTTATATTCTTTTGATTCTCTATCATACTTCCATTCCATCCATGCTCTTAAAGTCAATGATATTCCTAAATAAGCGAACATAACATAAGCCATTTTAGAGTTTTCAAATTCAAACATATAATAACAACTACCTATTACATAAATAATAATAAGCCCTATTTCCAATTTTACATGTAAACTATTCACATGCTTATATCCAAATAATCCTCTTTTTTCCACTTTCAACTTTCTTCTTAAAAACTGTTCTAAAAAGTAACCACCTATAGCCAGTCCAATAATAATAATCAAGATTGTAGAGGTACTCATTGTTGTTCCCCTCCTATTACTTTATTTATTTTTAGAAATAAAGTGGACTATATTACTGTTATCCTCTTCTAAATAGCTTATAATCCCTTCAGGATATGTGGGCTTCTCCATTAATTCATTTATACTTTTCCAAGTTAATATAATATCTTCATATTCTTTATGTCTTATTTCCTTTATAATTCTCTCTTGAACAGTACCCCTATGTATCAATGTGCAATGATGTCCTTTTTCGTTGTTCCACTCAAAAATATCCTCATTTATAACTGCTAATTCTTGAACATCAATCTTCAAATCGTATTCTTCCATTAATTCTCGCATTATTGCTTCTTTTGCTGTTTCACCAAATTCAATAGAACCGCCTGGAAAACGATAAAATGTTTCACTTAAATCACATTGTACAAGTACTTTAGAATGATATTCATTTAAAATTATTACTTCAGCACGTAATTTAGGTATTTTCATTTTGTCTCCCCATTCATTCCACATATGATTAAATCCAATAACTATAAAAGAAGAGATTAAACATAATTCCTGTTATTATTAATAATGGAACTGTTCCTAAAGAAATGACATATTCCCTCGATTCTTTATCATATTTCCACTCCATATATGATTGAAAGCAGTATAAAGTTATTAAAAATAATATGGGTAAATTACTAATATAAATGGGATTTAAAGTGGCACATATCATCGTAACAATTATATAAGAAATGATAAGAACCCTAGTACCCCATTTATGAGAGTTGTTTACATATTTTCTATTCCAGTCTATTTGTTTCGGTATATTTAATTTTTTCCTCACTACTTTTTCCAAAATAACTACAAATATGATCCATATTACTAATAAAATCCCTTTAACTAAAAACAGTGATGTCTCTTCCTTTACTTTTTACCCGGCTGATTACTCGGATATGTAGCATTCTCTTTGTTTTCAACGTCCCAACTAATAATTGTCGCACTATCTCGTCCGAATTGATGATGAACATGTTCTAATACATAATGTACACTTTCGTGAAGTTCTATCTTATTTCTATTCATATCATTATATAGATTCAATGGTGTTTCATAATGACGTTCCCCGCATTCTAATACTCCATCTGTAACCATTACAATTCGGTTCTTTCCAGTACGTAATTCACGAATTCCTGTTGAATAGCAAGGAACTGGTAAATGAAATGTGTTTACATTTCCAATCCATTCGTAAAAATGACGTTGATTTAATACATATTGTCCTAAATTATGTAACTCTTCATGAAATACATAAATGAGGCAATCACCAATAGATAACCACCATATATAATTTTCTTTTCTTACACATATTAAGCAAGCTGTTTCACCTTTAATTCTTTGGCATTTTTCTTTAAATGAAGAGGATTGAAAAATTGTAAGTATATGATTTTCAACAGATCGAAATACTGTATCAATCGATTCATTCATTATTACTTTTATATTTTCATATTCTTTTTGGATTGTATTTACTACTAAATCAACACTTTCCGCACTATTATGTCCATCTAAAATAGCTGCAAATTCCCAATCACCATTCGACCAAACTAACGCACCATCTTCATTCTTTTTTGCTCCGGCACTTATATTCCCGCCATATGTACCGAGTACGATATCACCATATTTTTTTACTGAAACTTCGTCTAAACACATCTTCTTATTTCCAACCCATGAATATTGTGTATTATTTGTTGTATACATTTCCATCACCAACCTTTCCATATATAATATCACAAAAAAAGGAAATACAGGATTTATATTCCGAAAATTCATTCTTTCAATTCGGCAATTTTTGAAATAAGTTTAATACTCACTATTTCTTCAAAAATGCAACGCCAATTACGATTCCTATCACAATTCCGATTACTAAATTATTAGTAAAAAACCCTTGAAACACTCCGATTACAATCCCTATACCGATACCTATTGCCAAGGCATCATTTCTTTTATTATTTTTAGCCAAAATTGCATCACCTCCCAAAGTTTCTCCCTAAACAACATACACTTACTTGAATGTATTAATATATTTACTATCTCACTTGAATATTTCCAAAAAATGTACTTTAGCTTTACATATAATATTTTGCATTTTCTGTACATACTCCTTTTATAATGAATAAATTCAAGTAACCATTGAATATATATAGGCATTTACTATAAGAAAGCTTCGTAATTTATTGAAGGAGGAACGATTCAAATGTATCCTCATTGGAATCCGAATTTAAATCAACAATATGCTTATTCCCCGCATCCCATAAGGAATACATTGCATCATGATTCACAATATATGATGCAGCGTATCGCAAGTCTTGAAAACCAATTAGCGAAATTAATCTCATTAATCGAAGAAAATAATCATTTAATTAAATCAATGGAACAGAAACAAAACCAAGTTTGTGCCCCAGCTGGCGGTTCTGTCATTGTTCGTATGTAATCTATTCAAACAAAAAAACACACTTTGTATAATAAAGTGTGTTTTTTCTTTATCTTCTTTTTTGATGAAAACCTTGTGTAATACGGTCTAATATAATAGCGATGACAACAATAGCTAGTCCAGCTTCAAATCCCATTCCGATATTTACTTGTGTTACAGAGCGGTATACATCAACCCCAAGACCTGGTGCTCCTACAAGAGATGCTGTTACTACCATAGACAATGAAAGCATAATGCTTTGGTTCACACCAGCCATGATCGTTCCAGTTGCGAGTGGTAATTGTACTTTAAATAATTTTTGTGATGCAGTAGAACCAAACGCATTTGCTGCTTCTATTAAATCTTCTGGAACTTGTCTAATTCCTAAGTCAGTAAACCGAATTGTCGGTGGCATCGCAAAGATTACTGATGCAATAATCCCAGGTACTACACCTACTCCGAAAAATGTAATCGCAGGAATAAGATATACGAAAGCCGGCATTGTTTGCATAAAATCTAATGTCGGTTTTAAAAATTTTGAAAAGCGTTCATTTTGAGAAGCTAAAATTCCAATTGGGATTCCTACAATAATTGAAATAATAACAGACGTAAGTACAAGTGCTAATGTTTGCATCGTCTGTGCCCAGTAGTTAATATTTAAAATAAATAATAAACCGATCAGTGTAAAAATAATTAAAGACACTTTTCTCGTTGTGTACCAAATGAGGAAACAAAGGATAATAATCATCAATATGGCCGGTATTATTGTTAAAAAATTAGTGAGTAAATCAACGAATCCGCCGATAATATAAGAGAATCCTCGGAATAAGCCTTCAAGGTGCTCATATAAACTTGCAACAAATGAGTCGACCCATTCCCCTAATGGAATACGTGGTATACTACTCATCGTCTTTCACCTCTTCCTCAATATTACCTGCAAGAGCTTGAATGACACTTTCGCGTTTAATAATTCCTCTTAGCCTTTTCTTCTCATCGATTACTGGTAACGGATATTTCATCTCCGCCATTTTCGCATACGTTTCTTCCAGTAAAGTATCTAAATACACGTGCGGGATATCGTTAAGCAATAAATCAGCAATTGGCCATTGCTTTTGTACTGCTTTACTCGCATCATCTGCAGTTAATATCCCTAAAAACTCATATTTTTTGTTAACAACATATACAGTAGAAACACCTGCATTCCTCATAATCTGAAGTGCTACACGAGGTCCACGATCAATCAATAACGTCTCTGGTCGTTTTAATATAGATTCCGCCGTAATTACTTTTCCTAAATTTACATCCGCCACGAATTTCTCTACAAATTCATTGGCAGGACTCATCATAATTTCTTCTGGTGTTCCAATTTGAACAACTTCTCCATCTTTCATTAACGCAATTCGATCACCAATTCGAAGGGCTTCATCTAAATCATGCGTAATAAAAATAATTGTTTTTTCCATTTTATCTTGTAATTCTAACAGTTCATCTTGCATTTCTTTTCGAATCAGTGGATCTAATGCACTAAATGACTCATCCATAAGTAAAACATCTGGATCATTCGTAAGCGCTCTCGCAATGCCGACACGCTGCTGCATACCACCACTAAGTTGACTTGGATAATTATCTTTATGATGGTCTAATCCAACTAACTTCAAGGACTCTAACGCTTTTCTCTCTCGTTCCTCTACTGGAACTCCTTGTATTTCTAATCCATATGCAACGTTTTGCAAAACGGTACGATGAGGGAATAGAGCGAATTTCTGAAACACCATGCTCATCTTCGTTCTTCTCACTCTTCGCAACTCCTCTTTACCCATCGTTGCGATATCTTCACCATCTATGTATATATGCCCCGCTGTTGGTCTAATTAATTGGTTTAACATACGAACTAACGTAGATTTCCCGCTACCAGACAGCCCCATAATAACGAAAATTTCTCCAGTATATACTTCGAACGTTGCCTTTTTCACTCCAACATTCATTCCTGTCTCCTTCAAAATTTCCGATTTGCTTTTTCCTTCTTTTAATAAGGTAAGCGCTTTTTGCGGGTGTTTCCCAAATACTTTTGTTACGTTTTCAACACGCACCTTTGTATTATCCATGTCACTACTCCTTTTCTACCCATCTATTCACATAGTGTTGCGATTTTGCAGAGAAATATTACATAAAAATGACATTCATAAGATTTCTTTAAAATTCTCGTTTCCGTTCATAATAAGAATGCTTACTTATACATTTATTTAAAAACGCAAACGTTTCTTAGGAGGGTTTCAATGAGAAAGAAAATATGGCTTATATGTCTTGCATTATTTATTACTATGATTTTCTCTTCATGTAATGCAACAAATGCAAATTCGAAAGGAAAAATTAAACTTGGTGTAACAAGTTGGAAAGAAAATATTGCAACTGCAAACATGTGGAAAGTATTACTAGAACAAAAAGGCTATAAAGTTGAACTCATGTATTTAGAAAAAGCTGCGATTTGGACTGGCGTTGCTCGTGGTGATGTGGATGCGAATTTAGAGGTATGGCTACCCGTTACGGATAAACCGCTAAATGCTCGTTATAAAGATGATATTGTCTTAAAATCCAAATGGTATGAAGGTACTGGGCTAGGCTTAGTCGTCCCTTCTTATGTGAAAAACATAAACAGTATCGAAGATTTAAATGCTCATAAAGATGAGCTAGATAACAAAATTGTCGGAATCGAACCTGGTAGTAGTCTTATGAATTTAACAAATAAAGCAATGAAGGAATATAATATAAAACTAAAACTTGTCCAATCTTCTGAAGCTGCGATGATGAGTGAACTAAAGAAAGCATATACGAAAAAGAAACCAATCGCTGTTACGCTTTGGAATCCGCATTGGGGCTTTTCAGAATTTGACTTAAAATATTTAAAGGACCCTAAGAAAGTATATGGTGAAAAAGATGACATTTATTACTCTGTTCGTAAAGGTTTCGAAAAAGATCATCCGGATATCATAAAATACTTTGACAAATGGAAAATGAACGATGAACAGCTTGGTACATTAATGGTCGAGTTAAATAAAACGAAAGACCCCGAAGAAGCGGCGCGAAAATGGATTAAAAAGAATCAAGCGCTAGTTAATGAATGGGTAAAAGATTAATAAAACAGGCTAGAGGATAAACATATCCTCTAGCCTGTTTGTATCTTATTTTTTCGTAACAACATCATCTACTATCCCATATTCTTTCGCTTCTGCTGCAGTCATAAAATAATCTCTTTCTGTATCATGTGCTACTCTTTCAATTGATTGCCCTGTTTTTTCTGCAATCATTTTATTAATATCACGCTTTAACTTTAGTATTCTTTTTGCTGTTATTTCAATTTCCGTTGCCTGACCTTGCGCACCACCTAGTGGCTGGTGAATCATAATTTCACTATTAGGGAGTGCAAACCGTTTCCCTTTTGCACCTGATAATAATAACAATGCACCAAATGATGCTGCAAATCCCATGCATAGCGTTTGTACATCTGGTTTAATGAGATTCATCGTATCTAATATGGCAAAACCTGCTGTCGTCGAGCCGCCTGGGCTGTTAATGTATAAAAATATATCTTTCTCAGCATCTTCCGCTTCTAAAAATAATAATTGAGCTACGACACTACTTGCTACTTGTTCATTTATTTCTGAACCGATAATAATAATGCGGTCTTTTAATAACCTTGAATATATATCATAGGAACGTTCTCCTAATTTCGTTTGTTCTACTACATATGGAATTGCATTCATTTTTAATCCCTCCAATAATTGTTATGCCGCGCAAAGCATACAACTGTAGGAAGAAGGTGTTTTTGCATTAAATAATAAGACTGGCTGTTTAGATGGTAACTTAGTAAAATCTATTGTCGGAAGAAGCTTTGTTAGCAATTCCGGCTTTTCCTCACGAATAGACGTTACTACAACTTCAATATCATCTGTGAATTCGACTATCTCAATCCCTTCTTCACTTACAGTTTTCAGCCTATTTCTACTCCGAAATAAAGAAGCTTTTACTGCACCTTCCGATATGGAACATACTTTAGCAATATCAGCGATACTATATTGAAAAACATCCTTTAATAATAAAATTGTGGATTGTTGTACATTGAGTGACGCTAATACTTTTCCTACCATTTCATGCAAATCTGCAATGTTCTCTTGTGGTTCTTCAAAAGTAATTTGTCCCTTTATTTTTTCATGAACTGATTTTGATTTCATCTGATCTATCCAGCGATGGCGAGCTATTTTATATACAAGTGTCATACAAATATCTTTATTACTATATTTTTGAAGAACTTTACAAACAGTTTCTTGGGCAAGGTCTTCGCCGTCCCATTTGTTTTTCGTTAAAAATGTACAGTACCTTTTCAATTCTCCGTATTGCTCAATTAAAAAATTTATATTTGAATGATTCGTATCGATATGATTTTTAAACATATGAGTTACTTTTGTGCACAAAATAACCACTCCTTTTCAGCGCTTACTTAATTAACGATTCAACAAATAAAAAAGTTACGGGGCATATAAAAAAATTATGTTTATGTTTAATAATTCGCGGTCATAAATATGTTATGTACAATTTTACTTGAGGAGGAACAAATTTGCCAAAATTAACAATTGAAGGTGCGGGAACTTTTGATGTAAAAGAAGGCACCAAATTAGTATTAGCGATTGAAGATAACGGTGTACACATTCTCCATCGCTGCGGCGGGAAAGCACGCTGCACAACTTGTAGAGTAGAAATTATAGCAGGTGAGTTTTGTGAAGCTGGTTCTAATGAAAAAAATGCGATTACGGAAAAAGGAATTGAAGATCACTTACGTTTATCATGCCAAATGCACGTACATAAAGATATAGTCGTTCGCCCTATACTTACAGTAGAAAATTCAGGTCTTGATGCAGGCCCGCGTCCAACAGAATAATATGCTAAATTTAAAACAGCTCGCAGGTGAATATGCTGCTAACTTTGTAAAAGAAGGGATGAAAGTTGGACTAGGCACAGGTTCTACTGTATATTGGACGATACAAAAATTAGGTGAGCGTGTAAAGGAAGGCTTATCATTTCAAGCTGTACCGACTTCAAAAGAAACGGAATCTCTAGCTAAACAACTTTCTATTCCATTAATCTCCTTAAACGAAATGGATATACTCGATCTTACAATCGATGGTGCAGATGAAATTGATTCAAATTTACAATTAATAAAAGGCGGCGGTGGCGCATTACTTCGTGAAAAGATCGTTGCCTCATCTTCTAAAGAACTAATTATCATTGCTGATGAATCAAAACTCGTAACGCATTTAGGTACTTTCCCATTACCTGTTGAAATTACACCTTTTTCATGGAAACAAACGGAAAGGAAAATTCAATCTTTAGGTTGTCAAACAACGTTACGTTTAAAAAATAATGAAACGTTTATTACCGATAACAATAATGTGATTATTGATTGTGTATTCCCTCATGACATATCTAATCCTGCCAACTTACATACTCAATTAAAAATGATTATAGGCGTAGTTGAAACAGGGTTGTTTGTTAATATGACTAGTAAGGCGATTATTGGAAGAAAAAATGGGATAAAGGAATTATTATGAAGGCTGACTCTTACTGTCAGCTTTTTATATTTTTTCTTTATAGCGTGGTATTATGATATACTATGAAAACAAAAGCACATCACACTAGAAAGGGCTGAATAATTTGCACTCCAAACTCATAACAGAACTTACAGATTTAGAAACTGCCTTTCATATTCGAAAAGAAGTATTTGTAAAAGAACAAAATGTCCCTCTTGAAGATGAATTCGATACATTCGATGAAATCGGTGAGGAATGTAAACATATTTTAGTTTATTATAACAAGCTTCCTGTAGGTACAGGTCGTATCCGATTTGTTGACGGCGCAGGAAAATTAGAACGCATCTGTATTTTAAAAGACTACCGTAAATATGGATTAGGAAAAGTAATAATCAAGGCGTTGGAAGAAATTGCTCGTGACAAAGAAGCAACAAAAGTAAAACTACACGGTCAAACACAAGCTGAAGGATTTTATACAAAACTAGGTTATCAAACTTCTTCAGATGTATTTATGGAAGATGGCATTCCACACGTTCTTATGACGAAAGTATTATCATAATAAAAAGGGTAATATATGAATTCATATACTACCCTTTTTTATTAATAGAAAAGTAAATTCTCAATATTTCCTTTTGCATCAAAGCCCATCATCTCTTAGTTCATATCTAGGTAAAGCTTACACTGTTTTCCATAATGATAAGGCATAAATCCAGTTTGGATCCCCATTTCCTTGATAACTCTGGACTGCTTCATATACTTTTCCTTCGTGTAGAACTCTATCTCCCTTTTCATATGCTTTCTTTGCATCCCACTCTTCATATGAAGCGCTTTCAGTTTTTGTGGTAATTACGAATATATCACTCTGTATGGATTCATTTCCAGCTACATCAACAGCTTTCACTACATATTTATAAGTAGTATTAGGAAATAAATTTTTATCCATATAAGAAGTCGAATTGGATGTTGCAATCTTTTTCATTGATCCTTCTGTTTCTCTATAAATATCGTAATGGTCTACACCAATATTATCGTCAGAAGGACTCCACATTAGATCCACACTTGACGCTGTCGTTCCCATACTATGTAATCCTTTTGGTTGTGTTGGTGCTTCTGTATCAGGAGTCTCAACAGTTGTTTTTACTGTAAGCGATTGGCTTTCTTTCGATACATTCCCAGCTGCGTCGATCGCTTTTACAATATAAGAATACTCTGTACTCGCTTGTAATTTTTTATCAATAAAATGAGGGCCTGGTACTGTGTCAATCATCTCTCCGTTACGGAAGATTTGATACCCTTTTACCCCTACATTATCCGTAGAAGAGTTCCATGTTAGTTCTATACTATTCGCTGTTACTTTTTGTGCCTGAATTCCATTTGGACTACTTGGAGCTTCTATATCTGGTTTCACATCATTGATAAGATTAACATCAATAACATTATAGAATGCATTTGCTGTATCAGCTACATCCCATACTGCTAAAATCACATGGTATCCACTTCTATCAGTAGGTACATTAACTTTGTGAGTTAAATGATTTGAGGCTGCAGAACCATCATGTTGTACAGTTCCAATTGGTTCAAAATCTGCTCTTGTAAGCGATTTATTTGAGTTCCATCCTTTTTTGGTAATATAGTAATGCCATTTACTCGTTAAGTGAGGCGCTGTATATTTCCAAGTAAAACTATTTTCTCCGCCTGTGATTGTATTTTTAAACCAACGATTTTCAGTTTGTTGATCTAAAATACCGCCAAATTTTCCGCCTGCAGAAGCGATTTGTCCATCAACTGGGCCACCTTGTGGGAATCCTTTTGGTGCTTCTAAGCTTTGCGGTTCATACATAACACTTCCGCAGTTTACATTTAGTGCGCCATAAGTTGGACTACATAAAGCAGATCGGCTGCCAGGCTTTTCAACAAAACCGTGCGCGTATGCATTTTGAGGAATAAGAGTCGTGCCAATAATTCCAGCTGTTAATGCAACAGCTCCTAGACTTTTTTTGTTCATTTTCATATTTTGTAGTTGTTTTAAAAATCGATTATTCATGTTCCTGTCCCCTTTTTGTTATACTTCGTAGTGTAATGTGGGCTTTGATGTAAAAGAATAACAAGAGACAATCTTGTATCGATGTATGTGTTAGTTATGCATACACCAAAGTGAAAATACATTTCATCTTTTGTGAAATATTTCACTTAATGAATATATCATTACATAGAAATCATCAAAGTATGTGCAGAAGTTGCGCAGAAACAGTGACATCATTACTAACATGTAAAATTACGCCCTAAGTAACCGTACATACTGGGGATTTCAGGTGCTTTTGTCAAAATTGATATTCATCCTTTTTCTTTTCAAATAATAGAAAAGTGCCTATATCATTTAATATAGGCACTTTTTTCATGTGTAATTTTATACTTATTACCGATCTATAAATGTAAAAATAATATCTACAGCCTGCTTATAGCCACCAGACTTCTGGAAAGACTCCTTCAAATTCAAAGCAGCTTCTTTAAATGAAGGATTATTTAATACGAGTTCTACATTTTCACGTAGTTGTTCCTCAGTTAATTCTTTCATCGACAACTTAACCCCAGCTCCGAGATTCTCCACTTGCTTTGCGATAACTGGCTGATCTGCACTTTGCGGAATTACAATGAGTGGAATCCCGTTATATAATCCTTCATGTGTACTGTTCATCCCACCATGTGTAATAAATAGCTTTGTATATGTAAGTAGTTTTGTTTGTGGTACATAATTTTTCACAATGAAGTTTTTAGGAATTTTACCTAAATCACTTATTTTCGTTTTATTGCCAATAGACATCACAATAGTATAATCACTATTCTCAAACGCCTTCATACATAGTTTATAAAAATCAAGCGATTCATTAAAAACAGTACCTAATGAAATGTAAATCAGGCTTTTTTCTTCAATTGCAGTAAAATCAAACTCTTCATTTTTCACTTGTGTAGAGATAGATGGACCTACAAATGTAAATGTTTCATCAAACATATCTCCAAAAGGTTGGAACTCCTTTATTGTATACACAATAGTAAGTGGCGCTGGATTACAGAAAACTTCATACGGCGAGTTTATTTTAACACCGTATTTTTTCGCAATTCCCTTAGTTAAGCTTTCAAAATCATTATGTATCCTACCTTGATCTTCCACTGGGATATTTTTAGACAAGTGGGCTAACATTTGTTCAAATGCTTTTTCATCCTGTGCAAAAGATGTAGATGAATTTATTGCTGGAAGCTTTAGAATTTGAGAAATTATATGGCCACAGCCAAACATCGAATCGTGAATAATATAATCAAAATGTTCCCCTTCAATTTGCTCTAGAACACTAGGTATCACAACATCCACTGTATGCAAAAGGCCGTTAATTCTTTCTAATAAATAATTTCGACCACCAGAAAGAAAAGCTTTTATAAACTTTTGCTCGTCAATTGTTCGGACAGTAGCACCTGTCTTTTCAATACGCTCTCTAAAAGATTCTATTGAAAAATAAATTACCTCTTCCCCACGTGAAACTAATTCTTCTACAACTTGCAATGTTGGATTTATATGTCCTTCTGATCCAGTATTAATGAATAAAACACGTGCCACTTTAAACACTCCTTAATTTAAATCTTTTCTACGTTTTCATTAGGATTACAGGTATTTGGTCTTATTCTTCTAAATTGACCTTGCAAGCCTAAATCCAAGATCATCTATATGAAATGTAGGATGACTACGCCGACGACAAGTCGCACCGCAACCTCTAGCTTCTTCAGCCCAACTACCGCCTCGAAAAATTCGGTACGATCCATATACCTTTTCATCATACAAATCATAGCACCATTCCCAAACGTTTCCTAACATATCATACAAACCCCATGCATTCGGCTTTTTTTTACCGATTTCTTGAATACGTCCATCTGAATTTTCATTATACCAAGCAATCTCTTTCAGTTCTCCATATATGTATCCAGTAGTTCCTGCTTTACATGCATATTGCCACTCTGCTTCAAAAGGTAATCGGTAGCCAATTGAATCTAAATTACAACTAACAATTAGACCATCATCACTAATAGAATAATATTCTTTTAATCCTGCTTTTTTTGAAAGTAAATTACAAAATATAATAGCATCATTCCATGAGATATTTACAACTGGTTTATTTTTATCTTTGAATAAATTTGGTTTATGATTCGCAATCGCATCATATAATTCCATCGTTACAACGTACTTTGCTAGAAGAAATGGTTTAACTTGGACTTGCCATTCTTTTTTAATTCGATCATCTCTTAATACTACTTTTCCTTCTGGAATTTTCACCATATTAGAATCAACGGAGCCAATGAATCTATTCAATCCTATCCCCCCATTTTACTTCTTTTTATAATCTAACTATTTATGGTATCGTACTTCTCTAAAAATAGTCTTACTTCATTTGAGGATTTTAAAATAATAACTTCTTTATCTTTACTCAATTGATTTAGCTTCTTTAAAATTGAAGGCCGTTTCGTTTTAGGATATTGCCATATCCATTTAAAAAATTGCAAGTCAAATCTTTCCTCACATCCAGCACCCATATCCGGTCTTGTTTTATTCCGATATTGTACAACCCTTTTAAAAGCACGATAAACACATATTGTTCTATGAATATCAAGAAAAATAATTGTATCAGCTGCGTTAATTCTTATGTTCATTGTCCCGCCATAATTCCCATCAATAATCCACTCATCTTCTTTAACTAATTCATTTTGAACCTTTCTTTGCTCCTCTTTCGGTACACCCTCCCAATTTGGTTTCCAAAATAACGCATCAAGATGATGTACTTTAATATTTAATTTATTTCCTAATTGCCTTGCTAATGTAGATTTTCCTGAACCACCAGAACCTATTAATATTATTTTTTTCATAAATACCCCTTTTTACATCTTTTATTTCTTCCTTAACATAAACTCACAAAACATTCCAATCCCAACACCAATTGTATAAGCAACTATATCACTCCACAAAAATCCGTAACCTAATACGAGTCCACCTAAAGTCGTTGCACGAATACTATCTATCCATTCAGCATGATACAATTGGCTCACTTCAATCACGTAGCAAAATAGCAAACTAATAAAAGCCAATTTCTTCGTTTTTATTTTAGGAAATAAAAATCCGAATCCAGTAAAAATCATCAATGCCCATAAAGCATCGCCTAAGTAGTCATTTAATAGCTGAGGTAACGCAAAAGCTAACTTTCTCGAGCTAAGACCTAAAATAATTACAACGATAGTAAACAGTGCATATAATAGTCTATTTCGTTTCGTTTTCATCTCAAGATCTCCTAATATGTAATTTAAAATTGTAAATAGGTAGTAAAATATAATTATTTTACTACCTATTTATTAATGGCTTTCATAATAAGAAAATGTGGATTTGTATTTAGGTAATGATATGATTTTTCGTTTACTTCTCTCATCTTTTCAACTGGCCTCGGTTCCACCATTTTTTCTAACACGAAATAATTTGTTGTTTCATTAATTATGTCTTGAAGTGACCTTCTAAAAAAGCTAACTTCTATTGTAATATTTGGTTTAACCCAAGTATCGACTAATAATTGTTTTTCGAAATAATTTTCACTAGTAAACTTTGTGAAATCCATAAAAGGATGATGAATGGAGTATATAAATTCTCCACCAGGCTTCAATACTCGGCGAAACTCCTGAAATACTATATTCCAATTTTTCAAGTAATGAAGCGTTAACGAACTTACAATAATATCAAATGTATTATCTTCAAATGGTAATACTTCTTGCAGGTCATGACAAAGAAACGTTGCTTTATCACCCATACTTTCCTTTGCAGCTTTTACCATTTCAGAACTTACGTCAATTGCAGTAACGTTTGCTCCTCTTTCTACAAATTGAGAAGTATACCATCCAGCTGCACATCCAGCATCTAGTATACTCTTCCCTTCTAACTTCTTTGGAATCATCTCCATCATCGCTGGTCTTTCGTAATAACTGTTATATGGATTTGCCACATCTAAATTTTCTTTATATGTACTCGCTAATTTATCATATGTACCTTTGATCGTGTCTTTCAATACATCCACCCCTTATACATACTAATTTAATAACTCTTGCTGCTTTTTCTTTGAAAATGATTGTAAAACTAAATCATATGACCAATCAATCATATTATTAATTTGCTCCTGCTCTACATCTTTATGTATATACACTGTATTCCAATGTTTTTTATTCATATGATAACCAGGAATTATGGTTTCTGGGAAGTCTTCTCTTAACCTTAGTGCAAGTTCTGGGGCACATTTTAATGTAATCGCAGCTTTTTCTCCTTCTTCATGATTTACAATCGCAAATATTTTATTATTAAGCCTCATACATGTTGCATTCCAACCATCTGGTGAATCTTCTGTTGCTTTTCTTTTCGATAAACAATATGTTCTAGTTGCATTCATTCTTATTGGCACCTCTTATTCTTTCACGATTTGATTACGATGCATTACAATTTGTTTCGTCGCTTGAAATTGCTGTTCGCCGTAAAACTCTATTAAATTCTCTCCGCAAAATAGACTAACAATATGAACATGAGATATCTCTTGAAGTAATATTGTAAGCATCTTCTCCCCAATACCTTGATTTCTTACACTCTTATGTACGACAACATCTTCTATGTACGCTCGAAAAACACCATCAGAAACAACTCTAGCAAATCCAATTAATTCATTTTCGTCCCATACCCCAATCGCTATACTACTCTTTAACATATTTTGAATATCGATTTCTTTTCTTTCTGGCCACCAACCTACAGAGTCATAAAGTTTTTTTATTTTGCCTACGCAGATTGGTTGTTCATGTTGCAATTTATACGTGTACATTTTCCTTCTCCCATCAAACTGCTCATTATATTTATTTTGTCTTACTTCCTTCAATATAAAACTATAGAATCCAGCTTGTTATGAAAACCTACATAAGATTAATTTATAATATCAATTTTACAATTGCAATCGTCACTCTCTCCTTTTCATATTCCTTATATTAAATATACTGAATAAGAGAAAACTAATGAATATAATACCAAAAGCATTTCTCATATACTATTTAACTATTAAAGCTTGAATTTCTTTCAAGAACTGGTAAAGTTAATTAGGTGAAAAATACATAAAGTGAGGCGATTTTTTGAAAAAGTTTAGTTTATTACTAACAGCATTTGTCATAATCTTATCGTTATTCATCCCTAATTTTACAAGTGCTAAAGCTTTTCCAGATGTCCAATCTAATCATTGGGCAATTAAAGAAATTAACTATTTATCGGATAAAGGTATTATTAATGGTACCCCAGAAGGTTATTTTAAGCCAGGCGATAATGTAACTCGTGGACAAATGGCCTTAATGCTAGATTTATCGTTAAAATTAGAAAAGCCATCTAGTTATAATCATATTTTTTCAGATGTAACTAAAGGTATCTATTATTACGATTCTGTACATAAGCTAGCACACAACAACATTGTACAACGTGAAAAAAACTATTTCCCGGATCGCTCATTGTCTCGTGCGGAAATGGCAGTAGTTCTTGTTAAAACTTTTGATTTGAAACCTACAGGTGCCGACGTCAATTTTCCTGATGTTCCATCTACACATTGGGGTTACAATTATGTCAAAATTTTAGCCCAAAATAATATCACTGCTGGATTTCCTGATGGTACATTTGGTCCAGATGTAAAAGTAACTCGTGAGCAATTCGCTGCATTCTTGGCTCGTGTTTTAGAACCAAATTTCCGTCCAGCTCTCCCTAAGCCTAAAGGTAACTTAGAGGTTCATTATATTGATGTCGGACAAGGTGATGCTACTTTTATTAAATCCCCAAGTGGAGAAACTATCCTTATTGACGCTGGTAACAATGGAAAAGGTAAAGTAGTAGCAAATTATTTAAAAGGATTAGGATTCCAAACTATTGATTATATGATTGCTACGCATCCTGATGCTGATCATGTAGGTGGATTAGATGAAGTCCTATATTCTATGAATGTAAAAAACGTTTACGCTCCTAAAGTAAGTCATACGACACAAACGTTTAAAGACTTCCTAACTGCAGTAGCTAACAAAGGATTAACAATTAAAGAAGCGAAATCCGGTGTAACTTTACCAATCAATGGTTTAAACTCACAATTTTTAGCTCCCGTTAAAGAATATGGTAACGATCTAAATGAGTGGAGTGCTGTATTAAAAGTAACACACGTCAGCAAATCCTTCTTATTCACAGGTGATGCTGAATCTAAAAGTGAGAAAGATATGGTTGCAACACATGGTTCTAACCTAAAATCAGATGTATTAAAACCAGGTCATCACGGAAGTAAGACTTCTTCTTCTCAGCCATTTTTAGATGCAGTGAAACCAAATATCGCTGTAATTAGTGCAGGTGCAGGTAACCGCTATGGCCATCCTACGCAGGAAACTTTAACAAAGTTAAATTCAATGTCTGTTAAAGTATATAGAACAGATATAAATGGCACTGTAGTTATTAATAGTGATGGTTCAAATATTTCTGTAAGAACGGAGAGGTAATTATGAAAAGAGGTATTATTGACCGTTTTGAAGGCGAACTAGCAGTTATTGAAGTGAATAACGTAACAATTGATGTACCTAAATCCAAAATCCCTTCCACTGCAAAAGAAGGTGATGTACTTATAATCGAGAATGATAAGTATACAATTGATAAGAACGAAACAGATAAAAGAAGACGTGAAATCCAAGATTTAATGAATAGGCTATTTGAATAGAAAAAAAGAGCCCTCCAAAAGGATGGCTCTTTTTTTGCACAATTAGTAGCTAGTTATTTTTTATTATTTAACTTCGTACCACCAACCCTTCCTATCAAGCCAACCTTTCATACCGTTTAATTGCGCATCGCTAGTTGGATCCGAAATAAAATACGTTAAGCCATCTGATTGTAAAATGAAGGTCGCAGTCATTTTTACCGATGTTAAAGCCTTCATAGCTTCAGGAGCCTCATATGGTGAAAAAGCACCCGATTGGATAATATTTTGTTTAGAAACTTGTGCTTGTATGTTTTCTTGTTTTGGTACCGATTCAGTAAACCAAGAAAGGGGCTTATTTCCTATCAATTGGTTTAAATCACATTTACCGATACCTGGTACATTACCTGTCTCAGTGTATTGCCAAATGTCACAAGGATATGCCGGCTTGTTACCGCCATACCTAGGAATCCATAAAAAATCACTTTTTACGTTCGCCATACCGAAAGGCTCATATACATGATGCCCAACATATAAGCCAATTTTCTTAGCACCTAGTCGGCGTAACTCATCGATAAAAGCTTGTGTACCAGCTCTCATATCATCCATTGTTTTCACTTCTACGTCAGCAGCCCAAACTGTAGCACTCTTATCACCGCGATTCCAAAAATCTTGCGCTTCCTTCTTCGCATCAGCAATTGAAATAAAGCGACAAAATCCATAGTTACCAAATGGAATATTTCTAGTTTTCATTGCTTGGACATAATTTTTATATAAAGGATCTACATAATTTGATCCATCTTGTACCCTAGCGATTACGAAATCTAGTTGTGGAGCGGCTACATCCCAGTTAATGTTACCGTTCCATTTTGAAATATCTACAATGTAACCCATTGCTTTACACCTCCTTTATTAGTATTATATTCAGAGCTAGTCTTATTGCTCTTCCTCTCCTAAAAATTCAATAGTATTTGCTAGTACATATAGTAAATACGACAAGTGTCTTCTACAAAGACAGTAACTCATTTCCATTAAAAAAGAAAATCATAGCTATACGAATCGTACTATTTGTCCCCATAATTACATCAACTTGAGTAGTTGCTTTAAAATTAAAATAGCATCACCTTGTTTGGTGATGCTTTTAAAATAAACTTTTCTTCTAGAGCACGAATCCAATCACTATAACCGCTTCTCTAAAAAGTGTTGACTATGTCCTTTAGGATGATCTTCAACAACACCATATTCTTGGTAGCCGTGCTTTTTATAAAAATCTGGCGCTTGAAAACTAAATGAATCTAATAATATTAATCTACACCCTTTTTCCTTCGCGATGTCTTCGATTTTATGTAACAGTTGACTGCCATAACCATCATGACGAACTGTTTCATCAACCCATAAAAAATCTATATGAAGATGGTAAAAATACATCGTTCCTGTTACCCCACCAAATATTTTTCCATCCTCATCTTTTACTACGAAACTTACTTGCTCCATCGGCTGTTTTGCTTCATCTTTTAAAATCGACATGTTATATTGAATTACTTTATTTTTTATGTATTCTCCTTCAGTTCGAGTACCACTTTCTATATGTTTCATATATTTCTTCCTTTCAACTTAATAAGCTACCTTTAATTTTTACTTTTCCTTTTTAAAATACTAATAAACACGAATCCACCATAAGTAACAAAGCATGAGAAACCAATTATCCCTGGTACAGAGACATAACCTATTCTTATATAACTAATAACGGCAAAGCAAGCGATAGACAATAAAATAGATGGCCAAAATATAAGAGCTGTTTTTCTTCGACTCTCTTTCGATGTACTTTCTTTCTCTTCAGAAACACGTGTGCCAAAAAGCAATACAATACAAATAAGGATTGCTGCAAAGTAAATCGTATCTAATGACAGAGTATGATCGTAAATCGCGATTCCAACTTCCAAAGCAATAATTGTTAAAATTAATATGATGATTGTTGAAGTCTTCAAGTTTCTATTCAATCTCTCACTCCTAACATGCCATCATTATATTTTTTGTATATGCATTTCAAAGCCGATATAACGGTTTCATCGACTTCGTTATTATCAAATCGATTAGGCAAATCTTTCCCTCCAATAACATAAAGAAGCGGAAATTCCTGGAACTTCCCCATGATACCAATATTTATTATTGCTGTAGGCAATCCACCTGTCATATGGGCTATATGATAATACGGTATCCCCTCATATTCTCCTTGCTGCCTTACCATTCCGTTTATTATTGGTTCCCATAATTCTGGATTACTTTTATAACATTTAAAAATATGCACTAAAAGTGAATGTACTTGATTTAACTCTCCAACATTCTGTTCATCTATAGGGTTTTCTTGGACGTGTATCTTGGAAAAATACGTTGAAACATACTTTCTAATAAAACCCCATCCTCCGCAGTGCATTACAATTGACTTTGCAATATAAATATCATGACACGCTATCATCACTTCAACAGCTTTACTAAGTGTTAATGTATCTCTCCCTTGCAAGTGTGGATATAATTGTGCGCTATCTTCTTTCGAATTAAATTTAATTTGGTGAAGTGTATCATTCCAACTAATTTGTTTCTCTTTTATCATGTTTGCTACTGCAAATCCAATTGCCACTTTTGCTGCTGATGCTAAAGGAACATACAGCTCATTATTATAGGAGGCAATTATATTATCATATTTTGTTGAGTACACAATCACTCCAAGTTGACCAGATTGCATTTCTTTCATTTTTTCTATAATCGTTTGCATATTGATACCTCTTTTTATATTGTTTTATCATCTTCTCAAAATTCGATATAGAATATTAAAAACCTTTTTTGTTTCATGATATTTATGCATACAATAAAAAAGATAGCATGAAATTTCCCCATGCTATCTTGCTAAAATACATAGTTCGCATAACGCAAACATTTACTCTTCCGTAGGTTTTTTAGGACCATTAAGCTCCAATTGATAAAAAGCTAAATCTAACCACCTATTAAACTTATAACCAGCCTTTTTAATTGTCCCCGCATGAACAAATCCATAGCTTTCATGTAAGGCAATGCTTTTCTTATTTTCTGCATCAATTCCAGCAATTAAGGTCATATATTCCCTTTCTTTTGCAACTGTGATCAATGCTTTCATTAAAGAAGTTCCTATCCCATTTTTTCTATATTCCTTATGAACATAAACAGAATGCTCAATTGAATATTTATAGGCAGGCCAAGCTCTAAACGGCCCGAATGTCGCAAACCCTACTACTTTATTATCTAATTCGTATACTAAAATCGGATAACTTTCAGCCTTTTTTTGTTCATACCAGTCTATTCTATTTTCAAGTGTTACAGGTTTATACGTATATATGGCCGTTGTATACAATATAGCATCATTATAAATATCTAAAATGTATGTTACATCTTGTTTCCTTGCTTCCCTTATCATCACTTTCTTCCTTTCCTCTAATTTCACTCCTATATACGAATACGAGCTTTTCGGAAACCATCAAATATATTTAACGCAGCAGACAAAATGTAAATGATAATACCTCCACCTATTAACCACGTTTTAAATTCCTCTAGAGAAATAGTAAACACATTTGCCACAAACGTAATAAATCCTTCGTTAAACAAATGCGGATTTACTACAATTACAATGAATACTATTGTTCCAGCTATTTGAAGAAAAGCATTCCCAATTGCCAACTTTTTCGTCCATTGTCCCTGTACAAACTTATAAAGAGATATAGCTATTTCAAAAACAATCATAATTACAACGATTGGCCAATACTGAAGTAACACATCCTGATTAAAAGTAGGCGTGACAAACTTCAGTCCGTTTTCTGTACCATGATATACACCTACAAGATGATTCGCATAAAAATAAAGTGTTCCCCATATTGCCGTCCACATTAACCCTCCAAATACTTCGAACTTTGAAATCGACTTTTTCTTTGGAACATACGAAGTATTTTTTAAATCATCAGGCGTCCATTTTTTTAAACTTGTCGTCAACGGTTGGGTACCTTTGTCTTTATCTGTTCTTTCTAAAATTGCAAATACAAGTGTCAACCAGAAAAACACATGGAGGCCTACTTCGATAATTTCCCCAATTCCTTTACCTATCAAATTTAAAATAACGTTTAATACCGCTTGCTCACCATTATATCCTACAAAATTTTCTGCAACCATTGCAATGAGTGCGATAACAGCTGCAATTGGTATAATCATTTTTAATAACGTCGTATATACATCAAAATAACGTGGTCCAATTAAATGCATCGGTTTATCCAAATATCCATTAGCCAATGAAACGGGACTTCCCAATTTTTCAAGAACTCTTTTTTCGTCGTTTTCACTATAATCATCAGGTAACATATCCTCGATTGTTGACCGTAATTCAAGAATAATATCTTCACGATTTTTTTCAGGTAATCTCTTCGCTACTTCTTCTACATAAATATCAATCAAATTCATTTTTGTCCTCCTCCTTTAATAGGTTATAAAGCTCTTTCGAATCCTTTATCCATTCTTTCTTCAGCTGCAAAAATATCTCTAATCCGTATTCACTTAAAACGTAATACTTACGAGGTCTACTCTCCGTTTTATCCCAACTACTCGTTACTAGCTCCTGCTTTTCTAATCGGCGAAGTAGTGGATATAAAGTACTTTGATCGATTGTAATCCCTGATTGTTCCAATAATTGGACAAGTGAATACCCATACTGCGGTGTTCTTAACTGGCTTAAAACCGCTAATGTTAATGTACCTCTTCTTAGTTCAGTAATTAACGAATTTAATAAAGCATCCATTCACTCACCTCATTTTCATTACTATATGTCATACAGTATGTGTTTTATACTATGTATCGTACAGTATTAATGTGATAAAAACAATAAGAATTTACAAAAATAGAAAATAAAAAGCACAAACTATATATTTTGTGCTTTTCTGGCTAATTTAAATGCTTATAACAATTTTAATTTTGTACCTCTTGTAATATAAACTCTCCTTTTTCTTTAATAAATGGGATAACATTTACAACTGATTCAATATGAATTACTCCATATACATGCGGATATTCTTGACCGTTAGAAGCAAGTTCATATTTTGTTTCTGCTTTTATTAAGGATGGATCAATTGTTAGTAATAAAACATCTTCTTCATGATTAAAATGTTTTTCAGCAACTTCTAAAGCTTGTTTTAAAAATGAACAATGAATAAATCCCTCTTCTTTTAATGAAGTTTCATTAATTTCTCTATTTATCTTTGCAATTTCCCAATTTCTTTTTGTTATTACCTTTGTAATCATAGTTAGTTTCTCTCCATGTCTTTATATAGAAAAACAAGAGGTTCTTCTTTTTGTTACTAGAAAATCCTCTTGTTTTTCATATTTATTTTAATCCTTTAATTAAAGGCGATGCTTCTCCGCTATGGAAAATCCATAAATCATGAAGCGATCTTGTACATCCGACATACAATAACTTCGCATCGTGTTTTGTATTTTTATAATGTTCTTCATCAACGTCCATTAATAGTACGGCATCAAATTCTAGCCCTTTCGCCAAGTATACAGGTACTACTGAAATACCGCCTTCATATTTACTTTGATCTGCTTCAATGACGTTTACAGCTAATCCTGCATTTGTTAATTTCTCATATATATCGCGGCATTCATCGTCTGTTCTTCCTATTACCGCAATTGTTTTCACATCTTCATTTTGTAGATGTTTTAACGTCTTCATAATCTCATTAAATTGATCCTCTACATGGATTACTTTAACCTCTTCACCACTACGAAAAACTGGTGTTGCGAGCCCAACTGGAATCTGTGCATTTTTAATTATTTCGTTCGCAAATTCTATAATTTCTTTTGTAGAACGATAACTTCTCGTTAGTTCATAATAACCTGTTTCTTGAAATACTTCCTTAAAAGCACTCCAATCTTCAATCCCTTGATAATCATAAATTGCTTGAGATAAATCGCCTAATATAGTGAAAGAATTACCTAGTGTAATTTCTTTTAATACATACACTTGGAATGGCGAGAAATCTTGCGCTTCATCAATAACGACGTGATGGAATTTCTGTCCGATTTCAATACCTGTTATTCGGTGATGTATGTAAATTAAAGCTGGTAAATCTTCTACATACATTTCTTTTTTACGAAAACTCTTTTCAGTTTCTTTCACAAGTTCTTCAGGTAATACTTCGAGTATTTCTTTACTTTTCAATATTGAACTATATAGTGAAAGTGCACTCATTTTCGGCCAAAACTTCATATATGTGTTCAATCTCTTTGTCGCTTCTTTTTTTAGTAATTTCTTCTCGTTTGTTTCTCCATACTTTTTCAGTTCAATTTCAATCCAGCGCTTCATTCTGCCGACTAATCTTTCTCTTCTTTTCTTTAATGGATAGTGTTTATATTCCACTTGCATCCATTTTTTTATGTCTTCTACTGGAATAATAGCTTTGTCCCATGCCTCAAAATCAATTGTTGGTATTAATTCTTTTTCAAATTGAACCATTCTCTCTTCAATAAAGGACTTAAATTCCAGCGTGCCTTTCAATTTACCGAGCATAACCTTTTCTTCATCACGATTAATAGAAAATGCTTCTTTCAACTTCTCTTCTGTTTGCTTTAGTTTCACCGAATCATCTAACGTACGTAATGCCCAATCTGCGAATGTTGTTTGACTAATATTCCCTACACCTAATTCCGGAAGCACACTCGAGATATAGTCTAAAAACAGACTATTCGGTGCGAATACAATCATTCTCTCTGCTTCTAATTGTTCACGATATTCATAAATTAAAAAAGCAAGGCGATGTAAAGCGATTGTTGTTTTTCCGCTCCCTGCAACCCCTTGAATAAGTAGTGGTAAGTTTCTTTCCGCACGAATAATATCATTTTGCTCCGATTGTATTGTCGAAACAATATCCTTTAGTTTATTATCTTTATTCTCACCTAATCGATATAGAAGAAAATCATCGGCATGCGATACATCTTCATTTCCTTTTACATATGTATCAACAACACGTTCTAGTTCTCTTTTTCGAATAGAGATGTTTCGCTTTAAATACACATCACCTTCTACTAATCCGTCTGGTGACTGATAAAACGCTAATTCGTCACCACCGGTAAACGAATAAAACATACTTGCGACAGGTGCCCGCCAATCAATTACAATTGGTTTCATTGTATCTTTATGTGAAACACCTACTTTACCGATGTAGATCGGTATAACATCTTCCTTGCCATCCTCCTGAAAATCTAATCTTCCAAAGTACGGCTCTTGCACTCCAATACGTAAGTTTTGTCTATTAGATTCTCTCATACTTTCTAGAATTTGTTCTTTAAAATCTTCCCCATAATAAACTGGAATTTTTTCAAGTTTTTCTAATTGATCATCCATCGTACTTAACGTATCTTTCATTTTTTGTAACTCTTCTTCAAAAATGTTGTTCATTTGATGATTCCCTCCTGTCCGTTCTAATTTTTTCAGTCGAAATACAATTGTATTAAAAATCCATTTATAAAGTCAATAGTTTCAATTTAAATTTTCCGAAAAAACTCACTTTTCATCTTTCTAATTTTGAAATCTTATCGTTATTTTTACATTATAAGAATATAAAATATCTAAATTACAACACTTTACATATAATAAAATAATGCATATAAATGCTATTACTTTCTATTATTAATAACGATTTATACACTAACTTACTAAAACTCTCATCTCCCTTTCTATCGATTTCCTCCTTTCACTTGTAAAATAATGAGAAGTGTCAATAGGTAAATACCAAAAATAAAAAAGGAGTTTATTCGAAATGACTACAACCAATAGAAAGCATGTAAAGTTACATTTAATTATTTTTGTGTTATTTGTGCTAGCAAGTGGCTGGATCGGTGTATTCCTTGATTCTCTTCTAACAGATCAGCCTGAAGGAAATTCTTTAGGCATGGGCTTATGGCTTATACTTCCTTTCTTCGTCAGCATATTACTTAGAATTCTTAGCCGAGATTGGCATAATTTTGGTATTAAACCAAATTTAAAAGGAAACTTTAAATGGTATTTCGTAGCAATACTTATTTATCCATTCGTTACACTAATAACTATAAGCTTAGCTCTATTTTTCGGAGTCGTTAACATATCTAACTTTGAGATGTCCTCATTATCTTCACTCATACTCATGTCTATTATAGGTAATTTTATTAAAAATATTTTCGAAGAGTTCTCTTGGCGCGGTTATTTAACCCCAAAGCTTATTGAATTAAAGTTAAACGATTGGCTAATTTATTTAGTTTCTGGTTTAATTTGGGCTCTTTGGCATGCCGCTTATTATTTAGTTTTTTTACCAAATGAATATTTTGAATCTATTTCTAGGTTAAATATGCTTTTATCAGGATGCATACTTATGGTTTCTTGGTCTATTATGTATGTCGAAATATATAGACTTACAAAATCAGTGTGGCCATGTGTGTTCATGCATGCACTTGAAGACGCCGTACCTACTGTTTTAATAACTATAACCGGTATTATTACTCTTACAAATAGTAGTGATTTTTGGTTAAATCCTATTAATGGTGTCGTTGCCACTGTTTTATTTCTTGGCATCGGGATTGTACTAAGATCCATAAGGATAAAAAAAGAACGACAATTAAGTATGTAAGCCAGCCAGTTATTCAAACCATAAAGTGAGATTTTAATCAGTGAGGCTTTTGCTGCCTGTTAATACAGGATATAAAAGTCAAAAAGAGTAAGGATTTAATCCCTACTCTTTTTGACTTTTATACGATATGAGAAACATTCAGTTAAAGATGCTTGCTCTTTATATTTTCGTTTTTCAAAATCATATGCTCCTCCTGGAAAGATCCCTACAATACTTAAACCAGCTTCAGCACATATATTGCTAATCTCATCTACCGTATAACAACGTAAAGACTGTGTAACTATATCATTTGGATTATTAGGATGCCACCAATGATCTAACATTCTTTCATTTATACTATCATATTCATATTTTCGCATAGCTGCACTTAATGTCATTTCCTGTCCACTTACCTTTTTCCAATACAATGGTTGATAAATATCAATAAGTGCACATCCATCATCCTTCATCCAATTTTTAATCCGTTTTAATAGAATCAATTGTTCATCATCTGTTCCTACACCAAATCCATCTAAATAACTAACAATATCAAACTTTTCTTCAAAATTTATTTTATAAAAATCAGCGCAATGAATAACAATATCATTAGTAGAATGCTCTTTTGCAAACATAACTAACTCTGGTACGAGCTCAACTGTAGTCATTTTCACTTGTAACTTAGACATTGCCCTTGCAAATCCGCCATTTCCTGCTCCTAGTTCTAACATCGACTGAAATGAATGGCCAATTTGTTCTTGAACTTCTTTCGCAACCTGTTCTAACCAGCTTTCTGTATTAATATCGTAATTGGATAGTTTGAATTGTTTTTCGTAAAATTCTCTCACATCTAATTCGTTCATTAATATTCTCCTCCTGTATATTATTTTTTCTGCTACAGGTGAGAAACTAAATTTCTGATACCCATGAAAAATCCTCCTTTAATTCCCCTATATTTACATTTTATCAAAATAATCAGAAATTTAAAAGTTTCAATTAAAAAAAACAGATAATGGATGTTCCCACTATCTGCTTCTACGGCTTTATTGTCCTTGTTGATACTTCACCCAATCACCAGAAATGATAACTTTCTTTAGCATTTCTTTATCTTGAGCGACATACACAAATGCATGTATTTCTCTATCGCCTAAATAAATCGTTTCGGTGATTCGGTCATATAAATCACTTTCTGCATTACCTGTATATTCTTCAAGTTCATCTAATTTTTGCAGAACAACCTCATTTACTTCATAAACTTCTCCGTATACTTTGTCCTCATTTGAACAAATCATTGCCGGATACCCTTCGTTTGTATCAAATAATTTACCATACATCCATGCTTCGTCTGTGATGCATATTGCACCTTGCATAAAATGAGCATTCGCTTGCTCTTTTCTTAACGTGCCATACACGAAAACGTGATGCATATATCCCTATCCCCTTTATATGTCTCTATTTTCTAATTTGTAAATAAGCACGAATCATAAAGTAACTCACTTCATTTGGAAGTTGGTCCTTAATCGATTTCAGACCACCCTCTGCATTTTGCACGGCAGTTTCAATCAGTGATTCATATTCTGCAGGAACAAAACTGTTCCAGTCTACTTCCATTCCATCTTCAAAACAACGAATTAAATGATTTTCAATCGTTTGCCTTGATAAGCCACGTTCTTTCGCAATTACATCTAGATCAATGCCTTGCTTGTACATTTCATACGTTTCTAAATGAGAATTTGCTGAAGCTTTCCCTGATTTTTTCGGCTCTGTCACCACTTCTGTTTTAACTGTTTCAGCATAGTTTGGGTTTTCCTCTATAAAGTGCTGAACTGCTTGTAAGAAGTGAGAGCCATACTTCACAAGTTTATGTTCGCCAATCCCTTTTACAGTTAAAAGTTCAGATTCACTTTGCGGCATTTTCGCGCACATATCTTTCAATGTTTGGTCAGAGAAAATAACGAATGGAGGTACACCTTCTCCTTGCGCAATTTCTTTACGTACTTCACGAAGTACTTCAAATAAAGGATGATCTTGAACAATTTGTCTCGTCTCTACTCGTTCTTTACGTAAAACATTCACTTTACCAAGTAACACTTCTTTCCCTTTTTCCGTTACTTTTAATGTCGGATACGTACCATGTTCAACGGCAATTAATTCATCGGAAATTAGAAACTCAATAAATTCACTAACTTCTTTTACGCTACGATTTGATAGTAATCCGTATGTTGGTAACGTATGAAAATTAAATTCAATAACTTTCTTATTTTTAGATCCAGTTAAAACTTGTGCAATCATTTGTTTACCAAATCGTTGGTTCGTTCTAATCATGCAAGATAGAACCATTTGTGATTCTCTCGTCACATCGATACTTTCGCGGTCGTCCGTACAATTACCGCAGCGTCCACAATCTTCCTTCGGCTCTTCTCCAAAGTATTGCAAAATAAATGATTGTAAACATTGTTCTGTATGACAGTAGTCAGTCATATTTTGCAGCTTTTCAAGTTCATTTGAAAAACGAGATTCTCCAGTCGATTGATCAATTAAAAAGCGCTGTACTTGCACATCCTGAGAAGAATATAACAATATACATGCACTATCTAATCCGTCACGTCCTGCACGTCCTGCTTCTTGGTAATAACTTTCCATATTTTTTGGCAGTTGATAATGGATTACGTAACGAATATTCGATTTATCAATCCCCATCCCAAATGCAGATGTCGCTACCATTACACTCACTTCATCACGTAAAAAGAGTTCTTGCTGCTCATTTCGATCGGTATCACTCATACCAGCATGGTATTTTGATACCGAAACGCCCGCCTTCATTAAATCCTCATACAATTGATCAACTACTTTTCTAGTAGCTGCATATATAATCCCAGATTCTTTTTGATTTTGACGAATATAATCCGCTAAATATGCATGACGATCTTGTCCTTTAATAACAGAAAATGATAAGTTCTCGCGCTCAAACGTTGTCATAATCGTATTTTCTTGATTAATTCCAAGCGTGTTGCAAATATCTTCACGAACTTGTGGTGTTGCCGTAGCAGTTAATGCTAATACGAGCGGCTTTTCTGGAAGATAATCTAATATGCGATGTATATGTAAATAACTTGGACGGAAATCATGTCCCCACTGCGAAATACAGTGCGCCTCATCAATTGCAATCATCGGGATTTTCATATCGATAAGTTGGTCAACAAACTCCATTGAATCAAGACGCTCAGGCGCCACATAAAGTAACTTATAATGACCTTGTTTCGCTAATTGAATTCGTTGATTTGCTTCTGTAATAGAAATAGAACTATTAATATAAGTAGCTGAAATACCGTTTTGTACTAATGTATCTACTTGGTCTTTCATAAGTGAAATCAAAGGTGAAATAACTAATGTCGTTCCTTCGAATACTAATGCGGGAATTTGATAACAAATTGACTTACCACCGCCCGTAGGCATAATACAAACTGTATCTTTCCCATCTAATACATTTTTAATTGTTTCATCTTGTCCTCTTCGGAATGACGAATAACCGAAATAAGACGCTAAAAGTTCTTGTGCTTTTGTAAACAAAAAAGAGTCACCTGCTTTTCTTTATCTTTCATCTACTCCTATTATATCATCACTTATGTGACTTGAAAGTAATCAATATGTGACTAACAGCTTGCTTTTTCATTATTTTACGCTTCTCTACGTTTTAAAGGTTGGTTAGCAACGGTGTTTTAATGGTGATTTGTATTTATAAATTTTAAAACATAAATAAAGCACATATAAAATGAATTACAAAATAAATACACATTTTATTACTCTTCCTTGAATACTACTAATCTTATACATATGAATTCAGGAGGTTACTATATGAAGCACTGTAATATTAGTTCCATCAAGCAGAAAACAGTACCGAACCAACTACAATCCTCAAATCATGATGCGTGGAAATATGAATCGTATTATAAATACCAGCCATTATTTTCTTATAGAAAACTTTTTCATTTTCTTTCTCAACTTTTTAAACGTTAATACGTATGCGAAATATATATCATTCACAAACATTGTCTCAATATAAACCTTATAGACTTACTACAATACAGCTGTTATCATATGAAATATTCTGCTTTTATAAATCCCTTAAGTTGACCTGCCTATATTAGCAGGTCTTTTTTTGAATATTTTATATTTCAGTACACTTATAAATGCTTGCAAGTCTTTTCTCCATTTTATAACCATACTCCACTCACAACAAATGATGATAATAACTAGAAGTAAAATATAAGTTCTAAACATTTATTGAAGGAATTCTTTTTTTCTCAATACATAAAACAAATTTCACTTGTTACAATAAAAGTACTCCAGATGAGTTTTTTGCTCATCAACATTATCTAGTTAATGGGATCTGCTGCGGGAAGCGGATCCCTTTGACTTTATTAAAGACCCACTTTGATTTGGACACATTTACCAGGTTTTTTTAAAAGAATTTTATGATAATATTACGTAGTCGAGTCCGACATCTCGGCAATACCCTTTGTGGCTCTGCAACTTCCCTTGCAGAGCCTCTTTTACTTTATATTCATTTTATTCATATATACCACAATGAAATTCTTCATCATCTTCCACATCAATTTTTGAAATTAATCTAGGACACGTAACTAAAAATAAATTCCCAACATACTTTGAGTTATACATGTTCAAAGGAGTGTTACCGTTTATGTATTCTTATTGGCAATCGTATTACTCCCCCTATCATAACCCTTATGTACACTTTGATACATCTGTACGTAATTACCGAATTAGTAAAAACGAGAACTTTTTAAAAGGTTATATGCGTTCTTTATGGGAACAACATGTTGCTTGGACGAGATTAGCTATTATAAGTATTGTCTTTAATTTACCAGACGTTAACGTTACAGTTGGGCGGCTTCTTCAAAACGCAACACATATGGGACTATCACTTGAACCATTCTATGGTGAGGATGCTGTAAAAAAATATAGTGCATTAATTAAAGACCACTTAGTAATTGCAGCGGATCTTGTTAAAGCCGCAAAAGCTGGTGACCAAAATGCCACTGCCGCTATAGAGAAGAAATGGTACGCTAACGGTGATGAAATTGTGGCGTTTCTTACTAGTATCAACCCGTATATAGAAAAAGAAGCATTCCGAAAAATGTTTTATGAACATTTAGCCTTAACAAAAGCGGAAGCAGTTGCCTTCCTAAATAAAGATTTTGAAGCAAGCGTAAAACTATACGATAAAATTGAAAAGGAAGCATTAGAAATGGCCGACATGATAACAAACGCAATCGTAAAACAATTCCCACAAGTGTTTCAATAACAATAAGCCGATTTGAAAAAACAAATCGGCTTATAAAACTTTCTATCAATGATATTTCATCTCTCCTCTTTACATTTAACGTATATCGATATATTTTATTTATATCCGTTTTTTATAGGAGGAAACAGTTTGATTAACGCAATTGGTCTCGTATTTATACTTACAAATAAACACGAGAAAAAAAAGAAAGTTTATCTAAATGAAAAATTCGCATTAATAGACATTATTGATTCTAAGGAAGTAATTGATGATGAAGGTAACTCGTTAGTAGAACTAACATGTAAATACAGTATATATTTAGATGAAAAATACTACTGTAAATCCCTCGACGATTATACTGGACAAGTATTTCCATTCTTAAGCGCTAAAATAGGAAAAGGACTTCTCAGAAACTTAAATTACTATTTCTCTTACGTTGATGCCTATGATAAAAAACCACCCGTTAAAGAAATAAGACCACTTATGAAACAAGTAACAAACAGATAGTTCTATCCTTCTTCTAAAAGTATGTATCTAGGCATATTTTTAATTAAAAACATTGGAGGATTAAACTGAATGAAATACTCAGAAACGATTGTTAGTAAACGGCTTCGAACACTTAAAATATCTAGTATGTTTATTATGCTAGTTTTAATTGGATGGCTTGGATATACAAAATTTCTTTATGAAAACGGCTTTCTTCAAGAAAAGAAAAATTCAGTTGAAGTAATGAATACTAGTATTACAGGAGAAATTGAACAGAATTTCCATGTGAACTTACAAGGTTATCGTAAAACAAATCTTGACACTATTATAGATACAAGTAAAACCGATCCGAGCGAACTATCATTAATCGAGCTAATTAATACTTCTTGTGCGCGAGATTGCATAGGTGAACCATTAACATATGTGGATGAAAACAATGGATATATCTTTTATACGGAGTCTACCGGAACTAATGTAGCTATACAGATAAAAAAACAAGACACGTGGGAAATTGTAAAAAAATCTGTTCAAGATGGAATTTAAAAGGTTCATACAAAAAAAGAGTACTTTACTTCAAAGTACTCTTTTAAAAATATTACCACTTACGACATTTATCATCATCGTCGTCACGTTTACGATTACGACGGCAATCATCACAATCACAGTCACGTTTACGTCTACAACCACAATCATCACAATCTCTACGTCTACATCTTCCAAACATTAAATCATCCCAAAATCTATTACAATCTCTACGTCTACAACCACAATTATTACACATGAATATGACTCTCCCCTCTATAGCGTTCATCATATTCTATGTTTAAAAACGAAAAAGGCTTGTTTACTAGTCTATTTTAAATGTATTCATTTGGTATAATTTGAATCTATATTACTAATTTATCCCTATACTTCCTTCTGCGCCTCCACTGCCCGCTTCAATCTCTGCAACATATACCCAATTCCTTTACACCCAGCTAATGGGTACGTAATGATTTCTTCTGGATATAATTGTGTCACTACTTTTTTATGCTTCTTGCCTGCAAGTAAAACAATTTCATCAAACTGAAGCAAGTCTTTTTCAATCATCTGTTGTTTTAATTGTTCCATACTAATAATTTCATCGCTCTTTGAATCAAAGGCAAGATCATAGTTTTCTAGTACAATATCATTTGGTCTTAAAAATCCATGCTTCGCCGATAATATAACCCAATTCTCAAAAAACATAATTGCATACGCCTGACATGCTTTTCCGAATGGGCTAATATATACATCTTTTGCCTCCATCGGCCCATAATATGGATAATTATCCCAAATTTTCTTTTTTCCACATGGAATTATGCATAACCTTTTCATCTTTATTTCTTACCTCACTTCTAACTTTTTAAATATAAAAATATAGAATTCTCTTCTTCTTCATACTCAGCTTCTATATCACCAACACCCACTATATTCCAACCATTATTTGTTTCTATCGGCTTTTCATTCATTATAATATGAACTTGTGTCATATTTTTAAAATCTTCTTCAAAAGATGCTAAAACAGGTTGATTTATCATATATGTTTTATTATGTATACGTACACTTAAAAAGGTTTTATGTAACGCTTTATTTTTGTTTAATTTTACATTCATTGGATTAAACGAATTTAATTGTATATTCCCTACAATATACAATTGATATCCTTTTTCCTTATAAAATTGTTTAAATTCCTTGTCTCTTTCGTTTTGAACAAAATAAAGGATTTGCTTCGTTTCTTTGCTTATTGCAAATTCATTATTTAAACTTAAAACAACATTAATATTTTGTTTTAAAAAAGCATATAACGATTTATCACTATTAAAGAAGTTCGTTTTCCATTCAGGATGGATTTCATCTAATAATAAACATAAAAGCATTCCTGAGCTATAGCAGCTCTTCCTAATGTTATAATTAGCATCATATGTATCTAAAATAAGTCTGCTATATTTTCGTAATGTTTCGCTTTCATCATTTATACATACTGCAATGTGGGCGTTCATTTCAACATACCAAGCAGGTCCCTCTATACTTTCAACCATACACTCATAAGTTATAAACTCTTCTTTTATAAAACGAGCTCTTTGTTCTCTTAGTTCAATAAATTGCTTAATATAATTATTTTTCTCAGTTTGTGACTTACAATGCACAGCATTATATAAACAAATTCGTTCTTTATTTCGCAATTCTATATTTTCTTCTGTTATAGGATATTGAAATCCTATAGATTCATTTGGAAATCTACTTTCTTTATTCAAATATTGATAGCAATGAAAAAGTTCATGCACCAAAATCGCAAATAAACTTTCATAATCTTTATATCTATTCATATTAACGATGGCAGTCGGATAATCTTTGAATAGGATAAATGTATCACCCTTAAATTGTTCATCCCGCTTTATAACGGCATACTCACTATCATCTTTCAAAAATAATGGATGATGAAATACATACACATGCTCATCATTATATAATGCAAATGCAGTCCTATTGAAACCAGGCCATAGCGTATTCAATAATTCTATATTTACATCTTTCTTTATTCGATTTAATATATTGTTCATTATATGTAACACCCCTATATCATTCTACATACACCTATTCTATTCCACTTAAAAATAATCCTTTTATTTACATAAATGTTAGAAAAGTATATATCTTTTTTAAAACTATAATGTATTATGTAAATATACATGTGATGATTTTATGAAAGGGAGGTGAACAAATGAAAAATATAATCCCTGCACTAGTACTCTATATTATTGTTTGCATAATCGCTATGATTGCTCCAGCATCTGAAGGTTATAATCATGTTGGCTGGAAATTGTTTGTTGGGCAAGCGTATGCCATACCTATTTTCATCATTGCAGCTATTATTACATTTTATATAAACAGGAAAAAGTCTACGAATAAACAGTTGTAAGGATAGCTAATGCTATCCTTATTTTAATTCATGAATCAGATCAAAAATTACACTTGCAGTACTTTCTATCCTTTCTTCCGAAAAATCAAACGTGACACCTGTTTTTTCATATATTTTTTGTATAGTTAAATTCCAATCTGCACTCGCTCCCTCTTTAAAGAAAGCAATCGCTTTTTCTCGATCTTTCCGATAAACTTGAAACAATTGCATTGCTCCTATTTGTGCAATGGCGTATTCAATTTGATAAAAAGGAAACTGAACATAGTGAAATGACTCTAACCAGCTTGCACCGATTTCATTCTCTAATCCTGTAATATCGACTGATGAATATTGATACCTTTTGCATATTTCAGCGTATTTCTTATCACGTTCTTCTGGTGTATGATTTGGATTTGTATAGAGCCAGTGCTGAAATACATCTCCTGCAATTGACGACATTAACAGAGACAAAGCACGATATAATTGTACGCGCTGCAATTCTTTATATTCATCCTCTTGCTTATAAAAGATATCCAGCTTATCCATTACTAGCAACTCAAGACTAAGGGAATAAAGCTCAGCCACTTCTTCACGAAGATATCTTTCCTGCATGCTACTATCATTGTTAAATTGTCTATAAAAATGAAACGCATGCCCTACTTCATGTATGAGTGCATTAATTGCATAAAATGATGGACTAAAATTAGAATACACAAAAACCTCTTTACTATGAGGCAAGGTAAAACAAGCGGCTCCTGGAGCTTTATTTTCACGTTCTTCTACGTCAATGAATCCAGCTTTCCTTAAATGAATAAATTTCTCATA
Source organism: Bacillus paramobilis (assembly GCF_038096195.1). Taxonomy (NCBI): domain Bacteria; kingdom Bacillati; phylum Bacillota; class Bacilli; order Caryophanales; family Bacillaceae; genus Bacillus; species Bacillus paramobilis. The sequence continues at coordinate 2,574,005 of NZ_CP151108.1, read as the reverse complement.
AAAATATAAATCAGTCTTCCGAAACATTTCTTCCACCCCATCCAATAAATCAACGGTATTTTGAAATGGGGCTTTTGGTAAATTACAAGGCGTTAGATCCCAAGGGCGATACGTTTTTACACCGAGATTCTTTTTAGAAAGACTTCCTAACTGTTTCCAAATTGGTACAACATACTTTTCTATAGATTCATGAAGTTTATAACACTCTTCAATACTATAGTCTCTATTTTTTTGTTTAAAAGCATATTCACTATAATTATTAAATCCTGCATGTAAAGCAATGTCATTCCGTAATTGTACGAGTCCATTCATAATACAATCTATTTCTATTTTCACTGCACTTCTTGCTTCACATAAAGCGTACCAAGCTTTTTCGCGAATAGCTCTATTGGGGTTATCTAGCTTTGCTTTTACGTATGCATACGTCTTTTGCTCACCTTCCCAATTAATAGATATGTTAGACATTATTTCTCTATATTTCGTAATAAGTTCTTGCTCTTTAATGGAGAGAGCAATGTTCTTTTCATTAAACATTTTACTTTTTACTACCCTTGATTTTTTCATAAATCCATATTTCTGCTCATCTAATAAATTAGAAAATGGACACTCTCTAAATTTCTGGTCAAATTTTGCATTGTATCTTTTTAAAAGTGGTTGAATTGTATTTTGATTATACATATGTAAATCACGTATATTTCTGTCATTTGTATCTCTATACATGGCGATTAAACTACTTGTTATCTCCTCTTCTACTTCAGCGTTTACACGCAATTCCTCCAAAAGCCAACGCTCTAATTCTGAAACAGAAGTAATATTTCGCTCTAAAAGTGACTGTAATTTACTTTCTAAATCTTTAAGCATACACAATCCCCCCGTTTTTAATTTTCCGTTTTTTAGAGATAAAAAAGGACAAGTAGCCAATCTGACTACTTGTCCTTTTTTGTTAAACCGTGCTCAATACTATTAAGCTTGGAATGCTTCTGTTAATACTGGTACGATTTGTTTTTTACGAGATACAACACCTTTTAATGTAGCTGTGTTGTTTTCTAGAGATACGTTGTATGCTTTCTCAACAACGTTTGCTGCTTTACCGATCGCAAGACCGACAGAATCGTTAGTTAAGATATCAGTTACAACGAATAAGAATAGGTCTAAACCTTTTTCTTCTACTACTGCAGAGATAACTTTTTCAAGTTCCGCTTGGTGTACTAGAACGTCGTTTGTATCAACAGCGTTTACTTGTGCGATTTCAACTTTCGCATTACCCATTTGGAATTCTTTAGCGTCAAGAGAGATTAATTGCTCCATTGTTTTTCCGCTTAAGTCAGCACCAGCTTTTAACATTTCTAAGCCGTAGCTATCAGCATCTACACCAGCGATTTCCGCTAATTCACGAGCTGCTGCTACGTCTTGCTCTGTGCAAGTTGGAGACTTGAATAGTAAAGAATCTGAAATGATTGCAGATAACATTAAACCTGCAACTTCTTTACGAATTGCAACGCCGTTTTCTTTGTACATTTTGTTTAAGATTGTAGCTGTACAACCAACTGGCTCACAACGGTAGTAAATAGGATCGCTTGTTTCAAAGTTAGCAATACGGTGATGGTCAATAACTTCTAACACACGAACAGATTCGATATCGTTAGCACTTTGTTGACGCTCGTTATGATCAACTAAAATAACGTTGTCCACTTCGCTTGCTACTGTCTCAACAAAACGCGGTCCTTCTACTTTAAAATAGTCTAACGCAAATTGAGTTTCACCGCTGATTTCGCCTAAACGTACAGGCTCAGCATTCATTCCTAATTCTTTTTTCAATTCTGCATATGCAATTGCAGAACAAATTGCATCTGTATCTGGGTTTTTATGCCCGAAAACTAGTACTTTTTCCATGTTTTCCACCTCTTCATGAAAAGGATATCTTAAAGAAGCAAATATGACAATATTTAAAGCATAATTTTTTATAAATAATTGCACTTTCTTCTATATTTTTCATCGTTTTTCGTAAAAAAAGATCATCTAAAATGAATTAGATGATCAAAATGTATATTTTATTTAAAATAGGCTAGGAGCTTGCACTACATGATTTAGCGGAAAATTTGATGCTAAACCGTTATTTACAAGGTTAACATCTATAACTTGATAAAATGCATTCCCAGTGTCTGCAATTTCCCACACAGCTAAAATAAGGTGATACCCATTTCTATCAGTTGGTACGTTTGCTTCATGTGTTACCGAAGTTCCTGGTCTAGCCCCCCCATCATTTTTTACATAAAACGGTACTAAATCTAAATCAGATCTTGTTAAAGGCTTATTTGGATTCCAATCTTTTTTCGTAATATAGTATTTCCATTCTTTCGTACTATGAGGTGCGGTTAATTTCCACTTAAATGTATTCGCGCCGCCGTTTAACGTAACTTTCTTCCACCTATCAACTGTTTGAACGTCTAAAGCAGGGAAATGGCCAGCTCCTGTAATTTGTCCATCAGAAGGTCCTAATAGAGGAAATCCACCTATTCCTTCTACACTTTGCGGTTCATATTGAACTGGACCGCAATTTACATTTACCCCTTGCTTACATAAATAAGAACGGCTCGCTGGTGATTCTACATATCCATGAGCTGAAGCTTTTTCTGCAAAACCGAAAGTTAACAATCCTGTAAGTAATATACCACCACTTAATATAACTTTCTTCGCCTTCTGTAAGCCTTTCGTTTTCATCCCGTCATCCCCTTTCCCATAATAAAGCGAAAATAACTATAGTTGCCTAGTCATCTTCTCTACATTCATTATAAGTCGAGGTACGTAACTAAAAGAACCCTCTAAAAACTTTCTCAAATTCATTGAGTACTTGAAATAAATATTATTGATACATTCAAATAACACCGCTATAAAAATATAGGCGGTGTTAAAAATCAAAGTTTATTATTTTTAGCATAATAGCTTTTTAATCATAACTTATAAAACTTTATAATAAATAACTGTGGCATCCAAATCACCACTCGGAGAAATTGCGTATTCTGGTATTTTTCCAACTTCTTTATAGTCTAATGATTTATACAATCTATTAGAAGGGTCTCCTTCTCTCGTATCTAGCACTATAAGAGACCTATTTTCTTGCTTTGCTCTTTCCTCTGCTTTTTGCATAAGCAAACGTCCAATGCCATTACGTCTGAAGTTTGGATGAGTCATTAACTTACAAATTTCAGCTCTATGAATCCCATTAGGCTTTGTAACTAAATGTAATTGAATACTCCCTGCCACTTCATTATTTATTTTAGCAACATACAAGATCACTTCTGGTGCTAATACAGTTTCCCAATACTTCGCTGATTCTTTTCGTTCCAGTGGAGGTAAAAAACCAATTGACGCCCCATCATCTACAACCATTTTCAAAAGTTTAGAAAGCTCTTCCACATCATCTTCTATTTGCTTAATCTCTTCAATTACTACATTTTGCATTTACTAATCCCCCTTTTGTTTCATTGTACCAATTTTTAAAGAAGGAATAACGGATAACTAAGATGAAATTATTTAAGGTACATTTTTTTGAGAAAGGATACTTATATGAAGTATATATTAGATAGGACATACGCAAGAGAACTTCTCAAGTGGGCATATGAACAAAACCCAGGTCCGTGGTTCGAACATTCATGTAATGTTGCCCTTGCAACTGAAAAGATAGTTGTAGAACTTATTAATAATGGGTACGACCTAGATGCTGACATAGCATATAATGCTGCCCTCCTGCATGATATAGGAAGATATAAAGGGTTTACTAAATCTGTTATTCATTCCTATGATGGTTATATGTATTTGAATAATTTAGGGTATACAGGAAACGCGATTATTTGCGTGACACATTCATTCCCGTGTAAAAATGAGCATTTAGATATAGCAGCGGAGTGGAGTCTCGTTCCTGACCATATGAGAATCCAGTTAGTTGAAATATTGAATGAACATTGTAACTACGATTTATACAATAAAGCAATTACTCTTTGTGATGCTCTTGCTGACGCGGATGGTTTTACTACGCTGGAAAGAAGATTGATTTCCGTTGGTTTACGTCATGGTACAACGTCTCATACATCATTACATTGGAAAGGGTTTTATGCAATTAAGAAAGAATTAGAAGCTTTAATCGGTAAAAGCATATACACAGTTCTTCCTGATGTAGAGAATTCGATTTATGAAGATATAGAATATTAAAGTGAATAAAAATTTAATCTCACATAAAAAACGTTTTAAACTTTATGTTTAAAACGTTTTTTTATTCAATGCTTTTGATTTTTCAGTTCTGTTAAACATTCCTGTACTAAAGTTACCGCTTGACTCATTGCAGCTCCACCAGCAAATGCTGCTGATACACCACACGCTTCCAGAATTTCTTTATCTGAACACCCTTGATCAAGACAACCTTTTGTATGATAAACGGTACAATATTCATCTTGCGTTGCTAGACTAATTCCTAATGCGATAAGTTGTTTTTCCCTTTTTGTTAAAGCGCCCTCTTGAAAACAAGCTTGCGTGAATGCATTATATGTTTCTGCAATTTCAGGAATTTGGTTTGTAAAACTACCGATACCTTCTTTATAATGATGTAGAACGTCATTTACTGAACTATGTTGTTCGTGTTCCATCTTATTATTACCCCCATTCAAATTATGTGTACCTATTGTAGTATGTGATGAAAAGAAGGTAATATACCTCATTAAATAGAATGAATATTCAGTTTATTATAACTACAATTTCAGACTATCATCCACTACTGATTGTTCTTTATAGTTTTTCCTTTCAATCTCTTTACTCCTCTCTTCCCAAAATGTTAAACCTTCAATTCCCACATTTTTAGGATCAAACACTGGATCTTTCCCTTCTTTTTTCTGTGATTCATAATCTTTTAACACTTTTAATGCAATTTTACTTAATAGTAGAATCGCGATTAGATTTAACCATGCCATACTACCAATTCCTAAATCTCCAAGATTCCATAAAAGTGACGCCGATTCTACGCTACCGATGTATACCATAATTAAAAATCCAATTTTTAAAACTGGTTTTAACCAGCTATGTTTAAGCTCACGATCTAAATAAGTAAGTGTCGTTTCAGCGATATAGTAGTAAGCAAGTAAAGTTGTAAACGCGAAGAAGAAGATTGCGAATGAAATAAATATTGGACCAAACCCTGTCATAACAGTTTCAACTGCTTGTTGTGTATAGATTGGACCTGCATCAACATTCCCTATATTCTTTACAATGGCGCTTTTCCCTTCAGGTATAACATTATACATACCTGTTATTAAAATCATAAGAGCTGTCGCTGTACATACAACAATTGTATCGATATATACAGAAAATGCTTGAACTAGCCCTTGTTTTGCAGGATGGGATACTTCAGCAGCAGCGGAGCTATACGTCGCTTCTCCAACACCAGCAACATTTGAAAATACAGCACGCTTTACTCCCCATGCAATTGCTGCACCGACGATTCCGCCAAACATTTCATTTACACCAAAAGCACTAGAGAAAATTAAAGCGAACATACTTGGAATTTCTGTTACATTCGCAATTAATACGATACATGTAACAATTACATAACCTATTGCCATAAATGGAACAAGCATTTGCGAAACGCCCGCAATTCTCTTTACGCCACCAAAAATGATTGATGCTAATAATATAACTAATAATATTCCAGTTATATATTTGCTAATGCCATTAGAGTTTTCAAATCCAACTGCGATACTACTAGACTGAATACCTGGTAATAAAACGCCATATGAAAGTGTTACAACAACCGCTACAATGACTGCAAACCATTTCATTTTCAGGCCTTTTTCAATGAAATATGGTGTACCACCGCGGTATTCGTTTCCGACTTTACTTTTATATATTTGAGATAATGTTGATTCAACAAATGCACTCGCTGCTCCTAAAAGTGCCATTACCCACATCCAAAATACAGCTCCAGGTCCGCCAAAAGCGATAGCTGTCGCCACCCCTGCGATATTACCTATTCCAACCCTACCTGATAAGGCTAAACAAAATGCTTGAAAGGATGAAATTCCCGTCTCCGAGCTCTTCCCTTCAAATAATAGTTTAATCATCTCTTTAAAATAACGAATTTGCAGAAAACGAGTGGCAATTGTAAAATACACACCTGCACCTAATGCAAAAACAACTAACCCAATACTCCATACTTGCCCTACTAACCACTCTACTAATTGCTCCATCCAAATCCCCCTTAACATTCTTTTGAAAACTATTTTATATATAAGAAAACGGACAACTATTATTAAACCTTACAGTTGCCCGTATTTCTCATTATTTCATCCCTCTATTTAATAACAGTTAGACTCTCTATTACTTTATATTTACCCAAACACTTTTCACTTCTGTATAGTTATCAAGTGCATAAGAACCTAACTCACGACCGATACCAGATTGTTTAAAGCCACCAAATGGTGCCGCTGCATTTTCTAAATTATAATCATTAATCCATACTGTTCCTGCCTTTAATTTATTGGCAACTTGATGTCCTGTTTTAATATTTTGTGTCCATACGCCTGCAGCGAGTCCATATGAAGAACGATTTGCTCTTTCGATTACTTCTTCCGTCGAATCAAATGGAAGTACAACGACAACTGGCCCGAAGATTTCTTCCTTAACTATCGTCATATCGTCGGTAACATTTGTGAATACTGTTGGCTGTACAAAATATCCTTTTTCAAATGCCCGTTCACCACCCGCAGCAACAGTAGCTCCTTCTGCTTTTCCTTGTTCAATGTAATGTAACACACGCTCTTGTTGCTTTTTAGATACAAGTGGCCCCATTTCCGTTTCCTTCTCCATACCTGCTCCAAGTTTCACGTTATTCGCCATTTTCACTAATTCATTTACGACTGTTTCGTAATGTTTTCGGTGAACGAACACGCGAGAACCGGCACTACAATTTTGGCCATGATTATACATAATGCCTTGGAATGCACCGTTAATCGCTTCTTCTAAATCAGCGTCTTCTAAAATGATATTTGGTGATTTACCACCAAGTTCTAATGTTACATGTTTAATTGTTTCTGCAGATTGACGCATAATATATTTCCCTGTAACAGTTGAACCTGTGAAGGCTACCTTATCAATATCATGATGGTTTACGATTGCAGCTCCCGCTTCAGGGCCGAAACCTGGCACAAAGTTTACGACACCGTTTGGAAAACCTGCTTCTTTAAAGAGTTTCGCTGTATATAATAACGATAAAGGCGTTTGTTCTGCTGGTTTTAATATAATTGTACAACCTGTTGCTAATGCAGCTCCCATTTTCCAAGAAGACATGACGAGCGGGAAATTCCAAGGGATAATTTGACCTACAACCCCAACAGGTTCATGACGTGTGTAATTTAAGTAATCTTTTGAAATCGGAATTGTTTGCCCGATAATTTTTGTAGCCCATCCCGCATAATAACGATAGTTTTCTGCAGTCGCTGCAATATCATCATCCAGTGCTACTTGATATGGTTTCCCGTTATCTAAAGCTTCTAACTGTGCTAATTCTTCTCCATTCTCTTCAATTAAGTCTGCTAATTTATAAATAAGATGCGCTCTTTCAGCAGTAGTCATTTCTGCCCAAGGTCCTGATTCAAATGCAGATCTTGCTGCTTTTACTGCGACATCAACATCCTCTTCTTGCGCTTCACTCACGACAGCCAGAACATCTTCTGTTGCTGGATTGTATGTCTCAAATGTCTTTCCGCTAATGGAAGGGACAAATTCACCATTAATAAACATTTTAATTTCTTCATTTAAAAACGCTTTCACTTTTGGTCTCAGCTCAATGTTTGTCGTTAACATATATGATCTCCTCCTTATTTAAACAGCTGCATGAGCTGCAATTTTTGAAATAATCATTTGAAGTTTTTGATCTTCTTCTTCAGTTAGTCCGAGTCTCGGATAACGAGAAGGTCCCCCGGCTTGCCCGTGTAATTCCATTGAGCGTTTAACGATTTGTACATATTTCCCAGACCCTTCAAGAAACTCACAAAGTGGTAAAATCGCATCGTTTATTTCCCAAGCTTTTTCTAATTCACCATTTTGAAAATGCTCATACATTTTCGTAACAAGTCCCGGTACGATATTTCCTGCCACTGAAACCCATCCCGTCGCACCAACTAAATAAGATTCCATAACTAAATCTTCAGATCCACAGAATACTTGAAAAGCACCTTCACCTTGTCGTACTAAATCTCTAGCTTTTCGAATATCTCCGCTTGATTCTTTAATATGTGTAACATTTTCACATTCTTTTCCAATACGTAGCATGAGCTCTGTACTCATATCAACACCAGATGTAAACGGGTTATTGTATAACATAATTGGTATATTTACAGCGTTTGAGATTTCTTTAAAGTGAAAATAAATTTCCTCTTCTTTCGGTTTACAATAGTATGAGTTTATAATTAATACACAATCTGCTCCATTCGCTTCTGCATGTTTCGTATATTCAATCGTCTCTTTCGTCGTTTCTGCTGCAGTTCCAACAATAACTGGGATACGCCCATCAACTTCTTTTAATACTGTTTCTACCATTTTAAATCGTTCTTCTTTTGATAAACTAACAAACTCTCCTGTACTTCCATTAATAATAATCCCAGCTACTTTTTGCTCAATAAAGTAGTTTATGTTTTGTTTTACACCGTTCCAATTAATTTCTTGAAACTCATCCATCGGTGTGATTAATACTGGAAATGCCCCTTTAATGTTTTTCATATTTATCTCTCCTTTTACCTTTTTATTTTAATAAAAATCCTGTCGGAAACGGATCTGTAGGGTCTAATAGGAACGTCTGCATCCCTGTAATAAATCCTCTACTTTCAAATCGAAAAATGTAGCCTTGTTCTTCTTTCTTCACTTGTTCCACTGTTATAAAGCTATTAAAAATACTTTCATTTTTAAAAGGTTTATCCGCTATATAATCATTTTTAAATAATGTATGAACAAAGGACACAATAGTAGAGACAAACCCTGGCGAACGTACGATAAAGTTATCTTCATGAAATGTAATCGACTTTATATGGTTCTTTTCTTTTTGCGTGGAATCTACTAAAATAAGTCTTTTTATAAGTGACTGTTTTTGTATAGCTTGAAGTGTAGCTTCTCCCCATTTTTTCAATTCTGAAATGCTTTCAATACGAATTTCTGGCGAATACGCACCTTTTTCTACAACTGCGTATACTTTATCTGCCTGTATGAGAGAGTAACTTATATTACCAACTTGTAAATTTTTCTCAATCATATAACATAGTTTACTTTCAAACGAAACAGATACAACTTCATCATTCTCTACATACGCATAGACTGAGAATATGCCAGATAACGTTTCGATTGTGTATTGATTCGTCTCTCTCTTTTTTAAATACCCGCTTTCTAGTAACATCGTTATGACTGCGACAATACCTCCGTAATGAAGAGGAATTGATCCTTCATGATTAAAAAATATTACAGCTGCATCGACTTCCGTATGAATAGAAGGAACGACGATACATCCATTTAAACCGATAAAACCACGCGGTTCATTTAATAAAAGCTTCATTTCTTCTGCTAATTCACCTGAAAATTGTTCGTTTAATTGCTCTAAATTGTAGTAGAACTTGCATGGTACATCTTTTATTACACGAAATGCCTCGCCATTTACGTGTACGTCTACTGCTGTATACATTTTTTGAATGTTCATTTTACATCCTCCGTTTCATGTTCCATCGGCGGAATTAGCAAAAAGCCTTCTTTCAGTGGGTCCTTTTCATTGTAAAAAAATCTATGCATCCCCATAAGCCAAGCTGAACCTGTAATTTTCGTTACGACAGCTTCAATATTTTCTACAAATGTCGTATTTATGACGCATCCTTTAAATAAAGAACCAACGATACTCTCATGAATAAACTCTTCATCCATTTTAATTTTTTGATTTGCGTATAATACAGCTAACTTCGCTGATGTTCCTGTACCACATGGAGAGCGATCAATTCCTCCTGGCGGAACAACAACTGTATTTTTTACATGCGCACTTTCATGAGTAGGATTTGTATAAAATTCAACATGTGTTAATCCCCTAATAAACGAATACTGTGGATGAATGATTTCAAATTCCTCATTTATGATATTTCTAATATGAATTGCCTTATCGATGATTGTAGATGCGTTTTCTGGTACTAGCTCTAAATCTACTGATTTCGCATCAATAATGGCATAAAAATTCCCTCCATACGCAATATCGGCCTCTACGGTTCCAATCCCTTCGACTTGTACAGTGATATGTTTCAGTAAAAAAGCTGGTATGTTACAGAAGGAAACTTCTTTTGCTTTTCCATCTTGAACAAAGATATCTACTTCAACTAAGCCGGCTGGCGTATCTAACTTTAACGAAGTAATCGGTTCAACTACCCGAATTAAACCTGATTCAATTAAAGCTGTACATACACCAATTGTATCGTGACCACACATTGGTAAATATCCACCAGTTTCTATGTAAATAACACCAATATCTGCTTCAGGATGACATGGATCTGTTAATAGTGCTCCTGACATTACATCATGACCACGCGGTTCATTCATTAACAATTTGCGAATCCAGTCATACTCCTTTTTCATATGTAACATCTTCTCTGCCATCGTCTCTCCAATTAATTTTGGAAGTCCGCTTATCAATGTCCTCGTTGGATTCCCGCCCGTATGTGTATCAATTGTCGTAAAGACTCTTTGTGACCTCATCCGTTTAACACCCTTTCTGTAAAACGACTCAAACGAAGTGGTTCAATAGGAATGATTGTTTCTTTTTCATTTAATAACTCTTCAATTACTTTTCCAGTAACCGCTGCAAGGCTAATGCCGTCCCCTTCATGCCCCGCTGCTATAAAGTAGTTCGGGATATGTTCCACGCGTGAAATGATTGGCAAATGGTCTTCTGTCCACGGGCGTAATCCAGCGTATGAACGAATCACCATCATATCCGCCATTTTCGGATAAAAACGAATTGCTCTGTTTGCAATACATTTAATAACCTCGTTGTTTATCTTCGTATGAAAACCTACAAACTCTCTACTACTACCAATTAAAAAATTTTGGCTTTCTGTCGGCTCAAACACAAGAGCTACCCCATATTTCTCAGTTAAAGCATCCACTTTTCGTTTTCCGCCAAATTTAGAAATTAAATAACCAAATTCCATTACTTTACGGCAACCAACGTGTTGTTGCCTTGAAGCTACTATAATATGCCCTTTTCTCGGTTCAATTGGGATATTTACATCCAACATTTCTCCGATTTTCGGAGCCCACACACCAGCTGCGTTCACCACTTGCTTCGCACTAAACGTCCCGTTAGTCGTTTCTACAATAAAGGAACCATCTGTATCTCTTTTCATTTCTTTTACTTCCGTATGATTAAAAGCTTTCGTACCAAATTTCTTCGATTCTGCAAGTAGTGAAAAAGCAAGGAGATATGGATTTACAGTCGAATCCGTTGCGCATTCTAAACCACCTAATAAATCGTCCGCAAAAAATGGCGATTCCTCTCTTATATCTTGCCTATCAAGCATTCGGAACGGTAAACCAACTTCTTTTTGACGATTCACCCATTGCTGCGCTGCTTCCATTTCTTCGTCTGACTCACATACGAGAATACTTCCTGGCGCCCTATATTCAAATGAGTGCTCTAACTCTTCACTTAAATCAGTAACTAATTTTTGACTTACTAACGACATTTGACTATCAAACCCTGGGTCTTTATCAATAGCCAAAATATTCCCGTCACACCGTGAAGACGTCCCACTGACAAATTCTCCTTTTTCAATGATTGTTACGTCTCTTCCGTATTTTGATGTGTAATAAGCGATAGAACAGCCTATAATACCACCGCCTATTATTAAAACGTCACAGTGCCTCACGTAGCAGCCCTCCCTTCTTTTTAATCCCTCACTTTCTTTTATGCAATTGACGTGCCAACTGTACATATATACACTTTTTATAAATAATATTTTTATTTGTAAAAATATTTTAAATTCATCGTAAATAGGTGTATTATTTTTTTATCACTGTCAAAATTTTTATACATAACAGGAGGACAATATGGCATTCTCATTTCCGACAATAAAAGAATTCCTAAAAACTTTATCCATTGATCATACATACAGCTTGCAACATATTAAGCAAATTAATGAAAAGTATTATTACCGCCCTTCTACTACAGAAGAATATAACTGTGTAGTTATATATGAAAATGACTCATTCACCGCTTTAATTAACGCGTTTTCCAATGAAATAGTCGTTATCATAATGAACGAAAATAAAGAGCCTATATGCTGTATAACGACTCAGCAGATCATTCCGTTTCTAGTTAAGTCGTACTATGAACTACAATCTTTTTATAACGCCGTTATACAAACAACGGATTCTTCTGTTACAGTCATCGATGATAAAGAACATGTTCGTACTTGGACAGATGGCGCCGAAAAAATTTTTTCAGTCAATCATAATGAAATTATTGGACAACCTATCACTCGTTTTTTTGACTATAAAGATTTGGAAATTTTGCAATCATTACATGACGGAAAAAGCATAATCGCTCAGTTCCATCAGCCTCGTCCAGATTTGTTCGTATTAATAAATTCAAACCCAGTGTATTGTAACGATGAAATTATAGGAGCGGTCGTTTCAGAAACGGATGTTACAAATCAAGTTGCTTTAAATGAAAAACTATTCAATATGTCACATGAAATGCACCGATTAGAACAAGAAGTCGCAAAATACAAAGATGAATCAGATCCTTTCCTTGCGATGAATGGAAAAAGCCCTGTTATACAAAGAACAATACAATTAGCTAGAAAGGTTTGCTCGGTGAAATCAACTGTTTTAATACTCGGAGAAAGTGGTGTTGGAAAAGAAGTATTTGCAAAAGCGATACATGAAGCTAGTGAGACAGCTAAGGCACCTTTCATTTCAATTAACTGCGGCGCCATTCCAGAAGCGTTATTTGAAAGTGAATTATTCGGGTATGAACGTGGAGCATTTTCTGGTGCAAATAGCAAAGGTAAGAAAGGTAAAATAGAGCTCGCGCAAGGCGGTACATTATTCCTAGATGAAATAGGAGAAATGCCACTCGATATGCAAGTAAAGCTTTTGCGTGTACTACAAGAACGAAAGTATTACCGTGTTGGTGGAGAAAAAGAGATTCATATTAATTTCCGCATTATCGCTGCTACAAATCGAGATTTACAAGAGGAAATGAGAAAAGGCACGTTCCGAGAAGATTTGTACTATCGCCTAAATGTAGTTAGTTTGCATATTCCACCGCTGCGCGAAAGACGCGAGGATATTATTGAATTAACCTATTCTTTCTTAAACGATTTTTCAATCAACTATAACAGACCAATTCGTGACTTACCTTCAAGTATTATGCATGAACTGCTTCATTACAATTGGCCAGGTAATATTCGCGAACTTCGTAACGTTGTTGAAAGACTTGTCGTATTTGCGACTGACGGTATTATAAAACAAGAATATTTACCTTTCCATACAACTGAAACGTTAGACAATCATACGGCTCATTCCCTATTACTCAGCAACAATCATACAATCCTCTCCTTACAAGAAGAGATGGATGAACATGAGAAAAAAGTAATCGAGAGGGCTTTACGTATTTTAAATGGGAATAAATTAGAGTGCGCGAAACAACTCGGTGTTACGAGAGCCACTTTATATAACCGTTTAAAAAAGCTTGGGTTACAATAACCGTTTCCTCCTTTATATTGGCATAGTTTTTGCATAATAATTTGTGCAAACCGATCTAGAGGAGGAATTCATATGACGAATAAAGATCACTTAATTGTTTGTCGATGTGAAGAAGTTACATACGGTCAACTTCAATCGACAATTGCTGAATATAAATGCTCGGCAAGAGAATTAAAACTAAGAACACGTGCTGGCATGGGATTTTGCGGTGGCCGCACATGTAGAATGATGATAGATCGAATGATTGAAAGTGCAAATCCTGGCGTAACTACTAATGAAATCCCATTAAAATATCAACCACCTGTGCGCGCAATTACCTTTGGAGCGGTAGGTGAAAATCAATGAATAGAATTACCCATCACCCTGTTTTAGGGACTTTAAATAATAGTAAGCCTATCACTTTCCAATTTAACGGGCAACAATATGAAGCATATGAACATGAAACGATTGCGGCCGCTTTACTCGCAAACGGAATAAGAAATTTAAGAGTGCATGAAGATAGTGGGACGCCGCGAGGTATTTACTGTAATATTGGACATTGTTCTGAATGCCGCGTCACAGTAAATAATCAATCGAACGTACGAGCATGCTTAACTGTTGTAGAAAAAGATATGATTGTTGACAGCGAAAAACAGCATCCAAATATCGTGAGAGAGATGGTGAAGAAGCGATGAACGATGTCATTATTATCGGTGCTGGACCAGCAGGTTTATCAGCCTCCATCTCTTGCGCTCGATTTGGGTTGAATGTACTTGTTATTGATGAATTCATAAAGCCTGGCGGAAGATTGCTCGGTCAATTACATCAAGAACCTACTGGAGAATGGTGGAACGGGATAGAAGAATCAAAACGTCTTCATGAAGAAGCACAATCACTTTCAGTTGATATTCGATGTGGCATTTCCGTCTATAATTTAGATAAAGATGAAAGTTCTTGGTTCGTACATACGAATATCGGTACGTTAGAAGCACCTTTCGTTTTACTTGCTACTGGAGCCGCTGAGTACTCTATCCCCCTTCCTGGTTGGACACTTCCAGGTGTCATGTCAATCGGAGCAGCCCAAGTAATGACAAATGTACATCGCGTTCAAGTTGGGCGAAAAGGAGTAATTATTGGTGCTAACATTTTGTCATTCGCTATTTTAAATGAATTACAATTAGCGGGTATTAAAGTGGAACATATCGTACTTCCTGAAAAAAGTGAATTAAGTCAACAGGCTGGTGAACCAGAAGAAGTTTTAAACTCTCTATTACATGCTGCACACCTTGCCCCGTCACCTTTATTACGTATAGGTAGTCGATTGATGAAATATAATTGGGCGAAACAAGCTGGATTAAACTTCTACCCAAATAACGGTATGAAAATAAATGGCACACCTCTTCACCTCCGAAAAGCAGCTCTTGAAATTATCGGTACAGATCAAGTTGAAGGTGTACGTGTTGCTAATATTGATACAAAAGGAAACATCATAACTGGATCGGAACAAATATATGAGGCAGACTTCGTTTGTATTGCTGGTGGCTTATACCCTCTTGCTGAGTTAGCTGCTGTAGCTGGCTGTCCTTTCCGTTACATTCCGGAATTAGGCGGACATGTTCCACTGCATTCCGAAACAATGGAAACCCCTCTTCCCGGTTTATTCGTAGCCGGCAATATAACTGGCATTGAAAGTGGGAAAATCGCAATGGCACAAGGAACTGTTGCTGGATATTCAATCGTAAAACAAGCAAATACAAAATCTCATTCGGTTGAAAAACACTTGCAACAAGCGATCCAACATGTACATACCGTACGACAAGAAGCTGCCATTCAATTTAACCCGATGGTTGATGTCGGTAGACGGAAAATGAATGAAATTTGGCGTGATTATTCCCTGGCATATGCACATACTAAAAAGAACTGTTGAGATTACTCTCAACAGCTCTTTTTTCTACTCATCTGAGTTATTAAATTTCGCTAATGCGTAAATGCCTTCTTCATCATCTAATTCAAGTTGTAATCTTGCTGCAAATGAATTGACATTATATTCTCTGTCAAGCAATAAGCGTAGTGCTTCGATTAAGTTCGCTTGAATTAAAATTTGTTTTCGACCATTTACCTCTACTTCAGCAGAGAAACCGTAGTCATCGTCATACATTAGTTCAACTAAAACTTCTTCTGGACCGACTTGTCTTTTTTCAGCGATATATACGCAAAGCGCATTAATCAGTTCTTGTTCAGAAATTTTTATTGTTTCCATGCTACTTCATCTTCCTTTTTCTTACGTTGATCTTTGAAGTATTTAAATGCACGAACTGCTAACATTACGATACCAGCCATTACTAACATATTTACCATAAACGCTAATACAGAACCAAGAGCTCCCATATTTGCAAATAAGCTACCCATTAGTAAACCACCAAGACCACCTAGTAATAAACCTTTCATAAAGCTTCCTTTATTACTTTTTGGTGCTGTGTTTGTTGCTTTTGTTTTTGAATCTGTTGTTGTTTTTTGTGAATTCACGTTACTATCTTTTTTGTTCAAATCAACTTTTGACTTTTGACCAGAACTTGGTGTGTATGATTTTTTACCAGATTTGTAACTCTTCGCTGCTGCGTGATCTACAAACATGAAGCTACTAGCTCCAAAGATAACCATGAATGCTGTCATGACTGCTACAAGTTTTTTCAACATATTATATCCATTCTCCTTTTATATAGATATATGTGAAATCTACCTTTCTAGTAAATTCAGAATGATAGATTTGTTTTTAAAAACATTTTAAAGGTTCTTATGAACTCATTATATGAACTTTTGTCGAAATATGCAAGCATTATTTACTTGCGACAGTTTGGTGACAAAGGAAAAATTAAGCAAAACAGAATTGACTTTAAATGAAACAAAACATATTATAGGTTCATAAGAACTTTTATTATTTTGGAGGTGAAAAGATGGAAACATTTCATCTCACACGAAACGAAATGGCTACCCTTCTTCTATCTTTAAGAGGATGGAATACGAAAAAGCCTCTCGGTATTTTACAAGAAGCGTGGGCAAAGTCACATAAAAAAGATATTGAAAGCGGACAAAGCGTAACTGCTTTTATTACTACCGCACTTTCACCTATTTTTGAAAAACTGATTAAAATTGACGATACAGACGTCGGTTTTTCATTAAATGAAATAGTTGCGCTTGGAAATCAAATTGAAAATACAAGTTTCTCAGTAACGGCCATGCAAAACTGGGTAAAACGAGATATTAAAGAAATGATTGGCTCCCCTCAAAAAGGGAAAAAATATTCAATTGAACAAGCAGCCTTACTATTCATTGTCGAAGATTTAAAAACAGCACTTGATTTTGAATCCATTCGTAAGCTATTACGCCTTATCGTAAATGACCCAGCCGATCGAAGTGATGACTTAATCAATCCTGTTCATTTGTACGGAGCATACTCTTCTCTATTTGAAGAACTCAATCAAGGGAACTGCTTACAACTAAATGCAACAGATACAATCCATACAATTGAAAACATCGTAAAAGAAAGAGCTGACAAAATTGCAAGCAAGTTCGATCAAATTAATAACGAGCAACGTGAAGCGATTCGTAACGCGATTATTATTGCCACATTATCTGTGCATACCGCTTATGTACAAATGTTAGCAAAACGTTACGTAACAGCAACGTTATTTTTACAAAATTTAGATGTGAAACAGTAAAAATAGGAGCAGAAATGCTTCTATTTTTTTATAACGAAAACAAGCATCAACCTGTTACATATTTAGAACAGGTTGATGCTTGTTTCTCTAGATATTAATTATAAAAAAACATAATCGCCTATTATTAATTCAAAAATGATCATTTCATTCTATTATGTTTCGAACAAGTTTTCTCGATAAATTTGATTCCTTCATCTTTGTAACTCTTTATAAATTTCGATTTGAGCTCTTGAGCTATTAGCAAAACTTAACCAACCCTGTCTCACATTACTAATGTTTTCAGTTACCAAAAGTTCAACTATATCTAGATGTGAAACATTCGTTATTATCGATTTATTTATACCATTAACTTTAGCACCTGACATATACTTAGCAATCTCAGGATTTAATGCGAAAGCAAAATCAATTACAGTAGCACCTTGCGGTAAGTTCACGGCATCTAACTTAGGAGTAAATGCAACAATATTATCTTGGAATAGTTCATACGATACTAAATCATAAAATTCAATCGCATCTTGAGTTACTAGATCATTTGTCTTAATAAAATGATCCATCAATTTATGAATTATATTTTGCATCTCCTTATCAGTTAAACTTTTTGTAAGTACATGAAATACTCCTTTATCTCGTATCTCCTGATTTATTTTTGTTTCAATACATATCACTATTTCATGGTTATTGATCACAACTTTAGTCTTTAAGTATTTGTTTAATACATCACTTTCAATTGCTATATTATCTTCAAATTGATATGGAATTGGTTGGTATAGTTGATGTATAACTCCTAATATTTTATAACAGTCTAAATTATTTGAGGCCGTGATAATTATTTTTGACACTGCTGTAATGTCTTGAATATCTTGGAGACGAGAATAAGCTGTATAAATAGGGCTTACTTCATAGTTAACTTCAAATATTAAAGATGGATTTAGAAAATTATTTATATCTTGCATGATATTTTGAGAAAAACCCTCTAATAACTTAACATAATTTTGTAAAAGAATTTTCATTCCCTTATATTTAGAATGGTTAAGATAATAAAAACCTAAATCTTCTAACTCGTGTTGAATATGTAATAGCCCTAGTCTTTTACAAATCGGAGCGAAAATTTTGAGTGTTTCATTTGCGTAAGGAACTTGTTTCTTTACAGCTTTCACCTGTAAAGTTCTCATGTTATGTAGACGATCTATCACTTTTATAATAGCTACTCTTATATCTCCTTGCGTAGCTAACAATAATTTCTTTAAATTTATTGCTTCATACTCTTCTTTATTAGGGATTTGTTTTTTATCAATTTTAGTTAACCCTTCTACAATATCTGCAACTTTTTTACCGAATATATCACGTATATACTCAATTGTATAATCTGTATCCTCCACCACATCATGTAGTAATGCTCCAACTAAAGTTATAATATCTGCCTTACAATCTAACAAAATTTCTGTAACTGCAAATGGATGAGTAATATACGGCTCACCGGAAACGCGGAATTGTCCTTCATGTGCTTTCTCGGAAACTAATATAGCTTTATGTAATTGTTCTAATTCTGCTTTATGTAGATATGAGGCCTTTTCTAATAATGCTTTTTTCATATTTTCACCTTCATCATGTAAATTTTCTATAAAAATTTTATTAACCTTATAATTCGTTATTTGAAAGTGAAGTACCTGTCTAGGTGATAAGAGAATATTTATATTTTCATTCTCCTTGAATTATTTTTATATTTTTGAACCTATAAGCCAACCTTTGAAATACTTTTGTTTTTATCAACCGAATCATATCTCTATCCCAAATAGAAAATAGTCCATAAATTTGATTCTTATTTTGCATACATTACTCTTCTCACTTTGTAAATTAAAAGCCCATAACATTATCATTTATATATGAGAGATTTTTAATATTTTTTCATTACCTCTTCATGAAAACTGAACTTATATGCTTTACTATATATCAGAGACATAAAAGAATTGAAATAGCAATCCCCTATATAAATAAGGTATAATATACATATAGTGAACCTTTTATATAGTTAAATAAAGGGGAATTTATTCAAAAATCCATAAATTAGAAGGTGCAACAATGGTAAGTAGTTTTATTCACTCAGTTTTAACGTTTTTTGAAGGATTAGGTTATTGGGGCATTATGCTTGGACTTATGATTGAGATCATTCCAAGTGAAATTGTCCTTGCTTATGCAGGTTACTTAGTATTCAACGGTAGTATCTCATTTATAGGCGCAGTTGTATTTGGTACAATTGGCGGTGTTATTGCCCAAATCTTTATTTATTGGATTGGACGATACGGTGGACGACCTATATTAGAACGATATGGAAAATATATTTTCATCCATAAAAAACAAATAGATGCAGCTGAAGATTGGTTTAATCGTTACGGAACTGGCGTTATTTTTACAGCACGCTTTATTCCAGTAGTACGCCATGCAATTTCAATTCCTGCTGGTATTACAAAAATGCCATTATTGCGTTTCACTACATTAACAGCACTTGCAATCATTCCTTGGTCTATCATTTTCATTTACTTAGGTGAAAAACTAGGTCAAAATTGGGAGAATATTAACGATGTAGCTGGGCCTTATGTGAAATTTTTCGCAATTGGCGGCGTCATACTTATTCTTTTATACTTCATCATTAAAAAATGGACAAAAAAACGTAAAAATCTTGCTTAAGATAATAGAAAAACCGCTAATAATTCATTACGAATGTTAGCGGTTTTTCTATTAAAATTGACTAATCTTTAAACATGACAAGAAAGTCCTTCAGTTTAACATTTACATGGATAAGCAACCTTTCGCTCATCCATTTCGTATATTATCTCAACAAGGAGTGATTTCCCTATGCATTGGCAACAAAAAATACAATACTTAATCGGACGCCCTATCGGCATTTCTTTCATGAACGGGCAAGGTACTTCTGGTGTATTATGTTCAGCACATGATGGTCAATTATATGTATATGAATACCTTTATCAAGCTCAATTCGCAATGAAGCATTATGATTTTAGACAAATTCAAGATATACATGCCTTCCCGAATTGCCCACATCAAAATACTCTATACTAAAAAAGGAACAGCTTATAGCCGTTCCTTTTTCTCCATACTTATTTCTCAGTATAAAAGTTTTGTACTGCTTCATCAAAGTAAATCCAGCCTTTCCAACCTAAATGAATTGTATCTTTTAAGAAATACTTATCATATTCATGGCCAGAGAAATCAACTACTGGGTATCCTGCATTCTCAACTTGTTCCCGAACTTTTTTATAATACACTTCACGACGCTCTTTAGGGAAACCAGCGTAATCATACCATGGTCCGTTTACAGGTACAGAAATAAAGAGTGGCTTGACATTTTTCTCTTTAAAAATATTTAAAACAATTTGTAAGTCATCATATTCAGGTGATTCTTCATACGATTCATTTGCTCTAAAGTTTTTTAAACCTTTTAATTTTTTCTTTAAATTATGTTTATAGTAATACGGATTTTCAATTCCAAATTTGTTTGTAGTAGATTCCGCTTTCCCTTCTTCTTCTGCATGTTTACGTGCATCTACCCAAGAAATCGAACGTAATCCCATATTTGTTTTTTCTTTCATCGGCTCAATCTTAAATAAGGAGTTAAATAAATCTCTATGATCTAAAATATTTCGATGCATATAAGCAAGTGGTTTGACTATACCTGCTTTTATGTTATGGTTCGTATCATTATATACAATACCTTCTAATGAATTTTTTAATATATCATCTTTTTGAACAACTTTATAGTCTAATAATCGTTTTGCAATTTGCTTCTTCATCTCAGCATTTATTTTATCATTAAAAATAAAATGATATGCTTGTTGTTTGGAGAAATTGTTTGTGAAATCCCCCTGTGATACACCAGTCTTTGTAAACCATTGTGGTGATAAAACAAAGACTACTTTTTTACCTTCTAGCTCATCCATTGTAGACGTCATATTTAATATATGAGCTAAACTTTGCGTACCGCCAATCCCCATTAAATATGGTGTAAAACCTGCCGGATTTACTTTAAAGTAATTAGATGGGTGATATGCATCCATTCGTAAAAATTCAGATGAACCATACATCGGTAAATACTGTGAATTCTCTAACATTTTTTGCTGTAAGAAAACACCTTGTAATTTTTCTTTTTGTAAGGAGGTTGCCGCATCTTCTACCTTCTTATCACTAATAAGTGATACTAAACTTTTCGATGGGATGAGTATGATAATGAAAAAAAGCACACACGCTAAAATTATCGGACCAAAAGCATGCTTCATTTTCATCGTCTCTTCCTCTTTCTATCGCCATTAAATTGTAACCCTTGTTCTTGACACGCCATCATTTCTCTCCTTTTTCTCTATACATGTTCCATTCTATTTATCTATTATATACATGTATGTATTTCTTTCCTTGTTCTATTAAGTCTTATATAAATAGCGCAAGAAAATGTTTCCATAGAAACACGTTAATTATACAAGATTCTACATAAATTTCACACTGGAATTTTAGTAATAATTTTATTATTAAGACATGAAAAAACATATAAAATGTCTATAATTCATCAGGAGCTATATTAAATTCAAAATAAGATAAGGTACGTCCACTATAATCAACATCATGAGTATATGTAAAACCTAACTTTCGTAAAAGATTTTTTGAATTGTCATTTGCTATTTTCACCCTAGCAATTATTCTTTTTACATCCATCGTCTCTTTTGCATATTGAATAGAAGCCCCTGCTGCTTCTGACGCATATCCATTTCCCCAATACTCCGGATCAAGTAGATACATAATCTCTATTTCATCAGTTTCATCCACTTTTCTTAAACCACAATGTCCTAAAAGCTTTCCTGTTTCACTATTGAATAACAGCCATACACCAAAATTATACTGTTCCCAATGTAATATAAGCTTCCTGATATAATTATTTGCTTCTTCTTTTGACATTCCTCTGGATTTAGCAAGCCATTTGCCAACAGCTTCTTTCTTTAATATGTTATAAAATTGATCAACATATTCTATAGTTGGTCTCCTCATGAACAATCTTTTTGTACATATTACTTCCTTTTCTTCCAACATAAACATCATTCCCATCCAAACGTTTTATACAGACTAGTAAATTATACCACGTACTATTTCTCTAACTTTAAATAAGAAAAACAGACAATCACATACGCGAAGTCTGTTTCTCCATAATTTTATTTCTGCACATCTGCCCATTTTAAACTTGTTGCTGGACCGAATTGATGTACATATAAATCTTTCACATATGGCTTTTGTAAGTATGATAATCCGCGCTGGAATACGGGTGCAATTACTGCGTCATCCAATAACATTTTTTCAGCATCTTGCATTGCTTTCCAACGAGCTTTTTCATCATTGCCTAATTCTGTTTTAATCTTCTTAATTAATGCGTCATATTCTGGATTTGCATACTCTGTATTGTTTACACTGCTTCCAGAAAGGAATACTTCTAAGTAAGTCATTGGATCTGGATAATCCGGTAACCAACGTGATAATGACATTTCATACTCTTTCTTCTTCTCTAATGCCAGTTTTTGCGTATGTGGTTGTAGTTTTACATTTACTTTTAAGCCTGGTAAGTTTTTCTCTAGCTCTTCTTTAATGTATTCTCCTACTTTTTTGAAGTTTTCTAAGTCATAGTTTAATAACTCAAGCGTTACTTCATTTGTACTTGTCTCTTGCTTCGCCTTTTCCCAATATTCTTTCGCCTGTTTTACATCTGTCTTATTAAACTCACCAGCCGTACTTCTAAAGTCTTTTTTATCTGGACCTTTTAAAAATCCTTTTGGCACGTAATAGTTTGCAGCAACTGAACCATCATTTAAAAATGAAGTTGCAAGTCCTTTCTTATCGAACACTGTACTTAGCGCGAGCCTTGCATTTTTATTTTTAAGAATCAGTACATTTTCATTGAATCGGAAGAAGTACATAACCGGATCTGTATACTGTTTTAGTTCTTTATTATTTTTATATTTATCTACGAATTCTGTTGAAATGACTGCTCTATCAACTTTATCTGTTTCATATAAATTTACCGCGGTTGAAATTTCTTTAACGATTTGATAGTTTACTTCATCAAGCTTCACTTCTTTTTTATCCCAATACTTATCATTTTTCTTCATTGTAAAACTCGCTTCATGCTTCCAAT
This sequence comes from Bacillus paramobilis, assembly GCF_038096195.1. Classification (NCBI taxonomy): domain Bacteria; kingdom Bacillati; phylum Bacillota; class Bacilli; order Caryophanales; family Bacillaceae; genus Bacillus; species Bacillus paramobilis. The sequence continues at coordinate 2,550,344 of NZ_CP151108.1, read as the reverse complement.
CAGATAGTGTAAATGGCCCATTATATACCGCTTTATTTGCTTCTAATCCGTATTTATCACCTTGTTCTTTCGCATATTTTTCATTAATTGGATAGAAAGACGGTAAAATAAGTAGTTTCGTAAAATACGGTACAGGATGTTCTAGCTCTACTACGAACGTTTTATCATCCTTCGCTTTTACTCCTAATTCCTCTAGCCCTAGTTGTTTCTTATTTATTTTCTCTGCATTTTTCACATCATACGCAATATATGCATATTGAGAAGCTGTATCCGGATTAATAAGCTGCTTCCAAGCGTATACGTAATCTTGTGCTGTTACTGGGTCTCCGTTAGACCATTTCGCTTCACGCAAGTGGAATGTATAAGTTTTTCCATCTTGACTCACTTCATATTTTTGTGCTCCAGCCTCAATCAGTTCATCATTTTTCGATAAACGAAATAATCCTTCCATTACATTATTTAAAACGTTAAATGATACTGCATCTGTTATTTTCCCTGAATTTAATGACGGAATTTCACCAGTTTCTAGTAACTGTAATACTTTCTTCTCATCTTTCGGCTTTGTCGCTGTTTTTTCTTTTGCGCATCCTACTAAAAATGAAGAAACTAATAGTGTACTAACTAATGAGTAACGAACAACTTTTTTCATTTGAAAACCCCCTCTATTTTTTAAGGTAAGTAACGACGAGCACCAGCGTATTCTTCTATATATCCTGGCGTATTTAGCGGTATAATTTCTACTGATCTTTCAGCTCTCGGTGAGTGAATCATATTTCCGTCACCAATATACATAGCAACATGGTGAACACTGCCTTTTCCTTGATCATGTGCAAAGAAGATTAAATCTCCTTTTTGTAAATTTTCTTTATCAACCGCAACTCCATTTCTCGATTGTGGACCAGAATCTCGCGGAATAGTAATACCGTGCGATTTATAAATTGTATGTGTAAATCCAGAGCAATCAAATCCGAAGCCACTTGTACCAGCCCATATATACGGTAATCCTAAAAACATTTTCCCTGTGTTTATTAAATCATCGGCCGCCGGAGTTGGAATATCATTTTGAGAACGGTAAACCGTGCCATCATTTTTTCGTAGCCAAGCTTTCTGTCCGTTTGGTAACAACACGCGGTATGAAATCGTATCTTCACTAAGTAGCGGCAGTCGCGTATTATAGCTCACTTCAAGTGATTTATGTTTTTCAGAAGGATTTATATATAAAATAGCTGTCCGTTTCGTTACTAATACGAAAGGTTCATTTGTTTTATCTGCAAATTCTTGATTATATGTTAACTGTTTTTCAGGCATCCATCCTGGGTAGCCTTCTGCATTTCGAGGTGTTGGCTGACCATGGACTAACACTTTCACCCAGTCCCCTTTTTTATCAACAACCGTTACTTCTTGACCTAATAACGCTTGCGTTTCTAATTTATTTGCATTTGTTAACCAAAGTTTCTCATCAAGCGTCATCGATTTCGTCCACTTCCACAAATCAACTGGATTTGTAGCGCTCGGTGCATCAATTGGCCGTAATGAATCAGGTGCAGTCCAAAGTGTTGCGGCAGATACATCAATAAACGCTTTACTATCTTTCTTCTCCTCAGCATGTGCTGATGTGAACGCTGAAAATATAAATAAAGTTGTTAAAAATGCAGTTCCTACTTTTTTCATAAATATCCCCCTTAAAAGATAGTTTATTAGTCTCTTCTCCTAAGATTTACTATTCACTGTCGATTGAAGGTTTACCTTTGACCCTGAATACGTCATTCCTTCCGGTTCTTCCATTAACCAAAGCGGTGCATCTAGATCGAAGTAATGAATATTAGGATGTGCAGCTGCTAAATGGGCTACAGCGCTAACGGAAGTGGAAGATTCCATCATGCTACCGACCATGCATTTTACACCCACTGTTTCAGCGATATCTGCAATACGCCACGCTTCACGTATGCCACCACATTTCATTAATTTAATATTGATTAAGTCTGCATATCCTCCTTGAACAATTTTCAATGCATCACTTGCTGAAAATATACTTTCATCTGCCATAATGGGCGTTTGTACATGATTTTTGACGTACTTTAACCCATCCCAATCTTTCGCATGAACAGGTTGTTCAATAAATTCGATATTTAAATTACGATTTTCCATCTCTTTAATAATCGTAACCGCTTCTTTTGGATTCCACCCTTGATTTGCATCTAATCGTAACGTCGTATTTTTTGGTACACTATTTCGAATTGCTTCAATACGTTCTAAATCTAAATGAGCAGATTTCCCCACTTTAATTTTTAAAGTTTGAAATCCTTTTTCTACATGTTGCTTCGCCTCTTTCGCCATAATGAAAGGCTCATCTACACTCACCGTAATGTCTGTATGAATTTCTTTCTTCCCGCCTAATAATGCATAAAGTGGAACGTTTTGATATTGACAATACACATCATATAAAGCGATATCTACCGCCGCTTTCGCACTTGGATTTCCAATACAACTCATTTGAATGTGCTGCAGTAACTGCTGAAACTGAATGATATCTTGACCAATTAAACAGGAACGCATCGGCCCTAAAATTGCTGCTTCAATCCCGTTAGCGAAATCACCCGTAATAACTGGTGTTGCGGCTGCAGCCCCCTTGCCAACAATTCCTTCATCTGTATGAATATATACATCTATACTTTCTATTTCGGTTACGGTACGAAGCGCCGTTTTAAACGGTGTATGAAGATTAACAAGTCTACGATTTACTTTTACATCAGTAATTTTCATATTGTTCATCCTTTCGTTGTCTGACAAAGTGGAACCTTAATCCCCCAAAAAACAATTAATTTTTGGAGAGCAATAAACCTACTCTTTCACTTACTTTTCATGTAAGAAATTAATGTGAAATAAAAAAATCCAGCCATAAGAAAATTCTTACGGCTGGATTTTGTCTAGGAATGTGTAGACAAAGCAGCGATTTGATTATATTTTTTCTGTGCATCTTTTAACGCTACAAGTAGTGCCTTTTGAGACGAACCGAAGTATCTATTTTTTATTTCTGTTACCAATAATGGATTATTAATATTTTTATGTAGAAACAAATATTTAACGAATTGAGATGTTAATGCAATTGTCGCTGAGCAATCTGCATCTACAATTTCCCCAGTCTCCTTAACAAGTACAAATGCTACAAAATAACTTTTGAACTTTTCAGTAATAGGATTATTTTGAGGTGCTTTCGCATCCCCTACGATATAAATTGTATTTGAAGCGTACACAGCTATCTTCCTTTCTAATACGGGATAACGGTTTTCTTAATAGTCGTATGAGTGATAAACTCAACATTGATTAAAAAATGTATCCGCTTACCTTGTATTATAATACAATTGACAGAATTTTAACAACATTTATTTCGGTGTATATTCCATAATTATAAAAACAGCTCAAACCCTTCATTTTTACAATATGTGATTGCTTCTTGTACCATGCCATTTATACATGAAAGAACAGTTAGCTATCGCTAACTGTTCTATTACACTACTTCGGCAACACAAATATAGTTTCATTTGATTTTGAAAATTGATATTCTTTTCTCGCAAACTTCAAAATTTCTTCCTCATCGTCTGTTAAATTTTCTATGTTAGCCTTTAAAGAGCCTCTATCTTTCTTTAAAGATACTAATTGTTTCTTTTGATTCGTTATTGTATCTTTTTTTCCCACGATTATTTCTTGTTGTTTCGTTAAAATAAATTGAACGTACAAAGTAGCCGCCGCAATAAATATAAACATGAATATAAATCGCCTTAGTTTCTTCTTGTTAATTGCTCGATTCTCATTAGACTGTGATAGTTGTTCTTGTATATTAGGAACATTTATTCGCTTGAGTTTCCTCATTATGAAATCCCCCTAACACATATTTTTTCACTACCATCGGCATGATCTCTTACTAACTGTAATTCTATCCTTATAAAATAAGCTCCTTCACAAAAATATCTCACAAATTAACCAATTAAAGATAGCATTCGACGACATTTCCATATTTGCATTGATTTTTTTTATGTATGCTGCCATAAAATAGTAGTTTCTGTTATTCTTTTTCTACTATTGTAGAAGAGTTTTTTTACACACAAAATACCTTACCTACATATCGATGTTATAACATGCTTACAAGGGGGGAAAAATATGCATTACCGTACATTAGGTAAAACTGGAATAACTGTCTCTGAAATAGGTTTTGGGGCATGGGCAATCGGTGGTGATGAATGGGGACCTGTTAACGATAAACAATCTATAACCGCTATAAAAAAAGCAATTGAGTGTGGTGTGAATTTTATTGATACTGCAGATGTGTATGGTTTAGGACATAGTGAAAAGTTAGTGTCTACCGCAATTAAAGGACATCGTAATGATATTATCCTATCAACGAAAGGCGGTTTAATCGGACATCACTACGATCCGAATGGAGAGCCTGTATATGATACTCCCGAAAAAATTATCGCCGTATTTGAAACAAGTTTACAACGTCTTCAAACAGATTACATTGATCTTTATTTTTGTCATATTTGGTGGCATAATCGTAGAGAAACAGAAGCATTTTTACGTGCATTTGAAGTATTAAAACGTGATGGAAAAGTAAGAGCAGTCGGTGTTTCGACACATGATTTACAATACATTCGTCATTTCAATAAAAACAATGAAATTGACATCGTACAAATTGATTACAATATATTGAATCAAAAACCAGAAAATGATATTTTGCCATTCTTACAAGAAAAAAATCTAGGAGCTGTTATTCGTGGGCCGTTAAAAATGGGTATTTTAACTGGAAAATTCACAAATAAAACAACTTTTCCAAATGGAGATTTACGCAAAGATTGGCCAAATGAAAATTGGTTTCAAGAAGACTTACAAAAGGTAGAGAAACTTCGGTTGCTCTCAAATAAAAATCAGACCTTAGGGCAACTTGCACTTCGCTATATACTCACTCATCCAGCAGTGAGTGTTGTAATCCCAGGTGCAAAAACAGAAAAACAAGCACAAGAAAATGCAAATGCGTCTGTTCGCCCTATTTTGAGTGATGAGGAGATTAGCTATATTCAATCAATATAAAAAAGCCCAGCCTGGGCTTTTTAATTTTGTAAATCAATATCATATTCCATACTTTTAGCTGTTTCCTCAGCAATCTCCACACCTAACAAATTTTTCACAATATGAAATGACATGTTAATACCAGCTGAAATACCTGCAGATGTAATAATGTGTCCTTCATCTACAAATTTCACATTCTCCATTACTTCTACATTCGGATAATCTTTTTTGAAAGTTTGAATACTAGCCCAATGCGTTGTTGCTTTTAAGCCTTCTAGTAAACCGGCTTTCGCAAGTAATAGCGCACCCGTACAAACTGAAGTCATTAGCTTTACTTCTTTCATTTGCTGACGAACCCAATTTATTATAATATCATTTTGCACTTCATTTTCCCGAACACCTTTACCACCTGGAATGATTAAAATATCAACTGGTGGTAAATCTTCAATACTATAATCTGGCTTTACCTTTAATCCGTTTCTTGCTGTAATCATTTCTCCATTTTGGCTAACTGTATACACAGTAAATGGTTTTTCTTCATCCGCTTCGGTTACAGAAAAAACTTCAAATGGCCCTGCAAAATCTAACACTTCTACATCATTAAATAAAAATATGCCTACGCTCCATTTATTTATCATACGTTCACTTCCTGTTTTAAATAATGTAAAAGGTGATCATATCCTTTTTCTAATGCAATATCATATACTGTTTTTCCATCATTTTTCTTAATCGTCTTACTAGCTCCCTTTTCAAGAAGTAATATAACTATTTCTTCACTTCCTAATAATGCTGCTTCATGTAAACCTGTCCAACCTCCGCTTTGTATAGCGTTTACATCTGATCCTTTTTCAATTAAGAAAGCAACAAGCTCACTTTGTTTATTCGCAATTGCCGCTTGCAAAGGTGTATTTTCATTTTCATTTTTTGCTCTACTATGTATATCTGCTCCGCTTTCTAAAAGAAAACTCGTTAACTCTTTTTGTCCAAAATAAGCTGCTAAATGAAGTAGAGTCCAGCCATCGTCACTAAATTCGTTAACAGCACTTGGATTCGTCTTTATAAAGACCACCACTTCTTCCTTATTACCACTTATAACAGCTTGTACTATTGATTCTAAAATTCCCATAATAATCTCCCATCTTTCAAATATTTAAGCATACTCTTCTATAAATTCTATTGATTATTATATATTCCTGTCAAAACAACAGTTTACATAATAATATTATCTGACTAATTACCATCTTTTATTTTAAATATTAAAATTTTCTGTTAAAATAAAAATAATCTTGTTTAATACGGAGGAGAAATTATGTTAAAAGTAATACCTTTAAATAGCGAGGACTATGATTTAATTACAGCTGCTGAAAAAGTAATTGAAAAAAACTATAAATATGGTCGTCATCATATCGGTTCAGCTGTAAGAACTAAAACAGGTAATATTTATGCAGCAGTGCATGTTGAAGCGAATGTCGGAAGAATAACAGTGTGTGGTGAGGCTATGGTAATTGGAAAATCTATTTCAGAAGGCGATCATGAATTTGATACCATTGTAGCAGTTGCTCACCCACACCCCCATGAAGATATAGAAAAATGTTGGGTTGTTGCTCCGTGTGGTATGTGTCGAGAATTGATAAGTGATTATGGAAAAAATACGAAAGTTATACTTTCTTATAATGGTGAACTTGTAAAATGTAACGTAATGGAATTATTACCTGAAAAGTATACAAGCGAAGTAGAATAATCATTCATACTTTCAACATTTCAAATAATATTATTCCAATAAAAAAACAATCCATTTTTAAAACGGATTGTTTTTTTATTTCTTTTTTATGCAGTTTATTTTATTTTTCTATTTTTACACTAATAGAATTATCATTAACAAAAATGAAATCTAAATATTTAAGCGCGCATCGCAGAGTGTTTTTCATTTGAAAACAAAAATAATATTTCTCCTTACATTTGAAAAAAGTTAGTATGAACTCTCTAAAATCAGCAGTCTTATCATACTAATCTATAACAATTCTGTCTTCTTCCCTTACCTGTTTCCTTTAATACATATGATTTTAAAACTAGCGCCGTTAACGAATCCGTTAATGTTTTATATGATAAATTAGATAATGCTAATAGATCGTTCGTATATAACATTCTATGCTTCTCTAATAATAATAGTACTAATCGTTCAGACGGTTTTAATGCCTCATCACTTTCTAGTATAAAGTCTATATTTTTCATTTCTCTAATTATTACTCCTTATATAAAAAAATACTTAAACGACTGATTTAATATAAAAATAATACACAACAAAATTTGAAGTATATTAAAATAACATCGTTTTAAAACACTATTATACTATAACATAAAAAAAGCATTTTCCGAAATAGGAAATGCTTTTTTTAAATTGCTTACATGTTTGTTCTATACTTACATTATTTATCGAATTCTTATCCATACAATTCCCCTCTAATTTCCTAATCATCCCAATGTATTTGCAATAAACCCAGCACTACTTACATCATATAAACAAATAAAAACGGTTAGTCATATATGCTCTAAACACGAATGACTAACCACTTTCCAGTTTCTTCTCAATTAACATGTTCTACCTTAAATATTTCTTGCAATATGCGGCTTACTGTAATGACTTGTACCACCGCCACCTACTACTACTTTACCGCCTTTTTCAAAAATTAATAATTTACTTGAACCATCTGCAAGAAGTACTATTACTTCAGCATTATTACTCGTTGCTACATAAATTACATAACCACTTTTTGATATACATGTTTCCCAATTTGCATCAAATTCAGATCTTACTACACGATTTGAATACACTTGATTTTCAATTCTTCCTTGTTCTATGTTTTCCAATATTATCCCCCCTACTGCTCTAAAATATCATTTATAGACAAATTACAGTTGTATTTAAAATAGTGATTGCTATTAATATAAGTAGTATATGTAGATAGTAGAAGGATGCTTGGACAATGAAAGCATAATAACATGTAAGTAATATACAAATGAAAATACGGCAATCGATATTGTATCGATTGCCTTATTTTCATACATAGTTCTTTATTTTTCGATTCGCACAGCTTCAAAAGTAAACATTTGATTTGCATTTGACGGTTCTTTTCCATAAACATAGTCAGCGGAGCAAGTAATATTAGAGAAACCTATACTTTCTAACAGAAGTTTAAACTCGTCTATTCCATACCAGCGCACCGCAAAGCGTTGCAGTTCTGATTGTACTAACTGTCCCTTACTCCATTTTTCATATTTTAAATATGATAGAGTAACTTGGTTCAGCCAATCTATTTCAATTGATTTATTTTCTAATGTAATTCCGTCTCCGCTCGGTAAAGAAAAAGTCGATGTATGAATCTCCCCAGTCTTCCAATCATGTGGAAGCATAATATCTACGATTAATCGCCCGCCTGGATTAAGATGTTCATAAAAACATTTTAATGCATTTATAGAATCTGTACGATTTTCAATTAAACAAAAAGATCCAGTAGGAATGATAATTGCCTCATATTTATGTGGCAGTGAAAATTGTTGTAAACTTCCTTCATGTAAATTAGGATGTAATCCTCTCTCTTTACACCGTATACGGCAAGAATCTAGCATTTCAGGTGAATAATCTATCCCATCTACTGTAAAACCAGCTTCAAGAAGTGGGATGATGACACGCCCTGATCCTACTGCCGCTTCGAGAATTCTTCCCCTACAATTTTTTAAACGTTCTTCGTAATACTCAATATCACCATTTAAAGAATAACCGACAGGCTTTGTGTAATCATAAAGTTCCGTGCAAAGTGTACTATAAAAACTAAACATTTATTTTCTCCTCCGTTTTTTACGTACGGAAGATTTTCTTTCAATTAATCTTCCTGTACCTTTATTTTTAATGAAAATTCGAAAGAGCTGACTGTCATAATATATCACTCGCTTTCCATAGAATATAATTATATTGTATAATATTCCCTTCGAAATGAAAACATAGAAATCGAAAATTCAGACTCTTATTAGAAGGAGGATATGATGAATTCATTAATTGGATTTGTTTTTCTTCTTATTTCTTTTAATATACTGATTTTCTTTATAGCAAAGAAGTATGAACAAATATGGAAAATAGCCAGTGGTATTTTCATTCTTTCTTCCCCCATTGTTTTCTTCGCCGCTTTGCACCTAATTGGTGAAAAAGTAGGAGATGGAGTTGCTGGAGGTTTTGCGGGGCTTACCTTTAGTGTCCTACTGATCATAAATGCCATTTTTTTATTTATTGTAAGCATTTTTGTATCTACCAATAAAAATTCACATTAAACTCCTATTTCAAAATGTAAAGAGCTTACTATGCAGTAAGCTCTTTATCCATAACTATTTATTTCACAATTGGCAATGTCACTTCACTTAATTTTACTGTAAGATTCGTTCCAGCTTTCGGTCTAATTGTATAATCATAGTCACTAGCGAGTAAAACAACCCCTATTTGATGCCCCGATTTAAATACATAATCATCTGGCTGCATGTCCCATGTGAATGTATAATCTTTACCTGGTTTAAGTGCTGTTGAATCTTTTATACTATTTAAGTTTTGTGGGTCCATCCAACCTCTCGTAACAACTTCAGGTTTTGCTCCGCCATAATCAACAAGTAATGCTGTTAAATTTGATACAGGACGATCAATATTTCCTGTAATTGAAATCTTTGGTGTCCCGCTTATTCTCATATCTTTTTGTAATACTGGCATTGTATACACTAAACGATTGGCCACTTCTAATTCTGGGTTTGCTATTAATTGATTTGATTTCAATTTTGCATCATCTACGAATGAGAAAACTTTATTTGCAGAGCCCATACTTAATGGTAAATTCACTGCTTTGTTACTTAAATACATACGAACTTTTGACGGCACAGCTGATGGATCCGGCCAGTTTTTTAATTTTTCCCAAGTTTTATTTTCACGTTGTACATCAACCATTGGTTCATTCATAATTCCATTTTCAATTCCATACAACCAATAATCGAGCCATTTATTTTGTGTTCTTTGCCAGTCATTCGTTGATGTCCCACCGTGTCCACCTTGATGTAACCACATTTTACGAGGAATATTATTTTCTCCAAGTGCATCCCACCATTGCGCGAACTGCTTCGTCTTAACATTCCAATCATTTAAACCATGAACAACAAATACACTTGCTTTTACATTTTTAGCATCTTTTACATAATTACGCTTATCCCAAAAATTATTATAATTACCAGTTTTCCGGTCCTGTCCAGCTGTTAGCTCTTTTATTACTTGTCCGCAAACTTCAGGATTTTCTCTTGTTAGTACTGCTTCTGCCATATTATCTGTATCTTCTCCTTGGTATCCACCTGGCGCAATGACTGCACCGTTTGCACGATAATAATCATACCAACTACTAATCGCTGCGATTGGAATAATTGTTTTTAAACCTTCAACACCAGTCGTCGCAACAGCATTCGGTAACGTACCATTATAAGATACTCCTGTCATACCTACATTTCCTGTTGACCAATCAGCCTTAACTTCCTCACCATTTTCTGTATATGCTTTCGCACGTCCATTCACCCAATCAATAACAGATTTCGTCCCTAATATTTCTTGTTCGTCTCCAGTAGTCGGACATCCATCTGATTTTCCTGTTCCAATACTTTCACCTAAAATGACTGCATAGCCTCTTGGCACATAATAATTGCCGTATGAACCAAGATTAACAGCTCCATACGGTTTACCTTCATACGCATACAATTCTTCATCTACATTATATACAGGTACATCTTTTAAACCAGATCGATATGGGCTCATTTCATATATAACAGGAACTTTCACGTTAGGATCTGTTTTTGGACGCATAACTTTTACTGACACTCGATCTTTTTTACCATCTCGATCACTATCAACTTCCGTCTCTACAAATAAATTTTCGATGATTGCTTCATCAAGCGAGTAGATCGGCTTTGTCATCCCGTTTTCTAATTCAATCTTCGTATTTGATTGTAGTCCTTCTGCAACTTTCCCATTTAATTTCACGTCATTCTCATTTATGTAGTTTGTTTCTTTCTTGTCTGCATACGCAGTCATACTAGAAACTCCTGATGTGACTGATAAAGATACGATTGTCGATAATGTAATTGCTATTTTCTTTTTCCCCATATTCTTTCCTCCCCATATATGTCTCCTTTTTACTATACAACAAAATTACTGAAAATTCAGTTTATATTTCACGCAATAATTTGAAAAATTGGTAGAACACCCTTCGAGCGAGCTTTCGAGGTTATATATTCTAATTTTCCACTCTCATATAATCAATAAAAAACATCACCTAATAATAGACGATGTTTCTAATAGTATTGAATTAGTCATTCTTCATATTAATATAAAATCGTATATCTCCCTCTATTGTAGAGAGCCCATAATCAAAACCATGTCTTTCTAAAATACTTTTTACAATCGCTAAACCTAGTCCCGTACCAGAATGGTCTTTACTGCGAGAAGATTCTAGGACGTAAAAAGGTTCCCAAATTTTATCGATATCTTTCATCTGTTCCGCATTCATACCATTTTGAATTTGAAAATATATATTTTCATTTCGATTTTCTAAAGTAATTTTTATATTTTGATTTGCTGTATATTTTATCGCATTAGATATTAAATTTTGAAAGACCATTTTCATTTTATTTATATCAGCATTAACCACTACATCGCTAACATTATAGTTCACTTGCAAATTGATTTCTTTCGATTCCAGTTCAATCTTATGCTTATCTAATATACTTTGGACTAGTGATTTAATATCGAATTCTTCTTTTTGTAAAACATCTCTTTCTAGTTTAGAAAATCGTAATAACTCTTCAATTAGGTTTGAAATGTGATCAGTTTGTTTAATGATTGTATCTATGTATGTACCATCATCTAAACCATCTTTTATTCCCATAGAATATGCTTTCACTAATGCGATTGGAGTTTTTAATTCATGTGTCACATCACCCATAAATCGTTTTAAATGTTCATTTCGATCTGTTAAATCTTCATGTGCCTCATGTAGTTTATCGCTCATGACATTAATACTATTTGCTAATTCTCCTATTTCATCATTTGTTTTCACTTTCGCTCGTTCAAATTTCAAATTTGAAATATCTTCTGCAACATTACTTAATTCTTTCAATGGTCTGGTGATTGTTGTTGAAAGTATCCATACAAGTACGATAATGAGAAAAATCGTAATGCCAAAAATGTAAAAATAAAATGAATTTAACGTTTTTATTACTTCATTAGAATGTGCGATCGAAACTCCTACTAAAATTATCATATCGTCTTTCGCAATGTATTTCACAAAAAAACTAGATTTAATCTTTTCTTGATCATATATTTTATTCGCTTGCCCGAAGTTCTTTACTTTCATTACTTCTTCTTTTGTAATCCAAAGTTTATTAAGGGCAACCCTTTTCCTTGTAAGTTGCATACGTAACTCATCATTAATTCGATCTTCCGAATTGTTAATTGATGTATACGCAATCGTAACATTTCCTTTATTTTCAATGCTAGTAATTGCTTCATCCAGTTGTTCGCTCGGTATGGACTGTATTTGTGCTGTAATACCTTCTAAACTTTCTCGCGTTTTGTAAATATTATATTTCGGTAAAAGATAGTTAATTAATAATAAAGAGATTGTAAAAATAAGAATAACAGTTAAAGAAATGCTGAGAAATAGCTTTTTTCCAAGTTTATTCACTCTGCTCCTCCAAACTATATCCTAAACCACGATGCGTCTTTATAATATTTTCTCCTACTTTTTTACGTAATCTTCTTACATGTGTATCAACAGTTCGCTCTTCTCCGAAATAGTCAAATCCCCATACGATATCTAACAATTTTTTTCGAGTTAAAATCATGCCTTTATGATTTAAAAAACACTTTATCAATTCTAACTCTGTTTTTGTAATATCTAACTCTTTGTCATTTTTATAAACTTTATTTTTAGTAAAATCTATTTTCAAATCTTGAACTTGAATGACATCATCATGCTGTATTAGCTTTTTCGCTCGCGTAATGAGTACGCCTGGATGAAATGGTTTTTTTACGTATTCATCTGCCCCGCTTTGAAGCGCTGCGAGCTCATCTTCACTTTCACTTTTCGCCGTAAGCATTAATACCTTTACGCTTGAATTCTTTTTTATTTCTTGACAGACAGTAATACCACTATGTTTCGGCATCATCCAATCTAAAATAGCTAAATCAATTTTTTCATCAAAAAATATTTGAAGTGCTTCCTCCCCATCTTTCGCTAATAAAACTTCGAAGCCTTCTTTCTCAAAATAAGCTTTTAAAATCCTTAACATATCTTGTTCATCATCCGCGATTAATACTCTCATACATTATCCTCCATTGCTTTTAAACAAAACCAATTGTATTATACAACTTCTTTGTTACATCAATGTGACAGAAAAATATTTGAACCTTTTAAGGGTATAGTAAAGACGAGGTGTTGTATTATGATTAAAAAAATCGGGGTCATTACTCTTCTTTGTTTCTTATTATCAACAAATGTGTTCGCAAATACTAATCAACAAATTGAAGTATTTGATTGTCAAAAAGAAATGGTCGTTCAAAAACAATCTTTAGATCCAGCTATTCAAAAAGAAGCTGTTAAATATGCTAAATCCATTACTGGCCCGTTCAAAAACTTAAACGTCGTTCCAAAAGATGGTCACATGATAAAAATCCCATTATCTAAACCAGTTTCTATTACAAATCAATGGTTACATACAACAATTGATGAAGTACTTATTCTTCTACCACTTAATCAAAAACCTTATATTATGCTTTACGATGATGAAAATAATCCGCACTTTTATTATGTGAAAGGTGATCCGAAGGGGTTATTGAAAGAAATGAATGTTAAATTATAATGTAAGAAAGATCCCATAAATATCATTTGTGGGATCTTTCTTTATCAGTTAGCAACTGCATTTTCATTTAAAAAATGAATAATCTGTCTTTTATGATGGTTATCATGCTCTATAAATTCTTTAATAATATAAATAAGAGAATACGGCGTTCCAGTATGAGGACAGTGTGATACTCCATTGGCTGTTAAAGGTTTCTTTAGTTTTTCATCATGCAGTAATCTAAGTTCTTTTACGAGTAACTCTCTTTTAGCTTTTGCTTCTTCAAGAAGTCTCATCTTAGATATTCCTGATTTAGCATAATTAGATGCTAGTTTATTATATGTATCAAAATCAGGAAACTCCATTCCCTGTCCTTCTCGCACTGATGATAATGTCTCACGTAATAGATAGTCATCCCAGTTCATAATATGAGATACGATCTCACCAACAGTCCATTTCCCCTCTGATATTGGTGCCACCCACAATTCCTCTTTCATACCTTTCAATGTATTTATCCAAATTGAATATTCATTGAAATCATTAATAATTTTATTTTCTCCCATTATCCAATTCCCCATTCTAATATTAGATTCATATAAATTATAACATCAATCTACACAAAAATAGAACAAAAGTTCTATTAGAGGGATAAATAATAATTCATTACATCCTTTTATATAAGTTCAAATAATGGCTCGCTCCCACATATTTTGTCCCTTTCACAAATCCACTCGAAGTATAAAATTTGTCACCCTGTTCTGTATCTGTATGTAAGACAACAATATTAAAATATTTTTTCGCATCGTTTAAAATTCGTACTAACAGTACCCTCCCTAATCCTTTCCTTCGGTATTCTTTTGCAATATAAAATCTCCTTACCCTACCAATCTTATTGTTTTCTGTATATGGATCCTCATTCAGCCCTCCTATTCCAATTAACTTTTCCCCTTGAAAGATACCATGTAAACATTCTCCAGTTTTATTAAAGGTGTTTATTTTATTTCCATATTCACTTATTAGTCTTATTAGGAAATTAAATCCTTCTTCTTTACTTTCTTCAATGAGATAGTCGTATTCGTATATCATTAAATCTTCAATTTGTTGAATATGTATGTCTTTCAAGTAAATTCCCCCCTTAATATGAAAATACATAAAAATGCTCAAGAATCTTTTGTTCTGAGCATTTTTATGATTGTTACTTTATTCAATTCGTAGAATGGCTATTCTTCACTTCAGATATAAATCGATAATATAATTGTCTAATTTCTATACATTTAAAGCTATTTGTACACAAAAATCATGAATAAAGCCGTTTAAGTAAATACATTTATAATATCTCTCAAATATTATATTAGTTTATATATTTGCCATCCTTCTCTAACAGACTCAAGATACATTATAATTTGCTAATTGATATGTTTGTGTAACCACTGTTCAAATATCTTTAACTGTTCTGCAGTATGAAAGTAATGTTCCCCCGTCTCCATGACTTCTAATTCACAACAATGTTTTTTTGTAAAATCGTTAATAGTTTCAAATTCGCACAGTTCATCTTTTGCTCCGTACATAATATATGTATCTATATTCCATTTATTAATAGGATGTTCTTTTACATAGCATAAATAATCCCAATATAACTTTTGACCAATAGGTGTCTCTATAGTCATTTCTTTTTGCAAAAGCTCTGGTGTTACATTAAACCATTTCATCATATTTTCGATAATTCGTTCCATATTAACTACTGGTGATAAAAATAATGCCTTTTCTATCACATCATTTTGATAAGCTAAAAGGCTAAAATAAGCTCCTATACTACATGCAAACACGCTTACTTCTTTCCAATGTTCTTTTGCGTAATTCATAATTATAGATAATTCACTAACACAAAACTGTACTTTGCAAGGAGTATTATCATTTTTTCTGTCTCCATGCTCAGGTAAATCAAAGCTTAATACTTGATAACCTTTTTGATTAGCTTCTTCAGCTAATATTTGAATAACTGCATCTTCCTTATTTGATATATTTCCATGTACTGCAATAAAAACTTTTTCACTTTTATCTCCCCACAAAACCGCGGGAATATTACTAATGTTAAAATTATCTTTCAGCATATTTCCTCCGTGGAATAAGATATATAGGAATTGGCAAAAAACTGCACACACTTAATAATCCTCTACTCAGTTTTTAAAAAAATCAAACTATTACTAATTTATCACAAATGATTCTACTCCGTTCGTGGAAGAAGAATTTTTAAAATATTATATGATTTTTTAAATGACTTTATAATCTCTGCACAGTAGGCAATATCCCATTTAGCTCCATTAAATCATCTATTACTAAATCCGCCTGAGCAAGTTCATCTTCTTGCGCAAAATCAAAATTGCATCCAATCGCAAGTAAGCCATTATCTTTGGCTGCGTTTATATCAGATAACCGGTCCCCAACTACAGCTGCTTCTTTTATATCATATTTGTTTAAAATACTTTTTACTAAGTCACTTTTATTAAGTGAGTTTATTTGTTCAATACTAAATGTTTCAGTAACCCATTGGTCTAAATCATAATAAGATACGATTGCTCGTAAATATTCAGTTAAACCATTACTAGCAATATATATTGAACAATTATTTTCTTTTATGTATGTAAAAACTTCTTTTACGTTCGGATATAAAGCACCTTTTCCGCTCTTAATGTTTTCAATTAATCTTTCTAAAAAATATGCATCAGTTTGTTCTCTTACTTCAAGAGAATGATTCGGTAATAAAGCTTCCCAAACTTTCGGTAAAGGCATACCCATAATTTCACGGTATTTATCAATAGGCGTTACCGTATCCCATAATTGTAGTGATCTTAAGTGATCAAATGTATCATCTAACGATAATTCTAAAATTTTATCTGTTTGAAATAACGTTCCGTCCATATCAAAAATTAATGCTTGTAACATGTCATTCTCCCCTTTTGAACTATAAGTTTTACTCGATATATTTTTCAGCATCTCCACGATAATTTCTGAACAATAATTTGCGGCAGTTTTCGCGAAGTCATCATAAGAAACTTGCGCTTCATCGTCTGCACTGTCAGAAATACATCGTATTACGAGAAACGGTACTTCATTTATGTAGGCAACATGGCCAATTGCTGCACCTTCCATTTCAGTACAATGCGGCGCATATTCGTCTATTAATCTCGCTTTTAGTTTTGAATCTTCAACAAAACATTCACCGCTGACGATTCTTCCTTCATGAATCTTCATATGTAAACTACTACTATTGCATGCTTTACGTGCTAACTCTATTAATTCCTCACTTGCATTAAATTCTTCTTGGAACGGGAATAAGTTTTTCATTTGAGTTTTACTTACATCATGATGGGTAACATTCGTTGAAATAACGATATCACCAACTTTTACATCCGGCCGCAATCCTCCAGCAACACCTGTATTGATGATAGCATCTACATCAAATTTATGAATTAATGTTTGCGTACATGCGGCTGCATTTACTTTTCCTACGCCACATCTTGTAACAATTACTTCAGTTCCCATGAATTCTCCAACGTAAAAAGGCATTCCCGCAATTATTTGTTCTTCTTGTACAACTAATTTTTCTAAAAGTAAGTCTATTTCAATTTGCATTGCTCCGATAATTCCGATTCTGTTCATGAATGTACTCTCCTTTATTAATTACTCCCTTTAATTCTTTCAGACATAACTGACAATAAAAATTTCGGAAGTACAAGTTGTCTCTTAAATCTTTTCGGCTGCGAAAGTAACCTATACAGCCATTCAGTTCCAGTATCCCTCATGATTTTTGGTGCTCTTTTTACAGTACCAGATAATATATCAATCATACCTCCAATACCAATAGATAGTGGAATGTTTAATGTTTGTATGTTTTCGTAGATGAATTTTTCTTGTTTTGGTGAGCCTAGTCCTACTAACAGTAAGTCCGGCTTGAATTGCTTAATTTTCATTTTTATTTCTTCTATTTCTTCGCCATTTACAAATCCATGCTGTCCTTTAAACTGTGCTCCTGGGAACTGCTCATTTAATTTTTCTATTGCCTTTTTATTACTTTCTGGAGCAGCTCCAAAAAGAAAGACACGATATTCATTGTCATTACAATGCTTTATTAATTCGTGAGTGATATCTGCCCCAGTAACACGTTCTTTCAAAGTTCCCTTTAACATTTTCGAGCCAATTATGACGCCAATCCCATCTGCTGTTATTAAATCTGCAGAAAGTAATATCTTTTTAAACTGTTTTGATTTAGCCGTGTTTTCCTTTGCAGACATAACAATTTCAGGATTTGCAGTTACTACAAATCTTGGTTTTTCTTGTTTTTCATGTAGCCAACCTTTTAATAAACTTATAGCTTTTGCATATTCTAAAGTTGAAAAAGGTATTCCCTTTATAAGTTGGTGATCCACTATACTCTCTCCTTACATAAGCCTCAAATATTCATCAATATCTATAGAAATTTGTTTAAAAGCTTTATCCCAAAATTCATATCTTGTTATATCTATTTCAAAATGTTTTTTCATAAGCTCTTCCACCGGAGCCTTTCCAGTTTCTCGTAAAAACTTTTTATATTTTGAATGAAAAGTTCTTTTACTTTCCTTAGCTATTTCTAATAAACTAAAACTAGCTAAATAGCCAAATGTGTATGGATAATTATAAAAAGGAACATCTGCTATATAAAACTGGACATATTTCATCCAAACAAATGGCTGATATTCTGATAATGCATTCCCATATGCTTTTTCTTGCGCTGCTATAGATAATTTCTCTATTTCATCAGCACTTAAAGGACTTTCTTTACATTTTTCATAAAAGTTCTTCTCAAATTCGAACGATGCTCGAATTGCCATTACATAATTAAAACAGTTTCTTATTTTCCAACTTAGCAATGACTTTTTCATATCTATGCTATCTGTTGTTTGAATTAGATAATTTATAAGCACCGTTTCAAAGAAAATAGACGCTGATTCAGCCGTACTCATTGGCAAATAATCATCTGAAAAAGAAGAGGATTGTTCAAAACTCATATTATAAAAATGCCAAGCATGTCCTAGTTCGTGGGCAAGTACTCTTACACTATCGATACTTCCGTCATAACGCATAGAGATTCGTGATTCTTTCTCACTGAAAAAAGGTGCACAAAATCCACCTGGTGGTTTATTCTCTCTTGGTTCCGCATCTACCCAACCACTTTCTATCGCATTACGTGCAAATTCTGCTAATTCTTCATCTATATTTTTTAATGCATCATATATATTTTGTACTGCTACTGAAAAAGGAATAATAACCTCATTATTTTCCTTTACTGTCATAAGTTCATGCCATGTAATCGAAGCTCTACCTTTCTTATACACATTTAAAGCACTAACTAATTTATCTAGATTTTCTTCTGTCGCATTCCACATTTGTAATAATACAGTTTCAGTAATACCATTCGCATGTAGAGATTGCGTTAAAATCCCTCTATCTTCTAATTCATTACTCTTTGTATTACGTATTCTCCCTATTTGATTTAATACAGTAGCAAAAATTTCTTTTTCCTTATGTAAGGCATTTGTTAATAACTCGAATACTTCTACTCTTTCCTTTTCATTATCACTATTCATTGCAATATGATTTGCTTGTCCAAATGATAATTGCTTATTATTGTGCTCTATTTCTATCTTATTTCTTAATTGTATGTACATATTTTCCCATGCATCAAGTTCATCTTTTATTAACTTAGTATTAATGTTATCGGAAGCTTCCAATTTACTTTTTTGTATTACTTGCTGTACTTCTCTTTTCAAATCTTTTACTGTAATAGTCAATACAGAAAGATCAGATGAAATACTTTCTTCAGCAGATCGGCAATACAAATAGTATTCTGCTTTTTCAATAGCTTGTATAAGTTTTGAAAGAATCTCTACATCTTTTGTCACATAATATTGTTCTTTCAACCTCAATATTGGCGTTACAATATCCTCAATTGGATACAATCGATCTAAATCCCACCTAGCAATTTCGTGCATTTTTATAGCCGCCTCCTATTTTTACAAATAGTTACAGATATTTCTCCCCTCACAATTATAAACGAAATGTAAAAATTTTAATATCTTTAAATATTTAGATTTCCACAAACTCATTCTTATTTATATTCTTTTCTTCTGCTACTGAAACGCACATAAAATAAACATATGAATGCTACGGCTACTGGGATCAGTACTACTCCTCCAATAAAAGGGTAAACAACTACGCAACATGTAAAAGCTACTATAGAAAAAATTTTACCTAACCTATTCTTTATTAATTTCATTCCAGCCGCAGTACCGACAATGTATGTAACAATCCCTAACGAATTTGGTATTAAAACAATTTTATCTATGCTAATATGGAAAACGAAACTTATTAACAAACCTATTATTGCAATGTAACCAACAACTTTTACTGCATTTGTTGGTGTTTCTCTTTTTTTATTAACATGTGCTAAATAACGAGGTGCAACTTCTTCTTTTCCTAGTGAATAACCTAAGCGCCCCATACTTGCAATAAATGCATTTGTCGTCCCTAAACAAATGATAAAAGCTACAAATCCAATTAACCATGCAAATTGGTCGCCTAAAGTTTGCTTAATTACAAGCACGAGAGCTGTAGTATTATCAACATTAATATGATAGGATTTCGTTCCAATTACTGATAATGCAATACCCATATATAAAACTCCAATAATAACAATCGCAAATCCTGTGGATAAAATAATATTTCTTTTTCTAGGTGTTTTAAATTCTGGCGCTAAACTCGCAATGGCTTCCCAACCGAAAAACGACCAAAAAATTAATAATGATGCCTCTAAAATTGGGTTTATTTTTTGCATAGAAATATGTACATTTATATGCTTCATTTCAATATAAGGTAATGAACTTATAATTGTTACGATTAAAATAATGAAAGTTAATACACCTATACATATTTGAAACAATCCACTTATTTGTAACCCATATAAATTGAAACCAATTGAAATACTTAAAATAATTAGCGCTATAACGTACGAAAAATATGATGGTAACGTAAAAACCTTCACTATATACATGCCACCAGTCAAAGATACAACGATTTGCCCAACACTACCTGCTATATAAAAAGACCAACCTATAATAGCACCTACATTTTTGCCAAAAGCTTTTTCTGAAAAAGTAGCAATTCCACCTGTACTTGGATGCTCAATCGATAAAAAAGCGAATGTGAACGCAAGTGGAATACTAAGTGCTATCATAACAAGCCAGGAAACAATCGCATTCCCTTCTGCTACACTCGCTGTCATACCAGGTAATATAAGAATTCCTGATCCTAGAACCGCTCCGACGTATAAAGCAGTTCCCTTTTTAATTGAAATTGTTTCATTAAAATGATTAGACATTACATGCACCTCCATTTATATTTTAATTATAGAAAGTTGTCAGTCTATTTGACATTCAAAAGTGTATGTAGTCTGGCATTAGATTTTACATTATGTATTTATTTCAGAATTTCACTTTCGTATTTGTAAAGGAGCATAATTCATGGATGAAATTGATAAGAAAATAACCCTATTACTACAAGAAGATGCCAGAATGACAATTACAGAAATGACTGAGCACTTACACCTCACCCGCCCTAGTGTTACCGAAAGACTAAAGAGATTACAAGATACTGGAATAATTGAGAAATATACCGCACGGATATCATTAGATGCAGTTGGAAAATCAATTCAAGCATTTTTAAGAATTGAAAATTTAAAGATTCCTTGTAAAAAATTTGAGGAAAAAATATACGGAGAACATAGAATACTTGAATGTCACCGAGTAACAGGTGAAAGTAGCTATTACTTAAAAGTAGCAGTTCACTCTATGAAGGAATTAGAAGAATTAATTGATATCGTTATTCCGTTTGGAACAGTCAAAACTTCGATGATTTTATCTTCACCAATACCATATCGACCGGTAATCACAGATTAAAGAAAAAAGGATTGATCAAATGATCAATCCTTTACTCTACTTCATTTAAGAAAAATAACGTTATAACGCCAGGTCCTGTATGTGCTCCGATTGCTGCACCAATTGTATTTACGATAAATACTTCACAACCGAATCTTTCCATAATTAATGATTTTAATGCTTCAGCTGTTTCTAAGTCATCACCATGAGTCATACCGATTGTTTGACCTTTAAGGTCTTTACCACGCTCTTCCATAATATCAACAATTCGGCTTAATACTTTCTTTTTCCCTCTTACCTTTTCAAGTGGTACAAGTTTTCCTTCTTCCACGTTTAAGATAGGCTTAATGTTTAGTAAACCACCGATAAATCCAGCGACTTTACTTAAGCGTCCACCTCTCACTAAGTACTGTAAGTCAGCTACAGTGAAAATATGTTCCATATGGTTCATTAGAAAATCAACACGCTTTAAAATATCTTCTTTTGATGCGCCGTCTTTCGCCATTTTAGCAGCTTCTAATACGACAAGCCCTTGACCAAGCGAAGCACATTTCGTATCAATAATTTCTAAATCTAAGTTAGCATATGTTTCTTTTACTTCCTCTTTAATAAGAACTGATGATTGATATGTACCAGACAGTTCAGATGAAAAAGCTAAATATATACAAGGATTACCTTCTTTTGCATAAGAAACAAATTTTTCTTGGAAAGTTTCAAGGGAAGGCAATGACGTTCTATAAACAGCGCCTTCTCTCATATTTTGCAATAATGTAACTGACTCTAATGTAACTCCATCTAAATACTCTGTTTCTGCTTCATCATATACACGGAGTGGAATTAAATCAATATCATATGCTTGCAGCAATTCTACCGGTAAATCCGCCGCACTATCCGTAATGATTTTAACACCCATTTTTAAACCTCTATTCTGTTATAAATATAAAAAATATAAAATAAAAATAGTACTTTTAAATTATATACGTAAAACTTAAATGAAGAAAGGAAAAGACTTTATATTGTATGCACTATTCTTCAAAACTTGAACCTTTACTAAAAATCATTCTATTTTAACTATTTATTATTCTTTCTATAACACAAATGATTTTATGATTATTTTGCATTTATATATTTTATTTTTTAATTCAATATAGTCTTTTCAAATTTATACTATTTAAAATTTAAAAGCCAAATCCAATAAAGGAAACGGCTTTTAAATTTTTAAAAAAATAACCAAACTTTATTTTCCATCACATTGTTTGTTTACATTATTATTTAGGCAATGTTAAATATTAGTCCAGTTATGATTAATATTTATAGCCTGTACTAGAATTAAAACAGTGAATATTTATCACTAAGAAGCAGCATATATAAAAAAAGGTTAAATATTTTATAAAATATTTAATTTTACTAGTAAAGCTAATAAAATTTGGAGAAGAATTTGAACATTTACAGCTATGTCTGTATCCGTAGTCGTAACTGTAACATTTCTAGAATTTCTAATAACAGTTTCTTGTTTATTAACTTGTTTAATAGATGATTTTTGAAACAATTCTTGTGCAACACGATCAGCTTTTTCACTATCTGCTATAGAAATACTTATTATCACCACGATAGCTGCTTGTAATGCAGCTTGAATAGATAACGCAGCTTTTGTATCTGTAGTAGTAACTTCTACATCTGCTGAATCAACAATTGTAATTGATTCTTCAGAAATTTGGTAAGTTTTACTTTCTTGCGCAGCTGCTTCTGAAACGCTAGCATTTTTAAAAGACGGATGAGGATTTGAGGAATCTAATGCACTCCACTTTTTATTTTCATCTGAATGACATGTTTTGTCCATACGTTCACCCCCTTTCAATCTAAATAATTATTAACTTGTGATTGTATTTCAGAAACAATACTTTTAATTTGCTGCTTTTTTTCTGGTGATAAATTTTTTAGTTTTTCTTCATTGATCCCATGCCTATTAAAAATATCTGAGAGTAAAAGGTCTATAATTATATTCTTTTGATCCTTATCAAACTTAAAGGAAGAAAATTTATTTAAATCATCCATTTACAATGTTCACTCCTATCAGTTTTCTATAAAAATTTCAAATAACTACCAGCATTATATGCATTTAAATAAAAATTGCTTGGACAAGTAACTTAATCTTCTATTTTCACTTCTTTTTACTAATAAAATCAAAAAGCTGTCTTCTAATACGAAGACAGCCTTCCTTTACTTCACATATATAAGTTTTATTCAATGTTAAATTATAAGTTCACCTTTGTTATTGTGTAGTTTTCCACACTTAATTTCCCATTAATCTTGAATATTAATTCAGTCATAATGAGAAGTCCAAGCTTGTACCACATATTACAACAAAAAAATATTTACTTAGAGTGAACCCTTATAACTAAATATAAATGGGATAGACACTTTATAAAATGTTTAGTTTAACTAGTAACGCTAATAAAATTTGAAGGAGAATTTGAATATTCACTGCAATATCTGTATCAGTAGTTGTTACGGTTACGTTTCTGGAATTTTTAATAAATGTTTTTTGTCTATTAATTTGTTTAATAGATGATTTTTGAAACAATTCTTGTGTTATTTTATCTGCCTTTTCACTATCTGCTATAGAAACACTTACCACAACCACAATAGCTGCTTGTAATGCAGCTTGGATAGATAGCGCAGCTTTTGTATCTGTAGTAGTAACTTGTACATCTGCTGAATCTACTATTTCAATATATTCCTCAGAAATTTGATCGATTTCATCTGTTTGTATAGCTTCTTCTAAAAAATTTGCATTTTTACTAAATGAATTAGAATTTAATGATTCTGAATCCTGATTTATTGATTCAGAATCCACTTTTTTTGGTTCGCAATCCTTTTTTATTGGCTCAGAATCCACTTTTTTTGGTTCGCAATCCTTTTTTATTAGCTCAGAATCCACTTTTTTTCGTTCAGAATCCCGATTTAATGGATCCCGGTTTTTCTTTCGTCTACAAACTTCACAATCACACATAAAATCACCCCTTTTAGACTAAAAAATTAGCAATATGAAAATATTGGCTAACTACTAGCATTTTATGTATTTTCAAAAAAATTGTTTGGACAAGTAACTTGATTTTCTATTTTACTTCTAATTCTTTTTTCTAATAACAAAAAGCTGCCTTCTAATAAGAAGACAACCCTCTTTTATTTCACATTTATATAAAAGACCCATACTTAAATACACTAAACTTCATATAATATATTGCATCCTTTCTTTTTAGAATAAGTAGTCGTTACTGAAGGGCACTTTTCAAAGTGCTCTTATCTTTAATCCCCCTCTTTTTCAGGAAGAGTTTTTTTACTAAACCCTAATATGATTTGTATCACTAAGGCTAGGGATTACCACATTTCCTTAATAACTTCAATTAATACAGTAGCTACTAATTAAAATACCCCTATGATCTTCTCTACACTAAAAAAATCGTGCGTTACCGAACGCATGAACTAATTTTTATTTTGACTATGTAACACTAAATTCACAAGATTATTATCCTATATTTGGTGAAGCCATCATTTCAATGCCAGCAACCCCACACTTTTAACTAATAACTTAAACAAATGTGCTATCTCAAGGTTCCTTTGATATAGTATCTTATGTTCTATATAATGAAGAGAGCGCTAGTATTCCGAAGGAGGATGTATATGAGTATTCAACTAGCTACATCTAACGATTTAAAATGGATTAATAGTCAATATGACTCAATAGGATTTGTACGAAGTGATTTAAAACGAGATCAAGTTGCAATTATTACATATAACAACGAGTATGCAGGTGTGGGACGATTAGTCCAAATAGATGATGATACTATAGAAATGGGTGGAATTTTTATTCTTCCTCAATTTAGAGGGTTACAATTAGCTGGGGAACTTGTATCATTTTTAGTAGAAACTGCGAAAAAATTACAAGTAAAAAATGTATATTGTCTTCCTTTTGAGGAATTAGAAAACTTTTATAAGAAATATGGCTTTACTGAAGTTGATGCTACAAAAGAGGTTATCCATCCAATTATTCTAAAAAAATATAACTGGTGTTTGGATACTTATGATAAACATGTTTTACTATTTAAGTTGTGAGTTTCTAAATTAAGATTTAACACCTTGTATTTCCCCACATGTAAAAAAGATTTATCACGTTTCACCTAGTTAATTAACGTATTGTTAATTACTACATTGGCAGTATTTCACTTCCAATGCATGTTAGCTAGCTTGTTTGCAGACTTGCTAGCACTTTTTGTGTTTTTCTATTACAAACTCCTAAAAAAATTCAACTGATTGATAGTGAAATAATCATTTATGTAATCCGCACACGAACTTCCTGTTCTTGTAATAATTGGATGTTTAGTTCCAATATAATATTTTGCATTAACTGGTAGATCTTATCATGATTTTCACTTTGTTCTGATGTAAATTCAATACACTGAAATATATAACCTTCTACACGTAAGCTTCCTTTTTCAATTATAGATGGATTTTTTCCTTTCTTTATTATTTTTGGCAATAAGAATTCTTTGTTTGTTACAATAATTTCCTGTGATACTTCTTTTATTTCTATAACTGTTTCTTTAAAAACAATCTTTTCTATTAGACTAATTTCACCTTTATACCTCCCTATTTCAATTGGTAATTTCGCAGTTATATAATTATTTACATCTGCTTCAACTTCCTTCTCTAATATTATACCGTGGATAGGAATCCATGAAGATGAGCCTACCCAACTCTCTTCAATATTCCCTTTTTCTTTTTGATTAGAAAGTTCTAAAAGTACCCTCTTTTCATGAAGGTTTGAAGAAACTAAATTACAATCAATCTCTCCATGATAATATTCCATTGTAGTTAGTAACGTAGAATCCAGCTCACGCCCTCTTGCATCTTCTTCATTACGAAATACATATACTTCTTGATTTTTCACATTCATATTAGGGAATTTTTTAAAACTAGTAACATCTGAAATAATAGAAAATGGGGTTTTCACTTCTATTGAACGTTCTGAATTCGCTATTTTTGATTCAGTATCTATACTTTTTCCCTCTAATCCACTCGTTTTATGTTCTTTTCCTAGGACAATTTTTTCAATTTTTTTCTCAGATTCATTTTCTTTTTCTTCTTTTTGGGGCTCTGGTTCTTTATTTTCCTTTTCTGCTTGTATTGCTTTTTCTTCTTTTTTGGGATCTGTTTCTTTATTTTCCTTTTCTGCTTGTATTGCTTTTTCTTCTTTTTTTGACTTTGTTTCTTTACTTTCTTTCTCTGCTTGTATTGCTTTTTCTTCTTTTTTTGACTTTGTTTCTTTATTTTCCTTTTCTGCTTGTATTGCCTTCACCTTACGTTCTGGTCCTTTACCTTCTTTCTCTACTTGTATTGCTTTCTCTTTTTTCTCTGAATCTGTTTGTTTACTTTTCTTATTTTCTCTTATTTCATGAGATTGCTCTTGATCAATCAGTATCTCTCCTTTGTAAACTTTGTTCCATATTTTCTTACCACCCCATGGATTTTTCATCACCATCCCCCCACCAATGAAACTCATAAAAATATATTTTTGTACGCGACCATTTCATTATTATATATGTTTTATAAAACAAAAAAAAACATTGTCTTTTTATCAAAGACAATGCTTTTTTAGTTTTACACTCGTACTTGTTGCACTTGTAAAACTTTCACAGTAAGATCCAGTACAATTTTCTCACGAAGAGTCTCAAATGATTCGTTTAATTCTGTTGGACAAGGAGAGAAGTCTAATTCAAAAAATTGAGCGCTAACTAATTCGCAATATGGTTGTTCATTATAAAAAACAGTATTTTCAAAGAAGTATTTGTCTAAACGTGGTAAGTCACCGTTATTAGGATTAATAAAGTGAGATGTAGTATCTGAGGAAGCAGCTACTATTGCTAGTGATAGAAAATCTGTTTCTGTTAAATCTGCAAAACCAGAAAATGGAACATTTGCGATACGATCAAATAGTACTGAATTACATCCACTACCTGCATATTCAATGTTTTTACGAATATATCCTTGTACAAATAACTTTGCTCTTGTAACTCGGCGGTAATTTGTACCTGGTACTGGAGTGAATGCTACTGGAACTAACTTACACTGTGTTAAAAATACGTTTTTTAACACACGTTTAATTTCGGATGCTGCAGGTGCTAATGGAACATCTGATTCTACAACAATTTGAATTGTTCTTTCGGCTAATACCACTGGAATTTTTACAATCGGTGCTCCTGGTGTAAGAATTGGTGCTGCTGCCTCATCACTTAATGGTGTTTGGGTTTGTCCTACTACCTGACATGGTACATTAATTGGACATTGTTCACTCATAATATATAATCTCCTTTATAAAAAAAAATTAGAGTTTTTCAACTCTCTATACTGTATATGTACTTTTTCTATTAATGCGTGGGTTTGTATCATAGTCACTTTTATCATTTGCAAAATAAGAGATTCATTTCCCCTTGATAGTTAAAAACATATAAATTAATAAAAGGAGCCTATACTGATATCTACCTATATAAAATAGAAGGTCTCGACTTTTTTCTGTTAGAGCTAATAGGTGTTCCAAAATTAATTTTTCAAGAGTCTTTTATTCCATCTAACAAAGGTTAATATTTAATAAGAACCATTTACCGACTTTTTAATATCCACAAAATAGAAGGTCTCGACTAATTTATCTTTTTATAAAAAATAAAAACGGACTAAAAAAGCCAGTTTTTACACTCAATATATTATAGAATATTCTTATTATTGAACTAATTATTTTATTTTCTAATGTTTTGATAGAGTTTTTAAAAACTCTATCAAAGCATTCTAGTTATCTGTCTTTCCCTTTAAACTCTTTACTTTGTACACATCTTACACTCTCTGCCCATTCATCTATTATCCACAAAATACGTATCATACGCCTTATCAAAAACATATCCTAACTTTTCTGCTAGTTTCGCAGATGTAGTATTTGCTGCATCCCAGTTTGGATATATCCCTTTTTCTAAACAATCCAAGATTAACGCCGCACTAACTATAGTTGCCAACCCTTTTCTTCTATGGTTGTGATCAGTCGCCACTTCGATTTCAATCCCATTATCATAAATGCTATATGATGATGCACCGCATATAACTTCTCCTGTATACAAAATACAATACCCTATACCTCGGTTTATATAATCTTCAACTGATTGAAATTGACTTGTAAAATCTTCAGAGACTTTATGTAATGTAGGGTTATTTACGATATCTTCATCTATTCTTCTTAACTCGTATCCTTTTGGAAGCACTGATATAAAAGATTGTAATTTTGAACGATTAAAAACTTCTGCATTACGTTTGAATTTATAGCGTAAAAACTTATCTATTTTTCTTCCGTAAAATGTTTCTAAACGCTTTTTCCACTCTTCACTATTTACGATTACTAACATTCTATCAGGAATGTTACGCACTAATTCTTCTGTTTCTTTCGCATTTGAATCCCCAGCATAAAATGTGAAAATCCCTATCGTAACTTGCGCTACTGTTGGATTTTCAAGATTATTTACCCAAGCGGTACCCATATGTCCTTGTAAATAAGAAAGTAAAACAACGTTATTGAAATCTTCGAACATAGTAACTAATTTTTCTCTTGTATGTATATTCGCTTCATATATCATTTACATTCCTGCTTTCTTTAGAATTAATGTACTTCTACTCTTTTCTACATATAAGCAAACGTCTACTACATTCCATATAATTATAAATTATTCATAAATATAAAATTATTATAACATTTCATCAAAAAGTAAATGACTTCCTAGTGTATAGGTTTATAGATAATATACTTAATAATAATTCACAATCTATAATCTTTTATTATGTAAAAACCCTCAACATTAGTCTAAGGGTTCATTTAAATATATATGTTATAACTCATTCTTATAAAGAAATGATTCTGTTGCCCCGTTTTTATATACTTTAGTCACTTGAACAACTGATGTGTACGCATTATCGTCATTCGATATCATCTTTCTCATCTCATCTATCTCGGTATTACCAGCTCCACTCTCAATTTTCAAACAGTTCGATATGTTGAGGTATCCACTCGATGCGAAAAGAATAATAAACGTAAGATCAGGGAAATTAATGAACAGTATTCCAAACTTTAAAGGGTTCGTAGCCGTATCAGATAATACTAGTCGGAAACTTAATAATTCAGGCACTTGAACAAAATCTTTAGAAACAATTGCTTCACCTATTATAGTAATTTGCTTTACTATATTTCCCATCTCATCTATAAACTCAGTACAACTAGGTGCATCAATTGTTTTTGCTTGAAGTGATAAATTCAATTCTGGATTGTGAAAGTCAAAAAAGAGTGTACTTCCCTCCGTTAAACATTTCGGACACACATTTCCAAGAAGACTAAAATCTTCTTCAATAAATTTAACTTTCGTTTTACAACTACAAACCTTTCCTATTCGAATTGCATCAATCTTAGAGCAATCTACAAAAATAACCTCATTGTCCTCTTGTACGAAGGATACGATACCATTCCTCTTATTAAATGAAAGAAAATAAGATACAACAATTTCGTTTCCAGCGATTACTATACTCTCAACTTTTGTAAAAGGCTCTAGACTTCGCAAAAATTCACAAATACTATTTTGGCAGAATTGATAATTTCGTTTCGGCTCACAACCCACTTACACTCCATCCCTTCCCTATATGTTTTATCTAATACATATAATATGAACGGAGTATAAAAAAGCTTGGACAATATAACTTTAACTCAGGAATATAGGTACTTACTTACCACATTAATAATGAAATTACGCTAATAATGAGGAATAGCACATAAATTTCCCTATAAATACATATAACAATTTCATCTTTCATGAAAAAAACGTTATAATAAGGTGTAGCCTCTACGATTACGTTATAAAGGAGAATAAAACAATGGCTAAAATTAAAGTATACCAAGCAAAAGAAGAAAATATGGAAGCAGTAAAAAACTTCATTGATGTTGAGGAACAAAACCCAACTGCTGAAAACTTACAAAATCTATATGCATGTGTATTAGAAACAGAAGATATGGCATTGCCTGAATCATACATTGAAGAAGATATCTTAATTGATTCTATGGAAGTTATGGTTAACGCTTCTCAAAGCAAGCTAAGAGACTTAGGTGCATACGATGTAATCGAAGTTCAAAACAAAGGTAAGAAAACACAAGTTTTATTATTAGCAGACGAAGAATACGAAATTATCGAAGGCTAATCTAAATCCGTACATACGAAAAAGCTCCCTTCCAATTGGAAAGGAGCTTTTTCATTACGCTTTTGATGTTTCGCTCTTTTTATTCGTTTGTTGTTTCTTAATTACCATGCGCTCATTTCCCATAAAGAAAATAAATACGAATGCTAAACCAGCTGGTACTAATGCCCACATAAATGTTTGAACAATTGAACTAGAAAGAGCTTCAATAATCTTATCTAATATTTGCGGCGGGATTTGAGATCTTGCCGATTCTGATAGAATAGCTCTTGAATCTCCTAAAGCATTTGTATTCATTCCTCCGCTCATCCCTTTAAATGCTTCTTCTAATTGATCTTGGAAACCTGTTCTTTGGATCATTCCGAAGATTGTAATACCAAGTGTCATTCCTAATGAACGAATGAAATTACTCGTTGAAGTTGCAGATCCGCGCTGTTCCATACCGAAGTTGTGAATAGCTGCCATACTTAGTACAGAGAATGAGAAACCTACTCCAAATCCAATAATAATCATATAAACCGTTAATAATATACGACTTGTTTCTGGCGTTAATGTGCTTAATAAGAATAGTCCAATCAGCATAATAACCGCAGAAATAATCATAATGTTTCGGTAGCTAAGCTTCGTCGTTAAAAATCCACCTAATTGCGCTGTTACGACTGATCCTAACATCATCGGTAAAAGTAATAATCCTGAGTTTGTTGCGCTACCACCGTATACACCTTGAATGAATAACGGTATGTATACAGTTGCTGACATGAACGCAGCACCGTAACATAATGCAATAATGGTACTCATTCCGAATAAACGTTGTTTAAACATTTCAAATGAAATGATCGGTTCTTCTACTTTTCGTTCAATAAAAATAAATGCGATCATTAAAATAGTGAATCCACCAAATAAACTTAAAATAAAGCTAGAATCCCAATCATACTTTTGTCCACCTAATTCGAGCGCAAACATTAAAGAAACTACTGCACCAACTAAAGTAATTGCGCCAAACCAATCAATTTTTTGCTTTCTATGAACTCGTGATTCTTTATAAAAGAATGTAATAAAAATAAGTGCTAAAACGCCAAGCGGTAAGTTAATGTAAAATACCCAGTGCCAGCTTATGTAATCTGTAATATATGCACCAAGCAACGGACCAAAAATACTTGATAAAC
Source organism: Bacillus paramobilis (assembly GCF_038096195.1). Lineage (NCBI taxonomy): Bacteria > Bacillati > Bacillota > Bacilli > Caryophanales > Bacillaceae > Bacillus > Bacillus paramobilis. The sequence continues at coordinate 2,517,955 of NZ_CP151108.1, read as the reverse complement.
CAAATACTGCTCCGAATAATCCACCCATTTTCCCGCGCTTTTCAGGAGGGAAAATATCAAAAACAATTGTAAACGCGATCGGCACTAATGCCCCGCCGCCAATACCTTGAATGGCACGATAAATACCTAACTGTGTAATATTTTCAGCAGTACCACAAAGTGCCGAACCAATCATAAAGACGATTAAACCGAAAATAAAGAATCTCTTTCTACCATACATATCTGATAGTTTTCCGAATATCGGCATACCGGCCATTTCTGCGACCATATAGGCAGAAACGACCCATACAAAGTTTTCAAGGCCTCCTAAGTCACCAACAATCGTTCCCATCGCTGTTACGACAATGGTATTGTCCATTGATGCCATTAAAATACCTAGCAATAAGCCCGCCACAACAAAGCCGAGCTTATTATTCTTCTCAACCATAACCTTGCTCTCCCTCGTACTACTTATATTTGTTTATGTTCTTTTACAACTGCATTACCTTTTTGATTAAAACTAGTATGATATTCTACAACACTAATTTCACATCCTGGACCAATGGTAACGTTATTTCCTCTTACTACTTCAGCGATAGTATGCTCTAAATAAATTTCATCTCCTTCAATGACAGACGTTTGGAGGCTTCCAGCATGACTTGTAAATGGAATAAATCTCGCTTTTTTACGAACAGTAATCTTTTTACCGCCGATTTCTCTCACTTTACTTCCTTCATAACGAAGTGAAATTTCAATATTTTCAGCATTAAGTAATCCATCACTTTCAAGGCCACCCGTTAATGATAATTCCTCTACTTCAATATCTCCTTTCACATTTAAAGCGCCTTTCACATCTACAAAATCGCCAGTAAACTTCCCTTTAACTTCTATCATACCTCTTACTTTCGTTTTTTCAATATGAGCATCACTATTCATTTGTGTATTTCCATATACTTTTACATATTCAGCAGTTACATTTCCTTGTACTTCACTATCTCCATACACAACATAATCTTTTACTTTCATATTACCTTGTACATCACTCGTTCCGTATGTTTTAAATTCATTACAACTCATATCATTACAAATCGTTCCTTCGCCGCGTATCTTCACTTTGTTATAATCTCCGCCTGCTGAACTACCAGAACCGTTGACAGTAAGACTATGTTGATGTTCCATATTACTTTTCCCCTCCCATTAGACCTGCTTAATTTCTTTTACATTTGCGCTTTTATCGACAGTCAGAACACCCGTATATTCAATGAGTTCAATCTCACAGTTCGCTCCTACTGTCACATTGTTTCCTCTTACCGTTCTTATGTGAGCATAATCAATATCAATATTGTCACCTTCTAATAGTTCAGCCTCTAACTGCATACCAAATACTGATTTAAACAGTCTGCTAAAAGTACTTAGTCTATGTTTTACTTTAATCGTTTGACCACCAATTTCTTTCGCTCGACATGTACCGTGAATATTAATATTTATTTCATCGGCGCTTAATAATCCACCAATTGTAAATTGTCCTTCTGAAGAAAAAGTATCCACTTCACAATTACCATCAATCGTTGCTTGACCGTTGATTTTAAATTCTTCACCAGTTACATTTCCGCCTATCGTACCTTTTCCTGCAATTTTTAAACTGTTCGCCTTCACATCTTGCGTAATTGTTGCTTTTCCATCAATTCGCATCGTTTCCGCAATAACTGTACCATCGACTTTACCCGATCCACTAATTCTTGCATTGCTGCTTTTCAAATTTCCAGTAACAGCACCGTAACCGTTACATTCAAATTGATCACATTCAACATTTCCATTAACAGTCCCTTTTCCATTTAATTGCACTTTATGAAACTCGCCGCCATTCGATGAACCATAACCATTTATAATCAAATTATCTGTACGCATACTTTCTCCTCCACTATAATAGTTTCGTTTTTAATGCTTCGGTATATTTCATAATCGCTTCACGTAAAACAATTTTGGTGCCTTTTTCAAAAATTAAATCGTCCACGTTTGAAACTAAGAAACATGTAGAAATCCCTAACTTTCGGACGACGATTAAATCACAAGTTTTATGCTTAATCGTTTCATAATTTTCACGTAAAACTTGTAAGACCATTTTTCCTTCTTCTAAACTAATCTCTCCAGATTGTAGTAATTCTTCTAACATATACACATAAAGAATATCTACAAATTGAAACTCTGTTGTTTTATTCGTTTGTTCTATGAAGAATTGTAAAACTGACTCTGATGCAATCCCTTTACGTAAGACGTCTTCCTTTGTTAAAAGGATTTCTCTTACACTCGGTGAAAACATATTCGCTAGTTCATCAAGAGATAAATCTTCTTTCATCGTTTGAATTTTATCAATACGCTCTAATATCTTTTCTTTCGGAAAAAATGTCTCTTGACCCGTGAATGTTGACTTTCGTACAAACCAATCTTCCGGTATTAAATTTTTTCTTTTCCACCTATATAACTGTCCGTATGAAATACCAGTTAGTTCTAATAAATCTTTTTTTGAAATTAAATCTGTACTCAACTGTATAACACTCCTTCCTGATAACAATGTAACATAACACTGTTACGCTGTAAATAGACTTTTATCACAAGCAGCGTAACAATGTGTAAAAACAACCCTATTTTACACAAAAAAAGAGTTCTCACGCATCCTATAAAATGCGTAAAAACCCTTATATATCAACATGTAAACCATATTTCATAAAAATCAATCCACCCTTGTGAATTAATCATTATATTTTGTACTTTTTCGTGAGAAGTTACTTGTTGTTCGTTGCGGTATAAAGGAATAATATGAATTTGACGTAACAAAGTGTTCTCAATATCGCGTAACAATGTAACTCTTTTTTCTGCTCGTTCTTGTTTAAAATACGGGGACAACGTTTTATGAAAGTCCATGCTGCTTTGCCCATGAATAAAGCTATTTTTTGTAAGAAACATATATAGCAGACTATCTTCAATTCGTTCGCTAATAGTTGCACTATCATGCATCATATCAGCCTTTTGTATCGTACTTATTTCCAATAACTCTTCTATTTCAAGAAAATTAGTTTCTACACGAATCCCGTACTTCGCACACTCTTTTTGTATCCATTGTGCATCTTCAACGTGATCTCGTCCTGTAAATGTATAGAGTTGTAGCACTTCGTTATGATACGTACTCCTTTTCATTAAACATGCTATATCTTCTTCAATCTCTACTATGCTTTCATTTGCTAATATTAGTTTCTTTGCCGATTCTCCACGTTCACCGCCGAGCTCTTGAACAATTTTATCGCCATGAATAATTTTATATAGCGCCCTTCGAAACAACTCATCTTGCATTGGTCCATCTTTTACAAGATTGCACGTTACATATGTTACGTTCGATTCAAGCCGAGACAACTCTTTTTTAGGATTTTCTTTATCTTTATACTGTGCCTTTACTAATACATCATACGTATTTACATTTTGCTCTACATTCATTAGTTCAATTCGGTCAAGAAAAGGTCTTTCACGATAATATAAATCATGCACTTCTAATACAAATAACTGTGCATTCTTCTCACGTAATATAAAAGGACCTGTACCAATGAAGCTCCCTGTTTCATCTTCATTTACGATAGAACACTGTTCTGCGCTTAGCATATGTAAAAACATCCTATTTTCCTTATGTAATTGAATTTCAACAACAAATTCATCCGCTGCACGGACACTTTCAACATGTTGTAACATCCATGCGTGTGGGTTGTTTTCTGCTTTCATAAATCGATTCAATGAATGTATAACATGGTGTGCAGTAAGTCGTTTTCCATTATGAAGATAAACGCTTTTTCTTAAATAAAATGTCCAAACCTTTTCAGCAGCATTATATTGCCAGTGAAAAGCAAGCCTAGGCTCTATACAATTTGTTTCCTCATTAACATATACGAGTGTATCAAAAATATGTTTAACCATATGACATTCTGAGCGCATTGTTGCGTAAACCGGATCTAAAGCGATGTCTAGGTTCATCTGTACTTGCAAACGAAGTACGTCTTTTCTTCCTTCAGGTGTCCTTTCTATTTGATGACCAAATATGGAATCTACCCAAGCTTTATACTCTTTCTTTACTGATGGAAATTGTGAGCTGTAGCGTTCTACAAATGAGATTCCACTTTTCACATCTCCTTTTTTCGTTAGTTCTTTTCCTCTTTCTAAAATTAGTGGAATTGGCTGCTTTTGAAATATTAATTTAGAACGATTCCCTCTCCCGCGACCTGGAAACCAAGTGATCCAATGTAACTCTTCTAATTTTTTTATAATTAATTTACTATTACGCTCCGTACAAAATAATGTTTCTGCTATCATTTGTACGGTAACTTCTAATTGCTCTCCTTCTTGTCTACCTTTACCATAGGCACACCATAGTTCAATATATTGATTTAAAATAAACATCATAATCCCCCTAAAAGGTGAAAAATAACCCCTTTTGTTTCTACCCTTTTTCCACCTCTCCTTTCATCTTATCATTTCAATATAGAAAGGAGGAATTAATATTGAACAATCTCATACTACGTTATAATAAACCCATTATTATTAGACTGTGCGGCGAATTATTAACACGAACGACTGAATCTATGTTAGCTCTTATTATGATTATTTACGTTAATAAAATGTTAAACGGTAATATAATAATAACTATGCTCATTTTTGGACTACAACCTCTCTCAGATATTGTATTTACACTTATTGCTGGAGGAGTGACTGATAAATATGGGCGAAAGAAAATTATGTTGCTCGGCTTATTGCTGCAAGGCGTTGCAATCGGCAGCTTCGTCTTTGCTCAATCTGTTTTTATATTTGCATTGTTATACGTCATAAATGGGGTTGGCCGTTCCTTATATATTCCCGCTCAACGTGCACAAATTGCTGATTTAACAAAGCAAAAGCAGCAAGCAGAAATTTTTGCTCTTTTGCATACAATGGCTGCAATTGGTTCCGTAATCGGTCCAATAATTGGTGCTATCTTTTATCGTACTCACCCTGAATATTTATTTATTATGCAAAGTATTACACTTATGGTATATGCAGTCGTTGTATGGACGCAGCTTCCAGAAACTGCTCCAGTACTTACAACGCCAAAGCAAAAACTTGAAGTATCATCTCCAAAACAATTTGTACACAAACATTACGCTGTTTTGGGACTTATGATTACTACACTTCCTATTAGCTTTTTTTATGCACAAACTGAAACAAATTATCGCATTTTCGCTAAAGATATACTTTCAGATTTCGTATTCATACTCGCTTTTATTTCAACATGCAAAGCTATGATGGAAATCATTCTGCAAATTTTCCTCGTGAAATGGTCTGAACGATTTTCCATGACGAAAATTATACTTATTTCTTACATCTGCTTTACGATAGCTGCAATTGGCTATGGGTTTTCAGCAACAATCTTATCACTATTTTTCACATTACTCTTTTTAGTCATTGGGGAAAGTATTGCTTTAAACCATTTACTTCGATTCGTTTCAGAAATTGCTCCTACACATAAACGTGGATTGTATTTTTCAATTTACGGGTTACATTGGGATATATCTCGAACGTGCGGTCCTGTACTTGGTGCGGTTTTATTAAGTCAACTAAACGGTAGCATGCTATTTTATATTTGTGCTTGTTTCTTAGTAGTCGGAGGCATTATTCAAGCAATGTTTATTCAAAATATAGAACGTAATAAAATGAAAAAAGACCTTTCGGAGCATACTACTCATATTTTATAGGATGCTTTCTTTATAAAAAGAAGGATGTCACAAAAGTCTTGAGACTATTGTGACATCCTTTTTATTACCCTGCCATTTTATTAATACTATCCTCTGGCGAAAATACCGAAATATGATTTACCTTACCAGTCGATTTTGGAATAATGAATTTTAACTCAAACTGATTGTTTACTTTATATACATATATTTTATCTTCCCCATTTACTTTAACTGAAGCTGGTTTTCCTAATGCTTTCTCTATTTCTTGTAATGTAATTGATTTTAGCTCTGCATGATAGGAGCGTACATCAAAAACTTGTGATCCTTTATTAAAACCGAAGGAAACATTTTTATTTGTAAAAGTTGCGTACATTCCGTTACCTGCTTGTTCCGTTTTATCTGCTTTCCCCCAAGCTTTTTCTATTTCTTCAATATCTCCTGTATGTGCTGCGAACGGAACGTTAGGTACTTTTCCTTCTTTCGCTAGTTCAAATAATCCTTTAACATAGTTAATTGATTTTTGATTCATTACTGTGTCTTTCGTGCTTGAATCTGTCTTTGGTTTTGTTGATTCTTCATTATTTGATTTTACATTAGGTTCTTTCTTTTCTTCTGCAGAATTATTCTGTTCGCTTTTACTATTTTCCGCTGTTGGGTTTGTTTCCTTTTTTTCATCTGTCCCTTTACATGCTGCTAATGCAAATATGCATGTAAAAGCAAGAAATAACATAGCTATCTTTACATACAATTTCATACATTTCAGCCCCTTATAATAATCTTATTCATTTCGATAACCAATCCATTACACTACTTTTCAAATTGTGTTTGTTCCAAAAAGTAAATGCTTCACTCTCACCCAATGCTTGCACAACATATTCCACAAAAGCTGTTCCTAAAAAATAACCAAGTCGGTTATACCCAAAATATTGTCCGCCAGATAATCGGAACCATTCTTTCTCTTTATCAAGCGTCCATCTTTCTATATAATCTTCCAAAAAACGTTTCTTTATATGTTCTTCATTTTCTATACAATATTGTAACCAACGTTCACCCTCATTGTCATATGAGTAATACACTGATTCATTTAAGCCTTTCAAAATTTGCTTTGATAAATATGTTGCGACACCTTCACGATACAAAGTAACTGCTGCGTCAGTCCACTCAGCTTTTGCCCAATCTATGCCATCATTTTGTAACATAACATTATGATATATATGGCCTATTTCGTGAGCGACAATAACGCGAAGATGGTTCGAATCTGGAGATAATTTTTCCGCCGCAAAAAATATGTCACCAATGATTTCCCTTTCTACAAATGCATTAGAACCAAATCCTCCAACAAATAAATGAAACTTCATATTTACATCAAAATTATATTTATTATTATATTCATTCGTTATCTCTTGAATAATAGTCGGTAATGTTTCTGCAATGATACGAATATCTTCTAGTTTCGCCGGATATTGTTTAATGGCATTCGAAAGACGTTCTCTCGTTTTAGGACAATGATATTTAAAGTATTCATCAAATATCTCTGGATGCGAAGTAAAGTATTGATTAAGAGCTTCTAATTCTACATCGTCACTTTCCCATAATTTTAAAAAATTCGGGATTGTATTATTTATCATTTTTCCCATCTCCTTAACATATCCCTTCTCGCCATTTACACTATAATCCTTCCTTTAAATGAAAAAAGCTGCCCAATAAGGACAGCTTTACATATGTATTTTTACACTTCGATTGACTTACCATCTTCAACAATATGATAAAGTAAGTGAGCTAAATGATGAATTGGGCCATACTCTTCCTCTTCTTCATCTGTTTCACCTTGGAACTCAAGATCATTTAAGTATAGTGCTAAAAATTGATAGTATAGTTTTAAATCAAATCCGTAGCACGCAGTTGGCTCTTCATGATCGCCTTCATATTGTAACATTAAGTATTGATCGTTTCCTTCTGCATCTTCTGCATCAAAGAATACGAAGAAGCCAACGTTTGTATCTAAATCAAATAGATGACGAGTGCCTTTTTCTGTTGCTTTGTTGAAGTCCTCTTCACTTAATTTATGTACTGTTGTCGCTTTAGCATTATCTTCTTGATGGAAATTTACTGTAAATGTTTTCAATGCTGACACCTCCTGATTGTATAATACTAGCATAACATATAAAAAGGACTGCTTACAAATGTAAACAGTCCTTACATTCATTTTCGCATTGCCCGTAATAAGAAACTTACGATGAAAATTAAAACGATCGCACCGATTAAAGCTGGAATAATTGCATATCCGCCAATGACTGGACCAAAACTACCAAGTAATTTCGAACCAATCCAAGAACCGATAATTCCAGCAATAATATTACCAATTACACCACCAGGTACGTCCTTTCCAGTAATTAAGCTCGCAAGCCATCCTAATATACCACCGACGATTAAAGACCAAATCATATGATAACCTCCTTTATATTTCACCAATCAAAATATAATTAGAAACAATTGCTTACCATTAGTTATGTTACATTTTTCATTTGTTATTCATACAGATCAACTATTAGATTATTTCAAAATAAGGAACAACCATTTTTTCCGACTTGTGGTTAATGCCTTTTGTATTTCACATTTTAAGGACAGTCAGGCTTTAATATTGTCCGCATAAACTCTTCTTTAAATGCAGGATAATTAAAACAAACTGCAATTTTTTGAATAGGCCTATTATCAAATGTTGTTGGCTCAGCTATTTTCCTAAAGTCTGCCACACTTTGTCCTCTTGTTACATCATTTGTCGTACTAATCCAAACTGCTGACTTTTTATATTCAAAAATATTATCATTTATAAATGATATGAATGGAAGTAAATCATGAATCGGACTTCCAGCAATACCCGGGTATTCTTTTTTATAAAAGTTCTCATAATAAAAATCAATCATTGGTTTAATAAGTTTCGCCTGTCCTGTTCCTTCTTTATTTATAGTATCCACCATTTCAGGAGTAATTAGTGCTTCTTGCGTTACATTTAACGGAAAAATAGTCGCATTCTTTGCATATTTCATTACAATATTTGCGGCAATTGGATCTCCGTAAAAATTTGCTTCTGATACAGGCGTAACGTTACCAGGAAATAAAAAAGCACCGCCCATAATATAATACGAACATACTTTATCCATTACATTTGGATATAATAAAAATAACGTTGCCAATGTTGTTAATCGTCCTGTCGCTACGATAATAATATCTTCTGGACAAGGTTCAATTAATTTAATTAATTCACAAAAATTTTCCCGTTTACAAATCCTCATATTAGGTGGAATAATTGGTCCTAAACCGTGATCCCCATGAATTTCAGGAAAGAACAAAGGTTCCTCAGCAGTCATCGGCCTTGCTGCACCCTCAATGATTTTTACTTCTGTAGCATAGTATCTTTCTAAAAAATACACATTTTCCGTTACGATATCTCGCGATACATTCCCATATTCAGCAACAATACCTATAATATCTAATTTACATGTTTTATTTGCATAAATTAAAGCCACCGCATCGTCAATACCAAAGTCTCCAAAAAAGATGATTTTCTTATTAACTATCCTCACCCCTGTTCAGCATAATCTACTATTATTATTATGTGAAAAAGACAAGGCTGTGAAACGGTGCAAACTAAAAAAGCCGCCTATTTATTGGCGACTTCAATCTTTTTATAAGATAAATATGCTAGTACATTTTTACTTGAATCGTATTTTGGATTATTTCCTTTTCTCGGTTCTCTCATATGTGTTTTTTCAAATCCAGGAATATCCGGCATTTTCTCCATAAATTCAAGCATTTCTTCTTCAGTTCCTTCAATACGTACGCGAATCATTATTACATTTCCTCAATTCTCATTTTCTCTGTACTAAGTATAACGTACTTTGAAAAGACTGCAAGAAATTTATCTTTTTAATGTCGCACTTTTTTTACATACGAACAGTGCCATTTCGGTATAAAACGATATAATTTTATTATTTTCATATTGAATGTTAAAGAACTCTTGCATTTCAACTGATGTTTTCATCATACATTCTGTTAGCTTCGCGCGTTTCTGCAAAGGTACATTCATCATATCGCACCACCAGTCAAATTCAAATTTCTTGTCAAAAGTAAGACATGACTGCATTTGCAAACCGTTTTTTTCTAACAAGGTAATCCATTCTGTTTTTTTCAGCGCTCGTTCATGACTAGGATCCCTCTTTTTTTCTATAAAATTATAAAATGTATCAAATTCATTATTTTCCGGTGAAACATTATCTATTAGAATAAACAATCCATTATCTTCTAACGTACGATTTACTTCATATATAAACTGAGATGGGTTCGTAAAATGATGCGCTGCAATTCGGCACGTAATCGTATCAAAAGAACTATCTGTAAATGGTAAAATTTCAGCGTTTCCAGCGACAAAAGATACATTTTCATGTCCATTACTCATAATAAAATTTTTCGCACTCTCTAACATTTTTTCAGTTAAGTCTAAGGCTACTACTTCTTTAAAAAATGGAGCTAATAAATTCGCAACATGTCCACCGCCAGTAGCGATATCAAGAAGACGATAATTATGACGAGACTCAACTTGTTGAACTACATATTGTAAATCCGGCCCTTTAGCATGAATTTTACTTTTCACATACTTCTCCGCATTATTACCAAACTGCTGTTTCACAAGCTCCTCTTTACTCATTTTATCATCTTCTTTCTATTGTTATTTTCACGATTCAGATACCTAATAAATTCTATTTCAAATTTTCAATTCCTCTATTCGACAGATTATATGTTGCTTTGAAAAAATAAAAAAACCGTAAGAATATATCTCACAGTTTTTTAGCTTTCTATATAGTTTCTTTTTCCCTTTCTTCATTTCCTGAAGTTAGGCTACCAATAGTATCCGCCGTTACTTCAACCACAAATTCACAAATACCTACTACTACTTCTCCAATTACTTCATCCATCTTTTTTACCCCCTTATTTTATGTAACTTATTTGTAGTATAGAAGAGAGTGATTGTTTTTAACTATCGGAAAACGTGACAACAACATTACAATTTTGTAAGCTTTTTCAATTTGTTTAGCTTATATCCTTTGAAAATCCAAGTATGATTCACAAGCATATAGGCCATCATAATATTAGGTAAGTTCCAATTCTGCTAGAGGAGGCGTGTAAAATATATTACGTAAAATTAATTAAAGGTCAATCATTCTATGCTTTTGATCATCGCTTCTTAATGTCTGAAGAAGAAGTGGTTTCCGAAAAAGTTTATAATTACTTACGTCGCAATGAATTTTTCGAGGTACGTAAAGAAGAATATTCGGCTTAACTACAAAAAGCATCAAGAAAACTATCACATAATTGTGGTATTTTCTTGATGCTTTCATTTGCTCTCCCTCTTTTCAACAATTGTGCTCATTCTCTTAATACATACTATTATTTGTCCAATCTATTTCATCGTAAATTTCATATTTTAGTATATAAGGAGGTGACGAGTATGACTCATATCATTGATTACCAGGCTACTCAACCTATAAGTAAAACTGGTGAAACTACTTTTGCAATCCCAGCTTCTCCAAATAAAGCAATTCTAGCAAATTTGAAATTGAGAATTTCAAGTAGAGATTCTCATAATAACCGAGTAGAATTAATCGCTACAGTTGGTGTAGAAGGGATAACTGAGATTTCACAAATTTTATTCCGAATTTTCCGTGATAACATTGAAATTTTTAATACACAAGTAGGTATTGAATCTACAGATTCTGAACAATTCTATGCTCAAACATTTCAAGCTATAGATCAAAACGTTGGAAGTGGAACACACCAATATTCATTAACTGTAGAAAACCTAACTAGTGGCGCAAGTGCAGAAGTTATTGGTCCTCTATCTTTTAGCGCATTAGCTATTGGACAAGAACGTAAATGCTGCTAAACAATCTAAAATTTAATTTTGTGCTTGAAAAAAGCAAGACGTAGTATATATGTTCTTGCTTTTTTATTTTGTTCAAATTTATCCTTACTTTCAATAGACACTTCATCACAATTCTTTTACATTTTCATTGGTTATTTCATCAACTAACAAATCATCTTTTCGACAAATCAAAAAAATTGAAATCCACTCATGAAACACGTAATATAGACTCTGACTCTAAAAAAGTTCGTTATAAATTACACATAAAATAAGGAGGTTTTATATACGAGTTTTTCATTTTAAAAGACGGAGAGGTTTTACATTATGTGGCGTAATAAAAATGTTTGGATTGTGTTAATTGGGGAGTTTATTGCTGGTCTAGGGTTATGGCTTGGTATTCTTGGCAACCTTGAATTTATGCAAAAATATGTCCCTTCTGATTTCATGAAATCAGTTATATTATTTATCGGATTATTAGCAGGTGTTCTAGTGGGCCCTATGGCAGGTCGTGTCATTGATCAGTATGAAAAGAAAAAAGTTCTTCTTTATGCTGGATTCGGTCGTGTTATTAGTGTTATCTTTATGTTTTTCGCAATCCAATTTGAAAGTATCGCCTTTATGATTGCATTTATGGTTGCTCTTCAAATTTCGGCAGCATTTTATTTCCCTGCATTACAATCTGTAATCCCACTTATCGTACGTGAGCATGAGTTGTTACAGATGAACGGTGTACATATGAATGTAGGTACAATCGCTCGTATTGCAGGTACTTCACTAGGTGGAATTCTTTTAGTTGTGATGAGTTTACAGTATATGTATGCCTTCTCAATGGCAGCGTACGCTTTATTATTCCTCTCAACTTTCTTCCTACAATTCGAGGATAAGAAATCAACAACACCAAATAAACAAGCTGCAAAAGATAATAGCTTTATGGAAGTCTTTCGCATTTTAAAAGGAATTCCTATTGCTTTTACAGCACTTATATTAAGTATTATCCCTCTATTATTTATAGCCGGATTTAATTTAATGGTAATTAACATTAGTGAAATGCAACATGATCCAACGATTAAAGGTTTTATATATACAATTGAAGGTGTCGCATTTATGTTAGGAGCCTTCGTTATTAAACGTTTATCTGACCATTTCAAACCCGAAAAATTATTATATTTCTTCGCAGTTTGTACCGCTTTTGCACACCTTTCCTTGTTCTTTAGCGATATAAAATGGATGTCACTTACATCATTTGGTTTGTTTGGTTTTAGTGTCGGTTGCTTCTTCCCTATTATGTCGACAATTTTCCAAACGAAAGTGGAAAAAAGCTATCATGGCCGCCTCTTCTCATTCCGTAATATGTTTGAGAGAGTTATGTTCCAAATTGTCTTACTTGGCACAGGTTTCTTCTTAGATACGATTGGTTTACAGTACATGGTATTAATTTTCGGTGTCATTTCATTATTAATTATTTTCATTTCATTATCTAAACAGAAACAATATGAAAAACAACCTTCGCAATCTGCGAATTTATAACTTAAGAAAAGAAGCATGGATCATTAGATTAATCCATGCTTCTTTGTTATATATAATCTTATTTATTACGTTTACTGAAATGATTTAAAGGAGTACCCCATTTTGCTTTCGAATATAATATATAAATACGGTCTATAGGAGGTGCAAAATGTCTGATGGCATCCAGTTATTTATTATCCTTTTTGTTGTATTCGTTATGTTTAGCATCATAAACTTTTTAGCAATTTCCCTATCTCAACATAGCCTTAAAAGAAGAATTGTGGCAGGCTTCATATTTTTACTGCTAACGCCTATTATTTTTTTGACAACTACGGCACTCACTTCTAAATTCGATAACGCTGGTTTTGGATCAATTAACCTAACCTCTTCTATTATAAACGTGTATATTTTAAACGGTATTGTTATTCTTCTTTCTACTTCATTTATCCTCAAAAAACAAAATATAAGATAGCACACTAGGCATGAATCTGGATTACATTAGATTCCTGCCTTTTTATTTTAAAAACCTCACCTTCCTCCAATTTTTATGTGAAATTAAATAATTCTTTATAAAAATTTAAACTTTATTTATTACAATATCACTATCGTATTCGCACGTTTATTGAAAACGAAATGAAAGGAGCACAAAATGAAAAAGATTCTATTGATTATTCCTATATTCATCGTTCTACTTAGCGGATGTAGCAATAATGATATATACGGTTCTTGGGAAGTCGTTGACAACAAAAATGGTCTTTGCCCTACATCTTATAAATTTGAAACAGTTGTAAAAGAAGAAAAGAAAGAAAAAATTGTTCAATATTTAGTGGAGATGCAAACATCAAAGGAAAAAGAAGATTTATACAAAGGCTCATTTGTAAAGAATTCTAATGTATATCACATTGATTATGGTAACTCATTTACATCGGATCAAACTTTAAAAGTTGTCGATGGCAAATTAAATGTATACTTTTATGCAGTGGAAAAATTATGTACATATAAAAAGAAATGATTACACTTCATTTAAAACGCAGAAAATATTTTCTGCGTTATTTTTAATTTACAAAACCTCCCCAAAAACATTTTCCTCTTTTAAATCTTAAAATTCAAATGTAGTATTATATAATAACAATATTTTAATGCGAGGTGCTTTTTTTGAGAAGTTTAAGTTCATTAATTGTATCAACAATCTGTTCCATTATCCTAATCCTATGGAGTGCACTTTCAGTTTATGAAAGATTCACGACAGGAAATTCATACTATTGGCTTAGTGGTATATTAGGCCTCGTTTTCGTGTTCTTTTTCATCCAAAATATACGGGATATACTTAATAAAAACTATAAAACATCCTAAACCGTATAGAAAGATATAATAAACAGTTCAGTTAACCAATCCTTATTTACAGCGCCCTTTCAAAAAAGACTAATCCTCCCTCTAAATTTGTCAATCGTTTTAATTTTCATAAAAAAATGATAAAATGTAACCATGTGTTTTCAGAATAATTAAAAACGCAGAAAGAAAACACTGTTTTTAGGAGGGGTTTTGATGACTTACACGTTAGCAACTAGAATGAAAGCATTCCAATCTTCTATATTTAGTGAATTAGGGGCTTATAAAAAAGAAAAAATTGCAGCAGGTCACAAAATGATTGATTTAAGTATTGGGAATCCTGATATGCCACCTGCTGACTTCGTAAGAGAAGAAATGGTACATACAGCAAGTGAAAAAGAAAGCTATGGATACACATTAAGTGGTATTCAAGAATTTCACGAAGCTGTAACTAAATATTACAACAACACTCATAACGTTAAATTAAATGCCGATAAAGAAGTTTTATTATTAATGGGTTCACAAGACGGACTTGTTCATTTACCTATGGTTTATGCAAATCCGGGAGATATTATATTAGTTCCAGATCCAGGATATACAGCTTATGAAACAGGAATTCAAATGGCTGGTGCAATATCCTATTACATGCCTTTAAAGAAAGAAAATGAATTCTTACCTAATTTAGCAGCTATCCCCGAAGATATTGCTGATCAAGCAAAGATGATGATTTTAAACTTCCCAGGGAATCCAGTTCCAGCAATGGCTCATGAAGATTTCTTTAAAGAGGTAATCGCATTCGCGAAAAAGCATAACATTATTGTTGTCCATGATTTTGCTTATGCTGAATTTTATTTTGATGGCAATAAACCAATTAGCTTCCTCTCTGTACCTGGTGCTAAAGAAGTTGGAGTAGAGATCAACTCTTTATCAAAAAGTTATAGTTTAGCAGGTAGCCGTATTGGTTATATGATTGGTAATGAAGAAATTGTTCGTGCACTTACGCAATTTAAATCCAATACAGATTACGGAGTGTTTTTACCAATTCAAAAAGCAGCATCAGCTGCACTAAGAAATGGCGCTTCGTTTTGCGAGAAAAATCGTGGTATATATCAAGAACGTAGAGATACTTTAGTTGATGGATTTCGAACATTTGGTTGGAATGTTGATAAACCAGCTGGTAGTATGTTCGTCTGGGCCGAAATTCCGAAAGGCTGGACTTCTATAGATTTCGCTTATGCATTAATGGATCGTGCGAATGTCGTTGTTACACCAGGTCATGCATTTGGACCTCACGGAGAAGGCTTTGTACGTATTGCACTCGTTCAAGATAAAGAAGTGTTGCAGCAAGTCGTTGAAAACATCAAAAATAGTGGTATTTTTTCTCTTGAAAAAGTAAATGAATTAGTTAAAAATTAATGATAACTCCCCTGCTTAACTGTTGCAGGGGTATTATTCATTGGAGGTACTTCCATATGCACATTAAAGACACTCTTCCCCATCGTTATCCATTTTTAATGATTGATAAAATAACAAATGTAAAACATGGTGAATCCGTTACGGGATATAAACTCATTACAAATAACGAATGGTTTATAAATGTTAGTCAAGACCATATGCCCCATATGTTAATTGTAGAAGCACTTGCTCAGCTTAATCCATTTGTACATCCAAATGACTCTGAAGGTCTAGGATTCCTCTCCTCATTAGATGGAGTTGAATTCCACGGAAACGCATATCCAGGTGATAAACTAGATTTACATTATGAGTTAACTCGTAATCGTGGAGGTTTTATTCTCGGTAAAGGTACTGCAACTGTTAATAATCAGCCGATTGTAACTGTGGAAAAGCTATTAATATATCAAGCAGATTAGAGACGATTTAATCCGCGGGGTATCTAATTTCTACAAATTTGTCTCACCAACATGAGCAGAGTAAACAAATTACTTGGTTAGGAGCAGGAAAATGGAAAGTACTATTGGTATCGATGCTGGAGGAACATTAACGAAAATTGCTTATTTGAACGAACAAAAGCAATTAGCTTTTGAAAAATTTTATTCAAATGAACTAGATAAAATAATAGATTGGCTTAAGAAAAACACTCGTATAAAACAAATATGTATTACAGGTGGTAAAGCAAAACAATTAAAGCAACTACTTTCACACTCATATAAAATAGTAGAACGAAACGAATTTGAAGCTACTCTAGTAGGTGTCCAATACATATTAAAAGAAGTAAAATTTGATATAAATAACTTTATATTAACAAATATCGGTACAGGTACTTCCATTCATTACGTTTATAATGACCAATATATTCGCGCTGGTGGTACCGGTGTTGGCGGTGGTACTATTATGGGGCTTTCAAAATTATTAACAAATATAGATCATTTTGAAGATGTGATCCCTTTAACAAAAGTAGGTTCTAGAAAAGTACTAGATATTACGGTTGGAGATATTTATGATGGCATTCTCTCTCCTATTGATAATAGCTTAACTGCTAGCAATTTTGGGAAAGCCGCTATTTCAGAATCAAAATATAATAGCTCAGACATACTTGCTACTGTACAAGGACTCGTCGGTGAAGTCGTTACTGCATTAAGCCTTCAATTCGCCGAAACAAAAAACATTGACCATATTATTTATATTGGTTCCACTCTATGTAATAACGTACACCTTCAAAACATTATTAGTAACTACACAAAATATCAAAATAAAACACCAATCTTTTTACGTGATGGTGGTAATAGCGGTGCGATTGGTGCTTTACTTCATGTTACGAATAAAAAAAGCTGACACTTGTCAGCTTTTTTGCAACGGTACTTCAAATTCAATAATTGATTCCCCATTCTCTCCAATTCGCTCTACACTAATTCTATCAACTACACATTGTAACTTTTCAGTGAAACTTTGAATATCTTTAGCTACTTCAGCAGCTAACTCAGCACTTTCTTTTCTCCCGACTGTTACATGCGGTATATATGGAATATCTTCTTTCAAAAATTGTAATAAAGCTCCTGTATACAGCAAATCATGCAATTCTTCTATTTGTTCTTTCCCTTCCTCAACTTCTAAAAACAAATAGTTTCCTACACTAGTGATACGATTTGCAAACTCAATTTCAATTTTACCTACCCCTTTTGATAAATTCAAAATATGAGATTTTAATTCATCATTTGAAATATTACTTTTAAATGGAAATACGATTGTTATATGTGGTGGAATTAATCCAAATAAAGGATCATGTTTATGTCTAATGTTCTCTATTTTATCGATGGACATGTTATTTAGAAAAACTAAAATTGTACGCATTTTTATCCCCGCAACTTCCCCTCATTATAATATGTATCATATTCTATGATAGCCTGTCCTTCAACAGCTTGTTTTACATACATGTAAAAATAAAGAAACTTCTCAAATGAGAAGTTTTCATATAGTGTGATTATTATTTTCCCGCCAAACTTTCCTAAACTTGATAAAACATGCAATTCTCCAAGGAATAATATACGAGACAGCAACAACATAAAATAATAAACCTATTGTTTGCTGATCTAAGTCAACAATAAATTGTCTTGAACCGTACCTCAAAATGATAAGTGCAATAAAAGTAATTAAAAAAGCTGCACTTTTTTTCGTATAAATATTCCCATCATCTCTTCGTTCATAATTTGTTAAAACTATAAGTGGTACGGCGAAAAGAACTCCAATAAATGCTGCTATAATAACTTGTAAAATAGCTGGATGCATAGGACCAAAAAACCATAAAACACCTGGTGTTAAAAATAATAATGGCCACAAAATACGTTTTCCCGTCCCCTTAATTGGCTTATGCATAGAACGATAACGACGCCAAAATATTAGTAGTGCAATACATAAAAATACGGTAATGAGTGAAGATGTGTCTCTCATTCGCTATCCTTCTCTCTTTAGTAATCTAATACTATTTCAAATCGTTTTTTCGAATGATACTTTTCGAATAAATATACCACTAGTTACGATATAAAGAACAGTTAATCCAATTGAAATAACAGTAAAATATGGAATATCTACTAAAGATCCATCACTCGTAAATAATAAACCAGTTATCCCTGCTTCCCCATAAAGCACACTATTTGTTGATAAGAAAAGTGTTCCACCAATCATAAGACCAATCCACTGAAATCGTTGTTTAAAAACCACTAGCACTTGGAAGAAACATGCTGTTGTAACATAAAATAAAAATTGCAAAATAAATTGTTGTACCGATTGCTCCCCAAAACTAACATTTACTAAATTATATTTTATATCTTGTAAAAGCATAACTTGAAGAAATGAAAAAAATGCAGATTGCAATACGATATAACAAACTGCCCCGATAAAATATTGGATTCTCGTTACACCGAATGAAACTGCTAAACGAAATAGCTCATCTTGTATGATGAAAACACTCCCTACTATAAATAGCATAATTGCTATTGAAGGGTTATTTATAATTTCGGGTAAATAACCAATGTTCGCTCCATTTAAATGAGCAGCATGTAAAGCCCCTTTTATTAATAAAGCTACAATCCAAAATATTATAATTGCTTTATAATGAAAATTTATATGTAACTTCAACTGCTTCATTAACATCGTCATTTCACTTCACCACCAGTTATGTGTATAAATAGTTTTTGTAATGTAATTCTATCAATTACTAAACCTTCTTTTTCAAGAGAGTAATAATCTTCATTAGAAAGTTCTTCCCATATAACAGTAATGCCTTTATTCCCATAGACTTCTCGATTTATTACTTTCTTATTTATCGAAAATTGATCTACTTTATCTATTTTCCCTGAAATAATATGAGCTTGTTGCAATAAATCTTCTACCGATGATTGAACAACTAGTTTTCCTTCTTTGATGATGATCACATCTTCAATCACACGGGTTACTTCTTCTACTAAATGTGTTGATAATATAATTGTTCGTGGATACTGACCATAATCTTCTAGTAGTAAACTATAAAACAACTCTCGATGTGCTGCGTCCAAACCTGTAGTCGGTTCATCAAAAATTGTTATTGGTGCCCTACTTGCTAATCCTTGAATAATTCCGACGATTGTTTGCATACCGTGTGATAGTTTATGATATTTCACTGTCATATTAAGCTGAAATTTATCAGCGAGTTCTTCAGCGTACTTTCCATCCCAGTTTTTATAAAACATGCTGCACATCTTAAAGATTTCTTTTACTTTATAACTTAAATGTGCTTCTTCTTTCACTTTAACAAAACAAATATTTTGCATTGCTTTACTATTTTCAAAAACATTTTCACCAAATATTGATACGCTACCACTACTTGAAGTAATTTGGCCTGCAAGTAAATTTAATAGTGTCGTTTTTCCTGCACCGTTTCTACCGAGTAAACCATATATTTTATGCTCTTCCAATGAAATCGTTACTTCATTTACTGCTACTTTCTTTTTATATTTTTTCGTTACATCTTTCGTTTCAAGTGCAATCATCCCTCTTTGCCCTCCTTCGTAATTTTTTGAATCATATCCATCAATTCGTCTTTCGATATTTCTAATACTTTTGCTTCTTCCCATACTTTAGGTAAATATTCGGTCATAAAAGTATTTTGTCTTTTTTTAAGTACGACTTCTTTCGCTCCCTTTGCAACAAACATCCCGATCCCTCTCTTTTTATATAGAATCCCTTCGTCCACTAATACATTTACCCCTTTAGCTGCAGTAGCTGGATTTATTTGTAACATCTTCGCAAATTGATTTGTTGATGGAACTTGTTCTTCTTCCAGTAATATGTCTTTTAAAATATCAGATTCAATCGTTTCTGCAATTTGTAAGTATATTAATTTATTTTGCTCCAGAGTAGGTTTCACAACTTCACCACCTTAGGTTCATAGGTTCATTACTTATGCAATTAACCATATCACATAAAAATGTTTATTTCCATAAATTTCTTTTACAAAAAAGAGAGTCATCCGTTTACGGATGACTCTCTTTCTAAAATTTTGAAGTTTCAACTCTTGTTCTCAATTTCTTTTCATTTTATTCCAACTGCTGCACTGGATATTTAGCAAATAAAGATTTCCGAAAATCTTTATCATTTATAAGCATTGTAATTTTTTCGTTATTGTCGCTAAGGAACTTTACTACTTTCTTTTTATCCCATATATCATCTTCTTTTGGAAAATCATCAATTTTTTCATACAAGATTGATAGTATTTCTTCTCTTTTTATCTTGAAATTTTTATTTTCTACTTGAAACTCGTAACTTTTCGCATTTGGTACTAAAATAGCTAGATAAATAACGTTAAAGAGAAAATTCTTCTCCATCGTGTCCTTACCATCAAACCAATACGTCTCAACCATGTCTTCTGTCAGAGTTCCATTTCCTTTTGCACCATAGTTTACCTTTATATTTTCATTCTCCAAACTAATACTTTGAAATGTATCACCACCAGGTAAATGATTAACAATTGCAACCACAACTGAGTTATTACCAACGTATGTCCCAGCATATTTTTTAAAATCACTAGGTTCAACATCAGATATTTCTTTTATTCTTTCTCCGTTAGAACAAGCAGCAATAAATAAAAAAATTGTTAGCATAATAATCACATCACGATGCATATATTTCATTTAGCTTCCCCCATTTTTATCAATATTTAGTTAATTATAATACATCTTCTCAAAACCTTTTGAAATATACGCATTTTAATCAAAATTAAAAATTTTCAATTTTCCTGTTTACAATTATCCATTAATTGTATATACTTACTAACGTAAGAAAAATATTCTAAAAGGAGGTCGAAGGAAATGATGAAATTACAATTACATGCTTTAACTTTAGCGTTAACTGCACCTTTGTTTTTCGGACAATTAAATATGAATTCGACCACCCTAATGGAGAATTGAAAATCGTACATTGTTTCGATTAATTCATAAATTCGCCACAGGAGGTCGTATACTTTCCTGTGGCTTTTTCGCGCCCTGCCATAGGAGAACTATATCTTCCTGTGGCTTTTTTGTGCGATTTTTTAGCCTCTTATATCATTTTGTTAAGAAAGGAGCAACATTCGATGACTATTAGCGTATTGTTTTTAAGTATTACGATTCAAAGAAATACAATTTCCCAAAATGTAATTCTTCATAATGAGCAAATTGAAAAAGCAATGAATGATGTTAAGGAGCGCCAAGCGCTTTATTGTGATCACCTGTAATTCCTTTTCGAAAGGAGGAATTCATTTATGACTTTTCATATTTTCTTTTTTACGACTGTACTTCAGAAAAACACTTTATCTGAAGATGAGATCATTCGTAAACAACAATTAAAACAACTAACTGATAAAATGACTGACATTAAAAGTTCATACTATACGCAAATGTATTAAAAATATATTTTTAAGGAGAAATACCTTCATGAAATTTAAAGCATTCTTTTTAACGATTACCATTCAAAAACGTAAGCTTTCACAGAAAGAAATTTCACGTGAGCAACACATTCAATCTATTATGGACGAAGTGAAAGAGCGTCAAGCTTCTTATTACAGCCGTCTTTTCTAAATAACTTTTAAAGGGGCAATACACTTATGAAATTTAAAGCATTCTTTTTAACAATCACTATTCAAAAACGTAAGCTTTCACAGAAAGAAATCTTACGCGAACAACACATTCAAACTATTATGGGCGAAGTAAAAGAGCGTCAAGCTTTTTATTGCAACCGTCTTTTCTAAATCATTTATAAAGGGGCAATACACTTATGAAATTTAAAGTATTCTTTTTAACAATTACAATTCAAAAAACTAAGTTCTCGGACAGTGAGATATTGCATGATCAACAAATTAATAAAGCTATGGAAGATGTAAAAGAACGTCAAAGTCACTACTGTAGCCATCTATAATTCCTTTCGAAAGGAGGAATGTATTATGAAGTTTCACCTTTTCTTTTTAACAATTACAATTCAGAAAAAAAACTTTTCTGAAGCTGAATTAAAACAAGAACAACAATATAAACAGGTTATAGATGAAATTCGAGATCGTAGAAGTAAATACTACTCTCACCTATAATCACAATATAAAACTTGAAAGGAGTCGATTATGATGTTGATAGCACGCTCTAAGGAAATGATTTGGATAGTTCAGAGGGATTCCACATAGTTTTATCGAGGCTATATTATACAAGTTTTCTGTTACATTTGATATGTAATAAATATATAATAAAATTGCATCAATACACTTTTTAACATCGATTAACAAACAAAAGATACACCACTTAAAAAGCGGTGTATCTTTCTCAGCATAAACTATTTTCGATTACTTCGTTTCGTCTTAAACAATCTCACTAAGTTCGATACAACTGTTTTTGTTACTGCATAAACTGGTACTGCCAAAATCATTCCGATAATTCCCGCAAAGTTACCTACCCCTAAAATTAAAATAATAATTGTTAACGGATGGATATTTAATTTTGAACTCATAATACGCGGTGAAATGATGTTACTTTCAAACTGTTGTACAATTGTTACGATAATAATTACGTACAACGCTTGCATCGGAGATACGAACAGACCTACAATAACAGCTGGTGCTGCACCGATAAATGGACCTAAGTTAGGAATGATATTTGTAAATGCTGCTATAATTCCTAAAACGAAAGCGTACGGTAAATCGATAATTAAATAACCGATAAAAGTAAAAGCACCTACAAATATACAAACGAGCGCTTGCCCTTGAATATATGCAGATAATGTTTCGTTCGTTTCCTTAATGATGCGAAGTCCTTCTTCACGGTAAGACTCTGGTAATAGGCTTACTGCTTTACCTGGAAACGCATGTCCATCTTTAAACATATAAAATAAAATGAATGGTACTGTGAAGATAACTAATGCAACGTTCGTGATAATACCAAATAAAGCCGTTGCACTCGACGTAATCGTGTTTGGTATATCCTTTAAGTATTCAATCGCATTTTTCTCAATTGTTTCAATGGAAACGTAGTTTTGTGTAGATAACCATTCAAATAATCTGTGATGGGATAAATCTTGTATGTATAGTTTCCCCTCTTTAATATAACCGGGCATATTTTTTACTAAATCCATTAACTGTTGTGAGATTGTTGGAACAACAACTCCAACTCCAACCGCAGTTAATGTTATGATAAAAAGATATAACAGTAAAATCGCTAAATTTCTAGGTACTTTTTTATTCTCCAAAAAGACTAACAATGGGTTAAATATGAAGTATAAAAATAACGCGATTAAGATTGGGAAAAACAACGTTGATATGAAGATACCAATCGGTTGAAATAAAAACGATATTTTTGTGCAAATAAATATGATCGCTACAACCATTAGCACTTCTAATGTCCAAAAGTGCACTTTCGATTTCAAAAAACTTCCTCCTTTAAACTAGCACTTCTCTTTATTGTACCAAAATACACTACAATTTCACATAATATTTTCCTTTACAATATTCCAAAATGCCAATAAATACACTACAATGAGATTACATACAAATTTGCAGGTAAAGGTGATAAAAATGACACAATGCATCATTTGCAGAAAAGATACGAAAGAACTTAGTGAACAATATGTCATTCCAGAAATATTATGTGGATATTATTTCACAAACTCAATTTGTGATACTTGTCATGAACAAATGACAACAAATATTGATCGTCCCTTAATTCGGCATAAATTAAGCCAATTTAAGATTGAGCAAATGAAAAAACAAATTGATTCCCCTCTCTATACGAATGAGCATGGTGAGGAACTTGCGGCTGCTGAAACAGATGTTGTTGAAGTAAGTGATGAAATACTTTATTCCAATGCATTAATTATGAAACTATGTAAAAAGCACGATATTTCACTACATAATGAAATTTGGAAAGAGGAACGTGTTACGAAAGTAGCTAGCTCTATTCAACGTGAATTACTTTTAGATAACCGTAAATACAAAATGAGCGTATTAAAAATGGCTTATACTTTTGCTGTCCAAGCTGTTGATGGCTATCTTGAAGATCCAGACGCGATTGATATTTCTAACATTCTATCAAATGCGGATTTCATGGAATTAAAAGAAAAGAGCATTGTCCGCGATTTGAGCAAAAGTTCTTTATGGAATACATTAAATACAAATAGCGAAAACCATTACTTTATTTTATTAAGTGATAAAGATGGCCTGTTCTGTTTCATTCGTCTATTTGATATTTTTGACGTTGTTGTTCATTTATCAGAAAAGAGGTATGAACTTCCATCGCCTATTGTCGGCGTAAATAATGTAAGTAAGCAGGAATTTTATGTCCAAACTTTAAAACAGTATATGGATGGGCTATTTAAAGAAAAAACTCCTTCTATGTAATCACAATCAGAACATACGGTCTCCTTTCTTGATGAAAAGACACTGTGTTATAATAAGTATGAAAAGAACAATACAATCACATAAACCAATTATTAATTGTATATAAATAAAAAAGACTAGTGTGCGGCTACACACTAGTCCACGTAACTTAGCAGATTGGATTGTTCATTTATCCTATTTGTTTCTTACAAACAAAACAACCCACATTCTATTGGCATAGGTGGGTTGTTATTTTTTGAGCTTGTCTATTAAAACGACGACGAACGTTAATAATGCAACGAGAAACAGTCCACCCTGCAGTAGCAACGCTATTTCACTCACGTATTATCACCCCCCTCCTACTTTGGAGAAGTGATAATTGAACAACCAACCGTACCTTAAGTTACTATTTAATTTTACCATATTTTCTAATAGTTTACGATGAAAACCCGCAAGTGAAATACTTGCGGGTTTTTTTATCCTATATTAACAGGAAGTTAACAAAATGAAGCAAAACATAGGTGAAACTACTTGTAAATGCCCGATTGGTTCAACTTTATTTCTCACTATTTTTTTAAAGCATATGCATCAGCTATCATTTCACCAACAATTTTATTTTCTTGTTTCTTCTCGTCTTTCAATAAAGGAAATAACAGTTCTGCCACTTCATATGCCTCTTCTAAATGAGGGTACCCTGATAATACAAACGTATCAATTCCTAAGGATTCATATTCTTTTATTCTATTTGCTACTGTATGCGGATCTCCTACAAGGGCAGTACCTGCACCACCTCTTACAAGCCCAATGCCAGCCCATAAGTTAGGACTTATTTCTAACGACTCCCGTGTACCTTTATTTAAATGTGTCATTCGTTTTTGTCCGACTGAATCATATCTGGCAAATGTTTTTTGAGCAAGCTCAATCGTTTCATTATCTACATATTGAATTAACTTTTCAGCCTCTTCCCATGCTTCTTCCTCTGTTTCTCTTACAATTACATGTAATCTGATGCCAAATCGTACTGCACGCCCCTTCTCTTCTGCAAGTTTTCTTACTTCATCTATTTTCTCTTTCACTTGCTCTGGTGGCTCTCCCCACGTTAAATATACATCACTATGTTCCGCAGCAACTTCTTTACCTGCAGCAGACGATCCGCCAAAATAAATTGTTGGATACGGTGTTTGAACCGGAGGAAATACAACTTTACTATCCGTAACTTGAATATGTTTCCCTTCTAAAGAGACCGTTTCACCTTGTAAGGTCGATTTCCAAACTTTTAAAAATTCATCCGCTGCTTCATACCTTTCATCATGTTCAAGATATAATCCATCGCCATGCAATTCAACAGGATCTCCTCCAGCTACTACATTAATAAGTAACCTCCCACCTGAAATTCTATCAAATGTCGATGCCATCCTCGCTGCAACTGTCGGTGACATTAGTCCTGGTCTAACTGCTACTAAAAATTTTAATTTCTCTGTTTCAGCAGCAAGTGCAGATGCTAATACCCATGGATCTTCACACCCTTGACCAGTTGGAAGTAACACACCCGTATATCCTAAATAATCAGCTGCCTGTGCAACTTGCTTATAATAACCATATTCAGCTGTCCTTCCTCTTTTTGTCGTCCCTAAATATCGACCATCTCCATAAGCTGGAATAAACCATAACAATTCCATATCTTTACACACCCCTTACTTATTTTAAAATAAAATACCCTATATAAATTACCCCTAATAATTTATATATTAATTCCCTGTCTCTCCTTTAAAATTATCTCGCCATCTCAAAAACTTCACTTCTAGTAAACGTACGAGTGAATCAGAAAACTTTCCGACAAATGCAAAGATAATAATACCGACAAATACGATGTCTGTATTTGAAAATTGCCTTGCATCCATAATCATATAGCCAATACCTTCTGTCGATCCCATAAGTTCTGCTACTACTAAACTCACCCATGCAACTCCTAAAGATAATCTTGCTCCAAGTAATAGATTCGGCAATGCAGCAGGTAAAATGAGTTTCGTAATTAATTTTCTTTTACTAAACTCTAACACTCTCGCAACATCAAATAGCTTTGAATCCACACCTCTTATTCCTAAAAATGCATTTACGTATAAAGGAAAAAATGCACCGTCCGCAATTAATAATACTTTCGATGTTTCTCCAAAACCGAACCATAATACGAAAAGCGGTGCCACAGCTAAATGGGGCACAGTTCTTAACATTTGTACTGACGGGTCTAAATATTGCTCACTTCTCGTTGAAAATCCAACAATCGTTCCTAGAATAATTCCTAAACCCCCGCCGATAAAGAAACCAGCCGCAGCCCTAAATACACTAACACTTAAATGACCGAATAACTCTCCTGTTTTTATAAGTTCTTGAAAAGCTAGAAATATATCTAATGGCGTCGGTAAAATTGTTTTAGAAACTAAATCGAATACGCCAGCTAACTGCCAAATAATTAATACGATAATCGGTATAGTAATTGCTCTTACTAGCACTTTTACATTAGTCTTTCGCACTTTCTTTACATTCTTTTTGCCAATCGTTATACCCGCTGGTTTCATAACAGCTTTCGTATTCTCCAATTTACAAAACCTCTTTTCATTTCGCCTTTAATGCTTTTTCTACGAAAGAATTATCTACAACTTTATCTGTCTTGATTTCTTTCTTTATAGAACCGAGCTTATATTGAAAATCCGCTGTCTTTTGCTGTTCGGCTATTATTTCTTTCGTTACAGGAACTAAAATTGGCTTGTCGTGATCAAATACTTCTTTTACAATTTCAGCATCTATTTTTTTTGCCGAAGTATATATTTTTATTGCTTCATCTAAGTCTGACTCTTGCCACACACGTGCCTTTTCATAAACTTTAAGAAATTTCTCAACTAATTCTGGATGTTCTTTCGCAAATTTTGTTCTCGCAATTAAAAATTCTGGAGAAGAAACATTTAATCGTTCACCATCTGTAATAACCTTGGCGCCTTTATTTAACGTATGTAGCGAAATGAATGGATCCCAAATGGCCCATGCATCTACTGATCCTGATTCAAATGCGGGCTGCGCTTCATCTGGTTGCAGTTGAATGACATTTACATCTTTCGCATTGATACCTTCTTTTTCTAAGGCTCGATACAATAAATTAAATGCGCTACTTCCTTTTGCTACTGCAATTTTCTTACCCTTTAAATCTTTTACACTCGTAATTTTACTATCTTTTTGTACAAGAATTCCTGTTCCTTTTCTTGCATAACTTGTATTAGCAATTTCGGTAAATTCAATACCAGCTGCTTGAGCTGAAATAACTGGGGAGTTCCCAACTTCACCAAAATCTAATCGATTTGATGCAATCGCTTCAAAATAGGGAGGTCCACTTTGAAACTCTGTCCATTTCACTTTAACTCCTTCTTTTTTAAACTCCTCTTCAAACCATCCTTTTTTCTGTGCCAGTAAGAGCGGACTTAACCCTTGCTGTATACCAATTTGTATTGTTACATCTTCTTTCTTGCTACTCGCTGTACTTTTTTCACACCCTAATAAAAATAAAGATATACCTAATGCAAAAGAAAGAACTTTTCCTTTTTTATTCATATATAATCCACCCTTTCCTATATACTCGTTTGAATCAGTCCCCCTTGTTCAAACTGCTGCAATACTTTCGTACGAATTTCTTGGAATAATTCCGAAGTTTTACTACGTGGATAAGGTAAATTATTTTCAATCACTTTATGTATTTTTCCAGGCTTTGCACTCATGATGATAATTCGGTTTGAGAGATATATCGCTTCGTCTATATCATGAGTAACAAATACCATTGTCGTTTTCTTCTGCTCCCAAATATTTAGCAGTACTTCTTGCAAATGACTTCTAGTAAAAGCATCAAGTGCCCCGAATGGCTCATCAAGTAATAATACATTCGGATCCCTTAATAAAGCTCTCGCAATCGCAACGCGTTGTGACATCCCGCCTGAAATTTCTTTCGGATAGGATTTTTCGAAACCGTCTAATCGAACGATTTCAACCCATTCTTTTACTTTATCTTTTACATGCTTATCCTTTAACGACAAATCTGCAGCAATATTTTCTTCAACTGTTAACCATGGAAATAAGCGATGTTCTTGAAAAATAAAACCTTGTTTCTTACTCGGTTTTACGATTTGTTCCCCATCAATGACAATCTTACCTTCAAATTCGTTATCTAACCCCGCAACAATTTTCAAAAGCGTACTTTTCCCGCAACCACTCGGTCCAATTATGGTGACAAAATCCCCTTTCTCTAATTGAAAATTAATATCTTCTAATACTTGAACCGTACCAGTTTGTTTCGAAAAATATTTTGATACCCCATCAATTGAAACCGTCACTTCTTCCCCTCCTTGAAATGATTCATTTAAATGAATAGATGCAACATTTGTACAATAAAAAAACCAAAGGCATTTCATCTTGTAATGAAATGCCTTTGGTTTCTCCAATCAGCTATACGTTATAGAATTAACTACATATTATACAAATTTTTCCGATAAGTCAACTAGGTTTTAATGAACGTTATTTATTTTTAAAAATAGTAACAGTTTCTGAAATGATGTTTGGAAGCGATTCTTGAATTGTATTTTTGACTGTATGAAGAGCTTTTTCTACATATCCGTCTTCAAATTGTTCTAACGGCTCAGGTAATTCATCCTCATCCAGTATAATAAACTCTCCACTGGGAAGTACCATAATATCAAGGATTAAATCTTCAAAGGATACAACTTCGTCCGATATATATGTATTCTTTACAATATTAAAATAAGAACCTAGATAACTCCCATCATGATCTCTCCAAACGTATAAATTATATGGACGATTCCTCCAGTAGTATGCAATTGTACAACTTCCTTTCGAGATCGTTAACTTCTTATCGTTCGCTTCCATTGTAAAAGAGTACAGTACTTCATGATACAAAACAATTTTGTCCTGCTGCGCTTCTACTAGTAAACAAGCATGATCTACAGTTGTAGCATCATATCGGATTTTTCTTTCAATAATTTCAATCCCTGACGGACGTAAGCAACTCATTTTTTAAATACCCCTTTTATTTTAGTTCTTTCATTATAACTCTTTATATTTCCGCTAAGAAAGCGTTCAGTCTATTCGTTCATTATTTTTTTAGTTAAAATTTATATAATCTCATTTTCTACTTCACAAAAAAGTCCCTTCTAAGTTAGAAGGAACTCTATTTGTATTATTATTTTATAACCCATGATTTGTAAGCCTTCACTTCTAAACGAAACTTAGATTCTTTTAACCACTCCACAGCACTACATACAAGAGGAGATGAATTACCTTCAGTAATACTTTCTATTGGAATCCACCTAGCTCCTAATGAATCTTGCTCTTCAAATTGTTCCAGTACTTTGAATTCACCTTCGCACCTTTCTACAAAGTAAAAAACTGCGATATGATGTACATGTGTGTACTCCTTGAATTTTGATGGAAATTGAAAATCAATTGTACCTACTTGTTTTACTACCGTTACATTTAGCCCAGTCTCTTCTTTAATCTCTCTATGAAGTCCACCTAATAATGATTCCCCATCTTCTAAACTACCACCAGGTAAATCATACCGATTTCTATATGGACCTTTAATTTTATCAATTACTAATAAATTCTTGTTTTCGATACAAATTCCGTACACACCAAACGCACGATGAAAATTAGTAGCATTATTCATGCTTCAACTTCTCTGTGACCATATCATAAAATCTCCGTTCCTCATCAACATTTAAGTGAACGCGGCTTACTGTTTTAGAAAATCCATATAACAATTGCGCTTTTACAGGCTCTTTTAGTGTTATTTCAAATGTTGGAGGTTCCTTTATAAATTCCATCACAGTTGCGTCAAGGACCTCTTTCTCTTTCTTTAAAGATTCTCCTTTATAAAACAAAATTTTATCAATTTGTGTAAATGGTATAACAATTTTCTTACCTAATCCAATTTGAATGATTATTTGTTCTTCTGTAATGATAATCGGATTTTTACGCATTGCTTGTATTTCAGCTAAAAAATAAAACATTGCGTATATGTTTAAAATAAGTAAAATCCATGCTATTACTGGATTCCATTGATGAAGCAAATAATGAAAACCGATACTTTCTATTAAGGTCGCATGGATAATCATGATATATACACCTATTGCTCCAGTCTTTTTGTGATATGAGTACACGGATTCACCTTCTGGTACTGTTGCACGCCACGATAAAAATGCATAATAGATTAACTTACACTCTGTTACAATGATATCTACTAATTTATTTCTTTTCATAGTAGCATCAAACGCTGCATCAATCGCATAAGAAAATGAAGAATATTCTCTTCTATATTCTTTAAATCGTTTGATTGTTTCAGGAAGCACTTTAACGATTTTATAGAGAAGGAAAAATTCTAGACCTACAAAAGCAATTTCTCCCGCAACTATAATATAAGAAACGTTTGAAAACGCTCGTAAATAGTCGCTTGGAATAATAAATCTTGCAAATATATAACCAGCTATTACGACAGGGAATATATACGTTAACGAGTATCTTTTTCGAATAATAAAGAAATACGTAATGACCGGAATTACAAACATACAATCTAACAAAGAACCAAGCACTACTTCATTCGGAGCAGCTGGTACAATCGGAAGGGTATACAATAAATAGTTTGATAACAAGATGAAAGATACGAGTCCAATCCAAATGCCTTTTCGCCTTCGCGATAGTGAGACATTCATATGTTCACTCCTCTATTTAAAAACCTCGTTTAAATGGTCTTTATAAAATATAATGGCACGTTCAAATTCTTTAACTTCATCTACTTTTATAACCGTTTCAAGTAATAATTTCATCGCGGATTCATGATCGTTTACGTTATATTTTGCTAATGAGAGAAACACTTTAATCACGTCGTTATCCGAAAACTGCTGCATACCTGTTTCTAAAACAGTTATCGCCTTGTCATACTCACCTATACAACGATATGTACTTCCAAGACCGATATATGCATCGCAAAGTGACTCACCCTCAAGACCGTTTGCAATCGCCTGTTCATAATATGGCACAGCCTCTGTTTCAAGTCCCATTACATCATGTATCCAGGCACATTGAAAAAGCACTTCTGCATCCCGCGTAAAGTTTGTTAACCCAATAAGTATCTCTTTGGACTGCGCATATTTCTTCTCATCTCTTAGTTTAATAGCTTGCTTTAATAAATGTTCCATAGAATCCACTCCTCACCAATTATTCTATGTATCCATCTTGAATGGTTAACGTTCGTGTAAAAGTAAAATCCCCTTAAATTAAAGCTTCACTTACCTATATATACTATGCGGATTCACTCTTATCCAAATACTTAAAATTATAAAACGGTAATGTGATTACATAGCACTTCTAACCTTTGAACAATTTCTTTCGCTGTTTCATCTTTCCCATTACATAACTTCCCTTTACCATCTTGTCCAATTACGTAGTGCACTGCTCCGCGCGAATATAAAGAATGTGGTGAATTTGCAATCATTACATTTGCCTTAGCTTCTTTCATTCTATTTCTCGCTCTTTCAAACAGTTCTTCTTCATTTACATCACTTTCAAGTTTAAATCCAACGAGTACCGTTTCTGGATCCCACTCTTTTATATGTTTTAATACTTTCGGAGCCTTTTGAAAATGAATAATTGGCGCAATATCACTTGAAATTTTCCCATTCATATCAAGAACATTACCATCTTGATCACAAATTTTGTCTACAACCCAATCTGATCCAGCCGCTGCCATAATGACCGCATCGACCTTTTCATGCGTAAGTATACTTTTCATTTTATCTTGCAAATCAACAATTCCTTCAAATGGATGTAATTCCAATTGATTATATATATCGTTCGGTTTTTCGGCGAAATAACCGTGTAAATATATAACATGTGCCCCTTTATTAATAAGCTCTTCGGCGATTATTCTCCCAATTGTGCCTTTCGCCATATTCGTATGCCCGCGTACTTGGTCCCATTTTTCTAAACAACCACCACTCGTAATTAATACCTTTTTCCCCTTCATTGTAACCATCCCTTACTGATTTTTCTTACGAAACCATTCTGTTCCAAAATCAACGATATCTCGTTGATTCATAAGACGGCACGTTGCATTTCCTATTTTTCCAGTTGTTACAGTTCCTTTTCGCTCAAACTCTACACCGATTTCTACAAACTTATCAGAATCGTAATCCATATCAACAAACTCTTTCCATACTCTTTCCCCATTCTCTATAATTGGTGCCCCTACTTTTATTAACTCACATGCACCAGTACGTACTTCAGATAAATGAACAGACGTATTGGAATCATATCCAACACCAATTAATAATATGTATCCGTCTAAATCGTATATTTTTCTTAATGGAGATTCCTCTCCTAAACTCATTGATAGCGACTGATTCATCGTTATTTCTTCTGCATGCTTTCCCCATGCAGCAAAACTTCCTAATGGATGGTTGCTACGTACTACATTCGGATATGTACGAAAACATTCAACTACTTTTCCCATTGCCCTTGTTGGTGTAATATGTGGCTCAAATGCCGGGACATTATCTCGGATAATTTGCCACCATTCTTCAGGTACAGGCGGTCTTGACCAATGTTTCGGATCAGATAAATCCGAAGATTGTGTTGGCATAATAATTGTTCCCTCTTCCGTAATCACTTTCATTAACGCCTCTACTACCGCAACTGCTCCGCCAGATACCCAGCCAATAGAACTGAGCGAAGAATGTACAATAACCGTCATTCCTTTTTCTAACCCTAATTCTCTTAAATCATTTGTAATTGTTTTGATTGTATTTGGCAATTGTGTATTTGCCACTATGTCATTCATTTTCACGATTGTTCCCCCATTTTGTATTAAACTACTACATATATATTATCATATTTTTCTTAATTTTTAACTTAATCATTTTCATCCATACAAAAAATGGTAATATATTAATATTATATAACAAAAGAAGAAAAATAAAGGCGTTACGTCAAACAATAATAACACTAATATAAACGAAAGAGCTCATCGAAAATGATGAGCTCTTTCGTTTACCCTTCAATTGTAACCCCTGTAAACATCGATAAGTTTCCTGTTATTTTCTCACCTACACGTAAAAATAACCCTGCGGCTCTCCCGCTAATACAGTGTGAACCAATTAATAGTTTACCAGTATATGGACCATCCCATGTGTCAATTGTATAGTCAGGCATTTCTATGTATTGCTGGTATATTTTTCGCTGTCCAAAGTAATACTCCGTTTTATCTTCAGCTAATAGTTCATCATTATCGTATATAGATACCCCTCCACCTTCACGTCCGTATAAAGGCTTAGAAACATATGATGCATCTCTTTCTATAAATGGTCTATTTGTAAAATATGTTGGTATGAAGTAGTTCTGAATGATTTCTCTCTCTTCTTTCTCAAAGAAAACTCCCTCTTCGAACAGTTGCCAAATTAATGCGAGTACACTTTTATTTTGCATAAGAAAAGCAGCAGGTGGATTAATGATTTTCACTCTTCCTTGCGCTATATGATCTAAAAACTGAAGTCCAATTCTTTTCCCATTTTTATCGGCATCTGAAACTAAATATTCAATTGGATATAGTCTATATAAATAATGGATTCGTTCACCATTTTGCGTATATATACCATCATCTGCAACAACGATATCTTGTATGCCTATATAGTCCGTTGATTGATCTAAGCAATAGCTTCTTAAAAATTGAACTGTTTGATGATCTTCATCATGCCAATCATAACTAGTAAAATATATCGTCTCTATAGGACTTATATTATAGTCATGTTTAATTTGTTCCCATGCCTGCACAATATGCTCTTCTATATGATTTGGGTGATTCACATCGTGATAACGGCATAACACTTCATTTGCGACAGACGGCTCTAAATAACCTGTTGGTGTATCACAATTTACTTCTATTAATTTTATATCTTCACCATTTACGATAAAGTCAAACCTTGTAAAATATGAAAACAAGCCAATATGTTTCATTCTCGCAATTTCCCACGTTTCAGCTGGAAACCCTAGTGTTTGAAAATCTTCTGTCGTATTTACAATATATTGATACGTTCTATATAACACATACATAATTTCTTCTGTCGCTTTTAAAATAGCAGTATATGTGTTTGCTGGCATACGATACATACC
The DNA here is from genome assembly GCF_038096195.1 of Bacillus paramobilis. Lineage (NCBI taxonomy): Bacteria > Bacillati > Bacillota > Bacilli > Caryophanales > Bacillaceae > Bacillus > Bacillus paramobilis. The sequence goes on along the minus strand of NZ_CP151108.1, from coordinate 2,482,935 downwards.
CGTTGCCATATATTGATTCCATTCTTCCTTCTCTAAAAGACTCGGCCACGTAAATCCATTCCGACCAGCCTCTTCCGCAAGTGAAAACCATACTTTCATATACTCTTTCTGCTCTTGTTCTGTATACATGATCCTATTATCCTTTCGTGTTATGATCCGGCTGGCGCTTTTGCGTTTCCAATTCCACTTGAACCAGAATTCACTTTCGGCGTTTGAGTAGTAGATGATTTCGGCGTATTTGTATCTGGCGTCACTTTATTTGATGTACTCGGCTGTTGTTTGTTTAAATCTACTTTATTGGAAGAAGAATTATTGTTGTTACTGTTAGTTCCACCATAGTATCCTCCACCACCGCTGCCACCAGTTCTACTTTGGTCTTTTTCACGATATGGAATAATATTATTTGCATACGGTTTCTTCATTATATTTGGTTTTGCTGTATAATTCATATTTGAGGTTCTGTTTGCTAATAAATAGCCTGCTACGAATGGAAGTATTGGTAAATGTGAATTTTCATTATACGATGAAAAAGATGGATTATTTTCCTTACATAACTCATCATTTTCTACATTTTCATTAGTAGGGGTTTTATCGTCACAATTTAATGTTTCTTGTTCATTTCCTTGTTTTCCACCATCTGTTTTAATAGCAGTACTTTCTTTCTGGGCCGTTTCTTCTTCATAATCGCCACAGCCTGTTAATAAAAAAGATGACACCCCTATTGAAGTAGCAATTTTTATAAATTTACTTTTATCCATTCTCATGTGTTATACACCTAATTTCTTTTATCTATATTTTTCCAGATACCTTTATTATATAATGTAATTCTTACTTTTTTCAAACTATAATCAATATGTATATTTGCATATTTTCAATGCTATCCTTCTAGATAGCATTGAAACCTTTCGACTCCCGGATATTTTTCTCCTAAACTTTTAACCTGAAAACCAATTTTTTTATAAAATTCTACTGCCTCATTGTCTGTCTCTGCTTCTACATAAGTCAATTGATGTATTCTTAATACTTCCTTTATCATTTGTAATGCAATTCCTTTATAGCGATATTGCGGAGCGACTGCTATGTGGCATATTCTCGCTTTATTTGTTCCAATTATTTCAATACCTATACAAGCTTTTTCTTCATATTTGTAAAAAGTCCCTTTATTCCTTTCATAAAATAAAACTGCTTTCTTTAAGCTAGTTTCACTTGGACCAATTGCATACTGTAGTACATTTAAAATTGAATCTTTTTCAATTTGTTCAACACGATATAAATTCATACTTCCATCCCTTTCTATGAAAAAAGACTAGCCCTTTATAAAAAGAGCTAATCTCATTACGCCGTTATTTTTTCTTCTTTTTTCACAACTACAGCCACATAACTATGTAGTATCATCCCAATAATAACTAGGCTCATACCAATCCAAGATAAAGATGACGGAATTGGTGCCGATAGCAAGATGAGTTCTCCTGCTAGCGCAAATAAAACTTCACCAGACTGAGTTGCTTCCACTGTTGCTAGTTTTTGTGGATCATCTTTTACAAGATCTGTCGCAAAGAAGAATAATACCGTCGCGATTAAACCTGAACTAACCGCTACTATAAAACATTGAAAAACTTGACTACTTGACGGTAGCCCGCCTGTTGATACTTCATAACCAGATAGTAAAAACCAAAATGGTAAACTTGCTAATGTCATACCGAGAACTCGCTGGAATACATCTAATTCCCCTTTACAAACTTGCATCATTTTTCGATTTCCAAGTGGATACGCAAACGCTGCAATAAGGACAGGAACTACACATAAAACGGTTTCACGAATTCCTAATGAAGAAGCATGTTCTACTTGCATGAATACAACACCGCATAAAATAATGCCCGACATAACTAGTTCTTTCATTGGAAGTTTTTTATGTAATGGATCCACTGCAAAAAATGGTGTTAACAAAATACCTGCGACGATTGTAATTTGCCATGTTGATGCAACGAGCCAACCAGGTCCAAAAGCTCCAGCAAAACTAAGCGGAGCATAAAAGAGGCCAAATCCAACGATACTCCACACTAACCATTCTTTCGGATTATTTTTCATATATTGAAAGAGTTGTTTTAAGTTACCTCTATACATGACAATGAGTAAAAGCATTGGAACCATAAAGTAGTACCGTAATGATGCACTCCAAATCCAGCTTCCACCCTCTAAGTCCATCGCCCGGTTTAAAACGAAGGTAAAGGCAAAGAAAAATGATGCCAATATCCCTATTGCAATAGCTTTCATTATAAAACCCCTTATTTAGTTTGTTCTTATACTATACAACAAATTAAATATAATTAAAATTTGAAATCTTTATCTCGCATGTATTCTAGTTCTATATAGTTTTCTCAACTGGCTAATATGAGCTTGATGATACCGATTATGATCAGCTATATGCCATATCCCCCACCTTATAGTCGCATTTTCTCCCTTTTCATAAAAAACCTCTCGTGTTAAATCAGCTTCTGTTAGTTTCATACATTCCTCATAAAACATATGTTGCACAGCTTCATAATCTTGCATTAATTGTTGCAACGCCTGTTTTCTTAAACTCGGTAGTTCTCCTGCTTCATTTAACATTGGTCCATATATATTATTAAGTGTCCGTGGAACTGCCTCTCCTTTTAAACGGTACACCCAGTATAAATCCACAACTGCTAAATGTTGAAGTAGTTGTCCAATGCTATTTTCTTTATTTTCTGACCCTTTAAAAGACAGTTCTTTCTCATCAGTACCTTCTACTAATTTTTGCAATCGTTTAAATGTATCCGTAACCATCGCATACAAAATTGCAACTTGCGGGTTCATATTTTTTTCTAAATGGAGATCTTTCATACTAAACTTCCTCCATTAAAAGAATAACACCATATGTTCATCATCACTATACACACCATTCATTTTTATAGCTCTCTTTTCAATCCCATATGTTTTAAAGCCCATCGATTCATACAATTTTTTTGCTGGTTCATTTGTGGACACAACACCTAATGTCAATTGTTCCAAGTTCATTTCTCTTGATCTTTCAATTGCCTTACGTATTAACTCACGTGCAAGGCCACTTCTTCGATTACCTGCATCTACGTACATCGCAACGATATGACCTTTATGTTTATACGCCTCTTTCTCTTCTGTTAGTAAAGTGACAACTCCAACTAATTGATGATCCTCATTAAAAGCACCAAATGTACAACTAGTAGTAGCTGTTAAATTACTTTCCACTCGTTTAATAGGATTTTCCTGACGAATCGCCTCTTCATAAGTTGTTACAAATGCCTCTGGGTTTATTTGTAATGCTTGTAAACGTAAATCCCAATATTTTTTCGCATCTTCTTTCGTAAGTAATCGAATCATATTTCTCCAGCCCCTTTTAATTAACATAATATTATTATAAACTATTATTCAAAGATTCGTATTCTTCTCTTAACATACTATAACGATAACGATGAATGAACTTTCCTTGACGTAATCGATCATTTCTCATTAGTCCTTCACAAACAAAACTAGCCTTTTCATAACTCTTTCTAGCTTGAAAATTATCTTCATCTACACGTAGCCAAACTTTTTCTAATTCAAATTCAAAGAATGCTTCATGTAACATACTATATAGGGCTGCCATTCCATACCCTTTACCCCAATATTCTTTATTACCAATCGCGATTCCCAGTTCTGCATTTTGATTTGTTTTATCAAAATTTTTAAGATCTACCCATCCAATATGTATGCCGTTCTCTGCAGTGATAGCTCTTTGTTCATAGCCATTTTTCCGATTTATACATGCTTCAATCCATTTTTTCGTTTCTTCACGAGTAAACGGTGGATATTGATCTGGTACAACTAAATGTTTTGTTACTTTTGTATCTAATGACCATTGATATCGATCTTCTACATCATCTAGTGTCAGTTCTCTTAATTGAACGAATGGTACATTCATTGTGCTATCCCCTTTTTATTTTCCTATAGAAAACCCTTCGAACATTCTTCCTCCATACTGTTCTAGTGTTTTTTCTACAAAAGTAATTAATTTACTTTTCTCTCCTGTTGTATAAAAATGATCAAACGCCGCTACAAATTGATCTGCATATTTTTCATCATATTTTCTAAGTACTCTTATAAACCATTTTGAATTTCCGAGCCATTTCCGATTTACTCTTAATACATATTCATGTACTAAATCAGCTAATAGATTCGCGATAAACAATTCTTCTTCTCTTTTTGTAGCCCCGATAAAGTCATCCAAAGTATCCGTAATAAAATATCGCTTCTGCTTCATCATTTCTTCAGTCCATTTAACTGGTCCTTTATTTAGTAAATCATTTGCTTCTCTTTTTAATTCATCAACAATTTCATTTTCACCTTTTAATACAACTCCCTCTGAGACTAATTGTGGCAACGAAGGTCTTCCACGATCACAATCCATTTTAAAAAAGGTTTTATACGTTTCAAAATTATGTACAAACACCTCAACGGGCCATCCATTACTATAGAAAGATTCTCTATAACAAGATGACAAACTACAATCTATTATTACAATGTCCAGATCAGATGTTTTTGTCGCTTCTCCTCGTGCAACGCTTCCTCCCAGTAAAGCTACATCACAATTCGGAAATTGTGATGTAATGATGCTTTGTGCCGCTTCCATTGCTTTCATAACCGTTCTCCTATTCTTATTTCACTTTCTTTTTTTCAGCTCTTTCTTTTGTTTTTTTTATATAGGCTTCTGCATCAGGTGTTTTACATGACGTTTCACCGTGATCAACTTCTACTTTCCCAATCACGCGTGCAGTTTCAATCGCCTGTCGTTCCAAACTTTCATTCCGAACACCTACTGCAATTAAAGCTCTATTCATCGCTTCTCTTTTACGATTTTTTTCATTATGTATATAAGTTTTAATCTCTTCTAGATACGGCAAAAAGAAATCATCATGTAACGTTTTATTTTTAATCGCGATATTCGCTAATAATGACCAACCTGCTCTTCCGATCCATTCATCATCAGACTTTGTCCATTCTTCCATTCTTTCTATCGCGATTGGCGATGTACAAATAGCGGTCATCAAAACGTCCATTAAACAATAATAATCAACTTCCTGTACCCATTTATTTAGCTGTTCTGTCGTAACTTTTTTCGGATCTAAAATCATCGTCGCTAAAGTCATTGCATCCATATTTTTTGTTTCCCATAATAAAATTGCTAAATCATGATCTTTTTTTATCTTCTTTTTTAACAATTTTAAATTGGCAAAACTAACTCCGAAGAGTGGCTCTTTCGCTCCGTGGTTTTTATACGTTTTACGATTTTGTTCTGTTCCATATTCCTCTAGTTGTTGCATTACTTCTTCCAGTAACATATGCACACCTCTTTTTCTTTTATGTTGATTTCATATATGTATGTACGATATATTCTACATTACTTTTTGGTTTTCCTATATGTATTTTTAAAATACGGTATGTGAAATTTTATAGTTGCTATATATAACTAAAACAACCACGAAAAACCTGTACATTTTACCTATACAGGTTTTCATTTCATCAATTTCCCAAAGTGTAAGAAATAGAATTTGAAAGAACTTTTATTTGTTTGATTCTTTCTTTATTTTTTGTAAGCTCTTTACATCTGACCACTCTTCTATAGACCCTGCGTCCGGAAAAACTGTAACTACATTAAAATTCGCACCTTTTTCTTTTCCAATTTGTTTAGCAGCTAATAAATTCGCTGCCGCAGACGTTCCTACTTTCATACCAGTTTCATTATAAAAACGTGCCATTTCATACAAGGTTTCTTCATATGAATAAGTCCATTGTTTTTCTATCAAATTGTCTTCCTGTTCTATGAAATGTTGTTTCCTTCCTAAGCCAAACCCACCTGATCCAGCATATTTCTTTAAATCATTCGGTGGTTGTTCGGAACCATAAGGCAATTCAGCAGGCATTACTAAATGTAGCTCAACATTTTTGGTATAATTCTTTACTTCTTTATAGACTCCCATTAGAGTTCCACCAGTACCAGCAGATGCTACCATGCGTGTATTGGTTTTCCATTCATTTGTGTAATAATTTCTCTGCCTGTACCTTCTATATGACTTAATAGATTTGCGTTATTATAATGTTGGAATAAAAAGTATAACTCTGGTTTTTGTTTGCTAATCTCAATTGCCTTTTCAATTACTGCGTAGAAACCCATACATTTATCAACTAAAATCACGTTAGCTCCATAACACTCAAGTTCATTTAGTAATGATTTACCAGTTCCAGAACTTAAAACTAACGTGCATTCAACCTCTAAATAATAACAAATATAACTAATTGATCTCGCTAAACTTCCACCACTATACTCTAAGATAGGTTGTTTTTTGTCCGCTTCTTGTAAATATTTTTTAATCATTCCAAGTGCAGCTCTATCCTTAATCGATTCTGTAGGGTTGTGCCATTCACATTTAGCATAAATAGAAAAATCCTTCGTTTCTTCGCATTCTAATTTAATGAGAGGTGTGTTCCCAACATTTTTAGCAAACTCATGAAAATGCTTTAATGTCATACTTCTATTCCTCCTACATAAATCATATTTATTTTTAGCTAAAATACTTTCTACAATTTCATAACTCTCTTAACTAAATCTTTTTATATAAAAATCCCTACAAATGCTGTAGGGATTTATGACTCAATCATTTTGTTACACTACATTACATACAAAAAGAGCTTCTTTATTCAAATGCATTCATAAGCACAATTCTCCAACCATCTGGATCCTCTATTGTGATCCCTTTCTCTATCCAATACGGATTTTCTGGTTCTACCTCATGATAGCCCATATTACTTAATCGATTCACTATTTTTTCAATTTCATCTTTATTAGGCATATAAAAAACTAGTAAATTATCTTTTGTCGGTGCCGGACATGGACTTCCATTAACGTGCGTTGTAAACTCCAAATGATACTCGGCATCCGGTAATCCAAACATAACCCCATCATATCCTTCATGATTGTGAAATTCTCCTATACGCTTTAACCCTAACCCCGTCTCATAAAAACTTATAACTTCTTCAAATTTATCTGTTGGTCTTGCAATTCTAAATTGAACCCAATTCTTCATGCAAATCTCCTCCTTTTCATTTTCCAAAGCTTTATAGTAATCATTATAAGTTACATATATTTCCTTTCATATCCCTCATTAGTATGAGAACTACCTAAGTTGAAAGACCTATTAGTTTATAAATAGTAGGACTTTAGTATTAAATTCATATAAAAGTAGTTATATAAATATTGAGATGAAATAAATAGTTATTTCTTATATTTTATTACGTATGAAAAAGTTCTCCTTGCAGAGCCTTTATATACCGATCAGCAGATCTTTGTACAGCCTTATTCGCATCTTCCACCACACCATGAAATGCATTATATAGTCGACTAAATTGGATATCTTTTACTTTCTCTGCCATATCTCTAACTTTATTCGCTGGTAATGGAATGAGATTTGGATAACTATACATAAAACTTACCCATTTTTGATCAGAAACTACTTGTATAATATCACCTGATAACAAAATTCCTTTCCCTTCGTTACCTTCTTTCCAATGCATAACAGTCCCACCCTTAAAATGGCCTCCTAAGCGATGCAATGTAAGTTCTTTCGATAATATCAAATGTTCCCCAGACCAAAATTTAATTTGTTTACTCGGGCGAACCACCCACTCTTTATCATCTTCATGAATATAGATAGGTACATTGAATGTTTCCGCCCATTTTACTTGTGTAGAGTAATAATGTGGATGAGAAAGTGCTATTGCTTGAATACCACCTAAATCATATATACTCTGAATCGTCTTATCATCTAAATAACTAATGCAATCCCACATAACATTTAGAGTTTTACTTTGTATTAAAAATGCTGTTTGTCCAATTGCAAATTTAGGTTTTGTAGTAATGCTATACAAACCACTTTCTTCTTTTATTATTTCATTTTTGTATAAATTGCTATTTTGCATAGTTTCTAATGTTGTCCATGACTGCCCAATTAGATTCACATATTGCCTTTCCTCATTACAAATTTTACAACTAGAAGGCGCTTCTTCATTTTCAGGATACTGTACTCCACATGTAGTGCAAATATAATTAACCATATTCCCACTCCCTTATTAAATTTAATTGTTCTTATACCAATATTTTAATAGAAAACAAAAATATTCGAATCAATAATTGGAATGAAAATGAAGTGATACGAAAGTATGATGAATCCCTTTTCGTTTTGATACCCGTTCGTCTAAAAAAGCACATACTTCATTATTAAAAGAATTAAATTTAATGCTTGAAAATTTTCATAATAAAGTTTAAAATCACCCTTTTTTTCAAGACTACAATTGATACAAAATCTTGCATACTTTTGACCAAACTTTTTTACGTTTGTAAAAAAGTTTTTTTGCAATTACCGCCCTATAATTGCTAATATAGTAGAGTAGAACTTTTATAGAGAGAAGGAAAATTATGCACAATGGAATTCGAATGACAACTTTAGTAAAAAGGGCTATGTTGATTTGCGCGGGGGTATTATTTACATACGAAGCAACTTTAGGATCAACACATACTGCTCTAGCAAGTACAGAGGATGAAACAAAATCTGTTCAACTTGTAAGTGAAATTCAATCATCTCTTGCACCGAAAGAAGCTCCAAAACAATATAACGGGCAAGTTAGAAAAGTCGCTTACTTAACATTTGATGATGGTCCTGGAAAATACACAGCTGAGCTTTTAGATATGTTAAAGAAAGAAAATGCAAAAGCAACATTCTTCCTAATCGGTTCAAATGTAAAAGCATTCCCGGAACTTGTAAAACGTGAAGATGCTGAAGGCCACTATGTTGGGATGCACAGTATGACTCATAACTACAAGAAGCTTTACACTGAAGGTCATTACGTAGATGAAATGAAAGAAGATCAAGGCTTAATCGCTGGCGTTCTAGGTAAATCACCAGTATTAACTCGCCCATCTTACGGCTCAATGCCAGGGTTAAACGAAGCACTTCGCAACAAAGTTGTCGAAAATGGATTAAAAGTTTGGGATTGGACAATTGATTCTTTAGACTGGACATACAACAAAATGCCTGTTGATGCTGCATCAGCTAAAATTGTACAAAACGTTGTAAATGGAGCTGACAAGCCAACAGAAGTTATTCTAATGCACGATATTCATCCACAATCCGTTAAAGCAGTGCCTGGAATTATTAAAGGACTGAAAGAAAAAGGATATGAATTAGAAAGTTATAATGAGAACGAACACTTCCCATTAAACTTCTGGCACGATAATCGTATGTAATGTGAAAGACTCTATTTCCTCTAGTAGGTTATTGAGTCTTTTTTTCGTATTGGGTATTACTTCTCTTATATTCGATTCCCCCTTCTTCCTTTATATCAATGGGATATAAAAACCACATTAATTTAACTAAAAAACATGACATGTTATTCTAAAAACGACTAGTACGAAATTAAAAAATATATCAAAATACAGTAAGAAATTATGGATTGAATATACAAATTCAATCCTATTTTTTATATTATCAACACTTTAGCACATATTACTCTTAAGGAGTGATGTGTATATGGATTTTCTTTCAGCCGAATATTTATCTGCCCTACTTGCCATCATTGTAATTGATTTAGTGTTAGCTGGTGATAATGCCATTGTAATTGGATTAGCAGCAAGGCGATTACCGAAAGATCAACAAAAGAAAGTGATTATATGGGGAACTATCGGGGCAATTGCGATTAGGGCCCTCGCTACTTTAGTTGTCGTCTGGTTATTAAAAATACCAGGGCTACTTCTAATTGGTGGTGTACTCCTTATATGGATTGCTTACAAATTAATTGCTGAAGGCAAAGATCATGATATTAAGGCCGAAGAAGGATTTTGGTCTGCTATTAAAACCATTATTATTGCTGATGCGTTAATGGGTATTGATAATGTACTTGCTGTTGCAGGAGCTGCGCATGGCAATTTTTCTTTAGTCATCATCGGACTATTAGTATCAATTCCAGTAGTAGTATGGGGCAGTACATTAATTTTAAAATGGGTTGACCGGTTCCCTGTTATCATTACAATTGGAGCAGCCGTTTTAGCTTATACTGCTGCGAAAATGATTGTAGATGAGAAATGGTTCGCTGGATTTTTCGAAAGTAACCCTTTCATAAAATGGGCATTTATCATAATTATCATTGCTGGTGTAGTATTCTTTGGAAAAATGAAACAAAAAACGAAAGATAATTCTATAAAATGACAACGTTATATGTACAAACAAAAGCGCTACTCATATGAGTAGCGCTTTTTACTATTTATTTCGTTTCCCCATCTTCAGTCGTCTTTACCTTCGTTTTATTTTTATCACGATGGTTATAGTTGTACTTCGAACGATCGACCGGTGTAAATCCTTCCGGTGTGTAGAATCGTAATAAGTCACCGTTTACGACTTGGTCAGAGTATTTTAATGACTTTTGAACCATTTGTTCATTTTGTTTTATTTCGTCTGTTAATTCTACAGAGTTACCAGTAGTTGTATCATAGTATTTTCCATTCAATGCAGTAACTGTTGGACTTACGAAGTTACCGTTACGGAATGGAACAACTTGTTTATGCTCTGGTGATAATAAATCGGATCCAAATTGGACATAATTTTTCGTATCTGTACCTAGTAAGTGTAATAGTGTCGGAAGAACATCAATTTCTCCGCCGTATTGATGTTGTACGCCACCCTTCATTCCTGGAACACGAATGATTAACGGTACACGTTGCAATTGTGCATTTTCAAATGAGTTCATTTCTTTACCCATTATTTGAGACATTGCTGCGCCATGATTATCAGAAATACCGTAATGGTCACCGTACATAACGATAATTGAGTTATCGTATAAACCAGATTGTTTCAAGTAATCCAAGAATCCTTTTACAGACTCATCTAAATAACGTGCTGTTTGGAAATACGTGTCTACTGATGAATCACCTGTTTTAGCTGGTTCAATCGTCGCTTCCTCTTTATCAATCGGATAAGGGAAATGGTTCGATAACGTAATGAACTTCGTATAGAACGGTTGTTTCAATGTTTGTAATAACGGAATGGATTCATTAAAGAACGGTTTATCTTTTAATCCATAGTTTACTACATCTTTTTCGTTCATATCGTAGTATGACGCATCAAAGAATTTATTAAAACCAAATGATTTATAAATCTCGTCACGGTTCCAGAATGTTTTATAGTTACCGTGGAACACTGCTGATGTGTATCCTTGTTGACCTAAAATAGCTGGTGCTGATTGAAACGTGTTATGAGCTTTATTTGTAAAAACAGATCCTTGTGGTAATCCAAACATTGAGTTTTCTAGCATGAACTCCGCATCAGATGTTTTACCTTGTCCTGTTTGATGGAAGAAGTTATCAAAGTATAACGTATTCGCATCTTTTGTAAATGAATTTAAGAACGGTGTAACTTCTTGCCCATTTAATTTATAATCGATTAAAAAGTTTTGGAATGATTCTAAATGAATATAAATTACGTTCATTCCTTTTCCTTTACCAAAGTACTCAGGATTTGGACTTGCATATGTTGATGTAAGATAATTTCTAACCTCAGTCATATTATCTCCATCAGCTAACGCTCGTTCTGTTGATGCTTTCGCACTTTGAATGCCATCATAAATCGTATAGTTGTATGCCCCTAAATATTTCACAATATAATTACGGTCAAATGTTCTTGTTAATAATTCAGGACGATCTGATTCTGCAAGACCTAAGTTAATGCTGAATAATAAAATACCTGCTACAAATACTAGTGATAATTTATGCTTCGCAACACGGATAGGTTTTGGACTTGCAAATTTTGTTGCGACTAAAACAATTAAAATGATTGTATCTAAGAAATATAGTGGATCATATGCGTGTAGTAATGCAAAAATACTACCACCTAAATCTCCAAAGTTATTCGTCTGTGTTAATGTCGGGAACGTAATAAAGTCGCTGAAAAAGCGATAATATACTACGTTTGCGTATAAAAGTATAGACATTAACAAATTAATAACAATTAACCAAATGTAAGCACGTTTCCCCTTTGCAAATAATGCGAGCCCTAAAAATAGAACTGCTGAGCTTAACGGGTTGAAAAACAGTAAAAACTTTTGGATTGTGTTGGATATCCCTAAATTAAATTCTGTCACATATGCTGCGTATGTTTTTAACCAGAATAAAACAACGGCAAACACAAAAAATCCAAAGTGATTGCTTAACACACTTTTGCTCTTTAATAAGAACTTTTTCATCTCTCCACCTCTTTTAATCATCCAAGGCTTATTTTGATATAAGTCTGTCTCTCTATTCAATTTTTAATCTCCAAATAGATTTTATTTATTTTACTATATGAAGAATATTAGTAATTATAATTTGAAGCTATTATTTATTCAACTATTTTTTTACAAATATTTTGACCTTGGTTTCTATTTAACAAAATAATTTTGTAACATTTTCGGTTTTCTCCCAAGATTCATCCACTAATTATGACACCACATACTATAAACCTTTATTCACTGCTTCGCAAATAAATATGTCTCCAGTTCTGGAACATTAATGTAATATAATGAAATTCACAATAGATAGCATTAGTTTTTTTCGGTGTATATTACATCCTTTCATGTAACTCAAGTTTATTCATGCTGCAGCCATTTCTCTATATGCAACATCAAAATATCCTTCAACCTCTAAAGTTATTTTTGTATAATTATTCACAGTTCATAAAATCAATGATTATAAAAAAACCTCACTCTCATTACGAGAGCAAGGTTTTTCATCATTTATTATTGACCTTTGTACATTGCATCTACTTGTTTTTGAAGTTCTTCATTTTCTAAGAACTCATCGTAAGTAGCCTCTTTATCGATTACACCGTTTGGCGTTACTTCGATAATGCGGTTTGCAATTGTTTGTACGAACTGATGGTCATGAGATGTGAATAACATTGTACCTTTGAATGCGATTAAACCGTTGTTTAATGCAGTGATAGACTCAAGGTCTAAGTGGTTCGTTGGATCGTCAAGCGTGATTACATTCGCACCACTTAACATCATTTTAGATAACATACAACGAACTTTTTCGCCTCCAGATAATACAGAAACTTTCTTCTTAACTTCTTCACCTGAGAATAACATACGGCCTAAGAAACCACGTAAGAAGCTTTCTGACTCATCTTGTGGAGAGAATTGGCGTAACCAATCAACTAAGTTGGAGTCACTGTTCTCAAAGTATTTAGAGTTATCTCTCGGGAAGTAAGATTGAGATGTTGTAACGCCCCATTTGAATGAACCGCTATCTGGCTCCATTTCACCCATAAGGATTTTAAATAATGTTGTCATCGCAATATCGTTACGACCGATAAATGCAACTTTATCACCTTTATTTAAAGTGAAGTACACATTATCTAACACTTTTTCACCATCAATTGTTTTAGAAAGACCTTCAACAGTTAATAAGTCATTTCCTATTTCACGCTCAGGTGTAAAGCCAACAAATGGGTAACGACGTGATGATGGTCTAATATCATCTAATGTAATTTTATCTAGTAACTTTTTACGAGAAGTTGCTTGTTTTGCTTTAGATGCGTTTGAGCTAAAGCGTGCAATGAAGTTTTGTAACTCTTTTACTTTCTCTTCTTTTTTCTTATTAGCATCTTGTGTTAATTTTAAAGCTAATTGGCTTGACTCATACCAGAAGTCATAGTTGCCGACATAAAGTTGAATTTTACCGAAATCAAGATCAGCCATGTGCGTACAAACTTTATTTAAGAAGTGACGGTCATGGGATACAACGATTACTGTATTTTCAAAGTTCATTAAGAAGTTTTCTAACCATTGAATTGCTTTTAAGTCCAAGTGGTTGGTAGGCTCATCTAGTAATAGAATGTCAGGTTTACCAAATAATGCTTGAGCAAGTAATACTTTTACTTTCTCTGCCCCAGTTAATTCTGACAATTTCTTATCATGAACATCTTCACCAATACCTAAACCTTTAAGAAGGATTGCAGCTTCTGATTCTGCTTCCCAACCGTTAAGCTCAGCGAACTCACCTTCAAGTTCAGCAGCACGCATACCATCTTCATCACTAAAGTCTTCTTTCATGTAAATGGCATTTTTCTCTTGCATTACTTTGTAAAGTTGCGTGTGACCCATAATTACTGTTTCTAATACTGGGAACTCTTCATATTCGAAGTGGTTCTGTTTTAATACTGCTAAACGCTCACCTGGCGTAATATGTATGTCACCTGTTGATGGTTCAATTTCTCCAGATAAAATCTTTAGAAATGTCGATTTACCAGCACCGTTTGCTCCGATTAAACCGTAGCAGTTACCTGGCGTGAATTTTATGTTAACATCTTCAAATAATTTGCGATCCGCAAAACGCAAACTAACGTTACTTACTGTAATCATTTGTGTCCTCCTACTAATACCGCTTATTTCAGCGTTTTCTCACCGATTGTCTTAAAAAATCGCATATTACGACTCAATTATTGTAGACTATAGCTATTATATAGTAGAAGGTGGATGAATAGCAACGGTTGATTACTATTCACCCCTTTTCTATCTTGAATAAAATGTACGTTTTTAACGAAACAATATTATATAGAAGCAAATTTCATAATGAATAGAGATATGAAAAATGAAGATTTTGCAAAATATAAAGATGTAATGTACGAGCTTATTAAATAAGCCCCCCTTTTAAAAGGGGATCCTTTTATTTTCTTTTACTTAATTTCTTCATATAATTCTTCATTTTATTCGTTAACCCTATTAAAGCAGGTAACAATATTGGCATCACAATGATAGCTAGTAGTAACAGTGCAACACCAACAACAGATGCTACTTGTATAAGCGTCAATACACCTGAAGGAATTAATGCAGCAAATGTACCACCTAAAATAAGTGCCGCTGATAATACGACTCCTCCTATGTGACGAGATGCATTTACAATTTTCGTTGCAGGATCCCCTTCTAACTCATTGTATCGCATCATTACGAAAATGCTATAATCCACACCTAAAGCGACAATCATAATAAAACTAAAGAATGGTACATTCCAACTTAATGACTCTACGTTTAGTATGTGTGCACTAATTTGTTCACTTATACCAAGTGATGCAAAATAAGCTAATATTAAAGATCCAATAATGAAAATTGTATTTAAAAATGAGCGTGTAATAACGAGTAATACAATCGCAATTCCAAATAACATAATCGTAGCTGTACGTAAGAAATCTTGACCTGTTACTTCTTTTAAATCAACGTTTCTAGCAGTTGTACCACCGATCGCTTTTTTTGCTGATTTTAATTCTGTACCATTTAACGTACCGTCTATCGTTTTATTAATTTCTTCAATGATTGGCATCGCTTCTTTGGAATACGGATTTACGTCTAAAATGATTGTCATTTTAGCAGTCTTTCTATCATGTGACATATACGTATTCAATGCTTTTTGGAAATCTTCTCCCTCTAAAACTTCTTTTGGAATATAAAATTTCTCAGAGCTTTTTGATTCATTTAGTTCTCCTAAATATTTCTGAGCATCCCCTAGTCCGTTACTTACCTTTTCGAGCCCTTCTGTACTTTTAAATAATCCTGATTGTAATTGCCCCATCTGTTCTTGCAAGTCTTTCAGCCCGGTTAATAACTGGACTTGCCCATCATTTATTTTTGTTAATCCGTTTTGTAACTCAGATGACTTGTTCGCAATTTGTTTAGAATCTGAAGCACCTTCATCTAATCCATTTTTAAGATCAGCTGTTCCTTTTTGTAATTTAGTAACTCCATTGTTCATTTCTTTTAAGCCGTTATCCACTTTCAATAACGATTGATTTGCTTCTTTAAATGAGCCCATCGCCGCTTTATGTTGCGTTGCTAATTGATTTAATTCATTTGAAAGCACACCTAATTGCTTCTGAGCCTCTTTAGCAATTCCTATCGTTTGTAGTATGTTCGGATCATTTGCTAATTCTGGTTTCGTTTGAATGAAATTAGTCATTAACATTTCAATTTGTTCATAACCTTTTTTCGCACCATCAATGGCTTGAGAAATATTTCCAAAGTATTGATCGTAAGAACTTAAACCTTTTTCTAACTGCGCATAACCAGCATGAAGTTGTGAAGTTGCATTAGATAAAACATTTATATTTTCATTTACTGAAGTTAATCCACCCTCAATTTGTTGCGCACCTTGTGCTCCGTCATTTATACCACTTGATAGTTGATGTAAAGCTGTTCCTAATGCCGTTACACCGTTTTTCGCTTCGTTTGTTCCATCAATTAACTTTTGAATGTTTGCAAGACTATTTGAGTCTTTACTACCCATTTTATCTTTCGCAGTAGTTAATCCATCATTAATTTCCTTTATACCACCATTAGCATCTCCTAAACCTGTATTTAGTTCTCCCGCTTGTTTATTTATATATAATTCTTTTATCCTTTCCCCAGTTGGACGCGTCGGTGAATATACTTCGGAAACACCTTTCACTTTCAAAATCTTATCAGTTAGTTCATCTAAAGTTTGAAGAGAACTCGCCTCATCTAACTTGTTATCCGATTGAATGACTAACGTACTTGGTGAAGAAAAACCAGGTGGAAAATGTTCTTCTATTACGTTAATCCCCATTTTCGACTCATATTTATTATCTACTTCAAATAAATCATTGTAATTTAGTGTATTAGAGTATTTCAATACGAAAGGAATCGATATCACAAATACAATGATTAAAGCGACAAATGGTCTTACTACTGAGTTTTTCGCAAGAAATCCCCATAAACGACTATCCTCATGGCCTTTAAATGTTTTAACTGGATAAAACATTCCTTTTCCTAAAAGCACCATAAAAAATGGATTTAACGTAGTTAATACGAGTAATAATACTGCGACACCAATTGCTACGGCTGAAGTAGATTGATATAATTTAAAATTCGCTAAAGCAAGGGATGCAAAACCAATTAGTACTGCTATTCCGCTATATAAAACGGTTCTCCCGGCCGATTTAAACGTTTCTTTCGTAGCTAAAAATGCATTTTCTTGTTTACTTAATTCTTCCTTAAATCTTGTATATAATAAAATGTTATAGTCTGTTCCAACCCCAAACAGGACGACAACTACAAACACTTGTGTAAAGTTAGAAAATGGAAAATTAAATTGATCTACAAGGTGGGCGATAATCCCCATTGAAACTAAATAGGATACACCAACTGTAAGAAGAGAAACGATTGGAACAATTGGTGAACGAAATACAATGATTA
The DNA here is from genome assembly GCF_038096195.1 of Bacillus paramobilis. Taxonomy (NCBI): domain Bacteria; kingdom Bacillati; phylum Bacillota; class Bacilli; order Caryophanales; family Bacillaceae; genus Bacillus; species Bacillus paramobilis. Next base: position 2,465,610 of record NZ_CP151108.1, on the reverse strand, counting down.
ATACAACTAAAATGAAAATGATAGAAATGACTTCTGTCTTTTTCACTCCCTCTTGAGAGGATGTAAGGAAATCACCCGCTATTAAATCACTTCCTGTTAAGTACGTTTTAACACCCTTCGTTTGCACTTTTTTATGAAGATCATTTGCAACTTTTGATATTTCACCATTTTTTTTATCTACTGAGATTTGCGTTAAAATAGTCGTATTGTCTTTAGATATCAACTGTTTTTCCAAATCTTTATTATCTAAATGTGAAACAACTTCCTTAATTCCTAATTGCTCTTTTTCATTTTGTAAAGCCTTGATTGTTTTTATTATTTCATCTTTTTGCTCAGATGTTAAAGCTGCTTTACTTCCACTATTAAAAACAGCTATAACTTCATATTTTTCTGTCCCGCCTTTATCCATCTCTTTTATCATTTTGTCAGCAATACTACTTTGCTCTGTATTAGGAATCGTAATATGCCCTTTTTCTTTCACTAATTTATCCATATTAGGCATCGTTACGATCATTGTAATAGTAATAACTATCCATAATAGAAAAGATAAACTTCTCCAATTTTTTAGCTTACTCATTTTAATCATCTCCCGTTTTGAAAGTATTATGTTAGTTTCGGAATGAATATTCATTCCTATTATTTCGAAACTATTTTTCGGAATGAACGTTCATTCCTATCGTTCTATTAATTTATTTTATAAACCCTATTAAACTACTCTTTCCGGAATGAATGTTCATTCCCTTAGTTACACAAATATCCTCTCCTACTTTCATTTTTTAAATCTATTTAGGAATGAATATTCATTCCTGTCCTTATAAAGCTATAGAATCAAATGATTCTAATAGCATTCCAAGAGCTTTCTTCCAATTCTTTTACTAACTCTTTCGAGTATTCTAATTGCCCTGTTGCAATTACTTTCGTTAATTTTTCTAACGGTTGATATACAATAATAATTAAAGCAACGGGAGGCAATGGACGAAGAAAACCTTTTGCGATTCCATCTTCAATAATATTCATAAAGAAGCCTATAAAATCGTCAAATATTTTCTTACTCTGTTCGTCAAGAAAATAGCTATCGCAGTGAGAATTTGTAAATAAAAAAGCATCCACATTGTTTCTCGCAAATTCAAATAAACGGTTATACGTATGACTAAACTGTTCACGAATATTTGCTTCAACAGGAAAATCCGTTTTTATCATTTCAGAAAGCTGTAACATACTTTTTGAAAATAATGAGTTAACAAGTGCCTCTTTATTGGCAAAATAGCGATAAATAGTACCCGCACCGACATTTGCCTTTTCAGCGATCATTGGAATTGTCGTACCATCGTAACCACGCTCTGCAAAAAGTTGCATCGCAGCATCAAAAATATCCTCTTGTTTGTTTTTAGCCATTTTTTCCACCTCTATTTTCAGGAATGAAAATTCATTCCGTTTTTAATTATAAATTACAGGGACTAAAAGTCAAGTGCGTGACTACGTATAGTTGTAATTTTAATCCCTTGTTTGTGAACCAATTTATATTAGCGGTTTTCTAAATATATCGACTTACCGATAAAAACCAACAACCAAAGAGAAAGCCGTCCCAAATTTCCATTTGAGACAGCCCAATTTCCTATTTAAAACTTAAAAGAAATCATAAATAAATGCTTTACGTACCGGAACTATATTCTCAAACGCTTGTATTTCCTCTTCGCTTCCGGTAATGAATTCTAATTCATTAAGTTCTAACGGACGCTTGTAGCCGAACATTATTGTAGATAATGCGTTTATATCCAGCTTAATCCCTTTATCTATTGTTTCCTCTTTCATAATTGTTATTTCACGATTTGCAAGCCTCACTGAAACGTTATTCCACGGTGCAAACGAATCTGTAATATGTAAAATCACTTCTTGCTGTACATTGTTCCAGTTTAATTCATATTGTTTTAGGAACTGCTCTACATCTACAATTCTTCCCATAAAATACGGCTTTATTTCTACCTTTACTCGCGGCTCTTGTAGTGTATATAATAATGGTTCGTTTTCACTTATAGTCATTTCAAGTTCTTTAATCATAGAATCATGCTGACAAATAAAGTTCCACAGACCATTTCGCGCTTCATTATGCAGTGGAACAAATTCTTCTACTGTCATTTTGCTGTTTTCAATTTTATATAGCATGTAGCCAGCTGCCCTTTTATTTTCATCGTAATAAATCGCTAATGTTAAGTCATCATAAACAGCCTGTAACCACCATTTTTTATCGCGAACTAGCATACCGGAAAAGCGTTCAGCAAATACCTCATAAATTTTCTCAACTTCTTCAGAGTGATTTTCTTTATCGAAACGTTTCACAATACCGTTTACTTGTTTTTTCATCACCAAATCGCTCTTTGTCATTTGACATACAAGGAGGTTCGCACAAAGTTCCCATCCGTATTTACGGTAAAATGAAACAGCAAATGGATGTAGCATCGATACTGTATATCCGTCTTTTTTCATCGTTTGAAGTGAGTGTAGAAGCAATTCTTTTACATATCCGCTTCTTCTATACTCTGGATACGTTGCTACCCCTGCAACGCCTCCCATTTTAAATTTTTCTTTTCCTATGTATATATGAAACGGAATAACATGAAGTTTGGCTGCCAAATCCTCCCCTTCCATAATACCGTATATTTCATGACTTTCTTTCATCTTTGTAAGTTGTTGTTGCAACCGTTCCTCATCAACTTTATATTGAAAAGCGTATTCTGATAAACGTAATGCTTCTCTAAATTTATCTTCTTTTAATCGTATAACGTTCATATATTTCTCCTCCATTCCTTATTTGAATTGTATCATAATTCTAAACATTACAGTTCGGTGAATGAAATTATACTGACTTAACGACACGAATCCAATTAAAAAAGCAGATACATGTCGTATCTGCTTCTCATTACTTTATTTAGCTAATTTTTGAAGTTCTTCGAAGAATGTAGGGTATGATACGCCTACTGCTTCTGCATCTTCAATTGTTGTTTTTCCTTCTGCGATACATCCAGCGATCGCAAGCATCATTCCGATGCGGTGGTCACCGTAACTATTTACTGTATTGCCTTTTAGAGGTGATTTTCCGTAAATAATCATCCCGTCATCAGTTGCTTCTATGCGGGCTCCTAGCTTTGTTAATTCTGCAACGACTGTATCAATACGGTTCGTTTCTTTAACTTTTAATTCGTGCGCATCTTTGATTACTGTAATTCCTTCCGCTTGCGTTGCAGCTAAGGCAATAACAGGAATCTCATCGATTAATCTCGGGATAATATCTCCGCCAATTTCGATTCCTTTTAATGAAGATGTTTCAATCGTAATGTTTGCAGCTGGTTCTGATGCTCCTTCGTTAATTGGTTCTACAGTAAACGTAGCACCCATTTTCTCTAATACATCAATAATACCGGTACGAGTTGGATTCATCCCTACATTTTGTAATACTAGTCTACTATTTGGAATGATTGCGGCCGCTACTAGGAAAAATGCTGCTGATGATACGTCACCTGGCACTTGAACGTCTGTTGCTGTTAGCTTTTGTCCACCTGCAAGTTTCACTATTTTTCCCTCGCGCGTTACTTTAACTCCGAAGGCTTCAAGCATTCTTTCCGTATGATCGCGTGAAATATGTGGCTCTGTAACAGCTGTTACACCTTCTGCTCGAAGTCCTGCAAGTAAAATAGCTGATTTTACTTGCGCACTTGCTACAGGTGAAGTGTATTCAATTGCTTTTAAATTTCCGCCACGTATCGTTAACGGTGTAAACGTTCCTTCTTCGCGGCCATCAATATTTGCACCCATTTGTTTTAATGGATTTGTAACACGTTTCATCGGTCTTTTTGCGATAGATGCATCACCTTGTACACAAGAGAAAAATGGTGTATTTGCCAAAATTCCTGACATTAAACGTATTGTTGTACCAGAATTACCAACATCTAATACAGCTTTCGGTTCTTGTAAACCTTCTAAACCTTTACCAACTACAGTGACTTCATCACCATTTTGCACGATGTCTACTCCCATTTCTTTAAAACAAGAAATCGTACTTAAACAGTCTGCACCTGGCAAGAAACCTTTAATTGTTGTTTTTCCTTCTGCAATCGCGCCGAACATGACAGCACGGTGTGAAATGGATTTATCACCTGGAATTGTAATGTTTCCATTTAATCCGTTATTAACAGGTTGTATCGTTCTTTCCTTCACGTTTTCACCTTCTCATTTAAATTGTTTCATAAGTTTGGTATTTTTCTTCTCCAAGCGCTAGCTTTGCTTTCATACGATCTTCTTCTCTTTGGAAGCTAATGCGTAATACCCCAAGCAATCCTTCACGTGCTTCTAATATTTGCAAGTTCGTAATACTAATTTCTTCGCGTGCTAAAATGCTCGTAATGTGAGCCAATGCTCCTACTTTATCTAAAACATCGACGTATAAGTCGTGATAGGCAGGAATTGCCCCTCTTCTTCGTACTGGTAAAGAATCACGGTATTCTTTCGCGTCTGCAAAATAGTTTTGAATCTCGCCTGCATCTCCGGTCGAAACTGTATCATATAAATCTTCCATTTCAGAGATCCACTCTTTTAATAATACCATTAAATGCTCCCGATTTTGTTTAACAATATCACTCCACATTTTTGGGCTACTAGATGCGATACGTGTAATGTCTTTAAATCCTCCGGCAGCTAGTTGATGAATGAGTGGATTATCTCCTGCATGTTTCTCCACTTGTTTTACTAATCCTGCTGCGATAAGATGCGGAAAATGACTCACAATCCCTGTTACATAATCATGTTCTTCCGTATTTAAAACGAGAAAATGAGATCCTGTTCCTTGTAACCAACGCTTTAGTTCTTCCACATGTTCATTTGGCACATGATTCATTGGTGTTAAAATGTAAAATGCATTTTCAAATAAATGTGCTTTTGCACTTTCAACGCCCGTTTTATGAGAACCTGCCATTGGATGTCCACCAATGAAAGAAACTTCCTTTGAAAATAAAGCTTCCGCTTCATTCATAATCGTCCCTTTTGTACTACCAACATCGGTTACAATAACATCTTCTCGTAACCGAAATGACGCTAATTTGTGTAATAACTTCTTCGTTTCTTCAACTGGAGAAGCAAAAACAATTAAATGAGCCTCTTCGCATGCATGCTGTAAATCTACCGCTACTTCATCTACTACGTGTAATTCTTTTGCACGCTCTACTTGTTCTAGAAAAATATCATAACCTGTTATCGTTACATCGTGCTCTTTTTTAATTGCTAATGCAAGTGAGCCTCCGATTAAACCAGTTCCAATTAAAACTACCTTTTTACACATTTGCCTCATCTCGAGACTTTCTTTTTTTATTTTCAAAGTGTTGTTGTAACACTGAAATCACTCCTTCATTTTGTTCCCTTGTTCCGACTGTAATACGGACACCGTTTGGGAACGGACGAATAATAAATCCTGCGTGTGCACAAGCTTCATAAATCTCTCCTGCATTCTCAACTGGCAAGAAGATGAAATTTGTTTGTGATGGATAAAATGGAATTTCATCTACCTTACAAAAGCTTTCATATTGTTGTAATCCCTCTGTATTTACACGAACTATTTCCTCAATAAACTCATCGTCACCAAAAGCAATCGTCGCTGCTTTTTGCGCTAATGAAGATACGTTAAATGGCAAACGTACGACATTTAATTTCTCAATTAGCTCTTCGTGTCCAATCGCATATCCAACGCGGAAAGAAGCTAATCCGTACGCTTTAGAAAATGTTCTAAGTACAAGAATGTTTTTATGTTTTTCTAAAAGCGGTAATGTCTCTGGGAAATCTTTTGCTGTTACGTATTCATAGTACGCTTCATCAATGACAATTAACGTATTTTCACTAATACCTTCAATAAATCGAGTCAATTTTTCATGATTTACATATGTGCCTGTCGGGTTGTTCGGATTACAAATCCATACGATTTTCGTATTATTATTTACCGCTGATGAAATTTCGTCTAAATCGTATACACCGTTATTTAAAGGAATTTCTTTCACTTCACAACCTTCAATAATTGCATGATGACGATACTGAGGGAATGTCGCACCAGCCGTCACGATGTTATCTCCTGCTTTAAGTACCGCACGGCTTATTATTTGAATGACTTCATCTAATCCACTACCGCAAAGAACTTGTTCCATTTGTACATGTAACTTATTTGCAATTGTTTGACGGAGTGTTGTAGCACCTCCGTCAGGATATAAAGCATGTTCCAACCACGATTTTTGCAACTCATCTACAACACGTGGGGAACAACCGAATGGATTTTCATTCGATGCTAATTTCACAAATGAATGATCTCCGTACACTTCTTTCATTTGTTCAGGTGATTTACCTGGTGTATATGGTTGTAATGATGAGAGTTGATCTTTTACTTGCATGTTAAAACCACCTTTTTATTAAAATTCTTTTGCGTATTTATTATGTTGCGTAATGTTTTGCTGAATTAACTCCATACGATCTTTTCCGAATTGTTCGACTAGTGCATGTGCAAGTTCCCATGCTACAACAGACTCAGCTACTACTCCTGCTGCTGGTACTGCACAACTATCAGATCTTTCAATACTCGCCTGGAAAGCTTCTTTCGTATCAATATCAACACTTGCTAACGGTTTGTATAATGTAGGTATTGGTTTCATCACACCTCTTACGACAATTGGCATTCCTGTTGTCATACCACCTTCTAAACCGCCAGCATTATTCGTATTCCTCGTGTATCCATGTTCTTCATCCCATAAAATTTCATCATGCACTTTACTTCCTGGCTGTCTTGCCGCTTCAAAACCAATGCCAATTTCAGCACCTTTAAATGCATTAATACTCATAATTGCACCAGCAAGTTTTGCATCTAATTTACGATCGTAATGAACGTAACTACCAACACCTATTGGCATGCCTTCTGCAATGACTTCAACAATGCCGCCGATTGAATCTCCACTACTTTTAGCATTATCTATCGCACCCATCATCTCTTGTTCTACTTCTTTATCTAAACATCGAACTGGTGAGTTTTCAGTAATTGTTTGAATCTCTTCCATTGATAAGTTTGAAATATGTTTTGCTTTTACTCCACCAATTTCAAGTACATGCCCTGCAATTTCTACGCCTAATTCTTTCAAAATTTGTTTCGCAACTGCACCAGCAGCTACACGAACTGTTGTTTCTCTTGCAGATGAGCGCTCTAGTACGTTTCTTATATCACGATGTCCATATTTAATTGCGCCGTTTAAATCCGCATGTCCTGGACGTGGTTTTGTAATTGTACGTTTCATATCTTTACTTTCTTTTTCCGAAATTGGCTCTGCACCCATTACTTTCGTCCAATGTTTGAAATCATCATTTTTTACGATTAACGTTATCGGCGAGCCAAGTGTCATCCCATGACGAACACCACTTACAATTTCAACTGTATCAGTTTCTATTTGCATGCGTCTTCCGCGTCCGTGCCCTTTTTGTCTTCTTAATAATTCTTTATTAATATGTTCCGCTATTAATGTTAAACCTGCTGGTACACCTTCTAAAATAACTGTTAACTGCGGTCCATGTGATTCTCCAGCTGTAATGTATCTCATTTCTCTTGCCCCTTTACTATTTTTTGTACAAAAAAGTCCCTACTGAGCGCTCAGTAGGGACGATGTTTATCGCGGTACCACCCTAGTTGTAGACAACTATCGTCTACCTCTCTTCTTCTGTAACGATCATTAGACCGTCCTTTCCTCCAACAGTTGGCGGAAAAGATGCTCCAAGGCTGTAATTCATGCTTACCTTTGTACTGATTCACACCGACCATCAGCTCTCTTTAACAGGGAGATAAGCACTACTGTTTCCTCTTCAGCGCATATATGATATTGAATTAAGATAATTTATTTTTGAAACCTTTTAACTCATCCATGAATCTATGGAATTCTGGAATATCCATTTGTTGTGCAGAATCTGATAATGCAACTGCTGGGTCTGGATGTACTTCAGCCATTACTGCATCTGCGCCAATTGCAAGTGCTGCTTTCGCTGTTGGTAATAATAAGTCTCTACGTCCAGTTGAATGCGTTACGTCAACGATAACTGGTAAATGTGTTTCTTTCTTTAAAATCGGTACTGCAGAAATGTCTAATGTGTTACGTGTTGCTCTTTCGTATGTGCGGATACCACGCTCACATAGAATAATTTGGTCGTTACCTTGTGCAATGATGTATTCAGCTGCGTTAATGAACTCATCAATTGTTGCTGCTAATCCACGTTTTAATAATACTGGCTTGTTAACTTTACCTACAGCTCGTAATAAATCGAAGTTTTGCATGTTACGTGCACCAACTTGAATTACATCAACGTAGTCTAATGCCATTTCAACATCGTTCGGATTTAAAATTTCACTAATGATCGCTAAGTCGAACTCATCTGCAACCTGGCGTAAAATTTGTAATCCTTCTACTCCTAAACCTTGGAAATCGTATGGAGATGTTCTCGGTTTGAAAGCACCACCGCGCATTAATTTTAAGCCTTGATCTTTCATCGCTTGCCCTACTTGGCGAACTTGCTCTAAGCTTTCTACCGCACAAGGTCCCATGATGAACGTTTGTGTTCCGTTACCAATCAATTCACCTTTTACATCAACGATTGTATTTTCTTTTTTCTTTTTACGTGATACTAGTAATGCTTTACGGTTATCATCTTCTTGTAATTCTAAGCTAGCTTTGAAGATTGTTTTGAAAATATGTTGAACTGTTGACGTTTCGAATGGTCCTTCGTTATTCTCTGCGATCATATCAAGTACTTCACGCTCACGTACTGGATCAAAACGTTTCGTACCTTGTACTTGCTTTTGCTCCCCAATTTTTTGAACGATTTCACCACGTTTATTTAAAAGGTGTAATAGTTGTAAGTTAATTTCATCTACCTGTTTACGTAATTGATCTAATTCATGATTTGCCATTTGGAAATCCTCCTCTAATGTTTTAAAAATATAGTAAGAGAATGAAAAATTCTCTATTTTCTGAACTGATAAATTATACAAATTTTAAGTGGAATCGATACCTCTTCTTATTTTAAACGAATACTTACTATAAGGACACTATCTACTATATAAAAACCCACTTTTTTGTACAAAAAATCCCTACTGATTCAATCAGTAGGGACGATATTTATCGCGGTACCACCCTAGTTGTAGACTTCTTTCGTCTACCTCTCTTCATTGTTAACGATCATCTGACCGTCTTTCCCTTCATAAAGACAATACTCTCTTTACTACGAAAAAGATGCTCTAGGACTGTAATTCGCTCTTGTTTTTGTACTGGTTCGCACCAACCACCAGCTCTCTGTTACAGGGAAACAACAACTACTGCTTTTCCTTTCAACGCATGAATATTTAATTTTCAAGTTGGACCACTAAAATACAAAAAGTCCCTACTGAATAAATCAGTAGGGACGATATTTATCGCGGTACCACCCTAGTTGTAGACTAACTTTCCGTCTACCTCTCTTCACTGTTAACGATCAATTGACCGCTTTTTCTTCATAAAGACGAAACTATCTTTACTACGAAAAAGATGCTCCAAGACTGTAATTCATGATTATCCCTGTACTGGTTCACACCAACCACCAGCTCTCTGTTACAGTAAGACTAACCACTACTGTGATCTCTTCATTGCACTTTGTTTATTCAAATGTTTTTTTGAAATTGAATAAGTATGATTCGTATTATAGAACGCTTTTCAAAACACTGTCAACAACTTTTTATATATTTTTTAAAATTCCACTTTCGCCCTGCATTTCTTCTTGTAAATTCTCCATAACAATTCCGATGCGAATTATCTCATTATCTATTGCATTTAATACATATTTTTCTACACCATACCGGATTAATACTTCTTTTATTCGAATGATTTCCGTTTCAAGTAAATCAGCTTCCTGAAGCGTTTGCAGTAAAGTGAAAAATGCATTTGCATACAAATCTTTGGACATTTTTATACGCTCTGTCTTTTCAAGTATTTCATTAAATAACTGTTTTATCTCCATTTGATTCCCTTTTCCACCCACGTCCGAAAATGATTTACATATTATCGATAATCCTCTTTCTACTATTTCATCCATAAATAAAATAATACGTAAAAGCATTACATATTCTCTAGCTGTGATTTCACCCATTTTCGGTCGCTCTCGCAAAAATATACTGAGCCAAGCTGCCCAAAATTTTTGTTGTTCTTTTGTACTTAACGTTTTGACGTAATAGCATAAAAACTGCATAAATTTAATTTTATTTTCTTCATTTTCTTGTATAAGCAACGGGTATAACCAATCTGTTTTTTGCTCCCAATACAGTACACATTTAATAAATACAAAACTAAGCCATTTCAAGAAAGCTTCCCTCGTATGCGGATGCAATACTTCCAAATGTTCTACCGCATATTTAATAAATCGCTTCATTTCTGTAAATAAAGGTAAATTGATTTGCGTGTAACATAAGCCTGCCCATGCATATTTCGTAATCTCATTTTCCTTCTTTAAATCTAAGTACGGTAACAAATATTTTCGGCACCACTGTTTCTCAATATGATAAAGAAATGTTATATCTGCTACTAAACGAGCTAACATGTAATTTGTCCGCTCTGAACTAACTCTCACTTGTTCTTCAAATAAAAATAAATATTCATACACGTTACGATCGTATAAATGATCATATGATAACAGTTTTAATAATACAGCTGTCATTTTCCCAACTGGATGCTGGATCGATTCATTGTAGAAATCTTGTTTTCCAAGCTTAAAATCTGTATCACTTTTCATTACTTGAGGGAATACCGAAAAAGCAAATCGTTTCACATTACGTATGCTATTCTCCTCTAGCTCCTCTAATCGATTACTAATTTCATATAGAAAGCTACTAATTAACCAATGAAAAGCAGTATTTCTAACAAATTTCTGCAATAGCGGAATAACTTTTTGGATTTGTTCATTTGTCAGTCCTCGGTTATTTCGCCACTCTCTAATACAAACAAACCATACTTCATTACTTATTTCATGCATGCTAACTAATTGATAAGCAAATGAAATACTCCATTCTGTATTCAATTTACATGCTTTCGATAACATCTCTAAAAAATGACGCTGTTCAAAAACACCGTCTTGAGAAAATTGCCGAACTTGTTTCATAATTTCTTCGCCTTTCAGCTGTAATAATCCATCAGCAGTTACATTACAAGTAATACTTTGTTCTGTGGTTTCTTTCTTCTGTACACTGTATCTCTCAGAATGAAAGTGAGGATGTTTTTGCTTCATTACCTCATAACCTTTTGCTGTAGATGGACTATTTGAGTCACAAGTGAATAATAAATCTAATACTAAACAAACATCAAATGCCCTCTCCTCTGCAAGATCTTTCAGTACAATTTGAATGACTTCTTCCTTTGTTTTTTCTAAAGAAGATGCGAAATGATTTTTTATAAGTTGAAAAACTTCTTGTTTATACGTGACATTTAAAAGAAGTCCTTCCTGTAACAACCATTTCATTTTGTCATCAGCGCTAACAAATATGTTTTTATTCATCGCATCAATTACAATTCGGGTCTGAAGCACGCTGTTTGCTTCTATCATTTCTGTAATATAATAATTTGCTTTTTTCTCATTATTTTCACATAAATAAGCTAAACACTCTTTTACAATTTGAATTAAAAAGGCAAGATCATTTTGCTGAAACTCTTTTTCAACATTTTCCTTACCCTTTTTTTTCAATGCCGTTTGTCGTAGTGATAGCATTCGCATCTTTTCTATTCCCATCATCATAATTGGTACGGCGTAATAGGAAATATGAGGTTTCATTTTCTCATTCCAAATTTGCTCCACATAAGAAAATGTAGACACTGGTAAGCGACTCGATTCCTCAAGTTCTATTGATTCTTGCGTACCATTTCCCCATTTTCTCTCCCGCTTCAACTTAAGCTTCCCATCCAAAATAAACGTTAGTAATAATAATGCAATTTCTTTATGCTCAGGAAAAGAACATTTTTGTAGTAAGTAAGAAATTTTTTCAATTGATTTACTATCTTTTTCAGCTGTTTCTAGTAAAAGAAGTGTCCATCTTGCAAACAACAACGGATCCATCTCAATTTTCGTCTCGTTTAAGTAGCTACAAATTGTTCTCCAAAATAACGGAGATAGTTTAGAATGATTTTTAAAAATTAACTGAAATAATTCTTTTTGATGACTAAAAAGAAATTGTTCCACTAACCATTCTGCAAGTAGTTCATCTACCTCATTATAGTTTGATGTAACTAAAAATAAATTTTGTAATTTTCCTTCTGCTTCAAGCCATTCCACCCATTCATAATCATGAGCAAATTCAACAAAGTAGCGGACTGTTTCAATTTTTTTTATTGATTGTTTTATGTATGATAATTGTTCCTGCTCTACTGATGGTGGAACTGTTACTATGTCACGAATACGCATTCGTTTTGTAATATAATTATCTCCCATTAATTCCGCCCATCGCTTCACTGCTTTAACAAGAGATTGATGATTATTACCTTTATTCGGATATACAATCGGCCGTATTCCTAAATGCTCCCAGTGGTACGTATTTTCCCCTTGTGCAACAAATGCATAACGCCTTGTACTTGGTGGTAAACCAGTCGCTAAATATTTCATTACTGGGTCATTATGGCTATATCCAACGAATAAAACGGTATAATTCGAGAATAAATCAACTAAAAATCTTCTTGCCCACCCTTCCGTCAAGTAAGCCCTTCCAAAATCACCATCTGTTAAAATTAACGCTTCTTTCTCTTGTTCTATATTGCCATGTATGTAGGCGAGTCCTTTAAACGCTCTACCTGTAGGTAACGCAGGTGCATAATATACGTTTAATTCTCTATTCATTTCTTTCATCGCAGTTGTAAAATGCCGATCAAAATTTGTCGTTACGATGCGGACTTCTGTATCTAAAGGAAACAACCTTGGAATCGTGTAATGAAGCGGATTCGGCTTTGACTTTTCAGTATGAACTAAATCTCTTGCAACTTGATGTACGTCTTTTGTTTTCGCAATTTTACCAAGATAATAATCATGTGGTTCTGTTATTTCACGCGTTTCCACATATAACGTCTTCGCAATTTCATCAACTAGATCATCAAAATTCGGTAAGTTTGATTTCCCTTTCATAGAAACCCCCGCTCCAACAAATAGTACTAACTTTCCTTGTTCAAGATGATCAATTAACTCATCTGGAATTTCTACTTCTGAAGTAATCCACACCATGGATTCCCCCTTACCTAAAAATGTCATATACTTTCATTTTACTATAACATTTTTTCTTTGTTTTTTTAATATTTAGACAAAAATGGAACGTGAAAAAGTTTTATATAAATATATTTGTTACAATGTATGAACTCCTAAATTTATTGTAAAACTATGTATAAATCGGAGGTGTAAATATTGAATGGTTTTACTGTAGTTCTTATTAAGTTTATATCGTGCATTATCGCATTTAGTATTGGACTTGCTTTATTTTTCCCTGCAACATTCGTCCAAATTATTTCATTTAGTCTCTTTGTTACAATCGTATCCTATATGTTCGTCGATAAAATCATATTAAACCGAATAGGCAATACTGGTGCCATTATGTCGGATTTCTTACTAACGTATTTAAGCGTATGGATTTTCGGTAATATTTTATTAGACAATTACATGCAAATTGCATGGGGTAGCTTCCTTTCCGCTACAGTCTTTACATTATCTGAAGTAATCGTTCATCGTTTTTCTAACTCGCACACAAGGCACCACAATGATAACATTCATATTAATCGCCGCTTTGCGTATGGTACAGAATTTGCTGAAGAACAGAATATATTGGATAAAGATAAGAAGAAGTAACATTTCGATGCAGGAGCACCCTTTTTAATTATTTGGTGCTCCTTTTTCATGTATTCATTATGGTACGTGAAATTATATGAACGATGTTTTCAAGATATCGTTCATATAATAAAAAAACTACCTCTTATTTAGAGGCAGTCACTTTCAAATCTTTTAACGCAACAACATTAGCAAACGCTCCAAACACCACATTATGATGCTTTACAATGTCTTCCGCACGTAACACTTCTGTATTAAACGTACTATGTGCATCACTCACTAACGTTACTTTATACCCTTCACTAAACGCTCTTCGCGTTGTCGTATCCACACAGTACTCCGTTTGCATACCTGAAATAATAACGTGTTCAATTCCTTTTTCTTGTAATACTTCGTTTAATTTTGTCTTATGGAATGAATCTGGCGTCGCCTTTTCAACAATACTATCCCCTTCTTGCGGAGCAATCACCTCATGTACTTTCCAGCCCTCTGTACCTTTTTCTAACGGATGATCTTTTGGTCCGTTATGTTGTACATAACTAACGGGAATATCATTAGAACGACATTGCCCAATAAGTTCTTGTAATATTTCTAAAAACTTCTCCCCATTATGTACTGGCGTTCCTGCTGTATACATACCTGCTTGCACATCAATTACTATTAAAGCTTTTTTCATTTCGCGCAGCTCCCTTTGTTTGTATAGGCCTCTACATATTCATCATAATATAGTACTTCAATTACATGGGACCAATTCAGGATTGATCCGATGAAGTCCTTTATATCTAATCCAGGCATTTCGTATACTTCTTCATCGTTAGCTGTTCCCGTCGCATCTTCAATGAGCGTAACTTTATAGCCTTTTTCAAAAGCAGCGATACTTGTAAATAAACAACAAAATTCCGTATTAAATCCAACGATAACAACATGATCAACTTTATGTTTCATTAATATTTCTTCAACACCTGTATCTTTAAACGCACTAGGTGTTGTCTTCTCGGCTATATAATCCGCAAACTCGATATATTCTTCTACTAATGCACTTCCAGTTGATTCAAAATACAACGTACTTTCTGGATTATCATCTCGGTGTTTTAAGAAAATAATAGGTTCATTCTCTGCTTTAAATTGTTTTAAAACATTTGCGATTAACTCTTTTTCAACAGAAAAATCTTTACACTCTAAAATCCCCTTCTGCATATCTAATACAAGTAGCGCCTTCATTTTTATCACCTATCCTCTATACGTTTATATTCCATCATCCAACAATCTTCTAATTTCCCCTCATGCAGCTCCTGTTCCTTTAATATCTTCACCTTTTTAAATCCGCATTTTTCATAACATTTTATCGCACGTTCATTATTTACTTTCGGGTCCATTGCGATTGCTTCTGCTCCCGTGTTCTCCATAATATATGTAATTGCTGCCTGAACGAGTTTCATTCCAATTCCTTTTCCCCAATAAGTCGGCTCTCCGATAAATTGATCCATTCCCCATACATTTTGTGATTCTTCATAGCCATATAATGTTTTCCACTCAGAATCAATTGGGTACATTTGTATGTAACCAATTGGAACGGCATCAAACTCTATTAAACATCTTTTTTCATGACTATTTGGATTATGTATAAAATGATTCAGTACCATTTCTACAGATTGCGGATTATCTCTTCCTTCGTAATACTGCAAGACTTCTGGGTCTGTTAACCATTTTGAAATGACCTGTGCATCCTCTTCTTTTACGTACCGTACCGATACATGATCTTTTTGAAATAGCATATAATACCTCTTTTTAATTATTTGTATTTTTCCTTGTTGTGAAATCTTTCATTGCACCAATTAATGCGTATGGTAACAATGTAATCGCAAAAAATGCTGTAAACAAATTAAAATGAGGAATTTCATATGGAGTGAACCATTCCGTGAAAAATTCAGAATGTAAAATTCTATTTAAAAACTCTCCACTTGGCTTAAAATTTGGTGCCCATCCTGTAATCTCACAAATAATAAATAGTAATTGAACAATTATAAATGCCCCTAGATAGCGAAACCATGTCCGTTTCCAAATCGGCTGCGCCTTATTTAATTCATGTTCCATCTAACTCCCACCTTTTTATTTCAATCCTATTAATTATACACTTTTCGCACTTTATTTGTTAAAATTTTCTATATACTCATTCACGCTGGGGGAATACATTATGTCTAATCCTATACTTAAATCAACTTTAATCATTCTTAGAGGCAACTCCGCAAGTGGTAAAACAACAATCGCAAAGCAATTACAAGAACATTTCGGACAAGGTACACTTTTAGTATCACAGGATGTTGTACGTAGAGATATGCTTAGAGTACACGATACGATGGGGAATTTATCACATGATTTACTATTTGAAATTACAAAGTACGGAAAAGGAAAATGTAAATTTGTTATTTTAGAAGGCATTTTAAACAATCGTAGATACGGTGATATGCTGAAAGAATTAATACATTTTTTCGAAGGAAACGTCTATACATATTACTTTGATTTATCGTTAAAAGAAACGATTCGACGACATAACACAAGGGATAGACGAAATGAATTTGGTGAGGATTCCCTAGAAAAATGGTATAATCCGCACGATACAATTGAAGTTACCAGAGAAGCTATTTTTACAGATAACTTCACGCAAAAAGATATATTTGATGCGATTCTTACTGATGTTGTAATCCAAAAATAAAAGCCAGCCTCAATAAAGAGAACTGACTTCTATCTAGTTAACTATATTTATTATAAAATTTTAACTTTAACTGTTTGTCTTCCCCAATTCATAGCTTTACTTTTTGAGCCCATTAAAACATCAATACGATTTCCTTTAATAGCACTTCCAGTATCACCAGCGATAGCTTCGCCATAACCTTCTACCCATACTTTAGATCCTAATGGGATTACTTTCGGATCTACTGCGATAATTCTCATATTCGGATTAACCGTTAAATCATGCCCCATCGCAGTTAAAACGCGACCACCATATGTACCATTTTCACTTGGATCAGCAGTATACGCTGTCGCTACTACCGTTAATTCACGTTTAGCAGACTGTATGTTATTTTTAGACTCTTCTTTTGCTTTTGCTTCTTCTTTAGCTTTGGCTATTTCTCTTGCTCTTGCTTTCTCTTCTTCTTTAGCCTTTGCTATTTCTCTTGCTCTCTCTTCTTCCTTAGCCTTTGCTATTTCTTGAGCCTTCGCTATCTCTTGGGCTTTTGCTTCTTCCTTAGCCCTTGCTATTTCTCTTGCTTTCTCTTCTTCTTTAGCCTTTGCTATTTCTTGGGCTTTTGCTTCTTCTTTAGCCTTTGCTATTTCTTGAGCCTTCGCTATCTCTTGGGCTTTGGCCTCTTCCTTAGCTCTTGCTATTTCTTGGGCTTTCTCTTCTTCTTTAGCCTTCGTTTCTTCCTTAGGCTTTACTACTTCTTGGACTTTCGCTTCTTCCTTAGGTTTTGCTACTTCTTGGACTTTCGCTTCTTCCTTAGGTTTTGCTACTTCTTGGACTTTCGCTTCTTCCTTAGGTTTTGCTACTTCTTGGACTTCCGCTTCTTCCTTAGGCTTTGCTACTTCTTGGACTTTCGCTTCTTCCTTAGGCTTTGCTACTTCTTGGACTTTCGCTTCTTCCTTAGGCTTTGCTACCTTTTGTGTTTTCACTTCTTCCTTAGCTTTAACCGTTTTTTGTACTTTTGCTACTTGCTTCGTTTTCTCTTCAGCTTTTTTTTCAACTGGTGCTGTACTTGATAGGAAAGAAACATTTGCATAGGCTGTTTTTCCTTTATACTCAAATTGTAGCCAACCGTCTTTTACTTGATGCGTTGATTCAATAACATCATCTTTTTTCAGTCTACCAAGTATTTCTGATTCTGTATTTGCATCAGAACGGACATTTAACAAATTCGCTGTTACATGATACACATCTTTTGTAAACTCTGAGCTTACAAACACTTCTTTACCGTTTAAATCAATTTTTGACCATCCATCTTCGGTATTTATTACTTTTAACTCTTGTCCCTCCTTTACCTTTTCGACAACTTTTGATTCCGTAGTTGGCTTTTCACGTACGTTTAGTACATCCGCTGTTACGATTTTTTCTGCAGTAGCAACTGTGGTAAAAGCCCCCATCCCAAAAACTGTTGCTGTTGCTGCGCCAATTATTTTTTTCATATTAGGCCTCCATTACGTTTTTTTGACTTCTATTATATCAAATGCTTCCATAAAATTAGGTGTTTTCACAGAATATCAAAACTTTTGTAACAATATATTAATACTACTTAATATATTGTTGTTAAAAATATCCTTTTTCTTCAAAAAAATCAAATTTATAGCGTTCTTTAAATAAAAAATCACCTCATCATATATAAAATGAGGTGAACGAAAGGCTATTTGTTTAAGAATTTCTACAGTTATCTTTCTTGGTTATCATAATATGTTTTATCTGCATATTTTTTATCATTTCCTTTTAAATAAGCTAAGATTATTTTTGGATTTTTAACTAAAGTCCAATCTCCATATGTATCAAATCTTCTGCACGAAGTTATCATTCCATTTTTTATTGTACCGAATTTCTTATTTTTTTGTTTCCCCCATTCTTTTAACCGCTTTGCAAAATCTGCATCTTCAGCCATAAGCATGTTTTCGTTAAATCCGTTAATCGCCATAAAGTCTTTTCTATAGCACCAAAAAATCCCGACAGATATAGCCCCATACTTAAAAAATATTGGAATTATAATTAACAGTGCGGAAACAATTATTCCTAAAGATATTCTTTCAAACTTTCCAGTTACCCCACCGCCAATGTATTTACCTGAAACTAAATATTTGTCTACGTTAGACAAAAAAGACTCTGTCATTTGGGTATCAGCATCTATAGTAATGATTATTTCCCCAGTAGCTATCATGGCCCCTGCATTTCGGATTTTAGATAAATTTTTATCATCATTTTTTAATGTAATACAGTTATACTCCTTTGCGATTTCCTCTGTTTTATCTGTACAACGATTTAAAACCACTATCACTTCAGTTTGACCTTTATATGCTTCCGCTGCCTTTGAAATTGAATCTAAACATTTTCCAATGTACTTTTCTTCATTATGCGCAGGGATTATAATAGAAAACTTTACACCTTTTTTCAAATCAATGCCTGAAGATTCATTTGTTTCCTTCATAACACTTCCCCTTTTTATAAAATAAATTTTCAATCTATATAACATATATTAATATTTATGAGACTGTATTATAAAAACTAAAAACATGTTAAAAGTCACCTAGAATTCTTCTATCCAAACAAAATGAAACAATACTTTTTATGCTACATAGTTGTCGCAAGTCCCGCTAAAAACAAACTTACGATTGCTAAAAATTTTGTGCCGACTATAGCCCCTCTTAAATGAAACTTATAATCTTTGTATTCCTTCATGCCTTCTGTACTAGGAATCACAACAAATCTTGGGGTAATCCAGCAAAAGATTAGCCAATCAAGTATAAACAAATCTACTACATTAAAAATCATTAAAATACCAAAAGTATGTAAATAGGCATCAATAAATAATAATTTTCCATGTTTATGTAGTATATATGTAGAAACGAAAGGAGTACCGAAAAGAATAGCATTATATACGACATTAAAGTAAATCGTTTGCTTTTTTTCATGAATCGATTTTGGAAAAACTACCTTTTGAATATCTTTCGGATAATCAGTTAACGAAAGACGAGGATTATAATATAAAGATCCTAAAATCATTACGGATAATACAATAGACATAATGACACCAACGTACATCATTTGCTCAAATGAATTCATATGCTTCATTCACCCTTTTCTGTATTCGCTCCATAGTACACGTACTTAATTACATATTGTATGTACGGCATCGATCAAAAATTAACAATTCACTTTATCAATCATTTTATAATTGAAATTATGATTTACTTATCATTAATCTTTTCTGAAGAACAATTAAAAATTAGTTTGGAGGAATATTATGCAAAAGCTAAATTTGAA
Organism: Bacillus paramobilis; assembly: GCF_038096195.1. Classification (NCBI taxonomy): domain Bacteria; kingdom Bacillati; phylum Bacillota; class Bacilli; order Caryophanales; family Bacillaceae; genus Bacillus; species Bacillus paramobilis. Next base: position 2,445,710 of record NZ_CP151108.1, on the reverse strand, counting down.
GAAATAGATTTTAATTTATATTTTCAACCCATATCAAATAAAGAAGTACTGGCGCAAATTACCGAACGCGCTATTCCGTTAGACGCAGCACAAAATGACGTTACAAGGCTGTTAAAGCCCAATGAAAACCATCAACTATTCAGCTCCTATAAAGTGTATGATTCTATTACAAATGAATATGTTTGTCTTTTACATGTTACGGTAAACGAGGATTATGTTAAAGAAGCTGAAATTGGATATATGATTTTGCCAGAGCACTGGGGAAAAAGATATGGTGGCAGAATTGCAAAGGAATTAATGAATATAGCAAAGCAGACAGATATAAACGTACTAAAAGCAATTATTGATCCGAACAATGTCCCCTCTCGCAAAATTTTAATATATGTAGGTTTTATATTGGAGAAAGTTTGCGAGATTGATGGATTGCCTGGGGAAATATTATGTACATATATTTAACTAAATAAAAGGAGATACTACTAGTAGTATCTCCTCTTCCTCTTAGCCATCATCTTATGCAATGGTGACTTTTTCTATTTACCACTATTCATAATTTCAAATTGAAGTCTGCGTTATTTATAGCAGACAATCGATCTCCCTACTATACAATAGAAAACATCATATACATTCCAACAACGAAGAATACGGCTAAAGTCTTAATTATCGTAATACCAAATATCTCTTTATAAGCCTCCCTGTGCGTTAATCCTGTAACTGCAAGTAAGGTTATAACTGCTCCGTTATGAGGTAAAGTATCCATACCTCCTGCCGCCATTGCAATTACACGATGTAGCACATCTAACGGAATATCAAAGTTCGTGGCCGCTTCAATATATTTTTCTGCCATTAAACCTAATGTAATACTCATTCCACCCGAGCCTGATCCCGTCAGTCCACACAATATATTCGTCATGACCGCTCCGCTAATTAAAGGATTTGAGAAAGTCCCCGTTAAATAGTTTTGAATCATGACAAATCCAGGTAAAGCTGCTATAACGGCACCAAACCCATATTCAGCTGCGGTGTTCATGGCAGCTAAGATTGAACCACTTACGCCCACGCTTGTAATAGATTGAAAATGTTCTTTTATTGCTTGGAAATTTAATAAAATAGCAGACAATATACCGATAAGTAGTGCCATTTCCACAGACCAAATCCCCACGACTTGTCCCATATCAATTGTTCCGTACTCCTTCAAACCTATGGATGCAAAATCAAATCCCTTTGTATACCAAACAGGGATGAATGCTGTAAAGACTTTATTCATTACGCCAACCAGTATAAGCGGAAGGAAAGCTATCCAGTAACTAACTGGAATTACATCGCTTGAAGCAATCGGATTTTGCACCAATTGTGCACTAGTTGTGGCAGCCATCTCAGAAGTGGCACCGCCTTTTCCGAAGTACCCCTCTCCCTTAGCAGCAGCCTTCTTCCTACACCTTTCCAAATACAACATACCACATATGAAGATAAACAGTGCTCCGATAATTCCTAATGTAGGAGCGGCATAAATATCTGTTTTAAAGAACGTAGTTGGAATAACATTTTGGATTTGAGGCGATCCAGGAAGTGAATCCATCGAAAACGTAAATGCGCTGAATGCGATTGTCGCTGGAATGAGACGTTTCGGAATATTTGCCTCGCGAAATAATTGCGCCGCAAATGGATAAATCGCAAATACTGCCACAAATAAACTGACACCACTGTATGTAAGAATCGCTCCCATTAATACGATGGAAAGAATTGCTCTTTTCACGCCTATAAAATGGATAATAATTTTCGCGATTTTTTCTGCTATTCCAGTGATTTCCACCACTTTACCGAATATCGCTCCAAGCAAAAATACAGGAAAATATAATTTTATAAATCCGACCATTTTCGTCATAAAAACATTAGAAAAGAACGGTAAAACATTCGCTGGTTCTGTTAAAAATACAGCGAGCAACGCACATAACGGAGCGAATAAAATGACTGAGAATCCTCGGTAAGCTACAAAAATGAGTAAGCCAAGCGATAACAATACAATCAATAAATCCATAACCCCAATCCCCTTCTATAATATGGATTTTTCAACTTTGTATCCTTTTCTGTTTGTATATATTGTGGTAATGCCTGTCAGAGCAGGCATTACTTTTTGCATATTATAGTTATAGTTTTTTATTTATGATGAAAGATTGGTGCCCTCTTTTCTATAAAAGCCTCCACTCCCTCTTTTACATCACTCGTTTGAAACACATGTCCAAAATTTTCAGCTTCTATTTTTAATCCGTCCTCAAGAGAAGAAGATATCCCTTTATCGATAGATTGCTTCATCAAAGATAATGCAGGAAGAGAAAACCGAGCTATTTTCAATGCTAGTTCCTTCGCCTTATTCAGCGATTCGCCACGCGGAACAACATGATTCACCAAACCAACTCTCCATGCTACTTCAGCAGTGAGTGGTTCACCAGTAAACATCATTTCCTTTGCACTTGCAGTTCCGATTAATCGAGGTAAACGTTGCGTTCCTCCCGCACCTGGAAACAAGCCTAATTTTACTTCCGGAAGCCCGATTTGGGTGTGTTCTTCAATAATCCGTAAATCACACGATAAAGCTAATTCACACCCGCCCCCAAGCGCTAGTCCGTTAATAGCAGCAATTACAGGCTTCGGCAATCTTTCAATTTTATTTAACGGGTTCTGAAGCCACAATGATTTTCCCTCCGCGTATTCACTTCCTTTCCCAATCCATTCCGGAAACGACTTAATGTCCCCTCCTGCAACAAAGGCCTTTCCACCAGCGCCAGTTAGAAGTACAACAATTACTTCATCGTCCCGTTCAATTTCATCGACCGCTACCGTCAGTTGCTCTACCACAGCACCGCTTAGTACATTTACAGGAGGATTATCAATGATAATCGTTGCGATTCCATTTTCTTTGGACCATGTAACAACTCGCTTATTTTCCAATCCATTCCCTTCTTTCTAATATGATATGAGGTAAAATTAGCACATCAACTCGTTCTTTTAATTACATAACCGACCCGTTCACGATCCCAAGCACCGCCGATTCCTTCCTCCTGCAGCTTGAATTTTTGAATCCGTTCCGTCGCGGTTTTTGGGAAAGTTTCACTGAACTGAACATATCTAGGTACCATAAAGTAAGCCATACGTTCTTGACACCAATCTAGAATCTCTTCATGGGACATCGTTTCATCTTTCTTTACAATCACATATAATTTGACATCCTCTTCTCCCACTTCTGACGGGACACCTATGGCCGCTGATTCAAGTATTTTTGGATGATTATTCACAACTTTTTCGATTTCCCAAGAGGAGATATTTTCACCACGCCTCCTGATACACTGTTTGATTCGATCGCAAAAGTATAGATAACCTTCCTCATCTAGATAACCTCGATCTCCTGTATGGAACCATCCTTCCTTCATTGCCTCCTCTGTTTTATCAAGCATTTTATAATAACCTTCCATGAATGCTTGTCTCTGTAAGGAACGAATAAAAATCTCTCCAATTTCACCAGTCCGTACCTCATTTCCATCTTCATTGACAATCTTCGTCTCTACGTAAGAATATGGTTTTCCTATAGAAGGTGGCTTGTTGGCATGAATTGGATTCGTTACACAAAAACCAGTCGTTTCCGTTAATCCGTAACCTTCCACAATCCGGACGCCAAATCGCTCCTCAAACGGCTTCCAAAACTCCTTAGGCGTAGCAGCGCAAGCCGTCACCCTTACTAAATTGTCATTATCGTTTTCCTTTTCTGGCTGCTTGTAAAGAATAGGAATCATAGATCCTAAAGAATTAAAAATGGTTGCACCATGACTGCGAATTTCACTCCAAAATCTAGAAGCACTAAACCGTTTACCAAGAGCGATCGTCGCATTAGAAGAAATAGCCCCAAGTACTGTATGAGCCTGGGCGTTTATATGAAATAACGGAAGCGCTGTAAATAAGACATCTTTTGAACTTGCACCAACCATATAGTTGGCAAATGACTGCGCAGAATTTACATAGGCAGAATGACTTAACATGACTCCTTTAGGTAATCCAGTTGTTCCAGAGGTATATAGGATACTGTTAATAGAAGTGGAAGAAACAAATTCGTTTGGAAGGTGATGGTTATTTGTATGTAGTACATCTTTCAATTCGATTACTGACCGCTCCTTACCATCGCCTTTAATGAACACGCTTTCATTTCTTCCGTAAGCAACAATTTGAATGTCCCTTTGTATACATGACAAACAAGAAGCAATTTGAGGAACAAACTCCTTATCAACAATAATTAACTTACAATCAGAATGGGCTACAATATACTGCAAGCCTTCTCCTTTTAAATGCACATTCAGAGGTACCGCAATTGCTCCCATGAAAGATAAAGCAAACCAAACATCCAGATATTCAGGAGTGTTATGAAGCATAATACAAACCTTGTCTCCTTTTTGAATACCGAGCTCACAAAATCCTGCTATGGCTCTTGCAATTCGATGATAAAGCTCCTCATATGTAATCCTTTGTTCTTCAAATTGTAAATACACTTTACTAGGTGTTTTTTCGATACTTTGCATAATAAAATGCGGTAAACTTTGATTTTTCAACATTGAATTCCATCCCCTTCCTGCTAAAATTCTTTTTATTTATATAGCAAGAAGCATGCCAAAAATCGACTCATTCCCTATTCCCTTACTCCTTCGTACTCTCCCTTACTTGTCTAATTTCACATGTCGCATTTACGCTACAAATATTAGCAACCATGTCGCATATATAAGAAAATGTCGCAAAAGAGAGACAATGTTTATTGCTACAAACAAAAAAAGGGCCTGTTTGCCCTTTGCTTTCCTTCATGACATTTCGTACTTCTCTATTTTTCGATATAAGCTGGCCCGATGAATTCCTAAAAGCTCGGCTGCCTCTTTTATATTTCCAGCTGTTTTTTCCAAAGCTCTCGTAATCGCACGTTTTTCAGCAGCTTCCACTTCCGCCTGCAGTACATAACTCATCTCATGCTTATCTTGGTCCGTCGTAAATGTTACATGGTTTAGCTCTTCTTCCAAATCTTTTTTCCGTAAATATGCCGGAAGATGATGCACTTGAATAATCATTTCTTCTATAACATTCATCGCTCGTTCTAACACATTCTCTAGCTCTCTAATATTCCCTGGCCAATCATGTTCCATGAATATGTCTCTTACTCTCTTATCCAATGAAAGAACATTACTACCTAGCTCACCATTCAATTTCTTAATTAAAAATTCCGTTATATGTATCATATCTTCTTTTCTCTCTCGCAACGGAGGAATATCAATCTCAAACACATTCAACCTATAATATAAATCCTCCCTAAATTCCCCTCTTTGCACCATTTCACGGAGATTTCGATGTGTCGCCGCAATGAAACGGACATCAACCTTTTGAATTTTCGTACCTCCAATTCTTTCAATCTCTTTCTCTTGCAATACACGAAGCAACTTCACCTGCATATCCAAAGACATATCACCAATTTCATCTAAAAACAACGTTCCCTTATCGGCTAATTCAATCTTTCCAGGCTTACCGCCTTTTTTCGCTCCTGTAAAAGCCCCTTCTTCGTATCCAAACAATTCAGCCTCCAAAAGCTCCCTTGGAATCGCAGCACAATTCAAACGAATAAATGTACCATTTGCACGTGGACTTGCACGATGTACCGCATGCGCAAAGAGCTCTTTTCCTGTACCACTTTCTCCTCTTATCAAAACGGTAGACCGACTTTTAGAAACCTTTAAAGCCATCATTTTGACTTCTTTCATTTTTGCACTCTCTCCTATAATGCTTTGAAAGGAAAGTCGCCCTTCTTGCAGCCGCTGTAATTCAGTTTGATAGTAAGATAGCTTTGATTCCATTTCACTAATTTGGTCTCCCAAAGCTTTAAACTGCTGTATATCATGAAACATAATTTTACCAATTGCTCCAATAATCTTACCTTCCTTTATTATAGGTATGCGCGTTGCGATTATATTCCGATTACTTATACGCTGGATATGCCCAATTTCCATCTGTCCCGTCTTTACGATAATATGCATCCTCGTATTCTCAACAACCTCCGTACAATGCTTTCCAATCGCTTTCTTCGGATCATCAATCCCTAAAAATTGTGCATAAGAACCACTTAAAAAATTAACAATTCCTTGTTCATTTACCCCTAGAATGCACTCAGACAGTAAATGTAAGGCACTTTCATATCGACTTATGATGCTTTCCAAAGACTGTATACTTTTCCCCTTACTTTCCAGAATGGCAATTGATCCGTATTCTGTCTCATTCTGATATACACGGGATTCATTCACAATTAAAACTTGGTTTCCACTCCTGCATTCATACCTGTACAAACTATCACTTTGATTCACTACTAACTTCTTCCGATCAGGAATAATCGTTGATATATGCTGACCTATTATTTCATTTTCTTTTTTATGTAACATGCTACAGAATAGTTTGTTGCTATATGTGATGATTCCATCATGATTTATAACAGCAATTCCGTTATTCATTACCTGAAGAGCCTGACTAGTTACCTGCCAATTCATTCGTTCGTCCATATGCATTTGGAAGCCTCCTATCCAATTTTGCTCATTCTCGCATGTATTATATATTCATTTTAAATATTTACTTTCCCTTGGTTTTTCCGTTTGAAGTAATAAATTCTTAAACTAGTAATATAGCTCATTTACCAATAGCTTCTTTTTTGGCACTAGCAAAAGTTTTATAATCCACTTTCTTTAGCTTCTCTTGGAAGAAGATTATCTCATGGGCTATTTGCAACATGCAGCATGGACATGTTTAACACTTACATTGGATACATAAAACAAGTTTAATAAAAAGAAAAAACAGTTGACGGATTACCTTCTGCCAACTGTTTTTATTACAAACATTGGTGAATAAACCCATAATTGATAGGTTTTCTTTAGCATAAAGTTCAATCCCAAAGCTTCCAACTAAACCATCTCCCATGCCCTTCCGTTTCCCCAACCGTTTCACGATATTCGTTTCCGTTAATATAATAATCAATATGAAGGTCCCGGTCCCACATGTTGTTATACAAGTGGAATACATCACGTTTTGCACCGATTTCTTGTATTTGTTTTTCTAATTTATGTTTTACTTGTTCAGGTATTTGATTTGCGACGTGTGTATGGAAAATACAGATTACAGCATCATCACTTATTTGTTCAATAATAGATGGCAATAGCTCCACACCATCTCCTTCTATTAATTGGACAGATTCATTTTTCACTAAAGATGCGGCTTGATCAAACATTTCAAGTCTTTCTTTATGTTCTGGCCAAATGAGTGCACGTAGCCATAAATAATCTTCATCACTATGTAAATCATTTACATGTAAGTCTAGTCCGATTCTTTCTACGACAGATGGACTTTCTTTTAGAAAATGTGGTACATTCTCCCCTCTTATTTCAGAAGTTAAATGTACATTCGAATTTACATTTCCGTATATTTCATCTGTTCCGTACGAATAGCTATATTGGTCCCAAAATAGTTGTAATCCAGAACTTGTCCCAATTTCGATTAACGCTAACGGCTTTTCCACTTTATTAAATATATAGCAAAAATTTGGGTATAAGTACGCACATCGCCTTACTTCATTCGTTTGAACGAGTTTTGTTTGTAACAAAGTAATGATTTCTTCTCGGTACTCTTTACAAAAGTCTTTAAAATGATCAAACGCTTGGTCTAAATTTGTATTCTTATTTTCAACTAAGCTACTATAATACGTTTTTAACTGATGTTCTTTCCCTGCAAGTAATAAATAATGTACGGCGCCTAATAATAAGTTGGGGACTGGTTGGCCTACTTGAGCGTAGGAAGATAGTGTAAGCACTTCCTCATCTTCAGCAATTTGTATTGATAAGTATTCATATAAGTCACTTGACCCTTTACATTCCTTTATTGAAAAGTTTCGAAATAAGTTTGCGATTTGTTCTTGTGTACGTATTGGTATCCCTCCTTTTGTTTTTACAGAATAATCTTACTATTTATAGTGCAAACATTCCATAAAAAGGTATCCTTTCTACCCAATTTACGATACGTAAGCTTTTTCGAGATAATTTCAAACTGTAATTTTTTTCTATTTATCACCTTGAAAGAGCTTGTTAAATAAGATTTTTGGCGAATAAAACGTTAAATAGTTTAAAATTATCAGATAACACTAGATATTTTAGTCTATTAATTATTATAATAGAGTATGAGATGGTTATACAATTGAGACAAAAAAGGTAAATACCTAGGTGGGGCCTAGGCGGTGTTTCTCTTTTACGGCTTAGACATAGAAAACACCTACTCTTTTTTGCCAATATAGGGGATGGAGAGATTATCATGAGCAACATGCAGCAAAAAACAGACGTTATCTTAATTGGTGCAGGAATTATGAGTGCAACGTTAGGCTCATTACTAAAAGAATTAGCACCTGAATGGGAAATTAAAGTTTTTGAAAAACTCGCAAGTGCCGGGGAAGAAAGCTCTAATGAATGGAATAATGCAGGTACAGGGCATTCTGCGCTATGCGAACTGAACTATACTTCCGAAAAATCTGACGGATCTATAGATATTGGTAAGGCTGTAAAAGTGAATGAGCAATTCCAGCTTTCAAGACAATTTTGGGCATATCTTGTAAAAAGCAAATTAATTCGTAATCCACAAGATTTTATTATGCCTCTACCTCATATGAGTTTAGTACAAGGTGAAAAAAATGTTGAGTTTCTAAAAAACCGTTTTGAAGCGCTTTCAAAAAATCCACTGTTTCAAGGTATGGAATTTTCCGATGCTCCTGAAACATTAAAAAAATGGCTTCCACTCATTATGGAAGGACGTGCGCCAAACGAACCGATGGCTGCGACGAAGATTGACTCTGGAACAGATGTTAACTTCGGTGCATTAACTCGTATGTTGTTTGATTACTTACAAACGAAAAATGTCGAGCTGAACTACAAACATAGTGTCGAAAATATTAAACGCACGAAAAATGGTTTGTGGGAAGTGAAAGTACATGATATGAATAGTGGTAAAATCGAGCATCACACTGCAAAATTCGTCTTTATCGGCGGCGGTGGCGGTAGCCTACCTCTACTACAAAAGACTGGCATTCCCGAATCAAAACATATCGGTGGATTCCCAGTAAGTGGACTATTTATGGTATGTAAAAATCAAAAAGTTGTAGAGCAACATCATGCGAAAGTATACGGTAAAGCTAAAGTCGGTGCACCGCCAATGTCTGTACCTCACCTTGATACGAGATATATAGACAATAAAAAAGCTTTACTATTTGGACCGTTCGCTGGGTTCTCTCCTAAGTTCTTAAAAACTGGCTCTAACCTTGACTTAATTGGTTCTGTAAAACCGAATAACGTCTTAACAATGTTAGCTGCTGGTGTAAAAGAAATGGGACTAACTAAATACTTAATCCAGCAAGTTATGTTATCACATGAAAAACGTATGGAAGAATTACGCGAATTCATTCCGAACGCGAAAAGTGAAGATTGGGATATTGTAGTTGCTGGGCAACGTGTGCAAGTAATTAAAGATACTGATGCTGGCGGTAAAGGTACACTTCAATTCGGTACAGAAGTTGTTAGTGCGGCTGATGGATCAATCGCTGCGTTACTAGGTGCTTCACCAGGTGCTTCTACTGCTGTTCACGTCATGCTTGAAGTATTAGAAAAATGTTTCCCAAGCCGCATGGTAGAATGGGAAGGAAAAATAAAAGAAATGATCCCTTCTTACGGCATTTCACTAACTGAAAACCCAAGATTGTTCCAAGACCTTCACACTTCGACTGGTCGTACACTTGGATTAAATGAAAAAGAAACAGTTCATAACTAAATAAAAAAACGTCCGATATATTCGGACGTTTTTTCGTTACTAGAAATTATATTTATCAATATTCTCTTTCGTAAATACAACCCGCTCTGGCAATACGATAATTCCGTTTCCTTCTGCCTCATAATCATAACCTTGGATAGAGTTTGGTTCTACCTTCACTTTTCCGATTCCTTTTACTTCAAAGCTATCCCCTACTTTTAACTTCTTCCCTTTTACAACAATTTCATTTGCTACGTACGTTGCGAGTGCACCTTGTTGTTTTACATCCCATAGACCAAATTGCGCTACTGTTCCTCGTTTTACGTAATCACGCATAACGTTTGGTGTAGAGAAGCCAGTTACGGCTACTTTTTTATCCATTTTCAAATTCTCAGCTGCTTGTGCCATTGCCGGAAGTGCCGTTGCATCTGGGCAAATAACCGCATTAATATCAGGATACGTTTTTAATATGTTTTCCCCTACTGATAAAGATTTTTGCGCATTATTTTCACCGTACTGCGTCGTTACAATTTCCCAGTTTGGATATTTCTTTTTAATAATTTCTTTCGCTTTCGTTACCCATTGATTTTGATCCGTTACTGTTGGACTAGAATAAAAGAAGGCTACTTTTCCTTTATCTCCAATTTGCTTTGATGTCATTTCAATTAATAAGTTAGCAAGTTGGTCTGGTGTACCTTGGCTTATATAAAATGAGCGGTCTTTCGGATTCACATCAGAGTCCCACGTTAACACCGTCATCCCTTTTTTCTTAGCACGTTGTAATGATTGTGATAGACCATCCACTGAAGTAGAAGAGACCATAAGTGCATCATAGTTTTGGTTAATAAAATTGTTTATATATTTCACTTGCCCTGATACGCTTGCTTCAGATGGTCCATCATACTTCACTTGTACGCCTAGTTTATCTCCCATCTCTTTTGCTCCTTCACCACCAGATGTAAAGAAGCCAACTCCAGTTAATTTCGGAATGAATGCAAATTTCACTTCATCCGCTTTTTTCTTATCTGCCGTTTGACTAGAGCAAGCTATTAAACCAATTAAACAAATGCACACTATTAATAGAATCCCCAGTTTTCTCTTCATGACATTTCCCCCTTATGTAAGTTCTTTCTTTTCCCCGTTTTGAATTGATGTAATTTGAAATGTCTCATAATAACTGAAAGAATAAGAAGAATACCAATAACTACGTTAGATTGTTCATTTGTTAAACCAGTCATTTGCAAGCCATACTGCATTAGCCCTATAAAAATACTCGCCAGTACAGTACCGATAATGCTTCCTTTTCCCCCTGTAATAAGTGTCCCGCCTAATACGACTGCTGTAATGATTGGTAAAATCGTTTCACTCCCCATATCAGCACGTGCGGAACCAAAATATGCAGTTAAGAAAGTGCCTCCTAATCCACCTCCTAACCCAGAAAGTATGTAAGCGATAATGACTACTTTTTTCGTTTTGATCCCAGTGTATTTTGCTGCGTTCTCGTTCGCTCCTGTTAATTTTACGTGGCGCCCATATACAGTTCGGTGAAATAATAAAGTACATAAAACCGTTAATACGATCAGTATCCATAATAAATTCGGTATCCCTATAAAACTACCATTTGCCAGTTGTACTAATGTTTCAGGTAAACCACTTATCCCTTCATATCCAGAAGCACCTGCCCCTCCTGAAATGATGAGTGCAATTCCGCCGTATAAAAACATCGTTCCGAGTGTAACGACAAGTGGCTCTACATCTGTCATTTTTATAATGATTCCGTTTAAAGCTCCTGCTAAGCAACTAATTATTAGGGCTATTATGACAGCAAACAAAATAGGTATTCCGTTCATCCAAAGTACACCGATTAAGATTGAAGTGAGCCCCATTATTGAGCCGACCGATACGTCAATTCCTCCTGTTACAATAACGAAAGTCATTGGTATCGCCGCGATTGCGATAAATAGGAAATCATTTGTACTAAAAAGGAGATTACTAATATTTAAAAAATCACTACTTATAAAACTAAAGAGAATGAATTCGATAAGAAGTAATACAATTAGAACACCTTCCCATCTGTATAAATACTTCATAGATTCATTCTCCTTTCTGCCTTCCAATTTTTCATAACACTATCTAATATGACGATTAGTAATAATAAAAAACCTGAAATAGCATTATTCCAAAATGCTGGTATTTTTAAAAAGACGAGTGAACTGCTTATCGCCTCTAAAAATAACGCTCCTAATGCAGCTCCAACTATAGAACCCGTTCCGCCTTTTAAATGAATTCCCCCTAGTACCGCAGCTGCGATAACCTGTAGTTCTATCCCCGTTCCTGTTTGATTCGGAACGAACCCGATATTCATAACGAATATGCAACCAGCTAGCGCAGCGCTTATGCCTGAAATCATAAACGCATATATCTTCACTGTATTAACAGGTATACCAATGAGTCTCGCGCCATCTTCATTATCACCTACCGCATAAAAGTATCTTCCAAATGGCACTTTCCTTAAAAAGAAGTATAGTAGTAGTAAAATAATAAGAACAATCCATACAATTATCGGCAAACCAAGTATGACGATAGATGACAGTTGCTTAAAGTCGTTTGGTATATCTTCAATCCACTTTCCCCCTGTGAAAATTAACATCGCACCTCTAATGACCCCTAACATACCTAATGTCATGATAATAGCTGGTACCCGAAACTTTGCAACGCCAATCCCATTTGCGAATCCTATAATAGCACCAAGTAAAATAGCAGCCGTAATAGACAAGAATGCATGATATCCATCCGATAACAACATCCCGCAAACCGCTGCACTTAATCCCATAATCGAGCCAACTGATACGTCTATATTTTTCGTAAATAAAACGAATGATTGGCCAATTGCTAACACGACTAAAATAATGCTTGATTTCATCATTAAAGATAACGAGTTAAGCTGAACGAAACTTGGATTTACCATTCCGACAATGGCAATGTAAATTAGTAATAACAGTATGATAGATGTTTCGTGCATTTTATACATACGTTTCATTCCGTTACACCTCTGTATACTAGACGTGTAACTTCTTCTACATTTATTTGTTCTTTCTCCAGATGAGAAACAAATTGTCCATTTCGCATTACATATACTCGGTTTACTAATTGAACAATTTCTTCAATATCTGAAGAGATTAATAATATTCCGAGTCCTTCCCTTTTCATTTTTTCTATCGTCTCATATACTTCAAGCCTTGCTTTCGCATCAATTCCGCGTGTCGGTTCATCAAGAATAATAATTTTCGGATTACACGCAAGATATTTTGCCAGCACGACTTTTTGCTGATTACCTCCCGATAAAGATGCTAGTACTTCATCCATGCTTCGTACAACAATTCGAAACTGTTCTATATACGACTTTACTAAAGCGCTTTCTTTTTCTTGATTGATGAAAAAACGACTATTCTGATGTAAACATGCTGCAGTCATATTTTCTTTAACCGATGCAATTAAGAAAATACCATTTCTTGCTCTATCCTCTGGCACATAAACAAGTCCTTCTCTTAGCCTTTTATGCAAAGAGCATGCATCAATTGATTTTCCTTCTAATAAAATAGAACCTGATTTTATAGACTTCAATCCAAATATGGTTTCTGCTAATTCTGTTCTGCCTGATCCAACAATGCCAGCAATTCCTACAATCTCCCCAGCATGTACGGTAAATGATATATTTCCGAATGCGTGACTCGTTATATCAATTACTTCTAATATTTTTTTCGTTTCTTTTGTCTCTTGCACTATTTCTCTTTTTTCTTCTTGTTTATACCCTTTCGGCAATAACCCCTCCATTAGCATGTCATATGTATAGTCACATACATCACCTTGGCTTACAATCATTCCATCACGTAATATCGCTACTTTGTTGGCAATTTCAAAGATTTCTGGAAAGCGATGCGTAATATATATCATTCCAATTCCTTTTTCTTGTAAACTTTTCATCAGCACAAAAAGACTCTTTATTTCGTGAGTTGTTAATGTCGATGTTGGTTCATCTAAAATAAGAATCTCGGCTTCCCGTATTAATCCTCTAACGATTTCTACTAACTGTTGCTGCGCAATGGATAGTGATCCTCCTAGTTCTTTAAGGTCAATATCCCATCCTAAACTGTCAATCAATCGCTGAATCTTTACTTTTAATTCCTTTTTCTTTCCTTTTAGTCCGATACATATATTTTCTTCAATGGTCATATGCGGAAAAATGAGTGGTTCTTGTGGTATTAAGTAAATCCCATCTCCGTGTGCTTCTTTCGGATTTGCAAATTGTTTCCTCATTCCTTTTACATACATTTCTCCACTATCATACGAATATAACCCCGTTAATATTTTCATTAATGTTGATTTTCCAGCACCATTTCCTCCAACTAAAGCGTATATATCACCACGCTCTACTTGTAAGTTCACATCTTTTAGCACAAGTTGATTTGAAAACGCCTTACTCATTTCCTTTACTTGTAATAAATGTACGTCCTCCACATGATGTCACCTGCCTTCATACAGAACATTTTTTGAGAAAATGATTATTTGTTCTACTTGTTCTGTAGCATTGTATATTCCTTTTTTCATATCTAGAACACCTTTTTCATCAGACTATTCATCGTTTCAACTGGAATAAACAACATATGTGGCACATATGTTTAAGCAGTGGTCAATTGTTGAAAGGGATGACGAGTATGACACAGCTGAACTTTGAAGAAAATTTATTAACGAAAGTAGCTTGGTACTATTATAAAGATCAATTAACACAACAGGATATCGCTTCACTTCTTCATATTTCAAGAAATAAAGTCGTCCGGTTATTAGAAAAGGCGCGCAATGAAGGTATCGTTACCTTTCACGTAAAAGGGACTGGTTTACACTGTTTAAGTATTGAGCGTGACCTAATGAAAAAATTCCATTTAAAAGATGCTTTCATAATCCCTACTCCAGTAAACAATTATCACGCTTCTCTCGGAAAAGCTGCTGCACAATATATAGGAACTCAGCTCCAGCAAGGTGATTTACTCGGCATTGGATGGGGCGAAACGATTAGCAAAATGCTAGAAAATATTCATTTTGAAAGTTCCATTAATCTTTCAATCGTAACGCTAACTGGCGGAGTAAATCACTATCTCCCGAGAAAACAAAACTATTTACAATACATGCAGGGCGATCTTCACATTATCCCTACTCCCTTTCTAGCATCTACAACCGAAATGGCACAAAGTATTCTATCAGAACCGAGTGTAAAAGATATGCTTCATGTCGCTTCCCTTGC
This sequence comes from Bacillus paramobilis, assembly GCF_038096195.1. Lineage (NCBI taxonomy): Bacteria > Bacillati > Bacillota > Bacilli > Caryophanales > Bacillaceae > Bacillus > Bacillus paramobilis. The sequence goes on along the minus strand of NZ_CP151108.1, from coordinate 2,430,568 downwards.
ACATACGGCAGTTGTCGGTATTGGAGGATTATCTCAAGACGCTACGATTGTAAAGGAAGAAAAATTAACGCTACGTGAGATGACATATATTCGTAGTCAAAACGGGGTGGGCGATATTTTAGGGCAGTTTTATAATACGAATGGTGATTTATTAAACCTCCCGCATCATAATCGACTAATTGGTACACCGCTCTCGATTCTACGCAAAATGAAGCATGTCGTTGGTGTTGCTGGAGGTCCAGAAAAGATAGATGCAATTTTTGGTGCTTTAAAAGGAAGGTTCATTCATACATTAATTACCGATGAGGAAACGGCCCTCTCCTTATTACGAAAGGATGGTGATTGTTAATGTCTCATTTATTAGCTTTTGATGCTGGTACAGGAAGCATTCGAGCTGTTCTTTTTGATTTACTAGGTAATCAAATTGCGGTCAGTCAAAAAGAATGGGTTCATAAAACGGATCCTCGTTACCCAGGTTCTATGAATTTTGATGTAATAGAAAACTGGAAGCTAGTACAACAGTGCACGAAAGAAGTTCTGCAAAGAAGTAATATACCTCCCTCTTCTATTCAAGCTATTAGCGCTACTAGTATGCGAGAAGGTTTTGTTTTATATGATAAAGATGGGCAAGAAATATGGGCTTGCGCAAATGTTGATGGGCGCGCATCTGCTGAAGTTAGTGAACTAAAAGAAATTCGGTCACATCTTGAAGAAGATTTATATACAAGATCTGGTCAAACTTTTTCATTAGGTGCTTTCCCCCGCCTACTTTGGATTAAAAAACATGAACCAGACGTCTATAGCAATATTCATTCTTTTACGATGTTAAACGATTGGATTTTATATAAATTAAGCGGCATACTGCAAATCGACCCCTCAAATGGATGTACGTCCGGTATTTTTAACTTACAAAATAGAGTGTGGGATAACGATGTCGCTAAGGAGTGCTGTTTAACTTTACCATTTTCACCAACAGTAAATGAAGCTGGTACAGTAATTGGTAGCGTTACAAAAGAATGTGCCACACTAACTGGATTACGTGAAGGAATTCCTGTCGTCGCTGGGGGCGGAGATGCACAAATGGCATCGCTCGGCACAGGGGTAGTTAGACCTAATCAAACATTAATATGCGGGGGGAGTTTTTGGCAGCAAGAAGTAAATATTACAGAACCAAAAACAGATCCACATGCTTCAATTCGGATAAATTGTCACGTCGTACCTAACCTTTGGCAATATGAAACGATTGCCTTTTTTCCAGGCCTTGTTATGCGCTGGTTTCGAGACGCTTTTTGCCAAGAGGAAAAGAAACTTGCTGACAAGCTTGGTGTAGATGCTTATGCATTATTAGAAGAACAAGCGAAAGACGTACCTGTCGGCTCTCATGGTATTATCCCTACTTTTTCAAACGTAATGAACTACATTTCTTGGCGTCATGCCGCACCTTCTTTTTTAAATTTAAGTTTAGATGCTGACAAATGCGGAAAAAAAGAACTGTTCCGTGCTATTGAAGAAAATGCTGCCTTCGTTACACTTGGCAACTTAAAATTAATAGAAAATCTCACAGGGACATTCCCTTCTGAAGTCATTTTTGCTGGCGGTGCTTCTAAAGGAAAACTATGGCCACAAATTTTATCAGACGTCCTTGGTATTCCTGTAAAAGTACCGGTTGTGAAAGAAGCAGCTGCTTTAGGAACTGCGATTGCTGCTGGAGTTGGCGCTGGCATATATTCATCTATGGAAGAAACTGCTGAACAGTTTGTACAGTGGGAGCACACATTCGAACCTGTTACTGAAAATCATGAACTTTATAAAGAATTCTATGAAACATGGAAAACTGTGTATGACAGTCAACTCGCTTTAGCTGATAAAGGGCTCACCTCACATATGTGGATTGCGCCTGGTGCTCTGTAACACATTACATAAAGGAGTGAAATGTATGTTAAAAGCGAATGAAAATGACTTTTCCTATCGCTTCGGTGATAACGGACCGAAATATTTAATACAAGGTCCGAATATTGATCTTGGCCTTGTTGTCATTCAGCCTGGGCAAGAGTTTCAAAACCACTATCATACAACTTGTGAGGAAGTCTTTTATGCTTTAGAAGGTGAAATAGATTTCTATGTGAATAACGAAAGAGTGCCAATTAAACAAGGCGATGTGTTGCAAGTTCGCCCTCATGAATCTCACTATTTAATTAACCATTCTAACAAACCTTTTAAAGCAGTTTTTATTAAGTCACCACATTTACCAAATAAAGATACGGTACAAACAGAAAATCCAACATTAACGAAGGAGTGATTTTAAATGACTTGGGGATTCAAAAATAGATTAAATACCATTTTACCTGATGGCAGAGCGGTTATGTTAGCGATAGATCACGGCTACTTTTTAGGACCAATTCACGGGCTAGAACAACCACTTGAAACAGTTAAAAACTTACTTCCTTATACGGATTCCCTCTTTTTAACGCGCGGTGTACTTAGTTCCTGTATTCCTGAAAACTGCAGCACACCAATGGTTATGCGTGTATCAGGCGGAGCTACTGTCGTCGGTAAAGACTTAGCGAATGAAACAATTGTTACACCTGTAAAAGAAGCAGTAAAACAAAACGCAATTGGCGTCGGCGTTTCTGTTTTCGTCGGATCCGATTATGAAACACAAACAGTTTCAAATCTCGCAAATGTAGTTTCAGAAGCTCACGATTACGGTCTGCCAGTACTCGGCATAACCGCTGTTGCGAAAGAATTACAAAAACGTGAAGCTCGCTTTCTAGCACTCGCTTCCCGCGTATGTGTTGAAATGGGAGCTGACATTATTAAAACGTATTACTGCGAAGGATTCGAAAAAATAACGAGCACTTGCCCTGCCCCAGTCGTAATTGCTGGTGGACCAAAACTAGATTCTATTGAAGACGCATTAAACATTACGTACAATGCACTGCAAGAAGGGGCAATTGGCGTAGATATGGGCCGGAACATATGGCAATCTGAACATCCTGCTGCGATGATTCAAGCGATACACGGTATTGTAAAGAATGGATTGAATGTGAAAGAGGCACTTCAATTATTTGAAGATGTAAAAAATTAAGCTAAAAGATAAACAAAATCAATACTTACTATAAGGAAAAGCCTCTATGTTAGATTACTAAGTAACCTAACATAGAGGTTTTCTTTTACATTTTTTTGTTCTGAATTGGATCAAATTTCTACAGATCGCGTACGTTCCAAACAATCTCACCGCGTTCCCCCCACGTACTGTGGTGCCGCTTAAACCCTATCTTTTCTAATACCCGGAAAGACGCAGTATTCCAAGCGCCTACAGTTGACCAAAGTCTTTTACGCCCCGTAGCAATCGCAGCTTCCAGCACTGCTGATGCTGCCTCTGTCGCATACCCCTTACGATGAGCACTTTGGAACAATTCGTATGCAATCTCCGGCTCTTCAAGCGTGGCACGACCGATAATTAAGCCACAGTATCCGATGAAATCTCCTTCTTCTCGCCTTCGTATAGTAAGAAGAGAAATACCATTTTCAGCTGCTTTTTTGCGCATCTCGATAAGATTACTACGAACAGAGTCAACAGTTGGCATATCCACACCACGTTCACCAATTAATTTTCTCAGCCAGACTGCATCATTTTCCTCCCACATATTCAGGTCGAGTCGTTCCGTTTTTAACTGGAACGCCATATCTTTAAATACTGCTGTCATAGCCGTAACCTCCTATTCATATCACTGCACTACTTATAATAGTTTCGTACTTTACCAAATGGGATACCTGCTTGATTCATACATTATTATTATTTTATGCATAAGCAATCTCTCTGCAAAATAGACCTTGTTATCAGACTTCATTTTAAATCTACAATATTTGATTTATGAATGATTTTAAACTTTAAAATGTATCCTCCTTTCTTTTTTGTTAAAATAAAGAAAAGGAGGAATGATTATGCAACGAATGAGTTTTGAACGCCCTACTGATTATTACGATGAAAGTTTATATACTATCGATGAAAAAATTTGTGCCCTATTAAAAGAACGGAAAGAACTTTCAGGTGGTGATCCAGGTTTTCCACATGATAAAGCTATTTATAAATGGGCAAAGCAATACGGATTTTATCCAGACTATCTAAATTCACTATTCTCTTCCATGATGGACGAAGGTGAATTTAAACCTCGCGTTGAACCAACAAAATTCCAAAAACATATACCTGTTTTTAAAACGTATGAACATAAAGGTATCATGTATACCGTAACTTTTATTCGGCAATACGCAAATGCTAGTGTAGTTTATTTATATAGCGATTGGGATTCCACTGATGAAGTTTTTAATGAAAATAAGCCTCATAGTTTCTTCCAATTATCAATAGATGATACATATGACTGCTGGCCGGAAGGTGGTGGCGGCACTGATGGACATTTTAGTCATCATTTCGTTATATCTCCTGCCCTTCCTAATAATTTGTCTGGAATAAGCTTACGATTTAAAGAACTCAATATGCCGTTTAGGAAAGATCAAACTGTGCTTGAATTTGAAATTAAGATAGATTAATAAAGAAGCTGTCTCACAAGCCATTTTCATGACTAAAATTCGTTTGTTTTTACTTTTATGTCCCTTAAAATGATTAAGCCCCTTTCCAAACTGGATAAGGGGTATATATACACCATCAAACAATTACCCTTGTTAATCGCTATTGAATTTTCTTACCATCTTTATAGTCAAGGCAGGACACTTCAATTAACAATCCATTAAACATTGAAAAATAAAAACCATAACTACTTCCTCTCATTGCATACGGTGCCTTTTCTATTTCAATGCCTCCAGCTACTAAACGATTATATGCTTGATCAACTTCATTTGAAGTATCCACTAAAAAACCAATATGAAAAGCTTCAGGATACATAACTTCCTTATTCCCCTTAAATGCTTTTGGGTCGCTTAGCACAAGTAAAAATCCACTCTCGTCACTCATCACTACTAGTGCCTTTCCCTTTTGCTCCAAAAATTGAAAATCAAAAAATGTTTCAAAGAAATGTCTTGCTTCTGATAAATCATCAACACATAGATTTAAATGATTTAACTTCATTCACTCATCTCCTTTTAAGCAGAGGGTATGTAGACTCATTTTCATAATACTTAAATATGTAGGGAAAGATATTCAAGCGTTCAGTCTAAGACTATGCTTTATAGTCTAATACTTTTTTCTGTAGCCTAGAACGATTTTTTAATGAATGCAGTATATGAACCATTCGACATGAAATATTAATATACCTAAATAAAATAGCCATATTATTTACTTTTCAAATTGTATAAAACCCACTCAATCAAGAAAATTGCTGAAGAGATACGCTCTGTCGTATTCCCTAAAAATAGTTTATGAAGTAATGCCTCCAATTGAATTGGTTTATTAGGCAGCACTTGAATATACCTTAAAACAGATCCTGCTGGCGGTGTAGGTTTGTTATTAATAGCCCATATCCCTTCTATCAATGTCCAAGTTGACGTATGAACGATGAATGAAGATTTTAACTCATCATTTGCTTTTAAAGCAGACTGAATTTTAATGAGTGAACTATGCAACCAATGAAAAATACCTTTCACTTTGTCGCTAGAAATACGATAGTTTTCAAATTCATAGGTAGCTATCTTCTTTAACCTTTTCAACTCGCCGCTTTTATCAAATAAAATTTCCCCTTCTAAAAATGAGTATAGTTCCATCGGATTGTTTTTAAAGTTTACTAGTATTTGATTGATGTCTGCATACTTATATTCAACTAAAATTGCTTCTCTCGTTTCAGAATGAAACTTCTTCTTTTGTCCGTCTTCTAACAGAATATATAAGTCTAAATCCGAATCAGTATATGCATCACCTCTTGCGACAGATCCGATAAGCATACATCCAGTTACCTTATCTATTGATAAGATTTCAGCTACTATTGTTTGCACTAATTTTTTATGTTGTTCATGTTTAATAGATGTCTGTGCTTCTAACATTTGTAACCTCCAAACATTTTTTCCACTTCATTTACCTCCATTTATAACTAAACAATTGAATATACATTACATCCATATTTTACTATAAATCAAAAAAAGAGAATATTTGTTTATTACTAAACAAATATCCTCTAACTTTAACTATATATTACGACTGTTGATAAGCCGCTTTCGATGATTTTACATAATAAACTGCGTGATCAACGTTAATGATATGATCTGGTTTTGGTTTGCCACGACTCGCTCTATGCCCTGCTAAATGTTCTTCACTTGTTTCCCAGTTTTTCCATGCTTCTTCAGATTCCCAGCGAATCATAACGACAACTTCTTCATCTCCGCGTCTTACTTTTTTCACAAGAACACTTAAGTCGATGAATCCTTCAAATTTTTCAATAATACCTTCTCCAGTGAAACGTTCTACAACTATATTTGATGTACCTTCTTTTACTGTAAATGTTTTTGTTTCGATAAACATTTATTCCACTCCCTCTTTTTAATACGAATACTAGTATTCTTCCATTATAGTTGATTATGATAATTATTTTCAACAGCTTCATCTAAAAATTTGAAATACGGAAGTAATAATCCTATTAAAGAAGTAACACATATAATCGCACCGATAATAAAGTATAGTGCTCTTATTCCCCACATTTCACTTAGTATGCCTCCTAATAAAACACCTAACGGCATAGCGAATCGTATGAAAAATAAACGCACTGAAAATACTTGTCCTATCATATTGTTTGGTACTGTTTGTTGGCAAATTGTTGTGTTATGAACATTGAAAAATGAAATACAAATGCCTGCAACTACTTCAATGAACATCGCAATTACTATACTATGATTGAACCCTAGAGAAATGTATGTTAGTCCTCCTATAAACAATCCACCAAGCATAAGTATACGCCGGCTTTTATATGTTATTTTTCCGACTAGTATAGATCCAATTACATAGCCAAACGGGAAACCTGCCATAAAATAACCAAACTCCGCATACCCTGCTGACAACTCATCTTTTATATAAGGAAGATTTGTAACCAGCGTTATCCCGACCCCAAATTGCACGAAAGTAAGAAAGACACCGAGCCAAACGATAACTGGTTTTGTGAAAAAATATGTAAAACCGTGAAGAAACTGTTCTAGCCACGTTTTCCCAATGGATTGTGTTGTTCTCTTTTCTTTTATATAGAGTAAACAAGCGCCACTAACAAATAGACAAATACATACGAAAGATAGTGTAAGTTCTACTCCAATCAAATGGATGGCTACTCCGCCTAAAATTGGTCCAAGAAACATCATAAGTCGAGCCATTCCATCAATATATGCATTTGCGCCTTGAAGCTGTTCTTTACTTACAATACTCGGTGTAATTGCTTGACTTGCAGGTGTATACAGCGGCGTAATAAGCCCGATTATAATTTGTACGACATACACATGCCAAACTTCTATACTACTAGTAAGTAACATGACTAACGGCAATAAGAAAACCGAAGCTCGCACCCATTGCGAAAAAATCATAATCCACTTCCGGCTCCATTTATCAATAAATGGACCACTTATAAGTTGCAGTATGAGCGATGGGATGAAATATACTAACCACATACTACTTAATGCTGTTTTTGACCCTGTTAATTCGTAAACAAGAATCGAATTACATAACGTTCCGAAGCTCCCGCCCAATTCTGAAATCGCGCTACCAATCCACATGAAAAAAAACGAACGATTTTTCAACACATTTTTCAATTTCATACACCAACTTTTCTATTAAATTCCTCCCTTTATGTACATTCTAGTTGCATATTATCTATTTAAAAACGCATCTAATTCTTTCGCTAATGACTGTACTGCTTTCTTTCTTAATACATATTTCCCATCATGTATATCAACTAACTTGGCTGCACGTAACAATTTCAAATGATGGTGTACAGTCGATTTACTGAGTTGTAATCTTTCTGTAATTTCCTGCAATGTTCGTTCTTTTTCGAACAACATTTTTACAATGCGTAATCTCGCTTCATCCCCAAGTGCTTTATGTTTTTGAACTAAAAAATAATTCGGTTCATACAGATCTTCAGGATGGATGCTTTCGTTTGCGACTGGGTAATGAAATACTTTCGTATCTTCAATATCCGCTTCAATATTCCACGGTCTGTATGTCATTTGCGGTATAAGAAGTACGTAGTGAACACTTGGCTCTGGCATATAGTTCACGCCGCCAGTCGCCCACTCGATAAACTCTTCTGGTTTCATCTTTTTATTCATTTCATTTTTCGCTTCATAATCTCGTTTTAATATAGTTAGTATTTGCTCTTCCTCTTTCTGAATAACACTCTCATACCATCCTGTCATAACAGCTATTAAATGGGATTTCAGCACTTGTACATGAACATCACATATAAAATGAATATAGGCGGAGAAAAACTGATGATCATGTGTCAGTTCCATTAGTTCATGTATTGCAGTTACGTCTCCACTTGCTGCTAAATGTCTTTTCCCTTCATACTTCTCGCCTAAAAACGGTAAACATATATACTTCAAATCTTCTTCTGAAAGCGAATCGATTTTAGCATGAAACTGTGATAAATCCTGAAACTCTCCTTCATACAATAACTGAAGCAACGCTTTCCACGTATTATGTTCTTCTACAAACTGTACGTGCTCTCTCATTTCTTCTGTTAATGATTCCTTAACTTCTTCCCATTCATTTTGACTCTTTTCAAGTGTATCGATTAACCTTTTATGAGTAATTGCCGCAATACCTAGTGCACATTCGAAAAGTATCGAATACTTCACTTGAACGTTATAAGTTTCCCTCTTTCTACTCTTTATGTGATAGACCTCCATTTTTATCCCCTCCTTGTTTGCTATATATTAAATTCTATTTTTATCGAATTTTACCTTCTATATTTTTAGAATAAACAAAATTTTAATTGAAACACATCCATTCTAAATTAAGAAGAATAGGAGCTTTTTTATATACAAATAATAACTCTCAAGGAGTTGTTGAGATGCATTTCATATTAAATATGTTAGGGATTTTCATTGTAATCTTATTCGTTTTCCTATGTTCGCCTAATAAAAAACATATAAAATGGAGACCAATCGTTATTCTAATCATATTGGAGCTCTTTATTACATGGTTTATGTTAGGCACGAAGCTCGGCAGTATTATTATTAATAAAATTGCTTCATTTTTCAGTTGGCTACTATCATGCGCGAATGAAGGTATTCGGTTCGCCTTTCCTTCCGCTATGGAAAATCAAACCGTTGATTTCTTCTTTAGTGCATTGCTTCCTATCATTTTCGTTATCACGTTCTTTGATATTCTTTCTTATTTTGGAATCTTAACTTGGATTATTGATAAAGTAGGTGCAGTTATTTCAAAGATTTCTCGTTTACCAAAGTTAGAAAGTTTCTTTTCGATTCAAATGATGTTTTTAGGAAACACGGAAGCACTTGCGGTTGTCCGTGATCAATTATCCGTTTTAAAAGAAAATCGTTTATTAACTTTTGGAATTATGAGTATGAGTAGCGTAAGCGGATCCATTCTTGGCGCTTATTTATCAATGGTTCCGGCAACATATATTTTCAGCGCAATCCCCTTAAACTGTATTAACGCATTAATTTTGGCCAATGTATTAAATCCTGTGGAAGTTACGCAAGAAGAAGATGTCGTATATACACCTTCAAAAGATGAAAAAAAGGATTTTTTTTCTACTATTTCAAACAGTATGTTAGTCGGGATGAATATGGTTATCGTTATTTTAGCTATGGTCATTGGATATGTAGCATTAACTGCATGTTTAAACGGGATATTAAGCTTTGTCGTAACAGGTTTAACAATTCAAAAAATCTTCTCCATTATCTTTAGTCCCTTTGCTTTCTTACTCGGTTTATCAGGTAATGATGCAATGTATGTAGCTGAATTAATGGGGATCAAAATAACGACGAATGAATTTGTTGCCATGATGGATTTAAAATCGAATCTAAAGTCGTTACAACCTCATACGATTGCAGTTGCAACTACATTTCTAGCTTCTTTTGCTAACTTTAGTACAGTAGGTATGATTTACGGAACGTACAATTCATTATTTGGCGGAGAAAAATCAGCCATAATCGGTAAAAATGTTTGGAAGCTTCTTGTTAGCGGGATGGCAGTTTCCTTATTAAGTGCCATGCTTGTTGGGCTATTTGTATGGTAAATGAATAATCTTTAAAACAAAAGACACCCAAACGAATTGAGTGTCTTTTATTTTTACTTTCGAATCTGACCATTTCCACGAATCACATATTTTGTAGAAGTTAATGCAGGAAGCCCCATTGGTCCCCTTACATGTAGCTTTTGGGTACTGATGCCAATCTCTGCACCGAAACCGAATTCAGATCCATCAGTAAAACGAGTTGATGCATTATGATACAGCGCAGCTGCATCAACAGCTGTGAAGAATTTGCTAACGTTTCCCTCGTTTTCTGAAATAATCGCTTCGGAATGCATAGATCCATACGTATTTATGTGATGAATCGCTTCTTCTATAGAAGAAACTACTTTCACTGCCAGCGTGAGTGATAAAAATTCTGTACCCCAGTCTTCTTCTGAAGCAAGTACAATTGAAGAATCAATTGCCAGTGCTTTTTGATCACCACGTAACTCCACGCCTTTTTCCTTCAAAGATAAAAACAATTCGCTACCAAATTGCTGCGCCCACTTCTCATGAAGTATAATCGTTTCAATTGCATTGCATACAGATGGACGCTGCGTTTTTGCATTTATAATAATATCAACTGCCATTTGCTTATCCGCTGTTTCATCAATGAAAATATGACAATTTCCTGCACCCGTTTCAAGTACTGGAACAGACGCTTCTCTCACTACGGTATCAATTAATTGTTTGCCGCCTCTTGGAATAAGAACATCTAGATAATCATTTAATGTAAACAACTGCTTTGCGCTATCCCGCGTTGTATCTTCTATAAGCTGTACACTTTCTGGAGGCAAGCTTGTTTGTTTGAGCGCTCGATGAATAACAGCAACGATAGCTTTGTTAGAATGGATAGCAGAAGAACTACCACGTAATATAACTGCGTTTCCTGTCTTCAAACAAATTGTAGCAGCATCCACTGTTACATTCGGCCTTGCCTCGTAAATCATCCCAACAACACCAAGTGGTACACGCATCTCCTGAATAGATAGTCCATTTGGTCGCTCCCATTCACTTACACATTCTCCAACAGGATCACGTAATTCAATTAACTGCTTAATCCCTTCTGCCATATCAATAATACGCTGTTCATTCAGCATTAGACGATCTAGGAGTGAATCAGTAAATCCTTTCGCCTTACCTGCTTCTAAATCCCGTTTGTTTTCCTCTAAAATATAAGCTACTTCTACTATTAACTGATCTGCAATGGCAGCAAGTGCTTCATTTTTTTGATTTGTAGATTTTAGTACAAGTTCTCTAGCAATTTCTTTCGCTTTTTTTCCCTTTGCCAACACTTCATTCATTTTTATTTCCTCCTTTTTAACATCACTACTCTTAAAGTGAAACCCAATAATCTCTGTGAATGACTTCATAATTATGTCTTTCGCCTCTTGCTTGAATATCCTGGCTTTGCATACCTTTTACCACTCTTAATTCCTCTGCGCTATATGTGCATTGCCCTTTTCCAATGACGCGCCCTTGTTGCGTCATAACTTCTACGACATCACCAACTTTGAAAAATCCTGACACATTTGTAACGCCAGCAGGAAGAAGACTTTTACCATGCTGAATGATAGCAGTAGCTGCTCCGGCGTCTACTTCAATTTGTCCGCTAACAAGCGAATGCAAAGCGATCCATTGCTTGTTCATCTTCATTTCTTTTTGAGGAGTATTTCCCACATACGTTCCATCACCTTTGCCCTTTAAAACATCTACAAATTTCTCTTGTCCACGCCCTGTTCCGATAAATACACTCACGCCAAGAGAAAGTGATGTCTTCGCAGCATCAATTTTTGATTTCATTCCGCCAGTCCCAAGTTTGGTCCCAGCATCTCCTGCAAGAGAAGCAATTTCTTCTGTAACTTCAGGAAGGAAATAATATTTTTTCGCATCCGCATTTTTCTGAGGATTTTTGTCATATAAACCGTTCACATCCGTAAAAATCATAAGCATATCTGCCGAAACAAGTCCGCTTACTAAAGCTGACAGCATATCATTATCTCCGAACGTTAGCTCCTCTAAAGAGATGGAATCATTTTCATTAATGATTGGAAGAGCAGAACGGTTTAGTAATTCTCCTAAAGTAGCGTAAGCGTTACTATATTGTTCTTTTCTAGAAAAATCACTTCTCGTCAGCAATAATTGCGCAGTAACGATGTCATATTTACGAAATTCCTCCGTGTACGCCTGCATTAACAAACTTTGCCCAACAGCAGCAGCAGCCTGTTTTCCTTTAATTGTCACAGGTCTGCTAGGATAGCCTAGAGCAGAAAAACCTGCAGCGACGGCACCAGATGTAATTAACAAAACTTCATGCCCTTCTTCTTTCAATCGAGCCAATGCGGCAACGTGATCTGAAAGTTGTTCTTTAGAAATTCCTCCGTGACTATCTGCCAAGGAACTGCTCCCAATCTTTACAACAATTCGTTGTTTTTTCACTTTTGTATCCCCCAAGTCTAAAATCAAAGTTTTTTATAGATTACACTTTTATTCATTCTGCTAGGTGCAGCGACTTCTATTCTCACCAATGCTGCACCTGGCCTATTAAAGAGCAAAATAAAAATGACCGCTTCGCCCTTAATAAAATAAAAAGGACGAAACGGTCATTGTTCCGCGGTACCACCTTAATTGATATACATAGATATCCACTTGGCGCCTATAACGCAGGCGAACGCCTAAACTTTCATTTAAGACTCAGGGATAGGTTCGATATATTCTATACGAGGAATCTTTCAGCCAGTGAATTCCACTCTCTTTCGCAAGAAGACATATGTACTATTTCCCTTCAACGATTTTCGGTTTAATTTTTTATATTATGCGATATAATTTAATTTGGTGTCAAGAGGTATTTTAAAAATAAATAGAGAGGTAAAGTACTTGTATGAGATTATTACCCTACTGAATGAAAATACAAATCGATATAAAGTGAAACTTTAATCAGTGGGGGTTTTCTTCATCCCCCACTGATTATCAGCCCTCACCAATCGGACTTTTATGGGCAGTTGATCCCCCACCTAACTTCTTTGCTTTCGCTGCATTTTGAGGTGGGGGTCTTACTGCCCATTAAAGCGGGATAAATTTAACTCAGATTCATCAATATAGAACCTTAAATTAAAGTGTATATATTTACATAACGTCGAATATAATTGATTTTTAACTTTTGGTGTTGCAAAAAGAAATATATTCTCTTAGAATGTTTCTTTATATTGCATGAAGATGTTATTGTTATTTTAAGATAACAATTTCGAAAGGAAATAATTTATTATAAAAGGAGCAAGATTGAGTAATTATGGACAAACAAATTGGATTCATCGGATGCGGAAATATGGGGATGGCTATCATTGGCGGGATGCTAAACAAAAAGATAGTGTCTGCAAATCATGTTATTTGTTCGGATTTAAACACTACGAATTTAAAACACGCTAACGAAAAATATGGGCTAACTACAACTACTGACAATAATGAAGTAGCTAAAAATGCTGATATTTTAATTTTATCAATTAAACCAGACCTATACGCATCAATTATTAACGAAATAAAAGAAGTAATCAAAAACGACGTTATCGTCGTAACGATCGCTGCTGGAAAAAGCATCAAAAGTACAGAGGAATCTTTTGATAAGAAATTAAAAGTTGTACGTGTAATGCCTAATACCCCTGCTCTTGTTGGAGAAGGAATGTCTGCATTATGCCCTAATGAAATGGTGACAAAAAAAGATTTAGAAGATGTGCTAAACATTTTCAATAGCTTTGGTCAAGCAGAAATCGTAAGTGAAAAATTAATGGATGTTGTTACATCAGTAAGTGGTTCTTCACCAGCATACGTATATATGATTATTGAGGCGATGGCAGATGCTGCTGTACTAGACGGTATGCCAAGAAATCAAGCATATAAATTCGCAGCTCAAGCTGTATTAGGCTCTGCTAAAATGGTACTAGAAACAGGAATACATCCAGGTGAATTGAAAGATATGGTTTGTTCTCCTGGTGGAACAACGATAGAGGCTGTAGCAACATTAGAGGAAAAAGGCTTACGAACAGCCATTATTTCAGCTATGCAGCGCTGTACGCAAAAGTCTATTGAACTGTCTGGTCAAACAAAAAAATAAAACGATAAAAGAGATCACGTTAGCTATGAATTTAGTTGATAAATTGTGGACTACATACTATCTCGCTTTCACTAAATGATAAACGGACAAACTCATATATACTTGAGTTTGTCCGTTCTTTTGGTTATACTGAGATAATTTTATTTATCTCTTCTTGTAAGATTTTAGTTTTATCCCTTCCTTATTCCCTTCTACGCTTGTGTAATTTTATTAGAAACTAATAATTTTTCAATGCATTTCGGTAACATATCTAATAATGTTTCAAATGCGTAATTTACATCTAGACGTTCTGTCCATTGATGTGCATCTTTTCCTACCGGCCCCATATTTAATACTGGAACGTCAAACTCTTCTAGTTCCGGAAGCGGAATCGAGTAACCTTTATCCCACAATGGCATATTGTCTACAAGAGAGCTCATTGAATGTAGTGGATTCTGTAAACCCACATAGCTCAAATCTGAAATTCCTCCAAAATAATTTTGGTTTTCAAATGTAATGTTATGATTGTAGTGTGCATACTTTTCCATTTCTGCAACCACTTCTTTAATTAATGGGTTGTTGCGTGAACTTACAGCTGGATAATATGGCGGAGCAAAGAAAAGTACAATCATCGGCGCCTTTTCTTTACATAAAATAGCTAATTTATCTACTAAATCAATCGTTACCGCACGATCATCTTTATCTTCTCTATTTTTTATTATACTAGATTGAATATCATCTATTTTCTTTTGCCCATGTTGTTCAATTGCATAAGCGATAAGCTCTTCATACGTTAATACATTTACTTTCATATTAGGCGGTATAAACGGATTATATTTAGAAAAACGATATGCTTGCTTTTCATATGATTCTTCTATTTTCTCTGCTACTTTCGTTACTTTTTGACGTAACAATGAAACGACATCTGTCATTGATTTTTCTAGTAAAAACAAATTAAATAATGTAACAGCACGATGTGGAATTTGGACTGAATAATCCTCCTTTAAATCCCTTTGAAGTAAGTTAGTTGGCGGAGGACTCGCTTCCCCTTCTACAATATCACAAAGGTCTGTATTCAACTCTAATTCTGCTGTTATTAATGAAGCCATATAACTCCCATTTAAGCCTGCAAATGGTTCACCTACATGTGTCTCTTTTCCGTAGCAAAGAAATCCAGGTAACACTTTACCAATAGTACCAGTATAAATATACTTATTTTGGTCACCAGGGTGTCGTGAAAACATAGGCTCTGAATTTAATACCGTTTTATAATCCAAGTTATGTTCTCTTGCTAACTCTAGTAGTCTTGGAACAGCAGCTCTCATCCCTACAGAGTTTACTTCTTCATCTGGAACAGCTAATAAAAGTACATTCCCATCAAATCTTTCTTCACAAGCTTGCTCAATCATCGCCATTTGTAACGCAAGGCCGCATTTCATGTCCATTGTTCCTCTACCAAATAACCAATCTCCTTGTTCTATATCCTCACGTACATGATCTGGTAGTTCATCTTTATGAGAATAAAACATAGACGTTAACTTTTTAGGGTTGAATGCATCTTCTTTCCACACTCCGTAATCTTGTACATCTACAACATCAAAGTGACTAACTAGAATTACTGTATTTTTTGTACTATCGCTTTTCTTTACGAGGGCTGTAACAAAATATCGTCCGTCTCCCGTCGGATTTTTTTGCAAATACTGCGGGTTTTCTTTAAAGTACTGTAAATCAGATAATTGTTCCACAACAAAGTCTGGCAATATTACTTCAGCTTCTGTACCTGTAATACTAGGAATTTCAACAAGACTACTTAATAATTGAATTAATTGTTCTTTTGATTGCCACTTTGACATATAAATCCCCCTATTTTTCCGCATTATGAAAATGAATTCCAGTATATGAATAAAAAATGACGACAGTTATCAAAATTATAGTTCTGATGTACTGCCGATTTTTATTGATATTTCATGAGCTGCTTGTTTTACCTTACTAATAAGAAAAGATAGTCGATCATCATTAATGCGATGACTAATTAACCCAACACTTAATGCTCCTACTACTTTATGATTAAATCCGATAATCGGTGCAGCTACTGAAGCCGTCCCTTCTGTTTTTTCACCATAACTTACCGCATATCCTTCATTTCTTATTTGCTTTATTTGCTCTAAAAGAATGCGCTTTTGTTCTGGTAAAGAAGACAATAAACGTTCTACAATATGTTCCATTTCATTCGTTTTCATATTGGCAAGCATTGTTTTGTTTGCAGCACCAATTGAAAGTGGAATCTGTTCCCCTAAGTTATCAATAACTCGAATCTTTAAAGGGCTATCAATTCTTTCAATGATAATAGAATGCGTTCCATTTGGAATATTTAAATACACACTCTCTTCCACTTCAGAGGCTAACCGCTTCATCACTTCTCTTGCTACAGATCTGTAGTCTACTTTCTCCAATTGACGTAATCCTATTTCCATCCACATTGGCCCAATTTTGTACTGTTTCGTTTCTGCAATTTGCGTAACTAACCCATGCTCGATTAGAGAATTAAGTAATCTATGTACTGTACTAACTGGGAGATGTGTTCTATCCGCTATATCAGAAATAGCCCAATACTCTTTTTCATTAGTAGAATTTAACAACTTTATAATACTTATCGCTCGATCAATGGACTGTACCATAACTCACCTCAACTTGACTTGTAATATGCTAGTACGCTCAATTACCTATCAATTTAACAAAAATTTAAAATGAAATCAATCTATTTATTCAATTTTCTAAAAATAAAAATATGTCGCTAATAATAAATTGAAAACGCAATCAAAAAAATATTGACTTTTCTTTTTAATTATCTGAAAATTATAACAAGATTTCACATCACGGAATACATTCCATAATACGGAAAAACATCGAACTTCATTCTATCAACTACGAAAGTGAGGAAAACAATGACGCAAGTAAGCAATACAAACAATGAATTAAAACGAACGATGAAAAGTAGACACTTATTCATGATTGCACTCGGTGGTGTGATTGGAACGGGGTTATTTAACGGATCTGGTTTTATTATAAGTCAAGCTGGACCTGGTGGATCCGTACTTGCCTTTATGGCTGGTGGATTATTAATGTATTTCGTTATGCTTTGTCTTGGTGAACTTGCTGTAGCCATGCCTGTTTCAGGTTCGTTCCAGGAATATGCCACTAAGTTCATCAATCCTGCAACTGGATTTACGATCGGATGGTTATATTGGTTAAGCTGGGCGAATACGACCGGTCTTGAATTTACAACTGCCGGCATTACAATGCAGCGCTGGTTTCCTGATATTCCCGTCTGGGTTTGGTGTTTAATATTTGGCGTTACAATCTTTACTATTAACGCATTATCTGCTCGTAGTTATGCAGAAACAGAATTTTGGTTTTCAAGTATAAAAGTATCTGCCATTATAGCTTTTATTATCCTTGGCGGCGCCGCTATGTTCGGTTTTATTGATTTAAAAGGCGACGAACCAGCCCCGTTATTATCAAATTTCGTAAATCACGGCGGTTTATTCCCAAATGGACTTGCAGCCATACTATTAACAATGGTTACTGTCAATTATTCCTTCCAAGGTACAGAACTTGTTGGAATCGCAGCAGGTGAAAGTGAAGATCCAGCAAAAACTTTACCTCGTTCAATTAGAAATATTATATGGCGCACGATGTTTTTCTTCGTCTTAGCAATTTTTGTTCTTGTTGCTTTAATTCCTTGGGAAGAAGCAGGATTAACAAAAAGCCCGTTCGTTGCTGTTTTTGATAATATCGGTATTCCCTATGCAGCTGATATTATGAACTTTGTTATTCTTACTGCTGTTCTTTCTGTCGCAAACTCTGGACTGTACGCTGCAACTCGCATGCTTTGGTCATTATCAAAAAATGAAATGGCTCCGGCCTTTTTAAAGAAATTATCTTCACGAGGGATACCTTTAAACGCTTTAATTTTGACAATTTCTATTTCTGCTTTTTCTCTTTTAACAAGCGTCGTAGCTGCTGAAACAGTTTACTTATGGTTAATTTCCATTTCTGGCGTCATAACAATCATTGTTTGGATGTCAATTTGTGTCTCTCAATTCTTTTTCCGTAAGCATTATTTAGCAGACGGTGGAAGACTAGAAGACTTAAAATTTAAAACTCCACTTTATCCACTTGTACCAATTCTTGGTTTTGGATTGTATGGCATTATATTAATTAGTCTTATCTTTATCCCTGAACAACGACTTGGAATCTATTGCACTGTACCATTTATCATCTTTTGCTACACTTACTATCATTTTAAAGTTAAGAAAAGAATTGCTACAAACACTCGTAGTGAAAGTAAAATTAGCGAGACTATGTAATACTATACTTAGATATAAAAGACCGCACATGACTTTCACCTTATGTGCGGTCTTTTATCCTTTTCACTTTTTCTTTGATTTCAAGTTATGCGAAGGATGATATTTATATCGTTTCAACAGTCAATGCTACTAGCAATTTTGATTTCTTACTGTTTATAAGTTAATAATTTTCCTTACACTTATTGTTTTGATATATTGAATATATAATGCCAAAAAATTTTAAAATAGACAGGGGTTATGTACGATGATAAAGGGTTTCGGGGGAATATTTTGGAGAACTAAAAATATTGATGTTATAAAAAAATGGTACAGTGAAGTGTTGAAAATTGAAATAGACAATTGGAATGGGACTGTGATTAAGCCCCAATTAGGAAATGAAACTATTTTTTCTTTCTTTACCGAAAATGATAATTATTTTCCAACAGAACAGCAAGTGATGTTAAATTTCCAAGTACATAATATGAATGAGACTATTCAGCATCTTGAACAAATTGGTGTACCTCTTGAAAAGAAAGAAGAAATTAGTGAGTTCGGAAAGTTTATTTGGATTAAAGATCCTGATGGTCGTCTAATTGAGCTTTGGGAAAAATAGACGGTAATAATCGTTTGCTATTAAGCTAATAATTGCTTTCGTTTCACAAAATAAAAAAGTCGATTTCTTAACTCCATAGGAAATCGACTTTTTTCGTATCCCATCGCCATCAAATGAAACTACTTCCCTTGATTAGATTGTTTGCGGACATAAGATACGAAAAATAGTTTTTCTGGCTGCTTATTTCTCCCTTCTAATTCGCTTTAAAATTATATAATGGCTTAATAATGCGCTTTATATCTATTGTTTCTTTCGTATTTTCTATAATTTCATCCATTGGCTTGTAAACCATTGGTGCCTCATCAATTGTGCTCTCTGCTACCGATGTAGTCCAAACCTCTGTCATCGTATTTTGGAAGTCCTCTAGACTCAATAATTCTTTAGCCTTCTTACGACTCATAATACGTCCTGCCCCGTGCGGACCAGAAAAGTTCCAGTCTGGATTACCTTTACCAAATGCAATAATTGAACCAGCTCTCATGTTAATAGGAATAATTACTCGTTCACCTTTCTGAGCTGAAATAGCACCTTTTCGTAGAATCATATTTTCCATGTCAATATAGTTATGTATTGTAGTGAATTGATCCGTTATTTTCCAGTCCATTTTCGTAACAATTTCATCAATCATTGCTTTACGATTTAACGCAGCATACTTTTGGGCAATATTCATGTCATTCATATAATCTTTGAATCCTTGCCCTTCTAAATAAGCTAGTTCTTTACGAATCTTAGGCTTATGAATTCCACGTAAAGTTTCTTGTATTTCTTTTGCTCTCCCCTCATCAATTAATCTTTTAATAATCTCATCTTTCATTGATGTAACATCAATTAGTTGTTCATATGCGAAGTTTTGGTAATATTCTGCTATTTGTTTACCTAAATTACGAGAACCACTATGAATGACAATATATACATTCCCTTTATCATCTTCATTTAATTCAATGAAATGATTTCCTCCTCCAAGAGTACCTATACTTTTTTGAGCCCGCTGTAATGTATATGGCGCCTTCACACTATCAAAATCAATCATTTTTGAGAATCGATGTTCTTTATCTCGGATACGAAAACCACTTGGAACAAATTTACGAATTGTTTCGTCTAAACAATCGAAATTAATTTCTTCTTTTTTCTTATCAATCACAACAACTTCCATTCCACACCCAATGTCTACCCCTACAAGATTAGGAACAATTTTATCTTGTATTGTCATTGTTGTCCCAATCGTACAACCTGCTCCTGCATGTGTATCTGGCATAATACGGATTTGACTATCCTTTACGAATTCTTGGTTACAAAGATCAATAATCTGCCCAGTCGCAGTCTCATCAACGTTATTCGTAAATACTTTCGCTTCATTGTATTTTCCATGTAATTTCAACATCTTTCATGTCCCCTTTCTTTTGAAAGAATTATTTTATTACTTTGTATGTGTTCTATTCAATACTTTCATCTACCTTCTGCTTTCCATTATATATGTACGATGTCCTTCACAATAAAAAAATTTTGATGATTTATCTTATTTACATAATAAAATTACCGTCTTCTTATATTTATACCTACACATGAGTATTCCACGTCCTCGATATCTGTTATATATAACAAAAACTCCCCTTACATCGAAAATAATTAAGGGGAGTTTTATAGCCGATAAAATTATAGTTCAGATTTCACCCGAACAGAAACATTGTTTTTAATTATTTTTTTGACTTCTTTAAAGCTAACAAAATTGTTACTTTCCTCATCCCAAAGACGGAAACGGAGTGATCGTAAGCTTGTAGCAAGAGTAATCGTTGGTACATTTTTTAATGGAAGCGTATTATTGTGTGCCTCTTCTAGTTTATAGTTAGGTACTCTTGGACTTAAATGGTGAACATGATGGAATCCAATATTACCAGTTAGGAATTGCAAGATTTTTGGAAGTTTATAAAATGAACTTCCTTCTACAGCTGCTTTCACATATTCCCAATCTTTATCCTCTTCAAAGTAAGAATCCTCGAATGTGTGCTGTACGTAAAACAGCCAAATCCCTACTGAACCTGCTATTAAGAATATCGTACCATGTACTAGCAGGAACGATTGCCATCCAATTGCCCAGCAAAGTATTGCTACTACAGCAACGATTATAATATTCGTCAAATAAGTATTCATACGTTCTTTCTGTCTAGCACCTTTTCGGTTAAATCTATTTTTAAGCAAGAAAACATAAATCGGGCCTAATCCAAACATTACGAATGGATTGCGATATAAACGATATGCTAAACGAAGTCTAAATGGCGCAGCTACATATTCATCCACCGTAAGCGTCCAAATATCTCCTGTACCCCGCTTATCCAAATTACCACTTGTAGCGTGATGAATAGCATGTTCATGTCCCCATTGATCAAATGGGAATAACGTTAACACCCCCATACATGTCCCTACTATTCTATTGGCAGGTCGACTTTTAAAGAATGAATAATGGGTACAATCATGAAAAATTATGAAAATTCGTGTCATAAAACCAGCAGCTAACAGAGATGGAACTAATGCTAACAGATAAGAAACAGACAAACTTTTATAAGCAAGGTACCATAAAATAACAAATGGCACGACTGTGTTAATAAGTTGCCACACACTTTTTTTAATCGTTGATTTTTCATATGGAGCAACTTGTTTTTTTAAATTTTTAGTATTTTCTAATGTCATTGTTCTTATTCCTTTCCTTTTTGTTGCTAATTCACATTATAGCATACTATTAGTATCAGGTGTTAAAAGTAACTGTAATAAATATTATATATTATAAAATTTTCTTTTTTCTTACTCATTACTTACAAATTACTTACGGCCAAAAAGGCTTCTATAATTGGACTGATGGATCATTTCATTTATAAAAGAGACATCTATTTTTTCCCAATAAATATATAAAAAAGCAGAGAACTTTTTCACAAAAAAAAGAGCTGCCACAAGTCAGTTTTCACCAACTTATGACAGCTCCTTTTCATTTTATTTTAGCGATGGATCCAAACTGCACCCGCAGACTTGTCATCAGCTTGACCTACTACTTCAAACTTCAATCCTAGTTTCGGCAACTTACGTCCGGCATCTGGAATAACGCTATTAATGTATTGCTTAGAATCATCAAATTTCGTAACTCCTGGTAATCCTTTATAATCAAAGATACCGCGAGTTGGTGAATCTACTCTCCATGCTGGCGTTTGATCAAATGAGAATGCCGCATCGGCAATTTGATAACGCGTACTGCTCTTCACAGTTGGTTGTCCGTTTAATGTTCCTACAATTGCCTCTGGATGAGAATCAACTACCCCAAGGAATCCTTCGCCTGGATGAACGCCTACCCAGTTATCTGTAAAGCTTTGATCCGCATACCAAACAACCATTCCTGTATTAAATACTGGACCACGTGCATGTTGTAACGCCGTGTCAGATCCAGCATAATTTCGCCACTCAATATAGTAGTTATTTTTTTTCTGTTCAAATCCGTTTGACACAGTAAATCCTTTTAGCGTCATTGCTGGCTGGCCTTCTGCATCATCAGAGAATACAACTTTTCCATCTACAGTTAATGCTGCATTGTCTAACGCAAATCCTTTATAAGCTACCGCAATATCTGTTACATACTCAAATTGTAATTTTACTTTCTTTCCTTTGAATGGACTTAAATCGTATGATTTATCAACCCACTTACCATCCGTTGTATCTATACCGGCTTTTACATCTTTTTCGCCCATTCTATCAATTCGCGTCTTCGTTCCATCTTCTGCAATCGCATTTACGTCAAGGAAATCATACTTCGCTTCCAGTTCATAAAATGCCTTATAATCAAACTTAGCGTCTTTTGCATTTGTTAAGTCAAATACTGGTGTCTCAAGTGTTGTATGAATATCATTTCCTTTTGTGCTGTAATAAAACTTCTTACCAAATGCCGATTCGATATTTTTTATATCTTTGTCTGGTAAGTTAACTCGAATGATTCCTGGTCGTTTTGATTTTGTAACACTTTGATCTAAATATGTTGCTGTACCGATTCCTGTGCGCAGTTTATCGTAATCTACCTCAACGATATTCGCCCAGTTACCCTGCATATTCTTTTGGAAAAATTCTTTATTCTGTGGTGAGAAACTTGTTGGCTCTGTTCCTGCAATTTTTCCAGCCCAACTACCGCCGCTCATAATAGACCATGATTCAACAGGTTCACCTTGTCCAGAGTACTTTGTATCATATTCATCTGGTAATCCTAAATCATGACCGTACTCATGCGCGAACACACCAACTGCTCCATCTTCAGGCTCAATTGTATAATCGTATGCAGCCATCTTGCCGCCCCAGTTCGAAACAGAAGATTTCGTACCATCAATCGCATATGGTTTTGAGCCTAGTTTTGAACGATGAGACCAAATCGCATCATCTTTTAATTTACCACCGCCAGCTTCTTGACCCACGCCTGCATGTACAACCATTAAGTGGTCAATAATTCCATCTGGTTCATTTTTATTTCCATCACCATCTTGATCGTATTGATCAAATTGGTCATAGTCTGCTAAATTGATACCTTTTGCTACAGCTGCTTTTAATGCCTCTTTCACAAAATCACGTGGCCCTAAAGGACCTTTGTTATCATGACCAGTTCCCGCATCCGCACCATAATCTGATGCTTTTCCTGGAACAGTAAGCCATTCTGTTACAGTTCCATCTACTGTGTAGCTTCCGCCGGATTGTTCTTCATAATATTGTTTAAATGTATTAATCTTCGATCCATCAAATAACGTAAATGGCTCATCACCAAATAACATTTTTTGATAATGTTCACGATTAAAGTCCTTAGAATACATATAACCCGGTTCTTGATCAATATTATTATGCTTAAAATCGCTAAATTCTACGAGTAAAACAAGCACTTTATCTTTTCGAACAGCTCCATTGTACTCAGCTTGCTTCGCTGGTGTAGTAGGTACTTTTCCATTTAATTTTCTAGAATTCAATCCTGCATCTTGTCCAGCAACTGGTCCTACTTCTGGTTGCTGCGCCTGTTCATTCTCCTTCATTTTTGCATCTTTTACTTTTTTCATAAAATCTGTAGCTTCTTGCGTAAGGTTATCTCCTGTCAAGATTTCTTTTCCAGGATTTTCGCCTTTCTTTTTCTCAACATATTTTTCGACAGCCTTTGATGTCTCGGCTTGTGATGCAGATTGATCAATTACTCCCCGTTGTTTCAGCGCTTCTGCCAAACGTTCCTCTGGTATTAAGTGCTCATCTATTGGTAGAGATGATGTTGGTGTCTCAGCATACGCTGCATGACCTCCAAAAGCAAACGTACCACTTAGTACTGCCGCTGTTGCTAAAACTGATAATGGTTTTAACTTCTTATTCTTTTTCAATGCTTTTCCTCCCCAGTGTCTGCAAATTATCGTTTTTTTTGCCGATAGGAACATAATATTCGTTATAATACGAATATTCAATCTTTTTGAAAGGCTAAAATGTTGAGAAATATTTTTTAGGGTGAAAAATATAAGATAAATAAATTTACAAGAAGTCCTTTTTAGAAGTTGTGATTCTCTTTACTCTTGTTTTCAAATGAAATTTCAGCTACACAAAAAATGCCAATTCCTAAGTACTAGCTAAGGAATTGACATTTTTTTAACGAGAATGCTTTATGAATAAACGGATTGCTTCTTTTGGTATATAGAACTTGCCATTGCTTTCTACAACTACACTACCTAATTCATATTCTTTATTCTTAATACGAATTATATTTTTATTTACAAATAATTGAGCTTTTACATTATTACGTTTTACTATGAGCACCGTGTTTTCTGCATCCGTTTTGTCTATTGTTACAGTTGCACCGTTTTGTTTAAAGCCTGATTCACTCTCTACAAATAATTTGTTTGTTACTTCTTCTAAGTTAAAGCCCATTGCTTTCGCCATCGTCTTCGCAATGTCTGTGTTTTGGATCAAACCATATGGCTTTTGAGGACCGTAAGAATATAAAAACACATCCTCACCTGTATGCCCTCCTGTTGTGAAGCCTATGTTCGCACGATTGGCCAATAATGTAGTAAGTATTGGACCCATATCCGATTTCATTTGTACAACTTTTAATTTTTCTTTTTCAACTTCAGTTAAGTTATTTAAGCCGTAAAGTGCAGCAACTTCTACTATATTTGATAAATCATTATTTATTTTTTTGGTTACCCCTTCAAGTGTCATTTTCGCTTTTTTTAATGGCTCTATGTAAGCATTTACTGGTGTTATATTATATCCCTTTGTCGTATTCATATTTCCAATAGAAATCCCACTATTACCATGGTCAGTTAAAGCGATGAGCAGTGTATTCTCATCATTTTTTGCAAATTGTAATGCTTTTGCTACCGCTTGATCAAATGCTAATACATCACTAATCATCCCAATTGGATCATTCACATGAGCTGCCCAATCTGGCTTACTTCCTTCCACAAATAAAAAGAATCCATCTTTATCTTTTGATAACGTTTGAATTGCTTTTTCTGTCATTTGAGAAAGTGTCGGTTGCTCCGGATTTGTTGCTTCACGATCCATATCGAATGCTAAGGCATGATGTGAGAAAGAGCCCCAAATTTTATTAGATTTTAAGTTCAATAATGCATTTTTCGTTTCAACAAAGTCGTATCCTTTGTCTTGAATCACCTTTACTAAATCTTCACCATCTTTTCTTTTTATAGGTAGCAGTGCTGCTTTTCCCCCGCCTAATACGACATCTATATTTTGATATACTTGTTGCTCTGCAATTACGTCAAAATGCTTGCGGTTTACATGGTGAGCAGAGAATCCGGCCGGAGTAGCATGCTGAATTTCAGCTGTAGCAACAATTCCAGTTGCGCGACCAGTGTGTTTAGCACCTTCTAGAACATTGGCAACTGGCCGTAACTTGTCCTCTTTTTTTATTGGTTTTAAGCCAGGTGAACTTACAATAGAAGGTAATACACCTACATATCCTGAATTCGATTTATTCCCAGTCGCTAAAGCTGTTGCTGCTGGGGCTGAGTCTGTTATAGCTGATTCCGCCGAATATGTACGAACTCCTCCTGTTACCATTTCATCTAATGCAAGTGGTTTCCCTTTATACAAACGAGCTAATGTCGTTGCTGAAGAACTCGTTCCGTCCATAACCATTATGATTACATTTTTCGGTTGCCGTTCTACTTTTTTCACTTTCGCTTCCACCGAATAATAATTCATCATGCTTTCAGTACATAACATACTTAGTGTGATTGTTCCTACTAACAGTAACTTCTTCATCAGTAAACCCAAATTCGACATTGTTGTTCCTCCGTATGTTTTACATTCATTTATATATGTTTTATTAGTCCCCAATTTTCATGAAGCTAACAATCATTACCTTCACTTTCTTTTATTAGTAAGGCAACGAACGCTACCTATCATAGCTTTTTATGTTCAAATAACTTGGGACCACACCTATTTTATAAAACCGTCTTATCATTCTCTTCCCTAAAATTTATTTATCAATAAAAATCCGATTAAAATAAATAAGAATTTATTGTTAAACGATAAATTTCGTGTTAAATTAAAAAGATAATTTAAAAATGAGGTGCTTTATATGAAACAAGGATCAACACTCTTTTTAAAGACAGCAATCATCCTTATCGGTATTCCTGTTCTTGCTTTGTGTATATTTTTAATTCCTAATATCGGGAATTATGCAGCGAAATTGTACCCGGATATCGCATATATAAAATATCTTGTTTTAATCAATCTATATGCAACAGTGATACCTTTTTATTTTGCTCTATATCAAGCCTTTAAACTTGTAAGCTACATTGACAAGGGTAACGCCTTCTCGAAATTATCTGTTAGAGCTTTAAAAAAGATAAAACAATGTGCTGTTTCAATTAGTGTATTATATATATTAGGTATGCCACTCTTCTATCTCGTAGCGGAGAGAGATGATGCACCAGGTATTATTATAATCGGCATGATCCTAATCTTTGCTTCAATGGTAATCGCAGTCTTTGCTGCCGTTCTCCAAAGACTTTTAAAAGATGCGATAGATATAAAATCAGAAAATGATTTAACGGTCTGAGGTGAATAACATGGCAATAATAATTAATATTGATGTAATGTTAGCGAAACGAAAAATGAGTGTAACTGAACTTTCAGAGAAGGTTGGTATTACAATGGCTAACCTTTCTATATTAAAAAATGGAAAAGCAAAAGCAATTAGAATTACAACTTTAGATGCTATTTGTAAAGCTTTAGAATGCCAGCCAGGGGATATTTTAGAATATCAACCGGAAGACAACGAATAAAAAGAGTCCTTCTCGTATGAAGGACTCTTTTTATTCGGCATTATGGCGCAAAACTAACTCGACCAGTCAAAACTAAAATAATCGCGATGATCCAAAATATAAAGAATGATAAGGACAGTATGAATGAAAGAATAGCAATTCCCTTCTTCTCGTTTTTTTTCGTCATCGTAATGACAGAAAGTATGATACCTGCAACTGTGAGGGCAACTGTAATATAATCTCCCACTACATTACCCACATTTGCTATCCTTGTCGGTGTAATAAAAACGAACAGAAAACATAAAATGCCGATGAGTAAAGATATGTAGCTTATTATACTGTACTTCTTTTTAGGAACTATTTCAGTTTTCATACTAACACACCCCTTCTCTATAGCTATGTGTTTATATTAGCATGAATAACCATAATTTGGTTAAAACGAAAATACAGATAAAGTGGACACAACCACCTTATCTGCCATTACACTTCTACCTAATTACTAACCCAGCTATTTCTTCTTTATCGTTATAAGTTACGATAAAAGTACGTTGTTCTTTACTATACTTTGCTACAAGAATAACAGTATATAAACCATCTTTTTCTTCAATCGATTTTTTCTCAATTTTTTCGAATGTGCCAGCTTTTTCAATTATAGGAGTAAGTTCTTTCATTTGCTCTTCTGATAAGGCTGATTTCATTTTACTATCAAATTTTTCATGTACGTCTTTATACTTCACCTCATTTAATAATGATACAATTTCTTCTGCCTTCGGAATAAACTTTTTTGACGTACTTTCATCTACTTTATTACCGGTACATGCTGCAAGTGCGAACGCCGCGATAGCACTTATCATAATAAGTAACATTCTTCTCATTTTAATACACCCTTTCTTTTTAAGATAAAACTATAACTAAAAACGAGTAAAGCACAAATTGCTATTGAAACTTCTGACATAATGATCCCGCTTTTCCCTGGTACATATAGCAATATAATGCCCGCTAATGCATTTGCAGTCCCATGGATGAGAATTGCATATACAACATAACGTAATTTCTTTTGGACGACAGCTTGTAATACAATGAAGGAAAGTCCAATATGCAATATCATCGCGAAGATGCGCTCAATACCGCCGAAATAGTAACTGTCACCATTTTGAATGACTGTTTGTGACAATAATAGAGATATTACCGGGATACCAACTATCAACACTGCCTCAATACCACCATGCCCTGCTCCAAATAAAAAGCCAGACTGCCAATCTCGTTGCTTCATAAAATAACGCATTGCAATAAAACGAGCTATCTCTTCAAAAATTCCAGCTGATAAACTAAGCAAAAGTACAAATAATACAGGCTGCATGACTGAAAACATTTGAAAATCTGTGCTAGTTCCATTTACATAATTCAGTATTGGTATGCGAATCAATATTTGTGATACAACAAAAGCCAATACACCTAACATATATGGAATAGAGCGTTTCTTCCAAACAGCATATAAAAGTGCTACAAGCGGTAAACCAAAGCTAATCATTGTTGTAAAAATAAGACCATTCATCTCGCTTCACCTCTTACTTGAAGTGTATAAAAATAAGTGAAGGAAGTATGTAGTTCTTTCCTATTCGGTTTCATTTTCATCATAGATGGTCATTTCATCTCTTTTAATATGAATGTTTGCGTAAAATAAGGGCTTACATAAGTTGTTTCTAACGTCGCGTTATTTGTTTTATTCATAATCCGTTTTAACGAGAATAGCCCATATCCTCGAGCTCCTGCTTTACTTGAATGGTTTTTCTCATAAATTTTTTGCAAATCAATCGCTTCACTCTTTGAACTATTACGCACAATAAAATATTGTCGTGAATCCATTTCAAAGAATGCGATTTGCAATATCTTTTCCTCACTATGTACTGCTTCTTCAATTGCATTGTCTACTAAAACTGAAATGATGCGAATAAATGAAATAATCGTCATCGAAACACTTTCAATGTTCTCTGGTATATCGAGCATTACTTTTATTTGTTGCTGCTGGGCAGTGCCAACTTTCGCCCTTAATACACTTCTCACTTCAGGAATATGTATGCGAGATAATTTCGCAATATCAAGTTCATGATCATTTATTGTTTTTAATGTAGGAGCTACAACGTCATAATACACTTGCTCAATTTCTTTCACATTTTTTGTACGTATGCCCTCTTCTAACGATAGTAATACATTCATATAATCATGACGGAAACTAGCAAGCTCATCATGCATATCCTCTAATTTCTCCACATAATCTAATAACTCTTTATCTAAGCGTTTTTCATGCTCTTCTTGCAACTTTTCTTTCGATAGGTGTGAGCTTATTAGCACAATGATTAGTAATAATAAAAATATAATAATCGCTGAAATATAACTTACTTCACTGTATTGTTGATTTAATTGTGCTAATAACGCAGAAGATGGCTGAGTTAAGATTAATTCAATAATAAACCCGGCAATTAATAATATATAAGTTACATAGTATAGCGGACTACCTACTATATATTGAGCAATTTTTTGGATTCTTTTACGGGCTACAAAAATACCGATAAAAGTAAGTGTCGATATGATAAGATGAATCATGCTACCTGTCCATAAATATAAATTGAATGGCGTTAACATAAAGATTTTCATTCCTAAATCGAAAAGCAACATTTTCACTAACGTTATAATCACCATACTCACTAGTGCAAAATATACATTATGCTTAAATTTCAATTCATTTTGCATTAATCCTAAGCTTATTAAAAATAAAACAATCGTACTATTCAACTCTGGATATCTCGTTACCGTTACAACAATCGCAAGTAAAATAATGAATACCGCACTTAAAGCTATTAACATTTTAACTGACAATCTATTGTACCGGATTAATTGAATGTATAAAAACGTATGGCTTATACTAGTAAGCAGTATTGCAAATAAATCATAAATATACATTACATCTCACCCTTTAATATGTTACGTATTTTACTCACTAAACGACGAGCTACTGGAATACGTTTCCCGCTTTTTAAAACTATCATTTTTTGCTTCGCATCATAAGAAGACATTTGCTTCGTATTCACGATATATGATTGATGACAGCGAAATAAACGTTCATCTACAAATTCAATTTGTTTTAAAGTCCCGTAAAAATAAACAATTCGATCTAACGTCACTAGCGCTAAACGGTGTGGTTCATCGGTCATAACATATTCAACTTCATGAAACGGAACCCGCACAGTCGCATTATTATTTTCCACGATAAAGTCATCGGACGGAATAAGATGCTTATTACGTGCTTCATATTGGAGTAAACATTGTTTAAAAACGTTACGCCTCTCCTCGTATGACAACCCTTTATCAATAAAAGTTAAAGCTGATACCATGTATTGATATGAAATAGGTGCAAATTCAGAATGCGTCGTTACAAACACAATAATCCCTTGCGTATCATACTTTCGTATTTCTTGCGCCACTTGTAATCCTTTACGCTCTTCTCTTTTAATCTCTATATCTAAAAAGTAGATTGGAACATACCTGGCCTTAGGAATGTTAGTAATGATGTTTTCACTTTTACTAGTTACCTCTATAAAATCAAAAGGCAACATATATTTCTCGCAAATCTCTTCAACTAGCCGCTTCATTTGCTGTGCTTGTATGACATCATCTTCTAAAATGAAAATACTCATGTGATCACTCGCTTTATAGAAATCTTTTTATTTATAGATTTATCTATAAATATATAATTCAAATCGTTATACCAATCCCCTTCTAAATATTTGAAAGTATTAATTTTCTTTCGTTTTTATAAAGCATAGAAAACAACCTCTACTTTCAATCAAAAAGTAGAGGTTTTATTTAAATTATTTATAAAATAACCTCTCTATCAATCACTTCCTTAAAAAATTCCGAGTAATGTGATAAAGAATAATCCGCTACATCACAATTCCCTTGAAACATACATGTCGAAATACCTAATTCTTTTGCAGGTATTAGATCTAACTCCCTATCTCCAATAGCTAGATCAATATTGTGCTTTTTATGTAAATGATCATAAGATAAAGCGTTCGGTTTTCGGGGGTAACCATCATCAATTGTTACCATGTCTACGAAGTATTTGTCCCAGCCGTAATGATTTAATATTGATAATACTCCTGCTCTATCTTTGTGAGTCATAATTACATTTTTATCAGCAAACTTTAAAACCTCTTCCACTTTTTCGAATGGCTTAATATCTTCTATCATAATGCGACTTTCTAATACATCAATTTCACTTAATTGTTTTGTTGATATTTCATAATAATCAATTGCGTGTGAAAATGAAACCTTTAACTTTGTATAGATCTCTTCTTCACTTATTTCCTTCCCTAAAACTTGAGAAAGAATTTTTGTATAAACTGGATACGTATCAAATAACGTCCCATCAAAATCCCATAAAATATTCATTCTGTTCACCTTCTATTTTTCAATGATTCTATGACTAAATCCGCTCGGTCCTTCGGCAATTCAGTTTCTAAGTAATAATCCTCTGCTTTCCAATACCGATTCTCAAACTTTGAAAGGTTTTTCTGCGTTTCCTCACTCTCGCGCAGAAATCTTGTCTCTCTTGGACAATCCAAGTACACCATATAATGAAAGAAATCTCTCCATTCTTTTCGCTGTAAAAAAACACCTTCAATTACGATTACACCTACTATAGGGATCTGTACTTTTTTCATTTCACTTGAGTCTATCCCATCATAATAGAACGGTAATGTCAGTTTTGTTTCAGTTTGTAACTTTTGAAAAAACTTCTTCTGCAAGTATGCAATATCCCATTGTAAATAATAATACTCATACCATTCTTCATAGCCAGTATGATACCGTTTATTACGTTCTACTATATGATCATCAATATGAAAAATATGGAACGGAATACCTTCTTGTTTCATGTTTTCTTTTAAATTTTCAACGAATGTCGTTTTACCAGATCGACTTAAACCATCTATACCTAGAATGAACCTATTTTTTTTATGTTTCTTCATTATATTTATTAGCTCATTTGTATCCATTACTTCTTCCACTCTTCTTTTAATAAAGAATATAAAATCGTATCATGAGCAACTTCATTTTGAATCATATGTTTTCGAAGTAATCCTTCTTCTTGAAACCCTGCCTTACTTAATAATTTTTGAGAAGCTTTATTCTCTACATATACAACAGCTGCAATTCTTATCAGTTGCAGCGTTTCAAACCCGTAAGTTAAAATCGCCTGTAACGCTTCCGTTGCATACCCTTGTCCCCAATATGTATCGTCTAATTCATAACCAATTTCAGCTCGCTTATGATGATTGTTTATTAAATGAAATCCGCACGTTCCGATTAATTGGCCTGTGCCCTTTTTCTCAATTCCCCAGCGAAATACAGTTCCCTCTTCATAACGATTTTTAAATGTTTGAATTGTTGTTTTCGCTTGCTCAATATTTTCGAAAGAATCCATCCCGAAATAACGTATAACAGGTTCTTTTGAAAAATAACGGAACATCGTTTCTGCATCTAACAGTGTTAGTTCTCTTAATTGTAAACGTTCTGTTTCTAGTTTCGGAAACCCCATCTCTTTTTCTCCTTCTATTCTAATGAACTGCAAATTTCAATATAATTTCCATCTGGATCGGCAATGTATGCAATTGTTTGTCCCCACGGTTTCACAATTGGTTCAACTAAAATCTTAATTCCTTGCTCTCTAAATTGCTCAATCGATTCTTGTACATGATCAACAACGAATCCCAATTCAAAATGAGAAGATTGTAACTCGCCTTCTGTAAGTGGTAGTCCTGTTAATTCTTTCACATCTTGCCTCGTATTCATCGCTAAAATTGTAGAACCAGTATTAAACTCAATATATGTACCATGCTCTGCTTTTATAGGTAACTGTAAAATATCTTTATAAAACCTTACACATTCTTCAAACTTTTCTACATATAAAATAATGTACTTCATTTTTAAATTCATTTTACATCCCCCTTTATATCCATCCCTAAAATTTCGACAAAAGTCTCATAAAAACCTTGTTTCCTATAGTAATGAGCACAAAAAAATGAGGCCGATTTCTCGGCCCCCCAGCTTATTGGCATAAAACAGGAGATTTGGTTTGGACATAACCAGTTCGTACCCTTATTATATTTTATTTTTTCTGAATTTTGAATACTTTAAACACCCATTTATATTGAGAAAGTTTTTTTGCTTGCATAAAATTAAAAAGTTTAAGAAATGCTACAAATGGAGGTGTATACATATGGAACCAATGCTATGTCCAAGTTGTAAAACGAACCGTACTCGCTTTAATATTCTTGAGCAACAAGTAAAACCAGTCAAGTTAAACCCACAAACTGGTCATGTAGAAGAAGAATACACAAATGAAACGATGAATGCTTTTCATATGGCCTATCAAGGACCAACTTATCGCGTCCAATGCGCTGTATGCGGACTTGTTGAAAACCCAGAGCAATTTATTAAACCTGCGCAAAATCAATCTTTTTCTTAAATATTATAATTACCCCCTACTAATTTTCTATAGGGGGTTTTTCGATTTAATATGTTAATCAAAAAATGTTTTTCTTCCTTATTATAAGTTACACCCACGCCTCTTTAGTCATCTTTTATTTTTTTGACCTTCGATATGAATCATTTTTTCTTCATTTATTATTTTTGAGTTATGTGTGTCTTCGTAACTGTTAATTCTGTGCCTTTATATAGATTTTTATTATATAAAAAAGAGTGAACAAAAATACAATTATATAGAAACAAAAAAAGTTGATCCCTGTTTCCGTTTCCTACAACATCAACTTCTTTTTACCTCTACTTTTTATTATAATATTTCACTTTTTAATTTCTTAATTTTCCAAGTGAGTCTTATAAAGAAGTATATCCACATACAGCCTGTAAGACCCGTCATAGCTTTCGCCCACATTGGCACTCTTGATTCCATCGGGCTTATAAATAGATTGTACATTGATGGTAATATACTTGCTGATATAATAACAAGGAATAGCAATAACTCATTTAGCTTTTGTACCCTCGTCTCCTTTTCTGAGTATATATCAGGTAATTCATTTACCTCTTCTACCTCTTTACAAAAATAATTCCATCTTGTGAAACTTGTTACGCGTTTCCAACCAGACATTTCGTATATTTCGAAGTACTCTTGTTGTTGTTCCTTCGAATCTCTATAAACCAATCTAAAATCAGCTTTATATATTACATCTTTTGGCTCAGTTTTCTTAAACAGATACATTAAATTGTATTTTTGTAATGCCCAACCTTGCTGATGCATCTTTCGTAAAAAAGCTTCTTCTTTTTCTAAATTCCATGCCGTAAAAAACTTAAATACCCTTTTAGTCTCCATCTTCCATTCACTCCCCTAAAATACTATTCCCATTCCTTACAGATCTCTGCAACCTGTTATACTCTAGCTCTAATACTTCTCTACCAAGTGGCGTTAACTCATAGCACTTCTTTCTATCTGTAGAGGCCACTTCAACTATTAACTTCTCTTTTAGTAACTTTGTCGTATTCCCGTATAAAGTACCTGGACCGAGCTTTACTTCTCCATTTGTCATCTCTTCTACCATTTGCATAATTCCGTAACCATGCATTGGTTTCACTAGTGATAACAATATGTAATATGTCGCCTCTGTTAACGGAATATATTTTTTCGCTTTCGCATTCATTATAACCACCTCCGATACATCGCTTTCTGATATATCGACTAACGATATATCGTATATCGATATTGTATAACTACATTCCAAAATATGCAAGTATAATTTAATAACTGGATATTTATTTCTTTGAATTGAAAATCATATCAATTTTCTGAATAATTTGTTAAAATATAGAAATATCCGTTTATATTTTGAAAGGAATGATACATATGATAAATAAATTGAAAGAAAACATAGGATCAGTTTTTGTCGGTAAGGAAAATGTTATTGATCTATTACTCGTTTCATTGCTTGCTGATGGACATGTACTGCTTGAGGATGTGCCAGGTACGGGGAAAACGTTACTTGCGAAAACACTTTCTAAAAGTATAGGTGGTAATTTTTCTCGCGTTCAATTTACACCGGATGTACTTCCGAGTGATGTAACAGGTATTGAATATTTCAATCCGAAAACGAGTGAATTCGAGTTAAGAATTGGACCCGTCATGACCAATATTTTGCTTGCGGATGAAATTAACCGCGCTATGCCTAGAACACAGTCTAGTTTATTAGAATCGATGGAAGAACGACAAGTAACGCTTGAAAAGCAATCTACTCCTCTTCCAAAACCGTTCTTTGTAATTGCGACGCAAAATCCAATTGAATCACAAGGAACGTTTCCTCTTCCAGATGCACAGCTTGATCGTTTTTTAATGACAATTTCAATTGGGTATCCATCTCCAGAGGATGAACTACAAATGATGCGACGTTTTCGTAGCGATGTACCGTTAGAAAGCGTCAAATCTGTTATTTCTTTAGAAGACATTTTAGAAGCACAAAAACGAGTAAAAGAAATTTTTGTATCAGAACCGTTAGAACATTACATTATTAAACTTGCTCATGCTACAAGAAATCATGATTACATCGCTAACGGTGTAAGCCCACGTGCCACACTTGCTTTAGTGCGTGCAGTACAGGCGTTAGCCTTTTTACGCGGCAGAGAATATTGTACGCCTGAAGATATACAATTTTTAGTTCCTTCTATTTGGAATCACCGTATCGTCTTATCAATGGAAGGTGCATTACGTACGACAAAAAATGAAATTATGCAAAGGATTTTAAAAGAAGTTGACGTACCAGTGGAGATTGAGCAAGCATGAATGGACAGCGCGTTGTAACTGTACCGTTATTTTTCCAACTCCATATTATTCAACTAACTGTCCCAGGCGCTATACTATTTACATTTTTTATGCCACAACGAATTATTATGTTTCTCTTTTTCTTCTATTATTTATTTGCGTTTTTTATTTATAAATACGTCGCTTATATAGAGAAAAAATTTGAAGTGGTAAACGAGAAACAAACAACTCGGTTATTCCCTAATGAATCTGGACAGTTTTTCATTCATTTAAAAAATGGAGCAAATATACCACTCGTTAACGGTGTTTGTTATTTTCATATAAATTCGTCCCTACTACCACAAAAAGATCAAGGTATTGAACAAATATCGAAAACGCTATTTTCTTTCCCGTTTTCACAGCCTGCTCATTCAGCGCAAAAATGGGATTTAACATTAACCGCGACGAAGCGTGGTGTGTTTCAAATTGAACAGTTCGAATGCGTTTTGAAAGATCCTTTTCATCTTTTAACTGTACATTTACCTATTTTCGATAAATTACGAACTGAAATTATTGTGTACCCTTCTCCTAAGGAAGTAGCAGGTTTGCAAGAACTACAGCAACTTTTAAATGGATCTTATCGAACGAATTTTTCTTTTTACAATGATGAAACATCTATTATTGGAGTTAAACGATATGAACGTGAGTCTTTCCGTTCTATTCATTGGAAAGCATCTGCTAAAATGCAATCATTACAGGCGAAGCAATATGAACCTGTAAAAAATTATAGTTGGACGATCTGTCTTTCATTAGCTGCTGATCGCGGGTTTGGCTGGAAAGATAATATAGAAGACCTGATTTCATTTGCAACATACATTTGCCAATACGCAACGAAGCATCAAATACCATTTGAATTATTTATTAGTGTACTAGCTGAAGGGGGTCCTCTGCACTTACCATTAAATGATGGACACACACATTACGGAATATCTTTAGAGGAATTAGCGCGTATTTCAGATGATAGTACGTTACTTCCAAAACAAGGATTCCTTCACTACGTAGAGAGAAAAAGGGAACGATCTTCTACAATGATATATATTGGTTTACAAAGAAATGAACTCCCTCTTCACCCTCAGCCTACGTTTCTCATTAATAACGAAGGGATGGTGGAAAAGCTTGAAAACTTGGCTCTATCACGTTCATGACTTTATTCTGCTGCTCCTCCTTTCGTTATTAACAGAAAGGGATGAACTTATTGCTATTGCTATATTTTTAGCAATAGGCTATATGGGTGTATTTCTTATTAATAAATTTATGAAGAAAAGAACAACAGGATTTGTCATACTGTTAATTACTCAAATAATCGGTTGTTCACTCTTTCTTCCTTTCTCTCTGTTTGGCATAATTATGTTACCGCTTTTCTTTTTTATCGTACATGTAGTCGGACCAGGATATCCAGTTCAAAAGTCATTAGGTGGTATTGTATGGTTCGTCTTTTCAGCTATATTTTATGCACCTTTTCCACCATTATGGAAATTGTTACTATTAGTCTTACACATTATGATTGCATTTTGGTTAACTGGTGCTAATCGTAATCAACAACTATTACGTTTCGCTTCTCTTATTACGATTGGAATAATTAGTGCTTTCCTTATTCCTATTTTCCCATACATTCGGCTTCTTTTTTCTTATATTGTCCAAGTAGTTGCATTAGGATTTGGATACGCCATTAATCCGTTATTTTCGGTAGCTGAATCAAAAGATACTGACGATTTTTGGTCGAATAAAGGGAATTTAAAGGATCCTCAAATTAAGGATGAGTTTGGACAGCGTGCTTTTGATCCAACTCTCATAAATAGCATTACCATAATAGCCTGTTCTGCTATTGCTATTTACGTCGTTTGGAAAATAATAAAAAGACGAAAACAATTCAGTTTACCAAATATGCCTGCCTTCGAATCTACTATCATCACTGATAAAGAAGGAACGAGCCAAAAACGTTTGAAACGGAACAAACCGCCACATAACGAAATTAGAAAAGAGATTTTCAAGCTTGAAAGTAAGTTAACTCACCCTTTAAATAGAAATCGAGGAGAAACTATTGAGGCATGGTTAGATAGAATAAATAGTGAAGAAGTTGTAAATATTCAGAGTCATATTATTATAGATGCTTATAATACAGTGCGTTATTCAAATGGTGAGAATATGATGCTACTTCAGGAATTTAAGGAAGAGGTTCATAAGCTTTATGTGTATCAGAAGAGTTTGAAGAAAAGAAAGAAATAACATAACAAAAAGACTCCTATTTTCATAGGAGTCTTTCTATACTTCTACGTTACTTTTTAAATTGAAGCGTTTTTCCCTGCTTCAATTTCTAATGACTCTTCATGCCACCAAAGTGTTTCTTCAGGGTCTTCTTTAGCAATTTGGTGTGCTTCTTTTTTCGATTCTACTGTAGGATATGAACCTTTTAGCGCACGTCCTGATGTTGTAACGAATAATACACTAAATACGACCAATCCAATAACACTAACACCTGCTAAATAAAATGCTGGTGCAAGCGGGTTACCGGTTGCATGAACTAAGTATGAACATACGAGCGGCGTTGTACCACCGAATATCGATACAGAAATATTAAATGAGATCGAAAGCGCTCGATAACGTACATCAGTGAAAAATAGTGATGGTAATAATGAAGGTAATGTTCCTTCATATACGCTTAGGAAGAATCCTAAAATGAAAATACCTGCAAATATAGCTGCAATATGTCCGTTACCTATTAGTAAAAATGCTGGAATTGCAAATACTGTTAAACCGAGTAAACCAATTTGCACGACGCGTTTATTACCAATTTTATCACTTAATTTACCGAAATATAGTGCTAGTGGAATCATAAGTGCCATCGTAATAGAAATAATTAATAAGCCAGTTGTTTCTTTGACTTTAAGTACTTGAGTTAGATAAGAAGGAATATACGAAAGAATCATATAGTTCGTAATATTAAAGAAGGCGACAATTACTGTGCTTAATAAGAAGTCTTTTTTGTGATATTTTAATATATCCATAAATGAAAATTGTTCGTTGTCTTCAGATTCCTCTTGTGCTTTTTCCATCTCTTCAAAGATGGGAGATTCATCTAAATGACGGCGTAAATATAAACCGACCAAACCAATTGGTGCAGCTATTAAGAAAGGAATACGCCAGCCCCAGCTGAGCATTTGTTCATCTGTTAACAATAACGTCAAAATGGTAACAATTACCGATGCAGCAATGTAACCTGAGAGTGTTCCAATTTCAAGACCACTACCGAGTATACCACGCTTTTTATCTGGAGAAGATTCTGCGATATAAACCATTGCACCTGAATATTCGCCGCCTGTAGAGAAGCCTTGAATCATTCGGGCAACTAAAAGTAGTATTGGTGCCCATACACCAATTTGTTCATAGGTTGGTAGTAATGCGATGAATAATGTAGAAAGTGCCATTAAAATAATAGTAGTACTTAACACGATTTTTCGGCCGTACTTATCTCCTATTCTACCAAAGAATACACCTCCGATTGGTCGAACGAGAAAGGCTGCTGCAAATGTACCGAATGTAAGTACAAGCTGCAATCCACTATTATCAACACCTGAGAAGAATAATTGACTTAAGATAACCGCTAAATACGCGTATAATCCGAAGTCAAACCACTCCATTGCATTCCCTATACCAGTAGCAATTACTGCTTTCCTGGCTTGTTTAGGATTGACAATATTAACGTCTTGAGGTTCAAAATTTAAATCATTATTTTGTTGCATATAATAAAACAGCTCCTTATTTAATTTAACTTCTTTAAGCACACCTTCTCTTATTGAATAAAATTAATTCGAAGCACTTAAGGAAAATTAATGTCTCCTTATCTGTTATTATTGTTTCACATAATTAATTATTTGTCCAATGAGATGCTCCCTAGGTTAAGTAATTTGTTAAAAATAAAAAGCTGAAGAAGGCGCTATATGAGTACCTTTTTCAGCTTTTTATTTTAATTTGTAAATTTATTTTTTTCACCCTTATTTTCTTCCTATTTGAATAGAAAAAAAGGTACTTTTTCATTAAAGTTTTTAAACACTTGTAGCTGCTAAACTATGCATACAAGAGATAAACTCCTTAACAAATACATCAATTTCTTCTTTAGTAATTATATATGGAGGAAGTAAACGAATGATGTTCCCTTGTGTAACATCAACTAATATCCCATTCTCCATTAGCTCTACCTGTAATTTCTTCACATTTTCATTCGTATCATTTAAACTAATTCCAAACATCATGCCAGCATGACGTACTTCCCCAATATAATACGCATTTTCTTTCTGAATTTCTTGCAATTTATCATTTAAATATAGTGACGTTTCATACGCTTCTTGCATTAAACCATCGTCAATCAATGTGTTTAATACTGTTAGCCCTAAAGCCGTTCCCATTGATGAATGAGCGAATGTTGTGCCGTGATCTCCTGGTGCAAATACATCACATAACTTTTCACCTACAATGATTCCACCTAGCGGTATCCCGCCCCCTGCCCCTTTACCAATTTGAATAATATCTGGTGTAATATTAAAATTTTGATAAGCAAATAGTTTACCAGTTCTCCCCATACCACTTTGTACTTCATCAACGATAAGTAGTACATTATATTTCTCACATAAGTTTTGAACACCATGTAAATATTCACCTGATAAAGGATAAATACCCCCGCTTCCTAAAACCGGCTCTAGCATAATCGCAATTGGATTTTCTTTAACAATTGTTTCTTCTAATTGCTCTATATTCTCGCGCTCTACTTCATATACCGGAATCGATGTTTTAGGGAAATTTTGATATACACTTTCTTGTCTCGTAAAATGAAGTGCTCCTAACGTACGCCCGTGGAAACTATTTTTCAGCACTACAATTCCTTCACGCTCTTCACCCATATTAGCTCTATATTTATCAATTAATTTCAACGTTGTTTCTGTTGCTTCCGTACCTGAGTTTGTAAAAAAGACCTTTCCGTTTTTTAAAGAGCAATCAACTAATTTCTTTGCATATTCAATCGCAATTGGGTTTAAAAAATGAAACGGCAGATGCAACGATTTTGTAACTTGCTCCATTGTCGTTTGCACGATTTTCGGGTGATTGTATCCTAATACGTTCACTCCGACACCAGAAAATAAATCTACATACTCTTTACCATCCACATCATAAAGCTTGCACCCTTCTCCTCTTTCTATTGCAACCTTCGTACGACAATACGTAGGCATCATATATTCTTTATCTAATTGAAACCAATCCGACATTTTAAATTCCTCCTAGTTATTTTCCCTGTTTATTTATGTTCATTCTCTATAAAGTCATGTTTAAATTCATTTTTAAGATTGTAATTTTAATAGTAATTTTCTTCTCGATATTCATTTTTCCATAATTTCTTCTATTTCAACAGGTCCACTACATACGCGTTTTTTTCATCTAGCGGTCTGTTACTACTTTGCATGTCATACATAATCAAGGCTATGAAATCATATTTAGTAACAATGGACAAAAAAGATTTGGAGGCTATATCGATGGATGAAAACTATGATAAACAGGGGCAATCTTTACTAGGGAATGACTTTAATGAAGATAGTGAACGTAATGAACAAGCTACACTTCACTCTCAAACAGTTGGTTCGCGTGGACCTGTTCTAGAGCAAGATAGTGTACTTCACGAGACGTTACAAGAATTTATTCACGAAAAAATTTTAGAAAGACCTGTTCATGTAAAAGGATTTGGTGCGTTCGGTTATTTTCAAACGATCTATCCCATGTCTGAACATACTACACTAAGCTTTCTACAAAATTCTAATGAGAAAGTTCCTGTTATGGTGAGATTTTCATTAGCTGTTAGTACGAAAGGAACACCTGATACTTCTAGAAATGTACGCGGTTTTTCCACAAAGTTCTATACGAAAGAAGGTATTTTCGATCTTTTATGTAATCACATTCCTGTCTTTTCTGTTCGTGATCCGATGCGCTTCCCAGAAACGATTCAAGCGTTGTTACCTTCACCTATAAATAACTTACTAGACCCGAATAGATTTTGGAGCTTTGTCGCTAGAGCACCTGAATCCATTCATTTCGTTGTCCATTTATACTCTGATGCTGGTACGGCCAAAAGTCTGCGTCACATCCCAGGACATAGTGTAAATACATATGTTTGGAGAAATGCAGAAGGTAACCGAAAGTATGTAAAGTATCATTGGTACCCATTTGAAGGTGTACAATTCATTACTAATGAGGAAGCGAATACACTGGCTGCTGAAAACCCTGATTATAGCGGGAAAGATTTATATGATGCAATTGCAAATGGTAAACCAGTGGAATACGGATTATATGTCCAGCTCATGGATCCGAAAGATGAAGGACATCTTTCTTATGACCCTTTAGATGATACAAAAGTATGGGATGAAAAGTCGTATCCTCTTATACCAGTAGGCAAAATGGTGTTAAATAAAAATCCTGAAAATTATATGGAACAAGTAGAAAAAGTCGCCTTCTCTCCTTCTAATTTACTAGACGGTGCAGAACTATCAGATGATAAAATGCTGCAAGGACGCGCTAACATTTATAGCGATTCTCAAAGAAGAAGAATTGGACCTGAATTCCGCAAATTAACGATTAACCAACAACGAAATTGGACACCTGCTAATCAAATAACGAGCGGCGATGGAAGATACGTTGAAGGTAAACTTGAAAGAACATCTATATCGAAACAGGATGACTTTACGCAGCCTGGTGAATTTTATGCGAACTTAAAACCGATAGAAAAAGAACATCTTGCTGAAAATTTAGCTGGTGATTTGAAAGTTATCTCTGCTGATATTAGAAAGGTTGTTTTGGGGTATTTTCATAAAGTGTCTGCTGATTTGGTGAAGAGGATTGAAAGTGCGATGCAAAAGCTTTAAGTATATAAAAAAACGTCATTTTAAAAATAAAAAATGACGTTTTTTTATGGCAAAATCACTAGGAATTTCCACCACTTAATTTACAATTATTAACAAATTTTCCCCACTTAAAATTCCGTTATTTCATTTTAAATTATGGTACTCATTTCTCTTTTTCATATAATCTTTTTCACATTGCAACGGCTTGAATTTCACTTTTTTCCCTTTCTTCTTTTTCGTTTTTATAACGAGCCATTCCCCTTTTTCAACATCTAGTTTTAGGCGTTTCATTACATTGATATTATCTTTTTCTTTATAAAGTAAAAATGCTTCTTGTGCCCTCACGAATAAGCTAGGCTGCTCGCTAAATCCACCACTATCATAAATTTTAGTTAGCGAATTATAATAAGAATCATTTTCTTTTCCGCCATATATCAAATAGGCCGCATCCAGGTCTCTTTTACTTACTTCCAAAAAACTATGTTCATCAATTTTTAAATTAAATGTGGATTTAATATCACTTATTATATTCTTCACATGCTTGTCATCTCGAATTTTCCTTTTTTCAAGACAATCAGAAGATAGCTCTGGTGCATCTGTTTGAGAATGTACAACTTGTTGAATAGATACACATAATATAAATACAGTTAAAATATACAATATTTTTTTCATACTTATGTTTCACCTCAAGTAATTTAGATACTATATTATTTGAGGCTTACAATATTCTTATGCTAACAATGTGAAAGGCCCTATAAATTGGACTTTTATAGA
The DNA here is from genome assembly GCF_038096195.1 of Bacillus paramobilis. Classification (NCBI taxonomy): domain Bacteria; kingdom Bacillati; phylum Bacillota; class Bacilli; order Caryophanales; family Bacillaceae; genus Bacillus; species Bacillus paramobilis. The sequence goes on along the minus strand of NZ_CP151108.1, from coordinate 2,386,523 downwards.
GCCTTTCATATTAACATTGCTGTATTAAATTTACCGGTGAGTCCAGTACCTTACTATTTTTCACATCATAAAGTCCTATAGGTGTTATCCGTATAAAAGGCAAGTGCGTCGCAGAAAAGAACAAAATGGTAAATGCCGGATCGTCATACGCGTAACCACGCTCTTGTAGTAATTTCACCATCTGTTTCTCTTCCTGTATTAATTCATTCATTTTCAAATTAGACATAATCCCAAGCAATGGTAATGCGATTTCGTGTAATACTTCATTCTTTTCAGCTATTACCATTCCCCCGCCAAGCTCTTTTACTCTATGAAAAGCTGTAAGCATCTCTTCTTTATTCTTCCCAATAAGAATGATGTCGCCGGTACCAGAATAAGAGCTAGCAAGGCCTCCTAATTTATTTGCAAAGCCTTTTACAACTGTATTCACTCGCCACGTACCGTCACGAGCAATCATCATAAGGAAACACTCATCATGATCTGGAGAAAGTTTATCACGGTTTAAATCAACATCAGTCGTGTATGGTTTTGTTATAACGTTATTTAATAATTGTATACCCATTTTATGAGAAAAAATCATATCCTCTTTTTCTATGGACCAGTCTAATAATAATGGAGTTACTTTGAATTTACTCCAGTCTATTTGTACTGATTCATTTTTATTTACTCCGTCACGCTTCCCCCATTTCCCCTTTGCAATTACACTTATTGGAACCGGGTTTTCTTTGCTTTCCAAAATATTAATATTAGCTATTCTACCTGTCGCAATCGAACCATGTAGATGTTCCATATTATAATAACGAGCGATATTATAGCTTGCCATATGATAAGCATCTATTATTGGTACTCCTTGTTTTATCGCGGTAGATATCATTACGTTTGTCATTCCATTTTCATAAAACGAAGGATGTGAGCCGTCTGTAGTAAGAATGAATCTATCAAACTGTTTTACTCCTAGTTCCAACAATTCTTTCAGTAACACTTCTAAATCTGGGCGGATTGAAGAATTTCTTAAGGAAACCGTGTAACCTTGCATAAGTCGAGTGAAAGCTTCCTGCCCTGTCATCGCTTCATGATCACAATCTGTACCTAACAATTTTAACTTCGATAAAGTCGTTTCAGATGCTCCTGGAAAATGTCCTTCTACTTTTTTATGTAATCGTTTCGTTTCCTGCACCCAATGTAACATTTCATCATCGCCATGTAATAACTTTGGCCACGCTGTTAGCTCGCCGCCTTGAAGAACTGCTTTATGCTTAAGCCACTCTATTATTTCTTCACGATTAAATAAAGATTCCCCGTTTTGCAATTCAGTTTGCCCATCAAAACGACACCACCAATACATACTTGCTGGAATCTTTTCAAATTCATCTAATAAACGAAATGCTTCTTCACGTTGTAATGTGAAAAATAAAGTTAAATTATCATTAATAAAAGTCGTCGTCCCAAATTGCATCGCATAGTTTGCTAAAGTTTCAGGATTATATAATTGATATGGATGTGCATGCGGTTCTATGTAACTAGGAACTACATACTTTCCATCACAATCAATGACTTCACATTCATGCAGTTGCACTGGCAATTTTTCGCCTACATATACAATCCGGTCATCATAGACCCAAATATTTGCTTGTACCCACTCGCGCATATAGGAATTTAAATACGTTGCATTCTTCAATAAAATGCGCGGACTTCTTTTGCCATCTATTACTTCAACATGTTCTCTTAATTGCTTGTTACTCCATCTAAACTGATTTTCTCCCAATGAATTTCACTCCACATCAATTTACTTTTATTTATTAAAATAAAAACAATTAACTAACTAAAGTATTCTCCATTCATAACTCCCCTGTATAACCCCTATACCCTTCATTATATGGAATAATTTTTAAAATAACAATTTTCAAAATTCAAAACATACTTCTTTGATTCTCAATAAAAAAAGGATGTCGTGTAACCGACATCCTTTTTTATACTAAACTATACCATTGAAATACACTTGATGTCATACTAGGAATTAGGAATGCTAATACTGTCCTTTAAAGCAGGAGCCTATTTGCATTCTATTCATTTATTTCTTAAATTCAATTTGCATCATTTTATTAAACTGTGTAAGAATATCAACCGGACCTAAAGAGTTCACATTGACAGCAAATGTATGCTTGCCTCCAATTACTCCACCAGCAAAAGTCATAAACCCAGGAATTGATCCTCCGTGACCCCATACTGAGACACCATTTGGAAGTTTAGTCTCATAGATTCCAAGACCATATCCATCACCAACCCCTTTTCCTTCTACAGGAACTGTAGTAAGCATTTCTTTTAGCTCATGTTCCTTCAGTAACTTACCACCGAGTAAGGATGAAAAGAACTTATTTAAATCGTCCGCATTAGAAATCATATCTCCAGCTGCATTAGCTAAACTCGGATTATAATACGTCATATCTTTCAATTCACTTTTTTCATCAATTTTCATATATCCACGGGCATGATTCTTACCTGGAATAACGGGCGAATTCCCTGGTAAAAACGTATTTGATAGATCCAAAGGTTCAATAATGCGCTTTTTGATTTCTTCTGCGTAACTATTACCCGTTATTTTTTCAATAAGCATTCCTAGTATTACGTATCCTGTGTTTGAATACGACCAACCTTTACCTGGCGAAAAATCTGGAGGTAGAGCAAGTCCTATCTTTACTATTTCTTCTGCTGTATACGTTTTTTTCGAATTCATAATATCAGCGTCTTTTGACTTTAAATAATCAGCTATACCACTCGTATGATTCAAAAGTTGACGTATCGTAATTCGATTGCCATCATACCCATTTCCTTGAATGAGGCCGGGCAGCCACTTTTCAATCGAATCGTCAAGCTGCACACGATTTTCTCCTACTAATTGAAGAACAGTCGTAGCAGTAAAAGTCTTTGTCACGCTACCAATCCGAAAGCGATAATCCGATTTCATTGGTTTCTTACTATTTAAATCCGCGACACCAGCAGTATAACTACTAATTTTTCCGTTATTAGATGTCTTAGCTAATACCCCTGGCGCTCCAACTTGGATTGTTTCCTGCATGACTCGTTTCCAACCATTCCGATTCTTTTGATCATGTGCTTCTGACGAATTAGAAATATTTTGAGTAGACTCTGCTTTTACAGTAAAACCTGGTGTGAATAAAGTAGTACCCGCTAATAAAACTGCCAAACTTGCTAACTTAATGGAATAACATTTTTTCATAAGGCTTTCCCTCCTCTATTCATATCGTATTGATTCAAGCTATACTTTCATCCTATATGATAAAACTCTCTTTTTTCTTATCCATTCCTTACGAAATACTTACGTTCAAAATTTGGCGACCAGATGAGAAAAAATTATGTATGGAAATAAAAAAGAACGTGTTTTCATTTATAAACACGTTCTTTTAAGCACTCTATTAACTTTTACCATCCTGCGCTAGCGTTCATACCATTTCCTATTATAGTAAGAAGTAATGGCCACAGTACTGGTCCTAACGTAAGAAAAAGATTGAGCAGTATAAGTATTCTATATATCCCAGTAATATTATGATTTTTACGATTAACAAATACTAGAAAAACTAATAATATTATGGTCGTTACAAATAAAAGTAACACTAACAACCAATACCAAACCATTAAACTGAGACTCCATGGCTGTAATAGCTCGTGTACAATACCAAAGGTGATTCCCAACACTGCAAAACTAAAGGTAGTAACTGTTGCTTTGATAAACAATTTACTTAATTTTTTATCATATGTATACTTACAATATAAATCTATTATCGTGTATAAAGATATAAATGCCATTAATACACCTACCCAAGACAATAACCAATCTCCGCCTCCACTAACTAATAGAAACAGAAGCCAACACATCCCTGCTGCAGAAAAAACAAAGGAAAGGAGTATGTTTTTCAATACTGGTTTCATTCTATTTTCACACCCTTACAAGAATTTAAAAATAAATAATAATTTATTATTTACATGCTACTCGTTATTAGCTTATTTCTATTACATCTACGTTTCATTCTATATTAATGAAACATAGATAATCTCATAAAAAATTTAACGAGCTATACTCTACTAAGGGAACCTTTTTCCATTGGTAGATATATATAAAAGTAAGTATACATTACCACGTAATTAAATATAAGTAAATAAAATTAATTTACAGTTAATTTTATTTACTTATATTAACGTCACCCTTTCCCGTCTCGCTCTATCCATCGTACAGTCTTCTCTACATCTAACTCCGTATACGTCTTTTCTCCATATCGGACAGACTCATATATCGGAATAATATCTCGCGTTCTACAAATTCTACTTAACCATTGTTGCATCGTTTCATATGTCCTTCTCTGTTCGTGAAATGGTAAAGTTCTTTCCCATTCAACTAACGTTTTCCTTATCGTATCTTTAGGTAACGGCTGTTCAAACTGGTGCTTCACTTTCTTGTTCTTTTCGGTTCTATCCGTATTTTCCTTTGTTATCGATTGGTTATCCTGTTCTATTTTTGATTTTGTTACCTTTTTCCTCATTAATTTATAAAAAGCATATAGAATGACCAATGCAATAATTACATAAAAAACGACACTAATCCATGAATTTGAAAGAACAGAAAACACATCAGTCCATGAATTTTTTCGTACAAAAAGTGGAATTTTCCTATCTATTTTTGTTCTTGTATCTACAACTCCTGTTTCTTCATCTATAATTCTTTCAGGTTCATCAAACTGTGCGTCTACACTAGTAAAATCATAATTTCTTTCCGATATTGTCTCCGTCTTACTAGAAAAAAGCCCTTTTACTATGTCTTGTACATGCACAACACCTTGTGATAACGTTATCGCACTAACCGTAAAGAAAAGTAGTATTAATACTCTAACACTCCACAACTTCACTTGCATATGTCGCCCTTTATTAGCCATGATATAAACCCCTTCTTATTCTTTAATTACAACCCATTTATTTGTTCTGCTGTATTTCCTTGGGGAAGTACCCAGAATTAAAGGAACTGCATCCAATTCTTTACGACGAAAACCTGCTGTGTAAAAATAAGTAGAAGATACAGGAGTATCTTGGTCCGATATCGCGGCAAGTACTTTTAATACATTTTGCAAATGTTTCCGGTTATGACCGTTCTTTATATGCAACAATCCATTATCTTTTACGCTATTGATCCAAACTTCAAATGAACAGTTTTGCATGAGCAGTTGTTTACATATGCCTGCCGTTAATTCAATGAGTTCCTCTGTATCATTTCTCAAAGAAATTCCACTTTTATTTTGCAAGTTGAGAAATATCGCATATTTATCTGATTGTGTTCGCTCGTACTTTTTCGCGGTTATTGTCCCTGTTTTCGCTGTTGCACTCCAGTGGATGGAACGAAAATCTTCATTTTCATACAACTTCACTCCCATTACTTTCGTTTCATCATATAAGGGTGATGACATCGCTTTTCGAAATCCTCGTGACCATTCTTGTAATTCAGGAACTTGCATTTTCGGAACAGCTGGTAAAACTAAATAGGACGGCGTTTCAACTTGTTTATATGTTATATGGTTCGTTATGAATCCAAAGGGATCCGTAATGACAATTTCAACTTCTTCCCATTTCGCAATTCCTCTTTTTACAGCTACAGCTTGCAAATCAAATGAAACTGACTCTCTTCCTTTTATATTAAAATTCATATAATAATTTGAACCTGTACTATGATTTTTGTTTATTTCATCATGATTCCAAGTCAGCTTATTTTCACATTTAAATCGAAATACGATATTAAAAATAGGAAATAACGACTTGTTTGAAATTTTCATTTTGCACACATTCGCTTCACCTATAAAAACGTTTGAATTCCCTTGACTATATTCCCATTCAACACGAGATACTTTACGTATGTACACATGCATCGCACCTATTAAAATTACATACAAAAATACGAGAGATAAAAACAGTAGATTACTTGAAAATACACATAAAATAACGGCTACAACTGACATAACTCCCATTACGAAAGGCTCCGCTAAAGGTGTATACACAAGCTGTTGATTCATCGTATATTCTCCATTGGCACATTAATTCTATGAAGAATTTCTTTCATGATTTGTTCTTTCGTCGTTTTCATCTCCCCCTCAATCGTTAACGTTAAACGATGAGCACAAATGGATGCTGCGAGCGTCTTAATATCATCTGGCGTACAGTAATCTCTTTCATTTAATATAGCCCGCGCTTGAATCGCTCTCATAAATGCCAACGTCCCCCGCGGGCTTACACCAATTTCAATTAACTCATGTATACGCGTAGCTTCTATAATTTCAAGAAGATAATCTTGCACATCATTTCCTACTAACACTTCTCTTGCACGTTTTTGCATCATAATAATTTCTTCACTTGAAATAATAGAGTGTAATGTTTCTAACGGATCATTCATTTGAAACCGATTCATCATTTCCTTTTCAGCTTCTCTCGTAGGATAACCTTGACGTATAGTTAGTAAAAAACGGTCTAGTTGAGCATCAGGTAAAGGAAATGTACCGGCCGATTCAAGGGGATTTTGCGTTGCAATAACTAAAAAAGGTTCTGGTAATAAATGTGTCTGTTTCGCAATTGTAACAGTACGCTCTTCCATAACTTCGAGTAACGAAGATTGCGTTCTCGGTACAGCACGATTAATTTCATCCACTAATACTATATTTGCAAAAATAGGCCCTAACCTTGTTTTAAAATCCGATTCCTTCACATTAAAATATTCAAGACCAATAACATCTCCGGGCAAAGTATCCGCTGTAAATTGTATTCTTTGAAATTTTGCGTCCACGCTTTTAGCCAAACTTTTCGCTAATGTTGTTTTTCCTGTCCCCGGTACATCTTCTAATAAAATATGTCCTTTTGCTATGAGAGCTATGGCTGCAAGTTCTATCGATTCATCTTTTCCTATAATAACTTTCGAAATATTATTAGTGATTTTCTTTAATGTGTTCATCTATTTATCTCCCACTTTCCATTATTCAGAAAATTAAGAATTATTATTTTCCAAATTATAACACATCACGGTAAAAGTAAATATATTCCTGTCAAAATAAAAAAGATGACCCTAGCACTATAAGCTAAAGTCATCTTTTTTATTATATTATTTTACTAACTCTCCATTATAAGCTTTTATATCAAGAGGAGCAGTTAAAAATTGTTTTACTTTACTAACGAAAGATGTGAAGTGTTCACTCGTATTATGACTCGCAACTGCCTCTGCATCTTTCCATACTTCTACCATCGTATATACATTTTCTTTTTCTGTATCTTTATAAAGGTCATAAGATACATTTCCACTTTCTTCTCTTGAACTATGAATGAGCGGACGAATTTCTTCTAAAAATGATTGTTGTTTTGCTGGATCTACTTGAAATATTGCGTGAATAATAATCATGGTGTTTCCCCTCTCATATCTCACTTATTTCTGTATTTATAAAATTACTTCCACTCAGCAACTTTTTCAATTGGAAGGCGTACGGATTGGTAACCACTGTCAGCAGCTTTTCCGATTGAAATTAACATTACTGGTACGTGACGTTCTTTATCTAATCCGAATGCTTCTGCGATTTGGTCTTTTTCAAATCCACCAATTGGGCAAGTGTCATAACCGTGAGCACGAGCTGCTAGCATAAATTGCATTGCTACAAGACCACCGTCAATTAGTACTGTATCTTTCATTACGTCTGGTGTAACCATTGAGAAGTAACCTGAAAGTTTTTTCATTTGATCTTCTTTTACTTCAGCTGGCATTAAACCGCGCTCTACTGCTGTACCGTAAATTTCTTCTGCGTTATCAAAGTTGTTTAAATCACCAAATACAGCAATCATCGCTGAAGATGTTTCTACTTGAGATTGATTAAATTTCGCAAGTGGCGCAAGTGTTGCTTTCGCTTCGTCACTTTCAATCACTAAAAATCTCCATGGTTGCATGTTTACTGAAGATGGCGCAAGTGTTGCTTCTGTAAGAATTTCTGTCATTTCTTCTTTGCTAATTTTCACGGAAGGATCGTACTTACGAATTGAACGGCGTCCTGTTAAAATTTCGTTAAAATCATTTGTTTTTACTGAGTTAGTCATAGTTGTATTCTCCCTTTTTTAAAGTTCTTTTATATTTTCTTGAATGTGATTTAACACATTTAAAAGATTATCGCGCTGTTCTTCACTTAATCCTTTAAATGCTGAAGCTGCAAAACGTTCTTTTTCCTCTTGAAACGCCTGAATTTTATTTCGTCCCTCTTCAGTAAGAGACACTAACGTAATTCTGTTATCGTCTGGATTTTTACGTCTTACTATCATTTCATTTGCCTCTAGCTGCTTTAAATGTCTTGTAATCGCAGCATTGTCAATATTCACTTCTTGTTGAAGTGCTTTTTGACTTATTTCACCTACTTCATATAACTGAAGTATAAGCTCTAATCGAGACTGGCTCATACCCGTACACCCTTCAAACTTCGAACTTACTTCTTTATTTAGAAAGTGTAATTTATATAAAATAATCGCTTCTTTTGAGCATGAACTTGTCAAACTACCCCTCCTTTACATACAAAACAAATATGTTTGATGTATCAATAGTTGATATGTCAATTAATATAATCTATATCGATTTAGAATGCAAGCATTTTGTTTTCATTTATATTTTTCCAAATTAAGGCGCTTTGTCGCGTTACAAATAATGTTAATTGCACTATAATAGTACTAATTCAAATGACTGGAGAGTGATTGTAATGCGGCAATACACAAATAGAAATGAGGAATTAAAAATGGAAAATGAAATGAGGATATTCACATATGACAACAATAAATATAGGGATTGTGGCGCACGTAGACGCTGGCAAGACGAGTTTGACTGAGCGTATTCTTTATGAAACGAATGTGATTAATGAAATTGGCCGAGTAGATAGTGGTAATACGCAAACTGACTCAATGGATTTAGAAAGACAGCGCGGAATTACGATTAAAGCATCTGTCGTTTCTTTCTGTATCAATGACTTAAAAGTAAATGTTATAGATACACCTGGACACGCTGATTTTATCGCTGAAGTGGAGCGATCATTCCGCGTTCTAGACGGTGCAATCTTAGTTATTTCTGCTGTTGAAGGTGTGCAAGCACAAACAAAAATTTTAATGCGGACATTACAGAAACTAAACATACCAACAATATTATTCGTAAATAAAATTGATCGTAGCGGTGCAAATACTGAAAAAGTTATGAAGCAAATAAAAGAGATTCTTTCAAATGAAGCATTCCCCTTCTACTCTGCCCTAAACGAAGGAACGAAAGAAGCCCGTATCATTGCATACAAATCATATGACGATTGTATAGAACTGCTAGCACCATATAATGAATCTTTACTTGAGTCATACGTAAATAACGAAATTGTACCGGACACACTATTAAGAGAAGAACTCATTAAACAAATAACGCAAGCAAATGTGTTCCCTATCTTTTTCGGTTCAGCTATGACAGGTATGGGAGTAACTGAACTGCTCGAAAATATTTCAGACTTAATTCCAGCTAAAAATCCGGCAGAACATGAAATATTATCCGGTGTTGTTTTTAAAATTGAACGTGAACCTTCTGGGGAAAAGATTGCATATATAAGAGTTTTTTCTGGTCGTTTACATGTTAGAAAATATGTTTATATACAACGTAGTGAAGCCCTAGCACATAAAGAAAAGATTAAGAAATTATGTGTATTTCATAACGGAGGTGCTGTTCAAGCTTCTATCGTTCCTAGCGGAGAATTTTCCAAAGTGTGGGGACTGAATGATATTAAAATTGGTGATATTATCGGTGAACGGACTCATTATATAAGAGACATTCACTTTGCCGAACCACAAATGGAAGCTGTTATTGAAGCATTACCAAAAGAACGAATCCATGATCTATACGCTGCGCTTATGGAGCTATGTGAAGAAGATCCGCTCATTAAAGTGTGGAAAGATGATGTTCATAATGAACTATATATTCGCCTTTTCGGTGAAGTACAAAAAGAGGTAATTGAAACAACTCTTTTTGAGAAATATAATTTGCAAGTTACTTTCTCAAATACGCGTGTCGTATGTATTGAGAAACCCATTGGCATAGGGAATAGCGTTGAAGTAATGGGCGAAAAAGCGAATCCATTTTACGCAACAATTGGTTTTAAAATCAAACGTGGTGAGCTTAACTCTGGCATAACATATAACTTAGGCGTTGAACTTGGATCATTGCCTTTAGCATTTCATAAAGCGATTGAAGATACTGTATTTCAAACGTTAAATCAAGGTTTGTACGGATGGGAAGTTACGGACATTATCGTCACGTTAACCCATACAGGTTATGCTAGTCCTGTTACTACAGCGAGTGACTTTAGAAACTTAACACCACTCGTTTTAATGAATGCTTTAAAGCAAGCTGAAACATGTGTATATGAACCTGTAAACGAATTTGAATTAACTGTACCGGAACATACAATTAGTACTGCAATGTATAAACTAGCTGCTATTCCAGCAACTTTTAGCAAGCCGATATTCAATAATGACTCCTACCATTTAACAGGCTCATTACCTGTTGCGAAAACAGAGAATTTTAAACGAATGCTTCATTCATTCACTGAAGGAGAAGGTATATTTACAACGAAGCCAGCTGGTTTTATAAAACTGACGGGTCCCTTTCCTATTCGAAAACGCGTTGACTATAATCCGCTGAATCGTAAGGATTATTTGCTCCATGTTTTGAAGGCTTATTAAAGTAAAAGAGGTGCAAATTGCACCTCTTTTTGCATGTATTGATAGGTTAGTTTGTCCTAACAACTTCTTTAAGTTTTCCTATTATTTTCGCTATCGCTTCAATTGAATTCTCTGTTTCAAATTCTCCAACATTTAAAGAATGATTTGCATTTTTGACAACTTCAATTTGTAAATTCGTCTTATGTAACTGTTCGATTTGATCTGCATTATATTGGTGATCTTTATCTCCAATTACTAAAAGCCCTTCGTGATGACTATGTAGGATCGAATCAAAAATGGAATCAAAAGTTAGTAATGGTGTAAATAATATCATGTTTGATTGTAAGTATTCTTCCCTCTTCATTAAATCATTTGCAATCGGAATTGTTCCGAGTGACTTCCCTAAAAACATCGTATAATTGTATTGCTCACCTTTTAATACTTCCTTCATTAAAGGATTAATATCATCCATAATTATTTTTGTTACTTCTTCCATCGGTTTATTCATTACTTGTTCGTCATAAGAATAATGAATATGTACTACATCTATTTTATTTTCAAGCATAAGCATCGTCGCATAATAGAATAACGGTTTATCGTAATTGTATCCTGAACCTGAGAACATAAAACAAACTGTATTAGAACCTTTTTCAATATGTGTATACGGAATTACTTTTCCTTCTATAAGAATTTCTTTTTTAGTCCCCTTCACCTTTTCCCCTCCGCATACATTTACTTTTGTAAAACGATATGTTCTGTATGAACTAATACATCCTTTACTTTCTCTTTTATAAACGCTGGCTGTAAGTTATATGTATCTAACTCGTCTACCGGCACCCACTTAAAGAAATATGTTCTACCTTCTTCTTCCAAAGTATATTGCTCTGCTCCATTTGCAGGTAATTGTTCCAGCTCTACTTCATAATAAAAACTAATTTCATGAAACTTTCGTTTAGAAAGTGTAAAGAAATTTTCTACCGACCATATTAATCTCTTCACCTCAATAGGAACCGCTAACTCTTCAGCAAGCTCTCGCTTTAATGCATCTTCACTATTTTCTAGCATTTTCACTCTTCCGCCTGGTACATACCAAAAATCTTCACCGTCACCTTGCAGAATGAGTATTTTATTATCATGTTTACAAATTGCTCCGACTCGGTAATTAAAACATGTTTCCTCCACTTTAAATGTTAGATCCATACTATTGCCCCCTATATTTCATTTAAAAATTGCTATAAAACTATTATGTATGTGCTGTACAAATAAGATTACTAAATTTTTCTATTCCATTCAATAAGTTTTGAACTTTCCGACAATTAGACTTATCCTTTATCATTACAGGTATATATATAATATAATCACAGGGCATACTAGAAAAACATTATGGAGGTACGAATGGAAACGTTATTAATCCAGCAAACTGAGAAATCAAATAAGTTTTGAAAAATCGTTGTGAAAGATAGAGTGAAACTTCAATAAGTGGCGTTTTTATCTTTCCCCTGTTGTTTTTAAATATTGTTAAGACATTATTAAAAAAGACGCAAGGTCAACTTATGTGCTAATTAATTCTTTTTCTAGAAAAAGCGTCTTTTATTGCACTTGTTAATACATTTAGGAATAATAAAATAGCCATAACTACCGTTAATACGTTAAATTGCTTTGTTTTATAAGGCGCGAACCATCCCGTAAAGAACTCTGAATTAACGAGACGCTCCCCAACTCCTCCTTCCTTGAAGTTCGGTATCCACGAATTCATATCAAGGATGATAAAAATTAGTTGCATAACGAAAAATGCTCCAAGAGTTTTCAGCCAATTTCGTATTCGAATAGGACGCCCTTTTTTTGATGTCATTTAAATGATCCTCCTTTTAGAACTTGCTATTAAAGAGCCTTGTTCTGATAGATACGAATAGATAATATCCATGAAACCCCATAGCACCCCACTGCTATGACAGCAAATATAAGAAATAATTTCAAATCTGAAATCTCTTTTAAAAAGGTCAGTACGCCATTAGCATATTTATTTAATAAATATGGAGTATTTCGCATTAAATATATAACTCCAATAGATAAAAATATAAAAACTGGTACAAGTGTTTTCACTTTAAATGCAACAAAAAATGGGATGTAAAATGCAGTAATCAGCATGACTGCCAAGAAGCCTAGGATGTAACTTTCTAAGGAAAGTTGAAATTCCATGCTGTCTAAAATGAAATATTTTCCAACTAAACAAAATGGGATGATTACTACTGTAAAAAATAAGGTTCCAACGTATTTTGAACTTATAATTTCCTTCCTAGTATACGGTAATGAGTTTACTAAAATATTAGCATTATCTTTATCATCAGATTGATATGTGTTAATTACAAAAACGGCACTACAAATGATTATGACATATGCTACATCCATGCCGGCCCACAAATAGGTAACTAGAAATAAGAGATAAGCAGGTAAAAAAGTTTTTTGTAAAATCAAATCCTTTTTAATTAAATTAAGCATCTTGACTCCCCCTTTTTCATGAAATACATAATATCCTCTAAACTTGGTTTTTCAATCACAACTTCTTTATTAAATAAAGTTTCGATAGAATTTACATTTTCAATCAATCCCTCGAAACCTGTATTTGCCTTACATACTGATATAAATTCACGCTCAGTATCAAAATCTAACATATCTAGTGGTCCTTTGACCAAAATATAATCTTCTGCAATGGCATAAATATCTTTTGTAAAAATATGCTTCCCATTTTGAATAAATGTAATATAATCGGCAATGCGGTCTAAATCCGTTGTAATATGAGATGAGAAAAAGATAGTTTTCTCACCATCCTGCATAATATTTTGTAAAACATCCAATAATTCTCTTCTAAATACCGGATCGAGTCCGGAAGTAGGCTCATCCATAATAATTAGTTCAGCATGATGTGAAAGGGCAATTGCAAGAGAGGCTTTCATTTTCATTCCTTTGGAGAATGTTTTCATTTTTTTATTTAATGGTAATTCGAACAAATCTTTATAATATGTAAATTGGTTAAAATCCCATTTTTTATAAGCAGGCGCAATAATTTTAGTAATTTCCTTTAATGTGAGTTCATCATAAAACACGTTATCGTCATAAACGAAACCAATTCTTTCTTTAATTCGCTTCGCATCAGTCGAATAGTTCATGCCAAATAAGGAGACATTTCCACTATCCGGGTTCATTAGATTCATAATCATTTTAATCGTTGTAGATTTACCTGATCCATTTCCCCCAATAAAACCCGTAACAAACCCTTTTTTTACTTCCAACGAAAAATTTTCAATTTGAAATCCTTTAAAAGATTTACTGACATTTTGAAGTTCTATTACGTTTTCCAAGAGTTTTCCTCCTCGTATAAAATTGTAAGCATTTCTTTTAGATCATTTAAAGAAACATCCATTTGTTTAGCATTTTGAATCGCTTCACACAACTTTTTCTCAACTGTCTTTAATTTTTTTTCTTTCATAGTTTCAATGTTTTGTTCTGCTACAAAGGACCCCCTTCCGACAATTGAATAAATAAAACCGTCTTTTTCCAGTTCTTCATATGCTCTTTTCGTTGTAATAATACTTACTCTTAAATCTTTTGCTAACTGACGCATTGAAGGAAGAGCATCTCCTTGCTTTAAATCACCTAGTAAAATAAGTTTTTTTATTTGGACACCAATTTGTTCATAAATAGGTTCCTTTGAAGTGTTCGTAATAACGATTTGCATGCAAGTACCTCTTTTTAAAAATATTGTATATATACTTTATATACAATATATACTATCGTACATTTTAAATCAACAGAAAATTTCCAAAATATAGTCACAAACACAATCTAATAATAAATGTAATTCATACAACTTATTTATACGGGTCTTCCTCGTATTTGCTCGATTTTGAGGTGGAGGTCTTACTGCTATCTAATGCGGTATAAAGACTACGTTGTGTTTTACGGAGAAATTGGCACAGCTGGTAGTGTGAAAGCAAAAGAGTTTGAAACAGAAGAACAATCTGAGGAAGTTGATATCAAGTTAGACTGGAATGAAGATGACGAAGAAGGATTAAAAAAGATGTTTCCTAAGTTATGGGACATGTATGGGGAAGAATCGATAGAGTGGTAGATTTGTTAATTGCCAAAAACGCCTTGTTTCTTTCGTAACAAGGCGTTTTTCATGACACTATGTTTAAATAGTTATCTTCCCACTTTCCCACCACTTCATGAAAGTTTCTAACGAAGGAGCAACCCAAGTTCTACTATCATTTTCATGATTCCATACATATATATCATCTCTTTGCACGATTCCGTTCAAAATGGAATAACCAAACAAATCACCATTTCCGCTATCAGCAAAAAATAATAAACAGTCAAAAGGCATATATAAATCCTTGAAATCAACTATATTTCTCATATTCATATTTTCAGTTTTAATTTTTGAAGCAGACCATATAAAGTCCCCATACTCACCTTGTACACCGTTTGTTTCCTGTAATAATTGATATAAATCATTCGGTAATTCCACCTGCAAATTTTTGTGAACTTCAGCGAGTTCATTCTTTGTAGCTGGATTTTTGAAACTTAAGTTTTGTGAAATACTACGAATGGTGATTTTCCACATAGCTTTTTATCCTTCCATCACTTATGTTCAATCAAGTATAGACAAAGAGGATTCCCTAAATTGATTGATACCACTTTTCTATCAAATCTTTCTCCCTCTCGCCTGAAATACCTGCTTTTAATTCCCATTCGTCCACACTCTTCATCCACTCATACACATCTGTAACTGTATGTTCTAACCTTCTAAACGTAAGTCCTTCTTTCACAGCGCTTTCAATACTAATAGAAAAACCACCTTTCCACGGCTTCGTCTCACCTTCTAATGAAAAAGCTTCAGGAAGCCATAGTGGCATCTCTGTCCAAGGCTGCACTTTATTTTCATTCATAAACGATTCATCTACCCAAACGAATGCAGCATCACTATCCGTAACCTTTTTACACGTATTTAATAGCTCTTCCATCGTCAATTCATAGTTTGGACCTGTAACATTGAATGTACCTGCTTTATTGTTTTCTGCCATGTTTAGTCCCCAGTTTGCAACGTCTTTTATATCAACTATCTGCACTGGACGGTCTTTTCTTCCTGGAACTAACACTTTCCCTCCCTTTGCTACACGCCCAATCCAGTATGGAAGCCGGTCTGTATAATCAAACATACCAGAAAGAAGTCCTGCTCTTACGTGTAAAACACGCCCCGGCCAATACTTCTCTGCTTCCTTTTCACACAATACTTTCAGCGCACCGTAATACTCATAAGGAGAACCTTCACCATTCTCCACAGCCTTTATTTGATCACCCGTAGGTTCAGCTTGTAATATATAATCTTCTTTTATATGATACGGAATCCAATCTTTATAAACGGAAAGACTTGAAATGAATATATAATGCTTTATATTATTGTGTAATGCTTCTCCAACATTTCTAATATGATGCGGAGAAAATCCACACGTATCTATGACAACGTCCCATTTGCGATTTTCTAAACTTGAAACATCATTATTTCTGTCACCGATTAACTGCTCTACTTCAGGAAAAATTTCTTTATGTGTTCCGCGATTAAATAATGTAACTTCATACCCTCTTTTTAAAGCCTCTTCTACAAAAGCTCTTCCTAAAAAACGTGTACCACCTAGAATTAAAATCTTCATGGTTCTCCCCCATTCGTAATTGAAAATTCTTTCTTTTGTTAAACGATTTTTTGTTGTAAAAAGTTACGGGGTTGGTCTAACTTTTTCTACAAGTTCAACATATGTAATTTCCATTTCATATATAATTAAAATATCGGATATTTGATTAATCACTTATATATACTTAGGTAGGTGAAAAATATTAATAGAAACATAATTTATCATTCAACATTATGTATATATCTTCTCTCATCGCTTATTTATATCATCTTACTGAACATAGAAAATGGTCGTAACTATTTAGGATTTACGATGGTTGTTCCGCTTTTAGCTGCTATTTTATATCAGAAATTATATAAGAAACAAAAACTAGTTCATACATTTGGAATTTCACGTCCAAAAATAAAAACATTAATTTTCTCCATTTTATTCCCAATACTTCTAGGTCTATGTCTGCATTTCTATTTTTATATTTATAATATAAAATTCTTATTTAATCATTATAATGAATTAGGATTTCTCCTACTCATTGGTCTTACAATTGCTGCTTTGTCTGCATTTTTAGAAGAAATCATATGGCGTGGAAATTTTCATTACCATTTACGAAAAAAATATTCTTTAAAACAAACAGCAATCATTACTGCATCGCTTTGGTCTTTATGGCATTTACCAGTATCAATCTTTTATAAAAATTATGGGTTTCAGGTTGTAGGAATATTAAGTTATCTCTCTTTATTATTTATATTATCTATAATTTTGACGTATACGCGAGAGTATAGCCATTCTGTGATAACACCTGCAATTTTACATGGCATGTTCAATGTATTTTATTTAACAGATGGAGTAGAAACAAAATGGGATATTAGCCTAATGGAATTACTTAAATTTATCTTGCTGGCAATTGTGTTTGGCATGATGTATCTAATACATCGAAAAGTTAATAGTACCTAAACAAATTATAAAGTACTTCAACACCTATTCAATAATCGTATAGGTGTTGAAGTTTCCTAATCTTAGTTAATACAACACTTTTTTCTAACATGAAGAACAAAACAAGTTTAACTAAACCTTTCATTCTTGTTTTTATAAAAATAACTATATTAATCTTTTAAATAAGGAAGTATGCACTCTCTAATTAACTTCCATCTATCCTCTGCATTCGGTATGACTTCAGAAGCAATCGCCACCACCAGTTCCTTCTCTGGTACGCAGCAAATCACATTCCCACCATCACCCATTGCACAGTATGAAAAGATTCCAGCCTCTTCTCGTAACCACCATAAGTAACCATATTGATTTTGGTTCATTTCTATCGATTCTTTTATCCATGATTTTGATAATATTTGTTTTCCATTATGAATACCTTCATTCAAATACAACTGTCCAAACTTAGCCATATCTTTAACTGTTAACGTAAGTCCCCAACCGCCTGTCGAATTACCATTTGGATCGTGAACCCATCCCTTTACATCTTTTCCGAATAAGTCATCAAATCCAAATGCTTTCATATTGTAGTTTGGAATTCCGCTCATGCCGAGTGGCTGAAATAAGTATTCATTAGCAAATTCACGTGCATTTTTTCCTGTTACGCTCATTATGATTGCTGATAACAAATGAGCTCCTGCGGATGAATATTTAAAATGTCCAATTTCTCCGCCGTTCCCTATCCTATTTAACTTATATTGTATCCAATCTTGTTGTGTACATAGTTCTTCTAACGGTTCCTGCCAGTCTACGAATGGATGTGGAACTGTCATCGTAAGAAGATGTCGTACTGTTATTTCAGATGAATTAATGTTATATTCCGGGAAAAATTCCATTACTTTTTGATCAATACTTTGTATATAGCCTTTATCTACACATAGTCCAATCAACGCAGAAATTATCGTTTTTGTGACTGACGCTATATGAAATGCATCATCTGGATCATGACCGTTATAATATTTTTCAAAAATCAAATCCCCTTTTTGTACTACTAACATCCCATTAATATTTTTATACTCTTCTTTTATAATCAGATCTAACTTTTCAGCAGTTTTCATTATTCATTCCCCTTTAGCCCATAATTAAAAAGGTTCGATAGGTACAAATATATCAACTATATGTCTATTTTCCGGGTGCTGCCTTGGGTCATTTTTATACATTTCAAAAGGATACGAATCTCTCGGTTTATATCCGCTATTTGGAAGCCACTCACCGTATAAGAAATCCCATGCTCCTTTATATTCATCTTGGAATATTTCAAAATGACCTACCGCATACTTTCCAGAAGGTATTACCATTATTCCAATGTCGTTCGTTTCTACTGCGGAATCATTCGGAATTGTTATACAAAGACTCGTTCTTAAATGATTTTCTTCTGTAAATTCATGATGATCGTGGTAAATGGTTAATACTTTCGTATCCTCAAATACATGACATTTTTCCTTCGCTGCGTAATGAAATAATTTCTCTATCATTTTTGGAAAAGCTATCGTTAACTCTTCATATGTACCGATATGCCTTATGTATGCGACTTGTATATCGTCCGCTGTTACAATTTCAACATTTCCTCGAACCTTCTTACACTCATTGTATTGAGAAGATTTCCTTACGTCTTTGCAATTCTTGCTATTATCGTTTCGATATTGAGATGGACTTATTCCGTAATGACTTTTAAATGTACGGGAGAAAACTGCTGAATCGGTGAACCCAAAGTGATACGCAATATTTGTAATCGTCATATCTGTACGATATGTAAGTAGATGCGTTGCCCTTTCTAACTTCAATCTGTTTACATACCGTGATAATGGCTCGTCTACTATCCCCTTAAAAATCCGATGAAAATGAAACTTTGAAAATCCTGCTACATCCGCTAACTCTTCAATTGAAAGTGAATCATTTATGTGTGATTCTATATAATCTTGCACTTTATAAATGCGTCGTAAGTACTCGTTTCTACTTTGTTTACTCTCCATATTTTTATCTCCTCACAACAAAAAGGCTAACGTTAAGCTAGCCTACTTTTACACATTTTTCAAAAACAAAACTCTACTACCGCCGTTCCCATCATAATTTGTATGTACCGATACACCCTCTATCTCATCATCCCCGGCCTCAATTTGAAAACCAATTTCTTGATGAAACTGTATCGACCTTTTGTTAATCGGTGACGTAATTGCTTTTACCACTTTACGATTATTTGCACGAGCGACATCAAAGAAATAAGAATACAATGTCGATGCGATTCCTCTTCTTCTATACTTCGGATTTACACCGATAAAATGAACGTATGCTTCATCTTTATATGTTTGTGAAAAAAATCCGCATAAGAAACCTAACGTTTCGCCCTCTTCTTCAATGATAAAACTCGTTTCTTGAAAGTGAACAAAAAACAGTTTTGGCAACATAGCAGTCATATCTCTTCCGCCCCACCAATCATTTAAAACAGAATGAATCTTTACATAATCTTCCCCTTGGATGTTTCTTACTCGCATATATTTCTCCCTCTCACTCACTTCATTTTTTCATAAATTTTAATTACAGTTTCTACCAAGAGAATGAATACCCAAATCCCGCAAAATACAAGAACAGACTGGAATATAGAACCTAGCATAACTATACTTATTAGACCTAATTCTGATCCTGAAATGGACATTTCATCAAACCCCATATTATGTATAAATGGACCGGTTGAAAAAGCCATTAAAATTGATCCTATCAAATAAATTACACTCATTATTTTTAATATTTTTATAGAAAGATATGAATTTTGTTCTTCCTCCACTTGTGATAATTCGATTTCTCCACTCTCAATTCCTTTTTGCAAACAGTCTTCACATAAAAATTCTTCCTTAATTTTTTTACCCCCATGTATTGTACCCGTTATTTCTTTACATCTTGAACATTTTCGATTTATCATGTTGTTACCACTCCCATCTATTAAGATTATACTTATATCATTCTTCATTTACCTTAATATCCCTTTTATGTATTTTATAGAGAAAGGTCGTGTTTTATGATTTCGAAACTTACATTTGGCTCGAAAAAATCTACTGTTCATTATGTATTAAGACCTAGTTGTTATGCGATTATTTTCCATTCATCTTCTTCAATGATTGCTGTTATCCAAAAAGGAGACCGTTATTTTTTACCAGGTGGCGGTATGGAAGGTAATGAAACAAAAGAAGAATCTTTGCACCGTGAACTACTAGAGGAATTAGGATGGACAATTGAAATTGATCAATATATCGGTAATGCCGCACGATATTTTTATGCAGAAAAGGAAGATACATATTATTTGAATGATGGTTTCTTTTATATTGCGAACATGGTGCAGAAACAAACTGAAAATTGTGAGGAGGATCATGTTCTAAGGTGGATGTCTCCTTTACATACTGTAGAGCTTCTCATTCATGACCATCAAAAATGGGCTGTTGAACAAGCGCTGTTATTACGAAATAAAAAATGATCTCCTTCTATATGAAGGAGATCATTTTTACTACTAACTTACTTTTTTCAAATTGAGAGCAGGCTTTTTCATTCCACCTTTTTTTACAACATATAAGCCAATGAAAATAATAAGTCCGCCAACGAGTTGCATCATATTAATTTGCTCCCCAATTGTTACTGCCGCAAAGATAACTGCGAATAATGGTACGAGATACATATAAACCATTACTTTTGTTGAGCCTATTTGACTAATACCGACATACCACATTGCTAGTCCGAAGATGGTTGCAAAGATGATTGAATATGCTAGTGATCCCCAGCTTGGCGTATCTACTGGCCACGTTAAAGTATTTACGTTGAATAAACAGTATATAACTAGTGGTACAATTCCAATTAAAGTAGACCATGATGTGACTCTCATTGCGGAGTATTTTGTAATAAGAGGTTGCGCTAAAATTGGATACCATCCCCACGCAATTGCTGCGACTAATCCAATTATATTCCCAAGCCACGCATACTCGTAAGTAGCTCCTCCTGTATGTCCTGTTAATAAAACGAATGCTGCACCAATAAACGCTACTATTGAACCAATTTGTACTTTCATCGAAAAACGTTCTTGTTTGTGTAATACTGCTAATATCCCTGTAAATATAGGTGACATCGCAATTAATAATGAGGCGTTCGTTGCTGAAGTATATTTCACAGATAGCATAAACATCGTTTGATACATTGCCGTACCAACGATACCGACTGCTACTAATCGTAACCAATCTTTTCTTTCAATACGTAATGAGCGTTCCATCATAAATGTAATAAGTAATAATACCGGTGATGCTACTAAAAATCGTAAACTATTAAATTGAATGGATGACATATATGCCACACCATACTTTCCAATTGTATAATTTGCTCCCCATACTAATGCTACTGATACTAGGAGCCATTCCATTTGCCATCGTTTCATCCGAATCTCCCCTTCCATATTTAGCATAGTAAAATTGGCTGGATATAACACCGTCCAATTGGCTGTTTTTTTGCCCAGCCAATTTGTTATACTTAATGTATATAAGAGATGCGGAGGCGTTTGTATGGAATGGAAGCTAGATAACGACAGTAAAATCCCAATTTATCAGCAAGTAGTTGACTTTATTGAGAAACGTATTACATACGGAGAACTTCCTCCTGGAAGCTTCCTCCCTTCCGAACGGAAATTAGCTACGCAGTTAAATGTAAACCGAAGTACGGTAACGACTGCTTATAATGAACTACGTGCTATGGGGATTGTGGAAAGTACGACTGGTAAAGGGACACGTGTAAGTACACATATGTGGGGCGTTTCTCCAACATTAACGCCGAACTGGAGAAATTTCGTAGAAGGTGGTACTTTTTTACCAAACTTACCGTTACTTCGCCATATTCGGGCAGAAGTACAACAAAATGAAAATATCATTGATTTCGCAAACGGCGAGCTCGGTTGTAACCTTTATCCTCACGATCAACTACAGACAATTTTACGAGAACAACCGTTAACGCATTCATTAAGTTATGATCATCCGCAAGGCTATCTCCCGCTAAGACAAGCGGTCGTAAAATATATGAAAGAATATTTAAAAGTTGAAGCGACTGAACAATCCATAATGATTACATCTGGCGCACAGCAAGCACTTCACCTTATCGTTCAATGTTTATTAAATCCCGGTGATGCAGTTGCTTTCGAAAGCCCTTCACACTGTTATTCCTTACCGTTATTCCAATCAGCAGGTATCCGTATTTTCCCGTTACCTGTCGATGAACACGGTATTAATCCAGACGATGTGCAAGAATTATATAGAAAGCATCGTATTAAAATGATTTTTTTAAATCCAAACTTCCAAAATCCTACGGGCACAATGCTTCATCCTAACCGTAGAAAAAAACTATTATCACTTTGCGCAGACTTACGAATTGCGATTGTTGAAGATGATCCTTCTAGTTTACTTACGCTAGAAAAAAAACAACCTTGTCCTACTTTGAAATCAATTGATGAAAATGGAACAGTCATTTATGTACATTCCTTATCTAAAATGATTGCACCAGGCTTACGAGTCGGCTGGCTTGTCGCCCCGCAGTCTGTAGTAGAAAGGTTATCTGATGCAAGGCACCAAATGGAATTAGGAATGAGCATATTCCCGCAGTGGCTTATGCAACAATTTTTCGAAACTGTACCATTTCAGTCTCATATCGTACCGTTACGAAAACAATTAGCAGAAAAAAGAGACATTATCGTTCGCGCCCTAAACGAGCAACTTCACGATAAAATCTCTTTTTCAAACCCGACCGGTGGTATATACATATGGGGGAAACTAAAAGAACCGATAAACGAAAAACAACTTATTATGCAAAGTTTAAAACAAGAAATCGCCTTTATGCCCGGTAGTATTTTCGGTGCAAAAGATGGTTATATTCGTTTATCTTATGGAAAAGTGAATATTGATCAAATTGAGGAAGGTATTTCTCGTTTGCGAGAAGCTATTTTAGTTTGTGGAAAATAATATGAGATAAAGCTTTTTCGTTTGACAAAACCTAAATCTACCATTATTATCAACTCGAACCTAGTCATAGGAGTGATAAAAATGAAAATTTACGTTGATGCAGATGCTTGTCCTGTAAAAGATGTGATTATTTTAGAGGCTACGAATGCAGAAATCCCTGTAACCCTCGTTACTAGCTTTTCTCATTATTCTAATGCAGAGCAACCTAAAGGTGTGGAAACAATTTATGTTGATTCTGGAGCAGATGCTGCAGATTACCGCATTATGCAATTAGCTCAAAAAGAAGATTTAATCGTAACGCAAGATTACGGTCTTGCTTCGCTTGCATTAGCAAAAGGCTGTATCGTTCTACACCATAAAGGCTATAAGTATACGAATGATAACATTGAACAATTGTTACAAACACGATATTTAAGTGCAATGGTTCGAAAAAGTGGTAAGCGCACAAAGGGACCGAAACCATTTACAGCAGAAGATAAAGAGAAATTTAGAGCGCTCTTTAAAAGTATGATCGCCCATTAAAGATGAACCTTCTTTTCGCAAGGAAAACTTCGCAACACAAAGAAGAGAATACCCAAATGAACATTCTCTTCTTGAGGTTTACCCGTTTAAAATGAAGGTAAATTATCTAAATTATTTTCTTTTATTCCATCCGGTTCACTACGTATAATATCTCTACCATACTTATGAAATACGTCTATATGAGCTAATTTCCCTGATTTTGCTTCTTCAAGAGCAGTTATATAATCTAACTCTCTCCCGCTACTTGTTTTAAACGCTACTAAATCACCATCATCATTTTTACGAACGGCAACAATTTGTTCTGCTCCTGAATTAACTTCATTGTCTACTTCAAATTGAGCTTGCTCTTCTCCTTGATGTAAGTAATCATTATAAACTTTTTCAAAGTCTTTATTGTCCATACCATTCACCTCCAACACATTTTATTAGTATGGTTGGGAGGTGTTGGTTTTATGTACCTTTTTATTACCTTAACAAGATTATACTCCTCCAAATAAATCATACAGATCATACTTTTAGCCTAATACAAATTTATTTTATAAATCCTTTACTTCATTTAAGATAAATTTAAGTGTTAATATTTTCCTGAAAACTTTATAATTTAATATATCGAAACGAACTTTGAAATGGAGAATGGTTAAGATGAATATAGATATTAATCGTTTAACTGATATTTGTTTAGAGTACCAGCAATCTAGATTTTATGTTACTAGAATCCCTAAAGATTTCTTATCAATTGCCCAGAAACGCTTTTCTATACCAACGGATGATCAAATTATTGCTTTTTTAAGTTGTAATTTATTTGGATCTGGAAAGTATGGTGTTTACTTTACGAGTTCGGGTTTATACTGGAAAAATTGGTTATTAGGTAAAGGAAGTTTGAAATGGGATCAATTAAATGAAGTGCAACAAATTGAAATTGATAAAGATGGTTTCTTATCTTTTGATGCACAAAAAAGTTTCAATATTAACGGGAGTGATTATCCCCCACTGTTATTTAAAGAATTACTTATAGCTCTTACGAATTCATTCCAAAATTCAAAACAACATGATATACATCCAGTTATCAAAATGGATGAGATAAAATCAATTTGCTCATTATTTGAAACGCATAATGAATTATTAGAATCTGATAACGGATTATTTGTAGATACTCATATTTCAGACAAAAAGTTAATAGCAATTGAGGCACGATTTATTGTTCCAAAAGAAGAACAGATCATCGCTTTTTTAGATACATCTGTCCTTGGGAATATTGGGAAAGGATCTGATGGAGTATTAATTTGTCAATCAGGTATATATTTTAGAGAAACCTTTGTACACTTATATTTCCCATGGCATATCTTTAAAAATATCCCTATTACTTTGACCTCAGATGAATTTAAAGTTGGGAAAGGAAACATATTTCATCTTCTACATGCTAGAATGCCTAGTGAAGATATTTTATTATTCATCAAGAATTTAAAACAGTATGTGAATAGTTTATATGAAGAGAATCCACAATTACATATTTAATACACTCGTGTATAGTTAAATTTAATAATTCAATTCAACTAAAAAACCGATTATTTTTGTAGAGGGCCTACAAGTATAATCGGTTTTTTAGTCTTATTCTTTTCTTATATTCCCTTTTTTAATACCTACGCAAATCCTTCAAAGTCTCCAATATATCATCTGTAAAGGCTGTACTACCTTCTGTCTCTAAAGCTCTGAAATAAAAACTTCTTAGGAAAGTTCTAATATTTTGTACTAAAATAGCATGCTGTGGATGTCGGATGTCTTCAACCGTTGCTATACTATGTAGCCAATTGCTCCACTCTTCTTCAGTTAAAAGATTTTGGTTACGTAACGACATAATTGGCGCTACTAATCTCTCATCTTCAAAGTGGACATATACGTAATCACTTAATCGAACTTTCTGGCGAACAGCAGCTAATATCGCATATGAAAACTCACGATTTTGTATAGTACGTGCTAAAGCATCGAGTGCATCTGCTGCATGCGCCGTAGAATGTGCCCAGCCTTTTCCTTCTACGTAGCCTCTTACATCTTCTTCTAAATATACATATTCCAGCACTTGTTCTGCTACACTGTACAGTTGCTCTTCCGATAACAACGGTTCTCTCTCATGAACAGATAAAATAAGTGGCGGAATTAATACGGAGAATGCACGTTTAAATACAGAGTCTGTGCCTTTTTCACCAATTTTATAAAATAAATAATCAGGACTAATTGCTTGTAACATTAATCCTCGTAACTCTTTTTGTCTAAATACATCATTTGTAATCCATGTGTGAAGCGTACTATAAATTAAATCATCACGTAATTCAGCATCAGGTGAACCGATATAATCTAGCATCCACTGTGCATATGGATATGCATCTACGTCTTCTGGTACAGCATAATTATTATTTTTAATTTGTAGTAGTTCTTCTTTTAGTTCTAGTACTTCATTCATTATATTTCTTGTCCCCTTTTTACTTTATTAACATATTTTCGCCTTATTCCCTTTAATTTTTTTCATAAAATCAAGTCGATTTTTAGAATCGTTTTTATACCTATCTTTCTATGAACTTGATTCAATTATATATAATTTATCCTGATAAATAAAAGGAAATACATTAGAACATCGCAGTCTTTCACTTGTTTTACATGCATTTCCTGTCAGTTTAAGCTATAAAATACAGTATGTTTTTTCTTTTATATTCAAACGTAATTACAATTAAAAATTAAATCATTTTAGAACTTTTTTAATAAAATCTGTTTTAGCTTTTGTGTAGGCTTCTCTATCTTCTTTAAATCTTTTAGCTAAATCTTGTTTAAGGTTTGAATACTCATAAACTAATTGTGGATTCTCTCGTAAGCGGTTACGAAATAAAAGTTGTTGCTCCCATCGCTCAGTTCCTTTAACCATCAAATGCAGGTGCGCTACACGCCTATTATTCTTAATTTTCACAAAGAACCTTCTCCAAGGTCTTTCATCTAATTCTGGGCTTACATAATGCCAATTATATATGGCCAATTTCGCTGAAATATGTTGTACTCTATCAAATGAGTCTATTTCAGCCATTAAATCAATGATAGGTTTTGCTGGTAAACCAGGTATGGATGTACTTCCTATATGTATTACTTTGCTTATACCGAGAGGAGCAAGCAGTTCATATAGTTGCTGTTCTTCACATCGGCCTTTATCTTGCCAATCAGGATTTGCATTAACTATCTCTACTGACTCATTCGCCCACATAGGCCAATCGTTCGGATTATCTTTTTTATCCATCCAAAGCATCTCCTTTCACGATTTTTTGCTATATAAACGATTTTAAATTCCTTTAAATACAACTACGGGATTATGAAAATCAATATTCTGAAATACAACATCCGCACACTCTTTCGGATTATGCTCATCTATATACATCTTACAGGCCGCATGATATCTGTTTAAAAACCTTTTCTCAGCTTCTTCATAACTTCCAAAAGCCTCAGTCTCGCGCTTTGCACCACGTTTTCTCGCAATCTCAAAATCTGTATCTACGAAAATTTTATAGTCAAATAAATGCTCTACGTCTTTTTTCAATAGAAACGTCCCATCTACTATTAGTACCATATTAGGTTGAGCCAATAGCTGCCCATTATGGACAGGTATATCCGTTATTAAGTTATGAGAAATCGTTTCATATTGTAAATTCCTGTTAGGCCCTAAAGGCTTTAATAATCTTTCTTTGAAAGCTGTATAATCGTGTGCATCTTCATAATACCCTCTTGCAGATTCTTTTCCTTGCGCGTATCGAATTGCTCTCGGATTATGAAAATCGTCAATGCTGGCGCGTGTTACTCGTACTCCTTGTTCTTTTATTTCTTCCGCTAGCTCGTTTGCAAATGTTGTTTTTCCTGAAGCTGTAATACCACTTACTCCAACTCTTGTTGGATGGGTTAAGTTTAGCTTTAATATGTGATCTGCAATTTCTGTGATTCGTTCTTTTCGGTTCATGATATTCCTCCTACAATTAGTTTACATAATATTATTATGAACAAGAGTTTATGTCACTATTTGTCGGTAAGTCGATATATCGAAAAAATCGTTGATATATTTTAAGTTACGATAGATATATTTGAAAAATCGTTGATATATTATGATTGGCTTACTTTCCCTTAAACCCTCGATATAAAGCAGTCCGTAATTCTTGTTTGTATTCTTCAATTTCTGGCATATCGAGTTCTTCTGCTAGTCTGATAGCTAATTCAATATCATACGGCACACGTACGAGTTGAATGGAAAAGCTTGTGGCTTCTTTTTCATTGTATGTTCCTTCAAATATTAAATAGGAAGCTTGTGTAATTTCAAGCGGGTTTCCAACACTACCAGCATTACATAACGTTTTCCCTCTGAAATTTTGAACGAATGCTTGGTGAACGTCACCGTAGCAAACGACATCTGGTTTTCTTTCCCCTTCTATATTCTCTGTGAGCTCACTGTTTTCGAACATACTAATCCGTTCTTCTCTTGAGGCATGTGGTTGAATTCTTTCATATAAACTTCTCGGCGAAGCGTGGAACATACGAATGAGTTTGCCGCTCATATAAAATTCGATTGAAAATGGTAAGTTTCTTAAATAGTCATTTTGTTCTTCCGATAGTTGTTTTTGATGCCATTTTAACGCCTGAAATTCAGTCGGTTTTGTAATAAAATCATCCCAGTTCCCCATTACAACTCCATCACATTCTTTACGAATGATTTCAATCACTTCGCTAGAATGAGGACCTTTTCCAACTAGATCTCCAAGACAAATGATGTGCTCAATTCCTCTTACTTTAATATCTTTCAGTACAGAATCTAATGCCGGAATATTACCGTGAATATCTGAAATTACCGCTATTTTATCCATATAAATCCCTCCATTACTTATTGTTTATTATATCCTCATGTTGTGATTGATACCATTTTGGAATATAGGATGAAAAATGATTATGATCTTCTAAAATTCCGTTCAATCTTTCCTTCATATCATCTACTAAATGTGGCGTACTTCGGTTTGTCCATACGATATCAGCTGGGAATGTCATTGCTGCATATAATGAGTACAGTTGCCAAAAATGAAGCGATGGTTCGCCTCCGCAATATCCGTGAACTTGTCCAACCGCAAATGGTTTACTTATTCTTGTAGTAAAAATCGCTACGTTATAAAAATCGTGTATTGGGTCGCCAAAATCATATCCTCCAAAATCGATAACGATAAATTCCTTATTAAGAATCATACTATTTGCTGGATGGAAGTCATCGTGTAAAAATGTGATTGGACGATTCTTCATTAATTGTTTATGCTCCCCTACAAATCTTAATACTGGTTTCAAATCAAGGAAATCTATTTCATAGTTTGCTAACGCTTCTACGTATCTTTCGTATTTATTCCATCGAACCGTTTCCCATTTATTACTTGCACTTTCTCTTTCAATTGAGTGAATCTTCTTTAATACTTCCCCTGCTTTTCTTCCCGCATGATACTGTTCTTCCACCGTTAACTTCCCTAAACCTTCTTCACCATTTACACCTTGGATCCATTCAAATACTTGAATACATTTATTTAATTCCTCAAGCTTTATGAAATGAATTAACTTAGGCGTTGGAATATGTAATAACTCTAATTGTTTCATATACGTATATTCTTCTTGTTTGCGTTCAAAATGAACAGCATCACATACTTTCACAAAATATGTTACTCTGTTTTCTAATTCTATTTTATATTTCTCTTCATGTGAAAAACCTTTTGAAATAGCTGTACACTTTGCAATACGAGGCCATTCTAGTTTTCCCTCTATCTCTCTAAGCATTTCTTGCACAACGTTCACCTCTATCAATATATGTACAAACTACCTAGCACTTCATGCTCTCGTTTATTTTCACCTTTAAACTCCACTGCAAAAGGATATTCGCCATGATGCTTCAAACGTTCTAGTACTAATCCTTCTCCAATTGGTTCACAAAACTGTACATGAACATCACCAAACGATACACTTTGACACTCCGCATTCCACTCTTCATTTTTCACGGCCTGGCTTGCAGTTAGTCCCATTACTTCTTTCCACTTCCGGACTGTTTTTCGAACATCTTTCACTGCGTAATGAATCGTTTCAAGTTGTTGTACGTTGTTTTTATGTGCAGTGATTGTTCCTATGTTACGTAAATCGTTTCTTCTTTCTTCATCCGTTTCATTCCACTGTATAAAGAAAGGCAATTTCGGCCCGTTCTCTTCTTGCTTTACAAATAACATTTTCCACTCTAATAGTCGGCCATCTTTTCTCATTCGTTTCCCTTCAAATGGTCCTATCGTATGTAATCCATGTTTATTAAATTTAACTACTAGTTCTTCAATTGCATCTGTTCGAATGGCGATTTGTAACATTCCTTCTCCATCTTGTAATTTCACTACTGTTTCTTGTACTAATGGATTGTCTGCTTTCTTCGCTTTTTCTTCATGCTGAACTGCTAAAAATTCTATATAGGATAAATCAAAATAACACAAACTATTCCAAGTACCCCAAGTAGTATGCTCTCCGCCTACTACAGTATGAAATCCATGCTCCTGCATTTGGTTTGCCGCTTCCTCCGGTGTACCATGTACTGCGTGTACGAGATGATCAAATCGTAACATGTCTTTCTCCCCCTTCTCTCCATCCTTTTATTGTATATTTTATTTTTCTTTCATTCAATTCAAAAACTTTAAAACCTAGTTGATTTATACGATTAATATGTATTATAATAAAACAAATTTAATTATTGCTGATTGGAAAAACCAAAGGCACTTTTCTCATACGGGAAAAGTGTCTTTTTCATTTATTATTACAGGGGGATTATTTATGCAGAAATTAATTGTCTTTGCTATTATCGGATTTTTCGCTCAATTAATCGATGGAGCGCTTGGAATGGCGTACGGGGTAACATCTACCTCACTTTTATTAATGTTTGGTATTGCTCCGGCCGTTGCATCTGCATCAGTTCATTTAGCTGAAGTTGTTACAACTGCTGCTTCTGGTGCATCACACATCAAATTTGGAAACGTGGATAAATATACCGTTTCCAGGCTTACATTACCAGGAGCAATTGGCGCATTTATTGGGGCATGTTTTTTAAGCAATTTACCTGGTGATGTAATTAAACCGTACATTTCCATATTTTTATTTACTTTAGGGGTTTATATTTTATTACGATTCATCATTCAAAAACAAATTGTCACTTCAAATAAACGTATGTCAGCTAAACAGCTTGTTCCGCTTGGCTTATTCGCAGGATTCGTTGATTCAACAGGTGGAGGTGGCTGGGGCCCAATTACAACACCTGTGCTTTTGGCAAGGGGAAATGAAGCTAGAAAAGTTATCGGATCTGTAGATACGAGTGAGTTTCCTGTTTCACTCGCAGCAACAATCGGCTTTTTCATTTCACTTGGCTGGGAACAAGTAAGTTGGGTTTGGGTATTTTCTCTCATGCTTGGTGGCATCGTTGCAGCACCAATCGCTGCATGGTTAGTACGCATCGTTCCTTCTCATTTACTTGGCGTATTAGTTGGGGGCCTTATAATCTTTACAAACATTCGTACACTGCTTACTACATTTAAAGTGGATCCAACTATTATTTCACTTTCTTACGTAGCAGTTGGTCTTGTCGTTATTATTTCTATTTTCATTGCTGTTCGTAATCATTCCAAGCGTTCTAACGCACCGACAGCCGGATATCCGAATGATCAAAAACAAATGCTACCATAACGATAAAAATACCGCCTGATATACTTCGGGCGGTATTTTTTATTTTTCTATTTTCCAATTAATCATCGTTTCTGTATTGCTAATTCTCTTCATATGTAATTTCTCTAATACACGAATCGAGCTTTCATTTTCAAGAAGTGTCTCCGCGATAATCATTTCTACCTCTCCTGTTTGAAAAGCCCAATTTATTAGTTCACTTACAGCTTCTGTCGCATATCCTTTATTCCAATATTTCTCAATAAATCCGTAACCAATTTCTACTGTATGTTCCTCATTTGGTTTCCCTTTAAACCCTATATCACCTAGAACGATGTCATCTTCTTTTCGAATGACATACCACGCGCCCCAAGGTAATAAAGCCGCATCTTGTTTTACATTTTCTACATGTCCTACAATATGTGGACCACTATTATATCCTTGCTCGTTAGCAACGTGAATACGCTCTTCTGTACACGGCACTATATAGAGCCTTTCTGTTTCTAATTTCATATTGATTTCCCCTTTTCAATTAAACAATACCTCAATTTTACCAGAAATAAAGAGAATATTCATTCTATTCATCAGATTTATACTTATTCTTTGAAACGAATTTAAGGAATAATCCTCTTTTGTTAGTTATGTCGAATTATATTTTCTGAATTTTCTTTTAATTTTAAAGGGTTTTTCAATATTTTTTGCGAAACATTTGTATAACAATTTGTTTCTTTATTTTTTGTTACATAACAGTAGGTTCGGGTGGAGTTTTGCAAGCGTTTCCTATACAATAACCGATATTTTTTGACTTTTCCTAACAAAATATCTTGCAATATATTCAGAAAGTCATTACAATTGCCATATATTAAAAATCTTAGCAATATATCAAATCCTCATCAATCCGATGAGGTAGAGGTTGCGACTTTTATGAGTAAAACGGACGAGACACAGAGAATGTCACCGACTCCGTTTGAAAGGAAAAGTTGCCGAAGTTTATATTTCTTCTCTGGAAATATGAGCTGGGGCTGTCTCCGAAAGGAACAGAACTGTCACGTTTACAAAATTACCGTGTAAACGTGGGGTGCTATCTTAACGGAAGGGTATGATGGGGTGGTTATTTGTGAAACGTTCCGCCAAATTCCTTTGGCGGTTTTTTGTATTTTTCTCCCCCGTTCCTTCCTATCTTACAAGAAAAGGAGTGTTGAACATGAATAGCGCAACAAATCAAACTACCTCTGAAACACAAACTACAAATGGAAAAGGTGAATTAAAACGTAGTTTAAAATCAAGGCACCTTACAATGATTTCTCTCGGTGGTACAATTGGTACCGGACTATTTCTTGCCAGCGGTGGTGTCATCCATTCAGCTGGTCCTGGCGGTGCACTAGTCGCATACGCTGCAATTGGAATTATGGTTTATTTCTTAATGACAAGCTTAGCTGAACTCGCAGCTTACATGCCTGTTACCGGATCTTTTAGCACATATGCAACAAAATTTGTTGATCCGTCCCTTGGCTTTGCACTTGGATGGAACTATTGGTATAACTGGGCCATTACAATTGCTGCTGAACTCGCTGCTGTAACATTAATTATGAAATTTTGGTTCCCAGATACCCCTTCCCTCATTTGGAGCGGATTATGTTTAGCTATTATTTTCCTTTTAAACTATTTATCTGTTAAAGGGTTTGGTGAATCTGAATATTGGTTTGCACTTATTAAAGTAGTTACTATTATTATCTTTTTAATTGTCGGCTTCATGATGATTTTTGGAATTATGGGTGGCGAAACTGTTGGCTTCAAAAACTTCACTGTTGCAGATGCACCATTTAATGGCGGTATCATGGCAATTATCGGTGTATTTATGGCAGCTGGTTTCTCATTCCAAGGTACTGAATTATTAGGAGTTGCTGCTGGTGAAACATCTGATCCAGAGCGTAATATTCCGAAAGCGATTCGTTCTATCTTTTGGCGTATTCTTTTATTCTATATTCTTGCGATTCTCGTTATCGGTTTATTAATTCCTTATACAACAGAAAGCCTTGCTGCAAGTGATGTAACAGTAAGTCCATTTACACTTATTTTTGAAAAAGCTGGCGTTGCTTTTGCTGCTTCTGTTATGAACGCTGTTATTTTAACGGCAGTACTATCTGCTGGTAACTCTGGAATGTATGCATCAACTCGTATGCTTTGGGACTTAGCTCGCCAAGGAAAAGCACCAAAATTCTTAGGCAAATTAGACAGCCGCGGTGTACCTGTTAACGCATTAATCGTAACGTCAATTGTTGGTAGTATCGCTTTCATTGCTTCTTTATTCGGTGACGGCGTTGTATACATTTGGTTATTAAATGCATCTGGAATGTCTGGCTTTATCGCATGGGTCGGAATTGCAATTAGTCATTACCGTTTCCGTAAAGCATATATCGCACAAGGAAAAGATTTAAAAGACTTACCATATAGAGCAAAATGGTTCCCGTTCGGTCCAATTTTCGCATTTGCACTTTGTGTCATCGTCATTTTAGGTCAAAACTACGGCGCATTTATGGGCGAAGCAATCGATTGGAACGGCGTACTCGTTTCTTACATCGGTTTACCACTCTTTTTAGTACTATGGTTAGGATATAAATTTACGAAAAAAACGAAAGTGATTCCACTTGATAAATGTGAACTAAAATAAAGTAAAACGAGCAAACAAATTTGTTTGCTCGTTTTTTATTCCGATGCTTCTCCCTTCCCTATTTCTCCTGTTTTTGCAATAATAAAGGAAATATACATAAAGGTTGGGATACCATGAACATTCGCATTACTGATGAAGCAAAAGCAGCTATACATAGATTAGAACGTGAAGACAAAAAGATCATTCGCATTAGAGGGACAATGACAAACTCTTGTAGTATTTTCGTTGATGTGGATTTAATTTGGGATACATATGATGCAGATGATGTTGTATATGAAGATGCAGACCTTATCGTACAAATGGATTCATTCACGAAAGACTACACTGGTGATACGGTGAAACTTGATTATAAGACGACAGGTTTTAGTATTACGACTCCGAGTGAGACTTTAGTTTATGGGTTGTCGATTAAAAAATAGAAATTGTTTTATCTTATCAATGAGGTGAAAAAATGGGTAAATATGTTCCGTTAAAATTTTTATTTAATGAAGAATTAGTAGAAAAAATGGCTGATTCTATTTGTAAACACGATCCTACTTTCTCTAAATGTATCTTTGTAGATTCTGTAACATGTAAAGTTGAAAATTTAGAGTTAAAGCAGCGTATAGAAGTAATAGCAGATGAATTACATACTGCATTACAAAAAGATTTTAATGGAGCAATACATACTTTACTGAAAACATTGGGACCAGAAAACACAACAGAAGTAGGTACATTTACAAACGGATATATGTACATGCCTATTGCAAAATACGTTGAAAAATATGGACTTAACCATTTCCAATCCTCTTTTCATGCCATGTATGAGATAACAAAAAGGAATACTGCTGAATATGCTATTCGTCCTTTTCTTGAAACATACCATGAAGACACACTAGACATATTACAACAGTGGCTTCATGACGAAAACAGCCACATTAGGAGATTAGTTTCCGAAGGTACAAGACCAAGACTTCCTTGGGCTAAAAAAATAGGAGCACTGAAAGGTGACTTTAAGAACAATTTACAACTTCTTGAACCATTAATGAATGATCCTTCTAAATATGTCCAAAAATCAGTAGCCAATCATATTAACGATATTACGAAAGAAGATAGAGAACTCGTTTTTCAATGGTTGCAGCAATTACGGGATAGCAAACTTCCGATTAACCCTTGGATTATAAAACATGGGTTAAGAACAGTGATAAAGAATGATACTTTACCAAAAGATTTTTCTTTTTGAGTATTTTAAACAAAAACGCTTATACTTCAAAAATGAAGCATAAGCGTTTCTTTCTTTTGAATAAAGCAATAACAAACGTAATTCCCCTCCTTCACTGAAAGGTCTATAGCATTATTTCGATGAAGCTAAACACTCATAAAATCTATTCCTATTCCATTTCTACTTGCTTCACATAATATTCCATCGCTTCATTAAGCCATTTTTGTTCATCTTCTGTGAAAGGCGAAGGTATCATATTTTCAAGTTCTTGCATATCCAGTTCTTCCACACTAGTATTAGCTAACTTTTGTATCAGATCCTCATTAAGAAATGAAAAAGACTCTTCTATATATTCCTTAACCATCTCTTGTACTTTCGAATCCTCGACTGGTTTACCATATAATTGTTTAACCTTTTTAGACAATTGAATAAACGTTTTATCCAAAGCAATTTTATCTTCTTCTCGTTTCTTTGATAATTCTTCCACGATATCCGTTAACTCATGACGTTTCATCCATTCTTTATGTGTATGTTCTGTATTCATACCGTAAATAAGACTAAATAATACTGTACTATCTATTTCACATTCCTCTTCGACTAACTTCATTACTCTTTTAATTGCTTGCATTGATTGCTCAATTTTTTCTTTTTCACTTTCTAACACTTGCAAATGGAGAGA
Organism: Bacillus paramobilis; assembly: GCF_038096195.1. Taxonomy (NCBI): domain Bacteria; kingdom Bacillati; phylum Bacillota; class Bacilli; order Caryophanales; family Bacillaceae; genus Bacillus; species Bacillus paramobilis. The sequence continues at coordinate 2,350,309 of NZ_CP151108.1, read as the reverse complement.
CAAACTTTCATTCAAATCAACATCAAAACTTGATTCGTGTAACAAATTAGCGACTTTATCTAGACTATAGCCTAGAAATTTTAAACTTAGAATTTTTTGTAAGGTTATAATATCTTGATACTTGTAAATGCGGTGCCGTGAGGAAGGATTCTTTTCAGGTTGTAATAACCCGATTTCATCATAATAGTGCAAAGTAGGAATTGGTATTCCCGTTTTTTCTGAGAATTCTCCGATAGAAAACTTTTTATCCTTTTTCATCTAAATCCCCCTATTAAAATTATAAATTCATTATAAAACCTAAAGTAACTAGAGGTTCAAGAGATAATTCAAGAAAATTCAAACATATAAAAGTGCATGTAATCCATATGTATTGCGCTATCCCATTCTACAGCCGGATTATTGAATAGCATAACCTTCCCTCACAAATTCAAAGGACTTTCACTTACTTATCCCGAATATATAAATAACCATTCTTACAAGGAGCGAATTAATATGAATCTATTCGAACATGAAACGTAAAACCGCTTATCTTTCATAAGAGGTCCTCCCTTTTTCTTTTCTCATCATATCATTCATTTATGAAATAAGAGGACAAATTTATGAAACGTGATCCATTATTTTTAACTTTATTAGAAAGTGCTAATACAAATTTTAGCGGTTGGGATTTCTCATTCATTTCAGAAACGGGTCGAATAAAGAGCGAGCCTTTATCGTGGTCGTACGGCAGCACTGCTTTCCAACTTATGCAGCATGCAGAATCCATGCTCGATATGGGGACTGGCGGCGGGGAGTTTTTATCTATGTTACAACCGTTTCCGTCAACTATTTATGCGACTGAGGGCTATGCTCCAAACGTGCCAATTGCTCGGAAGAAATTAGAGCCTTTAGGGGTTACAGTTATAGAGGTAACGGATGATACTGCTTTACCATTTCAAGATGGTCAGTTTGATTTAATCATGAATCAACATGAATCCTATACTGCCTATGAGGTAAACAGAATCCTTTCTCCAAATGGAATTTTCCTTACACAACAAGTTGGTGGTCTCGATTGCGCGGAACTAAATGAGCAGTTTAACACGCCGCTAAATAACGAATTTGCAAGTTGGTCGCTCGAAGCAGCTTGCATTGAGTTAAAGCAAAATGGATTTACTATTTTAGAAGAAAAAGAAGAGTTCCCTTTTCAACGCTTTTATGACATTGGCGCTATCGTCTATTATTTAAAAGCGATTCCGTGGCAAATTCCAGATTTTACTGTTGAAAGGTATTATGAGGAATTATATCGTATACATGAAATCATCTTACAAAAAAGTTATTTTGATGTGAAGCAACATCGTTTTATGATTAAGTCGATTCGTAGCTAATCATGAAGCATATGGAAATGAAAAAGAGATGGATCTACCATCTCTTTTTTTATTTTCACTCAATGTTTTCTATATTCAAACACTTCGTTTCACAGTAATAGCCTTTGCCACCAACATAAACTTTTTCTATTTTATTATTGCTATTGGTTGCTAATTTAACTAATATTTCGGAAGGCGAGTGTAAAGAATAACCTTGTTCAAATACATAGACTTCTTTTTGTAAGTAGTTCTGTTCATAAAGGTAGCAAGCTAATGCACCGTTTGAAGTTCCAGTCGCCGCTTCTTCATTGATGTCGTATAGTGGAGCAAAGTTTCTGCATATAATTCGATTGTCATTAAAAGTATATAGATGCATCCCGACAACATTATAATACTTGCTGATTGCTTTAATTTTTTCAAAATTAGGTTCCAGTGTATGTAATTGTGTTTCGCTTTTTATAGGAACTAAAATATCTTTTAAGCCCGTGGAGACAATTTGAATTGGGTATGTATTGTCTATATCTTTAATGTCAAAGCAGTCGATAAACTCATTTGGAGATATAACATCATAGAATATCGGTTCGTTTTGTTCCATGAATATGACGTCATCCTTTATGGTAATAGTAAGAACACCGCTGTTCGTTTCAATCGTATAGCAATTCTTGAAAAGTTTATTTACATGCATCAGTATGGCGAAAGAGCCAATTGTGGCATGACCACATAAATCAACTTCCTCTTTTGGTGTAAAATACTCAATTTTATAATCAGCAACTTCAGATTCTGATATAAATGCGGTTTCCGCATAGCCCAGTTGTTTGGCTATTGCCATTTTTTGAGTAGTGGTCAATGTATTCTCCATAAATACCACTCCTGCTTTATTTCCACCTTTATGATCCTTGCTAAATGCACTTGCAACATAAACAGATATTTTCATAAGACACCTTCCTTCCTCACTTATAGTAAATTGTAACATAGAACGTACTACGTATATATACCGTTGGATAAATTATCCACAAAGAAAAAAACAAACTATTTTTTAGCATCTGAACCCTCAAAAAAATAGTTTGTCTACAGTCTGAGAGTTGGATCTAACATCTCTTTTTTCCCGTTTATTTAGCAAAATTTTGTGGTAGCTTCTAGATCATTAAATAAGTTCGCGTCTCGCAATCGCATCAGCTAATGTAATAAATTGCTCGTGCGTTATCTTTCCTGTTACCTTCGCTTTAATAATTTTTTCCATTTCTTTTGTAATAATCATACTCTCTATTGCTAGACTTGCTTTAGCTTCTTGGATAGCTTCATTTAGTTCTTCCTCACTTTTGAATGCCATAATTTAAGTTATCTCTTTCACATCATTTTCATTTCCTTTTCTAATGAAGCAAATTGTGTACTTATACATACGTTCCTTTTCCCCTCATCTACATATTTAAATTGCATTTTGATTAAAACTTGCTGAATTAAGTTTTTTTCTTATACAAACAATTGGTTTTTAATGAGGTATTTTGCTCATTTTTATTAAAAAACATTCCCCTTATAATTATATTTCACATATTATATTGTACAACTTTCGTTTCAGAAAGGAGTGTTCAAAATCGATAACATAAGTAGCGAATTTTTAAAACAATATTACGATAGTCGAGTCTGGTTATATGATACACATTGGCTTGGTGTCCCCATTCTCAAACTTCCCACTGATCTTTTTTTGTATCAAGAAATTGTTTACGAATTAAAACCCGATTTAATTATTGAATGTGGTACGTGTTATGGTGGTAGCGCACTGTATTTAGCTTCTTTATTAGATTTAATTGGAAAAGGTCATGTACTTACTATTGATATATTCCCTCAACCAAATCGACCATCACATGATCGAATTACGTATTTAACAGCTTCCTCTGTTTCTGTACAGGCCGTCCAAACAATATTAACTATGCGCAAACCTGATGATGTGATTTTAGTTATTTTAGATTCAGATCATAGTAAAGAGCATGTCTCAAAAGAACTGTTACTTTATAAATCTATTGTAACAAAAGGCAGTTACTTGATTGTAGAAGATACAAGTATTAACGGAAATCCCCTCTCTCCTGATTGGGGCCCTGGTCCAATGGAAGCTGTAGAAGAGTTTTTAACTAAAAATAACAATTTCATAATCGATGAATCCAAGCATAAGTTTTTCATTTCATTTAATCCAAAAGGTTTTTTAAAGAAGATAAAGTGAAACTTTAATAAGTGAGGGGTTTTGTTCATCCCCCACTTATTCTATAATCTTCATTTTTGAAAAAGGATAATATACAAATTCCACTTTGCCTATTATATTATCTTCTTCAATATATCCTAAACCATTTCGACTATCTCTACTAAGTTCACGATTATCTCCCATTACAAATAACTTATTTGGCGGGATTTTTGTCTTTTGAAAGTTGTAAAACACTTGCGTATTATTGAATAAATCTTTATTTGTATACGGTTCTTCTTGCTTTTTATCATTCACATATACTGATCCATTCGTTATGTTAATTACGTCACCAGGAAGTCCTATTACTCGTTTTACATAATATTTCGACTCATCCTCTTCCTTTATAATGACAATTTCTCCGTGCTCTAGATTAGAAAAATGTACTGCTGCTTTATTTACAAATACGTAGTCTTCTTCATATAAAGTTGGTTGCATCGATTTCCCTTCCACTTTACATAAAGTAAAAGAATGATAGGCTACTACCAAAACAAACACGAAGAGTATGTATTTCCCCCAGCCTCTTTTCATCTCCTGTTTCATATCCATTCCCACCTTATTTAAACGCTTTTTAACTCAAAAAATATATCACTGCACAATATGTCTCCATGCAGTGATACTATTTTTACTGGGCCTTATTCGGCTGTTCTACTGGGACTGGATTTCCACCCGCTCTTTTTGCTTTCAATTCAAAATATGCATCCAAAATCTCTTTACCAATCGCAGAATTAATTCCCGATTTGTCATCATTCACCCATGGTACAACAACTGAAAAAGCTACTTCCGGGTCAGCATCATATGGTGCATAACCGGCAAGAGTTAAATTATAACATTTTTTTCGGTTATTGTTTTCATCTCTTCCAATTTCACTTTCTCCTCCATATACGGTTTCAGCTGTTCCTGTTTTTCCAGCTGGTTTATACGGTAATCCTTTAAACGTTGCAGTACCTGTCCCGTCAGTTTCTTGAAAAACTCTTCTAAATCCTTCTTTTACATGATTAATATATGAAGTGTCCATATCCACTCGATTTAAAATAACTGGTTCAATAGACCGAACAACTTTTCCAACATCCTCTGGTTTATGTGGTTGTTCTCTCACTTCTTGTACAATTTGTGGTTTCATTCGGTAACCGCCGTTTGCAATTGTTGACATATATTGAGCAAGTTGAAGCGGCGTATATGTATCATACTGTCCAATCGCATAATCAAGTAAAAAACCAGGTATGTCATCCGTTCTACCCATTTGACCAATCGATTCATTCGGCAAGTCAATACCTGTTGGTACACCTAAGCCAAACTGTCTAAAGTAGTAACGCATTTTATTAAATGTCTCTTTTTTAATGTCTAACGGATTGTTTGGCACATAATTTATACCTGCCATTTTTAATGCTGTATTAAACATATAGACGTTTGATGAAACTTGTAAAGCTCTTAAATCATCAATATCTCCAAAATCTTTCCACGATTTCTTTGGCTTAGCACTTCCTTTAAAATACATTGGTGCATCAAAGAAATGCGTATACGGCTTAATTGTTTCAGTTTGATATCCGGCTAATAACGTAGCCCCTTTCACAGTTGACCCTAACTCATAAGAACTTGTCATCGTCCCTAAAGCGAAGTCTTCTATTTGCATGCCGCCATCTTTATTTACAATTTTCTTTCCACCCATTGATAATATTTGCCCATTTTTCGGGTTCATCATTACAACGAACGCACGATCCATCATTGGCTCTGCCGAATGAAATGCTCGTAAATTCTTTTCAAGACTTTGCTCTACTTTTTTCTGTAACTCCATATCTACTGTTAACATTAAGTTGTTACCACTTTTTCCTTCGGTCACTTTTTCAGTTCGAATAATATTTCCCGCTTTATCTGTAATATTTTTCGACTGCTCTTTCGTTCCATGTAATGCATCTTCGTACTGTTTCTCGATATAACTCTTACCAATACGGTCATTTCGGTTATAATCACGCACTAAATAATAATCTAACTGTTCTCTTGGCAAGCCCTCATTTTCAGTAGAAACGCTACCAAGGATTGAGCGAAGTATTTTATCATTTGGGTATTCACGTTCCCAATCTACTGTCGTATCCACTCCTGGCAAACTTGCCAATCTTTCACTTACGACTGCGTATTCATTTTGACTTACATCTTTTTTAACGATTTGCGGCGTCATTTTATATCCCGCATTCATCCTACTTTTAATTGCTAGTACTTCTAAATCCTCTTTTGAAAGTTCACTTAATTCTTCTTGTGTAATTCTTTCCCTACGTAACTCTTCTACTTTTTTATCTAATTCTTTCCCTTCTATCTCTTGCTTCCTAAATGTACTCTCATCTTCTTTTGTCACTTTTGCTACGGCACGTTTTTCATTTAATTGCATCCAAAAATCTTTCTTATCTGTTTCTGTCAACTTATCTATATCTTCTGGTGACATTTCTATTAGCTGTGCTAACTGTCTTGCTACTTGTAAAACTTCTTTCGAATCTACCCCTTTCATTTTCGTATATGTAACGGTTCGTAGTGGTTTGTTATTTACAATCACTTGACCTTGCCGATCAAACATTTTCCCTCTAGGAACAGGTGTGCTTACCGTTACATCTTCCTTTTTGTTCACTTCATTTCTATACGTTTCTCCATCAATGATTTGTACTTTACCTAATTGAATTATAATAGCTGAAAATAAAAGAAAGACGATAAAAAATAGTACATTTAACCGAAAAGGAATATGAGTCTTTTTCTTTTTCGATTGTTTTTTCTGCTCCTTTTTCTGTCTCATTTCGCTCCCTCGCTTCATTCTATTAACATTTTTACATAGAACCATTATGTATCAAATTTATTTATATGATATATATAGAATTTTATATTAATTACTAAAGAAATAAAAGATTTAATTTTCAGTTTTTTAATTTTATAACCTATTTATTACCATTCCCCTTCATACGTCATAACATGAATTTTATTCAAACAAAAAACTGAGGTGTTCTCTATACACCTCAGTTTTCCATAAAAATAATAACTTATTTAACCGACGATACCCCTTCAACAAACTCACCAATCTTATTTTGAAAAACAAAATCAAAGTTATATTCTTGCCCTGTTAACTCTTCATTTATTAAGATTGTCGTTGCCCCTATTTCCCTCTTTGCGATTTCCGGGAATGAAGCGACAGGTTGTACTTTTAATGACGTTCCCATAACGATAAGTACATCTGTTTCATATAAACGTTGTATCGCATTTTGATATTGCGGCAATGTATCTCCGTATAAAACAACGTCTGGATTTAAGATGAAATTACACTTCTCGCAGCGAGGCACTTCATGATCAATCATATACTGCAAATCATACCCCGCTTTACACTTCGGACAATGTGCTGTTTGAAGCGTTCCATGTAAATCAATGACATGTTTACTACCACCTAATTGATGTAAACCGTCAATATTTTGCGTTAAAATCGTAATGTCTTTCCCTTGTTCTTCTAATTCAGCTAAAAAGTGATGCCCATGATTTGGTTTATATTGATGAAACGTATTAATTTGAAAGATTTCCTTATAATGCTTCCAAAATTCTTTCGGATTTCTATTATAATATCCTCTTGATAAATACATCTCCACATTCGCATCAGCATACAATCCATTTGCTGAACGAAAGTCTGGAATACCACTTTCCGTACTTGCACCAGCACCTGTTAACACCGTAATTTTCTTCGCTTTTTCTAAAATTGAACGTACTTCTTCGAAATGTTGCACAAAAATCACCTCTATGTATTTTCCTATACTTATTATACCAGTTGTTTACAGGAGGTGTTGTACAATTCATTTTACTTACTTCATTGCATGAATTAACCCCCAACTCTTTTGGGTGTAATTAAAGTTTCAAAGATAACTACTGTTCAATTAAAATAAAGTTATTTAATTTTAATTCTGCAAACTGGCATAAAACCTTTCGAAAATCCAAACCGATTTTAAGAATATAACGATTTTTCAATTCGTTTAAAAATCAGCCAGAAGGCTGCTCTTCTTCATAGATAGACTTAGATATTTATGGACTACTGGGAGCCTCTTAAGTTATACTTGTATAATATAAAAAAATTAACAAGGGGTAATATTAACATTATGAAAGAAAAAAACGAACTTGTTCAAAGTATTCCTCAAACAGGATTTTTTGGGCATCCAAGAGGATTATTCTCTTTATTCTTCACTGAGTTTTGGGAAAGATTTTCTCATTACGGAATGAGAGCTATTTTACTATATTATATGTACTATTCGGTCGCAAAAGGTGGATTAGGAATTGAACAATCTACCGCAACCTCGATAATGGCAATTTACGGTTCCTTACTGTTCATGTCTAGTATTATTGGTGGATGGATATCGGATCGTTTATTTGGTCCAAGTAAAACCGTATTCTTTGGTGGCATTTTAATTATGATTGGCCATATTATTTTAGCTTTACCGGGTAGTAAAAGTGCGTTATTTATCTCTATGGTCTTCTTAGTTCTAGGAACAGGGCTGTTGAAGCCTAACATATCGAACATCGTAGGAAGTTTATACAGTGAAACAGATGCGCGTCGTGACTCCGGGTTCAGTATATTCTACATGGGTATTAACTTAGGTGCTTTACTTGCACCTTTAGTTGTCGGAACATTAGGTCAGCAATATAATTTCCACCTTGGTTTTGGAGTTGCGGCAATTGGTATGGCAATTGGGTTAGGGGTATTTGTTGGAACAAAACAGAAAAACCTTGGTCTAGTCGGTACGCAAGTACCTAATCCATTATCAGATTCGGAAAGAAAAAAGACTATTAAGTATTTCAGTGTTGGTCTGGTTGTATTAACATTGCTAGGTGTGGTTACAATTCCAACTGGGTTGTTAACTATAAATCGTTTTACATTCCTGATTAGCATCTTAGGGATTGTTATTCCAGCCTATTATTTCATTTATATGTATCGTAGTCCTAAAACAACAAAAGTAGAGCAATCTCGTCTTCTTGCGTATATACCACTCTTTATTGCAGCTACAATATTTTGGTCTATACAAGAACAAGGTGCTATTATCTTAGCGACATACGCAGATCAACGAACTCAATTACAGTTTAATGGAATTACATTGAATTCCGCTTGGTTCCAATCATTAAGTCCAATCTTTATCGTAACGCTTGCCCCGATTTTTGCATGGGTTTGGATAAAGTTAGGCAAGAAGCAGCCTTCAACGGCAAAAAAATTCGCCATTGGATTGCTATTTGCAGGTTTATCATTCCTAGTTATGATTATTCCGGCTTTAATCAACGGTACTCACTCTCTAGTGAATCCTATGTGGTTAGTCCTTAGCTTCTTTTTAATTGTAATTGGAGAAGTTTGTTTATCTCCTTCAGGGTTATCAATAACGACGAAGCTGGCTCCAGCTGCTTTCTCTTCGCAAACAATGAGCTTATGGTTCTTATCAACTGCGTCTGCGCAAGCAATAAATGCCCAAGTTGTTAAACTGTATAATCCTGCAACAGAAGCAATTTACTTTGGTATTATTGGTGCTATCTCCATTTTAGTTAGCATCCTGCTGTTTGCATTATCATCAAAAATCCAAAATTTCATGAAGGGACTTCAATAACGGTCTCTTATTGAAATAAACAAATATAAATTTCTATGTGAAGAGTAGCCAAACGGGTTACTCTTTTTTGTAAAAGTTAGATAAATATTGCATTCTTACCGTACTTATATTTAAATTTATCAGTTTTGAAAAATCATAGTACAATTAACAATTCTCATGATTATCTCTTACCCAGTTATACTTTACTAATGGCAAAAATTCACTCTGTTTATTTTACATAAAAATGGTGTAATATTTTTTATCACACCATTTTAAAATCATTACTTTGTATGTCTTTGAGTTTATCAGAACTTAACTTTTTATCCATTCATATAGACGAAAATTCTACATCATTAAGAAACTATTTAAAAAGTTTCCTTTTATTTGGAACAATTCCGTATATGTTAGACTGCTCCTATTACAACAACCTCTTTTTTGCATCTTCATACAAATACAAAAAGAGGGCCACATTAGCCCTCTCTAATCTACTATTATTTAATGCGTCGTGCCCCCAACTTCCACAATATCCACCTCAACTGTCGTCGTTACCTCTACTGCCGATTCTATCCCTTTACTAATAGTAGAAAGTGACATACTCGGTTGCCCTGGATAATTACTCGCTTGCTCTGGTAAGAACGGAATATGAATAAATCCGCCTTTTATTTCCTTATCACGTTTCTCTAATTCATGCATGAGACCATAGAATAAATGATTACAAACAAATGTACCTGCTGACTGTGAAACGGAAGCTGGTATGCCTTCTTCTTGCAGTCTTTTTACAATTGCTTTCATCGGAAGCGTAGACCAATAGGCAGCCGGTCCTCCTTCTACAACCGGTACATCTATCGGCTGATTCCCTTCATTGTCAGCAATTCTTGCATCATCAATATTAATTGCGATACGCTCTATCGTAATATCTGGTCTGCCCCCAGCTTGTCCGATACATATAATCATTTCAGGGTTTAGTTCTTCTATATACTCTTTTAATACTTGTATTGATTTATGAAATACAGTTGGTACTTGTTTACTAATAATCTTGTATTCTCCGATTGTTTTTTCGTGCAAACTTTTTGCGACTTCCCAAGCTGGATTGATGCTTTCTCCGCCGAACGGATCAAATCCTGTTAGTAATACTGTTTTCATAGTTTTCCCTCCTAATTAGAAACGATATACAAGGCCGTACATAATAAACATATTGATGATAAAGATTGAAAGAGCAATTGGTACTTGCGCTTTAATAACTGCGTTCTTATCTTTTAGCTCTAAAAGCATTGCCGGAACGATATTAAAGTTTGCTGCCATTGGAGTAAGTAGTGTTCCGCAATATCCAGCAAACATGCCGAGTGCTGCCATAATCGCTGGGTTTCCTCCGTGCATTTGAACAATTAAAGGTAAGCCAATTCCGCCAGTAATAACGGCAAACGCTGCGAATGCATTTCCCATTACGACTGTAAAGAGCATCATTCCTAAACAATATGCCATAACAGCTACAAACGGATACTCTGTCGGTAATACTTGACCGACTAAATCAGAAACGACTTGTCCAACGCCAGATTTCGCGAAAATACCGCCAAGTGCTGCTAACATTTGTGGTAAAATGACAGCCCAGCCGACAGCTTGTAATAGTCTGCTTCCTTCTTGTACAGGCGTTGTTATTTTCGATTTTGTAATACGCATCGCTGCAACGAATGCAAGTAATGCCCCTAGTGCTAATGCTACTAGCGTTACTTTATCTGGATCAACAAGGGAAACATTTCCCCATTTGATTTTCCCTAACGTTAACGTACCGATAATTGTAAAAATAGGTATTAAAAGTGCAGGCATAAAAATTTTATTTTTTAATTTCTCAGCATGTTTTACACGTTCTTGTACTGGTACTTCTTTCTCCTCTGATTTTGTTACTTTGTTTAATGAAGCTAACACGACCATAGCGAGCACGATACAACCAACGTAAAACGAAGGGATTACATTTCCGAATAAAAATGTAACTGCAAATAACGCCCAAAATAAGCTAGAACCCCATCGGTTTGGATGTTCACGATCAAATGCAATACGAACAGCGATAAAGGCCACGATTATACCTAATACGTAATAAATTGTATCCATTGTGATGATGTTCATTTTATATTGCCTCCTTCTCTTCTTTTTCTTTTGATGTCATCGTTTTCGCTATATATTTATCAAATCTTCTAAATCTGATCCAGCTCACAATAAGCGCTGATATTGCAGTTGGAATGCCCCAAAGCGCCATATCCCACACACCGACATGCATACCTACTGAATCGAAGAATCCTTTCATTAATAAAATCGCACCTGTCGCGATAAATATATCCTCTCCGAAAAACCAAGCTGTATTTTCCGCAGCTGCTGCGTTTGCTTTAATTTTTTCTCTTAACTTTTCAGGTAACTTACCATACTTACCTTGCGCAGCTCCCTCTGCCATTGGCGCAACGAGCGGTCTTACTGTTTGCGCATGACCACCAATGTTCAGTCCAAGTGCTGCTGATGATTCTCTTATCGTAAAATATGACATTAATACTCTTCCAGTTGTTGCGCCTTTTGATTTCGTTATAAGTGCTTCTGCTCTTTCTTTTAAACCGTAACGCTCTAAAATGCCGATTACCGGTAAAGTTAATATAATTGGCATAGACATATATCTATTTTCTATGAAAAATTTACCGAACATGCTGATCACATCATAAAAGCTTAATCCTGAAACCATACCAGTAACAATACCTGCAACCATAACTACTAATAGTGTATTTAATCTAAATAAAAAACCAACTGCAACAAGTAGTATCCCGATTAATTTAATCATCCCAGTACTTCCCCCTATTTTTTATTTCGATGCACAAATAGAAATACCATTAAGTTCGAATGTTCTGTATATTTTTTTCGCAAATTGCAATGCTTTCTCTCCATCACCATGCAAACAAATGGTTTTCGCTTGAACTGCTACTTTCTCTCCGCTCACCGCGTTTACATAGCCTTCTTTCACCATTTGTAGCACTTGCTTTATCGCTTCATCTTCATTTTTTATAAGTGCATTTTCTTCTGTCCGGCTCGTCAATGTCCCATCTTGCTTATACGTACGATCTGCAAAAGCTTCTTGTACGAGAGTTATATTGTATTTTTCTGCAGCCTGTATAAAAGCTTCGCTATTTGCTAATCCGTAAAGTAATAGATTTGGATTACTATCATAAATTGCCTTTGCAATTGCATCTGCAATTTCCGGATTAGTCGCTGCCATATTATATAGAGCACCGTGCGGTTTTACATGATGCATTTTCCCTCCTGCCGCTTTCACAAAAGCGTCTAATGCGCCGATTTGATACAATACATAATCGTATACTTCACTCTCTGACACATTCATGTTTCTTCTTCCAAATCCAATTAAATCAGGAAAACCAGGATGCGCGCCAATTGCTACGTTATGCTGCAGTGCCTTTTCGACCGTTTTCCTCATTACAGTCGGATCACCCGCATGAAAACCACAAGCAACGTTTATAGAGGAAACGAACGGAAGAATTTCATCATCATTCCCCATTGTATAAGCTCCAAAACTTTCTCCTAAATCACAGTTTAAATCGATTGTCGTCACAATATTTCCCTCCTAGTGTCAGCTTCGTAAAGCGATGAATTTCTTTAATAGACTCATATTTACTTCTTGTCCTATGTACAATTGTTCCGCTTCTTCCAGCGTAATTTTCTCAAAAGAAACATAGTCCCCCGGTTTTAACTGAGCAAGAAGAGGTAAATCTACTGAAATGATATTTCCCATTCTCGGATAGCCACCTGTCGTTTGTCTATCTGCCATTAATATAATCGGCTGTCCACCATTAGGAACTTGAATGGTCCCAAATGTAACGGGACTTGATAAAATCTCTTTTTCTTCCACTCTATTTAAAACTTCTCCTTCAACCCTATAGCCCATACGGTCAGCGTAATTAGATACTTTATACTCTTTCGTAAAAAACGCCTGTATACTTTCTTCTGTAAATTGATCATATTCAAAATCAGTTATGACGCGCAGCTTAGGATATTTCTTATACTTTGGCAGTACGCTGCTGCTAATTGCCCATTTCGTTTTGATTTGCTCACTCTTTTGTAAATCTTGAATGAAACGACTTGCCATTTCTGTGTGCGTATCAATTTGAAAATAATCCCCTTTTTTCAGCATCCTTCCTTCAATACCACCAATCGCAGCACGTATGTATGTACTTTTGCTTCCCATCGTACGATCAATATGTATACCACCTGCAAAAGTCACATACGCTCTGCAACCACTTTTCACTTTTCCAAAACAAAGCATGCTACCTTCTTCTGCAAAAATGGGACGCCATAATGGAATACGCTCCCCATTCAGTAAAGGTTCCATATCCGCTCCGCCAATCGCAAGTAAAGTCGTTTTCTTTATTAACAATTTAGGTCCCATAATTGTCATTTCAAGTCCTGCTTCATTCTCTTCATTACCGACCAACATATTGATCATCCGAAGTGCACTTTGATCCATGGCCCCGCCAACTGGTACACCGTATTGTTGATAATGAGACCGCCCTAAATCTTGGACTGTTGTAAACATCCCTGCATGTAAAACCTCTACATCCATTTTTTAGCCCCCTCAAGTGATACGTACTCTTCCTTCGTTATTGGGATAAATCGTAAATACATACCGCTTTGAATATAGGTTGGTGTTTCTTCTTCTGGATTAAATAAGGAGATTGGAGTTCGGCCAATAATATTCCATCCACCCGGCGTTTCAAGCGGATATATACCTGTTTGATTTCCACCAATACCTACCGAACCAGGAGGTATTTGTAACCGTGGCGTTTCTTTTCTAGGTGTTTCTAGTTCTTTTGATAGTCCTCCTAAATACGGGAATCCTGGTGTAAAACCTAACATATATACAAAATATGTTGTTTCACTATGTATACGAATAACATCCTCCGCTCGCAATCCTCTACAATGTGCAACCTCTTCTAAATCAGGTCCATATTCTCCCCCGTAGCAAACAGGTATAGAAATATGTTTCACATCCTGATTTAATTCTTCTTGATACGAATTACAAAGCTCCTTTATATACCGGCAAACGTGATGATATGACCCTTCACTTCTCCCATTTCGCTTCCATACTTCGTATACATTGTAGTAGACCGCTAATGAAGTGAAAGACGGCACACACTCAACCATTCCTGTAAACGGGTGCCGCCTCAACGCTTGATATAATCGCTGCACTTTTTCGTATGTCTCCATCTCAATTTCTTCACCAAATGTAACAGTAATTGCTTGATCCCCTAACGCAGAAAATTTCATCCCACTCCCTCTTTCTATGCCAAAAAGCCGAGTTCTTTCGAAATGCGATGTGCTGTTTCTTTCACCTTCGCAATAAAATATGAAATGTTACTTTCGCTGTACTCAATTGCTAATCCCGAAATACTAATCCCCGCTACAACCGTTCCATCACTTGCAAAAATGGGCGCTGCTATAGCGGCTGTATGATTTTCTAACTCAGAGTAGCTAATTGTGTGTCCTTCCTTTTTCGCCATTTGTAACACTTCTAGCAATTGTTCCTTATCCACAATGGTTCCATCCGCAAACTGTTTTAAATCCGTTTCCTCTACGTATTTCTGCTTCTCTTCCTCAGAGAAATACGATAGTAAAATTCTCGGACATGCACCCGCATAAAGTGGAGCTCTTCTACCAACCGCTGTATACACGCGTACAGGCTGAGCACCTTCCATCTTTTCCACATAAATCGCATCATTACCATCTTGAATAATTAAATTAACTGCCTGCCCTAAACTATCTCTAAGCTCTTTCATATAGGGAATCGCAATATTTCTTACTGATAATCTTTGTGAAACAAGTTGACCGAATCGTAAAAAAACGACTCCTAGACGATATTTCCCCTTCTCGTTTTTTTGTAAAAACTCCATTTCTTCTAACGAGCCAATTAAACGATAAACAGATGTTTTCGGCATACTCGTAAGCTGAACCATCTCTGTTAAACTTAGCTCTTCATGCTCATAAAACAACTCTAAAATATCCATTGTCTTAACTGCCGTTTTATTTATACTCATTCTATCTCCCTCTTGTTCCGAATTTTGGAACTTAAATTCCGTTTTTCGAAACAAATATATAATTTAAAATTATAAAATATTCTTTCAATTCTATCAATATTTTTTTCACATACATAATCCGATATATTTTGTCCGCTATTAAAAAAACACAAATAATATGTGATTTATATAGAATGAAAGGCTCTTGGATGATTGACAGAACTTTAACACGTAAAGAACGAACTATTAGTGAATGTAATTTATATTGGAGTGATTGGCTTCCTGAAGGTGAATATAAAATTATTTTTAGAAATAGAGACGGTTCACTTTCCAAAGTACATGTTGCCACAAAACTATTAGAATAAAAGTTACAATAAAAAAGTACGGAAGTTTAGATTTGAAATGAAATTTGATCACCTTTCATTCCTAACACTAATATAAAAAAATATAAAGAGCATGTATTGATCAATACATGCTCTTCTCATAGTTATTCGAAATATTCTTTTTTAACATGATTGATTGTTCCTCCGTACAACTAACAAGTCTATTAGTTACATATTACTTATTTTTCAAAATCGTTCTTTTAGCTTTTTTAATAATTCTACTAGTTGATTTTATGTCAGTATCCTTTGCCCATTCTTCACACAGGTTCATTACCCAATCCGGTTTAGTTTTACTTGCATCATTTAACCAGTTTCCAACCGAATCTTGTACATATTTTGATGAATCTGATTTAAGCAAATTAAGAATGGGAAGTGCTTTTTCAGGTTCTTGTTTTAATATTTCAATATGTTTACTCCATACACCTCGAGGACGAATAGATTCTACAGAGAACCTGCGAATATTCTCATCCTCACTTTTTGCCCATTCTACTAACAATTCCACACTTTCTTCTATATTTTGTGAAAGATCTTCTCTAATAGACATCCAAGCAATTTCTCGAACACCAAAATGATGATCCGCCGCAAAAGGTCGAATGTACGTTAATGTATCTTTTAATGTGTTATTTGATTTTTTATTCATAAACGCCGCCCAACATCGTACACTATCTGAAATATGATCAGATAATTTCAACAGTATGTCTTCCTTGTTTCCTTCATACTCTTTGAGTATAATTTCATCCAATAAAATTCCTGTTATTCGTATGACTTTCATTCCTGTTTCAACGTTCTGTTTTTCTAATTCAGCTACTATACATTCCAAGCTATCCTTGAGTCCTATTGAAGGTAAGACATTTTTAAGTAGTTCAATATGATTTATAGCTAGCCATTCTGTTAAATTAACACTTTCTACTTTCCCTTGCTGTAGTAATTGTAAGACCTCTTTAGGAATTTCGTTTACTTTCCTAGGTCCTTTCCTGTTTAGGATAGCTTCTACTTCTTTCGTTATCATTTAAATTCCCTCCTTGCAATACTATCTTCAAATAAACAGAGGCCATTTTGAAAAATAATAATCAAAATGACCTCTGTTTTTCTTAAATGAACATTCAGTTTTACAAAAAATGTGATTTAAATCCACCGGAAGAATATTTCTCCCATACTTGCTTTATAAAGCTCTTACTTGTTTCAACGGCCAGAAAACAGCTTGTCCTTTTCCGACAATCTCATCTTCTGAAATGAATCCAAACATACGACCGTCTTTCGAAACTTCACGATTATCTCCTAAAACAAACACTTGGCCTTCTGGCACTTTCGTTTTTCCTGTGATTTGTTCTAACGTAAAGTCTGGAGTTAATACACGGCCTGCTGCTTTTTCTTTAAACTCTTTTAAATATGGTTCTTCCATCGCTTTTCCGTTTACATATAAAACATCGTTTTTATACTCAACTGTATCGCCTGGTACACCAATTACTCGTTTTACTAAATCGTATCCTTCTTTACCGTGGAACACGATAATATCAAAGCGATCTAATCCACTTATACTATAACCAATCTTATTCACAAGAACTCGTTCGTTATTTTCTAAAGTTGGCATCATCGATTCGCCTTGTACTAATGAAGGTGTAAATAAAACACCACGAATAATAGCGATTAATACAAGTGTAAACCCTATCGTTTTAGCCCATGAGAATAATTCTTTCTTCGTATTTTCCTTCATCGTTTCTCCTCTTTCTTACGTGTTTATTGTATGATTTGAACTAATTTTTGTACTAAATTAGGATCAATTTCAGAAAAACATGATTCCCCTTCTCTTACCGCTGTACCGACATGAGCTTGCGAAATTCCAGTTTCATCTAGCAAACGCTTTATATTTTCTTTCGTCACGCCAGCTCCAGCAACAAGTTGAATTTGACCCTCGCTTACCTTTTGCATTTGTGTAAGCACTGGAATATTCTCTACTATATTTCCTTGTCCACCTGAAGTTAAAACGTGAGTCACTTTATGAAACTTCTTTAAAGTTCTCATCGCTTCTACTGGATTTTCTATATCATCTATCGCACGGTGGTACGTTACATTTATTCCATCTACAACAGATAGTAAATCCGCTAATTTCTCTTCATCCACTTCATTTCGTTCGTTTAATACGCCTAATACAACACCAGCTGCACCTAACTTCTGCGCAACGATAATATCTTCCTTCATCATTTCAATTTCTTCTTCCGTATATGTAAAAGACTTCGCATGCGGACGAATCATAACGTGAATCGGTATATGTACTGCTTCTACCGCTTTTTTAATAAATGCATAACTCGGCGTTAAACCGCCTTCTGTATAAGATGAAATTAATTCAATTCGCTTCCCGCCAGCTCGTTCAATTCGTTTTACATCTTCTAAACATGTTGCAATAACCTCTAGCATGAGATAACCTCTTTTCGTGCTTTTTTCTTATTATAACATTAGTAAAAATAAGAAACCTAGCTTTCTCCTATAAAACTGTAAAAAGAAGAATGAAAAGAAAGATTTTTTCAATCGATGACGTTCATTGGTGATTTTATATTCTACAAAAAAGGAGTAATCCCCTAGCACTTCTGACTAGGTATCACTCCTTTTTATTTTAGTTATTTTTCTTAGTCACTCCATTATAATAGTGGCTAAATGCTTCTACTAATGCATCAACTGACGCATACAATTCTTCTGGTGTATTATCTACCCCTCCCATTTCAATAAGTAATGCATTGGGAGAAAGATCTTGATTATATACTCCGTTCCCACTTTTACGATCTTTAATAAAAATCCCTCGGCTTAAACCGTAATACTTTTCATCTAAATATGAATTGATTGCCGTTACTATTTTTTTATTTTTTTCAAAGTTAGGATTTTCTCGTCCTAAAATGAAATAAAGCCGAGCATAATTCTTTCCGTTAATATTTTTTGTTGTAATATTCTTTCGTGCATCGTCTCTATGAAGATCCATTGGAAACATAATATTTTTATCTTGTGCCAATTTATCTTGTAATATTTGACGGGATCCTTTGTAAGATTGGGCCCAATTTAAATTTTTATTTCGCAGAAAATCTCTCATATTTGTCGTATCATGTGAAACACCTATTCCCTTTTCTTCTAGCTTTTGTTTTAAATAGTTTCCAACAAACGTAATATTCACTTCATTATTTGTACTGGAAGCATCGTCGGGTACAGTAGCACCTGGAATAAGAGGAATAAACGCTTCCCAACTATGTGTATGATAAATAAAAACTTTATTTTCACTGTTATTTTGTGTATTTGAATTTTCATCAGTAGAATTGTTTTCTTTCTCACTCTTTGGGCGCTCAATAGCAGTACCTTTATCTTTAATTTTATCTAAAGGAATGCTGGATTCTTCCGGAATGTTCGTATAATCTGTTCCTTCCCCAGCAATTAATATTTCTGAATAAAATTGATTCATGTTCGGAAGTTCCCGGGTTAATAAACTTCGAAGATCATTTACATTAATGTTTGTAGAAAGTGACAGTAAAAAAGATTCCAAAGACGCTCGTCCTTTTTCTTTATGGAATTCTTCTGCAAAATAACGATTTTCACTTCCTATCATATACATAAGGCCTTTAGTAGAATTCGTTCCCAATAATTGATTCATATAAAATGATTTAAATACGCTGGAATTACTAGAAATGAAGAATGAAGTGAGGATACATATAATAGTGAATAAAATACATATCACTACATACCTTGCATTTAATACTTTCAGTTTAATTTTATTCATTTTATATCTCCCTTCATTTACTATATTCTTACGCATAATTTTCAATGAATATGATTACTAATTTAATAGAATTGCCTCAACTACTATGTTTTCATTTAAGCTCTTTCCATAAAGCAAATGAGGTTAAAGTTGCCGTGCGCAAATATTATCAAAGATTTTAAAAGAAATTAAATAACCTGAGTCTATATAAATATAGAACTCAGGTTATTTAATACTGCTTACTCGACAGGAGGCACTGCATTTTGATGGACTTTCTTATTGTCCATGTCAATGCCTAATTGGTCCTTCAACAATTTCGTACCTTTTTTTGTAAGATGAACAGCCCGATTCTTATCCGTTTTTGTAATCCATTCCTGTTCAAAAAATAGTTTTGCTATTGCAGCTCCTAACCAACCAGAAATATGGTAACGTCGTTCACTCCAATCAAGACAAGGTTTTGCAAATACCCTTCTCTTTATATCTGCCGTTTCAATATTTATTCCAAAATTCAGAAACCATTGCTTACCTTGTTCCGTTACGATGTATTCTCCTTCCTTTAAAATTATAAATTCCCTATGTAGTAATTTTTCAGTTATCTCTACACCGAGTCTGCCTGCAAGATGATCATAGCAAGTTCGAGCATAACGAATTTGTTTTAGTTGGTCCGATTGTTTTAAAGACCGAACTTGGACTGTTGGTGCAATTGTTCCTAACTTTTCAAGAACTTCTGCTACCTCTTGATTAGTAAGTCGATAGTAACGATGTCTACCATGTTGTTCAACTGTAAGTAGATTCCCCTCTACTAATTTAGAAAGATGAGAACTAATCGTTGGATGTGACACTTTTGCCTTATAAGCCAATTCGCTAGCAGGTAGTGCCTGATTGTTCATTAAACAATCTAAGATAATTGCTCTCGTAGGTTCAGCAATTAGTTTAGCTATATATGAGATATTCGGATATACATTCATATTTCGATGATACCCTAACTGTTAAATTGATACAATTATTTTAAGTTAAATAGTAAAGGAGAATGTATTATGAATGCAATTGATATTAGTATATTAAATTTGAAAGAAACGAGAAGGCGCTCAGAAAAATTATGGAATTCTCTTCCCGATAATTTTCTTAATTGGAAGCCTGATCATGAGGCCATGTCCTTTGGTGAGATGATTCGTCATGTTTGGACCTCAACTTTTTACTATCATATGATTTTAAAAAATAACGGCTCAATACATGACATACATATCCCATATGATGACGAGCCAATTACTTGTGTAAAAAATGAAATTGAATTGGCACAATCATACTTTACTGACTTCATAGAATATGTTCAATCCATAAGCATAGCTGAGCTAGATTCAATCCTTATTGATCGAAGCGATGTTGGCTATCAAAGATATTTAGGCGACATGCTATTACGAATTGCCTATCATGATGCGGTCCATTCTGGTCAATTTTTACAATATTTACGAATGATAAACTTGGAAAGACCTTTAATTTGGGATTAAATATAACAAATGTTTACAAAGCTTCCAAACTGGCATTATAATAATACGCAATCAATTATCTAACTAGTCAAAATTCTTTTCGTTAGTTAAAAAGAGCAGTTTAGTTGTTGTACGATAATTAATACATGGAGATGATCACGTGAAAAAGCACTCTGAATTAAAAAAGCATTTATGTGAACTGGAAGAAAAACTATTAGAACCTAAACTCGTACAAATCCAGCAGAACTGGACAAATTACTTGCAGACGACTTTTTTGAGTTTGGAAGTTCGGGAAACGTTTGGTATAAGAAGGATTCTGTTGGTGGAGACGGACTTAGTGTGAGAGAAATGACTCTTTCTAATTTTGAAATATACCCTTTATCGAAGGATACTGTGTTGTCGACATATCTTGTAAGAGATGAAACTAGAATGCAGAATACTTTGCGAAGTTCCATTTGGAAACTGATAGAGGGAAAATGGCAAATGTTTTTCCATCAAGGAACACTCACAAAATCATAATGATTATTTATATTAAAACGCTGCATTTTAAACCAGTATATCAAGCGAATAAAAAGCACGTGTTCGATTATTAATCAAACACGTGCTTTCAAAACAACTATATTGTCCATAAACAATAAAATATAAGGTAAAAAATCTACGACCGAAACGCCGCATCCGCTAATATAGATAGTGTTGCATCATCCATCGGCGGATTGTGCAACCCTGCTCTGACATTTAAATAGTAACGGTGAAGTGGATTTTTTTCTGATAAACTTTTTGCTCCTACGATGCGCATTGCTTTATCAACAATAGATATCGCTGCATTCGTTACGGCATATTTCACTGCTGCTAGTTCTGCTTGCAGTGATAATTTATCTTCTGCCTCATCGTACTTTTTCGAAATTTGATATAAAAAGACGCGAGCTTGCATAAGCTCGAGTTCTAATTCTCCAACTAATCTTCTAATATTCGGTAATAAACTAATAGAATGGTTTAAACTATTTGGCTTGTATGATCCCGCAAACTGAACTGCATAATTTCTTGCTGATTGTGCAATTCCTAAATAACATGCTGGTATATGTAGCAACCAGCCAATACCCTTTTGTTTTACTTTCCCGCCCAATACATTCGTAAAAAAGCGACTTTCTATCTCTACATTTTGTAAGACAAGGTCATGACTAGCAGTCCCTCGCATCGCAACGCTATCCCACGTTTCTTCAATGGATACACCGAGCGTATTTCTTGGAATGACAAACTCACCAACTTCTTCTCGGCCTTCAATACTTGCTGAAATAATAAAATAATCAAGTATTGGCGCCATCGTTGTAAAAGTTTTTCTTCCATTTATAACCCACTTCTCGCCTTGTTGAACCGCTATCGTTTCTGGCTTACCGCCACGCGTCGGACTCCCTGTTTTTGGCTCTGTTGCTGCCCGGTTAAAGAGTGCACCGTTACGCACTTCTTCGCAAAACCATTTGAACATCTCATCATTCCAAGAGCGATTTTCCGCTAATTCTTTCACAATACCAAGGTGCCAGCCAATCGATAATGCCGTGGCCCCACAGCCTTCCGCGATTTTCTCTTGAAATAAAACGAAGTCATATAAAGAAATCGCACTACCACCAAATTCTTTCGGTAACGTTAATTTCGTATATCCGATATCTTTCAAATCACTTATATTTTCATACGGAAATGATCCTAATTCACTTAGTTGATGCTCCCTTTCCATGAACTTCGGAATCAATTTATTTATTTTTTCAATAATGAAAGATTGTTCTTCTGTTTCAACAAATGAGAGTGCCATTCTATAATCTCCTTTATGTTCGATTCATCAACCGCTCACTTTTTCATTATGATTATATGAAGCTACCTCTCTATTGTTTCACTATTCCGATAAAAATACAATGTTTTTGACCAATAAGAAAAGTTCCTATTTTAAGATAGGTTCTTTTCTTATATTAGTCTCCCTTCAATGCCTTTAATGGCAAGGAGGTTACATATCCAATGTACGAGAATAATTCTTTAAAGAAGAATGGTATTTCTGTGTCTAACGTTTTATATGCTGATGTCGGCGTTGGTGAAGCATACGCTTCAATATTAATATGTTTTGCGATTCTCATTGCGCGTTTCATATGAAGTGGATCACTTACAATCGTGTATGTGCGTATTCCGTTCTCTATTCCAACTTCCTTCGCATTCTTTAAGTTTTCTTCAGTGAAAAGGGATTTTGTTTCAATTAAAATATCTTCGTCTTTTACACCTTGTTTCATTGCATATACTCTTGCAGTACGCGCTTCCTCAAGTTCTGCCTCGAACTTTGTACCACCTGTAAAAATAATCTTTTTAATATTTCCGTTCTTATATAAAGAAATCGCATGATTAATTCTTTCTTTAAATACAGGAGATGGTTTTCCATTCCATGAAGCTGCTCCTAGTACGATACCAGCATCCGTTTTCACGCCATCATTTGTTTTAAAACGATAACTCCAAATATCGTAAGCTGCATAACTTACATATAAAATAGCAGAACAAATCATTAGTAAAAATACTTGAAAGATTCGTCTTTTCTTACTCTTCTTATTTTCTTTCATTTGTAATTGCCTCCGTACATCATCCATACTTCTATAAAAAAACATTTATATCAAATCGTTTTGTTTGAGTTTATTTAAAAGAAGGAACTTAACTTGTTATTTATGTATAAAAGGGTTTTCATTTAAAATTGAGGATTATCAATTCATTTTTATTT
The DNA here is from genome assembly GCF_038096195.1 of Bacillus paramobilis. Classification (NCBI taxonomy): domain Bacteria; kingdom Bacillati; phylum Bacillota; class Bacilli; order Caryophanales; family Bacillaceae; genus Bacillus; species Bacillus paramobilis. Next base: position 2,326,746 of record NZ_CP151108.1, on the reverse strand, counting down.
GCGGTTTTCATTACATGTTTTAAATTCATAAGTTTATTACCATACAACTACATTGTAACGAATTTTTTCTCAGAAGGGAACGATGAAACAAAAGGAATTAAAATAAAGTAGCATTTTGTAAGAAAAAAGGTATATTTTTCATACATCACGAACAATATACCTTTCAAAACACGAATTATAACTTTTCTTTATACAATTCTAATTTTTCCAACAAACGAGCTTTCACTACTGGCCATTCGCTTGCGATTATACTATACACAACTGCATCTCTCACATGACCACTTGGCAATTTTCTTTCATTTCTAAGCATCCCCTCTTTAACTGCTCCTAATCGCTCAATTGCTCGTTGTGCTTTTTCATTTCTTGCATCTGTCTTAATTTGCACTCTCAGCATATGCAGTTTTTCAAAAGCATACTGGAGAATCATATACTTACACTCTGTATTGATACTCGTACGTTGCACACTTGGATGATACCACGTTTGTCCTAATTCGACTGTTTTATCTTCTACTGAAATATTATATAAACGTGTACTTCCTACAATTGTATTCGTCTGTTGATCCACTACAACGAAAGGTATTTCATTACCCCTTCCGTAACCCTTTATCGCTTTTTGCACGTATTGCTGCATATCTTGAACACTATCCATTTTAGAGATTAAATACGCCCAAATATCACGATTTCCTTCTACAATCGAAAACAAAGTTTCGACATCATCACTATCTATTAACTGTAACTTTGCTCTTTCATGAATTATTTCCATTTGTTCCCCTCCTCTTTTTTAACTATATCATACAAAAAAACATCTTATAATCTACATATCGTAAACTAACAAACATAAAAAAACTCGCTTTTCTTTAAAGCGAGTTCATTCTTTATAGAAGTATGTAAGCAATCGGCGTAATAATAAGTAACGTTAATATCGTTCTTTGTACATAGAGAATAATAAGTTCCGATACTTTTAACGGAATGTCTGTCGATAAAATACAAGGAATGGAAGCTGAGAAGAACAATATAGATGATACCGAAACAACCGCAATGACAAACTTTGTCACAAGTGGTGCACTTACTACTAATAATGATGGCAAAAACATTTCCGCAATACCAACGGATACCGCTTTAGCAGCTAAGTCTGCTTCTGGTAATTGTAATAGCCATGTAAATGGATAAAAAATATAGCTGATCCAATCAAATATTGGTGTAAACTTTGCTAAGATGATACCCATTAACCCTACTGACATAATTGATGGTAAAATTCCCATCGTCATGATAAAACCGTCTTTTAAGTTCACTGCAATATTTTTCATAATACTCGGTGCAGACTTTGATACTTCTAACGCATCTTCCCAAGCTCGTTCTAGCATTTTTTCTTTATAAACAGGCTCTGGGAACCCTTCTTCTGTTACATATGTATCTGGTTTTCTACTAAGGGGTGGGATTCTTACGGTGATAGCAGTTACGATGAATGTGACAACAAGAGTAGTCCAAAAATAAACATTCCATAAATGCATAATGTCTAATGTTTTTGCGATGATGATCATAAATGTTGCGGATACTGTAGAAAAACCTGTAGCGATAATGGCTGCTTCTTTTGTCGTATATTTTCCTTCTTTATACACGCGGTTCGTAATTAATAACGCCAATGAATAGCTCCCTACAAAGGAAGCAACCGCATCGATTGCTGATCTTCCCGGTGTTTTCCATAACGGTCTCATAATCGGACGGCAAAATGTACCGATAAATTCTAGTAATCCGTACCCGACTAATAACGCTAAAAAAGCTGAGCCAATTGGAACGAGTAAACTTACCGATATTACTAGTTTCTCATACAAAAACGGCCCTACATCTGGCGCAAAGAACCAGGCTGGTCCCACTTTAAAACAATATAGTACACCGAAAACGACGCCAACTACTTTTAAAATAGAAAAACAAATGTCTACGAGGGACGTATTCCATTTCTTTGTATAAAACGGATAAATTGCACCCATTACCATAACAAGTAGTGCGTAATAAGGTACTACTCCTGGAACCGAAGCCCGGACCCAAGATACGATATGATCAATCATAATGGACGAAGCACCATTTATCGTAACCGGTACGAAAAACATAAACACCCCAACGAGACTAGCGAGTATAAACCGAAGAATGATCCTCTTCTCACTCCCTGTCTTAATTACATTCCTTTTTAATTCAATTTCACTCAAAATTCGACACCTCCTATTTATCTAAATATTCTGTATAATCATGTTAGATTCCTTCTTTTGATTTCTAATATTTAATCATATGAAAAAGCCTATTTTGAAATAGGCTTTTTCTATTACCTCTCATAATCATCCACAATCACTTGAATGACACGATACGATTCTTCCGCCACTATCTTATTACTAATCTTATTCGCATCATACGTAATTAACGCCTTCCAAAGTGTCCATCCTCTCGCCCTATTCCACGTTTCTTCATCTATGCGCAATACTTCTTTAAATACATTTCTACTATTCTTATCAAAAAACGTCCAAGCCATCGCCGCATCACAAGCAGGATCCCCTACTCCTAAAATACCAAAATCAATTACGGCACAAAGCTTTCCATCCTTAACGAGTAGATTTCCTGGTGCAACATCTCCATGAACCCAAACTGGTTTACGCTCCCACGTTGACTGAAGTGCTAAATCCCAAAGATGCTTTAATACTATTTCATCAAAAACATCCTTATTATTTTCGATAGCACCTCTCGCCTCTTCATCATATACAAATATAAGCCCGCCTCGGTAAAAATTATGTGCTCCAGCTATCGGTCCGTTAGTCGCATCAATGGATTGCAATTCTATTAAAAATGCTCCTAAGTCCGCCGCAAATTCATTTAGGTCACGGACACTTTGTTTCGTAACAGTATCTCCTTCTATCCACTTATTAATAGACCAAGGCCAGGGATACTCCTCAGATGGATTTCCTTTCGCAAGTGGTGTAGAAATCGGTAAAGAAAGCTCCTTACTTAATATAGGTAGCCACTTATTTTCTTTCTCTACTTGTGGTGCATATGCCACGTCACTTGGCAATCTTACACTCATCTCATCCCCTAAGTGAAATGTTCTGTTATCATGCCCACTAAACTTTACAGGTTTCACTTCTAAATGTGCCCATTCAGGAAACTGTTCCCCTATTAACCTTTTAACTAAATCGGTATTAATTTGATCCATTCACTATCCCCTTTTCTTTTGAAACTTACTAAGTCCATCTATACTCCCAACATATTCAAAACCATTTCTCTTATAAAAATCATTCAATATGCGATTATGCCCTACACAATCTAGTTTCAAAAACTCTTTGTCATGTTTTACATTCTCTTCTACCCACCGTAAAATCCATTCTCCTATTCCGTTGCCCTTATACTTCCGTTTCACCGCAAATCTATGAATATATAATGAATTAGAAACTTCCTCTTTACCAAAAATATATTCATCCCATTCATTTTGTTTAGGAGATACTGTCACTGTACCGATAATTTCATCTTCCTTTGTAATCACATATGTATATTTCTCCCTTATCCCTTCTAATATTTCAGCTGTAGCTTCCCCGCCTAACAAATACTGCCACTGATCAACTCCTTTATGTTGTAACCACTTTGCTACTTCTTTTAATAGAGCAATAATGCTATCGCTTTCATTTTCAGTAGCAGTTCGAATCTTATATTCTTTTGTTATTGTATTGCTCTTCATATTTTCATGTCTCCTTTCAAATTACTACTATACTGATAATCGCGTTCTACCGTCATTTTCGTCTGTCACGTATTCAACGTAAAAATCTTGATTCAGTGCGTTTTCATACATCAACTCAATCGCTTTTTGATCTTTAGCGTAAATTGTGACGTATGTACAATCCGCAACTAGTAAAACTCATTCACACTTGCTCTCTTTAAATTCTTCATATGTTTCAATATCTCCTAGTACTTCCCCTTTTGGATACGCTTTTAAATCTGCAAAAATAACATAATATATATTGTCTTTAAATATTTTTTTCAAATCTGATCCTTCCACTATACTTAGTTCTTCTGGAAATAATGCCTCATCCAATCCACCACGTGCTACTAAGTATGACTCCTCACTCCCCACCAATCAAATGAAGAAATATCAATCGGCTTTAACACTTTCCAAAGTAAATTATCATATCTATCTAGAATATCTACTGTAATTCCTCTTTTCATTTATTTGCTCCTAGTTTATTTATTTTCGTTTTCATTCCATACATTATATACCAAATTCAACTACTATATTTTGTCGATACCTATGTAACTTGTATTTCACCGCGAAAAAACCGTCCCACTACTTATGAAACGGTTTTTTTCTGCTTATATTTAAGTTTTCCATTCAATTGTTGCACTGCGCTTTAAAATAATTTCTAATATATTCATCACATCAGCCATTCATTCTTTATACTCACTTCGTCTTCACAAAATAATATAAAAACCACACTGCATGATTTTGTTCATCGGCAGCTATTCTACGCAGTAACTCTTTCAAATGTGCATCTGATGCTTCATCTGAAATTTCCAAGTAAAAATCTACTGTCTTCTGTTCATCTTGTATTGCGAATTCTAATCCTTGTAAGTACGTATTTGGACATTCTTCCGTAATTTGTGGTTTCGGCTGCTGACCAGTTAAATTTGTATAGATCTGTACAAACTGATGAAAATGCTTTATTTCATCATTACGAATTTCAAGAATTTGATTTCTTTCCGCCACATTTGGAGCCATATTAGCTAATTTCGCATAGCAACTTATAGCACTAAACTCTCCATTAATTGCTTTCTCAATTTCACGAATCAACTTATCATTTTGCCTATACCAATCATAATAATTCGAATTATACATCGTATCCCCTCCATTATTTCGCATTACATTTTATGCAATTTGAAATAGTAGGAGCATGTATACAAAAAGCACCGCAAATCCGAACTCTTCTATTCCCCTTAAAATATAGAAAAACCTATCTTGCTTGATTTCTCTATAGGTTAATAAAAATCAAAAAACGCTTCACTCCTAGTGAAACGTTTTTATCCTTTATGCGTGTAATTCTGTTTTATGTTCCTTTATTGCACTACGTTTGAAAGCAGTCGCTAAAATAATAGCCATACTTACCGCACCAATCCAAACGAGCACAGTAACAGGTGTACCCCAGCTTAACCCTTTTCCGAAGAAGAATATTTCTCGAAGTCCCTCAATCATAAATCGCATTGGCAACCATGCGTACACCCAGTCTTGGTAAAATGGTGACAACATTTCAGGTGCTAATGATAATAACGGTGCACCGAAGAATAGTAAGAGAGCGAATACACCGATTCCCTTTAATCCAACTAATGAAAGTACCGCTGATATCATTAAGAAGAAACTAAAGGACGTAATGGATAAAAATAAAGCTGTATCGGTGAAATTCGATATATTTAACCCTACCATACCATCCGCGATCCATGTAAGGCCAAATCCAATGACAAGTGTCGCAATAGCTCCTGTTATTATTTGTTTTAGTTTTAATACGAAGTTTTCTTTTCTTGTACCTACTGGTATTTTACTTATCGCAATAAAGATAATTGCTGCGCTCGCTAAACTTGCAATCCATAACGGCTGGAATAAAGACATTGGCGAGTTACCGTTCGCACTATTTTTGCCGGTTTCATTTACGTTTGTCACTTTCTTTGCAATCGGTGTGACTACCTTTGAAACTTGGTCTGCTGTTAATGTAGCTCCTTTTGCTTTATATCCTTCTAATAATTGCGTGCGAACAGTGTTATTCATATTATCAACTACAGCATTTAACATTTGTCCTGCCATAGTTGAAGCTGCTGTATTCATTCCTTGATTTATGAATATTTCTACCTCTGGCGAAGATGGCTGTGGTGTTCGTAATGATGCCTGCTTTGTACTAAAATCTTTCGGAATGACTAATGCTGCGTAATACTCTTGATTATTTAATCCTTTTTGCACAGATTCTTTATTTTTTACTTCTACCCACTTTACCGCGGGTTCTTCCTCTGATTTTGATGTCTTTTTCATATTATCAACAATCGTTTGCCCCATATTCATCTTCGGTTGATTCGGGATTTCTACTCCTTGATCCTCATTTACGATTGCGATTGGCAAGTTTTTCAGCTGTGGTTGAACAGTTGGAAATAACGTTAATGAAAAAATAAAAACTACAAGTAGTGCAATAATTGGTGATACCAATAAAAGTTTATTTTTAAACATTTTCTGTTCTCCTCCTCTAATTTGATTTATAATAACCAACAACGTGTTGTTTATTTATATTTTGAATTATATGTTCGAGTTGAATCTTATACAATAATCAAAAATCGTGAATGTGTCGGTTATAAGACACATCCTTGAAATGTGTTGGCTAAAATGAAGGAGGACATACTTTGCGTGATAGTAATTTAGATTTACGTGTTGTTCGTACGAAAACTGCTATACGAAATGCATTTGTAGAATTAATTGAAGAAAAAGGTTTTGACGCCATTACAGTGAAAGATATTACAACGAAAGCAAACATTAATCGCGGTACTTTCTATGCGCACTATCAAGATAAATTTGATTTAATGACGAAATGCCAAGAAGGCATTATGTATGAGTTTTCCAGCATTGCAAAACGGAAGTTTCCAGAAGTTATTGCTGACCTTGGATCAAATCCTTCCCCAACGATGCCGTTTATACTTATCACTTCTATTCTTGAATTTCTAAATGAAAATAGTGATTTTATGAAAGCTGTACTGAGCCCAAAAGGAGATTTATCTTTCCAAACAAAACTGAAAGACTTTATGTGGAAAACACTATTTGAAGATACGAATGGTGCTCTCATTAACAAGGAGAATTTACTTGTTCCAAGCCAATACTTAGCTTCTTATATGGCATCTGCCCATATTGGTGTTATTCAGCAATGGTTAAATAACGGACAAAAAGAAACACCTGAGGAAATTGCTCGCATTTTATCAACAATCGCCGTTCATGGACCTTTTTATGCGGCTGGTTTAAAGAAATGAGCCAGCTATATATGACAAAAGATCATCCACTATAATAGCGGATGATCTTTTGTTTCATTACAACACTTCAATATATCCTTCTGTTCCATGTACCCGAATTCGTTGCCCATCTTTTATTAATTTCGTAGCATTTTCTACTCCAACGACTGCTGGCAATCCGTATTCACGTGCAATCACTGCTCCGTGCGTCATAAGTCCACCAACTTCGGTAACTAACCCTTTTATAGACACAAATAAAGGTGTCCAGCCGGGGTCAGTAAAAGCAGTAACTAATATATCTCCTTCTTCTAAGTTCGCTTCTTCCATGTTTAAAATAACGCGAGCTCTTCCCTCTATAGCTCCTGAAGAAACAGGCAAACCTACAATCGCATCAGCTGGGAGGTTTTCTCGTTTATATTTACCTGTAATGATTTCTCCATCAGACGTCATAATTCGCGGAGGCGTTAGTTTTTCATATAATTTGTAATCATTTTTTGGTTTTTTTATCAGCTCGTAATCTAGTTTATTCGTGCGAACAACTTCGTGAAGTTCTTCAAAAGTTAAATAGTATATATCATCGACTTCATGAATGACACCGCTCTGCACAAGTTGCTCAGCTTCTTTCAATAACGCCTGCTTATATATAAAATAACGATTAATCATGCCGTATTTTGGATATTCACGATAACCGATACAATTCTGGATGTTACGAATCATTCGCTTCGTTTCTTCTACTTTTTGTTTTCCATCCGGCAAATGCTGCACTCGATCTACTAGCTCTTCTTCTTTTTTCAAAGCTTCTTGCAGCCCTTCTTCAAACTTTCGCTTACTAGAACCCGCTTCAAAGTCTCTTATATTATTTAAAATCATCGGGATAATGGTTGTTGGCTTTTCACTCCAGCGGGTTTTCGTAATATCTATTTCTCCGCTGCATCTCATTCCGTATTTATTTAGAAAAGCAGAGATGGCATCTCGAGCTTTCTCCCCGCCTTTAAACTGAACTAGTTCATTTAAAAAGCTATCATCTTCTACATGTTGTAAATACGCAACAACTTCTGGGTACGGCCGAATCACATCTGCAACATCCAGTAATGCTAGCCCCATTTCAGACGTAATATTATTTTGTACGGATTGAGAAAGCGTGTCTGCTGCATTCTTTTCGCCTAGCCATTGCTCCATCTTTTCATTGATCCACGTTGAAGCATTCATTCCTGCCATAATGACAGCGATACTTTGCGGGTTAAATAATACTTTCTTTAATTGCTGAATATCTTCCAAAATAAAATGGAGTACATCCACCCCTGATTTCGTTTGCATGTTTCGTTTTAACTCTTCGATCGATGCTTCACTAGTCTTTATTAAATTCGTAACGATTGCCGGATCATTTTCGATTTCTGGTTGTGAATTTGCAGGTGGCACACTTTTACCAGCACTCTTTCCTTTTTCATCATCTGGTAACAATGTAATAAAATCATCTCGCTCGATTATAGTCGTTAATGCATCTCTTACGAGCGGATCCGATTTTCCTAAAGTGTTTATTAAGTAATCTCTGCTAGCAGGTGAAGCTAATTGTTGCGTAGCATCAACAAATAGCCTTCCCCCTGCTTTACGCATAGGAGCACTAGTCGTTAACAGGAAAAAAGATAATCCTAGTGGTTTCATCGCATCGGTCATCATTTGCTGGTGACCAACCGATATATACACATGATTTCCCCCATCATTTTTTTCGGGAATTGGATATAATGTCGTAATCGGACGACTTTGGACAATATAAAATGTATCATCCACTAAACACCATTCAATATCTTGTGGACAACGAAAATAGGCTTCAATCTGTCTTCCGATACTTGCTAGTTGTAAAATTTGTTGTTCAGACAATGTTTGAATTTTTTGCTGAGCTAGATCAATCTGTTTTGTTTCTGTTCCGCCCTCTTTTAAAGCATAAATAGCTACTTTTTTAGTCGCTATCCTCGTTTCAGTAATTTCGCCTTCTTTTACTTTATAATTATCGGCAGAGACCAGTCCTGATACTAAAGCCTCACCAAGTCCAAAACTGGCATCGATTGATAGCACCTTTCGGTTAGAAGTAACCGGATCAGCCGTAAATAAAATGCCCGAGGCCTCAGGGAAAACCATTTTTTGAACGACAACACATATAGAAACTTGGTTATGTTCAAAACCATTTTGCATGCGGTACATAACTGCTCGCTCTGTAAATAAAGAAGCCCAGCACTTTCTTACATGCTGTAAAATCGCTTTTTCTCCGATAATATTTAAATACGTATCTTGTTGACCAGCAAACGAGGCATATGGTAAATCTTCAGCCGTAGCACTAGAACGCACGGCATACGCATGTTCATTTCCAAAACGTGAGAGATAATGAGCTACCGCTTCCACTACATCAAAAGGAATTTCTACTGCCATAATGACTTCTCTAATCTTCTCGCTAACTTCACCAATTTGAGCTCGCTCTTCCTTTTTCAACTTTGTTAGCTGCTGCAACAAAGTTTGAATCTCTTCATTTTGCTCGATAGCCTTTTCATATCCTATCGTTGTAACACAAAATCCTTCTGGCACTTGTATCCCTTGAATGTTAGATAACTTCCCTAAATTCAAACCTTTTCCACCAACGAGTGAAAACTGCGTTTTTCCTATTTCCTGAAAATCGAGAACGAAAGAACTCATGTAACATCTCTCCTTATTTTGCATGTGTTCTTGATTGTAGCAGTAGTAAATACGAATAAACAGTCTATTTCGAACTTGATTTACATGATATAATTAAATTAGGAAGAGATTAAAAAATGCCCCAGTTGCTTCATTCTGCAACTGGGGCTTCTTATTTTCGCTCAATTTTAAATTATAATTTGCTCACAACTAACTTCAATGTATTTCTGTTTATCCCTTTTATTATAGAAACGTCATTCATTATCACATACAATTCTTACCTCAACAAATGGTATATAACCCGAAGTATGCTTTATTTTATCCTCCTGTGAGCCTTTTCACAGGAGTTTTTATACATACATATATTATTATAATGAATCAGTTCTCCTATTTTTCAAAAGCTTATTCTGTGTCATAATAACGCTTTTTAGAATTTATATATACCTTCTAACTTTTCTAAAAAAGGATGATTGTATTGGAAATGAAAAAGCTTCAAGGAATGTATGATGATGTTATTAGTTTAGGGGAAAATTGTTATACTGCTATTCATCTAAAAAAATATAGATTGCGGAAATATTCAGGTCCTCTAGATTGGTTTGAATCACCGGATCTTTCTTCTATCAATGAATTATTGAAAAATAACTTTATAGACTTTATGGATTTAAAAAACATGCACGCAATGCCGGATCAAAATGTTGTGTTTAATGATGGTGTGATACAACCTGTTTTTTCTCATATTATAAAAGACACAAAATATAACGTAACATCTTATCATGATTTCCCTGTTATTCCAAATGAAGATTGGTTCACCACATACCATGATTTTAAACAAAAATTAGATCGAAGAATTGATAACCTTTACAAAATAATTCATAATTCACAGTCCATTTTATTTGTTAGATGGGGCGGAAACTTGATTGAAGCGTTAGAATTACAAACAGTTTTATCAAATATTGTTAAAAATAATTTTAAGATCCTTTTACTCTATCCAACAGGACTTGAAAATGAAATAAACGAATTAGAATGGGGCTTGATCATGTTTTTCCCATTCAAGTTTCGAGTAATTATCTAAATAAAAGAACTTGGTATATCCTCTTCAAAGATATACATCTAAACTCAAAATAATAAAACTTAAATAATGAAAAGTAGGCTATCGCCTTTCACACGCTTAAGGAAAAAATTTCTTTCGGTACATTCGTTAAAGATAAGATTATTAACCTTCCTCTCAGAAAGCACAAATGCCGAACATTCCAGATTTATTCCATCAGAACGATTGGTAAGTGAACAAATCGTTCTAGGTAATAAGCTTGAAGATGAGCCTGTTACCTAGAAACACATTTTAACTAATCTCAATTACATCTCCAAACTTAAACGTTCTTTGATTACGAAAAGCATCGGTACAAGTAATCGTCTTATTTAATGGATTTATATCAGCTACTGTTATGTAATTTTTATATAGATAGCCATTTTTATAATATGTAAGTAAAACCTCTTCTTCACCTAAATATGAAGTTAACAGCTTATTTTCAATCCTTTCTTTTGCATCTTGCGTTAAGATTGGACGCGAGATTTTTGTTTGCTCCTGTATCATTTCTTTAATACAGGCGAACTGCTCTGGCATACTGGCAAACGGTTGCCACTTTACCATTCCTCTTCCTTTTGGCATATTAGCATTCTTCACGATTTGTGTCCTCCTAATAATGTGTTTCTATATCTTGTTGTTGCGACGCTTGTGTAGGAAATTCCACGTAAAATACTATTCTTACCAAATCGCGTTCGAATTTCGTCCATAACCTTCGTTAATCTCATTTCTTTTTCTCTTTGTATAATGTTATCGAAAAGCGAAATTTGCTCTTCTCCTTCATGTATTAAATTTGTTAATGAAAGACTTATCGATCGAATCGGCTCTCCTGTATATCCCTCGTATAAAAAATAGGTACAAACATTGTAAATGTCCATCGTTAAATTTGTTGCTCTGTTTAACGTATGTGCTTTTTTTATTCCTCCTCCGTATTCCTTACTATATCCGACTGAAAAATGAATCGTTTGCGCATATTTCTTTTCTCGTCTCAATCTGTAACAAACTTCTTCTACATGCTCTAATAAAATAACGATGAACTCTTCTATTGAATAATCACGAAACAATATTTGGCTTTTTGCTATAGATGTTGTCGCTGGAACATATTTCTCTGCTATTCTGCTGAAATCAATCCCGTTACTATGCAAGTGTAATTCTTCCCCTATTACACCAAATGATTGTTTTAAATAATTCAATGGGTACTGCGCTAAATCCCCAATCGTATGTATACCTTTTCGATTTAATTTCATTTCCGTTTTATACGATATACCCCAAAATTTACTGAGTGGTCTAATACTCCATAACTTCTCGGGTATATCGTCATACGTCCACTGTGTTATTCCATTTTTATTCTTTTTCGCTTCCACATCCATTGCTACTTTACTCAATAATAAATTTGGCCCAATACCAATCGTACTTTCGATCCGTGTATGTTCGTATATTTCTCGCTTGAACTTTAATGCAAACTCGCACGGATTACTCGCAAACAAATGAATACTTGCGGTCATGTCCATAAAAAACTCATCAATACTATATTGATGAAAATCTTCCGGTGCAACATACTGTAAAGCTAAACCGGTTATGTAAGTTGAACATTTCATATACGTATGCATAATTGGATTCACAATAATAATATCTGGTCGCTTCGGTATTTCGTACAACCGTGCCATTTTCTTAATTCCTAATGCTTTTAATGGCGGTGTTGCTGCCAACACGATTGATCCACTACGGTTTACATCTCCTACGACGGCAAATTTTGTATATCGTGGATCAAGTCCTTTTTTAATACATGATACACTTGCATAAAAGCTGCGAAGATCGACACAAAGAATAATACGATTCGGTAAAAGAGAATAATCATACAAGGTTATCACTCCCAACAAAAAGAACGTTTGTTCTTATTATATACGAACTAATGTTCTTTTTAAAGGTATTTTCATGAAAATTTTGGTTAAAATAACCTTACTTTAAAAAATCCAAAAAACACTTAAGAAATTCCCCCTCAATATTCAAATGCTAATATTATTTTCACCATTTGGCATTACAATGTATTTAGCTATGAAAATTTTACTAAATGTATTCTTGGTAACATGAGTATATAAAATAAGCTTCTTATCTATACACTATCAATCATGGAGAGAAAAACTAGAATTTCAAGTAACTCATAAGCATAAAAACTACTAAAACAAACCAATTAAATCTTTATTATCAAAACATAATTTATATAACTCCCTTTGTTTCTTATATGTGTGAAGATAATAAAATACTATTCCCCAAACAAAAAAGTAAAGATTTTCAATTTACTTCAGCTTTCCTGTCTCTACTTTGTATATTTTTCTAAATTTAGTTTTCACTTACATATACTTCCGGCAAAATTTCCTACATAGCGTATGCACTAAGATTCATCCGTATAACTTAAAGTATCCAATTTCAGTTTGTGTTAGTAGTGTAGTTAATATTGGGCTAATATGAAGTTCCAAATTTTAATTATTTGTAGTCTCTTCATCATAGAGTTAATTTAGGGGTTACTTTTTGTCTACTCCATTGTTTTCGGCATTCTGCATCTAGACGGTATACCCATTGGCCACAGTAAGATTTTATTTCAAACCCATAAAAAATAGATTACCTGCACACGAAAAAGTATAGCGTACAGGTAATCTATTTGTTTTTGAGATTAATAAAAAACTAATTTATTTTTTGAATTCTTCCATCAATAATAGACTGAATTGGTTCTTTTGATTTCTTTATATAATCTACTAATGCTTCAAAATCAGTCGGTCCTGTTTCAGCATCTTTACCGTTTTTAAAGGATACAAATCCATCTCCACCTGAAGCTAAAAATGCGTTAGCAACGACGCTGTAAGTTTTAGAAGGAATAATTTCTTCTCCATTTGTTAAGCGAATACTTGTTACTTTTTCTCCATTAGGCTTGTTCGCATCCCAAGTGTATTGGATCCCTGAAATTTGAAGCATTCTTGTTATGTCTTTTTGCCATTGTTGATTTAAAATATCACGAATGTCTTGGCCTGTTAAATTTACTTTTATTAATTGGTTTCCGAATGGTTGAATACCATAGATCTCTCCCCATGTAATATCACCAGCATCTAAGTCATTACGAATACCACCAGGATTCATAAGTGCAATTTGAGATTGCATTGTTGTACGCTGGGCATCAGCAACTAAATTTCCAAGAGTAGATTCACCAGCCGTATTTAGTTTGCGATCTAGTGGAGCAATAGACTTACCTACAACTTCATTAACAAGAGGTGCGATTTTTGCTTGATATTTCTCCATCTTCTTCTTTATTTTTTTATCAGGCTCCATGCCTTCATGGTAAGTTGTAACAATTTCTGCTTTTTTCTCAACAATATCTTGTGTTTTACGATCAATCTTTACATCAACATCAGCAAAAGCCATACCATAAGAATTTGCTTGTACGACAAGTTTATTATTAACAGTTCCATTTACATAAGTGTGGCTATGCCCACCAAAAATAACATCGACTTCTGGATCAGTCTCATTTGCTAATCGAACGATATCACCATTTGTTACGCCGTTCCCATCTGTTGTACCTCCGTTATGTGCAAGAACAACAATAGATTTAACGCCTAGTTTTTTTAATTGCTTTACGGATTTGTTAATAGCTTCAACTTCATCTGTAATTTCCACATTCTTTAGCATAGTAGGCATAACAAGATTAGGAACATCCGTTGTTACGACTCCGATAAATCCAACAGGAACTCCTTGTACCTTTTTTATAGTGAATGGTGGTAAAAATAAACGACCAGTGGATTTATTATAGAAATTTGCGGCAACATATGGGAATTTTGCTCCTTTAAAATTCCCTGTTTTCTCATGGTATCCACCATAAATAAGGCGGTTCATTTCCGCAACACCTTCATCAAATTCATGATTTCCTATAGTCCCAACATCGAATTTCAAATCATTTAGAAATTCAATCGTAGGTTCGTCTTGTAACAATGCTGAAACAGGAGTACTTGCTCCAACAACATCGCCAGCATGTACCTTTAATGTATTCGGATTTTGTTTTTCACGATCACGTAAATAAGCCCCTAAGTACTCGATTCCCCCCGCATCTTTATTGTTAATTTTTTTTACAGTGTCTAGTTGCCCATGAAAATCGTTAATACCGAGCATTTGTACATCTATGTAGCGGTTTGGTTCTGTACTTGCTTGGGCTGAAGGCATAGCAAATACACTAGTAAAAGTAACTGTACTTAATGCTAAAGCAACTGGAATTATTTTTTTCAACATAAAATTTCTCTCCCCTAATTAAAATCTGACATAATACAATGTTATTTTAATATATTAAGAGGATTATTTCTATAAAAATTCTACCAATTATAAAAATTAATAAGATTTTATTGTTTTCTGACAAGATATTTCTTTGTTTTGAGGATTATTCAAAATATTATCTGTAGTAATATAGCAATCCAACTCAGAGATTTAAAAAACTCTAATCAATACATTTTTGCTGTTAAGAAGAATATTCAATTCGAAACTAATGGAGATTTATCAACCTAACATCTCAATATCACCATTTAAAAATGAACAGAAATTTCGTTATAGAAGATTTCGATTCTTTAAATTGATTACAGTGGTGCACTACTCCGCATTCAAAAAGATGCTCCTGGATTTATCCAAGAGCATCTTTTATAAAGCTTTATTTTTACTTGTTTATAATTTATCAATTAACAATTATATAGTTGTAATCAGCCCTTTAAAAATGATAAGAGTGTTTCATTAAATTCTTTGGCATGCGTTGCATTTAGCCCATGTGGACCACCTTTTATTAACGTTACTTTAGAATTAGGAATTGCTTCATGTGTTAATTTCCCACTATATTCAAATGGTACAGTTGCATCTGAATCACCATGAATAACAAGGGTAGGTATATTAAACTGCTCCAAGTCTTTTCTAAAATCTGTCTTACTAAAGGCGGTAATACAATCAAGCGTTCCTTTAGGTGATGCACTGGCTGCAATATCCCAATTATATAAACGGAATGGCTCACTAACTAAATCTGTTCGATTACCAGCCGCGAAAAATCCCTTAGTAAATTCATCAAGAAATGCAAGACGGTCATTTATCACACCACTTTTGAATGCTTCAATTGTAGCATCATCTAATGCCCCCTCAGGATGATCCTCTGATTTGTATAAATATGGAGGAACTGCTCCAGCAAAAACAGCCTTTTCAATACGATCTGTTCCATACGTACTAATGTACCGAGCTACCTCGCCTCCACCCATAGAAAAACCAACAAGTGTGACATTTTGAAGCTCTAAATGTTCTAATAGTTGATGTAAATCAGAAGTAAAGGTATCATATTCATACCCTTCCCACGGCTGAGATGATTTTCCAAAGCCTCGACGATCATATGTTATAACTCTGTATCCAGCCTCAACAAGAGCGGGAACTTGGTATTCCCAAGATCGACCACTTAACGGCCAACCATGAATGAGTACAACTGGTTTTCCTATGCCATGATCCTCATAATATATTTCAATTGGTGCTTGATTTTCGGTTCCTACAGTAATTTTTGCCATTGTCCTACCTCCTTTAATATGTATCCTTTTCTTCAATAATTCGGATGAATCTCATAACCTATTTATACGCATTTGTATTGTGAACGCTAAGCATGAAACTCTATCGTTCCAATGAATTCATTTTCTGTTTATGGAACAGTTCCCCATCTCATACCTTTTTCATCACGAAGTATTTGCTGAACATTCCTCCTATTCAATTCTAATAACAAAAATAGAAGACTATCAATATCGTTCTATCTATAGAATGTATAGGTAAAACCAATTCATTTTATAGTGAAAATAACTATAGTTACCACCTATACAAACTATAGATAATTTAGAATTGATTAACTAATTCGTTTTCAAATACTATAAATTTGTATAGCGCTTCATGTTCCGTGAATGCTGCTATAACTCATATTAACGGTCAGTTTAGTTACAAACTAATCGTAACAAACGAAGAAATTTAGGACAATATTCTACTGTTTAAACTTTCTTCGATTACTTAATTTTAGGAGGAATACATAATGACTGATCTCTATTCTCGTATTAACAAAGATGATGCTGTCGTGCTTTTAGTAGATCATCAAACTGGTCTTATGTCCGGACTAGTACGTGACTATGGTGTTGATGAATTCAAAAACAATGTTTTAGCTCTTGCTCACACTGCTAAGTTTTTTGATTTACCAGTTATTTTAACAACTAGCTTTGAAAACGGACCTAATGGACCTTTAATGCAAGAATTGGTTGATCTCTTTCCTCACGCACAAAAAATAGCTCGACCTGGACAAATTAACGCATGGGATAATGATGATTTTGTAAAAGCAATCAAAGAAACTGGAAGGAAGCAACTTATCATCGCGGGCGTAGTTACGGACGTTTGTGTTGCTTTCCCGGCACTTTCCGCAATAAAAGCTGGATATGAAGTATTTGCTGTTACTGATGCTTCAGGAACTTTCAGTAAACAAGTTGCAGATGCTGCCAATACGCGTATGGCACATAATGGCGTACAACTTATGAACTGGTTTAGCGTAGCTTGCGAATTACAACGCGATTGGCGCAACGATGTTGAAGGTTTTGGCAATTTACTTGCTAGTAATCTTCCAGGTTATCAAAATATAATTGGAAGCTATTTAGGAGCTCAACGAGATCTTAGTAAACAAAATGCATAAATATATTCCAAAGAAATAGCTTTAAATTACTTTTTTTAAAGTAGATAGTATAGGTTTAGTGCTGATTAAATCAGCACTAAATTTTAAATTAAAAAGTATAGCAAAGCTTTTATTTTTATGATTACAGCTTAAATTAACTTTTTGAAAATAATAAAAAAAGGAGCGTTTTATTATGAGTAATTTAGAATTATTAAATCCGGAGAACAGTGCCTTAATTTTGATTGATTTTCAACCTCAAATGACTTTTGGAGTTGCAAGTATTGATAGACAAACATTGATTAATAACGTCATGTTGCTTGCTAAATCAGCAAAAACTTTTAACGTACCTACTATTCTTACTACAGTTGAGACACGCAGCTTTTCTGGTTATTTTTGGCCGCAAATTCTTGACATATTCCCAAACCATGAAATTATAGAACGCAGTTCAATGAACTCTTGGGAAGATCCAAAATTTGTTGAAGCAGTTAAAGCAACAGGTAGAAAGAAATTAATATTTGCAGCACTTTGGACTGAAGTTTGCCTTGCATTCCCTGTGCTTGAAGCAATTAAAGCTGGCTATGAGGTGTATGCAGTTGATGATGCTTCAGGTGGTACTAGTTTGACAGCACATAACGCTGCTATGCGTCGTGTAGAACAAGCTGGTGCCATTCCAGTGACAGCAATTCAAGTTTTACTTGAATACCAACGTGACTGGGCACACAAAGACACTTATGATGCGGTAATGGAGATTGTAAAAGAACACACTGGTGCTTATGGTCAAGGCGTAGAATACGCATATACCATGGTGCATGGCGCGCTTCCAAGCAGGAAAATATGAAACAAGAAGGAGTAGCTGTCGAAGAGATTCATACAGTTAACACGATGGATGCTGCTGATCCAGTAACAACGATTGTTACATGGGAAATTCAAGAAGGTAAAGAAAAACAG
The DNA here is from genome assembly GCF_038096195.1 of Bacillus paramobilis. Lineage (NCBI taxonomy): Bacteria > Bacillati > Bacillota > Bacilli > Caryophanales > Bacillaceae > Bacillus > Bacillus paramobilis. The sequence goes on along the minus strand of NZ_CP151108.1, from coordinate 2,308,351 downwards.
TTTGAAACATGGAGACATGAAATCGAAGCTGCCGCTACTAAATTCCCAGGACATTTAGGTGTAAATCTAATAGTCCCTAATAATGTATCCAGAGAGTATACTGTTATTTTTCGCTTTGATACGTATGAGCATCTACGTGCTTGGCAAGAATCAGATATTCGCCGAGATTTGTTAAAAACGGCGGAGCAATTTCAAGCTACTAATCCAACGTACAAAACTGAAAGCAGTTTGGCTTATTGGTTTGTTACTCCGAAAACGCCAGTTCCACCGCCAAAATGGAAAATGTCTATCGTTACCCTTCTGGGGGTATGGCCACTTAGCATGTTAGTTCCTAAATTGATAGGACCTATTATAAAACATATGAATCCTATTATGTCCGCTTTTTTCGTTTCTATATGTATAGTGTCCTTGCTATCATGGGTAGTTATGCCGGTCTTCGGTAAATTATTTCATCCATGGTTACAAAATAATAGGAAGTAGACGAGGTGTGAATATGAATGTACCGGATATAATCTTATATAACGGAAAAATTACTACCCTTGATCCCTCTCAACCTGAGGTATCTGCTATCGCCATAACTGATGGTTTAATAACTGCAGTAGGTGGAGATGAGCTTCTTGATAGTGCCACAGAAAAAACAAAAAAAATAGACCTTAAAAGAAAGAGAGCTATTCCAGGCCTGAATGATTCTCATATACACGTTATTCGTGGCGGTCTTCATTATAATATGGAATTACGATGGGAAGGTGTGCCTTCACTTGCTATAGCTCTCGAAATGCTCAAAGAACAGGCAAGGCGTACACCAGCTCCTCAGTGGGTAAGAGTAGTTGGAGGTTGGTCTGAATTTCAATTTAAAGAGAGACGGTTGCCAACTTTGGAAGAGATTAATGCTGTTTCTGAAGACACACCTGTCTTTGTACTACATCTTTATGATAGAGCACTTGTAAATCGTGCAGGGCTGCGTGCACTGGGATACACAAAAGATACCCCAGACCCTCCAGGCTGCTTAATTGAGCGGGATAAACGAGGTAATCCAACGGGCCTTTTAATTGCAAATCCTAACGCTTCTATTCTTTATTCAAGTTTGGGTCAAGCTCCAATACTTAATTTTGATGACCAGATTAATTCAACTCGCCATTTTATGCGCGAATTAAATAGATTAGGTATTACAAGTGCCATTGACGCAGGTGGTGGTTTCCAAAATTACCCTGATGACTACAAAGTTGTTGAACATTTAGCCGAGAAAGAACAATTAACTTTGCGTATTGCTTATAATCTATTTACGCAAAATCCTAATCATGAATATGAAGACTTTGCTTCATGGGCAAAAATTGTTTCTCCAGGTCAAGGAACTGATACTTATAAAATGAATGGTGCCGGAGAGATGTTAGTATTCTCAGCAGCCGATTTTGAAAAATTTCAAATGCCACGGCCTGAATTAGCTACGATGATGGAAGCTGATCTAAAGAAAGTAATTTCTCTATTGGTGGAAAACCGTTGGCCCTTCCGTTTACATGCAACTTATGACGAGTCAATCACACGATTCTTAAATGTATTTGAGGAAGTCAACAAAGAAATTCCTTTTAATGGTCTACGATGGTGGTTTGACCATGCAGAAACAATCTCAGATCGTAGTATGGAACGTGTTAAAGCTTTAAATGGTGGTATTGCCATCCAAGACCGCATGGCTTTTCAAGGTGAATACTTTGTTGATTTATACGGAAAGGAAGCTGCAAAGCGTACTCCTCCGATTTATCGTATGTTAGACCTAGGTATACCTGTTGGCGCCGGTAGTGATGCAACTAGGGTTTCCAGCTATAACCCTTGGGTCGCTCTTTACTGGATGGTTGCCGGAAAAACCATTGGTGGACTTTCGATATATGATGAAAAAAATAAACTTGATAGAAAAGTAGCCCTAGAATTATATTCTAAAGGAAGTGCGTGGTTCTCTGGTGATGAAGGTAAAAAAGGAACCCTTGCAGTAGGTCAGTTTGCTGATCTTGCTGTATTGTCTGCTGATTACTTTACTGTGCCAGAAGAAGAAATAAAGAACCTTGAATCATTACTCACCATTATGGGTGGGCAGGTTGTTTATGGAAATGATGAATTTAAAAATTTATCACCTGAATTACCGCCAGCATCACCTGATTGGGCACCGACGGGAGTTTATGGTTATGGTGGCGCTAACCTAGCCCACACTATACTTTCTCACGATTCCCATGATAACAAGTTACATAGTTGTAGTAACCCTCTCCATCAACACACTCATACCGTAATAGGAAAAGATGGAACTAAATGGGGGATTGGTTGTACTTGCTTTGCTTTCTAAGTCAAAACCACCGGTATAATGCCGGTGGTTTTCTTTATGCAATAAGGATATGTATACTCGAAATAGCGATGTATATCCCTAATGGAATCTATTACTATGCGATAAGACCGAAGAGTTGATGGATTAACTTGACTTATTTTTATACCCTTCTCTCCGTGCAAAGTCTGTCCTTTTTCCCTTAAGTAAAAGTCAAGAATCAATCACACCACACATATAAAGCCACTGCCCTTTGACTTTAATATAGGTTTCATCTCAAAACTTATAGGTTTTTCCAATTTTCACACTAGAATCCTTATTGTTTCTACTATACTGATACTTTTTCAGGATCATGTAACTTTTGCATAAAGATACGCGCTGCAAAACTTAAAAATTTATCATCAGAATGAATAAGATTAATATCTTGACTTGGTGTCGGATCAATAATACGAACTATGCTCAAATTATCATTATTAACAAAGTCAACTAGTGAAAGAGGTATTATAGCAACACCATGTCCATTGTATACAAGGCTCAATAAAGAAATAGAAGATTTTGTTTCTATATTTGCTTCAGATAAAGATAACCCTAAACTCTCACAATATATTTTAATAGATTCACGACAACTACATGAAACCATTATTCTACTCAGCCCTACTAATTCTCGAAAAGAAACAAATGATGTTTCATTCAAAGGATGATTTTTTGGAATGACAAGGACGAGCTCTTCGCTATACAAAAGGGTGCTTGTTAATGTGTCTGGAATTTGAGCACTACGTGTAATTCCTAAATCAATATTTTTGTCAACGATTTGATTTACAGCAACTTCGAATTCTATAATTTTCACCACGATGTTGGGATAATGTTGTTGAAACTTCATAATATAAGGTGTTAAATAGGTGAGATCCTCTAATAAACCTCCTATAGTAATTACACCTCTTTTTACACCCTTTAATTCAAAAATTTCATTATAAACGTCATCAAATTGTTGCATGATAAATTTTCCTTTATCAAATAGCAGCTTACCCGCTTCTGTCATTTTGATACCTCTTCCAACTCGATAAAACAAGGGTGTATCAAGTTCACCTTCTAACACACGGATTTGTTGACTTAAAGTCGGCTGTGAAATACCTAGAACTTCCGCAGCTTTAGTAAAACTATTATTATTACAAACTTGAATAAAATACTCTAAATGACGTAATTCCATTCTTGATACCCACTCTCCGCTTTATGAAAGATTTATAATGAAAAGGACGATATGTATATTGTTAATATAACAACTATCTTTCTTACTATATCAATTGCAATTACATAATTTCTTTATTTTGCATTACAACAAATTTCCTCCTATTTATTAATTTTTCCTCCTATTTATTTAATTTATATTTAATTAGGATATTACTAAACAGAAATAACCTCTAAAAACTTACAATTCCTGCGTGCAATATCCTAACTTTTTCAACTGTTTAATTATCATTTTTTCTCAATATAGCCCAAACTACCAAATATTTACCGAATCCCTCTTTATGCTGAGGAAAAATAGTATCCATCAATTCGATACCTTCTCAAATATTTAACGCATACGTGATACTACTACTTGCAAATAATATTTTGTCTTCAAGTTTTTGTATAGGCTGATCACCTTTACTGTATAGTAGCTCAAGCACTGCAAATTCAGTTGAATTAAGTCCATAATTTTTTATAACCTTTTCAATACGTTTAGTATTGACTGTACTGCCCTTGATAATATAACGAGTAACTTTAAAGATAAGCTTTCATCTTTAATCACGCTCATAATTCCCAATCCTTTACAAGTTATCTTGAATTCGAGATTCATTATATTATCGTCAAAATATTATGTCAATAATTCGTTTGTTCTTTATCAAGCCACTTATAATTTATTTCTCAACATAAGACATATGGAATTAGAAGAAAACAATTGTTACTATATAAGTATCTCAATTACGTTATTTCTTTTAAAGAGAGCTTGTTTTCTAACGCAAGTTCTCTTTTGTCATATTCTAGGAAGATTTCAGATGGTGAGTCTGCCCATGTATATGATATAGTTTTTAAATAAAGATTAGAGCCCTCCTTCACGTAGGAGAGCTCTAATCTTCCATATAAATATTCACCATTTTTTCATTGCAGGGACATCAAAACTTTAACTTGATGCGGATATTGCACACCCCCTATTAATAAATATTACTAACCATATTTCTAGGTTAATATCTATCATATTTAAAAAAATAAGATTAATTAGATTTAAAAAAGGATTTCTTTTTCTTTACTCGTAATAAATCGCCTGTCCATCCTTTAAATCGCATATACATATACATACTTCCTGTTGTGAAAATAATAAATAAGAGAGCGATTAAATAGCTATATTTCCATTCTAGTTCGGGCATGTATTTAAAGTTCATGCCCCATAATGCTCCTAAGGCCGTCAAAGGCGTACTTACAGCAGTTAATACAGTAAGAGCTTTCATAATCTCATTCCCACGATGAGAAGAAACAACTTCTTGTAAATGAATCATCGTGTCTAATTCTTCTTGGTACTCTTTAACGAGTTGTAATCCACGCTCTAATTTTACGTGTGTTTGTTTATAACAAAGGGTGTTTGTTATGTTTTCTAACCAAGCTTCCTCCAATCCTTGTAACACTTCTTGTATTAAGCGAAACACATGTGTATTCATAAATAATTCATGACGAATATGATAAATTCTTTCTAAAACCGCTATGTTATTATGATGATAAAAATCCCATAACACATTTCTGAAATTGTTTTCAAAATAGTCAACCTTTCGTAAATAGTGAGATATAAATATTGATAAGATAGCACATAGTCCTTCAGCGGAACTATTACAATTTTTTATACCTATAGGAAAATTATGTATTAATTTTTGAAAATTCTCTTCCTCTTTTTCCTGGACCGTTATCAGTATTCCATGAGCTACGAAATAATGAAGGAATTTTTGAATTTTGGCGTCCTTTTTATCTTGATCATATAAAAACGAACCATATACGCAAGTTTGACTTGGTGATAACGTATAAACATATAATCCATTTTCACAAGGAGAACTTATTTTCTTTACAAATTGAGAGAAATAAGATGTTACATCACGAGGGATTATAGAAGAAAGTTTTTCAAGTTCACTAGTTTTCACATGATACCAATTCCATTTCGGCATTTGTATGCATTCCATATTATTCTTCCTTTCTGAATAGTTTTATGTTTGATCGAATAATATCCGTAATATGCAATTTGTATGTAGGTATTCATGTCTTGGAGGAAAAGTTTTTAGATCATCTAAATTACAAGCTAAATGGTATAGGAGGTCTTCTTCTGTTAGAAGGAAGACCCCCTATATATTAGTTATTTTTATTCTCAATTTTAAACATTTCCTCTATACAAGTACTTTTTATTTATATGTGGAAAAGAAGCTACATAATTTGGCACGTCTATTCAACGAACTCCTTTTCAGTCGTCATTATAATTTGGATTCATATGCAGATGGATTGGTGATGTCGTCAAATACTTGACTTCCAATCATATAGTATCCATGAAGTGCAGCCTCTTTCGAAGCGTCTACCATACGGAAAGAAGAAATTTCACCTTGTATTTTTTCAATTCGTTTTTTGTGGAGATCTACTATTCCTCCTGTCCAAATAATAGTGTCATACTGGTCTAACTTAAATTGTTCTTGTAATACACGCATAACGTCTTGGAAGTGTGCATCCAACTCTTTTTGAATCAAAGTATCAACCTGATTTGTCTCAGGATTTTCTTCTCGACCTCCATATCCTTTTTCTAATATGTTTGGCATGTCGTTAATATGCAATTGATTACTTTCACCCGCATGATTCTGCAAGATATTCTTAATATTTTTCAAAGGCTTGCTACATCCTAGCTCTGTCTCATAATGATTTAAAATGACATTCTGTTTCATATCTGTCATTTCTAATGTACGAAATCCACCATCAATAATTAAGATACGATCTCGTTCCTGAATGATTCCCTCTTTTAAGAAATAGGCATGTAAAGCGACCGGTTGCTGAAGAATCAAAACATTTTCCACCGTAATATTAATAAATTTCCCATCGATTTGCACGGAAGTTTCTTTTTTTAGTGCACGTTGTAATTGCTCATGCTGACTACCAAAACAAGTAACTGGAAGCCCGGTAACAACTAAAGGTAACACGACATTTTCTTTATAATCGTTTGCAATGCAACCAAATATTTGTTGTTTAAACTGTTCGCTTTCATAATAATTTTCTATTTCTTCGTCAAATGGAGGAAGAAATGCAGCGTCAGATTGATGTGCTTCATTTCCCATGTAGTATGCAAAGTCTAAATCTATAAAACTTACCTTTGTTAAATCGTCACTTTCAGCATGATTAGGTACAGGGGCTAGTGTAGAAGCTTCACTCTTAATCGTCACCTCAGAATCTACATCCTGTCGATATGCCCGCTTAGTAAAACCAATTCCTACATCAATTGCATACAGAGATTTCATACTTTTTTCCTCACTTTCTCTTTTTAGAATTAAATCTAAGCACTCTCTTCTTTCCCTTCTTTTATATATTTCTTTTCATCTTTTTTCTTTTTGCTATTTTCGTTTTCTGTTAAGTCTTTAATGGTAGAAATGACAACTGGTGTGGCTGTAAGCAGTTGTGGTAATGTTTGTTTTGCAACATTAGCTGCATTTACAGAGAATTGTTTACTTGTCTCAGTTACCTTCTCTAATGTTTCCTTTATGTTTCCTTCTTGTAGTTTGTCTTTTACACTTTTTCCTTTTGTTTGTATAGCTTTCCGATTTTCTTTTTTTAATAAGGAGACCATGACTCCGGTCGTAATCCCAATCACAGCATATTTAAATATCGTATGTTTCATTTTTCTCACCCTTCTCTACTTTTATTTTCTTTCATACTACAACCTAGAATAATTAACTTACCTATTTATCAGATGTTGCAATCTATTAGAGAGAATAATAGTTTTGCGGCTGCCTACCACTCGCCGTTAGTGTTTCATCTGTTACTAGGAGTAAAATTCTCCCTTGATCTAGTTTTTCTTCATATAAGTTAGCTTCCTCCTTCGACAACCCCATTTCCTCCATTTGATTTCGGAGCTCGTCCCCTTTTTTGGAGAAAAAGTTGATAATACTTGTGCCCAACCCTTGTTCTTTTACTTTCATAACTACTTCCTGCTCATTTTCATATTCATGAACCACCGGTTTTCTTTCATTCTTATGCATGGTATTTTTCCTCCTTTAGATTTTTTATTTTTTTATTTAGTTGTTATGTAATATGTAATACACCTATTTTAAAGATATTAAACCTAAATTTTCAAAAAATTTAACACAATAGGTTATTACTGTTTTTCAATATTAACGAGATGTCACAAGCACTTTCCTTTGATAGCAGTATTACAAATAACGATTTGTTTGGCAGGCAGGCCCCTTATTTTATAGAAAATTTCTATTTAGAAAAAGTTACAAAAGGAGTACAAGATACTTTTTTCGTTAATTAAATCAAAAGAAAAATAAAAAAAGCACTCCTTTTCAAAGAGTGCTTTAAAAACATATAACCTAATAAAAATGAAAATATACAACGATACTAAATATACAAACTTTGCATAAAAAAATGATTTTATAGCCTCGTTTTAATATCCATGCCCGCTTTGCCAACCACCGTGTCCACCCGGCCAACCACCATGTCCACCTTGCCAGCCGCTATGTCCGCCTTGCCAACCACCGTGTCCGCCCGGCCAACCACCGTGTCCACCTTGCCAACCACCGTGTCCACCTTGCCAACCACCGTGTCCACCTTGCCAACCACCGTGTCCACCTTGCCAACCACCGTGCCCGCCTTGCCAACCACCGTGTCCGCCTTGCCAACCACCGTGTCCACCTTGCCAACCACCGTGTCCACCCGGCCAACCACCGTGTCCGCCTTGCCACCAGCCTGCATAGCCTTGTCTCTGTGAGTTCATTCCTTCGCATCCCTTCTTATTAAAAATTCAAATACTGTAACTGGGTATTCTCTAAATATAATTATGTATCCCAAAAATAAATGTATCCGCAAACATCTCGATTATCGGTAAAGTAATTATCTAATAAAAAAACATTTATTGTTGCAAATCTAAGCTCTATTTTTTTTACTTTTTTAAAAAATTTTTTACTATTTTATTAGCATACTTTTTAGATTCAATTTCATCATAGTTACTTAGTATTACAATAGACAAATCATTACTTGGGATCATTTTTCAACATTACATCAGATTCCATAGCTGTGCTTTAGTTATACAAGAAAAAACGATACTTCACTATTGAAGTATCGCAAAAAAACCATTTACTTACATTATTATGACTATAGCCCTATCCGGTATTAGTTACTCACCTAAAATTGCAACGGGGCTAAACGATTCATAATGAATCAATTCCTTTTCTATACTATGTTCTTTTAATACTGGAGCCGTTGACTGCACAATTTGTATTGTTTTCTCGTCAATCATAAATGGTACATCCCTTCGTATACAATGTTTTTATAAAACATTGGCATTATTTGAAATTCACCTTTAGCAATTTCATTTTTTACTTTCCACTCCAGGATATCTTTTTTTAATTGTTATGGATCTAAACTGATCCAATAGTGATTCTGGTGCAATTGCTCTGAAGTTTTTACACTAGAACCTTCTTATTTACGCATTGAAAAATGTTACCTATAACGGAAAAGCCCAATTTCTCTATTTAAACAAACTGCAAGTAACCACTCATCCTTAGAGTGAGTGGTTACTCGGTATTTTTATATAAAGAGCCATAAAAATAATGTCAGCATAAGAAGATTCAGCAGTAGAATAATGATGGATAAGAGCCTTTACACTTTTAATAAACTTTTGTATTATCATCTATATTTTCAATCTTAATAAATTCAAACTCTGCTTCATACCCATCTCCTTGTGGACTGCAAGCATAAATGCCAACTTTCATGCAATCTTTTTCTTCAAAAAGGTGAGCCATTCTTATTTGTTTCCATAAATCCCCGTCTAATGAATAATCAACATAGTAATTATTTCCCCTTCTTGTTATGCGATAATAAAGAGAATTTAAATCTCCAAAAAACTCCTGACTAGACCAATCAGAATATCCATTCTTTGTTACAACAACACCTAATTTACTATTGTCATCAGGTATATACTCAACCGATGTCTTTAACCAAGTATCTTTTGAAAATCGAACCATTAAACCTGCTTGATCATATCTATTCACTGGTTTAGATTTTACTTTCGTAATCAATCTAAAGTCTCCATTTAGTTCATAGTATAAAAAATGTCCATTATCAACTTGAAATTCATAATGTGTTTTTTGCCAGAAATCTGTCTCTTTATCCGGTTTGATTATTAACTTCGATTTATTGCTATTAACCTCCCAATCTTTAGGTGGAGAAAACCATTTTAAACTTTTATCAAATTCCGCATTATTAAATTCTTCTATTAACTTATATTGATTGTCCATGAAGAATATCCCCTTAATCTTTTATATTTATTAATGAAGGAACTAACCTTTTTCAAATTTTTATTTTAACTAGATAAAATAAAAAAAACTCCCGTTCCTATAAAAGGGACGAAAGCTAATCCGCGTTGCCACTCTAGTTAAAAACGTAAAAATATACGCCCTCCACTTAAATTATTAACTGCTTGTAGCTGGAAACGATTACGAACTTCACATTGAATTGTTCCTCATTTCCCTCAAGGACGGATTCACACGTTCCTTCTATCAGTTTACACCACCCACCGACTCTCTAAAAAAACTACTTGTACTATTTCCCTTTATCGCTTTCAAACAATATATATTTTAATTATCATCACTTTACAATAATTCTGTGTATTTATCAAGGGATGTTTTTCAAAATAAAATATATTCATAATTAATTCACGAAATTATATTTCCTAATATATAAGGAGGTTATATTTTATCTAGAAATATTGTATTTTGCATAAAAGCCACGAAGATATAAATAAAAAATGATACGATTTGCACGAAAGAATAACCATACAATGTTATCCCTCCTTTAAACACCTATTTAAGAAAAACTTAAGAAATTCACTTCTAAATTCATAAGAATTTTTTCCTATACTTAAAAATAAGTAATTTAACAAAAGGAGAAACGGTCATGAAGAAATTTGTAATTTGCATAATAGGAATAGGTCTTCCTATATACTTACTACCTTTCATATTACGCGGTGATTTAGACAGATTTAATCCGATTGCTGAAGAAAAAAATGTATATGCGGTTGCAAAAGGATATGGTGTTCCGGATTATCATCATAAAGGACGAGCTATGTACGCCCTAAAAGGTGTTGATGAATTAAACAATGAAAAAGAATATAAAGTTGGAACGAACACGCCTAATGATTTTATAAGAAAAACTTACTTGAAAATTCATGTGAAAGGAAAGTATGTGTATTCTTACGACATTATCACTGAAGAGGATATTCCGAAGAAAATAAGAAGGAAATTGGAAATAGAAGTTAAATAAAAGAGCCCACTCGTATGAGTTGGCTCTCCGGTCTATCATTGTTTTAATAACCATTCTTCAATTACTTTCACTGTTTCATCTTGTTGTGCTTTTGATGTAATTAAGCTCGCATTATCACCTTTTTGCTCACCATACATGCCAAAATGAGCATGGTTTCCGCCTTTTATCATGTGCATAGTTGTATTTTTTGACATTAACTTTTTATTGTTCTCTATTTTTTCTACAGTTGCTAAAGCATCTACTTCTCCATAAATTGATAACATCGGGATCGATTTCGTAGAGAAGTCATCTGCAGGATAAGAGCCTAAGAAAATGATTCCGTCTACCTTGTCTTCATGCTGAGAGGCATACTTAGAAATCATAGCTCCCCCCATTGAATGCCCTGCAACATACCATTTTTGAACTTTAGGATACTGTTCCATTACACTGTCTACCGCATTGATTCCAAATATCGCTAAGTTTAATGGTAACTTAGGCATTACTACAAAATGCCCATCTTTTGCAAGAGCTTCCCCTAAGTAACTGTAAGCCTCAGCTTCTACTTTAGCTCCTTGATAAAAAATAACCCCTATTTTAGCATCTTTCTCTCCAAAAATGATATTACCTTCATCTTTTTTATCATCTACTAACGACAAAGCCTCTTTCGTTGGTTTATAAGTAAACTGAGACCAAACAAAAAAACTAATACTTCCTATAAGTAAAATACCTAGTAAAGAGTACAGCATAATTTTTATCCATTTCTTCACAAAGATGACCTCCCTAAGATGTATATATTCTATATTTTAGATTTTCATTCATACACATAAAAACTCGAGCATTTTTATTATGCTCAAGTTTTTATTTACGTCTTTAATTTATACTGTAAATTGTCCAAGATAAATATGTAGCAAATGTATCCCATACAAAATATGGAATTAGCAACCATGTCGATACTTTAGATAATTTGGAAGAAACTACTATGAGAAGTAACGTAGTAATAGCGACAAGTAAACAATCTACTGTTGCTAAAAATAAATTTTTTTGACTAAATTGAAAATAGCTGAACGCTTGATTACACATATAATTTAAAAGGAATACGAACCAAAATGTTTTTGGCTTACATCCATATTTGTTGTAAATAATTGTAACCGACAATGCAATAAATCCATATAGTACAGCCCAAACTATTCCGATTGTCATACCAGAAGGTGTCCAAGACGGCTTTTCTAACGCATCATACCAAGTACGATCAATAGGAAATAAAATACTAGAAACATAAAACAAACCATATGTTAGTAAAAATACTAGAATACTAGATTTTTTCATAAACATTCTCCTTTTTCGATAGAAGGTTTTAGAAACTCTATATGATTCGTATACTCTTTCAATGAATACAACTTTAATACGCAAATAGACATTATAACTTTTACATATCAAATTCATATTGACTCGTGTATTTTATATAAATTCTTTCATACTTTTATATGCACAAAGTGCTCTCTCTCGTGCTGCCTTATGATCAACAACTGGCAAAGGATATGTATGACCAAGCGTTATATTGGCCTTTTGTAAAATATGCTCAGGTGCTTCCCAAGGTTTATGTATATATTTATTAGGCATATCTCTTAATTCTGGTACCCATTTTCTTATATACTCCCCACCTTTATCAAACTTTTCTCCTTGTGTGATGGGATTAAAAATACGAAAGTACGGTGATGCATCTGCCCCACTTCCAGCAACCCATTGCCATCCCATTGTATTATTTGCAATATCAGCATCTAGTAGTGTATCCATAAACCATTTTGCTCCTTCTTGCCACGGAATTAACAAATGCTTTACAAGAAAAGAAGCTACAGCCATTCTTGCTCGATTATGCATAAAACCTGTTTGCCACAGTTCCCGCATTCCCGCATCAATAAACGGATAACCAGTTTCACCCTTCTGCCATACTGTTAATAACTCCTCTTCATTATTCCATGGAAAATGTTCAAAGCTCTTATTAAGAGGTTTATATACTGTAAATGGATAATGATATAGCAAATAATAAGAAAACTCTCGCCAAATGAATTGACGTATAAAACTATTCACTTGTTTTTCAAAAAGACTACATTGTCTTTCGGTACTTTTATTGATTAAGTAATGATACATCCATCTCACTGATATTTGGCCGAATGAAAGATAAGGTGCCAACATCGAATGAGCATTTTCATTTGGAAAATCTCTTCCTTCACTATAAGAGGCTAATTTGCTAGAGAAAAATTTCTTACATGTTTTATATGCCCCTTCCTCTGTAGGCTCCCACATTGATTCAATATGAGATGTCCACGGTATAGTCGGCAGCAAGTGTAATTTTGAAACAGATAAGCTTGCTGGTAAAGAGTTTCCTCCCTTTATACGCTGCACTTTACTAATAGGTTTAGGTATTACCTGCTTTTGAAATGCATTGTAAAAAGGCGTAAACACCTTATATTCAGTGTTATCCTTCTTTTTTATAATCCACGGTTCTAATAATAAATGTGAATTAAATTCCTTACAAATAATACCTTTATCTTCTAACATCATTTTCATTTTTTGATTAGATTGTAATCTTTCCGGATCATAACAAATATTCCAATATACAGCCGTTATACCTAACTGTTCTATGAGAGAAAGTATTTCTTCCTGTGTATTTCCTTTGCGAATTATTAAAGTAGAGCCCAATGCCTCAAGTTGCTTCTTTACATCTATTATTGCATGGTGTAACCACCACTTTGACGCACTCCCCATTGAAAAAGTTTCATCATGTACATATACCGGAACAACCTCACCGGACTGAGCAGCTTCAAATAGAGCTGGGTTATCATATAAGCGAAAATCTTTTTGAAACATAACGATAATTTTATTTTGCATGGCTATCCTTTCTCATTCTTAAAGCACAATTCATTTTTTATTAGAACAAGTACTTCTTTTATTTTTAGATGATTATAACAATCGTTCTTTTTATTTTATAATCTTCTTCATTATAAACATTGATTTTCTATCTCTCTAAGTACATCATTTCCTATATTATCTATCTTTTCATTTTTTATGTTATGATATAAACTCTGTAAAATCTTTAACTCTGTTCTTAAATGTAAAATGACACTAGATAATATATATAGCTTAGCTAAACTCTCTTTTCCACACTTCTCTTCATATACTTTTTGAAGAGTAGTAAGATATAACGTTAGTTGAGAAATTTTAATTTTTAGCTGTTCTAGAATTAATTGTTCCTCCCCGTATTGTGCAAAAAGTAACGCTTCATATATAGGACGATGCATATCCTCTTTCTTTATCATTTGCTCTAATAATAAATGCTCAAATTCTTGTTTACCACTTTGAGTAATACCGTAAATAGTCCGTTCAGGGCGTTGTTCATTACGAATAATATCAACAACTTCTATAAAGCCCTTCTTTTCAAGTTGCTCAAATGTATAATATAAAGAGCCTTTTGTAATTTTTATATAATATTTCATTTCACTATTTTTTAAAAGTTGCTGGACTTCATACGGATGTCTATTCTTCTCCATAAGAAGACCCAGCATAAAAAGCTTTGTATTCATAACTCTCCACTCCTTAATAACCTATACCAATAGTATAAGCTAAAAATAAGCAAAGAATCTTTTTGTTTTATAAAATTTATGAATTCAAATTCACTTTATTATCCTTTGTACCAGCTTTGACATTCCCCATAAATAATATTGCCATAAACGAAACGATAATTGGAATTAAAGCTAATAGAAATACAGTAGTAATCGAAGATGACATAGCGGCTATAATTTTTTCAAGAATAAAAGTAGGGATACTGACCCTTATATCTGAGCGAAATATTGCACTTGGATCACCTAGATTATTTAACATGCTGGAACTGTGTTCTATTCCCTTAAAAGCATCCTTTAAGTTAGCTGTAAAGGTACTATTTTGAATGGAGCCAAAAATCGTTACCCCAATTGTCATACCTAGTGAACGAAAGAATGAATTTGTTGAAGTAGCTGAACCACGGAATCTCGGTTCCATATTATGAATAGAAACTGTAGGAAGTAAAGAAAACGAAAATCCAACCCCAAATCCCGTTATAATCATGTATATCGTTAAAAGTGCACGGCTTGTTTGCGGATCCATCGTTCCTAATAAATACATACCTATCCCAAAGGATATTACAGATAATAACATTAAGTTGCGGTAACTAATTTTCGTTTGAAATATTCCGCCAATGGCACTACCTACGACAGAACCTAACATCATTGGTGTTAAAATTAATCCAGCATTAGTTGCTGTTCCACCATATACAGCCTGAACAAAAATAGGAATGAATACTGTTAAAATAACAAATGTTGCTCCATAGAAAAATGTAATAATTTGAGATATTGCAAACTCCTTACGCTTAAACATCCAAAATGATATGATTGGATCTTTCACTTTTCTTTCTACCAATAGGAAACCAATAAAAAATACAATAAACGATGTAAATAACCCAATGATTTGTATCGAATCCCACTTAAATTCTTTTCCTCCTAATTCTAAAGCGAACATTAAGCTAATTACTGCTATTACGAGCGTTATCGCCCCCCACCAATCAATATTTTGCTTAGTAGGTGGATTATTTTCTTTATAAGCTTTTAAAATAAAAATTAATGACATTAAACCAATTGGAATATTGACGTAAAAAATCCAATGCCAACTAATATTTTCTGTTATATACGCGCCTAATAAAGGTCCTAATACACTTGAAGAACCAAATACGGCCCCTAATAATCCAGTCATTTTGCCTCTTTTTTCAATAGGAAAAATATCAAATACGATGGTAAAGGCGATTGGCATAAGTGCACCCCCACCTATACCTTGAATTGCACGATAAATACTTAGCTGAACAATACTTTGCGCAGTACCACATAATGCAGAACCAATTAAGAAGATTAATAAACCAAAAATATAGAACCTCTTTCTACCATACATATCAGATAATTTCCCAAAAATAGGCATACCAGCCATAACTGCAACCATATAAGCAGAAGTAACCCAGACGAATTTATCCAATCCACCCAAATCTGAGACAATTGTACCAATTGAAGTAGCAACAATTGTATTATCCATTGCAGCCATTAAAATGCCTAGCATTAAACCAGCTATTACTAAGCGTAAGTTGGTCTCTTTTGCAACCATACCTCTTTCCTCCTTTGTTCACATCCAACAAAATAAATAGTCTAATTAAACTATATACTCATTATAGTTTAATTAGACTATTTTTCAATAAAAAAATAAACCCCCCCAAAATATATTGGAGAGATTACAAATGTAGAATTGCTTCCTATATAAAATAATTAAAACCGTTAAAACGATCACTTCTTTATACTACTGTGATTTTGCGTACATGTAGCTTACTCATTTAGTTTTGGTCTAGTTTGTAAATATAAATTCAAATCCGGACTTGAACCGCTAATAATTACATCTCGCATAATTTTAGAAAGTACCATACTATATACTAATCCATTATCTCCATACGCATAGATAAAGTGACAATTTGGAAACTCTTCATACATTCCAATTATAGGTAAACCATCATGAGTACCACCATAAAAAGCACTTAAATAAAATTCAGGTTCAACGGTTATATTGGGAAAGAGCTTATTAAATTCATTCACTAATTTCTCTTTTTTATGAATTAATTTTGAATCTCTTTCTTGAGCAATGTTTGTATCTTCATCTAACCCACCTATAATAATCCTGTTATCTGCAGTAGTTCTCATATAAATATATGGTCTCGCAGTTTCCCATATGAGAGTACGTTTATACCAAGAAGATAAATCTTCCACAGGATTAGTCACAATTGCATATGAGCTAATCAGTGTAGCGTTCTTTTCCTTTTTAAATTCCAAACCTTCATATCCTGCAGCCACAATTACTTTGTTGGCAGTAATAGAATTGCCCCCTTTTGTATAAAAGATAGCACATTCTTTCTCTAACTTTTTGCCAACAATCTCTGTATCTTCATAAATGTGAACTCCTTTATTAGAGGCTTGTTCTAATAAACTATGTGTAAATTTATAAGGATTTATTTCACCATCATTATACGTATAAATAGCTGCACGTTTTTTAAATGGATATCTCTGTCCAATTTGTTCCTCTGATAGCCAAGTCGCTTTAAAATCATGCTTATGTAAATAATACAGTTCTTTTTCTAATTTCTTTATATCCTCTTCATAACTTGCATAATATAAGCTGTCACGTCGTTTAAAATCAGAGCAATAAGGTAAATTTTGATCAGCATATTCAATATCATTAATAGCTTGTTCACACAATTTCATATGCTTAACTGCATACTCTTCTCCAAATGTATTTACAAGCTCAAAAAACATCTTGTCACCTAAATATTGAATAAGTGCTGTATTTGTAAGGTTACTCCCGTGTCCTACCTTTCTTTTATCAACGACAACAATATTTAAATCTGATTCACTCAAATAGTATGCTGATTGAGCACCTGAACTTCCTGCTCCTATTATTAGTACGTCACATTTTATATCTTCTTCCAACCGAGG
Organism: Bacillus paramobilis; assembly: GCF_038096195.1. Classification (NCBI taxonomy): domain Bacteria; kingdom Bacillati; phylum Bacillota; class Bacilli; order Caryophanales; family Bacillaceae; genus Bacillus; species Bacillus paramobilis. Next base: position 2,290,978 of record NZ_CP151108.1, on the reverse strand, counting down.
ATAAGAAGGTGTATTAGAAAAAGTTGTGTTCCAATATAATTTCCCTTTCTGTAAATCCATTTAAAGTGCACCGTCCTAAATAAAATAGTTATATCCCCATCTGTATCTCCAAATCATTCTTACTATATACTTCTTATCAAATTTATTTTTGCTACCATTAGATTATTAGTGCAATATTTTGTTCACCCATATTTGGTATTAAACTAAGCTTATAAAAAGTTAATAGTATATATATTATTTATTTTCATTTAGAAATTTAAGAACTCGTTTAAAAGCTTCTTGACCTGCTGGAGTGTTCATTTTAAATTGAAATTCATGCGCCAACTCGCCAGAGATATTTTTATCAAAGAAAAGTGTATCTACAGGTACTCCTTTATTTTGTAAAGTAGAAGCTAATGCTTTACCTTGATCTTCAAATGATGCAGTATTTCCATCTGTGATGAACGTTGGTGGGTAATCTTTTGTAACGTGTTTATAAATAGAGGCGATTTCCATTTCAGGTGATGTTTCAAACTTCTTTTTCCCAAAGTAAGCCCAGCCAGTAGTACGCATAAAGTCTTGCACTTCTTTGGATGTTTCCATTTTAGCTAATGCAGGCATATTATACGGGCCGCAAAATAGCAATATACCTTTAATTGTAGAAGGAGCAACAATAGCGTCAATTCCGGTTAATTTCGCATAATCTGGAGATGTTTGAATAGTAACAAATTGTCCAGATATTTGCGCTCCCGCAGAATCTCCTGCAAAATACAGGTCATCTAGTTTTACATTATATTTCTTTGCATTTTCTTTTATATATTCGTAAGCCTCACCAAGTTGTAGTACTGGTGTAGGATACTTTCTTTTAGGAGCAAGAGCATAATTTATATTTATCACTGTATAACCACGAGCAGCTAATTCTACTGCATAACCAGTAATGTCTGATTTATCTCCACCTACAAATCCACCCCCGTGTACCCAAAAAATAACAGATGTTTTTTCCGTAAGATTTTTGGGATAAATAATGTCTAATGTACCATCAGGAAATTTAGAATTATAATTAATATCTTTAACAATTCGTGTCTCTTTTAGAGCGTTTTTATAATTGTTAGATTGAACAAACATTCCACCTTCAAATGCTTTTTTTATGAGAAACGCTTTTGGAATAGGTGAAACATTCCAAAAAATAACTCCAGCAATAATCAATCCGAAAACAATACAAATAGTTAGTAGCATTCTTTTTTTCCATATCATTTTAGGTTTTAACTGTTTTATTCTCATAATTAAAGAATCTCCATTCTTTTTAATAATAACCTTGAAATAAATCACAACATAAATTTTTATTTTCCGCCTGCTAATCCCTCCTTAAAATTTCATGCAAAAGGTTATATATTTTTATTATATACATATTAGATATCTCCTATAAAACACATTAAAAATTCAAACAAAAAGAGCAAAAGATCCCCATTTATAGAAGATTTCTTTTGCTCTTTGTAAAGGACACAAGTCCAAATAAAAGTTGCTTATCTATCGATAACTTACACATAAGAATGCATTTTTTTCGCTACTTTATTAGCAGAAACTTTGACAACCGTTTCTTTTCCACCAGTTTTATCAATCATAAAACCGCGAACTTTAATATCAGAAGGCACTAATGGATGATTACGAATCATATCTATACTCTTTTCAATATTTTCACTAACATTTTCTTGTCCACTTAGCCATGCATTCAGGCTACCACTTGAAAATTCAGGCATGCAATTTTTAAAAAGATAGTCTAATTCTATATTATCTTTTATGAAATCATTTTGAGTTTGTAGATTAACGGAAGAAGTTTCTTTATCCTCTATTCCGACAACAAAAATTTCTTCTACATTTTCTTCATAAATAGCAATAATAACAGACCTCATTATCTCTCCATAAGGATGTACAATTACAGAATCATAGCTGTGTATAGTCAATATGTTTTCTTGTTGAATGTTAGTTACTTGTTGGATAATAGGCTCTATTCCGTGTTCAATGTCTGTTAATAATAATACTTTTGTATTCTTTGAATTCATATGGAGCACTCCTTCTTCATAATTGTATTTATGAAACTTTTAAACTAGTAACGATAGTTGATTATTCATTACATGATTGTTACCAGTTTTTCCAGCGTCCCTCTGGATCAATACTTGCAAGTCTGACCCATCGATTTTGAACTTTTTCTCGAAATGTGAAATCATTATTTAGCAAGCGTTCTATATATTTAGTAGGCGCTTGAATTACAATTAATAAACGAAGTGGTGAATGATACGTTTCACTATCTGACTGCATAACGGATTGCCAAGGTAAGCCTGGCAACAGGTCACTTGCATTCCCTTGCATAACACCGAGACCCGCCGTTACGGTTTGGGTTGTTTTGTTTCCACTACCATAATAATGAGGAGCTACAGTTGAAGCGTAATATTGTAAATTTATCCACTGCGCTACTGTTCCTGGTCCCGCAATGATGCTAGCTAATATATCGCCACTTTCATCCTGTTTCCAATCATAATTATGAAGGAAAGCCCTTCCTTCTAGGTCACAATCCTGAGTTAATTCTCGTTGTCCGATAATAAAAGATGCATTACGGGCTAATCCCCATTCCGGACGTATTTCACTCCAATCTTCTGCAAATCGATGTGCCTCTTTACTCGCATTTTTTATTTTCGTTTTAAAATTAGGTAATTGCATTAAACGCTCTCTATTTGCATGTTGGCTCACATTTGGCCTAATCGACTCGATACAATCAAATGCTTCTTGCGCAGTTTCCGAAAGTTCTGGAACGTAAATCCATTCCAATTCGTCCACTGTTGTTTTATGTTCAGCTGCTGCAAAAATGGTATCCTCTGGAATGTTAATGCCTTCAGCAGACAAAGCCTCTCTTACTTCTGGAAGATTACATAAAGTAGCAAAAACTTTTGCATTGAATCCCCCTGCTGCTCCGCCACAAGCACCACACTCAAGCGCTGCAGCATAAGGGTTGTTCGTACTTTGACTACTATGCCCGCACATTACAACTAAAGGCGCGAATTTTTCTGTTAATCCCACCATTTTTAAAGCTTGACGCACATAGTTCACTTTTTCTTCTTTCGTAAAACCGATAGGTATCTCACATTTTGTATCATGAACATGATTAAGTGAGAATGTTGTATCAGGTTTTTGTAACATCGTTTTACGAAGGTTACGAAGGAAACTACCTACTCTTCTTGGCACAAAACTCCTTGTCACCATTTGTAGACCAAGTAAAGGGCCACTTACCTCAGGTAGTAACATACTTGTCAGTACATTTTGTTTCATCGTTTTAAACGTATAGCTTACTGAGCTATCTATCTTCTTACGTTGTTGATAAGATTTATATTCATTTTCATCCGTGAGCTCTTTTATTTGATGTTTCGGTTTTAATATAACTGGCAAAGAAGGATGGCTGTCATTACTACCTAGTTCACTAGTGGCAATTGGTAACCCAAAGAAACCAGCTATTCCAAACGTTTCGAACGGACCTAATTTTTCTAGATAGCGGCGAAACGGTTCTGAACGTACATCAATACAGAATGCTAATTGAGCTAGTACACGTTTTTTATCATTAGTTGCACGTTGCTTAGAAGCAATCTTCTCCCTTAATTGCTCTGCATGCGTCTGTTCCCAAGCTTCTAGCCAAAGTTTTCTGCGAATATTTTCATCAAAACGATAGGCAAATGCTAATAATTCGCTTTGTTCAGCTGCAGACATTTGTGACCATTCCAGGGTTGAAATATTCCCCCAGTAGATCCAAGAAGCTATAAGTGGGACAATCGCAATTTTTTTCTCAGCCTTTTGATTTTTTATAGGTAAATAAGGTTTTACAATGGCTAGCTCCATAGAAATTCGAACTGCTAAATATTCTATAACGAGTTCCTGCTCCTGGATTGATTGTTGGGAACGCCATCGTATCATTCCTGCCCACCCAGGCAAAGCAAGCAAGTGACCTTCAAGGTAAGCTTGCTTGTTAGATTCAGAAATTCCTAATTCAGATAAAGCTCTTGTTAAAGCTACCTCGGCATCCTCTGGCCAATCTTTTAAAACGCTACGCTCATTTTTACTGAGCGCTGGATCAAATGTAATAAGGTGATGCCATGCACGATACAAACCTTTTTCTCGATTTGGCATCGTCCAACTTGACCCGGAGTCATCAAGATATAATTTACACCATTTAATAATATGATAATTAAGAATATCAGATAGATTGTCTCCCTTTTGATTCTCTATCAGTGTACTTACAGGTTGCATAGAAGAGTCTTTCATACTTCCTGTATTTATATAATTCATTTCTTCTGCCAGTTTATTTAATTCTGGCGATGATAATAAACTAGAAGGTAATTCCTCTAATTTTAAAGCCGCTTGGCAAAACTGCTCCACTTTCTTTCGCGGGATATGAAAAGATTGTGAATCAAGCCAACGAGACAAGCCACTTTGTAAAAATGATTCCTCAATTTCACCTTTCGCCTTTGCCGAATGAATCATAGAAGCACTAGGATATATATCCACATTACGAGTTTCTTTTAACCAATCTGCAACTTGTTCAAATGATTGTTTTTCAAGTCCCATCCAAGGGTGATGAGCTGCAAATGTAGCAATCGGCCAAAGTGGTGCTACAACCCGGCTAGCAGATTCAACTAAATCATTCATATTCTTTTCTTGTACTTCAATGTTTGTCTCTTTCTTTTTTAAAGTTTCTTTCGTTACGATTGACTGTATGCTCATCACTGATTACCTCCCTTTGATACATAATGTTTTAGATAGCTTGGATGACTTTCTACTGAATTTTGTCTCGCCTCACCTACTCGAACGAACCAAAGATACATTACAGCAAATATAGTAGAGGATTGATTACGAGTAACGAGAGTACTAATAGCACTACCAAATAATAAGAGACATATAACAAAAATAACGGCTGAAGCTGAAGGTTGAACATTTTGATACATGTCAGTATGCAACCATTTATAAAGAGAATTATGAACGGTAAAGTAAATGAGAGAAAATCCAGCTAAAATAAATACGCCAACAATTCGCCCCATTCTTCCCTCTCCCAAAACAACAAGCTGTTTCCATGAAAAGTATAATGACCACCCTAAGATGAACGCACTAACTAATTCATACCCTTCTCCAGAAGTCGTAAACCAAAAAGCAATCGCTATAAATAATCCGAAAACACGTCCGACCATAATCCATAAATCAGATATCTTTTCATTAGACTGCTTCACTGCCCCAAAACGTTGCACGGAAGAACCAGCTTGTAAAAACAGTGTAGCTTTAAACAAACCATGTAAAATTAAATGAATAACAGCCGCTAAATAGGCTCCTAATGCGCATTGAATAAGCATAAACCCCATTTGTGCAATGGTTGATCCCACTAGCTGACGTTTATAATCAACTTGAACTAGGCTAATTCCTGTTCCGATTAAGACAGAAATACTTGAGAAAATTAGTAAAATGATTTGTGCAATATCATCATGAAAAAGAGGTGAAAATCTAGTTAACATGATACCGCCAGCATTTACTAAACCAGCATGCATAATAGCAGAAACAGGAGTTGGAGCAACAGCTGACTCAATTAACCATCTTTGAAAAGGCCATTGTGCTGCTGGAATCATCACAGCTACTATAATCAATAAGTTAATTCCTGTTTTCTCCAACGTTCCAAATTGAGCTACATTTTCATTCGTTAAAACTGATGTTAACTGCCACTGTCCAGTAATTTGAAAAAGCCAAATGATAGCTACTAGCAAAGCGATCCAGCTTATTATAAATAAATAACTAGAAATTTTTGTTGCTTCGCTAACTACTTTCCACCCTTTATTTAGCCCTATAAGTAAAACCAATCCTATAAGAGTTGCTCCCCAACAAATAATCATGAAACGGAGATCATTACTTAACCATGCGACTGAAGATACACCTGTAGTACATGTAAAAAGTGCAAAGTATTTTCGATATGAGCGATCTCCCAGTAAGTAGCGTATAGAAAAACGTTGAATGATTAAACCAATTGTAAGAACAAAGAATGCCATGAACCAAGCTAAAGTATCTAAATGCCAAGGACCTACAACGCTATCTCCATTGTGATTAACAAGTGCGAGTAAAGAAACCAATGAAGGCAATGCAGCGATACCAATATGGATATGAACAAAACGTAAAGGCATCCTTGCATGTAAAAACAATAATCCACTTAGCCAAGAAGCGCTAAGCGCCATAAAAAATAATGTTAACAGTGTTGATGAACTCAGCGAAATTAACATGTACAATACTCCCTTCCAAACGAAAATAACCTATAAAAATTTCTTTTAAGATAGTTTTTTAATTTCAATTTCCATTCACTCTTTTTAGTACATCGTTTTTTTCCATAAAAAAAACCGACAACTTCCATAATTCAATGATTTTATATCATCATTGAATTATGGAGATTGTCGGTTTCACTTCAACTAACTTGAATAAAGTTTTTTGAAGAGCTCCCATTTTATAGAGGATAATGTATGTATTACTCCTGTTAAAAAGAAAAGTATATTTCTGATCTCCTAGATTATGCAATCAATATATCAATTTATGTTATGTGCTATCTTTTCATTAAGAAGCTTTTTCATTTAGTCAATATTACATATTAAAAAAATGCTAAAGCCTTAATTATAGCAAACTGTTAAAATGAGCATCTATCAATTTTTTAAAACAATTATAAGATAAACCATATTAAGCAGTTTGTCAATTTCTTTATCAGTTTTGTAGATTTATTATACCTAAATAACTTCAAGTTTTTAATTATCAGCCTGTTAATAAAGTGCAAAACTTGTAGGTTTCTTAATCCTCCCACTACATTTTTAGTTTATCTTCCACTAATCTTAAGATGTTTTTTATTTTTAAAACTTTTCCTCAAGATTATGAATTAATTTAAAAATCATTACTCGTTCACCTGTACGGGAACTTATATCCGTATGAAAGCTTTTCACTTTCTCTCCAGTTAATTCTAGTATAATCTCTTTTAAATCTTCAATTCCAGATTCAACTAGCTCCGAACGATTTTTCTTTATCGTTAGCATACCGTCTTTTGTTTCGCACACAGTATATTCAGCCGGCGTTAAAATACCTTGTAAATTTACAATAATCATATCCCGTAATATATCTGTCTTAACGGATATAGACCCGCGTCCTAGATAGTCCTTTTCCCAGTGAGTAATTGCTTTACTTATCTCTGATTCAATAGAACCTTTTGAGTTTTTCATTTATGTATCCTCCTTAAATAAAATAAATTTACAATAACAATATAATAATCTGGATTAATTTTATTTTCAATTCCTAAGTAGAAATTATAAAAAAGAACTCTTATAAAGTGAAACTTTAATCAATGGGGGTTTTCTTCATCCTCCACTGATTATTAGTTGAACCAATCGGACTTTTATGGGCAGTTGATCCCCCACCTAACTTCTTTGCTTTCGCTGCATTTTGAGGTAGGGGTCTTACTGCCCATTAAAGCGGGATAAAGTTAAGTTCATAAACAAAAAGAAAAGCAAATGACCTTAATTATTAGATCACTTGCTTTTCTTTCATCATATACTTTCTAAACAACTCTATAAACGATTCTAATTACTTGTCTTACTTTCAAGTTTTTGAGTTGCCACTTTTTTAGGCATGAAACATGCAAAGATTAATGCTACGAAAGATAAGAATAACATGAATAGATACGCATCACTTGAGCCGAAAATAGAAGATAATTTCGCTAGTTGAATAGCTGTAATATTTCCATTTTGTAAAGATAACTCTGAAGCATGTGAACTTGCTTGAGTCGTATATACAGTAATAACAACTGCTGTTCCAATAGCACCGGCTAATTGACGAACCGTATTATTTACGGCTGAACCATGTGAACCTAATTCTCTAGGTAAAGCATTTAGTCCTGCTGTATTTAAAGGCATTGAAATGAAACTTAACCCAATTCGTAAAATAATAGTACGCACCATTACATACATATACGTTGTGGATTCAGTTAAATCAATTACACCCCACATCGAAATAATAATAAATACTAACCCTGTAATAAAGAGTGGTTTTGCTCCGTATTTATCATACATTTTACCTGTAATTGGTGATAAGAATGCATTAATGACCGCTCCAGGTAATAGAAGTAAACCTGATTCAAATGCGGTAAAGCCTCTTCCGTTTTGTAAGTAAATCGGTAAAAGAATTAAATCAGCATACATAATCATCGTGATAAGTACATTGATCACTGATGTAAGAGTAAAAATTTTATACTTAAATACGGATAAATTTAATAATGGATCGTTAGACTTTATTTGACGTAAGCAAAATAGCGTTGTAACAAGTACCCCGGTAATAATTGTCGTAATAACAATCGGGTGATCCCATCCCTTACTTCCTGCACTACTGAATCCAAATAAAACACAACCAAAGCCAATCGTTGATAAAATGACACTTACAATATCCAATCTTGCTTTTGTCGTATCTGCAACGTTCATTAAATATTTTAGCGCAAGAATAATGACGATGAATACAAATGGAGCTAATCCAATAAATAACCATCTCCATGATACATATTCAATGATAAAACCAGATAACGTTGGAGCAATGGCTGGCGCAAAAATCATAGCAAAACCGATCGTTCCCATAACACTCCCGCGTTTTTCGCTAGGGTATAAATATAAAATAACTGTCATCATGAGCGGCATAATAATTCCTGCCCCAATTGCTTGAATCATTCTTCCTGTTAATAACATGCCAAAATTGATGGCACCGGCACATAGTAATGTTCCGATGATTAAAAAAATCATTGAGCTAGTAAATAATTGCCTCGTTGTAAAACGTTTCATTAAAAATGCCGTAATTGGCACTAACACACCGTTTACGAGCATAAATCCTGTTGCTAACCATTGTACAGTTGCAGCTGTAACATCAAATACCTCCATTAAGTTACTCATCGCTACATTTAGTAACGTCTGGTTTAATGTTGATAAAAAACAGCCAGCAATTAGTACAAGTAATAAAACTTTTTTATTTCTTTCTGTTATTCCCTTCTCCATTTGTAAACTCCCTTTTTCTATAGTTGCATTATCGACACAGTGTCGATAAAATTCATAGTAACAAAGATACATATTCTTGACCATGAACAATTTTGTTGAAAATGTTCATTAATCGACATTGAAAATATGCTATGTCGAGAAAGTCAAAGAAAAATCTATAAAGGAGTTTCAAAATGTCTACATCTAAAAAAGAGGATCCTCGTACACTTCGTTCAAGAGAAATGTTTAAAAATGCCGTCTATTCCCTTTTACAAGAGGAATCCACCATTTCAAATTTAACAGTCCAAAAAATCGCAAACAAAGCTGGGTTAAATCGGACAACATTTTACTTACACTATCAAGACATTCAGGATTTACTCATGCAGCTCACTGATGAAATTTTAAACGAACTTTCTAATAAAATTACTGCTTTAATACACGTAAGCGATTTATCAGAAAAACAACAGCTAACACAATTACTCGATTATTTATATATTCATCGAAATTATTTATCCGTTTTATTTAATATGAATCACTTTGAAGAACAATTATTTCTATTAATAAAGCGATTAGTAGAAACGAGAAGGAATAATAGTGAGACAGAGTTACCCGCAGATTATGTCGCTATTGAGATTAAAACTGCCTCATTGGTAGGAATCATCATGTGGTGGATAAAAAATGGACTTCATTTTAGTTCAGATTATATTACAGACCAAATTTATTTCATGTACAGAGGATAATGAGGTTGGAGCATGTAAGTCCTATTTCGCTATGTAGAAAAATGCGAATTTCGTACGCTAAGAGAATTTGAATATAAAAAATACCCCGATTGTTAGAATGTGCTTAACAATCGGGGTACACTTCATGGAAATCGACTTTGTATTAGTTATTGTTTTAGTAATAAAAACATCTTTTTAAAATAACTAAGTTTATACTATAACCGTTGATCTTTCTGGAAGTTTAAACGAAAATGATCCTCGTCATTATATACACCAAATTCATATCCTTGCTCTTTATAAAATTTAATAATTTCAGGAAGAGCTTGTAAGGTTTGCGCCTTTTCATGCATTAAAACAACTTCTACTTCTTCTGTTGTCTGCTTCTTTACATTTTCGATAATCTGAGTTGGATTATCTTTTAATTTCCAATCATTTGAGTCTATTGTCCAATCCCAAACTTTTATTGCTGCTTCTACAATTTGATTACGAATTTCCTCCCCCTTTAACCCCGGTGCAGATCCATATGGTGGACGGACTAGTTTAGGAGTTGTACCCGTAATATTATGGATAAGAGCTAGCGTTTCTTTCATCTCCGGTACAAATTGTCCTTTTTTGTATAACTTCTCACTGTTATGTGTCATACTATGTGCACCAATATAATGCCCTTCTTTTACTGCTCGTTTTACATTGTCCTGAAAACCTGTATTTTGTAAATTACTACCTTGCATAAAAAATGTCGAGGCAACATTTTGCTCTTTTAGTATATCTAAAAATTTCCCAGTTAATTCGCTAGGACCATCATCAAATGTTAAATACACAACCTTGCCTACCGGTTTTCCATCAGGTCTTTTTTGTTTTGCCGGTGGTGTTTCCTTTTTCTTTTCTTGTTGTTGCGTATTAACTTGTTTCATATTTTCCTTAGCTACTCCCTTCGCTGGGATAGAGTTCCACTTTCCAATTAAAAAGAATGTGAAAAAGGTCGTCGCTAAAACAACTCCTAAAGATATGATTGCCTTCGTAACTACACTTGTTTTTTTCTTATTTTGTGATTCCTTCATTATTTTTCGATCCTTTCCCTATTCATTTTCATATTCATTATTTATAAGGCTGAGCCTTTATTCGACTGAATCATTAGTTTCAACCGGTGTTTACAATAAATAGATTAATAGAGATGGATAAAGATAAAATGCAGATAATGTCGAAATCAGTTAAAGAATAGCGTATTGCATCCACTCTTTAGAAAAATATTTGTTTCTAATTTGAAAACTGGATATACACCCAAAATAAAAAATACTACTCTTCCTAATTAAGATTTAGAAAGAATGGTATTTTTCTAGTTGCTTATTTTATTACATCGTAAAATAATTAATAATGCCATCCACAATACCTTTTTGCGATTTTGCTTGAAATTCTTCTGAATTCATTCTTTTTTCATCACTGGCATTAGATATAAATCCTAATTCAATTAGGATAGCCGGGGAAGGATTTTCTCGTAAGACAAGAAAATCACTGCCATGAACGCCTCGATCTCGGCTGTCTATATTTTGATCAAAAATAGCTTCTTGTACGACCTTAGCTAATTTTTTATCTTTCCTTTTATTAGATCCATAATGAGTTGTTATTCCTTTTACATTTGTATCCTCAAAAGCATCATGATGAACGCTAATATAAAGATCCGCCGCATGGTCTTTCGCTACTTTGACACGAGCTTGCAATTCTTCCTTTTGTTTTGTTTCTGGAAGTAAACTCGTATCTTTTTCACGTGTTAATATAACTTTTGCATCGGTTCTTTCTTCTAATTCTTTCTTTATATTTTGTGCTACTTTTAAATTAAGTTCTTTTTCAATCGTTCCAAATTTCTTTCCTTTCGTCCCTCTATCTCCTCCACCGTGTCCCGGATCAATTACAATTGTTTTTCCTTTTAATCGTAAATCCTCTTTTGATATATTTTTGTACCCTTTAGCATGTATGAAACTAACGCCTGTACCCAGTATTAATATAATAAACAAAAGCAATATCGCTCTTTTTTTCATTTTAACAATCTCCTTATCAACTTTTCATTCCGTTTCTAATGAAAATAGTAATGAATGCTGATAAAGATAAAATGCAGATAATGTCGATTTTAATTAAAAATGAACAAAACGTGTAGAACGAAAATTCTACACGTTTTTATTTAAATAGAAGAAAAATAATACTCCATCTTCTGTATTCGAAACACCATATTCCGCACCATGTAGCTCCAAAATATTCTTTGAAATAGCAAGGCCTAATCCTGTTCCACCTATTGAACGTTGACGTGACGTATCTCCTCGATAAAAACGATCCCATATTTTTTCTAAATGTTCTGGCGCGATATGAGCCCCTTTATTTTCTACACAAACTTTTACACGTTCATTCTCTTCTATTGTAGAAATAATAATATTCTCCTGTTCTGGTGTGTAACGAATCGCATTCGTAATAAAGTTCGTTATAACTTGTTCTATGCGATGCTGGTTTGCAACAACTTCAATTTTAGAAAGTTCTTTATAAACATGTAATTGCTTAGCTGTTATATCCGGGGTTAATTGCTCACATATATAATCAATCATCTCATCAATATGGAAAACATCCATTTCCATTTTATACGTACCAGATTCGAATTTTGCTAACTCCAGCATATCAATAATGAGCATATCCATTTTATCTACTTCTTTTGACATTGCTTTAAAGTAATAATCCTTTTTATTACTAGCAACACCATCCTCCAAAATTGAAATACAGCTCTTCATAATACTTAAAGGTGTTTTTAACTCATGTGAAACACCCGCGATAAATTCTTTACGTGTATTTTCTAATTGCTTTTCTTTCTCTATATCTTGCTGTAATTGATGAATATACGAATGCAAAGCTTTAGAAAGTGTGTTAATATTTTGTGATAAATCACCTATCTCATCCCTTGTAGTAATAGATATCGTCTCTGAGAAATCTAAACCCGCAATTTTTTTTGTAGTATCATTTATTTGTAATAATGGCTTGGCGATTTTTTTTGAGTAATAGAACGATATCAAAACAATTAAAATCAGTACAAAGATAATTAAATATACATAATAATCCTTTATCATTTGCACTGCTTCATCAACTGGTTGCAATGATGTCATAGCAAAAATATAATTTGTCTTACCAAGTGCATCTTTTGTTGGTTTGATTAATAGCTTATATTTAATATTATTTTCTTCGTAATCCATTATTTCTGTAGAAGTAACATCATTAACTTTTTGATTCAATAATAACTCAACCTGAAATTGTTTTATTCTATCTATAAGCACACGATTTCCATATATAAAGTTCGTTCCTACAGTCCCCTCCGGTAATTGCACGTTCTGAATGCTTCCTGCTAAATATAATTGTGAACTTTCTTTTGAAGATGCGGCTTTTGGCCCATACAACCTTTCTGACAGTTGCTTGTTCTCTAGCCCAACATTCTTCTCTTTTATCGTTAACATCGCAGGGACTACTATATCCCCCTTCTGTACTCCATCGATAATAATATGACTCCCCTGTTCTAAACTATATTTCATCCTTTGTATATCTTCTAAATTGATAAAACTATACAACGGTATGTGAATTGAGCGTTCAGAAAATCTCTTATTTTCGTTAGGGTCTAATTGAATTTCTATCGAAAAATCATTTGCATATTTTATATTACCTACACTATCTAACGTTGTAATCCATGTCGCATTCTCTTGATAGAAATTTTGTTCCAACTCTTGAATGGCTTTCACATCATCTCCAGCTTTTACATATGCTTTTTCAAAGGATTGAATATTCTTTTCAATATCATTAACTTTTCGATTTGCGTAGTATTGCTTAAAAAATATAGTTTGTCCAATAAAAATAGTTACTAAAATAAGTGTGCATAATGCTGTTGTTAAAATAAATAACTTTAATACAATTCCTTTTTTCATACTTGCCCCTCAAATTTATAACCAGCACGCACAACAGTTACAATACGAGCTGCTTTTTGTCCTAATTTATGACAAAAATTACGAATCTGACTATTAATGGTGCGATCATCTGCTCCTAGTTCAAATCCGAGTAAAGTATCATCCTCATCTACCCGAGCCGTTAACATAATAATAGGTACATTAGATTTCTTCCGGATTCGCCGACAGACCGCCCAACCATCTAATTCTGATAACATAATATCTAAAATAATTAAATCCACCTCATGCTCTTCAAATATAGATAATGCTTCTTTCCCATCAATCGCCTCTAAGACGTTGTACCCTTCGTTTAATAAGTAATCCTTCATAATCTCACGTAAAATATCTTCATCTTCTACAATTAATATTGTTCTTTGCATCCTTTATCTTCTCCACGATTTATTTTATTGTTAGGAAGAAATAGTTCATTTTATATGTTAACCAATTAGAAATCTTTCACTATTTCCGTCACTACTACATACAACATGTTTATATCCAGATCATAGCATGACGGTATAAAGATAAAATGCAGAGATAGCCTTACTATTGAAATTCCATTATAATTTTGTAATTGGAATAAATTTGAATCACATAAAGAACCAGAAGAAATAATATGATTTGGAGGTATCACGATGAGCCTTTTAATTAGAAAGTTAGAAACAAATGATTTAGACAATCACCCGGAGATTGATGACAGTTTTATAGTGAATGCTCGGTTAATACTTTCTCTTTCGAAAGGAAATAGACGCATAGAATATACAGTAGAAGACGTTCCGAGTTATGAAAAAAGTTATTTACAAAATGATAATGAAGAACTGGCGTACAATGAATATATAAATAAGCCCAATCAAGTAATCTACATAGCACTGTTACATAACCAAATCATCGGATTCATAGTATTAAAAAAGAATTGGAACCACTATGCTTACATAGAAGATATAACAGTGGATAAAAAACATCGTACACTCGGGGTTGGTAAAAGATTAGTTGATCAAGCAAAGAAGTGGGCAAAAGAAGGCAATATGCCCGGTATCATGCTTGAAACACAAAATAATAATGTCGCAGCATGTAAGTTCTATGAAAAATGCGGATTTATAATTGGTGGATTTGATTTTCTTGTTTATAAAGGCTTGGATATGACAAGTGATGAAGTTGCAATTTATTGGTATTTTCACTTCGAATGAAAATGTTCTTATCGTTAAACAAACTCAAAATAAAAACCCCAATCTCTCGACATTAAAATTGAGAAATTGGGGTTAAGTTATTTAAAAGAGATAACTAATTAATAATCCTGCTGATAATAAGAAGCCGAAAATCGTATTTGTCATCGCTGTTGATTTCATTGCGATGCGCATATATCCAGGATCCTTTGCTCCTTTTTGGAAACTTTGAATGGCAGAGATTGGCTTTCTCAAACCTAGGAACATAACTAATGCCCAAGGGCTTATATAACCCATTAATACAATTACGGCGATCCATAAATAAGCAATGAAAAAGGCTACAGCTAGTGTTACTATTGCTTTTTCTCTCCCAAGGAGAATTACTAATGTCTTTCTTCCACCTTTAATATCTTCTTCGATATCTCGGATGTTATTCGACATGTTGATTGCACCGACTAAAATTCCAATTGGAATGGAAATTAATACACTTTCAGTTGTTATCGTATTCGTTTGAATAAAGAAAGCGATGAGTACAAAGCATGTCCCCATCAACAAGCCAGAAACTAATTCTCCAAACGGAGTGTACGCAATTGGTAATGGACCACCTGTATATAAATAACCAACTGCCATCCCAATTAAACCAATAACGACTAACCACCAGCTGCTATTCATACAAATATAAACTCCAATAATTGCTGCTACTACATACAATAAAAGCGCAACTGTTAACACATTTTTTGGTTTCAATCCATGACGGACAATTCCACCACCGATGCCAACAGAATCAGCGGTATCTAATCCACGTTTGAAATCATAGTACTCATTAAATAAGTTCGTTGCTATTTGCAATGCTAAACATGCAGCCATCATCGCAATAAATAAAAGCCAATGAATGTCTGTAACATACAGTGATGCCACTGTTCCTAAAATTACAGGAGAAAACGTCGCCGTTAACGTATGCGGGCGCGTCATCTTCCATATTAATTTAGCGGAACTAATTTCTTTTTCTGTCCCCATAACTCTGTTCAATCTCCCTACATTTTAAGTATAAATGACTAGCAGTATCTTTCTATCTATTTTCTGCCACGCATCTATTATAGCAAAAAAAGAATTGGTGATAGAACTTTCATGCTCTTGCTTACACCATAAATTTGCATCAAAATATATTTTTTCTAATATGGGGGTCCCCCTAATGCCCCAGAAAAAAAGAAGAGTTTGAATCCTTTAACGTACAGGACGTTCCATATATCATTGTAAAAGATCATGAAAATAACATTCAAAAATTAATTCTTGGATTCAGCACTCAATCATTAGAAGAAGCTATTTTATAATAATCATCCAAAAAAAGAAACGAACATATATGTTCGTTTCTTTTTTTGGTGCTTAATGCTCAAGAAAACTTATAACCGCATAAGTATATAGAACGACTAGAGCAAAGGCACATATTCCCATAATTATAATCGCTAGTGCGCTTTTCTCTTGTCTAAACCCTATAATTCCAAGAATAAATGCACTCAACATTGTTACCTTAAGCATTGTAGAAAGGTTGGGAATTGAATATCCACTCAACCAGGTAGAGAAACTTACAATTACAGAAAAAGAGAACAAAGTTAGAACAATAGATAATATATTAATGTGCTTCCCATACTTCAGTTGCATTTCGCTAGCCTCTTTTCATTAGTGAATAATAGGTAGGTGAATATATTTTTATTTTATTCTAAATTTTCTTGAAAATCCACAACAAAAAGAAGAGGTTGTCCCAAAAAGTCACTGAATAGTTACTTTTTGGCAACCTCTTTTCTTTATTTTTTACTTTCCTCTAGTTTAGAGATACTTGTTTCTTTTTCAGGTAACGTATCAAAAAAATCCGTTGCTCAAATTCGAACAACGGACCTCCTTTATATGAACCAATGTAAAACATCCTCGGCAATCTCTTCCGATCTATCCCAATGCATTAGGTGCCCTGTATCTGTATAAAGCTTAGTCGTAATATCAATATGCTTCCTAAATTCCGCAATCTGCAATTCTCTTATTTCTAAATAATTATGTGGAAGATCGCAATACAATAATAAAATATTGCTTTTAATTTTATGAGATTGCAACGTTTTATATACCGTATATTGAAACTTAATTACACCTCTAGCGGTATCGCCAGTAGCATGCCATTTCATTTTATTATCTTCTTCTCGCATTAAATCATAAACCGCACGTTCTATTAATGGTGACCACCTGCTGTAAACCATTTTTTCTGACTGGATGAATGCTTCTTTACTGTCAAAAATGTATTCATCAAAATCTTTTTCGTAATGGGTGATTTCTTCTTCTAATGATCGCGGTGGACACTCTCCTTCTTTCGCATCTTTATATAGATTCGCAAAATAATCCGCGTTCATTTTACCATGATGATAACCACCATCTAACAATACCATTTCATTCACTTTTTCTGGACATTCTGCTGCATAGTGAAGTGCAACGCTTGCTCCCCATGAATGTGCTACTACATGAAATGTTTCTTTTCCTATCCGCTCAAGTAATGCTACTACCCATTTTGTTAAATGAGATGCACCGTAATCTTCATCCTTCCCGAAACTTGGTGTTTTCCCGTGTCCAGGTAAATCAAACGATACAATATGATAGTTATCTTTTAAAAGTTCCGCTATTTCGATAAAACTTAATTTTGTACTTCCTAGACCATGAAAACAAATGATTTGAGGATTACTTTTATCTCCCCATTCACAAACACTTGCTTCATATTCACCAAATTCTACAAAAAAGTGATTCATTTTTATCTCCTCTAATTGTTAGATATAAATTAGTTTGAATGCAACATTGTTTTTTCATAATAAATAAATTTAACGAAATTATCCAAATCCCTTTTTTGTAAATAATTCTTATAGAATGCGAGAGTTAACTCTAGTTGAACGCACGAAAATTAGCAGCCTTTATTCATTTTCATAACATCTTCTTTTATATTTATAAGCATTCTTTATGCCCATTATGTTAAACTTTCCTTGATTCACAGCCTAGCTTCTTATAATATTATTTCATCTTCTTTAGATGCTGTTACTTCAGCCAAATCATTAATAAAACATGATACATAAAAGAAAGAGCCAATTCACATGAGTTGGCTCTTTCTTATCTTATAAAATTTCAATAGATACACTAACTAGATTTTACTTTTGTAACCCATTAATAATTGTATCTGTATTCCATTTCATCATTTTCAAGTAAGTATCTCCATCTTCACCTGTTTTACCTAGTGAGTCTGTAAAAATTGTACCCGCAATCGGTACGTTTGTTTCTTTTGAAACAGTTTCCATACTACGTCGATCTACACTTGTTTCAACAAATAAAGCCGGAACTTTGTTTGTTTGAATTAAACTTACAACATCTCTAATTTGATCTGGAGTACCTTGATTTTCTGAGTTTATTTCCCAAATGTATCCTGTCTTAATCCCATATGCTTTTCCAAAATATTTAAATGCACCTTCACTAGAGATTAAGAAACGTTTTTCTTCAGGGATTTGATGAATTCTGTTTACCGTCTCATCATGTAATTTTTGAAGTTCTGCTACATACTTATCGGCATTTTTAGTATAGAACTCTTTATTTTTAGGATCTTCTTTAATTAATGCTTTCTTTACATTTTCAGCGTATACAATACCATTTTTAATATTCATCCAAGCATGTGGGTCTGGTTCTTTTTCCAATCCTTTTGTTTCTAAATAAATAGCTTCTACACCTTCACTTACTTTATAAACCGGTGCATCTTTCTCTGATTTATTTGCCGTTTTCAATAGTTTTTTAAACCATGCGCCGCCCTCTTCAAGGTTTAGCCCATTGTAAAACACCATATCTGCATCTGTCATTTTCATAACATCTTTTGGTAGCGGATCATATTCATGTGGGTTAGCTCCAATTGGAACAAGACTATGAATCTCAACTTTATCTCCACCAATTTGCTTCACCATATCGTATATAATGGAGTATGTAGTTACAACTTTTAATTTCCCACTTTTCTCTTCTTTTCCATTTGTGTTACTAGAACACGCTGTTAATGCAAATACGAAAATACAAATTACCGATAATAAAATATTTTTTAATTTCATCATTATCCTCCAATCAATTATGACAACTCTGCTCTATTTTTTATAATTTTAATAGCTCTCCAAAATAAACCTTGTGATGGCGAGAAAAAGAATGCCAAGGCGAATAAGAATGTTGCAACGAGAACGATTGTTGCACCTGAAGCAAGATTATAAGAGAAACTAAAATATAGCCCGACTACAGATGAAAGTGCACCAATGCCTGCCGCTAAGTAAATCATGACCCATAAACGGTTTGTTAATAAATACGCTGTAGCCGCTGGTGTAATAAGCATAGCGACAACTAGAATAATTCCCACAGTTTGAAGTGAAGCAACTGTAACCATTGTAAGTAAAATCATTAAACCGTAATGAATCCATTTGTTCGGCAATCCATAACTTTGCGCCATCGTTGGATCAAAAGTGGATACGAGTAGTTCTTTATAAAACAAAATCACAAGACCAATAATGACAACTCCAATAATCAGTGTCATCCACATATCGGAAGAACGAACTGATAGAACATTCCCGAATAAAATATGATACAAATCCGAACTACTCTTCATAAAGGTAATTAAAATAATCCCTATAGCGAAAACAGATGTAAACATAATCCCTATCGCCATATCATGTTTAATTCGACTATTTTGACTTACAAATCCGATTCCAACTGCAGTAATAACACCTGTTAAAACCGCCCCTATAAAATAATTCATACCAATCATATAAGAAAGGGCTACGCCTGGAAGAACAGCATGTGAAATGGCATCTCCCATTAAAGCCATACCTCGTAAAATAATAAAACAGCCAATTACGCCGCAAATAACTCCTACCATAACGGAAGTTAATAACGCTTTCTGCAGAAAGCCGTACTGCATTAATGCATCTATAAATTCTACAATCTTCATGATGAATGTACCTCCGCTGCATTATTGAACAATATGCCATGATTTACATACGCTTTTGACATCACAGTTGGTTCTAATACTTGCCTTACTTCTCCGTAATGAATTAAGCTCTTATTCAATAATAGTAATTTATCAAAATAGGACTCTGCTTTACTTAGGTCATGATGTACAACAACAATTGTTTTTCCTTCTTTACGTAATTCTCTAAGAATTTTAATAATTGTCTCTTCACTTGTTACATCAATTCCAACAAACGGTTCATCTAAGAAAAATATCTCTGCCTTTTGTGCTAATGCTCTCGCTAAAAAGACACGTTGTTGTTGTCCACCTGAAAGTTCACCAATTTGACGATTCTTAAATTCCTCCATACCGACTTTTTTTAGACATTCAAAAGCCCAATCTCGATGCTCTTTCTTCGGTCTTTTCATCATCCCTAAAGATGGATACGTTCCGATTAGCACCACGTCTAAAACTGTAATCGGGAAATCCCAATCTATATCACTTCTTTGTGGTACATACGCAACATACTTTCTAGCACTTCGAATATCCTCTCCAAGAACTTGAACATATCCCTTATCACTTGGAATTAGATCTAAAACAGCTTTCATTAAAGTAGATTTTCCTGCTCCGTTTGGACCAATAATTCCAACGAGTTTCCCTTTTTCAATATTGAAAGAAACATTTTGAACTACTTGATTCCCTTGATAAGATACAAACAAATCTTTAACAATTATAGCCTCATCCATTTTTTATGCATTCTCCTTTCTTTTTTTCGTGTATATAATTATTTTGCGCTAAGGAAACTTTTAAACAAAAAAATATAACGCGAATGTAAATTCACACTAAAGTTTCCTTAAGGAAACTTTTTTATATGAGTCAAATTATATAAGTTAGATGCAAATTTGTAAACTAAATTTTACTAATTTATAAATATATAATGAAAATAATTATCAATTTGGAACAAAATATATTATCTATTTTTATGATTTTTTTAAAAAGATATTACTGTGAAAAATAAGCAATATAGTATAAAAGAGAAAGAACCTACTCATATGAGTTGGCTCTTTCTCTTTTACAATATCTAATACACTCTACAGCAAAAAAACTATGATTACGGTCAAATCACTTCCAAACAACACCTCGCCGCTCGTATTCCATTCTATATTCAACAGCAGCTGCAATTTCGGGACTGGCGAACCTTTCCGTGATCCAAAGTCCTAAGTCAACTCCTGAAGTAACTCCTTTTGCGGTAATAACATTCCCTTGATCTACAATTCTGTAAGGAAGAAGTTCTGCCCCATATTCACTCATTTCACTCTGCGCCAAATGATGCATGGTCGCCTTTTTATCATTCAATATACCGGATGCAGCTAGTAACATACCTCCTGTACAAACTCCCGCAACAATCGTTCCTTCGTTGTGCATATCTCTAATCATTTTAGTCAAAGTACCAATCTCAGCTTCCTTTCGCACCCCTTGCTTAGCTTTATGATTCCAACCACCACCAGGTATAATTAATAGATCCGGACGATTATCCATTCGTAAAAAATCATGTAGTTTAATCGTAACTCCAAATGAAGTAGTAACTTCTTGTTTCGGTTCACTTGATACGAGTTC
Organism: Bacillus paramobilis; assembly: GCF_038096195.1. Taxonomy (NCBI): domain Bacteria; kingdom Bacillati; phylum Bacillota; class Bacilli; order Caryophanales; family Bacillaceae; genus Bacillus; species Bacillus paramobilis. The sequence continues at coordinate 2,269,486 of NZ_CP151108.1, read as the reverse complement.
AACCGTAAATGGCGCCCCTTCTTCTATTGCTCTTTTCAGTACTTCAAAAGGTGCAAAGGAGACAAGTTCTCCGAAGCCGTCAAACAATACAAGTTGTATTTTCATTTTTTGAACACCTCATATGATTTCTTTTTCGCATCCAAAATTAGAATAATAAATGTTATCTACCAATTAACAATGACGACAGTCTTTCTCCTCTTATTTTATAAACTCTCAAATGTTCCTCTACTTTTCTCTCGTCACCTAATAGACTCATCGTCTTTTTAACAAAGTTCCAATTTAGACTACCGGATAACCATAGCAATGAAGAAAGTCTTTTATATTCATTTGAAGTTAAAATGTTATTAGCTCCATAACCTTCTAAAAATGCTCTAGCAATTTTAGAACATACTACATGTGATTCTATTCCTTCCGTTCGAGAATACCACTTTAATAAAAAGGCTAAACCCTCAATACGATCAACATATCCAATCGATTCAAAATCTACAATCCCTTTTACACATTGATTGGAGTTCCATATGACATTTAAAGGATTTAAATCAGTTTGTACAATAAACTCCAAATCACTCGTATGTGCACATTCTATATGATACTTAGCTAAATCCATATATCTCTGCAATTGCTTGCATGTACCACCTTTATTTTCTAACAGCTTTATAAACTCACCATATCCATCTAAATGAGATTTCTTTTGAAAAGTTGGGCTTTGAAATGTACTAGAAATATCATTTATCTTTCTTGCTTCCTTTCCGAAGACTTCTGCTATCGTTTCTGTACAATGAGTAATATGTTCCCCTTCCATCCAAGTAGACAATACAAACCGGTACTGTTCCTCATTCCAAGTGAGTAATGAAAAGCAATCCCCCGCCATATTCTCCTGAATCTGCATAAACGGAATTCCATGCTCTCGTAAATAATACGTAAACCGTACTTGCTCTTTCAATTGTTCATTTGATAACGTTCCAAAGGCTGGATTGATTGTTCGATCGCTATTTATAAACCGTGCGGAATACCGATTCCCATTTACAATGATTTTATAGTGTAGATCTGTATGCCAACTGTTTTTATGTAGTTCTTCTTCAACTAGTAGTGAATGAATTTCTTTAAAGTAGTTTATTAATATGTCTTTTATTATGTGTTTCATACTATTCTCCTTACATACAAAAATTCATTTTTGCACTTCCGAATATAAAGCTTTTAAAGTGAGGATTTTTAAGATACACCTAATGTATTCAAATAAAAAATCCTATCCTACTGTGAGTAATAATACAGTTATGTAATTTTGCCGCCAAAATTACAGTAGCCTTCTTTCATCTATATAGATGAAAGAAGGCTACTAAATCTTTTTAAAAATCTAGTTATTTCATAGTGAATGTATTATTGATTAAATAATACATTTGTTTAACACAAATACTAAATAAGAAAAACTAACCGTCATAATGCAATTAACAAATTGAGGATCTTCATTTAAACTTTATAAAACTCAAATGTATTTTTTTCTAAACATATTGTTTCATCAGAAGTTTTGATAATGATATCAAAACGCTGACTATACGAATGCATAAATACTTCATATTGAATCCGGCGTTCTTCATGAGACTGCCTTAAATAATTTATATCAGCTCCCCTTTCAGCTATATCCCGGCTTGATCTTCTCATTAGTTCCGTTTCACCATCTGTATAAAAATAAATTTTCAAATCAAATAAATTAGGATTAATAAATGCGGCGCTCATTCCTTCCACAATCGTTACTTTATTTTCCGAAGAAATCAACTCACTTTTCATATAATGCGTATCTATCGTATAAAAATCTAGCCCAGCTCTAACCATATGAATATCTCTCTCTAAAGCTCCCAAATGATGCGCCGCTGGATGACAAGCTGTCATTTTATAACGATGATTTTCATTTTGATATGTATAGTGAATCACTGCATGCTTGCGGATATCCGAACTAACAATGTAAGGATCTGTATTAATATAATTTACTTCATTTTGATTTAGTAGCTTTACGAGTCTATTAGTAAACGTCGTTTTTCCAGCTGCACCATGTCCTGAAATACCGATAACAATTTGTTCATCTCTCATCTTTAATCAATTTATGATTTCTTGTAACAACTTATCCATCATTCTCCCCCTTGCGCTAATATACTACCCTTTATTTTAATATCCAAAAATCCTTTTATCTAATTATACATAAAAAGGAAAAGATAGTGTGATTATTCATCATACCATCTCTAATTCTAAACAACTTTATGATCTTTTAAATGACTTTATTATTTGTGAACACCTACATGATTAAATACATTTCTAACTTTATAAATCCAATAGAATATCCTCTATTTTTCGGTAATTTATGCGAACCAATGCAGTCATGACTAATAAAAAAGAGCCAATCTCCTATACGATAGAAGATTGGCTCTTTCCTTTATTTACTCCCCTGTTTCAGAAAATCTCTTTATACGTTCTCCAATTTCATCGCGAACACGTTGAAATTCAGACCATTCTTTTCCTGCTGGGTCATCAAATCCCCAGTGAACACGATTTACGTGCGGAGGTGTCGAAGGACAAACAGAATCTGCATGACTACAAAGGGTAACGACTAAATCAGCATTATTTAAAATGTTTGAATCAATTATATCTGATGTTTGATTCGTTATATCAATATTTACTTCATTCATCGCTTTAATAGCATTTGGATTTACTCCGTGTGCTTCGATTCCTGCAGAATATACATTCCACTTATCACCTACATATTGTTTGCCCCATGCTTCTGCCATTTGGCTTCGGCATGAATTTCCTGTGCATAAGAAATAGATTGTCTTTTTGTTTTCCATGTTGTTTTCCATGTTGTTTTCCGCCTTTGTTTTTAAATTATACTGGTTGATCATTAAAATATTTACGCTTAAACCAAAAAGCGACGTTTACAAGCGCAATCATTACAGGTACTTCCACTAACGGCCCGATAACAGCTGCAAATGCTGCACCCGAATGAATACCAAACACACCAACTGCTACAGCAATTGCTAACTCAAAGTTATTACTACCTGCTGTAAATGCTAACGTTGTTGTCACCGGATAGTTTGCACCAATTTTTCTTCCCATAAAGAAAGAAACAAAAAACATTACAATAAAATAAATGAGTAATGGAATTGCTATTCTTACTACATCTAATGGTACGCTAACAATCATTTCCCCTTTTAAAGAGAACATAATGATGATTGTAAATAGTAATGCAAGTAATGTAAGTGGACTAATCTTCGGTATAAACACCTTTTCATACCATTGTCTTCCTTTTAACTTAACGAGTACAAAACGTGTTAACATACCTGCTATAAAAGGAATTCCCAAATAGATAAATACGGATTTCGCTACTTCTATCATTGTAATATCAACAATAGCCCCTTCAATCCCTAACCATTCTGGAATGACTGTTACAAACACGTATGCATAAACAGAGAAGAATAACATTTGGAATACTGAGTTAAAAGCCACTAAACCTGCTGCATACTCTTTATCCCCATCCGCAAGATCGTTCCAAACAATTACCATTGCTATACAACGTGCTAAACCAATCATAATGAGCCCGACCATGTATTCTGGCTTATCAGGAAGAAAAATAATTGCTAAAACAAACATAAGTACTGGTCCGATAATCCAGTTTTGTACTAAAGATAAAACCAATACTTTTACGTCTTTAAATACGCGGCCCATTTCCTCGTAACGAACTTTCGCTAATGGTGGATACATCATGACAATTAAACCAACAGCGAGCGGGATAGACGTTGTTCCAACTTGTAATGTATTTAGTCCGTCTACTACACTAGGAAACACAAACCCTAAACCAATCCCAACAGCCATAGCTAGAAAAATCCATAGTGTTAAATATCGATCTAGAAAAGATAAACGTTTCATTTTATTTTCCATCTCCTATTAACAACAAGAATTTTGTTCTACTACGTTAGAGGTCGTGCAACATGATGCCTCTTCTATTTTATGAACATCACTCTGTGCTTTTGTATAAAAGAATTCCCACTCGTTCCCATCAGGATCTGTTACCCAAAACTTATCTTGAACTGCATAGCAACAAGTCGTATCCATCTCATCACGCGCAAAGAAACCTTCTTTTTCTAATCTTTCTTTATGTAACGTAATTTCTTCAGCTGTATCCACTTGGAAACCGAAATGATTTACCTGATTTCCCTTCACTTCATCTCGTACGTTTAGCGTGAAGTTAAGTCCTGGCGTCTCTAATAAAAATTTTGCATAATCTACTTTCACCTTAACTGGTGACACACCAAATACCTTTTCGTAGAATTCAATAGACTTCTCTAAATCCGTAACATTTATACCGACATGAACATATCTCATAGCTTATTCCTCCTCTTTATATGTTATTAATCAATTTTTTTTGATTAATAACGCAAAATTTTAACAACAGCTACCTTTGCCTGTTTTTCTAAAGATACAGCATAATTCTTCTGATAATAAATTATTTACTTCCGCATCATTTAAATCATAATAACTCCACGTACCTTTTGTTTCTTTTACAATTAAACCTGCATCTAATAAAATCTTTAAATGATAGGACAATTTAGATTGCGTCATTTCAAAAATCTCTGTTAAATCACATACACAAGTCTGGCCTCGCTGGCAAAGTTCATACATAATCTCTAAACGCTTCTGATCCGCTAATGCTTTGAATTTTTTCTCATAGAGCTGAAAATCTTGTGCCATTTTAGTTCACTCTCCCTTCATCAATTTTTTTTGATGTTTATAGTATATACGCTGTTGAGTTCTATATGCAACTACTTCATCAATTTTTTTTGATTTATTTAAAAAACTTCCTCGCATCCTATCTTTGTTACAATATGTCCGGGGAATGGAGTCTCTATAACTGTTTTAAATTTTAATTTGACCATTTTAGAGTAGCGCCCCATCACCATCAAGCTAAGAAAAACAAATACCCCCAAATGAAAAAAATCGATATAACGCTTCGGCAAATAAAGATAACTCTTGTTTTTGGTGCATATTCATAAAAAGCACGTCACCCTTTCTCATTAACATAAGAGAATAGTAATGTGCTTTTAATTTCAAAAATAGACTAAATCCTTAAGTTGATGGTTGTGGGGCGGGACCCCAATAAGAACGGTATATAAGGTTGTATGAGAGGTGTTAGTTCCATTCCAAAGGCCTCACCCGACGATTAACTCAAGTACCGATTTCGGATGACCCCCATGTGATGAAGTTCGTGTCCTGCGATACCGTACGCGAGGGCGCGCACCGTAATGCTTAGGTCGTTGGCTGTGCCCTTGCGGGTCCACGCCTCCGCCGGTAGCCCGCGCAGCAATGTGATCGTTGATTGCCGTACGGCCCGGTAGTCTTCGGCCAATTGCTCGGTTGTCCAGCTTCCAAAAGGAGGCATGAACAATTCCTGATCGAAACCAGTCAGAGGCGTCTGGTCCCCTCTTGCGAACCGGAGCAGGCGGTAGGTCATGACACGTTCCGCATCTGCAATGTGGCCCACGACTTCTTTCAACGTCCATTTTCCTTCCGCATACCGATATGCGGCCTGGCTTTCGGTCAACGATGCCAGGAGCTCGGTCATTTGCTTTTCCTGGGCGAACAGAATATCGATGATGTTACCGTCCGGCACCAAACGGATATATTCGCCAGAGTTCCCGGCGTATTCTTCTTCTGACGGTCTTTGATTCATGCGTAGTCACCTCTTTATGTATATATAGAAAATTATAGCACTCGTCTATGTCTAATAAATTCTCGAAATGATAGAGCTTTCCTTCTAATAATTGAGGATAAGCAACTATTTAGTTTGTCGGTCGCCACACTATCCTGATTCGTTAGCACAATAAGCAATGCTAATCAATAATGCATAAAGTGAAACTTTAATCAGTGGGGGTTTTCTTCATCCCCCACTGATTATTAGTTGAACCAATCGGACTTTAATGGGCAGTTGATCCCCCACCTAACTTCTTTGCTTTCGCTGCATTTTGAGGTGGGGGTCTTACTGCCCATTAAAGCGGGATAAAAATTATCTGTTAAACAATATTTCGAAGTTATTAGTATATAAAGGTAACACCTTCTTTTTTAATTTAAAGATGGATTTTCAATTATATTTTGAAATGAATCGGAGTAAAACACACTAGTCTAACTACTTTTTTATACAAGAAGTTATACAAAAAAGAATAGCGAAGATCCCTAGAATTCCCGCTATATCAACATTGAAGTACCAGCAATCTTATTTATGGAAAAGGATTTTGAAAAAATAAAGACTTATATAGACAATTATTTTTCTAATAACCCATAAAGAAAATAAAAGTACAGTAAAAAGAAGTCCAATAAAAAACGAGTGGCGTAGAATATTTCTATTAATCATTCGTTTTTTATTATATTTACATATATTTTTTAAAAGAGGATTATAGACGTTCTGAAAAAAATTAATTATAACAAGAACAGTGTTCGTGCTACTAGGGGTAGCACCACATCACCATCAAGCTAAGGGTATCATGACGGTATATGCGAGTGTATTTTTTGGGAATTTCTACGACTACACTAAAAATGTGCATAACAAATAAACCTACCAAAAGGTGTTTTGAAAAATATTATGCGACTTTGAAACTCTTTAACAACGTACACTCATACATAACGCCGAGGATATCAAAGACTGTTTTCTTTTCGTAACGATGAGATTTCCGTCCGTTTTTCTCTAAAAGGTTGAACAGACGTAGGAAAATCTTTGATAATTCTTGGGTGCCCCTTTGTAATCCTTGGTAAAACAATAGATAATAATTCTTTATCATATAAATGGATTTGTATTCACTTAACTCTTTCTTTTTCTTATCCAAGAGTAACTGACGCATTTTAAACATAGTAGATGTACAGAGTAAAATGCTAATAAGTTGCCCATATAAATGGCATTCTAAGCGTTCCTTCTTAATTTCTTTGCACTTGTGAATTTGAAAGAAAGATTTCCATGTTTTGAACAAAATTTCAATTTGCCAGCGTAATGAATATAAATCATGGATATGTTTCGTTGGAACATTTTCTGCAGAAAGATTTGTAATATACACGTTGATTCCACTCAACCGTTTACTTCGTTCTTTGTAGGTAATACCTTTCTTTTTTTCTTTTTTGGCTTGTTCCTTCAATCTTTTCTCTGTTTGTTCCTTTGTTAATCGATGAATAATAACACGCGCTGGTAATTTTTGATACTGTCCAATGTATGCTTCTGAAATTTCTAGTGTTTGACCAGGGGGCAATTGATTCATGAGTTCTTCCATATCTAATTGAATATAGAGTGTTCCTTTCTTCACGGTCCCGTTTCGAAAATACTCTGGCTCATCATTCTTACGATAGATTCGAGAATTTAATTTCAAACGTGATACATAGTAAGCTCCTTTATCATGGATCTTCTGTAAGTCATGTAAGTCAAAATAGCCTAAATCTCTTATATACAAGTCTTTTGGTTGAATGGTTTTCAGGCTTTTTGAACCAAAGGTTTTATCATTTTCTCTTCCTTCTCCTACATAAACGTACAGGAACTTCCCACTCAATAAGTCATACTCCAATTGAATTTTGACACCGGCCGTATGACTACTTCCACCTGAACCTTGATAATGTGAAGAAAACCTATCTGGAAGCTGAAATGTTGTAGAATCTAGAATTCGAATGCGCTTAAATATCGTGGTATATTGATGAACTATTTCTTGTGTTGAATGAATTCTTTGGGTTAGAAGGTTAGCTAGAACTTGTTCAAGAAACTTTACTGCGGAAGCATTAAATCGTTGATTAAGTCCTTCAGGACTGATAAGAACACCTGTAGATACTTCTAGACAGCTACATAATTGCGTGAGTGATGTACTTGCGACTTGTTGACTAAGCCATACACATAAAGCAACTAACTCCTGTGCTTGATATTTACTCTTTCGCTGAACAAATCCTTTTTCTTTGGCTAGGAGTTCTAGATTATGAGGTGACATATGTCGTTGTAATTCTTCAGCAATCGGTTGAAGTTCGTCAAGAATTGAAAGATTCATAAAGAAACGCCATCCTTTCCTATAATTCTACAGAAATCACTTCATTGTTGCTGTATAGGTAGTGTAAAATCTTAGCTTAATATCAATCTAACGTGATCCAAAATGGCGGACAACCTACATCAGATAAAATACCAAAATATACCTTTAAAATGATATAATAAAATATAGAATACTATACATGAAACTACAGGAGGCTATTAATGGATAAAATTTTTGAACATATGAAAACCAGGTTTATTTTAATGTGGGCTATTATCTCTTTTGCAATAATGATGTTTATTTTGCCTTTATTATTCACAGAAATTCCTAAAGATGTAAAGTTGAATATTGCTCTTATTATTTCAATTTATGCTATTCCTATGTTTTGGATTGGTTTTAAATTTAAAAGATATAATATCTCGTTTAAAACTTACTTGTCAAAACCATCTTCCTTTTCTTTCAGAAAAATTTTTGCATCAGCAATTATGACTATGATTTTCGGGTTAGGTATGTTATTGCTAATCGTAATGGTATTCTCATTAATACCAAAGAGCACTTCGCTAGAGGATACAAACGAAATAATTAAAACACAAAGCATGTGGTTTGTTTTAATGAAAGCTATAACTCTTTCTTTCATTGCTCCTATCTGTGAAGAAATTTTGTTCAGAGGCTTTATTCTTAGTCGTTTTACATATAAATTCGGAATAAAAAAAGCAGTTATATTCTCTTCCATCTGCTTCGGTGTTTTGCATCTAAACAATGTATTTGGAACCACAATATTCGGGATTATTTCTTGTTTGATGTACTTAAAAACTAAAAGTTTATTCCCTTCTATAATAGCTCACATGGTAAATAATATAATTGTAGCTTCAAGAGATATCTTTTCTGCTTTAAAATCTACAACTACAAGCACATCTTCAGCACAACCTGAATTAACTATCATTCTTTTAATGTCTGTTGTGCTAATAACAATTGGATTAATGTGGATTATTCCTTTTATTAGAAGACATTCTGAACTATTAAGATATGATAGTTTACCGCCTTTAAAGTACACCACAACCTAATTAAATTTGTTATGGTGTATAAAAATAGTAATAGAGGTTTTGAGTAGTAAACGTAATCACTTGTAATACAGAAAAGGATAGATAAGGATAAAATCCCTTTATCTATCCTTTTCTCTCATATATTATGTGAAGGATTTTTTTGTTTTGGGGTTAATTTGTTTTCTTAGGTTGATGGGCATGTGGTGGGACCCCATCGCTATCAAGCTAAGCTCATACAACGTCAATTAAAGTAGTGGTTGTTTCTTTTTTATAAAATTTATGTGTAGGGAACCTAAAGATCTGCACATGAAATAAACCCTAACGGGTTTCACTTTTTTGAATTAAGCCGCTTGATTATCAGACATGGTACAATTGTAAACGACACCTAATATATCAAAGACTGTTTTCTTCTCATATCGATGAGATTTTCTCCCGTTTTGCCGTAGGAGGTTGAACAGGCGAATTAGAATCTTTGATAGCTCATGGGTGTCTTTCTGTATTGCTTGGAAAAGAAGAAGAAAGTAATCTTTAATCATATATATGGCCTTATATTCACTCAGTTCTCGTTTCTTTTTCATAAGAAGCAATTGCCGCATTTGAAACATGGTAGAAGAACAAAGTAAAATGGCAATCAGTTGCCCATACAAATGGCATTCCAATCGTTCTCGTTTTATCTTTTTACAATGATGAATATGAAAGAATGATTTCCACGTTTTAAATAAAATCTCGATTTGCCAACGTAAAGAATACCAATCATGTACTTGTCCCATCGGGACAATATCTATAGGGGTATTTGTCATATATACATTGATACCGCTAAGTCGTTTACTACGAGCAGAATACTTCATTCCTTTCTTTTTTTCTCTTACAGTTTGATCGTGTAAGCGTTTTTGTTGCTGTTCTTCTGTAAGTCGATGAACAATGACACGAGTTGGGACTTTATCAGTCATTCCTACATAAGCGTTGGATATTTCGCATGTTTGTCCTGGCTGAAGAGAGTTCATTAAAAACTCCATATCTATCTGGATATACTCTGTACTTTTCTTAATTCTTCCATCTCGAAAATAATCAGGGTTAGGATTTTTTTGATAAATACGTGTATTCGATTTGATACGTGATATATAATAAGCCTTTTTATCTTGTATATGTTGAAGATCTTTTAAATGAAAATAACCTAAATCTCGGATACATAAATCATTCGCTGTTACAGTTGGGGCACACAGGGAACCGTAGGTTCGATCATGTTGTTTACCTGGACCTGTATGAATATGAAGGAATTGTCCACTTAATAAATCATACTCAAGCTGTATCTTTACTCCCGCTGTATGGCTACATCCTCCCGCACCAGGATATATTGATGAAAATATATCCGGAAGTTGAAATGCAGTTGAATCTAAAATACGAATACGCTTGAAAACAGGAGTATATGGATAAGAAATCGGCATAGATGAGGTCAGTTTTTGGTTTAGTAGTTCAGCTAATAGGTGTTGTAAAAATTGAACAGCCGCTTTATTAAATCGTTGATTCAAGCCCTCAGGGCTGATGAGTACTTCTGTTGATGCTTCTAAACAGCTAGATAACTGAGTTAAAGAAGTCATAGCTACATTTTGGTTCACCCATACACATAAAGCTATTAAATCTTTTGCTTGATACTTACTGGCTCGTTGTACAAAACCAACATCTCTAGCAAGATCCCGTAAGGTATTTGGAGATAAAAAACTTTGAATCTCTTGAGCAAATAGTTGTAATTCGTCAGACACAGAAACAGACACAAAAAACGCCATCCTTTCCTATGATTCTACAGAAAGAATAGCGTATTTTTTCATTTGAAGGAAATTTAATTTTGTTAGCTTGATAGCGATGAGCACTAGCCCCTAAACCTCTAGCCAGCACCTACACCAAAAAACAAGGAAGGAACTCTTAAATACTTGCTAGAATTTTAAATGAACAGATATTGCAAAATCACTTGAAATGACGCCACAAAAATGCCATTTAATGGTGGGGAAATTTAATTGAGGAGGGAAACTGTGAGAATACCTTTTGTACCTAAAAATGTTGAGATTAGTCAGGATCGCTATGATTTTATTAAAGAATACCGAGGCGGAGGATTTATGTTAATTGCAGGTGCTGTTTTTTGGTTATTAGCATTTATATTAACTTATGCATTACCTAAAGTAGCAGTAGTAGAGTTTTATATATGGGGTGGATTGCTTATTCCTATAATTGGAGTAGCTTTATTTAAAGTGATGAAAATGTCTGCAAAACCTAATCAGTATTCATCATTGGTCGCATTTTCCTCCGGTGTCGTAGTTGTTTGTATCCCAGTATTGCTTCTCGTTAAAGAACTGAATGTAGATATGTTACTTCCCGTAATATGTATTATAAATGCCGCCCATTTTCTCATTCTTTGCTGGGTTCATTTAGATTATTTATATTTCATACTTGTTATATTGGGAGCTTCACTTGGGTGCCTTTTTATTTATACTCTACCAAGCTCCCAAGTACATTACCTTGCATTAATTTGGGGATTAATTTCTTTAATAACTGGAGCTATTACTCATTATTCTACTCAACAGCCTTTAAAGGGATATGACTTTTCCATCAAAGGATAAATCCAGCAACCGGTTTTATTAATTAATAATTGTCAAGAAATAAAAAATTCGTTTTGGGGGTTCTTTAAAATATTAGCTTGATAGGCATGGGGTCCCACCACATTGCCATCAACCTAAGATTTTGAGATACCCCCCATAACAAAATTCCCGCATCTTTACAGTTATTTATGAGAATTCAGCTCATTTTTTCGTTTTGGGGAACAATCAATTTCTTAAGTTGATGGGTATGTGATAATGCTTCCATTTGAACAAATTTTCCTTTTCCATACCGATCACACATCTTTTGTAGAGTAATAGTATCAGCATATCCCAGTTCAAGAGGTTACTCGCAAAATATTTAGAATTTTTTTGCGAGAATCCTCCGAAATGTAATACGGACTTTAAATATTTTCATTTATAATTCTCTATTTGTCTATACTTTTCATACCGCTGTTGTATAAGCTCTTCCGAGGATAATAGTATCAATTTTTTTAGAGATGATTCGATTACAGATTCAATCATTTTTGCCTGTGATTTTATATCATTTTGTGCTCCACCTTTAATTTCAGGAATGATTTCATCAATAATTCCTAAATGTTTTAAATCTTTTGCTGAAATTTTCATATGTTCAGCAGCTTCTGGAGCATACTTAGCGTCCTTCCATAGGATAGATGCTGCTCCTTCTGGCGAAATTACCGAGTACCATGAATACTCTAACATATGGATATGGTTACCGACACTAATGCCAAGAGCTCCACCACTTGATGCCTCTCCAATTACAATACAAACAATTGGCACTTTAAGTGTAGTCATTTCAAATAGATTTCGAGCTATCGCTTCAGAAATTCCACGTTCTTCAGACCCTATCCCTGGATAGGCGCCTATTGTATCAATAAATGTAATAATAGGACGATTAAATTTATCAGCTTGTTTCATAAGCCTTAGCGCTTTTCTATAACCTTCTGGATGTGCCATTCCAAAATTTCTTTCTATACTTTCCTTTGTATTTCTACCTCTTTGATGACCAATAACCGTAACGGGCATTCCTTTAAATTTTGCAATACCACCTATCATTGCTTTATCATCACCATATAATCGATCACCATGAAGTTCGAGAAAGTTTGTAAACAATAAAGGTATATAGTCCAACGTCGTGGGTCGGTTACGTAGCCTTGCAATTTGAACTCGTTGAAAAGGTGTAATATTAGAATAAATTTTATCTTGCATTTTATTTAAACGTTTTTCTAATTCATGAATTTCTGACGATAAATCTACATTATTTTCTTTCATTATTTTCTTTAATTCATCAAATTTCTCTTTTAATTCAATAATAGGACGTTCAAAATGCAAACTCATTTTATCCTCCAAATGTTATGATTTACCTCACTCTAATCAAAAGGCTTAGAAATAGAATCAATAAATAATTCAAAACCATCCACAACTATTTTTTGTTCTGATTCTGATAAATTATTGAGAATACTTTGATAAAATGTAATGGATTGCTCCCTTAAACAATTAACAGTTATGTGACCTTTTTCTGTGAGGTGCAGAAAAAGTTCTCTTCTATTTTTTTCATTTACTTCACGATAAATAAGCCCCTTTTTTACTAACTTATCTACCAATCTACTTACAGTTGAAGTCTCTAATCTAAGTTTATTGGATAGTTGCCAAACAGTTAGTTTTTCCACCTCTAGTTCCTCTAACGCCATCATTTGAGAAGTTGGTAAAGGTTTTTCAAATGGTCCATTGGGCAAATTTTGAGATTCAAAAACCCCAGTTATTATAATCATTTTCTTAATATCTGTTCTTAGTTTTAAGGCATCTTCTCTTTTCAAAAAGGTCACCCTCCTATAACTAATGTATCATACATCAATTGTATTATACATGAATATGATTTTTTCACAAGCTTAACGTAAGCCAATATTACAACATGGACGAGATATTTCTTCTTGTTAAAATGGTATAAGTGGATTGTTTTCTACAAATGGCAGAACATCAATTATGTATCAGGGGCCTTTATGAGGTACCGCTCATCGCAATCAAGCTAAGAAAATAAAACTACCCCAAAAACGAAATTTTGTGATAACTTGTGACAAAAAACTCATAATTTTGGAGGGGGGAATTCTAAATTCTTAAGTTGATGGGCATGTGGTAGCACCACATCGCCATCAAGCTAAAATTTTATAGCACCCCCAGAACGAAATTTTGTACTATCTTGTAACAAAATGCTCATTTTTTCGTTTTGAGGTATTTGCGTTTCTTAGTCTGATAGTGATGGGGTGGGCCCCCACACAGTACGATTTTATTTCAAAGACACAACGATCTTACTACAAACTTTTTATTTATCCCACACTCTCATCTGCTAGTATTACTATTTTTTATTACTAATGTTGCCGTTTCACTCGGATGGCTAAGAGGAAAATGATGGCCATATGGAACAAAATCAACCTTACCAAGATGCGATGGAGCAGAATAGCCTCTGTCATAATCCCCCCAAATAATGTGAAGATTATACTTTGTTACTTCATTAAAATCACCTTGATCGTTTTTCAGTAGTAAACTGTTAAGCTGAACCGTAGTATTTAAAATTCTAGGAGAAGTAAAACTGTTACTTATTTTTTCGATATAATGTTCAGGGATGCTCTCCATACTTTCAAACAAACCATTACTTAATAAATAACGCCCTATCAAATTAGTAGTTGCCAATTTTAATGTCCATTTGTTCATAAATTGGGGAACATTTAGCGATTTAGCATTTTTTTTAGCAACAGGTGGCTGAAGTAAAGTGATTGAATACTTCTTATCTATGTACTCTTGTACCAATGCTTCCAGAAGAATAAACGCACCGAATGAATGGCCAATTAGATGTGCACCATTAGTAGCTTTCTCCAATAACTTTTTCACTACATTCAAATAGATATCTAGAAGATTTTTCTCTTGTTTAAAAGGAGAACGTCCCAAACCTGGAAGATCCAAGATCCATACCGGTTGACCAGTTTTTTCATGAAGCTCTTGTGCTAAAGGAAATAAATCCTCTCCATCACTCAATAAACCATGTAATAAAATAAACGGTTTACCCTCTCCTTGTAATTGGTAAAGGGTAGTGTTATCGCATAATGTTCGTTTAAATAAATGATTATGCTGGCCATTTTGATACATCATTCGATAATCCAGATCAGCTACTACGGCAGGGAAAAATTTCATTACACTCGTCTTCTTAAACCAATCTCCTCCCATAATTTTTTTCGCTGAAACATTTGAAAATTTTCGTTTTGTAATAAAATTCAGTCCATCAGAAGGAATTTTTGTTATTTTACTTACTCCACTATTCATAATTGCTTTCATAAGTGGCATTGGGACAGAGATTTTTGGTGCCCTCATATTCATACTTTCCGACATAATACTTAATAATTCAGCAATGTTCTGATCGTGCTGTTTGTCTTCAACAAGTGTATATGTTTGAATAGTCGGTTGCTCCAATCTGAAAACCTGCACAATAAACTTCGCAAGCTCATCGTTTGAAATAAGTGGTAACCTATATCCCTTACCTCCAGGAATCACTGGCATGAGCCCTCTTCGCATACTCATCACAAGCAAACCTAATCCTGCTATCTGCTCTGTACTCCCAGTTTTACTACTACCGACTACAGTTGGCGGATTAATTACAGAAAGCGGATAACCTACTGCTGATGCCTGGTGACGGATATAAAGATCTGCTAAAAATTTTGTTCTCTCATATGGATTTTTCATTTTCAAATAATTGTTTCCTTCTTTAAACACATCAATTGCAATCTTGCTATTTTTATCATCAAAGGGACTCATATAACCTACAACATGAATAAATTGTTGCAAGCCCTTCAATTGATGAATGCTTTTAGCTAATTCACTAATATGTTTGGCGCCATTTAAAAATACGGAAGCTGCCTCTTTACTTGTCGCTTGAATATCCATGGGGCCTCCTGCGTGAATAATCACATCCGTTTTCAATACGCTCTCCTTATCTTCAGCACTTAGACCTAAATCTATTTTCGTCAAATCACCTTCAATAAAGTGCATAACTTCCTTTTTTAAGATGCCTCTTTCTTGAAAAAGGCGTGTTGCTTTACTTTTCGACCTCACTAAAAGAAGAATTTTAACATCCTCTTTGGCTAATTCTTTCACTAATTGTTTTCCAATAAAGCCTGTTCCACCAATTAAAAATACTGTTCTCATATAAAATCTCCTTTTTAGTACTATTCAGTACTAATTTGATGTAAAAAAAAAGCTTCTTTTATCGAAGCAATTTTAAAAAATGATCTGCTGTTTTCGTAATTACAGTTGCATCCTTCAATGTTTCTGAAATAAATAACGCTCCTTCAAGATTTGTAATAAAAAGTGATGCAACCTCATCAATATTAATCGTATTTCTGAATTCTCCATTCTCTACCCCTTGTTTAAGTAATAGAGAAACTTTCTTTTGTAATCCTGTAAAAAAAAGACCTATTTTTTCTTTTATTTGCGTGGCCTGTTTAGGACTTTGAATATAAAGAGTAATAAATGGACAGCTCCCCTTATACTCTCTCGACTGAACTCCTTGTGATAATTGCTTTAAAAACAGTTGGATACGATCTTCAACTAAAAATTGAGTCTGAGAAAGTACGTCATCAATTGCAGATTGATACATTTCAATCCAATAATCAACGACCCCTTCTAATAATACTTCCTTATTAGAAAAGTGATAATACACATTAGACTTTGAAACTTTGCTTACACGTACTAATTCATCCATACTTGTATAAGCAAACCCTTTTTCTAAAAATAATGTTGCAGCTACTTCAATCACACGTTTTTGATTCATTAATTTTACCTTTGTCATAATTAGAACTATATAGTACTAATTTAAATATTGCAAGTATTTATGTTAATTTAGAAAAAAGTTTGATTAAAAAAGTTCCACTAACATTGATTTTACTGCAAAAAAATCTTATTTTGAATAAAGTTGAACTGAACCCCGAAATTGTTCATTCACTATCGTCTAATAAGGGTCACCATACATGCCCATCAACTTAAGAAAAAGAAATGCCCCCAAAACGAAAAAATGAGCGGCTTCTCAGAATAGCTATCTGTAGAGAAAGAAAATTTTAATTTAGGGGGATATGAAAGTATTAGCTTGATGGTGATGGGGTGCTCCCCCATCGCTATCAAGCTAATATTCTGAAGTACGCCCAAAATGGGAATTTTATATTTCTATGGTTAATTAGATCTTAGTTATTTTAGGATTCCTAAATTTCCTCAGTCCAATTTAGAAGTTCTTTTCAAAAAATAGGGTTCTTAAGATAAGTATCTTAAGAACCCTATTTTTTGATTTAGCATGGAAAGTATAATCTTTTCTAATTCAGCTTTATTTAAAACATCCTCAATAATTACAACTTGATAGGCATTGTCCTTTCCTTTTGCAGGAACAATTATTTTCATCCCCTTTATATTCCTTCCAGTTCATAATTCTCTATCTTGTCATTGTCATTAATCATAAATAAAATGGATCTTCTCCTGGTTCTATAGTGATGGGTTTTTCCTTGTTCTAAAATAGCGAATTGATAAATGAATTTTCTTAAAATTAAAGAAATTGAGCGCGAAAGCAATGAAAATAAACTATTCTTTTCATAGAAATATATAGAAAGTTCGACAATCCTAATTATAAAAATTCACTCCTTTATAATTGACGGAAAATTCAAATTCATTATATAATTTTGGTATTACCAATGTCTTCAACATGTATTACCATAAAATAAAGGAGACGATGACTTGAAAGAAAAGGAACGCACCTCAGATAAAATTGTGAACGAATTAATTAAATCCATATTGGCCGGTGTTTATTCTATAGGAAGCACTTTACCGCCAGAAAGAGAGCTTGCGAAAGAATTTGGTGTTGGTCGCCCAACTATTCGTGAGGCGCTTCAACGTTTAGGAAGAAGTGGATGGATAACAGGGAGAAAAGGAATGCCATCGATTATTAATGATTATTGGAGCAATGGTAATCTAACGACACTTATTAATATTGTTGAGAATCATCATACCATTACAGATGAATTTATTATGTATTTATTAGAATTTAGAAGTTCGTTGACTCCGACTTATATTCGTAATGCTGTTACGTTTAATCAACCTAAAGTGGTTGCTCTCCTTGCTAATCTTGAGCAACTTGAAGATAGTGCAGAAAGCTATGCAGCATTTGATTGGGATTTGCAAAAAAGGTGTGCTGGGCTTGCTGCCAATCCAATCTTTCTACTCATTTTAAATAGCTTTGATTCCATTTATGTAGATATGGCAAAAAGGTATTTTTCTGTAAAAGATCATCGTGAGTTATCCTTCCACTATTATCACGATTTATTAAAAGCTGCATTAAAGGGAGATGCGATTGAAGCAGAAAGATTGTGTAAGACAACATTGGAGAAAAGCTTGGCTCTTTGGAAAGATAGAAAAAAATAAAGAAAGCTGGAGGCGTGAAAAATGAAACTAAAATATTTTAAAGAATATTTTTCCTATCCTGATATTTTGATTATGAGCTGTCTTTTCCTCACTAGCTTTGGATTTATGATTTTACATTTAACCTCTATCGGAATTTGGGGTGCTTTTATTTTGGGAATGATTATGTATTCCTTAGCTGAGTACGCTACTCACAGGTTTATTTTTCATCTAAAGCCACCAAAGAATGCATTTTTATTAAAAACGCTTAAGCGCCTACATTATGACCATCATACAAATCCGAATGAATTACATTTATTATTTTTACCCTTATGGTATAGTGTGCCAAACATTGCAATTTCAGGAGCGATTTTTTATTTTCTTTCATCCAGCTTTGTCATGACAAACGCATTTATTGCAGGTATTATGCTCTTTTTATTATTTTATGAGTGGAAGCATTATATCGCGCATCGCCCCCTTCAACCAATATCACCATGGGGGCGATGGATGAAAAAAGTTCATTTATGGCATCACTTCAAAAATGAAAATTACTGGTATGGTGTTACGAATCCAGCCTATGATTTTCTCATGGGAACCTTTAAAGACCAAAAAGATGTTGCCCAAAGTAAAACTGCTAAAGACCTAGAGAAACGTGGTGACCAGAAAATAGAATTATAAAAATAATCCATTGTCATCATCCTGGAAATGTTGAATGAATTTTGCAGATTCGACATTTCCCAGGGAGTGGCAGGCATTTTTTCCTATTGAGTAGTACGCATGGTAATAGATTGCGTAAGGATCTTTTGAAAGTTTGTTCTGATCATTTACGAATTTATGTTCTTTTTAGAGGTATTTGTTGGAATGTCTATTGATCAATGAAAGATGAATGTGAAAATAAAAAAGAACTCTTTCATCTGTTGAGGAGTTCTTTTCATATAAATTACGATTGGGGTACCGTCACATCACCATCAAGCTAAGAAATGCAAATACCCCCAAAACGAAAAATAAGCTGCCTTCTGTCAAAAATACACGAAATTTTTAGCTTGAGGTGTTATAAAATTTTTAAGTTGATAGGTAGGGGCAATACCCCATCGCCATCACCTTAAGAATTCAGAATTACCCCAAGACGAAAAAATGAGCGTTTTTGTTACAAGTTAACACAAAATTTCGTTCTGGGGGTACTATAAAATTTAAGGTTCATAGCGATGTGACGGTACTCCTATTAAAGACATTTCTCCTTCTAAAGTAGACAGTACTTGCAATCTTAGTACGAATCACAGTTGAATTCATGTTACTTAATCGTACCCATTCCGGAAATTTTAATGTTAACCTTGACGTTGACATCGCCTTTTGCTAATTCGTTATTCCATTTATTTTGGACTTTTTTCCATTCTGGATATGTGTAAGTTCTTGCATATCTCCCAAGCCCAATAGGATCAATATTGGCAGTTTGTATTTTCTTTATTAATTGTTTGAAATCAGCTTCCAGCTTAGTTTCGATCGCCTTTTGTAATTTTGCTGCATCCTTTCTTGTATTGAACGAAAAAAGCCGTTCTGTAATGCCGACCCTCATCTTTATATCTGTATTAAATATAAACTTATTATCATATCTTACCTTTGTCTTTACTTTAATATTATATGCAGTAAAACTTATCCAATCTTTATCCTGGCTATTCGACTTTAGTTTAATTGCAATTGTAAATGGAAAATCGCCTGTAGTTCTTTGTTGCAGAATGCGTAATAATTTATTTTCATCGTATTTTAGTGTTAGTTTATACCGTCCTTTTTCATCTAGCAAAGCTGTACCTGTCACAAATATTTTTTTCGTTTTTTTCATCTCAGTCATATTTGCTGTTAACCCTTTGTCTGCTATTTGTTCATGTAGTTCTTGAAGATTTGTTTTTACTGTTATATTTCTTAAAGAGGCGGTATCAACTAGTTTTGTTAAATATAGAGGAAGACGCGGCTTATCATTTGGATTATAATAGATGACGTCTGAAACAGGTCCATCTACAGCAACAACCCTTGTGGTAACTGTATTTTTGGGATCTCGGTAAAATGGATCGAGATATTTCATCCAATTTTTTTGTTTCAGTAACCGTTTTCCAACTAAAATAACCTGTGTTTTGCTTCCCGAGGTAAGTGCCATAACAGTAGCATCAAATTGGTCTCTAGATTTTCGAACCGTAGCAGATTTTACAACAGTAGTTTCTTCTTTTACTTTTGCTTCTTTATTAAAAACAGGGCTTGATATATACACTAATAAATTATCATTACGATCTAAATCAATACCAAGAACAAGAGTAAGAGAAACGTCTTCAACATTTGTTTGATCAAAGCATCCAGTCATCATGAATACCGATAACAAAATACAACACAGTACTTTTCTTTTCAATGTATCCTCCCCTGGCGAAACTTCTCATATAGACAGCAGTACAGCCATAAAATGATAGGTAATATATAGGTTAATCCTAATCCAGCATTCGATAATACCTGTTGCCAAATTTCGGCTTCATTCCAACTAGGATGAGTCCAAAATATGAATCCGATAATGAGCAATAAGAGAATTACTACATGAGAGCTATGGTCTTGTTTTCCAAGTAATTGGCTTGAACAAAATACAGCGCAATATATGGTGGGAATCCATGCTGTGGAAACAACGGGTAAGTAAAGAGCCAATAAAATCATGTCAAAACGTTCTAAAAAACGAAACTCAATTACTTTAAGTAAATTTAGTACTGGTTGGTTAAATTGCGTAATGCTATCAGGGCTAAAATAGGCAAAGCAAACAAAAGTAGCAAATAAATAAAATAACATCGTTAAAGTATTTGCAATAACCATTCCATGGACTGCATACTGTTTTTTTTGTAAAAAGGGATATAAAAAGAACGCAATATCAAATCCTAAATAAGCAAAAATAGTGGTCGGTACAGCTGTAAATATAGGTTTCCACCCATCTTTTAAGAGCGGAAAGAATGGCATCCAACTTCCGTTCTCTTTAAGAGGTATCAAGAAAAATAACGGAATCCAAAGCATCGTATAAAAAGTAAGTTCGGAGTACCGCCCTATAATACGAGGGCCGTTACGTGCGACAAGAAAGGTAGGAATCGAAAACAAAAAGATAACGAGATAGTCAGGCGTTTTTGGAAGAAGCCATCCCTTAAGATAAAGCATAGCGTTCACAAGAACTACACAAGAATAAAAAGAGAAGTACATCATGTAAATAACAACGAATGCTCTCCCTACTATTTTTCCAAACAATCGTATAAGAATGTCATAAATCGTGTCCTCGGGATATCTTGCAGCAGTTTTGACTATAAATACACCTGATATTGTGGAGAATATCCAACCAATCAATATAGCTATCCATCCATCTGTTCCGGCTTTTTCTGCAAGCACACGGGGAAGCGATAAAACGCCAGTGGCCACCTGCATTCCATTGATTAAAACAATATACTGCATAAGAGAGATTTCATTATAAGCATACTTTTTCATAATTTCACCTTTTATTACGATTCTTTCCTTGTCGAATAGATTGAATGGTTCCATTCCCCTTAGGACGCCTTCTTATTGTCCATAAAGGAAAGCGTACAAAAGCATCTTTCATATCTGCAAAACGAAAGGGTGCTAATGGTGTTCCGTAAGAAGTACCTAGCGATTTAAGACTACTTAGATGCCCAATTAAAGTCATCCACCCGATAACAAGTCCTACAATTCCAAATAAGGCAGCTGCTAGCATCATTGGAAAACGTAAAAGTCTTACTGCCGCTCCCATATCATAGTTAGGAATAACAAAAGAAGAGATGGCGGTAACAGCGACAACAATAATCATAATATTGCTTACAATTCCCGCCTGAACAGCCGCCTGACCAATGACAATACCACCTACAATTCCAACTGTCTGACCAATCGGAGTAGGTATCCGTAAAGCCCCTTCTCTCATCGTTTCCAATGTTATTTCCATAAGTAATGCTTCCATAACTGGAGAAAAGGGTACACGCGTTCTTGATTCAGCAATAGATAAATATAGCTCTACAGGAATAACTTCAAAATTAAAGGAAATAAACGCAACATAACTCGCCGGCAGAAATAAAGCAACCATAAAGGCGATAAAACGAAGCAACCGAATAGACGAAGCAACTAACCACCTTGTACCGTAATCATCAACTCCTTGAAAAAAGGAAATAAAATTTGTTGGAGTAATTAATACATTAGGTGAATGATCCATTACAGTTACAAATCTGCCCTGTAAAATGTGAGATACAGCCAAATCAGGTCTTTCAGTTAATATAAATTGCGGAAACGGCGAGTAAGGGTGATCTTCAATGAATTCTATAAGTTCGCCATTACTAGTCACAGCGTCGATTGTAATATTTTGAATTCGTGTTTCTAATTCCTTCAGCACATCTTCAGAAGCTACATCTTTCAAATATAAAATAGAAATTTTGGTTTTGCTTCGTACACCAATTACTATTTCTTTTATCGCTAATTCACGATGAGGAATATATCTTCGAATCATTGCGATATTTTGACTTCCAGTTTCTATGAATGCTTGATGTGCACCCTTTAGAGCTATTTCGTTATGTGCATCTTCAACACTTCTTTGTGGCCATCCTTTTGTATCCAATTGATGTGCTGTTGTTCGACTGTGGATTAATAAAACACTATCTCCCCCATAAATAGCATTTTCAATCTGACTCAATGTATTAATAATTTTAATTTGTCCTAATGGAATTGGAAGTTCTGTATTGGTATCAAAATCACTATTCATCAAAGGACTTAGGACATGATTCTGAATCAATTCTTTATCTGTTAATCCAGACAAATATACTAAAGCTGCTTCTAATCCATCTACTGTTATTTGAAACCGCCGAATTACTAAATCAGGCGCTTGACGAAATATATTCTGAATATCAGCTATGTTTTTGGTTAAATCAGCGTCTAAGAGGGCATCTTCAATATTTTTTTCCTGAAAATGAGTATTGTCTAGTATTGGAAATGACTTAGGATTATCTCTATATTTTAAACGCCTCAAAAATTTAGCCATGATTCTCTCACTTTCTATGTACTTTTTATAGTATGTTTAGTATGCATATATTAAGAAAAAATATCCTACTAACTAGAGAGGTAACATTAGAATTATTACTATAAATTTCCGGGTGCATATTTCATAAAAATCAAGTTCAAAAATAGTCCTTTAAGTTAATGGATGTGTGGTACTACCAAGCTAGTAATGTGTTGCTCCCCCATATAAAGAAATTTTAAACATCTTAATCTACCTTTCCTTTATGTAAATATGGGAATAACGAAATTACCCCAAGGATAGCTAAACAAGCTCCAATCCATAGCGGAGATACAAAACCATATCCTTTACTGATCCCAAGACCACCAAGTGACGAACCAATAACAATACCTAGCGTAATAAAAGAACTATGAACGGTATTTATCATTATTCCATTACTAGCTGTTTTCATCACCCTCGCAACCATAGCTGGATTCAATGCTACACCAGTTAAACCAATAAAAATCGTAGAAATAACTGCAATGTATTTATTCTCTGCACTTAAAGCAAATACAGACAACGCTATGATTAATATAATTAATCCACCCATAAGTATTTTCATTGTAAATTTATCAGCGAACTTGCCAATTATTATATTCCCAATTACCGTCGCACTACCATAGAGAGCAAGTAAATATGGAATACTTGCACTTGAAAAGCCTGTGATATTTGTAAAGATCGGAGTGAAATAACTAAATGCTGCAAACGTACCACCAATAATGAACATACTTGTTACGTACGCTGCCCAAAGATGAATATTCTTAAATCGCAGAAGTTCGTCTTTCCAATTTAATTGCTCTTTATTTGAAGATGATGGTAACAACCGTTGAATCATAATCCCTGATACTAGCACAAGAACAGAAACAGCCCCAAAACTAATACGCCAGCCAAAATATTGCGAAATAACGGTTGTTATAGGTAAACCTAATACAGTTGCGAACATTAAACCTGCAAGTACAATTGATGCAGCTTTTCCCCTTGAATCAGAGTGAACCAATGTCGCAGAAAAGGAAATCGCAACTCCAAAAGCTGAAGCTGAAGCAATACCAGTTATAATACGTGAAATCATCATAATATCATAGTTCCAAGCAATAGCTCCGAGCGATTGACCAATTAAAAATACGAACATTAAAAACAATAATGCTTGTTTGCTGCGCATTCGTAAGAGGATTGCAGTTAAAATGGGGCCTCCTATTACCATTGCTCCTGCATAAGCTGAAATTAAATACCCAATAGATGATACAGAAACCTGGAATGCAAGAGCAAGTTCATTCATCATACCTGCAACCATAAATTCTGATGTAGTCATACAAAAGATTGCTAAAGCTAATAAATAAATAATCGATGGCATAAAAACACTCCTTATTCATTATTGTAATGATTGGTACAAAAATGGTGCGAAAAAAGAGCGCACTAAGCGCCACAAATAGACTCTATTGTTCCTTTGATAACTTGTTCAGACAACATCCGATTTTGCATCGATACATTAAGAACACGGAATCCGTAATAACTGCTTAAAAGCAGACTAGCTAATTCCTCAGCTGATTGCTTCTTTGAAATTTCACCTGTTTGCAATCCTTCCTCCATCACTGTTTCAATAGCTTGTTTAAGAAGTTCAACATGCTTCGAAAAAATTTCTTGTACCATTGAATCGTTTTTAGCACGTTCTATACTGGCATTAATCAATAAACATCCTTTTTGATCAACATTCTGAAAGTCTTCTTTCAATGCCCATTCAAAAAAATTACTTAATCGTTCTTTAACTGGAATTGGAGTATGTAACAATTTCCTTTGTTCCCTAATCCCAATTTCATGGTAGCGTTCTAATACTTGTTTATACAGTTCATGTTTACTACCGAAAGTATTGTATAAACTTCCTTTTCCAAGTCCTGTATCACTGCATAAATCTTGTGTAGAACACCCTTCATATCCTCTTAACCAAAATGTTTTCATTGCAACATCTACAATTGAGGAATAATCAAACTCTCGAGGTCTGCCGCGTTTATTCAATCGTATCCTCCTCTCATTTTAAAGATAACATGAATAGAATACCCTTTTTTGTACCGCGTGGTCAATAATTTTGTTTTATTGTTACTGTAAAATAAAATTTGATTATGTTAGATTACGAATAATGAAAAATAGCTCCCTTATTCAAGTTGCCTAGCGAAAAAATCACGTTTTAATAGACTTCTTTATCATCCCTACCTTTCTATAAATTACGAGTTATGAAACAAGGATCGTTTCATAACTCGTAATTTACTTGATTAGCTTGATGGGTATGGAATAGTGCCCCTATAAACAAAACCCACCAGAAACATCTAAAATTTGCCCTGTTACCCAGCGGCTATCAGAAGAAGCAAGGAATGCTACTACATCTGCAATATCTTCAACTTGCCCTATTCGTCCGAACACAGATGAAGTCGTAGCAAAATTTCGTATTTCTGGATTATCTAGCAATTTTGCATTTATATCTGTCTTCGTATATCCAGGCATAATTGCATTCACTGTTATACCTCTTTCTCCAAGATATTTAGCTAGAGGAAGTGTCATCGTATTTAATGCACCTTTACTTAAGCCGTATGCAATGGACCCTGTAAAACCAAGTCGTACTTCAGCTGATGAAATGTTAATAACGCGCCCCTCTGCTCGTAGTAACGGTAATGTTTGCTGAATTAAGAAGAATGGTGCTTTCATATTTACAGACATAATTTCATCAAAAACTTCTTCTGTCGTATTTTCAATCGTTCCTTGTGTGCCTATCCCTGCATTGTTTACTAAAATATCAATCTCTGATGTACCAACTCTTATTTGTAATTCATTCTTTAATTGTTCTACTAGATTTTTGACACCATCCATTGAATTGAGATCAGCTTCAATTAAAAACGCCTTTCCTCCATTAGATTCAATCTCACTAATCGTTTCAACTGCAGCTGCTTTATTTCGGCCGTAGTGAATCGCAACTAATGCACCGTCGTTTGCCAATCTCATCGCAATCGCACGGCCAATGCCCCGACTCGCTCCTGTTACTAACGCTACTTTCCCATCAAAATTTTTCATGTTTTCCATCCTTCCTAAATTTCCGTGTAATAAAGTGAAACTTTAATCAGCCCTCACCAATCGGGCGTTTACGGACAGTTAATGTGAGATAAATTCTATACTTATATTTTCATGCAAAAACCAATCATTTTAAATATAGATTTATAGGTAATTTAGTTTGTTCACTTATGATATTATAGTTATAATTTGTAATTTACTTTAGAAAATATAACAAGGAGGCTACACAATGCAAAACACAGTAAAACTGGATGAAATCGATCATAAAATTATGAACTTGTTATATGAAAATGCGAGAATTTCCGTTTCAGAAATAGGACGGATCATATCCATGACACAGCCTGCTGTAAAAGAGCGTATGAATAAACTTGAGGATCAAGGTGTTATAGCGGCTTACCGAACAAAATTTGAGCCTTCTAAAATTAATAAAAACATTCAAGCATTCATCATGTTTAAAACGAGCCAATGCTCTGATTTTATCCAATTTTGTAATGCCGCTCCTGAAGTAATAGATTTATATCGAATTAGCGGGGAGTTTAATTATATGATGAAGGTCATGAGCGATTCGATGGATTCTCTCGCTACATTTTTAGACTCTTTAATGCAATTCGGATTATCATCTCCTTTAATTGTTTTAAAAAGTGAGTTTGAGGAGAAATTGTCGTTCTGATAAAGGAATAAGAGAATTGACATCTCAATGTGAAAATGAACACTTTATTTAAATTGACAGGCACCAGCTTTCCCAAAAAAGAAAAAGGAGTGGATCATCCACTCCTTTTAATCACCTACCCCTGATTTCTCTGCGCCTCTCTAAACTCCTCCTTCACCTTCTCTAACAACCCTTCTTCTGTAATTAATCGATACGCTGTATTTGCTAGTGCTTTTGCGGATGTAATTAATGCTTTATCTCCAAGTTCTGAACGTGCTGCTTCTCTAAATTCATTCGTATGCGCAATTAAATCGTCTGGACCGATTTTAATGTACGGATGAATGGTCGGTACGACTTGGCTTACGTTTCCTGCGTCTGTTGAGCCGATGCCAAATCTTTCTTTACGATTTACGTCTTCACCTTGTAATTCTAATTCTTCGGCTACGACGTCATTAAATGTTTTTGTTACGAGTAGTTCATCGATTTCATTTTGGAATTGATGAATTTTCACTTTCGTACCTGTTGCTAGCGCTGCTCCTTGTGCGATGTTTCTTACTTTTTCTGTTACTTCTGCACATCTTTTTCTCGTTGCTGCACGGATGAAGAACCTTGCTGCTGCGTAGTCTGGAATAATATTCGGCGCTTTTCCGCCCTCAGTAATCACGCCATGAATTTTCACATCTGACGGAAGTTGTTGGCGAAGTGCATTAATGCTGTTGTACAGCTGAATGACCGCATCTAATGCGTTAATTCCTTCTTCTGGTGAAGCTGCGGCGTGAGCTGTTTTTCCGTAAAAATGAAAATCAAGTGGATCGACTGCTAGTGAAGGACTCGTTGTCGCAGTTTTTCCGCTCGGATGAATCATAAGTGCCACATCAATATCTTTAAATAACCCCGCTTTTACATAACTCGCTTTCGCACTACCGTTTGGCCCTCCTTCTTCTGCTGGCGTTCCGAATACGACAACTTCCCCGCCAATTTCTTCAAGCGTTTCTGATAATGCGATCGCTGCTGCAACGCTAATTGTGCCAATTAAATTGTGACCACACGCATGACCGAGTCCTGGTAAAGCGTCATACTCAGCTAAAAATGCGATGACCGGTCCTTGTTTTCCTGAACTTTTGCGCGCGATAAAACCTGTTTCATGTCCAGCTATATTGTGCTGCAGCTGAAACCCTGCGCTTCCTAATAATAAACTTAACGTTCTTGATGCGTAAAACTCTTGATTACCAATCTCCGGATTCGCATGAATATCATGACTTGTTTCTATGTACTTTTCCTTATTTCTTTCTATACTCTCTTCAATTGTTTTTCTTTGTGACGTTACTCCAGTCGCTCCCATTTGTCTTCCCCCTTATATTTTCACATAAAAAAGCCTCTTTCTAAAAGATAGAAAGAGGCTTCTGCATTTACAGTCAAAATGAGCTTCTTTCTTATCTTTCAAGTTACCTTGCTGGAATTGGCACAGTATTCATAAAAGAATCCGCTGCCGAGGTGTCATAGGGCCAGTCCCTCAACCTCTCGTGATAAGAATTTTCATAAGATTATATTAAATTACATTCATTCTATGTTCATTCCGATTAAAAGTCAAGGAATTCCTATCCGAATTTACCGAATATCTAAAAATCCTTTTAACACACCAATTGTTTCCGGTACTTGTAATCTTGCACATACGTACGGAAATTCCATACTACCTTCAAATATCATTTGTGATGTGAGCGGTGCGCCTGCCCAAAAGATTTCATCATCGATTACGATAAACGGGAATGCTTTATTTTGCCTTTGTAACTTTACATTTTTTAATGGAACTGGTCCATCACTATACACTGTTATTTGCGCATTTGTACGCATTAACGCTTGCCATACTCGCTTATCCACTTGTTTTGTGCTTGGAAGTGAAATAATAATTTTTCGTTTTGCGGCCAAAATATCTTTCAATAGTCCTTTCGGCTCTTCAAGATTCATTTCCATAAACCAACGTAAACGTTTCG
The DNA here is from genome assembly GCF_038096195.1 of Bacillus paramobilis. Classification (NCBI taxonomy): domain Bacteria; kingdom Bacillati; phylum Bacillota; class Bacilli; order Caryophanales; family Bacillaceae; genus Bacillus; species Bacillus paramobilis. The sequence continues at coordinate 2,240,622 of NZ_CP151108.1, read as the reverse complement.
AAATTTTCCGTTCCCACAATTGTCTTGATGTCGTACGATCATACACATCTCCGTGTCGTTCTATATGAGCTGTTAATTGTGATAACGCTTGTTTTCTCGATAAGTTTTTACGCATATAATGGCAATCTGATAATTGAATGAACTTCCCTCTCGCTCTCGTTACTGCAACGTTGACGAGGCGATGGTTTTTATGGTCAAAGAATAACACGCCAGGTCGTTCTTGCGGATAACTATCAACCGTATCAAAAATCATCATATCTCTTTCAGACCCTTGAAACTTATGAACCGTCGCCGCTAAAACTGGTATGTTTTGATATTTCGTTCTCTGCAACATTTCTCTAATACACGTTGATAAAAAGCGGGATTGTGCCCTGTAAGGTGTAACAACACCAATCGATTGAACACCATCTAACAGCCCGATTAACATCATTTGCATCGCTACTAAACCAGACATAATGTTAAATCGAGAACCAGAAGCAGCGTCCTTTAACGAAAAGGCTCCCATTAAGCTCGTATCAAATAAAACACTTGCCTCATTTGCGAACGGTTGTAGTTTCGCAAGTTCTTTACGTTCTGAAACAGACGGATGATCGTATACTCTATTTTTATAAATAAATGAGTTTGTAAACTTCGATATATCCGCATGCATACGTCTTTGTTCCTGCAGCATAAATAGGTTTGGATGTGCTTCTGATTTATTGACAGAATCAACAATCCCTGCATGGTAAAACATATCTTCCCCAAGCCATTTTCGAACGAGTTCATGGTTCGCCATCGCAATTGGAGGTAACTGTAAAAAGTCCCCACAAACGACGATACGTTTTCCAAGTGAAGCAGCTAATGCAATTTGCGGAACATATGCCATACTCACTTCATCTACGACAACTAAATCAAATGTACGCTCATAAATAAGTGAATCAATGGCACATTTCGATAAAGTTGCGCCGATTACTTTTGCATTTTCAATATATTCTTTTTCTACTTCTTTAATTTTCGCTTTTTGCTTTCGAAGATCACTTTCAATCTCTTGTATACGCTTCTTATCAGCAGAAGTCGCTTTATATGATAAAATCTTTTCACGAAGATCTTGTCGTGTTTCCTCTAAATAGAGTCTTTCTTCTCCCCATGATCCGTTCGTCGTTTCAACTAGCTTCGACGTAAGTAATGTTTCATGATTTCGTATATGTTCATGTTGACTATAACCGTAACGAACAATTTCGCCAGGTGTCCATTTCTTTTTCTTCTCAATTTGCTTCGTTACTTCACTCATTAATACGTCTACTGCCGCGTTACTATGAGCTAATACAAGTACCGATTTTCCTTTTTGATAATGAGCCGAAATAATACGTGATAAATTGTAAGACTTCCCTGTTCCAGGTGGTCCCCACACGTACGTTGTCGGATTGTAAAATGAACGATACGCCAATTCATTTTTCGGATTTTTCATCTTCTCAATATGTTTTGGACTGCTCGTCCCATCAACAAGACGCTTTATACGACTACGTTTTAGCTTATCTTTATGTGCCTCTTTCAATCGCTCTTGTAGTTGCTCTAACAATTGCCACGGTTCACTGTATAAAACAGCTTCTCGTATTTCACCTTGTATATAATCATTTAATTTCAGTTCTATTTCTAATCCATGTACAGATAATACTTCTCCTGTCGCTTCCTCACCATCAAACTCAATTCGAATTGGTGAACCTTCCGGTAAGCTTACTTCCGATATGAGCTGAAATACGTATACTGTACTTTCATAATCTGTATATAAAAAACGACCGTTCATGATAGAAATTTTACTACCACCTATCGTTTTCCAATGTTTAATTTCATACGCTAATGCATAATGCCACTCTTTCATCGTTGCCGATAATGAAGGAGTTTGAGTAGGTGTATTCATCGTATAATCTCCTTCCTTCTCCCCAAACATACTTTCTCACTATACCATATAACACGCTAAAATTTGTAAGGTTTTTATCTTGATTATTTTCTTAATTTTCAATAATATATTGTATATAATTTTCAGAAAGAAGGAATCTACATGCCAGTTAGAAGAATCGAACACGTTGGACTTATGGTTGCAAACTTAGAAACATCTATTTCATTTTATGAAGAAGTAGTTGGCTTACAGCTCATTAAACGTATGGGGCACCCGAATCCAGACTTAAAACTCGCTTTTTTAGGTGTAGAAGAATCGAAGGAAACGATACTCGAACTCATTGAAGGTTATAACTCTTCTCTTCCGGCAGAAGGAAAAGTACATCACATTTGCTTTAAAGTGGATTCATTAGAGGATGAAATCGAAAGACTAAAGAAACAAAAAGTAACCTTTCTACTAGGAGAAGAAATTGAAACATTACCAGATGGAACACGTTACATATTCTTCGCTGGTCCTGACGGAGAATGGATTGAGTTTTTTGAAACGGAGAGATAAAGTGAAACTTTAATCAGTGGGGGTTTTGTTCATCCACCACTGATTATTAGTTGAACCAATCGGGCTTTTACGGGCAGTTGATCCCCCACCTAACTTCTTTGCTTCCTCTGAATTTTGAGGTGGGGGTCTTACTGCCCGTTAATGCGGGATAAAGTAAGACTTTAAGATAGAAAAAGAGCCGGGATTCCGGCCCTTGTTTTTAATGAAACATATCTTCACCCCAAAAAATCACCTATATTAAAAACAATCATTTTATTAGGAGTAAAGAATGGTAAATACAATCTATATTATTATTTTTTGGATACTTATACTATTCCCTATTCTGTATGTAATTAAGATAAAGCATTGGAATTTAAAAGTAGCTGCCGTATTTGTTGGAAGAATCCTATTAAGCATTATCTTTTTTGTAAATGGAATAGTGCTAGGAATGCAACGAAATTGGTCAGATCCTCCCTATGAAACAGAATGGGATTTCTTTATAAAGTCTTTATTAAACGGAAAAACTGATGCGCTTATACACTTGTTACTTCTAATTATTATCATTACTTTGGATTTAGTCATTACATTTTATTATATTAATAAGAAGAAATAAGACGTTTTTCCTATTTCTTTTCTTACTGAGGGTAGCGCCACATACCTACAAAGTTAAAAGTATGCAAAGTCATTTTTAGGAAAGATTGTTTCTTTTATTGAAAAAATTTTTTCTACATCATAGATAAAAGAGCAACCAATGCTAAAATAGCTGGAAGTCCTTGTTTCACAATAATTGATTTATTAGATGTGAAACCTCCAAAAATGGCGGCGATCACCACACAAATCACGAAAAATAATTGAACCATATAACCAATTGAGTTAAACCCAATTATAAGTCCCCAAATGAGACCAGCGGCTAAAAATCCATTATATAACCCTTGGTTTGCAAACATAACAGCTACGTTTTTATCTCCTTCTAAATGCTTCGGTAATTTGAAAGCACGTTTCGCTACTTTTGAATTAATAAAAAACATTTCGAGGATCATGATAAACAAATGTTCTAATGCTACAATCCCGACTAAAATAGCTGCGATTATTTCCATACCATTCTACCCCCTCTCTCCTTAATATCAGTTCTATATTATTTCAACTGTGAATTCTATCAACTAGGAAACGATTCCCTACGTCAGGTGCTTGATCGATAAATAGAAGCATAGTTGATACATAGCGAGCAATTCCAATCGAGATTGACTAATACCAACGCATTCTTCAAACTTCTCACCAATTCTTTCTAGCCGAAAATAGTTGACATATCAATAATTGATGCGTCAATTAATATACATCTCTTTTTTTAGTTTTGCAAGTTTTTTTGCTCAAGTGGGTCTATTTTGTTTCAACACCTTAAAATTCATTCACAACACCAGTTCAAATTTCTAGAAATCCTAGTAAAGAAGAATTCAAAAAAAGAAGGGATTATCCCCTTCTTTTTTGAATTACATGTCCTTTATTATTTACTATAACCACGATTCAGTTTAGTTAACTTTTCATTGATGTGAAAAATTCTTACTCTAATATCTTTAATACCAGATGCCTGAAGTCTATTCCTGTGCATTTCCGCGTATTTTTCAGCATCTTGTTTTTCTTCAAATACATAGATGCCTCCTGCTTCTTTCGTTTCTTGATTCTCCGTCCATATTTTCCAGTGGAATCCGTCTTCTTTATTAATACTTTTTGCTAAATCCCTAAATGCTTTTTCCATTGCTTCACCAAAAGGACCTTCAAACGGAAAATCAACTTGTAATAAATATGCCATTTCCACTCACTCCTATGGGCAATATTTTCAATTCGATTGCAGGTAATACCTTAAATGAGTGCTGCAATTATTCCTGCACTCATTTGAAATTTCACCTGTATTTTCACAACCTCTTTTATAAAATAATTAAAAAATGATAGCAACTTGAACGCATACAGTTTAACGGCTTTAGGTTATTTTAAAAAAAACAGCCATTCCTTAGTGAAACGGCTGTTTTCGTAATTCAATAAAAGCTCCCAGATTGCGGTAGATATTTTTAAATATTATTTTGTTTTTTTTGACTTGATTATAATAAAAGATGGACTTCGCGATTCGTTTATTAAATCTGGCATTTTCTCTATCCCTGCCAAAGTTGATTGCGGTTCGATTATTTTATCCAGCGAAAGCCCGTGTTCAATTAAAGTATTTATTAATGTGGCAACAGTTCTATGATAAATAACCACACTATCGTCAACAAACCAGTTGTGTACTCTGATTCCTTCTTCTTGATAATTATCTAACGCCCAGTGTGATTTATTACCATCCTCAGTTTTTATCCAATGGTTGCTTCCTTTGCGAGCTGTTGCTATTGGGTGTTCGGTTGAAAAGATAAATTCACCACCACTTTTTAATAATTCATTAATCTTTTGAATCATTGCCGAGTAATCTTCAATGTAATGTATAGAGAGGGAACTTATAATCAGGTCGAACTTTTGATTGGTTAGTCCCATATCCTCCATAGGAAGACACATAAATTCTATGTTATCATCCTGATTTAACTTTTTAGCACGTTCAATCATATTTTTGGATATATCTACACCTATTACGTTTTTTGCACCATTTTCTATACAATACTTTGAAAAATGACCATCACCGCAACCCAAGTCTAATACCGATTTTCCTTTCAAACACAGAATTAATGATTTGATTGCTGGCTGTTCTATGAAGTCATTAGCGTTTATTCCACTTTCACGCAACGCTGTATAGTTTTTGAAGAAATTCAGATTATCGTAAACATTTTGTTTCACTTACATCACTCCTCTGATAAGGGTTTCATAGATTAAGCTGACTTCTGTTTCCAAATTATCATACTAACCATAAAAATTTTATCATCCTTTTATTATAGTAATGTTTTTTAGGAAGATATCTCGAACTCAATACTTTCACAATCCTGCCCGTTTGCTGAATAATCTGCTGTAGATATTATACCGTATTAAGAAAATTAACTTTTATTTTAATTAAAAGAAAAAATCTTTACGAAAAGAGCCTTACAAAAAGATACCTAATAATTAACAAAGATATTGTTTCGTCTGTTTAATCACTTACAGAAAAACGGACAAAAATCCCATAGATATGAGAGGGAAACAGTCTTTGATATCTTAGGCGTCGTATATAACTTTTCTATGTCTCACAATCATGTAGCGTAATCAAAAAAATTGAAGTCTGATAGGGTTTATTTGTATGCAAACTTTTAAAGAACTTGCACTGGATCTTTAGAAAAAGAAAAAATCTTACATGAAATTAAACTTATATATTGTTAGCTTGATGGGTATAATTCTCAAAAAAAGATCGCACAATTTTAATTATGATTTTGACTTAAACAATGCGTTCTGAGACACTACTCTTCTTCTAAAATAGCGTAATAATATTCATCCCACCATTCATTTCCATGGGGTATACACTTTCTAAAATATCCTTCTCTTCTCATTCCAATTTTCTCCATCAATCGATATGATGGGGTATTTTGTGGTTGACATGTAGCTATAATTCTATGTAATTTCATTTCCTTAAACCCATATTTTAATGTAGCTTGTGCTGCTTCAGAAGCATATCCTTTATTGAAATATTTAGGATTGAATACCCACCCAATCTCGTAAGTATGCTCACCAAAATATTTATGAAAAACAATATGACCAATCAGAATATTTTCATCTACCAGTATCACAGGAAAGTTCTCTGCATTTTCACCCATATTTCTATTTACAAAGTTTCTTGTATCTTCTTCAGTAAAAATCCCTTCGGGTATGTATTTCATAACATTACTATCTGATGTATACTCATGGACAGCTTGCCAATCTTTGAACTCAAAATTTCGTATTAATAATCTTTCTGCTCTTATAAACATTTACTTTTCTCCTCTCAAAAAATCGTTTCTTTATTTCAAATCCACATTCAACCCTTAAACTAAAAAGAACTTGTAGGAATCTCTGCAAGTTCTTTTTAGTTTAAGGTGAATATATGGGACAGACAAACTATCTTACAGATTCATCATAGAAACTACAGGAATAGTACTTTGACAAATATATCATATAACAAATATTAACATCTGTATATTTTTGAAAATTATGTTAATTGAGGACAAAAATAGCTTTTCTTAACTATTATTTCGTTTACTACTAACTTCATTTTACTTAAATAAAATGCTCGATCTGATTTTTTTGCAACTTCTTGTGAATGAGTAACAACAATTACGCATTTTATTGAGTTTAAATTAACGTCAACTTCTCCCTGATGTTTCCCCTTTTTATTAAGTACTTCAAATCTACCGTGTTGTGTATATAAAGCGTAAAAGTTATTGGATTTTGAATCAACATATACGTCCCTTTTATTTAAAAATAAGAAACCCCATATTCAATAAAAAATACAGGGTTTTATCAATCAGTTTATTTTGTTTACAGTTATATTTAGTCGAAAGAAGTTCGTGAATGAAATATTACTTATCTAATTAAGAATAATTCATATACCAGCCCAAACATCTTTTCCATATCGCCCTTCATCTTGCACACGATCCAACCAATTCCTTGCTTCTTGTTCACTGACTTCATGAATTTCTTGATACGCTTGACAAAGGGTGTCTTCTACATCAGGAGCCATTTTACTTCCATCACCACATATATAAAGATGAGCTCCATTATCTAATAACGAAATTAAATTGATTCTATCTTGTTTTATTAAATGCTGTACATATGTTTTAGGATATCCTTCTAGGCGAGAAAAAGCTGTGTGTAAAGAGATTAATCCATCTCTTTCATCATTTTCTAGTTCTGTACGATAGAGATAATCCTTTTCAGGATGACGACAACCAAAATATAGATGTGCTTGTCCTAAGTTCATACCTTTTTGCTTTTGAACACGTCGTGCTTGTAAGAATCCACGGAATGGTGCAATTCCAGTACCTGGTCCAACCATGATAATTGGTGTTTCTGGATTTTCAGGTAATTGAAAGTTTGATTGTGGCGTTCGAATGAAACAAATAATCTCATCTTTATTATGACGCTGAGCTAAATAATTAGAAGCGACTCCTTCATATGTCCCTACCCCACTCCATGCAGGTGCATTAACAACACCAACCGTAATGCTCAGACGATCCTGTGCAACGAGTGGAGAGCTTGAAATAGAATAGTAACGCGGTTTGAGCGCAGGAAGAAGTTCTAAAAAGCGTTCAAATCGGATTTCACAAGCCTCATACTTTTCAAGAAGATCCAACATTGACATACGTTTCTTTAATATTTGTTCATGATAAACTCCCTCTTCCAATAATGATTCCAATTCCTTTTTATGAGGAGGGCATGCTGTGAATGTCACCATTTCTCGTATTTGTGCTCGAGTGGCTGCTTCTTGCACTTCTACACTATAACTAAGAAGGTCATATAAACTAACAGGACTGTCTAAAGGTATGTGATTTACACTACGCCCACTTGCGCTCAATATGACTTGATCTTTCCCGTTTAATTCAAAGCGTTTTAAAATTCGGTTGACATTTTTCTCACTATTAATTGGCAGCACCCCAAGGTGGTCTCCTTCTTGATACGTAGCACCTTCTGGCAAAGATATCTCAATATGTCGTGTGCTTCTTTCGCTGCTAGATGATTGAAGCTCTCGATTTTCTAGTATAGTTGCATAAACCGCTTCATATGTTCGCGCAAGAGGAGATCCTCCAAGACGACTAACAAATTGTAAACTTAATGTACTGCGTTCTTTCTCCATGTTTTTGTTAAGTTCCAACCCAAATGCCTTCATCGCATCAGACCACATACTTTGTTTCCATTGCTCGAGCTGTTCCTCAAAATCACCACTTGCATCCGCTTCCCCGCGTTTAGAAAATCTTGTTGCTCCTTTTTGAGCCATTTGCTCATCAATGTATCTTGGAATTCGCTGATAAGTACTCGCCCAATTATGATCTCCACAACCAAAAACTGCGTATTGAACACCTTTTAGCTCATCCGGTTTTAATTCTTCCAACCATTGCACAAACTGCCCTGCATTACTTGGTGGTTTTCCATTATAAGAAGAAGTTACAATAAGAACCGCCCCTTCTTTTGGCAGACTTCCAATTCGATCGTTAAGAGCTACCACTTCCGTTTGAACACCTTCTAAACTAGCTGTATCTGCTAGTTCTCTTGCAATACCTTCTGCTACCCCTGTATCCGAGCCATACAGAACAAGAAGCGAAAGATTATCGGCTCCAATAATAGAAGGAGTCTTCTGAACTTGCTGCTTAATTTCATGGTTTTTCAGTTTCTCCTCTATAGGCGCAAGAACAGTAGTATGGCTCATAGTTTGATTTCGGGGTAGAATCCTAATTTTAAAATCACCAGGCTTTAGCGTTAATGTTTGTTTTACGTCCAGCTGATAGTCTTGATAATCAATGAATTCAAAATGTTGAAGAAGCATTCCCATTACAAGTGTGGCTTCATGAAGTGCAAACTGCATACCGATACATGCCCGTTGACCATTTCCAAATGGCTTATAAGCATGATGAGGAACCTTATCCAGATCTTCAAATCGTTCAGGTTGGAATTCTTCCACGTTGTCTCCCCACGCGTCTTTATCCCTATGTAACTGTGGAATAAGAACAGAAATACGATCTTCTCCTTTCTTAATCGGATATTTCCCACCAATTACTGTATCTTCTTTTGCATAGAGACTGAATGCTGGAGCAGTAGGCCATAGACGTAGCGATTCATTTAAAATCATCCGGATATACTTTAGTTTCATAACTTGTTGGTATGTTGGAGTATGATCTGTCAAAACCCTATCTACTTCTTCATAGGCTTTTTTCAATTTATCTGGATTCTTTAATAAAAAATAGATTGCAAAAGATAATAATCCACTTGTTGTTTCATGCCCAGCTATTAAAAAAGTGATAATTTGGAAACGAATATTTTCATCATCTAATTTTTCACCAGTTTCCGGATCCTGCACATTTAACATACGGGAAAGTAAATCATTTTCTTCCTGATTTCCACTACTTTTACGTTCAGCAATAATATTATCTACTAAAGAAAACATAGATTGAATATCATGCTGAAATTGACGTTTCGTTCTCCACATGAGTTTGTCTTCTATATCCAGCCGCTGTAATTGGTGCATCGCCTCATCTAGAGCACGGCTCATGCTAGTAATAAAAGGATGAGGGGTCTCACGATAAAAGCTATTAAATCGATAATTAAAACCACATAGACCAATTGTATCCAATGTAAGGCGAGTCATATCCTCCGGTACATCTACGCTTTCATTCGGATTAAGCCGTGCCCATTTTTGAACGAGTTGTACGGCAAGATCGACCATCATAGCATGATAATCTTTCATTGCCCGTTGGCTGAATGTAGGCATCAAAATATTATGAGCTTTTTTCCAGTTAGGCTCATGAGTCTCACTTGTAAATAATCCGTCTCCAGCAAAGGCGCGAACTTTCGCTAAAGCACCCTCTATACTTTTATCAAATCTTGTTTCGTCACAGACTTCTGCTACCAGTTCATGTCCAGAAACAACAATGATGGTATCACTTAAAGTTTGAATTTGAAAAATGGGACCATACTCTTCCGCTATCTTGATAAAAGATAAGGTCGGTTTATCTTTATCGATTAATGGGAGATTCCCCAGCAATCCATATGTTTTCGGTTGAGGAATGTCAGATACTTTTTTATCCATTAAAAACACCCTTTCAAAAAAGCATAAAATAAAATATCCCATTCAATAAAAAGAAGATAGCAATGAATCGCCTGGGATAAAGATATGTAATTGATTACCTTATTTTATCTTTTCCCTAACTATTCACGATTATGATTTTGCTTATAAGGTTTGTAATCTAAGTTGTTTGTTGCTATTACATTTATAACTTGCAGAGAAAATACTAAATTAAAATGAAGCGTATTATTATGATGCTAATCAGAAATTGAGAGCTAAAGATTGTAGTATTGGGAAAACCAGTAGTTCCTAATGTCAATTCAAACAAATACGATAAGCAAGTATACTGTGTTACTAATGAAAAAGGATCTGATATGAATATCAGATCCTTTTTACTATATATAATTATTTCACTGGTTCTTTTCCAGATTTAAATACCAGCGCCTTAGCAGCAAAAATTTGCATTTCTTCATAGTCTAACTAAACAGTAAAAACTTATAGGAATCATGATCTAAAGTTTTATTTTACTCTACCGATTTAACCTCTCGACAGCTTCCGCGCTTGTATCTACACGTTTAACGAAAAAGACTAATAGTAGTGCAACAATATTCATGCCAAGCGCTACATAGAATGAATATTGAATTCCGGATAATAAAGCCTTCTGAGTTAACATTGCCTTCGTAGCTTCTGTGAAGGTTGTTGGATCTATATCAGCCATTAGATTTTCAGCTTTTGTTTTTGTTACAGAATTCATAATCGTAACAAGAATAGCAGTACCAATTGACCCAGATACTTGTTGAGCTGTATTATTAACAGCTGTACCGTGCGGATTTAAGCGAGTTGGCAATTGATTAAGACCATTTGTCATAAGCGGCATCATCACCATCGCCATCCCAAACATCCGCAGTGTGTAAATAAGAATAATATGTGTGTGACTAGAGTCGAGTTGCAGGTTGGCCAGCATATAAGTTGAAACGGCTGTAATGGAAAGTCCTACTATACCAAGAATCCGAGGGCCATATTTATCAAATAGTTTACCTGTAATTGGTGACATAATCCCCATTATTACCGCACCTGGAAGCATCATCAGCCCAGAGCTCAGCGGTGAAATGCCGCGGACGTTTTGTACATAAGCTGGTGTTAAAATCATACCCGAAAACATGGCCACTGCATTGACAATTGCAATTACAGACGCAAGTGCAAACATTGGGTACTTGTAAACACGTAAATCCAATAACGGTTCATTCATTTTTAATTGGCGGATAATGAAAGCAATTAAGGCAATAGCGCCTATGCTTAAGGTTGTTAAAACAACTTTATTCGTCCAACCATCGGAGCTTGCAGAACTGAATCCATACAACAGACCGCCAAAACCGACAGAAGATAATAATAATGAGAGATAATCAAGTTTTGCATTTTTATTTTGCCTCATGACATTCTCCGATTTCCAAATCCCTAACAGTAAGCTAATGATTGCTAACGGTAATATCATTTCAAAAAGCAAACGCCAGTCATAATACTCTACAATATAACCTGATAGTGTCGGTCCAATTGCTGGAGCAGTAATCATAACTAGCCCAAAAATCCCCATTGCTGTTCCCCTTTTTTCTCTTGGAAAGCTTACTAGCATAATATTCATTAACAAAGGCCCCATGACTGAAGAACCTGCTGCTTGAACCATTCGGCCAGTCAGTAACAAACCAAAGTTCGGTGCTAAAGCCGCTAAGCCCGTACCAAGAATAAAAATCAACATAGATGTAATAAATAAGCTCCTATTGGAGAAGCGGGTTATTAAAAATGCTGAGGCCGGAATTAATACACCACTTACAAGCATATACCCTGTAGAAAGCCACTGAATCGTTGAATAATCTTTAATGTCTAAATCCTTCATTATCGATGGCAAGGCTACATTTAAAAGCGAGTTATTTAAAAATGAAACAAATGCTCCAATAAAAAGGATTACAAGCATTAAATATGGTGGTTGTCTTTTATGTAATGTTTCACTCATATATTTATTTGCCCCTTCATTATAAATTCCATTGATTCGTTTAAATCGTTTGTATATCTGCACAAAAATACATTATCCTTGCAGTATTTTGCCAAACTCTTCGAATGGATATTCTCTTTTTAGCAATTCTATTTGCTCAACTTAACATTTTAAAATCTTTTTTATTGTTTAAACACGTTTATTAAATTAGGCCGAATTGAACAAAAGGAGCAACTGAAAATACCCTTCTAAAATAAAGTGAAACTTTAATCAGTCGGACTTTTACAGGCAGCCGCTTTCACTGAATTTTGAGGGGGGTGGTGTCTTATGACCCACAAATTGCGGAATAAATCAACCAGTCTATACACCTATTCCTTTAAATACAGGCTTGTAAATCTAGTTATGTAACCATCCATAAAAAGGAATATTACATAGGCTAAATCTAACATTACATTTTTAAAGTGAGGGGAATAAGCTTATGCACCAATATTGGTATTTGAATTCACAGGGAAACGGGGAGCAATATAATAACCAAATTGCAATGTCATCATTATATTTACAGCAACAAATAGCTAAAGCTAAGGGAATGAATGATTTGAAGGTTCCTGAAAATTGGAGTTGTCGAGTCTATCCATTTGGTTGGGATTCACCCGCCAATTATACGGGTTTCAATCCCCAGCCCCCTCCCTTCTCTCTAGGTCAGCCAATCCATTATGCAGGGATGATGCCCCAAGGACATCCCACTAATTGGACTCCATTACAAGGCCATGCAGGTTTTAATTTTCAAAAGCCTCCCCTCTCCTGGCCCCAGCCATTCAATCATACAGGGATGTTCGCACCAGGTCATATTGCCGCTTTACTATCACCGCCAGCCAAGCCTTTTATTTTTAATACCAATAATAACTGGGGTATTTTTGGAAACCCTCCAGGATGGGGAGGACAGGTAAGTCCCATGGGATGGGGGAATAACGGTCAGCCAGGAATGCTTGGAAACTTGCTGACAGTAGGAAAAGGCACCATGAATGGAATCGGAATGCTTAGTAGTCTAATCGGTATAGGAAAGTTCTTCTTTTAGTTAATTAGAGCAGGTGGATAGATCCATAGCCCAGAATAAAAAAACATTTCCTTTTAATTTTTTCAAACATACTCCCTCCAAGTTCGTTTCCTCTCCTTTCAAATCATAAAAAACATCTATTACCTCGTATGTAATGACTTGATAGAGGTATGGTGACATCAACAAAACACAAATTTCGTACAACAAAAAACCGGTACCTTTACGAAAGGACCGTTTTTTTGTAATTTTTATTTATTTGAAAAGTAGTCAAATCTTTTCTCACTAGTTAACACTTTGAACACGGCCAATTTGTCCATCTTGTAATCGAACTTTTATGCCGTATGTATGTGTTTCACTATGCGTTAAAATGTCTTTCACAACACCACTTACAGTTTTACTATAGTCATTATCCAATTGAATAACTACATGTGAACCAACTGAAATTTGTGATCTTGTTGGTTTCCCACCTGTTGCTTGTGTTGTTTTTTCTTGTTTTTGTGTTCTCTCTTGGTGTATAGACTGTTGTTGCTGAGTCTTCTGCTCTTGTTGTTTACGTTTTTCTTCTTCTACTCTTTGCTGTTCTTCTTGCTTACGTTTTTCTTCCTCTACTCTTTGTTGCTCTTCTTGCTTACGCTTCTCTTCTTCTGCTCTTTGTTGCTCTTCTTGCTTACGCTTCTCTTCTTCTACTCTTTGTTGCTCTTCTTGTTTACGCTTCTCTTCTTCTACTCTTTGTTGCTCTTCTTGTTTACGCTTCTCTTCTTCTACTCTTTGTTGCTCTTCTTGTTTACGTTTTTCTTCCTCCGCTACTTTTTTATCTTCATCTATTTTTTGCTCATCTGATGCTGCTTTTAATTTTTCTTCATCACCTTTACAAGCACTTAAAGACATTACACACAAACTCAAAAGTACAAAAAATAACAATTTCTTTAACATTAAAAAATCCTCCTATATATACATTACAAATCAATAACTTTTATAGCATAACAAAAATATAAGCTTTTCTTTGTCAAAATTTGTCGTATATTTTTATTTTCTACTAAAAGGCTGACACTACAATAAAAGCGGAGATTATTATATCGATTCGTGCACAGGAATTACGTTCGTTTGCTAGTCAATTAAACTTAATTAATGAAATACCGGGAAAAATCTTCATCTTATGTATAAAAGGATCTTTCGATTGAAGATCCTTTTATATTGCTTATTTAACTAAATAAATTGGTTAATTGCATAAAGCTCTTCTAACTTTCCTTGCGAAACTTAGCGGATCATCAACGTCTTCAATATTAACGTAAATCAAATTTGGATCATCACATAACCACTCATTGTGTATAGACGAAACGATTATTCCTTGTTTAATAATTGTAGCAACAAATCCATTGACTTCTTTTTGTAAGAGCGCTACCCGGCCTAGACATAATGCTCGTCCAGTTTTATTATCTCGTGATTCGAATGAGAAGGAAGTTGTTACTCTAAAACGTTTTCCTAGGATAGTTGCTTGTATTTCCTCCCGATTTATTGTTGCCACGCATTTTCCACCGGCGAATCCTTCTTGGCCACCGATAATTCTTGCAAACTGTTGACAAATTAATTCATCATTACACGCCATACCTTGAATCATCCCCCTTTTACTATTAGGTTATGAATGAATACTTAGGTCTGAAACGGTAATGAATCTATTCTATTACAAAAAAAGATTATCGGAATCTAACGAAGTCTATTATATGGTAAGGCATTTTTAGAGAGCATAAAAAAAACACCCTAAGGTGCCATCCTCCGATTTGAGAATCATATCTATGTATGGATAAATCTGAGAAATAGAAGTTTCTAACTATAATTTATAGAGCTCTTATACCATGAATTACTTACATACATATTTCCTTATTTACCCGAAGAAGAATTCCGTTATGTTACTTTTTGACCAGTCTCGTTAAAGCCATCCCAATAAATCCAGCCCCCATCCCAATTAGCCATCCAGCATGAGTATCGCCTAATATAGATCCCACTCCTCCGCCAAGAAACATGCAGCCAACGAATACTAATCCTCCAATTCCCCAATTCGGCCGTTCCATAGTCAATCACATCCCTTCAATAAAACATATGCGATTAACTAGCCTAACTTTCTTGCATAGGATAGTTAATTATTTTGCTTATGTATTATTGAAGAGCGTTCATAAGATGCAGAGATTGAGCCATTTGAATACATTACAGAAGGAGAATTTCATTTTTTCATATTATAATAACTTAAGAGTTGTGGAACAAATTCTTCTTTAATTAACCAGTTAATAGCAGTATGGATATTTGTCACTATTAAGGACTCATCCCATCGTTATCAAGCTAAGAAATGCACCTCTCCCCAAAATGAAAATTATATGCATCATTGACTACTGTTAATAGGACGTTATGTCATACAATGGAGTTACTATTAGAAAACTGTGAGGATGGTTACGTTGATAAAATTTATAATTAGTTATGCTGCAAGTCTGTTTGCTTTTATTTTTGGCTGGTTCTTGATTTCATATATTTCTCATCCTAGCTTTATTCACCCGAACGTTGTATTAGGATTCATTAAAACGATCGTCACTTATGGTAGTATACCGGCTCTTGTAGCTTGTCTAATTGGGGAAGTATTATACAGAAAAATCAAGCGATGTAGAGAATTTCAATTTGGAATCCCTGTATTTATAGGACAAGCAGTTATCTATACACTTATACCATTTCTTTTTCTTTTTCCTTTTAATTTTTCCCATTTCTTTGATTTCGTTGCACCTGTTATTATGGGGTCCTTATCTTTTTATTTCGTACGTAGAAAAATATAATTAACTTCAAGAGTGTGACAGAAAGAAGCCGGAGTGAGTAAAACCACACTGTATAACCATACAGAGCTCAAAGAACGCATCCATTCTTGCGAAATCAACAAGAAAAAGTATTTGTGTCCCCCTAGATTAAATGGAACGAGAACAATCAAAATGCCGTCATTACTTCTCTTAAAAGAAGAATTGAAAAGATAGAGAAAAAAGAATAAAGGACTTGAAGAAAAAATAAATAATTGCGTGAAAAAGAAAATGTAAAGCTTACTGATTACTTCATGAAGTAATCAAATTAGGACCGTACATATTAGACATGTCTAATATGTACGGTCCTTTTGTTTACTAGTCGTTCATTTATCTAACCTAAAGATAAATATGTGGCCCTTTTACCATTTGAATTTCTTTGTAAGTTTCTTATATTTTCTATACGAACGTCTAACAATATTTAACATAAAATACGGTATTTTAATAGGGAAAGGAAATTTATAAATGAAAGGAAAATAAAAGGTGAAATATGCCTTTTCTAGGTCTCTCCACTTACTATCTTCTTTTGTTTTTAAGAAGTCAGATACATCGACTACATATCCCCTTCCGTTTTCCATCATCACATTTTTCCCGTGAACATCACAAGGTGTTAATCCTTGTTCCCTCGCGTACTCTAAAGCTTCATTGATATCAAAGATCACCTGCTTAGGAATTTTAATCCCCTTATGAAGGGCATCGTATAAAGTAATTTCTTTTAAACGTTTCAATACTATGAAATTTTCTCCTTTATATATAAGCTTCGAATAAGAAGGATGATTTCCGATTCTTTGGTATACTTCTGACTCTTTTTCAATTCCTTCTCCTTCTCGTGCGTAAACTTTCACTACCCAATCTTTGTATTCTTTATGCATAAATACTGCGGCATAATTCCCTATCCCTAAACACTTCCAAAGTCTAGGAATATCATTAACTACTACAGGCTCGAATTCATCCTCACTTCTTATGCTTACCTCTTTTAATAATTCGTCCTTTATCAATCCCACAAAACTGTTTATACTCATCATTTCCACTCCGGTTTTGTTAAAAGGGGTACCACCCACAATTTAACGAAAATATACACTAAGTGAATTTTAGCATAAAACGAGTCATCTTTTTTCTTAAAATACAAAGATGACTCGTTTTATTTGAACTGTTGAATACTTAATATTTATTCCATTATTCATAACTAAAAACCTTACAACATAAAAATATTTCCAACTATTTACGTATTTTCATTTTTTCAGAGGCCTCCCCTCATGCCTCCTTACAGGGAGAATGATAAGGCTTTTTTTATTTACCCAATTACCGAGCTCTCAAATATTTTAAATAGTTACAATACATGTATTGCTTCAATAACATATGATCATTCTTAAGAATGTCATTGAAATGTACCAATAGATGTTAGTGCAGTAAAATAAATTGTGTTATGATGTGAGCAAATATAAAGCTATCTAACGGAGGGATTCATATGCCACATGTTGTATTTCGTGGAATTACTACTGAACAATTAAAACACATAAGCAAGCCATTAGTAGAAGAGCTCGCAGAGATTTGTGAGTGTGGTACGGATAATTTTACGTTGGAACTACCAAGTTCTACGTTTGTATTCAATGGAGAAGAAATAGAAGCGTTTCCTCTTATTGAAGTGAAATGGTTCGAGCGTGGACAGGAAATTCGTGATCGATTTGCCAAGGCCATTACTACATATGTAATGGATTTTGGACTTCCAGAAGTAGAGGTTGTATTTACGGTTTTCACAGAATCAGCGTATTATATTAACGGGAAGCATTGTGCAAGTTAGAGCTATTTGAAAGATTTTTGTACGGTTTATAAGGGGTAGAGCCACATTGCTATCAAGCTAAGAAAAGCGAATATCCAAACACAAAAAATGAACTCTATTCTCATAAACAACTAACTGTGAAGAGATAAAATTTTTGTTTGGGGGACATCAAAATATTAGCTTGATCGTGTTGTAGCGGTCCCCCTTTTAAAACAGCAGAGTATAAACATGAAAAAACTCCTAACAAATTTTGTTAGGAGTTTTTTCAAATATGCGATATTTTTTTAATCTTCTTTATCGATTTCTATTGTACCTGTTCTAGCACTAACCTTTAAAACATTTAACAGATTATCAGGTGTCTTGATTTCCACTTCATATTCAAATTTAGATTGTGCTAAGTTGTCATCTTCTAATTCGAATTCTTTTTTCACATTCATAATTTCTCCATTTGTATGTGCTAAAGAAATTTCACGAACTTGTTTCTCTGTGTAGTTTTCATTCTTTTTTGCATAATTGTAACCCATACTATAATATCCACCAACAATAGCAATACCACTTACTAAAATAGCAATTACACTTATAATTATTTTCTTTTTATGTTTTAACATTTTCATCCACTCCTTCATGATTAATCATCTATTCCAAATCTTGCTTCAAGTGCATTTTCTGCTTGCCCTAATTGATCTTCCAGTATATCGTGTTCTCTTTCTTGTGCTTTATATTGTTCAATCGTTATCGTTCCAGCGCGATAATCTGCTTCAAGCTGATTATCAGATAGATCTATCTTGTCATCTAATTGATCAATTTCTTTTTTTGCTGCAAAGTACGTATTTAAGTTTTCTTCTTTTGCTCCAACTGGTTTCGTGTTATTTGCCTTTTCAATGATAGATGTGACTTCGTTTTTGAAATCTTGTATTTGCTTCGTATCATTCGTAGCAGGCCCTGTTTTGTGTGGTTCTTGTTGTAGTTGAGAACTTTCTTTTTGCAATTTATCATTTTCCACTTTCAGTTGTTGTACTTCTGTATTGTTATCAGCTTGAGTAGAACAAGCTGTTAAGAATAAACAAGACATTGCTCCAATCAACATCCACTTTTTCATTCTGTTTTCCTCCCTTTACATGTACACCTTATCCTTGCCTTTATATTACTCAACAAACATTAAAGGAAGATTAATGTACAAAAAATAAAGTGAAGACTTTTACGGGTAGCCCGACTTCCCCTAACTCCCTCGCATTCGTCGAATTTTGAAGGAGGAGTCTTACTGCCCGTTAATGCTGGATAAAATGATATAATTAAATCGTTTCTAATCTTTCTTTAATGTTTTGGAATTATAGTGATACATATAAAGTGAAACTTTAATCAGTGGGGGTTTTCTTCATCCCCCACTGATTATTAGTTGAACCAATCGGACTTTTATGGGCAGTTGATCCCCCACCCCCACCTAACTTCTTTGCTTTCACTGCATTTTGAGGTGGGGGTCTTACTGCCCATTAAAGCGGGATAAATAAGGAAAAAAGGAGAATGGTAATGCGAGTTCTTATTGTCGAAGATGAACAAGACTTACAAAATATATTGGTAAAACGATTAAATGCTGAACATTATAGTGTCGATGCATGTGGGAATGGAGAAGATGCCTTAGATTATATAAACATGGCTACCTACGATTTGATTGTGCTTGACATTATGATTCCCGGAATAGATGGCTTACAAGTATTACAAAGATTACGCGCGGATAATCATACAACTCCTGTCTTGCTTCTTACAGCTAAAGATACAATTGATGATCGCGTAACAGGACTCGACTTAGGTGCGGATGATTATTTAGTAAAGCCGTTTGCTTTTGATGAACTATTAGCAAGAATTCGAGTGTTAATGCGAAGAAATACAGGAAACACATCTAATGTGTTTGAAATCGCTGATCTAGTGGTAGATTGCAATATGCATAAAGTAACAAGAGGAGATCAGATTATCACTCTTTCCAGTAAAGAATTTGCTATTTTAGAATATATGATTCGTAATAAAGAAGTTGTGCTCACACGAGATAAAATTGAGCAACATGTGTGGAATTACGACTATGAAGGTGGCTCGAATATTATTGACGTTTACGTCCGCTATCTTCGTAAAAAAATTGATAGCCAGTTTGAAACGAAGTTAATTCATACAGTACGAGGAACTGGTTACGTATTGCGAGTAGAATCATGAAAAGACTATCAATCAAAATGAGAGTAACCCTGTGGTATACGGGGCTAATTGTAATTATTATGGCACTCGTGTTAGCTTTTATTTTAACTTCTTCAGATAAAGTTTTGCTTTTTAATATGAAAGATCAATTGAAGAGCACAGTAAAAGAAAGCATGGAAGATATCGAATATAAGCATGGACAATTAAAGATGGACGATGATTTTGAACCCTTAGAAGATGGAGTAACTATCAGCATTTATAATAAACAAGGTAAGCTGCTGGCAGGAAATATGCCAACAAGCTTTAATAAAAAAATACCGCTTAAATCCGATGAAATACAAACTATTAAAGACGGTAATAAAGAATGGATTGTATATGATTTTCTCCATAATGCAGGCGGCGATGAGCAAGTCTGGATTCGTGGAATAATGACTATGAACCAATTATCATCAACGATGAATACGCTTATTGTCATAACACTCATCTCATTTCCATTACTTATTCTCATTGCGGCAGTGGGAGGATATTTTATTACGCAAAGAGCGTTTCGACCTGTGCAACAAATGAGTGATTCAGCCAGTAAAATTGGTGATGGTAAAGACCTTTCGAAGAGAATTCATTTACAAGGTTCACCGAAAGACGAAATGTATCATTTAGCACAAACCTTTGACAAAATGTTCGAGCGATTGGAGACATCGTTCGAAAGTGAAAAACAATTTACATCTGACGCATCTCATGAATTAAGAACACCAACATCTGTTATTATTTCGCAATGCGAATACGCTTTATCGCAGAGGAATAATCCGAAAGAAATGGAAGAATCATTAGAAGTAATTTTAAAGCAATCACGTAAAATGTCCGCGCTCATCTCACAACTCTTATTATTAGCAAGAGCTGACCAAGAAAGCCATAATACTTTCCAATTTGAATGTATCAATATGAGTGAATTAACGGAAATCGTTGTAGAAGAGCTTTCATTAATGGTTCAAGAAGCATCGATTGATATAACAACTCATATAGAGGAAAACCTGTTTATGAAAGCAGATCAAACATTGATGATGCGTTTATTAATGAATTTACTAACGAATGCGATTGCTTATAGCAGAGCGAACGGCACTGTGCATATGCAACTGTTCCGTGATGAAACCAACATAATAGGTAAAGTCTCCGATAATGGCATAGGCATCAGCGAGCAACATATTACAAAAATATGGGACCGATTCTATCGAGTTGACGCAGCACGAACATCTTCAAGCACTGGAAACACAGGTTTAGGATTGTCGATGGTAAAATGGATTGTCGAACTACACGGAGGAGAAATTACGGTTGAAAGTGAATTAGGAGAAGGTAGTACTTTTACCTTTAAACTACCAATTGAAAAACGAGCATAATGTATGAATGTCTGTAGCTCCAGAATAAAGATTCTTTAATCTTTATATAAAAGTAACCGACGCATTTTAAACAACATCGATTTTATCATATTAAGCAACCTGCTCCGTTAAGTTGATATGCATATGGAAAAATATCGAAATAAAACCCCAGAAATCCAAAGGTCTCTGGGGCTTCATTATATATTTAGCTCTTTTTGCTTTTTGTTTTGTTTATGTTTATACAGCAATTTTCGGCTTATGAGAGAAATCAGTAATAAGATCAGTACTAGTGCGAAAAGTTGCATAAATGATAAATTAAAATATTTAGCACCTGTAACGATTAACAGTGTAGAAATCGTACCTTTTACAATGAAAAAAATAATAATCCATAATCCGCCTTTTTTCCAGTTCATTTTTATATTACCCTTTCCTACGTTTAAATTCTTTAATGGGACACCTTATTAAAAATCTATTATATTAATAAAAAAGTCCTGTCTAATTAAATGCAATGATTCTATAATAAGTGAAAATGATATTCAATGTCAATTTTATTGACTATTTGAATACTTGTTTCTTCATCTCAAACTCTTTCTACTTTGTTTCTTATAAGCAATGAACTCTTGTTTTCAAACAAAAAAACCTCTTGAATTTGCATGCGAATTCAAGAGGTTTTTTTCATATACATCAAGTAAGATTTCTTGCTTTGTTTATTCGTTTATACTCTTAATACATAGCTATTAGTACACAATAACTGGATCATACGTGTTCAAACTATCATATACAGTTTTTGCAACGTTAGGCAGAAGGTTTACACACCCACCTGATCCCCCTGTTACATAAGCATTATTTCCCCAGTCTTTTCGCCAGCCTGCATCATGAAATCCTTGACCGCTATTTGTGAATGGAACCCAGTAATCTACTTTCACTGCATAATCAGCTTTCCCTACTGCGCTACCTCTCAGCGTATATGGAGTTCGTTTATATAAAACGTACCATACACCTGGTGATGTATCTTCACCCGTGCTATGTTTACCCGTTACTACATTTGTTGTGACAACTAATTTTCCATCTTTGTAAATCCAAATTTGTTGATCTGCAATGGAAACTTCCGCATATGTATCCCCGATGCCATTATTCGATGTTGTTTTATAACCGATCCCTTCCTTCTCCCAACCATTCCCGTGAATATTAGAAGCAGAAAGCGATTTTTCGCCTTTCTCAAAGGCTTGTTGAACTTGTTTTGTTTCTTTTTCCACATCTAGTGCCCAGCCGTATCCTTGTCCCTTTACTGAAATAACCGAACCAGAATGTGTTTTAAAAGCGAAGTCTTTATGTAATGTAGATTTAGCCTTATTAATTTCAGCAACCTTATTCTTAATTTCGCTCGCATCGATTGTCACTTTCATATCCTTTGACATAGAGGCATTTTGAATTAAATCTTTCGCTTTTAATGAATACACTTCATCCTGCACTTTATAATCAACAGACTGCTGAAGAAGATTCTGTAATGCTTTCTCTTCTTTTTTGATGATTGGATCGTCTTCTTTAATAGGTTGTATGTATGTAGACTTTAAATGAATTTCACTTTTATGCTTCTGCTTGGCGTAATCTTTTAGTAGATTCGTTACGTCATATTGTTTCCCATCAATGCTCTTCGAAATAACAACTTTTCCTTGTTCGAGCTTCGCCATAGCATCTTGAGGCGCTTTTAATTTTTCATTCATAGAAACGAGCTTTTCTTCTAGCAGTTTTTTCATCGTTTCACTACGATACTGATCCGCTTCTTTCGGTAACAATGAATAATCTTTTTCCTTTGAGGAAGGGAAAAATGTCCACTGGCTTTTTAATAATTTCTCAACTTGTGGCAAATCTTTTTCCGTCAGTTCCGTTTTTGTATCTTGTTCATCTAAAATTTGTTGTTGATCAATATAGACTTTATTTGCTAATCCAGATGTTTTTAATTCCTGTATTGCCTGATCGGCGCTCAAACCACCGACTTTTGTATCATTAATCGTAACATTTGAATTGAAGTGAGTTGCCTGATAATAACTCATTCCCCCAATAAGAATTGCAATTACACCGCCACCCGCTGCGATAAGTTTCCAATTTGTAAAACGTTTTTTTGATCTTACCCGTTTTTTCTCAACTTCTTCAACTGATTCATTTACTGTATTATTGTTCATCAATCTTTTCCCCCGTATGCATTAACGTCAATCGATTTTAAACCAAAACCATTGAATAGTGTACCTTATTTTTCCTAAAATTTCATTGTTTTTACTAGATTTCATCTGATTTAATCGATTAAAGTTAGATTTTTTAATAGTAAGATATATAAAGATGATAGATAAAGTGAAAAAGGATCACAACAATCGAGCTATTACGTGCCCCTCGCATTCGCAGAATTTTGAAGAACGATACTACTTAACTTGATAAAATACTTTTCGGATAGTTCAAATCAGAGAAAGGCACCATGGGATGTCTATTATTTATGAAAAATATCCACAAAAAAGGGACTACATGTAGACTCTTTTTTGTGAATATTTTAATGTCGCATATTTTATAAATTTAAATGCAAACCATGCTCCCTGCTTTTCACCAGGTTTCGCAACGTTTACTATCGGCCTAACTAATTTATTCTTTAAACTATTATATATGTTTGTACCACGCTTTATTGATACGTTTAATCTTTACAGGTGTTGAATTTTTAGACTCATCCTTTGTTGTAACCCTATTATTAGAACATCCTGCTATAGTGAGACAGCATGTAGCCAATAAAACTAATAATATTAATTTCTTCAAATAGCCACTCCTATATAAGGGAAATATTATATTGAGAAAATTAAACATAACATCGAATCTTTATAAAAACAATATATTTCCTAGTTTTATTATCCATTCGCAGATTCATTCACACCTTAAAGTGTATGAATCCGCTAATAAGCGTAGAACCTCATGCTCATCAAGTCAATGTCCAATTTCCATTTTATCCGATTCTCAATATTTATTCCAATATCAAAAGATAACTATTTTTGTTGAAAACTAAGTATCTCTCAAAATGCAAAATACGAACTGGATTCCTATAGCTCTATATATACTTATTCAGCTAAACCCTCCCCTGTAACAATCTGAAACAACGTGGCCGCATTTTTATCTTGTAATTGAGCGTACCGATTATCTCCTGAGATGATTTCCACTTTATCCTTATTAGCACTTACCCAAATTTGATACAACACAGCTTTTGCCTCTATTTTCGGATTTTTAAATTGAAAAATAAGGTGATAATCAGCTGGACGAGACATTTCCACTTTTTTGTTTTCAAAAGCAGTATCATTTAATATTTTCTTTACTTGCAACACTTCATTATTATCTATCACTACCTTAAGTTCACCATATTCATTATCACCAATATATTTTTGGACTTCGATTCTTTGCTCTTCATTTTCTAATACATTTGAACAGCCGGTTATTATGAATATGCAGATACTAATAATAACTAGAGACCAATTTCTAAATTTCATATTAATACCCTCTGTTCAATACAAAATATCTTACATTGTAAAATAAAGGTAATTAATTTAAACTTACAAATATAAATAATAAAGAGAAAGGAGTATCGTTCTATGCAGTTACAAACATACACTTGGAAAAGTTATACGTTTCTCATTGTAAGTATATTCGTTACTATTAATCTTTTTCTCTTTTCACCTATTTTAGACAGAGTTGGAGTAGAATATGTCGTGCCTTTCGCCTACTTCATATTAACTTCCGCTGTTATAGCAATCATATTAGCAGTCGTCTCTTTTTGTAGCCGAGCTGAGAAGAAAATTTTAGCCATAATCGGTTTATGTTTTACGCTATGTAACACAGCGATTATTTTATTTTTCCTTTGGTTTGGTTACCATTTCACTTAAGTGAAATATAAATACACTCCATAAGCCACAAATGTAATTAGTAAAATAGAAATGCTGAGCACCGTGTATATAATCCATTTTACATTTGAACTCATATACTCCCTCCTCTCACCTTCTAACAATTCCATTATATAACAAAAAAGCATTGGATACCCAATGCTTTTTTACACTTACGCAAATAAAGACGTATTCGCATATAACGCTGGTGAACCACCTGAATGTACGAATAAAATGTTGTCTTCTTTATTAAATGTACCTTTTTTAATTAAGTCGATTAGTCCCGCTACTGCTTTACCCGTATACACTGGATCCAGTAAAATACCTTCAGTTTTCGCAAGTAATTGAACTGCTTCCACCATTTCTGGCGTTGGCAACGCGTAACCTGGTCCTACATATTCATCAAAGCATGTAACAGCTTCACGCGGGATAAAGTTCGGAATACCAACGTGAGCTGACGTTTCCTCTACAAGTTTTGCTACTTTCTCTTCTTGTTCTGCTTTTCCTCTACTTACGTTGATTCCGATTACAGGAATGTGACTTTGTGTTCCAGCAAAACCAGTAATTAAACCAGCGTGCATACCAGCGCTACCACTTACACAAACAACTGAGCTGAAATCAATTCCTTGATCGAATGATTGCGCCATAATTTCTTGCGCACAAGCAACGTATCCCATTGCACCAGTAGGATTTGATCCACCAACTGGTATTACATATGGTGTATTACCTTTTTCACTAACTTCTTTCGCTACTTTATGCATCTCTTCCATCAGATCTGCTCCGTTTGGTACAACAATTACATTTTCAGCACCTAGTAAATGATATAAGAAATAGTTTCCGTTAAAGTCTGGCTTCTCTTCTGACTCAAGCCCTTCTTCTAATACAAGAATACATTTCATTTTTTCTTTTACCGCAGCTGCAAGCGTTAGACGGCAATGGTTTGACTGAATACCACCAGCTGTAATTAACGTATCTGCACCTTTTTCCTGTGCATCCGCAACTAGAAACTCTAACTTTCTCGTCTTATTACCACCAGCTGTTAAACCAAGTAAATCATCTCGTTTAAAATAAATAGTCGGCCCGCCAAGTGCTTCAGAAAAATTGTTTAATTTTTCAATTGGTGTATATGATTCTGTATATTTTTTTCTCGGGAATTTAGCTAAATTCATTAATAACGCTCCTTTGTACTTCTTTCACAATATATGTAACGATACTATTATTACATGTAAAAATGATGAAGTCACCTTTCTGGAGGAAAAATGTATTGGAATTCGGTTTAGATGTATGAAATTGCATTAAGGATTTTAACTTCATTACGGTACATGAAATTTATTTCAACGATTTTTTCAATATATCGACTTACCGACAAAAACCGACAATCTAAAAAGAGCCCACTCATTCAAAAATAGGCCCTTACCAATCACTTATTTGCTGAAAATCGAAGTAGCTGCGTTAATCCTGGTTCTAAATTCATTTCGCCTTTATGGCGTACGTATACAATTTTGTCACCATCAAATTTTGGTGGATTCCCTGGATTATACGTATTCCACTCACTCGTTCCTTCTACAGAGTACTCCATATACTCCGTTGCACCGACAATTATATTTTTACTATCATCAGCGGTTACATTTGGTGTCATTTGTGCAATTTTCGAATCACTAATTAATAATTTTTTTATCTCTTTATCACGTTTGTAATCATAAGCTGTCACCATTACATCGCTACCATACGCTTTCACTTGCAACCCTTGTTTAAATGAATAACCATCAGGAGCAGTCTTCTCTCCACCATTCGGTCCGGCTGACATCCAGCCCGTTTCAATTCCGCCTGTATTTACTACAGTAAATCCTTTTTTATCTCCCCCTGCAATTTTCTTTTTACCAGCCCAGTCTGGCAAGTTTAAATCCCAATGCGTATGACTCGTGAAGAAAACAACTTGCGGATAGTCTTTTAATATATCGTACAACTTATCGACGTTTAAATAATCTTGTAAGTACGGTGATTGTCTTGATCCAGCTACTGTATCAGGTAAAACGTGATGAGAGAAAATGAAGATTGGCTTATTTTTATCTTTTTGACTATATTCTTCTAAATTTTGTTTTAACCAACCTAATTGCTCATCACTCATAAATACTTCATCCCACATTTTTGAATCGTGGTATTTCATATATTTTTCAGTTCCTAAAAATAAAAGCGGATAACCGTCTAATTCTTTTTTATGATACACCTTTTCTTGCCCGCTAAATTGTAAGTAACGGTTGAATAGCGTTTCTTCCGTTACACCATTTGGCCATGTACTTTGAGAGAGTTTCCCATCAACTGTCCATTTACCAGCATAAAACTCATGATTGCCAACAGTTGACCATACATTCTCTGGATGCTTATTTTTGTTTAACACACGCTTCACATCATCATATTGTGACTGTTGTCCAGTTGACGTTATATCCCCATTCATAATAAGTGCTCTAGAAAGTGGCATCACTTTGTTCATATCTTTTAATACGTGGTCAAAATCCCCTAAGTCCCCTTGAATATCACTAATAACATTAAAAGTTGTAGCTGATTTTCGAACTTGCTCTTTCCCTTCCGCATGTGCTGAAAACGTCGGCAATAATACCGCCATAACCGCTAACGAAGCAACTGTCTTTTTCATACAAATTCTCCCCCTAATGATAGAATGTATAAACTGACATGTTCTGTTTTCTCTTAGATGCTTGTCCAATTCACATTATAAGGAGGGATTGTAAAGATAGATGACGTTAAAAGTTAAGTATTTTTTAAGAGATTTTGTCGTTTTTTGCAAACCAAAATTAGCGATTCACGCCAATCTAGCTTTCTAGCCTTTAACATTACATACATGTAAATTTTGATGTTAAATCTTTTATTTTCATACGTTGTTTTTTATTACTTCTAATTTTCGGGAAAAATCCACTAATTAATAATGTTATAATCCATACCATTATTAGAATAAAATTTATTGTATTACCGGAATTCAAGCTGAAAACTCTCCACAAGTAGGCAGCACAAAAAACGAGGATAGCAGTAATAATAAGTAAAAATGTCCTAACTACTAATCCGATGTAGGATTTCTTCTCTTGCTTAAAAATGAAAGTTCTTCTACCTTTGTACAATCTAATTACGAATAGCAGCAAATATACACTAAGTATGGCTCCAATAACAATTGATGTAATGGAATTACTTTTTCTCTGCTCAGCTAGAGAGAAGTAACTTTCAGGTAATTTTCCAGTTTCATGTTCAATCCATGCATGGTAAATATCCTGTCGTAAGTCTATACCACCTTCACCATTTGTAAGGATTACCAATCCATCCTTTGTATTAGGAATGAAACCATAAAAAGAATGCCAGCCTCGATTGTCACCAGAATGATAAAGTAATTTCCATTGATTAGATAGTTTTTTTCAAATATACCTAAACCATTCTCCCCTAATACTGGCTTTTGCATTTCTTCAACACGTTCACTTTTGATGACACTATTCCCTTTATTATTTGCATCCATGCTAGCAAGTATCAATGTCATCATATCGGTAACATTTGTCTTAAGACCTGCAGCAGCCTGTTCGGTAAATTGGTAACTAGGGAGCTCCTCTCCAAAATATCCATAAGCTTTCGACAGGTTATGGTTTTCAGGACGTTGTAAGAATGAACTAGATTTCATTCCTAAAGGTTTCATAATTTGTTCTTCCATATAACGATCAAACGGTATTCCGGTAACCTCTTCCATTACAAGTTGTAAAATTGTATATCCGCCACCAGAGTAAATTGTTTCTGAACCTGGTTTATTGGTAACCTCCACTGGTTCATTAATCCATCCTTTTCCAGACAGAGACTCCTCAATAGAGTCAAGATGTTTCCCTGGTGCAACCCCGAGGTATCCTTTATGTGCAGACAGCCCTGCTGTATGGCTTAACAATCTTCTTATTGTGACTTCATTATTATTAAACTCTGAATTAGATAATTTCCATTTGGTCAGATATTTTCCAACGGGATCATCTAGTGATACACGACCTTCATCTACAAGATGTAGGATTCCCCACGCTGTAAGGTTTTTAGATATGGAACCAGCTTGAAATAAAGTATCATCACTCACCGCTTTTTTTGTCTTTTTATCTACATAACCGTAGTTAAGTGTATAAGCAATACGCCCCTCATGTACAATCCCTATTGCAACCCCTGGTACCTCATAATTCTCCTGCCATTTTGGTACCTGTTCATCCAGCTTTTTTTTGAAATCCTCTATACTTCTATCAGTCAACGTGCCCGATTCTGCCCTCACCACATTTGTAAACCATGCTTCATTCGTAATAAATATACAAATGATGAAACATAAAATACTTTTGCATATTATCGATGCTTTTTGCCTATTCTTCATTTGCTCTACCCCTTTTTTCAGAATATTCTACCCATCAATCAGAGTATCCCATTCTAATATCCCATTCTATCGATTTTTATTACTTAACCTTACAAAATTGTAATAAAAATCAAAGATCTACTATTGTCCTTTATCCGAGGGCAATGAAATTCATTAACAAGATTGATATGAAGTTATATTTATTGTTTCAGTTAAGGCCCCTAAAATACTAGTTTGGTTAATCAAATAGATATATTCCAAACTACAAAAATTTATAATAGAAAAGGTGGATTTTAGTTTTAATTAGAATTTGAACAAAGTATTGCTGCAAATATTTATTCTATAAAAAGAAGAACCCCACACATTTTGATTAAAATGTGTGGGGTTCTTTTGGCTTCCTTAAGTTTTTATAAAAAAGATTGATTATTTTATGTAGCCTACTAAAAAAACATTTTGTTTAATCAACTAACAGAACAAGATTAAACACTTAACTCGTATTAGTAATTTTTACTGTTTCTGTTGATAAATATAAAAATACTGCCTAACACACTTAATGAAAGTGCAAAATATAATAACAAATCAGGTAGAAATTTCAAAGGAATAATATCAATTAATTGTAAAACAATAATGACAAGGATACCTAAATATAGAATATTGTACAAAACATTATTTGTTTTATATAGAATTTCTCTTCCTCGTTCGTCATTTGCTTCATCACTTGATTGAAATTTTATTACATACATCTTACTTATCACTATTAAACCAAATAATAAAATTTTTAACAACAACATATGTATCACTCCTCTAGATAATCAAATACGTCGGTTAACGGCTTTTCAAATACATTTGCGATTTTAAAGGCAAGAATTAGAGAAGGGTTATATTTATTCTTTTCAAGAGTAGCGATAGTTTGACGACTAACTCCCACTCTTGTTGCCAGTTCTTCTTGGGTCCAACCTTTTTCTGCTCGACAAACTACAATTTTATTATGCAACAATAGTAACACCCCTTGAGATAATTGTAATTTATTTTTTACAAATTGTAAATTATTTTTTACAATATATTTTTAAAATTAAAAATCCTCATAAAAAAAGACATAAAGATTTCTCCCATGCCTACTAATCTTCTACTTCTTTACTATATGTACATAATGCGCTGTTTCAAAAACTTAATAAAAAAGAGAACTACTCTTCAAGCACTTCTCTCTTTCATCCAAACGATACATATAAAATAAATTATTAAAAATATACTATATACACTCCATAACGTAAGTATTGCAGCTACACTTAAATAAAGAGTTTCAGGTAATAAGCGATCATAAAAGTCTTTTTCCTTGCAACTACCGCAATTACTGCTAGAAAAGAAGGAAGTAAGAACATGAAAAATACAGTGATATATACTTCCTTATCAAGCTCTTGATTGCTATATGGGTTGAAATATAGAAAAACAATTGTAAGGATAAAAATACTTATAGCAGCGGCTATCCCTATATAATTTTTCATCATTCCCCGCCTTCCAATAGCAATGTACTTAATATTTTCCATTCCTGCTATCTATATCTTCCGCTCCATACAGAACTCTCTTTGGGTTCACAACAATTAAAACAACTGCAACTACTAAATAAAAAATCGCGTTATACATGATTAGATCGATTAAGTTTCCGTTTATGATGCCAATAAAGAAATTAAAGAATTGATGGATAATGATTGGAATGATTAGATTTTGATTTAAGTTATAAAATGCAGTCATGACGATTTTTATAGATATGATAGAGATCATAAAAAATAGAATATATTTAATTAGGTCCATGCCTACAAATCCTGTAGTAAACCAAATAGGTAGATGCCACATCCCCCACCAAAATCCTATAATTAGCGAAGCTTTTAGTGGTGAATGCCTCTTTTGAAGCTCAATTTGTGCAAATCCTCTCCATCCTAGTTCTTCTCCCAATGGCCCCGCAAGAAAGTTTTTAACAAAGAAATAGATTAGCATTCCCCATGAAGTGACAGTAAAAATAGAGTCTACTTTACTATTTTTAGATACATGAAATAAAATTATCAAAAATATGAAGGCTTGAATCATAATTGTAGTAAGAATCACAGAAAATTTAAGTTTATTCTTGAATTTCTCTTTTACAAACTGTATAAAGCTCTGCCCCGGATAGATTTTCTTAAATAGCACGGCAAAAGCAAAAGTTGAGGACCAAGATGATATACAAAACATTACATCAAAAACCCATGCTGGGAATCCTAGTATACTTATAGCACCTACAAGCAAAAAAAGTGGCAGAAAAATGATATTGGTTAGTACGATAAAACTCGCTACTGGTTTTTTGAGTTTCTTTTCCCTATTCATGCAAAATCCCCATTTCAAACTAAGTATTTCGTAAACATAATAGTAGTTATATTCACAGATACTTTCAGCTTAAACCTGGGGGTTACTCACAGGTCAATACATACCTTCATTATTTTACAGGTGCATAAACCTCTAAAAATATACGCTCAATTTCATCTTCATATGTGGTAAGTAATATATTTATATACACTAGCCCCAAAAGTTCATGCCCTTGTTCTATTGCTGCTTTTCTTAAACTGGATTCCACATTATGATCAATACTTTTCCCACCAGTTGCCCATCTTCCATCTTCAATAACTGTATAAATACATTTTGGATGCGATAGAATTTCCCCTTCTAATCCTTTATCAAAGTCTTCTACTTTTCTTACAATTATAAATTTATCTTCTATAATACCTTCTTTATTAAAACTTATAACTCTTCGTAAAGATGTTAAAGTAATTGCTTTTTTTAAACTATCCGTATTCTTTTTCAAAGATTCATATTCATCATATGCAGTAAAATGCTCTATTTCTCCGTTTACTTCTAATGGCTTCATTTCTTTTACTACGTATTTCCCTAAGAATTGCGTTGTTTTTTCGCAATCTTCTTTTACAAGTTGAAGCTTTTTTAAAAGAAGTTTTTTATATTCTATCTCCTCTAAAACTTCTTGTTCTTTCTCTTCTAACAATGATTTTATTCCCTCTATACTCTTACTTTTTCTTAATTCCTGAATTTTTTTTATTTCGATATCCATTTCCCTATAGAAATTGACCGTTGTTATATCATATATATCAAAATGATTATATTTTCTATATCCATTCTCAATATTTTGCTTTGGCTTGACCAAATCTTTTTCCTCATAAAACTTCAAAGTATCTCTAGATACATCTAAAAATTTAGCGACTTGTCCAATTGTGTACATTACGTTCTCCTTTATCATTGCTACTTAATTTATTACATTCATACTTCATATTCTTTAAATTATCGAATTTCCCTTCCTACTAATATTCCCCCCTTGTTTTCCCACAAAAAAAGACACAGAGATTTCTCCCCATGCCTACTAATTCCTACTTCTTCACCGCATGCACATAATGCACCGTCTCAAAAGCTTTTAAATAATCGTTTCGTCCTTCAAAGTATAATGTATGAATATCCTCAGGTGATAAATGCTCATAAATGAGTAAGCCCGCCTTCTCTAACAGTGCTTCCATTTCGGTATAAGAAAAACACGATTTCATCGGTTCTCCGCCTACTGTAGCCATTTTAACCATATTTCCCACTCGATTGGACAATCCTTTTTCCGTAAATAAGTTTTCATCCGGATAATCGAATACGATAGAGCTCCCCACTGGAACCATCTCGAATAAGTATTCTATTAAACTAGATAGCTCCTCTTTCGTTAAATAGTACGTTACACCTAATAGGCTAAAGAAAGTCTTTTTATTTTCAAACCCTTCATTTACTAATGTTTGCTTCGAGAAACCTTTAGTAAAATCCATCGAAACAAAATGCAGATTACGTGGAATTTCATACTCTACTTCTTTCACTCTTTGTATTTTAAACGCTTGCGTAGAAGGATGATCCACTTCAAATATTTCTATTTGATTTTCTAATTCTCGATGTCTAAAACTAAATGTATCTAAGCCTGCACCGAGTATAACGTATTGTGTTGCTCCTAATATAATTTCATGTAGTAATACTCTTTCACAATATGCGGCGCGTGCTAAAGGTGTTGGCGATAATTGAACTTGTGTAATCCATTTTAATATTTCTTGTGGATTGTCTTGAAACTGCTGTGCAATGTCTGTATTGAAAAAATGGATTCCTTGAACCATATTCGTTTCGATATCATTACGTTCTTTTTGTGGAATAAAATCTTTAGCTACATAATCATCAAAAATTTTAGGACTATCAAATTCACTATGATACGCCCTTCCGAAAGCTGATACTAGTGACGTTACACTTGATTCACCTTTTTTCACGCATATACACTCCTTCATTTTCACAACAAAATAGGGTTCCCCTGGCCAGGAGAACCCTATTATACACCTTATTTTTATTTTGGTAAATTATAGCATAAATAAGTTTTTTTGTCAAGTTTCCAGCCTACTACCACTCCGACACTTTGTACATTCTCTAGCAGGAAAATTGTCGATACACATCGAATGTTCCAAATTATAACAATACAAATGGAGGTCAATATGAAACGATTCGTCATTATTACCGTAGGAAAAACACACAGCGGAAAAACTACATTTTCAAGAGCATTAGAAAAAGAATTACCCCACTCTTTCGTTATGGATCAAGATAACCAAGCTGAATTTATTAATACGCATTATGAAAAATTACAGCCGGCTGAAGGCGCTAATGCATTTAAGCATGGTCTTTCGAAATTCATTGTTGATTATGCAAAAGAACATACGAGTTTACACCTTATTATTTGCAACTCCAATAGAAGCCGAAACGGCAGGATGTATTTACTCAATGAATTGTTTCAGAAAGAGGAATATGTACGCATACTCGTTCATTTTGACATTCCAGATGATGTACTTTACGAAAGAGTAGCTCGAAGCACGCGAAGTACGAATATTTTTAGAGGTGGTTATTCTAGTTTCAAAGAAGTACTTGATCGACAACAGTCTGAATCACTTCAAGAAGATGTGGTAGATCCTATAGAAAACGAGGCTGATTATTTGTTTGTTATTCGTAATAGTAAGGATGTAAACTCTACTATAGAAGAAATTGTTCATCTTGCTAAAGACCTCTCCACTATCCAAAAATAAAAGACTATAAGAATTACATAATGATAGATTATTATGCAAATACTTCCTCTAGACATCGTACATGGTATATAATGATAAGATAATCTACTTCTATATGCTCAATTTTACACAAAACAGCTCATGCATATGAAAGAAAAGAGGTATAAAAATATGAAAACAAAACAAACTATCGCTGCGTCTACACTAGCTTTAGCAATGATTGCTGGCGCAAACTCTGCTCATGCGGAAGTAACTGATGCTACTCCTCAGCAAAGTACGGGAGATCGATTAGCTGAAATTAAGCAACATAGACAAGAGTTAGACGCGAAATTGCAGCAACACAAAGAAAACGTGGATCAAACATTGAATGAACTTAACAAGGTTAAGGAAAATGTTGATACGAAGGTTAATGAACTACATGAGCGTAAACAAGTTGCTGATGAAAAAATTAACGAAATGAAACAACGTAAACAAGAGTTAGATGCAAAACTTCAGCAAGACAAGCAAATCGCCGAAGATAAAATCGCTGAAATGAAAGAGCATAAAAAACAAGTAGAAGATAAAGTTGCTGAAGTGAAAGAACATAAGCAAAATATCGATAATAAGGTTAATGAGATTAAAGAACATAAACAAACTGTCGATGAAAAAGTGAATGAAATTAAACAACATAAAGAAAATATCGATCAAAAGGTTAATGAACTTAAGGAAGTTAAAAAACAGGTAGATGAAAAATTAGCTGAGTTAAAGAAAGCAAAACAAACTGCTGAGGACAAACTTGCTGAGCTAAAAGAAAACAAGCCGAATACTGGAAACACGTTAGAGGAACTTAAGAAAATTAAAGGCAATTTAGATAGTCTTTCCGCTAACTTAGAACTAGCTAAACAAGATGTAAAAAACAAACTAGCTGAATTACAAAAAGCTAGAGAAGATTTACTAAATAAAATTAACGAAATGAAACAAGCGAAACAAACTGTTTCAGACGATTTAACAAAGAAAAAACAAGACTTAGATATTAAAATCAACGACTTTAAACATACTGAGAAAAAAATTGATGACAAATTAGCTGAGGTACATACAACGAAGCAAAATGTAGATAACAAAATTAATGAAGTATCTCAATCGAAACAAACGCAAACAGACAATAGTACTAAAAACAATAACGCTAAAGAACTTCCTAACGCTGGTAGTGAGCAATCAAACAATATGGCTTTAGGTATGTTATCTGTCTTAGGCGGCGTTTTATTAGTAACACGAAATAAAATTAAAGCGTTATTCTCAAAATAAGGCCCTTATAACTATATTTTATAAAAAGGACAACCGCACATTTATGTGCGATTGTCCTTTTTCTTTATATTAACTTCCCATCTCTAAGCGTCAATATACGATCACATACATCAAGCATTCTTTCATCATGCGTAATCATAATGGCTGCTTTTTGACTTTCTTTCACTTCACGTTTCATCATTTCTACAACTTCACGTGCGCGTTTTGAGTCTAAGCTTGCCGTTGGTTCATCCGCTAATATTAAATCTGGGTTGTTCATGAACGCGCGAGCGATTGCTACCCTTTGTTTTTCCCCGCCAGATAGTTGATTTGGATAATGATTTTTTCTTTCTCCTAATCCAAATGCTGCTAATAAGTGATCCGCGCGCTTTTCAGATTCTTGTTTGTTATCTTTTTTAAGCTTTGCAATGTAAAGCAATTGTTCTTTTACATTTAAGTATGGAACAAGATTTGCGAATTGGAAAATGAAACCGATTTTTTTCAAACGAATGTCTGTCATTTCCTTTTCTGATAACTTCGTAATATTTTGCTCACGAATGTAAATATCCCCTTTTGATGGTGATAATAAAGCACCCGCGATTGATAATAATGTACTTTTCCCTGATCCCGAAGGACCGACGATTCCGATAAACTCTCCAGCTTTCACATCAAGCGACATCGGATGAAGGGCTGTTACTTCCGTATTCCCTTCTCCGTACACTTTACTTACTTTGTCTAATTTTAATAATGAAGTCATTACATCCCGCCTCCAATTGCTTCTAATGCATCAACTTTTAATACTTGATATAACGAAATCAGTGTTCCTAAAATACTAATGACGATAAAGATTGCTGCATATTGTGCAATCATCGGTGTTGTTAATAAGAACGGCATACCTGCTGGTAAAATTTGTTCTAATCCTTGTACAAGAACAATGCTGATTACCATCGCCACAACTGATAAGAATAACGCCTGTACGACTAAGCTATTTGCTAAATAAGAGTTCTTTGTACCGATTGCTTTTAATACACCTAATTGCTGTGTTTTTTGCAGTGTAATGACGTAGAAGAATACACCGATTAGTAACGCAGCGATAACAAGTAAGAACGCAATAATCATCGTTAATGTTCCTTGCTCTTCTTTAAATCCTGGAATACTTTGTAATACTTCTTTTTTGTCGATAACATGTGCATTTTTAATGTCTTTATCTGTATTCAGCGCAATTGCACTATAATCTTTTTGGTTTGGTTGTGAAATAGCACCCCATACGTCTTCATTTACATAAACGACTGGTGTATGGCTAAACATTTGATCTTTCGTAAATCCAACGATTTTAAATTCTTTCTTTGAAACAGGATCGATAATTGTATCTCCAATATCGATTCCTTTTTCTTTAATTGATTCATCAGCAACCATTTCGTTGTTTGCTGTACCTAATTTCTCACCTTTTACAATTTTCGGTTCTAAAAATGAATCGCGTTCACTTGAGAAAATAGCAACATCCACTTTTTTCGAACTGTCTTTCTTTTCATACGTTGAAACTTTCACACGAAACGGAACGGCCTCTTTCTCGCCTACTTGATTTACTACGTTATTTACACCATCTTGCTTAATTTGTGAACGAAGTAATTTATTTTCCGCATCATCTGCTAAGACGAACTTATTTGCCTCCATATTTTGAATCGATGAAGCATTATCATATGATAATCCATTTGCTAATCCTGAAATAACAAGAACTAAAAATGATAATAACACCATAATCAGTCCGATTAATCCGTATCTTAATTTTGATTGTTTTAATTCACGCAGAGCTAAAAACATTTCGCTCGCTCCTTCCTCTTTCTTTCTATGCACTCATCATAAAAAAGAAATATGAACGGAATATGAACAGAAGATTACAGAGGATAAGATTAAATTTTCAGAAAGTATTGAAAATAATTTAAATCCTTGATACAATTCAGTCAAATAATATTGACCGAGTAATTTTATTTGAGGAGTTGATCATTTTGAAGCCCATGTTAACACTAACTACTTATAGCCAACTAAAAGCAATAAGCGATCCACTACGTGTCGAAATGATGATGCGTCTATGCGAACGTCCTTATACAGGACAACTACTATCTGAGAAATTCGGCATTCCAAGGGCGAAAATTCATTATCATTTAAAAGAATTAGAAAAGAATGGTTTTATAGAAATTGTTTATACAGAAGAAAAGAATGGCATCGTTCAAAAGTTTTATCAATCTGTCGCTAGAGGTTTTACCCCTGCTGCTGAACTATTACCTCATTTAGAAATATTAAGTGAATCAGGTCGCCAAATCTTTTTACAAATGACAGAAAGAACGAAAAGCCATATTCTCGCTGCACCAGAAGAAGCTTTTACATTACGAAAAGTAAGCGAAGATCCAGCTGAGTGGAATTACGTTTCGTCTTGCTGGGAGTTTGATGCAACGCCAGAACAATTTCAAGTATGGGTGAAAAAGTTTCATGAATTAATGGCTGAATTAAATGAGATTGCAAAAGACGCAGATAAAGATCCAAATAGTAAATCTTTTTACATTTCTACTACTGCACTACAAATCGATGAACGAGCGATGCAGCGCTTTGTGAAAAAAGAAGAAAAATCGTAATACGATTTTTTTTACACTAACGGTCAAATTTATTTTACCGAATAATTTTTTTATAAAGGAGTAGATTAAATGGACATATTAAAAAACCGGAATTTCCTCTTATTATTTTTAGGGAGAATTTTTACAAACATAGGAGATAGCTTGTATTATGTAGCCGCGATGTGGCTCGTATACAAGCTGAGTGGTAATCCTTTTTATTCTGGATTAGCTGGTTTTCTTACGTTATTACCTTCTACACTTCAATTTCTTACCGGTCCATTCGTTGATAGATGGTCAATCAAAAACACCCTCGTCATCACACAAGTTTTGCAATGCATTCTTATTTTAATCATTCCTATTACACACTACTTCGATGTATTAACAGTTCAACTACTACTGATTATTATGCCCATCGTAGCCTTTATCGAACAATTCGCCTATCCCGCACAATCAAAAGCTTTACCACTTCTACTGCATAAAACACAATTATTAAAAGGAAATTCACTCTTTTCATTTGCGTATCAAGGCATTGATTTAATTTGCACGACTCTTTCAGGCATATTAGTAGCACTACTTGGCGCAATCACTTTATATGTAATCGACTCTTTTACATTCGCGATTACTGCCATTTTATTCTTTTCATTAAAAATGCCGAAACAAGCAGAAACCAATACATCGCTATCAACTAAACAATATTTTTCTGATTTAAAAGAAGGTTTTTCGATCGTCTTCCGTTCATTAATGGGCGTATTCTTAATCGGTTCAGTAGTCGCTAATTTTTCAATCGGTATGACGATGGCAATACTCCCTTCTTTCGCTGATTCTTTAGGAGGCGTGAAATCATATGGCTTCTTCTTAGCTGCTATATCAGCAGGTAGTCTCCTCGGTGCATTATTCAGTTCATGGGTTGGTAAACGTAATGTTGGCCGTGTCTCTATTATTGGCTTTGCGACTGGCGCTATCTTTTGGTTTCTCTCTACGATTGTACCGGTTCAATGGTTATCTATTTTTTTATTCGGCCTAGCTTGGATTCCAATTGGAGCCACGAACATATTGTTTGCGACAATTAGTCAAATTGTAATTCCAAATCAATATATTGGACGTATTAACTCAGTCATGCGAAGTATGGGCACAATTGCTATGCCGTTTGGCTCTTTAATTGGTGGATATGCTGCAAATGTATTTAGTAGCCAACTCATTTTCGCACTCGCTAGCATCGGGATTTTATTTATCTCTCTCGTATGGCTGCTTCATCCAAAATTACGAGCTTTGCCGAAAGCTGATGAAATTACAGCGGATACTTTTGGGGTTCGGTTTAAGGAAGAGCGCGGGAAAGGTGCAGCTTTATAACAGGAACAAACATAACCCCGTTCTAAATTTGGGACGGGGTTAAACATATAGTTATTTAATTTTGGATGTAAGATACTTTACTAAAAATATAACAATAGCACCAACTAAAACGTTCAATTATCGATTTGATGGCCAAGACCCCTGCATTTTCCTTAATTGAATAATTTGACCTGTATGATAAGCATCATGAAGCATGATATCTAGTAATTTCCCCTCAAGTGAATTTCGCTCGAGCTCCCTTTCGGAAATTACACTTAATACCCGTCTTAAATTACGCTGAGCATTTTCAGAACGTTCAACGACTTCCTTCCATTCTGTATCATCATTAGATTGCTTAGTAAGATAAAAGGTGTCATTCCCGTCAAGATTATGTGTCCATTCACGGCCTTCCAAGTTTGCAGCAAGCCTCTCTTTGTAATAAATGAGATGATTAACGCTCTCCCAAATGGTATTCGTTGCCTCACCATATGGTTTCCACATAGCCTGTTCGGCTGTAAGTCCTTCTATAGCATATTTAAACGGTGCATACCAACTCTCTTTATCGAATGTTGAATCTAGTACGTTTAATAACAAGTCAGTTCGTTTCAAAGTAATTTCCTCCCTACACGGTTCAAGTTTTAATACACTCCTTCTAACTCTGTAGAGATTCTACATTTTCAAATAAACTTCCTCCTGATCTTACTCCACAAACTCGTCCGATTATGAAATGAAAATGACTCACATTTTTTCACTTTACAACGTATACTAGCGACAAAAAAAGAAGAGGCCTTTTCCAAACAGCCTCTTCCATTTATTTCGGAAACTCCACCTGAACAGTAGTCCCTTCCCCTTTCGTACTATACACTGAAACGTTTCCGTTATGCAGTTCCACAATTTTCTGCACAATTGACAACCCTAACCCACTACCTTCTACGTTTCTCGCCCTAGCTGTATCTACTTTGTAAAAACGATCAAATATACGGTCCATTTCTTCTCTTTCCATACCAATTCCGTTGTCTGATATAGAGATCATCACACTTGATTCCAATTCTTCAACAACAAATTCAATCGTACCGCCGTCATTTGAAAACTTAATGCTATTCGTAAAGATGTTACTCCATACTTGATGAAGTAAGTTTTCATCACCTTGAAATGTAATGTCTGGCACATCAAATTCAACGGCGATATCTTTTTCACGCCATTTCCATTCGAGCATAAAAATCACGTCTTTAATTTGCTTCTGCAAATTGAATTCTTTTATTTGCAACACTTTCTCTTCTTTATCTAAAGAAGCTAGCGTAAGTAACTGTTTACATAAACTAGACATTCGCTTACTTTCGCCCTCAATAATTTGTAAGTAATGGTTTCTTTCTTCCACACTCATCTCTTCTGACTGTAACGTTTTTGAGAACCCTTGTATGGAAGAAAGTGGTGATTGGAATTCGTGCGAAACATTTGAAACGAATTCTTGTCTCATTTCATCTAGTTCTTTAATACTTTTCGTCATCTTTTGGAAGCTTGTAGATAACGTTCCTATTTCATCTTTTCGTTTTACGTCTAATTCAATTTCATATTCACCACTCGCAATTTTTTGCGTGGCCTTCGTAAATTTACGAATCGGACGAACGATATAACCTGCTGCAATCGCTATAAAGATAATACTTAATAGTACGATAAACCCAAGTAATACCGCTAAGAAGATTCGCATCTCGCCAAATTGTTGCTGTATGTCAGGGCGAATGAATAAAGCGTACTGTTTATCACCGTGTTTTACCGGGACACCGACACTATTAATTAATTCATTATCGAAAAAACCTGTAATAAAGAGGCGAGTCGGATATGTAGAAACGCCATTAAACGTTTCGCCATTCAATACTTTATGAACGGTATCATCACTTATTGTCGTCTTACGAAACGCATTACCGATACGCTTTCCATTCTTTTGATCATCGACAATATAAATTTCATACCCTAGCTTCGCAATAGACTGTAAGTATGCCTCTTGATTTTCTTCACTTTGCTTTTCATATAACGATTTAACTTCTTCAGCATACTTTAAAATCTTTTCACTATTATACGGTTTTAACTTCACTTGATAATATACGTTCGTTAATAAAAAGCCGATAATACTACTAAGAAGCATAATACCAACTGTCATAAAAACAAATCTAGAATATAATGATTTCATTTTATTTCAACTCCAACTTATACCCGAGTCCGCGCACCGTCGTAATTTGAAAATCATCCGTTCGTTTTGAGAAACGATCTCTGAGACGTTTTATATGAACGTCAACCGTTCGTTCATCCCCTTCAAAATCCATTCCCCATACTAATTCAATTAGTTCTTCTCTTGAAAATGTTCTTCCTGGATAACTAGCAAGTTGTGATAATAGCTCAAATTCCTTCAGTGGTAATAAAATCGTTTGACCGTTACACTTCACTTCAAACCCTTTTCGGTCAATTGTCGTACCGTGCAGTGTAATCATATCAGCATTCAGCATTTGATAACGACGTAG
Organism: Bacillus paramobilis; assembly: GCF_038096195.1. Classification (NCBI taxonomy): domain Bacteria; kingdom Bacillati; phylum Bacillota; class Bacilli; order Caryophanales; family Bacillaceae; genus Bacillus; species Bacillus paramobilis. The sequence goes on along the minus strand of NZ_CP151108.1, from coordinate 2,198,220 downwards.
TAATGCTTTCATACGGAAAATAACTTCAGCTGGCTCAAACGGTTTTACAATATAATCGTCCGTACCAGAAATGAATCCTTTTTCTTTATCAACTAACTGATCTTTCGCCGTTAATAAAATAACCGGTATATCATGATACTTCCGAATTTCTTCACATAACGTATAGCCATCAACAAATGGCATCATAATATCTACTATCGCAAGATGAATATTTTCTTTCTCTAATACGTCTTGCGCTACCTTTCCATCTTCTGCTTCAAAAACTTTAAACCCCTCTTTTTGTAAATGGTAATGTAATAACTCTCTAATATGCTTATCATCATCAGCTAATAAAATATGTATCATCTTCATTAAACCCTCTCTTGTTTATCCTTCTACATCCTTACCTTAAGAAACAATTGGATTTTTTGCAAGAAAAAGAAAAAGAATCTATTTTGAAAAAAGATTATTCAAAATAGATTCTTACGTTTTAGTATTAAGATTATTTTAATGAAAAATAAGTTCTAAGCTTTAGAAATATCAACGAATCCTTCTCCAAATACGTCACGAACATCATGTATAGCGATAAACGCAGCTGGATCCGTAGTTTGAACAATCCTCTTTAGCTTCACTACTTCTTGCTTATTAATAACAACATAAAGAATTTCCTTCGGCGTTTTCGTGTAATAGCCATGACCTGAGTACACCGTAACCCCTCTGCCCATTAATGTAGTCACCTTACCGGCGATTTCATTTGGGTTATCAGAAATAATCGTAATAGCCTTCTTCGGATTTAAGCCTTCAATTACAAATTCCATCACTTTCGTTGCTACATATAGCATAATAATTGTTATCATCAGTTTTTCTGCACCAATGATGAAATAAGATGAAAACGCAACGATTAAATCGAAGAACAGTAGACCGTAGCTAATGCTCCATCCTAAATATTTATGCGTCATCCTTGCTAAGATGGTAGTACCTGCTGTTGTTCCGCCAACGCGAATAATAAGACCAATCCCGCACCCAATAAATATTCCTCCGAAAATGGCATTTACGAGCATTTCATCCGAAGCAATCGTCCAACCTTCTGTCAAATGAAGGAATAGTGAGTTCGTAACTACAGCGATAATCGTATAAATTGTTGTGATCTTATTTAAAAATTTATAACCAGCTATTAACAAAATCGCATTTAAAATTAAGTTAACTAAACCCGGTGACCATTCAAATAAATAGTACGTAATAATCGTGATACCTGTTACCCCGCCCTCACCAAACTCATTCGGGATAACAAACAAATTGACACCTAACGCAAAAAGAAATGCACCGATAATAATAAAAATAATGTCTGTCGTTCTTTTTTTCATACAGTACCTCACTTCTTATGTAAATATTTATTCTGTCATAAACTCTCACCATTATATCGTGGAATATTCAAATCGAACAGTGGTTTATTTTTATTTTAATATAGGATAATAAATTAACTTCATCCTATATCCACATGTAATTAAAAAAGGAAAACAACTGTATTTATTATGTACTACAAACAAAGTTTTGATTTCACATGCAATTCAGCCTAAAAAATGAATATAAACACTCTAACTCGCACAAACTTCGAATACAAAACAAATAGGCGAAGCTATAGAATAAACTTCGCATCAAACATTTAATCATAGAGATTTATATGTCATTTTATACTTCTGTATGTTGTTGATCGTTTCACTTTATTTCTTCCGTGTAATGAAAAAAACTCCATTAAATTTGCATACTCAGTATGCAAATTCAGGAGTTTTTTCATATACCACTATTCGGGTTCACTTCATTACTCATTCAAAATTAGCACGAGGTTCCTCTAACCCCTTCTTATTACTCCAGTTAAATAAGCTTTCATTCTGCGTTTGCTGCCCTGGTTTTACAAATAACATTGCCCCCATTGCAATAGCGGCCAAAATGGCAGCTACGATAAACATAGAAGGATAGCCATAACTTACAACTAAGTATCCAGTTAAAGTCGGAGCTAAGATTGTCGCGATATTAGCGATAAAATGCATAATTCCACTATATGTTCCTGAGTAAGCAGGAGCCGTATCGACAATAATCGCCCAAAATAATGAACTCGGTAAAAAAGCAAACGCATTTCCAAGCGACATAAGCGCTAATACAGCTACATAATTATCCATCGCGGGAATGAAGCTAAAACAAACTGCTGTAAGGAATAAAGCAATAATTGGTAACCCTGTTCGAGCTAAACGAAGATTCCCTGTTTTACGTAAAATACGATCAGATAGCTTCGCCCCTAGCGGCAATGTGATACAAGCGCCAAGCCAAGGAATCATCCCAAGATACCAAAGGGAGGATAATTGAAAATGGAATACATCTTGCAAATATTTCGGTGTCCAAGTTAATATTAAAAAATTGATATATTGAAAGCAAAAATATGCTATCGTAACCATAACGAATGTCGGAACTTTAAAAAAGGAGTACCATGGCTCTTTTTGAGTTTCTTTCTCTGCTTTTACGGATTGCAGCACACCTTCCGTACTTCGTATTTCAGCTAGTTCTTCTTTTGTTACGCGTGGATGATCCTCAGGCATATTCGTAAAAGTAAAATACCAAATAATCGCCCATACGATCCCAATTGTACCGAGGATGAAAAACATTACTTTCCAGCTAGTGAAAGATAGCAACAGAACCGCTACAGGCGCCGTTAATACTGCACCTAACGGAACACCAACAAAACCAAGAGATGTTAGAAAAGCTCTTTCTTTTGGAGCTGCCCAATTTGCTGCTGTCTTATTCGAAACCGCGAAAGATGGCCCTTCTGTTAAGCCAAATAAAACGCGGAAGATAGCAAATCCTATTAAAGCAGACCCTCCAAAAACAGCAATCCCTATTTCTCCAGCGAAAGCGGTCGCAATTTCAAAAATAGACCAAGCAGTTGCTGCTACGATCCATACAAATTTCGGTCCTTTTTTATCAGAAAAAATACCTCCTAATAAAGAACCAATCATGTAACCGTAACCAAAATACCCTAATATAGCGCCCCACTCCTTCGGGTCAAAGCCATATTCTTTTATAATAAAAGACTGCGCATAAGCGATGGCTCCTCGATCAATATAATTTACCATCGTAATAAACGTGAGCATTGTAAAGACATAATAACGAAATTTATTCTTCATCAAAATCCTCACTCCCCCTCGTATTCTTTTGTTTTTCTCTCTAATCCTTTAGTAAAATGACATGAACCTTTCCAGGACCATGAACTCCAAAAGCTAATTCCATCTCAATATCACCTGTCCGGCTAGGCCCAGTAATAAAATTAATACAGGCAGGTAATCCATTCGAAACCTGTTCGTGAATGCTAGTTACTCCTTCTGTTAAACGTCTATAAATTGTATGTTCTGAGAGAATCGCTACATAAACTGCTGGCAAAACGCTAACTAAACGTCCGCGTCCACCACCATTCCATAAAACAACGGTTCCAGTCTCAGCGAGTCCCATTTCGGCATATGTAATTCCCATATCCACTTGTGCTGCATAATCCCGTAGTTCGCTTTCCCCTTCTTTACTTTTCCAAATTCGATGAGAAACGAAATTTCCTGTTAAATGCTTTCCTATTTCAAGTTGATGTAATCTATCATCATCCCAATACACCGCAGATTGAACATTAAATTTATGTACAATGTACTGAAGTGCACTCTCTATTTCTGAACGGTATATATGACTTACTTCTGTATGTAAAATTTGCAAATTTGCAATAAACTGCTCTATCAATCTTTCGTGATTTATCTCTTTAGGATAGTGCCTGAGCGGATCGTTTTTCCACCTAGGAGGAGTGACCCCAGAGCGACGTTCTCGGTTTAGTTTACGTGCGATATTGTTTAAAAAAGATTGTTGTACATCCGTATTCATATTATGAATCCCTCATTTCTTTTTTCCACCAATCACGGAATGATTGTTTCGCAGGTTTTGGAAAATCTCTACTTTTTGTCCACCCTTTTAATGGTCCGGGGCCATTCGCAATATAGCCATCTTTTGCAAATATCGATAAACCTGTGTATGCCATTTTAATAGTTTTCTCATAAAAGAATGGATGGCTCGCCATAAACGTGAAACCTTTAAAAGCCAGCTGCTCAAATTTCGTTATAAACCCTTGTTCCACCACATCTTTACGATGTTCAATGAGAAGGTCATGTAATGGAATTTTCACGGGGCAAACGTCTGTACACGCTCCGCACAAACTTGATGCAAAAGGTAATTCTTTTAATTCTTCATACCCTTCTAATAAAGGCGCTAGTACTGCTCCAATTGGTCCGCTATACACACTTCCATAAGCATGCCCTCCAATATTACGATACACAGGACAAACATTTACACAAGCTCCGCACCTTATACACTTTAATACTTCTTCATAAGCAGTTCCTAAAATATCAGAACGACCATTATCTAGAATAATTAAATGAAACTCTTCAGGTCCATCCATATCTTCAGATAAACGTGCGCCATTAATTCCAGTTACATAAGATGTAATCTTTTGGCCTGTCGCACTTCTTGTTAACATCGAAACAACCACATCAAGATCTTTCCATGTCGGAACAAGGCGCTCCATCCCCATAATAGCAATATGAACTTTTGGTAATGTCGTAGTAAGACGAACATTTCCCTCATTACTTACAAGAACAACTGATCCAGATTCCGCTACCGCAAAGTTACAACCGGAAATACCAATATCAGCTTCTAAAAACGCTTTACGCAATCGCTCCCTAGCAAATTGTAATAATTGATTCGTATCCACTGGTATCTTTCTTCCCGCCTCCTTAGAAAAAAGCTCTGCCACTTGTTCTTTCGTCTTATGAATAGCTGGAGCAATTAAATGGGATGGAGTTTCTCCAGCTAATTGAATAATGTACTCCCCAAGATCAGACTCTACTACTTTTACGCCTATCTCTTCTAAGTTTTTATTAAGGTGTATTTCTTCTGAAACCATAGACTTTGACTTAATTACTGCTCTCGCTCCTTTTTTTCTTGCGATTTCAGAAACATACGATACGGCATCTTCTGCTTTGAAAGCGAAATGAACATGCCCTCCATTTTTTCGAACATTAGTAGCTAATTGTTCCAAATAACTATCTAGATTTTCAATTGTATGCATCCGAATTTGAGATGCTGCCTCACGCCACTCTTCCATATTTCCTAATTCATGTGTAGCTTGTTCCCGTCCCGTCCGAAGTCTATCTTGTGTAAACGGAACCGCGCTTCTCATCTGCGGATCGTGCAACGCTTTATCTACTCTTTTCAAAAAACTTTGTTCCCCCGCCACACTCATTTATTCAGCCCCTTCGCCAATACTTCTGCTACATGTAACACTTGAATATTTTTATTTTCCCTGCGCAATCTTCCTCCAATATTCATAAGGCATCCCATATCTGCTCCAATTAACAGATTGGCTTCTGTCGCCTCAATATGTTTTATTTTTTCATCAACCATCGTTTCAGAAATCGAGCTCATTTTTACTGCAAAAGTACCACCAAACCCGCAGCAATCTTGGCAATATGGTAATTCTTTTACGTCTAGGCCTTCTACTTGCGATAATAACTTTAAGGGCTCGTCTTTTATCCCAAGCGCACGACTCATATGACAAGATTGATGGAAAACAGCCTTCTCAACCAACTTAGATTTCAAATCACTTTTTCCAAGTACATTTATTAAAAAATCCGTCAACTCATACGTTCTATCCGCTAAATGAACCGCTTTTTCATACCATTCACTATCATCTTTAAACATCTCTTTATAATAATGATGAACCATGCTTGCGCAAGAACCTGAAGGCGTTACAATATATTCGCTATGTTCAAATGCTTTTATCATTTGCTTTGCTGCTAGTTTTGCTTCTTCTTGATATCCGCTATTGTAAGCTGGTTGCCCGCAACAAGTCTGTCCTTCAGGGAAATCTAGCTCCACTCCACATTGCTTCATAATTTCTACGACACTTTTCCCTACTTGAGGAAAAAACACATCTGATAAACAAGTAATAAATAACGAAACTTTCATAAAAATCCCCCCTCAAAACGATACGATCTATTTTCAAAGTATTACTCTATCAGATTAATTTTTAAATTTTTAGAATTTTCTATTTTTAAAACTTTTTGTTTATGATATCATGTGGGATATTATATGAAAACTATCTATAAGGTTGTTTTTGTATACAAAAAAGGTATAGAAGGGACTTTAAAATGGATATAAGAAAACTTCGTTACTTTACTGTAATCGCTGAAGAAAAACAGCTTACCCGTGCTGCCCAACGGCTTCATATGGCACAGCCACCTTTAAGTAGACAACTATCTCTACTAGAACAAGAATTATCAGTAAGCTTATTTGAAAGAAACGGTCGAAATATGCATTTGACTGAAGAAGGCAAAATTTTATATACGAAAGCCAAAAACATTATTCAACAATTAGAAGAAACCATTACGGAAATTAAAGATACCGGTGAAGGGCTAAGGGGTAATCTTTCTATTGGAGCATTCCATTCTTGCATTCCTTTTCTCTCTGAAAAAATCCGCTATTTTCGAGATAACTATCCAAATGTGAACTTAAAAATATGGGAAGGTGGTCCTTTTTACTTAATAGAGCAATTAGAAAATCGGAATATCGAACTTGCTATCTTGCGCGCGCCCTTTAATAAAGATGTTTTTTCTAGTATTAGTTTATCAAAGGAACCATTCGTATTAATCATGCCTGCTAAATGGGAACTATATCACTCACAGCTTCCAATTCCTCTAACCGAATTAAGTCATATTCCCCTCTTACTTTTACATAAAGATACAGAAAACAGCTATCATCAGCTCGTCATTGATGAATGCAAGCACCTTGGTATTCAATTAAATATAGCATGTGAATGTCCTGACTCAGCATTTATTCTTATGCTTATCATGACTGGAATCGGCGCCTCTATCTTGCCGAAAAGCGCTGTATCTCATATCCCGCAAGAATTTATAAAAATAGTAGATGTAATGGATTTTCCTTATCAATCCGAATCATCGATTATATGGCTAAAAAATCGGAAGCTTTCTAAAAGAGCTCAACGATTTATAGAATGTACATGAATAAAGCCTAGAAGTGTAGAGATAGATCTATTCGCTTCTCCATCGCTATTACCTCGTTTATAAAATTATTTCTTCTATTATTATCATTGGACATGTTATATGTCTCAGTAATCCTTCTAAACAGAAAAAACAAAGACGCGAAGTCATAGAAGGGACTTCACATCTTTGTTTTTTTAATGAATTGTAATCCTCAGTAAGGTCTTTACGCCGAACGTCACACCTTACTTCTTTATATCCCATTTTTCTAAACGGGCGTAGAACACTACTCCATCCTCAGTATTTATTTTGAAAATCGAATTATCAAAATGGATTTACTTATCTTTCTCCATATATTCTTTAATTTTTCGTTCTTCCCACTCTTTTCCGAATATCCCAACTGGAAAAGTTGTCAAACCATGTATAACGATACCGATTCCCCAACCTGCAAGTGGATATAAAAACCATAATTTACTTGAATCAGAGCTTATATTTATAATAAAAAGCATTAAGTTCACTAGAATATAAACCGTTAAGTGAATGTAAAATGCTTTTAAATTCTCCACCCTTTTTTTAGCTCGTAAATAAACCTCATCTTGCTCCATTTATAAACACCTCTTTCATTATTGTATTTTTTAAATTCGCTCCGATTTAAACATCATATTCTAATCAAAAATCTCTTATTCTCAAAAATTCACAAAATAAAAAAGATCGTCTTCATTTCAGGAAGATTGCAGGTGGCTAGTGGATACCCTTTTTTGTTCGTAGTACGATACCTTGTGAAAAAATTGAAAAATCAAATTTCACAATAGAAATAAAACCTTTAAATCTGTATAATAAAATTAATAGCGATATTTTAATACAGAAAGGTTTTGGTAACATGCTAGGTATCGATATCAAAAAAACAGATGGAGAATTAATTATTTCATGGCAACTAGCTAAGATTCAAATTCCATTAAGTGAAATTATTGAAGTTACAGAAGATGAAACCTATGCTGGTGTAGAAGAAGAAAACGTAATCCGAATTGGAACAGCATACGCTACAACAGACCGGATTTTAATCAGAACAGTAAAACAAAATTATCTATTATTTACGACCAATAGGGTCTCAATTTTGAATAAAATCAATGCATAAGCAATAGGCTAAAGCACTTGTCTGTATGGGTTTATTCGATTCAACTGTACACCCGCATTTTAAAAATTATTATAGACAATGATGTACCTTAGCCCCGAATATAAAATAAAGAAAAAGTACCCACCGAATTATCATACATATGATAATTCGATGGGTACTGCATGGTACATTTGTTATTTACAGAAGTCTAATTAAGACCAAATCCAAACATCATCATTATTTTCAACGTTGCTCTTTACCTCATACACTTTTTCGATATGATCCGTTGTGTTCCAGTTAATAGAACTTCCACCCCAGCCCACATACTTCATATCAATTTTTACTTTCTCACCTGTATGAAATACTTGTCCCTTTGTTAAGAAAACATCAATAATCACTTTCTTCCCGTTTAGCGATGGATACTCAACTCCGACATATTTAGTAGAAACGTCTCCCTCTTCTTCCATTGTTCCTACTTTTGATACTTCTCCAATTACATAATCAGGAGAGCCGTCTTCTTTCATGTGCATACCTAATTTATTTGAAGTATTTTCAACTGTATTTGCAATCATATATTCCGTGAAATTACGCATCATAGATCCAGTAGCTTTTACTTCATCTCCTATTTTCACATTTGAAAATGAATCCATGTACACACTAACAGGTTCTTCATATTGCTTAGATTTTACAACAATCACACCTTTATCTACTTCTATTACTCGTCCTTCTAACGTCGAGAAATTCGACTCAATAGAAGCCGCACTCGCTTTTGACAGTTCTAATCCTGGTAAATTCGTTCCTGATAATGCTGCGATACCTAAAGCACCTGCTAAAATTATTTTTTTCATACCCATTATGAAACATCTCCATTCATGATGATTTTATTTTTTTGATTGGATACGACCAACCTGTAACTATTATAGTTACAGGTCATACGAAATAGCAACCATCTTTCTTATGCAATGTTGCATACTGTACTTTTTAAATATACAGCAAGAGGGCTTTAATTTAATTCAAAGCTAAAATAACCTTATGACCACGGTATAAAGAAATTAAGAACTACTTTCGGTCCTAAGGTTAACGAATAGCTTTATAAAAACTCAATCAAAATCTATTCAACGAATTGAAAAATGAACCATGTCGAATTTTATTTTCATAAAATTCAAATTTCAAGGAGGTTTTACAAAATATTACACAGAATTATTCGTATATCGTAATATAATTGGAAATTTTTTACGATTCATTTCATTTTATCTACCATGTTTAGACAAAATGAAAAACATAACAAAAGGAGAGATATAGATTGAAAAGAAAAATTAGTACAGCTGTTGTAGGTTTATCGGTACTTAGCTTTGGTCTTTTTGGTGTAAATATTGGGGATGGCGGCGTTGTAAAAGCTGAGCACGGTGAAACTTTTGCTCCGAAATTAGAAAGCCATGGGGACCACGGTGGCGCTCCTACTTTCAATGTTGGCGATACTCCTGCTCCTAAATCAGTAAGCATTGGGGATGGCGGTGGCGCTCCTGCTTATGATCATGGCAGACCTCCTATTTCATCTTACAATAAAGGGGATACTTGGGCTCCTGCTTTCAATATTGGCGATACTGGCGGCGCTCCTGCATTAAACATCGGTGACACTGGTGGTGCTCCTAAACAAGGAAGGGCATGAACATTTCCCAGCTCCAAAAGTTGAATCTCATGGCAATACTGGCGGCGCTCCTGCTAATTCTGAGCATGGTACAGGTATTTAAGTTACCAAAATTGAAATCTATTTTGTTTACCATTTTCATATATTTACAAGGAAACCATTTGATGTAACGAATAGTATGTATATACATGATTTCTATTGTGATACACTCTACCCGAGAGAAATTTCCAATACATATGTGGTTTTCAATTCTAAAAAATACACCTAGTAATTAGGTGTATTTTACCTCTCTATCTAATAATTAAAGAATACTCCCCTAAAAATCCCAACAAAAAAACCGAAGAAACTACCTATACTTCAGACGCTTAAAGTATCACGAACGTTGCGATTTTTAGTGACACTCCCATCCAATCTCACTTTCATCCCAAGTGCCTAAAGGCGATAGCTTTCTTGTTCAGGAAAAGCTGTAACCTTTCCATTCATGATGATTTTATTTTTTGGATTGAATACGACCAACTTATAATCATTACAGTTACAGATTGCAGAAAATAGCAACCATCTTTCTTATGCAATGTTGCATACTGTAATTTTTAAATATGAATCAATTATTCCTATATTCAACACGAATGCTAAATTCTTGAATACCAGCAGGTAAACGAATTGATGACGAAGAAATAAATGTGATGCATCATATTTTTCAATGCTACAGTTTGTATTATCGTAATCCATTACATTATGTAGGAGCGGAGTTCACATGTTAAAGAAACCAAAGAGATTACAGGCAGGAGATATTGTGGCAACAGTAAGCCCTTCATGGGGAGGCGCAGGTGATTCTGAGATAAGATGGCGGTATGAACAAGGAGTAAAGAGATTAGAAGAAGTTTTCGGTCTTACGGTTATCCCAATGCCAAATAGTTTAAAAGGTAGCGAATTCGTTTATAACAATCCACAGGCGCGTGCGGAAGATTTAATGACAGCTTTTAAAGATACGCGCGTGAAAGCAATTATTGCGAATATTGGCGGTGAAGATAGCATTCGTTTACTTCCCTATATAGATTTTAATGTGATACGTGAAAACCCGAAAATTTTTATGGGATACTCTGACGTTACTATTTCACATTTATTTTGCCATAAAGCAGGGCTTTCCTCTTTATACGGTCCAGCCATTTTAACTGATTTTGCTGAAAATGTAGAGATGGATCCATATACAATTGAAATGGTAAATCGAACTCTCTTTTCAAATGAGACAATTGGCGAGATTCAACCAGCTCCTAAATGGACAAGTGAGCGTTTAGAATGGATAGAGGTAAATAAAGATACAAGGCGTACGATGCAACAAAACAATGGATATGAACTACTTCAGGGCTCTACTACCGTACAAGGGCGTTTAATTGGTGGTTGTATAGAGGTACTTGAATTTGCAAAAGGAACGGAGCTTTGGCCTGCAAAAAAACATTGGGAGGATAGTATTCTCTTCTTTGAAACTTCTGAAGATTATCCAGAACCAAGTTACATAAAGTATTGGTTACGAAATTATGCAGCGCAAGGTATTCTGCAAAAAGCAAAAGGTATCATCTTCGGTAAACCGAAAGATGAACAATATTATGAAGAATATAAACATGAAATACTGCAGGTTATGAAGGAACATCATTTAGAAGATTTGCCTATTCTTTATAATTTAAATTTTGGTCATACCGAGCCGAAGTTTATTTTACCTTACGGTGCGATGGCAGAAATTGATTGTGAAAATGGGTCTTTCTCTATTTTAGAGAGTGGCGTGGAATAAAGGAAAACTTTAAATAAGTATCTAATTGGAGGGAGATTACGTGTATGGAAGTAACATTTACAGTAAGTAAATGGGATGAAAAACCAATTGATGATACTAGAAAAGATTTCCCTATTAATATTGCTCATGTTGAATATGATATTGATGGGGAATTAAAAGGAAAAGCTTTTGTTGAATACTTATTATATTATTTAGACTCAAATATAAATGATGGTCACTTGGCTACTGCTAAAATTTCTGGATTTTTACACTTTGAAGGAATTTACAAGGGGCAACAAGGAACATTTACAGCTATAGAGCAAGGAATATTTGATAAAGGAAATCTAGATTCCCCAGGAACAATTATTAAAACTACCGGTAACTTAGAAAATCTGCGAGGATCCTATAATTATCAGTTTACAGGTCAAACAAGTAAACTAATTTTAGAGTTTGAATATTAGCAAAATACCCTATAATTTAGTGGAAAGGACATTTCTTGTAATACTAGGAATGTCCTTTTTGTTGATGGGCTTATTCAACTATTCTTCTATTAGTTAAGAAAAGAACAGAGTATATTGCATAACGTCTTATTATCAGTATTCAATGATACATAAAATTTTCGTTATGGGGGGAATTAAAAATCTAAGCCCGAGTGACATGGCCCCCCACCTATTCATTACTTTTTCTACTAACTAAAGAATAATTCCCGAAAAACTTCCCTTCAACACTTCCTTTTCAAGTTGATTCCTACATATAAACATCGCAATAATTTTTGTACGATTTTTTTCGTCGAGCTCAAATTTTTCAATGGTTACGTCACAGCGAATCGTATCACCACTAAAAACAGGACGTAAAAATTCAAAATCCATTTTGCGAGCTAGTACGTTATAGTCACCGCCAATTTTTGTAGGCAACGTTGATGTTAACAGCCCTTGTACAACAAATCTCCCCTGCTCATCTGGTGTAACATGATGAACACCTTCATCTTTCGATACTTCCGTAAATAAAACAACATCCTCTTTCGTAAAAGTTCGCTCAAAGGTGATTTTTTCGCCTACTTGCAATTTCATCTATCCCCCTCCTCAAAAACACTTTTAACATAAGAAAAACCGAAACTATAATCATTTCGGTTTTTCAATCTAAAGAAGTCTATATTTACTTTAAAGAATGTACAAACAACCCACTACGCAGTTTCGGTTCAAACCACGTTGACTTCGGCGGCATAATTTCTCCAGCGTCTGCGATTGCCAATAAAGCTTCCATTGATGTCGGATATAATGAAAACGCTACTTTATATTCACCGCTCTTTACAAGACGTTTTAGTTCTTCTAATCCGCGGATTCCTCCGACAAAATCGATACGTGAATCAGATCGCGGATCGTGTATTTCAAGTACTTGGCTTAATAAATGATCTTGCAGAATAGATACATCTAAACCTTTCACGAGATCATTCGCATCAAACGTTTCCTCTTTCACTGTAAGCTTATACCACTTCTCATTTACATACATTCCAAAAGTTTTTGGCTCATTTGGTTTATACGGAGAAACAGGTGCTTCTTCTACATAAAAGTATTGTCCAATTTGCTTTAAAAACTGTTCTTCTGATAAGCCGTTTAAGTCTTTTACAACTCGGTTATAGTCCCAAATGGATAATTCATCGTGTGGGAATAAAACAGATAAGAAGAAATTAAATTCCTCTTCCCCTGTGTAATTCGGATATTGTTCTCTTCGCATGAGCCCTACTTTTGCAGCTGATGCAGAGCGATGATGCCCATCTGCAATGTACAAGTTAGGGATATCTTCAAATAAGTTTACTAAACTTGTAATTACTTCTTCATCAGCTATTTTCCAAGCAACATGCCTAACGCCGTCTTCTGCTGTAAATGTATAGATTGGTGCATGTTCTTCTTTCCAGCTGGCAATGAAACGCTTTATCTCTTCTTTAGTACGATACGTTAAAAAGATAGGACCCGTATTTGCATCACACACATCTACGTGACGAATGCGATCTAGTTCTTTTTCATGACGCGTTCTTTCATGTTTTTTAATTGTATCATCTTCATACTCATCAATAGATGTACAAACGACAAGGCCTGACTGCGTTCTTCCTTGCATCGTCAGTTCATAAATGTATAGTGCTGGCTCTTCGTCTTGAATGAATACTTCTTCTCGTATAAATCGATTTAAATTTTCACCCGCTTTTTCATATACACGATCATCGTACGGTGAAAGTGCCGGGTCTAAATCAATTTCTGCTTTATCAACGTGTAAAAAAGAATACGGATTCCCTTTTACAACTTCTCTTGCTTCTTCACTATTTAATACGTCATACGGTAAAGCTGCAACTTCCGCTGCTTTTTCTTCTACTGGACGAATGGCCCGAAACGGTCGGATTTTTGCCAATTCCCTCTCTCCTTTACACAATCATTCGAACGGCTACAACACCTGTAATTTTGCTTATATTTCCCACTATATTCTCTTTTATTATATCATCAATTCCGTTATCAATATCAATCATTGTGTACGCCCAAGAATGTTTACTACGATTAATCATATCAGCAATATTAATATGATGCTCTGCTAAACATCCTGTAATTTGTCCTACCATGTTCGGAACGTTTTGATGCATAATCGTAATTCGTTTTTTTCCGATATACGGTAATTCTACGTTTGGATAGTTGACTGAATTTCGAATATTTCCTGTCTCTAAATATTCACGTAATTGACGCGCTGCCATGATCGCACAATTTTCTTCCGATTCTGACGTAGATGCACCAAGGTGAGGCGTCGCTGTTACATTTTTCATCTTTATAACATTTTCATTCGGGAAGTCTGTTACGTAATGCGTAATAACATCTTCTTCTAACGCTTTTTGAAGAACATTTTCATCTACAAGTTCTCCCCTAGAGAAATTGAATAGACGCATACCCTTTTTCATCTTCTCTACAGCGTGTTCACCAATGATTCCCTTCGTTTGATTCGTAAGAGGAATATGCAGTGTAATATAATCACACGTTGCAAAGATTTCATCTAAACTAAATGCTCTTTGCACATGTGTAGAAAGGCGCCATGCAGTTTCAACTGAAATGTAAGGATCATATCCGACAACGTCCATTCCTAAAGCTAACGCATCGTTCGCAACTAAAGCACCGATTGCACCAAGGCCGATAACCCCTAGACGCTTCCCTGCAATTTCTGACCCAACAAATTGTTTCTTTCCTGATTCAACAAGCTGCGGTACTTCATCGCCCTCTAAATTTTTCGTCCAGCTTACTCCGTTAATAATGTTACGTGAAGACATAATAAGGCTGGCGATAATAAGTTCCTTTACTGCATTGGCATTCGCTCCTGGTGTATTAAATACTACAATCCCTTTTTCTGTACATCGCTCGACAGGAATATTATTTACACCAGCACCAGCTCTTGCAATCGCCTTTAAGTCTTTTGAAAAATCTTCTTGATGTAAAGAATAGCTGCGAAGTAAAATACCATCTGGGTGGTCCATTCTATCCCCTACTTCATAGCGATCTCCGCTGAGTACTTGCAAACCTTTTTCTGCAATTTGATTTAACGTTTGAACACGAAACATATTCCCATCTCCCTATCTATTCTCAAGCTCAAATTCCTTCATATAATTTACTAATTGTTGTACGCCTTGTACTGGCATCGCATTGTAAATACTTGCGCGCATACCACCGACTGAGCGATGTCCTTTTAATGTAACAAGGCCGCGTTCTTTCGCTTTTTGTAAAAACTCACTGTTCAGATCTTCTGACGGTGTTGTAAACGGAATGTTCATAAGTGATCGATACATAGGATCAACTGGTGAAGTAAACAATTTTGATTCATCTAAGAAATTATAAAGAAGTGAAGATTTCATTCTATTTTGTTCTTCAATCGCAGATACCCCGCCTTGCTCTTTCAGCCACTCTAGTACAAGTTTCGTTACGTAAATACTAAAGGATGGCGGTGTATTATATAAGGAGTTATTTTTGCTGTAAGTTTCATAGTTTAACATCGTAGGACAAGAGCGTTCTGCTCCCCCAATTAAATCTCTTTTTATAATAGCAATCGTTAAGCCCGCTGGCCCTAAATTCTTTTGCGCTCCCGCATATATAAGACCAAACTTCGTAACATCATATTGTTCTGATAAAATATTTGAGGACATATCCGCAACGAGCGGTACTTTATCTAAATGTGGAATGTCCACATATTTCGTCCCCTCAATTGTATTGTTCGTTGTTATATGTACATAATCTAGTTTTTCATTGCTCAGTAAACCATCTAATTTAGGAATTGTAGTAAACTTCGCTTGTTCAGAAGAAGCAATCACTTGTACTTCCCCTACTTTTTCAGCTTCTTGCAGCGCCTTTTTAGACCATGAGCCAGTCAATACGTACCCTGCTTTTTTATACGTATTCATTAAATTTAACGGTATCATAGAAAATTGTAATGACGCACCGCCTTGTAAAAACAGTACTTCATACTCATCAGGAATGTTCATTAATTCACGAATTAGGTTACTCGCTTCATCTATAATACTTTGAAAATAAGAAGATCGATGACTCATTTCCATAATAGACATGCCTGTCCCGTTATAATTTACAAGCTCCTTTTGCACTTTCTCTAAAACTGGCAAAGGGAGTATTGATGGTCCAGCTGAAAAATTATACACTCTCTCCATCACCCTGAAAACCTCCCTATTTCTCATTTTTATTATTTTTTAAACTTTCTGAATTATAACCTAAAATATAATACGTGGTCAATTTGTTTTCTATTATTACGGCGTAAGACGCAATGGAATCGCTTGCATGTGCAAACTATTTTTTATAAACATACAAAAAAGTGTTAAGTACATAATCGTACTTAACACTCTAGTAATAAAGTATAATTGCTAATTGTCCGTGAAAAACCGATCAAAAATTTGATAAATAGCAGAAAGACCAATGAGCCAATAAATAGTGTCCACAAGCGCCGGCATAGAACCAAACCATTTCTCAACTACATTGTAATCTAACGCTACAAACAACCAATTCAAACCGCCAAGAATCACCAAAATTACGGTAAGGTAAGACAAAAATTTCATTATGATTGCCCCCTAGGTGATAAGATGGTGAAAGGCCTTTCACTAGAAATATATGTGGTAAAATTCAAAACTTACCTATTTTATAAAAATTATTTTCGGTACCAGCCGCTAATAACTGCCTCTGCTTCTTTACTATGTATTTGATACGCATGCGTACTATTATGAGAGCCAATAAACCAAATTGAAAAACCTTTAAAATATGGTTTCGGTTCTAATACATCACGGTAAGCACGCCATCCGTTTAATTGTACGTCCTTTGAAAACACATTAGATACATCTGGATTCCACGGATTTTGCAAGCCTAGTTCACGTGCCGGAACGTTAAATCCACCAAAATAAACCGGTTTTCCTGTTGCTTTATGTAATTGTTCTAGTTGCTGCACAACATTTTGCCCACGATTATACACTGTTGTGGCAAATAAACTTTGCTTCACTTCTTCGTATGATGGATTTCTTTTTCCCGAAACTTCAAACCAACTATCGATACTAACAATATCTACCTTTTTTAAATACGGACGATTGATTTTCTCTACAAACTTCGCTTCATAAGAAGGATCCCAACTTGCTGTTAACCACCAATTCATTTGATACAAAACATTCCCCTTATACTGCTGACGAACAAAATCAATCGTATCGCTCCAATATCCTTCTGCATATTCCATATTCACGAAATTAGAAGCAATCTTGATTCCGTACACATTGTATTTACTTGTAATGGAAGTAAAGATATCTTGCAAAATAACCGTTTTCCAATTCCAGAAGAAATCATTAATATTACTCGGATTCCATTCCGTTTCCCCAACATTTCCTTGCTGAATATACGGGAACGGTTCCACTATAACTTGAATATTACGCTTTAATAATTCTTGAATTAAAAGAATAGCCTGTTGCTTTTGCGCTTGATTAATTACCATGTTCGTAGAAGTCACGTTCGGAATATCTACTTGAATCGGTACATTTACGGTATTTAAATTTAAGCGCTCTACATCAGCTAACACTTTCGCCACATTCCCAACTTCCCATACCGTTACATTTCCTGATTTGATTTTCCCAGATTGAACAGTATTTACATCTGCCTGTACATTTCCTTGAAAACAAAAAGAAAACAACATAATAAACACTCCTAAAAAACTTACTAAACTCTTATTTTTCTTCACAACTTTCCTCCTATAATTTTTGGCTTTCTTGATTATTTTATACAATGTTTCATATATATCCCATACAAAAAAGGGTGGAATTTTCATCCAAAAAAATGCTATTCATCCTTTATTCACACCTTATTCATACTAACCTCCTAAAAATAGTAAGGTAAATAAAAAAGGAGCTTATTTTCACTCCTTTTTTTACTTTTTCTCATAATCCAAACACATCTATCTTTTCGTATAAATAAATTTTTATACTCATAAATGTATCAAAACATTTTTATCCAAATTCATTTTTGTTTGTATTACATTTACTTCATTATCTATCTTTTCAGTTAAGAATTCCTTTTTTCTCCTTTCAAAAATTACACCATCATACAAATAAATTCTTAACTGTGTACAAAGTAATAATTACTTCATGAACATTATACCTATAATTAATTCTTTTAGTTAAAAAATAAAGAAGGGAGAGAGATACGTATATTATCCAAGTGTTCATTAAATCGGGATTTAACGAACACTTCAGGGGATGTGAGTTAAACTCCCCTCCTATCTTAATGTGCTATTGTCCAAAGACATGAAAGTATTAACTTCAATTTCTAACGAAAAATAGCACAATAAAAAGAGCGTGTTTTCATCTATTTATCTAAACACGCTCTTACTAATATATAAACCCTATATAAATTGCCAATTTCATTCTGAGTTTCTTTTAACTAATACATATCTTTTTATATACGATTATCATGCCAGAAGTTTATTGGAAAATGATTATTCTCATCATAAGCTTCAAATTCATACCCTTTTTCTTTTAACCCTTTTATAATTGCTGGAACTGCCGCGACAGATTGTGGATGAATATCATGCATTAAAACAATTTCTTTTGAAGACGTCGCACCTGCTAAGACATTTTGAACAATCTTTGCAGCTGCTACATCAACGGGTAATTTATTGTATTTCCAATCTAAAGAATCAATTGTCCAATCCCATACTTTTAAATCATTTCCGATCACTTGATTTCGAAGTGATTCATTTAAGCCAGGCATTGATCCATATGGTGGCCGTGTTAATTTCGGTGAGTTTCCAATAACATGTCTAATTAAAGATTGGTCCTCTTTCATTTCTTTAACATATTCTTGATTGGTGTATAGATTTTTAAAATCATGTGTCATACTATGCATGCCCACATAATGGTTTTCTACATGCTCTCGTTTCACTAAATTTGGGAACCTTTTCACATTGTTACCAATTAAAAAGAATGTTGCTTTCACATTATTTCTCTTTAATACATCTAATA
The DNA here is from genome assembly GCF_038096195.1 of Bacillus paramobilis. Classification (NCBI taxonomy): domain Bacteria; kingdom Bacillati; phylum Bacillota; class Bacilli; order Caryophanales; family Bacillaceae; genus Bacillus; species Bacillus paramobilis. Next base: position 2,179,113 of record NZ_CP151108.1, on the reverse strand, counting down.
GATTAGATGTATATTTTCCTGGTCCATCATCAAAAGTTAAATATACAACTTTTCTTTCTTTGCCATCAAAACGATTAGGTATTGATTTTTTTAATTCATTTTTAGGTAGACTGCTCACTTGTTGAACGCTGTTTCCTTCTGCCGCATTTACTAGCTTAGGATTCGTAATAGATTGAAACATGTAATAACCTATCGCTACTACTATAATAGCTAGTAATACACTTATAACTCTCTTTTTCTTAAGCCTAATTTTCATACATTATTTCTTCTTTCTATCCTATTATTCCACTTCATGTTGTTTAGTTTTACCATGATTAACAAATTGAAAGTGTAAGTTTTTTCTGGATATTATAAAAGCTGTACTATCCTCAATCACTTTTTGTATTTAGTAGTACCTTTACGATTTAGTACCTCGTAACTTTTAATTTTCTTTTCATAGATAACTAAATATATCTCAAGATTCACCCTATTAAAGAGGAGTGAATATCTAATATTTAATTTGTTTGAATTTCACTTCTAAGACATTGAATTTTTTATTATGTTTCTAACTGAAATAATTAATTAGCTTGGTATAAATTTGACACCTTATTTATGAATTACATGCTTTTCATAGTAAGATTCCTTCTTAGTTGAAGGTTCACTTTTACCCACAATTACACAGATGACAACAATAAAAGCTAAGACAATTGTTAGCCATGTAATTGATTCACCTAAGAATAAAACTGAAAAAATAATCATTAAAAATGGTTGTAAATATTGCAACTGACCAACTTTTGCAATGCCACCTAAAGACATGCCGCCGTACCAAGCGATATATGCTAAAAATTGACTTATGATAGCTAAGTAGAATAAGCTAATCCAGGCCTCTATAGGCGCTTGAAGCATATCACTGGATATGCTTAGTCCAACAGGAATTATAAAGAAAGGAGCACCGATTAAATTCGCCCATGCGATTACTTTCCAACTTCCAAGATCCTTTGAAAGTTTGCCTCCTTCTGCATAGCTTAAACCGAGAATTAATACAGCTGCAATTAATGCTATATCACCCATCTGTAATTGGCCTAATCCAAGATACCCAGCATAAAGAAAAACAGTTATTGTACTAATGATACTTGCAATCCAATAACGCTTGGAAAGTTGCTCTCCCCCCCTCCACGTCGCAAAGCCAGCTGTTGCAAGTGGTAATAATGCCACCTCAATGGCTCCGTGTGATACAGGCAGCGATTTCATTGCGTAGGTTGATAATAATGGAAAAGCAAGTACAGCACCAATAGCAACAATCCATAGGCTTTTCATTTGGTCTTTATTTGGTATTTTTTCTTGGTTTTTAATAAAAATAATACCTACTATTATTGCTGCAATGACAACTCTACCTAACCCAACAATTGCCTCGCCAAAGTAGGGTACGGCCGTTCTTGTTGCTGGGAGTGTAAGACTAAAACAAATAACACCAATACAACCAAGTAACATTCCTTTTCTTATGTTGTTTTTCATTCGATCCTCCTTTTATAGATACATAAATGTAATTTGTAGTTAAACTGGGTAAGCTAATACATTATGATTCTAACGGATATCGATCGTTTTCCATACCATTGAATTTCACACCTGTCATGGTACAGATTTCAAAGGAAACATATAACGATACAATATAGAATTAGTACCTAGTCCTTTTTAATTAATATGACCTCATAAAACGTTACAAATTACAAAGAAAAATAGCAACTAAGATAGTCACTATTTTTCTTTGTAAAGTTTAATGTAGTTGTATTAGAAGACGAACTGATTTTTTCTAGAATTTAAATAAAGTTATATAATCCTTATAAACTGACTGGTTTTTTCCAAAATGTTGTTAGAATGGTTCCACATATTATTACTATTGTTGCGAAATAATATGGATAATTTATATTTATATCAAATAAAGTGCCACCTACAATTGGTCCCCCAATATTTCCTATACTGGTGAACATTGAGTTCATCCCACCGACAAATCCTTGTTGATTACCTGCAATTTTTGATAAATAAGTTGTGACGGATGGACGTATAAAATCGAATCCTACAAATAACAATAATGAGGTTAACAAAATTGTTGCATATGAATTCGCAACCGTCATTAGAAATATAAATATAGCTGCCAGTGCCAAAGAGTAACGAATAAGAGCAATTTCTCCTATTTTTTTGGTAAAATGTTCAAAAAGGAATATTTGACCAATCATCCCAATAATTGAACTAACTGATACGACACTAGCAATCTCTTTTGGTGAAAAATTGAATTTATGGTTAACGTATAAAGACAATATAGACTCAAACGAAGTTAAGCCGAAAGAGGAAATGAAAATGATTAAAAAAGCTATTATATACATAGGTTGAAAAACCTGTTTGAAATATTCATTCCCTTTTATCTCCATTTCTTTTTGCTCATTTTTTTCTTCGAATTCATTAGGTTCTTTCAATAATAAAAAAGAAAAAACTACTGAAAAAGCTCCAAATAGGGCTGCTATAAAAAAAGGCATTCGCATATTGATGTCAGCCAAAAAACCACCGATTCCTGGTCCAATAAGAAATCCAGTATTAATAGCTGCCGACATATAGCCCATTGCCTTTGGTCGCTTATTTTCAGACGTGACATCTGTTATAAACGCTGTAACGGCAGGGAAAATGAATGCGTTACTGAACCCTCCAAGTATTCGTGAAACAAATAATACATATACATTTTTTCCAAGTCCAAATAATAATTCAGAAACAGCGAATATTAGTAATCCTAACATAATTGTCGGCTTACGACCGTATTGATCCACCCATTTTCCTGAAAAAGGCGACGTAATAAATTGCGTGATCGCATATACAGCCACTAAATAACCAGCTGTTGAACCACTGATATCAAGTTCATTTATTAACCTTGGGAGGACAGGAATCACTAACCCAAGCCCTAAAGAAACCATAAACAGATTTCCAAGCAAAATATTTAAGGTGAGTTTTTTATTCTGTTCAAGCATTCTTTTAACCTCCAATTAAAAAGCTCTCGTCTCTAATAAATAAGAGACGAGAGCTTAGTTTCCCGCGTTACAACTCTAGTGCTCACATATTGTGACCACTTTCTATCAGTAACATGTTTCTCCCTAATGTTTCCTACTAATTTCAGAAAAATTCTCTAAAGTACATTTCATCGATTTTCTTTAGCAATTGGCTTACTTCATTCTTAATTCACTGTCTATTACTTAATCAACTTCTCTATTCTTCACTTAACTCATACATAACTATATAAGTTATTACGCCAAATGTTTAATCACTTCTTCTGAATTAGCTTTCATTCATAAAAGAATCTATCCTACTATAAAACCTTTTCTTTTCTGCTAATATTTATTCTTATCCTATAAAGCTATCCTTTTACTATATCAACCGCACTATTCCACATACCGCTAAAGAAAGATCCTATTGCCCGCATAGAGCGTATAAACCAATTTGCTTGTTCTACTTCATATTTTGTTACAAGATCTACTTGTAATGATTTGCCTGATAAGAACCCAGGATCTGTACTATCTTGAGGCGATATATTCATTTGACTAATTGTTACACCTCTTTTAATAGGTGCTTGTTGTTCTTCATTCAATACTTTAAATTCTTTTTTATAAACGTCTTTGTTGCCTTTTTGCACTGGAAGTGAAACAGCTTGCTTTGCTTGAACAAATACATCTTTGTCTTTTGCATTTCCTATTCTCACTGTTTCATGCCCTTGTATCACTGAGTCTTTTTCATAAACCTTCTTGACTTCAAAATTCGCAAACCCATAATCATATAATTTCTTTGTTTCATCAAAACGTGCTGTATGAGAGTTTGTTTTTATCACTACAGAGATTAAACGCATGCCGTTTCTTTCTACTGTACCGGTGAAACAATCGCCGGCTTCTAAAGTAGTTCCTGTTTTCAAGCCATCTACACCTTCGTATTGCTTAATTAAACCTTTTAACATCCAGTTAAAGTTCACCATTTCAATTGGATACTTGCCGCCCTTCTGAAATGTTTTTTTGGGGATTTTTGCTGTATCTAATATATTTGGGAAATCTTGAATGAGACGTTGTGCTAAAATCGCACAATCTCTTGCAGACATTTTATTATTGTCTTCTGGAGTTGTCCCTTCGGGGTAGTGTCCTTTTAAATCGTAGTTTGTTAAGCCTGTAGAGTTTACAAATTTATAATTTTTCATACCAAACTCTTTCGACTTAGCATTCATCATTTTTACGAAATCGACTTCTTTTCCAGCAATCGCTTCAGCTAAAGCAATTGTTGCACCGTTTGCTGAGTAAATCACCATTGCCTCATATAACTCATATACCGTATAAGAGCCACCATTTTCTAATGGAACATTTGATAATGAGCGATCTTGGGAAATTTTATGTGCATATTCAGAAATTCTAACTTTTTGATTCCACTTAAGTTTTCCTTTATCCACCGCTTCATGAACTAAATACTCACTCATCATTTTTGTCATACTAGCAATTGCTAATGATTCATCTGCATTCTTTTGATATAAAATTTTCCCGGAATGTGCTTCTACTAAAATGGCTGATCCTGCTTTTACGTCTATAGCAGGCGATGTCTCCGCTGATGCACTACCTGACGTAACAACCATGCTACAAAATAATGTAAGCACTGTTATTATTACAATAAATCTCTTGCAAAACCTAGCGTTCACTTCTATTACCTCCAATATCTTTATGCTCAATGAGTGCTTTCATATAGAGCATCTTATTCCATCCCTTATAAGTTTTGTTAGTGCGCTATATGTTCTTACTTTACGGAATAAGAGAACTTTTTCAGATTATCTCCAATGAAAAAGAATGTGGCTTCCACATTCTTTTTCTTAAATATATCTAATAAGTAGGCTGCACATTTCCCTAATCCAGCATCAATGGTTAAATACACAATTCATCTACCTATTGTATTTCTTTAATTTTCTTGTTTAGTTTTTACCATCCTATTAGATAATAGATTTTTTTAACAAACTCATTTTACGTTTGTAAATTTAATTCCCTGCACTACTGTTTATTCCGTTTCCAATAATAGTTATAACTACTGGATATAATACTGGTCCTAAAGTAAGGAAAATATTTAAAAGTATAATAAATTTATATAGCAAGCTATAATTTTCATTATTACAATTCAAAAGTGTTAGGGTACCTAATGTAAATATAGTAATTAGATGTAATAATAAAATTATTATCCAATAAAACATCATTATATTAAGATCCCATTTTCCTAATAGCTGGTATGATATACCGATTACTATTCCTAATACTGAAGCATTGAAAGAAATAAACAAAATTCTTTTTAATATTTTAGGAAATGTTTTGTAATAAACTGTTTTATTATATAGATCATTTAAAATGGCCAAAGATAGATATGCCAGTAATACCCCTATCCAACTTAAGATCCAATCTTGCTCTCCTTTTAAATTAAATAGAAGAAAAATCATCCCTCCTACTGCAAAAATAAAGGAGATAATAATTTTATTTAGAGCTGATTTCATGATGTCTTCACTTCCTTAAACAATTTTTACTATATTAAAATTTTTGTATTACAAGACTTTACGAATGAAGCGATCTAACTGTTTAATTACTTTTTCATTTCTTCGATAATAAGACCACTTTCCCACAATTTTATTCTCTAGAAGGCCACACTTTTGCAGCGATGATAAATGTCGAGAAGTTGTTGATTGAACCCAACCTATCTTATCTTGTATATCCCCTGCACAAACTCCTCCTGGAAATTCTTCTCCTTTTTGATTAGGAAATTGAGGAGGGAAGTTTTTTTCTGGATCTTTTAACAGTTGTACTATCCTTAAGCGATTTTTGTTTGATAGTGCCTTGAATATATCTGTAAGTTGTTCATCATTCATTACTTGTTAGTCCCTCCATAACTTTCAATTTTCTTTTCATGAATAACTAGATACACCTTAAGATCCCACGTATTAAGGGTGGAGTGAACTTGTAACATTCATTTTTTTTGTATTTCATTTTCCTCAATTGAATTTTTTATAATACTTATAACTGAAATATTTAATTAGCTTTTTATAAACTTGTTACCTGATTTATAAGTATATGCTTTTTATAGTACGCTTTCTTCTTAACGTAGAACCATTCTTACCAACTATTGCAATGCCACCTTATGATACAGGTAACGATTTCATAGTGTAGGTTGATAATAGTGGAAAGGCTAATACAGTTCGAATCGCAATAATCAATGGCCTTTTCGTGGGTATTATTGCTACAATGCCCGTTCTACTTAATCCAGCAACTGTCGCACCAAAGTAAGGTACAGCTTTTCTAGTAACAGGTAGTGTTAAACGAAAACAAATAACATCAAGTAACATTCCTGTTCTTATATTGTTTTTCAATCACACCTCCTTCTATAGATACAAAAATGTACTTTATATTTAAACTGAATAAGCTAATTAATTATGATTCTAACTGATATCAAACTTTATCTATAGGACAGATTTTTGTATCTGTCATGGTACAGAATTCATGTAAGATGTAAAACTGTACAATTTAGAATAATTAAAATGACAAATAATAGATAAGTAATTTTGGGTAATGAACATCATGATATTCCTTTGAATTGATTTGATTTCATTTCATTTCATTAGACGTTACAAAATAAAAAAAGGAGAAATAGTAACAATGATAGTTGCTATTTCTCCTTTTAATTTTTAATGTTTTTTATTTAGTTTAGAAGAACTTTATATAAACAGAGTCTCTCTAACCCTGGTAAAGGATATCTTTTTACAAGAAAACTATAATTTTACTGATTTTTATTTGGTGATTCTATGCTAGGCGCACCACCATTTATACGCTGTTTTTTCAAGTCAAAGTATGCGTCTATAACTTCCTTTCCAATCATAGAATTGATTCCTTTATTATCATGTTTTAGCCACGGGACTACTACTGAAAATGATATTTCCGGATTATCATTTGGAGCATATCCAACTAATGTTAAGTTGTAACACTCTATCCGTTCTCCCTTTTCATTTCTCCCAATTGGGTCATCTCCACCATAAACCGTTTGGGCTGTCCCTGTCTTCCCAGCTGGCTTGTATGGATCATTTTTGAAGTACTTTACACCCGTTCCATCCCCTTCTTGAAATCCCCATCTAAAGCCTTCCTTTACTCGATCAATATATTCAGTCTTCATATCTACTCGATTTAATACCACTGGTTCTATAGAACGTATAACTTTAGCAACCTCTTCTTGTTTTATTGGTTGTTCTTGTATTTCTTTTACAATTTGAGGTTGCATTCGAAATCCACCATTTGCAATAGTTGAAACATATTGTGCCAATTGTAATGGTGTATAGGTATCATACTGTCCAATGGCGAAATCGAGTAGAAATCCAGGTTGACTATCTACTTTCCTAGTTTGTCCTGTAATTTCATTCGGTAAATCAATCCCTGTCTGAACTCCTAAACCAAATTGTTTAAAGTAATAACGCATTGTATCAAATGCTTCTTGTTTAATAGATAACGAGCCATTTGGTACATAATTAACTCCTGCTATTTTCAAAGCTGTATGGAACATATAGACATTTGAAGATACTTGTAAAGCTCTCAATTCATTAATACTACCAAATCCAGATACATTCCAAGATTTCTTAACTCGTGTACCTTTAAACTTCATAGGCGCATCATAAAATTGCGTTCCTGGTTGAATAGCACCTGTCTGGTATCCGGTTAATACCGTAGCTCCTTTTACAGAGGATCCTAATTCATATGAAGTCGTCATGTTACCTAATGCTAAATCCTGAAGTTCTATATTCCCATCTTTTTGTACAATCTTTTTACCCGCCATAGATAAAAGTTGTCCATTATTCGGATTCATCATGACAACAAAAGCTCGATCCATTAATGGTTCTGAAGTTTTAAATGCTCTCAAATGTTTTTCTATAATTTCTTCTACTTTCTTTTGTAATTCCATATCTATTGTTAGTGTTAAACTATTGCCACTTTTCCCTTTAGAAACCTTCTCCGTGTTTATGATGTTACCTGATTTATTCGTAATATATTTAACTTCTTCTTTTGTACCATGTAGTACATCTTCATATTTTTGTTCAATATAACTTTTCCCTACACGCTCATTTCGGTTATATCCGCGTACTAAATATGAGTCTAAATTTTCTTTTGGTAAACCTTCTTCGCTACTTGTAATATTTCCTAATACAGAGCGGAACAATTCCCCATTCACATAATTACGTTCCCAATCAACTGTTGCATCTACCCCTGGATATTCAGCGAGATGTTCACTTATCCTTGCATATTCTTCATCTGTCGCATCTTTTTTCACAATTTGAGGTGTTAATTGATAACCTGAGCTCATTCTACTTTTAATAGCTAATACCTTTAAATCTTGTGCTGTTAGCTCTGCCAATTCTTCCTCTGTTATACGACTTCGCCTTAAGTCTTCTATTTTTTTATCTAGCTCTTTCCCTTCAATTCCTTTTTCTTTATATTTTTCTATGTCTTTTTTTGTGACCAGTGATTCCGCGTGTTTCTTATTTAATTGCATCCAAAAATCCTTTTTATCCGTCTCAGTTAACTTACTTAGATCTTTATCAGGTATTTCAAGTACTTTTGCAAGGTTATTTGCTACTTTGAAAATATCATCACTCGTTACACTCTTTAACCTTGTATACGTAATCGTGCGAATAAAACGATTATTTACAACAGCGTTTCCTTCTCGATCTAGAATATGTCCACGTGGGACTGGAATACTCGTTGTCGCATTCTCATTTTTCTCCACTTGATTCTTATAGGTCTCACCATCAATAATTTGCACCTTTCCCAGTTGAATAATAATAGCTGAAAATAGTAAAAATACGAAAAGAAACATTATATTTAATCGGATAGATATACGTCTATTCTGTTTATTATTTTTTATTTTCTTCTCTTGTTTCTTTCCTTGCTGTTTCTTCATAACTCCTCCATTTAATACTGTTGACATTGCATGTTAACTACTGAGTGACTAAAACAATTGGTAACAAATGTTCAATCAGAAAAAATTCTCACATTTGTAATTCATACACCATAAATTCTACTTGGATTGGTTATCAAATTTATTTCATATGTTGAACTAAAACAGTTGAACGATTAAATGATTTATATGTTATATGTTAGCTTGTAACATCAATCACTTTTACACCATAGTCCGCCTCTTATCCATTTTGTTTCTTTCTCAATATTTTCAACATAACTTTTCTTTTTTACTATAATTCTTGGTAGGTTTGAATGTTTTGATGATTTAAAAGTAACAACATAGAATTTTAATGTTCATCCCCCCTTCACAAATACATGAATGTACATCATAATTATCATTAAACTGTTTAAGCTAATTAAATATGATTATAATTGTTAATAATTTTTTTCTATATAGTAGAATTTCATGTCTGTCGTGGTACAGATTACAGGGAGAATTTATATGATTTCAAAATATAGAGGTATTTTAGTATGGTTGAAACAACAAATAGAAGATAAGCATTTTAAAGCTGGAGATAAATTACCTTCTATCCGAACATTGGCTGATCAATTTCAATGTAGTAAAAATACGGTTGTAAAAGCATTATTAGAATTAGAAAAACAACATATTGTTTATTCCAAACCTAAAAGTGGTTATTACGTCGTTCATACACACATAGTACCTGATGAAACGCATGATGTAGATTTTTTGTCTGTAGGTCCTGATGAACGAACCATGCCGTATGAAGATTTTCAGCATTGTATCAACAAGGCAATCGAGTATTATAAAATACAAATATTCGCTTATAGTGAGCCGCAAGGGTTACTCTCGTTGAGAAAAGAGTTAATAAATTACTTACATCATTCACAAGTGTTTACGAAGCCTGAGCGACTTGTTATTACTTCGGGGTCACAACAAGCGTTAAATATCTTATCAATCATGCCTTTCTTAAACGGAAAGAAAAAAGTATTAATTGAGCAACCTACCTATTATGGTATGATAAATACCTTACAGTTAAATCAAAACGAGATACTAGGGATTGATTTAACAATGGATGGTATTGATTTTGGTAAACTAGAAGCTTTGTTCCGAGACGAAGATATTAAATTCTTTTATACTATGCCAAGATTTCATAATCCACTTGGCCATCATTATACAAATGAAGATAAGAAAAGAATGGTCGCTCTTGCAGAAAAGTATGATGTTTACATTGTAGAAGATGATTATTTGGCTGAATTTGATGAGAATTCAAAAGCAGATCCATTATTTGCATATGAACCTAATGGAAGGGTCATTTATGTTAAAAGTTTTTCGAAGGTCTTTGTACCGGGATTACGGATTGCAACAGTTATACTACCTGAAGCGATGGTTGATTCATTTATAAATTATAAATTTGTTTCTGATTTTAATACATCGACACTCTCACAAGGTGCTTTAGAAATTTATCTAAAAAGTGGCATGTTTCATTATCATGTAGATAATGTTAAAAAATTGTATATTAATAAAATGAATACCTTATTAAATGCTTGTTCTTCTTATTTACCAGATTATATAGAATTTACGAAACCACAAGGTGGTTTGTATCTTACTATTTTCTTACCTTCACATATAAACATGGACAAGTTGATTGATTTGTTAAAAGAAAAACGCATTTATGTAGATAATGCATCTCGAATGTATTTAGAAGGAAGTAAGCAAAAGGCCATTCGGATCAGTATCTCCAAGGTAAATAAAGATAAAATAGAATATGGGATTCGGGAATTAGCAGCTTGTATAGTAGATATGGTGGAAAAGAAAAAAGAGATGATAATATGGAATTAATATTAATGTGAAACTCAAAAAGACACCTTATTTCAAGGTGTCTTTTTGAGTTTCGTATTAGGTAGATACTGTTATATATTTCCAATTAATTATAGGCCCTTTTGTTTAGTGACAATAAAGTTTGTTTACTTCTTATTGAACTAAGATGGTTTATATACATGGTGGCGGAGTAAGTGATTGGATGTGGGAGAAACAAGTTGATTACTTCTTTCAAAATTTTCATTGTTTAGTTCTTGACCTAACCTACCTGAACATGGATATAGCAGAAAAGATGAACAAATTTTCAATTGATCATGCAGCAGAGAAAATAATTAAATTAATAGAAGAAAAAAGAGAAGGTAAGTCTGTTGTGGCAAAAGTTTCTCTTTAGGTTCCCAAGTAACCCTTTCAATGTTTAGTAAGAAACAAAATTTAATTGATTTTGCTATGATTAAAAGCGCTTTGGTTAAACCAATTCCTTTTGTAAATATATTAAATAAGATAATGGCATTACCACTAGTAGGAGGAGTGTCAGGAAAATGCGGATTTACAACGTTAAGCTAAATGGAGCATAAAAACCGATTCCTTTACAATATTTAGGAACCGATTTTTAATTTTTTGTGTTAAACTAGCGACCCGTTTGTTTAAGTGTAACTCTTAACAATCTCTTCTACATCTTAAGATAACTCTAACGCCCCCCAATAATGATCAGTTTTGTTATCTTTGTAAAACCATATCGATGTGAGGGATGTTATCTTCTAAATATGTTTCAGATATGGTTTGAAAACCAAAGGAACTATAGAATTTTCTCAAATAATCTTGGGCTTGAATTTTAACAGTTTTTTCTTTTAATTCATTTTGGATAAAATCTAGCCCCTTTTTTAAAAGTTCCTCTGCAATTCCTTGTCCCCTATATTCCTTCTTTACAAAGACTCTTCCAATGGAAATTTCTTGATAAGAAACACCTGCAGGTACAATCCTTAAATATGCAATGATTTCTCCATTGTTTTCTTTAAAAAGATGATATGAAAAAGGATCTTTACCATCAACTTCTGGGTAAGGGCAATTTTGTTCAACCACAAAAACTAAAGTTCTTTCTTTTAAAAGATTGTATAGTTCAATATTTGTTAACTCGTCAAATTCCTTTAAATTCCAACCCATAAAATTTCACCTCTTGTTTTTTTGTTGCAAATGCAAAAAAATTTATATAATCAATAATTTCTTTTGTTTCCTTTTTTAACAAATTCCCAATCAACTTCTACATTTCCCCTCACCCTTTGAAGAAGGTTAAATAGGGTCTCCATTTCCACTTCTGTAAATCCATTTAATGCAACCATATTAGAATAATCATTTTCTTTTTTTATAAAAGGATAAACATTCTTGCCCTTCTCTGTTGGGAAAAGTTTTTTTATTTTTTTGTTATGTTCATCATCTTTTTTATCGATGAATCCATTTATTTTTAGTTTTTTTATAGCGCGTGCAGCTGTTGTTCGATCTACTTTTATCATCTCCGCTAACTTTTCTTGAATGATTCCCGGTTTTTCACATATTCGTACAAGGTACAAATATTGCCCTTTTGTGAGGTCATATTCTTTAAATTCTATATTACTAATAGAATCTAATGCTCTTGCAATCTTACCAATTTCACGAAGAATCTCTTTCATAATTAACTCCTCAACTGTTTTTTATTGCAAATACAACAAAAAGCTTGTATATTAAACATAACTCATTATTGTTGTATTTGCAATAAAAATATAAAGAGGTGAGTAAAGTAAAATATGTTCTTTATGTATTAGGAATTTTAATATTAACCTTTGGTGTTTTTCTCACTATACAATCAGACCTTGGAACTTCACCTTTTGATGCACTTTTGGTGGGACTATCCAAAAGCGTGGGGCTAACAGTAGGCAGTTGGGAAATCATTCTAGCTTTCATATTGATCGGTTGTAATTCATTTTTAAAAAAACAAAGACCTGAAGTTTTGGGGATATTAACAGCTTTTATAACAGGTATCGGTATCGATATGTGGCTATTCTTATTGAAAAATGTGATATCACCTGAACTATGGTATAGTAAAATTGTTTGTTTTATAATCGGCCTAGTTGTTATAGGATTTGGCACCGCAATTTATTTACACACAAATTTTGCAGCGGTTCCAGTAGACAGATTGACATTAATCATACAAGAATTAACTAGAACAAATATATTTTTATCCAGAACATTTATTTATCTCATATTCTTGATTGTGGCATTTATTTTTAATGGTCCAATTGGCATTGGAACTTTATTAACTGTCTGTTTAGGAGGAATAATACTTAATTACTTTATACCAATCACTAAAAACATAGTAGAACACCTATTAATAGACACTTCCACCTCAAAAATTTATGATAAAGAACAAAACCATCCTACATAGGATGGTTTTGTTCTACTTATTTAATTAACCTGTTCCGTTAATGTAAGTACATTGTTTCACGTATACGATAAAGTAAACAATACTGATATATCAGACTCGAAATTATTTACAATAGGGAGAGCAAGTGAGTATTCAAAATTAGAAGCCATATTACATTTCAAATGTACTATGGCTCTTATTTTTCAGATCAAAAGTAAACAATTTTATTATTCATTCATACCTTTCCCATTTTACGTTCTTTTTTTCTCCTTGTTTACTAAGAGTTGAAATACATCTGGTCTTGAATAATGACCTACTACATCAAAATCAAATTGACTGTATGCTATATCTCGTAAATCAAGATCTGCTATGAGAATATCTTCTTTTCCAAAAACAGGTTCTTTAATATATTCCCCTAAAGGACCAACAATTGCACTCCCCCCAGGACACATCTCATCAGGAGAGGATAGTAAGTCTTCATAACAGGCTAAATCGACAGGATACATATCTTTATTAACATATTGATTACAAGATAAAACGAAGCATCGTCCTTCCGCTGCAATATAGATTTGAACGCCTTTTGCATAAAAACATGTTTTACGATAAAGAAAAAGAATCCATTTTGAAAAAAGATTAATCAAAATAGATTCTCGTGTTAGACATATAAAATTAGTTTTTATACAAGGGTTTAATCTAAGATTCCCAAAAAACTTCTTAAATCAATATTTCATTAAATTTAACGAAGGTTTTTAATTTAAACTTCATTTTAAAGCTATAACTATATTTGTGGCCACCCTTATAGTACTATTCTATTGTAATGCTCCAATCTCCATCTGCTTTTACTCCAAAACTATACATCCCTGAATCTTTGAAAACGTGAGAAGAAGAACCTTCATAAGAACCAATTTTATTGACTAATAAATTCTGATCATTCACTTTAATAATAAAGTTTCTTGAACCTGTATGTTTTAACTTAACAATATGATTTCCACTTGGGATATTAATGAATACTACATCATCACCATGCCCGTTAATTGTCCCTGGAACCGATTCTGATACAAGTGGTGTTTCTTGCGTTATTGCTACATTCCAATCGCCACTCGATTTCACTTCTAAATAATATTCCCCACTAGCCGGAATCGTAGCTGATACCTTCCCTTTATAACTACCTATTGTATTTACTAACAATCCAACATCTTTGCCACTAGAATCTTTTAAATGTATTATAAAGTTTCTTGAACCTGCATTATTAAAATCAAAAAAAGCCAAACCTGACTTTAGATTAACTTTATTTGTGACAGAATCACCAGATCCTTCTAATTTCTGTTTACTATTTTCGTATGATTCTTTTAGCTTTCTATCAGCTTCTTCTTTTGCAACTCTTTTTTCTTCATTCATTCTATTTTCTTCATCTTTAATGAAATTTCCTAAAGAAGCTTCGTCAGTTAACGTTTCAACTTTAATAACCTCTTTTGCATTTAATACCACTACTACAATTTGCCCATCTTTAGTATCAAATGTGTATAATCCAGCTGGATCGTAATTGTTATAGTTTCGAACTTTTAACTTGCTGTCTTCTTTTTTTTCTTCAAATTCCTTTATACTCATACCGATAGTAAACAATGATTTAATTTCTTCCGTGCTATACTGTTTGTGAGTAGGTTCTCTAGATTCTTCTTTCGCATCTACTTTCCCCACATCTACAGCAGGTTTCTTTTGACTTGTAACATTTCCATCGCTACTTTCAACACTTGTACTATATGGAATTACATTGTCTAGTATGGTATATGTGGTAAATGCAATAAGAACCACAATGAAAGTTTTTAATTTTCCGGATTGTTTTTTTACAAATTGTAAAATTAGTTTTACTGTAGTGCATGCTCCAATAATAAACGTTATTGCGGCAAATCCACCTCTTACTCCAACAGAAAATCCAGATATGATTAAAGCAAGACCGAATGATATACCAGCGATTTTCAGCCATATGATAGCTGGTTTTTTTCTTATTTTTTGTATTAGTGAGTATACTAATAAACTGATTGAAGCAAACATTAAAATTGTTATCAAAATGTCCATACTATTAAGTTCTCTCCCTACAATAATTAACTTAGTAAATATTAATACTCCAGTTATTATAATAACCTTATATGATGTAATAAGGAAGTGGTGATATTTTTTTATGAAATACAAATAGGAATTCTATTTAGATAACTATATTTTTAACAATAAAAGAAATAACTGTACAAGAACATGAAAATTGATATTTTTTAGACAAGAAAGTAGATCCTTCATGAATGTCTTTTTACATACAAAGACAAGAAACTCTAAACTTTCATTTTGGGAACTTAATTGGGACAAGAAACTCTAAACTAAAATTCTATAGATTTACAGAACTAAATACATAGTACATAAAAAATAGACAAGATAGATAGGCTAGCCTGCCAGTAATTGATTCTCTTATAAATTTCATAAGTATGACTTTGCTATAAATAAATCGTTGTAGTTACATATATTGAATACGATTTTCAATACAAAATCTATTAATTAAAGAGAACCTCATTTTCGTACAGCTACGTACAACGATTCTTTCTAAAATAAAAATGCATCACTATTTAATAGTGATGTATTTTTATTTTAGATATTAGAATAGGAATACGAGCGAATTAATAAGGAAAAGGTTACTGCATAATATTTCTATAATAGAATATCAATTAAAGATGCATGCTTTATTCCATAATAGAGCATTTAAATCCTAACTTCTCAATTGTATCTACACTTTCTTATCTGCCAATGAAACATTAGATACAATTATCAATCCATTTCCCTTTTAGGCTCTACCAACATGATGTGGGATTCCTTTTCAGTGAAAGGTTTAATCTCAACGCCTCTCGGGACAATAAACATCTCGCCCTTAGAAATTTTCACCTGTCCATCACGAAAATCGATGAACATCTCCCCTTCAAGCACAATAAATAGCTTATCCGTATTAGGATGCTCATGCCATATAAAATCTCCATTAGCTTTAAAAAGCTGAATTTGATCATCATTCATTTCACCAATCACTCGTGGATACCAATAATCGTTAATTTTAGATAATTCTTCATTTAGTTTAATAGGTTGGTAATGGATAATAATCCCTCCTCATTTTTAACTTCCACTATATTACAGTAATCTAAGTAAAAAGTCGTCATTACACTTAAAAAGAAAATGCTCCGGCCAGAATTTTTCATTCAGATAGTACAAAGGAGTGATTTCAATGAAAGTTCTTTCAATCCAATGTTTCCTTTAACTCTCCATAAGTATAGAACAGTGATTTTCAAATAAGAATGGACCTCTGTTGACATTAGTATGGATTATTGATGAACTTCTCACGATATTTAGTAGGCGAAATGCCCACTCGTTTCTTGAAAACTCTACTAAAATAAAAAGGGTCTGCAATTCCAACAGCCTGCGCAATTTGTTGTACAGGCACACTACTTGTACATAACATTTTTTGAGCCATCTTTATACGATAGTTCAATAAATATTCTGCTGGCCCCATACCTGCATGCTTTCTAAACACGTAAGAAAGACGATTTCTATTAACATTATTTTGTTCTGTAAGTGTATGTATCGCAATATCCTTATAGTAGTATTTTCGGACATAACTAGATATTCGTTCGAATAAAGTATGCGACTCATAGTTGTTTTCTCTATTGACAACACTTAATAAAGCTTCATTCAACGCTTCGCGAAACAGCATTTCGGTCTGAAACATCGAAATGCCTCCACGCTGATTATACACATCCCAAAGACGCATAAGTAATTCGACAAGACGAGGAGATTGTCCTGTTAATAATTCAAAATGCTGATGAGTAAAGCCAGAGTCTTCTCGTTCTGAATTGCTTATCCGATATAAAACAAGAATATATTCCCAGTTTATTTCACCAAGCATTTTATGGGCTAATGTCATTTTTGCACCCCCATGTATAACTTTTCCTGGGGAAAGGATATACGGCGTACCATTAAATTGAAATTGCGTCTTTCCTGTAAGTGGAAATACAAATCCTGGAAAAGAATCTGTAGACTCAGCACAAGGCACACCTGGATTTTTAGCATAACGATATACTCCTTCTACTCGGAAAGGATTATTAGAAAGATACTCTGCTAACTCATTCACGTCCAACTTCATAATGCACGCCTCATTTCAATAATAGTTTTCTTGTAATTCGCGAGATTAATTGGTGTACATTCTGGGTAACGCTAAACTAAAAATAGTACATACGACTTAACAAGATCTGGCTACTAACCTATAAATATATTGTTTTTCATTTATTTACAAAAGTATCCTCCCTATATTATTGATAATGATTTTCATTGTAGTTTGATAAAAAAACATTTGTCAAGTTGGATGGCCTAGAAAAATGACGAAACAAGGGTACAAAAGAAGGAAATGTTAAAGATTTTGGCGAGTTATTCACTCCTGAAGCGAAGAAAATCGTTGCTTTTGTGGGCGGAAATGCAGACCTAATGAAATCGGTTAGCAAGGATCTTAAAAGCTATAAAATTCGAAAAGTCGAAGAGAAAAATGAAATTGCTACAGTAACTGTTGATGCTGCATATAAAGGTAATCCTAAAAAAGTAATCGTAATTGAACTTGAGAAAACGGATGATGGTTGGAAAATTAGTAAATCATAAAAAAACGGTCTAGAATTCTAGACCGTTTTTTTAGTTCCCTCAATCTTCTTCTTCAAAATCACGTAGATATCTAATTCTTGCACAATGTTAAACATCATTGGCTTTGCTTCATTTATTCCAAAACATTCTATGTAGACAACGATTTCGAATATGGAAACAACCTACTATCAAATTAAATGATAGTAGGCTGGCTGTTAAAATTATTTAAGAACTAGGTTATGTTCTAAATGATACGCTTTCATTATCAAAAAGATTATTACTAGTCCCCTCCACAAACAAAAACACTCCATCACTTCGGCTCTAAAGTTAACACCTTCCCCTCTATCCCATCCGTATTCAATGTAGTCGTATGATACGTTCCATTTACCCAATCATCGATTTGATCATGATACCAATCGCTTCTAAAATGTCCCGATTGTCCTGGCCCTACGATATGATAACCGTTTGACATATCTTTCGTATCAATAACGAATCGCCAAGAAGCTCCATGATTAACAATACCGTTTTCTCCGTAACTCGCTGCTTGAACGGTAACTTGGCTTCCGCCAATTGGAACTGGTTTTTCGCGATTAAATGCAAGTAGTGCTAATATACTAGATGATTTTGAAATTGGATGTGTGAACGCTAGTTGATGGTAATCGCCCCACTTCCACTCCCCAACATCTGGTCCATATTCCTTCTGTAATTTCTTCATTACATTTTCATACGATGTATGCACAACTTTCGTGAATCCTCCGTACTTCGTAAACCAAGCGCTCTTTTCTCCCGCTACTTCTTTTCGAATCAATTCATCAACAACTTGTGACTTCCCTTCAAATAACTCCATCACATCTTTCGGTATTTCTTTTGAAAATAACGTATTCGAAATCTCTTTCATTAATAAATGGAATAGTAATGGTGCCGCTTCATCTTTACTATCATAAAAATTCCATTTTGCTAATTGTTTTACGCCTTCTTTCTCTACTTCATTTAAAGATGCTTTATTTAACTCTTTTAACAATATAGGAGCAAATTCTTTCCCGTATAAATTTTTTTGATCCATCTGTAACTCTTCTAAATCTTTCACCGTATACTTTTCCTTCTCTTGTAAAAACTCTTGAATACGCATTTGTCTATATGGCTGCGCCCACGTATTACTAATATGATATGGATAATGATCATCCACAATTTTATTATTCGCCGTTGAAATAAACCCTTGTTTTGGATTTATTACTTTTGGGAGTTGATCATATGGGATATACCCTTCCCACTCATATTCATCTGTCCATCCTGGTACTGGTAAACTCCCATCTCCTTTTTTACGCACTGGTATATTTCCGTTCGCTTTATAAGCAATTGTGCCATCATTTGATGCAAATACAAAGTTTTGAGTTGGTGTATGAAAATCTTGAAGTGCCGTTTCAAACTCATTCCAATCTTTCGCTTTATTCATATTTAATACAGCCTTTAATTCAGCGGAAGGTTCCAAAGCAGTCCATTTCAAAGCAAATACGGTTTTCGTTTTCTCTTTCCCTTTATCCGCAAACTCTGAAATGACTGGACCATGCCTCGTAACCGTCACGTTATACGGAATTGTTTTCCCGCCTTTTACTTTGATGGATTCATCAACAACTGTGGCTTTCTCCCACTTATCGTTATACAAAAATTCATTTTCATTATTAGGATTTCTCTTCTCAATATATAAGTCTTGCACATCAGGGCCAGTATTCGTAACACCCCATGCTATTTTGTCATTGTGACCTAATATAACACCTGGTACTCCTGCGAAAATAACGCCACTCACATTCAAATCTTTCATTTCAAGTTTTGATTGATACCAAATTGAAGGCGTCGCAAGAGATAAATGAGGATCATCCGCTAAGATTGGCTTACCAGACGCACTCTTCTCACCGCTTATGACCCAGTTATTACTACCATTAAACTCTGGCGGAATGATTGTTTTTGCAAAACTTTGCGCTACGTCCACATTTGTATTTTTCAGTTCAGCCAGCAATCTAGGCGCATCTTTCGGATATGTAGGAAATAGCTCATTTGCTTGCTCTTTCGGTAAATTTTTCAGCGCCCAATATCGAAATGCCTGTCCGTGCCAATGTCCACCTAAATCAAACGCCATATACTTTCCAATCGTTAACGTATCAATAATGGACCATTCAGCAGGTTCATAGCCTAATATAGTAAACTCAACTGGCAATTTCTTTTCCTCTTTTGCCTCGCGTATAAAAGCGTTCACCCCATCAGCAAATGACTGCAGGGCATATTTCGCTTCTCCGTCATATTGACTAACAGACGCTTCGGCTGCTCTCCGTAAACCGAGCGTTCGAAACAACTTATCTCGATCAACAGCTGCTTCCCCTACAACTTCACTCAACATCCCAGAAGCTTGCCTTCTACTTAAATCCATTTGAAACAAACGATCTTGCGCTTGTACATACCCTTGCGAAAAATATAAATCATGTGCATTTTCCGCTTTAATATGCGGTACCCCTTTACTATCCCGCTTTACCTGAACAGCACGTTGCAGGTCCTCTAGCTTTATCGTCCCATCAATCTTTGGCACAGATCTCAGCGTATATATGTTTAAAAAAATTACTGTACAAATAACTAACAAAAGAACGATACTACTAGACCATATAAAAATTCTCTTACCTCTAGTTCGTTTCTTCTTTATGACGACTTCCATATAACCCCTCCTTTCTCAAACAATTCGCTTTTATTTGAAAAGAACCTTTTTGAACAGGAAAGATCCTTCTTTTCTCTTGTTATGGATCATGTGAACAGACTTCTCCTTCCTTTCTTCCACGGAAATCCCCCCGTCCTTTCTTAAACCACTTTCTCAAAATCCCCTTCACATAAGCAAACGTTCGCTTATTCTGTTCAAACGCAATTTTAAGTGCCTCTAGTACTGTCTCTCCTGAAAATTTTTGTATCCACTCTTTCAATTCCTTCACGATATATGGGGATAGACTACTTATATGTTGTTCGTAAAACTTATACACTTCACTATGCGAAGTATCCTCTTCTATCTCTTCCTTCTCCTCAACAATTTCTTGTAAACTACTATTACCCTCTTCCTTCGGCATTCCAAAGTGCTGCAATAACAATGGAATCTTCCATTCTTCTTCCAGACATTTACGTAATAACATATGTATAAACTCTTTATTTTTCACAGTCTTTAACTCACGCAATACACACTTCTCTACGTTCGTATTTAAAATAGGGTTATAGTGTAGCCAATTTAGTATGTATAACTCTTTCGTTTCTGCATCGTATAAAATCTTTCCGTATTCAATAAACCTGTTCAACAATTTCTCAACAGTTTCCATACTGTAGCCTGTTTCCAGTTCTGCCACACGCTTCGGTAATACGTAAATTCCACATTGCTTCGTTTTTGTACCAGTTAACAAATATATGTAAAAATAACGCTCCTCTGGCGTTAAATCTAATATGAATTCATCTTGCCAAAAGTTCACCTGCACATTACGGTATACCGCCATCTATTTCCCTCCTCCTTTTATTCATAAAAAGACAAATTTCAATCCTTCCATATACATATAGGAATGAGGGCTTTGTTTTTGCGTTTGAATTTCAAATTTTTTTAACTACTACAACGACGGTTTTATTTTTTCGCGCTTTTTGTTCTTGTAGTTGTTTTTGTTTTGTTTTTTCTTAGTGATTTATTACTTGGTAGGTGCTTATGAGGGGCTTGGAAGGGGCTTCATAGGGGCTAAAATAAAAAGGAGCTGTTCCAAATTCTCATTTTGGAAAGCTCCTTTACCATTCTTTCTATTTTTGACTTGCATCTAACATCTTCACTAAAAAGGCAGCTGCCTCACCACGAGTTGTTGTACCTTTAGGATTAAACTCATTATTTCCAACACCAGTAACTACCTGTAAGCTGTATAATCGTTGAACAGGCTGTTTATATGTGATCAAATGTTTATCCCGAAATGGTAATGCAACTAATTCACCTGTAACACCTTTATACTGTAATGCGTTGTCAATCATGATAGATGCTTCTTCACGAGTGATTGGCGCATTCGGGTCAAAAATCCCCCCGCCACGGCCGCTAATAATTCCTGCACTTGCACTACGTTTAATACCGTCATGAAGTGATGGGTGCGCTTTGTTAATATCTACAAATAACTTATTTCCTTCTGGTAGTTTAAGAGCATTTGAGATTAATGTCGCAAACTCAGCTCTCGTTACATTACGATAAGGCGCAAATACACCATTTCCTTCTCCGTGCATAATACCTAGACTGTGTAGTTTACGAATATGTCCCTCAAACCATCCACCTGTAATATCATCTTTTGGCTTTTGTACTTCTTCTTTTGGTACATTGTAATTAATTTTAATCCAACTCGGATTGTAGAAAATCCATTCTCCATTTCCTACTTTGTACCAACCGTTTTTAACTGCTAGCACTTTATAACGGTCTCCGTTTGAAGCTTTACGAACGGTAGGATGTTCAATTCCTGCGCCGCTACGTATGTTTATACCATCACCATTCACGACTAGCTCCATGCTAGGTTCAGCTGGATTAAATTCATTTGAATCAAATAGCTCGTTTCTTTCTTGTAAAGGCGAGTCAATTTGTGCGTTCACATTTGCATACCATTGAATACCTTGTACGAAGCCAGTCCAATTCCCACGAGAAATTAAAATATCAGGACAGTTTTTTCCGCTCCATTGTTGATGCCTGTAAATGTGATCCGCGCTAATTCCTTCTTTATTCATTAAGTAACCTGCAAGTCGCTTCGCATTCTCTAACGCTTTATTGTAATCTCCATCTTGGTTAACAGAAATTTCAATCCCAATAGATTCTCTGTTTCCTGAGCCATCACCATCTCCTGCATGCCAACCGTTTTCATTTGTTGGTAAGTGCTGATAAATTTGTTTATCGTCTACAGTAAAATGCCATGAAGCAGTTCGGAACGTACCTTCCGTTGCTTGTTTATACAAGTATTTCGCATGATTTTCAGCATTCGCACCACGAGCTGTGTTTGCAGTCTCGTGAATTGTAATGTAACGTGCTTTCATCGGATTGGCAGGGCGAATATCAGGGTTTCCTGCTGGAACAATCCACTCTACAAACGGAGTACCTGCAAGAGTTCCATATTTCTTTGTAGTCATCGATGCACTATACTGAATCGCTCTTGGTTTTTCGACTGGCTTCATTTCGCGAGTAGAACCATCATTTCGACCGTCTACATGTTCAAATGCCTTTTCAATATTTGAAATAGCTTCTTCTTCCGCTACTTGACCTTTTTTCGCTTCTTTCATTTTATGTAACTCTTCAGTTTCATCATGTTTATGCTTATATTCTTCTAGGAGAATTTTCTCGTTTTCTGATACTTCCGCTTCATTAATTTGCATGTAATCTGGAGTTTCTAGATTGAAATCAGAATAACTTAATCCGTTCGTTCCACGTTCTCCTTGTGCGATACGAAGTTGATCAGCTTGAGGGTGTTTACTCTCTTCTGCTGATATCACTAAAGGTGCGCTCCCTAACATTACTAAACTTGTTGATAGTGTGATTACTCGTTTTTTAATATTCATTGCTGTATGAAATACCTACACAGTTCGTGTAAGCATCTTAACCCCCCTTTATTTTCCAATTAGTGAAAGACTATAAATCTACTATGTTTATTTCACCCTTTTATAAATACTTTCCCCAGCAGGTGAATGATAGTTTCTATAAAATTCCTTAACAGACATTATTTTAAAACCAATTGCAATTGCCGTCAAAAGCACTTATCCACCTTACACTCCACTACTTCTCAAAAAATAGATTAGGATACCTTTTACTGATTTTCTTCAACAAGAAGGATCTTTATGATTTTTCATAACTATTATGTATCTATTAATCAATCCTATTGCTGTATACTTTCCCCATTTTTAAATATCAATATTTTCACATTGAAAGGAGTTATTATATGGAAAAGATTACTCTTATTTTACTCACTAACATTGAAATACATTTCTACAAAAGTCATTTTAGTAAAGATACTATTATAGATACCGAATTATCTATAACGGAACGTTCTGGGCGTGATTTCATTAACACCGTTAATCCAATTAAGGACGTGACTAATGTTTGCGCTAATGCTTTAGCGTTCAAATCATTTTGTAGTTCTCCTGATCGAATTCCTTTCGTAATTAATTCTTGAAAAATAACTGTAAGATACATTTGATGTTCTCTAGTCAGTACTTCAAATTTTTCATTATGAGGAGCAAGTTCAACCATTGTGTTAATGCAAAAACAGCCTTTACTGAAATCTTTTTTATATTCCTCTTCCACCATATCTTCAAAAAACGCCCGAATAGCTTCTTTTACAGATTGTTCGTTTTGAAGTTTTATTCGTATATTAGCCGCATGTAAATTTGTGTATCGCCTTAATGCCGCTTCAAATAATCCCTCTTTATCACCAAAGGCTGAATATAAACTCGGCTTTTGTATTTCCATTTTTGCAGTTAATTCACTTAATGAAGTAGCTGCGTATCCCTTCTCCCAAAAAAGTTGCATAGCAGCATCTAAAGCCTTTTCTTCATCAAATTCACGTAGTCGCGCCATTTAAAACCATCTCCTTTCTACATCTAGTTATTAAGACTATACATCATCATTTATGTACCAATCGGTATATTATATATCGTATTAGATTATAAACGACATGTCAAAAAAATCATAATTAACTCAAAACAAACTTGACATATATATTTCTTCGAGATTATATTTTACTTATAAATAACATACCGTTCGGTACGTTATTTTCAATAATACAAAAAGGAGCTGATTTTATGAATAGTAAAGAAAAAATGATGACCATTCGAAAACATACTCAGATACATTCACCTGTTCATGCAGCAATGTCTCGTTATATGACTCTATTATTTGCAATAGCTTGTGGGATGGCTGTAGCAAATATATACTTCGCCCATCCACTACTTGATTCTTTATCAAATGAATTTAAGATTAGTCATTCAACTATCGGTATTGTGATTACTATTACTCAAATTTGTTATGCAATCGGATTACTTTTATTAGTTCCACTCGGTGACTTATTAAACCAAAAGAAACTTATTATTGCTCAAATGCTTTTATCCGTTATTGCTTTAATTATAATTGGAGTCGCTCCCTCAACCATCGTACTTTTTATAGGTATGGCCTTAGTAGGAATTCTTGCAACTGTTACGCAAACACTCGTCGCATATGCATCAATTTTAGCTAAACCATCAGAACGTGGACGCATAGTAGGTTTCGTTACAAGTGGCGTTGTGATAGGCATTCTCCTTGCTCGTACATTTGCAGGCACATTAACAGATTTAGCTGGATGGCGATCTGTTTATCTCACCTCTGCTATTCTTTTACTCTTCGTAACTGTTTTGTTGCACCGAAATTTACCTACTCTTGAACATAAAAAAGTGACAACTATGCCTTACCGAAAATTAATATACTCTGTTCTCTTATTATTTGTGGAAGAACGACTCTTACGCATTCGCGGAATATTAGCATTGCTTATTTTCACTTCATTCAGTATTTTATGGACTTCTTTAGTATTGCCTCTAAGTGCTACACCACATAACCTTTCGCATACAGCTATTGGTGCGTTCGGTCTTGCTGGAGTGGCGGGTGCATTAGCTGCTACTAAAGCTGGACAATTAGCTGATAAAGGATTAGGACAAAGAACAACTGGCATAGCCTTATCATTATTAATACTCTCATGGCTCCTAATTAAATCTATTAACCACTCTCTATTATTACTAGTTTTCGGCATTATCCTTCTAGATTTAGCCGTGCAAGCTGTACATGTCACCAATCAAAGTATGCTGTTCACAGTGCGTCCCGAAGCAAGAAGTCGACTCACTGCCAGTTACATGATTTTTTATTCTATCGGTAGTGCAATAGGTGCAATTCTTTCAACAAATACGTATGCAAAATATGGTTGGGATGGAGTATGTATATTAGGTGTATCTGTTAGTGCTTGTGCTCTTATATTTTGGATAATAACTTCACGGCGATCATCACAGCTGAAAGAGGAATAATTTATTTATATTTAATACGTGTTTTTCTACAAGACTATAAAATCGCATTTACTTTTCAACACAAATCAACGGCATTTTCATATGAAAAATGCCGTTGATTTCAAACTATTATGTATACGATTCGCTATTTCATGATAATAGATTCTATACTAGCGAAATACATCTATTACAAACTCCCTTTAACATTTTCGACGATCTCATTTATCGTATTTCGATCAAACTTATCACTAATTTCGTATGACTCACGATCTCCTACTAATTGTACGCCTACAATATCATTGCGATCCTTACCATATTGCACTTCAATAATGGATCCACGCTCTATTTGTTTCCAAATGTAACCTGCTTCATCTTTATTATCTAAAATAATACAGTCCTCAATATTTTCATCAATCCCTATTAACTTGTTGTCATCTATAAATCCAACCTCGTATTGTTGACGTTCTTTCGCTTTGCCACTTACTAATATACCTTTGCTACCATATGAGTAATCCATATAGTCCTTTTTCTCAGATTGTACCGCTTTCGTCTCTTGTGCTTTAGTTTTTTCATCGTTCCCACAACCCACAATTAAACTGATTGGCATCACCGTAGTTAGTACCACTCTAGTAAATTTCTTTATCATTTAGAATCGACCTCACATATTCAATGTAAAACTCCATTTATTACTTTATTAAAGGATAACATGATACTACAGCAAAAACGCCAAAGAGAAAGCATTATTTACATTCCCTCACTATGCGGAGAGCCATACATCCGTATTGTTTCTCTCCCCCTTTTTATCTTCATGTTGTATATTCACAATAATAAATAACTAACTGAATTATTGATAAATGACACAAAGTAGACATCCTACCCACATAAGACTTAAAATTGAGAAGTATGGAAGACATGCTAAAAAATATAGGCTAGATGCTCACAATTAAAATGGTCTTTACATTAAGAAAGGAAGTGCACAGCTTTGGATTTTAAAACAGTTATGCAAGAGCTTGAGGTCCTTGGTAAAGAAAGAACGAAAAAAATATACATATCTAACGGTGCGCACGAGCCAGTTTTCGGCGTAGCTACAGGTGCTATGAAACCAATCGCGAAAAAAATAAAAATAAATCAAGAATTAGCTGAAGAACTTTATGCCACAGGCAACTACGATGCTATGTACTTTGCAGGCATTATTGCCGATCCAAAAGCTATGAATGAGTCTGATTTTGATCGCTGGATAGACGGAGCGTATTTTTATATGTTGTCCGATTATGTAGTAGCAGTAACTTTATCCGAATCAAATATTGCACAAGATGTTGCTGATACATGGATTGCAAGTGGGGACGAGCTTAGAATGTCTGCAGGCTGGAGTTGCTACTGTTGGCTTTTAGGAAATCGCAAAGACAACGAATTTGCCGAAAGCAAAATTGCCGCTATGCTTGAAATGGTGAAAAATACAATCCATGATTCGCCAGAACGAACAAAATCCGCTATGAATAATTTCCTAAACACGGTAGCAATTTCATATGTACCACTACATGAAAAAGCAGTCGAAATCGCAAAAGAGGTTGGTATAGTTGAAATAAAACGTGAAAATAAAAAGAACAGTTTGCTAAATGCTACAGAAAGTATTCAGAAAGAACTTGATAGAGGAAGACTTGGTTTCAAACGTAAGTATGTTAGATGTTAAATGATCAAAAAGGTGTCAATCTTGCTTAGATTGACACCTTTTTGACGAGAAAAACGAATGAACTCCCCTGGAAATTATTCATCCCTTCTTGTACACCTTATGCGTTAAACATTTCTTCATTCAATTTATAAACCCTATCTCTTTTCTCATCACTTTTAACAAAAATAAGCTTTCCTTCTTTAACAAAACCTTCTAATAGTAAGCATACTTCTCCATATGCTTTCGGCTTATTCGTTGTGAATCTTTCATCTGATATTTTTCCAGCTCGTATTAATTGTTCACATAGCTCAAGTGCACTTATTTCTTCAGAATCCATTAATTCCAATATATCTTTTTGCAATGGCGATAAAGGTACTGGTATTTCAGCTACCTCCACTTTTTCTTTTTCGTTTTCTTCTTCAAATAAATCTTCAAATGAAATTTGATTCATTACTCCTTTTCCTTTCTAACGATTAATTTGTATAACATGAACTGAATCCTATAGCATAGTTATTGTTATGTAGTACTTACCTTATTACATAAATATCAAACTCATGTACATCGTTTCATATAGTATGTTTTGATTATACCAAATACATGTTCTATCTTCTATCGTAGATTGAAAAAAGGAGCGTTTTACTGTTCACAAATAGCGAAAAGGAATTTAAATGATTTTGTTGAATGGATTTATAAATACCATTTTTTAAATAGAGATGAATATTTACAGATAGTGAGATTAAGTTGCATGCAGATTAGTAAAATAGTTATTTATTCCATAGAAATTTATGGTAAACAATCATTAATTACATGTTATAATCACGATGTAAACATTAAATTATATTAAATGTTTAGGTTATTCAATTCGTTTCATATAACAAGGGGGTTCACAAATGGGCAGAAAAACAAGTAAAGTTAAAAAGTTTTTAGGCTTCGTACTAACCGCAGCACTAGCAACTACAACGATGGTAGGCACAGTAAATGCAGAAACAACTACGAAAACAAACGTTAATGAAAAAAGCTATACGGTAGTTAGCAATAATGACACTGTATTTACAGATGTACCAAAGGACCACTGGTCAAAAGTTGCTATCGATTACTTAGCATCAGCAGGGATTTATAAGGGATATGGAAATGGGAAATTTGGTTTTGGGGACAATGTTACTAGAGGACAGGTAGCTTCTTTAGTCAATCGACATTTAGGTTTAATAGCAGACGATCAACAGGGAAATATGTTCAGTGACATTACAAATCATATGTTTGAAAAAGATATTAAAGCCATTGCGCAAGCTGGCATTATGAAAGGTGATGGAACAGGAACATTTCGTCCAGATGATGTATTAACTCGGTATGAGATGGCAGTAATATTACAAAAAGCATTTCATTTACAATCAAAAGAACAAGGAAAATTTAAAGACGTACCAAAAGGTCATTGGGCCTATGAATCTGTAAATGCAGTGCGTAGTAACCGTATAGCACAAGGTGACGAATTAGGTAATTTTAACGGTAACATGATTGTGAAGCGTGAGCAGTATGCACAATTTTTCTATAATGCCATAGCAAAAAACAGAGATTATAATTTCAACATTAATACAAAAGAAGAAATGAAACAGATGTTAACAACAGCTTTACAGAATGGGACGTTTGGTCCATTTAAATTAGGTGTATTGGGTAAAGATATATCTGATGTGAAAAATGAATTTGGAGTGCCTGATGTTTGGAAGCAAGCACCATGTACAGAATGTGATGCACCTAACATAGCGGTATACGGCGATTATAATATTGACATGTACCCTTCGGACGCAAGACATATATGGGTAAAAATGGATATAACTATCAATGAATTAAAAGAGTGGTTTGGTGAACCCGATGAAATCGGAGGGGATATGACTAGCGAAGGCTTTATATATAATCGAGGAAGCTATTATCTTTATTTCAGCTTCTCTGATGGTTATATTCAACGCGCTGAAATATCTAATCATGAATATAATTAATAAGTTGCAAACAATATAAATATATAAAGCATAAAAAATCCTTCAAGAACATGCCTTTTCTTGAGGGATTTTATTTTCCCCTATCTATTTAACAAAATCCAAAGCTATAAAACTCCTACTGATTAAAATTTATTTTTCTTGGTGCTCCGCTTCCCATTCACTTAAATACGTTGCATATTCTAATTCATCTGGATCATCATATAACATAGAAATAAACTCTAATTTATTTCCATCACAATCTAGAAAATATACACTTGCAGCTGGCATCCACCTTTGGACAATCGGCTCTTGATTTCCTTTCCCCTGACTTCCTACTACCTCTATTCCACGCTTCTCTAACCATAATTTTGAAGTCTTTAAAAACTTTAAATCTACACGAAAAGCGAAGTGTTTCGTCTCAAACTCTTCATTCGTATGTACTTCCCATAATCCGAGCATTTGTTTTTTATTTTCTCCTATCCAAAAGAACGCAACTCGTCTTTTCAATAGTTTTTTTGCTACTGTTAATCCTAACTTATTTTGATAGAAATCTATCGCCTTTTCTAAATTTCTTACATGCAAATGAGTTTCATATATGCTTTGTATCATTATATATTTCCCCCTCCTCTACATTCTAATTTTTCAAAGTATATTTTGTTTTTATCATACAAATAAACATATTTTTAAGCATCCTACTTTTGTATAATTTTTCTTTCCTACAAAGGTATAAGTATACGTCGTCCAGCTTTCTCATTCATGTCCCAGTCCGGAATTCAATTCAATGAAACTGGTGAAGTTTTATTCCCCCCACACTAATCATGCCTTTATGGACAACTGGCTCTCACCTACTTTCCTCCCATTAGAAGTTTTACTGCCCACAAATAGCAGGATAAAAATTCTATTTACATTCATAAATTTTTATAATGTAATAAGATTAACATCTTAATAATAGAGGAGGAACCATTCTGGATAAAACCAACGTTATGGCTTATTTTAGTGCAACGGGTGATATATTCCCTGTTGAAGCAATTACTGACGCCCTAAATATTGAGCCTACAAGAACTTATAAAAAAGGTGATGTTGTTGCAAGACGTGATAAT
Organism: Bacillus paramobilis; assembly: GCF_038096195.1. NCBI lineage: Bacteria > Bacillati > Bacillota > Bacilli > Caryophanales > Bacillaceae > Bacillus > Bacillus paramobilis. The sequence goes on along the minus strand of NZ_CP151108.1, from coordinate 2,148,477 downwards.
CCGAATCTTGTATCCACCAAAACCCTATATAGAAAAGAAACGGATTGGACTTTCAGCACTGGATACCAAGAGTCCTACGATATAAATAATCAGTTGCATATTATTCTAAAATCCCTTGAAGGAAAAACAGAACAATTAAAACATCTCAAGAAAAAATATAGTTTAGAATTTCTTTTTATGATAGTGATTCAAGTGGAGAATAACGAATCACCCGCAATGTATTTACAAAAAGAGATTATTAATTTTGCTTGTTCCATTCAAGCAGAAATTCATTTTGATCTATATATTTAATATAAATAAAAACGCTATTGATATTGAAATCAACAGCGTTTTCTTATGTGAATATATGTTTTATCTTGCTTGTACCCAAAAGCAATTTCTTTTTATATTACTTCTTACTTCAATTTCCCCTCAAAAACAATTTTCCTACCGCACGGTTCAACTTCTGTTTTGCCATTTTTCTTCACTTCATGAAAGATTGGCTCTTCCATGCGACGTGATGGTGCGTAGCCTTCTTGTTCCATACGTGCTAAGCAGTCTGTAATTGTTTCGTTTTCGAGTACTTCAAATTTCTTTTTATTAGGTTGTTTTGTCATGCCCTAACCTACTTTCTATTTTTCTTGATGCGAATTGATTCTTCATGTAGATCATATATACCATTGCGAGAATTCCTATTATAATCATAACTGCAATAAAAAAGCTTGTATACTGTATTTTTTCTATAAATACGCCTCCTAATACAGGTCCCATAATACTTCCTAAACTGAATGCGATTCCAGATAATATATTACCCGCTGGGAGTAAATGTCTCGGTAATAAATCTGTCATAAATCCAAGACCTAATGAGAAGCACGATCCAATGACCATACCAGCTAACAGCATACAGGCAAAGACGATCCAGTAATATTGATCAAATACTGCTGCAAATAGGAAAATACCCGTACTTACGCTGAACGTCCACGTTAAAATACGATCTCTTCCGTATTTATCACTCAATATACCGAGCGGGATTTGTGTAATAATGCCCCCAACTGCAAACGCTGGTAATAAGAAGGATACTTCTGAAACAGACCATCCTTTTCGAAGCGCGTATACTGGTAAGTTACTGTTTAACATTGCTTCCAGTACGCCATATGCAAGTGGTCCCAGCAGTGCAATCCATCCTAATCCAACAACTTGTTTATAACGAGAAAATGATGACTCACGCTTCACTTCTCTTTCATCTTGCGCCGGGAATGCATTTTTCGTTGGCAGTAATAATAGCCAACCTATTAAGCACAGTATAGTGGATATAATAAATGGTGTCGCAAGACCGTACTGCACAGTGCTTGCTAAATACGGACCAACGGCAAAACCAATTCCGAAGAATACACCGTATATCGATACTTGTCTCCCTATTTTACTTGGGTCTGCTGTTGTCGTAATCCATGTTTGAGTTCCGACATGAAGCATATGATCTCCAACTCCAACTAGAAATCTAAGGATAAACCATACCCAGAATGAAAAAGTTTGTGTAAAAAAGAATAATGAAATAATAACGAGAAACCCACCAATAACGATAATTGGCTTCATTCCAAACTTTTGCATCGGTTTTTCAAGAAACGGGGAAATCACTAATATCCCAATGTATAATGCCGTCGCATGAATACCGTTAATACTTGAACTAACCCCTTCTTGTTCAAAAATCATTGCAATAGCCGGTAAGAGCATCCCTTGTGATAAACCTGAGATTGCTACAATCCCAACCATAATCCAAAACGTAAAACGCATTGACATCCTTTCCCTCTCCTTCTCACGCTATCCACCTTTCATTATAAACTGTTTCTTCAAATGCGTGTACGAATATTACCAATAAAAAAGAAGCTAAAAGAATGATTCTTTTAGCTTCTTATCCTTCCCAAACTTGTGCTTTCACATTGTTATGGAATTGCTTGAAATATGGATGTTTATAGAAAGCAGTTTCATACACGTATTGCTGTGCATGAGCAATTGGTGGCTGCGGGTATTCCATTTGTAAAGGAACTACAGCTGGTGAAACTTGCATATACAGCGGATCGATCATTATTTTTGTATATAAGTGATGATTATATGGCGAATGCGCAATTAAGAACGGATGATGCATTGATAATCTCCCCTTTTACCTACAATGTTATAGTATATGCAATACTTATCATTTCGGGGATTATTTCTCTTCTAACCAATCCTCTACATGTTTTATAAATACACCTAAACAATCAATAAACGGCGAATGACCGCAATCCTCTAACACTTTCAACTCTGCATTCGGTAAATGTTTTGCTAATTCCTCACCGACTACTTGCGGTACGACATAATCTCTGTCACCTTGTATGACGAGTGTTGGAGCTTTAATATGATGAATTTGCTTATTTCCCTCTACAACCCCGTTATGTTCATCCGAAATATTAAATGTAATGAGCGCATAATTTACATCTACGAAATTACGCTGCGTTAACATATCGTCTAAATACTTTTCATAACGATCCGGTTCAGGTTGATTATGTGTATATATTAATAGATTCCATACTGTACGGTAATATAATTTATTCATATTTTTTATCGCATCTAGCACTGGAGCAATTTGTACGGGATCTTGTGCGATCTCTTCTTTCGTCTTTACTAAACTTGATACAATCGGTTGCCCGTTAATATCTTTTTTAAAAATTGGATATCCCTTCATGCCTACTGATTCTACTAAAATTAACTTTTCGACAAATATTGGATGATTTGCTGTAAATTGCATCGCAACACCACCGCCCATTGACCAGCCCATTAATGAAAATTTTTCTAGTTTTAATTGATCGATGAATAGTTTTACATCTTCTGCAAAGTCTTGTAATGAATCTATCGATTGATTATATGTTGATTGGCCAAAACCTCTTAAATCAAGAGCGTAAATATGGTATTGATCTTGCAGCTTTTCAATAACTAAATCCCAGTGTTGTGACGATGTCATGTTCCCGTGAATGAGTACAAGAATTTCTGTATTTTGCCTTCCAACTTCCTGATACGCAATCGTTTCTCCGTTCGATAGTGAAACAAACTCCATTGTTGCAGGCTTAATCATCACAAGTTCCCCCATTCTTTTTAATAGAAAGAAAATTCTTTACTTACTTAAAGAATAACACGCAGAATGTATGTTCTCAACTTAAAACCTATACGAAATTTTTACATAAATCAACATGTCTATTACTAGACAATTATAATAAAAAAGTATATAGTTAGCTAGGTAACTAATTTGAAAGGATCTAACTATATGGACGAAAAACAACATTTTTTTCACATTGTCAGCCAGACTTCTCGAAAATTCACAAAGAAATTTAATGAACGCGTATCTCCAACTGGGCTATTTAGTGCACAATGGGCCGTTATTTTTCGCATTAATCAAACCGGTTCTTGTACGCAAACAGAATTATGTCAGTATTTAAATGTTGAATCACCAACGATGACTCGTACGTTAACACGTATGGAGACAATGGGTTGGATTATTCGTACTGAAGGAAAAGATCGCCGTGAGAAGCTCATTTCTTTATCAGAAACAGCGATAAAAATGATTCCGAAATGGCAAGAAGAAGTTGATACTTTTGAAGAAAAGACACTTGAAGGTATTAACGAAGATGAGTTACACCAAGCATTTCAAGTGTTACAACAAATCATTAAAAACTTAGATTAAATTGGAGGGATGACGATGCAAAGTGAGAAACTTTGGACGAAGGATTTCCTCGGAACTTGTTTTAGTAGTCTATTTCTATTCTTAACATTCTATATGCTTATGACTACTTTACCTATCTATGTAATAGACGGCCTAAAAGGAAAACCTGAGGAAATTGGTTTAGTTGCAACTGTTTTTCTTATTTCATCTGTTTTATGTAGACCATTTACAGGAAAATGGCTTGATGAATTAGGGAGAAAGAAAATATTATTTGTTTCACTTTCATTATTTTTAGCTGCTACCGTTATGTATTTCGGTGCGCAAAGTTTATTTTTATTACTTGCCCTTCGCTTCTTACATGGTATTGGGTTCGGTATGGCAACAACAGCCACAGGAACAATTGTAACTGATGTTGCACCAGCTCATAGACGAGGCGAAGCACTTGCCTATTTCGGCGTATTTATGAGTTTGCCGATGGTAATTGGTCCTTTTTTAGGTTTAACAATTATTTCTCATTTTTCATTTACTGTACTATTTATCGTTTGTTCCGTATTTTCATTGCTTGCATTTTTATTAGGACTACTTGTAAATATTCCGCATGAAGTACCAGTGAGCAAACAAAAACGAGAAAAAATGAAATGGAAGGACTTAATTGAACCAGCTTCTATTCCGATCGCTCTGACAGGATTTGTTTTAGCCTTTTCTTATAGTGGTATTTTATCCTTTATTCCTATTTATGCGAAAGAGCTCGGTTTAGGAGAAGTTGCTAGTTACTTCTTTATTTTATACGCACTCGTTGTTGTAATTTCTCGTCCATTTACAGGAAAGATTTTCGATCGCTTCGGTGAAAATGTACTTGTTTACCCAGCTATAATTATTTTCACAATTGGGATGTTCATTTTAAGCCAAGCGCAAACTCCGTTTTGGTTCCTTGGTGCAGGTATGTTAATCGGTTTAGGTTACGGAACATTAATTCCAAGTTTCCAAACGATTGCGATCTCTGCCGCTGCAAACCATCGACGTGGTTCTGCGACAGCTACGTACTTCTCATTCTTTGATAGTGGTCTCGGTTTTGGTTCTTTCATTTTAGGTATCGTCGCAGCGAAATCAAGTTACCATAATATGTATTTCATCGCAGCTATTATCGTTGCATTCACTTTACTTCTCTATTATGGATTACACGGACGAAAACAAAAATTCAAGAAACAACATACAGACGGAAAAGTTTCCGCTTAACATGAATAAGGAAAGTAAACTTCCCCGTTTACTTTCCTTATTTTGTATTTCTTTCAATAGACGCGTATACTAATAGTAGAAATAAAAAGGAGGGACCGATATGAAACTTAAAAAATCTCCCCTACTCTTACTCATAATCACATTTATATTTGTAATTACAGGGCTCGGTTTTACATACTTCAAACATAATAAAACAATCCCATCGAAAAATAACGTGACGAAGAAAAATTGGTTAGATGATCCTTACTTACGTTGGTCGTATACACATATGAAAGAATTCACTTTAATTAACGAGGTGAAAAATAACCCGGATCAAGTATCCCACTTCTCTACCGCATTGCAAAACTTAGATGATTTTGCTGTGGAGCGTAGATTTGGGAATACAACTCCTCTAAAAAAACTTTTAGACGATAATAAAACGGATGCTTTTGTCGTTGTACACAATGGACAACTTGTATACGAACGATATTTCAATGGATATAACGAGAGCGAACCTCATGGCATGGCGTCATTAGCGAAGGTCTTTACCGGGGCAATTATACAATCTCTCGCTGAAGAAAACCGTATTGACTTAGAAAAAACAGCTGACACATATATAAAAGAATTAAAAAACACACCGTTCGGTAATGCCACACTTCAGCAATTATTGGATATGCAAGTTTCTGTAGAATACCCTACTCACGGATATGAACATCCAGCGTTAGAAAATCAAGATGCACAACTATATTTAGCGAGCAATATTTTACCTCGGGGCAAAAACTACGAAGGTCCAATGAAGATTTATGATATGTTACGAGAAGCAGAAGAAACAGCACCGCCTGGTTCCGATTTTTCTTACGATAACGGATCAGCTGAAACACTCGCTTGGGTGATTCGAACGATCACGGGTAAATCATTAGCGGATAATGTTAGCGAGCGCATATGGTCTCAAATTGGTATGGAAGAAAACGCGTATTACGTTACAGATGAAACAAAAGTAGAACAAGCTAGCGCTGGTTTAAATGCAACTGCTAGAGATATGGGTAGATTCGGGCAATTACTATTAAACAACGGGGAATATAATGGAAAACAAATTCTCCCTTCTTCTATTACTGAAGATATACAAAATGTCCAAGAAGGTGAACTTGCAGTTGGCCCTGGGGCTTCCATTTCTTATCATAATCAATGGTGGATTCCGCACAATGACCAAGATGCTTTTGAAGTGTTAGGTAGTTACGGACAAACACTTTACATCGATCCGAAAGCAAATATGGTCATTGTCCACTTCTCTTCTAACGCTACACCAAGTAATGAAATCCATTCAGTTTACTCAAATATGTATATTGATATTGCACATCATTTAGAGAAGCTTCCACAGTAGTGGAAGCTTTTTCTTGTTGGGGTGTTTTATTTGAAGCCACTACCCTTATCAAAGTTATTCATAATTAAATTTTTTATTAGCAATCCAATAATACGTTACGAAAAGTGTCAATAAAATCCAAACTATAGTTAGTAATCCAGTAATTATTGCATTTGAATTTACTACCCCCGTGACTAACGTTTCCATTGCATGTTTACTCATACTAGCTGGATTAACTTGATCTATTATTAGACTCAAACCGACGATTATTCTACAAACTAAAAGAAAAACAATTGAAATTAGCGCAATAATACCTTGACTGTGAAAAATAGTACTTATCATTGTTGTGAAAGATACGATAAAAAGAACCCAAATTAAATAAAATAGTAATCCAGTAATCATGTGCGAAAACGGAACAGCAGTAAAAAGATAGTTTATATATAGATAAGAGATAAAGTACCCAATCATTACACTAAACGCTACCATTATATAATTTGATACTATTTTCCCAGCTATATATGAAGTAACCGTAACAGGTCTTGTTAAAATAAAGGCTAACATACCGTTAGCTTTATCTGCTTGAATGGCACCCATCATAGAGATTACTAGAATCATAAGTCCAAGCTGGTCAAACTGAGACCCCAAAGTACTCGCTAGTACTTCGCCTCCTTGTTGTGCTGCCATACTCGGATCGATGGTAATTCCCTGTCCTCCACCTAATGCCCCCAAAATGGATGGCAAGTAATGCGTTACTATTGGCTGTGTTGCCCCTAAAAATATAAAAACAATTGGTAGCCAAATTACCTTAAAATCACGTAACATTTGAACACATTCTTTTTTTATTAATATCATTAGATTATTCATTTTTGCACCACCAACTTCAAGAAAATTTCTTCTAAAGTATCGTTGCTCATTTCAAATTTAACGATGTCCACTTTATGTTCGAGTGCATTTTGCAGTAACATATTTTTATTTATTTCAATGCTGTCAACCTTCACTTTGACTTTAAGCCCAATTACTTCTACGTCCTTCACATAAGGCAAATTTTTTACAACGTCAATCCACTCTCGATCTTTAGCTGTAATTTCAATGATTAATTTATTTTCGCTATTGCAGTGCAAAAGCTCAGTAATTGTTGTATCTTCTATCTTTGTTCCATCTTTAATCATGACAAATCGTTCACAGATTTCTTCTGCATCACTCAATATATGGGTTGATAATAAAATCGTCGTATCTTTTTTTATTTCTTCAATTAAATTCAATACTTCCCTTCTACCTATTGGATCTAATGCAGATACCGGTTCATCCATGACAATAAGCGAAGGTTTATGTAGTAATGCTTGTGCAATACCGAGTCTTTGTTTCATTCCCCCAGAAAAGGTACTCACCTTTGAACCTTCTACTCCACTTAATCCAACTTTCTCCAAAATTTCTGGTATAGACTTTGACAACACTTCTTTTTTCACCCCTGAAAGTTGCCCCATAAACATAAGAGTTTCTCGCGCCGTCATCCAATGAAAAAAATTAGGGTATTGGGGTAAGTAGCCAATTTCCCTTTTCATTTTTGATATTTTTATCCCATTCAATAACACTTCACCAACATCTGGATTAATAATATCTGAAATCACTTTTATTAATGTAGATTTTCCTGCTCCATTTGGTCCGATTAACCCTACACATTCTCCTGATTGCAGTTCCATCGAGAAAGTATTGACAGCAATTTTTCCTTTAAATGATTTTGTTACATTTCTAATCTCTAATTTCATAATTTCTCACCGTCCTTTCTCCCTATAACAAAGTACAGAATAGGTCCCAATAAGTTAACAAAGATAATAATTAGCGTCCATACAAGTACATTTTTTCTTGTTTTTCTATTTCGGTATAAATCAATTAATGCAATGGAAACTAAAAGTGCCCCGACTACAATAACCGGCAATAAGATTGGGAGAAACGCCATAATATCCATGTCTTTAAGATCATTCCATCCATAATGTAGTTGCATTTTGATCATTCCTTTCTAAACTCATTATCATTATTGATAATGATAAAATAAAAACGGATGGATTGCAATCATTATTCTCATTATTTATAATGAGAATAAATAATGAATAAGGTGATATAGTGAGTAATAAAGTTGAAATCTTAATGCATCCAGTAAGAATGAAAATTTGCCAAGTATTAATGAGAAATAAGGAAGATGGACTAACACCATTAGAAATGGTAAAAATCATTAAAAATGTACCACAAGCAACTCTATATAGACAGCTACAAACTATGGTTGATTCTGGTATCGTCCATGTAATTAACGAAAAAAAGGTAAAATCTGTTTCTGAAAAATATTACGCAATCAATGAAGAAGATGCAAAAATTGAAGGAAGTGAGTGGAAAGGATTATGTGATGATGAAAAGTTAAATTACATTTCCTATTATCAGTTATCACTTATGACACAATATCAAAGTTACCTGAAGAAATTAGAAGAACAAAACAGCCAAGAAGATAAGGCTACTTTTTCTGTAGTAGAATTCCAGCTAGATGATGAACACTTTGGAAAATTTCAAAACGAACTTAACGAATTAATGATTAAGTACTATAATAGCCAAAATAAAGAAAACGAAACAGAGGCTCCGGTTCGGACTGTCGCTATTACAATTATTCCAGAAACGTAAACTACATACCCCTATTTTGCCTGTCTAACTTAGTGCATTCTTCTAAATAAAAGTGAGCTACTCAACACTAACATGTTAAATAGCTCACTTTTTCAATCTAAATTAATACTTTTAATAAAATCAAAATGATTTTCATCAGCTAATTTATCGATATAACCCGTTATATACAGATTTGCTTTAGACACTTCTGTATTTTTAAATTCAGAATAAAAATCAGGAGAAAATGATACTTCCAAAACAACACTATCCCCAGGTTTAATATTTAATTTATTACCTTTCGCTAACACTTTAAATGGATTAGTTGTTTGACCAGATTTCGTTGGGGATTTAGGAAATGAAAACATAACATTATTTTGCGCAATAACATAATCGGTATTATTCGTCATTTTTATTTTATAAGATATTTCAGTGTTCGTATTTGTATTTTTAGAAAGTAATTCATACACTATTCCCTTTTCAATATCTGCTTGTTTAAAAGTAGTATTATTTTTACTAGAACAAGCACTCAAAATAAAAAACAAAACCAATATGATTATTCCACATTTTTTTCATCGATTTATTACCACCTATTAGTAAACACTATATTCTCTTTGAATTGTCATACCATTTGAAACGTACGTAACACTAGTAGTACTAGTACTACTAACTGAAAATCCTGCAATCCCACCACTTACTCCACCTGAATTACTAACTGTTGTAAAAAATTTACCCGTTACTCCCAATGTCACACTAATCGTTGGATATGCCGTTGTCTTCCAAGAATTACTTTGTGCCCAAGTAGCAGAATATTTACCCGCAGAAAGAGAAGAACCAACAGTAGAGCTATTAATTTGTCTAAAAGATCCAGAAGAATAAATTTCAAAACTACCTTCTAAATCAGCTTTAAAACTAGAATTTCCAGAATAAGTTTGTGTCCAAGAAGCTTGCCTCCAAACAACATTACTACTAGCTGCAGCAGTAGGGTTTATTTTACTTAAACTTTGAACAGTTCTAGCAGAAACAAGTTTATCAGCTTCTTTATATGAGATATTTTCATTCTTTGCTACGTTTTTAACATATTGTTCCCTAGTAATATCAATAATTTTAACTCCAGGAATTTCCTCGTTTAATAATAAATTAATTGGTTTTTGTTGTTGAGTAATATCATTTGTAACTAGGGAATCCGCAGAAGCTGGAAAAGCTGATGTGCTTAACATAGCAATCATTAAAGAAGATCCAATAAACAATTTCGTTTTGTTCATTATAACACCTATTTTTTCTAAAATTAAGAATATTAACTACTATTTTACAACTGATATTATTTCAAATCAATAGTTATTTTGAATTCCCTTTGTGTTTTTTGGTGTAAATACTAAACATATATATGCTATAGTAGTACATTCGCAATAATCTTGCTCTTATTTTCTCTACTTGTATAATTATCTTATTTTTCAGTATATTAAAGGTAATCCCAAAAACAACCTCGAATAATTGTAATACATATACATAAGGAGGTTGATCTATTTTGTTTCGTTCTTTTACAAATGGTTGCGTCGCCTTAGTACAACGTTTCTTGCCAGAGCCGTTTATTTTATCATGTTTATTAACTGTTTTTGTTATCTTCTTCGGCATGTTTGCAACGCACCAAACACCTGTGGAAATGATTAATCATTGGGGTAATGGAATTTGGGGACTTCTCGCCTTTTCTATGCAAATGGCACTTGTACTCGTGACAGGATCTGCTTTAGCAAACGCGCCTCTTATTAAAAAAGGATTAACGAAAGCGGCAAAACTACCGAAAACGAATGGACAAGGTATTATTGCCATTTCAATCGTAAGTTTACTAGGGGCATACATAAACTGGGGATTTGGTATTGTTGTATCTGTTTTATATGCAAAAGAAGTGGCAAGGCAGCTTGAAGGATTAGATTATAGACTTGCAATTGCTTCTTCTTACTCTGGATTTCTCATTTGGCATGCGGGGCTTTCTGCTTCTATTCCTCTTACGTTAGCAACTGGCGGAGAAACGTTAATTAAAACGACAGCTGGCAGTATTAAAGAAGCCATTCCAATAACAGAAACGCTATTCTCACCATACGCACTCGTTCCAGTTATTATTTTTCTCGTTACAATGCCTCTCATTAATAAAGCGATGCATCCAGATGAAAAACATACGATAACGGTAGATCCTAGCGTATTTCATGAAGAAGCTACCGCTCAAGAAGTAGGAAACAATACATTCGCTGAAAAAATGGAAAATAGTATCATTATTACACTTTGCGTTGGAGTGTTAGGTCTCATTTATATTTTCAATTACTTTTATACGAAAGGCTTTAACCTTACGCTAGACATCGTTATTTTTATGTTATTAATTGCTGGACTTATTTTTCACCGCACTCCGATTCAATATATTCGTGCCTTTTCAGACTCTACGAAAAGTGCTTCTGGCATTTTACTTCAATTTCCGTTTTATGCTGGAATTATGGGAATGATGATTGGAGCAAATAGTGAAGGACTTTCACTTGGAGGAGCTATTTCTAATTTCTTTATTAGCATTTCAAACGAAACGACTTTCCCGCTCTTTACCTTTTTAAGTGCTGGCATCGTTAATATTTTCGTTCCATCTGGTGGCGGTCAATGGGCTGTGCAAGCACCCATTATGATTCCAGCTGGCGCTGAACTTGGTGTACCTGCTGCAAAAACAGCAATGGCAATTGCATGGGGCGATGCTTGGACGAATTTGATTCAACCATTCTGGGCATTACCGGCATTAGCGATAGCTGGTTTAGGTGCTCGTGATATTATGGGATTTTGCGTTGTTAACTTACTATATGCAGGATTTATCATCAGTCTATGTTTCCTATTTATTTAAACGAAAAGCTAGTTTTATACTAGCTTTTTTACATAATAAATCACTTATTTCCCACGCAATTTATTACGACCTCCCACTTTATATCCGTAAGATATAACGCCTCAAATGCAAAAAAGTCTTCACATACTTTTTCAATTAAATGTGGATTGTTTTTAAGGAAATTCCACTGTAATGCTTTAGGAAGAAAATATGTATCATATTCTTTACTTCCTTTTACTACCTCATCCACTTCTCTTTCACAAATCCCTCTTATTAAGTAATCATTTCTTAATTGTATTTGAATTTGTTGAAACATTTCACTACAGTTCTTCAATTGGACTAAGCAATTAATATATGTACGAAAAAGTTCGTTATCATAATTGCAACACTTTATTATACGTTCGATTTCATTCATAATGTACGAGCCTTTTCTTCTATTTGTAATAACCACTTTTCCCGCTTCTCTCGTTTACTCGTTTTCACAGATTGAAAAACAGATCGTTTTATATCGCGAATGCCGCAAAAACGTAACACACCTCTTTTCATCATAATCCAATCCGCTGATCTATATAGTAGTGCGACGTACCATAACGGTGAATCTAACGTATTAATCACCCACGCTTTCTTCCCTTTCAATAATCCTTTCGGCAGGGCTCCTTCATATTTATAAGCAAATCCAGCAACGAAAATGCGATCGATAAACCCTTTTAAAATAGCAGGCATCCCCCACCACCATATCGGATATATAAAGAGAAGCGTATCTGCTTCTTCCACTAACGTTCTGTACCGAGCTGTCTCTTCTTCATTTACTAAATCACGTCTTTTCTTCTCTTCATTAAATACAAGGACTGGATCAAATTGTTCTTTATATAAATCAAGTACCGTAACCGAATGATCTGTTTCTTGTAATCCTTTTTGCACATGCTTTAAAATCGCCGCGTTAAAACTGGAAGGACTGGGATGAGCGTATACAATTAGTACATTCACTACAAAACAACTCCCTCTATAAGTTAAAGTTTCCCCTTCTTTAACATCTTCTCTACAATTTGCACGTTTTTGGAGCTTTGTAATAAACGGTTTAATACTGTAAGTAACTCTTCCTTTTCTAAATTTTTCAGTTTCTCTTTTACCGTACTTTCACCAGTGCCTTGAATATCATAAACAACTGCCGCCATATGTTTACAATAGTTTTCATATGGACACTCGCAGCTACTTTCTGTAAAATCTTCAAGATCAATAATCACTTCATAGTTTCCTGCATTTCCAGTAACGAAAGCAAATATTTTCTTGTCTTGTATTTCAACATCTTCTACATGTCCCTCTTCATAATATTCATAGCCTTTATCCATAATGTACTTAGGAATCCATTTCGTTATATCATGTAATAAGTAAGCGTACATAACAACACCTCTTCCTTTAATTCCCTTTTGACTTCCAAACCTGCGCATGTTATTCTAATAACTGTCAAATAGCAAGTCTATATGACAAAACGACTGACACCTATTCGGCGGAGGTGTCTCTTTTCATTTGCAGCCGATATGAAGTGCCTCTTTCAGGCACATTCAATCTTTGACACTACACACTCAACACCATTCCCTTGTATCAGGCTGCTTAAGCAGTCTTTTACTCTACATACTTCAAAAAAAAGAGAGCCTAGCTCCCTTTTCCCGCCTTATAAAATACCCCTTTTTCAGTATAGAGATATTCATCAGCTAATGTAATTTTCCCATCCAGTTTCAGTTCATCTAATAGTCTTGATAAATAAAATTGATGTAACATCTTTTTCGTGAATTTTCCTTCATGATGCGAAACGATATGTTCTTGAATATCTAACAATGATATTGGCTTATCTTGCTCTATCATATATTCATAAACTGTACTACGCAGTTTTACGTATTTTTCGAGTGTCACAGTACTTCGCAACCCCTTTCTTCTTAATATAAATTTTCGTAATCGGTTTTTTTGCAACAAAAAAACCTCTCCGATAAGAAGAAGTTACGTATATATCTTCGTCTTATCTCCCAGAACAAATATGTTCTGCTGGAATTAGCACCTGCATCGCGGTTGCTGGGTTTCATCGGGCCAGTCCCTCCACCTCTCTGGATAAGAAAATATTCACTTAATTCTTACTATACGTAATTTCATTTTAATTGTCAAACAAATATAACAAATAATATTTTCTTCTTTACTGCTCATACTATACATATATGAATATGCAAGGAGGATTATGAAATGCACGAAAATGCTCGCGGATATGTACAAGATTCATTTCAATCATTACAAGAAGCAAAACATTGTTTAGAAGCAGCACTACAGACTGTGGAAAAAGATTTTAATCGCGCACGTATTGAACAATCCCTTTATGCGATCGAACAAGCTATTCAACGTTGTGATTACACGGTTCACATTTTAGAACAAGATTGAAAAAGCTTCCCATCATAAGGTGGGAAGCTTTTTCAAATGGCATACTTCATAATTATTACCGTTATAATTAAAAAATATACAGAATTAGCAATTTCTAAAATACCTACTTTTATAATAGAAATCTTTTTACCGTACAACATAATTGCCCGAATGACACTCGGTATAAAAATAAGAGAGCACCACGGATTGATAGCAAATACGATGATTGTTAATAGAATATGATACCCCCATGATATAAAACGATACTTCGGGTTATTTTTCTCACGTATCATCGTTTTCACATAAAACGTACTTCCTAAAAAATATAAAAATGATATAAGCGCAATAAATAGTGCTGTTTTATCTATAAGTTTCATTGAAAAATAATAACTAACTAAACCACCAATACAAAAAACAATAATCGCACTAATGTCATTTAGTAACGCTCTTTCATTCTTTTGACGGGCGTAATACATATTTACTATAAATAATGGAATCATTACTGCTACGAATAAAAGAATGCGCCATTCATATAATAGAGAAATCATCCCAAATACGAAAGCGACGATAAAATATACAATTGCTGCATGTAAATACTCTTTTTTTCGTCTTTGCTTTATGTACGTAAGAAATGGATACGTAGCTAAATAGATAAAGAACCAAGCTAAAAATAATGGAATATGATACATAGTAGGTTTCCCAAGTATGATACTTAATAGAAATGGTATAACGAGCATGGCCCATGCACCGTGTTGCTTCGGAATAACTAACTTCATTAACTATACACCTCCCTTTTGAAAATAGTTCTCACATACTATTATACAAATAATTTTATATAATAGCCGACGTATATTGAATCGATTTTTTGACAATAAAAAATGCTCCTTACAATATGTAAGAAGCATGAAAGAGGCAAACGAATATGTAAGTCGCGACCCTACCTTATATGAATATGCTTTTCTATGCCATGTTATGCTTATCTAATATGCCATATTTCTTTTTGAATCTCGTAAGAATCGTAATCCAAGACGTACTAAATAATAGTAAGAAAATAACATTCGAAATTGCATGGCTCAAATCGAAATAAAAACTTGCAACATAGTACGCGACAACTGTTTCCCACGTTGCTTCCTGTATAAAACCGAGAAGCCCCCAGAAGTTCATAATCCAGCCAAATAAAAATCCAACAACGAATCCATATAGCAGTCTGCCCCATAGCTTTTTCATTAAAAATGTATTCCGTAATAACCCTGCTATAAAACCAATCATCCCCCATGAAAACATTTGCCACGGCGTCCACGGACCTTGTCCTAAAAAGATGTTAGATACGATAGCCGCTGTTGCACCGATCATAAAACCAGTTTCACTCCCAAACACAATCGCAGAAACGATAATGACAAATGAAGTCGGTTGTACACTTGGTAAAATAGAGAATGGTACGCGGCTAACTGCTGCAATTGCCGCTAACACAGCAACGAGCACAATTTCACGTGAAACAAACGCCTTTCTTTCAAAGCGAATATAAAACGGTAACATAATAACAACTAATAAAAACAAACTACTTAGCATGTAATAACCGTCCATGATAAGTGTCGTAACGAGCAATGTGGCTATTATTACTGCAAAAATACATATTATGAATGCAACATATCGTTTGGACACGCTTCGTACACATCCTCCCACGTTAATGCATATGGCAACTCTTTTCGAATGAATCGATTAATAGATGTTGTATAAAAGAAGTTTCCACTAAAAAACTCTTTCGGTGCATCATTCATAATAACTGCTCCGTCAAATAACATCATACATTGATCAACGTATTTTGCTGCAAACTCAATATCATGCGTTGCCATTACAATAGTTGTACCTTCTTGTTGTAACTTCCTAAATAGCTCTCCTACTCGTTCTTTTTTCCATGGATCTAGTCCCTTTGTCGGTTCGTCGAGTAATAATAAAGTTGGCTTTGATAATAACGTTGTACATAACGCAAGTAGTTGTTGCTCTCCCCCGCTACAATCATGCGGATGGCGTTCTTTAAGCGAGTACAACCAAAACTTCTCCAACATATCTTCTGCTATTTCTTTTCCTTGTTCTCCGTATAATTCACGTGCACGTTCATACACTTCTTCCCACGCTGTATCAAATGTAAAATGATAGTACGGATGTTGTGATACATACCCGATCCTTTTAAATCGTTCTTTCGAATCAATTTTATGTATCACTTTCCCATTCCACTTTACTTTCCCTCTTCTCGCTTTTTGCAATCCAGCTAAAATCGTTAACAGTGTAGACTTACCTGTACCATTTTTTCCAACGAGAGCTGCCCATTTTCCTTTTTC
Source organism: Bacillus paramobilis (assembly GCF_038096195.1). Classification (NCBI taxonomy): domain Bacteria; kingdom Bacillati; phylum Bacillota; class Bacilli; order Caryophanales; family Bacillaceae; genus Bacillus; species Bacillus paramobilis. The sequence continues at coordinate 2,131,993 of NZ_CP151108.1, read as the reverse complement.
AATCGATACGGTTAAATCTCGTAAAATATGCGGACTATTTTTTTCATATTGGAACGAAATATGTTCTGCACTTAAAATGACTTCTCGCTTTTCACTTTGTGCTATTGGCTCATTCACATATGATATCTCTGAAGAATGATTCAGTTCCATTTGCGCTTCTCGCACTGTAAACGGAATATCTCTTGCATTCCACTCTAAAAACAATCTTGGAATTTGCGGAATAAATGGACGGAACTTTTCAACTTCCCACATGTTCGCTACAACCGTTTTAGGATTACCATCATATACGATTTGGCCATTATTCATACAAATAACGCGCGTAGCAAGTGGTATCACTTCATCTAAACGATGTTCACTTAAAACGATCGTAATGCCAAGTTCTTCGTTAATACGTTTTAACAATCCTAAAAATTCTTTCGCTGCAATTGGATCTAACTGCGCTGTTGGTTCATCTAATAATAATAGTTTGGGCTGCATAACTAGTACGGCAGCTAAATTGACAAGCTGCTTTTGCCCGCCAGATAACGTATGCACAGATTGGTGCAATAAATCTTGAAATCCTAAGAAGCTAATGAGCTCTGCTATTCGCTTTTGAATAATATGTGATGGTAATCCAACATTCTCTAAAGAAAATGCTAATTCTTGAATGACCGTATCCATTACGAGCTGATTTTCTGGATTTTGAAATACCATGCCAATTTCTTGTGCAGATAATAAATCTGGTACTTCCTCTAATAAAACATCATCATAAAAAATTTCTCCTGAGCGTGTACCGATTGGAAGTAATTCCTTTTTAAAATGTTTTAATAAAGTCGTCTTCCCGGATCCTGATCCGCCGGCAAGTGTAATAAACTCTCCTTTTTGAATAGAAAGAGAAATATGCTGTAACGCATATTCATTTTCATCAGCATATACAAATGATAAATTGTTTATTTCTGCATGCGCCACCATATCCACTCCCTTCCTTCCATTATAATCGGTAGACTAATAAACATCGTAAATACGACAAACATCATTCCATCGTATTGCTGAAATAGAATAGATTCGACTTTCGGATAAATGATTAACTTTCCTCCGCCATACGTACTACATACAATAGCAATTATAAGTAGAATACTTAAATAACTGAGCGTGTACCAGTCGCGTCTTTCCATTCTATACCGAATATATGTCGTACGCTTCGTCACACCAAATCCACGAGCTTGCATAGAATCTGCTGTTTGCAGCGCATCTTCTAACGAACAAATTAATAATACTTGCAGCAATTGCATACCATTTTTCACTCGTTCCACAATTGAACCTGCATCTACTTGTACACCTTTCGTTTTTTGGACGAGTGTTATTTTCTGTAATCGCCTCATAAACAAAGGAACAAACCTCACTGTAATCATCGTTAACAATGCTACTTTCGGTGAAATTCTAGAAAATAAATATAAAAATTTATGACTTGAAATAATATCATTATACGAAGCAAACGTAAACATAATCGCAACTAGTAATAACCCCATTACTACTCCAAACATAATCGCCTCAAGCTTAATACGGCTATCCCCTAACCAAAATAATGTAGTTCGACCTCTATGCGTTAATAACGAATTAAATAAAATGACCATAAAAAAGAAAACGACTGTGCTCGGTAACATCTTTCTTATCTTTTCGCTATTCCCTTGCATCACATTTAAAATAACGATTAATAGTATTGCTCCAATTAAAAAAAGAGGATGAAGACACATCATACATAGTATCATCACCCCGATATAATAGAAAAAATTCACAAAAGGATGTAAAGAAGAAAAACTTATTTTCATAGTCCTTTACCGAATGCCTTTCTTATTTTAATACAAACACCCACTCAATTGTATCGCCTGGCTTAACTGTTACTACACCAGCACTATGATTTGGAAAAGCACCATTCACACGATATTTCCATCCACTAGTAGCAGTAACATCTTTTTCATATAAATCATTAATCCCTTTTACATAAACTCCATCTTTAGAGCCCATTGCATCAACATCTAACCCTGTACGCTGCAATACTTTATACACTGTATCGCCTTCTTGTACATCCATCTTTTTCGCACCTAATAAGTATCCTTCATTACCTTTTACTGAGATCGTAACTTGTTTTGCTTGTGGTTTTGGTGATTCTGGTGGATTAGGTGGCACTGGTTTCGGTGGTGTTGGAAGAGTTACGTCTTTTCCACCTTTATTCGGATCCTCTTTTTGCTCCTGCTTCGGTGTTTCTTTCGGCTGATTCACAACCTTCGCTTCTTCTTTTACTTCTTGCGCTTTCGGTTGCTCTTGTTGTTTCTCTTCTTGTGCTTTTTGTTGTTCTGGTTGCTTAGTAGCAGGCTGTTCCTGAGGTTTCTCTTCTTTCTTTACTTCCGGTTGTGCCTGCGGCTTCTCTTCTTTCGGCTTCTCTTCTACTTTTTGTTCTTGTTTCTCTTTCTGTTCGTCTTGCTTATTTTTCTCTTGTTCAGCTTGTTTTTCCTCCGGCTTTTCTTCCGGTTTCGCTTCATCTTTTTTCTCTTCTTGTTTTGCTACCTCTTCTTGCTTTGGTTCTACTTTCTTCTCAGGCTTTACAGCTGCCTCTTCACATCCAGCAAGTAACCCAAGTGAAAGCATTAAAGAAATCAACCACTTCATCTTACTCATGTTGTCTCTCACCTTTCATAATAAAGTGAAACTTTAATAAGTGGGAGGCTTTTCCACCCCCCACTTATTATTAGTTGAACCAATCGGGCTTTAACGGGCAGTTAGTTAATCTCCCCCTAACTTCCTCGCACTCGCTAACTTTTGAGTTGGGGATCTTACTGCCCGTTAATGCGGGATAAAATTAGGAGCAAATGATTGCTCCTAATTTTTGTTAAGCTGCTTTACGTCTCCATAATACATATGCAGCAGCAATACATAATACACCCATACCTACTTCTGTAGCTGCACTATGAGAAGATGCTCCTGTTTTTGGTAACGTGCTACCGTTTCCGGATTTTTTATTTTTAACCGGTTCATTATCGACAACAACTTTTAGAGTGTCATCTTTCGTTTCTTGTTGTACTTGTTTTTGTTCTTGTGGTTGTTCAGTAACTTCTTTTTCTACTACAACATTTTCTGAATCCACATTTGGTTTCTTATCGATTTCAGGAACAGATACATTTGACCAGTCATAAATCGATTTTCCAAGGTCTTTAAACTGAAGTAAAGCTAAGAATGCTTGTTCTGTAGCCATTCCGCTACCGTTTTGATCACTTGGTAACCATTTGAATTCACCATTTGGAAGTTGGTATGACAGTAAATTTTGCATTGCCTTATGTAGACGATTTTGATCTACATCTTTCACAAGAGATAATCCAATAATTGCTTGTGCAACACTATTAGAATTTTCTTGTCCATCAGCAGAAAAACCACCATTTTCTAACTGTTCTTTATATAAGTAAGCAACAGCTTTTCCTACAGCTGGCTTCACATCTGGTCGATCTTGATAAGGAGCTAATGCTGATAAAACCATACCTGTTACATCAACGCTACTAGCACTGTCTTTACTGCTTGCACTATCGTAAGTCCAGCCGCCATCTGTATGTTGCGCGTTTAAAAGAGCATCTACTAAAGCAACTCGATTCCATTTTGAATTCACTGGAACTTCATATTTCTTCGTATCAAATGCAAGTAAAGCAAATGTATAACCTGTAACAGAATTCACTTTATCTGATTCGTACAATTTTTGAACTAAATTATGTTCGCCAACCTTTGTAGGGTCTGCTTGCATTGCATTCATCATAATAATCGTTCTAGCTAAATCTGTCGCTGAAAAACGGTTAATGCGCTTTTCTACTTTTTCAGTTACTGACTTAACATAATTTAATTTCACCTCAATTGGAACATTCTTTTCAGAACGAGAAAGGCCTAAAGCTACCCAATCACTTTCAATTCCATCTTGTAACATCTTTTCAGACGTCTTAGAGATTGCTTCATTTACTTGTGCTGCTGGAATTTGAATGTTCTCTTGCTTTGGTTTTTCTTGTTTTGGATCATCTGTTTTTGGTTCTTCTGTTTTTGGTTCTTCTGGTTTTTCTTGTTTTGGATCATCCGTTTTTGGTTCTTCTGGTTTTTCTTGTTTTGGATCATCTGTCTTTGGTTCTTCTGGTTTTTCTTGTTTTGGATCATCCGTTTTTGGTTCTTCTGGTTTTTCTTGCTTTGGATCATCTGTCTTTGGTTCTTCTACAGTTTTACAAGTACCAAATTTATCTAATGTTTGCTGTAATGTTTCCTGGCTCATATTGCTCCAGTCTGCAACAAAACGAAAGACAACAACATCTCCAGCATTTAATTTATAACTATCTGCTCCAACTTCTGCAGATTTATCATTTACATCATACAACCAGCCACTTGTGTCCCCAGCCATTAAGCCGTCAATGCCCTTTACATACGTTCCAAAAGACATCGTCTCTGCTGTTACTTTGTCCCCCATGACTTTTTGCAACAAACTTAAAGCTGTTTCCCCATCTGCAATTTGCTCTTCTTTCGGACACAACATAATACCCTTTTGTGATTCCCCAATAATTGCAAGTTTTGCTGTATTTCCTTCAGCAAACGTAATATGTACTGTATTCGCAAAAGAAACAAATACGAGTGTAACTGCCATTAACGACGTAAGCAGCCATTTTTTCAACATTGCCATCCCAAAATTTCCTCCCTTACTACTATTTACACAAAAAAAGGCCCTTCAAGGGCGTGCAATTGACACTCTTTTTTTGTAAGTGTCGAACAAACTGTGCAACACCTCCGACCCGCATCATTCGCGGCTATATTTGTATAGGAAAAATAATTTTGTTTATGAACGTATCATTGTGATAACATTCACTTTTCTAGGCACTACTTACTTCCATTTCAGTTATCGTAAAACGATAAACCTATACATTCTGTTAATTTTAAATTTCTGTATTATTTTACTATTGACAAAGAATTTTGTCCATGCTTTATCGGATTTATTTTCTAAGAATAGTAACTTACTAGCCTTTAACGATGTAAACTCTTTTCACTAATAATAACGCCATCTTCATCCGCATACACATATTCATCCAGCTTCCATTCTACTTGTCCAAATTGCAATGAAATATTCTTCTCGCCTTTTCCTTCTTTTACACTTCTATTTGGCATCGTCCCTAACGCTAAAATACCAATATTAATATTCTTTAGTTCACTAGAATCACGAACATATCCATTCACAATAATCCCTGCCAGCTTTCTTTCCTCCGCAATAGCTGCCAAATTATCACCAAGTAACGCACAATTCGTAGACGCGCCGCCATCAACAACTAATACCGTTCCTTCTGGCAATGTTTGCAATCCTTCCTTCACTAGTACATTATCATCCTTCACTTTTACCGTTGCAATTTTCCCGTGAAATTGTTCTTTCTTCCCAAAAGACCGAAAAGACTGGCGACATATTTGTAATTCCTTTTCAAACTCATCACATAGATCCGTAGTTTTCCACATCTTTTTCCCTCTTTTCCTTATTCTTTCTATATAACATATTCTTTGATTCTTTTCGTTTCCCTGTCTAATGTTGCAAGAATTTGTATGTACAGGAAAAGGATAGAAAACTATTGCCTTAAGAAGCCACCTTTATTATAATCTATTTCACAGATAAATTTCAGAATATTAAAAATTAACTAAGTGAAAAAGGAGGGATTTTATGCAATTACATACCGAGGTAAAAAAGCAGCCGAGCAAACGAAAATTTAAAATGCCTGACGCGTACGTACTACTATTTTTTATTGCCTTACTTTGTGCAATAGCTACATATTTCGTTCCTGCTGGAGAGTTTAAAAGAGTTACAAATGGTACTGTTACAACGACAATACCAGGAAGTTATCATTCTGTTCCACAATCGCCGGTAGGATTTGTTTCTTTTTTTACCGCTATTGAAAAAGGAATGACCCTTGCTGCTCCTATCATCTTTTTAATTTTATTTACGGGCGGGGCTATTGCCATTCTTGAAAAAACAGGTGCTCTTGACGGTTTAATCTATCATGTGATTAACAAATTTCGTAATCAGCAATTACTTTTCATTTGCATTGTCGCTGCACTCTTTTCTATTCTCGGAACGACTGGTATTATCGTAAACTCAGTTATCGGCTTTATCCCCATTGGCATTATCGTTGCGTGCACATTAAAATGGGACGCTATCGTCGGCGTAGCAATTATTTATTTAGGCACTTATGCTGGTTTTAATGCTACTATATTATCTCCCTCACCTTTAGGCATTTCACAAAAAATCGCAGAACTACCGATGTTTTCAGGGATTGGTTTACGTACGGCAATTTATATCTCTTTTTTAATTGCTACCATTCTTTATATTAATTGGTATGTAAAACGTTTAAAAAAATCGAATAAAGGAAGCATACTCGGAGATAACTGGTTTCCAAGTAACGCTCTTTCAAGTGAGAAAGAAATAGAGAAAACTGAAGTTCCTTGGACAATACGTCACAAATTAATTTTACTCGTTTCAGCTTTATCATTAATTGTATTTTTAATAGGCGCTTTCCGTCTACATTGGACAGACGCCGAAATGACCGCTACTTTTATTTTCATAGCAATTACAGCTGGAATAATAGGTGGCATGAAAGCGAACGATATTGCTTCTACTTTTTTAGCAGGCTGCCAAAATCTCATATACGGTGCTTTAATCGTCGGAATGGCTCGTTGTATTTCAGTCATTTTAGAACAAGGCAAATTACTTGATACAATTGTTAATCAACTCGCACAGTCTCTCGAAGGACATAGCCCTGTATTTGGCGTTCTCGGTATGTATGTAAGTAGTGCAGCATTACATTTCCTCATTTCATCCGGGACAGGAGAATCTGTTATTTTCATTCCGATATTAGCTCCATTAGCCGATTTCATGCACATTACACGCCAAGTCACAGTACAGGCTGTTATGCTTGGAGAAGGTGTAGTGAACTGTCTCAACCCAACTTCCGGTGTTTTAATGGGTGTTCTCGCAGCGAGCGGCATTTCTTACGGAAAATGGATTCGATTTATGGCTCCACTTGCATTCATTTGGTTTATCATTGGACTTATTTTTCTTATTATTGGCGTGAATATTGAATGGGGACCTTATTAAAAGACTCATATTATACTTAACTTGATAAAATAGCTATTCTATTATCCAATCCTATAAAAATTATTTATTCTAGTATAGATATAAATAGGGATTGATCATAGTGATCAATCCCTTCTCTCAAAGTAAAATACCTTTAAGTATTTTAGTTCCAAATTTTATTTACCCATTCCGGATGATCAATAAAAGGATTACGATTATGTTGATATTTCGTAAAAATCACTTCATTACGCTTTCGCTCTAAATCATCTACCGGGTCTTGTTCATTCCATTTTAGTAAAACGGATAGTTTGCCCATGTATGGATCTTTATTGTTATTCACCTTTTCATTTAATTCTAAGTCTATTTCCCCATTGTCTCCTTCATAACGAACAGCCATGTAAAATAGCATTCTAGCGATATCTCCTTTTACACTATCACGAGGTTCCCAAGAATCACTATCGTATTTACATTCTGTCGCTTCCGAATGATTCACACCACCATTATCAAAATCCAGATTTCCACGTGAACTATTTACAGATACATCCGTCGCTCTTAAATGATGCAAATCTGTTCCAGCTCCTGCAGTCGTTCCAAAATCACCGTGAGATTTTGCCCAAACATGCTCTCTGTTCCAATTATCAACTCCTGAACCATTCGTAAGTTTCCCTTGCGAACGCCCAGTATATAAGAGTATCACATTGTTTTTATTATTTGGATCTTCATCAGTATCTCTTAGTGCTTCCCAAACCGCACTGTATGATAACTTTGTATGATCATCAATAATACTATGAAGTTCCTTCTTTAATTCTAAACCCGTTTTTCCTATTGCATTATTATAATATGTATCGTCATAGCTTTTCACAGTGATCTCTTGTGGTGATGCAGAAGCTACTTCACCGTGTATGATATCTGTGAATGATAGAGATGCAGTACCTAAAATAAAAAATGAAGATAGTGTAACCATAGCAAGCTTTGTATTCCGAAACTTCATATACCCATTTCCCCTTTAAAATATAATTTGAAGCTATTAACTAAAAAAAACTTTCTATCCCCCCAAAACTTTTAGAAAGCCATACCCACCCTTTTCTTTTTATTTAATACAAAAACTCTATTGAGTCTGTATCATTTCCCCACTTTGGTTTATCTACTTTTCAAGCAATTTCACTTTTCACAAGGAATATCCTTCTCTAGTAAAGATTATTAAAATATTCCTTACAATTAAAAAGTAGTTTAATGGTAACTCATAAATTTCAATTTTTTTATGCAATTATGCATATTTGATAAATCGTTCAAAAAACATTTTGAATAAAAATTAAGATGATAGTTCGACTTTTCCTTTTTCTATAATTGTCTTTATTTTTTGGTGTAAAACCCTTCTTCCTCTGAAGAATAAGTACAAAAATAGATTGGATACCATGTAGGCACCAATCTATTTTAATTAGAGAAACTGTGTCAATTCTGAGTTCACAACACGTTGTGCAGTAATGATAACACTTTCAGCTGTTAGTCCATAAACACTATATAGTCCACCAGGTTGATTAGGAACAATTTGAACTTCATATTCAAATGCTTGTCCAAAAGCAGGATGAACTAAACTTAGAGTTGCAAAAGTAGAAGCATTAGAATTCACATTGAAGTTTACCTGTTCAATTAATGCTAATGAACCGTCAAGTCTAAAAACTCTAGCTACTCCAGTAAGTGGGCCCGCAGTACGGTTAAGGATCTTCACCCTAACTCTATTTGCATTAGCAGGTTGATTTCCTACGTTTTCAATTGGTCCTGTAGTAAGAGCCATATAACATCACCCCCATTATATTATTATGATATTCAATGATACACATTGATGTTATAGTTTAATTACCCAATTTATTTCAAATAAAAAAGCTTGTTTCTTATATTTTTTATAAGAAACAAGCTTTTCTTTTTCAACTACCATTCCTAAGATAAGTTCATCAATCTCGGAAACTTTTAAAGTTACTTGACGTTTATGTTGGGACAGAACTACTACTATTTATTTTGCATCGAATCTATATACTTTTTAACTACTTCATATACATATTCTTGATTTGCCGCCGCTGTATTTGGATTGTATTTTCCGCCGTTTGTTTTATTGTTTGATAATACTCGAATCCCTAAAAATGGTACGTCATAAGCTTTTGCGATTTGCGCTGCTGCTGCACCTTCCATTTCTTCTACAGATGTACCGTATTTCGTATGGAACCACTTAATTCTATCCACTTCATTATTCCAAAGATCTGCTGAACCTATAGTCCCTTCCACCACTTTACCTTTTGTATATTTATCTTTTACCGCATTAGCTGCTACAAGTAAATCCTTATCTCCCTCATAGTATCGGATTTTCTCAGCATTTGGATCTTCTCCTGCACTTCCTTCAGAAGCCATTAAGTCCATTGAAATCCATTTTTTCGGTTCAATCCCTTGATTCTCATCCATATTTGTTGTTTTTAATGAACCTATGTTTGCTACTTGTTTTCCTAAAACAATATCAAATACGTTTAAATTTGGATCGTGTCCACCTGATGTTCCTTGGTTAATAATCGCCTTAGGCTTATATTTTTCAATAGCCACTGCTGTAGCGGCTGCTGTATTTTCCATTCCTTTACCTGTTTTCGCTACGATTACAGGATAATTGTCGACAGTGCCTTTATAAAATACGAAAGTTCCAGACTTTTCTTCTTTCACATTTTTTAATCTTTTTGCAAACTTCTCAGCCTCTATCGGCATTGGCCCTTGAATTAAAATAGGTTGTTGATTACTTTTTGCTTCAACTTGTTTTGGACCCGCATTACATCCCGCAAGTATTGAGAATGACAGTGCAACAGTAGTTACTAGGACAGCACATTTTTTCAACGTATTCTTCTTCATAAATAATCTCCTCTTTCTCTTGTTGTTTTCTATACTCGATGCTTTTGGTCCAAACAAAAAAGTTCTAGAAATTGTAGAAGAATCTCTACTTTCTAGAACTACGGTAGTCAAAGTTAATTGAGCAAAAGATAAAACAAATGCAAAATTATAGATCGATAGCGCTCATTGAACAGCACGGCCGAATACTTTAACCCGTAGTCCAGTTCTTTCATTGGGAACTAGGTAGAAACGCTCGGACCATATTACCGAGTATATACGAGTGATGATGTGTAAAATTATTATATTGGTAATATATCAAACTTTTAGTGTGCACGCAATCTAAATATGAACATTTTTATCAAAAATATCTAAAACGTTCGTTTTTAAAACTAAAACCAATAGGTTTTTTCATTATATAGGGGATAAAAACACAAAAAACTTACAACACAAATACTAAACTAGATTCACCTACAACAACCAATCGTATATCAACAATTGATTTTCCTCACTTCCACCTTATATTGAGTTGGAAGTCTTATTCCTCTCGTATTGCGAGATAAAATGCGCCTCTATCCAATTCACAATTATTTCTTCTAGCATCGGGTGAAGTGGCTTTCCCGCTCCCTCTTTATAGTTCTTTTGAAGCTCTAATACTTTAAAATCTCTTTCAAAACTTTTTAAACTATGATCCATATTTTTTATTACATGTACTGCTGAATCACCCTTCACATAATGACCAATTCGCTTCATTTCCCATAAGCTATGACGGTAATTACAAAACCTGAACACTACAAGATTATTATCTACTTTCATTGTTATACCAAACGTTACCTCTTATAAGACGGATTATATGAGGGGCGAAATAAATAGGAACACCAAATGTTTGGCTAAACCAAACCGAAATTCATCTCCCACCTACCGCTAGACTATCGCCTTTCACACGCCCCAGGAAGGAGACTCCTTTCGGATAATACGTTAACACTATGCAACTCTCTACCTAGTATTTCACCGTTATCTTATAATAATGACAAAAAGGATTGATTATAGTAATCAATCCTTTTCATTTTCATCGCTCAAAACTAAATCTCTGCAGCTAATAAATTGTACTCATTGTCAAAAGAGGCATGGATTCTATGTCCACCAAATAAATCTCCATCATTATATTCGCAATATATATCATTTTCTCTCATTACAATGTCCATCAGAGTAATAGACCGCTCAAATGTTTCTTTCGTCATATCATATTCTCCTGCATCTACAGCATCCCAATCTAAATGTTCATCATTCTCATCATATTCAGGCCAAAAATCATTTTTATACTCTATTAATTCTTCCGCTATAGCGACCTTTGCTTTTTTATCAAATTCCTCTAGACATACATAAAGCTTTTCTGCCCTTTTCATCATTTCATGTACATGTACACGTTCATTTCTAATATCCAATTCCCAATGTACTTCTCCTTCGTTTTGTTCATATGTATGAAAAGTTTCATTAAAGATAAACATTCCAATCAATTCACTTTTTATTGATTTTTCCATGATTTCATTTCCTTTCTATATGTGAAAGAGATACTGGTATATTTTAAGTAGTTATAGCGTTGACTTTCATATTATATAAAACCTGCATTATGGAGAAAGTAAAACTTTAATTGAATTGCAGTGAAGTATCCTATACTTCACCCCTCTGCCGATAAAACAGCAACCCCCTCCCGTTTTGGGAGAGGGTCAATCCTTATTTTGTTTTTCTAACAATTGAATAATCCTATCTAACTTTTGCTCAACTGGACTTTGCTTTTTGCGATTACTAGTATGCAAAATTATACGTATAATTCCTCCCAACAATACACCGATAATCAATGCGGTGATGGCGTAATAAATACTAGTTCCTAAAAACATTATCCAAACCCCTTTTTCCTTATTATACCATCCGGAAGATGTGATTTGTTGCGTAATTTCGATTGTATCAGTTATTCATGATACGTTAACATAATGTCTCATTGATGCTAATACATTTCCACACCTCTTATTATTAACACACAGGTCTTCTACAGGTCATCGCTCTCCCTTCCACTCTCCTCAAATCTGCCTAATTTTGATGCGTAAATCTTACTGCCCGGCAAATAGCGGGAGACATTTATTAATAAAAAATCAAAAACACTTGAAGTTGACGTTGGGTCATTTTATATACTGTTAAGTAGCTACTATTTAGCAATTTCATAAAAGAAATTAGAAAAATAGGAGGTTTTCAGATGAAACAGGGCGATATTATTATTTATGGATGTGTCATTATAGGTGCAGGTATTGGACTATCACTGGATCATGCATTTCCTGGTGCACTGATTGGATTAGGAGCAGGCTACTTACTTAAAATTTTTTTTAGTAAAGAAGAATAGATGTGGAATGAAGAAAATAATCGTTAACGATAGAATCTCAACGTACAGAAAGGTAGGTTTATCAGTTGATACACATTAATAAAGTGGGAGAACTAACAGGCGTTACAGTAAGGACACTGCGTTATTACGATAAAATCGGATTATTAAAACCAGCATCCAAAACAGAGGGTGGCCATCGTTTATATACAAATGAAGAAATAAAAAAACTTCAGCAGGTTCAATTTTTAAAAAAGGCTGGATTTCCGTTACAAGAGATTAAACATATGCTCGACTTCAATAAGTGGGATTGGTCGGATAGTTTAAAGAGTCAATTATCTTATGTAATAAATGAGCAGGAAAATTTAAAGAAAATAGAATTATCCTTACGGGAAATGATAAATGGAATTGCGATAGAAGGAGAAGAAAGCTGGATCGCGATTCAGAAGATCATGCAATTATCCAGCAAAGATAAAGAGATACAACAGTATTATCGCGAATCTGTATTTAAAGAAAAAGAGATACAACTATTGTCAAAGGTTCCTAAAATGGCAAGTGACTGTTCTAATTCACTTGAATGGATTGCTCTCATAGGTCAGTTAAAGCGTTATATGAAGGACGGACCAAAAGCAACGAAAGTCCAAAATATCATAAGAAGAATGGAGGAAAAACGCTTAGAAGAATTTGAAGGTGAGGATGAATTTATAGATAAACTTTGGGAGATACGGATGTCTCCAAAACAATCAGAGAAGCTGAATTTATATCCAATTGATCAAGATGTGCTTCAGTTTATGAACGAAGCATATGCCATTTTCATGATTGAAAAGAATAATCCTAAGCCGAAATAAGGGGGCACGAGCGATGGGTACAGAACAACTTCTCCTAATAGGCGGATTGGCCATATTGGACACGCTAAGCCCTACTACAATAGGAGTAACAATATATCTACTTTTAACAGATAAAGAGAATCTTACGAAACGTTTATTCGTTTATTTATTCACGGTAGCAGGATGTTATTTTGCTGTTGGAGTTTCACTCATGTTAGGATTAGATTTTTTGTTTAAGTTTATTTCTGGCGTATTTCAAAACCGAATCGTAAGCTGGACGCTTTTTATTATTGGATCCCTATTATTCATCGCAAGCTTTTATATTCCACCAAAGAAAAATTCAAAGCTCCCTTCACCAAAATCAAATAGCATTCTTTCAATGATTGCGCTCGGATTCACTACTACATTAATTGAAGCGGGAACTGCATTTCCTTATTTTGCAGCAATTGGCATACTAACTACTTCTAATCTATCATGGATAGCATGGTCTTCTATTTTAGCTGGATACAACTTTATCATGGTATTGCCCTCTCTCTTGCTGTTTTTCCTCTATCTCCTATTTGGTCGATGGATGCAAAAAACCCTCGAGAGACTTCGAATGAAAATCGCTAATAGTACAGGATCAGCTCTGTCATGGATTATGTGTGTAGTTGGCCTCCTCCTAATATTAAATAGCCTGGATTATTTATAGGGTTTTACCAAAGTATTAGAAAAGATCTTATTAGCTCAAAAGTGATGTTAAACGAATTAGAGAATTTACAATAAGGAAGGGATTATTATGCTTGAAATTACTAATGTAGAAGAACTTACACCTACAAGCTCAGGCCACACCAATCCTTCTTTTACAGGCAGTTACTCTCCCTTCCCTCTTCCTCATATTCATCTAATTTTGATGCAGGATAAAATTCGTATTCATCCAATTCGTAATTATTTCTTCCAGCTGCGGATGAAGTGGCTTATCTGCTCCTTCCACATAAATCTTTTTAAATTCCAACGCTTTAAAATCACCTTCGAAATATTTCAAGGTATGATCCATATTTTTTATTACATGTACTTCAGAATCACCTTTCACATAATCACCAATTCTCTTCGCTTTTTCAGGATTTGCCTGAAAGTCTTTATCACCAGCAATTGCTAGTACTGGACATGTTACTTTTATTAAATCTTTATAAATGTCATGCTGAAAATGCTCTCTAAACCACTTTGCATTCATTGGCTTAAAACCAATTTTCACAATATCTTTTTTTGAGTTTATCATTTTCTCTGTTGCTTTTTGCGCCTGCTTTTCTCCTCGTTTCTCAATATTGAGAAGACGCATTAACTTTCCTTTTATTCCTTTTTGCTCTTTTAACTCCTTATAAATAATCTCCCTTTGTCTTTTCGTAGCTTCTTCTAATGATTCCGCAGCTCCTGTAAGTAATATGAGTCCATTAACTGGCGTTCTTGCGTTTACTACCGTCGCTAACATACATCCTTCACTATGACCAGCTAAAATGATATTTTCCGGATCAACAAATGGTTGTTCTTTTAAATACATAATCGTAGCCTCTATATCACTAACTAAATCCCACATTCCAGTCTTCAGAAATTCTCCCTCACTCTTTCCTACTCCGCGCTTATCAAAACGGAGCGTCACTACTCCAAGCCTCGCCATTATATGTGCTAAATCTTTATATATATTCGACGCAAGCTTTAGCGGTAATATCGTTCCATCACGATCAATCTCTCCAGATCCAGCAATAATGACAACCGCAGCATACTTCCCGTCAGCTTTCGGTTTAGTAATCGTACCGAGCAAGGTAAATTCACTATTTATCGCTACTTCACATTCGTCAAAAGCCATAATTTTTTCCTCCCTCTATTCTTTTATATCTAATTTAAATTTCAAACTCACTATTATATTTTTATACTCTCTTATATCTTTCATCGGAGCGAAAACTGGATTCTCTGCAATACTTTGTAACATACTTCGCTTTATAATCTCTTCATTTCTAACCGTTTTAGCACCGAGCGGAAATTCTGCAAACCATTCATCAATCGTATCAAAATAGGAATCGCCATGTAAATGCAGGCTATTTACTGTGAAACTAGCTGCACAAACTGTTGCGTATTTCTGCAACATTTCTAATGCTCTTTCAAAATTTCCTTGCATACAATAGACTTGTGCAGCAGCATAGTATACTTTTAAAGTCATATTAGGATGTAGTTTTTCTATTTCATACACGTCTATTAACATAAAAGCTCTATTTAAAATTACCTCTACCTTTTCAGCGCTTGAGGCATTTAATATTACATAATTCGGTATTGTCGCAACGAGTTGTATTAAATGTTGGTACATACTAATTTGCATCATTTCATTCGCCTTTTCAGCATTTCCAAGCATTTGATACGCCTGTGCGATTAGATCTTCCTCTGGAAAGTTAGGACGTATCGTTTCGCCAAGTAATTGAAGCACCTCATTTGGTCTATTGAGTATAAGATAGCAAGTTGCTTGAAACGATACCGCCTCTTTCACAAGAGATACATCATCACTTTCTTCTTGCACCCTGCTAAAGAGATACATTGCCTCTTCTAAAATTTCAATTCTTTTATCCGTATCCTCAGTTAACATATGGTGGTTAATAAAAAGTAGTCCCATTTGAAGTAATAATGGAAAACAAGAATAATATTTTTTAATTATTTCTCTGCACTCTATCATTACTTCATCAAACGGTTCTTCACTAAAAGCTTCCGCTAGTCGATGATATAAATTTTTAATATCTTCCTGCTCCATTTGTGGTGTATAACTAATTAGTTCATCAATACTTATGTTAAAGTACGATGCTAACAGTGGTAAAAATGTAATATCCGGATAACTCTGCCCTGTCTCCCATTTGGAAACAGACGCCTTCGTAATACCGATATACGCTGCTAACTCTTCCTGCGTAATTCCCTTTTCTTTTCTCTTATCCGCAATTATTTTATGAATATGAATCTCTCTCACTGTATCACCTCTTACTTTTATTATATGTACTATATTCTATACAAAATATGGATTTAAAGTCGACTTTCGTTAACAAAATCAACTGTTAGGAAACATCTCTCTAAAATCAAAGGCAGGAACATATTTGTGATATGTTCCTGCCTTTTTATTGTGGGATCCGATACATAGCCATCTAGCTAAGATTTTGAAGTACTGCAAAATCAAAAATTTTATCTCACCACCGTTTTTTATGAGAATCCAGTGATCAGCTTATTTACATAATTATCGTTATTGGAAGTAAAGTAAACCCCATAGTAGGGGGCCCACCACATCGCTATCAAGCTAACAAAATACAACTACCCCCAGAACGAAATTTTGTGCTAATTTGTAATAAAAAGCTCATTTTTTTCGTTAGGGGTGGATTTCAATTTCTATAGTTTTCACAGTAACATCTCCTAAACAAAATGGTAAAAATTTATTGCGTTCACTATCGCTTTGTTCTTCTTTACAATACATTTAATCTATTAAGATTTAAAAATTATACAACAAAAGAGTGACTCGGTTTAGAATCACTCTTTTCACCTACCTCTTAACTTCATACCATTTATAATTGATTTCTTCACCAAAATCACTTGTGACAATCCCTTTGACCGATGAATGTTGCAAGTAAGAACGGCCCATTCAATATCTTCTATTCAAATATGATAGAATGAAAATATATCCAAAACGGAGGGAAAACAAATGAACTCAAACACAAAACAGTTTATTTATGATATCCAGCAAAGAAAGAACAATTATATAGAAAATGTATTAATAGCAATACAACACCCTAAAAAAGAGCAATCTGAACAGGTCATTCAAAATATAGTAGAGAAGATGGATATGATGATTAGTCTAGTTACTACGTACATGGGGATTGAATCAGGATCTACGGAAGAATTAAAAGAACTTCAGCAAGAAATTATCCATGCTCAAGCATATATTCAAAAAAGAAAATTTGAAGAAACACAGAGATAAAATCCTGTGTTTTTATTTGGACGTCTATGAAACCAATTTGTTATAAATCAAATTAGATGTAATTTAATCATTGTTTTGGCATAATCCATACAATTTGTTGAATTCGTACAATATACGGTACCGTATCTTCAATAAGCAAATGATCTGGTTTCACATCCTTTAACTTTCCTCTTACATTACCTCTTACAGTTTCAATAACCACATATTTACCAATTACTGATTGTAATGTCTGATATACGTAGGGATTAGGTGTACTTACCATATGTTGTTCACTCAAGTCATTTCCTTCCGAATAACTCATTCTATAAGACTCCTTTCTAATTTGCATTCTTTCTCCTAATATATGATATAAATCTTATAAATATACTAGAAGGATAATTCATTATAGGAACGGAAATAACATTTTAATTAAGGTACGGTTTCTATTTCTAAATTGCTAAAAATTATTTATATAAAGTTACTTTTACTAGTTAATAGATGATGATATACGGATATTTTGAATGTACATCTAGGTTGTTTCTTTTAGGATATGTATGATTTTAAATACGCCCTTTATTAGAATAGTGCTCATACTTTTTTTGAGATTCTTTCGTAATACGTGCATTAAGTAAAATTGCTAACAATAAATACACTCCATATTTTCCTCCTGTAGCTCCTATGATAATCACACTACTACAAACAAGTATAATTAATAGGATAAACGAAACTGAATAAATACGATCATAATTCTTTGATATCTTCTCGTATTTTATGCGCTCTTTCCTTGCATCCATCTAAATTCCTCCTTTAAATTATCCGTTTCACTCTCAAATAAATCTTGCTCTTAAAAAGGAAACAATATATCGTTTTAAATAATTAGTTTATTTTTTTATCAACTAATTTATATAACGTAAAAAGAAATCCTACCAATATTAAGCTTTCCACCATGATAATCCCGACCCTCTCCTTCCAACACATCAGATAAAAGTTACGTATATCCCATATTAGCTGTAGCAAACAAAAAGGATCTGCCCTTCTCGTAAAGGCTGATCCTTTTCTTCGTTCATTCAGCTATTTTTAGCTATTCTTGATTAATTAGAATCACAGCTGGTCCATCTACACGAATTCCACCAACTTCGATTTTTTCATAAGGCTCAACTGTAATAGAAATAATCCCTTCTCGCTTCCTTAATTCATTACTTAATTCTTTTGTTAACATTTTTTTCATGTGTGCACCCCTTCTTACTGCTTCATTTACTATTGTTATGTAAATAAGATTAAAAATGGTTTCCTGGTCTGGAAACCATTTTTTGTAGTTGACCATATGGTGTTACCAGTTCGTTTATCAATTTTACGTAAAGAAGATAAACAATTGCTATTCACTGTCTCAGTAGATGTAAGGAACTCTTAAAGAGATAGCGGTGAGATTAATTGTTTTTTCTTCTAGAAATAATGACTTAGATAATATATTACCTAAAACAATGAAAGCCCTACCTCTCTCTCATCCTTACGGATCCTTGTCCGTGCCAGTGTGAATCAGGATTGCAAAAATCAAGTGACTATTTAATCGAGTTATTTGATGAAACTTTGAACGTTCGTAAAAGAAATTTAAAAATAAAAATGGATAAGATTGAAGTAATAACAAAAGAGGTTCCTACTCTAAAAGTGAGTTGAAGAAGTTGAATGTCTTTGAAATGATTTACTTTTAATAATCATCATATTCCCGAAAAATTCAGGATATTTTCGGGGGATGTAATACATTATATATAATGAATCTTAACAGAAACTTTTTATTTGATTTTCAGTGATCCCTTTAATTAATCCTAGTTCACTAATCAAAAATTCATGTGCGTTATCCAACATTTTTTTTTCGCTTGTATTCAGTGCCTTTTCTTTCTTCATACGCATTAAATCACGTACAACTTCAGCACCATCTTGTATTTCACCCGTTTTTATTTTGTCCGTGTTCACTTTATACCTTTGTTTCCACGGCAATAATTTATCTGATTCTCCATGCTGAAAAATGTGTATAATGTGTTTTAATGCAAGTATATCAGTAACTGGGCGTATACTCGAACTTAGTATTTTACCCATAGGAATCATGACTTGCATATTACTGATTGACATTTTTATAACATAATACTGTTGTTTTTTTCCTGAGAATTCTTTTTCTTCTATGGCTTCAATTATACCTGCTCCGTGCATTGGATAAACAATGTTATCGCCAATTTGAAACATATAATTCACCTCCATATGTGGTAACCTTCTTAACCTTAACACATACGTTGTTTTTTATCAAATATTTTATAATATCATAAAATTATTTTTATCGTCAACAACTTTTTAACAAAAAATTAAATTAAGTAAAAAACATCCCAAAAACAATAGGGAGTGTGTCAGATTTCCCATAAAGGGAAGAGAATTACCCCGCTTATATTCTGAAATCTCTACTCATTAACGTAGATCAGTTTTCCCTTGAAAACGACCAAATCGATCACGTATTTTTTTCAATCTTGTGTGGTATTCCAAAATCTCAATTCTTGCTTTTTCAGCTAAAGGTGCAATTGGTCGTAAGTCTTTTAACCCCCAATAATCAACCACTACATCAAGTACTTGATCAAAATATTGTAGTGGTCCATAATTCGCTTCTTTTGCAATCACAGCCATTCTATTTTCAAAATCAGGCATGACGGCACCTGGCATTTTAAAATTCTTAATCACATTGGCAATATGATAGCAATAATTAGGTTCCAATTCTAAATGTGTTCGAATCACGTCTCGATAAAACGCATAATGAAGAGTTTCATCTTTTGCAAGACGGCGTAATAATGTAGCAAGATCTGGATCATGCTTACTTGCAACCTTAGCAACATTATTGTAAAACACCATCGTTGCAAGTTCTTGTAGTGTCGTATATGTCATGGCTTCGATTGGTGTATGAAAATCAGGCTCAAATCCACCCTCAACGACTGATTTTCTTAATTCATGTATCCGTTTAGGGTTCACACTTCGAGTGAGTAGTAAATATGTCTCCAATAAATTTGAATGTTGATCCTCTTCTGAGGTCCAAGTATGAATAAAGTCTGTAATAACAGAAAGGGAACCTTTAAAAGTCGCAGATAAATACGTTGTAAACCATGGTAAATTCACTTCTGTTAATAAAGCTGTTTCAATGGCCGTAATTACACCAGAAGGAAGAGTAACTTGACTTTCATCCCAAGGAACTCTTTTAAAGTCCATTCCCTTATCCCATGGTAAAAACTCATGATAACCCCAGTCTATCTTCTGCGCTCTTATTTTATGCTGTTCATACAGTTCTTTTAAACGTGGTTCTAATCGGAAATCTAAATCATTTGTTAGCATCTATAAGTGCCCCCTTTTCTTATCATATAAATAGTCATTCTATTTTTACTCTTAAAATTTTCTACAAATAAATATTACGTTCCTTTTTTAAAGTCAAACATAATAAATTTGTAACAAAATTCTTTAAGAGCGCTATATTTTTATAGGATTTTTTTATATCAAAAGGGGGACCGTTACATATATTTTCTTTTTTATAAAATAGATACTGAGGCATACAATATGTTAGTTAGCCTAAAAAAACTAACCTCAGTAAATACAGAATAACATTCATGAATGAAGATTCTCGTCATGTTGTAAATCTTGGTGAGTGTAAAAAGGTGCACGCCTATAAAGAATCGTTTTATAATAAAGTTTGATAGTGTTTTATACACACTATCAGCTTATTTAGATGTAAAATCCAATATATTAGATTAAGCGCTTGAAAAACAAATATAGTTGATTAGATAGCCTTAAACGACAATTCCCAACAAGATCAATGTACATTGGCTATGGATGAATTAGACCAAATTTTGTGAAACGGTATACAACACAAAGGGAAGAGGCGATAAACATGCAGTCAACGGAAGCGCATATGAAGGAAAAACAACGCAGAGAAAAAATAGAAATTATATTTAGTCACATGGTAAAAGGAGAGAGTTATTTTCACGGCTCTTCCTATCAATGGAAAAACATTGTATATCAAAATTATAATAGAATACAACAAAAAGAGTTGGAAGTTGAACAACTCATTTCGAAAATGGAAAAAGCAGGGGTTCGTTTTACGCAGCATCGTTCACTCATACACTATCCCGTCATTGATTTTGTAAAATATATAGCTAAGATTTATAATGACCCCCTCGAAATACAATAATCATATTTAAAGGAAACCTTTATAAAAGGTTTATTTTCGAGACTTTTTTAACTAAAACCTTAAAAACTCATTACACCATTCTTTTTATTCTCAATACTCTTCGGTTTTGTTATAATATCAACCATAACGTATTATATTCGTTTGTATATCTTCATATTTTGGGGATTTTATGACACAAAAAGACAACTCTTAATTAGAGTTGTCTTTTATTTTTTTCGATATACACAATACTATTCTGATACAAAAACTTCAAGATTCTTACAACCAGAGAAAAAGTAGGATTTCTCATAGGAGAGATGCTACTTTATTTCCTCATATTCCTTCATTATTTTGTAAAACGTGTTTTTCTTTAGCTCTAACATTTGCATAAACATAGTAGCTGTTATTTCTCCGCTTTTCCATTTAACAAGCCTAATTGTCATTTATTTTTCTTTATAACCTGATTCTATGATATACTCATAATGAGTCGGGGAATCACTCTCCCCTCTATGTACTTATATTTTATCTATTCATTTTGGCGTTTAGTCTCTTAAAGCTAAGCGTCCTTTTTCTTTTTTTCCTATAATTCAGCATCTAGCACTAACTTATTTGCTAATCTTTTCAAAACAAACAATACAGTATCTATTTAACGGATTAACTCAACATAAGATTAAATTCAGACTATTGATTATATATATCGTTTTTATTGAATATTAAGGTACATTAAGTTTTATATTTCCTATATTAAAAAAGCCCCTTGAAAGGAGCCTCTTATTTTACAAGGTATTGTTCTATTTCTTTTATTAATAATTCTGCACCTTCTGGACTTAATGCTATCTTACCATTTGCTAATGCTATGTTATGATTTGACACTTCTCCTGTTAATGCACAAACACCACCAGGCTGATTACTTCTGTAAAACAATGTCTTCCCCTTCTACAAAAATCTCTAATGGTGATTTTTCTTTAATACCAAGCGTATTTCTAAGTTCCTTTGGAATTACTACACGCCCTAATTCATCTACTTTTCTAGTTACTCCGGTTGCTTTCATCTAGCATCTTTCCCCATTTCATTATCAATTTGTACCCAAGCTATTCTTGACTATTGTAACAAGATTTCGCCATACATGAGAAACATAACGATCCAAAAACTAATGATTATAACAAAAAATTCTTTAAAACTTTGCTGAAAGGAAATACGTCCTTCTCCCGTTCTACATGCTGTAGATTTGAAAGAAAGTTTAATTAGAACCTAGTTAAAAAATTTGATTTCATCAAAATAATTGGAATTAGTTATTCTATACTACAAAATTTTATAAAAGGCTTCATTATTCCAATGATTCAAATGTCTCTTAAGCACTCTTCAACGTTTGAGAATTATTCATAATCACAGCCCGTGATTCAATTAGGGGTACAGCCTAGATACGTACAAAAATAATTCATATACTCACTTTTATTTCCAAACCATGCCCCATTAGGCTTATAGAGGGATTGTTTTTTCTATTGGTTGAGTGATCTTCTGTAAATCAATCACATAATCCCCAAAGCGTTTTATATGTCTTGTTATATAAGGATTTAGCGTTTCCAAAATCTTGGCGTAAAAAGCGATAACCTTCATTTTTTAGTTGCCATAAAATCATAGTGATATCTACAACATTTTGAAAAAACATTATAGGCTTCTACTTTATTTGTACTAGCTATAATTTGTTCACGTAATTTCATATCAGAAATTACAAAGTAAAAACAGAACATGAAATGCTCAAAAAATTATCACAGGGTGGATTCGCAAAATATTTGAAAATCCACCCTGCGATACCGTGCTCATTCATATGTACCTCTACTTCAGCTGAAACCACTCCAAAAGAAATCTGTGGAATACCAATCGATAATTTGCTTACTTCCAAGTTTTTTGTCGTTTTAAACATTTCACACTGAATCGCCGAAATCTATTTGATGTTCTGTACATAGGGTACCGCCATATAACCATCAACCTAAGATTTTGATGCCCCCCACAACGATAAAAATAAACTTGGTTGCCATAACAAAACGCGAATTTCGTACGCTAAGGAATTTCTAAGTTGAAAAACTTGGTTTTACCGTACGTTAACAAAGTACCATAAACGACATTTAATATTTGTTATGGTACTTTGTTTTTGATAATGAGTTTTGGAACTGGTTTTTGACCGTATTTCTTTCAGTTTTATTAGAACTAAATAGTGTTCCTTAAACGTTCGTTTTCGGTACTTTTAGAGAAACTTAATTGGATAAATATATTATAAAAAAAGATTATGAAGAAATATACTTCAACTAACAAGGCGGGTTAACACCCTACTCAGAAAACTGATATAATAATTTAGATTATTATAAAATTTCAGTAAAGTAATGATTCTAGTTGAAGAAATCTCGAAATCCCGAAACAGTACATAAACCAGTAGCACCATATATCCATCAAATAGAAGTAACAGGTCCTAATAAATGGCTCACATTATCAGGTCAATTAGGCATGGAAATAGATGGAATGGTTCCAGAGGATCCATTGGAACAGTTACAATTAGCTCTAGATAATATTAGAAGAAATCTTGTGGCTGCTAATATGAACGTAGAAGATTTAACTAAGATGGTATTTTATTTAGTAGGTGATTTTAATGCAGATAAGAGAAGAAAAATTATTGGAGATTTTCTAGGTGAACATCTCCCTTGTACTACTATGATTTATGTGGTGGCATTAGCAGCTCCTGTATTTAAAGTAGAGGTAGACGCTTGGGCATGTAAGGAAATTATTTAATTTCTCTTGATAAACAATAATTAATTATATGATGAATCTTATTGTATTATCGGGAGTTTTAGTCAAATATATCAATCTAAAAAAGTCGAGTCCCTAGCGTACAGGAAATCGGCTTTTTCTTTATGAAATTTTGCTTAGCGTACGAAATTCGCGAAATGTTGGTGCTACCCCTAGTAGCACCAACACTGTTCTTGTTATAATTAATTTTTTTCAGAACGTCTATAATCCTCTTTTAAAAAATATATGTAAATATAATAAAAAACGAATGATTAATAGAAATATTCTACGCCACTCGTTTTTTATTGGACTTCTTTTTACTGTACTTTTATTTTCTTTATGGGTTATTAGAAAAATAATTGTCTATATAAGTCTTTATTTTTTCAAAATCCTTTTCCATAAATAAGATTGCTGGTACTTCAATTATTGGAAGATTATTTTCATTATCAAAAGGTGGACACGGTTTGGGAACTACCAAATAGTCAACTGAGTTTTTATCCCTAATATAATTAATTGAAACATCATAATACTTAGAAAAATATTCCTTCAAATCATCCTGATTCCTTAAAAATGGTAGAGAAAATATTGAACCATAATTTATACCAGCGTCGACAATTAATACAAAGCATATTTTTTTCATGATACACCCTCCTCGTATAATAAGTTTTAAGTTAATAACTGTTCCTTGAAAATTAAATAGTTTTTATCTTCAAGAGCTAGATCCAAAAAATGATGTATGGGTAAAATTTAGTCTTGGATACTGGGGGATTTCCCTACCTTATTCAAAGAAAGGCATTACATGCTATTCCGAATGCAATAAAACAAATAAAATACTAAGACAACAACAGTAATAATACTCGATGCTGTTTTGAAAGTTTTGTTTTCATACGTTTTATTTAACAAGAAGAAGAACAAAACGACCCAGACCCCGTTGGAAAAGAATGATGTTAGTGCATTGAAAACAACTCGAAACGCAAACATAGAGTCGTCCATTAGTTTTTTACCTCTCTTTTTCCTTATTATACCATTCATAAAAAGTGATGTATCGTGTTTTTCTTGTATATTCTATACATGTGAGGTTAGCATAACGTCTCATTATCAGTAGCAAGGAAAAAAGAGAACCCTGCTCTCACAAGGGCATCTTCTTTCTTAGTTCTATGAATCTATACATTTTTTATACATTCCTATCCTAACGCGGTTTTAGTGTTCTTGTTTGTTACTGGATTAGCTAAAAAACTGTATAAAATCTTGCATACTCTTAGCGTAGGATTTCCCCAAAATACTGAACCCCCATTAAACACTCTCCCGTCACTTGTCTATCTTTAAGAGTAACTCTGCTTGTTTATTTAAAGTCATCGCACCGAGGCTTTGTCCCCCCTCCCAAAGCCAAACAAACGATTCAGGTTACATGCTTATCTCAAACTGAACATTCAATCTTTATTCAGTTTGTAAATAAAAAGGACAATCAGCCCCATAATGGACTAACTATCCTATAAATTATTATCTAAATTCAATAAAACTAGAACTTCTTTTCCTATGTATCATTATTTCGTTATTTCGTTATTTCACCAAACTGCGCTCTCGTCACTTTCGCCAAGTCATCCACTTTCAGCTCAATTTGTATACCAATTTTCCCGCCGCTCACTATGATCATTTCAAGATTTTGAGCACTCTCGTCAATACATGTAGAAAATAACTTCTTCATTCCGACTGGTGAACAACCACCTCGAATATATCCTGATACTTTCGTAATATCTTTTACAGGAATCATTTCAATCTTCTTTTCACTGACCGCTTTTGCGGCAGCTTTTAAATTCAGTTCCTCATCTACCGGGATGATAAACACATGATAATTTTTACTATTTCCTTGAGCGATTAACGTTTTATATACTTCTCTCACTTCTCGCCCAATTTTCTCGGCTACTGATACGCCATCGATTTTCCCATCGTTTGAATCATATGACATCATCGAATATTCAATTTTTTCTTTATCTAGTATTCGCATCGCATTTGTTTTATCTTTTTTCATAATGATCTCCTTAAAAGGTTATTTCATATTATTAAGTTTTCTTTTATTATACACCCTTTTCCATTTCTCCTACATAACTTCACTTATATTTCAAAACTAAAAATATTGATAATTCAAAAATCATCTGATATAATTTGGAAAAACTTATGTTAAGGAGAGATTTGTAATGCGAAATTTTAATGCTTCTTTCCAACTTCATCATCATACGTAACGCCGTGTATCCGGAGAAAAATTTTTCTTCGTGGGTACAGGGCTTTTCCTGTTGACCCACGAAGCGTTCATAAAGCTATGTGGGTATTTTTATACCTGCATAGCTTTTTTTAATTTAAAAAAGGAGTGATTACAATGGAAATGAACAATGTAAAAGGAACGAAAGACTATTTACCAGAGGAACAAGTGTTGCGAAATAAAATGAAAAGAGCGTGTGAAGATACGTTTGAACGTTATGGTTGTAAACCGTTAGAAACACCAACGTTAAATATGTATGAACTTATGTCATACAAGTACGGCGGCGGTGATGAAATTTTAAAAGAAATATATACACTTCAGGATCAAGGAAAACGCGACCTTGCGTTACGTTACGATTTAACTATACCATTCGCAAAAGTTGTGGCAATGAATCCGAACATCCGCCTTCCTTTTAAACGGTATGAAATTGGGAAAGTATTTCGAGATGGGCCAATTAAACAAGGGAGATTTCGTGAGTTTATACAATGCGATGTTGATATAGTCGGTGTTGAGTCTGTCATGGCAGAAGCTGAACTTATGAGCATGGCGTTTGAACTGTTCCGAACGTTAAACTTAGAAGTAACGATCCAATATAATAACCGAAAATTATTAAACGGCATTCTCGAGTCCATTAACATCCCTACTGAACGAACGAGTGACGTCATTTTATCATTAGACAAAATCGAAAAGATTGGGATTGATGGTGTACGAAAAGATGTATTAGAGCGCGGAATTTCTGAAGAAATGGCTGATACGATATGTAATACTGTTTTATCTTGTCTAAAGCTTACAATTGCTGACTTTAAAGAAGCTTTCAATACTCCACTCGTTATCGATGGCGTAAACGAATTACAACAATTACAGCAATATTTAATCGCCCTTGGAATAAATGAAAATGCTATATTCAATCCGTTTTTAGCGCGTGGACTTACAATGTATACAGGTACTGTGTATGAAATCTTTTTAAAAGATGGCTCAATTACATCCAGCATCGGTAGCGGCGGTCGATACGATAACATTATCGGAGCATTCCGTGGTGATAATATGAACTATCCAACAGTCGGTATTTCATTCGGTTTAGACGTTATTTATACAGCACTATCACAGAAAGAAACGATATCATCTACAGCGGATGTATTTATCATCCCACTCGGGACAGAATTACAATGCTTGCAAATTGCCCAGCAATTACGCAATACAACTTCCTTAAAAGTCGAACTCGAACTTGCAGGACGCAAACTAAAACGTGCCCTTAATTACGCAAATAAAGAGAATATCCCTTATGTGCTTATTATTGGGGAAGAAGAACTTAGTACAGAAACCGTTATGCTGCGGAATATGAAGGAAGGTAGTGAGATGAAAGTCTCCCTTTCTTCTTTAAGTAGTTATTTATAATACAAACCACCCTCGTTTGGGTGGTTTTTCTATTTTATAGATAACCAATAATTAGTTAACATAAAAAAATTACATTCTACTATAATCTACAAATATATAATATCCAATCACCTGTTATATTTGGTAATATATAGATATGAATTGTTTTAGGAGGATTTACTTTGAAAACTTACATACAAGCACTAAAGTGGACTACAGGGATCTTTCACCTATTATTACTTCCTTGTTATTATTTATTTCCAAGTTTTGTTAACCTAGGCGGGATACCTTTACTACTATTGATTGCTTTACATATTACTACTATTTTATTAGCTAACAAAGCAGGCATGAATACGTACGCTCATTATATAGGTATTATCGTTACTCTAGTTGCCTTCTTTCCTTATATAGACGTCGTTCTACATATTATAGCAGCTGTTTTCCTTTTATTAGATGCAATTTCCACTACTAAAAAGAAAGTTTTTGATTCATAGCAAAATCAATAGCACATCCCAAGAATAGATTCACATGCATTTTAATGACAACCAAAATTTTAGAAAGTAAAAAATAAAAGGTGTCTTCACATATGGAAAACACCTTTTATTTCTACAACTCTTAACTATTATTTTTCGTATTTCTACTCTCCAAAACTTTCTCCATATTATGAGTTGCCCATTCCATCATTAATAGAATCATTGGACGTAGTGATTCACCAAGCTCCGTTAACGAATATTCTACTTTTGGCGGCACTTCACGGTATACTTCACGATGTATAATGCCATCTGCTTCAAGTTCTCTCAGCTGCAGTGTTAACATTCTTTGTGTGATATTAGGTTTTAATCTTTTTAATTCATTAAATCTCTTTGTACCATCTAATAAATGATACAAAATAACCCCTTTCCATTTTCCGCCAATAACCTCAACCATAGCTTCCACTGGACAAGAATATTTATTTAAAAATGGGTAATTTATATTATTTTCGTTTGAACAATCCATCATAAGTCCCTTCCCTTAACAATAGTATCTTTTTTGATACTATAACACATAAATGTGCGTACTTGTATCTATGTTACTTTAAAAATATAATTTACTTACAAAAATAAATTAATGAAAAGAGGAACTTTTATGACAAATACAAAACAAATTACAAAAGAGAAAATTATGGAGGCTTTCCATTTCAGACATGCATGTAAAGAGTTCGATCCTATGCACAAAATTTCAGAAGAGGATTTTCATTTCATTTTAGAAACAGGCAGATTATCTCCTTCTTCTTTTGGTTATGAACCTTGGAAATTTATTGTCGTACAAAATAAAGAATTAAGAGAAAAACTACAACCGTATTCATGGGGCGCTGGTGGGCAACTTGCAACAGCTAGTCACTTTGTCATTGTTCTTTCAAGAAATATTAAAGATATGCATTATGATGCAGAGTATATTAAACATATGATGAACGATATTATTGGATTACCTGAAGACACTCAAAAAATTAGATATGAATTCTTCAAAAAGTTCCAGGAAACAGATTTTAACTTATTACAATCCGATCGTGCTGTATTTGATTGGGCATCTAAGCAAACTTATATTGCTTTAGGTAATATGATGACGAGTGCAGCTCAAATCGGCATTGATTCTTGTCCAATAGAAGGATTTGATAAAGAGAAAATAGATTCTTTACTTCGTCAAGAAGGCATTATAAAAGACGATAATCTTGAAGTATCTGTTATGGTTGCCTTTGGTTACCGTAAAGAAGAGCCAAAGCGTGATAAAACAAGACAAACTATGGATACAATTGTTGAATGGATTAAGTAATATAGCACTCATAAATAAAACTCCTTCTAGCTAAATACTTATTCTATTGAAGAATCAGTTGTTTTTCTAATGTATGAAATTGATTTTTCATGGAAAGATATGTTAGTATGTATACAGTTTGAGCGCTCTATTTTTTAGAGTCGAACAGGAGGAGAATAGATATGTCTGATATTGAAGTTGGCGAAGTGTTTACTCTCAGTGATGAGAATAATGAGGATCAGGAAGTAGAAGTACTCGGAGCGATGGATGTCGAAGGCGCAGAATATATTGCAGTTGCCTTCGTAGAAGACATTCAAACAGAATCTGAGGAAGACATTGATATTTTCTTTTTAAAAGTAGAAGAAGATAATGAGTTTTCATACATTGAAAATGATGAAGAGTTTGATAAAGTATCTGCTGCTTTTGATAAAATTTTGGACGAGCAAGAGCAAGAATAATAAGAATGAAAAACACGAGGGTGGATGCATATCCGCCCTCTTTTTATTTATCCCGCATTAACGGGCAGTAAAAGCCCAATTGGTGAGGGCTGATAATCAGTGGGGGATGGACAAAACACCCACTGATTAAAGTTTCACTTTATCACTCATCCAAAGACTTATGCAACAATTCCAGTACATCTTTCATCACAAAAGGCCCGTCTTTTTTCACATGTTCAGCGAATTCAGAAACGAGACGTAATGTTTTTACACTTTCAATCGGATGCTCGCCGGATGCACTTTCAGCAGAAAGCATAACTGCATTCGTTCCGTCCAGTACAGCTTGAAACACATCAGTTACCTCAGCCCTTGTTGGAATAGAATGATCTACCATAGATTGAAGCATTTGTGTCGCTGTAATAACATATGTATTCGTTCGATTACATTCCTGAATCATCATTTTCTGCAAAAGCGGAATAAATTGATACGGCAACTCTACTCCTAAATCCCCCCTTGCAATCATAATTCCATCTGCTTCTTTACATATATCTTGAAAATTCTCGATCGCTTCCATCGTTTCTATTTTTGCAATTACATTAGGTGATGTTTCTTTATATTGCTGTATAAAATCTCGTATTTCTTTTATATGACTAGGTTTTCTTACGAAAGAACACGCGATAAAATCAACATCCTCTTCTAACAGAAACTGAATGTCTTTTTTATCTTTCTCTGTAATAGCTGGTAAACTAACGATTGCCCCTGGTAAGTTCACCCCTTTATGAGATGAGATATTACCACCTGTTTTCACCTTTGTTTCTATTTTATCCGCACTTACCGTTTCAACGATTAACTCAACTTCGCCATCATTAATTAAAATTCTACTTCCAACTTTCACGTCATTCACGATTCCTTCATAATCAACACTTGCTTCTTTATTGCTCCCTGTAACTGGTTGTGTATGTAAAATAAAAGAATCTCCCGCCTGAAGTGTAATTTGTTCTCCTTTTACTTCACCTAACCTTATTTTAGGACCTTGTACATCGCCTAAAATTTTAATAGAATCGTCTAGCGATTTGACTAAACGAATAATATCTTTATGACTTTCATGCGTGCCATGTGATAAATTCAATCGTACTATTTTCATACCATTGCTTATTAACTGCGCTAACGTTTCTTTATTATTACTTGCTGGCCCAATTGTACAAACTCGATCTATTGTCATTTTTATCACCATCCTTTTTCGTTAGGTTTCCCATAAACTTTACTTACACTCTCAACACAAAAAAGCCTACTTCCACAGTAGGCTTTTCAAACTACGAAAGTTTCGTCAATAACTGATTTAAATCTTTTTTCGTTTTCGTCGTTAATGACTTCATTTTATTAATATCTATCTTTTCTTTCTCCGCTCCTACAATTAACGGATACATACTTTGTCCGATTGTTTTATATTCAGCTGGATGAGATGCTTCTAACTCTTTCTCGATTACATCCCACTTTTCATTAATTTGTTTTCCAAGTTTATTTACTGTTTCTAATTTAGGATTTGCAGCTAATTGCTTTTCTAAGCTTTCAATTAGTGCAGCAACTTCTTTAACATTTGTTTTCACAGCTACGCTTTTCTTCGGATCTTTCGTTGTTTTTCCGTTTGAATTTGTACTTGTACTTTGATCTGTCGTTTTTCCGCTAGTCGTTTCGTCATTCGTTTTTCCTGTCGTCTCTTTTTCTTTTGTTTTCACATTCTCATTTTGAGATGATGTTTTACCGTTACTTTCTGTTCCTGATGATTCTTTCGTATTTTTTGCATCTTTATCTGTTTTTTCATTTGAAGAAGTATTTGTTTCTTTTTCAGTATCTTTCGTTGTTTTTGACGTTTCATCTGCACTTGTCGTTTTTGATTCTCCTTCATTTTGCGCTGTTACTTGCTCTTTCTTTTCTGTCTCTTTATCTGCTGAAGGACTACAAGCTGCCATAGTAAGCATTGTACCAATTGTTATCGATGCGATAGCGACCTTTTTCATTTTCATATAAATCCCCCTATGTTTACTTTATTTATCCTCCCCTTTACGATTCGATTTTCTCTTAAAAAATCCCTTTTCACATGAATCACCATCTTTCCGACAGTAATCTTCATAATAATACGTACAAAAACTGATAAACTGGTTTGAATATTCGAGTTTCTTCTACTTCATTTTTCTTCTCTGTTGTAAAAGAAAAAGAGTATATTGTCACATGAAGAATTACAATCTTCATATGACGATATACTCTCCTATCAAATTTTTATCTTTCTTGACATTTTATTTATATAAAAAAATAAAATTTTCTTTCATTTTTTTGTTTCTCAACATTTGTTAACATAATATATTTATGAGTAACCACCATTCGAATGAATGACTTGCCCAGTAATCCATTTTGCCTCTTCACTTACTAAAAAAGAAATTAAGCGTGCTGCATCCACCGGTTCTCCTACTTTACCTTGCGGGAACTTCCATACTAAATGATGCTTCAGCTCCTCTGTAATCCATCCTGTATTCGTCGGTCCTGGATCAACTGCATTCACTGTAATCCCCTTCTCCATCGCAACTGGTGCTACTGATTTTGTAAATGCTTCAATTGCTCCTTTCGTCGCTGCGTATGCTAGTTCATCAGGCATTGGCCCTAATGACTGTCCTGAAGTAAGGTTAATAATACTTCCACTCGTTTTCAGTGCATAATGTTTTATAAATAATGAACTTAATAACATAGTAGCGCGAATATTTACTGTATAATGTTTATCTATCTGTTCTACATTTAATTCCTCAATTCTCGTATGAGTAGCATACGCTGCATTATTAATTAAAATAGATGGATCACCTAACCGTTCTGAGACCATATAAAACAAACGATTTGGCGAATACGACTGCGATAAATTAATTTCTGCCATTTCACAACGAACACCTAAACTTTCAATCTCCTCTTTCAACAAAAAGGGCTCTTTATCATGCATTCCCCACGGCATCGCTTTATCATACTGAGACCAGTACGTGAAAAAAATGTCTATCCCTTTTTGAGCAAGCACCTTGCATACAGCTGCACCAATTCCATTCAGACGAGTTGCCCCTGTTACAATTGCTATTTTCTTCACCTTTTCTCCTCCATCTATGGATAAATCCCCTGTACGAATACAGAGGATCTATCTTTTTATTCAATATTTGACAATATACGTTCTGCACCTAATTTTAAAATTTTAATGAAGATATAATTTACAATCGTAAACATTACAAATAAAACGATAAACATAACCCACAGTCCTACTTGAAGGAAGAAGTATAATAGACTTACTCCCGCTACAATAACTAAAGCTATTAAAATATTAGCTAAAAAATTCCACAATGTTGTATAGCGGCTTTTAAATAATTTCTGTTCTGTATCCCAATGTATATCGGCAGTTTGTGCATCCCAGCGTGTACCGATTAAATTGATTAGCAATAAACCGTTCGCACTTAGTAAGAACCAAAGTACCATAAATACTGGAGATATCCCCGCTACAACTGCCATCGTAATACCGAATACTGCTAAAATAATCACATTAATTAACCAAGCAGTGATCGCTTTCGCAAAAAAGATATCCGAAGCTTTTACAGGTAAATAACGATTCACAAACCATGAACTTCCATCTCGTGAAAATGATGTTGTTGCGATAACGTTACTTCCCATTAAAAATAACGATGCACAAAGACCAACGCCAATTGCAAGACCTGCTGATTTTGGGTTATCAATATACCCTGTGATCCACTTTAAATTTCCATCTTGCACGAATAGAACAAAGAATAACATAATCGGCATAACGAAAGTTTGTACGATACAATTTAAGAAAAATTGCGGTGTACGGAATAACGTTTTAAATTCTTTTTTCACATACGCTTTCAAATGTGAACTTTGTACCGTTGATTTCTGTAAACCTTCAGCTGAAATAACCTCTTTTTTTGCTGTGCTCGTTGAAAGGCCAATAACCCCTTTTAAATATGTACGCTCTGCAATGTAATAAAACAACACAAAGAATACAAATGAAATAAGCGCAAAGATGATTACGTATAACGGACCTTTCCAATTTGCATTTTCTACTAATGCCACTGCTCCGAAATATGTAGTTGGAAAATAATTTGTCATTTGTACTAAAAGTGAAGATTGGTTGTTCGCAAGGTAATTCGTAATTGCATCTTCAGAAAACGAGCTTTTATTTTTCCACTGTAAAAATACATTAATTCCTACAATAAATAGTATACTTACGATTCCAATAAATATATTGCCTCGGTCTTTATTTTTCGCTATATTCGTATACCTCATAATAACTGTCATCAGTAATGAAGCTAATACTAACGGCACAATCGGGAAGAGTAAGTAAATAAAAATCATGTATATGTAATATGTAATAAATGCACCACTTTTTAACCCGTACGTAATAAAGATTGGTAATAAAATAAATGAACTCATTACGTATTGTGTAATTAATACCGTTAAAAATTTTGCCGAAATAATTTGTGCTGGTTTCAATGGTAATGGCAATAACATTTCAATGTCATTACTATAGTAAAATACAGTTAAAATGTTCGTTATACTCATTAAAAATACCCATATACTCGCAATCGCAAGCCCCATTGCGATAATCATTCCTGGGTCTTGCCCTAAATGTTTCATCCCTTCATACATTCCGTGCGTGATAGAACCAAATATTAAAAAGCCGACAAATAAAATGGCTGCAAATGAAAATACATACGCCCATCGCTTCTTCTTATCTGTTATGAAATCTGCATAATTTAATTTCAATAATACTTTCGTTAACGTCCAAATTTTACTCATTGCCCGTCATCTCCAAGAACATTTTTTCAAGTGATTCATTGGATTTAAAATGATCTCTCATTTCATCTAAATTTCCTTTAAACTGAAGATTTCCCTTATTAATAATTGCAACGCGGTCACATATTTTTTCTGCCACTTCTAATACGTGTGTCGAGAAAAATACGATTTTTCCTTTATCCGCATGTTCTCTCATCATTTCTTTTAAAATATACGCGGATTTCGGATCAAGCCCTGTTAACGGTTCATCTAAAATCCATACATCTGGCTCATGCACGAGCACACCAATAATAACGATTTTTTGTCTCATACCGTGCGAGTAACTTTGAATTTGATCCGATAACGCATTATAAAGATCAAATTTCTTCGCTAAAGACTCAATTCGCTCTTGTCTTACTTCTTTCGGCACTTCATACATATCTGCCATAAAGTTTAAATATTCAATTCCCTTTAATCGTAAAAACATATCTGGGCTATCTGGAACATAACCAAACGTCTTTTTCGCTTCCATCGGATTTTTCATAATATCTTTACCGTTAATCGTAATCGTTCCTTTGTCCACCCCATGAATACCAGTAATCATCTTAATTGTCGTTGATTTACCCGCACCATTTGGCCCTAAAAATCCAAAAATTTCTCCGCTAGGCACAGATAAGCTTAAATCTTTTACTGCATAGGTAGACCCATTATAACTTTTTGACACATTCGTAATTTCAATCATTCCATCCAATCCTTTCCTTAATTACCAAATAACTATATCAATATTATAGCATACTTCTATTTTTAGATTTTTATATTTTTTCAGTTTTTTTAACCTTTAAAATAAATATACACGCCTAATCCAACGATTAACACGACAGCTAGTAAAATATAGATCATCGTCAGCCGTTTAATATTCCCTTTTGTCGCTTTACTATAATTCGCATCACCATTCCGCCCAATTAACACCGTTGCCACTACAGTAATCACTACAAGTAATACAACGATCATGATCCAAGTTAGCATTCCTTCCTCCCCCTCCTTACAACCATTTTACAATATTATCCTCCTTATTTCGCAGTATATTTCCTCTTTTTACTATTATTATGAAAAGAATTGGAAAACTATTATTATCACACATTTCCATATGTGATATATTTATAACATAACGTGATTTATCCCGCTTTAATGGGCAGTAAGACCCCCACCTCAAAATTCAGCGAAAGCAAAGAAGTTAGGTGGGGGATCAACTGCCCATAAAAGTCCGATTGGTTCAACTAATAATCAGTGGGGGATGAAGAAAACCCCCACTGATTAAAGTTTCACTTTATTTCTAACATTGAAAGGAGAATCTATCGTGAAAACAACTTGGATTAAATATTTAGGATTTCTCGGTTTCTTCGGTTTCCTCGGCTTTTTTTATGAAAAAGGATTGTTTACTATGTTCTGTTTCTTCTCCTTTTTCACGACTTATAGAACGGTTCAACACGATGAATTATTTGAACAAATCGTCAATAAATCGTGCCGCAACGCATTTATCGTTACATTACTAACTACCGCTATCATTATGTTTATTGAAATGTTATTTCCAAACCTGGCGCTACAAGAGATTGATATCGCTCTTATTTTTAGCACACTCATTCTTACGTTCGGCTTCTCTATGTTCTTTTACGATAAACCTGTTGATGAAATGGAAGATGCGCCATGGCGTTCGTAACGAGAATAAAAGAATACCGTGCCAAATTACATATGACACAAGAAGATTTAGCGAAAACAGTTGGTGTACGCCGTGAAACAATTAGCCATCTCGAAAAAGGAAAATATAACCCTTCCTTGCAACTCGCTTACGATATAGCGAAGGCTCTTCATAGTACAATTGATGAGGTTTTTATTTTTGAGGATTAATAAAAAATACCGGCATCCTTCCCATGAGGAATGCCGGTATTTCTCATTTATCACCCATACAAAACAGCATGAAATACACCTAATAATAAGTATTGATCCTCTATATAATTCTCATCATATACATTCATCTCAATATCATACATATCTTCCTCAAGACGAATATTCCAATCTGCAATTACATAGCCGTTTCGTAATAACTTGCCAAGCCCAATTGTAGTTTTGTGAACAACATATTCTTCTCTCTTATATGTAAAGGTAAATAAGAAATTTGCAT
This sequence comes from Bacillus paramobilis, assembly GCF_038096195.1. NCBI lineage: Bacteria > Bacillati > Bacillota > Bacilli > Caryophanales > Bacillaceae > Bacillus > Bacillus paramobilis. Next base: position 2,095,050 of record NZ_CP151108.1, on the reverse strand, counting down.
CTAATAACTTTCCATCACATATAAGTATTTCATGCTCTGCATCATTATGATCGATGTACGTTACTAAAATCCTTCTTTGACGCTGCCTACTTACATCCTTTGCAATGGCGCGAATATTGTCCCTACTATCCTTTATTTCATAAATGATATTACTACCGACTTTCGGAATAAAGTCTAGCACTCTCATCAACGTATTTTTATAATAGCCCCGTACTGCGCCTACTTGCTTGCTTTCATTGTAAACCTCTATCGACGTCGTATCCGCTTTACTATCGCACAGTCGTTTGTAAGAAAGCTGTATCACTCGCTCTCCTCTTAAATACTGATCAAACGTAACAGGATATTCTATCGCGCGCAGTTCCTTATTTAGCTCATATAAATAACGCCCGACGCTCTCTACTAATGCTGTCGTGGATATACGCTCTTGAAGTTCAAATTGTTGCCAACTGGAAGAAATTCTCCACTGATCTTCCTCTTCATAGAAGAATCCGAGAATTACTTCCTCACGGTCACTCGTTTCATAATTCATATGTACGTTTTGACCGTATTGTACTTGTTCCATCCACTGTCCTAAATAAATGCCGAGCTCTGCAACCTTCATGCACGACTTCTGAAAAAGTACCCTGTCACTCGCACGAATTGTTACATCCCCTTCAATAAAGCCATTTGCATAAGCAGCATACCGTGGCTCATCCTTCTGCGGAATACTCTTGTCTAACTCAAATAAAAACGTTAACATTCTTTACTCACCTCTAGTTATTACACCGATCGTACCTATAAATTGAACGCAACTCAAATTATATCAACGATTTTTCCAATATATCTATCGTAACTTAAATTATATCAACGATTATGTTGATATATCGACTTATCGAAAAATATCAACATAATTAAAATGAAGCTACCTTTTCTTTCGCCACTTCCACAATTTCTAAAATTTGTAGCAGGTTCTCCACTTCATAAGTCGGCTTAACATCTGTCGTATTTTCTTTCAAACTCGGATTATACCAACACATATCAATGCCGTAGTCTTCTCCGCCTTTCATATCAGAAGTAAGCGAATCTCCAACCATTAGTACACTTGATTTATCCGTAATCTCCAATTTTTCAAATGCATAATCAAAAATCTCTCCCGCTGGTTTTTGATGACCAACCTCTTCTGAAATAATAATATGATCAAAGAAGTTACTTAAAGGTGAATTTCCAATTCTAGATTGTTGCACCTTTGTATATCCATTCGTAATGATACCTAGCTTGCAATCTTGTAGATTCTCACATAATTGCACTGCACCTTCTATAAGGTGTACTTCTTTCCCTAAGTTTTCAAGATATACGTCACTAAATTGCTGCGCATCTACTTCTATATTATGAAGTGCAAATAATTGTCTAAATCGATCTACCGCTAATTCACTTAGCGTAATCATTTTATTTTCTAAATCTCTCCATAGTCCATTACTAATCTTTTTATAACTTGCAAGATAATCATCATACCCTGTAGGCATACCAAACTGTACAAACGCGTTATGTAATGCGTTTCTTTCCGTTTCAGGAAAATCTAATAATGTATCATCTACGTCGAATAATATAACTTTATATTTCATCATGCTCTCCTCAACTAGTACGTTATTTACAACTTGTATTTTCTCATTAATTATCTCTTAAGTCGAACTTTTTCCCTTTACGAATAGTAGCTGTACAGAGATCTTAAAGTTGTTTAAGGTACATGAGTCATGTTATTCAATAATAACTAATTGTGAAAACACTATTAATTTGAGATAATTTGGATAATGAATCCAATTTTTTAAAAGGGAACACAGGAAATATATTACTATAGTTACCATAGAAGGGGGCGGAAAAATATAGTAAATTCATGGGAAAGACCTAAAATAAAAATTCCGAAAACAAAAAGTGAATGGGTTGGAGATATTATTGGATATTCATTGTTCTTTGGATCAATCATTTTTTTGATTATCATTTGGGGAAGATTACCTGAGGAAGTACCCGCACATTATAACGCATATGGGACTGTAGATCGTTGGGGATCAAAGTGGGAACTTTTACTTCTACCAGGAATAGGGGCATTCATACTCCTTCTCATGCAGACTTTAGAAAAGTTTCCAGAAGTTCATAACTATCCAAAAAGATTTAATGAATCGAATGCTAAACAGTTTTATTTAAATAGCAGAAAAACGCTTAATCAATTAAAAAATGTCTGTTTACTTATTTTTGCTTTCATCCAATTTGAAACAATTTCAATAGCTCTAGATTGGAGCGGCGGTTTCGGAAAGTTATTTTTACCGATATTGTTAATTGGGACAGTTATTCCAATTGTCATAGGAATAATAAAGCAACGAAAAATTTCATAATAGAAACAGGAGGCTAATCCAATTAGCCTCCCTTCTTCTTATTTCTCTTCTAGCAATAACTCTTTCATTTCCTCTAACGACTCTTTCGTAAAGCCGAGTGCCTTTTCAGCATACGCTTCAACTGAACCGTATTGCTTTTTCACTTCATCAATCGCAGCTTGTAAATATTCAGCGCGCGCTTCAAACATTGCACCTAATATTGCTCTACTTTCATCGTTTTGTAATTTTGCACCTAAAAAGGCCATCATTTTTTCATTTAACTTTTCACGGAAACCGTTACTTAGTAAGTAGTCTTCCATTACTGTTTTTTCTGGTACACCTAGTAAAAGTAATAATAATGCTGATCCAAATCCAGTACGGTCTTTTCCAGCTGTACAATGGTTTACTAACGGTAAGTTTTCCGGATTTTGCGCTAGTTTTAAGAAGCTCACGAATGCTTCATTACCACTTACGAAATCTTGATTCATTTTCACAAGATACTCACCTGGTTTTCCTAACATAGAAAGGTCACCAACTTGGAAAAATTCATTTATATTTAAATCTTTCGCCAAGTCCTGCATAACGGGTAAGCACACTTGACGAGCGCCTGTAATCTCAGGGTTTGGCTTATGCTTCACTTCAAAGTCTGTACGGTAATCGCAAATTAACTTTAAACCAGACTTTTGTAAATACGCAATATCCCACTCTGTTAGTCCTGCTAATTCTTCAGAACGGTACAACTTGCCCCATTTTACTTTACGGCCTTCAAGCGTTTCATATCCGCCCATATCACGGAAGTTAAACGCTCCTTGTAATGGCAATCTACGCTCAGCTACTGTCACTGCTTGTCCATTACTACCTACTAGTCTAAAATATGGACGCTCATTGTCGCTCGGATTTTCAATTGAATATGATGATTCTCCATTTACCGTTGCAAGTAATTCTCCATTTTCTTCAATATGATCTGGCGAAGTACTCCAGTAAATGCGAACTTCCTCTATATTATTTTCCCACTTTATTTGTAACGTATTATCTTCATTTCTTTCTACAGTTGCTTGTAACCAATGTCTTTGCTGCTCCATTCTTTCACCAACGCTTTCTCTTATAGTCAAATCTTATTCTATCATATCTTTCGAGAGGACTCCCACCTCTAAACGTAAGTGAAGGTGGTGAGGTGAATCGAAAGAAATATTTTATTTTCAAGAAAAACAGAAACATACGTTCTATTTTTTGCTATAATATCCTTAACAAGGAGGTGAATAAAATGGCAAAAGAAAATCCATCAAACTATAAAACTCTTCAAATCTGGATTAAAAAAGGGCATCGTATGTATTCTTATTTTCAAGAATGTTGTCATAACGCTAAGAACATGTACAACACCACAAACTTTTATATACGCCAGGTGTACACTGGATTAACACAAGAAAAAGAGTTGCAGCCTTTGCAAAAAGAAGTTCTGGCTAATATTCATAAAAATATTGGTAAGATGAATGACACACAACTTCTTGCCTATCAGAAGAAATTGGAAAAAGAGAAATTAAAACCTAAAGAAGAACAGAAAGAGATTACATGTAATTTGTTTTCAGAACCTAATTTTGAAAAACCTTATGTAGATTACAACTTTCTAGATGCACTATTTAAGGCTATGATTCAAAATGATTATCGAGCTTTGCCTACGCAATGTAGCCAGTCAATCATGAAAGGTGTGTTCCAAAATTGGAAATCTTTTTTTGCTAGTTTAAAAGACTATAAAAAGAATCCAAACAAATATGCTGGAATGCCTAGGATTCCAAAGTATATTCGTTCTTCTGAAAAAGAGATTCTGTATACAAACCAAGATTGCATCATTAAAAACAGTAGATTTTTAAAGTTTCCAAAGACGAAATTGCAATTAAATATTGGGAAACTAGGTTTCACTGAAGGTAAACTGAAACAAGTTCGTGTGATTCCAAAATACAATGAATATGTAGTGGAATTGGTAATTGATGTTCCTTCTGAACAACAAATGATTGAAGAGAATGCACGTTATATGAGTATTGATTTAGGGATTGATAACCTTGCAACCATCGTAACAAACACAGGTATGAAACCTGTCCTTGTTAAGGGCAAACATGTCAAAAGCATAAATCAATATTACAACAAAATGAAGAGTCATTTTACAAGCGTTCTTAGAAATGGAAAACAAACGAATGAAAGACCTTTTACTTCTAAAAGGATAGAAAAACTTCATCAAAAACGTTATTTGAAAATAAAAGACGTCTTCCATAAAGTTAGTCACCATATCGTAAAACTAGCTCAAGAAGAAGAAGTTTGTAAAATCGTTATTGGTCAAAATAAAAATTGGAAACAAGAAACGAATATGGGAAAAAGAAATAACCAATCGTTTTGTCATATCCCACATAGTTTATTGATTCAAATGATTACATACAAAGCAAATGCTGTAGGCATTCAAGTTGTTGTAACTGAAGAATCATATACATCGAAAGCAAGTTTTCTGGATAACGACTTCATTCCAACGTATGGAGAAAATGACCAAAATACAACTTTTTCAGGAAAACGAATAAAGCGCGGCATATATCGTTCAGCAAATAAAACTTTAATTCATGCAGATGTAAATGCTGCGGCTAACATTTTACGAAAAGTAATCCCAAATGCATGGACAAATGGGATAGAGGGGTTAGGCGTGAAACAGCTCGCTAATGTGTTAACTCCCCTGACGTTAATCGTCCGTTAGGTCGAAACGTTAGAAACCCCCACTTCAAGCTTCGCTAAGTGGGGGAGTGTTCATTGTATTATAGGAATATCTACTTTGTCGTTCTCATTTTTCTTTTTATCTTACAAACAGGCAAAAAGTTCTTTTACTTGTTCAAAATTTACACATGGATTCCCTCGAAATACGTATGCGATTTGTTCATTACCGAGATTTTCATATACAACTGTTCCGCGATCAGGGTGCGAATAAAACTCTAACCCGTTTATAATTTGTTTTGGGCCATAGTTCATTATCCATGAAGAAACAGGATAATACGCTTTGTTTTTATGTCCACAAACCCAAAGTGCATATAGTTTATTATCTTCGTCCCAGTATACATACTGCGTTTCATCATTTCCAAAACCGACCGATTCAAGTTTCCAACTTAGCTTTTTATGAATTGATAACTTTACATAGCGTATGTTATCTGGATCATTCCACTCACGACATCTTCCTATCTCGCCCATTTCACCTCTCTTCGCTTGAAAGCTTAATAAGTGAAATGGTGTATGTAATATCGTTTTCGCAAACTCTGTATGTACCGGTTGTAATCCGAATAGAAACCTTTCCATTTCGCCTTGGTTTACATATCCATGATCAACAGAAATTTCAACTTGTGTTTTCCATGTAGATGTGACGTAACTTTCTTTTCCTTTATAATTTACACCTTTCCAATACACAAGCTTTTTATATTGAAAACAATCCCCTTTTGCTTGAGAAATACAGGTATCTGGAAATACTGGCTCCATTATATCGAGAAAAAACTCTTTTACCCGAAACATTCCAGTTGGAGTAACAACTTGAAACCAAAAAGTTTCCCACTTTTCACCTTCATAACGTTCTGAAACCTTTTCAACTTTCCAACCTTCTAACAATACATGTGGATACAGTAAAACGAATGAATGCATGGATTGTTTTAACATATATAGTCCCCTCCCGCTATATGAGTTCGAGAGTATACATCATTCATCCTTCTAAAACTTCCTCACATACCGCTCAGTACAACTTAGCAGCTGACATCCGTTCTTTTCAAAAACATCCTTCATCCACTCATTTTGTACATTTGCCTCACCGATATAATAAGAGGCACCTATTTCCTTTAAGACAAACATTGCCCCTGTAAAGAATGCTGCTTCATACCCTTTATTTCGCATATTTGGAGCGACTGCGAAATACATGAGTTTTCCTTCTTCTAACGTACCTCTCTCAATATGCGGGATTACAATTCCGATCGGCTCTTCATTAATACTCGCGGTTAAACAATGTTCTTTCCACTGCTCCCCGATTTCTTGTAGCATCATATTTACAAATTGATCGTAAGTGACTTGTTCTTCCGTCATTTCACTCCAAAGAGAATAAAAAGTATCTTCTCCTACTTCTTCAATCAGCTTAAAATCAATTTCACTTTCTACATCTTCTACTTCATATATATCCTTACATACAATCCTGTTTTCAGTAACATATTCAAATGAATGCGTTTCGAAACATTTCTTATACACATCATAATTTGGACTTTTTGAAGAGATCTCAAATTGTAAGTTTTCTATTCCCTCTTTTTCAGCCTCAGTAACGCAATATTGCATTATTTCTTCTAATTGCGCTTCTGTAAAAGGCTCTGCATTATTTTCTTTTATCATGATAGAAGAAGCATTTCTTCTTATTTTAAAGTTTTTTTCAAACTGTTCTATAGTCGTCATATTCTTCCCTCATCTATGTCATAATCGAATTTCTACTTGTTCTCCTTGCATGAGCAGGATTGTCCTTGAATATATAGAATACTAGAAAAGATCGCATCTTTAAAGTGCGGAGGAGGTTCTCCATTGGATATTACAGCGCTGCAACAACAGTTAGAGCTTATACAACAAAATGACTATACGCAACTGCAACATATAGATATAGATGAGTTAACGCTCAATATGCTTCAGTTTATCGGAACGACTGATAGTTACGTTCGTTACCAACTTATCTATAAATGTTTTGCTCATTTTATTCATCATGAATTCCTTATGGATGATCAATTGAAATTGCTTTTACATACTTGTTTACGTGATGAGTATTTATATTGTGACATTTACTCCCCACATACAGATGGGGTTTTCACACGTTCTTACACTGTTTCGCTACTTGCGTTAATACTCCAATTCGCTAATTCGCACTACTTTTTTACAGAGGAGGATATCGAAGAAATAAAAAACAAACTCATTACATACACAAACTTAGAAACAGATTTTCGAGGCTATATCGAAAATAAAGGATGGGCTCATTGCCTTGCCCACGTATCTGATGCCTTTACTGAAATTGTTCACAATTCTTATACGACCTTTGAATGGTATGAAGAATTAATTCATTGCTTATTAAATAAAATCTTCATTCCATCTGACCTTTTTCATAATAACGAAGATGAACGAATTGTTACGCCATTACTAGCAATGCTGTATCATGACTTTCCGCAAGACGAGTTAATTTCTATTATTCATAAAAAAATAAAAAGGCTTCCCCAAATTAGAAAACGCCTTTCACTTAATGAGTATTGTATTTTATGTGCCAACATTAAAACCTTTTTACGCACTTTATTTTTCAGAACGAAAGATGATCATAACTTAGCCTTTACAGCACGTAAAACAGAAAGAATGTTAAAAGAACTTCCTAATTACTATTAAAAACAAGGAGTCAAAACATGGGTTATATTGAAGACATGAGAAATTTAGTAGGAAATCATCCACTTATTTTAATAGGTTCGCACGCCATTATAGTAAATGAGAAAAATGAAATATTACTGCAGCTCCGTACAGACTTCAACCGCTGGGGTATTATTGGCGGCGCCTTAGAATATAACGAAACACTAGAAGACGCTTTAAAGCGAGAAGTATATGAAGAAACTGGACTTATTATTAAAAATCCAGAACTATTCCGTACATACTCTGGACCAGATTACTTTCAAATCTATCCAAACGGCGATCAAGTACACGGTGTACTCGTTGTTTATATTTGCCGCGAATTCCACGGTGAGCTTGTATGCGATCATACGGAATCGAAAGAACTACGCTTCTTTTCACTTGATGAGTTACCTAGTCATCTTCCTTCTGTTATTGCGAGGATTGTTACTGACTTTCGGAATTCGAATTGAATTGTTAATATAGTCAAGATGGAATTCATCTTGACTATATTTTTATTTATTATCCTTATTTAACTCTTCTACAATATCCCTTTTCCCTATTCTATTAGCAAAAGGGATAAAAATAATAAGGACCATTCCGAACATCCCCGCTACTACCGTTACAATAAGTTGGAAATCAAAAAATAAAGGTGTACGATCTCTTATACTTACCATATAGGTTAATAATATTCCTATAACAGCCCCTAGTACGATTCCAATAAGTACATATAAATTAACTTGCGTCAAAATAACTTGTACAATCCCCTTTTTCTTAACTGTTATTGCTCTTAAAATAGCAAACTCTTTTCTTTTAGATTGAATATTATTTATAAGTGTATTACATACCCCTAATGTTACACTAAATAAAATTACTACAATAACAACGATGAAGATGGACCACCTTTGCTGAAACATTAAATTAGATTGCTTTAACGATTGAGTATAACTACTTATTTTTAATTGTGGATATTGACCTTTCAATTTCTTTAATTGCTCCAACGTCTCTCTCTCATTATTTGAACTAATAAATGCTCGCTCAAAAACTGTATAATCTTGTTTATATGTTACATTTCTCCAATCCATAAGTACCGCAGGAGAATTCGGTAGCTCATTAACAATTAATCCGATTTCTACCTTACTAGTCGGTCTAACTTTTTGTTCCTGTTCTGAAAATAGACCCAATTGAACGATATCACCTGCATGAAGTTTATACCGCTCCGCTAACTCTTTTGTAACAATTATACTATTCTCCAAATTTGCAGGTACTTCTGGCAGTAATCCTTGCTTTTCCATTTCCTTTAAATCACCTAAATTATAGTCAAAAGTAATATAATTTTCACCTTGTTTTAATTCTGCCAGTGAGTTCGTACTAATTGTACTAGCTCCTTTTACACTACTTATTTCTTTAAATATATTTTGTATATGAGGTAAGGTAATGGTTGAATCATTAGTCAAACGATTTTCCACAACAATATGTGTTGGAAATTCTCGTTTTAAATATCTTTCATTATTTTTTTGCATCGTTTTAAATATAGTGGAGCCGAAGACAACTATTACCATCATTGTACTTATCATTAAGATAACAAATGTATTTTTCCTTACTTGCGGAATTACATTTTTAATAGCAACAAATGTATTCCTTCCAAATATTTTTTTCATTATTGGTAGACATACTATTAATATCGAAGAAAGATAAGTCGGAAATAATATATATACTCCTAAAAAGAGAAATATAGCTCCTATTACTATCACTATTGCCTGCGTATCTCCCGTATTTGCTACAAAGCCACCTAAAACAGTTAAAAATATACTACTAATTAAAAGGAATTTCCCCATAATACTGCGTGTTTTTTTATTAGAAAAGTCTGATTCTTCATTTTCGCGCATAAGCTTTACTGGCAATATTTTCGAACTTCTGTACGAAGGATATAACATAAACAGTTCAATAAAAAAGATACTACAAATCATCGTTACAATTGCTACTTCATAGTCGAAACCCATTGAATTCATTTGAAAAGCAAATAACTGTTCTAGCCAACTTTGTAAAAAACGGTCACTTATTACAGCTAGTAACAAACCGAATATTCCACCAAAAAAATTAATTACACTACATTGAATAAATATAACTTTAAACATTTGTTTCGTTGTTGCTCCCATTGATCGCATAATAGCAAATTGACTTTTATATTTATATAAAAATACTTCAAAGTTAGACATTAATAATAACGCAGTAATAATAAGTATTACTGCAGATAAAACGATTATAAAAATATGTAATGATGCTAAATTACTTTTAAAAAACTCGTCTTCCTCTGCAATATCGATTCTTAATTCTTCGTCTATTTTATGAATTTGACTAGACAATGCTAGTACATCCGCATTCTCTTTTGCTTTTATTAACACATAAGTAGCCTCATTGTGTTTACCCGTTTTTTCATATACGTGCTGTTTCACCGCATCTTCCGATAAAATGAGTATATCTGGAGCTGAACCTCCAGCTTCTATATCAGGTAACACTTCTTTTACTACATAGGATTTATTTTCTATTTCAATCTTTTCCCCAACTTTTACTTGTAAAGTTTCTGCTAATCCATCATTTAATGTTACTTCCTCATTTGATAAATTTTCAGAGAAGTGATATCGACTTTTAGATAACGAATCATTTTGAACACCTACTGTATAAATAGCTACATTCAATTTATTCACTTGTAAATGATTTACTAATACTTTTGACATGTATTCAATATTTTCTTGTTTCTTAATATTTTGTAGTAAAGATTTATCCATCAATTTATTTTGATCAGGGTTATATCCAACAGATAAATCCATATCTCCATATACATTTTTCACTTCATTTATAACAGACTGTTTCGCATGACTCGAAAACACAATCATCGTAACAATTAGAGAAACGGCCAACATAACACTAACTATAGAGGAAATAGCAGGAAATTTATTCTTCTTAAAAAAGCGTAAACCTAATCCTCGTACTGATTTTATCATTTTGATGTCTCCATTAATTTTTTAAATTTATCTAAAATAATATTCATATCATTTACTCCATGAGAACACGTATAATTATCAACAACTTCTCCATTATGAAAGAAGAGAACCCGATCTGCATACGTAGCGATATGGGGATCATGAGTAACAAGAATCATACTTTGATTAAATCTTTGTTTCATATCGACTAGTACTCGTAAAATATCATTAGATGTATTGAAATCCAAATTTCCAGTAGGTTCATCTGCAAGAACAATTGGAGGAGATGTTATTAACGCCCTACCAATTGCAACACGTTGTTGTTGTCCCCCAGAAAGCTGAACTGGTCGGTGATTTCTCCAATTTATTAAGCCAAGAACATCTAATATTTTATTTGTTTTTTCTCGTATCTCCTCTTCTGAATCAGCTGATAATATGAGGGGTAATGCAATATTTTCTTCTACAGATAAATCCTTTAATAAGTGGAATGACTGAAAGATAAATCCTATGTTATCCCGCCTGTACTCCGTGGCATATGGTTCAACAAACATATTTTTAGGCACTTCACCATTTACATATACAACTCCCTCATCAGGCTTGTCTAAAGCACCAAGTATGTTTAGTAATGTACTCTTCCCAGACCCACTCGTCCCCATTACGGCAAGGAGTTCTCCTTTATTCAGCTCCAAAGATACATTTTGTAAAGCTCTAACATTTGTATCTACACTCTCATACGTCTTACTTAAACCTTGAACTGCTAACACAGTTTCACTCATCTTTATTCACCTCAACATGATTAAATGTTATTTCCTCCATCAGATTAACTTGAATTAAAACTTTTTCTTTTAAATTACTAGGTGGTACAATTTCTGTTCCTATTTGGAATAACAACACTTTTAACTCGAGAATTGTAACCATTTCTATCCCTCCTCACTCTATATTGGTAACAAATTCAAATTTCGTTCGATTTTTTTATAAAAAAATAAGGGAACGCTCAGCGCCCCCTCTCAAATCCAATCCGTTTTTTAATTTCCGCTAAATTTACCTTCGCGATTTCTTTTGCCCGCTCAGCACCTTTTTCTAACGCTTCATATAATAAATTCGGCTCATTCATATACATAGCGTATTTCTCACGGGGTTCAGCTAATTCGCGGTCTATAACACGAAACAACTCTTTTTTCACATCGCCCCATCCAATGCCAGTTTCATACTTTTCACGCATCGACTGCATTTCATCTTCTGTCGCAAATTCTTTATATATCGTAAATAACGTTTCTAGTTCTTTCGGTTCATTTGGAAGTGAAGAGTCTGTTTTGATTTTAAATATTAACTTTCGTAGTTTTTCTTGTTCTGCAAATAATGGAATCACATTTCCATAACTTTTACTCATCTTCCTTCCATCAAGACCAGGTAAAATGGCACCTTCTTCTTGTATGACATACTCCGGAAGCGTAAACGTCATGCCAAATGTATGATTAAAATACGTCGCAATATCACGCGCAATTTCAATATGCTGAATTTGGTCTTTCCCGACTGGTACATGAGTAGCTTGAAATAATAATATGTCAGCTGCCATTAAAATCGGGTACGTATATAACCCCATATTAACCCCTGCATCTACCTCTAAACCCGCTTCTTTATTTTGCTCCACCTTCGCCTTATATGCATGGGCACGGTTCATAAGCCCTTTCGGAGTTAAGCAAGCTAATATCCAAGCTAATTCTAGAATCTCCGGCACTTCTGTTTGTCTGTAAAAAATAACATCTTCTCCAAGTCCGAGTGATAACCAAGTAGCTGCTACCTCTTTCGTATAACTACTAAACTGACTTGGATCATGTACAGCATTTAATGCATGATAATCAGCTATAAAATACAATGCTTTTCCTTCATTACTCTTTGACATTTGCAGTGCAGGTTTAATCGCGCCAATATAATTCCCTAAATGCGGATAACCTGTCGGCTTAATTCCTGTTAACATTATTTTTCCGCTCAACCTAACTCCTCCTTTCTCAGAATAAAAAGAGCCCCTCATCCTTAAAAAAGGACGAGAGACTCCCGCGGTACCACCTTCATTAGCTATCATCATAGCTCACTTCAACTTCTTAACGTGAAGTAGCCGTCTTTGCCTACTCATTTCAGCAAGAAGCTCCAGAGCCCATTCCATATTCATCCCTTACTGATTTCCACCACATATCAGCTCTCTGCAAAGTTTCGAATATGTACTCTTCTCTTTCATTGCTTTTCGTTATTTTTTACAGTTTATCACATTTCTCACTCACAAAAAAACTAAATTTTCTTTTTATTAGATTTTAACAATAGTTATTACCAATTTATCCCTTTCGATATATAATCAATATATACAGAATTCCTTTACAATACAAAAACGGGGTGAAGTCATGGGTTGGTTTACTAAAAAAATGAATAAAGTTGCGAACGTTATTCAAACTAACGATGATACTTTAGGCGTAATTATACATTTCACATCCATCGCTATATATGTATACACTTGCGATGAGTACATAGAAACATTTGACGGTGCGCTCACTTTTGAAAATGCGAACGGAAACCAAATAGAAATCGGAGGTACTTTCATTTCTCTTGAAGTAGATGCTAATTTTCGCATAGACGATTTAATATTTGATTACAAACTAAAGGAAAGCAATCTACCTATTATTGAATTAAAAGCCTACGCATAAGGTTTATTTATTTACTACAACAAGAGTATAAATAAGAAAGAGCTAAAACAGTTTTACCTGTTTTAGCTCTTTTTTTACGTATTCAACTTAACAAATCTATAACTATGCGTTACTAACACTTTTAATATCGCATATCCTGGAATTGCTAAAATAATCCCCATAATTCCAAATAAATTTCCGGCAGTTAAAATAATAAAAATGATAGTAATTGGATGAATGTCTAGCTTTTTTCCCATAACTTGCGGAGAAATAAATTTACCTTCTGCTAACTGTACGACCATCATAACGATAATTACTTTTAACACCATTGCTGGCGAGTCAATAAATGCGATAATTAATGCTGGTGTAATTGCAATGATTGGCCCTACATACGGAACGATATTTACAATCATCGCTAAAATTGCAAGTAGTACCGCATATTTAATACCAATAATCAGGTAGCCGATTAATAACATAATACCAATAAACAAGCTAACGATAATTTGCCCTCTAATATACGAGCTAATCGCATAATGCATATCATCTAGTATTCTCATCGCTGCTGGTTGTCTTTGTTCTGAAATAAACTTTAAGAAATGATTCGGTAATTGCTCACCATCTTTTAAAAGATAGAACAATATAAATGGAACCATTACAAACGTTAAAACGACCTCTGTAACAGTACTTAAAAATCCAGTTACATTTCCAGTTACTGATGATAACGACTTCGTAAAATCAACTGTGTAGTCTTTTACCATACTCGCTACATCAATATTTAAATTCTCCTGAATTTTCCCTAGTAAATTACTTTCCCCGAATCTACGTGCCGCTCGCTCAATTTCATGACCGAAATACGGTAAGTTATCTATTAATGCATCAATTTGATCTTTAATAATCGGGATTACTGTTACAACTAAAAACACAAATAATCCTAGCACTATTATATATATAGAAGCGATTGATACGATTCTTGAAACACCTTTCTTTTCTAAAAGCGAAACGAATGGATGCAAAATATAAAATAGCACACCCGCTAATAGTACTGGGAAGAAAATTGTTTTTAAAAAGACGATAAACGGAGTAAACACAAAAGAAATCTTCGTTAGCAGTAATATGTTAATAAACAATAACGCAAAGCCGAGTAACACCGCTAAATAATTTTGCTCTCTAAAAAACTTTTTCAACTTATCTCTTTTTCTAATATTTAATTTCTCCAACGAAACCACCTCTTCGAATGATGAAAAGCCCTTATTCAGGGCTTTTCATCATGATCTATATCTTTATTTCCTTGCAGCTTTCACTACAAATGATACAATAAGAATTAACACGATTGCCCCTAATAATGCTGGCACGACATGAATCCCACCAAATGATGGCCCAAAAGATCCAAATAATCTACCACCTAACGAAGCACCTAATAAACCTGCGATAATATTTCCGAACATACCACCTGGAAAATTTTTACCCGTTATAGAACCTGCAATTGCACCTATAATAGCACCAACTATTAATGTGATAATCCATCCCATTTTTAGCCCTCCATTTCTATTATGGTGTATTTCTTTTTAATACTAAATTGTTATGTAACTATTATAATTATTATATCCAATAAAGAAAAATCTTGTCAAATCTATGAAAATAAAGCCTACAAGGAGGTTTTACCCTATGATTCAAAAATTAATTACAACTTCTCACAACACCGCTACTTATATTTTAAACATTCAAATACCCGCTTATGAAATTGAAGCAAAATATATAAATAGCACAGCTATTCCTCGCCTTTATGATACTGTAGCCGATATTCAATCATGTGATGAAATTTTTTACGGCTATTTTTATGGAGATACACTTGCCGGGTTTATTTCTTTTAAAATGGATGAAGAGGAAGTTGATATTCATCGTTTAGTAGTATCCCCCGATCATTTTCATAAAGGAATCGCCACAAAACTACTACTATATGTATTTGACATGTTCTCCCCTTCACAAACATATATTGTACAAACAGGGAAAGAAAATACACCTGCTCTGTCTTTATATAAAAAACATGGATTTATTAAAATAAATGATATTATATTACCCGATGGAGTGGTTTTAACCTCACTCAAAAAATCAGAAAACATAAAATAGTTTGACTCATCAATTTATTTATGTTATCCTTTACTTTATAAATCCTTTTGCTGAGTCCAAATTTTGGAGCGGGGGAACCATTTTTGTAGCTATGCTACTTGGGGCGAATCTTATTTAAGTAGGGAAACTCTCACTTCCCGAGTCCGACAGCTAACCTCGTAAGCGTAATGGGAGAGGAAGGTGCTTTTTGCCTATGTTACACAGTGTACCTCCTTAATTATAAATATGGGATCGATACCAATAGACACCTATATTTATAGAAAAGGAGACATGTATAATGTTACGTTTATCTGATCACGCAATAAAAATGATGGAGCAAAGACTTCGACTCGAACAACACCGCACATATCAAGCAAATAAAGTTGTAGATAACTTACATCACAAATACTTCTTTCAACATATTTTTCAACCGAAAAGATAAAGAAAAAAACACAAGGTGTGTCTATACAGACATTCCTTGTGTTTTTTATATTCCTTATAATATTCTCACTACATTTAAACTTGCCGTAATCGCACCTGCTATAGTCGTCACATGCCCTACACCTAATGGACCATTTTGTAATATTAATGTTGAATTAGCACTCGTTACATTCACAAGAAGCGTATTTGAAATGGCAGGTTCGATTACTACAGTTGATGTCGTTACGTTTTGTATAAAACTCCCTGTTAGTTGAGCTCCATTTAATAATAATCTGACAGATACTGTCTCATTCCCAGCACTTGCATCTCCTTGAAAATAATAACTTACCAAATATATTCCTGGTGTAGATACGGTAACCGTTGTGGCACTAGTTAAAGATACACCAGTTCCATATACAGTGGATCCAGAATTAATTGGGATGTTGGCATTTGCTGCAATTGCACTCGTTGAGGTAGAAAAGAAATAGCCGCCACCTGTTGATATGGCAGACGATCCAGTTGGGCCTGTTAAGCCGGTTGGGCCCGTGGCACCGGTTGGGCCTGTTACTCCCGTTCCCCCTGTTGCTCCTGTTATTCCTTGGATTCCTTGGATTCCTGTTGGGCCTGTTGCACCAGTCGCTCCTGTCGCTCCGGTTGCTCCGGTTGCTCCCGTCACACCTTGTGGACCTTGAATTCCTTGGATTCCTTGAGGACCTGTTATTCCCGTCGCTCCGGTTGCTCCCGTCGGACCAGTTATCCCTTGTGGTCCTTGGATTCCTTGCACGCCTTGTGGACCGGTTACTCCTGTCTCGCCTGTTGCACCCGTTTGACCTGTTCCCCCTTGTGGTCCTTGAATTCCTTGGATGCCTTGTGGACCAATTGCTCCAGTCGGTCCGGTTGCCCCTGTTACACCGGTTGGACCTGTTGATCCGGTTATTCCTTGTATTCCTTGCGGTCCAGTTGGGCCTGTTGGACCAATCGAACCTTGAATTCCTTGCAGACCTTGAATGCCCTGTGGACCGGTTGGACCTTGGATTCCTTGTATTCCCTGAATTCCTTGCGGGCCTGTTGCACCCGTTTGACCAGTTGGCCCCTCTGGACCTTGCACTCCTTGTATTCCAGTCGCACCGGTTGGACCTATACCTCCTTGTGGCCCCTGAATTCCTTGTATCCCTTGAGGACCTGTTGGACCAGTTATACCACTTGGACCTTGCACTCCTTGTAAACCTTGAGGACCTGTTGGACCGATTGGACCTGGAATTCCTTGAAGACCTTGTAAACCGGTGGGGCCTGCCTGCCCCATTACTCCTTGCTCACCTTGTATTCCTTGTATTCCTTGCGGACCTGCCTGCCCAAGTGGACCTTGTGCCCCTTGCACTCCTTGTTGACCAGTCGGGCCAGTTGCTCCTATCGGTCCTTGTACTCCTTGTAAACCCTGTAATCCGGTTGGTCCGGTTACTCCCATTACTCCTTGTGGACCTTGGATACCTTGGTCACCTGTTGGACCTGTTACCCCCATTGGCCCCTGTACGCCTTGCAAACCTGTTAAACCGGTTGCTCCGGTTGGGCCCATTACACCTTGCACTCCTTGTATTCCAGTTGCTCCGGTTGCTCCGGTCGCCCCTGTTGCACCGGTTGCTCCAGTCGGACCTGTTGGACCTCCCGGTGATCCTGCTGGACCCGTTGGACCGGTTGGGCCTCCTGGCGGACCTGTTGGACCCGTTGCTCCTGTTGGACCTGTTGCAGATCCAGTTGGACCTGTTACTCCCGCCTGACCTGTCGAGCCTGTCGGCCCTTGATCCCCTTGCAAACCAGTTGCCCCTGTTGGTCCTATTACCCCTTGCACTCCTTGTATCCCCTGAGAGCCTGTTGGACCAGTTAACCCCATCTCACCTTGCGGACCTTGTAAACCTTGAACACCAGTTAAACCGGTTGGTCCCATTAGCCCTTGCTCCCCTTGTATTCCTTGAGAACCGGTTGGACCAGTCGGACCCATCGGACCTTGAATACCTTGTATACCTGTTACCCCTTGTAAACCACTGCTCCCTAAATTCCCTTGAACACCTTGTATACCCGTATTTCCTGTTGGACCAGTCGGACCAATTCCACCTTGCACCCCTTGTATCCCTTGTATTCCGGTTGGACCCACCTGCCCGATTTCCCCTTGTATACCTTGTATCCCTTGTATTCCGGTTGGACCTGTTTCTCCCATCGGCCCTGGTATTCCTTGTATCCCTTGTATTCCAGCTGGGCCAGTCGGACCCCTTTCGCCTTGCATACCTTGAACACCTTGAATTCCCTGTGGACCTTGTTCCCCCATCGGCCCTTGACTACCTTGAGAACCCCGTGGTCCTGTTAAACCGGTTGGACCAGGTGGACCAATCTCTCCCTGCACCCCTTGCACACCTTGAATTCCTGTAGGACCTGTTGGACCAATTGGCCCTTGTACGCCTTGTATTCCTTGCGGTCCAGTCGGTCCACCTAAAGAACCTGTCGGACCGGTTGGACCAGTTGGCCCCGTAATACCTGACGCCGGAAAAGGAATAGGTGCTTGAAACTTACTACACTTATCTTGATCCCTCACAAGCATCTCCCCCCGTTATAACTAACGTGTCAAACTATTTTTAATACATTTAAACTAGCAGTTATCACACCAGATAATGTCGTTACATGCCCAATAGCTAATGGGCCATTTTGTAAAGATAAAGTAGCATTTGAAGAAGCAACATTAATGACCATCGTATTAGAAATCGCTGGTTCTAATACAAAAGTACCTCCTGTAACATAAAAAATAAAACTCCCCGCGACTTGCGTTCCATTTAAAGTAAGCCTCACGGAAATCGTTTCATTCCCCCCATTTGGATCACCTTGAAAATAATAACTGACTAAATATATTCCCGGCGTACTTAACGTTACAGTTGTTGCATTTGTTAAACTGACACCAGAACCAAAAATTGTAGACCCGGAATTGATTGGTATTAGTGCATTCGCTGCAACTGCACTCGTTGAAGTAGAAAAGAAATAACCACCTCCGCTAGGTAAGCCAGTCGCCCCTGTTGCACCTACTATTCCTAAGGAACCTATAGCCCCTATACTACCAGTTGCTCCAGTAGGTCCCACAGCTCCAATCGGCCCTTGACTACCTTGCGCTCCGGCTGGACCTACACTACCGTTAACCCCTGTCATTCCCCTTGCTCCAGTTGGGCCTTGTATACCTTGTATACCTTGAGCACCTTGTATTCCGGTTACTCCCGTCGCACCGGTAGGTCCTGTCATTCCTGTACTTCCTTGTATCCCCATAATCCCTTGAACGCCTTGTATTCCTTGTGTACCTGTTGCCCCTGTTTCTCCTGTCGCTCCTGTTTCTCCAGTCACGCCCGTAACCCCAACATTTCCTTGTGGTCCCTCGGGTCCCTCAATACCTTGCGCACCTTCCACTCCTTGGGGACCTGTTATCCCATTTTCCCCCAAAAATCCTTGAGGACCTCTAATTCCTTGCGCTCCAGTTGGACCGGTGATCCCTTGTATTCCTTGCATACCTTGAGAACCTTGTGCTCCTGTTGGGCCCGCTATACCTTGTATTCCTTGAGGACCTTGCAAACCAATCGCACCAGTTGGACCGATTATTCCTCGGACTCCTTGAAGACCTTGAGCACCTTGAGCACCAGTTAATCCAATTTCCCCTTGTATTCCTTGTGAACCTTGTATACCTTGTGCTCCAGCTGCTCCTGTTTCCCCTCGTATCCCTTGAGGGCCTTGTATACCTTGTGCTCCAGCTGCTCCTGTTGGACCGGTGATTCCTTGTGGACCTTGGACTCCTGCTGCTCCTGTTGTGCCTGTGGGACCAATTATTCCTTGTAACCCTTGTATTCCTTGTGCTCCTGTTGTCCCTCGTGGACCTTGTATTCCCTCGATACCTTGAGGGCCTTGTGGACCAATCGCTCCTGTAGGTCCAGTAATTCCCGGAGGCCCGACCGGACCTTCATGCCCTCCAGTTGGACCAGTTGGGCCACTATCACCTGTAGGGCCAGTTGCTCCTATAAGTGGAAGAGGCAGTGCCACTCCAAATTTTTTGCACTTTCTATGACGACGCACAACAATCCCCCTTCCCCAAAAATAATTACACCTTTTATATGAAATGCATTTTTATAAGAAAAGTACACCTCTGACCTCATTTTTTAAAAAATAAAGAAGCCTATCATTTCAAATAGATGAAATGATAGGCTTCTTCTTATAAAACACTTTATTTTCTCGCCTTAATAATAAAAGTAGTTGGCACCATTCTCGCTTTATATAATGAATAATATTTCTTAGACGGCTCAGCTCGTTCTCCATCAAACGAGGTCGATGGCTCAGGTTCTTCTATTCTCTCAATTGTAAACCCCGCTCTATTTAACTCATTTATGTATGTACTTATTTTTCTCTTATATAATGTCGCTTGTACATTTTCTCCTTTAAATGTTTCAAACGTAATAGGAGTTTCCTTATGATAAGAAGACTTAAAAGCAATTTCTTCTGTACCATACTGTAAATTTGAATATACTGGGTGCTCCCAGCTAAAAATAAAACTTCCTCCTGGCTTTACATATGAATAAATCAGTTCCAACGTTTTTCTTAAATTCGAAGTCCATCCTAATGCGTAAATGGAGTATACAATATCAAAATACCCTTTCGGAATATCCACTCCCTCTTCCATTGCGCCGCATATTAACGTTGGATTCCAACACTTTAACGTTTCATTCGCTGTTTTAATTTGTTCACTTGAAAGATCAAGACCCCATACTTCCTCTGCCCCATGTTCTGCCATATATTGCAACGAATGCCCGCTTCCACATCCAATATCAAGAACCTTTTTATTTCTAATTGAATCGAACAAATGAATCTCATCTTCAGACGCTGTATACGGGCCGTATTTCGGTAAACAATCTACTTGAAAGAAATATGGCGCAACTGTATCCCAGCACTTTTTATTTAACGCTAACATTTGTGTCCCTTTCATATTCTACATTCCCCCATCCCATTTTCTTCCCCTACTATAAATTACACATTATAACCTGATTTTCCTTTTCTCTTCGCCCGGTAATTTTTCACTTTCGCAATCGTACCGCACGCTCTTCCACCTTCTTCTCCAGCATACATACCGCACCATCTTTTACTTCCAACCTAAGCTGAATGTATACACCATGGCTTATTCTCGGTGGAATAAGAATTATTGGTTTTATTTCACTACATATTGTGAACTACCCACCACTTAGTACCCCTTACGAGCTTACTTGAAGTGGGGCTTCTCGGTTCATCGCTACTTTTGATAGCTAACGAATTTGTCCTAGGACAGCCGAGCTAACTCCCTTGTTCCAAAGGTTATTTTGTTACTATTTATGCGAACGCTAATAAGCGGATTGCTTCTTTTTTGATATTGACCGCTGCGTTATAGTCACGACTGATTGTGAGTCCACACGAACACGCATACGTGCGTTCACATAACGGCATTTCTTTTTTATTTCCACAATTACTACACATCTTTGTAGAAGGAAACCATTTATCTATTTTTACAAACTGTTTTCCTTGTTCTTGTAGCTTATATGCTAAAAATGTCGTGAACATCCCCCAACCATTATCCGCTACACTCTTACCAAATCTAAATGCTCGTGACATTCCTTTCATATGTAAGTCTTCGATTGCTACAACGTCAAAACTCGTAGCTAATTCTTTAGACTTATGATGAAGAAAATTTTTACGTTGATTGGCGACCTTTTCATGCAATTTCGCTACACGAATGCGTTGTTTATTCCAGCGTTCGGAACCTTTCACACGTCTTGCTAATACTCGTTGTGCCTTCGCTGATTTCTCTAACATCTGACGATAAAAGCGAGGATAATTTGCTTTCTCATCTTCGCTACTCACGTACAATTCAGCCATTGCGAAGTCTAATCCAACTACACGCTCTACTTCTTTTGGAGTGATTTCTTTTTCATATTCGGTCAAAATAGACACGTAATACTTACCAGTAGATGTCATCGAAATCGTACACGATTTGATGATATGTTTTGACGGGATTTCTCTATGTTGCTTCAGTTTCACCATTTTCAACTTTGGTAATTTGATATAACCATGAAATAACATAATATTTCCGTTTACTCGATTCGTTGTATAGGATTTTCTACTCTTTTTACTTTTGAATGTAGGAAAATCACTTTGACCACTAAAAAAATTCTTATACGCAGTTTGCAAGTTTAATTGCGCGTTGACCAATGCTAAGGAATCGACTTCTTTCAACCATTCATACTGCGCCTTGTATTTCGCAGGAGTAGGGAATTTTTGTTTCTTCAGTTCTTCCTTGTTCTCTTTATATTTTTCATATACTTCTTTTCGTTCAGCTAACATTTTGTTATACACAAAACGTACACACCCGAAGGTTTTTCGTATGAGATGTGCTTGTTCTTCTGTTGGATACAGACGAAATTTATACGCCTTATTCTGCTTTGGCATATCCATTCACCTCATTTTTCGCTTCATTTCCCATAAGCTATGACGGTGATCACACAACCTGAACACTACAAGACTATTATCTACTTTCATTGTTATACCAAAATTCCCCTCTTATAAGACTAATTATATCAGAGGCGAAATAAATAGGAAAAACAAATGTTTGGCTACGCCAAATCGAAATTCATCTCCCACCTGCCGCTAGACTATCGTCTTTCACACGCCTGAGGAAGGAGACTTCTTTCGGATAATATGTTAAATATGAAAAAGGATTTCCTAAAGAAGATATATACCTACTATAAAAATACTGATTCTCGGCAATAAGTAAACTTTTCAATCCCCCTTACATTGGATATACACCTGTTTTCATTTACATATTATGGTATAATCAAAAAGAATGCTAGCTAAACATTTACATAAAACACTACAAGCCTAGCAATGCCAAAATCCAAAATCACTTGAAATTGGGGGATGTTATGAGAAAGAAATTAAGTGCTCTTCTATTCATCGGAATCATATTATCTGGATGTTCAACTATAGCGGAAAATTCTTTAGAAACCGGAAACGGCAGTATTGAATTATTAACACCAACGATTACTACAAAAGATAACGAATTAGAAATTAAGACTGAAGGTATTGATGAGAATAAAGTAACTTTTATTTATGTTGCCAATAAAAAAGTATTCGAACAAAAAATAAAGAATGGTGAATCCTACAAGCTTGATATTACAGGTATCAAGGATGCTCATAGGACAGACTACAAACCACGAGTCCAACTTTTACAGAATGAAGATGATGATAAAGATGGCGAAATGGTAACGTTTAAACAAGTTAGATATACAGTTAAACAAAATTAATTTTATAGGTATTTCCTTATAAATATAAGAACGAAAATATACTTTTAACAGAGGGTACATATAAGGGGGGGGAACATGAAAAGAAGGTGGATTTCTTGGTGGATTGGTAACATATTTTGGATTATCATTTTTGGAATATGGGCCGCTATTATTTGGCTACGCGACGTTGATGGTGCTGGAGTTACTCAAACACCCGAACTTAAATCCATTTCACTTATCGTTTTATTAATCGCGTTTATCATACCTGTATTTATTCAAGTTATATGGCTAATCATGAATTTGAGGGCTGGCCGTAACAAATATTGAAACTGTTCTAAAAAAGAGAGGAATCTACATCAAATAGATTCCTCTCTTTTACATATGGACTTATACTGCACTTTTAATGCAGCACTACTCCCCTTTTTTACGATGCATGTTCATCTTTCTTCTTCATTAACGCTCTCTTCTTCATTGCCTTCGTTAAATATCCGCCTTTAAATGAACGAATTTCATAAGAAGACATAAACGCTTTCGGTGCAATTTCATTAATTATTTCTAACAGTTCTTTTTCTCTAGAACGCTTTGCAACGATATCTAAGCGATAACGTATTGAATTAATTCCTTCGCCTTCAAATACTGTAACACCAAATCCAGAGTGACGTAGTTCATCTACTAATTCATTACAACGGTCTAGTAAACTAACTTGATACGTAATATAACCAATTGCTAATTTATTCTCTATATAACCGCCTAATAATAGTCCCGTACTAAAGCCAATGACATAGGCAACGATGTTCATCCAATTTGATAAATCTTGAAACACAATACCTAAACTGACAATGTAAATAGCTCCTTCTAACAATCCAACACCAGCAGCGGATCTTGTTTGATTCTTTACAAGCAAAATCGTACGGATTGTCAAAATGGGAACGTAAATAATTTGAAGCACAAAGATAAGTAACGCTTGTAACATTGGTATCCACCTCTTTCAAAAAGTCTTTTGTCATAATAACATACATAACCTTTAGAAATCGATGGGTTTTTAAATTTTTTTACATTATTTTTCATACTATTGAAAAACGTAAAAAAGAAGCGTATTATATTTGTCGTAAATTTGATTCCTTTCATTAGCTCGCTTTAAACACAAAAAGGAACCCCATTAGGTCCCTTTCATCATAGCTCTATGTTTTTCGAAGCATGTTCCCTTTGCTTCTCTTCCTCTTTCACTAACTGAATATTCGCATAAGCTAAATTTGCAATCATTAAAAAGTGACCACCTAAAATGCCTGTACCGAATGCCCACATTTCCATTTCATGCTCAATTTCATACATGATGATAGCTCCTAAAATGGCTGCAGCGAATCGGTTTAACACTCCTAATCCAGGAGCCTTTTCTTTCATTACGATACTTTTTCCAAGTTTCTCCACTCTGCGAGCTAATAACCAAAGGCAATATGCACTTACAGCTAATCCAATACCAAACCCTGTTACTTGTTTTCCAAACGGAGTAATCGTCCACATAAGTAGTAAACCACTAAAGATCACATACAATTGTAATCGATATACACGTAAGGCTGCTTGAATCAAAATATCCGCTCCTAATTTCGCATTTTTTATACTTTAGAAGAAAAGCAGCAACTTACACAGTTGCTGCTTTCTCTTCTTCTTGCTCTTGTTCCATTTTACGAATTTCAACACGTTTAATTTGGTAAGCATCTTTTTCTAACACTTTAAATTCATAACCTTCCGCCTCAACATGTTGTCCTTCTTCAATTTCATGATTTTGCATCATAATCCAGCCACCGATTGTATCCACATCGTCTTCTTCAATGTGTAATCCAAACAAATCTTTCACTTCTGAGATAAGCACTTTTCCATCAACGATTTTATGGTGCTCATTCACATGCTGAATTGGTGGTGCTTCATCTTCATCATATTCGTCACGAATTTCGCCGACGATTTCCTCCAAGATGTCTTCAAGCGTTACAATCCCTGCTGTTCCTCCGTACTCATCATATAAAACAGCCATCGGAATTCGCTTCTTCTGCATTTGAAGTAATAAATCGTGAATTGGAGTCGTTTCCATCACTTCAATAATCGGACGCATATACGAGCGAATAGATGATAAATCTTTTTGATCCTCGGTCATATATCGAATAAAGAAATCTTTTACATTGACCATACCGATAATATCATCTTTATCTTCTCCAAAAATCGGATAACGTGTGTATCGCTCATTTTGGATTACTTTCATGTGTTCTTCTACTGAATCTTCCAGGTAGAAACCAACGATTTCTGTTCGCGGTACCATAATCTCTTTTGCAATACGATTATCAAATTCAAAAATGTTATTTACATACTTGTATTCAGCCTGATTAATTTCGCCACTTTCATAGCTATCTGAAAGGATAAGACGTAATTCTTCCTCTGTATGAGCTACTTCATGTTCTGAAGCTGGTTTTAAACCGAATAAGCCAGTTACAACACGAGCTGAACCGTTTAATACCCAAATAAATGGATACATGACTTTATAGAACATCATTAACGGACCTGCCAATAACAACGTTACTTGTTCAGCCTTTTGAATTGCCATCGTTTTCGGAGCTAATTCCCCTACTACAACGTGTAAATACGTCATTAGCATAAAAGCAAGACCAAATGTTAATACTGATGAGATAGAAGGATTTATGTTCCATTTCTCAAATAACGGGTGTAATAACTTTTCAATTGTCGGTTCACCTAACCAACCTAATCCCATAGCTGTAACTGTAATACCTAATTGACAAGCAGATAAATATTCATCTAAATTTGTTGTTACTTTTTTCGCTGCTAAAGCACCGCGTTTCCCTTCCGCAACAAGCTGATCAATACGACTTGAACGTACCTTTACAATCGCAAACTCTGCTGCTACGAAAAATCCAGTAAATGCGATTAAAATCGCAACCATGACTAAATTAAATATTTCCAATGAATCCCCCTAGTTTAAAAAACTAAGGTGTCCACCTCCTGTATACTATAATGTTTTCTTATTTGTTCATTAGAAAACATAGCCCGATACAAAAATTAAAGAGGTCGGATTTCACTTTTTTCTATAATAATAGAGCAAGTGTCTGTATTAAAGCTGTCGTTTGACCAGATAAAGATTTCGATATTTTTTCACGTTGTGAATCAGTCAATCCATCTAAAAGCGGTTTTAACTCCGTTAACTCTGCTTCTAATCGATGAATATGGTCTGTCACTTCATTCACTTGTTTCGAAACGTGTTCATTGATACCGAGCAGCTTCTTCTTCTCCTCGATTTTCTCTTTAATCTCACAAAGCGGCATATGCATTTCTTTGCACTTCTCAATAAATTGTAATGTCTCAAATGCTGTTTCGTCGTAATAGCGATAATTAGATTGAGATCGCTCCGCTTTTAAGATTCCTAGATTCGTATAATAATCAATCGTTCGTTTCGACACGTGAGCCATGAGAGCCAACTGTCCGATTCGATACACCTTCCCAACGATCTTCCCCCCTTGTTTATATTACTACCATCATACAATACATAAACTGTACAGTCAAACGTGACGGTTTATTATTCATAATTTATACAAAATTTCACATGCTATCTAAGTATGTAGTATATTCACACTCTATAACTCTATAACTCTATCCATATAGTTAGATTAATGTTTTTTCGATATGCTGATACCAAAATGTAAAAATGGAATCACACATTCCTTTCAACCTTCCTTAATTTAAAACATATGATAATACTATTGAAATAAAATCATTATTTATGCAACTGGAGGAGATTAAAATCACTAGGACAATTATCTCTCACTTTTATAACGAGGAGTATTTATTACCATGGTGGCTTATGCATCATACAAAAATATTTGATCACGGCATATTAATTAATAGAGGTTCTACAGATCGTTCTGTTGAAATTTGTAAATTATTTGCTCCCAACTGGGAAGTACGAAATTCAAGATTCCTTGATTTCGATCCCACTAATACTGATATTGAGGTGATGGAAATTGAAAGAGAGGTTTCAGGTTGGAAAATGGTATTAAATACTACGGAATTTCTTTGTTGTAACAATGTAGAAGAGTTTTTCTCATCACTTCATACGTTAGGCCAAAATATGTATGCGATTAGAATGATTGTCATGATTGATAAGCATGATTACAATTATTCAAAACTAAGATATTCCATTCCTTTAGTAGAACAACGATATCACGGGCTTTTTCCTTATAACCCAGCAGTCGGATGTGCCTGGAGATTTATACACAACCATCTTGATGGTGCATATTTACCAGGCAGACATTTTACGCGGCACCAACCTATCATTTATAACTCCCCTTCATTCATTTTCAAATTTTATTTTAGCCCTTGGAACGAACATACCAAGGCAAGAAAATTACAAATTACACCTACCCTCTCAAAAAAGGGCGTTCAATTGGGACTTCAAAAACAATATGGTCGATCCTCTGAAGAACTCGAAGCTCGATTTTTAATGTTAACTAATTCAACACAAGATCTACGTAATCACCCTGAGTATCAACAATTATTCCCTAAATTCAAACCTTAATATTTCTCACCCTATCATGCTCCACATATTTTTACGCACTTAGTCAAAACGAAAACCATTTGCATACAATATGAATACTGTATATATTATATTTTTTATTTTAGGAGGAAAAAATGAAAGCTGTTATTCTTGCTGGTGGATACGGAACAAGGATTGGGGAAGAAACTCATTTAAAACCAAAACCTATGATTGAAATTGGAACAAAACCTATTCTATGGCACATTATGAGTTTGTATAGCCATTACGGGATTACTGAATTTATTATTTGCTTAGGCTATAAAGGATATGCAATTAAAGAATTTTTTCTAAATTACAACTTACACATGTCCGATTTCACGATACATTTAAACGACAATACGATTACTAACCATTCTCATCGTATAGAACCATGGAAAGTTACACTGATTAATACCGGTCTAAATACCGAAACAGGTGGACGAGTTAAAAAAATACAAAATTACATCGGGGACGAACCTTTCTGCCTCACTTATGGCGATGGATTAAGTAATGTAAATATAAAAGAACTCATTGCATTTCATAAAAAACACGGCAGAACGGCTACTGTTACGGCCGTACAACCTCCTGGTAGATTCGGTTCTCTCGTCTTAGATGAACAATCTGTAACATCCTTTCAAGAGAAGCCACTAGGTGATGGTGGATGGGTTAACGGTGGATTTTTCGTTTTAAATCCTGATGTTTTCAATTACATTAGTGGAGATAAGTCAGTTTTTGAAACAGACACTTTAGTTCAGTTAGTAAACAAAAACAAATTAGCCGCATATCAACATACTGGTTTTTGGCATCCGATGGATACATTGCGCGATAAAAATAAATTAGTCGAGCTATGGGAAAGTAATAACGCTCCGTGGAAGGTTTGGTAATATGGATTCATCATCTTTTTGGAATAAGAAAAAAGTATTTATTACGGGACATACTGGCTTTAAAGGCTCATGGCTCACCCTTTTTTTAACTTCTTTAGGTGCAGAAGTAGTTGGCTTTTCTTCTCATCCCCCATCCATTCCTAACCTTTTTGAACAAGGTAACATAGCAAAAGAGTGCATAACAATTCATGGCGACATTACAGATTACGATTCTTTATTCCATGCCCTACAGCAACACAACCCTGACATACTATTTCATTTAGCAGCCCAGCCGATTGTCACCATTTCATACAAAAATCCTATCGAAACATTTAAAACGAATGTTTTAGGTACTGTTCACGTATTAGAAGCGGCAAAACATATAGACAGTATACGTAGTATCATTAATGTTACAAGTGATAAATGCTATGAAAATGACGGGAGCGGTAACCAGGCATTCGTGGAAACTGACCGGTTAGGTGGTTTCGACCCTTATAGCGCTAGTAAAGCATGTGCTGAACTAGTTGCAACTTCCTATCAAAAATCCTTCTTCCGCACTCATACTCAAAAACTTGCCTCAGTAAGAGCAGGTAACGTCATCGGCGGTGGTGATTGGGCAGAAGATCGATTATTCCCAGATGTCATTCGTGCATATTTACAAGATGGTACGTTAAATATTAGAAACAAACACGCTATTCGCCCGTGGCAACACGTATTAGACCCTTTACATGGCTATATCCTTTTAGCTGAGAAGCTGTGGAAAGACGCTGAATATGCAGCAGCGTGGAATTTCGGTCCGATGAATGAACCTAACAGAACCGTTCATGATGTCGTTCAATCTATAATGAAATTATGGAATCGACCACTAACAATCCTTTCTCCTCATACAAACACACCTTATGAATCCCCTATCTTAACACTCAATAGTACAAAAGCAATAAATAAACTCGGTTGGACACCTAAGTTATCAACAGATCACTCTATTGCTTGGACTGTTGATTGGTACAAAAAATATGCATCTGGTGAAAATATGAAATCTTTCACGCGACAACAAATCGATGCATTCAAAAATTTATAAGGGGGCTATAAAATGGAACAGAAAAAATGCCGTTTTTGCCACTCATTACTCACAAATACTTTTTTAGATTTAGGAGTTTCCCCTCTCGCTAACTCATTTGTAGCTCCTGAAAACTCATATAAAATGGAACCATTTTATCCGCTGCACACATTTGTTTGTAACTCTTGTTTACTTGTACAATTAGATGAATTTGAATCCCCGCACAATATTTTTCATGACTATTTATACTTCAGTTCTTACTCATCAAGCTGGCTACTACACGCTAAGCAATATGTAGAAATGGCGATTAAGCGTTTTAACTTAACAAACCATTCGAAAGTAATTGAAATTGCGAGTAACGACGGATATTTATTACAATACTTTCAAAAAGAACATATCGAAACACTAGGAATTGAACCGGCAAAAAATGTAGCAGAAATCGCTATCCAAAAAGGAATTCCTACTGAAGTAAATTTTTTTAGCAATAATTTAGCAAAAAAGTTACCGCAAGCAGATTTAATCGTCGCAAATAACGTATTGGCACACGTTCCGAACTTACATGATTTTGTCGCCGGTTTAAAAACGTTATTAAAACAAGATGGCACGATAACAGTTGAATTCCCGCACTTATTAAATCTCATATCATGTAAACAGTTTGATACGATCTACCATGAGCACTTCTCCTATTTCTCACTTATAAGTCTTCAAAAAGTTTTAGCTCATCATCATTTACAAATTGTCGATGTAGAAGAACTTGCAACGCACGGTGGTTCATTGCGTATTTTTATAAACCACCATAGTGACTCATCCACTATCCATTCCAATGTTACAAACGTAATCCAAAAAGAAGTAGATCACGGACTAGATACATTAGATTGCTATCTCCTTTTTTCTAAACACATCGAACAATTGAAAATAAATATTTTAAAGTTTTTTATCGAAGCGAAAGCTTTAAACAAACAAATTATCGGTTACGGTGCTCCTGCTAAAGGAAACACCCTTTTAAATTATTGCGGGATAGGAAAAGAATTTCTAGCTTATACAGTAGATAAAAACCCTCACAAACAAAATCTCCTTCTACCAGGTACCCGCATTCCAATACAATCTCCAGAAGAAATTAAGCGTACAAAACCTGATTACATTCTCATACTTCCTTGGAATTTGAAAGATGAAATTATGAAAGAATGCTCTTTCATTCGTGAATGGGGCGGAAAATTTTTAGTAACGATACCAGAAGTTGAGGTAATTGAGCCATGAAAAAAATCCTTATAACAGGCGGTAGTGGATGGATTGGTAAATATGTTGTAAATTCTCTTATACAAAAGGGCTATGAAGTGCACGCCACTTACAATACAAATAAACCCTCTCACCTTTCTTGTCATTGGCATAAAGTAAACTTACTTTGCGATGAAGAAGTAAAAAAACTCATTTACGACATGAAGCCTAGTCATCTCATTCATTTAGCTTGGGAAGCAGTGCCGCCAGCGTGTTATGTATCTATTCATAATTACTATTGGCTTGCATCCAGCATCTCATTAATTCAACACTTCACAACATGCGGCGGAAAGCGAGTTGTTGTTGCAGGTACTGGCGCAGAATATGAATGGTTTAACGGCATACTATTTGAAGATTCACCGCTTCTTTCCTATAAAACCCCGTATTCATTATGTAAAAACGCGCTACACTCCTGGCTACAATCATACGCTGAGCAAACAGACCTCAGCATGTGTTGGGGCCGCATTTTTCATATGTATGGCCCTCACGAACAAGGGAATCGGCTCGTTTCTAACATTATCACTTCCTTATTAAAAAATGAGGAAGCACTATGTACACATGGAAAACAATCTAGAGATTTCCTCCATGTGAGTGACGTCGCTGATGCTCTCGTAACTGTATTAGAACACGACGTTACAGGCACAATCAATATCGCTTCTGGTCAATCTGTACAAATTAAAGAATTAGCTTCTATCATTGCTAAAAAGATAGGAAAAGAACATTTCATTAAACTAGGTGCGATCCCTTTCTCTAAAGATGAACCTTTATTCGTCGGCGTTAATGTAGAGCGTTTAAAAAATGAAGTAAACTGGAAACCAACATACGATCTAAATACAGGAATTGAAGAAACAATTTTATGGTGGGAATCATTTATAAAAAAGCATAACGATACGCCTCACTAAAACGTAAATCCTTCGCTCCTCTCGCTAAATCCTTATACCATTCTTCTAATTTTTCAGGTGTAATAATATGATGCGTTCCCATTCCCCCATGCTTACTAGCTTCAGAAAGAGTCGGACCAATTTGTAATTTCCGCTTTCTCATCTCATCATTCCACGGACTGAAACCAAACCATGCAATACACGCAAGAGGCGGATAAATCATAGATTCATGCGCAGATAAATGTCTTCCAACCGTATAACTCCCGTGTGCATGATTATGAATAAATCTGCCTCTTCTCCATAACGCCCAGTCTTCTGGCAAATAACCGTGAAATCGCTGCTTCACTAAAGGTATTCCAAAGTTAAGGTCCGGATAATTATAGTTAAGATCATCGACCATAATAAGCCCTTCCAGCCAATACATTCTCCCTCCCAATTCATTCAGTGATTTCCAAAACTGATTTTTATCTTGTACACAAAGAAACTCAGTCGTATTTAAAATCATTTTCCATCCCTTTACTTCTTGTTCTACCATCATCACTTCATGATCTGTCGCTAGTGCATCAAATTCTGGATTTGCAGAATCTCGCACTTCCCAGTGTGGTGCGAATTTTTTACAAATTTCAACCGAACGATCTGTTGAACCTTTATTAATTAAAATGCCATGATCAAACAGTTTCGTATGATGAGCAAGCCACCACGGTAATAAATATTCTTCGTTATAAAAATGAGAAATAACGGTTGTAGTTATAACAATCTCCTCCTCGTTCTCTATTAATCTACTTTTTCATCCTACTCTTACTATACTTATCAGTTATGTCATTGGTTTCTTTTATTTTAAAAATATGTTTTTCTACCATATACTATGCTTTCTTAGACAACCACCATTTCCATTTTCTAAAGAAACACCCCAATAAACTGAAAATTAAGTTATAATATCATTATAAAATTATGAAGGAGGAATGCACTCATGTACTACAACACTTCATTCGAAAACGATCAACCTGTAGGCCGCCTATAAACTAAGGCGGGCATTCATATAACACATAACACTATGCCTCGTCTTAGGGAACTCATAATACCCTAAAAATAGACGGAGGTACTTTACATGAAACAAACAATTTTAGGAGCTATATGTTTATCATTAGCAGCTAGTATATGGGGCGGTATGTATGTTGTTAGCAAATACGTACTCGACTTTATCCCACCACTGACACTCGTTTGGCTACGCTTTATTATCGCTTTCGTTGTTTTATATTTCATTTTGAAAATAGCTGAGAAAAAGCAAAAGAAAAAAGTAACCATTCACAAAAAAGATTGGCTATTATTCGCTTGGATTGGATTTATCGGATATTTCATTTCGATTACATGTCAATTTATCGGAACAAAACTATCTGACGCTCATACAGGCTCGTTAGTAACATCAGCCACTCCCGCATTTATGGTTATATTTGCAGCAATCATTTTAAAAGAAAAACTAACTGCTCGTAGACTGCTATCTACTATCATAGCGACAATCGGCGTCATTATCGTCATTGGATGGGATATTGAAATTGACTCCTATTTTATCGGTACAATCATATTAGTCGGTGCCGCTATTACGTGGGCTTTACTATCCATTTATGTAAAGATTGCTTCAGTTCGATTTTCATCTTTAGTGATTACAACGTACGCCATATTCTTTTCACTCTTTTTCATTACACCTTTTATGATATGGGAACTACAATCAACCTCTATCGAAACAGTAAATACGTACGTAATATTAGGCGTAATTTACTTAGGTGTCGTCTCAACGGCAGGTGCCTTTTTCCTTTGGAATAAAGGATTAGAATTAATGGACGCAAGCATCGGATCATTATTTTTCTTCTTCCAACCTATCGTTGGATCATTGCTCGGTTGGCTGCTCTTAAATGAGACATTAAATAGTAACTTTTTTATTGGTGGTACTCTTATTATATGTAGCGTTTTAATTACTACTTTTGAAAAGAAATGAAAAAAACAGGCAGAGATTTTTAATCTCTGCCTGTTCGTATACACGCTTTACGCACTCCAATGCGATGGACGGGACAATAATTTCGGTAATTTCGTATGTTTGTCCCCTCTCGCCGCATTAACTTGAACTTGCGTCAGAAAAATACTATTTGTAAAATCTGCTCCGCGAATATCTGCATCTCGCAAATCTGCTCCGATAAGATCTGCTCCTCTTAAGTTTGCTCCATTTAAGTTAGCCGCAATTAAGTAAGCCCCTCTTAAATTCGCTCCTTGCAAATCTTTCTTCTTCAAATTTGCCCCCATAAGGTCTGCTCCGCGATGACTAATTCGTTTCTTACGCGTTGCATTCATTTCCTTCCAAACTAACTCACTCGTTTCTAAAAGTAACACATTCACTTCTGCACGGTGTAACGGGATATTTACTTTCATTAACTCGTCCGCATTTAAATTCGAAAGTTGCTCTGTCTCTTCAATCGCTTTACTTAATTCTTTATGAATCGATTGTGTCGCCTGTAAAAGAATAGCCTCATTCAAATACCAAAGCATTTCATGAAGCTGATGCATAATCGGAAAAGCATCATACATTTTTCTCGCATGCTTAGCATCTTTCCGCCAATCAATCCCGTTAAACGTAACTTGCGAAATCTTCTGTCCAGCGCCGAAACATTCAAATACTGTACAACCTTTATAACCTTTTCCTCTAAGATTTTTATGTATGCTACATTTAAAATCTGATTGTAAGTTAGTACATGGCTTCCCGCCATCTTTATTCACCGCAAAATCTACCGATGCTGCGAACGGTAACGCCACGCAACATAAACCGAAGCATTTTTCACAGATTGCTTTTAAATGATCGTTATGATTAGTCAAAATATATACCCCCTATTGTCTTTTGACTATTTCATAATATTCCAACTGCACTAAATAATCAATTTTAAAATAAAATAGCATCTTTCATTTCAAATCATAACTTTCTCATTTGATTTCCTTTCAATTGAAAAGGACTAACTCTGCTCATTGAATTATAATTAAATTATAAATATTCAAACTAAAAGGAGAATTACTATGGCACTCGAAATGAAAACAAACTGTCAAATTTGCGATCAATCTCTCGAATCAAATTCCGAAGCTTACATTTGCGTGTATGAATGTACATTTTGTGCACCCTGTACAGAAGAAAGACAAAACGTTTGCCCAAACTGCGGCGGCGAATTAGTACGTAGACCGAAAAAGAAATAATAAAAAGCAAAGCGATATCGCTTTGCTTTTTATTATTTTTGGGGATTTGAAATTATATCAACGATTTTTTTAATATATCGACTTACCGGCAAATAACGACACCACTTTATACATTGAAACTCCAATTAAACATTCAAAAACTTTACACAAACAGGCTCTGGTACAATAACATCAGATTGCAGCAGTGTTAACTCCCCTGTCGTTTCATTTCTTGAAAATAGCACAAGATTATGTGACTTTTCATTTGTAGCAATAAGAAACTTTTCAGTCGGATCTAATGCGAAGTCCCTCGGCCAATTTCCTTCTGTAGATGTATGTGCAACAAATGTAAGCTCGCCTGAATTTTGGTCAACACTGAAAACAGCAATACTATTATGGCCGCGGTTCGCTGCATATACAAAACAGCCGTCAGAAGAAATATGTATCGCACTTCCTTGACTATTGTCATCAAATTCTTTCGGAACTGTAGAAATATACTGCAACTCTGTAAAGGCCCCTTCTTCCGAATTATATGATAATACAATAACTTCCGAACTCAGTTCCGTCATCACATAAGCGTACTTTCCATTCGGATGAAAAGTAATATGTCTCGGACCGCTTCCTGGATTCACAGACAAGCTATTTACTTCTTTTAACTTACTATCTTTTATTTCATACGTAAGTATTTTATCAATCCCTAAATCAACACCTACCACATATTTTTCATCAGGAGTATATCCCGCGTAATGTGCATGTGGTTTTTCTTGTCTTTCCTTGTTCGGACCTGAACCTTCATGTGTAACAATAGATTGGGCAACATTTACAGTTCCACCTTCTTCATCTACTACAAAAGACTCAATCGTCCCTTTATGGTAATTCGCTGTAACTACCGTACGATTTCCACTATCCACACTAATATGACAAGGAGAAGCACCTTCTACTACTTGTCTGTTTTTCGCCTTTAACTCTCCAGTATGACTATGAATCGAATAAGCAGCTACACCACCCGATTCGCCATCCTTAACAACAGAAAAGAGATATTCATTATTTTTGCTAATCGTTACATATGTAGGGTTATCCAGCTTAGCCGCAAGTGTTACATTACTAATTTTTTTTGCTTCCGTGTCTAAAGTAAACTTATATATTCCTTCACTATTTTCTTTCGTGTACGTTCCAACATATCCAATAAACTCTTTGTTATCCGCCATTTTCATAACCCTCTCCCTATAGTTTTTGTTCATCATATTTTTTACAGAACAACCGTGAACTATTTTTGAAAGAACATCTAAAAAAACTTGAGTACCTCTTTATAAGTTACCATATTTCCCTGCCAAATAGCCTCTAAATCCACTTTTTTTGAAAAGCTGCTATACTTTCATATTCTTCTTCCAGATGACGGGCCAAACGAATATAGATCGGTGTTAATTCTTTATATTTCTCCACACTTTCCATATTTGGCTCATGATAAAAATTGGCACCTACCATATTAGAAACTACATGTAATGTATCTACTTCACCTATGCTATATAACCCGAGGATAGCTGCTCCTAGGCATGAACTTTCGAAACTTTCCGGAACATATACGTCTTGATGAAAAATATCTGCCATCATCTGTCTCCAAAGTTCTGACCTCGCAAAACCACCTGTCGCTTGAATTTTTTTCGGTTCGCCAATTAATTCTTTTAACGAAAGAAGAACTGTATACAAGTTATAAATGATTCCTTCTAAAACAGCACGGATAAGATGCTCTTTCTTATGATGTAGTCCAAGCCCAAAGAAAGATCCCCGCGCATTCGCATGCCATAAGGGAGCTCTTTCTCCTGCTAAATACGGATGAAATAATAAACCGTCAGACCCAGGATTTACTTTTGCTGCTATTTCAGTAAGCAATTCATAAGGATCTTTTCCTAAGCGCTTCCCATGCTCAATTTCTAACTCACATAATTGGTCGCGGACCCACCTGAAAATCATACCGCCATTATTAACCGGTCCACCAATTACCCAAAGGTCCTCAGTTAACGCGTAACAAAAAGTCCTACCCTTCGGATCCGTTACAGGCTGATTTGTTACAACTCGCACCGCACCACTCGTACCAATTGTGATAGCAACTACTCCAGGCTCTATTGCATTTACACCTAAATTCGATAGTACCCCATCACTCGCACCGACTATAAAAGGAGTAGTAACAAGTACATTCATCTCTCTTGCAAGTTCTTCATGTATCCCTATTAAACTGTGCGTCGTTGGAACAACTGTAGATAGCTTTTCATCTGTAATTCCTGCAACACGTAAGGCTTCTTCATCCCAGTTTAAAGATTTCAAATTGAACATTCCTGTTGCTGATGCAATAGAATAATCAATTACATATTCCTTAAATAACTTATAGAAAACAAACTCTTTAATAGAGATGAATTTATAGCTTTTTGCAAACAGTTCAGCATGCTCATTTTTAAGCCAAACTAATTTTGAAAATGGTGACATAGCGTGGATTGGTGTTCCAGTACGAAGGTAAATTTCATGACCATTCATATCATTTTTTATTTTTTCTGCCCAGCTTGCGCTTCTATTATCTGCCCAAGTAATACACCTCGTTAACGGCTTCCCTACTTCGTCTACAGCAATGACACTATGCATGGCCGAACTAAAAGAAACACAAAGAATATCAACTGGCTGCACATTACTTGATTGTATAGTTTCTTTAATCGTATGTATGACCGCTTGAAAAATCTCTTCTGGATCTTGTTCTGCTGTTTCTGGTGCGGGAGAATATAAAGGATATTCAATCCCATGACTTGCAATAACAGATCCATCAACCGAAAACAAAACTGCTTTTGTACTAGTTGTCCCAATATCTACACCAATCATATATTTCGAGCTCACTATGTAACCCCTTTCAAATTATTCCGATAACAAAAGAGCACCATGATGTATACAAAAAGACGCTCCCTTATGAGAGCTACGTTTTTATAAACTTCACTCTCATAAAGGGATCCTTTTTATAACCATTGTGCTGTTTTGAAACTGCAGGATGTCTTTTCATATCGCTGCTTTCACGTAATAAGGTACCAAACTCGGGATTTATTTTACAAGATGAAGTTACATAGAGATTGATCCTCTCATGAAAAAGCAATTTGTGAAAACTTTACTTCCTTATAACTTAGGCGCCTTCGCCCAATCCGCAGCAAACTTTTCAATACCTTGATCTGTTAATGGATGCATAGCAAGTTGTTCAATGACTTTATAAGGAATTGTTGCAATGTGAGCACCTGCCATTGCTACACGAGTGACATGGTCTGGGTGTCTAACAGAAGCCGCAATAATTTGTGTATCTAATAGATGAATATCGAATAATTCAGCAATTTTAGCAACTAATAGTACGCCATCTTCAGAAATATCATCCAAACGCCCTAAAAATGGAGAAACGTACGTTGCACCTGCTCGAGCAGCTAAAAGAGCTTGGTTCACAGTGAAAATAAGTGTAACGTTCGTTTTCACACCTTTTTCAGCAAGGTAACGACAAGCTTCTAATCCTGCTAGCGTCATCGGAAGTTTTATCGTAACTTTTTCATCGCCACCGTTAATTTTAATCAGTTCTTCTGCTTGAGCGATCATCTCTTCGGCTATAACAGCATCTGGCGTTACCTCTGCCGAAACAGATTCAACGTTAGGTACTGCCTGACAAATTTCTGCAATACGGTCTTCAAACTTAATGCCTTCTTTTGCTACTAAAGACGGATTCGTTGTAACACCAGCTAAAACACCTAGTTTATATGCCTTTTTTATGTCCTCAAGATTTGCAGTATCAATAAAAAACTTCATGATTTATTCCCTCCATTTTTTAACGTTAACGAGTTATATTATTTCTTTTCTACCGCATGTCCACCAAATTCATTGCGCAGTGCTGCTACAACTTTTCCTGTAAACGTATCATTGTCTAATGAGCGGTAGCGCATTAATAGAGACATTGCGATAACAGGAGTTGCAGTTTGAAGATCTAAAGCTGTTTCTACTGTCCATTTTCCTTCACCAGAAGAATGCATAACACCCTTAATCTCATCCAGTTTGGCATCTTTAGAAAATGCATTTTCAGTTAATTCCATTAACCAAGAGCGAATAACTGAACCGTTGTTCCATACTCTTGATACTTTTTCATAATCGTAGTCAAATTCACTTTTCTCTAGAATTTCAAATCCTTCACCAATAGCAGCCATCATACCGTATTCAATTCCGTTATGAACCATTTTTAAGAAGTGACCACTACCAGCTTTTCCAGCATATAAGAATCCATTTTCTACAGCTGTATCACGGAAAATAGGTTCAACGATATCCCAAGCTTCTTGATCTCCTCCGATCATGTAACACGCACCATTACGAGCTCCTTCCATTCCGCCAGAAGTTCCTGCATCCATAAAGTGAATGCCATCTTGCTTTAGTTGCTCATATCGGCGAATAGACTCTTTATAATGTGAATTCCCAGCTTCAATTAAAATATCTCCTTTTGATAACAGCGGGGTAACTTCATTAATAACAGAATCAACAACAGCGTGTGGAACCATTACCCAAAGAATTCTTGGTAATTCTAATGATTGAACAAGTTCGCTTAAACTTGATACACCTGTAGCACCATACTCTTTCATTTCTTCCACTGCACTCGTATTTAAATCAAATGCTGCTACTTCATGTTTATGATCAATTAAATTCTTCCCTAAATTTAATCCCATTTTACCTAAACCAATTAATCCTACTCTCATAATATAATTCCTCCTTGAATTACCTTTCATCATAAATACATGTTAATACAATGATGAATATCTTTTTTTCATATCACTTTACTTATAAGGATGTAATTATCCTTTCAATCCTTCATCCAACCACCATTCAAATTCACTTTCTTGTAATAGAGCATGAGTAGCATCCGGACCATACGAGCCAGATTCATATTCATGAAGAGGTAACAAGTTCTCTTCGAACGCTTCAAGGATTGGTTGCACCCACTCCCATGACAATTCAACTTCTCTCCAGTGTGCAAAGAATGTAGAATCTCCGCATATAGCATCATAGATAAGTCTTTCGTAAGCTTCAGGTATTCCCACTCCTGTTTGCTCACAAGTAAAATGAATACGGATCGGTTCAAGCTCTCCATTGTTCAATGGATTTTTACTATTTAATTGGAGTGAAACATTTTCATTTGGGCTAATTTCAATTATTAACAAATTAGGTGCTGCATTTGGATTACTATCTTGATACTGCTGTTTTAATGTATTTTTAAACTCAATTACAATACGAGTAGACTTTTCTTTCATTCTTTTTCCTGTTCGTATGTAAAAAGGAACATCAGTCCAAAATGGGTTATCAATCCATAAGCGAGCCGCAACAAATGTGTCCGTTTGAGAAGAAGGATTTACTCCCGGCTCCTCTCTATACGCTACAACTTGTTGTCCTTTTATCTCCCCGGAAGCATATTGTCCGCGAATGATATGCTTCTGCACGTCTTCTTTTTTCACTTTACGAAGAGTCTCCATCACTTTTCGTTTTTCCTCACGAATTTCACATGCATTTATCTTTTCCGGCAGATTCATTGCAGTCATCATTAATATTTGCAGCATATGATTTTGAACCATATCGCGAATTGCTCCTGCATGATCATAATATCCTGCCCTTTCTTCTACACCAACCGTTTCACTAGCTGTTATTTGTACATTCGCTATATGTTCTTTATTCCAAATCGATTGGAGAACAGGGTTTGCAAATTCAAGCGCTTCAATGTTTTGAATCATCGGTTTACCTAAATAATGATCAATACGGTATATTTCGTCTTCTTCAAACGTTCGGCTAAGCTTATCATTCAGGTCTCGGGCAGATGGAAGATCATGACCAAACGGTTTCTCAATCATTAGGCGCTTCCATCCCTCCGTTTTATCCAGTCCACTTTCTTTAATATTTAAAGCAATGGTCTCAAAGAAGTCAGGAGTAACTGAAAGGTAGAACATTCTATTCCCTTGTATATTTTGTTCTTCTTCCCTCTCAAGAACTACTTGTAATAACCTTTTATAGTCTTCTGGCTTATTCACATCTAACGGACAATAACGAAAATACTCTAAAAAATCTTCTATGTTCGGAGTACCTTCTTCCCTGCGACGAGAAAAAGTTTCTATGGATTCTTTTACTCTTTTTTGAAAATCTAGATGAGATACTTCACGTCTTCCAAGCCCGATAACGGATATTGGCTTTGGAAGCTTTTGATCTCTATATAAGTTATATAGCGCGGGATAAATTTTTCTTTTAGCTAAATCCCCTGTCGCTCCAAATAAAACAAAGGTCATCGATTCCAATTTCAGTCCTCCTCGTGATGTATAGTCATTGTCACTATAGTAAGAATGCATTGTACAGAAGCTACTATTATTGTTGATTCACTCTCGCTTCTTAACTTCTAATTTTTTATATTTGTCGCTTTCTCATTGTCCCCAATATTAATAGTGGCAATTCAAAGCATTTTTACCACATACTACTTAACCACTTAAACTTATATAAAATAACTTAATTACTTTTAGTAATTTAATTACGTTATGTTTATCATATTAACTCCGTAGATTATTATCGTCAAGAAAAGTGTCTCGAATTAAAGATTTTAATTCCGTAACATCTTATTAGAAATATGTTGAACTG
Organism: Bacillus paramobilis; assembly: GCF_038096195.1. NCBI lineage: Bacteria > Bacillati > Bacillota > Bacilli > Caryophanales > Bacillaceae > Bacillus > Bacillus paramobilis. The sequence continues at coordinate 2,053,267 of NZ_CP151108.1, read as the reverse complement.
AATAATAAAAAGGCAAGACCGAACATATTCTTGTTCGATTTTGCCTTTTTACTATTGCTTTAAATGATTTTTAACTGCCCTTATAACTAATTCATGATCCTCTTCTGGTGGTAATCCTGAAACTGTTATCATTCCAATGACCCCTACGTCTTTTATTTGGACGGGAACACATCCACCAAACGCAGCATAATCCGATCTATCTAAAAGATACTTTTCATTATATGGAACGCCCGTTATTTCACTTTGTATTTGCATATAATACGAGCTATGATTATGCAAAGAAACAACTCGTTTTTTACGCTCAATCCACTGCGTATTTTCCGCAGTTGTCCCTGTCATCTTGAAATGAAATAGTTGCACACCATTTTTCGCTATATCAACAGCAATCACTTTCCCTTCTTGCCTCGCCGTTTCAACGATAAATAAACCTATTTGCAAAGCATCTTCATTTGTAAAAGAAGAAAATTGAAGTGTTTCCTCCTCTATTAATATTTGCTTACTTATTTCATTCAAATTTGAAGCGCTCATATGTTTATCCCCCTTACTCAACTTTATGCGACTCTATCGTAAGACCTTTCCATATAACTAATACTGTAAAGCGTACTCTTTTCTTCTTGGTACTATTATGAATTATATTTAACTCATTAAAAATGTATGTCCTCTAGTGCTAAACATTTCGTATAGAAGTTTTCTTCCCGCTACTACTTACAAGCATAAAAAACCAGTTACTTAAGCAACCGGTTCGCTAACAAATTTATATGGGATATTCATTCAACCAAAGGAATGCTTGTTCATAATCATCAAAAAATTTTACTGATTCTTTTGTATTAGATTGTTGTAAATAATTCAGTATCTCCCCTTCTTCAAGAAGAAAAGCAATTGCCTTACTGTGTTTCAAAATCGTTTCATTGAAAAACTTATCTTTCCATGCTTTTTGAACAGAAAAATGATCTGGCGTATATCCTTTTCTATCCACCAACAATTTGTATTTCCGTCCCTCGGAAATAAATTGCTGACAAACTTGCTCGAAACTATTAAACCATTCATACACATCATCTGTTTTAATCTTGCCGATAAGACGGGTAACAATTATATCACCCGAAACCATTGCGCTAATATTCAGTTTACTCAACCTAAAATCATCTCCCTTAGCTACAATTATGAGGAAATATCTCATAAAATCAACAAGATAAAAATGTAACGCATTAAAAAGGGACAGACTCTCCAAACGGAGAAGCCTGTCCCAAAATCGTTCTATTTTATATTGCATTAGAACTAACAATCATGAATTAGAATAATGATTTAATACTTGCTAAAACAGTAAGTACACCTACAATAATAACAAATACGTTACTCATTTTCCCTTTGTATTTAGCTAGTACTGGTACTTTATTAATTGCATACATCGGTAATAGACATAAGATAGCAGCAACTAATGGACCGCTTAGAGAATCAATAAGTCCAAGAATACTTGGATTTGTATAAGCAACAAACCAGCATGATAATACAACAAAAGTAAGGACGATTGTCTTAATTGTTTTTTCTTCAATTACTTTTCCACGTGATTTACCGAACTTAATAATCATGTCACGCATTACTTCAAATGCTCCGATATAATGGCCAAGGAAAGACTTTGTAATAGCCACAAAAGCAATGATTGGAGCTGCAATCGTAATTACAGGTGAATTAAGCTCATTCGCAAGATATGAAAGAATTGATAAGTTTTGCTCTTTTGCCATTTTTAAATCCTCTGGAGTCAAGCTTAATGTACTACTCCAAACGAAGAACATAACTACAGCGAATGTCATGATATAACAAACTTTTTGTATTTGTGCACATTTAGCATCAGTAGCCTCTATGCCATACGTAGCTCTCTGCTTCACAACAAATGATGAAATCATAGGTGAATGATTAAATGAGAATACGATGATTGGTAGAACCAACAATATCGTTCCAAAATATCCTGTTCCTGTTGAAGCAGTAGAAACAGCTGAGAAGCTAAGCATTGACGTATTCCACTGTGGAATTAAAGATATTGCGATAAACAGTAGAGAAGCTATGAAAGGATACACTAGCATACTCATAATCTTTACAGTAATATCTTGACCAAAATTCAGTATAGCGATAAGACCAAGAACTAATACAAGTGATAAAATAGCCCTTGGAGGTTCTGGCATGTGCAATTGATGCACGATAAAACTACTTGCAGTGTTTGTAAGCGCAACCGAATACATTAGTACGATTGTATAAATTGAACCGAAATATACGATGTTAAAAATGATACTTGCTTTATTTCCGAAATACTCTCTAATTGTACCTGTGATCCCCTCATCAGCAGAATTAGAAGCGTATATCATTTTAGCAAGTGCCCTATGTGAGTAATACATAACTGGATATGCAAGCAATGTAATTAGTAGTAATGATAATAATCCACCTGAACCTGCATTAATCGGTAAAAAGAGCACCCCTGCTCCAATTGCAGTTCCAAATAGGCTCAATGCCCATGTAGTATCCTGCTTATGCCACTTTTTCGGATCTGCATATTGCTCATTTTTTAGTGCGGTATTTTCAGCTTGAACTTCTATTTTCTTTGCAGTATTCCCGTTCATATAATAACTCCCCCTTGTATCTATTCCTGTGTCTCTTTTTATTGCTAACAAATATTTACCTTTTTGGATAATGAATTCCTTACAAGTTGCCCTACATTGTATGTCCTTCATCAAAATGAATCCAAATTGAAACATTCGCTAGTTAGCGTCCTAACATAAATGTTAGCGTTCACAAAAATGTTTACTCGTAATATCCGCTCTTTATATAAAGAGCGCTTAAGAGAACAATATTGAATAGACTTCATAAATACGTTGCAACATTTCTAATAACAGTGTATTACTTTTATGGTTTCTCTAAATTACTTGTAACAGTAATTTCAGTTAAACCGGCCTCTCTTCATTTATGAGGCATTTCTTTCTCAATTCTATACATCCACTTTAATAGCTTCGGCAGCATTTATGGTATTGATTACACAAGCCACTGAAGCACTTTACATACATTTCGCCTATAACCACACACCTTTCTTACTAATAATCGCATTTTTTATATTTTCTCCAGAGATAATAAAATTTCTCTCGACGCCCTCATTATAACGTGTATATTTATAAAATTAATATTTTTATATTTTCAGAAATATTAATTGGATATAATTTTACATGGATAATATTTTACAGTTAGCATGTAACCCTTGTTCCTATCACTTATAACGGAATTACTTAGCATAAAATACAGTAAAATATTGTTTATTTAAGCTACTCATTTTAAAAATATTTATATTCTTCTTTATCGAAAAATTTTATTTCAAACTAAAAAAGATATTCTAATAAATAATTAATGTGATTAAAAAGAAGTATCTCTTCAAATACATAAACCAATTTTCAGGATATATATTGCCACTATTGCATTCATATACATTTTTAGGAAAATACATATTTTAACTTGATGGCAATGAGAGAACCGCTAATATTTTGCAAAATCTACGCTAAACGGAAAATAAGCTGCCCATATGGACAGCTTATTTACATCATTATTAGGAGGGAGCAAACAAATCACTTCAATGTCATCTTACTTGTAGTTTTTTCAACTCTTCTTCAGAGATATTTCTATGTTTGTAATGAATGGATTTTATTTCATTTCCTTTTAGACGATATTATTGATTATTACACGATTCATCCTATTAAAAGCAAGTAATGTAATCTTTAAAATCCCTCATTAACTAGCTCTCTTATCGAGTTTAATTTTGCAGAGAGCTCAATAAACCATTCTTCATCCCCTGTTAATAATGCAAGGTCTATAAGATAAAGGATTTGTTCCTTATTTATTACCTTTGATTCAGGGAGTTTGTTAACGTGTTTACTAAAGAGTAAAATCGCTTCGTTCTTTGTGTACTTGTCGTCACGTTTCACAATGCTAACTGTAACTACATCTTCCACTTCATCAAGTGATACAATGTAACCAACTATGAATTCACCCTCATTTGATATTCCACGAACCCAATCTCCCTCTTTTAAAACATGATTATTATTTGACATCATACTTTTTCACCTTCTTATAAATATTTTTTGTACCGATAAAAAAGATATAAAAAACAGCTTAAACTGTATTGTTTTTAATTACAGTTATTTTTTAAGAACTCACGGCTACATAATAATTAAGCCGCTTAACGTTCTTGATTAATAAGGTCAACAACTTCTTTCATTGTATAATTCTTTAAATATTCACCTAGATGTTCTTCCGCACCTAAGAAAATAGCAAAAAGAACTTTCCGCATATTCGAACCTACAATACACTGATCATTTGATTCTGGACACTTCGGCTGCAATGCCCCTTCAGAGGTTATTTGATAAATATTCCAAAGATTAATTCCACTTAAATCACGAGCAAAAATAAAACCTCCACCAGTTCCCTCTTTTGATTGTATAAACTTATGTTTTTTTAACAAACTTAGCACTTTTCGAATGCGTACGGGATGAACACCTGCACTTTCTGAAATAGCATTACTTGTAGACATCCGATCTGGCTGTAAAGCTAAATAAGTTAAACTGTGAATGGCCAAGGTAAAGTCGCTGTTCATTGTTGTCCTCCTACGATAAAAAATATGATTTCTCGCTTAGTAACATACTGTAGCCATAAATATTACAGATAGGTTAGTCAAACGTAAAAATATAAGAAGCATGCTTAGCATGAAAAAATAAATCTCTTTATATTCTATCAGAACTCCCCTATATCTCCTAACTTCAATTAACTTTTTAAGTTACTAATCAATTTAAACAGTCCACTGTTTCTTAACTTGTTCTTCTGCCAATTGTTTAATTTGTGTCCAAATCGTATCTTTACTCACAATAACATTTGTGTGATAATTTCTATCTTTATAATTAACTGTAACACGTACTTCAATCACTTCTGTTTCCTCCTTTCAAAATATTACTTATTAATTAGCCATTTTTTGCAATTCCATATTCAAAAATGTTCGAACGCTGCGCGGTAAAAATTTTCGAATTTCATCCTCATTAAAACCAACCTGTAATCTTTTTTCATCCAACATAATTGGACGACGTAACATTTGAGGATACTCAATTATTAATTTATAAAACTCATTAAGCGAAAGCGCCTCAATATTTATATTTAATTCCTGAAAAATTTTAGATCTAGTTGAAATAATTTCAGTAGCACCATCTTCAGTTAAACGAAGAATGGATTTAAGTTCATCAACTATAAGCGAATTTGATACGATATTTTTTTCGGTATAATCAATTTGATGTTCTTCAAGCCATGCTTTTGCTTTTCGGCATGAACTACAGCTTGCTGTCGTATATAAAATCACCATATTTTACACACTCCTTTACTTTTTTAAATTATTATATAGATTATTAAAATGTATTTAAAAAAATTACAGTTTAGAATGCAATACACGTTAGATTATTTATTCGAGAATATTTAATTTATCTGTTTTTTACAAACGATGGCAACTCACTTCTAAAAACCATACTGTAATTTTAAACTTTACAGTTCTATTAATCAACTGTTAAGTCTTGGATACATTCCATTAGTGGAACAAATTATATTCCACTTTATTTATTCATTTCTTTCCTACATGTTTAGCATAATAAAAGCTACTGCATTGAACACAGCAGCATTGCAAGAGGAAATACGCGAACAAAAAAGCAAAGCGCGCACACTTTGCTTCTTACAAAATCCCTTTTAACTTTTTACCAATTAACTCCGCTACATATTCATAACCTTGTCGGCCAAAATGTAAACCGTCTTTTTCATCAGCTGTAATATACTATCACCGAAGCATACTAACGTTTTCATAGAGCTAATTCTCCTTTTACGTACGAAATAACTTCCCTTCTACCGCTTTAATATATCTTTCAGCAGAACGTTCCACTGCCTCATTTGCATTCTCTTTCACTACCCCGTGAAAAGCATTATATAAACGGTTAAATTGCAAAGGCTTCACTCGATTCGCCATTTCCTCCACTTTTCTCGCCGGTAATGGAATTAAGTTCGGATAGCTGTACATGAAGCTCACCCACTGCTGATCCGCTACGACTTGAATAATATCACCTGTTAATAAAATACCTTTCCCGTCATTTCCTTCTTCCCAATGTAATACAGAACCGCCGCTAAAATGTCCTCCGAGACGATGAATAGTAATTCCGTCCGCTAATTGTAAAGACTCCCCAGACCAGTAAATAATACGACTACTCGGGCGTACTACCCACTCTTTATCATCTTCATGTATATAAATTGGTACCTCAAACATTTCTGCCCATTCTACTTGTGTTGAATAATAATGAGGATGAGATAGTGCAATCGCATCTAACCCGCCCCACTCTTTTACCTTCTCAATTGTCGTTTCATCTAAATACGTAATACAATCCCATAATAATCGATAAGAATCCGTCTTTACGACAAATGCCGTTTGACCGATTGCAAATTTTGGTTTTGTCGTAATACTATAAAGTCCATGCTCTTCTTCTATCATTTCATTTTTATATGTATCACTCGTTCGCAAGTTTTCTAAAGCCGTCCAAGACTGCCCTTTCGGATTCACATATTGTCTCTCCTCATCACAAATAACACAACTTACCGGTTCTTCCACACTCGCTGCATACTGTACGCCGCACGTTGTACAAACGAAATTTTTCATCATAATTCCCCCTACCCTATATTTTTATTAAGCTGATTTTTGTTGATAATGATCTAGTTTTTTATTTTCAATTAATAAACCTATTAGAGTCAGTAAATAGACAGCTGTAACTGACAATGGAATGACAGTAAATCCATCGTCTGCAAAAAGAATCCCGCAAACTGAAGTTAGGAATACAGTCCCTATTGACAATAAACCATAACTTTTACTCTCATAAATCCATACGTACGGTACAAAATGAACACCTATTAACATCGCTACTACAAAAGGTAACCACTCTGGAAATTGAAAATAGGCAAGTAATACAAACGGAATATTTAATACATTTATCCCGCCAATTAATCCAGCTAAAGTCCCTAGCGGATTTCCTTTCGCAAACATATCAATTTTTAATATGGCGGCTATCATTAAACCTAAAGGAAACACACAACCCATCCCAATTAAATACACCCACACAACTTGCTTTTCAGAAAGAAGGATACCCGTTACACTCGCTACAATCCAAAACAAAATACCAGCTATTATAACAGGAACTCCCTTCTTCGTTTTTTGCGCTAAATCTCTTTTTGCTTCCGCTATGTTCATTTCATTATCTCCCCCAACTATTTGTACTATAAAGCCGGATTGATTTCGTCCATCCAATAACGCCAAGCTACTAAATAATCTTCTAAATCTTTCGGGTGGTGCCTCAAACATGTATCTATACGCAAATATAATCCTATGACTATCTCCTCGTACAAATCTCGTTCTTGTTTATGAAATACACATTGTTTCATCACATAATCAATCGTTTCTTTCGTTATATCTTCCGGAGTTGAACAGAACGCGTAAATTAAGTCATATAAAGGTTCTCCAAGGACTGGTAACGGATCAATTACTCCATGTAACCTATTTTCTCGAAATATAAAATTATGAAATCCGAAATCACCATGTAATAAAAATGGCTGATTTACTCCGGCATCCCTATTTACTAGTTTAAGAACTGTTCTATACTCTTTCTCACTTATGTAACGTTTTACATTTTCATAAGCTTCCATCACATTTGTCGTTAAAAATTCATTCCAAGATTGAACCGGATTTTCTTTCCACCCCCAGCCATCTGCCTCTGGAACAATTTTATACTTATTGATCACTTCTTTTACAAGTGTACGAAGCGTACTTCGTTTATGTCCTTGTTCGCACCACGTACTCCCTTCAAGGAAAGAATACACAATATAAGTATGTAAAGGTTCCTTATACAAAAGCTTTGAAAATAAAGTATTACCCTCATAAAAAGAAAGAAAATGAGCTTCTTCACGTATTACTTCTGCTTCATTCAGCTTTACTACATATTTTTCATCCAACAAATAAACAGTACTTGTCGTTCCTCCGTTCAACGCTTTTACGCTATTTGGATTATGTGAAATAACTTTCTCCTTAACTAGTTGTGCAGCAATTATTGAAATGTCCATTCTCCCACCCTTTAATTCCGAATATTCCCTTAATTCAAAGGGCAACTTTACTATTATTTGACAAACTAATAGGAAACCCCTTCCAAAATCTTAATATAACAAAAATTCATTTACTTTTATATTTCAAAAATAGGGAAATACTAACAACAACGTTACATACATATAGGAGGACAATATGAAACCTGAATTTTTAAAAGCGGTACATGATGCCATTGGAAATGTCGAGCACATTCATATAGAAGAAAGCGGTGTAGACAGCTTACTAATCCATCATGATGATGTACAGCAGTTACAACAAGTCGCTAAAACGTTAGAAAATAACAATTTCCGCTCTGCTGTAAGAACGACTGGAGATGCTTCGTATATTGAAGTGTTGAACAGATAATGAAAGTCCGGGTGTATTCCGGGCTTTCTTTTTTTATCCAATTGTACTTATGTGTAGCAAACCATTTCACATTATCCATAAAATTCCAAATAGTTATTGAATACTTATAAAATCACACTTTACCACTTCAATTCCCCCACACCAGGCTCAATAAACTTCCCTGAACCATCCCCATTTGAATCTATTACCCAATCATATATATTTTGTGCACCTTCAGCCGGAGTCATATTCGCATCAAAGGCACCAATGTCAGTCTTTAATTTTCCGGGATGAATTGCCGTTACACGAATTCCTTTACTTTCAAACTCTTGTTGTAAACAGAGTGTTAACATATTTTGTGCAGCTTTAGCAATTCGATAGGAATATGAGAACTGACCTTGCGGAAACTCTTTGTTCGCCATTTTATGTAATGATCCTAATCGAGAGGACACATTTATTATTCTCGGATGATCCGATTTCGCTAAAGCCACATATGTACCTTTTACAGCTCGAATTACACCTAAGCAATGAATGTTAAATACGTCCGTTAACTCTTCTGAATTCGTCTGTAAAACCTCAGTCTCCTTCCCAGTAATTCCAGCGTTATTTATAACTAAATCAATAAACTCTGTATATTCCTTAAGCTGGTTCTTAATTTGCTCCGTACTCTCATCAATTGATAAGTCTGCTAATATAGGAAAACATCTACAACTAAACATTTGCTTCAATTGCGTAACCGCAACCTCACTTCTAACTAACGGATAAACGATATGCCCATTTTCATGAAATGCTTTTACTAACTGTAACCCTAATCCGCGATTTCCACCTGTAATTAGAACTCTCATATTTCCATCTCCTTATTTTTAAAATAAATAAGAAAATCCATCCACTTATCCTTCTCTAAAGAAAACGCCTCTCTCTTGCATTCAAAAGAAAAACCAGCTCTTTCTGCAAGACGAACGGATGGTTCATTATCAACATGTATATGTAATTCAATTCTATGAAAACGAAGGCTATTAAAAAATAACGATAACGCAGCTTTCACACTTTCCATGCCATATCCATTTTTCCAGTATTGATTATGTATGGAATATCCCATCATCGCCCACTGATAGTCCATACGTAAAATTTTTATAAGCTCTAGCTTTCCAATGTTAGCCCCGTCTTCTTTACGAAAAATACCTAATACATCTCATCTCGATGTGCTGCTTCATCAAAACCTCTTATCCATTCCGCGAACCATTCTTTTGTTGAAGACGACATGTCATGATAGCCATCATCGTATTTATACTGAGCTGGTAACCGCATTTGGAATCCATCGAACCAACTTTCATAATCATCATTTTGGAACGGACGAATCATAAGTCTCTCTGTCTCTATTTGTAATGGCGGCAGCTTCATTTATATCTCTTCCTTTAATTATTGATTGAATATTCTTTATTATATTACAAGAAATACAAAATCTAGTAAATTATTATGTTTTTGATAAACAGAGCTCTGTTAAACTACAATGTCGATTTTTGAGACATACAAAAAGGCAACCCCGTTCTGAAGGGTTTCCTTTTGCCATTACACTACCAATGTTATCTATGATTTAAAACGGTATATTCTGTCTTTAATATCCCATAAACATCAACATCTTCATATGTATTTAATAAAAGTCTATTCTGTCTCAATGTGCCTTCTTTACGCAAACCCGACTTTTCTAACACCTTAATCGATGATCTGTTTCTGGAAATAGCAGATGCCCAAATTTTGTTTAGACCTAATTCAATAAAGCCAAAATGAATCATTCTATTTACAGCCTCGGTTGCAAAACCTTTCCCCCAATAATTCTTACCAATCCAATAACCAAGCTCACCTCTATTGTTACCTTTGTCAATTCTTAATGTAATTGTACCTACAATTTCTCTTGATTCTTTAGAAATGATTCCTAAAGGATATTCGATTCCTTGCCTTATAAGTTCTGGTTGCATATCAACCCAATCTTGCGCGAACTCCAATTTATATGGGTGTGGAAGCCCAAGAATATTGGCTAATTCCTTGTCATTAGCTAATTCTTTAATTCTACATACATCATCATTGGTAAAAGGTTCTATACATAAATGCTCAGATTCTAATTTTATAGCCACATTTTCTCCCCCTTGTACTGAAATTAATTAACTTCCTTTATTTTCAATATTACACTAAAAACAAACAAAAAGTTTCAAATATTAACAATATCCACTAACAGAATCATAAACAAAAAATCCAGTTATGCTTTGTACATAACTGGATTCCTCATCAACTAATCACTTTTTATTTTACAAGTACATCATCTCTTAATTCCCTCTTCAACACTTTCCCTAACGCATTTTTCGGTAATTCTTCCATAAATACAACTTCGGGTATTTTATAACTTGCTAGTTTTTCTTTACAGTGCTGTATAATTTCTTCTTCCGTTAAAGACGTTTGCGTATCTTTTACAATGTACGCTGTCGGAACCTCCCCCCAAAAGTCATCCGGAACTCCAACTACTGCAACTTCTAAAACACCATGTATTTCATGAATAATATCTTCTACTTGATCTGGATATACGTTATCACCACCGCGAATGATAACGTCTTTATATCTTCCCATAATATGCAGGAATCCGTCGTCATCTATCATGCCAGCATCGCCCATGTTAAACCAATTATCTTTTACTACCTTCTTTGTCGCCTTTTCATTATTCCAATACCCTTTAAACATGTATGGACTTTTCACATGAATCTCGCCAACTTCATTTGTTGTTAGTTCATCACCTGTTTCTGGATGGACGATTTTCAGCTCTACATGTTTAAGAGTTTTTCCTACAGAAGACATCTTTTCTTTTCCCATCATTGGATGCCAAGAAGTGACTACCCAACCTTCTGTACTTCCATATCCTTGCACCATATATATTCCTTTTTCCATATATTTTTGAATAAGTGTTTCTGGCACTTTTGTACCACCGCTTTGCGCTACTTTAAAAGTTGAAATGTTACGTTCTTTTTTATTTAGCTCATCAAGCATGTAGCTATACACGGCTGGGAACGCAAGCATCGTCGTAATCTTCTCTTCTTCAATCTTATCCCAAATAAGAGTAGGATTCGAATCAGCTAAGAAGATCATCGTAACGCCATGATAAATACAATTTAAAATAGAAAGCACGCCACTCATGTGAAATAATGGGTGCACGGATAAAAAGCGTTCACCTGCCGGAATTTCTCTTTGTCCCGCAATTTCAGTAAAGTAATGATGTAAGTTTTTATGTCCAATTACGCATGCTTTTGCCTGCCCAGTCGTTCCTGAAGTAAATAAGTAAATCGCATCATCATCTTCATGAACTTCTACGTCCGGTTCTGTACTTGGCTGTTCTTGTAATATTAATTCGAGTGAACCAAAGCCTTCTTCTGTCGTTTTAATTACATAAGGAATTTCTTTAACAGCATCAATCTTTAATAAAAATCCACTTAAATCATTATCAATAACTAATACTTTTAATTTTGCCTCTTTTACAATCGTTTCTAATTCAAAAGCAGTAAGCTGATGATTTAGCGGTATACATACCGCTCCAATTTTTAAACTTGCCATCATAACGCTTGGAAATGGATGATTATTTTTGCATAGTATTCCAATACGATCTCCTCTTTGTACACCGCTTTGTAACAAATAGTGTGCAAACTGATTTACTCGTTCATTATACTGTTGAAACGAATACCTTTTCTCTCCCCCTACAAGCGCTTCCAAATTTGGTGATTGCATTGCTCTTTTTTGTAATAATTTTTGCATCGTTCTCAAGTAAAACTCCCCTTTATATATGTTAGATTTTTTATTTTATCAGATTAACTATTAATTTACTAAAGATTACACTTAGTGAATATAAATTCAATAAAAATAGCCATCTACTTAACAAGTAAATGGCTATTTCCTCTTATATATTAGAATACTCCTTATTCATCACATATCGTACATACTCAGGTGCACTTTTATCAATCTCTTCATCACTTAATTTATATTCGGCACCGTATAAATAAAACGAAGGTATAAATTTCATATCTGTATATAAGCACGTAGCTTGAAAGGGTTTCGTTAATTCATCCATTGTGATTCCGCTATTTTCATAGTCTTTTTCTAATCCACCTATAGAAATAGCTACACCAAACTCTTTTCCCTTCACTTTATCCCCTTTTGATCCGTACGCAAATCCATATGTTAATACATCGTCAAACCATTTTTTCAATAATGGTGGTGAGCTGTACCAGTAGAGTGGAAATTGAAATATATATCGGTCGTGTTCTACTAACAGCTTTTGTTCCTCTTCCACATTAAACTCCCAATTCGGTGCCACTTTATACAATTCATGCACCGTAATTTCATCCGAATATTTCTCAAGTTCTTCAATCCATCTTTTATTAATTTTTGATTTTTCAATATCAGGATGTGCTACAATTACAAGTGTTTTCATCATCTTCCATCCCCTTTATAAATTATTCAACCCTTTACGTATTAGTATGACTGAGTCACATATAATTGAAAAGTACGTACTTTAAAGTGCTATAGGAACCTTAAAGTACCTTTGGAGGTGTTATATGAATCAAAATGAAGACTGCCCAATTGCAACGACACTCGATGTAATCGGCGGAAAATGGAAAGTTCATATTTTATGTGTTTTGATGGATGGAAAAATGCGAACAAATGAAATCCGACGAGAAATCCCAACCATTACACAAAAAGTTCTTACACAACAACTTCGGCAACTTGAAGCTGATGGGATTATCCATCGTACTGTATATCAAGAAGTACCACCAAAGGTTGAATACACCATAAGCGAATATGGGAAATCTTTAATGCAAATTATGGATGAACTATGCGAATGGGGAAAAGATCATCAAATCAAAAGATTACATGACTAAACTAGTGGGAACGGCACATCACTATCAAGCTAACAAAAAGACCCTAATAAGATAACTTTCATTTTTATAGTCCATTTAAAATTTAGCTTGATAGTGATACGGCAAGACCCAAATAAAGAAAAACATTAGACAAATAGAAAAACAACAACAACAAATACGACTAACGTTACTAAGAAAATTACAGTTACTGAAGTGCTTTCTTTTGAAGTCTAAACAGTCACCCTTTAAGCTAAACTTAATAATATCGCTTTTGTACGGTTATCCGTTACTTCATAATAAATTTCTAATCCTTTCCGAGTACCTGTAACGACTTTAGTAGCTTTTAGTTTAGATAAATGTTGACTAATTGTACTTTGAGGCATTTGTAATGTTTCATACATTGTCGTTACGTTAATAGGACCTTTTGCAAGCATTATTTTTACTAATGATAAACGGACCGGATGTGCTAATACCTTCAATACTTCAGTGATTTCTTCATACATTTCTCTCATATTTTTTCTCCCCTTTTATATAACTATTAACGATATCCATATATATAATTCGAAAGGATATACGATTTTATGTCCGTCATTTTAAAAAAATATTAAAAAATCTCTTCAGATGGAGGGAATCCTCCCTATTCTATAGATTATTCTTTCACTCGATATTATGTGGTAGGGGCCTTCCTTACTGAGACCCTCTGCCGTTGCTCCCTTGCTGATTCCCATTATTCCCTTGTGACCCTCTACCATTATTTTCTTGCTGGTGCCCATTATTCCCTTGCGATTCTCTTCCGTTGTTTCCTTGACCATTTCCCTTATTCCCTTGCGACCCTCTACCATTGTTGCCTTGACCATTTCCCTTATTCCCTTGCGATTCTCTTCCGTTGTTTCCTTGACCATTTCCCTTATTCTCTTGCGATTCTCTTCCATTGTTCCCTTGACCATTTCCCTTATTCCCTTGCGATTCTCTTCCGTTGTTGCCTTGATCATTTCCATTATTCCCATGTGATTCTCTTCCGTTGTTCCCTTGCTGATTTCCATTATTTCCTTGTGAGCCTCTTCCATTGTTCTCTTGCTGGTGCCCATTACTTCCTTGCGACCCTCTTCCGTTATTCTCTTGCTGGTGCCCATTACTTCCTTGCGACCCTCTTCCGTTGTTCTCTTGCTGGTGCCCATTACTTCCTTGCGACCCTCTTCCGTTGCTCTCTTGCTGATTTCCACTATTCCCTTGCGAGCCTCTTCCGTTGCTCTCTTGCTGATTTCCACTATTCCCTTGCGAGCCTCTTCCGTTGTTCTCTTGCTGGTGCCCATTATTTTCTTTTATCTGCTTCGGTTGTTGTTCCTTATATTGCTTTTTTTCTATATACTCTTTCTTCTCGTTGCTTTCTTCTTTTACAGGAGGTGCCTCCGATGATGCATTAGAAGATGACTTTTGTTGTTCTTGATTAGACGGCGATGCAGATGGAGTAAGCGATTTTTTCTTCTCATTCTCTTGTTTTATATAAACGCCCGTTCCAACTCCTGCTTTCTTGGCATCCTCCCGTATTTGCATCGTACTGCTTTGATATTCAACTGTAATATGTTTTATCTCATACTCTTTCTTTAATTCCTGCAAAGCCTTTTCCAACTGTGGTTCTAGCGACTTGTCCTTTGCAACAGCCGTTAGCATAACTTTCTTATCATTTGTTAAGTACTTATCCTCTTGACTCTGCTTTATAATCGTACGTATTACGTCTTGCAGATATTTATTTTCCCACCCTTTCATTTCTTGTAAAATACGCCTTCCATCATCATTACAAGCCCGCAAATCTATAACACGAAGATCCTCCGTTACGCTCGCCTCTAAACTTGGATTTATATCAACTGAGACATAAGCAAACACTTTTTCTTCTGGTTGATTGTAGAAAAACAGCAATACGCATAGAAAACCAGCAACAATTACTGTTGTAGGCTTTAAGAAAGGTGGTATTGAAAAACGCGGAGCTCTTTGTTCTTGTTTGTTAAACGAGATTTCCTCTCCTATCATGTATGGATGCGCTTTTCTTTTAAATGTAATAAACTCTCCATTTGGAGTTAAAACAACTACGTTATGCTTTTTTATATCCATCACAATTCCTTTATTCATCATGCTTTTCCCCTCTTATGTAATCAAGAATATATGTATAGTTGTTTGCAAAAATAATGCACATTGCAATAATGTATTTTCTATGTCGTTCCAACGTTTTACGACTTACCCTAACAAGTGGTTCAATATCTTTTAAGGGTAATTTTTTCTTTCGGAAGAGCTCTTCCATCATTTCCTCTTCTTTTATAATAATCTTCACAATTTCTATTAGGTGCTCACGCGTATCACGATGCTTAGGAGATTCTTTAGCAAGCTCTGAAAATGTGATTTTAAACTCAGCCAACACACTTTGAAAATGAAGAATTTCCTCCTTACGGTTACTATTTTCCATCTCTTTCATATACTCCATAAGCGATACTTGCATTTCTAACATTTCCTCTTGCTCATCTTCTTTTAAAAAGACAAAGTTATGCTTAGACTCCTTGCGTACATAATCAATTACATCTCTTTTTATAAGAAGATCAGCAAACGCTAAAAAAGATTTCCCTTTTTTATATGAATACTGTTCAATTGCTTCGTTAAACGCAAACAGTCCAATACTATATTCATCATCCTGTTCTGTAATATATCGGCGACAGACAGACGAGATTGATTTTCTAATAAAAGGCTGATACTGTACGATAAATACTTCCTTATCTCCTCCGTTGTTTTGTATGTTACATACGATATCTTCTATTTTCGGTTTTCTTAGGATCTTCATTACTAAACTCAACACTAGTAATCTCCCAGCCTCCTTCAAATAGCAAAAAGGCCACTAAACAAATGACCATTCAACCACATTTTGTTAGTATTTTTCTTGAGGTTTATCCTCTTGCTGTTACTTATATTTTTCGAGACCAACTTTTTTCACCGTTTTCTTAATAATTTTCTTTTTCTCTCGGCACTAAAGTTAAGTTTGTATTTTTCATGTACTTTCTTATTTTCTTCCGCTTGTTTTGCTTGCTCTTTTTCTATTTTATCTGCAATCCTTGAATAACTCTTCTCTATGCCATTGGTAATTTCATCCTTTTATTTCGGATGCCCACTTAATCTAGTAATTTTATTAACACTTCAATATTCTTTCATCATCATTTTTCTTCTATTAATTTTCTTCACTAATATATATTCGTAGGAATACAAAGTTTTATGGGGGTCAAAAAATATTTTTTATAAAATATATATATATTTAAAAAATAAAAACCATTGATTTGAAAAAAGGCTAATCAATGGTTTTCTTATAATATCTATTAAATTAAATTGGGCTCTCATTATATATAAGAATATCTGCTGTTCTCACTATTTCCTGCCGATTTTCTCTAATGTTATCTTTTTTGATTATCATAATATATCTTATCTACATATTTTTGATCATTTCTTTTTAGATGCGTTTTTATCGTGATTTTTTAATGTAATACACTTATATGATTTTGCTATTTCCTCTATTTTATTAGATACATATCTGTCTCTATTTTTTAACTCTGTAACGGAATCAAGACTAATTTCTTACAGAATGAAACCAAGGCAATTGTTTAACACATGTATCGCCATAACATATGCAAGGGATCTTTTAGAAATCAGATAAGCAATAGTAAGTATCACCGCGCCTGGTAAATAAATGGCATAATCCGAAAGCTGGTTCGTATGAAGGAATGTAAAGATTAGAATCGAAATGATAGATGCAATAGCAGTACCAATATAATGCGAAAAGCGATTTATTAAAATATAACGAAACACAATTTCTTCAAGTATTGGACCCAGAATACCAAATACAAGCAATGTAAATATAAGAGGTACCTCCGCACCTGCTTCAAGGAGCTGTTCTTGGTTCTCTGGCTGACCAGTTGCTAGAAAATGCATAATAGAATTTTCAATAATTACCATAAGTAAAACCACCATAGGAATACTTACTATTTTCAAAATTGTTTTCTCTTTAAAATATGCAACACTCTCAATAATTTCGTTCTTAAATAAAATTATTCCAACAATAGCAGGTACAGTAAAACCGATGGCACCAAGAGCAAATTCTGATTCAACTAAATTGGTGTTAGTTAAAAGTGATATGCCAAATAATATGAACAAACCCATTTGAAATGGTAAGAACAGTGTTAAAATTACTAGCATAATAAGTTCTTTTTTATTCATTTTTATAAAGTTCATTTTATTATCCTCCTAATTAAATTACCTACAATCTTTGATTTTTCTTTCCGCATAAAGTTCTCCTTCTAAATATATTCATACAAGTTAACGAACCGAACCGTTCGGTTCGTTCTGTTCCAGTGTTCAATAATACTATATGTTTCTAGTTTTTTTAACCCTTTTTACAAAGTATTAACAAAAAAATATGTTAAAAACCAAATATATTTACTTCTCAGTTGCTTATTTACAATCAAATTCCAGTAATTATTAATGATTAATCGTTTATAGAATGGAGTGACAGTAGGAGTAGCCCGCCCCCTTTAGCTTTAGTTTTAGCTAATCCTATTAATAAAAATTAGATATAATAGTCATATGTTTATACATTAAAATTCACGATATTTTTACTTCTTCTATGATTTTAGGTAAAATTAGTTGTATAATATGACTGAATTAACCAATTGGTCACATTATAATTGACAGAAAATTCATTCGAATAATGCAGATAATATAATTTAATTAACCTCAAACTGTATTGTTTTAGGTTCCTATAAGATAGGGAATGATAAAATATTTTTACTTACAATAAAAATTCAAGAAAAATCATAGTAAAAATCACCTTAAATATTAAGTTCGTTTTATTAGGAGGGCCACAAAGCATGACTAAAGTTGATAAGGTAAAAGAAAAGATTATTGAAACATCTTTATATTTATTTAATACTAATGGGATAACTTACACATCCATCCAGGATATAATGACAGCTACTGAACTATCTAAAGGAGCTATTTATCGTAGATTCAAAAATAAAGAAGAAATTGTCCTTGCTGCCTACGACAAAAGTGGTGAGATTATGTGGGGGCATTTTCATAAAGCAATGGAAAATAAAAAGACAGCAATCGATAAAATCCTTGCCATTTTCCTTATATATCAAGATGCAGCTAATAATCCCCCTATTGCTGGAGGCTGTCCATTGCTTAATAGCGCAATTGAAAGTACTGGAGTATTTCCAGAATTACAAAAAGCAGCAGCAAAGGGTTATGATGATACAGTAATGTTAATGGCTTCTCTCATAAAAGAAGGAATAGAGAAACAAGAACTTAAAGAAGATATGGACATTATATCGCTCGCTTCTTTTCTTGCATCTTCAATGGAGGGCGCTATTATGGCAAGTCGAGTATCTAACGATAATATACACCATCAGTATTTTATTGAACAAATAAAACATCATCTTTTCTCTTATTCTAAATAAATGAGAACTTGCATTGCTTCCATTCAATTTTTATAGACTTAAATTGAATAAACCCCTCTCATAAAAATGATCTTCTATTTATGAGAGGGGTGAATAATTTTTAGCAAAGGGAGCTTTTTAGACGTTGTATATGAGGCATACAACCAATCTGTTTTTCACATAACTTATTCATATATTTACATAAAAACTGAATCATCGCTTGTAAGTAGGAATTTTATTTATCATTGTATATTTTTCACATACCTCTCTTTTATCCTACCTCTAAAATAAAAATAGACCTTCAAATTTTTAGATACGCCTACTGTCGACGTTCAAAAGCAAGACGTACAGCAAGACCCGTTAATACACTTGCCATAAGCCAACGCTGTACTCGCAGCCACGTTGGGCGTGTGCCAAACCATGTAGCCATTTTACTTGCTGTAAACACAATTAAAAGGTTGACTATAAAACTAACAGTGATTTGCGTAAGACCTAAAACTGCACCTTGTATAAGCAACGATCCCTTCTCAGGATCTTCAAATTGAGGTAACAGTGACACATACAAAATAGCAATCTTTGGATTTAGCAGGTTAGTCATAAGTCCCATTAGAAATAATTTCCGTGGTGGTTCATTAGAAATAGTACGAGGTTCCATAATAGAAGTAGCACCCGGTTTTATCGAATTCCAGGCGAGCCAAAGCAAATAAGCAGCACCTGCCCACTTGACTGCTTCGTAGACAGCGGGTACTGCAAGGAATAAAACTGTCAGTCCGAACATTGTTGCGATGATATAAATGACAAATCCGAGCATAATGCCCAAGAGAGAAATAAATCCTGCCATACGTCCTTGCGTAATGGAACGCGAGATAAGATAAATCATATTAGGCCCAGGTGAACAAACCATGCTAAGTGAAACAATTGCAAATGCTAACAAAGTACTAAAGCTGACCATAACCCTTCCCCCTTCATGTTACATAAAACTTCCTATTGTAAATCTTATCATGACTGAGGAAAGATAAGATCAATTAAGTTAAGCTTTAAAAATACCCTATCCATAGTGATACTGCAGCAACTACTAACAAAGCAAAACAAATTGTGATATTTCGAACCCACTTTTGTATATCATCAAAATACCGTTCTATAAATATAGCGTTGATATAAACGATAAGAAATAAAACAACGAAAGTAAAGGAACCCAATTTATCGTTAAATTTTTCATTGGTATATGTGCTTACATGAAGGAATAGAAAAACAAACGCTACTATGAATAGCTCAAATATCCTTTTTTTATTCACCCTGCCACCACCTTACAATAATTCCCTTTTATTCCATTTTACCAGAACATAATGTGTAGCAGTATATGAATATTATATTCATGTCAAATAGGCTAACAATTCAAGATTGTTAGCCTCTACTTTCCATCTTCGTACCTTTTATCACTTTACTTCCTAACAACTGGAATCCACATTTCACCAAATACTAAGCCGTCTCTTTGCCCCATCTCAACTGTTGTATTTGGCCCACCAACATAAGCTAAATCTTTTGCATCTGGTAAAGCTTCACCAAAGGCGATGCCAGTCAGCTTATTACTTAGCTCTTCAGCCGTTTTGTCTTCCCCTTTCACTACTAAGTATTCTCCCTTCGGAAACTGGATCACTCTAGATTCTTCTATTTGTGCTTCTGTCATGACACCAGCATAATACATCATCTTGTTATTCACCGCTTCGCTCACAGAAAAAATATATTCATTTGTAGCCAAAGTTTTTAAAGTAGCCAGCCTTCCATCTTGTTTAACAGCCGCCCAAAAGTCTTCTTTTTCTTTATTTATTCCAACAAAGTCTGTATAGTCACTCTTAATTTCAGTTCCAATTCCTAACACAATAAAGCTATCTTTTTCTTCAATCGTATAATTTTTCATATTCAAAACCTTCCTTTTTTTTAAATGAATCAAATGATTTATCTTTTCATCTGATGAGTTTATAATATCTTTAAATCATGTCAAAAAATGATACTGTTTAGGAGACTCCAATGAAAAAAGTTGAACGGATTAATACAATTATGCGGTATATCAACAATCGCTCCCACTTTACAATTACTGAAATCATACGAGAATTTAACATATCACGATCGACAGCTATTAGAGATATAAGAGAAATTGAAGCTATGGGCATGCCGCTTGTCGCTGAAGTTGGAAGAACTGGTGGATATTTTGTCATGCATAATTCTATCCTGCCCGTTGTTCGCTTTACTGACAATGAAGTCAAAGCTCTTTTTATTGCCTTTATGGCTACAAGAAATCAACAACTTCCCTATCTAAAGAGTCGCCAATCTTTAGCCGAAAAACTACTAGGACTCATCTCAGAAACCCAGCAAGATGACCTCGTTCTTTTAAATCAACTCTTGCTTTTTGAAGGGACTAACCCTTATAATCCCGATCTACTTGAGCTTTCTGACCTACCCCACCCTATGTTAGAAAAACTCATCCAAATCCTTCTTTTGGATAGACATTTATTGATTACCGTCAAAGAAGAAGAGGAAATCAAGTCTTACCCAATTTATCTATTATACCTTTATCAAGAAAAAAGCCATTGGATCATTGAAGGGTTTGACTTAAAAGAAGAAAAGAAACTGTTGTTTCCTGTCGATAACCTCATCAATATCGAACCGTACACGACGAAAAAGAGGTTAAATAAGAAACAGATTTTAGAAAAACTCAATAAGAAGGACGAAGCAATTAACCTTGTACTTGAACTTGGTCCAAAAGCGATTGCCCAGTACAAAAAATACCATCCTTTAAAAATTTCAATTTCTTATACAAACCCTTACCAATCCACAGCCATTTTAAAAACATTTATCAATGTTAACAATTCCGATGAAGTGACAGAGATAACAAATTGGCTACTTTTCCTAGGGAAAGATATTACAATTAGGGAAATGCCTGAAGAAATATTAAACGATTTATAAGAGCGGTTATGTTTATATTCTCCATAAGCAGTGATCAGTTAAACCTCAAAATATTGAGGTTAATTCGTTACCAGTTGCCCATATTTTTTACCATGAGAGCACAATAAATAATAAAAGCACGGAAAATCTTCCCGTGCTTTTTCAAAAATATATATAATTTCGGATAACTTAATTCACTTACCCTAGCTGACGTTTAAATGCTTTACTAGCGAAAAAGTAAGAGATGATCATGATACCCACGCACCAAGCGAGTGCAGTCCAAATATCGTTGCCAACAGTCCCTTCATATAATAGGGCACGAATCGCATTCACGATTGAAGTTACAGGCTGATTCTCAGCAAACACACGAACAATTTTTGGCATCGTTTCGGTAGGTACGAAGGCCGAACTAATAAATGGAAGAAAAACAAGTGGGTACGAGTATGCTGTCGCCCCTTCCATAGACTTCGCTTTCAGCCCTGGAATGATTGCTAGCCATGTTAGCGCTAACGTAAACATCCCCAGTATTCCAGCTACCGCAAGCCAATCTAGCATATTAGCACTAGAACGAAAGCCCATTAAGAGCGCGACAAGAATAACCACCACGATAGTAAGCACATTAGCAACAAGAGAGGTTAAAACGTGAGCCCACAATATCGATGAGCGCTTAATAGGCATCGTAATGAAACGTGCCATCAACCCACTCTTTACATCCGTAAATAATCGCACAGAAGTGTAAGCCACACCGGATGCGATGGCCATTAGCAAAATTCCCGGCAATAAATAATTAACGTAGTTATCCGTTCCTGTCTTTATAGCCCCGCCAAATACGTAAACAAATAATAGCATCATCATAATCGGTGTAATTGCTACTGTAATAATTGTATCCGGACTACGCATAATATTACGCATTAAGCGCCCTAGTAATACCCCTGTTTTGCTTTTCATTTACATCTCCCCCTTTTTACCGATAATCGCAAGGAAAATTTCTTCCAATGTCGGCTGCTTCTCGATATACTCTACTTTTGCTGGCGGGAACATCTCTTTCAGTTCAGTAAGAGTACCTGTCGTAATAATTTTCCCGCCATGCAAAATAGCGATACGGTCAGCCAGTTGTTCTGCTTCCTCCAAGTATTGAGTTGTGAGCAAGATTGTTGTGCCGCTGCCGGCAAGTTCCTTGACTGTATCCCACACTTCGATCCGCGCTTCCGGATCAAGTCCAGTCGTTGGTTCGTCTAGAAAAATAACTGCTGGCGCCCCAATCAAACTCATCGCGATATCAAGTCGGCGCTTCATCCCGCCTGAATACTGGTCTGCCCTCTGGGTAGCCGCATCAGTCAGGCTAAATCTTGCAAGTAGATTGTCAGCAACTTGGGCAGGATTATAAACACCACGTAACTTAGCAATCATTATCAAGTTTTCCCTTCCAGTAAGCATGCCGTCTAAAGCTGCGAACTGTCCTGTCAAACTAATGCTTTGACGAACATGATCTGATTGATGCTGGATATCAAATCCGCAAATACTCACTTCACCATCATCTTGTTTCATTAGCGTCGAGAGGATGTTGACCGTTGTCGTCTTTCCCGCTCCATTTGAGCCTAGCAGCGCGAAAATTTCACCACGCTGCACCTCAAAATCCACTCCCTTTAAGACTTCTTTGTCTTTAAAAGATTTTTTTATTCCTTTTACAGAAATCGCTGCATTACTCATACTTTTTCCCCCTTATAAAATTAATTACCTATACCCTCTATTTAGTATCACTGATATTCTGTATTACTTAGTAGCGGTGTAAAAATAGAACTGAATAGCGATGGCGGCAATTCACATTTGTAACCAGCTAATCAGTCGATATTACTAATTGCATTTATTTTTTTCTCAATTTCTTCATGATGCTTTCATTCAAATCTTCACGATACTTGGAGACATATGTTTTAGCGTTTGCCACTAGTTCATCAGCAAAAGATGCTACGTCCTCCCCAGTAATGTCAAGCACTTGTCTGCCTTCCGCTGCACCAGCTTCAAACAAATCGATTAATTCATACTGTATGTGCAGCATATCCATTCCATTACCCGCTGAGAAATTCCACATGTAGTTTTGAATTTTCTTAAACACAAACTGATAGTCCTCTGGCAGTGCTCCAACACGTGCCATCATCATTTTGTATTCTTTTTTATCACCAATTAATTTTTTAAACATTTCCAACATCTTATTTTCCTCCTTTTTTATAAAGCAGAACAAGAAACTCTCCAAATGTGAGCCGGAACATTTTATATTATGAAGCTAGTTTGACTTCAAGACGTTAATTTTTGAAGATACAAAATCCCATTTTTCCCAAAATAATTCAAGCTCCTGACGGCCATCCTCATTTAATGAATAAAACTTACGAGGCGGTCCCATATCTGATGGTTTCTTTTCAATATTCACAAGCTTTTTCTTTTCTAATCGTACGAGGATGGTATAAACAGTCCCTTCCACGACTTCGGTAAATCCAAGATCATTCAGGTGGCGGGTAATCTCATAGCCATACGTTTCTCGGCGGCTAATGATTTCCAGCACACACCCTTCCAGTGAACCTTTCAGCATTTCAGTTAAATTTTCCATGTCCTGATCCTCCTTTACCCCCTATTCTGTCTGACTTATATTCAGTATCACAGAGTACTAAGGCGAATTTTTACTGAATAGCTTTTGAGTAAAACTACACTATTCAGTATTACTTACTACAACTACATTGTATGACTAAGTAGCGGTGAATGTCAACTAATTTTCAAAATTTTTCTAAAATCCGCTATTACCTATTGTTTACTGAAAACATTTTGAAAAACAATACTACTCAGTATCACCTATTACTTCTACATTGTATGACTGAGTAGTTGTAAATGTCAACTCGATTTTTATATTTTTCTAAAATCAACTATTACCTATTAGATACAGCCGGTTTCCTATTTGAAAAAATTTCGCCACATACCTATCCGGCCAAGAAAAGAAAATACCCCAAAACAAATATTCTACATTTTTGTTTTGGGGCGCTATAGGCTAACTCTTCTTCTTAATAAGACAGATCATCCTTTTGTTACGATAACATCATTTCCATATCTTCTGCTGCAGTTGTAATCAATTTCAAACCGAATGTTTCTTGTAATACATCAAGCACGCCAGGTGAAATAAATTCAGGCGCCTTTGGACCGATGCGAATATCTTGAATGCCAAGACTAAATAGTCCAAGTAAAATCGCAACCGCTTTTTGTTCAAACCATGATAGGACAATACTAACTGGTAGTTCGTTCACTTCACATTGGAAAGCATCTGCTAAAGCGGCTGCTATTTTCACTGTTGAAATTGAATTATTGCATTGCCCTAAGTCAATGTAACGCGGAATATCTGTACCAGGTACAACACCGTAATCCACATCATTAAAACGGAATTTCCCGCAAGAAGTCGTTAAAATAACTGTTTCTGGCGGAAGTGACGTTGCTAATTCACGATAATATTCTCCGCCTTTTCCTGGTGCATCACAACCTGCGATGACAAAGAAACGCTTAATCTTCCCTTCTTTTACTGCCTTAATAATTTCCGGAGCTAATGATAATACTGTATTATGATGAAACCCTGTTACTAACTGTTCATCCGACTCCATATGTACTTCTGGAAGTTCTAGCGCTTTTTGAATCAACGGCGTGAAATCATCACTTTCAATTTTTTGTACACCTTCTAAACCTGCAATATCATATGAAAAGAATCGATCAGAATATGATCCTTTAATTGGCATAACACAGTTCGTTGTCGCTAATATGGCACCTGTAAATTTTTCAAAAAGACGTCGTTGATCATACCATGCCTTACCGATGTTTCCTTTTAAATGCTTATATTTTTTCAGCTGCGGATACCCGTGTGCTGGTAACATTTCAGAATGCGTATAAATATTAATTTCTTTTCCTTCTGTTTGCTTTAATAATTCTTCTAACGCAAATAAATTATGACCAGTAACTACAATTGCTTTACCTTCTACATGGTTTTGTGTAATTTGAACAGGCTCTGGAACACCAAAGTGATTCGTATGCGCCTCATCTAACAACTCCATTACTCGTAAAGCTGATTTCCCTACTTTCATAGCCATATCAATATGTTCTTGTTCATTAAAGTTAGAATTTGTTAATGTCATGTACAATGCTTCTTGCGTTGTAGCATCTACAAATGCATCAGTATACCCTAGCTGAGCAGCATGCGTACGATAAGCAGCAATTCCTTTTAATCCAAACACAATCGTATCTTGTAAACTTGCTATTGTTTCATTTTTACCGCAAACACCCATCACTTTACATCCACCTGTTGGCGTTTGTTCACATTGATAACAAAACATTATCATCCCACCCTCTCCCAATCATTCCTTACAAATCAAGCATAATACCCATTAGGAAAAAAGGATGTGATATCAATCACAATACTAAGTATAAATTTGTGACAGTTCACATTGTTGACATAATATTTTTACTGTCTTCTGATATTAATACTTGCGCATGATCATTTAAAAGCAGTCAATCTCCAAATCTAATAAATATTATCGAGCTTAGAGAAACAATCAAAAGGACCAAGTCCCAGTTCAACTGTACGAATCTATTATGGGAAAAGAGGTAGCATTTTAGAAAAATATAAAGAGGTCACTCTTAAGGAAATGTATACGACAGATAACTTCAATATCAATTGGATAAATGATGAACGAGTACAGGTAGAAGTATTAGAGGAAAATGTAGTAACAGCTAGCATCATGATTGATTTATCAAAATGAATCTATTTTCACATGTTATAAATGTGTTCTATACGGCACACGAGAGATACATAGCATTTACAAATCAAAAGATTTATAGACATGATGAACCGCACCTTTCTTTACAATATATTTACACTATCTTTACATTGTTTACATTATTTATATGATATATTTATATAGAATCTACTTAAGAAATTTCATGTACATTGTTATCTTTATAATCTCTGATCTGATTGATAAGAGATTATGTTATATTTTCATACCAGAGGTGAATTAGGATGACTGAAACTTTAAAAACACTTATAATGCTTGATGCTACTTACGTTGTTATAGCAATTATGACGGTACTGGTATTTGTATACTTGGAATTAAAATCTCAGTAACGTATTCAGGCATAATTGATAGCTTCGCATTTAAATATAGTTAGAAGAAAGCGAGGAGAAAATTGTTTCTCCTCGCTTTTTTATTCCCATAATTTTTTATTTCAACAAATCCAATGTATGTAAAAGTAAATCTCTCTCCCCTACGCCCCCATGACCAGGCACTACTGAATTGATGTTTCCATATCGCTTCAGTACATTCTCAATCGATGTAGACCATTCATTTACGTAAGCATCAGCAACGTTTCCTAAATCTTTCGCGGACGCTGATTTCACTAAACAGCCTCCAGCTAAAATGTTGTATTGCGGTAACCATACGACAATATTATCTTCTGTATGTCCTTTCCCTGGATAGAACGTTTCTACTTTCATATTTCCAAACTTCAAATTTGTAATGGATTGTAAGTCTCCAAGCGGTTCTTCATATCCACTTTTCTTTGCTAGTTCTGCAGTTAGTGCTGTACTATGCGCCTTAATGCCTCTTTCTTTCAACGTTT
The DNA here is from genome assembly GCF_038096195.1 of Bacillus paramobilis. Classification (NCBI taxonomy): domain Bacteria; kingdom Bacillati; phylum Bacillota; class Bacilli; order Caryophanales; family Bacillaceae; genus Bacillus; species Bacillus paramobilis. The sequence goes on along the minus strand of NZ_CP151108.1, from coordinate 2,025,797 downwards.
TTATTCCGCCAATTCGATCAGCGTGTGCATGTGTAATAATGACATCCGTTACACACTTCTTAAATTTCTTTTCTACCATCTCTATTAATTCCTTCGTTAACTTATCATCCCAAGAAGAATCGACAAGTACTAACCCTTTAGAAGTAGTAAGAACTAGGCCGTTCGAAGGAACTGCTTCTCCGCTAAAATAACCTAACTCCGTATGAACCCATACATTTTTATTTAACTGAGAAATTGAAATAGTTCCAGTCTCATTTTTTATTACTTTTTGCTCTACCGTTCGTTCTGCTTGTACAGAAGAAATTGTACTAACAAATTGAGTTGTTCCTAGTAAACTAACACATACCCCTAATTTTAATAATGTATTGTTTTTCATTTTCTCCACCCTTTCTTTCAAATGAAATAGTTATTACCTATAATAGACAATTCATCTCAAATGTTTGTTCCATCTTTTCTTACATATTTTTCATACCCTTAATAAAAAGCGCACAAAATTTTGTGCGCTTTTTAACTTCCCTATTACCATTCACGTTTTTTATTAATCCTCATTTTTTCTTCAAATGCCTTCTCTAAATCAATTTCTAACTTGTTTGCTAAATCACATACATTCCAAATGACATCAAACATTTCTAAACCAATCTCTCTTTTCGAATCTTGTATTTTATCACGCTTTAATATCACTTCCGCTAATTCACCTAATTCCGCCATCGCATACATCGTACGCTCTTCAATTGTTGTATCTTGAAATCCTTTTTCTTTACTGAAATTTGATACATATCTCTGGAATTCCACAATATTCAATACTTAATCTCCCTTCATGATAAATACTCCGTTTTCTATTAAACTTATATTTTGTTAAATTATAACATTCATACTATAATTTATTTATAACTCTTTAACGGAGGTGTTTTCAATGACTCTCTTCGCTTCCCCATCATTATTCATACTAGCAATTATTTCATTTGCACTATCCTATTTCATCGGAGTTAAACAATACACTTGGCTCTTATCAGGATTCAATGAACGCCGTGTGCCAGATAAAGTTAAGTTATCAAAAATAGTTGGTCTTTATAATTTAACTGCCGGTGCTATTGCCACAATTGGTAGTGTCTTCACTACTCCTAATGTCAAAATCTTATTTCCTATCATTATAATTGGCCACGTTATAATCGCTGCTTATGTAAATACACGTATGGTGAAATGAAAAAGATCACCCAAATGGATGATCTTTTTTATAATTTATCGACATATTGCTTCGCTTCTAATAAGGAAAAACCAAAAGCCTCTCTTACTCTCTTAACTGCTGTAACTGTTTTTCCTTCTTCCATAAGCTGACGCAACTCTTTATTAATTTCAGGTTCTCTATCTACAATTCCCATTTCTTTCGAAATTAGCTGTAATCTATCTTCCATCCTCTTTAAACGGGCATCCGTTTTCTTTTCGATTCTATTTAATTTTTCAGCAATATAAATAAATCCAAAGACCGCTATCGGTATGATCATCCAAAATTCCATGACTATTCCTCCTCATTAGCTTTCATTTGTTTTATTTCACTAACTTATGTAAATTTTACCACATGACACATTTAATGTATAATAGTAATATACAACACTGTTGATAAAACCTTTTATTTTAGGGGGACACTTTATGAAAAGATTTTTTAAGACGTTACTACAATTTGTAGTTCTTTCAATTGCACTACATGTATTATTTGATATCGTTGGCTGGCTTGTTTTCAATGCGCCAATTCCAAACAAACAAAGTATTATTTCCTTACTAACAACCTCATGGATTATGTACATGTACCGAGATAAATTTTTTAAAACATTCACTTCGAATTAACTAAAAAAACTTCATCGATAAAAGATGAAGTTTTTTCTTTTTCTCTCATTCTCTCTATTCACTACTGTATAATAGAACTAATATTCTGTTTTTTAAGGAAGGGAGTCACTATGAACTTAATAAGTAATAATATATACGAGAAAATGAACCAATATTCTGTTGCAGGTTTCAGCCTTGCCGTTATACGTGATGGCACACTAGACGAAGCGATTGCCTTTGGAACGCTTGAATCTGGAACAACTAGAACTGTCACTACGGATTCCATATTCAATTCTTGCTCAATTAGTAAATTCTTCACTACAATGCTCGTACTCACGTTATCAGATCAAGAAATCGTGCATGTAGACGAAGACGTAAATGCTAAACTCACATCTTGGAACATACCTACCAACCTATTTACCTCACAGAAAAAAGTCACGTTGCGAAATTTATTAAGTCACCAATCTGGAATTATTGATCCTCCTAATAGTTTTGAACATTATACATTTGCACAAGGGCGACCAAACTTGTCTGAACTCCTTGCTGGTAAAACAGCATATTGCTCCATACCTATTGAAGTGACTTATAAACCAGAAAGTGAATTTCACTACTCTGATGCAAACTTTTGCATTATTGAACTACTACTTGAAGATATAACTAGAAAACCATTCAACCTTTTACTTGAAGAATATATCTTTCAGCCACTGCAGCTGAAGAATAGTAGAGTATTCTCTACTGAAGATATAAATAAAATGGAGGCCTTTGCTTGTGGGCATAATAAGGATGGGATTGTCACAGATGAAAAATATCCATTTTATCCATTCGCAGCCGCTTCAGGTATTTGGACCACACCAACAGACCTATCAACTTTAGTAATTGAAATCATTCATTCCTTACAAGGAAAGGGCAGACTAAAACTTTCTCAAAAATTAGTACAAGATATGATTTCTCCTCAAGGTTGCTCAAAATGGACTGGATTAGGTGTTTTTCTAGATGATTCTAACGAAGACTTACAAGTGTATTCACTTGGATGGGGCGTGGGATTTCAATGTATGATGGTATGCTATCCATACCGAGGTAATGGTGCTGTTATTATGACTAACGCTGACTTAGGTGTTCATCAAATGGAAGGGATTATTGGTGAAGTGTTAAAAACATTATCCTTATAATGAAAATAAAGAAGCTGTTCCTTCCAGCTTCTTTATTTATATTACATTTTTCGCAACAATTTTTATATGTTCTGGCGCAATAATCTCCGTTATACTTTCTTGGAAATCTTCCTGCAACATTTCTTCAATATGTTCTAACTGCACTTCAACATGTGTGCATTCTAAATTATGTATATTTAATAATGCATAATGATCTTTTTTCTTAATTACTAAATATTGATTTTCCTCTGTTACAAGTACAGAACCTAATCGTACTCCTAGTAGGCGTTGATCATCAAACTTCACAACCATTTCCCCCTTCCTTAATCAAAAACGCGATCTATATGTAATAAAATAATATTTTAGGTAATCTATTCTTAATAAACTATATCATAATTTGTTAAAATATAAATATCATATTTCTTTTTACTAAATGCCCCTATTCTTTTATATATTTCGATACAAAAAACTTTCTCAACACGAAATTAGAATTTTCAGTTTTTATTCTTATGAAAATCTATTATAATAAAGTTAATAAATGTTTGACCTCTCCTAATTCATGTACATATGGATGATCAGTAGCTGCTGTTGCTACTGATCTATTTTTTTGCCCCATATCGCCAAGCCATTAACTCAACAGTCCAATCTAATAAAGGGTTGCTTAGTATAAGCCTAAACCCTCTCCTCATAAAATATAATTCTATTTAAAAATGGATCAATCACAGTTAATTCCATAGTATCCCACGGTGTTCTCTCTATATCGGGTTTTGCATAAGCATATCCTTTATTCAATAATATAGAATGATAATCCTCTACATTATCTATTTTCACCCTAATCGCACCACCTGGCGAAGCATCCCCATGATGTTCTGATAAATGTATTACAGCATCGTGTAACGAAATTCGCATATATAATGGCATATGTTCCTCATACCGATGTTCCCAATCCATTTTAAATCCTAAAAAATCTAAATAAAACAGCTTTGCTTTTTCAACATCAAAAATTCTAAATATAGGTGTAATCATTTATAATCTCCTCCTATTTATAAACATCTGCCGCCAATTCCCTCAAAACATCCACGTTTACTACTTCAAAACAACCATTGTTCTTTTTTATAATCTCTTTATCACAAAAAATATTTAATGTACGTAATAGGTGCCGATAACTCGTTCCTAATAATTCAGCTGTTTCCGTTAAATTCCCACTAAATACAATTCGATTTCCGTGCTGCACCGCTCGTTCCCCTGCTGCTAACATGTAACTCGCAAGTCTATTTTCAAGTGGATATAGTAAATTAATTGTACTATTTTTTGAAAGTCGATTTAATTTATGTGCTAATGATCCGCAAATACATCGTAAAAATTTCGCATCATGAAATAGTTGAGTTCTCACTTTTCCTAAAGGTAAAGCAACACAATATGAATCTGCCATCACTTGTACGTTTGAAGCCGTCTTTTGAGAATGAATTAACTCCACATCTCCTAACAGCTGCAAGCTATCATAAAAACATAACAATACAGATTTCCCGTTACTTAATGTATTAAACGCTTTCGCTTTTCCTTCAACGAAGAAAAATAAATAATCTATTTCTTCATTTTCTCTACAAATAAACTCATTCTTTTTAAAAAATATGAGTTCCATATACGATTTCATATCATTACTAAAAAATGAATCAATATTATTTTGTTTCATATAATTTGCTAATTTAATTGAATTACATACTTTCTTCATAGTTCCTCCGCCTTTACAACTCATCCCCATTGTAATCAAAATTTTCTTCTTCCACTATGACATATGTCATAGTAATACACAATTTCAGCATGATACAGTCATTACAAATATGAAAATTAAAGGGGATATTACATTGTATAACTTTCTTTCTGTCTTTATTGGTGTGCTCATCGCCGTTATGCTGCCATTGAATGGGATTTTATCTGAGTTAATTGGCAAGTACACAGCAAGCGTTGTCATTCACCTTGTCGGTTTAATTGCAGTTATCTTCATTTTAATCATAAACAAAAATAAAATTCGTTTCGATAAAGGTATTCCACTTTTTCTATATAGCGCTGGAGCGATTGGAGTATTCACTGTTCTTTTTAATAATATAAGTTTCTCCGTCCTTGGTGCCTCTATTACGATCGCATTAAGTTTACTCGGTCAATCCATCGCTTCCATCGTTATTGATCATTTCGGCTTATTAGGAATGCAAGTTGCAAAGTTTGAAAAGAAAAAACTAATTGGATTATGTTTCATCTCTTCCGGAATTATAATCATGACAATTTATTAATGGGGGCAAGAAAATGTTATATGTTACGATCGCTATTTTAGCTGGTGTTTCTATCGTTGTTGCTAGAATTATTAACGCGAATTTAGCAGCGAAAATTGGAAATTGGGAAGGCACGTTTTTTAATTATATTACTGGATTATTTTTCTCTATGTTATTTTTAATTTTCAGTTCAGATTCAATATACATTCCTAGTCATACGTTGCAATCTATTCCTATCGCTGTTTACTTAGGCGGATTAGTAGGCGTTATCGTCATCTCGTTATCGAACTATATTACGCCTAAAATATCAGCATTTTATTTAACGTTACTCATCTTTATTGGACAATTATTTGCGGGGACTATCATTGATTTCATCTTGTCACACGAACTCTCTACGGGAAAGGTTGTTGGTGGCATTTTCGTACTAATCGGACTCACTTACAATTTACTCGTAGATCGCCCTGTTAAAACTGTGCAGAATAACCAAGTTCAACTATAATACTTTACGCTTACCTATCATATATTAATAGAAAAGCTCTTCATATGAATTAATAGAGAGGAGAATATTCTATTAAGAAAATCATTTTACTGCTAGGTAGTGCATTGATTATTTTTGGAATCGCATGGTTTTTCAACTCTGGGAAATCTATTCAAGATTTCTATACAGCAAATAAACCAAAGAAAAAAGCTACTATCATTTCAACTCAAAGAGACCCGAATGAGCCCCTTGTCTTTTTAGGAAAGCAGGAAATAAAAGATATACATGTCGAGTCAATTAAAACAAAAAAGGATATCTTTCTCACAAAAACAGATGAATTAAAAACTTTCATTAACAGTATGGATACCGCCAAAAAAGGAAAATTAACATTAGATGAAGAAGGATCAGATTTAATAGATTGTGATATGTGGATTACTTTCGAGGATGGAACTTATAAAAAATATTTCATATGGGTAGTTGACCATCACAATAACGAAGTGATGATTGCTCAGCAAGATACTCCTGATGATGTAAACCTTACGTACTATCAATTAAATGAAGATAGTTCTAAAAAAGTTTATAACTTATTCAAAAAAATTATTTAAACGAAAAAGGTCATGAGCACGTAAGCTCATGACCTTTTTGCACTATATATATTCCGGGAACACTTTACATCCCTTTTCCTGTTCTATATCATGTCCAAAGAAAAGAATCGGCTTCTCTTTCATCACAACTTCTTTTAAACGTTTAATTGAAGATAAGGCTAATTCCGAATCAAACCCCGCAAACGACACTTCATCTTCAAAGTTTTCTTTCGTATAAGATGCATCAATCGTTAATAATACAGGACCGGATTTTTCTGTCTCAATTAATAGCGATTGATGCCCTGGAGTATGGCCTGGTGTATGCAATAATTGAACTCCTGGTACGACTTCATAATCACCTTCAATGATTTTGTAGTTTAAATTCGGCAATATACATTCTTTCAAATATTCTTCGCTATGCTGCGCCGCCTCATATTCAGCACGCTGTACAATGATTGGTGTATTTATAAAAGCGCCATTTCCTCCTGCATGATCAAAATGCAAGTGAGAACTAATAATATAAAGAAGGTCTTCCGGCTCATAACCAACCCGTTTTAAAATATTCACGATTCTATCTTCTTCAGTCATTTTCGGTAAAACCTGCCCTTCGACAAATGTACCGTTAAAAAGCCCTTCATTATTAACCGCACTTTCTGGCATACCTGTATCTACTAAGATAGGCCCCTCTTCCGTCTCCAAAAGATAACACCATACAGGTAAGTTCAATAGATTCCCCGGTGTGAGCGTACTATTAACAGAAGAATGATCTAACATACAACGACCTGCTGGGATGAAATAAAGCTTCTTTACTGTCATTATGTATCCACCTCTACATTTAATTTGAGATAAAGTAACACAGTAAAAAATTCTGCTTTTTAGAAGCAAACTCCTTCCACACTTTCATACCAGCATAAATAAAAAAGAATGTTCTTTTTTACATAATGGCATTTCACCATCTATAATAAAAGAGAAAATGACTCTTACTTTAATGGAGGGAATAGAAATGAAAGCAATTGGTTTACATGAATACTTACCTATTGAAGAAGAAAACAGTTTAATTGATATTGAAGTTGAAAGACCTGTTGCTACAGGAAGAGATATACTCGTTAAAATTAACGCTATTTCCGTTAACCCAGTTGATACTAAAGTTCGCTCTCCGAAAGATAAAAAAGAAGATGTAGCAAAAATACTCGGCTGGGATGCTAGTGGTGTAGTCGTACAAACAGGCGAAGGTTGTACGTTATTTAAAGAAGGCGACGAAGTGTTTTACGCTGGAAGCATTACGAGACAAGGTACATATAGTGAATATCATTTAGTTGATGAAAGAATCGTTGGTAGAAAACCAAAAACGTTAAGTGATGCTGAATCTGCAGCACTTCCTTTAACAGCTATTACGGCTTGGGAAGGTTTATTCGAACGTTTAGGTATTGATTATAATAAGAAAGATACAAATACATTTAAAAACATTTTAATTATCGGTGGAGCTGGTGGTGTAGGTTCAATTGCAATTCAATTAGCAAAATGGGCTGGATTAAATGTAATCACAACTGCATCCCGCAATGAAACGATACACTGGGTTGAAAAATTCGGTGCCGATTATATTATTAACCATCACCAACCTTTACAAGATCAAATATTAGAATTCGGGATAAAAGATGTAGATTATATTTTCTGCTTAAACAATACAGATCAACATTGGCAAGCAATATGTGACCTCATTAAACCACAAGGAAAAATTTGCTCTATCGTAGAAAATGAGCACCCTCTTGAAATGGGGATTTTAAAAAGTAAAAGTGCTACACTCGTTTGGGAGTTTATGTTCACAAAAGCGATGTATGAAACTGGCGATATGATTACGCAGCACGAACTATTAAATAAAGTAAGCGAACTATTAGATGAAGGTATTTTAAAGACTACTTTAAATGAAACATTCACACCAATTAATGCTGAAAACGTAAAGAAAGTACATGCACTACTTGAAAGTGGGCGTACCATTGGGAAAATCGTTTTAGAGAAATTTTAATAACAAAAAGTCCGATTTCCATATGAGAAATCGGACTTTTTACTATCTTTATTTACTTGAAATCTCTTGATCATTTTGAATATCTAACGGAGGTCGTTTCCCTATTCCGAAAGCATAGAAACTAATTGTTACGATAGCTAAGAAAACAATACCTACAATTAGTGAAATGCGCGTATCATCGTTAAACCACATTCCGATTAATACCATAATTAAAAAGGCAATTGTTAAATAGTTTGTAACAGGAGCAAATGGCATTTTGAACGGATGATCTTTCATCTCTGCTCCTTTTGCTTTTCTAAAATTAATTTGACTAATTAAAATGACGAACCATGGTACCATACCAGGAAGTACACTCGCACTATATACATATACGAATAAGTTTTTCGGTGCGATATAACTTAAAACAACACCAACCGCTAAACCGATAATTACGCCAACTGTACCGAATAAAGGCACACCATTTCCAGAAAGTTTCGTGAAATATTTCGGCGCTTGTCCATTTACACCTAACGTATAAAGCATACGACCCGCACTATAAATACCGCTATTACAACCCGACATTGCCGCTGTAATAACAACGAAGTTAATAAGTCCAGCTGCTGCTGTAATACCAACCTTCGCAAAAGTTGCTACGAACGGACTACCAATTGTACTTAATTGATCCCATGGATACACAGTTACAATAACGAAAATAGCACCAATATAGAATATTAAAATACGCCAAATTGTACTTTGAATCGCTCTTGTAAGTGTCTTTTTCGGATCCTTCGCCTCACCAGCAGTAATCCCGATTAATTCCACACCTTGGTATGCACCAACTACAAGTGATAATGCAAAGAAGAATCCTGAAAAACCACCTGTAAAGAAACCGCCATTTGACCAAAGATTAGATATGCCAATCGCTTCTCCACCGTTACCAATTCCAAAGAAAATAAGTCCAAATCCCGCAATAATCATTAATAGAATCGTAACGATTTTAATCATCGCAAACCAAAATTCAAATTCACCAAATGACTTAACAGAAATTAAGTTAGCTGCGCCTAGAATAACCATCGCGATTACACCTGGTATCCAAGCTGGTAAGTCCGGGAACCAATATTTCATATATGCTCCAACCGCAATAATTTCTGACATCCCAACGATAACCCACTGGAACCAGTTACTCCACGCTGTCATATAGCCAGCTAGCGGATGAATATACTTATGACCGAACGTCGCAAATGAACCTGTACTTGGTTCCATATACAACATTTCACCCATCGCACGCATAATAAAGAAAATAAAAATACCTGCAATTGCATACGCAAGCATTACTGACGGACCTGTCCATTTAATTGTGCTGGCTGACCCCATAAACAAGCCAACACCAATCGTTCCGCCTAAAGCGATCATTTGAATATGACGTGCTTCTAAGCCTCTTTTCAATTCTTTGTTTGCCACTTCACTTCCCCCTCTTAGATGATTCATAGCCGCATTTTAAAACAAGATGCTTTCCCCTAATTCCTTTCGGCCCTGAAAATGATGAAGCAAACGTCATTTTACACTAGCTTTAAAGCTATCCTAAAATCGTTTTTTGCCTCTTACAAAATTCTCAAAACCTTTCATCTTCCAATATTCTATAAATCTTAAAATTACTTACCTTATATTAATTCATTTATCTGAAAAGTTCAATTATTTTTTCGGTAAATCATTATACATAGTCTGATTAATTTTTAACTAAATTAACAATAAAATACATCTATTCAATATGATTCCGGCATGAATATTATTACAATATAAATAACCGAGGAGATCCTATCCTCCTCGGTTATTACACTAATTATAGTTTGTACTGCAATTGTTTACACATGCAATTAACGCACCACGCAGAAATTTAATATATTAATAAAACTACAAAGTCACTGGCTTCTACATCTCTTATTTATTCCATTACCACAGCTAAAAATTTTCTATCCCATCCCCTACTTTAAGAAAAATATAACTACACTTAAAACAATCAACAATACACCGGAAAGTGGAAAACTTTTCTCTTCAGCTTTTATCTTTTCCTTAATAATATCTTTCATTTTTGTCCTTATATCCTCTGGGCATTTTCTAAATAAAATATTAGTTGTATGTAATGGTCTATTCAATATTCGAATTTTAACAGGAGAACCTGATAAATATATATTATTTTTATCCAATGTGAGTTCTATGTTCGCTTTAGTTAACCCTTTTTTCACTAATATATTCACCCGGCTAGAAGGTAGATTGAATACTGTGTAATCGTTAAAAGCTAATCCTCTAATATCAAAATGTGAGTATACAAAAATAAAAGTTATAAGCAACAAACATAATATCAATATAGTTTTCGTTAATGAAAGTTGCTCTAATACGTAGGAAGATGTTGTCATATAAGCGCAAAAGAATGCCATTAAATTACAAAGATAGTGGTTTACAATGAAAGTTTTTCGTATAACTATTATAAATCCGGAAATGATTAGTAGAATGCATACTAGATTCATTAACATATTTTCACCCTCCCAAAAACTATAACTATACAACTTTGTTATATTTCAACATTATTTACATATTCATAACTATAATTATTTTCATAAAATATAAAAGAGTCTCATTAAAAAATGAGACTCTTTTATAAATAAACTTACGGTTTTTGTAAAAGCAAACTATTTTTTCTATACTCAAGTGCCAAATCATGTACCCTTTCCATATTTTTAAAGTAGAATACATCTTCTTCATTAAGTCCTACTAATGTGTATGCAATTTTCAGTGAGTATGGTGCAATTTTTCTATTTAATTTACTCCCTACATATACTCCAGCTACTACACCTATCACTGTACCGATACCAGGTATTGCTATTGTACCTAGTGACGATCCCACAACACCTAAAATTGTATTGATGCCAAACCTTGAAAACAGAATTAAAGCTTTCACTGCTCCTAGACGTGCTTTGTCAGTAGCTTGTACTTGTTTAAAATCTCTATTCACCGAGGCTAAATCAAAGAGTAGTCTTATCCCTAAAACTATTTCTGTTGAATATGGTGCTAGTGCAAAAATTTCATCTGGTAAATCAATCCCTAAGTTTTCCCTCAATGTTTCCAATCCATCTTGTACATCTTGTGTAAATTCATAACTTGAGATATCGATTGGAATAAATTGTTCCTGTAATTCCGGTTTTGCAGCAAGAATTTTTTCTCGTATTTCTGAACTAGTAGCATAATAAACATCTGGATTAGCTTGCATAATATTAGACAAATGGTTTGCTTGCGCAGTATCCATCATTTTCACCTGAATTAACATTTCTTCCCCGTTTTCTTGGCTAATACCTTTTATATCCCATATAGGTTGGTTGGCACTCTCTGCAATAGTAAAATCATAGTCCGGATATCTTTCTGATAAATTATTTTGGACATAATATTCAAATTGCTTTCCTTTAACCCCATTTACAAAACCAGTAATAGAGCTTTCTCCCTTTTCATAAACTTCTACATACTTTTCATAAAGAGACATACCACTACTAGAAAGTTGTGGGTACTGGGAAGCATATGCATCAAACAACTCATCCGGAACATTCCTTGTTTCAAGTATTTGATAACCTATTATTGATGAATAAATGCCTGCTTGTAGTACAACATCCCTATCTTTTAACGCTTCTAAACGAGAAAACATTTTTTCTTTTGATACATTATTCGATGCTGATTTCGGTATTTTTTTTAACGACTCCAACATTTTATAGGATTCCATACGTACACCTCATAGAATAATTGCAATAATAGATAGTATCATTGCAATTAAAACACCTATATTGACAGCTAAATTCCGGTTATTATTCCCTGTAACTCCTAAATTTTTATTCACTTTTTCCAGAACTTTTTTTACTTCTCTTATCTCTTCCTCTTGATTCATCAACATACTTTTCATTTCACTAATATGTATATCTTGTTCTTCTACTTTAGCAGTTAATTTACTTATTTGTTCCATCCGTTTAGATGATTCGCTTTTTAACTTCTCATGTAAACTACTAATCTCCTCATCATTTTCATCTATGTTTTCTTGGAACAAAGACATAGATATTAAATTTTTATCAAATTGAGCTGCCAAGTCTGTAATCATTTCATGACTTTTCACAACTCTCGGTATTAATTCTTTATTTATTTGATCTTGTTCTTCCCAAAATTTTAATTTCTCTGCTATTTTAATTTCTTTAGATACTTCACTCAAAAAACGTTCGCTCCCTCTAACATACAATAATTCTAATATATTAGTAATTATAATAAAAGAATATCCTCATCACAACTACATTACCCCAAAAATGTTAAACATAGGGATTTATTTGAATGAAAGAAATATTTTAGATGAAACAAAACAAAAATGCTCTCCAAAAAAAATTTGAGAGAGCATTTTTATCTTTATACTTAAGGGTTAATACATTTACACAAAATAATGATTTGTTCCTATTTTATTTTCAAATCATTTTTGAAGTTTGTTTACCTAAAATAAACACTTTAGTAAACACCATCATGATAACTACAATAGCCAGAAAATAAAGTGGCATCACCATCAACGAGCCCGTATGGAGTTGACTCATTCCCCAAACTGTCATCGTTACAATTACATAATAGCCTAAGCTAAACAATGCTCCTGCTGTACCAATAACATCTTGAAAATCTACTAATGCTAAACTTAAACAGTTAGGCAACGCTACTCCAATTCCTAATAGCAATATAAACATCGCTAGTAAAAATCCAATCATATATATTACATTCGGATTTGATCCAACAAACGTAATAACAGATAAAAGGATAGCTCCTCCTGTCATTACAAGACAACCGATATATATAATCTTCTCTGGTTTATACGTAGCAAGTAATCGTTTTGAAACTTTCGCTCCAATAATTGAAGCAGAAGCAACAACAATTCCTAAAAATCCATACATACTAGGCGATAATTGAAAGTATTCAATAAAGATAAACGGTGCTTCTGCATAATAACTAAATAAAACACCATTCGCTCCTCCAATTAATAACCCATATGTTACTACTTTCGGATTTGTAATCAATCGTTTTAAAACAGAAAGCACATTTATCTTATTCGTTACTGAGCCCGTTTTTGTTTCTGGAAGAGAAACAAACGTATACAGAAAAATTCCGACACTCATAACTACTAAACTTAAAAATACGATTTTAAATCCAAACATTTGATCTAGAAAGCCACCAATTAACGGTCCTATCGCTGGTGTAAAAGCAATGACTGCCGAGATTTGAGCAAACATAACATGCCTCTTATGCCCTTCTACACTTTCACGAAGAATCGTTTGTGTAACAACAGAGCCAGCACTTGCTCCAAACGCTTGAATAAAACGACTTAGCAATAAAACTTCAATGGAATTTGCAATAAAGCATAAGAAACTACCTACACCATATATTACAATTCCAAATAACATTGCCGGGCGACGGCCAATTATATCCGATAACCATCCAATAAAAAATACACCTAAAGCAAATCCAGCGAAATACACACTAAGAGTTAACTGTACCTCATTATTACTTACATGTAGCGCCTTTGAAATGTCAGGTAAAGACGGTGTGTAAATCGTTTCACTAATTTGCGGAAATGCCACAAGAATAATCATTAACAAAATTGATGGTACTGAGACTTTTTTCATTTTTCATACCCTCCTATAACTTTGAAAATCTCAGAAATAAAGAGACTTTCCTAAGCTACGGAACAGGAGGGGCCATTATAGAAATCCGATCATAAAACAACAAAGAAAACACCTCAATTACGTATGTTAATACTTATAGGAGGGTAATATTAACATTGATTTTTTAAATATACTTTTTCAATTATATTACATATTGCGTTTCTTTTTCTAGTGTTGAGCCTTGGAGGCTTTGTTAAAAAGATAACTTGAAGATACCACCTTTTTATGGAATAATTAGAAATAGTTTGAATTAACAGTTCTAATTATCAAGCAATAGACCAGCATTTTTAATGTCGTAAAGCTTACAAACAGGAGGCCTTTCGTAATGATTGAAATTTTAAGGACAGTAATAAATTTCTTGATTGCTCTATTCTCAGGAGAATTACCAATTGTCTATTATGTGTGGATTATCACTCTTTTTATCATGCAAATAATCCAGGCTACACTAAGCTATAAGCTCTTTAAAAAGAAAGTCAATTTTAGCACTTATATGTCAACAGAGTTACTCGCTTTTATCATTCTATTATTTGGTGGTATGTTAATATCTAAGTTACTTGCCTACATAATAGACGATCCTACTATTAGTATGACAAATGTAACACATTATTTTATTTCCCTTATCATACTAACTATATTTGTCTCTATTGGCTTTATTAAAGACTTTTTACAATCATCTATTAGTAATAAAAATGTAGCTCTTTTTACCATTTTAGTAGTGTCCTTACTAGCTAGTATACTTTCATTCAAGTTTTTATCACCTTTCATTGCAGGTTCTTTTTCTCTTTCTAAATCTTTTATAACCACTTTAATTATTATAGTACTCGGATTCATTGCTGTATTAATTTCTTTAGAGGAAAAGTATGCAGATGAAGAGTAATTCTTGCATTTATAGTTTGAAATTGAGTGTCTATTCTTTTTTAGCCTTGTAACTAAAAAATAACAGTCATTGAATCGAAAATTAAGCAGAAATGAGGAAATACAATTGAGCATTGAACAACAATTATATGATGCAGTGAAAAATTTAATTGACCAAAGATATCCGCATAATTGGGGCGGAGCTGCAGCAATCCGTGTAGAAGATGGATCCATTTATACAAGCGTGGCCCCTGACGTAATAAACGCTTCAACAGAACTTTGTATGGAAACAGGTGCAATTTTAGAAGCTCATAAATTTCATAAGAAAGTTACACATTCGATTTGTCTTGCAAGAGAAAATGAGCATTCTGAATTAAAAGTATTATCACCTTGTGGTGTATGCCAAGAACGTTTATTTTATTGGGGACCAGAAGTACTATGCGCCATTACAAATTCGAAACAAGATATCATTTTCAAACCGTTAAAAGAGTTGCAGCCATACCATTGGAGCGAAGCATATCATGATGAATTTACAAAAGAATGGAGTACACGATAAAGTGGAGGTTACTCTCAAATAGCGGAGAATAAAGATTATTCACTAAAAAAGCACCGTCACAAATGACGGTGCTTTTTCTATGTAAGAGCTACTAGAAGTTTCCTTCTAGCCTACTCCCATTTATAAGTCCAAAATTGTTCAAGTTGCAGCCATTTTAAAGTTGCTGCATCTTTATTTTTGATTTTTGCATGTGTTTCTTCTAACATCGCTTCTGTTTGTGAACGATGCGCACCTAGTGCAGCTAATTTATGCTCGAATACTTCACTAATATTATTTACAACATCCGGCTCACCTAATACAGCTTCACGATTTCTCGTAATCGCAACTGCATGAATAACTGGACGTTCTTCTTTTTGCATACGTGATACAGCACGAACGACTGCGCGGCCAAATGCATCATGATCTGGATGTACACCGTGCTCTGGATAAAATGTAATAATTCGAGATGGATTTACTTCTTGAATGATTGCTTCAATTTTATCTGCAACGAAATCAACATCTTCAAATTCTAACGTTTTATCATGGAAACCAAGCATTCTTAAATCTTGAATTCCCATCGCTTCACATGCATCTTTTAATTCTTTTTCACGGATATTTGGAATCGTTTCACGGTTAGCGAATACGTTTTTCCCCATGTTACGTCCCATTTGTCCTAAAGTACCACACGCATATGTTACAGGTACTCCTTGATCTGTTAATAAGCGAATTGTTCCTCCCGCCGCAAATGCTTCATCATCTGGATGCGGAAATACAACAAGTACATGTCTCTCCATAAGTTTCCCTCCTTCTTACTTAAATGGTGTTAAGCTTAACTCAAGTGCAACTGCTAAGCGACCTTGATTATCATGCCCTGCAAGTAATAAACGCTCTTTATCGTCTACTTCCCAGTGCGTAATACCTTCTGCATATACCCAACCATGATCCATTTTCAAACCAACTCGGTATGGATTCGTTCCAGTAATCTTCCCGCGCTCAAAGCGAATAATTGCATTTCGAATGAATGCTCCAACTGTCATCATCTTTTCGTTAAAGTGTGACGCATACGCTCCGTTCGTTGTTTCTAAATGAATATATACATCTTTATTTACAAAACGTTCAATTTCACTTTGAATAAGAGAACTATCTTTTACTATTTCCATCGGAATTCACCTCTTTAAACCATTTTACGCAAAAATAATGTAAATTGCTATCTCTATATTAGAGGACAATGCTCACTTTTCCTAATAATTTGCACTGTGTTTTTTATATTTTTTATATGATATGTAAAAATCATATTTTTTCCTTCACTTTGTTAAATAGTTTTCTTTCTTTTTTGAATTTGCTACAATATATTTTATCCCGTATTAATATAGCGAGATACATTTCGACAATTGAATACATACTTTAAAGAAGGTGACATGATTGGAACAATCAGCACATGAAGTAGCAAATTGGCAATATTATTTTGCAATTGCCGTATTTTTAATCACGTACGGATTTATTATTTCTGAGAAATTGAATCGTGCTGTAATTGCACTATTCGGCGCTGC
Organism: Bacillus paramobilis; assembly: GCF_038096195.1. NCBI lineage: Bacteria > Bacillati > Bacillota > Bacilli > Caryophanales > Bacillaceae > Bacillus > Bacillus paramobilis. Next base: position 2,008,831 of record NZ_CP151108.1, on the reverse strand, counting down.
TATTATGATTATTTTTGGAGTTGTAGATTTACATACCGCTTTCACATCACATATTCAATGGGAAACGATCACCCTTTTAATTGGGATGATGATTCTCGTACATATTACGAGTCAATCAGGCGTATTTGAATTTGTGGCCATTAAAGCAGCAAAAGCAGCTGGCGGAAAACCAATCCGCATTTTATTATTACTATCCTTATTAACTGCTGTTGGTTCTGCCTTTTTGGACAACGTAACGACCGTTTTACTAATCGTACCTGTTACACTATCCATTACACGTATTTTAAAAGTAAACCCTGTTCCTTATTTGATTTCAGAAGTGCTATTTTCAAATATAGGCGGAACAGCAACATTAATCGGTGACCCACCGAACATTATGATTGGGTCAGCAAATAAGCATTTAGACTTTAATGCCTTTTTACTAAACTTAGCTCCAATCGTAATTATTATTTCTATCGTTACACTTGGCATTATTTACTTTATGTATCGTAACAAACTAAAAACAACTACTGAGCAAATTAAAATATTAATGGCATTGAACGAAAAAGATTATATTAAAGATCAAAGCCTCCTTTTAAAATCCATTTCAATTTTAGGACTAACTATTTTAGGCTTTGTACTTCATTCGATTATTCATGTAGACGCTGCTGTTATCGCGATGACAGGCGCTACACTTCTTATGCTAATTGGCGTAAAAGAACATGATATTGAAGATGTATTTGCCCACGTTGAATGGGTAACCATTTTCTTCTTCGCCGGACTATTCGTTCTCGTTGGCGGGTTAATTGATATCGGACTTATTTCTTCACTCGCAAAAGAAGTACTCGACGTAACAAATGGCGATATCGGTTTCGCTGCGATACTTATTTTATGGGTATCAGGCATTGCATCTGCGACAATTGACAATATCCCCTTTGTCGCAACGATGATCCCGCTTATTCAAGATTTAGCTACAGGACTCGGACTATCTGTCGACTCTCCGCAAATCGAAGTACTATGGTGGGCGTTATCACTTGGGGCTTGCTTAGGAGGAAACGGAACATTAATCGGAGCATCCGCAAACGTAGTCGTTGCTGGTATTGCAAAACGTGAAGGACATGCTTTCTCGTATATGGACTTCTTAAAAATTGGCTTACCGTTAACAATCATTGCGCTATTGTTATCACATGCTTACATTTATTTACGTTATTTAATGTAGACATTGTATTGCATGAAATTATATCGTCAAATACAAAAGGTATGCAGCACTATGCTGCATACCTTTTTTTCATCACCAAAATATACCTATAATTGCTAAACCACCTAAAATCATACCGCCAATTTGTCCAACGATTGCTGGCGATAATTGAACACCTTTTCTCACTTCAACAACCGGTCTTTCGTGCCTTAGTTGCTGCACTTCACTTTGAAGTTGATGTACACTTCCGTGTAATTCTTTAATTAGTTCCTTCAATTCAGCGACCTCTTCATTTACTGGTTTTGCTTTTTCTAAATTCATTTTGCATAGCTCCTTATAAATTCAATCAGTACACTGTAAAATTTCGCCAATTATCATTATATCTCCTGCATACTACATATATAATTTTGAATGTACTTTCTAACCTTGCAGCTCTATCCATTCATCAAGCAATATCCCCATAATAATACGATCAAAACACTTCCCATCCCTTTGAACTGCTTCTCTCATACAGCCTTCTATCTGAAAACCTATCTTTTTATACAACTCAATAGCAGCTTTATTATAAGAAATAACATCCAGACCAACGCGGTGCAAATTTAATTCATAGAAAGCATATTTTAAGATAAGATGGATCGCTTCTCTTCCATATCCTTTCCCTCTATCATTTGCATCTCCTATACCAATTGCTAATAAACCCGTTCTGTTATTCCACTCTATACCATGAATTGCAACAAAACCAATTAAGCGATCATCTTGAACTGTCCTTACCATGAAAGAAACACTATTCGATCTTCGCCCCTTTAATAGACCATCACTTACTATTTGTTGTATCGATTGCGGGAATGCTACATCTGTATCTATATTCCTTAAATACTCACTATCTTCTTGCCACATAGCCATTATTGCCGCATCAGCTTCTCTCATAGCTGATAATTTAATTGATTTATTTTGAAAAAGATTCATTGTCATTTCAAACTCCCCCTTTATTAAGTAACGGGGATAATTATTCTAGCCTATTTATCCCCTTGTTCCATAAACTGCTTTATAAACGGGATACTTACAATAAGCGCTGACATTGGCACATCTCCTTTGAATTCAATTAAATTCATTGTATAATTTTTTATTTATTCTAACAATAACAAAAAGGCCCCAAAATTTAGAGGGCCTTTCTTAATAGCAAAACTATATTATTTCGTAAACATTTTCTCCGCTTCGTCCATTGCCATTTTGTTACCTAAAGCAGAATAGTCAAGCCATGGTTGGTCATTGATAATGTATACGTGCTTGCCTTTAACTGCTTTTAAGTCTTTCCAGATTGGTGTTTCTTGAAGTTGTTTAAATGCCGCTTTTGCCTTATCGTCTCTATTTACAACAACGAAAATAGCATCTGCATCAAAGTCAGGTAATACTTCTTGTGAAATGACTTCGAAAGGACGGTTTCCATCAATTTTCTCTACACCATTTGCAGGTTGTAATCCTAAGTCTTGGAATAAAATTGGTCCCATCGGTCTTTTCGTACTAAATACTCGTAATTCTTTTGCAGTAACGCGAATTGCCATTACTTTTTCGTTATTACCTAACTCTTTATCTATTAAACTTTTTACTCGTTTTGATTGCTCTTCGTAATTTTGAATATATTTATCCGCTTCTTTCTCACGGTTTACAAGTTTACCAACTTGTTTTAACTGATCTCTCCACGTACCTTCATCTAAGTTGAAAGAATGTGTTTTTGCAATTTTTTCGTATTTCGCTAAATCTTTGCCCGCGTATTTTTCATCAACATAAATGTCAGTTGGCTTTAATTGAAGTAACGCTTCCATGTTTGGATCTGTTACAACACCAAGTTTCTTCGTATCTTTCAACTGCTCTTTTGCGTGTGGTAAGAAATCTTTTAAATCTCCACCAATAACAGAACCTACTGGTGTAATTCCTAATGCAAGTAAATTATTCGTTAAGTGAATGGACATAGAGGCGATTTTTGGATCATTACTTTTTTCCGTTTTTTTCGTTGCCTCTTCATTGGATTTCGTTTGACCACATGCTGCTAATACTAAAATACACATCATGCTAAATAAAATAGTAAGTTTCTTTTTCATATGTTCTCCTCTTTGAAGTATTTATTTTGTTTTTGTAAGTAAATAAAGAAAATACGGTGCTCCTAAAGCCGCCACTACTACACCAGCTGGAATAGAGTTTGGCTCAAATATAGAGCGACCTATCGTATCTGCTAGTACTAAAATAATCATTCCAATAATGCCAGCGAGCGGAAGGAAATGCTGATAGGTAGTACCCACTAACTTTCTTGCAATATGCGGAGCAACTAAACCGATAAAACCAATCCCTCCTGCCATCGATACACTCGCACAAGATAATCCAACCGCTGTAGCTAAAAGTAATAACCGTTCCTTTTGAACTGAAACACCAAGTCCTGCTGCCACACTATCACCTAGTGACAATGCATTTAACGTTTTAGATTTTAGCCATGCATATGGAGTTAGTATGAAAATCCAAGGTAATAATGCAAGGACATGAATCCAATCCCTTCCCCATACGTTACCAACTAACCACCTAGAAGCGAATGTATACGTCTCATCATTTAACTTGAGAGAGAAAAATAACGAAATCGCACTAAATCCAGCTGAAACAGCAATACCAACGAGAATAAGTCTAATAGGAAGTAAACCTTTTGACCGGTCACTCGCAAGTATAATAATTAAAAATGCAGCTAGTACTCCCCCGCCAAATGTAAATAACGGTATTAAAATCGATGCATTCTCATTAATAGAATGAAAGAAAGTAACGAATATAATTAGCCCGAAAGATGCACCTGCATGTAATCCTAAAATACCAGGGTCTGCAAGTACATTACGTGATAACCCTTGCAAAATCGCACCGGAAATCCCAAGGCCAATACCGGCTAACATTGTAATTATAATTCTTGGCATACGATAATCATATAGCACGGTTGCACTCTCAAAATCACCATAACCGAAAAGTGTTTGAATTACTTTAAGTGGCGCTATGCTTAGTGTCCCTGTATTTAAACTAATTAAAATGACAGCGATACTAATACAACCAAAAATTGTAGTTACAGTAATAGCTCTCTTTTTATCTGTGTTCAAAAGATCCTTCACTTATAGCTCCCTCCCAACTTTACGTGCTATATAGAGGAAGAACGGAACTCCAACAAGAGCTACCATAATTCCTATCGCAAGTTCTTTAGGAGGATTTACTGTTCTTGCCCCTAAGTCAGCTAAAACTAATAACATAGCCCCTAATAACGCTGACATAGGGATAATGAGTCGATAATTCACACCAACTAATTTTCTAGCAATATGCGGAATAACAAGTCCTACAAATCCGATAGAACCAACAGCTGAAACAGATACACCTGCAAGAATGACTACTATAATCATCCCTAGTATTCTCGTTCGGTTCGTTTTTACTCCTAAATTCGTAGCGACGTCATCCCCCATTGATATGAGTGAAATAGACCGCCCTATCACTGTCGCAAAAACAGTTGTTATGAGAATAATAGGAACTAAAAATTTCAAGTGTTCCCACTTAACCCCTGCAACACCACCAGCGTACCAAAATGCTAAATCTTGACTTAAATCATAATAAATTGCGACACCTGAACTTAACGAATGCAACAGTGCGGCCATAACTGCCCCTGCAATCGTTAACCTCATCGGTGTTAATCCGCCTGATGTTGCTGATCCGATAATAAAAATGAGTACTGTACTTAAAACCGCTCCAATAAAGGAAACAATCATTAAATAGGAATATGGCATATGCGGGAAAAAGGCAAAACTAAGTGCAACTACAAACATCGCACCTGCATTTATCCCAAGCACACCTGCATCAGCTAAAGGGTTTCGCGTTACTCCTTGCATAACTGCCCCTGCGACTGCAAAAGCTGCTCCTACCACTGTTGCACCAATTACCCTTGGAAGCCTTAATTCATAAATAATTTGGTGCTGCGTTACTTTCGGATTATAATCAAAAATCGCTGTCCATACAGTTTGCAAATGGATATCCTTTGCACCGAATGCAATAGCTAAAAATATAGATCCGATTAAACATAAAATTGTTAAGCTCATGAAACAAATGAACTTAATATGTATCCAGCGATTATTGCCAGCATGTACAGCAGACTTATGTAACATGTTTCATTTCATCCTTTATATTCCGTTGTTTTTTATAATTATTTTTAATTTATAATTATTATTGATAATAATTATCATTTTCATTTAGATATTATATCTCCACTCTTTTTAAATAGCAAACTATTTTTTTACTTTGCTACAATATTAAAATAATTATTACAATTCCCTTCCAAAACTTACAAATACACGCAAAATAGACTACTGGATTATTTTTAAAATTGTAGTATACTTAATCATTATTTTGAGTTTTCTAACAAAAAACATCGAAGGTGACACAATGTTCTATACAAAACAACTACTACACTTCACTTACGAGCAAGCATTATCTTGCTTATTCCCAGTCGTTATTTTCTTAACACTAGCCCTATCAAAAATCATTTCTATCCCAGGGTTATACCGCTACGATTTCATACTCATCGTATGTCTTCTTATGCAGTGGATTATGTACAAAACTGGAATTGAAACGAAAGACGAATTAAAAGTAATTACTATCTTCCATCTCATCGGCCTTCTACTAGAAATATATAAAGTACATTTCGGCTCATGGAGTTATCCGGAAGAAGCATATTCAAAAGTTTTTGGAGTTCCGCTTTACAGTGGTTTTATGTATGCAAGTGTTGCCAGTTACATATGCCAAGCGTGGAGAAGATTGCATTTACAAATGCATCATTGGCCAAGGGCTATTTTTGCAATACCTCTAGGAGCAATGATTTACTTTAATTTTTTCACACATCATTTTCTATATGACTTTAGATGGGTATTAACTTTACTATTATTCATCGTTTTCTTTCGAACATTTGTAGAATTTTCATTACAAGGCGTTACATATAAAATGCCACTCGTTCTCTCCTTTTTCCTTATTGGTTTCTTTATTTGGATTGCAGAGAACATCGCAACATTTTTCGGAGCATGGCAATATCCAAATCAGCGGGAAGCGTGGAATCTCGTTCACTTAAGCAAAATTAGCTCCTGGTTTTTACTCGTTGTTATTAGCATTATGATTGTTACACAACTTAAACATTTGAAGGCGTTGAAAAGATAACGCTGATTATGTAAAAACAGGTAGCCCATCACTCATTAAAAAGTGATGGGCTTTTTTACCTTCCTTATTAAAGGAGTTACACATTATGAGCTACTACTAGCAGAAGATGTCGCTGCAGATGAAGCGGCAATCGTTGCCATCATAGCTGCTTGTTGTGCTTGTATGAGGACTTCTATCATAGTTTGTAAACCTGTGTTGGTAGCTTTACTTTCCTCACCTTTCTGACTTACGAACAATTGAATAGCAATAAGAATATTCGCATCTGTATGCCAACGGAATAATTTCTCCCCCTGCAACTTTTCAATCAATGCTTTAATAGAATGAATCTCTTTTTCTCCATCCTCAAGTAACGCTAGTAGCCCAACTGCTGGATAATGCATCTGTTTCACTTTTACCTTTTCTTTTTTTAACGAATTCCATATGTTTGTACATGTTGCAACTAACATTTCTTCACGGACATCCTTCTTTAGTGAAAGAATGTGACTTAAAAACTGAAGATCATTCCCTTTACGCAAACCAGCTTTCGCTAGTTTCTGATACAGACGTTCCACTCGGTCCATAAGTGTTTCTACATTCTCTAATTGTCCTGCTAGTAAAACCGCGAGCGGATAATCATTTGTACCTGTAAGAAAAAGATGATCCTCTTTCATCCGTTTATATACTTGCATCGAACGCTGAATGTGCGTGCCATGCTGTTCATTTTCTTCTGTTAAAAGCACAGCTGCTGCGAGATAAGTAAATATACTCCGGCTAAAACCACCAGCGACTAATTGTTCATATAAATCTAAAAACTTCCGAAAAGCTTTCTTATAATCTGTAAAGTGAATATCTAAAGTTGCGGCTACCACAAAGCGATGATAAGACTTTAAGTATGAAAACATCCCCACCTGATTCTTAATATAACTACTAATTTCTAAAAAACGTCCAAGATCAAACAATTTATCACTACCTGTATACATAGCAGCAATCATCATACCTGTTCGAGAATCACTCGTTTTCCATTTTAGCTCTCCCTTTAACTGTCCATATGTATGTGTGTATTGCTCCAACTTTTGTTCTAATGTAATCATAGTATTCACCCCTATTTCTAGTCTTCTCTATTATTATACGTATATTCCATATTTAGGAACACCCTATTTCATACGGATTTTGCAACCTTATTTCTGTATGAGTTTCAATATTTTTCTATTATGTAAAACAAAAAATAATAACTATTCCTACTTCATCAGTATCACGATGGCAAGCGTTCATAATCCTTCAAGAAGTTCAACAACAAAAAAAGATAGATAATAAATTATCTACCCTTTTTGTTTATATATTATTTCACATTACACCTGTATTGTGAAAAATAAGGTTGTAACTACTTACACCTCAATTTTGACAAAACATTTGTAATTTCGTTTTTTATATGCAATTACACTTTACCAAAAACTAAAGAGCCTTAATAATACGTTCCATCGCCTTCATTTGCCCAATATGATCTGCTTCATGATAAAGCATCATACCGTATAGCTCCCCTACTGTTTCCAATCCTAGGAATAGCTCTGGAAGTTTATTTTCAAATGCTTCTGCTGGAATTTCGTTAATACGTTTTGCTTGTTCTTTTAATTGGACCGTTAATACTTCTAATGACGGTCCTTCTGTTTTCCATTTAGACGGCCTTGATCCATATCCAAACATACCTGGATATTCCGTTGGTAATTGTTTAAACTCTCTTCCAAACATGAATGTTTCCGCTGCTGTTAACACATGACCAATGTGCCAACGAATTGTATTATTAAATCCCTCTGGCTGCGTATCCGCAGTTTTATCATCTAACGTTTCCATAAATTTAAGTAATGCACCGCGCGTTATTTCAAATTGTTTTAAACCAACTAGTCTATTCATTTTATCGTTCTCCTTCTTGATGTACAATTTATTATGAACTAAAAATGTTCAATGTATTAAAGTTTCACCTTGTTTAATCTATCAGAAACAATGAAGAAATACATCTAATATGCTTAGTAAAAATAATAAAAAGGTTCACCTCTCGTATATATAGAATTACTTACTACACAAATAGTTTAGTAAATAAAAGAGGAGTGTTAATTTCATGTTACATGTGTTAAAACAACAATATAATCTTATTAGCTCTACAAGAGAAACTCTATTTACATTTTTGGGAGAAATCCCACTAGAAAAATTACATAGCACTGTTCCAAATTTCGGAAGCGGTAGCATTATAAAGACGCATATTCATGTAGCCGATTGCTACCGATACTGGCTTGGATCATTCGCATTCAAGCAAAAACGGGCAGATTTTTCATTTGCTAGTGATTATGAAATTGAGCATGCAGATATCGAGAAAGTCCGTGATAGATTTAAGTTAGTAGATGAGGTTGTAATACGTTTTTTAGATGAATACAATGACCGGTGGCTCGAAAATATAGCAAATGAAGTGAAATGGCAAAAAGAGCCTTGGAGCACAACTCCGCTATGGCTTTTAACTCATACAGAGACTCATGAGTTTCACCATAAAGGACAAATTGTATCAATGACTCGTCACCTTGGATATACTCCTCCTGATACAGATCTTAGTTAATTCTAACAACTCAACTACTATAACTGTCGTTAGCATTGTTTATATACGAAAAGGCTCTTCATTCTTTTTGATGTTGTTTATAGTTCTGCAATTTTTTTGCGGCACAAACTTGTATGTTATTTTAATTATGTTTGTGTCGTGTTCTTATTGATTAGTTTCATATCCATAAAAAATATATTAATATTTTTCCTTTTATTATTTGAGTTACTTAATCAATAAAAGGTTCTTTCTTTTTATTACGACTTCATACACCATAAAAACGAAAATTCCGAAAATTAAAGTTGGAATTGCTAGTAACACTTTATCATTTGGCACGTACACACTCCAAAAAGAATTAAGAAGCGCATGAAAAATTAGACACATAAAAATACTTTTAGTTGCGTTAAAAATTGTAGTAAGTAAGAAAGACACAGCAATTGTCGTAATTATGAAGGCTATAAAATCCCTTTGAGTTTGATTCGTGCCTGGAATAAACCATAACGGCCAGTGCCAAATTGCCCATATAAAGCTCACAATAACCGTACTAAAAAATGCCGAAAATCTTTTCTGAAGGGCAGGTTGTAAGAATCCTCTCCATCCAATTTCTTCAAGACCACCACCAACGATCATTATTGGAAAACTAAGTAATGCCACGTATAATGGTTTTTGCACCTTTTCTCCACCAAATATTGTTGGAAGATAACAGCTAATAAAAGCTAGAATAATGATTAGAATATACCATGCAAAGTGATGCTTAGGATTTACAATATTTTTAATGAAACTTCTAAACTCCTCTTGTGATCCATATTTTTTCTTTAGACTAATCGCAATGATTGCCGGCATAATCCCACCGAAAACAAATAGTATAATCGCTAGCGGTGTACCAAATGTCGTAATGTTTAATCTTATCAAGCTAATTAATAACCCCCAAAGTGTCCATGTAAATATTAAAGTACATATTACATATCGTTTAATCTCATTCCCCATTTACTTACCTCCTTTGTTTTAATTACAGCATAAATTTGGATAAAAGAAAATATTTCATGTTAAATTATCCCAAAAACACTAAAGGAACATCCATACTAAAATCAGGCTTTTATGAGTGAGCCCACTTCCACCTACCTACTTTGCTTCATTCGCAATTCGAATGTGGAGTCTTACTATTCGTAAAGGAAGAATAAATAACAAAAAGAAAGGGCTTATTTTGAAAAACGATAAAAACATGCGCTTTTAAAGTGACGATAAAATAATTTAATTCTTGTTGAACTACGATGCAGATTAATGGTACATGCTTGTTTTCAGCTTAAAATATCTATAAAAAACTCGTGGATACATTTTGTTATGTATAAAACTTTTATTATTTGTTTTAGGTATACCATACCATTATAAAATTCATGTAACATCGAATTAAGATTCATATTTTTTATGTAACACATTGAAGAAAGTTTAAGTATTTATACATTCAATTACTAACTAAAGGAGAAAATTATAATGAGATTAGAGAGTGAAAGAATTTATTTAAGACCTCTTTGCGAACTAGATGCCCCAATTATATTAGAAAGTACGATGGATACAGAGATACGTTATATGACTGGAACCAAACCTACTTTTTCATTGGAACAAATAAAGACACATATAGCTCATATAAATAATGATTCGAGTCGCTACGATTTTGCTATTTGTTTACAAAGCAATGACGAAATGATTGGAGAGTTGTCGATTTTAGATATCGATGAGGGTAACAAAAGAGCAGGCTTCCGAATATCGATGCTTTCTATGTCATTAACAGGAAAAGGCTATGGAACTGAAGCTATTAAAATAGTTTTAAGTTTTGTTTTTGAACAACTATCATTAAATCGTTTACAGTTAGAAGTGTTTAGCCATAATTTACGCGGAATTAGAGCTTATGAAAAAGTTGGGTTTGTAAAAGAAGGAACCTTACGTCAATCTTTATTTTATAACGATACATACTCGGATGAAATTATTATGGCAATACTTAAAAGTGATTATAAAGATATATCATTGTAAATAACTGTTCTTAAACTATTAAACAACTTTAAAGAACCTTACCACAATAAAGTGAAACTTTAATCAGTGGGGGCTTTGTTCATCCCCCACTGATTATTAGTTGAACCAATCGGGCTTTTACGGGCAGTTGATCCCCCATCTAACTTCTTTGCTTTCGCTGAATTTTGAGGTGGGGGTCTTACTGCCCGTTAATGCGGGATAAAATGCAGTAAGGCTCTTTCATTTTTATATCAAATAATAGCTCTTAACACATGTATTATATTAATACCAAATTGTCTCCGCATAATTATATGCATCACTATTCGGAATAGCATGTTTCCCTTGCGCTTGTGCCTTTCTTGGATCTAAATCATATACCATTGGTGTATAGCATGATGTTTGCCCTTTATTTACAACACCATTTCCTCCAGCACTTCCGCAAGTATATGCCTTTCCATCTGTTTTTCTAACAATCCTTGCATCAGCTTCATTATTATAAACTGCTGGGCGGGTTACAGTAACTTTTGCCCATGCTGTCTTACACGTCGTGCTAAATTTTAATTCTACATAAGAATTTGAATCAATCCACTTCTTTTCTTTCGTTACTGCTGATTAATCACAACTATTATAGTAAGGACTTTTCCCATCATACGAATGGTCTTCTGCATATGCTTTATCGCTACTGGTCGTACTAAACATACTTGTTAAAACGAACACAGATAGAAAAAGAAATGCGCCCACATTTTTAAAAAGTTTCATAGAATTCCACTCCTTTATTAATAACGTCCAGTTTTCCCGTAACCATTATTAATCGTCACCGCTTCAGCATCAGCTGTATAACCAAAATCAGCAGTTAAATCAAATACCATTCCTGTATACGTACTCGTTTGACCTGTTTTAATTGCTCCATTACCACTATTAGAGTCTACTGATTTTTGAAATACACCGTTTTTATATTTATTAATAACAGCGTAAGCATATATCCCTCCAGAAACAGAAGGGGCTGGTTGATCTAAAACAAGCTTAGACCATGCTGCGTGACATTTATTACTGTAACGTAAATATACTGTCCCTACTTTTTTACTACCTTCGTACACCGCTGTAGACTTTGCATTAAATCCATCTGCATCACACGTTGTACTGCCTCCGTATACTTTCGTTGTTGCTGGATTTTTCCCGTCATAATAACTACTAAGATCGGTAGCTGCAAATGTACTTCCTTGAAAACTAAATAATACCCCTACACTAGCTATACTTAACACACATACTTTCATTAGCTTTTTAAACATTGTAAATCTCCTCCCTCAAAATAAGTACGTATAATAAAGACAATCTATCCCCTATGTACGCCCCTCCTTTCATTCCACCTAGAGGCATCTTACAGAAACGAATAAACGTTGTAAATTCCCTTATGGTTATTGGAATATACGAAGAAATTTACTTATCCTTGTAAGAAAAAAAGTTGAGAAATACACATTTTATAGCATTCTTTATTTAAAACATAAAAGAACCGATACTTGTTACATGCAAGCATCGGTTCTCTCTATGCAAAAGTGCCATTTTTTCTTTTATATAAAATAAATATTTCTCCACTTAATCCGTCGTAAAAAACTCCCTCGTCACATCAATAAATTGTTGTAACGGAGCTGTCATCCACTTATCTTTATGCCAAGCAATTTGTGTATAAATCGGTAAAATTACATTTTCTAAATGTAACTCTTGTATCGTCCCTTCTCGTATATCTTTTTCTACTACTATTGCTGGTAAAACTGCTATTCCTAAATCTGCAATAACACATTGTTTAATTGCCTCGACACTAACGAACTCAATTTTATTTGCTGGATACACATCTTCTGTACGAAATAGCTCTTCAAATAAAGTTCGGTACGAGCAACCAAGTTCTGTTAACAAAAGTGTTTCCCTCTCTAAATCTTTTATAGAAACGGAAGTTTGCTCGAGTAAATGATGCCCTGAAGCAGCTACTACTTTTAATTCTTCTTTCATAAGCGGCTCCACATGTAAAGCATCTTCTGTTTTACATTCGTCCAAAATAAAGGCAAGATCGACTTTTCCCTCCATCAATTGTTCCTTCGCATCTTTATTGGAATGTGCTGGTTTAAATATAAGCTTTATTTGAGGAAATTGCGCTTTAAACCTCTTTAATATAGATGGTAGCCTATATGTACATTGACTCTCTTGCGCACCGATTATTAACGTACCTGCTATTTCCTTATCATCTTTCACAGCCATTTTCGCTTCATTACTAAGTGCAATCATCTTGTCGGCATATAATTGAAACTTTCTGCCTGCTTCAGTTAAAAAAAGACGTTTTCCTAATCTTTCAAATAACGGCGTACCTAGCTCAGCTTCTAACGTTTTAATTTGCGCCGTTACGCTCGATTGAGCAAAGTTTAATTTCTTCGCAGTTTGTGTAAAATTCAAAGTATCCGCCGCTACTTTAAATGTAATTAATTGTTTTATCTCCATTTATCGCCCCTCTTTTCAATCGATATTTCCGATTGATTTCATCAAAATAATCCTCTTTGTCTATTGATATTTGTATTGTATGATAAAGAGCATCGACAAACAACAATAAAAATGGAGGTATTCCATATGAAGGCACTTTGTTTCGAACAATTTGGAAGTCCAGATGTACTACAATATAAAGAAATACATGATCCAATCATAAACCCAAATGAAATTCTTATCCGTACGAAAGCAATCGGTTTAAATTTCGCTGATATTTATAGACGCCGCGGCGATTATCATCTCGCTGGAAATCCGCCATATATATTAGGTTATGAAGGAGCTGGTATTGTTGAAAAAGTAGGAGCTGACGTTACGAATATCAACCCTGGAGACCGTATTGCATTTGCTGATGTCCCATTTGCAAATGCAGAGCTAGTTGCTGTTCCGTCTGAGAAAGTAATTAAGCTTCCAGATTATATCTCTTTTGAAACAGCCGCTTCTGTCTTATTACAAGGATTAACAGCACATTATTTAACGAAAGGTAGCTATCAAATAAAACAAGGTGATATAGCTTTAATACACGCTGCAGCTGGTGGGGTTGGGCAACTTCTTATTCAAATAATTAAACTACTAGGCGGAAAAGTAATCGGCCTAACGTCGTCAAAAGAAAAAGCAAAGATAGCGACGTTAGCTGGTGCTGATCACGTATTTTTATATAGCGAGGCATGGCATACACAAGTAATTGAAATAACAAACGGTGATGGAGTAAATGTTGTATATGAATCAGTAGGTTCTACGTTAGAGGAAAGTTTTAACGCTACTAAAACTGGTGGTACTGTCGTATTTTACGGAATGGCCGGTGGTAATCCCGCGCCCGTTGATCCACGTATGCTTATGGATACTTCGAAAACTTTAACTGGCGGAGACCTTTGGAACGTGCTTACTACGTATGAAGAACGTAAAAAGCGATCTACTCAATTATTTGATTGGATCACTACTGGCAAATTAAACATTGCGAGCCCTACTAGATTCCCCTTACAAGATGGTGCTCTTGCACATAAATTATTAGAGAGCAGAAAAAGCACAGGGAAGATTTTATTAATCCCATAATCGTTCCAATAAGAAAAGGAAGCTAGATTTCTCTACCTTCCTTTTCTTATTTTTATATTTCCACACTTTCTTTACCTTTTGCAACATAACTCATATCCCCAACCAACTCGACTGTGTATGTTCCGTCTTTATATACAATCTTCGTCACACTAGCATTTTCTACTCCAAGTTTTGTTTTACTACTGTCTAGCATTTCAATTAATGCAGTAATCAAAAGCCCATGAACGACAACTAAAACGTTACCGCCACCATTTGCAGCAGCTTCTTCACTAATCTTATCAATCTCTGCTTTTATACGAGTAGAAAATAATTCCCAATCTTCCGCCTGTTTCGTAGGGTCTGCTGCTCTAATCAGATTAATCACTTCTTGAATCGAAAACTTCATAAGTTCTTCTGGTGATGCAACGCCTGCAGCTTTTCCAACCACATCCCACATATTTTCAAGTTTTTCACCTTCAAAAATACCAAAATTTAATTCTCGTAAATTTTTTCTTTTCTTAAGTTTCAACTTTGTTTGCTCACTATATTTTAATACTAAATTAGCAGTTTCAATCGCTCGGCCGCTATCACTACTATACGCATTCGCAAAAGGAACATCTTTTAATCCTGTTCCTAAATTAGAGGCAACTTCCACACCTTTTTCTACTAATGGAGAGTCTGCCCAACCTTGCGCGCGATGATTCGTATTTAATATTGTTTTTCCGTGTCTCGTAACATATAACGTAACTACATTCTCATTGCTATCTGTTTCTCGATTCTTCATTCTCTTCTCTCCCTTTACATTTCTATATCAATTTTACCATCTTAATTATTCATTGAGCAAAATATACGCAAGTGAATTTTCTTAATAAAAAAAGCTATCTTTCTGTATATCTCTACAAAAAGATAGCATCTTTTATGATTACATTTCTTAACTGATACTCCTACTCAGCAAAAGCACTCGAATATTGTACAATTCCTTCTACACCTTGCAGAGCGTTCTCACTTAACTCAATCACCATAAACACTTCATCTGGCACTTCAAATGGTGCTTTTATATTCCACTCACTCGCTTTCTTAAAACCAAATTTCGGATAATACTCTGGATGTCCTAATACTACAACTGATCCGTATCCAAGTTCTATCGCTTTTTCTAACGCAGCTCCAATCAGTTTGCCGCCAATTCCTTTTTTCTGATGGCCCCTAGCAACTGATACTGGTGCAAGTGCTAACGATTCTACAGAAGTTGCACCTTTCTCTATCGTAATTTTCGATAACATAATGTGACCAACGATTTCCTCATCTACTGCAACAATTGATAACGCCGGAACAAATGCGTCACATTCTCTAATACGTTTTACAAGTTCATGTTCTGTTTTATCACTAAATTCTTCATGTAAAAACGCTTGTTGTACAACTTCTTCTGTTTTTTTATAATCATTTTGTTGTTCTTGCCTAATCGTTACCATTCCATATTATCCTCTATTCTTTCTTATTTCTTTTTGGATTTTGCGAAGCGCTTTTTTCGATCCGCGCTCTATATCATGTTGCATTTTTCTTTCTTTATAATCGACAAATAGTGTATTTACATCGTATCCCTCTGGATATAACTCCTTCGCCGCTACCTCTAAAGTAATACGTTTTACGTTTACTTCAACGAATTCATCGTTATAATATACAACGACGTTATAGAAATTATCTATTTCCTTATAAAGGATACCAAAATCATCATAATCTAATAAATTTACACGATCGCCGATTTTGTACTCATAATGGTTTTCCCTTTTTTCTTGCACGAATTTCGGTTTTCTAATTTTACTTTCATTCACTTTTTCTAGAGCGTACTCTTTATTTCCCATATACTCTTTCGCTCTTTGTAGTACACGCTCTCTTACGTTCATTTTATTCGCAATCCAAAGCGCATTACTTTCACCTGATTTACCGATTACTAATTTATAAAGTGGTTCTAGTGTCTCACTATTAAATTGCATCGCTGCATTCATAAAATCATCATGCATTTCTGAGAATCGTTTAATTTCACCATAATGCGTACTCGCAACTGTAATACATCCTGCAAGATAAAACTCCTCTAAAATAGAAATTGCAAGTGCTGCTCCTTCATTCGGTTCAGTCCCGCTTCCTATTTCATCAAATAATAGCAACGTATTATTATTTGACATCCTCATAATCTCAGATAAATTTTTCATATGTGATGAAAATGTACTTAGTGCATTTTCAATACTTTGATTATCACCAATATCTACAAATACATGTTCAAAAATAGCAATTTCTGTTTCTTTATCTCCAGCAATATGCAAGCCTGACATTGTCGCTAAAGTCAACAATCCGATTGTTTTTAATACAATTGTTTTCCCGCCTGCATTTGGTCCAGTAATAATTAAACTACGGTAGTTTTGACCGATTTCAAAGTGTAACGGTACTGCTTTCCCACTTAAAAGCGGATGCTTACAATTTACTAAATGAATGTAGCCATGATCATTTAATTTCGGCTCTATTCCATCGATTGATTTACTAAACTTCGCTTTCGCAAATACCATATCATACTGACTAATTAATTCCATATTAATTTTTATATGATAAATATTTTCTACCACCATACCTGATAAAGTCGCTAAAATTTGATACTCTTCCATCGCTTCTTCTGCTTTCAAACTTGCGAGTTCCGCATTTAACTTTGTAACCGTATGCGGTTCTATAAATACAGTAGAACCTTTAGCGGACGCTTCAACTATACTTCCCGCAACTTGATTTTTATAAGAAGATTTAATTGGAATCGTATACCTATCATCCTTCTTACTAATAAAGAATTCTTGAATATACTTCTTATTTGCACTACTATTTAAAAACTTCGTTAAACGCTCTTTTATTTTTCCATCTACCGAATCAATATTATTGCGAATTCGTTTTAACTCTTTACTAGCAGCTGCATCAATACTGTTGCCTTTAATGGAAAAGTTAATTTCCTCTTCAATACTTTTATATTCAGTCATTGAATTTGCATAAGAAGCTAATACCGGCGCAAAAAATTCTTTATCTAGCATAAACTTTTTAATCTTTCTACATCCACGTAAAAAGTCTGCAACACTTACTAACTCTTCAGGATCTAAAATCATCCCTTTTTCTAATTTTTGAATTGTACTTGCAATATTTGAAATACCGAAGAAAGGAACATGCCCTTCTGCATCTACTATAGCTCGTGCTTCTGTCGTTTCATTCAAGCGATTCCTCACTACTCTTATACTCGTACTCGGCTCTAATTTATTTAATAATTCCTTACCTAATCCACTTACACAATAAGATTTCACTATTTCCTTTAATTCGTTATATTGTAACTTTTCAAAAGTCATCGTATTCATTATGTTTCTCCTCACTATGATTGATTTTTATCATAAATGAAGATACCTACTCATTAGATTCCAATGAGCCCTACATGATCAAATTACCATTTTTATACATTAAAAATATATACAAAAAAGCTGCGGGGATACCGCAGCTTTTACATTTACAAGGCATGTGTAATAACATATGAGGAAATAAGCCATAAAAAACGGATGGCAATCCTCCTATTACACGCTTTATAAAGTATTGTAGGTATCTTCATAGGTATCGAAATAAATCCACGACAAAATTAGGGGTATGATATACATAAAAATCCCCTGGTCTTATCCGATTTATTTCATTAAATTTTTCCTATTTAGTACCTACCGCACTCACAAAAAGCACCTCTCATTAATTTATATTATAGTCATTGAAATCTAATTTACTGAAATCATCATACTATATGTTTTGTGAGAAGTAAAGGTGTCAAACTATTCCCTTGCAGATTGTAAAGCTTTCATATAATCAACCTTTTTCTCAAGGGTCTTTTTCGCATCTTCAGCCGTTACTATATAATCTACCGCAATATGTAGTAATACATCCTTATTAGCATTTGGCAACTGAATCGTTATATCATCCACACTACTCTTACTATCTTCAATCGTTTTATTAAATTCCTGAATACTTCTTGCAACCCCAGCTAATGTTTCCATATGTGCACAGTTGTTTACATCTAAAAAGATATTACTGCTGAAAACCGCCGTAACATAATGCTTCGGATGCTTCTTCGCTATTTTTTTCTCTGCATCCTTACCGAAAACAGTATCCCCTGTTTGCATTTTCTCGAAAGTAAGTATAGTATTAGTCCCTTTTTCTTCATAATATGTATTGAATCTTTCTCGTAAATCATTCGCTTCTTTTTTTATTTTATAGTTATCATTATTTACCTTTGGAGAGGTTCGTCCATCGAAATATATTTGAAATTGCAAATATGGTTCAGCTACTTGCTGTACATAAGCGATTCGTGTATCTGGTCCTAAAAAATCCTTACCTTGACTAGGTATTTCAATTCGATCTAGTTTTACAGAAATACCATGCTCCGATTTTGTATAACTTTGTGCTTTTTGTTCAATTTCTTCATCCGATATATCACATGATGTTAATAATAATAAACTAAACATTATGCTATATTTCATTATTGTTCTTTTCATATTGCCTCTCCTTTTGCTACTACTGCCTATACAGAAATGTCCTTATCGTTTTTAAATTACGATTTATATAAAGAACTTCTTTTAATAACTAACAGTGCAAAAATACCTATTTATTATCATTTTACACTTATAGTGTAATTTTACACCATATTCATTTTACCGTAAAGCAAATATACTATCTATTTAAATCACGTTAAAAACATACTAATTAGTTCCATAGCACCCACAGTACAATTTTTATTATTACGAAAAACAATATATAAATCTTTTATATTTAACGTTCGGTAGTACATTATAATTTTTAAAGCCTTGCTATTTCAGGCGAGGCTTTTTAATTTCTATCAGGGATTTTTTGTAATTTGTTGTATTTCATAGTTATATAGGAATATAGCTACATATTTAGAAAGGAAATGATTATGACTGGACTTAAAGATTGACTACAATTAGATGATAAAAAGAAATGGGATTTAACGGATATTTACCATACAATTGAAGATTAGGAAAGCGATTTTCATAAAATTGAAGTATTAACGAAAGAATTACACGAGTTGGTGGTGGTTCTGGGGTAAGAGTTACATCCGCCAGAACTAATCTATTACTTTTAAACTAAGAAGATGTTCTTCGAGTACGAATAAGAGAAGCCACGGGTGACATTATTTATTCCAACGCATCTCTCGTTGTTTTAAAAGTCGACTAGTTCATTTATGAAAAAAAGATTTAGGAATAATAACAATATAAAAAGAAGAGGAAGACTTATATTTCAGTCTTCCTCTTCTTTTCTATCACCAACTCACTGCTGAACATATATGGAAACTGATCCTCCACTTACATGGAACTGCCCCCATCCGTCCTTATTAATTGTTACAGTATTTGTTTGATTACCCGTCATATCGTACCATACTTCCCCTGCGTTATTCTTTCCAACTTCCATCCACTTTGATCCTCCTGATCCATCTGAGATTAATGTTGCTAGACCGGAATCCGCATGTACACCATCACCTTCTCTTGTCCATCCAATTACATCTGGATGGTCTAAATAATCACGCTGCGTACCATATGCAAAGTTTTTTCGTGCCGTCAAAATTGGATCAATTTTATCTTTTAACGCTGGAATTTCATAACTACTATTTCCGTTTGTCCCATAGTAATCACCATAGAAAACTGAAGGATAACCCTCTGCACGAGTTAAAATAAATGCATATGCCAACGGTTTAAACCACGGACTTACTACAGATTCCAATGACTGTCCAGGCTGAGAATCATGATTCTCAACGAGAGTAACTGCAAGTGCAGGGTGATTTTGCATGACTGTTCCATTTAAAATAGTTCTCATATCATAATTCCCATTTCCTTTTGAAGCATAATGAAAATTGTAATGCAGTGGTGCATCAAATACAGATTGATTATAATTGACCTTCGCTAAATAATTATTTAAAGTTTGAATATCATTTTGCCAATATTCAGCCACCGTAAACATTTCTTTCCCTGTTTGCTGTCTGATATGATTTACCCAATCGCGTAAATATTCATGATCAATATGTTTAACAGCATCTAAACGAAAGCCATCTAAATTTAATTCATTCGCATACCACGTCCCCCAATTTTTCATCTCATTCGCAACATCTGGATGATCAAAATCAAGATCTGCATACATCAAATAATCATAATTTCCATTCTCGCTAGACACTTCCCAGTCCCATGCTTTACCTATCCCCCTAAATTTATAAATTCGATTTAATTTCCTTCCTTCATCCCAATCCGTTCCGTCAAAATGATACCATTTCCATTTGAAATTAGAATAAGTATCTCCGCGCCCTGGAAAGTTAAACCCCGTCCATGCATTAATTTCATAATCACCTGATACTTCAATATTTCGATTGTTACGGTCTACCTCAACAGCCGTTACATTTTCAGTATAATCTGCTCCACCTTTATGATTCATAACTACATCACCGTATACATCGATGTTTTGCTTATGTAAAGCTTCGATTGCAGATTTTAATTGTGCTTTCGTCCCATATTTTGTTCGTACCGTTTCTTTTTGATTGAATTCCCCTAAGTCATATAAATCATATGCTCCATATCCTACGTCATTTTGCGTAGTTCCTTTATATGCAGGCGGTATCCAAACAGATGTAATTCCTTTCTGAGCTAAATTTCCAGCATCCGAATGCAAGCGATTCCAATGATTCCCATCATTCGAAGCATACCACTCAAAATATTGCATTAACGTTCCATTGTTAACTGTATCTGCATACACTTTACTTCCCCCATGTATACTAGGTAAAAACAAAACAACCGATAAGCCGACTACTGTTATTTTTTTTAACATATTTACAACATCCCCTTCCAAGAAAACGTTTGCATAGTTTATCGAAATTATTATAATATTCGTTCTATAATTAGTAAAGTAGCAATCTCTCACTCTCTCACATTATTTTTTAGTCTAACTTCACATATTCACCAAATACTGCACCGTAGTTTTCATTTCACATCTTATTCAAGATTGTTTACAATTTACCTATAAAAGCATAACGGAGGGATTCTATGACGGACTTTCAAAAACAATTTTTTACAAGATTACATATAGAAGAAATACACAAAGTTTCATTTGAAGATTTACCTAACATTATGTACGCGATGGCACAAACCGTCCCTTTTGAAAACTTAAACATTCTCGAAAACAACTTTACAGAAATATCAAAAGAAAATTTAAAAGAAAAAATTTTAGTAAACAACCGTGGTGGTCTTTGTTATGAACTCAATCCTACTATGTATTACTTCCTTAAAGACGCTGGATTTGATGTTCATCTCGTTTCAGGAACAGTGTACAATGCTGCAAATTCTATATGGGCTGTTGATTCTGGTCATATCGCAACCGTTTTAACACACCATAATGAACTTTATTTAATTGAAGTAGGATTCGGATCATACTTACCTCTTGCACCTGTTCCTTTTTCAGGTGAAGTCACTCACTCCGTCACAGGAGATTATCGTATTCGTAAAGAAATGACCGAAAAGGGAAACTATATTTTAGAGATGCGTAAAAACAATGAGTTTTTGGATCAATCTTCTGCTGATGATTGGACGTTAGGCTATGCATTTTATATAGAAGAAGTGAATGAGGAAAAAGCAAATGCAGCACAAAAAATTATCGTTGAACATGAGAGCTCACCATTTAACAAAGTACCTCTTATTGTAAAACTAACTGAAGATGGGCATGCATCTTTAACAAAGGATAGTCTGACAATAGCGAAAAACGGTAAAAAAACGAAAGAAAACGTTACAGATGTACAATATAAAAATCTTTTACATTCAAAATTCGGAATTACATTATAATTTTTTAAGCCTTGCCATTTTAGCAAGGCTTTTCATTTTCCAGCAGGGATTTTTTGCAATTTGTTGTATTTCATAGTTATATAGGAATATAACTACATATTTAGAAAGGAAATGATTATGACTGAACTTAAAGATCGACTACAAGTAGATGATAAAGAGAAATGGGATTTAACGGATATTTATCATACAATTGAAGATTGGGAAAGCGATTTTCATAAAATTGAAGTATTAACGAAAGAATTACACGAGTTTAACGGAAACATTCATGATGGCAATAGTTTATTAGCTTATTTAACAAAGAGTGAAGAAATTTCTAGCATAATATCTTTAATGTTCGCTTATGCACGATTACAATCTGACCTTGATACGCGCGATACTGACGCTCAATCTCTTGTCGATAAAGTATCACAATTACATGTGAAAGTAAGTGCGGCTAAATCTTTCTTTTCCCCATTCTTACTTAGCGTAGATGAAAACACATTACATTCTTACATAGAAGAAGCAGAAGGTTTACAATATTATAAAGAAGACTTATTTGAATTGTACCGTTATAAAAAACACGTCTTGAATAAGGACCAAGAAGAGATTTTATCACAATTGGGCGAAGCACTTTCCTCTCCTCAGCATACATACGGCATGTTAAATAATGCAGATATACTATTTGGTGAAGTGACTACTGATGAAGGAGAAAAAGTCACTCTAACACGCGGAATGTATGCAAAGTTAATAGAAGATGAAAATCGCGAGAAACGTAAAGAAGCCTATAAAGCTTATTACAAACCATACGTTCAATTAAAGAATTCTATCGCTTCTACTTTATCTGCTGCTATTAAAAATAATGTTACTGTTTCAAAGCTAAGAAACTATCCATCAGCTTTAGAAAAGTCATTATTTGGCGACATGGTTCCGAAAGAAGTATACGAAAATTTAATTGAGACGACAAAAAAAAATATTCAATCACTACATACCTATAATGAACTTCGAAAAGAAAAATTAAATATAGATGAACTACGTCAATACGACTTGGGCGTTGATTTAGTAGCGGGTGTAAAACAAGACATTCCATATGACAGAGCATTTGACATGATGATCGAATCACTAGCTCCATTAGGTGGAGAATATATTGAGACATTAAAAAGCTTTAAAGATAAACGCTATATCGACGTGAGAGAAACGCCAGGAAAACGTTCCGGCGCTTATAACTTTGGTGTATACGGCGTTCATCCTTTCATTCTTTTAAATCATCACGATGATTTAAATAGCCTTTTCACTCTTACTCATGAATGTGGACACGGTATGCATACGCACTACTCACACGGATACCAACCAAGAATTTCTGCACACTATACTATTTTTGTCGCAGAAGTCGCTTCTACAGTAAATGAAGTGCTATTAATTCATCATTTATTAAAAGAAGCAAAAGATGCTGCTGTACGTAATCATTTAGTAAACCATTTCATCGATAAATTTAAAGGCACTTTCTTTACACAAATCATGTTCGCTGAGTTTGAAAAAATCACACATACAATGGCTGAGCAAGGTAAACCATTAAATGCCCAAGTCTTTAGCGAAGTTTATGAAAACTTGTTTAGAGAGTATAATGGCGACTCTCTCGTATTTGACGAAGAGGTAAAATACGGATGGGCTAGAATACCGCATTTCTATCGTCCATTTTACGTGTACAAGTATGCAACTGGATTCGCTTCTGCAATCCAAATTGCCGATAAGTTATTAAGCGGTGATCCAAATGCTCAAAAACATTATATTGAATTCCTTAAAGCCGGAAGTTCTGACTATCCATTAAACCTATTGAAAAAAGCTGGTGTTGATTTAACTACGCCAGAACCGATTGAAAGTGCACTAAATCGTTTCAGCTCACTTGTTGAAGAGTTTTCAGCATTATAAAAAGCATGCAGAGTATATACTCTGCATGCTTTTTTCATTTCGGTTACTTTATGCCAAATGTTGCTGCGTCACACAGTGAATCATGCCACCATACGCAAACAGTTCATTTACATAAATACCGACAATTCTTCTTCCTGGAAACTGCCCTTCAATGATTTGAAGCGCTAACTTGTCATGCTCATCTCCATATATAGGAACTAATACAACTTCATTTCCAATATAAAAGTTCAAATATGAGCCCTTACAGTCTGCTTCTTTTACCATTTTTCTTGTCACCGGTACTGGTATGAGTTGAAATGGTTTTCCATCTATATTTCTTGCTTGTCGTAATTCTTGATAATGCTTTTCGTACGCCTCCAAAAGGTAGAATTCGCCTTCCCCGAAAGGATCATATTCATAAAGAATTGTATTTTCATTTACAAAACGTGCTGCCCCATCAATATGGTAATCCGTATCTTCATCATAATTATCCTCACCACGAATGCCCGATATCCATATAAAATTCGTTACCCCTAAATGCTTCGTTAACTCTATTTCAATCTCTTCCTGACTTAGTGTAGGATTTCGATTTTCATTTATAATAGAAGTTTTTGCCGCCATTAAGGTTCCATTTCCGTTTATCTCTATTCCTCCGCCCTCTAGACAGACACTAGAATTAACTTTTGGAATACTATACGTTTCACTTATTTTTGCCGGAATAACAGCATCATTTTCATACGGATATTTCTCGCCCCACCCATTAAAAATCCAGTGTGTTAAGCAGAGATTGCCTTCCTTATCTTTTACAAAAATCGGTCCATTATCTCTTATCCACACATCATCTGTATCTTGGACTAAGAAATCAATTTTATCCATATCCACTTTCGCTTCCATTAACTTCGATTGGACATGTACTTTTTCTTCTTCATCATATACAACAATATGCACAATTTCTCCGTAATGAAGCTCCTTTGCCATCGTTACCCAAATATCATCTAGCTTACTCCTGTAACCTTCACCTCTATGAGCTTTATCATGAGGCCATTGGAGCCATGTCCCCTCATGCTTTTCCCACTCAGCTGGCATATAAAACAAACTACTTTCTATATTTCTCATACGTGTTCACCCCTTCTTCGAATGTAAGTTTAGTCTAAACTTTGACATCGTGTTAAGGTCAACAGAAATATATTCATGTACTTGTAACTACATTATAAGGTGTCTCTTTATTTCTCCTTGTGATACACTACTTCTCCTTGTAAAACCGTCACTAAAACTTTTGCATCTGGAATCTTATCGACACTCATTTTAGTAATATCTTCATTTAGTAATATCATATCGGCTGATTTACCTACTTCAATTGAACCAGTAATAGTATCAAGGCCTAATGCTTTGGCGGGCTTAATCGTATAAGCATCAATAGCTGCATATATATCAGATAAGCCTTTCTCTTCAATACTTAGCGCATTCGAAATCGTCACAAGTGGATTTAGTTCATTTACATCCCAATCACTACTAAGTGATACGTTTGCTCCTGTTTTCCAAATGCGTCCTAACGGCATAATTCGTTCCATCTGTTGATTTGTAAAATACGCACTTGCCCAGCTTTGTTTCGGATCTTCTGCAAAATCATGACCTACTTGGAAATCAGCACTAATTCCTAATTTTGCAAAACGATTTATATCACTATCTTCTACCATTTCAACATGCGTAAGCGTATAAGGCTGATTCGCCCCTTCTTTTTTCGCTGCTTCAATTGCATTTAAACTCTCTCTTACCCCGCCATCTCCAATCGTATGAATGAGTGCACCGTAACCAATTTTATTGAGTTCACTCAACCACCACTTCATTTTTTCTTCTGGAATATAGTTCAAACCGTACGGCGTTCCTTTAAACCACTCAAATTTATATTTTTCTAGTATTTTAGCTGTGCTGTTAATGCTAATTCCATCACTATACATCTTCACTTGATTAATAAGCATTCTAGATGATACATCATCCCGCTTGATTTTTTTGAAATATTCCATTTGCTCTGCTTCATTTAAGTTCGGATATACCCACGGACGCAGTACTACTCGTGACGTTAACTTTTTCTCATCGTTAACTTTATTCCAAACATCTAACCAGCCTCGTTTCCAATAAAGACGTCCATCTCCGACTGTAGTAATACCATTCTTCGCAACTTCATCTAAACCGTCTAACAAACCTTCATAATTTTTTTCAAAGAGTTTAGGCTGAGAATTCCACGCTTTTTCCATTACGATATCCCCTGCTGTATCATACAGTAGCCCGAAAGGTTCTCCTGTTTCTGGATCCCGGATGATTCTTCCGCCTTGCGGATCTTTCGTCTCTTTATTTATTCCCGCTACTTCCAATGCTTTTGAGTTAACCCATACAGAATGAGAAGTTCTTTCCATAATTAATACAGGGTTATTAGGAAATAACTCATCAAGAACTTGTAATGGCGTTTGCTGTTCTGATTTTTCGTCCATATCTTTTAACAGCTCTTCCAAACTAAATCCTGTTCCACTTACCCATTCGCCATCTTTCACATCTTTTTTACAAGCCTTTAAATACGAGCGTTGTTCTTGCAGCGAAGCATCTGGTGAGACACTACAATTCCCTGCTGCTGGTGATTTCGCCTCAAATATATGATTATGATTGTCCACAAAACCAGGAAGAATAAAACGTCCTTGTAAATCCACCACTTTCGTATCTTCATTTATAAATTCTTCTACATCTTTGTTTGAACCAACAAATGTAATTTTCCCTTCTTTAACGGCTACAGCCTCTACAATGTCTTGCTTGCCATTTGAAGTATAGATTGTACCATTTTTAAACACTACATTTTTGGGCAATTCCTTAGGTAGAACAAAACTACCATTCTCACCTTCTCCTCCTCCAGGAGTACATGCTGAAACCCATGTCATACTTAGAATCAGGCAAATAATCATAATCGTTTTTTTCATATTCTTTCTCCTTTTTATTACGATGAATTACTTACATAAATAGAATAAGGATTGACATAATGTTAATGTCAATCCTTATTCTTAGTTTATTTTCATAACTAAAAAACAAATTTGTGTCACATACTCCTCTACTAAACAATCACATTCAGATCCCTTGATGTAAACCTCATATGGTGAATCATCTATTACATAACCATTTCTTTCAATCCATTTTTCTAACGCTATATAAGCGTAACCTATATAGTCGTAACTTCCATAATGCATAGTAGTAACGATTTGATGCGGATTTAATTTTTTTATTTCATATTCTTGTACTACGTCTTTATCGTTCTCATGCATAACTGGAATTCTTAATTCAATATCGCTTTCATTTGGGATATACTCTTCATCATAAAAAACTGTAGAAGGCGAGCCGACTATTCGGAAGTTATTCTTGTGTGCTTTTTCATATAAGTCATAAAAATAATCATCCATATCATCTATATTTATTTGTAACCTTTGAGAAATTACTGTTATTTCATTTCTCATCCCAATTAATATATCGTAATTTCTATGGCAAGCAGTATTTAAAGCAGAATTCATATTTACCATTTCATTCATTTCTGAAATAACCTGTAAATTTTGTTTTACTTCATGAGATAACTCTATAATTTGCGCTTGCATATGTTTAATAAATGAATCTTGATCTGACGACTGAAGAATGATTTTAATTTTCGGTAGAGGGAACTTATACTCCCTTAACTTTTTTATTTTCAATGCTATTTCTAACTGCCCTTGCTCATAATATCTATACCCATTCTCCGGGTTCACATATGCTGGTTTTAATATATCTTCTTTGTCATAATGCCTTAGCATCCGTGTACTCATTTTACAAATCCGCGAAAATTCAGTAATTGTATACATATACTTACCCCTTGAATACATTTTCTTATATGCTTATTTTAACGAATTTCCCGAAAGAATTCTCCTTCCTGAGGCGTGTGAAGGGCGTAGCCCAACGATAGGTGGGAGATGAATTTCAGTTTGACAGTAGTCAAAAAATTTCGATAAACTAGCTATATGAGGTTCTTTGATAACTTGATATAGAAGGTTGCAGGAAGAAAATAGAGTGCGAAAACCAAGCCATTCGGTTCCTGCGTAAAATATCAACCGTATAAAGAGAACATTCAAGCGTTGGTCATCTAGGGATGGAACGCCCCGAAGTAACGCTCAGGGAGACGAAAGGTTGCTTTCGTCGTGGAACTGAGAAGCTCCCACTTCAATCTTTGCTAAGTGGTGAGTAGTTCACAACCAATCAAAAATCTTCCTAACTGAAAAACCTTCATTCTGATTGTTCAATCTTTTCATTTTTGAAGGTAATAAATGATGAGGACAATACCACGTTAAACAATTGATTGCGCCTCCCATTGTTGATATTTCTCCTACATGGATTTGAATAGCTTGTTTCTCAGTATGCTGTTGAATATATCGTATCACTTCCCGATCTTTAGCTAATCCAAACTTCGGAACGTAAATCGTATCACATGTTTCTAACATATTTATATACAATCCTTTTGCCGACGCTATTTCTTGATCATATTGCCCTTTCTCTGTATATGACGATGGCACAACTATAAATTCAGCTTCTGGCATTTGCTCTTGAATAACCCCTTGAACATTATATCTAAATTCATGATCCCCTAAAAAATCACTAATAAACATCGTATGTTCATCAATAAATTTAACCATTCCGTCTGCATGTGCAAGTACGTCCCCTTCTTCAGCAGGAATAATAATAACTCGGCTCACATCCAAATCCCATTCCAGTTGCTCTATAATTTCTTCTTCCGCCCAATCATAATTATCGTCAAATATGCGTTCCGTTAATATAACAGTATCTTTTTTATTCCAAATAAGATTTCCACCGTCTAATATCAATGGAGATTTCACATATTCAAAGTCATTCTTTTTCAACCATTTATTAAATTGTTGATCTAAATATCTCCATTGATCTTTCGGTAAGTAATTTGGTTGATATTTAAATTTAACTAAATGATTTGTGACAACTGGTGCAACATCTCTTAACCAAATATCATCATACTCAAAAAAGCTTGTATGAAAGTCTTGCTCTTCAACAGATAAAGAAATCAGTTGATCAGTAAATGATTTATTTTCATTTAAGCATTCATTAAAACAAATCAGATCTTCATAAAATGGACGATAATATTCATTTGATTTATCTGGTATGGCAGTAAAAATAATTCCATTTTGTTTTTGTTCCATATTATTTACCTCACTTTTTAATAATGGCTGAATAACTAATTTCACTATACCCACTATTTCTCGTTCATAACAATTTTCGAAACGTGCACATTTCATGAATGGATTATAGCACGGAGAAATATTATATATTTATATAAAAAATATAAAACTGTCATTAAGCCGTAAATTGACTCTTGACAGGATTTTGAAATAGGAAAGTATGAAATTTAATAATAGAATCATAAGCCCTATCCTTATGAAACTAGTTAATATTATTCCTTTCAATGCCCTTACTCCTTTTTGCGAAAAATAAAACATGACAAAATAGATAAAGGTAACAATGTACCTATTTTGTCGGAAGGTTTCTGAATTTCAATCGATTATTTCAATTGAATCGGTTGTTGCTGTGTCACACAATGAATCATGCCACCATTTTTATACAGCTCTCTCACATCAATACCAACTACTTTACGATCTGGGTATAACTTCTGAATCGTATCGTTTGCGATTTTATCATTCGGATCATTATAATTAGGCACCAGCACCACTGTATTCCCAATATAATAATTGATATACGAACCTTTATAATCGAGTGCTTT
Organism: Bacillus paramobilis; assembly: GCF_038096195.1. Classification (NCBI taxonomy): domain Bacteria; kingdom Bacillati; phylum Bacillota; class Bacilli; order Caryophanales; family Bacillaceae; genus Bacillus; species Bacillus paramobilis. Next base: position 1,978,736 of record NZ_CP151108.1, on the reverse strand, counting down.
TCCATTTTCTAAAATAACTTTATCTTTACTAAGAGGTAAGTATTCATACTTATATTTCTGTCCTGACGCATTTTTTGCATCTAACAATGTATCCATATCTTTGTTTGACAAACCCCATTCAGCTAGGTCATCTTCCTTCATCGTTACAATGGTTGATTTATTATGAAATTTAGCAAATCCATCGATATGAAAATCAGTAATATCTAAATTAGGTACTCCATCTAACCAAATAAAGTTTGCTACCCCAAGTTCACTTATATATTTTTCAATTTCCTTTTCTGATAAATCCGGATTTCTATTTTTATTCGTTACAGCACTCCGGGTTAATAACGCTGTACCATTGCTGTCTAATTCAATTGCCCCACCTTCAAGGACAAATTTTCCCCAATCAATTCTTTCAATCCCTAATTGTTTACTAACATTCTCACGTATACGAGCATCATTTTTATAAGGAGTTTTCTTTCCCCAACCATTAAATGCCGGATCTAATACTTTGAGATTTTTATTATTGTCATAAACAAAAATCGGCCCACTATCTCTGGCCCATACATCATCAGTAGGAGCGACAAAGAAATCAATTTTATCCATATTCAGTCCTTTATCTATTAAAAGATTATTGATGCGCTCTTTCTCCTCCTCATCGTATGCAACAATGTGGACTTTTTCACCTTCAGTTAATGCACTTGCCATCTTAATCCAAATCGGTTCCACTTCCTGCTTATACTCTTCACCATATGTGTATTCATGTGGCCATTGTAACCATGTACCTTCATGTTTATCTTTTTCATCTGGCATTGTATATTTCCCAACTTTTTTCTGTACCTCTACCTTTTCACTCCTCTCTTTTCCTTTTGTATTTTCATTACCACCTTCAAAAGAACAACCACTAATAATCGCCGTGGATAATGTAGCTATTAAGCAAAACTTTACTATTTTTTTCATTTTTTCAACCTCCTGTTCTTATCTCCAATAATGTAAAGCTTCACATAGTGTGAAGCTCAAGCTTTTTCTACAATGTAAAAATTACCAATTCTTTTTTTGCATTCCTATCATTTAACTAACTATATGTATTTATTCAACTACCTTCCTTACCTACTTATTTAACAAGCCGAACTTTCCGAAATAAAAAAATCGGTATTGATAATTACATATCAATACCGATTTTAAAATTATTATTTTCCTTCTATTAAATCATTCGCCATTTTCCTAAACTCCTGATTAAACGTATCATTCATACCATTTTGTACGTTAGAGAATAATATGACAAACGTTCGTTTATCCCGATTAAAATTATTAAATGTATTCCAACCAGCTAATACACCATGATTATGATAATAATCTGGATTAGTATAGAAACTAAATCCATATTTTCTTACAGATGATGCAGTAAACATATCTGATACACTTTGTTTAGATAGCAGTTTTCCATCCATAATAGCCTCATCTAATCTTTTCATATCTTCAACAGTCGTATACATTTCACCGCACCCATACAACCAGTTCATTTTTAAGCGGGGTGCAGCTATTAACTCATTATCTTTTCTCGTATAACCTTCTGCTAAAAAAATATCTTCAGGGAGAGTTGCACCCATTCCAGATTCATGCATTTCAACAGGAGTAAAAATATTTTCTTTCACATATTCAGCGAGCGGTTTATTCGATATCTTTTCTACAATATACGCAAGCACCATATAATTATAATCTGTATATTTCCACCCAGTCCCTGCAGGAAATTGCAATTTTTGTGCACCAATCCACGTTACTAACTTTAATCGTGACGCCGCATCAACCCTACCTTGTCCCTGATCTGGCAACCCAGACGTATGTGTTAACAAATTTCGTAACGTAATGTTTTTATCTGCCGGAAATGATGGAATATACTTATTTACATTGTCTTCAATATTTAATTTCCCTTTTTCTTTTAGCTGCATAATAGATATTGCAACGACTGTTTTCGTAATAGAACCAATGCGATATTTCGTTCTTGGTGTTGTTACTACTTTATCTTTCACATTCGCATACCCATAACCTTTTCGTAAAATCACATGGTCTTTACTAGCTACAAGAACACTTCCATTAAATCCTTTATCTTTTAAATATTGATCTAGTTTTCCAGCTGCAACTTCATAGCGCTTTTTCTCATTTGCATCGACTTCCTGCATATCGCCCTTTTTCTTACTATTTAAATTAGAAAATGCCTTTATATCATATTTCTTACCTTTATTTGCATGTATTAGTGCAACGACACTCCCACAAAAAATAGCAAAAATAAAGAAAACAATTAACCATTTCTTTAACATAATTGGAACCCTCTTTTATCTAGTTTCACTTAACATGCATCCATTCTATTCTATATCTTTTAATTTTCAAATATTTTATAATATTATCTATCTGTTATTCACCCAAGTCAACTAGATTCCTTTTTCTCATATTCAGTTTTTGGCTACTCTTTATTGTATTTCTTTCTTGCAAAATTTCCACCTTACAATCGTATACACCCTACTATAATTTCAACACCTTATGTAACATTTGTTACATATCATAAAGAACGGAGTTGTAAACATGAAAAATACTGATAGACGCAATCGTTTAGATGATATGATATTTCATTACAGGGTAACAAAAAACAACATAGTTTTAATTGAATATTACAGAAAAACAATTATGATATTAAAAGGAAATGATGCTGACAAATTTTTAAACAAAATAAATCATGCACATAACGATACAGAAAAACAACTCATTATGGCTAAAGTTACAGGCAATTTCAAAAGAGGCAATGAACGTTATTGAAAACGAATCTCATTTACATTTTGATTATACAACATATAAAAAAAGAAATGTCGCTCATTCGGCATTTCTTTAGACTTTCTTTATAAAAAATTTACATTGCTAACTTTCTTTTATTTTTTGTTTTTACGATATAAACTCACTGCCGAGATACTTAATAATATCACTATACACAACCACGCATACGTATATCCTTTCTCATCGACAATATAACCAAATAAAACAGGTGTAACAATAATCGCAATTTGATTGAATGTAAGTGCCAAACTAACTGTTATTCCCACAGATTCTTCACTTGCCAATTCAGCAACTTCGACGATAAAAAGACTAAACCATCCAATTGAAAAAAAGCCTAACAATGCACTTACACCAAACAATACTCCACTCGTTACTGTATGTATGCCCATTACTAACAATAGAATCAAACCGATAGAAGCACAAACAGCTATAAATAAAGGCCTATACCGATTCCCCTTATAAAACAAATCACTACTAGCTGCTAATACAACACGGCCAATCATTCCAGAAAAGAACATCACTGAAAATACTGTTCCAGCTACAATAGATGTAATAGATTGTTCCCTTACTAAAAATTTCATGAAGTGCCCAACTAACACCATTTGCAATGAAATCATGCAAATACCCGTTATATATATTGGATACAACTCTTTTTTACATATCACTACTTTTAGCTCCGTCCAAAAAGAAATTTTAATATTTTCTTTCCTTGCATCTTCTTGAACATATGGCTCTTTATAAAACATAAAAAATAATATTCCTCCAATCATACAAATGCATGCCATACTATTTATCGCGTAAATCACATTATATTGTATCGTAAGAAACGGGATTAGCACTCCCGCTAATGCGCCACCAATCGGGATACCAGCTTGCCTTATTCCCATTGCTAATCCACGATTTTCTTTTGGGAACCATTTTAAAATCACTTTACTTCCTCCTGGCTGGGACACACTATAAAACACTCCTACTAATAAAAGTACAAATAACAGACCATTAAATCCATTTACTATATTAGTTAGTAAAAACGAACCTCCGAGCAAAAATGAACTGATAGAAATTAATAATTTTTCATTATATTGATCCAGTAACCGACCGACAAAAAGCATACAAAATAGCGGTCCAATATTTACAACGCTTACTAACAATCCACTCTCCATATTCGTAAGCGCATATTCTTCTTCCCAAAATAAAGCGAAAGCTCCGACACCATATGTTATAAGCGTCGCGGTTGTTTGAGCAATCGTCGCAAAAATTAACATAACCCACTTATAAGTACTATTCATCCTCTCTTCGATTAACACAATTATCCCTCCCCTCTTCCATTGTATGAAAGTTCTGATATCATATAAAATAAAGATTCATCATATAATCCATCAAAAAAATTGATACCTTTTCGGAGGGATGATGCATGGACATAAAAGATTTAACTGTATTTTACGAAGTTGCAAAGGAAAGTAATATTTCTCACGCAGCGAAAAATTTGAACTATGTACAATCAGGCGTAACAATGCGTATGAAACAACTAGAAAATGAATTAGGTGTACCTTTATTTTATCGTAATGGAAAAGGTGTAACTTTAACTTCTAACGGTGAGATTTTATTAACATACGCCAAACAAATTATCCACTTAATGGATCAATCTATAAAAGCGGTTCAAAGTAATGGAACTGATCCTAAAGGCACTTTGAAAATCGGGTGTACAGAATCTACAACCGCAGTAAGGCTGCCATCTATATTAACGGCCTATTATGAGAAATACCCAGAAGTCGAATTGATTTTAGAAACAAATACGACCGAACAACTAATTAGGCTAGTGCTAGAACGAAAACTAGACGGGGCATTTATAGCAGGATCTACTCAGCATACTGAACTTCATACAAATATATTTCGTGAAGAAGAATTAGTTCTCATTAGTAAAAAACCTTTTTCCTCTATTAAAGACATAAGAGATATGAATTTACTCGCTTTTAGTCAAGGTTGCTATTATAGAAGTTTATTAGAAGACTGGCTTCAAGAAGAAGACATCTCGCCTAAACGAGTTTTAGAATTCGGAACAATCGAAGCAATACTCGCCTGTGTAAAGTCAAATATGGGCGTAGCGATTATGATGAAATCAATTTTAAAGGGGCATGAACATAACTTATCATTCAATCCTTTACCAAATAAATTCAAAAAAGTTCCTACTACTTTTATTACTAGGAACGATATATTTCGCTCAGCTGCATTACAAAAATTTATGGAGATGATTTAACAATGCGTGAAAAGAAAATACGTGGGATGAAGCGTAAAACAAACACGATGATACAGCGAATTGAAGAACATACAAAAACGTTCCCTTCTGCTTTCTATAACGATGAATATTGGTATATGCCTTTACCAGTTTCCCAAGCTTTTATCGATTCGTGTAAAACGCCTAGAAAAGTAAAACGATTATGTATACAAACTCTATTAAATCAAGCAAAGCATTTAATAAAAATGAAACCAATCGATACAAATACATATCGAGTTGTTGTTTTGATTTCTATAGAAGGTTTATGGGATTCGTAAATCATTATATTTAAAAATGAGGGGTACTTTCATAATTTCTTTAATAGAAATAGTGAATTTCAAAAATGGATTCCTCTTTCAAATGAATCTGATTTTTGGAAGACATGGGAAATTTCAATTTGGCCTACTGCCCAAATGTTGCACTTTCAAGAAGTCATTTATGATGAGGATGCAATTGATGAAAAAGAGATTTGGTTTAGTGGAGAGTTATCTTAAAAGAGGAACTTTCAAATGAAAAGCTTCCCTTTTTTCACCTAACAAAATCGCCATATAATGAATTTATCATTTTACTATATAGGAGGTTTTTACATGGTAATCCCTAAATATCCTGATGTCCCTACTCTTACGAAAAAACAAATTGATCAAATTACAGAAATCACTTTTCTAAAAGAAATAAAACCACAAAAATGTGAGGCAATTTTCGTTTTTGGCGGTTCTCATCCTGGCAATTGGCAAGCTCCTCTAAAAGCTTATCAACAAGGTTTAGGAAACCAAATTATCGTTACAGGCGGTACTAGTTTGCATGGCATGAAACATCCGAGCTGGAATTACGGGGATTTGTCAGAAGCAGAAGTAATTGTACATAAATTAATTGAACATGGTATACCAAAAGACGCTATCCTATTCGAGACAAACTCCCTCCATTCTATCGCTAATGTAATGGAAGCGAAAAAGATTTTTGATTTTACAAAAATTAATCGGTTACTCTTTGTATGTAAAAGTTTAGGAGCTGGTCGACAATATCGAGTATTAAAAAAAACACCTACCTAATACTATTACTTATATCCCATATACATTTGATACAAGTTTCGATGGTGAGTTTATAATGAATAGATATAACTGGATGGAAAATGAAAAGAGTCGCTCTATGATTTTTGGAGAATACTTGAGAAATATTTGCTACGGTAGAAAAGGTGGCATTGAGCCACCTGAAAAAGAAGTTCAAGGTTTAGAAGAATATGTATCCTACTACTATAATCTAGCATAATAGAAAAAGGTATACCAAAACGTCGGTATACCTTTTATCCTATCTCACTTATTTTTCTTTTAGTACACTATGTAATCGATCAGGATAATTTGTAAACATGCCTGTAGCCCCCCATTTAATTAACAATCTCATATCTGGTTTCTCATTAATTGTATACGGGTGAATTAACAGCCCATTTTTCCTAGCCATTTTCATATATGACTCATCGATAATTAGTTCTCCGTTATCATTACGTAAGTTTGGCCCAATACCAACTGCATACTTTTTAATTTCTTGAAAATCATCATTCGTTACACTTTTCGGTTCATGTGTAATATCAGACCACTCAATAATCTCATTGTTTTCATTTGGATAATACCAAAGCAGTTGAACTAACGGAATATTTTTATTCATACTATGAATCTTTGTTAAACTATCTTTACTAAATGATTGAATCATAACACGGCTAGAAGACATGTTTTGACCTACTAAATTATATTTATTTAACAGCGCTAACAACTTCTCTTCCATTCCTGGATACACATCTGGTGATTTTGTTTCAATGTAATACTTCATGCTTCTTCCGTACTTTTGGAAGATTTCTTCAAGAGTCGGAACTTTTTGCCCAACATACTCTCTCTTAGCCTTTTCTGGATAAGCTTTATTGAACCAAGACCCTGCATCTAAACTCTTTATTTCACTTAATGTTTTATCTCGTACTTCACCTGTACCATTTGTAGTGCGGTCAACTGCTGTATCATGCATTGCAATCAACTGGCCATCCTTAGTTAACTGAATATCTAACTCCAAATAATCCGCTTTCATTTTTTTCACAAGATCATAAGAAGCAAAAGTATGCTCAGGTGCATGTCCACTTGCTCCGCGATGTGCAATATTTAAAAATTTATTCGTATTCCATTCATGCTTCCCTTCTGACTTCGCATGAACAGCTCCCCCAGCAAAGATACTTCCCATCATAAAGAAAATAACGAACGCGCTAATAATTTTTCTCATCCTTCTAACCCTTCCTACGTTGCAAATTTCAACAAGTTAATGAGATTTACACGAAATAGAAGATATACTTTCATTATTTTTATAAGCTTATATTAAAATTCCAATCTTACAAATACAATTCCCCTATGTTATTACTATACTATTTATTTTCCATATCCCTCCTATTCACCTGTAACTTCCTATTGATTACAGTTTATCAATAAAAAAAGCCATAATTTATTTAGAGGACACTTCTATATCCCTAAATAAATTTATGGCTTATCTCAAATATCTCCGGCCTCGATTAACTTGTCGAAATTAATCATACCAAACCTATTAAAATTTGTGAATATTATTTTTTCCAGTAAAGTGAAGCATATAAGACAATACTTCCGTAGCTACTTAAAAACCACATAATAAATTACTCATTACCTCCCCCAATATTACATCTGGATTTACCACTGCTTTTTCCGAACGCCATCCAATAAAGCCATCTGGTCTAATTAGTACAACTCCTTCATTCTCTATCCCATATAATTCACGAAAAACATTTTCTTGAGTAATAAAGTCTCCTCTTAAACCAACGCTGTAAACTTTTATATTTATTCCTAATTTAGATGAAACATCAAATACAGCTTCAGCCCAAGTACTATTTTCTACTTCAGTAAGTAATACAAAATTGTTACCGAATAAGTCTAATATAGAAACTTTCTCCCCTTCATACATTCCAAAAAAATGAGGTGCTCGCGTTCCAGGTCTTCCGTTCAAATTTATGATATCCATTCTATGTGGATTGGATGAGTCATCTATTATTGCTTTTGAACAATACTGATACCCGACAGTTACAGCTAAACCATCCATATTATTCAAACTGCCTTCTTCTCTATTCGCAGCACGGAACAATAAACTACTCGCATACTCCGTCGTTAATTTTGCAACATGATATCTCTCTTCATAATATGTTTCTAACAATTTTGGATTTGCTTTCCCTTTTATAACAGCCGCTAATTTCCAAGCTAAATTATGTGCATCTTGTATGCCTGTATTTGAACCAAATCCTCCTGTTGGCGGCATAATATGTGCTGAATCACCAACTAAAAAGATTCGATTATCTTGAAATTTCACGGCTGTACTTTCAGTCGCTTCCCACGGTAAAACACTTACTATTTCTGACTCGATTTTTGTACTTCCAATTGCTGTTTGAATGATTTGTTTACAACGTTCTATAGTGAAATCCTCTGGTCGCTCTCCTTCTAACGGATCGTAGGATACATGGTAAATCCATCTTCTTTCGTTATCAACCGGTATAAGTGCACCAAGAACTTCCGAATGAAGTACCATAGTAAAACCAAATGCATCTCCTTGTATAAACTCACTTAAATCCGCTTCAAAATAAATATTTATATAATAGCCACCGATTGTACCTCGTCCCTCAGTACTTATCCCTAGCTGCTCACGTATTTTACTTTTTGCTCCATCCGCTGCAATTACATAGTCACAATGAATAATACTTTCTTCTTCCGTTTCACGATTCCGAATCGTCGCTATTACTCCGTGCTCATTTTGTTCATAAGAAACCAATTCATGATAAAAAGATAAGTCTCCGCCTAATGTTCTCGCTTCTTGTAACATCATCTCTTCTAAAATAATTTGATAACAAGCCGTTTGTTTTGATGGACTAATCTCTTCTATTTTTTGAAGTAACTTTTCATCGTTTCCATACTGAGTCGCCCTCATTTGTGCCAATTCTTCCTTATCGGCCTCTGCTATTATATGAACTGCTATTCTTCCTTGGCAATTTTCTAACGCTTTACCCGCCAATCTAATTCTTTGTTCTAAACCCAATTCTCGAAATAACTCCATCGTACGAAAAGTGATTCCACCTGCTTTCGGGTGAATTGCAGTAGACTGATGCCTTTCAAGCAGTAAATAATTAATGTTATGTTTTGCAAGGAATAGCGCAGATGCTAATCCTGATAATCCTCCTCCAACAATTAAAACTGGTACGTAATTCGATTTCATAAATTTACCCTCCACATCATTGTTCTGAGCTCAGTGATATAAATATAATCAAAAAAACAACAAAGATATAGACTTATATTTCATTTTAAATTATCATATAGATAGATTACGCCCCAAATTACTTTTACTTTTTCATACATCTATAATCTTCTTGAATTATGCATGTATGAAAGAGTAAAACGAAACAACTCACTTTAGTAAACACCAAAATAATAAAAACATGATAAGCGGTCGTAACCTTGTAAAGTTATAAGGGGTTACGACCGCTTATTTTTTAAAAATCCTTACCCTCTATCATTTATAAACAACGTATTATTAAATCATTTTTTATTTTTAAAACTTCATCCATTTTAATATGCTATCCTTTTCTATCCCCTACCATTTTCAACACATCAAATTTCATTCGTCTCGATTTTCTTTCCCAATATTGCAGCTCATGCACCAATCATGTAGCATTACCGTATCGATGTAATGGTTCATCATCTTAAACCTTTCGACTAATTACCAGGAGGTAAAGTGATTGAAATGAATAAACAAGAACAATTAAATATTATAAAAAAAGATTTTATTGATTCTCAAAAAGTATTATTAGCAATTGGCGATGAAACACGTCAAGCTATTTTGTTCGTTCTCATGGAAACGGAATGTCAAACCGGATTACGTGTAGGAGAAATTACGAAAAAAACACACCTTTCTCGACCAGCGGTATCACATCACCTAAGGATTTTACGAGAAGCCGGTATTATTTTAATGCGAAAAGAAGGTACAAAAAACTTTTATTATATTGATATACGTACAAAATTAGGTGTATTAAAAAATCTTGTATTAGATATTGAAAAGCTATTGCATAACTTTTATTGAAATTTGGAGGCATAAGAAATGAAAGCAATGATAATTGATAAATATGGGAAATTTCCAATGCTTATGGCAGAGGTACCTACTCCTGAAATAAATGAGTATGAAGTGCTCGCAGAAATTCATGCAGCTAGTATTAACCCGATTGATTTTAAAATACGCGATGGAAAAGTGAAGATGTTACTTAAATATGAAATGCCCCTAATCCTTGGGAATGACTTTTCCGGTGTCATCGTGCAGGTTGGATCAAAAGTAACTCACTTTAAAGTCGGTGATGAAATATATGCACGCCCAAGAAAAAATAAAATCGGTACTTTCGCGGAATATATAGCCATTCATGAGGATGATATAGCTTTAAAACCTAAAAATTTAAGTTTTGAAGAAGCAGCATCGATCCCTCTCGTTGGCTTAACATCCTATCAAGCACTACATGACATCATGCACTTACAAAAAGGACAAAAGATTTTAATTCACGCTGGATCTGGTGGTGTTGGTACTTTCGCAATTCAGTTAGCAAAAATAATGGGCGCTACCGTTACAACGACTGCAAGTGAAGCTGGTGCGAATTTAGTAAAGTCTCTTGGCGCAGATGAGATTATTAATTATAAAACAGAAAAATTTGAAGAAATACTAAAAGATTATGATGCAGTATTTGATACAATCGGCGGGACAACACTCGAAAAATCATTCAATATTATAAAAAGCGGCGGCAACATCGTTTCCGTTTCAGGAATGCCAAATGCTCGTTTCGGTAAAGAATTTGGTTCCGGATTTTTTAAAACATTCTTATTTTCATTAGCAAGTAGAAAACTTACTGCACTTGAAAAGAATCATAATGCGCAATATTCATTTTTATTTATGAAGCCAAGCGGCGATCAATTACGTACTATCGCAAACTATATTGAAGCTGGTGAAATCAAACCGGTAATCGATCGAGTTTTCCCTTTTGAATATGCTCAAAAAGCAATGGAATATTCGGAGGCTGGAAGAGCAAAAGGAAAAATAATTGTAAAAATAAAATAATAACAAAGACTCCATTTTCTTAAAATGGGGTCTTTATATTTACTGTTAAATAGACATAGTGCAGTGAAGTCCTTACAATAGATTGCAAGGGGAAATATCATATTATACTTTTAGCTAATTTTACAAAGAATACATACGTACAAATACATAATAAAAAAATAAACAAGGAGGAGATAAAATGACTAAAAAAAATGAAACTGGTTGGAATTTAGATAATAGTTATACGACTTTACCACAATCATTTTATACAGAAATCCCCCCTACTCCAGTAAGTTCACCGGAGCTAGTTAAACTAAATCATTCACTCGCAATATCTCTTGGCTTTAATCCTGAAGAATTGAAAAAGGAAGCTGAAATTGCTATTTTCGCTGGTAATGCTCTCCCAGAAGGAGCTCATCCATTAGCTCAAGCATATGCAGGTCATCAATTCGGACATTTTAATATGTTAGGCGACGGTCGTGCCCTTTTAATAGGTGAACAAATTACTCCTTCAGGTAAACGTTTTGACATTCAACTGAAAGGTTCTGGCCCTACTCCGTATTCACGCCGTGGTGATGGTCGTGCTGCACTCGGTCCAATGCTACGTGAGTATATTATTAGTGAAGCAATGTATGCACTCGATATTCCGACTACTCGCAGTTTAGCAGTTGTCACAACTGGTGAACCAACCTATCGTGAAACAAAATTACCTGGAGCAATTTTAACTAGAGTCGCTAGCAGTCATATACGCGTCGGCACATTTCAATATGCTGCTGCTCGTGGTTCTATCGAGGATCTACAATCACTAGCTGACTATACGATAAAAAGGCATTATCCAGAAATTGAAGCTCATGAAAACCGATATACTGCACTACTACAAGAAGTTATAAAGAAACAAGCAAATCTCATCGCTAAATGGCAACTTGTTGGATTTATTCACGGCGTAATGAACACTGACAATATAACAATTAGCGGAGAAACGATTGATTACGGCCCTTGTGCCTTTATGGACAATTACGACCAAGGAACTGTATTTAGCTCTATCGATACACAAGGTCGCTACGCATATGGAAATCAGCCATATATGGCTGCATGGGACCTGGCGCGACTAGCTGAATCTTTAATACCTATTTTGCACGAAGATGAAGAAGAAGCACTCAAGATTGCTCAAGACGAAATTTCAAAATTTAGCGTACAGTATGAAAACCAATGGTTCCTTGGAATGAAAAAGAAATTAGGACTATTTAGCAATGAGGACCAAGATCAATCACTTATTGAGCAACTTTTAAAAATGATGGAGAAACATAAAGCAGATTACACAAATACATTCCGTTCTTTAACTCTTGATACGATCGAAAATACAGCTCTATTTGAAAGTCCTGAATTTAAAGAATGGTACAAACTGTGGCAATCTCGATTAGAAAGACAAGAAGAATCGAAGGAAAACACCTACGAAATGATGAAAAATAATAACCCATCCATCATCCCAAGGAACCACCGCGTAGAAGAAGCACTAGAAGCAGCTGTCACAAATGGCGACTATAGCGTAATGGAAAAACTTCTTGAAGCTCTATCCAATCCTTATGCGTATGCTACAGAGCAAGAAGAATACTGCGTTCCACCTGCACCGACGAATCGTCCTTATCGTACTTTTTGTGGGACTTGATTGTTTAACATGTAAAAAGGTGTGTTCATACAGATTGTGTGAACACACCTTTTTATATTCTCCCCTCTCAACTAGAACTTTAAAATGCACCTTTCCCGATTCCTTTTCTTTACTCAAAAACAAAAATTAAACTATTCCAATAGACTTGCTCATAAGCTCGTTAAACAAATATTGAGAAATAAAAATTACATTTCTAAATATTGTTATTTTTGATAATATATTTTATAAGAATATTCAAAAAGCGAGGGGATTTCATGAACGTTCAACTACAAGGTAATGAACAAATTACGAAATTATTTAATGATTGGTATTTAGCTATGCTTAAACAAGATGTGTCCCAGGCGACAAACTTAAAGCATGAAATTGAGGAAAAGGAACTAAACTTTGAAGAAGATGAAAACTTAGCATTATATCATTCCTTACTAGACTTTCGATATAAAGTTTTAGTAGATAGTTTAAGTATTTCAAAAGATTGTTTTGATAAAATAGATTCTTACTTAATCTCATCCAACCATCCACTGGCTTACTACTATCACTTCTTTAAAGGCATTTATGCAACTTTAACCACAGACTATAACTTAGCTAGCGAACATTATGAACAAGCTAAGTTATTACTAGTAAATAACACTGATAATCTAGAGCATGCTGAATTTTATTATCGAATGGCGATTTTCCATTATCACTTCTATCAACCAATTGAATCCATTGAATATGCAACTAAGGCTAAAGAGATTTTCGATAAACATACTGGCTACGAAGTTAAAGTTGGATTATGCAAAAATACATTAGGTGCCTCATTTGTATATTTAAAACAATATGAACAAGCGGAAGAACAATATAATTCAGCAATACACCTTTTACAAAAATCTAATGAAAAAGAATTAATTTTAAGTGTACGTAATAATTTGGGTTGGTTATATGCGAGTCAAAACCTCTCCACACTCGCAATCCGTCACCTATCAGAAGTAACTGAAAAGAAACCTACACATTTCAAAGCTCTCTTCTTGCAAGCAAGAGAACACTCTAAACTAGATGAAACTAGTATTGCTGAAGGGTTAATCCAAAAAGGGTTAAAAATTTGTACTGAATTAAATAATGAAGAATATATATATCATTTTAAAATTCTAAACGAACTAAATAATAATGTTGCTTCTGAAGAATTAGAAACAATTATTCTTAAAGGAATTACGTTTTTCGACAAAGAATTATTATATAACTACACTCAAGAATACTCAGAAAAATTAGCTGTTAAATTTTATAGTGAAAATAACCACATTAAGGCAAGTGAATATTTTCATAAAGCGTTACAAGCAAAAGAAAAAACGTTTGAGAAAGGGGCATTGAAATGATTAAAAAAATTAGCTCTGTTTTTTTAGGACTATCTGTTTTCGGTATTCTAGCTACTGGTATTCATAGTTCATTTACATACCAAGCGGGTCATGCTGATCTTCCTGCACCACAAAGACCTGACCTTGTTCAATCTGTTGACGCAAGTAAAGACTACAACTCAACAACAGCTGAAAAAGCACTTTAAAAAACGGAAGACCTTCAATTAAGAAGGTCTTTTTAAATACGCTTATTTAGAATATCTCCCTTTGATGTAGACTTTATTTTCTCATCAACTCCGCAATCCCCCTACTCCCCTCACTACCAACTTTCTCAAGTTCCTCCACAACTAATTTTCTTCTTGCCACAGAATGATTTTGACTTAATTTCGCTTTTCCTTCTATTTTACTAATCTTAATTTTAAAACCAACTATCCCTTTACTTAATCCTCCCATATAATTCGGATCTACATCATTAAGTGAGTAGGTGCTCTCTGGATCTTCATATTTATGTACTAACTCTTGAAGAGAATTTAATAATTCCTGTTCATCCTCAACAATTTCTAATTCCCCATATACATGCACTGCAACGTAATTCCATGTTGGTACTGCATTGTTTGTTTCATACCACGATGGAGATATGTAGCTATGTGGTCCTTGGAATATAGCTAACACTTCTTGATTCTCACTATCTTTCCACTGTTCATTCGGACGTGCGAAATGACCATGTAAAGTTAGAGTCTCCCTATTTAATAACAACGGTAAATGCGTTGCATATGGTTCCCCGTTATGTTGAGAAAATAATGTTGCAAAGCTATTTTGTTCCATTATCTCATACTTCATCTTTTCATCTTCTATTGCGAAATATTTTGGTACGTACATAAGCTCCCTCTTTTCCGATCTTTTATTTCTAATTATATTTAAGTCTCGTAGCATTCAACAGGGCCAGTTTATATTTGTTTTATAATGGCAGCTCTCAATTAAAAAAGAATAGGCCGCATATACTCAATGCGACCTTAGTTTATTTTTTCCAATATATTTGTAATAAATGCCGTCTTACCTTCACTATAACTGGATCGATGTTTCGACTCTCTTGCTAACTCTTTCTTTAAACTCCCATATTCAGCAGCAACATCTTCATGTTCACGAAGGTAATTCCGAAACGCTAAATGTTTTCTTAACTCTTCACTATTTTTGTCACAAACATATAAATGATGTTCCATCCAAACTGTATTTTCTTCACTCCACGGAACGAAAGCATCCTTTCTACCAAACGCCTCTCTTCCTTTGAAGCTCCAGTCTGCTTGATGGTAATACCCTATCGTTTCAAGTCTTTTTGCTACTTCAGGAAAAATTTCATAATCTTCTATCACTATATCAATATCTAATATTGGTTTTGATACAAGTCCTTTAACAGCTGTACTTCCCACATGTTCAATGGACAAAACAAGTTCATTTACTACATTGTTAATGAGCAATTGTAGTTTATAAAATTCACTGTCCCATTTGATGTTATATTCTTTGATAGTAATTCTCTGTTTCAATGTATCGCTTTCCCAAAAAACATTTTATAACCTCTGAATATGAGTATCTTTAAAATCCGTCTCATATTTCAATCCATATCCAAACATTCGATCCATTCCAATATGCGCTGTCCATATTAAACCAATCATTATAACGGTATCTATCTTAAAATAAACACCTACTATAGTTATTAATACGGATATAATATATGTGTGAAAAATATTATAAATTTTAGCACCTACATGATTATTTATCCCATACGCTAACATTGATACATCCGGTGATAAAAGGAATATAAAAAATATAATCCAACTAAATTCATATATCGAATACGTATAAATTGTGGCTAATAAAACAACCAGTCCTTCAAAATGTAAAATACGTTTTTGCATTAATTATCATTCCTATTTTTCTATATTTACCGATACATTTTCATCACTGAAAGTATTCTTTGCATTTTTTGACCAGATGGTTGCTAAAATCGGCCCTGCAATGTTATGCCATACTGCCGCTAATACACTTGGGAGTGCAGCGGCTGGTCCAAAATGTACTGTTGCCAGCGCAACACCTAAGCCTGAATTTTGCATTCCTACTTCTATTGAAATAGCTCTTCTTGTCCCTTCGTCTAGTCCAAGTACGAACGCTGTTATATATCCGAGTAAAAAACCAAATGCATTATGAAGCATAACTGCGATAAAGATAAGAAGACCTGAAGAAGTAATGCTACTTACATTCGCTGAAACCACCGCTGAAACTATAATGATAATTGCTACAACTGATATTAAAGGAATAACAGTCATTCCTTTCGTAACAGTTGTAGGGAAAAACTTCTTCACTACTAATCCTAAAATAATAGGTAGGATAATGACTTGTACGATAGAAAGAAACATAGACATAGCATTCACTGGCATCCATTGTCCTGCAAGTAATAATAAAATAAGAGGTGTAGCAATTGGTGCTAGTAACGTTGATAACGACGTCATTGCAATAGACAACGCTAAGTTCCCTTTTGCTAAATAAACCATAACATTTGATGCAGTGCCACCCGGTACTGAACCGAGTAACACTAATCCAGCTGCTAATTCGGCTGGCAGATTCATAACGTAGGCTAGTACGTATGCGACAAGTGGCATAATAATAAACTGAGCACATACACCGATAATAACTGGCAATGGTTTTGTAGCAATGATTTTAAAATCAACAGCCTTTAATGTTAATCCCATCCCAAACATAACAACCCCAAGTAAAATTGTTATGTAACTAGTTAACCCGAGAAATGGTCCAGGAATGAAATATGCAATAGCAGCAATACAAATAACCCAACATGCAAAATACTTTCCAGCTATATTACTTATCGCTTCTAGTACTTTCACCCCATCATCCCCTATCCTTCAACTGAAAAACTTTATTTGGATTCAAAATATTTTGCGGGTCAAGAGCTTTCTTTATTTTTTCCATTACGAGTAATGCTGCCCCATGTTCTTCTTCTTGATACTTCCGTTTTCCGATTCCAACGCCATGTTCTCCCGTACACGTTCCACCTCGTTTAAGAGCATATAAAACGATACTTTCATTTATTTCGTCGCCCTTTTCCACTTCTTCTTTATCGTTCGGATCTATCATTAAGAGCACGTGGAAATTCCCGTCTCCTACATGACCAAGAATACCACCAACAAGACCTACTTTATCTAACGTCTCTTTCGCATGTTGGATTGCACCAGCTAATTCTGAAATTGGTACACATACGTCTGTACTCATAAGCTTTTTACCAGGATAACTATGAACGTAAGAATATGCTAGATTATGCCGTGCATCCCATAATTTATTTCTCGCAGCAGTTTCCGTTTCAAAAGCAACTTCTTTACATTTATGATCAAAAACAATTTCCTTAGTAAATTCAATATCTTGCTTTAGCCCAGCTTTATTACCGTGAAACTCTAAAAACAGTGTAGGCTCTTCTCTGTAACTTGTTTCATTATAATGATTTACTTGTTTCATAGATAATTCATCTACAAGTTCAATTCTCGCAATTGGAATGCCCGCTTGTAGTATATTAATAACAGCTTCTACTGCATCGTTTATAGTTGGAAACGATGCTCTCGCAGCCATAACATGCTCTGGTATGCCGTATACTTTTAATGTTAACTCTGTAAAGCATCCAAGAGTACCTTCTGACCCTACGAAAACACCATTTAAATGGTAACCTGATGATGACTTCGCTGCTAAATTTCCAGTATGTATTACTTCCCCATCAGCAAGTACGACTTCTAAATCACGAACTTGATCACGCATTACCCCGTATTTAACTGCTGTCGTTCCGCTCGCATTTGTAGCAGCCATTCCACCTAACGTTGCGTCTGCTCCTGGGTCTACACTAAAAAATAATCCATACTTTTTCAATTCTTTATTAAGCTGAGAGCGAGTCACTCCCGGCTGTACTCTTACAAGAAAATCTTTCTCTCTTATTTCGAGTATTTTATTCATGAGCGAAAAGTCCATTGTAATTCCTTTTTCATATGGTATAACGTGTCCTTCTAAACTAGATCCTACTCCAAAAGGAACGACAGGTTTTTTATGCTCACTCGCTACCTTCATTAATCTACTAACCTCTTCAGTCGTTTTCGGAAAAACTACTACATCAGGTAAACTACTAGCATGATAAGATTCATCTTTACTATGTAACTCTCTTACTGTCGTATTTACAACTACTCGATCCTCGGGAAGTACACCCTTTAATTCATTTACTAAACGCTCTACCGTTATCTCCATCGTACACTCTCCTACTTTCTATACATTTGAATTACAAAATATGTTAACTATTTTATACATAATAATCCGAAAAATTAAATAATTCAAGTTTTATACATATGAAATTCGTTTCTTACTGTCAAATAAACAAAAAGAACTTGCAATAGCTATTGCAAGTTCTTTTCTATAAAACTACATTTTAAATGACTTCTTTATTAACAACATAAACCAAATTAAAGTAACTGCCATTAACGAATGGGAAAATCCTACAATATAAGTTAACCCTTTAAAGTCCGCTCCATTTAGCTGAAGAAGCCCTCTTGCTGCCAATGAACCTAACATTAAAGTTAATGCGATGTTATGTAAAACAAACCACTTATTAAAACTTTTCGCTTCATGAAATGCGAATACTTTTGCTAATCCTAAAGCAATTAAAAAGAAGAAAAAGCCGAGTACAAGTGTATGTGTATGCAAAAGATTTAACAAAGTAGATCCTACAATCCCCTTATACTTACCATACTCCCTAGCGAAAATTCCTGATAATAAACCGATAATCAAATACGTAAACGATGCATTATATAATTTTTTCATTATGTACCTCCTTGAGTAGAATGTGTAGTGTGTCATATTTAGTAATAATGATAGTTATATAGTAAAAACTCCTAGTTACCTAGGAGTCATTGTATAAGTATCTCACTCTTTACAATCAATCCTAATTATAAAATATCCCTTTATACAAAACAAACGAACTTTATGTGAACAAGTAGAGCTTAATTAAAATATGTTGCACTTTTGTATTTCGCAACCCATACTAATTGTTATAACTATTAAAGGTGGTGCAATGGATTGATAGTTCTTGAAACTGAACGACTCGTTCTTCGCTGGTTTGATATAAAAGACGCTCCATTTATTCTTGAATTAGTAAACGATCCTGCATGGATTCAGTTTATTGGTGATAAAAGGATTAAAAACTTAGAAGATGCAAAAAAATACATCTTAAACGGACCCGTTGATATGTATAATAAAATGGGCTTTGGTCTTTACTTAGTAGAGCGAAAAGAAGATCTCACTCCACTTGGTATGTGCGGGCTTATAAAAAGAGATACATTAGAAGATGTTGATATCGGCTTTGCCTTTTTAGAGAAATTCCGTTCAAAGGGGTATGGCTTTGAATCCGCTTCTGCTGTAATAGGCTACGGTGTACAAAAGCTCGGTCTGAAACGAATTGTAGCAATTACTACTATTGATAACATCAATTCAGGAAAGCTTTTAGAAAAAGTAGGATTGCAGTTCGAAGAGATCATTTCAGACTCTGGAGAAGATTTAAAGTTATTTGGGTATAACATATAATGAATTATCAGATTTCTCTTTTAATCTAATCAAAAAACATTTCTTACATATACATGCCTAAACGTTATCATGATTAAAATACTCATCTGTTTTTTAACGAGATAACAACGCTAACATTTAAATCACAACCCTAATTTTCAGTACTGCATTTATTCTTAAAAACCCTCTATCTTGTTCTTAAATTTGTCAAAACTCTTATATAGCTACATGAAAAGTTTATGCTAATATGTTAATAAGAAACTATGCGTTCCCTTAACCCTGTATCCGGCCCTGTATTTTTTACAGGGCCTTTGTTTATTTAATTTACTTATCACTTGCTTATATACACATTAAAAGTCATTTCAAATGTAATAAACGATAAATAATAAAATAACTTTAGATAGTATGACCTGCACCTGTAATACGATTCCTTCAAATTTCTTGACGAGAAGACAAGTCATGAAGAAGGAATCACTTAAGAACAAGATAACAGCTTGAGTAATGATACATCTTAATGCAAAATATTTTGGAAACCTAACTGCTAGTTAACTCAAAAAGAAGTTCTACTTAATATAGGTAGAACTTCTTTTCCCTTTACTTCACAAGTACATAGTTCTCACTTATTCCCTGCTTAAAAACTTGAGAAACTCATCTTTATTTACAGGTTTACTGTAATAATAGCCTTGAATTAAATAGCATGCATTTTGTTGTAACACTGTTAATTGTTTCTTCGTTTCTACTCCTTCCGCAATCACTTTCATATTTAAAGTATGAGCGAGCGAAATAATAGTTTGTATAATTTCATCTCCATCATTCGAAGTTCCAATCCTATTCACAAATTCTCTTGGAATTTTCAAAGTATCAATTGGATATAAAGGTAGATATGCTAATGAAGAATATCCTGTACCAAAATCATCAATTGATAAATGTACACCATATGATTTTAATGCTTTTAACTTCAATAAAGTTTCTTTTTCATCTACCATGGCAATTCGCTCTGTTAATTCCAAATCAATCAAATTAGCTGGTACTCTTATTTCTTCTATGGTAGATATAATCGTTTGAACAAAATCTTTCTGTTCAAACTCTATAGCTGATAAATTTATCCCCATTTTTAGATTTGTATAACCTGCAGAATGCCATTCTTTCAGTTGTGAACACGCTTGCTGTAGCGTCCATTTTCCAATTGAAATAATCTGTGATGTTTCTTCCGCGATAGGTATAAACTCAAAAGGTGAAATTAGCCCCAGCTCTGGATGTTGCCAACGTATTAATGCCTCTGCACCAATAACCTTCCCTGTCTTACTATCAACTTGTGGTTGGTACAATAAAAACAACTCATTATTTTCAATTGCATTCGGTAAATCTTGCTCTAATTGTAATCGTCTTGTTATTTTTTGAGATAATGTCTCGTCGTATATACAAACAGCATTGCTACCTTCTTCCTTTGCGCTATACATAGCAATATCAGCATGTTGTAAAAGTGTTGTGGCATTTGTTCCTCCAAATGGATACAACGCTATTCCTATACTAAGGGATAAATAAAAGCTGTGTTGATTTATTACAAATGGTTCTTCAGTTATACGAAATAGTATTTCGCACAAATCTAATAGCTGTTGCTCTGTTTTATTATGGACAATGATTGCAAACTCATCTCCCCCTATTCTTGCTATATGAATAGTTGGTGGCAGACATGTCCTAAAACGGTTGGCAACTTCTTTTAAAACCTTGTCACCAATTGCATGACCCAGTGTATCATTAATGTTCTTAAAGCGGTTTAAATCTATATACAGGAGTCCAAACTTATCCTGTGTTTTTTGTACCCGCTCAATAGATCTGTCTAATTCTTGTTGGAAGAATATTCGATTTCCAATCCCCGTCACTGTATCATGAAATGCTAGATAGTTTATCTCATCTTGTTGTTGCTTCATCCTCGTTATGTCTTTTACCATTATATAACTCCCAAAAGTTTGTCCTTCTATCATGATAGGAACAATAGTAACGTACCAAAAATGTATATCCTTCTCATTATTATTTTTCACACGTAACTGTAACGAAGATGAACTACATCGTTTCCCCATCTTTAGAGCTGCTTCCAATTCAGGTTTATCTTCATCTAAAAAAATAGAAAAGCACTCTTTTCCTATTAATGCTGCACTGTCTTTTCCTAATAACATACTTCCAGACTGGTTTATATTTAATACGGTACCATTTGAATCAATTGTTAATATAGGATCTGGATGGTACTCATATAAAGACTTAAACCTCTCTTGATTTTTCACCAAATCATTAGATTTTTTTATTAAATCTGCTGTTCTTTTAGATACTTTTTGCTCTAATTGATTATTAAACACTTTTAATGTTTCGGTTAAATCTTTGTTTTGCATTCGTACAATTGTATGACGCATCAGTACAAATACAAAGGCAATACAATTTCCCGTAATCAGTGTAGAGGACGAAGTTTGCTCCTTGAAAGTAAAACCAATTAAAATTGCAACTGCAAGATAAGGAAATATGACAAGAAGTTTCTTTCCAAATGTCGGATTAATAATAAAGTAATCTCTTCTAGAAGATGTACTCCTTGGAATAGTAGCAGCAATGGCAATAAATAATAGAAAAACTCTATACAAACACCTTAATAATATAAGTGAACGATGTGATAAATCATCTTGTAAATAGAAATATAAATAGTCCGTAATAGACAAGCCAGTTAATACTAAGATAAAAATAAATAATTTACTTTTCGCGTTAAAAATTGCTGGTCGAAAAATAAGGCTAACTCCTAGTAATAGAAGCAATAGATCTATAATTGGGAAAATAAATGAAAGAAAAACATCTCCAATAGATAAGAATAAGATATTTGCAGAAGGTTTATTAAATAGGTACCACTCTAAGGTAAAAATGGCAGTAACAACAATACATAAATCACAAATCAAATATGCTTTTTCCCATTTATTACATTCCATCATGATTTTATAAAAGAAAGCAAAGAGAAAGAAGAATAAGAAAAACAATAAAAATACATCAGAGATATTAAAATTTTGTATTGGTAATTCTATATTAAGTACTTGAAAAGCGGATATAAAATTTCCTATCAAAAAACACCCTATTGCAATAGTAATACAAACCCAAAAGACTCCTAGTTTAATTTTTCTTGATACCATAGAGTAAAGTAATGAGATAAATACAGTAGTTTCAACAACTAAAGATGATAGTCTTATATTAAAATCTGATACAAAATAATGATTCGGAAAAACAAATAAAAATATAAAACAAAAGCTTAAATAAGCTAGTAGAGCTAATATCAATACATAAAATTGCACATGTGAATGTTTACGCAACGGACTCACCTTCTTAATTTTTTCTAGATTTTTATTAAAAATGACCTGATGCTGCACTGCTCGTATTCATTAAAACTAACTTACTTATTATTCCATATTATGAACTTTTTATAGGAATTCTTTCTACATACCACAGCCTGATTTGCTTTCTGCAGATATTTCCTCTTTTTAACTAAGCATTCCAAAAAGAATACGATGGAAAATGTTATTTTTTTAGTATTTGCTCATCGTAAATTTGAATAATACAACTTAACTGTTCTTTGAATATGAGATAGAATCTAAACTTCCATAGCAACATAGTTATTCGCTTATTGTCACACTTAGAAAGAAGGGTAATATACTATCATTAATTTAGAAATTCGAATTAAATGACCGAACTTACCGTAACTATTATAGTTACAACAAAAGGTGCTGTCAATTTCAAATACCTCCCCTTTTAATGGACAAAAGACGTGACACTTTGAACAAAAATAAGATGTTTATAAAAAAGATGTAATGCTATATCGACCTAACCAAAGAAATATAAATGATCTAGCCTTAAGTGAAGATGATATTGCATCTCCCAAAAAAGAATGTTACTCTAAAAATAGAATGATGAAAGGAATGATGGATGAATAATGATTAACTAATTTATATTTTAAGTTGAATTTTATAACTTCAAACTACAAAATATAGGGTTAGTCTATCCATTTTTATAATTCATTTCATACTTTATTTGTCATGATTCAAATGATTAATAAGTACTTACTTAAGTATAAGCGACAGACTAATCCTTCCGATTAAAAATTGGGGGATTTTTTTATTCCCTTTTATGTAAGTTAAAATTTATTAATCGCTAAATTTACCTAACAAATAAAGGAGCGAAAAAAAAATGGCTAATTCAGATACTATTGTGACACATGTAATGCTCTATATAAGTCGTTAATATCCATCAAACTTATATAGAGGAATTTAAAAATAGATGGATGTTCCGACTTTATATGAAACGTTTCGATATATAAAGGAGGAATTATTATGTCAATGATAAAAGTTCAAGATTTAACTTTTTCATACCCAGGTAGCTTTGATAATATTTTTGAAGGTGTAAACTTTCAAATAGATACGGATTGGAAACTAGGATTTATCGGTAGAAACGGACGAGGTAAAACGACATTCTTTAATTTATTATTAGGAAATTACGAGTATAGTGGAAAAATCCTTGCTTCTGTAGAATTCAATTACTTCCCCTATCCTGTTGCAGATAAGAACAAATTTACTCATGAAATCCTTGAAGAAATTTGTCCTCAAGCAGAAGATTGGGAATTTCTACGTGAAATATCCTATTTAAATGTTGATGCCGAGGTCATATACAGACCGTTTAAAACTTTATCAAATGGAGAACAAACAAAGGTGTTGCTTGCTGCACTGTTTTTAAATGAGGGCCAATTCCTATTAATTGACGAACCAACAAACCACCTAGACACAGATGCACGAAAAATAGTCTCTGATTATCTAAGGAAGAAGAAAGGGTTTATTTTAATTTCACATGACAGAATCTTTTTAGATGGATGCGTTGACCATATCTTATCTATAAATAGAGCAAATATTGAAGTTCAAAGCGGTAACTATTCTTCTTGGAAATTAAATTTCGATAGACAGCAAGAGCACGAAGAGACTACAAATGATCGTCTACAAAAAGACATAGGAAGATTAAAACAGTCTTCCAAGCGTTCAGCAAGTTGGTCTCATGATGTAGAAGCTTCAAAAAATGGAACAAGGAATTCAGGTTCTAAGTTGGATAAGGGATTTGTAGGACATAAAGCAGCCAAGATGATGAAAAGAGCAAAAAACCTAGAATCAAGGCAACAAAAAGCTATTGAAGAAAAGTCAAAATTACTAAAAAATGTGGAGAAAACTGAGTCATTAAAATTAGAAGCATTAAAGTTCAAGTCAAATGAATTCGTTACTTTGGCTGACGTGTCTGTTACGTACGATGAACAAGTCGTGAATGAGCCAATTAACTTCGTAGTTGAACAAGGTGACCGAATTGTGCTCGATGGCAAGAATGGGAGCGGGAAAAGCAGTATCCTAAAACTAATTCTAGGGTATCCGATACAGCATACAGGTTTAGTTACTTTAGGTACAGGACTCACCATCTCCTATGTCCAACAAGATACTTCTCATTTGAATGGATCCCTATCAAATTTTATTGAAGAGCACAAGATTGATGAGACATTATTTAAATCCATCCTACGAAAGATGGATTTTGACCGAATTCAATTTGAGAAAGATATATTTCATTATTCTGGTGGACAAAAGAAAAAACTGCTTATCGCTAAAAGTTTATGTGAAAAAGCCCATATGTATATATGGGATGAACCATTAAACTTTATAGATATTTATTCACGTATGCAAATTGAAGAGCTGATTCAACAATTTAATCCCACAATGATTATTGTTGAGCATGATAAGGCATTTCAACAAACCGTTGCAACGAAAACTATATCTATGTAACTCTACTCGAATCATCAATAAATCAAGCCATTAGTCTATAAAGTATTTGAATGAAGTGTCGAAAAAAGCCTAATTTCTCTACAATCCATTGAGAATTTAGGCTTTTTAATAAGACAATTAGGATTCATAAACAATGAGTAATTTATATATTAGACTTATCTGTTAAAGCAGAAATAATCCTGTTTACTAAGTCTTCTGGCATCCATTCATGGTTCGTATCATTCGTTTCATTTGGTCCTAAAGAATCAATGAACTTTTTAAACTTTGGAAATAAAACAATAGAAGTGATCCAATGTATTGTATGATTTATAGAGAAGAAATGAAATACTCCTTGTTTTTCGCCCTCCTGCAATATTTCTTTTAACTGTTCAAAACTACCCATAAAATACGGTTTAATCTTTTCTAATCTTGCACTTTCCTTAATAATCTCCTCATATGCCAATGTGCCAATTTCAGGATTTTCTTTTATATGTGTAGTAAAGACTGCTAAATATTCTCTTAGAGCATTAATAGGATTAAATTGATTCTTCTCAAGAAAATTAGGTAACTCATTAGCAAGGCCATATTTCTTAAACACTTCATAATACAGGTTTTCTTTCCCATTAAAATAGTATGAAGCCATAGCGACATTTACTTTCGCTTCTTTTGCAATTTCTTGTATGCTCGTACCTTCGTAGCCACGCTCTCCAAATTTTTTCTTAGCAGCCTCCAAAATATTTTCCATCGTCTGCTCTCGAGATTTCCCCATTTCACACACCTCAAATAATATATATTTCACTTCAAAAATCCCATAAGGACTTTGAATAGAGTATCTTTTTAATGAAATTTAATTATATATTTAAAGTAGTAACTTAACAACCGATGAAATCTTAATTACTTTAAACAATTCGCCACACAACGTACGCCTCAAAAAGAAACATCTCCTGAGTCTCTCCTGCCCTATATCACCATACAAAGAATTCTTTTAAAAGTGAAATAAAAATAAACACCCTACTTAAAACAATATCTCCCTGCGTGGCATGAATAGCTTTTAAATACCTCACGCTCTTTTCTAATTGCGTATAAGAATAAAATAAATAATAAGGTCCAGAGTTTATCTATCTTTACAGATAAACTCTGGACCTTTCATTTGCAATTCATTTACTGATTAGATTTGTTTAATCTCAATATAAGGTCCTTTGATGTTTAATTTGTTAATGTCATTCGAAATATTACCTACAGTTGTTTTTTCATTAAACGTATAGATCTTTTCACCATTCACAAAGATACCCCAATTTTCATCCTCGTAACTAATACCATAACCAGCATTGCTAGATGTCGCTTTGAGTTGGTTTCCATTCATTGAAAAAGATAATTTTCCTTTTCCTTTGTTAAGTTGGTTATTCACATTTTTGATACTACTTATTTGTTCTTCAAGGGCTTTTTGGTTATCAAGAGTAACTTGATGGTTTTTCCAGTCTAATTTATAGTTGTTTGTAAAGAACTCATTATATGTATCTTTATTATTTGTTCCCCACCATTTCGAACTTACCCATTCGATATTGTACTGATCTGATATTCTACGATTTGTTATTTTTAAATCAGATGTAGATTCTGTTTTATCTGCAGTAATAACTGCTACTACATTAGGAGAAAAACCATATCCTGTTAAAGCTGGTACTGTATCTTTTGAAACAAAATTATTCGTTCCTTCATTATAACTACGTGATTTCATAAATAGTTGATTACCATAGAAAGTATTAAATGAATCACGATTATAAATTCCCCACTCCGGATAATTAAATGATTGGAATCCTACTTTCCAATTTAATTTTTTATCTGTGTGAGTCTCTAATACCGTTTTATAGTCTACTTGATCGTAAGATACACTTTCTTTCCAAGCAAAGCTACCTGTAATACTCGCATCGGCATTTGGCCCTTTATCATTTACCCCAACTTTCACACTTCCGCCAAGTGTATACCCTACTTCAGAAGTAACCTTTGCTGAAGTCATTGTATTCACTGGGGCAGCTTTATGAAATTGAGCACTATCACCACTTGTTATTTCTGCTTCCGTATGATACGCCGATGGCCATTTTAAACCTGCGTTATAGTATCCGCCATTAATTGTATATTTCGCATCTATATTACTACCATCAGTGGTAACAATTGCAATCTTTTTATCTGCGTAAGGATCCTCAATAAAAGAAACCTTTATTGAATTTTTAATATTCTGCTTCATGTCATAAGTAGTTTTAAAACTATTATAGACTTTTCCACCATTTTGAAGATTTTCTACAGTTCCTTTAGAATCTGCAAATGCAGACGTTGCTTGTAAACCAAGTGATCCAGACATAATAACGGACGCTACCGCAACACTTTTAGCTATTCCATTTGCTTTTTTCATACAGACAGCCACTCCTTTTTAAACATTTAAAAGATATAAACGTATTATTTTTAGCTCTCAATACTAGAGATAGATTCATAACGTTACAATGTAGAAATGTATTAATCTTTATGACAATAACTATCAACACTTATTTTGCTAATTTCTATCTCTTTTTACTGATAACTATTATCAATATTATTAAAACACAGAATAACTATTTAAACAAGAATTTTAAATACACATTTAAAATTCTTGTTTAAAAAAGCGCAAAAAAATTATAGAATTCTTTATTTCGAGAATTACTATATATTCATTTACCTATTGCAACCTATATTCAGATACATTATTCCCTTTCCATTCATAATAATCTAAAATTCCCTCATAAATAGCTTCTGCTGCAATCTGTCTTCCGTTTTCTGTAGATAACTTACTGTAATCAATACCATTATCTATAAAAGCAAGTTCCGTTAACACAGCTGGCATGTCATTTTCTCTTATAACATGAAGATCTCCATGTTTAACACCTCTATCACGTGTTTGAAGTGCGTCTACTAATCGTTCTTGAATTTTTTCAGCTAAAACACGACTTTCTTCCACATGAGGATTTGTTTTTTCAGATTTAGAAGATTTATAGTAATATGTTTCTGTCCCTTTTGCATTACCGTTAAAAGCATTTGCATGAATGCTTATAAAGATATCACCCTGATTTTGCTTAGCAAACTTAACACGTTCCTGTAAAGAGCTTTTTTGATCATGTCCAGGTCTAGTATCAGATTCACGAGTTAGTAAAACTGTAAATGGAGTATGTTTTTCAAGCAATTGTTGAAGACGTAAAGAAGTATCTAGTACAATCTTACTTTCAGGTAATCCCTTTGTATTTTTTCCAGGATCTTCGCCGCCATGTCCGGGATCAATAATAATTGCTTTATTTTCTAAAGGATTACTTTGACTATATTGAAGCATATCTGTTTTTGCGGTTAGTTGTGCAGCTTCAGCACGTGTTATAAATCTATTTGGTTGCCAACCATGATCTGTACCAACTGAAATTTTCAAATCAATTAAGATGTTTGCGAACTTTTCACCCCAATGTCCCTTTAAATCTTCAAATTTACTTTGTCCATTGTTAATGCTTTTATTTTGTAGTTTATATGCATTCACTAGCATAGTAGCCATAGCAGCACGAGTAACTTTTCCAGAAGGATTAAATATTCCATTTCCTTCACCTTTAATTATTCCTGCCTTTTCAGCTGCGGCAATATATGGAGTTCCCCAGTGGTTTTGTGAATCTTTAAAAGATGGTTTTGCATTTAAATCAATGTGTATACCAAGAGCCCTTGTCATAATGGTTGCTGCAGAAGCTCTATCTAATGTGTCATTTGAACCAAAAGTTCCATCTGGATAACCACTCAATACTTGCTTATCAACTAAATAAGTAACGGATTTGTCAGCCCATGCAGGAACATCTGGGAATTTGTGAGTATCTGCAAAAATACTAGAAGAATAAGATAGTAGACTTCCAGCGAGAATTCCTGTAGCAATTAATTTGTTCTTCAAAATTTAGCACCTCTAAAAATTTATTACAAGTTAGTAAATATATCATTTATAGTTAATCTTTAAATAATATTCCTTTGAATAAAAAAATAGATTAAGTTGGCACTAACACTATATTACAAATGAATAAATTTAAATCGAACTATTATTCCGAAAAGAATCTCCAAACATACACTTATAGATTGAAACTATTAAATATATTCACCAACATTGTGTAACTAGTATAGTTACTTATATATACGAGTGTCAATTGAAATAACCTTACAGTTTTGTAAGGTAACAAACTTAATAATATATTAAGTAATTATTAAACAATGTAAACAATTATCTCTGATTTTAAGCAAAGATTGATTCAAAGCACACTCCTTCTAACTTAGCATTGATGCCTCCCTCAAGTCCTAATGCACATCTTAAAAAGAGCACTTTTGAAAAGTACTCTTTTTAGCTACAAACCTAGAATTCCTACAATCTGGCGAGCCTTAGCATTATCAATATAATAATGCATCTCTAATCCTCGTCTTTCTGCACGGAGCACGGTTCCCCTTAATTTTGATAGATGCTGTGAAACAGTGGATTGCGAGAGTCCTAATATTTCTGTCAACTGTGTAACATTACATAGTTTATGGTGCATTAATTCATTTACAATTTTTAATCGAACGGGATGTGCCATTACCTTTAATACATCTACATCTTCCTCTCGGATTTTAGCTAGATCTTTATTAGATATTAATGTTGTCATTTCACATTCCCCTTTATTATTAATTTCTATTTTCCAATTATCCTTATAAGTAGTACTTATAGATATTTACCATTTGTCCTGTTGAGAAAATATATTCTCGTTCTTAAACAAAAAAAGACATCAATCCTATAAACAGTTTTTACTGTTCCAATGAATTGATGCCCTCTAATTTTTAGCCAAACTATATTTTGTTTTAAAAAAGTTATTTTATAGTAGACATTCTCTCGTTGACACAAACTAGTAGATTAGCGTTGGAAATATCAAAATGTATTGATAAGCGGTTGGAAGTAATTGTTTTTTGTTTAATAGCAAAAAACGAGCATCCTCTCAAATTAGACAAGGTGCTCGTTTTGATTTTGATCGTTAATTCTTAATTCAATTTAGTTTCTTTCCAATAACGAAAGATTAAATCAACTTAAAACAAAGCGTTTTAAATTTAATTCTTAGATCTTACTGACACTTGGAATTGCCCCTTAGAACCATCATCATTTGAAACGTAAATTTTATATGTTCCGCTCGGTAATGGAGATAAAGCATTCTGTACATTTGTAACATTAATTTGTTGTTCTCCAGGTTTTATATAACCACCAACAATTAGCTCCATATTTGGACCTTTCACACTATATCCCATTGTATTTTGACCATTATTTTTCATAAAGAAGCTTAAATTTTCAATCCCATTATATACAAAAGAAGTTACAGCCTCTCCACTATAATCCATTGTTTGAGTTAACAATAAGTATGCAGGAACATGTTCAACTATATGAATGGTATCATTTGTTTTGTGTATTTCTTCAGCATAAGTATTATTTCCTAACACACCAAGTGTTAATGCTGAAATTACTCCACAACTAAGCACTAGTTTATTTAACTTCATTTTAAGCTCCCCCTTGATGTTTGTAATCTATTACCATCATACATTCTTTTTCAAGTACGTTTTTATGTAATAATTCATATCTTTAAACCTATATATTTTAACTTTATATCTTAAAATAGTTACTGAAAAACTCACATTGATAAAGCTACAGTATTATGATTCATAACAAAACATGTAAATTTCAAAATTTGTTTAACGAGAATTCATACAATTAAGTACCCACGCACTCAAATAAATAGCGTTTCCATTTTAGATAAAATATACTAATGAAAAATTTCGAAATTTCCACTTTATAATTTGGTATATTCCATGTTAATATAACGAAGGCTACAAATAGAATCCACAAAATATATTTTTTCATAGAATATTCATACTTAAAATCCTATTATTTTATTAGTAACTCAATCCCAATTTTACTTATACAAAAGTCAATTTCTAGTTTCATATGTATAAATATCTAAGTAGATTTTTTATCTATTATTTTTCCTAACTTCCTTATCAATTCTAATAAAAGTAATATTATAGTACTTTTTCAAGCGCTCTTCCTTTTTTAGATAGAAAGTCTATTAATAACTAAACATCTAAGTTTAACTCATACATAATCCAATATACAAACTATCGGAGATGCAAACCTATGGGAATATCTACTCTTTTATTAAATACCTTTATAATAATAATTTGTATCCTTAGCTACCACGTATTTTGGCTAGAATTTAAAGAAAAAAAAACATGTAATAATATATTGATTTCTATCCTTTCCTCCATTGCTATTATTTTTTGCATGACTTTTCCTTTTCAATTACATGCTGGATTTATTTATGATTTACGTTTTATTCCTATCATTTTAGTGTTTCTATATGGAAATACAAAAAATATTATTTTTATAGGAATTTTATATCTTTCTTATCGATTTTACTTAGGCGGAAATGGCGTTCTTCCATCATTTATTATCTTTACTATTATTTCTGTTATAACAATGCTCTTCCATTACTTATTACCTCTATATGTTAAAGAAAAAAAGATATTATTGAGCTTGCTTCTTATTTTAGTATGTACAACTTCACTTTCTATCTGCGGTATTGTAACTCAAATACATACAGGTAGTAAAATAGACTCTACTCTCATAGAATTTTTATTAAACTATATAATCATTAATATTTTCACAGTATTATTATCAGTATATTTAATAGAGGGAATGATTGAGAAATATAAAATGAAAGAAAAGCTGCAACGGGCTGAAAAATTTTATATAGCTAGCGAACTAGCAGCGTCCATTGCACACGAAATCCACAATCCACTAACTACAGTACATGGATTCACTCAATTGTTAAATGAAAAACATGCCTCTAAGTTACCTCATGATCAGTACTTAGAAATCATGTTAATTGAAATGCAGCAAATACAATCTACTATTAATAACTATTTATCTTTAACAAAACCACAGAACATCCTAAAAGAGAAAATAGATATTAATCATATTTTAAATCAAGTGAAAGACACTATTTCACCACTAGCTCTATCATACAAAGTTGAAATAAAACAAAATAGTACAGATTCCTTTTATATAAATGGAGACCCCGAAAAATTCAGACTCTGTCTAAACAACATCATACAAAACGGAATTGAGGCCATGATAAATGGTGGAGTATTACAAATAAATATACAGAAAATAAAAGGGAATATTATAATTGATATTATTGATTCAGGGATTGGAATGTCTTCTCAGCAAATAAAGCGGATTGCTTTGCCATTCTATTCAACAACAGAAAAAGGGACTGGGCTTGGTACCATGATTGCTTATAGTGTTATTAAAGAGTTAAATGGTGATATAGAGATAGAGAGTGAATTAGGTAAGGGGACACGCTTTTCTATTAGTATCCCATGCTAATATGACGGAATTATTTGAATGATAAATTCTTTCTACTTAACTTATTAAATAAATTTCAAAAATGCCACTACTTGATTCATTAATTATCTTCATTTCTTAAATAAATTAAAAGTAACAAGGACCAGAGTATATCCGTTTTTACCGATAAACTCTAGTCCTTATTACTTTGCTCACTTCTCTATGAAATCATAATTCATCAACTATTGTATCTCATTTACTAATTAGGTCTACTTAACTTCAAGATAAAATCTCGTGATACTTGATTTCTTAATATCATTAGATACATTACTTACATTTATTTTTTCAGTTAAAGTATAATTTTTTTGATATTCATAACGATACTCAAGTATTTATCTTTATAACTGATATCATTACCTGCATTACTAAATATAAGCTAAAATTGATTTCCAATCATAAATTTCTACTGTACTTCTACCGTATAATTCCCTGTTCCCCCGCCATACTGATACACATGTAAATAATATTTTCCTGGATACGTGTAGTAACTTCCTACTAACTTATTCCCTTCTTGCTGTGCATACGTAACATAATTATTTAAATCTGCTTCAGAATAAAGAACCCAGTTTACTCCAATATTATTTTCATTCGTTACATTAATTTGAAGATTTTTCGCCGTTTCCACATTTATTTCAAAGAAGTCACTCGTATCACCATTTCCTAAACTTGCTCGTACAACTTGATTTAATTGTAGTTTATTTGCTGTTTGGAATGAATTATTTGGCTCTTTTTCTACGCTGTTATCTTCTTTCTTTTGAACCGTTACATTCGTTGTAACAGTATTCGTTAACCCTTTATCATCTGTTACTGTTAATTTCGCTGTATATGTTCCTTCTTTTGTATACACGTGAGTCGGATTTTGTTCATCACTTACAGTACCATCACCAAACTCCCATTTATAAGCAACAATTTTCCCATCTTCATCTTTTGATCCATCGCTTTTAAACGAAATTGCTTCATTTATATTTCCGCTATATGGACCATTTATAACCGCAACTGGCGCTTTATTCACAGCGCCTTCTTCTGTATTAATCCCATGAAATACAACGTCATATTCAAATTGTCCTGATGCATTCACACGGTAATTTACGAAATAAGCTGTTACTGTTTTATAGCCTGTCCATTCTTTTGCACTTAAACGTTTTAACGTATCATTCACATTTTGTGTAATTGTTTTCCAGTCTTCATATTCCCCTTTTGCAGTAGTACCTGTGTACGTCCCTTGCAATGTAAATGTATTAAAGAACTGTGATTTATTTTTCTTAACTGATACATTGCTTAATTTTGCTTCTGCTGTAATTTCTGCCGCAATATCTGAAACTGGTTTTGGTGCGTGAGTTGCTAAATAATCATTTGATACTAATGGAACATTATATTTCTCACGGTTATCGACTAGCATTTGCATATAATCTTGATACTCTTTATTTAAATTCGCATCTTTACTTAAAGCAGAGCGGTATGCATCATATGCTGTTACATCATTTTTTCTAATAATATCATGAATTTTGTCAAACATATCATACCTCTTATTGTACATGTACGATTGTAAAGCGAAGGAGTAATTATAGAAATCCCACGTTCCATACTTTTCATTTAACGTTCGCTCTGCCGTATAACGTTCTGATGGATTTGAAGATATCCCTCCTATAATACTCTTTCTCGGTACAACATTATCTGTTCTCGTTGCCCCTGCAAAAAATTCCGCGTTCCCTTCTTCAAACCAAGATAATCTCTCATTCTCATACATCTTACCTTGTCCCCAAAGCCCTGGTACTTCATATCTACCTTGTAAGTAATGCGTGAACTCGTGTCGGAACAATTCTTCTAAACTATAAATACTTTCTTCTGGCGTGCGCTCATAAGTAAAGAACGTACCTGTTCCTTCTATATAAAGGCCACCGTTATTCGTTTCATATCCGTACAATTGACGATTAAATTGATATTCAGCTGGACTATTATAAATAACCATCGTTAATACATCATCAGGATTTCCTTTTTCTAAAGGTTGGTCACTTTCAACCGTACGATGGAATTGTGCCTTCACTTCTTTTGCTGCCCAATATAGACGTTTTACTTTTTCTTCTGTCACTTTATCTCCAGCTTTTAAAACAATTGCACCATCATCAAACGTATACGTTTTCGGCAAATACTTTTTCTTCCCATCTTCTCGTATTTGATCTAAATTCACAACATTTCCATTTGCATCTTTCCCGCCATAATTCGTCGCGATTTGCTCAGCCGCTACGAAATATTGCTCTCCTAAATACGGATACATTTTCATCGCGTCTGTTACAACTTGCAATCCTTTCGTTCCTGTACTATGGAACGTACCAAGTCTACCTGTATAATAAATACCATTATTAATTAACCAACCATTCTTCGCCGTCACCGTTCCAATTAAAGCAAAACGACTTAATTCATTAATATAGCTATCAATTTTTTGGTACCATACTGTATCTTTCGGTGCTTTTCTCGTATCGTACAAATACGATTGAATGTCGTAATCCACACCTTGCATAATATCGTAAATCGCATTTCCAGCTGAAAGATTGTCTACCAATTTAGAAAAATTATCGTTATATTGTTTGAAAACCTTTGCAGCTGATGTTATCGTTTCCACATCACTCGAAGCATTTCCTATTAATTTTCCGTATGATGATACTACTCTATTTTGTTCTAACGTACCGAGTTTGAAATCCGGGTTATTCGCAATCGTTTTTAATGCAGGTAAACATTTATCATGATAGCTCCGCTCATTTAGTTTACTTAATTCTGTATGATAAAATCCTAAATAAAATCCTGATCGTAATACCTCTACTAAAGTCTCAATCCCTTTGGAATCATCTTTCGTATAAGCTTGTCCTTGCTGCTTCAATTTATCAATAATTGCCTGCATCCTACTATCATTTTGATAGAATGCAAGGCTATCCTTATTAAATTGAAATAGACCCGTAATTTGCTCCCAATCAATTGTTACAAGTAAATCTACTAACTGCTGATCGCTTAATTGATTTAATTCAGCAATTGTATAAGTTTTCGCTGCAGCTAATTGCTTACTTTCTTTTTTCACTTCAGGCGGTCTTTGCGACAAATCAGCAAATTGTAGCCTTTTCTCAAAAGACTTATTTTCAAGTACTTTTGATGAATGAGCTAATTCTTGCACTGGTAATTGCACACCAACTGGCTCCATTTTGAGCACATTCCGATAAGAAACTTGCTCTCCCTTTGTACTTTCTGCCAATGTGCTCCCTTGGAAACTCCCTAACATTAAACTAGCAAAACTTACCCCTACTAACACTTTTTTTGAATAGCCTTTCATGCTCTCCCCTACCTTACATTTTTTAGTGTACCGCACCATTATTTTACTATTCTTACTTTTTATTCTGTATTGAGAAAAAATAAGGGAACGTTCACACATGTATCCATCCCGTGCAAAATTAATACTTGACTTTATGTGAATTTTGTATCAAAAAAGATAGATAATAGCGAAATTCCTGCTACATCTATCCTCTTTTTCAACGCTATGATTTTAACTTTATAAACGTAACTTCCGGTAATGTTTGCATATGCTGAATCAACTCATTCTTTTCTTCTGACGATATATTTTTGAGCTGCATCCCTAACTTGTAAACTATTTCTGCTTCTTGCTGTAAAGCTTCCACTTCATATGAAAGTATTGGAATGCCTTTCACTTGTAGCGTTTCTACTATTTGTTGTACCGCTTCATGTTTATTTATATGTATTTGCACTGTTATGTTTTGAGGAAATAAAAATTGCACCTTAAAAATACGGCTCACAATCTCTAAACCAATTAAAACGAGAATCGTCGCTCCAATTCCTACTACATACATGCCAGCCCCAATTGCTAATCCGATTCCTGCTGTAGCCCATAAACCCGCCGCTGTCGTTAATCCTTTCACCGCCTGCTTTTGAATAATAATTGTACCTGCACCTAAAAACCCTACACCACTAACAACTTGCGCTGCAATACGGCTCGGATCAAGAGCCATATGTTCCTCATTCATAATATCTGAAAAGGCATATTTTGAAACGACCATTATTAAAGCACTTCCTACCGCTACTAGGAAATGTGTTTTTAATCCCGCCTCTTTTGATCGAATTTCCCTTTCAATACCGATTATTGCTCCTAACAAACCCGCAACACCGATTCGTATAATTAGATCAACATTTACACTCACGAGCACTTCCCCCTTTCATTCATTATAGATAGATGAAACAAAAATTATCACACACATCCACTTATTGATATAAAAGCATTTTATTAAAATACACTTAATATCTTAGGTTATTTATGTTAATATTTTTAATATTAACATAAATCAAATTCAACCTACTTTTTATAA
This sequence comes from Bacillus paramobilis, assembly GCF_038096195.1. Lineage (NCBI taxonomy): Bacteria > Bacillati > Bacillota > Bacilli > Caryophanales > Bacillaceae > Bacillus > Bacillus paramobilis. Next base: position 1,941,308 of record NZ_CP151108.1, on the reverse strand, counting down.
GAAAAACCATAAACTTTATTTTCCATTTAAAAACGAGATATGGATTGCATAAAATGAGGTTGAAAAAGTTCAGAAAACGCTTTCATTTCGTATCATAATTTTTTAAAAATACTACATAAATAAAGGGGATTACCAACAATGAACGTCTCTTTACTAACACCTACTACCGATTTACAAGAAGAATACTTAGATTTTTATAAAGAATGGAAAGATAGCGGTGAAACGATGATTCCGTGGGTTATCTCAAAAGATCCCTCTAATTTCACGGCAATGATTCAAGAACTTCACGATGCGCATAACGGAATAAACCTGCCCGAATCTTGGGTACCAGACTCTACCTATTGGCTCGTTACAGATAATAATAGAATTGTAGGAGCTGTTAATATACGTCATAGTTTAACCGAACATTTATTTAACGCTGGCGGTCATATCGGTTATGGCATTCGCCCTTCCGAAAGAAGAAAAGGTTATGCTACGAAGTTATTAGAATTATCGCTAGAAAAAACGAAGGAATTAAACATCGAGAAAGTACTTGTCGTTTGCGACGAAGTGAATACAGGTTCTGAAAAAACAATTTTACATAACGGTGGGCTTCGTGATGATGATTTTACTGAGGAAAATGGGAATGTAGTAAGAAGATTTTGGATTGAGCTATGAAGAAGTCCCCCAATACACATACTCTTGTTATAGAGAAATATAGTAGAAGTAATGAGCTAAAAGTAAAACAACTTATTGATTTATACAATGAAGAATCGTATCTATTTAACTTATTACGAGATAATAAAACAAAATGTGCGTATATTGCCTACTATAAAAAAGATGTAGTAGGCGTCTTTTTCATCTGGAACAGTAACTTCCATCCATACTGCACATACTTTCGAATATATACGAACCCTTTCTATTCAGAGCTACACATAGAACAGTTTTTATTAAACGAGATTCAAAAGCTAGAAAACTTTAAACTCCCATTACAAACCTCTATATGGGAAACATCAGCTCATTTAAAAGCCTTTTATGAAGAACATAACTTTACGGAAATCCGAAGAACATATATGCCGATATTAGACGTACAAAAAATCATACCTATCGGGACAACGCTTCATTCAGATTATGATGTACAAAGCTTATCAAACATCTTATCCAATAATAGCTTCTTTGAAAAACTAGCTCACTTAGTAAAAACGAATTATGAAGATACTCACTTAGCAAATCCGGTTGCCTCATACCCGCTCGAAACTTGGAAAGAACAGATCTTAACTGATGATGTGTTACTAGATGGGAGCTTTGTAATGATAGATGAAGAGAATGAAGTTATTGCGTATTCTTTCCTCCATACATCAGAAAAGGATAATACAGTAGAACTAGGGTGGTGTGGAACTCACACTACAGAAAATGTATCCTTACTGAAACCACTCATTTTCAAACAAGCTATGTATACAAATAAACACGGCTATTCTTTCATTCAAGGTGAATTCGATTCAACGAGTATATATGCAATGGAAATAATAAAATCCTTTCCTTTTAACCCTTGTGCTACTTGGATTACGTATCAAAAAGAAGTCGGAAAGTGATTATATACCTTCCGACTTCTTTTATGCTGTTTCTATTTCAAACTGCACTGTAATACCACTAGGATCTACTACTGTAAATCCGTTTGTACTTTCATTTACTTTATGTTGTTTTTCTATTAATCTTTCTTTCACTTCATCTAACGCTTCTTTATGCGGTAATACAATTGTATACACTTTAAGTCCAGTTGCATGTGCAAGTGGGGGTGGATTATTTACTCCGTTCCACGTATTTGCACCGATATGGTGATGATATCCTCCTGCAGAAATGAATAAGCAGTCATCTTCGCGTTGTTGCACTTCAAATCCTACTGTCTCTACATAAAACTCATGTGACTTCTCTACATCAGCTATTCGTAAATGTACGTGTCCAACTACAGTATTAGCAGGTAATCCATCAACTTCATAATCAACGAGCGTTGCCAGTTCTTTTAAATCTAGCGGCGTACTTCCTCCTGGTCCTTCTCCCCATTGATCACGCGGACGGTCTGCATAAATTCCAATACCATTTCCCTTTCAATTTTGCAAATAAAATACGTATCTATCTTTATTAAAAAGAGAATACCCTTAAATAAAATAAAAAATTTAAATTTTCAAAAAAATATTGACCAACTCTTTCTCGAACTGTATATTTAACTTAGATAGTTTGTAAAATTCTATCAAATTTAACAAAAAGGGGGATTTAAAATGAAGATTAAAGCTAAAAAAGTTGAGAAAGTACGTACAACTAATATTACTTATCCACCTTGCTGATTAACTTAATACCAAAACACAAGAATTGTCTTTACAGACAATTCTTGTGTTTTAATAACTACTAGAAAGAAGTGATTTATATGATTTTTTTGCCAAAGTATAAAGAGATACACCCTTGTTATGAATTTGATTCTGGAACGATTAGATTAGGAGATTCCTTCGGTACCGCCGTTGAAATTGATGACACAAATAAATCTATCCGAACTTTAATAAAACTTATGGATGGTACTAAAACAATTAATGAAATATACGAAGAAATAATAAAAACCTATCCTAAAATACAGCTTGCTGAAGTTATTGAAGCAATAGAGGAGTTAAATAATTTAGGATTTCTAATTAATAATTCACTAGAAATAAATTCTGAACTTTCACACGAACAGCGAGAGCGATACAAAGCTAACCTTAACTATTATTCTTTATTCTGTGATATACATACTAGCCCGAGCGCTATTCAAAAAAAGTTGAATGAAACTCAAGTAACAATAATTGGGATGGGTGGCTTTGGAAATCATATACTAGTAAACTTAGCTGGGATGGGCATTCATAATATTCGCTTTATAGATTTCGATACGGTTGAACTTAGTAATCTCAATCGACAATTTTTATTTCATGAAAATTGTATCGGAAAATTAAAAATACATGAAGCTCAAAGTTTTATAAAGCATTTTAATAGTAATATAAAAACAGAAGCAATCAATAAAGAAATAAAATCTCAAGAAGATGTGGAAAGAATAATTTCAAATAGTGATATTGTAATACTTGCGGCTGATCAACCTCAAATGAAAATTCAACGTTGGGTAAATACAGTATGCTTAGAAAAAAACATTCCGTTTATTAGTGGCGGAGTAGATTTAACATATGGAATGTTTTATACAATTATACCAAACGAAACGGGTTGCTTAGATTGCTTACACTTGCACCGTATGGAACTTGCTGAAGACTATCTTCTATTTATACAAAGCATACTAGAAAATGAAAAAAAATCTCCCACTGCTACAGTTTTCTCAAACCCTCAAATTATTACCGCTATGATGTGCACTGAATTAATGAAGCTTATAACAAAAATAGGAGACCTAGAATCCAATGGTCGATTGATCAATATAGATTTTCATACGTTCGAAAAATCTATACCTTTCGAATGGACTAAAAATGACAATTGCTTAACTTGTAATCACCAAGCGCAAACAAACCCTATGTTTAATGCACTACAAAATACTTTTGAAAACTATCATAAAATTCACTCAAAATAACAGGAGGTTTTCTCTTTGCAACTAACACCTTCTTCCCAACTAAAAATGCATAATCTTAAACATAGAATTGAAAATGACTCTGAAACTCTTATTGGTCGCACTGATATAAGTGACTTTATAATTTTACCAAATATCGGAATAGAAATTATCAACCTTTTAGACAAGGGTTATACCATCCAAGAGGTTCAGGATATAATTTATAAAGATACAGGCGAACATATAGATATAATAGATTTCGCTCAAGACCTCATTCATGAATATAAATTTGTTTATACAGTAAATGGAGTTATTATTAATAAAATTATACATAAAGCAGATCATTTTTCGTGGATTCCAGAGAAAACGGGAGATATTCTATTCAACCGCTTCGCTTATATTTTATATTTTTCCGTCTTTTTTTCTGGTCTAATTCTTACTATTACTCATACAGAATTTTTCCCTAAACCATATGATTTTTTCATTGTAAATTCACATGTTATGTCTTTAGGGATTATTACCTTCTCTATTTGGATACTTATTTTTTTTCATGAGCTCGCACACCTTATATCTGCACGTTCTTTAAAAATAGGAAGTCGCATTGGATTAAGCCATCGTTTAGTCTTTATGGTTGCTGAAACAGATATGTCTAATATTGTATTAATCCCACCGCAAAAAAGATTTCGGGCTTATTTAGCTGGAATGGCTTGGGATGGAGCACTATTAGGAATTGGCATTTGGGTGCAATTTCTAAATCAACTTGATATTATTCCTATTCATGCAACAATTATTTCATTTATTAAAATGCTCAACATATCTCTTTTGATTTCTTTAGTTTTTCAATTCATGTTCTTTATGAAAACTGATATTTATTATGTTTTCGTTACAATTTTTAAATGTAACAATTTACTAGAAAATACAAATTTATATTTAAGGTCCTTCTTTAAAAAGCAAAAAAATATTGAAAATGATAATGAACTAGAAAATATTAGCCCTCATGAGCGAAATGTTATTAAATGGTATAGCGTATTTTATATAATTGGTATTTGTTGGGCTCTATACTTCTTCTTTTTTATTACTTTACCCCTTTCTATACAATTTATAAAAAATATCTCTTACCAATTAAACAATACCCCTATTTTATCATGGCAATTTATAGACGGTATTATCATGATTATTATTACACTAATACCAATTCTATTCGTTATCATTTCATGGTTTGTAGGTTATTTACGTAATAATAAAATAAAGCAAATTTCTCAATAATAACTAATTTTTTATATCCTTCTCTATCTTTACGCTAAAAATATATAAAGTGCTCTTTAACCCAAGAAAGTAGTATGTAATTTCATACTACTTTCTTGGGTATTTATTCTTCAATCACATTATGTTACCTATCTTTAAAATTTTTACGTTTCACGGGAAATAAATCATAACATTTTAGTTCTAATCTATTAAATTATAAAACCTACTGTAATACCACTAGGATCTACTACTGTAAATCCGTTTGTACTTTCGTTTACTTTATGTTGTTTTTCTATTAATCTTTCTTTCACTTCATCTAACGCTTCTTTATACGGTAATACAATTGTATACACTTTAAGTCCAGTTGCATGTGCTGGTGGATGTGGATTATGTACTCCGTTCCACGTATTTGCACCTATATGGTGATGATACCCTCCTGCAGAAATGAATAAGCAGTCGTCTTCGCGTTGTTGCACTTCAAACCCTACTGTCTCTACATAAAACTCATGTGACTTCTCTACATCAGCTATTCGTAAATGTACGTGCCCAACGACAGTATCAGTAGGTAATCCATCAGCCTCATAATCAACGAGTGTTGCCAGTTCTTTTAAATCTAGCGGCGTACTTCCTCCTGGTCCTTCTCCCCATTGATCACGCGGACGGTCTGCATAAATTTCAATACCATTCCCCTCTAAATCTTGTAAATAAAACGCTTCGCTATACGTATGATCACTTGCACTATTAAACCTTGAAATTGGTAAAATTTCATTAGAATATGTATAACGCCCTTCTTGTTCAGCTGGACTATCAATTACATTCTTATTACGAATCACCCCAAATAATGCCGATGCAAATGCTTCACGAGTCGGAACTAAAAAGGCTACATGATATATGCCAGTCGTACGCGGCTCTTGCAGAATCCCGTCCTCTAACTTTTCAAGAACAAGTAACGTGCTCTTTCCACCTTTTCCTGATAAATATGCTTTATTCGCCTCCTGTTTAATTACTTCTAAGCCTACTACATTCTCATAAAAAGCAATTTGGCGCTCTAAATCTTGCACTTTAAATTCAACATGACCAATACGTGTTTTCGGATGAATTTGTACCATGAATAACTCCCTCTCTAGTTCCCTTTATTTTTTTATATTAATTGATAGGTGATAGCCCCATTCAACGAATACACCTTAATTTTGTTTTTTCGTAGCATCAACTTTTAGCCATTTTTTCGATATCTCACTTAATGTGCCATCTTGCTCTAACTCTTTTAACGCTTTATTTATATTTTCCAACTTTTCGCTCTTTTTAGCAAATGGAAATGCAATCTCTCCCCATTCAAGTGGACCAAATCCGACTTTAACATTATCTAGTTTTGCTTTTGTAATTGTCGTTTCTACTTGAACTTTATCATTATAATAAGCATCGACACGTCCAAGTCCTACTTCATTCAATTCGGCTGTCGGATCTTCTGAGAATGTCTTAATTGTAAAAGCATTATTTTTATTTAGTGCTTTTAACTCCTGCTCTCCTGCTGTACCAAGTCCAACACCTACAGTCTTACCTTTTAGATCTTCTAACGATTTGATTGTATGGTTATCCTTCTTCACCGCAAAAACAGAGCCTGAGTACACGTATGGAATTGAAAAATCATATTTCTTTTTCCTTTCCGGAGAGACTGATAGTTCATTTGCAATTGTATCAATACGACCTGAATCTAATAAACCGAATAACCCCTCAAAATCAGAAACATTCCATTCTACTTTATACCCAGCTTTTTTAGCAGCCGCTTCAATAATTTCAGCATCAAAACCTTTTACGTTCTCGCCTTCTTTAAATATAAATGGACTACGCCCTGCAGAAGTCCCAACTTTCACTACTTTTTCATCTGTCTTTTTACTTGCTGTATCCGAACCACAAGCAGACAAAACTCCAACTGATACTGTTAATGCTAGTGTTAATAATAATGATGATTTTTTCATAGCTCTTCCTCCTAAATAACGAAATGATTGCCTTCTTCAGAAGCATTTAATTGCCGTAAAAACTTTTTCGTACGTTCATTTTGCGGGTTTCGGAAAATCTCTTTCGGCGTCCCCTGCTCTATAATAATTCCATCAGCCATAAAAATAACGCGATCTGCCACGTCTTTTGCAAAATTCATTTCATGTGTAACAACAACCATCGTTATATGCTGTCTTGCCAAGTCTTTAATAACTTGCAATACCTCATTCACCAATTCTGGGTCAAGTGCAGAAGTCGGTTCATCAAACAATAAAACCGCGGGATTTAAAGCCATTGCCCTAGCAATCCCTATCCTTTGCTGTTGCCCTCCCGATAACATTGTTGGATAAAAACTTTCTTTATCAGCTAAGCCTACTTGTTTTAATATTTCTCTCGCTATTCTCTTTGCCTCTTCTTCACTTTTTTTCTGTACAACCGTTAATGCTGTTGTAATATTTTGTAATGCTGTTTTATTTTTAAATAAATTATAGTTTTGAAAAACCATAGCCGTTTTTTGACGTAATTGTATTATTTCTTTTTTATAAAGTTTTTTCGCATGAATCTCTAAATCTTCAATTCTAATACTTCCATCCTCTGGTTGTTCTAATAAATTTAAACATCTTAATAATGTCGATTTACCTGAACCAGAAGGTCCAATAATGACTACCACTTCTCCTTTATTTACAGTAAGTGAGATTCCTTTTAATACTTCATTACTTTTGTAAGATTTATACAAATCACTTATCTCAATCACACATATCACCTCATTCCTGTTACAAATACGGTGCATCAAGTTTCTTTTCTAACTTTTTCTGTCCCCAACTAATTACGATTGTAATAATCCAATATACTATTGCTACCGCTAAATAACTTTCCATATAACGATACGATTGTGCCGCTAGCATTTTCGCTTGCGCTAAAATTTCAGCCACCCCAAGAGCAAAAGATAACGAAGATTCTTTTAACAATCCGACAAAATTATTTCCAAGTGACGGTACCGCTACACGAATAGCTTGCGGGAAAATAATTTGTCGCATCGCTTGCGCCTTTGTCATTCCAACTGATAAACAAGCATCCATTTGCCCCGATTCCACAGCATTTAATGAACCTCGAATAATTTCTGATAAATAAGCAGCATTATTTAAACTTAGGCCAATTAAAGTTGCTTGCATAGCTGTAAGCACTGTAAATGTCGGAAAGATTTGTGGTAATCCGAAATACAACACAAACAATTGAACTAATAGCGGCGTTCCTCTAAAGAAAGAAATATACACCCTTACAATAGGATATAAAAATTTTGTTTTGTTCTTCGTTACAATCGCCAAGCCAATCCCTATAACAAAAGAAATAATCATTGAAACTAAAGTAATCCCTAAAGTTATGTATACATACTTAAATAATTGCGGAAAACTTTCTAAAAAATACGTTACATCAAACTTCACTCTATCCCCCCTCTCTAAACAAAAAACTCTTCTTACATATATAAGAAGAGTTGAATGTTAATCCATTTCCCCTCATCTTCCAAACGCATTATACGTTTGCTGGAATTAGCACAGTACTTTTGTAGCCTGTTGCTGAGATTTCATCGGGCCAGTCCCTCCATCTCTCTTGATAAGAAAACTAATAAATATTTCCATTTATTTAGTTGTTAATATGAAGAATACAGTTAATTATATATAATGTCAATAGGAAAACTAAGAATTAAATTCAATACTTTTTCGAATAGCTTATTCCTCACATTCAGCCAGTCTTAAGGAATATAATTTACACTGGATAAATTGCACAAAAAAAGCCATTATTTCTATTAAGAATAGAAATAATGGCTTTTTTATAGATTAATTATTCTTATCTCATTTTATGTACTTCAGCAACTAACTTTCCGCCCTGAATGCCCATATAAAGTTTCACAGGTGCATCATTCGTGTTTTCAAACACTAAGTCTAAGTATGGATATGCAATTGTAGCGTCTCTTCCTTGTGGAACGTATCCTACCGTTTTAGAATGCGTTGTTCTCTCTACCATCTTCAAACCAGCTTGATCTGCTGCATTGTATAAAGTTGATGATGTTTGACAAACACCACCGCCGTAGCCATCTACTAATTTACCATCTACAATTTCTTTTCCTAATTGGTATCCTTTATCTGGCGTTGTATCACCTATTAATGCATTGAAAGAGAAACGGTCTCCTTTCGCTAATACAACTCCATTTATGCTCGCTGCTGACAAACGAATATTCTCAATACGGCCACCTGCTGAGCCACCTAAATTCGTTTCGTATCTACCAATTACCGTGCCACTTCCTTGCGCATCACTTAATGTTGCAGTAGGCTTTTTCTCAACAATAGGTAATTGATATGAAGAATCCCACATACCAACGTTTAATAATTTATCTACTAATTCTTTTTCCATTAACTCATAAGCAGGTTTTCCTTCTTGCCAACTTCCATCAGGTGCTACGCGTGAAGGAACCATCTTTTTGTCAACGCTTTTCCCAACCTCGCTAGCAACCTTCGTTACCGATTTTTTAAATTTCGCTTCGTCTTCAAAATAGCCTAGACTCGATAAATCTAGCTTTTTCACTTCCGTACCTGTGCGACCATCTACTAAACTAATAGAATCCTGTACTTCTGCTTTAGCCTCTACCGTGTGGCCACCAATATCACTTACTAATGCAACATCACTGACTTTTGTACCACAGCCACTCACTACAGCTACACATAACACCCCAACTAATATACCCTTTACTTTACGGAACAATAGACTCTCCCCTTTTTCCCAATATTACTTTTATGTATTATTTCATTTTTATGTATGTTTTGTTACAATCATTTTACAATATATTTATAAAATGTTACAAGTTATTTTTTACTCTATATAAATTACTCTTTTCTTTTCCAAATGTCTATACATATTTACATAAAAGTTTGAGTTTGATAGAATTGTAACCTTTACGTAACCTCTCCCCATTATCCAGTATATACCATAAAACGAACAGAATACAAATGTAAAAACTCCATATTCTTATTTATAAAGAAACATCCTGTGAACATAAATAGGTATTTGCCGTGCCACACTCCGCTTTTACACATACATTATGGTGAATTAACCTATTTTAAAGAAATGGAGGATGTTTTTATGTACCCCTACAATCCATACGATCCATATAACCAAAATGTTTATCAACCTCAATATGATTTACAAGCACAATACCAACAATATATAGATCCAACAGATCAAGTTAATCCATATGATCAAACTCGACAATTCCAACTTCCAATCTCTTTTCCTGGTGCTGGAAACCGTCAACTAGAAAGACGAGTAAATGAGCTTGAGCAAAGAGTACGTCAATTAGAAAACACGGTTGAGCGTCATACACGTAGATTAAACCGCTTAAACCAACGTTTACGTACAATAGAAAATAGACTAAACATTCCATTTTCAGCATTAGAAGACGGATTTTAATTTCGAAAATAAAAAATATATAAAGGAAGGGGCCCCCCTTCCTTATATAAATTGACGAAAGTTTTTTCCATCTCTATACTGATAAGAGTTAATGAAATGAAACAAGGTGATAAATATGGATTTCGAAATAAATTATCTTTCCTTTTATGTTGTACAAGTAGAAGGAAAAGGTGAAGCTGTTGATAAACGCTACAAACATTTTCAAACATTAGACGCTGAAGAGTATGAAGATAGCTCCTTAAAAGAATTTTTGAATGGTGAATTATTAAAAATTTCAAAGCGAAAAGTAGAACGTCATGCGAAAACAGAACAAGCTCCGACAAAGATCGGTCGCTTCATTGTAGAAGAAGGGCACGAACTTGATTCAAACCCTCATTACAACCTATTTAATCGCATTCGCTTCGCAGAAACTAAGGAAAACTTCAAAGATATGAGCGAACCACTCGTTTATACATATCTTGACACAAGTGCTGTACGCGGTGGTGTATTTTTAATTGCGCAAGCAAAACTGCGCAAATACTTTGATGATCCATTCGTTTTCGTTATGAAATGTGACTTCGAACCGAAAGTTGCTTCAATTTCAGATGAATCTACACTAATCCGTAACGTTGAAATGGCCATCACAACAAAAAACATGAAATCTATCCAATATCCGTACATGCCTGAAGAAGGTATGGTCGAAGTGGGCGAATTAAAAATTCACCAAGCATCACACGCCCGTTACTTTGAAGACTTCTTAAAATTCGTCGAGTACGAACGCTCTATGCCTGAAATTATGAAAACACAAGTAATGGACATGGTATACGACCAAATTGAAGATGTATTTGAAGAAGGTACGGAAGAACGCGAACAATTCGACCAAGCAATGGAAGTATGGGCTGCCAGTCCGAAACGCGAAATTATGGAACAATTTTCAACTGAAGAAGTAATGGAAGCTACCGCTCAAATCGTCGAGCACGCTCCTGAAGTGGAATTAAAGCTAAAAGCAGACCATATCTCTGTAAAGGCCCTGCTTGCTGATTTCGGGGATCAAATACATATCGCAAAGGTAAATGACCGATACGTATTAATGATTGAAGCTGATACACTTACGTTTGAGAAAGGCTTCTCTCCAATTGAATTTCTGAAGCCAGATGAATTGCAAGATGTGATTGAGCGGATTGAGAATAAGCAGCAGTATTCTTATGATCCGAACGGAGTTGAATAAATCCTTCCATGTAATTATTTTTACTGAGCGCTGTTAATAAGCGCTCTTTTATTTGGAATATAGTTGACAGTTATATAAAAAAATATGTTTATTTTTAATCCAAGATGACATTTGTCACAGGATCCAGTAGATTCGTTTCTTGTTGTACAATTGTATTTCCATTAGAGTAGTCACTATGTATATTGGTAAAATGAAAATTTCACTTCACTACCTCAAATTTATTATACTCGTAAAAAGATAATAGAAAACGATATTCTGGATGCTCTCTCACCCAATCGTAAGCTTCTTCTAAAATATCCATTTTGTTTTGTAAGTCATTCAGTTCACTACATTCGTCCCTTTTCTGTTTGCACAGAGGGCAGAATCCATTCACTATTTCGGCACTCGTCGCCCTAATAGTTTTGCTTTCTAAGTCAACTACTAGACGAAGAAGAAGAGAATGCTCTTCTTTTGTAGTCACGGTCATTTCAGCAATCCCATCCTCATTCCAAAAGACGCCATTTAATTCCATCTGTACGTTGACGTCTTTGATATCCAAATCTATCACTATCACACCTCCCTTGTATAAAGCTCTTATCTTATTCTTCAATTTTAATCGGTCATACACCATGATTTAAAGATATATTAAGCATTTTCCAAGTCTTCTAAATTAAGTTACCTTTCCTTTCATTTATACATATACTACTACAGATTAAACTTACTTTAATAGAATGGAGGATATATATGGGGTGTTACAATTCATCAGAAAGAAGAATATATGAACTTGAACAAAAAATAAATAAGTTAAACTTTCAAGTGAATAACTTAAATGAAAGAGTTCACCAATTAGAAAATACAGTTGAGCGACACACCCGCCGACTGAACCGTTTAAACCAACGTTTACGTACTGTAGAAAACAGATTAAATATTCCGTTTTCACAAAATGAATATTAACTCGTTAATTCGAACAATGTAAACAATGCTATTCCTATTATATTTCAAACTGGAAATTCACATTATCTCTCCCTAAATAATGAATCCTCTGCGTAACCTTCTCTTCTTTTTTGTTCTATTTCTCACACTACTCTCAATTATCTTTCTCAGAAAACAAATAATATGTACATTCGTACTAACAAAAATAAAATATTCCATTACTAATACGAGACAAGCCGGAAATTTTCCAACTAAACCTCAGCGACTTAATCCTGGAGTTTAGTTGTACATATGAATAAAATAGATTATAGCACTAACTTTCTTCTACTACTTTCTCCATCTCAGCCAAATGCTTAATCTGCCTTTCCGCCTTTCTAACCGCCGCAGGAAAATGCTTTTTCAATAGTTCTATTGTAGATTCGCTTATATAGTATCTTTCCGTTATATTTTCCCACGTGTCACTACTTTCAAATGCACTCCAAACGAAAGGACGCTCTGTATTTTTTCTCATTTCTTTAAATACCCATTTTCGCATCTTTTTTTTCGCTTTTTCTGTTAGTTTTCCGTTCTCTACAAGTTCAAGTTCACCATGTCTTTTGTACCGTTTATGAATATCTCTCTCGCTATATACTTTAAGAAGTATATTCGCTGTATTTTCAGCATCTGCTAAAGCTCGGTGCTGCTTTCCTTCCCAAGTTAAACCGAGTTGTTCTACTGCAAATTGTAAACTTGGTGTATGCTCAAATAGTTCTTCATACGCTTGGAAAACAAACTTCTGCAAATCAAATTTGCTCTCTTTTTCCATACATGGGCATTCTACACCATGTAGCGTACAATCATGAGATAGAAAACGATAATCTTCTCTTCCCCATGAAACAAACATAGAGCCTTCTCCGATAAACTGAATAAATTTCTCTATAATTTGAGGGAATTTCTCCACACCAATTAAATCTTTCTTTGTGATTCCCGTTAATTTTGTCGTATGCCGAGTGAGTCGTGCACTCGGCTTTACTAACTCCGAAAATTCTCCAATTACCTTCATTGTACTTGCCTCTATTTTTACAGCACCGATATCAACTATCTCCGATGGATCTTCTGATTTATACGGCCTGAAATTTCTCTCTATATCGAAAACAATAAAATGTGTAGCGTTTTCCAATTTATTTACCTCTTTCTAAATTCCTTTTCACACACATACTCTATTTTCAGTATTTATTTATTCATTCACTTTATGCATGAAATACTTCGTCTAAAAAACGAAAATTTAATCTCATTATTATATGTACATAGGAGGTTATTCAATAAAAATGCAAAAAAAAAGAAGGGCAAGCCCTTCTTTTTTCCATAATTACTTCTTGTTAACGTTTGTAGCTTGAGGTCCACGGTTACCTTGTTCTACTTCGAAAGTAACTTCTTGACCTTCTTCTAAAGTTTTGAAGCCGTCGCCTTGGATAGCTGAGAAATGAACGAATACGTCTTCTCCGCCTTCAACTTCGATGAAACCGAAACCTTTTTCTGAGTTAAACCATTTTACTTTACCGTTTTGCATGAAAAAAATCCTCCTACAATGTACCTATATGTACATATTCATTTTCAACCACTTTACAATAATACTTCAGACATTAAAAAACTGCAACCCCTGAGGAGATTTAACATTGCTATCCTCCTCGGAAGTTACAGCTCATTTAAATCTCTATATTATTAAAAGTAAAATGGTTTAGATATAATATATCATATCACTATAATAAAAGCAAAGTTTTTTTGTTATATAATTTTTTTCTTCCACTGCATCGCTTTTGATTCACCCGATCCAGCTACAACATAGCCCTCTTTTTGGTTAACAATGCGCCAGCCATGCCCTTTAACTGAGTCACATACTGTAACAAGTCCTTCTTCTAGAAGTACACGACAAACCGTACTAATCCCCGCCTTATTTTGCGTTGACGTTGTATATAGCACATGTTGATCTACACTTAAGGCTAAATAGCTACTTGCTTTCTGCTCACTTTGACATGTGTGCCAATATGTTTTTTCACTCTCAATACTTTCATCTATTTTACAAAAAGAAATATTCCCGCTAATCCCCTTGCACGATCCACTGGCTGCTACTATATAAGAATTGTGTAAAGTCAACGCTGAGATCATCTGATTCATCACGATTTTAATCCTCTTTAATTTACGTGTCTCTAAATTAAAGAGCCAAACACCACCATATTTAGCATGTATTTTCGTACCGATAAATAAGTAATGTTTATATAAAAATAACGATCGAATAGATGGTGCCTCGCCACCATACTCAAGAAATGGATGAATGGTTTCCCATGTCGAACCAAAATCATTCGAATGATACAATGTTTTATCTCCATGAGCAATGACAGTTCCTTGTACATTACTACACACATTCCAACTCGTTGCTTTTGTTGGAAAACGCTGCACCGTCCAGTTTCCTCCACCATTCATACTTCGAATAAAAATCCCTTCGTCCCCTACACCATACACTACATTATCTTCGCTATGTAAATCCCTAATTCGTTTTTGAAAACCATTTAAAATTTGTTTCCATTCTCCGTCTTGTTCAATAAACAAGCCATTATATGTAGTAGCTAACATAAGTTTTCCATCTCTTAATTTTGTAATAGCGGTCGCACTTAACATCTTCTCCACGTTGACACTCCCATTCTTAGAACTTCTCAGCAAATGCAATTGCAAAATTACTGCATTTTTCAACATCCTCTTCATCTTCTGGAGCTAATTCAATTTTCAACCCTTCTTGTACAAGCTCTGCACCACGTTCTACAAGTTTCTCTTCAAATATCGTTACCGCTTCACAAAACAGTTCATACGCCGTATCTCCTGATCCGAATACCGCTACTTTTTTCCCTGATAAATCTATATTATCTAAGTCATCATGGAAATCTTCCGCTTCAAATGGTAGTTCACCATCGCCCCACGTATAAGATCCTAAAATGATTCCATCATAGACTAATAATTCTTCAGCATCCATGCCTTCCATTTCTTGTAATACTACTTCATGATCAAAAGCATCTAAACTAACTTTAATTAAATCAGCAATACTCTCTGTATTTCCTGACATACTTGCATAAGCTATTAAAATTTTCGCCACTTCGGCATCCCCCTCTTACAATAAGTGATTCTCATTCTCATTATATTAATAATGAGAATCAATTTCAATTATATTTTTTATTATTTCCGTTTCCTTCATACAAAAAAGCACAGATGACTATACAATCATCTGTGCTTTTTTATTACTTTTTAAAAATACCAAATGGCTTTCCAACTGGTAAAACAACTTTTCCGAAGTGTGTATTTAACACTGCTGCTGCTGAACCATAGAAAGATAATAATGAAATACATAGTTCAGAATACGCTGCTAAATTATGCATTGCATGCGGCATAACACCTAAAGTACTTAATGAAAGACCAATAAATAAGAAATCAATAAGGACGAAAATCATAAATAATACTTTATGTGTTTCCATTGCACCAATTGTCATAAAGATTGTGAAAATCAAATATCCGATAAAGGCTACACCAAGCTGTTTTGAATCTGCAGCTTGTGCTAATTTTTCGCCAAATACTCCAAGTTGAATTAACCAAGTCATTCCAACACCTAACCAAAATAGACCGTATGCACCGAATGCTGTTGTACCGAATGTATTGTTATGCTTTGCATCGTGAATGCACGCAAAGATTTGTGCAAATCCTCCTAAAAAGATTGCCCATGGTAATACAAGAGAAACGCCATCTGTTAAGCCTAGCTTTTGAGATGATGCTACAAGTGTTACCATCGCTAATCCAAATAGGCCAATTCCAGATGGATCCGCTGTTGTCATTTTCACATGATGTGTAGTTGTTTGATTGCTCATATAAACCTCCTGATTATAAACATACTCGAATACAATACTTAAATCAGAAGGCTATGTCAATGGTTTTTTTTGTATGTTGTCAGACCTTACTTTTTATAATGATTGAATATACTTCCGACCACTTCATATGGTTTTATATTCAATTTTTCCAACTCGTGTATCGGCAACCACAACGGAATATAAATTCCTCTATCTTTCAGCTCGAATTCCTCCGCTTTACCACTTCCGAAAATCCCATCAGTAATATGGGCATTAAAATAATACTCCGTACCCTTATATTCCACCTTTGCAATAAGTTGCTCCACTTCTATATGTACTCCTAATTCTTCATAAACCTCTCGCTTCGTTGCCTCTTCAGCTGTTTCATCCTCCTCAATTCCTCCGCCAGGAAAAACATAGTACACTTCATCTTCTCGAATACGTTTTATAAGAGCAATTTTCCCTTCCTGCAAAATGATAGCCGCGCCGCGATTTCTTATCATTTTATTACCTCAATACCAATCGCAACTGTTCCCCACTTTTTTTCTTGTTCTTTCGTATATATTTTGTATGTACTTTCTAGCATTTCCTCTAAACTATCATTTTCACAATCCAATAATTTTTTATCAATTTGTTCGTACATTGCTTTAAAGTTTTCGTATCGTTTTATTTCCGTTACTTTAACAGTCATCGTTGCTGCTGTCGTAAGGTTCGTAAATACAATATGATCTCCTTGTTTTATAGGCTGACGTTTTTGATCGTATAAACGTACTTCATATACTTTTTTTCCTGATTGAATTGACTGAAAAGGTTTATTATATAATCCCATTTTGTATATCATTCATTCCACTCCTCTTTTATTCGTTACACCTACTACTTTATTTGCGCATTACCAATTCATATAACACAGTTCGACTGACTCCAAATTGCATATAATGTTCCATATCTATTACGTGCTTTAGAGAGGATGCTAAATTTGTTATGTTATATTTAAATCAAAAACCTGAATATAATAAATATGATATTGGTGATTATACTTATAGTAAAGTAGGGCCAACTATTTTTTCTTGGAACGATGAAACAAACTTAAAAATAGGTAAGTTTTGTTCATTAGGAGAAGAAGTCGTGTTCATACTCGGCGGTGAACATCGTGCAGACTGGATAACGACTTACCCATTTAATGCACTTTTTGATGAAGGAGCACATATTACTGGTCACCCTTCTTCAAAAGGTGATATCGTAGTCGGCAACGATGTATGGATTGGTTATCAATCCTGCATTTTATCTGGCGTTACTATTGGTAACGGTGCCATTATTGGTGCAAAGAGTGTCGTTACAAAAAATGTACCACCATATGCAATTGTAGCTGGTAATCCTGCAAAATTTGTTCGATATCGTTTCCCGCAGGAAATCATTGAAAAACTAGAAAATCTCGCATGGTGGGACTGGGACATTTCTGTTATAAAAGGGGCCATTCCATTTCTACTTTCCAACAAAATCAACGAGTTTTTTACCCCGCCCGAAAATGAATCTATATGATCAATACACATAAAAAGAGCATCCTATTCTTTTAGGATGCTCTTTTTGGTTTTATTTTTTATGCCCGTGCAACTGATTACACGGAGAACATTGAAACGGAATTTTCTCTAAGCAATTAAAGTTTGTTTCACAAATTTGTTCGATTGTTGGGACAAACGGGATAACAACAATATTACTTTCTATTATTTGTGTAACAGGCGGCAATACTGTTCCTACTTGATGTTCGTAACGGATACTCGCTTGATTAATATAATTCCCTGAACCACTTGGCGCGCTCTGAACTACTACTTGGAACGAAACTGTCCGTGCTTCCCCTGGATTTAAACTTCCTATAAGAAATCCTGATACTGGGTTTACATTTGACACTGGCGTATTATCAACCGTTACACTTCCAAGGACAAATCGAACACTACTATCTAACATATCTTGAAAACGAATATTTTGTATCGCTGTATCCCCTGTATTTGTAATAACTGTCGTAAATGTAATAACATCTCCAATTGTTGCTGTTTGATGATCCGCCGTTTTTACGACTGTCGTTGAGACATTTTGAGGAATAAACGGGATAACAACTGTATTACTATCGCCCTCAACTACTACAGGCGGTTCATTTGGATTCACAGTTGCAAATCCATTCGCTGTAGCAGTATTTGTAACTAAATTATTTATTTGCCCCCCTGTTATTACAACTTGGAAATTAATAATTGCTGCATCATTTGGCTGAAAATCACCTAACGGAATACCAGTATTCGGATTAGCAAATGGAAAAGGTACATCATTTACTGTTACTGTGCCATTTATAAATAACGTATTCGGATCAATGATATCTGTTAAAACAATATTCGTCACAGGAACTGTACTATCATTAATAACTGCAATTCCGTAAGTGACAACATCTCCTACCATTGCTACTTCAAAATCCGCTCCTTTTGCAACAAATAAAATTGCAGTATTTACCGTTACAATAACTGTATTACTCGTGTCCATTACTGTAACTGGCGGCTCTCCTGGTACTAAAATATACTCTGCTAATGCCCCAGCAACGTTGACTACTGTACCCCCATCCGGAAAACTTGTAATCGTAGCTTCATACGTTACAAGTGCAGTCTCACCGACCGGAATATCTGGTATCGTAAATCCAACCTGCGGATTTAACCCCGGCTGCGGAACTCCATTTATCGTTACACTATTTGCGACGAAATCAGCTTCTTGAGATAACACATCTATAAATTCAACATTCATCGCATCAGCAGTACCGGTATTTAATATACGAACAGTATACGTTACTGTTTCTCCTACTCCAACAATTGGATGATCTACTTCTTTCAGCATATCTAAACTACCTCTATTTACTGGTGTGACTGTCGTATTACTTGTATTCGTAATTGTAAACGGAGGTTCTCCTGGAATCAATTCGAAATCACCCGTTACACTCGATGAATTCATAATACTATTAGAAGGTGGAACTGCGATTACATTTACTTCAAATGTAATTAATACGCTATCCCCTACTGCAAGATCCGGTAATGAAAAACCTACAAAAGGATCTAAACCTACTTGCGGAATCCCATTTATCTGTACACTTCCAGGAATGAATTCTAAACTAGTTGATGGAACATCGATAAACTGAACATTGGTCGCTGTTACCGTTCCCGTATTTGTAACTTGCACACTATACGTTAACGTATCTCCTAACCGTGTTGCTTCTTTATTTGCTGATTTAATAACATTAAATCTACCTCTATTTACCCTTGTGATTGTCGTATTACTCGGTTCAGTTACTACAACTGGTGGCTCTCCTGGCACTAAAGTAAAACTTCCTGTTATATTTGCAACGTTCGTAATGGTTCCCGATGACGGGATGTTTGTAACTGTCGCTTGAAACGTCACTATAACCGTTTCACCAATTAGTATATCTCCAACTCCAAAGCCAGTAATCGGATTTAAGTTTGGTTGAGAAACTCCATTTACAGTTACACTATTCGGTACAAATGACGCTCCTGCTGAAATCGTATCAATAAACTGAACATCATTCGCTGTTACTGTTCCTGTATTCGTTATTTGAACCGTATACGTTAATACATCTCCAACAAGAGTAGCAGCCCTATTTACTTGTTTAATAACTGTAAATCGTCCTCTATTTACTGTTGTAAGTGTTGTGTTACTTGGCTGATTCACTATAACTGGTGGTTCTCCTGGTACTAATATAAAGCTTCCCGTAACATTCGCCGTATTAGCAATCGTTCCGTTTGATGGAACACTGACAACTGTTACTTGGAATGTGACTTCTACACTTCCCCCTGGGTTTATATTTGGAAGCGGGAATCCATTATTAGGATTGAATCCTGGTTGTAGCACACCATCTATCGTTACACTATCTGGTACAAATGTGATCGAGGACGGTAATACATCACTATATTGAACATTTGTCGCTACCACTGTACCTGTATTTTGAACTACTGTTGTATATGTGATTGTATCGCCTACTGCAACAACCGGCTGACTTACTGATTTTAAAACATTTAAACCAGGTTCATTAATTTCTGTTAATGTCGTATTACTTGTCGTTGTTTCTGTAATAGGCGGCTCTGTTTCACTTACAGCAAATGTAGCTGTAACGTCTACAAAGTTAACAATCGTCCCACCTTCCGGTATGCTTGTAACCACTTCCTGATATGTGACAAGCACAAAATCATCTACAGGTATATCTGGAACTGTAAAACCAATGAAAGGATTTAATCCTGGTGCCGGTACCCCGTTTATACTCACACTTCCCGGTACAAATGCTACACCCGTGGAAGTAGTATCGATAAATTCAACATTCGTCGCTGCCACTGTCCCAAAGTTAAAAATCAATACATCATACGTTAATATTTCTCCTACAGTGGCTACTTCTTTATCTACTAGTTTTAATGGGAAAATCGAAGCTATATTAATCGTCGTAACGACTAAATTCGTTAATATCGTTTCCGTAATCGGCGGTTCCTGCGGATTTGGTTGTGAAGTAAATGTAACGTCAGCATCATTTAATATAACTTCATTATCTGGAATTTCCGTAATCGTCACTTGGAACGTCACAGAAATACTCGCTCCAGCATTTAATAATGGACTAACTGTAAAGCCTATTTCTGGATTTAAACCAGATTGCTGTATCCCACCTATCGTTACACTATCTTCTACAAACGTCGTCCCTTCTGGAATGACATCTTGGAAGAGCACATCTGTAACAGGGATAATTCCTACATTTGTTATTAACACTGTATAAGTTAATACATCTCCAACAGCACCAGCGGCAACATTTACTGTTTTTGTTGCTGTTACTTCACCAGGAGGCGGTAACGGTATCGTAACTACTGTCGTATTACTTGTATTAGTCGTTGTTACAGGGGGCTGTAAAGGATTTAATAAAAAAGTAGCTGTAGCAGATGCCGTGTTTAGTACAGCTCCGCGCGTGGATGGCGCAACTACTGTTACTTGGAATGTTACAGTCAATACTGTTCCAGCAGCGATATTAGGAAGCGTAAAACCTATATTTGGATCAAATCCAGGTTGAGGCGTTCCATTTATCGTTACACTATTTGCTACAAATGTTGTTTCTGAAGCAATTGGATCAATGAAGGAAACATTCGTTGCCGTTACTGTGCCGTTATTTCGAATGACTACAGAATACGTGTAAGTTTCTCCAAGTGCAGCTTGTTGTACAGATGAAGATTTTTGTATATTTAATCGAGCTGTATTTACTTGCGTCACTACAAAATTACTATTCGTAACAGTCGTAATTGGAGGATTTGCTGGATTTATAAGAAAACTTGCAGTAACGTTCGATTGGTTTCTTATATTTCCACCGCTCGGAACACTCGTCACTGTAACTTGGAACGTAATCGTAGCCGTTTGTCCGACCGGAATATTTGGTACTGGGAAACCAGCCATAGGATTCGCGCCTTGTTGAACAACTCCATTTATCGTCACACTATTTGCTACAAACGCAGTACCCGACGGAATTGGATCTTGAAAAATAATATTCGTTGCAGGAACAGTTCCTGTATTTTGAATAAGAATCGTATACGTTAACGTATCTCCTACTCCTGCTTGTGTTGTATTTACACTCTTCATTACATTAAGTGATCCCACATTCACTCGCGTCACAACAATATTACTAATCGTTACAATTGTAATTGGTGGCTGGAGAGGACTTACTTGGAAATCCGCAGTTACATTCGCATTATTCGGAAGAACTCTATTTGGTGGTACACTCGTGATCGTCACTTGAAAAGTAACTGTTACCATCCCTCCTACTGGAATATTAGCAAGTGGAAATCCAGTTGTTGGGTTTAAACCGGGTTGAGATATCCCGTTTATTGTTACACTATTCGCTACAAAAGTGGTTCCAGATGGAATTGGATCAAGGAATGACACATTTGTCGCTGCTACCGTTCCACTATTTTGTATACGAACTGTATATGTTAACGTATCTCCTACTCCTGCTTCAGCAGCGCTTACAATTTTCATTACATTTAACCCTGAAGAATTCACCACTGTCATAACAGTATTACTTGGTACTGTTACAGTTATCGGTGGCTCTGTTGGATTTACAAGAAAATCTCCAGTTACATTCGCATTATTTACAACATTATTTCCTTGGGGAATTTCATCAATTAATACTTCAAACGTAACAATTACACTCGCGCCAGTAGGCAAATTATTTAATGAAAATCCAAGTTCTGGATCTGCCCCTTCTTGTAAAACACCATTAACAAATACACTGTTTTCAATAAATAATGTCCCTTGTGGAATTGAATCTTGGAAAAATACATTTGTAGCTGGTACACTACCTGCATTTATGATTTCAATTGTATATACTAAAACATCCCCTACCGTTGCAACATCAGTATTCACTGCTTTCACAACTTCAAAGTTCCCTGATTGCACCGTTGTATTTACAAGATTACTTGGAACATTAATTGTTACTGGTGGTTCACTAGGATTCACTTGAAAACTTGCTGTTACATTTGCACGATTTAAAATATCTTCATTTTCTGGGTCCTGTACAATTAATACTTCAAATGTGACTACAACCGTCTGAGCTGGCGGAATATTTGGAAGAGAAAATCCCGAGTTCGGATTTAGTCCACTTTGCGGTATTCCATTAATTGTTACAGAATTTGCAACAAATGAAACAGCAGAAGGAATAGGGTCTTGGAAAAATACATTTGTTAACGGAACGTTTCCTGTATTTTGGACGGCAATCGTGTACGTTAAAGTGTCCCCTACCGCTGCTTGCGTTGTATTCACTTCTTTTATTACATTTAAACCACCTGTATTCACTTGTGTCACAACTGTATTCGTTTGTCTATTAATCGTTATCGGTGGCTGATTCGGAATAACAACGAAATTAGCAGATACATTTCCGCGATTCGCAATCGTACCTCCTGATGGCGTAGATGTCACCCGGACTTGAAATGTAACCGTCCTACTTCCGCCTGGAGAAATATTTGCTACCGTAAACCCAGTCGAAGGATTTGCTCCAGGTTGTGAAACCCCGTCTACAGTTACACTATTTGCTATAAAAGTCGTTCCAATTGGGATTGGATCTTGAAAAATAATATTCGTTGCCAGTACATTCCCTATATTTTCAATTGTAACGGTATACGTAAGAACGTCATTAACTGTCGCAAAAGCTCTATCTACTGTTTTTCTCGTTCTTATATCGGCTACATTAATTGTAGTAAATACAGTGTTACTTGTCGCCTGTCCTGAAATTGGTTGTTGACCAGGTACTGGAGTAAAATTAAATGTTGCACTCGCACGGTTCGGAATTGGATTGACAAGTGGAATAGATGTTACTCGAACTTGAAAACGCACTACAGTCGTTTGCGAAGCATTAATACTTCCTATATTAATACTACTTGCTGGGTTCGCTCCTGGTCGTGATACTCCATTTACCGTAACACTATTCGTAACAAACGTTGTTCCAGCAGGGATACTATCAACAAAAACAACATTATTTGCAGTGACATTCCCATTATTCGTCACATTAACCGTGTATGTTAATACATCATTAAGTGTTGCTGTCTGTAAATCTACAGATTTTTGCATACTTATAGTTGCTTGATTCACTGTCGTTTGTACTGTATTTGAAGAAGACGTACTTGTAATAGGAAGACTACCAACGAAAGGACGGAATTGATATGACACCATTGCACGATTTGAAATAGGATTTGGATTCGGGAATGATGTTATTCGAACTTGAAATGTAACAATTCTTTGCGTGTTATTTGGGATTGTACCTAAATTAATTCCATTAGCAGGGTTCGCATTCGGCTGTGTTACTCCACCTACTGTTACACTACCTGTAACAAACGTCGTTCCGTTCGGAATACTGTCTTGTAATATAACATTTTCTGCACTTCCCGTACCTGTATTAGGAACTGTAATTGTGTAGGTAAGAATATCTCCAACTCCTGCAACTGTTCTATTGACCGATTTAACAGGATTAATAATTGGCCCCGTTGCATCAATTTGAACCCCAAAACCAGCTGCCGCATATCCATCTCCATTTGTAACGAATCGAACCGTTGCTGACGTTTGATTATTTACTAATGATGCAGAGGCATTTACATTTGTAATATCCCACCCTTGTCTTCGGACCGCTAAAGCTATCCCTAATGGCTGATTCAAATCTCCAAACGTTCCAGTTGTATCTAACTCTCCAATGTCGTTACAAATTTGTGACTGAAAGAAATTATTAGCAGGGTTTCTCGGGCCGGATAATGCAACTGTAGCATTTGCATTCGGTCCAAAGCGAAGTTGATCTCCAACAATGTTAGAATCACCTTCTTGAGCAGTTACGAGCACTCGTCCTGTTACAGCTCCTGTCGCTGGAGTAGCAAATCCTGAAATAGTAGCATCAACTGGTGGTGATGAAGCATCGATAATTTCTTGACCTGCATAAACTGACAAATTTCGAAGTGGCAAACTTGCATTTTGATAAACAACCTCAAGTG
This sequence comes from Bacillus paramobilis, assembly GCF_038096195.1. Lineage (NCBI taxonomy): Bacteria > Bacillati > Bacillota > Bacilli > Caryophanales > Bacillaceae > Bacillus > Bacillus paramobilis. The sequence continues at coordinate 1,916,531 of NZ_CP151108.1, read as the reverse complement.
TCCAACCAGCCGAACGACTGATAGTTGGATCAGATGAGGTTCTTGCAGCTGGCACCGCACCCGTTGTATATGTGCCTGCCCCACCTGCACTAACAAGATTCGTTACATTGGCAGAGCGCGCATAATAAAACTGATTTCCTACAGAACCTTGCTGCGCGGTAGCAGGATCTGGCGTAACAGAAAAGGTCCCTGCTGGCGTTGTAAATGTAATGTTATCATTTAAAAATGGTAAAACATCTTCCGTATCAGTCCGGAAAGTACCAGCCCAAACTAATTCTGCATATAACACACTGCTTCCCGCTGGAAGGTTTAAAATGGCACTTGAAGAATTCAATTGCCATTCATTCGTTGTTCCTGCTGGGAATCCTGGTACTTGCAGCGCTGTATTTACTGTCGTAAACACAGCAAGTGTACCAAAAATATTACCTGGTGCAGGTGATGTAGGACTAAGTCCCAACGTATTCCCAGTGAACGTGACGGCACCAGGTACTGTTGTTGTAAAACGATTTATAAAAGGCACACAATCATCTCATTTCAATTATAGTAAAAAGTGCTCTATACTATAAAATGTAGACAAACTATGCAATGTACTTTGTCCAACAAAATTCCGCACATACGAGAGGAGCTTACTACACTATGCGTTATGTTATCGTAACAGGAACTTCACAAGGTTTAGGTGAGGCAATCGCCGCGCAATTGTTAGAAGAAAACACGAGTATCATCTCTATTTCTAGAAGAGAAAATAAAGAACTTACAAGACTCGCAGAGCAATATAACAGCAATTGCGTTTTCCACTCCTTAGATCTTCAAGATGTACATAATTTAGAAATAAACTTTAACAAAATCATTTCAACTATTCCAGAAGACACTGTATCATCTATTCATTTAATTAATAACGCTGGTACACTCGCACCAATGCAACCAATTGAAAAAGCTGAAAGCGAACTGCTCATTACGAACGTTCAAATTAATTTACTTGCACCGATGATTCTTACCTCCACTTTCATGAAACATACGAAAGATTGGAAAGTAGATAAACGTGTTATAAACATTTCATCTGGTGCAGGTAAAAATCCTTATTTTGGATGGGGCGCTTATTGTACAACGAAAGCTGGTGTAAATATGTTTACACAGTGCGTAGCAACCGAAGAAGCAGAAAAAGAATATCCGGTAAAAATCGTCGCATTTGCACCTGGTGTTGTTGATACAAGTATGCAAGCACAAATTCGTGAAACAAATAAAGAAGACTTCATACATTTAGATCGCTTCATCGCACTAAAAGAAGAAGGAAAACTACTATCACCTGAATACGTTGCGAAAGCAATTCGTAATTTACTAGAAACGGAGAATTTTCCGCAAGGTGAAGTCATTCGAATTGATGAATAACAAAAAAGGCACGCTTTAATAGCGTGCCTTTTGTTTTATTTCTCTAAAAATATAAGTACAGAATCCATTATCTTCTCATAACCAATCTCTTGATAAATTTTATTTGATGTTGGATTTGCCAGATCCGTATATAAAGTCGTTGTGTTATAACCTTCGTCTAGCATACGTTGACTAAGTGCAGCGACACAACTAGATGCGTACCCTTTTTTCCGCGCTTCTTTCGGTGTATATACGAAATTAACTGTTATATTATTTGTAGTTGGTCTCGTTTTTGCAGCTACAGAAACAAGCTTCCCGTCTACTTCTAAACCAAATAGATGACGGTTCGTAATAAATGTATGAGCGGTTTGTTTCGCTTCTTCTTTCGTAGTAGGCAGATTCACATCTTCGCAGAATTGATATATCCACTGTTCTATTAATGGTAGCTCCTCACTACTTACTTCTCGAAAGATTCCATCTCCGTTCCACTTTTTCTTTACTTGTTTTAATTCATATACACCTTGCTCCATTGCAACAGTAGTTTTTTTATTTTCTAACACTGCAATCTCTTCCGCTAATCTCTGTACAATTTTCTTATTACCGATCAATCCGGGAACATTTGGATATACTTTCTCTAATTTTTTTGCAAGTTCCACGATGTCCTCTTTCTTCATTCCAGTCGTTGCAACAATGATTTGTTTCTTTTCTTCTGTTTGAAGAAATACAACTGCTATTTCTTCCTCTTGTTTTGCTACCCCCATAAATATCGGTTGTTGGACCATTTGTAATACGCCTAATATGAGATTGTTTTCCTGCTCATTCTTTTCTAAAAATGGCGTAACCTCTTTTTTAAAAGTAAGAATCTCTTCATATACATGTAATTGAATCATCGACAATCTCTTCTCTCTATTTATAGTTTCATTAAGTATTGGCGATTAATTCACTAAATCCCTCTTTTACGATTCAATAATATTCGAAGCTAACGTATTCAAATCTTTTTCCGCCTGTAAAATTCTCTGTTTTTCCTTTTCAAATACCTCTTCTTCTTTCTGAAATGATTCTTTTCGATTTTTAATCATGCGCTCCATTTCTTTTTTACTCGGTCCACCGTATACATTTCTTTTTTGTATAAAAGCTTCTGGTGATACAATTTCTTCCCACTCTTTTTCTAATAGCTGTATTTTATAATTTTCTTTTAAGTATATATTTACATCTTTTACATGTAATTCATGTAGCTCCTTTTGTTGCTCTAATGACATATTCGCAATAACACTTGCTGCATGATGCGCATGCCGAAATGGAATGTCATAGTTTTTTGTTAAAACATCTGCGAAATCAGTTATCGTAATTGCATGTTTATAGGAACGACTTTTCAACGTTTCTTCTTCTACTGTCATAGTTCGAATAACTGCATTCATAATACAAAAAACACGAATAGTCTTTTCAATTCCTTTATACAAATACGGCTGCAAATCATCTTCCGTATCGACAATATCACCAAATGGTGTATTATGAATCATTTGAAATACTGTAAATACTTCCCCTAAAGCACTACTCGTAATCGCACGGGCGTGTTCAATGGAAACTGGGTTTCGCTTTTGCGGCATAATACTACTAATTTGTACATATGGCTTTGCAACAGTAATACCATCGTATTCTTTCGTCGCTAATAGTAAGAAGTCATGAATCCATCTACTCGTATTCGTCATCATTACCATAAGTAACGAGCTAACTTCTAATAAATAATCCGCTCCAGCAACAGCATCATATGAATTCTCAATTACATTTGTAAATCCAAGTAAATAGGCAACTCGCTCTCGTTTAATTGGGAAACTTGTTGTAGAAAGAGCCGCAGCTCCCATCGGGGATTGATTTAAAAGTTTGTACGTTCGTTTCATTCGTTCTAAATCTCTCTGCATCGTATCATAAATCGCTAACGTATAATGCCCAAATGTTGTTGGCTGTGCTGGTTGTGTATGTGTATAAGCTGGCATAATCGTTTCTTTATGATCAGCAGCAAGTTGCAGTATACTTTCTTGCAATAACAAATGATGTTCCATTAATCGTAGTACATATCGCCTTAAACTCATGCGATACATCGTTACACCCATATCATTTCTACTTCTACCAATATGCATATTGCTTACAAAATCGCATTTCGCTTCTTGAGAAATTAAATGTTCCACTAAAAAAAAGAGATCTTCATGCTGCTCTGTATATAGCAATTGGTCTTTTGGAATTCCCTCTATCTTTTTCAGTGCGTGTAATATAACTTTTGCTTCATCCTTTTTCATTAAATTCTCTTCCGTCAGCATCGCAATATGCGCTTTATGCACTTGAAACATATCTTTTAATAAGTAATTTCTCTGAAACTCAAATACATGTTGTAATACACAATCTACATATGTTTTCCCAGGGAAATCAGCGCCTTCACTCTTTATAAACTCTTCTTTACTTTGTTTCATCACCTTTTCCCCTCTCACCTAAGTATTACTACCCATCATACCCAGAGATAGAAAAAAAGTGCTTGTACATAAAGTGAAACTTTAATCAGTAGGGGTTTTCTTCATCCCCCACTGATTATTAGCCCTCACCAATCAGACTTTTAGGGGCAGTTGATTCCCCACCTAACTTCTTTGCTTTCGCTGAATTTTGAGGTGGGGGTCTTACTGCCCATTAAAGCGGGATAAAAATAAACTCGGCGCCCTCTGCACCGAGTTTACTTAATAAAAGTCGCATCATACTTATCACTTTGCAACACTTGGAAATGTAAATTTGCTAAATGTTTCCGTATTTCTGCACTGTCGTCTTCATTTAAATCATTTGCTAAGAACACTATTTCTGTACAGTTCCCGCGTTTATCCATCGCATAAACTGCTTTTGTAACTGTCCATGGCGTATAACCATTTTTTTGCCCTGCATGTCTAAATGTTTTACGGTATTTCTTAGCGCTCATATCTGTTTCAACGATATTCGCCCACACTTTTTCTTCTGCGTCTGTTAGGCCACCTTTATGATTTGCCTTTTGAAGCAGTACCATATAATCATTTGCAGAAGCTGCTGGTAATCGATCTGACCAAATTTTATCGTAACGTTCCTCTAAATAAAGAGGAATTTCCTTCTGTAATAATGGTCCCTTCTTTTTTAAGCGTTCATGAATAATCATCGCATATTCACGATATTGCTCTTGAGACATTTCTTTTAACTTTTTCTCTATTTTATATTTCGGAACATGTAGTTCTTTATGCAAATATCCAGGGATGTATAAAGATGAAACAATCGGAAATAGCGGCTGATGTGCTGGAAGCGATAAACTTTGTAAGTTACGATTAATATTATCTAATCCTAACACTTCCATTAAATATTCAGCATTCGCATTCGAACTAAATTTAACCATTCCTTTTGCCACTTCTTCTAAAGAAACTGCTCCTTCTGTTATCTTGTCTGTCTTTTGCAAGTACCTTTGCCATCTATCTTGTGCACCGCCATCTGTATTCGGCACATAATAACGATTTATATCATTAATGGAAACGAAACTAGACGGATCAATTTTCCCTTCTGTAACTTGTTTCGTATATTCAAGAGCCACAATTAACTTCATCGTACTAGCAACTGGCAATACAACATTTGGATTTACAGAATAAACAACTTTATCATTTCTCTTCACGAGAAGCGCACTATTTTTTTCATCTTTATGTTCTTCAATAAAGGATGCGATATACTGCGCATCATCATTATTTGAACTCCACACTTTTTCCACTAAAAAATTACCCGATATTAGCAAAACGAAAATACCCACAATCACTGCGCATACTATAGTTTTTTTCAAGTGAAATTCCTCTCCTATTGTATAACTCTTCTCTATCTATCTCTTACAAACAAAATAATGGAGATGATTATTTTAGTAATCATCTCCATTATTTTAACTTGTATTCTCCTATTATGTCTACGTCATAATTTTCACGAAGTCTTCGAGAAATTTTTTATAATGTAATGACCAACCAATTCGCACCCAATTCTTTAAGGATTTTGCATCCGGTTGTGGACGGAAATCAGCAATACTTTCTCCCTTTGCAATCCCTACTGTATCTACATCGACACGACGGTACACATAATCCAAAATAGCCGGATTCGCCGCAACCATCATTGTAACAACGTCATGTACTGGGCTACCTGTTATTTTCGGATTTAACTTTTTATACGCTTTATAATAATACGTAAATATTGGTTCAATTAATTTATTAAAATTCGTTTTAGAGTGTTTCGTAATATATTTCACCATTTCTGGTGTAATAATTGCTTCAGATGTAACGTTAAGTGGTACTAATGTCACATTCTTGGCATTTTGCATAACTAATTGTGACGCAATCGGATCACCATGAAAATTAGCCTCTGCTACTGGTGTCACATTGCCAGGCATTAAAAAAGCACCGCCCATTATATAATACTCTTTCACATACTTCATCATCGGCTTTTCTAAAATAAAAGCTGTCGCTAGTGTCGTTGACCTACCGGCATCCACAATGATTAATTCTCCTTTATACTTTTCAAGAATATCAAAAAAAGCACAAAAAGGTTTTATATTTGGAGAAAAAGCTTTTGGTGGTTTAATCGGTCCTAATCCATCTGCCCCATGAATTTCTGGATAATACGTTGTAACATCTCCGGATAAAGGGATTTTCGCGCCATTAATAACAGGTATATCTTCCCGCCCTGCCATTTGCAGCAAATATGCTGCATTACTTGTCGCCTTTTCTTGCGTCACATTTCCGTATCCCGTTACAACACCAACAATATCAATATCAGGATGCATAATTCCATACATGATGGCTAAAGAGTCATCAATTCCCGGGTCTCCCAAAAATAATACTTTTTTCATCGACCTCAACTCCATCCCCTCAATTGTTATTAATTTATGAATCGCAATAGGTATACAGAATAAAAAAGAACAAATTTATACGAAAAAACGCAGTCCTATAAGGACTACGTTCTTCCTCTAACCTATACTGTTTTTCTTCACAGCACTCATACTTCCAATGATATAAGCGATAAACGCAAAACAAATTGGGAAGACGACTGTATGTATACCGAACGGATTTGGATAGAAAAGATGAATACACATATATGAACCTACCCCAACTAAAATAGAGGCAAGCGCTCCTGTTGCATTCCCTTTTCTCCAATATAACCCTAATACGATCGGCCAAATGAATGCTGCTTCTAATCCACCGAAAGAAAATAAATTTAACCATATTAAAAAATCTGGTGGTTTAATTGCTGCTGCATAAACGAGCAGTCCTACAATACCAGTAATCCACAAACTTCCTTTTCTGATCGTACTATCTGCCGCTTCTTTATTTATGTAATTTACGTATATGTCTTTAATAATTGATGAACTTACAAGTAACAATAACGAGTTTACTGTAGACATAATTGCTGCCATTGGCGCAGCTAAGAAAACACCAGCTAACCAAGGTGGCAACACTTCCATCGCGAGTAGCGGCATGACTTTATCCGGTACCGTTATCCCCGGAAGTACGACTCGTGCAAATACACCTGTTAAATGCATACCAATCATAATTGTACCCACAACAACCGTTCCAATTATTAACGCTTGATGCATAGCTTTTGAATTTTTATAAGACATGGCACGCACACTAATTTGCGGTAAGCCAACAACACCAATTCCGATTAAAATCCAAAATGATGTCACGTATGATTTCGTTAAACTACCATCCGCTCCGAACGGTGTAATTAAATTCGGATTGATTTGAACAAGTTCCTGCATAATCTTTTCAATTCCACCACCAGCAATGACAGTAGCAATTAAAATGATTGTCGTTCCAACTAACATAATGATTCCTAATAACGTATCTGATAAAGCAACTGCACGAAATCCACCAATTAATACGTACACAAGTACAGAAAAAGTAAATAGAAATAGTGCTGTTGTATAAGATAGACCCGTTAGCGACTCAATTAATCGGCCACCGCCGACCCATTGAGCTACTGTTGCTGAAAATAAAAAGATAATAATACATAACGCAGAAAGTATAACAACTGCTTTATTATTGTATCTTCCCTTTAAATAATCGATAAGAGTAATGGCTTCCATCTTCCTAGCAATAATTGCAAACTTTTTACCGATAACCGTTAAAACGATATACCCTGTTACAACTTGAATCGCAGATAATAATACCCATCCGAGGCCCATATTGTACGCAATACCTGGACCACCAATAAAGCTACTGGCACTACCGTACGTAGCAATCATTGTCATCGCTAATAATAAACCGCCAAGTTCACGCCCACCAAGAAAATATTCTTGTAAAAATTTATTATTAGCAGTCGCTTGTACGCGTCTTGAAGCATATACACCAATTAAAAACACAACGATAAATGAAATTATCATTGGAATGATTACATACCAATTCATCTATTATTCCTCACTTTTTTCTTCCTCATCGAGTGAAATATCTTGAAATACAAAACGAACAACTAAACTAAGTAAAATAACCATAACGACAAACCCAACAATACAGCTATAAAAAAACCATGCTGGAAAACCGAATACATATGTATATTCACTTGGATTTTTACTACCAAGCCCATAAGCAAATCCGTACCATATTATAAAATTGATAATAGCAAGTCCAAAACCAATTAACGCTTCTCTATGAGCAATTCGAAAGCGTGGATCATCATGATAATTCTTCATTTTCTCCCTCCTCTCACGATGTATTATTGTACCATTGTTCTTCTAGTTTTTCCTACTAGAAAGCAAAAACAAGCAGGATTTTTTATAATCATATAGAAGATTCTCTTACATTACATATTTTTTACAATTGTAACACAAATGAAATTTGAATTTTCAGTATTTGTTATTTATGATTTAAATTAGAGGCTTTCCATCTAGTTCCCACATCCTTGATTTCGGAATAAACGCCGTCTTGTACTGCGTTTACATTATATTTTCAAGGGGGTTATACAATGAGTCAACTAGCTGTAAATCTTCATGAAAAGGTAGAAAAGTTTCTTCAAGGTACAAAAAAGTTATATGTGAATGGATCTTTCATTGAAAGCGCTTCCGGCAAAACATTTAAAACACCTAACCCAGCAACCGGCGAAACACTTGCCGTCGTTTCTGAGGCTGGTCGCGAAGATATTCATAAAGCTGTTGTTGCAGCTCGCATGGCCTTTGACGAAGGTCCTTGGTCTCGCATGAGTACCGCTGAGCGAAGCCGTCTTATGTACAAGTTAGCTGATTTAATGGAAGAACATAAAGAAGAGCTTGCACAGCTCGAAACATTAGATAACGGAAAGCCAATCCGTGAAACAATGGCAGCAGACATACCACTTGCAATTGAACATATGCGCTATTATGCTGGCTGGGCTACGAAAATCGTTGGTCAAACAATTCCTGTTTCCGGTAATTACTTTAACTATACACGCCATGAGGCTGTTGGTGTCGTCGGTCAAATTATTCCTTGGAACTTTCCACTTCTTATGGCAATGTGGAAAATGGGAGCAGCGCTTGCTACAGGATGTACAATCGTTTTAAAACCTGCAGAACAAACTCCACTATCCGCTCTATACTTAGCTGAATTAATTGAAGAAGCTGGATTCCCGAAAGGTGTTATTAATATCGTTCCTGGATTCGGTGAATCAGCTGGACAAGCTCTTGTTAATCATCCACTCGTTGATAAAATTGCATTTACTGGCTCTACTCCAGTCGGTAAACAAATTATGCGACAAGCATCTGAATCATTGAAACGTGTTACTTTAGAGCTTGGCGGTAAATCACCGAACATTATTTTACCAGACGCCGACTTATCTCGCGCGATTCCTGGTGCACTTTCTGGTGTTATGTTTAACCAAGGACAAGTATGCTCTGCTGGATCACGCTTATTTGTTCCGAAGAAAATGTATGATAATGTCATGGCTGACCTTGTCCTTTACTCTAAAAAATTAAATCAAGGTGCTGGCTTAAGTCCAGAAACTACAATCGGTCCTCTGGTTTCTGAAGAACAACAAAAACGTGTAATGGGCTATATTGAAAAAGGAATTGAAGAAGGTGCTGAAGTACTTTGCGGAGGAAGTAATCCATTCGATCAAGGCTACTTCGTTTCCCCTACAGTATTCGCTGACGTAAATGACGAAATGACGATCGCAAAAGAAGAAATTTTTGGTCCAGTTATTTCTGCAATACCTTTTAACGATATTGATGAAGTAATTGAACGAGCAAATAAATCACAATTCGGCTTAGCGGCTGGTGTGTGGACAGAAAATGTAAAAACAGCACACTATGTTGCAAGTAAAGTACGTGCAGGTACAGTATGGGTTAACTGTTACAACGTCTTTGATGCAGCATCTCCATTTGGAGGATTTAAACAATCTGGCCTCGGCCGTGAAATGGGATCTTACGCATTAAATAACTATACAGAAGTGAAGAGCGTTTGGCTTAACTTAAATTAACAAAAAAAGAACCTGACCTATCCGGCCAGGTTCTTTTCATTATGTGTTCATTTAAACTTGCAGTCCTCCGCTCACATTTAATACTTCTCCTGTAATATAGGAAGCGTATTCTGATGCTAAAAAGGCAGCTGCGTTCGCAATATCTTCTGGTGTTCCAATTCTACCAACTGGAATCGCGCCGACCATCTTTTCTTTCACTTTATCTGGTATCGTTTTTGTCATATCTGTATCCATAAATCCTGGACAAATCGCATTACACGTAATACCGAAACCTCCAACTTCTTTCGCTGCCGTTTTCGTTAAACCTATAACGCCTGCCTTTGTAGCCGCATAATTCGCTTGACCTATGTTTCCTTCCCTACTAATTGAAGATATATTAATAATGCGCCCATACCCTTGTTGTCTCATGTAAAGAAGCGCTGGTTGCATACAATAAAAAACACCAGTTAAGTTCACTTGCAATACTTGTTCCCAAGCAGACTTCTCCATTTTATGTAACATTGCATCTCTTGTAATTCCAGCGTTATTCACCAAAATATGTAATGTTCCGAATTTTTGAACCGCATATTCAATTAACGACTTCGCTTCATTTTGATTACTCACATCACATCGATATAAGCTCACTTCATATCCTTCATCCGATAACTCACGTGTCGTTTTTTGTAGCTTCTCTTCATTTACATCACTAATTAATACTTTCGCCCCTAGTTTTGCATAAACCCTTGCAATCTCTTTTCCAATTCCCTGTGCAGCTCCTGTTACAACAGCTGTTTTCCCATTTAAAAACTCCATCCCTATCCCCCATTTCTATTACTTATACTGTATATTTCGGCTTTTTACTTTCCAATTCCTCTTTGTATAAAAAAGTCTATTTGTGTCAAACTAACTTTGCAACGTCGCATAAAACACAAGGAGATTGTGTCGAATGAACAAAAAAAATTTCAAGCAAAACAAAGCTGTTGATGGCATTGATGTTGAGTTCTCTCGTGAACTCGCTGACCACAATGACTTAGAAGCAAACGCACGTGCAAATGCCGCTGATGCACGTCAAAAACGCCAGTCAACAGAAAAATAAGGAAAGCACAACCTTATTCTTTTCAACAGGGACCTACTACCCAACAAAATAAACCGAGAGATATCCTCTCGGTTTATTTTCGATATTTTTTTATATAATGTGCTAAAGTAAGTAGCGGATATATATGGGCATAGCTATGATAACAAATATAAAAACCACCTGGTAAACCTGTTCCAGTAGGATATTTTTCATTCACATAACGATTCGCAAGCAAATATGAGATACCTTTTCGAATTGCTGGTGTTTCTTTATCATAATAAGAAATGAGAGCATCTAACGCCCATGCTGTTTGGGATGGTGTACTGAATGGTAAAGTAACGAACCTTTTTTCCACACTACTGTGGCATGATTCTCCCCAACCACCATCTTCATGTTGTATATGTTCAAGCCATAAAGCAGCTCGTTTCAATGATGTATTGCTAGATGGAATTCCGAGTGACCGTAAACCTGTCATCACCGCCCACGTACCATATATATAACAAATCCCCCATTTCCCGTACCATGATCCATTTTTCTCTTGTACATTCATTAACCAATTTATCGCACTTTGTGTTTGTTTCTCAGGCAATTCATTTTGCGCATATGTCCCGAAAAGCTCTAACACTCTTCCTGTAATATCTGGTGTAGAAGGATCTGTAATCATATCGCTTGCATTTTCGATTGGTAAATTTGCTAATAAATTGCTCGTCACACCTTTTTCAAACGCTCCCCAGCCACCATCATTATTTTGTAATCCTTTAACCCAATTAATCCCTTTCTCCCAAACATAATCTACCTTTTCGCTTCCTCTACTTCTCGCCAACGCTCTTAGCACAGCAGTTGTATCATCAACATCTGGAATTGTCGTATTCACATCCGAAAAACCCCAACCACCTGGAGCAAGCGCTGGTGCATGTACGCTCCAATCAGCTTTTTTTGTATGCTGCTTTTTTAATAAATATGCTGTGGCATGTTGAAGCATATTGGTATCTTTCGGAACGTGGGCCTCTTGTAACGCATAGCTGAGTAACGCCGTATCCCATACAGTTGAAGGAGAGTTTTGCAAATGATTCCCGCTTTCCATATTCCATTTATAAGATGTTATCCCAGTTATAGCCTTTTGAATCATTGTTGATTGAAGAGAATGTCCTAACGCAAGTAACGCATAAATCATATAAAACGAGGCAGTTGCGTAACTATATAACGTTCCATTTTCATCAATACGTTCTTTCATAAAACGTTCGACTTCCTCATTTCCTTTATGATGTAAAGATAGTGGATACGATATAATTTGTTTTACATCACTTACTAACGTTTGAAACAACGGAGACCGATTCCCCCGAAACCATTCTCCGCCCCCTCCCGAAATATGATTTAAATTTGGCAGTAACTTTTTCCTTATACGAAATTTTTTATTTAGACACAACATCATCGGAATTAAATGAATACGTGCTGAGCTACTTAACTCAAATATACTGAGAGGTGAATCACTTTGGAGAAACATAATTGGTGTTGGCAAATGAAAGAGCGAAGGATACTCATATTCTCCATGAACCGCTAATAAAAACTTCGTCATAAAATGAGCACGTGCTACCCCGCCACGCTCATTTATAAACATTTCCGCACGCTTCATATTCGCATCTTCTTTTGTATATTTTTTTGAAGCAAGTAAGGCAGCATAAGATTGAATTGTAGCAGATAAATTACCACCCACTTCATCTTCATACAATTTCCATGTCCCTTCATTTGTTTGCAGTGATGCTAATCTTTTTACAAACGGTTCTATCTCTTTATCTCTACCTAATAATTTTAATAAAAAAATCATATGGCAATCTGTTAATGGTGCTCCTTCAAAACAAAAGCGCCACGTTCCATCTCGCCGTTGCATCGTTTGAAGTGCAGTTGTTCTTCTCGCTATTTCTTCATGCACTTTTTCATATAATAACAAGTTACTCACCCACCCTTTCGAAATCCGTATAACGATATTCAAAAAGGTAGCTGAATATGTATGAAAACAAAGAAAAGCAGAACATATAAAATGTTCTGCTCATAAACAATATCCAACTCCGACAATTATCCCTACTAAGGCACCGACTACTACTTCATACGGTGTATGCCCGACAAGTTCATTTAACTTCTTATATTCTGTTTGTCTACCGTGAAAAAACTCATTCAATATTTTCGCTTGTTTACTTACTGCGAGCCTTACTCCTGAAGCATCGTACATAACAATAATGGCAAAAATAGCAGCGATCGCAAACATGGAACTTTCCACACCTTCCACAACGCCAACACCTGTCGCAAGTGCTGTAACAGTTGAAGCATGAGAACTTGGCATCCCACCTGAAGCGAAAAACTTTGCAAAATCAAATTCACCCGTTTTAACTAATTTAAAGACTACTTTCGTTAATTGTGCTAAAAACCATGAAATTACAGCGGCCATAAGCGGATCATTATGTAAAATTGTTTCCACGTTCTCAGCTCCCTACTAGCTATAATGGAAATTCTATATAGTATAAGTATAAAGAAAAATGCGTAGAAAATACTACGCATTATGATACTTTTGCTGATTTATTTTTTATAAATTTCGGTTGTTTCTGCACTAAAAACTTTGTTTTCGCTATTGAAAACACAAATAAAGCAACCCATATACAGAAAAATGCCATCATATGAGTAGATGTGAAATGCTCACCAAATACGAATACACCTAAAATCAAACTAATTGTTGGTGCAATATATTGTAAAAATCCTACCATATAAAGCGGAATAAGTTGTGCTCCTTTTGCAAAATAAAAAAGTGGTAAAGCAGTAACAATTCCTGCCCCTATTAATAGTAACGTCGATAACATAGAAATAGATCCAAATGAACCAAATCCATGCACTCCTGTCATAACTAGATAAATAATCGCAAACGGCGTCACTAGCATCGTTTCCATCGTAAGACCAATTGTCGCATCATAGTTTAACAATTTTTTCGTTAATCCATATAATCCAAATGAAAAGGCAAGTGATAAAGAAACCCACGGAATAGATCCAAAACGCACTGTTAAAATGATAACCCCTACTCCAGCTAAACCAACTGCAACATATTGCCAAAAGTTTAACTTTTCCTTTAAAACGACTGTACCAAGTAAAATACTAATAAGTGGATTAATATAATATCCAAGACTGGCTTCAATGACATGATTATGATTAACGGCCCATATGTAGACAAACCAGTTTCCGCTAATCAAGACTGAAGCTATTGTTAATGACATTAATAATTTAGGTCGTTTAAAAAGATTCACGAACTCCCCAATAAACTGACGAAACCTCTTCGTAACACCTAATACAAGTAACATAAAAACAAACGCCCAAACGATACGGTGTGCTAATATTTCATCTGCTGGAACTTCCTCAACCCATTTCCAATAGATTGGTAGGATTCCCCACATCGTATAAGCACCAGCCGCATATATAATCCCTTTTTTTTGCTGTGCTGATTGACTCCCCATCTTCCCTTTTCTCCTCTTCTCATTTTTCTCCATTATACGGTCCCGCATGCTCACTTTACCAATAATCAATCTGCAATTCTTTCGACATTTCTCATACAGCAAAAAGTAAACATACTGTTATAACGACAAGTAACGGTATACCGAAAACAAATTTCTTTTTATGTGTTTTATGGTGAAACATATACATACCAATCCAAGCACCAACTGCTCCCCCAGCTGCCGCTGATAAAAACAACGTACTTTCTGGCGTTCTCCACTGTTTCTTCCTCGCTTTTCGTTTATCAAGCCCCATAAGGGTAAAAGCTATAACGTTAATAACAAGAAAATAAATCCATTTCATCGCTTTCTCTCCCTATGAAAAATCCGCTTAATCGTAACATGAAAAAACGACGAAAACAACTGAAGAACGCTTTTGATCAAACTAGTTTCATTCTTTTTCTTAATTGGTTACCTTCATATTTATATAATCAACTAAAATCGCAGTTAAAATAATGAAATAGAAATATGTTATGAGCAGAACCTTATATTTCATTCCCTTCACCCACTACCATACCATCGAAAAAACTTCTCTCAATCTCTTGTGCATCAAAATGAAGAACCATGATTAGCCCTACATATAAAGAAACGAAATTTAGAAACCATTCGCCATTTTCATCTTTGTTAGCTAAACATTTAAATATCTCTTGAAATTGCATACGCTCATCTGTAGCAACAACCGGACGCACACCAAAATATTTCAATACGAGGTTCAGCTTCAGCTGCACAGATAATGATAAAATATATTTTAATAGCTCCGTATACTCTACACTATCTTTTTGACTATACAACTTCACAAGCTTTTGATGTAAAGTAGAAATCGATAATTCTTCGTCAGTCACTTTAGTTGCTTCTACCATTTCAATCATCTTTTTCATATTCATTACATTCACCCCTTCTGAAAAAAACAAAAGCCAAAGCTTATTTATTTTATAATCAGTAATAATTGAGTATTTCTCATCTCTCGCTCTTCTTCACTAACTAAGTCATACTTCTTTAGAAGATGAAAGACATCATTTAATATTTCCTGTGAATGATTCCCTTGCAAAAATCCCTTTAACTCTTTAAAAATCACTTCCGGTAAAAAATCCTTTTGACTTTCAAGCTTATTCATTACATCTTCCATAGAATGATCGATATTACACGCCATACTAATAAACTTCCCCCTCTATCCTCTATAAATAATATCTTCCGCTAACGATGTAAACACTTCTCCTACAAGAGAGTCTTCATCATATACAGATGAACCGTTATTTTCTTCTCGTTTTGCAAAAGGTATTTGCGCGATCACTTCTGTTTGCAATTGTTCTGCAAGCATTTCGCCGCCACCTTTTCCGAAGAGATAGTTTTTTGATCCATCTTGTTCTTCATAATAAGCCATATTTTCTACAATCCCTAAAATCTCGTGTTTCGTATGTTTTGCCATAACACCTACTCTAGATGCTACGAACGAAGCTACATTGTGTGGTGTTGTAACGATAATTTCTTGCGCCTGCGGGATCATTGCTGCAACATCAATAGCAACATCTCCTGTACCAGGTGGTAAATCAAGAAGTAAATAATCTAATTCTCCCCAGTGCGTATTCGCAAGGAAATTTTGAATCCATTTATTTAACATCGGTCCGCGCCACATAACCGGGTTATTTCCTTCCGTAAAAAATCCCATCGACATAATTTTAACACCGTGACTAACGACCGGAATTGCTGTTTGATCAATCATCGTCGGTTTTTGATTTGTTTCCATCATAGCTGGAATGCTAAAACCATATATATCTGCATCTAATATCCCCACTTTTTTGCCCATACGAGCTAAAGCAGTTGCAAGATTAATTGTCACTGTTGATTTTCCAACTCCACCTTTTCCGCTCGTTACAGTAATAAATCGTACCCCTGAATCAAGACGAAGCATGCTCGGCATACCAGTTTCTGTTCTCGTATTTTTCTTTAACTTCTCTGTTAGCGCAGCTCGTTCTTCTTGTGTCATAGAACCAAATGTCAAATCTACCTTAGATGCACCTATCGCCTGAAGAGACTCTTCCACATCTTGTTGAATTTTTTCCTTTAATGGACAACCTTGAATCGTTAGCACTACTTCAAGTTTAACCTCTGTTCCATTCATTTGTATATTTCTAACCATATTTAATTCTACAATACTTTTGTGTAACTCCGGATCCTCTACATGTTTTAATGCGTTCATTATTTGTTCTTGCGTAATCATAGCACTCATCCCTTCTCATATTCGAATTTATATACAACATCTTCTTGGCGGAAAAGCTTGTTATCCCCCGCTAACAGGCGGGATTAATGCGACTATATCTCCAGTTTTTATCATCTCTTCATTCGTTACAAACTCTTCATTCACAGCCACCATCACTCTATCAAGCGATGGTAAACAATAGCTTGTTTTCAGCCATTCTTTTAATTGCTGAACTGTCATTTCTTGTTTTTCTAAAATTACGAGTCGATCCGATCCGACTTCCTCACGTAAATTTGCGAACAATAAAATTGTAATCATCTTCTCATTCTTCCTTCTTTGGTTTTCCTTCTGGATATGCCGTATTTTCAAGTTGATCTCCAATCCACATCGTTCCATCTTCCCAAAATTCTTTTTTCCAAATTGGGACGATTCGTTTTATACGTTCAATCGTGTATTCATTTGCTTCATAAGCTACTTTACGATGAGGTGATGAAACTGCAATGACTACCGCAATATCCATGATTTCTAGCCGCCCTACACGGTGCGTAATTGCTATTTTTGCGTCTGGCCACTTTTCATTTATTTCTTCACCAATTCTCATAAGTTGTTTCACTGCCATCGGTTTATATGCTTCGTACTCTAAATGTAGCGTTCGTTTTCCTTTTGTTAGTTCTCTCACCGTGCCAATAAATGTTGTAATTGCACCTGCTTCTCTTCTTGCGACTTTATTCGTTACTTCTTCAACTGAAATCGGTATATCTACAATCTCAAATAGCGCTTGTCCCATTAGAAACACCTCTCACTTTATAAAATGCCCAAGGCCATTCACTACCTTCATTATCTTCCAGCAAAAGAACATCTACGAACATATCTTTTTTATAACCTCTCGTACCACCTGGAAGTACAATAAATATATTTGTCTCTGCTAGGGAAGAAACTGAGCTAGATTTATCAAACCCTGACGGATAAGCAATTAATTGCCCTTCGTTATATGTCAGTTTTGCTCGCACAAATCTTGTAAATGGATTTGGTTTTAGAAAATCTTCTCCTAATAACGCTTTTTCTCTCTTCATATGTGCTTTTTCACTAAACATATACGTCCGAATACAAGGTCTTACAAACAATTCAAATCCTACGTAACAAGCAGATGGATTTCCTGATAAACCAAATAATAACTTGCTATTTAATTGCGCTACAGTCGTAACACTTCCTGGCCGCATTGCAACTTTATTGAAAAGAACAGAGGCACCTAACTTTTCGTAAATAGCTGGTAAATAATCGTAATCTCCTACTGATACACCGCCTGTTGTAATGAGCATATCTACTTGGCTTAACGCTTCTTTTACAGCTGTGAAACATGTATGAAAATCATCGCTAAACTTCCCAAAATATTTTACTCTGCCGCCCGCTCTTCGAATTTGAGACAATATCATATACGTATTACTATTTCGGATTTTCCCTGGCTGTAGTGAATCATTTACATCCAGTAATTCACTACCAGTCGCTAGCAATCCAATTACAGGCTTTCTCGCCACTGGCACCTCACTATAACCGAACGTAGCAAGAAGAGCTGAAATACCCGGATGAATGTATGATCCTTTTTTTGCAAGAACCGCTCCTTTACGGGCATCTTCACCTTGAAAAGAAATATTGGCGCCCGTTTTGAACGATCGCTTCACTTCCATATAATTGTTGCCAGCCTCCTCATATGGACGAGTCAGCTCTAACATAACCACCGCATCACACCCATTCGGAATTTGCGCTCCCGTCATAATTCGAACTGCTTGAAACGGGCCTACTTTCTCGTGGAATATTGATCCCGCACCAATTTCACCAATTACTTCAAACACAATTGGCGTTTCATAACTTGCTACATTCGTATCTTCTGCTCTAATAGCAAATCCGTCATACGGTGAACGATTGAATGAAGGTACATCATGGTCAGCTACTAAATCCTCTGCTAATATACGCCCGTAAGCTAATTCAATAGGTAGTAGCTCCTTTAATCCCTCATTAGCAAATCCCATTACTTTACGAACAGCTTCTTCAACCGTAATTGGCACTCTTCTTTCCATTATTGACAACCCTTTCTATTAACTGAATACGCGATAATATAATTGTTTCGCTTTCGAAATATCATTTGTACCATGAATGAAAACACGACCATCCCGAAAAATAACGACGCGGTAATCATCTAGGTGGCAAGATAGTAAATACTGATTCCGCTCTACTTTCCCTAGTTTATTTAATACTTTTTCTATATCGTCAAAATCGTACTTTCTATTTTCTACTGGCCTAATTTGCACTGTATTTCTTCCGCATAAAGCAGCTACCTTCGTTTGGTTTTCGTATGATAAATAAGGATAAGTTCGATTTAAGCCGCACGAAGGGCAATCGTCTGTTTTGATTTTCCCTAGTTTTATAAAATGGTTTTGATTACTCCATATATCAAACATGAAAAATGTTTTTCTAATTGCTGCGAAATCTCCTACTAAAATTTTGAACGCTTCCGCCACTTGATATGCTGCGACGATTTGAACAGTCGGGCTAATAATTCCAGCGGTATCACATGTCACACCTGTAACAGGAACATTCTTCAGCACACAATGTAAACATGGTGTCTCTTGCGGAATAACCGTATAACTCATACCGTACGATCCAACGCAGGAACCGTATATCCACGGAATCTTATATTTTTGTGATAAATCATTTATTACAAATCGAATATCGAAATTATCTGTTGCATCAATTATTACATCTACATTTTTTAATAGGTCTTCCATGTTTTCTGCACTTGCATCCATTACGAAAGCATCTATGTGTACTTCCGAATTAATTCGCTCTAACCGATTTTTAGCAGCAATTGCTTTCGGTATTTTCTCTATCGCATCTTCTTCAGAGTACAATTGTTGCCTTTGTAAATTACTCCATTCAACGTAATCACGATCAATAATCGTCAACTTGCCAATACCTGCACGTACGAAACTTTCGGCACTTGCACTTCCTAATGCGCCTGCTCCTACAATTAACACATGTTTATTTCGAATTTTTTCTTGCCCTCTACTCCCAATTGGTTTGAACAACTGTTGTCGTGAATACCGATCAGCCATTACATACCCTTCCTCTCACGAACTCTATTTCATATTAGAATGTTGTTTTTGATAACAAGCAAAGTAAGCAAATCCAACAAATCCAGCTCCCCCAATTACATTTCCGATAAAAACAGGAACAAAATTTCTAGCAAGATCCATCCACGTCAGATGACCTGCAAAAATAACTGCCGAGATGACAAACATATTTGCTACTACTTGCTGAAATCCAATCACTACAAATGCCATAATGGGAATCCAAATTCCGATTATTTTTCCGACAAAATCACTCGTCCCATAAGCGAGCCAAAGCGCAAGACAAACGAGCCAATTACATCCAATTGCTAAAATTAAAGTTCTCCCAAATGATTCATGTAATTTCCCTTCTGCTATCGCTACCGTTTTATTTAAATAATCTCCCTCTGTTAATCCGCCAAGATGACCGAAACAATACGCAACAAAAATAGCTCCCACGAAATTCATGAAAGTAATCCAAACCCAATTATTTAGTACACTTACCAATGTAATTTTCTTTGCATAAAGCGCCATAGAAAGTGACATCATATTTCCAGTAATTAATTCTCCTCCTGCTAATACGACGAGCATTAATCCAACAGGAAAAACCGCTCCTCCTAAAACATTGACTAAACTACCCCAGCGTTCAGGTAAATTACCTAAAACGCGAATGTTAAGTAAAAAACCAAGCGAAATAAACGCTCCTCCTAAAAAACCGAGAATAAGCATTGCTGGCAACGTCTGACTTACTTTTTGAACACCGGCCTCAATTACGAGTTCAGCAATTTGTTCCGGTTTATGAAATGCCATTACTAATTCCTCCATTTTCTCCAAATAAAAAAGCAGCTTCAAAAAACCTCCTCAAAATAAAGGTTTTTGAATGCTGCTTAATTTCTCTGCACATCTTTTACAGAGATATCAATCATCACTTTTACTATAAAATAGAAAATCTACAAACATTGCACATTTTCCATTTTGTATATACTTCATCATAGTATCACTTTTACATATCAGCCACCAATATGTGACATTTCAATTTTAGGCGCTCTTTTTTTACTTGTATGACTTAAGCGTTCATCTGAATAACGATCTTCTCGGTTGTTCCATATATCACGTACAATATATGTTATTTCATCGTCAGTGTATCCAGATCGAAGTAGTTCTCTCAAGTCATTTCCTTTAGAAGCAAACAAACAAGTATATAATTTTCCTTCTGCAGAAATACGAGCTCTCGTACATGAGGAACAGAAGGAATCTGTTACTGATGAAATGATACCTATTTCTTCATCACTTCCAATATAACGATAGCGAGTTGCAACCTCACCTGCATAATTCGCTTCTATCCGTTCTAATGGCATAACTTGATGAATGGCATCTACTATTTCTTGTTTAGAGACGACCTCTTTTAACTCCCAACCGTTATAATTTCCAACGTCCATATACTCAATAAATCGAAGAATATGTTTATTTTCCTTAAAGTGTCGCGCCATCTGTAAGATGTCCTGTTCATTTTTCCCCTTTTGAACGACCATGTTTATTTTAATTTTCATACCAACTTCAGCTGCAGCCTGTATTCCTTCTAGAACCCTTTGCACTTTGCTTCTATTGCCGTTCAAATAGAAAAAACGCTCTTCTTCTAAAGAATCCAAACTAACTGTCACACGTGATAAACCCGCCTTATATAAATCAGGAGCAAACTTTTTCAGTAACGATCCATTGGTTGTTAAGCCGATATCCTCCACACCATCCACTTTATTAAGGCGCTCAATAAGCTGCGGAAGACCTCTTCGCAGTAACGGTTCTCCGCCCGTAATTCGTAACTTTCTTACACCTAAAGAAACAAAAATACGTGTTATCCTTTCAATCTCATCAAATGATAAAATTTTATCATTAGACAAAAACGAATAATCAGGACCAAATATTTCTTCCGGCATACAATAACGGCAGCGAAAATTACAGCGATCAGTAACAGAAATACGTAAATCCTTTAAAGGACGTTGTAGTTTGTCTAATGTGACAGATTTCATATTTATTGCCTCGCTTTTACTTATTTTATATTTAAAACACGCTCTGGATGCGTATATACGTTTAAGGATTGATTCCGAATAAATCCTATCGTAGTAATACCTAATTCTTCTGCTAGCTGCAAAGCCAACTCAGTTGGAGCTGATTTTGAAAGTATAATTTCACAACCAATCTTTGCAACTTTCAATAATATTTCCGAAGAAATACGACCACTAAAAACAATGATCTTATCGCTTATAGAAATATTATTTTTTAAGCAATAACCGTAAATTTTATCTAACGCATTATGTCTACCGATATCCATTCGGCTTAAAATAACGCCATTCACATCACACAAAGATGCATTATGAACGCCACCTGTATGACGAAATGTCTCTGCAGATTGCTGCATTTCTTTCATTAATCGAAAACAGTCTTCTGCAGCAACCTGTACATGTACGCCATTCATTTTTTTCGCGCTTAGTGCATCATTTGCAAAAACAAACCCTTGCCTACTCATACCACAGCATGAAGTAATATAACGTTTATTTTGCATTTGTTCGTAATACGGATTCACTTTTTTCGTTGTGACATGTACAAATCCTTTTTTCTCTTGTACCCATATGTCATCAATATCTTCATACTTCCGAATGATTCCTTCAGATGCTAAAAAGCCTATTACCATATCTTCTATATATTCTGGAGTACTAACCATTGTAACAAACTCCTGTCCGTTCATTTTAATCGTGACTGGAAACTCTGTTACAATGCTGTCCTCTATATGCTTAAACGCCCCTTGTTCATAACGAAAGATTTCTCTTTCTACCTGTATCGGTTTCACGATCAGTATCCTTCTCTCACGTTATATTTTTATCAAAAACGAATACCGAAACTGCAATATCTTCTTCTACTTTCATATCTGAAAATAAATTCACTAATTTCGCTCCAACAAGTTCCTCCAAATGTTCACGGGAATTCGCAGCATACACTTCTTGAATCATTTTCGTTCTAGCCAAATGAACCATTTCCGCACCGTCCATCGTACTTGAAATGAATTTTTCAGTAGGTGTTAAGTTTCCGTAAAGGGTCGCAATCGCCATATTTTCAGCAAAAACAGTATGAATTCGTTCTGGTCCTTTTCCGAAAAGTTCCTTTCGAAGTTTTCGTATCATATCATTAAATTCATGTACTTTTTTTGACATACAATTATACCTCCAACAAATCCTCATTTTACTTTATTATATATTTTACCAAAATGAGCCTTCCGCCCAAACTATTTCGTACAAACATTTGGGCGAAAAGATTCACTTCATGAAGATTATTCGTCTTTTAATCCTTTACCCATACCTTTTAAGAAATGAAGCCCAAACCCGATAGCACGGTTAATGTCTGGGTCTTTCAATACTTTCATAAGATCAAATACTCCTACTTTTTTATTACTCTCTAAATGTTCATTACCTTCTTCTAGTCCTACTAATAAACTACCTATAAGCTTTTTCGTAAGTTCCGGATCAAGTTCTGTTAAAGCACCCGCGGCACCCATCATATTATTAATTAAATTTGTAACAGGCTCACGAGTCACTTGACCAAGAACGATTTTTGCAATTGGTTCTTTCGCCTTGAGCATAGAATTTGCGGCTTCTAGCATTCCGATGTCATTTAATTCACCAACAATATTAAACATTTGATTTAAAGCTTCTTCATTATTAGCTAGAAGCTCTTTTAAATCATTTAATTTTTGCTGTTTTATTTCTTCCTCAGTTAATTCTTGTTTTTGAATCATTTTTATAGGTGCAGCCATATTTTTCTCCTCCTACTTATCCGTTAAATGCACATACCCTGGACGTGCCCACTTACGCTGTACCTCAATACCAGCTTGAGGATGACGTTTTTTATTACGTGGGTTCGCTTTTGGCATCGGATTTTCGCCCTCAACTTCTAGCACTTCCATACGCACTTTCGTCTGTTTATAAGCAGGTGTGTTCGTACGCGTATCAACTGCAGGACCTGTTAAGAAATTAATTGCTGTTTCATTATCTGTAGAGTTCATCGGTAAATATAATTCATTCGCTTTTACACGATCTGTTACAAGTGCGCGTAATTTTAATGCTCCAAAAGGAGAGACAAGACGAACTAATGAACCTGTTTTCACTCCACGTTCTTTTGCAAGCGCTGGAGAAATTTCAACGAAAACGCCAGGCACTTTCGTTTGAATACCTGTTGATTTATTCGTCATATTTCCTTCATGAAAATGCTCAAGCATACGACCGTTATTAATGTGAAGATCAAACTCTGCTGGGAATTCAGCTGGACGTACCCAGTCAGCAATCGCAAAACGAGCTCTTTTATCTGGGAAGTTAAATCCATCTTGGAAAAGTAATGGTGTATTCGTTCCATCAAAACTTCCCCAATGGAAACTATTCCACCCTTCAAGTACTTTATAATTTGCTTGTGAGAATAGTGGTGATAAACTTGCCATTTCAGCAAAAATTTCACTTGGATGGCTATAATTCCAGTTTGCACCTAATTTATTCGCAATCTCCTGCACAATCCACCAGTCTGGCTTCGCATCTCCAAGCGTAGGAAGAACTTGATACAATCTTTGTACACGGCGCTCTGTATTTGTGAAAGTACCTTCTTTCTCAAGAGACGGTGCTGCTGGTAATACAACATCTGCATATTGAGCAGTTTTAGATAAGAAAACATCTTGCACAACGAAGAAATCAAGGCTTGATAACACTTCATGTACATGGTTCGCATTAGAGTCTACAAGAGCCATATCCTCTCCAACAAGATACATAGCTTTCATTTTCCCTTCGTCAATTGCATGTAGCATTTCGATATTATTAAGACCTGGTTCACTATTAATTTTGACTCCGTACGCCATTTCAAATTTCGCACGTTCCATATCGTTTGTAACGTGCTGATATCCAGGAAGCCATCCTGGTAAAGTACCCATATCACAAGCACCTTGTACGTTATTATGACCTCGAAGTGGATATGCACCAGCACCTGGACGACGATAATTACCTGTTGCAAGAAGTAAGTTTGAAATCGCAGCGGAAGTATCAGAACCACCCGTATTTTGCGTTACGCCCATACCCCAAAGGATACATGTACCATCTGCACCACGAATCATTTCAGCCATCTGAATAAGTGTTTCTTTTGAAATACCAGTCATTTCTTCTGCATATTCAAGTGTATATTCTGTCAGACTCTCTTTGAAATCTTCAAAGAAGTTTACATTCTCATCAATAAATTGCTGATCGTGCCAACCTTGATCCATCATATATTTCGTAATAGCCATTAACCATACTTGATCTGTTCCTTGTTTTGGACTAATAAAGACGTCTGAACGCTCTGCCATTTCTGTTTTACGAAGATCAGCGACAATTAATTTTTGTCCGTGTAACTTATGCGCACGTTTAATACGTGTAGCTAAAACAGGATGACCTTCTGTCGGATTACAACCTACAATAATAACAAGACCAGATTGTGCGATATCTTTAATCGTTCCAGCATCTCCGCCCATACCAATTGTACGGAATAATCCGTCTGTCGCTGGTGATTGACAATAACGTGAGCAGTTATCAATATTATTCGTTTCGAATACTTGTCGAGCTAATTTTTGAATGACATAATTGTCTTCATTCGTAATTTTTGATGAAGAAATAAAACCGATAGCATCTTTACCGTACTCTTCTTTAATCGATCCTAATTTACTTGCAACTACATTCAATGCTTCTTCCCATGTAGATTCAACAAACGCTCCATTTTTACGAATTAAAGGTTTCGTAATTCTTTCTTTAGAATTTACGAAATCCCAACCGAATTTTCCTTTTACACAAGTAGAAATTGCGTTAACTGGCGCATCAGAAGAAGGCTGTACTTTAAGGATTTTGCGCCCTTTCGTCCACACTTCAAATGAACAACCTACACCACAAAATGTACATACTGTTTTCGTTTTCTTCGTACGAGTATCACGCATGGCCGCTTCCACTTCTGATACCGCAAAAATACCGCTATATCCAGGCTCAACCTCTTTAATTAAATCTACCATCGGTTCAAGAATATCTGGTTTTAATCCCGTCATAAATCCAGCTTCACCGAGCATTGTTTTCTCCATTAAAGCGTTACAAGGGCAAATGGTTACACATTGACCACAGCTCACGCATGAAGAGTCATTAATATTTACTCCTTCATCCCAAATAACTCGTGGGCGTTCCGCTTCCCAGTCTATCGATAACGTTTCATTTACTTGTAAGTTTTGACACACCTCAACGCATTGACCGCATGCAATACATTGATTCGGGTCATAGCGATAAAATGGATGCGTCATATCAACTTCACTTACATCTACTTTCGGTTCATAAGGATATTTTTGATGTTCGATTTCCATTAATTCTGCTGTATTATGCAGCTTACAGTTCCCATTGTTGTTGTCACATACTGTACAGTATAATAAATGATTTTCTAATAACCGATCCATCGCCTCTGTTTGCGCTTCTTTGGCACGAGCAGAATTACGTTCAATGTTCATACCTTCTGTCGCCATTGTCGAACAAGAGCGCATTAACTTTCCGTCAACTTCTACAATACAAGTATCACATGTTTGAATAGGATCTACTTCTGGCACGTAACAAATTTGTGGATGTTCAATCCCGTTCTCATTAATAACACCCAATATCGTTGAACCGGGCTCCGCTGCATACTTTTTTCCGTCAATTGTAATATGAACCATGTTGTCATTCATGGTCTTTCCCCCTTTTTGAGAATAAAAAAACTCCACCACGAAAATATACGCACCACATTTCGGCACGTTATTATCATGGTGGAGTAGTTTATTAGCACATCTTGCTAAAATACCAATCCATTTATTCATAAATAAAACGATAGATTCATAACAGGTCATATCACGATTCCATCTTTAACACTATAATTATAGCGTTAAAGCTAAAAATATACAATATAAAATTTAAACTACGCATATGTCAGCGTGGAACTATCCATAATAACCCATATAAAATATAACAAGGAGTAAGCGAACAAATGGGGTCTTTTAATAAATGGATACGTGGTGAAAAATCTTTTTCTGCCCAAGGGCAAGCTGATCACCTATTAAATAAAGCTATTTCTTCTTCTCTTTCCCTTAATCTAAAGCACTTGTCCAAACTGTTTAGCGGTATTCCAGAATTAATTACACGCACTTTTCCGTTAAAAAACGGAAAAGAAGCCGCGCTTATATATATGGAAGGACTTGTAGATAAAACTGTTATTAACATCGACATCCTTCGCCCCCTCCTATTTAAAGAGTGGAATGAGGACAATTTTTGGGAATCTTCCGTTACAATCGGAAATGTAAAAAAAGTTCAGCAGTGGTCAGACATTGAACAGTCCCTTTTACATGGGAAAAGCATTTTATTCATAAATGGACAACTTACAGCGTTAGAATTAGATACGCAATCGGCACCAAAAAGAAGTATTGAAGAACCTACAACAGAAACTTCCATAAAAAGCTCACACGAAGGATTTAATGAAGTAGCGAGCGACAGTCTTGCACTTATTCGTCGATATATTCCAAATCGCGAATTGAAAGTGAAGGAATTCACTGTTGGTGAACGAGCTACTTCAAAGGTTTTTTTGCTGTACTTAGCAGACGTTGCAAACGAAGACGTTGTACAAGAAATGGCATGCCGCATCGAATCAATCAAAGTGGATGCCATTATTACTACCGGAGAATTAGAAGGGTTTGTTGAAGATAATTCCTATACTCTCTTTCCGCAATTATCAATAACCGAACGCCCTGATACAACGGCCCATCACATTTTGGATGGACGAATTGCTGTTATTGTAGACCGCTCACCCGGCGTATTAATTGGACCTATGACCTTTTCATCTTTTTTTCAGACGATAGATGATTACAGCTTCCGGCCAATGATTCCATCTTTCATACGACTACTTCGTTTTATCGGACTATTTATTGCAATATTTGCTCCAGCTCTTTATATTGCTATGATTTCCTTTCATTATGAAGTGATTCCACTTAAATTATTGTTAACAATTGGAGAATCTCGAGCTAAAATTCCTTTCCCCCCTATATTAGAAGCACTTTTGATGGAACTAGTACTTGAAATGCTCCGCGAAGCTGCGGTTCGGCTTCCTGGTCCCGTTGGACAAACGATTGGCGTCGTAGGAGGGATTGTCATTGGACAAGCTGCTGTCCAAGCAGGAATAGTAAGTAATGTTATGGTTATCGTCGTATCTATTACTGCAGTCGCTTCTTTTATCATCCCTAACATGGAAATGTCAGCAGGAATTCGGCTTCTTCGCTTTCCAATGATGATAACCGCTTCTTTGTTTGGGGTCATTGGAATTATGGTCGGGATGGCAGTTATCATCATCCATATTCTTTCTATGGAATCACTTGGTGTTCCTTATGGTAGTCCTTTTTCTCCGTCATTTGCTTCGGATTTAAAAGACATTCTTGTACGTTTACCATGGAAACTAATGAAGAAACGACCACTATCCCTTAACTTAAAACAAGAGAATCGACAACGCGATATAGAAGAAACGGAGGAAGATAAGTGACAAAGCGTGCAAAGAGGGAGATTAGTTTATTTCAATACATTTTAACGATTAGTGGTGTTCAAGTAGGGTTCGGTGTACTTACACTGCCACGTGAAGTTGCGCAAGGGGCGAATACAGATGGCTGGATGTCTATTATAATAGGATGCGCTATCACTACTTTAGTCAGTCTATGTATTGTAAAAATTATGGAAAAACATCCCGGGTATACTTTACTTGATGTGCTAACTCGTTATCTTGGGAAGTGGCTAGGAAGAGTAGGAATGATTTTTTGGATTTTATATGCTGTTCTTGCAGCTGTATCCTTAATTTTTTCCCTCTTATACGTTATTCACATTTGGATTTTGCCTAGAACTCCGATGTTTTTAATCATGATGTTATTATCTATTCCAATGGTTATGCTCGCATGTAAAGGTGTTCTTATTATTAGCCGCTATGCTGTTTTTACTGTCTTATTTACACTCTGGATGCCATTACTATTATTTATCCCACTTAAAGATGGTCATTGGGTCTATCTTCTTCCTCTCCTTAAAGAGGGATGGATACCGGTTTTCAACACAGTAAAATCAACTATTATTGCCTTTCTCGGATTTGAGTTTGCATTCGTCCTTTATCCTTATCTCAGTAATAAATCATCTGCAAAAAAAGGAATCGTTATTGCAAATATGATTACTTTATTCGTTTACCTGCAAGTTACGTTCGTTTCTTTCCTTTATTTTAGCCCAGATGGTATAACTAAGTTTTTATGGCCCACACTCTCTCTTGTTACACCATTTCACTTTTCATTTCTGGAACGGTTTGAAATTATCTTTTTGTCATTTTATCTCTTCATTATTTTTGATTCTTGCATTCCTTATATTTTTACTGCCTCAGATGGAATCAATCAGTTACTTAACAAAAAAGGGAGTTCATTACCTATTTGGTTTTTATTATTCGGGTGTGTTTTCGTTTTATTTTTTTATATCCCATCCTCGTATCAAATAAGTGCATTGCGGGAATTTTGGGGAACTGCAAGTTATTTTATCGTTTTTCTATTCCCAGTCGTATTTCTCTTATACATGACACTTTATCAGCATTGGAAAAGGAGAAAAATTTAAATGAGACGCTTTATTACTTTTACTATACTTTGTTTTCTCATAACCTTCTTAACAGGCTGCGGAGATCGGCTCGATTTAGAAAAACAATCGATTTCATTAATTTACGGTTTTGATGCCAAAGCAAAAGGAAAATTAATTGTATACCACGTAAACCCTATTTTTAATGAAGATGTAGAAAAAAAGTTCGAAACTCATGAAGCAATAGTACATACGCCTCGAGAAGCAAAAGCAATTTTTAATAGTTCAAGTAGCGGTTTAGTATCTACAGAAAAATTACAGCTTATTTTATTTAGCACAAAATTTTTAAAACAAGAAGGGGCTATGCCTTACCTTGATGTTTGGTATCGCGACCCTAAAAACACAGGAAATATGCGCATGGTTGCAGTTGACGGTCCAATTTCTTCCGTTATATATAATAATTTTAAAGATAAGCCTGCACTGCCTGAATATTTAACAGATTTAATTAATACGAACAAACTATACAATCGAACCGCGTTTACAACATTCCATGAATTCCATAGGCAAACTTTTAATAAAGGTATAACACCTGCTATCTCAGAAATAAAAAAAGGTAAAAAAGATGTGCTTGTTACCGGCTCTGCACTATTAACTTCTCGTGGAATCTATAAGATGTCTTTAAATCGATATGAAAGTGCCCTTCTTCTTATGTTGCAAAAGAAAGCGAATATACCCGTTTCACTTACAATAAAAGTCCCTTCTCATTCAGTTGAAAGTAATAGTCATCTAAAAGATACCGACGGCGATGATTTCGTAACAATAAATGTTCTTAGCATCAATCGTGATATCCATACAGGCTATAACGATAACCACTTCAAATTTAATATTGCAATGGATTTTAAAGTTTCCGTATCTGAACTTACATTCAACATGGATATAGACAAAGATAGAAAGAAATTAACTTCTCTTATTACAAAACAGCTAAACAAAGATTTAAACGATTTAATCCACAACATTCAAAAGCAGCAACTTGATCCATTTGGATTTGGTGATTATGCAAGAGCGTTTCAATATAAAGAATGGAAAACTGTCGAAGATGATTGGCCAAGTGCCTTTTCAAAAGCCAATGTGAAAGTAACTCCTACTATTAAAATTTTAGAAAACGGGATTATTAAATAGCCCAAAACACGCTACTTGCTCTTATACGTTTAAAGAGTAAGTAGCGTGTTATCATTTTTATTTTGAAGCTTTTTATACAGTTACACTTCTGTTTCTGATTCTTCGTTTTCTGCTTGTTCCAATCTTTGCTGCTCTGCAAGTTCAGCTGAAATCATTCCATAATAAATTTCTGGATACAATCCAAATATTTGATATACACTTCCTAAAAATGGCATCGGAATCCCTCTTTTCTAAAGTTGTATTGCCACTTTTAAGGATTCCCTTTTCATTCATTAAACATTCGTTTTTGGCGTTTCCTCTTCATCATGAACGCTTAATAAATTTTGCCATTTTTTATAAGGAGCACTATTTGGATCTACATAACCTTTCGCATACGAACGATCCCACAATTGTTTAATAAACATTTCTTTCTCTTTCTTTGCAACCATATCGGCACCTGTACCGTAATAGTTTTGGAAATACAACTCAATTTCATCAAGGAATAGCCTTAATAATTCATCAGAAGTTTCTTCTAACGTTGGGTCATATTTCGCTTCACGGTCATACATTAAAATCATATCTAAAATATTATGGACATGCTCTTTACGAAGCCATCTAATATCTTGAGCACCTAATACAAACGGATGTGTATATAAGTGTCCGCCCTGTATCATAGCTTTTTCTTGTTCTTCTTCAAATCTGGACAAGATGTTTTCATAAATAAACGGATTATGAAGCAACGCTCTGTGTAATTTGTAACTTTCACTTGAAATATTTTTTCCCATCGACTGAATTAAGAAGCTACGCCCAACGCCGTTATATTGATACACGAACTGACCATCAACAGCAACTAAACTAATCCAGCGATACATATATGCGTATAATAGAGCGCGATTACATTTATCGTAATCTAACTTCGTTTGCGTTGCATTTAAGTCTGGCATGAATGCTGGTAAGTGCCAATACTTATCTAAATGCGGCGTTAAACTAGATTTTTTACTATTCAACTTGTTCACACGGCGATAGTATGACTGAAAATAATCACCTTTATCATTCATAAATCCATTTGCAATATGCCCAGACGAAAGCTTAGGAAAGTCTTGCAACGATAAACCGTAATGCGCACGATAACAAATGACTTCAAATGGTGAAAAAGCTTCATGTACTGTATCTTTTTCTTTAAACATTTCTTGAATTAATTCCTCTTGTAGTTCTTTCTTTAAAGATGGATGTATCCCCCAATATTGTAATTCCCTATGATGGGAAACTTTCGGCACAAATGGACTAGCTAAATGGAACAAGTCTTCAATTTTTTCACGGACGTATTCATCACGATCACGCTTCTTATAATCCGCTTCTTTTCGTAACGCCTCAACGATATTCAGCTCTAGTTTATCGCGATAGCGTATTTGTAATTCATCGTAGCAATAACTTAGTATGTGCTCACGATAAAAGTCTTCTACCTTTTTCGATTGAATCTCTTCTGTTTTTGCATCCCGGCAATATTCTCCATATAAACTCATATAAATTTCCGCAGATATATCTTTCGGTAATACTCCTAAATTTAAATGTTGCTGCATATCTTGCCATATCTTTTCTTGTAACTTCTCTTCAGCTAATACGTATACATTCGTTGGGTTTGTTTTTCCTTCAAATTCCTTGCTTCGTTTTTGAATTTCAAACAATAAATTTTCACGTGTTTCGTGTAAATTATCAAAAAACCTTTCCCAATATTGAATCATTTTATTAACCGCTTGATATAGTGATTGATAAACGAGTTCTAATAGCATTTCTTTACGATACTCGTTTAATTTGTGTACGTACTGCGTTACAATATCTTCAAATTCTTTTTTAAACAAACGCTGCTGATTATTCATCATTTTTCCAAACCAGCCTTGTTGCTGCGCAATTTCTACTCGGCGAACAGCTGTTACCGTCCCATCAATATTACTTACATTAAATTTCTTATCGTAGTTTTGAATTAAATTACGCTTTTGTTCATTATTTTCATGTAGTCGATTCATTTTCTCTACTAACTGCTTTCGAATTTCATACAGCATAAAACGAGCTGATACTGGGTGAACAGGATCTGTTTTCTTTAAAAACCATGTATTTAGTTGATATGACTGACCTTCAGAACCACTTGGTGAAAAACGGTCTGATTCAATCATGTCATATAAAAGTGTCGTTACATGTTCATGTACACGGCTCGGAATCGCATACGCATATAAACGAACCGCATGATCCACTCTTGCTACTTCACCTTTCATTTGCTCCATCATTTTCAATTTCGCAGCCGAAATTTTACACTCATGCTGCAGACGGTTTAATTCCTCATCTTTTTGCACCGTACGCTGTACATAGCTCTCTACAGCCTCTAAAAACAGTTTAGATTTCGCAACACCAACCTTACCGCCTTCTGCTCCCTCACGTGTTTCATTGTACATTTGTCTATAGAAAATATGAGCCTGCTCTGGACGAGTAGCAAGATGTTCTAAGTCTTCTAAATAACTTTTCCCGCGCTCTGGCTTTTCACGTTGCATACCACGTTTTACATCTTGATCGTATCTTTGTTTCTTCTCTCGAAACAGTTGATCTAAATGAAGCCACGATTCATCTAAACCTTGCACAGCCCATTTTAAAGCACAATATTTTAACACGTGCTCATACGGATAAATAATCTTTGCTGTCCCTGCCCCGCAATATCGTCCTTTCCCGCTCGATTCTGCTAATTGCTGAATTTGATTATCTTCCTGCGCAAAATGATTTGCAGACATCGGACTAAATAACTGTAAATATATCGTATTTGCCATTTGCTCCATATAATCCGATAAATTGTGCAGGTGGTGTCCATGTAAGTTTTCGTAATCGTATAAGAAACAATAATTGTATGGTAAATGATGTTGTTTAATCGTATGATTCGTTCTTCCGTCTTCATCTACTTGATCAGGACGATACTCTAATTCAATTGTGACGCCACCCCGTTTGGATAGTTCTCCTGTAGAACCGAGTGTAATCGCGTGTAATTCTTTTAACGATGCATAGCCATTTGCTTGCACCGTTTCAAACTCTTTCGCACTAACCGTTCTCGTCTTAACTAGCACATCCGGCATTAGAAACGCGCCGCGTATTAAAATGTTGTGATGCTGCAATTTTTTTCGAAGCATTTCACGTAAATATAATGCAATTTGCAGAAACATCCCTGAACCTGTTCCGCCCGCTAGTGACGTTACTATAATGACACGTACTCCATATTCCGTTTGATCGCTCGTAACCGGAAAAATCTTCTCGATTTCTTGCCAAAAGGATGTCAATTTATCTTCTTTCATCGCAGCACGTAACGCTAAACGAGAAATGACGCGTAATTGTCCTGCCCCTTCTGTCAGCGGTTTATCAAGTATAGTCGGATCCATCGGAAACCACTCGGGAATCGTTGGGTCTCCCGCAATATACTCTCTTGGCGTTTTACTCGAACTCGTTTGCGTTTTAAACTTTCGAATATGATCAAATTTACTCAATGTATTCACATCTGTATCAAATACGTGCATTGCTACCTTTTTTCGGCGCTCCTCAGGTAGCCTTTCATATATTTGATGTGTCACAGTACTACCGATTCCACCTAAACCAATTAATATCGTTGGAACTTGTAACGTCATGTGAACCACCTTCCTATTCTTGCTTGTTTGAAAAGAGGGGGAAAAAGATAAGACTCTCTCCTTTTCCCTACCTACTATTCACACTCATATTTGTAAATTTCTTTACCATACCCTCTATCAATTACTAAAAGTTCATTTGGATATAGCGTCTTATGTTCCAATCCAACCTCATCTTCTGTTATAAACATCCCATCAATAATCATTCCTACTACTTGTGACTCTTTCGCTACAAATATCGATTTTGATCCTTTTTTTGCTATAAACGTAACGGATTGCACAGTCTTTCTTTCTGCCCTAAACGGAATGCCAAAATAGTGCTTCCACCATTTATTTTTAAGTAACTCTGGTTCAGATTGATATAACCAATCTTTCGCTACCTCTTGATCCCATTCGTAATACAATAGTGCTTTCCGGTGAAATCTCGGACGAACAATCCATCCTAAAACAATTATTCCTACTACTAACAGTAATAAAGTGATAGGAATAACAAACTTAAAAATAAGCGCATATTTTTCATAAAACGGTGCATTTTGAATATGAAGTGATATACTTTTCTTTACTTCTTGTAATTTTGAATCTTGCACTACGATGGTAGCTTCTACGGTGCCGGTATCTGTAAAATTGAATGTGTCGGAGTAATGAGGTCGAGGATAAATATAAATTTGATTACCATGTTGTTTTATTTCATAGTTGATTGATTGTTTAGATGTGACACCAGTAGATTTTAATAGTTTCTTTACAGCCTCTTCTGTCATCGGCTTACCATCTAACTGTGGTTGTATAATAAACGGTTTACTGTTCTCTAAATTTGTTACTTTTTCTTCATAATCTTTCGTTATCGTTTGCAGTGATAATTTTGGTTTTTCCGTTACTTCGATTTTAAATTCTTTCGTCTGTCTGTAAAATCCCTTTATGTTCATATGAACTTTCCCGCGTACTAACCCTTTATCAATCTTCGTTTCGTAGTAAAATACATGTTTTTTATCGTCCCACTTCATCGGGTACTGTTTTCCGTCTATTTCTACTTCTGCCTGAAAATATGAAGACTGAATTGGTAATTCCGTAGGCTTCGCTTCAATAACAGCGGTAACACCTTCGTACATTTTTTCCACATTTTTTTGACTACGATCATCTTTATCATAAGTAGAAACAGTATAGTTAAGCGCCGGTTCAACTAGTACTTGTAGTCCTTCTTTTTCAATATCTCGATCCACTTCTATCGTATAAGTGCCTGGTTTAATAACTTCCTGATTTTCCGTACTAATATGAACTATATTTCCGAATAATTTCGCTTCTCCTGGTGCATGTATGGAAAAGGAAGATTGTAATTGTAACGGTTTAGAAATTTGTGTGACCTGATAATTAGACAAAGAAGGCGATTGTCGTACAAGCGTCATACGCTTTAATGGAAATGGTGTTGTAATCTCTACTTTCTTCCCTACTACTTTCGTTTTTACAATCGATTCAACAGAAGAGAACGGATCACGATTTGCAACTAATGCTGCCACTTGATTGACGCTTTTTACAATACCATCCTCTCCACTAGATGGCATCGTAACTCCGTTTATCTCTTTCTTCCATATCTCTTTAAACATATTTAGTTGTGCCTTTTCTTGCTGTCCTAAATCCTCTTCCATCGTAATTAAAATTGGATGTAACGATATCTTTTTTGCATCCATATCCTTCTTAAACTGTGCTAACTTCTGTGTAATTTGTTCTTTTCCGCCAACCTTATCTTTCTCTAAATCATTAAATGCCCCGTCAGTTAAGACAATAAGCCAAAATTCACGTTTTCCATCTATATCCGCTTCCTTTTTTATAGATTGCATCGCCGTTTCTACTGCGCTAAACGGAGTATTTAAATACGTTTTCCATGCCCCAATTCCCTCAATTTCTGTTTGTCTCTTAACCTTCGTTAACGAAATGTTTAATGGATCATTCGGCTTGCTCATTGGAACATACGAAAATTTATCTTTTTCATCTAATAGCGCAACTAAACTTTGCAAAGCGTAATTGGCATATTTCCAGCGATCGTTATTTCTCATGCTGCCCGAATCATCATATACAAGTGAAACGACCCTTTCCTTTGCCTCCTCTCCTTTTGCAAAAGTCCAAAAAGGATGTAACCATATAAATAGAAACAACATGAATGTGGCACAAATTCGAATTTTCATGATGAGGCTTCGCCACCTTTGTAGACAAATTCCTATGTTTAAATTTATGAGAGGATACAAGATATATGACTTGTATTTTAGGACAACTAACATAGCATAACTTTATTATGTAAACTGTTATATACGCTGAATACGATTCCTTCTAGCGTTTTCTATCCGATACTATAAGTAAAAAGCCTGTTTAAGCTCTACACTTAAAACAGACTTTTCATATTGAAAACACATAATAAAAAGTTTGATTTTGAATTAACACATCACTTCAATTGTAAATCCACCAGGTGCTTCAACATAAAATGTATACGCATGTGCATGCTTAGGAGGTTCTACTAAAAAGCCATCCTCTTTCAATCTTTGATTCATCTTATTTACTTGTTCTTCACTTTCTTGAGGAAACCCTACATGAAATGTTTGTGGATAATGTACGTCTTTCCCTTTCATTAATGTTAATATAAACCCATCATTATCACGCAAAACTGCAAAACCATTTCCCCTTGTTCCGCTACAAGTTAAACCAAAATATTTTTCTAAAAACTCTCTAGCAACTACTACATCTGAAACTGTTAAATTAAGATGTTTAATTTTCAAACCGCCACCTTCTTTCTTAATTTTCTAACATTTTATCATATAAAGTGAAATTTTACTCAGTAAGAGTTTTGTTCATCCCCCACTGAGCTTCAGCCCTCACCAATCGGGCTTTTACGGGCAGTTAATGCGGGACAAATAAAAAACACGCCTTTCACAGCGTGTTTCATTGCTTCACATACACTTCAACTACCGGATTATCTTTATTATCCGCATGCAAACGTAAATTCTCTTCACTTGTACTATAAATACTAGCTAATAACATAATCGTTAGTACATTAGGAGTTTTTGCATCGCTTCCGTATTTTCTTTCAAGTGCTTCTTTGTATTCAAAATCCAAATCCCCCTGCACATATGTATACACTTCAAAGCCATCTTCTAAATTGCAAACTACTGTATCAATTATATCTGCCCCTACTTGCTTCTTCATTTCCTCTCGCAATGCTTCAATAAATTCTTCCCACGGTACTTCGTATGTCTGAAACTGATCTGTAGATTTCATCCCTTTTCCTCCTTATATATCCTCTTCCTATATTTCCCCTTTTCTATAACAATTATGATAGATAGGGCATTCGTACAAGCCGCACTTGTCCCCATTACATATCGTATTACTGTAATGGAGAAGGAGGAAAGAACATGCATAGACAAAAATGTTACGATACGTGCCAACGTTATTTCGGTAAAGTCGTTCGAATTGAAGATCGTGATGGTCGCATTCATTTAGGGAAAATAATTGATGTGACAAAAAGCTCTGTATGGATTGAACCAGTGCAACAGCGCTCATCTTTTGATACAGGATTTGGATACTATGACGCTTATGCAAACGGTGGCTGTGATCTTTGCGGCGGCATTAGCAGATGTGATAGCTGTGGATTTGGTTGTGGTGGTGGATTCGGTGGCTGTGGATGTGGCGGTCGTGGTTGCGGTAATTGCGGCGGCTGGGGAGGCGGCGGTTGTGGATGGGGCGTTGAACTCGGATTTGGTTTCATCTTCGGAATTACATTAGCTGCATTATTTTTCATTTAACATAGTAAAGAGTTGACTATCTTTAGCCAACTCTTTTTATTTATTTTTCACATATAAAAATGCGATGACCTAAAATATGTTGGTACATAAGTCGTACATTTTCATGTTGTACCCATGCCTCATATAATTCATTTGGAATATGCGGGGATACATTCCATTCTGGCTCTTCTATATAGCCAGAGATCGTTTCTGCAATTGTACCACCGCCAGCAATTATAATTCTTTTAAAATTTGCTTTCTGGAATAATTGTACCCATTCATTCTCAGTTAATAGTTCTTTCATCCCGTATAACTGGGCAATCTTTTCTTCCTCACTCTTCTCAATGTGCCTATCAATAATCATTTCAATGACAACAAGCTTGCCATCCTTCTGTAATACACGATAGCACTCCGAGATAACCCTTTCTTTCTCCGTAAAAGCGAGTATCGATTCTCCAAGTACGAACTCAAATGAATCATGCAAACAAGGTAATTGCTCTACATTCCCTTCAATTAATTGAATGTCTAGTCCTTCAATCAACCATCTATCTTTCGCCTTTTGAATCATGATCTCATTCTTTTCAACCGCCGTTACTTTATAACCACATTCTTTTGTCATATATGCCGCTGTTTTCCCCGTACCGCACCCTATCTCAAGGACATTCGCCCCATATTTAAAAGGCAATTGCGCTAACAATTGTTTTGTTAACGTAAAACCACCAGGATGAGCACTTCCTATTCCGTAATAAGCTAGGAAATCGATGTAAGCATTTCGTTCCATGGGATTCTCCTTTTAATTTTCTATATTACTTATATTCCAACCTACAAAAATGGTGCATTCCCCTACTAAAGCCCTTTTCAAAATAAAAACAATCCAACAATGAATTTATCACGTTGAATTGCTTTTATTAAAAATCATCATATTAATATCAAACGAACAAAAATTCAGAATACTACCTCATATAATTTGTTATACCAAATTAAATATAGTTTTTACACTTCTAACTGAGAATTTGTATTTCTAATACGACTTTTCCATGCTCCAATACACCAAAGAGCTATCTCAAATAGAGTTAGACTTAATAAAATAAAACCATCCCAAAAATTAATTGAATTTATTTGATAGCTACTAATTTGTTGAACCGCTCCATTAATAGCTGTATATCCTGCTGGAACTGTATAAAATACAAATAATAAACTCGCTGCTATACCTCCGAGCACATAAAAATAGCTGTAATACTTCGCCAGTTTCTTTTCTTTTTCTGGTAAATTAACAAATATGTTCTTTTTAGTAGCCACAATACTTTTCAATAAGTATGCTGTAGCACTTTGAGTAAGGTTAGAACTATTAAAATATGTTATTAGAATATAGTAAAAGTCTGTCCTTAAAAAGATTGCAAACTGAGATACAATCCTATACATTTGAATAAGTATAATCATTCTAGCAAAGTGATATATAAATTCTTGGTTTTGTATAAAAAACTGTATCAATACAGCGATAAAGAGAACCACCATATCCCAACAAAGACCAGCTAAAAAAGGAATATATCTTTTTTGTTTTTCCTGTGACCATAGTTTATTCATATCAGCTTCTATAACAATCCAAAACCATCTAATACTTAGCTGAAACCGAACAGGGACATTTTCTTTTGCAGCTGCAAAATAATGTCCAATTTCATGTAAAAATGTTAGAAGCCAAGATACAATAAAGAATATGAACAAGCTGATACCAACTGATTCAAAAAGGAACATGTCTTTATAATTTGGTAAAAGGCTAGGCTCATAGCAAAACATTCCAACAGTTAATATACTTAATATTGTATACATAATTACCGTTTCTTTTCGAAAAAACAAATTACCTATTTTTTGTTTCCATCCTAAATTCATATCCATTTTTATTATTTCCATCAATACTTTGCCATCTAATTTATGTATAAGATTTAATTCCAGTAATAATTCAACAAAATCTAAAACATCGATTTCAATTTTATATTTATTTTCAATTTCTTTTTGAGATTCCTCAATACTCAAACCTTTATTTAACAGTTCTATTACTAGGACACCCTCGTATGGAATTCTAATAAATATATCATTATACAAATCTCCTACCGTATATTCCTCATCATCTTCTTTTTGAATTGATAAATGACTTAAATCCACTATAGAGTCTAATGTTAATTGATTACTCATTGAACTGCCGTCCCTTGTTTCGCTATTGAAATTAATTCTTCAAGACTAACTGGCTCAATATTCTCATTCTCTTTTCCACATGTAGGGCAGTCAGGCAGCTTGTCCCACTTGAAATTCTTTTTAATCTCTATATTTATTTTGTCATAAATCATTGTAGTAGAAGCAGGC
The DNA here is from genome assembly GCF_038096195.1 of Bacillus paramobilis. Lineage (NCBI taxonomy): Bacteria > Bacillati > Bacillota > Bacilli > Caryophanales > Bacillaceae > Bacillus > Bacillus paramobilis. The sequence goes on along the minus strand of NZ_CP151108.1, from coordinate 1,876,229 downwards.
ATAGCCTCTGTATAGCCTGAAAGCAACTTTGCTACTTCAGAAGTCATAAAGCCATTTAATAATGCAACATGAGGGCCGGTTGTAACATTTCTACCTGGAAAATGATTATTATAAATTGCTCTTAATTGATATTCAAAGAAAGGATCTAGACGCAGGGCATGAATTAAATAGCAATCATAACAACCACTTTGATTAGGTACTATTCTCTCCCAAATTATTTGTGTGTTACTTACTCCACCTTGAATAAAAGGAATATTTTGCTTTACACACGCTGCATTTACCCACCTATTACAAAGAATCGCTGGTGAATCTATAGCATTTATGACAATATCTGCTTCTTTTATAATTGAGTTCAAGTCATCTGAACTTTTAATTTTCTTATTAATAAATTTAAAATTCACATCACTATTAAGCTCTTTAAGACGGTTCAATGTTGCTTCTGTTTTTAATTCCCCTATATTTTTTTCCGAATATAAAAATTGTCGATTCAAATTACTTGTTTCTACTAAATCATAATCCACACCTATAATATTCTCCACGCCTAGACCTGTTAAACACGCCACACCTAAGCTAGCACCACCAAGACCTAATATTGCTACTGTCGAATCTTTTATTTTTTTTTGAAATTCAAATTTATTTTTTTCTAACGAAGTAAAATTTGTATAGAATGTTAAATTAGCTCTGTACCTTTCTAAATCTTTTTTATTTATGTATTGATATGGATCAACACTTTCATCCTCAATACAACCAATTTCATTGAGAGCATGAATACACTCTTCAATCATATCAACTGGTATTGAGCTTACTTCAGAAATTTCAAGTATATCTCTCTTGCCATCCAACAATTCAATTATTTCGTTTATCACGCCATCTGAATCGTCAATCTCATAGCTATCCGTTTCTAATCCTATCCGTATTACATTTTGATGTACTACTACGGGTTTCATTATTTCTTTAAATTTCGGTCTCATACAAATACCTCCATCAATTTTGATAGACCGTACATAAATTAATGCACGGCCAATTTCCTAACTTACTATTAACTATGGTGTACTACTAACGGTACTAACTTCTCTACTTTACGTACTTGGATTTTCACTTTTTTCATACTAAAACCTCCCTTACTTATTTAGTCTATTTTCCAATAATTAAGCTGCATGTACTGCTAATGGTACTAACTTCTCTACTTTACGTACTTGGATTTTCACTTTTTTCATACTAAAACCTCCCTTACTTATTTAGTCTATTTTCCAATAATTAAGCTGCATGTACTGCTAATGGTACTAACTTCTCTACTTTACGTACTTGGATTTTCACTTTTTTCATACTAAAACCTCCCTTACTTATTTAGTCTATTTTCCAATAATTAAGCTGCATGTACTGCTAATGGTACTAACTTCTCTACTTTACGTACTTGGATTTTCACTTTTTTCATACTAGAACCTCCCTTACTTATTTAGTCTATTTTCCAATAATTAAGCTGTATGTACCAATGCTAATGGTACTAACTTCTCTACTTTACGTACTTGGATTTTCACTTTTTTCATACTAGAACCTCCCTTACTTATTTAGTCTATTTTCCAATAATTAAGCTGTATGTACCAATGCTAATGGTACTAACTTCTCTACTTTACATACTCGGACTATTTCCTAACTTACTATTAACTATGGTGTACTACTAGTGGTACTAACTTCTCCACTTTACGTACTTGGATTTTCATTTTTTTCATCATTTCCACTCCCCTCCATATAATACATAAAATGTCTATCTAAGCTGTTAACACCATTTTAACACATTTATTTGAATTTTCTAACTATATTTCCGAAAATTCACCTATATTTTACAAATTTTTTTCGACATTCTACATGTGTGTTTGTATTCACACCAATTATCAATCAAATAAATCCATCACTACTTCGTTTTATATCCCCTCCAATCTTCTATAATCTAAATTTTTATACTCTCATAAAAAAGTTCAAACTTGAAACAGAAACAGAAACAAATCAAACCCCATAAAAAAGTATTTCCCACAATCAATAATCAATTGTAGAAAATACTTTTAAATTTATAGAATTATCATAATTTTACTTACTATCCTTTTCTGTTATATAAGCCCATTTAAAGCTATATTCTGGACTAATGTTATGTTTCACAATGCCTTTTACATTCGGTTTCATTACATATGCTCTACCAGTTTGATATAAAGGTACCATTCCTGCATCTTCTTCAAGTAGTAATTTTTCTGCTTTCCCTAATGTTTCCCAACGTTTTTTCGTATCACTCAATAGCTCATTACCTGCTTTTTCTACCATTTCATCATATTTTGAGTTTGAATAACTCATCTGGTTATTCGGACTCTTCGACTCAAACATGTCGATAAATGTCATTGGATCCGCATAGTCTGGACTCCATCCACCATATGAAATTTCATAGTCTTGTGCTGATTCTAATTTCAGTTTTTGTTTAAACGGCTGAATTTTTGTATTAATTGTTACACCTTTTAAGTTTTTCTCAATTTGATCTTTAAAGTAGTCAGCAATCTTCTTCGCAGTTCCATCATCATAGCTTAGTAACTCAATCGTAACTTGATCTTTTCCAAGCTCTTTTTTCGCTTCTTCCCAAGCTGCTGCTCCTTTTTTCGGATTATACTTCAGGCCATTTTTAAATGTATCTTGAAAATCTTTACCATCCGGTCCTGTCGCCAGCCCTTTTGGAACCAATTGATCTGTAGCTTTTGAACCATTGTTTAAAATAACGTTTGCTAAACCTTTTTTATCAATTGATAACGCAATTGCTTCACGAAGTTTTTTGCTCTTTAACGGTGTATCTTGTCCGTTACGCTTTTGATTTAAACGTAAGAAGAATGTGCTTGCTTCTGAATACTCACCGTATTCACCTTTATTCGATTTATATTTATCTACAAATTCTCCAGAAAGTAGTGCAAAATCAAGAGAATCCGTATCATATAAATTCACCCGTGTAGCAACTTCTTTTACTACACTATAATTAATTTCTTCTAATTTCACAGTCTTTTTATCCCAATACTTATCATTTTTCTTCAATTGCCAGCCTTGTTCATGTTTCCACGAAGACATCACAAACGGTCCGTTATACAACGTTGTATCTGCTTCTAAACCGAACTTATCTCCTTTTTCTTTGACGAACTTTTCATTTAACGGATAGTAGGATGGGAATGCTGTTAAATTTAAAAAATACGGTACTGGTTTTTCTAATTCTACTTCTAGCGTATAATCATCTATAGCTTTCACTCCTAGGTCAGTTACAGGCTTTTCTCCTTTATTAATTACTTCTGCATTTTTAATATAATAAGCTATAAATGCATATTCAGAAGCTGTATTTTTATCTAATAATCTCTGCCATGCATATACAAAGTCTTTTGCTGTCACAGGATCGCCATTTGACCACGTTGCATCTTTCCTTAGCTTAAATGTATATTTCTTACCATCCTCACTTTTTGTGCTAGATTCCGCAGCAGCTGGAATCGGCTTATTATCTTTATCAAGACGATATAAACCTTCCATTGTATTTCCTAAAATTTGCGCGCCAACAACATCAGTTGACTTTGAAGTATCCATCGTCGGAATTTCTTGAGTTTCTGTACGATTTAATACTTGCTTTGCTGCATATTTAATATCAGATTTCTTCTCTTCTCCACCATTATTAGACGTCGTAGTCGTTTTTTTCTCTCCACCAGAACCAGAACATGCTGTTAAAGCCATACTCATTGCTAACACTGGTGCCACAACCGCCGTGAACTTCTTCATCTTTTTCTTCATTATTGTACCCTCCCCAATTATATGTACGAAAATAACTTTGAGAGATTTTCCACTAACATAGTTATCAGAAAATTCTTATTAATTAATATTCTACTATTTTTTTCGGTTTTGTAAAGTTATTTTTAAAATATTTAGAATTTTTAGTGATAATAATATATTTTTTATTACTACTATATGTGGATTATCCCCCCACCTACTATATGTTAGTACCATTTTCCTTATTCCTCTCTTTTTATATTTCATTTCATAATAAAAAGCACTTCAAAGTGGCTACTTTGAAGTGCTTTTTCAACTCTATTATTTCTCAGTTACATATGCCCACTTATAGCTATATTGCGGGCTAATATTATGTTTAACAACACCTTTAATATTTGGCTTCATAGCATAAGATCTAGCAAGTTGATATACAGGTACAATTGCTACATCCTCTTCAAGAAGTAACTTTTCTGCTTTTCCTAGCTCTTCCCAACGTTTTTTCGCGTCACCCATTAATTCGCCGCCAGCTTTTTTAATCATATCATCATATTTTGAATTAGAGAAACTCATTTGGTTATGAGAATGCTTCGATTCAAACATATCTAAGAATGTCATTGGATCTAAATAATCTGGGCTCCATCCGCCATATGAAATATCATAATCTTGCTCTGATTCCAATTTTAGTTTTTGTTTAAACGGTTGAAGTTTAATATTTACTGTTACACCTTTTAAGTTTTTCTCAATTTGATCTTTTACGTATTCCCCAACTTTTTTCGCATTACCAGTATCATAGTTCAAGAGTTCAATTGTCACTTGGTCTTTTCCAAGTTCTTTTTTCGCTTCTTCCCATGCAGCAGCTGCTTTTTTCGCATCTGGTTTAATACCGTTTTTAAATGTTTCTTGGAAGTCTTTACCGTCTGGTCCAGTTGCTAATCCTTTCGGCACTACATAATCAGCCGCTTTAGATCCATCGTTTAAAATAACATTTGCTAAATTCTTTTTATCAATTGATAGCGCAATTGCTTCGCGTAATTTCTTGCTCTTTAATGGTGTATCTTGTCCACCACGTTTTTGATTTAAGCGTATAAAGAACGTACTTGGTTCATTATATACCCCATATTCCTCTTTATTATTTCTAAATTTGTCAACAAATTCTCCTGTTAATAAAGCGAAGTCAATTTGACCACTATCATATAAATTCACAATAGTTGCTGGCTCTTTTACAACACTATAGTTAATTTCATCTAATTTTACGGTCTTTTTATCCCAATATTGATCATTTTTCTTCAGTTTCCAACCTTGTTCATGCTTCCAATCAGAAAGAACGAACGGCCCATTATATACTGTTGTATCAGATTCTAAACCGTATTTATCCCCTTTTTCTGTTACGAACTTCCCATTTAATGGATAGTACGATGGGAATGCTACTAAGTTTAAGAAGTATGGTACTGCTTGTTCTAATTCAACTTCTAAAGTAAGGTCGTCTACTGCCTTTACTCCTAGTTCAGTTACAGGTTTTTCCCCTTTATTAACCGCTTCTGCATTTTTAATTGGGAATGCGATAAATGCATACTCAGCAGCTGTTTTTGGATCTAATAGGCGTTGCCATGCAAACACGAAATCTTTCGCTGTTACAGGATCACCATTTGACCATTTTGCATCTTTACGTAATTTGAATGTATATTTTTTACCATCCTCACTCTTCGTGCTTGACTCTGCCGCAGCTGGGATTGGTTTATTATCTTTATCTAAACGGTATAGTCCTTCCATTGTATTACCTAAAATTTGAGAACCTACAACGTCTGTATTTTTCGAAGTATCCATTGTTGGAATTTCTTGGTTTTCTGTTTTATTGAACACTTGTTTCGCTGCTAATTTTTCTTCTGATTTGCTATCTCCGCCAGAGCTAGAATTTGTATTTGTCTTCTTATCTCCGCCTGATGTAGAACATGCTGTTAATGCCATACTCATTGCTAAAACTGGTGCTACAACCGCTGTTAGTTTTTTCATTTTTTTCTTTTTCACTTTCTGTACCCTCCCTAATTCTTAACGCTCTCATTTAAGAATCTTCTGATAATTCTGTTTTTCTTTATATATTTATCAGAAGATTCTTATTAACTATTATTCTACTAATTTTTTGAGTTTTGTAAAGTGTTATTATTGAAAATTTTTTAAAAATTATTTTTTTACAGTAGTATTCATAAAAATTCCATAATCTTTCGAAACACTATATCTCATTGAATTCTATGTATTGATTTAATAGCCTTTATATCTCTCTACTATAAAACACTTGTAAATTATTGTTAATAAATAATGTATATTATAAAAAACCTCTTTTCTACAAAAATAAAAAAGTCAGCAAAGCTGACTTTTTATCCGGCCATTTTCTCTCTTTTCATTTCTTCTACTACTCTCGTATACTTCTCATCATCAAATTCATTTTCACTCTTTGCAACAACTACAGTCGCAATTCTGTTGCCAATTAAATTGACGATAGCACGTACTTCTGACATGAAACGATCTACACCAAGTAATAGTGCTAATCCTTCTAATGAAATAACATTCATTGCAGATAACGTAGATGCTAATACAATAAATCCTCCACCTGTTACTGCTGCAGCTCCTTTAGATGTAACTAACAAAATAGCTATTATAGTTAATTGTTGACCTAGTGAAAGATCGACGTGAAAGACTTGCGCTAAAAATATAGTAGCCATCGATAAATAAATTGCCGTTCCATCTAAATTAAAAGAGTATCCTGTCGGAATGACTAAACCTACTACTTGCTTCGAACATCCGAAGTCTTCCATCTTTGTCATCATTCGCGGCAGTACTGATTCTGATGATGATGTCCCAAGAACAATAAGTAATTCTTCTTTAATATACGCCAAATATTTCCACAAACTAAATTTGTAAAATTTACAAATAAAATTTAAAACAATAAAAACAAATAATGCCATTGTTGCATATACACAAATCATTAATTTACCCAGTGGAATAAGTGTACTTAAACCATATTTACCAATTGTAAACGCCATCCCGCCGAATGCTCCAACCGGTGCTAATTTCATTACAATGGATAAAATGTTAAAAAATACTTTCGATAATCTTTCAAAAAAGTCGATAACAGGTTGTCCATTTTCCCCTAGCATCTTTAACCCTGCACCAAATAAAATTGAGAAGAATAACACTTGTAAAATATCGCCTTTTGCAAATGCTTCAAACATGTTAGACGGCACAATATGTAAAAAGAAATCCATCCACTGCATTTCTTGACCGCTTTGGACATATTGTGAAACATCTCCGCCCTTTAGTTTTGAGGGATCTAATCCATCTCCTGGACGCACAACATTCGCTACGATGATAGCAATAATTAAAGCCGCTGTTGTAACGATTTCAAAATATAATAGTGCCTTCCCACCAACACGACCTACTTTTTTCATACTTCCCATACTTGCAATACCAAGTACAATCGTTAAAAAGATTATCGGTGCAATAACCATTTTAATCATATTGATGAATGTTTCACCAATTGGCTTCATCTCTTGTCCAACACTAGGCCAAATTGCCCCTACTGCAATACCACAAATAATTGCCACAATAACTTGGAATGTTAAATTCTTTACAATTCTCATTTTTAATACTCCCCTGTTTCTTTCATTTCTCCCATACGATTTCAATAATTGCTAATGATGTATTTTATGTAATAGCCCCCCTGCTATTTAACTTAAACCACATCATTATGTTGCACTATTATCCACAATTCCAAAATAGTATATAACATTATAATTTAAATGCCATACTATTAAACATAATAAAAAAGCAGACATTTCGCCTGCTTCAATTCTCCTCAATCTGCTTTTCACTTAATCCTAGATGTGTTCTAAGCGTATTACTCAAACTCTGTAGATCTTTTTTATTAGGATTATAATAATATACACGTTGCCCATTTGGACCATTAGGTAAATATACATCATCACCAGCTAATTGAATCTTTTCAACTGAACCGCTTAATCCGTATTTATAAAAAGATAAAATATCATCCATTACTAAGTTTGTTTTAAAATCACCGTCAACCGCCTCAATCATTTTTTCTAGTTTCGTAATCGATCCTACACTTTTTAATTTACTTAACATCGCCTCAATAACAAGCTGTTGACGCTGTCCTCTCATTGCATCACTATCAATATGACGCGTTCTTGCCAGTGCAAGTGCTTCTTCCCCTGTTAATTTTTGTAGTCCTTTTTTCAAATGGATTGCGTCAGGTTCATCTTTACTATTTTGCTCCGTAAATTCAACTGGGACATCTACTTCAATCCCATCTAATCCATCAACAATTTTAGTAAATGAATTAAAATTAAACTTCACAAAATAATCAACAGGTACTTGTAACAATTTTTCTACCGCTTCCACTGAAGCTTGCGGCCCTCCATCTTTACCATTTTTAACAAAACCACTTCCATATGCATGCGTTATTTTATCTTTTTTCTTTTCAACTGGAACATATGTATATGTATCACGTGGGATACTCGTTAATTTCACTGTCTTATCATCTTTATTAAAAGTAGCTAACAGTAGCGCATCTGTATGAAATGCACCATTATACTCCTTTTGTCGTTCTTGATTTTCATCAATTCCCATAATTAAAAGTGAAACATTATTTGCAATTGGTTTTACGGCGTTCTCACGTAAATGTGATTTTTCACCACGCGCTAAATTCAAACTAGACTTTTGTACGAGATTAGAAGTTTTCATATACACATAAGCACCGTATCCAACTCCGCCAAATAGTAATACTACTAACAAGACACTTATTATCATTGTCTTTTTATATTGTCTTTTATTTTTCTTTTCTCTTGAAGAAGAAGTATTCTCCATATAGTTCCCTCCATTTTCTATTCATCTAATATATTTTTCAATTTTTCATACTTAGCGCTATCCTTTTGAAACACATTCTCTTTCAATCCTTTGTTTATTTGTATCCATTCAGTTGTAATCGAATATTGAATCATACCTTCGTGGAAACTAAGGAACTTTAGCATAATCCCCGTATTTTTCTCTACAACCATTTCAAACTTCCCTCTTAAATCTTCAGATGTACTTACAGGCATTTCTATGTTTATTGTCCCTTCTATTTTGTAGCAATCCAGTCCAAGATACTTCGTTTCTTTATAATTCCAATCTTTATATCGAATTAATAGATCAGCAAATTCTGATTGAATACTATACTTAGCGAATCCTATATATTCATCATCATATCTTTTTTTCTCGCCTGATTTTCTCAATAATCTTTCCGTAGGATTTAATTTTAATAGTTCATAGTTTTTTTCTTTCGGGCTCCATTTTGTCTCTTTATATGTATACTTCTCATCATCAAATTCTTTTTTCTTGCCCTCGTTATATATAATTGTTCGTTTTTTCGCTAGTTTATCTTCTTTCGAAGAGATACCACTTTGTTGCTCCGTATCAATCGCATATTTGTATGTTGTAGCAATTCTTGACGAGCTAGAATATTCCTCAAATTGTCCTGAAATATTTTTAAAATGATCAATAGAATCCAGCATCTTTTCATGAATTTTTTCTTTATCTGGATAATTTACGTTCGTTTTTATTTCTTCTTCATTTTCATAATCAGAAAACGCCTTTTTCTTTACATATTCAAATACTCCACCATTTTGAGCAAGAATTTGATTAGAAAACTCCGACATAGACACAATTGAAAGTGTTAGAACCGCAGCACTTATAGCCATCATATAAACTCTGTAACCTTTCTTTTTGACCGGAAGATTATGTAGTGTACTATTAATCTTTTCATTTAACTCTGGCGGTACTATAACATTCTCTTCTTTTATTCTCTTTTTTAATTTCTCATCAAATAATTTTTCGTTATCCACCCTAGACACCCCCTATTCCATCTTTAATCGTTTTTGCAGTTGTTCCCTCGCACGTGACAATCTCGATTTCACTGTTCCTTTTGGTATTTCTAAAAGCTTGGCAATACTCTCTTGATTCATATCTTCATAATAATAAAGCACCGTAACAGCTCTTAATTCTTCATGTAACGATTGAATCGCATTACACAAATCTATATCTTCATACTGATCACAGGCACTCATATTGTAATCATTCTCTTCTGTCACAACTACCTTTTTATACGCTCTAATAATATTGTTACACTCATTCATTAAAATTCGAATTAACCAAGTTTGAAAAAACTCTTCTTTTTTTAATTTTTTTATATTTTCATAGGCTTTTAAAATTGTTGCCTGTATCGCATCCTCTATATTTGTCTCATCACGTAACATAGCCTTTGCAATGCGATACATCTTCACTTTTTCTGTATGTATAAGCGCCATAAACGCTTCATGATCACCTTTTTTCGCTAAAGAAACATCGGTTTCTTCTTTTGCAATCATTTTATATAAAGGGATTACTTTCACAATTGCTCCTCCTGTTTCATCCTCACTTCAAATTTAACTTTACATGTATTAGACGGATGAGCCTAGAAAAAGGTTCATTTTTTTGAATATTTTCATAAAAAAAGGTAAACATTCTTCATGTTTACCTTTACTCAGATGTAATTCTAAGGAAATATCCATCTGGATCTGTAACTTTAAATCCTCTCATCTCCCACGGATAGGTTTGAATTTCTTCTTGTATTGTGCACCGATTCTCTTTACATCGTTCATATACTTCTTCAATCCGATTGACAACAATAATTAGTTCAAAGCCATTCCCCTTCATTTCTTTTCGATTGTAAAAATAGTGATTTTCATTCAACCTTGCATCACTGACTAGTAATAAAGAAAACTGGTCATGATTAAAACGTGCTGCATGCATACTCCTTTTATACAACTTTAAACCAATTACTTCTTCATAGAACAATAATGACTTCTCAATATCATTTACATATAGCTGCACCCGGAACAAATGATTCATTTGTTTCCTCCTCATCAAAAAAGCCCACTTTCTCAGTGGACTTTCTACTTTACAACGGTAAATCCCTCTTTCTAAACACTACAATTGCTACTATGAAAATACAAAGTGCTCCAGCAGTTAAACCTATACTCACTGGCCATATATTATACGTTCCCTCAGCAATTTCTTTCGGACGAAATAGCGTAAATAATGATATATTTCTCATCCACTCTAGCGTATCACTTAATTTACCTGCCATATCCGTTACGAAAAATAAAATTGTTAAACTTGCTGAGTAGCTAAGTGCCTTTCTTTCGTCATTACATATGCAAGAAAAGAAAAATGAATACGCACTAACGACTAAAAATATGAGCCCTCCAACTACGTTTATCTTCAGGAATAATTCTTTATTTAAGTTATTATCTTGTAGAAACCACTCTGCACCTACTATACCCGCTACATACGTAACAGCTACAATAATCAGTAGTCCCAATATAAGAATAGACGCTTGCGTGATTGCAATTCGCACTCTAGATACAGGTGTTGCTAACAAGTATGCCATCGCTCCTTTATCTACATGACGAGCAATTAAATGCGTTGCAACTGTTACACAAAAAATTGTTAATATGATAATAAACAATAGACTATAATATTCACCAGCTAAAAAATCCATTACGTTTTGAATCGGACTTTCCATTCCAACAATTTTTTTCACACTATCAGGCATAGCACTTATTAATTCATTTAACCCTTTCGCTGATACCATTGAAGGGAAGATCCAAATTAACAACCATAAATATAGAGCTGCACCAGTTGCATAACTCAAAATACTTTTTTGTGCTTCTTTCAAACTAGCTAAAAACAGTTGCTTATTCATGCTTTACCCCTTCTTTCTTATCGTAATAATGCATAAATAAATGTTCTAAATCCATTGCTCTCGTTTGAAGTGCCGTTACATTATAGTTTGAAAGTGTTTGTAAAACCGTTTGATAGTTTCCTTGTACAATAATCGATGCTTCTCTACCTTTCACCGCTTCAAATTGCAAATTACATTGCGTAAGAGATTCAATCTCTTCTTGCGATGATACGGTTACATCTATTACCTGTCGTCTCATACTTTGTAAATCATGAATATTTTCAACCGTTACAAGGCGACCATCTTTAATAATCGCTACTCGATCACACGTACGCTCAATTTCAGTAAAAATATGCGACGACATAAGAATTGTTTTTCCTCTTTGCTTTTCCTCTACTATTAAATCTATAAATACTTGCTGCATAAGTGGATCGAGCCCTGATGTCGGTTCATCTAAAATTAACACTTCTGGATCATGCATAAAAGCTGCAACAATCCCTACTTTTTGCTTCATACCTTTAGACATTTTTCGAATCGGTGTTTTCACATCAAATTGCAGACGTTCTATTAATTCATCTCGTCTTTTCGTATCCTTTAAACCGCGCATTCCTTGCATTAATTTTAAAAACTCTAATCCATTCATTCCTTCAATAAAAGAGATTTCTCCTGGTAGATAGCCAACTTCTCTTTGAATTTTCGCTGCTTCATCCCAGCAATCTAATCCAAAAATTGTCGCTTTACCAGCTGTCGGTTTTATAAATCCCATTAAATTACGAATTGTTGTGGATTTCCCAGCACCATTTGGTCCTAAGTAACCAAATACTTCCCCTTCTTTTACATCAAATGTAATATGAAACAAACCTTTTCCATTTGAAAACTGTTTTGTGACATTTTGAACTGAAATCATAATTCCACCTCATTTTTTGAAATATTTAATATGTGATATTTCAAAATTATTGTACTCCTCATCTTTCATATTCGCAACAACTTTTTGAAATATTTATATGCCCATATTTCAAAATTATTGTTTCCCATTATTTTTTCTTGTATATTATAATTGAGGTGATTGCATTGAACGGCTTTGAAAAAGTGAAAGAAAAGAAAAAACGTGCCATTAAAGAGGCAGCCTTCTTATTATTTTCAGAACGCGGATTTAATGAAGTGAAAATAGAACATATTGCAAAAAAAGCAAACGTTTCTCAAGTTACCATTTATAATCATTTCGGAAGTAAAGATGCGTTATTTCGAGAGCTTATACAAGAATTTATTATATCTGAATTTCAATATTATAAAAATCTTGCAGCGGAAAATTTACCTTTTCATGATATGATGCAAAAAATGATTGTAAGAAAAATGAATACTGGTGGGTTATTTCAGCCAGATATGTTACTACAAATGATGCAAAGGGATGAAGAACTCCGCGAGTTTATTTATAGTTATCAAAACGAAAAAATCCTACCTTGGTATTTAGAAATATTAGAACAAGCACAGCAAAAAAATGAAATTAATCCTCACCTTACTAAAGAAATGATGTTGCTATACATTCAAATGTTCACTAAATTAGGTGATGATTTCGGAGCACAGCTTCTTGAAGGAGATCGCGAAAAACATATACAAGATATCGTTACGATGTTCTTTTATGGACTGTCCGTCCCAGAAAAATAATGTTTCTAAAGAACAAATAACATCACAAAAAGGCCCTTTAGATATTTAAATCTCAAGGGCTTTTTCATGTCAAAAAATGATTAAAACTAACTTTCTCTTAAAGAAGTTAAATGCTGCTTTATAGATAATACCTTATTATAGATTAACTCTTTTAGCATAACAGGCTGAATGGAGATAATTGTTTCACCGAAATTCAGAAAGTAACTTGCAATAAACTCAACTTCTTGCTTGTTAAAATAGCCTGTTATACTATAATTTTCATTTTCTTTTTTTATCTTCATGGAAGGATAATTCTCTTTATCAAAAATGTCTTTTCCTTTTTGATTAACAATGACAATAAAATCAGTTGCATCAGGCTTTCTATGAAAATTAATAAGATAACTTAACAACTCTTCAAGATTTTTTGGATTCGTATTGCTTGTTTCCTCAATAGAAAGAATTTTATCACATCTAATTATTTGAACATGATTTGCCTCAAAGTTAAAGATTTTAGCATACCACTGGCCAAATTTAGATTCGATTCGAATAAATTGGGCGACCAATACTTTCTCCGCATCTTTTTTTAAATATGTTAACTGGTAAACTCGCTCAGCAAAAATCCCCTGTAAAATTTCTTTTAAGTACGGACTAAAATTGCTATGATTTGTTACTTCAAAGGAAAGCGTTCGCTCCATAATCGAAATATTTTTACTCACATTATCCGGTAGTACATGTTTAAATTTATTTTCAAGCGCTATACTTTCTATATTAAATGGTTTCGTCTTGTATCCATTTAGTGTAAGAATCGAAAAATATAACGCATACATTTCATCCACACTAAAATAAATCGGCGATAACACACTATTTGCTATAATTTTGTAACTTCCATTTCTACCTAGTTCAGAATATATCGGTACACCTATTTCTTCCAATGATTGAATATCTCGCAACGCGGTACTTTTAGAAATATCATATCTAACCATTAAATCCCTTAAATTAAAATATCTTTTATTATTTAAGTAAATAAGCATATCATTTATTCGTTCCGTTTTTTTCATATTTCCCTCCCGAAAGGTGTCATGTATTGAAACCTTTTTAGTCTATATTATAATTATTAACTAATAAAGGAGTTAGATATTTATGACATTAGAAATAGCTATTTTTCTTTCAATGAATGGGCATGCAAAGGAGGCAATTAATTTTTATACACGCAATTTAGAAGCTAAGCAGTTAATGATTGTTACGTATGAAGAACTGGCGAAAAGAGATCGTTCTTTTAAAATTACACGTGAAAATAAAGATCATATTGCTCACTCTGTTTTACAGATTGGGAATACAAAGCTAATGATAGCAGAAGATACAATGAATCCTAAGGAACGTTATAACGTTGGAAATAATATGTCTCTTTGCATTCAAAGCGCTAATTTAGAAGAAATACAAAGATTTTATAATAATTTAATTTCCAATAAGAACGTGAAGATACTCTCTCCGCTAGAAAAAAATATATTTAGTGAAGCATATGGGATTATTGAAGATCCTTACGGCATACAAATCCAGCTAATGTATGACAAACGACTAAACTAAATAATTTGCCATATTCACATCTTCCTAATAAAAAAGACACGAAATTCGTGTCTTTTTTATTTTATCCCACTTTAATGGGCAGTAAGACCCCCACTGATTAAAGTTTCACTTTATAGGAATGACTCTACCCGTTTCACTACTTTCAATCGCTAATTGAATAAGCCTAATAACTTCTAAGCCTTCTTGTGCTGTTACAGGTGGTTTTTCACCATTTACAATACTATCTCTTACACCTTTATAATACATGTCATAACAGCCAACTTCTGTCGAAATACACTCTAACTTTTCTTCCGTATGTAAAGTAGCGAAATTCTCTTCAGCGTCTGCTCCATAACCGTTATCGCCTGGCTTCATTCCATTTTTTAATTGCTCTTCCTGTGAATCCATACCGTATTTCACGATAGAACCTTTATCTCCATGCAGTGTGAAGTGTGGGCCTGCTTGCTTTACGTAACTGCTACTATGTAAAGTGACACGTTTCACACCGTAGTGAAGTATAACATGGAAGTAATCATCAATTTCTGCACCTGGTCGTTGTTTGATTACATCTGCACTTATCGCATCTGGTTTCCCAAATAATGATAATGCTTGGTCAATTAAATGCGAGCCTAAATCATATAATATTCCTGATCCTGGTAAGTTCTTTTCTCTCCAGCGATCACGTACATTCGGGCGAAAACGATCGAAATGCGCTTCATATGCGTATAAATTTCCTATTCTATTTTCTTCTAACAATTTCTTTATCGTTAAGAAATCATTATCAAAACGACGATTATGATATACACTTACTACCACATTATGTTGCTCTGCTAACGAAATAAGCTCTTCCCCTTCTTCAATTGAAACAACGAATGGTTTCTCCACAACTACATGCTTACCATGTAAAATTGCTTCTTTTACATATGGAAAATGAGTTGTATTCGGTGAAGTAATGACCACTAAGTCAATATCAGTACGATTTACTAATTCCTCAATTGTGTCAACAACTTCAGCATTTGGTACTGCTTGTTTCACTAGTTCTTCTTTTGAAGATAAAATAGCACGAATATCGTATTCTTCTATCGTTTGTAATAATGGGATGTGAAATGTTGTACTAGAAAACCCAAATCCTACAATCCCTACACCTATTTTTTTCATGTTGCCCCTCCATCTATCCGGCTTCAACTAATAATCAGTGGGGATAAAGAACATTCCCACTGATTAAAGTTTCACTTTATGAGAACGATTTCATTCAGTTATTATAACAAGAATATTATTATTTACATAATAATTTGCCTAGAAAAAAGCATCTTACCATGATTCATAGCAAGATGCTTTTCTTTACTCCGGTCGTTTTTTCGTCCACGTTTCAATAACTTCACCTGTATCATTAACATCTAGTACTAAACTACCGTTACTATACCGGTCTTTATTTCGATACGCTTTCGGATCAATTTCTTCTACAATGTTTTTCTCTGTCTTCATGTAAACTAGTTCATCATCTCGAACAATTTCAATACCGACAATACGATATGGATTACGTTTTAACTCTTTGAAAATAACAAGACCTCGCTTCGCCCTTGTTGATTTCTCAATTTCTGATGCTTTTAGACGTTTTACAGCACCACGCTGCGTTACGAGAATAAGTTGATCTTTTTCACCATTTAACGGTTTACCCGAAGCGACATAATCATCTTCTTTTAAATTAATGGCTTTCACACCAGCAGCCCTTACACCGACTGGACTTACTTCATCTTCATGGAAAATAAGTGCATATGCACCATAGGTTGCAAGAACGATATCACTCGTTCCATCTGTCGCAAATATATCTACTACTTCATCATCTTTTTTCAAGTTTACAGCAACGAACGCCCTTGAATAACGCTGTACTTTATATTGGTTTAATTCTGTTTTCTTAATCATGCCATTCTTTGTTACAAATACGATAAATCGTTTTTCTTCTTCAAAATTCGGTACGACAGTCGCCCAAATAATCATTTCATCCCGCTCAAGCGAAACGAGATTCGCAACGTGTTGACCTAAATCTTTCCAACGAATTTCTGGCATTTCATATACTGGCAGATATATATAGTTTCCTTTATTCGTAAATAAGAGAACTGTCTCTGTGGTATTCGTATCGAATCGCTCCAGTAAGATGTCACCCTCTTTCATACCGAAGTCTTTTCCGTTCGATGCATTATGCGAACGCCAACCTGTTCGTTTCACATATCCTTCTTTCGTTACAGTAACGATGACATCTTCCTGTGGAATCATCACTTCCACATCGATTTTAATTTCTTCAATTTGTTCTTCAATAATAGCACGGCGATCATCGCTATATGTTTTCTTTACTCTCTTCAAATCTGTTTTAATAACTTGAAGAAGTCTTTTTTCACTTTGTAAAATTGCCTGTAATTCTGCAATTTTTGTACTTAATTCATCCGCTTCTTTTTCTAGTGCTGTAATATCTGTATTCGTTAAACGGTATAGTTGCAACGAAACGATTGCTTCTGATTGTGCTTCTGTAAAGCCGAATTTGGCACTTAAGTTATCTTTCGCATTACGCTTATCTTTAGAAGCTCTAATCGTTTCGATTACTTGATCTAAAATTGATAATGCTTTCATTAACCCTTCAACAATATGCTGACGATTTTCTGCTTTTCGTAATTCATATTGAGAACGCTTTGTTACAACTTCTTTTTGGTGTCCAATATATGCATCCAAAATCTTAGGTAATGTCATAAGTGTCGGACGACGATTATTTATCGCTACCATATTAAAGTTATATGGAATTTGTAAATCTGTATTCTTATATAAATAATTTAAAATACCTTCAGCATTTACTTCCTTTTTTAACTCTACGACAATACGAAGACCAGTACGATCTGTCTCATCACGTACTTCAGCAATTCCATCTAGCTTTTTATCTAGACGTAATTCATCCATTTTTTTAACAAGGTTCGCTTTATTTACTTCATACGGAATTTCTGTAATAACGATTTGTTGCTTACCACCGCGGATTGTTTCAACTTCCGCTTTTCCGCGAATAATAATTTTACCTTTTCCTGTTTCATACGCTTTTTTGATACCATCAATCCCTTGAATAATACCACCTGTCGGGAAATCTGGTCCTTTCATAACTGTTAATAAATCATCAACAGTACTATTCGGCTTATCAATACGCATCATCGTCGCATCAATTACTTCCCCAAGGTGATGCGGAGGAATTTCTGTTGCATAACCAGCTGAAATTCCTGTAGATCCGTTCACTAATAAGTTCGGGAACATCGCTGGAAGCACAACAGGTTCTTCACTCGTATCATCAAAGTTTGACACAAATTCTACTGTTTCTTTATCAAGATCACGTAATAACTCAGATGCAATTGGTGATAAGCGGGCTTCCGTATAACGCATTGCCGCTGCTGGATCGCCATCAACACTACCATTATTACCATGCATTTCAACTAAAACATTACGTACTTTCCAAGTTTGACTTAAACGTACCATCGCCTCATATACAGAAGAATCACCATGTGGATGGTAGTTACCAATAACGTTACCGACTGTTTTAGCTGATTTACGAAACGCTTTATCATGTACGTTTCCTTCTACATACATAGAATATAAAATACGTCTCTGTACAGGTTTTAAACCGTCACGCGCATCTGGAAGCGCGCGATCTTGAATAATATATTTACTATAACGTGCAAAGCGGTCACCTAACACGTCTTCAAGCGGGAGGTCATGAAACTTCTCTGCCTGCATGTTATTCCACCTCCGTCTCCATAATCATTTCATTTTCTAAAATATTTCCTTCTTCTTGCATACCAAATTGTACATTTCGTTCGATCCATTTACGGCGAGGTTCTACTTTATCACCCATCAATGTCGTAACTCGGCGCTCCGCTCTTGATGCATCGTCAATTTTCACACGAATCAACGTACGCGTTTCAGGATTCATAGTTGTCTCCCATAATTGATCAGCATTCATTTCGCCAAGTCCTTTATAGCGCTGCAACATATAGCCTTTACCGACCTTTTTTGTTACACCATCTAATTCTTCATCAGACCATGCATACTCAATCACTTCACTCTTACCTTTTCCTTTACTTACTTTGTATAAAGGAGGAAGTGCAATAAATACTTTGCCAGCTTCGATAAGTGGTTTCATATATCTGTAGAAGAACGTTAGTAACAATACTTGAATGTGCGCACCATCTGTATCGGCATCGGTCATAATTACAACTTTATCGTAGTTAATATCTTCAACAGCGAATTCATTCCCTACACCACCGCCAATAGCGTAAATGATTGTATTAATCTCTTCATTTTTAAAGATATCCGCAAGTTTTGCTTTTTCTGTATTGATTACTTTACCACGTAACGGTAATACCGCTTGGAAACGTCGGTCTCGACCTTGTTTCGCGGAACCACCGGCAGAGTCACCCTCCACTAGGTACAGTTCATTTTTCTGTGGGTTACGTGATTGTGCAGGTGTTAACTTACCACTTAATGTACCTTCTGATTTCTTTTTCTTTTTACCAGTACGTGCTTCTTCTCTCGCTTTGCGAGCAGCCTCACGTGCTTGCGCTGCTTTAACTGCCTTTCTCACAAGAAGTGTAGCAACATCCGGGTTTTCTTCTAAAAAGTAAGCTAAATGCTCTGATACAATGGCATCAATTGAAGAACGAGCTTCACTTGTACCTAGTTTTCCCTTCGTTTGTCCTTCAAACTGAAGTACTTCTTCTGGTACACGTACAGAAACGATAGCCGCTACACCTTCACGAATATCTGTACCTTCTAAGTTTTTATCTTTTTCTTTTAATAGTGAAACTTTACGAGCATACTCATTGAACACACGAGTCATTGCTGTCTTAAATCCAGCTTCGTGTGTTCCACCATCTTTTGTACGTACATTATTTACAAACGAAAGAATATTCTCTGAGTAGCCATCGTTAAATTGAAATGCTAGCTCTGCCTCAATTCCATTTTGTTCACCAGTAAAATATACTACCGGATGGATTGAATCTTTTTCTTCGTTTAAGTATGAAACGAAAGCTTCGATTCCTGTTTCATAATGAAAGACATCTTCTAAATCATTTCGCTCATCTTTTATTGAGATTTTCATTCCTTTTAATAGGAATGCAGATTCACGTAATCTTTCACATAATGTTTCGTAATTGTAATTTGTTGTGCTGAAAATCGTCGTATCTGGTTTGAAATGCATTGTCGTACCAGATTCTTTCGTCTTTCCGATTTTCTCAAGCGTCGTTACAGGAACACCGCCATTTTCAAAGCGTTGTTCATAAATATTCCCGTCACGCTTAATCGTTACGACTAACCATTCAGATAAGGCGTTTACTACTGATGCCCCAACACCGTGTAAACCACCACTCGTTTTGTAACCACCTTGACCAAACTTACCACCAGCATGAAGTACAGTTAAAATAACTTCAGGTGTAGGTTTCCCAAGTTTATGCATTCCCGTAGGCATTCCTCGCCCTTTATCTATAACGCTAATACTATTATCTTTATGTATTACGACAGAAATTTCGTCGCCAAATCCCGCTAACGCTTCGTCAACGGAGTTATCTACTATTTCATATACTAAATGATGCAATCCACGGCTATCCGTACTCCCGATATACATACCCGGGCGTTTTCGAACGGCTTCAAGTCCTTCTAGCACTTGAATTGCATCTTCATTATATTGGAACTGATGCTTCGCCAAACTCCTTGCCCCTTTCCTAATCAAATAAGAACATATGTTTCTACTATAGAATAACGCCTCGACTATAGTTTTGGCAAGTTATCTTATCTCTTTTATATACCATTTTCAATAGAAAAATCCTTGTTTTTTTCACAAGGATTCCTCTAGGCTACTATTTCAGAAAAATAATCGTTTGTCAACGAGAAATGGATATGTATGCCAAGATTACACATTCCAAACCTTTATCATGATCCAAATGATCAATATCCAAAATGGGATAACGAGTAATAATCCCCAAAAACAGCCTTTAAAAAATCTCATGATGAACACCTCGTTCATCGGCCCTACTTGCCTATAATGAGGGCTGAATCAATCTTTCTACCTTTAAAATCTATACTATTTTGTCATCGCATGTTCTACTTTAATACAACGATCCATTATTACAGTATAGTCTTTTTCTTTTAACAGTTTATATGTATCTTCATCTTGTACTCCTAATTGTGCCCAAAAAACGTCTGCATCAATCTCTACAAACTCTTTCGCAACATCCATTAAAAATTCTGAACGGCGGAATACATTTACAATGTCAACATGTTCCTTAATATCCTTTAGTGAAGAAACTGCTTTTTCTCCAAGCACCTCATCTACTGTTGGGTTCACTGGAATAATGCGATACCCAGCATCTTGCATTGCTTTTGAAACCATATACGATGTACGTTCTGGCTTATCCGATAATCCAACAACTGCAATCGTTTTGCTTTTCTTTAATACTTCACCAATTTCCGTACGAGTTGGGTTTTCAATTGTCATAATTTATCCCTCCTATTCCTTTAGTATAGCCGATAAAGAAAGTCTCTTTCAATACGAAAGAGACTTTCTTTTATTTCAATTATTGATTCTTTGTAGCTGAATTATCTGCTAAAGTAGCTGTTTTCGTCATTTTTTGACCATTACGATAGAATGTAACTTCTACTTTTTCGCCTACTTTTTTCTTTTCATATAAATATTTACGGAATTGAAGTGAATTTTCTACTTTTTGATCATCCAATGCTACTACAATATCATATTGCTCTAAACCAGCTTTTTCTGCAGGTGATATTGGGTAAATTTTACCTAACACAACGCCGTTTGTTACTTCTTTTGGTACTTTCAATTGATTTACGGCATAAGCTTGCACATCTTCTAATGAAACGACACCTACTCCAAGAGCTGGACGTTTCACTACTCCGTCTTTTTCAAGTGATTCAATAACTGGTTTTGCGATATTAATTGGAATAGCAAATCCAATCCCTTCAACTTCTTGTTGTGCAATTTTACTTGAATTAATCCCAATTATTTCACCGTTTTGGTTAAATAACGCACCACCACTATTACCTGGGTTAATCGCTGCATCTGTTTGAATAACTTGAGCATTCCAATCCGCACGTTTATCGCCATCAATATCTACTGGAATTTCACGTTCTTTACTACTAATAATACCTTCCGTTACACTTCCATCAAACCCTAGTGGATTACCGATTGCAATTGCTTTTTCACCAGCACGGATTTTACTTGAGTCACCTAAAGTGGCAACTTTATTTACATTAGACCCGTCAATTTCAACAACAGCTAAATCTAACCAAGGATCTTTCCCTACTAGTTTTGCATCTACCTGTTTACCATCACTTAGTTTTACAGCAAGTTTATTCGCTCCATCTACTACGTGGTTGTTTGTTACAATATATGCTTTATTTCCTGCTTTTTTATAAATAACACCTGATCCTGAACCAGCTTGTTGTTCTTGGCCTGTTGGTTGCATTGCAAATGGATCAATGCTTTGTTGCATATTAATAACACCTACAACAACATCTTTCGCGCCTTCAATCATACCAGGTAAATCAGTTTCATTTTTAGCTTTATTGACAACAGGAACTACAGTACCTTCAACTTTTGAATCCGAACTGAATGATGATACAGCCGCTCCATTATTTTGAGCCCATGGCATATATGGTGCCGCAAAACTAATTGTGACAGCTCCAACTACCGCTCCGACTAAACCTGTGAAAAAATAACCTTTTTTACCGCCTGATTTTCTCACTTCTCTCGTTTCACTATGCTCTTCATTTAAATTCGGTCCGTCGTAATATCCCATGTTTTATTTCCCCTCTCTGGTGAATTCGTATTTTCAGTATAGTCACAGTTTGTGTCCTTCTTGTGAACTCATCGTGAAATCCAATTAAAAAAATACTCTTATCTATCATTGTAGACAAGAAAAGTATTTTTTGTACATTCTACCTGCCAAAGAGGATATAAAATCGACATTTCCCTAGGCTAAAGTACACAATCCATTACAATTATTCTTCAAACTTATAACCAACTCGAATAACAGTACCGATATGCTTCGCTTTTTCTCCTAGCTTATTTCGTAGTTTTTTAATATGAGTATCCACCGTTCGGTCATCACCGTAATAATCATATCCCCATAACTGATCTAATAAATGTTGACGTGACAACACAATTCCTTTGTTCTCCATTAAATAAACAAGAAGTTCAAATTCCTTATGTGTCAATATAATTTCTTCTCCATTTACTAACACCGTTCTAGATAAACGATTTACTTCTATTCCAGCTAAGGACATAGCATTTTCTTCCGCTACTCCTACCACGCCATCCGCACGTTTCAATAACGTCTTCGCTCGAGCTACTAACACTTTCGGGCTGAAAGGTTTCGTTACATACTCATCTGCACCTAATTCGAACCCTAGTAATGTATCATCCTCATCTGAACGTGCTGTTAACATAATAATTGGTACTGCTGATTCTTTTCTAATTCGTCTACAAACAGACCATCCATCTATTTCTGGTAACATAATATCTAACATAATTAAATCAATTTCATGCTCTGCAAATAATTCTAACGCTATTTTTCCGTCTTCTGCTTCGATTACTTCAAAGCCTTCATTACGAAAATAATCACTAACGATTTCACGTAGTCTTCTTTCATCTTCAACAAGTAATACTGTTTTATTCATATCATCTATCCCGCCTTTTTACTCTTTCAATCGAATAATACGTTGATTGGAGCTTCCGCGAAATGGAAGTGTTAAATCTTTTTTCTCGATTTCAAATCTTCCATCGACTAAAACATCCCCATACTGTAACAACTCTATCATATCATTATTTTGAGAACTCTGTATCTCTTCTAACGTATAACCTGTATACATCCATAGATTTTTTTTCAAGTCTTTCACAGATTTTGCTACTTTTTTCACTTCAGCAGCTTGAAAAAATGGATCACCACCTGAAAATGTTACATCAGTTAATGGATTACTTGCAATCTCTTTCACAATGTCTTCTACTGTCATTTCAGTTCCATTGCAAATATTCCACGATTTCGGATTATGGCAACCGAAACAACGATGCGGACAGCCCGCAAAAAACACGACTGTCCGCAATCCTTCCCCATCTACTACACTATCATGAATGATGTTCATCACTTTCATTTATGCTTCACCCGGTCCATCTCTTCACTACGTTTTGCACTATTCCACTTCGACATATCTCCTACAAGATAACCTGTTATACGGCGAATTCTTTCTATATTAGCCTCGTCTTCATTTCCGCAACTTGGGCATTCATTACCAATAACTCCGTGATAACTACAGCACTTGCAACGGTCAACTGGATGATTAATTGAACCGTATCCAACGCCATGATCTGCCATCGCTCGTACAATTTGTTTTAATGCCTGCTTGTTATGCATAGCTGCTCCGTCTAGTTCAATATACGTAATATGCCCCCCGTTACATAGGGCATGGAAAGGTCCTTCTAAACGAATTTTATTTATCGCTTGAATGTTATAGTAAACTGGGATATGGAATGAATTCGTATAATAATTATGGTTCGTTATACCGCTAATCACACCAAATTCTTCTCTATCTTTTTTCACAAACTTCCCTGATAATCCTTCCGCAGGAGTTGCAATTACTGAGAAATTCAGTTCGTGTTCTTCCGTCGCTTTATCCATTCTATCTCTCATAAAGGAAATGATTTCATACCCGAGTTTCCATGACTCTTCATCTTCTCCATGATGCTTTCCTGTTAAAGCTACTAAACACTCCGCAAGACCGATAAAACCAAGACTTAACGTCCCTTGCTTTAAAATGGATGCTACAGAATCTTCAGGATGTAACTTTTCTCCACCGCGCCATACACCTTGCGAATATAAAAATCGGAAATCTCTTGCTCGCTTCGTACATTGATACTCAAATCTCTCTAATAATTGCTGAATTCCTAAATCTAAGTAATAATTTAACGCTTCAAAAAATGCTTCTTTTGAACCACTAATTAGCGCTAATTTCACTAAGTTGATAGACGTAAATGATAAATTACCTCTTCCAATCGCAGTTTCTTCTCCATGTATGTTAGACATAACACGGGTACGACATCCCATGTAACATACTTCACTTTCCGGTCTTCCGTCATAATGTACTGCATTAAACGACGCATCTAAAAATGAAAAGTTAGGAAATAATCGTTCAGCCGTTGTCTCTAACGCTAATTCAAATAAATCATAGTTCGGATCACATTCTTCAAAGTTCACACCTTTTTTCATTTTAAAAATTTGAATAGGAAAAATTGGTGTTTCTCCTTTACCAAGACCAGCTTGGGTCGCTTTTAAAAGCTGTCTAACTAATAACCGTCCCTCTTTTGATGTGTCTGTTCCATAATTAATAGAAATAAACGGTACTTGTCCCCCGCCCCTACTATGCATACTATTGGAATTATGAACGAAAGCTTCACACGCCTGATACGTATCATTTTCTGTTTCTTTCCATGCAAATTCATCTATTTGTTCTTTCGTAAGCGGATATGACTGTAATCGCTCCTTATGTCTCGCTACTGTTTTTCTCACATATGGAGCTAAATCAATATCAAAGAGTGCAAATGATTGACCACCGTGCTGCATATTTTGATTCGCCTGAAAAATAATAGACGAAAGAGCCAATGCACTTTTAATATCCTGCGGTTGTCTCATATGCCCATGTCCGGTATGAAAACCGTTCGCAAGCATTTGCGCTAACGGAATTTGCGAACAAGTCGTCGTTCCTGTCGCATAAAAATCTAAGTCATGTGGATATAATATATTTTGATTTATTGCTTTTTTCACTTGATCTGACAATAAATTTTCAACTGCATAATATTTCGCACTCTCTGATGCGAACGTTCCCATTACTCCCATCGGAGAGCGGCCATCTACATTTGCATTTTCTTGCATTAAATCTTGCTCACTACCGTGGACAATCGTCTCAAACACTTTCATTAATTCTTCTCCACGTACATTTCGTTGTAACATTTATAACCCTCCACCAATATGTTGTTGTCTTTTAATTAAAATGTTACTACATATAGTCTTAGTGTTTCTGTGAGAAATGTAACATTCCTGTGAAATTTTTTTCACGAAATAATGAATTTTTCATTTACAAAAAAGAAATGTGCTCTTTACAAATGTATGGTACAATATACGGGAAAAACTCTTTTTACCCTTTATCAACACATTTGAATAAAGGAGACTGAACTTATGGTTACTACATATCTTTTATTTATCGTTGCCTACTTACTTGGCTCGATTCCATTCGCACTAGTAGTTGGAAAAATCGGCTACGGAATCGATATTCGTGAGCACGGAAGCGGTAATCTAGGCGGAACAAATACATTCCGCACACTAGGGAAAAAAGCAGGTTTTATCGTTACAATTGCTGACATTTTAAAAGGTACATTAGCAACAAGTCTACCGATTATTTTCGGATTAGATGTACACCCACTATGGTTCGGATTAGCAGCTGTTCTTGGACATGTATATCCGATCTTCGCAAAATTCCGTGGTGGTAAAGCTGTTGCAACTTCTGCTGGCGTGCTATTATGCTACTCACCAGTTGTTTTTGCAATATTAGCTGTTGTCTTTTTCAGCCTTTTATTTACAACAAGATACGTATCACTTTCTTCTATGGTAACAGCCGTCGTTGCTGTTATTGCATCCATTGTTAGCGGGGATAAAATCTTCATTATTGCGATGTGTTTATTAGCAGGTATGGTTATTTATAAACACCGTGCAAATATCGGACGAATTATAAATAAAACTGAACCGAAAGCAAACTTTTCAAAAAAGCAAAAATAAGATCGTAACCCACATAACGCAAAAAGAAAACGTGAAGCATATTAATAGCGTCTTTTTGCGTTATTTTTTATACTAAAGAAAAAGCAACATAATTTGGAGGAACTATACATGAATCTTTCCGTAACAAAAGAAGCAGCACAATGGTATAAAAATGAATTAAACTTACAATCGGGTGAAACACTACGCCTATTCGTACAATACGGCGGTTGCAGTACTGTGCAAAAAGGACTTTCTTTAGGTATTCGTAAAGATGACCCTGCACATCCTGCTGTTCAAACTCAAGAAGAAGGTATTAACTTCTTTATTGAAGGCGATGATGAGTGGTTCTTCGATGGACATAATTTATCTGTTACATTTAACGACGGTGATGATTTCCCGCAATTTAATTATGAAAAATAAAAAAAGCGTGGCTTCTGCCACACTTTTTTTATTTTTTCTTAATTTCCTCATATTTCGCATACCACTCAGGATATAACTTTTTAAATGATACGGGCCTGAACCCTTCTTTTTTCGCACAAATATTCGTCGTAGTTGCAGTAATACAAAGATCTCCGTCACCGTTATATATTTCATAACCATATACAACACGAAGCGGGCTCACAGTGTCCACCCACGTTTTCACAATTGCTTTTTCACCGTAACGCATCGCTTTACGATATGAAATTTGTAAGTCTAACACAGGAGAAATAATTCCCTCTTTCTCCATTTCAACATATGAAAATCCTAAATCTTGTATAAGTTTCGTGCGACCTAGTTCCAGCCACACCAAATAGTTTGAATGGTAAACAACACCCATTTGATCTGTTTCCGCATAACGGATTTCAACTTCATGTTCTGCTACAAACATATGTATTCGCCGTTGCCATAAACTTATAAAAATCTATAAATTTTGTTTATTTCCCTGTTCTACGTGTCCGATTTCACAGAAGCTACTTTCGTTTAATGTAACACTCCGAGGGCGTAAATTCGGATACAACGAATCCTACATATTAGCCGTAACTTTTTTAGATGTTAACTGGCTAATTCATACCGTGACAAATTGATAGCCGCATTTAAATCCCTATCCATTTCGTGACCACAAGTGCATTTGTATACACGGTCAGAAAGTTTTAGTTCTTTGTTGATGCTTCCACAACTGGAACACATTTTTGACGAAGGATACCATGTATCAGCTTCTACAAATTCAATACCATATTTTTCACACTTGTATTGAATTTGTCTTTTGAACTCATATAAACACTGCTTCGCAATCGCTTTAGCTAGGTGTCTATTCTTCATCAGACCTTTCATATGCAACGTCTCCATCACAATGCGAAATGGCTTGGTTTTCACAATTTCGCTCGTGGATTGATGAAGATGATTCTTTCTGATATTTGATAACCTTCTATGTAGTTGTCGTATCTCTTTCTCGATTTTTATAATGTTGCTTGTTTTGACAAAACGGTTTCCCTCCTTATTCATTTCATATTTACGAGAAACTTGACGTTGCAACCTACGAAGGCGTTTCTCTGCCTGTCTTACCATTTTTGTTTTGTTGATATTGTTCTTCCTCTGCCCATCAGAACAATATGCTAATTCTTTGATTCCAATATCTATTCCTAACGAAACAACCGTTAACTTCTCTTTTGTAAACTCCTGTTCAATACCGACAGACAAATACCAATACTTACCGTCAAAGCTAACGCGTGGATTAGAGTACTTAACCCCTACAGGTAACTTTTCGGATGTTTTTACCCAACCAACTTTCTCAATCAAAACTTGTTTTTCTTTTACGTTTAACTTGACATTATCATTGTAAAAAGAGAGTTTTGCTTTCCTTCTGCTTTTGAATCGTGGTTTATCAGCCAGTCCCTTGAAAAATCGCTTATATGCTTCACAAGCATCTTTAATCGCTTGTTTGGCTATATTATTTGAAACATTGTACAACCAAGCATATTCTTCAGTCTGCTTTAATACAGTTAATTCTTTCCGTAAAAAACCGTCTGATATGAACTTTCCGCCATTCTTGTAATTCTCTTCTTGCTTCGCCAGTGTCCAATTATAAGCCCATCTTGCCGTACCAACAGATTTCCAAAGTTGCAATTCTTGTTCTTTATTCGGCTTGATTCTCACTTTCTTCGCAAGCATCATTTTCCAGCAACCCCTTAACCATCTTCTTAGCTTATTTTCCCTTGAAGATGGCAACTAGTTTGTTCTATCCTACCTGCCTTTTTGCAAAATCACCAATTGAATATACTTTCATATTTTTCATCCCATGAAACTACTTTACCCCGGCGACAATTTTTCATCTACAAATATTTTATCACTAATTATATATTTTTGTAGATATCCACTAACTGTTTCTTCCCTTCTTTCACTTCTGCTACCTTGCATACATTTAATCATAATACAGTGACATCAAAAATAAAATAAAAACAGTGAATCTTTTACCGAAAGGAGCAAGCATATGATTCAAATTGTAACTGTTCGTAGCGGTGATAGCGTATATAGCTTGGCATCAAAATATGGATCCACACCTGATGAGATAGTAAAAGACAACGGACTCAATCCAGCTGAAACACTCGTCGTTGGTCAGGCACTAATCGTAAATACGAAAGGAAATAATTATTATGTACAGCCTGGCGATAGCCTCTATCGAATTTCTCAAACATATAACGTTCCTCTCGCTAGCTTAGCTAAAGTGAATAATTTATCTTTAAAATCCATTCTCCACGTTGGGCAGCAATTATATATACCAAAAGGGACAAAACGAGCAGTAGAATCCATCGCTTATTTACAACCTTCAACTATACCAATAAAAGAAAGTTTAGTTACTGCTACGCGTGCTATTAATCCATTTTTAACATACTTAGCTTATTTCAGTTTCGAAGCAAAAAGAGATGGTACGTTAAAAGAACCGACTGAAACAGCTAAAATCGCTAATATTGCAACGCAAGGCAAAACCATCCCTATGCTCGTTATTACAAATATTGAAAATGGAAATTTCAGTGCCGATCTGACATCAGTTATTTTACGGGACGCAACAATTCAAAACAAATTTATTACAAACATTTTGCGAACAGCTGAGAAGTACGGTATGCGAGACATTCATTTTGATTTCGAGAGCGTGGCACCTGAAGATCGCGAAGCGTATAATCGTTTTTTACGAAATGTGAAAACACGATTACCTAACGGATACACATTAAGTACAACGCTTGTACCGAAAACAAGTTCAAATCAAAAAGGGAAATTTTTCGAAGCTCACGATTATAAAGCACAAGGACAAATTGTTGATTTCGTCGTTATTATGACATACGACTGGGGTTGGCAAGGCGGACCACCGATGGCTATTTCTCCTATCGGTCCTGTAAAAGAAGTACTTCAATACGCAAAATCTCAAATGCCTCCCCAAAAAATTATGATGGGGCAAAATTTATACGGATTCGATTGGAAACTTCCGTTCAAACAAGGGAATCCGCCAGCAAAAGCAGTTAGCTCTGTCGCAGCTGTTGCACTAGCTCGTAAATACAATGTTCCTATCCGCTATGATTTCACAGCTCAAGCTCCACATTTCAATTACTTTGACGAAAACGGCGTACAACACGAAGTTTGGTTTGAAGATTCGAGATCTATTCAAAGTAAATTCAACTTAATGAAAGAACAAGGCATTGGTGGTATTAGTTACTGGAAGATCGGTTTACCATTCCCGCAAAATTGGCGTTTACTCGTTGAAAATTTTACGATTACGAAAAAGGGCTGACAAAAGTCAGCCCTTTTTTACTATTAAAAATCCGTCACAAAAAAGAAGAATGACAAAATTCTCCCGTTTTAACCGTTATCAACAATCGGTTGTTTACCTGTTTGGTCTTGCATTTGCTTTCCTTTATTGCCACCAGCTTTTTTTGATTGTGTCCCAATATGATTCGGTGCAAAGTCTTTTGAATTCTTTTTCGGATTACCCATTACTATCGCCTCCTTAACACTAGTATCGTACTAGTGTTAAGAATTATTCAGCTTGCTTAAAAAGTTTCATTTCATAACGTTTTTCAATACGCTCTTCAATACGATCGATTGCATCACGATCGCTTAATAATTGTTGTTTATTTTCTTTCACAAGTTCGTCAAATGATTTACGGCGACTTCTTCTCATGCTGTTCACCCTCTCTCCTTTGCATTCTTACTATACATAGTATGAGCAAATGAAAAACTCTTTAATCAGATTTGCAAGAAAATTTTATGTTTTAGTACTCCTAAAAAAACTCCGTGTACAACTTCTTGTACACGGAGTTTTTTATACCATCATATTTAAATACTCTTTTAACTTTTCATCTGCATTCATTTCATTTTGTTTATACTCACTTAGTGCTTGCAATACGAAATCATACTGTTCTAAAATATAACTTTCTAATTTCAGGACATCCTCTAAGGTATTAAGCATAATTCTCGTATTACCAACTTCACTTTTTAACGCCGGTTCACAATTTAAACCCGTACATATTTCCTTCACTTCATCTTCTAATATCTCTGTTAATACGTATTTCTTTCGCCCTTTTACTTTTACTCTCATAACTGGATAAAAAGCTTTTATATCTAAATAACTTCCTACATTCATACAACGAACCCATTCGATATCACGTTTATTTCGTACAAGCATCTTTTTTACTGCTTCATATACTGCTGTTTCATCAAGTACTTTCGTATCCGATTTCCTGTTTGTTTCTTCTTCAATAGATGCACATTTTTGATAAACAGCTGCACACGTAATACAATCATCAAATGCATTATGAGAACTTAAACGAATGCCAAGCATTCGCTTTAATGTTTCAAGTTTATGATTAGGCGCGTGCTTCATATATTTCTTTGCTAAAAACACAGTATCAATCACTTTATTTTGAGGTTCCGGTAAACCAAGCATATTTACATTACTTTTCAAAAAACGCATATCAAACGATGCATTATGAGCGACAATTACATTTGTATGTAAAAATGCTAAAAATAAAGGTAATACTTCTTCAATCGTCGGTGCATCTGAAACACGATAATTTGTAATACCTGTTAAACTCGTTATTCGGTCCGGAATTGAACGCTCTGGATTCACATAGGAAACAAATTGATCTACTAGTTCATGATTACGATATTTCACTGCTGCGACTTGAATAATTTTATCATTATAAGGGTTAAATCCTGTTGTTTCAAAATCAATTACAACATAATCTAACGGTAAGGATATATTCCCCACTCCATACACTCCTTTACCTCTAAACGTTTATATTTCTTTTATCATAACATGCTGCTATCACTACGTGAAAAAGAAAAGGCAGAAATGGTAATTTTCCACCTCTACCTTTTCACCGTTATTTTAATTTAGCAATCCGTTTCTCCATCTCTTTTTGCGTCATCGGTCCAATGAACTTATCTTGAATGACACCTTTCGTATCTATAAAATACGAAGTTGGAATCGTAATTACTTTATACGCTGTTGTCACATCAATGTTCTTGTCCAATAAAATAGGAAAAGTAATTCCTTTTTCTTTCGCAAAATTGCTTACCTTTTCTACTCCCCCACCTTTTTCTGAAGGCGTATAATTTATTGCTAAAATTTCTACGTTTTCTTTATGTTCTTTATAGAAAGCTTCCATATCAGGCATTTCTTGCTGGCAAGGTCCACACCACGTTGCCCAAAAGTTTAAAATTACTTTCTTTCCTTTTAAATCCGATAACTTTACATTCGTTCCATCTAACTTCGTTAATGCAAAGTCTGGTGCACTCTTCCCTATTTCAATACCATTACTTGCAATCATCTCTTTCATAGCAGCTTCACTTTTTTCTTGCTCTCCTTGTACCGCCTGATCGTTTTTACCAAACTGTTCATAAGCTGCATATCCCGCTAAACAAAGTAACACTACAATAATCGTAAGCTTCCGCCACATTTTATATCACCCTAACGTGTTTATCTTCTTATAACTTAATCACCAAAATACTATATACCTTATTTTAGCTTATACGGACAAGCTTGGAAATATTCACAGTCGAAATAAT
This sequence comes from Bacillus paramobilis, assembly GCF_038096195.1. Taxonomy (NCBI): domain Bacteria; kingdom Bacillati; phylum Bacillota; class Bacilli; order Caryophanales; family Bacillaceae; genus Bacillus; species Bacillus paramobilis. The sequence continues at coordinate 1,843,589 of NZ_CP151108.1, read as the reverse complement.
TAGAATATTCTTATTCAAAGCTTATTTTTTTCCTTTTTATCATATAATTAGAAAAACAGATGAAGTGTTGCTTATCTTCTTATGGACCCATTCACCTTTTTATTTTCTTATATAACCTTCAACAAAAGGGGGGATTGTTTATGAATTCATTCGAAAAGATAACATTATATATTCTTAGTTTTCTTTTATACCCAATCGGTATTATTACATGGATCATTTCACTCTTTAGTAAAGATCTTGAAAAAAAGAAAGTAGGGCGTATTTGTCTCTACGTCTCTCTAGTTTCATTCGTCCTTTTCTTAATTCTTGGAATTGCCACTTTCCTTATGACTGCTACCTTTAACGTTGATCTGAATCATTCAGAATCTATCGAGTATCAAATTGATGGCGCTGAATAAGGATAAGAGCAGTGCTCTTATCCTTATTCACATTTCTTAAAAAATGAATGACTATATATTAATTTTTCAGGACTTCCACATGCAACAATACTGCCTTCTTTCATTATGACAACACGATCTGCTAGTATCGCTTTCTCCACATCATGTGTTGCCACAATTCTCGTGACCTCTTTTCCTAGTCCTTCTATCATATCCCAAACAGTTTCTTGATTGCTCGGATCTAATCCCGCAGTCGGTTCATCTAAAATAATAAGATTCGGATTTGAAACAATGGCACGTAATAATGCAAGACGTTTCCTTTCTCCTCCCGAAAACTCTTCACCACTTTTATGTAATAGAGTTTGAACCCCTTCAGATAGCCCACTAATTATCGGCTTCATATTAACGAGTTCAATATTTTTTTCTAACTGTTTTTCTAAATACTCTTCTCCAAAATACATATTCCCTTTTACTGTCGTCCGAAAGAAACGAGGTTCTTGCCACACTGTAGTCATACGAGCCTCATTACCATAATAAACAACGCTACCGTTAGATGGTTTATACAAACCTGTCATTAATTTTAAAAGTGTTGTTTTTCCTGCACCACTTTCCCCCACAATAATAACGAGTTCACCAGGGTGAATTTGCAAATCAATATTATGAATTCTGCATTTCTCTTCATCATTCTCCTGAAATGCAACATTTGTTACCGTCATCCCCATCGCTCTTTCTACCTTACTATCTGCCACTCGTTTATCTAAAAAGGAAAAAACTCTATTTGCCGAAGCGACTGCAACTTGTGTCATCATTAATAAATCGCCAACGTAACGAACTGGAAAAAAGAGCATTTCAATTGTGGCTAACACGACAACAAGTGAACCAACTTCCATTTCCCCCTTCATTATTTTTTGTGCGCCTATAATGAGAACAAGGATATATGCTCCTGTTTCAATCACTGTTCCAACTACTCCAATGCAGTGTTGCATCATCGTCTTCTTTACTTCTGTTTTATAAGATTGTGCTGTTACTCCTTTAAATAAGCACATGGCCCATTTTTCTTTTTGCAAACTACGTAAATCTTGTGCTCCTTTTACAAACTGTGACACCATCTCTACAACACTTGATTGATTGCTTTGAGCAACGCTTGCAATATTTCTTACCTTTTTCCCCATCACCATCGGAACCGTTGCACTTAAAAATAAAAACGGAGTTACCCACAATATGAACTTTATATCTATATGTTGTAGTGCTATGAACGCACCTATAAATTGCGCAATAGCGTGTATATATTCTATTAATATAGAACCATACAACCTAATCCAATTCGGGACATCAGACACAACTAACGTCTCTAACTCTCCTTGTTTAATCTTCTCGCTTTCTTCAAACGGTAATGAGAAAAAATGACGTAATACATCTATACGCTTCTCTCGTAATATTCGCTGACTTGCTTTGGAGCTTATATAATCAAATGAAAGATTGTTCACCCACATCAACAAGCGACTAACTGCAAACAAAGTAATGTAAAAATATGCCTCCTTTAACTCCCGTTGAATAAGATTATCTACAATTAGCCCCATGAATAGTGGACGAGATAAATTTAAAATAGCTGCAAAAAGCCCACTACATACAGCAGCTATTACTAATAGTTTTTCTTTCTGTAACGGTAACAATATTCTTTTATATTCTTTCATGACCTTTCCTCCATTTTTTAAAGTAAAAAGAAAGGGATGAAACCAAATGGTTTCATCCCTTTCCATAAAATAAGGAAGCTAACAGTTGTTAGCTTCCTTATCGTTTATTTCAATTATTTAGTTCGACACTTTAGATTCTTCAATTTTTTCACGAAGAACCATTTGCAGGATACCACCGTGACGGTAGTAGTCAATTTCTACTTCACTATCGAAACGAGCTACTACTTCAAATTGTTTTTCGTTGCCATCTACATCAGTTGCAACTACTTTTACAAGATCGCGTGGTCTAACTGTTTTGTCAATTTGAATTTCAAATGACTCGTTACCAACAAGACCTAATGTTTCAGCACTTTCGCCATCTTTAAATTGAAGTGGTAACACACCCATTAACACTAAGTTACTACGGTGAATACGTTCGAAGCTTTCTGCGATTACTGCTTTAATACCTAATAAGTTTGTACCTTTCGCAGCCCAGTCACGAGAACTTCCCATACCGTAATCTTTACCAGCAATAACTAGAAGTCCTGTGCCATCTTCTTTATATTTCATAGCAGCATCATAGATTGATGTTACTTCACCAGTTGGCCAATATGTTGTATACCCGCCTTCTGTTCCTGGTGCGATTTGGTTTTTAATACGGATGTTCGCGAATGTACCACGCATCATAACTTCGTGGTTACCACGACGAGAACCGTAAGAGTTAAAGTCAACTGGTTGTACGCCGTTTTCTAATAAGTAGCGTCCAGCTGGTGTATGCTTACCGATTGAACCTGCTGGTGAAATATGGTCTGTCGTTACAGAATCACCAAATTTACCAACTATGCGTAAACCTGATAATGTTTCAACTTCACCTGGCTCTTTTGATAAACCTTCAAAGAATGGTGGGTTTTGAATATAAGTTGAATCATTATCCCAAGTATATAAAGCTTCATTTGAAGTTTGGATTTCGTTCCAACGCTCATTGCTGTTAAATACTTGTGCATATTCTTTCTTGAACAGTTCAGATGTAACAACACTTTGAACTACATCTTCAATTTCTTTAGCTGATGGCCAAATATCGTTGAAGTATACAGCATTGCCATTTGCATCTTTACCGATTTCATCATTTTTCAGGTCAATATCAACAGTACCTGCAAGTGCATATGCCACAACAAGTGGTGGTGATGCTAAGTAGTTTGCTTTTACAAGTGGGTGAATACGACCTTCAAAGTTACGGTTACCAGATAAAACAGATGTTACTAATAAATCGTTTGCTGCGATTGCTTCTTCTAATTCCTCTGCTAATGGGCCAGAGTTACCGATACAAGTCGTACAGCCGTAACCAACTGTTTGGAAACCTAATTGATCTAAATATGTTGTTAAACCTGATTTATCTAAGTACTCAGTAACAACTTTAGAGCCTGGTGCTAATGATGTTTTTACGTACTCAGGTACTACAAGTCCTTTTTCAATTGCTTTCTTCGCAACTAGACCTGCCCCAATTAATACGTATGGGTTTGATGTATTTGTACAGCTTGTAATTGCAGCGATTGCAATTGCACCTGTTTTCATCGTTACTTCTTTATCTTCTAATGTAACCTTCACTTCTTTATCAAACTCTTGCTCATTAAATCCAAGTCCTTGTGTTCCAACTGGCGCTAAAACAGCTTTATGGAACGCATCTTTCATATCTGAAAGTGGAATTAAATCTTGTGGGCGTTTCGGTCCAGAAAGGTTAGATTCGATTGTATTTAAATCAATTTCAACAAGATCAGTGTAAATTGGATCTTTGCTGTCTGCCGTATAGAATAAACCGTTCGCTTTACAGTATTCTTCCACAACGCGAATTTGTTCTTCATCTCTACCTGTTAAACGTAAGTATTCTAATGAAATATCGTCGATTGGGAAGAATCCACAAGTTGCGCCATATTCTGGTGCCATATTTGAAATTGTTGCACGGTCAGCTAAAGGCATGCTCTTTAGTCCATTACCGAAGAACTCAACGAATTTACCAACTACACCTTTTTGACGTAATACTTGTGTCACTTTTAATGCAACGTCAGTTGCTGTAGTACCACTTGGAAGTGTACCAGTTAATTTCACACCGATTACTTCAGGTACTGGGAAGTATGAAGGCTGTCCAAGCATTCCTGCTTCTGCTTCAATACCACCAACGCCCCATCCAAGAACACCGATACCGTTAATCATCGTTGTATGTGAGTCTGTTCCAACTAATGAATCTGGGTATGCAACTAAGTCACCTTCAGCATTTTTCACAGCATGAACAACTGGTGCTAAATATTCAAGGTTTACTTGGTGTACAATACCTGTAGCTGGTGGAACTGCACGATAGTTATCAAATGATTTTTGTGCCCAGCTTAAAAATTTATAACGTTCTTCATTACGTTTAAACTCTAAGTCCATGTTGAATGCAAGCGCGTCTGCCGTACCCGCTCTATCAACCTGTACAGAGTGATCAATTACAAGGTCTACAGTAATTTCTGGATTAATTTTATCAGGATCCCCGCCCATATCTGCCATTGCTTTACGAAGCGAAGCCAAATCTACAACAGCTGGTACACCAGTGAAATCTTGTAAAATTACACGAGATGGTTTAAATGGAACATCGATATCTTGCACATCTTTCGTTCCCCATTTCGCTAAATTTGTAACATGCTCTTCTGTAATTACACGTCCGTCTACTTGACGAAGTACAGATTCAAGTAAAACTTTCACGGAATATGGTAATTGAGATACGTTGCCAACCCCTGCGTTTTCAAGCGCTTTCAAATCATAATAATGATACGTTTTTTCATCTACTTCAAAAGTTGCACGTGATTGAAATGGATTATGTTTGACCATTATGTTTCCCCCCTGTTAAACGTGACTAAGTTGTCTGAATATAAAATGTAGACAAACTTTTCAATACCTTACGATAATATCTTATTACAACTTTCTAAATAAGTAAATAATAAGAAACTTATAGATTATCATAAGTTTTCTTTATGTTTCTAAATTTGAATAGTGTTCATGCTCCTTATGAATACTATTACCATAAAGTAAAGTGCTCTATTAGCGCTTTACTTACAGTTCATACATACTATGAACTGCTTATCATTCAACATACAAAAATGTTATAGAGGTGAAATAAAATGGGTAAAAGAAAAGCAAATCATACTATTTCAGGAATGAATGCTGCATCTGCACAAGGACAAGGAACTGGTTACAATGAAGAATTTGCAAACGAGCCTTTAACTCCAGCAGAGCGACAAAATAATAAAAAACGTAAAAAGAACCAGTAACGAAAAATCCCAAAAGGTATATTTTCCTTTTGGGATTTTTTCTAATGTTTATAACGTAGTAATTCCGAAACCGTTACAAATCGATAGCCTTGTTTTTTCAGTTCAGGTAAAATTTTTGCTAGCGCTGCTACTGTTTGACTGCGATCATTTCCTCCATCATGTAACAATACGATATCTCCACTTTTAGCATGTTTCACTACATGATTTACAATGGATTCAACCCCTGGATTTGCCCAATCACGCGGGTCTTGATGCCACGACCAAAGAACCGTTTGATAACCCGCTTCTTTCGCGGTTTTAAATACAGCATCGTTAATATATCCGCCAGGTGGACGGAATAGCAAAGGTTCTTTCACCCATTTTTTAAAATATTTCTTCCCATCTAAAATATCATTTTCTAATTTTTCGTCTGATGAATTACTCGCATACAAATGATTCATCGTATGGTTTCCAATTTCATGTCCCTCTTTTAACACTTGTTTCACTAAATATGGATTACGCTGCACTCGAAATCCAATCATAAAAAATGTCGCTTCTGCTTTATATTGACGTAATAAATGTAAAACTTGTGGTGTATAAGTTGGATCTGGTCCATCATCAAATGTAATGGCAATAATCTTTTCATTATTAGGTACTTCCCACGTTACATAGCCAGTTGGTTCTAGCTCTTTTCTGAGCAACATTTTCGCTTCCACTTTTTCAACTTGAAATATATGTACTGCGCATAATAAACAAAAAACGAATAGAAAAATCTTCTGTTTTGGCATAACGTTCGTCAAAGTAATAAGATTGTCGAATACACAACAATCTCATTTACTTTTCTAATTGATCTACATTTCGCATAATATTTTGGAGATTATTTTCGTATTGCTCAAGTTGTGGGCGTTGTGTTTCCGAAGCTACTTCTAACGCATTTTGAATTTGTTCATACGCTTCCTGAACCTCTTGGCGTAACTCTTTTAAATCATGACCGTAGTTCGGATCATTTTTCACAATGTTATTAAATACGTTTTCTGCTTGTGTAACTCCTTGCTGCGCTGCTTGAAAAGCTTGTTGTTTATCTTTATGATATGGCATTATATAATCCCCTTTCCATAATAGTTAGTCCCCTTTATCTTTACCTTTTTTTCTAAAAACATTCTCGTATAAATTTGCAAACTTCTCTCATTCTAAAGAGAAAGAGGAGGTGTCACATACAATGGGAAAAAACAATCGTGAAGCAAAAGAAAAAAAGGGACAACCTGAACCATTAAGCGGATCTCATAAAGTAAAAAACCGTAACCATTCACGCCAAAAAAATCATGCACATCATGATATGTAAAACAAAAGGCTCACACTAGCTACCTTTGCCACATACAATGTTTATATTTTTCCATTTATTCTTCACCCCTACTTCATTCATGCATAACATAGTATGAATTGAGATTTTACGGAGGGTGTCTTACATGGGCAAGAAAAAGAAGGATTGTCTTTTTCATGTTGATGGTTTCGAAGAATGGATGGATCAATTTTGTTCTGATTCTTGTAGTAACTTTAGTTTCCCAAATCAAATTCATATTGACCTTTGTGAAACTGAACAAGAATACATTTTGGAAACAGATGTACCAAATGTATCCGAACAAAATGTAGTTATTAAAAAGATGGAGACAGGCCTAAATATTTGCATACTTCATAATAATAGTTCTTTACAGCGGATCATTCCTTTACCCGCTACTATTATTTATAAGAAGATGCTAGCCTGCTTAGAGAATGGATATTTAGCCATTCATATTTCCAAAAATGAAGTTGCTAATAAACATGAAGAGAAAGTTCTCTTTCAAATTGAGAAGTAAAATAAAGTAAAACTTTAATCAACGGGAGTTTTACTTCCGCAAATAGCGGGATGAATACAAAAATAAGCCCCAGCCGTCTGCTGGGGCTTATTTTATTTCGCATGTAATTCTAAATTACAATTTCTATCATCTCTTTTTTTCAATAAACCTTTTGTAACTAAAAGTACAGGAAATGCTACAGTTGAAAATATAGCTAGCGTTGAAAAGACAATAAATCCATTTTGGTACCCGTAGTAATCGAGAAGTACTCCCCCAAACCACGGACCAATTACTGCTCCAATTCCTGAAAACCCCATTGCTCCAAAATAGGTTCCTTTTAAATGTGAAACAGCTATACCATCTATAAATACGTCCGTCATTGAAAACATGAGAACTTCTCCAATTGTAAAAATAATTGTGCAAATGGCAGCACCTAGCGTAGATTCTGCTATTCCAAATCCAAACAGTCCTCCGCTCACAAATAAAGTTCCAACCATAATGGATACTAACGGTGTATACTTTTTGCACATTTGAATAACAGGGTATTGAATTACGACTACAACGATCGCATTTAAAGCTAACATATATGAAAATAATTTCACTCCATCCTGAAACATATATGCATTTGCAAAATATTGAGATACCGTTGTCGTTAAATGAGAAAAACCACAATTACTCAAAATAATACCGACTAAAGCAACTAAAAATACGACATCCTTTCGCAAAATACGAATTGCATTTAACATTGTGACAGTTTTTTCTGTATTTACTTTCTTTTTTTCAATTGGATACTTCTTAAATTGGAACGCTAATATAGCTGTATATAGAATGTATACTCCAGCTGCTACTAGAAAAGGAATTGTTGATTTTGCGCTTCCAATCTGTAATCCGACAAGTGGACCAATCGCTACTCCAACATTGATTGCACCGTAACGCAAATTATATACGAGTAAACGATACTCTGGTTTCGTTAAATCTGATAATAATGCTCTTGACGTCGGTTCAAAAAAGGACCTACATAATCCATTGAGAGCATTTAATAAAAAGAAACTTAAAACATGATTTGCAAACGAAAAGCCTATAAATACAAACACCCAAACAATCATGGACCATATTATAATCATGTTTCGGCCGAATCGATCCGATAAATTCCCTCCAATAAAACTAGCAAAAACTCCAACAAGTGCACTCGTTCCAATAATAGCACCCGTCATTCCAGCTGATACACCTTTAACAGTCGTTAAATAAATTGCTAAAAAAGGAATACTCATTGACGTGGCAAACCTCGCAAATAAAGTCCCTATTATAATTGTCATTCCTAATGGATGGATATTTTGTAACTTCCCCTTCATCAAAAAAACCTACTCTCCCTGTTCTTACATGAAAAAAGAAAGCAAAGGATCTGCTTTCTTTTCCCTTTTTATACTTGAGCTGTTGATACCCGCGCTGTTCTCGTTATATCCATATCTATGCCATATGTAAACTGTAATTCTTTACAAACATCTTTAATTAAAATTGTGACATTATACTTCTCATTAAATTGTAAAACGATATTTTCTACTTCTTCATATGTATACTTATATTCCCCTGTAATGACACTTTTTAGATCAAAGCATTCATTTATACAAAGTTGCACAAGTAGCTCGTCATATTTCTCTATTACATCCTCTTTCTTCCACAGTACCTCTTTTACATATAACCGATCGAACTTCACACTTTCTCGATTACAGTCCGTTAAAATCCGGGTCATTTCATTTAATTCTCGATACAATTCAGAAATATTTTTGCTTAAACTAAGCATTTTATCTACGCCGTTTTCATATAACATATTCATTCCACCCCCGCATTTTCTTTTTCTTATTATAGCAAGAAAATTCTAAAAATAGTTTCTTTCTTCTGAAATATTAGGAAACTAATTTCAATTGCTTTACAATGAAACTAGTGAACACGAAAGGGGAAAGAAAATTGGAGCAAAAATTATATTACACTGACGCTTATAAGCAAGACTTTACTACTAAAATTATAAAGCAAGATTATGATAAAGACGGTAACTTATACGTTATTTTAAACGAAACGGCATTTTATCCGACAGGTGGCGGACAACCGTATGATACTGGCACATTAAATGATATCGATGTAATCAATGTAGAAGAGATAAATGGAGAAATTCGTCACTTCATTGTAGAACAATTACATACTGAAGAAGTAAAAGGTAAAATCAATTGGGAGCGCCGTTTTGATCATATGCAGCAACATGCAGCTCAGCACATTTTATCCGCTGCTTTTTGGGACCATTTTAACATACCTACGATCGGATTCCATCTTGGAAAAGAGACGGTAACAATTGATTTAGAAACAGACAATCTGCATGCAGAAACTGTTGAAAAAGCAGCACAAATTGCAAACAAAATTGTTTTTGAAAACCATCCCATCCGTACCCTATGGGTGAACTTAGAAGAAGCGAAAACGTTACCCCTTCGTAAAGAACCGACTTTAACAGAAAATATACGTGTTGTTATTATCGAAAACTTTGATTATAACGGCTGTGGCGGAACACATCCGAAACGTACAGGTGAAGTAGGCCCTATTCAAGTACTTGGGTGGGAGCGCAATAAAGGTGGCATACGATTAACGTTTATCGCTGGCTGGCGCACACTTAAATTAATGGGGCAACAGCAACAAATTATAAAAGATGTTTCTCAGCAATTAAATAGTAGCGAGAATGATATTCCAGCAAAAGTAGCACAACTTCTTACTTCTCAAAAAGAAAACGAAAAAGCAATACAAACAATGAATGAAAAATTATTATATGCAGAGGCAAATGAACTACTGCACCAGCCTTTAGAAATACACGCTGGCATACTTATTTCTAAAGTATTTAATAATCGTTCTATGCAAGAAATCGCAAAGCTTTCTGCTATTATTACAGAACAACAAGAGCATGCCATTACATATTTCGTTATCGAAAATGATGACAAACTACAATGCATCCTCGCTTGCGGAAAAACAGTCACACTTGATATGAACGCACTTTTAAAAGATGCTCTTCCTGCCATTGAAGGAAAAGGTGGCGGAAATAAAAAGAGTGCGCGCGGCGGCGGAAAAGCGGTTATGACCGGGGACGAATTTTTAAATCAACTTGTTTCTTCTTTACATTCAGCTGTGTAAAACATGTTTATAAAGGATAGCTAACGGCTATCCTTCAACTATATTTACAAGCCTATATTTTGTTTCAAGCCTTGATAACTCCCTGCACTTGCAAAACCGCCACTTATAAGAGTTATAAAAGTTTCCGAAAAACCATAATGACTTAAATCTTTAATCGGTACCATTTGCACATCATGAATCGGATTGTGATCAAACTCGTTAGAAGGTAGCCTAATTTCACCTTCAATCCTTTCAAGCAAAAACGTAATATGTAATAAAGATGGGCTAGCATCAGGTTTATCACAAACATAGAGTAGCTTCTTAATTTTAACTTCTAACCCTGTTTCTTCTCTCATTTCTCGAGTCATCGCTTCTTCTAACGTTTCACCATTCTCCACTCTTCCCCCAGGTAAAGACCAATTGCGATTAGCCACTTTTTGCTTTACTAGCAATACCTTTTCATCTTCAATTAAAATTCCCGTAACACGAACTTGCATTACATTTCCCATATGTAATCTCCTCTTCCCATTATATTTACAAATTAATCCTTCCACAAAAAGAACGTACGTTTTATAATTAAAGAAAATCCTGGAAGAAAGTAGTTGTTACATTCATGCGCCCACCTTTAACAAAGTCTATATCACTTGAAGATTTCCAAAACTATTACTGGTTAAAAGCAGAACTGCAAACATTTTGTCGTGAGCATGGTTTGCCAGCTAGTGGCTCTAAGACTGAAATAACCGAGCGTATCTCACATTATTTAACTACTGGTAAAATATTAAAAAACAGTTCTGAGCAAAAATTGAGTAAAGCTTCCCTCTCTTATAAGGACCTTTCCCTTCAAACGATTATTACTAAAAATCACCGCTGTAGCGAAGATGTTCGTGCTTTTTTCAAAGACAAAATTGGAGCAAACTTCCGCTTTACAGTAGCTCTTCAAAAGTTTTTTAAAGAGAATGTTGGAAAAACATATGAGGACGCGATAACGTTTTGGTATGAAGAAAACGAACGAAAAAAAGATCCTACATACAAAACAACTATTAGCGCGCAGTTTGAATACAATCGTTTCACTCGCGACTTTTTCGAAGATCCAAATAACAAAGGAAAATCAAGAGCTGATGCTATCGCCGCTTGGAATGAAATAAAAACAAAACCTGGTAGCAATGCTTATGTTCCTCAAAAAGTAGAAAACTAGTTCTTTTCTAGTCTTCTACTTTTTCAAATAATAGCGCTAATCCTATCCCACCCCCAATTCCTAACGTCGCAATTCCATATTTCATATACTCTCTTTGCGCTTGATAAAACAAACGTGTTACAAGCATAGCACCAGATGCACCGTACGGATGACCGAGCGCAATTGCTCCACCATTGACATTCAATTTTTCATATGGAATTTGTAACTCCTTTGCACAAGCAACAACTTTTGAAGCGAATGCTTCATTTATTTCAAAATAATCGATGTCCTCTACTTTCATATTCATTTCGTTTAATAATTTGTTCACCGCAAATATCGGACCAGTCCCCGGAAGATTTGGATCCACTCCAACTACAGCACTACGAACGAAACGAAGTACAGGTTTGTATCCTAATTTTCGGGCTTGCCCCTCTTCCATTACAAGAACGGCACATGCTCCATCATTTACACCGCACGAATTACCTGCCGTTACTGTACCATTTTGTAAAAATGCGGGCTTAGTTCTTTTAATCATTCTTTCATACTTCATTTCTCGTTTTATAGCTTCGTCAAAAGATCCATTAAAAGAAAGTATTTCATCTTGTATATATCTATTTTCTAATGCTTGCAGTGTCCGTTTATAACTAAGACAAGCGTATTCGTCTTGCATTTCTCGCGTTATATTATAACGCTCTGCAACATATTCAGCCGCCACTCCCATATTAGGATCTCCAATTGTTTCTGGTGAAAATCGCGCTCTATTTTGAAAAGGTGATGTACTTGTACTCTCTACTCCTCCTGCAATATAACAATTACCTGCCCCGCCTTGAATGAAATGACATGCGGTGCGAATCGCTTCCAAACCCGCACCACATTGCCGATCAATCGTTACACCAGGAATATGATAGCCAAGTCCTGCCGCTAAAGCAGATAATCTTGCAACATTCCCTCCCGGCCCCACAATATTCCCTAATATGACATCGTCTATTTCTCTCTCAATTCCTTTACTTAAAAATGTAAGAAGCGGCGTTACTAATTGCTGAACTTCATAATCTTTCAACATCCCATTCTTCTTACCAATAGGTGTCCTTTTTGCTTCTACAATAACCGCTCTATTCATATATCTTCTCCCGGTTTTCAATCATATTTTTTGCTGCAATACGAGCGATTTTCCCGCTATCTGTATACGGTAGTTCATCTACAAAATGCCATTCTTTCGGTATTTTAAAAGAGGATAATCGTTGTAAGCAAAAACTTTTTAATTGTTTCTTCGTAGCACTTCCTTTTACGATGGCGACAGGTTTTTCACCCCAGTAACTATCTTTCACACCAATTACAACTATTTCATCAACAGCTGGGTGTTCATGTAATACACTTTCTATTTCTTCTGGAAAAATATTAATTCCTCCAAATAAAATCATATTCTTCTCTCTACCGACAATATAAATAAAGCCTTCTTCATCTTCATAACCTACATCTCGTACTGTCATCCAGCCATCTTCAGTCAACTCTGGAACTAAAACCTGATCCAATATGTATCCCATAAAAAACTGATCACTATTCACATAAACAGTTCCAATCTCGCCTTTTTGTACCTCTTCTCCTGCTTCATTACATATTCGAACTTGCACATTGTGACAAGGTTTCCCTACTGAATTTCGCCTTCTATCACTCTCTTCATCAACAAGTGCTGTTACAAAACTTAGTTCCGATGCACCGTAAAATTCATATTTTCGTGCATAAGGAAATATACTCTTTATTTTTTCTTTCGCTTCAGCTTCCCATTTCGCTCCTGAAGAAATAATTTTCATTTCATTTTCTATTACTCTGTTTTCTTTATATAAAGATTCTAGCATTGTCGGAACTGTATACATGACCGAGATATGTTCCGTTTCTAACTTATCCAACACTTGATCTGGAATAAACTTTCTCATAACGTGCACCGTTTGCCCTACATATAATGCACTTATTGCGCCATATAAGAAAAGAGAATGAACGAGCGTCCCAGCTATTAAAATAGAATCTTCTTTTTTCATATGAAAGTCCTTTATATTGCAATCAAAACTATGAACCCACGATTGTTGTGCACGTAAAAATGCTTTCGCCTTCCCAGTCGATCCTGATGTAAATCCCATATAGAACGGAGCATGTTGCACATTTTCTATAGGATAATATGTAGGCAGGTAGTTCTCTATCCTACTTTTCCACTCATCAATTTCTATTACTCTTTCTTCATCCGGTAAATCATTTACCTTATATCGCTCTATCACAATCATATCCGGATTACTGATTACAATTCTTTCTTTGAGCTCATCCTGTTTCCACTTTATATCTAATGGCACACAAACCCATCCGGCCATAGCAGCACCAGCAAATAGTTGTAAAAATTCTATACTATTCTCTAATACAATTGCTATCGTTTTATTCTTCGATTCTTTTTCATTCAACCAGTTTGCTACTTTACACACTGACTCAAACCATTCTTTATATGTTAAAATTCGATCATTTTCCTTTATCGCTATTTTATTTGATTGTATAGAGAGATGTTTTTTATATTCTTTTGTAATTCCCATATAAGTTGTCCTTTCTCTACAAAATAATAAAAAGAAACACGCAATGAACGTGTTTCTTCTCTTTCTTATCCTGCATTTGTATATTTCCCACTCTTTAGAGCAGGCGTAATAATATGTTTCAATGAACGATGTAATTTCGTTACAAGAATCGCTGCTATAATCGCTTTTATGCAATCACCTGGTAAAAATACGGCACTTACTTTCATCGTCTGCCATATAGAAACATCCATAAAGAAAGCTTGTACAATAATACCAAATACATAAACTACGAAAATACCACCAATTATATTAATACATAATACCTTTATTATAGAAACTTCACGTAAACGCTCAATTAAATAACCAATGACAAACGCTCCAACGATATAACCGAGTAAATATCCTGCACTTGGCCCAACAAATACGCCTGGACCACCGCGTCCACCAGCAAGTAATGGTGCTCCGACTCCAACTATAAGTAAGAAAATAAGCTGACTTAACGCACCAAGGCGTGATCCTAACAATCCACCAGCAAGCATAACACCGAGTGATTGTAATGTAATCGGAACTGGTGTAATAGCAAGAGCAATTGGAGGTATTAACCCTAACACTCCCATAATAGAACTAAATAAAGCGACGAAAACTAAGTTTTTTGTATTCATATTTGCTTCTCCTATTTGTAAACTTAAAATGATTTTTAGATAACATATTATAGGAGTTATATTATCTTTCTATTTAGTCTTTGTCAACTTATTTTAAATATAGGTTTACAAATATTTTTTCAATTATTTCTCTTTATGCAAATGCTCAAGTTCTTTCCGAAGCGCCTGTTTTAAAAACTTCCCAACAGATGTTTTCGGTATTTCTTCCATAAATACAATATCGTCTGGTAACCACCACTTCGCAAACTGTGGTTTTAAAAACTCATATATTTCTTCTTTTGTTACTGTACTATTTTTCTTTTGAACGACGCAGGCAATTGGTCGCTCTTGCCACTGCGGATGAGGAACGGCAACGACAGCTGCTTCAAATATAGCATCATGTGCCATTAATGCATTTTCAAGGTCAACTGAAGAAATCCACTCACCTCCGCTTTTAATAACATCTTTCGTACGGTCAACAATTTTCACGCAGCCTTCCTCATCAACTGTAACAACATCACCAGTATATAACCAACCGTCTCGGAATCCTTCGACAGTACGATCATCGTTATAATAGCTTTCAGCGATCCAAGGTGCTCGTAAACATAACTCTCCCATCTCAGTACCATCCCACTTCACTTCACCGTTTGTACCGACTACTTTCATCTCTACACCAGGGACAAGATATCCTTGTTTTGAGCGGATTTCTAATTGCTCTTCATATGATAATTCTCTTTCATAACTTTTTAAACGTGCAAGTGTTACGAGTGGGCTTGTTTCAGTCATACCATATGCATGTACGAAAGGAACATTATATTTTTGTTCAAATGCTTTAATAACGCTTTTCGGTGCAGCAGCACCACCGCATAATATTCTCGTTATACTAGATAAATCGTAACTATTATTTTCTAATTCTTGTAATACACCGAGCCAAATTGTCGGCACACCTGCTGCTATCGTTACTTTTTCAGCTTGAATCATCTCTAATAAAATTTTTGGCGTAAACATTGGTCCTGGCAGAACTTGTTTTGTTCCAAACCAAGTAGCTGCAAAAGGAAGCCCCCAAGCGTTCACATGGAACATCGGTACAATTGCCATTGCCGCATCACTTTCCGATAAAGCAGCTGTATCCGCTAAGCCGAGTGCCATACAATGCAATACAGTACTACGATGCGTATATACAACACCTTTTGGGTTTCCTGTAGTCGCTGACGTATAACACATACCAGCAGGTGTATTTTCATCAATATCTTTTACAAATTGGAAAGTTGGATCGCCTTCTTCTAATAGCTTTTCATAATGATATACAGGTTCTAGCGTAGTATTGGGAAGTTCATCTTTATCAGTCATAATAATATAGGCTTGTACAGTTGATAATTGTGATTGAATATTTTCAACGAGTGGTATGAGATCTTCATCTATAAGTAGAATACGATCTTCTGCGTGCTGAATAATGTATGAAATATGTTGAGGAGATAAACGAATATTAATTGTGTGCAAAACAGAAGCAATACCAGGAATAGCAAAATATGCTTCCACATGTCGATGATGATTCCACGCTAACGTTCCTATACGCTCGCCTTCTTTAACTCCTAATTTTTTTAACGAACTGGAAAGCCTTCTCGTCCTTTCACCTAACTGCTTATACGTTAACGTCGTAACTGTATCATGTGTCCGTGAAACAATTTCTTTCTTTGAAAACAGTTTTTCTGCTCTTTCCATCATAGAACTAATTGTTAGCGGTACATTCATCATCATATGGTTACATCCCCCTTTAAAGCGTTTTCATTTTTCGTTTATTATAACAGACTTCCACAAATAATTACGACATTTTTCTGTATTTTCTGAATTATTTCTTTGGAAATAATTCAGAATGATAAAAAACATGTTTTGAATACGTTGATTCGAAACATGTTTTTTATTTTTTATAAACTATCTACCTTTTTCCTTACTTTCTTCTATACATTTTTGTATGTCATATAGCGACAGTATATGTTGTCATCTCTTTATATAAGGCGTATTCATATATATGTAAAATATTACTCCTATTAACTTCTCTAATAAAACCACTTTTCAATAATCATAACGGCTTCTGCTTAAACTTTTCATAATGTCGTACTTTTAATAAAATGATATTCCCGCAATCTGTACAAATATAAGCATCTACTGGTGAAGATGTGAACATCGTCTCCTTTTTCCGTATTTGTGCATATCCGACAAACTCACCTTCTCCTATGTTTTGAGAACCACAATTAGAGCATGTCTGCACGTCTTTCTGTTTCATGAGAGCACCACCTTTAATCTGTTTTCACTCCCTTCGACAGTTCACTTCCATTTCCCTTCCAAAAAACCTCTTATTCTCTTACATTTCAACAGGAATCACCGAACAAACATCGTATATGTACTATGAAATATATTTATTAACGGAGGAATTTTATGAGTACTATTATGACGCTCAATACAGCACAAGAAATTGAAAGCGCAGAAATACATATGCTTTCTTCTAGATTAAAGGCACTACAAGCAATAAACGGAAATCCAATGCAAGTACAAATGAAAAAGTTCGGGAGTGCCACTGCCTTTTCATCAAAAATAATTACTGGTCCTGCTTTTAACACAGTAAAAGGCGTCACCTTTACAAATACAGATGAGATAGATGAAATTATCTCTTATTATCAATCACTACAAATCCCTTGCCGCTTTGAAATTACACCAGCTCAAGGTACAACTGAGCTATTTCAATACTTATCTCAAAAAGAGTTGTACCAATCTAACTTCCATACCGCTTTATATAGTATACCGAGTGAAGATTCGACCCTTCTTCCTTCTCATATTTCAGTACGCCACCTAAAAGAAAATGAGTTTGATACATTTGCCGACATATATGTACGTGGATTTAATATGCCGTCCTTTACAAAAGATGGCGTCCATCAAAATAACGAAATTCTCTACAATAAACCCGGCTGGCATTTTTTCATAGCCGAAGTTCAAAACACTCCTGCTAGTATAGGAGTTCTCTATATAAATAACGGTGTTGCTTCATTAGCTGCTTCTGCTACTTTGCCAGAATTTCAACGTAAAGGCTGTCATACTGCATTAATTCAAAAACGAATTGAAACAGCTCTTGAATCCAATTGTAATTTAATAGTTGGACAAGCAAGGTTCGGTAGCGGCAGTCAAAATAATATGGAACGTGCCCATATGAAAATCGCTTATACAAAATCAATATGGACTGCAAAAGACATGTAATTTACATTCTTTCTCTTCTCATTACAATCTTATACATTATATGACAATTCCTTTTCTATCCTATTAATCATTTGAATATTCAAACTGAATTTGTTACGCTATTACTAGATACATCATTCAACTTGCAATATGAAAAGAGAATTCTCATCAAACTACAAGGAGGAGAAATGTATGACTAACCATGATCATGGTTTAAAAGAAAAAGTAGAAGGTGCCATTGATAAGGTAAAAGGCGAAGTAAAAGAAGTTGTCGGGAAAGTAACTGATAATAAGAAATTACAAGCTGAAGGAAAATGGGATAAGATGAAAGGCACCGCTAAAGATACGGTTGGTAATGTGAAAGAAAAAATACATGAATATAAAGAGCATAAAGAAAACAAATAAAAAACAACCAGATGTATGGTGGTGCAAGTAATAAGTTACTAGAGTTCGGATTTTATATTTGCCATAAAATCATTTTAAAACGACAAAAAGATGCCTGAAGGCATCTTTTTGTCTATAAACAACTATTTTACATCTTACTTTGTGAAATTTGGTTTTAGGTCACCTGTATACGGTTCGTGCTCAACAAAGATTTTTATATCTTTTCCATTCGCATCTTTCCCCATTCTTGTATACGTAAATTTCTCTTTATTTAACTCTGTAAGTTCAAGGACCGCACCATATTTATTATTTCCTAACGAAGCGTGAGCCCTTATTTTATTACCATGTACAACATCAAAGAAACCATAGTCTCCACGACTTTCTCCTGTATTCATATTGAAAAACTCGTATTTATTTGTATTTTTATCGTATTTTGCTAGACTGATTAAGTTTGAGTTATATTTTGTTACATTATTACCCCGTTCGTCTAATACCACCGTTCCGTTCCATAGTGTACTAGATAAAATTTCATCTCCATCAACGTCTGTAACTATTTTACCTGTCGAGCTTTCTAAATTTTTATCAGGTCGCGTGAAAGATAGTTCTTTTTCATGGTAAGGAACATGTTCAACAAACACTTCTACATCGTTCCCTTTTGCATCTTTCCCCATTCTTTTATATGTAAATTTCTCTTTATCTAATTGCGTTAATTCAACAACAGCTTGATAATTTTGCGTTTCAGAAATTAGCACTCTTTTCTTTCCATCATTCGTTATAAAAAAGGTACCGCTATCATTACGACTCCCTCCTGTATTTGCATTAAAAAATTCATACCTTGCAGTTTTAGCATCATATTTTGCAAGCCCAATGAAATTTTGATTTTCTTTCGTTACATCATTATGATCTTTGTCATAGACTTTTGTCCCTTGCCAATTTGTTTCACCAAGTATGCTAGCTAGTAGTTGCCCTTTCGTTTGTTGAGTTCGCTCAGTTTCTTGTATTGCTTTATATAAAAATTGTGCGTACTGTTCACGCGTCACATCCATACTTGGAGCAAATTTTCCTTCTCCTACTCCTTTTGCAATATTATTTGTTTGAACAGCACTAATTGCGTTTCTTGCCCATGAATTCGTTGAAACGTCATTAAAAGTGTGATCACTCTTTGCCTTTAAATGAAAAGCATTTGTAAGAACCTGTGCCATTTCTGCGCGTGTTAAGGATGCCTTCGGTCTAAAGTTTCCATGCTCATCACCCGTAAAAACACCCATTTCTGTTAAAGATAAAATTTCCTTTATATAGCTTGTTGAATCTTCACTTACGTCACCGTATGGGTTTTGATAATTTTTGTTTTCTTCCATATTAAAATAACGATACATTAAAGCTGCAACTTGTTCGCGTGTTACGTTATCTCCAAAACCAAATCTTCCATCATCATAGCCAAAAATGATTTTCTCACCTGTTAATTGCTGAATCGCCTCATATGCCCAGTGTCCCTTTGGAACATCTTTGAATACACCAGTATGATTCGTGTTTGGTGTAACTGCTTCTGCTTTCACCTCTCCAGTCGTTTCACTTAATAGACTTCCACCTAAAACTGCTGATATGATACATGTTTTTAAAATTGTTTTATTCATAGCTTCCCAATCCCTTCCTTCATTTAACAAAGAATTACACCACTTTTCTTTCAAAAGAAAAGTCTATGTGAGCAATTCATGTTATAAATTTTGATTACAGCTAATTGGATACAAAGTGTTACACATCCAAATTTCTTCTTTGTAGTATCCATAGCTGTTATATATAGGAATTATAAATAGCAACTATAAATTGCCCATAAATAAATTATTAAAAAAAGATAAAATTAAGATAATATATTTTTAATCTCAATCCAAAAAAAACGTTATTCTTTCTCATCTAGCTTGTTAAGAAAGAATAACGTTTTTTAATTCTAGGATCCCAGCAAAAAAGAAGTCTTATTTTATATGTCCAAAAACAATTTCACGGCCCTTTCCAAACAAAACATCGGAAAGAAGCCGTGGCAAATACTTATTTTATAATTGGAGAAAATTTACTTCCCTTCATTCTTCTCTAACACATACAAATCTTCTTCAATATTAGATAGTTTCTCTGTTACAAGCTTTCTAGCATCTCCAATTGCTTGATTGTAT
The DNA here is from genome assembly GCF_038096195.1 of Bacillus paramobilis. Taxonomy (NCBI): domain Bacteria; kingdom Bacillati; phylum Bacillota; class Bacilli; order Caryophanales; family Bacillaceae; genus Bacillus; species Bacillus paramobilis. The sequence continues at coordinate 1,823,135 of NZ_CP151108.1, read as the reverse complement.
GCAAACGGTCCTACTAATTTAATCATTTCTTCAATTAAACGCTCTGCTTGGAAACGCCCAATTTCATCTAAATCTTCTTCAACGAAAAATTTCTGAATTTGTGCTACAAGCTCTTCTTTTTTATCATTTGGTATTTTTATATTCATCATCATTTGTTACTCCTCTATATTTAAGATATTATGTTTCTTAACTCTACCATAGAAAAACGCTTTCCAGGACAACTTTTTGTAACGCCTTCTAGCTCCCTATGACCGAGTATATTTTCTTTCGTTATAGCAAACTGCTTCATAAACATATTACATAAAGAATACAATGCATTCATTTGTGCGGTAGTTGGATCATATTTATCAAAATTACCCGTTATACATATCCCAATTGTATCTCTATTATTATCTTTCGCATGTGCTCCAATATGTAAACCTCGTCCTTCGACTACAGTTCCATCTGCTTCAATAAAATAATTGTAACCGATCCCGCTCCATCCTCTTACTTTTTGATGAAATTCATGTGTTTTATACACATCCCATCCATCTTCGGATGTATGGTGGATAATCAGTTTATTTACTTTTTCTAAAGGCACTAATTCATCTTGAAATGTTAAATTAACACATTTAATTTCCATTTGAACATCCTCCCTTAAAAATCAACAATCATCATTGTTTTATCATCTGGTCGTATTCTCTTTTCCTCTTCTAGCTCTTCAATAATTGCTACATATTCATTTATACTATTCTTTCTTATATATGCAACAGTTTGTTCGAGTGGCCAATCTGGGTGGAATAATCCGTCTGAACAAATAAAAATCCCGCTTACTTCATCAATATATAATTCACCACGCTGTAAATAATGTATCGCTTCTTTCATTCCATTTGCAACGGAATACCCGCCCTGCATATTTGCAAGATAACGATTATATTTTAACTGTTCCCGCACATCTTGAAAAACATGTTCTTCCGGTACAGATAACCCCTTTTTACGATCTTCTTCTCTTTTCTTTTTTGCTCGTTTACTAATTCCTTCAACCGTGTCTTTCGTTAATACTTGCATCGTTCCATTTTGAAGTATTGCGACAATCATACAGTCCCCTAATTGTGCATATTCAATTTTCTCACCAACTATCTGGACTGCCGCGATACATGTGCACCACAAATGCTCTTTTTTTCTTGTGTCTACTTCATATTCTAACATTTTGCTTTGCAATGCTTCATTTGCTTTTGCAACGGCAACTTGTAAACTATGATTTTCACGTAATAAAGCAAAATAACTTGCAAATAAATGGGAAGCGATGTATGCTCCATTATGTCCCTTTTCATCACAAAATGGGACAAGTGGTGTGGCACCGTCACATACACCATAAATCTTTTTTTCTTTATTACAAAAATAAGAATCCTCACATTCTTGCTTCAACGGGCTTTTCTGTTGATATGTTTTTATCTTCACAACTGTATCCCCTTTCAAACGATAAAATACTCTAATTCTTTTGATTAATCTAATTTCCCGAAATAAACTGTTTTTACCCAAAACTTTCAATATCATATATAATCTTGAAATAATATGAATTTTTTAGTGAAGGACGGGAAAGAAATGGTTAGATTTCTTGGTGTTATTATTGGTTCTATTGTTATTGCGATTGCCTTTAATCTTTTCCTTATCCCCCACAAAATTTTAAGTAGTGGAATTGGCGGAATTGCTATTATTTTAGGGATTGTAACGCCTGTAAACACAGGTATTATTAACTTCGTATTAAACTTACCTATCCTTATTTTAGGATACATAGGTCTTGGAAAAAAAGTAATTTTTAACACTGTTATCTCTGTTATTGTATTATCTGTTGCATTATACTATGTTCCAGTGAAAGTCGTAGCTACAGATCCACTTTTATCATCTATCTTTGGTGGTGTCATTGCCGGAGCTGGTATCGGTCTTGTTTTTAACTGTAATGGGTCAACTGGTGGATTTGATATTATCGGTATGTTGTTATCTCGCAAACGAGACATTAAACTTGGTGGATTCCTTATTATTTTAAATGCAATCGTTGTAGTAATTGCAGGATTCTTCTTCACTTGGGATGTTGCTCTTACAAGCTTACTTTCCATTTATGTAACTGGTAAAGTTATCGATGCTATTCATACGAAACATCGCAAGGTTACACTTATGATTGTAACAAATGAAGCAGAAAAAATGAAAAAACAACTTCTTTCAACTGTTGTACGTGGAATTACATTACTTGATGGCGAAGGTGCTTATTCCAGCGAAAAGAAACGTGTACTTATGACGGTCGTTTCTCGTGAAGAATTGGCAAGTATGAAATTAACAATTTCTGAAATTGATCCTCATGCATTCGTTAACATTACAGAAACGGTTGAAGTATTAGGATTGTTTAGAAAAGGTTAAAAAACTAGGTGGATTTCCACCTAGTTTTTATTTCCCATAAATTCAATTCGATTTCCGAACGGATCTGACACATAAAATCTAATTACATCTGGTCGTGCATGATCATCTATTACTTCAATACCTTGCTTTATTAACTCTTGTTTAAATTCATCTATTTTTAAAACATAAAAAGCTGGATGCGCCTTTTTAGCTGGATTGAAGTTTTGCTCAACCCCGATATGAATCTCTTGATTTCCACACTTAAACCAACATCCACCACGCTTCTTTAATTCCTCTGGCTTCGGTATTTCCTCCATACCAATTTTTTCACCATAAAACTCTCGTGCTTCTTCTTCACACCCTACAGGCGCAGCGACTTGTACATGATCGATACCTTGAATATAATTTTTCATTTTCTCTCCCCCTCTTCTACCCTAATGTTATAAGGAAACCCTACTCCTGTAACTTACAAAAGATTTATAAAACAATATAAGCTCCCCTTATTAACACCTTACACTCAATTTTCCAAAATAAAGAAAACAAAATTTATTATATAACTTCCATTTTTTATAGAAATATACATTGCATCTATATTATAGTTATGAATAGACAAATCTTTTTAGATGCTATTTGTACGGAGGAACTATTATGAGTCGTAAAAAATATTCATCAACTCAAAAAAAACGTCATCCGAACATTTCTAGACGTTTGCGAAAACATATACAAGATTGCTCTTTAACAGAAATGTATGCATCTCTGTTCGAACACAATCCTGATAGTATTATTTCATTAAATTTAGAGGGAGTTATTCTCCATATAAACCCTTCTGCCGAAAGAATATTAGGTTACACTTCTTTAGAATTAGAACAGAAAAATATTATCTCTATTTTAGAAGCCCATATTTCTGAGCAAGTAATACAAAATATAAAGAATACGGAAGCGGATAATCAACAAGAGTATATGTTATCTATTTATCATAAAAATGGATTCTTATTAGACGTCGTGACAAAACTAGTTCCTATATTTATCCAAAATCGTTTAACTGGCGTATATGCCATTATGAAACCTCTTGAAAAATCAGAAAGAATTGAGAGTATGCTAAAAGAAAGTGAGAAGAGATTACGTACATTAGTGAACTCTATGCCTGCGTTTGTTATATTTAAGGATCATGAAGGGCGCTGGCTTGAAGCAAATAACTATGCACTTTCTTGCTTCAATTTTCACCATGTACCTTACCACGGGAAAAAAGATAGTGAACTCATTCAATATAACGAAGCGTACCGAGAAGCTTTTTTACATTGTGAAGAAGTCGATGAACTAGCATGGCAACAAAGACAAATTCTGCATGGTGAGGAATTTATTATACATAGAGATGATTTTGACCTAATCTTAAGTATATCGAAAGTTCCACTTTATCATCCTGACGGCTCGCGTAAAGGTCTTATCGTAATGGGAAGAGACGTTACCGAACTGAAAGAAACAGAAAAATTATTACGAAAATCAGAAAAACTTGCCGTAGTCGGACAACTGACAGCTGGAATTGCCCATGAAATTCGAAATCCACTCACTTCACTAAAAGGTTTTTTAACATTGCTGCTCCCTGAAATAAGTGAGGAAAATAAATGGTATGTTGATGTTATGTTAAGTGAAATTTCACAAATGGAATCTATCACAAGTCAATTTATGGCCATGTCTAAACCACAAGTATTATCAATTAAAACTTGTAACATACAAGCTTTGATTGAAGAGGTAGTTACATTTATTTTACCAACTGCTATTATGCATAGTGTTCACATCATTATGGATCATTTTGATTACAAACATGATATTCAATGTGATGGTAACCAATTAAAACAAGTTTTTATAAATATATTAAAAAATGCGATAGAAGCGATGCCAAATGGCGGAAATGTTTACATCCAAACAAAACCATTTGAGGATGCTTTCATTTTAATACGAATTATCGATGAAGGTTGCGGTATCCCAGAAGATCGTATCTCTCGTCTAGGCGAACCATTTTATAGTTTAAAAGAAAAGGGAACTGGACTAGGATTAATGATGTGTTACAAAATAATTGAAGAACATCATGGTAAATTACACATTTCAAGCGAATTAAATAAAGGTACGATCGTTGATATTCAGCTACCACTTTCTTCATCTCCTCTTGCGATTCAGTCCCAAATAAAAAAAGAAGCATCTGCTAACAATTAGCAGATGCTTCTTTTTTATTTGTTTTTATAATACTGTATTGCCATACCATTCTTTTGCTTTTTCTACTTCACCCATTGTTAATTGATGACCTCTATTTTCCCAATGTATTGTTACATTAACGTTTGCATTTTCTAATAGTACCTTCAATTCCTCTGACTCTGCTGATGAACAAATCGGGTCATTTGTCCCAGCAGCGATAAACACGGATTTTCCTGCTAAATTAGGCAATTGTGTTCCTCTTCTAGGCACCATTGGGTGATGAAGCACAGCGCCTTTTAATGCATTATCGTAATGGAATAATAAGCTTGCAGCAATGTTTGCTCCATTTGAATAACCGATAGCTACAATGTTATTTCTATCAAATTCATATGTTTTTGCAGCTTCATCTAAAAACTCATTTAATTCCTTCGTACGGAAAATCAAATCCTCTTCATCAAAAATGCCTTCTGCCAATCGGCGGAAGAAACGTGGCATGCCATTTTCTAATACATTCCCCCTAACACTTAATACAGATGCTTCCGGATCAACTATTTCTGCAAGTGGTAATAAATCTAATTCATTACCACCTGTACCATGAAGTAATAACAACACTGGTTTTGACGTATCTTTTCCTTTTTGAAAAACATGTTTCATCATAATCCTTTTCCCCTTTCAATCACTTTAATCTAAATTTCTCACTTCAAATGGTAAAAGTGTTTGTTCAATTTGTTTTCTATGTGGTTCATATTGCTCCGGTAACTTTAATTCCTCACCCATCGTCTCTAACGATTCGTCATGAGCGAAACCAGGAGGGTCTGTTGCAATTTCAAATAAGATTTCCCCGTGTTCTCTAAAATAAATTGCGTTAAAATAATTTCGATCTTGTACAGGAGTTACGTGATATCCAAAACGAGACACATGCCCTTTCCAATCTAATTGATCAGCATCATCACTCGCTCTCCAAGCAATATGATGAACTGTACCAACACCCATTTGGCCACGTCCGATTGTTGATAATCTCAAGTCGATAATATTTCCAATATCAGCAGAAGAACGGAATCGAACAAATTCACCTTCTTCTCCAATTTTCTCAAGACCCATAACATGCTCTAATAATTCAGCAGTTTTTTGAGGTTGTGCAGATAAAAGAACAGCACCGCCAAATCCTTTAATTGCCACTTCTGGTGTAACTTCTCCAAAACTCCAATTATTTAATTCGCCTTCTTCTCTTTCAACTAATTCTATATGCAAACCATGTGGATCATCAAATTCTAAATACTGCTCTCCAAATCGAGTCATTTTTGTATAAGAAACATCGAATTTTTCTAATCTATTTTTCCAAAACTCCATTGCACCCTTTGGTACGACATAAGACGTAATGCCTACTTGACCTTCCCCAATAATGCCTTGACGAGCACCTGCCCATGGGAAAAACGTAATAATTGTTCCAGGCTTTCCTCCTTCATTACCAAAATAAAGATGGTACGTGCCTGGATCATCAAAATTCACTGTTTGTTTCACTAAACGTAAACCTAACACACCAGCATAAAAATCTACATTTTCTTGTGGATTTCCTACGATTGCTGTAATATGGTGTATCCCCATTGTTTTCTTTTCCATTTTCTCCGCCCCTTTTTATTTCATTTTTAAAACTTTTATACATTCAATTTCATTATTCATTTTGTCCATACTGCAAAGTAAAATCCTCTATTATAATTTTATCTCGGATTCGAGATATTAATCATAAAATTACACATCAATATCTAGCTTATCGAAATTATCTCAAATTCGAGATAATCCCAAAAAAATATTTACTCCCTCTGAAATCTTTATTCGTAACACAAATTATCTTGAACTTAAATTTATTATAAGTTACTTACTTTTAGTTGTCAACAAGTTCCTTATTTTCATTTTAAATAAAAAGAGAGTAAACGCCAGTTTCGTTTACTCTCTTCTCTAATTATTTCGTTTCCTCTTCCAGCACTGCTTCCATCTCATTAAATTCACGATGAATTGCTTTCACTGGTTCTTTCGTTAATAAACTTACAACAATAACAGCTAATAAGCTAAAGAAGAATCCAGGTACCATTTCATACACAGTCGCTTTTAAACTTGGAATTTGTACCCAAGCAATAACAACCACTGCACCTACAATCATACCAGCAAGAACGCCCCATTTGTTCGTTCTCTTCCAATATAAGCTTAATAAAATAGCGGGTCCGAATGCTGAACCAAATCCCGCCCAAGCATAACCGACAAGTGTTAAAATTGTATCACTAGGATGATACGCTAAAGCAACTGCGATCATAGCTACTACTAATACTGACAGCCTACCGATAAATACAAGTTCTTTGTCACTTGCGTCACGACGGAAAAATGTTTTATAGAAATCTTCCGTTACCGCACTTGAAATAACAAGTAATTGCGAGGAAATACTACTCATAATCGAAGCCAAAATAGCTGATAATAAAAACCCAGTAATGTACGGGTGGAATAGAATATTTGAGAATGTTACAAAGACCATTTCTGGGTCTTGTAACGTCGCATTATTTTTAGCGTAATAAGCAATACCAATTAAACCAGTAAGCATTGCACCTATAATTGAAATTGTCATCCAACCAATACCGATTCTACGAGAAGTTTTTAAATCTTTAATAGAGGTAATCGCCATAAAGCGCACAATAATATGCGGTTGACCAAAATACCCGAGACCCCATGCTAAAAATGAAATAATACCAAGAATTGTAGTCCCTTTAAACATATCTAAACGCGATGCATCAACTTGCTTAATTGTATTGAATGTTTCTGTTACACCGCCCACATCTGTAAAAGCAACAATTGGTACTAATACAAGAGCAATAAACATAATACACCCTTGCACAAAGTCGGTCCAACTTACTGCTAAAAAGCCACCGAATAGTGTATAAGCAACTACGACACCGACAGTTACAAATAAACCAACTTTATAATCTAGGTTGAAAGAGTTCTCAAACAAACGTCCACCTGATACTAAACCAGCCGACGCATAAAATGTGAAAAATACTAAAATGACGATAGCGGAGACAAAACGAAGTATTTTTGTACGATCTTTAAAACGATTCTCTAAAAAGTCTGGAATCGTAATTGAATCATTTGCCACTTCTGTATACGTTCGCAAACGCGGGGCAAGAATTAAATAGTTTGCATAAGCACCTATTAATAAACCTATCGCAATCCATACACTTGATAACCCTGTTGCATACATCGCACCAGGTAATCCCATTAGCATCCAACCACTCATGTCAGAAGCACCAGCTGATAAAGCTGTAACTGCTGGACCGAGTCCCCTTCCGCCTAACATATAATCTGATAAATCGGATGTCTTCTTATAAGACCAATAACCGATATACAACATACCTGCCATATAAATAGCAAGCGAAACCATAATCTCAATCTTCACCAAATCTCTCCCTTAGTTACATAAGCCATTCAAAATTTCGAAAAATGACTTTTTCTATTTTCTTGTTTTCGCTTATGGTTCTCTACCTTACCAAACATTTTTTGTTCTTTCAAGTGAACAAGCCCTTTTCACTACATGTGAAAACCTCTATAAACGCCTTTATCCCAGTGGATTACCCGGCTTTCAAAAGAAAATAAAGTAAGAATATTCAGAAAGTATAACACCGTTTTTTTATACCCTGTTTTCATTCTTTTATCAGACAAATTTTTAAAAGAAAAAAGCCATACGAATGTATGACTTTTAGCTTATTGACATCGCGATTTTCTCTTTCTCTACGTATACTTTACGAAATTTTATATAGCAGCCAATTCGCCAAGGTACTATATAACAAACTGCAAGAGTATAGAAAAGAATGCCGATTGACTTTGGATCTAAACCTTGTAAATGCCTTCTAAAGTAAGCACGTAAAAGAACGATAACTAAAAATGTAGCAATAAAAGCAATACTTTTTTTCGCATAAATTTGGCCATCTGCTCTCACTTCATACCCACTTAAAATAATAAGTGGAATTGACAATAACAATCCAATTCCAGCAGCTACCCCAATTTGCCAACTAGCAAGTTGTATCGGTGTAGCATATAAAGACAAACCTGGTAATAAAAAGAATAATGGCAGTAATAGTCGTCTTCCCTTATTTTTAATTGGGCGATTCATAGAGCGCATACGCCTAAATGTAACGATCCCTATAACGAGTAAAAAAATTGTAATACTGTACGAACCTTGTTGCAAATGAATCTCTCCCCAAAAATAGGCATTTTTAAAATAATTTCCTATTATACTCCTAATATTCTCTGAATAATATAATTATCCTACGAAAAAATCTTACATATTAAATATACTTTTAAGTTTGATTCACTATAGGAAACAATTCCGAAAGAGGAACTACCCTCCCCACCTCATCTTTAAACACAATATGCTCTCTCGTTAAATGACGCGGACTCTTCACTCCCGCCGCTGCCGCGAGTGAAAACAAACTATATCTCATACTAACAACGTAATTCATGACGCGCCATTTCTTCTCATACGGATCTAGCGCTTTTTGATAGTGCGGGTTCGTCGTGGCAACTCCAGATGGACATTGTCCGGAATTACATTGAAGCGCCATGATACAGCCACTTGCCATCATAAATCCGCGTGCTGAATTTACGGCATCTGCTCCAATTGCTAAAGCAATTGCCACTTTATCTGGTGTAATTAATTTCCCTGAGGCAAACACTTTGAATTTATTCCGAACACCATAATGACTCGCTGTATCAATACAAGTTAATAATGCTGGAATAAGCGGCATTCCCATACTATCTGCCATCGATTTATATGTTGCTCCTGATCCACCTTCTGAACCATCAATTGTAATGAAATCTGGATAGATGTTTAACTCTTTCATCGTTTTGAATAAATCTTCCAACGGCCCCTGCTGTCCAATTACAATTTTCATTCCAACTGGTTTACCGCCGCTTTCTTGCAGCTGTTGAATAAAATAAAGTGTCTCTGCTGCATTATTTAAAAATGAAAATCGATTCGGTGAATTAATCGTTTCTCCTTCTCGTACATTTCGAACAGAAGCAATTTTCTCATTTACTTTTTGTCCCTCTAGATGACCGCCACGTATTTTAGCCCCTTGCCCAAATTTCAATTCGAATGCTTTAATATTTCTTTCTTTCGCTTTCTCCATGAATTGCTCCATTGAAAAATTACCATCCTCATCACGGTAACCAAATAAACCCGGACCAATTTGCGCAACGATATTTGCACCTGTATGTAAATGCTCCGGTATTACACCACCTTCTCCCGTATTAATCCACGAACCGCCAGCCATCTTCGCACCAAATCCACTCGCTAATATATAATTTTCGCCAATCGCACCGTAAGACGTTGCTGATGCTCCAAACATGCCATACAGTTTCCATGGATATTTACGATTTTCACCGACGATAACCGCATCATCTTCTTCATATAACCAAAGATTCGTTGTATCCGCTGTCAATTTTTCTCTTCGTGAAAATAAACCTTCTTTATGAATCACATACTTTTTCCCTTCACGTCCTTGCGCTACATTCACACTTAATTCTTCTGTTAATATCGGAAATAATGTATTAGCAATATAATAACCAGATGTATCAAAATCTCGTTTTGATCCAAAGCCAAGTATTTCAGAACGGTACTTCGCTAAAAACATTACACTTTGAAAATCATACCGTGAAAAAGGCTTTCCATCCGTATCATGATCAAACCAATATTGCCTAAATTCCGGCCCTATCTTTTCAAGTAAATAACGCATCCTTCCTAAGTATGGATGTAGCTTTAATATAGAATGATGCGTCCGTTTTTTAATAAAAAATGTAATAATAAAAAAAATGATTAATAGTAGCATGAATAAGAGCAATATACTAATAATAACGAGTAGCGTTTCACTCATCCCGCTTCCTCCTATGAAAATCCATAATAAAAGGAGAACACCTAATGTGTTCTCCTTTTATCTTTATTCAAATTAATGTAACAAGATGCTCTTTCGCATCATATTCAACTAAACTTTCAGCATTTTTAATTCGATGAACAAAATCTGGATTAGCAATTAAAGGTCTTCCGAATGCCGCTACATCAATCGTTCCTTCTTGCAACGCTTCTTCAGCCTCTTTCGGATTTAAATTCCCTACTCCTACGATCGTACCATCCCAATATTTTCTTACTAATTGATGAAAATTCTTTCCGTCAGCAATAACTGCCGTATAATTCATCGTTGAAGGGTGAATCATCGTTAATCCAACTTCTTTGAACATATTTATAAACGTTTCAATTGCAAGCTCAGGGTTTTCCCACATATAAGTAGGATTATCACCTTTGAAAGCAGAGAAACGAAGAAGTGTTTTATTAGCTCCAACAGCTTCTATTACAGCCGCCGTTACTTCTTTCATAAACGTTAACCTTTCCTTTAAGTCTCCGCCGTATTTATCAGTACGCTTATTTGCAAACTCATAAGTAAATTGATCGATTAAATATCCGTGTGCACCGTGTATTTCTACTCCATCAAATCCAGCTTCAATTGCATTCTTCGCAGCTTGTGCGTATTGACCGATCACTTCTTGTATTTCTTCTAACGTCATTGCTTCTGGCGTATCAAACGGTTTACGAAAACGTGGAACATTTCCCTCTGCAGCGATAGCAGACGGTGCTTGTGGCATTTGCCCACCAATTATTTCGTGATGACTCATACGTCCAACATGCCATATTTGAGCAATAATCGTTCCGCCTTCTTTATGTACTGCCTCTGTAACAGGCTTCCACGAATCGATTTGTTCTTGTGTATAAATTCCTGGTACTCCTGGATTTCCTTTTGCTCTTGGGCTAATGACGATTCCCTCTGTAATAATTAATCCAACTCCATCAGCTGCACGCTTTCTATAGTACTCGACTACATCAGTACCAACTACTCCCGTTTCATGATTTGCGAAACATCTCGTCATCGGTGCCATTGCTATACGATTACGAAGAGACCAAGATCCAATTTGAATCGGATCAAACAACTTCGTTTCTTCAATGTTTTCAAAAGATCCCCAAGCGTTTATATTTGTTCCTTCATAAATACTTGCTGCTTTATTATTTGAACTTGTCATTTTTCTTCCCCCTAAAAATATTCTTACTATAATCGCATCATACTTACTTTTAAATAGTAACGTCAATTTATACGCTTTAAACACGAAATATTCGAATATAAAACAAATAGAATGCTATAAATAAACTAAAAAAGGCTTCCTTAGTAGGAAACCTTTTTTAGTTGACCATATATGGTTGTCAATTTGTTTATCTCTTTTATATAAAGAATATAAACAATTATTATCTCTTCACATATAAAAAATTCCTTAGCAGTAGAAGTGAGAGTGGTTCAGTATTCTTCTAAAAATAATAACTTATAAACCTAAAACAATGAAAGCCCTACCTCTCTTTCATCCTTACGGCTCCTCGTCCGTGCCAGTGTGAATCAGGATTGCAAAAATCAAGTAACTATTCTATCGAAGTGTTTAATTAAACTTCGAACATTCGTAAAGAATTAAAAAATAAAAATGGATTTGATTGTAGTAATAACAAAAGAGGTTAATGCTCTAAAAGTGGTTTGAAAGAGTTGAATGTCTTTGAAATGATTAATTTTCTATAATTATGTTCCCAAAAAATTCAAAACCTTTTTTGGGATCTAATACATTATTTGTAATGAATCTTAACAAAAGCTTTTTATTTGACTTTCTGTGATACCTTCAATTAATCCCAGTTCACTAATCAAAAATTCGTGTGCGTTATCTAACATTTTCTTTTCGCTTGCATTAAGTGCTTTTTCTTTCTGCATACGTAATAAATCACGTACAACTTCAGCACCTTCTTGTATTTTACCCGTCTTTATTTTATCAGTGTTCAATTTATACCTTTGTTTCCACGTAAGTAATCTATCAGATTCTCCATGTTGAAAAATATTCAATATGTGTGCTATTGCTGTTATATCCGTGACTGGTCGTATATTTGAGCTCAATATTCTCCCTGCCGGAATCATTACTTCCATATTACTACCCGACATTTTTATAACATAATATTGTTGTTTTTTCCCTGCGATTTCCTTCTCTTCTATGGCTTTAATTATACCTGCTCCTTGCATTGGATAAACAATGTTATCGCCAATTTGAAACAAATAATCCACCTCCATATATGGTAACCTTCTCAATCTTAACACACATTCACTTTTTTAGCAAAATTTTATTTTATCATAAAATTATTTTTAGTGTCAATCCTTTCAAACCCAAAAAATAAAGTCGTAAAATATCACTTAAAACCCACAATCTTCTTAACTTTCCCACACATATATACACTCTAATTTCGCCTTCTCTTTTTACATAAAAACACATTACTACATATGAGTAGTAATGTGTTTTTTATACGGAATCGGTAAAAATTCTCTATTAACTTCATGCCTATATACTAACCTGCTTACGGACTATTTCCCTCGCTAAAAGAAAACTCATAATTACTTGCGCAGCTACTCGACTCGTCATATCCCTAAAATCAAGAGTTGGATCAATCTCTACTATATCCATCCCTTGAACGAGCGGTTCTTTACCAAGGAATTCAATCGCATCAAGTAAAGTCATACTGTCCATTCCGCCAGGGCCAATCGCTGGACAACCTGGCGCGAATGCTTGATCTAGTACATCCATATCAAGAGAAATATAAATAGAAGTTACGCCTTGTTTTCTTAATACTTCAATACTTTCTGTGATAATATCTTTGATTTCTCGCTCTCGTACATCTTTCATCGTGTACACTGTTACGCCATGTTCTTTTGCATATTCATGGTACGCTCGTGCATTTGAAAAATTACGAATTCCGATTTGAACGAGTTGTTTTCCTGTAATGACACCATTTTCTAGTAAACTACGGAACGGTGTACCATTTGACGGACCACCATCATCTAAATTACGTAAATCATGATGGGCATCAAATTGAATAATACCGACCTTTCCTTTACTGTTTGCAAATCCTGTTATACTAGGAAAACTAATCGAGTGATCCCCGCCAAGAACGATTGGTATCATGTTCGGATTTACTTTCGTAATATGACCAACTGTTTTTGCAATTCTGTTATGACTTTCTTTTATATCCGTTACATGCATCGTAATATCGCCGCAATCATATAAGACACTTTCTTTCATGTCGTGTTCTTCTGTAATTGCGTACGTGCTATATGCATCTAACATCGTACGAATTGTTTTTGGTGCAAAACTCGCTCCTGAATGACTAATAGATGGTTTAGAAAGGGGTGCTCCAATTAAGGCAGCACCGAATATTTCTACACCTTCCTCCCAATCTTTAATCATCTCACTCCATTTCGTCACTTCACGATCGATAAACTTTGCATTCTTCTTTAAATAGTGGCCGTGCTCCACGATTGTTCACCTCTTGTATATGCAATATTACCATTCTTCCATACTGTATTTACATGACTTACGCCGTAATGATACGGTACGTAAGCATAATTATAAGCATCCCATAAAACTACATCTGCCTTGCGACCAACTCTAATTTTCCCAGCTACATCGCCTCGATTAATAGCATAAGAAGAGTTAACTGTTACTGCATTCCAAACTTCTTCTGGTGTCATTTTCAGCTTCAGCATTGCGATGCTCATAATAAGCTGAATGTTTTCAGTTGGACAGCTGCCTGGGTTAAAGTCTGTAGCTAATGCAACTGCAACACCTTCATCAATCATTTTTCGGCCGCGGGCAAAGCTTTCTTTATTTAAATAGAAAGTTGTTCCTGGTAATAAAGTGGCTACTGTATTAGAGTTTGCAAGCATTTCAATTCCTTTATCAGAAGCGCCAACTAAATGGTCGGCTGATGCTGCACCAATTTCAGCCGCTGCTTCCGCACCACCAAGAGGGTCAATTTCATCTGCATGAATTTTCACATCAAAGCCAAGCTCTTTCGCTTTTAATAAAAAATCTTTTGATTCTTCAACAGAAAACACGCCTGTTTCACAGAAAATATCAACGAATTCAGCTAATTGCTTCTCTTTCATTTCTGGTAGTAGGTCTAACATCCATTGTAAAAATTCTTTTGATTTCCCTTTATACTCTTTCGGAACTGCATGAGCACCTAAAAATGTGGAAACTAAATCAATCGGGTGCTCTTTTTGTAATTGCGCAGTTGCCTCTAATTGTTTCCATTCTGTCTCATCATCTAATCCGTAACCACTCTTCGCTTCTACAGTTGTAACTCCGAAAGATAGCATACGGTCTAAATGGAATTTCGCTTTTTGAACAAGTTCTTCTTTCGACGCCTGTTTCGTTGCATTTACAGTTGAAAGAATACCTCCGCCTTGTTCTAAAATTTCTAAGTACGGAACTCCTTGCAATTTTAGTGCGATTTCATTTTCACGAGATCCACCAAATACAAGGTGAGTATGCGGGTCAACAAGACCAGGAGAAACCATTTTCCCTCCGCAATCAATAACTTCTTTCGCTTGTAATCCTTTCGCTTCTTCCGCTATTCCAACGAAAGTAATTACGCCATTTTCAATTCCAATCACACCGTTTTCGATAACAGGAAGCGTGTTCATCGCTTCCCGTCTTAACAAGCCATCTTCTTGATCCATTGTTAGTAATTGACCGATATTTATTAGTAAAGTGTCCAGCATGTTTTCTCCTCCTTATTTCATCATTGGAATGTTAACGCCTTTTTCTTTCGCAGTTTCCACAGCTAAGTCATATCCCGCATCAACGTGACGAACAACACCCATACCAGGGTCAGAAGTTAATACGCGTTCAATACGTTTTGCTGCTGCTTCTGTTCCATCTGCAACGATAACCATTCCAGCGTGAAGTGAATAACCCATACCAACGCCACCACCGTGGTGAACAGATACCCAGCTCGCACCGTTTACACTGTTAATTAATGCATTTAAAATTGGCCAGTCGGCTACTGCATCACTACCGTCTTTCATCGCTTCTGTTTCACGGTTTGGAGATGCTACTGACCCGCAATCTAAATGGTCACGGCCGATAACGATTGGTGCTGATAATTCACCATTTGCAACCATTTCATTAATGATGCGACCAAATTTCGCGCGCTCACCGTAACCAAGCCAACAAATACGTGATGGAAGACCTTGGAATTCAACTTGCTGACGAGCCATACGAATCCAGTTACATAAATGCTCATTGTCAGCGAATTCACGTAAAATTACTTCGTCTGTTTTATAAATATCTTCTGGATCACCAGAAAGTGCTACCCAGCGGAATGGTCCTTTTCCTTCGCAGAATAATGGACGGATAAATGCTGGAACGAATCCTGGGAAATCAAACGCATTTTTCAAACCTTCATCGAAAGCAACTTGGCGAATGTTATTTCCATAATCAAATGTAATTGCGCCTTTTGCTTGCATAGCAAGCATTGCTTCTACATGTTTTGTCATGCTTTCTTTTGATAATTGTACGTAACGTTCTGGATCTTCTTCACGAAGTTTTGCTGCTTCTTCTAATGTGTAGCCTACTGGAATATAACCGTTTAATGGATCATGAGCAGATGTTTGATCCGTAACTAAATCTGGCGTAATATTACGCTTCACTAGCTCTGGTAAAATTTCTGCCGCATTTCCTAATAAACCAATTGAAATTGGTTCTTTCTTCTCTTTATACTCGTTCGCAACTGCTAACGCTTCTTCTAACGATTCTGTATACATATCACAATATCTCTTTTCAATACGACGATCGATGCTGCGCTTATCAACATCAATAGCAATAACAACACCGCCGTTCATCGTTACAGCAAGAGGCTGTGCACCACCCATACCACCTAAACCAGCAGTAAGTGTTATTGTACCTTTTAATGAACCATCGAAATGTTGACGTGCCGCTTCTCCAAACGTTTCATATGTTCCTTGTAAAATACCTTGTGTTCCAATATAAATCCAGCTACCTGCTGTCATTTGTCCGTACATCATAAGACCTTTTTTCTCTAGTTCACGGAAGTGATCCCAGTTCGCCCACTTCGGTACTAAGTTTGAGTTCGCTAAAAGAACGCGTGGTGCATCTTCATGTGATTTAAAGATTGCAACTGGTTTTCCTGATTGAACAAGTAATGTTTCATCGCTTTCTAACGTTTTTAATGAATCTACAATCGCCTGATAACTTTCCCAGTTACGAGCTGCACGGCCAATTCCTCCATATACAACTAATTCTTCTGGTTTTTCAGCAACTTCAGGATCTAAATTATTCATTAACATACGAAGTGCAGCTTCTTGAACCCATCCTTTCGTTTGTAACTCAGTACCTCTTGGCGCGCGAATTGTTTGTTTAACTTTTTCCATTTCAATCTCTCCCTTTTCTCATTTTATAGTGCTGCGTTTACATCTAATCTTTCTTTTATCGAATAATTCGTTTTTAACCAATACGCAATATTTTCAATATCCGTTGAGAATATACGGTCATTAGTAATAGAAGGTACTTGCTGACGACCTTGATGGTAGAAGCTCTTTGTCACTGTACTCATCTTTTCAATACCGCGATATTCTGCAGCTTGCATCGCACAAATCATTTCAATTGAAAGAACACGTCTTACGTTTTGAATAATTTGATGTGCATGGCGTGAAGCGATTGTTCCCATACTTACGTGATCTTCTTGGTTAGCTGATGACGGGATTGAATCAACACTCGCCGGATGTGCTAACGTTTTATTTTCAGAAACAAGTGACGCTGCTGCGTATTGCATAATCATTGCACCAGACTGAAGTCCTGGTTCTGGACTTAAAAATGGAGGTAAATCATTTAATTGCGGATTTACTAAACGTTCAATACGACGCTCTGAAATATTTGCAAGTTCCGCCATTCCTACTTTTAAGAAGTCCATCGCAAACGCAATCGGTTGACCATGGAAATTCCCACCCGAAATTACTTTTTCTCCGCCATCAAAGATTAGTGGATTATCTGTTGCTGCATTCATTTCAATTTCTAATTTTTCTTTCACATAATTTAAAACTTGCCAAGAAGCACCGTGTACTTGCGGGATACAGCGAAGTGAATATGCATCCTGTACTCGTAGTTCTCCTTGTTTTGTTGTTAATTTACTATCGTGAAGGATGTCACGAATTCTGCTCGCTACTTCCACTTGCTCTTTATAACCACGTGCTTTATGAACATTTTCATCAAATGCATCAATAATGCCTTGTAACCCCTCAATTGTCATCGAAGCAATGAATTCAGCTTGATAAGCCGTTGCTTCTGCTTCTATATAAGAAAGAACTCCTTGCGCTGTCATCGCCTGCGTACCATTGATTAATGCAAGCCCCTCTTTCGCTTCAAGTTCAATCGGCTCAAGACCTTCTTCTGTAAGAGCCACCATCGCATGAACGCGTTTCCCCTTATAGAACACTTCACCTTCACCTAGTAATACAAGCGCAAGATGAGATAAAGGTGCTAAATCGCCACTCGCACCAAGTGAACCTTGTTGCGGAACGACTGGGTGAATTTTACGATTTACAAACTCAAGAAGCATATTTACAACAAGCGGTCTAACGCCAGATACTCCTTTAAGCATCGTATTCGCTCGTAAAATTAACATACCGCGTGATACTTCTTCAGGGAATGGATCGCCTATTCCGCATGCATGTGACTGAATTAAATTGTGTTGAAGTGCTTTTACATCATCTTTTTGAATAAGCACGTCACTGAACTTTCCAAATCCAGTTGTAATACCGTAAACGACTTTTCCGTCCTCTACAATTTTCTCAACTACTTCGCGGCACTCTGCCACCTTTTGCATACTATTTGGACAAGCTGTTACACCTTCTCCTTCAAGTAACAACCTCTTCATTTCTTCAATTGTCAATGTGTGTCCTGTTAACGTAATCATTCTTTTTCCTCCTTAAAAAGGCAAAAGAGGACCTTATCTTTTTAAGACAGACTTCTGTCCTAAAAAAAGTAAGGCCCCCTTCTAACTAATAGACTATGGGCAAATCATATGTGATTAATTCCTAAACCAATCGCCTCATGCTCAGATCCTTTTACAGGTGCACCAATCGTTCCATATAATGCAACAGCAACCCATTCGCCTTCTTTTTTTCCGTCGTATGGTGTACCGCGCACAATCGCAAAGCGAAGTCCTACTGTACGAAGAACGTCTGCTAACTGAATTTGACCTCTCGTCACTCCGTACAAAGCTTCCATAATTGCATGATAAAGTGCATGTGTTTCTCTGTAAACGTCTGTTTCAATAACTTGGGTGCTCTTAGCCGCTGTTTCCATTGCTGCTACAACTTTTTGCGAATTCATCGAACCCACTTTCCCCGTACAATACTTCCAACCTTTAGGAATAGATAATACAGGGCTTTCATTCTCATCCGCAAGTGCCAACAACATGGCCATACGACCAATTCGATGTGTTCCTTGAAGAAGCATGTGACTCTCTCATTTCTTTTAATTATTTGAATATTTCTTAATTTAAGAATATATGAAAACGGTTAAATCGTCAATAGTTTAAACTCACATTCAAACATTTTTTTCATCTCCTCCATTTGTGTACACAAATTATTTACACAAATTTTTCAGGCGTGCTATAGTCTCTCTAACAGATGCAAAGGGGCGATATTTCAATGACGAAGCGAAAAGATATTCATTTTCGAATTGAAGAAAAATTACTTGAAAGGTTTGAAGCTGCACTTCATTACGAAGGTTTAAAGAAAACCGACGTATTAACACATGCGATTCAGCAATTTTGTACGAAAGTGGAATGCGAAAAAATGAATGATGTAAAACGCCAATACAACGTAAGCAACCATTTACAAACTCGTATCGATACACATAAACATTATGAAGAAAAACATGTGAATTTAGATGAAGTCGTCATGGATCATTTACAACTTCAAGGAGATGAAAAAATATTAGAGGTTGGGTGCGCTAACGGGAGTTTTCTTTCCCTATTACAAACTAACGGGCATACAGGACTTTTAACAGGTTTGGATCAATCGAAAACGATGCTTTCTGAAGCTACAATAAAAAATAGCATAATTGAATGGAGACTAGGTGACGCTGGTAAACTTCCTTTCGAAGCTAATTGCTACGACTGGATCGTCGCAAGACATATGTTATACCACATGAAAGACGTCGAAAGAACAGTCCAAGGATTCCATAAAGTAATACGTCCTGGTGGCTCACTTTTAGCTACAACAAATTCTGACGTTACATTACTTCGTATAGTTGAAATGTGTAACCGCATGTTAGACGCATTTGATTTACCGAAAACAACATCATCAGTCACTCCATTTTGTTTAGAAAATGGTAAAGAGATATTACAGTCTGTTTTTCCAGCTGTCGAAGAAACTATTATTCACAATGCACTCGTTTTCCATCATGCTCCTCCAATTGTAAACTATATTTCTAGCATGTTTCCATCACTAAATATACCTGACAATACATGTCTTCACGCCGAAATGAAGGAATGGCTAAAAAAAGAAGTAGAAAATGAATTGGCAATTCATAACGGTATATGGCGCGATCCGAAAACGTTAGCCATTTATCGATGTCAAAAAGAAAAAAGCTAGCAAATGCTAGCTTTTATACATTCTCAGGTAAAAGTTTCTCCATCATTACATTGCCCTTACCACCATAAAAATTTATATTATGTTCGTTCGCTACTCCAAAATAAGAGGCAATCGCTATTCCAAATGGTACAAATGCATGCCCCTGTGCTGTAATAATATTTGAGTGTTGCACAACTTCTTCATATACAAAATTCCCCAATGGAAAACAATCTAATTTTTGATAATCCATAGTCACCGTATACGAGATCGCTTTGAATAAGCCTGCTTTTGCTAGTGCATACGGTCCAGCACAAATAGCAGCTACTAATTTTTCTTGTTCATAAAATTGACGAATGACTGTAAAGAGTACTTCTGCATCCTTCATATATATTGCATCTCCGCCTGGAATAATAATCCCCTCATATTCTTCTACACGCACTTCACTTAATTCTATATGTGGTTGCACTTGCAAACCTGTTTCACTAATAATCAATTCTTTTGTTACACTTGCTGTAATGATTTCAAATTTATTTTTCAGCAATGCTGTAGCTACCGTTATTTCAAACTCCGCAAATGTTGGATATACGAATAAAAGTATTTTTTTCATAACCCTCTCTCCTTCAACCATCTCATAAAATATGCCTCTAATTCGTCCATTGTTAACCTATTCGTGTCCACATAAGTTACAGGAAATTGTTTATACCATTCCTTTTCAGTTTCTATTAATTTAAATTGCTCCTCAAATGTACTTCTATTTCTTGTCCTATCGCTATTTTTTCTATCATATACATTCTTTTTCGTGACATCTAAATAAAAAATCGCATCTGAACGACATTCTCTTAGTTTATATAATTCATCTTTCAATTCAGTTTCTATATCCCACTCTTTCCCTATAGTCATTGGATAAAAAAGTGTGGAAAACTCAATGTCTTCTGTTCCACGATCAAAAATAACGACTGAATTTTTCACATTTTGAAACTCCTTTATTTTTGCTTCCATAAACATTTTTTGGTTTATAATAAATCCTTCTTTTGAATTCATATCCAATTTTAATTGTTTTCGCTTTTCTACAATTGGATATGGATTTTCATATATAACTGAAAGTCCACATCGCTCTAACCTTTTAGCCAATGTTGTTTTTCCACTTACCATCGGTCCTTGGAGTGAAATTACATTTGCCATTCCTCTCATTCCCTTGCACTTTAGTACATCTACAATATACAGAATTTTCAATACCATCAACAATATATATATCATCTTGTTTCTTATTCTTATCTAACTTATAATAAAAAATAGAGATTGTGACGGACGCATCAATAATGTAAGCTTGGAAATCCAAGCTTACATTATTTTTTGCTTTCCCTTTTCTAATAAAAAGAGTATACTAGTTTAGAACGTATGTTCTTAACGATTACATACAGTAAGGAGATAGAACAATGGTATACGATACAAAAGCAATTTCTTGGAATGAGTCTTTAAAACAACTTCAACGCCGCTATACAAACAAACAAGTTGACCGAAAAGAATTTGAGGATATTGAACTGATGGAATTCTTCCGCGATAACGACTACATTTCTTTACCTACACATATAAGCGGCCTATCAACAGCACGTTTTACTTCTTACTCTATTTTCACAACTGAAGATAAAGATCGTAAAGTTGGCACATTAATCATTGAATATGTAGAAGATGATAATAATAATTTATGTGTGGAACAACTATACTTTGTTTAAATGATAACGCTTGGTCAAAATGACCAAGCGTTCTTGCTTTCTATGAATCTCACTGTTTATAATATGAATAATAGAAAACCGCAATCATTAAGGGGGGATACACTTGCTCGAAGGATGGTTCAGCTGGTTCATTGTGCTATGGACTGTTATTTTATTAGGACTTATGTCTATCGGTGGATATTTTATGTTCAGAAAATTTTTAAAACGATTACCAAAAGAAGATGGGATGTCCATTTTAGATTGGGAAGAGCACTATATTAATAAAACTAGGCATTTATGGGATGACGAACAAAAACAATTGTTAGAAGAGCTCGTAAGTCCTGTTCCAGAACTATTTCGCGATGTTGCTAAATCAAAAATTGCTGGCAAAATCGGAGAACTTGCATTACAAGAAAAAGCCTCTCAAATCACACAAGATTTAATTATTAAAGGATATATTATTGCTACACCGAAGCGTGATCATAAATTTTTAGTAAAAAAACTACAAGAAAAAGAGATTGATTATTCTCATTATCAATCTTTACTCACAAAATCCTCATCGTAAAAAAGATTGCTAGCCTATAGCAATCTTTTTTAACTTACAGTTACCGATTTTACAGCTGTTAATCTAGCTTCTGCCAAGTCGATTTGTAATCCAATCGCACTTGTATAAATCGTATCGCCTGTACCTGTAATGTTTACTTGTGTAGATGTCGTATTTGGTGCAATAGAACCTGTTGCATTTACATTTGTAATATCAAATTCAGCTCTCGCATTTGCATTAGTAGTTGTTCCAGAAAAATTCCGATCTGCAAAACTACCTATTGTATTTAAATTTCCATTAATGTCATTCACTTGCCCTCTAAAAAAATTCCCCGACGGATTATTCGGTCCCGTTAATGTTACAGAGTTCAATTGAAAGTTATCTCCTGTAAAATTCGGATCACCATTCACTGCCATTACAAAACTCCTTGCCGTCACCGTTCCTGTAGCTGGTGTAAAGAATCCTGAAAGAGTTTGTGGTGTCCCTGATAATAAAAACCCTGGAAATAAACTCACATTTCTCATCGGATATGAGGAATCACGATATACAACAATTAACGACCATCCCGCACCATAACCCACTGGCTGACGTGTAGGTAATCTTGTTACGCTATATCTTCCTGCTGCTCGATTTGGTAACCCTTGTAGTAAAGATGTAACGTCTGCTGCTCGATTATAAACATTAGCTATAAAGGGTAAATTCGTCCCTCCCGATGACCACGCTGAATTAATTGTCACTTGTGTACTCGTTCCATCAGGCGTAACTAAATTTGGAGGATTCGCATCAACAACAGCAGTTGTAACAGCAGTATCCAATCCCCCTGACCAAACAAGTAATGCAAAATCTACAACAGCTGTAACAGGAACAATAGTAGTTGCCGGATTTAATTCAGCCCATGAACCATCTAATGTCCAATCATTTGTTGTACCTCCAAATGTATTCGGATCCGTCGATGAAGGAACTCCTCCAAAAGTAGAATCTGTATTTAATGTTATAAGCGCATTGTAAGCAAAGTTTGTATTAGCAGTACCTCGCATTCCCATCGTATTTCCCGTATGCATCATAAATAAATTATCATTTTTTCCGTAAGCTTGAACGAAGGCCAATAAAATTCACTCCTATTATAAAAGGGATTTTCCCGTAATGTTTTCAATTCCTTTAACTTACAGTTACTGATTTTGTAGCAGATAGACGAGCTTCTCCTAACTCTATTTGCAAACCTACAGCACCAGCATAAATGTAATCAAATGTATTTGGAATATTAACTGATGCAGAAGTTGACCCAGCTGTTAATACACCGTTCGCAGGAACATTCGTCACATCAAATTCAGCACGCCGATTCGTTGCAGCAGTTCCAATAGGCATATTTCGGTCTGCAAAGCTACCTACTGTATCTAAATTCCCTAAATAATTATTAACTTGTGAGGCGAAAAAATTCGGATTAGCATTGTTAGGTCCTGAAAGTGCACTACCATTTAAAATAAATCTATCGTCAATCGCATCCGTATCACCATTTATTGCCATTGTAAATACACGAGCATTAACTGGTGCTGCAGCTGGAGTGATAAAATTAGAAATCGTTGCTGTCTCACCTAGTGTAGAAATAAGTAAACCAGTATATAAACTAACATTCCTAACAGGATATGAATTATCACGATACACAACAACTAATGCCCATCCTACTCCTGTTCCTTGCAAAGGTGGATTTGCCGTTGGAACACGCTCTACAAAATAATCACCTACAGCACGATTAGGAAGCCCTTGAAGAATACTTGTCACATTAGCTGCACGTGTATAAATCGTACCTTGGAATGTTCCACTCGATCTTGTTCCCCCCCAGGCTGGCGTACTTGTAATAGTATGAGTCACATCATCCGGGGTTCTGAATGTAGGAGTATTCGCATTTACTACCGCTTCTGTAACAGTTCCTCCCAATGTTCCTTGCCAAACTAACATTGCAAAATCTACAGTGGCTGTTGCTGGTACGTCTGTTAGTGAAGGATTTAACCTTGCCCAAGAACCATTTAATGTCCAATCATTCGTCGTTCCTGCGAAAGTTAATGGATCTGTAGAAGACGGAACTCCTGCAAAAATTGATCCAGTATTTCTTGTAATTAATGCGTTGTATTGATAAGCCGTCGCTGTTGTAATACCACGCATACCGACTGTATTTCCTGTATGCACCATAAATATAGAATCCGTTTTCGTATATGTTTGTACGAAAGCCAAAAATTTCACTTCCTTTCTATATAAAATAAATATTTTCTCGCTATTTCATTTAATGCGAGCAAAAAGAAAAAGTTCCATTTATATACGTACGAGCTAATTTAGGCAAAAAAAAAGCCTTTGCCTATTCCTATTCATTTATATTTGAATAGGATGCAATGACGAGCTCATTTTTCATAAATATTTACAAATAGAACCATTGATCGGATTTAAATTCATTTAGAAAGGACGAATCTAATGGCAATAGCAACAATAGGAAGTCGTTTAACCTATACAATCGTTGTTCAAAATACCGGTACACTTCCTGCCCAAAATGTTACATTTACAGACCCCATACCAGCTGGCACCACTTTCGTTCCAAACAGTGTAACTGTTAACGGTGCTCCAACAACTGGCGATCCCTCAACTGGGATTCCTATCAATAACATTCCTGCTGGTGGCTCTGTTACAATTACTTTTCAAGTAGATGTAACAAGTATTCCTACCCCACCCGTTGCCAGTAACATAGCATCATTTGGATACACATTTCAACCAGCTCCTAATGCCCCCACTATTAATCGAACAGCAACAAGCAATATCGTTAATACAGATATTTTCACAGCTAATGTCGCATTAACAAAAGCAGTAGATAAAACAATCGCTACCATCGGTGATACGATTACGTATACCATTACTGCTACAAACGAAGCTCCATTAGCTGCCAATAATGTTATCGTTACAGATACACCTCCTGCTGGCACATCGTTTGTTCCAGGTAGCGTTACAGTTAATGGTACTTCTACTGCCGATAATCCTGCTACTGGTATAAATGTTGGAACGATTGCAGCAAACGGGAGTGCTACAATTACTTTTCAAGTTCGAGTTAATAGCCTTCCTACACCTAACCCTATTCCGAACAGTGCAACTTCAAGTTTTCAATACAATCCACCAAGTCAACCACCAATTAACAGAAACTCTACAAGTAATATAGTTGAAACACAAATTAATGCTACTATCATTAATCCGACTAAAAATACAAATCAACAAATTGTGAATATTGGTGACATCATTACTTACACCATTACTGTTCCAAATAACGGTAATATTTCAGCAACGAATGTTTCTATCACCGACCCTATCCCTACTGGTACTACTTTTATTCCAAACAGTGTTACAGTTAATGGAACCGCACAATCTGGTGTAACACCAACAAATATTCCGTTAGGTACGATTCCTGCTGGCCAAACTACAACCGTCACATTTCGAGTCCAAGTCACTTCTCTACCAACTAATGGCACGATTACTAACGAAGCCAATGTAACATATACGTCACAGCCGAACCCGACTGAACCTCCAACTACTACGACGACAACACCACCTCCAACTACTACTTCTGTACGAACTGCAATTGTAAACCCAGCGAAAACTGCTAGTCCACAAATTACTGATATTGGCGATATTATTACGTATACGATTACTTTACCGAACACAGGAAATATACCCGCAACTAATGTTATTGTGACTGATCCGATCCCGGCTGGAACTACTTTCGTTCCAAACAGTGTGACAATAAATGGGACCGTACAACCTGGTGTAAATCCATCTGGCGGCATACAAGTTGGGACCATTGCAGCTGGCTCCACATCAACGGTTACTTTCCAAGTTCAAGTAAACTCCCTCCCTGCAAACGGAGTCATTCGAAATGTGGGAAATGTAACATTTACCTATCAACCTGACCCAACAAAACCCGCAATTACAACAACAAACCCTACTCCACCTACCACTGTACCCGTTAATACAGCAATTACGAATCCGATAAAAACGGCTGATAAAACCGCTGTTGATATTGGCGATATCATTACCTACACTGTCACATTTAACAACGATGGCACTATCCCTTCTACAAACGTAATTTTTACAGACACAATTCCTGCCGGTACAACATTTATTCCAAATAGTGTAGTTTTAAATAACGCTCCTGTTCCAAACTCGAACCCTGCAACCGGAATTCCAGTTGGTACAATTAACCCCGGTGAAACAAAAACACTATCATTCCAAGTTCTTGTTACACAAGTACCAGCTGGTGGTGTTATTACAAACGAGGCTTCAACAACTTATACGTATCAACCTGATCCGAACTTACCACCTGTTACAACAACGGAACCGACTACACCTACAACTGTCGCAGTTAATACAGCTACAGTTAATCCAACCAAATCTGCTAATCGTGCATTTGTCGATATCGGTGATACCATTACGTATACAATTAGCTTACAAAATAATGGAACTGTTCCCGCTACTAATGTAATCCTTACTGACCCTATACCAAATGGAACAACTTTCATTCCAAATAGTGTTACAGTCGGCGGAGTGTTACAACCAAATGCGAACCCTGAAAACGGTATATTAATTGGGACATTAAATCCAAATCAAGCGACTACAATTACTTTTCAAGCCCGCGTTATTAGTGCTCCTCCAAACGGAATTATTCAAAACCAAGGTACCGTATCCTCAACATATGTAGTAACTCCTTCAGAACCTCCTGTCACTAAAATCACACCAACTCCTATAACTGAAACACACGTAGATACCGTCATTGTTACACCGACAAAATCAGCTAATCGTCAATTTGTCGATATCGGAGATACAATTACCTACACTGTCACATTCCAAAACTTAGGAACCGTTCCTGCTACAAATGTGAACCTTACTGACCCTATACCGCCTGGAGCAACATTCATTACAAATAGCGTCACAATTAATGGTGTGCCTGCACCTGGTGAAAACCCAGAGCTCAGCATTTCACTTGGAACAGTCAATGTCGGAGAAACGATTACAGTTACCTATCAAGTTACAGTTACAAGCTTGCCTCCGGACGGAACAATTAGAAACCAAGCATCCTTCACTTATCAATATCAACCGAATCCAAGTGAGCCTCCCGTTACAACAACTACTACCACTCCAAGTGTGAACATCCCAATTAACAATCCAAATCCGACGACTACAAAGTCTGCTGATCGACAAATTGCTGATTTAGGAGATACGATTACTTTTACCGTAACATTCCAAAATAGAGGGACCGTTCCTGCTACAAATGTTATTGTGAAAGATACACTTCCATCTGGTGTTTCATTCGTTCCAGGCAGCGTTGTCGTGAATGGAACATCACACCTTGGAGAAAATCCCGAAATTGGTATACCAGTCGGCACTGTGAATCCTGGTCAAAGTATTACAGTTACGTTCCAAGGTGTAGTAAATAGTATCCCGTCCGGGGGAGTTATTAGAAATCAAGCAAATATAACATTCACATATGAGCCAAACCCGAATGAACCTCCTGTTACGACAACAATTACAACTCCCGAAACAGAAACAGCAGTTAATACCGCAACACTGAATCCACAAAAAACGGCAGATCGCTCTTCTGTCGCATTGAATGACATCATTACCTATACGCTCTCATTTCAAAACACGGGCACTGTACCTGCTACGAATATAACAGTAATAGATTCTATCCCCGCTGGTACTGTATTTGTTCCAGATAGTGTTACCATTAATGGTATTCCTCAAGCAGGAACCAATCCATCATCAGGAATTTCACTTGGAACTTTAGCACCCTCCGAACGAGTGACCATTACTTTCCAAGTACGGGTAGTAAACATTCCTGCTAGCGGCGAAATACGCAATCAAGGGAGTGTAACATTTAATTATCAACCTGATCCAAACTTACCTCCAGTCACAAAAACAGAAACAACTCCTGAAACAACGACTCCTATCCAAACTGTAGTCATAAGTCCAACAAAAACGGCAAACCTTACGTTTGCAGAAATTGGCGATATTGTAACTTATACTGTCACATTTACAAATCAAGGAACTATACCTGCTACAGGTGTAACAATTACAGACTCTTTGCCACCTGGTACAACTTTTGTTACGAATAGTGTTACAGTAAATACTATCCCTCAACCTGGTGTAAGTCCGATTACAGGTATTTCCGTCGGTACAGTTAACCCTGGTGAAACCGTCACTGTTACATTCCAAATACAAATAAATGCTATTCCACCTAACGGAAAAATAGAAAATACAGCAAGCGTGACCTATATTTCGCAACCAACTCCTGGCGAACCGCCCATTACAACGACAGAAACAACTCCTACTGTCACTTTACCTGTTCGTACCGCTAACCCGAACCCGCAAAAAACAGTAGATCGTGAGTTTGCAAGTATTGGTGATACGCTCACTTATACTATTACCCTTCAAAATACTGGTAATATACCTGCAACTGATGTCATTATTACTGATTCTATCCCTACTGGAACTACATTTATTCCTGGAAGTGTTACGATTAATGGCATTCCACAACCTAATTTAACACCAACAACAGGAATCCCAGTTGGAACATTAAACCCTAGACAAATAGTGACCGTTACTTTAGAAGTACAAGTAACTGCTTTACCACCAAATGGCATCATCTCAAATACAGCAAATGTCACTTACACATCTCAACCAGACCCTAACCTTCCGGCTATTACAACAACTACACCTACTCCAATTACAGAAACAATTGTACAAAATGCAGAGTTAGAGTCAACAAAAACAGTAGATTTGCAAATCGCCAACATTGGAGATGCACTCACTTATACAATCACCCTTGAAAACCTCGGAAATATTCCAATGACAAATGTATCTGTCATTGACCAGCCACCAGTAGGCACACAATTTATTGTGAATTCTGTTACAGTAAATGGGATTTCACAACCAGGTATTGACCCAAGTATCGGGATACCTATTGGGACAATACAACCAAATCAAACGACAACCATTATCTTCCAAGTAACAATTACAAATATACCTCCTAACGGGGTTGTTACAAATATTGGTTCAGTCAACTTTACCTCTCAGCCTAATCCAAATGAACCTCCTATTACAGAAACAGAAGAAACACCACCAGTTAATACTGAAATCATTAATAGCATTATTAATCCAGCAAAAACAGCTGATCGAAACAACGTTGATATAGGTGATATCATTACGTACACCGTTACATTCCAAAACTTACAAACTGTACAACTGACCGACATCGTTTTTACAGACCCAATTCCATCAGGGACTACATTCATTCCAAATAGCGTAACTATTAACGGTACTCCTACCAGTGATGTTGCCCCAGCTCTTGGCATACCCCTTGGCACGTTAAACCCTAGTCAATCCGTAGTTGTAACTTTCCAAGTTCGTGTTGTTTCAATACCACCTAACGGAATTATTGTAAATGAAGCTACTATCACCTACACATTCCAACCTAATCCTGGAGAACCACCAGTAACAGTAACTACTCCAACGTCTCCTACTACTACAAATGTCAACACAGCAACAACGGATCCTACAAAATCCGCTGATAAAGTATTTGCTTTATTAGGTGACACAATCACTTATACAATCTCCTTGCAAAATACAGGAACTGTCCCTGCAACAAATGTACTTGTAACCGATCCTATTCCAGCTGGTACTACTTTCATTCCGAATAGCGTTACGATAAATGGCGTCACACAACCAGGTATCGTTCCTAGTTCCGGAATTCTTATCGGTACATTAGAACCTAGCACTTCAGTCGTTATAACTTTCCAAGTTCAAGTAACATCAATACCACCGACAGGTTTTATCGAAAATGAAGGGACAGTTTCATTCCAATATGAGCCAGATCCTACGAGACCACCTGTGTCTGTTACTACCCCTACTCCTACTACAAGGACGCAAGTAAGTGAAGTTACTATTAATCCTAACAAACAAGCAACCCCTCAAGTTATTAATCTCGGTGATACTATCACTTATACAATTACGTTCCAAAATGTCGGAAATATAAATGCGACAGATGTTATTATTACAGACCCTACTCCAGCTGGTACTACTTTCATACCGAATAGTGTTACGGTAAATGGTATTTCTTCACCTGGAACAAATCCAAATAGTGGTATAAATGTCGGAACCGTAACTCCGGGGCAAATTATTACATTAACTTATCAAGTTACTGTAACTGCGCTCCCGCCAGACGGTATTATTAAAAACACTGCAACTGTCACTTACACATTCCAGCCAAACCCTGGCGTACCACCTATTACCATTACAGACCCTACTCCAACTGTTGAAGTATCCGTTATTACGCCTACTCCTAACCCAAATAAACTAGCAGACAAACAAATTGTAGATATAAATGAGATCATAACGTATACCGTAACGTTTCAAAATCGTGGATCAGTCCCTGCAACTTCCGTCATCATTACAGATCCGTTAGCGAATGGGTTAACATTTGTTCCAGGTAGCGTTGTAATAAATGGCGTTCCAGACCTTGGAGCAAATCCTGTAGCGGGTATACCTGTAGGTACAGTCAATCCGAACGATACAATTACTGTTCAATTCCAAGCGAGAGTAACAAGCGTACCACCTGGTGGTATCATTCGAAATCAAGCAACTGTTACTTTCACATATGAACCAGTTCCTGGTGAACCTCCTATTACCATTACAGACCCTACTCCAATTAACACAACGAATGTAAATACAGCTATATTAAATCCGCAAAAAACAGCTACGCCGGAAACAGTTACATTAGGTGATATCATTACGTATACGATTTCACTCCAAAATACAGGTACCATTCCTGCTAATAATATTGTTGTAACTGATACAATTCCTGTCGGTACTTCGTTCATTCAAGATAGTGTTACTATTAACAATGTGCCGCAACCAACCGCAAATCCAGCAGCAGGCATTCCGCTTTCAACACTTGCTCCTTCTGAATCAGCAACAATTTCTTTCCGTGTCCTAGTAACTTCAATTCCACCAAGCGGTGAAATTCAAAACCGAGGTAACGTTTCATTCCAATACCAACCTGACCCTACTAAGCCACCTGTATCCGTTACTAC
Source organism: Bacillus paramobilis (assembly GCF_038096195.1). Classification (NCBI taxonomy): domain Bacteria; kingdom Bacillati; phylum Bacillota; class Bacilli; order Caryophanales; family Bacillaceae; genus Bacillus; species Bacillus paramobilis. Next base: position 1,791,646 of record NZ_CP151108.1, on the reverse strand, counting down.
GCCTACACCTACTACGATTACCCCTGTCAATGTTGGGACTATTACTCCGATAAAAACCGCTGATAAATCCATCGTTTCAGTAGGTGATACGATTACATTTACTATTGCATTCCAAAATGAAGGTACGATTCCTATCACTGATATTTCTGTTACAGACTCACTTCCTGTCGGTACATCATTCATTCCAAATAGTGTCACAATTAATAACATTCCCGTTCCAAACGCAAATCCATCCACAGGCATTCCAGTCGGAACTCTTAATCCAGCAGAATCAGTAACTATTTCATTCCAAGTACAGGTTACTACACTTCCACCTAATAGAATGATTACAAATATTGCGTCCATTACGTTTACTTCTCAACCTGATCCAACTAGACCACCTGTCACGACAACGACAACAACACCACCAATTACAATAGAAGTAAACCCTAATGAGCCAAACACATTTATTAAGACAGCGAATGTAAATAGTGTGGAACTCGGTGACTTCATCACATATACACTTACCTTTACTAACAATGGCGCTATCGCTGCAAATAATGTACTCATTACCGATCCACTACCTCTCGAAGTTACTTTCTATTCAGATTCAGTAACAGTAAACGGCGTTTTACGTCCTGGAAGTAATCCAACTATTGGAATTCTAATTGAAACGGTTAATCCAGGTGAATCCATTGTTGTCCGTTTTATCGTTCAAGTAACAGCAGAGCCACGAAACGGACTCATTAGAAACACCGCCCGCGTTCGCTATACACTTAGACCTGATCCTACTAAACCACCGATTCCTGTTGATGAAACTTCAGAACCAAATATTATTACGTTTATCGGTCCATTCGTCTCACCAAATTTAAATTGTTTCTTTAATGGAGAACGTTTTATACGACGCGGCTGGGACAGAAGGTGTTAACAATATAAATAAAAAGACAGCGTCAAAAACGCTGTCTTTTTATTTATTACCTATACAGTTTTAAGTTAGTTTCATATCTTTTTCATTATAAAAACCATCTTCTTTTTCCATTTCCTTCTGTAATTTCGTAAAGGAACGGTACATTGCAATTCTCCATGATACAATCATCGCGAACGCCAGTAAGAAGAACATGCCACTAAGTTGTCCTAAATCAAGGGATTGACTTAAGTATGTTTTAAATACAATCCGTACGACAAGTAATCCAATTAATATAAAAACAAATGCTTTTGAACGCTTCAAATAAATCTCTTGTCCTCTAATTTCAAATTTAGATGTTTTAATAAGAAAAATAGAGAAAAACAAACCGACGCCAATTGCTTCTAATATTTCTGCTGGAGTTAGTCGAAATTCTGGAAAAACAAACATCAATGCTCCCGTACTCATAAAAAATGGTGGAAGTATAATTTTTTTCAATGTTGCAGGTTTCTTAGCTGCTTTTAAACGAATAAACATCGCACCGACAGCCATACAAACAGCAACGATACTGGATAAAACAACTATGTTCATATTTTCTCATCCTTTTTTGTGGCTATATGCAAAATATACTTTCATTATATGCTTTTCCGTTAGTATTTCCAACATTTTCACAGAATAATACTAAAAACCGGTAAAACCACCAAATAAACTTGAGAAATATACGATAATTTTCGTCATCCAGTTAAAGTATAGGAAGATACCCATGACAATCATAACGTATCCCCCGATTTTCATGAATTTCATACTATTTCTTTTAATCCAAGACATTTTCGTAATAAAGAATGATAGCACGAAAAATGGGATAGCAAATCCAAGTATGTATGCAATCATATAAATCATTGCTGATTCTGGGTTTGTTGCTGCTAATCCAATGACAGATACTAAAATAGGTCCTGTACAAGGTGTCCACCCTGCAGCAAAGGCCAATCCAATTAAAACAGATCCCAAATAGCCACTCGGACGATTTTTAAACGTAAATTTACGGTCTTGCATTAAGAATTTCGGTTTAAACACACCGACAATAATAAGACCGAACACGATGATAAATATACCACCTAACTGTCTAATTAAATCTTTATAATCTGTAAAGATACCTCCGATAAAGCTTGTACCAAATCCAATTGCAATAAATATAATTGAAAATCCAAGTAAGAAAAACGCTGTATGTATCATACTTCTCTTGCGAAGCATTGCATTTTCTTCTTTCAACTCAGAAACCGACATACCTGTTATGTACGATAAAAATGCCGGATAAAGCGGTAAGCAACATGGGGAAATAAATGATAAAAACCCGGCGCCAAACGCTAAAAAAATACTAATATCTTGCATTGTTCCACTCCTCTCCTTACATATTGTAGCAAAAACATATAAAAATACTGTGAACAATTCGTGAAATAACTTTTCCAACGTGATAATAAGAAAAACTTACCCTTTCACACAGTTTCTAAAAAACGTTTTCATTTCCTTCTATTATATAGAAAAATCTCAATTGAACTACGAAACTTCTCTAATTGTTATTAACATAACAAAGGTAACATAGTTTCTCAAATGATTAGCACGTTACGAGTACGTCTACATACATATTAGTTAAAAAATATTTTTTTCAAATGCTGTCTTTATACAATACAAAGCTGATTTTATAATACTTCTATTATTATTAATTTCAAGATTATGCATAAATATCATACTTTTATTATTATTCTATAAAATGTCACACTTTTCTTTTATTTGACCCTTCATTTTTAATTTTGTATACTTCCCTCTAGTTATATATGTCCGTTAGGAACAATTTCATATAGATGGGAGGAATTTTTCATGCTTCGTTATTCTCTTTTAGTTTTATTAGGAGCGTGTAGTTATGGAATTTTAGCTATTTTCGTTAAACTTGCCTATGCAGAAGGATTTTCACTTGGAGAAGTAATTGGCAGCCAATATTTGTTCGGTTGGATTATTTTGCTTGCTATTACACTTCTATTTTCTAGACATCGTGTTCCATTAAAACAAGCATTAATTTTATTCGTTGCAGGTACATCTGCAAGCTTCACTGGAATTTTTTATTATGCTTCATTAAAAACTGTACCAGCATCTATTGCAATTATACTTTTATTCCAATTCGTTTGGGTCGGAATTATTATTGAAGCAGTCGCAACAAAAACATTACCTTCAAGAGAAAAGGTGATTTCCGTTGTTTTTTTACTTGCAGGTACATTTTTATCAAGTGGTTTACTAGAAAAATCAGCAGGTGATTTCGATATGACTGGAATCATACTAGGCTTATTATCTGCTGTTACATTCGCAACATACATTTTCGTGAGCGGAAAAGTTGCTGTTGAGGTACCTTCATTACCACGTGGTGTTCTCTTAATGACTGGCGCTTTAACTTTAGTAATGATTGTATTCCCGCCAACATTTATTTTTAGCGGTGCAATTTCTGAAGGACTTTGGAAATACGGTTTAGGTTTAGGAACATTTAGTATCGTTATTCCTTCTATTGCCTTTACAATTGGTATTCCAAAGATCGGTTCTGGCTTAGCGACTATTCTTGGCGCAGCAGAACTACCAGTTACAACAATTATGTCTGTATTCGTTTTAAAAGAAGCTGTGCTCTCTTCACAATGGTTCGGTGTATCACTTATTTTAATCGGTATTGCTATCCCGCAAATTGCCTATGCAATGCGTGGACGTTATCGTAAACATCATACACACAAAAAATTGGCAGCTTGAACTACCCCCACTTAACACTCTAACGAGCTGTTTGAAGTGGGGGATTCCTACGGTTAGGAGCCTTATGGCCTCTTTTCTCAGATTCTCCGCTGCATTCACATCTCTATCATGATACATACCACAAGAAGGACACTTCCATTCACGCAGGTTCAGGCTTTTCACATCTTTATTTTTGTAGTCGCAATGCGAACAAGTTTGGGAACTAGCGAATGTTTTTGACACCACAATCACTTGTTTCCCATACCAGCATGCCTTATACAACAACATCGCTTTGAATTGTGACCATGATACTTCTTGAATCGCTTTCGCTAGTTTGTGATTCTGTAACATATTCGATACTTGTAAATCTTCTATCCCAATCACATCGTGGTTTTTGATGATCCTTGTAGAGAGTTTTTGCAAGTAATCCGTTCTTGCATTTTTGATTCGTTCATGAATACGAGCGACTTTCATTCCCTGTTTATGCCAATTCGCTCCGCCTTTTATACGTCTAGATAGAATACGCTGGGCATGAGCGAGTTTCTTTTCTAATACCCGAGACCATTTTGGATTACCGAATACCTCACCCGTTGAAAGAATAGCAAAGTTTTTCACCCCAACATCTATACCAACAGCGGAATCGGTCTTCGGCAATTCTTGTACTTCTGCTTCAGCAAGAATCGAGACAAAATATTTTCCACTTGGATTCCTTCTGACAGTAGCACTCAAAATTCGTCCTTCTATCTCACGACTTTTGACAAATTTGACAAGACCAAGTTTCGGTAACTTCAATTTATTATCTATAATCGCAATGTTTCCATTGAGAATCCTCTCCTTTCTTATTGTATACTTAATGTAAATACTTCATTTAAGAAAGAGGGCATAATAAGTGGCAGCAAATCTAGAACAATTAACGGAGGCACTCATTTCTATTCGTCGAAATTTGCATGAGCATCCAGAATTATCATACGAAGAATTTGAAACGACGAAAGCTATAAAGAATTGGTTAGAAGAGAAAAACATTACGATTATACATTCTAGTTTAGAAACAGGCGTTATTGCTGAAATTTCAGGGAATCATAGCGGACCGATTATAGCGATCCGTGCTGATATTGATGCCCTTCCTATTCAAGAAGAAACAAATTTGCCGTACGCTTCAAAAATTCACGGCAGGATGCACGCTTGTGGGCATGATTTTCATACAGCTGCTATTATAGGTGCCGCTTATTTATTAAAAGAAAAAGAATCTTCTCTTAGCGGAACGGTACGCTTTATATTCCAGCCAGCTGAAGAAAGTAGCGATGGTGCTTGCAAAGTAATTGAAGCCGGACATTTACGTGATGTGCAAGCTATTTTCGGTATGCATAATAAACCTGATTTACCAGTAGGTACAATCGGTATTAAAGATGGTCCACTCATGGCCGGGGTTGATCGATTTGAAATTAAAATTCACGGAGTTGGTACACATGCAGCTGTACCAGATGCTGGGGTAGACCCTATTGTCGCGTCCTCTCAAATTGTTATGGCACTCCAAACAATTGTAAGCCGGAATATAAGTTCCTCTCATAATGCAGTCGTTAGTGTTACAAACATCCATTCAGGAAATACGTGGAACGTTATTCCTGAAAAAGCAACACTGGAAGGCACTGTACGTACATTCCAAACGGAAACACGTGAAAAAATTCCTGTACTAATGAGACGTATTATTCAAGGGGTTTCTGATGCATTAGGTGTAAAAACAGAATTTCGTTTTTATGCAGGGCCTCCTGCTGTTCATAACGATACATTTCTAACAAACTTATCGACTCAAGTTGCAGAAACAATGAATTTAAATATCATCTCTCCTACCCCGTCAATGGCCGGAGAAGATTTTTCTTTTTATCAACAAGAAATACCTGGTTCATTCGTCTTTATGGGAACGAGTGGTACACATGAATGGCATCATCCCGCTTTTACAGTAGACGAACGAGCATTACCTATAAGTGCAGAATACTTCGCTTTGTTAGCTGAAAAAGCACTCAAACAATTTGCATAAAAAAAGAGCTGTTAAGAGATACTTAACGGCTCCTTTTTTATTAAGTTAAATCACGTTTTAAAAATACGGTATAGGAAATGCTTAAAAATACAAATAAATATAGGAATAACATACATGAAGCAAACGGGAACGTTACTCCATCAATAAAACTTCCATTCTTTGCAATACTGTATAAATCTGTGTTTGCTGGCAATAAATATTTCGCCCAATCATATCTAGTTGCTGCTAATAATGCAATGTTTCCTGATAAAGCAAGAAATAGTGAAATACCAATCGCGCCTCCGCTAGATCTTGTTAACACAGAAATCATAAATGCAAACGCTGCGTACACAATGGTCGGCAACCACGATAAAATATAATACTTACTAGCTTCTACAAAAATATTTTGTTTTATAATATTTCCGTCTTGGAAAATAAACTCGCTCCATGCAGGCTGCTGGAATTTATAAATAATAAGTCCACATAAAGTGGAGAAAATCATATTAAATATAAACAATAACGCTGCAAATATGACAATTGCTAAAAATTTCGCTGTCAAAATTTTAAAGCGACTTGCTGGTCGTATCGTTAAAAATTTATATGTTCCCCAGCTATATTCATTCGCAAAAATTGTACTTGCATACACGAGGATAAATGGGAGCAATATTGGAAATACGATAAAACCTGTATCTCTCATGAAAGAAAGCGGAGAGCTGCTTGCCGGCGCTGTATCTGTATCTAAATACTTCATCTTCAGCTGATATTCCTTTACAAGCTCGTCCCCAGATCGCTCTGCTAAAATAGCTTCTTTTTTCATGCCTAGTTTTTTCTCAATTTCTACAGTTCGTTCTGTATAATCGGCTTTCCATCCTTTTGTTTCCGGTTCTAAATACTTTACCGTAACCCATCCTAATCCAATTATTAATACTGCAATAACTGCAAAGGGAATAATCGTTCGCTTTCGCTTAAATATTTTATACAGTTCGTTATACACTAAATTAAACAATATCTTTTCCCCCTGTTAATTCTAAAAATTGCTCTTCTAACGTTTTTCTTTCTTCATATACACGATACACTTGAATATTTTTCTCAAGCAATGTACGAATAACATTTGGGATTTCTTCATCTTTTACATTAATAAGTAAATCATTTCCTTTTATTAAAACATCTTGCTCTAACATTTCTGCCGCTTTATTCGCATCATCTACACGTATACGAATTGTTTCCATCTCTTCGCTTTGATTATGCTGAATATTTTGCGTCGCGACATATTGTCCGTGCTGAATAATGATAACTCTGTCACACATTAATTCAACTTCTGAAAGTAAGTGACTAGATACAAGTACCGCTTTTCCTTGTTCATGTGCAATTTTCTTTATGTACATTCTCATTTCATGTATTCCACTAGGATCTAATCCATTCGTTGGTTCATCTAATATCAATACATCTGGATCGTGAATAAGTGCTTGAGCAATTCCTAAACGTTGTCTCATGCCAAGTGAATATGCTTTTACTTTGCGGTCAATTACTTGCCCCATCCCTAACAATTTCACTACTTCATCGATACGTTCTTCTGTCACGTTACCATTCATTCTTCCGAAATATGTTAAATTTTCATAGCCACTCAAGAAAGGATAAAATTCCGGTGTCTCAATTACTGCTCCAATTTTCGAAGCAGTACTTTCAAATTGCTGTTTTACAGATTGACCGTCAATCCAAACTTCGCCCTCTGTCATACGAATCATGCCGACCATCATTCTCATTAAAGTCGTTTTTCCAGCACCATTTGGTCCGAGCAAGCCAACTACTTCGCCCTTTTTAACTTCGAAACTAATATTTTCTACAAGTGTCTTTGAACCGATTCGCTTCGTTAATCGCTCAACCTTTACAATTGATTGTTCGTTTGTCATTCTATACAACCTTTCCTTCCCATTCTTTGTCAGGTCTTTACACTGTAACATGATTATTTTTATGTGTAAAATAGGAAAAGGCATGATTTCTCATGCCTTTTCCTTGAAATGAAATAAATTTTCATCTTGTAATCTTTGAACAAATCGAAAACATTGTATCATCGATAATAGGACGATAACGATCATAATTATACTAACAACTACTATTGCATATATTGTAATCGGTGCACTATTTATCCCTTGTATCCCTGCTATTTTCATAAAGATAATCGTAAATAATTTCAAAAATAACATCCCATTAACTAATCCAAAAACAAACGCTACGCCATAAATGAATAATTGCTCCTGACATAATAAACATAGTGCGTTCCTATTCTCTGCTACATAAGATTTAATTTCCTCTTTCCTCATTTGCAGCAGAGAAAACGTTATTTTATATGTAGTAAAAGTACATATAAAAATGAATATAAGAAACAGCGTGTAAAAACACATTTGAAATAAAAATGTAATTCCTAATTTCTCAACAACTACTTCATTAGATTGAAGCGATATCATAAAAAATAAAATCATAGTACTCATAGCAACCCACATAAATTGCTTCATCCTTTTGGCAGCAAATGTTCTTATATTTTTTCTCACTAACTGACATAAAGACATCTGTTCTTCCCCTACCTTACTTCATAACAAACTCATTCTATACTACAAGTGTATAAAAATATGACATTTTAAACATCGCACTACAATCTGAATTTGTTCTAAGTCTTTAGTCCTAGAGAATAAAATGGTAAAAAAATCATATTAAGAATATAATTGTAAAAAGGAGGGGATTGCATGCGTATAAAATTACTATCAATCTTGTTTTTATTATTTCTCACAAGTTGTAGCCCACTTAAAAACAATGAGATCGCGATTGTTGAGCCATACAAATTAACAGAAGAGCAATCTTCTATTTTACAAATGACTCCTTTTCAAGAAGGAAACAGCATGTTTTACAGCGTTACACTTAAAAATGAAAAAGATGAAATACATGCCACAATTGATTATTATCAAAATGGTAAAAAAACAAACGAAATTGTAAATACAGCTACCTCACATTTTCCAAAAAAGAAAGTAAAGCTTTCTTTTTTACCACCTCAATCCCAACTCGATAAAGATATACAAGCGCAAAAACATTGGTATGTTAATATTGAAGGTAGTTCCATGCTCGTTCCTGAAGAAGCACCTCCGAGTATAAATAGCTCTGCATCTACTACTCTTCAATCTACTATAAAATTAAAATATAATCAAAAAACGACTTTAACAGCTATAATAAAAACGAATAAAGAAACCGTAAGAATCCCAATGCTTGAGGAAAAAAGCGCTATTGACCAAATATTACAAGAAAATGAACATGTTTATCTCTTTAGTATAGAACTAAAAAAAGAACACTAAAGCGGAAATGCAATACTATTGCATTTCCGCTTTAGTGTTTAATGAGGTGTACTTTTAAATAAATTAATTAATCTCATCCTCAACTTCGATTCTTTTCTTCTCTCTTGCGATTTTTAAAAACTCTAAAAGTTCTGGGTTAGTATTCATTTTTTTGTAAGCTACTGACATTTCTGCAACAAAATTAGAATCATATAACTCTTTATATACGACTTCTGTTTTATACAATTTATTCGCCGATACAGGTATTACCGTAATTCCAATTCCTGCCGCTACAAGTCCCATAACTGTTTGATATTCCGTTGCTTCTTGTACAATATGTGGACTAAACCCGACGTCACGGCAAAGTGATAAAATTGTATCGTATAACGCTGGCCATACAGGCCTTGTAATAAATACAAACGGTTCGTCTCTTAAATCTTCAATATGTATTTCATCCTTTTCAGCAAGTGGATGCGCCTTCGGTAAACATAACGTACAAGAAAGCCTTTGAATTGGTTCTAACTCTAGCAATTGCGTTGGAATTGGTGGACGTAAAAAACCAATATCAATACGGTTATCGTGAAGTGCATGCACTTGATCTGGTGTTGACAGTTCATGTAGTGCAACAGACACTCTCGGAAATTTCTTTCTATACTCCCTTACGATAGATGGTAAAATATCATATATCGCCGCACCTACAAAACCAATTGAAAGTGAGCCCACTTCTCCCCTTTGGGCACTTTGTGCAATCTCTACTGCTTTTTCAATTTGTTCGAACGCTTTTTTTACTTCTTTTAAAAACATTTCTCCAGCCTCTGTTAATTCAACCTTTCTCTTCGTTCTTGAAAATAACATAACTCCCATTTCTTTTTCTAATTGCTGAATTTGTTGACTAAGCGGTGGTTGTGTCATTTGTAAACGAGCAGCTGCTCGTCCAAAGTGTAACTCCTCTGCCACTACAACGAAATATTGCAAATGCCGTAATTCCATTTTGGACACCCTTTTCACTTTCGATTAATACATCTAATATATTAATAACATATAATTTATATATTAGACAAATTTTTTGAATGAACGTATAGTAGAAATTGTTAATTCTTTTTTACAATTTTTATGTAAAAATAGAAAGAGGTGGTTACTGTATGAAATGGTGGAAATTAAGCGGACAAATTTTATTATTATTTTGTTTCGCTTGGACAGGTGAATGGATTACAAAACAGGCACACCTCCCAGTTCCAGGAAGTATAATCGGTATTTTTTTATTATTAATTTCATTAAAATTTAACCTAGTGAAAAAAGAGTGGATACAAGACGGAGCAGACTTTTTATTAAAAGAACTTATTTTATTTTTCATTCCTTCTGCAGTCGCTGTCATACGCTACAAAGATACACTATCACAATATGGAATCGATCTCATTTTAATTATTATGATTAGTACACTTTGCGTTACCTTAGTTACAGGACTCTTAACAGAATTGCTACTAAAGCGGAAAGGATCAACACAATGATCGGCTTTCTTTGTTTATTATTAACACTATTCACATATTGGATATCGAAGAAAATGTATCAACGCTGGAATTGGAGCTTACTTTCTCCTCTTCTCGTCTGTCCTATTATTTTAATTGCTTTATTACTCGGACTAGACACACCTTATGAAACATATGAAACAGGTGGTCAATGGTTAACAGAATTATTAAAGCCTGCAACAGTTGCTTTTGCATGGCCAATCTATAAATACTTTGATTTACTCAAGAAACATGGAATAGCTATCTTACTTAACGTCATTGTCGGTTCTTTTTTATCAGTTATTACTTCAGCACTACTAGCAAATTATTTTCAAATTGATTCATCGTTAGAACATAGTTTGGCACCTCATATTGTAACAACACCAATTGCAATGGCTATTTCAGAAATGATTGGTGGTATGTCACAATTAACAGCCGTATTTGTTGTTTTAACTGCATTAACAGGGGCACTGCTCGGTCCTTCTCTCATACGCATATGTCGTATTAAAACCGCACTCGCAAAAGGCATTATGTTAGGCACGAGCGCAAATGGAACCGGTACATCAAAAGCATTCGAAATCGGTCCTGTAGAAGGAACGATTGCAAGTTTATCTATGCTTTTAACAGCGGGAGCTAGTTTAGTTATCGTTCCGCTTTTCTTATCGTGGATACATTAAAAAAGCAAGTGTTTAAACACTCGCTTTTTTATTTATATATGTATTTAAAATCTCATAATCCTCCGGAAAAGATAGCGTTAATCCCTTCAATTCATCTATCTTTTTCCAAGCAATTTCATATATTAACTCATCAGGATCTTGAATTTTCATACTACCGCCTATTTTTTTAACGACATAATAATGAACGTATACAGGAACCCCATATGTAATACCTTCTTTTTCGTATATTTTATTTACAACTTCCACATTGTAACCTGTTTCTTCCCAAACTTCTCGAATACAACATTCTTCTATTGTTTCTCCCTTTTCAAGCCCGCCACTTGGAACAGACCACCTTTTTTCTTCACCCTTTTGCCCTTGCAACACCATTAAAACTTCATTTCTTTCGTTTACACATACTGCCGCACAACCTACCCATCTTTCCATATACATCCCTCCCCTACTACTATTCGTCTTCCTTTTTATTTTCCCCTTGAAAAAAGAGGAAAATAGTAAAACAATGACGAAAATTTACATCAACTTCATAGACAATCCCTACTTAGAAATTAAAAACGGAAGGATGGAAATATGATTTCTAAATATGTTGTGGAATGTGTCTTTTGTGAAGAAAATCGAAAACCGCGCCAAGCTATCGTAACAGTTCCCGCCACTACTCAGCTACTAGCCATTGAAAAGGTACGTGCGGAATGTAAACGTCGTTTCGGAAAAGCTTTACTATTGCAAACAGAAATTAAAGAAGAAATAACTTTTGAACAAAAAGAAAGCCGACCATAAATTGGTCAGCTTTCTTATCCGATCATATTTTCACATGAAGATTAGGGGCATCCTCTTTAAGGATCGGGATTTTCCCATTATGTACGTTCCATAATGGACATCGAACAATATATTTCTATGCAATTAATTATTGAATAGAATAGGGCAAAACTTGTTCGCATTTTTAGAAAAGGGATAGGGATATAATTCAAGTAGTACTTCGAATACTCGAACTTTACACTCATTATATTAAAGCAAATCCTTTTATATGGGAAATATGAATTACTTACATAATTCATTCGTAAAACATATTAGTTTGCTATATTATTTTTATTCCATCCATAACATACATCCAGCGAAAACTAATGTCATTATCATTGAAAACTTCAAAAGCACCCTGAACGGATGCTTTCTTACTTGTCTAAATTGATACTATGTACTTAATCTTGATTAATTAAAATAACCGCAGGACCAGCGACTACCACTCCAGCTACTTCTATCTTTTCAAATTCCTTTACTGTAATAGATATAACCCCTTCTCTTTCCATCAATTCTTTACTCAGGACATCAGTCGGTATAGCTTTCACCGTCTTACCTCCTCTTCATTTATACAATATGATAAAGTGAAAGTTTAATCAGTAAAGGTTTAGTTTAGTCCACTCCGCACTGATTATAATCGGGCTTCCCGTTTATGCACGATAAAAAACAACCCAATGCATCTATATATATGCCTCACCTCCGCTTTCATTCCTTATTCCCCTCAAAACCTTTCTCTCCCTTCCGTAACGTATTGAAAAATAAAAAAGCACTCGCAAAAGCGAATGCATTTTCATTATTTACTTTCAATTACTTTTAACATTCTATTAATAAATGCTGCCGATTCTCCACGTGTTGCAGCACCTTTCGGCATAAATTCATTATTTTCATTTCCTTTTACAATACCTAATCCATAAACACGTTGTACAGCTTGTTTATCATATGCTAAATCTTGATCCGAGAATGGTAATGGAACTAAGTTACCTTTAATTTTTTTATATTGCAGTGCACGGTCAATCATGATAACAACTTCATCTCGTTTAATCGTATCATTTGGAGCAAATGTCCCATTCCCTCTACCACTTATTATCCCGGCAGTTGCTGCACGATTAATACCATCTATTAGCGATGGATGTGCTGTATTTAAATCATTAAAATTTGATGACCCTTCAGGTAACTGCAATGATCTTGAAATTAAATTCGCAAATTCACCACGTGTTACAAGACGCTCTGGCCAATAAGAGCCTTTTCCATCCCCAACCATAATGCCGCGTTTATCTAATTCACGAATGTCTGCTTCGTACCAACCACCTGTTATATCATCTTTATGGTTCGCATCATAATAAACTTTTGTTCCTTGTAAGAATGGTTCCCACGCATTATTTTTAATCATAATAGCCGGACAATTCTTCCCGCTCCAAAATTGATGTTTCTTCACATTTTCTAAAGGAATATGTAATTCTCCCATTAAATACGCTGTTAATTTACGAGCATTTTCAACAGCTTTATTATAATCACCATCTTCATTTACAGCGATTTCAATCGCAATCGATTCTCGATTTCCAGTTCCTTCTGCTCCATCTCCAGCATGCCAACCATTTTCATTTAGTGGAAGGTGTTGATAAATTTCTTTATCGTCTACCGTAAAATGCCAAGATGCTGAACGATCTTCCGTTCCTGTTGCTTGGTTATATAAATATATTGCATGGTTTCTAGCATTTGCCCCAACACTGTAATTATCTGTCTCATGAATCGTAATATACTTCGGATTCATCGCATAACCTGGACGAATATTTTCATTTCCTTTCGGTACAATCATTTCTTTTAAAGTTACGCCATAAATATCTGTTGTTTTCTCTTCTACTGGCGCAGCATACATAACTGCTGCACGTTTCGTACGTGTTGGTTCTGTATCCTGAATAAGCGATGCCTTCGTTCCTTCGAATTTTGCTGAAGGGGAATAAATCCATTTCATCTCATCATTGATTTTTACTTGGAACCATTCTCCCGCCTGTCCCATTACTTGAATAGTTTGTGGCTCCAATACATTTTCTTCTTTGTATGAAGCAAATGGTTCAGAGTATGTAGAGGTTTCTTCATTAATAACTAACTTTTCACTTGATAACGTATGAACTTCTTTAACCTCTACATTCCCCTCACTATTTTGTATCCATCCAGTTTCAGATGAAGTCCGAACATAGTAAGCGTTTCCTTTTCTCTTCTCAGCTTTTACGACTTGATTCGAAATATGAACCCCTGTCTCTTTTTGAAGATTACTAGCATCATATAAAGGTACTTCTTTCACTATATGTACAAGAAATTCACCTGGCACTTCATTTTGTACTCCTTTATCTTCTCCTCGACCATCTTCATCTTTCATATGGTTTTCAATACTTTTTAAAGCTTGTTCATCAGGTGAAACTGTCACAGTTTTTTCAAGCTCGCTAGCATAGGAATAATTTGGAATCGTTACCATACTAAATACAATCGATGCAGCTAAAACATTATAAAATCTTTTTTTCATCATAATACTTAACACGTCATAATTAAATTCGTGTTAAATTCCCCCTCCTCAACTAAAATATATGTCATCTAGTAAACTATTAAACTACATAACCATTTACAATATAACAGACTCATTCCGATTCGTATAGATAGGAATGACTACTATTTGCCTACATTTACTATATTGGAATATAAAAAGAAGCTATAACATATAGCTTCTCCCTACGTTTCTTTAATCTCTATGCACCTTATATTCCATAACCCTACCATCTCTATCAAATTGTAAAACAAGCTGTTCACTATCGATTGAAATAAAGCCACGTTCATTTCCAAGATAGTACGAAGTGATAATCCCTTCTTCTCCATTTCTCGTTTCAGTAGGCGTTCCTAATAATGTTGTAATTTCTTCATTTGATTTCCCTGTTAATTTATATTTTTGCATTAGATCATCTACCATATGTACCCGTTTTTCTTCAGCATGTAACCACCGATCTTGATTAAACTTTGAGGTGTATGTATTCATACTTAATTGTGCAGTGCACACTAACAATAGAATACATCCTACTATCATTACACCTAGCATTTGCTTCTTTTCTGTATTACGATTTACAGAAGTACGTAAGACGAACTTTTGAATCACGACTAATATAGCAAATGGCATGACTACTACAAACATACTTTTTACACTTACTGACATATGGACCGAATCAATAACAAACATAAACGCAAGATACATTAGTATATACAAACAAACATAAACATACAAAATACCCCTGAATATAGCACTCAGAAAGCCCACCTCTTTTTAATTCATTTTATAATTCATCCGGTTAATGGTTTCTCGAAGCTTTTCTAACTCTTGATCTGTATATATTACTTTCCCTGTTAAAATCTCATTTCTGAAGAACGCTACAATTTGCTCTCTATCTTTTAATCTCGGTGTTTTTTCTTTAGAAAGATCTAGCACTTCTTTCCCACTCTCATTATAAAAATATACAATCGGTTTTACGTTTTCCTTTACAATATCAACTTGGATTTCTTTCAAACAATTGTATAGAATATGAGCTAGTTTCTTCGCTCTATATACTGGATTCCCTTCATTTTTCACTTGTATCGTTAATGAATCTTCACCTGTCATGCATTCAAACGTCTCTTCTTTCTCTACTTCTTGTTGGTACTTGCCAATTTCATCAATCATAAATGAATATATACTAGCATTTTCTTTCGTTAAGCCATGAATTAATTTCCCTGTCCATTCTTTCGTCTCAAGTAGATACATACCCGTTTTACTTAAGACAAGATGATGAATTCGAAAATCATTTCCACCGTGCTGATTTCTAATAAAAACATTCGGCATAATATGAAATTCATTATCTAGTATTATGCCTTGTTCTACGAAGCCTCGCTTCATATAATGTAATGTTTCGTGTGTATTCACTTCAGCGCCATTTTTCGTATACTCTCGTAAATTTGCAATTAATTGTTGAAACATATGTATTTCGTTACTATGCTTTTCTTGCACTTCACTGCGTTCTTTACTATATTGCACAGCTAATTGATTTTTCATCATACGCATATTTTCAAGTTCTCTAGCTGCACTTATTTGTAAATCATTATATTTCTTCTGTTCCATACTTTTCAATGTATTTTGTTGTTCTTTATGCTCTGTAACCGTAGCTGCAATTTCATTTTCATACGTTTCAATTGCTTGTTTCTTTTCAAACTCTACTTGCTGACTCTCTGATTCTAGCTGTTTATTTTTATAGAACAACACGAATGCTACAGCTAATAATAATAAAATCACACCTATTAGCACATAATCCATATTTTTACTCCTTTATTCCATTTTCATTTATTTTTATAAACATCCATTATATTATACTATGCTTTCAATATACACTTTGTAAAAATTACATATTTTTAATGAAACGAGACTTTAATAAGCCATTTTTCCCATGCCCTACTGATTGTTTCAGGTTGCTCTCAAATAGCAGAATAAAAGGCACCTCAGGCGAGATACCTTTTACGTGCATTTTATTGTACACCATACTGAATATAACTTGGATCATAGTATATCCAGCCATTTCCACCTAAACCAAGCCATCCATCTTGCTTACACCATACTCTATAAGCCTCACCATGATGTAACTGTCTTATAACATTTCCAGTTAATGATGGAGCATCCCGCAGATTCACATTATCACCAGTAATAGTCGCCACATAATGTTTATACTGAATGTAACTTGGATCATAGTATATCCATTCGTTTCCACCTAAAGCAAGCCAGCTACCTTGTTCGTTCAAAACTTCATACGATTCTCCTCTATTTAGCTGGCGGATTACACTAGATTGTAAAGATGGTCCACTCCGTAAATTTACATTATTGCCTTTAATTACAGCAACACCGTAGACTGCAGTAGCAGTACTAGGCGGGGAAACATTTCCACCACCATTTGTTCCATTTCCTTGCAAAGCTTCTAATGAAACCGCTGCTGATACATCACAATTTCCTACTACACCTGAAATCTTTCCAGAATCTGTGTATTGCCATGCTGTCCACTCTGTCCATCCACCAGCATCAGCAGGCGGCGTACTAGAGTATTTAGAAATCCAAAGTGGAATATCACTTAACCCGTTAATTCCAAACTCATTAATATACCAAACTCCTGTATATAACATGACATCTTTTCCAGTAGCCTGTTTCACATAATTTATGAAACTTCTTGCCCAATTAGATATAGCAGTACCAGTTAAATTACTATTACTCGGATCTATCGGTGATTCTAAATCTAGAACTGGCATTAAGTCTGTCTGATTGCTTTGTAATATGTTCACAAAATGTTTCGCTTCTGAAATTGCATCATTTAGTTCTGGATGTGCAAAATGGTATGCACCGATTAATACATTCGCATTTCGCGCTGCTTGTACATTTTGAACCAAGGTAGGATCAAGATTATTCACACCTTCTGTCGCTTTTGCATACGCCGCTGAAATACCGGATCCTTTCACTGCATTCCAATCAATATTCCCTTCCCAATGAGACACATCGATAAACGTAATATTTGAACTAGATCTATCTTGCATATAAAAGCTCCTATCAATTTTTTTCATTTCGTATACATACAATATGTACAACTTTATTAAAGGGTCACGACGTTTATACTATAGACATAAAGAGCAAACATATTTTATAAACAAAATAAAAAAGCCTTGTAATTACAAGGCTTTTTGTAAACTTCCTTTATTTTGTAGTAAATACATATTATAATACAACCCTTGTTCACTCAGTAATTCTTGATGTGTACCTCTTTCTACTATTTCTCCATCATGCATAACAAAGATTTGATCCGAATCTTGAATTGTAGATAATCTGTGCGCAATGGCTATCGTCGTTCTCCCTTTTCTCATTTGCTGTAATGCTGTTTGGATTGCCTCTTCTGTTTCTGTATCAATATTAGCTGTTGCCTCATCTAATACTAATACTTTCGGATTCGTTGCTATCGTTCTAGCGAAAGCAATTAATTGGCGTTGACCACTAGAAAATGCAGCTCCTCTTTCTACTACTTCCGTTTCATACTGCTCTGGTAATCTTTCAATAAACGTATTGGCTTGCACAAATTGTGCCGCTTCTTTTACTTCTTCATCCGTAATTTCTTCATTATACATACGAATATTTTGTTTTACATTTCCCGCAAATAAAAATGCATCTTGCAATACGAGTCCTATTTTCTTTCTAATTTCTTTCTCTTCAAATCCCTCTAAATCTACACCATCTATTACAATATTTCCGGACTTAATATTATAAAATCGCATTAATAAATTCATAATGGTACTTTTTCCACTACCAGTGTGCCCAACGAAAGCAACCGTTTGCCCTTGTTTCACGTGAAAAGATACATTTTTTAAAACATCACGTTTTCCATCATACGAAAAAGTAACATTTTTAAATTCAATTTCTCCATTAACAACTTGAGGATTTCCATCCCCTTTTTGAACTGGCGCTAAATCTTTCTCATCCATTAAATGAAATACACGTGATGATGAAACAAGTGCCTGTTGGAAAAATGATAATTTCATCATCATCTCGTTTACAGGCTGGAAGAAACGGTGTATATAGTTAACAAACGCATATAGAACTCCTACTTCAACAGGACTCTTCAGCGCATCAATTCCAAATAAACCAAGTACTAACGCAATTGCTATAATATGAACTAAATCCGTTGCTGGGCGTAAAAGTAATGCGTCTAACTTTAACGTCCGTCGCCCTGCACTATAATGTTTATTATTCACTTCTTCAAACTCTTTTCTCATACGCTTTTCTTGTCTGAACACTTGAACAATATTCATTCCTTGAATAGACTCATTTAACTTTGCATTTAACACGCTCAATTGATTACGTACTTCTAAATAAAAAGCTGCACTTTTCCGGCGATATAGCACCATAATTGCAAACATGATCGGAATTAATACGAGAGAAAATAGAGCTAGTTTTACATTTAATAAAAACATTGCTACTAAAATACCTATTAAAAAGACTACATTTTTGACAAATGTGGATAATACACTCACATAAAAATCTTTAATTGCTTCCGTATCATTCGTTATGCGCGATACAAGCGTACCAATCGGCGTACGATCAAAGAAACTTAATGACAACTTTTGAACATGATCATATACTTCAACACGCATATCTTGAACAATTTTAAAAGCGATATTTTGAAAATACAATAAGTCTAAATAAGTAAATAATACTTTTAATAAGTGAGCAATTAGATACACTACAAATAGAGTAACAAGTGCTGATTGATCAAAGTTACGTGGTACTAAATGTTCATCAAGAAATTGTTTAATTAAAAAAGGACCCATCATTTCAGTTACTGTTGCACCAACTAAAAAGATAAACGCTAAAGATAGCAACCCTTTATATGGCTTCATATAAGAAAGCAATCTACTTAAATCACTCTGCTTCTTCTCAGTCATCATACGCCTCCTTTCTCAACTAATGCTTCTAACTGCTGGCTCTCATACATCTCTTTATACCAACCGTTTTCTTCCATTAATTGCTCATGTGTACCTCGTTGCACAATTCTACCTTCATCTACAACAAGTATAAGATTAGCATGTTGAATTGCACTTAAACGATGAGCAGTAATAATCGTCGTTTTCCCTGCTCTTTCTCTCTTTAATGCATTTAAAATCGTTTCTTCCGTTTTTGCATCTACCGCTGATAAACAATCATCTAAAATTAAAATTTCTGCATTCGTTAATAAAGCACGCGCAATAGAAATTCTCTGTTTTTGGCCTCCAGATAACGAAACGCCTCTTTCTCCTACTACTGTTTCATACCCTTCTGAAAATTGGAGAATATCATCATGAATACAAGCAATCTCTGCAGCTCGGGTAATTTCATTATATGTAGCATCCGCCTTTCCGAAGGCAATATTCTCCCCAATACTCGCTGAAAATAAAAAATGATCTTGCGGCACGTATGAAATGGCAGAACGGACACCGTAAAGTGTTACATCGCGAATATCCCGCTCCCCAACTTTTAATCCACCATTAAAATGATCATACTCACGAATTAGACATTTTAATAAAGTCGTTTTCCCAGCACCTGTACGTCCCACAACTCCTAGTGTTTCACCCTTCTTTAAATCAAAGTGAACATCTATTAGCTGTAACAATTCATTTTTCTTATATGAAAATGAATCAACCGCAAATGTAACATCACCGCTCGCTATTGTATGCACAGCATCTTCTCTATTTACTACATCTGATTTTTGAGAGAGAATTTTTTCTACACGGTCATACGAAGCACGCCCACGCTCCATAATATTAAACAACCATCCAAAGGCTAACATTGGCCAAACGAGGGTACCTAAATACGTTGTAAATGTAACGAGATCACCTACAGTTAATTCCCCTCTCACAACTAATACTGACCCGTAACATACTGCAATTAAAAAAGAAAATCCAACGATAAGTGAGATTGTCGGATCGAACAACGAATCAATACGTGCGACTAACATATTTTTATGTACAACATCTTCTGACTTTTTTCGGAATGCTTGCAAATCTTCTTTCTCTTGTCCAAGTGATCGAATTACCTTCATCCCACTCATACTCTCTTGCACTTTATCATTGATTTCCGAAAACGATTGCTGCGCTTTATGAAACCTTTTATGTAATAACGTTCCATAATAGTTTGTCGAAATCGCTACAATCGGCATTGGAATTAAGCTTAACAATGTTAACTTCCAACTAATTGTAAAACCCATCGCTACGAGTACACATCCCCCAACTGCTAATGAGTCAACCAGTGTTAAAACGCCCGATCCAGCAGTTTGTTGAATCGCCTGAATATCATTAGTCGCATGCGCCATCAAATCACCCGTACGACGTGATTGATAAAAAGATGGACTCATCTTCGTAAAATGTTCGTATAAATTCTTCCGTAATTGACGAGCTAGTTTTAACGAAGATCCAAAAATCATAATACGCCATAAATAACGTAATATGTACATAGTAATCCCTACAACTACTAACAAAATAACCCACTTCAACAACTTCTCAGATGTTAATGTTCCATTATTAATTTCATCTACTACAATACCTAGTACTTTCGGGGCTACAAGTTCAAGAAGCGCGACACCAAATAACATAATAATTCCGATTATGTACGCTCGTTTTTCTTGTTTAAAAAACCAGGCTAAATTAATAAATACCTTCATTTTTATCCTCCTCCCTTAAAATGAGCGATGTTTTCAGTTTACCAAAAATACAGAATTTTTAAAAGTTTTAAACACTTTAAAAGTCCAATAGGAAAGGGCACTCTTATCGAGTGCCCTTTAGCGCTTATTTTGTTTGTTGCTTGCTCATCGCGCTCATCATTTGATTGATTTTCTTTTGGGAAGGTTTTTGTCCCATTTGCATCATCATCATTTTTAACATTTGTTCATTAATTGGTGGATTTTTTTCTAAGTAGTTCATCATGTATTTGCGGGCAATAAAAAATCCTAACGCCACGCCTGCTACTAGTGCTACTACGCCCACTAGAATACCTAACCAAATTGGCATATATTTTCCTCCTTCATGTTGTCTACCTTACAGTGTACTAAAACCTTTTCAATAAGACAAGATACAATTCGACATTTTTTACACATATGTTCGTACTTGTTTTAGAGGGTTCAGCCATCCGTACTTTGTATTTTCATAATCCATTGCTAAAAATGTTAATTCACACTTTCTTAGCACCTCAAAGAAAGTCGTTTCCATAGAAACGTTTCCAGATGTATTCATGCGAATATAGTGCGGTTTCACCATTATTTCGCCGTATTCCGCTCCTGTATAAAGTGTATGTGTATGATGTGTTCGATCATATTTACCAAGAACGCGCAAAGCTTGTTCTAATTTATGGTGAATTTTCATTACTTGTAATGGCGTCGTTATATACATCATTTGTTTATATAACACTTTTTTCTCCGAAAGGGACCCAGATTCTGAAAATCGAGCAAATAAATCAAAAAACAAATATTCACGACCAAAGTAAGCTTTCGCAATATCCTCTTGAATTAAATACAATTCATACGTTTTCATCTTTCGCCTCCCAATCTGGACAACCTTTTCCCTTCATTATATAGAAGAAATTTTGCAATGATTGTCTGACTGCGGAGAGATAAAAAACTTTTTCTGTCGAAAAAACTCATTTACATAGAAAAACCTCTCCATGCCGGAGAGATTTTTCTAAAATCATTAAAGCATTTCTTTTACTTTACGAACAACGTTCTCTACAGTAAATCCATACTCTTCCATAATCTTCTCACCAGGAGCAGAAGCACCGAATGTATCGATACCTAACACATCTCCGTCAAGACCTACGTAACGGTGCCATCCGAATGTAGCACCCATTTCGATTGCGAAACGTTTTGTTACTGCTTTTGGTAATACAGATTCTTTGTACTCAGCAGTTTGAGCTTCAAAGCGATCCATAGATGGCATGCTGACAACAGCTGCGTCAACGCCGTCTACTGCTAGAGCTTTTTGTGCTTCAACAGCTAGACTTACTTCAGATCCAGTTGCAAGTAAGATTACATCAGCTGTTTCTTTCTTACTTGCAGAAACTACATATGCACCTTTTGCTACTTTTTCATACGTATCGTCTTTTGCACCTTCTAATGTTGGAAGGTCTTGACGAGTTAATACTAAAGCAGTTGGTTTGTTTGTAGATTCTAGAGCTAGTCTCCAAGCTGCAACAGATTCGTTACCATCAGCTGGACGAATAACAGATACATTTGGCATTGCACGTAGCGCTGCTAATTGCTCGATTGGCTCATGTGTTGGACCATCTTCACCAACAGCGATACTATCGTGTGTGAATACATACGTTACTGGCAATTGCATTAATGCTGCAAGACGAATTGCTGGACGTAAGTAGTCAGAGAATACGAAGAACGTACCACCGTAAGTTTTTAAACCGCCATGTAGTGCAATACCGTTCATTGCTGCACCCATTGCGAACTCACGTACACCGTACCAAATGTTTTTTCCGCTGTAATCATCTCTTGTAAAGTCTTTTTCGTTATTCATGTATGTTTTGTTAGAACCAGCAAGGTCAGCAGATCCACCGAAGAATGATGGTACAGACTCTGCAATTGCATTAATTACAGCACCTGAAGAATTACGAGTTGCTGCTTTTGATCCTAATTCATAAGTTGGTAAGTTTTGCTCCCAACCTTCTGGAAGAAGACCATTCATTGCCGCTTGTAATTCGTTTGCTAATTCTGGGTATGCTTGTGCATATTCACCTAGCAT
Source organism: Bacillus paramobilis (assembly GCF_038096195.1). Taxonomy (NCBI): domain Bacteria; kingdom Bacillati; phylum Bacillota; class Bacilli; order Caryophanales; family Bacillaceae; genus Bacillus; species Bacillus paramobilis. Next base: position 1,768,379 of record NZ_CP151108.1, on the reverse strand, counting down.
AGTGTTCCACGCTGCTTGCGCAGTTTCACCAACATCTTGTACAGTTTTACGGAAGTTGTCATATACTTCTTCTGCTACATGGAAGTCTTGCTCAGCAGTCCAAGCATATGCTTCTTTCGTTAATTTTGTTTCGTCTACACCAAGTGGAGAACCATGTGAAGCTGATTTTCCTGATTTGTTTGGAGAACCGAAACCAATTGTCGTTCTTACTTCAATTAGCGTTGGGCGTTTTTCGTCAGCTTTCGCTTCTTCAATTGCCTTCGCGATAGCTTCAATATCGTTTCCATCCTCAACACGGATTACTTGCCATCCGTATGCTTTGTAACGATCTTCTACACTTTCAGAGAATGAACGATTTAAATCGCCATCTAATGAAATATCATTTGAATCGTAAAGCACAACAAGACGACCTAATTGTAAATGAGCAGCTAATGAAGATGCTTCAGCAGAAACGCCTTCCATTAAATCTCCATCACCACAAATAGCGTATGTATGATGATCTACTACATTATACGCATCACGGTTATATTTAGCCGCTAAATGTCTTTCAGCCATTGCCATACCTACAGCAGTTGCAATACCTTGTCCAAGTGGACCAGTAGTTGCGTCTACACCTGCTGTATGACCGTACTCAGGATGTCCTGGAGTTTTGCTTCCCCATTGACGGAAGTTCTTTAAGTCATCCATTGTTAGATCATAACCAGATAGGTGAAGTAGGCTGTATAGTAACATTGAACCATGACCTGCAGATAATACGAAACGATCACGGTTAAACCACGTTGGGTTATTTGGATTGTGTTTCATAAATTGAGTCCATAATGTATAAGCCATTGGTGCTGCACCCATTGGCATTCCTGGGTGACCAGAGTTTGCTTTTTCAATCGCATCGATGGATAATGTGCGAATCGTGTTGATAGAAAGTTGTTCGATTGAATGTGACATGCTATTCTTCCCTTCGCTTATATTAGTAAACGTTTTATACATTTATATGATAGCTTCCCACGCAAGATTATACAACATGTATCGACAAATATGTTGATATTTTTTTGGTTTTTCATAAAAAAATCAATGATTTCGGGAATGTATGGGTATTCAATATGACATACTTTTTCATTGTTTTTATTTTAAAAAGAAAGAGAATTATCTGTATATTTATTCATCATTTTCAAATTCCATAATGCAAAATATATCCTTCCCCATTTTTCACTCTGCAAAGCAAACGAATAAAAGAATTTAAATCTTGGCATAATTTATCTCGATCAAATACGTATCTTTCATATTCTCCATCAGTATTATTATCATTTTCCCATTGAAACTGCCCTGTCAGTTCGATTGTTTCTGGCGCTAGAGAAAACATATTAACTAGCGAACAAAATAACTGTTCTGCTATCACTGCCCCTTGCTGTTCTATTTTCGTAATACCATAATAGTGAATTCCAAATCCTTCTGCTCTTTTCCCTGGATAATAGGTCGGAATCCAATGGGTAAAATCTAATAGATATACGATTAGCTCATTACTTAATACAACACACTCATCTATCGTTGCCTCTTCTTTATATAGAAAACAAAGTTCAATCCAATCTATACCTATAAAATCAAACCCTTTTTTTTCATTCGAAACAAATACAAACTCGTGCTGTAAAGCCAAATTATCCCCCCTATTGCTCACATTTATTATTCTTATTATATAAAAAAGCACCTTTTATAGGTGCTTAAAATAAATTATACAATTTTCTTCCGTATCGAACTTGAAATAAAGTCAATGATAATGACCATTAAAATGATGCCTAATAAAATAATTCCCACACGAGACCAATTGCGTGAACTCAGTGCAAAAATTAACGGTGTCCCAATCCCACCTGCTCCAATAACACCTAAAATGGCAGCGGATCGTACATTAATTTCGAACCTGTATAACGTATACGATAGAAAATCCGGTAATACTTGTGGCAGTACTGCATACCAAAGTATTTGAAAGCGATTTGCGCCTGTTGCTATTAACGCCTCCGTCGGTCCCTTATCTATATTTTCAATTCCTTCTGAATATAATTTCCCTAACATGCCAATAGAGTGTAATCCTAGAGCTAGAACTCCAGCAAACGAGCCTGGCCCAACGGCTTTTATAAATAAAAGTGCCATAACTAATTCCGGAAATGTACGAACAAAACTAAGTACAAACTTCCCAGTTCCTGAAGTTAATTTTCCACTGCTCATATTCGTTGCCGCCCAAAAAGCGAATGGAACAGATAAAAAGGCAGAAATAAATGTACCTAATATCGCAATTGCCAACGTATCAATTAAACCATGTAATAAATCTTCACCATCCGGCAAAGATACATACGACCAATCTGGATTCAATACACCTGTCATAATTGCTTTTGTAATTTCTCCTGCCGTATCCTTTATTCCCTCTAACGGGACTCCTGAAAAAGCCCATACATAAACAAATGCAAGTGCTATAAAAATAAACCAGCGATACACACTCGGTTTCTTCGGTTTTGGTATGATTAACGTCGTTTTACTCATTATAATTTCTCCCGCAACAATGTACTTACATAATCAATCAACAATACAACAACAAGGGTATAGATAATAATAGATGCCGTTTGTTGATATTGTAAAAACCCAAGTGTACGATCATAATATAATCCAATACCACCTGCCCCTACTAAACCTAAAACAGCTGCTGCACGTACGTTTACCTCAAATGTATAAAGAACATAAGAGACAAAATGCGCTTTCACTTGCGGAATTACCCCATACACAATCCATTGCACTTTATTTGCTCCTACTGCTGTCATCGCTTCTAATGGACCTGAATCAATCGATTCAATTGACTCATACAACAATTTCGCCACGAGCCCAATTGAGAAAAAAGTAAGAGCCAAAATACCTGGAAGTGGTCCTATTCCAAAAATAGCTACGAAAATTGCCGCTAATAATAAATCTGGTATCGTTCGAATAAAATTTAAAACCAATCGAGCTGGACCGTACAAAAATGTACTAGTAAACACATTACTTGCCGCCAATAGTGCCAGTGGAATAGCTAAAATCGCTCCTAAGGTCGTCCCAATAATCGCCATACGTATTGTATCTAACATCGCAGTTGTAATAACTTGAAAATAACTCCAATCAGGCGGCACCATCTCTTTTAACAAATCAATCATATTAGGAAAACCAACTACTAGTTTTGAAAACGATGCGTCGACCTGTACACTACTTCCCCACAACAGTAAAATGACTAGAATAGCCGTTAACATATGTTTCAACTTACTCGGCGGCTTCGGTATCGATTTCGAATATATCGTCACGTCATTCATTTAACTGCCACCTCTAACAATTCACTTTGCTGCGCTACGTCTCCATAAATTTCAGCAAATTTTTCATCCGTTGCCTCTTCTACTGAGCCATCAAAAACAATTTCGCCTGCATGTAATCCAATAATGCGTGTCGCATATTGCCTAGCTAAGTCAATAGAATGTAAGTTTACAATTGTTGTAATTCCAAAATCTTCATTAATTTTTTTCAAATCATCTAATACTTGCTTGGTTGTTAGCGGATCTAACGACGCAACAGGTTCATCTGCCAATATGATTTTCGCTTCTTGCGCCAACGCTCTAGCAATCGATACACGTTGCTGTTGTCCTCCTGATAATTCATCAGCTCGCGCATATGCTTTTTCTAAAATATTCACCCTTTTTAACGATTGAAAAGCAAGCTCCAAATCTTCTTTTGGAAATAAACCTAACGTTGTACGCAGTGTCGAATGATACCCTACACGGCCAGCTAATACATTTTTCAATACCGTTGATCGCTTTACAAGGTTAAAACTTTGAAAAATCATACCAATATCTCGGCGCATGCGTCGTAAGCCTTTTCCTTTTGCAGCAGTTATAGATTCACCTTCAATCATGATTTCGCCTTCTGTAATCTCATGAAGACGGTTTACCGATCTTAGAAGTGTAGACTTTCCAGCCCCAGACAGCCCTACCATTACAACAAACTCACCTTTTTGAACGTTCAAGTTTATATTATTTAATCCTTTTGTACCATTCGGATACACTTTGGAGACATTTCGAAACTCTATCACACATCTTACCTACCTTCTATGTATTCAAAACGGCAAACTAACTGAAAATAAACCCTTCTTCCAGTTAGCTGCCATTTCCATATGTATTATTGCGTTTTTACTTTCTTTCCATATTCACGAACGATATCAAATTTACTATCATCAGATTTAACATATCCTTCATGTGAATATACTTCTTTAATGATTTTGTGACCTTCCTCATTCTTTCCTATTTCAATGAAAGCATCCTGTAATTTCTTGCTCCACTCTTCATCTAAATCAGAGCGTACCGAAATCGTATCGTTTGGAATTTTCTCTGTAAATTTCACTATTTTTGTTTGATCGAATATATTCGGATAATCTTTTTTCACAATATTACGAGCATCTTGGAATACAACAGCTGCATCTACATCACCATTTAAAAGAGCAATAAGCGACTGATCGTGACCTTTTAATGTAACAGGTTTCACATCCTTTAACGGATCAACCCCCTCTTTTAACAATACAGCTGCAGGCCATACGTATCCCGCTGATGACGTTACATCTTGATAACCAATTTTTTTACCTTTTAAATCTTTTACACTATTAATATTTGAATCTTTCTTCACTACAAACTCAGATTTATAAAAATCTACTAAATCCTTTGTAGGAGCTCCGGTTTCATCATCTACCCCAAAACGTTGTGCTTGTAAAATTACGTTTGCAGCCTTTTTCTCATGTGCTAGCACATATGCTGTTGGAGGTAAAAAGCCTACATCTACTTGCTTAGATGCCATCGCTTCTACAATTGTATTGTAATTCGTTGAAATACTAACTTTTACCGGGATATTTAATTTATCACTTAATAACTTTTCCAATGGTTTTGCCTTTGCCTCTAACGTATCTGCATTTTGAGAAGGAACAAATTGAACATTTATAGTCTTCGGTACATAACCTTTTTTCGTATCTTCAGTTTTACTTGCACTTGATTCTTTCGTTCCACAGCCACTTAATAATCCCGCCGCCAGTACAACTGTCGTGCTCATTGCAAAAACTTTTTTCAACATATTAAAGCCTCCATTTTTATTGTTATAAATTACCTTCCGTAAACATGAAGAAATATATCACACATTTTTATTAATAATTGCTTATTTACAGAATCTTTACACATTCTATACATTCTCATTAAAATTCTCTTCATATATTTGATATGCTTAACTAGTAGATAACAATAGAAAAGGTGAATGATATTGAATCAAAAACAAATTGTAACTTTAAACATCTTATTAACAAGTGATATACACGGTACTGTTTATCCAATTCACTACCAAGATAACTCCAAAGCTGAAATTGGTTTAGCTAAAATTTCTACTCTTATAAAAAAAGAACGTTCCAAAAACAGAAACGTTCTTTTAATTGATAACGGTGACTTCATACAAGGAACACCCTTTACTTATCATTACGCTACATATGCAAAAGATAAGCAAAATCCAATGTCCTTATTAGCGAACTATTTACGTTATGATGCTGCAGTTATCGGGAATCATGAATTTAATTATGGAATGGACGTATTAAATCATGCTATTTCTACTGCGAACTTCCCGTATCTATCAGCAAATATTTTAGATACAAACAGAAAAGAACCTTATTTCGGGAAACCATATATAATAAAACATATTGAATCAAATATAAAAATTGCTATTTTAGGGATAACAACGCATTACATTCCTAATTGGGAACAACCTCATCACATTCAAGATCTACAATTTGAAGATGCATTAGAAACAACAAAAAAATGGGTTTCTTACATTCGCGAACAAGAACAACCAGATTTACTAGTCGTAGCGTATCATGGAGGATTTGAACGCGATTTACAAACCGGGGTACCGACTGAAGTTTTAACAGGTGAAAACCAAGGTTATGCAATGTGCTATGAAATTGAAGGCATAGATATTTTACTAACAGGCCATCAACACCGGGAAATCGCTCACGCCGTAATAAATGGTGTAACAGTTTTACAGACCGGATGCAATGGACACTCCGTCGGAAAAATAACAGTAACATTCGAGAAAATAGAACAAAAATGGGTAAAAAAAGAGAGTTATTCACAATTATTGCCTGTGCGAGGAATTGTGGCGGACCAACATATGCTTTCCTTGGTTACCGATTATGAAGAGAAAACACAAAATTGGCTCGATCAACCTATTGGACTAATCTATGGAGATATGCAAATTTCAGACGCTATGCAAACTCGTTTGCAAGACCATCCTTTTATTGAATTCATAAATAAGATACAGATGGATATAGCTAATGTTTCTATTTCTTGTACAAGCTTATTCCATAATACATCTCCAGGTTTCCCTGGTCATGTAACAATGCGTGACATCGTTTCTAATTATATTTATCCAAATACATTAAAAGTAATTAGAATAACTGGAGCAGATATAAAAAACGCCCTTGAACTTTCTGCTTCTTATTTCACATTACATGCAGATGGAACTATCATCGTAAACCCTACCTTCATAGAACCGAAGCCACAACACTATAATTACGATATGTGGGAAGGGATTTCGTACGTATTAAACATTTCCAAACCTATTGGCGAGAGAGTAGAATCTTTACAGTATAAAGGCGCTCCTCTTAATATGGATGAAGAATATGACGTCGTTATGAATAATTATCGCGCAAGCGGCGGAGGAAACTTCTTTATGTTTCAAAATAAGCCCGTAATAAAAGACATACCAACAGATATGTCTGAACTTATCGCTAACTATATATTGAAGCACAAAAAGATAGAGGCATCAGTCAACAATAACTGGAAAGTTATTAAATAACGGATATAATAAATAAAAAAGATGGGCTTCGCCCATCTTTTAGTTTAATTTTGCATTATCTTGCTTTTTTAAAGCCTTTAATTTCGCCGGTGTAACATCAGTACCTTCTTCGTTAACAACTTTAATTCCTTTAAGTTCGTTTAACATATTTTGACGAAATCCTTTTAAATATTGTTCACGTAGCGATTGGCGCTCACGTTGTTCTTCTTCAGTTAAGCCTTCAGCTTTTGCTTTTTTCGCTAAGAAGTTAATGCGTTCAATGAGTTCGTGACTTTGCATCTCGAATCCCCCTTTTACTCAAAACTGATTATTATCATACAATAGTTAGTCCTCTTTATCAAGCAATTGCTTTGTATATTCTACATATCTTCGATGTACAGTTGCCTTTGAAACTTCATGACCAAAACCACGAAGTGTTGCTGCAATTTCTTCAAAAGTTAATTCATTCCGGCGTAAACGTACAATTTCCTCAATTGGCACTTCTTTCTTCTCTCGTCCTACGCTTAAATGACGATTCTTCAAATTATTTTCTGGACGATAACCTTTTTCTACTGCACGTTGCATACCACGTTTAATTTTCAAGTTATGAATCTTTCTTTGATACTCTTCAACAATACCAATAATATCTAATACCATCGAATCAGAATCCGATAATTGTAATTCTCCATTATGCGTGTGCGTGTATACTTTTATTCCCTCTTTATGTAAACAATGCATTAATGCAATCTTTGCATTCCCCCTACCAAGGCGCGTTTCATCTTGTATGAGTAGCACATCAATTTGTTCGTCTCGAATGGTATCTAGCACTTCTAATATACCGTCACGTTCAATCGTATACCCACTAGCCTGTTCTTCAATTACCTTAGCAACATTCATTTGATAGCGCTCAGCTAAATGCAATAATTCATCTTTTTGACGTAATAATGACGTTTCTTGCGCTTCTTTCGTTGTACTCACACGTGCATAAATAATTGCATTCATTATGAACCCCTCTTTCTCACTATTATTTCCCTCCAGTGTAACATAAATTCGCCTTTTGTTCGAACTTATGTTTGTAGAATGTTTTTTCGCATGTTATACTTATTAATAAGAAAAACGAAAGAAAACGAGGTGTTAGAAAACATGGAAAAGTTAACGAAACGCCAGCAAGACATTCTCGACTTTATTAAGCTAAAAGTACAAGAAAAAGGATATCCACCTTCCGTACGTGAAATTGGTCAAGCAGTCGGCCTCGCTTCTAGTTCTACAGTGCACGGACATTTATCACGACTAGAAGAAAAAGGATATATTCGACGCGATCCAACAAAACCACGAGCAATTGAAATTTTAGGTGACGATCGAATGGATGCAGAAACACAATCTGTTATTCAAGTTCCAATTATCGGAAAAGTTACTGCTGGATTACCGATTACAGCAGTTGAAAGTGTAGAAGATCACTTCCCACTTCCAGCTAGCATTGTTGCTGGAGCAGACCAAGTGTTTATGTTACGTATTTCTGGAGATAGTATGATTGAAGCTGGTATTTTCGATGGAGATTTAGTTGTTGTTCGCCAACAACAGTCTGCATACAACGGTGAAATTGTAGTCGCTTTAACAGAAGATAACGAAGCAACTGTTAAACGTTTCTATAAAGAAAAAGACCATTTCCGTCTACAACCGGAAAACTCTTCATTAGAACCTATCATTTTAAAACAAGTGTCAGTTATCGGAAAAGTAATTGGCGTATATCGTGATTTACATTAAGCATAATAAAAGAAGATAATTACCTTATTTATATACGGTAATTATCTTCTTTTTTGTATTTTGATAGATTTTCATATATTCTATTTCTTATGAACGAGTTTCAATCGTCACATCGCCAGCAGCTGTTTTACCGCTAATCTTTTTACTACCATTACCAATCGTTATATTTTTATTTTCTTCATTAAAAATCATCACTTCACCAGCAGCACTTTGCCCCGTTATAACTGCATCTTGTGGTTTTTCCAATAAAGTTATATCTACATCACCAGCAGTTGAACTTGCCTCTACATCATATTTAGGATCATGATCCATAATGTGCACTTCCCCACTAGCCGACTTCGCTGTTACTTTCCCTATTACTTTTTTAAAGTTCACCTCACCAGCTTTTGTAGATCCCTCCACACTCTTAGCTGTGACATGTTTCAAATCTACTTCCCCAGCCATTGTTCCAACACTTACATGATCACTTTTCACATCACTTATTTCTATTTGTCCAGCGGATGAATTTACTTTTATCTCTTGGTAAGAACGTTCAGGTACAAGGAGAGTTATTGTAGACGTTTGAAACCTAAAATCGTAAAAAGAAAAATCAAATGAAGCACCTTTTTCTCTTTCCCCAATAATTTTTAATGTGTCACCATCTTCTGCAATACGAACCTCTTGTTTACGTGCATCTCCTGTGTGCTTTACATAAAAAGAAGAGTCGGGAGATTTTTGGACAACAATATCCCCAGCGTCTAACTTAACTTCTATATTTTTTAATGTTTCGTTTTTAATAACGTCTTCTTTGTTTCCTTTTTCTGCAGTTTGTACTGCTTTTTCATACGTTTGTGAAATCCCTATTACTCCAATAATGATACAAGCGATTGCTACTAACAATATTTTTTTCATCATCTACTCCCCTTTTATCATTTTGAAGTTCCATATTACATAACGTACGCATAACTTTTTAAACCACTTCGTACTATAATAAGCGATAATACATAACAACAAACCTACTCCAACAAACGTTATACTAACGAATACATCCAACCATATAAAAGTACCCATAAATACTTTTCCAATAACGAAAAATGGTGTCACTACACTAGCAATCCCACCGACCCAAAAAGAAAATATAAAAGCGATAATTGCCACTAACGGGCCTAACACAATAATGAAATTAAACAAACTAAGTCCAATCGCTGCCATGACAGCCCTTGTTATATTCGAAGTAGATGGGTCCTTTTTCATTTCATCAAAGCGATACAAAGCAAGTAAGTCTTTCGCAATTACTTTCGGAGAGCCAAGGCCTTTTATTATTTCCGATTCAGTTTTCCCCTCTTCTTTCCCAAACTGAAAATGCTCTTCATAATCAAATAAAATATCTTTCCTCTCTTCTTCCGGTAACTTTCTAAGATGACTTGATAATTCTTTAAGAAACTGTTCTTTACTCATCCCATTCCACCCCTTCAATAATTTCTTGTACGCCTTTTGCAAAATCACGCCACTCTGTTACTAACAAATTCAGTTGCGTTTCCCCTTGCTCAGTTAGTTGATAATATTTACGAGGCGGCCCCTCCGTAGATTCCTTCAAATACGTTTGAAAATACCCTTCTTTCGTTAAACGACGTAATAAAGGATACACTGACCCTTCCGATATTAAAAATTTATTTGAGATTTGCTGTACAAGTTCATAACCGTAACAATCTTTACGTTTCACAAGTGCCAAAACACACAGTTCTAACACACCTTTTTTAAACTGAACGTTCAAGGTCAATCCCCCTTTCTCATTTCAGTACTGTTCAATACACGGTACCCGTTATATCCATAATATACCACTTAGTATTATTCATTGCAAGGTACTCATTTATATTTACTCCCTAAATGTAGAAAACGTACAAATAAAAGCCTGAATAATGTCCTGTTTTAACTGGCCATCACTCAGGCTTTTATTCGATGCGAACTGTATGAATACAAAAATTCATTCACTCTTTCCCTTCTAAGAACCAACTTCTACTTGTTTACCTAATAAATTACGAAACACACCTTTTCTTTCTCGAGCTAGTTGGCTAAACTCCCCTTGTTGAACAACCTCTCCTTTATCTAATACAATTACTTGATCAGCATTACGTATTGTTGATAAACGATGGGCAATTACGATAATAGTCATTTGACCCTTTAACTCTTCTAATGCACCTTGGATTAACGCTTCGTTTTCTGCATCTAACGCACTTGTTGCCTCATCTAAAACTAAAATGGAAGGTTTTCTCAAAATTGCTCGTGCCAAAACTAATCGTTGTCTTTCCCCACCCGAAAGCTTAACTCCTCTATCTCCAATAAAAGTATCAAGTCCATTTGGAAGCGCTTGTACAAATTCAGCAGCGGCAGCAAAATTTAATGCCGCCCAAATCTGATCTTCACTTGCATTTGGTTCAATCATCAATAAATTTTCTCTTATGCTTGCATTAAATAGGAAGGGGTCCTGCTGAACATAGCTAATAGATTTCCTTAAAGCTAATAAATTATCACTTGCAATAGTCGAATCATCTATTAATACTTGTCCTTTTTCCGGTTGAATCAGTCCCATCAAAATATCAATTAATGTACTTTTTCCAGCACCCGATCGCCCAACAATTGCTGTCATACAATTCGATGGAATTTGCAAATTAATATTTTGAAGAGCATATATAGGTTCGTTTTGATTGTAACGAAAAAAAACATTATTACATTTGATTCCTTCTTGCATAGTTAACGGTTGTATACTTTTAGATGATTGCCTTACATCTCCCAATTCAATTGCTTCGTTGCATTCTCTCTCCAATTGTAATAAAGACTTAAAAGCAGGAATATTTGCAGCTAATTGCTCCAAATTAGATTGAATCCCAGTAAACCTAGGCCATAGTCTAGAAAAAATAAGAACAATGACTATTAATTGTCCTGGCTGAGCCTGGAATAATTTTATAGATGTAAAAATAAGTAACGCAATTAGAATAGCAGATGCAAACTTATAAAAAAATTGCGATTGATTTTTCAACTTAATATATGCTAGTTGTTCCTTTTCCATTTTTTCACACCAAGTACTGAGCCATGTATACCTAGACTCTTCTAACATGTTACTCTTTATATCTTTAATACCGTTAAAGTGATCTGTTATACCACTAAGATAATCTCTTGCTATTTCAGATGTTTGGTTTCCTAATACCCTTGATTTTTTTATATAATGTTTAGAAAAATATGCAAGTATTAAGCCTGTACATAGTACAAAAATTGTTATTTTTATTGAAAACCATAGAGCAATTCCAATTTGTATTACAGTAAAAATAAATGATGTTAAAAGTTGAAGAAATAAATTGGTTCCAACCATAACTCGTCCTAGTTCCTCAGTCAGTGAACTAATCAAATCTGACTTTCTCTTTCTCACAAAGAAACTCCAATTAACTCGTAATAGGGCATGGTAAATTTGTAACCTTAAATAGTTTGTAAAGCGCATTATAATTTTCATATTTCGAAGAGCAAGATTTTGTTGTAAAAGCGATTGGACCACCACTAATATAATATATATGCTTAAGATAAGTAACAACCTCAACGTTTCAGGGGTTTCTTGTAAAACTTCAAATATCGCCATACCCGGTATTGAACCCATATTTATTTCGATAACTCCACTAATATTAATCATGGGAAGTAATAAAAGAAGACCTATCCCTTCCAACAAACTAACTAATGCCATACCAAATAAATTTACATAAAGTATTTTCCCAGAAAAAGCATATAATTTATTCACAAAATACAAGAGATGTTTCACTTTTATTTCCTCCTATGTTAGCTCATGCTTCCTCACCCTTCTCCAGGTGCATAGAAAAGGTCGTAAAGGAAAATACAAAAAATGAAGGTATTTAGGTAACGGTAAAGTCTTTGCATCTATCGGATAAGGATACAAATGACTCAATATAAATAAAAATCTTTGACGTTTTGACATTAATGAATATAAATGACGACTGTGATACTTTGATACTTCTTCTGGGATTGGTGGCGTGTGTAGGTTTATCATTTGTTTTAAATAAAACAGTGCATCCTGCGCTAATCTCCTAACATACTTTTTGTTTGTCCATATTTTCATTTCTTCAATAATTGTTGAATTTAACAATTTATTTGACAGAATCAACGCCTGCCCAACTATATGTCCAGATTGATATTTATTTAATAGCTGATTAATTTCTAACCAATTCTGCTCTTGTTCTATCATTTTATTTACATCTACTAACCAACGTAACCTTGACCATCCATGACGTGCTCCATGAGAACAAAGAAATACAAATAAATCCTCTTTCCCTAATACATATACAGGATTACTTACTAATGTACTTTTTCTTTTCCTCTTCCATAATTCCACAAATTTCATTTCCTTCCCAGGACCTGGATTTAGCCGCCAATGAATTTCCAGTTTAATTTGCTTTTCAGGGTGAAAAAATGTTGTATGATGATGCCTCCATTTCCAATCATTTAATACCGTTTGAATATATTCATCTTTTATATACCCTTGTTCTAAAAGAATTCTTTCGGCTTTCTCCAACTGGTTAATCGGGATAAGAATATCCAAATCACAAGATGTTCTCAAGGAGACATCACCATAAAGATCATGCGCAAGTGCTGGTCCTTTTAAAAAAAGAGTATTAATCTCATTTTCAATAAACCATCTACTTACTTGCTCCATTTCAGCACTTAAAAAGAGCATTCGAAACATATTCTCTTTAAAGTTTTGACGCAATATATTCATAACATGAGATGGAATTAATCCTTTAGTTACTCCGTTCACCTTTGGATAAATATATGGATGCACCCGATGATGTATTGCCAATTCAAGAAACTTATTCCAATCAATATCTACAAGCCACTCACTTTGATTTCCAAGTACGCTATCATCATTACGCAACTTCAAAATTTCCAATAATAATTTTAACTCTTTAGACAGACATTCTACATTAAGATGAAAATCATTACTCATTTTATTCTCCTTTAGTTGTTTTTCAATCTATTTTCTTTGCAAACGTTCCAACTACAGTGAATTTCTCCATCCCTTCCGATCCAGTGATGTAAAAAGGACCACTTCGTAGCCACGCATGAGCAACCATTTTCCCATCTTCATCCTTTGCAGTTCCTAAATAAAGTGTACTCTCAATTTGGCGTCTCTCTAGCATTTTCATCCCAGCTATCGCTTTCACAAGACATTGACTGTCCCAAAGAGTATGGCGACTCGTAATTTGAATAACTTCAGCTATATTTTTAAGTATCCTAATATTAGATTCAACATAATTTAAAGATGTTTCATCCATATAAATACCTAATGTAGGGGCAGACTTAGAGAATGACATAAATTTGAGAATACGAGCCCATCCTAAATATATATATGCCTCCATAAATAAAAATCTTGTCTTCATATCTAGTGATAAAAAAACAGTTAACTTTTTTACTATATTCATTTATCTCCCTACTTTTTTTAAAAAATAGAATACTAGATCAAATTACTTACTTAACTTCAACCAGCCCTTCTTCTAATAACATTTCTAAAAAGGAAAGAACTTGTCCCTCACATTGTAATTGTTCTACTTCATACTCTGATATTAAAGTAGTAACTAACTCAGTAACTGGTATTGGTTTTTCAATACGTTCCCATATTACTCCTCCCATTTTCCCTAAATTATAATATTTACCATTTTTTATACTTAACATGACTTTTTCCCCATCCATATCACTTACTACATTCCCTTTAACTTGTGCAACACATTGATTTAATAATATTGCCTGATTTTTAATCATAAATTATTCTCCTTTATTTATAGTTGTTAATATTAGAGAAACTAATTGTGGAGCACTATATCCTCTCTCTGGTCTACATAATTCAAATAAATCAACCTTAGTTAAAATAGCAGCAGAGATCGTAAAATGCCATTCCATTAATCCTAAACCTTGGATAAGGAAATTGCGAAATGTATGACGATATAGGGTATAAAACCGCTCAAGTTTTTCTATATGTCGAATTCCCACCTTGCCATCCTCTGTTTTCACTAATTCTACTATCCCTTCTAGCGGGACTGATTCAGCAATATATTTGGAAAGAACTGGAACATTGTATTTGGTTTCCCTACCATATATCGATCGATAGTTGTTTGTACCCATTCCTAAATTATCCAAACTATCTTGCCATAATTTTTGTTGTGGATAAGATGGGATGACTACTGGAGAATTTGTATCACTTGAAAATGCTATCGCTATGACATCATCACTTAAAAATTGATAGCCTTCTTGTATAAATGCTGACGCAAGCGTAGACTTTCCAGCACCTGAATCTCCTACAAATGCATATGCTTTTCCATTAATAATTACCGCACTTCCATGTAATGGATATACTTTTCTTTGCATCAATATGGCACCCATGCAAGTTCCTAAAATCCAAAGTCGAATCATATCCTCTTCATACTCTTTCATAGGTGAAACAAATATTTTATTTCCATCTTGAATAGCAAATATTGCAATATCGGGAACCTGAAACATTACTAAATCTTTTTTAATTACAAATTCGTCTTGTTTATCAGCTAAATCCATCCATAATTCCGACAAATCTTTAATCCTTACCTCAATGTCTATTGAATCCATTTTATTTTGCACATTAGGTAATTCTGGTAATGAAATATCACTAATAATAAATAGGCCAAACGCTTTATATACTATATTGGTTTTAGCTATTAACATTTTTTCACCCCAATATAACGATAGTAATATTAAATCTCCTTATACATTTTCACGTACAAGGAGATTTAGCATGCAAACAATCCATATCAAATATATAAAATCCATTTAACTTTAAACATTTGAGCAAAATGAGTTAAATACTTTATTTCTATTATCTAACTAAAAGTTATATCACCCTTTGGAGTATGGTCAGGAAAAGCAGCATCAGTATACTCTCCTTCTTTCCCCAACATTGTCATCTTCACATCCAACACCTCTAAAATAGGTTTCTCCCATTCTTTTTTCATATGATCACCTCCCTTCAAATAAACGTTTTAATGTACCGATAAACAATTAAACTACGCATTAAAACTTTATAATCGAAATTAATCGCATTTTCAGGGCTCACATCTTCTCTAACCTTGTATAGAGCTTCTTTTATGACCTGACCGTTTAAATACTCTAAAGCTGTTTCATCTACACTTAGTTGCTCTATTTCATCTATAAATGTCTTCCAATATGGCATCATTCGATGGACCCAATCCACACCTTGGACACCTCTAGTTTTTTGATTCAATCTAATCTTATCTGGCAGCATTTTTTCTGTAGATCTTCGGATTAAAGCTCGATCTAATCCATTTTGCACATACTGTTCTTCTGGTACCGATAAACAAAAACGAATTACACGTATATCATTAGTTGGATCACGCTTCCATAATCCATAGCGTAAAGATAGCTTTGCTGCAAGTGTACTACCAGCATTCCAATGAAAAACATCTTCAAAATGTTTTCGGCGTTCCTCATATATATTTGACTCAGAATACCATCCTGTTTGTTCTAACCCATATTCTTTAAATTTCTCGAAAATCCTTGTATTTTTTGCAAATTTCGGATTGATTAACATTGGCTTTTTATTTACTTTATTTTGTGAAAAAACTCGATTCACAGCCGGAAATCCAATCCTAAATATATCTGGTATTCTCCGTAATCTATCTCCTCCTGTATTTTTACTATATTGATTTAGTTCTTTATAAAGACGAATCCATTTTAATTTTTTTAGTAGGATAGCATAGTACTCTAAGGCATATCCCCACGAAATGGTGAAATTCCCTCTATCACCATTTAATAACACGCCAACGCCTTCCTCATGAGCTTTTTCAAACATCCCTTTTAACCAAAATGAGTTTTCAAAGAACTTATATGGCGTCTCTAGTATTTCTAAAAAGCTATCTATCTCTGAATATGAATTTTTCCCCTTAAAATCTAAGTAATGCTCCCTAACTCCTCCTACATATTCTATAGTTGATTTGATATACACACTCTCATTAGGCACTAGCTGTTTAGGTGTAAAATCCACAAAATCATGTGGCGGAATATAACTGAAAGTATGTAACCGTTTATTTTCTTTCCTCATTGTATTTACCGCAAAACTCACAACAGCCCCTGAATCTAATCCACCACTTAACTGAGCACCTACATTAAGGTTTGTACGTAATCTATCATCTACCGCTTTTTGAAAAACCTCTTGAAATGCTTCTATGTACTCTTCGTTTGACTTTAATTCCAACCTCTCGTTTACAGTTAGAGTACAATATCTCATAAGCTTTATTTTATTTTTATCTATCACAATACTATGTGCTGGAGGTACTTGTTCTATGTGTTTATACGGTGTGATTGAAGTATCTACCGCATCTATCATTCCAGATACCGCCAAATACTCAGCTAACCATAGTTCATTTAATTCCTTACGTACATACGGTAATGATAATAACGGACTTATTATCGTACAAAAAGCAAATCGTTGATGGTCACGAAAATAATAAAGAGTTCGACTTCCTGAAAAATCCCTTGCACCAAATAGTTTTTGGTTACGTTCATCCCAAATCATAAAAGCAAAGTCGCCAACTAAATACTTCGGGGACTCCTCTCCCCATTTTTGATAAGCACGTAAAATCAATTCACTGTCAGCAATCCCTTTTCTTTCAACATTATCCACTTGCAACCTATCAAACAATTCCGTTCTATTATCAATGATTGCATCAGCAGTAATAATTAATTTCGATTTAACATCATAATAAGGTAATTGTTCACCGATTGATTCTGGTGTGATCCATTGGGCATGGCAACCAAAGAATATATGTTCTTTATGCCATATTCGAATATCATCAGCAGGGTACTTACTTAAACACCCCATTAGTCCTCTTCCATGTTCAATCGATACAGGCTCGTTATTAAAGTGAATAATGCCAGCTATAGCACTCATTTTTCCCTCCTATTGTGTAATAAGTTGCTATAAATTCTTATATATATATCTATTTAATGCTTACACTCTTCGTAATAAATTCTTTTTAAAGAACAAATCAACATATACTCCCATGGTTAAGTAAATAATCCAATTACGCCAAGGTATAGATATGCTAAAAATAGCATTATATTTATCGTGAGTCAATTAAAAAAACAGTAAATTCAAATAATTACTCCAGGATAACCATCCTTTATAAAGAACGATAATTCAGATATATGATTCCAATATTTTTTGCCCTTTCTCCAACTATCAAGAAGTATCTATATATCAAAAACATTCACTTCTTATTTCTCTTCAACATATTCCATTTTATATTAATTTAATTATAGCCTGAATAACTCTCCGCTGATCCTCATCCGTCATATTGGACCCAGAAGGAAGGCAAATCCCATTTTCAAATAACTTTTTCGATACATCCTTATCTTTCTGATGAAAATAAAATTTATTTTTTTTAAACAGCGGCTGTATATGCAATGGCTTCCATGTAGGGCGTGCTTCAATGTTTTCCTCAGCTAAATCTGTCAATAATTTTTTAATAGTGATACCAGATTCCTTTTCATCAATCAGCATAGTTGTCAGCCAACGATTCGAACGAGTGTTTTCTAATTCCGGCATAAAACAAAATCCCGGTATGTGAGATAACCCTTCATAGTACCGATTAAATATAGACCTTCTAGCACGCACCCTATCTTCTAATACTTCTAATTGTCCTCTCCCAACACCAGCTAATATATTACTCATTCTATAATTGTAACCTATTTGACTATGCTGATAGTGAGGTGCTGGATCTCTTGCTTGAGTTGCTAAAAACTTTGCTTTTTCTATCGCTTCCGTATCATTAGAAACTAGCATTCCACCACCTGAAGTTGTAATGATTTTATTTCCATTAAATGAATAAATCCCAAACCTCCCGAATGTACCACTTGCTTTTCCTTTATATGTAGAACCTAGAGATTCTGCTGCATCCTCAATTATAGGAACATCATAATGATTACAAAGCGAAAGAATTTCATCTAACTTAGCACTCTGACCATATAAATGAACAAGAATAACAGCCTTAGGTAATTTCCCTGCTTTATTAGCATCATGCAACGCAAGTGCTAGAGCTTGTGGTGACATATTCCATGTTTCCGGTTCTGAGTCAATAAATACCGGTTCAGCTCCTAAATAAACAATCGGATTCGCACTTGCTACAAAAGTGAAACTTGAACAAAATACTGTATCTCCCTTTTGAACGTTTAATAATCGCAAAGCTAGATGAATGGCAGCAGTCCCTGAACTAACCGCAGCTCCACCTTTAACTCCTACAAAAGAAGCAAGCTCTCTTTCAAATTCATCTACATTTGGACCAAGAGGCGCAATCCAATTTGAATCAAAAGCATCTTTTATATATTTCTGTTCATTTCCACTCATGTGTGGAGAGGAAAGATAAATTTTCTCCTTATTTTTTATCATCATTCTTCATCTCCTCTCAATTTACTACATTAATAACTTTGGCTGGAATACCAGCAGCAGTACAATTAGATGGAAAATCGTTTATAACTACAGAACCAGCTCCAACAATAGACCACTTACCAATTTGAACACCTGGAATTATAGTAGCTGATGCTCCTATATGTGCCCCCTCTGCTATAGTGACAGAACCTGTAAGTGTAGCATGTGGTGAAATATGAACAAAATCATCAATTATATTATCATGTTCTATTATTGAGCCCGTATTTATTATAGTATGGTTACCGATGAAAGTATCCGCATTAACAACCACATTTGGCATAATTACCGTTCCGTTTCCTATATAAGCATTTGAACTTATAATGGCTGTTTTATGAATTAAAGTAGCATATATGCTACTTGGTTGATTTAATATTTCTGAAATTTCTCTTCTTATTTTATTATTTCCTATAGCAATCACGAGCTTTACATTATTAAAATTATTGATAATTTCCCTTGCATCTGCAATTGCTCCAAAATAAAGATTGTCTACAATATTTATATCTGTGTACAAATCATCTAAATAACCGACTATTTCATATCCTTCATTTGATAAGATTATATCCCTCACAACCTTGCTATGCCCACCACATCCTATTATTAAAATTTTCATTTTCCCTCCCCCTTTATTTCTATTTTCCCTCCAGTAAATCTCTCCATTGTCACATGCCCTACATGATTTATTCCCTCTGTTTTAAATACTTTTAATATTGTAAGTACAATTATTTTCAAGTCTAGTAAAAAAGAGTGATTCTCCACATACCATACATCCAATTCAAATTTTTCTTCCCAGGTAATCAAATTCCTACCATTTATTTGTGCCCATCCCGTAATTCCTGGTTTTACATTATGCCTTTTAGCCTGTTTACTAGAATATAGGGGTAAGTATTCCATCAATAATGGCCTTGGACCTACTAAACTTAAATCACCCCATAGAACATTCATCAGTTGGGGTAACTCATCTAAACTATATTTTCTAAGAATTGCCCCAAAAGTAGTCAATCTATTTTGATCTGGAAGTAATTCCCCATCACTCCCTTTCTTATCTAGCATAGTTCGAAACTTATAAACATTAAACGGTTTTCCATGCAGTCCTGGACGCTGTTGTTTAAATAGCACAGGAGATCCTAATTTAAGCCTAACTAAAATCGCTACAACAAGAATAGGAAGCAAACATACAAATAATAACAATAAAGAAATACATACATCAAAAATTCTTTTCATGTACTATCCTCCTTACTTATTTACGTTTAATACCCCTAACACGAAGAACCATTTAAAACTTTATATGCAATTAAACAAAACAAAAGACAACTACAGTTAGTTGCCCCTTGTTTTGTTTAATTACGTCATCTTTCATTAATTCTATCTCATCAAATAGTTTAAACATAGCTAGCCTATGTGAATATTCCCATGGGGTAGCACTGCTTATTTACAAAGGACCTGTTACTCCATTAGTTTCTATAACTTTACATGTACGGATCAAAGACGCCATTAATATAATTATCCTTTTTTATATGTTCATCCCTTAATTTGATAATTACTGTGTCAACAATATTATCTTTAAAAATTAAAGTGATTGAGGATGAAATCTGATTTGCATTCACGCCTATCATACTTTTATTTGACCTAAATATATTATTTTCTATTAACATAAACTCACTCGTAAATGTTTCATTCCAAAAATTAATTATACTGTCTGTCGATTCCGAATTAAGGTATTCAAATGCATTATTATTAAATTCTATTCTCCCACCAATGTCCCATAAAAAAAATGCTGAGCCCCATCTTCCTCCTCTAAAATTACTATTTTTCACTTTTAGCATTGCTATCCTTTGAGAAGACTCAACAGTAAAAAGATTATAAGCATCCCAACTAAATGAACATCCATTAAATTCATATTCTGCTTGAGGAGTTTTTGTAACAAATGATATTGTACCGCTGTTCTCAAATTTACATCCCGTATATACTCCTGGCGGTAAATTCGTAATGATTCCTTGCGGGTGTTTCGTATCTATAAAAGAAATATTATTTAATCTCCATCCATTTTTCATACCAGGTGATACGCCTGTCAAACTTGTACCCTCTACAGCGCCTCCTTTAATAACACAATCTGATATAGTTTGCGGTTCTGCTGAAAAACCAATTATTGAACCTAACTGTGAAAAAGAATGAAATAAATCTCGATCACTAAAAAATTCACATTGGTTCACTTGAATACAATAAGCTTTATCTCTTCCCATTAACAATGCGCTATTATGGAAAATACAGTTACCAATAAGTGCTTCTTTATCCCCTTGATCTATCGTGACTCGAGTAGCATACATTTGATTATTCGTAAAAGTTACTTCTCCGCTTAAAACACAACTTACTTCCCTTAAGTGATTATTGCTTACAATCACTTTCTCTACATTTTCGCCTACTACTAATGAATTATTAACTAATTTATTTTGAATGATATTAATATATCTACCACCGACTACAACAACGTTATATCCCTGATTATCATATATGTTATTACGCTCAATGTTTATATATTGATTTAATCGATATCCATCTTCAATATCTATTGCTCCCTGAGGTGCTGTACCTTTCATTTTGTAAATTTCACAATCTCTAATATAAATTTGTTTCGCGCCAGATACGCTTATCCCAAGCCTTCTACAATCATGTATTTTACATTTCTCAATAAATACATTTCGGGAAAATTCCGGAATTCTAACAGTTATTTTACAACCGTTTTCTGCAGGTATTGTACCTTGGTGAAGTACTATTTTCGCATAATCTGCTTCTTTTGGAACACTCACTTCTTCAAAAAACTTTACTCTCTTCGCAGCCGTTACAAAAGTATTATCAGTCTTATAAAATAACACATCATATAATTCTGTATATATTTCTGAACCAGTTCCACCATAGCCATCTCCATACAAACCGAAATATCCCCATTTTATAATGCTACTATGATGTAAATCTATTTTTAAATTCGATCTAATTTTATTATCATCTACTATTAGGGAACCATTGACATCACTAATCCCCCCTATTTCAAATGTACCAGCAAAATCATATTCTCCAATTTGTCCCCATGTACTTTCCATCGCTATCCCATCGCCAGTACAATTTAAGATTTCCATATTATCTATTGAAATGTAATTCATATTACTCCCCTCAACAGGAGTCGTATTTCCTACTTCAATCCCATATCCCCATTCATGAGTATGAGGAATCGTTGTATAATCATGTGTATCTTTATCCCCTTGAATCCTTCCATTCGTAACTCGAGAAAATTTTTGATTTCTTTGATATCGTACGATTGCATATTTTACTAATCCATTACTTCTTATTTTTAAAGTCGATCCACCTAAATTTAAAGTCATAAAGCTTTGTGGCTCAATTGGTGTATTTTCGTCAATTAAATATGTCCCCATGGGTAAAACAACTTCTATAAATCCTTGTTGAGATGCCCACAATAATGCATTATTAATCCCTTTAGAAGTATTATCCGCGTCCGTTCCATCATTTTTAACATTCCATCTCTCTAACTCAAGAAAATACGTGCCCGAAACCACATTAGCAGATTCTGTTTCTCCAACCAGTGATTTTCTGGACTTAAAACCTCCAAATGTATTGCTTTTAAGTTTACTTACTAACCTCTCAAATGTATTCTCTGTTGATACTTTTACATTCCCTTTTTTCGTCCCAATAAATAACTCATTAGTATCTATACAAAAACAAAATTCTCCCTCGCTTAACACAGGAAGATTACTTTTCAAAACACATGTCACCTGAAATTTTGCCATGATTTATATATAACCTCCAACTAAGATAGAAGTTGAACTTTCACAGAAAATTCAAACTCACATCAGTAGATTGGGATAAATATTTTATATTCCGCTTACATACGTATCCCTTTAATAGAATACTATGCATTATATAAATATGATGTTAGGGCTAATGCTTCATGCTTTCTAATTAAAATCAAGTTTCGTTTCATACTAATAGGCTTCAACAATACTATACTTCCTTAATAATTCAAATCGGTATAATGCCTATACTTTTTATACTTAAATAACGTTTTGTTTCTTTTTAATTTGTAAAAACATCATACTAAAAATATTCCTTATATATTGAAATTCTGTGCTTTTATAAAAAGTTAATACGTATATTACATTTGGTACTAATAAGCAAATCACACCTTTTCCGACTAACGAAATAAAAGTACTACCTTCTATGAAATAATTACATATACTTGTAGTAATGAAACCTGTTACGACAGTTAAAAATATATAAAATACGTATGTTGTAAAATAACTCCAAACTGATTTCTTAAAAAGATTTTTATATACAATATAAGGCTGAATCCAAAGTACAGTAGCAATTGTACTAATCGCCGTTCCTATGAATATACCTACCAATCCAAACATTTTGGCTAATAGAATAGATAAACTTAAATTGATTATCGCTTCAACTAGCGGAATATACTTATCTTGTACAAATAATCCTGCTTTATTTTTAAAAATAGCTATCGCGGTTCGCATCCCTGTTAAATAAAAGTTTATGAGTATCACTACAAAAACTATGTTATTTAATAAATACTTCTTATCAAGCCACCATCCTATAAATGGCTCTAACAGATTAAATAAAAATATGGTACAAAAAGAAAAAATCCAAAAATTCACTAAATAAGTCACTTTAAATATTGCATAATTTTTGTCATTATTCTCAGTTGCGATTAGATTTCCTACACTAGCCTCAATACCATTTAATATAGGATTTACTACGGCTGCTAATTGATTTATTATCATTGTATAGTTTGAATATATCCCTACCATAGCAAGACCTACAAAAGATGAAATCAGTATATTATCAGTTCCAAATACAATATATCCTCCAATATTATGCAAAAACATCGCCTTTACATTTATAATTAATTTTTCTTTCGTATCATTATCTATAGAATATTTCTTTTTTGTCTTTATATAAGGATAGTTCTTATTAACAATCCTACCGTTTACCACATTTTGAATTACATATATACTCAATTCTATAATTAAATACAATATATAATCTTTCGTGCGCATTAGTATAAATATTTTGAATATTGTAGTTAGCACTTGAAATAAGAGATCCATCCTAGCCAATATGTATCCTCTTTGATCTGCTTGTATTAAAGACCTCTTATGAGCATTTAAATAGGTAACTACATTTTTTACCACGAATATCGAATAGATTATCGCAACATTCGATATAGACGCCCCATCTTTCATTAAATAACTTAAAAAGGGATATATCATAGCACTTATTACTAGAATAATGATTGCTAAAATCTGATAAATTTTTTTATATAATTGAACTAGAGCTATAATTTTATACTGATTATTTTCTGCCAATGGTTTATACAAATTGTATACTATACTTGCCCCTATACCAGCTTCAATTAACACCAACAAGGATAAAACATTAATTAACAAGCCATCTATCCCTAAATACTCTATTCCTAAACTATCTAAAAAAACTTTCCTAGATATAAACCCTAGAATAACAATAACCATTTGAGAAAATATACTTATTGATATATTCTTGATTGAATGCATCGTTCGCATGATTAATCCCCTTCATAAGTTAAACTAAACTATCGATAGGTGAATATTAAAATTGTATTATTTTGGATAATACTCACTCCTATTTTTTAAAATCCCAGTTGTAGCTGCCACTTCTTCATATCTATCCCCTTTTTGCAAAATTATTAATTAAAAATTTATACAATAATGGATGTAACTTGGTTGCCAATAATAAAAACTTTACACTTTTCCCATACTCTTTTAAACGTATTGTTTTATAAAAATAACGATTCAATATACTAATAACCTTATAATATTTACCCTTCTGCTCATTAAGTCTTCCACTCAATGATATTAAATTTAATACTACCATCGAACAATTTCCTAGTTTTAATATAACTAAGTTATATAACTCCTTATAATATCGCTCCATAAATTTACACATTTCATCATAAATTAAGACTGAGTCAATTTTAATCTCTTTTACAGCCTGATCCATCATACTATTATCACGCTTTATATAATGATATTTAGGTTCTCCTATGAAACATACTTTGTTACACTTATGAATAACTTTATACGTAAATGCTGTATCTTCATATGACATACCTACTGGAAATTTAATACCCTCTAATAACTGTCTTTTGAAAAGTTTAGTCCAAACAACTTCATCATACAAATTCCCTTCTAGCATCGCTTTCATCGCGCTATATCTATCATGAATAACAAACGGATGATTGCTTGAAATTACCGTTTTATCATTGTAATGAATTTCACTACTACAAATAGCAATATCACAATCCTGTTCTACACACATACCATATAACAATTCATACATATCCACTTCTATCCAATCGTCACTATCAACAAATCCTATATAATCTCCCCGTGCTATGTCTAATCCAGCATTTCTTGCAGAAGATAATCCACCATTCTCCTTATGGATTACTTTAATTCGGCTATCTTGAATTGCATACCCATCACAAATCTCAGTACAACTATCAGGGGATCCATCATCAACAAGTATCAACTCAAAATCTTTGAACGTTTGCTTTAATATAGAATCAATACATTTATGGATATACTGCTCAACTTTATAAACGGGAACAATAATACTAATTTTAGGATTCATAATTGCACCCTTTCATTTGCAATTAACTTAAAAAACGATTTACCTTTTCTAAATTGTTAAATTCCTCTTCTAACAAATTAGTCGTTACCTCTTCACGTACTCTTTGTTGATCCAAAAGATATTTAATCTTGTTATATAGACTTTCCTCATTACACTCAGCAACAAAACCATTATATCCATCTTTTATTTGCTCATATGCCCCTGTAAAATTAGTCGTTACAATAGGTTTTTTTAAGCATTTTGCCTCAGCTAACGTGAGGCAATACCCTTCATGCCTAGAGGTTTGAACATATATATCTGATTGATTTACATATGGATATGGATTTATTGCTGATCCTAATAATAGAAAATCCTGTTTCAAATTATACTTACATATTAATGTCTCATAATACCCTCTATCCTCTCCTTCTCCGATACAGTACCATCGCACTTCGTATCCCTCCTTACGTAGCATTGATAAAACTTTAATTGCAATGTCTTGACCTTTTTCTTTTGAAAGTCTACCTACTGTTACTATCTTCATACCTTTATATCCATTATCAAACTCTACCTTTTCTATCGCCATTTCATTTATTAAATCTGGAAGTACAATATTTAAAAAGACACTTGTCTTACTTTCTACTTTAGGAAACTTCTCTATTAAATGTTTTTGTGCTTCTTTAGAAACTACAAATATATTATCCAACTGATCATATAATTTCTCATATAATTTTGTATTAATTTGATGTTGAAAAACATCAAAATGGATCCAAGAAATTTTCTTTTCTGAAGCTACTCTATTAACTATATAATAATCAATTATGTCAGTAGGTCCTTGATATGCTATTGCAATATCATATTTATTCTTATTGTGTGGAATGTCTTTAAAAATCTCTTTATAGAAAACATATCTATCCTTTAATTTTTTTGATACCACATAAGTGAGTAAAAAGTTTAAACCCTTAATATATCTTGTATTTTCAAAATACTCTTTAATCGTTTTCTTTGGTGGTTGCATAATTTTAGGTTTTATATTTTCAAACCAAGTAACTTCTTCTATTTTTACCCAACTTGGTAATTGTTTTAAAAATCCCCCTCGCTTCTCCAACATCAATACTGTGACATCATACTTTTCTTTTGGTATTACAGATAACAAAGAAAGAAGTGATTTTTCTACACCACCTATATTCATACTACTTACCATAAATAGCACTCTCTTCATAACTATCTCCTTCTACCACCTAAAAGTTTTATAACAAAATAAAAAAACATCCTCTCAAAGATGTTTTCACAAAAAACATAATTTATAATAATGAACCGTCCATATTTCTGTAATACGATAATAATACCTACTAAAACAAGTTACACATTAGAATTTGCTATTTTATATAACTTTTTTAACTCTTCTCTCGTATCTACCACTTCCTTTTCTATATTTTTTCTGAACCGTCCTTCCAGCGATTTATCACTTAATATTTGTACAATAGAATCATACATTTGTTGCTCATCAAATTGAACGATTAATCCATTGTGGTTATGGATTATCTGTTCACTTGCTCCTGTAAAATCTGTACTAATAATTGGATTATTAAAACATCTAGCTTCTGCAAGTGTTATGCAGTATCCCTCATATCGAGACGGTTGAACATATAAATCACATTGTTTCATAAATGGATAGGGATTCGAAACTGCTCCTAAAAAGATATAATCACCCTGGACATCGTAATTTTCCACAAGCTTTTCATACATTCCTCTTTCCTTTCCATCTCCTATACAATACCATCTAACATTGAAACCAGCTTCTTTCAGCTTAGCTAACACAGATATTGTTAAATCCTGCCCCTTTTCTATACTCAATCTACCAACAGTAAGGATTCTTACTCCCTCAAAATCATCCGCAAACCCAATTCCTTCATTGGCCATCTTACATATCATTTCAGGTGAAATAATATTTAAAAAAGTTTCTGTCTTATTTATCAATTCTGGAACAGTTTGAGTAAGTTTTATCTTTCCTACATCTGAAACTACAAAAACATGTTGAAATTTTTTATATACTTTATTAACAAAATGCTTATTAAAATATATCTTTTCAATATCAAAATGGATCCATTGAATCTTTCGTCTCGCCTCTACTTTATTTGCCACAAAGTAACTAATAAAATCCATTGGTCCAGCATAAGCGATAGCAATATCATAATTTTTATAAGCACCTTCATAATTCTGTAAACAATATTTAAAAATAACACTCCGTTCTTTCATAACCTTAGAGATTACGTACAACACTGCCAGTTGCAGTGCTTTTACAATTTTTCTTTGTTTTATAAAATCGGCTATAACTAATCGTGTTGGTTTATTCAATATACATTGCATTTCTTCGTAATCCTTTACATACTCAATACGAACCCCCTTTGGAATAAAATTTAAAAATTCTCCTTTTTTCTCTAACATTAAAATTGTCACTTCATATTTTTCTTTTGGGATTTCTGCTATCATATTTAAAAGGGCCTTCTCTGTACCACCTATATTCATATTTATAACCATAAAGAGTATTTTTTTTTTCATAGTTCCCCCAATTCTTTCTCTTTATAAAATCCTTTAATTGAAAGAAGCATATATCTTCTCAATTTCCTCTTCCGTTCCAACCTTTTCTTTCTTTAAATTTTCAAATAACCGTTTTTTTAGCAAACCGTTTTCTATAATTTCTTTCACCCCTTCATATATTGCTTCCGAATCCATCTTCACTATTAAACCATTCTCTCTATGTTTGATTTGATTATGAGCTGTAACAAAATCGGTTACTATTATAGACTTTTGAAATATTCTAGCCTCTGCTATTGCCAGGCCATATCCTTCATATCTAGAGGGTTGTACATATATATCACTGTGTTTTATAAAGGGATAGGGATTCTTGTATGTACCTAATAATATAAAAGTATCGTGTAAATTATATTTACTTATCCTATCCTCGAGTTCACTTTGAAGATTTCCTTCTCCAATTACATACCACTTAAATTTATAGCCTTTTTGCTTTAATTTATAACAAGCTTCTATGGCCAATTCATATCCCTTTTCATACACTAACCTACCAATCGTTAATATTCGTAATCCCTCAAACTGATCACTAAATCCTTTGCTCTCATTTGCCATCGATTTAATTAACGTCGGCGATATAATATCATAGACAACCTGAATTTTCGACTCTATTTTAGGAATTTCTTGAATCAATACTTCCTTACAAACATCGGAAACAGCTACTATTTCATTAAATTCCTCATAATAGTTCAAGTCAAAATCTTTATTATATGCAGCTAACCTATAATCCGTATTCACCCAAGCTATTTTTTTGCACGCGCAAACCTTATTTGCCACAAAATATGTTGGCATTCCTTGACTATAAGCTATGGCAACATCATATGTCCCCTTTAAACTATCCATCCCTTTAGATACCCATCTCCAAACTACTTGAGCTGCATGTAATTTTTTATTTATGTATGGATTTCTAAGAGATATAGAAGCCCCTACTCTAAGAAATAACTCTTTAAAGTATTTATGTTTGATTAAATAATTAAATTTCTCGGCCTGTCTTGTAATAATTGTCGGTACCTCTAATACGTTTACCTGTTTTGGAAGTAATGGTAAATACAATCCACTAGCAGAGAACATTAACAAATCAACTTCATATTTCGTATAATCAAATAAAGAAAGTAAAGAAACTAAACTTTTTTCAGCTCCTCCACTTTGTAGCGAATCTATAACGAATAAAATTTTTTTCTTCATAACTATCACTACCCTAAAGTGTTTTTATTAAGCTCAAAATATTAAAAATCATTTACTAATTTTCCCTTTACGAAAATAATGCATACAATTTATTAATTTCATTACGATTTCCATATTCACCTTTAAGAGTATTTGCTACCAGTGATTCCCTTAACTCTTTATCTTCAATAAGTCTCTTAATTCCATTAACTATCCCGTTTATTCCCATCTCAGTTATTAATCCATCAATTCCATCCTGTACCTGACTTTTGGCAGTTGAAAAATTAGTAATAAGTACTGGCTTTCCGATGATTTGTGCTTCACGAACTGTTACAGCTTTCCCCTCATACCTCGATGGCTGCACATATATATCACATGCTTTTATATATGGATAGGGATTTGTCTTTTTACCCAATAAAAAAAAATGTTTTTCCAGGTTGAGTTCAGCTAATAACTTTCTAAGTTCAACTTCTTGTGCTCCATACCCAACTACATACCATTCCATATCATATCCCTCATCTAATAACTTTCTTAAGGCATGCATAGCAACGTCTATTCCTTTTGCATATGATAACCGCCCTACAGTAACAAGCTTTATTTTTCCTGATTTCATCTGTAATTCTTTCATAACATCTTCCTTGTCTGCTTGCTCACGTACGAACTCCGGAGATAATATATTTTCTATAATTTCAACATCCTTATTTACATTGGGTAAAATACTAAGAAATGAATCTCGACATCCTTCTGAAACTGCTACGATGTTATCCATTTTGCTCCACATTTTATACTCCATGTTTGCATTAAGATTTATATTTGAATAATCTGTATGAATCCAACCAATCTTTCGTTTCGCTCGAACTTTATCTCCAACAAAATAATGGGGCCATAAAAAACTAATTGCTACATCATACTCCTCTTCCAGTTTCGGTATAAATGGTAAAGTTATTCTCCATCCATACTGAATAACGAAATATCCCACCTCTGCACTTTTCACATATCTCCCATGCACATCCCCAAAAATTTTCCCTAAAGTCCTTGCCATTCCAATTGTAATTTGCCCTTCTTGCAATATTTGTTTAATTGATTTTCTAAAAGTAGTATATTGTTTTACTTCCTTTAACAAATTAGGCAGTTTAGGTAATAAAAAAAGAAACTCTCCCTCATGTTTAAATAACATTAAATCTACATCATATTTGCTATAGTCGATTGTATTCAATAAACCAATTAAACTTCTTTCTACTCCTCCAATTGCCATATCAAATGATGTAATGAGAATTTTTTTCTTTTTCATTTCTTACTCCCTCATCCGATTTATTTTACTAGTTTTATTCTTATGAAAGTAAGTACATTTAACTATGATTCCCTATACTCTAATCCATATAATAATAACCACTCTGGAATATTACTCTTTATATCAAAACCGCGCTTCGAGATCGTATCAGCTATTATTTCTGTATTTAATTTTTCTTTTTCCAAAACCTTTTGAATTTCTGCAGACCATATTTTAAAATTTTCATCTAAGCTAACAAATGATATTATCCCTAATCCCATATCAACATTTTTAGTTATTGTATTTGCCACTACACACGGAACACCTGCACACTGTGCTTCTAATGCAACAATTCCAAATCCCTCAAAAAGTGACGGAAAAAGAAAAACATCAAACATCCTTATAATTCTTGGAATGTCTTTTCTTACTCCTAAAAATCTAACTTTTTCATAGATACCTAGTCTTTTGGATTCTAGCTCAATAGAGTTCTTTAACGGTCCATCCCCTACTAAAACAAGCATAAAATTAGGATCATATTTTAATACCTCATTGAAAACTTTTAATATAAATATATGATTTTTAGATTCAGAAAAACGCCCAATATGACCAATAACTTTCTGTTCAACTGGTATATTGAATTCATTCCTTACTGCATTATCATCCTGTATATTTGCATTAACAAATTGATTAATATCTATTGCGTTTTTCATTATCTTTACCTTTGAATTATCAATGTTTTTTTGAAATAAAAAACGTGCAGATTCTACACTGCACGCACAATAATTTGTTCCCGCATAAGTAATAACAGTTCGTAAAAAACTCAATAAAACTTTCCCTTTTATCCCCAATCCCATCGGCCAATTATTACTGTGTGAATGACAAATCCTTATTTTTATACCAGCTATTTTAGCAGCAATAGCCACGATCCCCCCCTGATAATCAGTATGCGCATGGACTGCCACATATTGATTATCAGACATTACCTTAACAAGTTCTTTAATGTATGAGAGAGGGCCTAGCTGTCCTAAGCTAGATATTCGGTGTATTTTCCCACCTAACGCAATGATTTCCTTATCATAATCACTTTCTTCACTTTTATGAGAAACAAAATCAAATTGCACCATTCCTCTATCTATATTCCTATATACATTCATTAATAAGGTCTCAGCGCCACCTCGGTCCATCGCACTAACGATATGTAGCACTCTTTTTGGTCGTTCTTGTTTAAACATTGAAAATTACTCCCATCTAAGAACGATTTTCAAATATATATTTTATCCCCAGAAACTACTCTTATAAACTATTCCTAAAGTAATAATATGTTCATATACAAAGTAAACAAAATAACATAATATTACTGCATAGTAAATTAACTTTTGATCCTTTTCTATAAATAACTTTATAACCCATGATATCAATATCAAGTGATATAACCCAAAATATATGGAGAATCTTGCAAAAATCCAATTTTGAGTTGAAATAATCATAAATACTAGACCTAACAATGCCATATTTACGATATAATCACTTTCCGGAAAAATCTCTCTTAATTTATGTCTTCCAACATAAGCGAGAATGAGCGGTATTGCATCCACAGCAACCCGAAGAATATTAGCTCCTCCTTCTTGAAAATCCTTATAGTGACCATATTGTGTATCCCCTATAGTTGCAAAGAAAATTTCTGCAAACTGATTAAACCCTATTACTATAAGTACCGCAATAAAGAGTAGTATAAATGTTATTGTCGACCATGCTTTTCTTCGGACTACAAAATAAATAGGAAGCAATACAAGGGCGCTTTGATGAAAAGTAGAAGCAAATAGTACGATCAAAAAATATCTCTTCCAATTCCCATTTAAAATATATTTTGTAGCAGTAAAAATAATCGCTGCAGTTAAATACTGTCTTACTCCATTCATTGACACTAAATACATGCCGGATGCGATATACACATACAGACTTAATTCAATCATTCTTGAATATTTATATAGAACTGCTACTATTAATATATTTGTTATTAGAGCTGTTATCAAAATCAAAACTTGCGGATCATTCGTATATGCCTTTAAAATCATCTGCAAAATACTAAATCCAACATCCTTACTACTTTGAATATAATCCCAATTAAAATCAGTAACTGTAAAAGCATGCATATAAAAATACGTATCACCAATATTATTTCTAAAACCAGATACTAGTACAAGAGATGTCGTCGCCATTAAAATTAATAGTCGATTCGGTTTTAACATCACCATTTCTGAAGTTACTGGCATAGCAAAATACCGTGCGAAAAATGCTAGTATGAACACTATAAAGAAATTCATCCAAAGTATAGTCATTATTCTTCCCTCTTATCAATCCTAAGTAAATCCCTATATATTTACTTTTATTCTGGTTTTCAATGTAATGTAACTATATAGAATAACCCCAAATGGCACTGCGCAAAGGGTAAGCACTTTGCATGGTGACTCTTTTATAAATTTTTTATTTTTCGCTATAAAGCAACTTGAGACATAATGTACAGCTTGTCTATATTTAAATAGCCTATTTGCAAATGGTAGCTTCATCAGTTCCTTACGATAAAAAGCAAAGCCTTTTGGATTTTTACGATACTGACTTAACATATTCATCGAAGAACCATCAGGCATATATTCAACATAACAAAGTGCTTCGTTCATGAGTAACATCTCATATTTCTGATCCAGCATATAGTATTTATATGCCAAACCTACATACTTTTCATTTTTAAAAACCGGATAAGGATACTTCCTAGTTAGTTCTGTACGATATACTAATTTCTTATCTCCAGTTACACCATGTTTATTGTAAAGATTAAACAGTGTGGAACGGTTAAGATTTAATGGTAGCTTTGAACCAATTACTGTCCCATCTTTATATAAATCAAGAGCAATGATTCCACTTACTTGGTCACTTCCATTTTCATCCCAAAACGAAATAATTTTCTCTACGGCATCACTAGGCATTGAGTCATCTGAATCAATACATACATTGAGTTCTGTATCAATCATTTCATAAGCTGTATTATGAGCACCATGCATCCCTTGATTTGGTTGCCAACAATACCGTATTTCTATGTAATCTTCAGAAATCCAAGAATACACTAACTCCTTTGTATTATCATCAGATCCATCATCTATAATAAGCCATATAAAATCTTTACATGTTTGTTTCTTCAAGCTTTCATAACATCCCTGAAGACAATATCCTCTATTATATGTAGGGGTAAAAACCGTTAGTTTTTTCAAATTTCTCACCTCGATACTGCTACATAGAATTTTTGAGTAAACCCAGTAATATTTTTTATATCGTATCCTTTTTCAGCTAACGCAAATTGTGCAATGCTCCTCGATATCTTCCTATCCGTTATACTTTGTAATTTCCCTGTCCACTCTCCTACATCTAACAAAGAACACTGTTCAACTAAATCCAACCCCAAATCCACATCTTGTGTAATAGTATCCGATATAATACATGGCAAACCCGCCCCTTGCGCTTCAATAAGAGTAACTGGCAAACCTTCATAAATAGATGGGAATACAAATGCATCAAATGCTTGTAATAAACGATTAATATCACTACGTATCCCTAAAAATTTCACTTTATCTGTTAGATCCAGTTTCTCTACTTTTTTCTCCACTTCCAATCGAAGCGGTCCATCTCCAACTAATAGAAGAATAGAGTTCGGCCTATATTTTATTAATTGAGCAAAAATATCAATTAAAAAAGTATGATTTTTTGGATGTGCAAATCTTCCCACATGTCCAACCACAAAAACATCCCCATGAAGTTTCAGTTCTTTTCTTACCTGCTCTCTAATGTCTGGATTAAATGTAAATTCATCACATTCAATTCCATTTTTTAATATTTTTGTTGTACTTTCTCTATTGGCAAACAACCATTGCGCTGCAGATACTGAACATGCTAAAAAATGTGTAGCACATGACATAATAAATGCTCCTGCATACCACTTATATATTTTTGCTATAGCGCTACCCTCACTGCTTGTACTATGACTATGTGCAATCCTAACTGGCACCCTTGCTTTTTTTGCTGAACGAAGTACAAAACCGCTCATTTTATCCATATGTGAATGAATGATTTTATATTGTGGATGAGAGTTAAAAAAGATATCTAGTGCCTTTATATAACCTCTATGACCAACATCTGTAACGTATGGAATTCTATGAACTTTCCCGCCTAATTTTACTATCTCTTCATCAAATACCCCCTCTTTACAAGTTAAAAAATCAAATTGTACTTTTGAGCGGTCTATATTACGATACAAATTCATAATTAAAGTTTCGGCTCCGCCTCTATTCATATTTACGACTACATGTAATACTCTTAATGGAGTGCCCAATTTAAATCCTCCATTTCATCCATATAACTTGTATAGATTTCTTTTTTCTCTTTCAATACTTCATTAACTGAATATTCATTCGTAATAATAGTACGTCCATACTGTCCAAACTGCGCTTGTAATTTAGTATTTTTAGAAATAGAATTGATTCTTTCAGCCATCGTCTGTATGTCATCGCGTTCTATAGTCCAACCATTTTTATTATTAATAATTAACTCCCTGTGCCCTCGGTTCCTTGTAGCAATAACTGGAAGTCCACAAGCCATGGCTTCCATAATATTAACTGGCAAACCCTCCCTGTAACTGGATGCCACGGCTAGGTCACACATCTGTAGCAAAGAGGCTATATCATTTCTATAACCAAGAAAGTGCACCATACTACTCACACCTAATTGCGTTGCTATTTTTTTGCACTCTTCCATTAACGGACCTTCTCCAGCAAGCAAAAGCTTTACATGCGGCATTTCATTTTTCAATTGTGCTAATACACGGATTAAAAAGCTTTGATTTTTATTCTTATTAAATTCAGCAGCATAAAACATTAAAAAATCTTTAGACTTATAACCATTTTCATGTCTTAGTTTCTCCTTTTCACTTTCAGTAACAGGAATATACCGCTCTATATCCACTCCTACACCATGAATGAGTTTAATATTTCCCGCCTGAAATCGATGTTTTACCGCTAAATTGTAATCTTCCTGATTAATTGTTATGAGACAATCTGTAGTAGTAGCTAAACTTCTTTCGATTGGATAGTATAAAAGCCAATTTATAAACGGCGATCCTTTACAAAAGTGAAATCCATGCGCCGTATATATGACCTTTGTCCCTTCCCTCCGTACTTTTCGAGTAGCCAAACGAGCAATTACTCCTCCCATAGGCGTATGACAATGAATGATATTATATTTATTTTGATGAATAATTGATTTGAGTTTGTTATATGCATGAAGGTTTTGTATGCTAAGAGGTGATCTTTGAATAGGAATATTATATTTTTCAGTTACATACGGAAGGTGTATATTCCCATTTGCTGCAACGTGTACTTCCCAACCTTGGTCTGCAAACCATTTCAAATACGGTAAGTGAAAAGCTTTAAAATGATAATCCACAGTTGCACAAAATAGAACTTTTTTAGACACCATCCCACGCACCCGTCTTATTATAAATTTTTGTCGTTAACCTGATACTGGTATTAATAGTTTTAAAGTTTTACGCTGATTCACTAAATTTAACAATCGCTTTCTTAGTTCAAATCCATCTAATTCTGTATATTCAGAAATTAATTTTTCTATTTCTTCTATACGAACATTCATTTCTTGCCCTACATAAATTCTTGGGTGGACTTGCTGCTCATTCATTTCATCTTCTTTTAGTAATTCTTCAAAAAGTTTCTCTCCTGGGCGTATACCCGTAAATTCTATTCCTATTTCATCCACGGAGTTTCCTGACAATCGAATGAGGTTTTTAGCAAGATCCACTATTTTTACCGGTTCTCCCATATCGAGTACAAAAATTTCTCCACCTTTAGCTAACGCACCAGCTTGTACTACAAGTCTAGACGCCTCCGGAATTGTCATAAAATACCGAACCATATCTGGATGAGTAACAGTAACTGGTCCACCTTTTTGAATCTGCTTCTTAAATAAAAGGATAACACTCCCTCTACTCCCTAAGACATTTCCAAATCGTACAGTAACAAACTTTGTATGACTTATTTTATCTTTATGTTGTATTACCATCTCAGCTAATTTCTTTGTTGCCCCCATAACACTCGTTGGGTTCACTGCTTTATCCGACGAAATCATAACAAACGTTCCTACTCCATGTGTTCTTGCCGCCTCTGCTATATTCATAGTCCCAATCAAATTATTTTTAACTGCCTCTTCAGGATTGTTTTCCATTAATGGTACATGTTTATGTGCAGCAGCATGATATACAACATGAGGAAGATGTTTTTTCATTATTACATGCATCTTCTTTTCATCTTGAATATCTGCGATTTCTGGAATAAACACGCCTTTTTTATCATTATGTTTTTCATTTAATTCCATTTCTATTGAATATATACTGTTTTCTCCGTGACCTAATAAAATCAATTTTTTCGGCTTAAATTTCGCAACTTGTCTACAAATTTCTGAGCCTATTGATCCACCTGCACCAGTAACTAAAATGACTTTATCCGTTATATAATCTGAAATGATATCCACGTCTAACTCTACAGGATCTCGTCCTAATAAATCTTCTACTTGAACATCTCTGAATTCATTCACTGAAACTTTACCTGTTACTAAGTCTTCTAACATTGGAAGGATTTGTGTTTTTACATTTGTTTTTAAACAATCTTTTAAAATAATATTTCTTTCTTTTTTATTTAACGAAGGAATTGCTAAAATTATCATTTCAATATTCAGTTTTTTGATAACGTAATCAATTTGGTTCATACCACCAATTACGGGAATCCCCCAAATATCTAGATTATGTTTTTTGATATTATCATCAATAAATGCGACTGGCATTAATTCCGTAGCACTGTTCTTCAACAACTGTCTAGCAACCATTGTTCCAGCAGATCCAGCACCAACAATTAACGTTCTTTTCTTATCGCCTTTTTTTACATAATAAATATCTCTGTACATTCTCCAAATAAAGCGAGAACCACCTATTAATAAAATATGAATCATCCAAGTAACAACTAACAATCGAAAATACATTTTCCCCATGATTAGTTGCTGCACAGCCGCTGTAGTAAGTATAGAAAATGTAACAACCTTGCATATAATTAGCAATTCTCCTATACTTGCATATTCCAAAGCCTTTTTATATAACTTATAAATAAAAGCAAAAAAATGATGACTAACTAATAAAGTGATAGAGCTAATAACTGATGATAAAGTGATAACACTGAAGCTAGCATTTACAAAAAAATAACTAAAAAAAATAGCAGTTAATACTATCAGTGAATCCATTAAAAGCAATAACGATATCCTCCGGCGATACGTCATATAACTTCCTCCTTTAATCAATTCCTTACTTAACTCTTTCAAACTTAAAGTTTCTAGCTATATTCTCTTTATTAAAAACACATAGTTAGAAACTTTAATAAAACATGGGCATCTAACCCTTCCTCACATTACACTTTTGACGACTGGCATCTAAGGTTATTTTCACAACCCACAGCATAATCGAGTGCCTCCATTGATAGCGGTTAGGAGACATCACCACATCACAATTCTATTATTTTTTCTTTATAACGAACAATTTCATGTACGAATGTTTAACTTAATAATATCTTTTATACTTTCCCATTCAAAATCGCACCCAATATTCTACTTTTCGTAAAACTTAGTGCTCTTTTCGTTTCAAGTGCATCTTCGTTCACAGTGCGATTATACCGGATCACCAAAAGTACACCTTCACACTTATCAGCTAATACACTCGTATCTGTTACCTCTAATACAGGGGAAGAGTCAAATAATATGATGTCATACCGTTCCATCGCCTTTTGAATCAACATATCCATTGCCTCTGAACTAAGTACTTCTGACGGATTGAATGGCACTGGACCGCTAGTTAATACATCCAGACTTTCCATCTTTGTTTTTTTTACAGCACCCACCAAATTTGTTTTTCCGTTCAATATGTCAGTTAATCCAATTGTATTTTCCACTCCAAACATTTCATGAATCGTTGGTGTTCGTAAATTCGCATCTATTACCAATACTTTTTCGCCTTTTTGCGCTATTGAGACCGCTAAATTAACTGTAATTGTTGATTTTCCTTCACCGTACCTCGGAGAAGTAATCACTATCGTTCTACTTTTATGAATCGACGAAGATAATTGAATATTCGTTCGAATCGAACGATACTGCTCCGAAATTTTCGATCTTGGGGCGGTATACGCAATTATACTTTTTCCTTTAACTTCATTTGTTTTTCGTCTATTTTTGTATGCCACTCCGTTCCCTCCCCTAATAACACTGTATTTTTCCCACTAAATTTATCTTTTATATTCTTCTTATTCATTTTAGAAATTCCACCCAAAACAGGGATATCTAACAATTGTTCAATTCGTCGTTCTGATTTGATTCTCTCATCAAGTGAATCCAATAAAAAAATAAAACCGATACTGAGCACCATACCTAACGTGAATGCGATTAGTATCGTCTTAAAGTGATTTATATTTATAGGCATAGAATTCTTTTGAACTGGATCCTCTGGTAATATACTCACATTATTAAAATTCAGTATATTTGCTACCTCTTGCTTATAAACAGCCACTGTAGTATTTGCAATTTTATGTGCAAGCACAGGATCCATATCCACTACATTTATCCTCATAATTTGAGAACCTTGTACACTTTCCGTACTTATTTGTCCACTTAATGCACCTGCTGATCTGTTTATATTCAATTCAGCAGCTACTTTTTCTAATATTACAGGCTCATTCACCATCGCTTTCAATGTATTCATCGTTTCAGCGTTAGCTTGAACAATTACCCTTGCTGAGGAAGCATACAGAGGCGTTTTCATATACACACTATACAGGGCTCCTCCTACCGTTGTAAGAGTCGTAAACAATAGCAGTATCCACATCCTTTTCCATATTACAGTGAATAGATTTTTCAAATTTATTTCCTTATTCATTACTTCTCCCCCTCATTTAATACCAATGAGATTTCAGTTGAACATTCCATAAAAAAATAAAAATAAAATTATTATTTTTATTTTTCGAATATACAAAACTCCCTAATTACTGTCATTTTAGTTCTTTATATAGAACGAGTCAATATAATTTATTTTTGTTTAAACACTTCTTAATTTCAGTTCAAAAATTACGACAATATTCTTCATAATTCACTGTAGATAAATGACGAAAATCCCCTATTACTGCGGTATCAGGGGGTTTTTCTTTGTATTGAAACTTATTTCAACAAGACTTTTCACCCCATTAAAATAGGTCATATATATTAAACAATTCACTTTTTCAAATGATATTCATTTTGCATAGTTATTAGCAAGTACATTTTGGAATTTGCTTGCCCCTTTCTATTCCTCATATAAAAATACCCGATAAATAAAAAACCCTCAACACGTTATGTGTCAAGGGTTTAAGTCTCTTAGTATAGAGACATATATTGATCGCGTTCCCATTGGTGAACTTGCGTTCTAAAGATATCCCACTCAATCTCTTTCGCTTCGATGAAGTGCTCAAGTAAATGCTCGCCTAGTGCACCACATACTACTTCATTAGATTGTAATGTAACTAATGCTTGCGCTAATGTTGCTGGTAAGTCAACGATACCTGCTTCTTCGCGCTCTTCTTTTGTCATTACATAGATGTTACGGTCTACTGCAGCTGGTGGAGTTAATTTGTTTTTAATTCCGTCAAGACCTGCTGCTAGTAATGTAGCCATTACTAAATATGGGTTTGCAGCTGGGTCAACACTACGTACTTCTACGCGTGTACTAATACCACGAGATGCAGGGA
This sequence comes from Bacillus paramobilis, assembly GCF_038096195.1. Lineage (NCBI taxonomy): Bacteria > Bacillati > Bacillota > Bacilli > Caryophanales > Bacillaceae > Bacillus > Bacillus paramobilis. Next base: position 1,727,683 of record NZ_CP151108.1, on the reverse strand, counting down.
TACGTACTAATGGGCTACGATTTTGTGCAGACCACGCTACGTAACAAGGAGCTTCGTATCCAGGTACTAAACGCTTGTAAGAGTTTACAGTTGGATTTGCTACCGCTGTAAATGCTGGTGCGTGTTTTAAAATACCTGCGATGAAATGACGAGCATCATCACTTAATTGTAAGTCACCGTTTTGATCGAAGAATACGTTCTCACCATTTTTGAATAGTGATAAGTTACAGTGCATACCTGAACCGTTCACACCGTATAATGGTTTTGGCATAAATGTTGCGTGTAAACCATGTTTACGAGCAATTGTTTTTACAACAAGTTTGAATGTTTGAATATCGTCACATGAGCGAATTGCACTTGCATATTTAAAGTCGATTTCGTGTTGCCCTGGAGCAACCTCATGGTGAGACGCTTCAATTTCAAAGCCCATCTCTTCAAGTTCAAGAACGATATCACGACGACAGTTTTCCCCTAGATCCATCGGCGCAAGATCGAAGTATCCACCGTTATCGTTTAATTCTAATGTTGGATTTCCTTTTTCATCTACTTTAAATAGGAAGAATTCTGGCTCTGGTCCAAGATTGAAATCTGAGAATCCTAAAGCTTCCATTTCTTTTAACACACGTTTTAAGTTGTTACGTGGGTCTCCATCAAATGGAGTGCCATCTGCATTGTAAATGTCACAAATTAGACGAGCAACTTTACCTTTTTCAGCAGTCCATGGGAAAATTACCCAAGTATCTAAGTCAGGATATAAATACATATCAGATTCTTCAATACGTACGAAACCTTCAATCGAAGATCCATCAAACATCATTTTGTTATCAAGAGCTTTCGTTAATTGTCTCACTGGAATCTCTACGTTTTTAATTACTCCTAAAAGGTCTGTAAATTGTAAACGGATATACTTTACATTCTCTTCTTCCGCCAAACGGAAAATATCTTCTTTTGTGTACCTAGCCATTATAAATTCCTCCTTAGTCCCTCTAAACACCTTCAGAATCAGTTATCCTTAGTGAAAAAACCTTGAAATGTCACCTTGTCGCAATGAAGTCCGATTAAATCTACCTGTATGTTGTAGTTCGTCTCGAAGTATTTTGCGAAGCTCAGTTTTTGAAATTTCTTTCGTTTCTTCTTTTACTTTCACTGTTTCTGTTTGATTTTCTTTCATTAGTAACACTTGTTTAATACCAGCCATATTCAAGCCTTGATCTAATAAATCTTTAATCTCTAACAACTTATCTACATCGTTAAATGAAAATAACCTACGATTCCCCTTTGTACGGGTTGGAGAAACAAGATTATGCTCTTCATAGTAGCGAATTTGACGTGCAGATAATTGTGTTAAATCCATAACAATACCAATAGGAAACAGCGGGGCAGAACGTCTATCTTCTTTCATTGTTTCAGTTCCTCCTTCGCCTTAACTGCTTCTCATTTTATACCATGTTATGTTTAGTGTCAATAGATGTTAGCTTTTCTTACATGATTTTTTTATAAATTTTTTCATTCTTTTTTCTAATGAAATAAATCATTACTTTCACAAGAAAAAAGCTGTCGAAATCGACAGCTTCCCCTTAAGAAATTGTTAATAATTCTTTTTCAATTAATGCATCAATTGCAGAACAAATCGCAATCTTCACATGTGAATAAGTTAACCCACCTTGCACGTAAGCAACATAAGGCGGACGAATTGGGCCATCAGCTGACAATTCAATACTTGCACCTTGAATAAACGTTCCCGCAGCCATAATTACATCATCTTCATATCCCGGCATATAGTTGGCATATGGAGTGAAGTGAGAATTAATCGGAGATGCATATTGAATTGCTTGGCAGAATGCAATCATACGATCTTTATCATCAAATTGAACAGACTGAATTAAATCTGTTCTTGGTGCGTTCCATGCTGGTGATGTATTCATTCCTAACTTCTCTAAAAATGCAGCTGTAAAAATCGCACCTTTTAGCGCTTGTCCCGCTACATGCGGCGCTAAGAAGAAACCTTGATACATTTCTTGTAGACTGTATAAAGATGCCCCTGCTTCCGCACCGATTCCCGGAGATGTTAAACGATATGCACACGCTTCAACATACTGCTCTTTACCAACAATGTAACCACCAGTTTTAACAATCCCACCACCAGGGTTTTTAATAAGCGAACCTGCCATTAAATCTGCACCAACATGACATGGCTCTTGCTCTTCGATAAACTCGCCATAACAATTATCTACAAATACAATAACATCAGGTTTAATTTCTTTAACAAACGCTATCATCTCTTTAATTTGAGAAATAGTAAATGACGGACGAGTAGCGTAGCCTTTTGAGCGCTGAATACCAATCATCTTCGTACTACTATGAATTGCAGCCGCAACAGCCCCAAAATCAACAAGCCCCTCTTCAGTAAGCGGAACTGCATTATAACCAATATTATATTCTTTAAATGAACCTACACCTTTTCCGCGTACACCAACGATTTCTTCTAACGTATCATACGGCTTGCCAGTGATGTACAATAACTCATCTCCTGGACGTAAAATACCGAATAACGCTGTAGAAATAGCGTGAGTACCTGAAATAATTTGCGGGCGAACAAGACCAGCTTCTGCCCCAAATACATCCGCATACACTTTTTCTAACGTATCACGGCCAATATCATCATAACCGTAACCTGTCGTCGGAATAAAATGCGAATCGCTAATTTTATGTTTACGAAAACTTTCTAATACACGAAACTGATTACTTTCAATTACTTCCTCCGCTCGTTTATGTACTTCTGTAATCTGGCTCTCTACTTCTTTTACGATTGGAGCAATTTTTTCTCCATTTTTTAAACGATCAAACATTTTTATTTTCTCCTTCTTCCACTAAAAATCTCTTTAATTGCACATTAAGCGATGAATGAGCAAAAATATACCCTACGCAATCATATACAAATTTATCTTCCAAAAACTCCATCTTTGTTAAAAGTGTTTCCGTCTTTAACAACGTTAACAACTTACCTTCACTCGGAGGAATTTCCACTTGATAACCATTCATTTCTTCCTTCATTTTCGTTTCTATCGCTTCTTTTATATGTAATAAATCATTTTCTTCAAAAGCACTAGTCATTAAGAAATCACTTTTCGGAAACGGAATAAAGTTTTGATGTAATTCATCTTTTTTATTATATAACGTAATAATAGGAATATGATTAATTTCAAGTTCTGACAATAATTGTTTTACTGTTTTCTCATGCCCTACGTAATTAGGATCTGCAGAATCAACTACATGTAAAATAACATCTGCTTCACCAGCTTCTTCTAATGTCGAACGAAAAGCTGCAATTAATGACGTCGGTAAATCCTGTATAAAACCAACCGTATCAGTTAGTAATACTGTATAACCAGAAGGTAATGGCATCTTCCTTGTCGTCGGGTCTAGCGTTGCAAACAACAAGTTTTCTTCAAATGTATCAGCTTCCGTTAATCTATTAAACAGCGTAGACTTCCCCGCATTCGTATATCCTATTAACGAAACTTGAAATACTTTATTATCTTTTCTTCTCTCACGATATCTTTTTCGATGTTCCACTACAACTGCAAGTTGCTTCTTTATTTCATCAATGCGTGATCGAATATGACGACGATCCGTCTCCAGTTTCGTCTCACCGGGCCCCCTTGTCCCAATACCACCACCAAGACGTGATAAAGACAATCCTTGCCCCATAAGACGCGGCATTGTATATTGCAACTGAGCTAATTCTACTTGAAGCTTACCTTCCCTCGACTTCGCACGTTGCGCAAAAATATCTAATATGAGTTGCGTTCGATCAATTACCCTCGCATCTAATACTGAGGATAAATTCCGAATTTGACTCGGAGTTAATTCGTTATTAAATAGGATAACATCCGGTTCTAATTCTTCAGTTAACATTGTAAGCTCTTCTAATTTACCTTTACCTATATACGTCGCCGGATGAAACTTCGGTCGTTTTTGCGTTGTAGTAACTAACAATTCTGCTCGCGCAGTCTTCGCTAGTGATGCAAGCTCTTTCATGGAATGCATAAACTTTTCATCATCTTCTTGCGGCAATTGACAGCCCACTAATATGACTTTTTCTTTTTCTTCCATCAAATATGTTCACTCATCCTTTTCGAAATTTAAACCTTCTAATATAATAGCAGAGGAAGCACATTTCATCTAGTTAGCGGGGGAGAAAATTCATGGCATGGGAGATTTTTAGCATCATAGGCACAATCGCTTTCGCACTAAGCGGGGCCATTGTTGCAATGGAAGAGGATTATGATATTTTCGGGGTGTATATTTTAGGAATGGCGACCGCATTTGGGGGAGGTGCCCTTCGTAATTTATTAATCGGTTATCCGATTGTCGCGTTTTGGCAACAAGACATGTTATTCCAAATCGCACTTTTATCAATGACAATTATTTTTCTTTTTCCAAATAAATTAATTAGACACTGGAAAAAGTGGGAAAACATCACTGATGCTATCGGTTTATCAGCATTTGCCGTACAAGGAGCATTATATGCTCAGAAATTAAATTTACCAATTAGCGCTACAATCGTAGCAGCTGTTTTAACTGGCATTGGTGGCGGTATTATCCGCGATCTTTTAGCCCGCAGAAAACCTCTCGTCCTTCGAGCTGAAGTATATGCTTTTTGGACGATTCTAGCAGGTTTCTTAATCGGCGCTAAAATTATTGTTAGCGATTGGGCTTTATACACCTTATTCATTTTAATTGTTTGCTTCCGCATGGTTTCTATTCATTACAAATGGCATTTACCGCATAGACGTATCGACACAAACGAACGTTCAGTGCATAAATAGCAATCCAACCTCTTTACAGATCGTAAAGAGGTTTTTCTTTTCTAACGAGTTTTTCTTTACATAATGTTTATACTAATCCTCAAAGCGAGGTGAATACAAATGACAAACCATGTTAATAAAGGTGCTCAAAAAAGCTCAGTAGGTCAAATTGGACATGATCCTAATTCTGCACACGAAAAAAGCGCTAAAATGGAGCACTTCCATAAATCTTATCAAGAAAAAGCAAAAAAATAGTAAAAGCACTTATAAAGAAAAAACAGACGCACAGTTTACGTACTGTGCGTCTCCTCTTCAAGCATCAAATCACTACTTGATATCCCAATTAAATCATATTTATCATACGTATCTTCTTGCAACAAGCGCATAGCCTGTGTACGAATCGATTTTTCAACAATATTCCGTACATATCTTCCATTACTAAACGATGTAATTTGCGATGAGTACTTTACAGCATGTAAATGATCTCTAAATTTCCACTCAGCCTCTTTCGATAACTGGTATTCACGTTCTTCATACATCCTCTTCCCTATTTCTAACAGCTGATTTACCGAGTAATCCGCAAATTCAATTATAAACGGAAAACGGGATTGCAGACCTGGATTTAATGAAAGAAAATGATTCATCTCTCTTGAATATCCAGCTAAAATTAATACAAAACCGTGTTGTTTATCTTCCATATGTTTTACGAGCGTATCGATTGCTTCTTTCCCAAAATCTTTCTCTCCCCCTCGTGCTAATGAATACGCCTCATCAATAAACAAAATACCTCCCATTGCTTTTTTTATTAAATCTCTTGTTTTTTGAGCTGTATGACCGATGTATTCTCCTACAAGATCCGCACGTTCAGCTTCAACTAAGTGCCCTTTTGATAGAATATTCATCTCAAACAATAATTTCCCTATCATTCTAGCAACAGTTGTCTTCCCTGTACCCGGATTCCCTTTAAACAACATATGGAGTACTTGCTTCTCAGACTTCAACCCTATTTCTTGTCTTTTTTTATTTACATAAATCCAAGCATATATTTCTTTTATTATCTTTTTTATATCATCCATCCCAACAAGCTTTCCCATCTCTTCTTCAATTCTTTGCAGCATCTCATGTTTCGTAGTGGTTTCATTTGAAATTACCGTTTTATTTTCCGCGGCCGGTAAAGAAATTTTCTTTCGATGATTTAACACAATGTTAATTTGATTATTATTTTTCTTTCGCATCGATTGTTCCATACAATCACCTCATTTTATCCTGCATGAACGGGCAATAAGGCTCCACCTCAAAATTCAGCAAACGCGAGGAAGTTAGACGAGAGATAACTGCCCGCAAACGCCCGATTGGTTCAACTAATAATCAAGGGGATGAACAAATACCCCACTGATTAAAGTTTCACTTTATCCACTCACCAAATATTATTATTCCTGTCTCCCTTGCAAATGACTATTTTCAGAAAAGTTTGCTATAATATAAGAAATAATGAAGGTGGTGGGACTATGGAGACAACGGAATTCCATGATACAATACAAGCCTTTTCTATTTTTTTATTGAATAAAGGCCGAAAACCTTCAACCATTAAACGTTATGTTTATGACATTGAAGATTTCGGACATTGGTTAGAAAAAAACAAAAAGCTCCCTTCCAGTAATATATGGGCTACACTTTGTACAAAAGACTATGAAGATTACTTTTCCGACTTAAAAAAGAATCGACATTACTCAGAGAAAACGATGCACCGTGTGTTTATTGTATTAAATAGAATGCATCACTTTCTAAATATCCCTAACCCATTAAAGAACATGGAAATCTCCATTCAACCAGACCGCACACTTCGTAATGAAGATTTCATTTCATCTGATGAAGAAAAAAGATTAAAACATATAATCACTTCATTAGAAGGACTTTCAGAAAAACAACGTCCTGTGCGCCCTTTATTAATGGATCGTAATGTCGCTATTTTAAACTTATTAATCGACTATGGATTATCCTTACAGGAACTTACAGCATTAACTATGCATCACGTACACTTTGAAACGAACACATTATCTACCCCAGCGACCGCAGGGGTAGAAAGAACAATTACATTAGCTAACGAAGACAAAAAACAACTATATACTTATTACAAAAGCATCCCTGAACCCGTTCGCCCAAAATACCATAGTCATGATCCATTATTTATCGCATTTGATTTTAATCGTGGAACATACAGATGGGTATACGAAAATGATGCACCGAAGGGATTAACAGAAATTGCTATCCAAAAAATGATTCGCCTCGAAGTATCTAGAGCTAATTTACGCAAAGGAATCTCAGGACAACACTTTCGTAACACCTATATTTTAAACTTAATAAAAAAAGAAACTCCGGAGTCAGAAATTATAAAACTAGCTGGATTCAAATCAAAAGTTTCACTAAAACGATATTATAAATACGCAGAAAATAGAAAAAACGCCTTATCATAAGGCGTTTTTTCTATTTTTTCTTTAAACAAACGATTTTACTATGACCATTTAACTAATTTTTGCATCTACTATGATGAGTTTCGTTCATATCCTCATGAGAAAGGAGAGATTTAATGTCTCATTATAACGACAGCCAGAACAAATTCTCCAAACCATGCTTTCCAAGTAGCGCCGGACGAATCCCAAATACTCCATCAATCCCAGTTACTAAGGCACAACTTAGAACATTCCGCGCAATCATTATCGATTTAACAAAAATAATTCCAAAACTTTTCGCAAACCCATCTCCTCAAAACATTGAAGATCTAATCGATACATTGAACCTACTAAGTAAATTTATTTGTTCACTAGACGCTACTTCCTCCCTGAAAGCACAAGGGTTAGCTATTATCAAAAACTTAATAACTATATTAAAAAATCCAACTTTTGTAGCAAGCGCTGTATTTATCGAGCTTCAAAATCTAATTAATTATTTACTATACATTACAAAACTATTCCGAATTGACCCTTGCACACTTCAAGAGCTTCTTAAATTAATCGCAGCATTACAAACCGCTCTAGTTAATTCTGCTTCATTCATTCAAGGACCTACTGGACCTACCGGGCCAGCGGGCGCTACTGGTGCTACCGGACCTCGAGGTAACACGGGCGCTACCGGCGCCACTGGACCTCAAGGTAACACGGGCGCTACTGGTGCTACCGGACCTCAAGGTAACACGGGCGCTACCGGCGCTACCGGCGCCACTGGACCTCGAGGTAATACTGGCGCTACTGGTGCTACCGGACCTCAAGGTAACACGGGCGCTACTGGTGCTACCGGACCTCGAGGTAATACTGGCGCTACCGGACCTCAAGGTAACACGGGCGCTACTGGTGCTACCGGACCTCGAGGTAATACTGGCGCTACCGGACCTCAAGGTAACACGGGCGCTACCGGTGCCACTGGTGCCACTGGTGCCACTGGACCTCAAGGACCTCAAGGTAACACAGGTGCTACTGGTGCCACTGGACCTCAAGGTAACACGGGTGCTACTGGCGCTACCGGACCTCAAGGTGCTCAAGGTAACACAGGTGCTACTGGTGCCACTGGACCTCAAGGTAACACGGGTGCTACTGGCGCTACTGGACCTCAGGGCGTTCAAGGTAACACGGGCGCTACTGGTGCCACTGGACCTCAGGGCGTTCAAGGTAACACAGGTGCTACTGGTGCTACTGGACCTCAAGGTGCTCAAGGTAACACGGGCGCTACCGGCGCCACTGGACCTCGAGGTAACACGGGCGCTACTGGTGCCACTGGACCTCAGGGCGTTCAAGGTAACACAGGTGCTACTGGTGCTATCGGTGCCACTGGACCTCAAGGTGCTCAAGGTAACACAGGTGCTACTGGTGCTACTGGACCTCAAGGCGTTCAAGGTAACACGGGCGCTACTGGTGCTACTGGACCTCAAGGTGCTCAAGGTAACACAGGCGCTACTGGACCTCAAGGTGCTCAAGGTAACACAGGCGCTACTGGACCTCAGGGCGTTCAAGGTAACACGGGCGCTACCGGTGCTACTGGCATAGGAGTTACCGGACCTACCGGACCTTCTGGTGGGCCTCCTGGACCTACTGGACCTCAGGGACCTCAAGGTAACACGGGCGCTACTGGACCTCAGGGACCTCAAGGTAACACGGGCGCTACTGGTGCCACTGGACCTCAGGGCGTTCAAGGTAACACAGGTGCTACTGGTGCTACCGGTGCCACTGGACCTCAAGGTGCTCAAGGTAACACAGGTGCTACTGGACCTCAAGGTGTTCAAGGTAACACAGGCGCTACTGGACCTCAAGGTGCTCAAGGTAACACAGGTGCTACCGGACCTCAGGGCGTTCAAGGTAATACAGGCGCTACTGGACCTCAGGGCGTTCAAGGTAACACGGGCGCTACTGGACCTCAGGGTGTTCAAGGTAACACAGGTGCTACTGGACCTCAAGGCGTTCAAGGTAACACGGGCGCTACTGGACCTCAGGGTGTTCAAGGTAACACAGGTGCTACTGGACCTCAAGGCGTTCAAGGTAACACGGGCGCTACTGGACCTCAGGGTGTTCAAGGTAACACAGGTGCTACTGGACCTCAAGGCGTTCAAGGTAACACGGGCGCTACTGGACCTCAGGGTGTTCAAGGTAACACAGGTGCTACTGGACCTCAAGGCGTTCAAGGTAACACGGGCGCTACTGGACCTCAGGGTGTTCAAGGTAACACAGGTGCTACTGGACCTCAAGGCGTTCAAGGTAACACGGGCGCTACTGGTGCTACTGGACCTCAAGGTGCTCAAGGTAACACAGGCGCTACTGGCGCTACTGGTGCTACTGGACCTCAGGGCGTTCAAGGTAACACAGGTGCTACTGGTGCTACCGGACCTCAAGGTGCTCAAGGTAACACAGGTGCTACTGGTGCTACCGGACCTCAAGGTGCTCAAGGTAACACAGGTGCTACTGGTGCTACTGGACCTCAAGGTGTTCAAGGTAACACAGGCGCTACTGGTGCTACTGGACCTCAAGGTGCTCAAGGTAACACAGGTGCTACTGGACCTCAAGGTGTTCAAGGTAACACAGGCGCTACTGGACCTCAAGGTGCTCAAGGTAACACAGGTGCTACCGGACCTCAGGGCGTTCAAGGTAATACAGGCGCTACTGGACCTCAGGGCGTTCAAGGTAACACGGGCGCTACTGGACCTCAGGGCGTTCAAGGTAACACAGGCGCTACTGGTGCTACTGGGCCTCAAGGTGTTCAAGGTAACACAGGTGCTACCGGACCTCAGGGCGTTCAAGGTAATACAGGCGCTACTGGACCTCAAGGCGTTCAAGGTAACACAGGCGCTACTGGACCTCAGGGCGTTCAAGGTAACACGGGCGCTACTGGTGCCACTGGACCTCAAGGTAACACGGGGGCTACTGGCGCTACCGGACCTCAGGGGGTTCAAGGTAACACAGGTGCTACTGGTGCTACCGGACCTCAAGGTAACACGGGCGCTACCGGCGCCACTGGACCTCGAGGTAATACTGGCGCTACTGGTGCTACTGGACCTCAAGGCGTTCAAGGTAACACAGGCGCTACTGGTGCTACTGGACCTCAAGGCGTTCAAGGTAACACAGGCGCTACTGGTGCTACTGGACCTCAAGGCGTTCAAGGTAACACAGGCGCTACTGGTGCTACTGGACCTCAAGGTGTTCAAGGTAATACAGGCGCTACCGGACCTCAAGGTGTTCAAGGTAATACAGGCGCTACCGGACCTCAAGGTGCTCAAGGTAATACAGGCGCTACCGGACCTCAAGGTGTTCAAGGTAATACAGGCGCTACCGGACCTCAAGGTGCTCAAGGTAACACAGGCGCTACTGGTGCTACTGGACCTCAAGGTGTTCAAGGACCAACAGGTGCTACCGGCGCCACTGGTATAGGAGCTACTGGACCTACTGGACCTTCTGGTGGACCTACTGGACCTACCGGGCCTACTGGACCTAGCTTCCCTGTAGCAACAATTGTTGTAACAAACAACATTCAACAAACAGTACTACAATTTAATAACTTTATTTTCAGTACTGCAATTAACGTAAACAATATTATCTTTAATGGCACAGATACAGTTACAGTTATAAACGGTGGTATTTATGTCATTAGCGTATCCATCTCTACAACTGCACCAGGATGCGCTCCTCTTGGAGTAGGCATTTCAATAAATGGAGCAGTCGCAACTGATAACTTCTCTTCAAATTTAATAGGCGACTCACTTTCATTCACTACAATCGAAACGTTAAGAGCTGGCGCAAACATTTCTGTCCAATCTACTCTTAACGAGATTACGATCCCTGCAACAGGAAACACTAACATTCGTCTTACTGTATTTAGAATCGCTTAAATTCCATGATCTATTGTTTATGGCAAATAAAAAAAGAGCGAGAAACTCGCTCTTTTTTTGTTATGTACAATAATTCATTACTACTCTAATTCAATTGAAACATTTTTTTGTGGTACAAATGTAGAAATTGCATGTTTATAAATAAGCTGTTGCTTACCTTCTGTTTCCAGTAGGACTGTAAAATTATCAAATCCTTTAATTAATCCACGAAGCTGGAAACCATTTAATAAGTACAGCGTAACAAACGTATTTTCTTTACGGAGTTGATTTAAAAACTGATCTTGAATATTGATTGATTGCTTCATGTCGAATCCTCCTCTTTTTCTCTACTTACTATTATTCGACTTTAGTTGTAACTTTCCTTCTATGTATCGTAAAATTTCTGACGTTTTTTCACCGTCTGTAACATCAAACCATGTGACATCCATCTTATTACGGAACCACGTTAATTGACGCTTTGCATAACGACGTGAATTCGTCTTTAATTGTGATACCGCTTCCTCTAAAGAGACACGATTCGCAAAATAATCATATATCTCTTTATACCCAATCGCTTGAATAGATTGACAATCTCGTATCCCGCTATTATACAATCCTTCTACTTCTTCTAATAAACCTTGTTCCATCATTATATCAACTCGTAAGTTAATGCGATCGTATAGCATTTCTCGATCCATTGTCAAGCCAATCAAGGAAACATCGTATAATAACTTGTTTTCTTGTTTTTCAAGTTGATCGCTCATTTTTTCACCCGTCGTGTGGAAAATTTCTAACGCTCTAATGACACGGCGTACATTATTTGCATGAATACGCTCAGCGCTTTCTGGGTCTACTTCTTGTAACTTTTTATGTACATATTCCACACCACGTTCTAATGTTAACTGTTCCATTTGTTCTCGGTACATAGTATCACCAGCATCATCCGTAAACTGATAATCGAATAAAACAGATTGTATATACAGCCCAGTTCCACCAACAATAATTGGCAATTTACCACGCTCTGTAATCTCTCGAATATGCTTACGAACACGTTCTTGAAATTCGGCAACAGAAAATGATTCTTCCGGATTTTTTATATCGACCATATAATGTGGAATTCCGTCCATCTCTTCTTTCGTCACCTTTGCAGTTCCAATATCCATCGTACGATAAATCTGCATGGAATCTCCACTTATAATTTCACCATTCAACGCTTTAGCAAGATCAATACTTAACTTCGTCTTCCCAACAGCAGTTGGTCCAATGATGACAGCAACTTTTTCACGTTGCACTTCTCCCATATCATTCAACTCTCTTTATGTGATGTACTCCATCTATTGATTATATCCAATCTTACCAATTTTAACGGCATGATTGCAAGTTCTTTCATTCCGGTACATGAAATTATAAATAAAAAAGAACATAGTTTGTCCAATTCCGCATATACATGATTAAAAATACCTTCGAGAGGATGAGTTGACTATGAAACAATCCACCCTTAATTTTTCATCTTTAACAAAAGACCTCATTTTAGCTACTGCTACAAAAGAACAAAATTGCTCACAAGAAGAATTATACTTCGCCTTAAATTGTTTGCTACGTTCTTTTCATTCTACTCTCCAAGAAACAACATTACATCCAGAAAATGAAAATACAGAATATATTCAAAATCAATTTTGCAGTGCATATAAAATTATTACAGGTAAAACCATTTATCCTTTTCAATAATCCATAAAAGGCGGTTGCTTACGTACTTTCAAGCAACCGCCTTTCATATTCATACATATATACTATTCTATAACTTTCACTTTTACAGATTTGCGCCCCCAGTTATCAGCACTGCCATCTGAACCAACTAAAACATCAATACGATTTCCTTTAATCGCGCCACCTGTATCTCCAGCAATCGCTTCTCCATATCCTTCTACCCATACTTTTGATCCAAGTGGAATTACTTTAGGATCAACAGCAATGACTTTCATATTTGGATTTGCTGTTAAATCATGCCCCATTGCAGTTAATACACGACCACCATACGTACCATTCTCACTTGGATGCGCTGTATACGCTGTCGCTTCTACTGTTATTTCACGTCCACCAGCAGGCGCACTTGTTTCAGTAGATTTCGCAACTGGTTTCGCAGTTGGCTTCTCTTTTGCCACAGGTTTACTTGATTCTACATTCTTAACAGACTCTTTATTCTTAACTGCTTTATTATTTTTAACCGGCGTATTTACTTTTTCCGACACTTCTTCTTGCGTTACAACTTCTTTCTTTTCAATCACAGGTGCCGTCCCTGTTAAAAATGGCACGTGAACATATCCTGTTTTTCCATTATAGTCAAATTGTAACCATTCATTTTGAACTTGATTTGTCGTTTCAATTACATCATTTTTATTAAGTTTACCAAGAATTTCAGCGTCCGTATTCGCTCCAGCACGAACATTTAGCACGCCCGCTGTTACATAATATGTACTTTTTGTAAACTCAGCACTCACAAACGCTTCTTGACCATTTAATTTAATTTTTGTCCATCCATTTTCTGTATTTACAACATCTAATGTATTTCCACTTAACATTTTACCTACAAGTTTTGATTCTACAGTTGGGTTTTCTCTAACATTTAATACGTCTGTTGTTACAATCGTTTCTGCTTTCGCAGAACCCGCAAAAATCCCAAGACCAAAAACTGCTGCTGTTGCTATACCTAATAATTTTTTCATGAATAGCCTCCATTTGCTTTGTTTTCGTATTTTCATTATAGCAACAGATTTTTAGGATTTTTAGAAATCACACAATTACAAACCATTCGTAATATACGATTAATGAGCTGTAACATAAATTTCCATATTGATGAATTCCATTTCCAATAGAATTCCCAATAGTTTTCATATATTTTCCACATACAAGCTCCAGAATTTTTTTCCAGAAAAAATTACAGTATTACTTTTTTGTTACAAAAAATTCATATTTCATTACATCTTTTACCAAAATCCATCATTCTCCAATTATTACCCTTCTTTTTTGTAATAAAAAGGAGCAGCTAATAAAAGCTCCTCCCTTTTCATATGTTATTTAACTTTCTTTTTCCAAATCCCCATCATAAGAGCTGAGACAACTGTCCCTATCAATATCGAGAAAATATATAACACCGGTTTATTTACTAATGCGATAACAAACAATCCACCATGCGGTGCTGGTAATGTAATTTGGAATAACATAGATAATGCACCCGCAATACTTGAACCAACAACACAACTTACTATTACTCGAACCGGATCTGCAGCTGCAAATGGAATCGCACCTTCTGTAATAAACGACGCCCCCATAATATAATTTGTTAAACCAGATTTACGTTCTGCTTCAGTAAACTTTGATTTAAAGACGGTAGTTGCGAATGCAATCGCTAACGGCGGTACCATACCACCAGCCATAACTGCTGAGTGAACACCAAAGTTCCCTGCTGAGATTGCAGCGATACCAAATGTAAATGCTGCTTTATTAATTGGTCCCCCCATATCAATTGCCATCATACCACCTAAAATTAAACCTAATAGTATAGCATTTGTACCACCTAAACTATTTAACCAACTCGTTAACATTTCATTTAACGCAACTACAGGTGGATTAACCACTTTTAACATGATAAAACCTGTAATTAATAACCCTAATACCGGATAAATCAAGACTGGTTTAATACCTTCTAACTGCGCTGGTAAACTAGAAAATAACTTTTTCAAACCAACAACAACATATCCAGCTAAGAAACCAGCAATTAATCCACCTAAAAAGCCAGCATTTGCTTGTGCTGCTAAAAATCCACCTACAACACCAGGCATAAAACCAGGTCGATCAGCAATAGAACTTGCAATAAATCCAGCTAAAATTGGTACAAGGAATAAAAAGGCTCCTTTTTCTCCACCTCCAATAGTCATTAATATTTCAGCAATAGGGCCTTCCGCCTTAATTCCACCGAACATAAATGCTAATGCGATTAAAATTCCGCCACCAACAACGAATGGAAGCATATTACTTACACCGCTCATTAAGTGCTTATAAATTCCTAATCCTTTTTCTTTCTCTGTACTTTCTGTCTTCCCATCTTCTTTTAACCCTTTAAAGATTGGTGCATCTTGTTTTACAGCTCGATTAAGAAGTGTTTCCGTTTTTCTAATCCCATCAGCGACTGGTACTTGAATGACATGCTTCCCAGCAAAGCGGTTCATTTCCACTTGTTTATCTGCTGCAACAATTATTGCCGTTGCGCGTTCAATATCTTCTTTCGTTAAACCGTTTTTTATACCTGTTGATCCATTCGTTTCAACTTTAATTGCTATACCTAGCTCTGCTGCTTTTGCTTTCAAGCTATCCGCTGCCATATACGTGTGAGCGATTCCAGTTGGGCAAGCCGTAACCGCTAATACGTACGGTTCATTTCCTTCTGGTTTTGCCACTTCAACCTCTTCTTCTTTTTCATTCTCTTTTTCATCAAATAAACGAAGAAGTTCCTCTTCATCCTTTGCTTCTAATAATTGCTTACGAAATGCTTCATCCATTAATAATGTAGATAGACGCGATAACGTTTCTAAATGAGTATTATTCGCCCCTTCGCTCGCAGCAATCATAAAGAATAAATGCGCTGGCTGTCCGTCAAGCGATTCATAATTGATACCGCTTACACTTCTACCAAAACAAATCGCCGGTTGCTTAACAGCTTTTGTTTTCGCATGAGGGATTGCAATCCCTTCCCCTATTCCAGTTGTACTTTGTGACTCCCTCTTTAAAATAGCTTCTTTAAATTCCGCTTTACTATTTAAACAATTTGCGCCGTCTAATTTCTCAACTAATTCATCTATGACAGCTTCTTTATTTGAAGCTGTCAAATTCATAATAACTGTATCCCTTTTTAATAGTTCTGTAATTTTCATATGTTGCTTCCCCCTATCGCTTAGTTACAATTACTTGCGACAATAATTCTTCTACTTTTTCCTTTTCACATAAATCAGCTGAAAATGCTGTTGCACTCCCTGTTGCAACGCCATATTGAAATGCCTTTTCAATATCTTTTGTCTGTTCATATTTCCCTACAAATCCTGCAACGAGAGAATCTCCGGCCCCAACCGAATTAATTACAACACCTTTTGGAACAGTTGCTTCATATATACCTTCTGCCGTAAATAATAAAGCTCCATCTCCGGCCATTGATACGATAACGTGCTCTACACCTTGTTCAATTAATTTTCTTCCATACGGTAAAATAGCTTCTACTGTGGAAATCTCTACACCGAATAACTCACCAAGTTCATAATGATTAGGCTTTATTAAAAATGGTTTATTTTTAATTACATGTTGCAGTGCACTTCCGCTCGCATCGACTACTACGCGAATACCTTTTTCAGCTCCGAGAGCTGCGATTGATTCATAAAAAGTAGTTGAGATAGACGCTGGTACACTTCCAGCTAGTACAACGCAATCTCCCTGCTTCATACTTTTAATTTGTTTCATTAATTGTTCAAATTGCTCATTTGTCACATTAGGACCTTGCCCATTTAATTCTGTCTCTTCTTGCCCTTTTATTTTTACATTAATTCGGGAATCACCATCTACTTGGACGAAGTTTGTTGTTACACCTTCCGCCTGTAATATATCTTTAATAAATCGACCGGTAAATCCACCAGTAAATCCAAGTGCTATATTTTCAACACCTAAACGATGAAGAACGCGAGAAACGTTAATGCCTTTCCCTCCAGGAAATTTCATATCTTTCTCCGCTCGATTTACTGCGCCTAAATCAAAGGAATTAACTTGTACTACATAATCAATAGATGGATTTAAAGTAACTGTATAGATCATTGTTTATCAGCCTCAATTACATTGGTTTGTCTTTTATATTTTTCTAAATCAATTTCTAAATGGTTTGTAATAATATTTGCCTCTTCAACATTGGCAATTTTCGCAAACGCAACTTCTGAAAACTTACTTTCATCAATTAAGAAATATCCTTCGTTCGCTAATGTTAATGCCATTTGTTTTAATAGTGCCTCTTCTGGATCTGGCGTTGTAAAACCAAGCTGTTCATGTACACCATTTGCGCCTAAAAAACATTTATCAAAGCGATACTTTTGCATACTTTCCTGTGCCATAGCACCAATTAAAGCTTTCGTCCTACTTTTCATCATTCCGCCTAGTAAATATGCACGAATATTATTTTCAACTAAAGCTTCAATATGCATAAGTCCATTCGTAACGACAGTAACATCTTTATTTATTAAAAATGGAATCATTTCAAATGTCGTACTTCCTGCATCTAAATAAATGCAATCACCTTGTTCAACAATGCTAGCGGCATACTTCGCAATTTGTTGTTTTATTTGAATGTTTTTGGATGATTTTTCAACCATCGTCGGCTCCTGTCCTTTTCCTGTTAAAACAGCTGCACCACCGTGAACTCTTTTTAATAACCTTTGTTTTTCCAATTGCGCTAAATCACGACGAATTGTTGATTCAGAGCTTTCTGTTCTTTCTACTAATTGTTGTAATTTAACAACCTTCTGCTCTTTTACAAGTTGCAATATCATTTGATGACGTTCAGGAGTTAACATTTTATTCACCTCTTCTTTGATTACAGTATAATGAAAACGATCACAAAAATCAACCATAAACATTCATAAATAACCAAAATCAATCAAGAACAGTTATAAACAACAAGAAAGAAACCCATTTGATTGTTATATCAAATGGGTTCCTTTACTTGCTTCACTTATAGGGAAGCTTTATATATGCTTAAAACATCGTCTTTATTTAATTTTTTAAAGTTACCAAATTCACCATAAGCCATCGCTTTATCCGCCATTACATCAATTTCATTTTCTCCAATAGCGTAATCAGCTAATGTTACCGGCGCCTCAATTGAAGTCCAAAATTGACGTAACGCCTCAATTCCTTCTAACGCAATTTCTCGATCAGTTTTCCCATCTGTTTCTACATCGAATACACGAATAGCAAACTGTTTAAAACGACTTATATTTTCGTCTACAACATGCTTCATCCAGTTCGGGAATAGAATTGCTAAACCGCCTCCATGTGGTATGTCATGAACCGCAGAAACTGCATGTTCAATATTATGAGTCGCCCAGTCTCCTTTAACTCCCATCGCTAAAATGCCGTTTAACGCCATAGTACCGCAATATAAAATGGTTTCTCTATGCTCATAACTTTCTAAATCACTTAAAAGCTTAGGAGCGGTTTCAATTACTGTTTTTAATACAGATTCACAATAACGATCTTGTAGTTCTGTATTTGTTCCGTGGTGGAAATATTGCTCTAATACGTGTGACATAATATCTACCATACCGTAAATTGTTTGATTCCTCGGCACAGACACAGTATGAACTGGATCTAAAATCGAAAACTGCGGGAAAGTAACAGGGCTACCCCAGCCATATTTTTCATTCGTTTCCCAGTTTGTAATGACAGAACCAGCATTCATTTCAGAGCCTGTTGCCGCAAGCGTAAGTATCGTACCAAATGGTAAAGCCTCACTAGCAAATACTTTTTTCGTTACAATATCCCACACATCTCCATCGTACTTACTACCAGCAGCAATTGCTTTCGTACAGTCGATCACACTTCCTCCGCCGACGGCTAATATGAATTCGACGCCATTATCTTTACAAATTTGAATCCCTTTCTTTACAGTTGATACACGAGGATTCGGTTCAACGCCTGTCAATTCAAATACTTCTGCATTTATATCTTTTAAAATAGAAATTACATTATCATAAATACCGTTTCTTTTAATACTGCCTCCCCCGTATACGAGAAGAACTTTTTTACCGAACTGTGGAATTTCAGTTTTCAACTGTTCTAACTGCCCTTTACCAAAAATAAGTTTCGTTGGATTACGAAATACAAAATTTTGCATATTCCTTTACCATCCCTTCTATATGAAAAGCAACTATACTTTTGTATACCATATTTTTTTCATTTCACAAAAATATTTGCCTAACAAAAAAATCCCAGCCTACAGGCTGAGATTTTTTATTGGTAATAAGGTGAGATCATTAAGTAAACAATAACACCAGATAAACTTACATATAACCAAATCGGCATCGTCCAACGTACAATTTTACGATGACGTGTTAATTGATTTGTAAAACCAAATACAAGTGCAAACAATGCAAGTGGTACAATAATTGCTGCAAGGATAATATGTGTAATTAAAATAATGAAGTACACATATTTAATGAATCCTTCTCCACCAAAATGTGTTGCCGGCGCCAAGTAATGATACGATAAATAAGAAACACAAAATAGCAACGTCGTTGTAAATGCTGCCAGGATGAAACCGCGGTGCATTTTCACATTCTTCTTAATAATCGAGTATAAAGCTGCTAATAAGAATACGAACGTAAAGCTATTAAAAATTGCATTTAACATTGGTAAAATTGTTACATCAAAATGTACTTCTCCTTCATAGCCAACAGGTCCAAAGAACAAAAATAAAATAATCGCATTTACAATTACAGAAAGCGTTATCACAATAGGAGCATAGCTTTTCTGATTCGTTGATTGATCCACCAAAATGGTCACTCCTCTTCCTTCAAATATGTATACGTAACCTCACTATTTTAACATATTATTCACAGTGTAAATGTGACAATAGTTTGACACAGTAAGACAGAGCAAAGAAAAAAATCCTTCTTAATAAAACTTCTTAAGAAGGATTTTATCGCTTTATTATTTAAATAGCAATGTAATTAGTTTTTGTTGAAAAACGTATTGCTATATGCTTGAAAAATTTCAGACACTTGATATCCCATTAAAGAAATTGCTGTTAATGAAAAGAAACCAATCATAAGAAATCGAAACCACATATAAATCTCCTCCTTGTATTTAGCTTAAAAAGCAGTCGCTATATTACAAGTGGAGTGGCACTCTTCATCGTCACTTTCCTTTTTCTTTACAATTGCTGTTATAAATCGAATCATAAAGAATATAACAAAAGGAATTTGTTCGTAATTCAACTTGGCATAGTTTGGCAACGGCTCGCGCTGCACATCGAACGGGGATGAGAAGGAATAGAACATACCTTGCTCTTCCATATATACAATTACAATTTTCATACAAAACATTATTCCTAGAAACGAAACAATATCTTGCCATTCTGTCGTATATAACAGATTATATAGCTCTAATACGTACTCTTCCATTGTCATCCCCCCTTCCTTTTTTACCATTTTGCTCGCCTTCGTTTAAAAAGTCAAGAAAAAAGTTTATATTCACTATGACAATAGTAATTACTTGTTTCTATGATTATATATGATTCTTTTATAGCAATGATTGGGTGTAACTCTCTTCTAAAACAAGAAATTAGAATCGAACAGATTCCTCATTTTTACTTTTAGGATTCAACACTGTACTATTTTTATTTCTATTGAAAATAAAATAAGAAAGTATTATAAGAACAGTAACTAGCATCGTTAATAGTGCCTGTGAACGTAAAGATTCAATTGCGAGCATTGCAACTAAAACTGCTATAATCGCAGCAATTGTAACGTATGTTACATACGGAAAAAGCCACATTTTCACTTTCAAATTTTGTTGTTCTGCTTTCCCCATTTTTTTACGTATCTTGAAATGAGAAACTGCTATAACGAGATAAACGAGTAACGCAATCCCGCCAGATGCATTCACTAAAAATAAAAATACTTTATCTGGAGATATGTAACTAAAAACAACTCCAATGTAAGCAAAGAAAGTTCCAAATAAAACCGCCCGAACTGGAACACCACTACTATTCAATTTCAAAAATACCTTTGGCGCATCTCCTCTTTCTGCCATTGAGAAAAGCATTCTTGAGTTCGTATATAAACCCGAATTCAAACAAGAAAGTACAGCTGTTAAAACGATAAAATTCATAATTTGCGCTGCCGCTGGTATCCCTATATGTTCCAGTACCGCCACAAACGGACTTTTTAGTATGTTCGCCGAATTCCACGGAAGGAGTGTAACAACTACAGCGATCGATCCAATGAAAAATACGAGAATACGCCAAATTACACTATTTGTTGCTGTTTTTACTGCCTTTACAGGTTCGGCAGACTCTCCAGCGGCTACTGCAACAATCTCAGATCCCATAAATGAAAATATAACGACGGTGATTCCAAGTAACACCGAACTTATACCATTTGGCATAAATCCTCCTTGACCTATTAAATTCGAAGTGCCAGGTGCTTCCGTTCCTGGTACAAATCCTAAAATAACAGCTAGTCCAAGACAAAGGAACAAAACAATACTTATTACTTTAATAAATGAAAACCAATATTCAAATTCTCCAAATGATTTCACCGAGAAAACATTCGTCAATGTTAATAAAATCGTTAATATTAAGCTTAATAGCCAGAGTGGGATTTCTGGAATCCAGTATTGAATAATACCAGCACCTGCTGTAGCTTCTATTGCAATAACAATTACCCAGAAAAACCAATATAGCCACCCAATTGTATAACCTGCCCATGGACCAATTGCCTCTCTTGCATATGTTGCAAATGAACCACTTGTCGGATTAATAGCTGCCATTTCTCCTAGCATTCTCATAACGAAAATAACTAGAAGTCCTGCTAATGCATATGAAACGATAGAACCTGGACCTGCTGAATGCACAACCGCACCACTTCCAACAAACAAACCAGCACCTATTACACCGCCAATTGAGATCATTGTAATGTGGCGTATTTTGAGGTCTTTCTTAAGATTTTTATCCAACTCTTGTACATCCCCTTCCAAACTTAATTTTGAAATTTCCCCCGCATTAACAGGCAGTAAGACCCCCACCTCAAAATTCAGCGGAAGTAAAGAAGTTAGGCGGGAATTTACTGTCCGTAAATGCCCGATTGGTGAGGGCTGATAATCAGCGAGGGATGAACCCCCACTGATTAAAGTTTCACTTTATGTAAGAGTATTATGCGAAAAATCTTGTCCTATATTTTAAAATATATCAAAATATTCTGAATTTAACAATCGTAATTCGACCCCCTTCAGAAATTATTTCATTAGGTTTAATAATTTCCCATATAAAATTGTTGAGAAAATTATAATCACCTTACAAAAGATCGATTTTTCAGATATTATTAAATAGACAAGATTATACATCTAGACAACTTTTTGTATAGGAGTGTTGATATGTTAAATAAGTTCAAATTCATTTGTTGTACTTTAGTAATTTTCTTACTGCTACCACTAGCTCCCTTTCAAGCACAAGCAGCAAACAATTTAGGATCAAAACTACTCGTTGGATACTGGCATAACTTTGATAATGGTACTGGCATTATTAAATTAAGAGACGTTTCACCAAAATGGGATGTAATCAATGTATCTTTCGGTGAAACTGGGGGTGATCGTTCCACTGTTGAATTTTCTCCTGTGTATGGTACGGATGCAGAGTTCAAATCAGATATTTCTTATTTAAAAAGCAAAGGAAAAAAAGTAGTTCTTTCAATAGGTGGACAAAATGGGATCGTTTTACTTCCTGACAATGCCGCTAAGCTACGTTTTATTAATTCCATACAATCTCTAATCAATAAATATGGTTTTGATGGAATAGATATTGATCTTGAATCAGGAATTTACTTAAACGGAAATGACACTAATTTCAAAAACCCCACGACTCCTCAAATCATAAATCTTATTTCAGCTATTCGGACAATCTCAGATCATTATGGTCCAGATTTTCTATTAAGCATGGCCCCTGAAACAGCTTATGTTCAAGGTGGTTATAGCGCATACGGAAGCATCTGGGGTGCATATTTACCAATCATTTACGGAGTGAAAGACAAACTAACATACATTCACGTTCAACACTACAATGCTGGCAGCGGGATTGGAATGGACGGTAATAACTACAATCAAGGTACTGCAGACTACGAGGTCGCTATGGCAGATATGCTCTTACATGGTTTTCCTGTAGGTGGTAATGCAAATAATATTTTCCCAGCCCTTCGTTCGGATCAAGTCATGATTGGACTTCCTGCAGCACCAGCGGCCGCTCCAAGTGGCGGATATATTTCTCCAACTGAAATGAAAAAAGCTTTAGATTATATCATGAAAGGAATTCCTTTCGGAGGAAAGTATAAGCTTTCAAATCAGAGCGGCTACCCTGCATTCCGCGGCCTAATGTCCTGGTCTATTAATTGGGATGCAAAAAACAACTTTGAATTCTCTAATAACTATAGAACATATTTTGATGCGATTCCCTTGCAAAAATAATAAAAAACAACAATAGGTTATATAACCTATTGTTGTTTTTTATTTATGTAAATTACTTTTTCACTTCTACATAATGAAAAGATTCTTTTCCATTTTAACACCTCAAATAAAACTTACATAATATTCCGTGTTTAATTAATAAAAAAGAGAACTTTCTCTGAAAGTCCTACTACTCTAGAATAGTCTAGTTGCTATTTTGCTTTAACACAAATACCGAAAGTTCAGGTACACTCCAAAATCTAACAGGCATTCGGGTTGTTCCAATACCACGATTTACGTATAAATGTAACGCCTTATTCTTCCCTTCTAATTCATACATACCTTCCACATAGCTCTCAGCTAATTTTGTAGTAATTAATGGACCTATAAAAGGAATTTGAACTTGTCCTCCGTGACTATGGCCCGACATTTGAAAATCAACTGGGTAACGAGCTACTTTGTCTATAACATCCGGCTCATGTACTAAGAGCATATTGAAATCTTGTTGCCTTACTTGTTTTAAAGTCGCGTCTATTTGTGGCTCCCCCAATAAAAAATCATCTAAACCTGATATTGTAATATAATTGCCGTTTTCCACCTTAATTTTCTGCATTTCATTTACCAACACAGTGAAACCAGCTTCCTCCATATACTTTTTATAAAATAAACTACCTCCCCCGCCCCTATCATGATTCCCATACACTGCATATTTCCCTAAGGGTGCATGTATTTTTTGTAAAATACCTTTCGCTTCTTCTCTTTCCGCCTTATACGCTCCAAACTTATCTATTAAATCCCCTGTAAAAACTACCATATCTGGATGTAACGCATTCATCTTCTCCACCAAATTTTCTAGTTGTTTCAGTGTAAATTCTGGCCCTAAATGTACATCTGAGAATTGTAATATCTTTTTATTATTAAACTCTTTAGGAATTGTAGATGCTTCTATTTCATTCCACGTAACTGTTACTAGTTTTCGTTCAATTTCTGTCGCATAGAAATACAAACTTACTGAAATCATTACTATACTTATAAAACCGATTATAAATATTTTTACAATTGATTTTTTTTGTTCTTTTTTTACATGATGCGTATTCATGCTCTCACCTCTAGAAGTACTTTACAGCCTTATTGTTACATTAATGTGACAACATGAAGAATGTTAGTTATATCCAATTCTATCCCATTCACTTTGACAAATTTATACAGAAGTCATAACATATTTTTATAATACATAGATTTTTAAAAATGTTCCACCTATTCATTCTATCATTTTATTAAGGAGAGATTATTCATGTCTGTATTTACACCAGAAGAAATTACGGAACTTGCTGCGAATTCCGGAAGAAAAAAAGCTCATTTATCATTACTTCCTATGCTAATTCTCGGTTTTTTTGGTGGTGCTTTCATAGCATTAGGGTATTTACTTGATATCCATGTTATCGGAACAATGCCAAAATCTTGGGGATCATTTACTAGTTTTCTAGGCGCTGCTGTATTCCCTATCGGTCTTATACTTGTTATTCTTGCAGGTGGTGAACTAGTAACTGGTAATATGATGACAGTTTCTATGGCTTGGCTTCAAAAGAAAATTACTTTATTTCATTTCATACGAAATTTAGTTATCGTTACGTTTAGCAACTTCATAGGCGCTGTATTCGTTGCTTATTTTTTCGGTCATATCGTCGGATTAACAGAGGGCGCTTTTTTAGCGAAAACAGTTTCCATTGCGCAAGCTAAACTAGAAGATACACCTCTACAAGCCTTCATTTCTGCAATCGGATGTAATTGGCTCGTTTGTTTAGCTGTTTGGCTCAGTATGGGAAGTAAAGAATTTATCGGAAAGATTATCGGCATCTGGTTCCCAGTTATGACTTTTGTTGCGATTGGATTTCAACACGTTGTAGCCAATATGTTTGTTATCCCAGCTGCAATTTTTGCCGGGCAGTTAACTTGGATTGAATATTTTCCAAACTTCATTTTTGTTTTCTTCGGAAACTTAGTAGGCGGTATGTTATTTGTAGCGTTACCTTATTTCATATCTTATAATAAAAAACTACCTTCCAATAAAGAGCAAACCGAATTAAAGAAACAATCTGTATCCGCTTAAATGAACTGTCTATACAGTGGCTCTAAAAAATATTACAAATTTCATTTTTTTTACGAATATATGTGCGTACACTTGTTCTCGAATGTTTTATACGTTATAATAACAACTTAAATAGCATTATTTACATATGAGGTGAAAAACATGAACAAAACAGAATTAATTAAAAACGTAGCACAAAACGCTGAGATTTCTCAAAAAGAAGCTACTGTAGTTGTACAAACCGTAGTAGAATCAATCACTAACACTTTAGCTGCTGGTGAAAAAGTACAACTTATCGGATTCGGTACATTCGAAGTTCGCGAAAGAGCTGCTCGTACAGGCCGTAACCCACAAACTGGTGAAGAAATGCAAATCGCAGCTTCTAAAGTACCTGCTTTCAAAGCTGGTAAAGAACTAAAAGAAGCTGTAAAATAATGAAAAAATAGCCTTCTCGTCTATGAGAGGGCTATTTTTTTCATTACATAATTAGTAAAAATCTGACCATTATGTTGTTTCTTTTGTTCCTTTATGCAAATAAAACCTTTATTTTCAAAGAAAGGTTTTGCTGTAATACTCGCTTCTGTATATATCTCCCTATGCCCCAAGTTCACTGCTTCTTTTTCTAACTTCTGTAGTATGTATGACGCTATCCTTTTCCCTTGATAATCTTTATGAGTAAAGAGACGATCTACATAATACTCATCATTATAATCCCCAAATCCCACTATCACACCGTTATGATCCGCTACATAACTAATATTCTTCTCTAAAGAATTTAACCAACTTTCTCTATCTAGTCGCTCTGGTGCCCATGCCTGTAGCTGTAATACATTATAATCTTTTGCATTAATTGTATGAACTGTTTCATAGAACAACTGTAATACTTGTTCTAAATCCTCTTTATGGAATGTTCTAATGATCGTGTCTTTTAACATATATGAACCTCCTTACTAGACTATCATTTAACTTTTCTACCATCTAGTATTCAATATTTCTGCTTTATTATATCTTTTTTCTTTCTATATAAACAAAAAACAATACTTATTTCAAAGTATTGTTTTTTGTTTAAAAGCATATGCAATTACTCTATAGATTTTTATTTTTTTAATTTCACTCTTTGTAGTCGTAATGCATTTAATACAACGGATACAGAACTAAATGCCATCGCAGCTCCAGCAACCCAAGGTGCTAAGAAACCGAACGCTGCAATCGGGATTCCTAACCCATTATAAGCTAGTGCCCAGAATAAATTTTGCTTAATATTTCTTATCGTCATCTTGCTCATAAAGATTGCATCAGCAATACTATTTAAATCACCACGGATTAACGTAATGTCTGCCGCTTCCATCGCTACATCCGTACCTGTTCCAATTGCCATACCGATATCCGCCGTAGCCAGTGCAGGAGCATCATTTATTCCATCTCCAACCATTGCTACTTTCTTACCTTGCGCTTGCAGTTTTTTCACTTCTTCAGCTTTTCCTTCTGGTAATACTTCTGCAATTACGTGATCAATACCAACTTGCTTAGCAATTGCCTGAGCAGTTTGTGTATTATCTCCTGTAATCATAACAACGTCTAGACCCATTTTCTTAAGTCTTGCGATAGCTGCTTTTGAAGTATCTTTTACAGTATCCGCAACGGCAACTATACCAGCATATTCTTTATTGATCGCAATAAGCATCGCTGTTTTTCCTTCTCGTTCTAGCGCTTCCATCGATTTAGAAACTTCTTCAATATCAATATCGAATTTCTTCATTAATCGACGTGTACCAATTAATAATTGTTTCCCTTCTACAACTGATTCAATACCGAATCCTGGAATTGCTTCAAACGTTGCTGAACTCGGGATATCAATTTGCTTTTCTTTAATTCCTTCTACAATCGCTTCTGCAAGTGGGTGTTCAGAATTTTTTTCTGCCGCACCTACTAAACGTAGTATTTCTTCTTCGTGGAATCCATCCGCTACAATTACATCTGTTAGCACCGGCTTCCCATTTGTAACAGTACCTGTTTTATCTAGAATAACTGTATCTAATCGGTGGGTTGCTTCTAAATGCTCCCCGCCTTTAAATAAAATGCCATACTCAGCCGATCTTCCTGATCCCGCCATAATAGACGTAGGCGTTGCAAGACCTAATGCACACGGACAAGCGATAACAAGTACGGCTATCATTTTCTCAAGTGCTCCGCCAAAATCACCAGGTGTAACAAATAGCATCCACACTGCAAATGTGATAATAGCAATCACAACTACAACCGGTACGAAAATACCTGAAATTTGATCTGCTACCCTTTGAATAGGAGCTTTTGAACCTTGAGCCTCTTCTACTACTTTAATAATTTGAGCTAATGCAGTATCTCTTCCTACCTTAGTTGCTTTCACTTTTAAAAAGCCATTTTTATTTATTGTAGAACCGATTACTCCATCCCCAATTGTTTTATCAACTGGAATACTTTCACCTGTTAACATCGATTCATCTATCGCTGACTTTCCTTCTACAATTTCCCCATCTACTGGGATTTTTTCACCTGGTTTTACATAAACGATATCACCAGCTACCACTTCTTCGATTAAAATTTTTATTTCTGTTCCATCTCGTACAACAGTAGCGGTTTTCGCCTGTAATCCCATTAATTTTTTAATTGCTTCTGACGAGCGTCCTTTTGCTTTCGCCTCAAATAATTTACCTAAAATAATTAGTGTAATAAGTACCGCGCTCGTTTCAAAATATAAATCTGTCATATGTTCCGAAGAACCGATAGATTGAATGCTTAAATATACACTATAGAAATAGGCGGCCGATGTTCCAAGTGCCACGAGAACATCCATATTGGCGCTTTTATTTCGTAACGCTTTATAAGCCCCAACATAAAACTGCCCACCAATGATAAACTGAACTGGAGTTGCAAGAGCTAGCTGCACCCAAGGGTTCATAAGCATATCAGGTAAATAAATAAACGATGTAAATGAGAAATGACTTACCATTGCCCACAATAACGGAAATGATAAAATAAACGAAATGATAAATTTCTTCTTTTGTCTCTCAATTTCTTGTAAGCGATGATCAGTTGATCCATCTTGCTCATCTGATTTCGCTTCTAATTTATATCCTAATTTCGTAATTGCACTCTTCATTTCATTTACATTAATTTCATCAGGATTAAAATCTACTGTAGCTGATTCTAAAGCGAAATTTACTGTCGCTCCGTTCACACCTTCTAACTTATTTAAACGCTTTTCTACTCTATTTGCACATGCTGCACATGTCATCCCTGAAACAGTAAACTCAGCTTTATCACTGACAATTCCATATCCTAACGATTCAACTTTTTCCTTAAATTGTTGCGGATTTGTTTTTTGGGGATCATACATTATTTTTGTTTTTTCAAGTGCAAAATTTACATTTGCATCATGAACACCTTCTACTTTTTTCAGACCTTTTTCAATTCTATTCGCACATGCCGCACATGTCATTCCTGATATTTGAAGATTGGCCTCTTTTTGTTCATTCATGTCTCTCACCTCTATATACCCTCACAAGGTATAATTATTAACAAAATAAATCGTACTTCCTATAAAGTACGATTTATTTCCATATCTAAAAATAATTATTGAACATCGTACCCTTGATCTTCAATTACAGCAACGATATCTTTTAACGTTACAACTGATGAGTTGATAGTAACTTCAACAGTTCCTTCTGCTAATTGAACTTTCACTTGTTCAACACCGTTTAGTTCTTTCACACTGCTTTCAATTGAATTTACACAATGTCCACAAGACATACCTTCAACTTGTAATGTTAACTGTTCCATTTAAAATCCTCCTCTTGTTTCTTCATTGTTTGTTAATCACAATTACATCTTACCATACCCCCCTAAGGTAATCAATGGTTTTGTATCATGATTTTTCAATTATTTTCTAAAAGTTTATTTTACACACACTTTTTCACACCAATACCCCAAAATCCTATATAAAGGTAAACAAAAAAACAAGCCAGTGACATACTAGCTTGTTTTTATGCTTTTGAAAAACGTTCAAATACCGTCATTAATTCTTCAATTGCTTCGTCACCATTGCCATCTTTAATAGCGCCTGAAACACAATGACTTGTATGGTTTTTTAATACACCCATTCCTACTTTTTTCATCGCTGCATTAATCGCTGAAATTTGCACTAAAATATCCACGCAATAACGATCATTTTCAATCATATTTTGAATACCGCGGACTTGTCCTTCAATTCTCTTTAATCTATTTATAATTTGTTCTTTTTCTTTTTCTGATCTATGTGTTACCGCTTCATGCTCTTTATGATCCATATTATCACCTTCTTAAAGTTTCTCTTCATCCAATAAAACAATTGCTTTTACGAGTATACCAATTATAGCATTAATTATCTATGTATGATACCCCATATGAGTATATTTCCGCTCTATGCTTATTCTTAACAATTTATTAGCTTCTCAGTCTCAATTTTCATGATACCCTTTCCTTTTTTCAAAAAAGAATAATAAGCGTAGATTATCTATCTCCGCTTATTATTCATCCATAAATATAAAAGCCTCAATTTATACACGTATAAATTGAGACTCTTTTCTGCCTATATATAATTACTGCTGATCACATACTTTTGTATCATTCACTACAGAAGTTCCTTCAACGGTTACCGTATGAAAACAGTCATTTACACGAACTGTCACAACATTATCTTGCCGATCAATAACGTGATATTCATTAAAATTTTTATTTAGAGCACTGCGAATTTGTTCTCCTTCATAAATTGGAATGCCATGTGATAAAACCCAGATAAGCCCAGCGATAGCAAGAATAGTTTTCATACGATCTACCTCCTTGAGAATATAGTGAACTTTTAATCCATGCTTTTTCAGCTCTACTAATCATGAATGGAATGAATCAAGCCTTTTTGGAAATAAGTTCATTTCGTCTATTTTATGTTTATGCTAATTGTGACCGAATTGTGACAACTTTTTGTCTCTTTAGACGAAAAGTTGAAACAAAACGTTCAAAAAGGACAATTCTACTTGAGCAAACAAAAGGCTATGGAGAACTTCCCCATAGCCTTTTGTTTGCATTTTATTAGACAATCATTTCATTATGTTTAATGTTAAGTGTTTCAATTTGAATAGTAGCATGTTCAATATGGAACTCTTGCTTTAACATATCGATAATATTTTGAAGTACTTCTTGATCATCATGCTTTTTATCAATCATTACATGGACGCTTAATGCATCTAATCCAGATGTAATTGTCCAAACATGAAGATCATGTAAATCACGTACACCTTCTATTCCTTTAATCGCTTGCTTCACTTTCTCTAGTTCAATTGCAACTGGTGTACCCTCCATAAGTATATGAATAGAATGTTTTGTTACTCCCCATGCGCTCTTTAAAATTAATAAAGCTACAACTACCGAGATAATTGGATCTGCAATATACCATGAGAATAACGACATAAGTGCACCAGCTACTAATGCTCCCACTGACCCTAAAGCATCCCCAAGAACATGTAAATATGCGCTACGTAAATTCACATTATTTTTCACGTCACCTTGTCTCATGAGTGCCCATGCACTGATTAAATTTGCTAGTAAACCAATTGATGCGATTAACATCATTGGACCACTTGCTACAGTTGGTGGTTCAAAAAAACGACCAATTGCTTCCCATACGATAAGCCCCGCTACAACAAATAACGTAATACCATTAATTAGTGCCGCTAAAATTTCAAAACGATAATATCCATACGTTTTTGTAGAAGTAACTGTTCTAGCGGCAAGCCCGATTGCAATTAAACTTAATAATAATGAGCTTGTATCACTTAACATATGTCCTGAATCTGATAATAAAGCTAAACTATTTGTAACTAGTCCTCCAAAAAATTCAAGAAACATAATAGTTGCTGTAATGACTAAAGCTGTAATTAATCCTTTTCTATTCCCTTCCCTACTTTCCTCAAAATGATGATGTCCATGGGAATGCCCGTGAGCATGCCCATGATGTTGGTGACCGTGATGATGTCCCATATAAATGCCTCCTTTTAATTTTGTTTTGTCTTTCATAATTCCACTATTAAATTTTTACCTTATTTACAAATGGCTCTTTTCTTATCTGAATCGAACTTGTTGGACAGCCGTCACTTGCCGCCAACATTGCTTGCAAGAAAGTTTTTGGAATACCCATTCTTCCTTGGTTGTTATCTAATACACCAAATGATTTTCCTCTTCCGTCTAATTGATATATATCAGGTGCTATAGAAGTACATAGTCCACATGCCTCACAATTCTTTTTATTTACAACCGTATAATGTAACAATTTAACTCACCTCCGTTTTTTCATATACAATACATAGGTAGGGTATATCAAATCGTTTATTTTACACCAGTTTTTCTTCTAAAGTTTCTATTTCCCTATTTAGATAATAATGGCATACCGGTTTTAAATCTTGATCCAATTCATAAACCAATGGTGTTCCTGTTGGAATATTTACATTTTCTATATCTTCATCTGAAATTTGATCTAAATATTTTACTAAAGCACGTATTGTATTGCCATGGGCTGCTATAATTACTTGTTTACCAGCTCTTACATTAGGAGCTATCTCTTCATTCCAATATGAAACAACTCGTTTCTTCGTATCTTCTAAATCTTCTGTAAGAGGAAACTCATACTCTTTTACCTCTCTATATTTCGGATGTGCTGCTTCATATCTTTCGTCATCTTTTGTAAGTGCTGGTGGGCGTACATTTGTTGAACGTCTCCATAAAGTTACTTGCTCATCGCCATATTTTCTCGTTGTTTCTTCCTTATTTAATCCTTGAAGCGCACCGTAATGTCGCTCATTTAATTTCCATGTTTTATGAACAGGTAGCCACATCAAATCCATTTCTTCGAGAGTAATCCATAAAGTATGCATCGCTCTTCTCAAAACAGATGTATATGCTATATCAAATGAGAAACCATTAGCTTTCAGCATTACTCCGGCTTCTCTTGCTTCTTGCAAACCTTTACTAGATAAATCAACATCCGTCCAACCTGTAAACCTATTTTCAACATTCCATTCACTTTGTCCGTGTCGTATTAAAACTAGCTTTACCATACTTATTATCTCCTCTCCTTTTAAAGTTGCATTTTCATAAAGATACTTCTTTATGAAAATGCATAATTACATATCAACTTCTTTATTCTTCATTTCAATACTATGACTAAACGCTAATTCAATTAATCCATTTACGTGAGAGTCATCTAATGAATAAAAAACAAGTTTCCCCTCTTTACGCTTTTTCGCTAATCCTATCGTTTGTAATAGTCTTAAGTGATGTGAAGCTGTTGCAATACTACTATGAATAATACTTGCGACATCACGTACACAAAGCTCTTTTTCTGTATACAACGCATAAGCAATTTTCAAACGCGTTTCATCTGCAAGTGCCTTAAACATTTGCGCTACACTACTTATATTTTCTTTCTCTAGCATGTCACTTGCATGTTTTACTTTTTGCTCATCATGATAGCAAAGTTCACAATGCTCTTCCTTCATATGTAACACCTCTTATTCAAATACATATTTGATTATGTATGTAGCATACCTTATAAACGAGAAACATTCAAATGTTTATTTGAATGTTTCTCGTTTATATTAAAAATCCCACTGATTATTAACCCGCAGCTATCAATCTTATGAGCTTACCGATTGTTAATACCGGATAAATCAAACCGGTTTTCTTTTAATATTCCTCCGGAGAAAAATAAAACTTTGTAAAGAGCTCCCATATAAGCTCGTTTCTACTGCATACTCCGACCTTTTCAAAAATTGACTTGAAATGATCCTGAACTGTATACGTAGAAATACACAATTCTTTTGCCACTTCTTTTGTTGACATCCCTCTAACAATTTCTACTATCACTTCTTTCTCTCTTTGAGACAAACTATAAGAATCTGCAAGAAGAGGAAAAACTTCTTCTGGCCGTGCACTTTCGAACAAAACCCTATATCCTGTATGACAACTACTGTAACCTTCTAGCCTGCTCGCACGAATAACCAAAAATTGCCCACACGTTAAACTTATACAGACTGTTGCTTCTTTATTAGTTTCATACGCTTTTACTTTCGAACAAACTGCCCGTATCGGCCTCGGAATGTCATCTTCATTCAATTGCTCATATTTTCTAAAGTTTGATAACCATATGTACCCTGTTTCATCCCAATAATTTAGTCTAAGATTTTCATTTAATACAATCATGCCCCTTCCTACTACTTTTACTTGTTCTTCTGACCGGATTATAAAGGATGTTCTTAAAGTATCTCCTGCCAATAAACCCACCTTCGATAAATACTTACATTCATCATGCTGAAAAGGTACTTTTGTATTATCTCGAAACAGACTTAAGTGTCCAAAACATTTTCCTTTACTCATACAAACCACTCTTACTTCATCTATAAAACCGGCTGGTTTTAAAATATTTCGATACCTAGTACTTTTTATCGGATTATCATTTGTGACAATACGTATCGCACCAACATGAGGGGCCTTTGATGCTAAATCTTTAAATTTGTTGTAATCACCTTCTAAAAATTCATTCATAAATAACTGCGAATGCAGTTGTTCAATTCTTCGATCTGTATATGCCCCGGTTGTTAAAAATGTGCGTGGGTCTATAGCGGCAAAACAGGACGCATCAAAAGGAATTACCTTTTTTAATATATTTAAAAACTCTTTTTGAAATTGTCTAATTGATCTCTCACTTTTCATCAACACTGTTATTTCTTTCGTTGCCTGTTCATAAATCATCTTGATTTCCCCCCAGATTTATGGGATTGTTTCCTCTAACCATTTTATTTCATAATAAAGTGAAACTTTATTGTAAAAGAGGAGGCTAAAAAATGAGCTGGAATGATCATACTGTACATACATATGAACGAACAATTCCGTTAAAAATCCCTGGATATTTTACCCTTTATGAAATGGTGAACCATTTTTTATTTACGACACTCCCTAAAGAAAACATGAATCCAAATTTACTAGTTATAGGTGCTGGTGGTGGACAAGAAATTCTCTCAATAGGCAAACAAAATAGCAACTTATCTTTTACAGGTGTGGATCCATCTCAAAGCATGCTACAGTTAGCTAAAAAAAGAATTGAACACGAAGACTTGCAAAATCAAATTCACTTTGTACATGGAACTGTTCATTCATTATTAAGCAATCCATTATTTGACGCTGCTACTTGTATGCTTGTTCTTCACTTCATCCCAACTATGAAGGAGAAAATAGAGTTACTTAATGAAATTAGTAGTCGCTTAAAGCCAGGTGCTCCATTCTTTCTCTCTTCAATAAATGGTATACCCCATACAAGTATGTTTTCTGCACAATTAAACGCTTGGCGCAACCATATGATGCAAAATCAAATTCCATTAAAAGATTGGGACCGATTTGAAAATTCTTTTGAAACAGAAATATTTCCTATTTCCGAAACAAATCTACTAACTATTATGGAGGAATGTGGCTTTACTCACATCACTCGCTTTTTCAGTAGCTTTTTAATTGATGGATACGTTGCCTTTAAACAATAATGAAAAAAGGTAAGCAATTGCTTACCTTTTCCCCTCTTCTATACGTGACTAATAAACCTTAACCCTTTACTTAAAGAAGTCGGCACAACTGATGCATGATTCTCCCCTTCAGCCTCATAAAACGTAAATCTAAACTGATCATGTTTTACTTGGAGAAGACGCTCTGACAATTCGTTTGCCCCTACAACCATATGCTCTCGTTCTAGTGACCCCACTGTAAGAAATACTCCCGTTTCAAACTTAGCACTGTTTAATTCACTTATAAGGTTCTCTTCTTTTTCAAGCACAGATTGGTTATTCCACCAAATAGATGGACTACTAATAAAATAATTTTGAAAAGCATTTACGTTTGTAAATAGTATATGTAAAGCAAATAAACCACCTAGCGAATGCCCAAATAACGTTTGTTTTCCTTTATCAATCTCAAAATCATTTTCGATTTGAGGCTTCAGTTCTTTTTCTATAAAAGTAAAGAAGTTATGTGCTCCTCCTGTTTTAGGCCACGGTTTGCCATCCGGTTTTAAAGGCGCATCTTTTGAAATTACGCTAGGCGTAAAATCATAGCATCTTTCTTCACCTGAAAATGCCCCGTCAATACGATAACCAATACCTACTATAATGGCTGGTGAAACACAAGTTTTTTCTGCTCTAACTGATTGTATTTTAACCGCTTCATGGAATGTTTGAAAAAAGGCATTCCCATCTAATACGTATATTACAGGATAGCCTGACTCTGGTGCTGGCTGCTTTGGCTTTGAAATATGAATTTGATATTCCTTACCTTCTAATTTTGAATACATGTTCCACTGCTCTGTATTAGATGTTATAATCTGCTGTTTTTCAATCGTAGTATTCATCTTATATCTCCCCCCTTTTTAACTCGTTACATATATGTCAACTTTCTCTTCTTGAAGTGCAACGCTATCGTATCCAAAACAAACAGGAGACCCATTATACGGATCAATCATGACACGCGCATCAATATGAAATACTTCTTTTAACACTTCATTTGTAATGATTTCTTCTGGGTTACCCGTTGTAACGATTTCCCCTTCCTTCATTGCAATAATTTCATCTGAAAACCTTGCTGCATGGTTAATATCATGTAGTACCATTACAACCGTACAATTATGTTCTTTATTTAATTTCTCCACAATTTGTAATACATCTAATTGATGAGACATATCAAGATATGTCGTGGGTTCATCTAGTAGTAACACTTCTGTCTCTTGTGCTAAAGCCATCGCTAGCCATACCTTTTGCCTTTGACCACCTGATAAATTGGCAATTTGTCTCGTTCGAAATTCAGAAGTTTTCGTTATTTCTAATGCCCAATCAATCATTTCTTTATCTTTTGAAGTTAACTTATTTACGTTATTTCGATGTGGATAGCGTCCATAAGAAATTAACTCTTCTACTTTAAGCTCTCCTGGCGCAATTGGAGTTTGCGGAAGTAAAGCTAACTGCTTTGCAATTTCTTTCGTTGGAATTGTATGTAAATCCTGTCCTTGTAAATAGACTTTACCGCTCTTTTGCTTTAAAATTCTTCCCATTGTTTTTAACAATGTCGATTTACCGCACCCGTTTGGCCCTATAATTGTCGTTACTTTTCCTTCTTGTATTTCCACATTTAAATCGCGAAACACTGTAAGCTTTTCATAACTCGTTTCTAAATTTTTTGCACTTAAAATACTCACTTTTATTCCTCCTCTTACGCTTTCGCCTTATAAAGTAAATATAAGAAATACGGTACACCGACAATAGAAATAACGATTCCAACTGGTAACTCTACAGGTGTGAACACTGTTTTTGCAATAAAGTCTGAAGCAATTACAAGGAACATTCCGATTACTCCGCACGTAGGAATGATATATTTATGCTGAATACCAACTAGCCTTTTCGCTATATGCGGTGCCATTAGTCCAATGAAGCCAATACTTCCTGAAACAGCAACACATGCGCTCACAAGTCCGATACTACTTAGTAGTAAAATAGATTTCTCTCTTTCTACTGAAACACCTAAACTTGTAATACTCGTTTCTTCCAATTGAAATAAATCTAATAAATAAGCTTTCTTTTGTATAAGCGGAATTAATATGATAAGCCACGGCAACATAGCAACAATATACTTCCAGTTTGCGCTATATATGCTTCCAGACACCCAAACTGCAGCCATCTCGAAATCAGTTGACTTCATTTTGAGTGATAAGTACATAGAAAATGCTCCAAATCCTGATCCAATTGCAATCCCTGTTAATAAAAGACGTTGCGAATCTAGCTTACCGTTTTTCCATGAAAACAGATAAATGATGATAGCTGCACCTAATCCGCCGACTAAACCAAAGATTGGCATCATCATAATAGAAACCCAGTCTGTGCTCTTTAATTGTCCTTGAAAGAAAAACATAAAGATGACGATTGCTGTTCCTGCTCCGGCATTTACTCCTAAAATACCTGGGTCTGCCAATCCATTTCTCGTAATCCCTTGAATAACAGCACCTGCAACGCCTAGGCCTAATCCTACTAATCCAGCAATTACGATGCGTGGAAGACGAAAATCAAAGATAACTAGATCATGTTCTGGTACTGGATCAATTCTAAAAAGTGTTTTAAATACATCCGTAATCGTAATATCAAACGTACCGTTCGTTAAACTAATATAAATAGCACCAAAAATTAAAAATATAATAATCCCCATTGTCATTCCGAAACGTTGACTTGAACTTTTAGGCATGTCTCTCTCCCCCTCTTGTACGGATTAAATAAAGGAAGAACGGAATTCCAATTAAGGAGGTAACGACGCCAATTGGTGTTTCAAATGGATAGTTTACAAATCTACTCAAAACGTCACATAATGCTAAGAACACTCCACCAATAACACCTGCACATGGCAAGATCCACTTATAATCTACCCCAATTATAAAGCGAGTAATGTGCGGAATAATTAAACCTACAAAACCTACTTTCCCGACTAATGCAACTGCTGTTCCTGTTAAAAGAATAACGGATAAAATCGCCATCCCTTTAACTAGTTTTGTACGTTGTCCTAGATTAATAGATACCTCTTCTCCTAAAGAAAGAATTGTAATAGATTTTGATATTACTAATGCTAAAGCTATCCCAATTATCCCAAAAGGTATCGTGATTATAATTACATTAGGGTCCACTTGATCTAACTTTGCATTAAACCAAAAACTAACATTTTGAGAAATTTGGAAATACGAAGCCATCGCAGCAGATACACTACTTAAAAATGTTCCAATAACTGTTCCGATAATTGCTAACCTAACAGGCGATAAGCCATTTTGAAGGAGCGAACCGAAACCAAACACGATACCTGCTCCTAATGCAGAACCAATCATTGAACATAAAACCATACCGATTGATGACATTCCCGGAAGAAAAATCATACAAAGTGTAATAACAAAAGCTGCACCATCCGTCACACCCATAATAGAAGGGGATGCAAGATAGTTTCTTGTCATCCCCTGCATAAGTGCTCCTGATATGGCTAGAAATGCTCCGACTAAAAGAGCTGCAACTACCCTTGGTAAACGTGAAGTAATAATAATATTATGATTTACATTGCTTGAATCAAAATGAAATAATGCATTCCACACTGTTTCAGCATCAATGTTTTTCGCACCATATAAAATAGAAAGTATAACCGTAAATAAAATCAATATGGGTGCTATACATAAAATGGTTACTGGTACCGTATTCGTTTTCTGCATATCATTCAACGCACCTTACTTATTGTATTATTTAGATAAATTTTTCACTGCTTCTTTTAAGAATGCTGTTTTACTCCAAGCTGTACCACCTTGTGCCATTGGATCTACAACGTTTACAAATACTTTCTTTTCTTTCGCAGCATTCATACTTTGCCAAATTGGATTCTTTTCAATATCTTCTAACACTTTCGGTTTATTATTTTCACTAGCCTCGTATTGTAAGAAGATATAATCCGGATTAACTTCAGCTAATTTTTCTAAAGAAATCTTTTCTTGTGCTTTTACCGTTTTAAGTTGTTCTGGAGCAGTTAGTCCCAGATCTTTATAAATTACAGGATTAAAGTATACTCCTTCTGGGTATAGGAATAAGTCGTTTGCTCTTAGTCTAATGACAAGTACTTTTTTGTCTTTTAACTTATCTCCTAATTTTGCTTTTGCTTTTTCAGCATCCGTATTGTAATCTTTAATAATCTTTTCTGCTTTATCTTTTTTACCAGTTAATTCTCCCATTAACTTTAAATTATCTTCCCAATTTGTTGACACGTGCGATACTGGGAATGTCGGAGCTACTTTCGTGAACTTTTCAGCTGTTTCTGCTGGGAATTTCGTACTTGATGTAATAACATCTGGTTTTAATTGTAGTAATGTTTCAAAATTTGGTTCCATTTTCTCACCAACAGATTTTGCACCTTCTAAATCTTTTTCAAGATACTTCGGTAATTTACCACCAACAGTAATGGCACCGACTGGCTTAATACCAAGTACCGCTGCATCTTCCATTGACTCTAAACTAGCTGTCGCAATTTTATCTACTTTTGCTGGTACTGTATATTCTTTACCTAAATATGTAATTTTTCTTTTTTCGTCTTTTTTCGTTTCCGTAGCTTTTGTCTGTTGCTTTTGCTCCCCAGAAGTTTTATCAGCGCTATTACATGCTGCTAATCCTACACTTAATACTGTAACCATCCCTAATGTAAATAACTTCTTGTTCATCTTTATATATCTCCTCTCTAATTTTCAAACTATATTCTCAACAAAATTTAACTATATGAAACTTGTCTTACATATATATTTCATTAGATTAATAATTCTATCCAGAACTCATTCTCGTTCACTTCCCCTAAACTATAATTCTTTTACACCTCATCCATTGATAACCCTTTTCATTGATAATGATTATCGTTACTAAGTATATATTTAATATGCAATTATTTCAAGAAAGATTTGAAAAATTTTAACAAACTGAATAAAAAAGAAGTATCCGCCTAATGTCAGGGAGATACTTCTTTTTTTAGAAATTTATGTGTAATTCAACTGGGCAATGGTCTGATCCCATTACTTCACTATTAATTTTCGCCTCTGTTATTTTGTCTTTCATTCTTTCAGAAACAACAAAATAATCTAAACGCCATCCAATATTTTTCGCTCTCGCTCCCATACGATACGACCACCATGAGTATGCGCCTTCCTGATCAGGATACAGATAACGATATGTATCAATAAATCCTTCTTCTAAAATACGTGTGAATTTCTCTCGTTCCTCATCAGAGAATCCAGGATTTTTACGATTACTTTTTGGATTTTTCAAATCGATTTCTTTATGAGCAACGTTTAAATCACCGCAAAAAATAACTGGTTTCTTTTCATCTAATCGTTTTATATACGCCCGGAAATCATCTTCCCATTTCATTCTGTAATCTAATCGTTCTAATCCACGTTTTGAATTTGGTGTATATAACGTTATCATATAAAAACCTTCGAATTCTACAGTAATAACTCGGCCTTCTTGATCATGCTCTTCGATGCCTAAACCGTATGTAACAGAAAGCGGTTCTTGTTTCGAAAAAATAGCCGTTCCTGAATAGCCTTTTTTCACAGCATAATTCCAGTATGTATAGTATCCCTCTGGATTTAAATCAATTTGTCCATCTTGTAATTTAATCTCTTGTAAACAAAATATATCAGCATTTGATTCCTCGAGATATTCTAAAAATCCACCCTTTGCGATAACTGCTCGCAAACCATTTACATTCCATGAAATTAACTTCACTTATAGCCCTCCTCTTGATGTTTATTTCCAAATTTCATGCTATCACAAAATAGAAAAACAATCATATTTTCACCTTTGTAATCTTGCTCTTACATTTGTGAATACATACATACGCACTTTATTCAGGTTATACTAATTTCAGAGGTGATGTTCTTTGCACAATGAAGGAATTACGTTAACAAATGAGCATTGGCAAGCAATTATTCAGAATGATTCTTCCTATGATAGCAAATTCTTTTATGCCGTGAAATCAACCGGAATCTTTTGCCGGCCGTCATGCAAATCAAGAATACCGAATAGAAACAATGTACGAATTTTTCATCATGCAGAGCAAGCATTAAGTGAAAACTTTCGCCCGTGCAAACGTTGTAAGCCAAATGGACTAACTTTACCTAATGAAGAATGGGTAGAACAAATTAAAGATTATATAGAAAAGAACTTTAACGAATTATTAACTCTCGATATACTTGCAGAAATGTGCCATGGTAGCCCCTTTCATTTACAACGCACTTTCAAAAAAACAACAGGAATAAGTCCAATAGAATATATACTACAGTTCAGGATTGTTAAAGCAGCAGAACAACTATTACAAACAAATCAATCCATTAAAGAAATTAGTACTGCTGTCGGGATAGAAAACCCAGAGTATTTCGCAACCTTATTTAAAAAGAAAACCGGGTTTACTCCTACTGAATATCGAAAAAAGAACGAAATGAAAGAAGGATACAAAAATGAATTCCAACAAAAATAAATTTATTTATTGGACGCTACTTACACATAAGAATTGGCAGTTTCATATTGCGGCAACAGAAAATGGACTATGCTTCATTGGATCACAAGATGAAAATTTAGAAGAACTAAATATATGGGCTAGAAAAAAATTGCCACAACATATATTGGCCTGTAATCCAGATTATCTGCAATCATATGCAAAAGAAGTTACCGAGTATTTAGAAAGTAAACGAGAAACTTTTACATTCCCTATCGATGCTTACGGAACTGATTTTCAATTATCTGTTTGGAATACGGTACGTGAAATTCCGTATGGAAAAACATATTCTTATTCAGAAATTGCCGAAAGGCTGCAAAAGCCTACGGCTGTACGTGCTGTTGCTACTGCTATTGCTGCCAACCCTCTTCTCATTACGATTCCTTGCCATCGTGTTATTGGAAAGAATGGTAAATTAACCGGATTTAGAGGTGGATTAGCAATGAAGAAAGAATTGCTTATATTAGAAAAGTCGCAGGTAAAATGCATATGACAGCAGAACATACTAGCGCATTAACTTTAGTAGTTCCAACAGAATTTAGTTTCCAAGAAAATTTACGCTATCTATCGCGTTCTAACAATGAATGTATGTTCCACATTGAAGATAACAAAATTTATAAAGTGATCCCTGTTCACGATGTAAATCTTTTAGTTGAAATTAGTATGAATATGGATGGAAATATTCAAATACGTTTTTTAGAAGAATTATATACATCTGAAGAATTGGTATGCGAAGCTGTCGCTCACTATGTGAAAGAGTGGTTTGATTTAACTACTGATTTAGCTCCCTTTTATACATTAGCTAAACATGATGTACTCCTTCAAAGACCAATTGAACAATATTATGGTCTTCGTACTTTAGGTATTCCAGACTTATTTGAAGCACTTTCCTGGGGAATTATCGGTCAGCAAATAAACCTCACATATGCTTATACACTAAAAAGAAGATTAGTCGAACACTTTGGAAGTTATGTAGAGTGGAATGATAGAAAACATTGGATATTCCCTTCTCCTGAAACGATTGCCAATTTACATGTAGAGGATCTCAAAAACTTAAAAATGACGACTAGAAAATGTGAATATTTAATCGGTATTGCAAAGCTTATTACAGAAGGAAAACTATCAAAAGAATCTTTACTACAAATACAAGACGTGAAACAAGCTGAAAAACAATTAACTGCTATACATGGTATAGGACCGTGGACTGCCCACTATGTTTTAATGCGCTGTTTACGATTTCCTTCCGCTTTTCCAATTGACGATGTTGGTTTGCACAATGCAATTAAATATATAACAGGTTCTGAAAGTAAACCGACTAAACGTGAAATAAAAGATTTTGCGGCAAATTGGACCAACTGGGAGTCTTACGCAACTTTTTATTTGTGGCGAGTATTATACTAAAAAACCAAGTAGCGCATCCGCACTACTTGGTTTTTTTTAAGCTTGTTCTTCGAAGCGTCTTGCGATTTCCACAATAACTTGAACAGCTTTTTCCATCGTATCTACCGAAACATATTCAAATTTACCGTGATAGTTTTCACCACCTGTGAAAATATTCGGCGTTGGTAATCCCATATACGATAATTGTGATCCATCTGTTCCACCACGAATCGGATGAATGTTTGGTTCGATATTTAAGCTTTTCATCGCCTCATATGCAATATCAACAATTTCTCTCACTGGTTCAATTTTTTCAAGCATGTTATAGTATTGATCATTCATTTCTAAAACGACTGCATCTTGTCCATACTTCTCTTGCATTTGCTTCACAATATTTTCAACGTTAT
Organism: Bacillus paramobilis; assembly: GCF_038096195.1. Taxonomy (NCBI): domain Bacteria; kingdom Bacillati; phylum Bacillota; class Bacilli; order Caryophanales; family Bacillaceae; genus Bacillus; species Bacillus paramobilis. Next base: position 1,684,252 of record NZ_CP151108.1, on the reverse strand, counting down.
GTTTACGCGCTTCAAAATTTTCACGATCAAAATCTCGAATAATATAATACGCTTTACTTTGCTCAACGTCACCATTTAAAGAAAGTAAATGATAGAATCCTTCATAACCCTCTGTATATTCCGGCGCCTCTTCTACCGGTAAATAGCTATTAAACTCCATAGCAAGTTTAGTTGCGTTACGCATTTTATTTTTCGCTGTTCCAGGATGTGTATTCGTTCCGTTAAATGTTAACTTAGCACCTGCAGCATTAAAGCTTTCATACTCTAAACCACCTAATGGACCTCCATCCATCGTATAAGCACATGATGCACCAAACGCTTCTACATCAAAATGCGCTGGCCCACGACCAATTTCTTCATCCGGCGTAAATGCTACTCTTATTTTCCCATGTTTAATTTGCGGATTATGTATTAAATAGTTCATTGCAACCATAATTTCAGTCAGACCCGCTTTATCATCTGCTCCTAAAAGTGTCGTACCATCCGTTGTAATAATCGTATGCCCTTTATATGATGGTAATTCTGGAAACTGTTCTGGCGTTAACACAACATTTAGCTCTTCATTTAACGTAATTGCATTGCCATCAAAATTTTCATGAATTTGTGGTTTTACGTTTTTCCCTGTAAAATCTGTTGCCGTATCTAAATGTGCTAAAAAGCCGATTACTGGAACATCCTTATCCGTATTAGCAGGAAGTGTTGCCATTACATACCCATTATCATCCATTGTTACTTCTGTTAAGCCAATCTCTTTTAACTCTTCCACTAATATCTTTCCAAACTCAATTTGTCCAGGTGTTGTTGGTACTGTATGACTTTCTTCATTTGATTGTGTATCAATCTTTACATATCTCGTAAATCTTTCAATAAGTTCTTGTTTCAAACTCATTCACTCCCTTTTACGTTTCTCTTTCTATTATAATCCTTAAAACGAAATATTTTAACTTTTTTGACTGTGAATATATATTTCATTTGTATTTTAGAAATTATGAATACCAACTAAAAAGTCGTAATATTTGTACATTAAGGCTCTTACATGTAATATACATAATTATAAAATATGGGAGGTATTAAAGATGAGGCTAACTCTCTTTCGCTATTTTCTTTTTTTCTTAGGATTAATTTTTTTCGGCCTTGGAAATGCTCTTGCAGTCAAAGTTAAATTTCTCGGTTTACATCCTTGGGAAGTTTTAAACATGGCTCTCTACCAAAGGTTTGGATGGACCATTGGTACGTGGAGTGTCATATGTGGATTATGTCTCGTTCTCATTTCTTTACTAGTAGATCGAAAATATATAAATGTGGGCACATTTTTAAATGCACTACTTATCGGCCCCATTATGGACTTTTTCTTACAATCAAATATCCTTCCAAACGCTAGTGATTTTTTATGGATAAATTTACTCATTTTATTATCCGGTATTGCCATTACAGGTATTGGGGGAGGGATGTACGTTGCGGCTGGGATTGGTGCTGGACCTCGCGATGGATTCATGCTTACTATTTCCGACAAAACAGGACTGTCTATTAGCCGTGCTAGAATTATAGTAGAATGTGTTGTACTAGTTATTGGATTTATGCTAGGAGGTCCTGTTTTCATCGTAACTTTTCTGTACACCTTTATTCAAAGCCCAATCTTTCAACAATCATTTAAGATGTTTCAAACACTTTTACATACTTTACATAGCAAAAAGAACATTAGTGAACATATTTAAAGTACAGCTTAATCCAAATAAATTCACCCTATTTACGATTCTCACCGCAAATAGGGTGTTTCTTTTTTCATCTCACAATTTAAGAATATATACTACTCATTTACAATAAAAGTATATATATCGTCATAAATACAGCCATTTACTTTAATGACATACTTCCCTGGTTTACTAAAACGAATTGTGTATTTATTTAGTTGAATTGCTTCTTTATCTCCAGAAAGAACATCAATGCTTCTGCCACTCAATACATAAAATTCACTTTGATTCATCGTTACATCAATTGCATTGAAATTTTCTTCTTTCACCTGCTGTGTTTCTGCAGCACTTACACTTGGTTCTAAAAACAGTAGTCCACTTAATCCAATCGTGCCCGCTAAAGCAACTCCCGCAAACTTTTTAATCTTTTTCATCACAATGTCCTCCTTATAAATTTTGTGTAAAGGTGATTTTCTCCTTTACACCACAAAGCCTATATGTAATGAAATGAAAAGTAAACGGGGACCGTAAGACAAAATTCTACATCTTTTTCTCCAATTGAATATAAATCCAGTGTTTGGAATTTTGTCATATTAAAAATTGTTTACTTAAACCAACTTCGAATAATATTATTCAGAAACTGAATAATTACTTATTGATTTAAGATTCTAAAAACAGTTGATAAAGATTCTTTCTATCTCCTATCCATAATCTTTCTACATTCATTAATTGCTCATCCTTAAATTCCAACTTATATATGTCGGGCTTCGAAGCATGTATAAGAAATTCAAACCCGTATTGATTATCAAAGTAATTCATCATTAAAGTCATTACAAGCCCATGCGTACCAATTACAACTTTTTGCCCTTGAAAATCCATCAATATTTCCTTTAGCACTTTCACTACCCGTCTCTGACAATCCTTATATGACTCTCCTTCCGTTAGTGCAAAATCCGGATCAGAGAACATATTCTTTACAAGTGGATACACCTCTTTATCTGATATAATCTTATCCTCACTTAAAAACATACACTCTTTGAGATTTTCATATACTACTACTTCTTTTTCATAGAAATCGGCTGATTTTTCTATCGTTAACACAGCCCTCTTATACGGACTTGAAATGAAAGTATCGATTCCCTCTGTTTTTAATATGTCCGTTACTCTATGAGCATCTAAACTTCCCTTTTCAGTTAATCCGCGTGTTCTTTCATTTCCTTCTAATTTTGGTGATTCACCATGTCTAACCATATAGATATAGGTACTCATACTTCCTCCTTGAAAATATTCATTCGTCTTTTATAAACTTTGTTGATTTGTTCGTCTAATCCACTCGCCTACTAAACACTCGAATACTTCAGGTTGTTCAATTTGTAAATTATGCCCTGCCATATCTAACATCGCTAATGTCGCTCTTGGATAATCATCAATAATTCTTATAATGTCTTGATAACCTACCGAGATATCTTGTCTTCCAGCTAGTAAAAGAACGGGTTTCTCATATTTCATATGATGAAAATTCATAGTAAGAGAGTAATTCTTTTGCAACCTTTCAATAAATTCATAATTAGCAATATCTAGTCCCGGCTTAATCTCCTCTTTAAACCTCGTATATGTATATTCATTCGCGACCACTGCTAACTCGCAAAATTCTTCTCTATCAGTGGCAGTTAGTGTATTTAAAAACTCCTTATCTTGTACAATTATCTGTTTATTAGGGATAATCCTATTTTCTTGCTCCGCTACAACAACAGGGCATACTAATAGTAATCCATTAACTCTTTCAAACAGCTTTGTGAGTATACCTCTAGCTAAATATCCCCCATAAGACTCTCCTACTAATAAAAAGTTTTTCGTTGGAATGATTTCTTCAATACATGCAAGTAACAGTTCTAACATATGATCTGAACTATTTATCCAATCTGGAGCATTCGATTTCCCCATGCCAGGTAAATCAATATATATTCTTTGATAGCCTTTATATTTTTCGAATACTGATTCCATGCACCTCTGCATTAACCTATGATCAGGTGCACAGCCATGTATAATAATGACTGGTTTTCCTTCGCCAATGATTTCATAATATATTTCTGTATCCTTAATCCGGCATTTCATAAAAAGCCCCCTACTTTTCTATTTATCTTTACAGACTCTTCTCTTAAACCAATAGGAATATACGTTCTTATTTTACAACTTTTCAGAATATAATTACAAATTTTATTTTTCAGATTCCGAATAAAAAAGCCTTCCATGAGTGTATCCCCTCAAAAGAAAGCTCTTTTACGTATTTCGTCCTACTTGAACTTCAAGCATCATTACCCATTATTCCTCTAGTTTCATCAACACAATTCTCCAACCATCTGGATCCTCTATCGTTATCCCCTTATCTTTCCAGTATGGATTTTCAGGCTCGACCTCATCATATCCCAATGCATACAGCCTTTTACTCACCTTTTTCATTTCACTATCTTCACGCATATAAAATACGAGTAAATTATCTTTCGTCGGAGCTGGACATGGACTCCCCTCTATATGTCTCGTAAATTCTAAATGATATTCTTCATCTGGGAGTCCAAACATGACCCCATCATAGCCTTCATGATCGTAGAATTCACCTATACGTTTTAAGCCTACTCCTTTTTCATAGAATTCTATAACCTTTTCAAACTGATCAGTTGGACGTGCTATTCGAAATTTCACCCAATTCTTCATGCTTTTCCTCCCATACTAAAAATTTTATACATGCTTACGTATTATTGTATATACGTAACCTCTTTTTGAAATCCCTCATTAGTATGAGAATAAATACATACAAAAGTTTAGTTCATACTTTATAATGAAAATATTTGATATAAAATTGAATGTATTATCTTTATGCAATTATGCATATTCACTTGCGAAATATTAAAAAACCTATAGAATCCAAAGGATGACTAAATATACAATTCCCATTTAAAATCTTGATGAAGTACATATTATTAAAAACAACACTTTTTTAATTTTAAGAAGTATTACACTTTTTAACACTTTCCTTATAAACATGATTTTTATAAGGAAATCTGATACAATTCTTAAATAATATTATTATGTATAGATATTACGAATATAGTGCATAATTAAAGAAGGTGATTTTATTGAAATTAAATAAAAATTTACAACTATATATATTAATTGGAACATTAATATGCTATTCAATCTATTTTATATTTTTTTATCTGTTCCCTACTCATTTTTCAAATTCGGATGTACGCTTCGCTTCACTTATCGTTGAAGCCATTACATTTGTATCGCTCATTTACTCTATATATTCTAAAAAAGTTAGTTCAAATCCATTTTGGATATGTATCACAATAGCAATCGGTAGCTTTTTATTAGGGAAAATAGTATACACATATGAGGATAGCTTCTTCGAAATTCCAATACATCGATTTACTATTTCTGATGTATTTTACATGTTTTTCTTATTTTTCTGTCTTATCGCTTTCTGTTATAAAATTTTAAAAGAATGCGATAAATGGGAAAAAGCGTTCTTTATTTGTGATATATGCATCGTACTTACTTCCATATTCACATTGGAGTGGTATTTATTTAATCAGCCAAATTTAAATATATTCTCTCTTTCACTAGGAGATGTTTTCCTTTCATTTCTATACCCAATTGCAGATTTATTATTTCTTCTACTAGGCGTTAGTCTCTTTTTCCGTCCGACAATTTTTAATTCCAAACGGAAGATTTATATCTTTATTTTTGTATTAATAAGTTCTGCAACTTTTAACTATATTTATTTTTACTTAAATAATCATTTATCAACTGAAACGATAACATTATTACGTCTTTTATATAGAATACCTATATTACTTATTGCAATAGCTGGTTCTATTTCAGATGATTATAATAGCACTAAAAATTACTTTATTGTACACCCTAAACTAGGAAAAAAAGTTTTAGTTGTATTCCCCTATCTTGCCGTTACAATACTAATCGGGTTTACACTAAAAGAACAAACAGCATCTTCAACTCTCATTACAGGAAATTGTATTACTTTTATTTTCGTACTCATTCGTCATTCTATTGTACGTATGCAAAACAATTCCCTAACAAAACGTTTACAGGCATTTAATGCTCAACTAGAAGAAAAAGTGACTTTACGAACTTCTGATTTAGTTTATAAATCAGAGGCTCTATCTCAGAAACAACAAAAATTCAAATCACTATATGAATATCATCCTGATCCTATTTTTACGATTGATTTGAATGGAATCTTCTTAAATGTAAATAAAGCTGGAAGTATGTTACTGGGAGCACCAACGAATGAGTTACTCGGTGAAACTTGTTTTTCGATTATTTTAGATGAAGATAAACATAAACTAGCATCTGCATTAGAAAAAGTGAAACAACAAGAATCGGCATCCTTACAACTCAGTTCTCAATATAAAGATGGCTTTACTTATTTTTTATACGTTACCATCGTCCCTATTATGATAGACGGGCAAATTTCAGGAAGCTATATAATGGTGAAAGATATTACTGCACTAAAAAAACAGCAAGAAGAAATAAAATATTTAGCATTCCATGATACTGTAACGAAAATTGGGAACCGTGCCTTTTTCCATAAGAAATTAAAAAGAGTTATAAAAAATGCTAGAACAACAGACAGTGAGTTCGCATTATTATATTTAGATTTAGATCGCTTTAAAGCAATTAACGATACACTGGGACATTCGTCAGGAGATTACATATTAGAAGAAGTAGCAAAGCGATTCCAATCCTGTCTTCCATCACATACTCATCTGTCAAGAATCGGTGGCGATGAATTTACAATTTTAATTGAAAACTATACTGACGAAGATTCCTTATTCCAATTATGTAACCGGTTATTTGAATGCATGGAAAAGCCGTTTGTCATACATGAGCATACATTAACTTTATCACTAAGTATCGGCATCGCAATTTATCCACATTCCGGAATCGATACCGCTACACTTCTGAAAAACGCTAATGTTGCAATGTATAATGCAAAGGCAAAAGAGCTTAACTCTGTCTCTATTTATGACGATGTAATCGCTAAAAAAATTGAAAGACGATTACGATTAGAAAAAGATTTACCAAACGCAATACAAAATGAAGAATTATTCCTTTTATACCAACCTCAAGTTGATAGTGAATCTAATAAAATTATTGGTGCAGAGGCTTTAATCAGGTGGAATCATCCTGAATTAGGCGTTATTTCTCCATACGAGTTTATTCCGATTGCAGAAGAAACACTACAAATTATTCCAATAGGAAAATGGACATTAGAGCAAGCTTGCGAGCAAATGAAACGTTGGCATGCACTCGGATATTCACATTTAAAAATAGGTGTAAATTTATCTGCTAAAGAATTTGAACAAGAGGATTTTGTAAAGTCTATTTCTTCTACTTTAGCAAATACAGGTTTACCAGCAAGTTCTCTCGATCTTGAGTTAACAGAGCGAATTGCAATGATGGATGAACGAGAAACATTGATAAAATTGCGCACACTAAAAAGTTTAGGGATTCACATTTCAATCGACGACTTTGGTACAGGCTATTCTTCGCTAGCTTACTTACCTTTATATCCAATCGATACGTTAAAAATCCCAAGAGAATTTATTACAATGTCTGAAACATGTGACGATGGAATGGAAATTATTAAAACAATCATCACATTAGCAAATACATTAGGAATGTCTGTCATTGCTGAAGGGGTAGAAACGAAAGAACACGTGAATTTCCTTCAAAAAAATAAATGTCAGTTTATTCAAGGTTACTATTACAGTAAACCTATTCATACTAATGCATTTACTGAGCTATTAGAAAGTGGGATTCACCCATAATACATAGCTAATCAGGATAAGTAATAATGAATTTGAACAACTATAGTAAAAAGGAAAGAAGATACCTTCTTTCCTTTTTACTATTTAAATTTCTATTACTGCACCACTTCATTTATTATATCTATTAATTGATGAATCCCCTCATCATTTGTTTTCGTATAGCCAGTCATGTTTTGAATATATCTCTCCTTATTTGCATACAACTTATTTACTGCATGTATGAATACATTCATACTTACTTTGTCTTGGAGTATAACTTCTGCATATCCTTGCCGAGAAAAATATTCAGCATTTAAAACTTGATCTCCCCTACTGGAACTGTTAGTTAGCGGGATAAGCAACATTGGTTTCTTCAAGAATAGCAATTCAGAAATAGCAGTAGAACCCGCTCTCGAAACTACAACACTCGCCATATTTAGTATATGCGGCAACTCTTCCCCTATATATTCAAATTGCATATAACCTTCCATACCAATAGATGAATCCACCTTCCCTTTACCGCACATATGAACAATATTAAAATTTAATAGTAATGTTTCCAAACTTTCTCTTACCATATCATTTATCCATTGAGCACCTTGACTCCCACCCATAATTAACAATACCGGTTTATCTTGCTGAAATTTACAATAGCTTCTTCCCCGTAATACATTGCCCCTCTCAATTTCTTCCCTTACAATTGGTCCTACATAAACCTTCTTCTCATTACTTACATTTTCTCCTGTCTGAGGAAATGTTGTGCATAGTTTTGTAGTAAAAGGTAATGCTATTTTATTTGCTAATCCTAACGTACTATCTGGTTCACGTATTATTACGGGTACTTTATTCATCCACGCTCCTATTACTACCGGAACGGAAACAAATCCTCCTGCCGAAAAAATAACATCTGGTTTTATTCGTTTCATCAATTTATAACTTTGTATGCAACCTTTTATTATTTTAAAAGGATCTTTAAAGTTCTCCCAATCCCAATATCTCCTAAACTTTCCCGTTGAAATACTATTGTATTTCACATTTTGAACTAATAGTTTTTCAATTCCATTTTGAGATCCAATATACTCAACTCCCCATCCTTTTTCCATAAATTTAGGAATCAATACCATATTAATCATTACGTGTCCGGCTGTACCGCCCCCAGTAAAGAGAATCTTTTTATTCATAATTTATATCCACCTTTATCATTAAAAATCTTGTTTTATACTTATCTATTAAATGTAAGTAAACTTACTATTATTTATATAAACATTTAACTCAAATCCTATATCTTGCAAAAAATCTTTAACGAGATCATAAAAATCATTTCCATACTCACTACATTCATACTGAGCAAAGACTTGAATTACCGCCCTAGTTCCTGTACCTATTACTGGACTTTTCCTATCACCCTTTTTACCTTCCACATAGGCTAGACATTTATTTATCGCCTCATAGATACACAAAACATGCTCTTCCTCATCTTTCCAGTCCAGCGTATCAACAATTAAAAGAAATAGCGTATTTTGATTATCTATTGTTTTATAGCCATTCATATATTTCTTACACCCTTTTTATTTTTCATTGAATACAGATTTCACTACACTTCGCATACTCAAGTACATCTTTTAATGATTGATGAAATTGAATTTCTGGGACCCAACCTAACCTTTTTATATCCTCTATTACTAAACTCTCATTTGATTCGCTCCCACTATGCTCTGCTTCTTTTATGGAAAAATTCAGCTGTGTTAATTCTTTGTATTGTTCTATTACATCTAATAAAGACCGTTTTACCCCTGATCCAATATTATATTGTTTTCCATTTGTTCCATCGCGTAATAACACATGATACGCTTTAACCGCATCACGTACATCTAAAAAATCCCTACTATCTTTCAAACTGTTTACTTCAATAATTGCTTCACTTTTATTCGACTCTATCGTTATCATTTTTTTTGCAAGAATAGAACAAATACCATTCGATACTCCTGGACCAATTAAATTCGAGGGCTTTGCAATGATAATATTTGAATTCATTAATTCACTCCACGCTTCTGCAATAATGACTTGCATCGTTTTACTTAAACTATATGGATTTGAAATTTTTATTTCGTTCATACTATCTGCTTGCAAAGCAGATCCTATAACCAACGTTCTACAGTGAGGTGCTTCTTGCTTAATTGCTTCTAATAAATATAATGTCCCTATTACATTAATCTCTACATATTCAAGAGCAGCTGTCCAAGACTCTATGACCGAATTCCTTCCTGCTAAATGCAATACATAATCTGGCTTTATTCGTTTCATTACCTTCATTACTTCGCTCTTATTAGTTAAATTACAAGTAATACCATTCCCAATTGTTTCTCTATATGCACGATTTTGAAACATAGGAATTACATGAAAGCCCTGCTCTAAAAAATATTGGCAAGCATGGCGTCCTGTGAAACCATTTGCACCAGTTATTAAAAGGCTCGCATTTTTTTTCATCGTAAAAACCCTCCTTTTCCTAGCATTTGTTTCACCTCATGTTTTGTAAGTAAGTCTTGTTGAGAACTAAAACTCTTCATATCCACTAGCGGATAGCTAGAATAATATTCTTGAAGTCCTTCTATAGAAATCGTCGGTAGTACCACAAAATAATTTTGATCAAAACTTATACTTGTTTTACTCTCTACCTCAGATAAAAGCATTTCACTTAATTTTTCACCCGGTCTTATCCCTACCTCTTTTACCTTAATGTTTTCTTTTTCCGAATTTTCAATTAACACTTCTGCTAAATCTGTTATTTTACATGCCGGCATTTTCATAACAAAGATTTCCCCGCCTCTACCTTGATATACGGCTTTAAATAACAATTCAACAGCATCTTCAACTGTTAAGAAAAATCTAGTCATATTGGCATCGGTAATCCCTACTTGTGAAGATTTTTTAATTTGTTGTTTAAAAAGTGGTACTACACTTCCACTCGTTCCTAAAACATTTCCACCACGAACACAAATGAATTTTGTTTTCTTCGTTTGCATATTCGCATGAACCATTAATTTCTCACCAATTGCTTTTGTCATCCCATACGTATTTGATGGATCGGCCGCTTTATCCGTTGAAACATATATAACTTTCTCAACTTGCATCTGTATAGATGCTTCAATTACATTTTGTGTACCATGTATATTAGTTTTTATAGCTTCATAAGGATAATACTCACATACTGGAACATGTTTTAAAGCTGCAAGATGGAATACATAATGTACACCTTGGCAAGCATAGGCTAGTTGATCTTTATCACGAATATCTCCAATAATAAATTTTAATCTATCATCATTTATAAACTGTTGCTGCATTTCAAACTGAACCGTTTCATTTCTTGAAAAAACCCTAATTTCTTTCGGTGATTTTTCTAATAGTTGTTTTATAAGTTCATGTCCCCACGAGCCTGTACCACCAGTAATTAAAATTATTTTATTTAGCATTTCTTTTCCTCCTACTACACATTTCAATTAAAATTGTATTTATAAAAATTTATTGAATTATTTTCAATTGATTTAAATCATAATCGTCGTTTGTTACATTTAATTGACAAAATAAAAAAACAGAAACTATTAAACATAGTTTCTGTTTTTCATTTCACCTCACAACAGTAAGATTTTTTATGCTTTTTGTATGATAATTAAAACCTTGTAAAAAACACCGCTCATTTATTTCTTATACTCGTAATAAAATAAATAGAATGACTCATAGCCAATAATCATGTTTAAATTTATGAATAAGGGAGGTAACGGAATGGACCGAAATAATTCAAATCATACATATAACGGACCTTCCAAAGCCCTGCCTCTCTCACTATTCGATATAAAAAATGAATTGAAACAAAAAAGCAAGCTTATTCCTTCTGGTACCATGTATAAATTAACGAAAGAAGAGCAACTCATCATCAACAAAATAAAAATACAAACAGAACAGCTAAATAAAAATAATGTGACAAGAACACGCGCATACTATCAATTTTACATTCAATATCCAGAAATACATTGGGCACTGCTTGGACATATGGTATCACGTAACGGTGGTTGGAATATGACTGATTTAAAGGGCGATTTATATACGAGAATTTTATCAGAGAAAGATCAATTCATATTTTTTTCTTTTTTAGAAAGAGGGAATTGGCTTATTTTCCAAGATGTATATCCTCAATTTTTACTTTACGAACAAAGTATAAAGAGATCACTAAAGTTATTTCACCTTCTCCCTCACCTAAATGTTTCTACATTTATGGAAACGATGTGGAACGATTTTTGGAAAACAGGCAACAAAAAAACATTGGCGATTGCAACTATTATTAATGAACAAAACTACTTAGAAAAAAGAGTGATTCAAAATGTACAATTTAAAAAGACTGTACTAAATAGTATTGGATTTAAACTCTTTGATTTCTTTCAGTTTAATCATATCCTTTTCCCATTCTACGAAAATGATAAAAAACAAAAAGTATTACTATTTGGTGATACAATGAAACATTTCACTTCCTTACATGAACGAATATTAATTGGAAAAAGATTGTATTCATTATTATTTCGAGATACACATGTTTTATCTCAAATAATAAGCTGGGCCCAACACCATCCGCATACAGGATCAAGGAAAGATTACTGGCCCCATTTATTTTCAAGTGTAAATGAATCTTTTTCCCGTGAGTTTTATAAGCGCCGAATAAAGAAATGCCAGTTGCGAAGTGGCGCTTATCGTATATACAGTCCTGCACTCATCTATGCATGGCGAGATATGAAGCATGAGGAAGTTGACAGTGAAGATTGGTTTACCGATTGGCAAGTTGTAAATTACTTAGTTGATAAGGAGGAAAATATAAATGGACAAATTACAGAAGACTACTGCAAAACACTCGAAAAAATTGAACTCGCAATTCTCGCAAAGAAAAATGTCCTCCTCCGAGAAGAAGAATGAGTTTCTAGCATTAGTCGTTACAATTTTACTCTCTTCTATGATCGGAACTTGCTTAGATGCTTTCTTCGTTGCGAAACAAATGTATTCCTTTCCAGTTAGACCGTTCTCATCCATATTTTCAGTTAACATTGGCTTTACTTTGTTTGTACTACCGATTTTAACAACGATTTTCATACAAATTTCAAAAACATTATCTGCAGTTTCTAGAATTGTATTTATTATTTCAATAGGTATTTGTGCTAGTATTTTTGAACAGGTTGCTGAAAGATTCGGTTTCTTTATTCATAGTGTGGATTGGAATCATACATATTCTTTATTTGGCTATATGATTTTCTTTTCTTTTATTTGGAAAGTATATCATTTCATACAAAAATAAAGAGACCATTATAGATCTCTTTTTAAGCGTACTCTTCGGTTATTGCTAGTGATGCAGGGTTTTGAAGACTTTTTGAACGTAAACGGTAGGCAACGATTTTCTTCTTATATTGCTTGATTACATCAACATGTTCCTCATAGCTATATAGAGAAAACCTAATCTCTTTGTTCCCCTTCTTCGTGTTAATAACGATCGGTGTTCCTTCCCCGTGCGGTGGGAAATAATGTTTATCTAAAAATAAAGCTTCATTAAATTCATGAATAACTTGTAGTTTCATTTCTCCCTCTATATTTTTTCCATCTACCGATATAGAGGTATTCTCTTCCTCAAGTTTTTGATGCAATTCAAATCTACTAATAATTGATTCTACAACAGAAGTTGGCATACTAGAAACTAGTACTTTAAGAGCCCCAAAAATAAATAAAGTAACTATAAACCATGTTGTCATTTTCATCATCTCCATTACATTTAAAAAATAAATTTCGTTCCATACGGTATGAGTATACTAATGAGTATTCCAGTTACAATCATCGTCACCGAACCGATTGTCGCCTCTTTCTCGCCTTCCTTCACGAGGCGGCTCACACCGATAATATGTGATGCGCATCCCATCCCCACTCCTTTTCCAATCGTACTTGTTATTCGGAAAAACTTCAGTACTGTCGGTCCGATCATAGCACCTGTTATTCCTGCAACTACTACGAAACTAGAAGTCATAGATGGAATACCACCAATTTGATCCGCTAATGAAATGGCGATAGGCATCGTCGCTAATTGCGGCAGTGTCGTTAATATGAGTTCCTTATCTATATTTAACATCCCGCCAATCACTACATTCATACTCGTTAAAGCCACTATACCTACTGCTACGCTGATAAGTATTGACAAAAAGTTTTTCTTAAGTATTTTTCGCTCTTTAAATAAAGGTATCGCTAACGCTACAATTGCAGGACTCAATAAACCGGAAAGAATATCTCCCCCATTTGCTCTATACTCATGATGAGAAATACCAAAAATCAAAAATAAGCAAATCATACTTGCTGTAACTGTTAGCACCGGTAACGTAAAAGGAAATGGAATTTTTTTATATAACTTTGTCGCCAATACATACATTACTATAGTAATAATAATTAAGACCATTTGCATCTTGCACCTTGTCGATTTTATTTTTTTGATGTTACTAATAATTGACTTATATACCCTGAAATAATCAAAGTTACTACCGTGCTCACAACTACTAAAAGGAATATAACAATTCCCTTACTGAAAAGAAAAGACCCGTATTCCATCAGCCCTGTTGTCGAAGGGATTAAAAATAATGGTAAAAATACGATTAACTTTTCCGCACCTAACTCAAACCATTTTAACGGTAAAACGCGAGTGGAAAGGAGCAGGAACAGTATTAACATCCCTATTAAACTTCCCGGTATTGATAGATGGAATATTTCCTGAATCCACGTACCCACTAAGCTAAATATATATAGCACGCCTACTTGAAGTAAAAGCGTCACGTACTTCATTTCTTTCCCTCATTTCACTATCACACATCCATATTATGAAATCTCATTTAACGTGTCGGCAAACCGTTTAATTCCAAGTTGAATTTGTTCTATATTCGCTCTACCAAACGTAAATCGTATATATTCATTTTTCGAACCTAAAACACTGCCCGGAACAAATGCGACACCATTCCGTATAGATTCACCTAATAAGTGATATTCATCAAACTTTCCTTTCACTTTACACCATACATGTATTCCACCCTCTGGCACGAAACATTCAACTCGGTCTCCCAATGTTTCTTCAAGCTCTGCAATTAATTCATCTCTTCTTTGCTTCAATTGTCCACGAAGTATCGTAATATGTGTATGAAAATCCTTTGATTCCAAAAATTGATTTGCTACCCACTGCGTAAATACACTATGGCCAAAATCAACTTGTTGCTTTGCATCTGCTAAACGCTCAATTACGCGTGTCGGACCAATTATCCATCCAATACGTAATCCTGATGCAACAATTTTTGATAATGAACTTATATAAAGAACATTTCCATTTTGGTCCATTGATTTTAATGTCGGGTTCACTTCTCCATTAAAAGAAATTAAACTATACGGATCATCTTCTACAATTGGTATACCGAACTCAGAAGACAGTTCTAAAATCTTTTTACGTCTCGCTAATGAAAGCACAGTACCTGTTGGATTTTGATAATCTGGATTCAGAAATACCATGCGAATACGATGCTTTTTATGCAAATCAATTAAATCATCTGGATTCATTCCATGCTGATCAACAGGTAGATGGAATATTTGTAAGCCCGCGGATTTAAACATCGGCAATGAAAAACAATACGACGGATCTTCAATTGCAATTGCATCGCCAGGTTTTAATAAACATTGAACGATAAGATTAAGCGCCTGTTGTGCTCCAGATGTAATAAGAATAGAGCTTGAATCTGCTTCAATTTGTTTATATTGCTGAACATGTGCTGCAATTGTTTTTCTCAACATCTCATTTCCGAGTGGATGGTCATAGCCGAGGTTTTCCATAAATGTTTTCTCCGACAAAATTGTTCGAAATCTATCACTCGGAATTAATTCTGGTGACAGTTCACCACTTGCTAAATTAATTAAATCATCCTTTTGTGTTTCCGTTCGAATTTGTTGAACGAGTGGTACGTTAGGTAAGAACGATCCATCCTCCACGTACCTACCCCAGTTCGGTATTCGTTTATGTGAGACACCCCATATGTCTGTATTGACCCGTGTTCCGCTTCCCTTTTGCCGTTCTACTACTCCAAGTGATTTTAATTCTTCATACGCAGCTACTATTGTACTCCGGTTCACCTGTAATTCCTTTGCCAATATACGCTCAGAAGGTAACTTACTATCAGAAGGAAATTCACCTGAAGAAATGCCTCTTTCAATATAATCAGCAATTTGTTTATATACAGGTGTCTTATCTGCACGATTTGGTTTCCATTCCATCTAGTTCCCTCCTTTCAAAACGAACTATCCTCATTTTTTACTAACAGTATTCACCGTAAAAATAGTATTAATTAGCCATATTTTCTTATCCGTAAATGGATATATCCCAAATTGTTCTCTTTCTGATTGCTCGATAGCTTCTGAAATTCCAACTTCATACTCTCATTTCAGTTCTTTTACAAACTATCAAATCATTACCGCATACCATGTGACCCCAACCAGTAGAACAAAAAGAAGAAAAATATAGATTGCAGATAAGTTTTTCACATTTCTTTTTGTAGACTTACCGTAATTCTCCTCCACGTTTCTTGCAACTAGTACAGTCCCAAACAGCGATACAATTACAATAATAACGACTAGTGAAATTGCAAAACTCATTGTCTTTTCACCTCTCTAAGACCCGTCTATTTTAATTAAAGAACTTACATAAAAACTTTTCTCTTTAAAACGTTGATAACATACTACCTTTCTTCTCTTATCATAATAGATGTTTGCAAAAAACGGACCAACCACTTTTGTGTTTTTTTGCTCATCCACTTTAAAAATAAAAAGCAACTGATCACTTAGGACCAGTTGCTTTTTCTACACGATAATTTTCATTTAAAATTAATTCGATTTAAAAGTTTAGTCTTTTCATAATGAAACATCGATTGAGATAACTCGAAAATTGTTCCATTTACAAGATACACTGTATTTTCAATAAGAAGCCCCGGATCACCTTCATTTAATTCTAAAAGCTGTGCATTTTCTTTATTTACTTTTTCACAACTAATAACTTTATCAGCAAAACCAATATTTAATCGTAAATCTTCAATGAAATAACTGTATACAGAGCTTAATGCTATTTCTTCGTTCAAATATGGAATAATATCCTTTTTGAAATAACTTACTTCAATAGAGAATGGTTTAGCATCTACAATTCTTAAGCGCTTCAAAAAATACAACCTAGCTCCGGCTTCGCATTGCATCCGCTTTGCTATCTCCTCGTCCGCATCTATTACTTCAAGCTCTAACACTTTCGTTTCAATATTTTGTGAAACAAGATTTTTCGTTAATCCACGTAAACTTCCTAAATTAATGTAATCTGTTACAGAAGTTTCGCGTAAAAACATGCCACTACCTTGCACTTGAAAAATATAACCTCTATTCACAAGCTGACTAATTACTTTACGTATCGTATTACGGCTTACTTCAAATCGATTCATCAACGCTTCTTCTGTAGGTAGTTTTTTCGTTTCATTAAAAAGCCCATCTCGAATGTTTTGCTCTAACACATCTGCAATTTGTTTATACTTTGCACTCATACACTTTCTCCTAAAATACTCTTTTATCTGTTATAACTCTTCCCCTCTCGTTTCGATCACATGTTTGTACCAATGAAACGAAAGTTTCTTCTTACGTTTTAAGTTATCATTATGATCGACAAAAATAAAGCCATATTGCTTTTTATATCCATTTAACCAACTTAAAAGATCAATCACTGACCATGCATAATAACCTTTTAAATTAATCCCCTCTTCAATTGCACGCTTCATTATTTTTAAATGCTCTTCAATAAATTTAATTCTCGGAACATCTACAATTTCTCCGTCAATGATTGGATCTTCATCACCAAGTCCATTTTCCGTTACATACATCTTTATGTCACCGTAACGCGCTTTCAACATATGCAATCCATCTAAGAAACCTTCGGGAGATATTTCCCATCCCCATTTTGTATATATTTTATCATCCATTTTAACTGTTCGATAAAAACCATCAAAAGAAGGGTTACCTGGAGCAAGTGTTGAGCTTTCTCGAGAATGTTCCTCACTCTTTATATCCATATCGTATCTTTCTACTCGTATTGGTTGATAATAATTCAAGCCAATAAAATCATTTTCTTCTGCATTTTGTTTAATGATTTCTAATTCTTCAACCGTCCAATTAGGAGTCCACCTTTTTTCCTTTAATTGTTGTACAACATAAGACGGATACTCACCTTTTAAAACTGGATCATAATACCAATACGTTTCATATTCATTCGCATGATTTGCTGCTCGTATATTTTCTTTTTGATCATCCACACTATAAGCAGGTAAGAAAACATGTGTAATCCCAATCTCACCATATTGTTTCAGCTGCTTGTACACCGCAACTGTTTTCGCATGTGCATAAAATACATAATGAGTCGCTTGAAAATACTTTGGAACATCATTTTGGATTCCTGGTGGATGTGCACCTTTTAAATAACCTAATCCACAAAACATTACTGTCTCATTAAAAGTAATCCAATGCTTAACTCTGTCACCAAATGCCTTAAAACAAGTTTCTGCATATTTTACGAAAGCCTCTGCTGTTCTTTTATTCGTCCATCCACCATCTTTTTCTAACGGTGATGGTAAATCCCAATGATATAAAGTGACAAACGGCACAATCCCGTATTTTAAACATTCATCAATTAAGTTGTTATAAAATTCAATCCCTTTTTCATTTACCTCTCCATCTCCAGTCGGCAATATTCTCGCCCAAGAAATTGAAAAACGATACGATTCTAATCCCATCTCAGCCATTAAGCGAACATCTTCCTTATATCGATGATAATGATCCACAGCTACATCACCATTTGTTCCATTGTATGTTTTACCAGGAATTTTTGAAAACTCATCCCAATTCGTAACACCTTTTCCATCTTCATTCCATGCACCTTCTACTTGATAAGAAGCTGAAGCAGCTCCAAATAAAAAATCATGTGGAAACCTCATAGTATATACCTCCATTTCATTACAACAAATTAAATTCATTGATACATATAAAATTTATAGGTACAAATTTTATATGTATGATTATATCTTATGTTTTTATTTTTTTCTATTATAAAAGTACAATTTCTATTGTTGGTTATTGGAAAATAAAAAGAAGCGATATATTTTATCGCTTCTTTTTCTCATCATCTTTATTCTTTTATCCCGCTATTTGCCGGGCAGTAAGACCCCCACTAATTAAAGTTTCACTTTATCAATGACTTATTCGCTCTTATAACTTCTTGATACAATAATGGTGACCACTTTTCATTTATGTAGTCTTGAATTATCCAACCTACTCTTGTAGGACTCTTTTGTTTTATATAGTTTGCAATTTCAGGATTTATATAAGAGGCATAGTAATATGGACTATTCCATGCTGTACCACCTGAAGACAAGCTTGTAAAATTAACATATAGGTGATTTAAATCCTCACTATTATTCATCGTTTCATTAATCATATCTTTAATAGATTTTACTTTCTCATCATAACTCACTTTATATTTATCTTGTACTGTTACATTTACATTTTGATTTACAGTTGTCGTAAACGTCTCATTATCTGGCCAATAAAAATTATTATATCCTCCAGATTCATTACTACCACTATATCTTTTTAGTAGTACAATTTTCCCACGAGCATCTCCAAGTTTTATATTTCCTTCTGTTTTTAAAAAGATAGGATCAACAAAATATTTTTTTTCAAACGTACTACTAAATGAATCTTCTGCCCCTTTCATATCCTCATACTCTTTTTTTAAAGACATAATAATTGTTTCACTCGGGTTATCTTTTAAAAATTGTTTCGCTTCATTTATGAATTCATGCAGTGTTACATAAAGATATAATGGCCCATGATGAAGAACTATCGTATTATCATCTGTTAAACGTCCTCTTATATCAAAAATGCGAGCTCCATGATCCATTTGATAGCGAAAATCATACTCTTGCGTCATTCCCCATACTTGCTTAATTGGATTTTGTAATTTGAACGTACCACTATCATGTGTTCCTGGAATTGAAATTCGTGCTAACGGGATATTATCAGATATAGGTTGCATCCATTTTGACCAATTTTCAAGCTCATTAACAGAGCTAGCTGCAACTACTTGCTTATCATGTAAAGCAAATACAAATGTGATAAATATTGTACTACATATGAATAATTTCAAAATTAACTTCTTATTGCTCATTATTATCCCTCTCTCTCTTTCTATTTTTATATCAAATTTATTGAATGTAATATAAGCTAGTTCATAAAAAATAAATAACATTTCATCAATATGAAATATTGCATAGAAGTAAAGTTAAAAAATCATTCACATATACTGAATTAGAAAAGTTTAAAGGAACTTCATCTGAAGTTCCTTTTGCTTATTTTATGTTCAATACATATGAACCATCTTTATTCTCATATTTATAGACGTATAAATAATATTTTCCTGGCTTTGCATTATAAGTTCCTTTAACTACATTCCCTTCATTTTCACCATATGCTACATAGTTGTTTAAATCTGATTCATGATGAAGTACCCATGTCATTCCAATGTTTTGTTCATTTAGTAGAGAAATATTAATATTTTCTGGTGAGTCAATTTGGAAAGTAAATACATCTACCTTATCACGATTATCTAGTTTTCCTTTCATTGGTGTATGAAAGGAGACTTTATTTGCCTGTCTAGGTTCATTATTTGGTTCATTTTCTGTTACTTGTAACTCATTCCCACCGTTCGGTTCTCTTTGTTCATACCCTAAATCTACTAGTATAGACTTCAAATCTGGTAAAACACCAATTTTATCTGAAGATGGATCTTTAGATCTCGTTCCAGTGTTACGGTTACTTAATATCGTTCTTAATTCACTCGGTCTATATGGTTGTCCTAAACTTTCTTTAGCAATACTTTGTACTAAAGTCGCTGCTCCTGCGATAATGGGTGAAGCACTAGATGTTCCACTAAAGCTTGAAGTATAAAGATTTACAGCACTTCGACTTTGCTCGGCTGTAGTTGTATCTACATTTTCTCCCCACCCGTACACATCAATCCGACTTCCATAATTTGAAAACCACATACGCTCATGAGGGAAAGATGAAGAACCCGCGCCTACCATAATTGCACCTGAATCTTTAAAATCTTTACTATTACGATTCAAGACTTGTTTACCATTTCTATCTTTAAATTGATCTAAATCATTCCACCCATTTGCTCCAGCTTCTATAATGACAACACCTTTATCTGTACCAGCACGAATCGCATCAAAGATATCTGGTTGTACTTCAACAGGTAAATATTTATCACCATATCCATCAAAGGAAGCTTGTGCCTCTAATAATAAAACATCCCCAGCTTCTAACTGATTTACAGCACTTAATATTGCATCAGCTGTATTATACTGTCCGTTATCTCTTATTTGAGAAATCACTTTCGCTTTCGCTTTTGGCGCAATCCCAATATTCCCAACCTCATTATCCTCAGAAGATACAATCCCTAGTACAGACGTTCCATGTCCAACATGCTGATCTATATTTCTTCCAGACATTAACTCAATATTTTGATGTACTAAATCCTCATGATTTAATAGCCACCCATATTCCATATCAACAAAAGTTATACCTTTTCCATTACCACCTTGAACTCCCCAGGCGAAAGGTGCATTAATACCGTATGGTGCCGCTTCAAGATAGCCTTGTTTTTTAAATCTAGGATTGTTATTAGGACTAAGAGCTACACTTGATAGTTGCACTTCCGGTGGCGCAATTTTTTCTTGTTTCTTCATATACACATCTTCTATTAAAGAAGATGTCTTTAACTTATCTACTAGTTCTTCTTTCTGCTCTCCATTTCGAGTTTGAAGAATATAATAGTTTAATAAACTTGTAGATACATTATTAGGTGCTTTCACTTCAAGGTCTTGTATTTCTTCTGGACTTACAGATGTGAATAAACGATTGAATGTTACATCTGGATATTCTACCAAAAGATCTTCTAGTACTTTATCACTTGCTTGAGCTTGTATCTGTTTTTCAATACCATCTTCATATGGTAATTTCAAATCCATATTGAATTTTACAATGATTTGCTTATCTGTTTCTTGTTCTATCCCTAATTTACTCTGCTGTTCTACAGAATCAGCATTTACAATATTGACAGTGTCCCCTATTCCTAAAAATGTTGAAATAATTACAGCTGAAACAGATATTCTTTTAAATACATTCATTACATCACTCCTCAAATTAATAAACAATAAATTATTATATTAATCTATACTAATTTATTTTCTATAACATATAAAGTTACCTTTCTACCAATTAGATTATAGTAATCAGCACTATGAACTTCAATGTATTTTTATATGCAATATTTCATATTCAAGCTCTATATTGCATTTATAAAAAACTTATGATGATTATTTATTTTATATGTGCTAATATACTTACATTAAAATATTATGTGTAAACATTCTAAACTACAACCGTTTGCCTTAATTTTTTCTAGGAGGATTTACAATGAAATTATTAAAAATAAAACATATAATCCCTATATCTGCAGCAGCAATTACATTCATATGTCATCAAAGTACAGCTGAAGCTTCTACCATTCATACAGTAAAAAAGAATGATACACTTTGGGGCATTAGTAAACAATATGGAGTTTCCATACAATCCATTAAACAGGCTAATAATAAAGGAAACGATCAAACTTTTATTGGTGAACAGTTACATATTCCAGGGTCCACGAACTCAAATGAAATCACCGTTCGTCAAAACGCCAGACCTGCGAACATTTCTGGACAAATTATTTATCAAGTACAACAGGGAGATTCATTAGAAACGATAGCAAAGCGTTACAATGTTACCATTCAATCTATAAAACAAATTAACAATACAGTCGGAAACAAGCTTTATACAGGACAACATCTAAAAATTAACTCAAGCATTTCAGAAAAAGAAAAAGACTTAATGGCACGCTTAGTTACCGCTGAAGCAGGTGGCGAATCCTATAAAGGAAAAGTGGCTGTAGCAAAAGTTATACTAAATCGTGTAAACGCAAAAGGTTTTCCAAATACAATAACAGGCGTTATTTATGAACCTATTAAATACGGATATGCCTTTACTCCTGTTACAGATGGAAGAATTAATCAGCCTGCAAGCCCAGAAGCAAAAATGGCAGTAGAAGAGGCTATCTCCACAAATGGAATACATTCTGATTGGCTTTATTTCTATAATCCGAAAACATCGACAGACAAATGGATTACGACACGCCAAACAGTAGCAGTAATTGGTAACCATGTGTTTGCTAAATAAGATTTGAAATCATTAACAGACCTCTTCACTTAAAAGGTCTGTTTTTTATATGTAATAATTTATTAATCCTATGACATAGTAATCTTAAAAAGCTATTCCTTCAGACATTTGTATTTACTCCACCACTTAGAGAAATTAAAAAAACATCAGGTTCAAAAACTCCCTCTTTATTAATAAAATCTATTTCTTAACTTCATAAAATTGTTATACACTAGAAAAATAAAAAACAAACTATTCGTTAGCAGGTGAAAGAATATGTATGATGTTACAATTATCGGCGCTGGAGTAAGTAGCATTTTTATGGCTTATTCACTAGCTAAAAGTAACAAAAAGGTTTTGATTCTTGATAAAGGTAAAGCGCTAGAAGATCGTCATTGTCCTTTAGACGAAGGAAAAGCGTGTACTTGTACTACATGTGATAAATATTTCGGGTTTGGTGGTTTAGGAAAATCTGAAGGGAAATTTAATTATACAAACGGATTTGGCGGAGAACTTGAGCAAAAAGTCGGTAAAGAAGGCTTTATACAACTGATGGCTGAAGTAGATGAAATTCTATGTCAGTTCGGAGGAAGTTCTGTTTCAAAATATTCTACAGAAAATCCAACTCTCAATAAGAGGGCTGAAGCGTGTGGTTTGCAAATGCTAACAACAGAAGTAAGGCATCTTGGCACTACCCTTTCAAGTGACATTTTTCAGCAACTCTATGAATTTTTACTTACGAAAATAAATATACAATTTCATATAGATGTACAACATATTATGAAACAGAAAGATCATTTTACAATAGAGACAAATGAAGGAACAGTTCAATCTAAGCAACTAGTATTTGCAACTGGACGTTCCGGAGCGGATTGGCTAAAAGAAATGTGCACTTCTCTCAATATTTATCAGGAGCAAACTCGTGTAGATTTAGGTATTCGAGTAGAGATGAAAGAACACCAATTGCGTTCTATATTAAAAGATACATTTGAGACAAAACTTTCTTATGAGCATGAACACTTCACAGCAACTACGTACTGTATGAATCCAAAAGGACGCATTATTAGAAAGTATGAAGAAGGTTTAGTTATGCCTGACGGTCAAAATTTTCGAGAGGAAGGAACTGGCACGTCTAACTTAAATTTCACTTTATTTATCCCGCGCTATTTTTCAACTCTCAAAGAAGCAAATGTATACGCAAGTTCAATTATTAAAAACATTAACCGAGGACGAGATCGGATTGTTATTCAGCGCTTAGAGGATTTACTAAATAAACAACCTACAACGGACAACCGCATGAAACATAACCGTATACAACCTACACTACAAGGAGATTATGGAGATTTGCATACAGAAATTCCTCCATTGTATATTGAAGGACTTAAAGAATTTCTATTACGCTTAGAACAATTCATCCAAGAACCGATTGATAAAGATACTTTATTATATGGAATTGACGGAAAGTTCTATGCTCCTACGATAAAAATCAATAACCACTTTGAAACAAGTGTGCATGGGCTATTTTTAGTTGGAGATTGTTCCGGCGTCACTCATTCATTATCTCAAGCTGCTGCAAGTGGGTTGTATGTTGGAAAACATTTATCTCATATTTAATTTCTTTCATTAAGATTGCAATCAAATATTTTAACTTCCATAGTAATAGCTTACTAACGATTCTGCCGCAAAGAATCCGGTTTTTATGAGATACATATTTAACATAACCATTGACATTCAATTCTAACAAATTGAATGTCAACAGGTTTAAAAGCCTCTATTCATTTCCCTTTTCATTTGTTCGATATTTTGTAACATCATCATAGTGTTTAATATGTTAGGATGTCTATAAGTATTTTTTACTACAACTATGACCGCATAACAGGTGAAATTGTAGATTTACAAAAAAAAGAAGCAGAAGCACTCATTAACCGTGCACAAAATGAATTACGAATGTCTGACAAAATCATTGAAGGTGATTTATTACGTTTCTCAGAAAGTAATAAAATTAAAACTGGCGAAGTACAAACTAAAATTAAAGAGACTGAAAAATAATCTAAATATGAAAAGGGAGCAACTGTAATGAGTTGCTCCCTTTTACTCTCTTATAACATATGATGCAATGTCATATAAGAACTTTTATTCTACGTTTGTTTCTAAAGTTACATCTGTATAGGTATGATCCTCATCTATATTTAAAATTACTTCACATTGACGTAATCTCAATTCAAAGAGCATGATAGAATCATGATAGACTTCAGGATTTGATTTCATTTTATGTAACATCTCTTGTTTTTCTTCTATTTCTAAATGAGTGTTTTCTACAGCTTGTTTCAAGGAGTTAAATGGATTCCTAAAGAATATATGAATATCCCTCTCTTGCGTGTTTTCAAATAGCTCAAATTGCAAGAAAAATTTCTTCATAATAGAAGCTGTTACCTCGGTATAATCTTCATTTTCTACATACTGTTTATATTTGTTATATAGCATACTTTTGTTTTTAGGAAGAACTCCAAATAATTTACCGGCACTTTTCAGTAAAAATTGTGCTGGCGTAAATCGACGTAAAATATTTACTTCCTCCATTTGTATTCTAGTCGTCATTCTGTCCGTATCTCTGCGCCAGTCATCAAGCACTTTAAAATCACATGCTAACTGTATTCTATTTTCTCCAAATAAAGAATTAAGTCCTTCACTAAGTTCTTCTAGGTACGATTGACTTTGAAGGAGCTCATTATTAGAAGTCGCAATCCAATTTTGCATAGAAAGAGCAAGATTAGGTAATACCGTTTGTTCTAAGTATTTATGCACTCTTTCATTCATTACTTTATTTAATTCCGTATCCATGTGCCCGAAATCACTTTCTTCACTAATTAAATCCGAACACCCCTGTAATATCTTCGGAATATTTCCAGTAAGATCATTCATAATTTCAGTTTTCATTGTACGATATGATTGTGTAATGAAATGAATTTTTTCCTTCTCAAAAGCAGTAAGATTATTAATACTACCATTTAGTTTCACTAGCATATCTTCATTCCGATTAATCGCATCCGCTAGATTATTTTCTTTCTCAACGCGTTTATCCAACAGATATGTAATTGTTTTTCGAATGAAAAACAATAGCTTTTCAGTACGTTCTACATCGATATTTTTATAATTAGAGTTAAAATGAATAAACTCAGTTAACTCATTTAATTGTTGACTACTTGTATATAACGAAGAGTAAGGGAAAATCCTTGCATGCGGGAAATATGTGTTTATTCTCGCTTGTGTATCATATAATACTCTTTTCACTTCTGCTTCACTGTATATGTTATCGATTTTATTTAATAAGAAATGAATTTGTAAATTTGGTGTATGTTCTTGAATGCTTAATAGAATGTCACGTTCTTTGTCAGTAAAAGGTGAATCCGCATTCAATACGAATAGTAATTCGTCTACAGAATTTAAATATTCGAATATTTCATCCCTAGTATCGTTATTTCTATTAAAGCCAGGTGTAACTACAAATGTAAGTTTATTTTCACTTAAAAATCTGCATGGTAATTTAAATTCCACACACGCTCTATCTCTATATGTTTGATGGTGTTGTGACATCATATTATGGTAATCAGAGACATCTTCCGTTGTTGTAATTGCAGAGTCTGTTATGGCGTTAATTTCTGTATGAGCATCATTTTTTAAAACTACTACATTTGAAATTGATTTTTCTACTATATTTTCTCCTAATATAGAGTTAATAAATGTAGTTTTTCCATTCCCTGAAGTTCCTGTTACTAAAATGCGGTTTGTGCTTAAATCTGCGAGTTCGCCAACTAACCATCTAAATCGGTGACCCATTTCTATATTATGCTCTTGTGCCCACTCTGTAATAGATTCAAAAAGATGCAAACTATACTCTAAACCGTTCACATGATTAATAGAATATAACAACAGGTTTTCCGCATGTTTTATATTTGCTGAATCTATTTTAGAAGGGAAAATCTCATCCCATGCCAATACAGCTGCTGATGGAAATACAGCATAAGATGGATTGACTACCTTTAACCAATTTGTTAACAAGTTTGGAATGATGTCGTGCAATTGTTTAAGCATATATTGACCTTTAATTAATTCAAAGTACGTTTCTTCGTAAAGAGAAGAAATTTTGTTCCATATATCGGACGAATGTATTTCAATATGCAAGAAAAATTCATTTATTGTATTAAGCCATACTAAGTAATTTTGTTCATTTTTATAACTATTCCAAAGTGATGAAACCATTTGCGTAAATTGTACTTGATCTACAGTATTTAACGTAACTAATACTTCATAGAAATAATCTGGTGAAATATGTTTAGTGAATCCTTTATCAATATATCCTTTTAAAACCTCAAACCACGGGTAAGATTCTGTTCGAATTAACTCATTCACTGCAAGCTCTACTGCACTATCAAAATCTTGCTGCTCCTCATAAAAAGAACGGGCAATTTTTGTGACGTTCGGGTAATCGGGATTTAAAGAAACCGCTTCTTTAATAACAGAGAAAGCGGAATCAAAATTATTTTGCTCTATGTAAAGAGAAAGTAATTGTAATCCAATTTCGGTCATCAATATTTTATTATCAGTAGTAATAGAAGTATACACATTTTCAGCAACTGCTAATTGATTAAGTTCAAAATAAGCATCCGCAATATTTTTTTGTGCCCACGGTGCTAATTCATTACTAACTTTTTCCCATTTAAAAATAGCAGCTTCAAAATCTTGATGGCGATAATAAAACTCACCTTGTGCAAAACGAATATAAGATCCATCAGAAACCTCATTTCTTTCTTCGTTTACATAAACTTCTCCAAGTACGTCAAGAGGTGGCTTTGTTTCATTCTCCATTAGGAATGTTTCATAATACATCTTTTTTATTAATTGTTTTTCTACTCTCATCTTTTCCCCCACTATATCTTGAAAATACACTTTTAAGATATGTCAATACTTTTTGTATGTATGCTTTTTATCTTAACAAAGAATATCTTTTGGAAAATTTCATTTTCCTTTCATTTTTCGAGTAAGATTGAATTTTTATGAGAAAAGTTTCAGTTTTTTTTCAATTCCCTTTCAGTTTTGAAACAGCATTAAATGTTCCTAATAACCTAATAACACTATAATCTCCAGCATTATATTATCAGGAAAAACCTATATAAACCATATTATAAAAACAATTTATAACGAATATATATGCAAAATCCCCTTCACTAATAAATGAAAAAAATCATTATCATACATTTCTCACATTGTTTTTCTTTGAAATATTTCAGTAAGTACGGAATTAAATTCCATTAACCTCTATAAATAACTAGTCCAAAAAAAATCTATATGCATATCATGTTATAG
Organism: Bacillus paramobilis; assembly: GCF_038096195.1. NCBI lineage: Bacteria > Bacillati > Bacillota > Bacilli > Caryophanales > Bacillaceae > Bacillus > Bacillus paramobilis. The sequence continues at coordinate 1,655,976 of NZ_CP151108.1, read as the reverse complement.
TAAAGAATTCAGGAAATCCTAAAAGGAGGCATTTTCATGTTTGAAGATAAATCTAAAATAAACTACCCATATGAATTTACTGAAACTACAACAATCCCGCTAAAAAATCCCATCAATAAAACATACAAAAACGGCTCTGGTACACATACTTTCCCAATAAAAAAACACTATAAAGAACAGGTGTTATATACGGAAAAAATTAATAATAATAAAAACAAATAGCCTTATAACAATTAATCAAATAAAAATCTATATTAGACCTTGCATAGTTATAAGTAATATATAAATCTTTCTTATACAACTCATGTACTTTTAAAAAGTGCTGATATACAGCGCTTTTTTATACATAGATAATAGAAGAACAAAAAAGGTATGGATATTTTCCATACCTTTTTTGTTCTTTACTATTTATAAATGGAGTACGTCCATGTTTATTTTACCTAATAGCACTATGATGAGCCTTCTAGAAGAAATAAAAACTAGTTTAATGAAAAAATAAGTTTCTTAGCCAATGCTCCTACCATCAGAATTTTACTGGTTGTAGTCATTGAAGAAAGGAGTAGATTTATGATGAATCATAAATCTACAGAAGCACCCAAGAATTATATAGGCATTATTGCTCTATTATATATATTTTATAAATTTACCAAACGCAGTTTCAAAACAACTTAGTTTTCATAAAATATTTTTTGTTTCCGTTGGAACGGATATGCTTTAATCTCATCTGTATCTAAATTTTCATGAAATAAATGAATGGCTATAATTTGTCTACAATCGTAGGTATGATAATAATATGTTCCGGACTCCATACACATTACGCTTGTATAAATGGTATTATCTAATGCACCTTCTTCTGTTATTACTCCGCCTTTAGGAACCTCACAATTTGATAAGATATGAAATAGGGCCGATACTCCCTCTTCTTCACTATCTATACCTTGAATGTTTTGTTTACCATATGCTGCCCGCACAAACCTTGATGGCGGGGTGAAATCCCCTGGAAGTCCCATTGATCCTGAACCCTGACCAAAAGCACTTAATGATAAGTTACTCCACTCAGTTGGCGCGAATGGCTGCGATTTAAGGCCTATATATTGTCTTAAATTTTGCAAATGCCAATTAAACTCCGGACTATTCGTCATCACTCCTAGTGGGTTATCATACATTTTTAATCCTTCATTTGTCGGCTCCAGTACAATGCAATCTCCCCATTTATCCGCTAAAATCCAATGTAGTGGTGGCGTAAGTCCTAAATCTGGTAATGGTATATCCAAAAAGGTAAGGCTATCTACAGATTTCTTTAACTCTTTGACTGAATTGAATTGCGTGAGACTCCAAGTCACAAAATCAAATGGAGCCAAATTCGTTTTGTTGTCATCTATGCTTTGACTATAAGCAGCGAATCCTGGAAAATAGAGTGTTGCACATGTCATACCAGCTTCATTTACTCCGTCCGCCATAATGACCCTTCCGTGATGATTAATCCCCATTCCGACCGTAGCATGTTTCGTATTGATAATTTCACCAGTTATATTATTCCACTGGTAATGTCGAGGAATGATTATTACTTCTTGATTCATATCTAATGTAAAATCCATCGTTCTTGCAAAAAGATGTTGACCGTTTTTTGTCTGTAATGTCAAACTAGTACACATAAAGGACACCCCATTTTATGATTTTATCTACACTTTACATAATTCTGATAAGTCTGTAAATTAAAACCTCTTTCTTTACAAAAAAATAAGAAAACACATATACATTACAAATAGGTTATTTCTAGTTTATAAATGAATTTTTAAAATATAGTTGCAAAAGAATTATATTAAAAAGGAGCGACTTATTACTATCGCTCCTTTTTATTTCACTCTATATTTTATTAAAATAACCGGGACCATTTTTTCTCTATGGTCAGTATCCCTACATAACCCTCTTAAACATCTTTTCAAGCTCATAAGTAGAATGATGCACAAGAATTGGTCTTCCGTGCGGGCATGTGTATGGGTTTGTTGTTGTGCGAAGTTCTTCCAGTAAAGCAAATATTTGATCGTTCGTTAAATATTGATTTGCTTTAATGGATGCTTTACAACTCATCATGATGGCTGCTTCTTCACGCAGTTTTTTAATATCAACTTTTTTTAGTTTGACGACTTGTTCCATCATTTCGTCGATAATTTCTGTTTCTTGTCCTTTTGGGAACCACGTTGGATGTGAGCGGACGATAAAGGATTGATGACCGAATTGCTCTAGGAACAGTCCAACTTTTTTCAGTTCTTCTAGTTGCTCTTCGACACGTAAAAATTCAGTAAGAGATAAATCGATACGGTATGGTACAAGTAATTCTTGTACTTCTTGCGCTACCCTTCCTACTTTATCACGGAAGTATTCATAATTAATACGTTCCTGCGCGGCATGCTGGTCAATCATATATAAGCCTTTATCATTTTGAGCGAAAATATATGTTCCATGCATTTGTCCAATTGGATAAAGCGGTGGTAAGTCATTACCGTTCATTTCAATCTCTTCTATTTCCTGAACTTCTTCTTCCAATTCCTCTAATTCAAAGTCTTCATCGTTACTGTTCCACGATTTCTCTTCTCGAATTGGTTCTTCCATTATCGATTTAGTAGATGGCTGCCAACTTTGTTCTTCCCTTACGAGCGACTGTGGTGGTTGCCATTCTTGCTTCGGCGGTTGCCACAGTTGTGCTGGCTGTTTCACTGCCAGTGGTTCTTCTCGTTTTTCATCCATGCCCGTCGGTAAAATGATGTCCGGCATAGATGGCTCTTTCGGCTTCGCATGCTCAAACTGGAACTGTTCTTGCACACTTTCATCTTTTTCTTTTTTCTTCGTTGTCACACCTGCATCTGGGATGAGCTGTATTTTTTTAAATGCTGCTTGCAATGTTTCTTCGATAAGCTTTAACAATTCTTGTTCTTTACTAAAACGAACTTCTAATTTCGCAGGATGTACGTTAACGTCAACAAGCATCGGATCCATTTCAATCGATAAGAAGCCGATTGGATATCGTCCGACTGGCAATAAGGTATGGTATCCTTGCTGAACGGCTTTCATTAATACGAAATTTCGAACATAGCGACCATTTACGATCGTTGACATATAATTTCGAGATGCTCTCGTTACTTCTGGTAATGTTACATAACCTTTAATTGTGAAATCTAAAGATTCCGCTTCAATTGGAATAAGCTTCTTCGCAACTTGAATGCTGTAAATCGATGCAAGTACTTGTCTTACATCACCATTTCCTGATGTGTGAAGCAATTTCTTTTCATTATGAAACAACTTTAACGATACTTCTGGGTGTGACATTGCGATACGATACACGATATCTGTAATATTCCCAAGCTCTGTATGAATGGTTTTCATATATTTAAGACGCGCTGGTGTATTAAAGAATAAGTTTTGTACTGTAATATCTGTTCCTTTTCGGCTCGCTGTTTTCTCCTGCTTTATAATGTCTCCACCTTTAATAATAAGGTGCGTACCAGGCGCATCACCTGTGCTAGTAATTAATTCTAATTCACTAACTGAGGCAATACTCGGCAATGCCTCACCACGGAACCCGAGTGTTCTAATGCGAAACAGATCGTTCTCATCTTTAATTTTGCTCGTTGCATGTCGTTCAAAAGCTACAATACAATCTTCTTCTGCAATGCCATCCCCATTATCAATGATGCGAATTTTTGATAAACCAGCTTCTTCTAAGTGGATTTCAATAGATGTACTATTCGCATCGATAGAATTTTCCACAAGTTCTTTTACGACTGAGGCAGGGCGTTCTACTACTTCCCCTGCCGCAATTAAGTTAGAGAGTTGGTCATCGAGTTTGCGAATTTTCCCCATCTACTTACTCATCCTTTCTTTAACTTTTTCTGCAAGCGATACAGTTCGTTCATCGCTTCTAAAGGTGTCATATCAAGTAAATCAATTTTTTTAATTTGCGTAAGTACTGCCGTTTCTTTTGCATCTAAAACTGGCTTGTCTTGTTTTTTCGAAGACTGTTCTCCACCAAAGAATGATAGTTGCGATTCTTCTTCAGTCTCTACCTTCGTTTCTTCTCTTTCTACTGGTTCTTCTTTTACAACTACAGGTTCTGGAATTACTTCTTGCTCTTGCGCTTTCACTTCTACACGCTTTGGAATAATAATTTCTTCTTGTCCTTCTAGTTGTGCTAACACTTCTTTCGCACGAGCGATTAAGCTATCTGGGAGCTCCGCAAGTTGCGCCACGTGAATTCCGTAACTTTTATCAGCTGCTCCATCTTGAATTTTATGAAGGAATACTACTTTTCCGTTCTCTTCAATAGCTGAAACGTGTACATTCTTCAGTTGATCTAAACTTTCTTCTAACACCGTCAATTCATGATAATGCGTAGAGAATAACGTTTTTGCCCCAATTTGGTCATGAATATGTTCAATGATTGCTTGCGCAAGTGCCATACCATCATACGTAGATGTACCGCGTCCAATTTCATCGAATAAAATTAAACTTCTTTCTGATGCATTTGCAATGGCATTTTTCGCTTCTAGCATTTCGACCATAAATGTACTTTGACCTGAAATTAAATCATCCGCTGCACCAATTCTCGTAAAGATTTGATCAAATACAGGTAATACTGCTTCAGTTGCTGGTACGAAACAACCGATTTGCGACATAACAGTTACAAGTGCTAATTGTCTCATATACGTACTTTTACCAGACATGTTCGGTCCTGTAATTAAAAAGACATCCATCTTCTCTGGCATAATACAATCATTCGGTACATACAATTTCCCGTTCAATACTTTTTCAACGACAGGATGACGACCATCTTTAATAAAGATTTCGCGCTTAGTTGTTAAAACAGGTTTTACAAACTGTTCTTCTTCACTAACTGTCGCAAAACTTTGCAGTACGTCTAGTTCACTAATTACTTTCGCTAAATGCTGTAATTTCGGAATGAATACTTTGACTTCTTCGCGAAGCGCTGTAAATAAATCGTATTCTAATTGTACAATTTTTTCTTCTGCTTCTAAGATTAACGTTTCTTTTTCTTTCAGCTCATCTGTTATGAAACGTTCAGCATTAGCAAGCGTTTGTTTACGCTCATAGCGACCTTCTGGTAATGCTGCAAGGTTCGCTTTCGTTACTTCAATGTAATAACCGAAAATACGGTTGTACCCGATTTTTAATGATTTAACTCCTGTAATATCACGCTCTCGTTTTTCAAGCTCAGCGATCCACGTTTTTCCGTTTTTACTAACGTAACGATATTGATCCAGCTTGTCATTATAACCGTCTTTAATAATATCTCCATCTTTAATAGAAAGCGGTGGGTTTTCTTGAATACTTCTTCCTAGTAATTCAGTTAAACTCTCACATGGATCCGCACCTTGAATTAACCTTGCTGCATAAGCATTATCTAACAAACTAATCGCTTCTAAAATAGCTGGTACTTGAAGTAAAGATCGTCTTAACTGTAATAAATCCCGTGCATTCACATTACCAAATGCAACTTTCCCTGCTAAACGTTCTAAATCATATACTTCTTTTAACTTTTCTTTTAAATCTTCACGTAAGAAGTAATCATTTACAAACGTTTCAACCATTTCTAAACGCTCTTCAACTTTTTCTTTCTGAATAAGTGGACGTTCCATCCACTGTTTTAACATACGACCACCCATAGCTGTTTTCGTTTTATCTAATAGCCATAATAATGATCCTGTTTTTTCTTTCGTTCGAAGTGTTTCTGTCAGCTCTAAATTTCGCTTTGAATGCACATCAATTTTCATAAACTGGTTCGTATAATAAATTTCAACTGGTTGCAAGTGATCTAACGAACGTTTTTGTGTTCTTATTACATAGTTAAATAAGCGACCAATTGCTTTAATTAACTTTGCTTGTGAAACATTTTTCACAAGATGTTCTAGCCCTTCTGGAATAGTTGTTGCATCTTCATACGAAATCGTCATTTTTAATGTTTCAGTTAATTTATTTAATTCATCTTTCGAAAATGTAGAATCTACAACAATTTCTTTTGAACCAGTTGCATACACTTCTAATAAAATATCTTCTACTGAACCTGTTAACAACGTTACTGTATTTTGTCCAGTCGTTAAATCATTACAAGCTAAAGCATACGATCCATCTTCAAAATGTGTTAATGCTGCTAAGAAGTTATTTTCTTTCTCATCAATAGTACGCCCTTCCATCATCGTTCCTGGCGTAATGAGTTGTACGACTTCACGGCGCACTACACCTTTAGCTGTTTTTGGATCTTCCACTTGCTCACAAACCGCTACTTTATATCCTTTTTCAACAAGTTGTTCAATATAGTTTTTAGCCGCATGATGCGGTACACCGCACATCGGTATACGATCGCTACTACCACCATCTCGGCTCGTTAATGTAATTTCAAGTTCATGAGCTGCTTTAACCGCATCCTCAAAGAACATTTCATAAAAGTCGCCTAAGCGAAAAAATAAAAAGGCATCTTGATAGTCTGCCTTAACCTTTAAATATTGCTGTATCATAGGCGTATATTGCGTCATACTTATCCTCCATAATTCTTACATAATAATCTATATTCATATATGTCACACTTCACGGACATCCATATCTCCTATTTCAGGAGTCTTTCTTCATTATAGCACATTTCATAAGGAATCATGTTCATTCAAGCACTACTTATGTAAAGTAAAAAGCTAGGAAGAACTTCTCCCTAGCTTTCTATTACTCTTCTTCTGCGTCAACGATAAAGTTCGGATCTAATTCTTCAAACTCATCATCATCGATTTGGAAATCTTCGTCTGATTCTACACAACCTTCAGGATTTACACTTACACAAATTTTCGTTTCTCCAACTACTTCTGTTACAAATTCACGTTCTACAGTCACAACAATTTTATTACCATTTGGTGATACAAGAGCTTCTAAACAATTTGGTGGCTGAATGACACGAGCAATAATTTCTAAATCATCACCAGAAAAGTTTTTATCACGATACCCGATACTCACTTCATCCGTGTAGTTCACACGTTCTGTCACAACTTCTGTCTTTGTATTACCATCAAACGAATACCAAGTGTTCACATCATAGAAACCTTCAATTTCCACATGCTTTCCATTCTTTCTTGCTTCGTACGAGTGGTTAATTACCCAGCACCCTAAAATACTTGTTGGCTCATTATTCGATTCACATGTATGCGTTGACTTTGTATACTTACGTCCTTTTCCAACCACTGCTTTTGTAATAATCTCTCTAAATTCGGACATTCGTAACCCTCCTCAATCACTATTCACTTAATCATATGCGTGACAATAGCGGAATGTGTCATTCTTTTTTCGAGAAGAACTTACGTTTAACCAACTAAAAAAAGAGATGTCAATTCGACATCTCTTTAACAACCACAATTTCCTTTTTTACTTTCTACCTCTGCGCCTGTTTCACCCTTCAATACATCACCATTAGTTGAAATTAATATTTCATCTGTTACGTTGTTAGAAATCGTACTGGCAACTAACTGTAGTAAGTCATTTACATATGTTTGTGAAGATTTAAATTCTTGTACAACTGGGATACTATCCAACTTATCTTGCAATGCATCAATTTCAGCTTCTACTTTTTTCAAAGCTTCCCATTTCCCGTAATGTTGCAAGTTTACTGCTTGCTTTTGCAGTGCTTTAATTTCATCAATTGCACGCTTTACATTTTCATTTTTATGAATTTGCGCCTCTGCTTTCTTAAAGAAATCAACTTCTTCTGTTTCAGAAATCATTTTTGCTAATTCTTTCGCTTGCTCAACAATGTCATCTTTCGTATATACTTTCATCAATTATTCCACCTCAATCGGCTCTTCAACTAATTCTCCGTTAAGAGACCAAGTTTTCGCATCCGTTACTTTTACTTTCACAAGCTGACCAATTAAAGATTTTGGCGCAACGAAGTTTACAAGTTTATTCGTACGAGTATAACCTGCAAGTACTTCCGCGTTATTCTTACTTTCCCCATCAACTAACACTTCTACAATTTGGCCTTTATAACGATCATTCTTTTCAATTGCCAATTTATTTACTAATGTATTTAAGCGTTGAAGACGTTCTTTCTTCACTTCCATCGGTACATTATCTTTCATTTTTGCAGCTGGTGTACCTTCGCGCGGAGAATAAATAAAGGTAAAGGCAGTATCAAATCCTACTTCACGATATAACGACATCGTTTCTTCAAATTGCTCATCAGTTTCATTTGGGAAACCGACGATAATATCAGTCGTTAATACCGCGTTTGGAATTGCTTCTTTAATTTTTCTTACAAGCTCTAAATAATGCTCACGTGAATATTTACGTGCCATAATTTTCAACATTTCTGTGCTTCCAGATTGAACCGGTAAGTGAATATGTTCTACTAAGTTTCCACCTTTTCCAAGCACTTCAATTAAGTGATCATCGAAATCGCGTGGATGGCTCGTTGTAAAACGAATACGGGCAATATCAACTTTACGGAGTTCGTCCATTAAATCGCCAAGTCCGTATTCAAAATCTTCAAAGTCTTTACCATATGCATTTACGTTCTGTCCAAGTAACGTAATTTCTTTATAGCCATTCGCAGCTAAATGGCGAATCTCTTGGATAATGTCTTCTGGACGTCTGCTTCGCTCTTTTCCACGTGTATACGGTACGATACAATATGTACAAAACTTATCACAGCCATACATAATATTTACCCAAGCTTTAATATCACCACGGCGTACTTTCGGAAGGTTTTCAATTACATCCCCTTCTTTTGACCAAACTTCAACTACCGTCTCCTTCGAGAACATTGCATCCTTTAGAATGTACGGTAATCTATGAATATTATGCGTTCCAAACACCATATCTACATGCTGATTTTTTTGCATAATTTTATTTACAACAGATTCTTCTTGCGACATACAACCACATACACCAATTAAAAGGTCCGGATTTCTTCGTTTTAATGACTTTAAATGACCTAGTTCACCGAACACTTTATTTTCAGCATTTTCACGAATGGCACAAGTATTTAATAACACTACATCTGCATCTTCAGTTGAAAAGGTTGGTTCATATCCAAGTGCAGTGAAAATACCCGCCATTACTTCCGTATCATGCTCATTCATTTGACAACCATATGTACGAATATAGAACTTTCTTCCTGTGCCAAAGTTGCGAAACTCTTCAGGTAAGCCAAAATCCCGTTCAATTTTAACTTCTTCTTTCCCTCGTTTTTTCGCATCTTTTAAGGAAGGTGGTTGGTATACACTTTCAAAGTATTTACTATAATCTTTCTCTTCTTTTTTCGTAGAGGAATTTGCTTGTTGATTTGCTAATCGTTGTTGCTCGTTCATCGGTAATCTCCTTTCACCCTTAACTATACACACTCTATAGCCCATTTTAATGCGCTTAGACTCACTTCAAAAATGGTTAGATAGCTTGAGAGATAACTTGTCCTTTGAAACTTGAGTAGTCAATCTAATCATTTATAAAAATGAAGTCTTCCCCACACACAAATAGACATTCCCTTTTAACATTTCTTTTTGTCCTACCCTAAAGCATATTGCTTTATCCTTATAAACATTACCATAGTATGAAGCGTTTCGCCAATTTTAACAAGAAAGAGGCTCTGTTTGGATCTTACATTTCATATACAATGAACTCACCATTTTCATACAACGATTTATATATTATTTTACCATTCTGAATTTTCTAAGTAAACAAGACTATCCTATATTTTCTCATAAAAAAAGGTTGCCACATGGCAACCTCCTCTTCTTATATTACATAAATTCAGCAACAAGTTCATCAAACATTTTCTGATCCATATTTAAATCAGCTTGCACTAAAGGCTTCTCACTATAGCCTTTTACAAGTTCTTGGTATGAAGGTTGCGCTGTATTTTGATAAATTAAACCTGTTACTAATCCGTTATTTTCCATTAACGTTTGCATAGCCATCATGCGATTAGACGGATCATATCCCTCTACTGTACTTAGTTTTGTTAAATTCTCTTTAAACCAATCGTAAGTATTTACTTTATTGTAAGTAACACATGGACTGTATACGTTAATTAATGAAAAACCTTTATGGTTAATACCAGCTTCAATAATTTGTGTTAATTCTTTTAAATCACTTGAAAAGCTTTGCGCCACAAATGTCGCACCAGCTGTTAAAGCCATTTCCATAACATTTAGTGATGGCTCAATTGAACCTTGTGGTGTGCTCTTCGTTTTAAATCCAGCTTCACTACGTGGTGAAGTTTGCCCTTTTGTTAATCCGTAAATTTGGTTATCCATTACGATGTACGTAATGTCGATGTTACGACGAATAGAATGGATTGTATGTCCCATACCAATCGCAAATCCATCACCGTCACCACCTGATGCGATAACTGTTAAATCACGATTTGCCATTTTCACACCTTGTGCAATCGGAAGGGCACGACCATGAATACTATGCACACCGTACGAATTAATATAACCTGAAATACGACCTGAACAGCCGATACCAGAAATAACAGCAAGTTCATCTGGATTTAAGCCAACGTTAGCTGCCGCACGTTGAATTGCAGCTTGCACCGAGAAGTCTCCGCAACCTGGGCACCAGTTTGGTTTTACACTGTTACGAAAGTCCTTAAATGTTGCCATTTAATACAACCCCTTTTTTGCATTCGTTGTAAATCTCTTTCGGCAAGAATGGGTTCCCATCATATTTTAAAAGACTAGAAATTTTCTCACCGTTACCAAGATTCATTTTCATAATGTTAGCAAGCTGACCTGTTGCGTTGTTTTCTACCACTACAACACGCTTCGCATTTTTCACAAGTGGATCGATTTCAGCTGTTGGGAACGGGTGAATTAAACGCACATGAGCATGGTTTACTTTCATACCCTCTTGTTCTAAGCGCTCCATTGCTTCTTCGATCGCACCACGAGTTGAGTTAAATCCAACAAGCAATACGTCTGCTTCTTCATGCTTAACATTTTTATAAACAGGGGTATTAAACTTCAAGTTCTCCATTTTACGGAAACGTTTGTCCATTTGATCTTTACGGTTTATTGCTGATTCAGATGGTTTACCCGTTTCATCATGTTCTACACCTGTAACATGGTGAACACCATTTTTCATACCAGGTAAAACACGTGGTGAAACGCCATCTTCTGTTACTTCATAACGCTTGAAGTATGCTTTATTTTCACGTTCTGGTAATTCCGCTTCTAAATCAAGCTTACCGCGACGAATTTCCACTTTATCTAACGTAAGCGGCTCTACCGTTTGTTTTCCTAAAGAAAGCTGTAAATCCGTTAAGAAAATAACAGGAACTTGATATTCTTCAGCTAGGTTAAATGCTTCTACAATATCATAGAAAGCTTCTTCAACTGTACTTGGCGCCATGACGATTTTTGGAATCTCACCGTGCGTACCGTAAATCATCGCCATTAAATCAGACTGCTCTTGTTTCGTTGGTAATCCTGTACTTGGACCACCACGTTGTGTATCAACAATTACTAATGGTGTTTCTGTAATACCTGCTAAACCAATCGCTTCCATCATTAAAGATAGACCCGGACCAGCAGATGCGGTTAATGTACGAACACCAGCATAGTTTGCACCGATTGCCATTGTACAAGCTGCGATTTCATCCTCAGTTTGGATTACTGTCCCGCCAACTTTTGGCAATTTTTTGATTAAGTATTCCATAATTTCAGATGCAGGTGTAATTGGATATGCAGACATAAAGCGAGCACCACCAGCTACCGCACCAAATGCGATTGCATCGTTTCCAATCATAAACATACGTTTCTTACCATCAGCTTTTTCAAGCTGCATCATGTTTACTTTCTCACCTAGCAATTCTTTCATATATTGAGAGCCGCGCTTAATTGCGTCCATATTCTTTTGAACAACTTGCTCTCCTTTACGACCAAAGATCTCTTCAACAACATCTAAATAAGCTGTTTCATCTAATCCTAATACCGCACTTGATGCCCCAACAGCAACCATGTTTTTCATTAATGATGTGCCTAATTCTGAAGCAATATCTGTAAACGGTATCACATATAGATTTACATCTGTATTATCAGGTATTGTCGGATTAAATTTCGCATCCGCAACTACAATTCCACCTGGACGTAGTTCGTGGAAGTTAAAATCAATAGTTTCTTGATCAAAAGCAATTAAAATATCTAAATCATCTGAGATCGCACGTACTTCTGTTGTACTTACACGAATTTTATTATTTGTATGGCCGCCTTTAATACGTGATGAGAAGTGGCGGTAACCGTATAGGTAATATCCTAATCGGTTTAATGCAATACAGAAGATTTCTCCTGTACTTTCAATTCCTTCACCTTGTTGGCCTCCAACTTTCCATGAAAGTTGACTAATCATCTCCTACACCCCTTTTGGCTGCATTCATTGTAGTGTATTTTTTTACAGTAATAGTTTAGCATTTTTTATACAAATAAACTACAACGGACGCAAATTATGCCTCTTCTGATTTCCCTGAATCTTTAGTATAAAGCTATTTTGTTTTTCATTCTAGTATTAGGTCTTAAAAAAAACAATAATATCAAATGAATTAATTCTAATTTTTCTGGATTTTTAAAACAAAAATCTTAAAAGCTTATATGTTCCACAAAATTATCATATAAAAATCGCTCTACAGTAGATGCTGCATAGTGTTTACACAGCTCATTCATTACATTTTCGTATTCTCTATACGCTGATACATTTACAACTGTTTCTAATATCCCATCAAAATCGGAACCAAATCCTATATTGTTCTCTCCACCTAATGAACAAATATATTCGATATGTTTTACTATATCCGCTATATTCGCTTGTTTTTCACTTGTTAGAAACTGTGGTACAAAAGTAACACCGATCATGCTATTTCGCTTTATAAGAGCTCTAAGTTGTTCATCGTTTAAATTACGTGGGTGCTGACAAAGTTTCGTACAATTTGAATGGGAGGCAATAGGATTTTTTGCAATTTCTATCACATCCCAAAAGCTTCTTTCATTTAGATGAGATACATCAGTCCATACATGTAACGTATTAAGTTCTTGTACAACATGTTTACCAAAAGTCGTTAAACCCGCCTCACGTGTCTCTAGTGCACCATCAGCTAATAGATTGGCATAATTCCATGTTAGCCCAAAAGAACGTACTCCTAGACGATAAAACAACCGTAATTTCATTGCCTCTTTTCCAATTGCTTCGCATCCTTCTAGTGTTAATATCGCTCCAATCTCGTCCTGTTTTAACATGTTAATATCATCTTTTGTCTGAATAACCTTCACACCCGGTAATGATAAAATTTCATTATAAAAAATATCTACCATTTGTAATGCCACTTCAAAGCGTTTTTCATATAGCACCGTTTCTGGCACATATATAGCAAAACATTGTATACTCCCTTTTCTTTTCTTTAATTGTTCAAATGTAATATGTAATTTCGGATCGTTTTTAAAATCCTTTTTCCCCTGTGCACTCCATAACTGAAAGAGTACATCACAATGAGCATCAAAAATTTTCATTTCCATTCCTCCATTATAAAAACAACCTGTTTGCATACTGCAAACAGGTTGTTTAAACTTAACGAGGTTCTACAATTAATTTTATTGCTGTACGCTCTTCCCCATCAATCATAATATCTGTGAACGCTGGGATACAAATCAGGTCCAAACCACTAGGCGCTACAAATCCTCTTGCAATTGCTACTGCCTTTACCGCTTGGTTCAATGCACCTGCACCAATGGCTTGAATTTCTGCTGTTCCGCGTTCGCGAATAACACCTGCAAGTGCACCAGCTACAGAATTAGGGACCGACGTTGCTTTAACTTTTAATATTTCCATTCCGCGTTTCCTCCTCGTTTCTATAAAAAGTATTAGCAATTATTTCACTTTAACTTATATTCACGAGGAATGACGCGTATTCCTGCTAAATTTCTGCAATTTTTCTAAAAAATTAAAAAATAATAACTTTTCTAATTTTACCTAGGAATTACTCAAAAAACGGTTGATCATCATTAATTAAGATACGCTGAATTTTCTTAGCTTTTCCTGTATTAGGATCCACATCAACTAGCACTGCACTTAATTGCGTTCTACCACTTGTCACTTCAAATCGTACTGGTAAGTTTGTTAAAAATTTCTTCAATACCGCTTCTCGATCCATACCTAAAATCCCATCGTAAGGCCCTGTCATACCAACATCTGTGATATATGCCGTCCCGCTTGGTAAAATACGATTATCTGCTGTAGGAACATGTGTATGTGTACCTACTACTGCTGTAGCACGACCATCTACATACCAACCTAACGCTTGTTTTTCACTTGTAGTTTCCGCATGAAAATCAATAAAGATAATATTCGTACGTTTTTTTGCAATGTTAATTAATTCATCCACTTTACGGAATGGGCAATCAATTGGAGGAAGGAATGTACGTCCTTGTAAGTTAATAACTGCAACTTCTGTTCCATTGCAATTCACAAAGATAAGTCCTTTTCCTGGAGTTCCTTCTGGGAAGTTAGCTGGTCTTGCAAGATATTTTGCGTCATCAATAAATTCAAATACTTCACGGTTATCCCAAGCGTGGTTTCCAAGTGTAACCGCTTGTGCTCCGCATTCTAAAAAGTTTCGATATATTTTTTCCGTAATTCCACGTCCACCTGCTGCATTTTCTCCATTAATAATGGTTACTGTAGGTGTATATTTTTTCTTTAATGCCGGTACGTATTGTTGAATCATACCTCTACCAGGAGATCCTACTACATCCCCAACAAATAATATTCTCATATGTCTTACCCTTCCTATGTACTACATTTTTTATTACTATAGATCCAAGTGATTTCCTTACCATATATGTATGATAAGTTTGTTTCACTTGTATGCTAATTTCCTTTATTTTAACCAATTCCAACACAAAAAAATAAAGTGGTGTTTCACCACTTTATTTTGCGTATTCCACTGCACGTGTTTCACGAATAACAGTTACTTTAATATGCCCTGGATAATCCAGTTCATTTTCAATACGTTTTCGAATATCACGAGCTAAACGATGAGCTTCTAAATCATCAATTGTATCTGGCTTTACCAGAATACGAACTTCTCGTCCTGCTTGAATTGCGAAAGATTTTTCTACGCCTTCATAAGACTCTGAAATCTCTTCTAACTTTTCAAGACGACGAATATAGTTCTCAAGCGTTTCACTACGAGCTCCAGGTCTTGCAGCTGATAATGCATCTGCTGCTGCAACTAAAACTGCAATGATAGAGGTTGGTTCTGTGTCCCCGTGGTGAGATGCAATACTGTTTATAACTACAGGATGCTCTTTATACTTCGTTGCGAGTTCGACACCAATTTCAACGTGGCTACCTTCTACTTCATGGTCAATCGCTTTACCGATATCATGTAATAGACCAGCACGTCTTGCTAGTTTTTCATCCTCACCAAGCTCTGCTGCCATAAGTCCAGTTAAATATGCAACTTCCATAGAGTGTTTTAAGACGTTTTGTCCGTAACTTGTACGGTATTTTAAACGACCTAAAATCTTAATTAAATCTGGATGTAATCCGTGAACACCCACTTCAAACGTTGTTTGCTCTCCGACTTCGCGAATATACTCGTCCACTTCACGTCTTGATTTTTCGACCATCTCTTCAATACGCGCTGGGTGAATACGTCCGTCCTGTACTAGTTTATCAAGAGCGATACGAGCTGTTTCACGACGAATTGGGTCGAATCCAGAAAGGATAACCGCTTCTGGTGTATCATCGATAATAAGGTCAATACCTGTTAACGTTTCTAACGTACGAATATTTCGACCTTCACGTCCGATAATACGTCCCTTCATTTCGTCATTTGGAAGATTTACAACCGAAACGGTTGTTTCAGCAACATGATCAGCTGCACATCTTTGCATTGCAAGAGATAAGATTTCTTTTGCTTTCTTATCCGCTTCTTCTTTCGCACGAACTTCACTTTCTTTTACCATTACGGCAATTTCATGAGAAACTTCACTTTCTACTTTACCAAGAATAATTGCTTTCGCTTGTTCGCGTGTCAGATTGGAAATGCGCTCTAATTCTGTTTGTTGCTTTTGAACTAACTCTCCCACTTTGCTTTCCAACTCTTCAATCTGTTGTTGTCTCGCTACAAGAGCATCCTCTTTCTTTTCTAACTGTAGCTCGCGTTTATCGAGCGTTTCGTCTTTACGATCAAGGTTCTCTTCTTTTTGCATTAAACGATTTTCTTGTTTTTGTAATTCGCTTCTACGGTCACGAATTTCTAATTCAGCTTCTGTACGAAGTGTATGAATTTCATCCTTTGCTTCTAAAAGCGCTTCTTTCTTAAGTGCTTCAGCCTCACGATTCGCTTCGTCTAGAATACGTTTCGCTTCATTAGCTGCACCATTAATCTTCGCTTCAGCAATAGACTTTCGAACAAAAAAGCCAACAACTGCACCGACTGTTGCAAGCAAAATGGAGATGAGTATCCAAACTGTACTACTCATGATTTCACCTCCCCTTGCTATGAATGAAAAAAGACTGTCGGCATGTACATTGAATACCAACATACAGCAAAGACCGTCGTCCCACTTTTTTAAGGGACTTTCTTCATTTCACAATTAAAATGTCATATTATTATTTCGGCAAGATTTAAGTCTTACTCCGAATATTACTTCTCTTCTTGAGAAGAGTGTTTCGTATATAAGAAAAAATATACATTCTCATTGTATCTATCGCAATTTTCATTGTCAAGCGTTGTCTACTTTTACTTTCTTTACCTTTAGCCCTAATTCATATATGAATTTAAAAAGCAGACAGCATATTATCCTGGAAAACCTTAGTAAATTCCAGTTTATTCATATAAAACATGCATATATTCCTCTTTATACATAGCCTTTTATGCAGATTAAATATTTTCTCTCCAACGATATACAACGCTTTCATAATAATTAAAAATAAAAGACACGGTCCCGTGTCTTTTATTTTTTAATCTTGAAGATTTGAATCTTCCGCGTCTTCCACACCAGAGTCTTCACCAATTCCGTGATGATCACGAACAAAGAAGGCAATTTCCTCTCTTAAATCCGTATTCTCTTTTAAGAATTGCTTCGAATTTTCACGACCTTGTCCTAAACGCTCTTCATTATAAGAGTACCAAGCACCACTCTTTTGAACGATATCAAGTTCAGAAGCCATATCTAAGATTTCACCTTCTCTTGAAATACCTTCTCCGTACATAATATCAACTTCAGCAACACGGAATGGTGGTGCTACTTTATTCTTAACTACTTTTACTTTCGTTTTATTACCAACGATATCGTTACCTTGCTTTAATTGCTCCGCACGACGTACTTCAAGACGAACTGTTGAATAGAATTTCAACGCACGACCACCTGGAGTTGTTTCTGGCACTATCTATAGATTTTCCATCTCTATAGTCCGGACTATCTCTTCATCTCTTTACAGAGAGCCTTGCACTTCCAGCAGTAGCCTATCATCTGCCGTACCCTACTCAGTTAACTAAAAGTCCTTTTCGGTAGTCTCTACACCTTCCCCATATAAATATGAAGCTTGGCACGGTATTACCCTAAATAATGGTGGGCTTCACCGTTAGCAACTATATGAATAGTTACACCCTTAGGCAATAAGGTTCACAAGGTTTTTTAACATGCTATCACTAGCAAGGGAAACCCAAGGTAAACTCCTTAATCTTTTGCGTGACTTTTTCTTTATTCGCTAGCTCTTCTTCATGTATAACAAGATATTTATAGCAGCTCTCTTTCATAAATAAAAGTTTTCTTTTATCTCGTTCTTTTATTTTTTTGAGTGAGTGTGCCCATTTTCCATGGACATCTAAACAATATTTTCTACCTAAGTAGAAATCAATAGACCACTTATCGATTCTTTTTTGCTTAATGAACGCCAAATCTAAGCTTAACAATATCTGTTCAACCTGTTGTTCCAGTAAAGTATCATAATTTTTCTTTCTGACCTTTACATTAAGCTCTTTTCTCCTTTTAGCAACACATGTATCGGATACGCCATACTTAACGGCAATTTCAACATGTGATAAATATGGATTTTTTAACTCTTGCTTAACTTCTGCGGTTTTAGGCAAGTAAATCTTCCTATGTCTGGTTCTTTTAATTCCGAGTAACTTTAATATTTCACCTACTCGCCTTTCATCAAGATCAATTTCTTTACCTATATCTTTTAATTTTCTCTCCGCATGTGTCGCAATAAAATCCACTTGCCATTGTTCTATGTTTCGATAAGTTCTATTTCCAATTGTCACCGCCACTTTAATCTCTCCTTATAAGAAATCCCTTATAAAGACTTAAATGAAGAAGACAAATAAAGATTCAAGTACTACACTCTGACTAAGCAACTTGTAGTTGATTTCCGAACATAACCCCAACTTTTTCACGAATTTGGTTAATAAAGATTGCGATTGTTTTTGATTTATTAATTGCACCTGAAAGTTTACGAAGTGCTTGAGACATTAAACGAGCTTGTAAACCTACGTGTGAGTCACCCATGTCTCCTTCGATTTCAGCTTTCGGTACAAGAGCTGCTACAGAGTCAATTACAATAATATCAACCGCACCACTTCGTACAAGTGCTTCTGCGATTTCTAAACCTTGCTCCCCTGTATCAGGTTGTGATAATAGTAATTCATCTATGTTAACGCCTAATTTTTGTGCATATACAGGATCCATCGCATGCTCCGCATCAATGAACGCTGCTTGTCCACCTTGACGCTGTACTTCAGCGATTGCGTGTAATGAAACTGTTGTTTTACCTGAACTTTCAGGTCCGTAAATTTCAATAATACGGCCACGTGGGTATCCGCCTACCCCTAGTGCCACATCAAGTGCTAAAGAACCACTTGAAATTGTAGAAACTCTACGCTCCGCTTGTTCTCCTAATTTCATAATTGAACCTTTACCGAATTGCTTCTCTATTTGTTTTAACGCCATATCTAATGCCGCTTGACGATCACTCATTCAAAATTCCTCCTTAACTGAATTGCTAATCTTATTATACCTATTTTCAATTCAATTTGCCAACAAAAATCGAACATTTATTCGATTTTTTTATTTTCCATTAAATAAAACTGCATTTAAGCATAAAAAAAAGCTAGAAGAAACTTATATCTCTTCTAGCTTTTTATATAAATGATAAAATCCATATTTCGCTGAACGTTCCCTAATTTGTTGACGACTTCCACTTAAATTAAGAGAAAAGACTACAGTTGGTTCATCCTTCATCGCCAATCCAACAAATACCGTTCCCGGCTCTTTATGTTCTGAAGCATCCGGTCCTGCTACCCCAGTGAAGCTAATTCCGATATCTGCTTTTAATAAACCCTTAACATTTTCAGCAAGATAACGAGCACATTCTTTACTAACTGCACCATCAGTAGATAACACTCCCTCAGGTACATGTAAAACATGCTGCTTCACATCATTATGATAACAAATGACACCGCCTTTAAATACTGAAGACACACCAGCACTTTCTGTTACTTGATTGCCAAAAAGACCACCGGTTAAACTTTCTGCACACGCTAAAGTTAATCCTTTTTTCTTCAATAACCCTATCGCCTTATCATGCAGAAACTCTTGATCATACCCGTAGAAAAATTCTCCTACTCTTTCTAAAATCAAATCTTCCATATGCTGAATGAGTTTCGCCGCTTCATCAGCATTTTGATGTTTGGCAGTTAAACGTAGTGTCACTTCTCCATCATTCGCAAGTGGGGCGATTGTCGGATTCGTTTGTCCATCAATTAAATCTTGAACTTTCACTTCTAATTGAGATTCCCCAATCCCGAAGAAGCGAAGCACACGAGAATAAATGTTTTCTCCTGTTGTAAAGTTACGTAAAAAAGGCTCTACATAACTTATATACATCGGCTTCATCTCTTTCGGTGGTCCTGGTAATAAAATATAAACTTTCCCGTTCTTATTTAACCCCATACCAGGTGCCATACCGTGATCATTCGCAAATACAGTTGCTCCATTCAAAACGAGCGCCTGCTTTTTATTATTCTCTGTGAACTCGCGACCTGTACGCTTAAAATAATCGCTTATCGATGCTAATGCCTGTTCATCATACACTAGCTCTCCACCCAAACTAGAAGATATCGTTTCTTTCGTCAAATCATCTTTTGTCGGGCCTAATCCACCTGTGAAAATAAGCATGTCAGCACGTTCTTCCGCAACTTCAATTGCCTGCTGTAATCGCTTGTTATTATCTCCAACTACAGTATGGTAGTACACATTAATTCCAATTGAAGCTAACTTTTCAGATAAAAACTGGGCATTTGTATTTGCAATTTGTCCAAGTAATAATTCAGTTCCAACCGCAATAATTTCAGCATTCATCCCAATTCCCCCATAAACTTCTATTTTGAGTTTACAAAAGCAGCTCTATTTTTCCAGAAATAATCCCACCCTGAAATAACAGTAAAGAATAATGCAATCCATATAAAGATATCAGCAACTGGGATATGGATTAAATTTAAAGGTACATCGTGTAATAAATACGCTGCAATCGCAATAATTTGTGTCCACGTCTTAATTTTTCCTAACTGATTTGCTGCCACTACTTCTCCTGTTCCAGCAAGTACAAGGCGTAACCCTGTTACTGCAAACTCACGGCTTATAATTACAATAACGATCCAAGCAGGTACGTATTGCATCTCAACTAACGTGATAAGTGCTGCTGAAACAAGTAATTTATCAGCTAACGGGTCAAGAAACTTCCCTAAATTCGTTACAAGATTATACTTTCTTGCGTAATATCCATCAATCCAATCTGTAGCCGAAGCAATAATAAAGATAAGTGCCCCTACTAAATGTTGAATTGGTAAATCAACATCACCAATTGTGTATGAACCCCAATCAAAGGGCGCTAACATAATTACCATAAAAATTGGAATTAAGAAGATTCTAGATATTGTAATTTTATTTGGTAAATTCACAGCTATTCCTCCATCATATCAAAAACATTTGTTCATTGAAAAAAGTCATCGAAGCGATGACTGTTATTGTGCTGGTTGCTCTATCCCTTGGTTTTTTATCACCAATCTTTGGTGAAGTTCTTTTTCTGTATCCAATGGGTAAGCGACCACTTGGCCATTCAGTTTAACTTCAACATTCGTTGCATTTCCAATATTAAGTCGCACTTCTTTTACTGTTGATACATCATGTTTTTCTACTTGGCCCTCTTGTACTGTAGTGTTTAGAATTTCGTTCCCCGCATCATCTTTAACATCTACATAACTCGCACCTTTACTCGATATTTCCAGTTCTAATGTTTTATTATTATGAATTTCCAAAGTAGATACTATACCAGTTGTTCCAACTACTTTTACTTCTTGTTGTCCAGTTGGTTGTGCGGGTTGTTCTTCTTTCTTTGGCTCTTCTTTCTTTGGTTCCTCTTTTTTCGGCTCTTCCGCTTTCACTTCTTCTTTCTTCGTATCTAACGGAGAGTTTTCCGCTTTTTTAACTTCAATTTTCTCACTTTGAGAATTCGGAACTTTCTCATCACCTTTTCCAGTTAACGCTTGGAAAACAAACCAAATTACCACTCCAAATGCGATTACTAACAACGCAACTAAAATTTTTGGCATATGATCTGCAATTGGCCATGATGAAGATTTTTGCATTGTTTCTTGTGTTTTTTGTCCTGTTGATACTTGTGGAACGTCGCGTTTTTCAGATTGTGGTATCGTACTCTGATATTCTACAAGCAGTTCCTCTCCATTTAAGCCAACCGCATCTGCGTATTGTTTAATGAATGCACGCGCATAAAAAGCTCCTGGCAATACATCATAATTGCCTTCCTCAATCGCTACTAAATGGCGTTTTTGAATTTTTGTAATCTCATGCAGCTGATCAATAGACAAGCCTTTCGTTCCTCTTGCATCTTTCAGCTTTTGTCCTAATTCTGTCACTACTAACACCTCAATATTTCTTTAAAAGTCAAACATAGAGAAATTATTTTGCGTACCTTGCTCAATTTCATCTACTAAATTATATTGAATTTCTTCATCATAATCGTTACGCAACTCGATAATATAATCAAAATCATCCAATGTGTATTCTGACTGACTCACAAATACGTCAGGATGTTCCACAACTTTCGTTGCAGGTAATCTCATAATTTCACGAACAAGCTGCCAATGCCTTTCGTTAGCACGCTTTGTTGACACGATTCCATCTAAGATGAAAATATTGTCGTCGCTATATTCATCTTCAATCAATTGACTACGAACAGTTTGCTTAATAAGAGTAGATGATACAAATAACCATCTTTTATTTGCACAAACACTTGCGGCAACAATGGATTCTGTTTTTCCGA
Source organism: Bacillus paramobilis (assembly GCF_038096195.1). Classification (NCBI taxonomy): domain Bacteria; kingdom Bacillati; phylum Bacillota; class Bacilli; order Caryophanales; family Bacillaceae; genus Bacillus; species Bacillus paramobilis. The sequence goes on along the minus strand of NZ_CP151108.1, from coordinate 1,633,578 downwards.
CACGAGGCATTCCTCGTATCCCGATTAGTTTATGACCTTCTTTTTTCATTATTTCAGCCATAAAGTCTACAAGTAACCCTAATTCATCACGTACAAATCGAAATGTCTTCTTATCATCTGCATCTCGTTGTATGTACCTACCATGTCTAACCGCTAACTTATCCCTTAGCTTTGGCGGACGATATTTCGTTACCGTTATGTTATCCATCGTATTTAAAATTGATTCAAGTCTAGAGATTTGCTCTTGATTATCACACATAAGGAGTAATCCACGTCGTGCATTATCTACACCATTAATTGTGACAATATTAATGCCGAGCATACCGATTAACGAAGAAACGTCACCAAGCAAGCCAGGTCGGTTTTTATGTATTTCATATTCAAAATACCATTCAATCATCCAAGATCACTCCCCTTGCTTACTTTACACCTACGTACTATATTATATGATTTCACCTTAATAGGGAAGCTAAATGTATAATCTAACCCGCGTTATTATTATACAAAAAAAATAGAGAGGAGAATCTCCTCTCTATTTTTTACTTATGTTGTACAAACTTCACCATTAAGTTTGCGATTGTATGTTGCTCTTGTTCATCAGCAACCTTCCAAAGCTCAGACAATAATTTCTCTTGATCGTTGCGCGCTTCTACTTCATTTGCTAAATAATCTCCAACACGAAATGCCATATCTGATACAGCACCACCATCAAGACCTTTTCCTGATGCCTGTTCTAAACGTTCTCCTAAAAAGCTCTTCCATTGATCAAAATTATCTAAAACTGACATGTTTAAGCACCTCACTACTTAGTAATAGAATCATGCTTAATTTGCACAGTTTTTTATTTTTTATGTAACAATTTTTTAGCAATGCCAACCACCATTCACTCCGATAATTTGTCCAGTTATGTAAGATGCACCTGGTGATACGAGGAATGACACTGTTTTCGCTACTTCTTCCGGTAGTCCTAATCGGCCTAACGGAATCTCTTCAGCAATTTCATTCTTATCCTCTTCTGAAAATACATGTAACATTTCCGTTTCAATTGCACCTGGTGCCACCGCGTTAACCCTTAATCCACTTAATGAAACTTCTTTTGCTAAAGCTTTCACATATGAATTTTGTGCACCTTTTACCATCGAGTAAAGCACTTCACATGATGCGCCAATTTGGCCCCATATAGACGAAATAAGTACAATATTACCGTTTCTCCGCTGAATCATAGTTGGTAATGCCATTGATAATAGTTTATAGATGCTCTTCACTTGAAGTTCTACCATATAATTTAATTCATCGTTCGTTACATCTGTTACTAATCCAAAAATACTCTTCCCAGCTGCATATACGATAACATCAAGGGGATGTTCAATTTGTTCCCACAATCGCTCCGCTCCATCACTAGTAGCTAAATTCGCTTGAACAGGAATCACTTCACCCCATTCTTTCTGTAACTCATTCACTTTCTCTTCACCGTTATTATAATGAACATATACTGTATATCCATCTTGAATTAATTGTTTTGAAATAGCAGAACCAATCCCTCCGCTTCCTCCAGTTACTAATGCATACTTTTTCATATAATTCCTCTCTTATCTCAACAAAATCTTTTTCCTACAAATAAATAATACCCTCATCTTACAATTTATCAATGATAAGATGAGGACATTATTATGAAACCTTTTATTTTTTCGGTAAAACTTGACAAACACTCATTTTCTCTTCTGATAATAATAATTTGGCCACTTCTTGTAAATCTTGAACAGTTAGACTTTCTAATACAGTCAATGCCTCAAACAGACTCGATTCATTAAACGCATATCGTGTAAATTGATTTGCAATATATTCCGGTGAATTCAAGGAGCGTAAAAAGCCACCTATTTTCTTTTTCTTTACTCGTTCTAATGCCGACTCATCTAATTGATCATAATTTGTATTTAATAAAATATCTTTCAAACGCTCTTCCAGCTCATCAGGTTGCTTCGTATCGCCGCCAACCATTGCAAAACCGAAGTTATTCTCCTCCGTATAATCATACGAGAACGAATCATCAATAAGCCCTTCGTTATATAAAGATTCGTAATGAACGGAGCTTTTTCCAAATAAATAATCTAAAAGTAGCGTAAGCGCAATTTCTTGTTTTAAAAGGGCTTCCCCTTTTTCTTTTAAATTTGTCGCTTTAATACCGACTAAACATTTAGGTGTTTGTATAGGCATTGAAATAATTTTCTTCTTTTCATTTACCTCATCTGGCTCTTCTTCAAATGAACGTACAATTTCTGGTTGGTTTTTATAATCTTTTTTCGCTTGATTTTCACGCACTAAATCCATTGTTTTCTCTGGATCAATTGCACCCACAACAAATAGCAACATATTGCTCGGATGATAAAATGTTTCATAACATTCATATAATAGGTCTTTCGTAATTTTGCTAATAGACTCGATTGTCCCTGCAATATCAATTTTAATTGGGTGCTTTACAAACAAGCTATCAATTAATCCAAAGTATAAACGCCAATCTGGATTATCTTGATACATTTGAATTTCTTGCCCAATAATCCCCTTCTCTTTTTCAACTGTTTTTTCAGAGAAGTAAGGCTCTTGTACGAAGTTTAGCAATGTATTTAAATTTTGTTCTACATTTGATGTACATGAAAAAAGGTAAGCTGTTCTTGTGAAAGATGTGAAAGCATTTGCCGATGCTCCTTGTTTACTAAACAATTGGAACGCATCGTGATCTTCTTTTTCAAATAATTTATGCTCAAGAAAATGAGCAATCCCATCAGGCACACGAACCATTTCTTCTTTACCTAATGGCACAAATGTATTATCCACAGAACCATATTTTGTCGTAAACGTGGCAAATGTTTTATTAAATCCTTGCTTCGGTAAAATATATACATCTAATCCATTAGGAAGTTTTTCATAATAGAGTGTCTCTTTTAATTGCTTATAAACAATTTTCTCCATTTATTCTCCCTCCGTTCCATGTAAAAAGTAAATTGTATCTAGTTCAATATTTTTAGCAACTTTCACAATCTCTTCTTTCGTCACACTTTCAATACCTGTAAGCCATTCTTCAACCGGACGTGTACGCTCTGAAATAATACCATGATACAGCATTTCCACAAACCCGCGCGGTGTATCAATAGCCTCTAATATTTGATTTTGAATGACACTTTTCGTTTGGTGCATCTCTTCTTCAGAAAAATCACCATTTTGCATCGCTAACATTTGTTCTTTAATAATCTCAACAGCTTTTTCATAATTTTTCGCTTCGATTCCTGACATGACAAACAATAAGCCTTTATGACTTTCAAAACGAGATGCTGCATAGTACGCTAAACTATTTTTTTCACGAACGTTAACGAATAACTTCGAATGAGAAAATCCTCCAAACAGTCCATTGAACAGTTGCAGCGCAAAATAATCTTCGTCTTTATACGTAATAAACGTACGATAACCGATGTGTAATTTACTTTGTTTTAATTCTTGTTTTTCCACAACTTCTTTTTCTTCATTATTTCTCTTATGAAGAAGTACATTTCTTTCTCTCGCAGGACGCGCTGAAATAGAAAAATACTTATTTACAAGATCAACTGCGTTTTTTGAAATATCACCAATAATGTATAGATCCATTTCATCTTCCGCTAACACTTTTTGATAATATTGATACAAACTTTCACTTGTAATAGAAGAAACACTCTCTTTTTTCCCATTTGCACTTAAACGATACGGTTCTACTTTACACATTTCTTCAATTAAACGCTCGTTTGCATAGCGCATTTTATCATCATACGTAGCTTCAATTCGTTGCAAGAGCGCTCTTTTTTCACTTTCTACGATAGAAGGTAGAAAACCATTCCCCTCTATTGCTGGATGTAAAACTATATCCGATAACATAGAAAGTGCTTTTTCAAATAACGGTGGTGCATCATGTAAATATACTTCATTTGCAATGTCTACATAAATAGAGATGATATGGTCTTCTCCTTTTTTACTTACATCTACTGCCAAGGACGATCCGTATAATTCTTCTAAATATTGACGAAGGCGAATTACAGAAGGAAGCTTTTCTGTCGCACTTTGCAATACGTATGGCAATAGAGCACGCTCTGTCACCGTCTCCTCATTTAAAGGTGCTTTCAAACGAAATACAAAAGTATTTGTTTTATATTTATCAGTTGGAATAATATGTACTCGTAAACCACCTAACTCATGTAACTGTTGTTCCATTAGTTTCATTTATAGCCCTCCTTTACGTATGTAGGAATATTCCTCTTCAATATACAGTTTTTAGAAATGAAAAATCAACTTTTCTTCCTCACTATACTTACATTAGGCTCTTTCTAAAAACTTTCATTTGTAAGGAACATCGTAAAATTCTGTATTAAATATAGTCTATGTAAAAAAGCCCGCACTAATGTGCGAGCTTTTTTATACTTATCGTTTTCCTTTCTCATAAGGAGTTCCTAACGCTTTCGGAGCTTCAGAACGACCTACAAAACCAACAAGTGCTAATATTGTGAATACATACGGTAATATCGTTAATAAAACACTCGGAATTTGATCTAATACAGGAATTGTCCCACCTGTTACACTTAACGATTGTGCAAAACCAAAGAATAGTGCTGCACCTAATGCACCTAGTGGATTCCACTTCCCAAAGATCATAGCAGCTAACGCTAAGAAACCTTGTCCAGTAATAGTTGCCCCTGAGAAGTTATTAGAAATTGACATTGCAAAAATTGCTCCACCAATTCCAGCAAACACACCTGATATACAAACACCGATATAGCGCATTTTATATACGTTAATCCCCATCGTATCAGCTGCCATTGGATGCTCACCAACCGCACGAAGACGAAGACCGAACGGTGTTTTATAAATAACATACCAAACAACGAATGCTAAAATAATAGCAATATACGACGTTATCGGTACGTTAGAGAAGAATATCTTCCCTAAAACCGGAATATCCGAAAGGCCTGGAATATCAATCTTTTCAATACGGTACTGAATAAAGTCAGTCTGTCCTTTATCAAAAATCTTCTTAATTGCAAATACCGTTAACCCAAGAGATAAGAAGTTAATTGCTACACCACTTACAACTTGATCCGCTCGGAATGTAATAGATGCTACCGCATGAAGTAACGCAAATAACCCACTACCAATTGCCGCAAATAATAACGCAATCCACGGAGTCATCGTTCCCCATGTATCACCCATTAATAAGTTTGTAACAACTCCAATAAATGCACCAAATAGCATTAGTCCTTCTAATCCGATATTTACAACACCCGATCGTTCACTAAATACACCACCTAGTGCTGTAAAAATTATAGGTGCTGATGTATATAACGTACCCGTCACAAGAATGGCTAATATATCTAAAAAGCTCATTTATTTCCCCTCCTTGCTCATGCGTGTAAGCGCCCATCTTAACACATAACTACATGCAACAAAGAAGATGATACATGCAATAATCACATTAATAAGCTCTGATGGTACATCTGCCTCAAAGTTCATTTGAGGGGAAGCACTTTTCAAACCACCAAATAATAAAGCTGAAAGGATAATACCAAACGGATTATTCCCCCCAAGTAAGGCTACGGCAATTCCGTCAAATCCTACTCCTGTAAACGAAGACATTGCTGTCATACTTTGGAACGTTCCTAACCCTTCCATCGCTCCACCAATCCCCGCAAATGCACCCGCAATTGTCATAGAGAATACTACATTGCGAGAAACTTTCATACCAGCATATTGGGAAGCATGTTGATTAAATCCTACCGATTTTAATTCATACCCTAAAGTTGTTCGATCTAATAAGAACCACATTAAAATAGCAATTAAAATTGCTACAACAATTCCCCAGTGAAGGCGCGAACCATCAGTGATGGCAGCAAGCCAGTCTGAAGATAATGACGCACTCGCTTTGATGTCGTACGTTTTATCATTACCCTCGTGCAAGAAACGTTTAATAATGTCATATGTTACGTATAACGCAATATAGTTCATCATAATTGTTACAATAACTTCATTAACTTGAAATTTCCCCTTTAAATATCCAGGGATGAAACCCCAAATTCCACCTACCAATGCTGCAAATAAAATAGATAACGGAATGTGAAGAACAGCTGGTAGCGAGACTGCATAACCAAACCAAACCGCTGCAAGCCAACCAACTAGTAATTGACCCTCTACCCCGATATTAAATAAACCTGTACGAAATGCAAACGCCACTGATAAGCCGGCAAGAATAAGCGGTATCATTGTACGAAGCGTTTCACCTATTGCACTTGGGCTACCGAACATTCCTGTCCAAAGTGCACTATAACCAACAATCGGATCATAGCCACTAACTAGCATTACAATCGCTCCGACAAGTAAGCCAAAAATAACGGATAGTACTGGGACTAAAATATTTATCGTTCGTTCTGTTAAAAGTTTTTTAGCCATTTGTACCCACCTGCTCCTTCTTTGTTCCTCCAGCCATTAACAATCCAAGCTGTTGTTCATTCGTTTCTTTCGCATCAACAATCGCTACGATTTTCCCTTCATAAATAACAGCAATTCGGTCACTAACATTTAAGATTTCATCTAACTCTAGAGATAAAAGTAATACACCTTTTCCTTTATCCCTTTGCTCTATTAATCTCTTATGAATAAATTCAATTGCTCCTACATCTAAACCACGTGTTGGCTGTGCCGCGATTAATAAATCTGGATCACGGTCTACTTCACGTGCAATAATTGCTTTTTGTTGATTCCCCCCAGATAAAGCGCGCGCTAACGTTTGCTCACTAGGTGTACGTACATCAAACTGTTCAATAAGTGCCTTTGCTTTTTCTGTAATTTTACTAAAATTTAAAATCCCTTTCTTTGAAAACGGATTTTTATAGTACGTTTGCAGAACTATATTATCTCTAACTGAAAAATCAAGAACAAGGCCGTGTTTATGACGATCTTCTGGAATATGACCAATTCCTTCTTCTGTTATCCTTCTAACAGGCCAATTTGTTATTTCTTTTCCTTTAATTGCAATAGAACCTGACTCAACTTTTCGTAAACCAGTAATTGCTTCTATTAATTCACTTTGTCCGTTTCCATCAATCCCTGCAATTCCAACAATTTCCCCCGCACGAACAGTTAAGTCAAGGCCTTTTACAGCAGGTAGTTGACGTGCATCGTGAACAACAAGATTTGCAATTGAAAGTACCTCTTCTTTTGGCTTCGCGTCTATTTTTTCTGTTTTAAAATTCACTTGACGTCCGACCATTAATTCTGCAAGTTTATTTTCATCCGTATTTGCAACATCAACCGTTCCAATTCCTTTTCCTTTACGAATAATCGTACAACGATCGCAAACTTCCATAATTTCTTTCAACTTATGTGTAATAAGAACAATAGATTTTCCCTCTTGTACAAGCTTTTTCATAATTTGAATTAGCTCATGAATTTCTTGCGGTGTTAACACAGCTGTCGGTTCATCAAATATTAAAATTTCTGCCCCGCGGTAAAGTGTTTTTAAAATCTCAACACGCTGCTGCATACCAACTGAAATATCCTGTATTTTCGCATATGGATCTACAGCTAATCCGTATTGTTCAGACAGTTTTTGAATTTCTTTAGCTGCTTCCTCAACAGCAATTTTCCCTTTTTTCTTCGGTTCATTTCCGAGAATAATATTCTCTGTAACTGTAAAATTATGAACAAGCATAAAGTGCTGATGAACCATTCCAATACCAAGGTCATTTGCCACATTCGGATTGGTAATGTTTACAGACTTTCCTTTAATTTTAATTCCACCTTGTTCTGGTTGATACAAACCAAATAGTACATTCATCAATGTGGATTTCCCTGCACCATTTTCTCCAAGTAAAGCATGTATTTCTCCTTGCTTTACTTGCAGCGTAATATCATCATTCGCTACAATGCCTGGGAATACTTTCGTAATGTTATTCATCTCAATTACGTATTCCATTGTGTTCCTCCTTTTAACAGGGAACATTCCCCTATTACACTATTAACTTATTAAGCAATTTGGAAGTTTTATACATACAAAGGTTAGTTCTATGAACTAACCTTTGCTATTTCTCTATTTATTTTTTTAGAGAAGCTTCATATTCTTTATACTCTTTATCTGTAGCTGGTACTTTAATTTCACCATCTGTAATTTTCTTTTCAAACTCTTCTACTTTTGTTAAAATTTCAGGGTTAACTTTTTTCACGTTGTCAGTTGTTTTTGCAATACCGACACCGTCATCTTTTAAGCCAAACGCTTCTACTTTACCACCTTTTAATTTACCATCTTTCGCTTCTTGTGCTACTTTTTCAACAGCGATATCTACACGTTTTACCATTGAAGTTAATGTTACGTTTTCAGGCATACCTTCTTGGTTTTGGTCACGGTCAACACCGATTACCCAAACATTTTCACCTTTTTTCTTACGGTTTTTCGCTTCAGTGAACACGCCGTTACCTGTACCACCAGCAGCATGATAAATTACATCTACGCCTTGACCATACATTGCTGAAGCAAGAACTGTACCTTTTTCCGGTTTATCAAATGCTTCTGCATATTCAGATACGATTTCAATATTTGGATTTACTGCCTTTGCACCAGCTTTAAATCCATTTTCGAATTTACTAATTAAATCACTCTTCATTCCACCAACAAATCCTACTTTATTCGATTTTGTTGACATAGCCGCTACCGCACCTACAAGGAATGAACCTTCATGATCTTTAAATGTAATGCTTGTTACGTTCGGTGCCTCTACAACAGTATCCACAATTGCGAATTGTTGTTTTGGAGCTTCTTTTGCTACTTCTTTAATTGCACCCTCTAATTTATAACCAATTCCGAAAGATAAATCATACTTATCTTTTGAAAATTTCTTTAAGTTTGGAATATAATCCGCTTCTTTTTCAGACTGTAGGTAACGATAATTTGTCTTTTCCTTTAACCCATTATCTTTACCAAACTTTTTCAAACCTTCCCAAGAAGATTGGTTGAATGATTTATCATCAACGCCCCCAACATCCGTTACCATACCAACTTTGAAGTCTTTATCTTCTTTCTTGTCACTGCTCGCCTTATCCGAGTTACCACATGCACCTAACACCGTGCTTGCTGCTAATGTTAATGATAATAAAAGACCTGTTTTTTTCTTCATACTAGAAACCCCTCCTGAAATGAATTGTCTATTTTTTATACGCTGCTGTCCCTAACTTCTTGCTGTCACCTCCCTAAAAAGGAACTCACCTACATACGTTTTCTTAATACGTGGAAGCTAAACTTATCAGCTCTAAAGTAATTAATAGAATATAAGATTGGCTCATCATTTTGATCATAGTGCATTTGTTTTAAAACTAGCAGTGCTGTTTCTGGTTCACATTCTAAAATCGGTGAAATTTTCGGATGGTAGCCAATTGGCTCAATGTGAGCAACTGCGTATGTGATACGTTTGTGTGTGTTGTTATGTATCACTGTAAGCAATGATTCTTCGTTGTATCCCGATAAATCTGGTAAGATTTCTTTTGCAAGTTTATCGATACAATATACAACAGGTTCCCCATCTGCTGTACGCACACGCTCAATCATTACTGCATTAAAACCATCTTCACTATTAAACTTCTCTTTTTCTTCTTCTGTTAAACTTGTTGTAGATGATGATAAAAAGATAGTTCCTGGTGTTTTCCCCACACTAGAAATCATATCTGTAATACTAGAAAGTTGTTCAATCCCAGAAGAAAATAACGGTTTTGCATTTACAAATGTTCCTACACCATGTCTACGAATGACAACATTTTCTTCTTCTAAAATTCGCAGTGCTTCCCTTAAAGTCGCCCTACTTACACCAAGTTCTTTCGCTAAATCAAACTCTGATGGTAACTTCTGTCTTTCTTTGTAAGCTCCATCTTTAATTTTTTCTTTGATGTGATCAATCACCCGTAAATATAGGTGACGACTATCGGATTTTACTGACATAAGACTCCCCCGCATTTCAATTATTCGACCTCTGATGTAAGACTTCTTTTCTCTTTTTTCAACTTACAACATAATAAAAATTGCTAAATACTAAAAATAAGCTTAATTGTCGAATAAATATTAATAATTTTTTAAGATGCAATTTTCACTCTTTACTGCATAAAAAAAACTTTGCACCATAAACATTCCTCATTTCGAGAAAAAGTTCGGCACAAAGATCTCTTACATCCTTTGTTACACACTTTTCCCCTCATAGTCCAGCAATTCATGGTTGCCAGGTAGAAACTTATGGACCTTATCTCCAAGATTATATGAGGCAGTGATTCTTTTCGAAGTAATCTTACCACTTGCTCCCATACGTGTCAACAAAATTTAACATTTTTCTACATTAAATATCGAACATTAATTAAAAACAAATTCAAAGTATTCGTATTCTCAAGAATCGCTTCAAATGTAAGCCCTTTCTTAATCATTGAATATAGTATATAACAAAACCAGCATATAAAAAAGCCTAATTGTAAAAACAATTAGGCTTTTTTTATGAACTTTTTTCTTGCACATCATTAATGAGCACTTCTCGTGGTTTACTACCTTCATACGGACCTACTACACCATTCATTTCCATTGCATCAATTAAACGGGCAGCTCGCGTATAACCTACCCTAAACCTACGTTGCAACATAGAAACAGATGCTGTTTGCATTTCCACTACAAGCTGAACTGCTTCATCGTATAATTCATCTTCTACTTCCTGTTTCGTATCAGGAACATCTTGTGGAATCATATCTTCTTGATATTGCGCTTTTTGCTGACCAATAACATATTCTACAACTCTCTCAACTTCATCATCTGATAAAAACGCACCTTGTACACGTACAGGCTTCGATGCACCAATTGGTATAAACAGCATATCTCCACGACCTAGTAGTTTCTCCGCACCACCACCGTCAAGAATTGTACGAGAATCTGTTTGAGAAGATACAGCGAATGCAATACGCGATGGTATATTCGCTTTAATAACTCCGGTAATAACATCTACTGACGGGCGCTGCGTTGCAATAATTAAATGAATACCAGCCGCACGAGCCATTTGTGCTAAACGCATAATTGCATCCTCTACATCCGATGAAGCAACCATCATTAAATCTGCTAACTCGTCCACAATGACTACAATATAAGGTAATTCCGGTTGTTTCGCTTCCGACTGACTATTATGTTCTTTAATATGATCATTGTATCCTTCAATATTACGCGTGCCACTATGAGCAAATAACTCATAACGACGCTCCATCTCGCTCACAACTTTTTTCAAAGCTTGTGATGCTTTTTTCGGATCAGTTACAACTGGTGTTAATAAATGAGGAACACCGTTATATACATTTAACTCTACCATTTTCGGATCAATCATCATTAATTTTACTTCGTGTGGTTTTGCACGCATTAAAATACTAACAATAATACCGTTAATACATACACTTTTCCCGCTACCTGTCGCACCAGCTACTAGTAAATGGGGCATCTTATTTAAACGGGCTAATACAGCTTCACCTGTAATATCTCGTCCAAGACCAATTAACAACTTCTCTTCCGGATGATTATTAGCCTTAGAATCAAGAACTTCTCGAAGCGTTACCATAGAAACTTCTGAGTTCGGAACTTCAATCCCTACAGCTGATTTCCCGGGAATAGGTGCTTCAATACGGATGTCTTTCGCAGCTAAAGCAAGTGCTAAATCATCACTTAAACTAACGATTTTGCTTACCTTTACTCCCATATCAGGATACACTTCATATTTTGTAACTGCAGGACCTCTATGTACTTTTGTTACTTTCGCTTTCACTCCAAAGCTTTGGAATGTACGTTCTAATTTACGAGCATTCTCATAAATTTCTGCATTTTCATTTGTAACTTGCTTGTTCTTAGGAAATTTCAATATATCAAGTGCAGGAAGCTTGTAATCTTTATTTTCTACATTTGAAAATTGCATAGGAGGCGCTTGTGTTTCACTCTCTAGCGATTCAACGATTTTTTCTCCACGCTTTTTCTTAGATTCTTCAACAGGCGGAGCCTCTTCAATAGACGGTGAAGTTATCAACTCTACTTCCTGTTCTTCGCTAATTCGTTTATCCTCTTCTTCATTTACTGGATAATTCTCAGTGAAATTCGAAATAATGGGAGGATCAATTGAGATTTCTTCCATCGGCTCAATAATTTCTTCTTGTTCTGCAGCACGTTTGCTCCTTGTGCTTCTCGTTGTTTTTTTCTTTTCTGTTTGTTCAGCCGTTCTTTTGGATCTCCAATCTTTATAATCCCCTTGCATTACTTCAAATTGACTTCTAAGGATTCTTCCTACAGGGGCAAGTACTTCTCCAATATGCTTATTTGTTATACAAAGTATGCCGAGAATCACTAAAATGATTCCAATAATATAAGCTCCTACTTCATCAAATAAGAAGTAACATGTCGCGAACATAAGCGCACCAAACATACCACCGCCTAAATGAACACTATCTGGACCCTTTTTCATTTCAAGAAAGAAGTTATCTTTCGTACTTACAATAACAGAAGTATTTTGCACTGCTCCATCTTTCGTAAGAAGGTTAAATAATGTAATATGACTAAACATTAATATCGCCAATACTATTAAATAAAAACCGATTAACCGTTTATTTAATAGGTTCGGCCATCCACGTTTTATAACAAACGAAACCGATAAAGCTATTACACCCAACACACCAATTATGTACCACTCACCAAAGAAGAAGCGAAAAAATAACACAAACGATTTCCCTACAACGCCTAGCTGTAAAATCGTAATGATTGAAAGTGCAAAAAGAGTTAAACCGACGATTTCATAATACAAAGTTGGCTTTATCGTGCGTCTTGCTTTTGCCTTCGTCCCTCTTTGCTTTTGTTTTGCCATTTCTTCACCTCGTGTTCTACATGTAAATAGAGCTTCCTGAAAAAAGCTCTACTTATATGTCTGTTTTCTCTATTTTTTCAGGTCTTATATCTTCTATTTTTACACTTCTTGTAAATTGTTAAATAAACAGAAGAAAGCAGCCCTCTCATGGCTGCTCAACCGTCTTGTTTTTTATATTATACCATAGCTTCTAAACAAAATCCTTCTTTTTGCTAAAAGGTTATTTTCTGACCAGGCTCAAACTCTAAGTAGTGAAGCGGATCCGTACTTAACACACGTACAATAGAATAATACCCATGTTCTTCTTCAGAAACCATTAACTCAACACCGTTTATATTTACAACTTTTTGGCTTTCACATTGCGAATAATCGGCTGGATAGACAAGTTGCTCCGGCATAATTGTATATAAAATCATTGTAACATTGTCCCTTCTGCACTATCATCCCCGCGTGCATCTATTAATTCGTTCAATTTTCGAATCGCATTTCCAATACCACCAACATCATCTATAAGACCATATTTCACTGCATCTCCGCCAATTACATTCGTTCCAATATCTCGCGTCAAATTCCCTTTCGCAAACATAAGCTCTTTAAAACGATCTTCCGTTACTTTCGAATGCTTCGTCACAAATCGAATGACTCTTTCTTGCATTTTATCTAAATACTCAAATGTTTGCGGCACACCTATAACAAGACCTGTTAGACGAATAGGATGAATTGTCATCGTCGCAGTTTCCGCAATAAATGAATAGTCTGTAGAGACAGCAATCGGTACACCGATAGAATGTCCTCCGCCTAGAACAAGTGATACCGTTGGCTTTGAAAGCGAAGCTACCATCTCAGAAATTGCTAACCCTGCTTCAACGTCACCTCCAACCGTGTTTAATATTAAAAGTAAACCTTCAATTTTCGGATTTTGTTCTATCGCAACAATTTGCGGAATGATATGCTCATATTTTGTTGTTTTATTTTGCGGTGGCAACTGAACATGACCTTCCACCTGCCCAATGATTGTTAAGCAATGAATACGCGATTCATTCATTTGTGGTACATTCGTTTGCCCTAGCTGTTGAATTTTTTCCACTATGGAAGCTTCTTTCCCAGTTTCTTTCGGCTCAGCCTCTTTCCCTTCATTTGTATAACGATCACGTTCTGTCATATCGCATCCCCTTTCACTCGTATATCACTATTATTTCTTAAGTTATAAATTTCATTCGATAGAGTTAAAAAAGAAAAAAGATCACCCATAAAGGTGATCTTTTTTATACTTCCATAATAATCGGTAAAATCATAGGCTTTCTCTTTGTCTCTTCGTACAAGAACTGCCCTAATAATTCACGAATATTTTGTTTTAACATAGACCATTCAATTGAATATTCTTTAATCGATTGCTCAACAATCATACGTACAATCTCTGTAGAGCGGTCAATTAACGCTTCTGATTCACGTACATACACAAAACCACGTGAAATGATTTCTGGACCAGAAACAATTTTCTTTTCATCCTTACCAAGTGTTACAACAACTACTAATATTCCATCTTGAGATAACATTTTTCTATCTCGAAGAACGATATTACCAACGTCACCTACACCTAATCCATCAATTAATACATTGCCCGCTTGCACTTTACCAACTAAGTTCGCTTCATCGTCACCAAAACCAATTACATCGCCTTTTTCTACGATAAAGATATTTTCTCTTGCAATGCCTACATCTTCAGCTAAGTATGCATGTGCTTTTTGCATACGGAACTCACCATGTACGGGTACAAAATATTTCGGTTTCATTAAATTTAACATTAATTTTAATTCTTCTTGGCTACCATGACCTGAAACGTGAACTTTTCTTTCACCGTAATAAACAACTTCAGCTCCCGCTCTAAATAACAAGTCAATAATTTTTGATACAGATATTTCATTACCCGGAATTGGAGAAGCCGCAATAATAACCGTATCACCTTTACGAATTGAAATTTGTTTATGAGCTTGCTTCGCCATTCTAGAAAGGGCCGCCATCGGTTCACCTTGGCTACCTGTCGTTAAAATAGCTACCTTTTTCTCTGGGAAATTGTCTACTTCTTGTAGTGAAATAACCATACCTTCTGGAACATCTAAATAACCAAGACGTCTTGCGATATCTACTACTTTCACCATACTACGTCCTACAACAGCTACTTTTCGTCCTGTTTCAGCAGCTGCATCAAATACTTGTTGAATACGATGTACATTGGATGCAAATGAAGCAACGATAATACGTCCTTCTGCGCCGTAGAACACTTTAGAAATTTCTACACCAACTTCTTTTTCAGAACCTGTATAGCCTGGACGCTCAGCATTTGTACTATCAGATAATAAGCACAGTACGCCTTCATTTCCGATTTGTGCCATTTTCCCAAGATCTGCTCCACTATTTCCAATTGGAGTTTGATCGAATTTAAAGTCTCCTGTATATACAATCGCACCTTTTGATGTATGGAAACAAACACCAACAGAATCTGGAATACTATGTGTCGTTCCAAAGAATGACACCGTTGTAGTATTAAACTCCACTGTTGAATTTGAATCGATTGTTTTTAAGTCTACACGGCCTAACATACCCGCTTCGCCAAGTTTTTCTTGTATAAGTCCTACTGTTAATTTCGTTGCATACACTGGAATTGATAATTTACGAAGTACGTAAACAATGCCACCGATATGATCTTCATGACCGTGAGTAATAAATAAACCTTTTACTCGCTCTTGGTTTTCCACTAAATATGTAATATCAGGAATAACGATATCAATTCCAAACATTTCATCTCCTGGGAACATTAACCCTGCATCTACAATAAAGATTTCAGAATCAATTTCAACACAGTACATGTTTTTCCCGATTTCACCTACTCCACCAAGAGCAAATACTTTAACAGACTCATTCTCTTTTCTCTTCATGTTGTTGCCTGGTTTAAAAATCTTTCAAACACTGATTTCACTAAAATTGCAGAGACACCAGGGGAAACTCTACAACCACCATATATTCACCGTCCAAGACGAATGTCCTTACCGTTATGCGATATCATGTCCTTGTTTATTTTTTAAACCAGGTTTCACCTCTCTTTCATTATATAAATCAAATATCTTATTCGATATGATATGAAAATGTAATCAAATTATAATTTTTACCAATTTTGCTAAGCATACCCGTACTAAGCTACTTAGCCATATTATACCTGATACAAGAAATAGAACACAAGTTAAATCGTGCGAAAGAATAGGTAAAAGAACGGAATTATAACAAAAGTATCGAACGTATTTCCTTTATATTTACTTCGATTTTATACTCCATATTATTTTGAAAAAATAGCCATACATACGCTAAATTAATTTCATAATATGGATTTTCAAGACTTATTTTTCTAGAATTGAACAAAAACACTTACAAAATGGAGTTTTTTTATGAATTACGTCACATTTGAGGGGATCTCTCTAAAAAACAGAAGCGGTAGTTTATTACGTTTATACAAATGTTTATTCTATAATAACTATATTTTTTTGATTCATTTAAAGGTGTACAATTATTTTCTTATACATGTTGCAATACATAATAAAGAAGTGATTAAACAAGTGGCATAATATAATCTTATAAAAACACATGTAGATGAGAAAATAGAGGTAAAGATTTTCATACCAATAAAAAATGACCTAGTTCTACACTAGGTCATTTTTTATTAACGAGGGATAGATTGCATGACAGATTGTAACGTTACTCTTTCTTCTTCTGTTAATGGAAGAAGTGGTAAACGTACAGAACCTACATCTAACCCAACCATTTGTAACGCTGTTTTTACTGGCGTTGGGCTTGGCGCCATAAATAATGAATCCGTTACTCTTACAAGTAATTGATGTAATTTTTGCGCCTTCTTGAATTCTCCTGCTTGGAATGCTGCAATCATTTCTTGCATTTCATTTCCGATAACATGAGATGCTACAGAAACGATACCTTTCGCTCCAACTACCATAGCTGGTAACGTTAAACCGTCATCACCGCTGTATACTGCGAAGTCGTCCGCTGTTTTTTCAATGATTTCTGTCATTGTTAACACATCGCCGCCTGCATCTTTAATCGCAACAATGTTTTCTATTTCTGATAAACGAACAACTGTATCAACGGAGATTTGTACAATAGATCGTCCTGGAACGTTATATAGCATAACCGGAAGTGGCGTGCTTTCAGCAATTGCTTTAAAGTGCTGATACATTCCTTCTTGACTCGGTTTGTTATAATACGGTGCTACTAGCATTACTGCATCAACACCAACTTCTGTTGCCTTTTTAGTTAAGTCAATAGAAGCATGCGTATTATTGCTACCTGTTCCAGCGATTACGGGCACCCTTTTATCGACAACAGATACGACATGGCGATATAACGCTACTTTTTCTTCTGAAGTTAATGTAGGAGATTCGCCTGTCGTTCCTCCTACCACGATTGCTGTTGTACCGTTATCTATTAAATAATTTACCAATTTCGTTGTCTTTGCAAAATCGATATTTCCGTTTTTATCAAACGGAGTTACCATCGCGGTTGCAATTGTCCCAAAATCTATCATGGTCTCACTCCTTATTGTTCCAGTTGCTTTTCTTTTGAAAGCTCAAACGCACTATGTAATGCATTTACAGCCTCCACTAAATCAGTTTCTTTTACAAGAACCCAAATTGTCGTATGGCTATCTGCCGATTGCAGAATTTGAATACCTTTTTCCGCTAAAGCTGTAACGATTTTTGCAGTAACCCCTGGGTACCCAGCCATTCCAGCTCCTACAATAGATACTTTTGCACAATGCTCTGTCACAATTGGCTCATATCCAAGGTTTTTTAATAATTCAACTGCACGACTTGATACACTATCACTCACCGTATAAGCTACCCCAGTAGGTGAAATGTTAATTAAATCGACACTGATTCCTTCATTCGCCATTTCTTTAAACACATGCTGTTGTAAATCATATGCCGTTTCTTTTGCCAGCACTTTAATTTGCGTCACATTTGATACATGAGCGATACCTGTAACAGGACGTTCTTCTACATCACGGCCTTTTGTCGCACCGTCCGATGCTGAAATAAGCGTACCTTCACTATCAGAATACGTAGAACGTACACGAAGTGGTACTTTGGCATGCATCGCAATTTCAACTGCACGTGGATGAACGACTTTTGCACCTTGATATGCCATGTTACAAATTTCATTGTACGTTACCGTTTGAAGATGACGTGCATCTTTTACAATGCGAGGATCCGCAGTCATAACACCTTCTACATCTGTGAAGATATCGATATATTCAGCATGAAGCGCAACACCTAACGCTGAAGCTGAAGTATCGCTACCTCCGCGTCCAAGTGTTGTCGTATCACCTTTTTTCGTTTGTCCTTGGAATCCTGTAACGACGATTACATCTAGATTTTCTAGCTCTTCATGTATACGATCGCAATTCATTTCAATAATCTTAGCATTCGTAAAATCATCATTTGTTACAAAACCAGCTTGTGCACCATTTAACGCTGCTGCTTTTATACCGTTCTCATTTAACATATTAGAGAAGACGATTGCTGAGATTAATTCTCCGCATGATAATAATAAATCTTGCTCACGATTAGAAATGCGAGATTCCTCTTGATTTACAAGACTTAACAAAGTATCAGTTGCATATGGTTCACCTTTACGGCCCATAGCAGATACGACAGTAACTACTTTATAACCCGCATCTAGCGATTTTTTTATATGATGAAGCGCATGCTTACGTCCATTTTCATCACGTACGGATGTGCCACCAAATTTTTGAACAATAATTTTCATATTTTGCACCTTCTCTTAGCCGTTTACACTAATTGTAATTTTACTAAGCGCTCTGCAATCTGAACAGAATTCCATGCAGCGCCTTTTAATAAGTTATCAGATACGACCCAAAGATGGAATCCTTTATCGTTATTTAAATCTTTACGGATTCTTCCAACGAATACTTCGTTTTTACCTACTGCAGTAGCTGGCATTGGATATAACTGCTCTTCTGGATTATCTTGCAGAACAATACCTTCTGCATTTGCAAGTAAGTCCTTGAATTCTTCTACTGTTACACCTTCTTTTTCTACTTCGATGTAAACAGACTCAGAGTGACCTGATACAACTGGTAAACGTACACATGTTGCCGCTACCTCTAGCTCTGGCATATGCATAATTTTTTTCGTTTCATTAATCATTTTCATTTCTTCAAACGTAAATCCATTATCTTGGAATTTATCAATCTGTGGAATCGCGTTGAAAGCAATTTGGAAATGCTTTTTATCACCTGATACAGGTAAAACATTTGCCTTCACTTCTTCGCCATTTAAGATTGCTTGTGATTGTTCATGAAGTTCTTCAATCGCTGCCGCACCAGCACCTGATACAGCTTGATATGTGGAAACGATTACTCGTTTTAAACCATATTGCTGACGAACTGGCTCAAGAGCTACTACCATTTGAATTGTAGAACAGTTTGGATTTGCAATAATACCATTATGTTCTTTTAAGTCGTTTTCATTTACTTCAGGTACAACAAGTGGCACGTTTTCTGTCATACGGAATGCACTTGTATTATCAACAACAATCGCACCGCGCTTTGCTGCTTCTGGCGCTAATTGTTTTGATACAGATCCACCAGCACTAAATAGTGCGATATCTACTCCTTCAAAACTTTCAGGAGTTGCCTCTTGAACTGTAAATTCTTCGCCTTTAAATACAAGTTTCTTACCTGCAGATCGTTTAGATGAAAGTAACGTTAACTTCCCGATTGGAAATTCTCGTTTCTCTAAAGTATTTAACATTTGTTCACCAACTGCGCCGGTTGCTCCAACTACAGCGACATGAAAAGTTTTTTGCTTTTCCATCACTATGCCCCTTTCTAGATACCAATCCTTCTATAACTTAGAATCAGAAGGAGTATACAATACCCCTTCTAATTCTAATAACGTTAATTTTATCATATTCTACAGTAAGAATGATGGTTTCATCAAAAATTGTCCGTTTTTTTTCGTTTTTTAATTCATATATCTGAATTTTTCTACGACAACCGGTTGCAATTGCTTCCCTTGTAGCGCTTCTAATACTGTATCTTCCAGTAACTCCATGCGAGCTACCATTGAGTTCGGTTTTTTCTCTGGTGCATCTTGGCCGAACGGGACGAAGTAGATGTTTTTTGTTGCCATTAGGCGCATGAGGTTTACTCCATTAAGCCCTAAAGCATCATTCGTCGAAACAGCCAATACGACAGGCTTTCCATTTCTTAGCGTCGCTTTCGCTGCCATTAATACTGGAGAGTCTGTCATTGCATTTGCAAATTTACTCATAGAATTTCCTGTTAGTGGTGCAATTACCATACAATCTAGTGGAATTTTAGGTCCTAGTGGTTCTGCGCCAACGATTGAATTAATTGCTTTAAAGCCTGTTACTTCTTCAATCTTTTTAATCCACTCTGCTCCTTCGCCAAATCTCGTATTTGTTGATTGAACAGTATAAGAAACAACAGGACGTACTTCTGCTCCCTCAGCAATTAATTTTTCTAAATGAGGCATTACTTCTTCGTACGTACAATGTGAACCAGTAAAACCAAATCCTATTCTTTTCCCTTTTAAATTCATTCCCCATTCTCCTTTCTTGCGATTACATCTTCTGCTAGTAACTGAGAAAGAACGTTCGCTAAAATTTGTCCTGCTGTTTTCGGAGCAACAATACCTGGTAATCCAGGTGCTAACAGCGCTTTGACTCCTCTTTTTTCCGCATACCTAAAGTCGGTACCACCTGGTTTAGAAGCTAAATCAATTACTAACGTATGAGCCGGCATTTTTGAAATGACATTCGCTGTCACAACGAGATGCGGAATTGTATTAATAACAATATCGATATTCCCTACTTCTTTCTCAATGTCTTGCATATGAAAAGGAGAAAACATCATTTCTGTAATACGTGCAATATGTTCCGATCGTCTTGCTCCAACTTTGACATGGGCTCCTAATGATTGAAATGCTCTGGCAACACTCATCCCTGTTCTACCAAATCCTAAAACCATTACATTGGAACCATGAATTGTATAGTCGGTATGTTGAATTACCATCATTAATGTACCTTCTACAGTTGGAATAGAATTGTAGATTGCGACATCATCACGATCAAATAATTTGATAAGTTTGCGGTTTGTAGTAGATACGAGATTTTCCAAGTAAGGCGTGCCAATACCTGAATATATAGTAAAGTGTTCTGGTGTATTTTCAATTTGTTCTTTCGTTATAGAAACTTTCTCGTTTGAAAAAATAGTATCTACTTCTCCCTTGGCATTTGTACCTGCAACTGGCAAAATAATTGCATCTACAGAAGTGAAATCTAAATTTTGTATACTTTCTTTTGCTGCCCCTGTGAAGCCATGATCTAACTGGTCAAACCCTATCAATGAAAGTTTCGCATCCAATTCAACTAGCTTGCGAATTACTTCTAGCTGTCTTGCATCTCCTCCTATGACAGCAATATGCATCTCAGTCAACATTCCCTAATTCACCTTCTTTTTCTGTCATTTATAAGAAAAGTGCCTACTTTTTCTTTTTCCTCCACATCATATGTAATGTACGAGTTTTAGGTGATTGAAAAACAAAAAGCACGTATGATTTATCTCGCTATTCGCACTCAGTTAGACCCCACCTCAAAATTCGGCATATGAAAGGACATTATGTGGGAAATTGATTTCCTGTATAAGCTCGATTCATGTGAGCTTTTACTCAGCGGAGAATGAACAAAAAAAGATGACCAAAATGGCCATCTTTCACTTCGAACTTGAACGATCTGTAATATCACAAAGGATCATATCATGCCCCACTTTCTTAATTTGACTCCACGTTACTCTTACTTCTTGTGGTTCCTTTTTAAAACCTCCCCATTTCCCAGCAGGTATGATAAGAGCCTGTATTTGCCCATTCTTCTCATCAATTTCTAAATCCACATGGCCTAAAACTCCCATTTTTTCGGCTCTTTCTAAATTTACGATCTCTTTACCGCTTAATTCACTTAATCGCATACACTCTCCCCCTACAGAAGTTATGAATTTAAGTTATCTATAATTAGTACCTATTCTGTATTTCCAAAAAAAATAACCGTATCTCTTTTAAAAGAGATACGGTTATTTTTACATACTTTATATAAAACAATTATAGTTTTATTCCTTTTGGAAGTTTTCCATCTGGACTAATTAATGCTGCTGAGAATTCATCTGTAAACATGTTACGAATTAACTCATCAACATTTGCTTTCGTTACAGTGTTTACACTTTCAATAATCTCATCAAGTGAACGATGCTTACGAAGTAGCAATTCATTTTTACCATTGCGGCTCATACGGCTATTCGTACTTTCTAAGCTTAACATTAAGTTTCCTTTTAATTGCTCTTTACTATTAATAAGCTCTTTTTCTGTAATACCTGTATTTTTCAATGTTTCTATTGTTTCCTGCATTGTGTCATACAGTGTATCTAATTGTTGGCTTCCTGTTCCACCATACAGCGTTAACATACCTGTATCTTCATAAGAAGAATGGTAAGAAAATACTGAGTAGGCTAACCCGCGTTGCTCACGTACTTCTTGGAATAAACGGCTACTCATACTACCGCCTAAAACGTTATTTAATACAATTAAGTTATAAATATCTTCGTGTCCCATTTGTAAGCCTTTATATCCTAAACATAAATGAGCTTGTTCTGTTTCCTTTTTACGTGCTACCTTATTAAAATGGAAAATTGGGCTATGTACTTGTTCACGGTTTGTTGTTCCTTCATAACTACCGAAATATTGCTCTACCGTTTGTAAAAAGGCTTCATCAATATTTCCTGCAACTGAAACAACGACATTTTCAGGTGTGTAATGATCTTTTATATATTGGCGTAGCGTATCACCTGTAAACGTATCAAGCGTTTCTTCAGTTCCTAAAATAGGATATCCAAGCGGATGCGTTTCATATGTTGCTTTCGTTAACATATCATGCACAATATCATCTGGAGCATCTTCGTACATTTTAATTTCTTCACATACGACATTCTTCTCTTTTTTCAGTTCTTCCTCATCAAATGTTGAATTAAAGAACATATCTGCTAATACATCTAAAGCATATTTAGCATGCTCATCTAGCACTTTTGCATAGTAACAAGTATATTCTTTTGAAGTAAAAGCATTCACTTGCCCACCAATGCTATCAAATGATTCTGCAATTTCGCGTGCACTACGTGTTTCCGTTCCTTTAAAGAACATATGCTCTAAAAAGTGGGAAACCCCGTTATTTTTTTCATTTTCATTTCTTGATCCCGCATGAATCCAAATACCAATCGCAACCGATCTTACGGTTGGTATATTCTCCATAACGATTCTTACACCATTTTTACAAGTATATTTTTTAATCAAAAACTTTCCTCCTACTGCCAGTTTCTCTAAATAATTGCTATTATTTAATGATAACAAGTTTAAGGATGAATGTCATGCAAATGTATTTAATCCACACGTTTTTCATCCAGTAATTCTGTTATATTCCCTACTTGATATCCTTGTTCCTTCAATTTTGTAATCATTGTATCTAATGCTTCTGCTGTAGATGAAGTTGGATGCATTAATACGATAGCACCTGGATGTATTTTTCTCATTACTCTCTGCAATAGCACATCTGGATCAGGTCGTTTCCAATCAATTGTATCGACAGTCCACATGATCGTTCCCATTTGGAAATCATCAGCAATTTTCACAACTTCATCCCGAAAACTTCCACTCGGCGGAGCAAACCATCTCACCTTTTGATTCGTAGCAGCTTCAATCATTCGATTTGTTTTTTGTAACTGATCTCGTATTTCATCAGACGATAGCGTTTTCATATTAGGGTGTGTGTAAGAATGATTTCCAACTTCTTGATTTGCATCGACAATCATTTTTGCAAATCGCAAATTTTCTTTCACCCAGCGTCCTTCTAAAAAGAAAGTCGCCTTCACATCATGTTTTTTCAATATCTCTAATATACGCGGCAAATACTCATTTCCCCATGCCACATTTATTGTTAATCCCACCATCTTTTTATTTGGATGCCCCCTATAAATTGGAGCTGGTGATAAATCTTTTAAGTGGACACTCGGTGATACTTCCTTGAATTCAAGATTTTTTTGATCAAATTTCTTTAGCTTCTTCATATTATTATAAGATGCTTCGATATCAACTTGCCTTCCATTATATCCTGGTGTTGCTTTCCATATTTTGTCAATCATCGCATCTTGAGGTGCAATCTCATATTGTTTTGCATGTTTTTGAATTTCTTCATACAAGTTATCCTGTGCAAAAACGGAATAAGAGCCTACACTGACATATAAAAAGAATATACATATGTATGCCAATATACGAGCTTTCATATAAACCCTCCCATTAACTATATAAATACCTTTTTCTTCTTATCTTTGTTAATTTGAGCGTTATAATGAAAACTATACCTATACTGACATAAAAATATATATAAATCATATTTTTACATAACAAAAAAAGCCAGTTCAACTGGCTTTTACTTATTGCTGCTCTTGTTTGCTTTCTTCTTTAGCAGCTTCTTTTTCTTGCTCTTCTTTTAGCAATACTTTTCTAGATAGATTCACACGACCTTGCTTGTCAATCTCGATAACTTTAACTGTAATTACATCACCGATCTTCACAACGTCTTCTACTTTACCTACACGCTCAAGTGCAAGTTCAGAAATGTGAACTAATCCATCTTTACCGCTGAATAGTTCAACGAAAGCACCGAATTTCTCAACACGTTTCACTTTTCCTTCGTAGATTTCACCTACTTGTACTTCGCGAACGATATCTTCGATAATTTTCTTAGCTTTGTCATTCATTTCTTGATTTATTGAAGAAATGAATACTGTACCATCTTGCTCGATGTCAATTTTAACGCCAGTTTCTTCAATAATTTTATTGATTTGTTTACCGCTCGGCCCAATAACGTCACGGATTTTATCTGGGTTAATTGTCATTGTAATAATCTTTGGAGCGTAAGCTGATAATTCAGTACGTGGCTCTGCAATAACAGATAACATATGATTTAGAATGTGCACACGACCAACTTTCGCTTGTTGTAATGCCTCTTCTAAAATTTCACGAGATAGACCATCGATTTTAATGTCCATTTGTAGTGCAGTTACACCTTTTGCTGTACCTGCTACTTTAAAGTCCATATCACCTAAATGATCTTCCATACCTTGAATATCAGATAAAATTGTGTAATGCTCACCAGTTTTAACTAGACCCATTGCAATACCTGCAACTGGAGCTTTAAGTGGAACACCAGCATCCATCATTGCTAAAGTACTACCACAAATACTTGCTTGTGAAGTAGAACCATTTGATTCTAAAACTTCAGATACAAGACGTACTGTATATGGGAAATCTTTCTCAGATGGAATTACAGGCTCAAGAGCACGTTCTCCTAGTGCACCGTGACCAATTTCACGACGACCTGGTCCACGCATCGGTCTTGTTTCACCAACACTAAATGATGGGAAATTGTAATGGTGCATAAAGCGTTTTGATTCTTCTACACCAAGACCATCTAAAATTTGCACATCGCCTAATGCACCTAATGTACAAATACTTAATGCTTGTGTTTGTCCACGTGTGAATAAACCAGAGCCGTGTGTACGAGATAAAATACCAACCTCTGATGCTAATGGACGGATTTCGTCACCTTTACGGCCATCTGGGCGGATTTTTTCAACTGTAATAAGACGACGTACTTCTTCTTTTACAATTTTATATAAAATCTCATTTACTTGTCCTAATGTATCAGCGTCAGCTTCCTGCGCTTCGTAATGCTCAATTACACGCTTTTTCACTTCGTTAATTGCATCTTCACGTGCATGTTTCTCATGTACTTGAATTGCAGAATGCATATCCTTCTCAGACATTTCACGTACAGCTTGATTAAGATCAGCGTCAACTTCATAAAGTTTCACTTCTGATTTCTCTTTACCTACAGCTTGTACAATTTCTTCTTGGAATGCAATTAGACGTTTAATTTCGTCATGACCAAACATAATTGCTTCTAACATTGTTTCTTCAGGCACTTGATCTGCTCCTGCTTCAACCATGTTAATTGCATCTTTCGTACCAGCTACAACAAGGTGAATATCACTTTGCTCTTGCTGTTCTACTGTTGGATTAATAACGAATTCGCCGTTAATACGACCAACTGTTGCACCCGCGATTGGACCTTCAAATGGAATATCTGAAATCGATAACGCTAATGAAGAACCAAGCATAGCTGCCATTTCAGAAGAACAATCTTGATCAACACTCATTACAATGCTGACAACTTGTACTTCGTTACGGAAACCATCTGCGAAAAGTGGACGAATTGGACGGTCGATTAAACGACTTGCCAAAATTGCTTTTTCACTTGGACGACCTTCACGTTTAATGAAACCGCCAGGAATTTTTCCGACTGCATATAAACGCTCTTCATAGTTTACTGTAAGTGGGAAGAAATCTACATTTTTTGGTTCTTTTGATGCAGTTGCTGTAGATAGAACCGCTGTATCGCCATATCTTACTAATACTGCTCCGTTCGCTTGCTTCGCAAGCTGACTTGTTTCAACTGTTAGCTGACGACCAGCTAAATCTATCGAGAAGACTTGCTTTTCTTGACTCATTTAAGTACCCCTCTCAATTTAAAGTATTCAATTCTTCTATGTAAATGGATAGTATATCACAATATTCTACCTCTAGTATTACCGAAAATGAAGTAAGCTATAAAGGGTAGAAGATATATTTTTACCTAACAAAAAAGCGGGAATATTCCCGCTTCTTTGACTATCGACGTAAGCCAAGCTTTGTGATTAATTCACGGTAACGTGTGATATCGCTATTACGAAGGTAAGTTAGTAAGTTACGACGTTTACCAACCATCTTTAATAGACCACGACGTGAATGATGATCTTTCTTGTGAGTACGTAAGTGCTCGTTTAGAGTGTTAATTTGCTCCGTTAGGACAGCAATTTGAACCTCTGGAGAACCAGTATCAGTCTCATGAGTTCTAAATTGTGCAATGATTTCATTTTTACGCTCTTGTGTTAAAGCCATCCTATTTCACCTCCTATTAATTAAACCCCCAATTACCTAGCAAGCGTCGGTGAGTCGCAATGCCAAGCAATGGTTGTCATAAAGTACATAACATAGAATACTACTTTTCATTTGAAAAAGCAAGTATATTCTTTTCGTTCGCAAAATATTCTTGTGCTGTTTTCTTATCTTTTGCGATTTGTTCAACTAACTCATCGATGCCATTGAATTTCTTCTCTTCTCTTATACGCATATGCCACTCTACTGTAACATTTTGATCATATATGTCTTTGTTAAATTCAAATAAGTGCACTTCAATAGATAATTGGCGCTCATCTTCTTTAAAAGTTGGTTTATATCCAATATTACATACACCATCGTACCATTCACCGTGAACCTTTAATCTCACTGCATAAACACCTACAGGTGGTAATAGATACTCATCACTTAAACCTACATTTGCTGTAGGAAAACCAATTTGACGTCCACGTTTATCACCGTGTACAACCGTTCCCCCTACTGTATATGCTCTACCTAAAATAGATGGAATTTGTTCCATTTCGCCATTTCGAATTAACTTTCGTAATGCTGTAGAACTTACTTTCTCTTCTTGAAATTCAACTTTTTCAATCACAGTCTGTGTAAACTCCCCTCTTGCATGAAATGGTAAAGTCTCCATCTTTCCTTTTCCTAAACGTCCATATGAATAATCAAACCCTGCTACTACATGCTTTACATTTAAACCAATAATATAATCATCTACAAATTGTTGTGGCAATAAGCCTGCAAACGATTCATCAAATTTAATAACATATAATATATCAATCCCTAAGTTTTCGACTATTTTTTCTTTATCACACATTGGTGTAATATACTCCGCATGCGCTTCCTTTTTTCCTAAAACAACAGATGGGTGCGGATAAAATGTCATAACTGCACTTTTATATCCCCGTTCATCCGCTATTTGTTTCGCAGTTCGAATTACACATTGATGTCCTAAATGAATGCCATCAAAAAATCCTAATGCCATTACAGTAGGTGGTAATTCTAATTTATTTTGTTCATGTGGATGAGTTAAATGAATAAGTTTCACGCTTGAATTCACCTTTTTCTGTAATAATCCTTCCAATAATTCATTATAGCTTTAGTTCTTGATTATTCACAAGTACTTTCATCGGCTTTAGCATACCAGGGTGTTTTGGATGGTGCTCAAAAATTGCAAGGCAGCGATCATTTTTATCAAACACTGTTATAAATGGCGCTGTTATTTGCAATTCATTTTTTAAGAACATACCATTCTTTATTTTCTCTGCTTGCTTTTCATCTACAACCATTTTCGGGAACTTACTTAACGCTTCATCAATTGAAATGAAGATAGACTCTACTGTTCCATTTTGCACGTTTTCTTCAATTTCTTCAAATGATATGCAATCTTCTAATAAAAATTCTCCAGAAGCTGTTCTTACAAGGTGAGACATATGTGATGGAAAACCAAGTTTTTCACCAATCATTACTGCTAACGTTCTTACATACGTTCCTTTACTACACGTTACACGGAAACGGAATGAAATATTTTCCCCCTCAAACACTTCACGGTCATCTAGTAATACAAATTCATGAATTGTAATTGTACGAACTGGACGCTCAACTTCTTGTCCTGCTCTTGCATATTCATATAATTTTTTTCCGTTAACTTTTACAGCTGAAAACATCGGAGGCGTTTGTTCAATCGTACCTGTTAATGCAGCAAGAGCCCCTTCTACTTCCTTACGAGTAATAACACGATCTACATGTTTCATTTCAACAACTTCACCAGAAGCATCTTCAGTTGTTGTTGAAAATCCAAGTGTTACTTCACCTTCATATGTTTTCGTCTCACTTGTTAAAAATTGTACAATCTTCGTTGCTCGTCCCACACAAATAGGTAATACTCCTGTTACATCTGGATCTAATGTTCCTGTATGACCAATTCGTTTCTCACGCAATATCTTTCTTAATTTAAATACACAATCATGTGATGTCATGCCTTTTGGCTTATGTAATAATACTACACCTTCCATATATGTTCACCTCATCATAATTCTTTCATAGTAATTATCCAAAATATATTTTGCATTGAAAAAATGGATAGACAAATGTCTATCCATTATTCTTCACGTTTATCGTCTTTATTAATTTGATGTAAAAGTGTATCAATTCGATGACCATATCCGATAGACTCATCAAACTCAAAGGAAATTTCCGGTGTTTTACGAAGACGAATACGCTGGCCAATTTCTGAACGAATGAAGCCTTTTGCCTTCGCTAAACCTTTTAATGTACTTTCTTTCTGTTCCTCATCACCTAAAACAGAAATATATACTGTAGCAATTTGTAAATCTCCACTCACTTGTACATCTGTTACTGTAACAAATCCGACACGTGGATCTTTAATTTTACGACTGATGATGTCGCCTAATTCTTTTTTCATTTGCTCGCCTACACGGTTTGCACGTAATTTCATAACTCTTCACCTCATTCAATACCATTCCAATTGTGTTATTGTACGTTCAATTTCAGGAAATGAATCGATGTACTCAAGTACACGATTCATTTCTTTTTCACAAATAACACGATTAGAGGATACAGAAACGATTGCAATTTCTGTACGTTGCCATACATCTTGATGCCCTACTTCTGAAACAGCTACGTTATAACGCTGCTTCACACGAGTTAGCACCCGTTGCAAAATTGCTCGTTTCTCTTTTAAAGAATGCACATCGTAAATCATACACTCGAATGAGAGTGAAGCGATAATCATCGCTTCACTTCTTCCATAATGTACGCTTCAATGATGTCCCCTTCTTTAAGATCATTATATCTCTCAATTGTAATACCACACTCATAGTTTTGTGCAACTTCTTTTACGTCATCTTTGAAACGTTTCAACGTATCAAGTTGTCCTTCGAAAATTACTACGCCATCGCGGATAATACGCACGCCACTATCACGTGTAATTTTACCGTCAATTACGTAACAACCTGCGATTGTTCCAACTTTTGTTACTTTGAATGTTTGGCGTACTTCCGCTTGACCGATTACTTTTTCTTCGAATTCTGGATCCAGCATACCTTGCATTGCTGATTCGATTTCTTCGATTACTTTATAGATAATACGGTGTAAACGAACATCAACATTCTCTAATTCAGCTGTACGCTTCGCATTCACATCAGGGCGTACGTTAAATCCAATTACAATTGCATTAGATGCAGAAGCTAAAATGATATCAGATTCTGTAATCGCACCTACGCCTGTATGGATAATTTTAACTTTAACACCTTCAACATCAATTTTACGAAGTGACGCTGCCATTGCTTCTACAGAACCTTGTACGTCTGCTTTCACAATTAAGTTAATTTCTTTTACATCGCCTTCTTGGATTTGTTGGAATAAATCTTCAAGGCTTAATTTAGATTTTTCACCACGCTGAGCAAGTAACGCTTCTTGTGCACGTGATTCACCGATTTGACGAGCTTTCTTCTCATCAGCGAATGCCATGAAACGATCTCCAGCTTGTGGTACTTCGTTTAAACCTGTAATTTCAACAGGAGTTGATGGTCCAGCAACTTTTACACGACGACCAATGTCACTTACCATTGCACGAACACGTCCGAATGAAGTACCAACAACGATTGGATCTCCAACTCGAAGTGTACCGTTTTGAACAAGTAATGTTGCGATAGTTCCTTTACCTTTATCAAGCTGTGCTTCGATTACAGTACCAGTTGCATAGCGGTTTGGATTTGCTTTATATTCTTCTACTTCACTTACAAGAAGAATCATTTCTAATAAGTTGTCAATTCCTTCACCTTGAATTGCAGAAATTGGTACGAAAATTGTATCTCCGCCCCAAGCTTCTGGAACTAATTCATATTCTGTTAATTCTTGCATTACACGATCAGGATTTGCCGCTGGTTTATCCATTTTATTCACAGCTACAATAATTGGTACTCCAGCTGCTTTCGCATGGCTAATTGCTTCAACTGTTTGTGGCATAACACCGTCATCAGCTGCAACAACAAGGATTGTAATATCCGTTACTTGCGCACCACGAGCACGCATCGTTGTAAATGCCGCGTGACCAGGCGTATCTAAGAATGTAATCTTCTTGTCATTTACTTCAACTTGGTATGCACCAATATGCTGAGTAATTCCACCTGCTTCGCCTGCAGTTACTTTTGAATTACGGATAGAGTCAAGTAAAGTTGTTTTACCATGGTCAACGTGCCCCATAATTGTAACTACAGCTGGACGCTCTTTTAAGTTCTCTTCATCATCTTGCTCATCGATGAATGTTTCAAATTCAGTTTCACTAACAACTACCTCTTCTTCTACTTCAATACCATAATCAGTAGCAATTAACTCAATTGTATCTTTATCTAAGTCTTGGTTAATTGTTGCCATAATTCCAAGCATAAAGAGCTTCTTAATAATTTCAGACGGCTCTTTGCTTAATTTTTTAGCAAGCTCACCTACTGTAAGACTTCCAGAGAAAGTAACTTTATCTGGTGTTTCTACAGTTTGTGTTTGTTGTCTTCCAGCAAAGTTATCTTGACGTTTGTCTTCAGTTCCTTTGCCTTTTTTCTTTTTCTTATTGCTGTTCTTTTTACTACGAACAACTTTTTCTTCTACTTCAAACTCATCTGCAACAGAAGGTTTTTCAGTTTGATACGCATTATCTAATTTATTTACTACTTCATCTTCTAACATTGTCATATGATTCGAAACCTCGATATTCATTTCTTTTAGTTTTGTCATAAGATCTTTACTTGAGATATTATGTTGTTTTGCATATTCATGCACTCGAATTTTACTCATACCTTCACCCCCGGTAATTTGTATCGAGCATGCTACGCAGCTTTTTCGCAAAGCCTTCATCTAACACAGCTACAACGACTCGCTCATCTCTCCCAATCGCATGCCCTAATTGTTGTCGATTTTCGACCTTTCTCATTGGTACGTTGTAATACGTCGTTTTATCCATGATGCGTTTTGTAGTATTTGCTGACGCATCTTCAGATAGCAATACAAGCTTTGCTTTGCCACTTCGTACTTCTTTTAAAACAAGTTCTTCACCCGAAATAATTTTCCGAGCCCGGTTTGCTAGTCCTAAAAACGATTTCCAATCGGACACTTATTTCGACTCCTTCTCAACAAGCTCAAGAAGCTCTTCGTATAGAGAACCGTCGATTTTCGCTTTTAGATGATGTTCCAAAACATTTTTCTTTTGAGCTTGAAGAATACTTTCTTTATCTTTTGATAAATAGGCACCTCGTCCTGATTTCTTTCCAGTTAAATCAATGGACACTTCTCCCTCTTTGGAACGAACAATGCGAACGAGCTCTCGTTTTGATTTCATTTCTTGCGTTGCAACACATTTTCGTAACGGAACTTTTCGATTGCTCATACTCATCACCTCTATTCGATTTCGTCTTCAACTGAATCGAATCCGAATGCGATTACGCTATCTTCTTCTGTTACAATACCAAGTTGTTTCGCATCAGACTCACTCTTAATATCAATTTTCCAACCTGTTAATTTAGCTGCAAGACGTGCATTTTGTCCACGCTTACCAATAGCTAATGACAGTTGGTGGTCTGGAACAACAACAGTTGTTGCTTTTTCTTCTTCATCTACAAGCACTTTAACAACTTGTGATGGGCTTAAAGCATTTGCAACATATTCTACTGGATCATTTGACCAGCGAACGATGTCAATCTTTTCGCCTTTTAATTCGTCTACAATGCGTTGTACACGTTGTCCTTTCGGTCCTACACAAGAACCTACTGGATCAACATCAATGTTCTCTGCATGTACAGAAATTTTAGAACGATCGCCAGCTTCACGTGCTACAGAACGAATTTCAACAGTTCCATCATAAATTTCAGGAACTTCCATTTCGAATAAACGTTTTAAAAGACCAGGATGTGTACGTGATACGTAAATTTGTGGTCCTTTTGTTGTTTTTTCTACTTTCGTAATGAATACGCGAATACGATCATGTGGTTTGTACTGTTCGTTTGGCATTTGCTCACTTACAGGTAATAAAGCTTCTACTTTCCCTAAGCTTACATAGATGAAACGAGCATCTTGACGTTGTACGATACCCACCATAATATCTTCTTCACGGTCACTAAACTCAGAGTAAATAACACCACGCTCTGCTTCACGCACTCGTTGTGTTACAACCTGTTTTGCAGTTTGTGCTGCAATACGACCGAAATCTTTTGGTGTTACTTCAATTTCTAGTACGTCACCATCTTGATAGTTTGGATTAATTTGTCTTGCTTCTTCAACAGAAATTTCAAGACGTGGATCAAACACATTATCAACAACGTCTTTACGTGCTAATACTTGAATTGTTCCCACTTCTGGGTTAAAGCTCACACGAACGTTTTGTGCTTGGTTAAAATTGCGTTTATAAGCAGAGATTAACGCTGCTTCAATCGCATCAATAATAATATCTTTGCTAATTCCTTTTTCTGACTCTAATACGAGCAAGGCATCTAACAACTCAGTGCTCATGAAGATCCCCCTTCTAACTAAAACGTAACAGCAAGTCGCGCATTTGCAACTTTGTCCATTGAAATTTGGATTTCTTTTTTACGTGTTTTAATTGTTAATAATAGTGTAATTGTAGTACCATCGTAGGAAAGTAGTTTTCCTTCAAACATTTTTTCACCATCAATCGGCTCATATGTTTTAATTGCCACTTGTTTTCCTACCGCTTGCTGGAAGTCTTTCTCTTTCTTTAATGGGCGTTCCGCTCCAGGAGATGATACATCCAAAAAGTAAAGATGAGGAATTGGATCCTCTTTATCTAAAGCTTCGCTTAAACGTTCACTTACCGCACCGCATTCTTCAATGTCGACTCCCTTTTCAGAATCGATGAATACGCGTAAGAACCAGTCTTGTCCTTCTTGCACATACTCTACATCTACAAGTTCAAGATTTAACTCTTCAACGATTGGCTGCGCAAATGCTTCTACAACTTCTGTGACTTTCTTATCCATAAACAGCCTCCTTCCTGCCGCCATGTACCATTTACAAGAAAAGACTCCGTCCATAAAACGGTCCATCTTATTCTTTCTCGTTAGCTAACAAAAGCCCCTGCCGTTAAGCAGGGAATATCTGTCTTAGTATTACCAAATTTAAGAAGTAAAACTTGTAACAAAATATGTATATACGACAGAAATTTCTTACCTCTCCACATCAATAAAACGTAGATAGTAACACGAAAGAGTGGGTTTCCCCACTCTTTTTTTTACACAATATACTTGACATGGTTATCTCGGTTAATAGTATACCATAGCAAATGTTGATTTGCAAAGACTTTTCCTACCTATTAGAACAGTGATAACTGGTTTTGATCAGGTAGATCACCTAAGCAACCTTGACTATCTAAATACTCAATAATTGTTTTCGAAACCTTACTGCGCTGCTGTAAATCTTCTTTTGATAAGAAATCTCCATTTTTGCGTGCTTCTACAATACTTAAAGCGGCGTTTGTACCAAGTCCAGGCACTGCATTAAATGGAGGAATTAAAGAATCCCCATCAATAATAAATTCTGTTGCATGCGAACGGTATAAATCAACCTTTTGGAATGAGTATCCACGCTCACACATTTCAAGTGTCATTTCTAGTACTGTTAATAAACTTTTCTCTTTCGGTGCTGCATCCAAACCTTTTTGTGCAATTTCATCAATTTTTACACGTATAGATGCTGAGCCTTTCGCCATCGCCTCTACGTCAAAGTCATCTGCACGAACTGTAAAGTATGCCGCATAGAATAGAAGCGCGAAATGCACTTTAAAATATGCAATACGTACAGCCATAAGTACGTAAGCAGCCGCATGGGCTTTAGGGAACATGTACTTGATCTTCTTACATGAATCAATATACCAACCCGGTACATTATTACTTTTCATGTCCTCTTCCCATTCTTCTGGTACACCTTTACCTTTACGAACCGACTCCATGATTTTGAAGGCTAATGATGGGTCTAAACCTTGATAGATTAAATATACCATGATGTCATCACGACAACCGATAACTTCACTCAGCGTACATGTACCGTTATAAATTAACTCGTTTGCATTACCAAGCCATACATCCGTACCATGCGATAGTCCTGAAATTTGGACTAACTCAGAGAATGTCGTAGGCTTCGTCTCTTCTAACATCTGCCTTACGAATTTCGTACCAAACTCTGGTATACCAAGTGTACCTGTTTTACAGTTAATTTGTTCTTCCGTTACACCTAACGATTCAGGTCCTGAGAAAATTTTCATTACTTCCGGATCGTCTGTTGGGATTGTTTTCGGATCAATACCACTTAAATCTTGTAACATACGAATAACAGTTGGATCATCGTGTCCTAGTATATCAAGTTTCAATAAATTATCATGAATCGAGTGGAAATCAAAGTGTGTCGTTCTCCACTCAGCACCTATTGAATCTGCCGGGAACTGGATTGGTGAAAAATCAAAAATATCCATGTAATCTGGCACAACGATAATACCACCTGGGTGCTGTCCAGTCGTACGTTTTACACCGGTACATCCTGATACTAAGCGGTCAATCTCTGCATTTCGAATCGTTAAGTTATGATCATTTGCATAACCTTTTACATACCCATAAGCAGTTTTTTCCGCAACTGTACCTATTGTACCCGCACGGTATACATAATCTTCACCGAACAGTACTTTCGTATAGTTATGGGCACGTGGTTGGTATTCCCCGGAGAAGTTCAAATCGATATCGGGTACCTTATCTCCTTTAAATCCAAGGAACGTTTCGAACGGAATATCATGTCCATCTTTCACGTATGGAACATTACATGCAGGACATTCTTTATCCGGTAAGTCAAAACCAGAACCTACAGAACCATCATTAAAGAATTCTGATTGCTTACACTTCGGACATACATAGTGTGGTGGTAATGGGTTTACTTCTGTAATTTCCATCATCGTTGCAACGAATGAAGAACCTACCGATCCACGTGAACCTACTAGATATCCGTCTACTAACGATTTTTTCACAAGCTTATGTGAAATTAAATAAATTACGGCGAATCCATGCCCAATAATACTTTTTAATTCTTTTTCTAAACGCGCTTCTACAATTTCAGGTAACTCTTCACCATAAATGCTACGCGCCATTTTATAACTCATATCACGCGTTTCATCATCTGCACCCTCAATTTTCGGTGTATATAGATCATCTTTTACTGGATGAACATCACCAATTAATGATGCAACCTTTTGTGTATTCGTTACAACAATTTCTTTCGCAACGTCTTCACCTAAGAATGAAAAACACTCTAACATTTCATCCGTTGTACGGAAATGTACAGGCGGTAATGAATGTCGGTTTAACGGATTGGCTCCGCCCTGCGAACTAACTAAAATTTTGCGATACATTCCATCCTCTGGATCTAAATAATGCACGTTTCCTGTAGCAACAACTGGTTTATCTAACGTCTCACCAAGTTTTACTAAATTAGAAATAATTGTTTTTAATTGCCCCTCATCTCGAACAAGTTCACGCTCTACTAAATGACGTAACACCTCTGGAGGCATTACTTCAATGTAATCATAGAACTGCGCAATTTCTTCTACCTCTTCAGGAGCTTTTTGCATCATCGCCTCAAACACTTCACCTTTATCACAAGCCGTTCCTACTAAAATTCCTTCACGATATTTTTTTAATAGTGACCTTGGTACTCGTGGTACTCGGTAAAAGTAATTTAGGTGAGAATAGGAAACAAGTTTATATAAATTTTTCAATCCTACATCTGATGTGGCAAGTAACGTCATATGACTTGGACGTCCACGCTTATACGCATCCCCTTGCCCCATGCTATCATTTAATTGATCGTGATATTCAAATCCCTTTTCAATCACATCTTTTAACATTTTCACAAGTAAGTATCCCGTTGCTTCTGTATCATAAATCGCACGGTGATGTTGCGTTAATTCAATATCAAGCTTTTTACACATCGTATTTAATCGATGGTTTTTCATTTCTGGGAATAAGAATCTTGCAAGTTCTAACGTATCAATAACAGGATTATTCGTTTTTTCTAGTCCAGCCTTTTTAAAACCTACGTTAATAAAGCCCATATCAAAACTTGCGTTATGAGCAACAAGTGTATGGTCGCCCATCCATTCTTCAAACTTTTTAAACACTTCGTCCACTTCTGGTGCATCCGTTAACATATCATCTGTTATACCTGTTAATTCAA
Organism: Bacillus paramobilis; assembly: GCF_038096195.1. Lineage (NCBI taxonomy): Bacteria > Bacillati > Bacillota > Bacilli > Caryophanales > Bacillaceae > Bacillus > Bacillus paramobilis. Next base: position 1,596,239 of record NZ_CP151108.1, on the reverse strand, counting down.
TAATCGTCGCAGATAATGGTTGATGTGGATTTGCGAAAGATTCAAAGCGGTCAATAATTTCACCGCCTTTTACTTTTACAGCTGCTAACTCGATAACAGTATCATATACAGCTGATAAACCTGTCGTCTCAACGTCGAAAACAACATACGTTTCCTCTGCAAGTAAACGATGCGCTTCGTTATATGCAATCGGTACACCATCATTAACTAAATTCGCTTCTACACCATATATAACTTTAACCCCAGCCTTTTTACCCGCAGAATATGCCTCTGGGAAAGACTGCGCAACAGCATGGTCTGTAACAGCAATTGCCTCATGTCCCCATTTACCTGCTTGAGCAACAAGTCTAGAAACAGGAGTAACAGCGTCCATTTGGCTCATTGGTGTGTGAAGATGCAGCTCTACACGTTTTTCACCTTCTGGCGCTTTATCTTTACGCGACGGTCCTGTTATTTCATTAATATCATTTGCAATCATTACTAAATCTCGAACAAACGTATCATTTTGAACAGAACCACGCGCTTTCACCCACATTCCTTTTTTCAAGGATTGCAGCATAGGAATATCTTCTTTATCACGTGAGAACATTTTAATCATAATTGAATCCGTATAATCTGTTATTTTTAGCGTTAATAACGTACGGCCACTACGAAGCTCTTTCGTTTCTACATGGAAGACATACCCTTGAACTGTTTTTCTTCTTTCTTCATCTTGAATTTCTCGCATCGGTGTAATCTCTTCGTCTGGCTTAATAAGATACCCAAGCACAACCGGTCCTTCATGCACAACGCTACTTTCTTCAGCTTGCTTCTTCGCCATTTCTTCCATAGCTTGTATAACACGTTCACGGTCTTCTTGCTGCGTTTGTTCACGAAACTTTTGCATTTCTTCTGTATTTTGTTGTATATGTGTGTCTAACTGAAAACGCGGGAATCCAAAAGCTTCGTATTGATCCCCTACTGGTTTCGCAACGTTTTTCTTTAAAGCAGTAGATTCCAGCTCGTTATTCACATTTATTAGCAACTTCACTCCATTCACCTGCGGAAGCTGCTTCTTTAAGTAAGCAAACATAGGTGAAAATGTAATTCGTTCCGTACAAAGCGGCCAATACGCCCTCACTTCTTCTTCTGTAAATTGTTTATTCTCTGTTTCTAATGCAAATGTTGTTCTTGCAATATGAGAAAATGATTGCTTAAGCTTTGTTTCTAGCAATTCATATAATTCTGTAGGCAAAATACGTGGCACTTGTAAATCAAAATGCCAACTTTTATTCGCTTTATCAATAACGAGCCTTTCAATACCACCGCCTTGTAAATATTGATTTATAAGGTCATCTGGTATTTGCAACTGCTGGAGCAAAATTTGAAATCGCTCTTGTTGTTCATTTGTTAAAGACATAAGCACTCTCCTTCCATTTGCTATTATAAATTGAAACGTACTACAAAGAAAGATTTCTCCCTTCTTCTTTTATAAAATACGTTTACAAAGAAAGAGAAGGTACCTCATTGCGAGGTACCTCTTCTTATTTTAAAATATTTGCAATATATGTTTGAAGTTCTTCTACTTTCACTTCTTCAGACTCACCTGTAGCACGTACTTTTACTTCTACAATACCTTCGTCTGCTTTTTTACCAACTGTCACACGAACTGGAAGGCCGAATAAATCTGCATCTGCAAATTTAACACCTGCACGTTCTGCACGATCATCTAGTAATACTTCATATCCTTGCTCTTGTAATGAGTTGTAGATGTTTTCACCCATTTCACGTTGCGCATCAGATTTCATATTTACTGGAATTACATGCACATGGAATGGTGCAACAGCTTTTGGCCAAACTAAACCGTTCTCATCATTAAACTGCTCTGCGATTGCTGCCACTGTACGAGATACACCAATACCGTAACAACCCATAATAAGTGGTTGTGTTTTTCCGTTTTCATCTAGGAATGTTGCGTTCATTGCTTCACTATAACGAGTTCCTAATTTGAATACATGACCAACTTCAATTCCGCGTGCGAAAAGAATTGTTCCGTTTCCGTCTGGAGATTGGTCTCCTTCTTGAATGAAACGTAAATCTGTATATTGACTTACTTTAAAGTCACGTTCTGGATTTACATTTACATAATGGAATCCTTCTTCGTTCGCCCCTGAACATCCGTTAACAATTGATGCTACAGCATGGTCAGCGATAATTTCGATGTCACCCGTTACACCAATCGGTCCTAATGAACCAACTTCACAATGTAATAGTTCTTTCACTTCTTCATGAGAAGCAAGCTCAACAACTGAAGCACCGTATACATTTTTCACTTTTACATCGTTTACTTCATGATCACCACGAACAAGTACAACTACTAATTTCTCATCTACTTTAAATACCATAGACTTAATACACTTGTCAGCTTCAATGTTTAAGAATGCAGATACTTCTTCAATTGCTTTTTGATTTGGTGTTGCTACTTTTTCAAGTGCCTTTTCTGCTTCGTCACTCTTCGTATACGTAGCTACAACAGGAGCCATTTCGATGTTCGCTGCATAATTAGATGTATCAGAGTATGCAATTGTATCTTCACCAACATCAGATAATACCATAAATTCATGTGTATCTTTTCCGCCCATTGCTCCAGAATCAGCAATAACCGCACGGAAGTTCAAGCCACAACGAGCAAAAATGTTAGAGTATGCTTTGTATAAACGATCATACACCTCATCTAAGCTCTCTTGTGTAGCATGGAAAGAGTATGCATCTTTCATTAGAAACTCTCTTCCACGTAATAAACCGAAACGAGGTCTTTGTTCATCACGGAATTTTGTTTGAATTTGGTATAATGTTAACGGTAATTTTTTATATGACTTCACTTCATCACGTACAAGATCCGTAATTACTTCTTCATGTGTCGCCCCTAATGCGAATTCACGAGCGTTACGATCTTTCATACGCATTAATTCAGATCCGTAAGAATACCAACGTCCTGACTCTTGCCATAATTCTGCAGCTTGCATCGCTGGCATTAATAATTCTACAGCACCTGCGCGCTCCATTTCTTCTCGAACGATACGTTCTACTTTGTGTAATACTTTTAAACCAAATGGTAGAAAACTATAAATACCAGAAGCATTTTGACGCATAAAACCTGCACGAAGTAATAACTGATGACTCTTAATCTCCGCATCAGCTGGAACTTCACGTAATGTAGGACTGAATACCATACTTTGTTTCATTTATTCGCACCTCTTCATTTTACTCTTATACGCAGTAAAACCCCTCACCTCGAGTTAGGTGAGGGATTTTATTCTACGATCTCTATTTCATTATAAGTTTCACTTTATTTTACAAGAAAAACTTACGAATGTCATTCCAAGTTACAACTAACATTAGTAACATTAATAATGCAAAACCAATAAAGTGAACCATGCCTTCTTTTTGGCGGTCAATTGGTTTCCCTCGTAACGCTTCAATTAGGAAGAAGAACAAACGTCCACCGTCTAAAGCAGGGACTGGTAGTAAATTAAATAAACCAAGGTTAATACTTAAAACTGCTGCTAAACTTAATACACGTGTAAATCCATAATCTACAACTTGATCTGTTAGATTATAAATTCCTACTGGACCTGACAACTCATTAATAGAGAATTGACCAGTTACTAATTTCACAAGAGACTCAAAAATTAGTTTCGTCCATTGGTATGTTTGTTCAAAACCTGATTTAATAGAACCCATTACTGTTTTCTCTACTGGAGAGTAAACACCAATTCTACCAACTTCTTCTTTACCTTCTTTATCGAGCGTTGGCGTTACTTTCACATTAAACTGTTCACTATCACGCTTTACTTGTAACGTAATTTCTTTATTTGGGTTTTCACGTACAATAGAAACAACATCTTTCCATGTACTTGTGTTTTTCCCATCGATTGCTTGAATTGTATCATTTTCTTTTAATCCAGCTTGCTGTGCTGCACTTTTCTCCATCACTTTTCCGACCATTGGCTTGTCAACGGGAACACCTTGTACAAATCCAAGAATCACAAAAATAACAAATGCTAAAATGAAGTTCATCGCAGGACCCGCAAAGATTGTTAAAGCACGTTGACCCAATTTCTTGGAGCCGAACTGCCTATTATACGGAGCAATTTGAATTTCTTCACCAGCAGTAATGATACGAGCCTTTTCATTCACTCGGAATGTTTGAAGATCTTCCTCGTACTCTTCATAGCCCGAAATTGTTAAATTATGCTCTAAATCAGCTTGTTCGACTTCAATGACACGAACATTTGGATACTTTTCATATCCATCAAAAACTAATTTCGCAACTTCGTCTTTTTCATTTAATACAAGGCCAACCTTTTTACCAGGCTTTAACTCAACTGTGTCTGCATCCTCGCCAGCCATTCTTACATAGCCACCAAGGGGCAGTAATCGAATCGTATACACCGTTTCATTCTTTTCAAATGAGAATATTTTCGGACCAAAACCAATCGCAAACTCACGGCATAAAATACCTGCTCTTTTTGCGAAATATAGATGCCCTAGCTCATGGAAAAATACGAGTGCACCGAAAATTAATATAAAGGCAATCGCTGTATTCAATTCCATAACCACCTTTGCTAAATTTGTTCCATCACAAACCGTCTTGTGGCTGCATCAATTTCCAGAATTTCCTCTAAGCTCGGACGTGCAATGACATTGTGATGGTTCATTGCTTTTTCAATGAGGTCTTCCACTGTTAAGAAACCAATTCTCTTTTGTAAAAAAGCTTCAACAGCTACTTCATTCGCTGCATTCATTACAGCTGGCATACTTCCACCTGCTTTTCCAGCTTCATACGCAAAACGTAGGCAACGGAATCGTTCTTGGTTCATTTTCTCAAAATGCAACGTTCCTATTTCCCATAAGTTTAACTGTTTTGTGTCTGAAAGAGGCAATCGATCAGGATATGTAAGTGCGTATTGAATTGGTACTCGCATATCAGGTGAGCCAAGCTGTGCCATTACACTACGATCTTCAAATTCAACCATAGAATGGATAATACTTTCTTTATGTAAAACAACATCGATTTGCTCATAAGGGATACCAAAAAGCCAATGTGCTTCAATTACTTCTAGCCCCTTATTCATCATTGTAGCAGAATCAATTGTAATTTTCGAACCCATTGACCAGTTTGGATGTCGAAGCGCATCTTCTACGGTCACATGATGCAATTCATCTCTCGTTTTATCACGGAAACTTCCACCAGAAGCCGTAATAACTAGTCGAGAAATTCTTTTTTCATTTTCACCATTCAAACATTGAAAAATAGCTGAATGTTCACTATCTACTGGAAGTAACGAAACATTATGTTTTCGCGCTGCTTCCATTACAAGATGCCCTGCAGTTACTAACGTTTCTTTATTTGCAATTCCAATTGTTTTTTTCGCCTCAATTGCACGAAGTGTTGGTAACAACCCTACGCTACCTACAACAGCATTTACTACAATTTCCGCATCTGGATGTAATGCTACTTCTAAAAGCCCTTCACTACCATATACAACTTTTGTATTACCAGAAACAGCTTGTAATTTTAAAACATCTTCCTCTCTTTGCACAGAGACGATTTGCGGAGAAAATTCTTGAATTACCTTTACTGCGTAGTCAATATTTTTCCCTACAGAAAAAGCAACGAGACGGAATTGGTCTGGGTGCGAGCGCAATACATCTAAAGTTTGTGTACCAATTGATCCGCTTGCACCTAATAAACTAATATTTTTCATGACTCCAACCCCTCGTTCATTTATTAATTATATTGTAATAAGAAGTAGAGAATTGGTAAAACAAATAACCAACTATCTGTTCGATCTAATATACCACCATGCCCAGGTAAAATCGTACCTGAATCCTTTACGCCATAATGACGTTTAAATGCAGATTGTACTAAATCGCCAATTTGTCCAAAAATAGAAATGATAATTGTCAACACAATTAAAATCCCTACATTAGCCTCAACTGGGAAGAACATATTATAAACAACTGCCACAACAATTCCACAAACGATGCCGCCTAATGAACCTTCAATCGTTTTATTAGGACTAATTTCTGGCCATAATTTTCTTTTTCCTAATGCTTTTCCTACAAAATATGCGCCTGAATCAGTAGCCCATATAACAAATAATGCACAAAACACATATTTAATTCCTAATATTCTCGTTTCATTCAAATATAGGAATCCCATTCCAACATATGCTGTTGCCATTAGTAAAAATGAAGCATTGTCAAAAGTAAATGTATTCTTAGAAAGGACTGTATATGATAAAAGTAATAAAACAATCACAAATGTGATTTCTAATTTACCTAATCCAATCTGCGTAAACAGTTCTGATGCACTACTTGGAATTAAAATAATCCATAATAATACTGCAGCTAAAACTGTTGGTACTGAAATAAGCGTAAGCTTATTCATACGAATTAATTCATATAAACCTATAGAAGCAAGTGCATACACTAAAACCGTAAAAGGCACGCCACCGTAAATTACGATGGGAATGAATAGCGCGGCAGCAACCACTCCAGTAATAATTCTCTGTTTCACTACCAAACCCTCTCTTTCTACACGCCTCCGAATCTGCGCCCTCTATGCTGAAAGTCTGTAATCGCATTTAGCAAATGTTCCTCGGTAAAATCTGGCCAATACACATCTGTAAACCAAAATTCCGAATATGCAATTTGCCATAACATGAAATTACTAATACGTAGCTCTCCGCTCGTACGGATTAACAACTCTGGGTCAGGTAAAGAACTCGTCATTAAATAGGAAGAAAGCATTTCTTCACTTACATCTTCAACACGAATTTTTCCTTCCTCACTATCTTTCACCATATGTTGCACAGCAGAAACGATTTCATCTCGACTTCCATAGTTTAACGCGAAATTAAGAATTAATCCCGTATTCTCTTTCGTATCTTCCATGGCCTTTTCCATCGCTCTGCGTGTATGCGTAGGAAGACGATCTTGTTGTCCTATTACTCGGACTTGTACGTTCTCTTCAATCAATTCTGGTAAAAATGTACCTAGAAATTCTTCTGGAAGCCTCATTAAATAGTCAACTTCCTTTTTCGGTCTTTTCCAGTTCTCAGTCGAAAAAGCATAAAGAGTTAATACTTTCACATTAAGTTTGCTTGCAAATTTTGTGATTTTCTTTACAACTTGCATGCCCTCATGATGTCCCGCAATACGAGGCATCGCTCTCCTCTTTGCCCATCTACCATTACCATCCATAATGATGGCAATATGTTCTGGGATGTATCCTTTTTTCACTTTTTCAACGAGATGATCAAACGATGCGTCCTTTTTACTTTTAAAAAAAGGAAAGTTTTTAAACATCATTCATACCCTCCAGCAAGCAGACATATGCCTAAAAGTGTAAAAAGACCCCCTTAAGAAGAGGGTCATATTTGCGAAGGTATCGCTATTACACTTCCATGATTTCTTTTTCTTTGTTTTTTGCGATTTCGTCAACTTTTGCAATATATTTATCTGTTTCTTTTTGGATATCTTCAGTATATCCTCTTAAATCATCTTCTGTAATCTCGCCTGCTTTTTCAAGCTTCTTAAGATCATCGTTACCGTCACGACGTACGTTACGAACAGCAACTTTCGCTTCTTCAGCATATTTTTTCACAACTTTAACAAGATCACGACGACGCTCTTCTGTTAATGCAGGGAATGCAATACGAATTACAGTTCCATCATTAGAAGGGTTTAAGCCTAAATCTGCTTTTAAAATTGCTTTTTCGATATCACCGATAGAAGTTTTATCATAAGGTTGAATTACAAGTAAACGTGCTTCTGGAACTGTAATGTTCGCTAATTGCACAACAGGTGTTGGTGCACCATAGTAATCAACTTGTACCTTATCTAATACAGACGAGCTTGCACGACCTGCGCGAACTGTTGCCAATTCACGAGAGTAAGCAGCAACTGCTTTTTCCATTTTTTCATTTGAAGACTTCAATACTTGTTGTCCCATCTTTATTTCCCCCTTACAACTGTTCCGATATTTTCGCCTAAAACGGCACGTTTAATGTTACCTTTTTCCATAACAGAGAATACAATTAATGGAATATCATTGTCCATACATAAAGAAGAAGCTGTTGAATCCATTACACCTAAACCTTCTTTTAATACATCTAAGTAAGTAAGTGTTTCGTATTTCGTAGCTGTTGGGTCAAGAGATGGATCTGCATTATATACGCCATCTACATTGTTTTTCGCCATTAAGATAACGTCTGCTTCGATTTCCGCTGCACGTAGTGCTGCCGTTGTATCTGTAGAGAAATACGGGTTACCTGTACCTGCTGCAAAGATCACAACACGTTTTTTCTCTAGATGACGAACTGCTTTACGACGAATGTAAGGCTCTGCTACTTGACGCATTTCAATTGAAGTTTGAACACGAGTTTGAATTCCAATGTTCTCTAGGCTATCTTGAAGAGCTAATGAGTTCATAACTGTTGCTAACATACCCATGTAATCTGCTCCAGCACGATCCATCCCCATTTCACTTCCAATTTTTCCGCGCCAAATGTTTCCGCCACCAACAACAACAGCAACTTCTACATCAAGTTCTGCAATTTCTTTCACTTGTTCCGCAACTGATTTAATTACAGATGGGTTAATTCCAAATCCTTGTTCGCCAGCTAACGCTTCTCCGCTTAGCTTTAATACGACACGATTATATTTCGGTTTACTCATAATGAACCTCCAATTGCTTACATCTTTATTTTAAAAAAGGGAACACAATGTGTTCCCTAATCTTTATTAGTTACTACCTTTTACTTGGTTCATTACTTCTTCAGCAAAGTTGTCTTCGCGTTTTTCGATACCTTCACCAACAGCGTAGCGAACGAATCCTTTTAATGTTCCGCCTTTAGACTCAACGAACTGACGAACTTTCATATCAGGGTTTTTAACGAATGCTTGGTCAAGTAAGCAAATTTCTTCGAAGAATTTGCCTAGACGGCCTTCAACCATTTTTGCAACGATTTTTTCAGGCTTGCCTTCGTTTAAAGCTTGTTGTGTTAATACTTGACGCTCATGCTCAACTTCTTCAGCTGTTACAGCATCGCGGTCGATGTATTTAGGGTTAACTGCTGCGATGTGCATTGCTACATCTTTAGCAGCAGCTTCGTCAGTAGAACCTTCAAGAACTGTTAATACACCAATACGTCCACCCATGTGTAGGTAAGCGCCGAATGCATCAGCATCAGTTTTTGATACGATTTCGAAACGACGAAGTGTAAGTTTTTCACCAATTTTAGCGATTGCTTCGTTGATGTGCTCTTCTACTGTTTTGCCGCCTTCGATTGTTTGAGCCATAGCTTCTTCAATGTTAGCTGGTTTGTTAGCTAATAAGTGAGCAGCTAATTCTTTAATTAACGCTTGGAAACCTTCGTTTTTCGCAACGAAATCAGTTTCAGAGTTTAATTCTAAGATTAAAGCTTCGTTACCGTTTGTTTCGATGAAAGTTAAACCTTCAGCAGCGATGCGGTCTGCTTTTTTAGCAGCTTTCGCGATACCTTTTTCACGTAAGAAGTCAATTGCCTTCTCCATGTCGCCATTAGTTTCTGTTAAAGCTTTTTTGCAGTCCATCATACCTGCGCCAGTTTTTTCACGTAATTCTTTTACCATTTGTGCAGTGATTGCCATACTATTCATCCTCCTAAAATATGTATTTATACCTTTTATAAAGGTGTTTATACCTTAAAAAAGGTGATAAAAGGCCGAACCCCTTATCACCTTTCCAACTTTGTTACGCAGTAACAGTTTCTTCACCTTGTTTTGCTTCAAGGATCGCGTCTGCCATTTTAGATGTAAGAAGTTTTACAGCACGAATTGCATCATCGTTTGCTGGGATAACGTGATCGATTTCGTCTGGATCACAGTTTGTATCAACGATACCGATGATTGGAATGTGTAATTTGCGTGCTTCAGCAACTGCAATACGCTCTTTACGAGGGTCTACTACGAATAATGCACTTGGAAGACCTTTCATATCTTTAATACCGCCTAAGAATTTCTCAAGACGCTCTAACTCTTTTTTAAGTTGAACAACTTCTTTCTTAGGAAGTACTTCGAAAGTACCATCTTCTTGCATTCTTTCGATGTCTTTAAGACGCTTGATACGTTTTTGGATTGTTTGGAAGTTTGTTAAAGTTCCACCTAACCAACGTTGGTTAACGAAGTACATACCAGCACGAGTTGCTTCTTCTTTAATAGCTTCTTGTGCTTGTTTTTTAGTACCTACGAATAAGATGTCTCCACCTTCAGCAGCGATGTCGCGCATCGTTCTGTAAGCTTCCTCAACTTTTTTCACAGTTTTTTGTAAGTCGATGATGTAGATACCGTTACGCTCTGTGAAAATGTAACGCTTCATTTTTGGGTTCCAACGACGAGTTTGATGTCCGAAATGAACACCAGCTTCAAGCAATTGCTTCATAGAAATTACTGACATAATATAGTTCCTCCTAAATGGTTTTTGATATCCTCCGTTTACTTCATCTCTAAGCGAAACTACAAACGTAGCACCAACACTTAAATCAGTAAACGTGTGTACTTTGTACTGACACCACTGCTTACTATATCATACTGAAATATTACAATCAAGTCGAAAATGCGAACAATGTAAAACTTTCTTTGTTCACACTCGAATTCTAGTATTACCAACCTGCATTTCTTTTAAGCGAAAAAATGAAATTCAATTCATAGCTTTTCAGAAAAACATGATTATGACGCTATTTGCAAACAACATCAATCTTTTATACACAAAAAACTCTCCTCAAAAAATGAGAAGAGTTTTATAAATTAGTTTGTTTTTAATTTAGCAAGTTCCTGTAGAAACTTGTCGTTTAGCACTTTAATGTATGTTCCTTTCATACCTAAAGAGCGAGACTCAATAACACCAGCACTTTCTAATTTACGTAGTGCATTTACGATTACAGAACGAGTAATTCCTACGCGATCAGCAATTTTACTTGCAACTAGTAAACCTTCTGTTCCATTTAATTCTTCGAAGATATGCTCAATTGCTTCTAACTCACTGTAAGATAATGAGCTAATCGCCATTTGAACAACAGCTTTACTACGTGCTTCCTCTTCGATTTCTTCCGCTTTTTCACGTAAGATTTCCATACCTACTACAGTTGAACTGTATTCAGCAAGGATTAAATCATCGTCTAAGAACTCTTGACCAAGACGAGCTAATACTAATGTACCTAGACGCTCACCGCCACCAACGATTGGTACGATTGTAGTTAAACCTTGACCGAATAATTCTCTATTTTCTACTGGGAACGCTGTGTAAGCACTGTTTACATCTAAGTTTGAAGATGTTTCTGTAATGTTGAATAAGCTTTGCGTGTATTCTTCCGGGAATTGACGCTCTGCAAGCATTTGTTTCATACGCTCATTCTCAATTTGTTGGTGAATTGCATAACCTAGTAATTTACCACGACGACTTACTACGAATACGTTCGCTTCGATTACTTCACACATTGTGTCAGACATTTCTCTAAAGTTTACAGGCTTTCCTGCTGCGCTCTGTAATAACGCATTTAATTTTCTTGTTTTTGCTAATAATTCCATTTCAAAAGTTCCTCCTACATATTACTCACATATTTTTTCATCACTTGGAAACTAGGGCGAGTCACCTGATGACACTATTACAAAATAAACTGGCTCACATCTTTATTTTTAGCAATCGTTGCTAATTTCTCCTCAACGTACTGAGGTGTTATCGTTATTTTCTCTAACGTAATTTCAGATGCTTCAAACGATAAATCTTCAAGGAGTTTCTCCATAATCGTATGAAGTCTTCTTGCTCCAATATTATCTGTATCCTGATTAACTTGATAAGCAATCTCAGCAATCTTACGAATAGCTTCGTCTGAAAATTCAATTTCTATACCTTCAGTCGCTAATAAAGCTATATATTGTTTAATTAACGCATTGTCAGGCTCGATTAATATTTTAACAAAATCATCTGTAGATAATTTTGTTAATTCTACCCGAATCGGAAATCTCCCTTGCAGTTCCGGAATTAAATCCGACGGTTTAGACATATGAAACGCTCCAGCTGCAACGAATAAAATATAATCCGTTTTTACTGATCCGTATTTTGTCGCAACATTCGATCCTTCTACAATCGGCAGAATGTCACGTTGCACACCTTCACGTGATACATCTACGCTATTCGACTGCTTACCAGCAATTTTGTCAATTTCATCGATAAAAATAATCCCGAGCTGTTCAGCACGATAAACAGCCTCTTGTGTAACTTCATCCATATCAATTAAGCGCTGTGCTTCCTCATTTGTCAAGAGTTTTCTTGCTTCTTTCACAGAAAGTTTACGTTTTTTTGTTTTTTTCGGCATAAAACTTCCTAACGCATCTTGGAAATTCATTCCCATTTGTTCCATACCAGTTCCTTGTAGCATATCGAACATAGAAGACTGTTGCTCAGTCACTTCAATCGATACAATTTCATCTTCAAGAAGTCCTGCAGCAAGCTTTCTTTCCACATCTTGACGTTTCTTTTCGATTTCAACATCTTCCTGTGCGTCAGATGTTTGATTCGAATTTTGAGCACCGCCAAATAGCATTTCTAATGGGTTTTTAAATCCAGATTGTTTCTCAGGACTCGGCACTAAAATTTCCACAAGACGTTGATTCGCTTGTTCTTCCGCTTTATCTTGTACTTTAATTACCATTTCTTCTTTCACGATACGAACTGACGTTTCCACAAGGTCACGTACCATCGATTCTACATCTCTACCTACATATCCAACTTCTGTAAATTTGGTAGCTTCAACCTTAATAAAAGGTGCTCCAACGAGTTTCGCCATTCGTCGTGCTACCTCTGTTTTACCAACACCTGTTGGTCCAATCATTAAAATATTTTTAGGCGCAATTTCATCACGTAGATTTTCAGCTAATTTACTTCGACGATATCGATTTCTTAAAGCTACAGCAACCGCTTTCTTCGCATCTTTTTGACCGATAATGTATTGATCTAATTTTTCCACAATTTGACGCGGAGTAAAATGTAAATGCATATAAAATGCCTCCCTTACGATTCTACAATTCTTCCACAATTATATTGTGGTTTGTATAAACACAAATATCGCCAGCAATGTCTAAACTCGCTTTCGCAATTTGCTTCGCTGTTAAATGTTCACTTGCATATTGCTTTAAAGCACGACCTGCAGAAAGCGCATAATTCCCACCAGATCCAATCGCTAAAATACCATCATCCGGTTCGATTACTTCTCCTGTACCTGAAACAAGAAGCATAGTTGTTTTATCCATGACAATGAGCATCGCTTCTAGTTGACGTAACATTTTGTCGCCACGCCATTGTTTTGCCATCTCAACTGCAGCACGCTGCAAGTTTCCATTGTACTCTTCTAATTTCCCTTCAAACATTTCAAAAAGAGTAAATGCGTCAGCAACGGAACCTGCAAAACCAGCTAAAACTTTTCCTTGGAAAAGTTTACGGACTTTACGAGCTGTATGTTTCATTACAACTGCATTTCCCATCGTCACCTGGCCATCTCCAGCCATTGCACATTCTCCATTATGATGAACTGCAAATATCGTTGTAGCGTGGAAATTTCCCATAGAAAAAACTCCTTTATATGTTTTTATAGCTTTAAAAGCAATTTATGCCCGTGGGTGATGCTTCATGTAGACCGAACGCAATCTTTCTTTAGAGACATGCGTATAAATTTGTGTCGTCGACAAATTCTCATGACCGAGTAGCTCCTGTACAGTACGTAAATCTGCCCCTTCATCTAACATGTGTGTAGCAAATGTATGCCTTAACATATGGGGACTTATCCGCATTGTCAGCGAAGCTTTCTTAATGAGTTCGTTTAATACATAGCGTACCCCTCGACTTGTTAGCGGCGTGCCTTTCGCATTTAAAAATACCATATGAGAGTGTTCTTCAGTTTTGTGAGCTAACTGTTTTCTCCCGTTCTCTATATAAGTAATTAAAGCATCTTGCGCATAGCTTCCGAACGGAATATACCTTTGTTTTTTTCCTTTTCCCATTACTAAAATTGTTCCCACCGCGAAGTCAATATCGGTAAGTTGTAAATTGACACATTCACTCACACGGATTCCAGTCGCATACATCAATTCTAATAAAGCTTGATTCCTTTGACCTAGCGGTGTTTCCGTATCAGAAACTTCAAATAATTCCTCTAATTCTTCAGCATATAAAAACTTTGGGATTGACAATTCTTTTTTGGGGAGTGACGCAAGTGCAAACGGATTATCTTTCCGATAACCTTCACGCATCAAAAAACGATATAAACTTCGTAAACTTGATACTTTTCTTGCGACAGATTTACGGGCTAACTTTTCATCGTGCAACGTCGTTAAGTACAAACGAACATCCGCGTATGTAACATCTAAAAAAGAGGATATGCCTTCTCGCTCCATAAATTGCACAAAATGTTCTAAATCATTTTGATAACTTGCAATTGTATATTTTGAATAATTTCTTTCAATTTGTAAATATCCAACGAATAATTGTAACAATTTCTTCACATTCACACAATTCACCTCAATAAAGGCTACTAAATCGTATCACAACTTAGTAGCCTTTGCAAGAAATTTAACTAAATATTTACAAAATTTTGAATTGTTTCTAAAGCGCGTGTTGCATAGGCTTCATTTCGTTCTGCTTTTTTCTTGATTTTCTTCTCTAACGGTGCAAACAGACCGAAGTTTGCATTCATTGGTTGGAAGTTTTTCGCATTTGTCGCAGTAATATAATTCGCCATACTTCCCATTGCAGTTACAGATGGTAATACAACTGGCTCTTCACCTTTCACAAGTCGAGCAGCGTTAATACCTGCTAGTAACCCTGATGCTGCCGATTCAACATATCCCTCTACTCCAGTCATTTGGCCAGCGAAGAATAAATCATCACGTTGTTTATATTGATATGTTGGACGAAGCAAGTTAGGTGAATTAATAAACGTATTACGATGCATTACACCATAACGTACAATCTCTGCGTTTTCCAGTCCTGGAATCAACTGTAACACTTCTTTTTGTGGTCCCCACTTTAAATGCGTTTGGAAACCTACGATATTGTATAACGTTCCTGCTGCATCATCTTGACGTAACTGAACAACAGCATATGGCGTTTTCCCTGTTTTCGGATCTTCTAATCCAACAGGTTTCATCGGTCCAAATACTAATGTCTGTCTTCCTCTACTTGCCATAACTTCTACCGGCATACAACCTTCAAAGAAAATTTCTTTTTCAAATTCTTTTAAAGGTACTGTTTCAGCAGCAATTAAAGCCTCGTAAAAACGGTCAAATTCCTCTTCCGTCATTGGGCAGTTTAAATATGCAGCTTCACCTTTATCGTAACGAGATTTTAAATATACTTTATTCATATCAATGCTGTCTTTCTCAACAATCGGTGCTGCAGCATCATAGAAATAAAAATAATCTTCACCTGTTAATTCTTTTAATTGTGCAGCAAGGTCAGGAGACGTAAGTGGACCTGTCGCGATAACAGTAGGCCCTTCTGGAATTTCAGTAATTTCTTCATTCATCACAGTTACGTTCGGATGGTTTTTCACATACTCCGTTACCTTTGCCGCAAATTCATGACGATCTACAGCTAAAGCCCCTCCTGCTGGTACAGAGCACTCATCAGCTGCACGAATAATAACAGAGTCCATTAGACGCATTTCTTCTTTAATAACACCAACAGCGTTTGTTAATGTGTTTGCGCGAAGTGAGTTACTGCATACTAACTCTGCAAATTTATCTGTGTGATGAGCTGGCGTTTGCCTTACTGGTCTCATTTCATACAATTTTACTTGGACACCACGTTTTGCAATTTGGTAAGCTGCTTCACTTCCTGCAAGACCTGCGCCAATGACGTTTACTACTTGTGTTGTCATATTAATCACCTTTCCTTTTCTTCCCGAAAAAAATGTGAGCAGTTACGCTCACATTTGTTGTTCTTCTTCATAATCACACGAAATACATTGTACTTGCACGCCTTTTTTCAACTTCTTCTCTACAAGCATACCTTCGCACTTCGGACATTTACGACCAATTGGTTTATCCCAAGATACAAAGTCACACTCTGGATACGTACCGCATCCATAGAAAAGACGTTTCTTTTTATTACTACGGCGTTCAATAATTTGACCTTTATCACACTTCGGACAAGTAACACCGATTTCTTTCACAATCGGTTTTGTATTACGACAATCTGGGAAATTCGAACAAGCCATAAATTTCCCGTATTTACCCATTTTAAAGACCATTGGGTGATCACACAATTCACAGTCTTCCCCAGCTGGTTCATCTTTAATTTCCACTTCACGCATTTCTTTTTCCGCTTTTTCTAAACGCGGTTCAAAGCCTACGTAGAAATCATCAACAATTTTTACCCAATTCGCATTTCCTTCTTCTACTTCATCAAGACTTTGCTCCATGTTAGCAGTAAATTCAATGTTAATAATTTCTGGGAAAAACTCTAAAATAAGTTCAATTACTATTTCACCAAGTTCAGTTGGAACGAAGCGTTTATTATCCAAACCTACGTATCCACGTTTTTGAATCGTTTCAAGTGTCGGTACGTAAGTCGACGGTCTTCCAATTCCAAGCTCTTCAAGTGTTCTTACTAGACGAGCCTCTGTATAGCGCGGCGGAGGTTGTGTAAAGTGTTGCTTCGGTTCTAAATCCTTCGAAAATACCGTTTCCCCTACTTCTAAAGGTGGCAACATTTTATCCTTTTCTTCAGCCCCGTCATCTTTCGACTCTACATACACTTTCATAAATCCTGGAAACTTTACAACCGATCCACTTGCACGGAACTGAACATTGTTATTAATGAGTCTAGCTGTCACAGTATCCATTATAGCAGACGCCATTTGACTTGCAACAAATCGCTCCCAAATCAGTTTATACAACCGAAGTTGATCACGACTTAAGAAACTCTTAAGTTCCTCTGGCCTTCTCATTACCGAAGTAGGACGAATTGCCTCATGCGCATCTTGCGCGTTCGACTTTTTCGTTTCTTTCTTCTTTTCTGTTCCTATGTATTCCGCACCAAACGCCTCAGTAATATAAGTACGCGCCTCTGTTTGAGCTGTTTCTGAGATACGTGTTGAGTCAGTTCTCATATACGTAATAAGACCTACAGTCCCTTGCTTTCCAAGATCTATCCCTTCATACAATTGCTGCGCAAGCATCATTGTTTTCTTTGCTCGCATGTTTAACTTACGAGCAGCCTCTTGTTGCAAGGAAGATGTTGTAAACGGTAATGCAGGATTACGTTTTCGCTCTTTTCGCGTTACATTTTCAACTGAAAACGCATTATCTTTCATCTGTTCAATTATTTCATTCACTTGCGTTTCATTCGTTAATTGAACTTTTTCACCATCTACACCGTAAAAGCTTGCTTCAAATGTGTCTTTCCCCTTTACAAATTCTGTCTTAATTGTCCAGAATTCTTCAGGCTCAAAGATTTGAATTTCTTTTTCACGTTCGATAATTAAACGAACTGCTACAGATTGTACGCGTCCTGCACTTAATCCTTTTTTTACTTTCTTCCATAATAAAGGACTAATATTGTAACCTACAAGACGATCTAGTATACGCCTTGCTTGTTGTGCATCTACTAAATCCATATTAATCGCACGAGGATGTTTAAATGATTCTTTTATTGCATCTTTTGTAATCTCATTAAACACAACTCGGCAATCTGATTCAACGTCCACATTTAACGTATTGGCTAAATGCCAAGCAATCGCTTCCCCTTCGCGGTCTGGATCGGCCGCGAGATAGACTTTCTTTGCTTTTTTAGCCGCTGATTTTAAATCTTTTAAGACGGGACCTTTACCACGAATGGTAATATACTTCGGGGTGAAGTTGTTCTTTACTTCTATCCCCATTTGGCTTTTAGGTAAATCGCGAACGTGTCCCATAGACGCGACAACTTTGTATTTTTTCCCTAAATATTTCTCAATGGTCTTCGCCTTAGAAGGCGACTCCACGATTACGAGGTAATCTGACATGCTAGTGCCTCCTTAAGAGGTGGATTCAAGTCTTCATCAATCTTATTGATTTCTCTTGTTTTTGTCAATCAAGAATGAATATACCATACAGTGCCTTTCTACCATTTGTCAATAATTGTTTAATAAAAACATGAAAATATAAGGTTAATTTAAAATCTCTTCCAAGATATCTTCTGCATTTCTTACTAGTTTTGCTCCTTGTTGAATCAGATGATTCGTTCCTGATGCACTATCTATAAATATAGGTCCAGGAAGTGCAAATACCTCTCTATTTTGCTCTAAAGCAAGGTCCGCAGTAATAAGTGTTCCACTTCTTGATTTCGCTTCTACAACCAAAACACCCTTACTTATACCACTAATAATCCGGTTCCTTTTTGGAAAATACCATTTTTTCGGTGCATAGTGCGGTGGATACTCTGTTAATAACAATATATATTCATTCCACGTTTCATATAAATGTCTATTCTCTTTTGGATACATATACGATAATCCATGTCCTAGTATTGCAATAGTCGGACAATGCCGTCTTACTGTTATTTCATGAGACATTGTATCTATCCCTCTTGCAAACCCACTAACAATAAGCCATTCTCTTTCTAATAATGGGTGTAAAATAAGTTTTAAACTCTCATGTCCATATAAAGTCGGTTCTCTCGTTCCAATCACCGCTAATTTATTCGCTTTATTGAGAAAATCCTTCTCGCCTTTTCCATATAACACAAAGGGTGGATCTTGTATTTCACGTAATAATTGTGGATAATCTTCATCCCATATGGTCATATAAAAGATTCGATTTTTCTCTAAATAAGATATATATTGCGGGAGATTTGAACTTTGAAGAAAATGTACTAATTCTGAAGATTTTTTCGAGGATATTCCAGTGTAGTATTCCATTTGTTTTGCATTAAAAGTGTATATTCCCTTCAATTCAGGATCGACATATAGTAGTCTTTCCATCGCCTTCCAATGATCCGCTAAAAAATAATGAAGATGTAATAATCGTTCTCTTTTCATCTTAATTCTCCTTACCCATAATTTTTATTATGTAAACAAGAATTACGTAAAAAGACACCTTCAAGCAAGAAGGTGTCTTTCAACAGATTAGTAGTTTTTACAAGTCTCAAATAGACCTTTTTCTTTTAAGACAGAGATTAGCGTTTCGCCCATAACCGCTGGAGTTTCCGCTACTTTAATACCACAAGCTTCCATCGTTTTAATCTTTTCAGCAGCAGTTCCTTTACCACCAGAAATGATTGCACCAGCATGACCCATACGTTTGCCAGCAGGCGCTGTTTGACCACCAATGAAGCCTACAACAGGTTTTGTCATATTAGCTTTCACCCATTCAGCTGCCTCTTCTTCCGCTGTACCACCGATTTCACCAATCATAATTACAGCATGCGTTTCTTCATCTTCATTAAATGCTTTTAACGCATCTATAAAGTCCGTACCGTTAACTGGGTCCCCACCGATACCTACAGCAGTAGATTGACCAATACCTTCTTGTGTTAACTGGTGTACAGCCTCATACGTTAATGTACCAGAGCGAGATACGATACCTACATGACCTTTTTTATGAATGTAACCTGGCATAATACCAATTTTGCATTCATCAGGCGTAATAACGCCAGGACAGTTTGGTCCAAGTAAACGTGTATGTTTACCCGCCATATATCTCTTTACGTTTACCATATCTAATACAGGAATTCCTTCAGTAATACATACTACTAAATCGATTTCTGCATCAACTGCTTCCATAATTGCATCAGCCGCAAAAGCGGGTGGAACGTATACAACTGAAGCGTTTGCGCCTGTTGCTTTCACTGCATCTTCTACAGTATCAAATACTGGTACACCTTCAATATCAGTGCCACCTTTACCTGGCGTTACACCACCGACAATTTTCGTACCGTATTCAATCATTTGTTTTGTATGGAATAACCCTTGAGAACCTGTAATACCTTGAACAATAACTTTTGTATCTTTATTAACTAATACGCTCATTTTTCTCCCCCGCTTTCTATTAGCCCACTAGTGAAACAATTTTTTGTGCACCGTCTGCCATAGATTCTGCTGCAACAATATTTAAGCCAGACTCATTTAAAATCTTCTTACCTAACTCTACGTTTGTACCTTCAAGACGTACAACTAAAGGCAATTCAAGACCTACTTGTTTCGTCGCTTCAATAACACCTTCTGCGATAACATCACACTTCATAATGCCACCAAAAATGTTAACAAAGATACCTTTTACATTTTTGTCAGAAAGGATAATTTTGAATGCTTCTGTAACTTTTTCAGCTGTTGCACCGCCACCAACATCTAAGAAGTTAGCTGGATCGCCATGGTAATGTTTAATGATATCCATTGTAGCCATCGCTAAACCTGCACCATTAACCATACAACCGATATTTCCATCTAAAGGAATGTAGTTTAAATCATATTTAGAAGCTTCAATTTCTTTTGAATCTTCTTCATCAAGATCACGAAGTTCTAAAATGTCTTTATTGCGATATAAAGCATTAGAATCAAAGTTTAATTTCGCATCTAATGCCATAACTTTACCGTCACCTGTTGTAACAAGTGGATTAATCTCCGCGATAGAACAATCTTTTTCGATAAAAGCACGGTATAAGCCCATCATAAACTTCACAGCTTGTCCTACAAGCTCTTTTGGAATATTGATGTTAAATGCGATTCGGCGTGCTTGGAAGCCTTGTAAGCCTACTGCTGGATCAATATATTCTTTAAAGATTTTTTCAGGTGTTTGTTCTGCTACTTCTTCAATTTCTGTTCCACCTTCTTCAGATGCCATTAAAACAACTTGAGAAGTTGCACGATCTAAAACTAGACCAACATAATATTCTTTTTTAATATCGCAACCTTCTTCGATAAGTAAGCGTTTTACTTCCTTACCTTCAGGACCTGTTTGATGTGTCACAAGTGTAGTTCCTAAAATGCTCTCTGCATATGTACGAACTTCATCTAAATTTTTTGCAACTTTTACTCCGCCAGCTTTGCCGCGTCCACCAGCGTGAATTTGTGCTTTTACTACACATACATCCGTTCCTAATTCTTTAGCTGCTTCTACAGCTTCTTCCACTGTAAATGCAACCTTCCCGTTCGGAACGCTAACCCCATAGCTTCTAAGGACTGCCTTACCTTGGTACTCATGGATATTCATGGTCCCATCCTCCCCTGTTTTCCTGTTTTACTCGAAAAGTTTTTTAATGTTTAAAAAACATTACATTGCCATTGTATAAGATGATTGGCACGCTGTCTACAATAAAGTGTCAGAAAACTGAAATCGCTTTATTCTTTTTTGAAAATAATAATGTTCATATACCAAAATAAAAAAATAAGCTGCATATTCGCAGCTTATTTTTGAATCATATCTTTAATTGGTGCGAACGATTTCCGATGTTCTTCTAATACTCCATGCGCTTCAATCGCTTCTAAATGTTGTTTTGTGCCATATCCCATATGTTGTTCAAATCCATATGCAGGATACTTTTCTCCAAGTTCTTTCATCATACGATCTCTCGTTACCTTCGCAATAATGGATGCAGCTGAAATAGAAATACTTTTCGCATCACCTTTAATAATGGATGTTTGTGGAATTGGTGTAGGAAGTTTCATCGCATCAATTAATAAATATTCTGGTGCACAAGATAAATTCGCAACAGCATCTAACATCGCTTGTTTCGTCGCTTGATAAATATTTATCTCATCAATAATTTGTGGTGATACGATTCCAACTCCAATCGCAATTGCTTGTGCTTTGATTTCATCATAAAAACGCTCTCGCTTCGCCTCACTCAGTTTTTTCGAGTCATTTAACCCTGGAATATAAAAATCTTCCGGAAGGACAACAGCTGCCGTCACGACAGGCCCAGCTAGTGGCCCACGCCCTACTTCATCTATACCCGCGATAAGTGTGAGCCCTTTTTCACGTAATGCAATCTCGTACCTAGACATTTCGAAAAACTTTTCTTTTTCTTTCTGCGCTAGCTCTTTTTGTTTATGCCACTTCAAAATGAGCTTTTGTATCCCTTTTCGCTCGTCTTTCATTAATAGTTGAAAGCGATCATCTTCTTCACTCATTATTTCATGCAGTAAACGTTCCGCTTCTTGAATAGTCACTTTTTGCATTCATGCCACTCCCCTTATATACAAAAAAGAAAAGACGCACTAACGCACGTCTTATACTTCTTCTATTTTTTCTACATCTTCTGTCTGCTCTGCAAACTCTTCCGGTGTTTCAAACGTCATTTTTCCAAGTTTTCCACCGCGAAGCTCACGAAGTACAAGCTCAGATGTTTTATCATAATCAATCATTCCGCCGCCCATTAAACAGCCTCTATTTTTTCCAATTGCATCGAATAACTCTACAATATCTTCTGGAATTTCATTTAAATTATATCGCTCTTTCAGACGTTCTGGATAATATTTCTCCATAAAACGTAGTGCGTAAACAGCAACATCTTGTAAATTTAAAATTGAATCTTTAATTGCGCCTGTTGTCGCTAAACGAAGACCCACTAGTTGATCTTCAAATTTAGGCCATAAAATACCAGGTGTATCTAACAGTTCCATTTCCTTCCCAACTTTAATCCATTGTTGAGCCGTTGTCACACCAGGGCGATCTCCTGTTTTAGCAATATTTTTCTTCGCTAACTTATTAATTAACGTAGATTTACCAACATTCGGTATACCTACAATTAATGCACGAATCGCTCTCGGTCTAATACCTTTTGCAGCCATTTTATCAAATTTTTCTTTCACCAACACTTTACAAGCCGCTGCAATTTCCTTCATACCTTGTCCAGCTTGTGCGTTAATTGAAATTGCCATTTGGTCTTTTTCTTTAAAATATGCGATCCATTGCTTTGTTAAACGATCATCTGCCATATCCGCTTTATTTAAAACAACGAGCCTCGGTTTATGTGTAATGATCTCATCGATCATTGGATTTCGAGAAGATAAAGGTAATCGAGCATCTACAAGCTCAATTACAACATCAATTAACTTTAATTTTTCTGTTACTTGGCGTCTAGCCTTTGCCATATGTCCCGGGAACCATTGAATTACCATGTTGCCACCTTCTTTTTCTTTTATTTCACAATACGAGCATCTTTTAACGGCCAATATAGTATATTTGCTTTTCCAATCACTTGGTCCATTGAAATTGTACCAATCGAGCGACTATCTTTACTAAAACGACGATTATCGCCTAAAACAAATAATTGACCTTCTGGAACAGTTTTCTTCCCTGTCATTTCTTCAAGAGTAAAATCATATGTAAGCGGTCCGTCAGCAATTTGTTTTTTCTGCTTGTCTAAATACGGCTCCTCATAAGCCTTTCCGTTAACATATAGTTTATCATTACGATACTCTATTTCATCGCCTGGCAGACCGATAATGCGCTTAATATAATCCTTATCTTCCGTAGCTCGGAATACGATAATATCAAATCGTTTCGGATCTCCTATGTGATAACCAATTTTATTGACAATCATTCGATCGCGATCATGTAAAGTAGACGCCATCGACACTCCATCTACGAGAATTGGCGCAAAGAAAAACTGTCTAATAACACCCGCTAATACAACAGCAATCAAAATTGCCTTGATCCATTCCCAAAGTGAACTCTTTTCTTTCTTCATGCATTTCCCCTCCACGATTATGTAAGCTGCTCGTATTATATCAAAATTTTATATAGATTGGAAAAAGGGAGCTTGTGCATTTACAAGCTCCCATACATGTCTTATCGAATTTCTTTAATACGTGCTTTTTTACCGCGAAGGTTACGTAAGTAGTATAACTTAGCACGACGTACTTTACCACGACGAAGTACTTCAAGTTTCGCGATTCTTGGCGTGTGAACTGGGAATGTACGCTCAACACCTACACCGTAAGAAATCTTACGAACTGTGAATGTTTCACTGATTCCGCCACCACGACGTTTAATTACAACACCTTCGAAAAGCTGAATTCTTTCACGAGTTCCCTCAACTACTTTTACGTGTACACGTAAAGTGTCTCCAGGACGGAATGAAGGAAGGTCAGTTTTTAATTGGCCTTGAGTAATTTCTGCGATTAATTGTTGCATATTAAATTCTCTCCTTTAAACAGATGCTCTTATAAAGTCTTAATAAATTACAGCGGAACATCGTTAATACGGCCACTGATTTCAGTAGCACAAGTGTTATAATAGCATATTGCTAGGACTGTTGCAATAGAAAATATATCTAGCCCTTACTTGTCTTCTTTAATCTGCTCTAGCCATTTCACTTCTTGCTTAGATAATTCTCGTTCTTCCAGTAAATCTGGTCTACGCGTGTACGTACGACGTAGTGATTCTTTGTGTCGCCATTCATCAATATTTTTATGATTTCCTGACATTAATACATTCGGTACCTTCATACCACGAAAATCAGCTGGACGTGTATAATGAGGATGTTCTAATAAACCTGTACTAAACGAATCCTCAACTTGTGAGGCATGATTTCCTAACACTCCTGGCAGAAGACGCACGACACTATCAGTAATAACCATAGAGGCTAACTCTCCGCCGGTTAATACGTAGTCACCAATAGAAATCTCATCTGTTACGAGATGCTCACGAATTCTTTCATCGTACCCTTCATAATGACCACACACAAAAATAACATGCTCTTCTTCAGCAAGCTCTTCTGCCTTCTTCTGCGTAAAACGCTCTCCTTGTGGACACATTAAAACAACTCTCGGTTTACGGTCTGTTTCCTTCGTTAACTCTTCCACTGCATCGAAGATAGGCTGGGGAGTTAATACCATCCCAGCTCCACCACCATACGGATAATCATCTACGCTATTATGCTTACTCGTTGTATAATCGCGGAAATTGACAACACGAAGCTCTACTGCCTCTTTTTCTTGTGCTTTCTTTAAAATTGAAGATCCAAACACACCCGTAAACATATCTGGAAACAATGTTAAAATGTCAATTTTCATTATAGCAATCCTTCCATTACATGAATGGTTACTAATTTATTCTCAATGTTAACTTGAAGTACAACATCATCAATATAAGGAATTAATAGGTCTTGACCTTTTGGACGTTTAATTACCCAAACATCATTTGCACCAGGAGATAAAATTTCTTTTATTGTTCCTAACGCTTCTCCTTCTTCCGTTACAACACTGCAACCAATAATTTCATGGTAGTAGTATTCGCCTTCAGCTAGTTCGCCTAACTGCTCTTCTGGTACTTTTATTAAAGAACCTTTAAACTTCTCTGCTTCATCTACATTGTTGCATCCTTCAAATGTTAATAAATCAAATGTCTTATGTTGACGATGAGAAGTTACTTTCACCGGAAGGTAGTCTGTACTTTTCTCATTACTTATGTATAATGTGTTTCCTACTTTATATCGCTCTTCTGGAAAATCAGTACGAGAAATAACACGAATTTCTCCTCTTACGCCATGAGTATTTACAATTTTCCCTACGTTAAACCACTTTGTCATAAATAGTATGTCACCCCTGGTTTCTATATAAATTAAGCATTTCCATTTCATATATGGAACATGCAACTTCTCTTTAAATGTTAAAAAAGGGAGAGGAAATAACTCCTCGCCCTTTTTACGTTTATTGAATTTCCAGTGTTACTTTTTCATCATTATGATGTCCCACTGAATACAAGAGCATTCGAATTGCTTTCGCAACTCTCCCTTGCTTTCCAATGACTTTTCCAACATCCTCAGGATGTACAGTTAATCGATACTTTATCTCTCCGTTGTAAAGTTCCTGTGTAACTTTTACATCTTCAGGATGATCGACAAGAGGCTTGACAATCGTCTCGACTAACTTCTTCATAGTCATTGCCTCAATTACTTACCTTGTTTAGATAAGTGGAATTTCTCCATGATACCTTGGTTAGAGAATAAGTTACGAACTGTATCAGATGGTTTAGCACCATTTCCTAACCATTTTAATGCTGCTTCTTCGTTGATCTTAACTTCAGCTGGTTGAGCAACCGGATTGTAAGTACCGATTTCCTCAATGAAACGTCCGTCACGAGGAGAACGAGAATCTGCAACAACTACACGATAGAAAGGAGTTTTTTTAGCTCCCATACGTTTTAAACGAATTTTAACTGCCATTTATAAAGCACCTCCGAATTTATTTCACACAGATAATTATATTAGCAAAAAGACTATTGCTTTGTAAAGTATTTTTTCTTAACAGAGCTATCTTTTTTCCTTACATGAATGGAAACTTCAATCCACCTAGTCCTTTTTTCTTACCTTTTTGCATTCCAGTCATCGTTTTCATCATCTTTTTCATATCATCAAATTGCTTGATTAAACGATTGATCTCTTGTACCGTTGTACCGCTACCTTTGGCAATGCGCTTTTTGCGACTAGCATTGATTATTTCCGGTTGTTCTCGCTCTAATTTAGTCATAGAACGAATAATTGCCTCAATATGCCCAATTTGTTTTTCATCAACTTGCGCATTTTTCAGCCCTTTAATTTTATTTGCACCAGGAAGCATTCCTAACAATTCATCAAGCGGTCCAAGTTGACGCACTTGTCCAAGTTGTTCTAGGAAATCGTCAAGCGTAAACGAAAGCGTACGCATTTTTTGCTCAAGTTCTTTTGCTTTCTCTTCATCAACTGTAGCTTGCGCTTTTTCAATTAATGTTAAGACGTCTCCCATCCCTAAAATACGGGATGCCATACGCTCTGGATGGAACGCTTCAATCGCATCTAGTTTTTCACCCATACCAGCAAATTTAATCGGTGTATTTGTTACAGCTTTAATAGATAATGCCGCACCACCGCGCGTATCACCATCTAATTTCGTTAATACAACACCTGTTAAACCTAACTGTTCATGGAAACTTTGTGCAACATTCACCGCGTCTTGACCCGTCATCGCATCGACAACAAGGAAAATTTCATCCGGTTTCGCAACTTCTTTCACTTTCGCTAATTCATCCATTAGTTCTTCATCAATATGCAGACGACCTGCTGTATCGATTAAAACATAATCGTGATGATCTTCTTTTGCTTTTGCAATCGCTTGTTTCGCAATTTCAACAGGACTTACTTGATCTCCTAAAGAGAATACAGGCATGTCCAATTGCTTCCCTAATGTTTCAAGCTGTTTAATCGCTGCTGGACGGTAAATATCCGCCGCAACAAGCATCGGTTTACGATTATGCTTTTTACGAAGCAAATTCGCAAGCTTACCTGTCGTCGTTGTTTTACCCGCACCTTGCAGACCAACCATCATTATAACAGTCGGTGGCCTATTAGCAACAGCAATTTTGCTTTGCTCTCCGCCCATAAGTTCTGTAAGTTCTTCCTGTACGACTTTAATTACTTGTTGTCCAGGTGTCAAACTTGTCATTACATCTTGTCCGACAGCACGTTCAGACACACGCTTTACAAAATCTTTTACTACTTTAAAGTTAACGTCCGCTTCTAAAAGAGCTAGACGAACTTCTCTCATCATTTCTTTCACATCGGCTTCAGAAACTTTTCCTTTGCCGCGGATTTTTTGCATTGTCTGTTGAAGTCGGTCGGCTAATCCTTCAAATGCCATATTGCCGCCCTCCTAATCTAATTTTTCGATAGCTTCAACAACTTGTTTCATTTCTTCATTCACATGCTCTTCTTCGCTGATTAGCTGTTTTAGCTTTGCAACAAGTCGCTGTCGCTCTTGAAACTTTTGAAGTAATACTAATTTATCTTCATATTCTTCAAGCATCGCTTCAGTCCGTTTAATGTTATCATACACGGCTTGGCGACTTACATCAAATTCTTCCGCAATTTCACCAAGAGATAAATCATCTAGATAATAAAGCGACATATAACTTCTTTGTTTTTGCGTTAACAACGATTGATAAAAATCAAATAAATAGTTCATTCTCGTTGTTTTTTCGAGCATGTTGGATCATCCTTTGTTAAGTGATTTCCCTTTACATGAATTAGTTTACATGGAGTACAAAAGAGTGTCAAGTTTTTTTCTTAACATCACATATTTTTATAGAAAAAGAAGCGGAAAATACCGCTTCTTTCACTTACACTTCTTCTGTTTCTACTAAGTTCGCAAATAAACCATACACATATTGTTCTGGATCAAACTGCTGCAAGTCATCCATTTGCTCCCCTAATCCAACAAATTTCACCGGTACATCCATTTCGTTACGAATCGCTAATACAATACCACCTTTAGCAGTTCCATCTAACTTCGTTAAAACAATACCAGTAACATTCGTTGCTTCACGGAATGTTTTCGCTTGACTTAAACCGTTTTGTCCTGTTGTTGCATCAATAACAAGTAATACTTCGTGAGGAGCCCCCGGTACTTCACGCTCAATTACACGCTTCACTTTCTCTAACTCTTTCATTAAGTTTACTTTATTTTGTAAGCGTCCTGCTGTGTCACATAGTAATACGTCTACTTTACGTGCTTTCGCAGCTTGTACAGCGTCATACATAACCGCCGCTGGATCAGATCCTGATCCTTGTTTAATCACTTCTACACCAACGCGATCGCCCCATACTTCTAATTGTTCAATCGCTCCCGCGCGGAATGTATCTCCCGCCGCCAATAGGACAGACTTACCTTCTGTTTTGAATTTATGTGCTAATTTACCAATCGTCGTCGTTTTTCCTACGCCATTAACACCGACAAATAAAACAACTGTTAATTGATCCTCTTGCATATTAATTTCGTTGCTAAATTCACTGTCACCTTTGTAAATTCCTACTAACTTTTCTGAAATAACAGCTTGTACTTCTTTTGGATCCTGGATGTTACGACGTTGCACTTCTTCTTTCAATTGATCAATTAATTCCATTACCGTCGAAACTCCGACATCTGCACCAATTAAAATTTCTTCTAGTTCCTCAAAGAAATCTTCATCTACTTTACGATAACGATAAACTAAATCATTTACTTTATCTGCAAACGAATTTCTCGTCTTTTCTAACCCTTGTTTAAATTTCTCTGTTACCGTATCTGTTTGTTTTGAAATTTTTTCTTTTAATTTTTTAAAAAAGCTCATACTGTCCCATCCTTCCTAATTACTTGCAACTAGTTCTTCTCCATCATCTAAACGAACCGAAACAAGTTTAGATACCCCTGACTCTTGCATTGTTACACCGTACAATACGTCAGACTCTTCCATTGTACCTTTTCTATGTGTAATGACAATAAACTGTGTCTCATCACTAAATTTCTTTAAATACTGCGCAAAACGGGCAACATTCGCCTCATCAAGAGCCGCCTCTACCTCATCTAGCACACAGAATGGAACTGGGCGCACTTTTAAAATACCAAATAAAAGCGCAATTGCTGTTAAAGCACGCTCTCCACCAGAAAGTAAACCTAAGTTTTGCAGCTTCTTCCCTGGCGGCTGCGCTACAATATCAATACCCGTATTTAATAAGTCCTCTGGATTCGTCATGACTAAATCCGCTCTACCGCCTCCAAATAATTCAGAGAATACCGATTGAAACTCCATTCGAATTCCTTCAAACGTAGTAGAAAAGCGTTTTTTCATTTCTTCATCCATTTCAGTAATAAGTTGGTGCAATGTTGTTTTCGCTTCTTCTAGGTCATCTTTTTGCTCTAGTAAGAATGTATGACGCTCTGCTACACGCTCATACTCTTCAATTGCCCCTAAGTTTACTGTGCCTAGCTCTTCGATGGATAGTTTAATTAGTTTCACCTTTTTACGTGCATCCTCAGCAGGCATTATCATTGTATACTTCAGTTTTGCTGCTTCAAATGAAATTGTATATGTTTCACGTAAATGTTGTAATCTATTTTCTAACTCTACATCAAGTCGGTTTATTTTTACTTCTTGATCTTTCAACATCTCAAGAATGTATTTATGTTTACCTGTTGTTTCTTTCAGATTACGCTCTAACTGTTCTACTCTATCTTGTAACGATACACGTTGTTCGCGACGAGAGCGAATTAAATCTGAAGTTTGATTACGATCATATGCTTTCTTCTCAATCATATTCGTAATTTGCTCTTCGCCACTTGAATTCGATGTCATTTCTTGTTTTAAGAATGCTAAATCCTCTTTCGTTTTGACAAGCGTTGCATCCGTTTCTTCTTTTTCCTTCGTCAAACGTTCAACTTTTTCTTTTTGATTAGATAAACGTTGTTGCTTTTCAGCCGCCAACACTTTCAACTCAGTCATTTCTTTTTGAACTTTTTCTTTCGAAGAATGCTGCTCACTTTTTTGTTTTGTTAAAGCGACAATTTTGCTATCTAATCCCGTAATCTCAGCTTGAAGAGTCGCTAAAATCTTTTCTAGCTCTTCTTTACGCCCTTGTATCTTCACTTGATCTTGTAAGAATCCTTCAATCTCTAAATCGTAAATAGATAAACGATCATTAATACGATGTTCTTCTAATTCTAAGCGATTAATTTCTTCTCTTAATTTCTGTTCATCTACACGCTCTACTTCTACACTTTGCCTTAGTTCGCGTATTTGCACTTCTCTTTCTTGAATCTCTTGCTTTACTGCTTTAACAAAGTTTTCTAACTTCGTTGTTTTCTCTTCCATATCAGTTAACTTGCTCGTCCACTCTTCTAGTTCACGTTGACGTCCTAATAGAGAAGATTTCGCCTGTTTTACCGCTCCACCTGTCATAGAACCACCAGGGTTCACTACATCACCTTCGATTGTTACAATACGATAACGGTATTGCAGTTGTTTCGCTAACTCATTTGCCCCGCGTAAATCTTTTGCAACAATAACTGTCCCTAATAAATTCGAAACTACATTTTCATATTTATTGTTATATTGCACAAGTTCTGCCGCCACACCTACAAACGATGGGTGTTGATTTACAATACGTAATTGTTCAAATGATAACGATCTACTTTTAATAACAGCTTGCGGTAAAAACGTTGCTCGCCCATGTTTATTTTGTTTTAAAAACGCAATTGCGTTACGAGCATGTTCTTCTTTTTGTACGACAATATGCTGCATTGCTGCACCTAGAGCAATTTCCATTGCAATTTCATATTCTTTCGGTACCGTTAGCAGTTCTGCAACAGCACCCTCGATACCTTGCAACCTATTTTCTCTAGCTTTTAATACTTCACGTACTCCTTGATAGAAACCAGAGTAATCTTCTTGCATCTCTTCTAGCATTTCTTTTCGAGAACGTGCCTGTTGTACAAATTGATACGCTTGATACAACTTTGTTTCATTTTCACTATATTGCGTCTTGCATTTCCCAAGTGCTGCTTCTGTCTTTTGTATATCCGAAAGGATACCAGCTACTTTTTCTTTCACTTGTTCATAACTTTCCACAAGCTTCGTCTTTTTCGCGGTAATTTCCATACGCATTTCTACATATTTCGCATTTTCTTCATCGAGGCGTTCATTTTTAGAGTTTTGTTGTTTAGATTGTTCTTCAATCATAGATAACTCATTGCGATGACTAGCTTGTTGATTTAAAAGTTCAATATAGTCACCCTTTAAATTCTCAATTTGTTCCTCTAAATTGTCAGCAAAAGTTGCAAGCAGTAACTCATTATCATGCAATCTTGTCTCCAATTCTTTTACTTGATTTACAAATTGCATCAACACTTCTGTACTGGATTCAATTTCACCATCATAACTTGTAGCTTTCTCTGTTAATTCAACAATTAACTGCTCGAGTTGCGCACAATGCGTCGTTGCATTTTGTTTTCTCTCTTTTAATAACTCACGCTGTCCTTCTAACTTTTCTAGCTCTTTACTAGAAAGAAGAAGTACTTCTTGCAGGGAATCTACAGACTCATCTACCGCTTGTAATTGTCCTCGTAATTCCTCTAGCTCTTCTTCACCTTTTTGTAAATGCGTTGACATTTTAGCTTCTTCGTTTTTATTATGCCCAAACTGATTTCGAAGCGCTTCCCATTTCTCATGTAATTCTTCAATTTCATGTACAATAAGCGCCGCTTCTACTTTCTCTAATTCTTCTTTTTTCTCAAGATAATCTTTCGCAATAGAAGCTTGTCTTTCTAAAGGTTCTACTTGACTACTTAATTCGTGAATGATATCTTGTACACGATTTAAGTTTTCTTGTGTATCTGCTAATTTTGCTTCAGCTTTCTTTTTACGAAGTTTGTATTTCAGCACTCCAGCAGCTTCTTCAAATACACCACGACGTTCTTCTGATTTACTACTTAAAATCTCTTCAACTTTCCCCTGGCTAATAATCGAAAAAGCTTCTCTTCCCATACCAGAGTCCATAAATAAATCGATAATATCTTTCAATCTACATGATTGTTTATTAATATAAAAATCACTATCACCAGAACGAGATACACGACGCGTTACACACACCTCATTATATTCAATCGGTAAACGTTGATCTTCATTATTTAAAGTTAATGTTACTTCAGCAACATTAACTGCTCTTCTCGTATCACTGCCCGCAAAAATAATATCCTCCATCTTTGCACCACGTAATGATTTTGCAGATTGTTCACCAAGTACCCAGCGGATCGCATCAGTAATATTACTTTTCCCACTTCCATTAGGTCCTACTACAGAAGTTACACCTGGGACAAAATCAACAGATACACGCTCAGCAAACGACTTAAATCCTGCTATTTCTAATCTTTTTAAAAACACGAAAGGCCTTCCTCCTATTCTCCGTTGTTATAACTGTTGTCTATACAAAAACAAGCTATTAGACGGATTTCCCTTTCCTTTATTCACAAACAAAAAGAAAGTTTCATTCTATGCATAAGGAATCCCCCTCATTCAAAGGGGGATTCCTTATAGTTGTTCTTTTAATTTTTTCAATGCTTCTGCAGCAGCTTGTTGCTCTGCTTCTTTTTTCGACTTGCCACTACCAAGACCTAAAGCCACGTTATTTAACGTAACACGTGACACAAATTCTCGGTTATGAGCCGGTCCTTTTTCTTGCAAAATTTGATACTCAATATTGCCACTACCATCACGCTGAATCAACTCTTGTAATTGACTCTTATAATCCATCACATGAGAAAAAGCACCCTCATTAATTTTCGGATATACAACTTCTTTTAAAAATCCCCAAACTGTTTCAAGCCCTTGATCCAGATAAAGGGCACCAATAAACGCTTCAAAGACATCCGCTAATAAAGCTGGTCGTTCACGTCCACCCGTCATTTCTTCACCTTTCCCTAATAAAACAAGGCTACCAAATGACAATTCGTTTGCAAAACGAACAAGAGATGGTTCACATACAATAGCTGCACGTAGTTTTGTTAACTCTCCTTCGCTCATTGTCGGATATTTTTGAAACAGATACTGCGATACAGTGAGTTCCAATACAGCATCACCAAGAAATTCAAGACGCTCATTGTCCTCATGCGGTTTTTTTCGATGCTCATTCACATACGATGAATGCGTAAATGCTTGAATCAATAATTTTTCATCTGAAAACGTAATACCTATCTCTTCTTGAAATACTTTAAACGCTTCACGATATTTTGTTTCGTATTTTTTTTCTCTATGTTTTCGGTACGGCATAAGTCCCTCCAGATATAAGCCGAGAAGCCCCGCTAAAAAACGGGACTTCACTTAAGCATTATAGATGACTCTCTATGTAAGTCACAGCATCGCCAACAGTAGCAATCTTTTCAGCATCTTCATCAGAAATTTCCATTTCGAATTCATCTTCCAATTGCATTACAAGTTCTACTACATCTAGGGAGTCTGCGCCTAAATCTTCTTTAAAGCTCGCAGCTGGTACTACTTCAGTTTCTTCTACACCTAAACGATCAACGATGATTTTTGTTACACGCTCTAAAACATCTGCCATTCCATTCACCTCCCCTCAAATATTATATTAAATATTGGCCAAAAAAACTAGCTGAAATCAATTCTTTTATTACATTACCATACCGCCATCAACATTTAACGTTTGACCTGTAACATATTTGCTTTGATCAGAAGCAAAGAACGTTACAGCATTTGCGATATCCTCCGCTTCACCAAACTGAGCTATAGGAATTAATTTTAACATTTCTGCTTTTATATTTTCATCTAATACGTCTGTCATATCTGTGGCAATAAACCCAGGAGCAATTGCATTTACAGTAATATTACGGCTCGCTAACTCTTTTGCGGATGTTTTTGTTAATCCAATTACACCCGCTTTAGCAGCAACATAGTTTGCTTGTCCTGGATTACCTGTTACTCCAACAACAGAAGCAATATTAATAATACGTCCATTACGTTGACGCATCATATATCGAGATACTGCCTTCGTACATAAGAATACACCTTTTAGGTTTGTATTAATAACTGTATCCCATTCTTCTTCTTTCATACGCATTAATAAATTATCTTTTGTTACACCTGCGTTATTTACAAGAATATCAACTTGTCCAAATGTATCTACAGTTTGTTTCACCATATTTGTAACGTCTTCAGCATTTGCAACATCTGCTCTTACAGCAATTGCATCCGAACCTAATTTCTTTATTTCATCAACTACTTCATTTGCCTTTTGCTCATTACCAGCATAATTTACTACAACATTTGCCCCTTGTTTCGCTAAATCAATCGCAATCGCACGACCAATTCCACGTGAAGCGCCAGTTACTAATGCTACTTTCCCTTTTAACATCAGTTTTCTCCTCTCAAATTAGAAATGGTATCTTTTAATGTCTCTTCATCATATATCGCATATGCTTTCACTGATGAATCAATTGACTTCATAAGTCCAGCAAGTACTTTCCCAGGTCCAATCTCAATAAATGTATCTACCCCTTGATTCACCATATTTTCAATGGACGGGTACCATAAGACAGGCGAATAGAGCTGTTCAATTAGCTTTTCTTGAATATGTGCACCACTTGTAATAACGTCTGCTGTTACATTTGCGATAACAGGAATATTCGTATCTTGAATTGTAATTTCATTTAGGACACTTTGGAACTTCTCCGCTGCCGGCTTCATAAGCGAAGAGTGGAACGGTCCACTTACCTTAAGCGGAATTGCTCTCTTTGCACCATTTTCTTTCGCTCTTTGAGAAGCAATCTCGACTCCTTGCTTTGTTCCAGAAATCACAATTTGCTTCGCACTATTCATATTAGCGATTTGTACTGCATATCCTTCACTTGTTACTTCTTCTGTAACTTGTTTCAGCATATGTGGATCAGCACCTAGAATAGCCGCCATTGCACCTTCTCCGCCAGGAACAGCTTCTTCCATATATTCCCCACGTTTCCTTACAGCATATACAGCGTCTTCAAAAGTTATTGCACCCGCTGCTACAAGAGCGCTATATTCACCTAAACTATGTCCTGCAACAAAGTCTGGTGTAATATCATACTCTTTCAAAGCTGTCAAAATAGCAAAACTCGTTGTTAATAAGGCAGGCTGCGCATTTGTCGTTAACGTAAGCTTTTCCTGCGGCCCTTCAAAAATCACTTCTGAAAGTGAATCTTGCAACACCTCATCTGCTTTTGCAAATACATTTGCAACCTCTTTATTATTCTCCGCTAACTGTTTACCCATTCCAACTGCCTGTGAACCTTGGCCCGGAAAAAGAAATGCTAGTTTTCCCATTTCAAATCCTCCTCTTATTGGAGTGGCTCTTTCTCCATTACGCTTGAAATAGTAGGAATCACTTCTTTCGCTACCATTTCTCTCGTTTGACGAATCGCACTAAATATTGATTGGTCATTGGAAGAACCGTGAGCCTTAATGACAGGAGCTTTCAATCCAAATAATGCCGCTCCTCCATACTCCGAATAATCCATTTTATCTTTTAATACCATAAGTTTTGGCTTTAATACCGCTGCTGCTAATTTACTCGTAAACGAACTCATTAACTGCTCTTTTAACATAGAGAATAATGCAAGTGCCGTTCCTTCTAATGATTTTAGCGCTACATTCCCTGTAAAACCATCACATACAACAACATCTGCTACACCTTGCAATAAATCTCTTGATTCAACGTTCCCAACGAAATTAATTGGGGCATCCTTTAGCATTGCAAATACTTGTTTTGAAAGCTCGTTCCCTTTGCCATCCTCTGTTCCAACGTTCAAAAGTCCAACACGAGGATTTTTAATCCCTCTTACTTTCTCAGCGTATACAGATCCCATTACTGCATATTGATATAAATGAATTGGTTTTGCATCAACGTTCGCTCCAACATCTAACATAACAAAACCTTCTCCATCAACAGTTGGCATTGTAGGGGATAAAGCTGGTCGCTCAATTCCTTCCATACGACCTACAACAAACAATCCAGCCGCCATTAAAGCTCCTGTACTACCAGCTGATATACAAGCATCCGCTACGCCGTCCTTCACTTGCTGCGCTGCTAGTACCATTGAAGCTTGTTTTTTTCGACGAACCGCCCTTACTGGTTCATCTGTCGATTCGATTTTTTCATCTGTATGAAGTATAGTAATTCGTTCTTCACTCGTTAAGTATTGACGAATTTCCTCTTCTTTCCCTACTAACGTAATATGTAAATCAGAATATTCCTTAATAGCTTTCATTGCTCCTAATACGACAGCCTTTGGAGCATGATCGCCGCCCATTGCATCTATTGCGATTTTCATAAGTTGTTACCTTCCTCACTATAATTACTAGATCGATACATTTCAAAAGTGCCTGTAAAAACAAGTTCTTCTCCAACAAAGCTACGCACTTTGACAACGGTCCGTCCTTTATCATTCTCTACATCTTCAACACGTGCTTTTGCAACAACACGCTCTCCTAATTTTACAGGACGAATGTATCGAATGGTAGACTTTGCAGTTAAAGCTAATTCTTCATCAATAACTGCAACAGCTAGTGAGTTTGCTTGTGCAAACAAATGATGTCCACGGGCAATCTGATTTCTTTTAAATACATGTTCTACCTTCACTTCAAAGATAGAAATCGCATGTCTATCTAATTCTATATCGATAATTTCTCCGACAACCTCTTCTAACGGTAAAGATTTCACATCTTCTTCATGTTGCTTTGTAGCTACATGTTTAATTCTTTCTCTTAATTCAGGAATAGATAATTCCATACGATCAAGACGTACGGTTTGTATACTCACTTGAAATTTTTCTGCTAAATCTTCATCCGTAATAAAAGGATTCGTTTCTATTGTTTGTTGTAATAATTCCTGTCTTTCTTTTTTACTTCTTCTTTTTTTCATACCGCACCATCCATTTTTTATGACTAGGTACTAACAGTAGTATATAATCATTAAAAGTAGAATGCAACAAAAACTTTTGTTGCCTCACTTTAATCGAGCTTCTCTCCTTGGAACACACCTGTCCCGTCAAGATAAGTACGCAACGAAGCATATTGATCATTATGCCAAAATGCTTCGGAATCTACTAATAACGCCGCATCTTGTCTCGCAGTTTCTAACGCTCGATAATCATGTACCATATCAGCAACCTTGAATTCTGGTAAACCACTTTGCTTACTTCCAAAGAAATCTCCAGGACCTCTTAACTCTAAATCTTTTTCTGACAACACAAATCCATCGTTCGTTTCGGTCATAATACGCATTCGCTCTTTTCCCGTTTCCGATTTTGGATCCGCTATTAATAAACAATATGATTGTTCACTACCACGCCCAACACGTCCCCTGAGCTGATGGAGCTGCGATAAACCGAAACGCTCTGCATCATAAATAACCATTACAGTCGCATTCGGTACGTTCACACCTACTTCAACAACCGTTGTCGACACAAGAATTTGCACTTTATTTTCACTAAATTGTCCCATTATCTCTTCTTTTTCTTGAGATGATAATCTTCCATGCATTAATCCGACTTGACATTTCCCTTGATAATGATGAATCAGCATACTATGTAAATCAATCGCATTTTGTACATCAAGTTTCTCCGATTCTTCAATAAGGGGACAAATTACATATGCTTGTCTTCCTTTTTTTATCTCCTTCTCCACAAAACCGAGAACTCGATCTAACATATCATGTTTTGCCCAGTATGTTTCAATTACCTTTCTACCAGCTGGCATCTCATCGATTATAGAAACATCCATCTCTCCAAATGCAGTAATTGCTAACGTA
This sequence comes from Bacillus paramobilis, assembly GCF_038096195.1. Taxonomy (NCBI): domain Bacteria; kingdom Bacillati; phylum Bacillota; class Bacilli; order Caryophanales; family Bacillaceae; genus Bacillus; species Bacillus paramobilis. Next base: position 1,558,087 of record NZ_CP151108.1, on the reverse strand, counting down.
CGCGGAATTGGGGTCGCTGTCATAAATAATACATCTGGACTTTCACCTTTCTCCCTTAAAACTCGTCGCTGCGCTACACCAAATCGATGTTGTTCATCAGTAATAACGAGACCTAACCTATGAAAGATAACTTCATCTTGAATTAAAGCATGTGTTCCGACAAGGATATCTATTTCTCCTTGTTCTAATTTCGCCAAAATCTCTCGACGCCTTACACCTTTAACAGAACTTGTTAGCAATTCAACCTTCATACCAAAGTGTGAGAACGTCTCTGCGAGCGATTGATAATGTTGCTCCGCTAAAATTTCTGTAGGAACCATTAAAGCACCTTGATAATGTGCTAATTTCGCTGCATAAAGGCCAATAGCTGCTACGACTGTTTTCCCAGAACCTACATCACCTTGCAACAGACGATTCATCCGATAAGGAGATGTCATATCTTTCATAATTTCATCTACTACCCGGCTCTGCGCACCAGTTAACGGAAACGGGAGTGCATCGATAAACTCTTGCAATTCTGCTGAAGGAATTTCTTTTTTCGTCCCTTTCGAATTTTCCCTCTCCATTTTCCGTAATGTTTGCATTTTCAGCTGAAATAAGAAAAACTCCTCATATACAAAACGGCGACGGGCTTGTTTTAAATCTTCCTGCCCTGCTGGAAAATGCAACGCCCGCAATGCTTCATAACGCGGCAATAATTTATATCGACTTAGCAATCCATCAGGCAACACTTCAACTATAGATTTTCCATACTCCTTGAATGCTTGGGCAATAAAACGGCGCATCTGTTTTACTGTAAGTTTCCCTTTCACTGAGTATACAGGCTCTACTTCTTGTTGACGTGCAACTGGTCCAAAATGAAGCTCTGATACCGCAATCGTTTGACGATGCTGATCCCATTTACCAGTAATCGTTACCGTTTCATCTAAATTTAACTTCTGCTTATAGTACGGCCTATTAAAACATACAGCTGTAATTAAATAACGACCGACGAGGACACGAACCGTAAGACGCGACTTTTTCTTCCCATAATATTGCAGTAAAGGAGCACTATGAACTTTCCCCTCAACTGTTACCCGTTCATCATGCTTTACTTCAGCAAGATCTTTCATCGCATAGTCTTCATAACGGTACGGAAAATGTTCTAATAGATGAGAAACTGTATAAATTCCCATCTCGTGTAGTAATTCAGATGTTTCTCCTCCGATTCCCTTTACATCCGTAACAGGAACTTGTACAACTTCATTCAAGATTCTCACGCTCCGTCACATTATTTTCTTTGATTCATTATCCATTAACACGATTGACATCTGTAATTGCTCTATTTCACCTTATATATTCTATCATAGGCATTCTAAGAGAAACTACTCAAATCCATCATAAGCAACACGAAAGAAAAGAGCCTCACTATTAGCAGCAAGGCTCTTTTTTATCTTCAATATGCTAGCCTTTTGAATAAAAACTAGTAATAAACTTCATATTACTAGTTTTTATCCATTAGCAAGTAAGTAATCCATTTATTTTCAAAACGAATTTTTTCTTATTCTACAGAGAAGATGAAAGAATACACCGGTTGGTTTCCAGCATGTACCTCTACTTCTGCATCTTCAAAATTCTCTTCTACAAATTCAACTAACTCAGCTACTTCTTCGTCAGTTGCATCTTCACCTTGTAGAATCGTTACGATTTCAGAATCTTCATCAATAAGTGCTTCTAGTAATTGCTTTGCAGCTCCTACTTTTGCAGCATTTGTTGATACGATTTTTCCATCTGCGATACACATGAAATCATCTTTTTGAATTGCTACACCATCAATTTCCGTATCACGTACCGCATACGTAATTTGACCGGTTTTCACATGAGATAAAGCTTCTTTCATGTTTTCTTCATTCTCTTCTAACGTTCCAACTGGATTAAATGCTAACATTGCAGCCATACCTTGAGGAACTGTTTTTGAACGAATCACAATCACTTCTTGATCAACAACTGACGCTGCTTGTTCTGCTGCCATCACGATATTTCCGTTGTTCGGTAAAATAATGATTTTTTCAGCGTTCGCTTCTTCAATCGCCTTCACAATATCCTCCGTACTTGGATTCATCGTTTGGCCACCTTCGATCACTTTCGTCGCGCCAATGCTCTCAAATAAAGTTTTGATACCAGATCCCATAGCAACAGTTACGATACCGTACGGTTGTTTCTCTTTAGACTGGCTAGTCGGCTCAGGCATCATAGTAGGCTCATCTAATAAAGCAGTATGCTGTTCACGCATATTTTCTACTTTAATCTTAATTAAACTACCATAGCGTTGTCCATAATTCATAGGATCTCCAGGATGTTCCGCATGAATATGAACCTTAACAACCTCATCATCTGATACAACAAGTAGTGAATCTCCGTATACACTAATATCTTCACGGAATTTTTGTTCAGAGAAATTATGTTCTTTCATTTTTTCAGGCTCTAATTTCACCATGAATTCCGTACAATATCCATACTTTATATCTTCTGTACTCAATTGGCTTTGTACACTACGGTGATGTTCTGCGCGTACCATGTCATTCATAGATGGTTGGGCAGACACATTAGAAGAAATCGTTTCTCCTTTTAAGTCTGCTAAAAATCCTTCATATACAACAACAAGACCTTTACCACCGCTATCTACAACGCCAACTTGTTTTAATACAGGTAATAAATCTGGCGTACGATTTAACGATGCATTCGCTTCTTTCACAACGTCTTCCATAAACAAAACAAAGTCGCGCTGTTTTTTCGCAACTGTCACTGCATATTTACCCGTTTCTCTTGCAACCGTTAAAATCGTTCCTTCAATCGGTTTCATAACCGCTTTGTAAGCCGCTTCTACCCCAGCATCTAAAGCTGCAGCAAAATCAACTGTTGTTAATTCTTCTTTTTGTTCAATGGATTTAGAGAAACCACGGAATAACTGAGATAAAATAACACCAGAGTTACCACGAGCTCCCATTAATAATCCTTTGGCTAAACTTACACCGACTTTACCAGCGTGCTGTGAAGGATTTGCTTTCACTTCACGTGCGCCTGAAGTCATTGATAAGTTCATGTTTGTACCGGTATCGCCATCTGGAACTGGAAATACGTTTAATGCATCAACAAGCTGAACATTGTTTGTTAAATTATTCGCTCCTTGCATGATCATTTGTGATAAACGTTTCCCATCAATTTTTTGAATTGACACAGATTTTCCTCCTTAATGCACATTACAAGTTTATTACTTTAACTCCTTGTACGTAGATGTTTACAGAATCTACTGCTAGTCCTACAGTTTGATCTAATGTATATTTCACTTTCGTCTGCACGTTATGTGCTACTTCTGAAATTTTCGTACCATAGCTCACAATAATATACATATCAATATGTACTTCATCTTCATCTTTACGAACAATAACGCCTCTAGTGAAGTTTTCTTTTCGTAAAATGTCTGTTAAACCATCTTTTAACTGATTTTTTGATGCCATACCTACGATACCGTAGCAATCTACTGCGGCACCTCCAGCAATTGTTGCAATTACATCTGTACTAATATCAATTTGACCATACTTAGTTTTAATTTCAATTGACATCTCGTTTCCCCCTTCATAAATGGTGAAAGTGAGCTAGACTACTTTAGTTACTATCATATAATCTTTTTAAAGAAAATTCCATCGTTCTTTCTTTTCACTCTCATATTTTATGTTTTAAATCACATTTTTTATGATGAGCAAAATAGTCCATTGTTATTATACAACATGTACCACTATAATATGTCAAGCAATTTTTCTTGATTTCAACTTTTCATCATCGACATATGGTGTCAAGTAATTTTTCTTGATTTCTTTTTTCTACGGTGTTGCATTCTCTTTTTAGTTGTGTTAAATTATAGTAGTGTTTTTAGCATCGCAAAAAAGACTAACATTGAAAAATTACGTATGGTAAGGTATCAAGGGAGGGAAATATAAATGGCTCGTGTTTGTGCTATCACTGGAAGAAAAGCTCGTTCTGGTAACTCTCGTTCTCACGCAATGAACGCTACAAAACGTAAATGGGGCGCTAACCTTCAAAAAGTTCGCGTACGCATCGACGGAAAAGTTCAACGTGTTTACGTTTCTGCTAGAGCATTAAAATCTGGCAAAATCGAACGTGTTTAATAATAAAAAAAAGAGCCGCTAGGCTCTTTTTTTACTATGACAATGGAAAAAGCACCGGTAATAGGTGCTTTTTTTAATCTTTTTTGAAGGTATTTAACATGGCACGAACAATTCCACCAAGAAATTTAGGTAACTTAATTGTATAAAATCTCATGGTTTCCCTCCTAATCCCCATTACTCCACTTGTTCACTATATGATGTAAGGAGCAAAATTGTTTCTTTAATCAGTGCTTCTTATCACCATTAATATGCCAGAAGTAAATGAAAAAGTACCTTTTTCCTCAACGAGTTCATTACTAATACAAAGTGTTGATCCCCATTCTATTGTTTTATTAATTAGAGGATACTTAAATCCAAGCAACGTAATCCCTTCCACTATTTCAGTAACCGGCACAAAAGATACATAAGGGAAATTTTTATTGTCTTCAATTATATGTGTACCCACTTTTTTCACGCTTATTTCATTTTTATTGTCTACAATACACATTTCTATCCCTACTTCTAACCCTCTTAAAAGCATCTGTATATTCGCTAAACCGTGATCCAGCCTTCCACCAGTGGCGCCAAAAATACGAATCAATGTCGGATTTTGTTCTAACGCCCAGTTAATCGCAATTTCTAAATCTGTTTGATCTTTTTCACGAGGAACAATATGTAAGTCATTTGTTTGCTGACCCATCCATACTAATTCTTCTTCAGTAACTGAATCGTAATCTCCAAACGCAACAGCTGGAGTAATTCCTCCTTTTAATAAACGATATACGCCTCTATCAACTGCCGCCCACACTACTTTCTCACTTTCATATCGAGAAAAATCTGCACAATATTCCGCAGGTCCGCCCGCTAAAATATGAATAATCATGTTTCCTTCCCCTTCTATTGTAAAAAGGCAATCTGCCATTCGGTAGATTGCCTTTTTACATATTTTTTCTCTATCCTTTATAAATAGTGAAAACTTACTACACTAGAAGTTTCACTGGGATAAAGACTCGTTCATTCATTATCCACGAATGATACGAATTGCTTCACCGCGGTCTTTTTGATTGTATACTGCTGATCCAGCTACAAGTACATTTGCTCCTGCTTCAATACAAAGTCTTGCTGTTTCAGCATTTACACCACCATCAACTTCAATTTCTACTTCTAGATTGCGCTCTTTAACCATTTCTGCAACTTGTTTAATTTTCGGTAATACAGAATGGATAAATTTCTGCCCACCGAATCCTGGGTTTACTGTCATAAGTAATACCATATCTATATCTTCTAATACATGCTCAATCGTTGAAACTGGCGTATGCGGATTTAATACAACTCCCGCTTTAATGCCATGAGATTTAATTAACTGAATTGTACGATGCAGATGAGGGCACGCCTCTACATGAACAGTAATAATATCCGCTCCCGCTTTTGCGAAAGTCGGGATATAGTTATCAGGATTTTCAATCATTAAATGTACATCTAATGGTAACGATGTAATCGGACGGATAGCTTCTACAATTAATGGTCCAATCGTAATATTTGGTACGAAATGTCCATCCATTACATCGACGTGAATGTAATCCGCTCCGCCTTTTTCTACATCTTTAATCTCTTCCCCTAATTTTGAAAAATCTGCTGATAAGATCGATGGTGCAATTTTAATCATAACTAATACCTCGGCTTTCTCTCTCTAATTTCTTCTACGAATTGTTTGTAATTCTTATAACGATATTCTGTAATTTTTCCTTCTTCAACCGCAGCCTTCACAGCACATTTCGGTTCGGAAAGATGTGTACACCCTCTAAATTTACAGTATTGGCTCGCTTCTTTCAACTCTGGAAAACAATATGTAAGATCTTCTACTTCTATATCTATGAAATCAAGTGAACTAAAACCAGGTGTATCTGCAACTAGTCCGCTTCCAACCGCAATTAATTCCACGTGTCTTGTCGTATGTTTCCCGCGTCCTAAATGCGAGGAAATATCATTCGTTTTCAGTTCTAAATCTGGACGTAAAACGTTAAGCATAGAAGATTTCCCAACACCAGATTGCCCTGCTACAACAGAAACACAGCCTTCTAAGAATGGTTTTAAAATATCAATACTTTCCGATGTATTTATAGAAGTAAATAATACATCATATCCCATCTCGCGATAGTCATTCGCATAAGATTCAACAGTCTCTCTCATTTTTTCATCCACTAAATCCATCTTACTAATGCAAATAATCGGCTTAATATTATGATATTCAATTAGCACTAAAAATCGATCTAACAGTCCCGGATTAAAATCTGGTTCTACTGCTGAGAAAACGAGAATTGCTTGATCAACATTAGCAATAGGAGGCCTAACAAGTTCATTTTTTCGATCAAATACTTCAAGCACGTATCCTTCACTTGGATTATCTGCTTGAAAAACAACTTGGTCTCCTACTAGTGGTGTAATTTTATTCTTTCTGAACACACCACGCCCGCGGCATTGTGTAATCCCTTCTTCATGCTGCACATAATAAAACCCACTTAGAGCTTTTACAATTTTTCCTTCTGGCATATAATTCTCCTTTATTTTGTATAAAGTGAAGCTGTAATTCATATTGAATGGATTAGAATTCTTTAAATACTTATTTCAAAACCCGTTATATATACAAGTTAATATATTTAATCTACCATCAAATTCAATATATTATTTATAACAGTATCACTTTTATAACTTTTTGAATCATATATTTTTGCCTGTTATACAGTCCACTATAAGTAGACAGCATAACAGGCAAGAGTAATACATTCCATCCCCTCTAGAAAGAAAATGGAAGTCATTATTATTGAGTTGGGTATGGTACTTCTTTGTCGATAATCGTTACACCATCTCGTACAATTTTATAGTGTCCTTTTGTACCTTCTTGAATTACAAATTCTAAAGAAATAGTTGCCGACTCTGAAATTGTTCTAGTTTCAATTGGTCTATCCATTTTTTGTTGCATATCTTCTTTATAAATTTCTATTGTTTGCGGTTTTTTCTCACCAATTATAGAAGACTCATACGGAATAGAAATATTATCCACTTTCACTGTTTTCGTTACTTTCGGCTTAGGACCCTCTGAGATGACAATCGTCACTTTATCTCCTTCTTTTAACGGCGTTCCTGGTTTTGGAGATTGCGAAATTACAAGTCCTTTATCAACAGTATCGGAATACTCTCGTTTTATATCTGGAGTTAGTTTTCTCTCATTCAAATAACCATTTACGCTATTTTCAGTCCATCCTGAAAAATCACCTGGTCTAATTTGATACGGACCTTTACTTACCCAAATTTTCAGTTCTTGTTCCGCCTCTACTACCATTTGATCCGGCGTAGGAATTTGCTCTACGATTTCACCTTTTGGCCTATCATTTTCAATATAATTTATTGTAACTTGCTTATATTTTTCTTCTAATTCAGCCCTTATACTCTCAAAATCTTTTCCTGTGAGATCACTCATCTTACTTTTCTTTTTTCCGCCTGATTGATAGATAGTAATTTTAGAGTTTTCTTTCACGACTCTTCCTGCCACAGGGTCTGTTTTTATCACATCACCGGCTTCAACATCATCTGTATATACAATATTAGGTTCCGTAACCTCAAAACCCTTTTCAACTAATTTATTTACTGCTGTCGCATACTTCATACCAGCCACATCAGGAACTTTTACATCTTTTGGAATAAAGAATCCTGGAATAACAGTAAGCGCTAACGTTATTCCAATTGCTAAAAGTAAAAATGTCGTTATTAAAACTTTGATCCATTTATTACTTCGTTTTTTCTTCTTATTTAATTCCGTTTCTTCTTTTCTTTTCTGTTCATCCACTTTACTTCCTTTTAAAACAATTGTTTCATCAGTTACATTTTCGAATAATTGTTCTTGTTGAATAATAGGAATCGCTTTTGTCGCTTCCATATCTTCCGGTATGTAAAATGGCTGCTCATTTATCCTCTCTGGATATAGTGCAGTTTCAATATCTCGTTTCATCGCATTGGCAGATTGATATCGGTGAAACGGATCTTTCGCAGTTGCCTTTAATATAATATTTTCGACACTTTGCGGAATATTTTCATTCCATCTCTTTGGAGACGGAATTTCACTTTGTAAATGTTTTAAAGCTATAGCAACAGCAGATTCGCCAGAAAACGGTTGTCTTCCTGTTAACAACTCAAACATAACGATTCCTAGAGAATAAATATCTGATTGTTTATTTGCTATCCCGCCGCGTGCTTGTTCTGGTGATAAGTAATGCACCGAACCGAGTACCGAATTTGTATGTGTAATTGTTGTTGCACTTGTAGCTGTCGCAATTCCAAAATCTGTTACTTTTATTACTCCATCAGCTCGAATTAAAATATTGTGCGGTTTAATATCACGGTGCACAATTTCAAAATGATGGGCGTGTGCCATGGCGGATGTTAACTGCTCCATAATATCAAGAGCTTCTCCTATAGGTAACATCCCTCGCTCAATTATGTATTGCTTCAATGTTTGTCCTGGTACATACTCCATTACAAGATAATATATACCATCTTCTTCTCCGACATCATACATATTCACAATATTTGGATGCGACAACGTTGTAACAGACTGCGCTTCTCGATGGAAACGTTTAATAAACTCTTCGTTATTTGAATAGTCGAGTCTTAATATTTTTACCGCTACATCTCGGCCAAGTATATCATCATGAGCTAAATACACATTGGCCATTCCACCGCCACCAATCATTTTCAGTAGCTTATAACGGTCATTTAAGCGTTTTCCAATCAGCACGTTGCACTTCACCTACTTTCGTTTGTCGAACCCGCATAATCAATAAGAACAAGGGTGATATTATCTTCCCCGCCACGATCATTCGCCAATTGAATGAGACGTTGTCCCTTCGTTTCAAGCTGTTCATTTAGCTGTAAAATTTGTTGCATATCAGCAATAGAAACTTTGTTAGATAAACCATCAGAGCAAAGAAGTAACTGATCATCTTCCTCAAGCACCAATGTTTTCACATCTAATCCGACTTTTTCTTCTGTTCCTAATGCCCTTAACAAAACATTCTTTTTCGGGTGATATTCTGCGTCTTCTTTTGAAATTTCACCATGTCTCACAAGTTCATTTACAAGGGAATGATCTTCCGTTACAAGCGAGATTTCTCCCTCTGATACCATATAACAACGACTATCTCCTATATGACCTATTGTCACAAAGTTTTGCGTACAAATCGCTATTATAAGTGTTGTTCCCATACCATTACATTCTACATGTTGTTTAGAGTACTCATATATACGCTCATTAATAATCCCAACACTCGTATGTAACCACTCTTCTACTTTTTTTGGTTCATTCATATTATGCGTTTGCTTCCAATAATCATGGAATAATTGAATGGTCATCGAACTAGCTACATCACCAGCTCGATGACCTCCCATTCCATCTGCTACTACCGCTAAAACATTTCCATCTAAATTGTGAAAAACTCCTGCACTATCTTCATTATGTTGACGAACTTTTCCTTTATCCGATAGAAACACGGCTTTCATCTCGTCACCTCGTCTCTTCTTTACGCTCCTTCGCACGTAACTGACCGCAGGCTGCATCAATATCATGACCTTGTTCACGGCGAATTGTTACATTCACTCCACGATCTTTTAACGTTTTTTCAAATAAGAAAATTTGTTCACGTGGTGTACGTACATAATCACGTTCAGGTACGTAGTTTACCGGAATTAAGTTTACATGACATTTTACACCTTTTAAAAGCGCAGCAAGTTCTTCAGCTTGCTCAACTTGGTCATTTTCTCCTCCAAATAAGCCATATTCAAACGTAATACGACGCCCTGTTTTATTTACATAGTATTTAACAGCTTCCATTAGGTCTGGTAGCTTATAAGCACGGTTAATCGGCATTAATTTTGAACGTAACTCTGTATTTGCAGAATGCAATGAAATCGCAAAATTAATTTGCATATCTTCTTCAGCGAACTTATAAATTTTTGGAACAATTCCACTTGTTGAAACTGTCATATGTCTTGCGCCAATATGAATTCCTTTTTCATGGTTTATAATGCGTAAGAATGACATTAAGTTGTCGTAATTATCAAACGGCTCTCCAATTCCCATAACAACAAGCGAACTTACACGTTCTTCTGTTTCATCAAGTGCACGTTGTACTTCTACTACTTGCGCTACAATCTCTCCAGCTTCTAAGTTTCGTTTTAATCCACCAAGTGTAGATGCACAGAACGTACAACCAATACGGCATCCGACCTGTGTTGTTACACAAATAGAATTTCCATATTCATGTCGCATTAACACTGTTTCAATAGAATAACCATCATATAATTGGAATAAGAATTTAATTGTTCCATCAGAAGACGTTTGTTTTACCAATGTATTTAAAGTAGTAATATCAAAGGAATTCGACAATTTATCGCGTAATCCTTTAGAAAGATTCGACATGTCGTCATAATTTTTTACACGTTTTTTATATAGCCAATCAAAGATTTGTCCTGCACGGAACTTTGGTTCTCCTTGTTCCTTTAACCAATCTTGCATTTCATGAAGTTGTAAAGAATAAATTGATGGTTTCTTCGTTTCTAGATTTTTCTTTTGTTTTCTCACAGTCGTTTCCACGATGCTACACCTTCTTCCTTAAACAAGCAATATAAAAGCCATCCGTTGCAAAATAATGCGGTAAAATTCGTACTTGACCTTCATCAATATACGGATTTAACTTTTCTGGCATGCGATTTTTTATCGTAGTATCCCATTCAAATTCAGGATGCTCTTGTAAAAATTGCTTTATTACTTGTTCATTCTCTATTTTTTCTATTGTGCACGTACTATAAACAAGGCGACCACCTTGTTTTAACAATGGTGCTATTTTTTCTAGTATTGCAAGTTGAATCGTCGATAATCTTTCACTATCGCCTTTATTTTTACCTAACTTAATATCAGGTTTACGTCTAATCACACCAAATCCAGAACACGGTGCATCTACTAATATTTTATCAAATGTTTCATTCGCAAAGTGTTCTTGCACTTTTCTAGCATCTAGTGCTTTTGTTTCGACATTTTCTAGACCAAGTCGCTCTGCTTGTTGTTTAATTAAACGTACTTTGTGTGCATGTAAATCAAGAGACATAACTTGACCTGTTCCTTTTAATCGCTCTGCAATGTGCGTTGTTTTTCCGCCCGGAGCAGCACAACTATCAAGAACTACATCTCCCTCATTCGGATCTAAAGCGCGCGCTACGAGCATAGAACTTTCATCTTGAATAGAAAGAAAACCTTTTTTAAACGCATCTGTATGCGCTACATTCCCTCTTTCAATTTGAATTGCATCCTCTGATAAATCGCCGTGCTTCGCTTCTATACCTTCACTAGCCAACAACTCAATTGCTTCGTCTACTGTTATTTTATCAACATTTACACGCGCTGTTGGTACTGGAGGTAACATGTTCACTTCACACATTTTCTCCGCTGTCTCTAAACCATATTCAGAAGCCCAATCTTGAACAAGCCACATTGGATGACTTGTTGCAATTGCCAAACGTTCTACTGGATCCTTGATTTCATCTACAGAAGGTACCCCTTCTCTCTGAATCGAACGTAATACCCCGTTTACCATACCGGCAATCCCTTTATGTCCGCGACGCTTTGCAATCTCCACTGCTTCATGGATAGCCGCTCTCTCGGGCACTCGATCTAAATAAATCATTTGATATAAAGATAAGCGAAGTAATACTCTTACCCACGCCTCAACCTTCTTTTTTAAAAAAGGCTGTAAATAATAATCTAATGTGTCACGACGTTGAATCGTTCCATATACAATTTCAGTTAACAAACCAATATCTTTTCTATCAATTGCATTTTTTTCAATTAGATTATTTAGAAGTAAGTTACTGTATGCACCACTTTTTTCTACTTGAATTAAGCCATCAAGAGCTAACTCACGAACATTTTGTCTCATGCATTTTCTCCTAACTTCGTTCCAATTTCAGGTTTTGTGCCACGTAAAAATTGCGAACAACTCATACGTTTTTTACCAGAAGGTTGCAATTCAGTGATTTTAACACCTGTCTCATTCCCAGTTGCAACAACAAATCCATCTTCTTCAAGAGCTACTATTGTACCTGGTTCAGCTTTCTCTGTAATAGAGACCTTCTCTCCCCACCATACTTTAATAACTTGTCCTGCCAAAGTCGTATAAGCAACTGGCCATGGATTCAATCCGCGAATGTGATTGTATACTTCTTCACCTGTTTTTGTCCAATCAATTTTCTCTTGCTCACGTTTTATATTATATGCAAATGTTACTTCTTCTTCGTTTTGTTTAATTGGTTCTAACTTACCTTGAATTAATAAAGGTACTGTTTTAGATAGTAGGTGTGCCCCTGCTTCACTTAACTTATCGAATAAAGAGCCGGTCGTTTCACGCTCTTCAATCTCCACTTCTACTTGCGTTAAGATATCACCCGCATCCAATTTCTCTACCATATACATAATTGTAATACCCGTTTTTTCTTTACCTTCCATAATTGCATAATGGATTGGTGCACCACCACGAAGTTCAGGTAGTAAAGACGCGTGGACGTTAATACATCCATACTTCGGTGCTTCTAAAATTTCATTTGGTACAATCTGACCGAAAGCAGCTGTTACAATCAAATCTGGCTCTAATGCCAAGACTTGTTCATATTCGGCTTTTTCACGAATTCTTAACGGTTGTAACACCGGAATACCATGTTTTTCTGCTTCAACTTTAACAGGTGTAGGTGTTAATACTTTTTTTCTACCTACCGGACGATCAGGCTGCGTCACAACACCTATTACATCATAGCCATCTTCGATAAGACGACGAAGCACCGGCACTGAAAAGTCCGGTGTTCCCATAAATACTACTTTTATCATTAAAAAACCGCTCCTTTTAATACCTATTCTAATTCGTTTTCCTCATAATATCTTGTCACTTTCGATGTAAATAACACACCGTGTAAATGATCGATTTCATGTTGAATGGCACGTGCTAAAAATCCTTCTGCTTCTAGTAAAAATACTTTACCTCGGCGATTTTGCGCACGTACTTTAATATAATCCGCACGTTCCACTTCACCATAAAGTCCCGGGAAGCTTAGACAACCTTCGGGACCTACTTGTTCACCACGTTTTTCTAGTATCGATGGATTGATTAACTCGATTTTCCCCGTATCATCATCGATATCAACTACCGCTACTTGCAAGCTTACACCTACTTGAGGCGCAGCTAAACCGACTCCGTCCGCAATTAACATTGTTTCATGCATATCTTTCAACAATTTCACTAACTTTTTATCAAAGTTAATTACTCTTTCGCATGGTGTTTCTAACACTTCATTTGGATGCTTTACTATTTCTAAAACTGCCATATTTCCCTCCGCTACATTAACATTGTTGGATTAAAATCAATTGAGATTTGTAGCTCTTTTTGCATTTCTGCTTGATAATGTTCATTTACCATTTTGAGCACGTTCTTTAAGTTTGGTTCCCGTTTGTATTTTATCATGCATTGATAACGATATCTATCTTTTATCCTTGGAATTGCTGAAGCAACCGGTCCTAACACCATCGTTTGCTGCGTGCAGTGCGCCCGTAAATGGCCGACAATTTTTTCCGTCACTTGCACTGCCTTTAATAATTCTGGATGAGATACTGTTACAAGTACAACATAGTAATAAGGTGGATATTGTCTTGTTCGTCTCATTTGCATTTCCTGATCAAAAAACACATCATAATGTTGGTTCTTTGCTAACTCTATACTGTAATGTTCTGGCGTATACGTTTGAATTATAACTTCCCCTGGCAATTCATGTCTGCCTGCTCGCCCACTTACTTGCGTCAATAACTGATACGTCTTTTCACTCGCTCGAAAATCAGGTAAGTGAAGCATCGTATCTGCAGTTAAAACCCCAACAAGCGTTACTTTAGGAAAATCTAATCCTTTCGCAATCATTTGTGTTCCAAGTAGTATATCCGCTTTTTCTTCCCCGAACGCCTTTAATAATTTTTCATGCATTCCTTTGCGACTTGTCGTATCTACATCCATTCGAATGACTCGTGCCTCTGGAAATAGTTTTGTAATTTCTTCTTCTACCTTTTGTGTACCTGTACCAAAGAAACGAATATATGTACTTTGACAAGCAGGACAGGCAGTCGGCATATTCTCTTCGTAACTGCAATAATGACATTTTAAACGATGGTTCATTTTATGATATGTCAGCGATATATCACAATGCGGACATTGTACAACATACCCGCAATCGCGGCACATAACAAATGTAGAATGACCTCTTCTATTTAAAAAGAGCACCATCTGTTCTTTCTTTTCTAATCGATCTGCTATTTTTTCATGCAGTGCCTTCGAAAACATCGAACGATTCCCGTCACGAAGTTCCTCACGCATATCAACAATCTCTACTGTCGGTAAAGCTTGTTCATTCATACGCTTTTCCATCGTTAGTAATTCATACACACCTTTTTTCGCTCTTGCAAACGATTCAAGTGTCGGTGTTGCACTACCAAGAACGATAGGACATTTATGATATTGTCCCCTCCACACAGCTACATCCCTTGCATGATACCTCGGATTATCTTCTTGCTTATAGCTCGATTCGTGCTCCTCATCAATAATAATAATCCCTAAATTTTCAAAAGGGGCAAATACGGCTGAACGTGCACCAACTACAACTTTCACTTCTTTTCTTAAAATCTTACGCCATTCATCATATTTTTCTCCAACAGACAGAGCACTATGAAGAACCGCAACTTGCGAGCCAAATCTACCTTTAAAACGATCTACCATTTGAGGCGTTAGTGCAATTTCAGGAACAAGCACAATAGCTTCTTTCCCTTTCGCAAGCACCGCTGCTATAGATTGTAAATATACTTCTGTTTTTCCGCTTCCTGTAACACCATATAGTAAAAATGGATTGTAAGTTTCATTTGTAATTGATGATAAAATCGGTGTAATAACTTGCTTTTGTTCCTCCGTAAGCGGGAATGGTTTCGTTTGTTCAAAATCATCATCGTCATACGGATTCCGATATACTTCCACATACTTTTCTGAGATGAGCCCTTTTTTAATAAGTGCTTTAATCGGAGCATCTGTTATTTGCAACTCTTCTGTTATCACTTTCAACGGCACACTTTTATAATTTTCCACAAAATAATAGAGTACATCTTGTTGTTTTTTACTTTTCAGTTCAAATGCTGCTAATTCTAATTTATCTTCTGGCAACTCCGGTTGGACGACTCTTTGTTTCTTCTTTTGCACTTTATCTTTTACTTGATAAACAACTTCAATCGTGCCATTTTTAATTTCTTGTTGAATCGTGCGGTATAGATGTGGCTGCGTCTCAATAACTTCCCAATCTATCGCTTCTTTGTCCTGAAATAAAAACAGTAGTTCAGGTGCTACTTCTTCTTGTTTACGAAGTTGTAGACGCTTTTTATACGTCGCTTTTATCGCCGTTGGAAGCATGACTTGAAAGGCTGAAATCATATAACATAACGTTTCACTTGTAAGCCAATATCCAAGCTTTAATAATTCCTCGTTTAAAACTGGTGTTACATCTAATATTTCATGGATTGTCTTTAACTTCTTACTTTCTACTTCAACCGAATCTTTGATCCCAATAATAAATCCTTGCAATTTCCTTGGGCCAAACGGAACTACTACACGCATGCCTGTCTGGACAATATCTTCCCACTTTTTAGGGATAATATAATCAAATGGTCGATCTGTCTGACGTGCAGGTACATCAACAATTACACTTGCAAATTTCATAGACGATCATCTTCTAACATCATTTCAATTTGCTTTAATATTTCACGAGCAACCTCTTTCTTCGTTAAAAGTGGCAACTCTATAACTTCTCCATCTTTTCTATACATTGTTACAATGTTCGTATCTGTACCAAATCCAGCTCCTTGCGCCTTTACATCGTTCGCAACAATCATATTCGCATTTTTCTCACGTAATTTTTTTGTTGCGTATTCCTCTACGTTTGTCGTTTCAGCCGCAAAACCGATAAGTAACTGTTTGTCCTTCATCTCACCTAACGTTTTTAAAATATCTACTGTTCTCTCAAGTTCGATTACAGCATCACCATTTTTCTTTTTCATTTTATTATCATGAACATATTTTGGGCGATAATCTGCAACTGCTGCTGTTTTAATGACAACATCTACGTTTTGATACTGTTGCAGAACTACTTCTAACATATCTTGTGCAGATTCCACTTGTACCGTATTTACATGTAATGGTGGGTTTAATGCTGTCGGTCCCGAAACAAGTATGACATCAGCACCTAATTTCGCTGCCACTTCCGCAATTGCATATCCCATTTTTCCAGAAGAAAAATTAGTCATAAAACGCACTGGATCAATCTTTTCACGAGTTGGTCCAGCAGTTATTAATATTTTTTTCCCTTGCAATGGTTTTTGTTCTGAAAAAGCCTCTTCTAACCGTGCAATAATTGCTTCCGGTTCTTCTAGTCTTCCCTTCGCTACATAACCACACGCTAAAAAACCTTCTCCAGGCTCAATAAATGTATATCCTAACGTTTTTAACGTCATCATATTTTTTTGTACAATTTTATTTTCATACATATGCACATTCATAGCAGGTGCAATCCACACTGGGGCTGTAGTAGCTAACAAAGTAGTTGTAATCATATCGTCTGCAATACCACCAGCTAACTTCCCAATACAATTGGCAGTAGCAGGTGCAACAAGTACTATATCTGCCCAATCTGCTAAATCGATATGTGCAATAACAGCTGAGTCTTTCTCATCGAATGTATCTGTATATACGTCATGGCGAGAAAGTGCTTGAAATGTAAGAGGCGTAACAAACTTCATTGCCGACTCACTCATCATTACTTTTACAATAGCACCAGCTTGTGTCAATTTACTAGTTAACGCAGCCGCTTTAAAGACCGCAATGCCTCCTGTTACACATAGAAGTATCTTTTTCCCTTTTAGCATATGGCTCGTCCTCTTTCTTTTTCAAACTTATAATACTGAAACAGAATTCCCAGCTCGTCAGTTCCAATATTTCTTCCCTATCGTAAAAAAATAACAACCTACTTGTAAATAGGTTGTTACCGTTACATAGAAAATTATAAAGTCTATGTTTTAATTTGTCGAAAAGAATGTCTTAATCGATGATTTTGCCTTCGCTTGGTACATATTTTAATACTTCTGCATCGATTTCTTCTAGTGAT
Organism: Bacillus paramobilis; assembly: GCF_038096195.1. Lineage (NCBI taxonomy): Bacteria > Bacillati > Bacillota > Bacilli > Caryophanales > Bacillaceae > Bacillus > Bacillus paramobilis. The sequence continues at coordinate 1,540,664 of NZ_CP151108.1, read as the reverse complement.
TTACCTACACATTTATGAGAAACAGGTTGCTCGATAACACAGTTATCAGCAAGTTGCATTTCACGCGCACGTTTTGCAGCTACTGTTACAAGTGTATATTTAGAATCGATTTTTGTTAATAATGAATCAATTGATGGATTTAACATAATTATAGACCCTCCGTCATTTCTTTATAATATTTTGCTACTCTTTCGCGGCGGCAATGTTCACCAACCACAATTGCTTTAATTCTTTCACAAGCTAATTCAACTTGATCGTTTTCTACAACATAGTCGTAAGCGTCCATCATTTCGATTTCTTCTTTCGCTACCGTTAAACGATTTTCAATAACATCTTCAGTTTCTGTACCACGGCCGACAATGCGGTTCTTTAGTTCAGATAAACTTGGAGGTGCTAAGAAAATAAATACACCTTCTGGGAATGCTTTCTTAACTTGAATTGCTCCTTGCACTTCAATTTCTAAGAATACATCTTTTCCTTCTTGTAATGTTTTTTCAACATAGTCAATCGGTGTTCCGTAATAATTACCTACAAACTCAGCCCACTCAAGTAATTTTTCATTACGAATCATTTCCTCAAATTCTTCTCTCTCTTTAAAGAAATAATCCACACCATCTACTTCACCTTCACGTGGCTTACGTGTCGTTACTGAAATGGAGTACTGAAAACGTGTATCCTCATGACTAAACAGCTCTTTTCGAACCGTTCCTTTACCAACCCCAGAAGGCCCTGAAAGAACGATAAGCAATCCTCTTCTACTTCTCATAAATATGTAAAACCTACCCTTCCTCACTTAAATCTTCTTTATTATTCAAACGATGTGCAATCGTCTCTGGCTGAATTGGACTTAATACCACATGCCCATCATCCATAACAATAACCGCCCTTGTTTTTCTCCCATACGTAGCATCAAGCAAAGCATTATGTTCGCGTGCTTCCTGTACTGTTCGTTTAATAGGAGCTGACTCCGGACTTACAATAGCAATAATTCGATGAGCAGATACAATATTTCCGTATCCAATATTTAAAAACCGCATGGCCATAGTTTGCGCCTCCTAGTAAGTCTATCCGATTTCTCCACCACGTATAACTTTATATATTTTTTGAAAGCTACTCAATATTTTGTACTTGTTCACGAATTTTTTCAAGGTTATTTTTCATTTCTACAACATATTTTGAAATTGTTAAGTCATTTGCCTTAGAACCAATCGTATTAATTTCTCTATGCATCTCTTGCACGATGAAATCCATTTTCCTTCCAACAGGCTCTTCAATCTGCAGTGTTTCACGAAATTGCTCTAAATGACTTTGCAAACGAACTAACTCTTCGTGAATATCACAACGCTCTGCAAAGATTGCGACTTCTGTTAACAATCTTTGTTCATCTAGTTCTTGATTATGTAATTCTTTTAAGCGATTTTCTAATCGTTCACGATATTTTTGCGTAACAATCGGTGCATGCGGAATAATTGCATTTACACAATTGTGAATCTCTTGTAAACGATACGCTATATCTTTATGTAATCGTTCTCCTTCGCCATCTCTCATCGTTTTTAACATATGAGCAGCTTGGCGAACAGCCTCATATAAACTGTTCTCAAATTGTTCATTTACATTTTCTACTTCTTCAATCGCTGTTACTTCTGGCATTGCCATTAATTGCTGAAGTGTACTAGAATCTTGTAATTGAAATTTCCCTTTTATATCTTCCATAATCGATTGGTACTGCTCAAGAAGCGACCAATTCACACTTAATTTTCTTTCAACAAGCCCTTCACCCGTTATACTAATAGACACTTCAATGCGTCCACGCCGAACTTGTTCTGCAATTATTTTACGAATTTTGTCTTCAAATACCATCATTTGCTTCGGTAGTCGAATACTCATCTCTAGAAAACGGTGGTTCACCGATTTCATTTCTACTGTAATTTGAAAAGTATCATTTTCTACTTTTGATCTTCCAAATCCTGTCATACTACAAATCATTTTTATCACATCCAAGCCATGAAATAACTCAATGAAAAAGGTAATAGAGACAAGGCTCTACTACCTTCTGTAAATTATATCACATTTTCATATCATTGACTATTTCAAGTTTAATCCCTTCTTATATAATACTGGCTTTTCCTTCTTCCCCTTTTTCCCTGTTAATAAAGAACCTACTAGTAAGAAGGTCGGAATTGATGACAAACCTCCAATTAACAACCAATCTCTCGCTTGTATTGGCATTGTACTAAAGATCGGTTGTAGCGGTGGGTAATATATAACCACTAACATTAACAGTAAAGAAATGATAACCGCTCCTACTAAATACACGTTCCCAAACGGATTACGGTGGAAGATAGAATGTTCACTTCGGCAATCAAATACATGAATAAGTTGTGCAAGTACCAACGTCGCAAACGCCACAGTTTGTGCATATTTCAACTCATTTGGGTGTTGATTATATGCAATAATAAACGCCACTAACGTCACTGCTCCAATTAGAAAGCCACGACTTATAATTTTCCAGGCAAGCCCTCTAGCAAATACCCCTTCTTTCGGGTGACGCGGCGTTCTCTTCATCACGTCCCCTTCCGCCTTATCCAATCCTAATGCCATCGCCGGTAAACCGTCAGTAACTAAGTTCACCCATAAAATTTGAATAGGAACCATCGGCAGCGGTAATGCAAGTAACATTGCAAATAGCATGACTAAAATTTCTCCTACGTTCGATGCTAATAAATAACGAATAAACTTACGTATATTCTCGTATATATTTCTACCTTCTTTAATTGCTGATTTAATCGTAGCAAAATTATCATCTAGCAAAACAAGAGAAGAAGCTTCTTTCGCAACGTCTGTCCCTGTAATTCCCATCGCTATCCCAATATCCGCTGTTTTTATAGCCGGAGCGTCGTTTACTCCATCACCTGTCATCGCTACTATATGCCCTTTATTTTGCAACGCCTTAACAATTTTCAATTTATGTTCAGGTGATACTCGAGCAAATACATACGTATCTTCTACAACACTTTCTAGTTCCTCTACATCCATATTCGCGAGTTCTACTCCTTCAACAACACGTCCACCAGGTGGTAAAACCCCTAATTGTTCCGCAATTGCCATTGCTGTCACTTTATGATCTCCTGTAATCATCACTGTTCGAATACCAGCTTCTCTGCACTCTTTTACAGCCTGTTCTACCTCTGATCTTGGCGGATCAATCATTCCCTGTATCCCGACCAACATAAAATCTTTTTCAACGTCTCTTTCATGTTCAATAGAATCTGTTACTTTTAATGGCTTAAATGCAACTGCAATTGTTCGAAGCGCTTGACTACCTAAACTATGAATAGCCGCCTGTACTTCTTTTCTATACAACTCACTTATCGGTTGTTGCTTATCCCCCCATAAAATCGTTTGACTCATTTGCAGGAGGACATCTGGTGCTCCCTTCGTAACAAGAAACTTTTTCCCCTCTCTATCTCGCACAATAACACTCATCATTTTTCGAGTTGAATCGAATGGAAATTCACGAATAATTTCAAATTTCCCTTTCAGTGCCTCACGCGTTATCCCCGCTTTCATTGCTGCAGCTACTAGTGCTCCCTCAGTTGGATCTCCATCTAATACATATGCCTTTTTCTTTTGAATAATATTTGCGTTATTACATAGTGAACCAAATGTGAGTAGTTGATACAATGCTTTTGTTTTTGCTGGATCGCATTCTTTTTCACCTTTCAAAAAAGAGCCATTAGGTTCATACCCTTGACCCGTCACTTTCCATAACTCTCCACCTGACCACATATGTGTTACCATCATTTTGTTTTGCGTCATTGTTCCTGTTTTATCAGAGCATATAACAGAAGCGCATCCTAACGTTTCTACCGCTGGTAACTTCCTTACAATTGCTCTCTTTTTAATCATACGCTGTACACCAAGCGATAAAGCTACTGTAACGATTGCTGGTAATCCTTCAGGAATAGCAGCAACGGCTAGCGACACTCCTGCTAAAAACATATGATACACTTCATTCCCTTGATACACACCGGCTAATACGACAAGCGCTGTCAAAATAAGAGCCACAATAATTAATATTTTCCCGAGTTGCTCTAATCTTCTTTGCAGTGGTGTTTCCATTTGCTCTGCATTTTGTAACATATTTGCAATTTGGCCCATCGCTGTATTCATACCAGTTGCTACAACGACCCCTGTGCCAGCTCCTCGTGTAATCATTGTACCCATAAAAGCCATATTTTTTTGATCACCAATTGAAACATCTTGCCCCTGCAGAGCTTCTACCTTCTTCTGCACCGGTACTGACTCTCCTGTCAAAGCTGATTCTTCGATATATAAACTTGATGCCTCAACAAGACGTACATCCGCCCCAATACGATCACCACTAGAAAATTTAATGACATCACCTAAAACAAGTGCTTTAGACGGTGCTTTTACCCACTTTCCATTCCGCATTACAGTAACTTGCGGGGCGGCTAGCTCTTTTAAAGCTTCCAGTGACTTTTCAGCCTTTCTTTCTTGAAAAAAGCCAAGAATACCATTGATAATAACAATCGCAACAATCGCAATAGAATCAATGTATTCACCTAAAAAAGCCGAAACTATTGTTGCACCAAATAAAACAAGTACCATAAAATCTTTAAACTGCGCCAAAAATACCATCAGTGCAGAAGGCCTTTTGGCTTCATCTAATTCATTTGTACCAAATTTTTTTATTCGCCCTTCTGCTTCCTTCTCTGTAAGTCCAACCTTCACATTCGTATTCGTTCTTTCTTCCACTTCGTGTGCGCGCATTCCATACCAATTCATCCCGCTATCGACCTCCTGATTCCAGACATACTCTATTGAAAGCTTATTCAGCCTCGTCCAAAAAAATGCTATAATTAACTTTTAGTTAGAAAGGAGTGTTTTTTATGGCATTCGATGGATTATTTACAAGAGCAATTACACATGAAATTGCAAATTCTCTTTACACGGGGAGAATTTCAAAAATATATCAACCTTCAAAATATGAGATTTTATTACATATTCGAGCAAACGGAAAAAATCAAAAACTAATTCTTTCCGCTCATCCGACATATGCACGTTTACACTTAACAAATCAAAATTACGATTCACCTGCACTTCCGCCAATGTTTTGTATGCTTCTTCGTAAGCATCTAGAAGGTGGTTTCATTGAAAAAATTGAACAAATTGATTTAGAGCGCATTATTCAAATTACAGTTCGCAGCAGAAATGAAATTGGTGACGAATCGCTAAAAACATTAGTAATTGAAATAATGGGACGACATAGTAACATCATTTTAGTAGACACAAAAACAAACAATATTTTAGATAGCTTAAAACACGTTTCTTTAGCAGTGAACCGACATCGAACGGTATACGCTGGAGCTGAATATGTTGCGCCACCAGCACAACATAAAATTAACCCACTTCAGATTGAAACAAATGAGGAATTTATTAGACCACTAGACTTTCTATCTGGAAACATGGATAAACAGCTTGTCGGCACCTTTACTGGGATATCGCCGTTATTCGCAAAAGAAGTAGTGAAAAAAGCAGGTATGGTAAATGAAAAAGCATTAGCGGACGCTTTTTTCTCCATACAACGACCATTACTAACTCATACATATTCACCAACGATGACCACTTCAAATGGGAAAGAATTCTTCTATCTTTTCCCTCTTGCACACTTGCAAGGAGAGGACAAAGCATTCTCATCTGTTAGTGAATTGCTAGACCGTTTCTTTTTCGGAAAAGCAGAGCGCGACCGTGTAAAACAACAAGCTTATGATTTAGAGCGCTTTATGCAAAACGAAAAAAATAAAAATGAGAAAAAACTCATTAAACTAGAAAAAACATTACAAGATGCTGGAAAAGCAGATAAATATCAACTATTTGGCGAACTACTTACAGCCAATATGTACGCCTTGAAAAAAGGTGATAAAGATATTGAAGTCGTTAACTATTACGATGAAAATGGTGGAACTGTAAAGATCACATTAGATCCTTTAAAAACGCCTTCTGACAATGCGCAACGCTATTTCCAAAAGTATCAAAAGGCGAAAAATTCAGTTGTTGTTGTAGAAGAACAAATCGAAAAAACAAATGAAGAAATTCTTTATTTTGATAGCTTACTTCAACAAATGGAAGCTGCTTCTTCAAAAGATATTGAAGAAATTCGTGAAGAATTAGCTGAAGAAGGTTATATGCGCAATCGTAAAACGAAAAACGCAAAGAAAAAGCCTACTAAACCAGTATTGGACAAATATTTAGCTAGTGACGGAACAGAAATTTTCGTCGGTAAAAACAACAAGCAAAATGATTATTTAACAACGAAGTTTGCCCGTCGTGATGAAATTTGGTTACATACGAAAGATATCCCTGGGTCTCATGTTGTCATTCGTTCTCTTGAACCTACCGAAGAAACTGTGTTAGAAGCTGCTAAAATCGCTGCCTATTTCAGTAAAGCAAAAGATTCTAGTTCTGTTCCTGTAGATTTCACCAAAATACGCCATGTCAAAAAACCGAGTGGTGCAAAACTTGGTTTTGTTACGTACGACAATCAGCAAACTGTATATGTAACACCAGATGCTGATACGGTAATGAAATTAAAAGCATAAATAAAAAAAATGCGTTGCTTATAAGCAACGCATTTTTATATTCGTTCTCACTAGTTCATATACCCATTTACTAATTCATAACACCTTGCTTTTGTCATCTTATATTTTTCATCAGCAGCTTCAATATATTTCATCGTCCCATTATTTTCATCCGTAGCAATGGCTTTTCCCTTACTTTCCTTTTCTTTAATCCATGCAACTTGTTTTGTTTTCAACGACTGAAACGCATCAGCTGACATCGTATTTTTCAATGTACTGTAGAGTTCATTTAGTTTATTATCCCACAGTTGATAATTTCCTTCTATTTCATTTACTATGTCATTTGTTGACGTAACATTTGTATGTTTTTCTTGATTTTCTAAAGCAGCTAACTCATTTAAAACCTTAGTTTCACCTATTGCTGACGACGTTTCTTTTTTTGAACTAGTAGACGTACTAGAATCATTCCCTTTAACTGTTTCTTGCTCTTGAACAAAATCTTTTTTCGTAACCTTTTCTTGCTCTTCATCATCTACATTGTGAGTAATAACCGAGTTTTTGGCGTCGACAGCAACTACTCCGTTACTTTCTTTAAAAACATATTTTTTATTTCCCCTATTCTCTTCTCTAACAAAAGAGACATTCTTGAAACCTTGTACTCTAAGAAGTTCTTTAGCTTCTTCTTTAGTTAACTTTAAATCTACTGACGTATTTGATGACCATCTATCCATTAACCATTTTCCATCGGTATATACGAAAATAAATTCCCACATCTCCGCTTCATTCCCCATATCATTTGCAAGAGTAAGCGTCTCAATCTTTAAAACATCATTTTTCTGTGAATAAGTTGTCCTCACGTCCGGCTCAATATGAATCGGAAATGGTAACATATCAGTTTCCCTTGATCTATTAAATGTATCAAGCAATCCTGGAAGCTCCTTCTCCACAAACTTATCTGAAACTAGCCCCTTAACGCCTTTTTTAGCTGTACCTAAATCTCCAGGATTATTTCGGCTCCATCCATTTTCTTTTTCCATCTCACTAAATGCATTTGCTATTGCATCTACACTCTTTCTTACAATCTTTTTCGCTTCTTTTTCTGTCACTTCTGGCGCTTCATCAAGCTGTTCAATCGTTTCATTTACTTGAACTTTGTTTTCACTTTTTTCACAACCTGCTACAACTAGCATACTAGCCACCAAGCAAAATGACATTACTTTACTTAATTTCTTCATGTACTCACAATCCTTATTCCTTCATATTCGTTACGTTTCCCTATTTTCGAGAGAAATCCAACAATTACCTATTATATCAATAACAACTGTATATTCATATATTTAATTTTACATTAAAACAAAGGACATACTTTCAAAATATATACTAAAAAATCTCTTATCCTTTTCTTCCATATTGTCAAAAAAATTGACATTGCTATTTCGAATTTGTATAAATTTTTTGACACCTTGTGAAGAAAGTGAAATTTGGATCGATATTTTTCTCATTCTCCCACTGATAATTGAAATAATCTGTATTTCACGAGCAGCCCACCACCCACAAATAGCGGGCAAAATTGCCTGCCTACCTAAAATATATGCAACTTCTGCTATTTTTTCTCTAAAAATATTTTTTTGGCACGCTATTTGCTTTATTCAATACTGTGAACAGGGGGAATTAACATGACTTTAAAAATTAATAAAATCCAAAATCAACTACAAAACTATGAAATTGACGGATTACTGATTACAAAAAAAGAAAATCGCCAATATGCAACAGGCTTTACAGGTAGCGCTGGCGTCGTCTTAATCTCTGCGGATAAAGCTGTTTTTATAACTGATTTTCGCTATGTAGATCAAGCGAAATCACAAATAAAAGATGCTGAAATTATTATGCATAAAGGAAATTTAGAACAAGAAATTGCACATCAAGTATCGAAATTAAACATTCAAAAACTTGGAATTGAAGAAAATAACATGACATTGCAACAATATAAAAACTTACAAAAATACGTACATGCGGAAATGGTTCAAGTGTGCGAAATCATCGAAAATATTCGTATTATTAAAGACACGCCTGAAATAGCAACAATGAAAATCGCAGCTAATATTGCTGATGAAGCATTTCACCACATCCTTACGTTTCTAAAACCAGGAATAAGTGAAAATGATGTACGAGATGAGTTAGAATTTTTCATGCGAAAAAAAGGGGCTACATCCTCTTCATTCCAAATCATTGTAGCTTCTGGCGTTCGTTCTTCACTTCCTCATGGCGTTGCATCAAATAAAATAATCGAACGAGGCGACGTCGTTACATTAGATTTCGGTGCACTTTACGATGGATATTGCTCTGATATAACACGGACTGTAGCCATCGGAGAGCCATCAGAAGAATTCAAAAAAATATATAACGTTGTATTAGAGGCATTAAAGCGTGGAACGGAAGCAATTAAACCTGGGGAAACTGCGAAAAGTATCGATGATATAACGAGAGATTACATTACTGAGCATGGATACGGCCAATATTTTGGACACTCTACTGGTCATGGTCTTGGGTTAGAAATACATGAACCTCTTCGCCTATCCCAAGAAAGTAAGGCTACTTTAGAAGAAGGTATGGTTGTTACAGTTGAACCTGGTATTTACATTCCGAACTGGGGCGGTTGTAGAATTGAAGACGATATCGTCATTACAAAAGACGGATATGAAGTTATTACAAAATCAAATCGGGAACTAATTGTTATTCCTTGCTAAAATCATGACCTTTTTTAAAAGGAGTTTTTCTCTGCACATAGAATTCTTTCTCTGGAGTCATCGTTTAAAGAGGGAGAATTAAACTTGAATTTTGTAATTGATAAAATAGATGGTTTACAGCCTGAATTTTCCAAACTTGTTTCCATGATGAATTACGCTCGCTATACAACAATGCAAGCGGTGGAAGGTTTAACAATTGAAGAACTTGATTACTTATATGATGAGGAAGCAAATTCAATTGGCATGCTTTTGTACCATATGGCCGCGATTGAATTTTACTACCAAATTCATACTTTTGAAGACCGTGAACCAACGGAAGCTGAATTAGAACAGTGGTTACCTGCTATTGAGTTAGGGGATCTTGGACGTGAGAAAATAAAAGGAAACCCGATAGAATTTTACATAAATACATTACAAGAAGTACGTGCCAAAACGATCGAGACTTTTCAATCATTACCTGATGAGTGGCTATTTAAAACGACAGAATTTTGGTATGACAAACCTGCAAACAACTACTTTAAATGGTTTCACGTTTTTGAAGATAAAATCAATCATCGCGGACAAATTCGTTTAATTAAAAAGATGCAAAAAGCTCATTCAGTAAAGTAAGAAAGAAAATGCCACCGAATAAGGTGGCATTTTCTTTTATTCATTAGCGAATAGCTTTTCATTTACTTTTTTGGCGACTACCGCTACCAACATTAAAATGCATATTAAATATATCAATTTCGCAATAAATAACCACCCTTGAAACATTACAATTCCATCTATTATCTCATTTCCTTTCAATAACAAAAATGGAATTGTACTAATTATAATGACAAACTCGATGCTGAAAACAATTTTCTTTTTTCGGCTATATGCCTTCCATTCCTTCCAGCGATACATAGGTGCAAAAATTAATACTCCTATACATAATATAACTGGTACCCATTCACTTTTAAGAAATTGCCCTGAAACAGCTGATAATAGTAAACAAACGAGCACGCCATAATAACCTATTCTCTCTCTCATTCATACTCCCCCATTCTACTTTCCCTTTAATATGTAACTTGCTATGCTTATAAAAATTTTCAGAAAAATAACTACTACAATTACAATATAAAGAGCTTTTGCAGACGACATCCATTCTTGAAAAATAGACATTTTCTCCATTTGCTTCTGTCCTTCTATTAAAATAAACCCTACGAAAAATGAGCAAATAACAATGATACCTATCATAATTCCGATACTTTTCTTACTATATTGTTTCATATCATCCCAGTTATATAAAAGTACAAAAACAAATCCGAGAACAGGTATGATACTGATCCATTCATTGTTTGTAAACAAATTTAAAGTGATTAATAGACTACAAGATATGATAAATCCCCAAAACCCAATTTTTTTACGCATAAGCCCTCCTTTAATTCCATTTTTAGGATTAATTGTATTGTAACATCCATTTACCATTACAGTACATGAAATTTCACTTTTTCTTTTTCCTATACTCACATACTTTCACTGCTTTCATACAATAAACTACACGAATGCCTAAAGGATGTGAATGTTATGGGAGTTGAATTAACGCTATTACATGCTCTCTATATTCTTTGTTTACTCACTATTATTACTTTTTTTATTCTCCGGAAAGATACGACGATTATTTGTATCGTTTTTATCTTCTTATTAGCATTAACCGCTACAAGTTCTATCCCTCTTGCCGTTAGCGGTATTTTTCAGAGTTTCATTTACGCCATTACTGAGTTATTACCAACTATATTAATCATCTCCATTATCGTATCAATGAGCAATCTACTCGTTCATACCGGCATAAATGATACGATGATTTCACCATTTACAAAAATGATTCGTACCCCTACCCTCGCCTACTGGATTATCGGCCTTTTGATGATGACAATTTCTTTCTTCTTTTGGCCTTCCCCAGCTGTCGCTTTAATGGGAGCTATTTTATTACCCGTCGCTGTACGCGTCGGTCTTCCGCCAATTGGAGTTGCCATTGCTATGAACTTATTCGGACACGGCATCGCCTTATCTGGTGACTTCGTTATTCAAGGTGCACCAAAATTAACTGCCGACGCTGCTGGTCTTCCTGTTTCCAGCGTTGTTTCTGCCAGTGTTCCCCTCGTAATCGTTATGGGTATTGTGACAACTTCCGTCGCATTTTTCTTCTTACGAAAAGAATTTCATACTGGCTTATCTTTACAAGAATCTATTCCATCAACTGAGTCTTCTAAAACGCTCACTTCATTATCTCCTCGGACAAAAAAATGGCTCGCTATTTGCATTCCGATCGTATATGCCATCGATATCCTTTGCATGATTCAATTTAAACTACAAGGAAGCGACGCAACTGCACTTATCGGCGGGACGACTGTTATTATGATTATCATCATTTCCCTTATCGCCTACAAAGGTAATGGACTAAATAAAACGACCGATTATTTTATAGAAGGGCTACAGTTTGGATTTAAAATCTTTGGTCCAGTTATTCCAATTGCTGCACTCTTTTATTTAGGAGATAGCGGGTTTGTAAAAATTATCGGGGACTATTTACCGAAAGGTTCACATGGAATCATTAACGACTTAGGGATCGCCTTATCTCAAACTGTTCCTTTAAACCAATATGTATCAGCGGGAACATTAACTATCGTTGGTGTCATAACAGGCTTAGATGGATCTGGCTTTTCCGGTATATCACTTGCTGGTTCGATTGCTAACCTTTTTGGAACAGCACTTGGGCATGGAACGGCTACATTAACAGCACTCGGGCAAATTGCAGCAATATGGACCGGGGGAGGGACTTTAATTCCTTGGGCGCTTATTCCTGCCGCTGCCATTTGTAAAGTGGATCCATTTGAACTCGCACGCCGAAACTTTTTACCAGTTGTGATTGGCTTAATCGTCACCACGATCGTTGCGATGTTTATTCTATAACGTAAGCAATTTTTCTCTTGCTTACGTTTTTCATTGTGAAACCAATCATTTAATACCAACTTTCAAAAGGGATTATGTATACGTTAGCGAAATTATATTAAGAGAGTATTTATTTCAAAACGTTTACGAGAAACAGATTACTTCCATTCGAAAAGGGGACATAACTATGAATGAATTGATTTTCGTCTTATTAATTTGTCCATTACTTATCTTTATCGTTTCTGTTATTGGAACACGCAAGACGAAAACGTATTACGTCATGCCGATTGTAACGTTTGCTAGTTTTTTAATAATAGGTGTGATCGCCTTTACTCCAAAATTTTTCTTTTGGGTTGGCATGTACAGCATCTTCTCATTTATTGTTTCTTATATGACTCTATTGTTTGTAAGAGGATATGAAGTTGTGGAAAACGCTAAATAGTTATTAGCAAGAAGATTGATATATGATTTTCTTTGATGTCGATGGAACTTTACTAGAATTTTTAACAATGATATAAAAAAGACGACCGCGTTCCCCCGCAGTCGTCTTTTTTCGTGTTACGCCGTTACCCAAGCTTCATTAGCTGGATTTTTACGCCACTCTTGTAACTTTTTCATTTCAGCTTGTCCGATCATACCTTTTTCTGCTGCAACTTCAGTTAATGCACTGTAATCACTTAAAGAATATGATGCTACGTTTGCTGCTTCTAGTTTCTCTTTTCCTGACTCAAGCTCGTATGTAAAGATTGATACGATTCCTAATACTTCACATCCAGCTTCGCGAAGGGCTTCTACACATGTAATTGCACTACCGCCAGTTGAAATTAAGTCTTCTACTACTACTACTTTTTGACCTTTTTCAGCTTTTCCTTCGATTTGGTTCCCTTTACCGTGACCTTTTGCTTTACTACGTACGTAGCACATTGGTAAATCCATACGATCGCTTACCCATGCAGCGTGCGCAATACCAGCAGTTGCTGTTCCTGCAATAACTTCTACAGTTGGGAAGTGCTCTTTAATTAACTCTTCTAATCCAGCTGCAATTGCTTGACGTACTTTTGGATAAGATAAAGTTAAACGGTTATCACAATAAATTGGTGATTTCATACCTGAAGACCAAGTGAATGGATCATTCGGTTGTAAAAATACTGCTCCAATTTCTAATAAATGCGATGCGATTTCTTTTTTCATACTGTTACACCTTCCCACTGTTGTTTTACTGTTTTATACGCTTCAAGCGGATTTTCTGCTTTTGTAATACTACGTCCAACTACGATGTAGCTTGAGCCAAGTTCCCTCGCACGTTTTGGTGTTGCTACGCGCACCTGGTCATTTACATCATCGCTTGCAAGACGAATCCCCGGTGTTACTGTTACAAATTCATTTCCGCATACTTCACGTAATTTTGGAACTTCAAGTGTTGAACAAACAACGCCGTCAAGTCCACTTTCTTTCGTTAGTTTTGCATAATGAGCAACCGCTTCTTCTAACGTTTTCTCAATGCCGATCTCTTTTTTCATCATAGCTTCCGAAGTGCTTGTTAGTTGTGTAACTGCAATACAAATCGGTCTCTCTTTTCCTTCTTGCTTACCTTCCTCTAATCCCTCAATCGCAGCTTTCATCATACTGCTTCCCCCAGCAGCATGAACATTTACCATATCAACATCTAGACTAGCTAGGCTACGCATAGCGCTTTTTACTGTATTCGGAATATCATGAAGTTTTAAATCTAGAAAGATTTTATGTCCTTTTTCTTTTAAGTACGTAATAATCGCAGGGCCTTCTTTGTAGAATAACTCCATACCAACTTTGACAAATAACTCTTCCCCTTCAAAGTGGCGCAAGAATTGTTCTACATCTTGTTTCCCTGGAAAATCTAGTGCAACAATTAACGACTGTGACATGTTTGCTTCCAGCTCCTTCCTTGACATTCCGAAATGTGATCAAATCCTAATTCATCTAGTAATGCTGGTAACTCTTCAATAATTGTTGGACATACGAACGGATCGATAAAGTTCGCTGTACCTACTGCAACTGCGCTTGCGCCAGCATAGAAGAATTCAATTACATCTTCCGCTGTTTCAATACCACCCATTCCGATAATTGGAATGTTAACCGCTTGGCTTACTTCATGTACCATGCGAATCGCTACTGGCTTAATCGCAGGACCTGATAATCCGCCTGTACGGTTTGCTAAAATTGGTTTAGCTGTTTTTAAATCTAGACGCATACCAAGCAATGTATTAATCATCGTTAAACCATCTGCACCTGCATTTTCAATCGCTTTTGCAATTTCCACAATGTTTGCCACGTTCGGTGACAACTTCACGTATACAGGTACTTCAGAAACCTCTTTTACTCGCTTCGTTAAATCAGCAGCAATTTCAGGATTTGTACCAAAGGCGATACCACCTGTTTTTACGTTCGGACAAGAAATATTTAATTCTAGTGCGTGGACATTAGGTGCTTTAGAAATTTCCTTTGCAACCGCTACGTAATCCTCAGCTTGTGAGCCTGCAACGTTCGCAATGATTGGAAGATCAAATTGTTCTAACCATGGTAATTCAGAATTCATTACTTTTTCTAACCCTGGGTTTTGAAGTCCGATTGCATTTAACATGCCGCCCGGTGTTTCAGCAACACGAGGCGTCGGATTTCCATAGCGTGGTTGTTCTGTCGTCGCTTTAATCATGATTGATCCTAGTACACTTAAATCGTAAAACTGTGCATATTCACGACCAAATCCAAAGCATCCAGATGCCGGTATAATTGGATTTTTTAATGATAATCCCGGTAATTCAACTTGCAATCTGTTCATAGTACAACCTCCCCGATTGGAAATACTGGTCCGTCGCTACACACCTTCTTGTAAGAATGTCCACTTGGATCTTCTTGTAAGTGGCATACACATGCGAAACAAGCTCCAATACCACAGCCCATACGTTCTTCTAAAGAAATATAAGCTTTTTTCTCTTTGTAACGTCCTTCTAATGCACGAAGCATCGCTAACGGACCACATGAATAAAGAATATCAAAGTTAATTCCGTAATTATCAATTACATCTGTGACAAATCCTTTTGTTCCGTGTGTACCGTCTACTGTCGCAACGTACGTATCACCAAGTTCTGCAAATTTCTCTTCATAGAAAACGACATCTTTCGTTTGAAAACCTAAGATGTGAATTACGCGTACACCTTTTGCAACAAGGCGCTGTGATAATTCATAAAGTGGTGGTACACCAATTCCCCCGCCTACTAGTAAAGCTGTTTGACCAGCTTCTGCTTCTTCTACAGGAAAACCATGTCCTAGCGGTCCTAGTACGTCTACCATTTCACCTTGTTTTCTAGTTGCTAATATTTTTGTCCCTTGTCCTTCTGCACGATATAGCATTGTAAATTCGTTCTTCTCTTGATCTACATTACAAATACTAATCGGGCGGCGCAGAAGGGGCCCAATGCCCTCTGCTACCTTAATGTGTACAAACTGCCCTGGTTCGTTCATTTGCTGTACTAACGTTCCTTGAAGCACTAACTCGTAAATGTTTTTTGCGATTTCTTTTTGATTAACGACGATCATATTTTGCTTTTGCATCATGCATGTACCACCTCGTGACGCTTTGTTTGCGTAATTTCTTTCATTGAATGAGCTGAGAATGTCATAGATTCTAGTACTCGTAAGATTGCTCTCGTTGTATCAAGTGATGTTAAGCAAGCCACACCATTTTCTACTGATTCACGGCGAATGCGGAAACCATCACGCGCTGGTTGTTTGCCTTTTGTTAATGTATTGATTACAAACTGTGCTTTTCCTTGACGGATAATATCTAGTAAGTTGTAGTCTTCAGAATCAATTTTGTTTACAACTTGTACTGGGATATTTTGCTCTGCTAACGATTGTGCTGTTCCAGCTGTTGCTAATAAGTTATAACCGATTTCATGGAAACGTTTTGCAATTTCCAACGCCTCTTCTTTATCTTTATCGGCTACAGTAATGATTACTGATCCGTGCGTTGGGATGTTAATTCCAGAAGCTACTAATCCTTTATATAATGCTTTTTCAAGTGTTAAGTCTTTCCCCATTACTTCCCCTGTTGACTTCATTTCAGGTCCTAATGTTGTATCAACTGAACGTAGTTTCGCAAATGAGAATACTGGTGCTTTTACATACACTTCTTTCTCTTCTGGATGATAACCCGTTCCGTATCCTTGCTCTACAAGATTTTGACCTAAAATAACTTTCGTTGCAACATTCGCCATCGGTACACCTGTAATTTTACTTAAGAATGGTACTGTACGGCTCGCACGTGGGTTTACTTCAATTACATACACTTGATCTTCAAATACTACAAACTGGATATTTAGTAATCCAACAATATTTAAACCTTTTCCAAGTGCAATTGTATGTTCAATAATTTGTTCTTTCAGTTTTGCAGATAAGCTTTGTGGTGGATATACTCCGATTGAGTCACCAGAGTGAACTCCAGCGCGTTCAATATGTTCCATAATACCTGGAATGAATACATTCTCACCGTCTGAAATTGCATCTACTTCAATTTCTTTACCAACCATGTAACGATCGATTAATACTGGGTGATCTGCGTGAACTTTAACCGCATTTTTCATGTAGTGCAGCAGTTCTTCTTGACGATATACGATTTCCATCGCGCGTCCACCTAGTACGTAAGATGGTCTTACTAATACTGGGTAACCAATTTTGTCAGCGATTGCTACCGCTTGCTCTACAGTCGTTGCTGTTTTACCAACTGGTTGCGGGATACCAAGCTGTGTTAGAGCTGCTTCAAACTTATCACGATCTTCTGCACGGTCTAAATCTTCAAGTGATGTTCCTAAGATTTTCACACCGTGAGCTTCTAATTTAGCAGCTAAGTTAATTGCCGTTTGTCCACCGAATTGGACGATAACACCTTCTGGCTTTTCTAAATCGATAATGTGCATTACATCTTCGATTGTTAATGGTTCAAAGTATAATTTGTCAGAAATACTGAAGTCTGTTGAAACTGTTTCTGGATTGTTATTAACAATGATTGCCTCATATCCAGCTTCTTTAATTGCCCATACAGAGTGAACTGTTGCATAGTCAAACTCAACACCTTGACCGATACGGATTGGACCAGACCCTAGTACGACAACACTCTTGCGATCTGTTCTAACCGATTCATTCTCGTCACCATATGTGCTGTAATAGTATGGTGTTGCAGATTCAAACTCTGCCGCACAAGTATCTACCATTTTATAAACAGGAGTTATATTGCTTTCTTTGCGCATATCGTAAATTTCACGCTCTGTTTTGTTCCAAGCTGCTGCAATGTAGTGATCACTGAAGCCCATTTCTTTCGCTGATTGTAATACTTCCATATTTCCTACATGTGCTTTTACTTCGCGTTCCATGTTTACGATATTTTCAACTTTTTGTAAGAAGAAGAAGTCCATTTCACACCAATCGTTGATCTCTTCTTTCGTTACCCCTTGACGAATTGCTTCTGCTACAATAAACAGTCGCTCATCATCAGCTTTTATAATGCGTTTTTTCATTGTCCCTTTATCAAGCTCTTTTAAATGCGCTAACTCTAAGTGATAAACGCCCAGTTCTAAAGAACGAACCGCTTTTAATAATGATTGCTCTAAGTTACGTCCGATTGACATAACTTCTCCAGTTGCCTTCATTTGTGTACCTAGTGTTCTGTTCGCTGATTCAAACTTATCAAATGGCCAGCGTGGAATTTTTGAAACAACATAGTCTAATGCTGGTTCGAAACAAGCGTATGTTTTTTGTGTTACTGGATTTATAATTTCATCTAATGTTAAACCGACTGCAATTTTTGCCGCTAGCTTCGCAATTGGATATCCAGTTGCTTTAGATGCTAGTGCAGATGAACGACTTACACGTGGGTTTACTTCGATTACATAGTATTGGAAGCTATGTGGATCAAGTGCAAGCTGAACGTTACATCCACCTTCAATTCCTAATGCACGAATAATTCGTAATGAAGTGTTTCGTAACATTTGATATTCACGGTCACTTAATGTTTGGCTCGGTGCTACAACGATAGAATCACCTGTGTGAACTCCAACTGGATCGATATTTTCCATATTACATACTACAATCGCGTTATCATTCGAATCACGCATTACTTCATATTCAATTTCCTTACAACCAGCAATGCTCTTTTCTAATAAACATTGTGTTACTGGACTATGTTTTAATCCACCTGATACGATTTCAATTAGTTCTTCTTCATTACTACAGATTCCGCCACCTGTTCCGCCCATTGTAAATGCTGGGCGAACAATAACTGGATATCCAATTTCTTTTACAAATTCATGTGCTTCTTCTAGCGTATGAATAATGGTACTAGATGGAATTGGTTCATTTAATTCCTGCATTAATGTACGGAATAAATCACGATCCTCCGCTTGCTCGATTGCTGATAATTTTGTTCCTAAAATTTCAACTCCACACTCTTCAAGTATGCCTGATTTTGCAAGTTCAACAGCCATATTCAGGCCTGTTTGACCACCTAATGTTGGTAAGATTGCATCTGGACGTTCTTTACGAATGATTCGGCTTACGAATTCTAATGTTAAAGGCTCAATGTATACTTTATCTGCTGTTGCAGTATCTGTCATAATTGTTGCTGGGTTAGAGTTAACAAGGATTACTTTGTAACCTTCTTCTCTAAGAGATTGACAAGCTTGTGTACCAGAGTAGTCAAACTCTGCTGCTTGCCCAATTACAATTGGTCCTGATCCGATTACTAAAATTGTGTTAATGTCTAGGCGTTTTGGCATAACTCTTCCCCTTCTTTCTTGAAGTTTTCAATCATTGCTAAGAAATCTTCGAATAAATCATTTGCATCTTCTGGTCCTGCTGAAGCTTCTGGATGATATTGTACTGTAAATGCTGGGAACTTCGTATGACGAAGACCTTCTACTGTTCCATCATTTAAAGCAACATGTGTAATTTCAAGTTCTGTATTTCCAACTGATTCTTCTTCTACTGCGTAACCATGGTTTTGAGATGTAATTGCTACTTTTCCAGTTGCAAGATGTTTTACTGGATGATTTAAACCGCGGTGACCGAATTTTAACTTACTTGTATTCGCACCAGATGCTAGAGCGAACAATTGATGTCCTAGGCAAATTCCGAATAAAGGAACTTTACCGATAATGTCTTTTAACATTTCAATTGCTTCTGGTACATCTTTTGGATCCCCAGGTCCGTTACTTAACATAATTCCATCTGGGCTAAGACGTAAAATCTCTTCTGCTGTTGTATTGTAAGGTACAACAATTACATCACAATCACGTTTATTTAATTCTCTTAAAATACCATGTTTCATTCCGAAGTCTACAAGTACAACTCGGTGTCCACGGCCTGGGCTTGGGTATGGATCTTTCGTTGATACGCGTTTCACGTGATCTGTAAATACTGTCGCTTTTAATTGGCTCACGATGTATTCTACATCTGCATCCATGTTACATAGACGTCCACGTAATGTACCGTATTGACGAATTTTTCTCGTTAATTTTCTCGTATCAATTCCTGCTAAGCCTGGGATGTTTCTTTCTTTTAAGTAATCATTTAACGAAATTTCATTACGGAAGTTTGATGGGTGATCACAAATTTCGTTTACAATTAAACCATTTACAGATGGGTGAATCGATTCAAAATCGTCACGGTTGATGCCGTAGTTTCCGATTAATGGGTACGTGAATGTTACGATTTGACCGCAATATGATGGATCAGATAATGTTTCTTGATATCCAGTCATTCCTGTTGTAAATACAACCTCACCTGACTTTTCGATTTCTCCTCCGAAACCTTTTCCAATTAATACTGTTCCATCTTCTAAGATAAGTTGTCTTTTCATACTAATGCACTCTCCTTTTGCCATGCGATCTTACCACCAACGATTGTCATTACCGGCCATCCTTGGCATTTCCAACCTGCGAATGGTGTATTTTTTCCTTTTGATAAGAATGTTGTTGGGTCAATCTCTTCTTCTTGTTCTAAATCAATGATTGTAATATCAGCTGTTCTGCCTTCTTTCAGGCGACCTGCTTCTAAGCCGAATGTATCAGCTGGCTTTTCTGTTAAGAATTGAATTAACTGTTCTAATGTAATAATTCCTTTTTTCACAAGGTTTGTGTATAAAAGCGGGAATGCTGTTTCAAAACCAGTAATTCCGAATGGTGCTCTTTCAATTCCTTGTGCTTTCTCTTCCGCTGTATGCGGTGCATGGTCAGTTGCGATCATATCGATTGTTCCATCTAATAAACCTTCAATTAGTGCTTCGTGATCTTCTTTTCCACGAAGCGGTGGGTTCATTTTAAAGTTCGGATCAGCTGATGGGATATCATCTTCACATAACACTAGGTGATGAGGTGTTACTTCTGCTGTTACTTTAATTCCAGCACGTTTCGCATCACGAATTACACGTACAGATCCTTTCGTACTTACGTGACATACGTGATAGTGACAATCTGCCGCTTCAGCAAGCAGTATATCCCTTGCAATATGTACAGATTCACATACTGATGGGATACCGTTTAATCCGTGTTTCTCAGAAAACTTCCCTTCATGTACACAACCTTTATTAATAAGAGTATTCTCTTCACAGTGCGCAACCACTGCCATATTTAATTTCGCTGCACGCTTCATAGCAGCTAACATCATGCTAGCATCTTGTACGCCTACACCGTCATCAGTGAAAGCAAATGCTCCAAGTTCTTTTAACGTCTCGAAATCTGTCATTTCAGAACCCGCTTGGCGTACTGTAATTGCTCCGTATGGTAGTACGTTGACATGCGCTTTTTCTTTAATACGATTTTGCAAGTCTTCCATATGTTCTCTGCAATCTGGTACTGGGCGTGTATTTGGCATTGCACAAATTGTAGTGAATCCACCTTTTGCGGCTGCTAGTGTACCTGTTTCAATTGTTTCTTTATGTTCACCACCTGGTTCACGAAGATGTACGTGTACATCTACTAATCCGGGTGCGATTAACTTTCCGTTCACATCGATTACTTCAGCATTATCTGCCGTAATATTTTCTGCTACCTTAGCGATTTTACCGTCTTGTACGAGAAGATCTGTTGCTACGATTTTTCCTTCTTCATTCATATAACGACCATTTTTAAACAAGTAATTCATGTTTCATTCCTCCTAATACATTTGGTAAGGCGCGTTTTAGTACAGCCATTCTTACGTAAACTCCATTCTCCATTTGTTTAAATATGCGTGAACGCTCACACTCAACAAGTTCACTTGCAATTTCAACATCACGGTTTACAGGAGCTGGATGCATAATAATGCTTCCTTCTTTCATACGCTTTTCTCTTTCCACTGTTAATCCGTGTTTCTCATGATACTCTTTCATAATGTCTGTTTCATAATGATCATGACGCTCATGTTGTACACGAAGTAACATCATTACATCGACTTCTGGAACAAGTTCATCTAATGGTTTGTATGTTCCAAATGTGCTGTCTTCATCTTTCCACTCTTCTGGACTTGCAAAGTAAATTGTTGCACCCAGTTTCGTTAATGCTTCTGCATTAGAACGTGCTACTCGGCTATGACGAACATCTCCTACTATCGCAATCTTTAATCCTTCAAATCTTCCAAACTCTTGTTTAATTGTAAGAAGATCGAGTAGGCACTGCGTTGGGTGGTTTCCACATCCATCTCCAGCGTTTAAGATTGGGATATTTACCTGATCCTTTAGTTCATCGAAGTAGCGATCTTGCTCATGGCGGACGATTACCGCTTTTGTTCCGATTGATTCTAGTGTTCTTATCGTATCGTATAAAGTTTCTCCTTTTTGTACGCTAGATGCATCAGCTGAAAAGTTTAAAACTTCAAGTCCTAATCGCTTTTCAGCAACTTCAAAGCTAAATCTCGTTCTCGTACTATTCTCAAAGAACAAGTTCGCAACAAAAGTTTGCTCTGTCGTTTTGCTCTCTTTTCCATTCGCGAAATCTTCTGCGTCTTTTAGGATTTCTGAAATTTCTACTTCCGATAATTCACTCATCGTTAACAAATGGCTCATCGTCATCCCTCATCTTTCTGATTTTTATGTTACCACTTTTGTATTTTTATAACAACCTTTGTATAAAAATACCCTAGTCGTGTGAGACTAGGGTGCAAGAAAGAAGCCACCCTTTCCGGTCTCACAGGACTGAATTAAAAGGTTATTATTATGAAGCAATCTGCTTAGATTGTTTTATTTGTTTCGTTTCTGGTAGTAGTAGATTTAACAGTACACCTACAATTGCTGCTAGTGCCATTCCTTCTACTTGGAACGATTCTCCTACGTGAAGTACCGCTCCACCAATACCGATTACTAGTATTACTGATGCAATCATTAAGTTTCGTTTGTCACTTAGGTCTGTTTTATCATCTACCATCATGCGTAATCCACTTGATGCAATTACACCGAATAGTAAGATTGATACACCACCCATAACCGGTGTTGGAATCGAATGAATCAGTGCAGAAATCTTACCGATAAACCCAAACATGATTGCGAACACTGCTGAACCGATGAATAAGTATACACTGTATGCTCTCGTAATTGCTAGCACACCGATGTTTTCACCGTACGTTGTATTCGGTGGTCCACCGATAAGTGATGCGATTAATGTTGCTACTCCATCACCGAAGATTGAACGGTGTAAACCTGGTTTTTCAATTAAATCTCTTTTAATAACATTTCCAAGTACAATTTGATGTCCGATATGCTCTGAAATTGTTACTAGTGCAACTGGTACCATCAAGAGTACAATCTTCCACGAAAACTCCGGAGTATATGTTACAAATGGTACTGTGAAATCTGGTACAACAAACCATTTTGCCTCAGCTATCGGCTTTAAGTTTACTAGCCCTTGGAAGTAAGCGAAGATATATCCGCCGATAATACCAAGTAACACTGGTATGATACTGAAAAATCCTCTTCCGAATATAGAGCAGATAATTGTAATTGCTAACGTTACTAATGCTACTGAAAAGTGTGTAAAGCTATATTTGCCATCCGCACCGTTCATCGCCATGTTAACTGCTGTATGCGCTAAAGCTAGACCGATTACCATTACGACTGGACCAACTACGATTGGCGGAAGTAATTTCATAATCCACTCTGATCCTGACTTCTTAATTCCGAGTGAAATTAAGATGTACACAAGTCCTGCTAGCAACCCACCGAGCATTGCTGCTCCAGGTCCACCTGCTGTTTTCGCTGTTATTATCGGTGCGATAAAGGCGAATGATGATCCTAGATAGGCAGGTACTTGACCTTTCGTTATAAGAAGAAACGCTAGCGTTCCTAATCCACTTGATATTAATGCTACTGACGGATTCAATCCTGTTAAAAACGGAACAAGCACTGTTGATCCAAACATCGCGAACAAATGTTGTATACTTAAAAATAACCATTTTCCCGGTTTCGGTACTTCATTAACGTCTAACACTGGCTTTTGTTCCATTGTTACATCCTCCTTCAGTTTAATTCTTTGCAATAAAAAAACTCTTTGTGCCTGTGCACAAAGAGTCCTACACTTTCGTATGCCAAATTTGACATATGAAAGCCAAGACCCTTTGGCAGCCTCACAGGACTACATTTAAAAGGGCTTTACTTATCGTATATGCTTACTCGATCTTGTTGATCTGTCTCTTGCAAATCAACTTCGATACGCTCTTCACTTGATGTTGGAATGTTCTTTCCTACATAATCAGCGCGAATTGGTAGTTCACGATGACCTCTATCAACAAGAACCGCCAGTTGGATTTGTGATGGTCTACCTAAATCCATAAGAGCATCCATTGCTGCTCGAACTGTTCTTCCTGTATATAATACATCATCTACAAGGATAACTTTTTTCTTCGTAATATCTACAGGGATATCAGAACCTTTTACAAGTGGTTCTTCATTTTTTGATTGTAGTGTTAGATCATCACGATATAACGTAATATCTAGCTCTCCAACTTCCATTTCTTTTCCTTCAATTTGACCAATTCGTTCTGCCAAACGTTGTGCAATAAAAATTCCACGAGTTTTAATTCCGACAAGAACACAATTATCGACACCTTTATTTCGTTCCACGATTTCATGACTAATTCGTGTTAAAGCGCGGCGAATCATTTGGTCATCTAAAACGACTGCTTTCTCTTGCATGCTCTACACCTCCAAGCTTTTTTTCTTGCGTGAGAGTAATGGTATAAAAAAAGTCCTCTCAGCGTGTGCGAGAGGACTTTTGAAAAAAGGGTACAGCATACCCTATGTATTTCAAACCGTTACCTTCTCAACCTCACGGGGCTGTGTTAAAGGATCATTATTTAACTGTTGTCAGTATCTCAGTTTTCTTATGATTTGTCAATACTATTTTCGTAAAATATTTAATGCATCTTCAAACACTTCTGGAATCGGTGCCTCAAACTGAATATACTCACCCGTGCGAGGATGGTCGAATCCTAAAATACCTGCGTGAAGTGCTTGCCCATTCATGTCTAATGTTTTTTTGGGTCCATACTTTGGATCTCCTGCAAGTGGATAGCCAATATATTTCATATGAACACGAATTTGGTGTGTACGGCCTGTTTCTAAGCGACATTCTACAAGTGTGAAATCTTTGAATCGCTCTATCACTTGGAAATGCGTAACAGCATGCTTACCATTTTCATCAACCGTCATACTTTGGCGCTCTTTCTTATCACGAGCAATCGGAGCATCAATTGTTCCCTTATCATGCGGAATAACACCGTGTACAATCGCTTTGTAACGTCTTGTTACTGTTTTTGCTACAAGTTGATTTACAAGTGATTCGTGTGCCATATCATTTTTAGCAACCATTAATAGGCCTGATGTATCTTTATCAATACGATGCACGATACCTGGACGCATTACACCGTTAATGCCTGATAAGTCTGTACAGTGGTGCATAAGACCGTTCACAAGCGTACCACTTGTATGACCTGGTGCTGGATGTACAACCATACCACGCGGCTTATTAACAACGAGTACATCTGCATCTTCATAATAAATTTCTAAGTTCATATCTTCTGCTTGAATATCTAACTCTTCTGGATCAGGAATCGTTACTGTAATTTCATCGTTTTCTTTCACTTTATAATTCACTTTTACCGATTTTCCATTAACTGTAACAACATTCTCTTTAATCCATTGTTGTACTTGTGAACGTGACCATTCACTGTTTATTTCTGCAACGAATTTATCAATTCGCTCGCTTTTTTGTTCTTCTGCAACTGTTACTTGTACTACTTCACTCATTCAATTACTCCTTCGTTTTCTTGCCTTCTAATAATGTTTGAATAATAATTAATACAACACCAATACATAATGCTGAATCAGCTATATTGAATACTGGATAGTTGTACGAGAAAATATACACGTGAATGAAATCCACTACTTCTTGTCTAAATACACGATCAATGAAATTACCAATTGCTCCGCCTAATATTAGACCTAATGAAATTCCTAGAAGTTTGTCTGTTTTCGCATATTTTTTCATATAAATTACGATAAATGCTACAAAAACGACTGTAATAATGTAGAAAAACCACATTTTGTTTTCTAAAATCCCCCAGGCAGCTCCTCTATTTCGATGTGATGTTATGTATAATACATTATCGATAATCGGAATGCTCGTACCCAATTCCATGTTCTTTACAATTAGCCATTTCGATATTTGATCGATGGCAATGACAAATAACGCTATTACATAATATATCATTTTCATTTCCCCCACAAAGACAGTGTACCTCAAAATTTTAGCATAGCTGCAACCTTTTCACAATGAACCTTTATAGAAGAATAAAATAAATTAAAAAAAGGTAATATAATATCGTTGTGCGCATTCATACATTTACTTTTTCATAGAAAAATTCATGAATGGTACGGGCAGTCGGCATCGTCTTCATTTGTTTTACCGAAATTACTCTCCCTGTCTCTTCACAAATACCATACATATCTATTTCCATTTTAAATAATGCGCGTTCTACATCTTTTAAGTCCTCTTTTATATCATGTAATAGGAGTTTTTTCTTTATCTCTTCCTTAATTTCATATCCAAGCTCTTCGCTAAACTCTGTATCATATTTGTGCATGACCTCTTTAGCTAGCCTCTCTTGTAACTCTTTTCGCATCAATTGCAATTCTTCTTTGATTTCCATATACATTTCATTCACGTGTACATTCCTCCCAGCTGCAATGTACGATTAGTGTGTCCGAAATTTCTATGCTTACCTCACACACATTTTTCCTTCATAGGAAAGAGAGTGAAAGTCATTTCAATATATCTTCAATAAAAAAACTGACTGCACTTAGGCACAGTCAGTTTTTTATTACTTTACATAGTTTTCTTTAACAACTGTTGCACAACGCTCACATAATGTTTCATGTTCAGCATCTTTACCAATTGTTTCTGAAACTACCCAACAACGTTCACATGTTTCACCAGTTGCTTGAGCAACAACAACCGCTGTATGCTCATACTTCGGCGCATCTGCTGGTGCTTCTTCCATCATGCCACCAAGTTTATACTCAGAGACGATGAATAATTGCTTTAAGTCTTCGCTAATAGACTCTAACATAGCTTTCATTTCTGCAGTTGGATATAACGTAATGCTTGCATTTAATGACTTACCGATTACTTTTTCATTACGAGCTACTTCTAACGCTTTTAATACGTCATCACGTAATGTCATAAATGCATCCCATTTTGTTTTTAATTCTTCCGCACCATCTAATTGTACAGCTTCTGGCATATCAGTTAATTGTACACTTTCTTCTGTTACACCTGGAACATATGGCCATACTTCATCGGCCGTATGCGGTAAGATTGGTGTTACAAGTTTCGTCAACGCAACAAGAACATCATATAATACAGTTTGAATTGCACGACGATCTTCATGGTTTGCACCTTCAATGTATAAAATGTCTTTTGCAAAGTCTAAGTAGAATGAACTTAAATCAATTGTACAGAAGTTATGAATTGCATGATATACAGCAGCGAAGTCGTATGTTTCATATGCTTCTTTTACTTTTGTAATTAAGTCATTTAATTTCACTAGCATGTAACGATCTACTTCACGAAGTTCAGCTACAGCTACTGTATTTTCACTTGGCTTAAAGTCATCTAAGTTTCCTAATAAGAAACGGAATGTGTTACGGATTTTACGATACACTTCTGCTACTTGTTTTAAAATATCATCTGAAATACGTACATCAGATTGATAGTCAACAGAAGATACCCATAAGCGTAAAATGTCTCCGCCTAATTGATCCATAATTTTCTTCGGTACGACGATGTTTCCAATCGACTTACTCATTTTACGTCCTTCACCATCTAATACGAAACCATGGCTTAGTACGCCTTTATATGGAGCTTTACCTGTTACAGCAACTGCTGTTGATAATGAAGAGTTAAACCAACCACGATACTGGTCAGATCCTTCTAAATATAAATCAGCTGGACGTTGTAAGTCATCGCGCTCTTCTAATACCGCTTGGTGAGAAGAACCTGAATCAAACCATACATCCATGATGTCTGTTTCTTTACGGAATTCACCATTCGGGCTACCTGTATGTGTAAATCCTTCTGGTAATAGATCTTTCGCTTCACGCTCGAACCATACGTTAGAACCGTGCTCACGGAATAAATCTGCTACATGGTTAATTGTTTCATCTGTAATAATTGGATCGCCATTTTCTGCATAGAATACAGGGATTGGCACACCCCATGCACGCTGACGAGAAATACACCAGTCACCACGGTCACGAACCATATTATGAAGACGAGTTTCTCCCCATGCCGGTACCCATTTTGTTTCCGCAACAGCTTCTAATAATTCTTTACGGAACGCTTCAATAGATGCAAACCACTGTGCTGTCGCACGGAAAATAATTGGTTTTTTCGTTCTCCAATCATGTGGGTATGAATGCGTAATGAATGTTAGTTTCAGTAACGCGCCTACTTCTTCTAATTTCTCTGTAATTGGCTTGTTAGCTTTATCATAGAATAAACCTTCAAATCCAGGTGCTTCATTTGTTAATACACCTTTATCATCAACTGGACAAAGTACTTCTAATCCATACTTTTTACCAACAACGAAGTCATCTTCCCCGTGTCCTGGTGCTGTATGAACACAACCTGTACCTGCATCTGTTGTTACGTGATCTCCTAGCATAACTAATGAATCACGATCGTAGAATGGATGTTTTGCAACTGTATACTCAAGTTCGCTACCTTTTACCGTTTTCACAACTTCAGTATTTTCCCACTCTAACGTTTTTGCAACTGTCTCAAATAGTTCAGAAGCAATAATATATTTCTCATTATTTACTTTTACAATAGCGTATTCAAGTTCTGGGTGAACAGAAATACCTAAGTTTGCAGGTAACGTCCAAGGTGTTGTTGTCCAGATAATGAATTTCTCATCACCTTCTAATACGTTCTTTCCGTCTTTTACAGGGAATGCTACGTAAATAGATGCTGATTTTTTATCTTGATATTCAATTTCAGCTTCTGCTAAAGCTGATTCACTCGTTGGAGACCAGTAAACTGGTTTTTGCCCTTTATAGATATAACCTTTTTTCGCCATATCACCAAACACTTTAATTTGTTGCGCTTCATAAGCTGGCTCTAAAGTAATGTATGGGTTATCCCAATCAGCACGTACACCTAAACGCTTAAATTGTTCACGTTGACGTTCTACTTGCTCATATGCATACTCTGCACATAACTTACGGAACTCCGCAACTGTCATTTCTTTACGCTTTACACCTTTATTTGTTAAAGCTTGCTCAATTGGTAAACCGTGTGTATCCCAACCTGGTACATATGGTGCACAGTAACCAGTCATTGATTTATAACGAACAATAAAGTCTTTTAACACTTTATTTAACGCATGTCCCATATGAATGTCACCATTCGCATATGGAGGTCCATCATGCAATACAAATAAAGGACGACCTTTCGTATGTTCTTGTACCTTTTCATAAATATTCATTTCAGCCCACTGTTCTTGCATTGCAGGCTCACGTTTTGGTAAATTCCCACGCATTGGGAACTCTGTTTTTGGCATTAGTAATGTATTTTTGTACTCCATGCTCAATTCCTCCTTACATGTATAAAAGAAACACTTAAAAAACGGAATAAAAAAGAGACCTTCTCATCCCAAAAAGGGACGAGAAAGTCTCCCGCGGTACCACCCTAGTAGATCCTATACATAGGTATACAATCCTCTTTATATTCTTAACGCGAATATACGCCTACGCTTACTCTATTTGTTCAGCGCGGAACTCCAGGGTGATATTCCCATTATCTCCTTATCCTGAGCTTACACCATCCTCAGTTCGCTATATAAGGTATGAAAAAGGTACTTATCCCTATCTTCGTTTTTCTTAATAAATATGTTGTTTAAAATTATATGTAATAATGAGAAAAACGTCAAGCTTACACTGTTTCTTCTTTTTTCAACAGTTCATCTACTTCGTCTTCTAACTCAATTAGTTTATCCCAATCATCGTTGTTTAACATTTCAAGCTGTGTTTCTAGTAACATACGGAAACGAGTGCGGAATACTTTCGCTTGTTTCTTTAGCTCTTCAATATCAAAAGCAACTTTTCTTGATTTTACTAACGCTTCGTTAATAATACGGTCTGCATTCTTTTCAGCTTCACGTACGATTAATTTTGCTTCTTTTTGCGCATTACGTTTTACTTCTTCCGCTGCTTCTTGTGCAACAACGATCGATTTGTTTAACGTATCTTCAATATTAGAGAAATGATCTAACTTTCCTTCTAATTGCGCGACTTTTTCTTCTAAAGCTTTTTTCTCACGAATGACTAATTCATAATCTTTGATAATTTGATCAAGAAACTCATTTACTTGATCTTCATCATAGCCACGGAATCCGCGACCAAATTCTTTGTTATGAATATCTAATGGTGTTAACGGCACAACGCCACCTCCAAGTAATTATCTAAATTTCCTCTTTCAATTATATCTTTTCTTCGACAAAATAGGAGGATTTCCTTCTAAAAAACCAATCATTTTAGTATACCATACAAAATTCTCCATTTGTCGCGCTTTGTTCTACCTTCTACAGAAAACAATTTACTTCGCCCATATCCTCTCACTGAAAAAACATCCCCTGGATAACATTCATAAGAAGTTTGCTCCACTGTTTTCCAATTCACTTTTACTAAACCATTTTTTATGAAAGGTTGTACTTTTTGTCTGGATATATGTAACATTTCAGCTAACATAACATCTAAACGAAGTGAAGAAACCGTTCCAGATTTCTCTCCCCACGTTTCTTGCATCTGTAGAATTTTTTCTCCTTGCACTGGCGATAAGGAAACTTTCGCTTTCCCTATAGTTTGTAAGTTCATCTCAATATAAGATACAACTTCTTTTGCGACTACAATTTGGGCACGATCTTCTTGAAGCAAAATATCACCACACTTTTCTCTCGTTAAACCGAGAGACATAAATGTACCTAATATTTGCCTATGTTCTAGCGTATAAAACTTGGAAGGATAGTCAATTTCCAATACTTCTACTTGAAATTCTTCTTCATTTACTACTAGATAGTCCGGATAAATGAGTGCTCTTTTGCGCTCTGCATGAGGCGTTGCACCATCAAACTGTACAGAAACATCCCCTTGACCTATCACCATAGTGACAATTTGTTGTTGTCTTGGATCAAGGAAGTCTGTTAACTTCACTTGATGGTACTCCGCTACTCGCTTCCACTCTAACACCTTATCCACAAAGACCTCTTCATCGGGTCTGAAATGTTCATAGATGCTCATGTATTTAACCTCTTACTATAAGAAATAGCCGAATATACTTACTAAACCCTTCGTAGCAAGCTTTAATGTAAAAATCGCAACGAGTGGAGAGATATCAATCATACCAAGCGGCGGGATAAATCTGCGAAATGGTTCTAAATACGGTTCACAAATACGCGCAAGAATATCTCCAAAAGTCGATTCCTTCGCACCTGGGAACCATGATAGGAGAATGTAAATAATAAGTGCCCACGAGTAAATCTCGATAGCAGTAATTAAAACGTTTAAAACTGTTATCATGGCGTATTACCACCTCTTTATATTTGTGTCTTCTTCTTCACCGAATAACTCTGAAATTGCACCAACAATATCTACATTTTCAGGCGTACACATAAATGTTTTCGGTCCTATTTTTTGAATGTCCCCGCCTATAGCGTATACAGTACCACTTAAAAAGTCAACGATACGTACAGCTTGATCAGTAGACATTCGTTGTAAATTAATCACAACAGCTCGTCTACCTTTTAAATGGTCCGCAATCCCTTGCGCTTCTGAATACGTGCGTGGTTCTAATAAAACAACTTTTGAAGATTGCTTTGCGGTTTCAATGCTCACAACATTTTGTTTCGGTTGCGCTTTTGGAAACGTAACATCTTGTTGTTCAGGCGGATCTTGCTGCTTCTTCATGTCTGTTTGCTCCTTTTCATAACTATATTGAGCTGCTTCTTTTTCTTCCGGTGTATCAAAAAAGAAGTATTTTACTTTTGACCAACTCATAATAAGATTCTCCTTCCTTTTACGCTTTTCCTACTAAAATCGTCCCCAAACGAATATATGTAGCACCTTCTTCAATTGCAATCGTGTAATCATTAGACATTCCCATTGATAACTCTCTACATGGCGCATGCAATAATTCTAGCTCCTGCACCTCTGTTTGTAGCTTACGTAACTCCTTAAAACAGCGTCTGATTTCTTCCTCTTCTTCTGTAAACGGAGCCATTGTCATTAGTCCAACCACTTCAACCTTATCCAGTTCTTGCAAACTTTGAATAAAAGAAATCGTTTCTTCTATCGCCAATCCTTGCTTTGATTCTTCAGATGATGTTTTCACTTGAATAAAACATTTCACTTTCTTATCAGCACGTTTTTGAATTTCTTTTGCAAGTGAAAGACGATCTAACGAATGTAAATAATCAATTTCATTAATGATTTCTTTTACTTTTCTCGTTTGTAATGATCCAATAAAATGCCAATTCACTTTTGAACCGAAATGTTCGTACTTCTGTAAGAAACCTTCATTTCTATTTTCACCTAAATCGATAATTCCAGCTTCAATTACTTCGTTTGTCTTTTCAATTCCTACCGTTTTTGTAACTGCAACGAGTTTAATATCTTGCAACGAACGTCCCGCTCGTGCGCAAGATTGTTTAATTGCTTCGTTTACAGTTGTTAAATTTTTTTGTACTGTCACTTGCTTTCTTCCTCCTTAAAACCTATGAAACTCAACATTCTCCCTGTCTTACCTTGATCACGACGATGAGAGAAAAATAGTTGCTCTTCACAGCTTGTACAAAGAGATGACATTACAATATTCTCTTCTTTTATGCCTGCTTGTACACATAATATACGATTAATTTCTTTTAAATTAATTGCGTACTGCCCATCAGAAATTTTTTTATAAGGGACAGAACCGTTTACTACTTGCTCTGCTGCTGTTAACACTCTATCATCAACAACGTAACAACAAGATCCAATTGCTGGTCCAATTGCAACATGAATTTCATCACTTGAAATCCCTTCTGCATTCCATTTTTGAATCATTTCCTTTGCAATCTCTTTTACAGTCCCTTTCCATCCAGCATGCGCAAGTCCTATCATACCATGTGATGGCGCATAAAAATAGAGTGGAACACAATCCGCGTAACATGATGTTAAAAGAACATCATTATCAGTCGTATAAATGCCATCTGTTTTTGAAATACCGTCTTCATATGAATAGACGCCACTTCCTTTTTCCTGTTGTCCTACTTTTTCAACATGATGATCATGAACTTGTTCAGAGCAAATCCAGTTTTCTAATGGTTTTTGTAACTTATTTGCTAAAATGCGTCTGTTTTCATGAACGTTCTCCACGATATCATTCACATGTAATCCTAAATTCATCGCATGAAAGGAGCCCGTACTTATCCCACCATCTTTTGTCGTAAATCCAGCAGTAATGTTTCCAAGTTCTTTCCACGCTTGTAAATACAGTATACCGTCCACATATTTAAATGGTTCTATTATCATAAAGCGGCTCCTTTTAATTAAAATAACATAAAAAAGCATGGTACTTCCTGTCTATTTTACCATACTTTTATTTTTTCATAATCCCAACAGAAAAAAAAGAGGAATTTGTAATATTCTTTATGAAATTGTCGGTGTTTGTATTGATTCTGTTACAGAATTAACAGGATTTACTCTAACAAGTATGACATCTTCTCCAATTTTCACAATTTCCTTCCAAGGAATTACAATTTCTAAATCTTTCCCAAAAATCCCTAACATGCGTGCCTGTTTGGAAATAATAATAGACCCAATCTTTCCTGTGTTCATATCGATTTCGATATCTCCAATATTCCCAAGCCTTTTTCCATCTGAAACATTTATAATTTCTTTCATCTGCAACTCCGAAATTCTTATCATTTTCATCCTCTCCCTTATATATGACGAATTGAAAAAACACTGTTTCTCAAATTTACAGGAAGCACTCTCAACTAACCCCATATGATTTTCATTATATGAATACAGCTTCCCTACTATGAGCGAAGACAAACTATATTGCATATAAAAAGGTCTCACCATAAATGGTGAAACCTTATCCTTGAATCGTCTTATTCATTTGTTTAATAGCTGATTTCTCTAAACGTGACACTTGCGCTTGAGAAATCCCAATTTCTTCTGCAACTTCCATTTGTGTTTTTCCTTGGAAGAAACGTTTTCGAATAATCATTTTCTCACGATCATTTAAACGCTTCATTCCTTCTTTCAATGCTAACTCTTCAACCCACTGCTCGTCCTTTTGTTTTTCATCACTTAACTGATCCATAACAAAAATAGGATCTCCCCCATCGTTATAAATCGGCTCAAATAATGAAACTGGATCTTGAATCGCATCTAAAGCAAAAACAATTTCTTCATGAGTCACTTCAAGCACTTTTGCAATATCCATTGCTGTTGGTTCTTTTGAATTTTCTGCAATCAATTTCTCTCTTACTTGTAATGCTTTATACGCAATATCTCGTAATGATCGAGATACGCGAATCGGATTGTTATCACGCAAATATCTGCGTATTTCCCCAATAATCATTGGCACAGCATACGTTGAGAATTTTACATTTTGGCCTAAATCAAAATTATCAATGGATTTCATAAGTCCGATGCAACCAACTTGAAATAAATCGTCAACATATTCTCCTCTGTTATTAAATCTTTGGATGACGCTCAGTACAAGACGTAAGTTTCCATTCACTAATTTCTCTCTTGCGCTTATCTCTCCACTTTGCATTTCACGAAATAATTTACGCATTTCATCATTTTTTAGTACGGGAAGTTTAGCTGTATCAACACCGCAAATTTCTACTTTGTTTCTCGTCAAAGTGTTCCCTCCTATCGGGAGTTGCTGTACAGTGTAAAGTATTTCCTTTGAAGGGGATTTTATGCATGCGGTTTTCTCTTCATTTTTCATTTTCGTTGTCTCTTCTCATACAACGAAAGAGAATAAGACCAGCCTAGATAACGGCTGGTCTTATTCTTTACACCATTTTATTAAATTCTTTTCGTAATCTTTTTATGATTCTTTTTTCTAAACGCGAAATATATGACTGTGAAATCCCAAGCATATCCGCCACATCTTTTTGCGTCTTTTCCTCTTCTCCAGCAAGCCCAAACCGAAGTTCCATAATTTGTTTTTCACGATCATTTAATTGATGCAATGCTTTCATTAGAAGATGACGATCTACAGTAGCTTCTAAATCTTTTGTAATAATATCATCGTCTGTACCTAATACATCCGATAATAAAAGTTCATTCCCGTCCCAATCGATGTTAAGCGGTTCATCAAAAGAAACTTCTGATCGGTTCTTATTATTCCGGCGCAAATGCATTAAAATTTCATTTTCTATACAACGTGAGGCATATGTTGCTAATTTTATTTTCTTTTCTGGATTAAATGTATTAACCGCTTTAATAAGGCCGATTGTTCCAATACTAATCAAATCTTCAATATTTATCCCTGTATTTTCAAACTTTCTTGCTATATATACAACTAGCCGTAAGTTACGTTCAATCAGTAACGATCTTGCTGCCTGATCTCCTTTTGGCAATTTATTCAAAAGAACTTCCTCTTCTTCTTTCGTTAACGGTGGTGGCAACGCTTCACTTCCACCAATATAATAAATTTCATCGGTCTTAATTCCTAATTTCAACAATACTTTATACCAAAGGTATACTAAATAAAATTTTAATTTCATCATATTATCCCGCCTCCCATTATTAAGCAATTACTACTTTTTGCGAAATTAACATTTTCGGATGCACAATACATTGATACTCTCCATTGGTTGACAACTGTTGTGTATTTAATCCAATCAATACTTTGCTGACTACAATAGAACTACCTTCATAATCAATTTGCACACTGTCTGGCTTAACGGCCCATAAAAATTGACTCTCTACTCCTACTGCTCGAAAAGGAATTAATCGTAATTTTGTCGCCCACCCAGAATCATTCTCTGGTATTTGAGGAATCTCTGTTTTGGAATAAATTTGTTCTGTTAACCACGCTGGCAAGCAATGTTCTAATGATGAAATATGCATAATCATAACGGGTGTTTTTGTTAACGGGTCGTAAAGTTGGTTCCCACTATCAATTAAACCTGTGAGTTCTAGTTCCTCTTCAGCTAATTGAATTTTCAATTTTACAATTTGATCATAGTGTATTTTTGTAACCTCTACGCTTTCAATACGCTTTTTAGAAAAATAATAAATTACTGGAAAACCAAAAACAACAAACAACCAGCTAATTGGGTCACCATAAGAAATGGATTGAGATTGAACCAATCCATTTACCATTTCATTCGTTTGCAAAAAGAAATGAGTGCCAATTAACCCTCCGCCAACCATAAAGGTTACAAAGTAAAAAGTAAAAACAGTTTGTGCATAATTTCTAAACGTTGTAAACCCAAATGCTGTATACACAATTAGTAACGAGTACAGTAGTTTCATAATTGGATGTGTCATCATAGAAGCAAAAGGAGTAAAGGCAAAAATAACAATGGTTGAACCTATAAATGCCCCTAACACAAGCCTCCATCTTTTGATCTTCTTTTTTAACACGGTAGCTGTTAATAAAAGTAAAAGAAAATCAATGCAGGCGTTTAACAACCAAACAACGTCGGCGTAAACAACCAAACAATTCACCTCTTTTTTTGAGTTGAGACTAGTATAATGCATATCCAATAGGAAAGTGTGTCAATTTGCGGAGGTGTTTTTTTGTTATTTTGTGCTTTCTAGACAGAATCTGTCGGTAAAAAATAAAAGTATACGTTTCATAGAATACTATACTTGTTTGCTTACATATAAAGTGAAACTTTAATCAGCCCTCACGAATCGGGCCTTTACGGGCAGCAGCCCGCCCCCCACCTAACTTCTTTGCTTTCGCTGAATTTTCAGGTGGGGGTCTTACTGCCCAAAAAACAGCCGGATAAATCAAAATATATAAAATAAAAAAAGACCTGCTTAGCAGATCTTTTCCCTGTATAAAACAAAAAAGGAGCATGAAAGCTCCTTTTCTTTTATCGTCTACGACGGTTACGTAAGAATGCTGGAATATCGATGTCATCTGAATCTGTATGACGCTCATGCACAACCGGCTCTTCACGTTTCATTTCACGCTTAACTTCACGTTGTTTTGAAGGTTGAGCTACTTGCTGTTGCTGTTGTTGCGTGTGATTCGCAGTCGGACGAATAATTGGTTTTGGTGGCTGCGTCGCAGCACTATCATCAAAACCAGTTGCAATTACAGTTACAACGATATCATCTTTTAATCCTTCATTAATAACAGAACCGAAAATCATATTTACTTCTGGATCTGAAGCTGAAGCTACAATGTCTGCCGCTTCTTGTACTTCATATAAGCTTAAGTTAGCTCCACCCGTAATGTTCATGATAACACCTTGAGCTCCATCAATAGATGTTTCTAATAATGGACTAGAAATCGCTTTTTTCGCAGCTTCAGCAGCACGATTTTCTCCATTACCAGAACCAATACCCATTAAAGCAGAACCTCTATTAGACATAATTGTCTTTACGTCTGCGAAGTCTAAGTTAATTAAACCTGGTGTTGCAATTAAATCAGAAATACCTTGAACACCTTGACGTAATACGTTATCTGCTTCACGGAATGCTTCTAACATCGGCGTATTTTTATCAACAATCTCTAATAAGCGATCATTTGGAATTACAATAAGTGTATCTACATTTTCTTTAAATGCCGCAATACCAGATGCTGCTTGTGTTGCACGCTTGCGTCCTTCAAATGTAAATGGACGTGTTACAACACCAACTGTTAATGCGCCTAATTCTTTGGCAACTTGAGCAACAACTGGAGCTGCACCAGTTCCAGTTCCGCCGCCCATACCAGCAGTTACGAAGACCATATCTGCACCACGAAGTGCTTCTTGGATCTGTTCTTTACTTTCTTCTGCAGCTTTTTTCCCTACTTCGGGGTTTGCACCTGCACCAAGTCCACGTGTTAATTTTCCACCAATTTGCATTTTTGTTTCAGCTTTTGATAGATTTAATGCTTGTGCATCAGTATTCACAGCGATAAAGTCTACACCTTGTACACCGTGTTCAATCATACG
Organism: Bacillus paramobilis; assembly: GCF_038096195.1. Classification (NCBI taxonomy): domain Bacteria; kingdom Bacillati; phylum Bacillota; class Bacilli; order Caryophanales; family Bacillaceae; genus Bacillus; species Bacillus paramobilis. The sequence goes on along the minus strand of NZ_CP151108.1, from coordinate 1,502,659 downwards.
GTTTACAGCATTGTTTCCGCCACCGCCGACACCGATAACTTTTATATTCGCTAATTGATCTTGAGTAGTATCAAACTCTAACATGTCGAAATCCCCCTAGAACCTCATTTTTCGTGTCCAATTTTAATCCCATAAATAACGGAATACACGTTTTACTTTTGACATCATACGGTCATCATTTTGATTATTATTGTTTTGATTACGAGTTTTTTGTTTCGCAGGTTGCTGTTGTACCGGCGTTGGTGCTGGTGCTGGTACTGGTTCAAAATGTTCTTGCTTTTCCTGCACATTTTTTCCACGTAATTTAGCTTTTTGATAAGAATGTTTAATTAATCCTACTCCACTTGTATATTGTGGCTCACGCACACCAATATAATCAGGAGTCGCTATACGAACATTTTCATGTAAAATATCATATGCAAGATCAAGAACACCCGGCATAGAAGCAATTCCACCAGTTAGTACATAACCAGAAGCTACTTGCTTTACTCCTAACTTACGCACTTCATCTTGAACAAACATTAAAATTTCCTCTACACGAGCCTCTATTATATCCGATAATTCCAACTGAGAATATTGTTCTGTTTGATCGCTTCCCATAATAGGAACCGTAAACATCTCTTCTTCAGATGCTGTATCATAAAAAGCATGTCCATATTTCAGCTTAATTTGATCTGCATTTTCTGTTGAAGTTTTCAACCCAATCGCAATATCCTTTGTTATATGGTCTCCACCTAACGGTAATACGCTCGTTGCTTGTAACTCTCCATCTTTAAAAATAGATAAAGTTGTAGATCCTCCCCCCATATCAACAAGGGCTACTCCTCTATGTTTTTCATCTGAAGATATAGCAACTGTTGCAGCCGCTAAAGGTTGAAGACAAATATCAACTATTTCAAGACCTGCTTTTTCTACACAACGAAGTAGGTTATGTAGTAAAGTTCTCGAGCCTGTTATAAGTGTACCTTCCATTTCTAATCTTACACCGATCATCCCGCGTGGATCGTTAATCTCGTCAAGACCGTCTACAATGAACTGTCGAGGTACCACATCAATAAACTCACGTTCTGGAGCAATTGACACAACTTGTGCTGCATCTAGAACGCGTAAGACATCTTCATTCCCGATTTCACGATCTTCATTTGAAACAGCGACTACTCCGTGACAAGGAAGTAGCTGTACCTGGTTTGCATTGACACCTACTACAACTTGCTCAATGTGGATTCCCACCATGCGCTCAGCTTGTTCAATTGCTTTTTTAATTGATCGAACAGTCTCGTCTATATCAACTATCGATCCCTTCTTTAAACCATTTGATTTTACATTTCCAACACCAATAATGTTTAAGCTGTCATTAACCATTTCACCAATGATGACTTTAACATTGGATGTACCGATGTCAAGACTAACATATATTTCATTGCTGTTCATTCTTTGGCACCTCCTTCTTTATTTATACCATACAACTCAATATATGGAACAACAATCGCAACTTTACTATTTATAAGAAAAATATTCAACGTCTTTATACGTTTCCCTTTTTTAACCCTATATTTTTCTTATTTTTATTTAACATTCATTTAAGAATATCGCAGTAAACTGTGAATAACTGCTTATCTTGAAATAATTCTATTTCAAGTGTAAAGATTACCGCCAAGTATAAGTCTACACTAAGATGTACTCATAGAAAAGTGAAACTTGTACCAATCCTAGTATGAATCTAAGAATTTTTACATCTTTTTCATCAAATGAACCATTCTTGTAAATTCAGATGCACCAAGCAGAACATTCGTTTCGTTTTTTCTACCACGACGTAGTGAAAACTATCTTTCTATTCTTTTTTTTCTTCCGCTCCTATTTCTTTCGTATATGCCCCTACTTCTAAGTCAATTAATACCTTCTTACCCGGCTCAATTGTTTTTAAGATAAGCGGATAAGCTTCCATACGCTTTGCGAAATTTTGAATCGTAGTGCTCACTTCGTATCCTTCGTTCATATATAAAGTAAGATGATCTTCATTCGCATTCGTCGGTGAATAACGAATTTCAGAAATAGACCTTAAAATAGTTGGTGTTAATTTTTCAAGCTCAGCAATTAACTCCTTCATTTTCTCCTCTTTAAAAGGTTCAAAAATTGGCGCTGCAACAGGGAGTTTTCCGTTCGGAAGTACATCGAGTGTTTTCCCGTTCTCTAATAACGGTTGTAGTTTCCCATCTTTGTTTATATAACCAATCGTTAAATATTCTTCAATATGAACATCAATTTTATTTGGAAAACGTTTTTTTACATTTACCGCTTTAATTTCTTTTCGTTTCGTTAGGTTTTCTTCTGCTTTATGTGCTGTCACTCGGAAATAACTTGTATCATACGTCACACCTGATTCCTTCATCACTTGTTCATCTGTCATATAATGATTTCCAAACACACTTATCTTTTTGATATTGCTTAGTGGAGACCGAAAGTAAATTAAAAAGAGTACTAATAAAAATAAAATTGATATGTATAAAATCAACCGATGATTAACATTTTTCTTGTTTTTCTTCTGTTGATTTTTTAACTTTGGTACACGATCCTGTAGTTTAATCACTTTACTATTTTTCATGTACGATCCCCCTACGTAACATAAAGAACGGCATGTTCCTCATGCCGTTCTTATCTTCTTATTATAACATAAATGATAATGAGCGGAACGAATAACCGTTATCTTCCAATGATTTCTACTTCTGTATGCATTTCTACGCCAAATTTATCCTTGATTGTTTGTTTTATGAATGCAATTAAAGATAAGACATCTTGCGCACTGGCTCCCCCAGTATTAATAATAAAATTCCCATGCATTTCAGAAATTTGAGCTCCGCCTATTTGATAACCACGAAGCCCCGCCTTTTCTATTAAGTTTCCTGCAAAATATGGGATTGGATTCCGAAATATACTTCCTGCACAAGGATGATTCCACGGCTGTGTTTCACGGCGGTAGTCTTTATTCTTTTGCATGACGCTTACGATTCCCTCACGCTCTCCTACCTGCAATTGAAACTCAGCTTCCAAAACAATACCAGGATGTTTCGTTTGCAATACAGAAGTACGATAGGAAAACTCCATTTCTTCATGCGTTAACCAATCAATTGTTCCGTTTTCAAACAAAATCAGAGCTTTTGATAATATGTTTGATATATCCGATTGATGTGCTCCTGCATTCATATACACCGCACCACCAACACTTCCTGGAATACCACTGGCAAATTCCAGGCCGGATAACCCTTGACGACTAAGTAAAGTTGATAATTTAATAAGGGGATACCCACCACCAACTCTTACTCTATGTTTTTCGACTTCTAAGTGGTCTAATCCTTCTCCTAAACGAATAACGACACCTTCTATACCTAGATCAGATACAAGAAGGTTCGAACCACGACCAATTACAGTCCACTTTGTTTTATATTTTTTTACTAACTGCAACGTTTTTTCAATACCGGCAACATGCTTTGGCACAATTAAAATATCAGCTGGTCCACCTATTTTCATAGTGGTATAACGTGCTAACGCTTCATCCACTAACACGCGACCAACATTTGCTTCTATAAGCTCATTTACTAATTGCTCCATAAACAATCTCCCCCATACTAATTATCCTTATTACAGTAGTATGCAGGGCGTTCACCTAACGTTATTTTTTTACAAGCTTATTCATTACTTCATACAGCTTATTTGCTGCATCTGGAATACCTAATTGTTCAGCAGCCAGCTTCATATTTTGTAATGTTTGTGCATCTAATAAAATTTCATCAATATCACGAATAAGCGTTTCTGCTGTTAAATCTTTTTCAAGTAACATTTTTGCTGCTCCTTTATCGACAACAGAACGCGCATTTTTTTCCTGATGGTTATTTGTTACGTAAGGACTCGGAATTAACACACTTGGCTTGCCTAACGCTGTTAATTCTGCAAGTGTTGTTGCCCCCGCTCTTGAAACAACAAGATCTACACCTGTAAGTACCTCTGGCATATTATGAATGAAAGGTTTAATAATAACATTATTCGGATTCCCTTTTTGCTTTACAGCCTCCATCACTTTGTCATAATGAACTTCACCGGTTACATACAATATTTCGTAACTTTTATTTCCAAACTGTTCAATTGCCTCTACGAAAGCATCGTTAATCGGTCTAGCCCCACGACTTCCACCAAAAATAAGTACGGACTTTTTAGGAAGGGATAAACCTACGGAACGTTTTCCTTTCATTCCATTCTGATCCATTACTTCTGATGCTCTTGGATTTCCTGTCATTACCACTTTTGACTGTGGAAAATGCTCTGCAGCCGCTTCAAAACAAACTGCAACTTTATCAACATAGCGGCTTAAAAATTTGTTCGTTACACCAGGTACACTATTTTGTTCATGTACAATAGTTGGAATACCTAATTTTGCCGCAGCATATACAACTGGTCCACATACATACCCACCCGTTCCAATCACAATATCCGGATTAAAACGACGAATATATCGTTTACTATCTTGTACACCCTTTAAGAAACGCATCACCGTTTTCACATTATCTAACGATATTTTACGCTTAAATCCACTTATAACAATAGATTGAAACGGTATACCTGCTTTTGGAACGATTGTGCTCTCTAATCCACTCTCCGTACCAATATATAAAAACCTTGCTTCCGGATTTAATTTTTTTATTTCTCTTATTAAAGCAAGAGCCGGATAAATATGACCTCCAGTGCCCCCACCACTTACTAATACACGCACTACTAACTCCTCCGCTTCTCTTTTCTGATTTCAGTCGTATTTATTTCTATATACATCATGTTTCTTCACGCACATACGAAAAACCCTGTCTTATAAAACAGGGTTTAGTAGCGAGAATGGCGACTTATATTTAATAATACACCTACTGCCATTAACATTAATGTCAAACTTGATCCACCATAACTTAAAAACGGCAAAGTAATACCCGTAACAGGCATCAATCCTGTTACAACACCAACATTAATCATTACTTGAATCGCAATCATCGCCACAATACCTACTGCTAAAAACGTACCATATAAATCTGGCGCTCCTAAAGCTATACGAATCCCACGCCATAATAACAGACTAAATAATAATAACACAAATGAACCACCAATAAAACCTAATTCCTCAGATAAGATTGCAAATATAAAGTCTGTTTGTGGTTCAGGTAAATAAAGAAATTTTTGTCTACTTTGTCCAAGTCCGAGCCCGAATAATCCACCAGGTCCAATTGCGAGTAACGATTGAATAATTTGAAATCCACTTCCAAGTGGATCTGACCACGGATCTAAATATGATGTAATACGTTTCATTCGATACGGTGCTGATGCAATTAGCCCTACAAATCCTGCTACACCAAGCAAACCAAACATTGCAAAGTGAAAGACCCTTGCTCCCGAGACAAATATCATAATGATACATGTTCCAACCATTACCGTTCCTGTACCAAGATCTGGCTGTAACATAATCATGCCAAAAGCAAGAAATACAAAACCTAGTGCTGGTAGTAAACCACGTTTAAAAGAGGTAATTAATTTTTGTCGTTCCGCTAAAAATTTCGCTAAAAAAATAATCATCGCAAACTTCATAAATTCTGACGGTTGAATGGAAAATGCCCCGATTCCAATCCAACTTCGTGCTCCTCCTCGAACAAGTCCTACTCCAGGAATAAGAACAAGAATAAGAAGAATGAAGCAAACTAGCAAAATTACTTTTGAATACGTACGCCACACCCAATAATCAATTTTCATAATAAAAAACATAGCCACTACACCTAGACTTGCAAATAGCAATTGCCTTTTTGCAAAAAAGAATGAGTCCCCCATTTTATAAGAGGCCCAAACCGCACTCGCACTATACACCATAATCATTCCGATTGTTAACAACGCAAGTGTAACGATGATGAGAATAAAATCAGGCGTTTTCTTCATTACCCATAAACACCACCTCTTTAGGCAGAAACTTTTGCCCTATGTAACAAAACATCAGTAGGTGTTAGCCTACTGATGTTTTGATTTACTTTATATAAGTTTATGCACAGCTTGTATAAAAATGTCTCCTCTTTCTTCAAATGTTTTAAATTGATCCCAGCTTGCACATGCTGGAGAAAGAAGAATTACATCGCCATCTGTAGAATGAGCATAAGCTTTCACTACAGCTTCATCTAAAGTATCGACACTTTCAATTGTATCTAATCCCGCTTTTTCTGCAGCTCTTACTAATTTTGGAGCTGTTTGTCCAAATGTCACAATTGCTTTTACATTTTTGAAATACGGAATTAAATCATCGAATTCATTTCCACGATCAAGCCCACCCGCTAATAACACAATCGGTTGTGTAAACGCAGCTAAAGCTTTCTCAGTCGCTAACATATTCGTTGCTTTTGAGTCATTATAAACCTTACGATTGTTAATAGTTGTTACATATTCTAAACGATGTTTTACACCTGTAAAACGTTTTAACACCGCCGTAATCGCTTCATTAGAAACACCCAATAATTTTGCGATACTCATCGCTGCTAAAATATTTTCTAAATTATGTTGACCAGGTAAAACGATATCGCCTACTTCAACAACTTTTTCACCTTTAAAGCAAAGAGCATTCTCTTTTATACACGCACCATCTTCAATTTCTTTCGTTGTCGAGAATAGTACTTTTTGCCCTTTACTATAAGCAGATAAAGCCATCACATCTGCATCATCTGCATTTATTACACTATAATCATTTTCTGTTTGGTTTTTAAAAATATTTGCTTTTGCTAAACCATATTCCTTTTTCGTCCCGTGATAATCTAAGTGGGCCTCAAATAAATTTAAAAACGCAGCAATTTTAGGTTGGAACAATTCTACTCCCATCAATTGGAAAGATGAAAGTTCTGTAACTACAACTTCATTTTCTTTTGCATCCTGTGCTACTTCACACGCTACAGTTCCAATGTTCCCTGCAATTACAGGATGCTTTTGTCCTTCTTTTAGCATTTCAAATGTAAGCATTGTCGTCGTCGTTTTACCGTTAGACCCCGTAATCCCAACAAATGGAGCTTCTGAAATACGATATGCTAATTCAACTTCCGTAACAATCGGAATTTGCTTTTCTTTCGCAGCTACTAATATTGGATTAGAATACGGGATTCCTGGATTTTTTACCACAAGAGAAATATTTCTCTCTAACAATTCTAAAGGATGACCACCGCATACAACGTCCATTCCTTTTGCTTGTAATTCTGCAGCAAGTACATTATCCGCTAAAGGCTTTCCGTCATTTACAATAACATTTGCCCCTATTTTTTGTAACAGCGTAGCTGCTGCATAACCACTTTTTGCAATGCCTAATACAAGAATATTTTTATTTTGAAATTCAGTTACAGTTTTCAATTACATCCACACCCCGATATAAATTCCTAACACAGCTAATAAAAATCCTACAGACCAAAACGTCACAACAACACGCCACTCTGACCAACCACATAATTCATAATGATGGTGTAATGGACTCATTTTAAAGACACGTTTTCCTGTTGTTTTAAAAGAAATGACCTGAATAATAACAGATAAAGTTTCCATTACGAATACTCCACCAATGATTACAAGTAGTAATTCTTGTTTTAATAAAATCGCTACAGCTGCAATGGCTCCACCTAAAGCTAAAGAACCTGTATCTCCCATAAACACTTTCGCTGGATTTGCATTGAATACTAAAAATCCAAGTACAGCTCCTACAACTGCCATACAGAATATCGCTACTCCAAATTGCTCTTGTGCGACTGCAATAATACTAAACGCCCCAAATGCAATAGCAGCTGTTCCTGATAATAAACCATCTAAACCGTCAGTTAAGTTAACTGCATTTGATCCACCAATAAGCATAAATAATACAAGTACAAAATACGCCCAACCTAGTTCAAACTTAACATCTGTTCCCGGAATCATGATGTATGTGTGGAACGCTTGCCCTTTTCCAATTAAAAAGAACGCAATAGCAATAACAAGCTGACCTACTAATTTTTGTTTTGATGTTAAACCAAGATTTCTCTTCTTAACTACCTTTATGTAGTCATCTAAAAATCCAATTAATCCGTAGCCAAATGTCACTAATAATAATAACGAAACCTCTGCACCTAAATGATTAAATTTAATTGCCATAATAAGTGAAGTTACCATCATAGATACATATATGACAATACCACCCATTGTCGGTGTCCCTGATTTTTTTTGATGTGACTTTGGTCCCTCATCACGAATACTCTGTCCGAACTTTAATTTCCTTAAAAATGGAATAAACAATGGCGAAAGGGCAACCGAAATTAAGAATGCTACCCCAGCCGTTACTAATAAACCTTGCTCAAGCACATGTAGTCCTCCTCTCACGTTGTTACTCTTCGCTGTTTAAACGCTCTGTAATTGCTTCTTTAGCGACTTCACGATCGTCAAAATGATGAACGTCTTTACCAATAATTTGATACGTTTCATGACCCTTACCAGCAATAATGATGATATCTTCAGCTTTCGCGTTAGCAATTGCATGGTATATCGCTTCTTTTCTATCAATAATTACTTCATAATTATTCCCATTTGCACCCTGCACCATATCATCTAAAATAGCCCCTGGCTCTTCACTTCTTGGGTTATCTGAAGTGTAAAGTGCGTGAGTTGCATATTTTGTTGCAACACTTGCCATGATTGGTCTCTTTGTTCGATCTCTATCTCCGCCACAACCGACGATACAATATACATCGCCTTTTGCAAACTGTTTTGCTGTTTTTAATACATTCTCTAAGCTATCTGGTGTATGTGCATAATCAACAATAACTGTATAATTTTGTCCACCATCAACTACTTCAAAACGTCCTGGAACTCCAGCTAGTTGCTTTATTACATCAATAACCGTTTCTAAACTTACACCAGAAACAAGTCCTGCCGCTGTTGCTGCTAGTACGTTATATACATTAAATTTCCCAATCAATTTCATCGTAACATTTACACTTTCATACGGTGTTACAAGCGTAAATGTAGTTCCACCACTCGTCATAACGATATCTTTGGCCATAATATCACTAGTTGTATCAATTCCATACGTTACAACAGTCGCCGCAGTACTTCTCATATATTCCGGAGTTACAGCATCATCGTTATTCAGTACCGCGTACTTTTCACGATCATGATTATAACTATTGCCAAGTTGTGCAAATAGCAACCCTTTTGCATGTTTATATTCTTCCATCGTTTTATGATAGTCTAAATGATCTTGTGTTAAATTTGTAAACACTGCTACATCGTAATCACATCCGTGTACACGACCAAGATCTAAAGCATGTGACGAAACTTCCATTACTGTACTATCTACACCGTGCTCAACCATTTTTGAAAATGTCTGTTGAAGTGTTAGTGCATCTGGTGTTGTATTTTTCACCTCAAATGTTTCATCACCGATTTTCATATTAATCGTTCCAATTAACCCCGTTTTATGACCATGTGCGCGCATAATCTCATCCATAATATGCGATGTTGTTGTCTTTCCATTTGTACCTGTAATTCCGATTAAATGTAACTTGTGTGTTGGTTGACCATAAAAATAATCAGCTAAAATCGCTAACGAACGAAAAGTGTTTTTCACAAGTACAACTGGAACGTCAACATCAATTGGTCTTTCCGCAACAATAGCAGCCGCTCCTTGTGCCGCTGCTTGCTTAGCAAAATCATGGCTATCAACCGTATATCCTTTCATACATACAAATAAGCTTCCCTCTTTCACTTTACGTGAATCAGCTTCTATAGATGTGATTTCTGGATTTTCTTTTGGAACAACTGGAAAATCATGCAAACATGATAAAAGTGTATGCAACTTCATTTCACTAAACCCTCTCTACATTGTGTATTTATCTCTTTTTTAATAAGCAACACGTTACCTCCTAATTATGTAAAGTAGGAGGTAAGTGCTACAGTGTCTAATAAATAGACCTATTTATAATTGAGGCTCTTACAGCCTCAATTTAAGTAACTCTTCTATAAAGAACTCACTTCCACCAATTGTACCATAAAACGTACTAGGTTACCTTTAATTCCCGAAGTAAATTCTAATTTTTGAGCCTTCTTTCACTTTAGCTCCTGCTTCTGGGGATTGTTTAATTACTTTCTCTCCGTCTCCACTTATATCAAGCTTCAAATCGACGAGCTGTGTCTGTAAGTCTTTCTTTTTCATACCAATTAAATTCGGAACTTCCACAGTTGGTGTATCGCCCCATTTATATTCTCTCTCAACTTGTTCTGTTCTCGGTTTCACGCCCATAACTGGAAGTGCATCCCGAAGAATATTCCCAACAATTGGTGCTGCTACTACTCCACCAAATTGAGTTACACCTTTCGGATTATCAACAGCAACATAGACAACAATTTCCGGATCGTCTGCTGGAGCAAAGCCGATAAAAGATACTATATAATTATTCTCTAAATATTTACCATCTTTCACCTTTTGAGCCGTACCTGTTTTTCCACCTACACGATACCCATCAATGAAAGCACCTTTACCAGATCCTTTTGCTACAACATTCTCTAGTGCATACCGAACTTTTTCTGAAGTTTCCTTGGAAATAACTTTTCTTTTTTCCACAGGTGTCTTTTTACTTACAACTTGATTATTTTTCGGATCAATAAATTCCTTAGCTATATACGGTTGATACAATGTCCCACCATTTACAGCTGCTGCTACTGCCGCTACTTGTTGGATTGGCGTAACAGAAACACCTTGACCGAATGAAGTTGTTGCTTGCTCCACTGGACCGACTTTATCTAGATTAAATAAAATCCCACTACCTTCACCTTGCAAATCAATTCCGGTTTTCTGTCCAAAGCCGAAATTACGAATATATTTAAACAATCGGTCTTTACCAAGACGATCACCAAGTTCGATAAATCCTGGGTTACAAGAGTTTTGAACTACTTCTAAAAACGTTTGGCTACCATGGCCTCCTGCTTTCCAGCATTTCAATCTAGCTCCACCCACTTCAGCTGCTCCATCATCATAAAACGTATCTTTCTCTAAGTCTACTAAATTTTCATTCAAGGCTGAGGCTAACGTAATGATCTTAAATGTTGAACCAGGCTCATACGTGCTCCATACTGGTAAATTTCTATTATACACTTCTGGAGAAACACTTTGAAAATCTGCTGGATCAAAGCTCGGCCGACTCGACATGCCTAAAATTTCACCATTTTTCGGATTCATTGCAATCGCAATCATACCATCTGGATTATAAGTCGACTCTGCAATATTCATTTCTCTTTCCATAATTCTATTAATACGTGCATCAATTGTTAAACCTAAATTCAAACCAGCTTCTGGTTTTTTGAAATCATCGCCAACATTAGGCATCCTTTGTCCTTTTGCATCTGCAAAAAAACGCACATGACCGTCATCACCATTTAGCTCTTTATCATAATATTTTTCTAGTCCCATAAGACCTTGGTTATCACTACCTGCAAACCCTAATACGTGTGATAAAAAGTTGCCAAATGGATAGTACCGGATAGAGTCCTCTGCGATATAAACACCTTTCAAACTTAATCCTCGTACCTCTTTCGCTTTATCATGTGATATTTTCCTTCCACCTTTATCTAACCTTACAATTGATTCTTTTTTTGTAATTCTCTTATAAACCTCATCTTTTTCCACACCTAATACTGCAGCTAACTTCTCTGCAGTCTCTGCTGGTTTTTCAATTTGCCTCGGTACAACAAAGACAGTTGGGGCACTTTTATTCGTAGCAAGTTCCACACCATTTCGGTCTAAAATTTTCCCACGTTCAGGTTCAAAAGTAATATTACGACTCCATGAATCCTTCGCACGATCCGTTAACATATTGCCAAGAAAAAATTGCACATATCCAAGACGAATATCGATGATAGTGAAAATAAGTATACCTGATATGAGTATAAAAATAAGTCGTTTTCTAACCGTTACATTTGATACACGCATATTGGAACAAGCCTCCCTTACGCCTAGCTTGTTCCAATATATGCTTGTACTTATTTAATTAGAACTTCTTCTCTTTTACCATTACGGTTTTTCTGCTTCTTGTTGTGGTTCAAGTGGCGGTACAAGTGTTACACCTAACTCTGTACCAGGTTGCAACAATGTTCCTTCTGCCACACTTTGTTCAGTTACGTATCCGGTACCAGTAGGTTTTAGGTTAAGCTTTAATGTTTTCGCTAAATTCATAACATCACGCAGTGCCCAGCCTTGTATATTTGGCATTGTAGGTTTATCTCCTACTAAGAAGACTCGGTCACCCTTCAATGTTTGCTCAGTCGCTTTCGGCACTTGCTGCTGCACTTTCCCTTCACCTAATACGATTGGACGAAGTTTTGCTTTATCAATCGCTTTTTTCGCTTCTTCCATCGTTTTTCCGGTTACATCTGGAACAGCAGTTTGCTGCTCTTTCACATATTTCTTCGGATCTTTCACTTCATTAGGCTTAATCTTTAAATACTCTAAACTATTCTTCGTTACATATTTAAAAATATCAGCTAAAGGTTGTGCGCCACTCTCATCATCTTTCAATTTCGGTTGTTTAACAGCTACATATACAACAAGCTGCGGATCATCCATAGGTGCCATACCTAAGAACGAGAATATATAATTCTCTCTTCCTGTCATATAGCCACCTTTTCCATCCGGAATTTGCGCTGTTCCTGTTTTACCACCAACTGAATAACCATCGACTTTATAAGCAGTTCCTGTTCCTTTCGGCGATGTAACAACACGCTCTAATAACTGTCTTACTTGCGCTGCTGTTTCTTTTGTAACAGGTTTTCCCACTTCTTCTGGCTTATGTTCTAATTTCACTTCCCCTGTTATTGGATTTACAATTTTATCAACTGTATAAGGTTTCATCATTTTTCCATCATTTGCAATAGCAGTTGCAGCTTGCACAAGCTGAATTGGTGTTACAGTAGAACCTTGTCCAAATGCTGTTGTTACTTGCTGTATTTGCTGATCGAATATAATTGTATTTGAACCTTCACCAGGTAAATCAATGTTCGTTTTTTCATCTAATCCAAAGCTATGAATATACTTTCGGAAACGTTCTGGACCAAGTTTTTGATCCCCTAAAATCGCAAACGCTACGTTTGAAGAGCGCTCTACCCCTTCATCAAATGTGATAGATCCCCATCCAGCGCCGCCGTTATGATCTTTTATTTTTCGGTTTCCGACTTGATATGTACCAGACTGATAATAATCTTGTCCTTTATACACACCTTCATTAATAGCTGCTGCTAGCGTGAATATTTTCATTGTTGATCCAGGTTCAAATGCATTTGCAATTGCGTCATTGAAGAAATATTTAATTTGACGATCATTTGGATCATAACTAGGTTTACTAGACGTTGCTAATATTTTCCCTGTTTTTGGATCCGCAACAATCCCTATTAAACTTTCTGGTTCATAATGTTTACTCGCTTCTTTCATTGCGTCTTCTAAATAACTTTGAATACGTTGATCTATCGTTAAATACGCGTTATCTCCGTTTTTAGGTGCCTCTACGTTCACTTTCCCGCCGTCAAGAGACACACCTTTACGATCACCTGTATAAGCTACTTTTCCGTTAGAAGCACTTAAATACTTATCCAAACTTTTTTCTAAACCAAATTGCCCTACCGAAATCCCCTCTTCATTCGGTTTAGCATGACCTATAACGTAAGATGCAAAATCACCGTTCGGATACACTCTTGCATTTTCAGTAATAAAAGATATGCCTGGCAATTTTAATGCTTCTATTTGTTCCTTCTGTTCTTTCGTCAAATCTTTACCTAGCGTTCCAAATTCGACTTGACTTTTACCTTCTTTATTTAACGTGGATAAAATCTTCTCTTCGTCTTTTCCGAGTACTCCCGCAATTTTCTTTGCAGTATCCTCTTTATTTTCAACATGATTCGCACCTTTTAATTCCGCTACAAGTTTATAAGAGTTTGCATCTTGCGCTAATACATGACCATTTTGATCATAAATCGTCCCGCGATTTGCTTCCAGAACTCCTGTTTTACTGTGTTTTTGCTTAGCAAGTGCATCCAAATCATGATTATGAACTGATCCAGTTGCTTGTATGTAAAAAAATCGGGCTAACAATAGCAAAAAGAGCAGGAGGAATAAAATCATAAAATACCCTGCTCCCTTATTGGTATGAAATTTAGTCATATTTCTCTTCATTTTCCATTCACACCTATTGCCTTATTTTAGGCCCTTCACATTATTCGCATTAATTTCTAGCCCGTGTTTTTTTGCAACTTCAGCAATTCGTTCATAACGACTCAACTTCTCTACTTCAGCCTGTAACTCTTGATTTTCTTTTTGCTGCTGTACAATTTTTTGTTCTATCGTCGCTGCTTCTACATTAACTTGATAAAGGCCTGCTTTATTTCCAATAAACGCTACACAGGCATACAATAAAAAGCCAATAAATGCTACATACAACAGTTTTTCGATTCTTGTAATCTTCGCTTTAGCTTTTGGCTGAACCATCTGCTGTGGGGGCGTTTGAATCTGTACCTCTTCTTGCGCTTGTTGTTTGTACTTTACAGCTAAGTTACTCATACCTCTCTCCCCTTTTTATCGTTTTTCAGCGATTCTCAATTTCGCAGAACGCGCTCGATTATTTTCTTCTAACTCTATATCAGAAGGTAAAATCGGTTTTCTTGTAATAAGCTTTAATTTCGGCTTAAATTCATCAGGAATAATTGGTAATCCTTGCGGCAATTGTGGCGTTGTACTATTTCGCTTAAACGTCGTTTTACAAATACGGTCTTCTAAAGAATGAAATGTTATAACACTAACTCTTCCGCCTGGCTTGACCATCTCAATTGCAGATTCCAACGCTTCTTCAAATACTTTCAATTCATCATTTACGGCAATACGGATTGCTTGGAACACTCGCTTCGCAGGATGTCCACCCGTTCTACGAGCAGGAGCTGGAATACCCTCTTTAATTAGTTCTACTAATTCTGCTGTCGTTTCAATAGCTTTATTCTCACGATACGCTTCAATTTTCCTAGCTATTTGTTTTGAAAATTTCTCTTCACCATACTGGAAGAAAATCCTTACAAGTTGTTCATATGACCAGCTATTCACAACATCATATGCTGTTAAAGGGGCGTCTTGATCCATCCGCATATCTAACGGTGCATCATGATGATAACTAAAGCCACGCTCTGGTGTATCTAATTGCGGGGATGAAACACCTAAATCAAATAAAATACCGTCTACTTCTGTTATGCCTAATTCCTGTAGTTTTTCAGATAAATAACGGAAATTACTTTTTACTGTTATGAACTGCTCACCGTATGAAGAGAATTTTTCTTTCGCATTTTGAATCGCTATCTCATCTTGATCAAACGCGATTAACTTTCCACCTTCAGTTAATTGGGACAATAAATAAGAACTATGTCCTCCTCCCCCCAGTGTACAATCTACATATGTACCACCTGGCTTTATATCTAAGCCGTCTACTGTTTCCTTTAAAAGCACTGTTACGTGTTTAAACATTGTTGCACCTACTCTTTTTCCAATTAATTATGTTGAATGCATCTCCTCCCCTAATCGTACATTTCACGATTAGAGAAAGAAATACTATGAAAGAACGACTCATTTAACTTGCCTACAAAGGCAGCATACTATACAAATCGCTATTTTCTTTTATTATATACTAAATTTTATCATCTTTTGCGGGAATTTAAATAAAAAACTGTCGAAAAAGATAATAATACGTTTACATTTTGTGCTATTTTGTCATATATTTAAGTATCCTGCATAATTACGATATCCATTATTTTTAAATTAATAATTCAGAAAAATTTCACTTCACAGTAAATTCAACGGGACAAAAATAAAATCCTGCTCCTAAGAGCAAGATTCTATAGTTTTATAACATGATGTTTTCCGTCCCAAGAAAACGGGTTTTCCATTACACGATCAACGAAATCCAAACCGAACTGATTTAAATAGTAACAAACATTCCACACACGCTCTTGCGGCGCCCCTAATGGACGAAGCGCAAATTGTATGCGACGGAATTTATTTAGCTGTACTTCATGTTTTTTCTCAACATTTCTTTTCAACATTCTTTCCAACAGTTCAATTTGTTCATTAATTTTGAATTCATTTTTCCCTGCAAACGCACTTAATCCTGGATCTATTTTCTTCACAAATTGTTGTAATGACGTATGAATATCAATTATTTCTTTTTTCGCCTCTACAAATCGATCATCTATCGGTTCCTCTACTTGATTAGATAACCAGTTTTCACGCAGCGTATCTACGTTATTTAAAAACGGGTCACTCTCTTGCAATTGTAAATCGCGTAAATCTGTCGCTATATCCCTCTCTATATAAGTGATTGTAATACGCGGAACGACAGGCGGCATTCGGAAACCGATAGTATGGAAGACTTGTTGCAATTCACTCCAGTAAGCTAATTCCCCTGGTCCTCCAATAAACGCCAGTGTAGGAAATACATACTCTTGCATAAGAGGGCGCGTTACAACATTATTACTAAAGCGTTCCGGGCTTCTCTCCATCTCTTCCATCAATTCCTCATACGAAAAGGAATACGCGCCATCCTTCCCAACAAACTTTCCTTGATCATCTTCAAGTAATACTCGCTCGTTATCAATTTCCATGAATATATGTACTGCATTATACTTTGTTTCAATAATCGGTTTATACCCTAATTCTTTAATTACTTCCTGTTGATTATGAAGCCCCTCTTGCACTTCTTTATACTTACCTATAATTTGCTTGAAAAACGGCACTTCTAATTTTCTTAATTCAGGATGATGCGAATCAACAAGAATTAAACCAGAATTCACGAACATTTTCATAATAAGATGGCCAAAGAAATCTACATACGTATTCGATTTCCCCAAAGAATCATCAATAAATTGTAGTACATCCTTTGTAAAATTCGTTTCAGGGTATGTTTTGAAAATTTCTTCAACCCACTTTCTACAGTCTTCCAAAGAAAGCTCAGACTCTGAAGCACTCGCCCTTTTCGGATTACGATCATGAAAAATAGTCTTTTTTATTTTTTTATTCTTCGTTACAAAAGTATGATTAATTTCATCCATATCATGGTCTTCACCAGCAATCCAGAAAACAGGAACAACTTTAACACCTAAACTTTCTTCCTTTTCCCTCGCAAGCTGTAAAACTGAAATGATTTTATGAATTGTATAAAGTGGCCCAGTTAATAACCCAGCTTGTTGTCCAGCTATAACAACATATGTATTTTCATCTCCAAGCGCTTTTACATTTTGAATCGTAGCTTCGCCCGCTTGTAATTTTGTATTATATTCTAATAAATGCGCTACTAAATCTTGGCGGAAAAACTCCCTCTCACGCAAATCTTGTACACGCTGTTTAAAAGCATCTTCTGTTAACATATAATCAAAACACGACTGTATCTCTTTTTTACCGTTCATATAGTCCGCTACAACACCTTGTTGCGGAACAGAGATTTCTTTTATCTCCATATAATTCTTCCTTTCGTATCCTGTTCTCTCACCAATCCACATTGTAGTCAATGTTTCACGTAAAAGCAAAGAATTACACTTATACTTTTACTTCCAATCCTTTTATTGCATCGAACAAAAATTGAAGTGTCGGAACAGATTGTTGCTGTTTCTTAGCTTCTTCTAATACATATCCAACAATCGCACCAATTTCCGTTTGTCTACTCGCCCTCACATCTGCCAGCATAGATGATGTATTATGAGACGTCCTTTCACATACGCGGCTTACCATTTCCCATACCATTTCTTTTTCTTCTTTAACGAGAAAAACAACTTCCTGAAATACTTGTTCCATCATCTGATAAAAAAACGGGTTCGTAATCAACTCTCCGTTCTGAACTTGTAATAATGCTGTCAATGGATTGATACATACATTAACTACTAATTTTTTGTGCATAACATCCTTCCAATCATCTTCTATTTGAATCGGAAAATGAGGAAAAGGAAAGCAATTTAATATTTTTTCAAAATGTATAGACTGGCCGTGCACGACCCCAAACTTTGTTACACCTATCCCCGTATGATAAACGGTATGTCTTTCTTCTTTTTTCGCACCATGCTCTACAATCCCAACTGCAATATTTTCATTCCCTATTTTCTGCATAGTATGGAGGTGTGACATTCCGTTTTGCAAAAAGATTAATGAGGATTCCCCTCGCACAAAAGGCAGTATGTCAGTTATATGATATTGCTTAACAGCAATAAATATATAGTCTAGCTTCTGATCTAGCATACTTTCTATTGGTAAAACAAGCGGGAATACCGTTTCACTTTTTCCATCCCTCATACAAGTTACACCCGTTACATTCAATTCCTCAGCCTGTTTAGCTGTCCTTGTAAACAACGTAACATCTTGCCTACTTTTTTGTAAATAAAATGCATACAATAGACCGATAGCTCCCGGTCCTACAATTCCGATTTTCATTTTCACACAAGGAACTCATATGAACACGATACATAAGTCCCTTTTCCCTCCCCCTTTTCATCCCGCAAAAACCTGATTGCTGCGGAATCATAATTAACTACAGGTGAACAAATCCCACCGATTACAGTTTCACTTTATCTTCCTCAATTACATGAATGCCATTTACAATTTCATTGCTCTTTGACAAACAAATGCAACCTCTTCTTTCAATATGTATATACTACCTATTAATATGCTTCTACTCTTAGTTTAGCAAATCCTCAAAAAAATAATAAAAGAAATATACTATCATCTTCATAAAAATAAAAAAATGAGTTATAATATTATTATAAATATTTTTACTTTTCTGCATTCAACGAGACATGAAAAGGATGTGATGTTATGGGATTCCCAAAAGTTGAGCGCTTGCTCATCAATTATAAAACATTAGACGAATTTAAAAAATTTAAAGGTTGCGGAGCTCAAGAACTATCCATGTTAGAAGAATTACAGGCAAATATTATTGAAAACGATAGTGAATCTCCATTTTATGGTATTTATTATGGCGGATCACTAATTGCACGTATGAGTCTATATATGAAAAGGAACGGCGGGGAACCATTCGAAATTACAGGTACTTACCTAGAACTCTATAAACTTGAAGTGTTACCAACTTTCCAAAAACAAGGATTCGGAGAAATGCTTGTAAATTATGCGAAGGGGCTACAGTTCCCAATTAAAACAATCGCACGTATCCATTCAGCTGGTTTTTGGGATAAATTAAATTTCCAGCCTGTATCAGTACCTGATGGTGATTTTTATGTTTGGAACCCAGAAACAAATTTGAATACGGTTACAAATGAAGAATCTGCATAAGAAATAAAAAAACAGCTACATAGCAGCTGTTTTTTTATTTCTTTAACTTTTCTAATTTCCCATTCGAACGAGCACTATTTCTTTCTGCTACCATTACACTTCTTTTTTGGTCGATATAATCAAGCAATGTTCTATATTCTTCCTCATATACTGATAATCGCTCCAAAAGACTCTCTCTCTCTGTTTGTAACGATTCAATTTGCTGTTGCAACACCATTAAGGAGTTTTCATCTTTATAATTTTGCAAGAAATGAATAACATCATTCAATGTAATTGACGTAGGCTCTAATACCTTCGTCTCTTTCACTTCATAATTTTCTACTTTACGTAGTTGCTTCGCTTCTTCAATACGTTCTTTGTATTGCTTTCTAACGTAAGAATTCCATCTAAAGCCACATGCTGCTGGTGTACGAGATAAATGTCTTCCCACTTCTTTAAAGGCAGATAATTGCGTTCCACCTTCTTGAATATGCCGGAGTACTACTTCTGCCAGAAGCAAATCTTCATCATCAGTCCAAGCATCTTGTCTTGTTGTCGCCATCTCTCTAGTCCTCCCTATGCATTTTTTATTAAGCATATGCAGTTACTAGAAAAGATAGAATACAACAAATAAAGAATAAGACAAAAAAAAATAAACGTAGAAGATATCTTCTACGTTTATTTCCCGCAATTACTTGCTGATTACTTCTTTACCTTTGTAAGTACCGCATGCTTTACATACACGGTGAGCTAATTTCGCTTCACCACAGCTTGGGCACTCTACCATACCAGGTACTGATAATTTGAAATGCGTACGACGCTTTCTTTTTACTGTTTTAGAAGTTCTTCTAAAAGGTACAGCCATTCTTCCCACCTCCTTAAAAGAAATAGTTATTTTCATATGAAGGCCTAAACCAGTCTTCCGATTATTTGTCAAAAAACTTCGCAAGTCCTGCTAATCGTGGATCAACAGTCTTTTCTTTGTTTTCTTCCGAAATCACTTGCCAGTCTTGACCTTGCATCGGTGCTCCACCAGAAACATCATCACTGAAAATTTGCATTGGAATCTCCAAAAGTATATTTTCCTTGATTACGGGCAGTAAGTCAAGTACTTCTCCTTCTAAACAATGAATTTCAGCTTCAGTTTCAAATTCTTCTTGTGAAGTTTGGAACACCTCAGTTGTTTTAATGTCAAATGGTAATGTCACATCTACTAAAGAGCGAGAACATGGTAAAACCATGCTTCCAGTTATATGTAGATGGAACGTAAACTTACCGGAGCCAAAATCAACTCTTCCTGTTACATGAGCAGGATTAATTTCACGAATATCTTTCTCGACCTCTTGTAGCTCACTTACATCTACCATCTCATCCAATGTCAATCCTTTATTTCTCAATTTATTCAATTGATGGATGGACCATTTCATATCATATCACCTCAAGGCAACAAACAAAATTATAGCTAGCCATTTTATATTTGTCAATGTTTTTTCTTTACACTATAATGAAGTCATCATAGTAAATAATATATAGAGTATCACGTTTTTCAAAAAGATGCTACATCGAAAGGAGAGATTACCATAAAAGCCAGTGGTATTGTTGTTGAATATAACCCTTTTCATAACGGTCATGATTATCATGTGCAACAAACAAAAAAGTTAACACACGCTGATATTACAATCGCTGTTATGAGTGGCCCTTTTTTACAGCGTGGTGAGCCAGCACTCATATCCAAATGGTATCGTACCAAAATGGCCTTATCATGCGGTGTAGACCTTGTTGTAGAGCTTCCATACGCCTTTTCAACACAAAAGGCTGAAACCTTTGCAAATGGTGCTATTTCTATTTTAAACGCCCTGCGTGTTTCTGAAATTTGTTTCGGTAGTGAGGATGGACAGATTGAAAATTTTCATAACACCATCTCTGTGCAAAAAAATGAAGAAGATACTTTTAATCGTCTTGTAAAGCAATTTATGAATGCAGGTAACAGTTACGCAAAAGCTACATCTGAAGCCTTCCTACACATTTTACCATCCGAAAAAAACATAGACATGTCACAACCGAATAACATATTAGGATTCCAATACATGAAATCAATTTTCTTACAAAATAGTTCTATGCAAGCACAAACGATAAAAAGATTCGCATCTCATTATCATGATGAAACATTTAGCGACCAACATATTGCAAGCGCAACTAGTATTCGTAAACAACTTTTTAGCGAAAATAGTTCTTTTGCAGAAATTGAACCTTTTATCCCAAAAGCGACTGCTTCTCTTTTAGCAAGTTACAAACAAAACTACGGGATTTTACATAATTGGGAACAATACTTTTCATTTTTCAAATACAAACTCATGACGATGTCTCCAGAAGACTTAAGACATATATATGAAATAGAAGAAGGTTTAGAGCATCGTATTTTATCAAAAATACAAACCAGTTCCTCCTTCCATTCATTCATGGAAACATTAAAAACGAAGCGTTATACGTGGACTAGATTACAAAGAGCTTGTACACACATTTTAACAAATACAACAAAAGAAGAAATACATAGCTCAAATATAGAGCAGCATGCACCGTACATTCGTCTACTAGGCATGTCACAAAAAGGACAAACTTACCTTTCAAAAAACAAGAAAAAAATAGAACTTCCCATCCTTACCCATACAAAGACATTTGACCATCCTACTTTACACATAGAGCGAAAAGCCAATTCTGTATATTTCTCCATCATGCAAGAACCATTACGAACACAACTACTAAAACAAGATGCAACACACCATCCAATTCGTTATGATGAATCAACTGCAAAATTCCTATAAAAAAACCTCTCTTTTTCAGAGAGGTTCATTTTTTATTTCCCATTTTTTCCAAGTACAATAATGCATCATCCAGCGTATCAACTGGTACAACTTTCATTTTTGTTTTAATATCTTTCGCAGCCTCAAGTGCATCTTTATAATTCGATTTCTCCGCACCTTTTTCATTTGGCGCAAAGAACACTTCCGCACCAGCATCACTTGCAGCGACCACTTTTTGCTGAATACCACCAATCGGGCCAATTTCTCCCTTTTCATTAATCGTCCCTGTTCCAGCTATTTCATGCCCTCTTGTCAAATCATCTTCCACAAGTTGATTATATATTTCTAATGTAAACATTAGGCCTGCCGATGGTCCGCCTATTTCATGAGAATCAATTTTCACTTTCGGATCTACCACTAATTCTCTTTCCGTAACGATAGAAACTCCTATACCAACACGCCCATTTCCATTCGGAATGGTCTTTACATTTAAATTTTCTTTTAACTGTTTTCCATTCCTCTTATACTCAATATTTACTGCATCCCCTTCTTTTTTTCCTGTCATATATTCAATAAATTGCTCCGTCTTTTCAAATGTTTTTCCATCGACAGCTACGATGACATCTCCAAGTTTAAGCTTGCCTTCTGACGGCATCCCTTTCGCTACACCAGCAACCAATACACCTTTATTTTCAAAAGAAACAGTACGATTTGCACGTTTATAAGCATTATAGATTGCTGCATTTTGCGAATCTTTCATCGCATAATTTTGACGAAATTGATATTCTTCATCACTTTCACCTTTTTGCAATATTTCTTCCGCTTTCGAAATATGTGTATATTTATTAAACTGTGCCGCTATTAAATTCACCACATTTGCTGGTCCCATTGAAACCGTAACAAGCATAAAATCACCAGATTCTTTCGTTCCACCCTCAACTTGAACGTAAGGCTCTAATTTGGCCGCCATTCCTGGTTTTGTTACATAATACGGTAAACGTACGTAAACAAGTAACATCGCCAATATAACCCCTATTAAAATTGCATATATAAACCGAAAACGCTTAAACATTATGTTTCTCCTTCCACTGCTCAATTAATAAAAAAATATTTGCAACATGTTTTTCCGCTTCTACTTCTCCAACTCGAATAATGTCTTCAATATTTGTAAAAGCACGTGAACTAAATTGCTCTACAGCTGGTCGCATCATTAAATCCGATGCAATTTGTCGATTCATCACAAGCTCATGTTGCATAATTTCAATACTCTGCATAATTACATCATAAATAGACGTAACCTCTCCATTCACTTTAATCGGGGATACATCAACAGCAATAACAATATCAGCACCTAACTCTTTCACAACCGATACTGGAATGCGATCAATCACTCCGCCATCCACCAATAATCGTCCATCTATTTTTTCTGGTACAAACACTCCAGGTACAGATATGCTAGCTCTCACCGCCTCTGCAACAGGACCACTTGTAAAAACTACTTTTTCCCCCTTCAAGATGTCAGTAGCCACAACAGCCGTCGGGATATCTAACTCTTCTAAATTTTTATTATATGTAAACATTTTAATCATATCTTTGACACGTTTTCCAGCAATAAATCCCATTTTCGGAACAGTAAAATCTAAATAATATTTCCGTTTAAAAACATTTGCCAGTTTATACAGCCTTTCAATGTTTGAGCTAGCTGCATAAAATGTACCTACTAAAGCCCCCATACTACTTCCCGCAATCATATGAATCGGTATACCATTTTCTCTTAAAACTTTTATAACACCAATATGAGCAAATCCTTTTGCGCCCCCAGATCCAAGAGCTAAACCAATTTTCGGTTCTTTCATTTTTCTCACCCTTTATTTTTTTTCATTCCTTTTTTCATACTTATGGTCTAAATTCACCACGTATCCACGTATACTGAAATGAACGTTTTTTGGGACAAAGGGGGATTTACTTACATGTATGAAAAATGGAAAACGGCTTTCCTTACCATATCAACACTGTTTTTAACCTTTTCTCTTGTACTCCACCCCCAAGCTGCTTTGCAAGCTTCCATTCGAGGGTTAAATATATGGTGGGAAGTTGTATTCCCTTCACTTTTACCGTTTTTCATCATTGCGGAACTTCTAATTAGTATTGGTGTTGTAAAATTTATAGGTGTTATATTAGAACCACTCATGCGACCACTTTTTCGCGTTCCAGGGATAGGCGGATTTGTTTGGGCAATGGGAATGGCTTCAGGATTCCCTGCTGGCGCCAAATTAAGCGCTAGACTGCGTAAAAGTAATCAGCTAACACAAATCGAAGCAGAGCGCCTCGTATCTTTTACAAACTCATCTAATCCACTTTTTATTTTTGGAGCTGTTTCTATCGGTTTTTTCAATAATCCGAAATTAGGAATCGTATTAGCTGCTGCACATTATTTAAGTAACTTTGCCGTCGGGTTATTGATGCGTTTTTACGGCAACAACATCTCCACGAATGATAAACAAACTACTAAAAAACGTCCTTTTCAAAATCCTTTTTCAATCCTACACGAGACACGCATGCAAGAAAAAAGACCACTAGGAAAATTACTTGGGGACGCTATCGTTTCTTCTATTCAAACGTTACTTATGATTGGTGGATTTATTATTATATTCTCTGTTTTAAATAAAATGATTACTGTATTTCATATTACAGCGGCACTTTCTTTTATTATGCAACATATTTTATCATTCTTCCAACTAACTACAGAATTTAGTATTCCAATCTTATCAGGCATTTTTGAAATGACACTCGGTAGCCAAATGATTAGTCAAATAAATGAAACACCCCTCCTGCAACAAGCTATGGTAACAAGCTTTATTTTAGCGTTTAGCGGCCTTTCTATTCAGGCACAAGTTGCTAGCATATTAGCTGAAACAGACATCCGATTTAAGCCCTATTTTTTCGCACGAATTATTCAAAGTATTCTTGCTCCTATTTTTACTTTTATATTTTGGAAACCATTTTATGAAAAAGTAACCTCTTTTTCACCTATGCAAAAAGATATCCCCGTATTTTTATCGAATCATTCTTCTATACTGCATGAAATTTGGACATCTTTTGTACACTATGGGCCGATATTTACATTATTTTGTTTATATGTATATGTTATCTTATTATTTTTTCGTAGCAACAAAGAAAAACCCCGTTCACTTTAACGGGGTTTGAAACTTTTCTTTTAAAGCACGTTCTACAATAGGAGGTACAAGATCTACTACGCTTCCCCCATATCTCGCAACTTCTTTCACAATGCTCGAGCTTAAAAATGAATATTGATTGTTTGTCATAATAAAAAAGGTTTCAATATTTTCATCTAATTTTCGATTCATAGAAGTAATTTGCATCTCATATTCAAAATCAGAAACTGCTCGTAACCCACGTAAAATCGCGTTTGCATTACGCATTTTCGCATACTCCACTAATAGTCCACTATGTGAATCTACTTTTACATTCGGGATATCCTTTGTTGCTTCTCGAATTAAATCTAAGCGCTCTTCAACTGAAAAGAACGGTTTTTTTGACGAGTTGTTTAAAACTACTACGTATACCTCATCAAATACTTTTGCTCCCCTTTTTATAATATCCAGATGCCCAAGGGTAATTGGATCAAAACTTCCCGAAGAAATAGCTATACTAGTCATTCCGTCCCCTCACCTTCATACTTATAAATCGATATTGCTGTAATCCCATAATTTTCAGCTCTTACTTTTACAAGTCTCCCTATAGACTCAGGTAAAACCACATCATTACCATGCTCTGACATAATTAATCCATCTCGATGTAACAATCCATGTTGATCCATCACACTAATTAAAGATACAATTTTTTGATCTTTATATGGAGGGTCAATTAATATAAGGTCGAATGATATTTCACGTTTTATAAGAGCCTTTACCGCACGTTCTGCATCATTTCGATATACTTCAGCTTGTTCCTGGATTCGACAACTTTCTAAATTTTGATGGATTACCTTTATCGCTTTATTATCTCGATCAACAAATATCGCTTTATCAATCCCTCTACTTATAGCCTCGATTCCAAGACCACCACTACCGCCAAATAAATCAAGAGCGGTACCGCCATCAAAATAAGGACCTATCATATTAAAAATTGATTCTTTTACTTTATCTGTCGTTGGACGTGTTGTATTACCTGGCACCGCTTTAAGTGGATGCCCTTTACATTTTCCTGAAACTACTCTCATCTGTTGTCACTACCTTTATTTCAATCTATCGAGCAATTATAGAAAACCCTTCTCCATTCAGTAACCGCTACCAAACTATACGATTCCATTCATCTTTCAACGAACACTAGAAGGACTTAGCTTAAAATAACCGCTCAGCATTTTTATGTATTCATCTCACTATTCGCTAACACGAACTATTCATTTCACTTTACCTTTTTTATCCTATCATAAAATAAAAAAAAGAAAAATAAAAAGCCAAACATAAAATTTAATTTCATGATGTATATCTTCATTTAGATTGGACATAAATAATTATAACAACATCACCTTCGATGTTGTTGCCAACCGCGGAGAAGACTTACGTTTCCCCATAAGTTCTTCCTCCGGTTTCTCCTCTCCCTTTGCCTTCTTACTAGTACAAGCTAGTATAAGAAGGGCCCTGCTTTGCAGGGTTTTTTTTCTTTGTCTACTTTTCATTTAAAAAGTGAGATGGTACAGTAAGTAAAAGAAAGAGGAGGAAAAAATATGATTCAACGCTTTATAGAACTCGGAGAAGGCTACTCTGATTTATATGAATTACTTGAAATTGCCAAATCAAATCAAGAACGTATAACACATATGTTACAATTTGAAACGATTAAAAACGAAAAAAAAGTGTGCTCACTTGTTGTAATATTAAAACCGACTACTACTGGTGATTTCCAACCATTATACATATGTCGTGAAGGCATTCCTGTACTTGAAAATAAAAAAAGCAAACGCGTCATTTTATTTGAAGAAACCGCAGAACAACTAGGAAAAAAAGTGACTACCTTTACGGTAAAGCCATCCACAACTTTCCCAGAAAAAGAACTGTTCTTCAATCATCTAATTGGTATTTTACGAATGAATAATTTCATTCCTCCAATGAAATAATACTTTATTTCAAATAAAAAAATCCCCCGCTAAAATTAGCAAGGGATTTTTTTATTAGCTATAATCGTATTCTTTTGCCCGATCAGGACGTGAATTTTCAAATTCCGTTTTTAAATACGGGCGGTACGACTGTTCTATCTTTTTCACAAAAGGAAGTTTGTTCAACTTTTGCATCATATGCTCAATTTGTTCCATATCACAATATACTACTGCGTATTTTAAGCGTTTTGATATGTAATGTATGTTACCATATTTCCTTAAAATCTTGGCATGTTTCAATGAATGTAAATAAACAATCATACTTTGTCGTTGCCCGAACATAATCTTCTCCATCTTCTCCTTTTAAAAACATATATTTTATATTTTATGAAAACCAATCAGAAATTTATGACATTACAGGACAAACTCTGTATACGTTTTCTTCTATCTTCTAAAAAACGGGGTGATTTACCCCGTTTTACAGCCACAACCTCCGCCGGTACCACAACCTCCGCCACAGCCACCAGCATCAAAAAATGGATTTCCTGTTGGAACTTTGATGGAAGAAGACACCTCCGAACCGATTGCGACACTAACTTCATCTAACAACTTTTGCAAAGCTGTTTCTACTCGTTTAAAAGCTGCAATCTTATCATGTAAGTCTATAGAACGCTTTAACTCCCTCATTTTCGTCGAAACGAAAGTATAATCAGGATGGTATTTACCGAAACGTTGCACTTCTTCATATCGTTCTTTCATCGCTGTAAATTGCTGAATTAACGTCTGAACTTCCATATCTTCATGCAATTCTTTATAACACTTACGATAATCTTCTGCTATATCTGAACAGATGATCGCTTTTGCAAGCTGCTCTGCCTTATCTAATATCAATACGCTTTCTAGCGTCGCTACAATCATGAGAGACACCTCCGAGTATTCATCATACCACATTTAGAATAGAACTACTAATTGAAGTGTCTCACTAAACAGAAAGATATCACTCAAACTATTTTCTATATAATTCCAGATCATACTTATACATTAATATGTTCCGCAATATTATATTTCAAAACATCCCATTTCCCACTATTTTCTTTCACATAACTAATACATGCATTTTTTAATGGGGTCTTAAATGAAATATCTTCCGGTGCAATTGCATGTAAAATTGCTTTTATCGCATGTGAATGAGCTACAATGATAATACGTTTGCCAGAATGAGTTTCTGCAACATCTTTTACAGCAGCAAAACAACGAGCTACAATCTCTTCATCTTGCTCCATACCAACTACTTTACCTTCTGCAATTAACTCCCTAACAGTCGCAACGGGTTTCCCAGAAGCTTCACCAAAATTACGTTCAACAAATCGCTCATCTAATAAAATCGATTGTAATCCAGTAGCAACTGCAATTTCCTTAGCTGTTTCGTGTGCTCTAATTAATGGGCTACTTATAATAATATCCCATGCTCCTGCTTGCAAAGCAGCTGCACTTTGATTTGCTTGCTTCTTCCCTACTTCATTAAGTGGAATATCTTCACGTCCCTGAATAATCTCTTGAAAATTCCAATCAGTTTGTCCATGTCGTACTAAACAAATTTCCGTCATGCTCATGCTGCAACTCCTTTTTAAATAATCCGCTTCTATTGTATCAAAAGTTCTGCATGACGGACATAGTTTTCCCTTCCAATTATGTTGTATTTTGCTGCTTCATATACTGAAACATATCAATCATAATGGAAGCAACTGCCAATTGATTTTGAAATTTCTCAACTTTATCCGGTATCGTTTTTTTGAAATGTTGCAGAGCTGCTAACTCAAACGCCTCTTTTTCTTCAGGGTTTCGCGTTAGTTTTCTATACCAGTACGGTTGCTCCCTAATATAACGAGATAAATCCTCATCAGCCTTTATAAACTCCATAATTTCTGCTCTCATCCGCTTTCCCCCTAATCCTTCTGAAAGAAAAATGGATTATTTTCGGAAGTACTCTCTTCTTGCCGCGCGGGCTTCCCTTGAAATTGTTGAAAAACTTGTTGCACACTTCCAATAGCACTCGTCACATTGGCTAAATGGTGTTGCATTTGTTCCACATCTAGCTTTTTAAAGAAAGAAAGCATTTGTCCCATCACATCAGCAGTTTTTTCCTCTTCAGTTCGATTATCTTTTTCTTTTTTATTTTCTTTTACCGAAGTATAAGCAGGCGCTCCATCAGCTCTAAAAGTTTCCCATATCGGATCTTCCTCACCAAGTAAGTACCATTCTTCATAAAACTGTTGCCAAGTTTTATGACCACTTCTAACTTTATGAACCATTTTAGGGTGATGGTTTACAAACTCTTTAAACTGTTGAACCGATGGATGTAACGGTCCTTTTGTTGTCGGCATAATCCTCACCTCTTCATGTATATCTACTATATAATAAGAAAAAAAAGGCGCATGGTTCGCCTATTTTTAGACGATTCATGCACCTTTTTATCCTGCTATTTGCATACGGTAAGATTCCGACCTACAATTCAGTGAATACGAAGTACTTAAACGTGAGGTGTCCCCTACACAACTTAAAATTTCACTTTATTTCCGAATAAAGTTTTGTGTATAAAACTTATCGTATACCCCAACACCTAATCCTGTAAATTGTTCATTTAATACATTCTTTCTATGCCCTTCACTATTTAACCAACCTTGCACCGCCGCAATTCCATCACTATGTTGCGCCGCTATGTTCTCACCAGCAAGTTGAAATCCTACTTTCCCGCGCTGTAAACGATCTCCTAACGTACCTAGTGTAGGTGAATCGTGTGAAAAGTAATTATTATCCTTCATGTCTTTACTATGACCAATAGCCACATCTGCCGTTTGTTGATCCCATGTTAACAACGGCAACTCATGACGACTTCGGATAATATTTGTTAAATCAAAAATTTGTTGCATATTCCCATTCTCTATTTGTTTCATTTTTTCTGGAGTCAATGATTGTTCAGCTAATAATTCACCTGAATAAACAAGCTGATACGGTCTTTGACGTAATAATGTTTCATCATCCATATAACGAACACCAACAAGCTCATGTGTAAAATGATCAAAATATAATTGTGCCCAGCCATCTTCTACAGGTATTAATGGTTGTTCCATCACTTCCGTGTCAGATAGCTCAAATTGATAACTATTTTTCCCTCTTTTTAACGAAATCTCATGCGAGAGTGGATTCTTTTTATACACTTCTTCATATTTTTCATTTATATAATAAGGCGGCACCTTAACTTGCTCTCCAGCAACATACGCCGTTACAACTTTTCGTTCCGCAACTCCAAATTGCACATACTGAGTTAAATCTTGATTGTATACCCACCATTCATATCCGTAAGCAGATGGCTCTATTCGAGATGGCTCGCCCCATTTTGCTAATAAATTTTCAGAGTCCCCACCAATCATATTTAAAACAGTATCGGAAGAGTCTTCATTTACTTGTTTTTTCTTTTTCACAATTTTATTTTCTTGCTTTGATTGAGATGGGGTTAATATATATTGTGAAACGAGTAATTTCCCGTATAAATCAATAGCTAAAATTAAAAATGTAATCATTACGATACGCAATAATTTCTTCACTCGATATACCTCCTGCACAAAACATAAAATTGAGATATACACAAATCCTTTTCTTTCCTTTTTTGTGTGTACCGTACTCTTTTCACTATATCATATTTTCGTAAAAAAAGTCTGTATTATCCCTTTTCTCTCAATATGAATTGCACTTTCTTATTATTCATACTATTATAAAAATAATGATATAACATTAAAAGAGGAGGTATTATATGCAATTTACAAATACGAAATTTAATGGTGCAGTCGTTGATTTAGCACTATTAACAGAGATTATGGAAAAAAATCATTTTGTACTTGCTGGACAGTGGGATTATGAACGAGTTACATACGATTATAAATTCGAAATATTAAACGATGTTTATTATTTACGCGTACAAGGTTTAGCTGTTGAAGGTGACATTGGTAGTAGACATGCTGAAATAAAACTACTTCCTCCCTTATTAGGTAAACATTATTATCCTCACGGCGTTGAGTATGGTGATGGTGAAACGTTCCCAACGAATGTACTTCAAAAAAGCGAACAACTCCTACAAAATGTCGAAAAAGAGTTAAAAGAATTCCAAATCATTGAATAAAATAAAAGTGAGTGCATCAATAGGATGCACTCACTTTTATTTCGTTTGTAAATACGGCGGCAATTGTTGCAACTGCTCTTTATCCTTTTCACGCTCTCGACGCGCCCATCGAAAAAATACATAGCCGATAATTGTGCCATACACTATTTCCTGGACAATTTTCATAATGATGCCGCCTGTTTGTTGGTCTTGTACGACTGGCATCCAGTGTAAAAATTCTGGTCCTGTTATATTTAAATCTGATAAAGTTCCCGCTGGTACACAAAGTTCCATCGCCTTCATCCAAGCAGCCGTATCCGTATACGTTGCGAATAACGGTGCAGTCGCAAAAATGATTAACGCGCAAGCTGGCGTTAATAATATACCGTTAGCAAACATATAACCAAGTTTCTTTATATCACTTAATGTTTGATATTCTGGTAATGGATTTAGCATCGGCCACCACATCATGATTGCCGTAAAGAACAATATAGCGAGACAAATAGGATGAGCAATTTGATTTTGTTTTACTGTATCAAAAACAACTGGTAAATGATAAAAAGAAAACAGGCCATTAAATACAAACAATGCAATAAGCGGCTTAGCAAATATCTTTAATATAATTTGAACGAACTTAAAAGAAGTAATATAACGATATAACCAAACCGGTATACCAAGCAACAATAACGGCGGAACTGCAATATACATGACTGCCATTTCAAACATATGTGCACTAAATATAATATGACCAATTAAATCAATAGGCCCTCCCTTTACAAAGTACAAAAGAACAATCCCAGTCGTAAAATAAAAAATTTGCTTCTTACTTACCTTCGTCGCATTTTCAAATCGCGTTCTATATGGCCCAATAATTAAAAAGTACCCAATAAGAATCGAAAGCATAAATAATAAAAAGATTGGACTCCATAGAGCTTGAAAACCAAATATCCACAAGTTACTCATTGTCACACCCACCTTCTTAAGGTTACCCTTTCACATAATATGAAGAGGGAGCTGTGACAACACAAGCTCCCTTATTTTTCACTTTTCAAATCCACACAATTGTCATAAAAGCTAAAATTGTAATTAACCCGATTAACAGACCAGAATAAAGAAAGAAACTTGCCGCTTCATGGCCTTTATGACTCATATGCATAAAATAATACAATTGAAAAATTACTTGTACCACTGCTAATAGTAAAATAAATGGTACTGAGAAAGTCGGACTAAAAGTTTTCGGATATGCTACTGCTGCAAATGCAACTAATGTTAAAAAAATCATTAATGCAAACGTAATAACTTGATGCTTCATTTCCTCCGCACTTTTTCTCTTCCGATAAACAAGATCAACTTTAGGATTATTCGTTTGCTTTATCGCCATTGTTTATCCCACCATTCCCATTAAATATACTACAGTGAAAATAAACACCCAAACTACGTCAATAAAGTGCCAATAAATCGATGCAACATAAAACTTCGGTGCATTGTATAAATTTAGCCCTCTCTTCGCATTTCTAAAGATTAATGTTAAAATCCAACACAATCCAAACAATACGTGGAGTCCATGCGTACCAACAAGAGCATAAAACGCGGAACCAAACGCACTACTTCTCATAGTATGCTTAAATTCATGCGTATAATGATAAAACTCATATATTTCAAACCCTAAAAATCCTAAACCTAGCAACACTGTGACTAGTAGCCAAAGTTGCATTTTTTTAAAGTTAAAGTTTTTCATATGATACATCGCATATACGCTCGTTAAGCTACTCGTTAATAAAAGCATCGTCATAATGAAAACGAGTGGCATTTGAAACATCTCTTGAGATGTCGGTCCACCATTTGTAGAATTCTTCAACGCTAAATATGTGCCAAACAAGGAAGCGAACAATACTGTTTCGCCTCCAAGAAATAACCAAAAACCGACAAACTTATTTTTTCCCTCAAGGGTTGCTTTTTCAGGCTCTGCTGGAAATGTTTCATTCGTTAATTTTTCATCTACATGCATTATGCCTTGCCCCCCTTATCTTCTAAATCTTCCTTATGAATATGATATCCATGATCATCGATTACTGAACGTAGGAACATTGTGCCAAATGTAATGATTAAACCAATAATTGCTACTAATAACCAAAACTTATCTTTTCCACCCTGCATATACATTGCACCAAATGCCGCTATAAACAACCCTAACGAAATGATAAATGGTGAAAATGATGGATTTGGCATATGAATATCACCAACCGGTTCCGCAGCTGTCATCTCTTTATTCCCTTCACGTTTTTCAATCCAAAACGGATCTAATCCGCGAACAAATGGCAATTGTTTAAAGTTATATTCCGGTGTAGGTGCTGGCATTGTCCATTCTAACGTACGTGCATCCCATGGATCACGACCAGCCTTTTCTTTTGATACTGTTGTTTTAATTACATTAAATAGAAGAACAATCGTTCCAAGAGCCATAAATACCGCTCCAATAGAACTAATCATATTCCCCATTTCCAATCCTTGCCCTTCAAGATATGTGTAGTAACGACGCGGCATACCAATTAATCCTAGGAAATGCTGAATAAAGAACGTTAAATGGAAACCGATAAAGAATAGCCAAAACGTTATCTTCCCTAACGTTTCATTCAGTACTTTATTAAACATTAGTGGCCAATAATAATGAGCCCCTGCAAGTAAACCAAATACAACACCGCCAACGATTACATAATGAAAGTGTGCTACTACGAAATAGTTATCATGAAATTGATAATCAGCTGGTGCAGATGCTAACATAACACCTGTAACTCCACCCATTACGAATGATGGAATGAAAGCTACTGCCCACATCATCGGTGTCGTAAAACGAATACTTCCGCCCCACATTGTAAAGAGCCAGTTGAATATTTTAATACCGGTCGGAACCGCAATCGCCATTGTTGCAACTGAGAAAATAGCATTTGCAACTGGACCAAGCCCAACAGTAAACATATGATGCGCCCATACCATAAATCCTAAGAATCCAATTAATACTGTCGCAAACACCATCGATGAATAACCAAATAATCGCTTTTTCGAAAATGTCGCGAAGATTTCTGAGAATATTCCGAAAGCTGGGAGTATAAGAATGTATACTTCTGGATGACCGAAAATCCAGAATAAATGCTCCCATATAATTGTATTCCCACCCAACGCTGGATTAAAGAAACTTGTTCCAAATAAACGATCTAACATTAAAAGTCCTAATCCTACAGTTAACGGCGGAAAGGCGAATAATATTAGCGAAGATGTTACAAATGTCGTCCATGTAAACATCGGCATACGCATATACGTCATTCCTGGCGCACGCATATTAATAATGGTTACAAGGAAGTTAATACCTCCAATTAATGTACCAATACCGGAGATTTGCAAGCCGAGTACATAAAAATCAACACCATGGCCTTTAGAGGCTAAAGCTAAAGATGCATAAGATGTCCATCCTGCATCAGGTGCTCCACCTAAAAACCAACTTAAATTTAAAAATACTCCACCAAAGAAAAACAACCAAAATCCGAGTGAATTCAAAAACGGGAACGCTACATCGCGTGCACCAATTTGAAGTGGTACAGCGGCGTTCATAAATGCAAACACGAGTGGCATAGCTGCGAGGAAAATCATTGTTGTACCGTGCATCGTTAATACTTGATTATAAGCATCCCCAACAAGAAAAGCGTTGTTAGGAATCGCTAATTGAAGGCGAATAAATAGAGCTTCTATTCCGCCTATTACAAAAAACAATCCACCTGCAATTAAATAGAGAATGGCAATCTTTTTATGGTCTACTGTCGTTAAATAATCCCATATGACAGCACCCATCCCCTGTTTTTTTGCTACAGAACTCACGTTTTCAACCTCCCCTTCGCGAATAATCCCTCTTTACTTTTCAACTTTTAACGTTTGTAAGTATGCATTTAATGCATCAATTTGATCATCCGTTAAGTTGCCATATTTACCAGTCATTTTATTTCCTGGTTTCATATTTTCAGGATCTTTCAGCCATTTTTTTAAGTTTTCTTCATTGTTTTCGGCAATACCGGCAACCATATCGCGATCCGCAAAGTTTGCTAAGTTTGGTGCGATACGAGCGGAAGGTGGTCTACTATCATTAGATCCAACTGCGTGACAACCAATACAGCTTTTATTAAATATTTCTTGGCCCTCTTGCGCCTTTGTTGAAACTACTTCTTTCTTCCCATCAATCTTCTTCATATCAGCAAGCCACTTTTTGTACTCGCTTTCATCTAAAGCTTTCACTTTGAATTGCATTAAAGAATGTGATGGGCCGCAAAATTCTGTACAAAAACCATTATAAGTGCCCGATTTGTCTGCCTTTAACCACATTTTGTTCACATTATCTGTATTTGTATCCATTTTCCCAGCTAAAGATGGAACCCAAAATGAATGTTTAATATCGGCACCCTTCAAATTCAAATACACTTTCTTACCTGTGGGGATGACTAAATCTTGAGAAGTTACTATCTTTTCTGATTTGTAAGAAAATTCCCACCAATAAAGATTCGCTGTTACATCAACAACGATAGTATCTTTATCAATATTCTTTTTCTCCATCGCACTTACATCAGCAAGTTTGAATGTATATGTAACCGTCGGAACAGCTAAGATTAACAAAAGAATAATCGGAATAACTGTCCATATAATTTCTAGTTTGTGATTCCCTTCAACTTGCTCCGGAATATAATCTTCCTGACCCTTCTTTTGTCGGAAACGCACAATTACATATAAGAAAATAATAGTAACAACTAGTACTACTCCTACCATAATCGCAGTTGCTAGTAAGAGCAAATCATATTGCATTTTTGCTACTTCTCCTTGCGGAATTAAAGTAGATTGAAAGGCTTTACCGCATCCCCCTAACAGTAAAGCCAGCAGTGAAACGAACGAAAGCAGTCGCCACTGTTTCTTCATACAAACAACCCCCACTTTCCTTGTGAATTAGATTGTACTTTATAGTTAAGTAAAGTAAATCTCAACGTAAAGAAATCCAATTATGTCGTTGTCTTAGAAGAATGTAACTACAATCATTGATACAAATAAGATTGTTAAATAATTTAGGGAATAAACAAACATTTGTACGGACCATTTGATGTCATCTTGCTTACGGAAGCCATAAAATCCTAAAATGATCCATCCGATGTTAAGCAAAGTTGCAATTACCATAAATGTTATCCCTAGTCCACTCATATAAAATGGTAGTGGCAATAAACATACTGTCCAAATCATAATTTGGCGTTTCGTAATTTCAAATCCATGAACTACAGGAAGCATTGGGATTCCTGCATTTCGATATTCATCAACACGTTTCATTGCTAATGCAAGGAAATGTGGGATTTGCCAAATAAACATAATCAAAAATAGCATCCAAGCAATTGGATGGCCTAAAGATGGATCGATTGCTGCCCATCCAATTAAAGGTGGAACTGCACCAGAGATACTACCTACAACAGTATTTAGTGTATACTTTCTCTTTGTCCACAAACTATATAGAACAACATATGTGAAAGCACCAATAAACCCCATTAACACTGCCATTGGTGTTGTTAATAATAAAAATACAAACCCAAGAAGTAATATAACTAATCCAAATGTAAGTGCAAATCCTGGTTTATACTTTCCAGTAACCGTTGGACGGGTCTTTGTTCTTTCCATTAATGGATCGATGTCTCGATCAATATAGTTGTTTAAACAACATACCCCTGCCATAACTAATCCAGAACCAACGATTGTAAAAAATAACTTATCCAGATTGTCCATCACACTTAATCCATTAAAGTGTAATGCCAACCAAAATCCTGTAAATACAGTAAGTGTATTTGAGTTTACAATCCCCATTTTAACGAGTGCTTTTAAATCTTGTAACCGAGTTGTTTCCGGTACACTTGTAACAGCAGACTCATCATGCAGCTCACTTGTTGCATGGTTCATCACTTTAACCCCCTCTTAAAACTTTCATCTTTCTTTTTGCGCCTATTTCAAATGAAATATTTCGCTTCTATATAGCAATATTATTACAGTAGAAACATTGTTAACCCATTCTACTACTAATCTACGCCCATACTCCAATATATTAAATCATATTTCCCGAACATTTTGTGAAGAAAACATGAACTTTTTGTGTCGAACATAAAAAACTTAATTCTTACTTGTCCTTATCATAACATGATGTTACCTTCTATCATAAACTTTTTTGTCATATTTAACACGTATTCTCCCCATTTCTTTTCAAAATAGCCTATTTTCCCCCTAAAAATTTCCTTATATATCCTATTTCTACACCCATTTTCTCTCCCCTGTTTTCCCCCGCCATTTCTTTGCTATTTTATTATTTTTTATATATCATAGGAACTAGCGCGTTTTATTCTATACATAATGGAATGAAAATATTTCGCAATAACTTCATAGCAGAAAGATGGTGAAAGAGATTGCAACGCTTTATTAAATGGTTAGCAGTCATTACGAGTCTTGATTTATTAATAGTTTTATTAGGAGGCGCCTTAGTTACAAAAACAGGTTCTGGCCAAGGCTGCGGTAAATCATGGCCACTTTGTAACGGTGAATTTGTTCCATCTAATTTATCAATGGAAACTATTATTGAACTAAGTCATCGCCTTACATCAGGATCAGCAGGAATTCTTGTCACTCTCCTTTGTATTTTGTCCTGGAAATATTATAAACATGTGCGCGAAACAAAAACGTTAGCAATTTTATCCTTCGTATTTTTAGTTGCACAAGCATTAATGGGAGCTGCAGCAGTTGTTTGGGGACAAATGCCAGCTGTACTCGCTATCCATTTCGGTATTTCCTTAATTTCATTTGCTTCTGTTATTTTATTAACGTGTCTTATCTTTGAAATCGACCAAAAATTTGATGCACGTTCACTTATTATGGACAAAAAAATGAAATTTCATATTTATGGTGTAACAATTTACTGTTATCTCGTTGTCTACACAGGGGCTCTAGTACGTCACGAACGAGCTAGCTTAGCCTGTCCAGACTTCCCTTTATGTAGCAAAAATAGACCTATGCCAACTCAACTCCACGAATGGGTTCAAATGGGACATAGAGTTGCAGCGATGTTAATTTTCGCTTGGATACTATACGCGATGATTCTGGCTATTCGCCATTACAAACAGCAGCCTGTCGTATACTGGGGATGGATCATTTCATTTATCCTTGTTACACTTCAAGCTATCGTAGGAATTTTAGTTGTATTTACAAATGCTAGTTTAGCAATGGCATTATTACATTCACTATTCATTTCTTGCTTGTTTGCTGTACTATGCTATTTAGTTATGTTAGGTACAAGAAGTAAAGCGAATGCAAAAGAAGCTGGATCAACTTCTAAACAAACAAAATAAATTCACATTAAAATACCTTGCCGAATTGGCAAGGTATTTTTTGCGATAAAGTGAAACTTTAATCAGTGGGGGTCTTACTGCCCATTTATGCGGGATAAAGAAAAAGAGCTGCATGTACACAGCTCTTTTCTATTTTAGTGATCTAATTCAATAAGTAAATCACCCGTTTGAATTGCATCTCCATCGTTAACATATACTTTTTTCACTTTACCATTGAACGGCGCTTGAACCGTCGTTTCCATTTTCATTGCTTCTGTAATTGCCATAGAATCGCCTTTTTTCACTTCATCGCCTTCTTTTACAACTACTTTAATTACCGTTCCTGGCATTGTTGCACTAATGTGGTTTGGATTTTCACGGTTTCCTTTCACACGTTGTGCCACTGTTGCTTTCACACTTTCGTCTTTCACAACAATCTCACGTGGTTGTCCGTTAAACTCCAAATAAAGAACACGATTTCCATCTGGTTGAGGCTCTCCGATTGATACTAGTTTAACCATCAATGTTTTACCTTGTTCGATTTCCACATTGATTTCTTCACCAAGTCTCATACCATAGAAGAATGTCGGTGTATCAAGCACAGATACACTTCCATAAAGCTCAGCAACTTTTTCGTAATCCATAAATACTTTTGGATATAATGCATATGCAACGACATCAAAAATCGTCACTTCGCGTCCAAGTTTATGGAATAGCTCTTCTTTTAACGCATCAAAATCTACTGGCTCTAATAATTCACCCGGTCTTACTGTTAATGGCTCTTTCCCTTTTAAAATAATCTCTTGTAATTGTTTCGGGAAACCACCGTATGGTTGTCCTAAATCTCCTGAGAACATTTCAACAACAGATCCTGGGAAGTCCATAGAATGCCCTCGCTCTAAAACATCTTGTTCTGTTAAGTGGTTTTGAACCATAAATAATGCCATATCACCGACAACTTTAGATGATGGCGTTACTTTAACAATATCGCCAAACATGTCATTCACACGGCGATACATTACTTTCACTTCATCGAAGCGATCTCCTAAACCAACGGCTTTCGCTTGTTGTTGTAGATTACTATACTGTCCGCCTGGCATTTCGTGCATGTATACCTCTGTATGGGGTGCATTCATACCACTTTCAAACGGTGCGTAGTATTTACGTACATCTTCCCAGTAATGAGATAATTTTTCTAATGAATCTATATTAACGTCCGGCTGTCTTTCGTTTCCACCTAATGCATAGTATAGCGTGTTCGCACTTGGTTGTGACGTTTGACCAGCCATAGAACTTACTGCTACATCTACAATATCAACACCTGCTTCAATTGCCTTTGTATACGTTAATATACCATTTCCACTCGTATCGTGTGTATGCAGGTGAATCGGAATCGATACCGTCTCTTTTAATGCAGAAACTAAATCATATGCCGCATTAGGTTTTAATAAGCCTGCCATATCTTTAATTCCTAATATATGTGCTCCCGATGCTTCTAACTCTTTTGCTAAGTTTTTATAGTAATTTAAATCATATTTACTACGTAACGGATCATGAATATCTCCTGTGTAGCACATTGTTGCTTCTGCAATTTTACCAGTATCTCGCACAGCATCAATCGCAACTCTCATACCTTCTACCCAGTTTAAGCTATCAAAAATACGGAACACATCAATTCCAGCTTGAGCAGAACATTCCACAAATTTTTGAATTAAATTATCCGGATAGTTTTTGTAACCAACTGCGTTTGAAGAACGCAGTAACATTTGGAATAAAACGTTTGGCATTTTTTCACGAAGATCTAGTAATCGTTCCCATGGATCTTCCTTTAAGAAACGATATGCAACATCAAACGTTGCACCGCCCCACATTTCCGCTGAGAATAGGTTCGGTAACATCCTCGCTGTCGGCTCTGCAATTTGATGTAAATCTTTTGTACGAATACGCGTCGCAAGTAATGACTGATGCGCATCACGGAATGTTGTATCCGTTAAAAGTACACGGTTTTGATCTTGTACCCACTTTACTAATCCGTCTGCTCCACGCTCATCCAAAATTTGTTTCGTTCCATTTTGGATCGGCTCTGAGTGTAATACATTCGGTATACGAGCATCCGGGAAAATTGGTTTCTCTTTTTTCCCTACTCCTGGGAAGCCATTTACTGTTACTGTCCCAATGTAATTTAACATTTTTGTTCCGCGGTCTTTACGTTTCGGGAACAAGAATAGTTCAGGTGACGCATCAATAAATGAAGTGTCATATTCTCCTGATAAGAAGTTTTTATGTTTTACTACATTCTCTAGGAATGGAATATTTGTTTTAATACCACGAATACGGAATTCTTTTAAGTTACGTTCCATTTTCGCAGCAGCTTGTTCAAAAGTAAGTGCCCATGTTGTAACTTTTACAAGTAAAGAATCATAGTACGGTGTAATAACAGCACCTTGGAAACTATTACCTGTATCAAGACGAACACCGAAACCACCACCTGATCGGTACGCCATAATTTTCCCTGTATCCGGCATGAAATTATTTAATGGGTCTTCAGTCGTTACACGGGATTGTATTGCAAATCCATGTACAACTACTTCCTCTTGCTTCGGAACACCTACCATTTTACTATGTAATGCATGTCCATCAGCTATTAAAATTTGCGATTGAACGATATCTACTCCTGTAATCATTTCTGTAATCGTATGTTCAACTTGAACACGTGGATTTACTTCTATGAAGTAAAACTCATCACCTTTTACAAGAAATTCTACTGTTCCTGCGTTTAAATAATTTACATTTTTCGTTAATTTAACAGCAGCATCACAAATACGCTGACGCAAATCATCTGAAAGTGACACACTAGGTGCAATTTCTACAACTTTTTGATGACGACGTTGTACAGAACAGTCTCGCTCGTATAAATGAACAACATTGCCCTCTTCATCTGCTAAAATTTGAACTTCTATATGTTTAGGTTTTTCAACGAATTTTTCAACGTACACTTCATCATTACCAAAGGCTGCTTTCGCTTCTGACTTCGCTCGATTATACGATTCTCTTAATTCTTCACTAGTACGTACAATACGCATACCACGACCACCACCGCCAAGGGAAGCTTTAATAATAATCGGGTAATCATACTTTTCAGCAAATTCTCCAACTTCTTCTATTGAATTTACTGGCCCATCACTACCAGGAATAACCGGAATTTGTGCTAGCTGCGCTTGTGTTCTTGCTTTCACTTTATCTCCAAACATATCTAAATGCTTACTCTTTGGACCGATAAAGATAATTCCTTCTTCTTCACAACGTTTTGCGAATTGAATATTTTCTGACAAGAAACCATATCCAGGGTGGATTGCATCTACATGATTACTTTTCGCAATCTCAATAATGCCCTCAATATCTAGATAAGCATCAATTGGCTTTTTCCCTTCCCCAACTAAATAGGACTCATCGGCTTTATAACGATGATAAGAACCACTATCCTCTTTAGAATAGATTGCAACTGTTTTTAATCCAAGTTCCGAACAAGCTCGAAACACACGAATTGCAATCTCTCCACGGTTAGCTACCAATACTTTTTGAATACGTTGCAGCTTTGTCATGATTTTCCCCCTCTACTTTCCTACCACTCTAGAGATAAAATATATACACACCATAAAGAGCGTGAAGTTCTTCACTTTCTACATTATATTATACTTAGAAAGCTTCACTTTATTTTTATCCATCATACCTTATTTTTTAACAAATGATAAGTTTTCTGATCAATTTGTTTCACAAAAATAGTATAGCATACCTCTTCCTTTTCTAACAACTTAATCGTATGTCATATTTAATATAATGTGATATATTTTTTAG
Organism: Bacillus paramobilis; assembly: GCF_038096195.1. Taxonomy (NCBI): domain Bacteria; kingdom Bacillati; phylum Bacillota; class Bacilli; order Caryophanales; family Bacillaceae; genus Bacillus; species Bacillus paramobilis. The sequence goes on along the minus strand of NZ_CP151108.1, from coordinate 1,460,001 downwards.
TATATATCACAATTAATGCATCATATTTAATATTTCTTAAAAATAAAAAAAACACCTCGCGCTCTAAAGCACAATGTGTTTTTTATTTCACAACTACAAGACGTGGTCCATCTTGTTCTCTTTCTTTCATTATCTCATTTTGCTGTTTCTCTTGTCGTTTTACATGACTAGCAACATTTAATAATATACCCATCGAGATTAGATTAGCCAACAAAGAACTACCACCATAACTAATAAACGGTAAAGGTACCCCTGTAAGCGGTATTAATCCAGACATACCACCAACATTAACAAATGTTTGTATTCCAATTAAACTTGCAATTCCTATTGCAATTAAACTTCCAAATGGATCTTTACATTTTTGTGCCACTCTAAACGAACGAATGATAATAAGTAGTAAACAGATTAAAATGATAGCTACACCTATAAAACCTAGTTCTTCAGATATAATTGCCATAATAAAATCCGTTTGTGGCTCTGGTAAATAGCCATACTTTTGTATACTATTCCCTAATCCTCTACCACCTAATCCACCTGAGGCAATTCCAATAAATGAATTTATTAGTTGAAATCCATCCTTTTGCGGATCACTAAATGGATCAAGAAAAACTGAAAATCGAGCTTTTTGGTAGTTACTTAATTTATAATTTCCGATAAAATACAACGCCGGAATCCACACGATAGATGTTAATAAAAATCTTTTTATCCACAAGTTAACATTAACTCCTGAACAGAAGAACATAATTAACACTGTTCCACCTATTAATATGTCAGTCCCTAAGTCATTTTGTAATAAAATTAATACCATCGATCCACCGACAATAAATATAGGAGGTATTATCCCTTGTAAAAAAGGGGTTTTCCTCTCTTGTTTCTTAGCAAAAAAACTTGCTAGCGTAATAATAACTACTATTTTTACAAACTCAGCTGGTTGTATACCTAGTATCCATCCTTTTGCACCATTGATTACCTTACCGAAAAGGAAAGCTGCTGTTAGTAACCCAATACTCCCTAACCCCATCGCTGTAAGAACTATTTTTTTCCTCCAAAATTTGTAAGGGATTATAACGACAATCACAAGCATTACCGTTCCAATAGCAAGAGCAACTAATTGTTTTTTAAAAAAGTAATTTGCTGGCCAGTTATATTTCGACGAAATCGCGACAATGGAACTAGAACTATATACCATTATAACTCCCAACACACATAAGATAACAAGAGGAAGTAACAATGAATAATCCATTGATTTCCATACTCTTTTCATTTCATTTCCTCTCTCTGTTTCAATTTAATTATTGTTGTATTCCATATGTACATTGATTCTTCCTGCTTTATTATACAAATAAAAAGCCCAAACTTTTTCAGTTTGAGCCCCCCTATTTGAACCCGTTATTGTTGTTTGTTTGTAAATGCTTCATGAAGTGCAGATAACTCACGTTCAAGCTCTCCTAACATTGCTTTCCCTTGTTCTTCTGCAATAAGACCAAGGCGAACTGCAAAATCGACCTCGCGGGATAGTCCAAACATTTGTGTGTCTAACACTTCTTCATATAATGGACATTGCGGCATTGTAAGGTTGTCCATTTGCACCTTAATAAGTCTTAAAATCTTCTCCGCATCCGCTTGTAGAAGGGCTAGTGCCTTTTCCTGATGATTTGATACTGTCTCAGACGCCAAATTGATTCCCTCCGTTTCCGTCCTACTCTCTCCTATCTATTAATATTAGCGATAGTTTTAGTAAATTGCAATAGAAACATTTTTTGTGACAACCATGTCTAATGCTATTATACTGAAAAGTGGGAGTATAACACAAATGGGGGAACAACAATGAGCGAAATTTTATTTATTAATGGAAAAGTTCGTTTTCCAATCACTATCGATCCAACTGTTTGGATCTTTGATGATCGAAAAGTAGATTTGACAACTTACTTTGATGAAACAAGAGAAAACACATCAGAACTAGAAGCTTATTTGAAAAACACTTCAGAACATTGGGATCGCGAAATCCGTGATGGTGCTGCGTTTCCACCGATACAACAAAGTGTAAAGAAATATAAAAAAGAACAGCTAATTACTGGAACGTTCGGTATACCATTTCATCCATTTCTTGCTAACGCCGAAATTTCAGATGACGCTACGCAAGTCAAAATTGAAACAGTAGATCAAACAATAATACTTCCATTAGAAACTGTAGAAAATGCTATACTTGGTTTTTCAAAAGAAGGAAAGCCATTAAAAGAGGATGGACCTGTTTATCTATATTACAATGATGGATCTAATAGACAAAATCCAATCCGTAACATCCGTAAATTTACAATTATTTAAAATGTATACTTGGAAGAAAAAGGAGTGAGCCTCAGCCCACTCCTTTTATAATAAATCTGCTGCTAGTTGAGCTAAATTCGATCGCTCACCTTTAACAAACTTTACATGACCACTAATACGTTGCTCTTTAAACTTCTCTACAACATATGTTAAACCGTTATTATACTCATCCAAATACGGATGATCAATTTGCTGAGGATCTCCCATTAATACGATTTTACTTTTTTCTCCTACTCTTGTCAGTATCGTTTTCACTTCATGTTTCGTTAAATTTTGTGCTTCGTCAATTATAATGAACTGATCCGGAATACTTCTCCCACGTATATAGGTAAGAGCTTCTACTTCAATCGAACCCATTCCAGCTAAAATAGCATCTAACTCTCCTGGCTTTTTCGTATTAAATAAATACTCTAGATTATCAAAAATCGGTTGCATCCACGGTCTTAACTTTTCTTCTTTTTCTCCTGGTAAATAACCGATATCTTTTCCGACTGGAACAATTGGCCTTGCAACGAGTAGTTTTTTATATAACCCTAAATCTTCAGTTTGCATAAGCCCTGAAGCTAAGGCTAGTAATGTTTTTCCTGTACCAGCTTTCCCTGTTAACGTTACTAGCGGAATATCTTCACGAAGCAACAATTCTAATCCCATAATTTGCTGCACATTTCGTGGTCGTATCCCCCATACTTGTTCATTGTGAAAAATAAGTTTCTTTACCTTCTTACCTAAGTGATCCACAATACCAAGTGCTGAACTAGATCCCCCTAATGCATCTTTCATTACTACAAATTGATTTGGATAAAAAGGATGATTTGCAATTTCGGATAAAGGCAATTCACCTTTTTCATAAAAATAATCCAATTGCTCTTTTGATATATACCCTTCCAAAAATCCTGAATATATATTATCTACTTCAATTACACGATCACTTAAATAATCTTCCGCCTTCAAACCAATTGCATCAGCTTTTACCCTTACGAGCACGTCTTTACTTACTAAAATAACAGACTTCCCGTCCTCTTTTTCTTGCTCTTCTAAAGATAAATTTTTTGCTACAGCTAAAATTCGATTATCATTTGTTTTTTCTACAAAAATATCTTGTAGTTGAACAAATGAACGATGATTTAATTCAATACGAAATGTACCGCCGTTTTCTAGCGGAATACTTTCATGCAGCTTTCCTATCTCACGAAATTTGTCTATTAACTTAGATACATAACGAGCATTTCGTCCTACTTCATCCATATAACGTTTTTTCGAATCAACCTCTTCTAATACAACTGCTGGAATCACTACTTCATTGGTTTCAAATGAAAAAATAGATAAAGGATCCTGCAAAAGTACATTCGTATCTAACACATAAATTTTATCCAACCTGTTACCCCCTGACTCCACTTTTAAATTTGTAGAACAAGGGTTTCATCCATAAAATATGGACGAACCATTGTTATAATTATATGTACCGTATAAACGAGGTAGAATCGAAATCCATAGCCATTAAACCTTTTATTTATTTTTTATTCATTTCTATTCAATATATTACTTTTAATTATAATTATTAACATAAAATCACAATAACTGATTACAAAAGTTAACAACTGACTTTCTTATTTATCACATTTATAATTCTTTTATTCCTACTAACACTTGGTTATCCAGCTTCTTCGCTGCGCGAATATCATATGTTTTTTCATATGTTGGTACAGTTGCAAGTTTCGCTCCATAAAACATAACATCACGTACTTCTTGTACATTTACTTCTATTACAGTTAATTTTAGAGGAATGCCTTCCATTCTATCAGTCAAAATTTCACCTGCACCACTTATGGAAAATACGGATTCATTCGCCATTATAGTCAATACCACCCCAGTACTATGCCGTATATTTTCCACAATACGTGAACGCTGATCTACTGCAAATCGAATACTAGTTTTACTAACTGCATACACCCAAGAAATAGCACTTACGTTAGGAACTTGTTTTTCGAAGTCTGTTGTTGCCACCATAACAATACATTCTTTACGTAACGTTTGTACTAAATCATCTGTTAATGTAGGCTCTACTACATTCGCCATATTTCCACCTCCAAATATACTTAATATATCCTTATCATAACTTATTTTTCGAATTGCGAAAATATTATTTTTTCCCGCTATTATTCAAAAACATTATACTTCCATGATATACTTATACTGATAGAATTCGTATTGAGGTGACGAAATGAGAGTCAAATGTATGATTTGTGATAAAAAAGATATGTTAGATGATGAAAATCCTATGGCAAAAAAACTGCGTAACCGCCCTATTCATACATATATGTGCATGGAATGTTCGGAACGAATTGCAGAACGTACGATGGAACGTCATGCAAGTGGTAATTTCCGATTATATCGTGATAAAAAAGTCGAAGACGATTGGTAAAATGTAAATAAGTCCTTAATCATATAGATAAGGACTTATTTATATTTTTCAGGTTCACGATTCATTTGATCCAAAAAGCAATCAATAGCTTCTAATGGAAACCTGGCAGATTTTTTTTCTCCATTCATTTCATATGTAATCAAATACATTTCTTCGTTCTTTTTAACTTCCACATCCGTTAATTTATGTTCTTCATATATCATATTTTGAAATAACAAATACGTTTCTTTTGCAGCACGATCATCTGGACGTGCTTCGGCAACTGTTTTAATTGTTAACCAATTATATAGTGCATCTTGTACTGAACGCATAAAAACCCGCCCCCTCACCCTGCTTTTTGTTGTCTTGCTTGACGTAAACGCAACCTATAAATCCCAAGTACAATCGCCGCTACAACAAGCCCCTCTCCAACAGGTAAAAAAACTGCAAAGAAAGTTAAAACTGTACACCCAATCGCTAACGATATATATATCACTATATTTTTTATTATTGATAGTTTTCTTGCAAAACCTAAATTATACACAAGTGCGCTTAATATAATAATGGTTCCATATAGTAACCACATCCCTAGTTCTGGATTTTCATCAACTTTACATAATTTCGCAAAAAACGACATTCTTTCTAACATCATTCATCCTCCTTTCTCACAAAAAACAAATTTTATTTATGTACTTAATACAAGAGTAACCTGCAAAAAAAATACTGTCCACAAAAAAAGAGTAAATATTCCAAAAATAAATACAATAAAAAACAGCTACCCCTCAAAGGTAGCTGTTCTATTATTTTACGCTTCTACAGATTTCTTTTTCTTAGCAGCTCTTTCACGCTCACTCTTATCAAGAATCTTTTTACGTAAACGAATTGATTCTGGAGTTACTTCACAGAACTCATCATCGTTTAAGTACTCTAATGACTCTTCTAAAGTCATTAAGCGTGGTTTTTTCATTGTTGAAGTTTGATCTTTCGTCGCAGAACGAATGTTAGTTTGTTGTTTCATTTTCACAACGTTAACTGTTAAGTCGTTCTCACGAGTGTGTTCTCCGACAATCATACCAGCATATACTTCTGTACCTGGTTCAACGAAGATTACACCACGGTCTTCAACTTGCATAATACCGTATTGTGATGCTTTTCCTGTTTCAAGTGAAACTAGAACACCTTGGCGACGTCCACCAACTTGTCCAGCGTGTACTGGTTGGTAGCAATCGAATGTATGGTTTAAAATACCGTAACCACGAGTTAATGTTAAGAATTCTGTTGTGTAACCAATTAAACCACGTGCTGGAACCATGAAAGTAAGGCGAACTTGACCGTTTCCGTTATTCACCATATCTAACATTTCACCTTTACGTGCACCCATAGATTCCATAATAGAACCAGTGTATTCTTCAGGTACATCGATTTGCACGCGCTCTACAGGCTCACATCTTACGCCATCAACTTCTTTAATAATTACTTCAGGCTTAGATACTTGTAGCTCATAACCTTCACGACGCATGTTTTCAATTAGGATAGATAAATGTAATTCCCCACGTCCAGATACGATCCACGCATCAGGAGAATCTGTATTATCTACACGTAAACTTACATCTGTTTCTAATTGTGAACGAAGACGCTCTTCAATTTTACGAGATGTAATGAATTTACCTTCACGACCTGCAAATGGGCTGTTATTTACAAGGAATGTCATTTGTAGTGTTGGCTCATCAATACGTAATAATGGTAAAGCCTCTTCATGCTCAACCGGACATACAGTTTCACCTACGTTAATGTCTTCCATACCTGAAACAGCTACTAAATCTCCAGCTTTTGCTTCTTCAATTTCTTGACGTTTTAATCCAATGTAACCAAATAATTTCGTTACACGGAATTGTTTTACAGTTCCGTCAACTTTCATTAATGCAACTTGTTGTCCTACTTTCATTGTACCACGGAATACGCGTCCAACCCCGATACGACCAACATAGTCATTGTAATCAAGAAGTGCTACTTGGAATTGAAGTGGCTCTTCGCTGTTATCAACTGGTGCTGGAATATGTTCAATAATTGTGTCAAACAATGATTTCATATTCTCTTCTTGATTTGCTGGATTTGAATCTAAGCTTGCTGTTCCGTTCATTGCTGATGCAAATACAACTGGGAACTCTAATTGATCTTCGTTTGCACCAAGTTCGATGAATAAGTCAACTACTTCATCAACTACTTCATCAGGGCGAGCGAAGTCACGGTCAATTTTGTTTACAACAACGATTGGAGTTAAGTTTTGCTCAAGAGCTTTCTTTAAAACAAATCGTGTTTGTGGCATACAACCTTCATATGCATCAACAACAAGTAGAACACCATCAACCATTTTCATGATACGTTCTACTTCTCCACCGAAGTCAGCGTGACCAGGTGTATCTAAAATGTTAATTCTTTTATCTTCATAGTGAATCGCAGTATTCTTCGCTAAAATTGTAATACCACGTTCTCTTTCTAGATCGTTTGAGTCCATTGCGCGTTCTTCAATATGTTCATTCGCACGGAACGTCCCCGCTTGACGTAATAACTGGTCAACAAGTGTTGTTTTACCATGGTCAACGTGGGCAATAATTGCTATATTTCGTAAATCTTGTCGTTTTTTCAACATGTCCAACTCCTAATGTCTTTTTAATCCTTCTCTATTATAAGAGCGAAGGGGATACAATGGCAATCAAAATAAAATCAAGAATGAAAATATAGTTGTATTCTTACTTTTGTGAAAGTAAAATAAAATTGGAGGGTGAAGAAATGGAACACATTCAATATCGCTTTTTATTAACTGCAATTATCGGTGTTATTTTCTTAATCGGTATCGGTATTATGGTTGCTGAAAATAGTCCCATCGGTGTTATCATTTGCATTATCGGCACATTTGTTACAGTTGGATACGGTTTTGTAACAAAAAGAAAAATGCGTAAATCGCAATAACGTCAAAAAGTAAGAAGCGCTTATACAGCCTCTTACTTTTTTTGTTACTCCGCTATAAATCGTAACACCTCTTCATACACTCCAGGTTTTGCAACTAATACGCTGCTCTTCTCTACGATTGAAAGCGGGGATCCAGAAAATGTTGTCGCCTTACCTCCAACTTCCTCTACAATTATCTGTCCCCCACCAAAATCCCATGGTGATAATCTCGGCGTTACATATGCATCTATTCTTCCTGTTGCAACGTATACCATCTCTAACGCTGCACAGCCATATGATCTCGTGCCTCTTGCTTTCTTAACCAGCGCCATCATACTTTCCTTATTCAGCAATGGATTATCGGTAAGCCATATCGCATTTAAAGCTACAATTCCTTGCTCTACAGTTCCTTTTTCCAATAAAGGTATTGGTACTTCATTACAAAATGCTCCAGCTCCCTTTACCGCATGGTATAATTCATCATGAACTGGATCATAAATGAGTCCAACCTTTCCGATACCGTTCTCATAAATTCCAATTGAAATTGCGAAATTTCTTTTTTGATGAACAAAGTTCATCGTGCCATCAATTGGATCAATTAACCAAACAACCCCATCAGAAGAAGTTACCTCATCTCCATAACCTTCTTCTCCTAAAATATTATGGTTCGGGAATGTTTCTTTAATTTTCCCAATTAAAAACTGTTCTATTTCTCGGTCCATATTTGTTACTAAATCAGCTGCATTGGATTTCGTTTCTATAATAAGTGCTTTTTCCATTGATGCCATTAAAAACTCTCCTGCATCTCGAATCCACTGTTTGGCGTGTGCATCGATGTCTTTCCATACTTCTTGCATGTTTAAACACTCCGATCTATACTGTTCACAGAAAAAACGAACCCTTTATAAGGTTCGCACCAACTAATTTTTTATACATATACTATTATTACGCCTCTAAACGAATCATTTCAAGTCTTAACACTTCTAACTTTTGTACACACTCTTCTTTTTTCAGTTTATCATTTTCCATCATCGCATCATATAAAGTTGCTAATTCATAATCTAGCTCCAAACGTAGCACCGGTATTCTCTTTTCAGCATCTGTTCTCTTTAACGCATTAATCACCTGTCTCATATTATTTGCCTCCTCCCAATATTCGTCTGCCCTCGGACTAGAATTAATTAAATTTTCTGATTTTTTGTTTTATACTATACTATGTTGGATAAATCATCTATGCAACAAAATTATATTTTTTTATTTAAATTTTTTTGTGCTGTTTTTTTTATGAATAGTACAAGCTATGCTAAAATAAAAGCAAAATAGGAGTTGGAGGAACAATCATGACACTACAAACATTCAAGTCAACTGATTTTGAGGTCTTTACAGTTGATGGTCTCGAAGAACGAATGAGTGCAATTAAAACGAACATTCATCCTAAACTTGAAGCTTTAGGGGAACAGTTTGCAACGTATTTATCCAAACAAACTGATGAGAACTTTTTTTATCATGTAGCAAAACATGCACGTCGCAAAGTCAATCCACCAAACGATACTTGGGTTGCTTTTTCAACAAATAAACGCGGATATAAAATGCTACCACATTTCCAAATTGGATTATGGGGTACTCATGCCTTCATATACTTTGGTTTAATCTATGAGTGTCCACAAAAAGTGGAGACGGCTCACGCCTTCTTAGAACATTTAAATGATTTAAAAACAAATATTCCAAATGACTTCGTTTGGTCCATTGACCATACTAAACCAAGTGTAAAATTACATAGAACACTTGAAACAGAAGACTTACAAAAGATGATTGAACGTCTAGCTACTGTGAAAAAAGCAGAATTATTAGTTGGTATTCATATATCACCAGAGGAGTTTTCAGCAATGACCAACGAACAATTCCTTGCTAAGATTGAATCTACGATGCAATCACTCCTTCCTTTATATGCACTTTGTAATCGATAGTAGAAAACGGACAATTTATATTGTCCGTTTTTAGTTGTTATCACATTATATCACTTCATTTTTCATTTTTCAAAATATTTTTACATTTTCACAAACTTTTGTTCTTCAGTTTCTTTTGCCCTTTGAATCGCACGATATATAGAATATCCACTTACTTCTTGAAACTCCTTATCAATTTTCTTCTCTTCTGCTTTAGATGGAACAATCTCTTTAAAACGACGATATAATCCCATTAATTCTTCTCTTATAATTCCTTTTTCGTATGCTTTCTCAATTGCTTCATAAAACTTCACAATTGCAACCATTTCCTCATTTGACCAATCATAATCTAGCGGATATTGATATTCCATTTTGCACCTCATTTATCATTTCTTCTTATTTCAATATGCTATCTTAAAGGAATTTTTTCTTCTTCACTATAGCCACTTTGCATTATACACTATTTATTCCTTATGATGGAATTGTCTTCCTCTATAAGGTAATTGGAAATAACTATTTAACATACTCACTGTAAAAATATTTTTTTCTATACATCTATAATTATTGGTGATATAATGCTTTTGTTTTATAGAAAACAAAGTGAACCTACCATCTCAAAAACACTTTTGTGAATGGCAGAAAAACAAGCCTCATACTAAAAAAGAACTTAACTTTTTTAGAACAGGATTATATAAAACAAATAATACTAAATATTACGAAGAAGAAGGGGTGTATAGATTGTCCCAATACGAAACACCATTGTTTACCGCTTTAGTTGAGCACAGTAAGCGAAATCCAATTCAATTCCATATTCCTGGTCATAAAAAAGGACAGGGTATGGATCCTACATTTCGCGAATTTATTGGGCATAATGCATTAGCAATTGATTTAATTAATATTGCGCCGCTCGATGATTTACATCATCCAAAAGGTATGATTAAAGAAGCACAAGATTTAGCAGCCGCTGCATTTGGTGCAGATCATACTTTCTTTTCTATTCAAGGTACAAGTGGTGCAATAATGACAATGGTGATGAGCGTTTGCGGTCCTGGTGACAAAATCCTAGTGCCACGAAACGTGCATAAATCAGTAATGTCAGCTATTATTTTCTCAGGTGCAAAACCGATTTTCATGCATCCTGAAATCGATCCAAAACTTGGTATTTCGCATGGAATTACAATTCAATCTGTCAAAAAGGCACTTGAAGAGCATTCAGATGCGAAAGGCTTACTTGTTATTAACCCAACATACTTTGGCTTTGCTGCAGACTTAGAACAGATTGTCCAATTAGCACATTCTTACGATATCCCTGTACTCGTTGATGAGGCCCATGGTGTTCATATTCATTTTCACGATGAATTGCCGATGTCAGCGATGCAAGCCGGTGCAGATATGGCAGCAACAAGTGTTCACAAATTAGGAGGATCTTTAACGCAAAGTTCTATTCTTAACGTGAAGGAAGGCCTTGTGAACGTAAAACATGTTCAATCTATTATTAGCATGCTTACGACGACATCAACTTCTTATATCTTGTTAGCATCCCTAGATGTTGCTAGAAAACGTCTTGCTACAGAAGGAACAGCACTCATAGAACAAACTATACAATTAGCGGAACAAGTTCGTGATGCTATTAATGCTATTGAGGATCTTTACTGTCCTGGAAAAGAAATGCTAGGTACGGATGCTACTTTTAACTATGATCCTACAAAGATAATTGTATCTGTAAAAGATTTAGGTATTACAGGCCATCAGGCTGAAGTATGGCTTAGAGAGCAATATAACATTGAAGTAGAACTCTCAGATTTATACAACATACTATGTCTTGTCACTTTCGGAGATACAGAAAGTGAGACAAATACACTTATTGCAGCATTACAAGATTTAGCAGCAACATTTAGAAATCAAGCCGATAAAGGTGTTCAAATACAAGTAGAAATCCCAGAAATACCAGTGCTAGCACTTTCTCCTCGAGATGCTTTTTATTCGGAAACAGAAGTCATTCCGTTTGAAAATGCAGCAGGTCGTATTATAGCTGATTTCGTTATGGTTTATCCGCCAGGGATTCCAATCTTTACTCCGGGGGAAATTATTACACAAGATAACTTAGAGTATATTCGTAAAAACTTAGAAGCGGGTTTACCTGTACAAGGTCCTGAAGATATGACATTACAAACATTACGTGTGATTAAAGAGTACAAGCCTATCAGTTGATAGGCTTTTCTTTCACCCTTTTTTCCTTTTCTCATACGATATGAAGTAATGTAACGTATAGGTGGGGATACTATTATGATTGTAATAGGCCGTTCTATTGTACATCCTTATATCACAAATGAATATGAGCCATTTGCAGCTGAGAAACAACAAATTTTATCGATAATGGCAGGAAATCAAGAAATTTATTCCTTCCGAACATCTGATGAACTCAGTTTTGATCTAAATTTGCGAGTGAATATTATTACTTCTGCATTAGAACTTTTTCAAAGTGGATTTCAGTTTCGCACATTTCAACAGTCCTTTTGCAACCCCCAATATTGGAAAAGAACGTCACTTGGGGGATTCGAGCTCCTTCCAAACATACCCCCTTCCATTGCCATACAAGATATTTTCAAAAACGGAAAACTATATGGAACTGAATGTGCCACCGCTATGATCATTATTTTTTACAAAGCTTTACTATCCTTGTATGAGGAAGAAACATTCAACCGTCTCTTTGCAAACCTTTTACTTTATACGTGGGACTACGATCAAGATTTAAAGCTCATAACAAAAACGGGTGGCGATCTAGTTCCCGGCGACCTCGTTTATTTTAAAAATCCACAAGTGAATCCAGCTACAATCGAGTGGCAAGGAGAAAATACAATCTATCTAGGAAATTTCTTTTTTTACGGACATGGCGTAGGTGTAAAAACAAAAGAGGAAATTATATACTCTTTAAATGAACGACGAGTCCCCTACGCTTTTATTTCAGCTTTCTTGACCGATACTATTACCCGTATTGATAGCCGTCTCATGAGCCACTACGCCTCTCCTAGCACTCCACAGACATCGATAGGATTTATTCCCATTAGAGATGATGCAATCATTGCAACAGTTGGCCATACAACTACAATTTATTAAAAAAGCGCCTACATATGTATATGTAGGCGCTTCTTCTTATTTAAGCTTTTGTATGTTCTTTATGGTCACATTCGCAGTGAGATCCACATTTCCCGTATAGTACTGTTGATTTTTCATCTTCAAAATGTCCGATTGTTCCTTCACATACTTGGCATACGATTGTTCCCATTTTTCATTTCCCCCTGAGTTTTAATAATAATCTACTTATTTATAATTAAGCTTTCGCTTTGTCTTTATTAGCACAGTCACAATTTGTACCACATTTTCCGTAAAGCACAGTCGTTTTTTCATCTTCAAAATGACCGATTGTTCCTTCACATACTTGGCATACGATTGTTCCCATTTTTCATTTCCCCCTAAGTTTATGGTCCTAAAAACTTTTAGCTGTCCATTTCCTATCAATTATTGGGCTTTTGTATGCTCTGTGTGATCACATCCGCAAGATCCACATTTCCCGTAAAGTACCGTTACTTTCTCATCCTCGAAGTGTGCAATTGTACCTTCACAATCTTGACATACGATCGTTCCCATTTTTCATTTCCCCCTAAGTTTATAATCCCAAAAACTTTTGTAACCGCTTAACTTTCTGTCTTTATTTTAATATGTTATACTTTTTACGTCAATAGGTTTTTAGTATAACACATTAAATATTTTTAATTTAAATTAGTATGCGATATTAAAACAAAAAAACAGCCATATTTATACGTACGACTGTTTTACATTAATTATTCTTCATATTCCGCATGCAAAGAAGTAGATGGGACTAAAAATTTAAAGAATTGAGCTAACTCCGCCGCTTCCTCTTCTGATCCTAATTTAAAAACTTCCTGTATATGTTGCACATTCTCTACATCATCTCGTCCAAGTAAAGTAGATCTTCCTGTTTGCATGCAAACAATGAGTGGCTTTCCAAAAAACATATTTGTATAAATAACACCAAAATCATAACGAGTATCATGTGTCATAAACCCCAAAAATCGTACCTTCACACTTTCATGCTCATCATACAATTTTTCAAACATCGGTTTCCACCTTTCTACATCACCTTTCATTAGTATATTAAACAAAAAAAGGAATACTCCTTTTAATTGTCAAAAAATTCAGTAGGATGTAGAATGATAGTATTCTACTAAGTTAGGGGGAACTTATATGCAACATGCCTTTATTACGCTTGTACCTAAATCCAATCAACAATCTGTTTCAATAGATGATATAAAACAACTTTTTCTTTACTATCAAACAGTTACTTCCAAAACTGGTGTTCAAATTAATTACGCTTATACAAATACCGCTTTTCCTTATGAAATTTTAGAAACATCAGCAACAACATTAAAACTACAATCTACTCACGATCGATATGACTCCATTTATGTTGGTATCGGTATAGAAAAGGAACAATCTTTTATTCAGATTTCTTTACCACCTAATGCAACATTTGGTGATAAAGGAAAAGCAAATGAATTTTGCCGTTTTCTAGCGAAGAAATTAGAAGGAGAATTACAATTATTTAATGGAAGAACAATGTATTTCTATAAACGTTAATTTAAAAACAAAAATAAATGATTAGAAAGATCATACTATTTGTGCAAGTAAGAAGTATTGCTTTTCTCCTTGCACTTAGTATGACATACGCTATTACATACGCTAAGTACAAAAATATAAGAAAAAGAAAAATTTTATAATGTAATTTATCACGACTTGACAATAATAACACTGCTGAAAATCCACTCCATAAAACTAGATGAAAAAATGAAGCTAGCGTAATTTTCATAGCGTTACCCCCTTCTTCTTCCTATTATATGCTTTAGCTCTTCCCTCTTAACATTTTGAAAGTAAACTTTTCCAAATTCCACCTAATCTACTGTTAAATTTTTCCGTTTTTTTTAATTCCTCCACTATTCACATACGAATATCCCTCGTTTTTAACAATAAATCCTCTCATATCTCCTATAAGATAGATTATTCATTTATCGCATGGTATACTCCTTAAAGAGAAAAGATAGAAAGGAAATAATGATACATGGTATTTAGCAATTTGTTTTTCTTATGCCTTTTTTTACCTGCAATTCTTTTCGTTTACTACTCAGTACGGAAAGAATTACAAAACATAGTTCTACTATTGTTTAGTTTATTATTTTATGCTTGGGGAGAACCAATATATGTCTTCCTAATGCTTTTTTCTATTTTCATAAACTATTGGTTCGGAATTTGGCTTAATAAGGACCAACTGTCTAGTGCAAATAGAAAAGTCATTCTTACTATAGCAATCGTTGTCAATATTGCTATACTAGGATATTTTAAATATGCTAATTTCTTAGTAGATAATATAAATGGAATTTTCCATACAAACATTGTACTCGAAAAAATCCCCTTGCCCATTGGAATTTCATTTTTCACTTTCCATGCAATGAGTTATATTATCGATATTTATAAGAAGAAAGTAGAAGCTCAGCGAAATCTATTTGATCTCGCACTATACTTTACTATTTTCCCGCAATTAGTAGCAGGACCAATTGTTCGATATAATACAATCGCTCATCAATTACATGTTAGAACAGTTACTGCTGATAAGTTTTCAGAAGGAATTCGTCGTTTCATCATTGGATTGGGAAAAAAGGTTTTAATTGCGAATCAATTGGGAGCTATTGCTGATGAAATATTTGCAATGGACCCAGCAACAATGAGCGTATCTACCGCTTGGATTGGCGCAATCGCTTACACATTACAAATTTATTTCGACTTTTCAGGTTACAGTGATATGGCAATTGGATTAGGAAAAATGTTCGGATTTGATTTCTTAGAGAATTTCAATTATCCATATATTTCAAAATCCATCTCTGAATTTTGGCGTCGTTGGCACATTTCACTTGGTTCTTGGTTCCGTGATTATGTTTATATTCCACTAGGCGGGAATCGCGTATCTACTTGGAAAATCTATCGTAATCTCTTCATTGTATGGGCGTTAACCGGATTTTGGCATGGAGCTAGTTGGACATTTATGATTTGGGGTATTTATTACGGATGTTTAATTGCTTTAGAAAAGGCTGGTTTCGAAAAAATATTACAAAAATTATGGTGGCCGATTCAACACGTATACGTTATGTTTTTAGTGATTATTGGTTGGGTTTTCTTCCGCGCTGATAATTTTAGCTACTGCTCAAAATTTTTACAAGCAATGTTCGGATTAAATGGATCGTTAACTGACATTACGAGTTATTTCTATGTAATGAATTATTGGGGAATCTTTATACTTGCTATTATTACATCAGCTCCAATTTTCTCTTGGATTAAGAATCTATTAGCAAATAAAAAGGTAGTCATTTTATCTCCACTTTATTACTTGAGTGTTTTA
This sequence comes from Bacillus paramobilis, assembly GCF_038096195.1. Taxonomy (NCBI): domain Bacteria; kingdom Bacillati; phylum Bacillota; class Bacilli; order Caryophanales; family Bacillaceae; genus Bacillus; species Bacillus paramobilis. The sequence continues at coordinate 1,443,911 of NZ_CP151108.1, read as the reverse complement.
ATTATAACTATGATGTATTTAACAAATGCAACTTACAATCCATTTATTTACTTCCGCTTCTAAAGGAGGGCTAACTATGAAAAATTTCACTAATCGTATATTAATTACAGGATTTCTCGCTATTATTTTTGGAATGTGTATATGGACCGGAAAAATAATATATTGGGACAAAAAAAGTTTTTCTGATTTTGAAAATAGAGAATTAGCTTTGAATCCAGTCCTAACTATTGATACTATAAAATCCGGAAAATATTTCAAAGATACTGAATTACATTTTACAGATCACATTGCAGCACGAGACAGATTTATTGAAACATACACAAAGTTACAAATGAAATTCAATCGAACTTTCGTAAATAACAATTATGTTGCAGATGATGGTTTCATTTTATCTGCACCTACCAAAATAGATATGCGTAATCAAATTAAACAATCTGTTAATGAATTAGAAAACTTACAAACTCAATTTCCAAAAACAGAATTTTATTTCTTGTTAGCTCCAAGTAAACTAACGGCATTTTCGTATAAATACCCGCCATATGTAGATCGTGGGTACGATCAAAAGCATCGCGATTATTTTGTACAAGAGTTACAGAAAATAAATTTCCCTGTTATTGATGTTCTTCCTACTTTTCAAAAAGAATTTACTCATGAACAATTAGAAGATCTATACTTTAAAACAGATCACCATTGGAATATGAAAGGTGCATTTTATGCATACGAACAAACAATGAATCACATTACTAATGAATCTAAAATAGTTAAAGGTAATGCTGTTAATCGAGATGATTATAAAATAACTACAGAAAAACCGAATGGACAATTTATCGGTAGTTGGAATAAACAACTGTATAATTTAATAAAAACACCTGAAACAATCCCATATGTACAATTAAAGCAAAACCCAAATATGTGGGATAATTACACTGTGTATCTCGGTCCAAAATCAGAAGAATCGATGCAAATGCCAATGAAGGAATTCTTTGCAGTGGACAAAAAGAAGCTTTCACCAGACTATAGTTCTGTTTACCAAACAGACTATGCACAGATAAATATCTTAAATCCAGATGCAAAAAACAAGCTACATGCTGTCATCATTAAAGATTCTTATGCAGATGCGACTTATCCTTTATTTGCACAAGAGTTTGAACAAACAACATTTATTGATCCACGATTTGCGGCAAGTAAAAATGTAAAACAAGACCTCGAAAAACTAAATGCTGATATCGTGTTATTCCTTTATAATGACACTAGTACAAATAAAGAAATGTATCAATTTGAAAATAAAGAATAAAAACAAGAGGTGAATCGAAGAGATTCACCTCTTGTTTTTCTATGCATATAACATAAAAAAACGTCTTCTAAATTTAGAAGACGTTTTTTTATAATTATTTTACAATGTGAATTGGCATTCCAAGAGCAACTTCAGCTGCTTCCATTGTGATCTCACCTAATGTTGGGTGAGCGTGGATTGTTTGAGCGATATCTTCTGCTGTCATTCCTGCTTCGATAGCTAAACCAATCTCAGAGATAATATCAGAAGCGCCTGCACCTGCAACTTGAGCACCTACAAGAAGACCGTCTTCTTTACGTGTTACAAGTTGTAGGAAACCGTCAGTGCTGTTTAATGATAACGCACGACCGTTTGCAGCGAATGGGAACTTAGATACAGCTACTGTCATTCCTGCTTCTTCTGCTTGTTTCTTAGTGTAACCAACAGATGCTAATTCTGGATCAGTGAAGCATACTGCAGGAATTCCGATGTAATCGATTGCTGATGCATGGCCACTAATTGCTTCAACAGCTACTTTACCTTCGTAAGAAGCTTTGTGAGCTAATGGTGGTCCAGGAACGATATCACCGATTGCATAGATGTTTGATACGTTTGTACGACATTGCTCATCGATTTCGATGATGCCGCGGTCAGTCATTTTAACTCCAACTTGCTCAAGACCGATTTCTTGAGTGTTTGGACGACGACCTACAGTTACTAATACGTAATCTGCTTCTACAGTTTGGATTTCACCTTTAACTTCAAAGCTAACTTTTACGCCAGTTTCTGTTTCTTCAACGCCTTTAGCCATAGCCTTTGTATGGATATTTACGTTACCTTTCTTTTGAAGAGCACGTTTAACAACAGAGCTCATAGCTTTTTCGAAACCAGCTAAGATTTCGTCACCAGCTTCTACTACAGTAACTTCTGTACCGAAGTTAGCATATGCAGTTCCTAATTCCATACCGATGTAACCGCCGCCGATTACAACAAGTTTTTTAGGAATTTCAGGTAAGCTTAAAGCGCCTGTAGAGTTGATAACACGTTTAGAGTATTTGAATCCTGGAATTTCGATTGGTGTAGAACCAGTTGCAAGAACAGCATTTTTAAACGTATACGTTTGAGCTGCATCTTCAGTCATTACGCGTAATGTGTTAGCATCTACGAAGTACGCTTCACCGCGAATGATTTCAACTTTGTTACCTTTAAGAAGGCCTTCAACACCGCCAGTTAATTTCTTAACTACGCCGTTTTTCCATTCTTGAACTTTTGTAAAGTCAACTTTTACGTTCTCTGCAGTGATACCCATGTCATCAGAATGCATTGCATTCTCATAACGATGACCTGCATTGATTAACGCTTTTGAAGGAATACATCCAACGTTTAAGCATACGCCACCAAGGTTAGCTTTTTCGATAATTGCTACCTTTTGACCTAATTGTGCTGCACGAATTGCCGCAACGTATCCACCAGGACCTGCACCAACAACGACTGTATCTAATTCAATTGGGAAATCTCCTACTACCATTGTTATTACGCCTCCATTACTAATAATTGTGGGTCATTCAATAGACGTTTAATTTGGTTTAATGCTTTTTGAGCAGTTGCGCCGTCAATTAAACGATGGTCAAAGCTTAGAGATAATGCTAATACTGGAGCTGCAACGATTTCACCGTTTTTCACAACTGGCTTCTCAGCGATACGGCCGATACCAAGGATTGCTACTTCTGGGTGGTTGATAACTGGAGTGAACCATTGTCCACCTGCAGAACCAATGTTTGTGATTGTGCAAGAAGCACCTTTCATTTCAGCCGGAGCTAAACGACCATCACGTGCTTTACCAGCAAGATCATTGATCTCGTTAGAAATAGTGAAGATAGACTTGCGATCTGTATCTTTAACAACTGGTACTAATAGACCTTTGTCTGTATCAGCTGCGATACCGATGTTGAAGTAATGTTTATGAACTACTTCTTGAGAAGCATCATCTAAAGAAGTGTTTAACATTGGGTATTCACGTAATGCAGATGTTAAAGCTTTAACAACGTATGGAAGGTAAGTTAATTTAATACCTTTGTCAGCTGCAACAGCTTTGAACTTCTTACGGTGAGCAACAAGTTCTGTTACATCTACTTCATCCATTAATGTTACGTGAGGAGCTGTATGCTTAGAGTTAACCATTGCTTTAGCAATCGCTTTACGGATACCACTCATTTTCTCACGAGTTTCTGGATATTCACCAGCTGGGATTGGTTGTGCTTTTGGTGCTTCTTCTTTCGCTGCTGCTGGAGTAGCTTCTACTGCTGCTGGAGCCTCAGTTGCTGCTACTGCTTGTCCACCATTTGCAAATGCATCGATGTCAGCTTTTACGATACGACCGTTCTTACCAGAACCAGCTACTTTATGAATGTCTACGCCGTTTTCACGAGCATATTTACGAACAGATGGCATAGCGATTACGCGCTCATTTACTACTTCTGCAGTTGCTGCTGGAGTAGCTTCCGCTGCTGGAGCTTCTACTGCTGCTTCTTCAGCTTTTGGAGCTGCATCATGATCGTCACCTTTAAATTTAAGGTTTTCGTATCCAGGAGCATCAAATTTAATTAATGTATCTCCTACAATTGCAACTGTTCCTTCTTCTACAAGTACTTCAAGTACTTTACCTTTAACAGGAGAAGGGATTTCTACTACTGCTTTATCATTTTGTACTTCAAGAAGTACATCGTCTTCGTTTACTTCATCGCCTGGTTTAATAAACCATTTTACGATTTCACCTTCGTGGATACCTTCACCGATATCTGGTAGTTTAAATTCAAATGCCACGGAATTCAGCCCCCTGATTCATTTCATTATTATGGAATATGTACAAAAGAAACCAGCATGTGCTGATTTCTTTTGCACATGAAAAGCTAAAAATTAGAAGTTCATTACTTTGTTAACAGCTTCAACAATATCTTTATGGTTTGGTAACCATACGCTCTCAGCTTGAGAGAATGGGAATACTGTATCAGCAGCTGCAACACGTACAACTGGAGCTTCTAAGTTTAAGATTGCACGGTCGTTAATTTCCGCTACAACGTTAGCTGCAATACCAGCTTGTTTTTGTGCTTCTTGAACTACAACTACGCGGCCTGTTTTTTCAACAGAAGCGATGATTGTTTCGATATCTAATGGTTGAACTGTACGTAAGTCAACTACCTCTAAAGAGATACCTTCTTTTTCAAGTTCTTCAGCAGCTTTTAATGCAGCGTGAACCATAGCACCGTAAGCGATAACAGATACATCTGTACCTTCACGTTTGATATCAGCTTTGCCTAAATCAATTGTGTATTCGCCTTCTGGTACATCTTGACGGAATGAACGGTACAATTTCATATGCTCTAAGTAGATAACTGGATCGTTGTCACGAATCGCAGAGATTAAAAGACCTTTTGCATCGTATGGAGTAGATGGAATAACAACTTTTAGACCAGGTTGTTGAGCCACTAATCCTTCTAAGCTATCAGCATGTAGTTCAGGAGTATGAACACCGCCACCGAATGGAGAACGAACTGTTACTGGAGCAGTCCAACGTCCACCAGAACGGTAACGCATACGAGCTAATTGACCAGAAATTGAATCCATTACTTCATAAACGAAACCGAAGAATTGGATTTCTGGAACTGGACGGAAACCTTCTAATGCAAGTCCAACTGCAAGTCCACCAATACCAGACTCTGCAAGTGGAGTATCCATTACACGATCTTCACCGAATTCAGCTTGTAAACCTTCAGTAGCACGGAATACACCGCCGTTTACACCAACGTCTTCACCAAACACAAGTACGTTAGGGTCATTTTTCATTTCAACGCGTAAAGCATCAGTGATTGCTTGAATCATTGTCATTTGAGCCATGGCTTACTTCGACTCCTTTTCTTTGTAAATTTCATATTGTTCAGCTAAGTTGTAAGGCATTTTTTCGTACATGATTTCCATTAAATCAGTAACTTTTTGTTTTGGAGCTTGGTCAGCCTTAGCAATTGCTTGTTTGATATCTTCTTTTGCTTCTTCGATTACTTTCTCTTCAACTTCTTGAGACCATAGGCCTTTGTTTTCTAAGAATGCACGGAAGCGTACGATTGGATCTTTTTGTTCCCATTCGTTCTCGATATCTTTTGTACGGTAACGAGTTGGGTCATCACCAGCCATTGTATGTGGACCGTAACGGAATGTTAAAGTCTCGATTAAAGTAGGGCCTTCGCCGTTTACTGCACGCTCACGAGCGAAAGCAGTTGCTGCGTATACAGCTAATGGATCCATACCGTCTACTTGAATTCCGTAAATACCTGCTGCTACTGCTTTTTGTGCTACAGTTTTAGCTGCAGATTGCTTTTCTACTGGAGTAGAGATTGCATAACGGTTGTTTTGAACAACGAAGATTGCTGGAGCTTTGAAAGCACCTGCAAAGTTCATACCTTCGTAGAAGTCACCTTGTGAAGCACCACCGTCACCAGTGTAAGTAATTGCAACAGATTTTTTACCACGTAGTTTCATACCTAACGCAACACCAGCAGTTTGGATGATTTGCGCACCGATGATGATTTGTGGAGCAAGTGCATTTACGTTCTCAGGCATTTGGTTACCCATGAAATGTCCACGAGAGAATAAGAATGCTTGGTATAATGGTAAACCGTGCCATACTAATTGTGGCACATCACGATATCCTGGTAAGATGAAATCTTCTGCTTCAAGTGCGAAATGACTTGCTAATTGAGAAGCCTCTTGTCCAGCTGTTGGTGCGTAGAAACCTAAACGCCCTTGACGGTTTAAAGAAATAGAACGTTGATCTAGTACGCGAGTATACACCATACGGCGCATTAATTCTTTTAATTGATCATCAGATAATTCAGGCATAGCTGCTTCATTCACAACTTCGCCTTTTTCATTTAAAATTTGTAATGTCTCAAATTGAGCTGCGATAGCTTTCATTTGCTCATCAACATTAAATAGGGTCTTTTTTGTTTTAGTACCCATTCCGTTCACCTCTTCCTCTCTTGAACCATATTCTGAAACGCTTTCACTATCTATTAGCTAGACTGAAAACGCAACAATGTAAACCAACAAATTTATCTGTCGGTTGAGAATAATTTTGTGTACCTAACAATCTGTACTAATGTTTTTTCAGAAACATATTAATACAATCTTGATCACGTTTTTTAGTTTACAACTATTCTAATTACGATGTCAATTACTTTGGTTACGTTTTTTTATAAATAATCTGCAGGTTTCTTCTACACAAACGTGTTTTTATTTTTCACATCTGTATTAGTAAGCATTAACCTACTGTTATATTATTCCCTTTTCAACTTATTTTTTCTCTTAGAATAATATGTAAACGATTTAATTTTCTTTAGTTTTTCTCTCTTCTTAGCAAAAATATACAAACTCTTCTTCCTTTTATAGGTAATTACCCATACATTTCTACTCTTCCCTCCATACATTATAGTAACCGCAGTATTAGCGGGAAATGATAAAGGAGGTCATCTCATGTACGGATACTCATATTGCTATCCAACTTGTTCATATCCTTCCTACGGTTATGGCGGTTCTTGTGGCGGGTCTGGACGCGGCTTCGCCTTAATCGTTGTGTTGTTTATTCTTTTAATTATCGTTGGTGCTGCTTGCATTCGCTAATGTAAAATGAAACAACTATGGAAAGAAACAGACGGCTTTGCCGTCTTTTCTTTTAATTACATACATATTCTATAGCAAAACGCTTCCCCTACTTGTCGATGACTTTTTTCAGCTCCTTTGGTAGACTAAAGGGGAAAGGAGAGATTACATATGCTTACAATGAAAGATGTCATTCGCGAAGGAGATCCTATTTTGCGAAACGTTGCAGAAGAGGTATCAATGCCCGCGAACGAAGAAGATACAACTGCCCTTAAGGAAATGATTGAATTTGTAATCAATAGCCAAGATCCTGAAATGGCTGAAAAATATAGTTTACGCCCTGGAATCGGATTAGCTGCTCCGCAAATCGGTATTTCAAAGAAAATGATTGCGGTTCACGTAACAGATACGGACGGTACGTTATATAGTCATGCATTATTCAACCCAAAAATCATTAGTCATTCTGTTGAGCGCACATATTTACAAAGTGGTGAAGGCTGTCTATCAGTAGACCGCGAAGTACCTGGTTATGTCCCTCGTTACACAAGAATTACAGTGAAAGCAACATCTATTAACGGTGAAGAAGTAAAATTGCGTTTAAAAGGTTTACCAGCAATTGTATTTCAGCATGAAATTGACCATTTAAATGGTGTTATGTTCTATGACCACATTAATAAAGAGAATCCATTTGCTGCTCCTGACGATTCAAAACCTCTAGAGCGATAATAAAAAGGCGGGAGTTAATCTTCCGCCTTTTTATATGAAATGGTTTCCATATTCACTTATAGCAATCCAGCCCATTTTAAGCCATGATATATGCCATCTTCACTAACATCCTTTGTCACATGATTTGCAAGTTTTTTCAAGTCTTCATGACCATTCCCCATCACAATACCTGTCCCAACCGCCTCAATCATTTCTAAATCATTTAAGCCATCTCCAAATGCATACACTTGTTCACGGTTAAATCCTAATTTTTCAATGAATTTCTCAATCCCTTTCGCCTTTGAACCACCATTTGGAATAATATCCATTGAATATGCATGCCAACGAATGAAATGAAAGTCTGGATACTGATTAATAAACTTTTCTTCTTCATTCACTTCACAGAAAAGCAGAGTTTGATAAATATTACGCTTCTCATAAAAATCAGGTTCATATGCCGGATGTTCAAAGTTTAAACTCCCAAAACCTTCTTTCACATAATCATGATATTCTACTGATGCTCTCATTTCTTGATGATTCAGATATACAAGTGGATATCCTTCTTGTTTTGCAAACTGAGTAAACTTATGTAAGGCAGCTGGATGTAACGGGTTATTAAATATTACCTCATCTTCAAATACAACGTACTGTCCATTAAAACTAACATAATTATGTATATTGAGTTCCTCACGAATATCTTCAAACATAAATGGCGCACGTCCTGTCGCAATTGCTACATGCACACCTTTTTCTTGTAAATGTCTTACTGCATCTCGTGTAGATTGTGGAATCTTCTTATCGTGATCTAATAATGTTCCGTCAATATCAAAAAAGACAATTTTATCATTCATTTGTCAAAATCCTTTCCGTTACTCTATATTCCTATTTTGATTATCGCTTTTCAAATTCTAAAAAAAAGTATAACATATTAAACATCTGTGAAGAAAGCGTTCACTTTCTGACCTTATTTATGAAACCTGCATATATATATTAGTAAAAAATGTGGATACTTGTTCGTATGAATTTTCTTTTCTATTCTTTCTCATACTATACCTATAACTAACGGCTACTAATCGTTACTATAGAATAACTTTCCCTGTATGAGAAAGGACAAGATTCAACATTCACTTTTGTCTTCTTTCTTATATCAGAGACGGAGTTTTCACTAGTACTATGCATGTTTTAAATAAGGAAAGGAAGGAGTAATCATGCTGAAGAAGCTGAAGAAAAAGCTCAAGCGTTATTTAAAAGATTTAGTCCGTAAAAAGACAATCGCTTAAATTGTGCCCATTTCGGGCTTTTTCTTCATTCTCATTCGAAAAAACATGAAAATCGTGACTGTTTGCTTTATAATAAGTAACAGATAATGCAAAACATAGACAAGGAGAGGTTTTCCAAATGATTTTTAAAGTATTTTATCAAGACAAAATGACTGAGGTTCCAGTACGTGAAAATACAAAAGTTTTATATTTAGAGGCTACGTCTGAAAAGGATGTTCGTAAGAAATTAAATAAGTTCGCATATAATATCGAGTTCGTTCAGTCTGTTACTGGTGCTCATCTTGAATATGAAAAAGAAAACGCTGATTTAACATTAGCGGAAATCGTATAGTCATATGAAATTTCTAAAGAATGATCAGGCTGCCGTTTTTGCTTTAGGTGGACTTGGTGAAATCGGTAAAAATACATATGCTGTTCAATTTCAAGATGAAATTATTATTATTGATGCTGGAATTAAATTTCCAGAAGACGAACTCCTCGGAATCGATTATGTAATACCAGATTACACTTATTTTGTGCGAAACGAAGATAAAATTAAAGGATTATTCATTACACATGGTCACGAAGATCATATCGGTGGAATTCCTTACTTATTACGTCAAGTAAACATCCCGATTTATGGCGGGAAATTAGCAATTGCGCTAATCAAAAACAAATTAGAAGAGCACGGATTACTTCGTAAAGCAAAACTTTATGAAATTCAAGAAGATGATGTTATTAAATTTAAAAAGACATCTGTTTCCTTCTTCCGTACGACTCACAGTATCCCAGATTCATACGGAGTTGTTGTGAAAACACCTCAAGGACAAGTTGTTCATACTGGGGATTTCAAATTTGATTTCACACCAGTCGGTGAACCAGCTGACTTAACAAAAATGGCTGAAATCGGAAAAGACGGTGTACTTTGTCTCTTATCTGACAGTACAAACAGTGAAGTTCCAAACTTTACAATGTCTGAGCGCCGTGTTGGTGATAGTATTCAAGATATTTTCCGCAAAGTAGAAGGTCGTATTATCTTCGCTACCTTTGCATCAAATATCCATCGTCTACAACAAGTTGTTGAAGCGGCTGTTGAAAACAATCGTAAAGTTGCTGTGTTCGGTCGCAGTATGGAAGCAGCAATTGAAATCGGACAAAACCTCGGTTATATTCGCTGTCCGAAAGATACATTCATAGATACATCTCAACTAAACCGCCTACCGGCTAATAAAGTTGTTATTTTATGTACAGGTAGTCAAGGTGAACCAATGGCAGCACTTTCACGTATTGCTAATGGTACTCATCGTCAAATTCAAATCATTCCTGGCGACACAGTTGTCTTCTCTTCTTCACCAATCCCTGGTAATACAATTAGTGTAAGCCGTACAATTAACATGTTATATCGTGCTGGTGCTGATGTAATCCACGGAAAACTGTCAAACATTCATACGAGTGGACACGGTGGACAAGAAGAACAAAAACTAATGCTTCGTCTAATTAAACCGAAATATTTCATGCCAATTCATGGTGAATATCGCATGCAACGTATGCATATGAAGTTAGCAAATGATTGTGGTATTCCAGAAGAAAACTGTTTCATCATGGATAATGGAGATGTTCTCGCTCTTCGTTCAGATGAAGCAAGCGTAGCTGGTAAAATACCATCCGGATCTGTCTATATTGACGGAAATGGTATTGGAGATATCGGTAATATCGTATTACGCGATCGTCGTATTCTTTCTGAAGAAGGACTTGTTATTGTAGTTGTAAGCATTGATATGAAAGAGTTTAAAGTTGCAGCAGGACCTGATATTATCTCACGTGGTTTCGTGTATATGCGCGAAAGTAGTGATTTAATTAATGATGCTCAAACATTAATTACAACTCATTTAGAAAAAGTAATGGAGCGTAAAACAACACAATGGTCTGAAATTAAAAATGAAATTACAGACACATTAGCACCATTTCTATATGAAAAAACGAAACGTCGCCCAATGATTTTACCAATCATTATGGAAATATAAGAAAAAGGACAATACCTTCATGGTATTGTCCTTTTCTCTTATCTTAAAAAGTGTTTAAAACGATCTACTTCATCGTCATGACCAATTACAATTAATATATCTCCCGCTTGAATATTTTCCGTAGCTCGAGGAGATACAATAACTTCTTTACCACGTTTAATCGCTACAATATTCAATCCAAACTTCGCACGAATATCTAATTCGATTAAAGAATGACCATCAATTTTTTTATTTGCAATAATCTCTACAATACTATGCTCATCTGAAAGCTCAAGATAGTCTAATACATTACTTGATGCAATATTATTAGCAATCCTTTTTCCCATATCACGCTCTGGGTGTACAATGTGATCTGCCCCTATTTTACTTAACACTTTTTCATGGTAATCATTTTGAGCTTTTACAGTAATATTTTTTACACCTAACTCTTTCAGAATTAATGTTGTTAAAATACTTGAATTTAAATTGTCTCCAATAGCAACGACTACATGGTCAAAATTACGAATACCAAGACTTTTTAATACCATCTCATCTGTCGAATCTGCAATTACAGCATGCGAAGCTATATTTGCAAACTCATTAATTTTATCCTCATCTGAATCAATTGCCATTACTTCCATACCTAATTGAGCGAGTTCCCGGCAAATACTTCCACCAAAACGTCCAAGCCCAATGACAGCAAATTCTTTCTCTTTTTCACCCACAGGAATTCCTCCAATAACATCGAATACTATGTATTTTTATTGTAACATACTTTAGATTTGCTACAAAAACCTGTATATCATTCTTATTTTTGTTTTTGCATATAAAAATACTGTTGTAAATAAAATGCGATACTGAAAATTAACATACCAAATACAAATATATTTCCAAATGAACTAAATGTTTCAAAAACGAATAATAACGTTTCTTGTCCAAAGAAAGCAAATAATAGTTGTGTAAATGCGAATAGCAATGCCAATATATAATGATGTTGATGGAATAAATAGTGTGTTGCACCTAAAAAAGCGATAAACGAAATGATGAAAATCCACCAATTTTCTAAAAATAGTTGCCAATTATTAAATTGATATCCATTTACTAATATCGCAATAATTCCTATAACCGCCATCGTTGGCACACTCCAAAATAATGCTCGTCCTCTAAAGAAGAGAGTTCCTTTAACGTCACCTTTTTCATGCGCAATGTATGTTAGTACTACCGTACTTATATACAAAACTGAAAGAATTGTTAAAACGATAATAAGCCAAAAATGTAATTGATAATACTCATGCTCTATGTTTGTCACGATAGCCGCTAACATACACGGGATTAGCATCCCAGTCCAACCATCTACCTTTCTTTCATTCCAAAACACCGTGTTACCAATCCGTATCCCTAACAACATAAAAATAATGATACCTAGTACAAATAATGTCGTTTTATTCCCTACTAAACTCGTTGAGAAAGCAATCAATCCAATAAATAAAAAGAGCACAAACCCATTCATAATTTCTAATACAGGTGATAAATATCTCTTCACCCATTTATATGTTTCGTCATATTCATGATTATCTACTAAACGGTAGGCATAAAAACTTATCCCAAAATACACCGCCGCAATAATAACATACGCATATAAGACGAAACACAACATTGCACTGCTAATTTGCACGTAATTCCCCACCCTTTTTTCTATGTTTCACATTGATTTTACACACTTTCTACACGAAATGTAAACATATATAAGCTAGTTAACTAATCATCTTCTCAATAAGTGATAATGAATAATGAGCAGCGGCTCAAAACCACTGCTCATTACTTTATCCATTTGTATGCCGATGTCTATCCAAAACAAATATGAAAGATGTTTTCGTCTTAGAACTAACAAGTACTCACTTTAAAGTTTTGCAAATTTGGCGAGCAAGTTTACTTTCTAGTTCCTTTCCACTTCACATATTGATCTAAAAATGCGATAGCTTTCTCAATAGCCTCTTCATCTGGTTTTAATTTTGCGTGGTGTAAACCATATTCTGAATTTACCCCAAGCCAAAACATAAATCCAGGAATCTCTTGAAGCATATAACCAAAATCTTCCCCTGTCATTGCCTCAGTACATGTAATTACATTCATATCAGTTTGTTCACTTACAAACTGCATAAACTCTCTCGTTAATACTTCATGGTTATATACTTGATGATACATCGCTCCGTAGTCAATGACCGCTTCACATTGAAAGGAAGCTTCTATACCTGCAACAATTGCCTCAATCCTACTTTTAACACGACTCATTGATTCCACTGATAACGTTCGGATTGTTCCTTCTAACCGAGACTTTTCTGCTATGATATTTTGAACCGTACCACCTGTTATTTTTCCGATTGTAATTACAGCACTATCAAGGGGATTCACATTACGACTAATAACCGATTGAAGTTGTGTAACAAGGTGACTTGCTGCAACAATCATATCATTTGCAGTATGCGGGTAGGCTGCATGTCCACCTTTCCCTTTTAAATCAACATATAACTCTGATGTATTCGCAAATAATAGCCCCTCTTTGGTTGCAATTGTTCCTACAGCGTATTCAGGTGCAATATGAAGACCCAAAATTATATTCGGCTTCCATTCTTTTAACTCTTCACTCTCTAACATAGGAAGAGCCCCTCCTGGACCTTCTTCAGCTGGTTGGAATAGAAACACAAGGTCATCATCTATTCTTTCTGTTACAGCTGCTGTTAGAAGGCCTAAACCGATGGTTGTATGCAAATCGTGTCCACATGCATGCATCATTCCTTCATGAGTAGAAGCAAACTCATATCCAGTTTCTTCGGTAATTGGTAAACCGTCTATATCTGCGCGATAACCGATAATTTTTTCTGGATTTTTCCCATTTACTTTAACAATGACACCTGTTTTCCATACTTTCACTTCCACATATTCATTCGAAAGCGTTCCTATGTAATCTAAAATATACTGTTGTGTTTTCCACTCTTTAAATCCAATTTCCGGTATTTTGTGTAAGTCTCTACGAATTTGAACGAATTTGCTTACTTCCATTTTTGCACCTCTATCTATAAAAAGCGTAAGAGCCTGTTATGCCCTTACGCTTTTTTTGTTTTTATTTCTCTGGGTTTAATTGACGAAGCTCTTGTTTAATTTCAGTTTTTGCTTTTGTCTTCTCATCAATCTCTTTAATTACACGTGCTGGAGTACCCGCAACAACTGTATATGGAGGTACATCTTCTGTTACAACAGCTCCTGCTGCTACAACTGCACCTTTACCTACTGTAACTCCCTCTAACACAACTACGTTAGCACCAATTACAACATCATCTTCAACGATAACTGGTTTTGCTGAAGGCGGCTCAATAACACCTGCAAGTACTGCACCTGCACCTACGTGACAGTTCTTACCAACAGTTGCACGTCCACCAAGTACCGCGTTCATGTCGATCATAGAACCTTCACCAATTACAGCACCGATATTAATTGTTGCATTCATCATAATAACAGCGTTGTCGCCGATTTCAACGTGATCACGAATAATCGCGCCTGGCTCAATACGAGCTTTAATACCTTTTAAATCAAGCATTGGAATTGCAGAATTACGACGGTCATTTTCAACAACGTAATCAACAATGTGCTTGCTATTTTCACCAAGAATTGTCTTAATTTCAGACCATTCTCCAAATAATACACCAGACTTTTTATTTACAAATGCTTGTACCGTTTCAGGGAATGTTACTTCTTTTAAATCCCCTTTTATGTATACCTTTACAGGAGTTTTCTTTTCACTTTTTTGAATAAACGAAATAATTTCGTTAGCGTCCATCATTTTCATTCTTGTTGCCTCCTAAATCCATTTATAATGTTACTCTACCAAACGATAGAGCGAGTAGCAAGATAATAATCCTATTTTTCCATTTGAATTTCTTCTATAATTTCTAAAAATGCCCGTACTTGCTTTAATTGTCTGGCCGATTCACTCGTCAATAACCATGTCTCTCTCGTTAATTGAACAGGTGTTTTATACATATTTTCCTGTACTTCTTTTAAAACAGTAGAAGGTAACAGAGCATAACCTATACCATTTAAAACGAGTTGTTTGCAAGTCTCAATTTGATCAACCACAATTGTTCTCTTAGGCGGATTAGAAAATAAACCATACCACCAATTTTGTATTTGTCCATAATAAGTCGAATCACTTTTAAATTGAATAAATGGTCTATTTGTTTCTTTTAACATCGAAATATCTTTTATTTCTTTATCCACTAAATAAAGTTCATCTTCAAATAATTGTTGTTTCTGACCTTTATATTCTTGTGTGCCTCTCAATATAGCAACATGAACGTCTCCTTCATAAAATTGCTTTTGTACTTCACTACTCCAGCCAGTAAACAGCGATATTTTCACAGAAGGGTATTTATGTACAAACTTCTTCAAAACAGGAGGAAGCCAATATTGACCAATAACTGATGCAACAGCTATTTTTAACGTTCCGTGAGTTTCTGTTCTAAAAATAGCTAGCTCACTTTTAATATCCTCTTCTTTTTGTAACATCTCTTTTGCATAATTTGCGACTTTTTCCCCTTCAGGTGTAATTGTCAATCCTTTTTGTGAGCGAATAAAAAACTTCATTCCCCATTGCTTCTCCATAGATTGTAATCGTTGACTAAGCGCAGGTTGTGAAACAAATAAACGTTCCGCCGCTTTTCTCATATTTGATTCCTGAGCTAACACAACCATCATTTGAAAATCATCAATTTGCAACTTTCTCCCTCTTTCCTTAGCTTCCATACACCTTATCTCAATAAGCTTTTCATCCTTAATTTAACTATATACTCTTATATTTTTTATCTTTTTAAATATAATACATACACAACTGATATGCACGAAAAAAAGTGACTTCTCCGCTTCTATGAAGTCACTTTTCTCACATTATCGATTATGTTGTCTTACTTTTTTATTCAACAATTTTAAAATAGCTCGACGCGTTAATATCCCCTCAAAATATCCCTCTTCATTGACAGCGCAAATAAAAGGATGATCAATTGTCATTTCTAAAGCTTTTGCAAATGAATCTTCTAACTTAAGAACCGGAATGTCTTCCTTCATCACCTGTTCTACTTTCATTTCGTCAAGTCGCTCAAACTCAATGCGCTCTAGCCCTAATATACCGTCTAAAATCATAGCTGTACTAATTAACCCATGTAATTTATACATCGGGTCTAAAACAGGTATCGCCGAATATCCAGATTTCACAAGAACGAGTAAAGCATGCTCTAAACCATTCCCCATTTGGACATGTGCTACTTTTTCTGATGAAATCATTAAATCTTTCACAAAAATTTGTTGAAACTCGTCTTTCGGAATACTAATCATGTTACATCCCCCATCTTCCCTTTTTCCTACTTTTAATCACCGACTCTATTCACATTTTATGATAGCGTTTTCACATTATTATTTTGTCCTTACTTTATTTCAATAAAAACAAAATTACACAGCTATTTTAGCATACAACACAAAAAAAAGACTACCATTCCGGTAGCGCTTAATACCCCTTATTTTTTAATCTGTAAAATAACCTTGTAATTTTTTTATATTGCGTCACATCTGTCCGTTTTAAACCATTCTCAATATCTGTAAGTTCCACAGCTAAAATTTCACTCGCATAATTTTGCTGAAATAAAATATCTAGTAACAAACTCTCTTCTTCTTCTGTTAAAACAACTTCCCTTTTCATATACCCCTCTCCTTATACTCGCATCGTTACTCTTATTATATAAAATTTCCAGTCTATTTAATAGATGTAATATTCAGTTTTTATTGAAAGATATATAAATTGTTTTTTATTTCGTATATCGATTTGCATAACTAAACGCCGCATAAGCATCTGGCTTAATTTTTGCAGTTAATCCCATCGCTTGAATTTTCGCTGTCATATCTAGAATAAATTCTTTTGTTAAACCATCATTTCCGATATCCAAGTGAATTTCCATTATAAATCCAGCCCCATCTTGAGCATATGGATGCAATAAATCCCATATTGTTTGTATATGTTTTGGAGTAAATAGGCATGCAATTTCTTGGCTAAACTGCGTCTCTAAATATATTTTCTCACGCAAAGTTGCTGGCTTATCTTTCACTGATTTATGGTGTAAACACCCCCAGGCACCTTTTCCAACGCGATGAATATGAATTGCCGTAATAAACCTCGTATCCTTTTGATGTGCTTGTGAGTCTGTCCCAATGGATAAGCGATATAAATTTCGTGGATCCTTTTCAATGAAGCTACAAATACGGCTAAAGACCATATCAAAATTTAAATGTCTCTCTGAAACATTATAAAATGTATGTTCACCGGCCACATAGTCACGTCCTTTCAATTAGACAGACTTTTCGTATTCTCATTGTATGGGACAAAAATAAAAATTATAACTTCCTATCCTTTATTCGTTTCAATATTTCGAATTACATAATGGCAAACTTGGCACGTATAGATTACATTTTGATTCGATTGAGCCGTTAATACATGAATAATCTCAGCAGAATTGTGACATTTAGGGCAAATCACAACTGGTAAATGTTCCATACAACACACCTCCTCATTATCTTTATCCCGCTTTTGCTATCCGTAAACAACCAATTGGTGATGGCTAATAATCAGTATAGGACGAAGAAGCCCTACTGATTACAATTTCACTTTATTACCATTGTAGGAAAAATGAAAAATCCCTATACATATATGCTAAAAAGTAATACAACTAAAAAAGGTGTTGCCATATGGCAACACCTTTTTTATATGTATCAAGAAATGATATCGTAAATCTCAATTGCAACCATATCGATATTATCGAATTGATACACTTGAGGTTTTTCACCTTGTTGATACACTTCTAACTCATACATTTCACTTTTATCGAAAAATTTCACGCTACATTTGCGCTCACCGTTCACTTCAAAATAGCGTTGTGCTACTTCACCGCTTTCAGCTTGTTCTTGTAGACTAACAAGTCGAGTTAAAATTCCTTGGAGTAGAGACATGAAATCTCTCCTTTCTCTGATCTTCCTACCAATAGGTTTTACAGCTATACTCATTCTATCCGTCATAACAGAAAAAATGTTCCACAGTCTAGGATAAAGGTTATTGGCCAGAAACTCAACTAAAAATTTGTCGAAATGCGAAGGAAAAAACAGAAAAAACATCTTTTCCCTTCTTTATTGCGATTTTTATACTGGAAGAATATAATAAAAAACAGAAAAAAGGAGGAATTACGATGAAAAAAATTGAGGTTTACACACAACCTGATTGTCCGCCATGTGTCATTGTGAAAGAATTTTTAAAGCATAATAACGTTGTATATGAAGAGTTTGACGTAAAAAAAGACGCTGCTGCACGCAATCGTCTTTTATATGACTATGATTCATATTCAACTCCAACAGTTGTAATTGATGGAGAAGTTGTTGCTGGTTTTCAAATTGAAAAATTACAACAGCTACTCAATATTGAATAAGAATAGGTAAAGACCTATTCTTATTCAATATTTGTGGGTAGTATTAGCCCGAGTGGTGCAGGCTATTACTCAGTGAGAGGTGATTATCCCCCACCGATTGAAGTTTTACTTTATAATTGTTGTAATCTTTTTATTTCAGTTAAAAGTTCTTGACTTTCATGATATCCAGCCATTTTCCATTTCCCTTGATCTCTTTGCAATGTTACAATTTGATATTGTCCACTTTTTGCCCGCTCATATACATATAAAATTTTATGCTCTTCATCATATGACATTTTCGTTTCTGAATGAAAAGAAAACGGCGCTTCTTTTGCCGGAAGTAAATATTCACCACTTTGTTTATCACTTCTACTATTTTCATCTGTAAATACTTGAAGGAAATTCTCTGTAAAATATGGTGATAACGTTTCTATCATCTTATTCATCGGCAAACGCTTCCCACGAATTGAGAATTGGGTTTCATAGCCTTTTTGTATCGTTGTAAACACTTCTTTCTGATCGATTTTCACTTCCTCTTTTCCTAAAACAGTTGTGACACTATAACCAACTAGAAAGGCAACGCATACAAATAGAACTAACCATATTCCATATTTCCTCATTTTTTCACCTTCCTTTTAAGAGAACTTGTCTTTGTAGTATTCATTGTAACAATGATTATGCCAAGAAAGGTCTGGTTTCGTTCGTAAAATCTTTACAACGATAGACAGCATTTTCATCACCATTTTCACTATTACCAATTTATGATAAAAACAAACAAAAAATGCACGAATTTCTTCGTGCATTAAAATAAAACATCTTCTTCATATAAATATTCATACGATAAATCTATAAATAAAAAGTTTTCATCATCAATTGGGAAAGAAAATGTTCGTACCATCTCACCGGTTTCAATATCAGCATATAAATCTGAAAGTCTTGCCTTATTCTCAAAACGCATTTTCATAATATTTTCTAGAAAATACGGACGCCAACTCCAGTTCTTCATATAATACTCAGGCATCACAATCCATTCCCCATCTTTTTTCATAACATTTCCTGATTGCTGGAAACCATCTTCGTTACAAATAAATATGCGGAAACTATACTGTGATACACTTTGGCTAAATTGTAATAACCAATCATTTATATCTTCATTCTTTTTCTGTTTGGCTAGAACATCACCAATTCGATCACGTAACATTTCTGTTAAATTATAAATTTTTTGTAATTTCTTCTTCTCATGTTGAATAAATTGATGACACTCATTACCAAGTCGCTCTTTCAAAACGTTCGTTTCAATAAAATCAGGTAAGCATTCTTTCAAATAATTCCCTTGATAATATCTACCACCGTTTTTCCAAGCATATTGTAGTTGATAAAAAGCATCTATTTCTTCATACAACAATGTCGCACCAATTCTTCTAGCAAGTAATGATAAAGAATATAAAATATCTTGATAAGATTGTAAAAGTGCAGTTTGCCTTAAGTTTGTTAAATCTACTTTTAAAATATCTGGCGCTAACACGCTAATACGTTCTAAATTACTTGTACCCGTTCCGACTTTATTAATCGAAATTTGAATACCATATGTACGATAATACATAAGCAAATGATTAAATTGCTCTATATCTTCTTTACATTCATGTTCTGTAATTTCTAAAACAATGTGTTTCAAATTTAAACCTTGCTCTTCATACATCAATAAAAGTTGAAGTAAACTTTCATCATCATCGTTCATTAATACGTTAGCATTCCGATGTATAAATAATAATAGTTTTTGATCACTTTCTAAATAACGATTTAAAGCTTTTTCTACTATAATGTTATCTGCTTCCAGTTGAAACTCACTTGGAATAGAATCATCATGAAAGAAAGAAGCCAAACTTTGTATGCCCTCTTCTGTTTGAATACGTCCTACTACTTCATATCCAATTACAGTATGCTCATCAGCACTAAAAATAGCTTGATAATAAGGAAGGACTTTATCCAAGTTACTCATTACATCTAATGCATCTATCAACGTGCTTCCCTCCCTTTACTTTTCAAAAATTATAACATGATATTTACGGAAAAATAATAAAAAATCCCTTCAGTTTTCCTGAAGGGATTAGAGGGGTAAAATGCTAAGGGGAATTAGCAATTCTACTATGAAGAAAAAAGAGGTCTTAAATATAACGTATATATGACCTCTTGTAAACACCTTTCTTTCATATGTCACAATTCCGTCACATTTAACTATAGAAAAATGAATCAAACATTCATTTTTCTCATCCCTTTTAAAATGGATATTGATGTAAATGTTGTCCGCCATCCATTGTCATGCAAGTTCCATTTATGTACGCAGCTTCATCTGAACATAAATAATAAGCTAGACCTGCGATTTCTTCTGGCGTACCCAGCCTTCCAAGCGGAACACTTTGTATCGTACGCTTAGCCATTTCTTCTGAAATCCATAATTTATCAGCACCGCCCGTACGTTCAATTGGCCCTGGTGCGATAGCATTTACTCGTATTCCATATTTACGTCCCCACTCAACAGCAAGCGTCTTCGTCATTGCTAATACTCCAGCCTTAGCTGCAGCCGAATGAATAACTCCTGGACCTGCATCCCATGCATATGTTGCTACCATGTTAATGATATTCCCTTTTATACCTTTTTCAATCCAATATTTCCCGACAGCCTGACTACAGTAAAATGTACCATTTAACACAATATTAATGACCGAATTCCAGCCATTTACGGATAAATCCTCTGCTGGACAAATAAAGTTTCCAGCTGCATTATTTATTAAAATATCAATTCGTCCAAACTTCTCATCAATTTGTTCAATCATTTTCTGAATATCATCCGTATTCCTTACATCCATTTGTACAGGTAATATTTGTCCTGGAAATTGTTCAATTTCCAACTTTGTTTCCTCTAGTTTTTCCTTTGTACGTCCTGTAATAACAACTCGCGCCCCTTCTTTTGCAAAACGAATCGCCATTCCTTTTCCCATTCCGCTTGATCCACCTGTTATAATAACTACCTTTTCTTTCACATACATCCCCTCCCAAAAATGAATACACATTCATTTTATCATTTTATTTAATAGAAATCTTTATATTTTTAAACTTTTCTGATATTTTAACGTAAAGAGGTTTCTTTTTATTTGTTTTTTTGTAATCTATACTACTTTTTTATTATTTAAAATATATTTCAAATAAACTGAAAGGAGATTTGAGTAACCTGTAAATGTAACGAACACATGTGATATAAGTCAAATAGGTATACTCATATTTTTATGAAGAAAATTACTAGAAGAGATTTTTTAAAAGTCGGCATGCGCACTTGTCTATATTCATTTATAACCACTAGCATCGGATACTATTACGCTAAATATATTGAGCCTCACTTACTCTCTTTTACAGAGCATACACTTACATCACAACTCATACCAAAAAGTTTTCATGGTATGAAGATTCTTCAATTTAGCGATTTACATCTCGGATACTATTTCTCTCTCCAACATTTATCTCAAATCGTTTCTAAAATTAATGCTGTAAAGCCAGATATTGTTCTTTTTACTGGTGATCTCATTGATAATTATCAAACATATACTGACACTCCTTTCGTTGCATCTATATTAAAAAATATACAAGCACCCTTCGGTAAATTTTCTATTTATGGTAACCACGATCACGGCGGATATGGAACTGAATACTATGAACACATCATGCGTGAATCTGGATTTGAACTATTACTAAATAGTGAAAAGAAAATTCGTCTACTGGATAATAGTGAAATCTCAATTTTCGGTCTTGATGATATACTCCTAGGCAAACCAAAAATAGAGGAGACACTACAGCACGCAAAGGAAAACACTTATAACATCGTTCTTGTTCACGAGCCAGATATTGCACCTCTGATTGCTACATATCCAGTCAACTTGCAACTTTCTGGTCATAGCCATGGCGGACAAGTACAAATTCCTTTTGTAGGCGCTATTATTACCCCATCACTTGCTAAAAACTATGTTGAAGGCTTCTATACGATTCAAGACTTAGCTCTCTATGTCAATCGAGGCCTTGGAAGAACACGTGTCCCATTCCGATTTATGTCAAAACCTGAAATTACGATTTTCACGCTCCAACATTCGCAATAATTCGCCTATTTTCTTACATATCCTTTCTTGTACGCGCTCATCCACGTTTCATTTACCATATGATAAAAGTGAGTCCAATAAAGGAGGTTTGTTCATGTATCCATATTATCAACCAATCCCAGTCCGTTCAGCACCTATTGGTCCAGTAGGCGACTCACGCTTCTTTCCGTTTTTTGGCGTCCCATTTCTAGCTGGCATTGCTGGTGGACTGCTCGGCGGAGCATTGGCTTTCGGTCCTAGACCCTATTACCCACCATATCCACCACCTTTTCCACCGCCAACACCTTTCCCTTGTTATGGTGGACCTTGTCAACAACCATACTATTATTAATGTACTGTAACAATTCTACCAATGTTATTCCCTCTCTTGACCAATCCATGATCTATTAACATGCTTACAATAAAAACTATTCTCTCTACACATTCTTCTATTTAGAGAACGTATAATAAGTAGAGAACAAAGTAAAAAAACCTCTTTTTTTTAAGAGGTTTTTTACTTTGTTCCCATTATTCAGCATCCGTGTTTTGATACGCCATCTTAAACAACTTCACTTGGCTATCAATTTCTTCTGTACTACTATTAATAACATAATAATAGTCACCGGTTTTATTTTGTTCACGCGTTTTCACATTATCAGCTAATGTAAGCTGTAAAATCGCCTTAATTCTCGCCTTCATTTCAATATCTAATATCGGGAAAGATATTTCTACTCGCTTTTCCATATTTCGCGTCATCCAATCAGCTGAAGATAAATATATCTTTTCCTCTCCATTATGATGGAAATAATAGATTCGGCTATGTTCTAAATATCTACCGACAACACTAACTACCCGAATATTTTCACTTACATTTGGAATACCAGGCCTTAAACAACATGTTCCTCGAACGATGAGTTCTACCTTTACTCCAGCTTGTGATGCTTCATACATTTTTTTTATTAATGGTTTATCTGTTAATGAATTCATCTTAGCAATAATATATCCATTTCCATATTGCCTATGATAACGGATTTCTTCATCTATTAAATCCATAAATTGCTCTCTTATATCAAATGGCGCAACTGATAAATGATGAAAATGTGGCTTTGTTGTATAACCACTCAAATAATTAAAGAAATTTGTTGCATCGACTCCAAAGTCTTTTCGTGATGTAATATACCCGAAATCAGTATATAACTTTGCTGTTGCGTCATTATAATTTCCAGTCCCAAGATGTACGAACCTTTCGATTTTTCCGTTTTTTCTTCTTACAACTAGCGTAATTTTACTATGTGTTTTCAAATGACTCACACCGTAAATAACGTGACAGCCTGCCTTTTCCAATTCTTTAGCCCAATGCACATTATTTTCTTCATCAAATCTTGCCTTTAACTCAACTAATACCGTCACTTGCTTTCCTTTTTCAGCCGCTACCTTTAGCGCCTGAATAATCGGCGAATCCCCGCTTACCCGATATAATGTTTGTTTGATTGCAAGTACATTCGGATCGTCTGCCGCATCACGGACAAAATCAACTACTGGCTGAAACGATTCAAAGGGATGATGTAATAAAATATCATGCTCAATTGCTTTTTCAAATACATCTTCCGCATCCCCTAAGTCTTGAGGCCGTTGCGGAATAAGAGCCGGATATACTAGATGTTCATATAAAGGAGCTAGTTTTTTATATAAAGAAAATAGACATGTTAAATCTAGCGGTCCATCCATTATATACACATCTTCATCTTTTACTTCCAACACTTCATATAATAATGCTAATACTCTTTCATCAATATGCTCTTTGCCAACTTCTAAACGTACAGCAGCTCCCCACTTACGCTTCTTTAATTCTTTTTCAATTACCTTTAATAAATCCCTCGCACCTTCTTCATGAATTGTTAAATCCGCATTGCGTGTAATACGGAAACGGGTAACAGATGATACATTATATCCTGTAAATAATTTATGAGTAAAACCACTAATTACATCTTCTAATAAAATAAATTTATGCTTTTGCCCTTCACTCGGTAAAAATATGAAGCGTTCGAGTAATGAAGGAACTTGTACAATTCCTAGCTTCGTGCGGTTTTCTTCCTCCACTTGTTTTTCATCATATAAAAGAGTAGCTAAATTCAAACTTTTATTTAATAACATTGGAAATGGACGATATGCATCGATAGCTACAGGTGTTAAGACTGGGAAAATTTGCTCATCAAAATACTCTTCTATAAATTCTCTCTGTTCTTTCGTCAAATCATGGAATGTTAAACGCTCAATCCCCTCTAGCTCCAGCCCTGGCAACACATAATTTTTAAACGTATTATATTGTACAGTCATCAATTCATGGGCCTTTATTGCAATTTTACTTAATTGCTTTTTTGGTGTTAAGCCAGCCTTATTTTCTGGTTGGTTAAACCCAGCACTCACTTGATCCTTCAATCCTGCCACGCGTACCATAAAGAATTCATCTAAATTTGAGCTGAAAATGCTAATAAATTTTAATCTTTCCAAGAGCGGATTCGTTTCATCCTGTGCTTCTTGTAGTACACGTTCATTAAATGCTAACCAACTTAATTCTCGATTATTGTAATAAGCTGTATCATTTAAATTAACTATATTCCCCTTCAACATTTCCATCCTCTTCACACTTCCCTTGAAACTTTTTTACTATAATTTAGTTACTTTCATTTTAGCAAATTACAATATTCCAAAGTGTTAATTTTTTGTAAAGACATCCGTACAACTTAACATTTTGATTCGAAGGATAAGTGAATAGTCGTTTTCAACACTCTTTCCAGCTGCTTTTTTTGCTTTTCAGCTTGCACTTTTTCCGCTAATGCCGATTGCTCACATACAATTTTAAATGTTAATCCGTCTTGACTATCTGTTATAGATATGGATTCAACAAGCGATCTTTGTCTTATATTTAGAGCTGCTGAAAATTGTAAAACAGCCCCTAATAGACGAATTTTTTTTTGTTCATTTTTATCGAACCATCCTTCAAATGGGGACAAGTGTTGTTTGAATAACATTTTTGATTTATAAGACGCAATAAGCGCTAATCTAACTCGCTCTTTATGCATCATACCATCAATTGTTTTATTCGCTAATAAATAAAACGTATGTAAGCGGCTCGCTTCTTCGTCTATATATTTACCTATATTAAATACTTTCGCCGCTTGATGGAATACTTCCCAGTCTTTTACTGACATAGAAATTAGCCCTGTTCCCTCAAGCTGTTGACAAATCAATCTTCCATGTTTAATAAGCTGAATTACAAATTCCATATCCATTTCATATTCATGTGATAATAAATGCAAACTTTCTTCGACTACGTTCGGATAATATGAAATCCCCAAATCTTTTGTCAACTCTTCATAGAAAACACCTTCTCGTAACCCTTTTCTACTTAATACAAATGCTGGTGCCTCTATAACGTTAACAAGCGTATGAAAAACTTCGACTGCTGGAATAATTGTATCTGCTCGATCTTTTGCCAATCCTTCCAATTTTTGAAGTTCTATGAACGACAATGCTTCCAATTCTTCTTTCACATTTTTAATATCTTCTTCTTTCATTTTATATAAATGTACCCCTGCTATAGGATAACAAATTAAATTTTGATGGATTTTCACTAAGTTCCTCGCACTACCACCAATTGCAATAAGAGGCAATTGCTTATCAATTAACCATGGTAATGTTTGAAATTGATATTCTAAGTACGTTTGAATCTTTTCCAACTCGTCTTCATTAGGTATATCCTCTTTAATAAATTGTTGCTTTAAAGAAAGTGCTCCAAAAGGAAAGCTATGGTACTCTAAAATCTCTCTATTTCGAAAGTATGTAACTTCCGTACTTCCTCCACCAATATCTACTGTAATTCCTTCAGAGAACGAAGTTGAATTCATAACTGCTAAATAGCCGTAACGTGCTTCCTCATATTCTGATAATACTCTAAGAGTAAAGTCTGTTTGTCCTTCAACAAGTTTTTTAATTGCCTCTTGATTCTCAGCCTGTCTAATTGTTGCTGTTGCAACACAAAGTACATGATGCAACTGGTGGAATCGTGTACTTTCTTGAAATTGAAATAATGTTTGTAACAATACCTCTATTCCTTCTTCGATCAACACACCATCGATTAAGTAATTCCTTAACCGAGCAACCACTTTCGTATTTTCAATCTCCTTATAAAAACCTCCGTTTTGCTTTTCATAAATAACTAAACGCATTGTATTAGATCCAATATCTATAATGGCATATTGCTGTTTTAATATTTCTTTCAAACTTCTCACTCTTTCATTATCAAATTTCTAAAACACATTCTATTACTATTATACAAAATAGTTGTTTTTTGTAACAATATTGCTTTAATATTGAAAATATATACAATCACTTTTTGCATATAATAAAAACCTCTTTTATTTATGTTATAATAATGAAAAATTGAAAGGAGATTCAATATGAAACCTTCACAACCACAATCTCAATTACAAAACCAACATTCTATTAATCGACTAGCTCAATCTATTTTCGTTGTGAATCGTCATGCTAAAGCTGCAACTAATCCGAAGTATTTATATTGGTTAAAAAAGACGGCTTTAGAACGCTTAATTGCTGAAAAAAAAGCTATTAAAGAAGGATTACATTTTTCTAGAAATCCACGCTTTAGCCAACAACAATCGGATGTTCTTATCCGTTTAGGTGATTATTTTTTCCATATTCCTCCTACAAAAGAAGATTTTCGAATCCTACCACATCTTGGTCATCTTGAATCCTCCTATCGAAATCCGAAAACAAACTTATCTTTAACAGTAGCAAAAAAGACACTTCAAGATTATATTGGTCCTGAAGCACTAAAACAAGAGAAAAAATTAAGTGAACCTGTCCCATGGTATAGTCGTACTTATACAAAAAAATAAAACAGTTTGGCCAATTGTAGGCCAAACTGTTTTATTTTTTCTCTTCTTTAATTTTAATATTTGCTTGTTTATAAAAAGCTAGTTTTTCTGTATTATAAGATTTCGTAAATTCATTAAACTTGTCTTTTTCTGATTCAATATCTTTATAAGATTGATTTACTACTTTTACTTTTTCACTAATATCTTTTAATTTTGTACCTTTATCTTGTAGCATTGTATATAATTCTTTTTCTTGTTTTAACGATTTACTATAGCTATCATACATCTTGTTAAATGAATCATGTCGTTTCTCATATGTGCTTTTCACTTTATCCGCTTGATCTTTCAATTTCTTATCTTCAATTTTCTTCACATATTTATCTGCTGATTTCACTTCTTCTTGTGCCTTATTTAAAGATTCTTTTTCTTTTGTAAGCACTTTTTCTCGTTCATCTGTATTTTTCACTGCTTGATTCAGTTTTTCCTTAACAGTTTGATTATTATCTTTTCCCTCTTGAACAATCTGGTTATATAATTCTTGTCCCTCTTTCTCTAAAGTTTCAAGTTTTTTTGCATCTTCAAACATTGTTTTTTCTTGCTTTGCAGCATTTTCAAACGCAACATATAATTCCTCTTCTGGTTTCGGCCCGAAACAACCGGCTAATAAAGTCATTGATAATGCAGTTACAATTGCTAATTTACTATACTTCAACATCGTTTCCTCCTACTTATATACGATCATCGTGTAAAAAGCTATGAAAATTATATACCCTTCTATAAACTCCACACTCGCACCTTTTTTACGAAAATCATTGATATTATTTATTAATACTTATCAAATTGTATTACTTGAAATTACATTTTACGTCTTTGAACTCAATAGCAATTTCGTATCCATCTTTACATATACTTTTACTTGGCACTTTTTAAAACTTCTTCATACTATGTATTACATAAAAGTACAACGGAATTCATCACAGCCATAATAATTTGAAGAACAACAGCAATAATTCACCTGATAAAAGATGTTCGTTGTTCTCTCACGTCTATCATTCTATCATTCCCTTTCCGCTTTCTATCAAATAATTTCTTTGTTCATTTTACACAGTTTAAACGCTACCTTGCAACAACTTACAATTATTCTTATTATCCCCTAAAAAGGAAAAGTGTAGAGCATGCTTTCCTCTACACTTTTAAAATGAAACACATTGTGCAAAATGCATTGACACATCCATCATAATTATATGCTTATTCCATATATTTTTAAAGACTTTTATTACAATAAAAGTTCTTTTTGTAATAAAAGTCAAAAAAATGTTACATTTAAAACTTCTTCATATCATATTTCTTTAAATCAAAGTTTCACTCATTTCCTTACAAATCCCTATGCTGGTACAATTGATTTTGTGCCTTTCTTAACAATTCTTCAAAAGTTTTTCCTTCTATTGGATAACTAGCAGCTCCAAATAATAGCGTCATACTTAACAAACCATTTTCTATTTCACTTTCAATATTTTTCATTAATCGATTTGTTATTGTCGACTTTTCATGTCCGTTATCAATCGCCACAATAACATACTTATTTTCATCCCACCTAGTAACGACATCTCCTTTACGAATTGTCTTTACAATCGTACTCTCCAATTTTTGTACTAACACCTCCAATTTTTTTTCTTGCACTGTTTCTTTTAGTTCTTTCCATTCTTTCACAGAAAGAATGTACACTGTAATATTATGAGAATCCCGTTCTGATAAAGCAGCTACTTTCTCAAAGAAATCAACTACAAAATCATTACTTGCCATTCCCCCTACTTCCGTATCCATACGCCCACTCGCTCTTTTATCATACCAATGTCCAAAATAATAGCTGAGTATCATTTGCAATATATAAATAATAAAGACGGTATAAAATGATCGTGAATCCAGTTTTGTAATTACATCCTGAAGCGCAATCCATTCTGTAACTGCCACTGTATTCCCAAGTAATAACCCACTAATTTTCCCTTTATGTTTCATACTTTCCCTCCCTTCTATACCAATATATGTTTCTATAACAATTATGTTTTTCTACAAAATAAAAAATGTACATATTAAGTGTACATTTCCGCTTAAGCTTGTCTACCATTTCTATTCTATTTCATATATATACTATATATCGTTTTAGAAAGAGGTGACTTATATGCTACAAAAAGAGAATCTATCAGATATTATACGTTTACTAGCAGGTTTTCTATTATCATTAAAATTACTGTTTAATTCTTTCGGAGTGAACTTTATTACAAACGATCAAATTGATGCTATTGTAAATGTTGCTTCCTTTCTTTTCATCCTATATTTTGGTTTTGAACTATCCCCACTTAACACTCTAACGAGCTGTTTGAAGTGGGAGATTCCTACGAACACTAAGGTATCCCTCAGTTTTATGAGTAGGCAATCCCCGTAATCCCTACGGTTAGGAGCCTTATGGCCTCTTTTCTCAGATTTTCCGCTGCATTCACATCTCTATCATGATACATACCACAAGAAGGACACTTCCATTCACGCAGGTTCAGGCTTTTCACATCTTTATTTTTGTAGTCGCAATACGAACAAGTTTGGGAACTAGCGAATGTTTTTGACACCACAATCACTTGTTTCCCATACCAGCATGCCTTATACAACAACATCGCTTTGAATTGTGACCATGATACTTCTTGAATCGCTTTCGCTAGTTTGTGATTCTGTAACATATTCGATACTTGTAAATCTTCTATCCCAATCACATCGTGGTTTTTGATGATCCTTGTAGAGAGTTTTTGCAAGTAATCCGTTCTTGCATTTTTGATTCGTTCATGAATACGAGCGACTTTCATTCGCTGTTTATGCCAATTCGCTCCGCCTTTTATACGTCTAGATAGAATACGCTGGGCATGAGCGAGTTTCTTTTCTAATACCCGAGACCATTTTGGATTACCGAATACCTCACCCGTTGAAAGAATAGCAAAGTTTTTCACCCCAACATCTATACCAACAGCGGAATCGGTCTTCGGCAATTCTTGTACTTCTGCTTCAGCAAGAATTGTGACAAAATATTTTCCACTTGGATTCCTTCTGACAGTAGCACTCAAAATTCGTCCTTCTATCTCACGACTTTTGACAAATTTGACAAGACCAAGTTTCGGTAACTTCAATTTATTATCTATAATCGCAATGTTTCCATTTGTATGTTTCGTTGTATAGGATTGGATTTTATTGTTCTTCGATTTAAACCGAGGTACTTTGTTTTGTTTTTTGAAGAATCTTGCATACGAGTCAGCGAGGTTGTGAAGAGAAGATTGAAGAGCGATACTGTCCACTTCTTTTAGCCATACAAATTCTTTTTTGAGAGTAGGTAATTGCGAAGAACAAGTACCATAGGATAACCCTTTTCCTGTTTCTTTATATCTATCATTCCACTTTTCCAAAAAGTAGTTAAATACAAATCGTGAACAACCAATCGTTTTCGTAATAGCTATTTTTTGTTCTAAACTAGGATAGATCCGAAACTGATACGCTTTATGGATAAGCACCGCTTTTCACCTCACTTCCTTTTTTTATTTGTTTACAATCTTTTTCACGATATGTATGAGAACGATACCATGATATAGCAAAAAATACTAATCACGTATCATTTCTTCTTTTTTGTCGAAAGTCCTCTGTCCCTTTCAAAAAAAATATACAAATGAAAGAACTTTTACAATGAAACCATTTCGTAGATGTAAAAATGCCTCGGAGCTATAACATTTTCTTTCTATAGGAACGAACTGATTACGATACCGGTACCTTATACTGATTCTTCACCAAGAAAAACCTTTAGGCTGTTGCCTAACCGTCATTCAGCTCCCACCTACTCATTGGAGCATGTCCTACCCATTCCTTGAGGTGGGAGTTTTCTGTCGGGAAATGATAAAAATAATTATGTAGGCAAAAAAGGAATCGAGCAAAAAAAAGTACTCAAAAAACACAACCTCCATTAAAAAAGGAACCTTTCGTACAGGTTCCTTTTTATCATTGCCGCACTACAACTTCATTTGTTTGCAGTGGACCATATGATACTCCTTTATATTGAAATGTATATGTGGCCTGAAATAATGCGTTTTTAAGTGCTTTATCTTTATTTGCTTTTATTTTACAAATTAGTTCTACCTTCTCATCCGGTAACAAATTATCAATCCGCCACCTAACAAGCTGGAACAGGAACTCACTCATCCCCTTATCAGCCTTTAGTGAGTTTGGAATATAGGCAAAATAATCTCGAATCATATGACTTACTACAACTCGTGAAATCATTTCCATTCCTTTATTTTCAACTTCCATTCGAATAATAAGTATGTCATTTACATCATAGGTCAGTTCATATGAAAATTTTTCTTTATACATACTACGGATTTGCAATGTAACTGCTACATTAGGACATTCGGTCTCCTTTTTTGAGCCATCAATCCATAACACCGGTTGTAGCGGTATTGAACGCCTTTCTTGATCCGAAATTCGTTTCCATATTTTCATAATAATATTCACCCCATTTCAGATGCATCCTATCCATACGACCTTATTCTGCCTCTCTACACAATATTAATAAAGCTTGTTACAAACGATATATAGTTATTACTCTTCCTTTTATCCTATTCGACAATATTAAGAAAAAACCATTTTTCCTCTGTTAACAGACAGTATTCTTACTGAAATATTTTTTTACATTTTCCTTCATTGACTTTATACCAATATTAAGTATTACTCACTCTTTCACAGTCCATACAACAGAATATTTTGACGGAAGAAAAAGTTTGCCTTTTAGTCAAATTTGACTATAATATTCTTTATGGCTTGTGCACTTGTGTAAATTGATTTGAAAGAACTATACTTTCCATTTTTATGCGCTGCACTCAAAACTTAATATAGTTTACTTATTTTTAAAGGAGGGTTATATTTGGAATCTCAATTATTAAAAAAAGACTCCAACAATACAAAATTTGTGGTTGCAGGTTTATTACTTGGTATTTTAATGGCGGCAATGGATAATACAATCGTTGCAACAGCAATGGCAACGATTGTTGGAGACCTAGGAGGGTTTGACAAGTTCGTTTGGGTCACGTCTGCATATATGGTAGCAACAATGGCAGGGATGCCTATCTTCGGAAAACTTTCTGATATGTACGGTCGGAAACGATTTTATATTGGTGGTCTTATTCTTTTCTTATTTGGTTCTGCACTTTGCGGAACAGCATCTAGTATTGAGCAACTAAGTATTTATAGAGCAATTCAAGGAATCGGTGGCGGTGCTCTTATGCCTATCGCCTTCACAATTATGTACGATATATTCCCACCAGAAAAGCGCGGAAAAATGACAGGGCTATTCGGTGCGGTTTTCGGGACATCTAGTGTATTCGGTCCTTTATTAGGTGCTTATATTACAGACTATATAAGTTGGCATTGGGTCTTCTATATTAATATTCCATTAGGACTTATCTCCTTCTTCTTCATTACTAAATACTACAGTGAATCACTGGAATTTAGAAAACAAAAAATCGATTGGGCTGGCGCTATTACGCTTGTTATTAGTATCGTGTGCTTAATGTTTGCCTTAGAACTTGGTGGTAAAGAATATGCATGGAATTCCACTGTAATTATCGGTTTATTTACAACAGTTGTGATTATGCTTATTATTTTCTTCTTCGTAGAACAAAAAGCAACTGAACCTATCATTTCTTTCCACCTATTTAAAAAGCCTTTATTCGCAGCTAGCCAAGGCGTTGCCTTTTTCTATGGTGCCGCCTTTATTATCTGTACAGTTTATATCCCAATCTTCGTTCAAGGTGTTCTCGGCGGTTCAGCCTCAAATGCTGGATTAATTTTAACACCTATGATGGTTGGTTCTGTAATTGGAAGTCAAACAGGTGGACAGTTAGCTTCTCGAACAAGTTATCGTAACATCATGATGGTGTCTGGCGTCTTCTTCGTAATTGGTATTTATTTACTAAGCACTTTAACAATGGATACACCTCGTCTACTTGTAACGCTATTTATGATTCTCACTGGACTTGGGGTTGGTTTCTCGTTCTCAGTTTTAAGTATGTCTTCTATCCACAAGTTAGAAATGCGAGATCGTGGTTCTGCTACATCAACAAACTCATTCTTCCGTTCACTCGGTATGACTCTTGGTGTAACGATTTTTGGTACCATTCAAAATCATATTTTTACGGATAAACTAAACACTGTGTTCCCTCCTGAACTAGCAAAATTAGCTCCAAAAGGTGGAGACACAAGTTTCTTATTATCACAAGGTGCTACCGAGAAGATTCCAGCGGAAATATTAACTGGTATTAAAGATGCTCTCGCTACCTCTATTGCCAGTACATTCTTCTGGGCACTTATCCCGGCTGTACTAAGTATTATTTGTATTTTACTTATGGGAAATGAACGCCTCTTTACAGGACCAAAAACGAAACAAAAACAAAAGCAAGTAAGTTAGTATAGAAAAAAGAAACGGCATACCCTTTATGAAAAAGGGTATGCCGTTTATAATATGTATAAAGTTTTTATTTATAGGAGTTGAGACAGCATGAGCATGAAATTAGTCATTCTCGGCTTGCTACTCGAAGGAGATAAACATCCATATGAAGTGCAGCACATCATGAAAGAACGACAAATGGATTGTTATATTAAATATGCAAAAGGATCACTTTACTACGCCTTCGAGCAATTAGAAAAGCAAGGTGCAATTCGTATTACAACTATTGTTCGAGATACGAATAGACCAGATAAAACAATCTTTCACATAACAGAAGAAGGTAAACAATTATTTCACAAGTTACTATTAAAACAATTCGAGGCAAAAAATCAAATATATAAACCAATTTATTCGGCACTCTCTTTCGCTCATTTTAGTGATGACCAAGAGTTAGTTCCGATTTTAGAAAAAAAGAAAAATGATACCGTTCAATATTTACAGAAAATGCAAACTATTTATGATTGTAGCAAGGGTAAAATTCCACGTGCACAACTATATATTTTACAGAGCGTTATTGAACATATTACAGTTGAATTGCAATGGTTAAATACCCTCCTTACAGATGCAGTTGCAGGACGCCTTTCAGAAATTGATATAGATGAAGGGTAAACTTGTAAAGAAGAAACTGTAAAAGACAATAAAGTTATTTCATTTTAAAGCTTAAAACAAACATAACCCCGTTCTAATTTAGGACGGGGTTATGTTTGTTTAATTTTCGACATAAGATACTTCACTACAATCAAAAATATAACAAGGATTTATTCGGCACTGGCGTCCCATAATGGAAGATTCCCCCTCAAAACTCTATATAAAAAGGTTGTTGCTTTTCATCCAAACTGTATTCAATTCTTTGTCTGAAATTCATAAAACTCACCATTTCCAGCGCCTGCTCTATAGGATAGAATCCTACTTCCAAACTTTCTGGTGTAGTCGTTAATTTACCTCCAACTGGTCTAGCTAAAAACAACGTATTACATATTGAGTGGTTCACATTTTGAAATACTCCACAAAATTTTAAAACCTCAATATCAATACCCGTCTCCTCTTTAGTCTCCCTTATTGCAGCATCTTTCAAAGACTCCCCTTCTTCAACTTGTCCACCTGGCATTTCCCACCCTCTTCTAGGTCCCTTAATTAATAGGATTTCTTTTTGTTCATTCATTACAATTGTCGCTGCTGAAACTATATGTTTTGGCGGTGAATAAATATTTTGTGTACTTTGTTCCAATTGAAATTCCCCATTTCTATAAACTTAGTATATTTATCTTTATACAGGAGCCTTATTCTTTCTTGTGATAAGTTACTATTTCAAAATGACTCATTCAATCCCCTTCCTTATTCCAGAATATGGACGAATTTTCAAATAACAGAACTAGCATCTTATCTTTTTACAAGTACATACTTCTTTGTAAGTTTAATCGCACTTCCTTTCAATTCCCCTTACTTTTCTCCGTCTCATAAGAAACAGAATAATATGAATAATTAAAATAAAAAACTTTAGAATTTTCTTATTTTAAAACAGTAGACAAAATTCCAAAAATTGTGTTAGAATTTGTTTCAATATCATATCGCTTGTTAACTTCCTTTCAAAAGGAAAATAGGTACACGAACATTTCGTTTCGTGTTTAAAAGGGAAGATTGGTGAAACTCCAACACGGTCCCGCCACTGTAAATGCTGAGATTTCTTTTTAGTGCCACTGTGAAAACGGGAAGGTGAAAGAAATTATATGAAGCATAAGTCAGGAGACCTGCCTGTTTTAACAACACTGATAGATTCACGGATGATGATGAGGTGTTAAAACAAAAAGGAAGGCTTATTTTCTATGCCTTTATACTTTTTGTTATAGGTATTTCCTAGTAAACGGGAATGCTTACTTTCAATTAGGGAGGAATTTGAAATGGCAATTCAAACAAGTAATTTAGGTTATCCACGTATCGGACTACAACGAGAGTGGAAAAAAACATTGGAAGCTTTTTGGTCCAATAAAATCGATGAAGAACAATTTTTAACAACGATGAAAGAAATTCGCCTTCAACACGTTAAAGTACAGCAAGAAAAAGGGATTGAACTTATTCCAATTGGCGACTTTACATATTATGATCACGTTTTGGATACTGCTTATATGCTAGGATTTATCCCATCACGTTTTTCTGAGTTTACATCTTACCTTGATGTATATTTCGCAATGGCACGTGGCTCTAAAGATCACGTAGCTTCCGAAATGACAAAATGGTTTAATACAAACTATCACTATATCGTTCCTGAATATGAAGAGGGATTACAAATCTCTTTAAAAGATAATCGTCCACTTCGCTTATACGAAGAGGCAAAACAAGAATTAGGAGTAGATGGAAAGCCTGTTATTTTAGGACCATATACTTTCTTGAAATTAGCTAAAGGTTATACACAAGAACAATTCGCTACTATTTTAAAACAATTAGTTGCACCATACGTACAACTGCTTTCAGAACTACATGCAGCTGGTGCACAAGTCATTCAAATTGATGAACCGATTTTCGCTTCTTTAACGAAAGAAGAAGTGCAACAAGCAAAAGAAATTTATGAAGCTATTCGTAAAGAAGTTCCAAATGTGAATCTTCTTTTACAAACATATTTTGATAGTGTAGAAGAAAACTATGAAGAAATTATTACATTCCCTGTATCCGGTATTGGATTAGATTTCGTTCATGGTAAAGAAGGTAATCTACATGCTATTTCAAAATATGGATTCCCAGCTGATAAAACTTTAGCTGTCGGTTGTATAGATGGCCGTAACATTTGGAGAGCTGACCTTGATGAAGTTCTTACGCTATTTACAACGTTACAAAAACAAGTCCAAACGAAAGATTTCATCGTTCAGCCTTCTTGTAGCTTATTGCATACACCAATCGATAAAACAGAAGAAACTCACTTATCGACTGAACTATTCGATGCATTAGCATTTGCAAATCAAAAATTAGAAGAGTTAGTTCTCATTCACTCTGCTCTCACTAAAGGTACAGAAAGTATTAGTAATGAGCTAGAAACATATCGAAATGTACATCATACAATTCGTTCATCTGCTGTACGTAACCGTGAAGATGTCAAAGCAGCACGAACAGCACTAAAAGAAGAAGATTTTTCACGTCCTCTTCCATTTGAGAAACGATACGAATTACAACAAGTTGCCCTAGAGTTACCGTTATTACCAACAACGACTATTGGTAGCTTCCCGCAAACAACTGAAGTTCGTCAAACGCGAAAAGAATGGCGTAACGGTGTTATTTCAAATGAACAATATGAGCAATTTATTGAAAAAGAGACAGAAAAATGGATTCGTTACCAAGAAGAAATTGGTCTTGATGTCCTTGTACATGGTGAATTCGAAAGAACTGACATGGTCGAATATTTCGGTGAGCGCCTTGCTGGTTTCTCATTTACTAAAAACGGTTGGGTACAATCATACGGTTCCCGCTGCGTAAAACCACCTGTTATTTATGGTGATGTAGCCTTTATTAACGGAATGACTATTAAGGAAACTGTTTATGCACAAAGCTTAACAGAGAAAGTTGTAAAAGGAATGTTAACTGGACCTGTTACGATTTTAAATTGGTCTTTCGTTCGAAATGACATTCCAAGAAAAGAAGTTTCGTATCAAATTGCATTAGCTCTTCGTCACGAAATTGAACTACTTGAATCTTCCGGAATTCGAGTAATCCAAGTCGATGAGCCAGCACTTCGTGAAGGAATGCCACTAAAAGAAAAAGATTGGGACGCTTATATTACATGGGCAGTACAATCCTTCCTTTTAGCAACTTCTTCTGTAGCAAATGAAACACAAATTCATACGCATATGTGTTACAGTAATTTCGAAGATATTGTTGACGCGATTCGCGCATTAGATGCAGATGTGATTTCTATCGAAACATCAAGAAGCCACGGAGAATTTATTGATACATTAAAACATACAACATATGAAAAAGGCATCGGTCTAGGTGTATATGATATTCATAGTCCACGTGTACCGAGTAAAGATGAAATGTATAAAATCGTAGAACAATCTTTAGAAGTATGCGATCCTAAATATTTCTGGATTAATCCTGATTGTGGTTTAAAAACGAGAAGAACGGAAGAAGTTATCCCGGCTTTAGAACACATGGTGCAAGCAGCAAAAGATGCTCGTTCCCTACTAAAAACAAACGCATAACAAAAATGGGTTATCCTTTTTGAGGATAACCCATTTTTTATTCTTTACTTTCAAAAAAGAATTCGTATTGTATTTTATATAATTCATCATCCGTTGGTTCTTCAAGAGGAGTTGCCTGTAATACAACTGTATACTCACCATTCGGAATAGGGATTTGAAATTTATTTGAAAGAATACTTGTTACAACGATACATTCATTTTCAATTGTGAAAGGAACTGTAACCGTTCTAATCACTTCTTCTTTCTCAATATGCTTCCCGCAAGTCACTTTTACTTCACAAGTATAATCAGAGAGTGCTTCAAAAATAACAGTTCCATCCGCCTTCGCATAACCTCTTTCAAAATCTTCATCCGTCCAGTCAACGTAAGGCTGATCACCGTCATAGTTCATCAACATTAATTGCGAATACGAAATTGTTAACTCCATAGGTCACTTCTCCTTCATTATGAAATATGCAACTACTACTTTACGTCAAATTTCACACGTGTACCATCTGGGTATTTATCTAACTTATTTCCTACCCAAGACCCTGCCCCGCGATTATCGGCTGGACTTATATATTCAATATGTGCTCCTTTTCCGCCTTCTTTACACATCGCCATTGGCCATTCATCACGATCATACCCTTTTTTTGATGGGTATGGAGCTAACGATAATTTTCTTCTATCCGCAGCGCCACCACGGTCGATTGTACAAACTTCTGAATGCCCTTCTTTTATAGCATCCGTAATATGTTTCCCTGTCTCTGGATATCGCTCTTTCGGAAATTCTAGAACTTGATCATACGCATTTGTTTTTTTGATACTTGTTTCTTCTGGAACAAGTACTTCATAAACCGCTACTACAATAGAAAGAATTGCAATAATTGAAATGATAATACCTTTTAATTGCTTCATGTATACCTCCATGATTCTCTACCAGTTTCTTTTCCTCCGTTATTATAACAAACTTCTCCTGTATATGTTTTCAGACATTATTTTAGCTCTTCTTCGTCATTACGCCAAAAAACTCTCATTTTCCTTCATCTTTTCACTAATGCTGTAGAAAACTAATAACCTTCCGACATTCTTTTTCAAAGGAAGTCCTCATAAAAGATTGAAATGATATATACGATACTTTTTGGGGAGGAAATATTATGGAAGCTACCTATAAAACGAAAGATGTCACGAATAAAACAGGCATCCCAAAACATATAGTTCGCAAATATAGTCAACTGTTAGAGGAACATGGTTATATGATTTCCAAAACAGCTGATGCTCGTATTTATAAATTAGATGATTTAAAACTATTGAAATCTATACATGAAAGAGCTGCTACATTGCAAGAAGATATTTCAGAAACGATACCTATTATTTTAAAAGAAAAAGAGGCCCCACCTGTACCAGTTATACAAGATACGCAAGAAATACAACCGAAAGAAAAAGAAGATGGGCGTAACTTTGAGGAGTTCATGTTAAAACTTGAAATGCTCGCTCAATTAAATGAAGCAATTATTCATCAAAATTCTACCCTTATTACCCAAAATCGTTTAAAAGACGAAAAACTAGATGAATTGATGCAACAAGTCTATGTAAAAGAAGGCTCTCAAGAAAAAATGCTACAAGAGTTAGTAGATCATGCCGCTCAAACAGATGCCCTGCAAAAAGAAAAGATGGACTTATTAATGAATCATATGTATAAACGAGAATCTAAGCAAGAAGAAAAAATGAATAAACTCGTAAATCAAATTTATAATAAAGACAGCAACCGTGATGCACAACTTATGCAAGTAATTCGTGAAATTCAAGAAACAAAAAGAATGGTTGCTGCCTCAAAAGAGCAAGGGTTCTTGCAATCATTTAAAAGTTTATTTAGCCGAGCAAAACAAGAAAAAACAAATGAATAAACAATATAAAATAAAAAGTTACCTTCCATCGGTAACTTTTATTCCTTATTTCTTACAGCTGGCAATATAATAATCGCTTCAGTTCCTTTCCCACTTTCACTTTTATATTCCAGCGTACCATTATGCGCTTGTAAAATACTAAAAGTTACCATAAGCCCTAATCCTGTCCCTTTTTCTTTTAAAGAATAATATGGTTGTCCCAGCCTTCCTAACTGTTCGTTCGTCATTCCAACACCACTATCTTTAACTCTTATTACAATCGTTTCATCTTTTTGCATAGCGGTTACTTTTAAGTATCCTTTATTTCCTTGAATTGCTTCAATACCATTTTTAACAACATTCATAATTGCTTGCTTCAATTTCGTCTTATCACCGATCGTATAAAGACTTTCAGAAATCTCAACTTGTAAATATACACCTTGCATCGCTGCAAATGATGACATAAGAGTTGTCATTTCTATTAATTGAGCTGATAAGCAAATGTGTTCTTTTTTCTCAATTTGTGGCCTTGCTAAATTCAAATAATCTGAAATAATTTGTTCTGCCCGGTCCAATTCAGCTAATACGAGACGCATATAATCCTTATTCTTCACATCTTCTGTACTTTCTAGCAATTGAATAAAACCACGAACAACAGTGAGCGGGTTTCGAACCTCATGTGCAACACTTGCTGCTAACTCACTTACAATATTAAGCTTTTCTGATTTTTGCATCTCTGTACGTAGTATTGCATTTTCATTTAAATATTCCGTTAAGTACACCTGAAATACCATTGTCATAACCATAGTAAGCGAAGCAAATATATATCCGCTATATAGGTTCGAAATATACGGTGTAAACCCCGTTTCTAACAGAACGTTAATCATGCCAATCACTAAAGAAACAAGTACGTACAATGATGAAATCATAAATGCTAAAATTAGCTTCTTGTCCCTTGAAAATAGAGACCATTTCTTTGATAAAAATAATGGAACTATCAATAAAAATAGTACTTCTATGACTGGAAGAAGGCTCATTCCCTTGAGCGCCCATTCAGATGCAACAAAAATAACGGCCGGGATTAAACCAACAATCCCACCATATAGAAAACCACTAACAATCGGGATTGGGTGAAAGTTATACCCACAAATGTCACCAAAACAAATAGAGTATGTCATGGAGAGAACGAGTGTAATGCTGGATAAAAACATAATAAAGTAGCGGTTCGGCTTCGGAGGCATTTCTTGATAACGATTTAAACGAATCGCTTCATATAAAAATAATGGCAAAATAATGATGGCAATTTGGATCATTAAATCACGGATCAGCTCCATAGCCTCTCATCCCCTATATGTATTTTGATATGATTATATCATTTTACGGGTTTATTTGTTTTAAAATTTTGATTTTTCTTAACATATTTGTTAATTCTTTGTTAACAACACATAATAATTGTTACAGATTTTCGAAATGAATGTAAACCCTGTACCAAATTTCTGCCGGGCAGTATACAATGAATACGGATTACAAAGAAAATAAAAAATACTTCATGAGACGGACAACTATAGCAAAATACAGCATATAATCCATACTATCTATGTTTACAAATAAGTGATCATTATTTTAGTAGGAGGAAGATAAATATGGCGGGTACTACGCTTGTTTTAAAAGAAGAAAATTTGGTCGTTCTAGAAAATGTTGAAAAATCAGTATATGAAGAGTTACAGCATAAAACAGGAGAAGAAAATTGCACATGTGCTGTGAATGAATCAGTTGTTCACCTTGGCAAAGTATCCTCTGTACTTTGGAATGAAGATGAAATAGATTGGGAGTACGGATATTAAAAAGTCGCTTACAGCGGCTTTTTTTCTATTATCCCTCTCTTTTTACATAACATATACGCAAGCGAAATCATAGAAAATATGTTAAAATGAACTTAATTTTCAAACGGAAGAAAGGGAGATACAATGGAACAATTCATTAATCCTAGAGTGAAGGATATCCAAATTTCTGGAATCCGTCAATTCTCTAACATGATTCAAAGCTATGATAATCTTATCTCTTTAACAATTGGACAACCCGATTTCCCTACACCTTCTCTTGTAAAAGAAGCGGCAAAACGGGCTATTACAGAAAATTATACAAGCTATACACATAACGCCGGTTTACTAGAATTACGCAAGGCAGCTTGTAACTTTGTAAAAAATAACTACGATTTACTTTATTCACCTGAAAACGAAACCATCGTTACAATCGGTGCCAGTGAAGCAATTGATGTTGCATTTCGAACGATTTTAGAGCCAGGAACAGAAGTCATTTTACCTGCTCCTATTTATCCAGGATACGAACCGATTATTCGATTATGCGGCGCTACACCTATTTTTATCGATGTTCGTGAAACTGGGTTCCGTTTAACAGCCGAAGCACTAGAAAATGCCATTACAGAAAAAACGAGATGCGTCGTACTGCCGTATCCTTCTAATCCAACTGGTGTAACTTTATCAAAAGAAGAACTACAAGCTATTGTAGATGTTTTAAAAGATAAAAACATTTTCGTCCTTTCTGATGAAATTTATAGCGAACTTGTATATGAACAAACGCATACATCTATCGCTCATTTCCCAGAAATGCGTGAAAAGACGATCGTCATTAACGGTTTATCAAAATCTCATTCTATGACTGGCTGGCGTATCGGTCTATTATTCGCACCAAGCTATTTAGCAGGACATATATTAAAAGTTCATCAATACAACGTAACGTGCGCTACTTCAATCGCTCAATATGCTGCAATTGAAGCATTAACAGCTGCTAAAGATGCACCAAAAATGATGCGCCACCAATACAAAAAACGCCGTGATTACGTATATAATAGACTCATTCAAATGGGCTTAACAGTTGAAAAGCCAACAGGTGCATTTTACTTATTCCCATATGTTGGTCATTTAACATCTTCATCATTTGATTTTGCACTTGACCTTGTCAAAGAAGCTGGACTAGCTGTCGTTCCTGGAACTGCATTTTCTGAATATGGTGAAGGCTATCTTCGCTTGTCCTATGCGTATAGTATTGAAACTTTAAAAGAAGGCTGTGATCGATTAGAGGCCTTTCTACAACAAAAAGCTAAGAGTTAAACTCTTAGCTTTTTTATGCATAATGATCGCAAGTTTGGCGCTTTAGTAATTTATGAGGAATAATAATACACTTTGCAGTAGACTCCGCATTCTCTACTTTATCAACTAAAGCTTTTGCTGCCTCATACCCTAGTTGATATATATTCACATCAACTGTCGAAAGTGGCGGACTCGCAATTTCTGATAATAAAGCATTATTAAAGCTGACAATCGAAACATCCTTCGGTACAACGAATCCTTTTTTTGAAAGTGCACTTAACACACCAAGTCCAATTAAATCATCCGTTGCCACAATTGCTGTCGGTGGTTGCTGCAGCCCCATTAACTCCTCAACGGCTTGTTGACCACTTTCCCTCGAAAAATCAAAATGTAAA
Source organism: Bacillus paramobilis (assembly GCF_038096195.1). Classification (NCBI taxonomy): domain Bacteria; kingdom Bacillati; phylum Bacillota; class Bacilli; order Caryophanales; family Bacillaceae; genus Bacillus; species Bacillus paramobilis. Next base: position 1,400,415 of record NZ_CP151108.1, on the reverse strand, counting down.
ATATACTCTTTTGGTAATACAATGTCTGCTAATTTTAAAGCATCACTCATACCAGCCAAACGATCTCTCGTTACAAGTAAATCTGATCCACCGCCGATAAACGCGATTTGTTTATGACCTAATGAAATCAAATATTCTGCTACTTCTCTTGCAGCTGTATAATTGTCATTATCTACATATGTAATTTCATCTTTTCGATCATATGGTTTCCCGATTAAAACAAACGGGAAATTTTGTTTATGCAAATATTGAATAATCCGGTCATTCTCTCTTGAATATAAAAGTATAATGCCACCAATTTGGCGTCCCTGCACCATCTTTACAACACCATTAAAAATTTCATCTTCCGTTTCACCTGTCGACATATAAAGCGCATACCCTTCCACATGTGCAAATGAACTAATCCCTCTTATAACTTCTGGGAAAAATGGATTTTGAAAAGCTTTACTTGCAGAACTTGGCATAACAAGACCCAGTGTTTTTGTTGTTTGGTTAGCTAGGTTTCTTGCGTTTAAATTGGGATGATACCCTAATTCACTCATTACTTTCCGAACACGACGCTTTGTTTTTTCACTTATACTTGGATTATCAGCAATTACACGAGAAACGGTAGATGGTGCTACATTCGCCTTCTTCGCCACATCTTTAATTGTAACTGTCATAAAAATCCCCCTCCTCTCACTTCTCTGCCATTTTATATATATTTTTAATCTTGCACCCGTTGCAAGTAATAGGAGAAGTCATAAACTTTCATTGATTCTATCTTGCAAAACCTATCATATTCTCCCTCTCCATGTATTGTAAGGGATATAGCTCTTTTTTCCTATACTATAATATACTATTTATTTCACTTCTTTTCATATGTGATGTCAAATCTCTTTTCATCTCCCTATAAAAATTTTTATAGGGAGATGAAAAGAAAAATGGGACATAACGTCCCATTTTTCATCCTTTCGTACCTCCAGCAGTTAAACCAGAGATAAAGTATTTTTGTAGTGATAGGAATAAGATTGAAATTGGGATTGCAATCAATACTGAACCCGCTGCAAACGTTGTAAATTCATTACCAAATTTCTTCGCTACCATTTCATATAACCCAACTGCTAACGTATAATTTTCTGGTGTGCGCAAAATAATACTCGCTAAAATGAAATCTGTAAATGGACCGATGAAAGTGAATAACGCTACAACTGCTACGATTGGCTTTGCAAGTGGCATAATGATTTGCCAAAAAATACGGAAATGTCCTGCTCCATCCATACGAGCTGACTCATCCAATTCTTTCGGAATCGTATCAAAATACCCTTTCATAAGCCATGTATTCATTGGGATTGCCCCGCCGACATAAATTAAAATTAATGCAAGGTGCGTATCAATTAATCCCGTTAACTGCGCTAATACGTATAGAGCGATTAACGCTGCAAAGTTTGGAATCATTTGCAGAATTAAAAATGTTAATAAACCATTTTTTCTTCCAACAAAACGGTATCTCGAAAATGCATAAGCAGTAAAACTAATTGCTAACACTGAGAAAATCATCGTTAAAACACTTACTTTTAATGTGTTTTTATACCATAGTAAATAATTACTATTCTCTAAATCTAATAACTTACGATAATGATCTAACGTTGCATTTTGTGGAATAATACTTGACCCAGATAAACTATCACCCGGATTAAACGATGAACCAATAATCCATAATAATGGATAGAAAATGATGGCACACATTACGAAAATAACGAAATAACTTAATGAGAGACGTAACATCTTTTGTCTTTTAATATTCATTTACATCATATCCTCTTCTTGGAATGATTTTGTTCTCTTAAATTGCCATAACGCAACTGTAATAACGATTAACGATAATATCATTGTAAGAGCTGCTGCTTTCCCGTACTGTGCGGAAGTCATCGTTAACTTATAAATCCATGAAATTAAAATATCTGTCCCACCTGCGTCTTGTCCAGCTACAGCAGGACCTCCGCCGTTAAATAGATAGATGATACTAAAGTTATTAAAGTTAAACGTATATTGCGTAATTAATATTGGTGCTGTTGCATATAAAACAAGTGGCAATGTAATTTTACGAAACTGTTGCCAAGCTGTAGCTCCATCTACTGTAGCTGCTTCGTATAATTCTCCCGGAATCGATTGCAGTATACCTGTCGTCATTGCAAAGACGAATGGGAACCCAAGCCACGTTTGAATCATAATTAAAGCAACCTTCGCCCAAAATGGATCTGTCATCCAAGCAATCTTTTCAATTCCGAATAAAGCTAATACTTGATTGTTAATCGCTCCAAATGTTTCATTAAACATACCAGAGAAAACAAGAATAGATACGAATGCTGGGACCGCCCACGGTAAAATGAAGATTGTTCGAATAATCGCCTTCCCTTTAATACCAGGCTGATTTACGATAATTGCTAAGAAAATACCAAGTGCAACTTGTAATGTCGTTGCAACGAATGTCCAAATGACAGTCCAAGAAAATACACTTAAAAATGTCTCTCGCCACATCGGTAATGTAAAGATATCAATAAAGTTTTTAAATCCTACCCAATCTACTAATTTAGCTGGAGGAGAATGATATAAATCATAGTTCGTAAATCCAATTAAAATTACGAAGATGATTGGAAATACAACTACAAAGATAAGTAATAGAAAACCTGGTGAAACCATTAAATATGGAAAACCTTGATCTAGTAAATTACGGTATTGCTCTTTTACAGAGTTTAAAGGGGTTCCTATATCACGTTTCTTCCCGTTTTGGTATGCATCATATAAATTAAATGCATATATTCCGAGTCCAAACACGATGACGATAAGTGCCAAAATTCCTTCTACTAATAGAAAGACAGAATGGTCACGTGGAACTTCTGTACCAAGCGTTACAATTCCCCATAATCCCATATTTAATAAATCAGCAAAGGCTACAATAAATGAACCTGTTAATACTAGAAAAATAAGACCTTTTACAAATTGCTTATTATACATTTGGCCCACGCCTGGAATGATAGATAACATGGTTGCCATTTTCCTATGCTTTGAACCGTTTAAACCGTTTGCTGGTTCCATAGATGTTTGCATGTTCCTTCCCCCTTTTTTCTGGGAGAGAATTCGTACCCCTCATATGAGAGGCACGAATTTCACCTTATTTTTTCTTACTATGATTTGCCTCAATATTACCTTTAATTTGCTTCACTGCATTATCAAGTGCTGCTTTTGGTGCCTCTTTTTCCGTAACAACTAATTGAAGCGCATCTCCAGCTGGTTTCCATACTTCTTGCATTTCTGGAATGTTCGGCATTGGAATTCCATTTTCAGATTGTGTTGCAACTGCTTTTGCAGCTTCATTATCTTTAATGATTGGATCTTCCATCACTGCTTTTACTGGAGGAATTTCTTTTGTTTTCTCAAATCGAATTTTTGCGTTTTCTTCATTTGTTACCCATTCAGTGAACTTTGTAGCTAAATCATTTTGTTTAGAGAAACTTGTTACATGCCATCCTTTAACCCCAACAAATGTTTTCATCGGTTGACCATTTGGTAATTTTGGCATTGGAGCAACACCATAATCAATTCCGTTCTTTTCCATTGCTTGGAACGCCCATGGGCCGTTCATGATAGATGCTGCTTTTCCTTCGTTAAATAGTCCATCAGCAGCAGGTCCACCAGATTCACCGATAATACCTTTCGGGAATAACTTTTCTTTGTACCATTTTTGAAGATATTCAGCACCTTGTACCGCTCCGCTATTATTTAATCCAACATCACTTGCATTTGGCTTTCCATCTTTTTCACCAAATACGTAACCACCCATACCTGCCATGAATGCATTAGCAAAGTAGAAGTTATCTCCTAATGTTAAGAATCCGTACTTGCCATCTTTTGTAAATTCTTTTGAGAAGTTAAACAGCTCATCCATCGTTTCTGGCGCTTTTGGCATTAATTTTTTATTGTAGATAAAGACTGGTGTCTCAATTGCTTTTGGTAAACCATATAATTTTCCGTTATATGTCTGTGCTTCTATTGATGATTCAGTAAATTTACTCTTCACAGCATTATCAGCTTTCACTTCAGAAAGTAAACCTTCTGTTACTGCGTTTCCGATTTGATCATGTGGCAATGTTACAACATCTGGTCCGGTCCCCGCTGGTCCATCAAGGCGTAACTTCTTCACTTGATCTGTCATTTGCATTTCAACAACTTTTACTTTTACTTTATATTTTTCCTCAAAGCTTTTCACTGCTGGTTCTAAACCAACACCTTTTTTATCATCTTCCCAAACGAGAAGATCGTAATCTTTCTTTGCTTTACTTTCTTCTTTCTTCCCTGAATCTTTCGGTCCACATGCAGATAACATACCAATTGATAATGCTGAAACCGTTAATAATGATAATGCTTTCTTCATCCCAAAAACCTCCCTAAATTGTATATGTACCTTATTAATTGAAAACGTTTGCATTGAATGGTTTAATAGAAGCGCAAACAATATCTCAATCTATGAAAACGTTTGCGCTATTTGTCTATCATTATACATTCTTTTATTTATTTTGCAAATATTAATTTTAAAAATATTATTAATAAACTCTTTATACATTGACTTTATATGAAATGAATACTACTCTTATAAGCAATATTAAAGCTATGCAAAAGGCAATCGTTTGCAACATATGCTTTATTATTACACGTAAGGGAACAATATATATGGAGATATTAAAGGGGGATTTTCTATATGCTTAAAGAAGCCATTTATCATAGGCCAAAAGATAATTATGCATACGCTTACGATGAAAAAACGATTCACATCCGAATACGTACGAAAAGAGACGATGTTCAAAGCGCCACTCTTATTTACGGTGACCCTTATGATTGGAACGATGGGAAGTGGATTACATCAAATACAGCGATGAGAAAAACTGGCTCTACTGCATTGTTTGATTATTGGTCCATTTCCATCGAGCCAAAATTTAAGCGCTTACGTTATGGATTTGAATTAAAAACGGAGACAGACACGCTTATTTATGCAGAGCGAGGCTTTTTTTCCAGTATTCCAAACGATGATGTTGGTAACTTCTTCTGTTTTCCATTTATTCATGCAAATGATGTATTTCAAGCACCTTCCTGGATTAAAGACACCGTTTGGTATCAAATTTTCCCAGAACGGTTTGCGAATGGGGATCGTGCACTAAATCCAGAAAACACCCTCCCTTGGAGCAGCGCTGAGCCAACTCCAACTAATTTTTTTGGCGGAGATTTTGCTGGCATTATTCAAAATCTTGATTATCTTGTTAAACTTGGAATTTCGGGAATATATTTCACACCTATTTTCAAAGCACATTCAAACCATAAGTATGACACCATTGACTACATGGAAATCGATCCGCAATTTGGCACTAAAGAAACGTTCAAAGAACTCGTTCAGGCATGTCATACACACGGTATAAAAGTAATGCTCGATGCCGTGTTTAATCATAGTGGATACTTTTTCGATAAATTTCAAGACGTACTAAAAAATGGTGAGCAATCAGCATATAAAGAGTGGTTCCATATTCATGAGTTTCCAATTAGAACTGAGCCACTTCCGAATTATGATACTTTTGCGTTTACACCATTTATGCCTAAATTGAATACAGCACATCCTGATGTAAAAGAGTATTTACTTGAAGTAGGGCGTTATTGGGTAAGAGAATTCAATATAGACGGTTGGCGCCTTGATGTAGCAAATGAAGTCGATCATAGCTTTTGGAGAGAATTCCGAAGCGAGATAAAAGCATTAAATCCTGAAGTATATATTTTAGGAGAAATTTGGCACGATGCACTACCATGGTTACAAGGAGATCAATTTGATGCTGTAATGAGCTATCCTGTTACAAACGCTCTACTGTCTTACTTTGCTAACGATTCCATTAAAGCAAATGAATTTATGAAACAAATTACAGAATCTCTACATTCCTACTCTATGAACGTAAATGAAGCAGCGTTTCATTTATTAGACAGCCATGATACACCAAGAATATTGACAACATGTAACGGAGATAAAAATAAGTTAAAGTTACTTAATGTATTCCACCTTTCTTTCATCGGCTCTCCTTGTATTTATTATGGAGACGAAATTGGTATGGACGGCAGTATGGACCCAGCTTGCCGCAAATGTATGATTTGGGATACGAAAGAACAAGATCATCTATTATTTACACATGTACAAACATTAATTTCATTACGAAAGCAATATAAAGCATTTGGAGGACATGGTACTTTCCAATTCATCGAAGCAAATGATGAATATAATTATATTTCTTATACGAAAACATATGAAGATGAAACTATCTTTTTCGTTCTAAATCCGACTGATAGTGAAATTACTGCTTCCCTCCCTCTCCATGTTACTGGAAAGAAAATCATTAACATTTATACAAACGAAGAATTTTCAGCGGAAGCACGTGTATTACAAGTTACACTTCCTCCATATGGATTCTCAATCTTAAAATGGTAATAAAAAAGCCTTATACCAAGTGGTATAAGGCTTTTTCTTATTTCAATTTAAATACCATCGCTTCATACGGACGTAATGTCATGTTATCTATCGATCCATTCTCTACGTCGTAATTGTGTATGAATAACTCTGCTTCACTATAATTAATGCCCTCAGGCAATTCAAATACACATTCTTCCGCCGTAAAGTTTGCAATGACAAGAAGTTTTTCTTCTCCATATGTTCTTACGTATGCAAAAATAGAAAGGTTATTCTCTAATATTAAATCATATGATCCATACACAATAATCTCATTATTTTTACGTAACTCAATTAATTTTTTATAGTAATAAAAAATTGAATCTTTATTTTGGATCGCTTGTTTCACATTGATTTCTTTATAGTTAGGGTTTACCGTAATCCAAGGCTCACCTGTTGTGAATCCAGCATGATTCTGATCGTCCCACTGCATCGGTGTTCTAGCATTATCTCGGCCTTTTATATAAATAGACTGCATCACTTTATCTATATCTTCACCGCGCTCTATAACTTTTTCCTTATACATATTTAATGTTTCAATATCTCGATATTCATCAATCGATTCAAATCGAACGTTTGTCATTCCGATTTCTTCTCCTTGATAAATATACGGTGTTCCTTTCATCATATGAAGTACGGTCGCTAACATTTTCGCAGATTCAATGCGATACATTTCATCATTACCAAAACGAGATACAACGCGAGGCTGATCATGGTTATTCCAATATAGGCTATTCCATCCTGTATGCTCTAATGCCTTTTGCCACTTCGTTAAATTCTCTTTTAAAGTAAGGAGTGAGCATGGTTTGACATCCCATTTTCCGCCTTCTCCTGAATCTAAATCCATATGTTCAAATTGGAATACCATCTGCAGTTCTTTTCGTTCTTCCCCAGTATACATTTTCGCCTCTTCTGTCGTTACACCAGGCATTTCACCAACCGTCATAATATCATAATGAGACAATACTTCTTCATTCATTTCATGTAAATATTTATGAATGTTTGGACCGTTCATAAAATGCTTATGACCTGAAACATACCCCTCTTCTTCGGTTTCAACAGCTGGTAACCCCTCTTCTTTAGAAATAAAATTAATAACATCCATACGGAAGCCATCAATTCCTTTTTCTAACCAAAACTTCATCATTTCATAAACATCTTGTCTTACCTTTTCATTATCCCAATTTAAATCCGGCTGTTTTTTAGAAAACAGATGTAAATAATATTCATCTGTCATTTCATCATACTGCCATGCTGATCCACTAAAAGCTGCGCCCCAGTTGTTCGGCTCTTTTCCTTCTTTTCCAGGACGCCATATATAGTAATCTCTATATTTATTATCTTTTGATTTACGTGACTCAATAAACCAATTATGTTCGTCAGAAGTATGATTAACAACTAAGTCCATCATAAGTTTCATATTACGTTCATGCATTTCATGTAATAGCTCATCCCAATCTTCCATCGTTCCGAACTCATTCATAATTTTACAATAATCACTTATATCATAACCATTATCATCATTTGGAGATTCATAGACCGGCGATAACCAAATGACATCAATCCCTAATTCTTTTAAGTAATCTAGCTTTGAAATAATACCACGAAGATCCCCAATACCATCACCGTTACTATCCATAAAGCTACGAGGATAAATTTGATATACTACACTTTCTTTCCACCATTGTTTTTCCATTATGCTACCCCATTTCATTCATAATTCGATTTTCTTTTTTAAGGCGCAAACGTTTTCATTAATGAATGATAACAGATTCTATCTTAATTTAAAATAGCGCTTACAACTTTTGTTCTTATTTTTCTAAGAAAACATATGAAAATTACTAATATTCCTCTAACAAATGAAAACGTTTTATTTTTTTGTTTATTTTTTAAATCTATTAGTTTATAATGAACTCAAAGAAAACGTTTGCATAATTATTTCTAGGGGGAAATACCATGGCAGAACTGAAATTAGAAAACATTTATAAAATATATGATAATAACGTAACAGCTGTAACAGACTTCAATTTACACATTCAAGATAAAGAATTTATCGTATTTGTCGGTCCTTCTGGATGCGGAAAATCTACAACATTACGAATGGTAGCTGGACTTGAAGATATTTCAAAAGGAGAGTTTTCAATTGATGGTAAGCTAATGAATGATGTCCCTCCAAAAGATCGCGATATCGCAATGGTCTTCCAAAACTATGCTTTATATCCACATATGAGTGTGTATGATAATATGGCATTTGGATTAAAACTTAGAAAAATACCAAAAGACGAAATCGATCGTCGTGTGAAAGATGCAGCAAAAATTTTAGGACTGGAACAATATTTAGATAGAAAACCGAAAGCGTTATCTGGTGGGCAACGTCAACGTGTTGCGTTAGGTAGAGCGATTGTTCGAGACGCGAAAGTTTTCTTAATGGATGAACCTTTATCCAACTTAGACGCTAAATTACGTGTTGCAATGCGCTCAGAAATTTCTAAATTACACCACCGCCTTGGAACAACAACGATTTACGTAACACATGATCAAACAGAAGCAATGACAATGGCTTCACGTCTCGTTGTTATGAAAGACGGAAAGATTCAACAAATCGGAACGCCAAAAGAAGTATATGAAACACCTGAAAACATTTTCGTTGGTGGATTTATTGGCTCTCCAGCGATGAATTTCTTCCGTGGTAAATTAACTGAAACCGATTTCGTTATAGACAATGCAATAAAAATTAAAGTAACTGAAGGAAAAATGAAAATGTTGCGTGAACAAGGCTATGTACATAAGGAAATAGTTTTAGGTATTCGCCCTGAGGACATGCATGATGAACTCTTATTTTTAGAAGCTTCTCAATCTACCGCCTTTACAACAAAAATCGAAGTTGCTGAATTACTAGGTGCTGAATCTATTTTATATATGAAACTTGGAAATCAAGATTTTGCAGCACGTGTTGATGCAAGACATACATTTTCACCTGGAGATCAAATTAAACTAGCATTTGATATGAATAAAGCGCATTTCTTTGATAGCCAAACTGAACAACGAATTCGTTAAAAAATAACTTTCTACTATATAACATACAAAAAAACCGTCCACATATTTTGAGGGCGGTTTTCATTATTATACGAGGGCTTCTACTGTATGAAATGATTGTCCTTTCGTGCCAATAATACCGAAAATCGGTAAGTCACTCAGCACCACTTCTTCTTGCTGTTTCATAAAAGATGACGTTAATTGTTTTATCTCTATCCAAACGTCATTAATACAAAGTACATTGGAATCGTTCTCTTGTTGGCGAGAAAAAATAGAATCTATTTTATATAAACCAGCATTTTGAAAAAGCATATCAATGCGACTGAATGCATTCAAAGTAATGCTGATTACGCGTTGCCAATCACCTTGCTTCTCCATATCATAGGATACAAAAAGTGCTTCTCCGCCTAGATTCGTAATTTCCTCCACTGTTGCTTGTCCACTTTCTTGATCAATGTCCGTCACAATTACTTTTGCGCCTTGTTTAGCCAACAAAAGAGCTGTATTACGTCCAATACCGATGCCACCGCCAGTTACGATAGCAACTTTTCCTGCAAGCTTCATTTTCATTACCCCTTCTATAAGTCTTACCGTTATTCAGTATACTTCTTTATGAGATTAGTCTGCAAGCAAGAAAAATTGCTTATTCATTTGTAAGCGATTACTTTTTTATTCCTTCTTTTTTCTTACTATTACGCTGATCGAAAACTAATCCGATGAAAATTAAAATCCCCCAAAAGATTACGCTACCTCCAGTCATTTCAATTTCCCCCTTATTATATAAAGATATTATTTTAATCATTATAACATTTTCTTAATTTTCAATCTATTAAAACCAAAAATGATATGGATTAACTTTTTCTTATTATATATCCTTTAAAATATATTTGAATAATAAAGTGAAACTTTAATCAGTGGGGGTTTTCTTCATCCCCCACTGATTATTAGCCCTCACCAATCGGACTTTAATGGGCAGCCCGACCCCCACCTAAATTCTTTGCTTTCGCTGAATTTTGAGGTGAGGGTCTTACTGCCCATTAAAGCGGGGTAAAAAAAGACCCTCTTATTTTATGTATAAAAAGGTCTCTGTTTTATTATACAAGACTTATCACTTTTGTTTTTGTAATTAAATCTTGAAAACCACAATTATCTTTGCGGAATAACATCATATATACGTTACATAATATCGGAATTCCAAGTAGCAATATGTTCGGTAATAACAATACAAAAAATCTTATAATTAATGTTTGTAATGTTAACTTTTCACTCTTCAATGAAATCATTTTTATTCTCGTTACCTTTTTACCAAGTGTAACACCGTTCCAAATAAAGGGCACCAAAATAAAATATATCGCCATTAATATAAAAACTACTGCTAGATCATACCTATAATCACCAAAACTAATATTAAAGCGATTAAAAATAGCACTATAATTTCCGGTCATAATAGCTACTACTGCACCATACATAACCGAGATTAAAAACATGTCAATTAGGGAAGCACCTATGCGATTCATTACAAGCGCTGGACGATGCATCTTTAACTTCATTTTATGTCGACTCCTTCATATCCTTCTTTACCCGTCTCATCGTACCACTTCTAAAAAACATTGTAAACTGGCGTTTCTCTTACTTTTCTTGTACAATGTGTTACAACAGCATTATAAAGGAGGTTCCCATATTGAAAAAATGGATAATCCTATTCGTCGCATTCCTATTAGCCGGTTGTGCTGGAAATACAAATCATATAACTTATACGATTAACGATGAATACGAACTCATACGTACTTCTGGAAATGCATTTGAACTTTTCCCATCGCAAGATGCTGTATATGCCACACAATACATTCCTGCAAAACTTACAGACATAGCTTGGGATGATAAATACATTATTGCAAAACAAATTGAGGAAAAATCAGATCCGAATAACCCTGACGGGGCAATTGCAAATAAAAAAAGTGAGCATTATTGGATTATTGACGTAAAGCATAATAAACGGTTTGGCCCTTATAATGAAAAGCAATTTAATGAACAAAAAGATGCGTTTAAAATTAAGGTACCTTTTCAAAGTGTAGATTCATACATAAAAGAACAGAAAAAACAGTCAGCATAATATTTTAAGCGCTGACTGTTTTTTCTTACATGTTTTTAAAAACATCTTACTCAGAAAGTGGGATATTAAAAATTTGTGGCTCTTTTACGACATCTTGCGTTTCTGCATCTGCTGCGACTACATTATCTGTTGTAAACTTTATATCTTTTACCTTTTCTTTTCCATCATCAAGTATTAAGCCGATAATACCATCTCTTGTTTCACCAGGCTTATAGTCTTCCCTTGATACATTTTTTGTACCAACGAGCGTATCTTCATCATATAAAAAGTTTTGAGTTGCTACTTTAAAATGTTGTTTATCATTAATCGTAACATCATTCATAGAGAAAAATTGTATATTTTTATTCCCGCTATTTTCCACCTTATATGTAATTTCAACGTAACGAATCGTATCACTAATCTCTGTACCACTTATCGATGCATATAACTCCGCATCTTCTTGACTGACTTTATCTCCTAATCTACGCTTTACTTCTTCAGGAGTTAATGCCGTATATACTTTTAATGTGTTTTTTGCATCTTTACTCATCTGCGATAAAGAGATTACTTTCACATCTTGTACGTGAATTTTCATTGGCGCTACTTCAAATGTTTGATTCACAGAATGAATCTGTTCTAATTTAAAAGTCCCCCATCCTGTTTCTTTCACTTTTTGTCCTACTTTTTTCAGCTCACGCCCACCATATTCTTTTGTTTCAGGAATAGATTCTTTCTTCTTCGGTTCAGCTTTCTTTTCTTCTTGATGGAAGCAACCACTTAACATAAGAAGAAAACTACATAAAACAAAAATACTTTTCCATGCTTTCATCATATAATTTCTCCTAACACTATCATTCATTAATATCAATTAGTCCCTTGCTTTGTAAACTATAGAAACAATGAGAAGTCCACAAAACGAACTTGTCAGTCCAGATACTATTATACCTCCTATTTGGAAAATATGAAAATAGGGATCTACGAACGCGTGAACGATAAAAATAAGGGCTGCCACAATTATTGCCGAAACCCAATACTTCCTTTTTTCTGAAGCTATCATAATATCTTTCTCTGTTTTATCTTTATACTTCCATAGTATGTATAATAGTAATAATAAACCTACACATGTACTTCCGTGTTGCATATATTTATACACCGGGATACTATGTAATTCCCTTTGTAACAATGGTATTTCCATAACGAAATAGCCTGTCTTATGAGTAAACGCATCCCAAACGACATGCGTGAGCATACCGAATAAAGCAGAACAGCAAAATACAAAGAAATCCTTCCATGTATGAAGCACCCACCTCTCATCTACTGCATATGTATAGTAGCCTGCAAATAGTTTAGGTAAATGTGTTATAAACGGCTTTTTTAAAATGTAATGATACATATATGCGAATAGAAATACAAGTGGTAAATTTAAATATAAGAACCCAAGCCATGTATGCCCAATAACACCATACGGTCTAAAGTGTAAAAAATATTCAAAATCAGGCGCCATACTCCCTAATATAAGAGCCGTTACTGAAATATATTTGGACTGCCTTCTCACAAAAGGAAGGACTGCTGCTGGATGCGCAAATGTAAACGGCATGTTTTAACTCCTTTTCATATCTTCAATAGAATACCATCTATCATAACGAGAGAATTGATCTTGATGCAATATTTATTTTCACATTGGAATATGATAGTTTACATGTTATAATCCACATAAAATATTCAGAAAATAAGGAGAGGTTCACGTTTCATTAACACTTGCCTTTTTTCTCATTCTGCTTATCTTCTTTGTACTTACATACATCAGCTTTTTTCTGTGGAAGCACTTAAAAATTATAAAATATATGCCTGCTCTCGTTGGTTTTATAAGCGTTCTTTTTATTTTCATATGGAAGAGAATGACTTTCGGCTGGGAAGGTCTTGGCTTTGGCGCACTTCAATATACAATACTATTTGCAAGTTGCCTCACCCTTTTATTTGCTGCTTTTTTAGAATCAAAATCCGTTATGAATTGAGGTTTATATATTGATTGACGTACCCTTTTTAAAAAATGTCACATTAAAGAAAGAAAATATCCCTAGTTTTTCCACATATCCTTACTGTTTACCCGCTATCCAAAAATTACAATCTCTAGCTTTTCATCCAAATGTAACATTCATTATTGGAGAAAACGGAACGGGCAAATCAACATTACTCGAAGCAATTGCTATTGCTTTAGGATTTAATGCAGAAGGTGGAACGAAAAATTTTCGCTTTAGTACAAACGATTCACATTCATCTTTACATGAATACCTGCGAATTTCCAAAAGTTTCAATACACCAAGCGACGGTTTCTTTCTTCGCGCTGAATCATTTTATAACGTCGCTTCCTATATTGATGAAATAGATGCTATAAAATCTTATGGAGGTGTTTCACTTCATGAGCAATCCCATGGTGAATCATTTTTCTCCTTATTTATGAATCGTTTTTCAGGACAAGGTTTATACATTTTAGATGAGCCTGAGGCCGCTCTATCACCAATGAGGCAACTTTCCATGCTTATTCGAATGCACGAACTAGCGGAACAAGGTTCACAATTTGTTATCGCGACGCATTCTCCTATTTTAATGGCTTATCCTGAATCCACTATATATTCTTTAACACAAGAAGGGATTCATGAATCCACATTAGAAGAAACCGAGCATTACCAAACGACAAAACTTTTCTTTGAAAATCGTGATCGACTATTTCATCATTTATTTGATTCTTAATAAAAAAGAAGCAGCGATTGCTGCTTCTTTTTTATAGTGCTTCTATAAATAATGCTACCCCAATACCGCCACCGACGCATAGGGAGGCAATTCCTTTTTCTAAACCGCGTCTCTTCAATTCATGAATTAAACTTACCGTAATACGAGCTCCTGTACAACCGATTGGATGTCCAAGACCTACACCACTACCGTTTACATTCACTTTTTCACGATCTAAACCTAATTCTTTCTCTACAGCTAGGTATTGTGCAGCGAAAGCTTCATTAATTTCCAGTAAATCAGCATCTTCTAATGACCAATCTACTTTTTCTAACCCTTTACGAATTGCTGGTGCTGGTCCAATACCCATAATTTTCGGATCTACTCCAGCTACTGAATATCCAACAATTCTAGCTAACGGCTGTAAACCTTTTTCTTTCGCTTTTTCTTCGCTCATTAATACTAGAACCGCACTTCCATCATTAAGGCCCGATGCATTCCCTGCCGTTACAGATCCATCTTTACGGAAAGCTGGTTTTAATCCTGCTAATTTTTCCGCTGTAATATCTGCACGTGGATGTTCATCCTTCGAAAATACTACTTCTTTTCTACGTTCTTTTATCGTAATAGGAACAATTTGCTCGTCAAAGTATCCAGACTCGATTGCTTGCAGTGCCAATGTATGACTGCGAAGCGCAACTTCATCTTGTTCCTCTCTTGTAATTTCATATTGGTCAACTAAGTTTTCCGCAGTTTCACCCATCATAATATGGTGAATCGGATCTTCTAGTACTTCCCACACCGTATCACGAATTTCTCCGTGCTGTAGACGTTGTCCCCAGCGGTGCTGTTTTAATGCATAAGGGCTTGAACTCATTGCTTCTACTCCACCTGCAATAACAACATCACTTACACCTAATTGAATTTGCATTGCAGCTGACATAATTGCTTGCATACCTGAAGAACATTGGCGTTGGATTGTATAACCCGTAACTGTGTCAGGAAATCCTGCCGCTAATGCAGCTGTTCTTGCAGTATTTGCTTCATCAGTTCTTTGAATACAATGACCTAAAATTACTTCATCAACTTCGTGTGGTTCTACCCCGCCTCGTTTTACAGCTTCCTGAAGTACAGGAACCGCTAATTCTACTGGCGTTACATTTTTTAGCGCTCCTCCAAAAGTCCCAATTGGCGAACGAACTGCAGCTGTAATAACAACATTATGCATTTTGCACTTGCCCCTCTCTTATGTACCCTAGTCAGTTTTTAGGTGAAATTCCATAAGATGTATGTCTACATCTATCATACTATAAACATACTAAAAAATCAAAATATTTAATATAATAAAAATAGAAGGAATTAACCTTCTATTCTGTTAATGCATATAAAAATTTTTGTAAAATTTTCTCTGTCGTTTCATTCAATTTTGGTAACTTATCTACCGGAAAATATTGAAGCTTCAACCCCTCATGATCAAGCCTTAACTCTCCACTCACATGATGCCCCTGATACAGATGAATGACATTAAAGATTTCATCTCCATTAGGATAACGGAAATATACTTCCTTTCCTGATAAGACACCTAGAAATTGCATTATTTTTGCAGTTAATCCCGTCTCCTCGAATAATTCTCGGCGAGCAGTTTCTTCCGTCGTTTCTCCTAGTTCCATCGCGCCGCCAGGTACACCCCAATCATATGTATCTGAACGATATTGAAGTAATACTTCTTGATTATCATTTAGTATAATTATTGCTGATCCAACGAGAATAAGTGGTCTTGTCCCAACGACTTTGCGTAATTCTTCAATATACCCCATTATGTAAACTCTCCTTTCCTCACCCTCCCTTATCATAACAAAATTTTTCTCCTTTTGTTGATGTAATTTCCAAGAAAAAAAAGGAAGCTTTCGCTTCCTTTTTTTCATTCTTATTTCTTAAAACTTTCATATTTTACAGCTTCAAAAGCTTCTTCAATTTCATCATTACGATAATGCACGTATGTAAAGCGCCCTAACTCTACTAATCTTGCTATTTCTTGTAACGCTTTATGTTGCTCATATGTTTCCTCCAGCTTAATATGTACATAAAACTTCATTAATGGATGTTCATATAAAGGTTCTCCCACCTCTACATATACATCTTCCACCCCTTGTACAACTCTTACATAACTCGCAAATTGATAAAGAGCTTCTCTGTCTGAAACGATTTTTAATGTATACATATATTCTCCCCCTTTTCTTTACTATATCAAAAAGATGATCACACTACGTTATAGAACTATGAAATTTTTTCGACTTGTAATAAACAAGGCGTTTATCCATACATAGGGTCTTTTCTCAACATATATTATAGGAAGAATTTTTTCAGTTGAGGTGTTCCTTATGGATCCATACGTCAATATATGTATTTGCATTACTCCAGGCGCCAATATTTCTGATGACCGTATCGCAAAAGATTTAGCAGTTGCAGAATCAATTTGGCACCCGATTACATTTCAAATTAAAGACGTAATTATTTTAAATGAACTTTTCCGTTTTTCTGACCGTGAAATTAGTTATAAAAATTCTATTCAAAGTCAGGAAAAATTAGCATCCTTTTTCCAAACGTGTGTAAATGAAGCTCCTGAATGCGACCTTTACATTTGTTATATTGGCAGTGATTATTTTAAAGAAACAGCCGTCATTGCCTGTGCTTACTCTTTAGCAAAACAACAGCAACTTACTGGTTATATCGTTTTAACAAATTCGGCTGCTCCTATGAAAAATATATATACACTCGCTCACGAAGTCGGTCATATTTTATTTACAAGACGTGTTCATGGAAAACTTACTCACGCAGATCCTCATTCCCCAACTGGCTCGGAGCACCATCCTTCTCCATCAAATCTTATGTATCCGATAGTCCCGCGCCCTGAAAATGTCCACATTCAGTCACTATTAACGAACGAACAAAAAGCACTCTCTTTACAAAGTGCTTTATTACAAAGAAAAAAACAGTAACAATCTTGTTACTGTTTAAAACAACTTATTCCAATCCATAAACGAAAGCCCGGCTGCAAAGGATACACTATACACCTAAACCGAATCCCTCTAAAAATCAAAATATAGTATTTCTTTGGAAATAATTTTTTGTATATCCAAAGCAGCCCTTTTCCTATTAAACCGAAGAACAAAACATAACCCGATGTGTCATCTAATAAAGTATCGAAATAGTCATCGTGTACTTTTTCGAGAAGGTAGTATATATATCCAAAATCGTTAAACCTAGAAATATACTTTGCATGTTTGCTCCCCCCTTAATAAAAAATCCAGTTCATTCACTATTAATATAAAGCTAGCTTACAGTTTTTTTCTCCTCATTTTTAAAAGACCATCTCATTAATACATATAAACTTCCGTACAGAAGTAAAGGTTCTAACATTCCCCAATATGGGTTTTGCTTCCCTAATTCTTTAAATACAAACATAATTAATAGTGGTACGATAACAGCTAATATTCCAATCCATCCAAGTATATACGCTTCACCAATTAACAACACTAATAAGACAATTCCAGCTAATATATAACTTTGCATAGTAGTTAATTGCAATACAGGTGTCCCATACCACTTGTTCATAAACATTAATAATACTAGTAATAAAATTGGCAGCAAAGATGCTACATAAATAATGCTAAATTCTTTTATTTTGCTCTTAAATGAAGACATTTTAAAAGCAAGTATAGTCCCTACAATCGTAATCATTAAAACAATTGGATACCCAATCAACTGTACATTTGTTAATGTAAATTCATAATTAGGGTTTTCAAATAATATATTAGTTAGCAGCCAATATCCGCCAATACCAATAATCATCCCTAAAATACTCTTTATACTCCCGCCTTTATCCTTTTCCATCTCTTTCGCTAATTCTTCCGCATAATCTTTTGGTGAATCACCGAATATATCACTTACCGTCTTTCCCTCTTTCTCGCCTTCTATTAAATGAAGTTCTGCATCTTCTAGAAAGGCGTCCACATCTTCTTCTTTCATTCCTTTTGTTATTAAATACACTTTCGTATCGATTAAAAACTTTTCTCCTTCTTTAGAAATCTGCATGATAACCCCTCCCTTATTTAACCGTTTCTCTTTTATTCGTCTTCAGCATAATTTCAAGGAAAATTAAAATAAACAAACTTCCGTATAAACATATAATCTGAAATAACATTGGCATGAGATCTTCCGAAGTAAATGTTTTAAATACTAACATAATAGAAAGTGGAATGATTAAATATAAGTTTTTAAACCATCCTTCGAAATACATATTTATTGCTACTGTGATAATAAAAATAGCTCCAGCTAATATATAACTTTGCGTTTGGGTGAATGTAAACATTTTTGTAGGATAGATCACATCTAATATCGTAACAACTCCTATTAAAAACATTGGCGCAATCATAACTAAAAACCACATAGAAAACCACGTTTTTGTAAAACTTGTTACGAAGGTCATTTTACGAAGTAGAAAATTAGGACCTATAACAACTAAAATCAAGGAAAAGCTATACCCAACGCACTGAATAAGTGAAATCTGTAACATTCCGTTATTCACTATTAAGATAGAAGCAATAATCCAAAACGATACGATATTCATTACTGTAAAACCAATTTGCTTCCACGTTTCCTGTCTATCCTTTTCCATTACTTTTACAAGTTCATTTGCATATTCTTTCGGTGAGCTTCCAAAAATATCTTCTACACTTTTCCCATCACTCTCACCCTCGATTAAATGAAGTTCTGCATCTTCTATAAAATTTTCAATATCGCTTTCTTTCACACCCTTTGCCACTAAAAATAATCTCATATCTAATAAAAACTTTCGTGCTTCACTTGATAACATTATTTTTTTCTCCCCTTCCCCTCAAGTAGACGCTCTACACTACTTTGCATCGCTTCCCAGCGATCCATAAATTCATTAAGTGCTTCCTCGCCTTTTTCTGTTAATGTATAATATTTCCGCTTTGGACCAGATGGAGATTCCTTCATTACACTTGTTATTAATCCTTCCTTTTGCATTCGTATTAATAACGGATAAATACTTCCCTCACTCGCCATTGTAAAGCCATACTTCGCTAGCTTTTCACTCATTTCATAACCGTATATTTCACCTTCAGAAATAATAGCAAGTAAGCATCCTTCTAAAATTCCTTTCAGCATTTGACTTGTCGACATAATTCAAATCCTCCCACTATCTTGTTTTACAAGATAGATAAGCGTAAGTATCTTGCTTTACAAAATAGTATAGCAGAGACTATTTTGCAAAACAAGATAGCTAACAATATTTTTCCAAATCTTTGCAGGATTTTTATTATCCACTCTCTAAATAAAGCAATATGAGAACTTTATTACGAAGGGATGTTTTTCATCATGGTTACAAATCGAGTTGTTTTTTTAACAGGTGCTGCAAGTGGTATTGGTTATGAAATGGGAAACGCTTTTGCAAAAGAGGGTGCAAAAGTTGTTATTACCGATCGTCTTGAAGACCGTGCAAAAGAAGCTGCTGAACAATTACAAAAAGAAGGCTATCAAGCTATCGGTTTAAAATGTGATGTTACATCTGAAGAAGAAATTACAGCTGCAATTTCTCAAACGGTTAATCATTTCGGTTCATTACATATATTAATTAATAACGCAGGAATGCAGCATGTTTCACCAATTGAAGATTTTCCAACCAAAAAGTTTGAACAACTTATTAAAATTATGCAAATCGCTCCTTTTATCGCAATTAAGCATGCCTTCCCAATCATGAAAAAACAAAAGTATGGCCGAATTATTAATGTAGCCTCCATTAATGGCCTCGTTGGATTTGCAGGAAAATCTGCCTACAATAGCGCGAAGCATGGCGTAATTGGATTAACAAAAGTTGCCGCTTTAGAAGGCGCTACTCACGGAATTACCGTTAATGCGCTTTGTCCTGGTTATGTCGATACCCCTCTTGTACGTAATCAACTACAAGATTTAGCTACTACACGAAATGTACCACTTGAAAATGTTTTAGAGGATGTCATTTATCCACTTGTACCACAAAAACGCCTATTGCAAGTACAAGAAATCTCTGATTATGCTATGTTTTTAGCGAGCGAAAAAGCGAAAGGTATAACTGGTCAAGCTGTCGTTATCGATGGTGGTTATACTGCTCAATAAAAAATAAAGTTTGCTCACGAAGAGCAAACTTTATTTTACTTTCTATCGCGAGGACCTCCTACTTTAGTAATTGTTTAGGGAGTTTCTCGATTGCCACAATTACCCCATCTAATTTACTTTCAATACGATGGAGTAAATATAATGTTACAACAATCGGAAAACCTACATTACCTACCATCCTGATCCACTCTTCCATCTTTCTCTCCTCCTTTCATTATATAAATAAGAGAAAAGAAAACATTTAGGCATAAAGTGAAACTTTAATCAGTGGGGGTTTTCTTCATCCCCCACTGATTATTAGCCCTCACCAATCGGACTTTTATGGGCAGCCCGATCCCCACCTAAATTCTTTGCTTTCGCTGAATTTTGAGGTGGGGGTCTTACTGCCCATTAAAGCGGGATAAAAAGACAAGCTATTATGTATTAGCTTGTCTTTCAAATAATGATGCAATTTCCTGTTCATAATCTCCTCTTATAATACCTTTCTCGGTAATAATACCTGTAATTAATTCATTCGGCGTTACGTCAAATGCAGGATTATAAACATCAGTTCCAACTGGTGCCACTTGTTTTCCAAAAATTTTCGTAACTTCTGTTTCATCTCTTTCTTCAATAACAATTTCAGCACCTGTTTGTTTCGTAATATCAAATGTCGATAGCGGAGCTGCAACATAGAACGGGATATCAAAATACTTTGCTAATATAGCTAAATTCATTGTTCCGATTTTATTTGCTGTATCTCCATTTGCGACAATTCGGTCCGCTCCTACTATAATCGCGTTTATTTCTTTCGTTTGAATAGCATGAGCTGCCGTATTATCTGTAATAAGTGTTACATCAATATTTGCCTGTTTTAATTCCCAGGTTGTTAAACGCCCACCTTGTAAAACCGGTCTCGTTTCACACGCATACGCATGTAAACGTACACCCTTTTCTTTCCCAATATAAAACGGTGCTAATGCAGTACCATATCTAGCAGTTGCAATACTGCCAGCGTTACAAATTGTTAAAATGTTATCATCATCTTTAAAACATGTTAATGCATGTTCTCCAATACTCCGGCATACTGCTTCATCTTCTTGCTGAATGAGAAGCGCTTCTTCTTCTAATTTTTTTTGCGCTTCTTTTATTGTAGTAATTTCCCGAATGGATTCTCTCATACGATCGATTGCCCAAAATAAATTGACTGCTGTCGGGCGTGACGTTCCTAAATAATTACAATCTCTATTAAACTTCTTTTGAAATTCTTCAATATGTACAGTGTTATATTTTTGGGATGCAAGCGCCAAGCCAAATGCGGCTACAATTCCAATTGCAGGTGCCCCTCTTACTTCTAGCATGACAATACTTTTCCATACATCTTCAATCGTCGTTAATGTTTTGTATTCTGTACTATGCGGCAACTTTGTTTGATTTAATACTGCAATGGCATCCCCTTTCCAACTAACAGACCTCGGAATAGTAACAATTGTACTCATGCTTTTACCCCTCCAGAAACTGTCTGTTGGAATAGTGTTCGGAACAGTTGAATATCAGCGCTCTTAGATTCATATTTTATTAGTTCTCTACCTAAGAATAACGCCTGTTTCTTAGCTTGAATTCTCGTTTCTTTATTTGCTATTTCATCTAAATCAGCTACATGCGCTAAGCCAATTGTTCTACGGATAAGCTCACATCCGGCAAATCCAACGGCATCCGTAAAAATATTTTTCAAAATAATTGGCAACCATTGTCTCTCTTTCGTATATGCTTCTACACCTTCTCCAATCCATAACTTCGTAAAAGTTTCTACAAAATAACTCCATGTTTTCTCAATATGGAAAAATAGCACACTTCTTTTTTCCTCTTCACGTGATAACGCATTTAATAATAAATTTGCAATAAATTGACCAAGATCGAATCCAAATGGACCATATGTTGCAAATTCTGGATCAATCACTTTCGTTTCAGAAGGTGATGAAAAAATACTTCCCGTATGTAAATCTCCATGAATAAGTGCTTCTTTTCTCGTTAAAAATTTATATTTATACTGTGCCACTTTTAGTTTGACAGTTTTGTCACTCCATAGTTCATCTACAGCTAGCTGCAACTCTGGTTCATAATCATTCGTATCGTAATGACCGAACGGATCTGTAAACACTAAATCTTCTGTAATTTTACAAAGGTCTGGGTTTACAAATGCACCTTCTAGTACCCTTTTCTCTTCTGACTCTAATCCTAAATCTGAAGTGTAAAACAACACATATGCTAGAAAACGACCAATATGTTGGGATAAAAGTGGGTACTCCTCTCCATCTATTAATCCTTTTCTTGCAATTGTTAGTCTTGATAAATCTTCTATGACCGTTACCGCTAACTCTTCATCATGACTGTACACTACCGGCACATATTCCGGCACATATTTCGCGAAAATTTGTAATGCTTTACTTTCAATCGTCGCTCTTTTTATAGATAACGGCCAGCTCTCACCAACTACTTTTGCATATGGCAATGCTTGTTTTAGTATAATAGACTTCTCTCCATCACCTAATTTGAACACGTAATTTAAATTTCCATCTCCAATTTCATGACAAACTACATTTGCTTTCTTTTCAAAATAACCGTGTTCTTTCGCATATTGTATAGCTGTCGTTTCAGTTAATGAATAATATCCCATCGTCTTCTCCCCCTTTTTATATTCAGAGGTTTTTCTAAAATAGAAAAACCCCTTTCCACAAAGAAAGAGGTTTGAAGTTTATCTTCTCCCCTCTTATCTGCCAGAAAGTTTTACTTTCTGCTGGAATTAGCACCGTGCCTTTTGGCGTAAATAAACGCCCCATTTCACAATGGTATTACGGTCGGTTGCTGGGCTTCATCGGGCCAAATCCCTCCACCTGCTCTTGATAAGAGTTGTATAATTTTTTGAATTTTTAACTTTATGTTGAAGACTATACCAAGAATAAAAATCACTTGTCAACATTTTATTTGTATAATTCTGGACGGCGATCTGCAAAAACTGGAATTCCTTTGCGTACCTCGTTAATTTTCTCGAATGTGAGCTCTCCAAATAAAATTGATTCTTCTTCATTCGCTTCTACAACAACTTCCCCCCAAGGATCGATAATTAAAGAATGACCCGCAAACTCATTATTCGGATCCTTTCCTGCCCTATTACATGCAACAACATAACATTGATTTTCAACTGCTCTTGCTTGCAGTAGCAAACGCCAATGTGCTAAACGAACTAATGGCCATTCTGCTACAACAAATAAAACTGTTGCACCTTTCGCAGTATGAACACGCATCCACTCCGGAAAACGAATATCATAACAAATTGTACCAGCGCACTCTATATTATCTAACTTAAATTCGCCTGTACTATTTCCAGCGATTAAATATTTATGTTCATCCATGAGCTGAAATAAATGCACTTTACTATATTCATTGACTAGCTGGCCTTTATTAGTTACAACATACATTGTATTTGTAACACCTTGATCTGTTTGCTTCGCTATAGAACCACCGACAATATGTACACCATATTGTTTCGACCACTCTTTCAGCTTTTCTTTCGTTTCCAATCCATCCCTATCTGCAATTTCAGAGAGTCTCGTTAAATCATATCCTGTTGTCCATAGTTCTGGTAAAACAATAACATCTGGTCTTTCCTTCATCGCTTCGCTTATTTTATTTTTAGCATTCTCAATATTTTTCTCTACATCTCCAAAGACAATGTCCATTTGAATACATGCGACTTTCATTTTGTCAGCCCCATTCATAATTTTTTCTTTACAAAATACTGGAAAGATTATATCATTTGTCACTAGAATTGTAACAACTTTCAAAAGAGGTGGAAAGTATGAAATCATTTCAACCTTCTGAGATAGTAACATCATTGCCAACACAATTTTTTGCTTCACTTGTTGCAAAAGTTAACAAAGTCGTAGCAGCTGGTCACGATGTTATTAATCTAGGTCAAGGTAATCCAGATCAACCAACACCGCAGCATATCGTAAAAGCTTTACAAGATGCTGCAGAAAATACCATTCATCATAAATATCCGCCATTTCGCGGACATGAAAGTTTAAAAGAAGCCGTGGCAACATTCTATCAACGTGAATATGATGTAGTAGTAAATCCCAAAACAGAAGTTGCTATTTTGTTTGGCGGAAAGGCTGGATTAGTAGAATTACCAGTTTGTTTTACAAACCCTGGTGATACTATTCTCGTTCCAGATCCAGGCTACCCAGATTATTTATCAGGTGTTGCTTTAGCAAAAGCACAATTTGAAACAATGCCGCTACTTGCAGAAAATAATTTTTTACCAGATTATACGAAAATTGATGACTCTATTGCCGAGCGTGCAAAGCTAATGTTTTTAAACTATCCAAATAATCCTACCGGTGCTACTGCATCAAAAGATTTCTTTGATGAAACGATTCATTTTGCTAATGAACATAATATACTAGTCGTTCATGATTTTGCTTACGGTGCAATTGGATTCGATGGTCAAAAACCTGTTAGTTTCTTGCAAGCAGACGGTGCTAAAGATACAGGTATTGAAATTTACACTCTATCGAAAACTTTCAATATGGCTGGATGGCGCATTGCTTTTGCCGTGGGAAATGAAAGTGTGATTGAGACAATAAACTTATTACAAGATCATATGTACGTTAGTATTTTTGGTGCAGTTCAAGATGCTGCCCGCGAAGCACTATTAAGTTCACAGTCTTGCGTAATAGAACTTGTAAATAGTTACGAATCTCGAAGAAACGCTCTTGTTTCAGCTTGTCACTCAATTGGTTGGAATGTAGATATTCCAACAGGGTCATTTTTTGCATGGCTTCCTGTTCCGAAAGGATATACATCTGAGCAATTTTCTAATATTTTACTAGAAAAAGCACACGTTGCAGTTGCTCCTGGTGTTGGATTTGGTGAACATGGCGAAGGGTATGTCCGTGTTGGTCTCTTGCATACAGAAGATAGATTACGAGAAGCCATTAATCGAATTGATAAATTAAATTTTTTCAAAAAGTAATTGACAACATTAAAAATATCTGACAAAATTCAGTTATCTTAAAAATTTAAACATTTCTAAATACTTCTTATCAAGAGCAGGTGGAGGGACGAGCCCGACGAAACCCGGCAACCGATCTACAATCGTAGACACGGTGCTAATTCTCGCAGCATTATGCTGACAGATAAGGAGCTGGTTGTAAAAAAACCTCTCCTTAGCTGAGAGGTTTTTTTATTTAACTAGGAGGTTTTAACAATGAGCGGAATTATAGCGACGTATTTAATCCATGATGATTCACATAACTTAGAAAAAAAGGCCGAGCAAATTGCACTCGGTTTAACAATTGGCTCTTGGACTCATTTGCCACACTTATTGCAAGAACAATTAAAACAGCATAAAGGCAACGTCATTCACGTTGAGGAATTAGCTGAACAAGAACATACCAATTCGTATTTACGTAAAAAAGTAAAACGCGGGATTATTAAAATTGAATATCCGTTATTAAACTTTAGTCCAGACTTACCAGCAATTTTAACAACTGCATTCGGAAAACTATCACTTGATGGCGAAGTGAAATTAATTGACTTAACATTTTCAGACGAGTTAAAAAAGTATTTCCCTGGTCCAAAGTTTGGGATAGATGGTATTCGAAATCTTTTACAAGTGCATGAACGTCCCCTTTTAATGAGCATTTTTAAAGGAATGATTGGACGAAATATTGGGTATTTAAAAACGCAATTACGCGATCAAGCAATTGGTGGTGTAGATATCGTAAAGGATGATGAAATATTATTTGAGAATACATTAACACCACTTACGAAACGCATTGTATCTGGAAAAGAAGTTTTACAATCCGTATATGAAACATACGGCCATAAAACGTTATATGCCGTAAATTTAACAGGACGGACTTTTGATTTAAAAGAAAATGCGAAACGCGCAGTGCACGCTGGCGCTGATATTCTATTATTTAATGTATTTGCTTACGGACTAGATGTACTACAATCACTAGCAGAAGATGATGAAATCCCTGTTCCTATTATGGCACACCCTGCTGTAAGTGGCGCTTACTCAGCATCCAAGTTATATGGAGTTTCATCTCCATTATTACTTGGAAAGCTACTACGTTATGCTGGGGCTGACTTTTCATTATTCCCATCTCCATACGGAAGTGTTGCGCTAGAAAAAGAGGAGGCTCTTGCCATCTCAAAATATTTAACTGAAGACGATGCATTTTTCAAAAAGAGTTTTTCTGTTCCATCTGCTGGTATTCACCCTGGTTTCGTTCCCTTTATTTTACGAGATTTCGGTAAAGATGTTGTTATTAATGCTGGCGGCGGGATACATGGACATCCGAGCGGGGCGCAAGGCGGCGGTAAAGCTTTCCGTACTGCAATTGATGCCACTTTGCAAAATACACCACTCCATGAAGTAGATGACATAAATTTGCATAGTGCACTACAAATATGGGGAAATCCCTCTAATGAGGTGAAATTATGAGTATTCAAGTATTTTGTGATTTCGATGGCACGATTACAAATAATGATAACATTATGTCCATTATGGAAAAATTTGCACCACCAGAAGCTGAAGAAGTAAAGAACAGAATTTTATTACAAGAGCTGTCTATTCAAGAAGGTGTTTCTCAATTATTTCAATTAATACCTACTAGTCTACACGATGATATGATTCAATTTTTAATAGAAACTGCTGAAATACGTAATGGTTTTCATGAATTTATACAATTTGTAAATGAAAATAACATTTCTTTTTACGTAATATCAGGCGGAATGGATTTCTTCGTCTATCCACTCTTACAAGGAATCATTCCAAAAGAGAAAATCTACTGTAATGAAACAGACTTTTCCAGTGAATTCATTACCGTTAAGTGGCCTCATCCTTGTGATCATCATTGTCAAAATCATTGCGGATTATGCAAATCATCTTTAATCCGTAAATTAAGTGATACGAATGACCTCCATATTGTGATTGGAGATTCAATTACCGATTTACAAGCTGCGAAACAAGCAGATAAAGTATTTGCTCGTGACTTCCTTATTACAAAGTGTGAAGAGAATTATATTGCTTATACACCGTTTGAAACATTCCATGATATTCAAAATGAATTAAAACATTTGTTGGAGGTGAAATCATGAAACAACTTTTTCGTCAATGGTATGACTTAAGCGAGATAAAAAAAGAATTAACAACACGAAATTGGTTTCCAGCAACGAGTGGTAATATTTCTATAAAGGTTAGTCATGAACCGCTCACTTTTCTCATTACAGCAAGTGGTAAAGATAAAACAAAAACGACTCCCGATGATTTTCTATTAGTAGATCATCTAGGAGTTCCCGTATTAGAGACTGAATTACGCCCGTCAGCAGAAACAATATTGCATACACATATTTATAACAATACAAATGCCGGGTGCGTACTTCATGTTCATACAACTGATAACAATGTCATCACAAATTTATATAATGATGCAGTCATCCTTCAAAATCAAGAAATTATTAAAGCTCTCGATATTTGGGAAGAAGGTGCAACAATTCACATTCCTATTATCGAAAACCATGCCCATATCCCAACGCTTGGAGAAAACTTCCGAAAGCATATACAAGGTGATTCGGGAGCAATATTAATCCGTAACCATGGTATTACCGTATGGGGCCGAGATAGCTTTGATGCAAAGAAAAGATTAGAAGCTTATGAGTTTTTATTCCAATTTCATATAAAACTATTATCAATTCAAGGAGGCGTTTCTAATGGCGCAAATTCGTATTCATGAAGTAAATACTCGCATTGAAAATGAAGTGGAAGTATCTAAATTTCTACAAGAGGAAGGCGTTTTATATGAGAAATGGAACATCTCTAAGCTTCCTACTCATTTAAATGAAAATTATTCTTTAACTGATGAAAACAAGGCTGAAATATTAGCTGTGTTCTCAAAAGAAATCGCTGATGTTTCAGCGCGCCGAGGTTATAAAGCACATGATGTAATTTCACTTTCAAATAGCACACCTAACCTTGACGAATTATTAATTAATTTCCAAAAAGAACACCATCATACTGATGATGAAGTTCGCTTTATTGTTAGTGGTCATGGCATCTTTGCCATTGAAGGAAAAGATGGAAAGTTCTTTGACGTTGAACTTGAGCCAGGCGATCTCATATCTGTTCCTGAAAATGCAAGACATTATTTTACTTTGCAAGATGATCGTCAAGTTGTAGCAATTCGTATTTTTGTTACAACTGAAGGCTGGGTTCCAATTTATTAAGGTAGTTAGTTGAGTAAAAGGACTTGGATCCCCTTTTCCAACCTTTTATTCACTCTACATATATACATCCTCCTATGGAACAGGCTTATTTCAAAAATGAAATAAGCCTGATTTTTTATTTTCTCAAACATATGAGTCCTTCTATTCCAAAACAATCTCTCCTTCTATTTTTTAAGTGAATTTTTTAACACTTTTTGAACATTTATTGAACTTTTTTTGAATTTATTCTGAAAATTCTGTTTTGTATATGATATACTACAATTAAATACGAAGGAAAAGAATATCGCAAACAGAGGGGGATAATCATGAGTTTACTTATCGCACTTATACTAGGGGTTACGTGTGGAGCACTTCCTGTTATTCTAGGAGCTATTATGGAAGAGTTGGAAGTTGGCGTTTTAGGTTTTGTTGCATCTTGTGTAAGCGCTTTATTTTTTGGCTTGTTCGGTGCTATTCCTGTTTCAATTCTGTGTGCATTTTATATAGTACGCCATGCTCGTGCAAAACAATTCGGTCCTAATCATATCGCACAAGTTATTCCATTCCCAATCGAACGATGCCGCCGGGCTTCTAGCTTATAATTATAAAATTAAAAATAAATAAAAGTCCTCAAATGAGGACTTTTATTTATTTTCTTCTAGAAATTGAAACAATTCTTGTAAATGTAGGGCATCTTCACTATAGCTAATAGATACGTGACATATACCGTCAATCTCTGCTTGCATATATAGATCGACTCCATCTCGATCATATTTCAATGCCAAATAAAATTCCATTTCTTCTAGCATCTTTTTTGAAGTTCGAATAACATAATGCCCTCTCTCATCTCTTCCATATTCAAATTTCGGTTCAAAATCATATTTTTGTTTAAAAGCTTCTTTTTGTTTTTCATTAATTTGTATACAAGTCGCTCGTTGTACAGTATCAATCATCTCATCAAATTTTTGAAGATCCATCCCATTTACCCCCTTATGTACTTTTTGTATAACACTTGTGTTCCGCTATTCTCTTCCCCATCTTTCATTAACTCTTCATACAATTCCTTCGCCAAATTTAAACCTGGTACTGGTAATTGCAATTTTTCGGCCTCATCTAAAGCAATCTTCATATCTTTCATAAAATGTTTTACATAAAACCCTGGTTCAAAATCTCCCTTTAACATTCGAGGAGCTAAGTTACTCAATGACCAACTACCTGCTGCTCCCGTTGAAATACTCTCTAATACTTTATCCGGATTTAGTCCAGCTTTTTTCGCATAAGCAACAGCTTCACATACTCCAATCATGTTAGAAGCAATCGCAATTTGATTGCACATTTTTGTATGTTGTCCACTTCCAGCTGGTCCTTGCAACTGAATATTTGTCCCTAATTTTTCAAATAACGGTAAACATTTTTCATATATTTCTTTTTCGCCACCGACCATAATTGCGAGCCTTGCTTCTTTCGCACCAATGTCTCCTCCAGACACAGGTGCATCTAACGTATATACATTCTTACTTTTACCAGCTTCATTAATACGTTTTGCCAATGTTGGTGTAGATGTCGTGAAATCAATTGCTATCGTACCTTCATTTGCATTCTCCAAAATTCCATCTATCCCAAAGTATACTTCTTCTACATCATGTGGATATCCAACCATAGTCATTACAACATCAACTTGCTTTACTAACTCTTTCGGTGTATCACACCAATTTGCACCATCTCGCACTAAAGAGTCTGTCTTCGCTTTTGTTCTATTATATACATATACTTTATAACCGTCTTGCATTAAATGACGCACCATACTTTTTCCCATTACACCAATACCGATGAAACCTATTGATACATTTTTACGTTTCATTTTCTCATCCCCTTTGTTCTAATAAATCACTTACCATCTTTCGAAACTCATTATTAAAATCATCATCTATACTATTTTTCACATTTGAAAATAAAATAACAAAAGTACCTTTTTCTTTATTAAAATTATTGAAAGTGTTCCAACCAGATAGTACACCATGATTATGAAAATAGGCCGGATATATGTAAAAACTAAATGCATATTTTCGTTCTGTTGAAGGTGAAAACATCGCTTGTATACTTTGTTCAGAAAGAAGTTTCCCATTTATAATCGCTTCGTCTAATTTCTTCATATCGCCAACTGTCGTATACATCTCACCGCATCCGTATAACCACTCCATTAACAATTGTTGTGCAGGTTCAAGTACATTCTCTTTCTTTACATATCCTTTAGTAAAATGCTGATCTCCCTGAGCAATATTTCCCATACCAGATTCATGCATTTCTGCTTTTGTAAATATATTTTCTTTTATGTAATCTCCTAAAGTTTTTTTTGATATGCTTTCTATAATATAGGCAAGTACCATATAATTATAATCTGTATATCTCCAACCTGAGCCTGGTGGAAATTCCAATTTTTGACTTCCGATCCAATTTACTAAGTTTATACGAGAAGCGGCATTCACTTTCCCTTTTCCGCTTTCTGGTAAACCTGATGTGTGTGTTAACAAATGATATAAGGTGATATTTTTATCTACTGGAAAAGAGGGAATATATTTATTTACATTGTCTTGAATATTTAACTTCCCTTGTTCCTGTAGCTGTAAAATAGATGTGGCCACGACTGTTTTCGTAATAGAACCGATACGATATTTTGTTTGAGGCGTATTTTCTATCTTATTTTGAACATCAGCATACCCATATCCTTTATTCAATATAACATGCTCTTTATCTGTCACTAAAACTGTTCCGTTAAATTGCTTTCCTATTAAATATTGATCTAATTTTTGAGATATACTAGCATAATCAATTTGTTCTTCTTTTTCTTCTATATTCTCTTGTACTTCTGATACAATAGTAGGATTCACCTTAGTTGTTAATACAGTGCTTTCCTTTATATTGGGATTATAGAGAAAATAGTATACTCCACCACAAACTACAGCAGACAGCGCAGCCATCGTCATTATTTTTTTTATCATGTTGTTCCTCCATAATTCCTTCGTCCAAAATCCCCCCCCCACATTCTATTATCAAACAATAAAAAAAAATCGCAACAATTTGTTGCGAAAAATCACTTTTTTTCTTTTCTATATACGCACACTTGATTTTTCCCATTTTTTTTCGCTTCATACAATGCAATATCCGCTCGCTGCATTAATTCTTCCCTTGTAATCCCTTGTTCATATAATGCAACTCCAAAACTAGCTGTTAATTTCGAAATTCCTGAGAAATGCTTTGTTTCAATGAAAAATCGCAATGATTCCGCAACCTGAAATGCCTCTTTTTCTACTGTATCCGTTACTAATATAATAAATTCTTCTCCTCCCCACCTTGCAAATACATGTTGCTGCTCCACTTTAGATTTCATAAGCTCTGCAAGCTGAATTAACGCTAAATCACCAAAATCATGACCATACGTGTCATTTACTGTTTTAAAATTATCTATATCAAATAAAATGAGCGCTATTTTTTCATCATTACGCATTGCAGTATCCCATTCTGCCTCTAGTATTTGTTGGAACTTCAAACGATTATAAATCTCTGTTAACGAATCTATCATCGCAAGCCTTTCTTGTTCTTGATAGATTTCATCTAATTCTGTAATCTCTGTGCACTTCACAATAAATCTTGATAAATCTTCTGGCAGTGGTGTCGCACGCAATAAAAAAGTCGATACTTCTCCTTCATAATTGGACATCTTAATTCTTCTATCATATGATAATGTATCATCTAACCATGTTATATCATGGGTTGTTGAATAGTATCCATTTTCTCTAATAAAATGTTCAGCAAATACTAAATGTTGCTCACGATAGGCAAACAAATTTTCATATCCGAAAAACTCTAAAAAGTTTGTATTACAATCAACAATCTCATCGTCTTCTACTATAAATAATAGATCATTTTGAAAATCAAACATCGTTTGAAGTAGTTCTTGCTGCAAACTTACTTGCCGTACTAAAGAAAGTTGATACAAACTCTTATTAACTTCCTCTAACACCATTTGTGGAGTCACAGGGGCTATCACAATATTACGTATTCCTAACGTAAGCACCTCTGCAAACTCGCTTGTTATCTGTTGATCCCAAATGACAATAAATGTACTCTGTGGATTATACATATTCTTTATATATTTTATTTGAGAAAAATCTGTTACATACATAATTACAATATGTGGTTTAGTCCTCTGAAACAATAATTCTCCTTCTTCAAAACTATTTGCTATAAACATACATTTTGGATGAATATTTTCTATCGTTTGTTGATGTGTACATCCATTTTCTATATAAAGGACATTTAACTGAAGATCTTGTAATACATTTTGGAAAACCGTATTCTCTAATAAAAAATGTAGTATGTTCATCACTAGTCTTCACTCACTTCATATATCTTGTTCTACTGAATTCCTCACAATCATTTTATAAAAAGCTGCTCTCAAAAAATTTTAATGAGTGAGGGATACATATTAACAAGCTAATTGAGAATGTTCTCTTTTCTTTTTCACTCTATAAATTCCTTTTTTAGTGTATGATTATCGGAATTGTATCGTTTGTATGAATGCCCTAGCTTCCACTTTAAAACTTGACAATTAAAATAAAGATATTATATTCTTAAATTCGACAACTTACAAAATGTAAGTAGAATATATTACATGTATTTTTTCATAATTTGATATGTAATTTGGAGGATATATAATGACAAACGATAACTTTTTTAATGTTCTATATGAACGCACATCTACACGTGCATTCAACCCTGAGAAAGAAATTTCATCTACAGAGTTACACGAGATTTTAAAGGGCGCTGCTCAAGCACCTTCTGCTTGGAACTTGCAACACTGGAAATTCCTTGTATTCCAAGGTGAAGATGTACAGAAACGATTACATCCAATTGCTTATAACCAGCAACAAATTCTTGATGCTTCTGCTGTAGTCGCTATTTTAGGTGATTTAGAAGCTTATAAAAACGTTGAACCAGTTTATGGTCCAATTGTAGAACAAGGATTTATGAAAGAGGAAGCAAAAGAGCGCTTAGCTAAAAATATTGAGTCTGCATATGCTCGTGAGCAATTCCCAAGAGATGCAGCCTTTTCAAATGCATCTTTAGCAGCAATGCAACTTATGCTTGCAGCTAAAGCAACTGGTTGGGATACTTGTGCTATTGGTGGTTTCAATCCACAAGCACTTACAGAAGAATTCAATGTTTCATCTCGCTACGTACCAATTATGCTTATTACAATTGGTGAATCAACTTTAAAAGGCCACCCTGCACCACGAATGAGCGTAGAGCAAGTGAGTGAATGGGCAAAATAATAAAGAGTGAACCCTTAATCCATATTAGGGGCTTACTGCCTGTTAATACGGGACAAAAAGAAACGAAGGTAATTTCATTACCTTCGTTTCTTTTTTGTCTGTCACACATCCGTAATATTACATTGTATAATTCGACATCTACACATAAAAAAATAGTAAATTTTATGCTATTCCTATAAATACAAATGGCGTTTTGTGTCGAAATTTGTTTAAACACTGAAATATAACCGTGTGTTTTTGTTACAATTATGATACAATGATAACAAATAGATAACAAGAGAGGGATTTTCATTGAGTTCATACGGAAGCTTTATCGCACTTTTAAGTTACATAGTAACTGTACTGCTGTTATATTTTATTGGCGATGCTGCAAACATATCAGTGTTACAATTCCCAAAAGAAGAAGCGTTCCAATTAGAAGCAGAAAAACATACTGCAAGATCCATCGCACCACTACTCTTAGCTCTTCCTGTATACATCATCGTTTTATATAAAAGCAAAAAAGTGTAAAGGCTACCTATTTCATTCATTTCGGTGGTCCTTACACTTTTTTGTGATATCTATCCTATTTTAAACATCATCCCGTAATAAACACCCAGCTAGTCATTTAAAATGAGAAAATCCCCTAGAAAAAATTCCACTCTCTGTCCAGTCACTCACTACCGAACTTACATAGATTATAAGTGTGAAGGGGGTGATGAGGATTATGTTTGGATCATTTGGATGCTGTGATAACTTTAGAGACTGTCATCATCGTGAAAGAGAGTGTGACCATCGTGACCATCGCGAGAAAGAGAGAGAGGTAAAACCACAACAACCAGCTGTATGTAACGTACTTGCTAGCATTTCAGTTGGAACAGAGCTTTCTCTTTTAAGCATTAGAGGTAACGGCACATTCAACAATGTAATTTTTGAAGGTTTCGCTAACGGTGTTGCTCTTTTCTCTGCTTTAGCTCGTAATAACGACAAAGATAACAAAGATAACAATAAAGACGATAAGAACAATCAAAACCGAAATACTTTTACTGGTATTTTACGTGTATGCCCAACTGATATCGTTGCTATCGCTATCTAATTCTGTTCCTTATCCTCTATAGTAAGAAAATAAGATTTACTTTTCTCATAGAAAAAACCTGAGACCGATTTCAAATCGACTCAGGTTTTTTTATTGATTATATGCTTTTAACTAGTTCAACAACTTCTTCAGCAGTTGACATCATTAATGCTTTTTCTGCTAATGTTTCCATTTCTGCTTTCGACAACTTGCTTAGTTGTGTTCTTGCAGGAAGAATAGATGTTGCACTCATACTGAATTCATCTAAACCTAATCCTAATAATAATGGGATAGCAAGTGAATCTCCCGCCATCTCACCACACATACCAGCCCATTTGCCTTCTTTATGAGCAGCATCGATAACCATTTTTACAAGACGTAAAATAGATGGGTTATATGGTTGGTATAAGTATGATACTTGTTCGTTCATACGGTCTGCAGCCATTGTGTATTGGATTAAGTCATTTGTTCCGATAGAGAAGAAATCAACTTCTTTTGCGAATTGATCTGCTAATACTGCTGAAGCTGGGATTTCAACCATCATACCAACTTCAATAGAATCAGAAACAGTTGTACCCGCTTCTACAAGTTTCGCTTTCTCTTCTAATAAGATTGCTTTCGCTTGACGGAACTCATCAAGAGTTGCAATCATTGGGAACATAATTTTTAAGTTACCGTATACGCTAGCACGAAGTAATGCACGAAGTTGTGTACGGAACACATCTTGCTCATCAAGACATAAGCGAATTGCACGGTATCCTAAGAATGGGTTCATTTCTTTTGGTAAATGTAAGTATGGAAGCTCTTTATCTCCACCGATATCAAGTGTACGAACAACAACAGGTTGACCTTCTTTTACACCTTCAAGAACTGCTTTATACGCTTCGAACTGCTCTTCTTCTGTTGGAAGATTGTCACGGCCCATGTATAAGAATTCTGTACGGTATAAACCAACGCCTTCTCCGCCATTATCGATAATACCTTGTACATCATTTGGTGTTCCGATATTTGCAACAAGCTCAACGTGATGCCCATCACTTGTTACTGTAGCTTGGTCTTTTAATTTTGCCCATTCAGTTTTTTGCTCTTCAAATTTCGCTTTCTTTTCTTCAAAAGAACGAAGAGTTTCTTCTGATGGATTAACAATTACTTCTCCATCTAAACCGTCGATGATTACGATATCGCCGTTTTGGATTTTCTCCATAACAACTTTCGTACCAACCACAGCTGGAATTTCCATAGAACGAGCCATAATTGCAGAGTGAGATGTACGTCCACCGATATCAGTTGTAAAACCTTTTGCATACTTACGGTTTAACTGAGCTGTATCAGATGGTGTTAAATCTTCAGCAATGATGATTACTTCTTCAGAAATTGTACCAGGGTTTGAGAAGTTAATTCCTAGTAAATGTGCAAGAACGCGTTTTGTTACGTCACGAATGTCCGCAGCACGTTCTTTCATATATTCGTTATCCATGTTTTCAAACATAGAAATAAACATAGATGCAACTTCATCCATTGCAAATTCAGCATTTACTTTTTCGCTATTTACTTTATCTTTTACTGGGTTTACTAGTTCTGGATCATTTAACACTAATAAATGTGCTTCAAAGATCGCAGCTTTATCAGCACCCAGCTCAGCAAAAGCGTGGTCCTTAATAGCTTCTAATTCAGTTTTTGCTTTCTCAAGCGCAGCGTCTAAGCGTGCAATTTCAGCAGCTTCGTTTGTGATTGATTTCTTTTCAATGTTAAATTCAGGATTCTCAAGTCTGAAAGCCTTTGCAATAGCAATCCCACTTGATGCAGCGATCCCTTGAATGTTAAGAGTCATTATTCTCCTAATCCTTCGTTTTTCATAGTTTCTTCGATAGCTGCTAGTGCTTGAGCTGCATCATCACCATTTGCAGTGATTTTAATTTCTGCGTTTTGTTGAATGCCTAAAGACATAACGCCCATGATTGATTTTAAGTTAACGTTCTTTCCGTTATACTCTAAGTTAATGTCAGAACCAAATTTGCTTGCAGTGTTTACAAGTAGAGTTGCTGGACGAGCATGAATTCCTGAGTCGCTAGTTACTTTAAAGATTTTTTCCATGATAATTTATCTCCTTTAAATTACAGTATTTTTTAGTTGTATAGACGTGAGTACTACATCATCTATTGTATATAATAGGCGATGTTCGGTCAACCACATCGCCTATTATAATTATAAACATTTTGCGTCAAATTCCTACTGAATGTCAATAATTGCGTTTTCGCCCTTTTTAACATTTCCATCTTTTTTCAATTCGACTTGTTGTCCTTGTTGTAAATTCGTAAAGACAATTGGTGTAATGATAGATGGTGCATTTTCTTTTACAAATGCAAGATCTACTTTTAATAATGGCTGTCCTTGTTTCACTTTGTCGCCTTGTGCTACAAGTGCTTCAAAACCTTCACCATTTAATTTTACAGTATCAATACCGAAGTGGATTAAAATTTCTTTTCCGCCTTCAGATTGAATGCCAATCGCATGCTTTGTAGGGAATACATTAACGATCTCACCGTTAACTGGAGAAACTACTGTTCCTTCTGTTGGCTCGATTGCAAATCCGTCTCCCATCATTTTTCCTGAGAATACTTGATCAGGTACTTCTGTAATCGGTAATATTTTCCCTTCAATTGGTGAAACGATTGTTTCGTTTTCATCCACTTGTTGAGGAGCTTCTTCTACTTTTACAGGCTCTTCTTTTTCAACATGAGGTGTACGACCTGACATAATATCATGAATTTGTGATTTTAATGTGTCAGATTTCGGTCCGAAAATAGCTTGAATGTTATTTCCTACTTCAAGTACACCAGCTGCTCCAAGCTCTTTTAAGCGATCTTTGTTTACATTCTTTTGTTCGTTAACTTGAACACGTAAACGAGTAATACAAGCATCTAAAGAAGCAATGTTTTCTTTACCACCAAGTGCCACTAATACTTCACGAGGAAGTTCACCCGCTTCAGTTTTTCCTGCACCGTCATTCGCATTTGCTACTTCACGACCAGGTGTTTTTAAATCCCATTTACGGATTGCAAAGCGGAATCCGAAGTAGTAAATAACTGCTAGTACAAGACCAACAATAATTACCCACCACCATGCTGTACGGCCTGGTAGTACACCGAATAACATAAAGTCGATTAAACCACCAGAGAATGTCATACCAATTTTAACACCTAAAATTTGCATTGTCATAAATGATAGACCAGCGAATACTGCGTGAATTCCGAATAGTACTGGTGCTACGAATAAGAATGAAAATTCAAGTGGTTCTGTAATACCTGTTAAGAAAGATGTTAATGCAGCAGAGCCTAAAATACCAGCTGCTAATTTTTTATTTTCTGGACGTGCTTCATGGTACATTGCTAATGCTGCTGCTGGAAGACCGAACATCATGAACGGATACTTACCAGTTGTAAATGTACCTGCTGTTAATTCTACACCGTCTTTTAACTGTGCCATAAAGATTTTTTGGTCACCACGGATTAATTCGCCAGCTGCATTTGTGTACTGACCGAATTCGAACCAGAACGGTGAGTAGAAAATGTGATGTAATCCAAATGGAATTAATGAACGTTCAATTAAACCGAATATGAATGCTGCTAATGTTCTATTTGCATCAATCATTTGATGTGAGAACGTATTTAAGCCACCTTGAATGTATGGCCAAACGAAACACATGATAATACCTACTACTAAAGAGAATGTTGCAGTTGCGATTGGTACGAAACGCTTACCTGCGAAGAAACCTAAGTATGATGGTAATTCAATATTGAAGTATTTATTGTAGCAATATGCCGCTACTATACCGACGATAATACCACCAAATACTCCCGTTTGTAGCGTTGGAATTCCTAATACGTTTGCATATGCTGGATCAGTAAATCCAATTTTTACTGGATCTGCTCCAGAACTTGTTACTTTCACTAACTTATCTACTTCTAAGAACACACTCATCGTTTTGTTCATAATTAAGTAGCCGACGAATGCTGCTAATCCAGCTACTCCGTCTCCACCAGCTAAACCAATTGCTACCCCAACTGCGAATAATAATGCAAGGTTAGCGAAAATAATATCACCAGATTGTTCCATAATTTTTGCTACCATTACGAACCAGTCTGCTTTTAAAGCAGGAATAACATTTGTTAACTGTGGATTTTGAAATGCATTACCAAATCCAAGTAAAATACCTGCTGCCGGTAAAATCGCTACTGGAAGCATTAACGCTTTTCCGACTTTTTGAAGAACACCAAAGATCTTCTTAAACATGGAAACCCTTCCTCTCTTATCTATATTGATACCTTCCGACAAACGCCAAAAAGACATGAGGAAAAAAAGATAGAACGATAGCTATACAAAGGGTAGTATATCCCTTTCTCAAGCTTACATTCCTTACTTTTCTCCACTCATGCCTGATCGAATCAGTAACACGTGTCAAAAATAGGATTACTTATAAGTTCACTATAATTAAGGCAAACGTTTTCGTTACTTACCTTAATGTGTTTGTCGAAATTTGTATAACTTTGCATTAGTTATTATACATAACTATTGTAAGCGATTCAATGATTTTTTTTAACGTTTTCATTTTAGACAAAAATATATGTCTTTTTACACATGCTCTGCTTTCACTAAGCGCTGCAGGTGCATCGTTAAATATATGCTCTCTGCTTCATACACAGGAAGTTGCAATTCTTTTTGCATGACCTTTACTAGCTTCCAAGCTAAATTATAACAGACGGGATATTCCGCCTTTAGTAAATCAGCAAAGCTTTGTGATTCCTCTACTTTCTCCCCTTTTTTCACCCGTTCAATAGCATATTGTAAATGACGGATAAGGCGTAAGTAATGGATACTTTCTTGGTCTAATGTAATTTGTAAGTTTGTCTCAATTAAAGATACAAGCTGTGCAATAAGACGGGAGTTTTGATTAACTGAAGATAAATCTGAATTTGTAAGTGAACTGTAAATATGGAGTGCAATGAACCCAATTTCTCCTTCTGGCAATATAATTTGCAAACGAGAATTTAAAAGGTCTACAACACCTTCAGCAATTTCATATTCCTCTGGATAGAGCATTTTCGTTTCAACTAAAAAAGGATTATCAATTGTAAGTCCTTGTTTTAATCTCTTAATTGCAAAAGAAATATGATCTGTTAAAGCGATATGAATATGTTCATTCAATGGTGATTTTGCTTTTTCTTGAATGTAGAACATAATATCATTCATTAATTCAATTAATTTTTCACTCACATGCGGCACTAACAGTTTGTATTGTTCACGATCACGTTCATTTTTTAAAACAAACATTTTCTCAATTTGTTCTTGCTCCAATACGTCTTTCGCTTTTTTCCCAAATCCAATTCCTTTACCAATCACTACTACTTCCTCGTGTTCAGGATGGCTAGCAATGATGACATTATTATTTAAAACTTTTTTAATTTCTAGATAATTATTCATATAACACCACCCTCGTACTTAAATAGCCTGCTTTTATGTTACAGAACATTCTTCTTTGTCGTCAATGTAAAACATCTACCATTTCATAAAAATTCATTTTTTAGACATGTTTATATATGATGCGTATAATGTAAGAGCAACTGTACATAGAAAGGGGATAACAACATGATTAAAATGTTTGTAAGTGATATCGATGGTACAATGATGCAACACGGAGGATTAATTGACGAACAGGATCTTGTAGCACTTCGTAGTCTTGCTGAGCAAAATGTTATTCTTTGTTTCGCTTCTGGCCGACTTGATAATGAAATTGCAGACTTAATGAAAGCTGTAAATACAAATTTCCATCGCATTAGTGTAAATGGTGTTTTCGTGTACACACATGAAAACGAGCAACTATTATCCGCAACATTCGATTCGAGTATTTTACCTGATCTGTTAGCAATGACAAATGAAGATCCTTATTTTCGTTATGTAAGTGATGAGCATAATTATTACATTGAAGAGAAAACACCGTTTATTCATGAGCTCGAACAACAAGTCACGATGACTTCTGTTGAAGAACCGCATCTATTACAGAAAATTGATGATACAATTTTCCCAAATAAAATCTCTGTCGGTGGAACAAAGGAAAGCTTACAACTCCTTCAGAAAAAAATTGATGAAAAATTCCACGGAAAAGTTAGTACATTCATTTCAGCAGAACAATGTTTAGATGTAATGCCACCTAATATTAGTAAAGGGGCTGCTATTTCTGTTTTATTAAAAGAGTTTCAAATACAACCAGAGGAAGTTGCTTGCATAGGGGATTCTTATAATGATATCCCAATGTTTTCTTTAACTCCTCACAGTTTTGCTATGTCTCAAGCAGATGAAGCAGTAAAAGAACACGCTCACTATGTAGTAAATACAGTTAAAGATGCTGTTAACCACGTAATTGCTCATAATAAAAATACGACTCACTCCTTGTAAGGATGAGTCGTATTTTTTCTTTACATGTTTAACAATTTGACATTAACTGTACTTCACAAACTGAAATATACTATTTGTTACGTGCGATGTTTGTAATAAACTTATAACGATCCCCACGATAAATACATTTCACATACTCTAACGGAACTTCACCTTCTGAATATGACCATTGACGCATTACAAGCACTGGCGCCTTTTTAGGAATATGCAGATGTTCAGCTTCATTATCCGTTGCAATTGAAGCTTCAATTGATTGAGTAGCGCTAACAAGTTTAAAGCCCAGTTTTTTCTCTAAATGTTCATATAAAGATTGTTGCAATATTTCTTCGTTAATATCTTTTACAAGAGCTGGCGACAAATATGTCGTCTCAAAAGCAATCGGTTCATCATCAGCTAAGCGAATACGCCTCACTTCATAAACCGACTCTCCCTCCTGTATTCTCAACCGGTCTGCTATTTTCGCAGTAGCTGGAACTAGGCGGAAACTAAGTAATTGACTACTTGGGTTCATCCCACGAGAAATCATATCTTCTGTGAATCCCGTCATTCCTTGCAATTTTTGTTCCACTTTCGGAAGTTGGACAAACGTACCGATTCCACGTTTCCGATATAAATAACCTTGTTCCACTAAATTATTAATCGCCTGTCTGATTGTCATACGACTCACTTCGAACTTATCGCAAAGTTCATTCTCAGATGGGATTTTATCTCCCGGCTTCCATTCGCCGTCCTCAATTAGCTGTTTCACCCACTCTTGAATCTGATAATAGATCGGAAATGGTGAATACTTGTCGATGTTCATCAGCAATCGCCTCACTGCATAAAGATAGAGCTTCTTGATCAGCGATTACGGTTACATTCGGATGACGTTGTAAAACTGTAGCAGGACACGCTTCACTATATTCACCTTGCAATAATTCTTTAACAGCTTCTGCCTTTTTAGAACCCATAGCAACAAGTAGAATTTGTTTCGCTTTCATAATGCTTCCAATTCCCATTGTAATCGCATGAGTTGGCACATCTTCTTCTTTTTCGAAGAAGCGAAGGTTTGCTTGGCGTGTAGATTCTGTTAATTCAACAATGTTTGTTGGAGAATTAAACAGTGTTCCTGGTTCGTTAAATCCGATGTGACCGTTTTCACCGATTCCAAGAATCTGTAGGTCAACTGGGTTAGCAGCTAGAATGCCCTCGTAACGTTTGCACTCTTCCTCTAAATCACTTGCCATCCCGTTTGGTACATAAGTTTGTTTAAATGGAAGATGATCAAACAACTGTTCTTGCATAAAATAGTGATAGCTGTTTTTATCTTCATGTGGTAAATTTACGTACTCATCTAAGTTTACAGTGGTTACACGGCTTGTATCAAGTTTATTTTTTCGCATTTCTGCATAAATACCTAATGGAGAGCTTCCTGTAGCCATTCCTAATGTTGGATTTTCTTTTGTTTTTACAACTTCTTCAATTAATTTATAACCTGCTTCTGCTAGTTCTTCTG
Organism: Bacillus paramobilis; assembly: GCF_038096195.1. NCBI lineage: Bacteria > Bacillati > Bacillota > Bacilli > Caryophanales > Bacillaceae > Bacillus > Bacillus paramobilis. Next base: position 1,357,269 of record NZ_CP151108.1, on the reverse strand, counting down.
GAGTTTTTACAACAAGAATATTCATTTAATTACTTCCCTTCCTTCATATGAATTCCTAAACGAACCGTATCATATACATGTAAATCTTCATTCATCACAACAAAGTCTGCATCTTTTCCTACCGCTAATGCACCTTTATGATTTAATCCAAACTCTTCTGCTTGGTTAACTGATGTCATTAGTACTGCATCTTCGATCGAACAACCTGTAAATTCAATTACATTTCGGAAAGCTTGATCCATTTTTAGAATACTACCAGCTAACGTTCCATCTTCTAATCGAGCACTACCATCTTTTACATGTACTGGCTGTCCGCCAAGCTCATATAACCCATCTTCAAGACCTTTTGCACGCATTGCGTCAGTAATAACACTTACTTTTTTCGGTCCTTTTAATTTATATGCTAATTTCACCATATCAGGGTGAATGTGAATACCATCTGTAATTACTTCAACCATTACATCTGGATTTAATAACACATGACCAACAACTCCTGGTTCACGGTGATGTAATCCACGCATTTGATTGTATAAATGCGTTGCATGTGTAATGTTTCTATTTTTTAGTTGCGCATCAATTGCATCTGTATGTCCCATTGTGCCAACAACACCAGTTTCAGCAAGATACTGCTCAAACTCTAATGCCCCCTCTTCTTCAGGTGCATATGTTACTAATTTAATTAGATTCCCGCTTGCTTCCTGCCATTGTTTAAATTGTTCAATATTCGCAGGAACAATATGTTCAAGTGGTTGTGCACCTGCACGTTTTTTTGAAACATACGGTCCTTCTAAGTGAATATATTCGAAATGTGCTCCTTTTTCTTTCGCTTCCTTCGCAGCATGTAATGCTGCTTCGATTGCTTCTGGAGCTTGTGTCATTGTTGTTGGGAAGTAAGTTGTAACTCCTTCTTTTAACATTTCTTTACCTAGAGTTACTAATCCATCGCTATTTGCATCCATCGCATCAATATCGTATCCACCATGAATATGAACATCAATCATACCTGGAATCACAATTTTCCCTGCTGCATCTAAAACTGCTTCATTCTCTTGTGATACATATTGAGCCATCAAACCAATTTCTTTAATTGTTTCTGCGTAACGAATAAATCCGTTTTCCACTACTTCTTGACCTGTATAAATTTTGGCATTGATGACAACTTGCGTTTTCATTTTCATCGATCCTTTCCCATGAAATACCTACTTGTTATTATTACCTTATTCGCCTAATTCCATCTTAATATATGCACGAGTAGTTGTCTAGACATTCGAATGAAATTTCCTTTTTGTTTAACAAAAAGGACACTTATTGCATCTCTCGCAATTATAGTATATGTTATTCAGTTTTCCAAAAAGGGGGAATATCCTCGTATCCTATTACTCATTTAAGTAGTGGCATTAATCCACTAGTTCCTATTGTTATATGCTCCCCATCTGTTTCCATTTCTACCGTACGTTTATTTGTTCCATATATCATTATACCATGCTGTTTTAAGCGTCTCACTACACTTTGGTGCGGATGCCCATACGGATTTCTGCTCCCATATGAAAGAATTGCGATCTGTGGCTCTACTTTCTTTAGAAACATTTCACTTGTTGAAGTATATGAGCCATGATGTCCCACCTTTAACACATCTGCATGTACATCAAATTGCTTTAATATTTCAGTTTCCGTCCGCACATCAGCGTCACCCATTAGTAAAAAATCCGCTTTTCCGTACCGTACCTTTAACACAATTGAAGATTCATTATTTTCATCTTTTGATTTCCCATTGTTTAATACTTGTATGGAAACATGCGGATCTAGTGGTATGTATTGTCCCTCTTTTACTGAAACGAAAGGAATTCCTCTTTTTTTAATATGATTCCGGTATGTGTGATACGTAAAAGAACTATACGTTTTTCCACTATCTAATATAAGTGATACCGGCATTTGCTCTACAATCGGAATCAATCCCCCAATGTGATCCATATCAGGATGCGTACTGACGATAACATCTAAATGGTTAATCCCTTTTTCGATTAGTTTTTGAATAATAACCTCACCGGCTTCATAAGGTCCCCCATCAATTAACATCGTTTGTCCATTTGGCAATGTAATAAGTGTTGCATCACCTTGGCCAACTTTTAAAAAACTCACTTTCATTTTGCCAAAATGTTGCCGCTGCGTATGTAAAGGAGACGCGGTATGAATAGACATCATATATCTTTTGGCCGATGTACTATTTAAAGAAAAGCATAACAAAACAGAAATTAACAATAAAATACTTCGCATACTTCTCATAACTCGTCTCCTTTTTTCAATTAGTATGGCACGGTATATAATTGATATACAAAAAAAGCTTAGCAAAATGCTAAGCTTTTATTTCGATATCTCCTGTAAAGAACCAAAGAATAAATCTGCTTCATTCATTTGTTCATTCTCTTCAGAAAGTGCCGGTAAATCATCTAATGTTTTCAGTCCAAATGTATCCAAAAATTCTTTCGTTGTTCCATATAAAATGGGACGCCCTGGCCCTTCTGCTCTTCCCATTTCTTTTATAAGTAAGTGTGAAACTAACGTTTGTAACGCCTTATCAGTTTTTACGCCTCTAATCTCTTCCATTTCAGTCCTTGTAATCGGTTGACGATATGCCACAATCGCTAACGTTTCTAGAGCAGCCTGAGAGAGTGAAGCAGCTGTTGGGATATCTATTAATTTTTGATAGTACGAAGCATGTTCTTTCTTTGTAGCAAAACGATATACTTTTGCATACTGTACAATTTGCAAACCGCGGTGTGCACCTTCACATTCTTTTTGCATTTCTTCTAAAATATCGATTACTTCATTTCCTTCAATTTCAAGGACTTTCGCTATTTGTTCTGGATAAATTCCTTCATCACCAGACACAAATAAAAGCCCTTCAATGATTGATTTCTGTTCTGCTCTATCCATTTTACGAGCTCCTTCCTCCTATTTTCTCCATAAAAATACACATCAAAAAACCGAATCACACTTCATGCGTTCGGTTCAATATTTTTTCTCTTGTTCCAAACGATACATTCAAACCTAGCATGAGATATAACTATTTCTATCTCATTTACCATACTAACTCTATGCAGATTTAGTAGAGCTTGATACGAAAATTTCATCAAAATTATGTTCTTGTTCAATTATAATTTGTTGATTTTTCATAAGCTCAAGAACCGCTAAAAATGTTACAACCATTATTTCCCGTTCATCATCAACAAACAAATCATAAAAACTTTGACGACCACCTTGTATTTCTAACTGCTTTAAAATATCAGTCATGCGCTGTGAAATTGGTATCTCTTGACGAGTAATACGTGTTGTTACAGGTTTCTTTGCTTTTTTACGGCGCATTAATTTTTGAAATGCCGCTAGCATATCATATAACGTAACATCAAGAGGTAAGTTTGTCTCCTCTTCTTGTTGCAATGATGTAAAATCAATTGGCGGACGTGTATATAGCTGTGCTCTTTCTAGTTCTCTTTCTTTTAGTTCAGTAGCAACTTGCTTATATTTCTTATATTCAATTAACCTCTCCATCAATTCTTGACGAGGATCATCTATAAAGTCATCACCGTTATCAAGTACATCTTCTTCATGTTTCGGCAACAACATTTTACTTTTAATTTGTAATAAAGTCGCAGCCATTACTAAATACTCACTTGCAACATCTAATTGTAGTTCTTTCATCGTATGAACATAAGATAAATATTGCTCTGTAATTTCCGCTACAGGAATATTATATATGTCAATTTCATAACGATGTATTAAATGTAACAATAAATCTAAAGGCCCTTCAAAAGCCTCTACTTTAAAATTATACTGCACAAAGCATCCCACCACATTTTTTCTATAACAACATAAGTATAGAGCATACTCATGTTCTATCCAACCTTTTTAAGAAATTTAATTAAAAATAGACCGATGCCTATATCATCATGCCCATCGCTTCATATGATAACAGTGTAGTAAGAACAATGTAGGAGGTCAAAAAACTATGGGTCACGTTGATTGCGGTTTTAGCGGTGGGTTCGCATTACTTGTTGTATTGTTTATTTTACTGATTATTGTAGGGGCAGCTTGCTTCTGCTAATATGAACAATAACGGCTAGGGAAAATTCCCTAGTCGTTTATTGTTCATATTTCTATGATACACTTGTATTTATAACCGTTAAACAGGGGTGAAGAACATGTATCCTACCGAATACATACAATTTTTAATTCATTTTCACGGAGATTATGATTACTTTGAATGCCATGAAATACTAGAAGAATATTGGAAAGAAAAACCAAGAGGAGATCGTGATCATTATTTAGTTGGTCTCATTCAAATTGCAGTTTCTTTATACCATCAAAGACGCTCTAACTGGAATGGCGCAGAAAAGATGATGAAAAGCGCCATAACGATTTTAGAAAAAAACAGTGCACCTTTACTACGTTTAGGAATAAATGCCTCACAACTTCTATTCTTACTCAAGGATAGATTGCAATCTATACAGAAAGAAGAAAATTTCACACCGTTATTTTTACCATTATCAGATACAGCATTAGAAAAGCATTGCATGGAATTATGTCAGAAACAAAACCTCCCTTGGAAAGACGTGAATGCTTCTTCTAATGAATATATAGTACATAAGCACAGATTACGTGATCGAACAGAAGTCATTACTGAACGAAACGAACAATTACAAAAAAGAAAACAGAGATAATAAACTACTTATCTCTGCTTTCACGAATGTATATTTTGTTCAAGCCCTTTACACTTTTTGCAAAAACTTGCTGTCTGCTCATTTCCGCAAATTGTAAACTCAAGAAATTTGCTCTTTAACTCTTGTACCATCTTCGTCCCAATACCCATATGACGGTGAGATGGGTTCACACTCAAATGCTGAATTTCCAAAACTTGATTCTCTTTTTTTACAATCCCCATTATCCCAACAAAATCTTCGTTTTGTTTCCACAAATACAATTGCCAATCATCCTTTGCTTCATAATCTTTCATAGTCAATTGTAATGTTTTCACATCTTTTTCCGTTGGCATAAATGAAAGAAGCCCCATTGCAATCTTTTCATAACTTTTTTTAAAACGAATTAACATAACCCTTATCCCTTCTTACAAAAGTTACAAACTATTAATCCCCTCAACCACTCTTTTCATATCATATTCATTTTACAATATTTTCAACAGAGTGAGAAGGGCTTAAAACAACTTGATAATCATACAAAGCGAAAAGAAGAAAGTCAAATATATGTTTCAGTACTATTTTTTCTAAGTAGATAGAAGGTGAAACGTTGTTATATGAAAGCGAAAAGAAACATCCACCACTCATTATCACTTCAATATCCATCACCTGAGAGCAAATGAATTCTAGCGAAATGAATGTAATAAAAAATATTTATTAAAACATGTAACCTAATGTATTCTATGTAATTTGTTAAAATTTTGTTCTCATAAGCGCCATATTTTCACTACAATAACAGTACTACTTGTATCATGTACCGCAAACGAAATCCCCATTCCTATTAAAAAAAAAACAAAAAAGAGAGCCATAGCTCTCTTTTCCCATTAACTTATTCTTCCCAAACTTTAACTTCTTTCATTACATCGCCTTGACGCATGTTTAATACTGTTTCAATACCGCTTGTTGCTTTACCAAATACAGTATGTACACCATCTAAATGCGGTTGTGGCTCATGAACAACAAAGAATTGGCTACCGCCTGTGTTACGGCCAGCATGAGCCATAGAAAGTGATCCTACAAGGTGTCTATGAGGATTTCCATCAGTTTCACATGGGATAGAGTAACCTGGGCCACCTGCACCTGTTCCTGTTGGATCTCCACCTTGGCTTACGAAGCCAGGAATAACGCGGTGGAATGTCACACCATCATAAAATCCTTGCTCTGCTAGTTTTTTAAAGTTTTCTACTGTTTTTGGTGCCTCTTCTGGGAAAAATTCTAAATCGATTTTTTCACCATTTTCCATTAATATGTATCCTAAAGTTTTCATATGTATATGTCTCCTTTCAACTATCTCAGCACTATATTACCACATTCATGACTAGAAACAAAAAGAATCCGACAATCTACATACTTCTTTTTTGAAATGTGGAAAAAGCTAGGTGACAAATAAGAAATATATACTATAATAACTGTGTTGCCCGAAAATTTTAGAAAGAGAAAGGGAGCGATTTTTCGTGAAAACGAAATTACTAGCTCTGCTATTAGCTGTAACGGTATTTATGATGCCAACAGCTTCGTTTGCAGACATCATCGAAGGAGAATCAATTGTTACACTAGGAGAAAACTTGTCTGAACAACAAAAACAAGATCTGTTAAAAGAAATGAAAGCACCAAAAGATGCTACAATCATTACTGTGTCTAATGCGGAAGAACATAAATTTCTAGAAGGGATTGTTCCAAAAGCGCAAATTGGTACGAGAGCAATTTCCTCTTCTATGATTACATACACAAAGCCAGGATCTGGTCTCATTGTACGTTCAAAAAACATTAATTCGATAACAGATGCAATGTACACAAACGCACTTATTACAGCAGGTGTGAAAGATGCAGAAATTCAAATTACTGCACCATTTAAAGTTTCAGGAACTGCTGCTTTAACCGGTTTAATGAAAGCCTACGAAACAACATCGAACAAAGCAATTCCTGAGGAAGTAAAAAAAGTAGCCAATGAAGAAATGGTGCAAACAGCCCAGCTCGGCGATAAAATTGGTGAAGAAAAAGCAGTTCAACTTGTTGCAAAAATTAAAGAAGAAATTGCCAAAGAACAGCCAAAAACGACTGAAGATTTACGTTCATTAATAAAAAAAATTGCGGATCAACTTGGTATTACATTAACGGATGAACAGTTAGATAACTTAGTTGCGCTATTTGATAAAATGAAAAATCTTAATATCGATTGGAATCAAGTTGGCAGTCAGTTAAATAAAGCAAAAGAACACGTTTCTGCCTTTTTAGGATCTGAAGAAGGGCAAGGTTTCCTAGATAAAGTTAAAGATTTCTTCTCAAGTATCATTGATTTTGTTAAATCATTATTCAAGTAAAGAGAAGCTCGTCAGTGACGAGCTTCTTTTTTATACAAGTAACGGCAATTTCATAACAGCTTCTTCAACCGAACGAACAATATGATTTGCCTTCTCCTTCACATATGGATGAGCATGATGGAGAGTAAATGAATGCGGGGTTACTTCAAACATAGAAATATCATTGAAAGAATCTCCAATGCATGCAACTTCATTTGCTTCAATTTGTAAATGTTCCATTAATCGCCTTAAAGCACTTCCTTTATTTACTCCCCTTGGCATAATGTCAACATAGCGTTTACCAGACATAAAAACTTCTGCTTCGCTCTGAAATGTATCTCGTAACTCTTGATCTAATGCTGCAATTGTCTCTTCTTCCCCAAAAACAAACAATTTCGCAGGATGTACAGTCTTACCAAATTCCTCTTCTAATGCTTCTATCTCAGCAATATGCACGCCCATATACGTTTCAAAAGTGTGATGATGTTCATTCTTTCTTTTTGTATACCGTTGCTCATTTGCACAAACAATATCTGCTAGTCCCTTTTTCTGGATATATCGATATATTTCCTGGGCAATCCCATCTTCAAAACTTGATTCATGAAATATTTGTCCATCCGGCAGTAACATCGTCGCTCCATTTAAACTCGTTGTGTAATACGGGAATGCAAACCTATTGACAACTTCATCAATTCGATGAGTAAAGCGGCCAGAGGCAAAACAAATATTTGTCCCTTTTTCAGCTAACCAACAAAGTGCACGTTCATCTTCTTTTTGCATATGATTCACATTGTAAACGAGCGTATCATCTAAATCACTTACAAATAATTTAATCATGTCCTCTTCCCCTTCCATACACAATATCTACTCTAAGTGTACACAAAAAATGTTTGATTTTTGTTAAAAAACAATAAATTTTTGCTAAAAAAATAAACGGGTGTATAATCCCGTTTATTTTTGTCTTTTTACATTTTGAGGTCTTACAATACTTGGTCGTACTTTTAAACTAGACATCGTCGGGCGAAGTAGAATTTTTGTTAATGCACCCCAATCAAATGGTAAAAACGGCCATAAATAAGGCGTTTGTAAACTTTTTATAGACGTTAAAAATAAAATCAATATCGTCATACCAATTACAAATCCCATCTCATGGAAGAGACCTGTTAAAATAATAACAAACAATTTTCCAACTTTATTTCCTAATCCTAATTCATAACTCGGTGTTGCATATGCACCGATCATAGAAACTGCTACATACAAAATAACTTCTGGTACAAACAAACCTACATCGATTGCTATTTGACCAATTAATATGGCGGAAATTAACCCTGCAGCAGAAGATAACGGCGTTGGCGTATGAATGGCTGCCATCCTTAAAAACTCAAGTCCGATTTCGGCCATCAACACCTGTAATAGAATTGGTAAATGTGTCATCTTAGTCGGTCCAATGAAAGCAAGGTTTTCTGGTAAAAGAGTTGGATCAAATACAAACACTAACCAAAATGGTAGTAAAAATAAGGAGAATAAGACACCTAAAAAGCGTACCCAACGTAAAAATGTACCGACAGCTGGATTTTGTCTAAACTCTTCCGCATGCTGTAAATGGTGGAAATATGTTGTTGGAGTAATCATAGCACTCGGTGATGTATCAACTAGTACTAACACATGTCCTTCTAATAAATGATTCGCCGCTACATCCGGTCTTTCTGTATACCGAATAAGTGGGAATGGATTATAGCTTTGCTTTACAACAAATTCTTCCACTGTTTTATCCGCCATCGTAATTCCATCGACATCGATGTTATTTAATTCTTGTTTTATAATCTTAACTAAATCCGGATTTGCAACATCTTGTACATATGTAATACAAATATCCGTTTGCGATCTATCTCCTACTCTAATCATTTCATTTCGAAGACGCGGGTCACGTATCCTTCTACGGATTAACGCTGTATTTACAACGATATTTTCAACAAATCCATCCCTTGCACCACGTACTACCTTTTCTGTATCTGGTTCTGTCGGCGTCCGGCCCGGATAACTACGAACATCTATTGCGAACGCTTCCGTTTCACCTTCCACAAATATAATGATGAGTCCTGATAATACTTGGAGCATTACCTCGTCCATCGTTTTCACTTTACTTACTTGTTGATGAATTAAACGATTTTCTAAAAGCTTCACTGTATCTTCTTCTACATCCCTTATTTCATTTGTATCTACCGCTTCTTCTAAAATAGGGATAATATAATTCGTATCACAAAGTCCATTTACAAACAACACACCAATTTCTTTATTTAAAATTTGAAATTTACGTATGCCAACATCATATGTAACCCCTAGTCCAACTGTTTGCTTTAAATAATTTTCATTATCACTCAAAAAAGATGAAATAGGGATATTCACTTTTTTAGGCTTCGTCATAAAATCCACTCCTTTCCAAAATTAATTGAATTGCTTTTTTAGTAATTGGTGATCCTCTCTCCCATTCGTCATTGCCACACATCTTACCAATATCACCAACTCCCACAATGACAGGAACATTCAGATCATCTAAACAATAAATTGTATCGCCGCTAATTCTGCCAATTTCACCATCTGGAAGTCCAAATTTATCAACACCGTATTCGGTTAAATTCCCGTTTCGATCTACACTTACATCTACACGTGCCCATTCCCAATGATGTGTATTAGACGCTACTGCCAAAATCCCCAGTACATCAATTTGTTTATGTGTGGCTACATATTTTAAAGCCTTTTCACCAGATCCTTCTCCAATAAATCCACTGTCATCAAACATGACAAATACAGGGTCATATGGCGTTTGCATAATAAGCTCAACAACTTTCTTCCCTGTCAATTTGGTTGGATTACTTTGTGATGCTGAAATACACCTTCCCCCAAATTCCTTCGTTAAAAGCTCAATTGCTCGCTTTGCATATTCATCTCCATCTGTGACCAAAACAACCCTTCGTCTCATTTGATTTATCCTTTCGGTTTACATATAAGTGCTACAAAAAATGAAAATAATATCGCTGCAGAAATGCCTGCAGACGTTAAACTAAACATACCCATACCAATCCCTATATATCCGTGTTTTTCTGCCGCATGCATTGCCCCGTGTAATAGGGAATGTCCAAAACTTGTAATAGGAACTGTCGCCCCAGCACCAGCAAACTTTATAAGCTTATCGTACAATCCGAATCCATCTAAAACTGCCCCTAGTACTACAAAGGTAGCCATTAAATGAGCTGGTGTTAACTTTGCGAAATCTAACAATACTTGTCCAATTACACAAATAGCGCCTCCTACAAGAAATGCATATATAAAATCCACAATTCACTCTCCCTTCACTCTCTCAAATACAACACCATGTGCAATTGTTGGAATGGTTTCTTTCTGCTGCATCATCATCGGACTTAATAACGCACCAGTAGCAACGACAAAAATTCGTTGTAAATTCCCTTTTTGCATCTCGCTTAATAAATGACCATATGTGACAACAGCCGAACAAGCACAGCCACTACCACCTGCAAATACTTCTTCTTGACCAGAATCATAGATCATTAATCCGCAATCATTATATATATGCCCAATATCATAACCTTCTTCCAGTAAAAGCTGTTTCGCAATTGGTGTCCCAACAGCTGATAAATCACCGGTAACAATCAAATCATAATCTGCTGCGCTTCTCTTCAAATCTTCAAAATGTTGTTGAATTGTATGAGCAGCAGCCGGCGCCATCGCCGATCCCATATCTAAAGGATTCGCAATTCCTAAATCTTGCACTTTTCCAATCGTAGCTGCCGTAATTTTAATGGCACTTTTTTCTTTACTAATTAATATGGATCCAGCACCTGTAACAGTGGAGTTTGCCGTTCCTGGTTTTTGTCCCCCATACTCTGTTGGATAACGAAACTGTCTTTCAGCCGTTGCATTATGACTACTTACCGTCGCTAAAACACGATTTGCGAATCCACCGTCTATAAAGGCTGAACCAACTGCTAAAGTCTCCATCGAGGTCGCACAAGCGCTAAACATCCCTAAAAAGGGAATTCCCCACTTACGCGCAACATAATTGGCTGTCACTGTTTGATTTAATAAATCACCCGCTAAAAAGAAATCAATTTGTGATGTTTTTACATTTCCCTTTTGCACAACTTGCTGAATTGAATCTGACATTAATCTTCGTTCCGCAAGTTCCCAGTTTTCCTCTCCGCAATGTAAATCATCGTATGAAATATCAAAATCCTTTCCAAGAGGGCCTTCAGCTTCTTTCGGACCGACAGCAGTACCGGTTGCATTCACATAAATATCATTTTGAAATACCCACGTTTGTTTTCCAGTCAACCTCATACTAGCCCCTCCTTTAAGACATTAAAATGTTAAATGTATATCTTATTAACCCAATAATGTATGCCCCAACGACCCCAAAAACGATAACACTTCCCGCCAGCTTAAACATATTTGTAGCAACCCCAAGCACAATTCCTTCACTCTTATGTTCTAGCGCAGCGCTCGCCATAGAATTCGCAAATCCCGTAACAGGTACTGCCGATCCCGCTCCAGCAAATTGACCGATTTTATCATATACACCACAACCTGTTAAAATCGCCGATAACAATACAAGCGTTGCAACTGTCGGATTTCCTGCCTCTTGTTCACTGAAATGAAAATAATGTATATAAAATTTCATCAATACTTCTCCGACAGTACAAATGAGTCCACCTACAAGAAATGCCTTAACACAATTTATGAAATAATTTGGTTTCGGATGGTACTCCTTCACCTTATTTATGTAATCATCCTTTAGTTTTCGCCCTGTCATTTATATATTGCCTCCTACTTTACGAAATAAATCCAGTGAAACAACGAGCCTATTACTTTCCCAAGTACAAGAGCAACGAGTAAAACAACAATTTTCCCTTCTACCCCTACCCGTTTCGCTAAAATAGGTAAAACATTTAACACTTCTGTTAATGCGGCTGCAAGCATTCCAACGAATGTGCCACAAAATATACCTAATATAACAAGCCAGTATTGCGATGTTTGAAATGTAATGTTTTTCAAGCTACACCAAGCCCCTGTTAACGTACCTGCAATAACTGCCCACTCAAAATATTGAATGTGCTTTCCACTTCTCGTTAATTGAGCTAGACGAGGGATTATACCAAGTACAGCTAAAAATGCGACATACCCGCTACCTACTGCAATACCTCCCGCTAAACCAATTAAAATAACAAGACCAAACTCAATCATCGGCAAGTTGTTTCATATTGTCCTTGTTTTCATGAACAATTACATATTGGTCAAGTGACTGCTGATATTGGAACATCTCTACTTCTAACGGACTCGGCTCTTCATTAATTCGCTTTTGAAATACATGATTAAAAAATAAGACCATACCTAACCCAAGACCTAATGAATAAGGAATTTGAAATAAAAGTGGTTGCGCCTTAAATTCTCCCGTAATCATGTAATATAACCGTTGATGCACTTGTTGCATGCTCACATCTTCATGGAAATAAATGATGGCAAGGGCCGCTCCAATGAAAAGTAACAACCATACTAGCCCGAAGAAAATTGGATGTACTTTCTTTTTTTCATATATAATTTCAACAAGAGTTTGTCCAGAACCGAGTAAATTAATTTGTATATGAGCCGCTTTTTGCCTAATAATCTCAATAATTTTCATCACATCAATTACGACATGCGTCTTATCATGCGCTGTTATTTTGTAAACTACCTCATCTTGTAACGACTGAACTACCAGAGCATCTCCCGCAAGTTGAGCAACATCACCCAGTTTCACTTCATATGTAGGCGAAACTTTTAATCGATTACGCATTTTAATATAAATTGTTTGTTCCAATTTCCATTCACCTCTTCACTCTTCCTCGTAGTTGTAGTATGGTTATTGAATTTTTTTCTAATACAATTTTTTCATAAAAAAACATCTGTACCGTTTCGGTACAGATGTTTTTTAGTTTATGCCTTTTTCTTAAATAAATTTGCAATACTTAATGCGAGTCCTCCCCAAATGACTACCATACCAATAACCATCATCATAATCGCTGATCCGCTCATTATGAAACACCCCGATCTTTCCATTCTTTTTCAAGCTTAGCAGAATCTGAATGTATTTGTGCATTCCATTTCTTTATACTAATGATTAGTGCAACGATAAGGAACGCTGCTGCAATTGACCAACCATATGTTACGACAAACTCCGTTGGATAATCTCCGTAGTTCTTTTTAATATTTTGGATTGTACCATCAATTAACATGTACCCTAGCATAAGCGGGGTAATAACGAGTAAACTCACTCTCCAAAATGTCCCTAACTTAATATCAGATACGAAATTTGCGTGATTTTGATAAACTGGTAAACGGCGTAAAATGAGTCCTATCGTAACTACTTCTGCTAATGCAATTGAAATTAATCCGAAGTTATTAGCGAAATAATCAACAACATCTAGGAACATAAGCCCGCCACGTGTTGCAAAAACAAGAGAAACTAGTACGAGAAGCGTCCCCATAATTCCAATTGTTTTTTGGCGGCTTAAGCTGAACTTTTCAGATACGGCCGCAAAACATACTTCCGCAAGCGAAATGAGAGATGTAATTCCGGCAACCGTTAATGATAAGAAAAATAATACGCCAAATAACGGTGACATCGGTAATTCATTAATAATTTGCGGGAATACTACGAATGCAAGTCCTACACCAGCACTTGCTACTTTATCAACTGGTACTCCCATATTGTTTGCCATAAATCCAAGAGCTGCAAAGACTCCAATTCCTGCTAACAATTCAAATCCTGAGTTTGCAAAACCAGTAATAAAGGCATTATTTGTTGTATCTGAGTTTTTCGGTAAATAACTAGAATACGTAATCATAATTCCAAATGCTAAAGATAAGCTAAAGAAAATTTGACCATAAGCAGCAAGCCATACCTTTCCATCAAAAATACGACTCCAATCTGGTTTGAAGAATGCATCTAATCCTTGCATCGCACCCTCCATCGTCACTGCACGAACTACGATAATAAGGAACATAACAACTAGTAAAGGGATGAAAATGCGATTAACCACTTCAATTCCTTTTTTAACTCCTTTGAATGCAACACCAAGCACAATAATCCAAACGAGAGCTAATGGAATTAATACTTCCGGCACAAGCCCCCCAAACTGCCCTGGCTTATCTGCAACATGTAAGTACTCTTTAAATAAAAATGATTGCGTGTCTTTCCCCCATGCTCCAGTAATTGCAAAGTACGTATATGAAATAGACCAAGCAATAATTACTGCATAATATGTTGAAACGATAAACGTTACACACATTTGCCACCATCCAATGAATTCAGCACGCGGATGAATACGGAAGAACGTAAGTGGCGCTGAACCACGGTGACGATGCCCAAGAGCAAATTCAAACGCCAATAATGAAATACCAGTCGTTAATAATGCGAATAAGTACGGTAAAAAGAATGCGCCTCCTCCATTTTCATACGCTGTATAAGGAAAACGCCATATGTTTCCTAATCCAACGGCAGAGCCGACCGCTGCGAAAATAAATCCAGCCCTCGTTCCCCATTGTTGCCTCGTTTCCATATTTCCTTCCCCCTTTGTGACAAGTTCATACTTGGATTATATTTTAAATTTACTAAATTATCAATAAATTCTGTTAATTTTTACGAAAGTTTACAATCCCTACTAAATTAAAGTCATAAAAAAAATCGAATAGATAGCTACTCATCTATTCGATCTTTCATCTGTTTTAATATTTTCTTTTCAAGTCTTGAAACTTGTACTTGCGAAATACCTATGCGCTCCGCTACTTCTGATTGGGTTTGGTCTTTATAGTAGCGTAAATATACAATTAAACGTTCTCGATCATCTAATTCTCTAATTGCTTCTTTTAAAGCAATTTTATCAAACCATTTCGTTTCAGATTGATCAGCAATTTGATCTAAAATAGTGATTGGATCTCCATCGTTTTCATACACCGTTTCATGTATAGATGAAGGAGCACGACTCGCTTCTTGCGCCAGAACCACTTCTTCTGGCGTTAGTTCTAACGCTTCGGCTACTTCGTTAATCGTTGGTGCCCTTCCGAATTCTTTCGAAAGCTCGTCTCTCATCTTTCGAATTTTATTTCCTGTTTCTTTTAAAGATCTACTTACTTTCACTGATCCATCATCACGTAAAAATCGTTGTATTTCTCCAATAATCATTGGAACTGCATATGTTGAAAATTTCACGTCGAAAGATAAATCAAATTTATCTACCGATTTTAAGAGCCCAATACATCCAATTTGAAATAAATCGTCTGGTTCGTATCCTCGATTAAGAAAACGCTGCACAACCGACCATACGAGACGCATATTACTTTGAACGATTGTATCTCTCGCTTGTTGATCTCCATCTTGACTTTGTTGAATTAACGCTTTTAGCTCGTGGTCCTTTAACTGAGGTTTCTTCTTCTCATTTTTGACCTCTATGTCCATAGGCTATTCTCCTTAATTGCATAGAGCGTTACTATTTGATAAGTATTTTGTCAAATGGATTGTTGTCCCGAAAGATTCGTTTGAAATAACTTCTACTTCATCCATAAAATTTTCCATGATAGTAAATCCCATTCCGGAACGCTCTAATTCAGGTTTAGTTGTAAAAAGGGGTTGTCTTGCTTCATCTAAATCAAAGATGCCAATCCCTTCATCTCGAATCGTGAGTTTCACCATTGCTTCTTCCAAAATTACAGAAATATAAACAACACCTTCTGCATTTCCATCGTATCCATGAATAATTGCATTCGTAACTGCTTCTGACACAACTGTTTTAATCTCCGTAAGTTCTTCCATCGTTGGATCTAGTTGCGCAATGAAAGCAGCTACTGTAACGCGAGCGAATGATTCATTTTGACTTAATGCTGAAAATTGAAGGTTCATTTCATTTCTCATTTATGCCACCCCCAACGTCGCGAGCGCATGCGCTTCACTTTCTTCTAAGCGAACAATTTTAAATAAGCCCGACATTTCAAATAAACGCTTAACAGGCGGTGAAATTGCACAAACAACCATTTCTCCACCTAATCCCTTTACATGCTTATATCGGCCTAATATAACACCTAAACCAGAACTATCCATAAACGATAAGTTCTCTAGGCTCAAAACAATATGATGAACACCATGTGTCTCAATCATATCTGTTACTTTCGTTCGCAACTCTTCAGCAGTATGATGATCTAATTCACCCGCTAGTCTCACACATAGGACGTCACGCTTTACTTCTAATTGCATGGAAAGACTCACACGATTTCCTCCTTATGCTCAAACTTTACTCATTTACATACATAAAGATTTTCGTGATACAACATAAGAATCCTTCCTGCTGACAAAAGAAGAACTATTTCGCCATAAAGTGAAAACATTCGGCAATTATTTACTTTCATACGAATAGAAAAGCGGCAAAATGTTTGCCGCTATTTTGATGTTGAAAACATCCCAAAACTTCTTTTAAATAACTCCCACCAGCTCGCTGCAGCAACATCTTCTTTTGCTACAATTGTTTGTTTTAATAAAACATCTTTATCTTTTTTAATAACAAGTGTACCAAGCGCGTCACCTTTTTTAATCGGCGCTTTCACTTTCTTTTCAGCAATTACTTCTTGCTTTACTTTGTCCATATTTTCGCCCTTCTTCATAAGAAGAGACACATTGTCTGACGCAACTAAATCTACTTTTTCTTTTTTCCCTTTTCCTACTTGTACAGTCTTAATTTTTTCGCCACGTGTATACAATTTCTTTGTCATATATTGTCCAAATGCATAGTCAAGAAGCTTTGTTACTTGATTATTCCGTTCTTTCGATGTAGGTGCTCCCATAACAACTGAAATAACACGCATGCCATTTTTTTCAGCCGATGCTGTTAAACAATATTTTGCTTCTGTCGTAAAGCCCGTTTTCACACCATCTACTCCAGGATAAAAACGTACTAACTTATTCGTATTCACGAGCCAAAACTTCTTATCCGTATCTTCTCGTAAATAGTCTTCGTATTTACCTGTATATTTGCGAATAAGTGGGTACTTCATCAATTCTTTCGCCATTATAGCCATATCATTTGCTGTGGAATAATGGTCTTTAGCCGGAAGACCTGTTGGATTTTGAAAATGAGTATTTTTCAGTCCTAAATCTTTCGCTTTTTTGTTCATCATATTTACAAAACCTTCTTCTGAACCCGCGATATGCTCCGCTACTGCAACAGACGCATCATTTCCAGATGCAATAGCAATACCTTTTAGCATTTCATTTACAGTCATCTCTTCTCCAGGCTCTAAAAAGATTTGTGATCCACCCATTGAAGCTGCATGCTCACTTGCTCTAACTTTATCGGTCAGTTTTAGTTTTCCTTTTTCAACTTGTTCCATAATTAATAGCATTGTCATAATCTTCGTCATACTAGCAGGTGGTAACTTCTCATTTGGATTTTTATCAAACAAAACTTTACCTGTATCTTGTTCAATTACAATTGCTGATGACGCTTGTTCCGCTAACTTCGGCGTTGTTTCTTCTGTTTTTTCCTGCTTCGTCTTCTCAGATTGTGCGAAACTAACTGAAGTACCAGAAAGCAATAACATGAAACAAACAAGTATTCCAAAAACTCGCTTCATGACTAACCCTCCATTCTATATCAAACCTATTTTTTCCAATTTATTATTTTTTAATACCATATTTTTCTAATATTTTCAGTTGACAAATATATTCATCACCTATATTGTATTAAGTGTATTACATGAAGTAGTACACTTAATACAAGTCAGAAAGGAGACATTGCTCTTGCATATTCAACTTGATCCAAGAAGCAACACTCCGATATGGGAACAAATTGTTCAAAATATAAAAGAACTCGTATTGAAAAATATGTTAGCTCCAAGTGATAAACTTCCTTCTGTACGCGAACTCGCTTCTTTACTCGTTATAAATCCAAATACAGTAAGTAAAGCATATCAAGAGTTAGAGCGACAAGGAATTATTGAAACATTACGAGGAAAAGGAACATTTGTATCCCAATCGATTACCCCAACATTAGACGAAAGGAAAATCGCTATGGTTCAAAAGCAATTTCATCAATTACTATTAGAAGCCTCTTATCTTGGTGTTACGAAAGATAAAATTCATGATTGGATAGATTCATACTATAAAGAGATTGGAGGAAATGCGGATGCTGAGAGTGAAAAACTTGAAGAAGACAATTGATAATCAAACAATTTTAGATGATGTTTCTTTCACATTACAACGAGGAAGTATTATTGGATTACTCGGAAGAAACGGCGCGGGGAAAACAACTTTATTACGAACGATGGTCGGTATTTTAGACCCTGATGCAGGGACTGTTACATATGAAGAGACAAACATTCATCAGTGTCCTGAAATAAAGCAAAAAATCGTATATGTTCCGGATTCTACTAACATATTGAACGGATATACGGTAAAAGAAATTGTAAAGTTTTATAAAGAAGTTTATAACGCATTTGATGAAGCATATTTCTATGAACTGTTGGAGCGTTTTAGCTTACCAAACAAACGAATTCGTAGTTATTCAAAAGGAATGAAAGCACTGCTTGCCATCATTTTAGCCGTTTCTACAAAGGCAGAATATATCATTTTAGATGAACCGACAAATGGACTTGACCCTATCGTTAAACGGCAGATCCTTCAATTTCTCGTTGGAGAAGTTGCAGATAAAGAGATTACCATTTTCATCTCAACGCACCATTTAGATGAAGTGGAACAAATCGCAGATACAATTATTATATTAAAAGGCCATACTATCTCGTCTATTACATCACTAGACGATGCAAAATCACGATTTGCTAAAATACAAGTTGCTTATGAACGTTCATTACCTCAAAAACTAGAAAACTTAAGCAATATTAAAATATTAAATCAAACAGGAAAAGTATTTACAATCTTAATTGAGGGAAATGTGGCTACAACACTGGAGAAGTTTTATAAAGAACAACCTATACTCATTGAAGAATTAACAATGTCACTTGAAGATGTCTTCGTTACGACACTAGAGGAGGATGGGTATGTTTCATAAGGCGTTGTGGATGTGGAATTGGAAGCGCGGGAAATATGCTGTGTTACTATTCTTCTTTAGTTCGCTTTATCTTTTATCTTTAGGATACTATAGAAGTGCTCTGATGGAACTCGATAAATATTACGAATTACAAGAAAAAGGGAAACAGTATTATTATTTTTATACCTTTTCTTCAGGAGAAGGTAATAGTTTTTGGTTAACTCTTCTTATCATTGCTTTAGCCTGCTTATTAATAGGTTGGGAACGTAGTAACCAATCTAATACACTACTTATGACGATGCCGTTTAAAAGAAAAGATGTTTTCTTATCGAAATGGGCTTTCGGTTCCTTTTGTATTGTGAGCTCATTACTTGTAAATTGGATTCTTATGTATGTTATTTATAGAACAACTATTCATTTTGATTATCAATCATTTAGTCCGTTTCATCGATACTTTCTTTATGCAATTGTTTCTTATGTTGCAGTATATACAGCTGCACTATGCATCGGTACTTTTACTGGAAGCATTGTTTCCCAGGTTGTTTTTTGTATTCCGTGGATACTAATGGGACTTACATTTATTCCACTAGTTTACACTTTTACGATAAATCATTTAGAAGCTACCGATCCTAAAAATTATAAGCTATATGAACAACTTTATGAAATCAATCAAAAAACAAATATAGTTGCACCAATATATCGCTTTTCTATTGATTATAACTATAATCCAGAATACCGAAAGCAGGACAACGATCCAACTACTTTAAGAAATCCAGTATCTCATAAATATTATTCAGCCAAATCAATGTTAGTCCCTATTTTCTATACAATATTTTATTTACTACTTGGGACATATTTATATATGCGGTCACCAAATGAAAATGGCCAAAAGATATTTATTTTCCAAAAACATTTAAAAATATGGATATGGGGGACAACCATTTACTTTGCATTACTAGGTGGCTATAAAATAAATCAATTTTATGTCTTACCTAACTACTATATCAGTTTGTTTCTCGCTGGAATCATTACTTATGTTGTATTATCACGCCTAACAAATTATAAAGTTTTTTAAAGGAGAGATCCTATGTTTCAAAAAGCACTGTGGCTAAGAACATATCAACAAAGTAAATATGTTGTATGGTTATTTTGGCTCGTCAGCTTCTATACTTTGTCATATAAATACTATATGACTTCTATTCAACAGCAATATTTTCTAAATATGAATAAAAAATGGAAAGCTATATATCATTACAGTTTTGATTTAACACTTCTAGATTCTATCATGCTGTTAGGTAGCGTACTGATCGTTCTAGCTTGTACGTTAATTGGATGGGAAAGACAAAATAACGCTAGCGACTTGTTATGGTCTATGCCATTTAAACGTTCGCACCTTTATATAACAAAGTGGTTGTTTGGAATCTGTAATATCGCCGCTGTTGTCGTTTTAAACTGGGGACTATTTGCTATTATGAAAAAGTTGACTTTTCATAATAAATATCAAGTATTCTCCCCCTTTCATAGTTACTTTATATACATGTTAATTGTATTAATTGCTATTTATACACTTGCCTTATGTATAGGAACAATCGCTGGAAATGTAATATCGCAAGGATTTCTTACTGCCGCTATATTAATCTTCCCAGCGTTACTTCCATCTCTAATATCAGGAGTCATTGCTGTTCACTCGAATGCCGACTTTCATGAGAACAATGGCAGTATACATGATGTTATGGAAAACATACGTATTTCTGGTCCAGCAGAAGAGTTTACTATTAGCTTTAATTACGATCCTCAAAACGCTTATACTGATAAGGATGGAGTACGTCATAATGAACCAAACTTTACAACAATCCCTTCGGCAAAATTATTGATTGCACCTATTACACATATCATTATTTTGTTACCACTCGGGATGTATTTATATGCCCGTTCAGTCAATGAGCGAAATGGTAACTACTTATTATATCCGAAACTACAAAAAGTAGTTATGGGTTGTGCGATTTTCTTTGGTGGAATGGTTGGAGGTTTAATGCTGAGTCGTGCGCAGTCATTGTCCAGCTTTTACATCGGATTTTTAGTGACTAGTTTCATTACGTATTTCTTCCTGCCTAAAATATTAAAATGGAAAGTCTCTTGGAGTTTTAAATAAAATAACCTCCTCTCAATGAGGAGGTTATTTCACATTCTCTCTTCTTTTCCCATACTCTTTTTCTTGCTTCGTTCCAAATCCGTCACCATTTGCCACGATTTGATCTGTCGGAGCAACTATGCTTTCAGCAATTCTCCATTCCCCCCCTTGTTGAATAAACACTTGCATAAAATAATTCATGCCATTTAACTGATACGAATTTTCTTTTTTCACTTCATAACGAGCTGCAACATAATATACTTGCACATTCTCAGCCTCAAACTTAGAAATATATTGCGATAACCTTGGGATGTACTGCGATGCTTTTTGAAGTGGTAGTTGTTTTACCTTTACAAGAGAAGACTTTGTTACATTACTAATCGTATCTTCATGCCGAGTGTCATCACTATGATGAAATAAAATAGTATTCTGCATTGAACGAATCCATAGTTTTGAATATAAAACAGGTTGCTTATTTGAAATATGTTGTAATTCTTTCTGAACGACTTGAAGAGGCGTTGCGGCATCCGCGAATTGATGAAAGCAGAAAAAACTTCCAATCATAATGAAAAGCATAGAAATACGTTTCATAATTTTTCACTCCGATTCTTTTTAATTAAAGTATTGGAGTTTCAAAATGTTTTTATTCAAAAGAAAAAGGATAGGAAAGCTTTCGCTTCCTATCCTCATTTATTATAATACGCGGCCAAATAACTCTAACACCATTTCTATTTCTTGGTCGCTCCAACCTTTAAATCTCTCTTTATAATATTCTTTACGCACAGCTTCAAGTTTTTCAGTTACTTCTCTTCCGTGTTCTGTAATTTCTAAGTACACGATACGACGGTCTGAATTGGAACGCTTTCTTTCTACAAACCCTTTTCGTACGAGACGATCAGTAACAGCTGTAATATGACTGGAGGTTACGTTTACTTCACTCGCAATTTGCGAAGCCATCTGTGGACTCTTTAAAAATAACGCGCGTAATACAGAAAATTCATTGTATGGCATATGTTCTGCAAAACGTGTATTAATATCATTTTGTAATAAACGTATCATCTTTCGAAATGATCCGGATAATTCTAAAATCAGTGTTTCTCTTTTTTCGTTCACTAGCCTCGTCCCTTTTTTATCATATTTACACATATTATAATCTATAAATACCCTCGTTGTATATGCTTTCTTTCTCTAACATTCCCATTTATGTAACTTTTTCATACAAATTTCTTTTTTGTTCACACATATACATATAAATAAGGATGGTGATGGAAAATGCAAGGTGGAATGAATCCTTATTTACACAACGTACGTACAGCAAATACTGGTAAAGAAGCTACCATTACGGTACAAGGTGAAGGCGTTGTAAAAGCAAAACCAAATGTTGTTATATTAACGATTGGTATTCGTACAGATCATAAAAATGTAAAGCAGGCACAAGAAGAGAATGCAGTGCAATCAAAACAATTATTAGATGCACTAAAACAACTAGGGATTGCTGACAAAAATATAGAAACCATTTCATATACGATTACGCCCCAGTACGAATATGTAAATGATAAAGCATTACTACAAGGATACCGTGTGGAACATTTGTATGAAATTACCGTTTTAAATGTACAAAAAGCAGGGGAAGTATATGATATAGCCGTTTCAAATGGAGCAAACTTAGCAAAAGGGTTACGTTTTCGAATATCTTATCCAAATAAATATTACGAGCAAGCTCTCATTCAAGCTCTGCAGCAAGCGGTAGAAAAAGCTCGTGCTATTGCGAGTACATACAATTTAAACATTAATCCTGTTCCACTCTCATTCGTTGAAGAATCTGCTCAATTACCACGAGAAGTTGCGTCCTTTGCTACTTTACATGCACAAGCAGCTCCGCCCATTCAATCGGGAGAATTAGAAATCATTTCAACAATACGAGCGATTTTTACGTATTTATAAATAATTTCATTTATAAGTAAACGTTATCATTTTCCTTGTTGTAAAAACATGATGTTCTGATATAATAAAGGACGGTGAGCTCTTACGAAAGAGATATCACGGGTGGGAGAGGGATATGAAAAAGAAGGTTTAACATGAAAGGAATACTTGAAAGAACATTTAAATTAGGTTTACACGAAACATCACCAAAACAAGAAGTTTTAGCTGGAGTTACGTCATTTTTCACGATCGTATATATTATGATTGTAAATGCATCCATTTTATCCGATGCTGGCATTCCTCTTGAAGCTGGAATTTTAGCAACTGTTTTCAGTTCATTTATCGGATGTCTGCTCATGGCATTTTGGGCAAATGCACCTGCTATTCTTGTCCCTGGTATGGGTGTAAATGCATTCTTCACGTACACCGCTGTGCATACGCTAGGATTAACTTGGCAGGAAGCATTAGCAGCTGTCTTCATCTCTGGTATTATTTTTGCAATTGCTGCGTTTACACCAATCGCTCGCGTGCTTTCAGTATCGATTCCAAAGTCATTAAAGGAAGCTATTACTGTCGGCATCGGATTATTTTTAGCATTTATCGGATTGCAAAAAGGTGGTTTAGTCGTTTCGAATCCAAATACTGCTGTTGCAATGGGTAAATTAAGTAACCCTGTCGTTCTTGCGACACTACTTACTCTTATCGTTGCACTTGTACTATTTATTCGTAACGTACGTGGAAGCTTTTTATGGACGATTGCAATAGGAACTGGTATTGCATGGCTATTTGGTCTTGTTGATACAAGTCAAATCGGAACTAGTTCATTCTCATTCGCTAATTACGGCGATGTGTTTGGAGCTATGTCATTTGGCAAACTTTCTTCCTTACCGTTTTGGATTGCAACATTCTCCTTAAGCATGGTGCTTATTTTTGAGAACATGGGACTTCTGCACGGTTTATTAGAAGATGACCGTAAATTCCCACGTGCTTACCAAGCCAATGCAATTTCAGCAATGACATGTGGTCTATTTGGCACAAGCCCTACCGTATCAACAGTAGAGAGTGCCGCAGGTATTACTGCAGGCGGAAAGACAGGTCTGACGTCTATCGTTACAGGGATGTTATTCTTTGCATCACTGTTTGCACTTCCGTTTGTCAAACTAATTCCTGATAGTGCCATTGCACCAATCTTAATTATTATTGGCGGCCTGATGATTACAAGCATTCAGCAAATTCCTCTGAACGATTTTTCAGAAGGATTTCCAGCGTTCTTAATTATCGTCATGATCCCGCTCACATATAGTATCGCTGATGGCATTGCGTTCGGATTTATTGCTTATCCTATCTTAAAAGTTGCTCTTGGAAAGCATAAAGAAGTCGCACCGTCTATGTATATCGTTACATGCTTATTCTTAGCCATGTTTGTATTACATGCTATTGGTTAAGTAAAAAACACCGAGGAATTTTCCTCGGTGTTTTTTTACTTAAACCATCCTTTTTTATAAAACCAAGCCATCATGCCACCGCCAATTAGTGCCATTAGAAGTAGACAAATAAAATAACTATATTGTCCACCAAGCTCCGGCATATGCGTAAAGTTCATTCCGTATACTCCCGCAATAAATGTTAATGGCATGAAAATAGTCGAGAATACAGTTAATGTTTTCATAATGTTATTCATATGATGTGAGTTTAATGAAAAATAGCTATCTCGAATATCTGCCGTTAACTCCCGGCTTGCCTCAATCATTTCTGTCAGTTTAAGCAAATGATCATGTATATCTTTAAAGTAAATTTCATGATCACTTATACCGTAAAAACGAGTCGAATTTAAAATACGATACAATAAATCACGCATCGGAATGATTGTACGCCTTAGTTTTGATAAGTCTGCACGTATATCAAATACTTCTTCTAGCACACTTCCTGCTGTCTCACCCGTTAAATTATCATCAATTGCATTTAAATGATCCTCAATGTAATATACAGGTGCAAAATAGTCGTCCACAATTTGGTCGATAATTGTATGAGCTACGTGCAGGGGACTATTTTTAATACGCTTCTTTTCTCCAAGTGTTTTCCATACTCTTTCGATTGCATTGTTATGAGAAAAGTGGAAAGAAACAATAAAACGATCACTAATAAATAAATCGATCTCGTGCGGTTCTAATCCATCCTCACCAAATGCATGAAGAACTAAAAAGTTATATCCATCATAAAAATCAACTTTTGGCCTCTGTACATATTCTATACAGTCTTCAATTGCAAGGGGATGGAACTTAAAATGATCTTGCAAAATGTATGTATACTCTTCTTTCGTTGGCTTATATAAATCTAGCCAATACCATACAATATGGTCTTTCGTTGTTTCTTCTAGCGAAACATCATATAATACTTCATCTGTTTTTGTTATTGCACAAATTCTAATCATAATTTCACCCATTATTATTATAAACAAAAAATAGCAAAAAAAGCCAAGGAGAAATACTCCTTGGCCTTTTTTATTACTTCGTTACAATACCATGCACTAAAGTTGGTGCATCTACGTGGTCTTTAGAGATCTTCATGTTCTCATAAATTTTTGCTTTTACATCTTCCACATTTTCACGGTTTGCGTAAATGGTAACAAGGGATTCACCTTTTTTCACGCTGTCCCCTACTTTTTTGCGAAGCATTAAGCCAACTGCTAAGTCAATTTCAGATTCCTTCGTCGCACGTCCTGCTCCTAAAAGCATTGCTGCTGTTCCGATTTCATCTGCAACGATTTCTGATACATAACCGTCTTCTTTCGCTTCTACTTGAATTTTAAACTGTGCTTGTGGTAATTTTGAAGGATCATCAACAACAGATGCATCGCCACCTTGCGCTGATAAGAACGTTTTAAATGATTCTAGCGCTTTACCGTTGTTCATGACTTCAATTAATTTCTCACGTGCATCTTCTAAAGATGAAGCTTGTCCCGCAAGGTATACCATTTGACTTCCAAGTGTTAAACATAACTCTTCTAAATCTTTTGGTCCTTTACCTTGTAACGTATCAATTGCCTCTTGTACTTCAAGTGCGTTACCAATCGCCTCACCAAGTGGTTGACTCATATCAGAAATAACAGCCATCGTATTACGACCAACGTTATTACCAATGCGCACCATTGCTTCTGCTAAACGTTTTGCATCTTCATCTGTTTTCATAAATGCACCTGCTCCAGTTTTTACATCAAGAACAATTGCATCTGCACCAGCAGCAATTTTTTTACTCATAATCGAGCTTGCAATAAGCGGAATTGAGTTTACTGTTGCCGTTACATCACGAAGTGCATACAATTTTTTATCCGCAGGTGTTAAGTTTCCACTTTGACCAATAACTGCGATTTTGTTTTCATTTACAAGACGCATGAATTCATCATTTTCGATTTCAACATGGAATCCTGGAACTGCTTCTAATTTATCAATTGTACCACCAGTATGTCCTAAACCACGTCCAGACATTTTTGCAACCGGTACACCTAAAGCAGCTACTAATGGACCTAATACAAGTGTTGTTGTATCACCAACGCCACCTGTTGAGTGCTTATCTACTTTTACTCCTTCAATAGCTGATAAGTCGATTGTATCACCGCTATTTACCATTGCCATTGTTAAATCAGCACGCTCTTGATCGTTCATATCTTGGAAGAAAATTGCCATTGCAAGTGAACTTACTTGATAATCAGGAATATCACCATTCGTATATCCTTCAACAATAAAGTTAATTTCTTCTGTCGTTAATGCATGTCCGTCACGTTTTTTTGCAATTAGGTCCACCATTCTCATTGTGAGGTCACCCCTTCATTTGTTTTACGATTGCTTTTACTAATGCTAAGAAGTTAGCTTTAACACGTTCTGTCGTTTCGATTACTTCATCGTGGTGAAGTGGCTGATCTAAAATACCAGCTGCCATATTTGAAATACAAGAAATACCAAGTACTTTCATACCAGCATGACGAGCTACAATTACTTCAGGTACTGTTGACATACCAACTGCATCTCCGCCAAGTGTACGAAGCATACGAATTTCAGCAGGTGTTTCATATACAGGACCTGTCATTCCAACGTATACACCTTCTTGTACTTTAATATTTAAGTCTGCTGCGACTTGTTTCGCCATTTCACGAAGCTCTGTCGTATATGATGTAGACATATCAGGGAAACGTACACCCATCTCAGAATCATTTGGTCCGATTAATGGATTTGTACCCATGAAGTTAATATGATCTGAAATTAACATAAGATCGCCTGGCTCGAATGATGTATTTACACCACCAGCTGCATTTGTTACAACAACTGTTTCTACACCTAGTTCTTTCATAACACGAACTGGGAATGTTACTTTTTGCATGTCGTATCCTTCATAGAAGTGGAAACGTCCTTGCATTGCTACTACTGTTACACCTTGAAGTGTACCGAATACTAATTGACCTGCATGTCCTTCTACAGTTGATACTGGGAATTCAGGGATTTCACTGTAAGGTACTGTTACTGCGTTCTCGATTTCATCTGCTAATACACCTAGTCCTGATCCAAGGATTAGTCCTACTTGTGGCGTTTCTTGAAATTTCTCTTTTAAGTATGAAGCTGATTTTGTAATAAGTTCACGATTCATTTGTTTATCCCCCTATTTCTTTAGCTCGTTTAAGAAGCTTGTTCCGTGTTCTGGCATTTTCACACCGAAGTTTTCTGCTACCGTTGCACCAATATCAGCAAATGTTTGGCGAAGTGATAGTTCTTGTCCGCCATCTTTCATGCTTGGGCTATATGCTAATAACGGTACATATTCACGTGTATGATCCGTACCAGGATGTACTGGATCATTACCATGGTCTGCTGTAATTAATAATAAGTCATCTTCTTTTAGTTTTTCGAATACTTCTGGAAGACGAGCATCATATTCTTGTAGAGCTTCTCCGTATCCTTGTGGATCACGGCGATGTCCAAATAATGCATCAAAGTCAACTAAGTTCAAGAAGCTAAGACCTGTAAAGTCCATATTTAATGTATCTACAAGCTTATCCATTCCATCCATATTAGACTTCGTACGAAGTGATTCAGTTACCCCTTCACCATCATAGATGTCAGAGATTTTACCGATAGCAATCACATCGTAGTCACTATCTTTTAATTCATTCATTACCGTACGGCCGAATGGTTTTAATGCATAATCATGACGGTTTGGTGTACGTGTAAAGTTTCCAGGCTTACCAACGAATGGACGAGCGATAACACGACCTACCATGTACTTCTCATCTAACGTTAATTCACGTGCAATTTTACAAATTTTATATAACTCATCAAGTGGCACTACTTCTTCGTGTGCTGCGATTTGTAATACGCTATCAGCAGAAGTGTAAACGATTAAAGAACCTGTTTCCATTTGTTCTTGACCAAGTTCATCAAGAATCTCAGTTCCAGAAGCTGGTTTATTACCGATAATTTTACGACCTGTTTTTTCTTCTAATTCATCAAGTAATTCTTTTGGGAATCCTTCAGGGAACACTTGGAATGGTGTATCAATGTAAAGACCCATGATTTCCCAATGTCCTGTCATTGTATCTTTACCAGTAGATTTTTCTTGCATTTTTGTATAATATCCAAGTGGTTTTTCTACTTTAGAGATACCTTTCATTTCACGAATGTTACCAAGACCTAATTTCACCATGTTAGGCATTTGTAACCCATTCATATGTTCAGCAATGTGACCGATTGTGTCAGATCCTAAATCACCAAATTGTTCAGCATCTGGTGCTTCACCGATTCCAACAGAATCCATTACGACTAGGAATATACGTTTATATTTATTCATAACTGCGACCTCCTATAAGTTCAGTTCTACTTCTTGTAGTATGTTCAAAACGCTATAAAGTGAAACTGTTCTCCATAAGAATTCTCTTTCGTTCTCATTGTCAAACAGTACTTCTTTAAATGATTCTCTAACCTATTTCGTTTACTTTGAAACGACTCAAAAACATTTCTAGTTTTTTCTAAGTCAGATGTCAGACATCTGATACTGATATCATAACATGTTTACGCTTTCTTTTTAATACATTTCCGTAAAATTTCTCATTTTCTTCACACTTCTATTGTAATCCATTATGCAAATAAGTGCTAATTATTTTATGATTTATTTCGTCATATAAAGCGAAACTTTAATCTGCCCGCAAATAACGAGATAAAAATAAAAAAAGCAGCTCTAAAGAGCTACTTTTTATTTTACTTCTACTGTTTCTTCTTTATGTTCATGTAGTTCGCCTTTTTTAACATGAACTTTCACTTTGTAAGAACCGTTTTCTTTGAAAGTATGTTTCGTTTCATACTCTCCTTTATTTCCTTCTTTCGCTGGAATAAATTCGTGTTTTTCAACACCATCTTTCCAAATCTCAAGTTGTACTTCAGCACCAGTTAACGCTTCTTCTTTTTGTTTTAAATGAACTTTCATAGTTGATTCAGCATTTGCTTTTATATCACCAGCCATAAGATGGATCATTGTATCGCTTTTATGATCGCCATGCCCTGCACCGTGATCACTATTTTCTTTTTTCGCATCTTCTACTTTCGCATTTCCTACAGCCACTTTTACTTCTGGCATAACATGCATTTCACGTGCATTTGTGTGAGCGATAATATGGTACACTCCATCCGTCTCGAACGTTTTCTCTACTGCATAAACACCTTTTCCTTTATGCTTCCCATCTAACATCTCGTGCTTTTCGTCGCCAGCTTTCCAAATTTCAAACTTTACATCATCAGCATCGGTTACTTTTTCTTTTCCTTGTGTAACAAGTGCTTGTACTTCTGTTTTTTCACCAGGTTTAATTTCTTTCGGATTTGTTTGAACTGCTACTTTTACAGCTTCTAGTTTCTGTTCTTTTTTCGGTTCTTCTTTGTTTGTATTACAGCCAGCCAATGCTAGCATCGCGATAAATAAAGTCATAATAAGTTTTTTCATCATCATTTCCTCCTTCATACCTTATTTAGTATAGAGGAAATACATTGTAATATTCTAGTCTTCTGCTGAAAACAATGTACGAAATGTTTGTGAAGTTTTTGTGAAGTACTATAGCCTTTTGAATCTATGAAAAAAAGAGCATAGTAACTATGCTCTCGGATGAAACTGTTTATATACATCTTTTAATCTAGCTTTTGAAACATGCGTATAAATTTGCGTCGTTGAAATATCTGCATGTCCTAGCATTTCTTGCACAGCACGCAAGTCTGCTCCATTTTCTAATAAATGCGTAGCAAAAGAATGGCGCAACGTATGTGGTGTAAGCTCTTTTTCAATACTTGCTTCTTTCGCCAATCGTTTTAAAATTTTCCAAAATCCTTGTCTTGATAATCGATTCCCATGATGGTTTAAAAATAGTGCATCTACTACTCTTTTACCCATCAATTCTCTTCTTCCCTTTTCAATATACTTTTGAATCGCTTCCGTCGCTAAACTTCCTAGTGGAATAATTCTTTCTTTATTCCCTTTCCCTATGCAACGAACAAATCCCATCGTTAAATGTATATCTTCTAAGTTTAAGGCAATTAATTCCGAAACACGAAGCCCTGTCGCATACAATAACTCTAGCATCGCTTTATCACGAACCCCAAAAGCACTCGTCATTTTTGGTGTCTGAAGTAACGCTTCTACTTCATCGATTGATAGTACTTTCGGTAATTTCCGTTCTCCTTGCGGCGTTTCAATATGTACGGATGGATCGTGCTCTACCGCTCGTTCACGAAGTAAAAACTGGTGAAACGAACGAATCGATGCAATATGACGTGCTAATGTTTTCGAAGATTTTCCGTTTTCTTTTAAGTGCTGCAGAAAATTAACAATGTGCAAGCGTGTCACTTCAAGAAAGCTTTTCGCCTGTTCTACATTTTGTAAATACTTTACATAACTTTTTAAATCACGTTCATAAGATACTACTGTATTTTTCGCAAGCCCTTTTTCGACAACCATATAATGAATAAAATCTTTTAATTGATCTTCCAATCTACACTACTCCCCATTTTCATAGAAAAACATCATTCTATTTACGAAAGCATCCTTTGCCGGCTCTTCATTCCCTGATACTTTTTCTACAGTCTCTTCTTGTGGCTTTTCATAACGATGATAGCTTTCATATTCTTCATTTATCCATAGTATAGCGAAATAAAACAAAATCGTACAACTTGTAAATAATAAAAATACTTTTATTCCATCAAAAGTTAATTTTAAAGCTCGGCGCATTGTAAACTCCTCCAAAATATAAGTTATTACAACATATGCCAAGCTTTCACCAATTTATACCTTATTCAAATAAAAAACCTCTTCCTAGATAAATAGGAAAAGGTTATTTTTCATCCGTTTCATTTTCTTGACAATTTTTACAAATCCCATGGAATGTTAAACGATGATCTTTCACCTTAAAGCTCCAGTCATGTTCTACTTTCCTTTCCACTTCACCAAGTAAATCTTCTTGTATTTCTTGTACAGCACCACATTGTGTACAAATCAAATGATGGTGGAAACGCTGCGCACCTTCTTGGCGTAAGTCATAGCGTGAAACACCGTCTCCGAAGTTAATCTTATCGACAACTTTTAACTCAGATAATAGTTCTAAAGTTCGATAGACGGTTGCTAATCCGATCTCTGGCGACTTTTCTTTTACAAGGAGGTAAACATCTTCTGCGCTTAAATGATCTTCTTCATTTTCTAGCAGCACACGAACTGTTGCTTCACGTTGCGGT
Source organism: Bacillus paramobilis (assembly GCF_038096195.1). NCBI lineage: Bacteria > Bacillati > Bacillota > Bacilli > Caryophanales > Bacillaceae > Bacillus > Bacillus paramobilis. The sequence continues at coordinate 1,325,325 of NZ_CP151108.1, read as the reverse complement.
GTTAACTTGTAGCTCGCTGCATGTAATTGCTTCTTAATTCGTTCAATTCTTTCTTCCATTCGGTACTACTCCCTCCTCGCCACTCTTACACCATTATATCAGAAGAAGGGCTTCTGTCAAAAGAAAAACAATAAAAACAAATTGATAATTATTCTCATAAAGTATTTATTGTTTATTAATAGCCTCAACGACTTCTTTCATTAAAACTGGTGATGCATAAGCTTCTACACTAGACGCAAGAGCTAACACCGCTCCAATTATAAGAAAGAAGCATGTATAACGAATTAATAACGGTAATAGTGGCTCGGTTATTTTCCGAATAAATTGATGCCTAATCATGCGTAAGGAAAAGCTTGCTGCAATTGTTGTCATAACGAGAAATACTGGAATAATAATGAGGTTTTGTGGCAACACAGAAACGAATGCTAATAATAACCCATTCCATCCATGCTGACTGACTAAAAAACCTACTGTAAATCCGACAACTACTCCTTTTACAAACAATAAAATAAAAATAAGTGGCAATCCAATAATTGAAATCCCCAAAATCCAAATAAATCCAATGTATTTTAATTGCGAAAAGTAACTTTCTCGAAACATTTCGCTTGCAATAGCAAATTCTCCTTTAGAAACTTGTCCAAAAAAACGTTGTAAATAAAATGATAAATCTTGTTTTTGATTTAATTGTAGACTATTTACAAGAATGGCCCCAAATATTACTCCCATCAATAATAAAACAGCGTTAAATATATATAATGAAGAGTTTTCCTGTATGTGAGACATTACACGATCTTGCCAAGTTTTTCTCCACATTTTTCTTCCCTCCGTTCACACTCTTACTAAAAATGTATGAAAGAAAGAAAAAAGTATGACGAATTAACATTGAAATTCCGCTCTACTTTGCTAAACTAAAAAGTAGAGAATAGGAGGGATTTCTCTTGAAACCATTATTATTAGATTTTCCAACATTATTTCAAACTGAACGCTTACAAGTTCGTAAGCCATTTCCAGGTGATGGTGCAGAAGTGTATGAAGCAATCCAAGCTTCTCTAGAGGACTTAGTACCGTGGATGCCAATTAACGCTGAAACAGAAGAAAGTGCTGAAGAAATCGTTCGTAACGCTCACGGACAGTTTTTACTTCGTGAAACACTTGATTTTCACTTATACGATAAAGTGTCTGGTACATTTATCGGGGCTATAACGCTTAAGCCTGAAAACTGGGATATTCCAAAGTTTTCACTTCACTTCTGGCTGCATAGTGCGTATACAAAACAAGGCTATATGACTGAAGCTATTAAAGGTGCCATTCAATTTGCCTTTGATAAGCTAAGTGCTAGAAGAATTGAAATTCGTATTGATGCAACCAATACGAATGCATGTAACTTAGCAGAACGTTTAGAGTTTATTCTAGAAGGTACAATGGAAAATGATTTCATAGCACCAGACGGTAGCTTACGTGATGCACGCGTATACGCAAAAATCAATTAAAAAACACTCGCCTTTGGCGAGTGTTTATTTTTGTAGTTGTAAATATTGTACTGCAAACATCGTTTTTGCATCATGAATACGAAGATCTTTCATAAGAGTAATCGCTTCTTCTAACGATACTTCCATCAATTCCACAAACTCATCTTCATCTAACTCGGCTTTATTTTCTTTTTTCGTCAAACCTGTTGCTTTATATACATATAAAATTTCATCTGCAAATCCTGGAGATGTATAGAAAGAAGTAATAAGCTCTATATTTTCACATACATATCCTGTTTCCTCTTCTAATTCACGAACTGCTGTCACCTCAGGTTTTTCACCAGGTTCTAACTTGCCTGCCGGAATTTCTATAATCGCCTTTTCAAGCGCTTTACGATACTGCTCAACAAGCACGATTTTCCCCTCATCAGTAATAGCAATAATAGCAACTGCACCAGGGTGATTTACAATTTCACGTTTACTCATTGCTCCATTTGGTAATACTACATCATCAACACGAACTTTTATAACTCTACCATCAAAAATCGGTTCAGTTTTTACTGTTCTCTCTGCAAGATTACTCATACTACTTCATCTCCCTGTTCTATTTCCTATTCTTTCCTCATACATTTTACCACATTGAAAGGAGCGTGATAGAAATGAAAGTTTATATTTTACCAAATCGCGTCACTTTAGTAGGAAAAGCATGGCAAATTCGCCATAAACTAAAACAATATGGCAAAGAGTATACCACTGTACAAGAGTGGATTACAGCAAATAAAGTGAAACTTTAATCAGAGGGGGTTTTGTTCATCCCCTCTGATTATTAGTTGAACGAATCGGGCTTTTACGGGCAGTTAATCTCCCACCTAACTTCCTCGTATGAGCCGAATTTTAAAGTGGGGGGCTTACTGCCCGTTAAAGCGGGGTAAAAAGTAAACGTTTGTCAACCTCTTTTCCCTTTCGTACAATAAAGGTAAGGAGGTTGACCTATGAAAAAACGTCAATTAGGAAACTCAGATTTGTTTGTTACAGAAATGGGACTTGGCTGTATGTCTCTCGGTACTTCTGAAACAGAAGCTATGCGTATTATCGATGAAGCAATCGATTTAGGAATCAATTTTTTTGATACAGCAGATTTATATGAATATGGATTAAACGAAGAATTTGTTGGAAAAGCATTAAAAGGGAAACGAGACCAAATTGTTCTTACAACGAAAGTTGGAAATCGATGGACAGAAGAAAAAAACGGCTGGTCTTGGGATCCTTCTAAGAATTACATAAAGGCTGAAGTGAAAGAAAGTTTACGTAGACTTCAAACTGATTATATTGATCTTTATCAACTTCACGGCGGGACGATTGAAGATCCAATAGATGAAACAATTGAAGCCTTTGAAGAATTAAAAAAAGAAGGTATCATTCGCCATTACGGTATTTCTTCTATACGTCCAAATGTCATCCGTGAGTATGCAAAACGTTCAAATATCGTTAGTGTACTAATGGAATATAGCCTTTTAAATCGTCGTCCCGAAGAATGGTTCCCGCTTCTAAATGAACATCAAATTAGCATTATTGCTCGTGGGCCACTTGCAAAAGGAATTTTAACTGACAATAATGCCAGAAAGATAGAAAGAGTAAAAGAAAAGGATTATCTTTCTTATTCTTACGATGAATTATATGCGACACTCGCGAATGTAAAAGAAAGAATCGGGGAAAGCTCTTTAACAGGAACAGTTATTCAATATTGCTTACATAACGAAACTGTTGCAGCTGTTATACCTGGTGCAAGCTCTATCCAACAATTGCAAGAAAATGTACAGGCTAGTAAACAAACACAGTTAACAACAGCAGAATATATACAACTTCAGCAAATTACTAAATGTGATACTTACGCTTTACATCGTTAAAAAGACGCTACCATACTGGTAGCGTCTTTTTATAGCGTATCATATTTATCAGGATTCGTTCCTACATGTAAATTACGATTTAACGTATTAATTTGAGTCATTTCTTCTTCTGTTAGTGAAAAATCAAAGATAGTAAAATTCTCCTTAATACGAGCTGGTGTAACAGATTTAGGAATTGTCACTATCCCGCTTTGAATATCCCATCTTAATATAACTTGCGCAGGTGTTTTTTCATATTTGGTAGCAATGGCCTGAATAATCGGGTGCTCAAATACTTCCCCGCCTCTCATTAATGGGCTCCATGCTTCCATTTGAATTTGCTCACCTTGACAGAAATTACGCAATTCAAATTGCGCTAACATCGGATGAAGTTCTACTTGGTTTACCATCGGCTTTACTTTACAATTTGGTAATAATATCTCTAAATGATGTTTATGAAAATTAGAAACACCAATCGCACGTACTTTACCTTCTTCATACAGTTTTTCTAACGCTCGGTACGTATCGACATACTTTCCTCTTATTGGCCAATGTATTAAATATAAATCTACATAGTCCATTTGTAATTTCTTTAAGCTTTTTTCAAATGCCTCTAGTGTTTCCTCGTATCCTTGATCGTCGTTCCAAACTTTTGTTGTAATAAATATGTCTTCTCTTGGAATTCCTGATTCACGAACCGCTTCTCCGACACCGCTTTCATTTTCATATACAGTCGCTGTATCAATTGAACGGTATCCAACTTCTAACGCTGTTTTTACTGCTTGTTTTACTTCGTCGCCTTCTTTCGCTTTATAAACGCCTAGACCAATCATCGGCATTTTTACGCCATTATGAAGTGTAGTTGTTGGAATGTGCACAGTCGTCTCCCTTTCATTCTTACATTTTTTATAAGCTACCACTTTATTTCAACAAGATTCACCCAAAAAGTCAAAACATATGTACAGTTTACATAATAATTTTATACACTAAAACGCGAAATCAATTATTCATATTTCCTTCTCTCCATTCTTTCGCTTTTTCATCAACACTACGCACAAACTCATTTTTTCCTTCCGTATATAACGTGCCATCATATGTATATTTTTCGGCTAATTCTTTCTTTAAGGTTGCATATGCCTCTGCTTCTTCACAATGAGCCATCATATAATCACGAAACGCTAAATGCCTTACTATCTCAGGATTTCCTTTTTCAAACACGTGTAAGTGATACGAGCGCTTTTCCTCCGTTCCATGAATAAAATAACGACGTCTTGAAATACCGTTTTCCCCTTTTACGATGTAACCAAGCTCTTCAAAACGTTCATTCCAATGATCTACTCTGTCGATACTCTCTACTTCCATAATCATATCTATAATTGGTTTAGCTGCCAGTCCTGGCACTGACGTACTTCCAATATGATGGACTTTCACCATTTCTGGCATCGCCGATTTTAATCGCTCGGACTCTATTTGAAATTTTTCGTTCCAATGATTTTCATGCGGAACGACTACAATTTTTCTCATTTTACATTCCCCTTTTCTTACAAGCTCGTCAAAAAAATGATCAGCGGTATGCACTGATCATTTTTTATATTATTTAAAGTCTTTCCAAGTAAGGCTACTTTCACTTAACAGTTCTTCAAATGATTTATTCTTTTCACGTTCTTTTTGTTCTTGGCGCTTTCTCTCCAGTTCAGCTGCCTCTTTTTTCTCTTCTCTCACTTGCAATTCTTTCTTCTTATTCTTTAATTGCTGCATGAGTGAATCATTTAATTGATCGCCTAATGTAAGCGACTCTTTCTCTGGTTTATTCACTTGCGATTGTCTTTGCATTTGTCTTTGTTTCTTTTTCTTCATGCTACTCACCTTTTACTTTTTTCTCCATTATAGTAGATACACAATGAACTCGACAATAAAAAAGGTTCTTTACTCTATTATTCACCTTTTGTAAATGTGTTAATTTTTCGAAAAAACTAAATTTTTATATAGATATAATCCTATGAATCTATTAAAATTATGTCGTATGATGTCAGATTATAAAAAAAGGAGAAATGAATTATGTGGAAAAAAATCATTCCTGCTGTTGCCGTTTTAAGCACCATAACTTTTTCAAGCGTATTTGCCGCTCCTCCATCCCAGACTCCAGCTGAACAAAACCGTTACGTAGACGTACAAATGCTTGGTATTAATGATTTCCATGGACAACTAGATACGGTTAAAAAAATTAATAACAAAGAAGCTGGTGGCGCTGATTACTTAGCTACTTATTTAAAAGAACGTAAAAAGCAAAACCCGAATACACTTCTTGTACATGCTGGCGATATTGTCGGAGCTAGTCCACCAGTTTCAGCATTATTACAAGACGAACCAACGATTGAATTTTTAAATGACTTAAAGTTTGATGTTGGTACAATCGGAAACCATGAATTTGATGAAGGTATCGATGAAATGAAACGCCTCATTTACGGTGGATATCACGAGAAAACAGGAAATTTCAAAGGTGCTAACTTCCCTTATGTCGCTGCTAACTTCTATAACAAATCAACTGGCCGCTTATTCTTACCACCATTTACTGTAAAAATGGTAGATGGTGTTCCTGTAGGATTCATTGGCGTTGTTACAACTGATACACCAAATGTCGTGATGCCTACTATGCTTAAAAATGTACAGATCACTGACGAAGTAGAAGCAATTAATAAATCAACGCAACAATTAAAGCGTCTCGGTGTTAAATCCATCGTCGTCCTTGCCCATGTCGGCGGAACAACTGATGAATCTGGCGTGACAAATGGAGACCTTAATCGAATTGCAAATGAAACAGATCCAGAAGTTGACGTTATTTTCGGTGGGCATAGTCACACGTATGTAAATGGTACTGTAAATAATAAACTAATCGTCCAAGCGAACTCTTATGGAACAGCTTTCTCGGACGTAGATGTAACAATTGATCGTAAAACAAAAGATATTGTAAAGAAAAAAGCTGAAGTGATTACAACATATCATGAAGGTGTAGAACCTGATAAACAAGTAAAACAAAAAATAGATCAATATAAAGAAAAAATCGCACCACTTGTAAATGAAGTTGTAGGAAAATCTACAGCAGCTATCGACCGTAAACAAAATGATGCTGGTGAATCTACTCTTGGGAATGTAATTGCCGACGCACAGCGTCAAACAATGCAAGCTCAAATCGCACTTATGAATCCTGGTGGTATTCGTAATGACTTAGATGCTGGCGATATTACATGGGGCGAATTATATGGCATTCAGCCTTTTGGAAACCAATTAATTAAAGTAGATTTAACAGGTCAAGATATTCGCGACATTTTAAATCAGCAATGGCAAAAAGGAACAACAAGAATGCTTCAAATTTCAGGTATTCAATATACGTGGGATGCAAATAAACCAAACGGTGAAAAGGTTACGAATATACGTTTAACAAACGGAGAAGAATTATCTCCATCTAAAACGTATAGCGTAGTTGCAAATGCCTTCTTAGCTTCTGGCGGTGACGGATTCGTATCATTTAAAAATGGTAAAAATGCAGAGACTGGTCCAAACGACTTTGAAGCGCTAGTCGATTATGTAAAACAATTAAAAGAACCAATTCAACCAGTTATTGATGGTAGAATTCAAAAAACAAATTAAGTATTTCCCTAATATGCGATCCGGATTCTTATTGTAAAGGGTATGCACTTACGCTTAATTCACAATATTAGTAAAACCTAAAAAGGATACTCGTTCTTACAATGAACTTAGTATCCTTTTCTTTAATCATCCAAACGCGCTGTTTTGTTAAAGTCATATTGCTGTAAAAATTGTTGTAACGCCTCTTCTACAAGTTTAGATTTTTGAATTCCTTTCGCTTCTGATATAACATCTAGTTTTGCTAATATTTCTTTATTAATAGAAAAAGTACGTTTCTTTTTTTCTGTACTTATACTCATAATTGGCGCGATTACTTCTTCTCTCTTGCTTAGTAATTCATAAATACTTTGTAATTGTTCATAAATTAATAATTGATAATCCGTTTTCGCATATTGAAGGGCTGTCGCTTCTTGGAGTTGTAAGTGACGAGGTTCTTCTCCATCTCCTACAAAAATACGTTTCTTCTGTTCTCCATCATATTCATATCCAATCAATCTTAATTTCTTTGATAATGTATACGGGCTTATTTCAAGACGTTTTGCTATGATAGCGATGGATTCACGTCTATTTAAGCAATCTATAATTTCTCCAATCGTCACAATTTCCCTCCTCCCGTGTTGAAATGACACTAGTATGGTATGTTACAATGATTTTCTAACAGTATATGCAAAACAAATAGCCTGTGCGATTCATACGATTTCAGAAAAGGAGGTTTTCAATATGCTTTTTCGTAGCCATACCCCGCAGTTTTATAATGAAAATAAACAACTCATTCCTAATAGTATTGCTACGATGGAAAGCGTTATGATTCATAATCGAAAACAAACTCTCCTTATTCGCGGGCAAAACATAGAGCAACCTATTTTATTATGCTGTCATGGTGGACCGGGCATGGCACAAATCGGATTTATTCGTCATTTTCAAAAAGAATTGGAGAAACACTTCATCGTTATTAATTGGGATCAGCGCGGGGCAGGTAAATCTTTTTCAATGAAAGATTTCGGAGCAAATTTTACAATCGAACAATTCGTTTCCGATGCAAAAGAAGTGATTCAATATGTACTTAAAAAGTTCAATAAACAGAAACTATTTCTCGCTGGTCATTCTTGGGGAAGTATTATTGGGCTTAACATAGCACATCAATATCCACAGTATATCGAGGCTTACATCGGTATTGGACAGATTGTACATATGAAACAAAACGAAGAATTGCTATATCAGCATTTAATTCGTTCTGCAAAAAAACATGATCATAAAAAAGCATTAGCGTCCCTTTTAAAATTAGGCAAACCACCATTTTTAGATACGAGACGCCTTATTATTCAAAGAAAATGGCTTGGCACATTCGGAGGAGCAATCCAAAACGGCTCTTCCTTTTCTTTCATACGAAAAGGCTTCTTTTCTCCTGAATATACACTATTAGATTGGTTCAAGTTTCTCGCAGGAAATTTAAAATCTGGTGTTTTATGGGAAGAAATGCTGACAATCGATTTCTTTTCTTCTATTTCAAGTTTATCTATTCCGGTTTATTTTTGTTCTGGCCGCTATGATTATCAAACTCCTTATGCACTCGTTCAGGAATATTGCGATGTGATAGCAGCACCCATAAAAAAAATGATTTGGTTCCCAAATTCAGCTCATTCTCCTGACTTAGAAGAACCAGAATTATTCGCTAATTCTTTACAAGCAATTAAACAAGAGCTAGCTTTTCAGCATTAGTAACAAAGGCTCTTTTACATTTCATAGAAAACAATTTATAATAATATGTCGCAACTATGTATAAATATAGCAAAGTGCTTCATATTTACTTGCTTGAGCACAATAAAAATTTAGGGAGATTACATTTATTATGAATGCTGTACTCGTCGCAGTAGCAGTTATGCTATTGCTTAGTTTGTTACGTGTCCAGGTCATTGTCGCCATCATTGTTGGAGCTTTAACAGGCGGAATTATCGGCGGACTCGGTATTTCAGAAACGATTAACACTTTTACAACTGGCCTTGGAAACAGTGCTCCAATCGCTTTAAGTTATGCAATGCTTGGCGGTTTCGCTATTTCCCTTTCTAAAACAGGACTTCCAGATGCCATGATTCAAACTGCATTAAAATGGATTGGCAATGAACAAGACACGAAAAAACAAGTTTATTCTAAAATACTTATTTTATTCATCATTTTAACGATGGCTTGCTTCTCACAAAATGTGATTCCTGTTCATATCGCTTTCATCCCCATCTTAATTCCAGCACTATTAAAAGTACTAAATGAGCTGAAAGTGGATCGCAGACTTGTTACATGTATTATTACATTCGGATTGATTACTCCTTATATGTGGATTCCAGCGGGGTTCGGAAAAATTTATCATGACGTATTACAAACAAATGCTGCGCAAAGCGGTCTTACATTTGATGTCGCACTTATTCCAAAAGCCATGACTATTCCAGCAATCGGTATGATTATTGGATTATGTGTAGCCGTATTTATTACGTACCGGAAACCTCGTACGTATGAAACAGAACAAGTTCATACTACGGCAAATGAAATCGTTCCCTACACAAAACGTAGCATTACTTTCGGATTATTATCTATCATAGCTACATTAATTGTTCAATTAGCAACGGAATCAATGATTTTCGGTGCGTTAGCAGGGATTATCGTCTTATCAGTAAGTGGTAGTCTACCTCTTAAAGAAGCAGATGCGATATTAACAAGCGGAATGCGCATGATGTCCTTTATCGGTTTTGTTATGATCGCTGCCGCTGGATTTGGCGCTGTTCTTCGAAAAACAGGACATGTTGAATCTCTTGTGCAAACGAGTGCACATATAATTGGAAATAACAAGCCACTCGCTGCATTTCTTATGCTTGTGATTGGACTTCTCGTTACGATGGGAATTGGTTCATCCTTTTCAACCATCCCTATCTTAACAACAATTTTTGTACCTCTTTGCATGCAGCTTGGATTTAGTCCAATGGCCACAATTGCAATTATCGGTACAGCCGGAGCGCTAGGAGATGCCGGATCACCAGCATCAGATAGTACACTTGGACCAACATCCGGTTTAAATGCTGATGGTCAACACCATCATATATGGGATACATGTGTACCAACGTTTCTACACTATAATATACCGTTACTTATATTCGGCTTTATTGCCGCAATTACATTATAAAAGGTGCGTTTTATACGCACCTTTTACCTTTTTATTTTTCCTTTTAATTGTTGCAAAGCTATTTTCCCATTTTCTTCGTCATAACTTTCAATTTTGATGAGTGGCGGGCCTATCCATTCACTGTCTACGCTCCCGTTCAGTCCAGTAATTTTCAATTTATCCTGTATACAGATATTTAAATTTTTCGCTGCTCGCATTAACTCAAAAGTAACCTTATCACTTGAAGTTACAATTCCATCAATATACGGATAGGTTTGCAATAATGTAATAAACTGTTTATTCGTATACCCTTGTACACATTCTTCTCGATAAGAGATTCCTTCCTCCCAAACAGCGTCTAAAAATCCCGATATGTGCTCTTCCATTGCTTCACTATCTTCTCCCTCACCGAAATAAGCAAGAAAGTGACAACCCTTCTCTTTTAATAAAGAAACCGCTCTTTGTCCACTTTCATAATAATTTGCATGTGATTTTTTTTCCTCGATCACAACAAACGGAAGTGGAATTTCTCCTATACTTTTAAAAACTGATTTTGTCAAAATAACACCTGCAACGTTATTTTCCTTCAACATATGTATGTATCTATCTTTATTCTCTATATTACAAACAATGATTTGATATCCTTCTTTATATGCTATTTCCTCAATACAATGTAGCAAAGTGATGTTTGATGGGTTATATAAATTATCTACAAGTAATGCAATTATCGTTGAATTCTCTTTAAACAATGGCTTTGCTGTACTATTTGGCCTATAACGTAATTCCTCAATTGCTTCCTTTACTTGTTTTACTGTGTCCTCATGAACGTATCCTTTTTCATTAATAACTCGTGAAACGGTTGCGACTGAAACACCTGCCAATTTTGCAACATCACGTATAGTTGCCACATCGTCACCCCTTAATATGGTAATAGATTACAATTTTACGGTAACCTAAATTACAATATTCGTCAAGGTTAATAACTTATATTTCTGAAAATTGTTACATCATTACACTAAACGATACTCTAACTGAATTTCATGTAAAATTGGGATACTATCATACCCAATACTTGGAATTTCTTTCTTTATTTTTCGTGCCTCTTCCACTGCATTCACATATAAATTCGTCATCACAAAATTACGTTTTTGGTAAAAACGTAACGCATTCATATTATCATTTGTTGTTATGAGCCACACCCGCCCACACCGCTCTTCTTCCGCAACTTGTAATACACACTCCACAAGTTTTGTTCCTATTCCTTTTCTTTCTTCAAAGCTATCTAACGATACAATTTCACACATATTTCCGGTCACTTCATACGTTATAATTCCGATTATTCTGTCATCAAAGAACGCAACAAATCCTGGCAACTCTTCTAACTGATGCCCCTTCCCACGTGAAACCATCAACGAACTCCCCCAGTTCTCACACATGAACATTCGGATTGTTTCTTTCATCACTGGCGTAATTTTTTGTATATACACCATTTCCTATTTCTCCCCCTTTCTATCATTGTGATACAATATAAGTGTATCACATGTAACGGTATTTGGAGGATGAGGTAAAGTATGAAACGTTTTTTTGCAACATTGTTTACTATACTAGGTGCGATAACTGCCCTTGGGATTTTCTTTACAAATAAAGTGATGTACTTAAAGAAAAAAACAGAGGAAGAAGTACTCGAAAGAGAAACGAAAAAACATTTTCGTATAGAGGATTTTGATGCTCTTCATAAAGAAGAAATTCATATCCCTTCGCAATTTGGATATGATCTTCACGGATATTACATTCCTGCTGGTCATTCCAATAAGTTTATGATTTTTTGTCACGGCGTAACTGTAAATAAAATGAACTCTGTAAAATATGCAAGGTTATTTTTAGACAGAGGGTATAATGTCGTTATTTATGATCATCGTCGTCATGGTAAAACTGGCGGAAAAACAACAAGCTATGGATACTATGAAAAACATGATTTAAAATCAGTAGTTGACTGGCTAAAAAGTCGTTTTGGAACAAATATAACACTCGGTATTCATGGTGAATCTATGGGAGCTGCAACACTTCTTCAATACGCAGGACTTGTAGAAGATGGTGCTGATTTCTATATTGCAGATTGTCCTTTTTCTGATTTCTACGGGCAATTACAACACCGTTTAAAGGTTGAATTCCATTTACCTAAATGGCCTTTATTACCTCTAGCAAATGCTTTTTTAAAAGTGCGTGACGGTTATACGATTCGCGAAGTTTCACCAATCGATTGTATAAAAAACATTAACAATCCCGTCCTCTTTATTCATAGTAAAGATGATGATTATATTTTGGCTGATATGACGAAAGCACTATATGAAGCAAAAGAAAACAATAAACAACTTTATATTGCAGAACACGGTGCACACGCTTGCTCTTATAACGAAAATAAAGAAGAATATGAAGCAGCCGTTGATCAATTTTTAAACTCATATGTAAAAGAAACAAAAAACAGGCTTGCATAAGCCTGTTTTTTTATTGCGCTAAAACGTCTGTAACTTGTTCCATGTTTTCAGAAATCCATTGCATTGCATCATCTAACGTTGGAAATTCTGTCGTTTGAAATGTTACTTCATCTTGAAGTAACCAAACATCCTTTGACTCTTGTCCTACACCTGCAATGGACCAGTGTAACAAACTATATGGATGATTATCATTCAAAAATGATGCCCACGTGCGCTCATTTGCAATATTTCGTAATGTACGTAATTGTTTATCCATCTTTCGTCACCTTACTCTAGTCAGTTATAAAAAACATTATAACACTCTCTTCTCTCCCAAAGAAAGTGCTCTTTTTACCCCGCATTAACGGGCAGTAAAACTCCCACCTCAAAACTCAGCTAAAACAAAGAAGTTAGGTGGGAGATTAACTGCCCCTAAAAGCCCGATTGGTTCAACTAATAATTAGTGGGGGATACCTCCCCCACTAATTAAAGTTTCACTTTATATTGTCAAGTACTTCTCTTAATTATATGATGAAATTAAGCGTTTGGGAAGGAGGGATAGCGTTGGCTAAAGTACAAATTAAAGTAAATGATAATGGCTCTTTTCGCGTTACAGGGGACGTGGAATTAGTCGATTCACAAGGGAATGTATTCCCAGCAAAGCCGGCATTTTCTTTATGCCGTTGTGGTTTATCAAAAAATATGCCTTATTGCGATGCTTCGCATAAAGGTAAATTCGAATCTGTTGTTAGAGCACCAGAGGCAGAATAATTCCACATGTGACATGCACATTTTTTTGTGCATGTTTTTCTTTTTTACACCTCCGTTATATCCCTTCTCCTTACAACATTTCTCACACTTTTGTCACCATGCCAAGCTACATGTATTTTCACACAATTCTTCACATTCGAATATTTTTTACTAGCCTTTTATCTTTTTTGTGCTATAATTTGAGCAAACAACATCCTTCGGGGTCGGGTGAAATTCCCAACCGGCGGTGATGAAGTGCAAACTTCTAAGTCCGTGACCCGTTTTCAACTCGAAAACGGTGGATCTAGTGAAACTCTAGGGCCGACAGTATAGTCTGGATGGGAGAAGGATATGTTTTCTAGTAATTTTATATAGCGAATACACTTTTATTTCAGTATGCATATTTTTAAAGTTTCATTTTGAATCTTTATATATGTTTTATTTTGTATACTTATGTTTCTATACTGGAATAAAAAGATACGACTAGCGTTTGAAAAATTCGATATTTTGCTAGGTTTTTTCCTTATGCAAAAATATCAATCATCGTTAGGTTTCTTTCCTATACTTTCGTATTCGAACTATATTTCTAGAAATCACGTCTCCCAAACCCCAAGGATATAAAATCCTTGGGGTTTTTTGATTTTTTCAGGAGAGGTGAAGAGAATGACAGATCAAGAATATATGAGGATTGCCCTGCAGTTAGCAGAAGGAACATCCGGACAAACAAGTCCAAATCCTATGGTTGGTGCTGTTGTTGTAAAAGATGGAAACATCGTCGGTATGGGAGCTCATTTACGTGCTGGTGAAGAACACGCAGAAGTTCATGCTCTTCATATGGCTGGTGAGAAAGCAAAAGGAGCTACCGTTTATGTAACACTTGAACCGTGTAGCCATTTTGGAAAAACACCACCTTGCTGTGAATTACTCATCGAAAAGGAAGTTAAGCGAGTTGTAATTGCTACTCTTGATTGCAACCCTCTCGTTTCTGGTAATGGAAAAAAGAGATTAGAAGAAGCTGGCATCGACGTAACTACCGGTGTTCTTGAAGCAGAAGCCACCTTATTAAATCGTTTCTTTTTTCACTACATGAAAACGAAACGTCCATTTGTAACCATAAAAACAGCGATGAGCTTAGATGGGAAAACAGCAACTGTCACTGGTGAAAGTAAGTGGATTACAGGTGAAGAAGCACGAGCTGATGTTCACCAATATCGCCATACACATGATGCGATTCTCGTTGGAGTAAATACAGTTATAGCTGATAATCCGCATTTAACGACAAGAATTCCTAACGGGGGTAAACATCCTATACGTGTTATTTTAGATACCCATTTACGAACACCACCATCTTCTCATGTCATCAAAGATGGTTTAGTACCGACATGGATTTTTGTCGGTAAGGATGTAAATAAAGAGAAAATAGCTTCTTATGAATCTGAAAATGTAACTATATTCCAAATGAAAACGAAGCAAATTGAAATTGAGGACCTCCTTTTCTTTCTTGGAGAGAAGCAAATTCTTTCTTTATTCGTTGAAGGAGGCCAATCGATTCATGCAAGCTTCTTACAAACAAAGCATTTCAATGAAATTATAACTTATATAAGCCCGATATTAATTGGCGGGAAAGATGCCCCTACTTTATTTGGCGGAAATGGTTTCGCAGCATTACAAGATGCACTTTCCTTGGAGATTCAAGCGATGAAACAAATTGGCGATGATATAAAAATCGTTGCGAATGCCCGAAGCGAGGTGACGGAATGTTTACAGGAATTGTAGAAGAGTTAGGAACGATTACAAACATGCAACAAAGCGGAGAAGCGATGAAGTTAACGATCCATGCAAATAAAATTTTATCAGATGCTCACTTAGGTGATAGTATCGCGGTTAACGGTATTTGCTTAACTGTAACGAGTTTCACAACAACTTCATTTACAGTGGACGCAATGCCTGAAACGATGCAATCAACATCACTTCGCATGCTTAAACCACACTCTAAAGTAAATTTAGAGCGGGCGATGGCTGCAAACGGACGATTCGGTGGACATTTCGTTTCAGGACATATTGATGGCATCGGAACGATATTAAACAAAAAACAACACTATAATGCCGTCTATTACAAAATAGCTATTGCTGATGAATTACTGCGCTATTGTTTGCATAAAGGATCCATCGCTGTTGATGGAACGAGTTTAACAATATTTGATATAGACGAATCTTCCATCACAATCTCACTCATCCCGCACACAGTAAGTGAATCTGTTATCGGTGGAAAGAATGCCGGTGACATCGTAAACATTGAGTGTGACATGATCGGTAAATATATCGAACGCTTTATTTCTAAACCTGTAAATCGAACTGGTTCAATGAGCAAAAGCTTTTTACAAGAAAACGGATTTCTATAAGGGGGAAGCATGATGTTTCATCGTATTGAAGAAGCTCTAGAAGATTTAAAACAAGGAAAAGTCGTTATCGTATGTGATGATGAAAACCGCGAAAATGAAGGCGATTTTATCGCTTTAGCAGAGTATATTACGCCGGAAACGATTAACTTTATGATTACACATGGGCGCGGCCTCGTTTGTGTACCGATTACGGAAGGGTACGCAGAACGTCTACAATTAGAACCAATGGTAGCTCATAATACGGATTCGCATCATACTGCATTTACAGTGAGTATTGATCATGTTTCTACAACAACAGGAATAAGCGCTCACGAACGGGCAACTACGATACAAGAATTGTTAAACCCTGCATCAAAAGGTGCTGATTTCAATCGTCCTGGACATATCTTTCCATTAATCGCGAAAGAGGGTGGTGTCCTGCGCCGCGCTGGTCATACAGAAGCTGCTGTCGATTTAGCACAGCTTTGCGGAGCAGAACCAGCTGGAGTTATTTGTGAGATTATTAATGAGGACGGTACGATGGCACGCGTACCTGATTTACTACAGTGTGCAAAACAATTTGATATAAAAATGATTACAATAGAAGATTTAATTGCTTATCGCCGCCACCATGAAACATTAGTGACGAGAGAAGTAGAAATTACATTACCTACAGATTTCGGTACTTTCCATGCAATTGGCTATTCTAATTCATTAGATACGAAAGAACATATCGCACTCGTAAAAGGTGATATTTCAACAGAAGAGCCTGTGCTTGTACGCGTTCATTCAGAGTGCTTAACAGGTGATGTATTTGGCTCATGCCGTTGTGATTGCGGACCACAACTCCATGCTGCACTTGCTCAGATTGAGCGTGAAGGAAAAGGCGTTCTTCTCTATATGAGACAAGAAGGACGAGGCATCGGCCTTCTTAATAAGCTTCGCGCTTATAAGTTACAAGAAGATGGATTCGATACTGTAGAAGCAAACGAAAAACTTGGATTCCCAGCTGATTTGCGAGATTACGGTATTGGCGCTCAAATTTTAAAAGATTTAGGTTTACAACATTTACGATTATTAACAAATAACCCGCGAAAAATTGCTGGCTTACAAGGTTACGATTTAGAAGTAATCGAGCGTGTACCATTGCAAATGCCAACAAAAGAAGAGAATAAAACGTATTTACAAACGAAAGTAAACAAATTAGGACATTTACTAAACTTATAATAAAGGGAGAGATTCATTATGGTATTCGAAGGTCATTTAGTTGGTACAGGATTAAAAGTTGGGGTTGTTGTTGGACGTTTTAATGAATTTATTACAAGTAAGTTACTCGGCGGAGCTTTAGATGGATTAAAGCGCCACGGTGTAGAAGAAACTGATATTGATGTTGCTTGGGTTCCTGGCGCATTTGAAATTCCTTTAATCGCTAAAAAGATGGCTAGTAGCGGAAAATATGATGCAGTTATTACGCTAGGTACTGTAATTCGCGGTGCTACAACACATTACGATTACGTTTGTAATGAAGTAGCAAAAGGGGTTGCATCTTTATCACTACAAACAGACATCCCCGTTATTTTCGGTGTATTAACGACTGAAACGATTGAGCAAGCAATTGAACGCGCAGGCACGAAAGCTGGTAATAAAGGCTATGAATCTGCCGTTGCTGCGATTGAAATGGCTCACTTATCAAAACAATGGGCATAAAAAAAGAGGCTGCGGCCTCTTTTTTTATTTCTTTACTTTTTTCCGTACATCTTTTATTAATTCATCCATTGTTTTTCCTTCTGTTTGTATACGAAGCGTTTGTGCTGTTCTCCATACATTCTCTCTTTTCTTCGCTTCTTCTATAATAGTAATTTCTTTTCGGACTTCCTTTAAATCTTTCCCTTCTGTTTTCAACCCAAAATGTTCAGCTTTCGTTCGAAAATGTTGTTCAATTCGTTGTTGCATCTCTTTTTGTTCAGGATTTTCGGCAGCCTTAACTGGATCAGTACTTATTGCTTTTAGTAAAATTAGACAAGTCATAATCGCTAATATATATTTGTGCATGTAAAATCCTCCAACCCAATATAAATTACATATTTACTATGTACAATTGGGGCTTGGAAAATTCGTCCACCAAAATTCTTTTTTTTACTCAAAAACCAATAATATCAAGCGTTTACAACTATTTATTACATTTTATTTACAAAAAAGCAAACTCTTTTACAAGTTTGCTTTTTATCTACCTTATAATGCACATTCTTCAATCTCAAATCCTAAATCTTCAATCATACCCCAGTCTGCAGTCGGCTCTTGCCCAGCTGTTGTTAAATAATCTCCAACAAAGATAGAGTTTGCTGCAAATAAACCGATTGGCTGCACAGAGCGTAAATTGATTTCACGTCCTCCTGAAATGCGAATTTCTTTCGTTGGGTTTACAAAACGCATCATTGCCAGCACTTTTAAACATTCTACTGGTGTTAATTCTTTTTGTCCTTCAAGCGGTGTACCCTTTACAGCAACAAGGAAATTACATGGAATTGAGTCTGCATCTATACGTTGTAATTCAAATGCAATTTCAGCGCGTTCTTCTATTGTCTCCCCCATTCCAAAAATCGCCCCAGAGCATGGTGAAATACCCGCTTCTTTCGCTTTTTGAACTGTATCAACACGATCGTCATACGTATGAGTGGAGCAAATACTTTCGTAATTATTTGCATGTGTATTTAAGTTGTGGTTATAACGATGTACACCCGCTTCCGCTAAACGTCCTGCTTGATCTTCGTTTAAGAAACCTAAACAACAACAAATTTTCAAATCTGTCGTTTCACGAATCTCCTTAACGGCTCCAATTACGTGATTCACCTCTTTATCCGTCGGGCGACGACCAGATGCTACAATACAATATGTACCCGCTTTACGGCGAATTGCTTCGTGTGCTCCTTCTATGATCTTTTCCTGCGTTAACCATGCATATTTATCAATCGGCGCCTCTGAAATAATAGACTGTGAACAATATCCGCAATCTTCAGGACATAATCCAGATTTCGTATTAATAATCATATTTAATTTTACTTTCTTACCAAAGTGATGATGGCGAATGATGTAAGCTGCATTCATAATCTCTAAAACTTCTGTCTCATCAGCTTCTAATATCGCTATTGCATCCTCTTTCGTAATCATTTTCTCTTCTACTACGTCATATGCAAGTTTTTTCCAATCCCTTTTTGTTTGTACTTGTTTCATTTCATCTCTTCCCCTCTTTTGTTATGTGCATAAATAAAGCGTGATACGTCGCCATTATCCCTTCATTTTCCGTGAAGTCTCTTTCGTATATGCGAAGCATCGCACGAAAGAGTGAGGGACTTTGACAATAGGATTCTTCATTACTATTAGTCGCTCCTACTTTTCGAATAGAATGTAGAAACTCCCTAACTTCTGTAAACCTTTCTATGTAACATGTTTCAGAAACATGCACATCCCCTGTTTCTATTTCACATATATGACGCAACTGATTTTTCGAATAAAAACGTTGCCCAATCGATGTTTCATTTTGTATATCTTTTTCTTCTTTCGCCCGCTGGAACGAAGCATGCAATTCTTGAAATGTTTCGTGTCCAAACGTTGAAAAGAGTAATATCCCATCTATAGACAAATGATGAAATAAATTTCTTATCACTTGTTTTAAATCATTTAGCCATTGAAATGTGGCATTCGAAATAATGACATCATACGTTTCTTCTAGTCGTAATCTTTCGATATCCTCACAGTAAAACATTACATTTTTCACATTTTGTCTAGTTTTCGCAACCTCAATCATACTTTCAGCAAAATCAATGGCTGTAATATGCGCTTTCGGAAATAAGTTTGATAATTGCTCTGTAACATATCCTGTCCCGCATCCAAGTTCTAAAATACGTATCGTTGAATTTGCACTATATCGCCGATTCAATGTAGAAAGTAATGAATGTGCCATCTTTTTTTGTACATTTGCATATTGATCGTAGGATACAGCTGCCACGTTAAACCGTTTTTGTAGTAACGTTTTGTTGATCATGTCGTATCCCCTCTACAAATTGAATTATCTCATTTCCGCAATATTCGAAATTCGTTACGCATAATGCGTGTCCAGCCTCACTTACTACCTTGAGCGTGGCAGTCTCATTCTCAGCCATACTACGCGCTGCAGATAATGGGCATATTACATCCTGCTCTCCGTGAATAAGTAGGATAGGAACTTTAACCTCTTTCAGCTCTTCCCTCATATCTGCTTCTATTAAATACTCCAAACCTAATTGCAAAGACTGAATAGAATCACCTTTAAAGCGTTTTATCATATCTTCAAACCTTTTATTCTCTTTCAGCTCATCTTTTGTAAACATATTTTCATAAAACCGCTTGAGCGTATCTTTTTTCTTTCTCGCTACATTCTTTTTCAGCCGTTCTACATGCAAAGCATTCCATCCACTCGTATAGTCGCTCGTATTTGTAAATTTAGCAGTGCCACCAATTAATACGATACCTTTCGCCTTAATCTTTTTATGAGCTTGAACTGCCGCTAACGCTCCTAGTGACCATCCAACTAAAATTACATTTTCATCTTTTGCTACATCTATTATTCGCCCCGCAAATTCACTTTGTTCTCTCACATTACGCCAATTGATACATTGAACAGAATATCCTTTAAAATACGGCAGAACTAAAGTCCAAACACCTTCTTCCATTCCCCACCCAGGAATAAAAATAATCTTTAGCTCTTTCATACTAAAAACCCCTCTTCTTTACCAATGCGTATAATATGCTGAATAGCCCAGTTCAAATCAGCTATTGTATGTTGGGACGTAACTGCAAAACGGACCCGTGAACTATTTACTGGAACCGTTGGTGGACGAATTGCAATTGCTGCAATACCTACCTCTTGCAACCTTTTACTAAACCGTAGAGCTGTTTCATTTGTACCGACTACAATCGGTACAATATGAGTTGAGCTATTCCCAATATCAAAACCAGCTTCCTGCAAATGTGTCCTAAAATATGCTCCATTCTCTATAAGTCTCTCTCTTCTTTCATTATCTTCTTTCACAATTTCAATTGCTTTTTGTACCGCCCCTAACGTTCCTGGTGGTAAAGCAGTAGTAAAAATAAAGCTTCTCATCATATTTTGTAAATACTCTATATAAATTGCATCGCCTGTCAAATACGCACCATAACACCCTAAAGCCTTGCTAAACGTCCCCATATGTATATCAATGTTTTGAGCAATATCTTTTTCTATATGGGATAACCCTGCTCCATCCATTCCATATATTCCACTCGCATGTGCTTCATCAACTATAATCATTGCTCCATATTTCTCTTTCATTTGCACTAAATCTCTTACATATGCAGTATCACCATCCATACTAAAAACAGTATCCGTTACGATTAATTTCTTCTTTTTTGGCGGTGCTACTTGCAACAGCTTCTCTAAATGATCTAAATCATTATGACGATATCTTTTATGCTCTGCTCCGCTTAATATAATTCCATCAACGATGCTTGCATGATTTAATTTGTCACTAAACACAATATCGTGACGACAGACTAATGAAGAAATCACTCCAACATTTGCGGTATATCCACTATTTACAACTAAGGCTTTTTCAGTGCCTTTCCAATCGCATATACTTCTCTCAGTCTCTTCATACAGTGAATAATTTCCTACAACGAGCCTTGATGCTGTCGCCCCAGTTCCATATTTTCTTGTGCATGCTATAGCAGCTTCTTTTAACCTCGCATCTCCAGCTAACCCTAAATAATTATTTGAAGCTAAATTCAGCATCCTTTTTTCATCTCGAATAAGCCATGTCTCTTCTGCTTGTTCTGTTACATGCAAATTGCGATACTGCCCTTGCTCATTTAATTGTTGCAATTTAGATTGAAGATGTGTGCGCCACGTTTGATTCATTTCGGATGAACTCCTCTAATTTCGAAATCATTATATACTCTTTTGCAGATTCCAAGACTTCTTCTTTTGTAAACTCACCTTCAAAGAATGGTAATAAACCTAAAACCGGTACCCCACTTAGCTCTTCAATCATTTCTTTATTTTCTTGTACTCTTTCCATTTCACATTCTTTGCAGCCGGATAAAATTACACCTGCTACTGTTAAGCCCTGTGCCTTCGCATAAGCAATCGTTAAAACTGTATGATTTACTGTTCCTAATGTAGGACGTGCGACTATAATAAGAGGAAGCTGTAATTCTTTTGCGAAATCAATTACTAAAGCGTCTTCTGTATACGGAACAGCCAGTCCACCTGCTCCTTCTACAAATAGGCTATTAAATTCTTTCAATCGTTCATTATAGTGATCCATAATTTCCTTTAAATGTACTACTCTTCCAGCTCTTTTCATGGCAAGTCTCGGAGCAAGTGGCTCTTCAATGGAATAAGGGCAAATTTCATCTTCTTTTGTCGGTACACCTGATAATACTTTTAGCCTTGCTGCATCTCCCTCTGGATTTAATGCAACATGTCCACTTTGCAACGGTTTATATACCCCTATGTTATATCCCAATTCTCTAAATACACCTGCTAATGCACCTGCAACTACAGTTTTTCCCACTTCAGTATCCGTTGCTGTTACAAAAAAACCGCTCATTATTCTCCCTCCGTAACATCTGAGATTGCTTTATACAAAATATGTAACATATCATCAATCTCATCAATTGTAGAAGCAAGAGGAGGCATAAATACAATCGTATTACCTAGCGGTCTTATAATCATGCCCAGCTCTCGTGAGCGTTTACACACTTGAACACCGACTCTCTCTGTCCATTCAAACGCTTCTTTTGTTTCCTTATTCTTCACAAGTTCAATTCCAACCATTAACCCGCACTGACGAATATCCCCTACATGTTTATATGCAAAGAGCGATTCTAATTGCGTCGCCACATACTCTATCTTATGTGCCACTTCTTCTATTAAATTTGTTTTCTCGTATAGTTCTAGATTCGCAATTGCTACCGCACATCCTAACGGATTCCCTGTATAACTATGACCGTGGAAAAACGTTTTTTGTTCTTCATATTCACCTAAAAAGGCATTATAAATTTCATCTGTCGTTACGGTAATTGCAACTGGTAAATATCCGCCCGTTAAACCTTTTCCGGCGGTTAAAATGTCCGGCGTTACATTTTCATGTTCACATGCAAACATTTTCCCGGTACGCCCAAATCCAGTAGCTACCTCATCTGTAATAAATAAAACATTATATTTAGTACATAAATTACGTAGCCCTCTTAAGTATCCTTTTGGCATTGTAATCATACCGCCAGCACCTTGCATTAAAGGTTCTACAATTATCGCTGCAATTTCTTCATGTTTGTCTTTCAGCAGCTCTTCCATTTCTTCTAAATGTTTTTTTACAATTTCCTCCTTATTATTTCCATAAGGAGAACGATATGTATATGGATAAGGCATTTTAATTGCCTCAAATAAAAGTGAACTATACACTTGGTGAAACAAGTCTATTGCTCCTACTGAAACAGCTCCAATTGTATCACCGTGATACGCTTCTTTTAATGTTACAAATCTTTGTTTCTTCGGTTTTCCTTTATGCTGCCAATATTGAAATGCCATCTTAATTGCAATTTCAACAGCGCTAGAACCGGAGTCGGAATAGAATACTTTCTTCAAACCTTCTGGTACAACTTCAATTATTTTTTCTGCTAATAAAATAGATGGAACGTTAGCAAGTCCTAGCATAGTAGAATGGGCAATTTTATTTAATTGCTCACGAATTGCTTCATCTAATTCTGGTACTTGATGTCCGTGAACATTTAACCAAATAGATGAAACACCGTCCCAATATTCATTTCCATTTACATCGTATAGCTTTCTTCCCTCTCCACGTTCAATAATGACAGGATCTTCTTCTAAATAATCTTTCATTTGTGTAAACGGATGCCATACATAAGCTTTATTTTTCTCCGATAATTCTTCATATGTATAAGACGATTTTTCAGTCGTATTACTATTAACAGTCACAATTGCCACCCCTAATGTTAACTAGTTTATAAATATAGTTAACATTAAATTTAAATGACTGTCAATTATTTTTAAATCAAATAGTTCTTAAAAAAGAACAACTTATCATACGATAAGTTGTTCTACTTTCCGTGTTGTATCTTTCCGATTTCTAAAATAATCTCTTCATCTTTTTTTCCTTCTGTATCAATTCCAAGTTGTTTTGCATGTTCAATCAATAAATCATGGCGCTTCTCAAATCTTGCGGTATTTACTTCTTTCGTAACCTCTTCTTTTGTTTTCCCTTCAGTAGAAAATCCTAGTTTCTCAGCTGCTTTTTCCATCGACTTCTTCTCTTCCGTTTCTTTCACTTTCTTCACTTCTGACTGCTGTATTTGCTTTTGCTTCACCTGCTCTGATTCAGCTGCAAAAGCTGTGTAAATTCCAGCACTTCCGCCAATGACTAGTAAGGTGGTAAAAAGAATTATTTTTTTCTTCACTCTTTCCTCCCCTTTCAAATTCATTATAACGTACAAATTTAGAACATTAAAAACATTTAACCTTTATTTCCCTAAAAAAATATTGCACATTTTTATTGACATATAAGTTGAAAATGTGATAAAAATTTAACTAACATCATATGAATCGGCATTGATAGGATTTAGTAGTATTTCGATTTCTGATTTCAGAGAGCTGGTGGTCGGTGCGAACCAGTACAGAGCGAATTATGAATTACCCCCTGGAGCTTCTTTTGCGAAACGTAAGGAGTAGTGAAAGACGGTTATAGACCGTTATATCTAAAGAGTGGTGAAACGAAACTGTTTCACAATTTAGGGTGGTACCGCGAATTTTTCGTCCCTGCATATATTGCAGGGGCGTTTTTATTTTATTAGCGCATATCATACGACCCTTTATTTTGTGATACATTCATTTCACAAGCTAGGGTGGTACCGCGATTTCTTCGTCCCTGCATAATTATATGCAGGGACGTTTTTTTATCCAATCATTTCCGTATCATATTGAAGGATCAAAAATTACCGGTAATTTGTCACAAAATTCTAAATTTAAGAAGGAAATAAACAATATTGGCGAATTTTATATAAAAAAGAGCTATTTTAGATTACTTAGGAGGGGAAAACAATGGTTTCAAAAATTGAATCTGTTCTTTTAACATTATTTATCTTTTTCTGTATTGGCTTTAGTGTTATTCAATTAGAAGTTTCACCACACATCCCAATTTTATTTGGTATCGTTCTTTTATTAGCATTTGGATTTATGAAAAAAATCTCTTGGTCTACTATGGAAAAAGGGATGATCAGTAGTATTTCAGCTGGTATTCCATCTATTTTTATTTTCTTACTTGTAGGCGTATTAATTAGTGTTTGGATCGCTGCTGGAACAATTCCAACTTTAATGGTGTACGGCTTCCAGCTTGTATCTCCAAAGATTTTCATTCCGACTGTTTTTGTTGTTTGCGCAATTGTTGGAACAAGTATCGGTAGTGCCTTTACAACTGCCGCAACTGTAGGACTTGCCTTTATGGGCATGGGTAGTGCTCTCGGATACGATCCGGCTCTAATCGCTGGTGCAATTATTTCTGGTGCATTCTTTGGAGATAAAATGTCTCCTTTATCTGATACAACTAACTTAGCTCCTGCTGTTACGGGTGTAGATTTATTTGAGCATATTCGTAACATGCTTTGGACAACAGTTCCAGCATTCATTATTGCTTTTATCGCCTTTTTCATTTTAGGAGGCGGCACTAGTGGAGACGTTGACTTCACAAACTTTATTAGCACGTTAGAGAAAAACACAACGATTTCTATCGTTACACTTATTCCTATTTTATTACTATTCCTATTCGCATTTAAAAAAGTTCCAGCCGTTCCAACATTGCTTGCAGGAATTGTGGTAGGAATTATTATTCTCTTTATCTTTAAACCTAGCACTTCTTTAGCTGATTTAATGAAAATTATGCAAGACGGCTACGTTTCTAAAACTGGTATTAAAGACATTGATAGCTTACTATCTCGCGGTGGCCTGCAAAGCATGATGATGTCAATTGCACTTATTTTCCTAGCTCTTTGTATGGGAGGATTATTACAAGGAATGGGTATTATCACGCAGCTAATGAATATTATCTCTAGCTTCGTAAAAAATAGCACACGTTTAATTATTTCTACTGCTTCAACTGCAATTGGTGTAAACTTCTTACTTGGTGAGCAGTACTTATCCATCGTTTTAACAGGACAAGCATTTGCTAATAAATACGATGAAGTCGGTTTAGAGCGTCGTAATTTATCACGCGTATTAGAAGATGCAGGTACAGTTATTAACCCGCTCGTACCATGGGGAGTAAGTGGTGTATTCTTATCGAACGTCCTTGGCGTTCCGACATTTGATTACCTTCCATTCGCAATTTTCTGTTTAGCTTGCCCAGTCTTAACAATTATCGTTGGCTTTACTGGATTTGGCCTTTCATGGAAGAAAGAAAAAGCAATTACAATCTCATAATATACTAAAAAGGATTACCTGAATCGGTAATCCTTTTTATATTTCTCGACTATCTATTTGCTTTCTTTCTTCTAAATAACAGAAGTAATCCCGCTCCAACAAACGCCAAGCCTGCTCCAATTGTAGAAGCAACACTTGTACCTGTTTTCGGTAAATCACGTTCTTCTTTATTTTCACTTACAGTTGTTGTTTCTTTTAAGTTTTGATTTTCCGTTGTAGTTTGTCCAGATCCTGATCCTGTGTTATTACCTGCATCTGTTGGCGGTGTCGTTGGATTTTCTCCATTATTTCCTTCACCTGTTGGTGGTGTCGTTGGATTTCCTCCATTATTTCCTTCACCTGTTGGCGGTGTTGTTGGATTCTCTCCACCAGTTTCCTTACCATCATCGTTCTTCTTCGTTATATCAATTGCATATTTAGCAAATTCATTTTCAGATGGTCCAACATATGATATTTTTCCATCTTTCTTTATATACTTTTGTGCATTTGGTGAAGAATCGAATGTTGTATTTAATTTATCTGCAACAATCGGTTTAAACGTCCAATTTTTATCTGCTGCTGGATCAATAACTGGTGTTTCTTGCATATACTTCACAATGATTTGACGTGTTTCATCTTGTGATTGGTATACAACTTCCCCTTTACTTACACCCGGGAACGTTTGGCTACTTCCGCGATAGTTATTTGTAGCAACGATGAACTCTTGATTATCAGCTACTGGCTTACCTTCATATGTCATATTTATAATACGATTCGTATTTGCATTTACAACTTTTCCATCTTTATCGTATTTCGCTGGTTGTGTTACATCAATTTCGTATTTTACGCCATCTAAAATATCGAAGTTATATGTAGGATAGCCTATATTTACTAATGGTTGTTCTTCTGTTTTCTTTGGATCGATTTGATTAAACTGACCTGCAGACATTTCAAGCCATTCTTTCACTTGTGCCCCATTTACTTTTACAGCATATAACGTGTTTGGATATACATATAAATCTGCAACGTTTTTAATCGCTAACGTTCCAGCTGGAATATCCGTATAATATGTAGCACCGTTTCGGCCACCTGCTTTAAATGGTGCGCCTGCAGATAAAACTGGAATTCCTTTATATTTGCTGTACTGTCCATTTTCAGCAAATAACTTTTCTACATACCATTTTTGTGCATTTGTTACAAGTTGTACAGAAGGATCATCTTGTACTAATGAGAAATAACTATTAATTGGCGCTGTCGTTTTTCCTACAGCTGTATTCACATAATCAATTGTCGCTTGGTGATCATCTTTAATTTCATTAACTAATTTTTCATCAGATTGTACTAATGGGTTCCCTTTACTATCAGCAATCGGACGAAGTTGCGGCTTCGATTGCTCTTTTTGTATTTCCCATTTTCCGTTTACCTTTTTCAATTGCATATCAATAATACCTAAGTTACTTCCAAAGACACCAGGCATTACAACTGGAACACCATTAAATACATCCTTCACTTCAGTATGTGAATGTCCCATTAATACTGCATCTACACCAGAAACTTCTGTTAAATAATACGAAGCGTTTTCCATGCCAACGTTGTATCCACTCTTATCAACACCAGAATGCGCTAGTGCAACGATAACATCTGCACCTTCTGCTTTCATTTTTGGCACCATTTTCTTCGCTGTTTCAACTATATCTTTTGCTTTCACTTTTCCTTCTAAATTCGCTTTATCCCAGTTCATAACTTGAGGTGGAACAAATCCCATTACGCCAATTTTCACTTTTTGTTTTTGACCTGATTCATCTTCTACTTCTTTTTCAAAAACATGATATGGTTTAAAGTAATTTTGATCGTTCTCTTCATTATTATCTTTATCATCTTTATATACGTTCGAGTTAATAACCGGGAACTCTGTTTTACTAATTACTTTGTTTAAATAGTCTAAACCGTAGTTAAATTCATGATTCCCAAGAGAGATGACGTCATACTTCATTAAATTCATTAAACGATATAATGGATGTGTATAACTAGGATCCACAGGCTTCTTCGGATCATTTATTTTATTCGCTACGTAATCTCCAAGCGGTGTCCCTTGCAATGCATCCCCATCATCAAATAGGACAGAGTTCTTCGCTTCTTCACGTGCTTTATTAACAAGTGTTGCCGTTTGTACGAGACCTACTTTATTATCTGTTTTCGTTTGATAATAATCGTAATTCATTAAGTTAACGTGAATATCTGATGTTTCTAGAATTCGTAAGTTAACCGTACTCTCCCCATTGTTCTCTTCCGCATAAGCGGTTGTTGGCAACACTTGTGGTGCTATTACACCAATAGCAAGAGTTGCTCCAGCTAGCATTTTTTTTGACTTTTTCACAAAAAATCCCCCTTATACAATTACCAAAAATAATGAAATAAACCTCTATTTGCCTCTAACCACATACCTTTTTTCTTCTATTAGAGACAAGATTTTCATTTCATCCTGCGCTAATGAGTATTCCCCTTAAACGCCCGATTGTTGAAACTTTAATTAGCAGGAAATAAAGCCCTACTCATTAAAATTTCACCTTATCTGACATTATCATATATAATGTACTTTCATATCGTCAATATTTTTTGACATACTTCTACAAATTTTCTGTAAAGTTATTGTAAACTTTTCATAAACATATAATATGCCCTTACATTGTTAATACTGCTGAATATGATACAATTACCAATTACAAGGAGGATGAATTTATGAAAAAAGTCATCTTAACAATTGTTTGTCTCCTCCTTCTAATCATTTCTTATTCTTATTTCGAAAAGAACGATGAGACAAAACAAAATGAACCCGAAGAAAAAACAGAAAAAACATCTACTCCAAGTTGGATTGATAAGCAAACAAACGATTCCTTTTATCACCTCGTATTAGGTGATTCACTCGCCAAAGGATATGGATCGACACAAGGGGGATTTGCTGAATTAGGTTCTAGACAAATAGAAGCACAAATTCATAAACCAATTACCATAGAAAATCTTGGGATAAACGGTCTTACAACAGATCGTCTCGCTAAAAAAGTTCAATCAGAAGATGTAAAACAAAAGATTAGAGCAGCAAATATCATTACGATTAATATTGGAGGAAATAATTTATTTCGCTTAAATCGTGATGTCGGTGTTATAGACGGTATTAAAATGTTAAATAAAGAAAAAGCTCATTTTGAAGCGGATATAAAAACTATTGTAAAGACAGTTCGCGATCAAAACCCGGACGCTTTACTCATTCTCTCAGAGCTCTATAACCCGTTACAACTCGATGACTCCATCGCCAGTTATGCAGATATGTTTTTAGATGGCTGGAATGAATCCGTTTATTCCATTTCAAAAGCAAATCAACCATCTATCGTTTTGCCAGTTCGTAAATTAATATCGAATGATAAAAAAGAGTTATTATTTGACCAAGTACACCCAAATGATAACGGCTATGCAATTATTGCTAATGCGTTTACAAAGCAAGTGTTATCCTACAAATATTAAAGCTGTCATGAAACAATTCTATTTTTATACCCTGTCTTTTTTGTTACAATGATAGTGTGGAAGGGGGCCTTTATATGGAATCACGCGAGTGGGAACGTATTGTTGATCATCTTCTTTCGCTAGTGCCTCTTTTTTATCGCAAATTTATGCTTCCTGGAGAATTTTCTTCTCAAAGACATATGCCGCCATCACATACACAAGTATTGCTGCTTCTGCATGAAAATGGCACATTAGCAGTTTCCGAAATCGGTAAGCGGCTAGCGATTTCACGGCCTAACATGACACCTCTATTAAACAAACTAATTCAAGAAGAATTAATAGAGCGTCATTATAGCGAAAAAGATCGACGGGTCATTTTAATTTCCCTAACAGCTGAAGGGAAATTGTTAGTAAATCAGTATCAACAATTCATTTTAGACAAATTAAAAGAAAATTTCCAAACATTATCTGAGGAAGAACGTGAAAAACTCATTCACTCTCTTCAAACCATTCAAAATTTAATTTTGAAAACAAACGCATAAAGCTGCTTCTAAATAGAAGCAGCTTTATGATTCGTAATAATTACCATAGTATACATTTGAATATGGCCATGTCGTTAAATATGGTTTTTGTTCTTGCGTAGGTTGCTGTGGTGGTATTTGTGGTAATTGCTGAAATTGTTGCTGCTGATACACTCCAAATTGCTGCCTCATATCATTTACCGGATAATAATTTACATATGGGTATACTTGCGGTACGTAATAATAATACATTCATTCTCTCCTCCTTTTTCTTAAACATATTCAAAGGAGAAAATGAATGTGACACTCTTTATATTTGCACGAGTGGTTCTCTCACTCGTTTCTTTCTGTTCTTCAAACGTAACTTACGGTTTTTTTCATATAAATAATGCACAACAAAATATGAAATTACCCCAAACACAACTCCTATTATCGTCATACCAATTAATACATACACTTCACTCTGTAATAAGCTCTTTAATATTGTGAAAATATGGCTTGAAAACAAGTCAGATATCGTAAATGGTTCATGATGTATTTTTTTCACATGAAATGGATAAATCATTTTTCCTAACGCATAAGCAACTGGAAATAAAAATACCGGTAAAAATGATATTTTCCCAATAATATTGCCAATAACCGCAGCAGGAAAAGATCCCTTTGCTAATCGAACGATCGGATAAAATATTACATATACGAGCGATGCCGTATATATGACCAGCATCTCTAAACCAAACCCAATTGCAAAACCTAACGATACTTTCTGTGCTCCTTCTGGTGATCGAAGCAACTTATAATATTGAAACTTTAATATTCTCCACATCCGCTGAAAAAACGAATATGTTTTCTTAGTTGTTTTCACCCTCATCATCTCTTTAACTATATTTTTATATGTAGTATGTCCTTACACACTCTGAAAAACAAATTTAGTTTCCTCTTTTATTATAAATGATATCAAAATGGTTAACTAAATATACATATGACATTTCAATACAAAAAGTGCACCTCCAATTGTTATTTGTACGTAACAACTGGAGATGCACATCATTTAAGAAAGTTCTTCTACATTTTTAAATAAACTTACTAATAATGCTTTTTGCGCGTGCAATCGATTACCAGCTTGCTCAAAGACGATAGACTGTGGTCCATCTATAATTTCTCCTGTTACTTCTTCTTCACGATGGGCGGGTAAACAGTGTAAGAAACGATATGCTTGCTTCGCATGCATAACAAGTTCTTTATTAATTTGGTAAGGTTGAAATAAAGTATATTTCTCTTCTTCTCCTTCTTGCCCCATGCTCATCCAAACGTCAGTATATATGAAATCTGCTTCACTCACCGCTAATTCAGGATTATGCAAAATTTCAATTTCAGCTCCTGTTTCTTCAGCAATCATTAACGCTTTTTTTACAATTTCCTCATTCGGTTCATATCCTACAGGCGTCGCAACAGTCATATGCATTCCGACTTTCGCACTCGCTAACAACAATGAATGACATACGTTATTCCCATCACCTACATAAGCTAATTTAATTCCTTTAAACGTCTTCACTTCTTCATAAATCGTCATTAAATCTGCCAACGCTTGACAAGGATGGTGATCGTCCGTTAATCCATTAATAACAGGTATGCTCGATTCTTTTGCAAGCTCTTCTACATCGGCATGTGAGAATGTACGTATCATGATCCCGTCAATATAATGAGATAATACTTTCGCAGTATCTGAAACGCTCTCCCCTCTTCCAATTTGCATCTCTTTCCCACTTAAAAACATGCCATGTCCTCCGAGCTGTACCATTCCTGCTTCAAAAGATACGCGAGTACGAGTCGAATGTTTATCAAAGATAAGCCCTAATATTTTCCCTTGTAATAAAGGCTCTTGCTTATTCTTTTTTAAATAGATAGCGAACTCAATTAAAGAAATAATTTCTTCTTGCGTCAATTCTTCTAATGTTAAAAGATCTTTCGTATTTAATTTCGGTACTTGTACAGTTGACATGGAATTTCCCCCTCATATGATTGATACGTTTTTTGTACAAACTACTTTTTTTATCATATATACTGCCTGTTCTAACTCTTCATTCGTTACAATAAGTGGTGGTAATAGCCTTATCACATTAGGTCCTGCTTGTAATACGAGAAGTCCTTCTTTCTCTAGTTGTTCTATAAAACTCGCAACTTCATGCTTACACTCCATCCCTATCATAAGCCCCTTACCACGTATATTTTGAATACATTCAACATGTCGTAATTCCTCTCGCAACTTCTCTAATACGTATTCGCCCTTTTCTTTTACCTCTTTTAAAAACGATGGTTTCTTACTTACTTGCAATACTTCTTTCGCTGCCGCCATCGCAATATAATTCCCACCAAACGTTGAACCATGTGATCCTGCAGTAAACGATGTTCCAAGTTCTTTCTGGCCAATCATCGCTCCAACGGGAATGCCATTTCCAAGCGCCTTAGCGGTAGTAACGATATGAGGAGATATTCCCATTTGTTCGTAAGCAAATAATGTCCCTGTTCTTCCAATCCCAGTTTGTACTTCGTCTATAATAAATAAGGAACCGAATTTATGACATAATGTTTCAATTGCTTTCAAAAAAGATAGATTAGCAGGAATGACCCCTCCCTCTCCTTGAACAACTTCTACCATTACTGCCGCTACTTCTTCATTCATTACTTCCTCTAACGCCTTTATATCGTTAAACGGAGTATGTAAAAAAGACGGAAGGAGCGGACCAAATCCTTCTTTCACTTTATTTTGCCCCGTCGCACTCATCGTTCCGAATGTTCTACCGTGAAAAGACTGCTGACATGTTATGACGAGGGATTTTCCAGTATGCTTACGAGCTAGCTTCAACGCAGCCTCATTCGCCTCTGCCCCACTATTACAGAAAAAAACAGAATCTAACGCTGTATCTTCTGTTAATAATGATGCTACTTCTTCTTGTAAGCTGTTTGTAAACAGGTTAGATATATGCCATATATCATGAAGTTGCTCTTGGATAGCTTTCATAACCGTAGGGTGACAATGTCCTAAATTACATACGCCAATTCCTGATGTGAAATCTAAATATTGCTTACCATTTTCATCAATAACTTTCGTTCCACTTCCCTTTACAAACTCAATATTTCTTCTCCCATACGTTTGAAAAAGATGACTTGTCATACGATACTTACTCCTTTCGTTACCGTCGTTCCGATACACTCGCCCGTAACTTCAGTAAAATCTTTTGTACCGTTCACAATACTTATCTTTTGCACTCCCATTTTTAATGACGCTAGTGCCGCCTGTACTTTCGGAATCATCCCGCCTGTAATAACTCCTTTTTCTATTAAAGTAATAATTTCCAATTCATCCGTTTTCTTTACTAACTTTCCTTCATGTAATATCCCATCTACATCCGTAATAAAAATGAGTTCTTTTGCGGATAATGCGGCCGCAATTCCAGCTGCAGCTGTATCCGCATTTATGTTATAAATCTCATTATCATTTATCCCGACCGGAGCAATAACAGGAATATAATTCAAATTTATCAATCCTTTTAGTAAGGCTGTTTCGACATAACTTACTTCTCCAACATATCCTATTTCTTCGCTGACAGGTTGAACTTGAAGTAAATTGCCGTCACACCCTGAACAACCTACCGCAAGTAAATTATGCCTTTGCAACTTCATTACAATTTTTTTATTCGCACTTCCGCATAGCACCATTTGAACAATATCCATAACTTCTTTTGGTGTTACCCGTAACCCATCTCTTTTTTCTACTTTGATGTTACAATCTTTTAATTTGGCATCAATTTCTGGGCCGCCACCATGGACAATCACTACTTTATACTTCTGTTGTAATTTCTTTATACAATCAAAAAACACATCATTTAATTGATCCAACATACTACCGCCGCATTTCACTACAATATAATCGCTCATCTTCCCTCTCCTTATGTACGATAACAAGCGTTTATTTTCACATATTCATAACTTAAGTCACAGCCCCAAGCTGATCCGGTCTCTTCTCCTAAATGTAAATACACATCAATCATAATTTCATGTTCTTTTAATTTCTTTTTCATTTCCTCTTCAGAAAACATTTGGGGTTCACTATTTTTTAACACAGCGATAGATTGAAGAGTAATATCAATTGCATCCGGATGAATCGCTACTTCACTTTGTCCCATACTGCTAATAATTCGCCCCCAATTCGGGTCTTCACCATGTATTGCTGTTTTCACAAGACTCGAACCGACTATTTGCTTTGCAATTTTCTTTGCCTCTTCATTCGTACGAGCTCCTAGCACATTTACTTCTATTAACTTCGTAGCACCTTCACCATCTCGTGCAATTTTTTTTGCTAAATCTTCACATACCTTCTGTAAAGCAAATACGAAAGTTTCCCAATCTGCATGTTCCATATTGATTGGTTTCGTTTCTGATAATCCACTTGCCATAACAATAACCATATCATTCGTAGAAGTATCTCCATCCACCGTAATTTGATTAAATGTATGATTCGTTATTTGTGATAATGCTGTTTGCAATACGTCATGCTCTATATGAGCATCTGTCGTAATAAAACTTAGCATCGTTGCCATATTTGGATGAATCATCCCTGAACCTTTCGCAACACCAGCAATCGTCACTTTCTTCCCATCAATCATCATCTCATAGCACGTTTCTTTCGTTATAAGATCCGTCGTTAAAATCGCTTCAGCAAAAGAATGAGCTTCACTTACTTCCTTCGTGGGGATAAGAGTTACAACTCCCTTTCGAATTATATCCATCGGTAAAGGAACACCAATTACACCTGTTGAAGCTACTGCAACGTAATGTTCTTTCACTCCAAAATGTTCCGCCCCTAATGCACGCATCTCGTAAGCATCTTGTAAGCCTCTCATTCCTGTACAAGCATTTGCATTTCCACTATTGACAATAATAGCTTGTAATTTCCCCTCAGCCGCTATACTTTCTTTCGTTACTTGCAACGGGGCTGCTTGTATTTGATTCGTTGTATAAACAGCGGCACATGATGCCGGCACTTCACAAATGATTACACCTAAATCCTTTTTTTCTTTTTTCAGACCATTTGCAGTACCGATTGCCGAAAATCCTTTTGGCGCTACAATGGAACCATGTTCTAATTTTGTAATAGACTCTACTTTAATCATCATGTCCCCCTTATAGATAAAGCGGCATATGTTGTAAGCCTGTTGTTTCTTCTAGCCCCGCTACTATATTTGCATTTTGAACCGCTTGCCCAGCCGCACCTTTCATCATATTGTCTATAACAGAAACGACTGTCACTCTTCCTGTTCTTTCATCGTAAGCTATCCCAATATCACAATAATTTGAGCCCCTCACTTCTTTCGGACTTGGAAACTCTCCTGGCGTGCGAATTCGAATGAAAGGCGATTGTTCATACGTTTCTTCATATAACCTTTGAAGCTGTTCTCTTCCCATTTCTCGTTTTACTTTCGCATAAAGTGTAATCATAATCCCTCGTGATATCGGTATTAAATGTGTACTAAACGTGATTGGCTTTGTTTCCCTATTCCACTCCGCAAGCATTTGCTCAATCTCAGGAACGTGTTGATGCTCATTTACTTTATAAATACGTAAGTTATCGTATAACTCAGGAAAGTGCGTCATCGTTGTTGGCGTTTTTCCTGCTCCAGATACTCCTGATTTCGCATCAATAATAATGGAATCTTCTTCAATCATGCCGCTACGTACTAACGGTAATATTGCTAATAATGTAGCTGTAGCAAAGCATCCTGGGTTTGCAATTAAATTTGCATTTTGAATTTCGGACCTTTTCCATTCGCTTAACCCATATACAGCTTCCCTAAGAACTTCTTCTTTTGCAGCTGCCCTTTTATACCACTGTTCATATGTCGAAGGATCTTTCATTCGAAAGTCTCCTGAGAGGTCAATTACTTTTAAACCTACTGCTAATAATTTTGGAGTTAACTCTGTTGATACTCCTGCTGGGGTTGCTAAAAATACAATTTCTGCTTTCTTCTTTATTTCCTCCGCTTCAATTTCTTGTAACGTATGAACAAGAACATTTTGAAAATGCGGATATACATTTGTTATACACTCACCAACTTGTGAAAAAGAATGAAGAGATGCTATCGAAAAATATGGATGTTGCTCTAATAACCGAATTAACTCAATACCTCCATACCCAGTTGCTCCAATAATCGCGACTTTCATATGCTCCTCCTCATATCGATTCTTTAAATTAAGTATGATTATAATATTGTATATTTATAGAGTCAATTAAATATTTATAAATTTTATAAACTTAAAAAACTTAATTTTACTAGAAAAATAATATATACAAGCGGATTTTTATACACAAATGGTGCATGGTAGTTTTTTCACTTCACTTCAAGTACAATAAAACAATACATACGTACATATAGGCGGGGAAAACATGCATAGAAAATTAATTGAGAAGATGATTATAAAAAGTTTTCAGCAATATCAATATAATCCTATGTCAAATGAGGATCAGGAAATGCTAATTAAACATATTCAAACGATAATTCATTCAAATACTGAAATTGATGTATACGAGGCAGTTGAGGATATCGTTTACGATTATGTGACTGGAAAATAAAAAAATAGGAGATTTCCATATGGAAATCTCCTATTTTTTACTTAATGATTTGCCTGCAACACGCTCAAATAAACCTGGGAATAGAGCATAAAGTTTTGGACCCATGCCCATCCACTTCGGTAAGTTTACTTCACGCTTTTTCGTTTGCATCGATTTTACGATTTGCTCTGCAACATATGTTGGTTTTAACATGTATCGTCCCATATTTTTCACATATGTACCGGATTGATCAGCTATTTCAAAAAAGTTCGTATCTATCGGACCTGGATTAATCGCTGTTACGAAAAGATTTGTACTAGATAACTCCATGCGTAAACTATTCGTAAACCCTAATACTGCATGCTTCGTCGCAGCATACGCACTCGATTTCGGAGTTGCAATTTTCCCAGCAAGTGAAGCAATATTAATAATATGCCCTTCGTTTCTTTTCAACATATAAGGTAGTACCGCTTTTGTACAAGCTACTAATCCAAATACATTTACTTGGAACATATCTTTCACTTCATCCATTGACGCCTCTTCAAACGTTTTAAAAATACCAAATCCCGCATTGTTTACTAATATATCAATACGTCCTACTTCTTGTAATACCTTTGAAAAAACAGATTGTACTTCCGTCTCTTCACTTACATCTAATACATAGTAATAGCAAGGCGTATTATAAGTTTCTTTAATTTTGTGTGCTAACGCTTTTAATTTCTCTTCTGTTCTAGCCATTAATACTGGAGTCGCCCCCAGCTCTGCAACTTGCATTGCAATTTGCTCTCCAATTCCACTAGAAGCACCTGTAATGACGATTACTTTATTTTGTAAACGTCCCGTCATTGCTGTCACCTACTTTGCATAATAAATCAATTGTTGTGAAGATTCATCAATCATCACTTGTTGATTATATGCTAAAAAGTCTAATTGTCCAACAGTTTCTGAAATAGTAAGTGGCAATTGTTCTTTATATAATACTGGAAATAGTTTTACACATACTTCAAATGCTGTCATTGGTTTTTCCTTTAATAACTCAAGCACTTTAAACGCACGTGTTTCTTGCTTTTGTAATCTCGTTTCAATAAGTTGTTTCACATCTAGAACATCTTCTCCATGTCCTGATAAAATGCGCGAAATATTCATTTCACTTAAACGCTTCAACGTTTGATTATATTGTAATAATGGACGTGCTCTTTCTGTTTGTCCTTCATACGGTGGTTCTAATATGGGATTCGAAGAAATATGACTAATGAGAGCATCCCCACCAATTAATATTCCATCAGATTCTCTATATAATGAAATATGAGTGGAAGCATGACCTGGTGTTTCAATAACTGTAAACCCAGGTAAAGAATCAATACGATCTCCCTCTCTCACAGTATGCGTTAACGATCTATTACAAGAATATTTCAGTGTCCTTGTCGTCAATAACGCCTCGTCTTTTAAAAATGCTGCTGGAACACCAAATTGCAAAGCTGTCTCTCTAAAAAACTCATGATACCGCTTTAAAAATTCTGGATTTTGCGTGATCCAAGGCTCATTCCAAGGGTGTCCAATAATGTTCGTTTTCTCAGAAAATATATTTAAAAGCCCACAATGATCCGCATGATGATGCGTAATGACCACTGTTTCAATATCTTCTATCGTATATCCTAATGCACCTAATTGACTTTCTAACGCACTTCTTGCCCCTTCTGTATTCGTCCCTGTATCAATTAATGTTAATGTTTCCCCCTCAACTAAAAACACATTCACAGTTTCAACTGCAAATGGCACAGGAATCTCCATTCGGTGAATCGCCGTCATGCTTAGCCCCCCTGTCTCTTTCCGGTTCAAAAATGAATACTTCTTCAGTTTACAACTTCTACATATATTTGTCATTATTTTCAGATAAAAAGAGGTGTTTCCTATAAAAAAACGAATGTATGTACATTTATAAGAATTTCTAACCCAATTTAAAGGAGGAACATCATGTCTATTCAAAACATTTCCTTTCTCGGTGCAGGCTCTATTGCTGAAGCTATTATTGGTGGCTTGTTACATGCAAATGTTGTGAAAGGCGAACAAATTACTGTAAGTAATCGTTCTAACGAGACAAGGTTGCAGGAGCTACATAAAAAATACGGCGTCAAAGGTACGCATAATAAAAAAGAGCTACTTACTGATACGACTATTCTTTTTCTAGCAATGAAACCGAAGGATGTTGCAGAAGCTCTTACTCCTTTTAAAGAAGATATACATAATAATCTGCTTATTATTTCGTTATTAGCAGGTGTTTCTACTCACTCAATTAGAAACCTACTTCAAAAAGATGTTCCGATTATTCGTGCGATGCCAAATACATCTGCAGCTATTTTAAAATCAGCTACTGCTATCTCGCCTTCAAAACATTCAACAGCGGAACATATTCGCACTGCCATAGCTTTATTTGAAACGATCGGTCTCGTCTCTGTTGTAGAGGAAGAAGATATGCATGCTGTCACTGCATTATCTGGAAGTGGACCCGCTTATATTTATTACGTAGTGGAAGCGATGGAAGAGGCCGCAAAAACAATTGGTTTAAAAGAAGATGTTGCAAAGTCACTTATTCTTCAGACGATGATTGGTGCTGCTGAAATGCTAAAAGCAAGCGAAAAACACCCTTCTGTTTTGCGAAAGGAAATTACTTCTCCTGGCGGAACGACCGAAGCAGGCATTGAAGTATTACAAGAACATAAATTTCAACAAGCACTTATTTCTTGTATTACACAGGCTACACAACGATCACACAATCTTGGAAAAACATTAGAACAACTAACAAAAGAAAAATAAAAAATAGAGCTCAATCTTACTTGAGCTCCATTTTTTTATAAACATATATTGTTTAGTTATTAGTTTTCCCAAAGATCTCTTCTTGCAGACGGCGACCAGTTGGTGTTGCTGCAAGTCCACCTTCAGCTGTTTCACGAAGTGCTACTGGCATCGTTTGTCCGATTCTAAACATTGCCTCAATTACTTCATCACATGGAATTGTACTCGTTACGCCAGCTAATGCTAAATCAGCTGAAATCATCGCATTCGCAGCTCCTGCTGCATTACGTTTTACACAAGGTACTTCTACAAGCCCTGCAACAGGATCACATACTAAACCAAGCATATTCTTTAATGAAATCGCCATCGCTGTAGCTGCTTGGTCTTGCGTTCCACCAGCCATCTCAACTGCAGCAGCTGCTGCCATTCCACTTGCTGAACCTACTTCAGCTTGGCAACCTCCTGCCGCGCCGGAAATACAAGCATTATTCGCAACAACCATACCGAAAGCTCCTGCTGTAAATAAAAATTCAATCATCTCTTCGCGTGTCGGTTGTAATTTCTCTTGCAGTGCAAACAGTACACCTGGCACCGTTCCAGCAGACCCTGCTGTTGGTGTTGCACAAATAATTCCCATCGCTGCGTTTACTTCATTTGTTGCAACAGCTTTACTCACAGCGTCCAAAATCGTATCTCCAGATAAGCCTTTTCCGCTATTCATATACGCCTGAACTTTTACAGCATCTCCGCCAGTTAAACCAGTTGGTGATTTCACTCCGCGAATACCACGTTCTACTGCTTGCTCCATTACGACTAAGTTCTTTTCCATACCAGCAATTACTTCTTCACGTGAAATACTTCTTGTTTCCATTTCACATTGAATCATAATTTCTGCGATTTTTACATTTTGTTCTTTAGCTTGCGCCACTAGTTCCGCTGCGTTCCGAAACATGGTGTGTCCCCCCTGCAATTATTCCATAATAGTTACTTGACAAATATTTTGTTGCGCGTTTATTTCTTCAATCACTTCATCTGCTAATAATTCATCTGTTTCGATGACCATAAGCGCTCTTCTTCCTTTTTCTTTACGAGAAACACTCATTGTACTAATGTTAATTTCATGTTTCGCAAGGATTGAAGCTACTGCTGCAATAGCACCGAAGCGATCGTTATTTACAATAAGTAGTGCTGGACTCGTGCCTGTTAATTGAAGATCGAATCCGTTTAATTCTACAACTTCAATTTTACCGCCACCAATTGAGCAAGCAACAACTTCAATTTCTTCTTCACCTTTATACAAACGAATTCTCGCTGTATTTGGGTGAGGTGCATTTGCATCTTCTTCAATGAATTCTACTTCGATTTTGCGCTCTTTTGCTATGTCTAGCGCCTCTGGAATACGTAAGTCATCTGTTTCAAACCCTAATATCCCACCAATCAGTGCCACATCCGTACCATGCCCTCGATACGTCTTTGCAAATGATCCATATAATGAAATGCTTACTCTTTCTGGTTCATGACGAAACAGCTGGCGAGCAACTTGCCCCATTCTTGCTGCGCCTGCTGTATGTGAACTTGATGGACCAATCATAACTGGACCAATAATATCAAATACTGAGCGATACTTCATCATAACTCCCCCTAAACCTCTATGAAAAAAATTTTTACTATTCTATTAAGCTACCGAATCGGTTGCTTTTCCAGTTGTACGACGAATTTGTTCCGCTGTACGAATTGGATAGTTTTTGAATAACAGTAAAACAATATATCCT
This sequence comes from Bacillus paramobilis, assembly GCF_038096195.1. Taxonomy (NCBI): domain Bacteria; kingdom Bacillati; phylum Bacillota; class Bacilli; order Caryophanales; family Bacillaceae; genus Bacillus; species Bacillus paramobilis. The sequence continues at coordinate 1,283,892 of NZ_CP151108.1, read as the reverse complement.
GAAATAATACCAGTTATCCTAATAAAGTAAGAAACTTAGCATTACCTTCATTTTAAAATAGTATAAGCTAATCCAGAATAAAGTCTGGTAGCAATCCAAAGTTTAACACAGAACCCCTTACAAGGATAGCATAAACAAGTGAAACTCCCATTGCTTTCATACCTTTTAGTGCTTTAAATCTACAAGGTGAAAAAAGACTTGGTACAAATAATAGTAATATCCTTCTTATTTATAATTCCCATGTTGCGCTCTCATGATTTAGTCAACTCCACTTGTTACGACAAATAGCTAAAACGCATGTAGCCTACAATAAATTATAATCTGCCCTCATTATAGCTTGTTTTTAATAAAACGCTTACTTTTAATGAATTTTAAAAGTTCTGAATAAAAATCCATTTTTGCTATTTGTACCACTCGTATGTCGTCTGACTTATATAACAGTTTTTCTAAATGATCGGTACTATGTATTTTTATCCTATATCTTCACATCATAAAAATTTTCTGTTTCATCCAATTTAAGCATAAAATGATAACAGATTTATTTTAAATTTTTTTTAGAAATAAAAAAATGGCAACCTTTCGTCACCATTTTTTCACACCATTATTATCTATCTACTGGAAATGATTTCAAATCCGTAGCTATTTCTGTATTAGAAAATAGCTCTCTTGCCTCTTTCCATAATTCCTTATATGTATCTCCTTGATAACGAGAACTAATATGAGTCAATATTAATCGTTTTGCATTTGCCTGAAGTGCAATACTCGCAGCTTGCTTAGATGTAGAATGAAAATAATCATACGCTTGTTGTTCATCTTCTGCCGCAAAAGTTGCCTCATGAACAAGTACGTCAGCGTCTTGTGCCAGCTCTCTACTCGCTTCACAATATCTTGTATCACCTAAAATGGTAATAATTCTTCCCTTTTGAGGCGGACCAATAAAGTCTTTTCCATTTAGTATCGTACCATTTTCTAATTCAACTACTTCTCCATCTTTTAAACGTTTAAAGAGAGGGCCAGGTTTCACACCCATCTCCAGCAATTTATCGACTAAAAGAGCACCTTGTATATCTTTCTCTACGATGCGATACCCAAAACATTCAATGCCATGTGACAATCTTTTCGTTTCCACGTGAAATTCATTATCTTCAAATACAGTACCTTCTTCTGTTATCTCAACAATTTCAAGTGGATATTTTACATGTGTCGTGCTTACTGATAATGCCACTTCAATAAATTGTTTAATTCCTTTTGGTCCATACACTGTTAAAGGTGTAGTCCCTCCTTGAAATGAACGGCTTCCTAATAAACCAGGCAAGCCAAAAATATGATCACCATGTAAATGCGTAATAAATATTTTTTCAATGCGGCGTGGGCGTACTGATGTATGTAATATTTGATGTTGCGTCGCCTCGCCACAATCAAATAACCAAGTCTGTCCTCGTTCTTCTAACAATTGCAAAGCAATTGCCGAAACGTTCCTTCCTTTCGAAGGAACACCTGCACCAGTTCCTAAAAATACAAATTCCACTTTCTTTCCTCCAGCTCTTTATATAATCTACCTTTCATCTTACGGAATGTTATTTCAAATGGCAAATCGAATTTACATAACCAATCATCTAGACAACTATATATCACGAACGTTATACTCGAAAAACTTAGTAATTGTTCGTGTTTTATGTTAAAATGATTATACTACACTTTAAGGGAGCGTTTTATTATGAAAGAAGCATTTCGTTTACAAACTGATTTTTCATCTTCATTTGATCGCTGGGTAAGTTCTTTCGTGTCTGATCACCCAGCACAATTAGAATGGACGACTTTGAAAGAATTAATCCATGAATATACAACAACACATACAAATGATTCGTTACCGACATATATTTCTTCAGCTTTAACATATTACGCACAACGCGTTTCAACAACAAACAGCTCAGAAATTGTTATTTTTGAAAATGCTACAATCTCATAATCTATAATAAAAAGCACTGTAATCAGTGCTTTTTATTTATATTCATTACAGTATTTATTTTCCAAACATCTTTCAAAAAAACTCCACTTATTTCCTACTATATAGTCATCATAAACCTATTTGATTTTTCAAAAAAAGATATTGACACTATAAATTTACAGTGCTAACATTCAAATTGTAATTGAATATGGTCTCTGTTAGGTGAGGCTCCTGTATAGAGAAACGCTGCTGCCCAAAAATGTCGAGAGACGCCAATGGGTCAACAGGAAAGGTCGGAATGAAGGCCTTTTTTAACGTAGCTGGTTTCAGTACCTATGCTATACAGTGCTAAAACTCAACGAGGGAGAGGTGCGTATATTTTGTCATACACAAAAACTGTTTTTATCTATGTTTATAACAGTATTTGTTGTGGACTCTTTTAAATGCGAATTCAGACCTTTACTCGTTTTGAGTAAAGGTCTTTTTATATATACACCTTACTATGAAACAAACATAGCATATTCAGAAACTACTAAATTGTACGGAGGTGAGGAACAGTTGGCAATTGATGATTCGGCCCAGATACCCATATGTTTTACGTTAATATTTCATCATGTAGGTAGGAAAGAAGCTGTTCCTCCTAATTTTAAATAGTCGAGTAACAGATTGTTTCCTCCTTCATGAAAAAGGAGGAACTACCGATGTTAAATTTACAAAGACAAGAAACAAAACATTCTTACAATCAAGATCGTATGAAAACAAATAACGAATTATTGGTGGAAGTCGCAACACAAGATGCAAACAAGGCGTTACAACTTCTAGAAACAACACAAAATGGACTCTCTAAACAAGAAGCTGCTCGTAGACTTACTTTATATGGCCCAAATGAAATAGCTCATAATAAAACAGCACCGTGGTACATTCAATTTCTACTGGCATTTAAAAATCCATTTATTTTTGTTTTATTAGCTCTCGGCGCACTCTCTTTTTTCACAAATGACATACAAGGAACCCTTGTCGTATCTGTAATGGTAATGCTAAGTGCAACGATTCGTTTTTTACAAGAATTTCGTTCTCAAAGAGCTGCTGATCAGTTAAAAGCTATGGTTCGAACAACGGCAAGCGTCTTTAGAATAGATGGATTTGTGCATGAAACAAAAAAAGTAACAAATTTAAAGCAAAATTATACAATGGAAATTCCAATTGAAGAACTTGTACCTGGCGATATTATTTCACTTTCAGCCGGTGATATCGTTCCGGCTGATGTGCGTATTTTATCAGCTAAAGATTTATTTGTGAATCAATCCTCTTTAACTGGGGAAGCACTTCCTGTGGAAAAGTACGAAAACTGCTACCATACAGAGAATAAACATATCTTACCGAAAAATACGAAAAAAAATTACAATCCACTCGATATGGAAAACCTTTGTTTTATGGGTACAAATATTGTAAGTGGTAGTGCAAAAGCTGTTGTCATCTCCACAAGTACCGATACGTATTTCGGCTCTTTAGCAAAAAAGGTACTCGGCAAACGAGTAGAAACAAGCTTTGATAAAGGTGTAAACAAAGTAAGCTGGCTCTTAATTACATTCATGCTTATTATGGCGCCTATCGTTCTTCTCATTAACGGATTCACAAAAGGGGATTGGCAAGAGGCTTTCTTCTTCGCTATCGCAATTGCTGTTGGTCTCACACCTGAAATGTTACCAATGATTGTAACTGCTAATTTAGCAAAAGGTGCCGTTAACATGTCTAAACAGAAAGTAATTGTAAAACAACTGAATTCTATTCAAAACTTAGGTGCTATGAACATTCTTTGTACCGATAAAACAGGTACTTTAACAGAAGATAAAGTTGTACTTGTCCGCCATTTAGATCCTAACGGTAATACATGTAATCGTGTATTACACTTTGCCTATTTAAATAGCTTCTATCAAACAGGATTGAAAAATTTAATAGATAAAGCCGTTATGAAACATACAGAAGAAAACCAGCAGTTTAATCCATCCATTTTTCAAAAACTAGATGAAATTCCATTTGATTTTGCTCGTCGGCGTATGTCTGTCATCGTGAAAGATATTTCAGGTGAACATACAATGGTTTGTAAAGGGGCAGTAGAAGAAATTTTATCTATTTGTAACTACACTGAAGTAGGTGGAAAAGTTGTTTCTCTTACCGATGACATGCGCTCAAATGTAAAACAACTAAGTGAGACATTAAATAGTGAAGGTATGCGTGTTATTGCTGTAGCTTATAAAAAAGATAGACCAATAAATGATACAGAGTACGCGGTACAAGATGAAAATGATATGATTCTCGCTGGATATATTGGCTTTTTAGATCCACCGAAACCATCTGCCGCTACTGCCATTCAAGCATTACAGAAACATGGCGTACAAGTGAAAATTTTAACTGGCGATAACGAAATCGTGACAAGAAAAGTTTGCAAAGAAGTCGGATTAAATATCGGTGAGCCTGTCCTTGGTTACGAAATCGATTCTTTACCTGATAAAGCATTAGCAAAATTAGCCGAAGAAACAACTGTATTTGCTAAACTAAATCCAATGCAAAAATCTCGCATTATACGAGTATTACAAGGAAACGGACACACTGTAGGTTATATGGGAGATGGCATTAACGATGCCGTAGCGTTACGTGAAGCTGATGTTGGCATATCTGTTGATACTGCTACCGATATTGCAAAAGAGTCTTCTGACATTATTTTACTTGAGAAAAGCTTAACAATATTAGAAGCAGGTATTTTAGAAGGACGCACTACATTTGGAAACATTTTAAAATATATTAAAATGACAGCTAGCTCTAACTTCGGAAATGTATTTAGTGTGTTAGTAGCAAGTGCTTTCATCCCCTTCTTGCCGATGCTTGCCATTCACCTTTTAATTCAAAACTTGCTTTATGATATTTCACAACTGTCTATTCCATGGGACAAAATGGATAAAGAGTTTTTAGAAAAACCAAGAAAATGGGATACTGCGAACTTACGGAACTTCATTATTTGTATCGGTCCAATTAGTTCCATATTTGATATCATCACATATGTAGTCATGTGGAACGTCTTCGGTGCAAATACAACTAGCGAACAATCATTATTCCAATCTGGTTGGTTTGTCGTTGGATTACTAACACAAACTTTAATTGTTCACATGATAAGAACACAGAAGATTCCGTTCATTCAAAGTACTGCATCAATACCGGTTCTTTTATTAACCGCTTGTATTATGGCAATCGGAATTTATATTCCATTCTCGCCACTTGGAGCAGCTGTTGGATTACAAGCATTACCACTTAGCTATTTCCCTTGGTTAATAGGAATACTATTAGGCTATGCTTTCTTAGCACAGTTCCTAAAAAAAGTTTATATTAAAAAGTTTCATAGCTGGTTATAAAGTGAAGCTTTCATCAGCCCGCAAATAGCGGGATAAAATTGAGAATGAGCAGGTACTCCCCACTCATTCTCAAAAACATAACATGGACTCATATGTATGGAGGTAACCATGATGGTATGGTATGACATTGTATTAAGATTATTTATCGCAATTATTGTAGGTGCTTGCATCGGAATGGAACGGCAATGGAGACACAGGATGGCTGGATTACGGACAAATGCTCTCGTATCACTTGGTGCCTGTATATTTGTTTTATTATCCGTCATGCTTGATCACGATGCTAGCCCCTCACGTATTGCCGCTCAAGTCGTTAGTGGGATTGGTTTTTTAGGAGGCGGCGTTATTATCCGGGATGGTTTTAGTATTAGAGGGCTTAATACTGCGGCTACTCTATGGTGCGCAGCTGCTGTTGGTACTCTTACAGGCGCTGGTTTCCTCGTTGCAGCTTTATTAGGTGCAACCGGCGTTTTACTAGCAAATATACTACTCCGTCCAATCGCCCTCTTTATGAATCAAAAATCAAAAGAAGAATCACCTGAACAAACGAACTACTTCCTTTCTCTTACTTGTTCAGAAGAGCATGAAACACATATTCGGTTTTTACTTATGCACATGGTAAGTTCTGAAGGCATCGGTTTAAAAGAATTGTATAGTGAAGACGTGGATTCTAAGCAAAAAGTGTGTATACAAGCTACATTACATTGCAGTACAAATGCAGCAGTCTTAATTGAAAAAATAGTGAGTAGAATGCTATTAGAAGCTGGTGTTACTGCAGCTGGGTGGAAAACTTCATTAGATTTAGAAGCAAGTTAAAAATGAAAGGTGTCATGATATGTACAGCTTCATGACACCTTCTACATAAACTTATTTTCTAATTTTTGTTGGAAAGACTTTTCTTGCTTACGTAATAATTGACTGCCTCTTTGTAAAATCGGCATTCCATATTTATCATTAATTTGATCAATAACAGCAAGTAGCGGCTCTTCTTTCGCATCTTCTTCAAATGAAAACAAATCTAATTGTTTCACCGATTCTGTCTTCCACTCTATTTCAGTAGCCGTAACACCTAATAAACGAACGGAATCACCGTCCCAATGTTGCTTCCATAAACGAGAGGCTGCCTGAAAAATATCTCGTTCTTCCCAAATCGCATTTTTCAATTGTTTACTCCGCGTTACTGTCCGCCTATCATGATATTTAATCATAATTTGAATATTATAGCTGACAAGAGTTCGCTTTTGTAATCTTTTACTCACTGATTTTGATAGCCGTTCTAACATATCAAGTAATTCTTTATCTTCATCCATATCCTTTGAAAAAGTCATCGAATTACCAACACTTTTATGTTGTCCCATTTGACTTGGGTCAACTTCCCTATCATCCATCCCTTTTGCCCGTCTTTGTAAATCAACACCATGCTTTCCAATTTTAGCGCGAATGATATGTTCGTTTCCTTTTGCTAATTGCTCAATTGTTTGTATATGAATATCATTTAATTTTTCAGCTGTTTTTTCTCCAATTCCATGCATCGCTCCAACTGGAAGTGGCCAAATCATTTCTGGAATATCTCGTTTTCGAAGCACGGTAATCCCAAGAGGTTTTTTCATATCAGAAGCTGTTTTTGCTAGGAAAAGGTTAGGAGCAATTCCGATGCTACACGGAAGCTGTAACTCTGTTAATAACGCCTGCTGAATCATCTTTGCTATTTCAAGAGGTGAACCGAGTGCGTAGCAATCTGTAATATCTAAATATCCTTCATCTATTGAGACTGGTTGTATTTTTTCCGTAAAACGGGAAAGGATTTGAAACATTTGAAATGAAGCTTCACGATATAATGTAAAATTAGGACGCATTACAACTAATTGTGGACATAACCTTTTTGCTTCCCAAAGAGGCATCGTTGTACGTATTCCGTAGTCTCTCGCCTCATAACTACATGTTACGATAATTCCTTTTCTTTCTTTTTCATTTCCAGCAACTGCTAACGGTTTTCCTTGTAATGATGGGTCATGAGCAATTTCAACAGATGCGAAAAAACAATTCATATCTACATGTAAAATAACACGACCATTTTTCGGATACATTTCTCGCATAGTACTCACCCCTTCAAAGAACATTTGTTCCTTCATTATATCAAATTCATGCAAAATATAATAATTACTTATTCTTTTTATCCTTATTTTTGCTATACTTAATACGGGATATGGATATTATTGTAAAAGGAGTGATATGTTATGAAATCACACAGTAAACTCAACTATACATTTCTCGTTATTATATTAATCATCTTAATTAATTATTTATTACTCCCTATTTTTGATATAAACGTAGCAGGAATCCTTCCAAGTCTACTGGGCATTATAACAACATATATACTGCCATGGATTTTCTTGTATTGGCTGATCCGCCTTGTAAAAGCAATCGAATCAAAATAAAAAGCGTGTAAATCAATTATGATTTACACGCTTTTTCTATTACATTATTTCGCTACTTCTTCAATAATTGCAACAACTAATTCTGCTGTTTTCGCTAATTCCTCAACAGGGATTTTTTCGTTTGTTGTATGAATTTCTTCATAACCAACCGCTAAATTAACTGTTGGAATACCGTGTCCTGCAATTACGTTTGCATCACTTCCGCCACCACTTTGGTGAAGAGAAGGTGTACGACCAATATTTTCAGCTGCACGTTTTGCAACTTCTACAACGTGATCGCCATCAGCAAATTTAAATCCTGGATACATAACGTTTACTTCAACGTCTGCGTGACCGCCCATTTCTTTTGCAGTTGTTTCAAATGCTTCTTTCATTTTCGCAACTTGTACTTCCATTTTCTCATTGATTAAAGAACGCGCTTCTGCAAAGATTTGTACATGATCACAAACGATATTCGTTTGTGTACCACCTTCAAAACGTCCAATATTTGCAGTTGTTTCAGAATCAATACGACCAAGTGGCATCTTCGCAATTGCCTTCGCTGCGATAGTAATTGCAGATACACCTTTTTCTGGTGCTACACCAGCGTGAGCTGTTTTCCCGCGAATAATTGCATTCACTTTCGCTTGTGTTGGAGCTGCAACAACGATTTCACCAACTTTTCCATCGCTATCTAATGCGTAACCGTATTTCGCTGTAATGCGCTCACGATCTAACGCTTTTGCACCAACAAGACCAGACTCTTCTCCAACTGTAATAATAAATTCAATTTTACCATGAGGGATGTTTTTCTCTTTTAAAACACGAATTGCTTCAAACATGGATGCTAATCCTGCTTTATCATCCGCACCTAAAATCGTAGTACCATCCGATACGATATATCCATCTTTAATAGAAGGCTTAATTCCATTACCAGGAACTACTGTATCCATATGAGAAGTAAAGTAAATTGTATCAACACCATCTTTTGTTGCTGGTAATGTACAAATTAAATTACCTGCACCATGCCCAGTAACAGCCATTGTGTCATCTTCAAATACTTCTACACCTAAATCTGTAAATTTCTTTGTTAATACTTTGCAAATTTCTGCCTCAAATTTCGTTTCAGAATCTACTTGTACTAATTCCATAAATTCATTTACTAAACGTTCTTGATTAATCATAAGACTGCGCCTCCTGCACTACCATTATGTATGTAACACTATTAATTATAACAGAATTTCGCAAAAGTTTCGAAATACAAGACAAAAAACAGACGGTTTATATGTCTAGATAACCATCTGCTTTCTATTACTCATTTAACAATACCCAGCGCATATGATCTTCCCATACTCCATTTACCATTAACATCTTCCTAGACACGCCCTCATATTGAAAACCTATCTTCGTCACTACTTGTATAGATGCTAAATTCCGTGGCATAATCGGTGCTTCTATACGATGTAACTGAAATTCTTCGAAAGTAACTTGAATAGCTTTCCTAAGCGCTTCTGTCGTGTAACCTTTATTCAATTCTGCCTTATCTAATTTATAGCCGAGCACACAAGATTGATAAATGCCGCGAACGATTAGATTAAATGAGATACATCCAATAATTTTTGTATCATCACCCTTTTTAAAGATCCAAAGCCTGATGATTTTACCTTCTGCAAACTCTTTTCTATCCCTTTGTAACTTTTTCTTCTGATAATCTAACGTAAAAAAATCATCCGGTCTATACTCTTCCCAAGCTTTTAAAAATTCACGATTTCTGTCGTAATATTGAAGAACTTTTTCAGCATACGACTCATCAATTTCCCTTAAATGTAAACGATTTGTTTCATATATTTTCATCATCGTATCTCCATTCTTCAGCTTGCATAACAAAAAACTTATACTCTATCATTATTATATATTCTCTACATGCATATAAATTTCCTGTTATACTTTACATGCACTTCTCGAATTTTGTCACTTCTCTCCCCTTGTCCACAATATCATTTCTCGTTACAATGATATTGTACTGATTTGCAAGGAGGTTTAACGATGCATAAAAAAGCTCAAAAAGTTATGGTTTATGTAATGCTAATTTCTATGCTTGTAACAACATTACTTGCTGGCGCAAGTATGTTTTGGTAAAAAGGACGATGTGTTCGTCCTTTTTTTACTTTTTACATATAACATAATAAAATAAACCATCTCGATATCGAGATGGTTTATTTTATATAGAGCACAATCGCTACAATACTAAAGGAAAATGACATTACAAGTGCTGTTATAAAACTTGTATATTGTTTCTGCTGAAATGCTCCAATAACAAAAGTAAGATTGAGTAAAGCCATACATACAATTGCTACAAGATAAGAACATATATTAAAAGTTGCCAATATGAATGTAATAACAAATAGAAATCCCATAAAAAATTGCATATACGAAATTTTTGAATTCAAGTACATATGAGCAACCCCTTTATCTAATTTTTACCCCGATTGGTGCGGGCTGATAATCAGCGGGCAAAAACCTTCCACTGATTAAAGTTTCACTTTATCTTTCTATACTCTCATTAACTCATGGTTATGTACACATGTCAAGACAACTTATTACAATAGAAAAAGCCAACCTTTTCGTTGGCTTTTTCATATGCAATGGCTCCTTTTTGTTTTGCCAATTGCTGAAATGATTGTTTCGACTTCACAATCCATACTTTCGTTCCGATTGGAATGCGATCAAATAAATACTCCACATCGTTTTTCTTCATTCTTATACATCCTTGTGAAATATACTTTCCAATTGAACTAGGTTGGTTTGTTCCATGTATTCCATATTTACTTCCATCAGTTCCTCTTGCATTAAATCCAATCCACCTTGACCCAAGTGGATTTTTCGGTGATCCGCCTGGAATATTCTTCGCAATATAATACGGATCCTTCGCTTTCATTACAACATCAAAAGTTCCTTCTGGAGTTAATTCATTTGTTTTCCCTGTCGCTACTGGAAAAACCTTTTGAATCTTTCCATCGTCAATATAAGCTAGTTTATTCGTCGCTTTATTTACAATAATGAAAGGGTCTCCGGCACGTGGATTATCACCAAGAGGCCAAATAGGTGATAAAGAAAGACATAATATGAAAGAGAGAAGATACGGCATAAATAATTCCTACCTTCTATATAAGTTCTTTTATATTATCCTTTCCCTTAAAACGGCTTTTAATGAGTAAATATTGTTCCATTTCATACACAAGTTGAACAAGCTTCGCACGTATCTCAAATTCTTCACGTGTAACTGGCAATGGCATGTCTCTAAATAATTCTCTCATTTCTTGCAGCTGTCTTAAGGAAATAACCCCAGTACTCTCAGGGCTAATAGCATTCCCAATGTTTTCAACCACATCCGCAATCATGTCAGCTTGTTCATATGTCCATGATAAAGAAGCTGCTAGTGGTATCATTCGCTCTAAAATTTCGAATTGCTGCATACGCATATTAAAGTAGCGATAGTAATAGCCATCTTCTCGCATAAATGCGTTCTCAAGTTTCTTAAACGATAAATCCCTTGCTTCATTTAGCATATTTTCAGTTTCAATAAGTTCTGCCCCGCTCCAATTACTTTCTCTGTTTCGTAAATAAACGACCATTTCAAACAAAATTGTTTTAAAATTACTTTCTATTGTATACTGATACTCTTTTAGCTTATTTTCACTACTTGGCATATACATATTCACTAATAAAGCCACGCTAATTCCTATCGTTAATATCGCAATTTCATTTCCAACAATAAGCCATGTAATTTGTTTCAATGAATATAGATGCATCACAATAACTGAACTCGTGACAATACCTTCTTGAATTTTAAGCATAACTGCAGTCGGAATAAATGTAAGTAATAATATACTAATTGCTAGTGGTGTATATCCAACTGTTTCAAAAATACAAAAAGCGAATACCATTGATAATACACAAGCTAAAAAACGATGTAACGATACTTGAAGTGATTTACGTTTCGTATTTTGTACACATAATATAACTAAAATGCCCGCTGAGCTATAAAATTCTAATCCTAATAACTGAGCAATAAAAACTGCTGCGCCTGTCCCTATTGCTGTTTTTACTGTACGGTATCCAATTTTGAACATAGCACTGCTCCTATATGTATAAACGTATTTAAATTTAGTATAAAAAAAGGATGACACAATGTCATCCTTTTCTACTTATTATTCACGCAACCTTTACATATTACAATATTTTTTGTAAAAATTGTTGCGCACGTTCACTTTTCGGTGCTACAAAAAATTCTGCTGGCGCACTATCTTCTACAAGCTTTCCACCATCTAAAAAGAGAACACGATCTGCTACTTCTTTTGCAAATCCCATTTCATGTGTAACAATCACCATTGTCATTCCTGTCGTAACTAATGATTTCATAACTTCTAACACTTCTTTTACCATCTCTGGATCTAGTGCTGATGTTGGTTCATCAAACAACATAACTTCTGGTTCCATCGCTAACGCTCTCGCAATTGCTACACGTTGCTTTTGTCCTCCCGAAAGACGGTTTGGATACGTATCTTTTTTATCTAATAAACCGACCTTTTCTAAAAGTTTCTCCGCTTTCTTTTCGGCTTCTTGTTTCGTTACTCCTTTTACATTGATAGGAGCATACGTAATATTTTCTAATACAGTCATATGAGGAAATAGGTGAAAATGCTGAAATACCATTCCGACATTTTCACGAACGTGCATAATATTCGTTTTCGGATTCGTTACTTCTTCCGTTCCAATCCAAATGTGACCATTTGTCGGTGCTTCTAGCACATTCATACAACGTAAAAAGGTTGATTTCCCTGATCCAGACGGTCCAATAATTGCTACTACTTCCCCTTTTTCTATCGTTGTTGTAATCCCTTTTAATACTTCGTTTTTTCCAAATGATTTATGAAGGTTTTCAATTTTAATCACTTTTCTTCATTCTCCCTTCAATTGCTTTCCCGACTAATGTAAGAATAATGACTAGCATATAATAAATGAGTCCAACAAAAAGTAATGGTTCAAGATATTTAAACGTCTCACCGCCTACAATGTAAGCACGGCGCATTAAATCTGTCGCTCCTATTACTGTTACTACAGCCGATTCTTTCGTAAGTGTCGCAAACTCGTTCACAAGCGCTGGTAATATATTTTTTAATGCTTGAGGGAAAATAATATTTCGCATCATTTTTCCGTAAGGAATCCCTAAAGCCATCGCTGCTTCTGTTTGTCCTTTATCAACCGCTTGAATGCCGGCACGAATTACCTCTGACATATATGCACCTGAATTTAAGCTAAATGCTAATACAGCTGCTACGAATGCTGGTATTTCATAACCAATTATTTGCGGGACACCGAAATAAATAATCATTAATTGCAATACAAGTGGTGTACCACGGAAAATTGATGTATAAAAATCTGCCGCTATATTTAATGCTCGTATTCTAGCAATTTTGCAAAGTGCTAATAACGTTCCTAAAATAAACCCAACTAACGCTGATACTGCTACAATTTTCAAAGTAACTTCTAGGCCTTTTAGTATATATGGTATCGAAGGCGTAATCGCCGAAAAATCTAAGTTCATTCTTTTCATTCCCCTCACAGAAAAGTGAAAGGCAGCTTATTTTTCGCTGCCAAACCATTTCTTCACTAATTTATCCATTTCTCCATTTTCTTGCATTTTTTTAATTACTTTATTAAATTCTGCTGTTTTATCACTGTTTTTCGGAAGAGCAATTGCTGCTCCTACTTCTTCTGGTGCTTCTTTAATTTCAATTCCTTGTAATTCTTTCATTTTTTCTAAATAATTTTTAGCAACTGTATCTTCTATAATTGCTGCGTCAAAACGACCAGCTTTAATTTCTTGTACGATTTCTGGTATACGGTCACGTCCCTCAACTTTGAAATCTACTTCTTTTTTAAATTCTGCTGCTTTTTCTTCTTGAATAGATCCTGTTTGTACCCCTACTTTTTTCCCTTTTAAATCCTCTACAGATTGAATATTAGAATCCTTTTTAGAAACGACCATATTTTTCGCAACAAAATAAATATCTGTAAAATCAACATTATTTTTACGCTCTGCAGTCGGCGTCATACCTGCCATTACGAAATCAACTTTTCCTGAGCTAAGAGATGCTAATAAACCACCAAAATCCATATCTTTCACTTTCACTTCATAACCAAGTTCTTTTCCGATATATTTAGCAACATCAACATCAAAGCCGATAATTTCATCACTTTTTGAAGCTTCCACATATTCATATGGTTTATAATCTGCTGAAGTCCCCATAACCAGTACTTTTTTATTTTTTCCACTAGCCTTTTCTTCCCCATTACTACAAGCGCTGAACATACTTACAATTAAAATAAGTGCAAACGATATTGATAATAACTTCTTCATCTTTCTTCCCCCTAATAATGTATATTTAAAAGTTTAATAGAATATTTATTCGATGTTTGTATTGTATCAGCACTTTTATTTTTATGCAATATATAAAATAAAAATAAATAAAATAACAATGTTAATGCCGTTTGTAATGTATAAAAAAATGCATAAAATAACACAACTATGCATGTCCCATAAAGTGAAACTTTAATCAGTGGGGGTTTTCTTCATCTCCCACTGATTATTAGTTGAACCAATCGGACTTTTATGGGCAGTTGATCCCCCGCCTAACTTCTTTGCTTTCGCTGAATTTTGAGATGGGGGTCTTACTGCCCATTAAAGCGGGATAAATTTTAATGCTAAATAAAAAAAGCGGTACATCCACTTCATCGTGGACGTACCGCCTTTTCACTTATATTTATAGTTCTTCACAATTCTCTTCGAAATAAGATTGTAGTTTTGCAATAACTTGCATTGGTTCATGACCTTCAATTTCATGACGTTCTACCATCGTTACAATTTTTCCATCTTTTAATAAAGCGAATGATGGAGAAGAAGGTGGATACCCTTCGAAATATTCACGAGCTCTTGCTGTTGCTTCCTTATCTTGACCTGCAAACACCGTTACAAGATGGTTAGGACGTTTATCATAATGTACGGAATGCGCAGCAGCAGGACGAGCAATACCACCTGCACAACCACATACAGAGTTTACCATTACAAGTGTTGTTCCATTTCTTTTAAACGCTTCTTCTACTGCTTCCGGCGTCGTCAATTCTGTATATCCAGCAGAGACAATCTCTTCACGTGCTTGGCGGACAACATCATTCATAAAAAAGTTAAAATTAATCAATCTTTTCCCTCCTCTAAAACTACCTATTTGTATCTTACCAGTTAATGTTTATGAAATACAAGTAAGTTTACTTGTATTTGGGTATAGAAAAGGTGTTAGAGCTCTTGCTCTAACACCTTTTCTTAATGGCCACGATGCTTTTGCTTTGCTTTTTGTACTTTAATTAAACGTCTTCTTTGTTTTTCAGCTTCTCGCTTCTCTTTAGACTGCACTTTCTTTTCTTGTTTATGCAGTTCATAAGATAAGCTAATTGCCTCTTGCGCCTTAGTAAAACGTTTTACATTTACTTCTTTTGCCGCTTGTCGTATGATACGTTTTATATTTTTTGGACGCTGTTTTTCTTTCACTTCCACACCGCATTTTGCAACGTGCTGGAAATATGCTAACATTGGACCATTCACAAATATAAGTACTTCTTCATCTGAAGGTTCCATTCCAAAAATATACCGCGCTCCATACAATTTCCCTGTTTCTTTATGCGTAATAATTCCTACGAAAAATTGACCATCGTGATATACTGTCAAATCCATTGACAGCCCCTCCTTAAAAAAAATTAGAAATACTGGACATCCCGGAGGGGAAGGTTACTGACATGTAATCATGTGTCTGGACTACCGACCAGAACTGTGTTTTTGTATTTCTTTCACTATTATTATATCCCTTTTTCCATAATCTTCATATATTCAGCAATCATTTTTTTATGCGATCCTACAATATAATCAGGTAGCTCTGTTAGTGGGAAGAATGTAAGCTGAACCGCTTCTTCTTTATTCATAACAAACTCCCCTTCGTATTCCTCGGTATAATAGGCTGTCGTTACGGATTGAAATTCATCACCATTTGCTAATTTTGTAAAATAGTTCGCTCCAGAAAATACATTAATTAATCGCAGGTTCTTCACTTCTATTCCTGTCTCTTCATATACTTCACGGCAAGCTGTTTCTTCTGGGGATTCGCCAAGCTCCATTAGCCCGCCAGGCAATCCCCATTTTCCGTAAGGCTCTGTTCTTTGCTGTAATAATACATATCCATGTTCATTTATAACAAGTACAACAGCACCAACTAAAATTAAAGGGCGATGACCAACTACTTTTCGTAACTCCTCTACATATCCCATCGTATCCCTCCTTTTTCGTTGTCCACACTATTGTATCATATGTATGAAACGACAAAATGCGTATATTTTTCATTTTTTTAACAAAATATTTATTTTATGAGCTTCATCTACTGTAGCTAACATAATAGATTCGACTTCTGCACTCTTCTCTAGAAATTCTCTCGCCCACGCTTCTGTTTTTCCTACTAAAGCAAGAACATCTTTCTGAATGCTCCCATCCTTTACTAATACAAAAGAAACTGGAGATTTTTTCCCCGCCACTTTCAGATCAATCCGCGAAACTGCTTCATATTCTGGATATTGAAATATAGAAACCACACCATTCGCTTCCCATAATGCTAATTTAATCGTTTGAATATCGCTCACATTTCGCATACGAAGTTCTGAAAATAAATATTCCACCGTAATTCTCGCTTTTTTCAAATTACTAAAATCAATGGAACCATTGTGTATAAGAATAATAGGTGCTGGCTCTAAAAAGCGTCTCCATCTATCCCATTTCAACATTAAGACTGAGCTTATAATGTGAAGTACAACGAGTATGAACGTTGTAATCATCGAACCGAGTAATCCCACTTTTTCATCAGATAATGCGTTAGAAATATTCCCACCAAGCAATAACACTAATACAACATCTAAGAAACGAAGTTGTGCGATGGACCTTTGCCCCATCGCTTTCGCAACTAATATTAAAAATATGTATGCTATAATAGCCCGAATAACCCACTCACTATTAGAAAGATGCCGTGCTCCTTCAAAAATATGCATATGCATCACTTTGCACTCCTTACCCGTCTCAAACTGCTATTCTGTTTTAGTTTGCAACGTTTAAGAGCATATATGTAAAAAAGCTGGTTCGCATTTACACGAACCAGCTTTTTTACTTAACAGAAAACATATACTTTTTATACGTTTTCCGTACCGATAATATGAGACCCATCATAATCATATTCGAGAACAAGGAACTTCCCCCATATGATAAGAAAGGTAATGCAATCCCTTTTACAGGCATTAATCCAACGATCATACCGATGTTTTGGAATATTTGAACCGTTAATATCCCAATTGATCCAGCACATAATAATGTACCGAATAAATTATCAGCAGAATAGCCAATAATAATTGTTCTATATAGTAGTAATAGGAACAAAAATACAACTAACGCTGCTACGATAAATCCACCTTCTTCGGCAATTGTAGCAAAAATAAAGTCAGTATGCTTCTCAGGGATATAGACGTTCCCTTCACCAAAGCCTTTCCCTTCCATACCACCACTACCTACAGCTAAAATCGATTGCTGCGTTTGATAACCTTGATCTGCATTTTCAAATGGATTTAACCAACCTACAATACGTGATTGTTGGTGAGGTTTTAGTAACGTAACTAACTTATTAAAGAAGAAATCCTCATACCTTACGTAAATAAATATTAACGTAGATAATACGGTCACCGGAATAACTGTACATAACGCTATCAATTTCTTCTGAATACCTGACATAAATAAAATACATGCAATTGCAGCAGCATATAAGAACACCATCCCTGTATCCGGTTGGCTATATACAACAGCCATAGGCGGGAGGGATACTAGCATAATTTTACCTACTAATTGTAAATCTGTTTGGAATGTCCTTGCCATATACTGTGCATTATGCTTCACCGCTATACTTGCTACTACGAGAAGCAATGAAATTTTGAAAAACTCAGATGGTTGAATTTGTCCAACTAACGGAAACACAAACCATCTTTTTGCGCCTAATTTTTCAGGTGTAAAAGTGGAAACTGGTAGTATTTTCAAAAGAATAAGTGAACCAAATCCAACGATATAAAGTGGCCAAGACAATTTTTGTAATTGATCTAAGTCGATGCTTGCAACAAGCAGTAACAATACAACTCCAATTATGTAGTTCAAACCCTGTTTCATCGCAAAGTTTGCCTCTCCATATTGGCCAGTTTGCTGACTGCTATATATAGCAGCTATACTCGTAACACATAATGCAAACAAAATTAATATTAATTTTACATCTAAACTTTTTAGAAACTCGGTACTTCTTTTCATGACATCCTCCTGAAACATTGTTACAGCAAAATAAAAAACCAGGAGTCAACATTCTTCATGTTTTGACGACTGATTACACATTATCTATAAAACACTTATATAGAATAACTCTCTTTTTCATACAATACAATATATTATACTACAGTTTCGTCAGTAAGATTTGCCAAAAAAAATTATTCTTTTCTTATTTTATATCTATATACCATATATCAGCAATGTATTTTCGTAAATTTCTAATACATACTCGTTCATTGTAAGATTGCTGGGAAAAGTGATGTACATATGTAGGATGCAAATGAAGAAATAAGATAATAAAAAGCTCGCATAAGCGAGCTTTTTATTAATATACAGATGTATTATTTTCTGACGTATTTTCTAGAATTTCTTTTACACGTCCTAAGAACTTACCACAAATTAGACCATCTAGTACACGGTGATCAAGTGATAAACATAAGTTAACCATGTCGCGAGCACCGAACATACCGTTATCCATAATTACTGGGCGTTTTACAATTGATTCAACTTGTAAAATAGCCGCTTGTGGGTAATTAATAATACCCATAGATTGAACAGAACCGAATGATCCTGTGTTATTAATTGTAAATGTTCCACCTTGCATTTCGTCCGCTTTTAACGATTTCGTACGTACTTTTCCTGCAAGCTCTGTAATTTCACGAGCGATACCTTTAATCGTCTTCTCGTCCGCGTGTTTAATTACTGGTACAAATAGTTCATCCTCTGTTGCAACAGCGATAGAAAGGTTAATATCTTTCTTCTGAACAATCTTATCGCCAGCCCACATTGAATTGATTTGAGGATACTCTTTTAACGCTTGTGCTACTGCTTTTACGAAGAAAGCAAAGAACGTTAGGTTAAAGCCTTCGCGTTTTTTGAAATCACCTTTAATTGAATTACGGTATGACACAAGGTTTGTCACATCTACTTCAATCATCATCCAAGCGTGTGGCGCTTCGTGTTTACTACGTAACATGTTCGCTGCAATTGCTTTACGCACACCTGTTACTGGAATTTCGATATCGCCAGGCATTGTTGGTACAGAAACTGGTTTTGCAGCTTCTACTTTTTGTGCTACTGGAGCTGCTTTTGGTGCTTCTGGACGAGCTTCTACTACTGCTACCGCTTCCTCTTTCTTCACACCTGCTTGCGGAATATTTCCAGATTCCACTAGCTTTAAAATATCTTTACGAGTGATACGGCCATTTGCTCCCGTACCTTCTACTTGATCTAAATCAACGTTATGCTCACCCGCAAGTTTTAAAACAGCTGGTGAAAAACGTGGTTTTCCATCAGTTGGTTGTTTTGCTTTCGGTGCTTTTTCAGGCGTAGCTACTTCTGCCTTTGGTTCTTCTTTTGTTTTTTCCTCAACAGCTGTCGCTGCCACTTCATCTGCGCCTTCTACTTGAATAACACAAACTACTTCACCTACAGCTAACGTATCACCTTCACCAGCGATTAATTCTTTCACAATACCAGTGAAAGATGATGGTACTTCAGCATTTACTTTATCAGTCATTACTTCTGCAAGCGGATCATACTTATTTACGTGATCGCCAACATTAACGAGCCATTTACTAATTGTACCCTCTGTAACGCTCTCCCCGAGCTGAGGCATTGTAATATTTTCTACAGCCATGTATAGTCCCCCCGATTAAAATTCCGCAAGTTCACGCATTGCTTTTTCAACTTTATCTGGATTTACCATAAAGAATTTTTCCATTGTTGGTGCATATGGCATTGCTGGAACGTCTGGACCTGCAAGACGTGCGATTGGCGCATCTAAATCAAACAGACAATTTTCAGCAATAATTGCTGCCACTTCACTCATAATACTTCCTTCTTTATTGTCTTCTGTTACAAGAAGAACTTTACCTGTTTTAGAAGCTGCTTCAATGATTGCTTCTTTATCTAATGGATATACAGTACGTAAATCAAGAACGTGTGCAGAGATGCCATCTTGCGCTAATTTTTCAGCTGCTTGAAGTGCAAAGTGAACACATAATCCGTACGTGATAACAGTAATATCATCACCTTCACGTTTTACATCTGCTTTTCCAATTGGTAATACATAATCATCTTCTGGCACTTCACCTTTGATTAAGCGATATGCACGTTTATGTTCAAAGAATAATACTGGATCTTCATCACGAATTGCTGCTTTTAATAAGCCTTTTGCATCATATGGTGTAGAAGGGATAACAATTTTTAAACCTGGTTGGTTTGCAAACATCGCTTCTACAGATTGTGAATGATACAATGCACCGTGAACACCTCCGCCAAATGGCGCACGAATTGTAACTGGACAAGTCCAATCGTTATTAGAACGATAACGAATTTTTGCTGCCTCAGAAACAATTTGGTTTACTGCTGGCATGATGAAATCAGCAAACTGCATTTCAGCGATTGGACGCATACCATACATTGCCGCACCAATTGCTACCCCAGCAATTGCAGATTCTGCAAGCGGTGCATCCAGTGCACGATCTTCACCAAATTGATCATACAAACCGTGTGTCGCTTTAAATACGCCACCTTTTTTACCAACATCTTCACCTAAAACGAATACTTTCTCATCGCGTTCCATTTCTTCGCGCATTGCTAATGTAATAGCATCAATATAAGACATTACAGCCATGAAACGTTCCCCCCTATTCTGCGTATACGTGCTTCAATGCATCTTCAGGTGCTGCATACGGAGCATTTTCTGCATATTCTGTTGCTTCATTTACGATATGCATAATTTCGTCTAACATTTGTTTTTCAGATTCCTCAGTTAACACACCAGCTTCTTTTAAATAAGCAGCAAATGTTATAATTGAATCTTTTTTCTTTGCTTCTTCTACTTCTTCTTTATCACGATAAACACGATCATCGTCGTCACTAGAATGTGCTGTTAAACGATATGATACTGTTTCAATTAAAGTTGGGCCTTCACCACAACGGCCGCGGTCTGCAGCTTCTTTTACAGCTTTATATACTGCAAGTGGATCATTTCCGTCTATTGTATATCCAGGCATACCATAACCAATTGCACGATCTGATACATTTTTACATGCTAATTGTTTTTCAACTGGAATAGAGATTGCGTATTTGTTATTTTCACACATGAAAATAACAGGTAACTTGTGTACGCCAGCAAAGTTTGCACCCTCATGGAAATCACCTTGGTTAGAAGAACCTTCTCCAAATGTAACAAACGTTACTAAATCTTTCTTTTCCATTTTTCCAGCTAATGCAATACCAACTGCATGTGGTACTTGCGTTGTTACTGGAGATGATCCTGTCACAATACGATTTTTCTTTTGACCGAAGTGACCAGGCATTTGACGACCACCAGAGTTTGGATCTCCAGCTTTCGCGAAAGCAGACAACATAAGCTCTTTAGCTGTCATACCAAACGCTAGTACAACACCCATATCACGGTAGTATGGTAATGCATAATCTTTCTCTCTATCAAGAGCGAATGCTGCTCCAACTTGTGCCGCCTCTTGTCCTTGACAAGAAATTACGAATGGGATTTTACCAGCGCGGTTTAATAACCACATACGTTCGTCGATTTTACGTGCAAGTAACATCGTACGGAACATTTCTAATACTTGCTCATCACTTAAGCCAAGCTCTTCATGGCGCTTTTCTTTTACTTCTGCCATTTTTCATAACCTCCTAAATCCACATTTTTATGCGTGTAACGCTTTTCCATCTACAGCTAATGCTGCTTCACCAATCGCCTCAGATAATGATGGATGCGGATGAATTGTATGTGCTACTTCCCAAGGTGTTGCATCAAGTACTCTTGCAAGACCCGCTTCAGAAATCATATCTGTTACATGCGGTCCAATCATATGAACACCAAGAATGTCATTTGTTTCTTCATCAACTACAAGTTTTACAAAGCCATCAGATTCGCCATATACAAGTGCTTTTCCGATTGCACGGAATGAGAATTTACCTACCTTTAACTTATAGCCTTTTTCTTTCGCTTCTTGTTCTGTTAAACCGACAGAAGCAACTTCTGGACTGCTATATACGCATTTTGATACCATAGAATAATCAATTGGTGTAACTTCTTTACCAGCAATATGTTCTACTGCAACAATTCCTTCATGAGAAGCAACGTGAGCAAGCTGTAAGCCACCGATTACATCACCGATTGCGTAAATATGCGATTCTTTCGTTTGATAAAACTCATTTGTTTGAATGTATCCTTTTTCCACAACGATATCCGTATTCTCTAAACCAATATTTTGCGTATTAGCTTGTCTTCCTACAGATACAAGCATTTTTTCTGCTTTAAATTCTTTATTCTCACCGTTATGTTCAGCTTGAATTGTTACTCCATTATCTTTTACCAATGTTTCTGGTAATACTTTTGCACCAGTTACCACTTTAATACCTTTTTTCTTGAATAGACGTTGCATTTCTTTTGAAACGTCTTGATCTTCTAGTGGTAGTATCGTTTTCGCATACTCTAATACTGTAACTTCTACACCGAAGTCAGCAAGCATAGATGCCCACTCAATACCGATTACACCGCCACCAACGATAATAATCGAGCTAGGAAGCGTTTCCATTTTTAGGGCATGATCAGAAGACATTACGTACTCTCCGTCTAATTCTAAACCTGGTAATGAATTCGGACGAGAACCTGTTGCAACAAGTACATTTTTTGGAATTAACATTTCATTCTCTTCTCCACTTGCAAGTTCAACTGAAATTGTCCCTGGCATCGGAGAGAAAATAGATGGGCCAAGAATACGGCCAATACCTTCAAACACATCAATTTTACCTTGTTTCATTAAGTGTTGAACGCCTTTATGAAGTTGCGTTACAATCTTCTCTTTACGCTCTTGCACTTTCGCAAAGTTTAGTTCTACATTACTTGCAATAACCCCGAACTCTTCGCTTTTTTTAGCAGTTGCGTATACTTCCGCACTACGTAAAAGAGCTTTACTAGGAATACATCCTTTGTGCAAACAAGTACCACCAAGATTTTCTTTTTCAACAAGTGCAGTTTTTAAACCTAGTTGTGATGCACGAATAGCAGCAACATATCCACCAGTACCGCCGCCAACGATGACTAAATCATATTCTCTTGCCATTATCTCAACCCCTAGCTACTGTTTGTTTTTCTCTTACAACATACTCTTTCGCCGCTTCTTCTTCACGTAATACACGAAGTGCTCCTTCTGCTAACGCTTCTAACTCATCTTCCCCTGGATGTACGATAACATCTGCAATCCAGTCCACTCGTTCTTTTATTTCATCAACAAGAATTTTACTGTACGCAAGTCCACCAGTTAATACGATTGCATCGATTTTCCCGTGAAGCACAGCACTAGCTCCGCCAATTTCTTTTGCAACTTGATATGCCATTGCTTTATAAATAAGAGTTGCTTCAGGATCACCTTTTTCAACCATTTGCTCTACTTTAATTGCATCATTTGTACCGATTAGACTTACAAGTCCACCTTGTCCGACAAGCTGTTTCACCATTTCGTCTCGGTAATACTCACCAGAGAAACACATTTCAACTAGCTGTCCTACTGGTACTGTACCAGCACGCTCTGGGCTAAATGGTCCCTCTCCGTTTAAGCCATTATTTACATCGATAACTTTTCCTTTTTTATGAGCACCAACTGTAATACCGCCGCCCATATGTGTAACTAATAAATTTAAATCCTCGTATTTGTGGTTTAATTGGTCAGCTACTTTACGAGCAACTGCTTTTTGATTTAATGCATGGAAGATACTTTTGCGTTCCATGCCAGCAATACCGCTTATACGAGCAATCGGCTCCATTTCATCTACAACGACAGGATCCACAATGAATGCAGGAATATTTAATCCCGAAGCAATTTCATAAGCTAAAATGCCTCCGAGATTTGAAGCGTGATGACCACTAAACCCATTTTTCAAATCTTCTAACATTGCATCGTTTACTGTATACGTACCGCCTTCGATTGGACGAAGTAATCCACCACGCCCACAAACAGCGTTTAATTTTGAAATGTTAATACCATGAGAATGTAGAACTTCTAAAATCGTTTCTTTACGAAACTCATATTGGTCGATAATTCGCTTATATTTTCCAATCTGTTCTACGTCATGACGAATCGTTTCTTCTAGAACAGGTCTTTCATTATCAAAAACACCAATTTTTGTGGATGTACTACCTGGGTTAATAACAAGAATTCGATTTACAGACAATGTTGCTACCTCCACTAATAAATTTAAAAGGAAGTGGAAACCTCATAAGAGGTAACCACACCTTTTGTAAAAGTTATATATGAATGATTAGCGACGGCTAATAATATCGTGACCGTTGCGTAAGTATGTGCTACGAGAGTTTTTCAAGCTTGCAATGCGCTCTTCAGCTAGACGATCTGCTGCTACATAAGTTGCTATGCCATCGCGTTTTGAGATTTCGATTACTTTTGCAATTGTGTCATAGATAGACTCAACACGTTTTAGTGCACGTTCTCTATTGTATCCATATAATTCGTCTGCTACGTTAATTACGCCACCTGCATTAATAACATAGTCTGGTGCGTATACAATACCCATTTCATGAATCATGTCGCCGTGACGATCTTCTTTTAATTGGTTATTTGCAGAACCTGCGATTACTTTTGCTTTAAGTTGTGGAATAGTTTCGTCATTAACTGTTGCGCCTAATGCACATGGTGCGTAAATATCACATTTAACACCGTAAATTTCATTTGGCTCAACTGCTGATGCACCGAATTCTTCTACCGCGCGTTGTACAGCTTCTTTATTAATATCTGTAACGATTAGTTTTGCTCCTTCAGCGTGTAAATGTTTGCATAGGTGATATGCTACGTTACCAACGCCTTGAACAGCAATTACTTTTCCTTCTAAATTATCAGTACCGAAAGCCTCTTTCGCAGCTGCTTTCATACCACGGTAAACACCGTATGCAGTTACTGGAGATGGGTTACCAGAAGAACCGAATGATGGTGAAATACCTGTTACAAAGTCAGTTTCTTCGTGGATAATATCCATATCATCTACTGTTGTACCAACATCTTCAGCTGTAATGTAACGTCCGTTTAGTCCTTGAATGTAACGTCCTAATGCGCGGAACATCGCTTCGCTCTTATCTTTACGTGGATCACCGATAATTACTGTTTTCGCACCACCTAAGTTTAAGCCCGCTGCTGCGTTTTTGTATGTCATCCCTTTTGCAAGACGCAATGCATCTTCAATCGCCGCTTCTTCAGAATCATATGTCCACATTCTTGTTCCACCAAGAGCTGGTCCAAGTGTTGTATCATGAATTGCAATAATTGCTTTTAAACCAGATTCTTTATCTTGACAAAATACTACTTGCTCATAATCATATTTTTCTAAGTATTCGAAGATTTCTAATGTCATTGTCGTTTCCCCCTAGTGTTTTACCCTATTTGGTTTATTTTGAAGCAGTCGCAACTGCCAGTGCTAATGAATATACTTTTGTTTCTGCTGAATCAGCACGAGACGTTAAAACAATCGGTGCTTTTGCGCCAGCAATCATAGCTCCTACTTTTGCATCCGCAAAGTATACGAGTGATTTGTATAGCACATTTCCAGCTTCAATCGTTGGGACGAGTAAAATGTCTGCCTTACCTGCTACATCACTTACTATGCCTTTATGTTCTGCTGCAATTTGTGATACTGCATTATCTAAAGCAAGTGGCCCATCAACGACACAATTTTTAATTTGTCCGCGGCGATTCATTTGAGTTAACATCGCTGCATCAATTGTCGCTTGCATCGCAGGATTCACAACCTCTACCGCTGCAATTGGTGCTACCTTTGGCAAATCTATTCCTATTGCCTCGGCAACTTCTACAGTATTCTGTATAATAGCAGCTTTCTGTGTTACATCAGGTGCAATGTTCATCGCTGCATCTGTAACAAAAATTAGACGATCGTAATTTGGAACTTCAAATGCTGCAACGTGTGAAAGTACGCTACCTTTACGAAGTCCCCACTCTTTATTTAATACAGCTTTCAAAATATTTGCTGTTGGGATGTTCCCCTTCATAAGCACATCTGCTTCGCCATTTCTTACAGCTTTAACAGAAAGTTCTGCAGCCTCAGCACTTGATGCTGCTGCAATCACTTCAATATGTTCTGAAGTTTGTAAACCATGTTCTTGTAACATCCCCATTATTTTTTCTTGATTTCCATATAGACGAAATTGAGCTAGCTGTAATGTAATTGCTTTCGCTACAGCTTCAATTACTTCATGATCTTCAGCTACTGCTACAGCCACAGTTTTTTTAGGCTGGCCTGCTGCTTGATCAATTAAGTGTTCTAACTTCATATTTTGTAATCAACCCTTTCCGTCGTCCCTCGTCTTTTTATAAAGCAATTACCGTGCCAACTTTTAAAAGTGGTCTTACCAATAATGAAAACGCATTCAAAATGCAGTAAAATCAATACTTTAGAAAATAACAAAATATTCTGTCTTGTTTTGTCGCATTTTGTATACCATGCAATAAATTGCACGGTACGCAATTTATTGCATGCTATTTTTTGCACACTCATACTTTTCTAGCTTGTAATATAAATTTCGGACCGAAATTCCTAACGCTCTCGCCGTTTGTGTTTTATTTCCACCAAACCTCTCTAAATATTCATGAATGATATTCCCTTCAAACTCTGTCACTAAATGTTCAAGCGGCTTTTCCTCTAAATCGGGTAATAAATGAGTTTGCTTTGACTCCACCTGCTCTTCGTTATGTAATGGCGGTAAATGGTGTACATCAATATAGGTCTCGTTATAATTCATAAAGATAATAGCTCTCCCCAAAATATTTTCAAGCTCCCTCACATTTCCTGGCCATTCATATGATTGTAAATATAAAATAGCTGGATCAGTGAGCCCCTCTATATTTCGGCCATAATCTTGATTAATTTTTTGAATTAATCTTTCTGCGATTGTCGGTATATCCCCTTTACGCTGACGAAGAGATGGAATTTGAATTGGAATTTTATTTAATCGATAATATAAGTCCTCCCTAAACTCTCCCTCTAGAATGGCCTTTTCTAAATTCACATGTGTCGCTGCAATTACTCGAACATTGATAGGAATCGCTTTTGTTCCACCCACTTTTACAATCTCTTTTTCTTGCAACACACGAAGGAGTTTCGCTTGTGTATTTGCAGACAATTCTCCTATCTCATCTAAAAAGATACTACCATTATTCGCCTCCTCAAAGAATCCACGTTTTCCGCCTCTTTTCGCGCCAGAAAATGCACCTTCCTCATAACCGAATAATTCACTTTCTAGCAACGTCTCCGAAATAGCTGCACAGTTTACACGAACGAACTTATTATATTTTCGATTACTTCCATTATGGATGGCATGTGCAAACAATTCTTTACCTGTCCCTGACTCTCCGCGTAGTAATACTGTCGCTGGTGTATTCGCCCCAAGTTTTGCCTGCTCAATAGCCGCCGTTGTTTCATCAGAATTTCCGACAATGTCATCAAATGAATATTTCGCTTCTAACGTTCGAATAATCTGCCTTGCCCTATTCAATTCATTTGTTAACTTTTGAATTTCTGATACGTCACGAATTACACCAACGCTCCCTTTCAATATCCCATCCACAATGACTGGTGCTACGTTTACAATTACATCTCGCTTTTTTTGCCCAATCTTCATATGTATCCCTCGTACCGCCCTACGCGTTCGAAGTACTTTCATATGCATACTTTCACCTTCTACAATATCAGTGGTAGCTGGCTTTCCAATAATGTCCTCTTCTGTTAAACCTGTTAATTTCGTATATGCAGGGTTAATTACTAAGCCTCTTCCTTTTTCATCCACGACTGAAATTGCTTCTTCAGATGAGTTAATAATTGCCTCGAGTAACGTTTGAATCTCTTTTAAATCTGTAACTTCTTCCGCAAGATCTACAACTTCTGTTATATCTTTAAAAATCGCAAATGCCCCTTGTACCTCTCCTCCCTCTTTTAATATTGGAATACGGGTTGTAATAATTTTCTTTTCATTCTCTAATGTCAGCTCATAATTTACTTCTATTTGTTTCGTACGTATAATACGAAGCAACTTACTAGTCGGAATAACCTCTAAAATATATTTCCCTACCGCATCTTCTTTTTTATATCCAATAATACGCTCTGCACTTTTATTAAATAGGCGAACTTGTCCCTCTCGATCAATCACAATCATACCGTCATGCGTAGAATTTAAAATTAAATCCCCTTGCTGCGTTTGTTCTTCTAACTTTCCAATTAAATCTTCCTTCTCATGTGCTAATCTCGTAACAATTTTCGCAATATCGCCCGGTATAAGGAGCGTATCTTTATGCTTTTTCTTTAATAACTCTTTATGTAGATCATCGTCACCTGTCATATCAAACATTACATCAATGTTCGTAGCAAGAAACTGCGTTACACTCTCTCCAATCGTAACCCCATATTCCGTAGCCATTTGTAATCCTTTCGCTAACGGATTTATATCAATAATCCCTATAATTTGAAATATATTTGAACTTTGTAGCAGATTCAGCAGTGTACTGCCACCTTCACCGGCACCAACAATTAACACTTTTTGTTTCATATATTACACTTCCTCTCGAAGTATCTCTGCAAAATTTTTCACACCCTTATCTTACTCGTTCAGCCCCCTCTTGACAAACCCCCTTTCCATATAACATCATTGAAATAAACAAAATAATCTGAAAAGGAGCGTTTATATGCAGCGTTACCTTGCTCTATTATTAGCACTCATCCCTATTTCATTAGCTGTGTTTGGCATTAAGTTAATGAGAGATACTGTATTTGGGATTCTATTTCCTCCACTCTCTATACTGTGGTTACAATTTTTAATTGGCGCTCTTTGCTTCGCGCTCGGGTTTTATATTTTTGGTGGCTTCGTCTTACACCGAGACCGTAAACGAAATAAAGTACAAGCTCGCTTTAGAAGATAAGAAAGCCCACTATTTATAAATAAAAAATGAGACCGTTACACGCGGTCTCATTTTTTTATTGGCAATAACATTCTTGCCGTTTCAGGGTAATCAGTAATAATTGCCGAAATATTCATATCA
Source organism: Bacillus paramobilis (assembly GCF_038096195.1). NCBI lineage: Bacteria > Bacillati > Bacillota > Bacilli > Caryophanales > Bacillaceae > Bacillus > Bacillus paramobilis. The sequence goes on along the minus strand of NZ_CP151108.1, from coordinate 1,254,580 downwards.
AAATATTTTCGCATAAGCGTTTCTTCATTAATTGTATAAGGGCGAACCTCTACACCACTCTCCATCGTTAATTCAGCAACGGCATCTTGCAGATAACGATAATTCGGGTGTACTGCTGTAGCACCCATTTTTTTTGCATACGCCCATGGACTATGCAAACCTTCGCGATATAAAATCGCTGTTTGAATATCAGGAGCCATCATATGACACTTTTTCATACTGTAGTGATTAAATGAAGAAAATATAACACGATCTTCTAGATTACATTTCCGCACAAGCGTTATAACTTCTTCTTCTAAACCTCTGTATGGGATTTTATTATTTTTAAGTTCAATATTAAGTAGCAACTCCGTTTTTTCAATCCATTCTAACACCTCTTCTAAAAGAGGTATTTCACAAAATCCTACTTTATCACTGAATGTGTAGCTCGCATCTAATTTACATAAATCCTCATATACATAATTTCGAACCGCACCTTTTCCATTTGTTGTCCTGTTCACTGTTTCATCATGAATGACGACAACCTTTCCGTCTTTCGTTAATTGAACATCAAGTTCAATTCCATCTGCTCTAAAAGATTCAGCTGCTTCAAATGAAATCATTGTATTTTCTGGGTACGTTCCCGCTGCACCACGATGTGCAAATATAAGAGTCATCCTCACTCCCCCAATCTTATGCTATACTATACGAAAAAGGAGGTACTTCTATGAGACCATTACAAATTTCTCCAGACACTGCAGTCCGCCTATCAAAAGCATTAGGTGTTCCACTCGAACAACTTATGCATATGCCGCAGCACATTTTAATTCAAAAGTTAGTTGAATTAGAAAAACAAAGTAAAGACGAAGAATAATACAGTCCTGTTTTGCAGGGCTTTTTATTATTTTCTATTATATCACGGATGACTTCCCTACTAAAATCCTTTAACGGATATACTATGATTCCATTTAATCTTTTCTTCAAACATTTATAATCAATACATTAAACCCCCTCTTTTAATAAAAGAGGGGGTTCTTACTACTCGTTTCAATTACTCAAATTATGCATTTTTCTTTTCTTTGTTAAAAATCATAAACAATTTATATAATCCTAAAGAAGCTGGAATATTCATAAATGCAAATGCTTCATAAGTATAATGAGGAGCTGTTTCCCATAGTAATAAGAAAGTAAACACCCCTAACGTACTAATCATCGTAATCCGTATAACTTCCGATTCATTTTCATCTTTCTTTTTATAAAGGATAACAGCCGCCAGAACAGCTACATAAACAAATAATTTGATAACATACGAATATACAGTAACGATCTTATAATTCGTTGTACTATAGTTCGATACGTAATTAGTTATCGCGTCGTTCTTCTGCTCAAACCATTCTCCAATACGGTACATGGAGAACTGGCTCGATACCCATTCTCTAGTTATTTTTTCATTTAAATGCCGTACATAGCCCATTACACCAAGTTCATTAAAACGCTGTACTATAACTTTTTTATTATGTTCATCCAAATCCTTTGTATTTTTTATGTTTTCATCATTAATATAATCTGTATCCGCCTGATTCCAAACACCATACGTATCTTTATTCAAACCCATTTGTACCCAATGGGTATATGGAATTTTTTCAATTTCATTATCGGTGCTGAGATTTAACTTTGTCGTTATACCTTTAAAACTTACAATAAGGATTAAACAAAATAAAACACTACTTAATACCTTTACGGAATACTCCTTACGAAACTTAAAAATATTTTCAATTAAAATCGCTAACGCTACCGCCAATGCTGTCGGTCTTATAATATAAGTACCAGCTGCCAAAACTCCTAATAAAATCCATAAAATAATCTTCATTCTTTTTGTTTCCGCTGTTTTCAAACATAAATATGTATACATCGTTGCTGAAATAAAAAATATTACTAATGTATGCGTATAGAAAACTGGCGCCTGCCAATATATAAAAATGTTTAGCACAGATAACACAATCGATATGTGGGCAGCTTTAAAATTTGTAATTTTCTTTACAATCAATACATTTAAAATGATACTACCTGTTATACATACTATTGGTAATATTTTTATTGCTATATCTACACTTCCTACCAATTTAGCAAAATATCCTCCTAATAATACAATATGTGTATTATATGGATAAAATAGAAGCTGTCCCATTTCTAAAAAATGATTATCTCCCTTAAACACAGAGACAATTCCTTCTTTAAGGATGGCATAATCGCCTACAACAGGGTTAAATGCTATGGAAGTAATAATTATTTCCATCGTTAAAATAATTACGATACCTAAAGCAATCATAATATTTGTGTACGTTCTTTTCATTTTATTAATAGCCCATTTATAATACATAAAGAAGAGCGCAAATAAAAGCAACGTTGCCCCTATAACAGCACCGACCTTTTTGGGAGTATACTCCTCAGTCGGATAAGGAAATTCACCACTCATCAAAATTGTTTTCGGGATAAAAAATTTACTTACTATCATTGAAAATATAGATAAAAACACCGTCATAACAATGATTGGGTAAGCTCGATTCACTATTTTTTTAAAAGTCATTCATCCATTCTCCTATATCTCTTAACTTTTCCCAATCAATGATACGTTATAGAGATTATGATGTCAAACTCACGTATTTCCTGTACATATCCTTATGTTCACTGCATTTTTCTACATAAATTTATATATATCCCCTCAAAATCCTTAAATCGAAAGAAATAAAAAGACCAACGAATTCTAAAATTCATTGGTCATTACATAAAAAGTTCATTGGTTTTAAATTTAATATCGAGTATAAATTTAAGGAATGATTAAGCTTTACTAAAACTTAAACCTCTTACTACTTTTACTCTCAGCTAGCCTTATGTTCAAGTCTCAGCTTATCCGCAACCATTGCGATGAACTCGGAATTTGTTGGTTTTGCTTTTGACATGGATACTGTATAACCGAATAAAGACGAAATAGAATCAATATTCCCACGACTCCACGCTACTTCAATTGCGTGACGGATTGCACGCTCGACGCGGCTTGCTGTTGTATTATATTTTTTCGCGATATCTGGATATAATACTTTCGTAATAGATCCCAGTAATTCGATATCATTGTACACCATAGAGATTGCTTCCCTTAAATACATATACCCTTTAATATGAGCAGGTACACCAATTTCATGAATGATACTCGTAATGCTTGCATCTAAGTTTTTCGGCTTCCCATCTATTGTCGTTGCTGAGCGGAAAGATGGAAGTGGACGTTTAATGGTAGCGTTCGCCTTACCGCTCACTTGACGAATATGACTTGTTAAATTCTCCATATCAAATGGTTTTAATATGAAATATGAAGCACCTAAGTCAACTGCTTTTTTCGTCACATCTTCTTGTCCAAATGCTGTCAACATAATTACGCTAGGCTGTCTTAGCCTTTCAATATGTCGCATTTTCTCTAGTACAGCTAAACCATCTAAATGTGGCATAATAATGTCTAAAACAAGTACATCCGGCTGCTTTTCATTTAATAAATTTAAACACTCTTGACCATTATAAGCAGTACCGATTACTTCCATATCATCTTGAGCAGCTACATAACTCTCTAGCATTGATACTAATTCTTTATTATCATCCACAAGACATACTTTAATTTTCTCCACAGCTTTTCCTCCCTTACCGAATCGATTCTCCGACATGTGTATCCTTCTAGGCTACATGAATTGTTCGACAATTGTGTGAAAATTCCCTTTTAAAGTTTGTTACTTTCCGATAAAATCACAAAAAAATATGTTTATCGCTCATTTATTCCCTTTCGCAACACTTTCCATCATAGAAATACAACGAAACGTTCAACCCTTTTCTTTTATTTTACAACAAAAAACACCTCTTGCGGAGCTTTTACAAAATTTCAACGAATTTTTCAACAGAAAAACGAGCTAATTAATAATTAGCTCGCTTTTCTTTCTTGTTCATAAATGTTAATTCCAGCCTCATGTAACATCCATTCAATATGAACACCATATCCTGATGTTGGATCATTTACAAATACATGTGTAACAGCACCAATTACTTTCCCATTTTGTACAATTGGACTTCCACTCATGCCTTGTACGATACCACCCGTTTTCGTTAATAAACGTTTGTCTGTGACTTTTATTACCATGCCTTTTGTAGCCGGAAACTTTTGCGGTACTGTACTAACAACTTCAATATCAAACGCTTCCACTTTATCTTTATCAATAACTGTTAATATTTTTGCTGGTCCCTCTTTTACTTGATGAGATAGTGCAATCGGCATTGCTTTATCCATTACGCCATTTGGAATATTTGTATTTAATTTACCAAATATTCCAAATGGACTATTTATTGTAATATTACCAATCACTTCACGATCTGGTGAGAACCTCGCTAATTTCTCTCCTGGATTCCCATGACTACCTCTTTCAATTGATGTAACCGTCGAACGCATAATTTGTCCATCTTCGACTTGAATCGGCTTTTTCGTATCGTTATCAGAAATGACATGACCAAGTGCCCCATATTTCATAGAATCAGGATGAACAAATGTCATTGTTCCGATTCCAGCTGCCGAATCACGAATATATAAACCAATGCGATAAGACGATTCTCCACTGTCTTTTTGTGGTGTTAACTTAGTGCGGATATGTTTTCCATCTCTTAACAAAACAAGATTAAGCGGTTCACCCGTTTCACCACTATTATGAATAAATGGCGCTACATCACTCATTCTTTCAATTGTTTTACCATTAATTTCAGTAATCATATCTCCAATTTGCACACCAGCTGTTTCACCAGGAGATACTTTCCCTTTTTCAGTTTGAATTAAATGATGGCCTACAACAAGTACCCCTTTTGTGTTTAACTTCACACCAATTGATTGTCCACCTGGAATAACTTTAAAATCTTTCAATACTTTCACATTTACTTTTTTTACTGGAAAACCAGCAAGCTGAAACACCATATCTGCTTCACCATTTTGATGAGAATTTACCATAAGTCCTTGTTTTTGTTCATTTGAACTTACTGTAAACACATGACGATCTGTAGATGAGGCTTTAAAAACTGGTAATGATGCTATTTCTGATTGTTGCCCTTCAAAAACAACAAGTTGCTTCGGAGATGAAATAAACGTCCGAAGCGGTTTAAAACACCCAATAAAAATTAAAGAAACAAGGAGACAAAGACCTATTATTTTGCGAAATCTTTCTAATCTCAATTCGTTCACTCTCCTCGCTCCTACCCAACATTCAGCCTCTTGGCTTCACTTTTTAATCTCTCCTTGCAGTGCTTTATTTATAACCGGAAGAATTAAGAAATCATTATTTGAGAAAAAAAGCTATCCATTACTGGATAGCCTCTGCTGTCTGTTTAAAATGATGCGCTTGCGTAAGTAATTCTTTCGCATGTTCTGTCGTTAAATCTGTAATTTCCACACCAGAAATCATTCGAGCTATTTCTGTTACTTTATCCTCCATAGTTAAAACGGTAACTGATGTAATTGTCCGATCATTCGCTACTTGTTTTCGAATAAATAAATGTGAATCCGCCATTGAAGCTACTTGAGGTAAGTGCGTAATACAAAGTACTTGCGAGTTTACTGATACTCGATAAATTTTTTCTGCAATAGCCTGTGCAACTCGACCACTTACACCAGTATCCACTTCATCAAAAATAACAGATGCAACACCTTGATGCTTAGAAAAAATGCTTTTTAAAGCTAAAATAATACGAGATAACTCTCCGCCAGAAGCGACCTTTGAAAGTGGTTTTAGCGGCTCACCTGGATTTGTTGAAATATAAAATTCCACATGATCATAGCCATCCGCTGTCAGCCTTACCGGGGCACCCTCCACAAGAGGCTCTTCAGCATTTCCTTCTCTCTTCATGATTCTCACTTCAAATTTTGTTTTCTCCATATATAATTCTTTTAATTCCTGATGAATGGCATTTGTAAGATGCTCTGCAAGCTCATGACGCATATTACTTAACGACGTCGCTTCTTTCAGAATAACACTTTCTAATTCCTTTAATTGCTTCTTCGTCGTTTCAATATGAACGTCTTTATTCTCAATGGTAAAAATTTCTTGTTCAATTTTATCAGCATACGCTAAAATCTCTTCTACAGTATTTCCATATTTTCTCTTTAGCATACGAATTTCATTTAAACGTGTTTCAATTTCGTCTAAACGATTCGGATCATATTCCATCATATCGAGCTTTTCTCTAAGTTGATATGCAACTTCTTCTAATAAGTAGTAGCTATTTGCAATTGAATCATGGTTTTCTTGATACACTTCATCTAAATGTGTAATACTCTCCATTTGTCCCATTGCGCTTCGTATATTATCTAATCCTTGTCCGTCAGCGCTTAGTGAGCGATATGCATCGCCTAATGCTTTGTAAATTTTTTCAAAATTAGAAATTTGCAATCGTTCTTCAGTTAACTCATTTTCTTCATCCATCTTTAAATCCGCCTTACGGATTTCTTCATGCTGGAATTGAATTAAATCTAAACGATGCGCCATCTGTTGTTCATTTTCACTTAACGATTTTAACTGTTTTTTTAACTTCTCATAGTCAGCGTATACATTTTGATATATACTCAATTGTTTAACAATGCGATCTCCATCAAAATGATCAAGCATAAACATATGACGCTCTTCATTCATTAAATCTTGTGTTTCGTGCTGCCCATGAATATCAACAAGTGTTTTTCCAATTTCCTTTAATATACTAAGGGTAACCAGTTTCCCATTTACACGACATACACTTTTCCCGTTTGCAGCGATATCACGCTTCAAAATAATCATGCCGTCTTCTATTTCTATATCCAACTCTTCTGCCTTTTCAATACATGGATGCTTATCATCTTCTACATAAAATAGCCCTTCTATCTCAGCTTTTTCTGTTCCGTATCGAACAAATTCCGCTGAACCACGGCCACCTACAAGTAAACTAATCGCATCAATAATAATCGATTTTCCGGCCCCTGTTTCACCACTTAAAACCGTTAATCCTTTTTGAAAAGAAATATTTAATGCCTCAATAATAGCAAAGTTTCTAATCGATAATTCCGATAACAATGCCCCATTCACCTCGTTATAAACTAATCCCCTATTAAGGGCTTTTCTCAGTTCTTCATTCAAATAGTCATACTATATGTTTGTATGTATAAATTACTTTTCTAACCGCTCCATTGTACCAAACATTTGTTTTACGGGTCAATCCACCTATTTTCTAATTTTATTCAAAGAAAATATTATATTACAATTAAGAATTCACATTTTTGACCAATAAAAATATCCTGTTCACTTTCCACTTTACAGAGGAAAGCAAACAAGATTTTTTTGTTACAACATATTTAAGAAACGATCAGAGACAACACCTGTATCTTCAGGTGTACGGCAAATAATTAAGCAAGTATCATCACCACAGATGGTTCCGATGATCTCATCCCACTCTAAATGATCAATAAGTGCTCCAAGTGAATGAGCGTTACCAGGCAATGTTTTTAGCACAAGCATATGTCCTGCCGTGTCTAATTTTACAAATGAATCCACTAGATTGCGTTTTAATTTTTGTAACGGGTTAAATCGTTGATCTGCTGGCAAGCTATATTTATAGCGCCCATCATGTAATGGCACTTTCACTAAGTGCAGTTCTTTAATATCGCGCGATACCGTTGCTTGCGTTACATTAAATCCCTCATTACGTAAAATATCAACTAATTCATCTTGTGTTTCAATTTCTTTGTTCGCAATAATTTCCCTGATTTTAATATGGCGCTGACCTTTATTCATACATTTGCACCTCACACTATCTCTTACCATAGTTTAAACGTTGGTATACTTCACTTATTTATGTTAACTTATAATTCGTTGCTTGTACACAATTGTTTTTACAATCATTATACAATTACAACAAAAAGAGGAACAACATATGTTATTCCCCTTTTCCTTTTTGTTTTAGGACATCATGCGCCTCTGTAACTACTTGCTCAACAGAAACTGGAGAATGATTTTCGCCATTCTCACGTTCACCATGCCATTTCAGATGAATTAAAAATTCAATATTACCATCCCCGCCCGTAATTGGTGAGAATGTTAAACCTTCTACGTCGTATCCTTCTTTTATAGCAAAATCGACAATCATTTCCACGACAGCTTCATGTACTTTTCGATCACGAACGATACCTTTTTTCCCAACTTGCTCTCTTCCAGCTTCAAACTGCGGTTTAATTAACGCTGCTACATCCCCATTAGGCATAAGCATTGTTTTTAAAACTGGCAATATAAGCTTTAATGATATAAATGAAACATCGATACTAGCAAATTGCGGTAAACCACGCTCTAAGTCTGCTGGTGTTACGTAACGGAAGTTTGTTCGTTCCATTACGACAACACGCTCATCTTGACGTAATTTCCACGCAAGCTGATTGTATCCTACATCTAATGCATAAGATAATTTCGCTCCATTTTGAAGCGCACAATCTGTAAAGCCACCAGTTGATGAACCAATATCTATCATAACTTTATCTTGTAAATTCAGATGAAATGTCTCTAATGCCTTTTCAAGTTTATAACCACCACGGCTTACATACGGCATAACTTGTCCCTTCACCGTAATCTCTGTATCTTGTGGGATTTTCTCTCCTGGCTTATCAAGTCTCATCTCATTCGCATATACAAGCCCCGCCATAATGGCGCGTTTTGCTTTCTCACGTGTTTCTATAAGCCCTCGTTCTACTAATAGTACATCTACTCTTTCTTTTTTTGCACTCATTTGTTACGCCCTTTTTTGTTTTGATGGAATCATTGTATGAATACGGTCTACAACAGCATCTGTCGTTAAACCAATTTCTTCTAATAATTTTGTTACACTACCGTGCTCTATGAAACGGTCTGGAATACCCATTCTTTCAACTAACGCACTATGGTACCCGTTCTCAGACGCAAATTCAACTACTCCTGTTCCAAAACCACCGATTAAGCAAGCTTCTTCAATCGTTAAAATCGGTATATTTTTTCCTAAGAGGTCATGTAAATATGCTTCATCCATCGGTTTAATAAAGCGTGCGTTAACTACTTTCACTGAAACTCCAGCCTTTTCAAGACGCTCAGCCGCTTCCATTGCCATTGGTATTGTCGTACCAAATGTTAAAATAGCCGCTTGTGTACCTTCTTTTAACGTTTCCCATGAACCGATTGGAATCGCCTTTAATTCTTCATCCATATGAACGCCAAGTCCATTACCGCGCGCATAACGTAATGCGATTGGTCCATCTTCATATTGCATCGCCGTATATACTAAATGTTGCCCTTCATTTTCATCTTTTGGCATCATAAGTACCATATTCGGCAAATGACGTAAGAATGAGATGTCAAATACACCTTGATGCGTTTCACCATCTGCTCCTACTAAACCAGAGCGATCGATTCCGATGAAGACATTTAAATTTTGGCGGCATATATCATGAACAACTTGATCATATGCTCTTTGTAAAAATGTTGAATAAATCGCTAAGAATGGCTTCATTCCTTGCGTCGCCATACCCGCTGCCATTGTTGTAGCATGCTGCTCTGCAATACCTACATCAATCATACGATCCGGGAATTCTTTTTGGAATTTCTCAAGTTTCGATCCAACAGGCATTGCAGGTGTAATTGCAACGATACGCTCATCCGTTCTCGCTAGCTTAAGTACCGTATCACTAACAACAGCACTCCATGCTGGTGCAACTTCTTTCGGTTTAACGAAGTCACCTGATTCAATTTTATAAGGTCCTGTTCCATGCCAAGTTCCAATAACATCACTCTCAGCTGGCTTATAACCTTTTCCTTTTTTCGTAATAACATGAACAAGTACTGGGCCTTTTGTTTTCTTTGCATATTGCAACGTTTCGAATAACTTTTCATAATCATGCCCATCAACTGGACCTAAATATGTAAAGCCTAATTCCTCAAAAAAGACACCAGATACTAGTAAATATTTAAGACTATCTTTTATTTTCTCTGCTGTCGCAGCAACTTTTCCACCGACTGCTGGGATTTTCTTCAATATATACTCTAGTTCGTCTTTTACCCAATGGTATTTTCCTGCGGTACGTAGACGTCCAAGCACATTATGAAGTGCGCCAACGTTTGGTGCAATTGACATTTCATTATCATTCAAAATAACAATCATGTCTGTTTTTTCATGTCCAATATGGTTCAATGCTTCTAAAGCCATTCCGCCTGTTAAAGCACCATCTCCAATGATTGGTATAACATATTCTTTCGTTTTCTTTAAATCACGTGCTAGAGCCATTCCCATTGCAGCAGATAACGATGTCGAGCTATGGCCAGTTTCCCATACATCGTGCTCACTCTCGCAACGTTTTGGGAAACCACATAGGCCTTGATATTGCCTTAATGTACCGAATTCCTTTGCACGTCCTGTTAAAATCTTATGTACATAGGATTGATGTCCTACGTCCCATAAAAATTTATCTTTCGGACTATCAAATAATTTATGCAGAGCAATTGTGAGTTCTACTACACCTAAATTAGGTGCAATATGTCCACCTGTTTGAGAGAGCTCTTCAATTAAAAACTTACGAATATCCTCACTCAATCCCTCTAGTTCACCGATAGACATATCTTTCAAAAAACTAGGGTTTTGAATTTGCGTTAGATCCACATGGATCACTCACTTTCATTTCATAATCTGTCAACATGTCAAATATTATAAAAAACATTTACACAAAACAAGAAATTATCTTTTTTTATTTTTCACCTTGTCCTGCTATTAACCAGTCTATTGCGCCCTAATCCTATTATAAACCATATTTCTTTAGGCGATGAAAAAAATAGCCGCTAACACGAAGTGATAACGGCAATGTAATCTACATATATTTTTGCCAATAACAAGAAAAGAAAAACCTTTTCCTACATTTATATCATAAAATGATGAATGACTCAACAAATGGAAACGCTGTTATATTAGTTATTACGTTTTGCAATCAAATCGCAAATAGATAGTAAATATTCATCTTGTAATTGCAAGGAACCAATAGCATCTTTTGCTTTTGCAATTGTTTCTTCTAAAATACCCTTTGCTCTATCTACAGTAAATAACGTCGTATATGTGCTCTTTTCGTTGGAAACATCACTACCAATCGGTTTTCCAATCTCTTCTTCGGTTCCTTCCACATCTAGAATATCATCTCGAATTTGGAACGCTAGGCCGATATATTTGGCAAACGCAAGTAATTTTTCTTCTTGTTCTTCTGTGGCATCAGAAAGTATCGATCCGGCAAGTACAGCGAATTCAAGTAGTTTCCCAGTCTTATGCTTATGAATATACTCCAACTCATCAATCGTAAGCTGTTTCCCTTCAGCTTCCATATCTGCCACTTGTCCGCCAACCATTCCTTCTGGTCCTGCCGCTTTCGCAAGCTCCAGTACAAGTCTTACTTTTTTTTCAGCAGAGATTTCCTTTTGTTCATATGCCATAATTACTTGAAAAGCATACGTCAACAAACCATCGCCTGCTAAAACTGCCATCGCTTCACCAAATACTTTATGATTTGTGGGCTTTCCTCTTCTTAAATCATCATCATCCATACAAGGTAAATCATCATGAACTAACGAGTATGTATGTATCATTTCAAGAGCACAAGCTGCACCTACTCCAAGATTTCTTTCTTTACCAAACGCTTGTAATGTCGCAAATAAAAGTAACGGGCGGAGACGCTTTCCACCCGCTTCCAAAGAATATGCCATCGCTTCACGAAGTACATTTGGACATTGTAATTCATTTGCATAGCTTACAAGCTTCTCTTCTACGAAAGTTTTACTTTCTTTCAAAAAAGTATCAAAAGCAATAGTCACTATGCTTCATCTCCTAAAGCAGTAAACGGTTCAAGCTCTCCATCTTCCCCAAGAATAACTGCCATTTGTTCTTGTACGTTCTTCAACTTCTCATCACAAAGCTTAGATAATTCCATACCCTCTTTAAAATAAGAAATTGCTTCTTCTAAAGGTACGTCACCTTGCTCTAGCTTAGAAACGAGATGCTCAAGTTGCGAAATTGCCTCTTCAAAGCTTAATTTATTTTCCATTATTCAATTCACGCTCCTCTATGCCTGATACGCTACAATCTAGTATTCCATCTTGTAATTGAACTGAAACAGCATCTCCAAGGCTGACATCTTTCACACTTTTTAACACTTGCTTCTCTTCATCATATACAAGCCCGTACCCTCTCATCATTACTTTGAGCGGACTTAACGCTTCAAGTTTTTGAGCAACTCTTACAAAGGCAAATTCTTTCGTTTGAAGTAATGTTTGCATTTCACGTTGTAATTGCTTTTGCAATGTTTCAACCGCTACCTTTGTTTGCATAATTTTTTGAGCTGGGTGGTGCTTCTCTAAATAAAATGAAAGCTGTTTTAACTGATTTACCTTTTTATCAATATAGCGCTCTTTCGCTAAAACAAGCTGTTCTAACGCTCTATCTAATTGCTCTTCTTTTTGTTCATATACTTGTCTTGGATAGCGGAACGCATAAGATTTTTGCAATACTTGTAGTTTTTCTTCTTTTTTATGTACTAACTCTCTCATTGCTCTTTGCAATCTTAGAGTTCTTTGTAATACCTTTTCTTGTAACTCTATAATGTTAGGCGCTGCTAGCTCAGCTGCTGCAGTCGGTGTCGGTGCACGTAAATCGGCAACAAAATCCGCAATTGTAAAGTCCGTTTCATGACCTACTGCTGAAATAATAGGGATTTCACTCTTGAAAATGGCCCTTGCAACCATTTCTTCATTAAACGCCCATAATTCCTCAATAGAGCCTCCCCCTCGCCCAACGATTAGGACATCTATCTCTCCCATTTCATTCGCTGTACGAATCGCTTGTACAATTGAGGGAGCTGCTGACTCCCCCTGTACAAGTACCGGAAACACAATAACATTTCCAATTGGATAACGACGTTTAATCGTTGTTATAACATCACGAATCGCTGCCCCTGTTGGCGACGTAATCACACCTATTGTTTTAGCATAAGGAGGAATTGTTTTTTTATAAACTTGAGAAAACAAACCTTCTTCCTCTAAACGAACCTTTAATTGTTCGTAAGCTAAATGCAGGTTTCCGACTCCGTCAGGCTGCATGTCTTGAATATAAATTTGATAAGAACCACTCGCCTCGTAAACGGAAATTTTCCCTTTCACAAGTACCTTCATCCCATTTTCAGGTCTGAATTTAATATTACGATTATGACCCGCAAACATAACCGCTGCGATTCTTGCATTTTCATCTTTCAATGTAAAGTACATGTGGCCACGACTATGATTTTTAAAGTTGGAAATTTCACCTTTTAACCAAACAGACTGCAAATGCGGATCATATTCTATTTTTGTTTTTATATAGCGTGTTAACGCTGTAACGGTTAAATATTGTTTTTCCATTTCTCTCTCCTCATAGCCGACTCAAATTATTTACAAACGACACCTGCACGCTTCGCAGATTCAACAGTATTATGAAGAAGCATTGTGATCGTCATTGGACCAACACCCTTTGGCACAGGTGTAATGTAACCTGCAACATCTAACACGTTGTCAAAATCAACATCACCACAAAGTTTACCTGTTTCTAAACGGTTTACACCAACGTCGATTACAACCGCTCCTTCTTTCATATAATCAGCTGTTACCATTTTAGGTCGTCCAACAGCTACGATTAAAATATCAGCTAACTTCGTCAACTCTTTCATATTTTGCGTTTTAGAATGACAATATGTGACAGTTGCATTTTCATTTAAGAACAATTGCCCCACTGGCTTGCCGACAATATTACTTCTTCCAATTACTACAACATGTTTTCCCGAGATATCAAGATTTGTTTCTTTTACTAATTCTACAATACCGTGCGGTGTACATGGAAGGAATGTATCTTGTCCCGTCATCATACGTCCCACGCTGATTGGGTGAAATCCATCTACATCTTTTTCTGGTGAAATTCTTTCAATGATAGCTTTTTCTTCAATATGTTTTGGTAAAGGTAATTGCACTAAAATGCCATTAATACGGTCATCGCCATTTAAGCGATCGATTTCAGCAAGCAAGCGCTCCTCAGTAATTGTTTCAGGAAGTTCAATTAGCTCTGAATAGATTCCTACTTGTTCACAGCCCTTTTCTTTTCCTTTTACATAAGAACGAGATGCTGGATCTTCTCCAACTAGAATAACTGCTAATCCTGGTACAATCCCTTGCTCTTTCAACTTCACAACTTCTTCTGTTAATTGTGCTCGTTTTTTCTCCGCAACTTCATTTCCTTTGATGATTACTGCTACCATTTTAAGATTCCCCCTTAAAGAAATTACAGTGTATCTTTTATATTAGATAAAACGCCGTTAATAAAACGACGAGATTCCTCATCCCCAAATGTTTTAGCAATTTCAATCGCTTCGTTAATTGTTACGTTGTGTGGAATTTCTTCCATGTATTTCATTTCATACACAGCTACACGTAAAATACTGCGATCAACAATACTAATACGCTCCAGCTTCCATTTTTTTAAGTTTTGACGAATCGCTTCATCAATTACTTCTTTATTTTCTACAAAACCTACTACAAGTGATTCTAGAAATTCATTTGTTTCTTCACCTTCATCTAGCGTGTTTTCCACAGCTACTTTCGGTTCTAATTCACCTGTAATATCCATTTGATATAATGCTTGCATCGCTCTTTCTCTAGCCGTCCTACGTTTCATTGTAACTCTCCTTTATGCTTCAAGTCTTTCCTTATGCTTTGTTATATTATTATAATTTATAAGCCGTCAATTCACTTACTCTTACAGTTTTCATTGATTTTCCAACCTTATAATACAATGATAATAACACAATTTATCGTTTCACACACGGGTTACAAGGCTGAAAAATAATAAAAAGATTAACTTCAAGTTCCATATCTTATCACAATGTACGTTTTTTGGAAAAACGAAACATTTCCTTTTTGATTTCTCATTTTTTGAAATAGTATAATAATTAGAGGGTTTTAATTTGTGAAGAAATGAAACGATAAAAAAGGTGCCTATGTTACTAGGCACCTTTTTCATTCTTACACTGGTTCGATTTCTGTTTTTTGTGTTTCGAATGTTACGCCAACGATGTGAACATTCACTTCTTTTGGCTCAAGCCCTGTCATTGTAAAGAGTGCCTGGCGAATGTTGTCTTGAATCTTTTGTGCAACAACTGGAATTGCTACGCCAAAATACATCACAACATAAAGGTCAACGATAATATCTTCGTTTGCTAATTCAACCTTTACACCTTTACCATGATTTTTCTTACCTAACTTCTCAACAACATCTGTAGCAAAATTACCACGCATTGCCGCTACACCTTCTACCTCAGCAGCTGCAATACCTGCGATTACTTCAATTACTTCTGGTGCAATTTCTACTTTACCAAGAGTTGTATCTTGACCCATATCTAACATATGTTCAGCCATGAAAAAAACCTCCTTTAATGTATCACTGCGTCACAAGTTCATGCTCTTCCAAAAATTTCGTATTAAACTCACCTTTTACAAAATCAGGATGATCTAACAATTGCAAATGGAACGGGATTGTTGTATGTACGCCTTCAATGACAAACTCACTGAGTGCACGCTTCATTTTTGCAATTGCCTCTTCACGTGTTTTTCCGTGAACAATTAATTTAGCAACCATCGAATCATAGAAAGGTGGGATTGAATATCCCGGATATACAGCTGAATCGACGCGAATACCAAATCCGCCTGGCGGCAAGTACATTTCTACTTTACCTGGAGATGGCATAAATTTTTTGGCAGGGTTTTCCGCATTAATTCGGCATTCAATTGCCCAACCATTAAATTGTACTTCTTCTTGCTGTAACGATAACTTTTCTCCAGAAGCAACACGAATTTGTTCTTTAATTAAATCCATCCCTGTTACCATTTCGGTAACTGGATGCTCAACTTGAATTCTCGTATTCATCTCCATGAAATAAAAGCTTTTCGTTCTATATTCATAAATAAACTCAACCGTACCAGCACCTGTATAATCAACCGCTACCGCCGCTTTAACTGCCGCATCACCCATCTGCTTGCGAACATTTTCATCAAGTGCAGGTGATGGACTTTCTTCTAGTAGTTTTTGCAAGCGGCGCTGAATTGTACAATCACGCTCTCCTAAATGAATGGCATTTCCGTGTGTATCTGCCATTATTTGAATCTCAACATGGCGGAAATCTTCAACGTACTTTTCTAAGTATACACCAGGGTTCCCAAAAGCGGTACTAGCTTCTTGCTGTGTAATTTGAATTCCTTTTACAAGCTCTTCTTCATGGCTTGCGACACGAATACCTTTCCCGCCGCCACCTGCAGTCGCTTTAATAATAACTGGATATCCAATTTGATTAGCAAGCTCGATCGCTTCTTCGGTATTTTTAATAATCCCTTGTGAACCTGGTACAATCGGAACCCCTGCTTCTTTCATTGTATCACGAGCAACGTCTTTTGTGCCCATCTTTGAAATAGCTTCTGGACTCGGACCGATAAAAATTAAGTTACATTCACGGCATAGCTCTGCAAAATCTGCATTCTCTGCTAAAAATCCGTATCCCGGATGAATAGCATCACAGCCTGTTAACTTCGCAACACTAATAATGTTCGTCAAATTTAAATAGCTTTCTTTCGAAATCGTTGGTCCTACACAATACGCCTCATCAGCAATTTGTACGTGAAGTGACTCTTTATCTGCTTCTGAATAAATTGCGACTGTTTCAATATCCATTTCTTTACAAGCACGAATAATTCGTACAGCAATTTCCCCACGATTGGCTATTAATACTTTTTTTATCATCACAAAGACTCCCTTATTACGCTTTTACAAGAAATAGCGGTTGTCCATACTCCACAAGTTGTCCATTATTAACAAGAATCTCAACAATTTCACCATCTACATCAGCATCGATTTCGTTAAATAATTTCATAGCCTCGACAATGCATACGATAGAATCTTTTGATACTCTATCCCCTACACTTACATATGCAGGTGTATCAGGCGAAGAAGAAGAATAAAATGTACCTACCATTGGTGATGTAATTTTATGTAGGTTTTCATTTTGAACAGCTTTTTTCTCTTCTTGTTTTGGTACTTCCACTTGTGCTGCCGCTACTGTTGTTTCAACTTCAACAGGTGCTACTGGTTGCACGACTTGTTTTGCTACAGGTGCTTGCACAGCAACAACTTCATTACCACGCTTTTTCATTTTGATTGTTGTACCATCTTTTTTGTATTCAAATTCATCAATATTAGAGCTATCAATTAATTTAATTAATTCACGAACTTCTTGAATTTTAAACATGTAAAATCCACTCCCATACTCTTGTTTGTCCCGTTTTTACAGATTCTCGTCACTTAAACTAGATTGACTGTAAAAATACGATGTACTCTATTAGAAAATACATTTCATTTACTAATAGAAATTATTACTATTTCCATCTTACGATAAATTTTTTAAACATTCCAATTTATATTTCTTTATAATAAATCGAAACTCCTGTAAAAATATTATTTCAATAAAAAACTTATTACCTAGTAATAATACCAAGTTTCATGCGAAATTGGCAAGACCACTTCCTAAAAAACATTCCTTACTTTTTCAAAATGCTACAAAGTAAACATATCATTACCGCTCCACTCTTCACTTCATCTATAGTCAACAACATATTTTTACCAAATATTATTTTTTTGTTTACACCTCGTTCATCATTCCTTCATATAAGAATAGTATGTTCAAAGTGTAGAAAATATATCGTATCGAGGTGTGGACATATGATATGGCTCATTCTCTTCTTACCTGCCGTAATGATCTGGGCATTCGTTCTCTTCATCCACGTCAAATCCGGAAAAAGTAATCATCATTACCATGAACCGCTAATCTTTTACTCACAACGTATTTCTCCGTTCCGAGTTGAACATAGTAAAAATAACTACAAAGACGAAACGGAAAAAAGCTATCGAAAATGATAGCTTTTTCTATTATTATCTTTATCTAACTATTTTCAAACACTCCGATTCGTAAAAGCTAATAATCCGCGGAGGATTTCCCCGCGGATTATTAGCTTTTATTTTGTTGGTGGATCAAATTTCACACCTACATCTTTTGAGCCGCCTTCACTTCTTACAAGCTGTATAATTTTATTCGCTTCTTTTTGTGAATGCTTTGCTGCTTTCACAGTTACTCTAATGTCAGTTCCATCAGCTCTTACAAGGGCATCTTTATATCCTCCTTGAGACTTAATTACTGTCTCAAGTAATTCTTGCTTCGTTTCCATTGTAGTAATTGCATCAAAATTTTCTTTCGCTTTATTCTTTTCTGTTGCTGAAGATTTTGCTGAACTCATCACTTCTTGTAATTTTGCTTTTTGTTCACTTCGCTGATCTTCCATTTGCATACGTAATGCTGTGAAATTTTCATCACTTGATTGAACTGTTACGTTAGCATCTTTTTTACTCGTTTCTTTTTGAGCATTCTCTTTTTTGTTTGTTTCTTTGTTTGTGTCTTTATTTGATGTTTCTTTGCTTGTAGTTTCTTTTTTTGGCGTTTCTTTCGGTGCTTCATTTGTTACTGCTTTATCAGTACCTTGTTTTTCTTGTCCAATCTTTTCACCTGTTGCCGGCGATGCAGTATTCATTTTGTCAGGAGTTGTTACGTAATAAACAGATAGTACAACAACTAAACTTAACATCGTTAATAGCCAAACCGTTTGTTTTTTTAACACTTTATTTCCTCCCTATCAATTTTTCGGCGAAACTGAAACACGATGGGCTGGTACATCTAGGAGCCGTATTACAGCTTCTTTTACCATCGCTTTAACTTGTATATTATCCACTCCCTTTGCTACGACAAGGACACCTCGCACTTTCGGTTTCTCTGTTCGTAAAACAACGGGAGTTTCTTTATCACCTTCACGTATAATGACTGTCTTTTCATCAAGTGACTCATCTTCTACTTCCCTCTTACCACCTGTCTTATCTGTTTCACCTGTTGTTTGTGAACGTTTCACTGTGTTTTTTTCTAATATTTTTTCTTCAGATGAATCTAAATTCACTTTAATCGTTACATCTTTTACTCCCGCTATTTCTTCTAAGGCTGCTTTTAATTCTTGTTCATACGCTTTTTCATACTTTTCTACATTTGACATACTATCGTTATTTTTTTGTCCGAAAGTTGGTACGTCTTTTTCTTGGTTTTGCGTTTTTTGTTCTTTAAATACAGGTACTTCTTCTTTTTTACTTGAAATAAGACTACTAGAAAACATAAGCAAAATCCCAAGTATGAGTAGGACAAGTAAAAACTTAGGTGTTATCTTTTTTCCCTTCTCATTGCTTTCTTTTTCATCCCCATTCAATAAGTTTCGAAAAAATGAGAACTTCGAATTTTTATCTTTATTGTCCATTTACTCTACCTGTCCTCCCTTCCATTTGAACTTGGATTTGTTTATTCTCTAGTTGCCACCTGCTTGAAAAGAAATCTTTCATTTCTACATTCGTTTCTTCTACTTTTTTCGGAGGTTCCTTCGTGTTAATTTCAACTGGTTTTACTGTTTCGATTGCATCATTTTTACTACGTTCGTTTTCTTTCAACGTCACAACAACAGTTTGAATATCTTTTGCTGACTTTACTTCCGCTGTACTTTCCGCTGCGACTATTTGTATTTCAGAGACTGTCATACCATACTTTTTCTCGAATTCTTTTCCTACTTCTTTTTTCATTTTGGTAGCCATCTCTTCTAAACTATATGCACGTGTTAGAGCTTGTATTTCTTTTTTCTTCGAATCTATTGAATTTTTTACAGATCCTTCTGCTACGTACTTCTCTTCATTAAAATTTGCGATTACTTCATTCACATCTGTTTGCAGTAGTTTAAAAAGGGGCGTTAAGATTAAAACAACTAATAATAGACTTACAACGAATTTAACGTACTTTTGCAAATTTGAATTTGGAAGAATAAGATGAAGCATTGTCGCTAAGAGTAAAAAAACGATAATATTTCTAATCCACTCTGTAACAAATTGCATACCCTTCACCTCCTACCGCATCATAAGTGTAATGTTCCCCGCAGCAATAATAATTGTGATACTTAAAAAGAACATAAATGATACGATAGCTAAGCAAGCAAATACATAAATGATGCTTCGCCCGATAATATCTAAACATTGAATAATTGCTCCGCTGCCAACTGGCTGTAATACTGCTGCTGCGAATTTATAAATAAACGCGATACAAAAAATTTGAATCGCTGGAAAAGCAACAATTAAGCATAGAATGACGAGCCCGATAATTCCGACTGTGTTTTTTAATAATCCCGATGCACTAATAACAGTATCCGCCGCCTCTGTGAACATTCTTCCTACTACGGGAATAAAGTTCCCTGTTACAAATTTAGCAGTTTTCACAGCGATTCCATCAGCAACAGCTGTCGCTGTTCCTTGTACAGATAATACCCCTAAAAAAATCGTTAAAAAAATACCGATAATCCCAACGCTAACGTTTTGCAAAAGCTTGGACAATTTCGTAACTTTATATTGATCACTCATCGTACTTACAATACTTAATATCGTTGCAAGTAATAAAAGTGGTAGAACGATATAATTCATCAAAAGTCCGCTCGTGTTCATTAAAAAGATAATAATCGGATGAAAAAACGATACAGATACAACACCACCTCCAGTTGCTATGAGTGCAAGCAAGATTGGCAATAGCGCTAATATGAAATCTACCATTGTTTGTATCGTTTCTCTTGCATATGTCATGACGACATAAAAACTATTTAAAGCGAAAATAATAAGTACCATATATACAACAGCATCGGCAATTTTACTTACACTGCTCTTTGAAAATGCAGATTGCAGTGATTGCAACAATGCACTAAAAATTGTAAGCATAATGAGCGTTCCAAGTAGCTTCCCATTTGCAACAAGCTCGTGAAATAAATACTTTAATAAACCTAGCATCCACTCTTTTATAGAAATTTCTTTTTCTCCCTTTACAAACTCCATAAAGCTACCTTTTTGACTCTCTGGTAAATAACCTCCATATTTTGTAACAAGCCCGTCCCAAAATTGCTTCACATCTTCAATTCCGAGCTTATCCAATTGTTGATCAACGACGTTTGTTTCTACAGGAGAAGCTTGTACAACAACCGGTAAAGAAAAGAAAAGGAAGCAAGCAAATAGCAGCTTAGCTCCAAACCCCCTCAACATTCACTCCCCCTTATCCCGTCGGTAAAAATCCGAGAATAGTTTCAATTACAACTGTCAAAATGGGGATCGCCATTACTAAAATTAAGATTTTTCCAGCTAATTCAATTTTTGAAGCGATTGCACCCTGCCCTGCATCTTTTGTAATTTGTGCTCCAAACTCAGCAATATAAGCAATCCCAATAATTTTTAGCAACGTTTCTACATATACGTTGCTAACTTTCGCTTCACTCGCTACTCTCTCAATCATTTGTAAAATAGAGTGAATTTGATCAATTAAAATAAGAAACATCACGCTACCTACGAACACAATAAATAACGACGTAATGCTAGATTTATGCTGATTTAATACAGCCGCTAAAAACGTAGCAACGAGGCCTAATCCGACAATTTGTATAATTTCGATTCAAACCGCCTCCTTTACTGGAAGAGAAAGACACTCTTAATCTTGTCGAATAGCGTATTAATTAAAAATGCCACATGAAATAAAATAACGACAAAACCGACAAGGATAACCCAATTTGCAATATCCTCTCGCTTTAATTCTTTTAGTACGGTATGAATAAAAGCTAAAACAATGCCGATTCCGGCGATTTGAAATATTAATCCAACATCAATGGACATCGCCTTTCTCCCTCCTATAGCAGTAAAATTACGATAAGTAGCCCTGCTAGTACCCCTAAGCTCTTAATCATTTTTTCATATTGCAATTGTAACGCTTTCGCTTCTTCTTCTTCTCTCTCTAAATGTGTAATGCATAAGCGAATATGTTTTTGTTGCGATTCACGATCATGTTGTCCGAGCGTTTCGCCAAATTGCTGCAAAATCTCGTACTCAGTTTGTTGAAATGCTGTTAGCTTCCAATTTTCTTTCAAACTATCTATCCAAGCTTCTCTTACTGTTTGTTCTCCGCTTTCTAGCCTTCTAGCGAAACTTTGAAATATCCAATTTAACGGCTTCGGCATTTGTTTCACTAATCGCTCGGCGGCTTCAGACAAAGGTGTATGCCCATACATAATTTCTGCCTCTAATGATTGAAGTGCCGCTTTTAATAATCTAAGTTGCCGCGGCCTCTCGCTATATTTTTTTGCGTATGAAAATCCGAAAAAGGTGCTGACCGCAACGATTAACACTGCACCAAATATTTTTACCATACGCCCTCAGCCTTTCTATGAGGTAATACCGATTTTCCATATTTATCTTTCACTTGCATAACTGTTCCTGGCCCTCTCGCTTTTGATAGCTCCACAAACCTATCAAATATGCCGAGCTCCAGCACCGCCTTTAGCGACGGGCGTTTCACAACATCATCATAAGAAAATCCATGTGCGCTTATAAAAAGCTGAACCCCTGCATGCACCGCCTCCATAATTGCCTCACTATCTTCTTTACGTCCGATTTCATCTACAATCAAAATATCTGGACTCATAGAACGGATCATCATCATCATTCCTTCAGCTTTTGGACATGCGTCTAACACATCTACTCTTGTGCCAAAGTCATATTGCGGGATGCCTTTCACGCAGCCTGCAATTTCTGACCGTTCATCTACAATCCCGACTTTACAAGAAGGAATGTTCGAAGCACTTACCCCTTGACTCATACAGCGTGCTACATCTCTTAAAAGTGTTGTTTTCCCTGTTTGCGGCGGACCAATAACCATCGTGTTTAACCATCGTGATTCATACAAATACGGCAAAAGTGGTTCAGCAATTCCTATTTTTTGACGAGCGATACGAATATTAAAGGAAGAGACATCTCGAATCATTTTCACTGCGCTTTTTTCTGTAATAACTTTTCCAGCTAAGCCGATTCTATGTCCTCCTCGTAGTGTCACATACCCACGTTTTAATTCCTCTTCCATCGTATAAATTGAGAATTGACTTAACTTATTCAATAAGTAAATAGCATCCTCTGCTGTAACGACATAGTCATAAAAAAACACTTCACCATGAGCAATACACTCTAGCGGTCTTCCAATTCGGACACGGATTTCCTCTAGAGCATCGTACTGCTTACAACTTTCCACTAACTGCTTCATCGTTTTCGGTAAAACTTCTAATACTTCTTTCATCAGCTTCTCCCCACTATACTCGACTTACTATTTCAACAACGCGATAAAAATGCAGCCAATTCCAAGCGCTAGAAAAAAGAGTTTCAAGAAAGAAATCTCACTTGCCACACTCGCTATGCCTATTGTCATTGTTAAAATTAATACGGTCGGTCCAACAAACGCCAACATACCATTTATAAACAATGCCTTCTTCGCATCATTCACATAGAGCATAAGCAAAGCGGCGAATATTTCCGCGCTACCTGAAAACAACCGAAGTAGCCCCATTACAAGCACAGATGTTTCCATTGCCGCTAGCCACTGTTTCATTCTCCCACCTTCTCCCATAACGGTTACTAGTGCGTATGCTAAAAAAGAATATATTTGTACAACCATATGCAGAGGTTGTCTATTTCAGAAGTAAAAACATAATTTTTATCTAACGCTTTTATACAATCTGAACATTCTTATTATTTAACGGTATATTATGGTACATTTAATTAAAAAGGGGTATAGACGATGCAACACGTTACTTTAGTACCACTCAATTTACGCTATGCAAATGTGATTTTTTAGCTATCAAGTGATCCACACGTAAAAAATGCATTAGGAATAAAAGTAGAAAAGATCGAAGACACGAAAGCATTTCTTCTTTTCGCAATAGAAGAAGAGCGCAAAAAGAGATCTTTATCGAGAATGATTGTAAATGAAGAAAACGAAATAATTGGTCTCACCACACTTAAACATATTAATTATGAGAAGAAACAATCTCACATTGGTAGTTGGCTCGGCTATCCATACTGGGGAAAAGGATATAATGAGGCTGCTAAAAAAGAAATCTTTAAAATTGCTTTTTTGAACTTACAACTTTCCTACGTATTTGCTGGCGCTAAAACGAATAATGTCCGCTCGTTAAAAGCACAAGAAAAACTGCCTTATATTTCATTGCATGTGGAAGATAGATTCCCCGGTGAACATTCTACCTTAGAGAATGAAGTACAATCTTCTTGTGTACTACATGTCGTGCCACGTGAAAAATTTCTAAATTGGCTAGACCTACAAAAGGAGAAGGAAAAATATGAAGGTAGTAAAAATTAGTTTAACAGTCGTAGTAGAATTAGCTCTTATTTATCTTTTTTCATTATTGGTCAGTTGGTCATTTATGGAGACCTTTTTCCTTGGTAGTTTAGCGATATTTGCAATTACTTGGCTAATTATTATGAGTAATCATAGAAACAACATTACAGATCATGCAATCAGTAAAACACTGACTGGCGTTGAGACTGGCGAGATAAGACCATTTCAAATTGTTTTGCCCCCCCTACATTATGGGTACTCTTTCACTTGTCTTAGTTAGTTTTGTTATAACGGCGATTTATTATCTGCCCTATTTCCTATAAAAAAAGCACTCGTGATAATCACGAGTGCTTTTCTACTATGCACGAGAAACGTATTTACCTTCACCAGTGTTGATGATAAGCATTTCGCCTTCGTTAATGAAGATTGGTACTTGTACAACAAGACCAGTTTCTAATGTAGCTGGTTTTGTTACGTTAGAAGCTGTATCTCCTTTAATACCTGGCTCTGTTTCTGTAACTTGTAATTCAACTGTGTTTGGAAGTTCAACACCAAGTACTTCATCTTGGTATGTCATAATAGATACTTCCATGTTTTCTTTTAGGAATTTAAGTTCGCGCTCGATTTGTTTTTCACCAAGTTCGATTTGCTCATAAGTTCCGTTATCCATAAATACGTGAGACTCACCGCTCGCGTATAAGTATTGCATACGACGGTTTTCGATGTGTGCTTTTTCTACTTTTTCACCTGCACGAAATGTTTTCTCTTGAACAGATCCTGTGCGAAGGTTACGTAGTTTAGAACGAACGAATGCAGCACCTTTACCTGGCTTTACGTGTTGGAAATCCATTACTTGCCAAAGGGCATTGTCCACTGAAATTGTTAAACCTGTACGAAAATCGTTTACTGAAATCATGTAAAAAAATCCTCCTGTATATTACAAAATAATAAGTTCTTTTGGTGATTTCGTAATTACTTCATTACCTTCACTTGTTACAATGATATCATCTTCAATACGTACGCCGCCAATACCTGGAATATAAATACCTGGTTCTACTGTTACAGCCATTCCTGGTTCAAGTACTGTATCAGAACGGAACGCTAAACCTGGTGCTTCATGGATTTCAAGACCAATTCCATGACCAGTAGAGTGTCCGAAGTATTCACCGTATCCTTTTTCCGTTATGTAATCGCGCGTTAACGCATCCGCTTCACGGCCTGTTAAACCAGCTTTAATACCGTTCACACCACGTAGTTGTGCTTCTAAAACGATATTATAAATTTCTTTCAATTTATCAGATGGTTCACCAACTGCAATTGTACGAGTAATATCAGAGCAATATCCTTTGTAATAAGCGCCGAAGTCTAATGTAACGAAATCTCCTGTTTCTATCACTTTTTCAGATGCCACGCCGTGCGGTAATGCCGAACGAAGACCTGAAGCAACGATAATATCAAACGAAGAAGATGTTGCTCCTTGTTTTCTCATGAAAAATTCAAGTTCATTTGACACTTCAATTTCAGATACTCCCGGACGAATGAATGATAGAATATGTTCAAAGGCAGCATCTGCAATCTGTGCAGCTTCCTTTAATATCTTAATCTCTGAATCAGTCTTTATCAAGCGTAACTTTTCTACAAGCCCAGAAGTTGGGATAAATTCAGCATCGATCGCTTCTTTATGCGCTGAATAAGAACTATATGTAAGAGTATCTTGCTCAAAGCCAAGCTTTTGAATTCCAAGTTCCTTCACTTGCTTTGCAACTTCATCAATAATTAATCCTGCATGCTGTACAATCTCGTATCCAACTGCTTGTTTACTAGCCTGCTCTACATAACGGAAATCTGTAATAAATTGAGCACGATTTTTCGAAATCAGTACAACACCGGCTGTTCCTGTGAAGTTAGCCATATATCTACGACTATGTTCATTTGTTAACAAAATACCGTCAATACCAGCCTCATCAAATGCACTTCTTAACCTTTCGATTTTCTCCATTACTTTATGCCTCCCTCAATTTCTCCATTAATGCAAATAACGCTAACTTATAGCCATAAAAACCAAATCCAACAATTTGTCCTGCACAAACAGCTGCCGTCACAGATTCATGACGGAACGACTCACGCTGGTGAATGTTAGAAATATGTACTTCAATAACAGGAATCGAAATGCTCGCAATCGCATCTCGAATCGCATAGCTATAATGCGTAAATGCTCCAGGATTTAAAATGATCCCTTCATATATATCTTCCGCCTCATGAATACGATCAATAATCGCACCTTCATGATTCGATTGGAAACATTCTAACTCCACTCCCATTGTTTCTGCTTCTTGCTTCATATCTGCTTCAAGTGTCGCTAGCGTGCCCTTTCCATATACATTTACCTCCCTGACACCGAGGCGATTTAGGTTAGGACCGTTTACGAGGAGTACCTTTTTCATATGCTTAAAACTCCTTAATATTAAATATCTATACAACATTTTAACATAGGAGTTACTTATTTGAATAGTTCGTCTTCTCTTCCCCTTCTCGCTCAGCTTTATTGGTATTTACTGCGTAGGAAACAGAATATGCTATAAACACACCATACAATATAAAAATGCATATCGTCGTCACAATTGTTTCTTTCGGTAAATGAAGTGCGCTTTTAATAGCAGGCGCTATTAACCCCATTCCAAAAAATAGTAACGCCCACCAAAATAGACCATAAATCATCCCTGGAAGAATTCCTTCAAACTTTGCTAAAAACGCTTTATACAAAAAGGCAATTACAATCGAAAGTAGTCCCATACAAACAATTCCTGACACATTGCCCCATACCCCTTCTTTCCAGCTTCCAAAGGCAAATGGTAAAAGTAAATAGTTCGGTCCCGCTTCCGTAAATGAAAATATATGAAGGAAATACCATATCCCTCCCCAAAAGACTCCACCAAATAAACCAATTTGTACAAAATTCCTTGTTCCTAATTGTTCTTGACTCACATCGACACCTCCGCTCAATAGTATGCCCGAAACTATTTTGAACCATGTTTAAATACTGCGAAATTTGTCTATAAAAAGAATAAGAAATGTCCGACTCTCATAACATTTTTCCTTGTCATATACTTGTATTTGTCGATAAAATAAAGGAAACTCGGTGATTGTCTTATTTCAAAATGACAGAACCCAGTATGACAATTGCCTCTTTTTCTACATAAGAGAGAAACAAATACAGGTTGGTGTTAACATGGCAGAAGAGTCAAAACAAATATATGGCGGGCAAGCAGTCATAGAAGGAGTTATGTTTGGCGGTAGAGAATATACTGTTACAGCGGTTCGTCGTAAAGATAAATCGATTGAATTTTATCGATTACCACGCGTTCGTAATAAAGCATTATCTATCCTGAAAAAAATCCCATTTTTACGAGGTATTGCCGCTATTGTGGATGCAAGTGCGAACGGAGCAAAACATTTAAACTTTGCTTCAGAACGATTTGATGTCCACCCAGAAGAAGACGAACAAATCGCAAATAACAAAGAAGAACAATCGAAATTAACGATGGTATTAGGAGTTGCAGCAGTTGGTGTTTTATCTTTCATATTTGGTAAAGTCATTTTCACAGCAGTTCCTGCACTACTAGCTGAATTAACGAGACCGATTTTCCCCTCTCATACAGGGCAAATCATTGTCGAAAGTGTCATTAAGCTCATGTTATTATTGAGCTATATATACTTTATTTCTTTAACCCCACTTATTAAGCGGGTATTTCAGTACCATGGTGCGGAGCATAAAGTAATTAATGCCTATGAGAATAACCTTCCAATGACTGTAGAAAATGTACAAAAACAAACTCGTCTTCATTATCGCTGTGGCAGTAGCTTTATTATATTTACAGTCATTATTGGAATGTTTGTTTATTTCCTTGTCCCTACAGATCCACTTTGGGCCAGGGTCGTAAACCGAATTTTATTAATTCCAGTCGTTCTCGGTATTTCTTTCGAAGTGTTACAGTTTACAAATCGATTACGCGATATTCCAGTATTACGTATACTTGGATATCCCGGATTATGGCTGCAACTGTTAACAACGAAAGAACCAACAGATGATCAAGTCGAAGTAGCCATTGCATCGTTTGAAGAATTATTACGTTTAGAAAACAAACAATAATTATTTAAAAATGGTGTTCAACTCCTTTCCTCATCGTTAATATACTATTTTTAATATATGTTTTTAGGAGGTGTTCCTTATGAACGGTCGTTCGTTTACTTTCGCTATATTTGTGCTTATTATCGGATTAGCAATATTCGGCCTTGTTTCATCTGTCATTACAGACCCAATGGGAGTGTTAAGAAATATTGGTATCATGTTGGCTGTCGTTGGTATCTTTTATTTACTCTACAAAATGTTTACAAACTCTAGTGGTTCCGCAAATTCGCAAAGCTCTTATAAGCGTGCTGCAAAACAATCGAACCGCAAACATGGGAAACAAAATGTAGCACCCCTAAGCAATTCTTTCTTTAAATCAAACGCTTCTAATGACAAAGGGAAAAAAGGCACTCCTTCCACTTTGAAGCGTAAAAGAAAACAATCTCATTTAACTGTCATTGAAGGTAAAAAAACAAAAAAGAAAGACCGTGCTTCCTTTTAGGAAATACGGTCTTTTTTTATACTTTGAAGCACTTCTTTCAAACTTTTATCTTTCATACTTTCAATTCGAAGGTGATGATTTTCAAAGGGTAAGTTCCGTGTCACATCATTAGGCACAACGACACACTTTAATCCTGCTGCAATCGCTGCTTTCAATCCATTTAACGAGTCTTCAAAGACAACAGCTTCAGACGGATCAACCCCTAAATCTTCTATCGCAATTCGATAAAGTGCTGGATCTGGTTTTACCTTTTCAACATCTTCTCTCGTTTTAATGACTTCAAAATAATCTCGAATTTGTAGCTCTTCCAAAAAAGGAATAATCCATTCTCTAGATGAACTAGAGGCTAATGCGATTTTCAATCCCATTTCTTTCGCTTCCTCTAAATATTCTTTTACACCGTCACGAGCTTCTGTTATTTTCATTTTCTCTTTATGTAAAGTTTTCACTTTTTCTTTTAATACATGCTTGTTAAACTTCTCTTTTAGTTGCTCATTTAAATATGCATATAGTACATCATCTGTCGTTCCAATACATTTTGCAAATTCCTCTAAAGGTAACTCCCCGCCATACTCACGAACGGCTTCTCTGAAAGAGTGAAACCATATTGTTTCGGTGTCTACAATTAATCCATCAAAATCAAAAATAATTGCTTTCATAATTCTCCCATCCTTTTCGATTGAAATAAAAAAGGAAACGACATACGTTCCCCTTAATTACTTTTCTCTTCATTTGCTTTTTGAACGCCACGAAGTGTTTCCACTCGAACCTCATCTTGTTCAAAGTATTGCACTAAATCACCAATGCGGTCAATTGCTTCCCAGCTTAAATGATGTTCAATTCCTTCTACATCATTGTAAATTTTACTTTCATCCAAACCGATAATACGCATAAATTGCTCTAGCAAGTCATGACGGTATACGAGACGTTCACCGATTTTTTTACCTTTTGATGTTAATACAAGCCCTCTATATTTTTCATAAATTAGATATTCATCTTTGTCTAATTTTTGCACCATTTTTGTTACAGAGGATGGATGTACACTCAGCGCTTCAGCAATATCAGATACGCGGGCATAACCCTTTTCATCAATCAACAAATAAATTTGTTCAATATAATCTTCCATACTAGGGGTAGGCATCGGTTTCCTCCATCCAATTTCATTTTGCTCATTCCGTACGAAGCAATCAATAAAATGATACACCAGAAAGAATAACGTGACAAGTTGAAAACAAGCCTAAATATATAAAACAAAAAAGAATCTGTATTTGTATACAGACTCTTCTTAAGTAAAGTATTGTATTTCTGCATCAGGAAAAAACTCATGTATATAACCTCTTATTGTTTCTTCTAATACTTCCGCATCATCTTTTTTATATACGTATTTCCCGATTCCGTATCGTCCCCATTTATATTTACGCTTCTCTTCATCCATTTCAAGTTTCGTATTCGGATAACGCTCTTGAATGACCTTTTTTGCCGGTTTTGTAAAGCGATGTTGAATTAATTCAAACGTTAAATTCGGTATCGACAAATCTTTTAGCGCATTGTACAGTCGCTCAAATAATTCACGGTATCCTTCTTCCCATCCTTCATGCATATAAAGTGGCGCAACAATAAACCCAAGTGGATAACCCGCGCCCGCTACTTTACGAGCTGCTTCAATTCGTTCTTCAAACGGTGATGTCCCTGGCTCAAAATTTTTAATCACATATCGTGAATTAATACTAAACCGGAAACGAGTTTTCCCGTTGTGTTTCGCATCTAACAAATGATCAACGTGCGAATATTTCGTAACGAATCGTAAACGCCCATAATCACTTTCTCCAATGAATTCAATTGCTCGCTTTAATGCATGTGTTAAATGATCAATTCCAACGATATCTGATGTACAAGCCGCTTCAAATCTTGTTATTTCAGGAGCTCTTTCATCCATATATTGCTGTGCCTTCTCAAATATTTCATCCAGATTAACGTACACGCGAACGTAAGGCTTACTCCCAAGTGTCGTTTGCAAATAACAATAATGACAATGCCCCATACACCCTGTTGCGAGCGGGATTGCATATTCAGCTGACGGTTTTGACGTATCAAACTTTAATGTCTTCCTTACCCCAACAACAAGCGTTGCCTTTGCATTACGGTACTTTTGCAAATCATTTTCACCTGGTAAATTTCTAATTTGATTATGGGATGTCGTTTCACGAATTTCTAATCCCATCTTCGTAAATTTCTCATACAACTCTTTTCCAAGTGGATATTCAAGTGCCTTCGGTTCAAAGTAAACAATTTTTGGCATAAATGGTTTCATACGCTTCCCTCCTCTCGTTAGTATGGGACGCATCGAAAAATAAACACACATTAAAGTTTTCCACTTCAGTAACTTGCAACGCAAGTTACTGAATGTTATAATTTGGATAACAGCTACCTTGCACAGCAAGTTACCTGAGTAAAAGGTGGTGAAATCATGCACAGCCAAATGTTAAAAGGTGTACTCGAAGGATGCATCCTATACATCATTTCACAAGAAGAAGTGTACGGATATGAACTGAGTACAAAATTAAATAAACACGGATTTACATTCGTAAGCGAAGGAAGCATCTATCCGTTATTGTTACGCATGCAAAAAGAAAAATTGATTGAAGGAACATTAAAAGCATCCTCACTCGGCCCAAAACGTAAATATTATCACGTAACCGATAAAGGATTAGAACAGCTTGAGGAATTTAAACAAAGCTGGGGAATGGTTTCAACTACGGTGAACAATTTATTACAAGGGGAGTGATAGGGATGCAGGCGAAAGATTTAATCGAACTAAATAACGAAAAGCGTAAATTATTAACTACAGAGAATGAAACCGCCTATAGTGACATGTTAATATACATTCGCTTAGCTAAAGTACCAGAATACCACGCGGAAGAACTGCTAATCGAAATTCTCGATCACCTTATTGAAGCACAACAAGAAGAAAAAAGTGCTTATGATATTTTTGGCGACGACTTACAGGCATACTGTGACGAACTAATTGCTGCCCTACCGAAACAAAGTTTATGGGAACAATTATCGATTCCTTTATTTATAACTAGTTATCTGTTAGCAATATATTTTGCTGTTTCTTCCGTAATTGCATTGGTATTTCCCTTGTTTTCAAATGAAGCACGTTTTAAATTTGTACACATTGATTTCATTTATCTGCTTGCATTTATCTTGTCCGTACATCTTATGATACGTTTTGTTTTCGATTTTATAAACACTGATTTATTTAAAAATAAAACAACTATTTGGAGGCATATTGGATGGTTCTTAATACGCCATAGCCTATGGATACTATTAATTGGCATTTCCTTTTTATTTATTAAACAGCCCTATACTACATTACAAATCTCACCTTGGATCGGCGCTTTACTAGCTATCTCTTGCTATACACTATACAAAATCTTCTTCAAAAAAGAATATTTAGCCTTTCAAAAGGAGTGACGATATGATGACTGAAAAAGAAATGGTTAAGTTGAACAATGAAAAAAGAAAGTTATTAACACCTGAAAATGAAGCTGCTTATGGTGATATGTTAGTATATCTTCGAATATCAAACGTACCCGAGCAACAAATGGAGGAACTGTTACTAGAAATATTAGATCATCTCATCGAAGCACAAGCCGAAAATAAAAATGCTTATGACATCTTTGGAGATGATTTACAATCTTATTGCGATGAACTTATATCAGCTTTACCCGCCCAAACAAAATTAGAAAAAACTTCTTTAATTGGTTTTGTTATCAGTTTACTTCTTGCTATACAGTTTGGAATCGATGCAATTGTTTCATTTTTCATTTTAACTTTTGGAAAGAATACGGAACACTTCACTCCAGCTTTTAGTGTCCCTGGAACTATTTTGTCTGTTTCACTCATTATTCTAGGAATACTGCTTATTTTGTATTTTTTAAAGCGTTACTCTTTTGATCAAAAAACGACTTGGAAAAGAAGAATTCTATTTGGATTTACGTTCGCTACTCCATTTTGCGCATCTGTATTTTTACATGTTTATTTTAAAAAGCAACCTTATCTCATTTATCATTTAACATTTTGGCAAAACGCCTTAATCGCTATCTTATTTTTTGTTTTATATAAATTACTATACAAAAAATCAAATTTTTAACGGTCCTTCAAAAGGCTGTTTTTCTTCTGTCTAATTTTACAAATTGAAAAATTTCATAAAGAAAATAAGAAAAATGCAAAATAATTAAAGTTAATTGTTGACGTGATGCTTTTATTATCGGTATCATAAATCTTCGTGAGCAATTATTTTTCGTTATACGATTTTTTTATTATTACTGAATTTTTGAGAGGAGAAATTAGATGTCAGTTAAGAAGAAAACGCAAGTACGCACCGGCAAAATGGTACGTGAACTAATGTTAGCAGACGAAGATGTAAATGCTTCGCTAATTATGGTATATAGTGAAAACGGTGTAAACGCAGAAATTAAAATCGAGGGCTTAACGCCGAAATGTAACGAAGAATTATTTTTGAGCGGAAACGTGGATTGGAACAAGAGTGTTATTTATAAAATTGTTGATTTCACTGGGAACGCTGAAGTTGGTAAAGTTACATTAACAGCGATGAACAAAAACAATGTTTCTCTAGAAGTTGAACGCGTTATGTGGAGCAAAGAGAATAAAGAAGCTGCTGAGCAAGAAGAAACTGTTGTAGAAGCTACTCCGAAAAAAGAAGTAGTTGTAGAAGCTCCAAAAGCAGTTACACCGGCTCCAAAACCTGTTACGCGAGTAGAAACACCTGCAGCACCTAAACCTACTCCGGTACCAACGCCGAAGCCAGTAAGTGTAGAAGCTGCTGTGGAATTATCTACTCCAGCACCTGTGAAAAAAGCAGTACCTACTCCAGTTACAAAGCAAGAGACAGCACCGGTCGCGCCTGCAAAACCGAAGCAACCTGCTTTGACTGAAACAAATACAAAACTACAAGAAAATTATGTGAAACTCGTGAAAAAGACAATTGAAGTTTGTCAAGATTACGAGCTTGGCATCGACATAGATGATTCTATTGAAGGATTAAAAAAAGAACTACAAAGCCAAGGTATTAGCGTTACATTTGACAAAGAAATTATGGACGTTGTAAATCGCCTTCGTTCTTTACAAGATAAAGGAATCAAAGTAGAAAAAGTACTTAATTTACTATAAAAAAATAAGAGGTGGCAATTGCCGCCTCTTATTTTTTATAGTTCCATTCCTTACTTTCATACTTCTCTTTTGCTAATGTTTGCACTTCATGTAATTGTTCTTCTGTTAATTCATATGGAACAAGTTCTACATCTAATCCTTTTTCAAACCCAACCTCAAACGCTTTAATTAACTGATCGATTGTAAACGTACGGTCTGTTAATTCATTAATTGCTACTGCTTTAGAAGAGAACATACTCTTCATACGCTCTTTTACACGTTCATTCGGGAATAAAAACAGATCATATAACTCATCTAAATCTATTTCTAACGGAATCGATCCGTGCTGTAAAATTACACCTTTTTGACGTGTTTGAGCACTACCTGCGATTTTTCTTCCTTCTACTACAATTTCATACCAAGATGGCGCATCAAAACATACGCCTGAACGTGGATTTTTTAAATTTTCACGGTCTGCTTCTGTTTTTGGAACTGCATAATAAGCTTCTAATCCTAATGCTTTAAAACCGTCTAGTAAACCTTGCGAAATAATACGATACGCTTCTGTAACTGTTTTTGGCATATTTGGATGATCTTCAGACACAATAACACTGTACGTTAATTCTTTATCATGTAGCACACCCCTGCCGCCTGTTTGACGACGAACGAATCCGTATTTCTTTTCGTTAACTACATCCATATTAATATCTTTTTCAACACGCTGGAAATACCCAACTGTTAATGTTGGTACTTCCCATTCATAAAAACGAATGGTTGGTGGCATTTTCTTTTCACTTTGCCAATTTAATAAACATTCATCTAACGCCATATTAAATGCCGGTGAACATTGACCAGAGTTAATATAACACCATTTTTCTTTTCCCATCCTGCACCTCATATAACCAATTATTTTTCACATTCTCTAGTCTACCAAATTCGACAAAATTTGTGAAAGAATACGAAATTTCTTCTTATATGCAAATGAATCTGTTGCATAAATACATACGGGCATTATAATATTGAAAGTAGGATAAGAAAAAAGGGAGCGATAGAACCGTGTCAACAACTTGGATTATTTTATTAGCCGTAATCGTAGCGTTCATCGGCTACACTGTATGGATGTATTTCTATCAGAGAAAATTAATTAAAACACTTTCAGAAGAAGAGTTTCGCGCTGGCTACCGTAAAGCACAGCTTATCGATATTCGCGAAGCAGACGAATATACTGCAGGGCATATTTTAGGCGCACGTAACATTCCGTTATCACAAATTCGCCTTCGTCATAAAGAACTTCGTAAAGATCAACCAGTTTACTTATACTGCCAAAGCGGATTCCGTACTGGTCGTGCGGCTCAATACTTAAAGAAACAAGGCTACAAAGATTTCTACCAATTACAAGGTGGATTCAAAACGTGGACTGGAAAAATTAAAAAGAAATAATAACATACAAAAACTAGCTGAATGATTCAGCTAGTTTTTTCATTCCATATTATTCGCAATGTATAATAAATTTTGTTTAATCACATCTTTGTCATTCTCTTGTGCATTCCGGTACAGCAGCTGATATTCAAGTCCTTTCTCTTTCCAGATAAGCGTAGCAAATTCATCCCCTCGCTCGGAATCATCCTTATTTTTAAAATAAGCGAGTGCCCCATTATTCAATTTCATTTGTTCTTGAAATCGCTTCTCTTCCACGACATCTGGAAAACTATAAGGAAAGTTTGCAACATTTAACTCAATATACTCATTTCTCCCCGGCTCCCGCTGTTTATATTTAATCATGACAACAGCCTTCTTCTTTCCAATCGTTCTGACTTCCCCCTTCACATCACTCGTAATGTCATACGGTAAAAACGACGGAACTTTAAATTTCACTGGAAAATATTTTGGAAGCTCCTTCAGCGGAATTGGATCCGTAACACGATCCATAGTTCCTCCTGTTGTTCCCACAAAGTTTTTTTCTTCTTGCATCGTTTGCTGAAACGAACATGAACTTAGCACTAGACTAGAAAACACGAAACAAATGATTCTTTTTTTCAATTTGTTTCCGCCCTTTCTTCATACCGCTCTCTTTATGGATAAAGCGTTAATGCCCGATTGGTGGGACTAATAATCCACGGGAGATGCCCGACTGATTACAGTTTCACTTTGTATGCTATTCATATTCGCTTCATTAACAAACTCCCCTTTGAAAACTTTCCACGTTATTCTCACACATTTTGACAAAAACTCTTTTATAGACGCAAAAAAAGACCCCCATCATTCTCACGCCCAAATAAAAAGGTTACGCGCATAACAGAAGTCATGTTTATAACATAGTTTGTGAAAAGCTTTTCAGGTCAAGATTTTTTCATTCTTATTATTTTCCCTTTATAATAAGGGGAAGAGGTGATACATATGGCCAATATAAAACAAATTGCAAAAACCGCTGGTGTATCCATATCAACTGTTTCCCGCGTCCTTAATAATCATCCTTACGTAAAAGAAGAAAAACGTAAGCGGGTTCTAGATGCTGTTGAAGAATTGAACTATGCCAAAAATATAAATGCTATTCATTTAATAAAGGGAAAAACATATACGATCGGTGTAATGCTCCCTTTCATTAACCTTCCATACTTCAGTACCATTATTGAAGGAATTGGAAACGAAGCGTTAGCAGCTGGATATCATATTAATTTATGTCAAACGAATTACGATAGCCTCGAAGAGATTCGTGTTCTTGAAATGATGAAAATGAAACAATTCGATGGAATAATTATTTGCTCTCGAACGAGTTCTTGGGAACAAATTGAACCTTTCGCCAAATTTGCACCTATTATTTCATGCGAAAAAATGAACCACTCCCTCATTTCATCTATCTATGTAGATCATTACGAAGGCTTCCGTCTCGGTACTGCCTATTTACTTAGTAAAGGCCATGAGAAAATCGGAATCTGTTTAGCAAGAAAAACGAGTGCAAATTCTATAGAGCGTGAAAAAGCATTCGCAGATACACTTCGTAACGCAGGTAAAACGGCACATCCTGATTGGATTT
Source organism: Bacillus paramobilis (assembly GCF_038096195.1). Taxonomy (NCBI): domain Bacteria; kingdom Bacillati; phylum Bacillota; class Bacilli; order Caryophanales; family Bacillaceae; genus Bacillus; species Bacillus paramobilis. The sequence goes on along the minus strand of NZ_CP151108.1, from coordinate 1,217,322 downwards.
TTCATCAATGCTATACCATGCAAGACGGTGCACAAATACTCCATCGTATTTTAAACATGAAAAATCGTCCATCCGCTATTTTTACAGCGAACGATCAAGTTGCAGCTGGTTTATTAACAGAGGCGCGAAAACATGACATTCGAGTCCCTAAAGACCTTGCAATCCTTGGATTTGATAATCATGAAATTTCAAAGGCGTTAGAAATTTCAACTATTGAGCATCCTGGTCTCGCAATGGGCTCACATGCTTTTTCTTTATTCCATAAACAAATCCAGAGCGAGCAAATTGTCGGGAGCGCAAAAGAGCTTTCATTCCATTTAATTGAGCGAGAGACTGTCTAAAAAGAGCGTTACCTATCGCGCTCTTTTTTCAGCTCTTCCCCTATTGACTTTATATTTTCCATCTCATATAATGAACCTAACGAACGGTAGGTAGGGGATGAAAATGACAGCAAACCGCATTAAAGCTGTAGCACTTTCTCATTTCGCACGCTACGGCTACGAAGGAACTTCATTAGCAAATATTGCTCAAGAAGTTGGGATTAAAAAACCATCGATTTACGCACACTTTAAAGGAAAAGAAGAGCTATATTTTATATGCTTAGAATCCGCTCTTCAAAAAGATTTACAGAGCTTCACAGACGATATCGAAAATTTTTCAAATTCGTCTACTGAAGAATCGCTCTTACAGTTACTAAAGGGCTACGCAAAACGATTTGGTGAAAGCGAAGAATCAATGTTTTGGTTACGAACTTCTTATTTTCCGCCCGATGCATTTCGCGAACAGATTATCGAAAAAGCGAATACACACATTGAGAACGTCGGAAAACTTTTATTCCCTATATTTAAACGGGCAAACGAGCAAAGTGAACTGCATAACATTGAAGTAGAAGACGCTCTAGAAGCTTTTCTATGCTTACTAGACGGACTTATGGTTGAGCTACTATTTGCGGGTTTAAATCGCTTTGAGACTCGTTTAAACGCCTCTTGGCAAGTATTTTGGCGAGGCCTTTCAAACTGACGGATTGCTCCTTTGCAATGCGTCGTTTTTAAGCCCTTTACCTAACGACTGGTAGGAAGGAGAAATGACATATGGCATGGATTTATGTAATCATAGCTGGTATTATTGAAATCTTTTGGGTCATTGGACTTAAAAAAGCGGAGGCACCACTTGAATGGGCTGGTGTTGCGTTATTAATTACAATTAGTTTCGTTTTATTATTTAGAGCTTATAAAGATTTACCTGTCGGCACTGTATACGCCGTCTTTACAGGAATCGGAGCTGGTGGGATTGTTCTGACAGAGATTTTCATCTTCGGAGAACCTTTCTCTATTGTAAAGGTTTTATTAATCGGCTTAATCTTCTTCGGTGTAATTGGTTTAAAACGAGTAACAGAAGAAAAAGAAGCGAAGGAGGCCGCATAAAATGGCTTGGTTATTTTTAATTCTAGCTGGTATTTGTGAAATTATTGGTGTACTCTTTATGAAAGTAGCCACTGAAAAGAAAGGCTGGGCACCAAAAGTTATTTTAATCGCTAACTTCGGCGTAAGCTTCTTCTTCTTATCTCTTGCGATGGATACATTACCGATGGGAACTGCTTACGCGATTTGGACTGGAATCGGAACTGCCGGAAGTGCACTTCTAGGTATTCTCATTTTCCGTGAATCAGCGGATTGGCGTCGTCTTGCCTTCTTAAGCTGCATTCTATGCGGCGCTGTTGGCTTAAAACTATTAAGCTAACGTGAGGTGAATGTCATGTGGAAAGAAAAAGGAAAACAAATGCTAGCATGGATTACACTCGGGATCGTCATTCTACTACAAATCAGCTTTCATATAATAGAATGGTTGTTTCATAGAGTCGTATCCATTCTTACATTTCTTCCTAACATGGCACTTGAAATTGCATCTATTGTTTGGTCAGTTATTGCCTCCATTACAATCGTCATTATATGGAGTATCGCCAAACTGTGGAATACATTATTTAAAAAGGACAGTACTTCTGAAAAAGAGTAACTGTCCTTTTTAATATTCATTCAGACTTTCTGTAGAAGTTTGATGCGATAAGACAAAGAAGACCAACTATGACAACACTTATACCAATTCCTTTATGCAAATTAGGAAATGGTGATGGTATATCTGAATAAAAATTTGCTAAAATGAGACCGATTGAAAATAAAAATATCCCTATTCTATATAACCATTTTCTTTTGTTCATCATTCTCCCCCTAACATTTTTCATACACTCCTTTCTTTTGGACATACTACCTAAAAAAGGAGTGAATACTATGCAAAATTCTATACATAAGCAGATCCTATTTTTATTTTTCCTCTTTCTCATTCTCGTTATCGTTTTCAGCTTTATATTACATACTCCAAAAGATGTTGTACCAAACAGCCTCTCTGTTTATAAACTCTTACTTTCATATTGTCGTTATTGAAGAAGGTGCCTTACATAAGGCACCTTTTAAAATTCTCTCTTCTCATACAATTTCACTGAAACGAAGATAGATACTATGAACATGCATATTGAACTAACGAATAACATGCTGTTATATAATTGAATTTGTTCCATGCTGATTTCAAAGAACATGGTACCAATTGCTGTCGGTGCTATTAGTATGAAAAGCGTAATAAAAGAAGCTTTTTTATACCCAAACCAAAACAATATCGGTAATACAATGCTTAAATATATAAAAACAAAGCCAGAAATCGTAATTACTGTTGTCGTTATAAATTCAAAAGTTCCATCTTCAAATCGATTGATCACTACAGGACTAGACACTATCATACTTATAATAAAAATAATAAGTGCCATTATGTATTTAGCTAACACAATTTGCTTTTTCGCTAGCGGTAAACTATTTACTATTACTTCACTATCATATTTTTTATCGTCATTGAATGTTTTTAAAATTGCTATTACTGGAATTATAGCTGACATAATTATGTAAAAACTTTTAATATCCATTAATGTCATATACAAGAAAAGAGGATAGATTAAGTGCCATATTAAATACTTCCATTGCATGATAAAGTCTTTTATTATAAGTTGCTTCACAATCGCTCCCTCCTTATAAATCACGCTCATTGTACAAATGAATTGAGAAAAACATGGACATAACATATAAAAGAAGCAGCCCTGCTATAAAACAACTATTTACAACAAGACTCGTGCTCCAGGGATTCTCTATATCTAACCACACTTTACTTACAATCAGTCCACTTAAATACCCAAATGCAATTCCGATGAAGGGTGCAATTTGTTTTGCACTGCTATATCCCACTGAAAATTCAATTGGAAGTACGATTATGCTACAAACCAATCCTCCCGTTATTCCGCCAAGAACAGCTCCCCACAGCATAAGTCCAGTTATATATTCATTTTGTAACTGAATCAAGCCAATCACTAGCGAGAAACCTCCACCTAGAGCAACTAAAATACTTACAAATATGTATTTCCCTATGACAATATCTTTCCGCTCAAACGGTAAACTATTTACTATTATTTCACTTGTATTTTTCCCTTCATAACTCATTGACAGTACCATACCAAGAAAAGGTATAGATACGCTAATCGTCATAAGGAAACTATCACTATGAAAATCAACAATAGCAAGGAAAAACAAACATATAAGATAAACAAATCCTAACTTTCTTTGCAACATCATATCTTTTAAGACTAATTGCTTGATCATATTTTACCCTCCTAATATGAAAATGCCCCTTCTATAACTCTGCCTCCTGAAACATTTTCATTGAGAGCAACATTGATATGACTATACTTACTAACACTCCGATACCAAGAATACTCATTACTAGTGTAGCCTCTTGAGAGTGGAGTACTTTTAACATGATTATTTCATCACCAAAAATATTGCACATAAGGCCAATCATACTCATTAAAGGAAAAATCATAATCACATTCAAAACAGTAATAGCTTTATATCCCCCAATGTAATTAGTAGGTATCGTTACTACACAATAAATCAAGGTTGCTACTATTGCTGAAAATATTGCATATCCAGGAATAACTATATCTCTGTTCAACAAAATATTTCCTAATATTACGACTATAGAGGTTATACTCAAACCGACTATAATAAATAATGTGGTTGAAATATATTTAGCTATAACTATCTCTTTTCTCATTATAGGCAAACTCACTAATACTTTTTCTGTTTTACTTTTCTCCTCATGATAAAAAGAAATATAAATAATTGTACTACATGTTATAAATAATCCTATTGCAATCCCCATTGGTTGAACGGAGTCCCTAAAAATAGATAACATAGGTATTAAAAAATAGAAAGGAAATATCTTCTTCTGTAAGAAAAACTCCTTCAAAATCAACTGTTGCATATGAATTCTCCTCTCTATAAATCACGTGCTTCATAAATTTTAATTGTAAGAAACATAGAAGCGATATAAATACTGACTAATGCAATGAATCCAACTATAAATACACCAATATGCAGAGGATTCATAATCCACTCAAGGAATGGAGGTGTTGTTTCATTCAGCCCATCACTAATAAATATCCAAAGTATCCCACCCACTCCTATTGATGCTGCTGATACTAGACTTCTTACTACCTTCGACTTTGTACCATAATAACTAGGGAAAAAGGTGACGACCAAAAATACGGCGTAAACAACCCCATTTATTACTTCATGCCACGGAATTTCAATGTATAGATTAGGATGATATGCACCGATATCAACCAGAACAGCAATACCTCTTATAAGGAAAATAAACAACATAGTAGAGAACATACCACCTACAATAAATATTGCACTGGAAATATATCTAGCAATTATGATGTTTTTTCTACTTAACGGTAAACTATTCATAACAATGTCACTGGTATTCCGTTCATCAATTACAATCAACATCGTAATTGATGAAAGCGTTACAAATAAACAACTCATAGGAAACAGCATTCCATCACCGTTTTCAAATAAAAAGAATATAAAGGGTATAGTAAGATACACTGGCCATATCCCTCGAAAAAAGAACAAATCTTTATATACGAGCTGACGCATAGGCACCTCTCCCTTTCGCGGTGTAAACGATGATATCATCTAATGTAGGCTGTTCTATTACAACCTCATTTCCAAACCAATCGATAATGGCTTGTTTATCCTTCGCTAAACCTTCGAAACCAAACTTGTTTTTTCGTAATCCAACAAATAGCTCTTTTCCTTCTCGGTCTAATAAATCATTATTTCCCTTTACGATTACGTAGTTCTCCATTAAATCGTCTTTTTCACCAGTAAATATAATTTCTCCATCGTTGATAAACGTAATATAATCTGCGATGCGCTCTAAGTCTGTTGTAATGTGCGTTGAGAATAATACAGATACTTCATCTTCCATTACAATTTCTTGCAACATATCAAGTAATTCACTTCGGACAACTGGATCTAATCCTGCTGTCGGTTCATCCATAATAATAAACTTCGCGTGGTGCGAAAGTGCGATGGCAATCGCAAATTTCATTTTCATCCCTTTTGATAGTTCTTTAATTTTTTTATACTTCGGAACTTGCAATCTATGCATATACGATTGATACTGCTCTTCGTCCCACTTTTTATATAACGGTGCAATAATACGCTTCATTTGTTCACACGTTAAATCTTCGTAATAATGATTTTCATCATATACAAAACCGATATTTTGTTTTATTTCCTTTTCGGCTTTCTTATTGTCCTTGCCAAAAATTTTTATATCGCCGCTATCTTTTCGAATTAAATTCATAATCATTTTGATCGTCGTACTTTTCCCTGCTCCATTCGGTCCGACAAATCCCATAATATATCCGCGTGGTAATGTAAAACTTATATTTTTCACTGCAAAATCTTGATAACTTTTACAAACATTTTTTAGCTCTAACATCTTTTATTCCCCCTCATATAAACACGCAATCATCTGCTGTAAATCTTCAAGTGAAAGCTGCAACGCTTTACTTTCATTCACAATCTCTTCCGCTTTACTTTCCAATAGACGTAGCCGCTGTTCTTTTAGCAGTTCATTATTTTTACGTGAAACATAAGTCCCCTTCCCAGCAACAGTTTCTATATATCCTTCTTTTTCAAGCTCCTCGTACGCACGCTTCGTCGTAATTACACTAATTTGTAATTCCTTCGCTAAGCTACGAATAGACGGTAATTGGTCTCCACCTTTTAAACCACCATTTAAAATAAGCTGGCTTAATTGTTTTCTTATTTGTACATAAATAGGGTCTTGGGAAGAATTCGAAATAATAATATTCATGTTTTCCTCCAGTGTGTATATACTGTGTATACCTTATATATACAGTATATACACACCATCCTATTTTTGGCAAGAAAAAAAGACCAACATTTTCCTGTTGGTCTTTCGTATATGTATCACTTTTCAAAGCGATCTAACATCTCATCTCTCATTCCGAAACTCACTACCGCAATTCCTACATACATAAACAGAAGGAACGCAGGATGAACTGTGTTGTACCAAGTGCTATCAACAATTAAATAAATCGTTAATGCGACAACAAGAACAAACGCTAAGATAAACATATAAAAGTGTCTTGTGCTACCCATGATAAACTCCTCTCTTCTCACTTCACCATTCAACAGTATATTTTATCGAATAATTCGATATGACTCAAGGTTAACTTTCTGTTATGTAATCAAGTTCCACCTTTACAATGTCCTCACATGCTATTGAAATGATCGTTCCTTGCTTATCAATTGCCGTCACTTCTCTATTATCCATTACACGATGCGCTACTCTTTCTAGCACTTTTCCTTGGTCTCGATAACAAAATTCTTTTACATCTTTAATCGTTTTTCCGTTTTCTAAATGGTATATCATTCTATAACACCGATATCCCACATTTTCACCCCCAGCTTGCTCGTTTTTTCACATATACATAAAAATGAGTCATTCCTATCTCATTACATCTTCTTAATTTCAATAAAATTCTAACAAAAATAAATACTTTTATCAAACCGACTTTTTCAACAAAATCACCTATGAAACTGCTTCTTTACGCCATTATGAAACAAAAAATATAAAATAGTAACATTTTCTTCACCACTTCTGCATAAAGTGAAACTTTAATCAGTGGGGGATTTTTGTTCATCCCGATTGATTATCAGCCCGCAAATCGCGGGACAAATTCTCCATACAAAAAAAGAACCCGCATATAGCGAGTTCTTCTTTTGTTATTCTAATCAAACTTGTACAGGAGCTAGCTTTTCATAACGTAAAACTGGTTTACGAGCAGCCAATGTTTCATCCAAACGTTTAATTACCGTTGTATGTGGCGCTTCTTGTACAACTTCAGGATTTTCTTCTACTTCTTTAGCAATTTGAATCATCTTATCAATGAAACCGTCTAATGTTTCTTTTGATTCTGTTTCTGTCGGCTCAATCATAATGCATTCTTCCACATTTAATGGGAAGTAAATTGTTGGTGGATGGTAACCGAAATCAAGCAGGCGTTTTGCAATATCTAATGTACGTACACCAAGTTTCTTTTGACGACGACCTGATAAGACAAACTCATGCTTACAATGTCTATCGAATGGAAGATCATAGAATGGTGCTAGTCTTCTCATCATATAGTTCGCATTTAATACCGCATACTCCGTTACTGCACGTAGTCCATCTGGACCCATAGAACGAATGTATGTGTATGCACGAACGTTAATTCCGAAGTTACCATAGAATGGTTTTACGCGCCCAATTGCTTCTGGACGATCATAGTTAAAGTGATAGCCATTTTCTGTTTTCTCTAAAATCGGTTTTGGTAAGTACGGAATTAAATCTGCTTTCACACCTACTGGACCAGAACCTGGGCCACCGCCGCCGTGAGGACCTGTAAATGTTTTATGAAGGTTTAAATGCACAACGTCAAATCCCATATCTCCTGGGCGCGCTTGGCTTAATACCGCATTTAAGTTTGCACCATCATAGTATAATTTACCGCCTGCGTTATGGACGATTTCTGCCATTTCTAAAATATTTTCTTCGAATAGACCTAATGTATTAGGATTTGTTAACATAAGTGCTGCTGTTTCTTCGTTTACAACACGTTTTAAATCTTCTAAGTCAACAAGACCATGTTCATTTGATTTTACTGTAATTGTTTCAAAACCAGCTACAGTTGCAGATGCTGGATTCGTTCCGTGAGCAGAGTCAGGAACAATTACTTTCGTACGGTTAAAGTCACCATTTGCTTCATGGTATGCACGAATTAACATTAAGCCTGTCCATTCTCCGTGTGCACCAGCTGCTGGTTGTAATGTAACAGTATCCATACCTGTAATTTCAATTAAATGCTCTTGTAAGTCGTACATTAATTCCATTGCACCTTGTACGGTCTTTTCGTCTTGTAACGGATGAATATTTGCAAATCCTGCGAAACGAGCTACATTCTCATTAATTTTCGGATTATATTTCATCGTACAAGATCCAAGTGGATAGAATCCAGAATCAACACCGTGGTTACGGTTTGAAAGTGCTGTATAGTGGCGCATAATATCAAGTTCAGATACTTCTGGTAGCTCTGCATCTTCTACTCGAATATAATCGCTCTCAAACACGTCTTCTAGTTTCACTTCTTCTACATCTAATTTTGGTAGGCTATATCCTATGCGTCCTTCTTTACTCACTTCAAAGATAAGTGCTTGGTCTTGGTTCTTCATTGGATAGCCCCCATTTCGTTTACAAGTGTGTCAATTTCCTCTTTTGTACGAAGCTCAGTTACTGCTACAAGCATATGATTTTCATGCTCTTTATAATCACGGCCTAGGTCGTAACCACCGATAATATTCTTTTGTAATAATGCATCGTTTACTTCTTTCACTGGACGCTTGCAATCTACAACAAACTCATTGAAGAATGGTCCAGCAAATGTTACAGTGAAGCCTTTCGCTTCAAATTGACGTTTTGCATATTGTGCTTTAGAAATATTTTGACGTGCCATTTCTTTCACACCTTGTTTACCAAGTGCCGTCATTGCAACTGATGCTGCTAATGCATTTAACGCTTGGTTTGAACAAATGTTAGACGTCGCTTTGTCACGGCGAATATGCTGTTCACGCGCTTGTAACGTTAATACAAACCCACGTTTACCATCTGAATCTACAGTTTGTCCAACAAGACGCCCTGGAATTTTACGCATAAATGCTTTCGTTGTTGCAAAGTAACCACAGTGTGGTCCACCAAACTGCGTTGGAATACCAAATGGTTGTGCATCACCAATTACAACATCAGCACCAAATTTTCCTGGTGGTGTTAATGCGCCTAATGATAATGGATTTGAAGAAACGATAAATAATGATTTTTGTTGATGAACGATTTTTTCAATATCAGCTAATTTTTCAACTTGTCCGAAGAAGTTTGGATATTGAACGATTACACAAGCAACTGTATCATCTACTTCACTTTGTAATACGTCTAAATCTGTTACACCATCTTTATGATTAATTTCAACAACTTCAAGATGTTGACCTTTTGCATATGTTTCAAGTACTGCTCTTGATTCTGGATGAACTGCACTAGACACAAGAATTTTCTTTTTACGAGTATGGCCAGCTGCTAGCATTGCCGCTTCAGCTAAAGCTGTACCGCCATCGTACATAGAAGAGTTTGCTACATCCATTCCTGTTAATTCACAAATCATTGTTTGGAATTCAAAGATTGCTTGTAATTCCCCTTGTGAAATTTCTGGTTGGTATGGCGTGTAAGCTGTATAAAATTCTGAGCGAGAGATAACGTGATCTACAATTACTGGAGCGTAATGATCGTATACGCCTGCTCCTAAGAAAGAAGCGTATTCTTTTAAGTTAGCATTTTTACTAGCCATTTGAGATAACTCTTTTAACAGCTCTGGCTCTGATTTTGCTTCTTTAATTTTTAAATCCCCTTTAAAACGAACACTCTCTGGAATATCAGAGAATAACTCATCGATCGTTTGAACGCCGATCGTTTGTAACATTTCTTTTTTGTCTTCTTCTGTCATTGGAAGATAACGATGCAACATGAAATCTACCCCTCTCCCCGTTACTTTGAACGTTTATAAAATGGTGTTGGAACAACTACTGCTTTGACGCGTTTATTACGAATTTCAATTTCTACTTCTGTATCAACTGCTGCGTATTTTACATCAATTAGTGCTAAACCAATGCTTTTCTTTAACGTTGGAGATTGTGTACCACTCGTTACTTCCCCGATTTTTTCTTCTCCAATAAATACAGGGTAATGTGTACGAGGAATTCCACGTTCGATTACTTCGATGCCGACTAACTTACGAGGCGCACCGTTTTCTTTTTGCTCTTTTAACGTTTCTTTTCCAAAGAAGTCTGCTTCTTTATTTGGTTTTACCGCAAAGCCAATTCCAGCTTCAATCGGTGTAATATCTTTTGATAATTCTTGGCCATAAAGTGGTAATGTAGCTTCGAAGCGAAGTGTATCACGAGCACCTAAACCACATGCTTTTAAGCCTTCTTCTGCTCCAACTTCAAGAAGTTTCTCCCAAAGTTTTGCAGCATCTTCACTCTTACAGTAAATTTCAAATCCATCTTCACCTGTGTAACCCGTACGAGATACAAGTGCTGGAATTCCATCTACAAGAATATCGTTTTTAAATTTAAAGAACTTAATTTCTTTCAAATCTTCTGACACAACTTTTTGTAAAATGCCTTCTGCTTTTGGTCCTTGAATTGCAAGCTGTGCAACTTCACTAGAAACATTGACTACTTTCGCATCGCCAATTACATGGCTAGCTAACCATTCGTAATCTTTCTCGATATTTGATGCATTGATTACTAATAAATAGTCTTCTTCACCACGTTTGTAGATTAATAAATCATCTACTGTACCACCATTTTCGTAGCACATAGCTGTATATTGTGCGCCTCCTACCTTTAAGGTAGAAACGTCATTTGTAACAACACGTTGTAAAAATGCTAAACTATCTACACCTTTTACCTCAACTTCTCCCATATGAGACACATCGAACAAACCTGCCGCTGTACGTACAGCTTCATGTTCTTCTTTAATGCTTGAAAATTGAACTGGTAATTCCCAACCACCGAAGTCGATTGTTTTCCCACCATACTTCGCGTATACATCAAATAACGGTGTACGTTGTAATGTAATCATGCTCTCTCCCCCTTATGCTTTGACAAATCAATAAAAGTTGCTCGCCATATCTAAACATTTTCACTCTGAAAAGATAGGATATACGGAATCTCCTTATATTTTTTTATGAAAGCGTAAATAAAAAATCACTTTCTTGGATAAAATACGAAAGATTCCACACATTTCACACCATTATCCTAACATTATTCGCTATATTTCATCAATATTCTAGCATAAAAAATAATTTAGAATTTTTTATTCTTAATCTCATTAAATACAACTTTCAAAATTTAGCCCTTTATCTTTGCCTATTCTTTAACTTTTAGTATGTGTAATAACGCCTTATTACAAGGCTTATATAATAAAGATTTTTTTAATAATTACTTTAGTTTATAAAAGGTGGGAGAGTCGTAATGAATGTCGATATTTCCGTAGATCGAACGTGGCAAAACAATTTTTTAAATAGAGTTGACGAAGATGGCCCTTGGACAAACTGGGATTTATATCATTTAGCTTATAAAACAGAAAAATCGTTACTTGTTCCTACTTTCGATGGATTACAAGCACCGAAGCATTTATCTCATTTCACACCACTTCCGCATCAATTAGAAGTCGCTCAAAATGTCATTGAACAAATGAATGGCAAAGCGATACTAGCAGATGAAGTGGGACTTGGGAAAACAATTGAAGCTGGGCTTATTTTAAAAGAATATATGGTCCGCGGCCTTGTGAAAAAAGTACTTATACTCGTCCCTGCCTCTCTCGTATCACAATGGGCATACGAACTAAATACAAAGTTTTTCATTCCAGCTGTAGCCCAAAAGAAAAGCTATTCATGGGAACAAGCCGATGTGATTGTATCATCAATTGATACTGCAAAACGTTCACCGCATCGTGATATCGTTTTGAACTTAGAATATGACCTTATTATTATCGATGAAGCACATAAACTTAAAAATAATAAAACAAAAAACTATGAATTTGCACAGCGATTAAAAAAGAAATTTTGCTTATTATTAACTGCTACTCCTGTCCAAAATAAGATTGATGAAATTTTCAACCTTGTTTCTTTATTAAAACCAGGACATTTAGGCAATCAATCCAACTTTGAAGAATATTACGCTTCAAAAAATCGTTCAGCCGAATCTGATGAAGATTTAAAAGCTCTTATTAATAAAGTAATGGTCCGAAATCGCCGGCATAATACCGGAATTGATTGGCCAAAGAGACATGTACGTACAATTTTCGTTGAGTTTAATGAAGAAGAGCAAGCTTTGTATAACGGGATTGAAAATTGGCGAGGACAAGACGCCTTCACATCCGCTTTCTCATCGTTAACTTTAAAACGAGAAGCTTGTAGTAGTCGTGAGGCTGTGTACTATTCATTAAAAAAACATGTAGAAAAACGTCAGAAGGAAAATGAGCATTACATAAAAGACCCGCATATTGATGTGCTAATGGACAAAATTAATCATATTCCTTTCAATTCAAAGGCGAATAAAGCTCTTGAGCTTATAAAAGAAATTGACGATAAAGTCGTCATCTTCACAGAATATCGAGCATCACAAATGTACTTACAATGGTTTTTACAACAACACGGCATTTCTTCCGTTCCATTCCGCGGCGGATTTAAACGTGGGAAGAAAGACTGGATGAAGGAGCTTTTCCAAAACCACGCACAAGTATTAATTGCAACTGAAGCTGGTGGTGAAGGGATTAACTTACAATTTTGTAGCCATATGATCAATTATGATTTGCCATGGAATCCAATGCGCCTTGAACAAAGAATCGGACGTATTCACCGTCTTGGTCAAAAGAATGATGTTCATATTTATAACTTAGCTACAAAACACACTGTTGAAGAACATATTTTGAAACTGTTATATGAAAAAATCAATTTATTTGAGCGTGTTATCGGGGAACTTGATGAAATTTTAACGAGAATTAATATGAAAAACATCGACGCGCACATTCAAGAAATATTTGCGCAGTCAAAAAGCGAAGGAGAAATCCGAATTAAGATGGAAAACTTAACATCTATTATCGACTTCGCCAAACGAAATGAAGCTGAGGTGCAAGGCTATGCAGCAACATGAAATTCATAATTACTTATACAATTTTTTCGAGGCGAATAACTGTGAAGTTTTACAGCGCTCCCCTCATCTATTAGATGTGCAGTTAACAATTGAGATGGATAAATTATTAATGAATCGCCCTTTTTATTGGCACTATCTTGAGAAAACAGGAGGCGTACCGAATCCGATGCGCCTTACTCTTATTACAAATCCAGAAAATGAAGAAAACGATGGCGAGCTTATTCACTACGGTTCACCACGTCTTCATCAAATTTTCCAAACGACAAAAGAATTAGGCTCTTACATACGTTTATATGAGGATGTACGGCATAGCGGGGCAACGCATACACCGCTCCATCCGTGGCTCGGTGTAAATATTAAAGTTTCCTATCAATGTGATCGAAAAAAAGACATCCTTCACTCCATTGGGATTCATCTCATTTCTGGCACAATGATCGCAAACTTTCATGAAACATTAGCTAAAATTAAACTTACACCGAAAATACCTGACTTTTGTTTTACGCTCTCGCCTATCATTAAACCGCAAAGCGGTTTACAACGTATAGAGGATGCTTTAAAGAATATTATTGCGGAAGATGACCATACGTGGGCGAAAGAAGCAAGAGTGCGCTGGAATCATGATTTAGACCTTTTAAATCGTTTTTATGAAGAAAGTGATGAACTTCCCGAAAGCTATGAAATTGAAAAACAAGCACTGCAAGAACAATACGAGCCACGTATTACAGTGCAAATTATTAACGGTGGACTTTTTTATGTTACCGCAAATCATTTTCTATCTTAAAAAGCCCCTTCTGTTTTAGAAGGAGCTTTTTTGAATTATCCTCTATCGCCATTACGCCCTTGTTGTTTTTGCTTTGCCATACGTTTTTGATGCGCACGATCCTTTGCACTCACATGATTTGCATCAGTTGGAAGGTTTTCTTTTGAACGGCCAATTCCATTACTCATTTGTCCCACTCCTTCTTATGTCTTTCAAAATACATCCTTATTTTCAGCTAGAAATACAATCCTTATACAAAAAAATAAGAGCAGCCATTGGCTACTCTTACTCGCTCACGTATTTTTGAAACATATCATGGATGCCTTTATTTACTAGGTTCGAGATCTGCTCGTCAGATTTATTCGGATAACGATCACGCAATCTGATAGATGCCTTCACCATTAAATTTTCTAATACAGAACGGCCACCTTCTCCATAAATAATTTCAGCATATTTAACAAGCCTTCCATCCTCTACTGTTGCTGGATTATGATTGAAGAAAAATTTACTCATTGTCTCCACCTCTCTCTTTTGATAACGTTTACATTTATATAGATTATTTATGTTATTTATTTCACAATATTGTATGCATGTATATTTAATTAGTTTCATTATAAAGCAACATATCGATAGTAAATATGTTATTTTCCGTCCATTTTGTGAACAAACTAAAAATGAAAGCGTTTCCTTTATTATATACTAAAAAAACTTACTACGCTAGGGGCAATTTTTTCAATCTACTAATCCCTCAAAAAACGATATATTTTTTCTTTTCCCATTAAACCTTATACAATTTTCAGAAATTATATTATAAAATATATGTATGACTTAAGGAGGCCCTATATGAATCAAAATAAAAAAGCTATATTAGATCTTGTCTTTTATCTCGTAATCCCATTCCTCATTTGGAAATTTGCAAAACCTTATATCGATCCTTATTACGCGATGTTACTTTCCTCTGTTCCGGGGATTATTTATACACTGTATACCTTTAAAAAAGAAAAACAGTTTAACGTAACAGGGTTCTTTATTTTAATTACACTCATTTCTAATACAACGGTAGACCTATTATCCGGATCAGCTGAACGCATGTTATGGAACGATGCGTATTATCACATCGTACTAGGTATTATCGTTATATGTACCATTTTTATAAAAAAACCACTTATGTTATATTTCGCAGCAGATATTGCAGCACTACAAGGCCATGACCGTGATAAAAGTCGTGAACTGTATCGTGATAGTCGTATCTATCCAGCACTACAATATTTAACGCTATTTTTCGGGCTACAATTTATATTAAAAAGCTTCTTAAAAATTTATTTCATCTCTGTTTTCGGTGTAGATGGCTATGGTGAAATGAGAGCGATTATGACCGCTGTTGGATGGGGCATTTCTATTTGTATCGGAATTGGATTTGTTTGGGTAAACAACAAAATACATGCCGTTACAGAAGAAAAAGAATCCGTACAGTAAATAAAAATCCCCCTAGTAGCATCATACTACTAGGGGGATTTTTATTTTGCTACACATATTAAGAAATCGTTAACTTGATTTTTTTCTTTTATCTTTTACGTTTCGATAAAACAAAGCAGCACTTAGCGGCATAACACCAAACCACTTATTCATAAATGGCTCTTTTTCAGCACGGCGTTGTTCTTTCTTTTGTTTACGATCTTCTTTTGGAGCATCCATATACGACACAAACTGTTGTGTCACAAAGCGAACATAATCATTAGTAGACATATTATCATCACCTCTACTTGATTAGTATGTCCACTTTTTTATTGATTAATCTTTTCTTTAAATTCCTTCATAATTTGCTTTACAGACTTATTCGTCGTATCGATATGAATATGAGCCTCTTCATAATAAGCTCGGCGCGATTCAAATTTTGCCACAAATGCCTCTATATCTTTCTTCTGAAATAGTGGCCGTGTCGTATCTTCACGAAGTCTTTCTGCAATTACATGTGGATCACAATATAAATACACGACGGTTCCATTTTCCTTCATCCACTTTCGGTTTTCCTCTCGTTCAATGATTCCGCCACCAGTTGTAATAATTACATTACAACTCGGTAGTGAACGTAACATTTCACTTTCATATTCCCGAAAAGCCATTTCGCCTTCTTCAGCAAAAATATCACGAACTGCCTTCTCTTGCTTCTCTTCAATTTTTTGGTCTGTATCGACAACATCCATATGAAGTTCTTTACTTAACGCTTTTCCAATTGTTGTTTTCCCAGCTCCCATATAACCGGTTATGTATATAGATTTCATGTTCGTTCCTCTCAATCATCCGTTATTATTTGTTATTATAACGAATGATTACATTATTTAATAAAAAAACGTTTTGTTCTTCTTATAAAATGAAGAACAAAACGTTTCATACACGCTTTTACTTATAAGCACCTCTTCTTACCCACTGCGTTGCAATCCATTTCTCACCTTTCGTTACAGGTGCCCCTCCGTGTAACGTAAGCTCATTTAATGATTGGTCTTGATAAAAATACTCAAAGTATACTGCCATTCCCTTTCTAGGGTGCACAGAAAGATTTAATTTAGGAAAGAACGTTTCTCCACCTTCTTCTACATCATTTAAGTACATGACAAGCGTACTAATACGATTATTAGCAGCTGATCTACTATGTTCTGCAAAATAATCATAATGCGCTTTATATTGTTGATCCACTTCATAATTTAAAATGTGTAATCCTTCTCCATGCGATGCAGGAACATTCATGATAGATGAAATTCGTTTTTCAATCTTCGTAGTCAGTTCATTATCGTCTAAAAATGCACCCTTACTCGTTCGAATATCATTTACATCACGTGATGAACCAACTTTGGAACGTGCTAACTTACTTTTAGACAATTCAATTAATTCACCACATTCTTCATCGCTTAATACATTTCCTAACACGACAATAAGAGGTTCTTCGAATTTTGAAATAATGTGTATTTCCCTATCTTCTGTCATAATTGCATTTCCTTTATGATCAAAAATAGTTTGTTCCTTATTTTCACCTATTTGATTGTTATTTGTCATTTCCCTATTCTCCCTAAAAAAATATGTTTGGATAGCTTGAATATATCATATTCTTTCTACCTTTCTCTTTTTTGAGAAAATTTAAACTTTCAATTGTTTTATTTATCCATTCCCTATAAAAAACAGCCTGTTTTAAAATGAGAAATTATGGTTTTTGTTCACACATTCAACATACTATCCTTCTATCCAATCGAATATTTTTTCATCCTTTTTTCTATACCGAAAGCTCACCTTATAGAAAACTTCCTGCTTTATTTTGCACTGCAACGAAACGAGAATATCATCTTTTTCAAAGACGTAATTTCCACTTGCTTCGCCCTTTTCATATTGAAAGAAAAATGTATCTTCCTTTTCTTTTTGCTGTAAATCCTGTTTTATATTTGTAATCGATCGATTTAGTAGTTCTTCCATTACAAACTTTTGCTCTATTTCAATATAAAATTTTTTATCTATAAGTAACATATTCGTTTCGTATACAAAGAACGAAGTTAATAATACAAGAAAAATGATTGTTCCTGGCATCGTAAATCCATCTTGTTTTCTCATATATTTATTTCCATTTCGCTATACCTTACAGCTACACCTTCATATATTTTCCCGCTCATATCTTTCACATTTATTAAAAGCAAATGAGGTGTTACTTCATACGAAACCATTCCAACATTTTGTAATATAACTTCTCTTCCTCGCATATTTACTTTTCTTATCAGATGATTATTCAATTTTTCATACGTCACTTCATCTCCAGTGCGAAGACGGAAGCGCAAAAGATTATCTTTATTTTCAGGGACTATTTTTTCTACAAAAGATACTTCACGAAACTCTAACTGTACTTGTCCTAAAAACACATCCCATTCCCAATTATTTAATCCTTTTGATTGGTTGTTTTCTATTCCAATAAAATTTAAACGTGGCAAGAGTAAAAAGAACAGTGATAACAGAAAAAAACATACGATCATTTCTATTAATGTAAACCCAACTTCTAATTTATTTTCTCTCCTGCATAAAAGCATTGCTCCATCATTCTTCCTTTCACATCTTTCCACATAGCACAAACTTCATTTCCTCCCCAATATGTGTAATATACATTTCCATTTACGACTTTTTCTTGCTGTTGTTTCGCACCATTCTCATACATATATAAAGCTGCTTCTCTTTTTAATAATACAAATGCTTTATAACGAATTTGTATGTTTTTTCGTTCTTGCATAATCAATATTGTTTGCGGAAGTAGTAAAGACACTGCCATCATTACTATACTTAACGCTACAAGCATCTCAGCCATCACTGACCCTTTTTGACATTTCACGATACGTAAATCTCCCTCTTCCAAGCTGAAATACAATTTCATATTTATAACTTCGATACGAAAGTAAAATAGTACCACCTCTATTAATATTTCCACTCGGATTATATGTCATCGGATTTGGAAAAGTATTCAAATCAATTTGTATATCGCTATCATATTCTCTTTTAATAATAGTAAGATTCGTACTTAGCTCCCCTATATAATACGCATGTCTATCTTTATGCCATCGTAATGTATAGTGTTTTTGACGATTTATCGCTAATTGTTGCATATACAAAATATCATTTGAAAACTGTCTTAAAAATTGTTCGACTTTTTGTTTTTCATGTAATGAATGTACGTTAAAATACGTGACCATACTTAGTACAGAAATTGCAAATAGAACGAGTAGCATTTCTAAAAGAGTAAATCCTTTTTGTTTCACAGTTTCCCAGTTGTTACTGTGCCATCATTTGAAATATGAATGGATTCACCATTCGGACACTTATCAGCTATAATATATTTTTCATCCCTTAGCTCTTTTAGCGAGGGGATTTTATTATGTTGTAGTTGGTATACTTGTATTTGAGCTTCTATAGATTTCACATAGGCTTTACATCCTGTTCCTTCGACGGATGAACGCTGTGTGATTACATTCGGAATAATTAATAGTAATAATACAGTGATGACGACCATAACTAATAACATTTCTAAAAGGGTAAATCCTTCCTCATTCTGCATGTAAACACCTCCTAAATAGAATTCATCATTTGAAACATTGGCATAATCATCGCTAAATACATAAGAACGATCATTCCTCCAATACACGTAAATAAAATGGGTTGAATGATCACTAACATACGTTTAACTTTTTGCTCCATCTTTTCCATAATAAGATCGCTATAGTCACCTAATTCAATGGCCAAATTACCGTTTGCTTGTCCATGCGTAATAATATAAGAAAGTTCTTCCTCATAATATCCGCTTTTAGCAATAATAGATTGCAACGGTTCTCCCGCAATTAATTGGCGTTCAATTCGGCCCGCTTCATACTGAAAGAACGGATGATATTTTTGCTCCATCATTATTGTTAGAGCCTCCAGTACTGATAGTCCGCCGTGTAATAAACCGCTTAATTGAGTGGCGAAATAATGTGAATGCTTTAAAATAAGAAATGTTTTTACGAGGGGGATACGAAGTTTAATTTTTACCTGCTTCATATGCGGAAGTTTCCGAAAGTAAAATATATATACGCTACAACCAATCATAGCGATAAAAATAGCGCTAAAAATAAAATAGGGTAGTAGCTTAATTGCACTTAATATTTTTTCTGTAAATAACGATGCTGTAGAACCGAACGAACTATATACCATATCAACCTGCGGTAATAAAATACGGTTAAAAATCAAAATCATGATTATTAAAAAGAACGCCAAAAACATAGGATACTGCATTATTTTCATCATATCTTTCCTATACTTATCCTTTTTATAAAGAAGTGCGCTCCCTTGTTGCAATGCAAAAGAAATATCACCATGTTGCTCAGCATAAAATAAATAACTTAACATCTCCTGATGAAACTTTAATTGATGAAAAGAATCGTGTAGACTTTTTCCATCTTTTAATCCATCAATCATGCGCTGCAATTGTACTTTCTTTTCTAAAGGTAATTGAAACCGTAAAAATTCTAATGCCTGCAAAAGGGAGTATCCTTTTTCTAATAGTTCTCCTAATCGTTTCAGCAATACTACTTGATCACTTAAACTCCATATTTGCTTAAACATACACATCCTCTTCTAAAAATCCTAAAGCGTATCCTTTTCGTATCGAAGATTCTAATGTTTCGTGCTTGTATGTGACACATTCCCCGTTTGCTTCTTTAATCGCTTGTTTTAACTCATATCCATATAACAACTCATAAATACTCGCTTGTCTGACTTGCCTCATTGATTTACATAAAGTTGAGCACTTTCTTTTGCAAAACGGGCACTTCAATTCGACAAGTCGCTGTGCAGCTATAGCCAATAAAGATTGTTCAATTTCTTGCCTCGTTATACCAAAATCCATGAACCTGAGTATCGCCCCTTTCGCATCATTCGTATGCAGTGTCGTCATTACTAAATGTCCAGTCAAACTTGCTCTTATAGCAATTTTCGCTGTTTCTTCATCACGAATTTCACCGACTAAAATAATATCCGGATCATGACGTAAAATAGCCTTCAATCCCGCCTCATATGTGATACCTGCTTTTTCATTTATTTGAATTTGTAATACATCGTCATTTCTTTTTTCAACTGGATCTTCCAGCGTAACGATACGACGTGTTTTCTTTTTTCTAATGACCTCTAATAATGCATACATTGTTGTTGTCTTTCCAGAACCAGTTGGTCCAGTAAATACGAGTAACCCATGTGAATAGTGTAAAAAAGAGAGTAGTTTCTTCGCTGTACTTGGAAATAACGAAAGATGAGATAACGGCTGAATAGATGCTTGTAAATGAAGACGAATAACGAGACTTTCTTGATATACAGTTGGTAGCGTGGAAAGGCGTAAATATACTTCTTGCCCATCCATTTGTAAATACAGTGAACCATTTTGTGGCTTCCGCCTCTCCCCTATATCCATGGATGCTAAAAATTTAAAGTGTGAAACAAGTTTTTCTCCAAATTCCTTTTCGATACAATGTTTCATCATTAAATCTTTTCCTATACGTAGTTGAACCACTACATCCTTCTTCCGGGGCACAACATGTAAGTCCGACGCTTGTACCCTACACGCCTCTTTCAAAATCATATTCGCAAAACTTTCAATTCCATTCATCATTTTCCCCTCCCTACTATGTATATAGCATGAAAAAATTCATAAGAAAAATCGGTATTTTTGTATTTTCACTATAGAAAAAGGAAAAATATGTTTGTGAAATTATGAACAATTTCCGAATTATTGTCTGAAATTACCTATATGAAAGTTTATCTGTATTATAATGTTATTATCTTGGATAAAGTGATAAAGGTGGAGATCCTCATGGAACAAGCTTTAAAAATTACTGGTGTATTATCTGACCCAACTCGTTATTACATTTATAAATATATTTCTCAAAAACATAGTTACGTAACTGTACAAGAAATTGCAGATGAGTTTGACATTCATCCAAACGTAGCGCGTTTACATTTATCTAAATTAGAAGATGTTCATATGCTGAAATCGGAAACGAAGAAAACTGGAAAAGGCGGACGACCAAGCAGATTATATGTATTATCTGAAGATGTGATTCAATTACAATTTCCATTCCGTGATTATCAATTGTTAGCAAGAATCGCATTTAATTCTTTACTTAGCCTTGGCGCTGCTGGTGAAAAAGCGCTATACGAAACTGGAAAACAGTTCGGAGCCGAATTAATGCAACAACATATGCTGCGTTTAAATGTGAGTGAAGATGCTTTAACAGTGGAACAAAAAGTCCAAATTGCAAAAGAAGCTTTCTCAACAGCTGGCTTATCACCTGCATTTGAATTAAGTGCAGATGGAACGAAAATTTTCTATGATGTACACAATTGTCCATTTAAAGAAGTTGCTGTTCATCACCCAACTGAAATTTGTAATATGCACGGAGATATGATGAAAGGGATTTTTGAAATCCTATTCCCTAACACGGAATTAACACGAAATGATAGTCTACTAGATGGATGTAAATCTTGTAATTATAAACTAACAATTTAATTTCTCATATAAAAAGAAGCCATTTATAATGGCTTCTTTTTATATGAACGAATATTTACAATAGTAAGAAAAATAAACTATAATGAGGTGAGGTTTACTTTTTTTAGAAAAGGAGGGAGATGGCATGGAGCGCATGTTTCGCGTTCTCGGCTTTTGGACTGGAATTTTCTCGGTTATGTTTTACGTAGGGGATATGCATTCGACCGCACTACTATTTTTAGGACAAACAGGATTCTTCGTACTTTTAAGCTATTTAAATTTAACAGAGCGTATGTATATATACGTATTTGGGGCATATTTAACTGTTTTCTTCATAGGATTTACATACTACACGACGTTTTTACTTGTCCCTGGGGCTGGACATTAAAAGATGGCATTTTGCCATCTTTTTTTAATTCCGCAATTTCCTAGTTGACTTATAGGTTTTATTACCTTATATTCTATATAACAGATTGGAATTAGGGGGAATCAACATGAATACACTGCTTGTCGGAATTAACGTTGCGGTCATGCTCATCTTAGTTGGCGTATTATATTATATGCAACGTAAGCATGTATCTTTTAATAAACGTGTATTTACTGCTTTAGGAGTCGGAATTATATTCGGTCTTATATTACAATTTATTTATGAACCAACTTCTAAAGTAATTATTGAATCAAATACTTGGTTTGGCTTAATCGGTAACGGTTATGTGAAATTACTTCAAATGATTGTTATGCCACTTATTTTAGTATCTATTATTTCAGCATTTACAAAATTACAGTTAACGAAAAACCTTGGTAAAATTAGTGGTCTTATTATCGGAATTTTAATTCTTACTACAGGAATCGCTGCAGCTGTCGGTATCGCTGCAAGTGCAGGATTTGATGTATCAGCAACAGGCTTACAACAAGGTGATGCAGAATCTGCTCGTCTGAAGCTAGTTGAAGAAAGATTTACTTCTATTGAAAAAACAACAATTCCAGATAAATTATTAGAACTATTGCCTACAAATCCGTTTCTTGATTTAACAGGCGCTCGTCCAACATCAACAATTTCTGTTGTAATATTTGCAGCCTTTATCGGTATCGCCTTTATAGGTGTAAAGCGAAAATATCCAGAACAAGCAGAACTATTTAAGAAAATGCTTGATGCTGTATATGCAATCGTAATGCGTATGGTAACATTAATTTTACGTCTTACTCCATACGGCGTATTAGCTCTTATGGCAAAAACAGTTGCTGGTAGCGACATAAATGCTATTTTAAAACTTGGTAACTTCGTGTTAGCGTCTTACGTAGCACTTATCGTAATGTTCGTTATCCACTTATTATTAATTGCTCTATCTGGTTTAAATCCAATTCAATATTTAAAAAAGGTGTTCCCTGTATTAACATTTGCATTCACATCTCGCTCTAGTGCTGGTGCAATGCCATTAAATATTGAAGCGCAAAAAGAAAAGCTTGGTATTTCTGAAGGAATTGCCAACTTCGCAGCATCATTTGGAGTATCTATCGGACAAAACGGTTGCGCAGGTATTTATCCAGCAATGCTTGCAATGATGGTCGCTCCAACTGTAGGAATCGATCCATTACAACCACAATTTATTTTAACTTTAATCGCTGTCGTTGCTATTAGCTCATTCGGTGTTGCCGGTGTTGGTGGCGGTGCAACATTTGCAGCGTTAATCGTACTATCTACAATGAACTTACCAATCGGTATTGTCGCTCTTGTTATCTCAGTTGAACCATTAATCGATATGGGTCGTACAGCTCTTAACGTAAGTGGTTCTATGACAGCAGGTCTTATTTCTAGTAAATGGCTTGGTGAATTAGATCAAGATACGTACAATCAAGATGATACAAAAACTGGTGAAATTGCTTCATAATGAAAAGGACGCTAACAAAAACTGTTAGCGTCCTTTTTTAGTTCTTTTCATCTTCCTCTTTGTCTTTTATACATAAGGCATCACATATTGTTTCACATACTATGTAAAATCTCGTTCTTTATACTTCATTTCCGTCTCCTTACACATAGAAAAAGAGAATACAATTACATATTCTCTTTTCTCAAATATATTTCATTATCTTACAGCCCGTCCTTTCACAAATAACCATTTTGTTCGCACCATTTATGAAATTGTCCTACGTCTACTCCAACTAACACGATATCCTTTAGGTCTACATCAATGATTTGTTCTCCAATTACAATAGCAAACTGTGATTCTAATTTTGTTTCGTTTTTCTTTACAATTCCAATTCGGTTCCGATGCGGTCCATCTTTTATATATGCTTTTTGTCCTACAATATCAAAGTTCAAGATTTTCACCTCTTTTACTGCGCTCAAATTGGAAATACGATCTCCACCTCGGAAAATTTCCTTTCATTGCACTATTTCTCTATATATATGACGAAACAATAAAAGAGTCCTTCCTTCTTTACAATTATTTTTTCTTTGTTTCATTTTTGTGATCGAAACGTAAAGTTTATAATAAAACACACTTGGAAGCGCTTTCTATGTAATTTTTTATGTTATACTATATAAGTAGAACTTCGTAAAGAGGGTTAAAAAATGAATACAAAAATGATAAAAAAAGTAATTGAAGCATTAAAAGTATATGGCTTTCAAAATGTATCATTCTGTGACAAATCGAAGCAATTTTTATTTCATAACGAAATGGATATTATGAGCGGCTATGCAGAAATAACATATAGTAGTCAATTTGAAAAATTCAACGTACAAATTCATCCGATTGAAACACATCACCAAGCAGAGTTGCAAGAGGTTGAAAGACATATACAGGCCTGTATAAGAAAAGTGGAATATTTAAACGCACTTCTTAGCGGACAGACAAAACTAGATGACAAAATTATTATAATGTAAAAAAAGAACGTGAAGATATCACGTTCTTTTTTTACATTATACGTTCATCTTTTCCTTTAGTTGTAATCCTGTAATGGATTGTAATACATCCATTGCTTCTCCAAATGTCATATCAAAAATTGTTTTATCTTCTATGTATGGAAACTGTCTAAAACGCTTTTCTAACATTTTCACGGCGTCCGACGTAAAGTTTGCACTATCAATTCCAAATTCTGTTTCAAGAAGAACGATCCAATCTAACACGTGAAAACCTAATCCATTTACGAATGAAATAAGTTTTTCTTCTGGCTGTGAAGATAAGAATACGCATCGTTCCATCTCACTAAAAAGTTCTTCTCCTAAAATATCAGCTAATTCCTCATCATGTTCACGGTCAATAATTTCTTCATAACCATAATCATCAACAAGCTCCTCAACTTCTTCACTATCCTCACAAAGCAATTGACTAAGAAGTACATCTTTCTTAAATTCACTTTTTTGTACGACTTCTAAAAAGCTCGTTTCCCATCCATTTTCTAATTTCATATTATATACTCCTTTATATAGGTTTCTTATCATCACTGTACCCAAAAGATCACTTTTATAACCTTTTAGACAGTTACTATTATTTCACGTGATCCATAACATAAGATGCAAATTCAGTTGCATCTCCTTCAAAAATATTTATTTCTGGCAAATGATAGAACGTTGTTTGAAGCAGGTTTCTTTCATGGTATACATATATCTTTTTCTCTAGCGCAATCGCCATTCCAAACTCTGTATGGCTCCCGTTTCCGCCATCTAATATAAGTAAAAAGACATCCGATTTTTTTATAGCATTCTTTTCTGCCTGACCAATTTCTCTTAATTGATCTTGATTCACTGCTCTTTCGTTTCTTGTCCAATCATATGTATGGTGCCATCCTGCATAGTTCAGTTCATTTGCTATAGAACGTACAAGATGTTTATTTTGGAATCCTGAGGCGACATAAAAATTCATTTATATACACTCCTTCATTATGTACGGGAAACTCCTTTTAGCGTTACTTGCTATACACATAATAAAAGAACGACTTCAAAAAAAAATCCCCATCTTTAAAACTTATTTGCGTTTAAATGATGGGATTCTTCATGCTCTTCTTTTATTTTTTTCTTTTTATAACTTTCATCAGCTAACATTTCTAGTTCAGCTGTTATTTCTGATTTTTCAAGCTCTCTTTCTTGCGAAAATTTCCTTGAAATATAAACAATAACACTACCAACGTACAACACAAAGCATATAATAAGTGCAGTATTTTCATAGAGACTTAGCTCCAACACAGTCACTCCTAATCCATTCGTATTTTCACGCTTCATCAATTGGAATTTCCCTACTAATCCATTTGTTATTGTAACATAAAAACACGGTTTCTTGGAATCTTTCATCCTATTAAAAGAGGCATGATTGTTTCATCATGCCTCTGAAATATGTTGAATGATTGTTTGAATTGCTTCTTTTCCATTATATTTTTTTAGAGCTGTTTTATACATCTCATTATTTTGATTTAATTCTTCGACATGCTTTATAAGAGATTTCACATTCACATCTTCTTCATACAATACGGAAGCATATCCTTGTCTTTCAAAAGACTCTGCATTTAGTATTTGATCTCCACGACTTGCAAATTTCGATAGCGGAATTAAAACCATCGGCTTTTGCAATGTTAAAAACTCAAAAATGGCATTAGAGCCCGCACGTGAAATAACAAAGTCTGTTATCGCTAATATGTCTGGCAGCTCTCCATGTATATATTCAAATTGTCTATATCCTTCTTTATTTTGTAAACTTCCATCAAGATTACCTTTTCCGCAAAGATGAACAATTTGATATTTTTTCAGAAGTTCTGGTAACGCCTCTCGAACCGTTTCATTAATTTTCTTTGCGCCCAAACTTCCTCCCATGATTGTAATAACTGGCTTTTTACGTGAAAAACCTAAAAATGCTAAACCTTTTTCACGATTTCCCTTTAGCACTTCTTCACGTACAGGAGCTCCTGTATAGATTACTTTTTCTTTCGGTAAATGTTTCGCAGCTTCTTCAAATGTAACAAATATTTTCGCAGCAAAACGGAGCGCAATTTTGTTTGCTAGTCCTGGCGTCATATCAGATTCATGTAATAAAACAGGTACTCTATTTAGCCATCCTCCAATTACGACTGGTACAGATACGAAACCACCTTTTGAAAAAATCACATCCGGTTTTAGTTTTCGAATCCTTACATACGCATCCATAACACCCTTCATTACAAGAAAAGGATCTTTTATATTTTTCAAATCAAAATAACGACGTAGCTTGCCGCTTGCAATACTATAGTACGGAATGCCTTCCTTTTCTATAATCGTTTTCTCAATTCCTTGATGTGAACCGATATAAGAGATATCCCAATTCTGTTCTTGTAAATGTGGAATGATGGCTAAATTAGGTGTTACATGCCCTGCCGAACCGCCACCTGTAAAGACTATTTTCTTCATACGTCTCCCCCTTCTACACTATAATACACTAAAATATCTTGCCTCAGGGTGAGAAAATACCATAGCCGTCACAGATGCTTCTGGCTCCATCATAAATCCTTCCGTTAATGAAATACCTATTTCTTCTGGATGAATAAGGCGAAATAACTTTTCTTGATCCGCAAGTTCTGGACATGCTGGATAACCGAAGGACACGCGTATCCCTCTATATTTCGTACGGAAACGTTCTTCCATCGTCAGTTCTGGTGAATCTGGAATACCCCAGCGATCACGAATGAGCATATGTGTTTTTTCAGCAAGTCCTTCTGCTAGTTCAAGCGCTAACGATTGAATGGCATGACTGCGTAAATAATCACCCTTCGCCTTCCACTCTTCAGCAATATCCCGAACGCCTTCCCCAACCGTAACAGATAGAAAAGCAACATAGTCCATCTCATCTCCAACTGAGCGTAAATAATCACCTAACGTACGATATGGTGCTTTTCCTTGTCTAGGGAATGTGAAACGCTCTATAACACGCGTATGATCTTCTGGATCATATATTACAATATTTTGTCCGTCGCTTTGCGCTGGGAAAAATTGATACACTGCTTTCGGTTTTAACCAAGATTGCCCTTCCTGTAATAATTCGTCTATTAAATCATTTAATTCGTGTGCTCTTTTATCTCCCTCTCGCAGAAGCTTCTTCACACTTCCTTTTAATCCAAGGTGATGTCCAAGTAACATCTGTCTATTTAAAAATGGAGCGAGATGAAGGGCTGGAATATCACGTAATACAATTCGCTTTGTTGAATCAGGCACTATAACCTCTGCCTTCGGTAATGGCTCAATTACTGCTGGAATCTCTACTTTCTTCTCCTCTTTTTCTACGATATGAAGATGACGCTCTTTTTTATCTTGTTTCATCTTCTCACGCTCTTCTTCCTTTTGAAGCTTATTAATAATATCAAGACCAGTCATCGCATCACTCGCATAGCATACGAGCCCTTTATATGATGGTGAAATACGATTATCTGTAAACTTTCTTGTTAACGCTGCCCCGCCTACAACGATTGGAACATCAATATTTGCTGCTTTTAAATCTTCAGCAGTCGTTACCATTTGTTGCGCTGATTTTACTAATAAACCAGAAAGACCAATAATATCAGGCTTCTTTTCTTGTACTTCTTGTACAATTCGATCCGAGCGAACATTGATTCCTAAATTAATAATCTCATATCCGTTATTCGATAAAATAATTTCAACGAGATTTTTCCCAATATCATGTACGTCACCTTTAACAGTTGCTAATAATACTTTCCCTTTTTTCGCACTATCGCTAGATTCCATATGTGGCTCTAAATAGCTTACGGCAGCTTTCATACTTTCAGCACTTTGCAATACTTCAGCAACGATAAGCTCATTATTATTAAATAATCGTCCCACCTCATCCATTCCTGTCATAAGTGGGCCATTAATAATATCCAAAGGCTTTCTTCCTTCTGTAAGTGCAAGACTTAAATCTTCTTGTAACCCTTGCTTCGTACCTTCTACAATGTAATTTGCTAGTCGCTCATCAAGAGTTAATGTTTCTTGGATAACGACATCTTTCTTTTTTGCCACGCGATAGAAGTTTGTAAATTTTTCTAACGTCTCTTGCGTCGTTTCAAAAAGCAATGCATCTGCAAGACGTTTTTCTTCCTCAGGAATTGACGCATACCGCTCTAATTTTTCCGTATTCACAATCGCATAATCTAACCCTGCTTTCGTTGCATGATATAAAAAGACGGAATTTAATACTTCGCGTCCAGCTGGTGGTAAACCAAATGATATATTACTTACACCTAAAATCGTTAAACACTCTGGTAACGCTTCTTTAATAAGGCGAATTCCTTCTATCGTCGCTGTCGCCGAGCCAATATATTCTTCATCACCTGTACCTACAGGAAATACAAGTGCATCAAAAATAATATCTGACGGGCGTATACCATATTTCGTCGTCAATAACTCATAACTTCTTTTCGCAATTTCAAGTTTTCGTTCTGCACTAACCGCCATACCATCTTCATCAATTGTTCCTACAACAATAGCAGCACCATATTTCCGAAGAAGCGGCGTCACTTTTTTAAATCGTTCTTCTCCATCTTCTAAATTAATTGAATTAATAACAGCTTTTCCTTGAATATAAGTAAGAGCTCGCTCCATCACATTTTCATCTGTTGAGTCGATCATAATCGGTACTTTTAACACTTTCGTAACTTCTGCCAAGAAGTTTTCCATATCTTCTATTTCATCGCGATCAGGATCTGCCATACAAATATCAATAATATGAGCATTTTTCTTCACTTGCGCTCTTGCGACTTCAGCAGCCTCTTCAAATTTCCCTTCTGCTACTAATCGTTTAAATTTACGTGATCCAATAACATTTGTTCTTTCACCAACAAATAACGGTCTCATAGAATCATCATATTGAAGTGCCTCTAATCCACTAACCCCATGCCCAGCTCTCTCTTGCTGTTCACGCGGCTTAAGAGACGCTAACGCAGATTTCATTGCTTTTACATGTTCTGGTGTTGTGCCACAACAACCACCGATAATATTAACCCATCCTTCTTCAGCAAATCGCTTCACTTTTTCAGCGAGAGAAGATGGAGATTCATGATAATGTCCATCTTCATCAGGAAGACCTGCATTTGGGTAACAAGAAATGTAACACTCCGACAAATCAGACAGGGAACGAATATGGTCTCTCATAAACTCCGGACCAGTCGCACAGTTTAATCCAACAGACAATGGCTTCATATGTTCTACCGATAAGTAAAAAGCCTCAATTGTTTGCCCAGCCAGAGTCGTTCCCATCGGTTCAAT
Source organism: Bacillus paramobilis (assembly GCF_038096195.1). Lineage (NCBI taxonomy): Bacteria > Bacillati > Bacillota > Bacilli > Caryophanales > Bacillaceae > Bacillus > Bacillus paramobilis. The sequence goes on along the minus strand of NZ_CP151108.1, from coordinate 1,187,074 downwards.
CGTTCCCGAAATCATGATGGGTACAATTTTATTTAGCTCGTCGAAAGCTGCTTGAATTCCAATATAAGCAGCCTTCACGTTACGCATATCTTGACTCGTCTCAACGAGTAATACATCTACGCCACCATTTAATAATCCTCTTGCCTGCCGTGTATAGGCTTCAATTAATTCTTCAAACGTCACACCACCAGTAACACTAATCGCTTTCGTTGTCGGTCCCATTGCTCCCGCAACATATACTTCCTTCCCACTTTCGTTGACCGCTTGCTTCGCTAAACGTGCCGCCTTCTCATTTAATTCCTCATCTAAATGCGACAACTCATAATCACTTAATACAATATTTGTCGCCCCAAATGTATTTGTTTCAATAATATCCGCTCCAGCTTCAATATAAGCTTTATGAATCTTTAAAATGACATCAGGCCTTGTTTCTACTAAATATTCATTACAACCTTCGTACTCTTCTCCTCCAAAATCTTCCGCAGTTAAGTCCTCTTGCTGGATCATTGTTCCCATTGCACCATCTAATATTAAGATGTTATTTTGTAATTTTTCTTCTATACATTTCATCAGTTAATACCTTCTTTCACTTCTTGCTTTTCTCTCACATATTTAACAAGATGTTCTGTAATTTCATATTTTAGAAATGGTGTAATAAGATAAATGCCGTTAAAATATTTCATCGCTGCATCGATCAATTCTTGTGAAATGCGAATCCCTTCCTCAATTGCTGCCTCTTTCGTTTCATGTCCATCCATTCTCTCCCTTATTTCTTCAGGTAGCGTAATTCCTGGCACCTCAAAATGAAGAAAATCTGCATTCCGTTTACTTATTAGTGGCATAATCCCAATAAAAATAGGTTGTTCCAAATGCTTTGTCGCTTCATACACTTCTTCAATTAGCGCGATATCGTAAATTGGCTGTGTTAAGAAATATTCCGCTCCAGCATCTATTTTCCGTTCCATTCGCTTAACCGCTGCTTTTAAATGTCTTACATGCGGATTAAACGCACCTCCCACCGAAAACCTTGTTGCTGGCCCTATTGATTTCCCTAAAATGGAGCGCCCATCGTTCATTTCTTTGATCATTTTAATGAGCTCAATAGAGGACAAATCATATACAGAAGTGGCACCTGGAAAATCACCAACGCGTGCTGGATCTCCAGTTAAAGCTAGCACTTCTTCCATGCCTAACGCTGATAAGCCTAGTAAATGAGATTGTAGTCCGATGACGTTATGGTCTCTACACGTTAAATGCGTCAATACTGGAATATCATGCTTCGTTAATAATGCCCCCATTGCCATATTCGAGACGCGAGGCGATGCTAATGAATTATCTGCTAGAGTAATAGCATCTGCTCCAGCTCTTTTCAATGCTCTTGCGCCTTCAAAAAATCGCTGCGTATCTAATGTTTTCGGTGGATCTAATTCCACTACTACTGTCGTTTGTTTTTTTGCTTTCTCTGCTAATGTGACATGGGCTTTCGAACGTTTCTCGTGTGTATGAACTACTTTCGGTCTTTGAATCGTATCCTTTTCTATTACAGGCGTAACATTTAGAGTAGCACGTTTCATACTTTCAATATGTTCTGGAGTCGTGCCACAACAACCACCTAATAACCGAATACCTTGCTCAATAAATTTCGGTGTCATCGCTTCGAAATAAGCTGGACTTCCCTCATATACGTAACGTCCCTCCACATAATTGGGGAGACCTGCATTCGGATATGCTGACAAGTAGCCATTTTGCGGAATCGATATCATTTTAAAAGCTTCCGTCATATGAAGCGGTCCTAGTTGGCAGTTCAATCCAACAACATTTGCACCGTAATCTAGAAGTTGTTTTAATATTTCATTTACATCATTTCCATTTTGAGTTGTGCCTGCCTCATGCAATGCTAATTGAGCTACAATTGGAATATTCGTTTGTTTTCGTAGCACCTGAACAGCATGAAGTAATTCAAACTCATCATAGAAAGTCTCTAATAGCAGTCCATCAACCTGTTCTTCTAGTAATGCACTTGCCTGCTCCAGTAACATAAATTCTCGCTCCATATCAGTTGTCGTAACAGCTCCGATATGTTTCATACCGCCAATTGTTCCTAAAATTGCATTTCTATCTGTAACAGATGCTTTCGCCAATTTTACTGCCGCTCTATTAATTTCAGTAACTTGATTTTCTAAACCATACATACGCAATTTTGCTTCATTTGCTCCGTACGTATTTGTTTGAATTACATCTGCCCCAGCAGCTACATATTGCTTATGAATCGATATAATTAAATCTGGATCAGATATGTTCAATTCTTCAAAACTACTTTGCAAACCATGTGAATGTAATAACGTTCCAACCGCACCATCACCTATTACAATTCCTTTTGATAATAAATCTAGTAATTTCACAAATCTCCCTCATTTCTATCAATATAAAAACCCCCTCTTCACTTTGAAGAGGGGGACATAATCGTTCCTCCTCTTATTATGCAAAACAATCGTTTTGCAGGTATTAGCACCGTTTCAAACATTTCGTTTGAAGGTTGCCGGGTTTCACAGGGCCTTTCCCTCCACCGCTCTCAATAAGAGTTTGTCTTTATTATTTTATTTATGTAGCTAAAAGGAAATGCGTTCCCCTTTTAACAATGTTTGTTAATTTTTTTAATAAATTTAGCATGCACAAATACAAAAGTCAATGACACTTGCGGAAAAATAAAAATTATTTAAAATAAAGTTGCAATTCAATTATCTTTTGTTGTAAAGTTAAAAACATAATAAAATTTCATACGAACATTCTTATCTAGAGAGGTAGAGGGACTGGCCCTATGACGCCTCAGCAACCATTAACATTTGTTAATAAGGTGCTAATTCCAGCAAATTGTGAAAGATTTGACAGATGAGAAGAAGACTCTATTCAAACCGAAAGCCTTCTTCTTAGAAGGCTTTTTTTATTTTACATTCACTTAATTGTTAACTTTAAAAGGAGGAATTTTTACATGTCAACTATTGAAACAAAACTAGCACAAATCGGAAACCGGAGCGAAACTACAACAGGAACTGTTAATCCGCCTGTTTATTTCTCAACTGCTTATCGTCACGAGGGAATTGGTAAATCTACTGGTTTTGACTATTCACGAACTGGAAATCCAACTCGCGGTCTTTTAGAACAGGCAATCGCAGACTTAGAATACGGCGAACAAGGTTATGCCTGTAGCTCCGGAATGGCAGCTGTTCTCCTCGTCCTTTCGCTATTCCGTTCTGGAGACGAACTTATTGTGTCTGAAGATTTATACGGCGGCACTTATCGATTATTTTCTGAGCACGAAAAAAAGTGGAACGTTCGATGTAGATACGTAAATACACAATCTATTCAACAAATTGAGAAAGCTATCACAGCTGAAACGAAAGCTATTTTCATAGAAACTCCGACTAATCCATTAATGCAAGTTACTGATATTGCCGCTGTCGCAACTGTAGCGAAAAGACACGGACTACTCCTTATTGTAGACAACACATTCTACACGCCTTATATACAGCAGCCATTAACAGAAGGTGCTGACATTGTACTTCATAGCGCAACGAAATATTTAGGTGGGCATAACGATGTACTAAGCGGACTTGTCGTTGCAAAAGGAAAGGAACTTTGTGAGGAAATCGCTCATTACCATAATGCCTCTGGTGCAGTCTTAAGCCCATTTGACTCATGGCTATTAATTCGTGGTATGAAAACGTTAGCGCTTCGTATGAGACAACATGAAGAAAATGCAAAAGCAGTTGTCGCTTATTTAAATGATGAAGACGGGGTGACAGATGTATTTTATCCTGGAAAAGGCGGTATGATCTCATTTCGCCTGAAAGATGAAACGTGGATCAATCCATTCTTACAATCTTTATCCTTAATTACATTCGCTGAAAGTCTTGGTGGTGTTGAAAGTTTAATGACCTATCCAGCAACGCAAACACACGCTGATATTCCAGAAGAAATCAGAACAGCAAACGGTGTATGCAATCGTCTTCTTCGATTTTCCGTGGGCATTGAAAATAGTAACGATTTAATTCAAGACTTAAAGCAAGCCATTACACTTGTAAAAGAAGGTGTAAGAATATGAGTTATTCTATAGATACACTCTTACTGCACAACCAATATAAACATGACTCACAAACAGGAGCTGTTAACGTTCCCATCTATAACACATCAACATTCCACCAGTTTGATGTAGATACGTTCGGGAAATATGACTATAGCCGCTCTGGTAATCCAACACGTGAAGCTCTTGAAGATATCATTGCATTATTAGAAGGCGGAACAAAAGGATTTGCCTTCGCATCGGGAATTGCAGCGATTTCTACTGCATTCCTCCTTCTTTCACAAGGTGATCACGTACTCATTTCAGAAGACGTATACGGAGGCACTTATCGAATTATAACTGAAGTTCTCTCCCGTTACGGTGTTTCACATACATTTGTTGATATGACCAATTTAGAAGAAATAAAGCAAAACATTAAGCCAAACACAAAACTCTTTTATGTGGAAACACCTTCTAATCCACTTTTAAAAGTGACAGATATTCGTGCTGTTTCTCAACTTGCAAAATCTATTAATGCCCTTACTTTTGTTGATAATACATTTTTGACACCATTATTCCAGAAGCCACTTGATCTTGGTGCCGACGTCGTTCTTCATAGTGCCACAAAATTCATTGCCGGTCATAGTGATGTTACTGCCGGATTAGCTGTTGTCAAAGATGCCGAACTCGCTCAAAAACTTGGATTTTTACAAAATGCATTCGGCGCTATTTTAGGTCCTCAAGATTGTTCTCTCGTGCTTCGCGGCCTAAAAACATTGCATGTACGTCTTGAGCACTCGGCTGCTAACGCCAATAAAATTGCACACTATTTACAAGAGCACGCTAAAATCCAAAATGTTTATTATCCTGGCTTACAAGCACATCTTGGATTTGATATTCAACAATCTCAAGCTACATCAGCCGGAGCTGTCCTATCTTTCACTTTACAATCAGAAGACGCACTCCGCCAATTTCTATCAAAAGTAAAATTACCTGTCTTTGCAGTTAGTTTAGGAGCTGTCGAATCGATCCTTTCCTACCCAGCTAAAATGTCACATGCAGCACTATCGCAAGAAGCTCGTGATGAAAGAGGGATTTCTAATTCATTACTTCGGTTATCCGTCGGCCTTGAAAATGTGGACGATTTAATATCCGATTTTGAAAATGCCCTTTCTTATGTAGAAGAACCTGTAAATGCATAGAGAGAAAAGAAGATATGAAATTAAGTTATCATATCTTCTTTTTATGCTGTTGCGTATATTTTACTTTTCATATAGTTCATAAAAAAACGAAAGAGCACCCTCTATTTCCAAGTAATGAATTAATTGATATATTAAGAAGTAAAAAAAGGGGCAAAAACAATGGATACTTGCGCAGATGTTTTAATCGTTATCGATCTACAAAACGGAGTATGTTATAGCGAAGAACATTTATTTGATTTACAAAACTTACTTACAAAAGTAAATAACAGAATTTCTTCATACAGAAAATCAAATAAACCAATTCTTTTCGTTCAACATTGTGATGATAATTTAGTACCCGAAAAAGAACTTTGGGCTATTCATGCTGATCTAGATGTTCAAGAACAAGATTTTTTTGTAAGAAAGACACATGCCAATTCATTTTATAAAACAAACTTAAAAGAGATTTTAGATCAATTATCTGTACATCGTATTGAATTTTGTGGTGCCCAAACAGAGTACTGTATGGATGCTACGATTAAATTCGCTCATGGACTAGGATACGAAAACTTCATGGTACAGAAAGCAACCTCTACATTAAATAATCCATTTATGTCCGCAAAAGAGACAATTGATTTTTATGAAAATATATGGAATCACAGATTTTTAAAATTGATACAAGGTGAACGCTAGAATATATAACTAATGTCTTGGTAATTCTAAGATTTATCAGCTATATTCAAACATTTCGTTTTCACCATCAAGAAGCTGACTACATTCAGCTTCTTTTAACCTGTTTTATATTCTATATATAACATTATAATTCCTTTGTCATATTATTTTAAAAATTTCGTATATTCATTTGAAAGAATAAGAAATTCATGATAAAATTGTGTTACAAATATATCTATATCTTTCAATTTTTAAAACGCATCGAAATTTTCACCCAAAAATGTCATTTTACAAAACCGTGCAAATTTATCTACTTTATTTACATCAGGGTCTCTTTTCTTACAATTTCTTTACTTTAGGACTTTTTTTCTGCAACAACTGTTTTCTTTTCTTTAATTTTTTGGTATGTATAGTATGGTATAACAGCTCACACGGAGGTGGAAAAGAACATGTTAGAAACCTTTCAAAAAGAAATAGAACTATATGAAAGCAATGCAGAATTATTGAAAGTACTTGCTCATCCTGTTCGCTTATGTATTGTAAAAGGATTAATTGAACGTGGTCCAAGCAACGTTTCTACAATGTACACTGGCTTAAACATGCCACAATCTACAATTTCACAGCATTTAGCAAAGTTAAAAAGTGCTAAAATCGTTTCAAGTGAAAGAAAAGGATTGGAAATTTATTACAAAGTAGAAAACGAGACAATTATTCAACTCGTTCGCGTATTATTGGGTTAGGGACTCATAAACAGAGAAAAAGGACGTATTCTATATTTTTTATCTCATATCTTTAATATAAATATATATCATGAGAGGAAATATATGATGCTACATAAGTCGTATTAAAAAACAAGACACAGAAATATGCTGTGTCTTGTTTTTTTATATTTTCAAATACCGCTCCAAGTGTAACCGTTGCATATGTTTCGTATGTATCACAACATCAAATGCACTCCCTAATCCTCCGCTCAAAATCATAGAACGAACTGCACGATTTTGTTTTTGAGTTTCAGAAAAAGGATTTCTATCTTGGTGACCCGTAAGCTGATCTAGTATTCCTGCTGCTAACAAGAATTCAGACTGCTTCTTATGCCATACTGTATCCATCCCTTGCAAGCTAAACATCTCTTTCAGTTCATCCCAATGAATATGAGCAGTAAGATCCATTTCACCTGGATGCGCTAAAGGATTACGGATTAACTTATGCTCGTAATACCCTCGTAAGCTTCCTTCTTGATGTGCAGGATGCATCCATTCTTCTTTTGTATATCCATAATCAACTGTAATACATATACCTTTTTGAAACCATTTCGCAATGTCTTTTATATATTCTTCCATCACAATTGGCACTTCAAAACGCTGACCTTCTGCAAGATGAATATTATATTTCAATAAGTATCGACCGATGCTTTTATGTAACGGCCTCCATACTTCTGCAAGTTTCCCTTCCTCTGTGTACGTAACACGTACCTCATACAACATTCCGTTTCTCTTCTCAATTACTTCAACAGGAAATGCATCAAATAGCTCATTCGAAAAAAGAATCCCATCGAACGATTCCCCCATTTCACTATACGACGTATAATACGAAACATTTGAAAACGAACAAAGATTTTTCTGCTGTAAGCTTCTATGAAATGGACTCATTTCAATCATTGAATAGTTTAAATCAATAAAGGTTTCTGGAGAGACTTGCTTCCATTCTTGTAAAACATCATAGGCAAACCTTCCTGTTCCCCCACCAATCTCACAAATATTCGGAGCAACTTCACCACTTTCAACAAGACGAATAAAAAACTTAGCAAAGGTTTTTGCAAAAACAGAGGATACATTGCTACTTGTAAAAAAATCCCCTTGTCTTCCAATTTTTTCACGTTCTTTCATATAATAGCCATGCCCCTCTGTATACAATACAAGGTTCATATACGTACTATACGAAATTGAATAATCCTTCTCTTTCCCCATCCATTCTTTTAAAATGAGCTCCATCCCCATAATGACTCCTTACTGTAAAAATGGATTATTTTCTTTTTCAAAACCAATGCTTGTTTCTGGACCATGTCCACATAGCACCGCTGTTTCATCTGGTAATACAAATAATTTTTCTTCAATACTTCCAATCAATTCAGCAAAACTTCCACCAGGTAAATCTGTTCTTCCGATGCTCATTTGGAACAATACATCTCCAGAAAATACAGCATTCGCCTCTTTACAATAATAAGAAATACTGCCCGGAGAATGTCCTGGCGTCTCAAAAATCTCAAAATTAAATGAACCAATTGCTAATGCACCTTCTGCATCAATAATATGATCTGCTGGTTTTGCTGTAATGCTGCGATTCATCATAAAAATTTGAGAGCCATTTACAGTTGCATCGCCTAACCAATCTGCTTCTTCTTTATGTACGTACACAGGAATATGAAAAGCGTCTCTTACCGCATCAACAGCGCCAATATGATCGAAGTGAGCATGTGTTAATAAAACAGCCAGTGGCTTTAATTGTTCTTCTTGTAAATATGTAACGAGCTTCTCTCCTTCGTGACCTGGATCAAAGATAATACACTCATTTTGATCATTCGTTAAAATATAAGCATTCGTTTGTAATGGGCCTAACGGCATTTGTATCCATTTCATATGAAAATCTCCTCCAATTATTAAACTTACTTTCAATGATACAACATTTTTTTCTCTTAGGAAAAGAAAGGATGCTATCTCGACAATCATTTTTAAAACATGTACAATATAAAAGAGTAAATATTCCAAAAACTCATATTGAGGAATGGGTAGACAGAGGAGGATATTGTATGGGCCTTGTTATTATTTTTGCGCTAGTCACTCTGTTAGCTGTATTTGCTACGCTTAGAACACTTCGTGAAAAGAACTTTTTCGCAGGCGGCTTTGCAATTGCAACTGTACTCGTTTTCGGATGGTTTACGATCATGACTGTTCTATATAACGGGTACCCACCAGCAGCTTAATTCATTAACATGTTATTTTTCATCAAGATTTCACACAAAAAGAGGAAGGGTTTCCCCTTCCTCTTTTTATATTTCACAACTTATACCATCTTCGCTTCGTATTTGTGCTTTTTTACAAGCCAAGCTCCTCCGATAACACCTGCATCATTACCAAGTATTGCAATCGCTAACTTCGTGCTCTTTACAGCACGTGAAAAAGCATATTGCTCGAAATAACGTTGAATTGGCTCTAATAGTGCATCTCCAGCTTTAGACACACCGCCGCCAATAACAATTTTTTCTGGGTTCAACGTACTAGCAAGGTTCGCTACAGCTAATCCTAAATAAGAAGCTACTTTTTCTACTACTTCGCCTGCAAGCTCGTCACCTTGTCCAAGTGCTTCAAACACATCTTTTGATGTAATACGCCCTTCTTCTGCTAACATAGAACGTAGCATACTCTCTTTATCAGTCTCTTGTATTTTTTGCATAGCAACACGCACAATACCTGTTGCAGATGCTACTGTTTCTAGGCAACCAGACTTCCCACAATTACATGGGAAAGCATTCTCTGTAACGACTGTAATATGTCCAATCTCACCAGCAGCACCACTTACGCCGTGTACAATTTCACCATTGGCAATTACACCGCCGCCAACACCAGTGCCAAGTGTCATACAGATTAAATCTTTTGCTCCTTCACCAGCACCTTTCCACATTTCACCAAGCGCTGCTAAGTTTGCATCATTATCAATAACAACAGGTAATCCTGTTTCTACTTCTAATAAATCTCTTAACGGATAGTTTTTCCATCCTAAGTTAACCGCTTCGTAAATCATTCCAGATGCCACGTGTACAGGACCAGGAGCTCCCATACCAATACCGATTAACTTGCTTTTCAATTCGCCTAACTCTTCTAACTTTTTATCAATAGCTTTCGCTACATCAAGCGTAATATGTTTTCCTTGCTCATTTGTATTCGTAGGGATTTCCCACTTATGTAAAATTTCACCGTACACATTAATAAATGCTAATTTAATCGTTGTACCACCAAGGTCAACACCAACTAACCATTTCTCTTCCATGTTGCTTACCTACCTTTATCTAATTCTTATTTAGCTCTTTTTGAATTTCTTGCTTCAATAAAAATAAAGCTGTTTGATAGTCTTGTGGATCGATTAGCTGTGATTGATTTAATTCACGCAATTCATCTTGCATTAATTGTAAATCTGCAATTCGATCACCCGTATAAATAATCGTACCAAATTTCTTTAGCAATTGCTGAATATCATAAATAGATACCATTTCATCACCCTCTATGCTCACTTACTATAAAAAATTATAATAAGAAAACGTTCACATATTTTATTATAATCAAGAAGAAAAAGTCTCGTCAATTTTTATTTGTCTATACAAGCCCATTTTTAACCATTGTTCCTTTTTCTGTAATAATTTTTTCTACATTTTTATCAAACGGCTCTACCGGAATATGTTCTACCATTTGAAAACTATAAGCTAATGATAGCGTTTTCCCTTTATAATGCACGAGATAACGATCATAATAGCCACCGCCATATCCAATCCGTTCTCCTCGCCCTGTATAAGCTACGCCTGGTACGATTTGAAGATCAATTTCATCTGCATCCACTTCTTCCGTAAGCGCTGGAATTGGTTCACGTAAATTCATATACACTGTTTCCAATTGATCAAAATTACTAATTTGTCGGAAGGACATTGTTCGTGTTCCTTTATTACACTTCGGGACAACAACTTTCTTTCCCTCTTCCCAAGCTTTTTCGATAATAGGATATGTATTCACTTCATTTTCCATTGAGAGAGTGATTCCGATTGTTTTAGCTTCAGCCCACTCTTTTTGCGCATACAACGAGAATGCAATTTGTTCTGATAAAGTTGTATACCGTTCTTCTGATAAAGAATTCATGTGCTCTATTATTTGTTTACGTAAACGTAGTTTCTCTTCTCTCACACATTTTCCCCCTCAAAGTGATACTTTTCTCTACGATGATAGTGTATCACTTTTAACAGAGGAATCGAATAAAAAAAAGAAACAGTAGGAAAATATTCCTACTGCTTACTTTGTTTCACGGTGTAACGTAGACTTCTTGTCACGCTTGCAATACTTTTTAAGCTCGATACGCTCAGCGTTGTTACGTTTGTTTTTCTTTGAGATATAGTTACGATCTCCGCATTCTGTACATGCTAGAGTAATATTCACACGCATTCTTATTTCCCTCCAGTACTAATAACTTAAATCAGACTATACTATAATACCACTTTTAAAATAAAAATTCTACACCTTTTGATATTGTCTAATTTTTTCTATAAGATTTTTCATGTTTTCCCTTGCTATTACTGGATTTCTAGCATGCGAATACACTAAAAATTTCGGTTGTTTTGTGTCAGAAACGATATAAGACCACTCTTTTTCGGTATATTTGAACTGTACTCCTTCAAATATACCTTCTTCTTTTCTTTCCATATCAGCTAATAATTTCCTCATTACTTTCCCTTTTTCATTCCATGAACATACAACTTCATCACACAGTAAATAAAGTGGAGGCGATTGCTCTACTATGCTGAGAAATGTTTTTCCCTGCAATGCTATTAGCTCAAATAATTTTCCTATTCGATATAAAATATCTCTCTTCCATCTCGCTTGAAATGACTTCTTTTCATCCTGCGTATAAAATAGAAGGTAACATTCTCCTAATTTCAAAGACATTGGGTAAATATTCCCTGTCGATTCAAGCAATAAATCCGGAATATCTACCTCCTCAAAATCTGTACCTTGGTAAATATTACTATGATTATCATATAACTCGAAATAATTTCCTTGCTCCGAAAACATAAGTGCCATATTTGCTTTACTTGATTTCATCAAGGCTTTCACATGATCCTTTTGTTCACCTGCATAAATCCATGTAACTGTGCATCCGAGCCTTTGCAAAAAGAGCATAAGTAAATGTTGTAACATATCATTTCTTTTATTAATAAGAAGGTGAAACTTCTGTTTTTGTATTTTTTCAATATCAATGCGTTCTAATACAGCCTCTATATAATCATGTAAAGAAACGTGGACTAGCTTATTCCGTCCCATTTCCTTCTCACATACGTAATAAAACGACTCAGACATATATACTTGTTCTATCGCTTTTTGCTGCTTATACGTTAATTGTACCCCATCCTTACCATACAACTTTATTACAACCTCTTTTTCATTTTCCACTTGAATGAAAACCCCACCTACACATTGCAAATCCTGAATACTATACTGAAAAAGCGACTCGTTCATGTCTTTGCATTCCATTGTATGAACCCCGATACCATGAATCGCATGAAGAAAGAGATTTTTATAAGAAGTCGTTTCTATATACTCTTGACTCCCGATTAATATACTTTCTCCTTTAGCAAAAAGAGATCCATACGCCATCGCAACCTTCACAATAAATTGAGGAGTGATCTCAACATTACCTCTTCCTACAATGCGGCTTTTTTGCAACCACCCTGCACTCTTTTCACTTTCTTGAACACCAGCCGATCCTACTACCGAATAGCTGTCAATCGCCTTATATGGCCATAGTTTTCCCTTTTGCTTAATTACCGTACTTTTCCCTATATGACAATGATCCGCTACAATGCTTTTTTGAAACAGTGTAACGTCATCTTCCACCATTGTATGCTCTCCTATTGTCGTTTCTAATAGCTCGCAATACTGCCCAATGTGCGCATTTGCAAAAACAATACTTTTTTGAAGATGAGAATAACTTGAAATAATACTATTTTTACCGATAATGGAGTACGGCTCAATTACAGCTCCAGCACCAATCTTTGCTCCTTCTCCAATAAAAGAAGGACCGTGAATTTTCGTTCCTTTTCCAATCGCCACACCTTCCCCCATCCATACCATCGGCAATACTTCCGTATAAGGAATAGGTACTTGTAATTTTTTCGTTAACAAATCAAATTGTGCTTGTCGATATTGATCAAATGTACCGATATCTAACCAATAGCCTTCTGACAAATATGCAAATAATGCGTTCTTATTTGCCAATAATGGAAAAACATCTTGACTGAAATCAAAAAATTCTTGGGGCGGTATGTAAGAAAAAATTTCTGGCTCCATAATATATATACCTGTATTCACAATATTAGAGACTACTTCATTCCAACTCGGTTTTTCTATATATCGTGTAACCTCTTGTTCTTTGTTCATTACAACTAAACCAAATGAGAGTGGGTTTTCTACTTCCTTTACAAACATAGTTACCATTCTTTTCTTTTGTTCATGAAACGTAATTCCTTCTGATAATTGAAAATCAGTTAACGCATCCCCACTTATCACAACAAACGTTTCATCTAAGAATGTTTCCGCTTGTTTAATACTCCCTGCGGTTCCAAGCGGTGGAGAATCTTCAAAGTAGTACAAATTGACGCCCCATTTGCTACCGTCACCAAAATATTGCTTAATAGCTGTGCTCATATACTGAACAGTAATTGCAATTTCACGAATACCATGCTGACGTAATAATTCAATATTGTATTCCAAAACTGGCTTTTCTAATAATGGTAACATTGGCTTTGGAGTATTACATGTTAATGGTCTAAGGCGTCGTCCTTTTCCTCCAGCTAAAATAACCCCCTTCATATACTTCAGCCTCCACTTATATAATGTTCAGTAACTTCATATACGATATGTATATTATCTACCCCGCATTAACTAGCAGTATAAAATGAAACTTTAATTAATAGGGATTTTGCTGCATCTCCCACTGATTATTAGCCCTGACCACTCAGGCTTTTACAGACAGTAAAATACCCTATATACATGTACCTTTTAAACAACACGAAAGAAAGCGCTTACCATTAACTCAGTAAAATATTACTTATGAAATGAATAACATATATGTCCTATTTTTTCCATTATATTATGATACATCTTATCATCATAAACTAAAGGAAACAACGAGCTTTTTTTGTCATGTTTTGACTAAAAAAAGCAGGTGATGTTTCACCTGCCTTTTTTCTTTATTCATTTAATAAGTAATGCTTTCCTTTTACTAAATAAAAAACATTTTCAGCAATATTTGTAATATGATCTGCTACACGCTCGATATATCTCGCCACAAAGGATAATTGTGTAATTTGTGTAATTGCTTCTGGTTGTTCTGGAACTGAAGATATAAATTCACGAATCGCTTTCCCATATATTTCATCAACTGAATCATCCATTTCGGCAATTTGTTTGGCAAAAGTTAAATTTTCTTGCTCATATGCTTCCAATGCTAACTGTAACATTTTATCTGCAATTGCAAACATTTCATCAAGATTGTGCAAACTAACAACCACTTCTTTTTCCCCAAGACGAATTGTTGATTTCGCAATATTAACGGCATGATCTGCAATACGCTCTAAATCTGTCGCTGTTTTAATTGAAATGAAAATCCTTCTTAAATCACTTGCTACAGGTTGCTGCTTCGTAATAAGCATAAGCGCAAGATCATTTATTTCCTCTTCTAAATTATCCATACGATAATCACCATCTATTACCTCTAACGCTTTCTCTACATCCCTTTTATGAAGACCTTCCATAGCAAGCAATAAAGCTTCCCTCGCTAGCTCTCCAAGCTCAATCACCTTTTGCTGTAACGTTTTTAAATCACATTGAAACTGTTCTCTTACCATCGTTTCTTCCCCCTCAATATTATGTGCCATTATATATATAAATCTCCTATTTTAAGGCCTCTTATCTCTGTAATCAGCCTTAAAATAGGAGAAGTATTCCTTCTCAGCAAAATAAGAAATACCCTCTGTTAAGAGGGTATTTGCTCTTAGCCTTGCAACGATATCAACCAAATCGTCCTGTAATATAATCTTCTGTACGCTTATCTGAAGGTGTCGTAAATAATTTATTTGTATCTGTATACTCCACAACTTCTCCACTTAAGAAGAAAGCAGTTTTGTCTGAAATACGTGCGGCTTGTTGCATATTATGCGTTACGATAACAATACTAAAGTCTTTCTTTAACTCTTGAATTAATTCTTCTACTTTTAATGTTGAAATTGGATCTAGTGCCGATGTTGGCTCATCCATTAAAATAACGTCTGGTTCAATCGCTAAACAACGTGCGATACATAGACGCTGTTGCTGTCCACCAGATAAACCGTATGCATTATCATGCAAACGATCTTTTAACTCATCCCAAATCGCTGCTCCACGTAAACTTTTTTCAACAATTTCATCCAATGTTTTCTTATCACGAATACCATGAATTTTCGGTCCATATGCTACATTTTCATAAATAGATTTTGGAAATGGATTTGGCTTTTGGAACACCATTCCCACATGAGTTCTTAATTCTTCAACTGGGTATGATTTATCAAATATATTGCGCTCTCTATATTCAATTACACCTGTAGTTCGCACGATTGGTACTAACTCTACCATACGATTTAATGTTTTTAAGTACGTTGATTTACCACAACCACTTGGCCCGATAATTGCTGTAACTTCATTCTCATGAATGCTTAAGTTAATATCTTTTAAAGCATGGTCTTCTCCGTACCATAAATTTAAGTTTTTCGTATCAAATACTACTTTCTTTGGTGCAGTCTCGATTTTCTCCTCGTTTTTCACCTGTACATTTACTACTGTTGCTACCATTTGAATTCCCCTTTCATCCATTTCCAACTTATTTTCGATTTCGTAACCATAAGACAAATATATTGATAAAGAGCAACAAACCTAACAAAACAATCATCCCAGCAGCAGCTACATACTGAAATTCTTCTTGCGGTCTACTCATCCAATTAAAAATTTGAATTGGTAAAACTGTAAATCTATCAAACATACTAAATGGAACATAATTTGCAAATGCAAGTGCTCCGATAACTAATAACGGTGCCGCTTCTCCAATCGCTCTTGATATCGCTAGCGTACAACCCGTTATAATTCCTGGGAAAGCATATGGCAATACAATTCGATACATCGTTTGCCACTTCGTAGCACCTAATCCGTAAGAAGCTTCTAATAATGAACTTGGCACAGATCGTATCGCTTCTTGACTCGCTACAACAACTGTCGGTAAAACAAGTAAACTCATCGTCAGTGCCGCCGCAATAATACTCTCACCTAAATGAAGAGCATATACAAAAATAGTTAAGCCGAGTAATCCAAATACAACGGAAGGTACTCCTGCTAACGTTTGATTATTAATTTCTATTACTTTTTTAAATATAGATTCCTTCGCATATTGCTCTAAATAAAGAGCAGTTCCGACTCCAAATATAAAGGAGACTGGTATAACAATACTCATAAATAATATTGTTCCTGACAAAGCTGCAGCAATCCCAGCTTCTTTCGGATTACGCGAAGCGAAGTTTGTAAAAAAATCTAACGAAAGATAACTTATACCTTTTTCAAAAATTTGAAAAAGTAAAATAAGCAGTATTACTATTGAAAACAAAATTGCTATATAAAATAACAATTTGTAAACTCGGTCCTTAAAAAAACGTGATGCCATATTCTCTTTTATTTTTTTATGATTCAACATTCGCATATTATGTCATCCTCCTAAAGCGGCGCATAATAAACTGCGAAATGATGTTCATGATAAAAGTAAACAAGAATAAAGTTGCGCCTACAGCATACATGCTGTAATAAGTAATTGTTCCATGCGGAGCATCACCTAAACTCACTTGCACAATATAGGCCGTTAGCGTTTGAATAGAGTGTGTCGGATCGAGCGATACATTCGGTGTAGATCCCGCTGCAATTACAACGATCATCGTTTCACCAATTGCTCTGGAAGCAGCTAATATGATCGCTGCCATAATCCCTGTAAAAGCTGAAGGAAACACGACTTGTTTTACCATCTCAAACCGAGTTGCTCCAAGTGCTAACGAAGCTTCTTTCGTTCCTTTCGCTACAGCTCTCATCGCGTCTTCAGATAGAGACGCAATTATAGGTATCATCATAAAGCCAATAACAATACCTGGACTGATTGCATTAAAAAACTGTAAATCTGGTATAATCCGTTGTAAAAGCGGTGTGACAACTGTTAATGCAAAAAAACCATATACAATTGTTGGAATACCTGCTAATAGTTCTAACATCGGTTTTAATACTTTCCTTGCACCGTTCGAAGCATATTCGCTTAAAAATACGGCACAGGCTAAACCGATAGGGATTGCTAAGAGCATGGCAATTACTGTTACAAGGAACGTTCCACATATAAGTGGTAATATACCGAATTTAGGATCTTCAAAAAAAGGTAACCATTCTTTTCCCGTCAAAAAGGAGAGTAATGGTATTTTTTGAAAAAACATCAATGTTTCATTTGCCAATGTAAAAATAATTCCTAGTGTCGTTACAATAGACACGCTAGCAATTATTTTTAGTAATAAAGGAACGATTCGATTGATTCGCTGCGTTTTTTTTCTTTGTTTTGTATTTCTTTCAATCAAATGTTGTACAGAAAATGCAATTTGACTTTTGTCATTATGAGCCAAAGATGAAAACCCCTTTCCACCCTGACATTACCTTTTTATTTCTGTTAACATCCGCAGCTGTTCATTGTATTTTTCTTTTGGTAATTTTACATATCCAACCTCTTCAGCAAGATTACCTACATGCTGAATCATAAACTCAATATAATTTGCTACATTCATTTTATTTCGGATAGATGCATTATTCACATAAACAAATAGCGGCCTAGATAATGGCTTATACTTACCTGATTGAATGGTATCTTTCGTCGGAAGTACACCATTCACTTTTATTGCTCTCACCTTATCTCGATTGGCCATATAATAAGCATATCCTACAAAAGCAATGGCATTTTTATCATTCATTACCCCTTGCATAATAACTTGATCATCTTCAGACAAAGAGACTTTTTTTACAATGCGACTATTTTGTAAGATGACATTTTGAAAATAATCATACGTACCAGAGTCTACACCTGGCGCATAAAACTTCACCTGTTCACGTGGCCATGATGAATGAATTTGTGACCATCGCTTTTCGCTTCCATCTTCACTCCATAATAGACGTAACTCGTCTACCGTCATATTGTCTACCCAAGTATTTTGGCAATTTACAACAATCGTAAGGCCATCGTAAGCGACTTCAAACGGTGTAAACTGAATGGAGTTTTTCTTCATTTCATTTTCTTCCACTTGTTTCATTGCTCTCGAAGCATTATTTATATCTACTTCTCCTTTACTGAAACGATTAAATCCTCCTCCTGTTCCAGAAACACTGATGGAAATTTTCACGTTTGGATGCACCTTTGTATATTCCTCCGCTACCGCTTCTATAATAGGAAAAACTGTTGAGGATCCATCAACTCTCACTTCCCCCATTTCATTCACAGCAAATGCAGTAGACGTGCCAACATAAAGGAAACATGTCGACAGTATGAAAACTTTAATCGATGCACTTATCCATTTCACGTGTTCTTCCTCCTAGAAGTAACCGGAAATAACAGGATTACAGATATAAGAATACTGCTAAACTATTAATTCGGTTTTAATTGTTTGTAAAAGTTTTGTAAAGTTCCACAAGAATCAACATTAAGTAAAAATTTAATCCGTAGCCATTGTTCATTTTCACTGATGATTGGTCCATAAAACCGTTATCCTAGAGAAAGATGCATAAGTATCATTTATAAGGTCCTTGATTTTCCGATATGATATGCTTGTCCACTTTATTAAAACGTATGCATGAACCATAAAAAAAAGCACACTATCTTTTCAGATAGTGTGCTTTTTTTACAACTTTTTTATTCATCATCTTGCTCTTTATTTTTCTTTTTATTATCTATTTCCTCTTTTGTAGCTTCACCATTTTCTATTTTTTTCAAATCAAAGTACGCATCCATAATGTCACGGCTAATATATCCGTTAATACCTGATTTATCATCTACCCAAGGTACAACAACAGAAAATGCTACTTCAGGGTCTTCAAGTGGCGCATAACCTACTAATGTTAAGTTATATGTTTCTTTACGCTCACCGTTTGCTTTTCTACCAATCTCTTTATCTCCGCCATACACAGTTTGAGCTGTACCTGTCTTACCAGCAGCTTTATATGGTGCGCCTGTAAAGTATTTCGCAGCTGTACCACCAGACTCATTAAATACTTGTCTAAATCCTTCCTGAACACGTTTAATTTGTGATTCAGGCATATCGATACGGTTTAGTACTTTCGGTTCCATTGAATGAACAACTTTTCCAGTTTCTTCTGGTTTCACTGCCGGTTGACTAATTTCCTTTACAACTTGCGGCTGCATACGATAACCACCATTTGCAATTGTCGAAACATACTGTGCTAATTGAAGTGGTGTATACGTGTCATACTGTCCAATTGATAAATCTAATAGGAAACCTGGCTGATTTCCTCTACCTGTTTGACCAGCAGATTCATTCGGTAAATCAATACCTGTTTTTACGCCAAGTCCAAACTGTCCGAAATAATAACGCATCGTATCAAATGCTTTTTGTGGTATATCTAACGTACCACCTCTCACATATGGAACACCTGCGAGATTCATCGCTGTTTTAAACATATATACGTTAGAAGACATTTTTAATGCTGTTAAATCATTAATATATCCCATCGTCTTCCACGAAGATTTTTGTGGCGTTCCCTTTAATCTGATTGGTTCATCAAGCTGAACTGAACCCGGTTGAATTGCACCTGTTTGATATCCTGTAAGTACTGTCGCACCTTTTACAGTTGATCCCATCGGATAAGAGCTTGTCATCGTTCCTAATGCGAAATCTTGCACTTTCGTTTCGCCATTTTCTTCCACTAACTGTTTCCCTGCCATAGATAAAACTTCACCATTTTTTGGATTCATCATTACAACGAATGCACGATCTAAAAGAGGTTGTCCCCCTTTATATCTCAATAAATTTTTAGTGATAATTTCTTCTACACGCTTTTGTAATTCCATATCAATTGTTAAATTCAGATTATTACCACTTTGCCCTTTTGATACATTAATCGTTTCTAAAATATTACCGTTTTTATCTGTAATATTTTTCACTTCTGCTTTATTACCGTGCAAACTATCTTCATATTGCTGCTCAAGATAACTTTTTCCTACGCGGTCATTTCGATTATAATCACGAACAAGATAGTAATCTAGTCTTTCTCTAGGTAAACCTTCATCGGACGTTGACACCCCGCCAAGTACACTTCGGAATAAATCATCATAAATATACTTTCGATCCCAATCAACATTCGTATCTACACCCGGTAATGTTGCTAGATTTTCACTAATAATCGCGTATTCTTGTTCTGTAGCATCCTTTTTAATGACTTGTGGCGTCATCGCATATCCGCCGTCCATTTTGCTTTTAATTGCTAGCACTTCTAAATCTTTTGCGGATAATTGATTCACTTCTTCTTCTGTCACGCGATTTCGTTGACGCTCATCTAATTCTTTATCGTCAATTTTTTTATCTTTTAACTCTTGACGATCTTTATTTGTAATTTTTTCTTTAGCTTCCTCTTTATGCATAGCAAGCCAATAATCTTTTTTATCGCGATCTGTTAATTTATCTGTCGGTACTTCAATCAAATCTGCTAGCTTTTCCGCTGTTTCTAAGCGAGCCTCTGCAGTTGATCCTTTCATTTTTGTAAATGTAATCGTACGTACAGCTGCATTATCTACTACAGCTCGCCCATAACGGTCAAATATTTTCCCACGTGGTACAGGATTACTTATCGTCGAGTTTTCTTTCCTCTCCACTTCATTCTTATATTCCTCACCGCGAACAATTTGTACATAACCAAGCCTTACAATAACCGCGGAGAACATTAAAAACACGCAGAAAAACAGCACGTTTAACCGAAAAGGAACGTGAGTCTTTTTCTTTTGTTGTTTCTGCTTCTTGCTCATACAAACCCCCTCTACCAACAGCTATGTAATGTGAAAGGGACACCTTCATACAGGTGTCCTCACTGCTGTCTTACATCTTTTTCTATTCTAGCATAAAACAACCGAGAAGTTAACCTTCTGGTTCTGTTTGATTCTGCGCAGTCGCTTGCGTTACAACACTTGTTTTACTCGCATTTCCCTCATCATATTTGACATTTTTAACTGCAAAATAAATAAGAAAATGTCCTGCACCTAAAATACATAATAAGTAAGGTAAACTTTTTTCAGGCGGAAAGAATAGTACAGCACATAAAAAACTTAAAATCGAGCAAATTCTTCCTGCATTTAACCATAATTCCCGGACAACTACATACTCTACACGCCACTCTCTCGCATTTTTCGCTCTGCCAATTACATCATATGTCATGGACCCGTACGGAACGAGCAAAATGGGGTATGCAATCGCAATACACGCTGCATAAATAAGTAATTTGGCGTATGTAACATTGAATATAACTAAAAATACGACAGCATATAAAATAATGCCTCCAAGCAAAATTGCTTTTTTTCGCCATTCTTTCTTTAACATACGAGTAACTAAATAGTAACACACAAATGATACAGCCGAATTTACTAAGCTATACTTCCCTAATGCGAGCTCACTATCAGTTGCTAAATACACGTACACGGAAATCACAAAAATAAATGTTCCCTCTCTCAGCCCTTGAAAAAAATGAGCACGTGTAATTCTCCCCCAATTTTTATCAATCTGCCGCTCTTTCAATACTTGTACAATTTCATACCGTCCTTCACATTCTCTCTTAGATACAAAAAAGCTTAAAATGACAGCAATTGCAAATAACAGTAACGAAAGAAAGAATATGACTGTATAGCCACTCCATTTTTCCATACGTGAAATTGTGTATCCAGCTGCTATCGGTCCAATCATGCCAGAGAAGGATGTAAGAAGTCCAAGAAACCCATTAAAGAAATCTCTTGTTTCTGGTTCTGTAATCTCAAATGTTAATAAGTTAAACGCGAGCCAGTAAAAACCATATCCGACTCCTAAAAGAGCCCCCATTAATAAAATATAGTGAGAAGCGCTTTTTCCCGCTACTAAAACAACGATAAAAAAAATTGCTAACGTGCCTACGCCTATTCGTAACAAGATTGAGCGATCAATACGTTTCGCTAATTTCCCACCTATAAGAAATGTGAGAGGCTGTAATACAACGCTGGCCAAATTATACAAGCCAAGATTCACATAATTTTGTGTTTGTTTCCATAAATAAATATTAACAAACGTATTCGATAAAGAAATTGCGAGCGTGTATAAGCCTCCAATAAGGAGCAATAACACTAAATCCCGATTCACTTCAACGTCACCAATTATATGTTTCAACTTCATACACAACTCTCCTTTACTTCATGTTCTAGTCTTCCAAAGACAAGCCCAATTATGTAAAAGGAAAGCATAGAAAAAAAGCTAGGAGCATTCTCCTAGCTTTTTTCTATCGTTATTACAATTATTTTGCTTCTTGGTAACGTTTTTCAGCAGCGTTCCAATCTACAACGTTCCAGAATGCACCGATGTAGTCCGGACGACGGTTTTGGTAATTTAGGTAGTAAGCATGTTCCCAAACATCTAAACCAACAACTGGAGTTTTACCTTCAGTTAGAGGAGAATCTTGGTTTGGTGTGCTTGTTACTTCTAACTCACCATTGTTTACTACTAACCAAGCCCAACCAGAACCGAAACGAGTTGCGCCAGCTTTTGCGAATTCTTCTTTGAATGCATCGAAGCTACCGAATTTCGCTTCAATTGCAGTTGCAAGTTCGCCTACTGGTTGTCCGCCGCCGTTTGGAGATAAGATTGTCCAGAAGAATGTATGGTTAGCATGTCCGCCACCATTGTTACGTACTGCTGTACGGATTGCTTCTGGTACTTCGTTTAAGTTTGCAACTAATTCTTCTACGCTTTTGTCAGCTAATTCTGCATGACCTTCTAAAGCAGCGTTTAAGTTTGTAATGTACGTGTTATGGTGTTTTGTATGATGGATGTTCATTGTTTCTTTGTCAAAGTGAGGCTCTAAAGCATCATACGCGTAAGGTAAATTTGGTAATTCGTGTTTTGCCATTGTTATATTCCTCCCAGTTTATGTATTGCCACTTAAGTGACATACAACTTCATTCTACCCTAATTGCCATAGGGTGCAAACAAATAAATCACATTGTCTTGCTATCATTAACGTAGCAAAATTCCCACTTCTTTTCAATTAAAATGCTCATATATTCCGTAAAAAAAGCTCCCTTCTACAAGGAAGCTTCCTACTGACGTAATAAACATGTGAAATGGATATGGACCCTGTAGGACTCGAACCTACGACCGGACGGTTATGAGCCGTCTGCTCTAACCAGCTGAGCTAAGGGTCCACAATTATGTATGTAACAATATATCAAATAAAGGAATTCCTATCGGATATATCCTTTAAGAAATGTAAGATAAATTTACCATATAGAAAAGAAAAGTGTCAATTGTATTTTTCTCATGTGAAAGAAGAAAATTAATAAAAAGAAATTTAGTTATCTCTACTATATGTAAATATAATATATCTTGAGATTCTCTAGATTCCTACGTTACAATGATTTTATACATACATAAAGGAAGTGAATCTATGTCCATATTTACCCAATTAGCAAAAAGCGTATATTCGCCTAAAGATATGGCGCTATTCCGTTTTCAAAAAATCGGAAAAACCATTTTGTATATTATGCTACTTTGTCTAATCACTACTATTCCAAGAACATTCTTTTACGGTAGCTTTATCCAAGATAGTGTTACTATGGTAAATCAAGCTATTGAAAAAGATTTACCTGATTTCAAAATCGAAAATGGTGAACTAAAAGCTGATATTGAACAACCTATTCAAAAGGAAGAGGGAGATGCTCTTTTCGTATTTGATCCCAATACAACAGATATAGAACAATATCAAAATAAAACTGGTTTATTTATTTTAAAAGATAAAGTAGTTTCTATAGGAAATGGTCAAACACAAACATACTCCTATAATGATTTATTAGGGACATCTCTTGAGAAGAAAGATTTGCAAGATTTTATTTCTGTATTCGATAGTATTTATCCAATTTTACTAGCCGTTATCGGTGTGTTAGTATACCTATTCCAATTATTTATTACTTTCTTAGGAATTACTTTACTTGCGTTTATAGGTTCTGCTATGAGTGGTCAACGTAAATTATCTTATAAGCAAGTATGGACATTAACTGCTTACAGCTACACAATTCCAACAATCTTCTTTATGATTATGGATTTATTCAAAATCGTTGTACCTGGTTCAACATTCATTTATATCGCAGTTGTTTTAATTGTTCTATACTTAACGATTAAAGAAGTTCCAAAACCGAAAGAAAAATAAGAACGAAAAAAATGCCTAAATAGGCATTTTTTTTTTGGACAAGCATATATTCCTAGCAAAGGAGTGAAGAATATGAAGAGATTGGGTATATTCTTATTCGTGCTTGTTCTTGGTTATATATTTTATTACGATATAAAAATCGGCACTTTACCGATGTTAAGTTCATATAAAAAAACTAATGCGGCCCAAACGTTAAAACAAGAAAGTACAGATACAAAACAAAATAAAGAGAACAAAACAGAAACAAAAAAAGAAACAGATGTCACTTATAAAACAATAGAAGTCAAAACAGGTGATACGGTTCTTTCCATTACAGAAGCGATTAATAAGAAGAAAATTCCTTCTATCGAAAAAGTAATTGATGATTTTAAACAATTAAATAAAAATACATCTGCTACAAAAATACAAATTGGAAAGTCTTATAAATTCCCGTTATATCAATAAGCGATCACTTAATCCTTGTCAATTACATAAAGGCGCTGATACAATAGTAAAAGTGAAACCGAGCACTTCGGTTTCTATAGCCCTGTATCACGTATACTATCATTGATATGAGGGACTAAATAAGAAACTTCTTTCATAAGGAGAGCGATCTATTCGTGAATGAAATGACTCATCGTACAAAAACACGTCCAGTTAAAGTCGGTAATTTAACAATTGGCGGTAATAATGAATTAATTATACAAAGTATGACAACAACAAAAACACATGATGTTGAAGCAACAGTTGCTGAAATTAAACGTTTAGAAGAAGCTGGCTGTCAAGTCGTGCGTGTTGCTGTTCCAGACGAACGCGCAGCAAATGCTATTGCTGATATTAAAAAACAAATCAACATTCCACTTGTTGCTGATATTCATTTTGATTATCGCCTTGCTTTAAAAGCAATTGAAGGTGGCATTGATAAAGTACGTATCAATCCAGGTAACATTGGTCGTCGCCATAAAGTAGAAGCTGTTGTAAATGCAGCAAAAGAACGCGGTATTCCAATCCGTATCGGTGTAAACGCAGGTTCATTAGAGCGTCACATCTTAGAAAAGTACGGATACCCAACTGCAGATGGTATGGTCGAGAGTGCCTTACATCACATTAAAATTTTAGAGGACTTAGATTTCCACGATATTATCGTATCTATGAAAGCCTCTGATGTTAATTTAGCAATTGAAGCATACGAAAAAGCTGCACGTGCTTTTGATTATCCATTACATTTAGGTATTACAGAATCTGGAACATTATTTGCCGGAACTGTAAAAAGTGCCGCTGGTCTTGGAGCAATCTTAAATAAAGGCATCGGAAATACACTACGTATTTCATTAAGTGCTGACCCAGTTGAAGAAGTAAAAGTTGCCCGTGAACTATTAAAGTCATTCGGTCTTGCATCTAATGCAGCAACACTTATTTCTTGTCCAACTTGCGGTCGTATTGAAATTGATTTAATTAGCATCGCTAACGAGGTAGAAGAATATATCTCTACACTAAAAGTACCAATTAAAGTTGCAGTACTTGGTTGCGCTGTAAATGGTCCTGGTGAAGCTCGTGAAGCTGATATCGGTATTGCCGGCGCACGTGGAGAAGGATTATTATTCCGTAAAGGGCAAGTTGTTCGTAAAGTACCAGAAGAAATCATGGTAGAAGAACTGAAAAAAGAAATCGACGTAATCGCTGCTGAAATGGCTGCTGAACGAGAAAAAGAAAAAGAAACACAAGAACAATAAAAAGAAGGTTGCCCACAATATTTGTGAGCAACCTTCTTTTCTACGTAAAAAAAGCTCGTCAGTTATATAACTGACGAGCTTTTACTTTGCACATTTTGGACAACGACCGTATATTTCAAACTTATGACCTGTTACTTCATAACCGTTAAAATCTTTATTCATAAAATCCATCGGGCAGGAAGTAATCTCTTTCGTCCCCCCGCAATCTAAACAAATAAAATGATGATGATGCTCCATAATAGAACATGTAAAACGAAAATGTTTTTCACCATTTAATTCCGTTTGTTCTAAAACACCGATTTCAGCAAACACCGTTAAGTTACGATAAATCGTATCAAAGCTAAGACCCGGATAATCATCCTTCATATGCTCTAAAACGTCTTTCGCCGTTAAATAACGATTGTGAGCTGCAAATAACCTGAGCATTTCTTCTCTTTTCCCAGTATGTTTGTATCCTTTATCTTTCATTAGGCGTAAAGCTTCTGTTAGATTCATATCTATCCCTACTTTATGCAGTTTTTTTCTTTTTCCATAAAATCGCACCAATTAAAATAAGAACTGCTATCATAACAATTGTACCACCTGGTGCTAGATTAAGTTGATATGAAGCAAACATTCCACCAATTACTGCAATTTCACCAAATAAAATGGAAAAGAAAATTGTTTGTTTAAATCCATTTGCAATACGAATACTTGCTGCAACTGGTAATGTCATTAATGATGATACGAGAAGAACCCCTACTACACGCATTGATACTGCAATGACAAGAGCAACCAATATAATGAAAATGAAGTGAATCCACTTTGCACTCAAACCAGTTGATACAGCGTATTCTTCATCAAACGATAGTAAAAATAACTCTTTGTATAATAAAGTAATCGTTACAATAACAGCAATTGCTACAATGCCAATAATGATTAAATCCGTACTTGTTACAGCACTTACACTCCCAAATAAATAACTAAATAAATCTGTGTTAAATCCATTTGCAAGTGATATAAAAATAACCCCAATCCCCATTCCCGCTGAAAGAATAATCGGAATTGCTAATTCTTGATAATGTTTATATACAGTACGTAATTTTTCAATTAGTAACGCCCCACCAATAGAAAAAACCATCCCCATATATAAAGGATTTAAAAATCCTCCTGTAAAAATTGTTTTTTCTAGTAGTAAACTTGCAGCAATACCCGATAATGTCACGTGACTTAATGCATCCGCAATAAGCGACATACGGCGAATGACAACAAACACACCGATAAGCGGTGCAACAAGTCCTATTAAAATTCCTGCATATAAAGAGTTACGTAAAAAGTCATATTGTAAAAAATCTTGTATCATTATATCCTCCCGTGATGCTCATGCTCATGCTCGTGCTCTAAACGATGAACATGATGTCCATATAAGACGGACATTTCTGCATCTTCTAACTCTCGGAACTTCTCTACATTTCCATGAAAATGTAGATGTTGGTTTAAGCATGCAACATGTGTTACCTTTTCCGTAACAGCTCCCATATCATGAGTAACGAGAATTAATGTGATTCCTAACCTTTTGTTTAAATCCTCTAATATCTCATAAAAACTTTCTACATTCTTCACATCAATTCCAACAGTGGGCTCGTCCAAAATAAGTAATTCAGGATCACTAACGAGCGCACGAGCAATAAATACACGCTGTTGTTGTCCACCAGAAAGTTCTCCGATATTGCGCCCTTGAAACTCACTCATCCCTACATCAGCAATCGCTTTTTCTACCTTTTCCTTATCGCTTTTCGTGAAAAAACGAAACAGCCCTTTTTTCGAAACGAGTCCCATTGATACAACTTCAAAAACAGTTGCCGGAAAACCAGAATTAAAGCTATTCGCCTTTTGCGACACATAACCAACTTTGTTCCATTCTTTAAACTTCTTACTATCAACACCAAACAAACGAATACTTCCCTGTTTTGGCTTTAAAACGCCTAATAAACATTTTAACAAAGTTGATTTCCCAGAACCATTTGGCCCAACTAAACCTAAAAAAGCTCCCTTCGGAACTTGCAAATTAATATCTTCTAACACATTTCGATCTTCATATCGAAACGACAATCCTTCTATTTCTAATATATTATTCATAGCATCTCACCTATTTTAATTCAGAATGATTCCGATTTATATCTATTTGAATTATAGTACAGCTTATTATAGTTGTAAACCAATCTGCCTAAAATATATCAATTTTTTCAAGAAACCTTACTATTATAACAAAAAGCAGAGAAAAATTCTCTGCTTTCGAAAAATATTCCTATAAAGTGAAACTTTAATCAGTGGGGGTTTTCTTCATCCCCCACTGATTATTAGTTGAACCAATCGGACGTTTACGGACAGTTGATCTCCCACCTAACTTCTTTGCTCCAACTGAATTTTGAGGTGGGAGTTTACTGTCCGTTAACGCGGGATAAAATGAAACCTTAATCAGATGAGGCCATCCCCTACTGATTATTTACCCTCAAATAGCGGGATACGTATTTTAGTGAATAGCCGATTTAAACTTACCACCATTTGTCTCTTGCGTACTCATAATCGTAACAAATGCATTCGCATCAATTTCATACACAATTGATTTTAGCTTTGTCACTTCCAGACGCGTTACAACTGCATAAATAACTTCTTTTTCTTTATCCGTGTAACCACCTTTTGCTACAAGCTTTGTAGTTCCACGACCAAGACGATGTAAAATCGCATTTGATACTTCTTCATATTGATCTGATACAATTAAAACTGCTTTCGTTTCATCTAAACCTTGAATGACTGTATCAATTGTTTTGAATGCAATATAGTACGTCATAACAGAATACATAGCTTGTTCAACACCAAATACAAATGCTGCCCATGCAAAAATGAATAAGTTCACAAACATTACAAATTCGCCAACAGAGAAAGGTAATTTCTTCGTTAATAAAATACCCATAATTTCTGTTCCGTCCATTGATCCACCATGGCGAATAACGAGCCCTACACCAAGACCTAAAATAAGACCACCAAACACTGTTGCTAAAATTGGCTCTGTTGTAAATGGCGGAACAGCATGTAACGTTGATTCAATAAACGCTAAAGCTACAATACCGAACGCCGAAGATAGCATGAACGTTTTCCCGATTTGCTTATAACCTGAATACATAAATGGGATATTGAGAATAACGACCAAAGTAGAGAAACTTAACCACCAAATATTAGGAGTAAGATAATCTAATATAAGAGAAATACCAATAATTCCACCATCAATAATTTTATTTGGCATTAAAAATAGTTCAATCGCTACCGCTGCGCATGCTGCTCCAAAAATAATCATAACTAAACGATAAATAAGATGGATAACGCTTTCTTTTCGATGTTGCTTCTGCTCCATAAATCCTCCCTATACTCTTTTTCTATAGTTTTGTCCTTATATTATAACATACGCTTCTTTTTCACATGAAAAAAGAAACTCTATACGAATATGTACAAGCTACGTACTCATATATTTCGATAGAAGAACGTGTGAAGGAGGATAACTCGATGAATCTCATTAAACAACTTGTAAATAAAAAATTAAATCATATTTCTACAAAAGAGTTATTGAAATATAGTAAAGAATATGAAGTCTCTATTACGACTGCCCAAGCTGATCAAATTGTTTTACTTATGAAAGGAAAGAATATTAACATTTACGATAATGACGAACGACTAGAGCTCTTAAAACAAATAGCAAAAGTAACCTCCCCCGCTACTGCCCAACAAGTAAATACCTTATTTCAACAACTACTAAAATAAGGAGGGGAAAATCCCCTCCTTATTGCTTATTGCGCTTTAATTTTCTCAAGAATTCCTTCATCAAAAGTACCATTTTTCAGCATTTCGATTTCTAATTTATATGGTGGCTTCTTATCTTTTTTATCTTCACCTACATATGGCGTTTCAAGAATTTTTGGTACGTGCATTAACTGCGGATGATGCACAATATGATGTAATGCTTTATAACCGATATGACCGAAGCCGATATTTTCATGACGGTCCTTTCCTGCACCGCGTACATTTTTACTATCATTAATATGAAGTACCTGCAAACGATCAATACCAACAATCTTATCGAATTCGTTTAATACGCCGTCAAAATCATTTACAATATCATATCCTGCATCGTGCGTATGACACGTATCAAAGCATACTGATAATTTCTCATTATATTTTACACCATCAATAATCTTTGCAATTTCTTCAAAGCTACGACCACATTCTGTTCCTTTTCCTGCCATTGTTTCTAACGCAATGTTAACCGTCTGTTCTGGCGTTAACACTTCATTAAGCCCTTTAATAATTTGTTGAATACCAGCATCCGCTCCTGCCCCAACGTGCGCACCTGGGTGAAGAACGATTTGTTTCGCCACACCTAATGCCGATGTTCTTTCAATTTCCATGCGAAGGAAGTCTACACCTAATTGGAATGTTTCTGGCTTCGTCGTATTCCCAACATTAATAATATATGGCGCATGTACGATAATTTCCTCAATACCGTTTAGTTCCATATGTTTTCTTCCTGCTTCTATATTCAATTCTTCAATTGGTTTTCTTCGTGTATTTTGCGGCGCACCTGTATAAATCATAAACGTCGTTGCACCGTATGAAACAGCCTCTTCACTTGCTGCTAATAACATTTTCTTACCACTCATGGAAACATGAGATCCAATCTTTAACATACAATCACCTCTTCAATATACAATAGATATAATGATAGCATAATTTGTAGAAATATGTAGTGAATTGTTTGTTCCTAAAACACTACGCAAATTGTAACTAGCTACAACGAAACTTTAATCAGTGTTTTTTCCAGTCCCCACTGATTATTATCCCGCAAATAGCCAGATAAAAAAAGATAAGGGGGCTCCCCTTATCTTTTTTTATTGCTATATTTTTTCTTCACTTTATCACGTTCTGTTGCAAGTTTACGTTTATAGTTTGGTTTTACTTTTTTCGGCTTTTTAATAACTTTTGTTGCCATAACGTCAAGTTCATCATTTGGTTTCTTACGGCTCTTACGACGACGACGTTCACCTAAATCCGCCCACTCATCTCCGCGTAAATCTACATGCTTGAACTCAATATGACGTTGTTTTTCTAAACTATCTAACGCTTCTTCGTTTGCTGGATCATAAATCGTCACTGCAATACCTGAATGCCCTGCACGTGCTGTTCTTCCAACACGGTGAACGAAGAAATCTAAGTCTGATGGAAGTTCGTAGTTAATAACATGACTAATTCCTTCAATATCAATACCACGTGCCGCTAAATCAGTTGCAACAATATATTGGAATTCAAGGTCACGAATCTGTTTCATCATTTTTTTACGATCACGCGGTGATAAATCTCCGTGAATTCGTCCAACTTTTAAACCACGTTCCATTAATCCGTCAGCAACCTGATCCGCCATCTTCTTCGTATTCGTGAAAACAACTGCTAAATACGGTTTAAATTGTAGCAACATTTTGTTCACTAAATCGATTTTGTTACGATGTTTAGAAGGTACTAAATAATGTTCAATATTCCCAGCCGCAACTTGTTTTGGATTGATATGAATATGCTCTGGATTCTCCATATATTTCTTCAGAAACGGTTTTAGTTTTTGAGGAATTGTTGCAGAGAAAACTAGCATTTGCAAGTTTCTAGGCATGCGTGCTGCAATTTTGTCTACATCATGAATGAATCCCATATCAAGCATTAAGTCTGCTTCATCGACAATAATCGTATTTGCTTTATGAACAAATAGCGCTTGCTCTTCTACTAAATCTTTAATACGTCCTGGTGTTCCAACTACAATATGAGGTTGTTTTTTCAACTTTTCAATTGATCGTTGTTTATCAGTTCCACCAATTAAACAGCGTGCTGTAATCATTTGATCTTCCGCACAAAACTTTGTTAATTTCACGATTTCTTCGTAAATTTGTTGTGCTAACTCACGAGTAGGCGCTGTAATAACAAGTTGTACTTCTTCACGACTTGCATTAATTCTGTTCAATGTAGGAAGTAAGTATGCATGTGTTTTCCCAGAACCTGTTTGGGATTGTCCAATTACACTTACACCTTTTTTCACGACCGGGAAAATTTTCTTTTGAATTCCTGTCGGCTCTGTAAAGCGTAGTTCACGAACTGCATCTATTAAAAATGGTTTAAAATCATACTGTGTAAAAGTTTGTTGTGTCATAAGTTACACCTTCTTTCTAAATTTCTACTGCGCGCACAAATCAGTCAAGTCTACATTATATCGAAATCTACAAGTAAAATCCATCTTTAGTTTAGGTTTTTCCTTCAAAAACTAACCTTCTTCCCTCTTATTGCATATTGTATGTGTATATACCTAACTGAAGAAAGGAGGATTTCTCACATGTTTCCAAAATCCCCTACAAGGCAAATGTATCCGAATCCAGGACAGCAACCTTATACACCATATCCAATTCCACAGCTACCACCGATGGCACAAAAAAAGAAAGGGTTCCTTGCTAAACTCTTTAAAAAACACGATCCAACCGAGCCTTTCATGCAAATGGTTCCACCTTATCGACAAATGGAAGGACCGCCGCCAATGATGCACCAGCAACCGCCCCCCCAATATCAACAACAATACCAATACCAACAACAATACCCGCAGCAATACTCACAACAATACTCACAACAATATCAACCATACATGCAGCAACATCCAGAGCAAATGATTCCCCCTCAAATGTATGAATCAAATGAAACGCGCGGTGGTGCAGCAACTACAGCAGCAAGTAGCGGCATCGGCAGTTTTTTTGCGAATTTAATTTCGAATCCAACTAATATGATAAACAATATTGAGAAAGTATCCCAAGTCGTTCAATCTGTAAGCCCTGTCGTCGAACAGTACAGTCCTATTATGCGTAACCTACCAAGCATTGTTAAAATCCTCACCTCTGGAAAAAGTACGGATGAAAATCCAACTGAAGATCAAGCTGAAGACATAGCAGAAAAAGTTGAAGTAGCAACTCCGCCTCCTCCACAAAAAAAAAGAAAAAGAAAAAAAATAGTGATTGAGCCTGTCATAGAAAAAGAATTACGAGAGGAGCCTGTTCAAAAAATAGCAACAAAACCAAAACTATATGTGTAACAATCCTTTGTTTTCTATCCACTCCTCCTTTATAATGTAAAAGACTATGCACAAAAGTATCCCTTGTTTAGAAGGAGAGGATTACTCATATGAAAATTGTTAAAATTTCCCCTCGTGGTTATTGCTACGGTGTTGTGGACGCGATGGTTATTGCACGTAACGCCGCATTAGATACATCATTACCAAGACCTATTTATATTTTAGGTATGATTGTTCACAACAAACATGTAACAGATGCATTCGAAGAAGATGGCATCATTACATTAGACGGTCCAAGTCGATTAGACATTTTAGATAAAATCGAATCTGGTACTGTTATTTTCACTGCACACGGTGTTTCTCCAGAAGTTAAACAACGTGCAAAAGAAAAAGGTTTAACGACAATCGATGCCACTTGTCCAGATGTTACAAAAACACATGACCTTATTGAAGCAAAGAAAGCTGAAGGTTACCATGTCATTTATATCGGCAAAAAAAATCATCCAGAACCAGAAGGCGCAGTTGGTATTGCACCTGACATCGTTCACCTTATCGAAAGAGCTGATGATTTAAAAACATTAGAAATTCCAACGGATAAAATTTTAGTTACAAATCAAACAACGATGAGCCAATGGGATGTTCAGCATTTAATGGAGGACATTCAGAAGAAATTCCCAACAGCAGAATTCCATAAGGAAATTTGTTTAGCAACTCAAGTGCGCCAAGAAGCGGTCGCTAAACAAGCTGATGTTGCAGACTTAACAATTGTTGTCGGTGATCCGAAAAGTAACAACTCAAACCGTTTAGCACAAGTATCACAAGAAATCGCTGGTACGAAAGCATACCGCGTTGCAGACGTAAGTGAGATTAAATTAGAGTGGCTACAAGGTGTAGAAAACGTAGCTGTTACAGCAGGGGCTTCTACTCCAACTCCAATTACGAAAGAAGTTATCGCTTTCTTAGATCAATATGACCCAATGAATCCCGCTACGTGGGAGAGAGTCCGAAAAGTACCGTTACAAAAAATATTACCTCGTGTAAAAGTGAAAAAAGAACAATAATAAAAACCGTTGCCTATATGAGCAACGGTTTTTATTTTTCTTATACAAATGTAAATGGATCTGTATGTAATTGCGAAGCATGAATGTGTACATTGAGTTTCTTTGCATCCACTTTTTCTTGTAATTGCTTTTGCACACCTTGCTTCATTACCTTTTCAACGTTATGTCCTGGGTCAACTATATTTAAACCGAGCATCATCGCATCATGAGCAACATGATAATACATGTCACCTGTTACATATACATCCGCTCCTTTAAATTTAGCTTGATTGATGTATTTATTACCATCGCCACCAAGTACAGCTACTTTGCGCACTTTATCATCTAATTTCCCAACAACTCGTGCACCCTTTACATCTAATGATTGCTTTACATGTTCTGCAAACTGTCCAAGTGTCATTTCTTCTTGTAAGTATCCTATTTTCCCAAGCCCTAATGTTTCGCCTTTGTTATCAAGTGGATACACATCATACGCTACTTCTTCATACGGATGTGCTGTTACCATTGCTTTAATCACTTTTCGCTGTAGTGAAGCTGGAATAATCGTTTCGATTCGCACTTCTTCTACGCGCTCTAACTGTCCAGTTTCCCCGATATAAGGATTTGTCCCCTCTTGAGGTACAAACGTACCTGTACCCTCGCTACTAAACGTACAGTGGCTATAATTGCCGATATGACCAGCACCTGCGTCTCCTAATGCTTTTCGTACTTCTTCTGCATGAGTTACTGGCACAAACACAACAACTTTTTTCATTTCTTCTGCATATGTCGGTGCCAAAACTTCTGTATTTTGCAATCCTAACGCCTCAGCAAGTAAATCATTTACCCCACCCTTGGCAACATCCACATTTGTATGCGCTGCATAAATAGCAATATCATTTTTAATACACGTTTCAATAATTCTTCCGTACGCTTTATCTGTATGAATCGCTTTTAACGGATTAAAAATCAAAGGATGATGCGCAATAATGACATTCGCTCCTAATTGAATCGCTTCCTCCACCACTTCCTCCGTTACATCTAACGCAATCAATACGTGCTGTACAGATTTATTAAGCGCTCCAATCTGCAGACCAATTTTATCTCCTTCCATCGCCAAATGCTTAGGATACATACTTTCAAATAAAGAAATAATTTCATAGCCATTTGGAATTTTACTCATGATAAAATCTCCCCTATCATTTTCATTTTCGCTTCTACTTCTGCGCGTTTCGCTTTTGTTTCTTCAGAATCAGCCGCACGCTCTAACTGTTTTAAAATATTTTGGAAGTTTTTTAATTCTCCTTCCCATTTCTCAACGAAAGCTTCACCTTTTTCTTTTATTAAAAATGGACCCATAAACAATTCAGCTTGCTTATTTTCAGAGTAAGGCATTACGATGTTTCCACGCTCTCCTACTAAGATCTCGTAAATTTTCCCATCTTCTTTTACGATTTTTTCATGGATAAGCTCCCATCCATTTTCAATAAACCATTCACGGATGTGATGCGCTGCAATATTCGGTTGTAAAATTAAACGCGTTACACCTTCTAATTTTTCTTTACCACTTTCTAAAATGTCACGAATTAACGCTCCGCCCATTCCGGCAACCGTAATTACATCCACTTCTCCTGGCGCGATAACAGCTAATCCATTCCCTTTACGCACATCCACTTTATCTTGTAAGCCACTTTCAGCTACAGTTGCTTGTGCAGAGCGAAATGGTCCATCTACAACCTCTCCTGCAACTGCTTTTGTAGCAATATTATTTATAATTGTATAACACGGTAAATACGCATGATCCGATCCAATATCAGCAACTGTAGATCCTACTGGTATTTCACGCACAACTTCTTCTAATCGTTTTGAAAGCTTTACTTCATTCATGTATTTCCATTACTCCTTCTCTTGTCAGTCTGTCTCCATGATAATGAATTTGTAGTAGTTGTTGCAAGCCCATAACAACAATTCACTTCTCTATCACTCATCGTATTTTAGAAAATATAGAAAAACAAGCCCCTTGCATAAGCAAAAGGCTTGTCATACGGAACTTTATTTTTTCTTCGACAACCAATCAGCTACTTTAGCCGCTTGATCAGCTGGAACTATATTTGGTGGCATATTTCCTTTTCCTTTCGAAATAACTTCTTGAATCTCTTCTTTCGAAAGTTTCCCACCAACCTTTTGTAAATTAGGCCCTACTGCCCCTTGTAACTGGTCACCGTGGCAGCTCGTACAGCTTTGCTTCACAATATCCTCTGGCTTCGATGCTGTTTGCGCTGGCTTTCCACCATTTTTTGCATCAGCTAACTCTTTAGATTTATTTAGCCCCTGAAATGAAAATACAAACATAACGATAATACCTAATGCTGCAATAAGAGCGAACGGAATCAGCGGATTACGTTTCATATCTCTTCTCCCCCCTCTATACCCCTAAATAGTTAGATGATTCAGTCATTTCCATTGTACTTGAAAACACTCTATCAGAAAAGAGTAAACTACTAATCGTTGAAAATATTCCATAAATTCAGTTTATTGTTTTTTATTGTTATATCGCTTATTATTTCGATAATTATTAACGTTTCTCATCATATTTTTCACTTTTCTACATATATTTTTGTATAGAATAAACAAAATTAATCGAAAAATCGAAAAATGAGCATTTGCAAATCAAAAGACAATTCTGTAAAATAAATTACAAGAAATTGTAATCGTTGCCGATAGCTAAAGTTTAACAAAAGTTAACAAAATAAAAAAGTTTACTTCACAAAGGTGAAGTAAACTTAAAAAGAACCTATTCTAAGAAATCCTTAAGACGCTTACTACGGCTTGGATGTCTTAATTTACGAAGTGCTTTTGCTTCAATTTGACGGATACGTTCTCTCGTTACGCCGAATACTTTCCCAACTTCTTCAAGCGTACGAGTTCGTCCATCATCTAAACCAAAACGAAGACGTAGAACATTTTCTTCACGATCTGTTAGTGTATCTAACACATCTTCTAATTGTTCTTTTAGCAATTCATACGCTGCATGGTCCGCAGGCGATGTTGCTTCTTGGTCTTCAATGAAATCACCTAAATGGGAGTCATCTTCTTCACCAATCGGTGTTTCAAGAGAAACTGGCTCCTGTGCAATTTTTAAGATTTCGCGTACTTTTTCTGGAGCAAGATCCATTTCTTCACCAATCTCTTCAGGAGATGGTTCGCGTCCTAAATCCTGTAATAATTGACGTTGCACACGAATTAACTTATTAATCGTTTCAACCATATGAACTGGGATACGAATTGTTCGTGCTTGGTCTGCAATCGCACGTGTAATCGCTTGGCGAATCCACCAAGTTGCATACGTACTAAATTTGAAACCTTTACGATAATCGAACTTTTCAACCGCTTTAATTAGACCCATATTCCCTTCTTGGATTAAGTCTAAGAAAAGCATACCACGGCCCACGTAGCGCTTTGCAATACTTACTACAAGACGTAAGTTTGCTTCTGCAAGACGACGTTTCGCTTCTTCATCGCCATCTTCAATACGCGTTGCAAGTCGAATTTCTTCTTCTGCAGATAGTAAATCTACACGACCAATTTCTTTTAAATACATACGAACAGGATCATTGATTTTAACCCCAGGTGGTACACTTAAATCATTAAGGTCGAATTCTTCTTCTGTTTTTGAAATTTGGCGATTATTAGGACCTTCTTCGTTGTCATTGTCACCAACTAAGTCAATCCCTTGTTCACCTAAATATTCATAGTATTCATCCATTTGATCGGATTCTATTTCAAATCCATTCATGCGTTCTGCAATCTCTTCATATGTAAGAACGCCACGTTTTTTTCCGAGCTCAGTGAGTTGTTCTTTCACTTGCTCAAGGGTCATTTCAGTTTCAATTTGTTTAGAACGAGCTGGTTTGTCAGCCATCTGTTCCCCTCCTTACGCGAGATACAAACATTCATTATACTAAAAATTTATCAAAAAAGCTATTTTCTCGCTTTTTGATTTTGTAAATATGCTACATAATATTTAGCAGCCTCTACAGGATCTGTTTTTTCCATTTGTTTTATCTTAAAGATGATCTCCGTCTTTTCAAGTTTTTCTTGATGACGTCTAAGCGTCTCCAAATGGCCTTGTAACACTTCTTCTGTGTATTCTGGATTAATAAATTCATCCGTCGAAATATCAGTGATAATATTTTTCAACTTCTCATCAGAGAGCCAACTTAAAAATGTTCCGACTGAAGGTTCATTTCCCTTTTCATAATATGCGTATAGTTCATATAAAATCCCTTTATGTTCTTCTGTGTGAAAATCTTCTATGTGGGATTCCATACGAACAGCCACTTCTGGACTTTGCAACATATGGTAAATAATTTCTCTTTCTGCCCTTTCAAAACCTGTTAACTTCGGTTTTGTTTGAACAATTTGAGACGGCTTAGAAACCTGCTTTACTTGTTTTTGCTGTACCTTTTGTTCTTTGCGATATTGGTGCAATTGATTCAAAAGTGTTTCCATTGAATACGAAAATTCTTGCGATAATGACTTCAAATATGATTCTGCCTGCATCGCATCCTGTAGCAACGATAACTCTTTTAAAACACTTTTCACATATTCTTCTTTGCCAGACTCATCTTGCAAATTTTTCCCTAAACGCAAATAATTTATTTTAAAACCAACAAAACTTATACTTGATTTCACAAGATTTTCAAAAGCAGTTGTCCCATATTGTTGCACATATTCATCAGGGTCAAGCTTATCTGGCAAGGATGTAACTTTCACTTGGCAACCAACTTTTAGCAATAATTGCCCTGCTTTCATCGTTGCTTCTCGCCCTGCTTTATCACCATCATAGCAAAGAACAACAGTTTCAACGTTACGTCGCAGAAGTTTTGCTTGTTCTTCAGTTAAAGCTGTTCCCATTGTCGCAACAGCTTCTTCCACACCACTTTTTACCGCAGCTAGTACGTCGGCATACCCTTCAAAAAGGACCACTTGCCCACGTTTTCTAATAAACGGCCTCGCTTGGTGGAAGTTATACAACAATTTACTTTTATGAAAAATTGGTGTTTCAGGGCTATTTAAATATTTCGGAGTATCATCTCCTAGCGCCCTTCCACTAAACGCTATCACTTTACCTTGTAACGTATAGATTGGAAACATAACCCTTCCACGGAAGCGATCATAATGACTACCATCCTTCTCGCTTCTTATGAGAAGACCAGCTTGTTCCATACTAGACAGCGATAAACCTCTTTTTTGTAAAATTTTCGTTGCTGCATCCCAAGCAGGTGACGCATAACCAATTTCAAACTTCTCAATCATCTCTTTCGTAATACCACGTTGTAACAAATACGAAAGTGCTTCATTTCCTTCTTCTGTATTTACTAATAAATGATGATAATACTTTTTCAAAAGTTCATGAGCCTGTTGCATGATGACAGTGTCATCAGATATGTCCTCTTGTTGTCCTTGCCCTGATGTATACTCTGCAACCGCAATTCCATTTCTTTCACCTAGCTTTTGAACAGCTTCAGTAAAAGCCAATCCTTCCATTTTCATTAGAAAGGAAAATACATTTCCACCTTCTCCACATCCGAAGCAATGAAAAATTTGCTTATCCGATGAAACAGAGAATGAAGGAGAATTCTCACCATGAAATGGACAAAGGCCGAAATAGTTACGTCCCTGTTTTCTAAGTTGAACGTATTCACCAATCACTTCTACAATATCCGATGACGTCCGAATCTGTTCAACAACTTCTTCGGGAATTCTGTTCCCCATAAATCCATCTCCGTGTCGTATTTTGTATTCGATATAAATTAAAAAATTCCTTTATAATTCGACAATATTTTTTCTAAACTTATTAGAAAGTGTTGTCGATCACGTTATCAAACGATTTTGCAGGCCCTTTTCTGCGTAATTTCGCAGACACGTACCTACTATATAAAATTGTATCCATTTGCTCACCTGTTACAAATGTACCTCCTGGAGACAATACATATACACTTTTTTACAAGAAGACTAGCAAGCACCATATCCTATGTGATCACGAGATCTGTTTTTTGCATGTTGATACATATAAAAAATCAACTTTAGCCTATTCAGCATCTACAT
This sequence comes from Bacillus paramobilis, assembly GCF_038096195.1. Lineage (NCBI taxonomy): Bacteria > Bacillati > Bacillota > Bacilli > Caryophanales > Bacillaceae > Bacillus > Bacillus paramobilis. Next base: position 1,146,873 of record NZ_CP151108.1, on the reverse strand, counting down.
AGATCCAATTTTTCTTGCTACTTCCTTAAACGATGAGCATATGATGTGACAAGCAAAATTTCGACATGAACTTTCGTTCCAACTTGCACAATTTTCAGCATTCACAGGATATGCATCTGCATCAACTAATACGATATTGATGTTTTGCATATTTCTGTATTCTACATCCCTTCTGCGAATCCTTCCATAATGTGCGTTTTCTTGTATAGATTTTGTCGATTTAACGTAATTACATGTCTTTTCGTAAATCCTATCCCTAGTTTATTCTGAAAAATTAAAGTCTAAACGTAAAATATAGGTTTTTATCACAATTTTTTATTATAATATATTTTCTTCAACTGCGCTACATATCCCTTTATTTTTTCATCTTCTATTTCAGGATAACGAAACCCTGCCTTTAGCATAATAAAAAGACAGAAGAATATAAGTATAACCACTCCGCTATAATCTATTACGAAATCAACAGGCATTGTGTTTTTCATGAGCGAAAAAAGCACATTCACCTTTGGTAAATGTGCTAAAACAATTTTTGGTTTTGCACTGCATTCACAATAATGTTAGCTGTTTCTTCAATCGCTTTATTCGATACATCAATTACTTGACAATCTATTTTACCGACTACATTCTCAAAGTGATCAATTTCTTCTTTAATACGATTAATATTGGCATATGTTGCACCGTCACTTAATCCAAGTGATTTCAATCGCTCTTTTCGAATATGATTCAACTTATCTGGCGTAATTTTCAAGCCGAAGCATTTTTCTTTAGCCACTTGATATAATTCTTCAGGTGGATCTACTTCTGGTACGAGCGGTACATTGGCAACTTTTAAACGTTTGTTATGAGCTAAATATTGAGAAAGTGGTGTTTTTGATGTACGTGAAATCCCAATCAACACGATATCTGCTTTTAAAATACCACGTGCGTCTCTACCATCATCATACTTTACAGCAAACTCAATCGCTTCAATCTTTTTAAAGTATTCTTCATCTAATCTACGAACAACACCCGGCTCATATCTTGGTACTTGCCCTGTAATTTCTTCAATTTGATCGATAAGAGGACCGATAATATCATATGCCTCTACGCCTTCTTTCGCGGCTTCTGTCACTAAATACTGGCGCATGTCAGGCTTTACTAACGTGAAACAAATAAGCGCTTGATTGCTCTTAGCAATTGAAATCACTTCTTTTAATGTCCCTGTATCTTCTACATACGGTACACGTCTAATATCAGGAGCGAATGGGAATTGCCCCATCGCTGCTCGAACAACCAAATCAGCCGTTTCTCCAACAGAGTCAGACACGACATATACGATTTTATTATCCATTACATTACCTCACTTTAAACAAATTACACTTATTCGTTATTTACTAAGTTTACAAACGCACGTGTAATATTTGTTTTTGTAATTCGTCCAATCACTTCTAGACCTTGTTTCGTATCTTTTACAACTGGCATCGCATCAATCTGTCTTTCTATTAATTCCATCGCAATATCATATAAAGAATCTTCTCTACGACACATCGCAATGTTTGGCATCCTTGTCATGATAATATTAACCGGAAGAGAGGTTAAATCCTGCTTTCCTAGGCTAGCTCGTAATAAATCTTTACGAGATACAACACCAACTAATAGAGTCGATTGATCTACAACAAATAATGTACCTACGTCCTCTAAAAACATCGTACAAATCGCATCGTATACTGATACATTTTTATCAATTACAGCCGGTCTAGATTGATAATCTTGTACTTTAATTTTCTTAACAGCTTCAGATAATAGCTGCCCCCCAGTTTTACCCGTATAAAAATAACCTACGCGTGGACGCGCTTCTAAATAACCAGCCATCGTTAAAATTGCTAAGTCTGGTCTTAGCGTTGCACGTGTTAATCCTAATTGCGCAGCAATTGACTCCCCTGTAATAGGACCGTGATCTTTTACAATCTGAATGATATGTTCTTGCCGTTTATTCAGCTCTATGATAATCACCACCTTCAGTGCACAACGAAAAAAGTTATACTATCTCTTAAATATTATATACTAAATATGCTATTTGAAAAAGATAGGATGTAAAAAGGACCGTATACGGCCCAAAATTATATTTGAAACTTATCAAGTTGTTCTAAGAAACGTCTTGATTTCAAATAAATCCCGCAATATTCATCATAATATGTATTCAATACTAAACGCATTTGTTTTTTTGTGCTATCCTTCACTGATACATTGCCAAGTCTATGTAAATCGAAGTGGTAGAAAAGACGTAATAATTTATGAACAGCTTCCCCCACTGGTATACGATACTGGTCTTGCTCAGCATGACGTGAGCACAGAAAACCGCCTTCCCGAACAGAGAAGGCGACAAAATCTGTTTCTTGATGACAAATCGCACATGTATCAAAATACGGGCGCATCCCTAATACCGGAAGCATTTTCGTTTGATAAATTAGTGATAATACTTCTGAATCAACACCCTCACACATATAATGCAACGTTTGATATAACATTTCAAATAAATATGGATTATGTTTTTTATCTTCTGTTGCTTTATCAGTTAACTCAACAATAAATGATGCATAAGCAGTTAAAAATATATCCTCGCGAATTTCTTTCATAGTTGAAATAATCTCGCCTTGTTGTAAAGTTCCAAGTCCAGATCCCATTTGAATAAGAAAATTACCATGTGTCATAAGTTGCGAAACAGATGCCAACCGACTTTTCGGTTTTTTCGCTCCTCTTGCCATTGCACTTACCTTACCCAATTCTCTTGAGAATATTGTAACAATCTTGTTCGTTTCTCCGTAATCTGTCGTACGGATAACGATGCCCTCAACTTTTTGAAACATGTTCGTCACCATCCAAGGTTTGAACAAAACGGGTCAAGAAATTGGAGAGTCTAGATGCGCTAGCTCCTCTTCATGTTGATCCATCTCATCGTTTACGTCTTTTTCCATTTCTTTCAAAAGCAAGTACGTTTCAATGCTTCCTGTTTTGGAGAAAAACTTCCAGGTAAAATCTAGCATAAGAATCCACCTTTCTCAATAAGCGTAGCCTATAAACCAATTTCCTTTGTTGTTATTAAATTGACCCATTTTGTCCATTTTCATGTGAGAAAAATTTTTCCTAATTTATCAAAACTCATAAAAACCAATAATCAGCGGATGAACAAAACATCCGCTGATTACAGCTTTACTCTATTTTAGTACTCGTCTTCGCGGAAACCAAGGTCACGAAGCTGAGACATTTTATTACGCCAATCTTTTTGCACTTTTACCCATACTTCTAAAAATACTTTAGAACCAAGTAATGCTTCAATATCAAAACGAGCTCGCTTACCAACTTCTTTTAACATCTTCCCTTGTTTTCCGATAATAATCCCTTTTTGCGATGGACGTTCCACAACAATCGTTGCATTGATATAAACTGCCCCGCCTTCGCGTTTTTGAATTGCATCGATAACAACAGCCACAGAATGCGGCACTTCTTCACGTGTTAAATGTAGTACTTTCTCACGAATAAGCTCTGCAATAATAAATCTCTCTGGATGATCCGTTACTTGATTATCTGGGTAGTATTGTGGTCCTTCTGGTAAATACTTTTTAATTGTTCCAATTAAAGCGTCCACATTATTACCGTCTAATGCAGAAATCGGTACAATTTCTGCAAAATCATGTAGTTTGCGGTATTGATCAATTAACTCTAATAATTGCTCTGGATGAAGTTGGTCGATTTTATTAATTACTAAAAATACTGGTTGTTTCGTTTCTTTTAATTTCTCAATGATAAATTCTTCACCACGACCAAATCCTTCAACTGCATTGACCATAAACAGAACAATATCAACTTCTTTTAATGTCGTTTGAGCCATCTTCACCATGAAGTCGCCTAATTTATGTTTAGGTTTATGTATTCCTGGTGTATCAATGAAAATTACTTGTGAATCATTTTCTGTATATACGCCTTGAATTTTATTACGAGTTGTTTGTGGCTTGTCACTCATAATGGCAATTTTCTGGCCGATAATACGATTTAAAAATGTAGATTTCCCAACATTCGGTCTGCCAATAATAGAGACAAAACCTGATTTATAACCTTTTCTATTCATGTAAATCCTCCGCTAAAAATGCTCCTGGCAACAATTCTCCAACTGTCGTCTCTTGAACGTCACCATGTAAATTTGATAGGTATACTTTCGTATCCTGTTTACATAATTCTACCATAACTTGTCGACATGCTCCACAAGGAGGTACTGGGCGCTTTGTATCCGCCACAATCGCAATAGCTACAAACTCTTTATCTCCTTCAGAAACCGCCTTAAATAAAGCTGTTCTTTCTGCACAGTTACATAAGCCATATGATGCATTCTCAACATTACATCCACGATATACTTTTCCATCCTGTGTTAATAATGCTGCACCTACTTGAAATTTAGAATATGGTACGTACGCTTGTTTACGCGCTTCGATTGCTTCTTGAATTAATTGTTTACTATTCATATTCCCGCATCCTTCCTGTCCACAGCTGTGAATAGATACACTCTCTGATTAAAGGCCTTTACGGCACTTCCAAAGCTTAATAAAAGCTTTGGAATGCAACTATACCACATACGGTAAAAAGATAATAGCACCAATTATAACGGCTATTATCGCAAACAATAAAACCGCTCCAGCTGCGACATCCTTTGCAATTTTCGCAAAAGGATGTATATCGGTAGTCGCTAAATCTACTGTTTTTTCCACAGCCGTATTTACCATCTCTAAACTCATTACAATTCCTATTACAATAAGTAATACCATCCACTCTACTTTCGTAATATGGAAATAAAAGCCGCAGCATATAACAATGACTGCGGCTAAATAATGAATTTTCATATTTCGTTCATGACGAAGACAAAAGAATATACCTGCTATAGCATATCCAAAACTATTTATAAGTTTTCCTTTTTTCATCGACCTAATCCAAATGCCTCTAAAATTTCTTTTTGTCTTCCAAACATTTCTTTTTCATCCTCTTCTGTCATGTGGTCATAACCAAGTAAATGTAAAAAGCCATGTAACGCTAAAAAGCCAAGTTCACGATCAAAAGAATGTCCATACTCTTCAGCTTGTTCTTTCGCTCTCGGAATAGAAATAATAAGGTCACCTAACATACGAGGCATCTCTGCACCTACAATCTCCATTTCTCCTTCTCCCATTTCTTCCATAGCAAAGGAAATGACATCCGTAGGCTGATCCTTATCTCGGTAATCACGATTAATCTCGCGAATGCGTTCGTTATCTACAAATGTCACTGATAACTCCGCACCATCTTCTATTTTTTCCATTTGAGCTGCTTTTTCTAATATCTCACGAATTAAATTCACATATTCTTCTTTCACATATTCTGTTTCATCAATGAAATCAATTAATAAACTCATTCTTTCTCCTTCTCTTCCGGTAGTTCCGGATATGTAATACGCGAATGGAAAATACCATTTAACGTTTCACATAACGTTTTTCCAACGATTTGTAGTTCCTTAAACGTCAAATCACATTCACTAAATTGCCCATCTTGCAAGCGATCTTTAATAATACTTTGTACTAAATTATTTATTTGATCTGGCGTTGGGTGATTCATAGAACGTACCGCCGCCTCAACACTATCAGCAATACCAACAATTGCCGACTCTTTAGAAGTCGCTTTTGATCCCGGATAGCGGAACATCTCTTCTGTATATTTTTCTTTATCTTCTTTAATCGCCTTATAATAAAAATATTTAAGTAATGTTGTACCATGGTGTTGTCCCGCAATATCGATAATTTCTTGCGGAATATGGTATTCTTCGAGCATTCTGACTCCATCTGTTACATGAGCAATGATAATATCTTTACTCGTCACAGGATCTAATTTATCATGTGGATTTTCAATTCCCATCTGGTTTTCAATAAAGAATTGCGGTTGTACTGTTTTTCCTACATCATGATAATATGCCCCTACACGTGCTAACACACCATTTGCTCCAACCGCTTCACAAGCTGCCTCAGAAAGATTTGCTACCATTACACTGTGGTGATATGTTCCTGGCGCTTCTAACAAAATTCTACGCAAAAGCGGATGATTCGGACTTGATAGCTCCATAAGCTTCATGCTTGATACAATTCCAAGTCCACTTTCTAAATATGGTAATATTCCCATAGCTAAAACAGATGAGATAATTCCTGAAACGGAAGCCATCAATAATTGCGTACCAATTTCAAGAGGTGAAAAATTCCCATTACGTAATAATAATAACGCCGCCAAGACGACTACATTTAAGATAGAAACGAGTATACCAGCTTGCAAAATCATCGTACGACGATTTTTTTCTCGTAAGAAAATACTCACAGACAATGAACTAAGTAACACATAAATACCTACACTATAATTCAGTGTACTTGTTACCCCTTCATTAAACATAATACTTCCGCACACAGAAAAGATCATACTTGTTAAAAATACAAATCGATCACCAATCATTAGTTTTACAAGTATTGTTCCCATCGCAACAGGGACAACATACGCAATTCCTGCATATTCAAGCTTTTGAAACAAACTAATAATTTTCATTAAAACAATCGTGATAGACAATATTGTAATATACGCTAAAATGTACGGTCTGTCTTCTCTTTTACGCTGTAAAAATACTTCAAACTGCTTATGCATAAAGTACAGTAACACACCAATGAGCACCGCTAATCCAACATAAGGCTGAAAACTATTACCTTTCTCTAATAAACCGACTAATTTCAACTGATTATACATATCACTTGAAATTGTTTCACCTTCTCTAACAATAACTTGTCCTTGAAGAATATAAACAGGTGGAACTAGATCTTCTTCCGCTTTCTTCTTCTCTTTCGTTACAGCCGGATCATAAAAATAATTGGCTGTAATCGCATATGATCCTAGCGCATTCACAGCTTCCTTCAATCCACTATTCACATTGAGGCTTTTCATTTCATTAACAAATCGCTCTTTTGCTGCTATTTCTTCGGACATTTTAATATTTCCACCCATAATAACACTAACAGATGTTAGAGCCGCGTTCTTTGCTAATTCTAATTGATCCGGTTCTGCATTAATAAAGTATAATAAATTCTCATCAGATAATTCTTTTGTTAAATTAGATGGTAACTTCTTCTTCAACTTTTCTAATTTATTTGCATCGGTCATCTTTTTTTGCTCTTCAGGTCCAGCAGCTTTCATCTCTTGAATCACTTCATTTACCTTAGCAAAAACATCATTTACAATATCTACTCTATTTTGTTTATATTCACTTCTATATGTATATTGATCCCCGACTTTTTGAGCGGCCTCTTGTTTTTTTCTGTCCGTTATAACCTTATCTTCAATTTTAATAGGAGAATGAATTGTTTTTTTCGCAATAGAATACATATCAACATCTAATTGCTCTGGTTTTACATTATTCATAAGTGCAAAAAACAGCACTGCTCCTAACAAAACGTAAGAAATCCAACTTAGTTTTTTCGAATGTTGTAAATTACGAAACCACTTAGAAATTTCTTGAGCTCTTAACATGATTTCAATACCTTCTCCTCTCCAGAAATAAAGTGAAACTATTTATAGCTTTCATTTCTTCTAGCCAACAATACTTTTAGGTAACATTTTGATACACCAGTACCTATAGTTTATTTCTCTTATCTTTTATGATAGTAAAAAATATGCCGTTCGCCAACCTTAATACAAAAAGAAATGATCCTGACAAATAGGATCATTCCATTTTATCATATGCCTCAATAATACGTTGCACCAGCGGATGTCTCACAACGTCCGTTTGTTCTAATGTAATGAACGAAAGACCTGATACACCAGATAAAATGTTAGAAGCTAGCGAAAGCCCTGATTTTACCCCTTTTGGTAAGTCTACTTGTGAAGGGTCTCCCGTAATAACCATTTTAGAACTAAAACCTAATCTAGTTAAAAACATTTTTATTTGTGCACCCGTTGTATTTTGCGCTTCATCTAAAATAACAAATGAATCATCGAGCGTACGCCCTCTCATATAAGCTAGAGGCGCGATTTCAATTACACCTCGCTCCATCATACGCTGTGTATATTCTTGTCCAAGAATATCGTGCAACGCATCATACAATGGACGTAAATATGGATCTACTTTCTCTTTCAAATCACCTGGTAAAAACCCTAAACTTTCTCCAGCTTCTACAGCCGGTCTCGTTAAAATGATTTTCTTTACATACCCTTGCTTTAAAGCTCTTACAGCCATTACTACAGCTAAGTATGTTTTCCCAGTCCCAGCAGGTCCTATTCCAAATACAACATCATTCTTCTTCATTGCATGAATATATCTTCTTTGCCCCATTGTTTTTACACGAATGGATTTACCTTTTGCCGTTTTAAAGATTTCTTCTTCATATAACTCTTCAAATTGAGCAATATTTCCTTGTTGTGCGAGCTGAATTGCATACGCAACATCTCTTTCTGTAATTGATACACCTTTTCGAATAACAACAAGTAATTGCTGTAAGATTTTTTCTACGAGCGTGACAGTTTCAACTGCTCCAGATGCATGAACAGTTTCACCTCTAGTTATAATCGATACATTCAGTTCCCGTTCAATTACTTTCAAATGAGCATCATTGACTCCAAAAAGAGCGATTGCTTCGTTAGTATTTTCCAATTGTTGGTTCATTTCTACTAATTGTTCTGCCATTACTCAGTCTCCTTGAATATCGGATTCAGATATTGGTTGTGGCTCTGCAATATTTTCGATCACAGTATAATGCAATGTGACTTTTAGTTGATCCGCCTCAACCTGTTTACTCAAAATCTTATCACTTACAATCATAGCATGTTCATCCAATTTTTTCTTTAGTTCTTTTTCAGCCATCTCTTTCGCTACTTTCATTGCCTGTTTTTCTGTATATTCCCGATTCGCTTCTTCCTCTTCTCGCACGATATCTTTTTCGTACGCAATCGGCAGTGTAAAACCAAATAGTTTCACATCGTGTTTTACACTTTCAGTACGAGAGCGTTTATACTTATCATGTTGAAATCCCCATATTTTTATTTTCGTACTCCCAAATGTAAGGTAATGCTCATTATATGCATTGCCAGTATATACTTGAAATTGCGTCTTTAGTGGCACATTCACCTCAGATGTGTACCACGTTTCTCCATATACAATACCTTGGGCCGAAACAATTGTCGGACTCTCCTCATTACCGTATATCCCTGATACGAGAAGCTGCCCTTTTTCGACATGGTCATTTTTCAAGACAACTGGTTTTCCTACTTCAACAAATGTTTTTGTCACAATCGCTTCTTTTTTTGCTACTAAATTTTGCGGCCTTTGTTCCTTTTCTTTTTTCGGCTCGTTCTTTTCAACAATTTTAAAATGGTACGTCGTTCCTCTTATTTCTAGTCCCGCCCAAGTAATCGCATTAATATTGTCTGTCAAGTGACGCTGTACATCTTCTACATTAGGCATCTGGAATTGTAATTTCCCTTTTTTAATACCCATTTTGTCCAATTCTTTCATCAATATATATTCTGTTTCAGGTTTCGCTCCTGTAATTTCAATTTTCCAAACCATATTGGATAATGCAATCATGCCAAAAAAGAAAATTAAAAAACCAATTAAGAATCCACTATTTTTAATTAAACGCTTATTCAAAAAAGGAAAACCGTAACGCCCAATAAAATATAGTTTACATTCATTTTTTCTATAAATTGGTTTTATTTTATTCACATCTCGTAATAACATACAAAAAACTAATGTTTCATCAGCAATCTTCTTAACATCCCAAACTAATAATTTTCTACGCACACATTCGTTAACAAACCGTTCCGCTCCTCTACCTTCAATTCGTACTTTTACATATCCAAGCCACTTTATAAACCATTTATTTTTCATCTACTATCTCCACTACCTTTCCAAAAGTATACACACTACTTTTTTCGCTTTAATTAGCAAAATAGCTCGTACGAAAATGAAATAAAGAGTTTTACCACCCATAAATAGCGAGATAAAATGAATAGTAAGGTCGAATCACGAAAATAACGAAGAAAAACTTCACATATGGAAGTTTCCCTCACTCCTCTTTTTTTTCGTTTTCTAAAAACGTCACTTGCTCAATTATTCCTTCAAGTAAAAGTTCTTCTGGAAGGATTGTTTTAATAATAAAGGATTGCCCTTTAATTAATAATTGACCGTGCTTTAATAACAATCTTACTTCTTTATCTGAAAACACTAATAAACCCCGATGATTTTCTATATAGATATGCACTTGCCCAACAAGCGTGATCCGAGGTAGATCCATTAGCACATCCACTGGCAGGTCTATTTGCTTTGTTAACCAATTCTTCATTTGTTCTAACTTTTTCATCTCAAAAGACCCCCTCTCATCCCATATGTATGAAAAAAGAGCTTGTAATATCACGTCCAAACTGAAAAAAAGCATAAAAAAACGTCTCATACGAAATGAGACGTTTTTTTATGCTAATAGCTGGATAACCAACTTATTCACAAGTGATCCGTCTGTTTTACCTTTTACTTTCGGCATAACAGCAGTCATCACCTTACCCATATCTGCTTTAGAAGTCGCACCAACTTCAGAAATAACTTGCTTAATTACATTCGCTAGTTCTTCTTCTGTTAATTGCTCCGGCAAATATGCGCTTAAAATCTGAATTTCACTTTGCAGTTTATTAACAAGGTCTTCACGACCAGCTTTTTTAAATTCAAGGAGGGAGTCCTTATACTGTTTTACTTCACGAGCTAAAACTGTTAATTCCTCTTCTTCAGTAAGAGTATGTTGCAGTTTAATACCTTCATTTTGTAAAGCAGCCTTAACCATACGAATAACGGTTAATTTTTCTTTTTGTTTATTCTTCATCGCTTGTTTCATATCATCGTTTAAACGACCGAGAAGACTCATAACTTACACCCTCTCTTAGAATTTACGCTTTCTTGCCGCTTCAGATTTCTTCTTACGTTTTACACTTGGCTTTTCATAAAACTCGCGCTTTCTTGCTTCAGCAAGTGTACCAGTTTTAGAAACCGATCTTTTAAAACGGCGAAGTGCATCCTCCAAAGACTCGTTTTTACGAACGACTGTTTTTGACATTCTCTTTCCCTCCCTCCGAAACATCACACTTACATACTAATTTCAGCATGCAAAAAGAAACCCTTCTTCAGCATGTCTTTTACGATTATAATACATTTTATCACTTCAGGTCAACTATTTGGCAGAATAAAAGAAGAATAGATGCCCTTCCCTGTTCAAAAGCTATGTAGATAGCTATTATCCTTTTCCCCTGAAGACAACTATATTTTTATCTTTACACCTTTTTTAATACAAGAAAACATTAAATAACTACTCATTCAACGTACCTGCCTTTTCAGTACTTAACTCCTCCACGAAAAAAAAGCATGCAAATCTTTTCCGTTTGCATGCTTTTTTTTACCCCGCTGATTAAATTTTCACTTTATGCGCTTGCTGATTCTTTTTTTACATCATCTTCAAGAACACGAACAAATTGCGCTTCGTTATATGGATAACCAGCTTTCGTAATTTTCACTTTCACTAGTTTACCAATTAATTCTTCTGATCCTTCAAATACAATTTTCAAGTAGTTATCTGTATAACCTACATATAACCCTTCGCGGTCGCCCTCTTTAAATTGCTCTTCTGGAATGATTTCAAGTACTTCGCCTTCAAACTGTGACGCATACTCTTTCGCTAATTGATTAGATAGTTCAATTAAACGGTGAACGCGATCGTTCTTCACATCTTCAGGAACTTGATCTTCCATACGCGCTGCAGGTGTTCCTGTACGCTTTGAATAAGGGAATACATGTAACTCAGAGAAGCGATTCTCTTTAATGAAATTGTATGTTTCCATGAATTCTTCTTCTGTTTCACCTGGGAAACCAACGATTACGTCCGATGTAATTGCAAGACCTGGTAACGCTTCTTTCAAACGATCTAAACGCTCTTGGAAAAATTCCATCGTATACTTACGACGCATACGTTTTAATACTGTATTAGATCCAGATTGCAACGGAATGTGTAAGTGACGTACAACTACTTCAGACTTATCTAACACTTCAATTACTTCATCTGAAATCTGACTCGCTTCAATAGAAGAAATACGAAGACGTTTTAATCCGTCTACTTCCGCTTCCATATCACGAAGTAATCCAGCTAAGTTATAATCTTTAATATCTTCACCGTACCCACCTGTATGAATACCTGTTAATACGATTTCCTTATAGCCTGCATCTACTAATTGCTGCGCTTGTTTAATAACTTCTTTCCCATCACGAGAGCGCATTAAACCACGCGCCCAAGGAATAATACAGAATGTACAGAAGTTATTACAACCTTCTTGTATTTTTAAAGATGCACGTGTACGATCCGTGAAATAAGGTACATCCAGTTCTTCGTATACACGTGTTTTCATAATATTGCGGACAGCATTAATTGGCTGACGCTCTTTGCGGAATTCTTCGATGTATCCTAACATCTTTTCACGATCCTGTGTACCAACTACAATATCTACACCTGGAATCGCCATAATTTCCGCTGGAGATGTTTGTGCATAACATCCAGTTACACAAATAACCGCATCTGGGTTTTGGCGAACAGCACGTCTAATAACTTGACGGCTTTTCTTATCTCCCGTATTCGTTACTGTACACGTATTAATAACGTATACATCAGATTTCTTTTCATATTCAGTTCTTTCATATCCACCTTGTTTAAACAATTGCCAAATGGCTTCTGTTTCATAGTGGTTTACTTTACAACCTAACGTATGGAACGCAACAGTTGACATTGATCATCACCCCATCAATTCAAAATGATACGAAGCAGCACTTAACGCGTATAACGGCGCCGTTTCTGTTCTTAAAATTCTTGGTCCTAAACTACATGGTACAAATTTATGTTCACGAAGCGTTGTAATCTCTTCCTCAGCTAAACCGCCTTCTGGGCCAAATACAATCAATAGCTTTTGACCTGGTTTCATCGTCGTTAAAGCTTTCGCAAAGTTAGATTTCTCGCCTTGTTTTGCTTCCTCTTCGTAAGCAACAAGACAAAGATCATACTCACCACTCATCGAAAGCAATTGTTTAAATGATGCCGGAGCATGTACTTCTGGAACTTCACTTCTATGTGATTGTTCCGCAGCTTCTTTCACAATTTTTCTTAAACGCTCAACTTTTTTATCAGCTTTTTTCGCATCCCATTTTACAATAGAGCGAGATGCTTGAAATGGTAAGAATGCAGCTGCCCCAAGCTCAGTTCCTTTTTGAAAAATTAACTCTAGCTTGTCTCCTTTCGGCAGTCCACTTGCAATCGTCACGAAAACAGGAAGTTCACTTGACGCCTCTACCCATTCTACAATAGCCGTATTAATAAATTCACTGGTAATTTCATCAATTGAACATACAGCTGTTTTTCCGTTTACACAGCAATAAATGTGATCACCAGCTGACATACGCATCACTCTTGCGATATGATGTACGTCATCACCTACAATGCGAATACTTGTCTCATTTACATATTTCTCTTCTACAAAATAACGTTGCATATAATCACCTTAGTAGAGTTTCGTTCCTTTCGTAAGTCAATACTTACGAAAAGAACGAAACGTTATCATTTTTCATATAACAAACGGCAAGTCCCTCACTTTATAGTGAGAGACTCCCCTTTTCATTATAGACTAAAATCTATATTACGCATTTCGTGCAATAATTGCTACCCAATCTTCCATTCGTAATACTTCTTCAATTGTAAATCCAGCTTTTTCTAGCGCTTCAGAAATTATCTTTTCCTTCGCTGCGATAATGCCCGATGTAATAAATAATCCGCCCGACTTCACAACTCTTGCTGCATCCTCAGGGAATAAAAGAATAATTTCTGCTAATAAGTTAGCTACGATTAAATCAACAGGACCTTCAATGCCTTCTAAAAGACTATTTTGCCCAACAGACACGATATCATCTGTTTTATTTAAACGTACATTCATTTCTGCACTTTCCACTGCAACCGGATCTAAATCATACGCTTGAACAGAAGACGCACCTAACTTTGCGGCTGCAATACTAAGTACACCAGAACCTGTTCCTACATCAATGATAGTATCACCTGGCTGAACTGTTTTTTCTAAAGCACGAATACACATCGTTGTTGTCGGATGAGTTCCTGTCCCAAACGCCATACCTGGATCTAATTCAATAATTTTTTCTTCCGGAGAAGCTGGTGTATACTCTTCCCACGTCGGCACAATTGTGAATGTATCAGAAATTTGTACTGGATGGTAATATTTTTTCCAAGCAGTAGCCCAATCTTCTTCATTGACTTCGTTAACGGTAATATTTCCAGTACCAATTTCGATGTCGTAAGATGGAAGCATATCAATAGATGATTTTACACCCGCAATCGTTTCCTGTAAAGAATCCGTTTGCGGGAAATATGCTTTTATTAATACACCTTCCGCCGGATATTCATCTGGGTTCAATGCATAAATTTCACCATATTGTTGCTCGCGCTCTTTCGTCAACTCCGCTGGATCCTCAATCGCAACTCCACTAGCACCAGCTTCATGTAAAATATGAGAGACAGCTTCTACTGCTTCTTCTGTTGTATGAATACTAACTTCTGACCATTTCACAATTTACCAACTCCATTTTTTATTTCCATTATTCCCCTTTGAAAGCACGTTTAAGCTTTCCAAATAAGCTATCATCCTGCTCTTCTTGTCCCGCAAATTCACGTAATAACTCTTTTTGATGTGAAGTTAATTTCGTCGGTACAACAACACGAACGACTACATATTGATCTCCTTGACCGTATCCACGTACGTTCGGAGCACCTTTTCCTTTTAAGCGGAATTCTGTTCCTGTTTGTGTTCCTGCTGGAATTTTCAGCTTCACTTTCCCGTGAACAGTAGGAACTTCCACTTCAGCACCAAGTGCCATTTGCGCAAATGTTAATGGCATTTCGCAAATAATGTGATCTCCTTCACGCTCAAAGAATTCATGATTTCTTACATGAACAACAACATATAAATCTCCTGCCGGTCCGCCATTTACACCCGCTTCACCTTTTCCAGATACACGGATTTGTTGACCATTATCGATACCTGCTGGAATTTTAACGTTGATTTTTTTACGTTTACGTACTTTACCAGAACCGTGACATGTCGTACATTTCTCTTTAATCATTTGACCAGTTCCTGAACAATGACCACAAGCTTGACGATTTACGATACGACCAAATGGTGTATTTTGTTCTACACTTACTTGCCCTGACCCTGAACAATGTTTACATGTTTCTTTTGAAGTTCCTGGTTTCGCTCCACTACCTTTACAAGTATCACATGGATCTTCTACTGGAATCTCAACATTTAATTCTTTACCAAAAATAGCTTCTTCAAACTCTAAAGTAACTTGATATTGTAAGTCAGCACCTTGACGCGGAGCATTTGGATCACGACGTCTACCGCCACCGCCGCCAAAGAACGAACTAAAGATATCTTCGAAACCGAAGCCACCGCCGAAGTCTCC
Source organism: Bacillus paramobilis (assembly GCF_038096195.1). Classification (NCBI taxonomy): domain Bacteria; kingdom Bacillati; phylum Bacillota; class Bacilli; order Caryophanales; family Bacillaceae; genus Bacillus; species Bacillus paramobilis. The sequence continues at coordinate 1,131,299 of NZ_CP151108.1, read as the reverse complement.
TCCGCCGCCAAAGCCACCGAAACCTTGATTTGCACCAGCATGACCAAATTGATCGTATTGTGCGCGCTTTTGGTCGTCGCTTAATACCTCGTATGCTTCTTGTACTTCTTTAAACTTTTCAATTGCATTTTCTTCTTTACTTACGTCTGGATGGTATTTTTTAGCCAAACGACGATACGCTTTTTTTATTTCATCTTTTGAAGCACCCTGGCTAAGCCCAAGGACCTCATAATAGTCTCGTTTACTCATAAATTTACAACCCCCGAATCTTTCACATAAACGTAATTTTAACACCGAAAGAAAGTGCTTTGCAACAAAGTTTCCTCACTTACAGTATGCAAAGTAAAAAACTTAAGAACCTCACACTTTTCTTCTCATTCATGAAAAAAGCCAAAGCCAAGGCACGCTTGACTTTGACTTTTTGTCATCTTACTTATTTATATTACTTATCTTCTTTTACTTCTTCAAACTCAGCGTCTACTACATTGTCTTTCTTCGCGCCAGCATCTTGTGCTCCTTGTGCACCTTCTGCTTGCCCTGCAGCTGCTTGAGCTTGCTCGTATAATTTAACACTTAATTGTTGTACGATTTCTTGTAAAGCGTCTTTTTTCGCACGAATTTCCTCAAGCTCGTTCTTCTCGATCGCAGCTTGTAGTGCCTCTTTCGCTTCTGTTGCTTTTGCAACTTCAGCCGCATCCACCTTACCTTCTAAATCTTTTACAACTTTGTCCGTTTGGAATACAAGTTGGTCAGCTTCGTTACGAAGTTCAACTTCTTCCTTACGTTTTTGGTCAGCGTCAGCATTTGCTTCTGCTTCTTGTACCATACGATCTACTTCTTCATCAGAAAGACCCGAAGAAGATTGGATTGTAATAGCTTGCTCTTTGCTCGTTCCTAAGTCTTTTGCACGTACGTTAACAATACCGTTCGCATCAATATCGAATGTTACTTCGATTTGTGGAATACCACGTGGTGCTGGTGGAAGGTCTGTTAATTGGAAACGACCTAATGTTTTGTTGTCAGCTGACATTGGACGCTCACCTTGTAATACGTGAATGTCTACTGCCGGCTGGTTATCAGCAGCTGTTGAGAATACTTGTGACTTACTTGTTGGAATTGTAGTGTTACGCTCGATTAATTTCGTGAACACACCACCCATAGTTTCAATACCTAAAGAAAGTGGAGTTACGTCTAATAATAGTACGCCTTCTACATCACCAGTAAGTACGCCACCTTGAACTGCAGCACCTAACGCTACAACTTCATCAGGGTTTACACCTTTATATGGTTCTTTACCAGTTTCACGTTTAATAGCTTCTTGTACAGCTGGAATACGAGTAGATCCACCAACAAGGATAACTTTATCCAATTCGCTTGGAGCAAAACCAGCGTCTTTTAATGCACGACGAGTTGGCTCTAACGTTCTTTCAACAAGACCTGCTGAAAGCTCTTCGAATTTCGCTCTTGTTAATGTTAATTCTAAGTGTAATGGACCAGCAGCTCCAGCACTAATGAATGGTAATGAAATTTGTGTTTGTGTTACGCCAGAAAGATCTTTTTTCGCTTTTTCAGCTGCATCTTTCAAACGTTGAAGTGCCATTTTATCTTGGCTTAAATCAATGTTATTTTCTTTTTTGAACTCAGCTACTAAGTGGTCAATAATAACTTGGTCAAAGTCATCTCCACCAAGACGATTGTCACCAGCAGTTGAAATAACTTCGAATGTTCCGTCTGCTAACTCAAGGATAGATACGTCAAATGTACCGCCACCTAAGTCATATACTAAGATTTTTTGCTCTTCATCTTGTTTTTCTAAACCGTAAGCAAGCGCTGCTGCTGTTGGTTCGTTAATGATACGCTCAACTTCTAAGCCAGCGATACGACCAGCATCTTTTGTTGCTTGACGTTCTGCATCGTTGAAGTATGCAGGGACTGTAATAACAGCTTTCGTAACTGTTTCACCTAAGTATGCTTCAGCAGAAGCTTTTAAGTTTTGTAAAATGATTGCAGAAATTTCTTGAGGTGTATAATCTTTACCTTCAACTTCTACTTTGTAGTCTGTACCCATATGACGTTTAACAGACATGATTGTATTTGGGTTTGTAATTGCTTGACGCTTTGCAACTTCCCCAACTTGACGCTCTTCATTTTTGAAAGCTACAACAGAAGGTGTTGTACGGTTTCCTTCTGGATTTGGGATAACCTTTGGTTCTCCACCTTCCATAACAGCTACACAAGAGTTTGTTGTACCTAAGTCAATACCGATAATTTTACTCATGGCGAATCCTCCTACTTTTATGTAAATTATTGATTTACTTTTACCATTGACGGGCGAATCACACGGTCTTTTAGTTTATAACCTTTTTGGAATTCTTCAACTACCGCGTTTGATTCAAATTCACTATCTTCCACTTGCATAATAGCTTGGTGTTCATTAGGATCGAACTGTTTACCAACAGATTCAATCACTTCAACACCTTCTTTAGTCAGCGCTTCTAACAATTGACGATGCACCATTTCCATACCTTGTAACAAGGATTTCGTTTGCTCATCAGTTGCTTCCACTTGCATCGCTCTTTCAAAATTATCAAGAGCTGGCAAAATATCTGAAACTAGACTTTGTGCTCTATATTTTTCAGCAGCCTGTTTATCCATTTGGACACGACGCTTATAATTTTCAAAATCAGCTTGTAGACGTAATGTGCGACCTTCCGTTTCCGTTAGTTTCGCTTGTAACTCATCTACTTTTTCTTGTAAAAGAGCAGCCTCACTTTTTTCTTCTACAGTTTTTTCACTGTTTTCTGTTGTGACAGCTTCTTCAACTTGCGCTTCTTTTACTTCTTCTACCACTTGTTCGTTACGCTCTTCCACAATATTCACCTCCTTAAAAGGTATTAGGTATTATGCTGAACACAATTACCTAAGCATTATATATTACACACAGCAATGAAAATTTCATTACTTGAGCGAATGTATTACTCTCATTTACTTTTTAAGTCCATCAGTAAATTGTCTCGTAAATAACTGTAACAAACTAATTACCCGAGAGTATTGCATTCTTGTCGGACCTAAAATAGCAATTGTTCCAAGTTGCTCTTCTCCAATCGAATAGGTTGCAGAAATTAAACTACAATCTTCCATGGCCGTCGCAGAGTTTTCCCTACCAATTTTCACTTGAATACCTACTTGTTTATGACGCAAAATGTCATAAAACTCGGCTTCATTATCAATCATCGTCAGTAAGGATCTTACTTTGTGAATGTCATGGAACTCTGGTTGCGAAAGCATATTTGCTTTTCCTCCAAAGTATATCTTTTCCGATAAAGGAACTTGAAATGTACCATCTAACATTTTTATTGCACTATCGTAATTATGAACATACCCACGTAAAACTGTAACAATCTCTTTAAAGATTTTGTTATGCAGTTCTGCCATTGGTACGCCCGACAGCTTTTCATTTAAAATATTAACCATTTTTTCTAAATCTGATAAATCAACAGATTCCGGAACGGTAATCGTTTTGCTTTGTACATGCCCTGTATCCGTTACAATAATTGCGACTGCAGTTTGACGATCAAGCGGTACAATTTGTACGTTTTTTAGTTTATTTGTGCTTAACTTCGGTCCAAGAACAATGGCCGTATAATTCGTAAGCTCTGATAAAATTTGAGCCGATTGCTGTGCAATCTTTTCCGCTTCAAAAATTCTTTCAGCAAATAAATCTTTAATTTGTACAATTTCATCGTTCGGTAAGTTTTGCGGCGCTAAAAGATGGTCTACATAAAAACGATATCCTTTTTCAGAAGGAACACGTCCTGAAGAACTATGCGTTTTTTCAATAAATCCTAGTTCTTCTAAATCAGCCATTTCATTTCGAATAGTAGCTGAACTAAACGTAATTTCATCTTTCTTAGCCAACGTCCTCGACCCAACAGGTTGCGCTGATCCAATAAAGTCATCAATAATTGTTTGTAAAATTAAGAGCTGACGTTCCGTAAGCATCTCATCATCACCTCTGTTAGCACTCTTTGTCTTCGAGTGCTAAATCTATTAATAACTTACCAAAATTGACATTCAATTGTCAACGGAAACGTCACGAAATAATGAAACTTTTTCACGTTAATGGAACATTTAATTAGTCAATCAAAAATGATTGGAATACTTCATTCCCTAATAATTTTCCTTTTCGCGTTAAACGAATATATCCATCGCTCTCTTCAAGCAACCCTTGTTCTTCGTTGTTTTGTAACTGCTTCGCGAAAACTTGATCCATTTCCATATTAAATTTCTTTTGAAACCCTATTTTAGATACACCTTTTGTTTTTCGAAGTCCTAAGAATAACTCTTCTTCCATTCTTTCTTTCTCCGTCACCCCGTGAACATCTAAATACGGAAATCCAGTTTCATCGATTTTATTGAAATATTGCTTGAGCGGTCCTACATTTTGGATACGTTCTCCATTTACATAACTATGCGCTCCAGCTCCAAACCCATAATACTCTTCATTATTCCAGTATGTGAGATTATGTCTACTTTCATTATTACCTTTTGAGAAATTGCTAATTTCATACTGGGTATAGCCGTGTTTCTCCATTTCATCCATTACCATTTCGTACATTTTCGCTTCATGGTCTTCACCTGGAAGTCTTAATTTCCCTTTATTCATTAAGTTATAAAATACAGTCTTCGGTTCCACAATTAATGAATAGGCCGAGAAATGTTGTACACCGAGCGTAAAAGCAATATCTAACGTTTCTTTCACATCTTCTATCGTCTGCCCTGGCAGAGCATAGATAATATCTACATTTATATTTTTGAAGCCCACTTCCTGCGCTTCTCTAATTGCTACAAACGCATCTTTCCTCGTATGCTTGCGCCCAATTTTCTCAAGCAATTCATCTCGAAATGTTTGCACACCAAAACTAATTCGGTTCACTCCACCTTCTAGCAATACATTTAACTTCTCTTTCGGTAAATCACCTGGATTCGCTTCAAATGTTAATTCACAATTCGGAGCAAATGGACGTAAGCGACGGTTTATAATATCAAGTAACTTTTTTGTCTGCTCCATATTTAACGCTGTCGGAGTTCCTCCACCAACAAAAATCGTTTTCATACTATCAAACGGTACCTTTTGGACTGTATTTATTATTTCTTTCTCTAAATACTCTAAATATTGATCGACCGGTTGGCGTTCAATAAATACTTTATTAAAATCACAATAGTGACAAATATGCTGACAAAACGGAATATGAATATATGCAGCTTGCACCAAATATAACTCCTACCTTTCTAAAAAGAAAACCTCCGCGCTCGGGAGGCTTCTTTACTTCTCTAACGTATTACGAATTTGCTCCATTCGCATTTTTCCCCAATCATACATCATTTCAACGATTGGTAAAAGCGACATGCCTAATTCCGTCATATAATACTCCACTCGCGGAGGAATTTCTGGGTATACTGTTCTGTCAACAATCCCATCTTCCATTAACTCTTTTAATTGATTCGACAAAACTTTATGAGAAATGCTTGGGAATAATCGTTGCAATTCACTAAAACGATGAGGCCCTTCCACACCAAGATGCCACAGTATCACAACTTTCCACTTCCCGCTAATAATAGAAAGCGTCAATTCCTTTTCACAATTAAAATTGCCATTTTGTATTTTCTCGTGAATATCTTTTCGAATATTTTCGGACATTAACAAACTCCTAACTCTATATAAACTAAAAAGCTCTCTCACTATTGTAAATGAGAGAAGCTACGTTGTCTAAAAAGTAATGACATAAAAAAGAAGCCGTATAGACGACTTCTTTTCTTATATCAATTCGCATGAAATAACAATCAATTATTAGTTGTCATCCATTTTCAGTACAGCCATGAATGCTTCTTGCGGTACTTCTACAGAACCAACAGACTTCATACGTTTTTTACCTTCTTTTTGCTTATCAAGAAGTTTACGCTTACGAGAAATGTCACCACCGTAACATTTTGCAAGTACGTTTTTACGCATCGCCTTAATTGTAGAACGTGCTACAACTTTGTTTCCGATAGTTGCCTGAATTGGCACTTCGAACTGTTGTCTCGGAATTAATTCTTTTAATTTCTCTACGATTACTTTACCACGGTCATACGCTGAATCACGGTGTACGATAAATGATAAAGCATCCACTTGTTCATTATTTAAAAGAATATCCATTTTCACAAGTTTAGATGGTTTATAACCAATTAACTCGTAATCAAATGATGCATACCCTTTTGTATTTGATTTCAATTGATCGAAGAAATCATATACGATTTCTGATAATGGGATTTCATATGTTAATGTAACACGTGTTTCATCTAAATATTGCATATCAATAAACGTTCCACGTTTACCTTGGCAAATTTCCATTACAGCTCCAACATAGTCATTCGGAACCATAATTGAAGCCTTCACAAACGGCTCTTCTACGCGATCGATAGACTGTGGATCTGGCATATTAGATGGATTATCAACAATTACATCTTCACCATTTGTTAAATACACTTTATAGATAACGCTTGGCGCTGTTGTAATTAAGTCAATTTTAAATTCACGTTCAATACGTTCTTGAATGATTTCCATGTGAAGAAGTCCTAAGAATCCACAACGGAAACCAAATCCTAGTGCTTGAGATGTTTCTGGTTCAAACTCAAGTGCAGAATCGTTTAACTCTAATTTTTCTAACGCATCACGTAAGTCGTTGTAACGCGCAGAATCAATTGGATATAAACCACAGAATACCATTGGGTTTAATTTACGATAACCTGCTAACGGCTCTGCAGCTTGACGCTTCGCATGTGTAATCGTATCACCAACGCGTGTGTCACCAACATTTTTAATCGATGCTGCTAAGAATCCTACATCACCTACAGTTAACTCATCACGTTGCGTAGTCTTCGGTGTAAATACACCTACTTCTGTTACTTCAAATTCTTTACCAGTTGCCATCATACGTACTTTATCGCCAACTTTTACCGTTCCATTTACAACACGGATATAAGCAATTACACCACGGTACGGATCATATAAAGAGTCAAAGATCATACATTGTAACGGCTCTTCTGAATCACCTGTTGGTGCTGGTACTTTTTCAACGATTTGTTCTAAAATATCTTCAATACCAATACCAGCTTTTGCAGAAGCAAGTACAGCTTCTGATGCATCTAAACCTATTACATCTTCTACCTCTTGACGTACACGTTCTGGGTCTGCACTTGGTAAGTCGATTTTATTAATAACCGGTAAAATTTCTAAATTGTTATCAAGCGCTAAGTATACGTTCGCTAACGTTTGCGCCTCAATACCTTGCGCTGCATCCACTACAAGAATTGCACCTTCACAAGCCGCTAAACTACGAGATACTTCGTACGTAAAGTCGACGTGTCCTGGTGTATCAATTAAGTGAAGAATATATTCTTCACCGTCTTTTGCTTTATACGTTAACTGTACTGCGTTTAATTTAATTGTAATACCACGCTCACGCTCTAAATCCATAGAGTCAAGCAATTGAGCTTTCATTTCACGTTGTGTTAACGCGTTTGTTTTCTCTAAAATACGGTCTGCTAACGTTGATTTTCCGTGGTCAATATGAGCAATGATAGAGAAATTACGGATTTTGGACTGTCTTTTTGCTCTTTCTTCTTTGTTCATCTATGTTCTCAACTCCTAATAGTCTCGCCAATATACACTAGCACTGATTATATCAATAGAGCAGCAAAGATTCAATGAAAACTCGTGCTGCTTACAATACAAATCATTCTATCTATATCTTATGCGAACAAACCATAAGAGACAAACCTTTTTCAAATTAAAAAACGGCTGTCGTACAAAATGGTAAGACAACCGTTCTTCTTGCTACCCTTAACTAAAAATCTCTTTCACTTTCCCAATAACTATATCCGTTCCAAACTTTGTTACTTCATAAGTAGCACTTGCTATTGCCATACCAATTCCTTCTACAACATTAAAACTCTTTAAGCTTTCTAATTGCTTTTGTTTTTCGGTAACGGAAAACGAACCTCCCAAAATTTCTGATTCTGCACCCGCACCCTCTGTTCCTGTCATATGAGCGATTTGTTCATACGACATTTGCTGATAACCTTTCATACTTTTCAAACCATGATTAGCAAGTGCCACCCCTGCTATTATCATAAGTAAACATATGGCCGCACTACATATACACAAAAGCGAAAAGCGGCTTAAATGATTATCGTCTCTTCCCATCAATGTGTATATGCTCCTGTATTATCTTGGTCAATTTGATGATGCAAGGCTGCATTTAAACCACTCGCTATTACATTTGCCATATCCTCTATGAAAGCATCCACTTCTTTCGGAGTCACCATTAAATTATGGCCAAGAGGAGATAACACTTCATAAATTAATTTTCTCTTCTCTTCATCTTCCAGTGTACCTACAGCACCTAAAAACATATTTCGGCTCTTTTCATCCGGCATATCTTCTTCTGTTAACTTTTTCTTTTCTCCAAATGTAAATCCAGCTGGTAACAAGGATCGGGAAGGTTTGTTTCCTTCCTTCATCTCCCGTCCAAAATGTTTCAAAATAAAATCAATTGTATCGCTTGTAATCGAAACGGCATCTACCACAGTCGGAACACCAATCGCAATAACAGGAATACCCAATGTTTCTTTACTAAGTTCCTTACGCTTATTCCCAACACCCGATCCAGGATGAATTCCCGTATCAGAAATTTGTATCGTGCTATTTACTCGTTCAATAGAACGGGCAGCTAATGCATCAATTGCAATGACAAAGTCTGGCTTCGTCTTCTCAATGATTCCATAAATGACATCGCTCGTTTCGATTCCTGTAATTCCCATTACCCCCGGCCGAATTGCACTAACAGGTCTAAACCCTTCTTCTACACTTTCAGGCTGCAATTGAAACAAATGTCTCGTTACCAATACATTTTCTACAACGATCGGCCCAAGCGCATCTGGCGTTACATTCCAATTCCCCAGACCAACAATTAAACAACTCGCTTCTTTCGTAACACCAACCTCTTCTAAGAAATAAGAAAATTCTTTTGCAAAAATACGCTCTACTTTTTGTTGCAGTTCCGTATTTTGTTGACGTATACCTTGTACTTCAAGCGTTAAATAACTCCCAGGTTTTTTACCCATCGATTCAGAGGCAATTTCATCAATCGTTACTTTCGTAATGGTAATACCTTCTTCTTCCCTCTCTTTTACAATAACCCCTTGTATCCCCTTTTGTTCTTCTTGACTCTCTTGCAGCATTTGATGTGCCTCTACAGCAAGGTCAGTTCTAACACTATATTTACTTAAATCTAATGGTTCTTTCATCGTATCTCCTCCGTAATTCATAGTAAATATCGTTAGATTTCCCAAAGTTATTTAAGGTCATTCTTTCCTTTACGTGAAATTTCATTGATATACTATTGCAATTCTCTTCACCGTTTGATAGAATATCACTTGTTCTATGTTAAGAATCGAGTCATTCGATTGCACCAGGGAGGTGAAAAGTATGGCAAACATCAAATCTGCTATCAAACGCGCTAAACTTAGCGAAGAGCGTCGTTCACATAACGCTTCTATCAAGTCTGACATGCGTTCTGCTGTTAAAACTGTAGAAGCTTTAGTTACTAATAACGATCTTGAAAATGCTAAAGAAGCTTTCAAAACTGCTTCTAAAAAACTTGACAAAGCAGCTCGTAAAGGTCTTATCCACCAAAACGCTGCAGCTCGTCAAAAATCTCGCTTAGCGAAACAAGTAAACGCGTAAGGCGTTTAAAAAACGATCCATTTGGATCGTTTTTTTATATACAAAAAAGTTCACGTGCTAAGCACGTGAACTTTTTTGTTTCATCACATATGATTTAACCGCATTAAGAAAAATTCAAGCACAAGTTTCTTATCCATTTTTCCAGTCTTCATACTATAATCAGCTTCTGCTAATTCTATAATCACTTTTTTTAATTCTTCAAAAGAGAAAAACTTCGTTTGATTCATCGCTAACTTTACACGATATGGATGCACACCAATATGAGACGCAATTTGATTTTGTCCATAACCACGCTGCTGTAACTCTTTCACTTGATGCAGCAAGCGGAATTGACTTACTAATAATGCAAGCAATTTAATGGGTTCCTCTTGCTGCGTAAATAATCCATCCAAAATTTGCATCGCACCCGCGATATCTTTTTTTACCACTTTTTCTGTCAAAGCAAACACGTTTTGTTCAACCGATTTTGGCACAAGCTCTACAACAAGTTTTGGGCTAATCTCTCCGCCCATACCGACGTATAACGTTAACTTGTCCATCTCCTTCGCCAACATCGTTACATTACTTCCCACAAGCTCTAACAACAAACTAACAGCTGCATTATCAATATGCACATGCACTTCATCTGCACGAGCAACAATCCACTTCTGAACATCCTGCACTTGCATTGCATTCGCTTCTACTACGTCCGCTGTTTTCTTTAATAGTTTTGTAATTTTTTTTCGTTCATCCAGTTTTTCGTAAGGCGCAACAAAAACAAGAATAGAAAATGGAGAAGGCTCCCCAATATATTCTTCCAAAATTTTTATATTTTGCTCTAATTTTTCTTTTTGTGAAGTTAAAAATAGTGGTGATTTTATTAATAACACTTTACGTTCTCCAAAAAAAGGAAGCGTACGCGCATCCTCAATCACATCTTCTAAATACGCTTCTTCTAAATCATATGTCACAACATTAAACTCGCGATCTTCCTCTTCAAGCGCTTCTGTTGTAATAAGCTTTATCGTTTCATTTATAAAAAACGCTTCCGTTCCATACACTAAATACAACGGAGCAAACTGCTTCTTTTTAATCTTTTTATGTACATCACTCATACTTTTTCCTACTCCCTAACTTGGCAATATATATTTATACTAATGCCCTAGCTTTCGTTTTACAAGTACAAAGGAACAGGCTGTATAACCCGTCCCTTTATTTATATTAAACGCCACGCAATAAGTCCCGGGTTTCCTATTGGTGTGCGGTAATCACCTTCCCTTTATTATTCACAATAAAAATTCGAGTATAAGTGCCAACTGTTAACATGCTTGGAAACAAAAAACTCACGTTCCTTCATGATCTAAAAGTAGTAAGAACGCTCGATTTCTCTTCACACTGGAAATTGTAGATTTTTTTCTGACAATATTTTATACTAAAGTGGAATGTTGGGGAGGGATTCTAAATGAATGATTTTGAACAAAACGTTCAAAGTAAACGCAATGACGCTATTGATTCAGGGGTAGGATTTATCGTCTCATTTGGTTTTTTCGCAACACTTTTCATCATTGCAACTGTTATTAAATTTATCGGTTCTTAAAGACTGCTGCTTACTGGCAGTCTTCTTTTTTATCTATTATGTGTTTCATCATATGTGATTTTGCTACGAAAGGTTCCGTGTTCCGCTTTAAAAACATAGGAAATAGCGCCTTGTTTATCCGTACGCCATATTTCAATCCCCATCTTCTCAAAGCGCTCTATAACTTCCTTATGAGGATGCCCATACCTATTACGCTCACCGGCAGAAATAATCGCTACATCAGGCTGTATAGCGCTCAAAAAAGGCGCTATAGATGACGTATTACTCCCATGATGAGCAACCTTTAAAACATCCGCCCGTAAATCTGGATACGTCGCTATTAAAAACTTCTCTCCTTCTTCTTCTAAATCACCTGTAAACAGCCACGTTAACCCTCCTAATTTTGCCCATATTACAATTGAAGCGTTATTTTCACTCCTTGCTTTTCCTGTTGGAGCTAACACAAAAAATTCCGCCTCATTTACGCTCCAACTCTCCCCTTCCCCCATTTCACTTATTTTCACTTCCTTTTCTAATGCCTGTTTCTTTAACACTTTTTCTAATACCGCCTCTTGTTCTTTTCGGCCAAATACAACTTCTTTTACAGTTATATTTGATAATAACTCTTGCGCAGCACCTATATGATCCGCATCTCCATGCGTTATAATTAATTTATCGATTGTTTTAATCCCTTCCTTTTGTAAATAAGGGATTAAAATATCATTTCCAACAGAAAATTCATGCTTTTTCCGCTGCCATTCTTCCTTATTTACACGAATTGTTCCACCAGTATCAATAAGATAAATCTCTTTGTCATACGGGAGGCGAATTAATATTGCGTCTCCCTGTCCAACATCAAGAAATGTCACACTCCCACTTTCTCGAAAATACGGATATACATAATGACATGTACAAACAAAAAGAAATATACCCGAAGCTATGAACATAATTTTCTTCGACACTCGCCTTTCCCAAACCATCAATATACTAACAATACTCGCGCAGTATAGAGCTACAAGAAGTAAAGGCGTTTGCCCGAAAACGAAGCGAATAAACGGTAAATTTTCACAATAACTCAGAAAATCATTAGAAAGATTCAAACCTATTGATAGTACATTCGCAAGTCCTTTTGCAAGAAATGGGACGATCGGTATGCATACCAAAATAATAATACTACACGGCAATACAATGAGAGATAAAAAGGGAACGTATAGGATATTAAGAAAAATACTATATGGGGAAAAATAACCGAAGTGATATAACAAAACCGGAGTACTAACGAGCTGTGAAATAAGAGAAATATAAATGGAATTTCGGATCACTCCATTACTACTCTCTAGTAAAAGCGGGGCTGACAAAAGCAAGGCGAAACTACCAACGAAAGAAAACTGAAAGCCAATATTAAAAACAAGATACGGATCAAATATAAGCATGCATATAGCTGTGATACTTAAAGCATCTAAGCTAGATAAACGAATAGAACATATGAAAGCAATCAACATTAAAACTCCTGTTATAGAAGCTCTTATAACAGACGGTGACGCTCCTGCTAAAATCATATATAGAGGAATACAAAAGATAAGACATACTGTCGCTACCTCCCTCGTCACACCACTTCTTAGCAAAATAAAATACACAATCACCATTAACAATACGATATGCGATCCTGAAATCGCCAACAAATGTACAAGACCAAATTGCCGATATTGCTCTTCAACTTCAAATGTCATTTGTTGTCTATCACCAAATACTAACGCATTCATAAAAGCACCTGATTGCGCTGGAAACATTTCTGTAACTCCCGAGATCGCTTGTTGTCTCAAAAGAAGAATCCATTGCACGAGTGACAACGATGTTTTATGACATTCAGAAATATATGTAGCATCTAATATGAAATGAATATTTTGCTTATACAAATAATCGCGATAATTAAAACCATGAAAATTCCGAGCTATTGGTGGTTCTTTCCTCTCACCTTCGAATACACATGATACTCCTGCATGTAATTGTCGCAGTTGTTTCTTTTCCGAGGCTGATTTAATTTTGTAACTTAACTGCACTATATTTTTATTCTGATCTTCAATTTGAAATGATAGGCGATCCCCGTTAATAAGAGGTGTATTATGTATCACCCCTCTTGTAACTTCGTAGGACTCTCCTAGAGGCTTGTTTTGCCCTTGAACATACGTAGTGTACATAGCGCCGCTAAAGCACGCTATCATACAATAAAGAAAGGTTTTACGCGAAGTACGATATAAATAAAAGAAAACATACATAACGAGACAACAAGTCAGTAATAAAACTGAAGTGGAAAAGGCAATTGCAATCCCTATTATAAATGAGATTGCAACATAGCCCCATTGTCCATGCAACTTATACTCACTCCTTATAGCATCATTTTTGCTTTCGTGAATACATGCTGTAATTCTTCCATCGATAAATTCTCTTTTTCTAAAGATGCAAATAGTTCTTTTAACTCCATATGACGCTTTTGATCCTCTAATGCTGCAATATCATATTCTAGCGGAACGTGTTTTACCTTTACATTCGCTTTTTCAAATAACTCTACTGCATATGGATGATTTTTATAATCCTGCGCATAATAAACTGCCGTAATACCACTTTGAATAATCGCCTTACAACATTGCAAACAAGGGAAATGCGTAACATAAATTTCCGCTTCCTCCGTTTTCACACCAAACTTTGCACATTGTAATAAAGCATTCATTTCTGCGTGAATTGTACGAACGCAATGATTATCAATAACGTAGCACCCGTCATCTATGCAATGCACGCCACCTTTAATTGAGCCATTATATCCACCAGCAATAATTCGTTTATCACGAACGATTGTCGCTCCTACTGCAAGCCTTGTACATGTACTACGTAAAGATAGCAAATGGCTTTGCGTCATAAAATATTGATCCCATGAAATTCGTTCCATCTTTTTCACCTACTTTTTTGTCTACTTGTAGTGTAGCGAATGAAGAAAAACTTCGTCAATCTTTTACGGAATAATAATTTGATCTTTTATTTTTTCCAATGATTTCACACCGATCCCATCAATCTCTAACAAATCTTCTATTTTCTGAAACGGACCATGTTCCTCTCGATATTTTAAAATACTTTCTGCTTTCCGAGAACCAATGCCTGTAATTTTTTCAAGTTGCTCTTTAGAAGCTGCATTTATTTGAACTTTCCCCTCTCCCTGTGAGGCAGCAGCTGCTTCTTGCACTTGTTCGTTTTTATTCGGTACATAAAGGATCATTTGATCTTGTACCATTTGTGCTAAATTTACCTTCTTCCTATCTGCCTCAGGTAAAAAACCACCTGCCTTTTCAATGGCATCCTTGACCCGGTCCCCTTCTTTCATTTCATACACCCCTTCTTTAACAACAGCCCCTTTTATATCAATTACAATTATTTTTTTCTGCTCTTTTGTATCCGATATTTTCGGTTTACTTTTTTTCTCTATCTCTTTCGATTGAACATCCGTAGCAATGACTGACCGCTCTGTATGCTGGTTCGTTTTCCAAAAAAGAAGAAAAAGTACAATTCCAATAATAGCTACTAACCCTAACCATTTCTTCGGAAAATCCCACATCATTTTTCACCTCTAATCATAAATTTATAACATCATTCATATTGTTTAGGAGAAAGCTGTTACGAAGGAGGGATGAAACATTGAACATAGGAATTATAGGGACAGGGAACATGGGGAATATACTAATCGACGCATTTTTAGAAACCCGTGCTGTCAAACCTTCGTGCCTTACAATCATTAATCGAACGCCCGCCAAAGCATATCATATAAAGGAAAAATACCCTTCTGTTCATATAGCCAAAACTATCGATGAGGTAATCGAACGATCACATCTTATTTTTATTTGCGTAAAGCCGATAGATATATACCCAATCCTACAAAAATATGCTGAACATTTTTCTGATGAAAAGTGCTTAGTTTCTATCACAAGTCCAATATCTCCATCACAATTAGAGACACTTGTACCTTGCCACGTTGCCCGTATCATTCCGAGTATTACAAACCGTGCCCTGTCTGGCGCATCACTATTTACATTCGGAAGTAAATGCTCTGAAGAGTGGCAACAGAAACTATTTCGCCTATTCAAAAACATTTCTACTCCCCTTGTAATAAAAGAAGATATAACTCGCGTTTCATCTGATATAGCAAGCTGCGGCCCTGCATTCTTTAGTTATTTATTACAATGTTTCATTAACGCTGCTGTAGATAAAACAAATATTACACATGAAGAAGCCACTACTTTAGTAAGTGAAATGGTCGTTGGAATGGGGAAACTACTTGAAAAAGGGATTTTCACATTGCCTACTTTACAAGAAAAGGTATGTGTTAAAGGCGGCGTTACAGGAGAAGGCATTCGTGTTTTAGAAGAACATGTTGGGGATATGTTTCATAAATTAATTGAGCGGACACACGAAAAATTTGATGAAGATTTAAAATGCGTTGATCAGCAATTCAATAAACACACATAATAAATACGTCATCGTCATTCCAAATCCTTTTTATAAATAATTACTTTTTCACATTACATTTTTACTTAAACTAGCATTTTCACACTTCACGTATATCATCTTCTTATTATGCTAGAACGAAAAGTACATCTTCTTTACAAAACAAAAGCAACCTTCTCGGTTGCTTTTGTTTTATCCGTTTTTCTTCGCCATGAAGAAAATACGCTCTGTTTGTTCTGTAACTTCAAGTCGCTCAAAGTCACCGGTCACGCGAAGCACTGTAAAACCAGCTTCTTCAAGCCATTTTGTTAACTCTTCAACCGGATATGCACGTTGCACGTGACATTCGTCAAAACGATGGTACACATCTTCTTCTGGGTCTTGAACAAAGAATGTTAAGTCATGTTCTACACTATTTGATTCTTCACCAGGGAAGCAATTCCAAATAAGAGATATTTCTTCTCCATTCACTGTGTATGTTTCATTTTGAAATACATGATGTATTTTATATAAAGAATGTACATCAAATAAAAACAAACCATCTTGACGTAAATGGTGAAACACTCTTCGAAATGTTTCTTGTACTCCATCCTCTTGCAATACATAATTTAATGAATCACAAAAGATCGTTACACAGTCGAACTCACCCGGAACATCAAGCTCTCGCATGTCTTGTTGGTAAAAAGGAATAAAATGTCCTTCTCCGCCTAGTTTTTGCTGAGCGACCGTTAACATTTCTTCTGAAAGATCGACACCGATTAAATCGTAGCCCTTTTGTACAAGCGGAAGTGTTACATTACCAGTACCGCATGCTACATCAAGAATCTTCGCCTCTTTCATATCCGCTTGTTGTAAACTTTCCTCTGTGAATTCCACCCATTTATCATAAGGAACATCATTCATTAGTTCGTCGTACAACAATGCAAATTGTTCGTATTTCATTGGTCTAGCTCGTCTGTAATATCTTCACGCGGCACATCGCCCCAAAGACGCTCTAAATTATAATGATTACGCTCATCTTTATGGAATACATGAGCAACTACATCTCCAAGGTCAACTAATACCCAACGTGCTTCGTCAAAACCTTCCATACGTTGTACGTCGATTTGGAACTCATGTGCTTTTGATTTAATTTCACGTGCAATTGCTTGCACTTGCTTATCTGAGTTACCGTGACAAATAATGAAATAATCTGCAATTGGTGAAATACCTTGCATATTTAGGACAACCATATCTTCTGCTCTCTTATCATCAGCCGCTTTTGCTGCTAATACTAATAAATCTTTATCTTTCATTTACTAATTTCCTCCTTGATAACTGCGTTGTATGTTTGGAATGTTAATGGATAAATCGTTTGATTTTTTTCCATTAAAAATTGAATTGTTCGCTTTAACGCAAATAATAAAGCTTGATTTATATCCATATATGCGAGTTTACGAGCTTCCTCCACACCTGGAAACTTTCGCCCAGGCTCAATGTAATCAGCTACATAAATTACTTTATCTAACATCGTCATGTTCTCATGACCACTTGTATGATATGTAATAGCTTGCAGGATTTCAGGATCCGTAATGCCTACTTCTTTTTCTACTAAGTATGCCCCAACAGGTGCATGCCATAACTCTTTGTTATAACAAAGTAAATCTTTCGGCAAATCTTCACTTTTAATAATCTCTTCCATCTCAGAAATCGCTCTACACTTCGCATAATCATGGAATATAGCTGCAACTTCAGCCTTTTTTTCATCCACACCGTATAACTTAGCAAGTTCAATTGCTGTCTCCATTACACCAATTGTGTGTATATAACGTTTTTCATGCATTTGTTGTTTGACAATATGAAGTGCCTTCTCACGATTCATACAACCCATTCCTCTCGATATACACCTGTACTTTTTCAGGAAGTAAATATTTACATGTTCTCTTCTCTTTATATCTCTCACGCAATAAAGATGAAGAAACTGCAAACTCCGGAATTTCCACAGTAGTGATAGGATAAGGTGTACGCAATGTATAACCAGGTCTTGCAACCCCAACAAACGTCACAAGATCGAGTAACGCTTCAATGTTATACCACTTCGGTAAATACTCAACCATATCTCCACCAATAATAAAGTGAAACTGCACATCCGGATACTTCTTCGTCAATTGTAACATAGTGTCATACGTATAAGATGGGCCCTTCCTGCTTAGCTCTTCTAAACAAATAGAAAAATGTTCCTCTGCCTCAGTCGCAAGCTCTAACATTTGCAAGCGATTTTCTACACTTGTAATATTCCGCCCTTGTTTATGCGGTGGAAGTTGGTTCGGTAAGAACCATACTTCTTCTAAATTCAAAGCATGATATACTTCATTTGCAATTAGCAAATGCCCATAATGTGGCGGATCAAATGTACCGCCAATGATGCCAATTTTTCTCAAAAGAAACGCCCCTTCCTTTTACGTACAGCAACTCTCTTCATTCCTATTCGAAGAGAGTTCACTGTTAATAAAAGTTCAATTGGTTTCGCTCTCTACATCATTACACACTAACGATAAAAATAGCGTATGCTATTTTTATCGTGGAAGTTTAATTTGTTTATTTTCTCTAGATTCTTTGTATAAAACAATCGTACTTCCAATTACTTGAACGATTTCAGCACGTGCGCCTTGTGCAAGTTCTTCTGCAACTTCACGACGATCGAATTCACAGTTTTGTAGCACACTTACTTTAAATAATTCACGAACTTCTAAAGTATCTGCAATTTGTTTAATCATATTTTCATTTACTCCGCCTTTTCCTACTTGAAAAATTGGTGTTAAATGATGTGCTTGTGCACGTAAAAATCTTTTTTGTTTTCCTGTTAACATATATGTTAGCCTCCAAGCTTTCTTATAACTAATTGTTTCATTCTATCGATATTCGGTACACACCCTGTCCACATTTCAAATGCAAGCGCTCCTTGATAAACAAACATATCAATACCATTTTGAACCACTGCGCCTTGCTCTTTTGCCTCACATAAAATTTTCGTTTCAAATGGATTATAAATGATATCTGATACAATCGTTCCTTTTTTTAACGAAGAAATTTGTAATGGCGTATGTTCAACGCGTGGATGCATACCTATTGTTGTCGTCTGAATGATAATATCATAATTTCCTTGTTCTTCTGTTGCTTTTTCTAGCGATAAAGCAACAGAATGAACAGTAGCCGTACACGAAGCAATAAGTTCTTTCGCCTTATCTACTGTACGATTAGCTACATCAATCTCTTTCACACCTACATCAGCAAGAGAAAAATAAATAGCTCGACTAGCACCACCTGCACCAAGCAATAAAATACGTTTCTCTTGAAGCGGTTCACTACTAATTGACTGCAGTGCTCGGACAAAACCAATTCCATCTGTATTGTAGCCAATCAATTTTCCATCCTTATGAACCACTGTATTTACTGCACCAATTTGCTTTGCTAGCGGGTCAATCTTATCCAAATAATCCATAATAGCAACTTTGTGCGGAGTTGTTACATTAAATCCTGAAATACCTAATGCTTTTAAACCTCTTACTGCTTCCCCTAGCACTTCCTCTTTAACAAGAAATGCATGATAATGGGCATCCATATTCAAGTGTTCAAATGCATCGTTATGCATAACGGGTGATAATGAATGTCCAATTGGATTTCCGATTACACCATATAATTGTTTCATAAATCCCTCTCCATATTAAATTAAAGATTTACGCAATGAAACACTTACTCCTTTTGGTACGTGTGCAACAATTTTTGCTCCCGGTTCGTTCACAGTAACCCATCCTAATCCAGAGAATACAACATCCGTTTTTGGTTCACGAATATTAAATTCGTATTTCACTAAATCTGGCATATTTTCTAATTCTTCTGGTGTTGGCGGGCTTAGTAAATCTCCAGCATGATTTTTATACAATTCATCTGCTTTCTCAAGCTTTGTACGATGGATTGTTAAACGATTCGAGAAGTGACAAGTAAACGCACGACGACCACCACTTACATAATCAAAACGTGCCAATCCACTGAAGAATAATGTTTGTTCTTCATTTAATTGGAACACCATTGGCTTAATTTCTTTTGTTGGTGTAATAAGCTTTAAGCTTTCTTTTCCAACATAATGAGCCATTTGATGGTGATTAATAATACCCGGCGTATCATATAAAGAAGATTCTTCGTCTAACGGAATATCAATTAAATCAAGTGTTGTTCCTGGGAAATGAGATGTTGTAATTACATTTTCAGTCTCATCACTAAATTCTTTAATCATGCGATTAATAAATGTTGATTTTCCTACATTCGTACATCCAACAACATAAACATCTTTTCCGCCGCGGTAATACTCAATAGCATCTGCCAGCTCAGCAATCCCTTGTCCCTTTGCTGCACTAATTAAAAAGACATCTTCCGGCTTTAATCCTAGCTGCTTTGCACTATAGCGCATCCAATGCTTTACTTTATCATGTTTTACTGACTTAGGAATTAAATCAGCTTTATTTCCAACAAGTAATACTTTATTATTTCCCACGAAACGATGTAAGCCAGGTAACCAGCTACCATTAAAATCAAAAATATCTACAATCTTAACTACTAATGCATCTGATTTTCCAATTCCGTTTAGAATACGTAGGAAGTCATCATCTGTTAATGATACATCTTGAATTTCGTTGTAATGCTTCAAGCGAAAACAGCGTTGACAAATTACTTGTTCTTTCTCTAAAGATGAAGCAGGAGCATATCCTACTTCATTTTTATCTTCTGTTTGAATTTCTACACCGCAACCAATACATTTAATTGTTTCAGTCAAACTTTATTCCTCCCAGTTAATTAAACCTTTTTTCTTCATATTTCTCATAATTCTTCGTTCAATTTTTCGATTAAAGCGCGTTACTAATCCGTCCGTTTGTGCTACCGGTACAACTAAAATCGTATGAAGTCCCACTCGGTTTCCACCTAAAACATCCGTTAGTAACTGATCTCCAATTACTACAACTTCATCTGGTTGCAGATGCATCTCTTGTATCGCACGCTTAAATGCGCGAACAAATGGTTTGCGCGCACTATGAATAAACGGAATACCTAATGGATCAGCAAAGTCTTTCACACGTTGCTCATTATTATTTGAAACGACCGTTACTTGAATGCCTTGCTCTTTCATTTTCAAAAACCATTCTTCAAGTTGTGGCGTTGCATTTGGACGATCCCATTCAATTAACGTGTTATCTAAATCAGTAATGACACCTTTAATTCCACGTTTTTTCAAATCTTCTGGTTGAACATGATATACATTTTTCACATATTCATTTGGTAAAAATAGCTTCAATTTCTTTCACCTCTTTGAGGAGTTTTCATAAAAATTTTTCGACAACATATTTCGATATATGACCTGTGGATAAAATTGTACACATTTTCCACATTAATCTTTCAGTTAATTTGGAATTTACTAACAATCTATACACATTTTATCCACCTAGGTATGTGGATAACCACTCGTTTGTGACTGTCATATTTTTTTGGTACATTAAATGCAACAACGAATCAATCCTTAAATTATTAGGAGGTGACTCACCTTGAAAACAAAACATATGGAACAGTTATCTACTGAGTTACTCACTGAGTCTTATTATAAAGCAAAAGAACTAAAATTAAATCCCGACTTCATTTTACTAATAAAACAAGAAATGATTAGACGCTCATTAGAGGACAAGCTTGTCAAATCGTCTTGATTACATATAAAGTGAAATTTTAACTAGCTAACTTGTAAAAAGAGCCATCCTGCGATGGCTCTCGAATAAACAAGTACTCCCATCTAGGGAATTTCATCATTAAGCATCTTTGTCCACAACTCTTACTTACAGTTATAAAATGTTTTCTTTACTTATGAGCCAATCGAGTAGCAATTTTTTCACCAAGACGAAGCTCTTGTCCACTCTTCAAATTCTGCACTACTTCTATCATATCTTTTTCAAACAATAACACAACTGTTGAACCAAATGTAAAGTATGCCATTTCTTCACCTTTTTGAACAGTGTCTCTTTCATGCAGCAGCTCAATACTATTAACAAACATAGCTCCTACTTTTACAAGCGCCATATGTTCACCGTCACTATTTACTTCTGTAACAGAGCGATAATTTTTTGACAATGGCTCTTTCCCGTATTCCATACCAGCTGCATTTACCGGATATGATTTTCTACCAAGTACAAATCTTTCAGTCACGGAACCAGAAAGCGGACTATGAATACGATGATAATGACTTGGGCTTAAATAAATAACCATGTATGTACCACCTGCATATCGCTGTGCACGTTCTTCATTGCCTAGCATATCCACAATTGAATAACGTTTTCCTTTAATATCAAATGTTTTTGTGTCCTCAATAGGACCGTGATCAGCAAAAACACCATCAACAGGACTAACGATACTCAATGCATCTGTATCAATACTACGCTTTCCTTCTTTTAGCTTACGCGTAAATAGTTCATGCAATGTTCTATATTCCTTCAAACCCTTTTCCATCTCATCTTGATTAATTTGAAAAACTTTCGCATACGATGGAATAATGATAGAGCTCAAACGAGATTGTGCAAATTTACGTAATATATAAGAAGTAAAACGACCATTTGTAAGTTCAATCATAAGTCGATATAATGTACGTCGCAAATTGCGAAACCTCCTAATCAGTCTATAACTTTAGCTTCCCCTTCTTTTCCTTCTATATCATATGTAAAATTGGTTCTTATTCCCACATATCATATAGAACTGCCATATTATACATGCAGAAAACTAAGTATGGTATTATTCTTAAATTGTTTAGCACCCTCTAATATTACAGATAGAATCCGTCATTTTCAACAGTGAACATAGATTTCTTCTGAACACAACTCTTTTTCTTTCCTTATTTCCAAAAAGAAAAGCAGCCCATTTTAAAATAAGGCCGCTTGTAATATACATTATTCTTTCGCTTTTTTCTCTTTCTCTGCCCTTACAAATTCATGGAACATTTTCATTAAAGCGCGCTTTTCGATTCTTGATACATAGCTTCTGGAAATACCAAGTGCCTTGGCAATCTCTCGTTGCGTTTTCTCCTTATCAAGCCCCAGTCCAAAACGCTTCACAATTACTTCTTTTTCTCGTTCGTCTAAAATATCGATATACTCTTTAATCTTTTCTAACTCCATACTAAGCTGGATCATATCAATTACATCTTCAGACTCTGATTTTAATATATCAATAAGCGATATTTCATTCCCCTCTTTATCTTGCCCGATTGGATCATGAAGTGAAACGTCTTTTTTCGTTTTTTTCAGTACACGTAAATGCATCAAAATTTCATTTTCAATACAGCGCGCTGCATACGTCGCAAGTTTTGTTCCTTTTCCTGCCGAATAGCTCTCGATTGCTTTAATAAGCCCAATTGTACCAATTGAAATTAAATCTTCTGCATCTTCCCCTGTGTTTTCAAATTTTTTAACGATATGAGCTACAAGCCGTAAATTATGTTCAATTAACAGATTTCTCGCTTGAGCATCACCTTGCTCCATTAACTCTAAGTACTTTCTCTCATCGTCTGATGATAACGGCTGCGGAAACGCATTATTCTTCACATAAGAAACAAAGACAAACACTTCTCGAACCATATATCCAATTGCGGCGAATAGACTCAAACCTTTCACCTCCGCCAAAATAGTGGTCTTTACTATGTGTATGTGGGCGTGAGGTTGTTTGTGTCTGTACGATATAAATATGGAATCCTTAGCTTTTTGTCGAACGAAATAAGTCTTTCATATCTTGAATATTTTTTCCAATGTATTACAATATGTAAGGTTCCAAAATTTTGAAAGAGGTGTTTTCATGCAATACTTTACTTCACAAATAAAAAAACTAGTAATACTCACACTATCTTTTTTCTTACTGTCAGCTTGCGGACAACAAACTTCGTCCACAAAAACTGAGCCGACTAAACAGGATACTGCAGCATCCAAAGACAGCACAAAAACAGAAGATATCCCAAAAGCTGAAGACAGTGTAAACACTGAGGAAAATGCAAAAAACGAGAATAACGTAACTACTGAAAACAACACAGCACCTAAAACTAATACAAAAACTGAAAGCAACGTAACAGCTAAAAACAGCACAAAAACTGAGAACAACACTACTACCGAAAACAACAAAAACACTGAGAACAATGCAACACCTAAAAACAATACAAAAACTGAGAACAACGTAACTACCGAAAACAACAAAAACACTGAAAATAACGAAACAGCTACAAATAATACAAAGCCTGAAGCAGAATCGAAAAATATACAAAAAGAGCAAGAACCAGCTAAACAACCAAATAAACAAACTGATACTATTACATTCACAAGTGAAGATGCTGTAAGAGTTCTAGAAAAAAGAATGGGAGCTCGATCAGCTGACATTCATTACGTCTCTGCGGAAGACCAACTAATCGGCACAGTAAATGGCATTAAGCTATATGACGTTTTATACACACGTGGTGACGGTGAACATCAACGCGCTTTCAATTTCGCAGTAGGATCCGATGGGAATTTATATGAGTGGTCAAAAGCTCAAGATGGTATTCTTCAACCACTTAACGGCAATTAATAAAGTGAAACTTTAATCAGTGGGGTTTTTCTTCATCCCCCACTGATTATTAGTTGAACCAATCGGACTTTTATGGGCAGTTGATCCCCCACCTAACTTCTTTGCTTTCGCTGAATTTTCAGGTGGGGGTCTTACTGCCCATTAAAGCGGGATAAATAATTCTAAGAACATAGTAAAAGCCAATCGATACGTATCGATTGGCTTTTACTAATATTCGCTCCAAATTTTCTCCCCAGTATGCGCATCAATATAACGAATTTTCCGACTATAGTCGAAAGGGGCTTTATGATTTTCATCTGTCGTTTGTTTATACAGTAGTTCGTAGTTCGTTTCCTCTACGTCATTTTCTAAAAACCATTCTAAATGAACTCGCATGGCCCCTATGTATATTGCTAACGCTTTTTCCTTTGTTACTTTTGGTGTTGTTTCATATATGAGCAATTCTTTTATAAAGTTGCTAGATTCTCCTGAATAATGCATCACCGCTCCATTTTCTGTATTGATGTTGATCATAAATTGCTTATGCTCTGCTGGAATACCATTCACATATACGGAAAAGGTAAATCTTTCAATCCCATCTTCTGCTTCTTCACGTTCTTCCCAAAGACGTAGATATTGTGTGACATCCGGAATAACTTGTTCCAAAAATTGAAGTGCTTTTTGTAAACATTCCTCTCTAGACAGTATTTTCTTTACTTCTTTATCGTCTGTCATTTTTATAAAACCAGTTAATCCATTGGTAGATTTATCAATCATAATGCAAACAAAATTATTATATTTTAACATCGGTAAATGCTTTTTAAAAAATTCATTCATTAAATATGGATTCTTTTCTTCTTTCTGTTTCTGTAATTCCTCTTTCAGAACAAATTTCATCCTTATTTCATCATCATTTTCCGTCTCAGCTACTTTTGTAAAATTTTCTTTATTCCAGTCAAACAAATCGAATATATCATCTTGCCGGCTACCTTTTTTCGGTTTTTCAACAGCTACAGTTGAAGGCAATTTATAATGATCGGGACCAAATAAATCTTTACCTGTACTTACATTAATAAACGCACGACTAGGTTCTGGTTCATATACAAGGTGGTACCCTTTTACTTCTTCTCCATTTTCATACTCACATGAAGAGTGTGTTAAATCTACAAATACAAGTCTCATATCTTGTCTAGCTTTCAAATTTTCTAAAACGACGTTCTCCTCAACGATTTCATTTGGCCACAACGGTTTTTTCTCGATAGCTTTTTGTCCATTATAACGAAAATGCACAACATTACCTGAAGGACGAACTCGTACGACACACCCTGTATTCGGCAGTGGATAGCCCTTCACTTCTTGCATATAATTTACTTCTTTCCAACCGCGTCTGTCATCCTTAACAGTTACATATGTATAAAATTCATATCCTTCTTTTGTATATTTTTTTAAGAATACATTTGCAATCTCTCTTGCTTTAGTCTCCTCTATCGCTTCCTCACCACTCGAAACAGCTTTTTCCTCCTCTATCCTAAAGTCAATTAAATTACCAGTATGTCTATTCAACGTAATCTGTATTGTTCTCCCCTCATCCGCTTTATGTTCCCACCATAATAGATGATATGGGTCATCCACGCCTTCTTGATCATCTACAACAAGCCTATAATCATCTGGAATGTCAATCATATGAGCCACTTGCTCTTTTCTTTCTTTATCTTTTGGATTCATCATACCGCTCCCTTTATTACAATTTAAGGTAATTATAACAAACAAAAAAGACTAGAGATATCTCTAGTCTTCTACTTCGTCTCACGATGTAACGTTACTCGTTTTAATCGTGGACAATATTTTTTTAGTTCGATGCGCTCTGGATTGTTTCGCTTATTTTTTTTGGAAATATAATTACGATCACCGCACTCCGTACAAGCTAGTGTAATATTTACACGCATATGTCATTCTCCTTTCGTTTAAAGATCGCAAACTAAAACGTAATGATTACGATTTAAATATTATATAACTTCATTCTATTTGTCAATTGCAAAACAAAAAGGTTCTAAATAGAACCCTTTTATTTTTAGTACTTTATACTTCTTATTAAAATGTCTCATATGTAACAAACTCACTAATTGGTTTTCTATATCCTCGTGGGCGAGTTTTAGTAGTATCACTTTTTCCTATCGTAATCATTAAAACAGGTACTACATGCTCCGGCATATTTAATTCACTTTGTACTGCTTTTTCATCAAAACCGATCATTGGACACGTATCATATCCATAATGTTTAGATGCGTACATAAAAGTCATCGCACTTAGCGAAGCATTTCTAATCGCTTCCTCTTCCATGAAGCGTTCTCCTTTTCCTTCATATAGCCCTTTCGTTTGCCTAATTGTATCTTCGTATTCACATTCATCAATCATCTTTAAAACCTTCATACCGAAATAAATATTTTCGACATTTTGGTATGCTCTCTTGTCACCACAAACAAGTATTACCGCAGATGCGCTCGATACTTTATATTGTCCGAAGGCTAAGTCTTTTAATCTTTCTTTGCGCTCTTGATCACGAATTACAACATAATGCGTATGTTGCAAATTGTAACAAGATGGAGAAAGCTTTGTTAGCTCAAATATTTTTTTAAAGTCCTCATCTGGGATTTCTATTCCTTGTACAAATTTCATTGCAGAACGTCTAGCAATTGCCAATTCTTCAAAGTTCACCGTATAGCCTCCTCAATAACCATAAATTCAAATATACATTAATTTATACAATTAAATAAATCAAATGAAAACACTTTAAATTATGGATAATAATGATGATTTACAAAAAAAAGACAAAAATCTGAAACAATTAGTTCATACGAAATTCACACGAATCTATTACTATAAGAATTGTACATAGTGAATTTATTAACAATCACGTTTATTCATATAGAATCTTACTCGAAAGGAGTTGAAAGTATGAAAACTAAATATCGTTTTATGATCTCATCATTTGCTGCTTGCGCTTATATGCTTTGGTATTTAGTATAATAACAACCTCACTTGTAAATAGGAAAAGGTGTGTATATAAATGGAATATAATCAATCAACAGTTAACTACTGGAAAGCTTTTGTACTACCATATACATTTGCTTTAGAAGAGTTAAAAACTAAATTTGAAATTATGAACCGGGAAGCTCAATTTTTAGAGGACTACAACCCGTTTGAACATATAAAAACAAGATTAAAACAACCTGAAAGTATCATTAAAAAGCTTGAGCGTAAAAATTTATTACCGACAGTTGAAAATGCCCAAACACATTTACAAGATATCATCGGCATTCGTATTACATGTTGCTTCGTAGAAGATATTTATCATTTAAAAGAAGTCATTCAAAAACGTGAAGATATGGAAATCATAGAGGTAAAAGATTATATTGCTAACCCAAAGGGGAACGGATATAAAAGTTTACACATGATTATTAAATATCCTTTATCACTGAATTCTGGTACAAAAGATGTATTTGCAGAAATTCAGTTACGTACACTTGCTATGGACTTTTGGGCAAGTTTAGAACATAAACTTTATTATAAATATGAAGGGAAAATACCTGAGTATTTAAAAGATGAACTACATGATGCAGCAATGAAAGCTGAAGACCTCGATAATAAAATGGCAACAATCCGCCAAGATATTGATGATATCGAAGCATGCTCAAATCAAATTATGTTACCACTATAAAAGGTTCTCTCCAATGAGAACCTTTTTTATTTCGCTATTTACGGGCAGTAAGACTCCCTGATTAAAGTTTCACTTTATTTCTTCCCTATCGTGCGAACCTCTTCAATTTTCCAGCTATCTTCTTCTTTTCCAAGCGCATACTGTACTTTTTTCTGAAGAGTGACCTCCCCATCTATTTCCTTTTCCTTTGTTTCAACTACAACATACCCTGCTTTACTAGCCTTCATGTCTATATGTTCCAATTCAATTTTCTTATTTCCCTTTTGAAAAGCGGCTTCTTTTTGTGTTTTTAAGTCTTCAGCACTAGGCATCTTCTTTGAGAATAAGTCCATATGTTCAGCAAGATTTTTTTCATTTGTCGTCCGTACAAATTTCTCCATCACATCTTGAATCGATTTCTCTTCTTCTTTCGTTATTTGTACCTTTTCCTCAGTTTTTGTAGTAGTAGATTTTTGTTCTATATGATTCTCCTTCGATTGACATCCCACTAGCAATAATGCCCCTATTAGAAAAGATCCTATCCCTCTGAAAAAAGAACTCATTTTCCCATCTCCTAAAAAGAAAAGTGAGGCATTTTGCCTCACTTTCATTTATAATTAGCGTCTTCCTTTATTCGGATCGCCACCGCCAACAATATCAAAGACACGTTTAGCGATATTTGTATTCTCTTGAACGCCAGAGAACAAGTATTTACCAGGGCCAAATGCATATACGTTTACATCTTCCCCTGTATGTCCACCTGTTGTCCAGCCTGTAACCGAACGCTTATTGAAAATATCCTCAATCGCGTTATCAATCTTTGTTACATCTTTTGAAGGAGCAATATCATTTACCGCTTTAATTTCTTCTGGTGTTAATTGTAAATCAATATATTTTTTCAATGTTTCTTCTACATTTGCACCTTTTGCAATCTCATTTGCCATGAAGTCTGGTGTGCGTTTTGCAGCTTTAATTGGATCTACTTTAAAGTTATACTCGCCATTTGCACCTAAAGATAATCCGCCTGTAGCGTGGTCTGCCGTTGCAACGACTAATGTATTTTTATCTTTTTTCGCAAACTCAATCGCTGCTTTAAATGCTTTTTCAAAGTCTTCCATTTCACTCATTGCACCAACGATATCATTATCGTGTCCAGCCCAGTCGATTTGACTTCCTTCAACCATTAAGAAGAAACCATTTTTATTTTTGTTCAAACGTTCGATTGCTGCATTTGTCATTTCTTCTAATGAAGGTGTTTTATCGGTACGGTCAATCATTTTATCTAAACCGCCTGGCGCAAATAAACCTAGAATTTGATCATTTTTATCATTTAACAATTGATTGCGATCAGTTACATAGCTATAACCAGATTTCTTAAATTCTTCTGTAAGATTACGATCTTTTCTAACAAAGTTATTTACTCCGCCGCCAAGCATAACATCTACTTTATGCTTCCCTTTAATTTTTTCATCAAAATAATCATTTGCAATTGCGTCCATATTTTTACGACTAATATCATGCGCACCGAAAGCAGCTGGTGTTGCATGTGTAATTTCAGAAGTAGCAACGAGTCCTGTTGATTTCCCTTTTTCTTTCGCTTGTTCAAGAACCGTTTTCACTTCTGCTTTATCATTATCAACTGCAATTGCCGCATTATATGTTTTAATTCCTGCTGACATAGCAGTTGCTGCAGATGCAGAGTCTGTAATATTTTCATGTTCATCTTCCGGATATGTTTTTTGCGTTCCTACAAGATGCTTATCAAATTCTGTAGATTCCATCTCAAAAGTTTTTGGATTATCTTTCATATAACGGTGAGCTGTCATATATGAAGGTCCCATACCATCCCCAATTAATACGATGACATTTTTAATCTTTGCATTGCTTCCGCTCTCATCTGCATTAACCTCACTAGAACGAGTAAAATTCCAAGTTGCTACCGAAGTAACAGCTAACGATGCCACAACTGCAAATGGCCATGCTTTTTTTACAAACTTTTTCACTATATTGTCCCCCTAATTAGGTTATTCATTTCCCACTATCAAATTTAATAGAAGACTATTAAGAGAAAATTAGTTATATGTAAATTTTTTGTTAACTTATGTAAATATCAGTTATAATTTGTATAAGTTTGTCTGTTCGTATCAACCTTCTTCCCCTTTACAATTAAAATATAAACAAGTTGGATTTCATGTAACGTACATCTCTTATTTAACACTTTCAATCTACTTTTATGAAAATTAATAGAAATGTGGGAGTATTTATGAAAATAATAAAGCTAGATGAATCTTTTATTTTTGATTTACTCGACCTTTGTAAAGCTATTGGATGGTTACAAGATAAAGCATTTATGAAAAAACAATTCGAAATGTATCTTTCTCTCGGCACAATTATCGGTTATATGCATGAAAATAAACTGATTGCAGCTGGAGGAGTATTTCCTTTTAAAGTTAGTTTTTCTACTATTGGCATGTTAATCGTCCATCCTAATTTTCAAGGCCAGGGCATCGGACGTATGTTGCTTACTCGCTGCTTAGAACGTACCTATCCAAAACAACCAATTGCACTTATTGCAACAAAAGCTGGCGAGCCTCTTTATACATCGTGCGGATTTCAAACAGTAACGACGATTCATCGTTTTGAAAAACAAACGACTAAGACACATATTGCTCATACACAACAAGTGAAAGAACCAGACCTTATATCACTTATTTCTCTCGATCAAATTACAACTGGTGCTAATCGTTCTTTACTTTATTCATTACTCTTACCGAGAACGAGCCACTCTTTTAAAATTGAGAGAAATAACTGTATAGAAGCTTTTTCCTTATGTGTACAAAAAGGTAATATATTATGCGTCAATCCACTTATTGCAAAGCAAGAGAAGGATGCTATTCAATTATTTAAGAAAATCTGTGAATGTTGGAATGGCACAGTAAGGATTGATGTCCCACATTCACAATTTTCATTTCGTAACTTTCTTCAAACAGAAAATTTCCAAGAAACGCTCCTTTCACCTCTTATGATAAAAAATGGTAGCCAACTTCCTGGAAATCGTAATATGCTATTTGCTATGATAGATACAGCGTTATGTTAGAAAGGGGACACCTCATTGAAGCGATTTAGCTATTTTATGGTAGGTTGTCTTACTCTTACACTATTAGTAGGATGTAGTGCAGCAGAAAAGCCAGTAGAACAAGTTAAACAAGTTAAAAATACACTTACAACAAAACTAGCTACCGAGGAAAAAATGGTAGAAATAGATGGGCAAACCATTTACTTTAAAAAGATTGGTAATGAAAAGCCACCTTTACTTATGATCCATGGATTTGGAGGATCGTCAGATGGTTTTCAAAAGATTTACTCAGATTTAGCAAAAGATCATACAATTATTTCTGTAGATGCTTTAGGCTTCGGGCGCTCATCTAAGCCGATGGATTTTTATTATTCTTTCCCAACTCATGCAAATTTGTATTATAAATTAATGAAAAAACTAGGTTATGATTCGTTTGCAATACTGGGACACTCAATGGGCGGAGAAATTTCTCTTAATTTAACATATTTATATCCTGAAGCCGTTACCCACCTTATTTTAACTGATGCTACAGGTGGTCCTCATACATTCGTTAATAAACAAGGCTCACCAAAACCACAGTTGTCGACTGATTTAAATACCGTTTCTGCTGTTGCAGATTTTGATGAAAGTAAAGTGAAATTTAAACGTAATGATGAAGAGCATTACAATAAAATGAAATTATGGCCTAGACGCCTTCAAATCAATGCAAATGAATTGAATCAACCAACCTTAATTATATGGGGAAGAAATGATAGTAGCGTTTCTTGGAAAGAAGGAGAAACATATCATCAATTCTTAAAAAATAGTACTTTCCATATTATCGAAAAAGGTTATCATGCACCATTTCGTCAAGAGCCACAAGAATTTGTAGGTTATGTAAAAGAATTCTTTAAGAACAATCCAATCAAAGTTGAAAAATAACATAAGCGGGTATCTCATTTGGAGATACCCGCTTTCATATATTAAGCAGCTTGCTTTTGGCGTTTTTGAGTTTTTGAACCCAATACTTTCGGAATAACAAAACCATCTATTCCAAATTTACCAGCATTCATACCAGAAACTAGAACGAACATTGATAAAATAACCATTTCAGGGTTTACACCGATTGACCCACTAAGCATATAGGAAAAGTTCATTACAAGACCGAAAAAGACCGCTGTTTTTGTTAAACAGCCTACAATTAAACCAATTCCAACTAAAATTTCTCCCCACGTTACAAGTGTATTAAATAGATCAACGTTTGGAATTGCAAAATCTTGTAAAAATGATGCCCACCAAGATTGAACAGCCGGTTGTGCTCCTTTAGATTTTTCAATTGCACCTTGTAAATAACCAGTTGCATCGAATCCTTTTCCTTGTAGTTTACCGATTCCAGCCATTAACCATGTGTAACCAAGATACACTCGAATTACTGCTAACACAAAAGAAACTGCTTTGTTTTCTCTTAAAATTTGAATAACCATATCTTCCTCCTAAAGTTGTAATTAAGTCAGTTACAGTTAATATAATAACATTAGTTACTTATTTTACAAACGTTAATTATGAATAATTCGTGACATGTGTATGAAACATTAAAAACTAACGTTTATATAGTAACTTCTATTACCTGTAAAAACTTGAACATATCATACCATAAGTGATAATGGTTTTCATTGAAGAAAATGTAAAAAAAATGTGAGCTAAATGTGAAACACGTTTATTCGAATATAGAATAAACGTGTTTTTTCTATTTATAGAATTGAAATGTACGTGTCTCCTCATCGATTAATTTCGCCTCTTGAAAAGCATCTTCTAACGTTTTTTCATGGCTAATAAGCCCATAAAATAAGCGTATTGTAAACATAAGTGCTGCATTCCCATCTACATAATCTATCGATCCAATATACGATTTCGCCCCACTACGCAAAAAAGATTCTGCTAGTTTTTGTTCCCCTAACGTACACCCGCTATTTACAATATGTGTATTATGCAATTTTGCATATTTATAAATTTCTTCTGCACCAAAGTATCCTCTCGGTTCATCTTGTTCATATATATCTTCACCTAACTCTTCCATGACAAACTTTCTCTCCTCACCATGAAAGCAAAAAATAACATAATCGATATCATTATATAAACTCTTTCCAGAAAGAATATCGATGAACTCTTTCGGTCTACCAATCCAGTATGTTATAACTTTTGCCCCAAAATATTCAAGCGATGCCCGGATTGATTGCGCCTCTAAATCCGAATTAAAACCAACTACTAATGCAACATTCAACATACACCCTCCATCCTATCATTAAATCTCATCCATCAAACTTTTAAGGGATAGATCCATTTCATATATACCCGTTTCTTGCAAAAAATCATATCTAGTTAACACGACTTTCTGCAAATATTGCCTATACGCAGTAATTGTCCCATCGTGAGATACAATACAAATTCTTTCCGCACCTAGCTCATAACACCAAAGAAGAAATTCATCTACTATTTGCTGAAAGCTATGTTCTGAAATAGTATTTATACCTTCCGTCCATAACTGCTTATTTGTACTTTTTTCTATCGAAAAATGTGGAAATAAATTTGTTATTATCCCCTGATCTACTATGTGATCACATGGTAATGTTTTCGCTCCTTCTCGATAAGGAAAAATACGCGGTGATACATATGGATGGACGATTTTTGGACAAGCTACTTTCTTACTCCATATTGTTGCCGTTTGTAAAGTTCTAATTGTAGGACTGGCAACTAATATATCCGTTTCTTGCAATGGCACATTGCATTGAAGTAATTTAGCCTGATTCCTTCCCTCATCCGTTAATGGGGGATGCAACACTTGTAAACTTGACGGCAAGTCCTTTGTATGTTCACCTTTTCCATGCCGAACAAAAACGAGTTTCATATCGATCCTCCTCTCTCTATGAAATCCTTCAACATAATTCCTTCCCTATTCCATCCATTATTCCTGCTATATAAAAAACTAATATGTAAAAAACATTTGACATATTATATTGGAAAACATTACAATTTTATGTGTAAAATACTTTTTACAAGCGAGAGGGGAATCACAAATATGAAATGGCTAACCATCTTAATTGGAACGATTATATGGGGATATATAAACGGATTTTTCAGTAGTGATAAAACTGCTAACCCTTGGATTACAGATGATGAACGCGAAACAAAAATTAAGCAGAAAGCAATTATTGCAAGCTGGTCTGGTGTTTTTATGTTTTGTACCATTAACCTCTTAAACAAATGGTTAGGTATAGGAACGAGCGATACATCCCCTTACTTACCACCTTCTGTCGCAACTATTTTAAAAAAAAATGTAGAGCTACAAATTTTATTTATGCTATTTATTACGTATGGCATATTTTACGTATACTATCGAAGAAAACTAAGTGCTTAACTTTTACCTCATGATTATCCTCCTAAATGGTTATAGTAATTAGGACGAAATGAAAGGAGCGATATAAAAATGAGTAACTCGAATGATTTTTTAGATACACTGCATGAAAAACAAGCAAAAGATGAACAAAACAGAAAGCGTCAAGGAAACGGAAACCCAGCGAAAAAAAAGCCAAATAAAACACATAAATAATAATAAAAAAACGTGCCTAAAATTATCTTTTAGGCACGTTTTTTTTATTCTTCTTTCACCGAGATAACATTTTCCCAATTCCATTTCTCATAATACCACTCTGGTACATCTATATTTTCAATCCACTTCTTTTCCTGTTTCCCATCACTATTGACAATCCATACATTGGCTTTCTCACGGTCTGAACGTATCCATATTAATTGATTGCTCTTCTTCATAAAAATTGGATGATAATCACCTAGCTTATGAGGTGGGTTTGTGATTCGCTGTTGTATATTGCTTGTACGATCGATCTCATATAAAGATGGCAGTGGCCTTTTTTCTGGCGGAGTTTCTATCCCTGCCTCTTTTGCCCGTGAAACGATAATTACTTTATCATTCTTCCATGCAAAATCCCAATCGACATATCCTTTCGGCGTAAATGTGTTCTGCTGAAGTGCAGGCAGTTCTTTTACTTTTAAATGTTTATTCTCTAACGCAACTCTCCCGCTTCCTTCAATATAAGCTAATATATTGTTGGATGGCGCCCATTTGAACCATTCTGTGTTTAATAACATTTGATCTACTTTTTCAAACCGACTGCCATCTGCTCGAACTAAGCAAAGTGTATTACTATCAGCTGACCATGAAGCTGTCGGTACCGCTAAAAATGAAATCCACTTTCGATCTGGTGACCACTTAAACCCACTTGCAACTAGCGCTAGAAAATCATCATGTTCATTTGGTAATGCATATAAATGTTTCATTTTATGAGGGTTCATATGTGCATCTTTTTGCACTTCATATAGCTGGGCTCCTGTCCATCCTGTTGGAAGTAAGTGTGCTTCAGAAGATACAAAAAACTTCTTTCCATCAGGGTACCATACATAATCACCTACACCAGCTGATACATTTTCAAAATCTGCATTCTTTTTTTGGACATCAAACGTATTTAATGTATCCGCAAATACAAATGCAATTATATTCTCTTTCGGTGACCATTGATAATTTGATACTTCAGATTGCAATGGACTAACTTTTTTTCCATCTTCCAGTCGGTACAATTCCAAGGTGTTTTGCTTCTTTCCTTTAGCATAAGATATCCATTCTCCATCATGAGACCATTTTGGCCCTGTTATGTACTCACCCTTTGTTATTTGTTTTTCTTTTCCATCAATTTTAATCCAAAGGTCATGATGACGGATGAAAGCAACTTTCACCCCATTATGTTCCGCACTAGCAATCAAAATTGAAGATAGAAAAATGAACAATCCCACACTACTACTCACAATAATTTTTTTCATACGTTCCTCCATTTTTCTTATAGCATTCCTCATATGCCGCTTACTATATGCGAATCCCGCTCCGTATTAATTGCACAATCGTTGTGGATTTATCCCCATTAAGGCTGGGCTTCCCTCGCTGAATATTAATCATTCGACATAATCCCAAAAAATTTCCCAAGAAATTTTTAATTCAAAGAGGATTGGTATGAATTATGTCGAAAGTATAGTTTAGCCAACATTCAATTTTATATTTCATAACAAAAATGTAAGATAATTTTTCGGAATATTGACACTTTTATTAGGGGGAGTTTCAATGAAAAAAACTACATCTGCACTATTAAGTATGGCGCTTGTCTTTTCTAGTTTTGGAGCTTTAAGCGCGCATGCTGAATCGCTGCAAAAGGAGAAGCAATTTAGTCCACAGTTAAAAGCCAATATTGAGCAATGGGGAGAAAACAAAATCGCGCAAAATGTTGAAACAAAAACAGCAAAAGAAATTTCAGTCATTGTAGAATTGCAACATGCTCCGCTCGCTTCACAAAGTAACATTCAGCATGCTCCAGATTTAAAAAATGGAAATGTGCAATCATACCATGCACAATTAAAAAAGGCACAAGAGGATACAACAAAGAAAATTAAAGAAAAAGCACCCAAAGCAAAGATAAAAGAAACGTATAGTACGTTATTTTCTGGATTTTCTATTTCTATTCCAGGAGATCAAGTTGCTGCTTTAGCTTCTTTGCCTGAAGTAAAAGCTGTTTATCCGAACTTAACATATAAATTGCATGAAACAGCAAAAAGCACTACTAATGAAGAAGCGCCAAATGTCGGTGGACCGACAATCGGTGCACCTGAAGCATGGAATTTAAAAGATCCATCTGGCAAACCGCTTGATGGAAAAGGTATGAAAGTCGCTATTATTGATTCTGGCGTAGACTATACACATCCTGATTTACAAGCAAACTATATCGGTGGATATGATACAGTCGATGAGGATAATGATCCGATGGATGGCAATGTACACGGTACTCATGTAGCTGGCATTATTGCTGGTAACGGAAAAATTAAAGGTGTTGCTCCAAATGCATCTATTCTAGCTTATCGTGTAATGAATGATGGTGGCACTGGTACGACGGATGATATTATTCAAGGTATTGAGCGCGCTATTCAAGATGGCGCTGACGTTTTAAATTTATCTCTCGGTCAAGATTTGAATGTCCCTGATCAACCTGTAACAATGACGTTAGAACGTGCAGCAAAACTTGGTATTACTGCAGTCGTTTCAAATGGAAATGATGGACCAAAGCCTTGGTCTGTTGATGCTCCTGGTAACGCGAGTAGCGTCATCTCTGTTGGTGCATCTACTGTTTCTATCCCGTTTCCAACGTTCCAAGTAGCTGGTTCCAGCAAAACATATCAAGGGTTACCGTTATCAAAGTCCGATTTCCCAATAGGAAATGATTCCCCTCTTGTATACGTTGGCTATGGTAATCCAAGTGATTATGCAAAACAAGATGTGAAAGGGAAATTTGCACTTGTTTTACAAGGTACTTCTAGTACGTTAGTAAAAGCAGAACAAGCGAAACAAGCTGGTGCAGTTGGTGTACTATTAATTTCTAATGAAAAAGAAATCAATATTATGCCTGAATACTTTGCACGAGAAAATCTAGCTCTTCCAGTTATGCAATTATCAAATGCAAATGGCGAAGAGTTGAAAAACTTAATTACAAAGCGCAAGAAAAATATAAAAATTGGACAACCAGTTCCAACTGAATTAATTGGTAACTTTAGTTCTAGAGGACCATCACAAGGTAGTTGGCTTATAAAACCAGATATCGTTGCACCAGGAGTACAAATTACGAGTACTGTACCTAGAGGTGGCTATGAGTCTCACAACGGAACCAGTATGGCTGCACCTCAAGTAGCAGGAGCCGTTGCCTTACTACGTCAAATGCATCCTGATTGGACGACAGAACAATTGAAATCTGCTCTTGCCAACACTGCAAAAACATTAAAGGATGTCAATGAAAATACATATCCTGTCATGGCACAAGGATCAGGTTTAATTAACATTCCAAAAGCAGCTCAAACGGATGCGTTAGTGAAACCGAACAACGTAAGCTTCGGTCTTATTAAACCGAATAGTGGCAAACTGAAACTAACACAAAATATTACGTTAGAAAATCTTTCTAACAAAAAGAAAAACTTTTCAACTCGTATTGAATTATTAGATACAAAAACAAAAATCCAGACTTCTTTCCCTTCTTCTATTAGTATGAAACCGAATAGTAATATTGAAAAACCTTTTACTATTACTGTAGATAGCTCCTTACCACAAGGCGTATATACAGGGAATCTGTATGTAAAAGAGCAAGGGAAAACTGAAGAGATGCGTATTCCATTTACATTTAGCATCGATCCGAAAGAATACAAGCGTATTGATGGCCTTGAAATCGTTAATTCTACTTTCAGTCCAAATAATGACAAAATACTAGATGACAACCTAATCAATTACTATTTAGTTACACCAGTTGAAGATATAGCGTTTCATGCCAATTTAATTACGAAAGACCGTGTGACATATCAAGGCACTGTATATCAAGGTAAAAACGAAACACCAGGTTATAAGTCTTTCAAATGGAATGGTACAAGAACTGACGGATCTCCGTTGCCTGATGGCTTATACCAAATCGAAGCTGTTGCTTCTAACTCGGGTGGAGAAACAAAGCAAACAGGAGCTGTGTTTGTTGACCGAACAGCACCTAAGTTAACGCACGAAGTTGATCAAGAAAATCTCATAATTAGAGGAAAAGTTGACGATATTCTACTAGATTGGATGACAGAATCCGGTTGGATTGCGCCTGGTATTCCAGTGAGAATGCAATATGAAATTAACGGAAATGGTGTATGGGAAAGTGCATTCCTAAACACTTGGGAGAAAAACTACGAAATTTATTTCGATCGTAATCAATTACAACAAGGAAAGAATACAATTCATATTGTTGCAACAGATGCAGCTGGAAATACAACTAATTTAAATGTTGATTTAGAAGTGAAATAAAGTGAAACTTTAATCAGTGGAGATTTCATTCATCCCCACTGATTATTAGCCTTCACCAATCGGGGTTCACGAGTAGTTAGTCTCCCATCTAACTTCTTTACTCCCACCGAATTTTGAGGTAGGAGTTTTACCGCTCATTAACATGGGATAAAAAATTTTTATTGACAATTTTTTTAATATAGTTTTATAATACAAAACATAGTTTAGTTGAACGAATTATATATCGGCTTTGAAGGAATACTAGTAGCGACTTATATCACTGTCTCAGAGAACTGATGGTTGGTGCGAATCAGTACATATACAAGCGTGAATTACAATTCTGGAGCTTCTTTCCCGTAATGCTTTTTATGCACGAAGAGAAAGACGGATCTTTCCGTTATCGTAAAGTGAGTGGTAAACAATTAGTTGTTTACAAATAGGGTGGTACCGCGATTTTTATCGTCCCTATCGGATTTTCCGATAGGGACTTTTTTGCGTCCAACCTCTTACACAATTTCATATATACGCGTTGAAAGAATCGCAGTAGTATCTTATATCCCTGTTACAGAGAGCTAATGGTTGGTGGAAATTAGCACATATATAAGTATGAATTACAATTCTGGAGCTTCTTTTTCGTAGTGCTTTTATGCATGAAGGAAAAGACGGAATTTTTCCGTTATCATTAATTGAGATGTAAGTATATTTTCACTTACAAATAGGGTGGTACCGCGATTCTTTCGCCCCTATCGGATTTTCCGATAGGGGCTTTTTCTATTTCTCACAGAAACAGATGTTAAATAATTCCGAATCTTATGATAAAATTTTATAAGCGCTTACAAAAAATGAAAGGAGGTGATACAAGCTATACGAAATCGATATTCAATTTTATTGAAAAAAAGGAGGATGTCTAAATGACAAAGAAAACAGAAATTCCATCGCATTTAAAACCATTCGTATCCACACAACATTATGATCAATACACACCGGTGAATCACGCTGTGTGGCGTTATATTATGAGACAAAATCATAGCTTCTTAAAAGACGTTGCTCATCCAGCCTATGTGAACGGACTACAATCATCTGGTATTAATATAGATGCAATTCCAAAAGTAGAAGAAATGAATGAGTGTTTAGCACCAAGTGGCTGGGGCGCTGTAACAATTGACGGACTTATTCCCGGCGTAGCATTCTTCGATTTTCAAGGACACGGATTACTACCGATCGCAACAGATATTCGGAAAGTAGAAAATATCGAGTACACACCAGCTCCAGATATCGTACACGAAGCAGCAGGACACGCACCGATTTTACTTGATCCTACATATGCAGAATATGTGAAACGTTTTGGGCAAATTGGTGCAAAAGCTTTCTCTACAAAAGAAGAACATGATGCATTTGAAGCTGTTCGTACATTAACGATAGTAAAAGAAAGCCCTACTTCTACTCCTGATGAAGTTAAGGCTGCTGAAAATGCTGTAATTGAAAAACAAAACTTAGTTTCTGGTTTATCAGAAGCTGAACAAATTTCACGTCTTTTCTGGTGGACAGTAGAATATGGATTGATTGGAAATATAGATGATCCAAAAATATATGGTGCTGGCCTCCTTTCTTCTGTTGGCGAAAGCAAACATTGCTTAACTGACGCTGTAGAAAAGGTTCCATTTTCTATCGAAGCATGTACAGGGACAACTTATGACGTAACAAAAATGCAACCACAACTATTTGTTTGTAAATCCTTTGAAGAATTAACAGATGCGCTTGAAACATTTTCTAAAACGATGGCCTTTAAAACAGGTGGAAAAGAAGGTTTAGAAAAAGCAATTCGCTCCGAGAACTATGCAACAGCTGAGCTAAATAGCGGATTACAAATTACTGGTACATTTAGCGAGACAATTGAAAACGATGCAGGTGAATTAATTTACATGCGAACAAATTCGCCAACGGCATTAGCGCTTCATAATAAACAGTTAGCGAATCATTCTACGTCTGTACACAGTGATGGATTTGGAACACCGATTGGATTACTCACTGAAAATATTGCATTAGAAACTTGTACAGACGAACAACTACAATCATTAGGAATTACAATTGGAACTATCGCTGAGTTTACTTTTGCAAGTGGTATTCATGTAAAAGGAACAGTAACAGATATTGTAAAAAACAATAAGAAAATTGCTCTTATTTCCTTTATCGATTGCACAGTTACTTATAACGCCCGCGTTTTATTTGATGCTTCATGGGGCGCATTTGATATGGCTGTTGGCTCACAAATCACTTCAGTATTCCCAGGTGCCGCAGATGCAGCAGCATTTTTCCCAATGGATGAGGAAGTTCAAGAAATTCCTGCTCCACTTGTACTGAATGAACTTGAACGTATGTATCAAACAGTTCGAGATATTCGAAGTGAGAGGATCTTACACGACGCGCATATCGATCAATTAGTAGCAATTCAAGAGGTATTAAATAAATTTTATGCGAAAGAATGGTTGCTGCGCCTTGAAGTATTAGAGTTACTTTTAGAGCATAACAAAGGGCATGAAACATCGGCAACATTACTACATCAACTTTCTACTTTCACAACTGACGAAGCTGTAATACGCCTTATTAACAATGGTCTTGCGTTACTTCCAATAAAGGATGTGAAAAATGATGCTAAGATTAACTGAAGAAGAAGTTCAAGAGGAATTATTGAAGGTAGATAAATGGATGGTAAAAGATGAGAAATGGATTGAACGAAAATATATGTTTTCCGACTACTTAAAAGGAGTCGAATTTGTCTCTGAAGCCGCCAAACTATCAGAAGAACATAATCACCATCCATTTATCCTTATCCAGTATAAAGCAGTCATTATTACTTTGTCATCTTGGAATGCAAAAGGTTTAACGAAACTAGATTTTGAGCTTGCAAAGCAATTTGATGAACTATTTTTACAAAACGAAAAAGCAATTATAAGAAAGTAAAAAAGAGAAGCCTTTTTAGGCTTCTCCTTTCATTTTGAAATGAATACAATGTCCAAATGGGTCCTCAACTTGTAATATTCCATCTTTGTACGTAGCAATCTTGCCAATATTTTTTAAGCTTTCACATACTTGCTCTTTTTGTTTTTCATCCGCTAGTACAATTGTGAAATATTTCAAGCCAACAGAATTTGGCATTTGCGGTGGTATTCCTTCACCTTGCCACGTATTTAAACCGATATGGTGATGATAGCCACCTGCCGATACGAACAACGCGCCATTACGAGCTGGGATTGTTACTTCAAAACCAAGACCATCCACATAGAAACGTTTTGCTTCTTCTAAATCAGCTACATGGAAATGAACATGCCCCATCACAGTACCCGCTGGAAAACCATTCCACGCACTTCCTTGTTGTAATAACTCTTCACCAGCTAACGGATTGCTAACAAATGGTAGTTCCCCATTCTCATCACGCCAAACTTCTTTTTGGCGATCATGATAAATTTCAATCCCGTTTCCATCTGGATCAGCTAAATAAAGGGCCTCACTAAAGTAATGATCGGCTCCGCCATGCAGTGGATATACCATTTCTACAAGGTGACGAAGAATATTCGCTAAATCCTGTCTACTTGGTAATAAAATTGCATAATGATATAACCCTGTTCTCCCTCTTTGCTTTGGTAGAGCTTCTTTCTTTTCTTCAATGATAAGGAGTGGTTCGTTATTTTCATTCCCAAATGTAACGACCATTTCATCTTCTTTTAGTACTTTCATGCTTAGTACTTCTGTATAAAACTCTAGTGATTTCTTTATATTTGATACATATAAATGAACAACATCAAGTGTTGTGTCGGGATGAAGTTGAAAACTCATCTTGTTAGCCCCCCATTTCATTTAGTTTTTCTTTGACATTTTCTCTTTTAAGAAATTATCTACAAAACCTTCTGCTTTCGCAACAAATAAGTACGCACCCATTGCTAACAATGCAAGCTCTAATTCGAAGCCAGGATTTTTTCCATCTCCTAATAAACCAGCTGACCATTTTACTTTCACAATTGCTCCAACCATAACAAGTGCAAATAATAATCCAATATATCTTACTCCTAAACCTAGAATTAACAATATACCACCAACTACTTCCGCTGTTGCTACGCCGTATGCAAGTCCTCCTGGTAAACCAATGCTTGTAAACCACCCTGCAATATTGTCAATCCCCGATTGGAATTTTGTTAAACCGTGCATAAAGAACGTTACCCCTAACACGATACGAATAATTAAGTTACCGATATGTTGATTCATTTCATTCTCTCCTTTATAGTTTTCTTATACAAAACTTTTATTTACATTACAAAACATACACTACTTTTTTTTATTCGTCAATTCATTTTCACTGGGAAAATATATATTTTTTTTGCTATGATACAAATAGTTGTTTACAAAAAGGAGCTTGATTTTATGAATATTGGTTCTGCAATACGTGAAATTCGTCAACGTAGAGGCATAACAATCGCACAAATTTGTGAGGGAACAGGTCTTTCTAAAGGATTTATGAGTCAGGTCGAAAATAATAAAACTTCACCATCTATCTCAACTTTAGAAACGATCTCCAATTTTTTAAACGTTCCTCTTCCCTATTTATTGTTAGAACAAAAAGATCGGTTGAAAGTTGTCAAAAAGGTAGAGCGTAAATATAGTGTATACGGAAAAGATGAACAAAGAATTGAACATGTTGCAGAGCAAGGTGGCCTCCGCCTAAATCTCGTAGAAATTCCTGCTGGGTTTCCAAAAGAAAACTCACCAAATGCCCATGAGGGGGAAGAGTGTCACCTCGTATTACGCGGAAAACTAGAAGTTCAACACGGAGAAGATATTGCAATTGTAGAAGAAGGTGATTCTTTCTCTTGGAATGCATGTGTTCCTCATATCGTGCGTAATATAGGAGAAGAAACGGCATTATTACTCATCTCTAGTCATGCAGAAAATCGAAAACGTGTTTATTAAATAAAAAAGAAGCCTGTAAATTAGGCTTCTTTTTTATCCCCTTATAACTCCATAGCTTGT
Source organism: Bacillus paramobilis (assembly GCF_038096195.1). Lineage (NCBI taxonomy): Bacteria > Bacillati > Bacillota > Bacilli > Caryophanales > Bacillaceae > Bacillus > Bacillus paramobilis. The sequence continues at coordinate 1,087,182 of NZ_CP151108.1, read as the reverse complement.
CCCAACTAGTACAGTCTTTTCGTGTTGATTGCGATAAACCGACTCGATTGAAACCTTTTTGTATCCTTCCATCTGTTCAACATTTGTTAAAGTCAATTCACAAGTGATCGTATCCCCTGTAAAAACCGGTCTAATAAACTCACTTACTAATTCTCTTGCTATGTAATGTAATTCTTCGCCTACTTTCGTTCCAATACTAGCAGTCAATAAACCATGAACCATTAAACGTCCATTTTCATCATATTCCATATGATGCCTACCTTTATCTCCTGTAATATTTGCAAATTCAAAAACCTCTTCCTCAGTAAATCTTCTTTCGTATTTAAATACATCCCCAACTTTTATACTCATTTTTATCCCCCTAATAATAAACAGAATTTTCTTTTATTTTATCATAAAATGCGTCTTAGTTCAGTTTATATTATTAGAATATCGAGCCTTTTTCTCTTTATCGATGCCCATCTTTTTTTGCTATTTGATACCCATAATACGCACATGTTCCATTGCTCGATAGCTCTCTCACCTCAAAACCACAACTTCTATAAAAATCAAAATTACTCGCGGATGTATGTGCAAACCAGTCGCCATGTGGTAGCTTTTGCAAACAAAGAGCGACAAGTTTCTTGCCTAACCCCTTCCCTCTATATTCATATTTCACAACTAAATTTACTATGTTCGCGACCATGATTCCATCAGAAATGACCCTAACCATTGCAACCATCTCTTCTTCATCCCAAATTGTGAACGCCCATGTTGAATTTTCAAATGCTAGCGTGAATTTTTCAATTTGCCAGGAAGGGATATCATCATTGCTCCAACCGGCATCTTCGAATAAAGTTTTAATTGCATATGCAGGTACACCATTCGTTCCCTCACGAATAATAAGTCCATTATGATAAATGTACATGTAATCCCCCCTTTATTTTTATATACCATTCTTCAAAAGATGCAATTAACCTTTTTTCATCCAATGCGCCTAATGGAATAAACGAGAACATCCATCCCATGAAATGAAGTTGTTTTCTCATAACTAAGTCCTGTTTTTCTAGCAACAAAGATGGAGGCGGGGTGATCCGGATTAATAAGAGAAATTAATTTATTCATTCGTAACGCTTGGAAGCCATAATCTCGAAATGCTGCCGCTGCTTCTTTCGCATACCCTTTTCCCCAATATTTAGGTAATAACCAATAACCAATTTCAATTTCCTCTTTTCCATCTATTTGCTGCTTAACTAATCCTGCATGACCAATTCGTATTCCCGTTTCCTTTTCAATCAATACAAATAAACCGAGACCGTTTTTATAGCTAGGAATCACCCACTCCTCCAAACTTTTTTTACATTGCATATATGTTTTTAACGTCCCATTTCCAATATAGCGCATTACCTTCTCATTTCCCCATAGCGAAGCGTAGAACTGTAAATCATCCATTGTATATTTACGAATTTGTAAACGATCTGTATGAAACATCTCTGCACTCCTTCCCACTCGTTTGTACTTAACTACACGACCATGTTTTGAATATATACTAAATGTTACTGTCTATTATAAAGGAACCAACAATAAAATACAGAATATTCAATCCCAGAAGAATTAAAAAAGGCAGTAGACAAATATTGTCTACTGCATCCATATCATAACTAGCATAAAGAAAACTACAATTGAGGGGGGTGTAGGATTTTCAAATATACTAGATACTTATCCCGTTCTAACGGGCGGTAAACTTTTCAATTATATGAAAGTGAAAAGTTTACCGCACATAAGAACCTTTGCGGTCATTAGGAGAGCACCGTTAAGTACTCAAATACACGCTGTGCTTTTTCTCCACCCATTCGTGCATGTTGAAGCAGAGAAATACCATGTGGACCCGATGCACGCAATGCCTCTGGTTGTGCTACTAAAATAGCTTGTACAACTTCTAATTCCCCAAGCATAGCGGCCGCGAAAATATCCATTCGAGCACCCTTTTCTAGTAAATAGAGAGCAATATCCTTACGACCTACATGTGCCGCTGCTCCTAATGCACTTTCCCAATCTGATCCGCCCCAATTGTAAGAGGCATGAAGTAAGCTTGGCGATTCAGCCAACAGTTCTTGTACTTTTTCTAAATCTCCGTGAGCTACCATAACAAATTCCCTTACTAACTCAGTGGTAATACGTTCTTCTGTTCGCATCGCGCCTCTCTCCTTTTAGAAATTCTTTTCGGTGTAAAAAATGGCTTGTCGCTTCCTTGAAAAATATCTACCTCGATGCCGAACACACGTTGAAACATTTCATGACATAACACTTCTTCTGGTATACCGTCATACTGAAGCTGCCCTTGCTTTAATACAAGTAAACGATCGCTATATTGAGCCGCTTGGTTAATATCATGTAAAACCATTACAATTGTCATGCCAAACTCCTCGTTTAATCGTTTCACAAGTTCCATTACTTCCAATTGGTGAACGATATCCAAAAAAGTTGTTGGCTCATCTAATAATAAAACATTTGTACGCTGTGCTAGCGTCATTGCAATCCAGGCACGTTGTCTTTCTCCTCCTGATAAAGATTGTAAAAGATGATATTCATACCCTTCAAGATTTGTAACAGACAATGCCCAATCAACAATTTCTTCATCTTCTTTATTTAAGCGACTGCTCCATGATTTATGAGGGCCTCTTCCAAATTCGATTAATTCTTTCACTGTTAAATCTAATTGATGATCATGCATTTGTGGTAACATCGCTAATTGCTTCGCTACATCGGCACTTTTCATCGTATGAATATTTTTTCCATCTAGAATGATATCCCCTTCGCTTTGTTTAAGTAGTCTTGCCACTAAACGAAGCAAAGTAGATTTCCCAGATCCATTCGGCCCAATTAAACTAACGACCTCTCCAGCTTTAATATGTACATTCATATTTTGCATTTGAAATCTTTCAGAGTGTGCGTAAAACACTTTGTTAACGGAAATCACTTCGTTTTCCTCCTCTATGAATTAAATATAAGAAGAACGGACCGCCTAAGAAGGATAATAAAATACCAACAGGCAATTCAATTGGATCGAACCAACTTCGAGCTATCGCATCCGCGAAAACAAGTAATATCCCTCCGCCAAGACATGATAATGGCAATAAATATTTATAATCATTTCCAACTAATAAACGTAACATATGTGGTACGACAAGACCGACAAATCCAATAAGACCAGAAACACTAACCGCAATTCCAGCTAATAATGTACTTACGACTATTAAATAAAACCGGCTTCTCTCCACGTTATGACCTAATAATTTCGCCATTTCATCTCCAAGCATTAATACTCGAATATGTTTAATACCAAAGAAGGCTAATATAATAGCGAATATTGCATAATAAATAATCATGTTTAAATGTGCCCAACTTACACCACCAATGCCACCTGCTAACCATGGCAACACGGATTGTACTTTATCACTATGTAATAACATTAACGCTGACGTGGCTGCACCAATTAATGCATTGATTGACACACCTACTAAGACAATCCTTGAAGGTGGTGCCCCCTTTTGCCATGATAAAGCATAAATGACCATCGCCGTTATGAAAGCTCCTAAAAACGCTCCGAGCGGTAAAAAAGCCATATGCTGAGGGAATAAAATCATAATTACAATTGCTACAAGGCCTGCTCCAGATGAAACCCCAATTATACCAGGGTCTGCAAGAGGGTTTCTCATAACCCCTTGTAGCAGGGCACCAGATGCTGCTAAACACGTTCCTACTATAAATCCAACTAGCACTCTCGGTATACGAAGGTCCCATACAATTCGATGAACCGTCGAACCTTCATCTTGTATCCCTGTTAGAATATCTCGTAATGAAAAGGATAAACTTCCTGCGAAAAGGCCGTAAAAAAGACCTAAAATCGTTAATACTACTAAGGTAACTGCTATTATCCATCTTTTTTTCGCAAAAGGATGTTCCTTTTCCCTTACCACTTCACTACTTTCCATACGTATCATTTCCTTACATCTTGTATACTTTTATACATAAAGTCCATCGCTTCTGTAACTTTTGTTCCAGGATTTGATCCAAATAAGTCTGGTGGCAAAATCACTACACGATTTTGTTTTACTGCATCTAAATTTTTCCACGCTTCATTTTTCATCATTTCGCCTTCAAATGCTTTTTTAACGCTATTTGGATCTCCATGTGTAATTAAATAAATCACATCTGGATTTGCCTCAATAATACGTTCTACACTTAGCTGCGCATATTGCGGATATTCCTTCATTTCCGGAAAATCAGCTGCAATATTTTTCCCGCCTGTTTTTTCTAAAATATCACCTGATAAAGATGTTGGTAATGCTGCTAAATACGTACCTGGTGCCCCATACACTAGCAATGCTTTTACATCGCTTTTTTTCTCATATGTCTTCATTTGATTATTAATTTTTTGGTTAAGTTCTTTTGCTTTATCTTCTTTCTTCATAATCGTTCCGTATAGTTCAATATTCTTTTGAATATCTAGTACAGAATTTGCAGAAGAAATCATTACTTTCGTTCCTTGTCTTTCCACCGTTGGAACATTCTTTTGAAACCCATTATTAGCAATAAGTACATCCGGCTTTAAGCTAGCAATTTGCTCAAAATTCGGCTGATGCGCATTCCCAATTACTTGTACTTTCTTTATATCCTCTGGAAGCGTTATTTTTGCATCCGGACGACCTACTATTTTTCCGCCTAACGCATGAATAATATTCATGTCTCCCATACTTAATGTTGCAAAACTCTCTGGCACTTTATCGAATGTTACCTTTCTTCCTGACAGGTCGGTAACTTCGATTTTCTCTTTTCCTTTTTCTGTTTTTGTTGCAGATGCTTTTTCGTTTTCCTTTGCATTGCAACCTATTAACAAGAAAAAAATAGATAAAATCGCTGTGAATAGCGTAATAGATTTTTTCATTCTTCCACCTCTAACTGATAATGATAATCATTAACTACTATTCTACTTTAATTGATAAGGATTATCATTGTCAATATAAAACGCATACATTTTCTAGAAAAAACACAAAGCGTTACAAAAAAGATTCCTTCTTTTTGTAACGCTCTATTTATCAATATTATTCACATTCGTTTCCCTCTAACTCGTCTCGCATCACTTTCACACGCTGGAAGAAAAAGAAGGATAAACTTAAAAATATAACGATGCTCCCCATCATAACAAAAGATTGTATTGCTTCTTTTGCTCCACTCGGAATCAACAAGCCAACCATTAACAATGTACTTACAGCGAGAAGGATTTGTCCGAACCGAGTATAATCTGCTATTTTTTCTTGTAATTCTTTCATCATATTCTCACTCCTCCATTTCACTGTATCATATTCTATTACACTTAAAGACAAGTAAATACAGACATTCTGGGAGATGTTTTCCAAAAGAAAAAGAGCCGCTTTATTGCGACTCTTTCATAAGCATTACTCTCCTTTATATGCTTCCATATAAATTTCTTTCAGCTCTGAAATAAGAGGTAATTTTGGATTAGCTGTTGTACATTGATCTTCAAAAGCTCTTTCTGCTAATAATCCAACAACCTCTTCAAACTGGTCCTTAGCAACTCCTTGTCCCGCAATACTCATATTAATATTTAAACTTTTTCCAAGTTCAATAATTGCTTGGACGAGTGATTCCACACCTTCTACTGTTGAGTTCGCTGGAAGACCGAGCATTCTCGCAATATGTGCATAGCGTTCATCAGCTACGAAGTGCTCATATTTTGGGAACAATGCGTGTTTTCTTGGCTTAATAGCATTATAGCGAACTACGTGCGGCATAAGAATTGCATTCGCACGCCCATGCGGAATATGAAATTCTGGTCCAATTTTATGTGCTAAACTGTGGTTAATACCTAGGAAAGCATTTGCAAATGCCATCCCTGCGATTGCAGAAGCATTATGCATTTTTTCTCGTGCTTCTTCATCATTTCCATCTTTAAATGCTCTTGGTAAATATTTGAATACGAGATCAATGGCCTTTAATGCTAATCCATCTGTATAGTCATTTGCTAGAACAGACACATACGCCTCGATTGCATGCGTTAATACGTCCATACCGGTGTCTGCTGTTACATGTGGCGGTACTGTCATTACAAACTGTGGATCAACAATTGCTACATCTGGCGTTAATTCATAATCTGCGAGTGGATACTTTATATTATTTTTCTTATCTGTAATAACCGCGAATGGTGTCACTTCTGATCCTGTTCCTGATGTTGTTGGAATGGCAACAAACTGTGCCTTACTTCCTAATTTCGGATATTTACATGTACGTTTTCTTATATCTAAAAACTTCTGTTTAATTCCATAGAATGTTGTTTCTGGGTGCTCATAGAAAAGCCACATCCCTTTCGCTGCATCCATCGCTGAACCACCACCAAGTGCAATAATTACATCTGGCTTAAAACTTCTCATCATTTCCGCACCTTTAAAGACAGTTTCATCTGATGGATCTGGCTCGACCTCAAAGAAAACTTCAACTTTTACATCATTTGCATGTTTACGTAAATAATGCGTAACCGTATCTACATATCCGTGCTCAACCATTCCTGGATCCGTTACAATAAATGCACGTGAAATGTTAGGCATATTTGCTAAATATGCTGTCGCATGTTTTTCAAAATAAATTTTTGGTGGTAATTTGAACCACTGCATATTCTTTTTTCTATTTGCCAACCTTTTTATATTTAATAAATGCGTCGCTGTTACGTTTTGAGAAACTGAGTTTTTCCCATACGAACCGCAACCAAGCGTAAGTGATGGAATAAATCCATTATATATGTCACCGATTCCACCTTGTGATGAAGGGGCGTTTACAATAAGACGGCAAGCTTTCATACGTAATCCAAACTGCTTTTGTACTTCTTTATTTGTAGAATGAATAACTGCTGAATGTCCTAAACCACCAAGGTCTAACATGTCTTCGCAATATGTAAGTCCCTCTTCTTGTGAATTTGCTTTTACACAAGCTAATACTGGACTCAGTTTCTCACGAGATAGTGGATATGCTGCTCCGATACCTTGTATTTCAGCTACAAGCATTTTTGTATTTTCAGGCACAGTAATTCCAACTAATGCGGCAATGTACTGTGCTGATTTCCCTACAATATCACTATTTACTGCACATGTATTTTCATTAATAACAAGCTTTTCTAATTTTCTTCTCTCTTCTTCTGTTACAAAGTAACAATTGTTTGCAATCATTTCTGTTTTCACATCATCATAAATTTCCTTGTCTACAATGATTGCTTGTTCTGATGCACAAATCATACCGTTATCAAATGTTTTTGATAAAATTAAATCATTAACAGCCCGTTTTATATGCGCTGATTTCTCTATATAGCATGGTACATTACCAGGACCTACACCTAGCGCTGGTTTTCCAGTAGAATAAGCTGATTTCACCATACCTGCTCCTCCAGTTGCCAAAACAAGCGCAACACCTTCATGGTTCATTAATTGTTTCGTAGCTTCTACAGAAGGTTTTTCAATCCACTGAATACAATGTTTTGGTGCACCCGCCTTCACCGCTGCATCATATACTGTTTTCGCCGCTGCAATGGAACAGTTTTGTGCTGAAGGATGAAATGCGAAAATAATTGGATTTCTCGTTTTTATCGCGATTAATGCTTTAAACATTGTTGTCGACGTTGGATTCGTTACTGGCGTTACCCCAGCTACTACACCGACAGGTTCTGCAATTTCTATTATTTCTTCATGAGGATCTTCGTGAATAATCCCTACTGTTTTATCTTTCTTTATGCTATGCCAAATATATTCAGTAGCAAAAATATTTTTAATACATTTATCTTCATATACACCACGACCCGTTTCTTCAACAGCCAACTTGGCAAGCGGCATATGTTGATCAACACCTGCTAATGCCATTTCATGAACAATGTTGTCAATTTGCTCTTGTGTAAAACTTTCTAATGCTTGTAAGGCCTTTTGACCGTTATTCACTAACGTATCAATCATCTCTTTTACTTCCTGCATTTCATTTACAACTTTCTCTTTGACTACCATGTAAATTCCTCCTATTCTGCTATCGTGGACTAAATAAGACCCTATAGGTCATAATAAGTCCCGATTAGCGCAAAAAAATAGAGTTGCTTTCCTACATGAACCTCATTGTTTGTGAATAATTTCACAAGATTGTTCGTGAGTAACATTTCATGAACTTAATATACATGAAATTATTTCGTTTGTGTATGTCTATTTTGTGAAATATTTCACAAAATAATATAATAAAAATGCACTGCTCTATATTAGCAGTGCATTTTTATTATGCTAGCGCTTGTGCTAAATCTTCAATTAAATCTTCACCGTCTTCAATACCGACAGAAATACGAATTAATGTATCTGTAATTCCTAATTCTTTGCGGCGATCTGCTGGGATTGATGCATGTGTCATTTGAGATGGGATAGAAATTAAACTTTCTACTGCTCCTAAACTTTCAGCAAGTGTAAAGTATTGTAATTTCTCTAGTACTTTATTTAATGTTTCTTCACTATCTACATCAAATGAGATAATAGCACCAAATCCATTTGCTTGTTCTGTTGCTAATTCATGGTTTTGATGTGAGGCAAGACCTGGATAATATACTTTATTTACTTTTGGATGGTTATTTAAAAACTCAGCAATTGCACGTGAATTCGTTTCATGCTCTTCCATTCGAATTCCTAATGTTTTTAAACCACGAAGTAGTAAGAAGCTATCTTGCGGGCCAAGGATGCCTCCTGTTGAGTTTTGTACAAAGTGAAGGTCTTCTGCTAATTGCGGGCTATTTACAACTACTAGGCCTGCAACTACGTCACTATGACCTCCTAAATATTTCGTTGCACTATGAAGTACAATGTCTGCTCCTAAAGAAATCGGCGACTGCCAATATGGCGTCATGAATGTGTTATCGATAATTGTTAATAAATCTTTCTCTTTAGCAAGAGTAGATATTTTCTTAATATCAGTAATTTTCAGTAATGGATTCGTTGGTGTTTCCACATAAATCGCTTTCGTGTTTGGACGAATTGCTTCTACAACTTCCTCTAGATTTGTTGTATCTACAAATGTATGCTCAATACCGAAGCGATTTAATACTTTCGTGATAACGCGGTACGTTCCACCATACACATCATCTGTTAAAATAACGTGGTCACCTTTTGAGAACAACATAATTGTAGCTGTAATAGCAGCCATTCCTGAACCAAATGCAAAACCAGCATGACCGTTTTCTAATACAGCAATCATTTCTTCTAAAGCTGCACGTGTTGGGTTCCCTGTACGTGAATATTCATATCCTTGATGCTTACCAACTGCTTCTTGTTTGTACGTACTTGTTTGATAAATCGGTACATTTACAGATCCAGTTGAAGGTTCTCCTATGCGAATACCATGAATTAACTTTGTCTTTGCTCTCATTTTTTATTCCCATCCTTTGTATATGTCTTTACTTAAATAGCGCTCACTACTATCAGGAAAAATCGTTACAATGTTTGTACCTGGCGCCGCTTTCTCTGCTTCCAGTAAACTTGCATGAAATGCTGCTCCTGACGAGCTCCCAACAAGCAGTCCTTCTTTTTGGGCTAATTCCTTCACTCGTAAAAATGCATTTCGATCAGAAATTGTATGAATTTCATCAAAATAAGATGTTTTCAAAAATGGTGGGATGAATTCAAGGCCAATCCCTTCGGTTTCATGCGAACCAGCTTTACCACCATTTAAAATGGACCCTTCTGGTTCCACAATAACCGTTTTTATATCTACATTTTTTTCTTTCAAATAAGATGCAGTCCCCATGAATGTACCACCAGTTCCTGCTCCAGCAACAAATATGTTAATCTCTCCGTTCAGTGCATCCCAAAGTTCAGGACCTAATGTTTTGAAATAAGCACGTGGGTTTGCTTCATTCGCAAACTGACTTGGAGAGTATGAATTCGGTATTTCATTTACTAATTCTTTTGCTTTTGCAATTGCACCGGTCATTCCTTGCTCAGTTGGTGTATGCACGACCGTTGCACCTAGTGCTTTCATTAGTTCTTGCTTTTCAATACTAAATTTCTCTGGTACACAAACAATAACGCGTAAATCATGTTGTAACGCTGCAAGTGCCAGTCCAATACCAGTATTTCCAGCAGTCGGTTCAATAATTGTTCCACCCTGGGTAACAAGCCCTTTTTCTAGAGCATCTTCGATTAATTCTCTTCCTAAACGGTCCTTAACGCTTCCACCTGGGTTATAAAATTCAAGCTTTGCAAATAAACGGACCCCTTCCGGAAGTGAAAAACGAGTAATTTCTACAATTGGTGTATGACCAATCAACTCATGAACTCCACGATATACATTCATCGTGTTCTCCCCCTTATTTGCCAATAAAGAAAAGGCAACTGTATGTATTTTCTTTATATGAGACAGTTGCCTTTTTGTTACATTACTTTAACTCTTCTAGTACTTTTACGATAAAGTTTGTAGAATGAAGAGCTGCTTGATCTAAAAATTGATCAAATGAAACATTTGATTCTTTACCAGCAATATCAGAAAGTGCACGAATAATAACAAACGGAACTTCGTATTGGTGGCATACTTGTGCAACAGCTGCTGCTTCCATTTCTACTGCATAAAGATCTTCAAATTTATCACGAATTGCTGCAACGCGGTTCGGATCACTCATAAATGAATCACCTGTTGCGATCATACCTTTTACAACTTGAATATTTTCTTCTGCCTGCATACATTTCTCAGCTAATGCAACTAATGCTTCATCAGCCTTGAATCCAGGCGGCATTCCTGGTACTTGACCATACTCATAGTTAAATGCTGTTACATCTACGTCATGATGACGAACTTCTGTTGAAATAACTACATCTCCAACATTTAGAGAATGATGGAAGCCACCAGCTGAACCAGTATTAATTACTTTTTCAGGCTTATATCTTTCTAATAAAATTGTCGTTGACATCGCTGCATTTACTTTACCAATACCAGACTTTAACAAGATTACTTCATGTCCTGCTAATTGTCCTTTCGTAAATTCACAACCCGCAACCGTTTCTGTTTCTGCTTGTTCTAATTTGTCACGTAAAATACGTACTTCTTCTTCCATTGCTCCAATTACAGCAATTCTCAATCTAATCCCTCTTTCTATTGCTTAGTTGCCTCCATTACCCAAACGAAATGATTTAATCTCGTAAACGTTACATGGAAGCCATTGTTTTCAAAAATAGACTGCATGACTGGAATACGTGTATAGTATTCCGTTTGCAAATCGTTTGCTAACTGATGAAAACCTCTTTGTTTTGCTGTTTGAACAGTTTTATCATATGCATCTTGATCTGCAAATATCGTATCAGCAAACACTATTTTACCACCTTTGTTTAGCAATTGACTATACTTCGCAATCGCTACATTTTTTTCATCATCTGTTAAATGATGAAATGCATAGGTGCTTACTATGGTATCAATTGAATTTGGGACTTCAAACGAAAGAAAATCACCTTCTGTAATGGAAAACTCTTGCGGTAATTTCTCTTTTGCAATCATGCGCATTTCACGTGACGGTTCTATACCGTAAACTGTGCGGCCAGCAAGTAATAATTTATTTGTTAAATTACCTGTACCAACACCAAATTCTAATACATTACCAAATGACTTGTTAACTACATCCTCTAGAATGTCCTCATAACGGGCGAAAACTTCTTTATATTGTATATCTTCGCCTTGTACAAATGAGTCGTACGTATGAGCCCACTCATCAAATAAACCATTAAATTCTGTACCCATAAAAATTCCCCTTTTTCTTATCGGTTTTATCAGTATAATATGCCCTCTTTCCAAAAATGTCAATTGAAATGTACATGGTATTTCCTTCTTTTCTTTGTTACACTATAGTTGATTACATAGGAGAGGGGTCGTCTTCGTGTCATTTACCTTTGAAATGTTAGAAGATAAAGTAGAGTTTTTCGAAGCAGGAGACTTAGCTTCTTTGGAACGAAAAATTAGTGAACAAATCGATAATAATAAAGCACTTATGCTTGAAGTTCATCACATCTCGCATCAAATGGTTATGGATCCCGAAAGCAAAAGACCATATTATAGCGCGGTTGTTCATTTTAAATTAAAGAAATTACGCTAACTAAAAAAGAGAAGCCCCTAAGGAGCTTCTCTTTTTTAGTTTAGAGTTTGAACAAGTACTGGTTTCCAGCCCTCATTGTCTACCCAATCAATATTCACATAATATTTTTTGCCTGATTGTTTATCTTGTACGTTACCGTAAGCTTTATTCTTACCGTTATTTCCAATTCTATGGATAACTAATTGCTCTACTGGAACGTCAATTGCAGCTGAAATAGCTTGATTCATCTCATTCCAATCTGCTGTACCTTTTTTAAACGTCATCGCAGGTGTTGCACCTTGCTCTGTACCTACTGGCTTCCAAGAAGGTTTCGTATAAGCGTCAGTTGCCTTTGGCTGTGTTTTTTCAGCTGATACTTTCTCGTTAGCTTTCGCTTCTTCTTCAGCTTTTTTCTGTTCTTCTTCAGCCTTTTGCTTCTCTTCTTCCTGCTTCTTAGCATCTGCCTTATCTTGCTCGTTCTTCTTCGTCTCTTCTTTACCTTTAGCTTTCTCAGCCTTATTCTCTTTCGTTGTTTGCTGAGCTACTTTTTTATCACTAGAAGACGCTTGTTCTTTTCTTTCAGGAACAAACAATTGATATGATACAATAGCTACTAATATTAATACAATTGCAATTGCAATATTTAAAACACCGTTTTGACGACGTTTTTGTTGTTTCTGTTGGAATCTAGATCCTCCTGCCATTCTTCAAACCTCCATGCAGTTTTTCATACTTGCTATTGTAACATTAAATCTAGAAAGGTTGAACATTTACAATAATATTTTCACGAAATGAAAACATTTCACTATGAATTGCAAGATTACTTTTCATTCTCTAATCGATAGATTGATTCTACGATAGCTTTGAAAATAGGTGTAACTTTATTTTCACTACTATTCGTTTCTATATCCACGACAACTAAAGCATATCTTGGATTTTCATACGGAAAATAACCTGCAAACCACCGATTCACTTTCGTCCCTTTTCCTGTTTGCGCTGTCCCAGATTTTCCTGCGACACTTAGTGGCAACGACCTGAATGCTGCTCCTGTTCCTTTCTCCGTTGTTACAACGCCCCTTAATAACTCTTGTAATGTTTTCACCGCTTCATACGAAAGCTGTTTTCCACCTAATGTATGGTCTTCAAAAGTATAAAAGTCCGTTCCATTTTTATACTTTATTTTTTCCACAGCTTTCACTTCCATCTTTTCTCCATCCCTAGCAATCGTCGCCATCATATTTGCAATCGCTAGAGGTGACATACGTACATCTTTCTGTCCAATTGCTGTTTGCGCTACCGCCTTTTTACTATTCTTATTTCCTTCACTACCCCAAATCGTAACCTTCTTCTCCTCTGGCATTTGCTCAAAATGAGTTGTATGAAATACAGAACCTTTCCATCCAACCTTACCAGCGGCTCCTAAAGCTGCTACGTAAGTTTCTAACACCATCTTATCCTTTTGTATTAGCTCGTTACCTAACTCTGAAAACGTCCTGTTACAGCTTCTAGCAAAGCTCTCTTTAAAACTAAGTGTACCCATCATAACTTGCGGGTGGTCTTCACCATATAAATCTTGATTACAATTAAATGTACGATTTAACACATTTTCATTTTGATCAATCACTGCCGCTGCAACTATTGTTTTAAAAACAGAACCGGGAAAATGTGGTGTTAACATTTGATTTTCAAGTGTAGTTGTATATAAGCGCTCATCCTTCACCTGCACAGATGGTTTACTGACCATCGCTAAAATTTCATTTTTCTTTACATCAAGTAATACTAGTCCTCCCTTCTTTATTTCGCTTGCTTCAACCACTTCTTCTGCTTTTTGCTGTAATCCGTTATGTAAAGTAGTTTGAATCGTCACTGGATAAAATGGATTTCCTGGCGCAGTATATTTCGCTTGTTTTCCAAAAATCGGTTCTCCTTGTCGGTCCACTTGATACAATACTTTTGCCTCTCCATCGGTCAAAAGAAATTCATCAAATGATTGCTGCAATCCTGAAATGCCAATTGGCGTTTTCCTTGAAATTCTTCTTACTTCTCCGTATCGTTTTTGAAATTCTCGTTCATTCTCCCCTACATTGCCAATTAAATGATTCATCGCGTCAGTTTGCCGTAAACGAACTTCAGCTGCTACAATACCTAATACATTTAATTGATTCACCTTCTCCATCTGCTCTCGTGCCAAGTGAAATGGTCCATCTCCCCTTTGCACGATAAATGCACTTTTCTTGTCTTTCATTTGACTTTCAATCTCTTGTCTCGACACACCAATGATATGCGCAATTTTCTCTAACATGTCATTTTTTATTTGTAGAAATGGAAAAACAATTAAAACAGGATACTTTTTCTCACCTATTTCCTTACCGTTCCGATCTATAAAATGGCCTCGTCCATCATCTACCGTAATGGACTGCGTCCGTTGTGTAACACTTTTTTCAATTAAATTTATCTTACGATCTGTAAATGATTCTGTATCTATAATTTGTATTTGAAGTAAACGACAAAGTAAAATAAGCATGACACCTATAAAACAAATTAAAACAATTGTAATTCTCCGTTTTATTTTCATAAAAAACACCTCGTCCATTATAGTTTGGACGGAGTGTTTCATCTTTTATACAAATAAAAAAATCACTCGCTTTTACACGAGTGATTTTTTATTATTTTACAGAGATAATCTCTACTTGCATTTCTCCACCTGGAGTTTGGATTGCTACCTTCTCACCAATTTGCTTACCTAATAAGCTTTTTGCAATTGGAGAATCGTTAGAAATTCTTCCTTCAAATGGATCTGCTTCTGCGCTACCTACGATTGTGTAAGATTCTTCATCTCCACCTGGTAATTCTTTAAATGTTACTGTTTTACCTAATGTAACAACTGTAGATTCTTCGCCATTATCTGTGATGATAACTGCGTTACGAATCATGTTTTCTAATTGTGTAATACGTCCTTCTACGAACGCTTGCTCATCTTTCGCTGCATCGTACTCAGAGTTCTCAGAAAGATCTCCGAAGCTACGTGCAATCTTAATGCGCTCTACAACCTCTTTACGTTTTACCGTTTTTAAATCTTCAAGTTCGTTCTCTAACTTTTGCTTACCCTCTTGCGTCATAGGGTATGTTTTTTCTGTTGCCATATTTTCCACTCCTTTTATATACCAATCCCCCGAAAAAAAGAGGAGTTCCATATGAAAACTCCCCCACTTATATGTATAGCGGAGGTTTCTAGCACGCCTGTACTAGCGGAGTTGTCACATACAACCCCGTATTCCCAATTCTTCTTTATATAAAGAAGATATGTATGGAAAGTTGATATAAATATGCCCTCACCTATATATAGATGAGGTTGCATGTTTCATTGTATTCGATAGGAAGGGAAAAAATCCCTTCCTATCGTATATCTTTTACTATGCTATTACAAATTTACTTTTTGTTCAAGAATTGTTGCAATTTTTGTCACCATAATATCAATTGCAACATGGTTTTGTCCACCTTCAGGGATAATAATATCCGCAAATTTCTTAGAAGGCTCAATAAATTGATTGTGCATTGGACGTACAACACTTACGTATTGATCAATAACTGAATCCATCGTACGACCGCGCTCTTTAATGTCACGCTGCATGCGGCGTAAAATACGAAGATCTGCATCTGTATCAACGAATAGCTTAATGTCCATTAACTCACAAAGACGTGGGTCTTCTAAAATAAGAATTCCTTCTAAAATGATTACATCTTTCGGCTCAACTGGAATAACTTCTTCTGAACGCGTATGCAATGTATAGTCATATACAGGCTTATCAATTTGCTCATATGCAAGCAACTGCTGCAAATGTTCAATTAACAGATCATTATCAAACGCAAGCGGATGATCATAATTTGTTTTTAAACGCTCTTCCATTGGTAAATGGCTTTGATCTTTGTAATAATAATCTTGCTCTAAGATTAAAATAGAATGACCTTTAAAATGGTCAAAAATCGCTTTCGTTACACTCGTTTTACCTGATCCCGAACCACCAGCAATTCCAATTACAACAGGCTTATTCGTCCCCATTCGACTATCAACTCTTTCTTATTGAAGTATGCTTTTGCGCATCATATTATTCACATACACTGGTTGATCCACTTTGAATTTCACGATTTGCAGCGGATGTCTCGCTGCATCTAATTCGTTTCCATCCTCATCCCAAATTTTCTCCACCGTCTGCGTAAAGTTTTCTATTTCTGGTCCAAAGAACTCCACTTCGTGTCCTGGTTTGAAATGATTACGTTGCTCAATCGTTACGATGCCCGTTTCTTCATTATAATCTAACACTAAACCAGCGAAATCATACGTTGTTTTCTTACTATGATTTCCAAACATTTGCTCTTGATGTCCTGGAACCCCTTCAAAGAATGCCGGAGCTGTATCACGATTTGCACATTTATCAAGCTCATCTAACCATTCTTGTTTAAACTCAAAATTATCCGGATCCGCACAATACGCATCAATTACTTTACGGTATACCGTTGCTACAGTCGCTACGTAATGGATTGATTTCATACGTCCTTCAACTTTTAAGCTATCAATTCCAATTTCAATCATTTTCGGAATTGATAAAATTAAATTTAAGTCTTTTGGACTCATTGCAAAGTGAGCATCTTCTTCTTGGAATAGAGGAAGCTCTTTTGCATCTTTATGTTGTGATACTGTTTGAACTAAATCATAGTCCCAACGGCAAGATTGACAACAACCACCACGGTTAGAGTCACGTGCTGTCATATGGTTACTTAACGTACATCTGCCTGAATATGCGATACACATTGCACCATGGACAAATGCTTCAATTTCAATATCCACTTTTTCTTTAATTTCTTTCATTTCTTCATAGCTTGCTTCACGAGCTAACACAAGACGATGTAAACCTTCTTCTTTCCAATACTGTGCTGCTTTCCAGTTGGATAGTGATTGTTGTGTACTTAAATGCACTTCAACAGAAGGCGCTACACGTTTACACGTCTCAATAATAAGCGGATCAGCAACGATAATTCCCGTTACGCCAGCTTTTTCAATCCCTTTTAAATATTCCTCTAGCCCGTCCATATTTTCATTATGTGCAAAGATATTTGTTGTTACATATATTTTTGCTCCATATTTCTTTGCAAATTCAACACCTTCTGCCATATCTTCCAGTGTAAAGTTACCTGCATTCGAACGAAGACCAAATTCTTGTCCACCTAAATATACAGCATCTGCCCCGTAATGGATAGCTACTTTTAATTTTTCTAAGTTACCCGCAGGGATTAACAGTTCAGGTTTCTTCACAATAACGCGTTTGCCATCGATCACTCGTGAAATTTCTTGTACAGTCATTTCCTACACCCTCCTCGTTTAGTAAACCGTCTCTTTAAAGAAGAATCCTGTGTCTAACGGACGATTTACTGGTTGCATTTCTTCTATCTCTTTATATAAATCGTCTTTCACGTCATAATACGCATCACGATTTTCTACACATAAATCAATTGCTTTACGATATTTCTTCGTTACCTCAATAATGTATGCAGAGCTTTTTAGTACACCATCAATTTTTAAACTATCGACTCCAGCGTCAATTAGCTCTTCTAACTCATCGATGAAACAAATATCGTTTGGACTCATAATGTGAGTACCATTTTCATCTTCATAAATTGGATATTTATTGTTACGCTCTGGGTCATATAAGAACATATTCTCTTCATATTTTTTCTTTTCAATGTCAAGATTACGTCCTTGATACTCAAAGTAGTTTCCTACTAATGAACGCTTCGATTGGAACATACAAGTCATACCGTGAATTTGCACTTCAAGTTCCACTTCAGCATTTTCTTTTAATTCAACAATTTCATCCAAGCTAAGCTCACGAGCTAATACAGCACGTTTTGCTCCCCTTTGTCCCCAGTAGTTACAAGTAAACCAGTTTGTTGCTGTTGTTTCTGTATTCCAGTGCAATTGCATATTTGGCGCTACTTCTCGGACCGCCATTAATACTGCTGGATCTCCGAAAACAATTGCATCTACACTTACTTCGTTTAAAAATGCAACATAATCTGTTAATTCGTCTACTTTATCATTGTGAAACATAGCGTTCATTGCTACGTATACTTTCACACCGTTCTCATGTGCAATCTTCACAGCTTGTTTCACATCTTCACGTGAAAATTCCCCTGCTAAACGTAAACCAAACTTTTGCTCACCGATCATTACCGCATCTGCTCCTGCTTTCGCAAGAGGTTCGATATCCGCCACTGCTTTTGGCGTTACTAACAATTCAGGTTTCTTCATACCTTGGTCACCCTCTCTTTTTACTAACAGCTACTCCATCACCAATTGGGAAAATCGTTGTATCATATCCTTCATGATTCATAAGCCATTCATTATACGTCTTAATACGACGGATTAAACCACGTGTACGTCTGTTTTCAATTTTCTCTTTTGTCGTTACAAGCCCATGGTACATAACATTATCTGAAATAATTACGCCACCAGGATTTAATAACGGTTCATATAAGTCAAAAAAGCGACGATATTGTCCTTTTGCTGCATCAATAAAAATAACGTCAAATGTTCCATGTTCTTCTACTTGCTCACCTGTTTCTAACGCATCACCGTAAATAACGGAAATACGCTCTTTAACTGGTGAACGTTCTATATATTCAAGCGCTTTTTCATATCGCTCGCGATTGCGTTCAACTGTCACAATGCGAGAATTTGGAATAGCTTGCATCATACGAATACTAGAATAACCAATTGCTGTACCAAGCTCTAAAATGCTTTTTGGTCCAATTAAACGTAAAAATTGCAACATAAATTCCATTCCAAGTCGATCCATAATCGGCACATGATTTTCTTTCGCATAATCTTCCATTTCAAGAATTAATTTATCTTTTGGATCAATAAATGATAATAGGTACTCGTTAACTGCATCCTCCATAATGGTCCTCCTTATTTACATGGAGAAGTGCCTCTATGACGTCTTTTCACACATAGAATGCAATAAAAATACAAGCCAGCTTTACCCTTAGCTTGTACGTCCCGTTTTGATATTAAAAACGATTCTTCTGCCAGTTTTTAACCCGATATATTTTACCACAAAAAAGAGGGATGTGCGACATTTTTCGCTACCCCTCCCCTTTTCACTGTTTTTTCGTAATATATTTTTGCTTTAATGCATTATGCTCTTCTAATGTTTTCGCATAGTACACTTCACCAGTTGGTGCAGCTAAGAAATAATAATAATCTGTTTGCGCAGGCTCTAACGCCGCTTCCACTGAATGTTTACCAGAGTTTGCGATTGGACCAACCGGCAATCCTTTCACAACATACGTATTGTACGGTGAGTTTATCTTTAAATCTTCGTATAATACACGTTGCTTATGCTTTCCAAGTGCGTATAATACCGTTGGATCAGTTTGCAGTGGCATACCTTTCGCTAAACGATTATAAAAGACACTAGAGATTTTTTGACGATCTGTAAAGCCTGTTGCCTCTTCTTCAATAAGTGAAGACAATGTTAACAGCTGATGAACATCCCAGTTCTTCGCTTTCATTTTTGCCTCGTTTTGAACAATGATTGCATTCGTTTTCTCAAGCATCGGAATTACAATTTCTTCTAACGTCGTATCTTTTTTATAGAAAGAGTACGTCGCAGGATATAAATAACCTTCTAATGGATATTTAATATTGCTATCAAAGATTTTATCCGTTAATAACTTCGGATACTTTTGCTGCATTTTTTGAATAAATGCTTTATCATTTAATTGACGTACAACATCATCTTTATTCCACTTTAATTCGTTTGCAACCGTTTCTGCAATTTCAGTTACTTGCGCACCTTCTTTTATCGTCACTTTATAAAGAGCTGGACGATGAACGTTACCAGATGACATTTGTTCAATTACATCGGAGGCACTCATTGAAGGATTTAATAAATATGTACCCGCTTGTAAATTTTTCGATTTAGCCTTTGTATAAAAACTAAAAACTGTACTGTTTTTCACAGCACCTTTTTCTTCTAAAATCTCACCAATTTTACTAGTAGATGATCCCTTGGGAATTTCTACTTCAATCTCTTTTTTATTCCCGCTATCAACTGGTCCTAATGCGGATAAAATATACGCATAGACTGAACCACAAACTAAAAGCAGTGCAATAATCGAAAATAAAAAAAGACGTCTACGCTTCTTTTTCACTTGATTCTCTATCAACACTCTTCCTCCTTAATTAAATTGTAGACCGTATGTATATCTTTCTATACAACACGACATAAAAACACAATAAATTTATTTATCTTTTTTAGATAGACATTTTATTTTTCTACAATCCGTCTCATTATACTACAAAGGATTGCAAGGTTTCGACAAAAAATCTTTCATTTTATATATAAAAAAAGATGGACTATATGTCGTCCATCTTTTCAGTACTTATTATTCAGCTTCTTGCTCATCAGCTAGAGTGTTGAACATTTCTTGTACCATTTCCCACTCTTCTTCAGATTCGATTGGAAGTAAACTTCCGCCCTCTTCTTCATTTTGCTCATAAGCCATTGCATCATAAATTTGGTCTCCATCTTCGTCTACTTCACCGATTGGAGAGAAGACTACGTACGATTTTTTGCCAAATTTTTCAGCATCAAAAGTGAAAATAATTTCACATAAATGTTCGTTACCTTTTTCGTCTACAATTGTAATTTGATTTTCTTCCATTTTGGTCACCTCTTATTTACTATCTAAAAATCCTTGTAAGATTACGACTGCAGCCATCTTATCGATTACTTGCTTTCGCTTCTTACGGCTTACATCAGCTGAAATGAGCAGACGTTCCGCTGCCATCGTTGACAAACGCTCGTCCCACATTACAACTTCTAATTGTAACAGCTCTCGTAGGTTTTCTGCAAATTGTTGGCACGCTTCACCACGTGGGCCAATTGTACCATTCATATTTTTAGGTAAACCTACTACTATTTTGTCCACATTGTACTGCTTTACTAACTCAGAAATACGATCAAAACCAAAGTGACCTCGTTCTTCGTTAATCCTGATTGTTTCCAGTCCTTGCGCTGTCCAGCCCATTTCGTCGCTCATTGCAACTCCGACTGTTTTTGTACCTACATCTAAACCTAATATCCGCATAAACTACTCCTCACGATGATGTTTCAAGTAAGACTTCACAAGCTCTTCAATTAACTCATCACGTTCAAGCTTGCGAATGATGCTTCGTGCATCTTTATGGCGAGGTATGTATGCTGGGTCTCCACTTAATAAATAACCGACGATTTGGTTAATCGGATTATAACCTTTTTCTTGAAGTGCATCATACACAGTTAAAAGTACATCATTTACATGGACACTCTGTTTTTCATCTTGAATGCTAAACTTCATTGTTTTATCAAAACCGTCCATTTCAAGCACCTCACTTATATAGTAAGTATAGGGAGAAGAACTTCTCCTCTCCCTACCATTGTACACTACTATGTCTTTATTTTGAAACAGATTTAACGTACTCTTGTACAAATGCTAAAGCTTCCTCAACTTGCGCTGGGTTTTTACCGCCCGCTTGTGCCATATCAGGACGGCCACCACCGCCACCGCCACAACGAGAAGCTACTTCTTTCACAAGTTTACCAGCATGGTATCCTTGGCTAATTAAATCTTTTGTTACGCCAGCTAAGATGTTTACTTTATCATCATTTACAGACGCTAATACGACAACTGCAGATTCTAATTTGTTTTTTAGGTCATCCATCATCGTACGTAAGTTGTTCATATCTGCAACATTTACTTTTGCTGCTAATACGTTCACGCCATCAACTGTCATTACTGAATCAGTTAAGTTGCCAGCTTCAATATTGCTTAATTTTGCTGCAAGAGATTCATTTTCTTTTTGAAGTTGTTTTACTTCAGCAAATAAACCATCCACTCTTGTTAAAATATCTTTCGGATTTGTTTTCATTTTTCCTGCTGCTTCTTTTAATAAACCTACTTGATCGTTCATTAATTCGTATGCAGACTTACCAGTTACCGCCTCAATACGACGCGTTCCTGCACCGATACCAGACTCAGCAACGATTTTGAAAATACCGATAGAAGCTGTATTATCAACGTGGCAACCACCGCAAAGCTCTAAGCTGTAATCGCCAACTTGTACAACGCGTACAACATCACCGTATTTTTCACCGAATAATGCCATTGCGCCCATTTCTTTCGCTTCTTCGATTGCTTTTTGAGAAATCTCAACATCAATACTTTCCCAAATTTTCTCGTTTACGATACGCTCAATTTTTTCTAATTCGTCAGCTTGTACTTGACCGAAGTGAGAGAAGTCAAAGCGTAAACGTTCAGAAGTTACAAGAGAACCCGCTTGGTTTACGTGCGTTCCAAGTACGTCTTTTAATGCTTGGTGTAGTAAGTGAGTTGCTGTATGGTTTTTCACAACGCTACTACGATTTTTCGTATCAATGATAGCTTTCACAACAGCATCTTTCGTTAATGTACCTTCTTCAACAACAACTTTATGCAAGTTTTGGCCGTTCGGTGCTTTTTGTACGTCTTTTACAAGAACTTTCACGCCGTCAGCAAGAAGGTAACCACGGTCTGCAATTTGTCCGCCGCTCTCAGCATAGAATGGTGTTACATCAAGCATTAATTGTCCTTCTTCGCCAGCTTGTAAGCTGTCTGTGTATTCGCCGTTTTTCACAAGTGCAACAACGTTACTTTCTGTTGCAACTGTACCGTAACCAACGAACTCACTCGCTACTTTCACTTCTCCAAGGACACCGCCTTGAACTTGCATAGAGTCAACGTCTTGACGAGCAGCACGTGCGCGCTCACGTTGTTTTTCCATTTCATTTTCAAAGCCTTCTTGATCAACTGTCATACCAGCTTCTTCTGCATATTCTTCTGTTAATTCAATTGGGAAACCGTATGTGTCATATAGACGGAATGCATCTACTCCAGAAATAATAGTTGTTTTTTCTTCTTTTGCTTTTGCGATAACTTCAGCTAAAATTGCTTCACCATCATGAAGTGTTTCGTGGAAACGCTCTTCTTCGTTTTTCACAACTTTTGCGATGAAATCTTTCTTTTCAAGTACTTCTGGATAGAAGTCTTTCATTACTTCTCCAACAACCGGTACTAATTCAAACATGAATGGACGGTTGATGTTTAATTTCTTCGAGTAACGAACAGCACGGCGTAATAAACGACGTAATACATAACCACGGCCTTCGTTAGATGGAAGAGCGCCGTCACCAACAGCGAATGTTACTGTGCGGATATGGTCAGCAATTACTTTAAACGCCATATCTTTTTCTAAGTCACCATTACGATACTTCTCACCAGAGATTGATTCTGTTGCACCAATCATCGGCATGAATAAGTCTGTGTCAAAGTTTGTAGGTACATCTTGAACGATAGATGTCATACGCTCTAGACCCATCCCTGTATCGATGTTCTTCTTAGGAAGTGGTGTATATGAACCGTCTGGATTATGGTTAAATTGAGAGAATACAAGGTTCCATACTTCTAAGTAACGCTCATTTTCTCCGCCTGGATATAATTCTGGGTCACTAAAGTCATTACCATAAGCTTCTCCGCGGTCATAGAAAATCTCTGTATTCGGTCCACTTGGTCCTTCACCGATATCCCAGAAGTTTTCTTCTAAACGGATGATGCGCTCTTTTGGAACACCCATTTTCTCATTCCAAATTGTAAATGCTTCTTCATCTTCTGGATGGATTGTAACTGAAAGTAATTCTTTATCGAATCCGATCCATTTGTCGCTCGTTAAGAATTCCCAAGCCCAAGTAATTGCTTCTTCTTTAAAGTAATCACCGATTGAGAAGTTTCCTAACATTTCAAAGAATGTATGGTGACGAGCTGTTTTCCCTACGTTTTCAATATCGTTTGTACGAATTGATTTTTGAGCATTTGTAATACGTGGATTTTGCGGGATTACACGTCCGTCAAAATATTTTTTTAATGTTGCTACACCACTGTTAATCCATAAAAGAGATGGATCTTCATGTGGAACTAGTGATGCACTAGGTTCTACTGCATGTCCTTTTTCTTGGAAAAAGTCTAAAAACATTTGACGAATTTGTGCGCCTGTTAGTTGTTTCATTGTATTTTCCTCCTTAAATATAAAAAACTCCCGCCCCTATAAAAGGGACGAGAGTTAACTCGCGATACCACCCTAATTATGAATTGATCACTATAACAATCAACTCATCACCTCATGGTGCCGTAACGTGGCAAAACGGCAGTGATTAGCTGCTCTCAGGATTAGCTTTCTGTTACCCTTCATTTAAAGCTTCTTTCAGCCATATGGAAGCTTCTCTCTATAAATGGACTGTAACGTACTTGTTCCGTCATTGATTTAATGTCTTATATGACTAAATATAATAGAATTCTCTTAAGTTTGTCAATGTAGATAATCATTTATATTATATCAATCGCTTATTAATCATAGCTATTCTACTAGTCATTCTTAACAGCCTTTTCATATATTATGCATTTTTCAAGAAATTGTACTGCTTCTATAAACCTTTCTGAATATTTTATTTTTGTTATAATTGAATTATCAATAATAAAGGAGCGATTGCCATGGCAACCTTATTGAACAAAGCTAAAAATATGTTAACGAATGACGAAACAATTTTGTTTTACGCAGCATGTTCATTAGATATATTTATTTATCGTTCCGTCGCAAGGTCAGGGCTGTTAATTTTAACGAACAAACGGCTCTTCTTTTATGGACCAGATGTAAGTAAGAATCCATTATTTGAGGAGTACTCTTTCGAAAAAATTTCTGACCTAAAAGAACAAAAGCGCCTTTTCAGCAATCAAATTATCTTTATGTATGATAATGAATGGAAAAAAATAAAACATATTCAAACAAATGATGTAAGCTCTCTCGTTCAACAAATACACGAACAACTATCTAAATAATGAAAGCCCTCTACCTTTATAGTTAGAGGGCTTTCCTATTACACATTTTCTTTTTTCAAAAGAGGCCTTACATGAACGATCACTGTACGAATGACTGCTAAAATTGGAACTGATATTAATAATCCTACAATTCCTGCCACTTCTCCTCCAACTAGTAATGCAAGCATAATAATAACAGGATGCATGCGAAGCGACTTACCAACGATGTAAGGGGATAAAATGTTACTTTCCAAAAACTGCAAAATAGCAATCGTAATTCCCGCCTTAATAAGTAAACTCGTTGATACGGTTGCCGCAATCATTAATGTCGGGATGGCTCCTAAAATTGGACCGAAGTATGGGATTATATCCGTTACCCCAATAATAATGCCGAGTAATAATGGATATTTCATACCGATAAACCAAAAAGAAAGAACAGATACGCCCCCTAATACTAAGCAAACAAATAACTGTCCTCGAATATAACTTCCGAGTGACTTATCAATTTCTTTCGCCAGCATTTGCCCAGTACTCCGCCACTTACTCGGGACTAGTTTCCAAAAGATATGATAAAACTCACCGTAATCTTTTAATATGTAAAATACAATGAACGGTATTAAGAAAATAATGAGTAACGAATCGAGTACACCACGAGCTGTGCTCATCACTTTATTCAAAAGTGATTGTATCTTCGTTTCTACTCCACCAAAAATTTGTTTCACCTTTTCATGAATAAATGATGGGAAATTCGCTGTTTGTTCCGTAACGCCATCCATCCAAGAATCATACATTTTTGTAAACTGCGGGAATTGTTCATTGATTTCTTGTAATTGCTTAATCACAACTGGCGTTCCTTTATAAATTCCATAACCAATCCCACCAAAGAAAAGGATGTAAATGAGCAAAATAGCGAGTGTGCGCGGCATCCCTTCCTTATGAATTTTTTCAATTAAAGGATGCAATAAATACGCAATAAAACACGCAATAAGAAACGGTGTAACGGCCACTTTAAATACAAAAATAATCGGTGCCCATAGCGGCTTAATTTTTAAAAAGACGAGCAAGCAAAGAAATACGAGTAACAATAACCCTAAACGATATATCCAAATAATTTTAAGATTCTTCACACGAAAAACCTCCTCCACCTTTATTTTGAAAATAAATAGGGTAGGTTATGTGCAAAAGTTTTAAAATCTTTTTATCCAGACCATACTGTTTTATAAAGACGTACATATACATAACATAACAAGGACAAGCACCCTGAGAATGCAGCATGAAATAATATAATCAGGAGGGTTCATGATGGTTTTATTTATGCTCGTATTATCAGCACTTTTTATGATTCTTGAATGGGTTTGTATCGGGTTTGGTATTTGGAAAGGTTTCTTTATTCGTTCCTCACGAAAAGAAAGAGCGAAGCAATTATTTCATTACGGAATGCTTGGCGTTGGATGTTACGGCCTATCTTATCTCTTCTCTGAAATTGGACTTTTATATTTGCATACAAGTGCATAAAAAAACTCCCTTATGATGAAGGGAGTTTTTTACGCTTATAGATAAGATTTAATCATCTTACGTGCTTTTTTCATATTTCGTTTTGAAAATACATCTTGCTTGCGAGCATATTGATATGCTGCCGCTCCAACACCTAATGCGATTAATGAATTGCGTAGATTCAAAGTAAATCCCCCTTTTCGTTATCCGATCGTTCTTTCGTTCTCATCAAATAAATCATCAAGTGAGCTTAATGAACCATCTTCTTCTACTTGATGCGTATGGATTTTCCCCTTTGAAACCGATAATTCGATATAACAATTCCAGCAATAAAATTGGTTGACACCTATTTTTCCAATGTCTTTCCCTTTGCAATTTGGACAAATGAACATATGGCTTTCATCTCCTTACAGTCTCCCAGATTCTATTCGCCATTATGTCCAAACCGCATTCATTTATACATTGCTGGAGCCTTTCAACGGTATACGTTTGAAAGTTTCACTATATAATTTCACCTTGTTACATGAAATCATACGGTGAAATGTTTTCCACGTCCATTTCCTCGCCATTAACTGTTACCATTTGTACTTCTCCTTGTGATTCTTGCAAGCGACTCGCTAAAGTCGTTTGACGCATTGCATCATCAAGGCGATTTACACCAGACTGGAAAGCTGCTTCCTCCCCGCAAATAATAAGGAACTTCTTACTTCTTGTAATACCAGTATAAATTAAATTACGACGTAACATACGATTGTAACTTTTTACTATCGGCATAATCACAATCGGGAACTCACTACCTTGCGACTTATGAATCGAACAGCAATAGGCATGTGTAATTTGATTTAAGTCTGGCTTTGTATACGTTACTTCAATTCCATCAAATGAAACGATAATCATATCTTGTTGCTCAACGTTTTCTTTCGCATAAAACACCGAAACAATTTCTCCGATATCACCATTAAACACTTGGCTCTCCGGCTGATTAACGAGCTGCAATACTTTATCGCCTCTTCGGTATACAACATCACCGTAAGCAATTTCTTTACTCTTTTCCCTTTTCGGATTAAACACTTCTTGCAACGCTTCGTTTAGTACATTAATACCAGCAGGCCCACGGTACATCGGCGCCAATACTTGTACATCTCTTGCGCTAAACCCTTTTGTCTTAGCGTTGTCACAAACCTTCTTAACAACCTCAACAATTTGAGCTCCTGTACAGCCGATAAATGAACGATCTTTTTGATTTTGCGCTAAATCTGGCGGGAGCGTTCCATTTTTTATCGCATGGGCGAGTTGAATAACAGATGAGCCTTCCGCTTGACGATAAATTTCAGTAAGCTTTACTGTCGGAACTGCACCTGCATTCAATAAGTCTTTCAACACTTGCCCAGGACCTACAGATGGTAATTGATCTTCATCGCCTACAACGATAACTTGAATATTAGTCGGCAATGACTTAAACAGCTGATTTGCAAGCCAAATATCAACCATTGAAAATTCATCAATAATGAGTAATTTCCCTTGTACCGGATCCGTTTCATTACGCTGGAAAGACCCTTCTGGCGTCCAGCCAAGTAAACGGTGAATTGTACAAGCTGGAAGCCCTGTTGATTCACTCATTCGCTTCGCCGCTCTTCCTGTTGGAGCCGTTAATAATATCGGAAATGGATTATCATCACTGTATTCATTCGGATTTAACGATAGCCCGTGAAGTGATGCATACATTTCAACAATGCCTTTAATAACTGTTGTTTTCCCTGTTCCTGGTCCACCTGTCAATAACATCATCGGTTTATGAAGTGCCGTTTGAATCGCTTCTTGCTGAAATGGTGCATACTGCACATTCAGTTGTTCTTCAATTTGTCCTAACGTCTTTAACACTTCTGCTTCAGGAAATGAAGGTGTTTCCTCTTGATTCATGAGCCTGCGGATAGACTTTACAACACCTTTTTCAGAGTAGAATAACGAAGCTAAATACACTCGTTCTTCTTCTATGATAACTTTCCCTTCACTTTGCATCATTTCAACGCAACCTACAATATCTTCCTCTGTCACTCTTCCTTCTTGATTATTTAAAAGTGACATCGTTTCTCTTACGAGTTGATCTTTCCCCATATAAACGTGACCAAGTTGTAATGATACATTTTCTAACGTATAAAAACATCCCGCACGTACACGATCATCATGATTACCTGATATCCCTAACGCACGTCCTATATCATCCGCTCTTCCAAATCCAATTCCATCCACTTCTTCAATAAGCTGATATGGATTATTACGGATCACTTCTAATGTCATCTCTTTATATTGTTGGTAAATCTTAATAGAAAGCTTCGTTCCAAAACCATAGCCATTTAAAAAGCTCATTACTTTCTCTAGCCCTTGATGTTCAACAATCGTCTCATATATTTCCTGAGCTTTTTGTTTGTTAACAACACCATTTAACGCATCAGGATCATCCATAATTTTAGAAATGGCATGTTCCCCGAGATGGTCCACAATTTTTTCAGCTGTACGCTTTCCTATCCCTTTAAATAAATCACTCGCTAAATATTGCACCATACCAGCTTTTGTTTGCGGTAATTCTTTCTTAAACGTTTCAACTAAATATTGTTTCCCATACTTCGGATGGTCTTTAAAATGCCCTGTCAATGTAAACACTTCATCTTCATGCATGCGGGGAAAATGACCGTTTATCATCACTTTTTTTTCGTCGTACGTTTCATTCGTTTCAATGACTTTCATACTGACAACGGAATAGAGGTTTTCTTCGTTGTGGAAAATGGTATGAAGAACTTGCGCTTTTATAAACTTTTTCTCTTCCTCAAACAAATCCATTGCATGTTGATTTCCCATTCTTCCTCTCCTTTCCGGTTTCATTTCACTTTTAATGAGCAGTACATCCCCCACCTTTTTAGATGAGGGATAACTACCCATTAAACTATATTTTCATCTTATTCAGCTTCTTGCTCTAATAAACGAACACCATTACCAGCTAAAAAGTGATCTGGTTGAATTTCAGTTGCTTTCTTAAATAAAGCAAGAGCCTTCTCGTTATTTTCTTCAAATACGTACGCAACACCTAAATTATAATACGCATCTGCATGCTCTTCATCCATTTCTAATACCTTTTCAAAATAAGGTTTCGCCTCTTGAATATGTTCTAAACGTGCAAAGCAAAGTCCGCACTGGAACACAGCTTCTACATCGTTTTCATCTAATTCTGTTGCTCTTTGTAAAAATGGCAGCGCAAGACGATCATTTCCAAGTTGAACATGTGTAATACCTAGCATAAATGTTACATCAGCTGATTGTAATCCAGCTTTCATCGCTTGTTCAAATACAGCTTTAGCCTCTGCAAATTGCTCTTGACCGTAATAAACGTTTCCTAATCCATAATAAGCAGCAGCAGATTTATCATCTAACTCTAATGCACGTTTATAAAATAAAATTGCTCTTTCACTATCACCTAGTACATCTAATAAGTTCGCAAAATTAATGTATCCAAGCGCATCTTTCGGGTTTTCTTCGATTGCTTCTGTGAAATTTTTAGCAGCTTCTTCCCAGTTTCCTTCTTGCATATATTGAATACCTGTTTCAAGTTTGTTTGACATGTCCTTCACCTCTACAACAAATTATAACAAAGAATGTATTTTCCAAGCGAACGAAAATTCGCTTTATGTAAAAGAAACCTCTAACCGCGAATCGGCAGAGGCTTCTCGTTTTATCCTAAATAATCCAATTTCTTACCGCTACGGTACACTTCATCAATTGTAGCACCGCCTAAGCACTCATCTCCATCATAGAAAACAACTGCTTGTCCTGGTGTAATTGCACGAATTGGCTCGTCACAAAGAATACGAACTGTATTTTCATCAACGATTTGAACCGTTACTTTATTGTCTTCTTGACGATAACGGAATTTCGCTGTGCACTTAAATTCTTTTTCTTTCGCTTCATTACTTACCCAGCCGATATTCGTAGCAATAACTTCATCACCATATAAAAGTTCGTTATGGAATCCTTGATCAACATATAAAATGTTTTCTTTTAAGTTTTTCCCAACAGCAAACCATGGATCACCGTTACCACCAATACCAAGGCCATGACGTTGTCCAATTGTATAGTACATTAAACCGTCATGCTTTCCTTTCACTTCACCAGATAATGTTTGCATCACACCTGGTTGTGCTGGTAAATAGTTACTTAAGAAATCTTTAAAGTTACGCTCACCAATGAAGCAAATACCAGTACTATCTTTCTTCGCCGCTGTCGCTAAACCAGCTTTTTTCGCCATTTCACGAATTTGTGGTTTCTTCAGTTCACCAAGCGGGAACATTGTTTTTGATAATTGCTCTTGGCTTAATTGATTTAAGAAATACGTTTGGTCTTTATTGTCATCAACGCCGCGAAGCATTTTATATTCGCCGTCCATATAAGCAACGCGTGCATAATGGCCTGTCGCTACATAATCAGCACCAAGCGCAATTGCATGCTCTAAAAATGCTTTAAATTTAATTTCTTTATTACACATTACATCTGGGTTTGGTGTACGACCAGCTCGGTACTCATCTAAGAAGTACGTAAACACTTTATCCCAGTATTGTTTTTCAAAGTTTACTGCATAATATGGAATGCCAATTTGGTTACACACTTCAATTACATCATTGTAATCTTCTGTTGCTGTGCAGACACCATTCTCATCTGTATCATCCCAGTTTTTCATAAAAATTCCGATTACATCATAACCTTGCTCTTTTAATAAAAGAGCTGCCACAGATGAATCGACGCCACCGGACATCCCGATGACAACGCGTGTTTCTTGAGGTAGTTTGTTCATCATGTCACCTCCTATGCTAATTTTGTGTTAATCGCTTCACGATTTTCACTGTTTCGTACGCCGCTTTCTCAATTTGCTCTTTCGTATTTCCAAGTCCGAAACTAAAGCGTACGGATGAACGTATTTGATCGGAGTCTTTTCCGAACATCGCTACTAATACATGTGATGGATCAATTGAACCAGCTGTACAAGCAGAACCACTTGATACCGCAATGCCAGCTAAGTCTAAGTTCACAAGAAACGGTTCAATGTTCATTCCTGTAAAACTAATATTAAGCACATGCGGTAAGCGATATTCTAAGTTTCCGTTTACCTCGAAAGTAATGTCTTCATTTTTGAAGACAGATACCATTATATCTTTAAACTCTTCGTATTGGGCATTTTTTTGCTCACGAGTTTTTTCAGCTAGCAAAATTGCGTGCTGTAAACCAACGATACTCGGTACATTTTCAGTACCAGCACGGCGTTTTCTTTCTTGCTCCCCGCCTATTAATAACGGTTCAAATTTCACATTTGCACCAGCGAATAAGAACCCTACACCTTTCGGCCCGTTAATTTTATGAGCTGAAATCGATAATAAATCAATGCCGAACTCTTTCACATCTATTTCTACTAATCCGTAAGCTTGTACCGCATCTGTATGGAAATAAGCTTGATGCTCTTTTAATAGCTTACCTATTTCCGCAATTGATTGCATCGTTCCAACTTCATTATTCCCAAACATAACGGATACGAGAATTGTCTCTTCCGTTAATGCCTTTTGTATGTCAGAAACTTGAACGCGTCCTGTTTCATCAACAGGTAAATATGTGACTTCAAACCCTTCACGCTCTAACAATTCACACGTATGCAAAATTGCGTGATGTTCAATTTGCGTCGTTATAATATGGTTACCTTTATGGCGATTCGCACGTGCTACACCGATAAGTGCCAAATTATCAGCTTCTGTACCACCACTCGTAAATATAATTTCATTCGGATTCGCATGAATGCTACGTGCACACACACGTCTCGCCCCATCTACTGCATGGCGCGTTTGACGTCCATAAAAGTGAATACTAGACGGGTTCCCGAATGTTTCTGTCATATATGGAATCATCTTTTCGACCACTTCTGGGTGAGTCGGAGATGTCGCAGCATGATCTAAGTAAATGCGTTCCATTAAATCTCCTTCTTTCCAAATCGTTTCACAAGGAATTAAATGTAAAACATATAGCCCCCGTGATTTTCTTCCTCATAACGTACTAAATCTTCTAACGTTGTACTATCTAACACTTCTTGCACCGCATCACGAACACGCATCCATAATTGGCGTTGTGCTGGTTCTTCTTCTTCTATCATTTCTACAACACTAATTGGACCCTCTAGTACACGGATTACATCCCCAGCTGTAATGTTAGCTGGCTGATCTGACAATACATATCCGCCATATGCCCCGCGCGTACTCTTTACTAGACGAGCGTTACGAAGTGGTGAAATTAATTGCTCTAAGTAATGTTCCGATAAGTCATGTGCCTGCGCAATTGATTTTAAGGAAATCGGACCTTCACCAAACTTTTTTGCAAGATCGATCATAATTGTTAAGCCGTAGCGGCCTTTCGTTGAAATCTTCATCTATTTTGCACCTCTTTTCAAATTTTCACTTCTATTGGTTATATCTTATTTATAAAAGAACACAATTTAAAATCCTATGAAATTATAGCATAATATAGTATTATAAGAAATTTCAACTTGTGTATCAAAATGATAACATAAAATCACATTGAAAAACTCGGAAATTATTACAATTGAAAGAAAAATGAAAATATTCATATTCATTTTTCCCACAAAACGGCATCCTATTTCAAATTCCACTAAAAAAAATGATACGATAGAAAGAGATTATACATTAAGGGAGACGGTAAAAATGAAACAACCACTCGCACATCGAATGCGCCCTACAAATATTCAAGAAATTATCGGACAACAACATTTAGTTGGTGAAG
Source organism: Bacillus paramobilis (assembly GCF_038096195.1). Classification (NCBI taxonomy): domain Bacteria; kingdom Bacillati; phylum Bacillota; class Bacilli; order Caryophanales; family Bacillaceae; genus Bacillus; species Bacillus paramobilis. The sequence continues at coordinate 1,053,791 of NZ_CP151108.1, read as the reverse complement.
GAAAAATTTTATGGCGAATGGTCCAAGCAAATCATTTTCAATCTATGATTTTATACGGTCCTCCAGGCACTGGAAAAACATCCATTGCGAGCGCAATTGCAGGAAGTACCGGAACCCCTTTTCGCCTATTAAACGCTGTTACTCATAATAAAAAAGATATGGAAGTTGTCGTACAAGAGGCAAAGATGCATCGACACCTCGTTTTAATTTTAGATGAAGTACACCGTCTAGATAAAGCAAAACAGGATTTTCTATTACCTCATTTAGAAAGTGGACTCCTTACCTTAATTGGTGCAACGACGAGTAATCCGTTCCATGCTATTAATTCTGCTATTCGAAGTCGTTGTCAAATCTTCGAATTACACGCATTAACAGAAGATGATCTTTTAATCGGCTTAAAACGAGCACTTGAAGATAAAGAAAAAGGTCTTGGCGAGTATGATGTAACCGTTACGCCTGAAGCATTACATCACTTCGCAAATGCTTCAGGCGGAGATATGCGTTCCGCTTATAACGCACTTGAACTAGCTGTTTTATCTAGCTTTACAACGGATGACAAAGCTGCGGAAATCACACTAGAAATTGCAGAAGAATGCTTGCAAAAAAAGAGCTTCGTTCACGATAAAGGCGGAGATGCTCATTATGACGTATTATCGGCATTTCAAAAATCAGTGCGCGGAAGTGATGTAAATGCAGCACTTCATTATTTAGCACGCCTTATTGAAGCTGGTGATTTACAGAGCATTAGTAGACGTCTTCTTATTATGGCATATGAAGATATCGGACTTGCTAGCCCGCAAGCCGGACCGCGTACACTAGCAGCCATAGAATCAGCTGAACGTGTTGGATTCCCAGAGGCACGCATACCACTTGCAAATGCTGTTATCGAGCTTTGCCTATCACCAAAATCAAACTCAGCTTATAAAGCACTTGATGCTGCATTACACGATTTACGTAACGGTCAAACAGGCGACATTCCAAGTCATTTAAAAGATAGTCATTATAAAGGTGCAGAATCACTTGGTAGAGGCATTGGATACTTATATCCACACGACCATCCAAATGGTTGGGTACAACAACAATACTTACCTGATAAAATAAAAAACAAACAATATTATAAACCGAAAACGACAGGGAAATTTGAGCAAGCACTTTCTACTGTATATGAAAGATTACAAAGTTCGAATAAAACGAAAAATAAAGGGTAACATAAGCGAAAACGTCACCATTACGGAGGCTTCGCTTATGAAAACACGTCAAGATGCATGGACAAAAGAAGACGATCTCCTTTTAGCAGAAACTGTTTTACGACATATTCGCAGCGGCAGTACACAAATAAAAGCATTCGATGAAGTCGGCGATACATTGAACCGCACTTCAGCAGCTTGCGGCTTTAGATGGAATGCTGAAGTACGACCGAATTACGAAGATGCGGTGCAACTTGCAAAAAAACAACGTAAAGAATTAAAACGCTCTGAAGCTAAAATAGAAAAAGAGCATTTCACACAAACGAAACAACTCGTAATTGACGCCGAGTTTTCAGAAGATATTACGCCAAATAAACAAGAACTTACAATGCAAAGTGTCATTTCATTTTTGCAAAACTTAGAGCACAATAACCCTTCACTCGCAAAGTTACAAACTGAAAATGACGTATTACAAGCTCAGCTCACATCCCTGCAAAAAACGAATCATGAACTCGAAGCAAAATTAGCAGTACTCTCAAAAAAACAACAAGCAATCGAAGAAGATTATGCAATGCTTGTTAGAATTATGGACCGTGCTCGAAAACTCGTTTCCGTTGAAGAACAAGAAGAACAGATTGCTCCCATTTTCAAGACAGATCAAAATGGAAATTTAGATATTATATATTCTGCTGAGAATTAGAAAAGGGATGTCACTTTTTTGACTAAGTGACATCCCTTTTTGTTTTTTTGGTGGAGAGTATATATGTATGTGTGTGTCGGTAAATGAAATTATATAGACGATTTTTTTAATATATCGACGATTCGACAAAGAATATCGACTTACCGACAAAAGTTGACAATAAAAACCCTTAAGTTCACACAAGGAAACAACCGGAAATAATTGGATATTTTCCACTTAAATGTTATTATAAACATATACTTTTAAAGGGAGCTGGTTACTATTTCTTTAATAGTTTTCAAAATAACACTCGGTGTTCTCGTCCTAACTTTGGCTCTTTTCACCATTAACAGTTTAAAAAAGACGTCCGCCTATAAATCAGATAAATATGATCATTACTTACTAGCCTTACTTACATTTGAACTAGTAGTAATGCAAATATCCCTATTTCTTTAATACATACAAAAAAAGCATATATCCGAAATGGATATATGCTTTTACTTTATTCTTGCCCTACACGTTTCACTTCTACGTTTTTAATGCGTTCACGTACAACGTGACTTGCCATAATTAAGCCTGCCACAGATGGTACGAATGCATTTGATGAAGGTGGTAATTTCGCTTTACGAATTTTTGCATTTTCGTCTGGTACGATTTCTTTACGTACTTCTTCACGAATTACGATCGGGTTTTCGTCAGAGAAGACAACTTTTACACCTTTTTTAATACCCTCTTTACGAAGCTTCGTACGAATTACTTTCGCAATTGGATCTGTATGTGTTTTAGAGATATCCGCAATACGGAAACGAGTTGGATCCATTTTATTTGCTGCACCCATACATGAGATAATTTTAATTTTGCGACGTAAACATTGTTTAATTAAATGAATTTTGAACGTAATCGTATCAGATGCATCTACTACGAAATCCAAGCCATGTTTGAAGAACTCTTCATATGTTTCATCAGTATAAAACATTTCTAATCCAATTACTTCACACTCTGGATTAATGTCTGCAATACGCTCTTTCATTAATTCTACTTTTGAACGTCCTACAGTAGATACTAAAGCGTGAATTTGACGGTTTACGTTTGTAATATCTACAACGTCTTTATCAACTAATACGAGACGCCCAACGCCAGAACGCGCTAACGCCTCTGCCGAAAATGACCCTACGCCGCCAATTCCTAAAATACCGACTGTACTATTTTTTAATATTTCAAGTCCTTCTTTACCGAAGGCTAATTCATTACGTGAAAATTGATGTAACATTCAGCTCTACACTCCTATTACAAAAATGGTCTACCATGTATTCTAGCGTTTTTCCGACTATTTGTATAGAAAAAGTTATAGAATTCCTAAAAATACATATTTCGAGAAGGAAAGCATAGTGTAAACCGCGCTTTTACCTCTTCTCTCAATTATCCATTAAAAAAGTCTAGATGGTATTAGTATAACCATCTAGACCTTATTTTTACTTCTCTTACTTCTCTTCTTTCACGCTCAATTTTAAGCTTAGCTCTTCAAGCTGTGCTTCTGCAACTGGGCTTGGAGCTTCTGTTAATAAGCAGCTTGCGCTTGCTGTTTTCGGGAATGCAATTGTATCACGAAGGTTCGTACGGCCTGCAAGTAACATAACAAGACGGTCTAAACCTAATGCGATACCGCCGTGTGGTGGCGTACCGTATTCAAATGCTTCTAATAAGAATCCGAATTGCTCTTGTGCTTCTTCTTGTGAGAATCCAAGTGCTTTGAACATTTTTTCTTGTACGTCACGCTCGTAAATACGAAGTGATCCACCACCAAGCTCATAACCGTTTAATACAAGGTCATATGCTTGTGCACGTGCTTTTTCTGGTGCTGTTTCTAATAGCTCAACATCTTCACGGAATGGCATTGTGAATGGGTGGTGAGCTGCGAAGTAACGATCTGCATCTTCATCGTACTCAAGAAGTGGCCAATCCGTTACCCATAGGAAGTTAAATTTACTTTCGTCAATTAACTCAAGCTCTTTACCTAGACGTAAACGAAGTGCACCTAAGCTATCTGCAACAACGCTTTTCTTATCTGCTACGAATAGTAATAAGTCGCCAGCAGTAGCTTCTAATGTAGTCATTAACGCGTTTGCTTCTTCTTCACCGAAGAATTTCGCAATCGGTCCTTTTAAGCCGTCTTCTTCCACTTTAAGCCAAGCTAGACCTTTTGCACCGTATACTTTTACGAATTCAGTTAATGCATCGATATCTTTACGAGAGTATTTGCTCGCAGCACCTTTTGCATTAATTGCTTTTACTTGTCCGCCGCTTTCTACAGCACTTGTAAATACTTTAAAGCCACAACCTGCTGCAAACTCAGATAAGTCTGTTAGTTCCATTTCAAAGCGTGTATCTGGCTTATCAGAACCGTAACGAGCCATTGCATCAGCGTATTTCATACGAGGGAATGGTGCACTCACTTCTACACCTTTTGCATCCTTCATAACTTTCGTCATCATGCGCTCCATCATATCTAAAATTTCATCTTGTGTTAAGAATGAAGCTTCGATATCGATTTGCGTGAATTCTGGTTGACGGTCTGCACGTAAATCTTCGTCACGGAAACAACGTGCTACTTGATAGTAACGCTCAAATCCGCCGACCATAAGAAGCTGTTTAAATAACTGTGGAGACTGTGGTAATGCATAGAATTCACCATCATGTACACGACTTGGTACTAAATAGTCACGAGCTCCTTCTGGTGTGCTCTTCGTTAAAATTGGTGTTTCCACTTCTAAGAAATCTTCTGTGTCTAAGAAGTTTCGAATTGTTTTAGTTACGTCGTGACGCATTTTGAATGTGTTGAACATTACAGGACGACGTAAGTCTAAATAACGATATTTTAAACGCACATCTTCTGATGCATCTGTATCATCAGCAATAATGATTGGCGTTGTTTTCGCTGCATTTAATACGTTTACTTTCGTTGCTTGCACTTCAATACGACCAGTTGCCATATTGTCATTAATTGCGCCTTCACCACGCTCAACAACTGTACCTTCTACGTGTAATACGTACTCGCTACGAATTGTTTCTGCTACTTCTAGCGCTTCTTTTGATGTTTCTGGGTTAAATACAACTTGTACGATACCTGTACGGTCACGTAAGTCGATAAAGATTAATCCACCTAAATCACGGCGTTTTTGTACCCAACCTTTTAATTGAACTGTTTGTCCAACTGCTTCTACTGTTACTTTTCCACATGCATGTGTTCTTTCAGCCACTGTAAGTTCCCCCTATATTAATTTCTCTGCTACGTATGAAGCAAATACATCTAATGCTACTTCTTCTTGTTCGCCTGTTGCCATATCTTTTAAGTTGATGATGCCTTTATCTAGCTCATCTTCCCCTAGTACAGCTACAAATTTTGCTTTTAGACGATCTGCTGATTTAAATTGTGCTTTCATTTTGCGGTCTAAATAATCTTTTTCCACTGATAATCCAGCTTTACGAAGATCAAACGCAACTTTCGCAGCATGGTCTTTCGCTTTTTCACCAAGAGCTACAACGTAACAATCGATACTATGTTCAATTGGTAATTCGATGTTTTCAGCTTTTAGTGCCATAATTAAACGTTCAATACTCATCGCAAAACCGATACCTGGCATTTCTGGTCCACCGATTTCTTGTACAAGTCCGTTATAACGTCCACCACCACTTAATGTAGTGATAGCACCGAATCCTTCTGCTTCACTCATAATTTCAAAAACAGTATGTTGATAGTAGTCTAAACCTCGTACTAAGTTCGGATCTTTTTCAAATGGAACATCCATCATCGCTAATAGCTCTTGAACTTTGTCGTAGTATACTGCTGAATCTTCGTTTAAGTATTCTGTAATAGATGGTGCTGTTCCCATTAATTCATGGTTACGGTCCTTCTTACAATCTAAAATACGAAGCGGGTTCTTTTCTAAACGAGATTGACAGTCAGAACAGAACTCGCCAATACGTGGCTCGAAGTGTGCGATTAACGCATCACGGTGTGCTTGACGGCTCGCCGCATCACCTAAGCTGTTTAATACAACTTTAATATTTTTTAAGCCCATGCCGCGGTAAAACTCTACAGCAAGTGCAATTACTTCTGCATCAATTGCAGGATCGTTACTACCGATTGCTTCAATACCGAATTGTACGAATTGACGATAGCGACCTGCTTGTGGTCTTTCGTAACGGAACATTTGGCCGATATAGTATAATTTTGTTGGTTGTGTTGCGTCACCGAACATTTTGTTTTCAACGTAAGAACGTACAACAGGTGCAGTACCTTCTGGACGTAATGTTAAACTACGCTCTCCACGATCTTGGAATGAGTACATTTCTTTTTGTACGATATCTGTCGTATCACCAACACCACGTAAAAATAGCTCAGTGTGTTCAAAAATTGGTGTACGAATTTCTTTATAATTGTAACGACGGCAAATTTCGCGTGCTTGCCCTTCGATATACTGCCATAACTCAACAGTGCCTGGAAGAATATCTTGCGTTCCGCGTGGGATTTGAATAGACATATTCAGTTCCTCCTCAAATTGTTTTAATCTTAATAAAAATAAAAAAACTCCCGCCTCTACTGTTTGAACAGTAGGGACGAGAGTATTATACCCGTGGTGCCACCCTAATTGAAGCACGAATGCTTCCACTTTTTTAATAACGCTTAAATGTGCGTTCATCCCTACTAAGCATATACGCCGTTCAAGTTGAAACCTCTAGAGTGTCATTCAATCAGTCATCATGTAGAAATGTTTTCAGCCTAAGACATTTCTTCTCTTGCCATGTGTGTCTCATTTACTCTTCTCTATCAACGGTTATATTCATATGTAAATATAAAATTACTATACGTTTGTTGAGTAGGATTGTCAAGTACTCTAAGAGCGTTCAATCTGCTTCTTTAAACGCTTTACATCTTGAAGAGAAATTCCAAACTCAGAAGCGAGCTCCATTGAAGTATTGTTTTGCTCTTTTGAAATAAAATCATGAAAATTCACGTTAAACAATTGATTTGCACCATTTGTAACAGAATGCCCTTTTTCATTCATACGCATACGTATATCCCTCACATTCAATATGGATGTTTTACTTTTTATTGTTCCATATTGATTAGAGAGTTATACATAAACGAAAAAGCTATTGATTCCAAAGCAAGTGACCCTTTCATCCGCGGGGTTCACTGTCCACAAATAACGGGATAAATGAACAAAACATACAACAATGTATAAAAAAAGAGAGGATGATATCATCCCCTCTTCTTGAATAGCACTATTTACTATCCACAATTAAGGTCACCGGACCATCATTAATTAAAGAAACATCCATCATTGCTCCGAACGTCCCTGTTTCTACATGCAATCCTTGCTTACGAACTTCTTCATTAAAGAAATCGTATAAACGCTCTGCATAGTCAGGTTTAGCAGCGCCCATAAAGTTTGGACGTCTTCCCTTGCGGCAATCTCCGTATAATGTGAATTGCGAAATTGATAAAACTTGTCCTTCTACATCAAGTACAGAATGGTTCATCTTTCCGCTCTCATCTTCAAAAATACGTAAGTTCGCAATTTTTTCTGCAATGTAAGTTGCATCTTTTTCTGTATCTTCATGCGTAATGCCAACTAGTAATGTTAAACCGAACGGAATTTGTCCTACGATCTCACCGTCTACTGTGACAGACGCTTCTTTTGATCGTTGTAAAACAACTCTCATCTTTTCTACACTCCCTATTAATGCATCATGCGTCGTACTGCATAAATTTCTGGAACACGTTTAATGCGTTCTACTACTTTTTTCAAATGCTGTAAGTTACGAATAGAGATTGACATATTAATTGTCGCCATCTTATTACGGTCACTTCTACCAGAAACTGCCGAAATGTACGTTTTCGTCTCTGTAACAGCTTGTAATACTTCATTTAATAAGCCACGGCGATCGTAACCTGAAATTTCGATATCAACGTTATACTCAATTTCTTTTTCAGGGCTACCTTCCCACTCTACTTCTAATAAACGTTCTATAGCTTCTTCTGTATGAACATTTACACAATCACGGCGGTGAATCGATACACCTCGGCCTTTCGTAATATACCCAACGATATCATCACCTGGAACCGGGTTACAGCATTTTGATAAACGAATTAATAAATTATCCGCACCACTTACTTTAACGCCAGAATCCCATTTTCGAATTTTCATCGGTTTACGAACTTCTTTAACTTCAACAATCTCTTCTTCTTCACGTTGCTTACGGAATTTGTCCGTTAGTCGCGTAACAATTTGCGACGCTGTAATCCCGCTATATCCAACTGCTGCAAACATATCTTCTTCATTTGCAAAATTGAACTTCTCAGCAACACGTTTTAAATTGTCAGGAGCTAGCACTTCTTTCATCTCATACTCTAAGCCACGTACTTCTTTTTCAACAAGTTCACGGCCTTTTTCAATATTTTCATCTCTACGTTGCTTCTTAAAGAATTGACGTATTTTGTTTTTCGCATGAGATGTTTGGGCAAGTTTCACCCAATCTTGACTTGGTCCATACGAATGTTTCGATGTTAAAATTTCAATGATGTCACCAGTTTTTAATTTATAATCAAGTGTCACCATTTTCCCATTTACTTTTGCACCAATTGTTTTATTTCCAATCTCTGAATGCACGCGATACGAAAAGTCAATCGGAACAGATCCAAGTGGCAATTCCATTACATCGCCTTTCGGTGTAAAGACGAATACCATGTCAGAGAATAAATCAATTTTTAATGACTCCATAAACTCTTCTGCATTAGAAGCTTCATTTTGCCATTCTAATATTTGACGGAACCAAGTAAGTTTCTTCTCTAATGTACCTGTTGTTTCTGCTGTTTTTCCTTCTTTATACGCCCAGTGCGCCGCGATCCCGAATTCTGCAATCTCATGCATTTCTTTCGTACGAATTTGCACTTCAAGCGGATCACCTTTCGGCCCAATTACAGTCGTATGAAGAGATTGATATAGATTTGCTTTCGGCATCGCAATATAATCTTTAAAACGACCTGGCATCGGCTTCCAGCACGTATGAATAATTCCAAGCACTGCATAACAATCTTTAATACTATTGACAACGACACGTACAGCTAATAAATCGTAAATTTCATTGAACTGTTTATTTTGCAGTGCCATCTTACGATAAATGCTGTAAATATGCTTTGGTCTTCCAGAAATCTCAGGTTGAATTGAAACCTCTTTTAATTTCTCACGAATACCAGTCATTACTTCGTCTAAATATTCTTCACGCTCTGCACGTTTACGCTTCATTAAATTTACAATACGATAGTATTGCTGTGGATTTAAATAGCGAAGTGACGTATCCTCTAACTCCCATTTAATAGTACTAATTCCGAGTCTATGTGCTAAAGGTGCAAAGATTTCTAACGTTTCATTCGCAATGCGACGCTGCTTCTCTTGAGGCAAATGTTTCAATGTACGCATATTATGAAGACGATCAGCTAGTTTAATTAAAATAACTCGAATATCTTGAGCCATTGCAATAAACATTTTGCGATGGTTTTCTGCTTGTTGTTGCTCATGAGATTTATATTTAATCTTTCCGAGCTTCGTTACACCATCGACAAGCATAGCAATTTCTTTATTAAATTCCCGTTCAATATCTTCTAATGTAATCTCTGTATCTTCCACTACATCATGTAAGAAACCTGCTGATACTGTAGCTGGATCCATGTGTAAATCAACTAAAATACCTGCAACTTGAATTGGATGAATAATATACGGTTCACCCGATTTTCTATATTGTTCGCTATGCGCATCACGTGCATATTCATAGGCACGTGCCACTAGCTCAATATCTTCATCCGCTAAATATTGACTTGCTTTCTCGAGTACCTGTTCAGCTGTTAGTACCTGCTCATTTGCCATCGAATCACCTTTTATTGAAAATTGACTTTATCTTAATTAAGTTAGAATAAATTATATTCTATCATTATAACCTAATGATTGTGAATTGTGAAAAGGAAAAGATTTTACTGACATTTCACCTTATTTTTTTGTGCAATTATACAAAAGTACCCGCTCCTCTCCAAGAGATTCACGGGTACTTTTTATCACCGTAGTTTTACCTATATAGTGATTAGTATTTTTCTAATACTAATACATCGTAACCATCTAACATTTTACGACCATCTAAGTAAGTAAGCTCTACTAAGAATGCAATTCCAGCTACAACTCCGCCAAGTTCTTCAACTAGCTTAATTGTCGCTTCAATTGTTCCACCTGTAGCTAATAGATCATCTGTAATTAATACGCGTTGACCTGGCTTAATTGCATCTTTATGGATTGTTAAAACATCTTTACCATATTCTTTACCGTAGTCAACTGTAATTACTTCACGTGGTAATTTCCCTAATTTACGAACTGGTGCAAAACCTACTTCTAATGCATAAGAAACTGGGCAACCGATAATGAAGCCACGTGCTTCTGGCCCCACTACAACGTCAATGTCTCTTTTCTTTGCATACTCAACGATTGCATCTGTTGCTGCTTTGTATGCTTTACCGTCGTTCATTAACGGTGTAATGTCTTTAAATACAATACCTTCTTTTGGATAATCCGGTACAATTGCGATATGTTGCTTGAAATCCATATTTCTGAATCCTCCTCAGATCTAAAAGGTTTGTAAATACAAATCCTTTACCCTAACTGTTCTACTTCTTTATGATTACGAATCGTTTCAAACCATGTATATAGTTGCTGATATGTGCTATAAACCAATTCTTTTTCTAATTGTAAGTGGTTCATTTTCTCACGATATGTGTTCGATTCAATTAAATCACGCTTTTGTTTTTTGTCTGCCATAAAAATGACGCCATCTTTTATTGTAACAAATTCTAACTCAAAAAACACCTGTGTCATGAAATTTACTGTATCTTTTGACCAACCTTTATGTTGACAAAGTTGTGCTCCGTATTGTCTTAAAGAAAATGGTGCTTTTTGGCTCAAGAACGAATAGTACCATTTAAAGTGTTCTCTCGTTGGAACAGTACTAAATAAATGATTATTCTCTTGATAAAATAGCGTATAAATTCGCGATGGGAACCCAACTTTAAATAAATCTCGTAATTCATCTGTTCCTTTTGGTAAATCAAGTAACACGATGTATTGATCATCCAATTGGGTTACTTCTGATGCATGCATCATATGCTCTTTATAGTCTTCTAAAGAAAATTTATTCAATACCTCTTCAGAAAAATACACCATCGTAATTTTTTCTTTCGGAAGTTCTGCTACATTCGCTTCTACGTTACGCATACTACGCCAATCAAATAATTGCCACGCTTCTACAGCAATATCTTGTACCATTAATTGCGGCTTCTTAAAATTATTCCATTCATTGATAGATGCTTCTCCTATTACAGATACCTTTGCAACTGGAGAAATTTCTTTCGCATACGCACCAAAACCAAATCCGATTGTATCCAGTGTCGCTTGTCCATCGCGAAGAGCCATTTTCAAATGAGAACCATCTGATCCGATTGCACGAATACTTTCTAGCTCTGCGTCCTTCACTGCAATACGCGGTTTTGGATTTCCAACACCAAATGGCGCTAACTTTTGCATATCTTCAATTGCTGCAAGCGTTACATCTTCCACTTTACAAAAAACATCAACAGCTGTAATTGGAATAAAATCTTCTTCTGTTAAAATTACCTCTGCATGTTCATTTAAGCGGCGGCGCAATTCATCTACATCATTCATATGTAGCGTCATTCCCGCTGCCATTGGATGTCCTCCGAAGTGTGGCAATAACTCTCTACAATCTGACAAGTTTGCAAATAAATCAAATCCTGCAATACTACGTGCTGAACCTTTTGCTGTTTCTTTTACAGGATCAATGCATAATACAATCGTTGGACGATAAAAACGTTCAACTAATTTAGATGCGACGATTCCAATTACACCTGGATTCCAGCCTTCTTTTGCCAGTACTAGTACTTTATTGTCTTCTGGCGGGAAATTATTTTCCACTTCAGCGATAGCTTCTTCTGTAATTTGCTTTACAATATCTTTTCGCAGTTTGTTCAGCTCATCAATTTCTTCAGCCAACTCTTTCGCTTCTTCCGGATCATCTGATAATAAAAGATGTACAGCCGGCGTAGCATCTTCTAAACGCCCAACTGCATTAATACGCGGTGCGATCGAGAAGCCAATGCTCTCTTCTGTAATTTCACTTTGCGATACGTTAGCAACTTTAAACAGCGCCTTTAGTCCGATATTTTTTGTCATGCGCATATGTTTTAAACCGCGCTTCACTAGCAATCTATTCTCACCATGAAGTGACACTAAATCGGCTACTGTACCAATTACTGCAATTTCTAATAAATGTTCCGGTACACGGCCTAATAGTGCATGCGCAACTTTAAACGCAACACCTACACCAGCTAAATAGTGGAACGGATACACACCGCCATCTAATTTCGGATGAATAATCGCAAGTGCTTCTGGCAATTCCGGCGGTGGCTCATGGTGATCCGTAATAATCAGATCTACTCCAAGCTCCTTCGCTACCTTCGCTTCATGAACTGCTGCGATACCAGTATCAACAGTAATAATTAGCGAGAACCCTGCGCTATGTGCCCAACGAAATGCTTCTTCGTTTGGTCCATATCCTTCTGTAAAACGGTTTGGGATATAAAATTCTACGTCTGCCCCTAATTCTTGCAAGGCAAGATATAACACAGTCGTACTACTTACTCCGTCCGCATCGTAGTCACCAAATATTAATATTTGCTCTCCATTTTGAATCGCCTTATTTACACGTTCTACCGTTCTATCCATTCCTTCTAATAAAAATGGATCATGAAATTCTTGATTTTCTGTATTTAAAAAATCTAAAATCTTATCTTCTGTATCTAGTCCTCTACCAAGGAATAACGAAACGACAAGTGGTGATAATTGTAATTTACTTGCTAATTCACTCACTCGTTCACCATTATATTCTTTTTCTTTCCAACGCGTCTTCGGTTGTAACACGAAATCACCCCTTAACCTGTTCATTATACAAGACAGATTAAGGGGTGACAATATAATGCAAACTACGACGCAATATCTATATACTAAAATGTTAATAATGTTTAATTTGGAGAATACGGATTTATATGTACAAACACATTTTGTACGTTATCTTGTTTCATAAGCGTTTCTTTCACATGCTTTCCAATGCGGTGCCCTTCCTCTACAGTAATGTATGGATCTACAGAAACTTTAATATCAACAATAACGTAATGACCATGCTCCCTTGCATATAAAGAGCCAATTTTTTTCACACCGTCTATTTGAAGTACAGCCTCTCTAAGCGGAACAACATCTTCCTCATGCAGAACATGATCAAGCGTTGCATGAATTGCTTCTGTCCCAATACTCCATGCCATTTTTGCAACAAGAAGTGAAACAAATAATCCTGCAATTGGATCGGCGTATACAAGCCAATCTAATCCGAACTTACCACCGATAATCGCTGCACAAATACCGATTAAAGCTGCAATTGAAGAAAATACATCCGAACGGTGCTCATATGCATTTGCAATAATTGCATCACTATTTACTCTCTTCCCTAATCGGAATTTATATTGAAACATTCCTTCTTTCACAACAATCGAAAGAACAACAGCAAAAATCGTAATTCCTTTCGGTGGTTCTAGTTCTTGCGAAAAAGCTTTTATAGACGAAATTGCTATCTCGATTCCCACAATAAATAATAATACTGCAACAATAATAGCTGAAATCGATTCCGCTTTACCATGACCATACGGATGATCTTCATCAGGCGGTTGCTTTGCTGCTCGCAATCCAAACAGTACAGCTAGCGAACCAATTACATCTGATGCAGAATGCACGGCATCCGCTAATAGCGCTTTACTGTTCCCAATATAACCAATTACCGCCTTTACAATCGCTAATATAATATTACCAACGATCCCGACAATAGCACCAAACTCGGCCTGTTTAAAACGTTCATCTTTTTCCATAATTAAAATCCCTTCTTTTCTTAACCTATCTTTTTATTGTAACAAAAATAGCGATAACATCACCAGTCTCTTCCATTTACCCATTTCAAAGTTGCTATCTTATTGTATCCACAAACGAAAAAAGAGATGCCTCATAAAGAGACATCATCTTTTTTATACTTGCGGTTCAGATTCTACTTTCTCAACCTTTTTCTTGTTTTTGCCCTTTTTCAAACGACGGTTTTCAAGCATTAACCAAATTTGAGAAGCGACAAAAACAGAAGAGTACGTACCTACAACTAATCCAACAAGTAACGCAAACGAGAAGTTACGTAATGACTCACTACCGAAGATAAGTAACGCAATTACCGGGAATAACACTGTTAATACGGTGTTAATCGAACGACCAAGCGTTTGGCGAATACTTGCATTTACGATTTCTTCTAAGTCTTTTATATCGCGAACTCGTTTTTTCTGTTTGTATAATTCACGGTTTCTATCAAATGTAACAATCGAGTCATTAATAGAATAACCGATGATTGTTAATACCGCAGCGATAAACGTTAAGTCTACCTCTAATTGGAAAATACTAAACATAACAATCATAACGAACGCATCATGTAATAATGCAAGTACTGCAGATAATGCATACGTAAATCTAAATCGAATACTTACGTATAGGATGATAACCGCAGAAGCAATCAGTACAGCGATAAATGCATTTCGTGCAATCTCTTTACCAATTGTCGGTGAAACTGTACTTACGTTTGGCTCTGTACCATATTTATCATGGAAGAATGTTTTTGTTTTCGCAATTTCATCTTTTGATAGAACACCTAATGTACGAACTGCGAACCCTTTATTGTCATCCCCAGTCGGTACAATATTTTCTTCCTTCACATCTATGTTCAATTCTTTAAAATCTTTATGAACATCAGACACGGTAACTGCTTGTTTTGATTGCAAGTCCATACGTGTACCACTCGCAAAGTCAATACCAAGATTCAGTTTGAAAATTGGTAAAATGATTGCACCCGCAATTACAACTACCATTGAGAAGATAAGGAATTTATGACCGACATTTACAAAGTTAATACGATCAAATTTCGTTGGTGGATGTACTACACCTTTTGTTAATGGAATAATATCCTTTTGTTTCACACCGAAATATCCTGGTTTTTTATCGAAGTAACGACTCTTTACAAGTAATCCTAGTAAGAAACGAGTACCGAATACGTTTGTAACGAAACCGACTAAAATACTTACAATTAAACTTGTCGCAAACCCTTGTACTGAGCTTGTACCATATACGAATAACACACCTGCAGCTGCCAGAGTCGTAACGTTTGCATCTAAAATTGTCGCTAATGAACGATGGTTACCAGCACGGAATGCTGACATCATTGACTTACCAATTTTCAACTCTTCCTTCAGTCTCTCGTACGTAATAATATTCGCATCAACCGCGATACCTACCCCGAGCACTAATGCCGCAATACCTGGTAATGTAAGAACCGCATGCATCCAGTTAAATACGAGTAGCGTAACAAAAATGTATAGACCTAACATAATTACAGCTACAAGCCCTGGTAAACGGTAATATACAAGCATAAATAAGAAAATAAGAGCGATACCGATCGCACTAGCGAAAATCGTTTGGTCTAATGCTTGTTGACCAAATTTCGCTCCAACTGATGTTGAATACATTTCTTTTAAATCAACAGGAAGTGCACCTGCATTTAATAAAGATGAAAGTTGTTTCGCACTTTCAACTGTGAAGTTTCCACCTACGATAGATACTTCAGCTTGGTTAAACACTTGGCTTACTGTTGCTGCTGATAAGAACTTCGGATTCGGCTTTGCAGATTCTGCTTTATACGAATCTTTTCCTTCTTCAAAGTCTAGCCAGATTACCATTAAATTCGTTGGTGGTGGCATTTTTGAAATTTTTTCAGTTACTTCACGGAATTTTTCAGCGCTCTTTAGTGTAAGACCTACGCTCGCACGACCTTGCTCATCAAATGTTTGCTTCGCTCCGCCGCCTTTTAAATCCGTTCCGTCCATAAGAAGGTTATCATCTACATCACGGAATGTTAATTTCGCTTGCGTTGATAACATTTCACGTGCTTTTTGCTGATCTTGTACACCAGCTAGCTGTACACGAATTCGATCTTGCCCCTCGATTTGAATGTTCGGCTCACTTACACCAAGAACATTGACACGATTTTCCAGAGCACCTACTGTACTTACAAGTACGTCTCGATCGATTTTATCACCTTTTTTGGCTGGTTTTACTTCATACAGAATTTCAAAACCACCGCGAAGGTCTAGTCCTAGACTAATTCCTTTTGCTATGTCTTTTCCTGCCGCACCAATTACTCCACCGATTAATAAAACGATGAGGAAAAAGGCGGCAATTCTCGTACCACGCTTTGCCATATGTACCCTCTTTCTGCTACTAACACTTTAAATAAATCTCTTACGATTCACTTTTACACGTGTGCATACGCCTAGTTAGTAGACTTCCTTTCTATAATTTTGCTAGTTCATCACTAGCTGTGTCGGTAAGTTTTTCATAATACCTACACTTTCATTATTTATTTTTTCTCTTCACTACCCCCTTTATATATAATCTTAGACATAATCATTTCCTCATTATCAATACCTATCATTATACTGCAAAAGGAAGAACAAACCAATTGCAGTCGGTTATTTATTTTCATATTCATCAAATGACCAAAGTGGCGCTTGATATGCTTCAACAGTTAAATAAGTCATATATTCATTAGCACTTACTCTTAATACATCATTTACTAATTCATATAACCTCACATCGCTGTCTATCTTCTTCCACTTTTTCACTTTAAGAAACTTCCAAATGTCATCATCTGTTACTCGGTCATAACCGAACATGTGGAACTCTTCTACTTTGCTTTCTAAAACGACTTGTAACTGTCCGCGGTATGATTCTACCAAAGCCTCTTTTTCTAACATACATAACATCTCCTTCTTATTTCAGCACGAAAAGTCGCTTTTAATCCCGCTCTAATGGACAGCAATAACTACTTTCAAGAGCACAATCATACTTCACTCTCTCAAATGCTTGTCATTCTTGTCTCGTACGTGCATATAAATTATTGTAAATCATTCCACTGATTTTGAGAAGGTAGGAGAAGACCATGACGAGACAAAGCTTTTTAAAAGGCGCATTTATTTTAATGATTGCCGGCTTTATTACCAAAATCCTTGGATTTATTAACCGGATTGTAATGGCACGTATTTTAGGAGAAGAAGGCGTTGGCCTTTATATGATGGCCGTTCCTACATTCATTCTAGCAATTACATTAACACAAGTCGGCCTTCCTGTCGCAATCGCAAAATTTGTAGCAGAAGCAGAAGCTGTGAATGATAAACAAAGAGTTAAAAAAATATTAACAGTATCATTAGCAGTTACATCCGTTATTAGTATCATTTTAACAATTGGAATTATGCTCCTCACACCTATTTTAGCAAAAACATTATTAACTGATGAAAGAACGTACTATCCATTAATGGCCATTTTACCTGTCGTTCCTGTTATTGCCGTTTCTTCTGTTTTACGCGGCTATTTCCAAGGGAAACAAAACATGAAACCTAGTGCTTACGCCCAAGTTATAGAACAAGTTGTCCGCATTACAATTATCGCTATATGCATTCAGTTATTTTTACCTTACGGTGTAGAATACGCTGCAGCTGGTGCTATGTTATCAGCCGTTCTCGGTGAAGTTGCATCGTTATTATTTTTACTCACTTTATTTCAGCGCGAAAAACATTTATCTATACGCTCTGGATTTTTCACTACTGTAAAAGAAAGCAAAGGGACATTTTATTCGCTTATGGATATCGCTCTTCCAACTACAGGAAGTCGTTTAATCGGTTCCGTTTCATATTTCTTTGAGCCTATCGTCGTTATGCAAAGCTTAGCGATTGCCGGCGTTGCTGCCTCTGTCGCAACCCAGCAATACGGTATATTAAACGGTTATGCCTTCCCACTTCTTTCACTGCCAGCCTTTATTACATACGCCCTTTCTACAGCACTCGTTCCATCTATTAGTGAAGCGATGGCTAAAAGACAGCATAAATTAGTGGAGCACCGCTTACAACAAGCTCTTCGCATTTCATTAATTACCGGTGGGTGGTCAGTCGTTATATTGTACGTATTCGCTTCTCCTGTTTTAACTCTTATGTATGGATCGGATAGTGCAACAGCATTCATCCAGCTTCTTGCACCTTGCTTTTTATTTCATTACTTTCAAAGTCCACTTACCTCTGTTTTACAAGCTTTAAACTTAGCACGGGCTGCGATGATGAATACATTTATTGGCGCAATCGTGAAATTAATCGTTATTTTTGTACTAGCTTCAAGGCCAGATTTTCAAATGATGGGGGTTGCACTCGCTATCGCTGCAAATATAGTAACGGTAACATTCCTTCATTACGCTACTGTTTTAAAGAAAATTACATTTACCATTTATGCAAAGGACTATATTTTCGGTGGACTTGCTATCGGCATCGCAGGCGCTTTCGGTTTTTACCTTCATAAATATATGATTTTCTCTCATTCACTCGGCGTACAAACATTATGGGAAATCACTTTAACAACAATCGTTTATATTATCCTCCTCTTCACTTTCAAACTCATTCGAAAAGAAGAGTTAAGTCGACTTCCAATCATTCGAAAACTTTCATTTTTGAAGTAAACGGGCTTACTATTTCATATAGTAAGCCTCTAGTTTTCTTTCAAATCAACAAAAAATTGTCCATTTTGAAAGCTGCAGTATAAAATTTGTTTGATATCGTTATAACCTAAGTTTTTTAATTTGCCAATGAGCCATTCGTCTGTATGTTCAATCATTTGTAAATGATTCGATTGAATTTCTCCATCAATAATAAGAGGAAGAGTAAACTGCAATGCATCCTGTTTACCTTTTTGTTTTTGAAAGACAGATAACTTCCCAGATGGTTCTAAAATAGCGTATTCTACATCCCGTACATCTCCGACTCCCTGCTCCCTTAACTGCATCATTAAATCATCTATATTATAACGTTGCTTTCTCATCTTCTTTTCATCAATCTTTCCCGCATTTACAAGAATAGCCGGCTCACCTTCTATTAAATGCCGAAATCGTTGAAACTTTAATGAAATGACTGACAAAATGATCTGTATACACATAAGAAAAGTCATCGGAACTAATTGGTGCCAAAGTGATTTATCGGTATTTTCAATTGCGACTACAGCCATTTCACCAAGCATAATGAATACGACTAAATCTAATACACTTAGCTCTCCAATTTCACGTTTACCCATAAGACGAAAAATAATTAATATGATGATATACAAAAGCATCGTCCGGCCAATGATTGATACCCATTCCATTTCTACATCTCCTTTTTTACATATAGACTCCCCTATAAAAAATAAACTAGTCTAACTTCAGCAAAAAGAAAATATGCTTGTATTAAAAAGGGGGAATGTATAAATGGATGGAACGAAAAAATTATCAACTGCAATCGGCTTTGGTATCATTACCTTATTAATTCTGGCAACAATTATTAGCATGGTTATGGCTCTTTTATTAAAGTTTACAGATATGAATGAAGGCACATTAGCCGTTACTATTTTCATACTTGCTCTTTTATCTATGCTTATATCCGGATTTACTGCCGGCAAAAAGGCACAAGGGAAAGGTTGGCTAGTAGGTTTCACAACAGGTCTTACATTCGCTATACTTGTTTTTCTAGTTAACTATTTAGGCTTCTCTCAAACTTTATCGAACTCACAGTTACTTTATCAATTAGCATTAATGGGGGCGAGTACACTCGGTGGTATTTTTGGGGTAAATATGTCAAAACAAAATAACTAAAAAAAGCCCTGCACATTTCATGCAGGGCCTTCCTCATTAGTTTTTCACAACTTCACGAATCGCATTGCGATCGAAAGTTAAGTGTGAACCACCAGATTTAATAACGATTTTCGTATCATCTACTGATTCGATTGTACCGTGTAAACCACCGATTGTTACGATAGCATCACCTTTTGATAACTCACTTTGCATTTGAGCAACTGCTTTTTGACGCTTTTGTTGCGGGCGAATTAATAAGAAATAGAAAATCGCAAACATCGCAACGATCATAACGATATTCATCATACCTGGATTCATCTTTTTTTCCTCCTTTTAAATTATGTATTAGAAGTTTTTAGCATTCGGTTTATTAAAGCCATACTGTTCAAAGAATTCTTCGCGGAAATCGCCAAGACGGTCTTCACGAATAGCTTGTCTCACCTGCTCCATTAAGTTTAACAGAAAATGAAGGTTGTGATAAGACGTTAAACGAATTCCGAACGTTTCATCACATTTCATTAAGTGACGAATGTACGCACGAGAGTAATTTTTACATGTATAGCAATCGCAATTCGGATCAAGCGGACCAAAGTCTCTTGCGAATTTCGCATTTTTTACAACTAGACGGCCTTCACTTGTCATACATGTACCATTTCGAGCGATACGAGTTGGAAGTACACAATCAAACATATCAATACCACGAATTGCACCGTCGATTAATGAGTCAGGAGAACCTACTCCCATTAAGTAACGTGGCTTATTATCTGGAAGAAGTGGTGTTGTAAACTCAAGTACACGGTTCATAATATCTTTTGGTTCTCCAACAGATAAACCACCTACAGCGTAACCAGGGAAGTCCATTGAAACAAGGTCTTTTGCACTTTGACGACGAAGCTCTTCGAACTCTCCGCCTTGTACGATACCGAATAAGCCTTGATCTTGTGGACGTTCATGCGCTTTTAAACAACGTTCTGCCCAGCGGCTTGTACGCTCTACAGACTTCTTCATATATTCAAAAGTAGCTGGGAATGGTGGACACTCATCAAATGCCATCATAATATCTGATCCTAATGCATTTTGAATTTCCATCGCTTTTTCTGGTGATAAGAATAATTTATCTCCATTTAAGTGATTACGGAAGTGAACGCCTTCCTCTTCAATACGACGGAAGTCACTTAAACTGAATACTTGGAAACCACCAGAATCCGTTAAGATTGCACGATCCCAGTTCATAAATTTATGCAAACCACCTGCTTCACGAATAATTTCGTGACCTGGGCGTAGCCATAAGTGATACGTATTACTTAAAATAATGCCAGAATCCATTGCTTTTAATTCTTCTGGTGACATTGTCTTAACTGTTGCAAGTGTACCAACTGGCATGAATGTTGGTGTATCAAATGAACCGTGCGGCGTATGTACGCGTCCTAAACGGGCACCTGTTTGTTTACAAGTTTTAATAAATTCATAACGAATTGCTGTCATAATTTACTCCTTTTATTTGTTTCCCATTTTAGCGTGAGATGCAACGAACATTGCATCACCAAAACTAAAGAAACGATATTTTTCTTTTACTGCTTCATTATAAGCATGAAGTACATTATCTCTGTTCGCAAATGCACTTACAAGCATAATTAATGTTGATTTCGGTAAATGGAAGTTTGTAATTAAACCATCAATTGCTTTAAATTCATAACCTGGATACATAAAAATGTCTGTCCAGCCCGAAGCAGCACAAAGCTTGCCATCATGATCTGTCGCAATTGTTTCTAACGTACGAGTTGAAGTCGTACCTACCGTAATAATACGTCCACCACTCTCTTTCACACGATTTAATAATGCCGCTGTCTCTTCAGACATATGGTAATATTCTGCGTGCATATGGTGTTCTTCAATCGTATCGGCAGAAACTGGTCTAAATGTTCCAAGCCCTACGTGAAGTGTAATGAAAGCTAACCCGACGCCTTTTTGTTTTAACTTCTCCAGTAACTCTTCTGTAAAATGAAGTCCTGCAGTTGGCGCTGCTGCTGAGCCGATCTCTTTCGCATATACCGTTTGGTAGCGATCGCGATCTTCTAGCGTCTCTTTAATATATGGAGGAAGTGGCATTTCCCCAAGTTCATCTAAAATTTCATAGAAGATGCCGTCATATGAAAATTCAAGCTGACGTCCACCTTGATCTGCAGTTCCTGTACAAGTTGCTTTTAATTTCCCTTCGCCAAAAGAAATAATAGTTCCTTCTTTTACACGTTTCGCTGGCTTAACAAGCGTTTCCCACGTATCGCCTTCTTCTTGTTTTAAAAGAAGTACTTCAATGTGTGCGCCTGTATCTTCTTTCACACCGTGCAAACGAGCAGGCATAACTTTCGTTTCATTTAAAACTAAGCAATCCCCCTCATGTAAGTAAGAAAGAATGTCCGTAAAATGTTTATGCTCAATATCGCCTGTTTCACGGTCTAACACCATTAATCTTGATGTTTCACGATCTTCTAACGGGACTTGTGCAATAAGTTCTTCTGGTAAATGAAAATCAAACAGATTTATATCCATAACTATATCCACCTATTTCTTATTTGAATCGATTTATTATATACATAATAAAAGATAATACAATACTTAACACAATACATGTAATGATAGGAAAATAAAAGGTAACGTTTCCTTTTTTCACAAAAATATCGCCTGGAAGTCTTCCAATGAACTTCCAAGCTAATCCGACAACAATGAGTAAGATACCTGCTGTAATAAGCAATTTTGGCATCTCCGTCATACTTTTGGCATCTCCATTCCGAAATGCTCATATGCAAGCGGCGTTACAATTCGGCCCCTTGGTGTTCGTTGTAAAAAGCCAATTTGTAATAAATATGGCTCATATACATCTTCAATCGTATGAGATTCTTCTCCGATCGTTGCCGAAACCGTTTCTAACCCGACTGGGCCACCGCGGAATTTCTCAATAATACCAAGCAATAATTTATGATCGATATGATCTAGACCTAATTTATCTACTTGCAGTAGTTCTAACGCCATTTGTGTAATTTCCATTGTAACTGTTCCGTTACCACGAACTTGTGCAAAATCTCGTACACGTCGTAATAAACGATTCGCAATACGAGGTGTACCACGAGCACGTCTTGCAATTTCTAGTGCAGCTAACGAATCAATTTCAACTTCAAACACTTCTGCTGTACGTTCTACAATCTCAGACAACTGATCTACTGTATAGTACTCTAATCTTGAAAGTACACCGAAACGGTCACGAAGAGGCGCTGATAATGCCCCCGCACGCGTCGTCGCTCCAACTAATGTAAATGGCGGTAAATCTAAACGTACAGACCGAGCTGACGGCCCTTTCCCAATTACAATATCAAGGCAAAAATCTTCCATCGCAGGATATAGCACTTCTTCAATCGATCTATGCAAGCGATGAATTTCATCAATAAATAATACATCCCCTGGCTGAAGCGCTGTTAATACAGCTGCTAAATCTCCTGGTCTTTCAATTGCTGGGCCTGAAGTTGTTCTAACATTAACGCCCATTTCATTTGCTATAATATTTGCAAGCGTCGTTTTACCAAGTCCTGGTGGTCCATATAGAAGCACATGATCTAACGTTTCTTCACGCATTTTCGCTGCTTCAATAAACACCTCTAAATTATGTTTCGCTTTATCTTGGCCAATATACTGACGGAGCGTCTGTGGCCGTAATGAATATTCTAAATCCGAATCTTCATATGCAGATTCCCCTGAAAGGAGACGTTCGTCCATTATACTCACCTCTTACCATTTAGTAAAAGACTAAGTGCCTTTTTAATATACTGATCCGTCGTTAATGATTCTTTTAATAACTCTGGTACAACGCGAGAAACTTCTCGTTCTGCGTATCCAAGTGCGCGCAGGGCTTCCAGCGCCTCATCAAGCTCAACTGATGAACCTTTCTTCTCATCAAAACGTTCTGTATCTGAGAATAAATCAACAAATGCATCTGGCACGACATCAGCTAGTTTTCCTTTTAAATCTAAAATCATTTGGCGCGCTGTTTTCTTTCCGACGCCCGGGAATTTCACTAAAAACTTCTCGTCTTCATGTTCAATTGCTTGAACGACCTGTCCTGTTTGACCAGAAGCTAAAATTGCAAGAGCGCCTTTTGGTCCAATGCCAGATACACCTAACAACTTTGTAAATAATAAACGCTCTTCACGTGTTTTAAACCCGTAAAGTGCCATAATATCTTCTCTCACATAATGATATGTAAAGACACGGATTTCTTGCTTACTTCTTTGAAATACATACGGATTCGGTGTAAAAATTTGATACCCAATTCCATTATGGTCAATTACGACATATTCCGGTCCTACATAGTCCACGTAACCTGTAACATATTCAAACAAAATACGATCTCTCCCTCTTAAATCATGTATTCCATTTTAACATATTTAATGATAGAAAAGCGAGACTACCCCAACAAATGTTCTCTATTAGAAACTTCTGTTATTTTCCATTGACAGAAAGCGCGAAGCACCTTAATATACAGAGGTCGATAATGATTATCAATATTAATTAAAGGGGTTACATCAGGATGAAACAGAAGTTATTTATTTTATTTACTATTATGCTAGTGGTTCTTTCTATCGTTGGCTGCTCTTCTCAAAAAGAAGAAGCAAAAGCGAAAGAACAACCGAAAACAAAAGTTGTAAAACATGCTAAAGGGGAAGCTACAATTCCAGTAAATCCAAAGAGAATTGTTGATTTATCTGGATCAACAGAAGAATTATTACTTCTTGGACACAAACCTGTTGGTACAGCAAATACATATAAAGATAAAATACAAAATCATTTAACAGAGAAATTAGATGGCGTAAAAGCAGTAGGTTGGTACTGGGCACCTAAAGTTGATTTAGAAGCTGTTACTGCTTTAAAACCAGATTTAATTATTTTAAATAATCGTCAATTGAAGATTTATGACCAATTAGAAAAGGTTGCACCGACAGTTGTTTTAGAAACAAACTTAGAAGACTGGCGCGGTAAGTTTAAAGAAGTAGGTAAACTATTTGACGAAGAAAAGAAAGCAGACAAATGGATTGCAGACTACGATAAAAAAGCAGACTCTTTATCTAAAAAAATTAAAGAAAAAACAAAAGATGAGAACTTTATGTTCGTCGCAGTTACACCACAAAACTTCCGTGTATACGGTAGCTTCGGATACGGTGACATCATCTTTAACGACTTAAAACTTCCAGCAACAAAAGGTACAGATTTAAAACAAACGATGGCACAAGTATCGCTAGAAGGTCTTGTTGCATTCCAACCTGATCAAATGTTCATTGTAAACTTTGGCGGCGAAGCTGATAAAGTTTACGAAGACTACAAAAACAGTGCCGTTTGGAAAGACAACAAAGCAGTTAAAAATAATCACGTATACGAAGTATCGAATGAAGTCTTCAATACGAAAGCATTCAATCCAATCGGAAAAGACATGCTAATTGATGAAATCGCAAAACAAATTTTGGCGAAAAATAAATAAGAAAAAAAGCAGCTCACCATGAGCTGCTTTTTTTCTTGTTTTGCACTGCGTATTGCTTCATTTTTTCAATCGTCTTCACAAAACCTTCTTTTGATTTAATCCGAATACCACGCTTCAATTTCGCACGCTCATAACTCTCCAGCTTTTTCATATCAATTTGAAAGAAGGAATGAATCGCATTATCACTTTTCGGTACACCTTTGAAAATTTGTAATATCCCTTCCTCTGACACACCAAAATAACCGCTCGTCTTTAATAACGGAGAAATATCATCAACTTTCTTTTGTAATACGATCTGTACATCATCACGATCAACGAGCTGCCATTCTTTATACTGCTGTAAAAACTTTTCTAAATCCGCCACTTTTTCTGTAAAGATTTCCTCACTTACTTCTCCATCAACATACATTCGCTCTAATAAAATTGTAACTTCAGGCTCTTTTTCTGTTACTTCTGGTACTGGCCCTTCCGCCCTCGCACTCGTTTCATAAGCTAAGCAAAACATCATAACGAAAGCTTGCATCGCAATCAGTATCCATCTCATTTCCGTTCACCTCTTTTAGGCAAGATCAAACTTTCATTAGTAGTTTTTCCGGAAATGGAGGTTTTATCCCTAATTCATAGATTACTCTCATTAAGACTTATAGAGTGCAATGATTTCTACCTATTTCGAAACGTATTGATTACGTGAAAACTTTTTATACCTTTATTTGATTGTACCGTTGCTATATAAACCCCAATTAATACGATTATCATCCCAACTATTTGTTGCCACGTAACAGCTGCTCCATACAATATAACTGATATACCAGTAGCCACAATAGGAGTTAGATTTAAATACATACTAGCTTTGCTTGCACCTAGTTCTTCTACCCCTTTATTAAACACGATATATCCAACTAACGTCCCGCATACGACCATATACAACATTTCTATCCATCCCTGTAAAGAAAACGTTGCAACCTTTCCCCACCCATCTTCATATAGAGAAAGGCCTGCTAAAAACACAGTACCCAATACCGTCATACTCATTGTTGTTAACAAAGGGGAGACACCACTCATAACTTTTTTTCCTGTTAAGCTATATAAAACCCCACAGGTTAAAGCAGCTATAAATAAAAGATCTCCCTTATTAAATGACAAAGACATAAGTATACGCATTGAACCACCCGTAATAACCACTATTACACCGACAAGGGAAAAAATTAAACTTATTCCGACTTTTATACTCCAAGACTCTTTAAAAAACAATATTGCTCCCAATGTTACAAAAACGGGCATTGTAGCAATAATAAGCGATCCATTCAGAGTGGAAGTATAGTTAAGTCCCATGAAGAAAAAAACATTGTAGCCAAAAATACCTGTTAACGATACAAATAACAGCCCTTTCCAATTCTTTAATAACAAACTCGTATTCCACTCAGACTTCATAAACACGATGCCTATTAAAATACAACCTGCTAAACCAAAACGAATTGTTGCCGCAGTAATCGGTGGAATTTCAGTAATAACATGCTCTGCTGTTGCAAAAGATCCACCCCAAAATAACGGAACAAGCAACATAATGATATACATACGATTTATTCTGTTCATTTTTATTCCCCCTTTCACGTAAACAGGTTTAAAAGTTTAAACTTGTTTACGTGTTAGTTAAAAAAAATTAATAATTTGATTCTATTGCTTGAAGTAAATCCTTCACCTGTTTTAAAAATTCCCCGGCTATTATAGAATAAAAAATTTCTTTTCCATTTCGATCCGCTACAATTAGTTCTGCCTGTCTTAAAATTTTCAAATGATGCGAAACAGCCGGTCTAGAAATCCCCATTTTATCTGTTATTTGCGTTACATTCATCTGTTTATTTTCTAATAACAGCATAATAATTTGCTGACGATTCTCATCTCCCAACGCCTGAAATATAGGGGTTACGACCTGAAATTTCTCTAATACAACTTCTGTATTTCTACATTCAAAGTTCTCCATATCCTATTCATCCCAACCTTTTATATCTAAAAAACATGTAATATATAACCATTAAATAGTAACTCTTTCATATACACTTGTAAATAACTTTATTTTCCGACTTTTATTCCAATAAAAAAGGGAAGCTTGGATTTCTCCATTCTTCCCATTACATTCATATAAAATGAAAGACGCCTGCAAAGCAGGCGTCTTGATGCGTTTACGGCGAGAGACCAGGCGACCACATTCGCGTGTTTAGCACTTAAGCATATCTCTCGTCTTACGTAAATTAGCTCATCGCTTTGCTAATATAACATTAATAGCGTATAAGTGCAACATGTTTATAAAAATATTTTATTTCCTCTTTCATCCAAATGAATTAAATGTAAATTATAAATTGATAAATGTAATATATATGTTACAATTGATGTAACAGCGAAATTATAATAAACAGGAGATAGATATTATGAAAAAAATTAAGGATGAACGTCTTATTCTGCAAACATTAAAAAACGTACGCATCGCTTTTCTTTTTCAATCACTCGGTATAATTGGCATTTTAGGCTATATCGGATTAACTGAAGGAATGGATCAAATTACAAAATCTCCATTATGGCTATTATTTATACTTACGAGTATTGTGCTTTCTTATTTACAGTTAAGCGTTTCTATCGATGTAGAAGAAAGCGAAAAGGAAATAAAATTAACTCCTTATTACAAAATTGTTTTACGTTCTCTTATTGTAGGAATCGTTATGGCTATTATTTATATTATTTTCAGTCCAGAAAGACCTCTCTTTGAAGCTATTTTAACAGGTGGTATTCTCTTCATATGCTTTTTAGGTTCTTATTCCGTTAGTTATTTTATAAAAAAACGTCGTTTACAAGACGACGATGAATAAAGAGGAAGGGCTAGCCCTTCCTCTTTTGTTTTGTTATCGCATAGTACCTGTTAAACCGTAACGAATGTCTCGGAACATATTTGTTATGTCACGATTGAAATCGTTTGTAACTGTACCGTTACGCAGTCGTGTACTCATTGCATCGACACGAGTAAACATGTCATTTCTTACAGAAACATATACGTTTCTGTTTCCAACTTCATTTGCAACAGCTTGACGAACTTCATTTGCAAGCGCTGTTTCATTCGATACTGGATTACGTGGTTTCACTGCAATCGCTACATCGTTTCCATATACAACTGTAGACACACGGTCTACGTTATTCATACGTTTCACACGATTTGTTATTCTTTCTGCTGTTTTACCATCATTGTTAATGTATGAATTGTTCATTGTAATATTACGTGTTGGATGTGGATTAGCAATTTGACCGTTGTAATTTACATCGCGGTAATAATTGTTATATCCTGTATCGTTACGACCATTTCTATATGTTACATAATCTGTATAACGATCATTACGCGTTACATTATCACGATACTGGTGTGTATCATTATAAGATGTACGCTCGTAATTGTAGTTACGTCCATCCATTGCATTGTTATCTTTTGGTGTACCACATGCAGCTAATGCACTGGTAACTAACAAAGAAGCAGCAATCACTTTTACTTTCGTATTCAATACAAAAACCCCCTCTGTTAGAATGAGCTTCTCTTCCGAAAAGCTCCCTCTTATGATGAGTAACAGAGAAGGTTTTTACACTGTTAATATTTCACTGGGAATTTTCTAACATCTGGTGTAAATCTTCCTGTTTCAGAACGGCTCTACATACAAAAAAGGTGGGAATAATCCCACCTTTTTTAAACTTCTTCTTCATCCTCTTCTTCTAAAACTGGCTCCCCAAATACATTTGGTGGATCTGGTTGATAATACATCGTTCCTGGCTGTGGTGCATATGCCGATTGAGTTGGTTGATAATATAAAGGGTTCGCGTATTGTGGTCCTCCAGGTTGCGGACTATATAGCCTACTCTCACCTCCGCACCCACAATCTTCCTCTCCTTGCACGAGCGGTGGCATATTATTATCCATTGGCATCATATTTGGATTTGGCATAGACGTATATTGCGGTCCAAACGGTGCTCCTTGCTGATACGGCATCTGATATGGATTTGGTGGTTGATAATACGGATTCGGCGGCATCATAGGCTGTTGGTATGGTATTTGATATGGCATCATATTCGGTGGTTGATTATTATCCATGATTGGCATCATGTTCGGCATTTGATTGTTATCCATGATTGGCATCATGTTCGGCATTTGATTGTTATCCATGATTGGCATCATGTTCGGCATTTGATTGTTATCCATTATCGGCATCATATTTGGCATTTGATTGTTATCCATTATCGGCATCATATTTGGCATTTGGCTGTTATCCATTATCGGCATCATATTTGGCATTTTGTTGTTATCCATTATCGGCATCATGTTTGGTATTGGGTTATTATCCATAATTGGCATGATGTTTGGTGGTTGATTGTTATCCATAATTGGCATGATATTTGGTGGTTGATTGTTATCCATGATTGGCATCATATTCGGTGGTTGATTGTTATCCATGATTGGCATCATATTCGGTGGTTGGATATTGTCCATGATTGGCATGATGTTTGGTATTTGAATATTTGGCGGTATAACTTGTGGAATCACTACATTTTCTTTCGATACATTTGGTGACACAATATTTCCTACATTTTCTTTATTTACTTGTGGTGACACGATATTTCCTACATTCTCTTTCTTTATTTGCGGTGACACGATATTTCCTATATTTTCTTTCTTCACTTGTGGTGACACGATATTTCCTACGTTTTCTTTCTTTACTTGCGGTGACACGATATTTCCTACATTTTCTTTCTTCACTTGCGGTGACATGATATTTCCTATATTTTCTTTCTTTACTTGCGGTGACACGATATTTCCTACGTTTTCTTTCTTTACTTGCGGTGACACGATATTATCTTTTTTTGTTTGCGGAGAAATGATGTTATTAGGTTTCATTTTAGTAATTTGAGGAGCAATTAACTCGCTTCCTTTTTTAATTACATCTGAAATTTTATATTCTTTTTTCGCTTTTATTGGTGGTTGCGGTGGCTGTGGTAATACATTTACCGAGAACTTTGTGTTTTCTTTTTCTGCTGGTTTTTGTTTTTCTATAACCGGTGGTTTTTGAATAACAGACGGTTTTTCAACTGGTTTTTCTATTTGAATTGGCTTTTCTTTTTGCACTTCTTTTTGTGGCTTTACCTGTACCTCTTTTTGCGGTTTCACTTGCATTTCCTTCTGTGGTTTTACCTGTACTTCTTTTTGTGGTTTTACTTGCACTTCTTTTTGTGTTTGTTGCATAGCAGGTTGCTGTGTAATTGGCGCTGATTGATACGTAACGTCTTCCTCATCTTCTATTCCAAGCGGAGTTGGCGTTGATGCAAACTCTTTTTGTTGCACTTCTTTTACGTATTGTTTTGGAGGTGCTGAACCTGCTCCAGCATGTTGTTTTACGTGAACGCTGTTTGATGGTACTTTAATTTTCATACCTGGCATGATTAAATCTGGATTACTAAGTTGTGTATTTGTATTTTTCAACGTATCAAAATCCACTCCGTACTTTTTCGCAATTTTCCAAAGGGTATCCCCTTTTTGCACGATATGAATTTTCAAATTTTCCCCCTCCTGTATAACTTATCTATAAGTAACAAATCTCATGAAGTAACATCTTCTAAATAACGTTAACTTCTTTTCACTTTTAACACTTCTTCTATTTTCAATATAGTTCGAAGTGGAATAAGTATAAAAAAATCGCAATGATTTCTTCACAACAATGTATGCCCATTTCATTCTCGTTATGATTATATGTACGAAAAAAAGCAACGGAAATCCCGCTGCTTTACACACGCTCTAACATACGATTTAATGCAAGAACCGCTTCTTCGGTCACTTGTTTATCTACGCTAATAACGTTAATTTCTTCTCCTTTTTCTACTGTTTCAAGCACCCATAATAAGTGCGGCAGATCAATTCGGTTCATCGTTAAACACGGACACATAAATGGATTAAGTGAAACAATTTCTTTATCTGGATGTTGCTGAATAATTCGGTTCACTAAATTCATCTCTGTACCAATTGCCCATTTACTTCCAAGGGGCGCTGCTTCAATCATATCAATAATATATTTCGTTGATCCTGCGTAATCCGAAGCCTCAACAACCTCATAACAACATTCTGGATGTACGATAATATTCATATCCGGATGATTTTTCCGTACATTCTCAATATTTTTCACTGTAAAGTTTTGATGAACCGAACAATGCCCTTTCCATAAAATCACTTGAATTTCTTCTATATCTCCATCGTACTCTAATGAATCTGTATGCGGGTCCCATACTGCCATTTTATCTAACGGGATACCTAAATCGTACGCTGTATTTCTTCCTAAATGTTGATCCGGTAAAAAGACAAGACGCTCTTTTTGTGTAAACGCCCAAGATACCATTTGTTTTGCATTAGAAGAAGTTACTGTTGCTCCGCCATTACGACCACAAAACGCTTTAATTGCAGCTGTAGAGTTAACATAAGTTAACGGAATCATCGTATCTCCAAATAATTTTGTGAGCTCTTTCCACGCTCTTTCTGTTTGTTCGATATCTGCCATATCTGCCATCGAACAGCCTGCACGCATATCTGGCAAAATAACGATTTGATCGTCTGTCGTTAACATATCTGCTGTTTCTGCCATAAAGTGCACACCACAAAATACAATATATTTTGCTTCTTTATTGCTCGCTGCAACTTGTGCAAGCTGAAGTGAATCTCCTGCTGCATCAGAAAATTGTACCACTTCATCTTTTTGGTAATGATGTCCTGGAATAAATAATGTTTTCCCCATTTTTTCTTTAATTTCACGAACACGCTTTTCCATATCTTCTGTTGTCATCGTGTAATAACGCTCTGGTAACATCGTTTCAATCGGTTGTACGTTTTCTAAAATACTCATATTCCTTTCTCCCCCTCTAAGC
This sequence comes from Bacillus paramobilis, assembly GCF_038096195.1. NCBI lineage: Bacteria > Bacillati > Bacillota > Bacilli > Caryophanales > Bacillaceae > Bacillus > Bacillus paramobilis. Next base: position 1,021,570 of record NZ_CP151108.1, on the reverse strand, counting down.
CACTTTCCTTACGCCTCAATATTGAAACTAATATCAAGTGCTTTCACTGAATGTGTTAACGCTCCAAGTGAAATATAATCAACACCTGTTTTTCCATATTCCGATAAATCTTCAATTATAATGCCTCCTGATGCTTCCGTAACGATGGCACTTGGTACAATCTTTGAAAACTCCCGAATCTCATCTGGCGTACGATTATCAAACATAATGATATCAGCACCAGCAGCTACAGCTTCTCTCACTTGTTCCTCTGTTTCTGTTTCCACTTCTACTTTCACCATATGTCCTAATTTTTCTTTCACCGATGTAACAGCTTTCGTAATAGAACCAGCAAAAGCAATATGATTGTCTTTAATCATGACACCGTCATATAAACCGAAACGGTGATTAAATCCGCCTCCGCACACGACTGCATACTTATCAAACATACGTAGCCCCGGCATTGTTTTTCGTGTATCACAAATACGTGTATGGCCGCTATCTAACGCAAGCACAGCTTTATGTGTCATCGTAGCTATCCCGCTCATACGCTGGATAACGTTTAATATAACGCGCTCTGCCGTTAATAACGACGCAATTGGTCCTTGCGCAGTTGCTATTATTTCGCCCTTTTCTACAAGATCTCCATCTTTTTTATGAAGCTCCACTTCAATTCTTTCATCAATTAATTTAAATCCTTCTTCAATTACTAAACGCCCCGCAAAGACCCCTGTATCCTTCGCAAGAAACGTTCCTTTTGAAAGTAAATTGTCTGGAAAAATAAGCTGAGATGTTACATCTCGTTCTCCTATATCTTCTAGAAAAAATCGATTTAATGCTTCTTTCACTTTTATCGTGTTCATAAAGCCCCTCTTCCCTTCATCACACAAGTTGTAGTTTTCTTTTCACTCGAACGATCTCTTTTTTTACTCTATTTCTATCCGGATAATCACTTCGATAATGACCACCAATGCTTTCTTCTCTTTGCAAAGCTGATACAACTATAAGCTCACAGACTGTTAACATATTAATGAGCGTTATCTCTTCATTTGTAAGAGCATCATGTTGTAAGATCATATTTCGAACACCGTACTTACTAAGCCATCTCTTTGCGGAAGATAAACTTTGCTCTGTTCGCACAATCCCAACGTATTTCATCATGCATTCTTGTATTTCTTCCTTCGCCGGCAAATGATTCAAAACGATAAACTTCTTTTCCTTCTCAGCTAGGATGTTCAATCTGTCTTTTGCCGCTTTCGTTAAAATATGTTGTCCTATTCTTTTTCCAAACACAAGACCTTCTAATAATGAATTACTTGCTAACCTATTTGCACCGTGAACGCCATTACAAGCTACTTCACCAACCGCATATAAATTTGGAATGGACGTCTCTCCATCACAGTTCGTTTTCACGCCACCCATATGAAAATGAGCACCAGGTACGACCGGAATGTGTTTTTCATTTATATCGACACCATTCTTTTTACACAATGATGATACAGTCGGAAAACGTTCTTCGAAATTTTGGATAGACTCGATATTTACATACACTTTTTCACCCGCCAAAAGCTGCTCATGAATCGCTCTTGCTACTACATCGCGTGGCGCGAGATCGTGATTCGGGTGTATATCCATCATAAAACGCTGCCCTTTTCCATTTATAAGGACAGCTCCTTCACCACGGACAGCTTCAGAGACGAGGCCGCAGCATCTCCCGTTTGCATATAACATTGTTGGATGAAATTGTACAAACTCTAAATCCACGAGCTCCCCGCCTGCGCGGTATACCATCGCAAGTCCATCACCCGTAATTGTCTTATCGTTAGAAGTAAAGGCGTATAAACCGCCAATCCCACCTGTTGCTAACACCGTATAATCTGCAACGTAACGCTTCAACTTCCCTTCACTAGTTCTCGTTAAAACTCCAACACATTTATCATTTTCTATAATAAAATCGAGCACCATTTCCTGTTCCACTACCGTAACGTGCGGAGATACTTCTTGAATGAAATGCTCTAATAAATTCTTTCCTGTTGCATCGCCACCTGCATGTAAAATACGACGCTTTCGATGTGCGCCTTCTTTTCCAAGATGAGGACCCGTTTCATCTCCATCAAATTTCATTCCATTTCCAATGAGATTATTCATTTCTTTCGGCCCTTCTTCGACTAAATAACGGACCACATCTTCATTGTTATAATGACATCCTGCTACTAACGTATCTTCAAAATGATCATTTGGATTGTCATATGTAGCAAATGCTGCTGCAATTCCACCTTGCGCTAAATATGTATTATTATTACGATTCGTTTCCTTTGTGATAATAATCACATTCTTTTCGTGACAAATCTCTTTCGCAACACGAAGTGCCGCAACGCCACTTCCAATAATTAAGACATCTGCACTTGGCATAATCGTTGCCTCCTACTTTACACTTTTCAACTGTCTTGACACCTATATTTACATAGTTTTAAAATAATGACAAGAGTTTTTTTATAATTCTTATTTTCACTACCATTTAAAAAATACAAGAAATGTAACTCTTACTAGGGAGAGGAACTTACATGATGATATATCTTGACTATGCAGCTACTACACCTATGAGTGAAGAGGCGTTACAAACATATATGAAAGCAGCATCGCAATACTTCGGAAATGAACAAAGTTTACATGATATTGGAGGAACAGCTTCTTCTTTACTACAAGTTTGCAGAAAAACATTTGCTGACATGATTGGTGGAAAGGAACAAGGGGTATTCTTCACGAGCGGCGGCTCGGAATCCAACTACCTTGCGATTCAATCCCTTTTAAAGGCTAGAAGCGAGAAACATATTATTACGACACCTATGGAGCATGCATCCATTCGAAGTTATTTTCAATCCTTACAATCAGAAGGGTATACAATTACTGAAATTCCTGTTGATGAAGGCGGGCTCATTCATTTAGATGATTTAGAAACAGCTATTACAGAAAATACCGTTCTAGCAAGCATACAGCACGGAAACTCTGAAATTGGAACCGTTCAAAACATCGCAGAAATCGGGGCACTTTTAAAGAAATATAACGTTTTATTTCATTCAGATTGTGTGCAAACATTTGGTAAACTTCCTATCAATGTTTTTGAGATGGGAATTGATAGTCTTTCTGTTTCAGCACATAAAATATACGGACCAAAGGGTGTCGGTGCTTGCTATATAAATCCACAAGTTCGCTGGGCACAAATATTTCCGGGAACTTCTCACGAAAAAGGGTTTCGCCCAGGTACAGTAAACGTTCCTGGCATCGCATCTTTTTTAACAGCTGCTGAGAATATATTAAAAAATCAACAGGAAGAAAGCTTACGTTTTAAAGAGTTACGATCCTACTTTTTAGAGCGATTACAAACACTTCCTCTAGAAATTCAAGTAGAAGGTCATTCTACTTCTTGTTTACCACATATTATTGGGGTTACAATAAAAGGAATAGAAGGTCAATATACAATGCTAGAATGTAATCGTCATGGTATTGCCATTTCCACCGGAAGTGCTTGCCAAGTCGGTAAACAAGAACCTTCGAAAACAATGCTTACAATTGGAAAAACGTATGAAGAGGCGAAACAATATGTCCGCTTCTCTTTCGGACAACAAACAACGAAAGATCAAATTGATACTACTATTCATGCACTACACACAATTGGAAATCAATTTTATAGAGGTGTTAAATCATAATGAAACAAAATGAACAAAAAAAGATTTTAGGCGAAGAAAGACGACAGCTTATCCTTCAGTGGCTTCTTGCTGCAAATGAACCGTTATCTGGGAATGAATTATCGAAAAAGACAAACGTAAGTCGACAAGTGATCGTGCAAGATATTTCCTTACTTAAAGCACGAAACGAACCGATTATTGCAACCGCTCAAGGATATTTATATTTAAAACCACAAGAGAAACAACAAGCTTTCGAACGCGTAATCGTATGCCAACATAAACCAGCGGAAGTACGTCAGGAACTTACAATGCTTGTTGACCACGGCATTACGATTAAAGATGTAAAAGTTGAGCATCCTGTATACGGTGACTTAACAGCATCCATCATGGTAAGTAATCGCTTTGATGTAGAGCAATATTTACAAAAAATCGAAAACACAAATGCTTCCTATCTTTCGCAACTAACAGATGGTATTCACTTACATACAATTGAGGCAGATTCAAAAGAAAAGTTAGACGCTGCTTGTGAGGCACTAGATAAAGCAGGATTTCTTGTTTATTAATTCATGTAAAGCACAGAGTTTTTATCCTTCTCTGTGCTTTTTTAATGCTATAATATTGTAATCAATCGTAAAGGAGATCAAATATGGGAATTGAACTCGTTCACTTTAGCATTGGCAAACCGAAACAAATGAAATATAGCGAAGATAAAGAAATGATAACAGGTATATGTAAAGAACTTGCAGAAGAAGCTTTCCTCTCAAAAGATGGATTTCGTGGGGATGATGTAGCGGATTTAAAACATCACGGGGGACCTGATCGCGCTGTTTGTGTATACCCACATGAGCATTACGCACTATGGGAAGAGGAATTTCAAACAACACTTCCAGCTTCCACATTTGGCGAAAACATTACCGTAACAAATATGTTAGAACGTGATGTTTGCATCGGAGATACATATCAACTAGGTGAAGCAATCATTCAAGTGACGCAAGCCCGCGTACCTTGTAGCACAATTTCAAAACGTCTTGGCATCCCTGGCATACTGCCGCGCATTGTAGCAACTGGATTTACTGGCTACTTATGCCGTGTTCTTCAAGAAGGTACTGTACGTAAAGATTCAAAAATCACATTACTAGAACGTCAACCGAGCAACGTTTCTGTTTTGTTCTCTAACGAAATTTATTTTCATAATAGAAAAGATAAAGATGGCATTGAAAAGATTCTTGCTGTTCCAGAACTAGCCGATATTTGGCGTGGTCAGTTAGAGGATCGTCTTGCGAAATTAAAATAAAGAATCCCACCATTTATAGGTGGGATTTTATTTATCTATCGCACATTATACTAGCGACTGAAATGATATCGACTTAACTACAAATACTCCCCTTTACAACCAATAAGAAGAATAACTCCCCAGCACAGTAACAGAAAAGCCGAGTGCTTCAAGTTCCATCGTTACGCCTGGCAATAATACATCATCGTATGCTTTATCGACATCGATTAAGAAAAAATAATTACCAAGACCTGTTTTCATCGGGCGAGATTCGATTTTTGATAGATTTAATTTTCTCCATGCGAAAGCTGATAACACTTGGTATAGTGCCCCTGCATAATCAGCAGGTAACGTTATCATAAGCGTCGTTTTCTCTCCGCGGTTTTCTCCGTTATTTGGAAGTATTGCTTTCTTTTTCTTATGAAGCACAAGGAAGCGTGTATGATTATTTTTATGCGTATGAATACTACGTCTTACGATCGTTAATCCGTATTTTTCTGCAGCTGCTTCATTCGCAATAGCAGCGATTTTTTCTTCAGGGTGTTCTTTCACATATTGTGCAGCAGCACTTGTTGATGTCATATCTCGGACAGTTACCCCTTTTAGTTCTTCATTTAAAAACTTATGACATTGCGCAATAGCGTGCGGATGAGAATGCACTGCATATACCTCTTCCCACAATTCTGCATACTGCGGATGTACAAGTAAATGTTGCTGAATGGGTACTGTAATTTCTCCTACAATAGAAAGTGGTTGCTCATGTACAAGATAATCAACCGTTATATTCACTGAACCTTCTATGGCGTTTTCTAGTGGTACCACTGCATAATCTACATTTCCATTTGCAGCTGCATCCATACAATCTGGAATCGTTCGATACGGTACATGCTCTGCTTCTGGAAAAAAACGACTCACCGCCATATTTGTAAATGTTGCTTCTGGTCCTAAATATCCTACTCGAATCATCGTCTTTTCCCCTCTTTTTCGTTTTCTTACTGTTATACCATACTTTTTTATATTCTTCTATGCAAATTTCGAATATTTAAAAAAAGACTAGCGTTCGCTAGTCTAAATGTTTCCTATATTCTCTTTGAGCGAAAAAGAAATACATGATGCATGCAGCGATATAATACAGAATAAACAAGCCTACTTTTCTTAATGAACCATCCATAAAGATCGTATTATGAAACGTATATAACGCAACCGCACTATGCATACTCCCCACTATAATTGGCGCAAAAAATAGCATACACAATTGCCAGCGAGAAATCTTCCATACTTCTTCCTTCGTCATTCCCAGTTTAGAGAGTGCCCCGTACTGCTTTCTATCCGATGAAATATTATGAAACCATTTAAAATATACGATACTACATGATGTAAGGAAAAATAATATACTAATGAATGAGCCTATAAATAGAGTAATATTGCCGAACTCTTTCATATTCACATATAACTCCATATTACTTCGAAATGCGTTATTATCATCTTGTTTCATATGTTTCCGTAAATCTTCATTTAATTTTTTCGTATTTTCGATATTTGGTAATGTGTATCCTCTATATATCATTTTTTCAGAATCCGGAACCTTATTTGCTATACTGTCAAAATCTTCATCATTCATGACGAAGAACAGACCATTAATGTACGAAAGGTGATAGTTAAATTGAACCCCTTCTTTCTGACCGTTAAATACGAATTGATATGGTTGGTTCATTACTTGCAATTGAATCTCTTTTTGATTATATACATTTGAATTATTGTATTTATTATAATACACGAGTGTCACTGTACCTTTTTTAGGACGATATGTTTTCTGTTTTTGTTTCCTCGCTTCTTGGTTATATTCACTTTCTTTTATAAGCGGTGCTATTGTTGTTTCTCCTTTATTAGACTGAAAGGATGCATACACTCCAACAAAACTCATAGATTGAAAATCATCATACCCATACTGATGTAGTAACTTTTCAACCGCATCCTCCTCAAAGACTTCATGGGTAGAAACACCTTTTTCTATATATGAAAATGAGTGCGCGCCCCCATCCCGCCACATATCTTGCATGCTAGAAAAATATAAGAACACCGTACCTGTTGCCGTAACTACAAACGTCGTTGCCATAGAAAGCATAAAGAAAAAGCGACCATTTTCTTTCATTCGATATGACAATTGATTCACTATAAATAAATACGGGTATGTATACATAATCTTTTTATTTCGTTTAATCATTTCTAACAATTGGATTGTACCGTGTGTAAAAGAAAAGTACGTTCCGAAAAAGACAAGTATAGACACAGGGAAAAAATATAATCCTATCGTTTCCATCGTCACTCGTAGCGCTAACGCGTATCCTGTCCCTAAACAAATAAAGCCGCATGTACAAAGCCACATTGATGTTTTCTTCTCTTTTTTATCCGTTCGAAATTCTTTCAATAACCGAATGATTTTTATATTCCATATACGTAAAGCACTTATAAAAGATAACAAAATAAAAACAACCATATATGTAATGAACGTTACCCAAATCGCTCTCACGTCAAATATGACAGGGAGTTCTTTCGGAAGCCCCAGTAACATACTAAACACCATGAAGAAGAGCTTTAAAAAGATCATACCAAGCCCAATGCCGAAAATATTAGCAAATACCCCGATCAACATTTGCTCGGTCATAATCACTCCTATTACGTTAGATTTCGTTGCTCCCATTAACATATATAATCCTAATTCTTTCTTACGTGCCTCTATGAAAATAGAAGTAGAGTACAAAATAAATATGACGAAAAAAGAAATGATTATAACATTACATACGATAAGTCCCCAGCGTACGTTTTGATACCACATTGTCTCTTGCATATACGGATGTACAATGACAGACATGTATGCATAAGAAGCAAATATCGCAAAACAACTACTTAAGAAAAACACTTTATAATTACGCCAATTCCCTTTTATATTTTGCAGCGCTAGTTGCCGAATGTTCATCTATCGTCCTCCTGTAACTTACTACATAGGCAAAAAGCTAGAGATTCCCCTAGCTTTTTACGTGTTTTAAATATCCTCTTTGCGCAATCATAAAGTAAATGGCAGAAGCTAAAATATATGCTCCAATTACAATCGCACCTGATTTCCATAAATCGATATAAAGCATATTCCCTAACGTATAAAGAGCAAATCCACTATGAATTGCACCGATTATAATCGGGATAAAAAAGATAACGCCCATTTGTCGAATTGCAATTTTACGAATTTCTTTATCTGTCATACCGATTCTCTTTAACGATTTAAATTGAATACGATCTTGTTCTTTATCGTTAAACCACTTAAAGTATGTCATACTACAAGCGAAGAAGAAGAACAGTACAGCTACAAAGAAACCGATAAACATCGTAATTGCTCCTGATTCCCTTATATTTTTATAAGCGAGCACCGAGTTATTTAATTCCCCTTGCTTATCCGGCGCAACTTCCTTTTTCAAATCTAACACAAGGTCTTCCGTACTTTTCCAGTCTTCTATATAATAACCGTAATATTTCGTCTTTTCTTCATCTGGTACGAGCTTTGCGTATTTCTCAAAATCTTGATCATTCACAATAAGATATTCACTATCGTTAAAAACAGAATATGACGTTGTCTCATTTAATTGAACAGACTGCTTTTGTCCGTTAATTGTAAATTCATACGGTTTCGTACGATCTATTTTCATAAGTTCATTTGCTGCATCAACCATAACCATCGTCGCACTACCTGGTGCGTTATGAACCTCTGTAATTTGCTCTTTCTTTTGTTTACGCACTTCCGCGTTATATTCTTTTTCTGAAATAACCGCCATAGGTACTTCATGTTCACTGTTAAACAACATTATTTTCTTTGTTGCAGGTAGTTTTACGTAAGTTACTTTTCGTGCATCTTCAAACCCATGTTTTTTTACAATTTCTTGTTCTCTTTCTTCATTAATAAGGCTATGCGTATTTATTCCCTTTTCTTCATACGAAATAGCATGCGGCGTAAGCTCTACCGTTTTCGCACTCATATTTTCAAAATATACATAAAGCGTACCTACCGCTGAAGAAACAACCGCCGTAATGATAGAAATTACAAATAGAAAACGAGCATTATCTTTCATTTTATAAATAAGGTTGCTAAGTACAAACATATTTGGATATGTATAAAAAGATTTTTTTCGTTTTTGTAATGTCTTTAATACGACTGTACTACCTTGTGTAAATAGTAAATACGTTCCGCCAATGGTCAATCCTACAATCGGTAAGAAATACATAATAAAATTCATAATTGTTACTTGGAAGCAAAGGACATATGCACCAATGATACATCCTATACCGGCTACACATAACCATGTAAATGCAAAAGGCTCTACTTTTTGCTTTCTTGCTTCTCTTAATAAATCAATAATTTGCAAGCGCCCTACTGTCCAAACGCTAAACAATGATAGGATTAAAAATAGAATAAAGTACACACCAGCTGTAATAAGAACTGCTTTGCTATTCCATACAAGCGGAAGTGTTTTATCAATTTTTAGTAATACACTCAGTGCTTGGAAAAACAATTTTGAACAAAGCATTCCAATTCCAATACCTGCTACAATGGCAATACTACCTAACATCAATTGTTCTAATATAATCATTCGGCCAAGTTGAGACTTCGTTCCGCCTATTAATGTTAATAGACCAAACTCTTTTTTCCTTGCTCGTAAAAATGTTGAATTTGCATATAAAATAAAGAGTGCTGAGAAGATGACTACAATATAATTCATCGATTCTAATCCTTTTGTAATCATCGTCTTCATACTAATATTACCGCTTACGACATCTGGATGATAAATAAAGGAAGCATACATGAAAAATACGACTATCGATAAGCAACTGCTTATAAGAAACGCTTTATAATTACGCCAATTTCCTTTTACGTTATTAAGCGCGAGCTGGCGAAAGTTCATGATACTCTCCTCCTAGCATCGCAAGTACGTCCAAAATTTCTTGGAAAAAGGCTTGTTTCGTTCTTCCTTTATGTATTTCTGAGAAAATTTCTCCGTCCCGAATGAATAGAATACGTTCGCAATAACTCGCAGCTACCGGATCATGCGTTACCATTGCAATTGTCACTTTCTTTTGTTCATGTAAGTCTTGCAACGCGCTCATTAATGATTTTGCTGACTTCGAATCTAAGTTTCCAGTTGGTTCATCCGCTAAAATCAACGTAGGCTCATGAATAATTGCTCTCGCTGCTGCTGCACGTTGTTGTTGTCCGCCTGATACTTCATATACTTTTTTATTTAAAATTTCTTCGATATTTAAAAACTTTGCAATCTCAAGCACTTTCGCATCGATTTCATTTACAGATTTCTTCGCCATGACAAGTGGTAAAATAATATTTTCTTTAATCGATAACGTGTCAAGCAAGTTAAAATCTTGGAAGATGAATCCTAAATGTGTACGGCGAAACTCCGCTAATTTTGCAGCACGCATTTGATTAATTGCTTCGCCATTTACAAGCACATGACCTGAAGTTTGCTTATCTATTGTTGCTAATAAGTTTAAAAGCGTTGTTTTCCCGCTTCCTGAAGGACCCATAATCCCTACAAATTCGCCTTCTTCTATTTTAAAATTTATATCATTTAAAGCAGTCGTCGCTACTGAACCTTTTGATTGGTACACCTTCGTTAATCCTTTTACTTCAAGAACACTCATTTCTAATCCCCCTATGTGTTTTCTTCTTACATTTACTATAAGAAAAATAAGAAATAGAAACGAGTGATTTCCCTTACAAAACGTTTTGTTATCTTACAGTTTTGTCATTTTTCTCATTAATGTATGATATTCTTCATCTTTTGCAAATTGGAAGGTGAATGTTGTCCCTTCTCCTTCAGCCGATTGCACATAAATACCGTGATGTAAATTATCGCAAATTTCCTTCGTAATATATAAACCCATTCCAGTCGCTTCTCTCGTTTTACGGCCATTTATTCCTGTAAAGAACGGATCAAATACTCGCTTTATATCTTGCTCTGGAATACCAATTCCATTGTCCTTAATATGTAATAACACCTTTTGATCTTTCTCTTCAATTTGAAATTGAATTTCCTTTTTCTCTACTTCTGAAATTTTCGTATACTTAATTGCATTTACAACAATTTGCCCTATAGCAATACTGAGCCATTTTCTATCAGATGCAACCATACAAGTATCTTCATCAAACATTACTTTCGGAAATACAGACGATTGAATGAACAACTTTCTATTTTCATTAATAATGCCTCGAATAATATCTACTACATTTACTACTTCTACTTTATAATCTTTTGCAAACTGTTCTAACCTTGCCATATGTAACGCTAAATCTAAACCATTTAGTATACGGTTATTTTCTTCACGAATACTTTCAACTGTTGCTCTTGCTTCACGATGATCTTTACCAAACTTCTGTAATAGCAATTCTATAACCGATACTGGTGTTTTCATTTGATGAATCCACTGGTTCATAAATATCATTTGCTGTTGTTCTTTCGCATGTTGTTTATGAATTTCATTCATATATTGCTGCCTTAATAGCGTAAACGATTCAACGACCATCTCTTGCTCTGACGTATAAGAAGTATCAATAAGTAAAGAATCGTGTAATGTATTTCCGCTGGCAACATATTTTTCAATTCTTTTTAAAAACACACTTCGTTTTCGATAATCGTAAATGAGGTATACAGTAAATACAACTGTCCCTAATAAAAGCCCATATAACCACGTACTCCAATCAATGGATCGTTTTTCTAAAAGACTTTGCAACTGCATTACAAGCCCAAATAAACAGAGGCTAACAATATAAGAAAGAAGTAAAGAAAAGCGGTCCATGAGGTAATTTTTAACCTTCATGCCCTTCGCCCCACTCTGTAAGAAGCGCATAACCATATCCACGTTTCGTTACAATTGCATTTTGAATGCCTAGCTCCTCTAGTTTCTTCCTTACGCGTTTTACATTAACGGTTAATGTATTATCATCAACAAAAGCTACCTCATCCCACAGAGCTTCTAACAGTTCTTCGCGCGTTACATATTGATTTGCTTGTTTCATTAAACACTCTAATAAGTAAAATTCATTTTTTGTCAGCTCCGTTTGTTGCCCCTGCCACTCAACAATGTGTTGTGACGGGAATAACAACAATCCATTTACACCTAAACAATCACTCTCAGCAACAGAGGCATACTCACCATAGCCACGGCGGAGTGCACTTTTCACCTTTGCCATTACGATATCTAAATGGAACGGCTTCGTAATGTAATCATCTCCGCCATTTTCAATTGCCATTACTTGATCCATTTCCCCTGTTCTTGCAGAAACAAAAATAATTGGTGCATTCGATACAGTACGTATTTGACGACACCAATAAAACCCATCAAAATATGGTAAATTAATATCCAGTAGTACGAGATGAGGATTTATTTTCACGAACTCATCTTTTATATGACGTAAATCACTTGCTCTAAATGATTGATAGCCATACCTTTCTAAATGCTCCTCTAATATTCCCGCTATTTTTTCATCGTCTTCTACAATTAATATTTTATACATATTCGTTTTCTCCCCATAAAAAATTCTTCCAACACCACTCCTTGTTCTATTATAAATTGAAAATTTAATTAGTGGGTATTTTTTCCTATACGAATCAGACATTTACATAAAAAAGACTGCCATATTTCGGCAGTCTTAGTCGATAAATTCAAATTCATATTCAAGAATTTTTACAATATCTCCATCTTTTGCACCACGTGCACGAAGCGCTTCATCAATACCCATTCCACGCATTTGGCGAGCGAAACGACGTATAGATTCATCACGTGAGAAGTCTGTCATTTTAAATGTCTTCTCAATATCGTAACCAGAAATAACAAATGTGCCGTCACTTTCACGTGTAATTTCAAATTTAAGACTTTCAGCATCAAATTTGTACATTACACTTGCTTCAGACTCTTCGACAACATCGTACATTGGGAATTCTGGTGTTGTTTCTAATAAGTTCGCTACTTCAAATAGTAAGTCACGAACACCTTGTTTTGTTACAGCTGAGATTGGGAAGATTTTTACTTCGTCTCCCACTTTCTCTTTAAATGCTTGTAAGTTTTCTTCTGCATCTGGCATATCCATTTTGTTTGCAACAACAACTTGTGGACGCTCTGTTAAACGCATATTGTATTCTTTTAATTCATTATTGATTGTTACGTAATCTTCATATGGCTCACGGCCTTCTAAACCAGACATATCAATAACGTGTACGATTACACGTGTACGCTCAATATGACGTAAGAATTGGTGTCCAAGTCCAACGCCGGCATGTGCGCCTTCGATTAGTCCTGGAAGGTCAGCCATAACGAAGCTGCGGTTATCACCCGTTTCAACAACACCAAGATTTGGAACGATTGTTGTAAAGTGATACTCTGCAATTTTCGGACGCGCTGATGATACAACAGATAATAATGTAGATTTACCTACACTTGGGAATCCAACAAGTCCAACATCTGCTAGCACTTTAAGTTCTAGAATGACATCACGTTCTTGACCTGGTTCCCCGTTCTCAGCGATTTCTGGCGCTGGATTCGTTGCTGTTGCGAAACGTGAGTTACCACGGCCACCACGACCACCTCTTGCGATTACAGCTGTTTGCTCATGCGTTACTAAATCGGCAAGAATTTGTCCTGTTTTTTCATCTTTTACTATTGTTCCTGGTGGAACCTTTACGATTAAATCTTCAGATTTACGACCGTGCTGACCTTTACTCATTCCGTGCTGACCACGATCAGCTTTGAAATGACGTTGGTAGCGGAAGTCCATTAATGTACGTAAGCCTTCCTCAACAACGAAAACAACATCTGCACCTTTACCACCGTCGCCACCTGCTGGGCCACCTTTAGGTACATACTTCTCACGACGATACGCAACCATTCCGTTACCACCGTCGCCACCTTTTACATATATCTTGACCTGATCTACAAACATTATTTCACCACACTTTTTTCAATTGGTTGTAATATAACTGAGACTTCTTCGTCTCGTACTGTATAAGAAATGGAATACCATTTATTGTTTTGGGTCGCAAGCCAATTCTGTAGTTCTTCTACACTCGTTAGCTTACCACGAAAATCAAAAAAGAAACGAGCATTCTCCGCGTCACATTCAATTGTGATACAAACATAATTTTCAACATATACGTCTAAACTATGCTGAAGCATTGAGAAAAATTGATTCGTCCATGTACATACAGTCTCATCTAAGTGAGATAAGTTATGTAAATTCCCTAATACTTCGTACTCCAATAAGCACGGCTGCTGTTTCCAATTATATGTTAAAATCCACTCTGAAAATAAAGGCATTGATAGCCCTATCAGATTGGATTCTTGTCTCGCTTCTTGGACAAAACGATCGATGAGACTATGAATTTCTTCCACTTTTCCAAGGGAAAGGTTTCCTTTCACCATCTGCATACGATTGAGCCAATCATGTCTTGAATGGCGCAATGCATCTATAATTGTCCATTTTTCATTCATTTAGATACCCCTTAATATAGAAAAACTCTAACCTGCACTCAGGTTAGAGTTTTCCGTGAGTTCTTATGCTTCTTGAGCAACAGGATATACGCTCACTTGTTTGCGGTCACGGCCAAGACGCTCAAAGCGTACTACGCCGTCAACTTTCGCGTATAAAGTGTCATCGCCACCACGACCAACGTTAACACCTGGATAAATTTTTGTACCGCGTTGACGGTAAAGAATTGAACCACCTGAAACCGTTTGACCATCTGCGCGTTTAGCACCAAGACGTTTTGACTGAGAGTCACGACCGTTCTTTGTACTACCTACACCTTTCTTAGATGCGAAAAACTGAAGATCTAATCTTAACATACGTTACACCTCCTGCACTTTTTCTATTAAACGGATATACTTTCCGTAATCAAGTTCGATCGTCTTAAGCGAAACAACCAATCCTTCTAAAAGTATCTGTGCTTTTTCTGCTGTATGAACGTCTAAATCATTAGGCAATTCATACGTTAAGAATCCACCATCACTTCCGAGTTCAATAGTTGCCTGCACATTACAAAGCTCTTCCACTGCATTTATAGAACCAAACACAACCGCTGTAGTTCCAGCACAGACAAGGTCTTGTCCATGTGGCGCATAATTGGCATGTCCAGTCATTTTAAATGATTGGATACTTCCTAATTTCGTGCGACTTATCGTAATTTTAATCATGTTAACCTGGATTAAGCGTTGATAGCTTCAACAACTAGCTTAGTGTAAGGTTGACGATGACCTTGTTTCTTACGATTGTTCTTTTTCGCTTTGTATTTGAAAACGATAATTTTCTTAGCGCGACCTTGTTTTTCAACTTTCGCAGTAACTGTTGCACCTTCTACAACTGGGCTACCAACTTTAACGTTTTCGCCACCAACGAAAAGAACTTTGTCAAAAGTAACAGTTTCACCAGCTTCAACATCTAATTTTTCAATGTAGATTGCTTGACCAGCTTCAACTTTAATTTGTTTTCCACCTGTTTCGATAATTGCGTACATACTTGCACCTCCTCTTAATTACTAAGACTCGCCAAAAACGAGGTAGACATAAATGTCTTTAGGGAACCTGTTTTGTGCGGTTGTAGCATATAGCCGTTTAGGTGCTATAAACTATAACATAAAGATGTTACCATAATTCATTGACTATTGTCAATGAAAGTTCTACTAACTATTTTTTCCGTTCTACAATTTCTTTTTTACTTCCAAAACGAATAATAGCGTACTTTTCGATCATATCATCTTTGAAATAAATTTCAAATGGAATATTTTTTTGTAATTCTTTTTGCAAAAATTGTTTTTGTAATTCTTTAGGTGCAGCAATTAATACTGCCTCATCCTCTATATCGCCATATGTAATTAGCTCTCTCTCTAACTCATACGCAATTGTTTCATATGACATTACATACCCCGTCGCTTTGCACGGTACACACTCTTCTAGTAATACGTCGCGTAAAGAATGTTTCTTACGTTTACGTGTCATCTCCAAAATCCCTAACTCTGTAAAACCGAGCACTCTTGTATATGTGCGATCATTTTTCATAGCAGCCATGAGACATTCTCTTACCTTTTCTTTATCTTCTCTTCTTTTCATATTAATAAAATCAATTAATATCATACCACCGATATCACGCAGTCTTAATTGACGTGCAATCTCTTCCGCTGCCGCCTCATTTGTACGAAGGACTGTATCTTGTAAATTCTGTTTTCCAGTAAACTTGCCCGTATTCACATCAATTACAGTCATCGTCTCCATTTGTTCCACAATTAAATAAGCACCATTCGGGAGCCACACAATTTTTTGAAGTGCTTTCTCAATCTCACGCTCTATTCCAAAATGGTTAAACATTGACGATTTTTCATTATAAAAAGATACTTTTTCTTTTCCTACTTTTTCTTCTAATTCTTTCACTATACTTCTTGTATCTACAACTACTTTTTCAATCGTTTCAATTGGATTCTCTTGAAATACACGATCTAAAAAGGTGGCCGGTCGATGAAGTAGTAACGGCGCCTTTCCTTGGTCCTCTTTTCTTTTTAACTCTTCATATAACTGCTGTAACCTTTGCATTTCAGCTTGTATTTCTTCAATTTCTCCTTTTTCAGAAGCAGAGCGGAAAATGTACCCTCCTGTCCCTTCTACCTCAATTTGGAGTAGCTGTTGCCTTCTTTTATTATTTTTTATCTTTCGAGAAACTGCACGCATTTTATCATATGGCATATAAACGACATATTTCCCGGTAAATTCTATGTTTGCTGTCAACTTCGGCCCTTTCGTATCAATTGCCTCTTTCACAACTTGTACGAGCACCGCTTGCCCTTCATGTATACGATATGAAGATGGTACATCATCATATGAAAGATACGCATGTTTTTCTAAACCGATGTTTACAAATGCTGCGTTCATTCCAGCTATTGTTCTTACGATACGTCCGACATAAATATGCCCAACAATCTCTTGTTCTTCATTTCGTTTCCATAAAAACTCAACAATTTTTTTCTTCTCTTCAATTGCAACGCGTTTTTCCGATCCTGCGTAGTTCATATATAACGTTTTCAAAATTCTTTCCTCACTTTATAATCTTCTTTGCTTTTACAATAATAAAAGGTTAGTGCTATCGTCAACACTAACCGATTAATTCTTCAACCGATGAAGTTGTTCGTTTTTCAGTAAAATACGCATAGAGTAATTCATTTTCATCCAATGTGTAATGTTCTTTATATTTTCCATGAACGATAATAGAGTGCTTATACCCTCTACGAAATTTTGTGAATATCTTATATAAATGATCTTCTGATTGCACTTCAATAGGTGCAATCTTTTCAATTCCTCTTTTGTTCCCATAATAACGTTCTAATAAAAAACGCATAAAGGCATACTGTCTTTGTTTCCACTCTTGATATAGCGACACTGCTAAAAATATGAGTAGTACCCACATCATAATATTGTTACTATTCCAAAGTAACTGCCACACTAGTATTACACTAAAAAAAACACATGATAATTTCATCATCTTTTCATGTGCTTGTAAATAAGGAAAACGATATGATAATACGTTAAACAATACTTTCCCGCCATCAAGCGGCCAAATAGGCAGTAAATTAAATGCTAAAATGATTATATTATTCCATATAAAGAAATAATATAAATCCGCCCCCAGCCAACCAGCTTCAAACACTATATAACCTACCGCCATCATCCAAATATGTTGTATAGGTCCTGCAATTACGACAACGAGTTCCTCTTTCAATGACTTATTCCCATGTTCCTCAAGCTCAGCCACACCACCAAACGGTAAAAGTTGAATCTTTTTAATACGCCAATTGTAGTGTGCCGCCGCAAAGGCATGCCCAAGTTCATGGATAAGAACGATACAAAATAACAGTAGTAACTCTTTAAAACGTGCCGTAAAAATACCAATGACAATAATAACCCAAAACAACGGATGCACTGAAATCTTCGTTAAAACTTCTCTATATTTAATCAAATGAAATCACCTGAATTGGGTCAATAAATTTTTCATTCTTTTTTATCGCGAAATAAAACTTACCATTTTTATTATTTGCATCATTATTTACCGTTCCAATTTTTTGTTTCTTTGAAACGTAATCATATAATTTCACTGACATGTCATTTAAATTCGCATACCACGATTCCGTTCCATCTGCATGCTGAATTTGAACTGTATTACCAAGTTCCTCTTTCTTTCCTGCAAAAACAACTAGCCCTTCATTCACTGACTCAACAGTTGCATTTGTAGCTGTTTGAACAAATACACCTTGGCCATTTTTTTGAAACCCTTGCATTACCTTTCCTGAAGCAGGAATTGCATAATCTTTTTGCTGAATGGTTCCTTCCTTTTTCTCAGTAGGTGAATAAAATACGAGCGGTTTTCCAAACTGCTTTTCGTACCATTTCGCTACAGTAGCAAACTGAAATTCTTCTTTCATCACTTTTTCTGTAACAGCTTTTGCACCGTCGAAAGAAGAGGGTGCATTCTTATATAAAATAGCGACAGAGAGAACTAATATTGCTGATAACAAAAATTTGAAGAAAAATACTTCTTTTCGAAATAAAGGATGAATTTCCTTTTCTCCATCTTCAATAAATACTGTTTCACTATCGAAATTCCCTCCAGCAAAATACTGCTCTTCCTCCATCCTTTCTTGCTCTGCCTTCCTTTTCGCAATCCGTTTTTTAATTTCTTCTACACGTCTATTCTTCATACTGTCTCCTTTCTTTCGTTAAGCTAATTAAATTAGAAACAGTTGTATACAGTTTGTACATATGTATGAGCTAAGAAAGAAAGATATTCGTGTGAAGAAAAAAGAAAGCACTTCGCATATGCGCGAAGTGCTTTTAACGAATTCCAAAGAAGTTTTTCATCTTTGTAAATACCGATACCTTTTCTTGTTCAAATGCTTGCAATGGTACATTCTCACCCAACAAGCGTCTTGCAATATTACGATAAGCTAACGCTGCTTTTCCGCTCGGTTGCAACGCTACAGGTTCACCTGTATTTGTAGCACGAATAACTTCATCATCATCCTCGACAACACCAAGAAGCTCGATTGACAATGTACGTACGATTTCATCAACATCTAACATATCCTGCTCATGAAGCATATGACTACGCACACGATTAATAACAAGTTTCGGTGGTTCAATATCCTCTTTTTCTAAAAGCCCGATAATACGATCCGCATCGCGCATTGAGGATACTTCTGGCGTCGTAACAACGATTGCTTTATCCGCACCAGCTACCGCGTTTTTAAATCCCTGCTCAATCCCCGCAGGACAATCAATTAATATGTAATCATAATCTTGACGTAATACTTGTATTAATTCATCCATTTGTTCAGGTGTTACCGCTGATTTATCACTCGTTTGTGCTGCAGGTAATAAATAAAGATCATCAAAACGCTTATCTTTAATAAGCGCCTGAGGTAAACGGCAACGCCCTTCAACGACATCAACAAGATCAAATACAATACGATTTTCCAGCCCCATTACTACGTCTAAGTTTCGAAGACCGATATCTGTGTCAATTAAGCACACTTTCTTTCCAGATAACGCCAGGGCTGTACCAATGTTCGCAGACGTTGTAGTTTTACCTACTCCGCCTTTTCCAGATGTAATTACTATTGCCTCTCCCACAGCTATACAATTCCCCTTTCTAACTTTGTTAAATTAGGTCTAAGATGAGTGAGAAGTTGCAGTCGATCGACAACAATGTGATTGTTCTCATTAATATACGCACATTCTGCCGCCTCCGCTCCGTCTTCTTTCTCTTCCGGAGCCCGCATTGCCACATCACTAATTCGAAGTTGCATCGGGTTCATATCAGATGCAGCGATTACAGCATCCGAATCCCCATAATACCCAGCATGCGCAATTCCTCTTAATGATCCTACGACAAAAATATTCCCCCCAGCGATAACCGTTCCGCCTGGATTAACATCTCCAATTAACAATAAATTTCCTTTTACATGTAAAACTTGTCCAGAGCGAACAATTTTGGAAATAGGGACAATTTCTGTTTCTTCTTTCCAAGCTATTGCTTCTGCTTTAGTTATAACATCACTTTCAATTGAATCCACAACAAGATTCTTTTTATTACGAATTAACGTACGAATCTCTTCTTGTTGGACTTCTGTTAAATAACGATTTCCCACTTTCACATGCACTTCAATTAAAGAGCGCCCATCACCATCATAGTAATGTGTAGAAAGCTTTTCATCCAATTCCTCCAGTAATTCAGAGAATGAACAACAATCATCTAAATGAAGCGTTATTCCGTCTTTTGTCCCTTTTATTGTTACATTTTGTTGCTTTTTTTCTTCCACTAAAGTTCACCCCACCGATTCAATTCGACATAAAATTAGAAAATCCTTTTTTCTTTTTCTTCCATCGCTTTTGAAAGACGCACTAAATATCGTCTCAGTGGGAAACAAACTATCAATAAGAAAATTGCATTTAGCAATAAAGTAGACAGGAGACGATCTGTGAAAAAGACATACGCTGACATATGAGTACGTCCTAACAAAGTTAAAAATCCATACACATAATACTCTAGTGCTACAATGCTAGCTAGTACGATAGAAGCAACAATAAATAAATTCAATTGTAGTATCTTCATCACACTATAAACTAAATAAGCTAAAATCGGATACGCAAAAATATATATACCGACAAGTTCTGTGTATACGGTATCAAATAAGAAACCAAATAATAGTCCGTAATAAATCCCTTGGACCGGACTATAGTACACAGTAATAAAACATAACGCAATTATAAAGAAATGAGGTGCTGCTATACTGTCTTTCCAAAAAACCTCTGTTGGAACAATAGTAGCAAACATATTTTCAAATAGAAAAACAAAAAGGAGCAAAAGAGGAAGAGCTGCTCTTTTTAGAATCTTCATCATCTCTTCTCTCCCTCCTATTCTAATGGCGCTGAAGGCATTGCACGTTTCGCAACCATAATATGCTCTACGTCATTTAAATCAGCGGCAGGTTTTACATAAGCTGTTTTTGTTAAACCGTATGGATCTGGCTGAACATCAACGATTGTTCCAATTACAAGACCTTTCGGGAAAATATCACCGAGTCCAGATGTTACTACTAGTTGGTCGGTTTTTACATCTGCATCAGAGCCAATCTTTGTGAAAAGAAGTAAGTGCTTTTCTTTGTCGTAACCTTCAATCAATCCAAAGATTTTTTCATCACCTTGTACGATAGCAGAAACACGATTCGTTCGGCTCATAGAGCTTAGCAATTCTACTGATGATGTAAACTGAGATACGCTTTTCACTCGTCCAACTAGACCTTGTGAAGTTACTACAGCCATATCTTTTTTAATTCCTTGCTGTGCACCTTTATCAATTCCAACTAAATCGTACCATTTATCCGGGTTACGAGAAACGACAGTAGCTGGAATTTCAGTATAATCACTAGGCAACTCTTTTTTACCCGTTAACTCTTGTAACTTCTTTTTATCATCTTCTAATTGCTTTACGTCACCTGATAACTTTGCATAGTTATCTAATTTTGCTTTTAATTCTTTATTCTCTTCATACGTGCGCTTTACATCCTCTACATTTTCGAAGAATCCAGCTACGTATTTCGCTGGCTTTTGGAATACACGTTCTACAACACCGACAGTGTCTTTAACAAACTGCTCTGGCCATGTTAAACTGTTCCGTTCTTTCAATGAGATTCCAATCAATGCCACGAGAAGAATAATACTAACTAACAAAACAATTAATCTTTTGTTTAAGAAAAACTGTGGCACGTTCACACCCTCTTAATTTCATTGATTTTTATTTTGCAATATTATCGAGCAGCAGTTTTGAAAAGATCGATATTGTCTAATGCTTTCCCCGTTCCAATTGCTACGCAATCTAGTGGGTCTTCTGCAACAAGAACTGGCATATTTGTTTCTTCACTAATCACTTTATCTAAGTTACGTAGTAATGCTCCGCCACCTGTTAATACGATACCACGGTCCATAATGTCTGCCGCTAATTCAGGTGGAGTTTTCTCTAACGTATTTTTAACAGATTCTACAATTGCATCTACTGTATCTTTTAATGCATCTGCGATTTCTTCTGGCTGAATTAGTACTGTTTTTGGTAAACCACTTACTAAATCACGACCGCGAATTTCCATAGGCTCGATACCTTCTGGCTCGCCTGCAGAACCGATTTCTAATTTCAATGCTTCAGCTGTTCTTTCACCAATCATTAAGTTGTAGCTTTTCTTAATGTACTGAATGATTGAATCGTCCATATCATCACCAGCAACACGAACTGATTGACTTGTTACAATACCACCTAAAGAAATGATTGCAACTTCTGTTGTACCACCACCGATATCAACAACCATGCTACCAGTTGGTTCCCAAACAGGTAAGTTTGCACCAATTGCTGCTGCAAATGGTTCTTCAATTGGATAAGCATCACGAGCACCCGCTTGACGAGTCGCATCGATTACTGCACGTCTTTCTACAGCTGTAATACCAGACGGTACACAAACCATTACGTATGGTTTACGTGAGAAGAATCCATTTGATTTTTGAGCTTGTTGAATGTAGTATTTCATCATTGTTGCTGTCGTTTCGTAATCAGCAATTACACCGTCTTTCATCGGGCGAAGTGCCACAACGTTTCCTGGTGTACGACCAATCATTTGTTTTGCATCGCTACCTACAGCAACGATTTGTTTCGTATCAGTTTGTAACGCTACTACTGAAGGTTCACGTAAAACTACACCTTTTCCTTTTACATATACAAGCGTGTTCGCAGTTCCTAAATCTATTCCAAGATCGCGAGTAAAGCCACCAAATCCAAACATATTATTTATCTTCCTTTCTTGTTTTCACGGACTCATTTTTTCTTACTTTATATTATAAAAACAGTACGTTTTTTATATCTTTATCCTTCTTGTAGATAAATTTCTACAAAAAACTCATAAATCACATTATAAAACAAAATAAGTAAAAAGCATAGTCTTAAATATGACCTTTTTCCTTTAAACTCACGAATTTATGGTCACCTATTATAATATGATCAAGCACTTCAATTCCGATAATCTGGCCACATTCTACTAAGCGTTTTGTTACTTCAATATCCTCTCGGCTCGGCGTGGGGTCTCCTGAAGGGTGGTTATGAAGACATATGATAGAGGCTGCTGCACGGCGGAACGCTTCTTTAAAAACTTCCCTTGGATGTACAATTGATGTGTTTAAACTTCCAATGAAAATCGTTTGCCTATGTATAACTTGATTCTTTGTGTTCAAATATAAACATACAAAATGCTCCTGCTGCAGGAAGCGCATTTCTTCCATCATATATCTCGCACAATCTTCTGGGCTTCGAATGCTGTATCTATTTTGATATTCTAAACGTACCATTCTTCTACCAAGTTCAAAAGCAGCTATAAGCTGGGCTGCCTTTGCAATCCCAACACCATGTATACTGACAAGCTCTTCTAACGTTGCATCTTTCAACATACGTAAACCATCAAAGTGATGTAAAATTTTATCTGATAACTTTAAAACTGTTTCTTCTTTAGAACCTGTTCTGAGTAACACCGCAAGAAGCTCCCGATTCGATAAACTTCCAGCTCCTTCTAACAATAAACGCTCCCGTGGCTGTTCTTCTTTGACAACATCACGAATACCGTTCATTTCTCCACCCCTTTTATTTGTTCTCTCAAAGAAAATCCCATGCAATTTTACGCATGGGTTACATCAATATTAAATTGTTTTAATTCCCGAACAAGACGTGAAATTGGTAAACCGACTACACTATAATAGTCCCCTTGAATATGTTGAACAAAAATAGATCCTTTACCTTGAATTCCATAACTTCCCGCTTTATCAAGAGGCTCTTTTGATGCAACGTATGCATCAATTTCCTCTTCTGTTAATTCCCAAAACGTAACTTCTGTACGCTCGTAAAAAGTGACTGTTTTGTCTTTTGTTATAATTGCAACCCCAGTATACACTTCATGTGTTTTCCCTGATAATAATTGCAACATTTCTTTCGCCTCAGCTTCATTAGAAGGCTTTCCAAGAATACGCGATTCATATGTAACAATTGTGTCTGCACCTAACACAATATGATCACTGTTATTTTCTGCTACCGCAGATGCTTTTTGCAGGGAAAGGGACATAACAATATCAGAAGGTGAGGAATACGCACCTATCGTTTCTTCTACTTCACTTACAATGATTTCAAATGGTACACCCGCTAACTCAAGCAATTCCTTCCTGCGAGGTGACCCTGATGCTAAAATAATTTTTCTCATATTTTCTCCTTCCTTTCTCACATGAAGCAGAATCATTTACATCAATCGTATCAAAGGAATAGTTTGTCCACAAATGAAAGAAATATTATTTTCTCTAAGCAAAATAATATTTCTTTACTAAAATACGATTATAGTCCTGTCATAGAGAAAGCACTTTGCTCTAAATTCAAAAGAAAAGAAAGAAGTACCTATACTTCTTCCTTCGTCATTTCATTATCCTATCATTTCGCCTTTTGTGAAACAATTTTTTCATACGAAAGCATACCATCAATAATAACTTGATTTAATTTCGCCAAAGATTCCTTATCACCTTTTCCATCCTTCACTGTTTGCACAGCTACTGACGTATACATATACAATTTCTTTGCTTCTTCCTGCTTCATACTTTTTCCTTCTTTTTCAATTGCTTTCCACTCTTTTTCAATCGCACCTATATCTTTTGCATTACTTTTTCCACTAGCTTGTACGCTAGAAGCATATTTTGCTAAATGAGTATATAATGGCTGTACTTTTATTAAAAACGCACCAACTTCTTTATCATCTTTAAGTAACGCTTTATCTGTTATATCCCAGTTCTTTTTCAATACAGAGACATTATCATTTTTATACTGCGTCATTAATTGATTTATGCCTTGTTCATCACTAGCAATACCAACAACTAATGCATACTTATCACCGCTCGGTTTTAAAGCTACTACGCCTCCATTACCTTTCCACTCTTCAAGAGCAGCCTGTCCCTTTTCTTCGGAAGAATAAATCCCTCCTTGAACAAAAAATAATTTCATTGGATCTAATGACGTTCCTGTCTGTGCTTTTTGTTTTTCCTCTTTTGATGCCGGTGTTTGTTCTGCCGTTCCGCCCACCTTTGATTCTTCATTTCGCATCTGCTTCGAAGCTGTTACTTCGCTTCCCCCTGTCGCACCTTGTCCTTTAAGTAACTGTAGCATTCCCATCCCAAACGCCGTACCAATAACAATCGCAGTTGCAACAATTGCAATTAACGTATTGCTCCACTTCTTTCGTTTTTTTTCCTTAGACACCAATTTCGCTTTTTGAAACGGAACAACGTTTTTCGGTCTTTCACTTTCTACTACCATCCATTCAAATTCATCTTTCTTCTTCTCCTCATACTTCGCTTCTGTTCCATTCACTTTCACTGAGATCGTTCGTGATTGCTTGTCCATACACTCACACCTCACCTCTTATCGTTGTCCGCATCATATCATATTCATTTCACAAAAAAACGAGATATTTGTCAGAGGAATTCGCCAAATAACCCTATATATTTATCTTATATGTATGCATTTGACTTCATTTGTAGAACAAAAAAACTAGATAGCAAAGACTATCTAGTTTTTCTCGCGAATATATTTTCGAACTTCCGAAATAAAATAAAGAGAACCTGTTATGATAAAAACATCATTTTCTCCAATCATTTCAACCTTCGTATCAATTGCCTCTTTCCAATTTTCAAAAACTAATTTTGACTCTTTCTTTGAATACGATGCAAGCTTGTCAGCAGAAATAGCACGATCAAAGGCGAATGTTGTAAAAATAATTTCATCGGCAATTGTTTCTAATTGACCTACCATATTATGCAACTGTTTATCACCAAGGGCAGTAAATAAAACTATTACATTTTTATCTTTGTAATGTGATTCTACTGTTTTCACAAGACTTTCAATACCTTCTGGGTTATGGGCACCATCTATAATAATATCTGGATTACTTTGCAGTTTTTCAAAGCGCCCAATCCAATACGCTTCCTGTAATCCAGTTCTTATTTCTTCTTCCTCAATTAAAAATGATAAGTATGTTTTGACATACATGACTGCCATAAGTGCAAGTGCTGCGTTTCCTACTTGGTGACTACCTTTCATTGAGATTCGCAAATCTTCAAAAGTGGCGAAAGGACAAGTGAAATCGAACTGTTCTCCCTCTTCGCTAGACTGTTTATGTAACGCTGTAAAATGCTTGTCCATCTCGTATAAGTTTGCATGATTTTCCTTTGCAACCTTTTGAATGACTTGCAATGCTTCCTCATCTTGTACACCAGTAATAACCGGAACACCAGACTTAATAATCCCCGCCTTTTCATATGCAATTTCTCCTAGTGTATTTCCTAAAATATGCATATGATCGTGGCCTATATTTGTAATAATCGTGAGAACAGGATGAATAACATTCGTAGAATCAAAGCGCCCTCCAAGCCCTGTTTCAAATAAAACAACATCACAGAAATTAACTTTACCGAAATAACAAATTGCCATAACAGTAATAATTTCAAACTCAGTCGCTTCCCCTAAATCCGTCTCATCTAGTTTTTCAACGACTGGCTTTACCATCTTTACCAGTTCAGTAATCTCTTCATCTGCAATTGGTGTTCCGTTCACACTAATACGTTCGTTAAATGTTTCAATATAAGGAGATGTAAATGTTCCTACCTTATATTTTGCATCTTCTAACATGTAGCGCATATATGTTAACGTTGAACCTTTTCCATTTGTACCAGCAAGATGAACACATTTTATGTGACGCTCTGGATTTCCAAGCTCTTCTAGCATCCATCTCATTCTTTCTAATCCTGGTTTAATACCAAACTTCAATCGGCTATGAATCCACCCTATCGCTTCTTCGTATGTATGTATCACGTATGCTTTCCCCTTTCAAAAGACAACCTTCATACTCCTATTATACGCAAAGAAAAGAGACTCACCAATATAGTGAGTCCCTAAAAAACATTTTATTTCTCAAGATCTGCTAGACGTTGGCGAACTGCTTCACGTTTTTCTAGGTAGTCTTGCTCTTTCGCACGCTCTCCGTCAATAACTGCTGCAGGAGCTTTCGCTACGAAACCTTGGTTTGAAAGTTTCTTCTGTACACGTTCTACTTCTTTGTCGAACTTCTCAAATTCTTTCTCAAGACGTGCTCTCTCTTCATCAAGATTGATAAGATCAGCTAACGGTAAGAATAACTCTGCACCTGATACGATTGCAGTCATTGCTTTTTCTGGCGCTTGTAAATCCGTTTGAATTATTAATTCGCTTGGGTTACAGAAACGCTCAATGTAAGAGCTGTTTTTTGTAAGTTGAGCAAGTATAGCCTCATCTTTTGCTTTAATTTGCATTTGAACTTTTTTGCTCATTGGCGTATTAACTTCCGCACGGATGTTACGAACAGAGCGAATGATATCAACTAGAAGGTGCATTTCTGCCGCAGCTTCTGTATCTTGTAAATCTTCGCGAACTGTTGGCCATGCTGCTACTGTAATAGATTCACCTTCATGTGGTAAATGTTGCCAAATCTTCTCTGTTACGAATGGCATGAATGGGTGTAATAGACGCATTGTTTGGTCTAATACGTAAGCTAAAATAGAACGAGTTGTTTTCTTAGCTGCTTCATCTTCACCGTATAGTGGAAGTTTCGCCATTTCAATGTACCAGTCACAGAAATCATCCCAAATGAAGTTGTATAATGAACGACCAGCTTCACCGAACTCATATTTATCCATGTTACGCGTTACGCTTTCGATTGTTTCGTTTAAGCGAGTTAAAATCCACTTATCCGCAACTGATTTTTCACCAGTTAAATCGATTTCTTCATACTTCATATCATCCATGTTCATTAATACGAAACGTGATGCGTTCCAAATTTTATTAATGAAGTTCCAAGTAGACTCTACTTTCTCCATACTGAAACGTAGATCTTGACCTGGTGCGCTTCCTGTTGATAAGAAATAGCGCATTGCATCTGCACCGTACTTCTCGATAACATCCATTGGATCAATACCGTTACCAAGAGATTTACTCATTTTACGTCCTTGCTCATCACGAACTAAACCGTGAATTAATACATCTTTAAATGGACGCTCGCCTGTAAACTCTAAACCTTGGAAAATCATACGAGATACCCAGAAGAAGATGATGTCATAACCCGTTACTAGTGCATCTGTTGAATAGTAACGTTTGAAGTCTGCTGCATCTTCATTTGGCCAACCAAGTGTTGAGAATGGCCATAACGCTGAACTGAACCATGTATCAAGTACGTCGTTATCTTGATTCCAGTTTTCAATATCTGCTGGCGCTTCTGTACCTACGTATACTTCACCAGTTTCTTTATGGTACCAAGCTGGAATACGGTGTCCCCACCATAATTGACGAGAAATACACCAGTCGTGAATGTTTTCCATCCAGCGTAAATATGTGTTTTCGAAACGCTCTGGTACGAACGTTACTTTCTCTTCTTCTTTTTGTTGAAGCTCTACTGCCTTCTCAGCAAGTGGAGCCATTTTTACGAACCATTGTGTTGATAAGTAAGGCTCAACAACTGCACCACTACGCTCACTATGACCTACTGAATGCATATGAGGCTCGATTTCTACTAATACGCCCGCTTCTTGTAAGTCTTTTACTAACGCTTTACGACATTCGAAACGATCCATGCCGTTATACTTACCAGCCTTTTCATTCATCGATCCATCTTCGTTCATTACTAAGATACGTGGTAAGTCATGACGGTTACCTACTTCAAAGTCATTCGGGTCATGAGCTGGTGTAATTTTTACAACGCCTGTTCCGAAATCTTTTTCTACGTACTCATCAGCAATAATCGGAATCTCACGGCCTACGATTGGAAGTGTAACTGTTTTTCCGATTAAATGCTTGTAACGATCGTCTTCTGGATGAACGGCTACTGCTGTATCACCAAGCATCGTTTCTGGACGAGTTGTTGCAAGACGAATATGACCAGAACCATCTGTTAATGGGTAGTTCATATGGTAGAATGCACCTTGAACTTCTTTATGAATTACTTCAATATCAGAAAGGGCTGTACGTGTTGCTGGGTCCCAGTTGATAATATATTCACCGCGGTAAATTAAGCCTTTTTCATATAATTGAACGAATACTTTATTAACTGCATCAGATAAACCTTCGTCTAATGTGAAACGTTCGCGAGAATAGTCTAGTCCTAAACCAACTTTCCCCCATTGTTGACGAATGTGAGACGCGTATTCTTCTTTCCACTCCCAAGCTTTTTCAAGGAACTTCTCACGGCCAAGATCGTAACGTGAAATACCTTCTTCACGAAGTTTCCCTTCTACTTTCGCTTGTGTTGCGATACCCGCATGGTCCATTCCTGGAAGCCATAATACATCGTATCCTTGCATACGCTTCGTACGAGTTAAAATATCTTGAAGAGTTGTATCCCAAGCATGACCTAAGTGTAACTTACCAGTTACGTTCGGAGGTGGAATTACAATTGTATACGGTTGTTTCTTCTCGTCTCCTGTTGCTTCAAAATATTTGCCTTCTAACCACCACTGATAAAGGCCTTCTTCAACGGACATATGATCATATTTAGTTGGTAAATTCTTTTCCGTGTTTGACATTATTTTCCCTCCTTAAAATAAAAAATGCCCCTCATCCAAAAAAGGACGAGGGACATCGCGGTACCACCTTTATTTACAAACAAATTCAGAATTTGCTTATACTCTTAATTTGATAACGGACAAATCCGTCTTTTCCTAATGAGAACTATTCCGTTCAGAAAAGATGCTCCAGGGCTACCTTCTAACATAACTATCTAGAGAATCTCCCAGCTAATGATTCTCCTCTCTGAAGACGTTTCTTGTTATACTCTTCCCCTTCAAGGCATTTATATGATTGTTAATTATTATATACAATAGTGTAAAAAACGAAACCCTATTCGTCAAGATAAATTTAAGACTACGAATTTTTTAACGCACAAAAAAGATAAGTAGAGGATGCTACTTATCTTTTTATCCGTTCCCTTGCTGGGCAGCTTGTAATTGCGAAAGGAAATATTCTATATTGCTAACGAGCCAATGCGATTGTTGTAAGCTCTTTACTCCGAGGAGTTCATTTTCCTCATTACGACTCTCTCTTCTTTTCTTATAAGACTGGATTTGCCGAATAAATTGCGATGGATACGTCATATACGCAAACATGAGTAGTTGCTCTTCTTTCGTAAAAGGGAAATTTTTTTGGTACATTTGATACCATTCAAACCGATCACTTCGCGCAATTGGATACGTGTTTAAAGACCGAGAATAAAACCCTACTATATCTTGCACAGGTGTTGCAAACTTCGATTTTTCTAAACTAATAAAATAGCCATTCCGTTCATAATCAAATAAAAAGTGATTAAGTGATACGTTACCATGCACAAAAGTAATGCGTGTTTTTTCTTTTTCTTTCATCGCATCGTTCCACTCATTTAATTGCTTCGTTGCAAACTCACGCGCCCTCATGACATGATGATAGTACGTACAATATTGCAATTCAAACGGAGACATATACCACTTCGCTTCAGATTCTACAAGAAACTCTTCTAACATCTCACCATCATTTTCCCAACGATCGGATATATTTGTATAATGTTTCTCTAAATCTTCTTCTGTATACGTTTCTTCTTTTACCGTTTTTTGATGCAACGCTCCGAGAGTCTGGAACATTTTATGGTATTGATCATTATCCTCACCGTTCCCTTCCGCACGTTCTAACCAAGGCATTAAATAATAATTATACGTACCATCACTTAAAATATAATTTCCATCCGTCGCATGGTATATAGGTACATAATTTGAAAAACCTTTCTCTTTCAAATATTGAATATGGTGCAGAAAGTTATTCCGCTCTAACTTTCTGCCTTCTATTTTCTTGAGCGCATATGGACCTTGATTCGTGTAAATTTTCGTTACGCTTCCGTGCTCTTCCATATGCTGCGTATCCAATCTATATTGCCTTACAATGGGTTCATAGCGATTTCGTAATTCCATATCCATACGAATAACCCTTTCTATTCAAAACATAGCCTTTAGGAAAATAAGTGAGTGAAAAACACTCACTTATTTCGCTTTTGCCCTTGAAACGGGAATATAAATAATTTGCCCTGCTGTTAAATATATATCTTCTGTTTGATTGACACGATATAAGTTTTGTACAGACGTTTCATAACGATCTGCAACAGATTCGATCGTATCTCCTTCTTGCACGAAATACATTCTTAACTTTGTAAATTCTTCTTCCGGTTCTTTCGTAAATAATTTCGTTAAATATAGCGCATTTTCATCTCGCTGTGAATACGCTTCTTCTTCTTGCTCTTCTTGCTTTTTCTTTTTATCTTTCTCTTTCTTAAAATCTTTTCGTCCGAACAATTCAAATTGCGGCGTTGTTTCTTTCTCTTCTTCACGCTCTACAAATTCATGTTCTTCTATTTCCTCTTCCTCTACTTCCTGCTCTTTTCTTTCTTCTAGTTGGAACGGTTCAAATGCGTAATCTTCCCACTCATCTGATTCCTTATAAGCTGGTTCTTCTACTTGTGGCGTCGGTCTAGTTTCATACTCTTGCGCTGCATCATCTTCTAACTCAGCATACGCCGTTTCTTCCTCTTCATCCTCAATTCTTTCTTCATCACATAAACCAGTTATAGATATATCCGCTAATAATTGTAAGCAACCATTTTCCTTTAATTCATAATCAAATTCCTCGATAGATACATATAGTTCTTCAATTACTTTCACACGGTTTCTCGGAATTGATATTTCAAGCGGAAAGGAATGAACAAGTTCATTAACCCCATCTTCTCTTGTTTCCACATAATCAATTGACTTCGCCGGTGATAGATCTCTTAATGAATAAGCCGAATCATCTTGCCTTGCAACATACTCTCCCGTTAAATCTAATTGCCCTCTCACGATAACTTCATGATCAAGCTCTTCTATCTCAACGTCTGGATCTAACGAAATTGACAAAAGTTCTTCGACTTCCTGTCCTTTTTGGAACCAAACAGATTCTTTTAATGAAAAACGTAATGAATGATCTGTTACCACTTCTTTTCCCCCTCCCAAACTATATGTCATTACAGATTTATGTACGGAAAGCTGACTTTATGAATAAAAAAAATCGCCCCCCTTATGGAGAGCGATTTTCTTTATTCGATTAAGCTTTTAATTTTGACATGGCAATCTCAGCCGCTGCAATTGTCGCTTCAATATCTGCATCACTATGTGCTGTCGATAAGAATAAGCCTTCAAATTGAGATGGTGGCAAGAACACACCTTGCTCTACCATTTCACGATAGTAAGCTGCAAAGAATTCTAAGTTTGAAGATTTTGCTGCATCGTAATTAATAACTTGTTCATCTGTAAAGAAGATACCAATCATAGAACCCGCACGGTTAATATGATGCGGAATGCCATGTTTTTCAGCCGCTTTTCGTAAGCCAGCTTCTAACATTTCAGCTTTACGCTCGAATTCTACATATGATTCTGGCGTTAACTGTACTAACGTTTCATAACCTGCTGCCATTGCAAGTGGGTTACCTGATAAAGTACCTGCTTGGTAAATCGGCCCGCTCGGTGCAACTTGTCGCATAATTTCTGCTTTACCACCGTATGCTCCTACTGGTAAGCCACCACCGATTACTTTACCTAAACAAGTTAAATCAGGTGTTACACCGTAATAACCTTGTCCACAATTATAAGCAACTCGGAATCCTGTCATGACTTCATCAAAAATAAGCAATGCACCGTTTTGCTCCGTTACTTCACGAAGACCTTCTAAAAATCCTGGTTGCGGAGGAACAACACCCATATTCCCTGCTACTGGTTCTACAATTATACAAGCAATATCATCACCGAATTGTTCGAAAGCGTATTTCACACTTTCCAAATCGTTATAGGCTACTGTAATCGTATTTTTCGCTACACCTTCTGGTACACCAGGGCTATCTGGTAAACCTAGCGTCGCCACACCAGAACCCGCTTTAATTAATAACGAATCACCATGACCGTGGTAACAACCGATGAATTTCAAAATTTTGTTACGACCTGTATAACCACGAGCTAAACGTAGCGCACTCATTGTCGCTTCTGTTCCTGAGTTAACCATACGTACAATCTCAATTGATGGTACGCGCTCAATAACAAGTTTCGCTAATTCATTCTCAATTTCCGTTGGAGCACCGAAGCTTGTCCCTCTTTCAGCAACAGATTTTAAAGCTTCCACAACACGATCATTCGCATGACCATGAATTAAAGGACCCCATGATAATACGTAATCGATGTATTCATTTCCATCGATATCATATACTTTAGAGCCTTTTCCACGCTCCATAAACAACGGATTCATACCAACAGACTTAAAGGCACGAACTGGGCTATTTACGCCTCCAGGCATTAAATCTTGCGCCTCTTCAAACGCCGCAATCGACTTATCAAACTTTTTCATTATTTAGCGCCTCCTTCTTGTAACCATCTTGCTGCATCTTTCGCATGATACGTAATAATTAAATCTGCTCCTGCACGTTTCATGCTAATTAATTTTTCAAGTACAACTTCTTTTTCATTAATCCAGCCATTTTGCGCTGCCGCTTTAATCATTGAATATTCACCGCTTACGTTATAAGCAACAACTGGTAAATTAAAGTTATTTTTCACATCACGAACAATATCTAAGTAAGAAAGAGCTGGCTTTACAATTAAGAAATCTGCCCCTTCCATTACATCTGATTCTGCTTCACGGAATGCTTCCATACGGTTCGCTGGGTCCATTTGATATGTTTTACGATCACCAAATTGTGGTGCACCGTGCGCCGCATCACGGAATGGCCCGTAAAATGCTGATGAATATTTCACAGCGTATGACATAACTGGTACATGCCCAAAACCATTTTCATCTAATGCGTGGCGAATTGCTGTTACAAATCCGTCCATCATGTTTGATGGCGCAATAATGTCCGCTCCCGCTTTCGCTTGGCTGACAGCTGTTTTCGCAAGAACCGCAAGAGACTCGTCATTTAAAATAATACCATCTTCAATTACACCGCAATGACCATGGCTTGTGAATTGACATAAACATGTATCCGCAACTACTACTAGCTCAGGGAATTCACCTTTAATTTGTTGAATTGCACGTTGCACAATTCCATGATCACAATATGCTGATGATCCAACTTCATCTTTTTCAGCAGGTAAACCAAATACAATAACAGAACGAATACCTAAATCAACAACCTCTTGCATTTCAGCTTGCAATAAATCTAAAGACATTTGATATACGCCTGGCATAGAAGGCACTTCATTACGAACGTTTTCTCCTTCTAATACAAAAATAGGGTAAATAAAATCTTCCGTATGTAAAAACGTTTCACGCACAAGCGCACGCATATTACCACTTTGTCTTAAGCGACGATGACGATTAAATTGTAAAGAGTTCATAAATTTCTATCCCCATTCTTTTATTTTATCCCGCTATTTGCGGGCAGTAAGACCCTACTAATTAAAGTTTCACTTTATAGATTCACAAATACATTGTAGCAATGCTTCTACAGTGTACTCTTTCGGCATAATAATATGCGGAAAATAAAGGCTCGCCTCTTTTTCCGTAATAGGCCCTATACAAGCAATTGTACATTTTTTTGTCCATTCTCTCCAGTTTGTACCCTCAAGTAAACGAACAAAACTAGTAACAGTTGAAGGGCTCGTAAATGTAATAATGTCTACTTTCCCTACTTCTAACGCTTCTATCAACTCTTGTTTTTTCTCTGCATTTTCTTTCGTACCATATACGATTAGCTCATCTAGAGAAACACCAATTTCGCGAAGTGCAACTGGAATTACATCTCTTGCTAAATTCCCTTTCGGAAATAAAATGCATTCGTTTCCACTTAGTCTTTTTACAAACTCTTCTGCAAATACTTCTGCAACAAATGAAGTTGGAACAAATTCCACTTCATAGCCCCGTTTTTCTAACTCTAACCTTGTCTTCACGCCTACTGCAGCAATTTTAGTCGTTACGGGAAGCTTCTTTCTCAAACGATCTAGAAAAAAAGTTACCCCATTTTTACTCGTAAAAATAACCCAGTCATACGAATGTAGTTGCCCTGCTATATGTTGAATCTGTCTATCAGACATACCTTCCATACGCAAAAGCGGAATTTCCAATGGAATTCCGCTCTTTTCTTTCACCACTACACTCATTTGTTTTGCTTGATGCTGGGCACGTGTAATCAATACCGTTTTGCCAGCGAGAGCGTTCATATTTATTGTTGCCCCTTATTTGCAGCAAGAATGAGTTCTTTTGCGCCTTGTTTAATTAAACGGTCCGCAGCCTCTAATCCTACTTCTTCTGAATTAGTTCCTACTACTGTCTCTTTCAATAAAACAGAACCGTCCATAGAACCGACAAGAGCTGTTAATTCGATTGCATCATTTTCTGTAAGGGTTGCATATCCAGCGATCGGAACTTGGCATCCACCTTCAAGTTTATGAAGAAATACTCGTTCTGCTGCCACTGTTCTTTCTGTTACTGCATCATTCATATGCGCTAACAGCTGTAGTAAATCCTTATCGTCTTCACGGCACTCAATCGCTAATGCACCTTGTCCTACAGCAGGTACACATAACGTCTCATCTAAATGCTCTGTAATAACTTCATCATCCCAGCCCATTCTTTGTAATCCAGCTGTCGCTAAAATGATTGCATCGTAATCTTCTTCTTGTAATTTGCGTAAACGTGTATCGATATTTCCGCGAATCCATTTCACTTGTAAATCTGGTCTAGCAGCTAATAATTGTGCACTGCGTCTTAAACTACTCGTACCTAAAATAGCGCCTTCTGCTAAATCTTTAAACGATGCTCCGCTTTTTGAGATAAAAGCATCACGAGGGTCAACACGCTTCGGTGTACAACCAATCATTAATCCTTCTGGAAGTACGGCCGGCATATCTTTCATACTATGTACAGCCATATCAATTTCTTTCGTAAGTAACGCATGTTCAATCTCTTTCACAAACAAGCCTTTTCCGCCTACTTTTGAAAGAGTAACATCTAAAATAACATCACCTTTTGTGACAATTTCTTTCACTTCAAATTCATATGGTAAACCTAGCGCTTTTAACTGATCAATAAACCAGTTTGTTTGCGTTAATGCTAATTTACTCTTTCGTGACCCTACAATAATTTTGCGCATAATTCTCTCTCCTCATTATAAATACCAAAAGTGGAAGTTGGATAAACTGCTTAATAGAAAAATATTAATTAGCATTACGAGAAATGCTCCGATGTTCCACTGTACGATTTTCTTCCCTTGCAACACATCTGCCACTCGTAAATATAGACCAGCACAATATACAAATAGAACGACAAAAGATCCGATCACTTTCGTATCATACCAATGGAAATTGTCCAATTTCGTATATCCCCATATGCAACCTAATAAAATAGCTAGTAAGAAAAATGGAACAGAAAATAAATTTAATCCGTAAGACATCGATTCTAGCTTCGGTAAATTCCCTAACCTTCTTAATCTCGCATTCCATTTTTTCTTTTTTAATAGGCGATATTGTAATAAATACATGATAGAAAAAATGAACGATACAGTGAATGTTGCATAAGAAATAATAGCCATACCGACGTGTACATATACAAGTTCCGAAACTAATTGCTCCGCGAGTACCGGCGACATCTTTCCGAGCGGTGTAAAAATAGAAAAAGCGCTTACGCCAAATGCGACAACATTTGTAAAAAAGACTAGAAAGTCGATTCTCATAAATCGATTAATGACTAACGACATTGTAATCAATAGCCAAACATAAAAATAAATCCCTGATAATAAAGTTAATATAGGGTTCGTTTCTGAATCTGTAGCCCGAAGTAACATGAAGATAGACTGCAGAACCCACACAATCGAAAGTAACCAAAAAGCAAATCGGTTCGCCTTTCGGTTACTTTGAAAATAATCTATAAAATATAAACTAATGCTACAAGCATATAAAATAATTGCAATATGATAAATAATACTGTTATTTAAAAAACTCATCCGATCATCCTTCCAAATTATAAAGATGGAACGGATGGTGTCCACGCTCTTTTATGTTCTACTTCTTCCGCACTACTCTCTACGTCTTCCATTTCTAAATCGAAAATCTTTGCAAATAACGCTAATTTTTCGTCTGCTCCCTCTTCAGCAGCTATTTCTTTTGCTACTAAAATTGGGTCTTTTAATAATTGATTAATAATACTTTTCGTATGCTTACTAATTACTTTTCTCTCACGATCACTAAGATTCGGTATTTTACGTTCCAAACTATCCATCGTTTCACTTTGGATAGCAAGTGCCTTATCACGAAGAGCTGCTATTAACGGTACAACACCAAGTGTACTTAACCACGTTTTAAATAAAACAATTTCCTCTTCAATCATAAATTGAATTTTCTCTGCTTCTTTCAAACGCTCCGTACGATTTGCTTCCACTACTCCTTGCAAATCATCAATGTCATATAAGAAAGAACCTTCTAGCTCATCAATCGCTGGATCAATATCACGTGGCACTGCAATATCCACCATAAATAAAGGACGACCAGAGCGCATTTTCTCTACCTTTGTCATCATCTCTTTCGTAATGACATACTCCGATGCACCAGTTGAACTAATTAAAATATCTGCTTCTAGTAGTGCACATTGTAGTTCACTTAAAGGCTTTGCATGTCCCATATATTTCTCAGCCATTACTTCCGCTTTCGTCAGCGTCCTATTCATAACTGTTACTTTACGAGCACCGCTTCCATATAAATTTTGCAGTGCCAGTTCACCCATTTTGCCCGCACCAAGAATAAGTACGTGACAATCTGTTAGCTCGCCGAATATTTTCTTCCCAAGCTCGACAGCAGCATAACTAACCGACATCGCACTTTCACCAATCGTCGTTTCTGAGTGCGCACGTTTCGCTAACGTAACCACTTGCTTAAACAATTCATTAAAAATTGTGCCTGTCGCTTTTACTTGTTGCGCTTCTAAAAAGCTATCTTTTATTTGGCCTAAAATCTGTGTTTCTCCGACTACCATAGAATCTAAACCGCACGTCACGCGGAATAAATGATCTATTGCACCATCTTGTTCAAAAATAGTTAAATATGGTGCAACTTCTTCTATTTCAAGCTGAAACCAATCAGCTAAAAACTTCTTAATATAATACCGTCCCGTGTGTAATTGATCGACAACAGCGTAAATCTCAGTGCGATTACAAGTTGATACAATGACATTCTCTAACACGCTCTTTTGATTTTGTAATGTAGTCATTGCTTGCTCTAGCTCTGCTGCTTGAAATGTGAGTTTCTCACGAAATTCTACAGGGGCTGTTCGATAATTTACACTAACAACAAGAATATGCACGCAGCATGTCCCCCTTCACCCGTTTTATCACTTTATCTACTATCATAATACAACTTTCCTCTTATGAATCTGACAATCGTGTGAACAACCGATTATTTTTATTTATTCTCCGTATGTAATAAAGGAGATTCAGTAAAACTAATAAAGACTTCCTACTTTATAATGATTATAAATTAATAACTCTATTTGTACGTTACCAAAAAAAGCACTCATAATCAAGTGATGGAAACTATTCCATATGAATTATAACATCATCTTTCCTATCTTCTTTCATCATGAAGAAAAATATGTATGATTGTTCCAAATTGTAGCACAAACTTTCTCAATACAATGTATTTGACATTGTATTTATTTTTCGTTATATTGATTTTACAAAATTAAATTGTGCACAACTTAATCAGAAGGGAGTTATGTATGACAGAGAATTCTTTACATCTAGATAACCAGCTTTGTTTTTCTATTTACGCCTGTTCTAAAGAAGTTACCCGCTTTTATCGACCATATTTAGAAGAGATGGGTATTACGTATCCACAGTACATTACTTTACTCGTACTATGGGAGCAAGATGGATTAACAGTAAAAGAAATTGGAGAACGTCTATTTTTAGATTCCGGTACGTTAACACCTATGTTGAAACGAATGGAATCATTACAACTTGTAAAACGCGTTCGTTCCAAAGAAGATGAGCGCAAAGTTTGTATTGAATTAACAGAACAAGGTAAAGATTTAAAAGAAAAGGCTTGTTCATTGCCGACAACAATGGCAACAAATTTAGGAATTACAGAACAAGAATATCGTTCTTTATTAATTCAATTAAATAAACTAATTGAAACAATGAAAACAATAAATGATAGAAAAGGGGAATAAACATGGATAAATTATATACTGCTTCAGTAACTGCTACAGGTGGAAGAAACGGAAAAGTAATTTCAGATGATGGCATATTAAATCTTGATGTAAAAATGCCGAAAGCACTAGGTGGTGCAGGCGGAGAGGCAACAAATCCAGAACAACTATTTGCTGCTGGTTATGCCGCTTGTTTTGATAGTGCATTACAACTTGTCATTCGTACGAAACGTGTGAAAGTAGAAAGTACAGAAGTAACTGCTCACGTTTCTATCGGAAAAGATACAGATGGTGGTTTCGGCCTATCTGCTGTACTTGATGTACACGTTGCTGGCGTTTCTCATGCCGAAGCACAAGAACTTGTAGAAGCTGCTCACGGTGTATGTCCTTATTCGAAAGCAACAAGAGGTAATATTGAGGTTACATTAAACGTAAGATAAAAAAATTTAGTAAATAAAACAAAAAACGCGCGACATTCGTCACGCGTTTTTTGTTTTTGTCATTCTATGAATTGCCTTCCACGCTTCTTCTTTTCCAAGTCCTGTTTCAGAAGAGAATAGAACAATTTCATCGCCAATTTCAACAGCAAGCGTTTCTTTTACAACTTTTAAATGCTTTTGCCATTTCCCTTTCGGAATTTTATCGGCTTTCGTCGCAATAATAATTGTTGGGATTTCATAATGCTTTAAGAAATCATACATCATCACGTCATCGTTTGTTGGTTGGTGACGTAAATCAACTACTAATACAGCTGCGTCTAATTGCTCACGCGTTGTAAAGTATGTTTCAATCATCTTGCCCCATGCTGCGCGCTCTGATTTAGATACTTTCGCATATCCATAACCTGGAACGTCAACAAAATGCATCATCTCATTGATTAAGAAAAAGTTCAGCGTTTGCGTTTTTCCTGGTTTAGAAGAAATACGTACTAACTTTTTACGATTTAAAATTTTATTAATAAAGGAAGACTTCCCGACATTTGAACGACCTGCTAATGCAATTTCTGGTAAATCACTGTCTGGATATTGTTCTGGTTTAACAGCACTAATTACAATATCTGCTTTTGTTACTTTCATTGTTTCACTCCTACTAATGCGTGCTCCAATACTTCATCTAAATGAGATGCAAGCACAAACGTAAGGTTTTCTTTTACGCTTTCTGGAATATCATCTAAATCTTTCTCGTTTTCTGCTGGCAAAATAATTTTTGTTAAGCCTGCGCGGTGAGCACTTAATGTTTTTTCTTTTAAACCACCAATTGGTAATACACGACCACGAAGTGTAATTTCACCTGTCATCCCCACTTCTTTACTTACAGGAATACCTGTTAGTGCAGAAATAAGTGCCGTTGCCATCGTAATACCTGCTGACGGTCCATCTTTTGGAACTGCTCCTTCTGGAACATGAATATGAATATCATTCTTCTCATGGAAATTCGGATCAATCTGAAGCTCTTCTGCACGAGAACGAATATAGCTAAACGCTGCTTGTGCGGATTCTTTCATAACATCCCCAAGTTTCCCAGTTAAAATTAATTTCCCTTTACCTGGCGCTACAGATACTTCAATCGCAAGTGTATCGCCGCCTGCTGCTGTATACGCTAACCCTGTCGCCATACCAACTTGGTCTGTTTTTTCAGCTTGCCCATAACGGAATATGTGCTTACCAAGTAAATCAACAATGTTTTTCTCTGTTACTACAATACGCTTGCGTTCTGCTGTAACGATAATTTTTGCTGCTTTACGACAAACTTTTGCAATTTGACGCTCTAGTGTACGAACACCAGCCTCACGTGTATAATAACGAATAATTTCAAGAAGCGCTTCATCACGTACTTGTAAATTACCTTTTCGTAAACCATGCTCTTTTAATTGTTTTGGCAATAAATGTTCACGGGCAATGTGCACTTTTTCAAGTTCTGTATAGCCAGCAATCGAAATAATTTCCATACGGTCAAGTAACGGACCTGGAATACTTGAAAGTGTATTCGCAGTTGCTACAAACATAACTTTCGATAGATCATATGGTTCTTCAATGTAATGATCACTGAAGTTATGGTTTTGTTCTGGGTCTAACACTTCAAGTAATGCTGCTGATGGATCTCCACGGAAATCGTTAGACATTTTATCAATCTCATCTAATAAAAAGACTGGATTAACTGTTTTCGCCTTTTTCATACCTTGAATAATACGTCCTGGCATCGCTCCAACGTACGTACGACGGTGACCACGGATTTCAGATTCATCACGTACACCACCAAGGGATACACGGACAAAATTACGATTTAATGATGTTGCAATCGAACGCGCTAACGAAGTTTTCCCGACCCCAGGAGGTCCTACTAAGCAAAGGATAGGTCCTTTTAATGAATTCGTTAACTTCTGTACAGCTAAATATTCGAGTACGCGCTCTTTCACTTTCTCAAGACCGTAATGATCTTTGTTCAAAATTTCTTCAGAATGAGCAAGATCAATCATATCTTCTGTTGCTTCTGTCCACGGAAGTGCTAATAACCAATCCATATAATTACGAATAACACCGCTCTCCGCAGAACTTGCTGGTAACTTTTCATAACGATCTAATTCTTTCAGTGCAGCCTTCATTGTTTCTTCAGGCATTCCCGATTGTTCAATTTTCTCACGAAGTTCTTCAACTTCCCCGCCCTTACCTTCTTTGTCGCCAAGTTCAGTTTGAATCGCCTTCATTTGCTCACGTAAGAAATATTCTTTTTGCGTGCGCTCCATTGAACGTTTCACTTTTTGTCCAATTTTCTTTTCTAAACTAAGTAACTCTTGTTCATCTTGAATAATTGAAATAAGTGTATGTAATCGTTCCTTCACAGATACAATCTCTAAGATTTCTTGTTTCTGCTTCGTTTTAATCGGCAAGTGAGAAGCAATTAAATCAGCTAATCTTCCTGGCTCTTCTACATCAGCTACCGTTGCAAATGTTTCATTTGAAACTTTTTTCGAAACTTTAATATATTGTTCGAAATGCTCCAGTAATGTACGCATAAGAGCTTTCTCTTCTAAATCATCTTCCACTTCTTCCGTTACCGTTTTGATAGAAACTTGCACTACATTTTCTTCTTCGATAAACTCTACTACTTCAGCTCTATGTAAACCTTCTACAAGGACACGAAGCGTACCGTTCGGCAATTTTAACATTTGCTTCACTTTCGCTACTGTACCTACACTATATATGTCATCTTCTTTCGGATCATCGATATTCATTTCTTTTTGCATCGCTAAAAAGATGATATTTTCATCCATTGCCGCCTGCTCTAGTGCTTGTATCGATTTATCACGTCCTACATCAAGATGCAGAACCATCGTTGGATATACGAGAACGCCTCTTAATGGTAGGAGGGGTACGATTCTTTCATTCGTATTCATACTAGACATAGCACCTCCATAATAAATTAAACTCCTGTTCAACTATTTTATATTACAATACATCTAGATGCAATTGCAGAGATTTTCCGCAATTGTAAATCCCTCGTTTTTCTCCCTTATAAAAAGGAAAAAAGACTCCGCTTAAGCATACAAACTTAAACGAAGTCTGGCAAATTTTATTATCGTTCATTCTCACATTGATTGTGCATCTGTTTCGTCCACAGCAGTATGTATATCCAGCTCTCGATGCATATTTTCCTGCATAAATGTTAGCTCAAATACTTCTTTTAACTTACGAACAGGAATGATTTCAATTCCTTTTATTGTGTACAAAAACGGTTGCATGTTTTCAGCAGGAATGATGACTTTCTTCGCACCTGCTTTTTTCGCAGCTTTTATTTTTGCGTACACACCACCAATAGGTTTCACTTCACCGTGTATACTTATTTCACCGGTCATCGCTACTTCATTATTCACATACGTACGATGCACTGCTGAATATACACCCGTTGCCATAGCAATACCTGCGGAAGGCCCATCAATTGGGATACCACCTGGAAAATTAATATGTATATCGTACCCTTCTGGCAAC
Organism: Bacillus paramobilis; assembly: GCF_038096195.1. Classification (NCBI taxonomy): domain Bacteria; kingdom Bacillati; phylum Bacillota; class Bacilli; order Caryophanales; family Bacillaceae; genus Bacillus; species Bacillus paramobilis. The sequence continues at coordinate 978,229 of NZ_CP151108.1, read as the reverse complement.
ACATCTAGAGAACGAAGTACCGTTAATACATTATCTACAGAACCTTTCGCCATACTTTTACGGCGAATGGATTTCGTTTGACTACCAATACTTTCCTCTTCAACAATTCCGGTAACATTTACCGATCCTTTATCTTTCGCTTTGATTGCTGTTACTTCAATTTCTAATAACGCGCCTGTATTTGGTCCATATACAGCCAGTCCATTTACAAGGCCGATTCTCGGAATAGGATAAATACGTTTTTCATATTTCGGTGTAAGTTGACTAGAGTGAACAACCCACTCTATATCTTCATCTTTAATGAAAGAACGTTCTTCATTTATTGCCATACCAGCAGAAATTTGTACAAGGTTAATCGCTTCTCGTCCATTTCTTGCATACATCCCGATCATTTCAATACCGTTCTCACCTATTTGCATTTCCACTTTATCAGCTGCATTCTTCGCTACTTTTTGAATTTCTTCTGTATCTAACTCACGGAAAAATACTTCTAAGCAGCGGGACCGAATAGCAGGTGGAATCTCCTCTGGCGAACGCGTCGTCGCTCCAACTAAGCGAAAATCGGCTGGCAAACCTTTTTGAAAAATGTCATGTATATATGTTGGAATCATCGTATTCTCTTCACTATAGTATGCACTTTCCAAAAACACTTTCCGATCTTCTAACACCTTTAACATTTTGTTCATTTGAATCGGATGTAGTTCACCAATCTCATCAATAAACAAAATACCACCATGTGCATCTGTTACCGCACCTTTTTTCGGTTGCGGAATACCCGCTTGCCCCATTGCACCAGCACCTTGATAAATCGGATCATGTACCGAACCGATTAAAGGGTCTGCAATACCACGTTCATCAAACCTTGCTGTTGTCGCATCAAGTTCGATAAATGTTGCATTCGTGCGAAATGGAGATTTTGGATTTCGTTTCGCTTCCTCTAAAACAAGACGTGCTGCCGCTGTCTTTCCAACACCTGGTGGACCATATATAATCACATGTTGCGGGTTCGGGCCACAAAGAGCCGCTTTTAACGACTTAATCCCGTCCTCTTGCCCTACAATATCTAAAAAGGATGTAGGACGCACCTTTTCCGCAAGCGGCTCTGTTAAAGAAATCTCGCGCATTTTACGAAGCTGCTCTAATTCTTTTTTCGATTCTCGATCAATTGAAACTTTTTGTGTTCGCTGATTTCGAAGTAAATGCCAAAAGTACAATCCGACAATTACACCAAAAACAAGTTGAACAAGTAAAAATATATTTGTCCAGCTCATCATTTATTTCCTCCCGCAATGTTTTATCTCTTAGTATTTCCGCGGAGGAACATAGCTAAACATAAAGAAAAACAGCAATTATAAAAATTGCTGTTTCTTCTTCGCACTATGCAGATGTTTTTGTATCAAGTACAGTACCGTCTTGTAGCACCAATTTCGGCGGTTCATTATCAGCTACTGTTTCTTTCGTAAGAATACACTTCTCAATATCTTTGCGAGATGGCAGTTCGAACATTACATCAAGCATCAAGCCTTCAATAATAGAACGAAGTCCACGAGCACCTGTTTTACGTTCAATTGCTTTTTTCGCAATTTCAATTAGTGCACCTTCTTCAAACTCTAACTCAACATCGTCAAGCTCCAATAGTTTTTGGAATTGCTTAACAAGTGCATTTTTCGGTTTCGTTAAAATATCAACAAGTGCATCTTCATCAAGCGGCTCTAAGTTCGCAATAACTGGAAGACGACCGATAAACTCTGGAATTAAACCAAATCTTAAAAGGTCCTCTGGTAATACGTGAGATAAAACATGCTTCTCATTTACATCAGCATTTTTCTTCTCAGCACCAAATCCAATTACTTTTTCACCAAGACGACGTTTAATAATTGGCTCGATGCCATCAAACGCTCCACCACAGATGAATAAGATATTCGTTGTATCAATTTGAATAAACTCTTGGTGCGGATGCTTACGACCACCTTGAGGCGGAACGCTTGCTACAGTACCTTCTAAAATTTTCAGAAGTGCCTGCTGCACACCTTCACCAGATACATCACGTGTAATTGATGGATTTTCGGACTTACGTGCCACTTTATCAATCTCATCAATATAAATGATTCCTTTTTCCGCTTTCTCTACATCATAATCAGCTGCTTGGATTAATTTTAGTAAGATATTTTCTACATCTTCCCCAACGTATCCAGCTTCTGTTAAAGATGTTGCGTCCGCGATCGCAAATGGAACATTTAAAATACGCGCTAATGTTTGTGCCAGTAATGTTTTACCACTACCTGTTGGCCCAATAAGTGAAATATTACTCTTCGCTAATTCTACATCATCAATTTTGCTGTTAGAATTAATGCGTTTGTAATGGTTATATACCGCTACCGCTAGTGCTTTTTTCGCGTTATCTTGTCCGATGACATACTCATCTAAGATTTCACGAATTTCTACCGGTTTCGGTACATCTTTGAATTCTACTTCTTCGTCCTTCGCAAGCTCCTCTTGTACAATTTCAGTACAAAGTTCGATACACTCGTCACAAATGTAAACACCTGGACCTGCAACTAACTTTCGAACTTGCGTTTGTGTTTTACCACAGAAAGAACATTTTAATTGACCTTTTTCATCATTAAATTTAAACATATTTTCACACCCCTTACAAAGTGCTAACCTCTTGCCTTCGTATGTACACGATAAATGTATCGTATGTAAATACATATTATGTCACTACGTGGCGAGAAATACAAATAATATGACTAGTTATGTACAAATAAAAAAATTTTAAAACTTTTGAAATATGTATATTCGACTTGTAAAGGAAGTTTTCCTTCTTCATCGAAAAGTTTTATAAATATATTTCTATATTTATAAAACAAGGCACGATTAAAATCGTGCCTTGTTATTTTATTATGCAGCGTTTTCTACTAAGAAATCTACAGCTTTACGCACTTTAAGATCTTCAGCTAAAGCGTCTACGCTTCCAAGAGCTTGCTTGATAGCGTCTACTGGCATACCGTACATTTCAGCCATTTTTTCAACTTCTGCAGTTACTTCTTCTTCAGTAACTTCGATGTTTTCAGCTTCAATGATAGCTTCAAGAACAAGGTTGATTCTTACGCGTTTTTGAGCGTCTTCTTTCATTTGCTCTTTTAACTTGTCAGCGTCAGTACCTGTGAATTGGTAGTAAAGCTCAAGGTTCATACCTTGTTGGCTTAAACGTTGCTCGAATTCACGAACCATACGATCTAACTCAGTGTCGATCATAGCTTCTGGAATCTCGATTTCAGCGTTAGCAGCAGCTAATTCTACTACTTCGTCACGTACTTTGTGCTCAGCTTCGTGCTTTTTGCCTTCTTCTAAGTTTGTACGAAGTTTTGTTTTTAATTCATCAAGAGTTGCAACAGCTTCGTCTGCTTCTTTAGCGAACTCGTCGTTTAACTCAGGAAGTTCTTTTGTTTTGATTTCGTGAATTGTTACTTTGAATGTTGCTGGTTTGCCAGCTAATTCAGCAGCGTGGTACTCTTCTGGGAATGATACTTCAACATCTTTAGAATCACCAGATTTAAGACCAATTACTTGCTCTTCGAAACCTGGGATGAATGTACCAGAACCGATTGCTAGAGAGTAGTTTTCGCCTTTTCCGCCTTCAAATGCTTCGCCATCAACGAAACCTTCGAAGTCGATTACAGCTGTATCACCGTTTTCAACAGTTCCTTCTTCTTTAACAACTAATTCAGCTTGACGCTCTTGTAAAGATTTTAATTCGTTCTCTACATCTTCGTCAGTTACAGTTGTTTCAACTTTTTCTACTGCTAAACCTTTGTACTCACCTAATTTAACTTCAGGTTTCACTGTAACTTTTGCAGTGAAGATAAGGTTAGCATTTTTTTCGAACTTCTCGATGTTGATTTCAGGATGATCAACTGGGAAGATACCAGCTTCATCAATCGCTTCACCATATGCTTTTGGTAAGATGATATCTATAGCATCTTGATATAAAGATTCGATACCAAAGCGTTGTTCGAATAACGGACGAGGCATTTTTCCTTTACGGAAACCTGGTACGTTGATTGTTTGTACTACTTTTTTGAACGCAGCGTCGATAGAGTTGTTTACTTCTTTAGCATCAACTTCGATTGTTAAAACGCCTACGTTACCTTCTAATTTTTCCCATTTTGCAGCCATTTATTCTTTCCCTCCAACTATAATAATGTATGCACATACCTCTATAGATTAAAATCTTCATTATCTCTTTTTCGAAATAACAAAAATACAAATAATCCTCTAGCAAAAGCTTTCAGATATAATGTTCCAATCTACTAATTGCCTAAGAGACAACTACGGTATATTTTGTTCGAGAATAATATGAAACATATTAAGTAAGAGAATTACACTTCTCTTCTCTTACAAACAGGCAGATTTCTGCCTTTTGCAACCCTTACATTATAACATAGAATATGCTCGTTTCAAGAACCGAACGATTCTTTTTCATAATTATACGGGCAAATATCCTTCTCTTTCAACACGTAATAACCATTGATAGGCAATATGAAACTCTTCCAATTCAATATTATACGCTGTCATAAGCTCTTCTTCATCAATAATTAATCCGAAACGCTTTCTTCCAATTCTCTCTAAAACAGCAGCCCAAATCTCTACTTTATCCATTAATAGAGCAAATGGGAAAATGCTAATTCGCAATTCTTTCCAATATGTAACCATCGCATCAAATATATCGGGATAATTTTGCTCTAATCGGCTTGATAGTGTATGTATAATGTTATCGGATTGCTCCTCATTATGACCTGTAAATGCTGGAATCACCTTAATCGTATTCCCAAACTTTTCTACCTCTATTTCTTCTTCTATTTGATTTTCTATCATTTTATACAAAATAGAAGTTTTCAAATACGGGTGCTGTTTTTCGTCTATTAAAAATTTCTTTAAAATAGGTAATGCAAGATCCAAGTCTTTTAACGAAAGTTGCTGAATCGCTCTTAACTTTTGCCCAAAGTTTTCTCCAAACATTTCATTAGTAAACTCATCCAACTCAAAATTCGAATCGACTAGTGACGTATCTACTTCATTTATCATACCTTCTGCAAATAAAGCGAGCTGTGCTAATTTTTCCTTTTGCTCAGGCACTATATCTTTCGTTTGCAAAACTTTTTCGACGGTTTCAATAACGCCTTCATAATCATTTGTTTGAACTAAAATCGTCACATATGTTTCAAGAATATCACCAAATAACACAGCTCCTGTTTCAAGCAACTGTTCACATTTGTCTTTCGCTTCTTCCATATGCTTTAATTCTAACAAACAAATAACAGAAGCGAGTTCCGTTTGTTCCGTTTCTGCATTATACTGACGTAATATTTCAAAGCAGCGCAATGCATCTTCGAATTTCCGCTCTTTCAGTGCTAAAAAACCTTCATCAATATATCGCTCTGATAGCTGCGGAAACAATACGACCGTATTTTCTTTTTTATCCATACGTCCGCCTCTTTTTCTAGATTTTAATTATCTTTAAAGTAAATATATCAAATGAGTAATGAGAACACAACATCCCAAAACCTTTTGTTTGAAATATAAAAATATTCAATTTCTATATTTCAATATAAACAAATCCTTACTAAAAATTAAAAATGTGCAAATAAAAACCCTCAGCAATTAAAGCAGAGGATTCATCATTAATGGAAAGCTTTTATAATAGTGGGGTATATAACAAGGGTAATAATTTGGAGAACAATAATTGCCATAACAATCATGCTAAAATAGAAGATTGGTTTACTTCGCTTCATTAAAAACATAATAATAAGCATCGTACAAGCAAACAAACTTAAGAAGAACAAACTCGTTGTCGAACTAAGTATACCACTCGGGACAAAGAACAATAACACTACACTACAAGTACCTATAATTCCAAATAACCATTCCATTCATTCACTCATTCCCTTTCCCTCTCATGGCAGTTTTTTTACTAAGCGATTAAATGTTTTACAACATCAACTACATACGTTAATTTCTCATACGCTACAAATCCAAAAGCAACTGTTAAACCCGTTACGATTAACCCTTTCATCATCTTTTCCTCCTCGTTTTATCGTTGTTACCTTCATTATAGAGGATTAGCAATTTGTTACCATCGAACTTCCTTACAGTTACCTTACAGAATTGTAAGATTTCAAAAAAGGATAGAAAAATACCTCATATTACTTGAGATGACATCACGGAATTTCTCTATAAGCACTTGTTTTTCTCTTGGTTATTTTTCGGAGAATCCACCCTTAAACTAATAGATTTACTAAATAACTTAGGGTTGAAATAATTATTCGTTACTTTCCTTAACTTACCTTCAAATGTTTTCATTTATAAGAAAACACTTTATTGAAATCGTGTTAATATATTTTTATACAATTAAGAATTTAATTTAAAAGGGGGATTATGTATGTTTAAAAAAATGGCTGCAGATGTATTAGGACTAAGCGATGTAGGTTCTGTCATCACACCAAAAGACTACGATAAAGTTGATGCTGATGATTACGTGATGCATGAAGATGGGGAGAAAATTTATTTTCTCATTAAATCAAAATCAGATGAATATTGTTTCACAAACAAAGGATTACTCCACCTAGATGGCACAAGCGCAACAAGTAAAAAACGTACACTACGCCGCTTTAGTTATAGTAAATATCAAATTAAAAACGTAGCACTTGAAACTGCTGGAACAATTGATTTAGATGTAGAAATTAAGTTTCAAATGGGAGATGAGCATTATTCAATTGATGTTCATAAAAAACATATTGAAGAATTAAAAGATTTATATAAAGCTTTACTTAAAATAGAAGAAATCTCATACGACAACGATATTACATTGCAATATGCACATAAAAGTCTAGATATGGCATCTAACGCTTTCAGCCGTATTTCAAACGCACAAGTAAATTTAGCAGAGCAGTTTAAAGAAATGAATGAAATCGCCTTTAACTGGCTCGTTGATACGAAGAAACAATATAACTTGAAAGATTATGGTTTTGTATTTGAGAAGTTTATTAATAACTAAACAAAAACCCTTGTTATCAAAAGATAACAAGGGTTTCTTGGCGCCCCAGGAGAGATTCGAACTCCTGAGCACCCATTTCCGTACTATTTTATATATTTTGATCGCAGTCTTAATATATCTTCGCCTTCGCGAATGCCTGCCGATCCCTTCCTCACATTTTTTACGACAGTCCAATCCGGGTTAGTTTCATCACCGATGTTCTGTACTGTAAAGTTGCCATCACCATATTTTCGGTGACCTTCTGCCAATTTCTCCGTTAAATCATTCTCATTTGATCTCGCCATCTTTGCGCCATCTCCCTTTTTTATACAACCTTCTTAAACTGTCCAACCCATCACACGTCCAGTCAATTGGAGATTCTCGCTTTCCGCTTCTATTAATTGTAACACACTGTCGGGGATAAGTTTCGATCACAGCTGCTCAATCGTACTAGAATTGTAAAAAGTTTTATAACATTCTAAGTGATTAATTAGGGGAATCTGGATATGAATTCGAGTTCCATCATAAACCTATTTATTCTTTAAATTAAATATGAGGAACAGGGCGCATAAACGGCGCTCTTTTTAATGCACTTTAATCTGTTGTATATAATAATTATCATATGTTACGTTATATTTTTTACACTTCTTGCACATACATCAATTTTTAGACAAACAAAAAACCTTGTTATCAAAAGATAACAAGGTTTTGTTAGCGTCCCAGGAGAGATTCGAACTCCCGACCGTACGCTTAGAAGGCGTATGCTCTATCCGGCTGAGCTACTGGGACATGGAGCGGGTGAAGAGAATCGAACTCTCGACCAGAGCTTGGAAGGCTCTTGTTTTACCACTAAACTACACCCGCATATGTTATTTTATTTTTCTTCGTTAGCGCTGTTGCCCTATCGACAATATTTATTATATGTATAACCATACATAAAGTCAACACCTTTTTTAAAAGAGGATAATTTTTCTTATCCTCTTTTAAAAACTGCTTGTTCAACTAGTTGTCCATCTAATGTTTCAAAACGAACTTCCATTTGATTTTCATCCATTTCTAATAAAGCAAATGTCTTTTCTACACGCTGACGCGGTAATAAAATGCTGCCTGGATTAATAAATAAAACGCCATCGATTAATTCCGCACCTAATACGTGAGAGTGTCCGAAGCAAGCAACTTGCGCCCCTACCTCTTCTGCATGGTACGCTAATGTTTGTAATGTCATTTTCACGTTATGACGATGTCCGTGCACAACTACGAAACGAATGCCATCTAAATCAGTTACAATTTCATCTTGAAAGTTAGCATAATCACAGTTCCCTTTTACAACATGGAAACCTTGCAGCTCTTCATGAGCAGGCGTTAGCTCTGAATCACCGCAATGAATCATGATATCTACTTTCCCTTCATATTTCTCTTTTAACTGTTGTAATTCCTTCACAGAGCTATGACTATCGCTTACGATTAAAGCTTTCATCAATCTCTCTCCCTTATTCTCCTAAAAACCATTCAGGGATTTTTTCTTCTAATTTACGAAGAGCACGTCCTCGGTGACTAATGGCATTTTTCTCATCTGAACTTAGTTCCGCCATCGCTTTTTTATATTCTTCCACATAAAAAATCGGATCATATCCGAAGCCGTTTTCTCCGCGGCGCTGTTCTAAAATATACCCTTCGCACGTCCCGTTTACAATGACAGGCTTTTTATCACCTTCAGGGAAAGCCACTGCTAATGCACAGTAGAAGCGAGCTTTACGCTTATCAAACGCTACCTCATTTAATTCTTGTAGCACTTTATCAATATTCGCTTGATCATCTTTCGGCTCTCCAGCAAAACGAGCTGAATAAACGCCTGGTTTTCCATTTAAAGCATCTACAATAAGACCTGAATCATCCGCAATTACGATCGCATTCAGCTGTTTGCTCAAACTATCCGCTTTTAAAATCGCATTTTCTTCAAATGTTTCACCAGTTTCTTCGACTTCTTCAATATGAGGAAAATCGTGTAATGATTTCACTTCTAAATCAAATCGCTCAAATAACTCAGCAAATTCACGTACTTTCCCCATATTTTTTGTCGCTACAACAACTTGTTTCATACTTTCCACCTCTACTCTATATGAGATACGATGTCGCCTAACGCTTCTTTTTGCATGTCAATCAGTTGGAAAATACCTTGTTCCGCAGCATCAAGTAATTCATTTAACTGCGCTCTGCTAAACGTCGCTTCTTCTCCAGTTCCTTGCACTTCAACAAACTGACCTTTTCCAGTCATAATTACGTTCATATCCACGTCTGCTTTAGAATCTTCTGCGTAGTTTAAATCTAAAACAACACCTTGTTCTTCAACAATCCCTACTGACGTTGCTGCTAAATAATCTTTTACTGGAATTTTAGATACTTTTTCTGCTTGTAATAACTTCTCAAACGCTAATACCATTGCTACATATGCACCTGTAATAGAAGCAGTTCTCGTTCCACCATCCGCTTGAATAACATCACAATCAATCCAAACTGTTCTTTCACCAAGTGCTTCTAAGTCAACTACTGCACGTAAAGCTCGTCCAATTAAGCGTTGGATTTCCATTGTACGTCCTGTTACTTTCCCTTTACTTGACTCCCTAATTGTACGTTGTTCTGTTGCACGTGGAATCATCGCGTATTCAGCTGTTACCCAGCCCTTTCCTTCTCCACGCATAAACGGCGGGACACGCTCTTCAATTGTCGCTGAGCAAATTACCTTTGTATCCCCAACCTCAATTAATACTGATCCCTCTGGATGTTTTAAATAATTCGTATGAATATGTATATGGCGTAATTCTGTTTTCTCTCTACCATCTACTCGCATAAAAATAACCTCCTCATAACTACTTGTTAGTATAGCCAAATTTAAATGTATGATATGTATACAATAAAAGAAGAGGAACCCAAAAAGCAATTCCCCTTTCTTACTTAATAAGTATATCAAATTATTGACGATTAAAAACTACCTGTATTCACGTTTTCTGGACGATCTACAGGTTTTATTAACTTTCCGCCCTTTTCATCTATAAGATTTGCTTTACCATTTACTTCAATAGAAACACTTTTCACACCTTTCTTTTCAGTTAAAGATAAAACTAACGACTTCAATACGTAATTTGAAACCATATTTTTATCTGGGTTTATAAATATATTTTCGTTAAAGTTTAATGTAAGATTTCCATCTTGTAATTTCGGATTCGTAATAAGCTTAACTCCTGGATTAAAATCATTCAGAAGCGACTGATGAATCGGTCCTTTTACAAGCTCATCTATAATTGCTGCATAATCATTTTCTTTTCCTTCTACAACGCGGCGTGTTACGGGTACGTAGTATTGCTGTTTATTATTATTTTGTGCCATAAAATAAAGTGTAACTGGTTTTGTATTTGTTACATCCGCTACTTGCTCGTCATCGAAGTTGATACCGTTAGCACGGCTCACCCCTTCACCAAGCGGGGTACCACCAACAGGCATCTTCGCCAATTTCTCACCATTTATTTGGAACTGCACTTGTTTTACTTCTTTAAATTGCGTCAACGTCCACGCTATTGACTCAACAATTTGACGTTCTTCTTCTTTTGCGTAGTTTTTCATTTCATTAGAGAAATCAATGACTGCCGTCCCATCTTTTTTCAAATCCAAGGTCATCGATGTATTTGCTGGAATAACTGCACGGAACCCATTCGGTAATAAATTCGTTACCGGTCCATCTTTCACAAGGTACTCTAACGTTTGCTGAATAACCTCATTTGCTTTCGGAGTAGGTACAGCTAACGTTTGTGGTACAACATAACCATTTTTATCAACAAGGTATAGTTCTCTATTCACCATTTGTCCTTGCTTATCTTTCTTAGCTACTTCTTTCTTTCCACCCTCTGTATACGTAACTTGTTTTGGCGGATCAATTTGTTCCGTTGCTTTCTCCTGATTTATAAAGCCACACCCTGTTAGTAAAACAGCGCTCACAGTAGCACCAACAACCCATTTAAAAGTGGATTTAGGCATGCCATTCCCCCCTAAAATCTAAGTTTGTACTATTATGTATACGAGCTGTTTCATGTTTTAGAACAAGCTGTGCTTCTTCTAAACAAAAAACTCCTGATTTCTCAGGAGTTCACTTATATGAATTCTACTATTATTCTTTTTCTAAATAAATATGTTTCACATTTTCAATCGGTTGACCGAACCATTTTGATGCAATTTCTTTAAATAGGCCTATTTTTCCTGTTGTTAAGAAGAGATGATCACTTTGTTCCTCTCCCTCATTCAACATTTTACTATGGTATAAAATTGTACTTACTTCGCGTGCTGTTTCATCACCTGAACTAATTAGTTGCACTTTATCTCCCATTACTTTTTTAATAACAGGACCTAAAATCGGATAATGTGTACAACCTAAAATAAGTGTATCAATATCAGTATTTTTCAGCGGTTGCAACGTTTCTCTTACAACTTCATATGCCATTTCGCTTTCAAAATTGCCACTCTCTACAAGCTCAACGAAAGGCGGACACGCTAAACTTTCTACCATAACACGGTTATTAATAGACTTTAACGCTTCTTCGTATGCACCACTTTTCACCGTTCCAATCGTTCCGATAATCCCAACATGATACGTGTTTGTCACTTTTAAAGCTGTACGTGATCCTGGGTGAATAACTCCTACCACTGGAATTGGTAATTGTTTCTGCATCTCTTCTAACACAACCGCAGTTGCTGTATTACACGCAATAACTAACATTTTGATATTTAAATCTAGTAAATGCTCCGTCATTTCCCACGTAAATTGACGCACTTCTTCTCGAGAACGCGGACCATAAGGGCAACGTGCTGTATCCCCTAAATATATAATACGCTCTTTCGGCAACTGACGAATTAATTCCTTCGCTACTGTTAAACCGCCAACTCCTGAATCGATAACACCGATTGCTCTATTCAACTTCATCACCCGTTTTCTCATTCATCATCTTTTTTTATCATTATATTTTACACACTTTAAGTTGGCTAACTTAAACTGCTTCTGTATGAAAATTTTCATTTGTACCTGTATAGACTAGGACCTTTTTTATTTTGCTCCTTTTTTTCATAATTTGCAAGATAGAAAAATAACCGACCTTCTATATGAAAGTCGGTTTCTTCTATATAAAGCGCGTATTTATTGCTCCATCTTTTTTTGGAAGGAAGACATTCCTATTAATAAGAAGAAATGAGCAGAAATTAACATGACGATTAAAATAAAATTCAAACGATAACTATTTGTAGATTCCATAATTTTGCTCGCTACAGCTGGTCCAAATGCCATACCGAAAAAGTTAATTAAATTATATAAACCAAGACCGACTCCAACTTTAGCTGGATGTAATGTTTTCGGTATAAATGTGTTTACTGATACTTGAATAGCCGAATAACTCATAAACGTTAAAATAATCGCCAATACAATAACGACTATACTTCCATTCGGAATAAGCCCTAAAATTAAAAAGCCAACAATCATAATGGCAGACGCTACATAAATCATGTTCACATTTCCAAACGAAGGGACAATCTTTCCAGTAAGAAAACTAGATACAATACCAAAGAGTGATGCAACAAACAGTGCAATTCCGATAACGAATGGAGACAATCCGTGCTCTCTTCCTAACAGTAATGGTAATAATAATAAACTAGCACATAGTGCCACATTCATTATAAATCCGACCGCTATTAAACGAAGAAATGGTTTATTTGTAAACAACTCAATATCAATAAATGGATGCTCCGCGTTCTTCATACGAACCATGAATAAAAATAAGAAAGCAACCGATAACACAAATAGCCAACTATTAATATTTACTCCTAATAACACAGTCGTAATGAATGCAAATAATAACGCCGCTCCAATGTAATCAAAATGAAACGCTCCATCCGTATGCCGCGCTTCTTCTGGCATAAATTTTATAAGCAAGAAAATCCCCACTACTGAAATAACCATAAATAAAAATAAATATGGCCACCCTAATGTATTTGTAATAGCGCCACCAACTAAAGGACCAATACCTATCGCTAATGCAATAGATGAACTAATCATAGCTAACGCACCAGGCTTCTTAGCAGGAACAACTAACTTTGCCACTGCAATCATACTAAGCGCAATAAACGCCGCTCCTCCACTCGCCTGCACTAATCTTGCAATAATGGTAACCGCATAAGATTGATTCATAAATCCAATAATAGAACCCGCTACAAATATGATAATTGAAATAATTAATAGTTTTTTTACACTGTAACGATCAGCCAGCTTCCCATATATCATCGAACCAATACCGACAATTAAGGAATAACCTACTACAACCCAACTTACTTTCGACTGGCTAATGGATAAATCATGAGCCATATCCTCTAACGCTACATTAAATAAAACCGCATTCATCGGTCCTAATAAAACGATAAAACATAATGTGAAAACAAACCATTTTGAATGGTTACTTATATCTTTCCCCATGTGTAACACCTCTCTTGATTGTAGTAACTGTAAATGAAAAACAAAGTGAAACTTTAATCAGCGTGGGTTCTTCATTCCCTGCTGATTATTAGCCTTCACCAATCGGGCTTTTACGGACAGTTGATCCCCACCTAACTTCTTTGCTTTCGCTGAATTTAGAGGTGGAGGATCTTACTGCCCGTTAATGCGGGATAAAGTTGTTTAGCTCCTCTATCACTACTGAACAACTGCATCAAATATATACATGTATCGCGCGACAAACTGAATTCGAAACGAAACACGTACGTTGTTCGATATTCATGGAACTATCATAGTTTCAGCATTACAGTTTGTCAACGAAAAATATACAAAGTGAACTGATTTAGTGTTTTTAGTTTACTTTGTTCAAAAATTGTTATACACTAATTTCGAATCCGATATAAGGAGGACTGACATGGTTATTCAAATTTGCAATTTCTAACTTAATAAAACCAAATAAATAAAGAACTTTTATATAGAAGAAAAATTACAGGAGGATTATGATGAAGAAAAAAATGTTAGTCGTATTAACAAGCGTAGAAAAATATCCAAATTTAAATAGAGCGACTGGGCTTTGGCTCGGTGAAGCTGTCCATTTTGTAAAAAAAGTAGAAGACGCTGGTTACGAAGTAGATTATGTCAGCCCACAAGGCGGCTATACACCGATTGATCCGCATAGTTTAGCAATGGCGGAGAGCATCGATTGGGAATGGTATCAAAAGAAAGAATTTATGAATCGTCTCGGTTCTACAATGAAGCCGAGTGAATTGAATCCAGAAGACTACGCTGTTATTTATTACGCAGGCGGTCACGGTGTAATTTGGGACTTCCCAGAAAATAAAGAACTTCAAATGATTAGCCGCAACATTTATGAAAATGGCGGAATTGTTTCCTCTGTTTGTCACGGAGCTGCTGGTTTATTTCACATCACATTAAGTAATGGGGAACGTTTAATTAGCGGTAAAAAAGTAACAGGATTTTCAAACGAAGAAGAAAAATTAGCGGAACTAGATCAATTCGTTCCATTTTTAACAGAAGATGAACTCATTAAAAACGGAGGGCTTTACGAAAAAGCTGCGCAGCCTTGGGAAGCTTACGCTGTAGAAGATAATCGTGTTATCACTGGTCAAAACCCAGCTTCAGGTGGTTCAGTAGCTGAATTAGTATTACAACACGTAAACAAATAACAAGTAATAAAAAAGCAGATTTTCCATTAATCCAGGAAAATCTGCTTTTTTACGAAATCATTTGCAAAATAGCAATAACTTCTTTTTCAACTTTAGAATCATCAATTGCTTCTATATACTCTGGTTTAAAAAGTTGATACTTCTTTAGTTGATAAAAATCAAGTATCGCTTTCTTTAACGTAATATCGTACTGAATACAAAAAGAATGATCTATAATACGTCTTAACATCACATCATCTTGCACCATAAATAATTGCGCATTCATTTTATTAAAGTAGCCTTGTTCCATACCAGCTTCAAAAAACATTTGCAAATTTTGATTACGATTTTGTTGTGCAGCGACTAACTGATCAGATAAGTGCGGATATGCCTCTTTCAAATCTTGTAAAAAGACATCGGAAATATATGTCACACATTTTAAAGAGTGGATAAACGTCTTTTGGAAACGTTCTGCAAAAGACATACTTTCATCTTGATTATCCGCATCTCCTTCAAGAAGGTAGTTCATAAAATCTTCTACCACAGCTTCAATAATCTCATCTTTTGAAGAAAAACGTTTATATAAAGTAGCTTTACTAATATCCATATATTTCGCAATTTCATCTATTTTCAATTGACTAAAACTCGTTTTTCTAATAACGGGCTTTATTTTATTAATATAAGTATTTGCACACGCGACTTTTCTCATTAAAAGAGCCTCCCCTTTTGTCCATACAAATAGTATAGCAAATTCACGATTAATTATAAATGAAGTCATTATACTCAATATATCTTTTTAGTTTAAGGGATTTATTATTTACACTATAGCAAAATGCCCGCTATATTTGTGAGTAGCGAGCACTTTTTCTATAATGTATTAACAGCTCTTCTTATAGCTTTACCTATTTCCATACTAGACTGCGGATTTTGCCCTGTAATTAAACGCCCATCTACTACGACATGCGGCGTGAAATTTGGAGCAACATAAAACAAAGCCCCTTCTTCTTTCAATTTACTTTCTAATAAAAAAGGCACTCGCTTTTCTAAATGTACAGCTTTTTCCTCATCATTCGTATAACCTGTTATACGCTTACCGGCAACAAAAAACGAGCCATCTTTATTTTTCACACCGACTAAAGAGCTTACTCCGTGACAAACAGCTGCTACAATCCGGTTATTGTTGTACATATTCTCAATCAAATTTGCAACATATGGATTACCTGGAAAATCTACAATTGCTCCGTGCCCACCACCAAATAAAACCGCATCATAATCCGAAAACTGAACCGTTGAGATCGGCTTCGCATTTTGCAATAAAGAAGCAACATGCTTAAATTCACGAGGTATCCCGTTCGGAATAGACACTCTATCAATAGGTACTCTACCACCCTTTATCGACACAATATCAACATCGAACTTAGCCTTTTTAAATACATTATAAGGAGCTGCGAGCTCTTCCAGCCACAAACCAGTCGGGTGTCCATTCATATCATGAGCGCTTGTTGAAACTAACAATATCCTTTTCAACATATCCCCTCCTTACTACCTATTTATGTATGAAGTGTTCTTATAGAACATGAAACAGACAGAAAAATAGCCGACTCTTCATATAAAAGTCGGCTTTCTTTTTATAGTTCGAGCTCTCCCATGCGAAGAAGCTCAACAACTGCTTGTGAACGTCCTTTAACTCCTAGCTTTTGCATTGCGTTTGAGATGTGGTTGCGTACTGTTTTTTCACTGATAAAAAGTTCACCTGCAATTTCCTTCGTTGTTTTATCTTGAACCAGTAATTCAAATACTTCTCTCTCTCTCTTTGTGAGTAACGGTTTAGATTGATACGCTTTTTCCTTCAACTGGTATAACCCTCCTTGCTTAAGCCAGAGCCGTGTGTGTGTAAGTTGGGTGTTTATTTAGTCAAGATATTGTATGAACGAAATGTGCGGGTGGTGAATGAAAATGGGCTTTATTTCACATGTTATTTTAGACTTTTATACAGTGCAGACACTCTTTGTATCCACTCACTTTTCAGTACGCCATATTTGTTCTAGTAATATGCTGACAACTGTACCTACGAACAAACCATTTCCGAATATATATTGCATCACAGACGGCAGTGATTGGAGTGCTCCAGACGGTAAAAACATAACACCGCTTCCAAATAATACAGCAACTCCTAAAATCGTTACATTCCTTTCGCTCATTGGCACTTGTTTTATATTATGAAATCCAATTCCAATTAGCTGTACGAACGAAGCCATTAAAACTGCAGATGCGACAGCGGATGGCAACGATGCTAAGTAACGAATAATACTTGGAAACAGCGACATTACGACTAGTAACATACATGCTAGTAAGAACGATTGTATATACTTTTGTTTCGTTAAACGTATAAACCCTGCCGTCGCTGGTAATGGCACGACACCTACAGTTGAAAATACAGAAGAAATGATATGCGAGATCCCTCCAACCCATGTACCATCCTTCAACTGTTTCTGTTCAATAGTCCCTTTTTGAATGGTAGCTTGATTAATCGCTATAATAGCTGCCACTGTATTAGAAACTAAAATACATACCATAACGAAACTTGATACAGCCATACCTGTATTCCATTTCGGAAGTCCCCAAGCAAATATTTGTGGAAGTTGCACAAAATGAGTTACTTGAGATGGAATCGTCACTTTTCCTGCCATTAGAAAAAGAATCCACCCACTAATTAATCCTATTAAAACCGCATAACTTTTGACAAAACCTTTTCCGAAGTTAGATAGTATAATAACGAAAAGAAATATACTAAACGCAATTATCGCTGTAAATCCATCGATTTGAGAAACGGTAGCAGTAATTCCTAGCATTCCTTTTAGAAATACACCACTTAATTGTAAACATAATAAAAGTAAAAACGTCCCTGTCACAAGCGGCGTAAATAAAAATAAAATACGTCCGATAAAACCAGTGATTCCTAATCCTATTAAAACAACACCGGAAATTATCATTCCTAATTCTAAAATTTGCAACGTACTATGTAATTGATCTTGCCCGACAGTTGCGTAGGCAAGTACAGTAAATACGCCAACCCAAGATCCAGCTGGTCCATCCGCAATTGGTAGTCTATGTCCAAGCCAACCTTGTAAAAAAGAAGATATACCAACTACAAAGAATGTACGCTGCATTAAATAAAATATTTCTTCCGTCGTAAGATGAAATAATCCGCCAACGACAATTGGTAATGCGATTGAATTCGCTAATAAAAATATAAACCATTGCAAAGTTCCCATAATATGATTTTGGTTATGTTGATTGTCCAACTTTTTCATCCTTCCTAGCTAACCTATAAGAAATATATTGTAAGCATAAAAAAGAAGAGTTCTACACTCACAATTAGAACCCTCCTCAAAGCATTCAAACGATTCTTTTACACAAGATTATTTAATTCCACCTCATTTAAACTACCAACAACAATATTTCCTTTATGTACAACGAAACGCTTCTCTGTTTGACGCGCTACTGCTTCAGCGACGCATATTGCATTTGTCAAAACAAAACTCGCTTCATCTCCTACATTCGGCCATACTCGCTTCCCCTCATTGTTTAACGTTTCTTTTCCTCCCGTAATAAAGCGAAGGGCTTTTCCTAAAGACCTTTCATCACTCCACCCAAAACGTTCTGCCAATCGATTTGCCTTTTGCAGCATATCACCTGTTCCAAACGGTGACCAATGATCAGTAATACTATCATTTCCTAACGAAACTTTCACACCTTTTTTATCTAATAACGGAATCGGGATTACTTGTTTCCCAATTGGCACGGTTGAAGTAATATCAATGTTTAAAGCAGCTAGTCTTTCCACCACTTCTTCAGCTTCTTTATCCGTAACACCACCAAGTCCAAGCGCATGACTAATTGTTACGCGACCTTGCCATCCCGCTTCTTCTGTTAGACTTGCCAATCTCTTCATCGTAAACGTTCCAAGATTATTCGCATCATGCAGATGAATATCAACATCCGCATTAAATTCTACTGCGATATCCATAATGGTATGTAATGATTTTTCAATATCATTATCCACTGTAGCTGGATCTACTCCACCGACTAGATTCGCCCCCATACGCATCGCATCTTTCACAAGTTGCACAGAATTACTGCGCAATAATCCATGTTGCGGAAAAGCAACAATTCTACCAGAAACCTGATTTTTATATGTTTCCAACGCCGCTAACGTCGCCTCCAAATTACCAAGTCCAATTACCGGATCAACATTACAATGCGTTCTTATATTCGTTGCACCATTTCGAAGCAATAACGCTAACATATTTTCCGCCCTATCTTGAGCAGTTGCTAATTGCTTCGGCAAAATTTTTTCTTCTTCATTAAAACGCGTGAAAATATTCTCTGCTGGCATACATGCCTTCCAAGGGCCACTATAATAGGTTTTATCAATGTGAATATGCATCTCTTCGAAAGCAGGCAAAATTAATAAACGATTAGCATCAAGAATTAGTACCCCTTCCTCTTGAACAGCCCCTGCTATTATTTTTTTAATTCGTCCATCTTCAATGAGTAAACTACATAACTCTGTTTCTGTTTGGGAAATTCTCCCCTCTTCATATGTATATCCCGATTCAAGCATTACATTAGTCAACCAATATACCATCATCTCTATTCCCCCACCCTTTATTAAAAGTTACCTCATACCTCTTACTATAATTTTAATATCAACTGAAAATTAAGACAATTAATACGACTGTTCCCTAAAAAAAATGTAATACAACCGCATAGTCTTCTCATAAATTTCCATATAGAATAGAAGTATATAGCTTGCTAAAAAAGGAGTGGATTGGAAGATGTCAAAAAGGTTATGTAAATCCGAAACTGATAAAATGCTATTTGGTATATGCGGTGGTTTAGGGGAATATTTTGATATTAGCTCTACCCTCATTCGCATACTTTGGGTCATTGCTGTTTTATGTTTTGGGACTGGTTTTTTAGTTTATTTCATTTGTTTATTACTTATGCCACGTTCGTACTAGTGTCATCCTGCATATACTTAATCGAAATATAAAAAATCACCTATAGAATTCTATAGGTGATTTTTTTATGAAGAATATTTCATCGTTAAATGTAATACCGCTACTTCATCTTCTTCATTTCTATAACTATGTTTTTTGTTCGCTTCAAATTGAATAGAGTCAAACTCATTTAATTCGTATACATCGTTTTCCACTTGAATCGATACTTTCCCCTTCATGACCGTTACAAGCTCAATAGCACCTTCATGATGAGCTTCTGGTTCATATATACTATTCGATCTTAAACAAGCACGGTGCATTTCCATTCCTGTTTCTTTCGTATAACGGAACATCGTTTCTAAGTGCCATGCTTGTCCTACATCTACTGCAAATCCTTCTCCGCAGCGCGCAACAGCTACAGGTTCTCCAACAACCATCAACCTCGATAAAGGAATCGATAACCCTTTTGTTATTTTCCAAATGACAGCTAACGTCGGATTCGTTTCTCCTCTCTCAATCTTTCCTAATGTTAATTTACTAACTCCTGTTTTTTGGGCTAATTCTTCTAAACTTAATTTTTGTTCATTTCGAATTTGTCTTAATAGCTGACCTACTTGCTGAATGACTTCTTTCGTTTGCATATCTTCATGTTCTTTCATCTATAAAACCACCTTAAAGTATAAAATAGTTTACTTTTATCTTTTTAAAGTATATTATACTATACATAATCATCAAATTCCGAAAGGAGTGCAATACTTTATGCGCGCAATTTTATTAGGCCTTTTATCATCAGCCTTTTTTTCCGCAACCTTTATTATTAATCGAGCGATGAATGTATCTGGAACGAGCTGGGCCTGGACAGCTTCCTTCCGTTTTTTATTTGCTCTCCCTATTTTATTCCTTATCGTTTTATTTCGCAAAAACTTAAGAGACTTATGGGAAGAATTAAAGAAACATCCATTAGCATGGATCGGATGGGGTTCTGTTGCTGGTATTGGTTTCTATTCTTTATTAAGTTTTGCAGCTGTCTTTTCTCCAGCTTGGCTCGTTGCTGGAACTTGGCAAGTTACGATATTAGCAGGGTTACTTTTATCCCCATTATTCTTCATTAAAATAGAAACGAAATCAGGCACAAAACTTGTACGTGGAAAAATTCCACTTCGCAGTTTATATGTTGCATTATTTATTTTACTTGGTGTAATTTGTATGCAAGCAACTGCAGCAGGTCATATTACAATGACTCAGTTTATTTCAGGATTTTTACCTGTCGTAGTAGCAGCCTTCTTATATCCATTCGGCAACCGAAAAATGATGGAACTTGTTGGCGGGCGTCTCGATACGTTTCAACGCGTATTAGGAATGGCAATCGGAAGTCTTCCTATAACAATTTTACTTGGTATATACGGATTTTCTACTACCGGTATTCCAACATCGAGTCAAATGTTGCAAGGCTTTTTGTTAGCATTATGTTCTGGCGTAATTGCAACGATGACATTTTTCTTTGCTACTGACTTAGCAAAAGATAACCTCGCTCTACTTGGAGCTGTTGAAGCAACACAAGCTGGAACGATGGTCTTTACCGTACTTGGCGAAATTGTTTTCTTAAATGGTTCATTCCCTGGTGGTCTTTCCCTAATTGGAATGATTATTATTATGTTAGGAATGGTTGCAAATAGCATTTTAAACCGCTCTGTTCCAGTCGTTAAACAGAAAAAAACAGCATAAAAAAGAGTATGGTTCTATAACAAAGAACCATACTCTTTTTTATTGTCCCCCTATTTCGCCTTATCAGAATAGTATTTCATTAGCTGTTTATACTAAAACCTATGTTATAATACGTTTCATGTGCAATATTAGGAGGTAAATTATGTTAAAAAAAGCAATCGCTGAATTTATTGGTACATTTGTACTTGTATTATTCGGAACTGGAGTAGCTGTCATTGGCGGCGGAATTGAAGGAATTGGAACATTAGGAATCGCTATGGCTTTCGGTCTATCTATTGTGGCTATGGCATATAGCATCGGAACAATTTCTGGATGTCACATTAACCCAGCAGTATCAGTAGCTATGTTCATCAACAAAAGAATGAACGCTATGGAACTTTGTTATTATGTATTAGCTCAAATTTTAGGTGGTTTATTAGGAACTGCAACTTTAGTAACGATTTTACGCTCTGCTAAAACACCTTTAGATAATTTAGGACAAAATGGTTTTGGAACTCTTGGTTTATCTGGAGCATTTCTAGTTGAATTTATTTTAACTTTCGTATTCGTATTAGTTATCGTTGCTGTAACAGGTAAAAAAGGAAGTTCTTCTCTAGCAGGATTAGTAATTGGTTTCACATTAGTTTTAGTTCACTTATTAGGAATTCCGTTAACTGGAACTTCTGTTAACCCAGCTCGTAGTATCGCACCAGCTTTATTCGCTGGCGGAGAAGCACTTTCTCAACTATGGGTATTCATCGTTGCACCAATTCTTGGTGGTATCGTAGCAGCTATTGTTGGTAAATTTATTTTAAATACTGAAAAATAGAATTTTCAATATTTCTGAATAAAAAAAGGCGAGCCCT
Organism: Bacillus paramobilis; assembly: GCF_038096195.1. Lineage (NCBI taxonomy): Bacteria > Bacillati > Bacillota > Bacilli > Caryophanales > Bacillaceae > Bacillus > Bacillus paramobilis. The sequence continues at coordinate 955,928 of NZ_CP151108.1, read as the reverse complement.
CATTATGAGGATGCTCGCTTTTTTACTCTTTCATTTTAGACTTTAAGTTTGTAACTAATTGATCTACCGTTACATTTGCAAGTACGTTTTCCATCGCTTCTTGCGCTTGCATTAAAATAATTTCTAGTACTGATTGAATATTAGCTCCTACTGGACATTCAATGTTGGGATTTTCATGGAAGGAAAATAGCTGTCCTTCTTCTACAACTTCCACTGCTTTATATACATCAAGTAATGTAATTTCTTCTAAATCACGAGCAAGTGTCGTACCACCTTTACCAGCTTGTACATCAACAAGTCCTGCTCTCTTCAACATTCCTGTAATGCGACGAATCACAACTGGATTTGTATTCACACTACCAGCAATCCATTCAGAGGTACAGCGAGAGTTTCGATCTATCGCAAGTAACGTTAACATATGAACACCTACTGTAAAACGACTACTAATCCCCATCTGCACACCCTCCTTTGTATTCATTCTATTAAAAGACGACTCTTATTATTATATACTATTTTTAATTTATACATAAAGAAAAAGCATGATTCCAATAAGAAATCATACTTTTCTCTCATTATTGACGCTTTATAAACTTCGCTAAATCTTTAAATTTCACTTTATCTGAGTAATTCATTACACCGTTTACGTAAATGCGGCTTGTAACAGCACTTAATATGCCGATTGTCGTTAAAAGAACTAGCAGTGTTATCGTAATTTCTAACATACCCGTCTCACCAGCTACAAAGCGTGAGAATGTGACCATCGGGGTAAAGAATGGAACATAAGAACTTACAACAACAATCGTACTATTTGGATCACCTAGCGATTTAAGACTTATAAAAAATGCTGCCATTATTAAAATCGACACCGGTACCATTACACCTTGTAAATCCTCAGTCTTAGAAACAACCGCACCAGCCGCTGCATACATCATCGCATAGAGGAAATATCCTGTAACAAAATAAATGAGGAACATACCGATAACTTGTGCATCTAACTTTGTAAAATCAATTGGCAATCCAAATAAGGAACCATTTTCTAAATCTACCCATCCTAGTAACCAAGGAACTAGGTAACCACATGCCAATATGACAAGTTGTAATAAAGCCGTTGAAACAACCGCTAAAATTTTCGCATACATCATCGTAAGCGGTTTTACTTTCGGAATCATGACCTCCATAACGCGAGAAGCTTTTTCAGAAGCAATATTCATCGCAATTGTGCTTCCGAACATGACAATAAACATATACAAAGCAAATGTAAAGAAATAGGCAATTCCGAAAGAAGCAGAACGATCTTTAATCGCTTCTTGTTTCACTGAGATTTCAGTTTGCAATTGTTGTGCAATTTCCGGTGAAACATTATGTGTAGCAATTGTTACCGCCGTATATTGCGCCTTAAAATAACTAGCCATAATTGTAGAAGTTGTTTCACTAGGGAACCCATTAAACATATACGTAACTTCTGGAACTCCATTCTTTTCAGTTATACGAAATAAACCGTCTAGCTCGCCTTCTTCTACTTGTTTATGTAGTTTATTAAAATCTTCTTTTAGACCAATTGTTAATTTAGCTGATGGTAGTAACTTATTTAACTCTTCTTTTTGTATTTTATATGTAGAACTCTCTACTACAACTGCAATTTTATCTTTATCCTTATTTTTATCATTACTTGAAGTAAAATGATTAAATGCAAAAATCCCAAACACAATTAAAAACAAAATCGCACTCGTAATTAATGATCTTTTAGATAAAAATGATTCCCTAAAATAAAATGAAAATACGTGAGAAAATTTACGCATCGTTATTTCGCCCTCTCTACAAAGATTTCGTTTAACGTCGGCTCTAACATTTTAAATTGTCGTAAAGTAACACCTTGTTCTTGCAACTGTTGCAAAATCTTTAGAGCTTCTGCATCATCTTGTACTTGCACATAAAGAAGGCCTTGTTGTTTTTCATACGATACATGTATAGCTTCTAATCCCTTCTCATTCTCTTCTGTATCTTCAATCGTTAAATTACGGAAACCATATTCTTTTTTAATATCACTTAACTGGCCTTTTACGACTGCTTCGCCTTTTTTCAAAATACATACATGCTGGCAAAAAGCCTCTACTTGTTCCATACGATGACTAGATAAAATAATGGTCTTTCCGCTCTGTACTTGTTCTTCAATAATGCTAGCTAACATTCCAGCATTAACTGGGTCTAGTCCGCTAAACGGTTCATCTAAAATGAGAAGTTCAGGATTATGAAGAAGAGCAGCAATTAATTGGATTTTTTGCTGGTTCCCTTTTGAAAGCTCTCCTGCCGTTTTAAATTTATATTCCGGTATTGCCAATCGATCTAACCAGTGATCAATAGCAAGATCTACTTCTTTTTTCGTCATTCCTTCTAATCTACCAAAATATCGCAACTGGTCTATTACTCTACTTTTTGTATATAAACCTCTCTCTTCTGGTAAATATCCAATTGTTACCCCACTAGTCCCAAATGTTTTTCCATCCCATGTAATAGAGCCTTCATTAGGCGTTAATAATCCGAGAAGCATTTTGATTGTCGTTGTTTTCCCTGCACCATTTCGCCCAAGTAATCCTAGCACTTCACCTTTAGGTAACGAAATTTGCAAGCCATTAACTGCTTTTGATTCTCCAAATAGTTTCGTTAAGTTTTGAATTTGTAAACTCAAAGTATAAAGCCTCCCCTTTAATATCATTCATACTCTCTTTCAAAGACTATGTTTATGCAGGATAAAATATAGCACTACGCTTCACCCTTTTAAAATGTAACATCTCCTTAATCCATCATTTGTTCTATTTAGTTAAAATTGTAAATAATATCACGTCATTTGTCAATTATAATTGTCATTTCGACAATTAAACTTGTCAAAATAATTCCCATCATTTTTTCTTATCTTTCTAATATAGGACATACTACTATATATACAAAAGACAATATGCAAATGTTCATACAAAAAATATTATTTTTCGATATATAATATTAACTGATTTTCTAACATCAAGGAGGATACATATGAAGATGAAGAGGGGCATTACCACTTTATTATCTGTAGCAGTTCTATCTACATCGCTTGTAGCATGTTCAGGAACACAAGAGAAAACTGTGGCGAAAGAAGAGAAGGCAAAATTACCAGACCAGCAATTAATGGCTGATTTATGGTATCAAACAGCTGGTGAGACGAAAGCACTTTACTACCAAGGATACAATATCGGTCAATTAAAGCTCGATGCAATTCTTGCAAAAGGGACAGAGAAAAAACCTGCTATCGTACTGGATTTAGATGAAACTGTTTTAGATAACAGTCCTCATCAAGCAATGAGTGTAAAGACAGGAAAAGGCTATCCTTACAAATGGGATGACTGGATTAATAAGGCTGAAGCTGAAGCCCTTCCAGGCGCAATTGATTTCTTAAAATATACAGAATCTAAAGGTGTAGATATTTACTACATCTCAAATCGTAAAACGAACCAACTAGATGCAACAATTAAAAATCTTGAGCGTGTAGGTGCTCCTCAAGCAACGAAAGAACATATATTACTACAAGATCCGAAAGAAAAAGGAAAAGAAAAACGCCGTGAACTCGTTTCGCAAACACATGATATCGTCTTATTCTTCGGCGATAACTTATCTGATTTCACTGGTTTTGATGGAAAGTCTGTAAACGATCGCAATCAAGCAGTCGCAGATTCAAAAGCACAATTTGGTGAGAAATTTATTATTTTCCCGAATCCAATGTATGGTGATTGGGAAGGTGCTTTATATGATTATGATTTCAAAAAATCAGATGCAGAAAAAGATAAAATCCGCCGCGACAACTTAAAATCATTTGATGTAAAATAAAAGAGGATGGCATTCGCCATCCTCTTTATTGCATATTTCTCGTTAAAGGTAAAATAAACACTTCTACACGTCTATTTTTCGCCTTTCCTTCTTGCGTATCGTTCGGGGCAATTGAACGGTATTCACCGTAACCAACTGCGCTAAATTTCCCTGGCTGTAATTCTTTATTTTGTAGTAATACCTGCATAAAATTAACTGCTCGCTGCGTACTTAATTCCCAATTCGATGCAAATTGAGCATTTGCAATAGGAACATTGTCTGTATGACCAGATACTGTAATTTCACGAGGTGATGCTGAAACAAGTAAATTAGACATTTCTTTTGCAATACTTAGCGATTCTAATTTCACGTCCGCTTTCCCAGAATCAAATAGTACATTTTCTAATATCGTTACCTTTAGTCCTTTTTCTGTTAAATCAGTTTTAAAAGAAGAAGATAATTGATTTTCCTCAATATACTTATCGATACCTTTTTGTACCGCTTTTAATTCGTTCATTTCTTGCTGCTTTACTTCAGCTTCAGCATTCTTTTTAATCTTCTCAGATTCTAGACTACTTGCCGATAACTCTTTCTCTTCATTCGGCTTTTGATCACTTAAAAACTCTTTGTTTCCTGTTCCACCTGCTAATTCGCTTCTAAACGCTACTGCCATCTGTTTGAACTTCGCAGCATCTATACTACTCATCGCAAATAAAACGATAAACAATGCAAATAACAATGTTAACATATCAGAATAAGGGATTAACCAAGTTTCATCGATATGTTCATCATGCTTTTTTTTCTTACGTCTTCTATTTTTTTTACTCCGCATTTTTTTCTGCCCCTTTTTCAAGCTTTTTACGCTCAGTTGCAGAAAGTGCACCTAAAATGCGGTTCTTCATAATAAACGGATATGTACCCTCTTGTAACATTAATAAACAATCAATAATTAAACGTTTTTTCTCTAATTCAGCTGCAGATTTTTGCTTTAATTTATTTGCAAATGGATGCCATAATACATAGCCTGAAAAAATACCAAAAATCGTTGCAATAAACGCACCCGAAATAGCGTGACCTAACTTTTCAATATCAGTTAAATTGCCCAGTGCAGCTACAAGACCAATAACAGCACCTAATACCCCTAATGTCGGTGCATATGTACCAGCTTGAGAAAAAATTGCCGCTCCTTTTGCATGCCTTTCTTCAATTGCTTCTAATTCAGCTTCTAAAATCTGCTCTAAATCTTCTGCGGATACGCCATCAATCACAAATTTCATACCACGTAAAAGAAATTCATCTTGAATTTTGTCTAATTGTTGCTCTAAAGACAAAATACCGTATTTTCTACTTTCTGATGTCCAATGAACAAACAATTCTAGCAACTGTTCATAACTTAAATCCTTTTTATTTGAACCAAAAAGAACTTTAAATAATTTTGGAACCCTTTTTAGTTGATTCATCGGAAATGCTATACATACTGCAGCAAATGTACCGATAAAAATAATTAATGCTGCGGCAGGATTCAATAAGGCTGTTACGTCAGCGCCCTTGACGACCATCCCTACTACTACCGCTACAAATCCTAAAATGAGCCCAATAATTGTTGCAAAATCCATTCCCATTCACTCCTAGTCTATACAAGAAGTTCTTCATTCTCGATAATCGCTACATCTTCTTATGTATATATATTACATAAAAAATGAATTTCATGAAAGATAAGAAATGAATTATATGAAAAAATACTACAATTTCACACATTTTCTGACATTTTCTTTGCATTTCTATTACGTTACGACTCTTATATTTCTTTTTCTGTAAACTAGATTTATAATAAAAAACGATACATATTTTATTAAGAAAGGACTGTGATTACAAGGCATCATGAAAAAGATAATCATTATTTCTGCCACTACTATTGTAATCGGTATCACTTCTTTCGCTTACTTTGGTTCTAAATCACAACTGCAAAACGAGGCGAAAGCTGTCGAAAATCAACAGCATAGTAATCACCAAAAAGAAGAGATTCCTGCTTTTCCAAAAGCTGATCATAATGCAAAGAAACTAGACAATGATTTTTCCGTTGTAACAAATCCAGAGTCTAATCTTGTCTTAGTTAATAAACATCGAAAACTACCAGACGGATACACACCTGAAGACTTAACAAGACCGAACGTACCATTTACTAGTCCAAAAGATAAAGAAAAAACATTGCTGCGCAAAGATGCTGCAGATGCGCTTGAAAATATGTTTGAAGCGGCAAAGAAAGAAGGACTTGAACTTACAGCTGTATCTGGTTATCGTTCATACAAACGCCAAAAATCATTACATGATACATATGTTAGACGTCAAGGAAAAGCTGAAGCTGATTCAGTAAGTGCCATTCCTGGTACGAGTGAACATCAAACTGGTTTAGCAATGGATATTAGTTCAAAATCTGCTAAATTCCAATTAGAGCCTATCTTCGGAGAGACAGCCGAAGGAAAATGGGTTGCAGAACATGCTCATGAATTTGGCTTTGTCATTCGTTATTTAGAAGATAAAACAGAAACAACAGAATATGCATATGAACCTTGGCATTTACGCTACGTCGGTAATCCATACGCTACATACATATATAAACATCATTTAACATTAGAAGAAGCAATGAAAGACAAAAAATAAGAGAGCAAATTGCTCTCTTATTTTTCTTTCACTCTATCATTGTAGTAATTTTTTCTTCCACTCTCCAGGCCACGGTTCGCCTTTTCCTGTTTTTTTCGATGCTTGAACCATCATTCCACGACCAACTAAACAAACTTCTCCTTCTGCATTCTTCACCATATAATGCAAATCTAAAGAAGAATTCCCAACCGCTCCCGCTTTTACATACACCTTCAACTGTTCATCAAAATATATTTGCTTAATAAAATTGCATTGTAAATCTGCAACAACAATCATTGTTTCTGAAGATTCATGCGTCCATTCTTGCATAAATCCAAGTTCTTTAAACAATGCGATACGTGCTTCTTCAAAATAAGTAAAGGCAACGACATTATTTACATGTCCAAACATATCTACTTCACCAAAACGAACTTTTACAGGATTGTAGAATGAAAAACCACTTTCCCATTGCTCAAAGTCTTCAATATAAGAAATTCTCTTCATTGTTCCCTCTCCTTTTCGCCTCAAAATAAACAGAATAAACAGAAAAATAAAGTTATAAATATTGCCTCTTCTACATGAAGAGGCAATATTTATTAATAGTTATTGTCGCTACCAAAGAAATCTTTGAACGATTGAATTGTTGTATCACGGTTTAATGCCGCAATTGAAGTTGTTAATGGAATACCCTTTGGACATGATTGCACACAGTTTTGAGAGTTACCACAGTTTGCAAGTCCTCCATCTCCCATAATTGCACGTAAGCGATCTGCTTTATGCATTTCACCCGTTGGATGTGAGTTGAATAAACGAGCTTGTGATAACGGTGCTGGTCCAATAAAGTCAGATTTACTATTTACGTTTGGACATGACTCTAAGCAAACACCGCATGTCATACATTTTGAAAGCTCATAAGCCCATTGACGTTTCTTCTCAGGCATTCTTGGTCCTGGTCCTAAGTCATACGTACCATCAATTGGAATCCAAGCTTTAACGCGTTTTAGAGCGTTAAACATGCGACTACGGTCAACTTGTAAGTCACGTACAACTGGGAATGTCTTCATCGGCTTTAAGCGAATTGGTTGTTCTAATTGATCAATAAGAGCTGTACATGATTGACGTGGTTTTCCGTTAATCACCATCGAACATGCGCCACATACTTCCTCTAAACAGTTCATATCCCATGCAATCGGAGTCGTCTGGTTTCCTTTTGAATCAACAGGATTACGACGAATTTCCATCAGTGCCGAAATAATGTTCATATTTGGACGATATGGAATTTCAAACTCTTGGTCAAACTCTTGTGCATCTGGTCCATCTTGTCTCGTAATGATGAGGCGGATTGTTTTCTCAGACATGTTGCTTATCCCCCTTCTCTTCACCCTTAGCAGCTACATCATGTTTTGAGGAATAGTCACGTTTACGTGGTTTAATTAATGAAACATCCACTTCTTCGTAATGGAATGCTGGTGCTTTTCCTTCTCCCTCAAATTTCGCCATCGTAGTTTTTAAGAAGTTTGCATCATCACGATTTGGGAATTCTGGTTTGTAATGCGCTCCGCGGCTTTCATTACGGTTATATGCGCCAATTGTAATGACACGTGCTAACTCAAACATATTTGCAAGTTGGCGTGTAAATGAAGCACCTTGGTTACTCCATCTCGCTGTATCGTTAATGTTAATGCGTTTGTAACGAGCCATTAACTCTTCAATTTTCGCATCAGTTTCTAGTAGCTTTTTATTTTCACGAACTACTGTAACGTTATCTGTCATCCATTCTCCAAGCTCTTTATGAAGAACATACGCATTTTCGTTACCATCGAGCGTTAAAATATTGTTAAATTTCTCTGTTTCGATTAATTCATTTTGTTCATATACAGTAGATGAAACAGCATCAGATGATTTAGAAAGACCTTTCATATACTCAATCGCGTTCGGTCCTGCTACCATACCACCGTAAATTGCTGATAATAGTGAGTTCGCACCAAGGCGGTTACCACCGTGCATAGAATAATCACACTCACCTGCCGCAAATAAACCTGGAATACTTGTCATCTGCTTATAATCAACCCATAACCCGCCCATTGAATAGTGAACTGCTGGGAAGATTTTCATTGGTAGTTTACGAGGATCATCACCTGTAAACTTCTCATAGATTTCAATAATTCCACCAAGTTTAATATCTAGTTCTTTCGGATCTTTATGAGAAAGATCTAAGTACACCATGTTTTCACCGTTAATACCTAGTTTTTGCTCTACGCAAACGTCAAAGATTTCACGCGTTGCAATATCACGAGGTACAAGGTTTCCGTAAGCCGGATATTTTTCTTCTAGGAAGTACCATGGCTTACCATCTTTATATGTCCAAACACGTCCACCTTCACCACGTGCAGATTCACTCATAAGACGTAATTTATCGTCTCCAGGAATTGCCGTTGGATGGATTTGAATGAACTCGCCGTTTGCATAATATGCGCCTTGTTGATATACAGCAGAAGCTGCTGTACCTGTATTTATAATAGAGTTAGTTGATTTTCCAAAGATGATACCAGGGCCCCCTGTTGCCATAATCACGGCATCAGCTTGGAAACTTTTAATCTCCATTGTTTGTAAGTCTTGTGCAACGATTCCTCGGCACACACCTTCGTCATCCACAACAGCTCGTAAGAAATCCCAACCTTCGTATTTCGTTACAAGTCCTGCTACTTCATGACGACGTACTTGCTCATCTAATGCGTATAGTAATTGCTGTCCAGTTGTCGCACCAGCAAATGCTGTACGGTGATGTTGTGTTCCACCAAAACGACGGAAATCAAGAAGTCCTTCTTCCGTACGGTTGAACATAACACCCATACGGTCCATTAAATGAATGATACCAGGTGCTGCTTCACACATTGCTTTGACTGGTGGTTGGTTCGCTAAGAAGTCCCCACCATAAATTGTATCGTCAAAGTGGATCCATGGAGAATCCCCTTCACCTTTTGTATTTACGGCACCGTTAATTCCACCTTGGGCACATACAGAATGCGAACGTTTTACTGGTACTAAAGAAAACAGTTCAACATTTACTCCTGCTTCCGCCGCTTTAATCGTTGCCATTAAGCCAGCCAAGCCACCGCCGACTACTATAAGTTTCCCTTTCATGCTCTCCCACTCCTTACTGGTTTGCTAGCTGTGGATCGATGAACGCTAATAATGCACTCACACCTACATAAGATAGACCTAAGAAAATAGCTAATGTTACATAAGTAGAGATTCTTTGTGAACGTGGAGATACTGTAATTCCCCAGCTGATGCAGAATGTCCATAGTCCATTTGCAAAGTGGAAAATTGTTGAAACAACACCGACTAAGTAGAATGCAAACATAGCTGGATTGTTTAAAATATCTGCCATCATATCATAGTTTACCTCTTTACCTAACATTGCTTGAATACGAGTTTCCCAGACGTGCCAAGAAATGAAAATCAGCGTAACGATACCTGAAATTCTTTGGAAGACGAACATCCAGTTACGGAAATAACCGTAAGAAACCGCATTGTTCTTAGCTGTAAATGCAATATATAAGCCATATATAGCATGGTACAGTATCGGTAAAAAGATGATGAAAATCTCTAGCGCGTACCGGAATGGAAGGAGCTCCATAAAGCCTGCAGCTTTGTTAAAAGCCTCTGCTCCTCGTGTTGCAAAGTTGTTTACAATTAAATGTTGCGTCAAAAAGACACCAACCGGGATGACCCCCATTAATGAGTGCCACTTACGAAACGTATACTCGCGGCCTTTCATGTCCCCATTACCCCCCTTGAATGTTTGACTGCTGTTTTCAGATTAGTTTACAACAATAATGTTTTTTCACTATTGACATAAGAAAAACTGAAAAAATTATTCGAAATATTTCAGCATAATTTGATACCAAGTTCATTTTACTCCTATTTTTGTCGAAGCGTCAAGAAAACGTATACATAATTTGCATATAATTTGCCAATTCTTTTTTTCTTCTTATCTATTCAGATTTTCCCAAAGAAAAATCTGTTTTTATAAATGAGAAATGTTATATAATAATCCCTATAGAAAGAGGGGAATATTGTGAGTAAAAATACAATCGATACAACATCTTTAGAAGATGTTTCATTGAACGCCTTCGCTTATGAATTGCTACGTGAAGAATTACTACCTGATTTAATCGGTAACGATTTAGATGGTATTTTATACTGGTCCGGTAGAAACCTTGCAAGAAAATATCCACTAGAAACAACTGAAGAAGTCATTCAGTTCTTCGAAAAAGCTGGCTGGGGCACTTTAAGCATTATTGAACATAAGCGTCGTGAAATGCAGTTTCAACTTAAAGGCACACTCATCGCTGAACGCCAAAAACAAAACAGACATTCTTCTTATCAATTAGAAGCTGGATTCATCGCTGAACAAATTCAAAAACAACGAAACGTCGTTGCAGAGTCCTATGAAGAAAAGAAAAAACGTTCAGATTCTATTACATTTCTTGTGAAATGGGATATAAAAGATCTCATTGAAGTGTAGCATTACCTACAGTCAACTAGACATATAAGTTTAGTTGACTTTTTTGTATTTTCATTCAGTTGAATTTATTTTAAATCTTCAGAAATTATACCAGAAAATAGAAGACGTTGTAAACTACAACGTCTTCTTATCCGCTAAATAAGTATAAATCGTTTCTGCGACATTTTTCGGCATACCCGCTTCGACAAATTCCGTTACAGAAGCTTCTTTCATCTTTTTTAGCGATCCAAAATGTTTCAACAATATCTTTTTTCGTTTATCCCCAATTCCAGGAATATCATCCAGTGCTGATTGAATAACAGATTTCCCGTGTAATTGACGATGGAATGTAATCGCAAATCGATGCACTTCATCTTGAATGCGCTGCAATAAATAAAATTCTTGGCTATTTCTCTCAAGCATCACAGGTTCAGGCGGGTCCCCAATAATTAAATGGGAGGTTTTATGTTTGTCATCTTTTACAAGACCTGCCATCGGAATATATAAACCGAGTTCATTTTCTAGAACATCACTTACAGCTGCCAGATGACCTTTTCCACCATCAATAATGATTAAATCTGGTAAAGGCAAACTCTCTTTCAGTGCCCTTGTATAACGGCGTCTCACAACTTCTCTCATAGACTCATAATCATCCGGTCCTTGAACCGTTTTAATTTTATATTTCCTGTATTCTTTCTTAGCTGGTTTCCCATCGATAAAAGCAATCATTGCAGAAACAGGATTCGTCCCTTGAATATTTGAGTTATCAAACGCCTCAATACGATACGGTGTTTCAATCCCAAGCTGCTTCCCTAAATGATCTACCGCTTTAATCGTTCGCTCTTCATCACGTTCAATTAAGTAGAATTTCTCTTCAAGAGCAATCTTCGCATTTTTATTTGCTAATTCTACAAGATCTTTTTTCTTGCCACGTTTTGGCTGTGTCGCTTCCACTTCTAAAAAGCGCTCTACTAGCTCTGAGTCTATACTTCCTGGAACGACAATTTCCTTCGGCTTAAAATGACTGCTGTTCTCATAAAATTGACCGATAAACGTTAAAAATCCCTCTTCTGGTTCATCGTAGATTGGAAACATAGAAACGTCACGTTCAATTAGCTTTCCTTTTCGAACGAAGAAAACTTGAACACACATCCACCCTTTATCAACTGCATACCCAAACACATCACGATCCACTAAGTCACTCATAATCATCTTTTGTTTTTCCATAATCGCATCAATATGCGCAATTTGATCGCGTAATTCTTTTGCGCGTTCAAATTCTAGTTTCTCTGAAGCTTCATACATCTTTGTTTCTAATTCTGAACGAACTTCTTTATGTCCACCATTTAAAAACTTAATAATTTCATCTACAATTTCTTTGTTTTGTTCTTCCGTAACTTCTTTCACACAAGGTGCTAAACATTGACCCATATGATAATATAAACAAACTTTATCGGGCATATTTGAACACTTACGAAGCGGATACATACGATCTAGCAATTTTTTCGTTTCATGAGCTGATTGTGCATTCGGATAAGGGCCAAAATACTTTCCTTTATCCTTTTTTACGTTTCGCGTAATGAGTAATCGCGGCTGTTTTTCAGCTGTAATTTTAATAAAAGGATATGTCTTATCATCTTTTAATTGAATATTATATTTTGGATCATGTTTTTTTATTAAATTTAACTCTAAAATGAGAGCTTCTAGATTTGAGGAGGTTACAATATATTCAAAATCTACAATTTCTCCGACAAGCCGAAGTGTTTTTCCATCATGCGAACCAGTAAAGTACGAGCGCACACGATTTTTAAGCACTTTTGCCTTTCCGACATATATAACCGTTCCTTGCTTATCTTTCATTAAATAACAACCGGGTTGATCTGGTAAAATAGCCAACTTCTCTTTTAAATGTTCGTGCACTCGTCACCCTCCATTTCTACATGCTTAGCATTTTTATTTTCACACGAAAACATACTATGCCAAAATACCCAACATACGTTCTTTTATTGTAACGGAAAGGTGTAAAAAAGGAAAATAAAAAAAGCTACCAAATGGCAGCCCCTTTATTTTAGAAGTGTTTAGAAACTAATTCTACTAACGCTTCTTTCGGTTTGTAACCTAACGCTTGATCAACTACTTTACCGTCTTTTAATACGAAAAGAGCTGGAATGCTCATTACTTCGAATTGACGAGCAGTTTCTTGGTTTTCATCCACGTCTACTTTTACTACTTTTACTTTTTCGCCTAGTTCTGCATCAATTTCCTCTAATACAGGAGCGATCATTTTACAAGGTCCACACCAAGGTGCCCAGAAATCTAATAATACAACACCTTCGCTAGTTTCAGCTGCGAAGCTTTGGTCATTTGCGTTTACAATTGCCATTTTATTTCCTCCTTCAAGTATATTCTACCAAGAGTATATCATTAACTTATATACGTGGCGAATAATATGTATCGTTATGTATTGTAACAAAAAAGTGTTCCTTTATACTATATAAAAATACGGATTACATACTAAAAAGATGAGAGACAGGGGATCTCTCACCTTTTTCTATATATAGGGGTACTTCACTTGGAACTCAAGGGTACTCAAATCATGAATGTACTTTTAACTTTTTAAACTCTTCTGTTAAAAGAGGTAAGACTTCAAACAAATCGCCAACAATACCATAGTCAGCTACTTTGAAGATACTTGCTTCTGGGTCTTTATTAATCGCAACGATTATTTTCGAGTTAGACATACCAGCTAAATGCTGAATCGCACCAGAAATACCGCATGCAATATATAAGTCTGGCGTAACAACTTTACCAGTTTGACCAATTTGTAATGAGTAATCGCAATACTCAGCGTCACAAGCACCACGAGATGCTCCAACAGCGCCGCCTAATACGTCAGCTAACTCTTTTAATGGCTTGAATCCTTCTTCACTCTTCACACCGCGTCCGCCAGCGATAATAACTTTCGCTTCAGAAAGATCAACACCTTCTGCAGTTTTACGGACGACATCTTGAATGATTGTACGTAAGTCTTTCACATCTACTGTAATAGAAGATACGTCACCACTGCGAGACTCATCTTTTCCAAGCGTTGCAATGTTATTTGGACGCACTGTCGCAAATAACATACCGTCTGTTACAATCTTCTTCTCAAACGCTTTACCAGAGTAGATTGGACGAGTGAAGATAACATTTCCACCTTCAACTTCTAAAGCAGTTACGTCAGAAACTAGACCAGCTTCAAGTTTCGCTGCTAACTTTGGTGATAAATCTTTACCAAGTGCTGTATGTCCAAATACAATACCCTCTGGCTTTTCTTCAGCATATACAGCTAAAAACGCTTGTGCATATCCATCAGATGTATATGATTTTAATTTATCATTTTCAACTGTCACAACGCGATCTGCACCGTAATGAATCAATTCATTTGCAAAAGAGGCAACGCTGTCTCCAACTAGAAGACCTACTACTTCACCGCCTTCTGCAATTGTTTTTGCTGCTGCTACCGCTTCAAACGAAACGTTACGTAGCGATCCATCACGAACTTCACCCATTACCAATACTTTACGAGCCATAGATTTTCCCTCCTGCATATATAATTTCGTATTTTATTAGATTACTTTCGCTTCTGTATGGAGCAACGATACAAGTTCTTTTACTTGATCTTGCAGCTCGCCTTGTAACACTTTTCCTGCATCTTTCTTAGGAGGCAAATAGATTTCAATTGTTTTTGTCTTTGCTTCCACATCATCTTCTTCTAAATCTAAATCATCTAATTCTACTTCTTCTAGTGGCTTTTTCTTCGCTTTCATAATACCTGGAAGCGATGGATAACGCGGTTCATTTAAACCTTGTTGTGCTGTTACTAAAACTGGTAATGAAGTTTCAATCACTTCCGTATCACCTTCAACATCACGCTCAATCTTCACATTTGTACCGTCAATTTCAAGTTTTGTAATTGTCGTTACGTACGGAATATTTAACGCTTCAGCTACACGTGGACCAACTTGTCCAGATGCACCATCAATTGCAACGTTCCCACCTAAAATTAAATCTGCATCTTTATCTTTTAAATATTCAGCAAGTACTTTTGCTGTCGTGAACTGGTCACCATTTTCAACATCATCTTCAATATTAATTAATACCGCTTTATCGCAGCCCATCGCTAATGCCGTACGAAGTTCTTTCTCACTTTCTTCGCCACCGACTGTTACAACAGTAACTTCGCCACCTTGTGCGTCTCTTACTTGAATTGCTTCTTCAATCGCATATTCGTCGTAAGGGTTGATGATGAATTCCGCTTCGCCATCGTAAATTGCACCGTTTTTAATTACGATTTTTTCTTCTGTATCAAATGTTCGTTTCATGAGTACGTAGATGTTCATTCCATTTACCCCCTTGTTTTTCAGAAAGATTCTATCAATTTTAATTTTCTGTTAATTTATATTAAAAAAATAATTGAACTACCTGCCACTAAATGAAGGTTTACGCTTTTCTAAAAACGCTGCTACACCTTCTCTTCCATCTTCACCCGTAAATACTTCACCAAAGATTTGAGCTTCGCGTTGTACACCTTCATAATAATGAGACGATTTCGTCGTTTGCAATAACTCTAGTACAGCACGAGTCGTCGCTGGGCTTTTTCCAGCAATCTGTTTTGCAACTTTAAGCGTATCATCTAAAAATGTTTCTTCAGCAAAAACTCCGTTAACAAGTCCCCATTTTAATGCTTCTGCACCAGTAATCGGTGTACTTGTTAACATCATTTCACAAGCTTTCGCTTTCCCAACATAACGTGGTAATCGCTGTGTACCTGCAAATCCAGGAATTAATCCAAGTGTTAATTCAGGTAAACCAAGTTTTGCACTTTCAGTTGCAAAGCGCATGTGGCAAGACATAGCAAACTCAAGGCCGCCGCCAAGTGCCGCTCCATGAATTGCCGCGATAACTGGTTTTGAACATTTTTCAACACGCTCAAACGTAACTTGTCCAAGCTGCGCTAATTCTGTCGCTTGCTTCGCTTCAGTAACAGATGTAAATTCTTTAATATCTGCTCCCGCCGAGAAGAAGCGCCCTTCACCGTGAATAACAACAACACGAATGTTATCATCTTTCTCCACTTGATCAATTAATTCAGTAACGTCATGCATAACTTGTGAAGACATCGCGTTAGCTGGCGCATGATTTAACGTCGCCACCGCGATATGATCTTCAACTCTTACAGATAGGAATTTCAACATGATCCCTCCCATTATTGACGATAACCACAAGCTGCAATAAGTAGCCCATGTACCGTTTTTGAAAGTGCGACCAGATCATACTTATGATCGCTCATTACCCAATTGGTCACAACTTCATCTACTGTTCCAAAGATCATTTGTCTTGCCACACGAACATTTAAATCCGCTTGGAATTCACCTTGCTTTATACCTGTCTCTAAAATCTCATCCATAACTTGTAAGTAGCCTTTTAATACTTCATTTATTTTCAGTCGTAAGTCTTGATTGGACTGTCTTAGCTCTAATTGCGTAACGATAGCAAGAGGATCATTTTGTGACAACAGCAAGAAGTGCGTTTCTACCAACATGAACAATTTCGATACAGCGCTTTCAATTCCTGCTGTTTTTTGACGAATTGTTTCGACAAATTCTCCCATCTTCTCTTGGAATAAGGATATTAATATATCTTCTTTATTTTTAAAATATAAGTAAATCGTGCCATCAGCTACCCCAGCTTGCTTTGCTATTTTAGAAACTTGCGCTTGGTGGTACCCATTCTCCGCAATCACAATGACTGCCGCATCAATAATTTGATTGTATTTCGGTCTATTTTTCTTCACTTTACTGTCCCCTTCAAGAAGATGACTGAATGAATAGTCATTCATATTCTTATAATACTGACTATTTAGAAAAGTGTCAATCCCATTTTTTCAAAAAGAAAGGGCCTTAGCCCGTTTGCTCATCCTCATTCTTTCTTTTCTCTTCATCTATTAGGACACGGCGTAAAATTTTTCCGACTGTCGTTTTCGGCAGTTCATCTCTAAACTCATATACTTTCGGCACTTTATAAGCCGCTAAATATTTACGCGCAAACTGGTTTAATTCTTCCTCAGAACACTCCGCACCTTCTTTTAACACAACAAATGCTTTAACTGTCTCTCCTCGGTACGGATCGGGAATCCCAATCGTCACTACTTCTTGCACCTTTTCATGCTCATATAATACTTCTTCTACTTCACGAGGATATACATTAAAGCCACTCGCAACAATCATATCTTTCTTACGATCTTTCACATAGAAAAATCCATCTTCATCCATGTAACCAACATCCCCTGTATGAAGCCACCCGTCTTGTAATACAGCTGCTGTTTCTTCTGGCTTATTCCAATACCCTTTCATAATTTGAGGGCCCTTTACAACAATTTCACCAATTTCACCTGGAGGTAAAGCCTCTCCAGTTTCAAGTGACATAATGTTTGCCTCTGTATCTGGCCACGGCACACCAATACTTCCTGGCACGCGTTTTTCCCACAAAAAGTTCCCATGTGTAACTGGCGACGACTCCGTTAATCCATAACCTTCTACCAATTTTCCACCTGTAACTCTCTCAAACTCTTCCTGTACTTCTACAGGAAGCGGGGCAGATCCACTAATACAAGCCTCGATAGAAGAAATATCATATTCTTTTAAGAGGGGACTATTTAATAGAGCAATATAAATGGTTGGTGCCCCTGGAAATAGTGTGACTTTATGTTTTTTTATTGCTTCAAAAACCATTTTCATATCAAACTTCGGAATCAGCACCATTTTATATCCTTGCATAATACTTAAATTCATTACAGCTGTCATCCCATACACATGAAAGAACGGAAGAACACCAAGAATTACTTCTTCCCCTTCTTTACAATTATATAGCCAATGAGCTCCCATTAAAGTGTTTGAAACAAGGTTTTTATGCGTCAACATAACCCCTTTTGGAAATCCCGTTGTTCCCCCTGTATACTGCAAAAGAGCTAGATCATTTTCAGGATCACAAGGAACTTCAACATTAACATTACTTTCTCGTTCTACTGATTTCCATAGATGAATCGTTTCACTTTCCGACACATTCACAACAAGATTTGCCTGCTTTTTTTGTACAAATGGGTAAAGTAAATTTTTAGGGAAGGGTAAAAAGTCCGCAATACGGGTTACGATAATATGTTCAATTTTTGTAGCAGCTTGAACATTCGTTACTCTTGGAAACACTAAATCAAGACAAAGAATTACTTTTGCTCCCGAGTCATAAAGCTGGTATTCTAATTCTCTTTCTGTATATAGTGGATTTGTTTGTACTACGATACCTCCCGCAAGTAATGTACCATAATAACCAATTACAGATTGCGGACAGTTCGGCAACATAATAGCAACTCGATCCCCCTTTTCCACACCGAGCTTTTGAAGATAATTTGCAAATCTCTTCACCTTATCGTGGAAGTCTGAAAATGTAATATCCTTCCCTAAAAAGTGAAGCGCTTTCTTTTCTGGATAGCGAGAAGCCACCTGTTCCACGTATCCATGAAGCGGCTGAATATCATAAGAAATCGTACTTGGAATTTCCTCTGGATAACTTTTCAACCATGGTTTTTCCACCTTCATTCCCCCTTCAAATACATAAAAAATAAATGAATGTTCATTCATGATGGTTGTTTTCATTATATTATAGTCGCCATAACGTTACAATCATAATATTCTGACTTTTATATAACTATGCTTCACTCCATTAACTTCTTATTATATGTATAAACTCTCCTAATCTATAAAAGAAGTAAGAGAGTTATTATTTAGCTTAATCTTATTATCGTTAACACAGCTCCTGGTGTAGTTGTTGATAATGTGGCAACAGCTAACAAACCAAATAGTTGCAAACTAATAGCATCCCCCGCTGCAAGAGTTGTAATGATTGTTGCGCTAAATGATGTAGTTGCTAACGCAGGAGAATTGATCGTGCCAGCAAGTGGTGTTCCATTAATTGTAATCCGTGAACTTACTAATAATGAAGCCGTTATATTAATCGTATATGAAATATAATAATTCCCAGCATTCGCAACCGTAAATACTGTATTCCCCCCAGAAACAGTAATACCTGGACCGATGTTTTGATTATTTGGAAGCGGGACATTCGTTCCACCAAGAAGTACCGATATTGCTGTTCCCGACGTATTATTTGCAAATGCATACGTCGCTGTGATACTTGTACCTGTTATTCCCGTTGGACCGGTTGAGCCTGTTGCCCCTGTTATCCCTGTCGCCCCCGTTGGACCTGTTGCTCCCGTTATTCCTGTTGCTCCCGTCGCTCCTGTTGGGCCTGTTATTCCTGTCGCCCCCGTTGGACCTGTTGCTCCCGTTATTCCTGTTGCTCCCGTCGCTCCTGTTGGGCCTGTTATTCCTGTCGCCCCTGTTGGACCTGTTGCTCCCGTTATTCCTGTTGCTCCCGTCGCTCCTGTTGGGCCTGTTATTCCTGTCGCCCCTGTTGGACCTGTTGCTCCCGTTATTCCTGTTGCTCCCGTCGCTCCTGTTGGGCCTGTTATTCCTGTCGCTCCTGTTGGACCCGTTGGACCCGTTGCTCCTGTTGGACCTGTTGCTCCCGTTATTCCCGTTGCTCCCGTTGCTCCCGTTATTCCCGTCGCTCCTGTTGAGCCTGTTATTCCTGTCGCTCCTGTTGGGCCTGTTATTCCTGTCGCTCCTGTTGGACCTGTTATTCCTGTCGCTCCTGTTGGGCCTGTTATTCCTGTCGCTCCTGTTGGGCCTGTTATTCCTGTCGCTCCTGTTGGACCTGTTATTCCTGTCGCTCCTGTTGGACCTGTTGTTCCCGTTATTCCCGTCGCTCCTGTTGGACCTGTTGGGCCCAGCTTAGGAACTGTCCCATCACAACTAAAACAGCATGAATCAACATGTACACCATTTTGATTATTACACTCACAATACCCATTTATATTATTGCGCCATGAAGACATGTTGACCCCTTCCTTTACATTCGATCTTTTAAGTACAATCACCGAGTTAAAAAACATCTATTTAAATAACAAAGAAATATTTTACCTAGTGGGGATAAACACAGATTTAGTCCATACATTCTATTAATTATTACATGCAATTTGCTCTCTTTTTGCTTGTACTTTCGCCTTCTTGCTCAAACGAAATTCTTTTTCTCCATTCTGCATATACATATAAATTTCAATCCAATTGGTGCATTTATCAGCGGACTACTTGCAGTTGGAATTGTCCTTTTCTTTTCATGGAAATCAGGATTTAGCCCAACAGCCCTTGCTTTAATAGGAATCGGTATTTCAGCCCTCAGTTCAGCGATTATTCAAATATTTATTGTTAGAGCAAATTTGAACTTTGCTATACTTGGAGCACCTTATTTCTTATGGTTGATGAGGAAGAGTGGGAAGAAGGTTAGTTAAAAAGGAAACTATCTTTTTTTCACGAATGTAACCTATGAACATAACTAGGAGGGATAAATATGTACCAAACTATTGAAGGCTTCTTGCAATCATGGACATACGAGGCTGAGTCTACTCAAAAAATGCTCGATGCATTAACAGATGAGTCTTTATCACAAGAAATTGCATCTGGGCACTGGACATTAGGCAGAGTTGCTTGGCATATCGTGACTGCAATTCCTGTTATGCTATCTGGCACAGGGCTTAAGTTTGAAGGAGAAACGAAGGATTATCCTGTACCAATTTCTGCAACAACAATTGCTAATCAATACCGTAAAGTGAATGTAGCTTTTGTTGAAGCTCTTCAAGGCGAATGGACGGATAAAGACTTAGCTACTATTAATGACTTCTTTGGTCGTCCTATGCCAAATTCTATATTTCTAATGACACTTATTAATCATCAAAATCACCATCGCGGACAAATGACGGTTTTAATGCGACAAGCCGGCTTAACTGTCCCTGGCGTATATGGCCCTGCAAAAGAAGAATGGGCTGCAGCTGGAATGGAAGCTCCTAAAATGTAACGACAAAAAAGACAAGGTGTTTACACATCTTGTCTTTTTCTGTAACTTGTTTCATGTGAAACTATTTTTTCTAAATGGTTGTTTTATGGAAAAGATAGGTTAAAATGAATACATACTATGAAGAGGAGTAACCAAATTGAATACAAAGAATAAAAAAATAGCTCTGGGAACTATTTTATTAACTTCTATTATTGGAGTTATTAGTGTATCTCTTTATTTCACCTATTATGGTACCCCTTGGGGAAAACAAGCAGCAATTACGGAATCAAAAGAGTATATTACAAAATATTTTAATCTAGATGCAGAAGTCAAAAACACTTCTTACGATGCTAAAATGAATAGCTATGCAATCGCCTTTGAAACAAATAAAGACGGAGAGTTTACTATCGAATATAAAAGTCCTAATAACTTTCATATTTCTCCAGGAGTGCAAGAGTATTTAAGCAAACACTCCAAATTTACAGAGTAGTAACGAAGCATACATATACAAAAAAGAGTTGGTGTAACGCCAACTCTTTTTTACGTATTCTTATCATACAGTTATATCTTCCTTCTCTATATTTTTAATTCCGTAATATGCAATCACCACTCCAATTGCTGCAAGTGCTAGTTGAAGGGGAAGAAAAGTTGCTGTGGGAAACTCTGGGTTGCTATTCATTGCAATTGAGACAACGATAAGAGATGAAACAATTGTAGTTGGCACTGAACGTTTACGCATTCCGAAATATAGAGGGATTAAACTCATTCCCGCAGTTGCAATGGCTAAAGGAACCAGTTTTATTCCTTCTTGCACCAATTGATCTACTGTGAATGAATTAGGAAGAATTGAAAAATAGCTATCTATCCCAAAGAAAATTCCTACTACTAAAATGTTAGATACAATAACTGTTATAAATGTTACTATCGCTGTAATAGCCAACTTACTAGCCATCATTTTCTTTCGGTTAATAGGATAAGAAAACATAAGTAGTATTGTTTTATTTTTATATTCGCCAATTATTAACCTTGCGATTAACACACTACCAAAAATAATAAATGTTGCTCTTACTATTGTGCTAGCCATTAACAATATCGTCTCTGGATTCCTTATTTCTGCATCACCTTCTACTTGAGCGATGATGCTCACAAAGATCATTAATGCCAGTATAACAATATTTGCAATAATTGCCCTCTTCACGTACCAACCAAGCTTAAACTTTTTCAATTCTAGCTTCATTAAATGTAGCATGATAGTCCTCCTTCCTCCTAAGACTTAATCAATATAAATGACTCCTGTTTCACTTAAAATCTTCGCTTCATTTTTCGCATCACCAATCGTTCCTACTTTTATTTTTTCTGTATTTTTATCTTTATTAAGTCCTTTTAAATCCACTATTACGTCAGCTGAATTACTTTTAGCCATAAGCTTCAATGATGCTGGGACACCTTTATACCGTACGCCAATATCTCCTGATTTTGTTTCTACAAATAATGATTTTCCTTCTGTCATATCTTTCAGTAATACTTCCCCAGATGTTGAAGTGATGTTCATATTTTCGTTTTTTACATTTTCCACATAATTATCGCCAGTAGTGGAAGTTATATTTACATCTTGTAATAAACTATCTTTTAACATTAAATCTCCACTTTCGGATGTGAATTCACCCTTCTCTGCCCATAGTCCTGTAATCATTCCATCTCCAGATTTGCCTTTTGTCACGATGCTTTTTACTACTATATCGTTTATTTTCACATCACCCGATTTATTATTTAATACAATTTTATCTATTTCTTTCTTCGGAATAGCTATAGATATACTATTTTTCTTCCTAAACGTAAAACCATAAAAAAATCTATTCACCTTTTGTTTTTGTTTGATCAAAATTTCATTTTCGTCATTTTCTATTTTGACAGGATCTATCTCTTTACCTACTTGTTGCCCTTGAGCGGAAATTACTATTTTATTAGCGTCTGTACTTTTAAATTCAATATTCCAATTTTCATTGTCTACTTCTATTTCTTTTATATTATTGATCTCAAAAGACTTTTCTCTCTTAAAATCCTTCCCCTGAAATACCTTAAAACCAAAAACCGCACTAGCAATTGTAATGAATAATATTGCAATTACTATTATTTTTTTCACCATTCATACCCCAGTTCGTTTTTGTTTTAGGCCTGCTTCACGCCACATCAATCTTGTCGATTTTATGAAATGATAGATAACTAATGAAAATTCCTAATAAACAGAGCACGATTGGGATAGCTATAAAATCAAACATACTTACTTGATCGTTTCCAGCACCAACGTTACCACTAATCAGCATACCAATTATTACTGCAGAAGTAATCGTTGTCGGTGTCGATTTCTTTCTCATTCCAAAAAATAAAGGAATTAAACTTATACCAGATATCATAAATGCACTTATAATAGTAGCTGGAACGATAGCTATTATTTCGCCTATCGTAGCAGGTGTTTCAATCAGTCCAATCATTGGGCTCACAAAATACACGAGCAAACTAATAATGAAAGTAGCGATAATCGTGCTCACAAAACAAAAACAGAAAACAATTGTTAATTTCGCACTCATTAGCATTTTCCTTTGTAGCGGATACATAAATGATAGTTGTATCGTTTTGTTCTTATACTCATCAATTACTAAACGTGATAAAATGACCGAACTAAAAATAATGAATGTTATTCTAATAAAAATATTTGCTAAATCCATGTTCTGTTTGAAGTCAGAGAAGAGCACGTCTCCTTCAGCTTTCATTCCCAATGCCATAAGGCTTACTACAGCGAAAATTGCTATAATACAAATTGCTACACTTTTAAAGTAACTAGATAATTGATGCTTTTTCCACTCGAGCTTCATTAATCTAAGCATACAAACCACGCCTCCATTCTTTATATAACTGTCTCTACACTGCTAACATTCTAATTCCAGCAGTAACTACGCTTAACATTCCTATCATTAGCAGAATTAACAACCATTTCCGCTCTGGTTTCTTATAATATAAAATCCCGCTTATGAACATTACGACCAATCCACTTACTAGA
Source organism: Bacillus paramobilis (assembly GCF_038096195.1). Classification (NCBI taxonomy): domain Bacteria; kingdom Bacillati; phylum Bacillota; class Bacilli; order Caryophanales; family Bacillaceae; genus Bacillus; species Bacillus paramobilis. The sequence continues at coordinate 931,893 of NZ_CP151108.1, read as the reverse complement.
TTCACTAACAATCCATTAAGCATGAATGCCCTCTCCATCCATTACATTTAAGAAATATTCTTCTAAGGAACTATGTTTCTTATTAATACTTTCAATTTCTACATCGTTCATAATAAGTGCTTTTGAAATAGCTTGTTGCGTCGCTGACGTATCATACACACGAATCATGTTTCCACTCATTATTTTGTAATTTTTTATACCGAGTTTATCTTCTAAAATATAAGCTGCACGCTTCACATCAGGAACAGTAATTTCAATGTACTCTGTTTGTTTTCCGTTAATGCTCTTCATTGAAACTTCTTTTATTAGTTTTCCATTTTGAATCACACCAATTGTATCTGCCATTAGTTCCATCTCACCTAAAATATGACTAGACACTAATAATGTAATGCCATATTCTTTGCAAAGCATTTTAAATAAGTCTCGTAATTCTTTAATACCAATTGGATCTAAACCGTTAATTGGTTCATCTAAAATGAGTAATTCTGGCTTCGTCATAATCGCCCTTGCAATACCAAGTCGTTGCTTCATCCCTAATGAAAAGTCTTTTACTTTTTTATCATCTATACCGTGCAGTTTTACTAAATGTAAAGCATGATCAATTGCGTTCTTATCGTAATACCCCATATATTCACAATGTAATTCTAGGTTTTCCTTCGCCGTTAATTTATCATAAAAGATTGGATATTCGATAATGGTCCCCATGCGCTTTAACAATTCATAAGATGTATCTGTTAACTTCTCACCAAAAATTTCAATATCACCGCTCGTCGGTTTTATTAAATTTGTGATCATTTTCATAATCGTTGTTTTTCCGGCACCATTCGGTCCTAAGAAACCGTATATCTCTCCTTTTTTTACATGCATGTTGACGCTAGAAATAACTTCTTTCCCTTTAAACACTTTCGTTAACTGATTCGTTTTTAATATATATGTCATGTCACTCTCTCCTTTCGCACTACCTTATACTTCTATAATAGACAATGGAAATCTCTTTTTTCTTACCCGTTCCTTACAAATTCCTTACGCTGAAAAAAAGCTTGTAGAATTTTCTTCTCTACAAGCTAAAACAGCATCTTTTTTAATACAACTGTAAAAATCGTTTTTTCATACGGCTTACTAGAAAGGTGAATTTTTCCATCCATCGCTTCCACAAGCCGTTTTGTAATCGTTAACCCTAGGCCACTTCCTTGGTACAATCTATTTCTAGAATCTTCAAGTGTGTACATACGTTCAAACACTTTATCAGCATGAGATTCGTCAATTCCTTTTCCTGTATCCCATACATCTATATACACACTCGTTTCATCATCTCTTAACGTCATACCAAGTGTCTTTCCATCGTCTCCATATGTAATCGCATTTGATATTAAATTATTCAATACTCTACCTAATACTTCTACATTTCCAAGTGCATATATATTTCTTTCTGGTATATCAATATGAACTTGAAACCCTTTCGTCGTCACTAAATCATAAAAAGATAAAATCTTCTCACGGCAAATTTCATTCATATTTACTTTTGTCATCTCGATTGCCTTGTCACCAGATTCTAATTTTGCTAAATCAAAAAACTTATGAATTAGTTCCATTACTTCTAGTGTTTTCACATGCACCTTTTCAAGTAATATTTGCTGTTCTTCTTTACTTATCGTTTTATCCTTATTTAACATTTCTGTATATCCAAGAATAACTGTTAGTGGCGTCTTTAAATCATGTGAAATATTTGAAAGCATTTTTCTCATCGAAATTTCTACTTTTGCATGATCTGCATTCGTTTTTTGTTTTGCATCTAATAGTTGATTAATTGCTACTAATAATTTTTGTAATTCTAGATCATCTGTCATAACGAGTAACTTCTCACCTGTTTGTCCATTTACAATACTTTCTAACTTTTCATATGTGTATCGTAAATTTTTACTACTATTTTTTCTCATTTTATATTGTATGTAAATGATACATAACAATATAAAAATAATACCTAGTAACAAATTGACCATATTACATCACTTCCAATTTATAGCCGATGCCCCATAACGTTTTAATATATTCTGGATTAGATGGATCACTTTCGATTTTCTCACGCAATCTTCTCATATGAACATTAATAACGTTATCATCACCGTAATACTCTTCGTTCCAAACTAATGAATATATTTGTGCTTTTGTAAATACACGATTTTGATTTTTTACGAACAGTTTTAAAATCTCAAATTCTTTTAAAGTAAGTTTGAGAGATTTCCCGTTTTTTTCTACGGTAAAATTAATTGGATCGATTGTTAAATCGCCAATTTGAATCATCTTTTCTGTTTCTTCTGTAGCCGAGTATTTCGTAGATCTCCGAATACCTGCCTTTACACGTGCAGCTAATTCAATCATAGAAAATGGCTTACAAATGTAATCATCTGCTCCAAGTCCTAATCCAACAGCTTTATCAACATCTGTATCTTTTGCCGACATCATTAAAATCGGAACAGCACTTTTTTCTCGAATGATTCGCACAACCTCTAAGCCATCTAGCTTTGGCATCATAATATCAAGGATAATCAAATCAAATGAACCTTTTAAATATGTGTTCACGCCCTCTTCTCCATCAGACGCAATTGTTACTTGAAAGCCTTCTTTTATTAAATACTTTTCCACCATCTCTTGAATTGAGATGTCATCTTCAACTAATAAAATATGATGTGACATATGTCTATCCCCTTTTTTACAAACATTAACATTTTAATTGTATCGTAACGAATGAATACTGTGAAGAATTATATGAATTTTCAAACCAACTTCCCTTCCTTCCATAACAATGATATGATGAAATTTACGACGATAGTTCATAATTAACTTTATATAAAGGAGACTTTATCATGTCAGAAAATAAAAAAGTAAGCTTAGCTGATTTAATGCGTGAACAACTTGCAAAGAAAAAGCAAGGTAGCGGTAATGGTCAAAATGCCAAAAACCAAAGCCAAGAAACAAAAAAATTACAAAACCAACAAACGAAGAAAACAAACAACCAACGTAGACGTACAGGTGTATAAATGAACGGACAAAAACGTTCTAATATCGCACCCGGCCTTGAAGTTGATATTGTATTAAAACAAGATCAACGCACAGGCAAATTAACACGTGGAATTGTAAAAGATATTTTAACAAACTCCCCTTCCCATCCGCATGGCATTAAAGTGCGATTGCAGGACGGGCAAGTCGGTAGAGTACAAAATATCGTTCAATAAGAAAAGGAGCTCAAGTAAACTCGAGCTCCTTTTTCTTTATTAACCTTTAATTTTCTCGATGAAAACTACTTTTAAATAGTCTCCTTCTTTAAATTGATCAATGGTACGGAAATCTTCTGGTAAAGAATGTTCTTCTAATATTTTATATTTGCCATTCATTTCTTTAAATGCCGTATCGATAAAGCCTTTAAACTTTTTCATATCGAACGCACTACAATTTGTAGAAGCAACGATAATCCCATTATTTTCTGTAATGGCAATTGTTTCTTTTAATAAGTTTTTATAATCTTTCGCTGCACTAAATGTATATTTCTTTGAGCGTGCAAAGCTTGGAGGGTCAAGTACGACCATATCAAATTTCATCTTTTTCTTCGCTGCATATTTGAAGTAAAGAAAGACATCTTCTACAATAATATCCTGCGCTTCATAATCAACTTCATTTACACTAAACTGCTCAATCGTTTTACTTAAACTACGATTTGCAAGGTCAACACTCGTCGTTTTGCTCGCTCCGCCAAGCGCTGCAAATACAGAGAAAGCACCTGTATAAGAGAACATATTTAACACAGTTCTTCCCTTTGCATACTTATCACGAATTTGTTTTCGAACGTTACGCTGATCTAAAAATACACCAACCATCGCTCCGTCGTTTAAATACACCGCAAAGTTCACACCATTTTCTTTTACGATAAGCGGGAACTCGCCGCGCTCTCCTGCTACGAAATCATCGCCTTCAATGTATTTCCCTTTCGTATCAAAACGCTTTTTCTCATAAATCCCTTTAAAGTTTGCTACTTTTTGAAGAGCTGCTATAATCTCATCTCTGAAAGTATAAATTCCTTCACTATACCAACTTACTACATAATAGCCATCATAATAATCGATAATTAGTCCGCCAAGACCATCACCTTCACCGTTTAGGGCGCGGAATGCTGTCGTATCACTTGATTTGTAAAATTGCTTTCGTTTATGTAAGGCAGATTTTATTTTACTTTCAAAGAAAGATTGATTAATTTGTTCACTCTCTTTTCTCGTTAAAATCCAGCCGTATCCTTTATTTTGTTTTCCATAATAGCCTTTTCCGATGAATTTGTTCTTCTCATCTACCACTTTAATGATTGTTCCTTCTTCCTGAACATCATTTGAATTTTGAATCGCATCTTTTAAAATAAGCGGATATCCACTTTTAATTTCTTTTATAAATTTCGGTTTTATTTTTATAGTAACTTCTGATCGCATATAATAACTTCCTTTCCATTTGCATGCTTTCTACTATAGGAAGCATTTAAAAAACGAGACTGAATAAACAGCCTCGTTTCACTATACCATATTATTGCTTTGCTAGTACAACTAGCTCATTCTCTCGCTTAACTGCCCCATATTTACTACATTTTGAAATGGAAATCTTACTCTCCAAAATAATAAAAAAACTTATTTATTTCACATTTACCATTGACAATGATAATGATTTTCATTATCATTTAATGTATATGAGTTCTCGAAAATACAGGCTACATTTAATAGGAGGAATAAAACATGATTATTGTTACAAATACAGCTAAAATTACAAAGGGAAATGGGCATAAATTAATTGAGCGTTTTAATAAAGTAGGTCAAGTCGAAACGATGCCAGGCTTTTTAGGATTAGAAGTTCTTTTAACACAAAATACAGTTGATTATGATGAAGTAACAATTAGCACACGCTGGAATGCAAAAGAAGATTTCCAAGGTTGGACGAAGAGCTCAGCATTTAAAGATGCTCACTCACATCAAGGCGGGATGCCAGAATATATTCTTGATAATAAGATCACTTACTACAATGTTGAAGTTGTACGTATGCCAATGGCTGCAGCACAGTAAACATATTTCTTTTTTAAAGTATAGAATATGAGAAGCGTTACCGCTTCTCATATTCTATACTTTTTTTACTGTCTTTTTACTAGTTTCGCATGCACGACTAACCTTCCTGCTTCCGGATCAAGTGCATAGTCACACGTTGAAAGTGTTACGATTTGATCACTTGCTGTCAATTTTGTATCCGTTTTGTACAGTGACTTTTCTTGAATTTTCTCCAAAAATGAGGTGTATTCCGTATCACTGCTAAAATCCGTTTCAATGTAATAAAAATCAGTTGTTGTTGTATACACCGAGAACACTTCAAGATCATATCCTTCAAATAATGTATCGTAATATAATTTACGATGCGACATGAAGAAATCTTCATCTAACATTTTCTTTAGACTTCCAAACATAGAACCATCTTTCATACGGTGACCATATAAAATAGTATTTCGATTTTGAGATTTCACATCATTACGATAGTCCATAAAGATGCTTCCTGCTCTCATATCTTCACCTTTATAATTACGAAATAAATAGTAATCATTGTCTTTCGCTTGAACGATTGGATAATTAATTTGTGTATCATCCATCGTAACCCATCCAACTATTTCTTGGTTAATTTGCTGCAGAGCTTTGAACTGTTTACGCACTTCCCCGTCTTGTGATTGCTCTTCCATCGGACTTTTTTCATAAATGTTTTGTGCTTCGGCCATTACTTTACGATTTTCATAGTAATCCATGAAAATATCACCTAATTCATATACTGAATAGAAAAAGGTACCTAAAAAAACAACTGTAAGTATTCGTTGAAAAAAAGAATTCTTCTTCCGTTCTTTTTTACTACTCAAATTATCACCTCAAAACGGATTGTTCGTATATTTAAATACCCATTGGGACCATATACAACCCTGTATCTTCATCTTGCTTTACAACGACATCTACACCGTATATCGTCTTTATCATACTTTCTGTCACAACATCATCCGGCTTACCTTTCGTAACAATTTCGCCGTCTTTCATAACGATGATATGATCACTATAGCGAATAGCCTGATTAATATCGTGTAATACCATAACAATCGTCAATCCATGTACTTCATTTAACTCTTTTACTAGCTCTAATATTTCAAGTTGATAATAAATATCTAAATATGTTGTCGGTTCATCTAAAAAGAGCATTGGTGTTTTCTGAGCTAACGTCATGGCAATCCAAACACGTTGTCTTTCTCCACCAGATAAAGCATGAATCTCTTTATCACGTTTACTTAGCAAATTCGTACATGCTAAAGCCCTTTCGATCGCCTCTCTATCTTCATCAGTTTGCGAAGAAAAGATATTTTTATGAGGCATACGACCAAAACTTGTTAATTTCTCAACCGTCATATCTGCCGGTGCTTCATTTTGTTGATGAACAACGGCTAACTTTCTAGCAAACTCTTTCGGTTTATATTGGGTAATCGCCTTCCCATCCAGTATTACCTCTCCGCTACGAGGATCGTGATTTCTTGACATCACGCCAAGTAATGTCGATTTCCCGCAACCGTTCGGACCAATAATTGTTGTAATTTTACCAAGCTCTATTTCACTACTAACCGACTTTAATCGATCCGTTACATTATCATACGAAAAGGTTACATTTTTAATTTCCATGAACTTTATCACTCTTTCTAAGCAAGAATATTAAGAATGGACCACCAATAACTGCCATAATCGTCGCCGCTGGAATTTCGTTAGGTGGCACAATTAACCTTCCAATCGTATCCGCCGTCAAAATTAACAACGCTCCTGCAAGAGCAGAAAATGGAATTAATACTTTATGATCTGAACCGACTAATTGTCTTGAAATGTGCGGAACGAGCAATCCTACGAAAGCAATAACTCCTGCAATCGCTGTTGATACTGCCGCTAAAAGTACTGCAATAGCAGAAATAATAAGGCGAACTCTCGTTACGTGCAAGCCTAAGTTTTTCGCAGTCTTATCTTGTAGCGATAATAAGTTACACCAAGCTCCTACAAACAGAGCAAGAATAAGACCAATTGTTCCATACGTAACCATTATTTCTACATCGCCCCACGTCTTCATCGTTATGTTAGAAGTCGTCGTTTGCTTAATACTCTTAATGAAGTATCCGCAAATCGTAATGAACGATTCATTTAATCCAGTGAACATCGCATTAATAGCTATACCAACTAAAATAATGCGAAGTGGACTTAACCCTGACTTCCACGAAAATGCATAAACGAGATAACATGCGAACGCACCACCTAAAAAGGCGAATACTGGTGTCCAGAAAAAGAATTGCGGGAATAACGTAATAATAACAAGTGTCATAAAACTTGCTCCTGAAGAAATACCGATCACTCCAGCATCAGCAAGTGGATTTTTCATAACAGCTTGAAACAGCACACCTGAAACGGCCAGAGCTGCTCCAGTAAATAGTGCAATAATAATACGCGGGAAACGTAAATCTTTAATCACTTCAACATCTTCATTCCCCCCTGTAAATATCCCTTGCACAAGCTCAACAATACCTATTTCTAAACTCCCTTTCATCGCTGACAATGATGTCATAACAATAAGCAATGCAGTAACAATGAGGAAACTCCAAGTTTTTTTATTCATTCCACTCTTCCTTTATATTAAAATGCATCACGGATACATCATTTTTTTCAATTCATCTAACGCTTCAATTGCTGCTAAATTACCTGTCGTCCCAAATAAGCGCTCTTCTAAATCATAAACACGGTTATTTTTAACTGCAGCGAAATGTTTCCAAATATCATTTGTTTTAAATTCTTTATCAAACATTTTCACAACTTCATCAGGCATACCATGAGCTGCTCGTAAAATAATATCTGGATCTGCTTTTTTTAAGTACTCTGTATTAGAGGCTAAATACTCTACTTGCTCACCTTGTACAATGTTTTTACCACCTAATTGTTTCACTAAATCTCCAATATAAGAATGCTCTGTTGCTACTAAATAACTCCCCGGTACACCTAATAAAATAAGCACTGTCGGTTCTTTCTTTCCCTTTACTGCTTTTTTAATCTCTGCAACTTTGTTATCTAACTTCGTTACAACTGCTTCAGCCTGCTTTTCACGTCCATATTGCTTACCTAAATTACTAATGGAGTTTTGCATATTTTTTAAACTAGTTAAATCTACAAAGTTTGCTTTCATACCTACACCTTCAAAAACTGGCTTTAATTCATATTCAAGTGTTGTCACGGATAATACTTCTGACGGCTTTAATGATTTTACCTTTTCCATATCAGGACTCATCGGATTCCCGACTTCAGGTAAACCTTTATATCTCTTTGGTAAATCTTTCGTACTTGTTGGAACACCAACTAAATCTACTTCTAACGCATCCATAATTTCAGTAACAGCGACTGTTGTGGCAACGACTCTCTCTTTACTCTCACTCTTCACCTGTTTTGCAGCTTCTTTTTTTGGCGCCGAGCATCCAGCTATACTCACTAATAAAATGATAGCCATTAGTACACTTGCAATTTTCTTCACTCTCAATCACCACTCCTTTCCAAACAATATGAAACAAGTCTTGATGCATACGAACATGCATCAAGACTCCAAAAATTACAATCTACCTACTCTATATTTACGAACTAGTAAAGCAAGTGATCCAAACAGTAGCACCATGTATAAACCTAGTTGTGCTGTATCTGCCGTTTTTGAGTTTTTCTCTTTTTTCGGATCATTTTTTTGACCTTCTTTTTTCTTCTTATCATCTGCATTTCGGTTAAAATCAGGATTATCTACTTTTTTTACATTATCTACTTTCGGTGTAATCACTGGATTGTTCGGATCATTTTTCGGATCTTTTTTTGGATCCTCTTTAATCGTTCCTAACCCCCCAATATTATTTGTATCAAATTGAATTTGGACATCGTAGAAATGATGGTAGTTCATTTCGTTGATATCAACTTTTACTTTTGCATTTAATTTTGCAAATAAATCACTTACTTCAAATTGCACTACTCTCGTATTTGCATTTGTATCTTCACTTACTACTTTCGCATCAGCAAAAAGACTGTTATTTTCCGTTTGGAATTTTGTAATCCATGCACTATTTTTTAACGTCATCTCAATGTACTTTTTACCATCTTTCACGATTAATTTTGCTGGATGTACAGTATAGTCATGCATCTTTGAAAGCTCATTTGTTTTATCTTTTAACACTTTAAATGGAATATCATATTCACCATCTACTAAATTTTTGGGATCAACTATTACTTTTGGTTGATTATTTCCGCCTTGGTTGTTGTTTCCACCTTGGTTATCGTTTCCGCCCTGATTGTTATTTCCATCTTGGTTGTTATTTCCGCCTTGGTTGTCGTTTCCACCTTGGTTGTCGTTTCCACCTTGGTTATCATTTCCGCCTTGATTACCTAAAGCTTTAATACTATTTTCATCAAATACAAATTGAACATCGTAGAAATGGTGATAATTCATTGCATCAATATCTACTTTTACTTTTGCATTTAATTTTTTCGATAAATCATCTACTTCTAACTCTACTACTTTTGTATTTTTCTCTTTATTCTCACTTAAGACTTTTGCGTTAACAAAAGAACCATTCTTCTCAAACTCAAATTTTGTAATCCATGCACTATTCGTTAATGTAAACGATACATACTTCTTGCCATCTTTCACTTTTAGTACAGCTGGACTCTTTGTATATGTGTTCATCATTGAAATTTCTTCTGTTTTATCTTTTAGAACTTTAAAACCAATACTGTATTCACCATCTTTAAGGGCTTTTGGATCAATGGTTGTGTTGTTGCCTTGGTTGTTGTTTCCGCCTTGGTTATCGTTTCCGCCTTGGTTGTCGTTTCCGCCTTGGTTATCGTTTCCGCCTTGGTTATCGTTTCCGCCTTGGTTATCGTTTCCGCCTTGGTTATCGTTTCCGCCTTGGTTATCGTTTCCGCCTTGGTTATCGTTTCCGCCTTGATTATCGTTTCCGCCTTGATTGTCTAACGGTTTAACGCTATCTTTATCAAATGCGAATTGAATGTCGTAGAAATGATGATAATTCATTGAATCGATATCTACTTTTACTTTTGCATTTAACTTTTTAGATAAATCATCTACTTCTACTTCCACTACGCGTGTATCAGCTTTTTTATCTTCACTTAATACACTCGCATCAACGAACGAACCATTTTTCTCAAATTCAAACTTTGTAATCCATGCACTATTCGTTAATGTGAATGATACATATTTTTTACCATCTTTCACCTTTAACACGCCCGGACTCTTCGTATACGTGTTCATCATTGAAATTTCTTCTGTTTGATCTTTTAAAGCTTTGAAACTGATGCTGTATTCGCCATCTTTCATTGTTTCAACATTCGGCTTCTCTACTTCTGGTTTCTCTACCTCTGGCTTTTTATCTCCATCTGGTTGCTTTTCTTCGTTCTTAATTGGCTCAAGTTTATCTTGATTAAATTGAAGTTGTAATTCATGCGTTTGTTTATAATTTTGTGATGCCACTTCAATAAATACTTTTGTATTCAACTTTTTAGATAAACTGTCTACTTCAAATTCTACTACTCTTGTATTTTTCTCTTTATCTTCACTTACTACTTTCGCATCAACAAATGAACCATCTTTTTCTGTTTGGAAATTTTTAATTGATGCGTTATCTGTTAATGTTACAGTCGCTTTTTTCTTACCGTTTTCTACTTTTAATACTGCTGGACTTATTAGCTTGTCTTTCATTCTAGATTCTTCATCTGTCTTATCTTTTAATACTTTAAATGGAATGCTGTACTCTCCATCTTTAATTGTTTCAACTTCTGGTTTTTCTACTTCCGGCTTTTTATCTCCATCCGGTTGTTTTTCTTCATTTTTAATTTGTTCAAGTTTATCTTGTTCAAATAAAAGCTGTACATTATGTGTTTGCTTGTAACCTTGTGATGCCACTTCAATAAATACTTTTGTATTTATTTTTTTAGATAAATCGTCCACTTCAAACTCTACTACTCTTGTATCTTTTTCTTTATCTTCACTCACTACTTTTGCATCAACAAATGCGCCATCTTTTTCCGTTTGGAAATTTTTAATTAATGAGCTACTTGTTAGTGTTACAATTGCCTTTTTCTTACCGTTTTCTACTTTTAATACTCCTGGATTTACCATGTAAGTATTCATCTTAGATTCTTCATCTGTTTGATCTTTTAACACTTTAAATGGAATACTATAATTCCCATCGTTAATTGTGTTAGAATTGGGTTGTTGATCTGGGTCAGGCTTTTGGTCGGGCTTCTGACTTGGATCCGGTTTTTCATTTGGATCTGGCTTATTTGCTGGATCCTCTTTTTCATTTGGTTTTTCTACATGAATCGGTGTAATACTATTTTGATCAAATGCAATACGCACATCATAGTCATGATGATAACTTAAAAAGTCTATGTCTACTTTTACTTTCGCATTTAATACTTTCTCTACATCGTCCACTTCAAATTCTACTACTCGTGTATCTTTTTCTTTATCTTCACTAATTACATTTGTCGCAACAAACTGGCCACTTTTTTCTGTTTCAAACTTCGTAATCCATGAACTATGTTCTAACGTAAAGGATACCTTCTTCTTCCCATCCTTTACTTTTAAAGTTCCTGGACTTACAGAGTATTGATTCATCATAGATTCTTCATCTGATGTATCCTTAAGAACTTTGAAACCGATTGAATATTCACCGTCAGCTAGTTGGCTTGCTGCTTGAACTGCAAGAGGTTGTAATGTTGATACGAATGTAAATATCATTAAACACATCGCAACAACAATTTTAAGATATCTATTCAATGGGATAACGCTCCTTTATTTAGTTTTGACGTACTTTACGAATTAAGAAAACACCTGAAATAAGAATTAACACTGCAAATAATCCGATGCGTGCTTCATCGCCTGTTTTTGGGTTATCTGTTTTTTCAGCTTTACCACTTTCATTTGTTCCTTTGTTCGCCTCTTTATTTGTTTCTTTATTCTCTTCTTTCTTCACTTCTTCTTTTACTTTTGTATCTGTTTTTGTCTGATCATTATTCTTTGTTGCAGCAGTTACTTTATTTTCTCCACCTACCGCTTTTACATTTGCATCAAACGCAAAGCGAATTGTGTAGTTATGGTCATAATTTACGTTAGGTACAACAACATGAATTTTTGCAGCTGCTGGCTTAGATAAATCGTCTATTTTAAACTCTACAGTTCTTTTATCTGCTGATTCATCTTTACTAACAACTTTTGCATCAACAAAGTTCCCGTTCTCTGGTGCTTTAAATTCTGTAATCCAAGCACTATGATTCATCGGAATTTGTACTCTCATCTCACCATTTTTCACAATTAACTTAGCTGGTTTTTCAAAATAATCATTTGCCATTGAAGCTGAATCATTTTCTGCTTTTTGTATGACATAGTTAATATCATAAGTACCGTCAGCTACATTTGCCGAAGCTTGTCCAAATGGCACTACGAAAAAAGCTAGCATACATACGAATGTCATAATAAAAGCGGGTAATACAGAAATCTTTCTCATTTGGCTTACTTCCTCCTTGTTTATCTTTCATCCATACTTTTTTGAAAATGATAATTATTCTCAATTTATGAGAAAAAAATAATAATCCTCTATTCTATCATTATTTAATTGTAATTTATTTATGTAATATAGATATTATTGATTATCATTCTCACTACGTGTTAAAAATAATATCCCTCCCTATTCCTTATAAAGAGCGATTTACATTTTAACATAAGTCCCTATTTCTTTTGGTGATTATCATTCTCAATGAAGGTCAAAAAAAATAAAACTAACCATTCTCCTACTCTATCACCTCTATCTACAAAATGATATCGTTATAGAAAACCTTAAACCTTTCACTCCTCACTTTCCTTCCAATATTTCCACAACTAAGTCAATCTTAGCCTAATGCTAATTTTTTTGTCAACTATATTACGTATAAAATTTTTAATATCTAAATTTCCCTATATGCAATTTTCCCTACAAAAAAAGAGGCTTTCTATGAAAGAAAGCCTCTTTTCGCTATTTTTCTACAGCAACTTCTTGCTTTTGAAATAAAGAAACTACATATCCAATTGCAATTCCAATGATACCCGGAACTAGCCAACCAATCCCTACACTATATAATGGAATCTTATCTAAGATAGGAGCAAGGGCCGCTACTTGAAGATTTGCATTATGCAATCCATCAAAGAAGCTAATTGCAAATGAACCTACAATACCGCCTACATACATCGCTAATGGAAGACGAATATAGTTTTCAACAATTGATAATACAATCAGTACGATACCAATTGGATAAATTGCAATTAAAATCGGTAATGCTAATGCGTTTAACTGAGTTAACCCAAGGTTTGCTACCATAAATGCTAATACACAGAAAATGAAAACGACCTTTTGATAAGAAAGCTTTGGTAATAAGGAAGAAAAATATTCCCCACAAGCTGCAACAATACCTACAGAAGTTGTTAAACATGCTGCTGTAATTGCGATTCCTAGTAATAGAGTGCCGTAACTACCAAATAAATGATTTACAACGTTTGTTAAAATAATTCCTCCGTTTGCCCCCATTCCAAGAGATACACTAGAAGCTCCAAGGTAAGCAAGCGCTAAATAAACAAGTAGTAAACCAAGCGCTGCAATAAACCCTGCAAAGATTGTTACTTTTGCAATGCTGTTCTTATTTGTAACACCTTTTGCTTTTAACGCATTAATAACAACATTTCCGAAAACAAGTGCTGCAAGTCCATCTAAAGTTAAATATCCATCAATAAAACCTTTAAAGAGCGGAGCACTATATGCTTCTGTCGGTGCACCAAATTCTCCAATTGGTGTAATAAGTGCTTTACCTACGATAATTGCAATAACAGCTAATAAAATCGGAGTTAATACTTTACCGATGCGGCCCACTAATTTCGATGGGTTTAAAGCTAAATAGAAAGTTACGGCAAAGAAAATGAATGTAAAGATAACAAGTGGATACGATTGACCAGCTATCTCACTTGGTAAAAATGGTGCAACACTCATTTCATAAGCAACAGTTCCTGTACGCGGCACACTTACGAATACGCCTAAACATAAATAGATTGCAGTAATAAAAACAAGTGCGAATACAGGGTGTACACGTCCCGCTAGCTCATTAATATCTCCCTTTAGAGCTATAACAATAACTCCTAATAAAGGCAATCCAACACCTGTTACGATAAAACCAAACAACGCAATCCATACATCTGTTCCAGCACCTTGTCCTAACGCTGGCGGAAAAATCATATTACCTGCACCGAAAAATAGTGCAAATAACATTAAACTTATTGCAAACATCTCAGAAAACTTTAAAGATGATTTCATTTCTACTAACCTCCTAAATGATTTATTGACAAAATATTCTGAATCAAAATCCGTCATATGTCCTCTTTCAAGCATACTTCCCCGTAAAAGAACGCAAAAAACACCCGTCCCTAACAAAGGGACGAGTGTTGAAATCGTGGTTCCACCCTTATTCTAATAAAATGAATTTATAGCAAAATAAGCTCATTTTATAGCTCGTGTAAATTGATAACGGTTTTATCCGCCAAGAATTACAATGCATCAAGCAGTTCACTCTTGAAGTTTAGAGGTGGTAAGTTTGTCTTTCCGTATTAGGAAGCTCACAGCCTAGGCTTCCCTCTCTGAGAATCGTCAAAAACAACTCATGTCCTCATCATTACTTTTATAAAATATCTTGTCGAAACTTGTTGTTTTTTATTATATGGGCTATTTTTTAAAAAATCAATAGTTTTATTTTTTCTGACAAAAAAATATAGGGAGAAAATTTTCCCTCCCTATAACTGCCCTATTAATATTTCTAATTCCTCAGATGTAACGCTCCGCCATTTTCCCACTTCTAGATTATCTAGTTCTATATTCATAATACGAACTCGCTTTAGCTTTGTTACAGTAAACCCGAAAGCACGGCTCATTCTACGAATTTGTCTGTTCATTCCTTGCGTTAAAACGATGCGAAATGTAGATTGATCCACTCTCGTCACTTTACATGGTTTCGTCATTCCATCTTTAATCTTTACACCGCTGGACATTTCATTAATAAACCAATCTGTAAACGGCTTCTCGACAGTAACAACATATTCTTTCTCGTGCTCATGATCACCATGTAAAATTTGATGGGCAATGGCGCCATCATTCGTTAATAAAATAAGTCCTTCCGATGCTTTATCTAATCGTCCCACAGGAAAAATTCGTTCTGGATAATTAATATAGTCAATAATATTATCTTCAATATGATCGGCTGCTGTACAAGTAATGCCAACTGGTTTATGAAAGGCAATATACACCTTTTCTTTCTCTTCCTTTGCAATAACCTGTCCATCAATTGTTACAACATCACCATCGCTCACAAGTGCACCGTGCGTACATATTTCACCGTTAATAGCCACGCGTCCTGCTTTAATGAGACGGTCTGTTTCGCGTCTTGAGCAAGATTTTGCTTCGCTTATGTATTGGTTGATTTTCATAGCTTATTCCTTTTCCTATATATTAAAAGCGTCAATCTATGGCAATATCACTCTGCCACGATTGACGCTCTTTTACTTCGCAAAAACAACTAAATAAATAACCCCAATCACCAAAAATATTCCACAACAAGCTAACAATACTTTTGCAAGTTTGTCCATAAACATATAATGGTTTCCCCTTTGTTTCGTTGTTTTCTATTTTAATTCGACAACTGTTACGCCTAGGCCTCCCTCGCCCATGTCACCGTAACGGTAATTCTTCACACCGCGATGCTTCTTCAAGTAATCTTGTACACCTTGGCGAAGTGCTCCTGTTCCTTTACCGTGAATGATTGATACACGAGGATAGCTTGCAAGCTGTGCATCGTCTAAATATTTTTCAACGCGCATCATTGCATCTTCATAACGTTCACCGCGAAGATCAAGTTCCAATGAAACGTGATAATCTCTACCCTTCACACTTGCAACTGCTTTTTTCTCAGTTTGCTTCGGTGTATTAATGTATTCCATATTGGATTCTTTCACTTTCATCTTCAGAATACCAATTTGTACGCTCCACTCTGTATCACTTACCTTTTCAAGTAATTGACCTTTTTGACCGAACGTTAATACTTTTACTTCATCGCCTGCACGTAATTGTTGTTTTGGCGCTGTGTTTTTCACGTTTACTTTTTGTTTCTTCACAAGCTCTGGCGCCGCACCTTCTAGACGGCTCTTCGCTTCAATAAGCTCATGGTCTTTCACGTTCACAAGCTGTGCTTTACGCAATTGACGAAGTTCTTGAATAATGCCTTCTGCTTCTTTCTTTGCAGCTTCGACTTTTTCTTCCCCTTCTTTTTGCGCTTTTAATAATTTTTCATCGCGCTCATCATTAAATTCAATAATTTGACGCTGTAATTCGCGATGCAGTTTTTCAGATTGCTTGCGAAGTGCTTCTGCTTCGTTCCAGTCACGCTCTGCGTTCTTTTGACTTTCTTCTAACTTCGCAATCATATTTTCAATTTTGTTTGTATCTGTACTAATGTGGTTACGAGCTTGATCAATCACGCGATCAGATAAGCCAAGACGCTTCGAAATTTCAAAGGCATTACTACGTCCTGGTACACCGATCAATAATTTATACGTTGGGCTTAATGTATTCACGTCGAACTCAACGCTCGCATTAATAACTTGCTCACGGTTATATCCGTATGCTTTTAATTCTGGGTAATGCGTCGTAGCAACAACGCGAGCACCACGATTACATACTTCATCTAAAATTGAAATTGCTAGTGCAGCCCCTTCTTGCGGGTCTGTTCCAGCACCTAATTCATCGAATAAAACTAAGCTTTCAAAATCAGCTTTTTCTAAAATATCAACAATGTTCACCATATGTGAGGAGAACGTACTTAAACTTTGTTCAATCGATTGCTCATCACCGATATCAGCAAAGATATTTTTAAATACACAAATCTCTGACTCATCCATTACTGGAATGTGAAGACCCGATTGCGCCATTAATACACAAATACCAACTGTTTTCAGCGTAACTGTTTTACCACCTGTATTCGGTCCTGTAATAACAATTGTCGTGAAATCTTTACCTAACATAATGTTATTTGGCACGATAATTTCTGGATCAATAAGCGGATGACGCGCTTGTCTTAAATCCATATAGCGCTCGTTATTTACGATTGGCTTCGTTGCTTTAATACGCTTCGCATAAAAAGCTTTCGCAAAAATGAAGTCAAGATTCGCAACTACTTCTACGTTAGATAAAACAATATCCGCTTCTACTGCCACTTCTTCTGTTAACATTAATAAAATGCGTTCAATTTCTTGTTTTTCTTTCACTCGTGCTTCTTGAAGCGCATTATTTAACTCTACAATGACTTGTGGTTCAATAAATAACGTTTGTCCAGAAGCTGATTGATCGTGAACAATACCGCCATATACACCGCGGTATTCTTGTTTTACTGGGATTACGTAACGTTCGTTACGAATCGTTACAATCGCGTCAGATAGCATCTTTTGCGCGTTTGAAGAACGCGTCATACTTTCTAACTTTTCACGAATACGGCTTTCCGCAGTACGAATTTGAGTACGAATACCGCGTAGTTTATCACTTGCGCTATCGACTACTTCTCCGCCGTCACCGATGCAATTTGTAATTTTCTTTTCTAAATCATATAAAGATACAATTTGAGCGACATGAGTTGCTAAAATTGGCAACTCGACACCATTATCAACCATATCTTCAATGAAACGTTTCATATTGCGACTACCGTACATCGTATTGGCAATATCAAGTAGTTCATTTGGGCTTAACATACTTCCAATCTTTGCACGCTTCACATTTGAGCGAATATCCGTAATACCACCTAATGGTGCATTACCTTTTAAACGAATGACTTTCGCTGCTTCATCCGTTGTATCTTGCATTTCTACAATTTCTTCAAAATCAGTGCTCGGCACTAAATGTTTCACTTTATCACGGCCAAGTGAAGAGGCTGTATGTTCAAGTAATTGTTCTTTTACTTTATTATATTCTAATACACGCAACGTTCTTTCTAACATGTTGCAGGTCCCCCTTGTGTTACTTATTACGTTTAATATAATCTAATAAACGTTCAATATCCCACGTGTTAATCACGTTATCTTTTTGAATCCAACCTTTACGTGCTGCTGCTACACCGGTTTCCATATCTTCTAACATTTCAAGCGTATGAGCATCCGTATTAATCGCTACTTTTACACCAGCATCTTGTGCTTGTTTTAATAATTTCGCGCTTAAATCTAGACGGTTTGGATTCGCATTTAATTCTAAAACTGTATTTGTTTCTTTTGCGAGTTCGATTAATAAATCTGTATCTACATCATAGCCTGCGCGTCGCCCAAGAAGACGTCCTGTCGGATGCGCAATCATTGTGACATGCTTATTCTCTAGCGCAGTGCGAAGACGTTTCATAATCGTTTCACGGTCTTGTGAGAAGCTAGAGTGAATCGCTCCAATAACATAATCTAATTCTGCTAATACTTCATCATCAAAATCAAGTGTTGCATCCGGTAAAATATCCATTTCAATTCCGCGTAAAATTGTAATGTCTGGATACTTTTCGTTCATGCGTTCAATTTCTTTCGCTTGTTCACGAAGGCGCTCTTTCGTTAAACCGTTCGCTACTTTTAAGTATTGAGAGTGGTCGGTAATTGCCATAAATTTATAACCACGAGCACGACATGCCTGTACCATTTCCTCAATTGAAAAAGCACCGTCACTCCATGTTGTATGCATATGTAAATCACCTTGTATATCAGAGAATTGAATTAAGTTTGGATACTCTTTAATTAATTCAATTTCTTTTCCATCTTCACGCACTTCTGGCGGGATAAATGGAAGACCGAAATGAGCGAAGAACTCCTCTTCTGTTTCAAATGTTCTCACTTCACCTGTTTCTAAGTTTTCTACACCGTACTCGCTAATTTTCTCGCCTCTATCTTTCGCGATTTGACGCATTTTTACGTTATGGTCTTTTGATCCTGTGAAATGGTGAAGAGTTGTAATAAATTCTTCTGGTTTTACTAAACGGAAATCGATTGAAATATCATACTCATATTGAAGACGAACAGAAACTTTCGTATCTCCACTTGCGATTACTTCAATCATATTATCGAATTGCAGTAAATGCTCACGTACTGCAGCTGGTTCTGACGTTGCAATGATAAAGTCTAAATCTTTCACCGTTTCACGAACGCGGCGCAAACTACCAGCGCGAGAGAAACGAATTACTTCAGCAATATTCGACAATTTCTCCTCTATTTCCCCGGCAATAGGCAATACCATCGCGATTGGTAAACGCTCTGGACGAGATCCTACTTGATCGATTGCTTCTAATATTTTCTCTTCTGTCTTCTTACCGAAACCTGCTAAAGCTTGTACTTTATTTTCCTCACAAACCGCTTTTAACGATTCCATATCAACAACACCAAGTTCTTTATATAACTTAGCTACCTTTTTACCACCAAGGCCTGGCAATTTTAATAACGGCAATAAGCTACTTGGCACTTCTTGTTCAAGCTCTTGTAATACTTCAGATGTTCCCGATTCTATATATTCTTGAATAACTGCTGCTGTTCCTTTTCCAATGCCCGGAATCTTCGTGAAATCTTCAATCTCAGAAAGACTACGATCATCACTTTCTAGTGCTGCTGCCGCTTTACGAAATGCAGATATTTTAAATGGATTCGCGCCCTTTAGTTCCATAAACAGGCCGATTGTCTCTAATAATTTAATAACTTGTTTTTTATTTACTTTCATCATTACCCCGCCTTTCTTTCATAGAAAAAAACTCCTCTTTCCGAAAAAAGAGAAGTTATACTCTGCTACCTGTCTGCCATAGTTCCTTCACCTTTTCAGAGAGAATCGGTGTATCGTCTACAATTATTTTGCTAATTGATGATTTTTGTAATGGTGTTTGTAGTTGTTCAATCGGAAGAATGTTTCCAATGATAATTAACACAAACAAAATAATATATACTTCTAAAAATCCGAGGATTGCCCCCGCGAACGCATTGACTTGCTTTAAAACCGGTATTTCTGCAAACATATTTAACAAATTACCAAGTAATGAAAGTGCAATTTTTGTAATAATAAACAATATGATAAACGCAAGCGCTTGATAAAATACTGTCTCAATATTATTTGCATCAATCCATTCTGGAACAGATACGTTTTTATCAAATGGATACGGAATAAATTTCGCAAGTGCTGGCGCTAAATCTTTACAGTACCAGTATGCAACAAGGTATGCGATAATAAAGCTTGTTAACTTTACAAGTTGCAGAATAAACCCTCTGCGTAAGCCGAGGAAAAATCCCATAACAAGCAGTAAAATGATAATAATATCAATCATGTTATTCCATTCCTTTTTTTGTCATACTTTCTTTCAATTTCTCATGTTCTTCTTTTAATTTTATGTAATCGTGTATGACGTTTACCGCCGTCAATACCGCTAGTCTACTCGTGTCAAGCGAAGGATTCTTGGCATTGAGTTCGCGCATTTTATCATCCACAATCGCTGCTACCATGCGGATATGACTTGTACTTTCATCGCCAACAACTGAATATTGTTGACCATAGATTTCTACATTAATTCGACTTTTCTTTCCCTTTTGTTGTGACAACTCACCGGCCTCCAATCACGTACAGAATCCTAAAGTTTATCATACCATGAACCATCATATTATGGAAACAGAAAGAACAATCCGATATGATAAAAATAACAATATAAAAAAAGGGGCGACCACTATGTCAAATTCTATCGTAATTCAAACAAATTCTACAGTAATTGAAGACATGAAACAACAATATAAACAATCGCTTAGCCCGAAGATTCCACAAGGCGGAATCTTCATGGCAAAGGTGCCATCTTGCACAATTACAGCGTATAAATCTGGAAAAGTAATGTTCCAAGGTGGACGTGCTGAAGCAGAAGCTTCTCGTTGGCAAACTGTCTCTCAAACACCGAAAACAGCTGTAAAAAAATCTGTCGATTCACACCGTTATGCACCGCCTGCTTCCATCGGTACAATGTCTATCGTAGGTTCAGATGAAGTTGGTACTGGCGATTTCTTCGGACCGATGACAGTAGTTGCTGTATATGTGGATGCGAAGCAAATTCCACTTTTAAAAGAACTTGGTGTAAAAGACTCTAAAAACTTAAATGACGATCAAATTTCTGCCATTGCGAAACAACTTCTACACGTTGTTCCTTACAGCTCTCTTGTCCTTCATAACGAAAAATATAATGAGCTATTTGATAAAGGAAACAACCAAGGTAAGTTAAAAGCTTTACTACATAATAAAGCTATTACAAACTTATTAGCAAAAATCGCACCTACAAAACCTGAAGGCGTCTTAATCGATCAATTCACACAACCTGATACATACTACAAATATTTAGCAAAACAAAAACAGGTACAGCGTGAAAATGTTTACTTCGCGACGAAAGGCGAAAGTGTCCATTTAGCAGTAGCCGCTGCTTCCATTTTAGCCCGTTACTCATTCGTAAAACAGTTTGACGAACTAAGCAAGAAAGCTGGTATGCCGCTTCCAAAAGGTGCCGGTAAACAAGTTGATATCGCAGCCGCTAAATTAATCCAAAGGCTTGGCAAAGAAAGATTACCCGAGTTTGTGAAACTGCATTTTGCTAATACGGAGAAGGCGTTTCGCTTATTAAAAAAATAACTAATTTTTAGTATCGACATGATTTGCATGAACTAAACAAGGCGAAAAGAATTGAATTCTTTTCGCCTTTTATGGATGATATATTATTTTCGGCAGCCCCTTCTCCATACAGTCACGCCAATTTCTTTTTAAAAATGGAATAACCCATAATAACCCGACTCCTAAAAAGAGCAATGCTGTGATAATTCCAATTGTTATACCCATAGGAGCAGTAGATACACTGGTAGATTCAGATGGATTAGAAATAATAATAACGTCTTTTATTACTACTAATACATTGGATATCATATGTACAATAATCGGCAAAACAAGGCTTTTAGATTTTATATACAATAAACACATAACTATTCCAAAAAGAATAGCACTAAATGTTGCTTGCAAATGCAATATACCAAATATAATCGAGGAGATTATTACACTCGTTTTTATACTAAATTTCAAATGTAACTTACTCAATAAATATCCACGGAACAGTATTTCTTCAGCAATAGGTGCAAAAAATGCCACCCCAATACACCGAATCCACACTTGTAATACATCTGCTGTTTCTTTCGTTTTTGCAATACTTGAAGTAGCTAATTCCCCGGAACTAAAACTCAATATTAGAACGCCCAGCGCCATAAGGCAACCTAGTTGAAATACCAATAACATTACAACTGGCATAACAACCATTCTAGTAGATATTACAGATGGTTTTGCGAAAAACGTCCTCTGAAAATTTATACCATGCTTTCTGCAATATTTATAAAAGAATAAAACTGGGATAACATACAAAACAGTGAGCAAACCAATTTCCTGTTTTAACGCCATAGATGCTCCATGAAACAACGGTAATCTAATTAAGCATTCCATAAGGAAAAATCCAGCTAATAAGTATAGTAGCATATAACGAAATTTCAATATAAACAATGCATTGTTTGTCAAAGTATTACTCCCTCTCCTCAATCATATAAACATCCTCAAACCACTTTTTACTTCATCATAACATATAAAATTTACAAAAAAACCCTATTTTTGTTATAATCTAAATATACAGAATTAAGTTACAACAACGGAGGAGATTCCCATTGCTACTTCTACAAATGATTCTAAATATTTTACTAGGCGATCCCCACGAAAGACAATTCGAAATTAGGGAAAATATTCAATTACTAAGTGAGCAAAAGGAGTTCCAAAATTTGATTGAAAGATATGGTCGATCTTTCTTATTAAACTTTCGCATTCGAAGATTTATCGGGAAACACGATGCCCGCTTGTTAATACATAATCCAGCAAAGCTACAACACTTCTGTGAGGAACTTGAATTTATGATTAGAAGAAAAGGATTGTTTACATAAGGAGGGAATTCATATGAACGCTGCAAAAGTTAAAAAGTTATTATATGTTTTCGTACACCTCGTGGGCCCACTTTCTTTCCTCACTATTTCTATCATTTGGGGAGCTTTTTTCACTACTAAATCCACATTCGAAAATATATCTGATAATCTTGGTGTGATGGCCATCTACTACGTGCTCATGAGCTTACTATGGTTTTTCTATTTAGATCGATTAGACAAAGATGTAGATAAGATTACAAAAGAGATTAATGATAATAAAGTGAAACTTTAATCAGTGGGGGGGTTCATCCCCCCACTGATTATTAGCCCTCACCAATCGGACTTTAATGGGCAGCCCGACCCCCGCCTAACTTCTTTACTTTCGCTGAATTTTGAGATGGGGGTCTTACTGCCCATTAAAGCGGGATAAGATGTAATACATATAAAAAAGCGAGAGGAAATCCTCTCGCTTTTTTTCATATTTTAGAATTCAGAAGAACCTGGAGTTCTTGGGAATGGAATTACGTCACGGATGTTAGCCATGCCAGTGATGTACATTAGGAAGCGCTCGAAACCTAGGCCGAATCCAGCGTGTTTTGTACCGCCGTATTTTCTAAGTTCTAAGTACCACCAGTAGTCCTCTTCGTTCATACCTAGTTCTTTAATTCTGTCTACTAAAACGTCCATTCTTTCTTCACGTTGGCTTCCGCCGATTAACTCGCCGATGCCAGGAACTAGAAGGTCAGTAGCAGCTACTGTTTTTCCATCTTCATTCATACGCATGTAGAACGCTTTAATGTCTTTTGGATAGTCAGTTACGAATACAGGGCGTTTGAAGATTTCTTCTGATAAGTATCTTTCGTGCTCTGTTTGTAAGTCAATACCCCATTCTACTGGGTATTTAAATTCAGCACCTGATTCTTGAAGTACTTTAATTGCTTCTGTATAAGTGATGCGACCGAAGTCAGAGTTGATCACGTTGTTCATGCGCTCTAGAACTGTTTTATCAACGAAGCTGTTGAAAAATTCCATTTCTTCTGGTGCATGCTCTAGTACGTATTTCATTGCATATTTCAGCATATCTTCTGTAAGATCCATTACGTCGCCTAATTCAGCGAATGCAATCTCCGGCTCAACCATCCAGAACTCAGCCGCGTGGCGAGTTGTGTTAGAGTTTTCTGCACGGAATGTAGGTCCGAATGTGTATACGTCACGGAATGCTAATGCATAAGCTTCAGCGTTCAGCTGTCCACTTACTGTTAAGTTTGTTTCTTTGCCGAAGAAGTCTTTTGATTCATCAACTTGTCCGTCTTCACCTTTTGGTACGTTGTTTAAATCTTGCGTTGTTACGCGGAACATTTCGCCTGCACCCTCTGTATCACTACCAGTGATGATTGGTGTGTGAACATGTACGAATCCACGCTCTTGGAAGAACTGGTGAATCGCAAATGCTGCGACAGAACGTACACGGAACGTTGCAGAGAATGCATTTGTTCTTGGGCGTAAGTGAGCGATTGTACGTAAGTATTCAAACGTGTGACGTTTCTTTTGAAGTGGGTAATCAGAATCTGATAAGCCCTCGATATCAATTTTTTCTGCTTTAATTTCAAATGGTTGCTTCGCTCCAGGCGTTGCAATTACTTTACCTTCTACTTTAACTGAAGAACTAAGTGGAAGCTTTGCAATTTCTTTGAAGTTTTCTAACTCTGTATCGAAAACGATTTGAACGCTTTTGAAGAAGCTACCGTCGTTTAATTCGATGAAACCAAATGCTTTTGAATCACGTAAGTTACGAATCCACCCTGATACTTGTACTGTTTGACCTGCGTATTTATCTGTATCTCTATACAGACTTTTTACTAATGTGTTTTCCATAGTGAAATTCTCCTTTGCACATATATTTAAATACAAAAAAACCTTTCATCCATAAAGGGACGAAAGGTTAAACTTCGCGGTACCACCCAATTTGTCATAAAGACCAACTTTAACTCGTATGTAATACATACTTCCCGGTTTGTAACAGGCCGGATTCCCGTCTAAGTCTACTCTTGAATACAAGATTCAATTTCGGTTAGCAACTCCAAGGTGTTCTTCACATATACCGCCTCATCAGGCTCTCACCGTCCCTGACTCGCTTTGGATTATAGTATATACTACTTTTCCTTATCATCGTCTTTCATTTTGTTAAACTAAAATTAATGTACTACATTCGAGAGAAAGATGCAAGATACCTTGATATTTATCGGCGATTTTTATCATATATCGACAATCGTGCCATAAAAAAATTGCCGGAATGAATCCGGCAATTTCTCATTACTTACGTAACTCCGCACCAAATTTCTCTTCTACCGTTGTTAATACACGGTTATGTGCTTCTGTTACCTCTTCGTCTGTTAACGTACGTTCTGCATCGAAGTAAGTCATAGAGAATGCAAGTGATTTCTTGCCTTCTTCCATTTTTTCACCTTCGTATAAGTCGAATAGTGTTACGTCTTTCAGAAGTTCTCCGCCAGCTTCAGCAATAACTTGCTTCATTTCGCCAGCTTTTGTTTCTTTCGTTACGACAACAGCCATATCACGTGTCATAGATGGGAAACGTGGAATTGCTGCGTAGTAAGTTTCTTCAGCATCTGCACCGAATACTTTTACAAGAGATAGTTCGAATACGAATGTATTTTTCACATCTAATTGTTTTTCTGCTTCTGGGTGCAATTGACCGATGAAACCAATTACTTCGCCATCTAATACGATGTCAGCTGTACGACCTGGGTGCATACCTTCACGTTTTGCTGGTGCATAAGTGATTTGGTTTGCAACGCCAAGTACGTCAAATAATCCTTCTAGTACACCCTTCACAACGAAGAAGTCTACTACTTTTTTCTCACCTTGCCATGCATGGTGAAGAGCAAGACCTGTCATAACACCTGCAAGATGTTGTTCTTCTTTCGGAAGTTCTCCTGCTTCTGTTGGTAAGAAGATAGAACCTACTTCGTATAAAGCTACACTGTCGTTTTTACGTGCAACATTGTATGAAACTGCTTCTAACAATTGTGGCACTAGGCTTAAACGAAGTTGGCTACGTTCTTCACTCATTGGAAGTGCAAGATTTACAGGCGCCTTTTCGTTTGGCTCAACCATATATTGTTTCGCTTTGTCAGCACTTGTTAACGAATACGTGATTGCTTCATATAAACCAGCACCTTCTAAGAAGCGACGTACTTTACGACGTTTCGTTTGTGCTGATGTTAATTTACCACGTGTCATTGTTCCAGAAGGTAATGTAACTGGAATGTGGTCATAACCGTATAGGCGACCTACTTCTTCTACTAAGTCTTCTGAAATTGTAATATCAGGACGACGTGCCGGTACATTTATATGGAATGTTCCTTCTACTTCTGTGAATGGGAACTTCAAGTTTGTGAACATTGTACCCATTTCACTTGCAGAAATATTTGTACCTAATACACGGTTTACTTTTTCAGCAGTAACAGATACTGTATGCTCTTGTACTTGTAAGTTATCAGCTTCCACTACACCTTCAAGTGCTTCTCCGCCAGCGTATTTCGCCATTAAAGCAGCTGCGTGTTGAATTGCTTCAAATGTACGTGTTGGATCGATTCCTTTTTCAAAACGTGCACTTGATTCACTACGAAGACCTAAGTCTTTTGATGTACGGCGTACTGTTTGACCTGCAAAGTATGCAGACTCGATTAAAACGTTCACTGTCTCATTTGTAACTTCAGAATCCGCTCCGCCCATTACACCAGCAACAGCTAAAGCTTTTGTTCCGTTTGTAATTACAAGGTGGTGGCTTTGTAACGTACGCTCTTGATCATCTAACGTTTCAATTTTTTCGCCTTCTTTTGCAAGACGAACAACGATTTCTTTTGAACCTAATTTATCGTAATCGAATGCATGTAACGGTTGGCCGTATTCCATTAAAATGTAGTTTGTAATATCAACTACATTGCTAATTGGACGAATGCCAGCTGCCATAAGGCGCGTTTGCATCCACATTGGTGATGGACCAATCTTTACGTTCTTCACCATTTTTGCAATATATAATGGGTTTTCTTCTTTCGCTTCTACACTTACAGAAATGTAATCAGAAGTTTTTTCTGTTGCTTCTTGTAAGCTGATAGCTGGAAGTTTTACTTCACGACCATAAATAGCAGCGACTTCATATGCAACACCTAACATGTTTAAGCAATCTGCACGGTTTGGTGTTAAACCAAGCTCAAGTACTTCGTCATGTAAGTTTAAAATTTCAAGTGCATCTGCACCAACTTCAGCGTCACTTGGGAAGATGAAGATACCGTCTGCGTATTCTTTCGCAACTAGTTTCCCATCAATACCAAGCTCTTGAAGAGCACAAACCATACCGTGAGAAGCTTCACCACGTAGTTTTGCTTTTTTAATTTTGAAGTTGCCAGGAAGTACAGCTCCAACTTTTGCAACTGGTACTTTTAAACCTTTTGCAATGTTAGCAGCTCCACAAATAATTTGAACTGGCTCTTCTTCACCGATATCGATTAAGCATTTGCTTAATTTATCAGCTTCTGGGTGTTTTTCACATTCTAATACGTGACCAACTACAACACCTTTTACACCTTTATTTAATACTTCAACACCTTCTACTTCAATACCACTTTTCGTGATTTTGTCTGCTAGTTCTTGTGCTGTTACATCTTTAATATCTACATACTCTTGTAACCAACGATATGATACGAACATACTTATCCTCTCCTTCCCTTACGCTCGTTTGAATTGTTGTAAGAAACGTACATCATTTGTATAGAAATGACGAATGTCATCTACGCCGTATTTCAACATTGCGATACGCTCTGCGCCCATACCGAATGCGAAACCTTGATATTCTTTTGAATCATAACCAGCCATTTCAAGTACGTTCGGGTGAACCATACCTGCGCCTAAAATTTCGATCCAGCCAGTTCCTTTACAAGTGCCGCAACCTTTGCCGTGACACATCATACAAGAAATATCCATCTCTACAGATGGCTCTGTGAATGGGAAGAAACTTGGACGAAGACGGATTTCACGATCTTCACCGAACATCTTTTTCACGAATACTTGTAGTGTACCTTTTAAGTCACTCATGCGAATGTTTTTATCAATTACAAGACCTTCAATTTGCATGAACTGGTGTGAATGCGTCGCATCATCATCATCGCGGCGATACACTTTACCAGGACAAATAATTTTAATCGGGCCTTTTTCTTTATTATTTTCCATCGTACGTGCTTGCACAGAAGATGTATGTGTACGTAGTAACGTTTCTTCTGTAATGTAGAATGTATCTTGCATATCACGCGCTGGGTGATCTTTCGGTAAATTTAATGCTTCGAAGTTGTAGTAGTCTTTTTCTACTTCTGTTCCTTCAGCTACTTCATAACCCATACCGATGAATACATCTTCAATTTGTTCGACAACAGCTGTTAACGGATGATGACAACCTGTTTCAACAGGACGACCTGGTAGTGTAACATCAATTGTTTCAGTAGCTAACTTCGCTTCAATTACTGCTTTTTCTAAGTTACCAATTTTGTCGTCTAAACGCGTTTGAATCGCTTCACGTACTTCATTTACTAATGCTCCCATACGTGGACGCTCTTCTGCTGATAATTTTCCCATGCCGCGTAATACTTCTGTAATTGGACCTTTTTTCCCTAAATACGCTACGCGTACGTCGTTTAAGCCCTTTAGCTCTTTCGCTTCTTCAATAAGCTCTAACGCTTTTTGCTTTAGCTCTTTTAAACGTGCTTCCATTTGGAACCCTCCTAATTTTAAAAATAAAAAAACCTCGCTCCCAAAAAGGGACGAGGTAAATTCGCGGTACCACCCTAAATTGACAGAACAAGTCTGCCCACTCATTAGTTATAACGATCAATTCTGACCGGAACGCCTTTACATATACATGGTCCTGGCGTCAACTCCAGAGGTGAATTCACTTCCGTCTACCATAAGAATGCTTTCAGTCTAAGGCATTCTCTCCCTATATGGCGATTTTGTAAGTTACTTTTCTCTATCAACGTTTTTCGTTATTTAACTTTTAATATAATATACTTCAACTTATTATAAGAAGTTTTTTATTTGTTCGCAACTGGGCTTTGCAAATAATACGTTAAAATCCCTGCTGCAACCGCAACATTTAATGATTCTGCCCCGCCGTAAATCGGAATATACAAGTTTTGATCCGTTTTTGCAAGAATTTCTTGGCTTACGCCGCTTCCTTCATTTCCTACAATCAATGCAAAACTACCAGCTGGTGTTACTTCACCATACGGAACTCCATTTTCAAGAGCTGTTCCATATACAGGAACGTTGTTTTCTTTTAACTTGTCTACCCATTCTTCTAAGTTACCTTTTACAACTGATAAATGGAAAATAGAACCTTGTGTAGAGCGAAGCACTTTACTATTATATGCATCAACGCATCCTTCTCCAAGCACAACGGCATGAATACCAGCTGCATCAGCTGTACGAATAATTGTCCCTAAATTTCCTGGGTCTTGAAGGCCATCTAATAAAAGAAACTTACCATCTGCAAGAGCTACTTCACTCTCGTGTTTCTCACAAACAGCAAACACACCTTGCGTCGTTTCTGTTTCACGAAGTATTTTTACGATTGCTTCAGGTACGATATACATTTCCACATCATCAACTGTCCAATCTTTCGGAAGATCTGTCTGATCAGAAACGATAAGTTCTGTTACAACTCCTGCTTTTAAAGCTTCCTCGACTAAGTGGAATCCTTCTACAAAAAATAAACCTTTTTTATCGCGCTCTTTTTTCGTCTGCAGCTTTTTCCACTGCTTCACACGCGGATTTTGTACTGAATCAATGTTTTTCATAATATGTATTTCCCTCTCTTCTTGTCTTATCATTATAGCCTATTTCTCATACATATTTACATAAAAAAGAACAAAAACTAACGTCAGTTTCAATTCTGAAGAAGAGGTGAAAGCAATGAGTTTTAATTTACGTGGTGCTGTATTAGCAAATGTATCTGGAAATTCACAAGACCAATTACAAGAAACAATTGTCGATGCAATTCAAAGCGGTGAAGAAAAAATGCTTCCAGGTCTTGGTGTTTTATTCGAAGTCATTTGGAAAAACGCTGATGAAAATGAAAAGCACGAAATGTTAGAAACGCTAGAGCAAGGATTAAAAAAATAAGCAATTTGAAAATCACCTTCGCATAAGCTAAGGTGATTTTTTTGCGGAAATTTTTTTTCTTCTCCTAAACATTTCTACTTTACTAACGCTACCCGGATGGAGTACAATGTTCAAAATACATTTAAACCGATCGATTTTCTTCACAGACACCATTAGATAAAAGGAGTGAATGTTTTATGCAACGTATTACGCTTGAACAAGTTTTTAAACACCACATTACACAAAAATATGTAAACCGTTCTGGAATGGTCCACGCGATTGCTGTCGCTTACCATGCGTTTCACTTAGCGAAAAAGCATCATGCCTCAGTCGATGCTGCAACAAAAGCTGGTTTCCTTCATGATATCGGACATCATACTTGGTACACAGGCGGCGAATGGGACTATGACTTATATAAAAAGAATGATATCCATGCAATTAAAGGCGCTGAAAGAGCTCATAAGTTATTAATCCGATTAGGCGAACATCCGAAGCAAGCCAAAGAAATTTCTGTTGCAATTCTATTGCATACTGATTCTTTCCTAGTAGAACAATCAATTGAAAGAACACCTCTACAAAACATTATTAAGTGGGCAGATGAAGCAGACGAAGAACCAGGCGGCGCACACCACTATCGAACTATCTCTTATGAAAAAGCACTAAAAGCAATTCAGCAGTTAGATCGATTGGTAGAGCGTGAATTACAAATAGAGCAATCAAAATCGAATAACCAGGCAGAACATAGTTATCAATGAGAAAGAGGCATCACTATAGGGTGATACCTCTTTTATTATTTTATGGAAAATACACCTTTACCTCGCATTAACGGGCAGTAAGACCCCCACCTCAAAATTCAGCGGAAGTAAAGAAATTAGGTAGGGGAATCAACTGCCCGTAAAAGCCCGATTGGTTCAACTAATAATCAGTGTGGGATGAACCTCCCCACTGATTAAAGTTTCACTTTATATGTAATATTTAAATGTTACATATAAAAACAAAATACTTTATAATTAAATATACAAATATAAAGAGGTGATTTTATAAATGCAACCCGCTACACAACTTTCTAATGAACAGAAATACTCTATGTCATGGGGACAATTTATTAGCTCCGTTTTATTCGCTTTTTTCGGAACCGGACTTATTACTGTGTTCCTCACAATGCCCTTAACAATTTATACAGCAGGTCTTACAGATAAAAAACAAATTGCCCTGTATGAATCTAGCGTAAATACTACAAGTATCGTATTACAACTAGCCGTGTTGTTATTCTTCATTTTTAAATTCGAACCCGCAAAAAAATTACTACTACAATCATTTAACTTTAAAGCACTTAAAGAATGGCGTACATACGTATACTTACTTCTCTTCTTCGCTATAAACATTTTACTCAATTACATCTTGTTAAATTATGTGTTCCAAGACGCAACAAAACAGCAATCTTCCGCATTAAACTTAGACGTTTTTAAGCAGTATCAAATATTATTACTTATCGGTTTCGCAATACTTACACCAATTTTTGAAGAGCTTATTTTCCGTGGCTTTATACTTCGCTTCTTCTCAGAGCGCTTTCCATTTTGGATTGCAGCCATCATAACAAGTTTCTTCTTCGGTATCGCTCATACATACTCACTTGGAGTAATGGTAATTACTTTCTTCATGGGATTATTAATGGCTATTTTATGTAAAAAAACAAAATCCATTATTCCAGCTATTTTATTCCATATTATGAATAATACGTTAGCATTCTTGAGTTAAAAAGAGGTATCATTGCGATACCTCTTTTATTAATTCGTATTGTTACTTCTCATTTCTATCAATTTATACATATTTATTAATAATACCTAAAATAAACCTCATGTAGTAAAATATAACTGATTACATAGAAGGAGATTACATATGTTGAGCTTACTTTGGGTTGTTTATATGCCACTTCTTGTTTTATGCGGATTTTTCGGTGGTATTTTTTTAATTGTTACTAGCGTGAAGCACCGTAAATTATTTGTCGGTTTAATGGGGCTACTTAGCTTTTCCTTTGTCACACTACCTTTTGTTTTTTGGGGCATGGGAGTGGAGAGCAATACAATCCTCCCTATTTCAACTACTTTATATTGGATACTGTTTTCTTTAACTGGATTATTGGCAGGTTTAAGTGGATTACAAGCAAAAATTAAAAGTATACGTAATATGGGATTCATTATTTTTATCGCTGGTATGTTAGGGGTTATCTTCTGGTTACTCATGACTGTAGGTGATTCATACTATCTATAACATTTTTTGAGACTCACAAATTGGAGGTAATACAAAAGTGTTCGGAATATTAACTTGGATGATTTTAGCTCTTACTTTGATGTTATGCGAGCTCATCGTCGGCATTTTTTTAATTATTGCTGGCATGAAACACCGTAAATTACTTACTCTTATAGCAGGTTTAATTAGCATATTACTTATCGTTGTTCCTATCATTTGTATAGGTTCTGGAATAGATTTAGAGGGGATTGTTCCAATTTCAGGAACTTTATATTGGTGCTTCTTCTCTTTAGCTGGACTATTAGCTATTATAAGCGGAAGACAAATATCGAGTATTCGTTCTATGGGGACGATTTTAGTCATAACAGGGCTGTGCTCCGTAACTGGTTATCATCTTTTATATCTAACTGCATAAAAAAGCAAAAAAAAGCAGGGAAATTAATTCCCTGCTTTTCTATTTGGTTTATTGCCTGATGGTAAGAAGAACGATAACACCCAAGCAATACCTGCGAGTATCGTTGCAATTAAGAAGGCATCGTTAATACCGTTAATTGCAGATAGCTTTGAAATTTGTCCGAATAATAGTTGCGTGCTCATCGCATCTCCTGCTTGAGCTGATCCGGCAATCGCTGCTAAACTTTGGCCCATACCATGTACTTTATCAACTAAAATTGGGTTTGACGTCGTTAACATGTTGCCGTAATCTGCTACGTGAGCAGTCGTTTGTTGCGTCATAAGTGTAATTAATATCGCTGTTCCAATTGAACCAGCTACTTGTCTTGATGTATTTTGCGTTGCTGTACCGTGAGAAATTAATTTCATCGGCAGTGCGTTCATACCAGCTGTCATAATTGGCATCATAATGAATGACATACCAATTGAACGTATAATATAATCCGTCATAATAACGCTATATGGTGTATCCATCGATAACGTTGTGAATTCATATGTCGCAAACGTTGTAATGGCTAATCCAACAATCGCTAACGGACGAATACCATATTTATCAAATAGTTTACCTGCAATAGGTCCCATGATCCCCATAATTAATGATCCTGGAAGTAATAATAAGCCTGATTCTATCGGTGTGAAACCGCGAATGTTTTGCAGATATACCGGAAGCAATAACATACCTCCGAATAATGCCATCGTAACGATTGCATTAATTACTAAAGTAAACGTAAATACTGGATATTTAAACACTTGTAAATCAAGCATTTTATTGTCCGTTGTTAACTCTCTCCAAATAAATAATGCTAACCCAATTACACCGATAACAAGTGAAATAATAACTTCTGCACTAGTCCAACTATTATTTCCAGCTTCACTAAATCCGTACAATAAGCTTCCTAGTCCAATACTTGAACTAACAACACCAAATATATCTAATTTCGTTTTAGATACTGGCTGAGCTAGTGTAAAGAATTTTAAAGATAGGAACGTAATAATTAAACCGATAATAAACATCGCATAGAACATTAAGTTCCAGCTGTAATTTTCAATTACCCAACCTGTTACAGTTGGTCCGATAGCTGGAGCTAAAATCATCGCTACACCTAGTAATCCCATCGCCGCTCCGCGCTTATGAGGCGGGAACAACGTCATGAAGATATTCATACCAACCGGCATTAAAATACCTGCTCCAACCGCTTGAATAACGCGGCCTGTCATCATCATCGTAAAGTTTCCTGAAGTAGCACAAATGATAGATCCTACCGTGAAGAATAACATTGCCGCTACAAATAATTTACGGTACGTAAATCGTGAAACCAAAAAGGCACTAATCGGTACTAAAATACCATTCACAAGCATGAAACCGGTAATTAACCATTGTGCTGTTGAAGTTGATACGTTAAATTCATTCATTAACGGAGGCAATGCAACGTTAATGATTGTTTGGTTTAAAATAGAAACGAACATGCCAAGAATTAATACAGCTACAACTGCTTTTACGTTCACATTCTCTACAGGCGTAGACATTTGTTTTTTCGGCACTTCATTTTCTTGTTTTACTTCTTCTTGCTTTCCGGTTTCTAACTCAACTACATTAGAAATTTCCTTTTCTTGCTTTCGTTCTATTTCTTTCTCTTCTGTTTCTACTTTACTTACTTCTATTTTATTTACGGCTGGGACTTGTTCTTCTCCCACGTTCGTTTTTTTCTTTCGTAAAAGACGATTTACAAGGAAGAAGACGATTATACAAAATAGTGCATATCCTACAATTGCAATTGAGGACATCTCATCTCCCCCTTACTTATGAATACGAACTGACACATTCATTCCAGGAACAATATTTACTGATTTACTATGATCTAAAGAAATTTTAACTGGTACTACTTGTGTTACTTTCGTATAGTTCGCTGTTGCGTTGCTTGATGGTAACATAGAGAATGTGTTCGCTGTTGTTAATCCGACTTGCTCTACTTTTCCTGATAACGTTGTATCTGGGTATGCATCTACATACACATCTACGTCTTGACCTTTTTGTACATCGTCAACATCTGTTTCTTCAATGTTTGCTGTTACCCATAAGTTGTTCATATCAAATGCATAAGCAATTGGGCTACCTGCTCCAACGAAAGCATTTGTCGTCGCGTTTGATTGTACAACTGTTGCATTTTGCGGAATTGTTACATCTACTGTTTGTTCCCCATTTGCTGCCGCTACAGTCACAGCACCTAATTTATCGTTCTCATTGTAATTCTTACCTACTTCAGCTTTCCAGTCAGTTAATTTACCTGCTACTGGTGATGCAATCGAAATTACCTTTCCATCAATTTTTGCATTGTCTGTTTTCAAGTAATTTTCCGCTTGATTGTAATAATAATAACCGCCAATACCGCCGCCAACTAGTACAATTAATGTGATAATGTTGATAATCACCATTCTTCGAAACTGATTCATTGCATTCCTCTCCTTATATCGCATATAATTTTTTTCTAAACTATTTACGTCCTTATTGTTTAGATTGTTTAATTGTTAATTATATTAACCTTTAAACAAAAAAATCACACCATTTACAGCGTAAACGAGAATATGTCTACCTGCGAGCGGTGCTGATTTCTGAAGGACTATCGTTTATAATTATAAATAATTATTTTGAAACTACAACCGACAATTTCCGTATGAAATGTCGCTTAAACAACAATATAATACCATCGTGTTGTTTAAGTATAAAAAATTAAACGAGGAGAAGTAACAATGTCTATTAAAAATACAAATGATCCACGTGTAAAGCGGACGAGACAACTCATACAGGATGCTTTTGTCGCTTTAGTAGGCGAAAAGGGCTTTGAAAATGTAACTGTTCAACATATCGCAGAACGCGCTCCTGTAAATCGTGCTACGTTTTATAGTCATTACCATGATAAATATGACTTATTAGACAAAAGCATTGAAGAAATGTTAGAGAAGCTAACAGAAGTTATTAAACCCAAAAATAGAAATAAAGAAGAGTTTCAACTTACATTTGATTCACCAAATCCAACCTTTCTAGCCTTATTCGAACATATTGCAGAAAATGCGAACTTCTATAACGTTATGCTTGGTGATAAAGCTGCTGGAAACTACTCTTATAAAATGATGAAAACAATACAAACTCATTTAACATTAAGCTTATCTATTTCACAACCAGATGATAAAGATCTTATGGTTCCTCGTGATATTTTAATTAGCTATGTAACAGGGGCTCATATCGGGATGATTATGTCATGGTTAAAAAGAGGGATGATATATACTCCGCATTTTATGGCCATGCAATTAACTCGTTTAATTATTTTAGGAGCTCATACTGCCGCTGGATTAGAGAGACCTTTTTAAAACATAAAAAAGCGAAGGAGAGACTCCTTCGCTTTTTCTATTAATTAAATGTAATGTTATGTACAGCCTCTTTATCAAGACGTTTAATAACTTCTACAATTAACTTCACTGCATTTTCATAGTCATCACGGTGTAACATTGCCGCATGAGAATGAATGTAGCGCGTTGCAATCGTAATTGCCATAGACGGAATACCATTTACAGCAATGTGAATTGCACCTGCATCCGTTCCACCGCCCGCTACTGAATCATATTGATATGGAATTTCTAATTCGTCAGCAACATCAACTACAAAGTCACGTAAACCAGTATGACCAATAACAGACGCATCATATAAAATAATCTGTGGTCCATCACCCATTTTACTTTGCGCTTCTTTTGCCGTTACACCAGGCGTGTCACCAGCGATACCAACATCTACTGCGAACGCGATATCTGGTTTAATATAGTTTGCAGATGTTTTCGCACCACGAAGACCGACTTCTTCTTGTACAGTCCCTACGCCATATACAACGTTTGGATGCTTTTCATCTTTTAATTGTTTTAATACATCAATTGCAATTGCACAACCGATTCGGTTATCCCATGCTTTTGCAAGTAACATTTTTTCATTCTTCATCACTTGGAATTCAAAGTAAGGTACAACTTGATCTCCTGGTCGTACGCCCCACTCCATTGCCTCCTCTTGGCTAGAAGCACCAATATCGATGAACATGTCTTTAATATCAACTGGCTTTTTGCGCGCTTCTGGAGGTAAGATGTGCGGTGGTTTTGAACCAATTACACCTGTTACATCTCCTTTACGCGTTACAATTGTCACGCGCTGCGCAAGCATAACTTGTGACCACCAGCCACCAACTGTTTGGAAACGAAGGAAACCTTTGTCATCAATTTGCGTAATCATAAAGCCAACTTCATCTAAATGACCTGCAACCATAATTTTCGGGCCATTTTCTTCCCCTACTTTTTTCGCAACTAAACTTCCTAAATTATCAGTAGAAAGTTCGTCCGCAAACGGCTCAATATATTTCTTCATTACTTCACGTGGTTCACGCTCGTTACCCGCAATACCACGTGCATCTGTTAATTCTTTTAGCATTGTCAATGTCGCGTCTAATTTTGTCATTGCCAACACCCTCCTTTTTCTTCAGTCACTTCATTATACAAAAGGAAACTGAAATATTCAAAAATTAAATTAGTATCCTTGTGTTTGACGCTCATGATTTACTTCGTTTTTATCTAAATATGCCTTTTCAATCTCTTCTTGTTCAAACTCTAGCGCCTGTCCAAGTCGAAGGTAGCTTGTAAATAATTCAATATAGTTCGTAATAGATGGTTGATCTGTAAAGCGAATCACCTTCGCATATGTGTCTAAGAAAATTTCTACTTGTGTTTTATTCGTTTGTGCACATTTATAGAATAGGAAGTTTTTATCAATACCTAAATCAATTCCGATTGATAAAATAAAATGCAAACCATCTACGTATTCTTCTAATATTACTTCACGTTCTGATGCTGGTTTGTTGCTCCAATATTTAAAACAACGTGTTTCATTTGCAAGTTCTCCAATTTCTACAAGAAGAGCTAACATTTTTTCTTTTAACAATTTTTTCGGTTGTAAATCATGCTCTTTCACAATACGGTCATCTAATTCTTTTTGTAATTTAAATAGTTGTAGTAAGTCCATTCTATTGTCCTCCTCCAACATCGCATTTTACGCAACAATGTTGTTTCATCTCAAAGTTCATTATTATTTTTCGTTTCTTATTAATAAGTCAGCCATTTATCTCTTTACAAAATAGCTTGTCCTTAATTTACAAATACGTTTCAATCATCACTATTAGATTGTTCACTCCGATTGGTGATAGTTAATCATTATCCGGGGATTGTCCACTGATAAAAATTTTATTTTATCTGATGAAAGTTCCATATCATCTTTCCATTATAGCAGTGTCGTTTCAGGTAGGAAAGATACTCTTCTTTCCAAAGGGAGATAATTGAAAAAAGCCAGGAGAATTCTCCTGGCTTCATATATATATTCTTCTATATCGCTATAGCTTTTATATTGATTTTGTCATATCCATAACAACATACTTCCTTTTGCATACAAATAAAAAAACCTTAGAAGAAAAATCTTCTAAGGTTTCAACTAATTAATTAGTTAATGTTGTTTTTTGCAACTGTTGCTAATTCAGCGAAAGCTTTTTCGTCATGAACAGCTAAGTCAGCAAGCATCTTGCGGTTAACTTCGATGCCAGCATTTTTAAGACCGTGCATTAAGCGGCTGTAAGAAAGACCATTCATACGAGCTGCTGCGTTGATACGTGTAATCCATAATTTACGGAAGTCACGTTTCTTTTGACGACGGTCACGGAATGCATACATTAGAGATTTCATAACCTGTTGGTTAGCAACCTTGAATAATGTACTCTTAGAACCGTAGTAACCTTTTGCTAATTTTATAACTTTTTTACGACGTTGACGAGTAACTGTACCACCTTTTACTCTTGGCATAATATTACCTCCTAATTGTTCTATATATCAGCCGAACTTATTTTAAGTTGTCAAGCATTTGACGAATGCGTTTGAAGTCACCAGCGCTTACTACACCAGCTTTACGTAGTTTACGTTTAGCTTTTGTAGATTTGTTAGCGAATAAATGGCTTGTGTAAGCGTGAGAACGTTTCAGTTTACCTGATCCAGTCTTTTTGAAACGCTTTGCAGAGCCGCGATGAGTTTTTTGTTTAGGCATAGGTATTTCCTCCTCTATCTATTACTTATCGTTTTTCGGTGCTAAAACTAAGAACATACTACGTCCTTCCATTTTAGGCTTAGATTCAATTGTACTAACTTCAGCACAAGCTTCTGAGAAGCGATCTAAAACACGTTGACCGATTTCTTTATGAGTAATGGCACGTCCTTTAAAGCGAATTGACGCTTTAACCTTGTCGCCTTTCTCTAAAAACTTGATAGCATTACGAAGTTTTGTGTTAAAGTCGTGTTCATCAATTGTTGGACTTAAACGAACTTCTTTCATGCTAATTACTTTTTGATTTTTGCGCTGTTCTTTTTCTTTCTTCTGTTGCTCAAAGCGGAATTTACCGTAGTCCATAATGCGGCATACTGGCGGTTTCGCATTTGGAGCAACTAATACTAAATCAAGATTAAGATTTGCAGCTAAGTCTAAAGCGTCATTACGAGACTTGATTCCAAGTTGATCGCCATTTGCACCAACTAAACGTACTTCACGTGCACGAATTTGCTCGTTAATCATCATATCCTTGCTAATAGTAAGCCACCTCCAAGGTTTTTTCAGAACATCTTTTGTAGTCATAGAACCCGACAAAAAAAGTGCGGGCATACGACACCCACACTTGTAAATTCTTAAGTAAGAAATACATTTACCTGTAAACTGCGAATGCGTCCATCAGGTGAGAAGCGGGTGCTTCTACTTGTTCCACAAAACAATATTCTATTATCCTTGATGAGTTTATCATAGGACATGACGTCTGTCAAGAAGACGCGATGTGTTTTACTAACAACAAGAAATATTGTAACAAACAACTAACATACTTGCAATACTTTTTTATGATAAGTATTGTTTGGTTATTTTTTCTAGTTTTTCTTTTTTATAATACATACGAAAGCCGCGGTATACCGCGGCTCTGTCTTATCGTTTTCCTTCTACTTTAATCATATCAACAAAAGCATCTAATGCGATTGTTTCTGATTTTTGTTCACCGTATTTACGTACGTTTACGCCGTTTTCAGTTACTTCATTGTCACCTACTACAAGCATGTACGGAATTTTTTGCATTTGTGCTTCACGGATTTTGTAACCAATTTTTTCTTCACGAGTATCTAATTCAACACGGATACCAGCACGGCGTAGCTCATCTTGCACTTTCTTCGCATAGTCTAAATGTACTTGCGGAGAAACTGGAATTACTTGTGCTTGAACTGGAGCTAACCAAGTTGGGAATGCACCTTTGTATTCTTCAATTAAGAAGGCTACGAAACGTTCCATAGTTGATACAACACCACGGTGAATTACAACTGGACGATGTTGTTTACCGTCTTCACCAACGTAAGCTAATTCAAAGCGTTCTGGAAGTAAGAAGTCTAATTGTACAGTTGAAAGTGTTTCGTCTTTTCCAAGAGCAGTACGAACTTGAACGTCAAGTTTTGGACCGTAGAATGCCGCTTCACCTTCAGCTTCATAGTAATCAAGACCCATTTCATCCATAGCTTCTTTTAACATACCTTGTGCTTTTTCCCACATCTCGTCATCAGCATAGTACTTTTTAGTATCAGCTGGATCACGATAAGATAAGCGGAATGAATAGTTCTCTAAACCGAAATCTTTATACACTTCTAGAGTTAAGTTTACAACACGTTTTAACTCTTCTTTAATTTGATCTGGGCGAACGAAAATGTGCGCATCGTTTAAAGTCATTCCACGTACACGTTGTAATCCAGATAACGCACCTGACATTTCATAGCGGTGCATTGTTCCAAGTTCCGCAATACGGATTGGTAGTTCACGGTAACTGTGAATATCATTTTTATAAACCATCATGTGGTGAGGGCAGTTCATTGGACGAAGAACTAACTCTTCATTATCCATTTCCATTGATGGGAACATACCATCACGGTAGTGATTCCAGTGACCAGAAGTTTCATAAAGCTCTCTGCTTCCTAGTACTGGAGTGTATACGTGATCATAGCCTAAGCTTGCTTCTTTATCAACGATGTAACGCTCGATAATGCGGCGGATAGTTGCACCTTTTGGTAACCAAAGTGGTAAACCTTGTCCTACTTTTTGGCTATTAGTAAATAGTTTTAATTCTTTACCTAATTTACGGTGATCGCGCTCTTTCGCTTCTTCAAGCATACGTAAGTGCTCATCTAATTCTGCTTTCTTAACGAATGCAGTACCGTAAATACGTTGTAGCATTTTATTATTGCTATCGCCGCGCCAGTAAGCACCCGCAACGCTTAATAATTTAAATACTTTAATTTTCCCTGTAGATGGAAGGTGAACACCACGGCAAAGGTCGAAGAATTCGCCTTGCTCATAGATTGAAATAACCGCATCTTCTGGAAGATCGTTAATTAAATCTAATTTCAACTCATCGCCGATTTCTTCAAAGCGACGAAGTGCTTCTGCACGTGGTACTTCATGACGAACGATTTCTAAGTTCTCGTTCACGATTTTTTGCATTTCTTTTTCAATTTTCTTGAAGTCTTCAACTGTAATTGCTTCTTCCATATCAATATCGTAGTAGAAGCCATTTTCGATTACTGGACCAATACCAAGCTCAAGCTTAGCATCTTTATATAAACGTTTTAACGCTTGCGCTAAAAGGTGGGCTGTTGAATGGCGTAAAATGTATAAGCCATCTTCAGAATCTAATGTAATAATAGAAACTGCACCATCTTCTTCAATTGGTGTAACAAGATCGATCATCTCATCGTTTAATTTTCCAGCCACAGCTTTTTTCTTTAAGCCTGGGCTAATAGAAGCTGCGATTTCTTCAGTTGTTACGCCTTTTGGAAACTCCTTCACAGCTCCATCAGGGAAAGTAATTTTAACTACATCTGCCATCACTGGTCACTCCTCTTTTTTTCAAAATAAAAAACACTCATCCCGTAAAAAGGGACGAGTGTTGAATTCGTGGTTCCACCCTTGTTCCAATTAACCTTATTGTTAATTGCTCAAGTTCAACATAACGGTGTTGTCCGTTAGCAATTACTAGAAAAACCGTTCACTGCTAAAGTTTAGAGGTGGTAAGTAATAATCCCGTACTAGGAAGCTCACACCCTAAGGCTTCCCTCTCTGAAAATCGTAGAAAACTACTCATGTCCTCATCATGACATTTCAATATATTTCATTTATGTAGGTAATTATATGCTCAAAAACTTAGAAAATCAAGGGCGTTACCTTTATTTTTTAAATTTTTCACATTGCGCTCAAACTCATGTAATCCATGTAATTGGACCCGTTCTTGAAATACATTTCGCAAAGTAATAATCATATTATGGTCTTGTTCTTTCGTATATAAATAAATTTTTTTCGGCGAAATAGAGAGAAGTGGTGCAATTACTTTCGTATCAA
Source organism: Bacillus paramobilis (assembly GCF_038096195.1). Lineage (NCBI taxonomy): Bacteria > Bacillati > Bacillota > Bacilli > Caryophanales > Bacillaceae > Bacillus > Bacillus paramobilis. The sequence continues at coordinate 889,367 of NZ_CP151108.1, read as the reverse complement.
TATATACATCCTTTTGCTTCAATAATTCCTCATCTATATATTGGACCAATTTCTCCTGTTTTAAACGTCTACCTTTATCATCATAGAAAATAAAACTTTCATCAAAAATAAGATGCACACAGGACAACCGCGATTTTCGGCTACGCACTTGTTGCCTTAGCGTCTCAATAAACATTTGATATTCTTGTTCCAACTTATACTCATCAATCGACACTTCAGCAAGCTTAGCTACCATTTCCCTATATGTACGAAGGCGAAAACGAACATATGATGAAAACGAGAACGAAAGCGGATCACAAAGCCAGTTATTTAAAGAAGATTTAATATACGATTCAAATGTATGACGTGTTAATTCATGAGCAATCCCTTTTCTTCTTCCTTTTAAAATCTCTTGTGCCATATGCAATATTTGATGACACTCTTCCTCTTCTTCATAAAAAAACTTTTCTTTTAAGATCGTATACATCCACTCATTTTGCTTTACATTCACAATGAAATATACCATGACTGGCAATAAAATCTTTTCAATATAATTCGATTCACATACTGGTATGTGAATCACCACTTTTTGTTCCTGTAAATACACACTCGTTTCCTTATATAACAGTTCCGCCCTTTTCAGTAGTTGTCTATATACATGCATAGCATCATTTTTTTCTTCGAAGCAAATTTCAATCACTTTTGTCCCCCCTTTTATCCCTGCTCTAAAGGATTGTATCTATACGTTACAAATCCTATAAGAGTCCGTCCCGCGTGAAGTTCACTCTTAGTAGAATTACATTTCCTATCGTTAGAAGATTCACTCGATATGGCTTGCTAATTTTATATATATTAAGGGAGGGAGAAAAAAATGATACAAGCTACAATGAATTTTCCATAAGAACTTTTCGTTTTACAATTCACCTAGTCTAAAAAGTGTTCAAAACGAAAAAAGAGCAAGCTTTTCAGCTTACTCTTTACTTATGACGTCGGTTTTTCCCGCCAATTGGAATTGGCTTCGCTAAATATTTAATTCGTTCCATAATACGTGCTGCTTTCATTTGTTCTGCTTCACCACGCTGTGTATACGTTAAATGATGCTCCAACTCCTTAAAATCAAAGTTAGACGTAAAGAACGTCGGTAAGTTTTCTAACATACGGAATTGCAAAATTGCACCAAGCACATCGTCACGTACAAAGCTTGACATCGCTTCTGCTCCGATATCATCTAGCATTAAAACTTGTACGCGCTTCACCGCATCAATCTTTTCCCCAATCGAATTATCTTGAATCGAACTTTTAATTTCACGTAGAAATTCAGGGAAGTATACGAGCATCGAACTGATTTTCTTTTGAGCAAGCTCATTTGCCATTGCTCCTAACAAATACGTTTTCCCTACACCAAATTTACCGTACAAATATAAACCTTGTACTTTTTTACCAGGTTCATATGTACTTAAAAATTCATTAGCTGCACCAATTGCATCAATACGCGCATCTAACTCTGAAGGATCTAAGTTCTCCATCGTTGCCTGTAAAATGTCAGTTGGCATATATACACTTTGAACGAGTTTTTCATATTTCTTTCTCTCGTCATATGCTACTTTTCTCACGCAACGATCGTATTGAATATCAATCATCTTCCCCTGAATAACGAGCTTTGGCTCATATCCTTGCAGCATGTTTTTACACGAACCTAAATCCGGACAATCTGCGCAACCTACACTTTGTCCGATATATTCGTATAACTTCACAAGGCTGCGCTCAATCATAGAAGTTGTTACTTCACCTTGATGTTCGTCTATAAATTCTTTCACACGCGGATGTGCCATTACTTCCGCCTTTAATACTTCATATCTATTTTTAAAATTTTTATTTTCCATTAACTTTGCAAATGAATTTTGAATATGCTCCATTTTCTCACCTCAAAGAGCGTTCATTCTCTTCTATTAATCACGCTTATATTTTTTTAACACTTCTTCTAGTCGTTTTCGTTCATCATCTAACGTACTTGCATCTTTTTTCTTACTTACATCTTTCTTCACTGTTTCTTTCTCTTGTTCTTTCGGCTCTTCTTTCAGCCAATCTGGTACCATTTCTTTTCTTATCGTTTTCTTCGACGTACGGCCTTTTTTCTTCGTCTCAGCCCATTCTTGATATTGACGATTCTCTTCTTTCGCTAACGCCATTGCTTCAGCTACTGTACCGACCTTTTTACGTGCCCAATGCCCAGCAATTTTCTCCACATACGTTTTTGCAAGCTTCATATCTGAGCGTAGCATAACGTAATAAATAAGTACATTCACAACACCTGGCGTTAATTTTTGATTGATCATTACATCTTCAACGATCTGCAAGTCAGCCTTTGTCGCCTCTGCACCACCAGAGATTTCTTTCAATAGTTGTTTTGGTGAGATTTCCTCTAACTGTTTTATTAACATCTCTTCTTGCGTAGAAGGCTCTTTCCCTTCCATCATACGTGCAGCGTGCGGTTGTACTCTTTCACTTAATACAGGTAACGCTTGACCGTTTTCGAACTGATACCAATCACGTGCTCCTTTTCTAAGCCTTTCGATATCAATTGTCTGCATCTCTGTCACCGTACCAAGAACGATATTTTGCATCGATAACACATCTACATCGTACACGTAAGCAAGTGTAATGACACATTCTCGCACTTGATCTGTAATCGCCTTTTTAGGGACAAGAGCGGACAAGCCATCTACAAATAAGGAGAAATCAAAGAAATCATTCCAAACCTTTGGAGCGTCTCCCTTCTCGTTACTTGGCATAGCTGTCGTTTTTGGAATACGAAGATCTTCTTGCGCATGCTCAAGCTGTCCTGGATTAAACGAACCAAACACATCATTGAAAGAACGCGTAACATTTTCATAAGAAGCAAAATCAAATTCTTCTTCTAAGAAATATTGCTTTACTTGATTATATTTTGTCCGACTCAATCGATTGTATAAAAAGATACTTAACACAATATCATCAAAAAATTGTTTCGGAGATAAAGGCGGTTGCAATTCGTATATAAACATTCGAATATCTTTTTCTTTCTTAATATATACCTTCAAAAGCCCAATTGCCTCTAATTTTACTCGTTCCTCATATATTTCGGGAAGCTGCATTTGCATGGTCACCATAAGGGAATGATGTGTATTCTCTTTTCCAAACACACGATCTTGCTCTAACTCTCCCCATAGCGTCATGTACAAGCTAAAAGCTCTACTACCTACTAACGGCTGATACAACATCGTTAACACTTTTCGGTCGTAATTATGCAGTAACCCTTTCGCACTTACTTTATAACGATCAATTGGCAATAGCTCCATCCATGACTGTTTTTCCATTCTTGCTTTTCCTTTCTCTCATCCAATCTATCCTCTACTTCATTCGTTCTATCTTCATTATATAATTTCTTAGCGAAAAAGAGCTATTAGCTTTCGCTTCTAGCTCTCTTATCTCATTCCTTACGGTATGTAAAGAGAATAAAATACAACTTCTACTCTCTTTCTTTTTGCAGTATATCTTTTAATTCTTCAATAAATACATTTAAATCTTTAAATTGGCGATATACAGAAGCAAAACGCACGTAAGCAACATCATCAATATCACGCAGTTCTTCCATAACAATTTCACCAATCATATCACTTTTCACTTCTGATATACCTAAATTACGAAGTTCACGTTCCACACTTTGAGTTACTTCTTCTAATTGCCTTAAAGATACTGGTCTTTTTTCGCATGCTTTAATTAAGCCGCGTAAAATCTTTTCTTTATTAAACTCTTCACGTGTGCCTTCTTTTTTTACAACAATAAGAGGTGATTCTTCTACTCTTTCAAATGTTGTAAAGCGACTTAAACAACTTTCACACTCTCTCCTTCTTCGAATAGAGCGCCCCTCGTCTACCGGACGCGAATCTAACACTCTTGTACCATTATGAGAACAGGATGGACAACGCAATATATTCACTCCTTTACACTATACTCTTTATTTTTCCTCTACTTACTTCATCTGACAATATATATATAATATTATATAACTCATTCTAACTCTCTTACCACTTTAAGTTTACGCACATTATTTTATCATCTCGTTTTCAAAACTATGATGATAGATGGGGCGTTAACTTATTCATAAGAGCTCAATTTATCTAACTAACGAGTACGTTATATTTTCCCTTTTTTATAAACTAAAAAAGAGGTGCATTATACACCTCTTTACATTTTAAATCAATTATGTTCTTTTTTAAAGAGCTTTTGTTTCTCTCTGCTTAATTTCGAAGCTACCAGTGCCTCGAGGAAGCTCGATGCTCTCACGCGTTTTCGCGTTTAAACCTTCTGCAATATATTCTGCAGCAACATTTGGATCAATACGATCCCCACAAGTATAAACATCGATACTTGCGTAACCGTGCTCCGGAAAGCTATGAATTGTTAAATGTGATTCCGAGATAATGACTACTCCACTTACACCTTGTGGTGCAAATTTATGGAAAGCCACCTCACGTACTTCAGCACCAGCTCTCAGTGCTGCATCCACAAATAATTGTTCAATATACGGCATGTCATTAAGCTTGTCGAAATCGCAATCCCAAAGTTCAGCGATCACGTGACGACCCATCGTATCCATAGTATCCATTCTACAGTTCCCCCTTGTAAATTTATTCTAACTGTTCGAATTGAAAACTAATTTGCAATTTGGCTTGCTCCACTACCACGGGGGAAAGTTAGTCCAGAGAGGTCCTAACCCTTTAAGTAGTGACTACGTACCTCAGCTCTTAAGTTTACGAGTGTTAGTATACTTTGTTTATTTTCATTTTGCAACAACAGTTTTTTCGATTTTCTGTCATATTTTCCTCTTTACTTTTCCCTAAAAAAAATAAATGATTCACAAATACAGTAATCACAACGTTTCGTGGTATGTCCACTTTTAAAAATATACTTATATAATTTTTTTCCTTTTCAGAAAAAAATAAAAAAAAGAGGGCAAATATTCAATCGCCCTCTCCCTTATCCACTTAAATATGTTGCACATTTTCTTGTTTCGCTAATTCGTCAACCACTAACGTTACAAGATCCACAACACGACGAGAGTAGCCCCACTCGTTATCATACCAAGCAAGTACTTTTACTTTACGATCACCCATTACCATTGTAGATAAACCATCAATAATAGCTGAGTGTGTATTTGTATTAAAGTCAATAGATACTAAAGGCTCTTCGCTGAATTCTACAATACCTTTTAATGCACCGTTTGCAACAGTTTTGAATGCTTCATTAATAGCTTCAACTGTCACATCACGTTTTACATCTACTACTAAGTCAACAAGAGACACGTTTGGCGTTGGTACACGAAGTGCCATACCATGAAGTTTTCCGTTTAAGTGCGGAAGAACTTTTGCAAGCGCTTTCGCAGCACCTGTCGTTGTCGGAATAATCGATTGTCCGCAAGCACGCGCTCTTCTTAAATCTTTATGTGGGTTATCAATATTTTTTTGGTCATTTGTATAAGCATGAACAGTTGTCATTAAACCGTTTTCAATTCCAAACTGCTCATCTAACACCTTAACAACAGGCGCTAAACAGTTTGTTGTACAAGATGCATTTGAAATAACAGTATGTTTTGTAATATCTAATTGGTCTTCGTTCACACCAACTACAATTGTTACATCTTCATTTTTACCAGGCGCTGTTAAAATCACTTTTTTCGCTCCAGCTTCAACATGAAGAATTGCTTTTTCTTTTGAATTAAATTTACCAGTTGCTTCAATTACAACTTCAACACCTAGATCTGTCCAAGGCAATTCCTTTGGATCGCGGTTGTTTAAAAGGCGAATCATTTTCCCATCAACTAATAAGTGATCTTCGAATGCTTCTACTGTTCCGTCAAACTTGCCGTGAACTGTATCATATTTAATTAAATGTGCTAACGTTTCAGATGGATAGCTTGCATTGATTGCTACAATTTCGAATGCGCTTTCTTTTATTGCCTGACGAAATACCATTCTCCCAATACGTCCAAATCCATTAATTGCCACACGAGTCATAATATGTTATCCCCCTTGAATGCGTTATACTATTTATCTCCAATCCCAATAATAGTATAACACAAAAAGGGGATATGTCACTAAGCATTTTCATTAATTTCACAATTTTTTAGTCAATAATGTTCCAATTCTTTAAAATCACCTGTAATTGTGTTTTCGTTCCCATAATTGTGCCATCATTATTTATCACTTCATCTGCATTCTTCACTTTTTCTTCTAACGGCATTTGAGATTGAATACGCGCCGTTGCTTCTTCTTCTGAAAAATTATTTCGTTTCATTAAACGTTCTAATTGCGTATGTCGCTTAACTGCTACAACTAAAACACGATCAACGAGACTTGTTAATTTCCCTTCAAACAGAAGAGGAATATCTAGCACAACCGCTTGCATACCTTCTTTTATGTACATTTCCTTTTGCGTATTCATTTCCTCACGCACCGCAGGATGAACAATTTTATTTAACTGCAGTCGTTTTTCTTCATTATAGAAAACGACACTTCCTAATTTCGGCCGATCCAATTCTCCATCTTCTTTTAATACTTCCGTTCCAAACACTTCTACTATTTTGTTATATGCTGGTTTTCCTCGCTCTACAACTTCTCTCGCAATAATATCCGCATCAATAACTGGTATACTCAGTTCACGGAACATTTCTGATACCGTACTTTTCCCGCTTGCAATGCCTCCCGTTAATCCAATTACTACTGTCATCATAATCCTCCTCACAATATAAAAGGCGCGAAACTAATGTTCCACGCCCATACTTACATTTTCCAAATTCCAATAATAATGAGTAATACCCCAGGCAGGAATGTAAATTTTTGTAACCATTTCATATTTGATAAAACCGTTCCAAGTTTCATTCCAATAAATAAAAACAAAGAACTCATCACTGCAACTAATATCGCCATCATAGCAGGTGCATACCCTAATAAAGATGCACCAATTCCAGCACCGAACGAATCTATAGAAAGAGCGATACCAAGAAGTAACGCTTCTCCTGCAGAAATGGTGCCTGATTTATCAAAATCTGCAACAGTCGGTTTCCGTAAAATTTGAATCACTAGCCCGAGTGAAGAAATTTCTAATTTCCAAACCTTCTCCTCTTGCTTCGTTTCTTCTTTTTTCTCACTTCGAAAAAATTGGTATAACACCCAAATTCCAATTCCAATAAGAACAAGCCCACCGATACGCGTTGCGATAACAGGTGAAAATACTTTCGCTATCATATGTCCAATTCCCATTGAAACAAGCATAACAGCCGCTGAACACATTCCGATAATTATAATTGATCTTAGTGGAATTCTTACACTTCTTAAACCATATGTTAGCCCTACACTACAGCTATCTAAGCTTAATGTAAAAGCTAATAAAATAAGAGATAAATAAAGGTACATCGGTAAGCTCCTCCCTTATACATAGCCCTGCTGTATGTATATGACAAATGCCTATCCGATGTTATCTCTTTTCTATATTCTCGGCTGACAAATTGGGCAGTAATGCGTTCCTCTTCCGCCAACAACTGTTTTTTCTAATATCGTACCGCAAGTTACACACGGTTCTCCCTTTTTTCCATATACATTTAGAAGTTCTTGGAACGAACCAATTTGCCCTTGCGAGTTGATATACGTTCGAATTGTACTTCCGCCACGCTTCACTGCTTCACCTAATGTTGTAACAGTCGCCTCGTAAATTCGTTCAACTTCTTCTGCTGTTAAAGACGACGATTCTCGTTCCGGATGAATTTGAGAACGGAATAAAACTTCATCTACATATATATTTCCAAGCCCTACTAAAAGTCGCTGGTCTAATAATACGACTTTTATTTTACGATTGGTCTTTTGCAATCTTTCTTGTAAATACTGCGGTGTCAATTCAGCATCAAACGGCTCCGGACCTAAGTCAGCAAGAGGCATTTGATTCAATTCTTCACCTTTCTTAAAGAGATGCATCGTACCAAACTTTCTCACATCTTTATAATGTAATTCAGTTCCATCTGTAAATAAGAAACGGACATGCGTATGCTTATCAATTGGCTCGTCTTCTTGATGCAGTAAAAACTTACCTTCCATACGCAAATGTGAAACAATAACATAATTCGTTACATATAAAAGCAAAAATTTCCCTCTTCGCTTTATATTTTCAATCTTCTCGCCTCTTAACATTTCTTTAAAAATTTCTACATCATCCGGTCGTTTTACTATTTTCGGATAAGTAACAATGACATCTTCAATCGTTTTTCCTGTTACAAGATTTTCAAGTGTCCGTCTGACGTTTTCAACCTCTGGTAATTCAGGCATCTCATCACTTCCTTATTTTGCATCGTACCAAGTTGGACCGTAAGAATAATCAACTTTCAGCGGAACTGCGAGTTCAATTGCATGCTCCATTACTTCTGGTACAAGCTTCTCTAATTTTTCAATTTCTTCTTGTGGTGCTTCAAATATCAATTCATCGTGTACTTGCAGAAGAAGACGAGCTTGTAATCCTTCTTCTTCTAAACGATCTGCCATAATAATCATCGCTTTTTTAATAATATCTGCTGCAGTACCTTGAATTGGTGTATTCATAGCTGTACGCTCAGCAAAACTACGTAAATTGAAATTACGACTCGTAATTTCTGGAATATAACGGCGGCGCTTTAATAATGTAGCCACATATCCTTTTTGTTTCGCATCTTTTACGATGTCGTCCATGTATTCTTGTACACCAGGGAAGCTTTCTAAATACTTTTCAATAAATTCCGCTGCTGCTTTTCTTGTAATTCCTAAGTTTTGTGAAAGACCATAATCACTAATACCATATACAATTCCGAAGTTAACAGCTTTCGCTTGTCGTCTCATATTTGAAGTTACTTCATCTTTTTCAACGCCAAATACATCCATAGCTGTTTTCGTATGAATATCCATGTCACGTTGGAACGCATCAACTAGCCCTTTATCATTTGCAATATGAGCTAATACACGAAGTTCAATTTGTGAATAATCTGCCGCATACATAATCCATCCTTCTTGTGATGGAACGAATGCCTGACGAATCTTTCTTCCTTCTTCTAATCGAATCGGGATATTTTGCAAGTTCGGATCCGTTGAACTTAATCGACCTGTTTGCGTTAATACTTGATTAAAACGAGTATGGATTTTAGATGAATCTACATGTACAACTTTTAATAAACCTTCAATATAAGTTGAATTTAGTTTCCCTAATTGACGATAATGTAAAATGTTTGGAATGATTTCATGGCGATCCATAAGCTTTTCTAGTACATCAGCTGACGTAGAATAACCTGTTTTCGTCTTTTTAATAACTGGTAAGTTTAAGTTCTCAAACAGAATAACACCAAGCTGCTTCGGCGAATTAATATTAAATTCTGTTCCCGCAAGCTTATAAATTTCCTGTTCCATTTCCTTTAATCTACCTGCAAGTTCTTCTCCCATATTACGAAGACGCTCCGTATCAACTTTTACACCTTTTACTTCCATATCAGCTAATACACGCGCAAGTGGTAATTCTAACTCTGTAAACAGTTCATATTGCTCATTCTTTTGTAACTCTTCTACGAATGTTTGCTTTACATCATATAATACGTGCACTTTACGAGCTACATGCTCCGCTACTACTTCTAGCTCTGGAACAGCACGCTTTGCACCTTTTCCGTAAACTTCTTCATCGGATTTCACGGCATGCGTTTCTTTCATTTTCGCTACAGTACGGAAATCTTTATCCGTATCAGCCGGGTCAAGTAAATAAGCAGCAATTAATAGATCAAAGTCAATCCCTTGCATATCTATCCCGTTCCATTTAAGTGCAACGATCGCACGCTTCGCATCAAATGTATGCTTTCTCATTTCTCCATCTGCAAGCCACTCTTTAAAAGCATCTGACTTAAGAGCAATGTCTGTCTGAATAAAGTAACAGCCATTTTCATTTTGAATACCAAAACCTTGAATGTCCGCTTTATGATAGTTATCTTCTTGTACTTCAACAATAAGCGCACTATCTTGCTGAAGCATTTCTTCTGTAACTTCTTCCACAATATCAAATGTAATATCATCTAATTCAGCTGGAGCCGTTTCTTCTGGCGTAACACCTAATTTATTTAAAAGAGATGTAAATCCTAAATTCTCGAACATTGGAATAACATCACTTGCTTCATACCCTTTATACTCCATATCATCCACATGTACTGTAATCGGCGCATCTGTAATAATAGTTGCAAGATCTTTACTCATAAGAGCTTGGTCTTTATTTGCTTCCAGTTTTTCTTTTAATTTCTTTCCGCTTACTTGCTCTATATTTTCATACACTTCTTCAACCGTTCCAAACTGTGTTAACAATTTAATCGCAGTTTTTTCACCAACTCCTGGTACCCCTGGAATATTATCTGATTGGTCTCCCATTAAACCTTTCATATCGATAATTTGCTTCGGTGATAAGCTGTATTTCTCAAATAAAGCTTCTTTCGTATATTCATCTACTTCCGTAATCCCTTTTCGAGGAATGCATACAAGCGTGTTATCAGAAACAAGCTGAAGTAAATCTTTATCTCCTGAAATAACTTTTACATTTGCTCCTTGCTCACTTGCTTCTTTCGCTAGCGTTCCCATAATGTCATCCGCTTCATAATTTTCTAATTCATAACGCGGTACGTTGAATGCATCAAGCATCTCACGAATAAACGGGAATTGCTCTGACAATTCAGGTGGAGTCTTTTGACGTCCTCCTTTATAATCACTATACGTTTTATGACGGAACGTTGTTTTACCCGCATCAAACGCTACTAACATATGCGTCGGTTTTTCTTCCTCTAATATTCTCATTAACATCATTGTAAAACCGTAAATTGCGTTCGTATGTATACCTTTGTCGTTATTTAAAAGCGGTAGTGCAAAGAAAGCACGATACGCGATATTATTACCATCTACTAATACGACCTTTTTTTCCAAAACAGAAACCTCCCCATACAAATTTGAAATGATTTTTTTCACAGAAAAAAACCGTTCCTTTCCTCTCTCTATATTAACATGACTAATAGAGAGAAGAAAAATAACGGCTATTTTCTATTATATATACAAACGTTTACTAATATAAAAGGGAAGTGACGAGAACAGCATAACTATTCTCGTCCAAAATTACTCCTTGGATGAAGGGGTTTTCATGTATTATATTAACAGAGCTTTATTAATATTTAATTAAGCCATTGTTAATATATTGTAAACATCCTTCATCCTATTTTTCGGTTGCTGATTTTGGTAAAACAACTGTAAATGTTGTCCCTTCCCCAACTTCACTATCCACTGTAATCGTACCGTGATGCGCCTCAACTAAATGCTTTACAATTGATAACCCAAGGCCTGTACCACCAGTATTTCTACTTCTCGCTTTATCCACTCGGTAAAAGCGTTCAAAAATACGCGGAATTTCATCTTTACTAATACCAATTCCCGTATCCGATACTTTTATATAAGCATTATATTTATCTTCTGCTAATTCTACAGAAACAACGCCTCCAGCCGGCGTGTATACGATTGCGTTATTTATTAAATTAATAAAGATTTGCTTCAAACGACTCGGATCTCCAATGACCGAGACTCCTTTTAGCGCATTTACTTGTAAAGAAATTTCTTTTTCTCCTGCTTTGTTATCAAGCACCATATGAATGTCTTCAAGAAGTCCCTTCATATCAACGGTCCCCATACTCAATTTAAATCCTTGTTGCTCAATCTTTGATAAATCTAATAAATCTTCAATTAACCCTTGCATGCGTTCACTTTCTTTTAAAATAATGTGCAAGAAATGTTCGCAGAATTTTTTATTATCCATCGCACCGTCCAAGAGCGTTTCTGAAAAACCTTTAATAGAAGTAATAGGTGTCTTTAGTTCATGAGAAACATTCGCTAAAAAGTCTTTTCTCATTTGTTCTAATTTCTTTAGCTCAGTAATGTCATGGAATACAAGGACAATCCCTTTCCATTCATGGTTCGTCCCGATAATTGGTGCTCCATATACTTCGAAATGCTTTCGCTCAATTCCAAGCGGCAATAACATTTGTTTACGCACTTTCACTTCTGTCATAAAGATTTCTTCCACGAGCTCTATAATTTCTGTATGATGAAACGATTCATAATATAAACGATCTAAATATTCTTCATCTGTTACGTGGAAAGTCTCCTTATACGAACGGTTTACAAGGTTTATATAACCGCGGCTATCAATTAAAATCATTCCGCTGCCCATATTTTCAATTAACGTATGCAGACGATCTTGTTGCATTTCTTGCTCAAGTGTCATCTCTTGTAAATTCCGGGCTAAAATATTAATCGCTTTACTCAGCATTCCTGTTTCATCTGAATGACTTTCATAAGCGCGTGCTTTATAATTTCCCTTCGCTAATTCGATAGCAACTTTCGTAACGGATTCAATTGGCCTAATATATTGCCCTGTAATTTTCATACCTAAAAATACGACTACGAGACAAGCGATAACAAATCCGATAATTAATAATCCCCACGTTTTTTGATGAACAGCTTTCAAAGGCTCAATTGTACTTTTCACCAAAATATACCCTTGTTTTCCTGCCACATCTTGAACGAAAACCGCATGGTAAAATTCATTATTCTGATCTGTTTCTTTCGTAATGACTTTATTTCTTTGTTTCGTTGTTTCAGAAGTAAGTTCTTTCATTATCCCTTGGCTAAACGCAGACTGTTCTCCGCCGCTATATTGTACTTTCTTTTTTTCATCTACAAATGCAATAGAAGCCTGTATTTTTTCTTCTAACTTTTCAAATACATATGGATTTTTTAAAACATCATCAAAACCCTGTTCTTCTGCTAATACTGCAACATACTCTGTCTCTTTTACCATTCTCTCTTTGGCATGTTCTATATAGTAGTTTTCAAACACAGTTTCCAGCAATAAACCTAGTCCAACTAAAATAAAAACAATAAGAGAAACAAATGTAAAAAGAAGCCTGGAACGAAATTTATTCATCCCCTTTTGGCTCCTCTAATTTATATCCTAAACCACGTATCGTTTTAATGTACGTCGGTTTTTTCGTATTTTGTTCAATTTTATCGCGCAAATGGCTAATATGAACGTCAACAATTCGTGTATCACCGGCAAAATCATAGTTCCATACAGCACTTAATAATTGATCACGTGTCAACACGCGACTTTTATTTTTCGCAAGATAAACAAGTAGTTCAAATTCTTTTGGTGTTAATTCAAGCTTTCTTCCTTGGAAATAAGCCTCATAAAATTCTGGCAAAATTTTAAGTTCAGCAATTGTGATGCTCTCTTCATCTGATGTATCTTTAACTTGTTCTTCTTGTTGCAATTTCGTGCGGCGCAAAATTGCCTTCACACGCGCAACAACTTCCCTTGGGCTAAATGGCTTCGTCATATAATCATCTGCCCCAAGTTCAAGACCTAGCACCTTATCAAATTCATCATCTTTTGCTGTTAACATTAAAATCGGCGTCATAACGCGCTGCAATCGTAATTCTTTACATACTTCCATACCATCCATTTTTGGAAGCATTAAATCTAATATAATTAAATCTGGGCGTTCTGTTGTCGCTTTTTGAAGCGCCATTTCTCCATCCATCGCTGTTATCACTTCAAACCCAGCTTGTTGTAGATTAAATTCAATTAAAGTTAAGATAAATTCCTCATCATCAACTACTAAAATACGATTGTTCATTCTTTTCCTCCAAGTTATAGACTTGAAACCTTCTTCATCCTAGTATTTTCCCCGTTATTCTCATCATACTAGAAAACAAGGTCCCTCTCAATATAATTGTCTATACATGGATTCAGATTGTGCTATTGTTATTACTCATTCACTCCAATTAACGTGTTGTTATCCATACTTTATACACTTCTATATCATTATTAAATTCCACATTCGTATAAATATTAAATTCTCGATTTTGCGCTAACAAAAATGCAAGAGCATACGCTATTTTATAGTCTAGCGTTTCATATCCATCAAATACTCTTCCATACATTTCATTCGCTACCCCGTCTGCCCACACTTCAGCTTCTCTTATCGTTTCAAAGATAACATCTTCTCTTTTCCATCTCATCTTAAAAAACCACTCCTTAAATTGACTTCAATTATCAAATCACGATATAGTAAATACTGTTAATCTAAAAATCCAAATATAAGGTATAAGGAGACTCTATTATGCGACTAGTGCTACCTATTCTGTCTTTAATAGTAACGTGCATTCTTACATTCAACGCCCCAAGCTGGGACACGATTAAAACAGGTTGTTCCGATTTCGCCGAAGGATTCACACAAGGATTCTTTAACTAAAAATAGCGCTAGCCCCCTTATACAAAGGTATGCTAGCGCTATTCATATTTTTACTTTTTAAAAATTATCTAATGCTTTTTCCATAATAGAAACTGATTTAAAAGGCGGCGTTACTGTTAAGGAACCTTTTACAACCGTTTCTCCTTTTTCATCATGAGCAGATACAAGCATATCAATTGTATGTTCCTCCTCAGAGACAGCCACAACTTCAAAGTGGATTTGTAACGTTTCATAATGGTGAACATGCTTCACGAACGTAAGGTCCTTCCTTGTAATATGACTACCTGGACCTGGTAAATATTTCGTAACTGCCGTTGTAATCATTCCCGTTAGCATAATGCTTGGTACAATCGGCTTTTCATACGGAGTTTGGGATGCGTAATCATGCTGAATATATAATGGATTGGCATCATTTGTTAACCCTAAGTACAATAACAAATCTTTATCCTCAATTTTTTCAGTGATAGATAATTTCTCTCCTACTGTAATTTCATCCATTCTACGACCAATTTGAACTTTTTTCTTTAACATGTTACAACCCCCTCCGATTTTTTCACCTTATTATCCTACTAAAACCGATACCTAATCCGAAATTTACTATGATGAGGGCAATGTATAGTATAAATCTATAGTTTCATTATAGGATACACCAAATGATAGCGTTTTCATATTATTCCAAAAAAACATTTGAATAAATAGTAGAAAAAGATTCGGGGCCCCGAATCTTTTTCCGCTTATATTTAATTATTAAACAAGAACCTTCATTACATTACGTACAGATTCTACAGAGCGATCTAACGCTTCTTTTTCATCTGCAAGAAGTTCTAATTCAATAATTTTTTCAATTCCGTTACCACCTAGAATTACTGGTACCCCTAAGTAAAGGTCGCTATAACCATATTCACCTTCAAGGTACGCAATAGCCGGCAATACACGGCGTTGATCTTTTAAGATTGCTTCTGTCATTTCAACTAAAGAAGCAGCTGGTGCGTAATATGCACTACCGTTTCCTAATAAGCCTACAATCTCGCCGCCACCTTTACGGGTACGTTCTACGATTGCTTCTAAACGCTCTTTCGGAATTAACGTTTCTAACGGAATGCCACCTGCATAAGAATAACGTACAAGAGGTACCATATCGTCACCGTGTCCACCAAGAACAAATCCTGTAATATCTTTCACAGAAAGATTTAATTCTTGTGCAATAAATGTACGGAAACGAGCTGTATCTAATACACCCGATTGACCGATAACACGCTCTTTCGGGAATCCTGCTTCTTTAAATACAGAATATGTCATTGCATCAACTGGATTTGTTAATACAACAATAATCGCATTTGGTGAATGTTTTGCAATGTCGCGCGTAATGCTTTTCATAATTTTAGAGTTTGTTGCTACTAAGTCATCACGGCTCATACCAGGCTTACGCGCAATACCTGCTGTAATAACAACAACGTCAGAATCAGCAGTATCTTCGTAATCAGATGTTCCAATAATGTTAGCATCAAAACCTTGTACTGGGCTCGCTTCTAACATATCTAACGCTTTCCCTTTTGTTGGATTTTCCAGTTGTGGAATGTCCACTAATACAACATCTGCAAGTTCTTTTTGTGCTAATAAGAATGCTGTTGTTGCTCCTGTAAATCCTGCACCGATGACTGAAACTTTCTTGCGTTTGATTGTCATAATTTACCCCCCGCTTTAATTATGCGTTTTTGATTATCGCTACATCCATGTTTTTAATAAGTTCATTAGCGAACTCAGAACATTTCACTTCTGTTGCACCTTCCATTAAGCGTGCGAAATCATAAGTTACTACTTTTGAAGCAATTGTGTTCTCAACAGAAGCAGTTACTAATTTCGCAGCTTCGTTCCATCCTAAGTGCTCTAATAATAATACACCAGAAAGAAGAACTGAAGATGGGTTTACTTTGTCTAAACCTGCATATTTTGGAGCTGTACCGTGTGTAGCTTCAAAAATAGCATGTCCAGTCACATAGTTAATGTTTGCACCAGGTGCAATACCAATTCCACCTACTTGTGCAGCAAGTGCATCAGAGATGTAGTCTCCGTTTAAGTTCATTGTTGCAACAACATCGAACTCACGTGGACGAGTTAAAATTTGTTGTAAGAAGATGTCTGCAATAGAATCTTTTACGATGATTTTTCCAGCCACTTCAGCATCTGCCATCGCTTTATTCGCTGCATCTTTACCATCTTTCTCAACGATACGGTCATATTCAGCCCAAGTAAATACTTTGTCGCCGAATTCTTGTTCCGCTACTTCGTAACCCCAGTTTTTGAAAGCACCTTCTGTAAATTTCATAATGTTTCCTTTATGAACTAATGTAACAGAAGAACGTTTTTCGTTAATTGCATATTGAATTGCAGCACGAACAAGACGCTTTGTCCCTTCTTCTGAGATTGGTTTAATACCAATACCAGATGTTTCTGGGAAGCGGATTTTATTAACACCCATTGCTTCTTTTAAGAAAGCAAGAACTTTTTCTGCTTCTGGAGATCCTTGTGCATATTCAATTCCAGCATAAATGTCTTCTGTATTCTCACGGAAAATAACCATATCAGTATCTTCCGGACGTTTTACAGGTGAAGGAACACCTTCAAAATAACGAACTGGACGTAGACATACATATAAATCTAATTCTTGACGAAGTGCTACGTTTAGAGAACGAATACCACCGCCAACTGGAGTTGTAAGTGGACCTTTAATCGCGATTAAATATTCACGGATTAAATTTAAAGTTTCTTCTGGTAACCACTCGCCTGTTTGGTTGAATGCTTTTTCCCCTGCAAGCACTTCTTTCCAAACGATTTTCTTCTCACCATCATAAGCTTTTTCAACTGCTGCTTCTAGTACACGAGATGCAGCTGCCCAAATATCAGGACCAATTCCATCTCCTTCGATAAATGGAATAATCGGATTGTTTGGTACATTCATAACACCGTTAGTTACAGTAATTTTTTCACCTGTCGTCAATGTGATAACCCCCATGTTTGAAATTTCATATGTATGAAACTGAGGGAATAACCCCTCAGTTCAAACCGTTATTCAAATTAAAATATTCTAATCATTACGTCTTTCCGAAAAAATCAGACTTTTGAAAGCGTATTTTCACTATCAAAATAGTGTTTTTCGCTTATCGTTGTGCAATTGGAACATACACTTGATGTGTTGGTCCATTATAATCAGCACGTGGACGGATTAAACGGTTGTTTTCATATTGTTCTAGAATATGAGCTAACCAGCCTGACATACGGCTAATTGCAAAAATAGGTGTAAATAAGTCATGGTCAATTCCTAAACAATGGTATACAGAAGCTGAATAGAAATCAACATTTGGTGGAAGACCTTTTTCTTTTGTTACAATGTCTTCAATTTTGATAGACATATTATACCATTTGTCTTCTCCTAAAAGCACGCATAATCTCTTGGACATTTCGCGTAAATGTTTTGCACGCGGATCACCCTGCTCATATACACGGTGGCCAAAGCCCATGATTTTCACTTTATTTTGAAGAGCATTATGAATATATGATTCTACATTTTCTTCTTCGCCAATTTCAGTTAACATCTTCATTACATTTTCATTTGCCCCGCCGTGAAGAGGACCTTTTAACGCACCGATTGCTGCTGTAATACCAGAATATACATCTGAAAGTGTAGCTACACAAACACGTGCAGTAAATGTAGAAGCGTTTAACTCATGATCTGCGTGAAGTACAAGCGCCTTATCAAAAGCTTCAATTTCAACTTCATTTGGCTCGCGATCATTTAACATGTACAAGAAGTTTGCAGCTAATGATAAATCGTTTCTAGGCTCAACAACATCTAAACCTTTACGAATTCTTGCATAAGCAGCAACTAAAGTTCCCACTTGAGCCTGCAATTTAACCGCTTTCAAATAATTGGAGTTTTCATCCATAATTTCAGCGCTCTCATCGTATAATGATAGCATGGAAATTGCAGTTCGTAAAACAGACATCGGATGTGCGATCTTTAAATCTACTTGTTTCAAATATGTTAAAATCTCACCTGGAACTTTATAGTATTCCGATACAGTCTCTTTAAATTTCGCTAGTTCTTGTTCATTCGGAAGCTTGCGATGCCATAATAAGTACACTACTTCTTCAAATGTAGCATTCTCAGCTAAATCATCAATATTATACCCAACATAAGTTAATGTATCATCAATAATAGAGCTCACAGATGATGTTGTTGCTACTACCCCTTCTAAACCTCGAATAACAGTCATGACATTCTCTCCTTTTCCTGAAAATTCTCCCAACCTTGCTCCTTATATCTATTTGCTCCCCTTTTGAATTATGAACGCCCGTTCACTCTTTAGGCAAGCAAAATGCACGATCATGCAAATTTGTTGCGATGTTCCCCTCTTATGTCCATTGTTTACATGGAAAGCATGAGCGTGAATGTCTCCCCGAATCCTCACGCTCAAAACAACAAGTTAGTGAGGAAAATTAATTCCGAAGAGTTTTATGATAAAAACAACATAAAACAATATCATTATAAAATTGTTTTATGTTGTTTTTATTTTATCTGGTGTAAAGTCTCTGCTGTTATGTAACTTTTCAAAGTTTCTAATCCTATTATAAACAATTATCTGACTTTTGTGAACAGAAAGAATTCAAAAATTTTATATTACTATAAAATTCCTTATTTAAACATCTGTATAATACTCATAACTGCGTAGGCAATTCCAGCCCCAATTAATGGACCTACAGCAACTCCATTAAATAAAGCAACCGCTATAATTGTACCGAAAACGAGCGCAGTTGTAATATGAGGATCCGTCGTCAATAATTGTACGCCGCCTTTCGCTAACAAAGCAACCGCTACCCCCGAAGCTAAAGCAATCCATGCATAATACGATTTCGCCGCTTCACCAAGTTGTTTAAAACCTATTTCCCCCGTCGCAATCGGTACGAGCACTGCTATTGTAATAACCGTAACACCAAGGTTAATCCCTTTCGTTTGTAGATAAGGAAAGACTTTGTCTCCTAAAAACGTAAATTTCAATAAAAACAACACACCAATAGCTACAGTAAGCGATTGGTTTTTCGCAATAAGTCCTATAATAAGTAGTATGAATAAAAATAACGTTGACTGACTAATCATGTTTGCACTTCCTTTCTGAAAATAATGAACTCATTTCCAAATAAAAATACCTTTAAACCTATCGTTATACATGCTATATCGATGTATATGCAACAATAACCACTTCATTTTTTTATGTATTTTAAAATGAAAAACTGAGACTTTCACCATCAAAGATTTAAGCATGTATACATTTTTAAAACGATTGTCTCTCCTTTCTTTTCTAATAAGAAACAGGTAAAATAAAAAGAAGAGAAAATGAAGTTTTTACCATATAGTAGAAGCATCAACACCAAGCCTTTACAGTCACTCATATACTGAAAAAGCAGGAAAAATCCATCATTCCACTATAACATAAAGTGAAACTTTAATCAGTGGGGCATTTTCCACTGATTATTAGTTGAACCAATCGGGCTTTTACGGGCAGTTTATCTCCATCTAACTCCTTTAATCCAGCCGCACTTTGGGTAGGAGATTTACTGCCCGTTAATGCGGGGTAAAGTGAAACTTTAATCAGTGGCGACACACTCGTTATAAGTTGAACGAATTAGGATAATCCAAATTGGAATGGGAGGTATACATCTTTGAACCGAAACTTACTATATATGATATTGCGACTTATATTTGTCATTGTAGCAACGGTAGCCGGGTTCTATGCATTACTATATATGTCAGGACTTATCTACCCTTTTATTATCGCTTTCGCATTTGCTTATTTGATTAATCCTGTCGTCAATTTCCTTAATCAAAAACTACAATTTCCTCGCGCACTAGCAGTACTCGTTAGCTTAATTCTCGTATTCGGAGCTATCGTCGGACTCGTTACATATCTTGTAACAGAAGCAATATCTGCCACAACATACTTACTACAACTTGTTACAGTAAAGTTTCCAGATATCGTTAAATTCGCAGAGCAATTTGCACTTAATCATATTATGCCTCTCTATGATGATTTAATTTCTAAATTTAATCATCTTGGGGAACCACAGCGCTATACGATTACACAAAACATTCAAAACTTAGGAACCGAAGCAACGACACAAATGAAAGAACTTTTAACTGCTATTATAAGCGGATTAACAAATTTCATTAGTGCATTACCAACAACTTTAACTGTTCTTGTATTCGTTTTATTAGCCACTTTCTTCATTAGTTACGATTGGCACCGTCTTGCTCAGAAAGTAAGAAAATTTTTGCCCAATCGTGTTCATGGCTACGGAAAAACTATTTTTGTCGATCTAAGAAAAGCTTTATTTGGTTTTGTTAAAGCGCAACTTACACTCGTATCTATGACAACTGTTATTGTACTAATCGGACTGTTAATATTACGCGTACCATACGCCATTACTATCGCAATTATTACAGGGGTTGTAGATTTACTCCCGTATCTAGGAACAGGAGCCGTCTTCGTTCCTTGGGTTATATACGTATTTTTCACTGGCGACACTGCTTTCGCCATCGGTCTTCTCATCTTATACATCGTCGTGATTGTCCAAAGACAAATTATGGAGCCTAAAGTACTTTCTTCTAATATCGGCCTCGATCCATTAGCAACTCTGATTGCTCTATTTGTCGGCTTCAAACTCTTTGGCTTTTTAGGATTAATCATCGGTCCAGTCACCTTAGTACTACTTAATACATTGCACAAAGCTCGTGTATTCCATGATTTGTGGAAATATATTAAAGGCTCACCTTCAAAATAATAGTTTCTAATTCATATACAACAAAAACTTACATGTAATCAGTGGGAAATTCCCACTGATTATTCCTTGTACTTATTTTTCATACTCATTACATCCAACAAGAGAATTGCAACCAAAAAGGATAATTCTCTTGTTTTTTTGTATAAAAAACGCATATTTCGATGTCTTTTTACATTTTTATTCTATTTTTTTCATAATTATTACTTACATTTATTACTTTTTATGTAAATGAATAAATATACAAAATGAATTAGAATAAGACTTAAACTAATAACTTCCCTGTCCTTATCTAACTTTTCCATGCAAATTGATTCTTTTTATATACAAAAACAAGTTTGAGTTCACAAAAATTTTCGCGCAGCAGACTCATTAAGAGCTACCAACTCCCCAAATCACATATCCAACCAAAAACACACAGCGAATACAATAAAGTAAGACAACGATTAATAAGGATTTTGCCCACCACCGACTATGAACTTTCATAAGCAGTCCGATTTCCACTTAACTCCTTTGCACTCACCAGATGTTAAGGTAGGATAAAGTGCATCTTTAATTAACTTAACTTTAATCACCCTCCTCATCCTTTTGCAGGCAAAAAAAATAATGCTTAGATCGCTATAATCTAAGCATTATTTCTGCACAATAATAGTAGAGTTCTTTCTAAACTTCCATTCCATCCATTTCATAACAAACGGCTTCAATAAAGCCCTCGTCACAGGAAGAACAAAGATAAAACCTATTATATCCGTTACATATCCAGGAAGTACCAAAAGAATACCTCCTACAAAGATAAAAATACCATCGAGTACTGCCGTTCCTGGCATTTCTCCTCTATTCAACTTAGATTGAATCTCTCCAAGTACTTTAAATCCTTGCCTTTTCGCCAAATAGACACCTACAACACCCGTAAATACAATCATAGCGAACGTAGACCACAAACCTATTACATGACTCGATCCAATTAAGACTGTAATCTCAATAGCCGGTATTAAAATAAACAAGACTAGTAACCACTTCATAGTTCCACACTCCTCTCACATACCATGACTTTAAACACCCTCACAACGCCCATATACACCACACAAAAGCCAAATACATTTTCATATCAAACCTCATAATAAATAGCTTTTAAAAGCAATTTCAGACGTCTCAAGCTAGTTATATCTCATTTTTGTGTAAAAAAAAGAGAAGGACTCCGATCCTTCTCTCCGTATTACTTATAGCACTTCCGCATGTCCATTATAAACAATTCCGCGTGCCGCATCAACTGTTACTTCTTGGCCATTTTTTAAAGTTGCTGTTACGCCGTTTACACCAACGATAACAGGAATACCAATTGATACACCTACAACAGCCGCGTGGCTTGTTAGACCGCCTTCTTCTACAACTAGAGCAGCAGCTTTTTCAATTGCAGGAATCATATCTTTATCAGTGCTTGTTGTAACAAGGATATCACCTTTGTTTACGTTCGCTACAGCTTCAGCAGCTGTTTTCGCTACAACTACTTTACCTTTTGCAGCTTTACGACCGATTCCTTGTCCTTTTGCAACTTCTTCACCAACAACATGGATTTTCATTAAGTTTGTTGTGCCAGTTTCAGCAACTGGTACACCAGCAGTGATTACTACAGTGTCTCCAAGTCCGATTAGACCTGCATCCATACCTGTTTGAATTGCAGTATCTAACATTTCGTCAGTAGACGCTGCACGTTTTCCAGCCATAAATGCTTGTACACCCCAAACAAGTGCAAGACGACGTCCTACTTGCTCATCAGATGTTACAGCTACGATTGGAGATTTCGGACGGTATTTAGAGATCATTTTCGCAGTATATCCACTTTCTGTTGGAGCTACGATTGCAGCTACATCAAGAGCAAGTGCTGTATGCGCAACAGATTGGCTAATTGCATCTGTAATTGTTGGAGTGAACTCTTTAATACGTTTTTTGAACATATCTTCATACTGTAATGATTTTTCAACACGTACTGCAATGTTAGCCATCATTGTTACTGCTTCTACTGGGTATTGACCAGCAGCTGTTTCACCTGAAAGCATGATTGCATCTGTACCATCGAAGATTGCGTTAGCTACGTCACTTGCTTCCGCACGAGTTGGACGTGGGTTACGTTGCATAGAATCTAACATTTGTGTCGCAGTAATAACTGGTTTACCTAACACGTTACATTTTTTGATTAGACGTTTTTGTACTAATGGCACTTCTTCTGGTGGAATTTCTACACCCATATCACCACGAGCTACCATTAAACCGTCAGAAACTTCTAAGATTGAATCGATGTTATCGATACCCTCTTGGTTTTCGATTTTTGGTACGATTTGGATGTATTGAGCGTTATGCTCTTCTAATAATTCACGGATTTCTAATACGTCAGACGCTTTACGCACGAATGAAGCTGCGATGAAATCAACTTTTTGCTCGATACCGAAAATGATATCTTTTACGTCTTTTTCAGTGATACCAGGAAGCTTAATGCTTACGTTTGGTACGTTAACACCTTTTTTGTTTTTTACAGTTCCACTGTTAAGAACTTTTGTACGGATGTTTCCGTCAGCTTTTTCGATTACTTCTAGTTCGATAAGACCGTCATCGATTAGAATACGAGAACCTGGGTCTACATCGTCATAAAGACCAGCATAAGATACAGAGAACTTCTCTGCAGTACCTAATACTTGCTCAGTAGAAAGAACTACTTCTGCACCTGTTACAAGCTCAGCTTGTCCGTCTACGAAGTCGTGAGTACGGATTTCTGGACCTTTTGTATCAAGTAAGATACCAACTGTTTTACCAGTTTTCTTTGAAGCTTCACGAATGTTTTTAATACGAGCGCCGTGCTCTTCATGGCTACCATGAGAGAAGTTTAAACGAGCAACGTTCATACCCGCTTCGATTAATTGTTCTAATTTCTCAATACTTTCACTAGCAGGACCTATAGTACATACAATTTTAGTTTTACGCATATTGCACCTCCGAAAATTATGAAACCGTTCCCAAATATCCGACGTTAAGCCGATTAGATGGATAATTCTTTAGATAATTGATACATATCTTTATCGATTGTATGCTTTTGAGCTAACGCTTCGATAATGTCATGATCAACAAGTTTATTATCTTGAATACCTACACAACGTCCACCTTTACCAGCAATTAATAATTCAACTGCTCTTGCGCCAAGACGACTTGCTAATACACGGTCTTGTGCACTTGGTGATCCACCACGTTGTACGTGACCTAATACAGTTACACGAGTATCAAAGTTTGTTGCTTCCTCAATATGCTTACCGATGTCAATTGCACTTCCAACACCTTCAGCCACAATGATAATACTGTGTTTTTTACCACGTTCACTACCACGCTTCAGACGAGCAATAACATCTTCCATGTCATACTCTTCTTCTGGAATTAAAATTGTTTCAGCACCATCAGCTAAACCAGCCCATAATGCGATATCTCCAGCATGACGTCCCATTACTTCGATAACATATGTACGTTCATGAGATGTAGCTGTGTCACGAATTTTATCAATTGCATCAATAACAGTATTTAAAGCTGTATCGAAACCAATTGTGAAGTCTGTTCCAGGAATATCATTGTCGATTGTACCTGGTACACCAACACATGGGAATCCTTGTTCAGTTAATTTTTTAGCACCTTGGTAAGAACCATCTCCACCAATAACAACAAGTCCTTCGATACCGTGTTTCTTTAATTGCTCGATACCTTTTAGTCGTACTTCTGGATCTTTAAACTCAGGACATCTTGCTGTATATAATTTTGTACCACCACGGTGGATAATATCGCCAACAGAACCAAGTTCTAATTTTTCAATATGACCAGAAATTAAACCAGCGTATCCATGGTAAATACCATATACTTCAATATCATGGAAAATCGCTTTACGAACAACTGCACGAATGGCAGCATTCATACCAGGTGAATCTCCACCACTTGTTAATACACCAATACGTTTCATTTGTACTCACCTCATAAAGATTATTTGCCTTATAATAAAATAACACGAAAAAATATAAAAACACAATGGAGAAGATGTGTCTTTTCATAATAAAAACGTGCATTCGCGAAGAGGAACGCACGCTTTTATTATTTTATCCCAATGGAAGCGTTTGAAAACGAAACTTGCCCAATTTTCATATATTTTTCATAACGTTTTTCGATTAACTCATCTTTCGAAATTCCGCTTAATTGTTCAAAAGTTTTCTTAAGCATTAAATCTATATTTTCTGATTGTTTTAAAATATTACGATGTGCTCCGCCTTTTGCCTCTGGAATGATTTCGTCAATTACACCTAATTCTTTTAAATCTAATGCTGTAATTTTCATCGCTTCTGCAGCTTCTTTTGCTTTACCAGCGTCTTTCCAAAGAATTGCCGCCGCACCCTCTGGTGTAATAACAGAATACGTGGAATTTTCCAGCATATGAATGTAATCTCCTACTCCAAGACCTAACGCACCACCACTACCACCTTCACCGATAACAATACAAATAACAGGTACAGTTAAACCCGCCATTTCAAATAAATTACGAGCGATCGCTTCACTTTGTCCACGTTCTTCAGCTGCTTTACCAGGATAAGCTCCCTTCGTATCAATGAAACAAATAATAGGACGGTTAAACTTTTCCGCTTGTTTCATTAGACGCAGTGCTTTTCGATATCCTTCTGGATGAGGCATCCCAAAATTACGACGAATATTTTCTTTCGTATCTTTTCCGCGTTGATGCCCAATTACAGTTACTGGCATCCCCTTATATTTCGCAATGCCGCCGACAATCGCTGCATCGTCGCCAAATAGGCGATCTCCATGACATTCAAAAAAATTAGTAAATAAGTGCTCAATATAATCGAGCGTTGTCGGTCGTTCTGCATGACGAGCAATTTGAACACGGTCCCATACTTTCATATTCCCGTATATATCTTCCTCTAATTTTTCTAACTTGTCTTCCAAAATACGAATCTCCTCACTGAAGTCCATCTGGCTGTTTTTCGTATAGTCTTTCAGTTCACGAATCTTATTTCTTAGCTCAACAACTGGTTTCTCAAATTCTAGCTCTGCCATACAGCCATTTCCCCTCCTTGATGAACTTCTAAAATCTTACGGAGCGATTCTCTCATATCATCACGATGCACCACCGCATCTAATTGACCGTGCTCTAATAAAAATTCTGCCGTTTGGAAATCTTCCGGTAGTTTCTCACGCACTGTTTGTTCAATTACACGTCTACCAGCAAATCCGATAAGTGCACCTGGCTCTGCAAGATTGTAATCACCAAGTGAAGCGAAACTCGCTGAAACCCCGCCCGTCGTTGGGTGAGTCATAACAGAAATAAATAACCCTCCTGCATTACTATGCTTTTTCAAAGCTACGCTTGTTTTTGCCATTTGCATTAAACTTAATATCCCTTCTTGCATACGGGCACCACCCGACGCAGTAAAGATAATAAATGGAACTTGTAAGTCGTATGCTTTTTCAACTGCACGGGCAATTTTCTCTCCTACAACAGAGCCCATGCTGCCCATTCGAAAACGAGAATCCATTACTGCAACAACAACAAGCATGTCATCAATTGTTCCTTCACCAGTTACAACCGCTTCGTTCAATTCAGTCTTCTTACGATCGCTCTCTAGTTTCTCTTCGTATCCTGGAAACTCGAGTGGATTTAATGAAACCATTTCTTTGTCATACTCACGGAATGACCCTTCGTCCAATATACTATCAAGACGTTCCCATGCATTCATAGGATGATGATATCCACAATTCACACATACTTTTAAATTTTTTAGAACCTCTTTCGTATACATGATTTTTTTACATTTCGGACATTTTGTCATAACGCCATCTGGTACATCTTTTCGTACTTGTTCTGAAGGTATTGCAGCGTACTTTTTCTTTTTCACGAATAAATCTCTTAGCACAATTTGACCCCCTTCGTTGAGAGCTAAGGTTAGCGCAAGAAGAAAATTGGGCTAACACCAAAGTTTGATGTTAGCCTTATCTTCTCAATCTGTCTAATAACCTCACTCTTTACGTTTAACTTTAACCGCTACGCGATAGAATGTTTGTCATAACGTGTCATGGTCATTTCGACAAATTTTATACATTACGAGTGAAACTGTATATTCTCTACTAATTCATCGTAAATTTTTAGTGCATCATTTTCTTGTTTTTCTTCCAAAGTAGCATAAAGCTTTCTATACATATCGATAGAATCTCCTGAAACTTTACAAGAAAGAGTTGATACGTAATCATTTACGATCATCCAAATGCGATAAAGTAAATAATTATCGACTTGTTCAATAAGTGTTTTAAAGAACGTTTGATGAAGCATTGGAATTGAGTTTTCATTTTCTTCAAGCACTTTGTGTAATTTACTTAGCACTTTAGAAAACGTTTCTTTCGGTAAATTACATACAATTCGAATCATATCTTTCTCGAGCAATCCTTTTGTTTGTAATAAATCACGAATTGTTTTCTCATCTTGCAGCAAGAACGGCGCAATCAATTGTACAAGACCGTTATCGTAAAAGTTTCGAATAAACGTCCCTTCACCACGTCTCGTTTCAATCAACCCTACCAGTTCTAAAGCACGCAATGCTTCTCTTACAGAGGAACGCCCTACGTTTAAACGTGAACTTAACTCACGCTCAGACGGCAAACGATCCCCCGCCACCAATCCATCTTCTTCCATAATGGAACGGATTTTTTTTACAATTTCGAGATATACTTTTGTATTTGATGATGTCAATGGAAATTCCTCGCTTATTCTTTACCAATCAGCGCTAATTGTTTTGTTTTCTCAGCAATCTCATTTGGATCTACTTGACGGCGAGCTACTCCTGTCTCCATTGCAGCTTTCGCAACGTAAGCTGCCACTTGAGGCGCTACACGCGCGTCAAACGGTGCAGGAATGATATACTCTGCATTCAACTCATCTTCTGCTACAAGCTCAGCAATAGCCTGTACAGCTGCCATCTTCATTTCTTCGTTAATTTGTGTCGCATGTACGTCAAGTGCACCACGGAAAATACCAGGGAACGCTAGTACATTATTTACTTGGTTTGCGAAGTCAGAACGACCCGTTCCAACAACAGCTGCGCCCGCTGCTTTTGCCAATTCTGGCATAATTTCTGGAACTGGATTCGCCATTGCAAAAATAATTGCATCGTCATTCATTGTACGAACCATCTCTTCTGTTAATGCACCTTCTGCAGATACACCAATGAATACGTCCGCACCTTGCACAACATCAGCTAAAGAACCTTCGATACGATTCTTATTTGTATATTTTGCAACTTCATCCTTCACAGGATTCATACCTGTAGGACGACCCTCATAGATCGCACCTTTACGGTCACACATAATAATGTCGCGTACACCATAGCGATATAAAAGTTTAATAATTGCAATACCTGCTGCACCTGCGCCATTTGCGACAACTTTAATGTCAGACATTTTCTTTCCAACTAATTTTAGCGCGTTCACAAGACCTGCTACTGTTACGATAGCTGTTCCGTGTTGATCATCATGGAAGATAGGAATATTTGTTTCTTTTTTCAAACGTTCTTCAATAATGAAGCAGTTTGGTGCTGCGATATCCTCTAAGTTAACGCCGCCAAAAGTTGGCTCCATTAATTTTACAGTTTCAACAATTTTATCTACATCGTTTGTATTTAAGGCAATTGGGAATGCATCTACACCAGCAAAGCTCTTGAATAATACAGCTTTACCTTCCATTACTGGAAGAGATGCTTCAGGTCCAATGTTACCAAGACCAAGTACAGCCGTTCCATCAGTCACAACTGCTACCATATTTCCCTTCATCGTATATTCATATACCTTACTTTTATCGTCATAAATTTCTTTACAAGGCTCTGCAACCCCTGGAGAATATGCAAGACTTAAATCTTTTGCATTTTCTACTTTTACTTTTGATACAGTTTCTAATTTTCCTTGATGCACTTTATGCATGTGAAGTGCTTCTTCACGAAGTGTTGACAAACTATCCACTCTCCTCAAATTATTCTAGCTGATATCAATTTCTCCAAGTGGTCTGACCACGAACACTACTACTATAATAATCGAAGTGTAGGGAAATTGTCCATTATATTTTCACAACCACATTTTCTTCCCCGACAATTTCACGAAGTGCTCCTAAACATTCTTCACTTGGATGAATCGATAAACTTCGTGATAATTGTACCATTTTATGTTCCTTTTCATAATAAATTAGTACTTTCGCAAAACCCGAATAGTCAAACAATATTTTAGTAACCTGATTTAACTGCTTTTTCTCATACTGAGACGGCAATTTCACGTAAACAGTTGCGTCTTTTTTTTCTTCATACACATCCATTTCTTCTAACGGATATAGCCCATTTACAATCCATTGCAACTTATGATTTCTAAGCTCAATCATGCCGTCAACTAATACAATTGCGCCTTCTTGTAACTTATCTGAGAAATGTATATACGTTTCCGGGAAAAGAACTGCTTCCATTTCATCATTTTGATCACAAAATGTAATAAACGCCATCTTTTGCAACTTTTTCGTACGAATTACTCTCACGCTTGTTATATACACGATTGCTCTTTGTACTTTTTTCTTATGCCGCATTGCCTGAGCGAGAGATGGAATTTCTAATTCTTTCGCTAACTTTACATACTGCGCTGTCGGATAGCTTGATAAATAAAAGCCTAATGCTTCCTTTTCTTTATTTAACTGTTCAATAAAAGAGAGCTCTTCTCCTTGTACGTATTTCGATTTCGGAACAGCATCTCCTAAATCACGTGCAAGATTTGCGTACTCTAACGCTCCTTTAAGACTTTTCCATAAATTCGTTCTCGAAATACCAAAATCATCAAAACATCCAGACCAGACGAACGCCTCTAAATTTCGCTCTGTTACAAACTTTGATGGCATGCGAAGACAAAATTCAAATAAATCTTCAAACATTTTTTTCTCTCGTTCTTCGAGTAATGCTGTCACTGTAGCCATTCCGATGTTTCGAATGGAAAGTAAGCTGTAACGTATCGCATTGCCTTCTATTTGAAAATTATAACCACTCCTCTGAAGAGACGGTGGCAAAACGTGAAAACCTTTCCGCTTCGTTTCTCGTATATACTGCACAATCTTATCTTCATTTCCAATTGCACTTGATAATAGTGCTGTCATAAATTCCAGCGTATAATTCGCTTTTAAGTAGGCAAGCTGATATCCAATCATACTGTAGGCTACCGCGTGACTTCGGTTAAAACCGTAATTTGCAAATCTTACAATTAAATCGTAAATTTTCTCCGCGGATGTCTCGTCATAATCATTTTGTAAACAACCTTGCACAAAATGCTTACGTTCCTGATCTAAAATATCACGATTTTTTTTACTCACTGCACGGCGCAATAAATCTGCTTCTCCGAGCGAGAATCCTGCTAATTTCGACGCAATTTGCATAATTTGTTCTTGATATACAATTACACCGTACGTTCTTTCTAAAATTGGCTTTAAGTCCGGATGTAAATATTCAATTTTTCTTTTTCCATGCTTTGATTCAATAAAGGTCGGAATTTGTTCCATCGGTCCTGGTCTATATAACGAGTTAACAGCAACAATATCTTCAAATTCATTCGGTTTTAACCCGCGAAGTACATTTCGCATACCACCTGATTCAAGCTGGAATACACCTGTTGTATCCCCTCTACCTAACAATTGGAACGTCTTTTCATCTTGAAGTGGTAAATTTCTTATATCAATTTGTGTCCCCGTTTTTTCCACGATAAACTTTATAATATTTTCAAGTAACGTTAAATTACGCAATCCTAAAAAGTCCATCTTTAACAAACCAAGTTCTTCTAATGCATCAGCTGGATATTGCGTAACATACACATCGTTATGCCCTTCTTGAATTGCAACACTTCCTGTTAACGGCTCTTGGCTCATAATAACGCCAGCTGCATGAATAGACGTATGACGTGGTAAGCCTTCTACACGTTTTGCAATTTCAAACACACGCTCATGTAACAGATTCCCTTGTATGAATTCACGGAGTGATTGCGATTCCTCATATGCATCTTTTAACGTTATACCAAGCTTTGATGGGATAAGTTTTGAGAATATGTCAATATCTCGCGGCGGAAGCCCCATTACACGCGCAATATCTCGAATTGCCGCTTTTGCTGCAAGCGTCCCAAACGTTACGATTTGTGCAACACGAAGCTGACCATATTTATCTTTCACATATCGAATCATCTCATCACGTCTTATATCTGGAAAATCGATATCAATATCTGGAAGTGTCACACGTTCGGGGTTTAAAAACCTTTCAAATAATAGATCATATTCAATCGGATCAATATCTGTAATTTCCAATACGTAAGAAACAAGTGAGCCAGCTGCCGATCCACGTCCTGGTCCTGTTAAAATATGATTTTCATGCGCATACTTCATAAAATCCCATACGATGAGGAAATAATCACTAAACCCCATACTAGAAATAACGTTTAATTCATGATTTAAACGCTTTATATGTACTTCTTTCGGCGTACCATAACGTTTCTGCAACCCTTCTTCACAAACGCGGCGTAAATACATATCATTCGTCTCGTTAGCCGGAACAGGAAATTTCGGTAATTGATTTATATGAAACGGTATTTCTACTCTGCAACGTTCTGCAATTTCTACTGTGTTATAAATCGCTTCTTCTACGTGAGAAAATAGTGCTTCCATTTCATCTGATGATTTTAAATAATATTGATCCGTTTTCAACCTCGGTCTATCTGGATCAGTCATTTTCGTTCCACTTTCAACAGATAATAAGCACTCATGAACAAGTGCGTCACTTTGATTGATGTAGCGTACATCGTTTGTTGCAACGACTGGAACATTTATCCTACCCATAAATGCAGGTAATTTCTCTTGCAGAAGCAGTTCATCTTGAATCGCATGATGCTGCAAACTCATATAAAAATTGCCGAACATGCTTTGATACATGCGAGCTAATTCTTCAGCTTCACTCTCTTTGTCTTCTAATAATAATTGTTCGATTTCCCCATCTTTACCTGGTGAAATAGCAATTAATCCTTTCGCATAATGGGCAAGCCACTTTTTCGGAATACCTTCTTTTGACTTCGTCATAATGCTACTAGAAATCTTTAATAAATTTTGATAGCCTATTTCATTTTCAGCAAGTAAAACAAGCGGATAAGATTTTTCATCTTCTTCACTAAAAATAGAAGCTGTTAAGCCGATAATAGGCTGTATACCATGTTTCTTACATGCTTTATAAAATGGAATAACACCATACATAACATTTTCATCCGTAATAGCGAGTGATGAAAAACCAAGTTCTTTCGCCCTGACTACAAGCTCATCAATTTTACAAGCACTTTTTAATAAACTAAAAACGGTTTGACATTGTAAATGCACAAACTTCACTGTTGTACCCTCTCTTTACCAATTTGACTACTTTTATTATAGGTGATGAGGAAAGCGGAAATCAAAACATACTTCTTATACTTTGTCCATATATATGAAGAAGAAAGGGGAATGACGATGGATGTAAGAGAACACACTTTTTTCTCTCTGCTTATTATTAGTTACTTTATTGCCTTTGGGGTTATACTCGGTGGTTCATTAATTGGCGGCTTTGGTGCATTTCTTATCGGAAAACCAACTCTAACTTACATTAATCAATTCGCCCAAAATTTAAAAATTTGGGCACTCGTTGCAGCAATTGGCGGAACATTTGATACTTTTTATAGCTTTGAAAGAAGTTTCTTTGGCGGAGATATGAAAGATATCGTAAAACAAATTCTCCTTATTTTTTTTGCAACGGGTGGTATGCAAACAGGTCTTACTATTATTAAATGGCTAACGCAGGAACATGTATGAGAGTACCAAGTGCCAATACAGCAAAAAAATGGTATTTAGTTTTAGCTGGTGCTGCTGTTGGAGGCGTATTGAGCTGGTTTATTTTTTTGTACATATACGGTGTTTTTCAAGAAGAACAAGCTAGTAAAATAGCAGAGCAACGAGAAATTATAGAAAAACAAGAAGCAAAGCTTCACGTCCTTCTCGAAGATCAAGAAAAATTGAACACTGAAAATAAACGGCTCTTAACTATTCAAGAGATTAAAATAAAACTTATAAATCGAGAAAAATACGATTTAGACAATCTTACACTCGAAAATATGACCACATCTATCCATAATGACCTCCAGCACCTTTTAACGAAAAACATACAAAGTATCGCAAAAAATAAAGACCTACTCAAAAAGGTAATCGAAAACAAAACGTACAAACATTACGATCGTCTATACCGCTTTAAAGTCGATACAATATCTTTTGATACCGTGCTTGAAATTAGCATTACTATAGAGAAAGAAAAATAAAGAAGGAGGGCTTTAGCGCCGCTCCTTCTTTTCGTTTTCATATATAATCTCTTATCTACACAACTCACATAAATCAGCAAAAAGACGATCCGCTTCTTCCCAAGAAGATGCTTTTGCACCAGACGCCATCGGATGCCCTCCGCCATTATATTGCATTGCTAATTTATTTATAACTGGTCCTTTTGAACGAAGACGAACACGAATCACATCATCTTCCTCTAAAAATAGAACCCACGACTTTAATCCATCTATATTACCAAGTGCTCCAACAACGCCAGATGCCTCAGAAGGAAGCACATCAAACTTTTCTAATACTTCTTTCGTTAATTTAATGTAAGCTGCTCCTTCTTCTACCATCGTAAAGTTTTGTAAAATATAGCCGTTCAAACGAGCAATCTTTTCTTTCGTCTTATACATTTCATTGTATAAATCTGTGAATTTCACATCCATATCAACAAGCTCACTTACGTAACGAAGTGTTTTCGCTGTTGTATTCGGAAATAAGAAACGACCTGTATCCCCAACAATACCCGCTAAAATAAGACGAGCTGCTTCTTTTGTTATCTGTAACCCTTTATCTTTTCCATACGTGTAAAACTCATAAATCATTTCACTTGTAGAACTTGCTGTCGTATCTACCCACGTAATATCTCCGTACGGATCTTCATTTGGATGATGGTCAATTTTAATTAACATCTTCCCTTTTGCATAACGTTGATCGTCAACACGTTCTTGGTTCGCAGTATCACATACGATAACAAGTGCATTTTCATATACACTATCTTCAATATCATCCATTACTCGTAAGTATGCTAATGACGGTTCGTTGTACCCAACCGTATAAATATTTTTCTCTGGAAACGATTCTTGTAGAATGGTACCAAGACCGCCCTGTGAACCTAACGCATCTGGATCTGGACGTACATGACGATGAATAATAATTGTATCAAACTCTTTAATTGCTCCTAAAATTTGCTCATGCATATGTATAATCTCCTTTTTACTCAACTTCTTCACTTTATCTTCCATTATAACGGAAAGTATTTCATACATGCGAATAATTGCTTTATAATAAAAGTTAGAAAGTTTAGATATTTCTTTTTTCTTCACTATTATTTTTCATAAAGCGATGGGAGTGTGCATTATGCCAGTATTAGTCTTCTGTATTATCGTCTCATTTATGTTGTACCTCTTCTACAAAACAAAATACTTTCGTACAAACCGCCCAATGGAGAAAGGTTGGCTCTCAGGAAAATCCGCAATGGCACTCGGTTCATTCGTCTTATTCTTCGGGATAAACCAATTCTTTTTAGAACTTTCAACCGCTCGTATTATCGTTGGTGTTTTATTTGTTCTATTTGGTATTGCAAGTGTATTTAATGGATTTCGCCAATACAAACATTTCTTACCATTGGCCGTTGAAGAAGCTGAATCTGTCTGAAGCAACGTAAAAAAGCATCAATATTGTGATGCTTTTTTACGTCCTCTAACTTTCAAAATCATATATGCAACAAACGCAGACGGTATATTAAAGAGATTCCCTTGTACGTGGAAATGTAATTGTTCTTCCTCAAAAGACATTTTTTCATATGGCTCTCGCTGAGGTAATCCTGTTTTTTTCTTTTTTTCATGTAAACCTTGTAAGTATAAATATTGAAACGGTATCATCACAAGGAAGTAAAATAGTGCGATACTACCAAAAAAGAGTACTGTTGATGACATAATGCATACCACCTTCCATAAATCCATTTTCTTACAATCAAATTATAATATAGTCTAGAATCCAAATGAATTAATATTCTGTTTTTTTATCAGGCAATTGTCTCCCCGCATAATTCCTCTTCCGCATAATGAATATATCGGCGAATAAAAGCGCCAGGATCTTTTCTAATAGGTTCAATATCAAGCCTTAATGGTATTTTTCCAGCCATATAAAAGATTCTTGAAGCAGTCCCAAGTCGAATGGCTGGTTCTGAAATATTTTCTCCATACCCCATTATGAAATCCCCCCATACATCTTCTAACTGTCCCGAAGCAATTAAATGTAATCTCGGAACACCAATATCAAACTCTTTATACCCAAATCCACATTCATCAAAATCAAGTAAATACCAATCCTCTTTGTCTACAAGAACATTACCAAAATGCATATCCCCATGAACAAATTGTTTTTCTCCTAGTTGAGTTGAATTTGTGAGTTCTTGTATTCTTTCTGCAATTTTCATGCATTTATGCTTATCCGCATGCGATAGAAATGAAGCATTTAGTAATCGCTGTAAAGGCTCGTGGATTATCTTTTTCTCACTATATATAGGCCTTTCGTAACCTCTCCAAGTTTGCGGCACTCTTTTGAGCACTTCATTTGTTTTTTCATGAAATATTCGCATTAGTGACCCAAGTTTTTCATAGTCCCTATCCCTTGGTTCTAAAATTTCATTTCCGTTTATAAACTTAAAGACAACAAAATACTGAATACTTCTCTCATCTTTCATAACAGATGTAATCCAATCACCATTTGTATTTACAACTACTTCTGGTACTAACATTTGTTTTTGCATCGCTATTAACCAATGTATTTCAGCCTCTATTTGCTCGGCTGTATAACGTCCTTCTCTATACTGCCTCACTACAAATTTATTTTTGTCCGATTTGAATATATATGTTTGATTTTCTCCCCCATGCAACAATGAAACTTTCGTAAGGCTATTTAAATTATATTGCTTACATAACTGCTCTGTAATGTGAAAATCCATTCTTCTCCCCCTAGTTCATATAGTGAAGCATCGTTTCCCTATCCAATTACACGATTGTTATCTCTTAACGATTAGTAGCGTAATCGATTAACAACTAATTTTCTATCCACATTGATACATATCCTTCTATTTTTTCACTTCTCTACCCGAACTCTTACGTAGCTTAATTATTAACTTCAAAACCCAATAAAACAAAATAAAGTTAACGAAAAAACCTAATGGATTAAACCAGCATTCCCATCCGCCATAATAAACAAACGTTTCAGCTGGTATACCAAAGTAAAGAAAATCCGGCTCATTTTCTCCTGATATAGGAATAAAGGCGCCCACACTAGCAAGAGTTACACTTACAAAATACAGCCTCTTTTTAATAGCGTTCATCCTTCTATGCGTTAACACATGCATAATGATGAAACATACGACCACTAAAAAGAAAATGATTCCGTCCATGCCCTTCCTCCTTATCGCTATTCCATTTCCACATCTTCAAATTTTTTAGTCTTTTATTATAACTATGAAATGATACGCTATTTATTTTTTGTTTCTATCCTTTTAAATAAAAAAATGGAACAAACCAAAGCGGCTTGCTCCATCTTTTTATTTATCGATCAACTGCACCATAAGTAATGCTTTCCCGACAACATTACCTTCATGATGCACTTCTACATCAACCTTACCAAATTTACGTCCAATTTCTAATACTTTCGGATGAACCGATACAACATTGTCAATTTGAACTGGTTTTACGAAATAAATTGTTAAGTTCTCAACAATTAAATCACTCTTCTTTTGCGCACGAATAACGCGATTCGTTGCTTCCGTCACAATTGTTGCGAATACACCGTAAGATAACGTTCCGATTGAATTCGTCATTTGCGGCGTCACTGAAAATTGATATAGATGTTCATTTTTTGCTTCTTTCGGCGTCATGAATTGATTCGTTACAATATCATCGATTGTTTCACCGACTTGTGGTTGACGCTGAATCATTTGCAATGCCTGAAGTACATCTTGACGGCTAATAATACCTTGCAGTTTATTTCCTTCATCAACAACAGGAAGTAACTCAATACCTTCCCATACCATCATACGTGCCGCAGCTGCGACAGACATTTTTCCATTTACCGTAATTGGATGTTTTGTCATCACTTTATCAATTGGTGTTTCTTTCGCAACACCAATCATATCTTTTGAAGTTACAATACCTAATACCTTTTTATTTTCATCAACAATTGGATATCTTCCGTGCATCGTCTCTTCATTATACGCATGCCATTGCTGTACTGTATCATTTGGTTTTAAATATAATGTCTCTTCAATTGGCGTTAAAATATCTTCAACGAGTACAATTTCTTTCTTGATAAGCTGATCGTAAATCGCACGGTTAATTAACGTTGCAACTGTAAATGTATCGTAACTACTTGAAATTATCGGCAATTTTAATTCATCTGCTAATTTCTTCACATGATCTTCCGTATCAAATCCACCCGTAATCAATACCGCAGCTCCGGCTTCTAACGCTAATTGATGTGCGTTCGTACGGTTACCGATAATAAGTAAGTTCCCAGCTTCTGTATAGCGCATCATCGCTTCTAATTTCATTGCCCCAATTACGAATTTATTTAACGTCTTATGTAGTCCTTCTCTGCCCCCAAGTACTTGACCATCGACAATGTTAACGACTTCTGCATATGTCAGCTTTTCAATATTCTCTTTCTTCTTTTGTTCAATTCGAATTGTTCCGACACGTTCAATCGTACTAACATATCCTTTATTTTCTGCATCTTTAATTGCACGGTAAGCTGTACCTTCACTTACACTCAAATCTTTTGCAATTTGCCTTACAGAAATTTTATGCCCTACTGGCAGGCCATTAATATGTTCTAAAATTTGGTTATGCTTGGTAGCCAAATGGTTTCACCATACTTTCTTTTCCCTAAATTCTTCATGTGTTGTATTTTCAGTATACTATATTTTCAAAACTGTTACACTCTCTCTTTGTATGTCTGTACTATTTTTTTTATAACAAAATACGCCTTACATTATACTACTTCTTCTATTACAACAATGTAATGGTATTGTCATCTCGTTCGATAGTTTGTCCAGCCGCTTCAATATACAATGAAGACAAGAAATAAAACAAAGGAGCGGATACATGATGAAAAAATTATTAGAAGTTGTAGGTGCTGTATTTTTAGCTTTCGTAGACGGGAAAAAAGTTGCAATGGAATTGAATGAAACACCTGAACATCCACTTCCAAAAAGGAAAGAATCACCAAAACAAGTACAAACTTTAAAAGCTGTCCTACACACGTAAAAAAACCTTCACTTGTCTTTTCAAATGAAGGGTTTCTTTTCTATAGTGTAATACTTTCTCCAGCCTCTAATACTTTCCCTGTACAATTTTGTAGCTTTTCTACAAATTGATATGGATCTTGTTCAATTACTGGGAACGTATTGTAATGCATCGGTACAACAGTTTTCGCCTGAACCCATTTTGCTGCTAAAACAGCATCTTCTGGTCCCATTGTGAAATTATCACCAATGGGTAAAAATGCTATATCAATGTTGTTCAGTTCCCCAATTAATTTCATATCAGAGAATAGAGCGGTATCTCCTGCATGGTATACAGTTTTCTCTTCTGCTGTAAATAAAATACCTGCTGGCATACCTGTATATGTAATCGTCTTATTTTCTTCATCAATATAACTAGAACCGTGGAATGCTTGTGTAAACTTCACTTTTCCGAAGCCAAATTCATGCGAACCACCAATATGCATCGGATGTGTATTCACACCTTGCCAACTTAAAAAGGTCGCTAGTTCAAATGGTGCCACAACAACTGCATTATTTTTCTTCGCAAGCTCTACTGTATCTCCAACATGATCACCATGTCCATGCGATAAAAGAACCGCATCTACTTTGACATCTTCAGCCTTTAAATCTGTTGTAGGATTTCCAGTTAAAAATGGGTCAATTAAAATCACTTTTCCATTCGTTTCAATCTTTACAACTGAATGCCCGTGATAAGATACTTTCATTACTACATTCCTCCCCTATACACATTCTCACTTTTTATTCTACATGATTTTTCAATTCCCTGTCTTTTCTAACATCTATTTACTTGTCATAACGCTTTCTTCCGATGTAAAGTTATATTTGTAATTAAATATCTCGGGGGTGCCAATCGATGAATGCTAGATTAGAAAATTTAATGCAATGGCTAAAAGAAAAAAACGTAGAAGCTGCGTTCTTAACTTCTACACCAAACGTTTTCTACATGACAAACTTCCACTGTGAACCACACGAAAGACTTCTTGGTATGTTTGTATTCCAAGAAAAAGAGCCTATTTTAATTTGCCCTAAAATGGAAGAAGGTCAAGCGCGTAACGCTGGCTGGGCACATGAAATTATCGGATTTACTGATACTGACAGACCATGGGATATGATTGCAAAAGCAATTAAAGACCGCGGCATCAATGCAAACGCAGTTGCAATCGAAAAAGAACATTTAAACGTAGAACGTTACGAAGAACTAACAAAATTATTCCCAAATGCAGCGTTCAAATCAGCTGAGGAGAAAGTTCGTGAACTTCGTTTAATTAAAGATGAAAAAGAACTTTCTATTTTACGCGAAGCAGCTAAAATGGCGGACTACGCTGTTGAAGTTGGTGTAAATGCAATTAAAGAAGATCGTAGTGAGCTAGAAGTATTAGCAATTATTGAACACGAATTAAAAACAAAAGGCATACATAAAATGTCATTTGATACGATGGTATTAGCAGGTGCAAACTCTGCTCTTCCACACGGTATTCCAGGTGCAAATAAAATGAAACGCGGCGATTTCGTACTATTTGATTTAGGCGTAATCATTGAAGGTTATTGCTCTGACATTACACGTACAGTAGCATTCGGTGACATTTCTGAAGAACAAACTCGCATTTATAAAACTGTACTTGCTGGACAACTACAAGCAGTTGAAGCATGTAAACCAGGTGTTACACTTGGTGCAATCGACAACGCTGCTCGCTCTGTGATCGCAGATGCAGGTTACGGCGACTTCTTCCCGCACCGCCTTGGTCACGGACTTGGAATTAGCGTACACGAATATCCAGATGTAAAAGCTGGTAACGAGTCCCCATTAAAAGAAGGTATGGTCTTCACAATCGAGCCAGGTATTTACGTACCAAACGTAGGCGGCGTTCGTATTGAAGATGATATTTACATCACAAAAGACGGATCAGAAATTTTAACGAAATTCCCGAAAGAATTACAATTTGTGAAATAAGAAAAAAGGCAGCGTGATGGCTGCCTTTTTCTATTTCTCTACTATTTCAAATTTCTCTACAATCATTTTTGCTGGATAGCTTTCAAGCATTTGAGAAAACCATACTTTTATTTTATCCCCTGTTTTTAACTGTTTATATGCGCCTTTATCTTTAAAGCTCAAAACTATATGTGATGGATGCTCTTTATTTATTTGTTGTTCCATATAATGTTGCAATTCTACTTTTGTATTAAACGTTTTATCATCGACAAAAAATACCGTGTCATTTCTTACTATGACATACCCCTCTTCAGGTACTTTTTTTACCGCTACTTGCTCTACTTGTTTTATATCACACGTTGATAATATGATTAGAAATACACTTAAAAACATAAAGTTTTTCATACGCCTATTCATTTTTAACTCCTTACTCTAGGCTATTTCAAATTTAACACCATCTTCTCCTCATACTTATCATCCCATTTAATCACAACCTCTATCGGTTCATCTTTAGATAGAGGCGCACAACTTACACAAGAAGACTTCATTTCAATCCTTGCTCCTTTATGAACTTCTGAAGTTTGTGTCATTGTACGAAAGGTTTCATTAATAGCAATCTCTAAATTTTTAAATTCTGTATTTCCATCTCCGCCTTTATACTGAAACGTAAACATTCCATCTTCACTGTCATCCTTAATATGCCCTTTATATTGCCCCGTCCAACTTTTGCTCTCGCTAGAAAAAGTAACATACGAAAGCGAGCAGCTTCCTAAAAAGAAAATACTAATAAAAAAGACTAATGCTCTCTTCATAATGCCCCTCCATTCAAAAGCATTTATTTATTGTCTATTTCTTTCTCTTATTATACTATTAAAATACAGAATTTTCTAAAATAGGAGGTTTATATGTTACAACAGCAGCTAGAAGAAATTCGTAATAATAATTACATAATGGATAACACAATTAACATGGATTCTTTAA
The DNA here is from genome assembly GCF_038096195.1 of Bacillus paramobilis. NCBI lineage: Bacteria > Bacillati > Bacillota > Bacilli > Caryophanales > Bacillaceae > Bacillus > Bacillus paramobilis. Next base: position 847,753 of record NZ_CP151108.1, on the reverse strand, counting down.
GTTCAAATATGCTTAAACATATCGGTGTTACTGATAGCTATTTAAGAGACAAACTTATTTACTCTACTTTTTACCATCTCATCAAAAAGGACTACATTTCACACACACAATTACAGAAATTGTTATTAGAAAGCATCAGCGAAAACTATTTATTTTATAAAATTCGTTCAGATGACGAAGATGCTGTATTTACCCGTGCATTTACGACCTTATTAATTGCGCTCCTTATTGATGCGGATACAAAATATAATTTCTTATCACAGAATGATATTTTAACTGTAAAAGATCAATTAATTCTATATATGAACAAAGAGCATGATTTCCGTGGATATGTTCAAGACCATGGCTGGGCACATAGTATCGCTCATGCTTCTGATACATTTGAGGCGCTTGTGAATAGTCCTAAACTGGAAAATTTATATTACGAAGAGATACTACAAACTTTATTAAACAAAGTTTGTGTTCATTCCATCTATTACAAATATGAAGAAGACGAGCGTCTCGTTTATCCAATTGTCTCAATGCTACAAAATGGTCTACAAGAAGAAACACTCATATTAGCCCTTCATGATTTAGCAGCTCAATTACCCGTCCAAAAACAAACATTACAGATTAAATCGTATGAGTTTTTATACGGAAATATAAAATCTTTCTTACGCAGCTTATTTTTCAGACTACGCACACTGTCTATATGCAAAGAAACAGAATGCGAAATTGAAAAATTGCTACAAGAACTTCCAAAATATTATTAAAAAAAGAAGGCCACTTAAAAAGTGCCTTCCTCTATTTCACTAATATTTAATTGAAATTTCACGATCCAAACTGAGAAAAGGTGGACAAGAAGCGCAAACGCCATACATGCTCCGCTTAAAAAAGTTAGTATAGGATGCGAATACACGTGCCCTAATCCATAGGATATCGCCACGAAAAACATTGTTATGTAAATATAAATTGCTCCATGTATTTGCCTCATATGAACCTGCTACTAAAAATATAAACAAATGTTTATTCTTAGAGTATTCCTGCTTCTACGTGCCCTGCCTCGCTAATCACTTGCTACTACAGTTTGCTGTGACACTCCACAGGCGTAAATTCCGATGTAGCCCACCGTACATATATACAATCTATTTACGTTAGTATTGTATATTTTTTTGCTTGTAAAAGGTTGATTGACGCATTTAAATCTCTATCTATTACATTGCCACATTCACATGTATATACTCGGTCAGACAGCTTTAAATCCGACTTTTTTTGACCGCAACATGAACATATTTTAGAAGATGGATAGAATCTGTCCGCTTGCCGTAGTTCAATTCCATATTCCCTACATTTCGTTGATAACAATGTTTTAAAAGCATAAAAACATTGTTGTGCTACAGCTTTAGATAGATGTTTGTTCTTCATCATACCTTTCACATTCAAATCTTCTACTGTAATAAACGTTGGCTTGGTTTTCACCACATCATTTACAATAGACTTTACATACTCTATTCGAATATTCGCTAATCGAGCATGCAGCTTTTGCACTCTAAGAACATTTTTATTTATATTCACTCTTTTATTAGTAACAGATTTTTCACCTCTCTTTTTTAGATTTTCAAATTTACGTGCTAAAGAGCGTTGTTCACGTTTTAACCGTTTTTCTATCTTTTTTACTTTTATTGTTTTGTTGATGTTCTCATGAACGATACCATCGCTACGTGTAGCAAAATCCTTCACTCCTAAATCAATCCCTAGACCTATTTTATTGAGTGCTAACTTTGTTGCCATTTCTTCCAATTCGCAAAGTACAGATACAAAATATCTTCCTGCTCTTTGATATACTGTGCCACTTTTTACAGTTGCATTTTTAGGGATATACCCATATTCTTTTAACCTTACCCAACCAATTGTGGGGATTTTTACTCTATGCCTTTCTACTGTCCAATCTGTTTTGTTGTTTTTCGGAAAGTAGCACTTCACATCTTGCTTCTTCTTTTTTTTATATCGTGGAAATTTAGATAAACCTTTAAAAAATCGCTTAAAAGCTTTATCTCCATTCATAATCGCTTGTTTTACCGCTTTGCTCGACACTTCTTTAATCCACTGGTCACACTCTTTTGTATGAATGTTGTTTAGCCATTTGGAAAAGTCATAGCCACTAAGAAATTTCCCCTCCGACTCATATGCCTCTTTATTTTTAGAGATATACAGGTTATATACATATCGACACACCCCAATAGTTTGACGGATTTTACTAACTTGTTCAGTTGTCGGTTTGATTTCTATTAAATATGCTCTTTTCATAAGTCTCCATCCTCCGACATTTTCTTTTTGTATTTTCTCAACCCATATATTCTACAGCTAAATACATGAATGATAGATATTAAATCCTGAACAAGTTCTTCTTGAATACCCATATATTCCTTATACTGTTCTTCTGTATAGTATCTTCTTCCTTTTGGGTTTCGGTAAGCAGGTAAAACACCTTGATTGTCCCACCTTTGCAATGTCTTAACAGAGACATTAAGCATTTCTGAAAATTCTTTTGGTTTATATTGTTTCATAATTACTTTTTACTATATATGTCTATGTTTTTGTTTACTGTTTCTTTCTCCTTTTCCCATATTATAGCATAATTTTCTGATTATTCACATTAATCGTTTGTGATTAATATTTCTCAACTGTTACACCTCTAACAGCCGCCTTAATATATGGTGCTCCTTGTAAACTTTGTAAATCCTCTGTTTTGCCTGTTACAACTACACCGTATATTGGTAGGTCTTTCGGTTCGGTGTTTTTGATTTCATTATAGTTTGTCCCAAAATACTCTTGAAATCCCCCTTTATTTTCACTTAAGGATTTCATAGATCCAAGAAACCCCGCTGAGTTTCCTTTAATATCCTCGTACTCATCTTCCTTCTTATCAGCATAACTACCCTCAAAACCAAAAATATTCATTGATACCTCTGCATTTAACACCGCTCCCGTTTCAGGTTCTGCTAGTCCGGTATACGTCTCTGCTTTCGTTTCATCATATGTATCTACCCAAAGCCACACAGGTCGTATTCCTTCAGGAAGCATTTTCACTACTTCCTCCGCTGTATATGCCTTATCAAAAGATAGAGCTACCTCTGCGACTTTATTCTGCAATTCACTAATTCTCTCTAAATCGTTCACATAGTTTAAATACTTTACAAAAGGTAAATAAAACCGCATTTCTCTTTGCATTGTCTGTCGATTGTAATCTTGTCTTGTCTCAAATTCTGATTGTTTATTTATATTCTCTTCTTCTAAACCTGTATTTCCATTATCATTTTTTTGACTATAACCAAAGATCGAATACTCATAAATTTCATCAATCCATTTAACTGGTTGTCCTTGAATATTTTTATAGGAACTGTACATCATTGTACCGCTAGCTATTCCCATACTTAGTTTTGTATGTCCATTAAAAATAATATTAGGCCCTTGAACACTGTGTCGTAAATATACTCTCTGATCCATTTCTCGCTTATTCTTCTCGTTAAAATAAATTAACAAACTCATACTACCTATAATCAAGACCAATGTCACAACTACTGAAATCACGAGATTTCTCCAAAACTGCTTCCTCTTCGCCTTCTTCATCAAAGTCTTCATCTGCTTATCATCCATATTCAAATCAAAGTCCTTCCGACTCATCGTTTCTCCTCCTATACAATTTTTTAAATTGATTTCTTGCACGGTACAAACTTGTTTTCACTGTTTCTTCTTTCATACTTAATAAAATGGCAATTTCCTTATAAGATAGTTCATATTCATATTTCAACAGTAAAATATGACGATAATCCTCCGTCATCGTCTCCAATATTTCTTGTACCTCGCCTTGTAGTTCACTTGTTAAAAGCACTTCATCTAATGACTTTTGGCCAATAAGAACAACAGATTCAATCGCAATGGGATTTAGCCTTTTTTCTTTCCGATATAAATCTCGGTGTTGATTGATCGCAACCCTAAAGAGCCACGGTGTTAAATGCTCTAACGGTATTTCCTCCATAAGCAATAAAGCTTTATACAGCGTATCTTGCACAATATCTTCCGCTTCTTTTCCATCTGCTCCAATCTTAATTAAGTATCCAAACACAGCTTTTGACTTCTCTATTAATAACGATTCAAACGTATCATGACTCATTCTGCTCTCCTTTCTATATACTCAACGTTTGAGAGCGTAAAATGTATACAGCTTTTCTTTAAAATTTTTTAATAATAAAAAGCACATCTATTTTGATGTGCTCTACACATATACTTTAGTAACATATGAATCATTTTTTGAAACAAAAACTCCCACTCATCTCTCCCCAAACTATCGTTATGACTTAGTTGCCATAATAATTGAACGAGGATAAAACCCCAGCTTTTCATAAAACAATACAGCTTCATTTCCGTACACTACTGTTAATTCAATTTCATCTATCTTCTTCGCTTTAAACCATTCCACTGCACTATTCATTAATTTTAAACCAAATCCGTTTCTTCGGTACTTTTCATCAACGAATAAAACTTCAATCTTTCCGCTTACACTTTTACTATACGCTATACAAAATCCTAATATATTAGCTGTTTCCGCCTCAACTAATAATTCAATTCTATATTCTCCGTACTTTGAATTCTGTTTATAATTTTCAATACGTTCCTCAAATGTCATTCTTGGATAATCACCAGAAAAATGTTTTGATTTATTATTATGATATTCATGCAATTTATTTAAGGGTTCTCTTATTATTTCTATTTCATCGAGAGTGATATATTTATTACTAATTCTCATCTTACAGCATCTCCAATAATATATATTCCAACAAAAAAGAAGACCTTTTTACGTTTATAAAATACCAATCTATTATTTCATAACTTCCTTCACAACATCTTGAATCATAACAACTTCTGTTTTCATATCAACAGACTGTACTTCTTCATCAATACATTCATACCAAAACGCTAAGTGCTTTTTATCAATTTCATGATGAGAATTTTCGACAAGAGCCCCGCCTTCTCCTTGCACAGAATACCAATATAAGTACTCTTCTCCACCTCTTATTTCCCGGAAAATTGTCTCTACATACATCTTTTCGTCGTTTAATGTCAAAAGCACTTCTTTCATATTGTCATTAAGAAGCTGCATCCATTCATCTACACGCTGACTTTTACCTTGTTTCACTTTGAATCTCGTTAACTCCACATTCATTTTTATTCCCCCGTTTTCTTCCGTACAAACAATCTATATCCTATTGGATTATAAAAACTTAATTTACTAGCTAGTTTTTGCGAAGGAATATTTTCTACATAACAATCCCAGCACGGTGTAATATCATTTTGCATGCAATGTTCAATAAATCGTGTTGCAACAGCTTGTGCTAATCCTTTTCCTTGATACGCTTCATGCGTCACAATATCAATTTCAGCAAATCCATTCCCGCTAAATATCGAAACACATTCAGCTACAATCATCCCATCTTGTTCTATACAAAATCCGAAACCACCGTTTAAAAACAGCTCTTTTGATCCCCAATATTCTTTATAATACTCCTCTGTAAATTCATTGCTTCGTTCTATATCACTTTTATCAATACGCTTCACTTCATATGTATTTTTGCTTGCATCTCGTTTTCTCTCTTCAGAAATTTCTCTTTGGAATTTCATTCGCGGCATATTCCGAAGTACATTACTAAAACGCCCTTCAATCATTATTTCCCACTCTTCAATTGAAGTGAAGAGTGTAAATCTCTTCTCTGTTTTTTCAATAGCCACTTTTAAATACGCAAATAGATCTTCGTTATAATTTTGATCATCCGTATCACCAAATAAATAATAGATACCATTAGCTGTACGAATTAATCCTGCTGTTAACTTCTCGTTGGCAAAAATCTCACCATCTATCATTTGGTCACATACCGCATAAGCAAACGTCGTCGTTGTTGTATTACTTTCTAAAATCGGAAGGATTTTTCTATACTCGGCTACAGATAATTTTTTCATAATTGCTCCACTTTAATCGTATCCGCCTCTATATTTTCAAAACAAAGATTTACCGTTCTCTTTAATGCTCTCGTTCTATGAATCGTACACGCTGGAATTAAAATAGAATCATTCGGCTTTAAAACCGCTGTTTCTCCATCTTCAAAATCAATAAGTAATTCTCCCTCTAGTACAATGAATAATTCATCCGAATTAGAATGATAGTGCCAATCGTATTCACCATTAAATACAGCGATTCGTAAGCAATGACTATTCACATTTGAAACGACGAAGTTTTTATGTTGATCTTGAATGTCCTTTGTTAATTCTAATAAATTCACAGTCTCCATATTCCGTCTCACCCTTTCATTAGTCGTTCTTCTGAAAAACTAGCTTAGTCTCCACCACCTCCACAATCTCCTCCACTATCACTTGAGCTGCTACAATCGTTGCTACTGTAGTCACCAAATCCACTTGATGAGCTTGAAGCATATGAAGATTTTTTTCTCATTTTTCTTTGCTTATCCTTCTTACTTTCATGACTAGGCCATACTTTATGAAAGAATATACCGAATAAGACTAATTCTATTACGACAAGTGTAAATTCTAGAATGCTCTCAATAATATTGGGGGTTATCTCAAAACTGTAAAACACTCCAAATGAATACATACACAAAATCACATACAGAGCCATACAAATATACCGAAATGTTTTCTCTATCATAATGACTACTTTTTTTGAAAGAGGTATGTTCTGTTCCTGTTTTTTCTTTATATACTTTTGTCTTTTAGCTTGCTTTTTCTTCCTCTTTTTGCTCCCCATTGACTCTCCTCTTCCGACTTCTTTTTTCATTTAATTCCAAATTATCACAAAAAATAACATTTTAACAAGCTATATTTCACGTAAAGTTTCATTTACTTTTTGTAAAGTTTCATTTACTTATTACCTAAAAATGGATATAATAAATGTAACAAATTTACAAAAAGGAGACTTTGTATATTTGATTAAAAATAAGGTGAAACAATTCCGCGTCGTTAGAGACATCACCCAAGAACAATTAGCTTCCTCTGTTCAAATTACTAGACAATCCCTCATCGCTATCGAGAAGAATAAATACAACCCGAGTTTAGAATTAGCATTGAAATTATGTGAGTTTTTCAACTGTAAAGTAGAAGATTTATTTCAATTAGATAAAACTGGGGAGGAAAAAAAATGAAAAACACTTTTAATCAAGAATTCATTTCGCATCTTACCATTTTATTGTTAGGTTCAACTTTTCTTTATTTCAATAGTAATGATGAAGAAAAAATTAGTTCTGTCCTTCTATTCGCTGGTGTATACATACTCTTAGCCTTGATACTATTCGTAGTGAAACGGATATTCTTTAAGAAAAAAAAGAACGATCCCGAAAAATATCCATTACCTGAAATGGATGAAAGAATCGAGAAGATGAGTTTAAAACTTATGGCGCAAATTTTCGGTCTCTCTCATTTAATCGGTTCTGCGATACTATTTATTTTATATATCACTGACAAAAATTCGATGATACGAGTTGAGTATGCCTTGTATTATTTATTCGGCATTCTTTTCTTTACAATGATGTTCGGATTGAGAATCGTAAAGAAACTAGACAATTAACCCAAGTAAAAAACCCCTCCTTACAAAAGGAGGGGTTTACATGTATCTCTATTATGATAAAGCAGGAGCTTTTTCAAGAAGCTCTTTCGCATCAGCGTATTGTAAGCCGTGAGCTTCTGCAACTGCTTCGAATGTTACATAGCCATCTAATGTGTTAATACCTTTTAATAATGCAGTGTTGCCTAGGCAAGCATCTTTGTAGCCTTTGTTCGCAATTTGTACTGCATATGGTACTGTTACGTTTGTTAATGCAAGAGTTGATGTACGTGGAACCGCACCTGGCATATTAGCAACTGCATAATGAACAACGCCATGTTTTTCGTAAGTTGGATTGTCGTGAGTTGTAATACGGTCAGTTGTTTCGAAAATACCACCTTGGTCAATCGCGATATCTACAACGACAGAACCTGGTTCCATTGATTGAATCATTTCTTCTGTTACAAGTTTTGGTGCTTTTGCACCTGGGATTAATACCGCACCAATCACAAGGTCAGATTCTTTTACAGCTTCTGCAATGTTGTACGGGTTAGACATTAACGTTTTTACTTGGTTACCGAAAATGTCATCTAGTTGACGAAGACGTTCTGCACTTAAGTCGATGATTGTTACATCTGCACCTAAACCTACTGCGATCTTCGCTGCGTTTGTACCAGCTTGACCACCGCCGATAATTGTTACTTTGCCGCGTTTTACCCCTGGAACGCCTGCAAGTAAAATACCTTTACCACCTTTGTTTTTCTCAAGGAATTGTGCACCGATTTGTGCAGACATACGACCAGCTACTTCACTCATAGGTGCAAGTAATGGTAAAGAACGATTGTCTAATTGCACTGTTTCGTATGCAATTGATACAACTTTGTTATCAATTAATGCTTTCGTTAATTCTGGTTCTGGAGCTAAATGTAAGTATGTGAATAAAATTAAACCTTCGTGGAAATAACCATATTCACTTGCAACTGGCTCTTTTACCTTCATAACCATATCCTGATTCCATGCTTCTTCAGCAGTTTCAACAAGTTTCGCACCAGCTTGTACGTATTCTTCATCTGTAAAGCCTGATCCTATACCTGCTCCTTTTTGAACAAAAACTTCATGACCATTTTGTACTAAATGTACCGCTCCCGCTGGCGTCATTGCCACGCGGTTTTCATTGTTTTTAATTTCTGTTGGAATACCGATACGCATTATTAGTTCCCCCTTGAGTTATGAAATGACCCCTGAATCATTTTTTAAAGCGCTTTCTACGCTCTTATATTCTAACATAATATCTCAATATTTGACAAAAAATAATACAAGTTTTCCGATAGATTTAATCTTACATTAAAGGACAGTATTATCCGCACCTCTCAGCATAAAGGATAAACTGTCCAATTATTCGAAACTTCACTTTATTTTATTCTATCGATGTCTATGAATAACATCTACTGCACCAGTTACTTCAATAATTGTACCGGTAATCATATCGGAATCGTCCTCACATAAAAACGAAATGGTTCTTGCGATATCTTCACCTGTTCCAGGTCTACCAATTGGTGTGTTATGTCCTTTCAACTGACGTGCTTCTTGAATTGTCGCTTCTTTCATTTCACCAATAATATCACCAGGACATACCATATTTGCAGTAATACCATATTCTGCTTCTTCATAAGCAACTGTTTTCGTTAATGAAACAAGTCCTACTTTCGCTGCTGCAAAAGCTGAACGATAAATCCATCCCGGTGCGCTATCTGCCCCTTGGAATCCGTAATTAATAATACGACCAAAGTTCTGTTTTCTCATAACTGGAACGACAAGTTTCAACAAATGAAACACCGCTGTTAAATTACCCTGAATCATTTCATTCCATTCGTCTTCTTCATAATCGACTAACTTTTTTCGTTCAAATACATATGGACCAGCATTATTAATTAAAAAGTCAATTTTGCCAAAACGGCTTATCGCTTCTTCTACTATTTTATGTAAATCTTCCTTTTTCGTGACATCCGCTTGCACGAATTGTAGACGCTCTTCCATATTTTTATATGTTTCTTTCATCATTTCCATAGCCGCTATATCGCTATGATATGTTACTGTTACTGAATATCCTTTAGCCAATAACTTTTCTGTTACTTGCTTTCCTAAACCTTTCGTACCGGCTGTAATGAGCGCATGTCTCACAAAAAACTGCCTCCTTTTAAATTGCCATAGTTCATATGTAACAAGTTCTCGCTCCAATTACAACTAAAATGAATTAAAATAAAGTTTTCAAAATTCTGTAACGTTTCCGACAAGCACATTACCAAAATTTGTTTTATAATAAAGTTGTAAACGGTAATAAAAATGATTGGGAGGAATTTACTATGAATAATACATATACAAATATTTTAATCGCGGTGGATGGTTCTAAAGAAGCAGAAAGAGCCTTTAAAAAAGCAATTCAAGTCGCAAAACGAAACGATGCAACATTAACAATTGCTCATATCGTTGATGTAAAAGCATACTCAGCAGTAGAAGCTTATAGCCGTGCAATTGCTGAACGTGCAAATCTATTTGCAGAAGACTTATTAGAAGACTACAAAAAAACTGCGCTTGAAGCTGGCCTTGAAAAAATTGAAACTGTATTAGAATTTGGTAATCCTAAATCTAAAATTTCAAAAGAAATCGCTCCAAATCATAAAGTAGATTTAATTATGTGTGGTGCAACTGGTTTAAATGCTGTTGAGCGTTTCCTAATTGGTAGTGTCTCTGAACATATTATTCGCTATGCGAAATGCGATGTCCTTGTTGTTCGTGGTGATGAGGAGCAAGGTGATCTTTAATTTATAAATAAAACACCAAGTCCACATGGGCTTGGTGTTTTTCATTTCACATATTTTACTATAAACACAAGACAAACCACAACAACAATAACGATTGCCAGCACATAAGGCGGTAAAAACTTCAAAGACCATAATGCCATCATGATCGTCGCAACCGTTAAATACGATTGTCGTGCATCTTCTGTCATTTTTTTACGAAAGCAGAACACATACAAATAACCGATTGGCGGCGTGATAAAGCAAAGAACATATATGATTTTAGATTTTAAATACCATTTTTGTTCTCCGAGTTTCTTTATATCTTCTTCTATTCTCTTATGCTCTTGTTCTCTCGCTTCTTCTACAAGCGGATCTTCCTCTTCTCCTCGCTTTTCTTTCATATAAGGAAGAAAGTGCATAAAAAAATAGTATGCAAATACGAACGCCCCAAATCCAATATCTAATCTTTCTAATGGAATATGCTCACTAAAAAAAACAGCAGTAAGCGATAAAGACAAACAGTACGTCATCATCCAAAAGGAACATTTTCTCTTTTTTCGTTCCATTTCTTTTTTATTTTGTACATGTTTTCTTTTCGAATGCCATATTGAAATACAGCAATCTACTACGAATAGAATAAAGATAAATATCCCAACGTGTACTGTTTCTACATCCTCAAATGAAAAGATATTTGGGAATGCAACATGTAATACAATTAATGTGTACAAAATTAGCCCTATAAAATAAATACGTCTCATTTTCCATCCCTTTCTTATTTCCTAACATTAGGTTAACATACATTTTTTAGAAATAGACGGACAAAATATATATGTTTAAAAAAGGAGGATGCTACATGGATGATTCTGAACGTATTATTTTAGATGTGAATGGGAAAGAAATCGAAATGTTAGAGACGATTCGTGAACATTTTAAAGAGACACACGGAATTGAACTAAGTAACGGTGCATTACTACGAGATTTAATGGATATTGAGTATATTCGAATTACGGAAGATCGACATAAGTATGATTGATTTTAAGCTATAAACATCACAAAAAAGGTACGCTTCCCTCTACTAAGGTTAGCGCACCTTCTTTCTTACCAATCAACTTCCTACAAACTCTCCAACTAACCCCTTCGCCTTCTCCAAAGCTTTCTCAATTTGCTCAAACCCTGTACCGCCAGCACTATTACGACGTTTCACAGCTGCATACGGCGAAAGAACTTCATACAAATCTTCTTCAAATAATGAGCTCATTTCTTCATATGTTGCAAGTGGTACATCTACTAAATAAATTCCTTTTTGTGTGCAGTGTAGCACTAGCTTCCCAACAATTTCATGAGCTTGACGGAATGGGAGTCCTTTACTTGCTAAGTAGTCAGCAATTTCTGTTGCGTTTGAGAAATCTTGGGTGACAGCTTGCCCCATCTTTTCTTTGTTTACAGTCATCGTCTCTAACATGCCTGCCATAATATGAAGGCATCCCTCTACTGTTTTTACTGTATCAAACATTCCTTCTTTATCTTCTTGCAAATCTTTATTGTAAGCGAGCGGTAATCCTTTCATGACTGTAAGTAAACTAAATAAATTACCGTATACTCTGCCTGTTTTACCACGAATAAGTTCCGCCATATCCGGATTTTTCTTTTGCGGCATAATGCTGCTTCCCGTTGCGTATTGATCGCTCATTTCAATAAATTGAAACTCTTGGCTACTCCATAAAATAAGTTCTTCGCAAAAGCGTGATAAGTGCATCATAAGCATAGATGAGTTACTTAGGAACTCCAGTATGAAATCACGATCGCTTACTGCATCTAAACTATTTTCATAGATTCCATTAAATCCAAGAAGCTCCGCACTATATTCTCGATCAATCGGGAATGTTGTCCCAGCTAACGCTCCTGCTCCTAATGGCGAAATGTTAATACGCTTTAACGAATCTTCATAACGATTTACATCACGCTCTAACATCCAAAAGTAAGCGAGAATATGATGAGCAAATGAAATTGGCTGGGCACGTTGCAAATGCGTATAACCAGGCATAATTGTTTCAATATTATTTTCTGCTTGATGAACAAGAACAGTTTGCAATTGTTTTGTAGCTTTTATAATATGTTCTACTTTTTCTTTTAAATATAAATGCATATCAGTCGCCACTTGATCATTACGGCTTCGGCCAGTATGAAGTTTCCCTCCTACTTCACCGATTTTTTCAATTAACATCTTTTCAATATTTAAATGAATGTCTTCCGCTTCAACTGAAAAATGTAATTTATTTTGTTTCGCTTCTTCTAATAAATATTGAAGACCTATCTTTATTTTCTCTGCTTCTTCTTTCGTAACGATGCCTTGCTTTGCTAGCATCGTTACGTGTGCAATACTCCCGTTTATATCTTGATTTACTAATTGTTGATCAAAGGAGATGGATGCTCCGAACTCTTCAACCCACGCTTCCGCTTCTTCTGTAAAACGTCCGCCCCAAAGTTTGCTCACGCTTCCACCTTCTTTTGATTCACTTGGCTGTATACTTTCGTTGGTAAACCGAATAATGAAATGAATCCAATTGCTGCATCATGATTAAATTCGTCCTGGGCAGTATACGTTGCTAGTTTTTCATCATATAAAGAGTACTCAGATTTACGTCCTTCTACAATCGCATGGCCTTTAAATAATTTCACACGCACTGTACCTGTTACATTCTTTTGCGTTTCTTGTAAGAAAGCGTTAAGCGCTTGTTTTAAAGGAGAGAACCATAAACCATTATAAATAAGTTCTGTTATTTTCTGCTCAATCATCGGTTTAAAATGCGCTACTTCTTTTACGAGTGTTAAATCTTCAAGCTCCTTATGCGCCGTAATTAATGTCATCGCTGCTGGGCATTCGTATACTTCACGCGATTTAATACCAACAAGACGATTTTCTACGTGATCAATACGTCCAACGCCATGCTTTCCAGCAAGTGCATTTAACGTTTTAATTAGTTCTGAAAGTGAATATGCAGTACCATTTAAAGTCGTCGGTACGCCTGCTTCAAAACCGATTTCTACAAACTCCGGTTTATTCGGTGTATCTTCTAAAGCTAATGTCATCTCATATGCATCTTCTGGTGGTGCTGCCCATGGATCTTCTAAAATGCCACATTCGTTACTGCGTCCCCATAAGTTTTGATCGATTGAAAATGGGCTGTCTAAATTAATCGGAATTGGTACGTTGTTTTCTTTTGCATAGGCAATTTCTTCTTCACGTGACCATTTCCATTCACGTACAGGCGCAATCACTTCTAAGTAAGGATTTAAAGCTTGAATAGAAACTTCAAAACGAACTTGATCATTCCCTTTCCCTGTACATCCATGTGCAACTGCAGTCGCCCCTTCTTGTTCTGCAATCTCTACTAATTTCTTCGCGATAAGCGGGCGTGATAACGCAGAAACGAGAGGGTATTTCCCTTCGTATAACGTGTGCGCTTGCATCGCCATCAATGCATATTCATTTGCAAATTCCTCTTGAACATCAATCATATATGATTTAATTGCACCTACTGAAAGTGCCTTTTCTTTTACAAATGCTAAGTCTTTACCTTCCCCTAAGTCTAAACAAAGCGCGATAATATCATAATTCTTCTCTTGTAACCATTTAATTGCAACGGAAGTATCAAGACCTCCGGAATATGCTAATACCACTTTTTTCTTCTCCATTTTGCATCCCCCTAAAGAATAAATATTCATTTTCTTTTATAATAATTCACACTTTAACACCTTTTACAAAATGTATCAAGAGTCATTTTCAAATTTTTTCAAACAATTCCATCGAGCTTCTTTCTGTTTTCATGTACAATATAAGCAGGAAAACGGGGGTGAACTTATGGAAAAGTATTTCTTATACGATGATCATCTAGGAATTGAAATTCCTCATTTACAGGAAGATTGGGAAGATATCTCCGAAAAAATGCAGCATGCTATTTTATTGAAATGGGAACAAGTTCGCGGAAAAATTCCTGATCGTATAAAAGAACTCGAACACTCTATTAATGCAAAACAGCATCATTTAAATAACGAAGAAGACTTCGAAATTTCTTGCAAACTGAATTCAGAAATTGCCGATCTCGCTTCCATCATTAATGACCTTTGGCTTTGGTATCGACTCACTCAAAATGTATCTGAGGGGAAAGCACACCAATGAAAAAAGCATGCCCCTCAATCACTTTGGGTCATGCTTTTTTGTCGTAACACGATTTACAATATATTTCTTGTGCTGTTTTCGCCAAACACACATCAAATGGACCGACTAATATACTTCTTTCTTTCGGCAACTTTACAAAAGCGACAAGTTCTTCTTCATATTGAATCTTTTTCTTACATGAAACGCACGTTAATTCTTTTCTTTTGAATATGTCTTTTAGCATATCTCCACTCTCCCCTTTATCTATCTATATTAATATACTCTCATAATAGTTAACATTTGTAAAAAAATGACACATTCCAAAGTGAACGATTCATATAATGTGTACAAAAGGAGGTCTAAAATTTATGCGCGCTTTCGTTATTATCGCTTTAACTTTTTTAAGTGTGATTAGCTGGGATGCGTTTTTTAAAGAAAAAGGTGATGAAAAGAATACAACTGAATAAAAACTCTTCTTTTCTTACTTATTGGACAAACTAAAAAACTGTCCGACTTAACAAAACAACTTAGGCTTTTCTACAAAAATATTTAAACATAACAATTTTTGTAGATTCCCTCCGTTTATTGTCGGTTTCCATCCGCATACATTTTTTGAAAGTATGATATAATAATATAAATCTTGAAGGAAGGGATTTTGATATCATGATCGCTCGAAGGAGCATGTGGCATCGTATTGACGAATCATACACGTAGCGTATTTTTCAGCTCAGATACTTTAGTCTAGCGAAAAAAATACGAGAGTGGGGAAATTATGATTGCCCGAAGGATAATTTGGCAAAAAAAAGACTCTTCTTACACATAGCGTTTTGTTTAGGACTTAATTGTTACTAGCTAAACAAAACAAAGAAGAGCAGGATTGCTAAATGAAGAATCCTACTCCACGTTTTGTTTAGTCGTTTTAAGACTTAAACTAAAACGAAGGTAGGGAGAATTGATGGACGAGAGGATTATTCGTTATTTCTTCAGCGACATATAGCGTAGTTAGTTTTTTTCGTAAACTAACTGAAGCTACATGTGAGCTCGTAGTTAGTTTACAACACAAAAAGGACTACTAACTACGGAAAGAAGGAATAACGATGAGGAACATCCAAAGTCGACAAATTATTAAAGAAATTTTTATGGTTTTAATCGGTTCATTTATTTTAGCAGCAGCGCTATATCACATTCACTTCCAAAACCACTTAACAGAAGGTGGCTTTGTAGGAATTGCACTATTCATCCAAAATTTTTATGATATTTCACCATCTATTTCAACTGTAATTATGGATATCCCAATTATTTTACTATGTGCTTCATTTTTAGGTAGAAAAATGGTTGGCTATTCATTCCTAGGTTCGATTTCATTCGGAGTATTTTATTCTCTTATGGAAAATTATTCTCCATTTACGGTCGATTTATCAAATAATTTATTTATAGCTGCAGTAGTTGGCGGTGCATTAGCTGGTATTGGACTCGGTTTTATATTGCGATTTGGCGGTGCAACCGGCGGAGACGACATTTTAACAATTGTATTAAGCAAACGAACTCGTTTTACAATTGGGCAAATTTTCTTCGTCTTTGACGCGATTGTTCTTGCGCTTTCATTATATTATTTAAATTGGACAGAAATTGCTTTTACTATTCTTTCGATTGCCGTACAGGCAAAAACATTGGACTTAATTTATTATCCAAAAGCAGAGAAGAAAACAGAAAAGCAACCAGTATCTATTCCAATGTCCAAAAAGCATGCAACAAATTAAAAAAGCGAAAGGCTTCGGCCTCTCGCTTTTTTTACGCTCTTTTTTCCTTCTCGACTATGTGGCGCACTTGATAAAATCTATTTGCAAATTCAGTAACGTTTCTTGTTAAACGATAATTCACTGTAGACCCAATTGCCATTCCAATTACCGGAATACCTTGGAATAATTTACGACGAAGAGCATAAATCGAAAATGTTTTTAAAATTTGTTTTAATACAACTTCAGTAGAAGCTGGCTGTAACACCGCTTCGTCTCCTTCGTAGAAGAACGAATCTTCTTGCTCTAGCTCTTGCAGTAAATTGTACCATGCGTATTGCTGAAGCCTTCCTGGTAGTAATGACGCATGAAACACCTTTAACGCAAGCATCATTTCATAAGGCTTGTTCACATCATGTCCAAATGATGTGGCAATAAGTTGGACAGCCTTCACATTTAACGCAATCATAACCGGAAAATCAGCCGTTAATAATAATAAACCTCCAGCACCCGTTGCTCCGCCTTGTACGAATGAATATAAACGATGTCGTGCTGTTTGCTGCTCTGCTATGTATGTTAACTGATCAATAGATAACGCTTTTAAATCTTCTAATTGCTCAATCGATTCATCAAATAATCTCGACGTTCCTAAAATACGATTACGTGCATCTAACTGTGATTGCGAACTTTGAATCAATGCATGCAAATGAAAGAGCCATCCATCTGCTTTCGTAAAGAAATCTTTTCGTTTTTTCTCAGGTAATTTCGCAATTGTAGTATGTACCCATTTATCAAACATTTTTTGAAAATCAGTCGCTTCTTGCTCAATTAATTGCGATTCCCATTCTTTTATATTGTCTAAAATGGCTTGTTCTCGCTTCGATCGCATCGTAACAACCACCTCGTTCGATTTTTTTCTATTGTAACATATTTCTGCTTATTCTTTGCAAATATGCTTGTATATCTCTTTTCACATACCCTTTATGAGTGACATAAAATAATAGCAAAAAGGATGAGATACTTCACATGAATCTATCCAATCTAAAACAAAACTATAATGCAGTATTCAGCTTAGGACAAAACTGCTGGCCTGCTTGGGCTTTATATCAATTCGAATTATCACCATTTTTTGGTGTTATCGATTTTATGCTAAGCCCTTCATTAGAAAAAGTGAATGTATTATTACAAAATCGATTTGACCGTTTTTTAAAGTTCGAAAACTTATCCTTCATCTCATTTTGGGATGATGGTGCAAAACTAAGACTCCGTGATAATCTATATGAAATCGACTCTTGCCACGACTTTAAAACAGATGTAAACACACCAACTTCTTGGCCTTCTTATACAGAAATTAAGTTAAACTATGAGCATCGAATTCATCGTTTTCTAACTACAATTGAAACGGCAGAATCCACATTGTTTATTCGAACTGGAGGAACATACGAAGAAGCACGTTCCTTGGAACACATTTTATCTCAATTAGTTAAACATACATTCTCTGTCCTATTACTCATTCCTGAAGATGTACCAACTATCACCCAAGACGATTGGGGATTACAAAACATTTGTGTTATAAAATGCCCTATTATGGATGTATTCCAGTACAATGAAGCATTTTGGAATGACTTATTTGATGGGATCACGATTAGACCAAAAGCTTAAATACACGACATCTTTTATTACAAAACACATTATAATCATCCTTATACACAATAAATAAGGAGTGATCGTATATGTATCCACGTGCAAAAGCTTTTGGTCTTGCTACACATCAAGGTCGCCTTCTCGTACAAGAATATCATGCAGGCGATGAAACATTTTACCGACCTCTTGGTGGATCAATTGAACTTGGTGAACAATCAGCACATACCGTTATTCGTGAATTTCAAGAAGAGCTTCATGCAGAAGTGGAAATCACCAATTATTTAGGCTGCTTAGAAAACATCTTTCATCTTGATGGAGAAATTGGTCATGAAATCATTCAACTATATTCTGTACGCTTATTAGACACATCACTATATGAAATAGACAAAATGAATATACAAGATGAGCAAACAGTATCGTATGCGAAATGGATTCCCATTACTGCATTCATTCAGGAGAAGAAAGTATTATATCCAGATGGAATTTTAAACTATATCCAACAAAAAAAAGACGAAATCCTATAGGATCTCGTCTTTTTTATATAGTATATTAACCAATATTTCCAAGACGTAGTACGTCACGAGCGATCATAACTTCTTCGTCAGTTGGAATTACAATAATTTTTACTGGAGAGTGCGGGAAGCTGATGAATGCTTCTTCACCGAATACGTTATTACGTTTTACGTCGAAGTATACGCCCATGTACTCAAGGCCTTCTAATACGCGCTCACGAATAATTGCACTGTTTTCACCTACACCAGCTGTGAAGATGATTGCGTCTACACCTTTCATACGAGCAGTGTAAGAACCGATGTATTTATGGATACGGCTTACGAATACATCAAGTGCTACTTTCGCACGGTGGTCGCCTTCTTCTTCTTTCGCAATGATGTCACGTAGGTCACTAGAGTAACCAGTAAGACCTAACATACCACTCTTCTTGTTTAATACGCTAACTACTTCTTCTACTGTTTGGCCTGTTTTTTCCATGATGTATGGAATTAACGCAGGGTCAATGTTACCAGAACGTGTACCCATTGTTACACCAGCAAGTGGAGTGAAGCCCATAGAAGTATCGATAGATTTACCGCCTTCTACTGCTGCGATACTTGCACCGTTACCTAAGTGACAAGAAAGTAAGCTTAAGCTTTCAAGTGGACGACCTAATAATTCAGCCGCACGCTCAGTTACGTATTTATGAGAAGTTCCGTGGAAACCGTATTTACGGATGCCGAACTTTTCATAGTACTCATATGGTAAGCTGTATAGGAATGCAGATTCCGGCATTGTTTGGTGGAACGCTGTATCAAATACTGCTACTGCTGGTACGTTTGGTAATACTTCTTGGAATGCTTTAATACCAACAAGGTTTGCTGGGTTATGAAGTGGTGCTAAATCGCTTAATTCTTCGATATCAGCTAATACTTCATCAGTAATTAAAACAGAGTCAGCAAATTTTTCGCCGCCGTGAACAACACGGTGACCGATACCGCCAATCTCATCTAGAGATTTAACGATTCCGTTTTCAGTTAATTTGTTAAGAAGCATATTAACTGCTACTGCGTGATCTGGAATGTTTGTAATTTCTTTTTGTTTTTCGCCATCTACAGTAATAGTGAAGATACTATCTTCTAAACCGATACGTTCTACTAAACCTTTTGTTAATACTGTTTCACTTGGCATTTCAAATAATTGGAATTTTAAGGAAGAGCTTCCTGCGTTAATCGCGATGATTTTTGACATCTAGTCTTTCGCCCCTTTTTCTCTTGGTAGTTGTGTGGATGTTTCCACAAACCGCTCGATTTTATCTAATTAAATTCACTACATATGAAAACGTTTCATCATTAGCAAATTTTATACTCACGATTTTAATTTAAACATCGTCCGACATATATTTCAAGTGAAAAAATTGTAACACCAAGAAAAAATATATATTACAGATTTCAAAAAAATTCAGTTAAATCTAGTATATATTTAAAAATATGACATATCATATAAAACTGTACTACATGAATTACTAACCCTGTTACATATACCTAGCCTTATTTATGCGTTGCAAACCAAGTATTTAATTGGTCCATAATGTTCTCCATCGCCTTCATGTTAGAAAATTTAGGTAACTCCACTAATAACGCCTGTTTTGGCATCGTTACACTAGGGCCTTTCTTTTGGAGAACAAATATACTTTTTGCATTTTTCTCGTTTTTAAACATGGAAACAGGTAGCTGTAATAACCCCTGAATAAAACATGTTTCTTTAATAAATGCATGTAATTTTGGTGCTTGATCACTTTCAAAGATGAAGTTTGGCACTAGGAAGAATAAGTACCCGCCTTCTTTCGTATGTTTCACACTTTGTTCAATAAATAGGTGATGTGCATATGACATTCCTTCATCTGCTTTTAACTTATATTCACTTGCACCGATTTCATTTGGATAGTAACCAATCGGTAAGTCTGAAACGACTGCATCAACCGGATCGATATAAAGTGGCGCTAGTCCATCTTGATGGAAGAATTCGATTGCATGCTTTTGTAAATTCGCATTTACTAAAGCAAGTTTAATTAGCACTTCATCCACTTCTACACCAAACCCACTCATTGCTAGTCCTTCTTTGGCGCTATTAAACACTGTAGTCATTAAGTTACCTGTTCCAATCGCAGGGTCTAACACCGTAATTTCGTTTTGACCTTGCATAAATTTATGGAATAAGTAGCTCATGAACATGCCAACTGCATCAGGCGTCATTTCGTGATTCGCTTGTACGCCTTCTTTCATTCCTTTTAAAATGGCTAACTGAAATGCTTTACGAATTTCTTCACCTTTATATGTTTCTTCATTAAACGTACTATATTCACGATTCAGCCTTTCAATTGCTGACTCAGATAATTCCTCTTGTAAAATCGCTCCTTCAAACAAGTTATCACCTGTTTCTACAAGCGCCTCTAAATATGTTACATCTAATTCTTTACGTAAAACTACCGCAGAAGAATCAAAAATAGAAAATAATGTTTCTACTGTCTGACTCACGTACATTCCTCCTTCTCTCTTTTACACATAACTTATATCATACCACAAAGTGTTTTTTTCCAAAAAGAAAAAGCGACCTCCTGCAAAGAGCTCCCCTTTCAGTTATATGCGATATAACGTTTTTTCTCATATATTGGTACCGTTACGCAGCAATATATGAGAAAAAACGACCTCTTTATAAGAGGTCATTTCCTTCACATTATTTTGCAGATTTAGCTGCTTCTAATGCTGCTTCATAGTTTGGATGGCTTGTACCTTCGCTTACGTACTCTGCGTAAACTACTTTGTCATTGCTATCTACTACGAATACTGCACGAGCAAGTAAACGAAGCTCTTTCATTACTAAGCCGTAAGCTTCACCGAATGAAAGGTCACGGTGGTCAGAAAGTGTTACAACATTTTCTAAACCGTTTGCTGCACACCAGCGTTTTTGAGCGAATGGTAAGTCAGCGCTAATTGTTAATACTTTCGCGTTTTCAATACCTGCTGCATCTTGGTTAAAACGACGTGTTTGTGCATCACACACACCTGTGTCGATTGAAGGTACAACACTAATTAATTTTACTTCGCCTTTGTATGTTTCTAAACTTACTGGAGATAAGTCATTTGCTAATACTTGGAAGTTTGGCGCTTGATCGCCAACTTTAACTTCTGTTCCAACTAAAGTCATTGGATTACCTTTAAAAGTTACGTTTGCCACTTGAAAATCCTCCCTTATTTAAACAAAATATGTACACTGTAAATGATAGTTTGTCCCTATCGATAATGCAAATAAAATCGCTTTATTTACAAAAAAATTAAAGAAGCCAATCCATTGATCAGCTTCTTTATTCGTTAAATTTGAAATTCAGGATCGTCTTCTTTTCGTTTATCCATCATTTCCTTCACTTTATCAACAGCTTGTGGCGCTAATTCAATTATTTTATCGATGACGTGTGTTTGCTTATCTAAATGTAACACTTTTACGCCTTCTCCATTTATTACAAGAAAAGCAACAGGATTAATCGAAACTCCTCCACCACTTCCCCCGCCAAATGGATGACGACCTGAATGTTCTACTTTACCAAATTCACTTCCACCAGCGGCGAATCCGAAACTAACTTTCGAAACGGTAAGAATTACACTTCCATCTGCCGCTTTAATTGGATCACCAACAATTGTATTTACATCAGTCATTTGTTTTAAATGCTGCATTGCGGTTGTCATTAAACCTTGAATTGGATGGTCCATTCTATATCCCCCCTTATGCTTGAACAGATTTTTCTGTCACACCAGATTTTTGCTTTCTCATAAACATGAGCAATTTCACCGCTGTTTTTATAGTACGGAATATACGAAAAGATGCTGTTAACTCACATCTTGACGCAAATCCTTTCCCTTGAAACACAGGCGTAATTTCAAATTCCGGTACATCGACAATATGCATATATTGTCCTACAACTCCAGCAGCCATTCCTTTTGTCCCCCATGCATATCCAGTGACAATTCCAGTGCTAGCTGCATCACCTGCACCAATTTGCGTGTGCCATTTCCAACCATTGATTTTCACTCGTTTGAGAAAATCTTTAACAATAGTATGAACTTCTTGCAGCTTTTTTATCAGCTCCCCCATACTATCAAGTTGCGCTATAATTTTATTATCTAATCCGCCGTCCTCTTCAGCTTTCTCGATCTTTTGTCCTGTCTTCTTCTGTTGTTTTTCAATTCTTTCCAGTACATCGAATGTATATCGAATCATCCATATTTTCACTTGAAACAAACATTGCTTTTCCATTTCTGAATATAAAAATGTCACTTTAAGCTTTATTTTCGACAATAGTATAAGCAAAATAAAAAGGAGAAGAATTATTATTCCAATTACGAGCCACTTCATACGTATCATCCTTTCACTCCATACCCATTATCGACAAGTTTATGCATCATTAAACAGAATCCCATAAGATTGAATATAAAAATTTTTCTAAAAATAAAAAGGGATTTTGACATTTTATATCGAAATATATTATTTGAACATATCGTCGGGGAACGTATTCTGATGATATGTAGCACGAAGAACAGAAAATTTAACTGCAGTGGAGGGATACATAATGGCAGATCGTCGCAATTTATTTTTCTTTTATGGTGATGACAAAGCAACGCTCGTTGAAAAAATGAAACCAATCTATCGTATTTTAGAAGAGAATGGATTTACCATATTAGATCATCCAAAAAATGCAAACGCTATCGTCAGTGTTGGAGATGATGCAACTTTCTTACAAGCCGTTCGTAAAACTGGTTTTAGAGAAGATTGCTTATACGCAGGGATTTCTACGAAAGATGAAATTTCGTTCTACTGCGATTTCCATATTGATCACGTTGATACAGCCCTTCAAGAAATTACAAAAAATGAAATTGAAGTGCGAAAATACCCAACAATTCAGGTAGATGTTGATCACGGTACATCTTTCCATTGTTTAAATGAGTTCTCATTACGTTCTAGCATTATTAAAACATTCGTTGTAGATGTTCACGTTGATGATCTATATTTCGAAACATTTAGAGGGGACGGTTTAGTTGTTTCTACCCCAACAGGAAGTACAGCTTACAATAAATCATTACATGGTGCGGTTGTGGATCCGCTTATCCCATGCTTCCAAGTAAGCGAACTAGCATCATTAAATAACAACACATACCGTACGCTTGGCTCACCGTTCATTTTAAATCACGAGCGTACATTAACTTTAAAACTACGACCAGACGGTAACGATTATCCTGTTATCGGTATGGATAATGAAGCGCTTAGCATTAAACAAGTAGAAAAAGCTGTTGTACGCTTAAGCGATAAACAAATTAAAACAGTTAAATTAAAAAACAATTCCTTCTGGGAAAAAGTACAAAGAACATTTTTATAACATGAAAAAAACCGCCGCATTATGATATTCCATAATGCGGCGGTTTTTTATTTCTCTCGCTATCGGCCAATATTCTTGTTAGCTTTTGTCGGTAAGTCGATATATTTTCACACGTCTTTCCTATACACAATCTTCCCATCAATTACGGTCATTTCTGCTTGCACTTCTTTTATTTCTTCTGCCTCTATCTCAAAAATATTGCGATTTAATATCGTAAAGTCCGCTTCATATCCTTTCGCGATTTGTCCTCGCTTCGCTTCTTTTCCGATTGCATAGGCACCTCCTGTTGTAAATAAAGAGACAGCCTCATATACCGTTAATCTCTCTTCCGGCATATAACATATACCGTCAATAAAACTTCTACGTGTAACAGCGCTATATATGCCTAAAAACGGATTCACTTGTTCAATTGGCGCGTCAGATCCACCGTTGCAATGTAATCCCGCTTCCAGTAACGTCTTCCAAGCGTACGCATAACGAAGACGATGCTCACCTAGTTTTTCAATGACTGATGGGAAGTCCGATGACACAAAGACAGGCTGAATATCAATAATAGCCGGCAAATGTTTCATCCTCTCAATCAACTCTTCACGAGCAAGCTGACAATGAATAATGCGGTCACGTAATCCTTCTGCTGGTGGATATAATTCAAGCGCATCAATGACATATTCTAACGATAAGTCACCGATTGTATGAATCGCTACTGGCATATGTAAATCACGTGCTTTTTTCACTAACTCCGCAAGCTCTTTGCGTGAGAAAATCGCAACTCCATTTGTTTCCTGCGCATCTTCATACGGTTCACTTAATAAAGCTGTTCTTCCGCCAAAAGAGCCATCAGAACAAATTTTCATCGCTCCAAATTCAATATAATGCTCATTTTCATATTCTTTTCGTTCATGTGCTACTTCATGGTGAACGAGTAAATGCGCTTTAAATGGCATTTCCTTTATGACATGAGAAAACGCATTGTGCGTTTTTCTAAAGCCACCGTAATAATTTAAATCTTCCGTATGCCCACCAACGAGACCATATTGCCAGCAGTCTTTAATCGCTGTTTGCAAAGCTCTTTGTAAATAAACTTCATCAATTTCTGGCTGCACATGTTTAATTAATTCTTGCCCTTGTTCATATAAAAGCCCTGTTAACATATTTGATGAATCACGGCCAATTTTCCCGCCTTTCGGGTCTTGCGTCGCTTCTGTTATGTTCGCTTCTTGCAGTATGTATGAATTCACCCATGTCACGTGACGACAAACACGCTTTAATAAAATCGGATGTTCTTTAGAAATTTCATCTAGATCACGTACATGGACTTGTTTCGTATCTGTAAAATTATTTTCATTCCAACCTTCTCCAATAATCCAAGAACCTTTCAGGGCTTCTTCTACTCGTTTCCGCACGAGATTCAGCACTTCACTATAAGATGTGCAATCTGATAAATCTAGACGAAGTAACCTCTCTCCATGCCCAATAAGATGCATATGACTATCAACGAGACCTGGAATCATCGCTTTGCCTTCTAAATCGTGAAATTTAACCGTAGCATATCGGTCTTCTAACTCTTCTTTACTCCCGACATCAACGATCATGCCCTTTTCAACATAAACAGCGTCTACTTTTTCATTCTCTTCTCGCATCGTGTAAATGGTGCCGCCATACCAAACTTCTCCCATATATCCCATCTCCTTTGTTTTTATTGTATAAAAAAAAGCACCATTTCAAAACATGGTGCTTTTCTAAAAATTACTTTTGTTCAGTAGTAGACGTTGTGATTTGCCATTCAATGCTAAATTTATCTTTAAGTTGTCCGTATGCTGGGCTCCAGAACGTTTCTTGAAGTGGCATAATAACTTCTCCACCTTCTTGTAACTTTTCGAATACTTCTTTCGCTTTTTCTGCATTACTAATTTGAATTGCGATTGTTACTTGAGATCCGATTGCATGCCCTTGACCTGGGAATGTATCAGAAATCATAAGGTCCGTATTACCAACTTTTAAAGTAGCATGTAAAACGCGCTCTTTTGCTTCAGCTGGAATCGGATATTCTGGATTTTCAGGCATGTCACCAAAAGTTTGCATGACTTCTACTTTTGCATCTAACGCCTCTTTATAAAACTGTACAGCTTCTTGCCCACTACCATCTAAAACTAAGTACGGATTAATACCTAAAATCATACGGACACCTCTTTTTTAAGTTTATAAAATCGAACTTGTGTTCGTTTTTATATTATCATTGTTTGCCAT
Organism: Bacillus paramobilis; assembly: GCF_038096195.1. Taxonomy (NCBI): domain Bacteria; kingdom Bacillati; phylum Bacillota; class Bacilli; order Caryophanales; family Bacillaceae; genus Bacillus; species Bacillus paramobilis. The sequence goes on along the minus strand of NZ_CP151108.1, from coordinate 821,658 downwards.
TTCATTCAACTATTTCCTTCACTGTTTTCAAAATTATTTTGACGGAATCTCCATCTCTTGTTTTCTAAGTTCAATACGGCGAATTTTTCCAGAAATCGTTTTTGGTAGTTCATCTACAAATTCAATTTTACGAGGATATTTATATGGTGCAGTAAGTTCTTTGACGTGTTGTTGGAGTATTGGAATTAATGTTTCTTCGTTCTTTTCTATATTCTCTCTTAATACGATAAATGCCTTCACGACACTTCCGCGAATTTCATCAGGACTTGCGACAACTGCGCACTCTCTTACGTAAGGATGTTTTACAAGCGCGTCTTCTACTTCAAACGGCCCAATTGTATAACCAGAGCTAATAATAATATCATCACCGCGCCCTTCAAACCAGAAATAACCGTCTTCATCTTTCTTCGCTTTATCACCGGTAATATAATAATCACCGCGGAATTGCATCGCTGTGCGCTCATCGTCTTTATAATATTGTTTAAAGAGGGCCGGTGTCTCAATGTGAACTGCAATATCACCAACTTCTCCTACCTTTACCGGAAGGCCTTCCTCATCTACAATATCAACGTGGTTGCCTGGCGTTGGTTTTCCCATTGATCCTGGTCTAATATCCATCCCTTTCATTACACCAACAAGTAATGTATTTTCCGTTTGCCCATAGCCGTCTCTCACTGTAATATTAAAGTGCTTTTGGAATGTTTCAATGACTTCTCTATTTAACGGCTCACCTGCGGATACAGCGCTATGTAACGCCTCTAAATTGTACTCACTTAAGTCTTCTACCTTTGCCATTAATCTATACTCAGTTGGCGTACAACAAAGCACATTCACCTTATTATTGTCTAATAAATTTAAATATGTTTTCGGTTCAAATTTACCGTTGTATACAAATCCTGTTGCACCTGAGCCGAGAGTTGCTAAAAACGGGCTCCAAATCCACTTTTGCCAGCCCGGACTAGCCGTTGCCCATACAACATCATTCTCTTCAATTCCGAGCCAGTTTGGAGCGCTCGTACGTAAATGAGCGTATGCCCAAGCATGCGTATGAACAACACCTTTTGGATTTCCTGTCGTCCCTGACGTGTAAGATAAAAAGACCATATCTTCTTTATCTGTCTTCGCCATTTCTAACAGGTCACTTTCTGTTTCTAACGCTGTTTTTAAATTAATCCATCCATCTACTGACTGCTCGCTCAGAACGAATTTTTGAAGAGACCCCATCGCTTCTATATCATCAAACTGTCCAATGTACGGCTCATAACTTACGATCGCTTTTACTTCCCCGTGCCCGATTCGATATTCAATATCTTTTTTACGTAACATTTCCGAACTCGGAATTACGACAAATCCTGCTTTAATTGCAGCGATATACGTCATGTACGCTTCAATTAAACGCGGCATCATAATAAGAAGCTTGTCCCCTTTTTGTAGGCCACTCTTTATAAAAGCGTTTCCAATTTTATTCGCACCTTGCATTAACTCAGCATATGTAACTTCTCGTCTATTCCCTTTATCATCTTGCCAAATTAAAGCAAGCTTCTCTTTATCACCTGTATATTTCTCTATTTCAGAAACTAAATTATAAGACGGCGGCGCCAACAATTCCTCTCTCTTCATAAACATCCTCCTTTTTCTTTATGCCTCCCTTATATAATAAAGAATTTTCTGTCTATTTTGAACCCTCTTCTTTTGACAAATTTTTTATGTCTATGTCGAAATGAATGTATAACGATGTAAACAACAAAAAGAAAGAGCGGGAGAACCCGCTCTTTCTAAGCCATCTTATATGGGATTATTTTTGGTAACCGCCTAATTGTTGCTCAGCTAGTGAAACTAGACGTTTAGTGATTTCACCACCAACAGAACCGTTAGCGCGAGCTGTTGCATCTGCTCCAAGTTGAACACCAAACTCTTGAGCGATTTCGTATTTCATTTGGTCTAATGCTGATTCAGCACCAGGAACCGCTAATTTATTTGTGCTACGTGACATGTTATATCACCTCCTTGTGAGTATAGAGTGTGATAAATAACATGACTTCATACACGTTTTATATATGGTAATTTATGGGTTTAGAAAAGTTCTTCGAATTTTTCTTCTTCCGCCACTACTTCTACTGTTTGTAATACCATTGTTTCCTTATTCGCTACAGCTTCATCGATTAATGGTGTGAAATCGTATTTCGCTTCAAAACGATTCGCTTTTTCACGCTTCGGTTTCGTCGCTGGGCTTGCTGGTGTGAATACTGTACAGCAATCTTCGTACGGACGAATTGAAATATCATATGTGCCGATTTCTTCAGCAATTTTAATAATTTCTAATTTATCCATCGTAATAAGTGGACGAATAACTGGATAGTTTGTTACTTCGTTAATCGTATGCATACTATCTAATGTTTGGCTTGCTACTTGTCCAAGACTTTCACCCGTCGTGATTGCAAGCGCATTACGCTCTTCTGCGATACGCTCTGTAATACGCATCATCATACGGCGCATAACTGTCATTGAATAGCTAGATGGAATTTCTTTATTAATCGTTTTTTGCACGTCTGTAAATGGAACAAGGTGAAGCGTTACACGTTTACAGTACTTCGTTAACTCTTGTGCTAAATCGATTACTTTTTGTTTTGCACGCTCACTTGTGAAAGGTGGGCTATGGAAGTGAACTGCTTCCACAGACACGCCGCGTTTCATCGTTAAGTACGTTGCTACCGGGCTATCGATACCACCAGAAAGAAGTACCATTACTTTTCCGCCAACACCAACTGGTAAACCGCCAGCTCCCATATGCTCACCGCACATAATATATGTGTAACCACTGCGAATTTCTATACGTACATTCACATCTGGATTATGAACATCTACTGTGATATCCTCTGTGTTTTCTAAAATGTGCCCACCGATTTCTGGAAGTAGCTCCATCGTCTTCATCGGGAAGCGTTTATCAGAACGGTGCACTGTAATTTTAAATGTTTTCACATCGCCTTTTACTTGTAAGAAAGCTGCTAATGCACCTTTTTTAATATCTTCTAATTCTGATGGTACTTTCATCGCTAAGTTAAACTTATGAATACCAAATACATCTTTCAATCTTTCAGAAATTGCTTCATGGTCTTCGCCATTTAATTGGATGTACATACGATCATGTGTTGCATCGATTTTAATATTTGGGAACTTTTTCAGTTTGAACTTTACGTTATCTTTTAATGTGCTTACAAATTTAGAACGGTTCTTACCTTTAGTCGTCATCTCTCCATAACGAACTAAAATATATTCATATGTCATCATATTTCTTTACCTCATCACTTCATATAATTTTGGCATCGTCTCTTTCACAATACCTTCAAATTGTTTTACTTCTTCCATCGTGTTTTCTGGTGCCAAACTAATGCGAATAGCACTCGCAGCAGCGGCATGCGGTACTCCCATTGACACTAACACTCTGCTCACTTCATTTGCTTTTGAAGAACAAGCAGACTTCGTCGATACATATACACCGTACTCTTCTAAAGCATGAACGACTACTTCTGGTTTTAAACCAACGAATGATACATTTAAAATATGCGGTGCTGCATAGGCAAGCGACGTATTAATCGTGACATCTTCCATCTCTTTAAAGAAACGGACAAGCTCTGTTTGTAAATTGTGCAAATGAGCTATCTTTTCTTTCACTTGTTCCATTGTCATGCGAAGTGCTTTCACCATCGCTACAATGCCAGGTAAATTTTCTGTACCAGAGCGATACTTAAGCTCTTGTTGACCACCTGATAAAATTGGATCTAACCTTACGCCATCACGCACATAAAGAAGACCCGTTCCTTTTACACTGTGAAATTTATGTCCAGATATTGAGCAAAGGTCAATATGAGAAGCATATAAATCAAGCGGTACTTTTCCTATCCCTTGTACATGATCCACATGGAATCTTATTTTCGGATAGTTCGATAATAACGTTCCAATTTCAGCAACAGGCTGAATTGCTCCAGTCTCGTTGTTCACGTGAATAATTGACACAAGAATCGTATCTTCACGAAGTGCTCGTTTTACATCCTCTACCGATACAACACCATGCTCATTAACCGGTAAATATGTTACATCAAAACCGAGATCTTCTAATTGTTTATATGCTTCAAACACAGACGCGTGTTCAATATTTGTTGTAATGATATGTTTACCGCGCGAACGATTCCTCATCGCTATTCCTTTAATCGCAAGGTTATTCCCTTCCGTTCCACCTGATGTGAAAATAATTTCAGAAGGTTTAACGTGCAGAAGCTGCGCTGCAATCGTTCTTGATTGTGTTAATAGACGCTCTGCCTCTCCCCCAAGCGAATGAATAGAAGAAGGGTTTCCAAAATATTTTCCAGCAACCGTTACGTACGATTGAAGGGCTTCTGGATATGGCTTCGTCGTCGCACTATTATCAAAATAGATCATCATTCTTCCCCTTTCAGCGCTATCACATCATATAATCATATCACAAATACGTGTAATTACGCTAAGACTACTCAAAGGTTCCATTTTATCCCGATTGTGAAGGCCGATAATTAGTGAGGATGGCCCTACCGATTACAGTTTCACTATATTTTAAAACGAATAACCTTACTGTATTCCGCTATTCATTATAGCAACATCGTCCCCAAAATTACACAAAAAAACAAACCCCTATGAAAGGGTTTGTTCATTGTCTACATATTCAGCTATTTTTTGAACAACGCCAGGTTCAAGTTGCTCTAGTACAGAAGCCGCTTGTTCTAAAGCTGCATCGTATTGATATTCACGGAATAATTTCTCCGCATAATTTAAGCTCTCTGCAAGGTTCTCATCATGACTGCGGTAACGATTACCGTATTGAATTAATTTTTCAACTAAATACGCTTGTCCAATTAACTCTTCTGTCATTTCAGCTACCCCATTAACAGTTGTGTACGCTTCTTCTAAACTGCTATTTACAGCGTTCATATTTAACGGTTTCACTTCTAACTGTTCATATACAGCTTGCATTGCCATTTGTCCTCTTTTTAAATCTTCCATAATGCTTTCTGGAAGACCTGGCAAATTCGACTTTTGCATAAAACGTTTCGTTTCAAAAATGATATTTCGCATTTCTTGCAACTTCTCACGCGCTTCAAATTCCTCTTTACGCATCGTTTGCAGCATTTCTTTATATTCCGCATGCAGTACTTTTAACGTTTCACATTGCTCATAAACCTCTTCTAGTTCCTCACGAATAATAGAGAAGGCAATATCTTGTTCCGCAACGCGTAATTGCAGCATTTCAAAACGTTTCGTTAAAATATGCATTTGCTTTTCAATTACTTTTTGAGACTCAATATCCTTATCTTGTAGCTGATAACTTTGTTTCACAAGTTGTGTTTCTGCTTTTGTTTCAATCGTTTCAGTACGAATTTCTTCTAAGTCTTCATAAACAGAAAGTGTTTTTTGCTCCACATAATGTCTCGCATGTACTTCTTGTTCCAGTTGATCATAGAAGCCATCTAAACGTGTTTTTAAGTTTTCTACTTTTTCAGCAGCTTCCGTTATATGAAGCTCCTGTATATCCATTAAACATGTGTGTAGTTGTGTCGTCATATCACGAACTTCTTTAGGGACTTCCAAGTACTCTAATACATAACCTTGTCTTACCATATCATTATGTCCGTGTAATAAATCTTCCAGCTGAACTGGTAACGTCGCTTGACACTCTACCAATAAATCTGGAATTTGGTGAATAATGATTTCTAAGCTTGCCAAACCTTCTTCTAAACTAATAACAATTTCTCTCGCTTTTAAATAGTCACCATTATCTGTTGCCTCTTCAAAGCTTTTAAATTTATTAGATTCAGCGTCTAGCATCTCTTCAATTTTCTGCTCTGCTGCTCCATACATATGTCTATGAGCAAGAACACTCTTCTTCATACTACGATATGTATCACGTAACCCTTCAATTTCCGAGCTATTTTTTTCATGGCTTTCTAACAATTGCTGTAATTCATTTAAAATGTCTGTAATACGATTATCAGCGTCATCTAAACCACTTATGGATTCATTCATCGCATGCTTTGCTTTTCGGAAGGAGAATTGCGAGGCGAATTTTCGCGCTTGCGCTAAATCTTTGTCGGCTTTCGGAAGGGTTGTTGATACAATCTCATCCCATTCTTCACGCCATTTACCAAACAGTTCTTCTGTTTGACCCGTCATATTTAAGTCTTTCACCCGCTTTAGTTCATCTGCCACAGGTTTATCTTTTATCTCTTGTTTCCACTGCTCCAGTGCTTCAATATCTTTATATGAACGATTTCTTATCACAAGCTCTATCATGAGCAGCACTAGAATAGAGCTTACTACAATGATAACGATCGTCAGGATAGAATCCATGCAAAAAAGCCTCCTAGTTATATCTCTTTTTTTGTCCGTTCCGTTTATGAAATGGAAGGCATTATGTATAAAAAGGGAATTCCCCTATATTTAACAACTAACAATGTACTAATCATACCATGTAATGGCTTGTTTTTGACCTAGTTTTTTTTAAAATTTCATGTTTCTTTCAATGCAATTGTAATCTTTCTCAATCTTCTGTTTGGATTATCTCCCATCATCAAATGAGTGTAATAACAGGTTCTCTTTCATATGAGATACGAAATAAATTTTACGCACAAGTGGTGGTTCAATAGAAATCGCATGCACATTCCCTTGCTTTACCGCTTGCTCTACTGCCATTTCTGGAAGTAACGTAATACCAAGTCCAGCTCCGACCATCGCAAGCATCGGTTCTGCGTAAGAAGTTTCAAATGCAATGATTGGTTTCGCACCTATCCCCCGAAACATATTCGTAATTATTTTCCTTACATCACAGATTTCTGGATATACGATTAACTTTTCATTTTGCAAATCTTCCATTCGAATCACTGTTTTCTCGTTATAAAGATGATCATTTGAAACGACACAAACAATTGTTTCTTCTCGCATTTCTTTTATACACGTAGCGCCTTCTACTATTGAATCGACGAACATCGCTTCAATCTTCCGTTCTTTAAAGAGTCCCATTAGTACTTTCGTATGCTCAATTTTCCATTCTACTTCGAATCCTTCACCTAATACATCTTTACATTTTGATATGTAATGAGCTGCTAAACTTGGCAATATGCCTATAGAAATTTTCCGCTTCTCTTGAAAAGTCTTCATTTCGGCTTTCACTTCATATATGTGTTTCAAAATCGGTAACATTCTTGTTATAAATAACTCTCCAGCCTCTGTTAACTCCACTCCTTGCGCGGAACGCTTAAGTAAAGTAACCTCTAAATCCGCTTCTAATCTTTGAATTTGCTTACTAAGCGCCGGTTGAGAAATATGTAAAAGCTTACTCGCCTTCGATAAACTTCGCGTATTCTTTACTTCAATAAACGATCGTACTGCCTCCAAATCCATCGTACACACCTCTAACAAAAAGTTATAACTGTCATAAAAAATCGATATTTCCTACTATAAACAATTACTCTTTATACTTATTTCATCAACTTACTATAACGAAATATAAAGGGGAATGAAACTCTTGAACAAAAAACAAATGCTACTCGGATCCCTCTTATGCCTACTTGCCGTAACTGCTTGGGGATTTATGTTTCCTGTCATGGCAAATGCCCTACAGTTTATCGATCCGTTCTTCTTCACAACTATCCGGTACGGATCAGCAGCTATAATTTTTCTTATTTTGCTATTCATTACTGAAGGAAAAACTTCACTCCGATTAGAAAAAAGAACACTTTCGTTATTCTTTTACGGAACGGTCGGCTTCGCTGGATACGGTTTTCTCGTTTTTTACGGTCAACAACTTGCCGGACCTTCTGGAGCCATCCATGCCGCGATGATTCAGTCTCTTATGCCACTCATCGCTTTATTATTGCAGTGGATAACAAAAAATAAACGCCCACAAAACTACACATTCCTTTGTATGTTCGTTGCATTACTCGGGGTTATACTTGTCATTTCAAAAGGAAATATTCACTTATTATTTGGAGCTGCCAGTCACCTCTCAACAAATATACTTATGCTGTGCGGCGTTACTTGCTGGGTCATTTACACGAACGGCGGTGCTCGTTTTCAATCTTGGTCACCACTTCGATATACGACGTTAACTTGTTTATTCGGCTCAATTTCACTCATCGTTATCGTCACTTTCTTCACTTACACAAACTTCATTACTGTACCGTCACTACGTACCATTATGAACGTTCGTTTTGAACTCTTGTATATGTCGATTATTGCAGGTGTTATCGCTGTATTTTGCTGGAACACAGGAAATCGCTATATTTCATCTATTAATGGCATATTATTTATGAATTTAGTTCCTGTACTTGCACTTATCGGTTCCATCTTTCGAGGTTATACAGTCGAAAAAATTGAAATTTCCGGATCCGCTTTAACAATTATCGCGCTATTATGCAACAATATATGGCAAAGAAAAGAAAGCACAGAAATCCCCACCTCAGTTCGTTAGGTGGGGATTTTTCACATATGAACAGCCCTTGGCCATTCCTGATACATATTCGTTATACATAATGTTTGTTCCATCCATTGTTCAATTTCCTTCGTGTACATTTCTATGAAAAATGTCTCAGACGGAAAAGAATGCAACACTTCTGATATATATTGCGGATATAAAAACGGCATATTCATCATGCCTTTTAATTGCGTCATAAACATTGTAAAAGATACCTTTTTGAATTCTTGCTTCATTTGTCCTTGCTTTATGATTTGCTCTATATAATATCTTTCTTTAGAAAAATAAATGGTCATCACTTCACGAATTAATGTCGTATCCAGTGAAAGCTCTCGGTAGAAGAAACGTGTCAGTTCCCTATTTTCAAATTGATATCGTAAAATCCCACGCACCAGTTGCACCATCACATCTTTAGCCGACAAATATTCTCTCTGTTCGAACGACATTTCAATCACATGAATATACCCTTCTAAAAAGTCAGTAATAAGCTGTTCTAATAAACCTTGCTTTCCAGCAAAATAATATGAAATATTCGCTACATTCACATCCGCTCGCTTTGCAATTTCTCGCACCGACGTTCCATCATAACCTTTCGTGTTAAACAATGATATTGCCGCATCAATTACTTTTTGTTTCGTCTGTTTCATGCGCTCACTTCCTCTCACTGAACAGCTATAGTTTAAATTTCTTGACTTTTAAGACAAATTCCTTTAATTTTCTATCGACAAAGTCATGTGAAATACATCGTATTTTGCTAATATTTTACACATCTCGATAAAAAGGGAGTTGTTTCCATGTTTACAAAAGAAAGTTATGCAGGTTCTCGTGAAGAGCAATATGAGACAGTAATTAAACAACTGGATGCATTATTAACTGGCGAACCAAACGTAGTCGCAAACTTATCAAATGCGTCCGCATTATTAAACCAATTTTTAGATCGTGTGAATTGGGTTGGCTTTTACGTAACAGAAGGAAATCAGCTTGTTCTTGGACCATTCCAAGGAATGCCTGCTTGCGTGCGCATTCCATTTGGACGAGGCGTTTGCGGCGTTGCAGCTGAAACGAAAACAACGCAGCTTGTAGCAGACGTTCACCAATTCCCAGGACATATTGCTTGCGACAGTGCTTCGAATTCAGAAATCGTTGTACCAATCGTGAAAGAAGGAACTGTCATTGGTGTACTTGATATTGATAGCCCTGAAAAAAATCGTTTTGATGAAGTAGATCAGCGCTATTTAGAAAAATTTGTGGAAACACTCCTAAAACATATTTAAAAAAGAAAAGAGCGAGTTATCGATTGCGTACATCACGTACGAAACCGATAGCTCACTCTTTTTTTATTGATTACTAACTGCAGATATTTTCTTTAGTGCCTGTTCTAAATCAGACACGATATCTTCCCATGATTCTAAACCGACAGATAAACGTATTAAATTATCATAAATGCCCATTTCTTGTCTTAGCTCAGCTGGAATCGCAGCGTGCGTCATCGTTGCCGGATGCTGAATTAATGTTTCTGTATCCCCTAAACTTACAGCAATTGTAATAAAATGAAGATCATTGATAAACGCTTGCGTCTCTTCTTTTCCGCCTTTTACTGAAAAAGAAATCACACCGCCGCCTCGTTTCATTTGGCGAGATGCTAACTCCCCTTCTGGATACCAAACACCTTCTACCGCATCATGATTTTTCAGGAACGATACAATTTTTTCGGCATTATCACAATGGCGGTCCATTCTTACCGCTAATGTCTTTAATCCGCGTAACAATAACCACGCATCAAACGGCGCCATAATACCACCGATATCTTTGCGCATCGGGCGAATTTTTTCAGCCAACGCTTTCGTTTTACAAATCGTTACACCCGCCACAACATCGCCATGACCGCCAATATATTTTGTTGCACTATGCACAACTACGTCACAACCAAGCTCAAGCGGTCTTTGTAAATAAGGTGAACAAAACGTATTATCCACAACGACAAGTAAGCCATTTCGCTTCGCAACCCGAATCACTTGTTTTAAATCGATTAATTTCATCGTTGGATTAATCGGTGTTTCAACGAAAATAACCTTTGTATTTGGACGGATTTTATTTTCGACATCATCCTCTGTCTCCATATCACAAAACGAATGCGTAATCATAAACTTCTCTTCTAATACTTCTAAAAAACCGTACGTGCACCCATATAATCCATTTGAACAAATAATATGATCTCCAGCTTTTAGAAAACCAATTAACGTTGCTGAAATAGCTGCCATACCGGATCCGAAAGCAAGAGCTTCTTCTCCTCCTTCTAACACCGCCATACGTTCTTCAAATAATTTTACGGTTGGATTTCCAAGTCTTGAGTAAATATAAGACGAATCCACTCCCGCAAAACTCGCCTCCCCTTGCTGCGCAGTCTCAAATGTAAATGTAGACGTTTGAAATAAAGGTGGTGTTAAACTTCCTTTATGTTCCTCTGATGTATAACCGTGATGAATTAACGCTGTCTCCATATGCTTCTTTTTCATAAAAACATCCCCTTTTATGTTTTTATTACCGCATATTCATCAAAAAAATTAATGAACATTTTTTACTACATTTTATGTAAGCGTTTTATTTGTGTTTCTATCACTTCTTTTATATCGTTTTAAATTCCTTCTTGTTAATTTCCAAAATTTATATGCATAAAACAAAAACGTACTCGCTTGACGAAACTCTGGGTAAAAGATATAATAGCGTTTGTGTAAAATAAAAAGGCAGCCTTGTAATGTGAGTTTATCGTTTGTATTTTGTTCCTCTACGGAGGTGTATCTCGTAACTCCCTGCTGCTGGAGCGAAGGTACATGAAAACAAAATGCCCGTAAATATCGATTACGTCTGTTTTTATTTTACGTAAATAAAAACATTTTTAAAGGAGGAGTCAACTATGGCTCGTTATACAGGTCCAGCTTGGAAACTGTCTCGTCGTCTTGGAATCTCTCTAAGCGGCACAGGAAAAGAATTAGAAAAACGCCCTTACGCACCAGGTCCTCACGGTCCTAACCAACGTAAGAAACTTTCAGAATACGGTTTACAATTACAAGAGAAACAAAAACTTCGTCACATGTACGGCATGACTGAGCGTCAATTCCGTCGCACATTTGACCAAGCAGGTAAAATGCCTGGTAAGCACGGCGAAAACTTCATGATCCTTCTTGAAGCTCGTCTTGACAACTTAGTTTACCGTATGGGCTTAGCTCGCACTCGTCGTGCAGCTCGCCAATTAGTAAACCACGGTCACATCACAGTTGATGGATCTCGCGTAGATATCCCATCTTACCGTGTAAAACCTGGTCAAACAATCAGCGTTCGCGAAAAATCTAACAGCCTTGTTGTTGTTAAAGAAGCGATCGAAGTTAACAACTTCGTACCAGAATACTTAACTTTCGATGCTGATAAATTAGAAGCTACTTACACTCGTCACGCTGAGCGTTCTGAGTTAGCAGCTGAAATCAACGAAGCATTAATCGTAGAGTTCTACTCTCGTTAATGACAAAAAGCCAATCCTGTGGATTGGCTTTTTTCGTTTATATATAAAATAAAATTATTTATTTTCCTCTTTCTGAACATATACATAAGCATCTTTCTGCTCTTTATGTACATCCACCTTCGAATTCTCTGCAAGCTGACCCGCGTTTAGCAAAGAAAAAATAATAAGCGCTTCTAGTGACATTTTGTTTTACCACTCCTTTCTAGTTGTTATACGTTTATCATACCGCTTACATGTGATTTCCGTATGAACTCGAAAAGGAGATTACAACAAAAAGGTTACAGGAATATGAATGCACGCTATAATAACCATTAAATAGGAGGTTGATTCATTTTGACAATAAACCAAATGGTTCAGTTAGGTAGTTCATTTATGTTCTTTATCACTTCCGCACTTATGAGTTGGTATCAGGGGAGTAATTTAATAGATGATCCTGATGAATGGAAATATAGCGCTAAGTTTACGCATTACTTTAAAGGCACCGTTTCAAATTACGAAGATATTTATCAAATCGATTTCTTTATATATGCGGCAAAATTTTATCCAACAGCATTTGTTGTTATGCTCATTAGCTTACTTTATATGCTCGTATTAATTCTTTATATTCTATTTAAAAGAAAAGATCCGGCGATTTAAATCCATACATAAAAAACCCGAATCATAGACTTTTCAGCCTACAATTCGGGGTACTATTTGTTTTATATTCGTTTCTGATTAGTAACGGATTAAGAAATATTTCTTTTTACCGCGGCGAATGATTGTGAATTTACCTTCGATGCGGTCGTTTTCTGTTACAACGTAGTCTAATGCTTGTGTACGCTCACCGTTTACGTAGATTGCGCCGTTCGTTACATCTTCACGTGCTTGACGTTTTGATGGAGAGATTTTGCTTTCTACTAGTAAGTCGATTAATACTGTATCTTCGGCAGTACGTTCTACAGATGGTACGTCCTTGAATCCTTGCTCGATTTCGCTTGCAGTCAGTTCTGCTACAGAACCGCTGAATAATGCAGCTGAAATTTTAATCGCTTGCTCTAACGCTTCTTCACCGTGAACAAGTTTTGTCATTTCAGAACCTAATGCTTTTTGTGCTGCACGTTTTTCTGGCGCTTCAGCTACTTGCTTTTCAAGCTCAAGAATTTCTTCATGAGATAAGAATGTGAAGTATTTTAAGTATTTAACAACGTCGCGGTCATCTGTGTTAATCCAGAATTGGTAGAACTCGTAAGGAGTTGTTTTCTCTGGGTCTAACCAAATTGCGCCGCCTTCTGTTTTCCCAAACTTCGTACCGTCTGATTTCGTAACTAGTGGAATTGTTAAACCGAATGCTTTCGCATCTTCTTCTGATTTACGGATTAATTCAAGACCAGCTGTAATGTTACCCCATTGGTCACTACCACCGATTTGCAAGCGGCAATTATGGTTTTGGTATAAGTTTAAGAAGTCGTATGATTGTAAAATCATATAACTAAACTCAGTGAATGAAATACCAGTATCTAAACGAGATGCTACTGTATCTTTTGCTAACATATAGTTTAAACCGAAGTTTTTACCGATATCGCGTAAGAATGAAATGACATCTAAGTTACCAAGCCAGTCATAGTTGTTAGCCATTGTTGCTGGGTTGTCCACGTTTTCGAACTCTAAGAAGTTTGAAAGTTGGTTTTTAATGCTTTCTGTGTAGTAAGCAACTGTATCTTTCGTATTTAATGTACGTTCTGCTTTTTTACCACTTGGGTCACCGATCATACCAGTACCACCGCCAACAAGTGCGATTGGTTGGTGACCAGCTAATTGGAAACGACGTAACATTAATACTGGTAACATATGACCGATGTGTAAGCTATCCGCTGTCGGATCGAAACCGCAGTATAATTTAACGCTTTCTTTTTCTAATAATTGCTCAAGTCCCTCAGCATCTGTTTGCTGATTAATTAGACCGCGAAATTCAAGATCTTGTAAAATACCCATATCCTACATACTCTCCTTTAAGTTCATTACTGGCGTGAAGGTTGAAAACATAAAAAAATCGCCCCTTTAAATAAGGGACGATTTTGATTATCGCGTTACCACCCTAGTTGCAGGCAAAAAAAAGCCTACCACCTTATTTACATAACGGCTTAGCACCGTCTTTTCCCTTTTGAATACAATTCAATCGAAAAAAGATGCTCTAGGGGCGTAATTCGCGATCATCTATGTGCTGATTTTCACCGGCCATCAGCTCTCTAAAACAGGGAAATGATCACTACTTCTCCCTTTCCACGCTCAATTATTCATATACTTTTCTTTATACCATCATTTATATAGGCATGTCAAATAGAGGTAGGTGTTCTCTCCTTGCCAATCCTTTACAACGTCGCAAAGAGTAATTTATTAGACATAAAAAAGCCTCCCTCATCTATTCTTTCATAAATGTATACAGACGAGGAAGGCACTTCGTTCAAATATTATTTTATTTTTTTAATAATCTTCGCAGGATTCCCGCCAACTACTACATTATCTGGCACATCTTTCGTTACAACAGCGCCAGATGCGATCACCGCATTATCTCCAATTGTTACACCAGGATTAATAATCGCTCTTCCGCCAATCCATACGTTATCACCAATTGTAACTGGTTTTCCGTATTCTGATCCGCTTATGCGCTCTACTGGGTCAAGCGGGTGTGTTGCAGTATAAATGTGAACACCTGGAGCTAACATACAGTTCACTCCAATTGTCACCGGGCATACGTCTAAAATTGTACAGTCAAAGTTCGCGTAAAAATTTTCACCAACGTGAATGTTATAGCCATAATCACATCTGAAAGAAGATTCAAGATGAATGTTATCTCCAGTCGTTCCGAATAATTCTTTTACGATTTCGCTACGCTCTTTTAATTGTACTTCTGGTGTTTCATTTAATTTTCTCGTTAGTATACGAGCATGCTCCCTCTCTTGAATCAAAACAGGATCAGCTGGTATGTACATTTCCCCAAGTATCATCTTTTCTTTTTCTGTTTTCATTTTCTTCTCCCCTTTAACTCGTATGTATAAGTTTATGATACCATAAAAAAAGAAAGGCCTGAACGTTATTTCGTTCAGACCTTCCTCTCTTAATCTTCCATCGTTGATAAGTCACCTGTTGGTAAGTTTAATTCCCACGCTTTTAGTACGCGGCGCATAATTTTACCACTTCTCGTTTTCGGTAATTTATCTCTAAATTCAATTTGTCTTGGCGCTGCATGAGCTGCTAGGCCTTTCTTTACAAATTGACGAATCTCTTCTTTTAATTCATCAGATGGTTCATATCCCGCCCGAAGCGCGATAAATGCTTTAATGATTTCTCCGCGCACTGGATCAGGAATACCAATTACACCAGCCTCTGCAACAGCAGCATGCTCGATTAATTTACTTTCTACTTCAAACGGACCAACTCGCTCACCTGACGTCATAATTACATCATCAATACGCCCTTGGAACCAGAAGTATCCATCTTCATCCATATAAGCAGAGTCACCTGATACGTACCAATCTCCCGGCATAAAGTAAGATTCATACTTTTGCTGGTTATTCCAGATTCCACGCATCATCGCTGGCCAACCTTTACCAATTGCTAAGTTACCCATTGTGTATGGAGGAACTTCATTTCCTTCATTATCAACAATCGCTGCTTTCACACCTGGAATCGGTTTACCCATTGAACCTGGACGGATTTCCATACAAGGGTAGTTACAAATAACTTGTCCACCTGTTTCTGTCATCCACCACGTATCATGAATACGAAGTCCAAATGCGTTCATACCCCAGCGAATTACTTCTGGATTTAACGGTTCACCAACGCTTAATACGTGACGAACTTGTGATAAATCATATTTTTTAATTGCGTCTTGTCCAGCTCCCATTAACATACGGAACGCTGTTGGCGCACTGTACCAAACTGTTACACCGTAATCTTGCAGTGCTTCATACCACGCTTCTGGACTAAAGCGGCCACCTAAAACAACATTTGACGCCCCAACTAACCACGGTGCGAAAATACCGTAAGCTGTTCCAGTTACCCAGCCTGGGTCAGCTGTACACCAATATACATCGTCTTCTTTTAAATCTAATACCCATTTCGCCGTTTGATGATGCTGCACCATTGCATTTTGCGCATGAAGCACACCTTTTGGCTTACCAGTAGAACCAGACGTGTAATGTAAAATTAAACCGTCTTCACGGCCTAACCATTCAATATGTAATTCTTTTGAAGCTTGTTCAAATAAAGGATTGAACGCTACCGTTTTACCGCCTTCTTCTACATTATCTCCAACAAGGAAGACTGTTTTTAAAGCAGGTAAATCATTTAATGGTACGCGCTCTAACAATTCAGGCGTTGTAATTAACACCTTTGCTTCGCTATCTTCTAAACGATCGCGAACTGCGCCTTCCATAAACGCTTCAAATAGTGGACCAACGATTGCCCCTAATTTCACTGCACCAAGAAGTGCGAAATATAATTCTGGAGAACGCGGCATAAAAATAAAAACGCGATCGCCTTTTTCTACATCGCCATAATTTTTCAGGACGTTTCCTGCTTTATTAGAAAAATCCTTCATTTCCTTAAATGTATACTTCTCTTTTCGCGCTCCATCTTGATAATAAAGGGCTACTTTATTTTTACGATCGGATTTCGCATGCTTGTCAATTGCTTCATACGCCATATTTACTCGGCCTGTCTCATTCCAAGTAAAGTTTTTATTAACCTCTTCCCAGTTAAAATTCGCGTATGCCTCATCATAATTCGGCAAATTATTTTCTCCTTTAATGACAGGAAGCGTTTCTACTTTCATACTTTACATCCCCCTCCTATGTATTCTATTATCTATTATAATAACATTATTTAAAATTTTCAGTATATTTGTTGATTTTTAGACAAATTTTTAATGACAAATTTCGATTCACATCGCATATATTATAAAGTACGATATGAATAGATTCACAAACCCTCAAGGTGGTGAGCAATACATTGATTCATAAGAAAATATATAATGCTAGAAACTTAAAAACAGCGAAAGGCACTTTAATTATTGAAGGTCCTGTCTCTACACATAGCTTAGAAATGTATAAATTTCATCCAGATTTAATTGCGTTTCGTCCTGCCGAGCAGCAATATAAAGCAATTGTCGAAATTTCTAAATTACCAGAAGCTCGTCTCATTATTGCTAGACATGACCAAACGATTGTTGGATATGTTACATACCTGTATCCTGATCCACTCGAACGATGGTCAGAAGGAAAAATAGAAAACTTAATTGAACTCGGGGCGATTGAAGTTGTCCCTGCCTTCCGCGGTTGCGCTGTCGGAAAGAACTTATTAGAAGTTTCAATGATGGACGACCATATGGAAGATTACATTATATTGACGACTGAATATTATTGGCACTGGGATTTAAAACAAACAGGCTTAAATGTTTGGGAGTACCGAAAAGTAATGGAAAAAATGATGAATGCTGGCGGTTTACAATGGATGGCTACAGATGATCCTGAAATTTGTTCGCATCCTGCTAACTGTTTAATGGTCCGCATCGGTAAACGCGTTGATACGGATTCTATTCAAGCATTTGATCGTCTACGTTTTCACAATCGTTTTATGTATTAATAAAGGGGGCAACTGGAATGATTGTAGAAGAAATTATGAATCAAGATGTGGTGACACTACATCCAAACGATACAATTGAAACAGCAATCCGAACGATACGCACGAAAGGCATTCGGCACATTCCAATTGTCGATCAAAATAATCATGTCGTAGGCATTATTTCTGATCGGGATGTAAGAGATGCAAGTCCGTCTATTTTAGATGAACAAGTTTCACTCGATATGCTGAAGCAACCACTTGAACTGATTATGAAACATCCTGTTATGACTTGCCATCCTCTCGATTTCGTTGAGGAAATTGCTACTTTATTTTTTGAAAATAAAATTGGCTGTCTCCCTGTTACAAAAGCAGGAAAGTTAGTAGGAATCATCTCTGAATCTACTGTACTGCACACGTTAGTGAAATTAACAGGAGCACATCAACCGAGTTCACAAATTGAAATTCAAGTAAAAAATGAACCTGGCATTCTCGGAAAAGTCGTTGCCATTTTTAGTGAGTTACAAATAAATATCGTGAGCGTTCTCGTCTATCCAGCAAAAGATGAGAATGATAAAGTACTCGTTTTCCGCATTCAAACGATGAATCCGCTAAAAGTGATTGATGCACTTGAAGCAGAAGGCTACCGCGTATTGTGGCCGAACATTATGGGGATGCAAGCATGAGTAGCGCTTTTATTTATTCGGATGACTTTCGGGGCTATTCGTTTAGCCCTGATCATCCTTTTAACCAATTGCGCGTCACACTCACGTATGATTTATTACAAAAGGGCGGTTTTATCTCTCCCTCCCAAATCATCTCACCACGGATGGCTACAGATGAAGAGATTGCCTACGTTCATACAGAGGAATACATAAATGCGGTAAAACGTGCTGGAGAAGGTAAGTTAGAAAAATCAATTGCGATGACATATGGACTCGGAACAGAAGATACACCGATGTTTCCAAATATGCACGAAGCAAGCGCATTACTCGTTGGTGGTACGTTAACTGCTGTCGATGCTGTTCTTTCCGGGAAAGTAAAACACGCACTTAATTTAGGCGGCGGCTTACATCACGGCTTCCGTGGCAAGGCGTCTGGATTTTGCATTTATAACGATAGTTCCATCGCAATGAAATATATACAGAAAAAATACGGTTTACGTGTTTTATATATTGATACAGATGCTCATCACGGTGATGGTGTACAGTGGTCTTTTTACGACGATCCTAACGTATGCACCATTTCACTACATGAAACGGGGCGCTATTTATTCCCTGGAACTGGCGCTGTAAATGAACGCGGACAAGGTAATGGCTATAGTTATTCTTTTAACGTTCCACTCGATGCTTTTACAGAAGACGAATCGTTTTTAAATTCATATCGAACTGTCGTAAAAGAAGTTGCAGCCTACTTTAAACCGGATATTATTTTATCGCAAAATGGCGCTGACGCACATTATTACGACCCGCTTACACACCTTTGCGCAACGATGAATATTTACCGTGAAATACCGAAGCTCGCTCGCGAAATCGCTAACGAATATTGCGAAGGTCGCTGGATTGCTGTCGGCGGCGGTGGCTATGACCACTGGCGCGTCGTCCCAAGAGCTTGGGCACTCATTTGGCTCGAAATGAACAACATCCAAAACATCTCAGGTTATCTCCCTCCAGAATGGATTGACGCTTGGAAAGGACAAGCCGAAACAGAACTTCCCCTCACATGGGAAGATCCAGACAACATGTATAAACCTATCCCCCGTAAACCAGAAATTGAAGAAAAGAATGCATTAACTGTAACGAAATCCCTTGAAATTATTCGGAATAATATGAAAAAATCTTTGTACTAAACGAAAAGGAGGCTCGTTTTTGAATAGCCTCCTTTTATTTATTGTCGACTGTTGTCGGTAAGTCGATATATTTCGAGTTGCGCTGATATATTTTATTTCATAATTAACTGGTCCAACTTTTATGAGAAAAGGTAGTGATATTATGTGGACACAACAAATAATTAACACAAAACGTGGCACATTTGAACTCTTTACAAAAGGAAATGGCGAGCCACTTTGCATTACACATCACTATTCACAATTTAATGAAACTGGTGATTACTTTGCGGATGTTTTCACTGCTACGCATCGTGTATTCCTCATTAATTTACGAGACGCTGGTAACTCAGCAAAAGCCAATTCAGAAAAAGAATTAAGTATGATTGAAACAGTTCACGACTTAGAAGCAATACGAGAAGCATTGCACCTTCCAATATGGCATTTCGCCGGTCATTCAACAGGTGGTATGCTTGGACTTTTATATGCAATTACATATCCAAATTCCTTACAATCATTAGCCTTGGCCGGAGCTGCAGCAAGTAACTATACCGAAACACCATTTTGTATTTATCACCCCGCACATCCACAGTTTCATTATATGCAAAAGCTCATCGAAAACTTAAAAACCCCTCACCTTACAAATGCAAAAAGAAAAGAACTATCTACTAATAGGACAAAATTATCATTGTATAAACCCGAAAACCATAACTCTTATTTTAGTAAACCAATCCAAAAAACAATGTTCGCTAGTCGGATGAATGCTTTCGCCAATGAATATCCTTCATTTGATTTAAGAGAGCATTTATCTTCCATCCAAACAAAGACTCTCATTATATGCGGAAGACATGATGTACAGTGCCCGATTCAATATTCTATTGAGATGCATAAGGGTATACGTAATTCTATCTTCATTCCATTTGAGAACAGCAACCATTATCCTTTTTTAGAAGAAGCTGCTCAGTTCACTTCTACTACTCAAACATTTTATAAATCGTTCCGCTATTATTAAGGAAAGCTTGCAGTCTCTATAAGACTATGAGCTTTTTTCAAAAGAAATATTTCACACTAAAAACAGCAAGAAGAACAAAAAAATCATCAAACCTACATCAATGAATATCGACTTTTTATCTCCTTCTTTTATACTCATCATAAAATTAGAAATTATTTTAATTCCAAAAAAGACCATCATAAATAACCCACCGAAATGATCATTTGTAGAATCTTCATCATAAAACATTTGTATTGCACCAATAATTAATAAAATAAGTATGATATTGGTTCCAATCTTTAAAGCCTTGGTTGATTTATTATCTTTTCATGTATCTCCCAAAATGTAGCACGCCCTCTCATGCTCTCCTATGTTTTATCTCTCTTTATTTTTTAACATAAATTACCTTTTTCTTTTCGTTCGAATAACATAAAAAACCTGCCAATGACTCGGCAGGTACATTACACGTTAAAGCGATAACCAGCTCCCCACACTGTTTCAATATATTGCGGGTGAGCGGGATCTCTTTCAATTTTTTCACGTAGCTTTCTAATGTGAACAACGACAGTGGCTAAATCGCCAGCTGAGTCTAGTCCCCAAATACGTTCAAATAACTGTTCTTTATTTAATACTTGGTTTGGATGCGTTACAAAGAATGTTAATAAATCAAATTCCTTCGTTGTAAACGCGATTTCTTCATTGTTTATACAAACTTTTCTTGCTCGCTGATCAATAGAAATTCCGTGAATGTATAACGTATCGCGTTGCTTACTCACATTCCCTGATAATCTTTCATAACGAGAAATATGCGCCTTTACCCTTGCGACTAATTCACTTGGACTAAACGGTTTCGTTATATAATCATCCGCCCCTAAACCGAGTCCGCGAATTTTATCTATATCTTCCTTCTTTGCTGAAACAAGTAAAATTGGAATGTCCTTTATAGCACGTATTTGTTTACAAATTTCAAAACCGTTCATTTTCGGAAGCATAATATCTAAAATAATTAAATCATAATCTTCCTGAAGAGCCATTTGTAGACCTACTTCTCCTGAATGTTCTACATCGACTTGAAAATCACTAATTTCTAAATAATCTCGCTGTAATTCTGCAATACTTATTTCATCTTCTACTAGTAAAATTCTCTTCATTCTACTCACCACATTCCTGTACTTTTTTCAATGAGAAGAAAATACTTGTACCTTCCCCAAGCTTACTTTCCGCCCAAATTTCCCCACCATGTTCTTCAACAATTTGCTTCGCTATCGCTAAGCCAAGTCCACTTCCACCTGTGCTAGAGTTTCGCGATTGCTCTGCACGATAAAACCGCTCAAATATATACGGCAGCGTATCAGCTTCTATACCTGACCCATTGTCCATCACTTTCACAATGACTGTATTGTTATCACTTAATACTGTTACAGTAATTTTCTTCTCTTCTTTATCCATGTATTTCACACTATTATGAATTAAATTGGATATCACTCTATTTATCTTTTCGCAATCGGCCGTTACATATAGTGGTGATGAATGTAATTGTAAGCGAACTTCTATACCTTCCTCACTTAAATCCATCTGCATCTCTTCCAACAATTCCTGCATAAATACGTTTAATTCTATCGTTTCAAACTGAAAAGGAACTCGATTCAAATCTAGCTTCGAAAACAAAAAGAGCTCATCAATGAGTGTATCCATATGTTTTGCCTTCGTATGAATCGTTGTTAAATACTTATCCATTTTTTCTGGCGTATTTGCGACTCCATCTTTTATGCCTTCTACATATCCAATAATAGATGTAATCGGTGTTTTTAAATCATGAGATATGTTTGAAATGAGCTCTTTTCGATTTTCTTCATACTGTGTTTGCACTTCAATCGATTCTTTTAACTTCTTCCTCATTTCCTCAAATCCTTGATTTAATTGCCCGATTTCATCGTGCGATGTAACTGGAATTTGAAAATTTAAATCCCCTTCTTTAATTCTCCCAGTCGCATTTTTCAATACAAAGATTGGCTTTATCACACTTCTTGAGACGAAATAGCTTACTAGCCCTATAAGTAAAATGGCTAACAGTAAAAGCGCTACGAACAAAATCGGAAATAACTTTTGTGTAAGATCTACAAATGAACTTTGTCTTTTTAGTACAAATATACTCCCTTCTTCATCCCCCGGAAAATAAAAATCAAATTTTACATATCGATAAAATGTATCGCCTAGTTCCGTTGTACCACGACTATTAATATTTGCTGATTCAAATTTCGGAAGAGCTTCTTTTAAAGATATACTTTCAAATATTTTTGTAGCATAAGAAATGGTTTCTCCCTTTCTTACAACTATTTTCACACCTTCTTTTTCAAGTGATGAAACGAACGATTCATCTAATAATTGTGATTGATTTTTCTTTGCCGCTAATTTCAACTCAATATACGTATTCTCTTCTTCTGGCGTAAGCGGCTTTTGAATATAGGAACTTTTATAGAAATTTTTCACTGATTCCAAGTCTCCTGTTATGGAAAAAACAATTAAAAATCCCGCAACTAATATGAGCGTGATGGAAACGAGAATAACAGCGATATAAGAGAATAAAAATCTTGTTTTAATAGACATATGTTACATCCTCACTTTATCAAACCTTGTTATTCCTAAGCATAAAAATATATGTTCAAATACTCAAGCGATTTTATAGTAATTTTAGCGTCAGTTTATAAAAATTTAATATTCTTGTTTTACAGTTGAAATGAGGAGGTTGAAATTCCATGTTCAAAAAAACATTAAGTATGATCTGTTGCGTAATTTTTTTACAAGGTTGCTCACAAGAACAAGAAGTTAAAAAGGAGATGAAAAACATGGAGACAGCGCTACTAACAGCTACTGAGAAACAAGAAACAACTACTGTTATCTCATTACTCAAAAAAGGGGCTGACATAAATATAACAGACAGTAAAGGACGTACCCCTCTTATGATTGCTACATACAAAAATGATGTAAAAACCGCAAAAGCGCTTATTGAAGCAGGTGCTGACGTAAATATCCAAGACGATATGAAAAACAATCCCTTTCTATACGCCGGTGCTGAAGGTTACTTGGATATTTTAAAATTAACGATTGATGCCGGCGCTGATCCATCACTTACGAATCGTTACGGCGGAACAGCTCTTATCCCCGCCTCTGAACATGGCTATATAGATGTTATTAACGAGCTCCTCACCCGGACATCTATTGATGTTAACCATATAAATAATCTCGGATGGACAGCTTTAATGGAAGCCATCGTACTAAGTAACGGAAACGAAACACAACAACAAGTCATTCGCCTTCTTATTGAGCACGGTGCTGATGTAAATATTCCAGACAACGATGGTGTTACCCCGCTAGAGCATGCTCGTGCTCATAACTTTGAAGAGATAGAGAAGATTTTGTTAGAAGGACGTAAATAAAAAGCTAATCTTTGCCTTCCTCCCCCGCCCTATGCTACATTTAACCCGTTACTTCAATATTAATAAGGTGGGAATATACATGAACAAACCTAAAATTGGGATGATTGGACTTGGAAGTATTGCGCAAAAAGCCTACCTTCCAACACTTACAAAAGAAACAGATTGGAATTTTGTAGGGGCGTTTACACCTAACGCTGAGAAAAGAAAACAAGTTTGCCAGCAATACCGCATGCAAGACTTTCATTCTATTGAAACGTTAGCTTCAGAATGCGATGCAATCTTCGTTCATAGTTCAACTGCTACACATTATGAAATCGTTTCTGAACTTCTGAAAAAAGGAATCGACGTTTATGTTGATAAGCCGCTAGCAGCTACAGTAGAACAAGCTGAGAAACTAGTCGAGTTGAGCGAAAAGCATAACCGAAAATTAATGGTCGGATTTAATCGCAGGTTCGTTCCTATGTATGTTGCGGCAAAAGAGCAAGCTCATAATATTTCATGGGTCCGAATTGAAAAGCATCGCACAAATAAAGTTGGGCCATATACGTACGACTTTACTATGTTAGATGATTACTTACATATTGTAGATACTGCTCGTTGGTTAGCTAACGATGATCTTAACGTCGTTCATAATATGATGCAAATGAATGAAAAGAATGAACTTCTTTACGGACATCATACATATACAACGCCAAGTGGACTGTTACTTTCCACTGCGATGCATCGCCATGCTGGTACAAATTTAGAACAAATTGAACTTGTAACGACAGGGAAAATCATTCGCGTAAAAAATATGAACACATTTGAAGTTGAGCAGGAAAATTCCGTTTCTCAAAGCGGTTCACCATCATGGGATACGACGTTAAAACAACGTGGTTTTGAAGATGCTGTTCATCATTTTATTGCATGTGTACAAGGAAATACAAAGCCTGTTGTAGATGGATTAGAAGGATTAAAAACACAGCAGCTGTTGCAATCTCTACTAAACGATGCAAATAAAAAGTAAAACGGATACATTTTTCAGAATTTACTTTCATTCCCATTTCCCCTTTATTTCTATCGCAAATTTCTATAGAATATGTTGATAGGAATTATAAATTTCATATTGAATCGTGGAAAGGGTGGGATTAACACATGTGGAACGAGTTTAAAAAATTCGCATTCAAAGGGAATGTAATCGATTTAGCTGTCGGGGTTGTAATCGGTGCTGCATTCGGTAAAATCGTTAGTTCTTTAGTAAAAGATATTATCACACCATTACTTGGTATGGTATTAGGTGGCGTTGACTTTACAGATTTAAAAATTACATTCGGTAAATCATCTATTATGTATGGTAACTTCATCCAAACTATTTTTGATTTCTTAATTATTGCAGCGGCTATCTTTATGTTCATTAAAGTATTCAACAAACTAACATCTAAAAGAGAAGAAGAAGAAAAAGAAGAAGAACTACCAGAACCAACAAAAGAAGAAGAACTTCTTGGCGAAATTCGCGACTTATTAAAACAACAAAACTCTTCTAAAGATAGAGCATAATTGAACGGATAAAAAGGCATGTCCCCTCTGGACATGCCTTTTCTATATGCTATAACGTTTCCGAATTCATATGAATAAATAAAATAATACCTGCAACCATAAGTACCATAATACTACCTGCAAATAGTGTAATACCCATGAACATTAAACTTGTGCTCATGTCCATTGATACACTTTCAATAAAAATAGAAATTACATACGTGATAAGGGCAATTCCTGCAAGAATACTTCCTGGAACTAATCGCTTTAAGCCATTTTGTTTTAACGTCATATATGCAAAAATAGCAGTCATACAAAGCGTAATTATCCAAAGAACGATCATCTCTTCTCCCCCCTCACAAGCCTTTTCTTTCTATTATACATGACATTGCCCTATAATAGCTAAATTTGCACTTATGTGACATATAACAAGGAATCATATTATTTTACAGCGAAGTCACCAATAGGTCATATACTGAGGAGGATTTCAATTGGAAGATGATATTGTAGGATACTTTAAACAAGTAGAGCGATTCGATTATATTACAATCGACTTAGACAAAAAGTTTTTTTATATCGAAGTTGTACAACTAGAAACAAATATAACTTTGCTAAAATATCACTTAACTTAGACAAGGATGAAACCATTATTGCTGGCAATGTGAAACAATACGATCCTTCTAGGTTAGAGCATTTAATACAAAATTTTACGCTCACTGCACAAACATGCCTTGAACATAATTTACGAAGTCCTGAAGAACTTTTTGCATTTTGGAAAGGAAATTGACCGCCAGAAAAATGGATATTCTTCATATAAATTGATATAATTACCATATATAAATATTCTTTATAAGGGAGTGTTTCATAATGAGTTGGATTTCACTAATCGTATTAGCCTATTTCCTCATTCTCGTCCCAATACAATATAACTATATTAAGATGCTCAAGACAAAACAGAAAAAAATGAACATGTCACAAAACGAACTATATGACAACATGTCTTATGAAGAATCCCAAATACACTATCACTATCAAAGTAACGTATTTACAATACCTGCTTCGCTTGTCGCAAGTATTATTTATAGAGTGAAACATGCAGCATAATATGTATGCTGTAAAATTATTGTTTGAATCTGTTCATTCTGGTGAGCCTAATCCTACAAAAATGGCTGAGCATTATGAAGGAAATCACGATACACTTTTTGAAGAAAGTATTATTCTTGTTAAAGCAAACAGTTTAGAAGAAGCACACAAACTAGGTGAAAAAATCGCTATGCAATCTGAGGATACGTACGATAACATGTATGATGAGCAAGTGAAATGGACATTTCGAAAAGTGTTGCATGTGTTTGAATTAGACGATACACCATTTGAAACTGGAAAAGAATTATACGCAAGATTTTTACACGTTAAGAAAAATGAAACGGTAGATACAGTCGTACAAAAATACTATCCCGAATACGAATAAAAGCTCACAGCGAATGCTGTGAGCTTTTTTATACTTACTTCGTTGAATCTCTAAATTGGATACGGTGAGGTAAGATAACAGTGTGATCTTCCACTTTTTCTTTGTTCATATACTTTGTTAATAAACGCATTGCTACTGCACCGATATCATACATTGGTTGTACAACTGTTGAAAGTTGTGGACGAACCATTAATGCAAGGCGTGTATTATCGAAACCAAGTACTTCTACATCAGTTGGTACGTTCAATCCAGCGTCTTGTGCTGCATGGATTACACCTAGTGCCATTTCGTCAGAAGATACGAAGATTGCTGTTGGCTTTTCATCACTGCTCCAAAGCTTTTCGAATGCTTCGATACCTGAATCATATGTGTAATCTCCATCGATTATAAGATTTTCATCATATGAAATACCTGCTTCTTCTAAAGCCTTTTTATAACCTTGTAACTTCTTCGCGCTTCCCGCTTTATCAATGAAAGGACCAGAGACGAAACCGATACGCTTATGTCCTTGCTCAATAAAGTGCTTCATTGCGTCGTAAGCTGCTTGTGTATAATCAATATTTACTGATGGCGTTTCATTTTGCTCATCAAATGACGCTGCTAATACGATTGGTACTGGAGACTTTTTGAATTCTTCAATGTGAATATCTGTAATATCTTCACCCATGAAAACAATTCCGTCCACTTGTTTTCCAAGCATCGTATTTAATAAATGGAACTCTTTCTCTTTGTTTTGGTCAGAGTTACTTAAAATGATGTTATATTTGTACATTGTTGCAATATCTTCAATTCCACGAGCAAGTTCTGCATAAAATGTATTTGAGATATCAGGAATAATAACACCTACTGTAGTTGTCTTCTTACTTGCTAGTCCACGTGCTACCGCATTCGGGCGGTATCCTAAACGATCAATTGCTTCTAATACTTTCTTTCTTGTTGTAGGCTTTACATTTGGGTTACCGTTCACAACGCGTGATACGGTAGCCATTGAAACGTTCGCTTCGCGCGCTACATCATAGATTGTTACGTTCATCTCATCGCACACTCCTTCTATTTTTGTTATCTATTTTTATGTATCGGTTACTTGAATGAAAAAAAGACATCAACTCTATTTGCAGATGCCACCAATCGTCCCGAGTTCTTCCTTTTACTAATGATACGATAAAAACGCAGGCTCATACAATATTTTCCCGCAAAAGTTTCGAAAAAATTCGCTTCTTTTCTCGTATTTTCGTATTTTTTATGAAAAAAAGGGTAATTTTTGTAAAAATATAGATATTCCATACGTAGAAACCTTATTTTAAGCAGTACGATAGTAAATGAAATTTATATCGGCGATTTTTCAAATATATCGACCGCAACTCGAAATATATCAGCGATTTTCCAAATATATCGATTACAACTCAAATTATATCACCGATTTTTTAAATATATCGACTTACCGACAGAAACCGACAATGATATTCATTTGTTGCACTGGATCTGGAGGTGCGCGGCGCCCTGTAGAATGCGTTATATCAAGAACGACAGGGGTAAATATATTTCTTCCTTTAAAATTGGTACAGCGGAAATATGACGTGCTCTTTCCCATCGTACATTTTCACTTACAATAAAAAAAGACAGTTTAAACACTGTCTTTTTTTATAAGAAGGAAACGAATGGTTTATCGCCGTTTTTCTCTTTTATAATAATTGCCTCGATTTTACTCTCAGACTTTATCTGCAATTGCACTTTCGCATCTTTAGGCAATTTTTCTAACATACTTTGAGCAGCCAGTTGGGTAAGGGCCATTAATTCTGTTTTACCGTTATATTTAATAACAATATTCATATTTAATGTATCCATTTGATTTTTCTTATAAGAAACCTTAGCATTTACTGGGATAAAATCTCCAGTAGAAAAACCTTTTATTGCATCAGCAAATTCAGTTATTTTTGTATTATCTTCTCCATGTGCTTTTGTAAATTCATCAGAAGGATATGAAAATGCTTGTTCATCGATCGTGCTCCAATTTCCAAGATTCGTATCATTCTTTTGAACGGTAGCACTAGCAATATACGTACCATTTTTTAAAGAACTTGTATTTTCTTGCTTAAAGATAGCAAACGTAATTGGAGATTTATTATACTTGTCATTTTTATTAATAGCTTCAGTAAGTTGCTTGGCAACTTCAGTACCTTTAGACATTGCTTCTTCATTCGATACACTTGACGACATTGCTAACCCAATCACAACACCAGATAAACTTAATTCATTTGAGTTCTGCTTCCCGAAATAGTCTTGCTCTATAATATTTGTCAAAACTGGCGCTTCTACTTTCGCGACTAGCTCATCAATTAACTTCTCTGGAATATATTGATTTAATTGCAGTACATGACTTTCTGTATCAAATTGCTCTTTCGCAATATTCATTAAACCATTTTCATACTCTGCTAAATCTAATTTAGAATTCGTTTTTATATTAGCTGTATTTATAACCTTTTGTTCTTTTAAAGGAATTACAGTTCTATAATAATCTTTAGAAACAGCAGTTCTCGGAATCATACTTTTTTCTTTCGTATCCTTTTGTATAACTTCATCCTTCTTACTAATCGTATTATTACTACAAGCTCCTAGTAATAAACTTACGACCGCGAAGGATAATGCCATTTTCTTCATTACTTAAAACCTACTTTCAACAATCTAGTTATTTAATTTGAACTATTAACAGTGTACCATTAAATATATTTCAACAAAAACAAAAAAAAGAAGCAAGCACCTTTAGCTTGCTTCTTTTTACTTAATATTCTCTTCTAAAGCGTCTTTTTTAATGTTCCAATGAGACGTATTCCATACTACCATCCCATCTTTTATGTATAACACTTGCGGAGATTCATGTTTAATGCTGTACTGTTCTGCAACACGATTCGAAACATCTCTCGCATCTTGTACGTATAAGTAATACGCTGGTACTGCTCTTTCTTCACTACAATACGCTTGAAATTCTGTATAGGCACCGTGACTAATTGGGCATGTCGTACTATGTTTAAAAAGAACATAAGGCTCGTTTTTTTCTACTAATACTTCAAGCTCTTCAATTGTTTCAACTTTTGTCATATTCATCACGATTCACCTCTCATACGAAGTCTAGAGCGCTTCTCTTTCTTTTCAGCCTTTTTCTCAAGTCTTTCTAATTTACGCTCTTCTTTTTCGACCTTTTTCTCTTGTCTTGTCGCACGATAATGATTGTATACTTCAATTGCTGCGCTGCTCCACTGTACAACTTGCGCTACTTTATCTGCATTGTTTTCAATTTCGTCTGTAACAGACTCTGATACATTACGAAGTTTCGTATTTAAAGAATGGATTGTCGTTCCAATTCCATCTACACCCGATACTACCTTATTTAATGATTGTGACTTCTGTTGAATGTCATCAGCTAACGCATTTGTTTTATGTAATAATTGCTCCGTCTCTACGCTAATCCCTTGCATTTGCTTTTCTAAACCTTCTAACGTGCTCGCAACGTTTTCTAACGTCTTTTGAACCGATAACAACGTTCTGCATACATACACTACTAATACAGCGAAAGCAACCGCGATAATAGCCGCACTTACATATAAAAGAACTTGCATTTCATCACTTCCTTTATCTTTTTCATACTTTCTCCTATTATACAATCATTTTCCGTTTCGTTCTAATCCTTATCTTTTCATTAGAATTTTCATACTTATTCGTTAACTTTAACATAAATGATTCAACAAATTCCACTAAGTAGGTTACAATAGGAGAGGATACATAATTAGTAGGGAGGCTTTACATATGAAAGATCCACGCATTGAAAAGTTAGCATACAATTTAATTAACTACTCTATTCGCTTACAAAAAGGCGAAAAAGTATTAATTGAAAACTTTGGCTTACAAAAAGAACTTGTAACTGCACTTGTAAAAGAAGCATATGCAGCTGGTGGTTTCCCATTCGTTTCTTTAAAAGATCATCAAGTAGATCGCTCTTTATTAATGGGTGCTACTGAAGAACATTTTGAACAAATCGCTGCATATGAAGCAAGCGTAATGAAAGATATGGACGCTTATATCGGTCTTCGCTCTGGCGATAACATTAACGAACAAGCTGACGTACCAAGTGAAAGAATGCAAATTCACGGTCAAACAGTTGGTAAAAAAGTTCATAGAGACATCCGCGTTCCGAAAACGCGCTGGGTTGTTCTTCGCTACCCAAATGCTTCTATGGCACAGCTTGCTAAAATGAGCACAGAAGCTTTTGAAGACTTCTACTTCGAAGTTTGTAACTTAGACTACGGTAAAATGGATAAGGCAATGGATAGCCTTGTTACATTAATGAATAAAACAGACAAAGTTCGTTTAACTGGCCCTGGAACTGACTTAACATTCTCTATTAAAGACATTCCAGCTATTAAATGCTCAGGTCATTTAAATATTCCAGACGGTGAAGTATATTCTGCACCAGTTCGCGATTCTGTTAACGGTACAGTTTCTTACAACACACCATCGCCTTACAACGGTTATACATTTGAAAATGTACAACTTAAGTTTGAGAACGGTCAAATCATTGAAGCAACTGCAAACGATACAGAGCGCATTAACAAAATCTTCGATACAGACGAAGGCGCACGCTTCGTTGGTGAGTTCGCAATCGGCGTAAACCCATACATCTTACATCCAATGGGAGACATCCTATTCGATGAAAAAATCGATGGCAGCTTCCACTTCACTCCTGGACAAGCTTACGACGATGCATGGAACGGCAACAACTCGAACATTCACTGGGATTTAGTATGCATCCAGCGCCCTGAATACGGCGGCGGCGAAATTTACTTCGACGACGTACTAATCCGTAAAGACGGACGTTTCGTTGTATCTGAACTAGAAGCTTTAAACCCAGAGAACTTAAAATAATAATAAAAACGCTCGGAATTTTCTCTGAGCGTTTTTTAATACTTTAATAAGTCTTTCGCCACATCTTCCGGCACTTTAAAACTCATCTTCTTATTTTTCATTTCAACTTCGACATAAGGGACATCTTTATATACTGTCATTGTACCAATTTCATGTAACTCTTTTTTATCTTTACTCGACTCTGATAATTTTGGTGTATCTTCTTGATACATTTTGAATGTTTTCCCTTGTGGAGTATCTAAAGGAGCCGATTGCATTTCCCACTTATCCATTTTCATGACTTCAAACAGCTTTTCAATTTCTTTCTTATCGGTAATTACTTTTTTATCACTTGAATCTGTAAGTGATTCAATCTCAACCTTTTGTGCCTTTTCAAAGTTCATATCAGCCTTTTCCTTCTTCGCACTACAACCTATTAAAAGAACGGATGCGGTTAGCAGAAGTAAAAATAACATAAGGACTTTTTTCATTTCTAATCCTCCTAACTACATAGAGCTACTTTTTTCGTTTTTTGTTTGCTGAAAATGAAAATAATATAAAAGCGCCACTGCGATAGTACCTATTAATATTGGTTCATATAAGGGCAGATCCCATTTCATATATACTCTAGTGCAAATAGCAAGCACAAACAAAATTTCCAAACAAAACAAAGGTTTTACATATTTCATTTCTTACCTACCATTTCTATTTTCACATGTGGATTTTCTTTTTCTACAAGCGATAAAAACTGCTCCATATTTTGCGGCATCGCAATCATATGTACTTTATATGCATTCGTCGTAATTTCAAGGGATTTCCCAACTTGACGAATGATTCTTATCTCTTTCAATACAATATCGTCATTTAAAATGCCGTACTTTAATACACCATTTTCTACTTTATGCTTTTTAATAAATACTTCCCAAACGAGTGGCACATTCACAAGGAAGCATAAACCCATTCCAATTAACGCTGACATCCACTGCTCTTTATTTGCGCAAAGCATGACAAGTGGATATACGAACATAAAAACTAACGTGAGACAAACGAAAATTACTACCGACTTACTTCTTTGAATTGGAATGTTCATACACGCACCTCCCAACCTAAATTATACCACTTTTTCCATTTTAGTTCATAAAAAAAGGCCATTTCTACATGACCTTCTTAAACAATATATCTATAAAATTTCTTATCCACTTGCAACACTGGAAAACTTTTTGGCAACTCGTCTATACTCACACTTTGGAAATTATTCTTTTCATAAAAGCGATGCGCTGCTAAAAACTTTACTGTCGTTCCTAAGTAAATATCTTTCAGTTTTTTATTCTCAGCCCACGAAATTGCTGTTTGGAGCAACTTATGTGATACGCCCCACTCTTTTCCACGAAATTCTTTTTTTACAAACATTTTTCTTAGCGCTACTTGCTGATTCTCAATATCTAATAACGCCACTGTTCCAACTACTTTATCATCACAAATCGCAACCCAAAAGTTTCCATAATCCCTTTGATAGAACGTTTCTATTTCAAGTAAGTCTGGCTGTTCTTCTTTCGTAATGGGAACATTGTACTCTTTTTGCTGAATATGAACGATAAGATCTACTACTTCATCTTGAAACGTACTTTCATACGGAATAATGCGTATCTTCTCGTTCATCGAATCTCCTTCCATTCTGAAGCTAGTAAACTATATACAGCGATATCATGGAAATGATCGTATAGCCACTCATCATCTCTTAAAATACCATCTAGCTTAAATCCTAAACGCTCTGGAATAGCGCGGCTTTTCACATTTTCAACACCGCATCTAATTTCCATTTTATTTAACTTTAAATTCTCAAATGCATAGTGAAGTACAGCCTTCACACTACGCGTCATAATGCCTTTCCCGCCAGCATCTTCTGCAAGATAGTATCCGAGACTTGCCGCTTTCTTCCCCCAACTTACCGGATGAATGCCTACCATCCCCACGAGCTTACCTTTATAACGTATGCCACTTTCAAAACCGTCTCCCTCTGCAAACTTCTTTAACCACATTGGACAAATTTCATCATACGCACCAGCAGATTTTACCCCATCCACCCAAGGAAGCCATCTTCGTAAATGATTACGGTTTTGGTCTATTAATTGATATAGTTCCTCTTTATGGTGCTTCTCTAATAACTGTAATTCGATTTCATCGTCTACTCGAAGTGTGAACATGTTTTTTAGCTCCCTTTTAGTTTTCTTATTATTCTAACACTTATAGATGTAAATTGTTAAATATTCACACTTTCTTTTGAACTTCATATGTGAATAACCACTATGTATGATTGATATCTAGATATCAATCATATATAGTTAAAGTATGGAAAAAAATGATAATTTTATAATTCAATTACGTAAAGGTGTTTTTGATCTCGCTATTTTGTCTTTACTAAGTAAACAACCTATGTACGGATACGAAATTACAAGTGCATTACAAGATATCCCTGTGTTTCATATCCCAAACGGTTCGATTTACCCCATATTAAATCGAATCACGAAAAACAATTGGGCTGTTTCCTATTGGGAAGAGTCCGGTGATGGTCCAAAAAGAAAATACTATCGCATGACAGACGAAGGGAGAGAAATTTTAAATAGTCGCTTACATGATTATGATGCAGTGTATCATGCTCTAATGTTACTAGCTAAAGGAGAGGATAAAAAATGAACAAGGAACAATTCTTTTCAAATGAACTCATTACTTCTTTCTTACACGATCTTCATAAAGGTTTAATGAACTTACCTGCGTCAGCAAGAGAACAACATGTGCTAGAGATCAAATCGGATTTATATGAAAATGCATTATGTAAAGAAAGCGAAGGGGTACCATTAGAAATCATTCCTTCACAAGTAATTGAAGAATTTCTTCCTCCAAAAGAATTAGCACAGGAAATTGCAGTAGAATATACAGATGTTATTCAAGATGCACAGCAATCTACAAATACATTTATTAAATATTATTCCGGCCTATCTATCGGTCCACTCGGCGCTTTATCAGTGCCTATTGTACTCGGTTTTATAAATTTTTCTGCTAATTTACCATTTTTACTAGCCTTTATTGCAAGCAACATTTGGTTTATCTTTAGAGAAAACCATTGGAATATAGATTTATTAAAATACTTTAAAACAATTATTTTCATCAGTTCAAGACTGCTAATTGCTCTCCCATTCAGCTTTTTCGCGATTCGAATTATGATAACAAAACAATTCGACATGTTTTCATTCTATTATTTAATCGGATATGTACTTTTTAGTTCAATTTATATCATTTTGTTAAAACAACTATACAAAAAAAATAAACAATACCAACATATCAACGCTTTTTAAAATATATCGAGCACAACAAAAAAGACGCATAGCCACCGCTATGCGTCTTTTCTATTACTTCTCTGCAACTTGAACTTCTTTTACGTAAGCTGCTTCGAATTTTTGGATGTCGCCTGCGCCCATGAAAATTAGAACGCCGTTTTTATGTTTCTTTAATACATCCGTTGTTGTATCTGTAATTAGTTCTGCACCATCAATACGCTTTTGCAGATCTTCGATTGTTAATTCACCTTTATTTTCGCGTGCTGATCCGAAAATATCACATAAGTATACTTGGTCAGCTTTGCTTAAACTTTCAGCGAACTCATCTAAGAACTTTTCTGTACGTGAGAATGTATGTGGCTGGAATACAGCGACAACTTCACGCTCTGGATGCTTTTGACGAGCTGCTTCAATCGTTGCATTAATTTCTGTCGGATGGTGTGCGTAGTCATCGATAATAACTTGCTCTCCCATTGGCTTTTCATTAAAGCGACGTTTTACGCCTTCAAAAGTTGTTAGCTGATGCTTAACTGCTTCTACATCAACGTTTTCATAATGGCAAAGCGCGATTACTGCTAATGCATTTAATACGCTGTGGTTGCCGTATCCTGTAATTTTGAACGTGTCATAGTACGTATTACGAACGAATACATCGAAAATAGTACCATCTGTTCTCTTTTGAATGTTACGTGCTTGGAAATCATTATCTTCTCCAAATCCATAGAAAATAACAGGTACTTTCGCTTGAATTTTTTGAAGTTCTTCATCATCTCCACATGCAATAATGCCCTTTTTCACTTGCAATGCCATCTCTTGGAATGCATTGAATACATCATTGATATCTGAGAAATAATCTGGATGATCAAAATCAATATTTGTCATAATCGCATAGTCTGGATTGTAAGACAAGAAATGACGACGATACTCACAAGCTTCAAATACAAAATACTTACTATTTTCTACCCCATGCCCTGTTCCATCTCCAATAAGGTAAGATGTAGGGTGTGCACCTTGCATTACATGGGCTAACAAACCAGTTGTTGATGTTTTTCCATGCGCACCAGTTACAGCAACACTTGTGTATTGGTTCATAAGGTCACCTAAGAAGTGATGGTAACGATGTACTGGGATGTTTAATTCTTTTGCTGCTACGATTTCTTCATGCGTATCAGGAAATGCATTTCCTGCAATAATCACTTGTCCTTCTTTTACATTATTTTTATCAAAAGGAAGGATCGAGATATTACGCTTTTCCAACGCTGTTTGTGTAAAGAAACGCTTTTCATAATCAGACCCTTGAACAGTATGCTTCATGTCATGAAGAATTTGAGCTAATGAACTCATTCCTGTTCCTTTAATTCCTACAAAATGGTAAACTGTCATCTTAAAGAACCTCCAACATTTCGAACTAATACAACGGCCTATCTATAAGACAGTATATGAATCTTTTCTTATTTTGGTAATCATCATACATTTTTGATGTAGTGAAGTTATTCTTCCCTTCACTTATCAGGATAAACTCGTACGTACTTCTTTTTTATGTCCATAACAAATCCATTATAGCAAAAAAGAAGCCGCTATACTATGATAACAGAAAAACTGATAGGGTCAATCACCTATCAGTTTTTCTCTCTTTTACATATCTTCTCTTTTTTCTAATTGAACACGCTCTAAACGTGGGTTTGGACGATATTTACGACCAGCTTTCGCTTCTGGTTTTCCATTTAATTCTACGTTATCACCAGTAAAGCCAATATTCATTTTTAATAAGCTACTTCCTACTCCGTATATATCAACAGGTACGTTTTGAGCTTCAAATTCACGAATACGCTTCTCATCAAATCCACCAGTTACAACGATGTCTACATGCTGGAATCCTTCTTCATCAAGTGCTTTACGAAGTGCGAATACAAGCGATGGGTTTACACCACGTGGATCGAATGTTCCAAGTACTTCTGGGTGGCGAATGAAGTATTGATCAATCATCGTACGCGACGTATCTACACGTACACCTTTTAATGTTGATCCAAATTCACGCGCTACGCGAAGTGCATCTGTAATGACATCATTATTGTAATCAATTAATACAACTAATTCATCTTCTGGGAATTTCTTATGATATGCTTTTGCCGCTTCCACAACATCACCATTAAACATTTGAATTAATGCGTGAGGCATTGTCCCCATACCACTTCTGCCCCACCATTCATTCATCGCATGCGTCGCTTGTGCGCTCATACCTCCGATGTATGCTGCATAACCGTCACCAGCTTGTTGTGTATAATGATCATCACGGTCTCCCATGAAAATAACTGGTTTTTCTTTATCTACGCTACGCGCAGCTTGGACAACGTTATAAACGTTTGTCGCAACTGATGTACGACGAGCTAAAATCCCATCAATGACACCTTCTAAAAATCCGAAATTTTCATAAGGACCATGAATTGTTAACACTGTTTCAAACGGACTAATATTATCGCCATCTTTTAAAGAGTTAATTTCAAGTTCCTCAGGATTTTTAGCGAATGTTTGTAGCAACGCAATCACTTCATCTGTTCCGCAAAGAACTGCATTTTCCTTTTGGAAAAATTGCATCGTTACAACACTTTTCGGGCGAAATTCTTCAATGATTTCTCTAGTCTTTAAAAAGTAAACGGCAGAGAACCAACCTTCTCCAACACGTTCGTCAAATTTAAATGTTCTATTTGTTAGTCTATTTATTTCACCTTTTAATTTTAATTCAATTTCTTTCATGTCGCTTTACTCCCTACTTTACTATCCAACATTTTCTCTTAGTATACAGCAAAACCGTTTACTATACATTTGTTTCCTGCATAGCAGCGAATTCATCCTCAGAAATAAGGACATCTCTCGGTTTCGTTCCTCTTCCTTCAGAAATAATCCCTTGCGATTCCATCTCTTCAATGAGACGTGCCGCGCGATTATAACCGATGCGGAATTTTCGCTGTACAGAAGATGTGGACGCTCCCCCTTGTTCTACAACAAATTGACATGCTTCAAAGAACAATTCGTCTTCCGACTCAGCTTGTTCTGTTTTCGCTAATAAATCCTCTTGCTTAAATAAGTAATTCGGTTTCATTTGCTTTTTCACATGATCAACTGTCTTTTCAATCTCATCATCCGATACATATACACCTTGTACACGAACAGGCTTAGATGTACCGTTCCCTAAGAATAACATATCACCACGGCCAAGTAATTTCTCCGCGCCACCAATATCGATAATCGTACGCGAATCAACTTGAGATGATACAGTAAACGCAATACGCGTTGGAATGTTTGACTTAATTAGACCTGTAATAACATCTACAGACGGACGCTGTGTCGCTACTAATAAATGAATACCACAAGCACGTGCTTTTTGCGCAATACGACAAATCGCTTCCTCAACATCACCAGGTGCTACCATCATTAAGTCGGCTAACTCGTCAATGACAATAACGATATAAGGTAATGTCTCTCCTGGAATTTCTCGCCCACTTACAATCGTATTGTAACGAGTTAAATCACGAGCCCCTGCATGCGCAAACAATTCATAACGGCGCTCCATTTCTTCAACTGCCCACTTTAATGCAGCTGTCGCTGCTTTTACATCCGTAATAACAGGTGCTACAAGATGCGGAACAGAATTGTATGGTGCAAGCTCCACCATCTTCGGATCGATTAACATTAACTTCACTTCATGCGGTTTCGCTTTATATAAAATGCTCGTTAAAATTGCGTTAATACACACACTTTTACCAGAACCCGTTGCACCCGCAATAAGTCCATGTGGCATTTTTCGAATATCCGTTACAATTGGATCACCTGAAATATCAAGTCCTAGCGCAACTGTAAGCGGTGATTCGCTCTTTGTAAACACAGGACTTCTTAAAATTTCACGAAGAAATACTGGCTTACTTTCTTTATTTGGAACTTCGATTCCAATCGCACTCTTCCCTGGAATCGGTGCTTCAATACGAATATCTTTCGCTGCTAAGCTTAACTTAATATCATCACTTAAGTTTGTAATTTTATTTACTTTCACACCTGGGTCTGGCTGTACTTCAAAACGAGTTACTGCCGGACCTTGCGATACATTAATAACATGTGCGCCAACATGGAAATTATTAAACGTTGTATCTAATAATTCTTTCTGTTCATCCAACCATTGCGTATTATCTAACGCTGCTTGCTGCGGAATCGATAGCAATGTTAATGGTGGAATTGCATATGTCGGTGGTGTTTGCAATACATTTCGCATATCGTTCTCTCTTTGATTTACAACATATGCTTTCTCTTGTACTTCCGTACTTGAAATTGGCTTTTGTACTTGCTCTACCACTACTTGTTGCACTGGCTTTTCTTCCACTTGTGATTCTACCACTACTTGCTGCACTGGTTTCTCTTCCACTTGTGGTTCCACTACCTCTTGTTGCACTGGTTTTTCTTCCACTCTTGATTCTACCACCACTTGCTGCATTGGTTTCTCTTCCACTTGTGGTTCTACTACCACTTGCTGCATTGGTTTTTCTTCCACTCGTGATTCTGCCACCACTTGCTGCATTGGTTTCTCTTCCACTTGTGGTTCTACTACTACTTGCTGCATTGGTTTTTCTTCTACTTGTGATTCTACCACTACTTGCTGCATTGGCTTTTCTTCCACTTGTGGTTCCACTACCACTTGCTGCACTGGTTTTTCTTCCACTTGTGGTTCCACTACCTCTTGTTGCACTGGTTTTTCTTCCACTCTTGATTCTACCACCACTTGCTGCATTGGTTTCTCTTCCACTTGTGGTTCTACTACCACTTGCTGCATTGGTTTTTCTTCCACTCGTGATTCTGCCACCACTTGCTGCATTGGTTTCTCTTCCACTTGTGGTTCTACTACTACTTGCTGCATTGGTTTTTCTTCTACTTGTGATTCTACCACTACTTGCTGCATTGGCTTTTCTTCCACTTGTGGTTCCACTACCACTTGCTGCACTGGTTTTTCTTCTACTTGTTGTACAGGCTTATTCTCTACTCGTTCACTCATAGAAGATTGCATTGCATTTGCTCTAGCCGCATGTCTTTCCATTAATCGCGTTCTGTCTTGTTTCAACATAACAACATTAAATGGTACGTGACGCTTCTTCTCACGTTTTGGTTCTTCTTTTTGGACAACTGGTTGTTCTTCTGCGACCGGTGCTTCTTCTACAACTTGTTGTTCTTCTGCAATCGGTGCTTCTTCTACAACTGGCTGCTCTTCTGCAATCGGTGTTTCTTCTACAACTGGCTGCTCTTCTGCAATCGGTGCTTCTTCTACAACTGGCTGCTCTTCTGCAATCGGTGCTTCTTCTACAACTTGTTGTTCTTCTGCAATCGGTGCTTCTTCTACAACTGGCTGCTCTTCTGCAATCGGTGCTTCTTCTACAACTGGCTGCTCTTCTGCAATCGGTGCTTCTTCTACAACTGGCTGCTCTTCTGCAATCGGTGCTTCTTCTACAACTGGCTGCTCTTCTGCAATCGGTGCTTCTTCTACAACTGGCTGCTCTTCTGCAATCGGTGCTTCTTCTACAACTGGCTGCTCTTCTGCAATCGGTGCTTCTTCTACAACTGGCTGCTCTTCTGCAATCGGTGCCTCTTCTACAACTGGCTGCTCCTCTGCAATCGGTGCTTCTTCTACAACTGGCTGCTCTTCTGCAATCGGTGCCTCTTCTACAACTGGCTGCTCCTCTGCAATCGGTGCTTCTTCCGCAATTAAAACATCCGCAAAGCTTTGAACATCTTTCTGCGTTTGTTCATCAGCCTCAGCAACATGTATGAACCCATTCTTTTGTTCAATTGCTTCATCTAACAATATTTCTTGCTGCGTTTCCTCAAGTTCTACAGGTTCCGCTTCTTCTGGCGCTTCTGCTTCTGCAATTACTTCCACTTCTTCTAAATCTTCTGCTTCTGCAATTACTTCTACTTCTTCTAAATCTTTTGTTTCCGCAATTACTTCCACTTCTTCTGGCGCTTCTGCTTCTGCAATTACTTCCACTTCTTCTAAATCTTCTGCTTCTGCAATTACTTCTACTTCTTCTAAATCTTTTGTTTCCGCAATTACTTCCACTTCTTCTGGCGCTTCTGCTTCTGCAATTACTTCTACTTCTTCTAAATC
Organism: Bacillus paramobilis; assembly: GCF_038096195.1. Taxonomy (NCBI): domain Bacteria; kingdom Bacillati; phylum Bacillota; class Bacilli; order Caryophanales; family Bacillaceae; genus Bacillus; species Bacillus paramobilis. The sequence continues at coordinate 780,431 of NZ_CP151108.1, read as the reverse complement.
TTTTGTTTCCGCAATTACTTCCACTTCTTCTGGCGCTTCTGCTTCTGCAATTACTTCCACTTCTTCTGGTATTTCCACAATGATTGTTTCTTCAAGTTTCTCTTCTGCTTTAACAATCACTGATTCTTCTGGAGCTTGCTTTTCTACTTCAATAGTAGGTTGTTCTATTTCTGTATTACGTTTAGTTTCTTCTAATAATATTGTATCCTCGTGCTCTACTTTAGAATCTACTAATTCTGCTTGTAGAGTGTTTTTGGCCACTACATCACTTTCTTGCTGAAGTAATTCAGCCGCTGGAACTTCCTGCGGTGCACTAATTTCTTGAACCACTTCTTTTTCTTCTACTATAGGTTCTTGGCGTTCAATTTCATAACCGTTTTTCTCTAACCATTGATCGACAACTGACTTTTCTTCCTTTTTATTTTGTTGATCTCGCTGATCAACTCCTTCATGACTGGAAGAATTCGTTGCTTGTCCTTCTGAGAAATCAGATAATGCATACCCTTTTTTCTCTAACCATGCATCAACGACTGATTTGCCCTCTACAGATATTTCAAGGTCTTCTCTTTCCTTTTCTTCCTCCTGCTTTTCTACCTTTTTCTCTACTGAAGGACGATTATATCCATAAATTGGCGAAATCATTTCTGTTGGACGAAATGGTCTACGGTTACTTTCTTGCGTAGGTACAGATGCTTTCTTTACGACAGGCTCTCGCTCCGGTTCATATTGCATTTCCGGCTCTTCATATGTAGAAACTACCTTCTCCACATACTGTCGTCTACTTCTTTCCACTTTGATTCCTCTTTGAGTAGGCTGATTTTCATATGTTACAGCTTGAACAGGTTGTTCTTCAAAATGCCCTGTTTCTATAACATCCTCTTCATCGAACCCATTATCCGGTACTAATGGAAAACGGCATTTACCTGCATTCCTACTTGCCATTTGTGCTTCTCTTGCTTCAGTGTAGTGGTTTACGCGAGGAATTTTCGGCTGACTTTCAACTTGCTTTAACACTTCTTTATTCATCGCTGTTTGTTCTTCCTCTTTGTTAAACAGCTTTTTCATCCAATCTAACATGTTTACCACTCTTTCTACTAAATAGTAACATCCTTTATTGTATCAGCATTCGGCAAAAAGTGCAGGTAAAATTAAGCATGTCATATTTATCCATAACATTCTAATTTACGAGTATTTTCATACAGAAAAACGCACCCTTACATATAAGACTGCGTTTAAGCTTTACTCTTCCGATATTCCTCTACACTATCTGTTACACTTTGCAATAAAGAATTTACATACTGCGAGTCAGATAATTTTTTATCTTCTTCAGGATTTGACATAAACCCAAGTTCTAATAGTACACCAGGTACTTTGGACCAATTAAATCCAGAAAGATCATCCCTGAATTTAATTCCATTCACTTTCACTTGCTGATTCTCTCTCATTTTATTTACAATCGTTTGAGAGATTTGAAGACTTTCAGCATAAATCTCTTTCGTGTACGGACTTCCTTCTGTCGGCGTTAATACAGCAAATCCACTTTGATCCGGATTTTCAGAACCATCTGCATGAAGACGTAAAAACAAGTTTGCCTTATGATCATTTGCAAATTTCGCGCGCTCTTTATTACTTATATCCACATCTTGTGACGTTCTCGTCATTAATACTTGCATTCCCTTTGCTTCTAACTTTTCTTTTAATACGAAAGCCATTTCTAATACGAGAACAGCCTCTCTTTTTTTCGTCACAACACCAGTTGTACCATCTGTCACTTTATATTTTTGCGTCGCTGCTCCTGGCCCAATCGGTTCTAAATTCAAATTCGCTTTTTGTTGATGCCCTGGATCAATAACGACAAGAAACTTTCCTTGTTTTTCATTACTCTCTACTTTTTGTTCATTATTTTGTAGCGGTTGCTCAGTTGGCTGCACTGGCGTCGATTCCTCTTTCTTTTCTTCGGCCGGCACTTCCTCCTGCTTCTGCTCTACTTGCTCATTCGTTTGTACTGCTTGCGGTTCTTCTTTCTGTTTTTCTACCGGTGCGTCTTCCTTATTATCTTTGTTTGCTTCCTGCATAGAAGATGTTACTTCTTGTTTCGGCTCTTCTTGCGAACAACCACCCATATATATTCCAATGAATGCAATCATGCTCATTATTTTTATATACTTCATGTTTTTCTCCCATCACTTTGCACCGGTCTCAAAGTTTTTCTTATAATTGTTTTATAACCTCATCCATATTTCCAATATGAACGGGTTGCCACGTTTCAGTACCACGCTCTGCCGTATAAACTAAATACGTATCATCAGACACATTTACGAAAACTGGATCCCCCATATCTGTTTCATATCCGATAACAACCCATTCTTCTTTCCATTTTCCATGTTCTTCACTTATTAATGAATTTTTATGTTTATCATATCGATAACCGATTTGTCCTTTTTCTAATTCATTTTCACTAAACAAATATATTTCATAGGAACCTAACTCGATATCTTGCTGTTTTGAAGTTTCAATTCGTTTCAGAAGTTCTGCGATTTTTAGTTGTTGTTTCATACGTCTATCCCCTTCTATTTTTCTAAATTTTAACTAGTTTGTTTATAAAATACAATATAGATTTTAAGAAAAAAGGTGACATCCTTATGAATATGAACGGTTTTCTACATATATCTATTACAACTCACAATATATCAACGATTCAATAGAAAAGAGAGGCTGTCCAAAAGGACAACCTCTCTTGTTTTACATCAATTAAAATTTGAACTCTTGTCCAACTTCAAAGCTATCTTCTAATACAAGAATACCTTTTTCTTGTGGAGCATCTGGAAGCTCTAATTCACGTGCTGAGCAAATCATTCCAGAAGAAGGAACGCCGCGAAGTTCAGCTGGTTTAATTAGCATACCGCTTGGCATTACAGCGCCAATTTTTGCAACGACAACTTTTTGTCCTGCATCAACGTTCGGTGCGCCACATACGATTTGTAATGTTTCTGTACCGATTTCTACTTTACAAATGTTTAACTTATCAGCATTTGGATGCTTCTCTTTTTCAGCTACATAGCCTACAACAAATTTCGGAGAAAGATCTGCTTCTACTGTTTCTTCAAAGCCGTTCTTCGCTAAAATTCCGTTGATTTGTTCTACAAGCTCTTTCGTTAACGTTAAGTTACCTGTTTCTTTTACTTCTAAGTAAGAAGATGCATTAAAGATGTTGAATCCTGCTGTTTCGTTGCTTTCACGATCATATACGCGTGCAACATCTCCTTTGCGATCAAAAGTACGGTTCTCTAAAGTAATATCTTGTAAGGCAACAATTAGAGTGTCACCAATTCCTTCAAGGTTGTAAAAAACGTTCACTTCGTTCATCCTTTCTCTTTTCCATCTGTCTTCTTCCGATTTTTCGCTAAAATAAAGATTGGTTCAAAGTCCCCATCTTCATATACGAATGAAAGTGATGTAATCGGAACATGCCCTTCGGCAAAAAATTTCATTGTCATTTGTGCAATAATATCATAACCGATTTCGTTGACGATATCAGCAATAATTAATACATCTTGGTGAGGAACAGCAACAACCATGTCACCAGAAATCTTTTCACGCATCGATTGTAGTAACGATTCGTTTAAAATACGAGTCGCATCATACCCATCATTTGTGTTTAAGAAGTAGAATGTATTCCCTGCTACTGTGTCTTGTTTAAATTCATAACCTAATGAGCGGGCGTTGAATAATGCCATCTCACGCACTTGTTGCTCTGTAAGTTCTAATTTTTGTAATAGACGTTCATCAATTAATCGATACGTTTTATTCGAATCTAATGCGTAGTAAATACGTGTTTCCGCCGTATGATCCGTCATAATAAACGGATTTCCTTCTTCTGCTTGTTTCGGGAAAGAAGTAGAGCGAATAACAGGTAAAATTTTCGCTGCGCTATTTTCTTCTTTATGCATCGCAATTAACGCTTCTTGTACGTAATAAGCAACCTCTTCAATTGCTTTTTCTTTATTCACTTCCCATTTTGCCACAACTCCTGGAAGCGATACGTTAATACCTTTTTTCGAGTCTTTTTGCTCTATACGTAGAACTTCTTTCTCGCTATCATACTGAAAGTCCCATTCTGGGCGAGATAATTTCTTCATTAACTCGTCTTTCATCTTTTTACTTGTCATCTTCATCTCTTTTTCCTCCCTTCCAAAAAAATAACCTCCCCCGCGAAGGTAGAGGTTGTTTTACAATTCAATTGGCAAATTGCCTTATTTTAAACCTTCAATGAACTCTTCGATTTGTTCTTGTGTTTTACGGTCTTTGTTTACATAGCGACCTGTTTCTTCACCTTTATTGTACGCTACAAAGCTCGGAATGCCAAATACGTCTAATTTTACGCATAGATCAATAAACTCATCACGATCTACATAGTAAAATGAGAAATCACTATATTTCTCTTCTACTTCTGGCATAAATGGATCTACAAAACGGCAGTCAGGGCACCATTCTGCTGAGAACATAAAGACTACATTCTCTTCATTTTTTAATTGTTGGAATTGCTCCATGCTTTCTAATGATTTCATCTATATTTCCTCCTCTAACGAGTACATTTTTTCATGTTATAATCTTTCTTTTATACTACCATACATCGCGCATGGTGCAAGGTTTATGCTTGCTTTTCGTCATACTTATATTGCCCAACAAGTAACTTAACAACGTGTACAAATAATTCCGTACGGTCGACATAATCATCTGTAAAAATACCGATTGCACCTTCGTGACTACGAATGTCTTTTCTCTGCACAAACTCTTCCATCACTTCACTTAACTCTTTGCCATCTTCAAGAGGTGCTAAAAAATCGTCTGGTAACTTAATACGCGCCCCGCCTGCAATGAATGTTTTACCGTCACTTGTTGCTAGCGCGCCCCAGTTACACATAAATAAACCGTGCTCCGTTTTCATTACGCCGCCTTCTAGCCCAATACCAATTTGAGCTTCACCTTCTTGTAGCGCTCGCTTCGCTCTATTAACCGCTCCTTGCATCGTCTCTTCATCTGAAAACGGCTGGTTCGCTACTCCTGAAGGAACAGAAAGAGATGTAATTGTAGCACCATTCCAAACCTTCTCCACAGCTCCAACTTTCGTTTTATTCTTCGATCCAACTACTACTTTCATTTCATTCACCTCTATAAAAATTTATCATTTCGTTCTAATATCGGCTTCGGTACAAATTAAGTACGAACCACTATCACACACCACCGTGGAATCCCTTCTACCTATAAAAAAAGATGGCTTTCCACAATATCTTACTGGTCCTAAATAAAAAAACAGGCTTCTTCTTCCTACCCACGTTCTTAATACACCATTCGAGCACCAATTAGGCACTGACCGCTCCCACACATGGATGGATCATCTATTCAACCTAAAAAAAGAAGGGTTTTTCGCCCTTCCTCTCTACGCGTTATTCTTAATTGTCTCTAACGTCGTTTTATCCGTTGCTCTTACAAGCTTCGTAATTAACTCTTTCGCTGCTGCATAATCATCAACATGTAAAATAGAAGCATGTGTATGAATGTAACGTGCGCAAACACCAATTACCGCTGATGGGATACCTGAGTTACTTGTATGTACACGGCCCGCATCTGTACCACCTTGTGAAATAAAGTATTGGTACGGAATGTTGTGTGTTTCTGCTGTATCTAAAATAAATTCGCGCATTCCTCTATGTGTTACCATCGTACGGTCGTAAATACGAAGAAGAGCACCTTTTCCTAATTGACCGAACTGCGTTTTATCACCAGATGCATCGTTCGCTGGGCTCGCATCAAGCGCATAGAAAATGTCTGGTTGAATCATATTTGCAGCTGTTTGCGCACCGCGAAGACCAACTTCTTCTTGTACAGTCGCGCCAGAGTATAATGTGTTTGGTAATGTTTCGTCTTTTAATTCTTTTAGTAATTCGATTGCAAGGCCACATCCGTAACGGTTGTCCCAAGCTTTCGCCATAATTTTCTTTTCGTTTGCCATCGGCGTAAACGGGCAGATTGGCACGATTTGTTGTCCTGGTTTTATACCAATTTCAATCGCATCTTCATAGCTGTCTGCACCTATATCAATTAACATATTTTTTATATCCATTGGTTTTGCACGTTGCGCGTCACTTAATAAATGAGGAGGAATAGAACCAACAACCCCAATAACAGGACCATTCTTCGTCATAACTTGTACACGCTGTGCTAATAGTACTTGGCTCCACCAGCCGCCTAATGTTTGAAAACGAAGCATCCCGTTTTTCGTAATTTGCGTAACCATGAAACCTACTTCATCCATATGACCTGCTACAAGAACACGTGGGCCAGTTTCGTCCCCTTTTTTCAGACCAAATACGCTACCTAAACCGTCTTGCACAATTTCATCCGCATATTTGCTTAATTCTTGCTTCATAAAACGGCGTACATCATGTTCGAAACCTGATGCACCTTGTAATTCTGTTAACGTACGAAATAATTGTAATGTCTCTTTATTCACGAAGTCCCCTTCTTTCAAACCTTAGTAGAATACCTCTTTTATTGTAACGAAATTTTCGAAATGTTTCTAGTTTCTTCTTTTTTAGCTGTATTTGCTTTATAATTATTATTGGTACACTATTTTTATTTTATAGAATTGAGGTGAATATATGAGCTGGAAAGGTTTAGTAGCAGGTCTTGGCGTTGGATTTGCAGCTGGTTATCTTGTTGCAAACAAAGTCCAAGAACAATCCCATATTTCTTCAGAAAAAGCATTGAAAATGGTGAAACAAGCATTAAGTCATAAAGGTGAAATTACTGGCTCTTGGGTACATATGGTTCCAGAGACATTTGAAAAATATGATGTCGCATATGAAGTTTATCGCGGCGGTCTTACAACGATGTTAGATGATATACAAGAACGATTTGAATTTTTAGTAGATGCTAAAACAGGTACTGTTTTAGAGGTTATAGCAGCATAAAAAGGAGGGTTCCCATTAGGTGAACCTCTTATTTTTTAATTGTGGATAGTAATTGAAATTATATCGGCGCAACTCAGTTTATATCAGCGATTTTTGAAATATATCGACTTACCGACAAAAACGCCAATAATAAAAAGGCTGCTCCAACAGCCTTCTGGAGCAACCTCCTCATTTTATGCTTCTATACTCGTTTTCCGCTCTATTTTTTCTACGATATGCCCTTCCTCGTTCCACTTTACGGCACGGTAATACGCGTCATGATAAAACGTAAACCAAGCATCTTTTTCAGCACCGTACTTCATCCACTTTTGCTTATTTTCAATTGATGTCATTGGATAATCATCGTATGCCATTACCCATAGTACATTTTGATGGGCGTGCGTCGGCAATAAGTCTGCTAAATGAAGCATCGTTTCACCTTTGCTTTCTAAAGCAATAACTGCATGTCCATCACTATGACCGCCTGTATGCGCCATTTTTATTTCATCTGTAATTTCTATTTCTTTTTGGAACGTAATAACTTGATCTACAATTGGCTCCCAATTTTCCTTCCAATATGTATTGCGTGATCTAATATTTGGGTTCCTCATTTCATTCCATTCTGTTTCGCTTACGTAAATTTTCGCATTCGGAAAAGCTGGTACAAGGTGATCACCTTCCCATTTTGTTAAACCAGATGCATGATCAAAATGAAGGTGCGTCATTAAAACGTAGTGGATATCTTCAGGCTTTAATCCTAGTTTTTCTAATGATTCATAAACCGATGATTCTTCTGTTACACCTTGATTCCGCTTCATCTTCTCATTCAATTTACCTTTTCCTATTCCGGAATCAATGAGCATATTTCCGTCTTTCGTTTGCAAAAGTAACGGATCTGTTCGTAAATAAATATGATTTGTATCATTATGTTTATACTTACGTGACCAAAGTACTTTCGGTACAACGCCAAACATTGCTCCTCCATCTAAATGTGTGTTCCCACCTTTTAGCCACGTCACTTTTATATCTCCAATTTGTAACTGTTCCATTACGCATCCCCCTTTTAAATTTAATTTTAACATAAAATTCTGATTATTTTAGCTACAAAAAAACCTATGCATTACTGCATAGGCTCTGTACGATATTTCGCTTCCACTCGGTAAATACGATGACCTTTACTAGAGAATTTCTCTTCGTATTCAGTCATGATATTACCTTCATAATCACTATTATGAAGATCTAGGCTAAGGTAAGTTAGTAACATACCATACTCAGCCATACTCATTAGAGAGTATTCAAATAAACCTTGGTTATCTGTTTTGAAATGAATTTCTCCGCCTTCTACTAACACTTCTTCATAATTGCGTAAAAATGTTTTATACGTTAAACGACGCTTCGTATGACGTTTCTTTGGCCATGGATCTGAGAAGTTTAAATAAACGCGATCAATCTCACCTTTTGCAAAGAAAACTGTTAAATCTTCAGCATCTTTATTAATTAACTTTAAGTTCGGTAATTCTTCTTCAATTAATTTATCAAGTGCATCTACAACAACACTTGTGAATTTTTCAATTCCAATATAATTAATATGCGGATTTGCTTTTGCCATATCATACATAAAGCGGCCACGACCTGTACCTACTTCAATATGAATTGGTTGTTCATTTCCAAATACTTCTTTCCAATTACCAGCGCGCTCCTCTGGGTTTCCGATTACGATATGTGAATACTCATTAATTCGATCCATTGCATATGGTTTATGTCTTAAACGCATAGATGTTTCCCTCTCTTTACATAGCTATTTTAAAGGAATAATTCCTTCTTTCTGTTTTAATCAATCTACCAAACAAAAAACCAAGTACGTACGAGCACTCGGTCCGTTTCTTTCAAGTATAAGATGTACCATTTTGATAAAAACTACATACAGCATTAAACATTCCATGACGAAACAGCTTTTTCTCTTACATTTCTAGGAAGAGAAAAACAATCGAAAGGATGATCCGTTCATGCCAATTAATCAACAACATCAATTAGAAGTGCTGAAAGATATTTTAGTCAATCACCAAAGTGATTGTTGCGGGACAGTTTCTGAATGCGAGCAATTAGAGCGTCTCATTCAATCGTTACTCGCAAACGATAGTATAAGTAGTGACGCTAAAGCAATGCTAAACGATGTATATTCTTATAGTCAATCGGGTAAATCTTCCTCTAATTTGGACAACCACATTTCCAATAATCAAGAACAACTTACTCAGTGGATTGCTGGAATGGACAATTTTTCTTAAGTATTACTCTGAAGCAAGTAGTTGCTGTAAATATTGATGCCAATATTCAGCTTCTGCTTGCTGCTTTTTTGTTGTGTGCCATTGAATAGACAAAATCGTTTGCGCTATTACATACCACCTCATACGCCTAAGCAGCAATTCATCCATTTCAATATCATAATATTCGAGCCACTCGCTCCATTCGTGGCGCGGAATGTACCAATATAATAACATACCGAGGTCTAGAGCTGGGTCAGCAATTACAGCTCCATCCCAATCAATTAAAAACAGCTCATCTTCATCCGACAATAGCCAGTTGTTATGGTTTACATCACAATGGCATACAACGAATTCATTGTGTTCAATATCTTTTAATGAATCCATTAAATATTGAAGGCCTTGCTGAATTGCTTCATCATCCCTTATATCTCCTCTTAAAACAAGTTGCAGTTGTTGTAATAACTCTTGTGCGTGAAGCGGCTGCTTCCCAAGTCTTTGAATCATCTGTACAAGCGCTTTAGAGGAGTGTATTTTCTTCAAAAGTTTTGCAACACGTTCTAGTTTCATATCCTCTGGCTCTAGCTTCTGTCCCGGAAGCCATTTTTGAGCAGAAATTACATCACCGTTCGTTACCCTTCTTGTCCAAAGTAATTTTGGAACAATTCCTTCTGCTGACAATACCGCTAAAAAGGGCGATGTATTCCGCTTTAAAAATAACTTCTGTTGTCCGTTTTGCGCAATATATGCATCGCCCGTTACTCCACCAGCCGGTACAAGACTCCACTCTTTTCCTAATAATTGTTCCAACCATTCCATATTCATTACCCGTTAACAAATCCTTATCTTTTATAGTTATGAAAAGAAAAACCGCAACATTTCTACACATGTTGTGGATTCATATATTTTACTGTAAATGAAAAGAAAACTTGGCATAAGCCAAAAACTCTCTATTTTATTTTACAAAACCAGTCATAGAATGACAACTTATCAAAATCGTCACCTTTGTCAATTCTACATTTATTACATTCTCATCGTCAAGTAGCGATTTGTCACATTATCGTCAATATATACGTGCTAATTGGAGCGAGCCTAAGTTCCTTTCCTCTAAATGAAGAAATTGGCTCTATTTTTGCTTGCTTTTCGTTTACTAACACATGCCACGTTTCTTCTTTCGGAAGTTGCACCGTTTTAGCTTCTAAACCGCTATTAAATAAAACTATAATCTCTTTCCACGGTCCAAACGATTCTGCATGCTCTAGGTGATATGCAAGTACTTCTGGAGATGTTTGCAAAAAAGTCATGTGCTTTTTTATAAGATCTGCGTTTTGTAATCGGAATGCTCCATGCTCTTTACGAATCGCAATTAAACCTTTTATATAGTTAACGGTCTCTATCTCTTTCTCTTTTTGATCCCAATCTAATTGATTAATTTCATCATTTGCATTATAACTATTTTCATTTCCTTGTTTCGTACGATAAAACTCTTGCCCAGCATGTAAGAAAGGAATGCCTTGCGAAAGGATCACCATTGCGCTCGCTAGAAGGTGACGTTTTTTCAGAATCTCTTCTGGCTCTTCATTACTGCGCATTAGTTTATCCCACATCGTCATATTGTCATGACATTCTACATAGTTAATGCTTTGCACAGGCTCTAAAAACAAACCTGTTTCTTTCATACTCAAAAGGCTTCCTGATGCTATATACTGCAAATGATTACAGTCCACATGCCCACCAAATGCAAAACCACGTCTATTTATATGAAAGGTACTCCCTTTTATTCCATCACGAAATTGATCATTAAATTGCGCAATATACGGCATTTTCTTTGCATTATTTAAAGTTGCTTTCTCTTCGGCAGGAAGTGGTGTTTGTAGATCCCACCCTTCTCCTAATAACAAAGCATCTCGCTTTATGTTTCGCACTTCTTTTTCTATTATATTCATCGTATTGACATCTAAAATCCCCATTAAGTCGAATCGGAATCCGTCAACATTGTATTCAGTAAGCCAATATAAAATAGACTCTACAATGAATTTCCTCATCATTTTCCGTTCAGATGCTATATCATTCCCGACTCCCGTCCCATTAGAAGGCATGCCATCTTCACCATGCCGAAAATAATATCCTGGGACAAGCTTTTCAAATGATGATAACTCTCTTTCATACACATGATTATATACAACATCTACAATCACCCTAATGCCATGCTCATGGAATGTTTCGATCAACTGTTTACACTCTACTATCCTGTTATACGGATCAGAGAGGTCTGTAGCATAATATCCTGTTGGTGCATTGTAATATAATGGATTGTACCCCCAATTATATGCAGAGGAAGGATTCGCCTCATCTACACCACCGAAACAATATAAAGGTAATAATTCAACATGTGTAACACCCAAATCTTTTATATGAGACAAGCCTGTTAACGTCCCATTTCGACCTGTTGTTCCTTCTTCCATTAGCCCCTTATATGTTCCTTTTTTACTCACTCCGCTACCCTGATGAATAGTAGCATCACGAATATGCAGTTCATACAATATGACATCTGTCATTGCCTGTAATGGTGGTAATTGCTCCTGCTTTGTTACATTTGTCTTTTCTAAATCGATAACAACGCCGTATTTCCCATTTACAGTCACTGACTTTGCGTAAGGATCCACCGCTTCATTCCATATTAAATTAATACAAACAAGAAATGTATACTTTGCCCCGGCTAAATCGCCTTGTAATGTATGAGTCCAAACTCCATTTTGTCCTCTGTACATTTCATGATCGGTATATTCTTTATCACTTTTATAAATCCTTACTTTCGCAAGCCTCGCAGTTGGAGCCCATACTTTAAATGTCGTTGCTTCTTTTTGATACACAGCACCTAAATCAGTACCTTCGTAATAATACTTTTCATCGAAAATCGCTGTTCTTATGACAGCACCTATTTGTAAATCTGTTTCTTCATTCCGTTCATCTCGTACTGTATAATACTTCCCCACATCTAGCGGCTCTTCTATAAAGCACTCATACTTCGTTGCATCCGGAAGCGCAATTGTATGAGCAATCGGTAAATCTTTCACGTTACTTCCTTCTTGCAAACGAAATGTCCGACTTGTTCCATACGCATGTGGGAGCAAAATTGTAATTTTATTCATTTCATCTAAATAGGCATCAAATGGACGTTTTACTTTCAACATAAAAAAATCACCATCATTCTTAAAGTTAAAATGAAACGAGCTGCAAACGATAAGGCTTTTCTTATCAGCAAAGCTCTATACAGTAACACATTATTCTCTATAGTATATTCACCTGTATAAAAAACGTTTTCATACATTCTATTTTTGTAATTTTATTTCAGCAATCGCTTTATACTTCGGTGTCTCCTTCACGTGAGATTCGTATAAAATAATTGTATCCGCTTGAAATGATATTTCCGGCACTTCCTTTATATGTTCTAAATCAAACTTCTCTTCTCCTACCCATTTACGAGCAACAGTAATATGCGGATGATACGGGCGTGTTTCTAAAGAAAATCCATTCCCTTCACAAATAGCGTGTACTTGCTTTTGTAACTGGAACAAATCGTGATTCTCACTTACCTTCGACCAAAAAATACGCGGCCTATCTTCCATACCGAATGTTGAAAATCCTTGTAATGTGAACGATAGTTCTTTCATTTCCGTAAGTGTTTGTAATCCATTCTGTATTCCATCTACTTGTTCCTCTGTCGCACTTCCTAAAAATGAAAGGGTAATATGATAGTCTTCTTTATGTACCCATGAACGAAATGGTAATTCTCCCTGCATTTCCTCTTTATAGTTAGACAGCACTTCTTTTATATGATTTGGTAACGTAATCGCGACGAAATAATGCGGCTCCATGTACATCTTCTCCTTCTTTCTATTGTTGCTTTTCTTTCTTATCTCATTCAGGTAAAAAGAATCAAACTTCCCTACAAGTCTAACCAAGTTCAGGTCGCGTTAATAAATGAAATTATATTGGCTTAACAATAAACAATACGTAACAGAAAACCGTCCCAAAATATGTATCGGGACGGCCTCTTATTATTTATATATCTATTACTTCGCTAATTCATGAATTGCTTGCGCGTAAATTGCTGTCGCTTTTAATAAGTCTTCAATTTCAATATATTCATCCTTTTGATGCGCAAGTTCTTCTTTTCCAGGGAATAGCGGACCAAATGCAACACCAGCTTTCAATGAACGTGCATAAGTACCACCGCCAATTGCTAATAGTTCTGCTTTTTCACCTGTTTGTTCTTCGTATACGCGCTGTAACGTACGAATTAATACGTGGTCTTTATCAACGTGATGCGGGCGAGAGTTCGAATAGTCCGCTACTTCAAATCCATGAGTACCAACGTATTCTTTTAACTTCGCAATCATCTCTTCAAAGTTAGTCGTAACTGGATAACGTACATTTAATCCTAAATTACCACCATTTTCTTTCGTATAAGAAAGACGACCAACATTCACTGTTAACGGACCGCTAACTTCATCTTTATAAGCGATAGTAGCCTTTTCACCATAAATATCACCAGTAAATGTTTCTGTTGCAAATGTTGCAAACGAAGCTCCTTTTCCATCAAGAGCGACTTTCGCTAAGAAGTTTGCCAATAATAAACCTGCATTCTCGCCCTTCTCTGGAGTAGATCCGTGAGCTGAAATCCCTTTAATTTGCAACGTCACCGTATTACCTTCTACAATTGCTTCACCTATTTTTTTAGCAGTTTGTAAATACTCTTCATATGCTACTGTAAGTGCATCTACATCTTCTCCTATAATAATTGCTTCTGCAAAATCAGGAACCATATTTAAACGGCGACCTGATTCAAATGAAACAAGTTCATATGTACCTTTCTTCTCTTCACTACCACTTTGCACAACTTGTATATCAGAAATGCCTTTTTCTGCATTAATAATAGGAAAGTCCGCGTCTGGTGCAAAACCGATTGTTGGCATTTCTTCGTTTTTAAAGTAGTGATCTACACATTTCCAATTGCTTTCCTCATCTGTTCCTAAAATCATGCGAACACGTTTTGAAAGAGGTAAACCTAATTCTTTCACAATTTTCATCGCATAATAAGCTGCCATCGTTGGGCCTTTATCGTCAATTGCACCACGTGCAAAAATCTTTCCATCGCGAATATCTGCACTATATGCAGGAGTCGTCCAGCCATCTCCTTCTGGTACAACATCAACGTGACATAGAATACCTACTAATTCCTCTCCTTGCCCCATTTCAAGATGACCTGCATATCCTTCTAAATTTTTAGAAGCAAATCCTTCAGCTTCTCCTTTATGTAACATGAAAGATAAGGCTTTTTCTACACCTTCACCGAATGGTGCGCCCTCTTTCGCCGATTCTTCTTCCCATACACTTTTAATTTGTAAAAATTGTTGTGTATCACGAATTAAATCGTCTTTTCGTTTTGCAACTTCTTCTGTCCAATTAATTGCTGACATCACGCATCCATCCTTCACTATATTGTTTCTTTCATCATAACAAACCGAAATCTCTTATGCCATACACGAAAATCAAATACCGAACAATTGTAATATTTCAGATATTTCCCATTAGTTTTTCTTTTATTTTTCCAAAAAAATTTGCAGGAATTTGGCGTTTTACGTAGAATTTTATGTGTTAGTTGACTGACCATATATACAATGTCAACTACCAATATTTTTCTATATGAATATTTGTTAAACTTTTGTAAAATTTAAGTAGATTAAAGCATGAATTTTATCATGTAGAGTACAATGGTAGTAACGACCTTCTTTCCTGAATGGGGTCAAAAAAACTAGTAGAGGAGTGGTTTTCTCTTGAAACCTACAACTACTCGTATGCTAACACGCATTAAATCAATTTATATGTACATCAATGAAAACGGAACGGTAACGACGAAAGACCTTGTAGATGAGTTCGGGATCACACCGCGAACGATACAACGTGATCTAAATGTGTTGCAGTTTAATGAACTCGTGTATAGCCCTTGCCGCGGTAAGTGGACAACAACAGGAAAGAAAGTGAGAATGACCTCATAATGAAAAAATAATTGTATGTAAATAAATACATACCCCTTTCTAACTCATTAGAAAGGGGTCTTTTCTGCGCCGAAAAACAGCACTATTTCTCAGTATCTACTTGATATGTTTTTAACATTTCTACTTCTTCATCTGATAGCTCTCGGTATTCTCCAAGTTCTAACTCTGCATCTAATACTAACGGTCCCATCTCTGTTCTCTTTAGGTAGACTACTTTTTTCCCTACCGCTTCAAACATACGCTTTACTTGATGGAACTTTCCTTCTGTAATGACAAGCTCAATTTCAGAAATCTCATCGCTTTTTAATATTGTAAGTGCACCTGGCTTTGTTTCATAGCCATCATCTAAAATAACACCTTTAGCAAACTCTTTTACATCCTCTTCTGTTACGACTCCTGCAACGTGTGCATAATATTTTTTCGGCACATGCTTTTTCGGAGATAACAATTGATGTGATAACTTCCCGTCATTTGTTATCAATAAGAAACCTTCCGTATCAATATCAAGTCTTCCAACTGGGAACGGATCAAAGATTGCATCTTCTAACTCTAATAAATCTATTACTGTTTCATGATTATCATCTTCTGTCGCTGAAATAACGCCTTGTGGTTTATGCATCATTAAGTAAACAAACTCTTTATATTCCACAACTTCTCCGTGAATCATAACTTCTTGTTCTTCTACATTTACATGAACCTTTGCATCTTTCACTGGCGTTCCATCAATTTTCACAACGCCGTCTTTCAACAATTTCTTTACTTCTTTTCTACTTCCGTATCCCATATTCGCTAATAATTTATCTAATCTCACGCTTTTCACCTTCTTTTTTTATCATAGAAAAGGGGACGTAATTACGCCCCTTTTGATTTCAACTTTATTTTGAATCTATTGCCAAGTTTACGTTGGATTTTCTCTAACGCTTCTCCGCCAAATACTCTTTCTAGTACTCCTGTGCGAATTGCTAACAATCCGTACACAAGACCACCAATACCTGCACAAACCACAACGGTAATAAGAGCACCCATTCGTCCATCAGGTGAAATCATGAAGGATAGAATCCATTGTGATAACTTTACAGCAATGACCATTACAAGTGTTAATACTGCAATTTGGAATGTTCTCTTATATACAACACCAAATGAATAGTGTACATGTTTTTTGATTTGTCTATTCGTATACCATACGGAAGCTAAGAATCCGACTGCTGTTGCTAAAATTGCTCCAACTGTACCGAAATAACGAATAAAGATTACGTTACATACGAATTTCAAAATAACACCCATAATAAGCGCGACAATCGCATGTTTTTGTTGATTGATTCCCTGCAAAATTGCTGCTGTTACTGTAAATAAAGCGAATAACAACGCAACCGGTGCATACCACATTAACACTTGTCCACCTAATGGATCTGAGTCATAGAACGCAGTATAGATTGGATATGCAAGTGTTGAAATGCCGACAACCGCTGGCAATGTTAAGAACATATTTGCCTGGAATGTTTGTGTGATTTGTAACTTTAAATAACGGTATTGTTTTTCAGTAAATGATTTTGTAATCGCTGGTACAAGCGTTAAACTAAACGCTGTTGCAAGTGATACAGGAATCATAATTAATTTATGCGTCCACATTGTGAAAATACCAAGCGCTCGTTCTGCGATATCACCTTGGCCAATCGCTTGCATAATTGAGTTAAATGTCAATGTATCAATTTGTTGATATAAAGGAATTGTTAACCCAATTACAACGTAAGGAATCGCATATGCAAATAATTCTTTAAATAATTGAACGGTACTCACTGTCGATTCTGGTACAGTTTGTTCAATTAAATATTGATCCAAATGTTTTTTACGTTTTAACCAGTACCAAATTAATACGCCGAGTGCTCCAACTGCTGAAACGAACGCAGCAAATGTTGCTACCCCAACTGCTGTTGCAACTGTACCGCCAAGTACTTTAATAACGATAAAACTACCCGCTAATAAAAAGACGATACGAATAATTTGTTCAATAATTTGCGAAACAGTAGTCGGTCCCATAGATTGGTGACCTTGGAAATAACCACGAATTAAACTCGCTGCTGGTACAACAATAAGTGCAAAACTCACAAGACGAATAATCGTCGTAACTTCTTCTACATTACTGTGTATACTTTGTTTACCAAGCATTGCTTCTGCAAACAATGGCGCCGACATATATAGAACTAGGAATGAAAGAACTCCTGTTACTATCATCATAACCATTCCCGAGCGGAACATTCTCCGGCTCGTTTTATAATCGCCAAGCGCATTATATTTGGAAACAAATTTGGAAACAGCAAGCGGCACCCCTGCCGTTGCAATACTTAAAAAGATCGTATATGGAATGTATCCATATGTATAGAGCGTTCCGCCTTCTGTACCTACTAATGCATGAAACGGAAAGACGTAAATCATGCCTAAGAACTTTACTAAAAATGTCCCTAACGTAACAATAAGCGTTCCGCGCAGAAATTTCGAATCGGACATACAAAAATCCTCCTACATCTACATAAAGTGAAACTATGATTAGTTGAACTATTCAAGTATTTACAGGCTACCAAATACCCTTTTTATTTCTCTTACATATTAAGGTTTTAGTCTTATTGCCCACAAATAGCAGGATAGTGCTGAACTCTAACTTTTGTATTGTACCACAATTCTCTCCTTAAGCAGTACTTCACTCTATTTTTCTTTTAAGGGAAAACATGCTATTCTTTTAGGCAGGAAATGTAGAAAATGAGGTCGATATATTATGCATTATGATGTTATTGTCATCGGCGGCGGGCCTTCTGGGCTAATGGCTGCAATCGGTGCTGCAGAAGAAGGCGCAAATGTCTTACTTCTTGATAAAGGAAATAAACTAGGACGTAAACTTGCGATTTCTGGTGGTGGTCGTTGTAACGTAACGAACCGTCTACCACTTGATGAGATTGTTAAACATATACCTGGAAATGGCCGCTTCTTATACAGCGCTTTTTCTATTTTCAATAATGAAGATATTATTACATTCTTCGAAAAGCTTGGCGTGCAACTAAAAGAAGAAGATCATGGTCGCATGTTCCCTGTATCAAATAAAGCACAATCAGTAGTAGATGCACTTTTAACACGATTAAGAGACTTAGGTGTAAAAATCCGTACAAATACACCTGTTGAAACGATTGAATATGAGAACGGTCAAACGAAAGCAGTCGTACTACAAACTGGTGAAGTGTTAGAAACGAATCACGTCGTTATCGCTGTTGGTGGAAAATCTGTTCCTCAAACTGGTTCTACTGGAGATGGATATGCTTGGGCTGAAAAGGCTGGACATACTATTACAGAATTATTCCCAACAGAAGTACCGATCCTTTCAAACGAACCATTTATTCGTGATCGCTCCTTACAAGGTCTTGCTTTACGCGATGTAAACTTAAGCGTATTAAACCCGAAAGGAAAAGCAATCATTTCTCACAAAATGGACATGCTCTTCACTCATTTCGGCCTATCTGGTCCTGCCGCTCTTCGTTGTAGCCAATTCGTCGTGAAAGCACTGAAAAAGTTTAAAACGAATACGATTCAAATGAGTATTGATGCATTGCCAGAGGAAAATAGTGAACAACTATTCCAGCGCATGCTGAAACAAATGAAGGAAGATCCGAAAAAAGGAATTAAAAACGTTTTAAAAGGTTATGTACCTGAGCGTTACTTCCTATTCTTATTAGAAAAAAATGAAATTGATGGCAGCGAACAAGCTGGACAAGTTTCTCACGAGAAGATTCGTGCACTTGTGAAAGACTTTAAAGAATTTACTGTGAATGTAAATGGTACGCAGTCAATTGAAAAAGCATTCGTTACTGGCGGCGGTGTATCCGTGAAAGAAATTAATCCGAAAGAAATGTCTTCTAAATTCACAAACGGCGTATATTTCTGCGGAGAAGTTCTTGATATTCACGGTTATACTGGCGGCTATAACATTACATCCGCTCTCGTTACTGGTAGAATTGCCGGGACAACGGCTGGAGAAAACGCGAAAATGCAGTATTAAAAAAGAAACAGGGATTCCTGTTTCTTTTTTTATAGGTACATGAAATTATATCGGCGATTCCCCGAATTTATCAACGATTCTTCAACTTATATCGGCAATTTCCCGAATTTATCGACTTACCGACAAGAAGCGACAAATATACGCTCCACGTAACTTCCCATTGCTTTTTTGTTGCTTTATATACCTTAGTACCTTTATATTTTATATTGTTGAATATTTGAAAAAGGGTAAGGGGAAAACATATGAGAAAAAAAGTCATGATGTCTTTAATGCTAATGACGTTTCTTTCTGCGGTAGAAGGAACGATTGTTAGTACAGCAATCCCTCGTATAACGAGTGATTTGTCAGGCGTCGAACTTGTTAGTTGGGTATATGCAATTTATATGCTTGCAACAGCAGTTTCGACCCCAATATATGGAAAGCTCGCTGATTTATTTGGTCGTAAAAAAGTCTTGCTTATCGGAGCTACAATCTTTTTAGTCGGTTCTGCACTTTGCGGAGTCGTTACATCAATGGAACAATTAATTTTCTTCCGCGCTCTTCAAGGTATTGGTGCTGGTGCTGTCATGCCGATCACAATGACGATTATTGGAGACTTATATAGTGAAGCGAGAGACCGCGCGAAAGCACAAGGCTGGATGAGTGCCGTTTGGGGTGTATCTGGTGTTATCGGACCGTTAGTAGGTGGATTTTTAGTTGATTCCCTATCTTGGCGTTATATTTTCTTCTTAAACGTTCCATTCGGAATTATCGCTTGCTTAATGATTGCAATTTACTACAAAGAATCTATTAAATCATCTAAGCAACATATCGATTATCTTGGGGCTACAGTCTTTTCATTAAGCACAATCGCTTTACTATACGCATTATTAACAGGTAGCAGTAAGCAAAACTGGGGAGACATAACAATTATCGGCCTATTAATCTTCGCCGTCGTTTCATTCATTATTTTCTTATTCATCGAGAAAAAATCTCCGGAACCATTAATTCCGTTAGCACTTTTCTCTAATCGTACATTATCTACGATAAACATACTAACTCTCATTGCCGGTGCCATGATTATTAGTATTACGGTATACCTTCCAATCTGGAGCCAAGGTGTATTAGGAAAAAACGCGACAGAAGCCGGACTCATTTTAATGCCGATTCCTGTTATGTGGACATTCGGTGCAATGTTCTCTGGTAACTTAGTTGGCAAATTAAAAACGAAACAAATTATTTTACTTGGAGCTAGCATTTTATCAGTCGCTACGTTCTTATTATTTACATTATCAACAAATTCACCATCGTTTCTTATTTATGTAGCAGTCGGATTATTCGGCTTAGGAATGGGGCTTGTGACACCGATTTACATGGTAACAATTCAAGCAGCCGTACCAGCTCATACACGCGGAACAGCCGTTGGTTTAAACACATTTATTAATACATTTAGTCAAACATTAGGTGCTGCAATATTCGGCACAATCTTCAATACGATGATTCACGCACGTGGTATTAAAAACCTTGATCTTGTATCTGGTGGCGGACACGGAGGAACTACAGCAAACGTAGTAACCGAATCGCAAGAAGCGTTAGCAGCAAGTGTTCACGTCATTTATATGAGTACTTTCGTATTAGCAGTATTTACATTAATTATCGCTTGGCTTTTATTAAAGCCAGCTATACAAACAAGTGAGCAATAAAAAAGAGGATGACCAAAATGGTCATCCTCTTTTTACTCTTCATTCTCCACAATATGTTTCAGCATGGACAATTTATTATCCCAAAAACGCTCATAATACGAGAGCCACTGTTGTAATTCCTCTAGTGGTTCTGGATGCAAACGATATATCTTCTCTCTTCCACTTTTTCTTCCACTTACTAAATTCGCTTCTGAAAGAATATGAAGGTGCTTTACAACCGCAGTACGACTCATCGGAAAATGATCCGTTATTTTTGAAATCGGTAACTCTTTGTCACTTAATAACCGTATTACTTCTCGGCGGGTTGGATCAGCAATTGCTTGAAATACATCATATTTCGCTGCTGAAGAGGACACTTAACCTTCGACAACCTTTTTCAGTTTTTCATTTACAATCGCTACCCATCCACCGCTCATTCTATCGCGAATAATAGAGCTCTTCGCATTCGCTTTCGGAAGAATTTCATCAGGATGTTTCCAGCCGCCGTGAATTAATGTAAATTCTGTTTTATTATCTCCTAGATCTTTCAGATTAAATGAAACAACCCAGCCATCTGTATCCCATGAGAAAGATAGATGATTTGGCTCATCAATTTCTAACACTTTACATGGTGATGGCCCAAATGGTGATTGCACATGAAATTCATGTCCTACCTCTAATACAAAATCATTTGGCATAAACCATGAGGCAATCCCTTCTGCAGTTGATACTACATTCCATACTTTTTGAATAGACGCGTTAAAAACGATTGTTTGTTTAATATCAGTTAATGTATTTTGTTGTTCCATTTTCATTCTGCTACTAAAAATATAGACAAATGAATATTCTTAGAGTATTTCTGCTTCTACGTGCCCTGCCTCGCTAATCACTTGCTACTACAGTTTGCTGTGACACTCCACAGGCGTAAATTCCGATGTAGCCCACCGTACATATATACAATCTATTTACGTTAGTATTGTATATTTTTTTGCTTGTAAAAGGTTGATTGACGCATTTAAATCTCTATCTATTACATTGCCACATTCACATGTATATACTCGGTCAGACAGCTTTAAATCCGACTTTTTTTGACCGCAACATGAACATATTTTAGAAGATGGATAGAATCTGTCCGCTTGCCGTAGTTCAATTCCATATTCCCTACATTTCGTTGATAACAATGTTTTAAAAGCATAAAAACATTGTTGTGCTACAGCTTTAGATAGATGTTTGTTCTTCATCATACCTTTCACATTCAAATCTTCTACTGTAATAAACGTTGGCTTGGTTTTCACCACATCATTTACAATAGACTTTACATACTCTATTCGAATATTCGCTAATCGAGCATGCAACTTTTGCACTCTAAGAACATTTTTATCTATATTCACTCTTTTATTAGTAACAGATTTTTCACCTCTCTTTTTTAGATTTTCAAATTTACGTGCTAAAGAGCGTTGTTCACGTTTTAACCGTTTTTCTATCTTTTTTACTTTTATTGTTTTGTTGATGTTTTCATGAACGATACCATCGCTACGTGTAGCAAAATCCTTCACCCCTAAATCAATCCCTAGACCTATTTTATTGAGTGCTAACTTTGTTGCCATTTCTTCCAATTCACAAAGTACAGATACAAAATATCTTCCTGCTCTTTGATATACTGTGCCACTTTTTACAGTTGCATTTTTAGGGATATATCCATACTCTTTTAACCTTACCCAACCAATTGTAGGGACTTTTACTCTATGTCTTTCTACTGTCCAATCTGTTTTGTTGTTTTTCGGAAAGTAGCACTTCACATCTTGCTTCCTCTTTTTTTTATATCGTGGAAACTGAGATAAACCTTTAAAAAATCGCTTAAAAGCTTTATCTCCATTCATAATCGCTTGTTTTACCGCTTTGCTCGACACTTCTTTAATCCACTGATCACACTCTTTTGTATGAATGTTGTTTAGCCATTTGGAAAAGTCATAGCCACTAAGAAATTTCCCCTCCGACTCATATGCCTCTTTATTTTTAGAGATATACAGGTTATATACATATCGACACACCCCAATAGTTTGACGGATTTTACTAACTTGTTCAGTTGTCGGTTTGATTTCTATTAAATATGCTCTTTTCATAGGTCTTCATCTTCCGAGATTTTCTTTTTGTATTTTCTCAGCCCATATATTCTACAGCTAAATACATGAATGATAGATATTAAATCCTGAACAAGTTCTTCTTGAGGAGATAATTTTTCATTGTTAACAATCATAATTTCCACTCCCATTTTACGAAGAAACTCTTCAAACCAATCATATCCAAAACGTACAAATCTATCTTTGTGTGCAATGATGATCGTCGAAATATTTCTTTCCATACAACTGTCAATCAGCTTATTCCACTGTTTTCTTTTGTAGTTTAATCCGCTACCAATATCTTTGATAACTTCATCTACAATCATTCCTCGTGCATTTGCAAATGTTTTTAAAAACTCAACCTGATTTTCTAAATCATCTTTCTGACCTGAATTTGATACTCTTGTGTAAATAACTACTTTGCCTACTTTTGTCTATGTTTTTGTTTACTGTTTCTTTCTCCTTTATTCGGCGCTCAAATATAACACCTTTTGGTTACATTTAGATGATATAACACCTTTTAGTTTCATGTCAACGCTAATTCTTTTTTAATGTTGAGAAATTCTCAACATTTTTTCAACAGGACAAACACCCTCTCAGCATTCCTTCATAATATACTCACAAAGGCAACAAAAAATAAAAACTTCTCTTAACATGAAACTCCATCATTCATCTTGAAAGAAGAGCCTTGCTTATATCATGCGTATTTCGTCTCTCCTCCTTCCCTCAGGGACACTACGCGAGATATGAAAAATCAGAAGGAATATGCCCACCATTTGAGTAGGTAGTTATTTCTCTTCTCCTCAACATTTCCTTAGGAGCGAAATGACTACCGACTCACTTTTTTCAAACAAAAATAAAAAGGGGATGACAACTATGTTCTATTGCATTAACTGCTCTGATATTCATCATGAAAAACATCCGAATGATAAAGTATTCAAAAATGGTTTTTATATTGATCCATTTTTAGGTGATCGTTATCACCTTGGTATGTGTACTGATGCCCAAAACCATGAAACAGGGGAGCCTCTTTTAACGACAAAGAAATTAGGTACACCCCAATCTATTATGAATGTATTACCGACACATGTTGTCCCAACATAAAGCATAAAAAAGAGCTGGGGAGCCAGCTCTTTTTTATGCTTTATAAACGATCATTGCTGAAAAACAATAAATTTGGTTCTCATCATCGTTAATGGAAACACCAACTTGGTACTTAATATCTACAAAGTTACTATCATCAATCTTTTTCAAAAACACATTTACAGCGTCTTCTAAGTCTTTTTCGTGACTTTCATCAAACACTTTCACACGAATCATGTTAACACCATCCTAGATCGCAGCCCTCCGCCGCTTGATTATTGCCACGGTGCGTATCTATGATGCGATAAAATTTTCCGTCTTCATATATATATCCGTCTTCTAACACATATTGTTTACCTTCAGTATAGACATAAAACTTACCTATCATAAATTTACTCGTATATAATTCCAAACAATCTGGTCTAAATTTAGCTACAACTTTATTTGTAATATCAATTTTTATTGTGCGCCCCACCTTCTCTCCCTCCTTTGCAAAGAACGGATTTAGGTATATTGTATTAGCGATTTTACATTTTATGCTTAAAAATAAGTGGATATGCCTTCTTTCTTCACCTGTACTATTTTTCTAAAAAAATCATAGATAAGTAAGAGCAAAAAAATATATAGAAAAAAAGAGTTTTTACTTATTGACTCGAATATAATTATTATGGTATTATATAAAATTTGACATTTTTATTCACTTATGTTATTATTAAAGATGGTTACCACATATGGAGGTGGATGATTTGTTTCAAATTGGTGATAAAATCGTTTATCCAATGAACGGCGCAGGAGTCATCGAAGCCATTGAAGAGAAAGAAATATTAGGGACAATACGTCAATATTGTGTGATACGTATCATTAGTAAAGATATGCAAGTAATGCTTCCTATGGATCAATTACAAAAATCAGGTATTCGTTATATCGTAGATAAAGGTACGTTAGATGATATACTTCTTGAATTTCAAAACGGGGAATCAGATACATCACTTTCCTGGAAACAAAGATATACAATGAATATGGAAAAAATGAAAAACGGCAATCTGCAAGATAGTGCAGAAGTTGTTCGTGATTTACTTCGCCGCAATAAAGAGAGAGCTTTAAATGCGAGCGAAAAACAAATGCTAGATAATGCCCGAAAAATGATGATTAGCGAAGTTGCACTCGTGCAAAATCTTTCTGAACATCAAGCAACAGAATATCTTCAAGATACAATTAATCATTAAATTTAAAATAGCCAACCGCTATTTTTTTTTTTGCAGAAAAAAGGACAAAGAGCTAAAACTCTTTGTCCTTTTCTATTACCCACGTCCAGCTTGGAACGATGGATATAACGTCATTCCACCATCTGCAAATAACGTAATTCCAGTTACGTAACTGGCCTCTGAAGAAGCGAGCCACGTTGCGACTGCTGCAATTTCTTCCGGTTTTCCGATGTAGCCCATCGGTATCATACTTTCCACATCGGCACGTTTTTTAGGATCAGCAAACTTCTCTGCATTAATTGGCGTATTTATTGCACCTGGTCCAATATTGTTTACGCGAATGCCTTTTGGTGCATATTCTAATGCTAACGTTTCTGTCATCAGTTTAATGCCGCCCTTACTAGCCGCATAGTGCACAAATAGCGGCCACGGAATTTTCTCATGAACACTAGACATATTAATGACAGACCCTTTAATATCATGTTCCACAAAATATTTAATCGCTTCACGGCTTCCTAAAAAAGCACCTGTTAAATTTGTATTGATTACTTTATTCCAATCTTCAAGCGGCATTTCATGCGATGGTACCGCATTTTCTATCCCTGCATTATTTATCATAACGTCAAGCGTACCAAACTCTTTCACAGCAGATTGAATGAGATTCGCAACATCAGATTCATTCGTGACATCACCTTTTACAGCAATTGCTTCTCCGCCTACTTTTTTAATTTCTTCTAATACATCATGCGCTTCTGATTCTCGTGAGCGATAGTTAATCACTACTCTCGCTTTCTCCTTAGCAAACCGTACTCCCATCGCTCTTCCAAGACCAGTTGCTGATCCTGTAATAACGACAACTTTTCCTGCTAAATCACTATACATTTCAATACCCCCTTTAACTTTTTGCAACACCTAACATTATTCCGGCTGCGATAATAAAAACGATACCGACAACAATCCCCGTTAATTGGCGTTTCGTTTTTCTTTCACCTAATATAACAATCCCGCCAAGCGTTGAAATAATAATTCCCATTTGCGATAGCGAAAAACTTGTTGCCACTCCGACACGCGGCTGCGAAATGAATAAAAACATATTTCCAGCTGCCCAAATTAATCCTGGGATAATATTTCGTAGTGCATATTTATTAAATGGATGATGTTTAAACGTAAGCAAAACGCCCCCTAACACCATACCAACTGCTTGTGGCAATAAAGCTGACCAACCATCTACGTTAAATAGCCTAATCACTACTACGTAAACTAAATAACCGACTGTTGAAATTAATAAAATGATAATGCCTCTTTTAAAATTCCCTGCTTGCTCTGCATTCTTTTCTTCTTCACTTTGAAGTGACGTTAAAATAACACCGATAATAATACAAACGAGAGCCAAAACACCAAGGACGACTGATATAGTCGTGGACCACTCATGAAATACGATGACTCCAAATAAAGTCGTCGCAACTAATTGCAGTCCTGTTGAAATGGGCATCGTTTTCGAAACGCCCATTAAATCAATACTTTTTAATTGATTCGCCTGACCAAGTGCCCAAAATAAACCTGACACAATTCCAACTCCAATAACAGTAGGAGTTAATACTGGCTTCATAAAAATATAAACAACAATCGAGAAAATAAGTGCCCCAAACGTTGTACCGAGCGTTTGACTATACGGTCCCCCGCCCAGTTTCACGTTAAATAGCACAATACTTCCCCAAAATATAGCCGGTAAAATCGCTAAAAGTATGTCCATCGCTCATTACCTTTCTTTACTAAATGTCATAAGTTATCACTCTGAATCATTAGAGTGAGCTTTTATTTTTTCTTTTTCCCGTTCACAAACTTTTTCTGCAATAGCACCAGAAACATTCTTTTCTCGCTCCACCTTCTTTATTTTTACGTGATCTAAATAATCTTCCAAAATAAGTGTAACTTTATCATTCGGCGGATTATGTGCACCTTGGAACGTAAGAAATTGTAGCGTAATTTCAAATCTAGGAACGAATTCACCGTTCTTACCGAGACGTTTTATATTTATAAAGGAAGCACATTCATACTGATCTTCTGTCACTTGTCTAATAACTGAATAGTACCTATTTGATAATGCACTCTCTAACAGCTGCTCCCTCGATTCTTTTGCAAAAGAATCACTTGGAGAAGAGAAAAAGATTGCACATAGCATTGTAATAACTACACATATTTTTTTCATAACACCCTCCTTGTTCTATAAGTTAGTGTTCGCAAAACTTCCATAAAAAAACGACTTCCCTATGTAGGAAAGTCGTTTTAATGAATCCAATATTAACCACCGCTCACTGGTGGGATTAGTGCAACAACATCACCATCTCGGATCGTGTCATCTTCATTTGCGTATTCTTCATTAATCGCAACCATAGTTGATGCTGTCACTGGTACATTATATTCTTTAGCAACAACAGCTTTTAACTCTGCAACCGTAATATTTTCTTTCTCTATTTGTAATTCACTTGTTCCTGCTTCCTCTTGCAAGTGCGCAAATAATAATACTCGAATCATACTTACAGCTCCTTCCCAGGCTCCCCTGCCGGATATGGCGTTTTTTCTAATTGATCACCAATCCATGAGTCTCCATCTTCCCAAAACTCCTTTTTCCAAATCGGAACAATTTGTTTTATGCGTTCCATAATGTATTCATTCGCCTCATAGGCCGCTTTACGATGCGGTGTTGAAACAGCAACAACAACCGCGATATCAGAAATTTGCAGTGTACCGATGCGATGTGTAATCGCAACGTGTGTACCTGGCCACTTCTCTTTCACTTCTGAGCCAATTTTCTCTAGCATCTTTTCTGCCATCGTTTTATAAGCGACATATTCTAAGTATAATGTACGACGCCCTTTCGTAAACTCCCTAACCGTTCCAATAAATGTTGTAACAGCACCGCATTCGCGGCGAATAACCTTCTTTGCTACCTCTTCAATCGAGATTTCTGTATCAATTACTTCATAATACGTATTTGTCATTTCGTACTCCTTACCGTTTGTATAAACCAGTCTATATACAACTCTTCTTCTGTTATATGAAATACTTTATATTCTTCTCGTAAGTTTGCAGGTGCATCATGCCACGTAATAACCGCTACTATATTTTCTACTTTATGTAAAAGTTCAACGTCTTCCGCAGAACGAAGTAATACTACTTTCGGATAGCTCTCTTTTTTATAGCCCTCTATTAAAATTATATCCACTTCAAAAAACTCATATAAGCGAATAATTTCTTGCAAGGACCATTCCTCTCTTAATGACGACAGTGAAAGTAATCCAGCGCCTTCTACACTACTGACAACAGCCCCAGCATTTCGGTGCCTTTCACTATCTTTTTGCGCTACTTCTGGAAAACCTCCGTGCCCGTGATGTTTAATTGTAGCAACTTTCATTTTCCGTTCAGCTAACGCATGCACTATTTTCTCAACAAGCGTTGTTTTCCCGCTATTTTGATACCCTACTACTTGTAAGATTGAAGAGGCTTTGCCCATGGCCAATCACATCCCTCGGCGTGCTCTAACAATAATACTGATACTTTCATTCCTGCCTCAAATCCTCTCGTTCCTCCAGGCAACACAATAAAAGCATTCGCATCCGCAAGTGAAGATACCGCACTTGATTTATCTAAACCAACCGGCATCGCTTGTAATGCCCCGTCCACAATTGTCACGTTTGCTCTTACAAAACGAGTAAACGGATTTGGCTTTGGAAAATCTTTTTGTAAAATGGCATCAGCTCTATATACGTGAGGCTCCTTCGCATACAAATATGTTTTTATAACCGGATGCACAAATAGCTCAAAGCCTACATAGCAAGCTGAAGGATTTCCTGATAAACCGAAAAGTAACTTTCCGTCAACTTCAGCTACTGTCGTTACACTTCCTGGTCTCATCGCTATTTTATTAAAGAGTACATTCGCCTGTAATCTTTCATAAATAGCTGGCAAGTAGTCATAATCTCCTACCGACACACCGCCTGTCGTAATTAAAATATCAACCTCATCCATCGCCGATTGAACAGCTGCAAAACATGCATCTAACTCGTCGGCAAGTTGACCATAATAACGCACTTTCCCTCCGGCTTTCATAATTTGAGCTGCAATCATATACGAGTTACTATTTCTAATTTTCCCCGGCTGTAACGACTCATGTACTTCTAACAATTCACTTCCTGTCGTCACGATACCAACAACAGGCTGTTTTACAACTTTCACAGTACTATATCCAAACGTCGCTAATAAGGCAGCAACACCTGGATTGATTGCAACGCCTTTCTTAACGAGAACTTGATTTTGTTTTATATCTTCCCCTTTAAATGACACATTGTCACCACTATGAAAAGGACGCTTTACCTTCATATATGTTTTTCCATTCTTCTCAAAACCTTCCGTCAGCTCTAGCATTACGACTGCATTACAACCCTCTGGAATAGCTGCTCCTGTCATAATACGAACCGCCTGAAAAGGTCCTACTTCTTCTGTAAAAACAGATCCTGCCCCGATTTCTCCTATTACTTCAAACTCAATCGCATTCTCTTGATTTGCTTCTTTCGTATCTTCTGCTCGAATCGCGAAACCATCGTAAGGAGAACGATCGAAATGAGGAACGTCATGATCAGAGATAACATCCTCCCCAAGAATTCTCCCGTAACTTTCCGTAATAGAAACCTCTTCTACTTCACCATTTTTCGCATATTCCATTACTCTCTCTACTGCCTCAGCAACTTGAATTGGAATTCGTTTTTCTATCATCGTTTCTCACCTCATATTTGCAATTTTTTTTATCTCGATTAAACTTTATATATTAAATAGAAATTACTTCAAGGAGGAATTCCATGTCTTCATTCACACACTTTAATGACCAAGGACGCGCGAAGATGGTTGATATAAGTGACAAAAAAGCAACCGTCCGAACAGCAATTGCGTGCTCTAGCATTGTCGTTACAAAAGAAATTTACGATAAAATCTCTCACAATGAAATTGGGAAAGGTGACGTATTAGCAGTTGCACAAATCGCAGGTATTATGGCTGCGAAACGCACTTCTGATATTATCCCAATGTGCCATCCTTTATTATTAAAAGGTGTTGACGTTTCTTTCGATTGGAAACAATCCGAAGAACAATATCGATTACTTATTGAAGTAAAAGTTAAAACAGAAGGTAGCACCGGTGTTGAAATGGAAGCTTTAACAGCCGCTTCCGCTACAGCTCTTACTGTGTACGATATGTGCAAAGCTGTTGATAAAGGTATGATTATTGGCGAAACTTACTTATTTGAAAAAACAGGTGGAAAAAGTGGAGATTATACGAGAAAGTCTTAATCTTCTTTCCATTGAACCTAAAGGGCTCCCTTTAGGTTCAACCTATATATCTTGCATATAAGCGTTTTGCTATATTTATATCATTCGTTCCATGAATGAACGCCCTGCCATCTGTAAATAAAACAAAACGAAATTCCTCCACCGGAAATGATAATAAATACGGAGTAGCTTTTACATCCACACTTCTTTGTAAGCGCTTTTTAATTTCTTCTAAATTAAATTCATTCCGCACACCTGGACGGATTTGTACTGTATTTCGGCCACATAACACTTCTGTTTTCGTTTGTGCTTCAAATGTTAAACTCGGATATGTACGTAATCTTCCGCAAGATAAACATGTGTCTTTTTTCTGCCTATTCACTTTAAATGCCATCTGTTGGTTATTCCAAAGATCAAACGATAACATCGTTTCGCGAAGTGCCCCATAGTCTTCTACTAATATTTTCAGCGCTTCCGTTATTTGATGCGCAACTACTAATTGTACTGCCGGCTGTATAATACCAGCCGTATCACATGTTGCTCCGCTCGCCGGATGTTCCATTAAACAGCGGAAACACGGTGTTTTTCCTGGTAAAATTGTATACGTTACTCCGTAGCTTCCGACACAACCACCATATATCCACGGAATATTATACTTTTGTGAAATATCATTAATAAGAAGACGCGTTTCAAAATTATCTGTCGCATCTAATATTAAATCTACATCATTCACTAGCTCTTCCATTTCTTGCACTGTTACATCAGTCACAACCGGATTTATTTTCACCTCAGAATTAATCGCTTGTAAATGCTCTGCTGCTGCTACCGCCTTTGGTTTATATTGCTTTGCATCTTCTTCTGTATATAATTGTTGCCTTTGTAAATTACTCCATTCTACATAATCACGATCCGCAATTGTTATTTTGCCAACACCTGCTCTAACAATTGCTTCTGCATTCGCTGCACCGAGAGCACCAGCGCCGATAATAAGCACATGCTTCTCTCTAATTTTTCTCTGTCCTTCTTCTCCAACACCAGAAAATAATATTTGTCTTGAATATCGCTCCTGCATACGATAGCCCCCTTTCTTATCCTCCTATATAAGACATTTCAATTTTCGGACGATTCTTTGCACTTTCTTCTGTCCGTTCATCCGAATACCTGTCTTTTCTATTCATCCATACATTTTGTATAACGCTTACTAACTCATCATCTGAAAGATTTCCTCTAAGAAGTTCCCTTACATCCAATCCTTCTGTCGCAAATAAGCAAGTATAAAACTTTCCATCTGCCGAAATTCTTGCTCTCGTACAAGAGGAACAAAATGACTCTGAAACAGAAGTAATAAAACCGACTTCGACATTTGTCCCAACGTAACGATATCGTTTCGCAACTTCACCGAAATAATGCGCTTCAGCTGGCTCAAGTGGATACACACTATGAATCATTTCAATTAATTCTTGCTTTGTAACGACTTGGTCAAAGTTCCATCCATTTGTACTACCAACATCCATAAACTCAATAAACCTAAGTGTGATTCCTTGCTCTTTAAAATAAGCAGCCATCGGAAGTACTTGATGGTCATTCATCCCTTTTTTCACAACCATATTTACCTTTACATCAAGCCCGGCCTCTTTTGCAGCCATAATTCCCTTTATAACAGGTTTCGTATTGATATTCCGGCCATTTATGTCCTTAAATACATCGTCATCTATTGCATCCAAACTAACATTTACTCTATGTAATCCAGCTTCTTTTAATGCTTTTGCTTGTTTCGTTAAATGAATTGCATTTGTCGTTAACCCTATATCTACTAACCCTTCAATTTTCACGAGACGTGCAATAAGTTTTGTTAAATCTTTACGCAGCAGTGGCTCACCACCAGTAAGCCTAATTTTTCGTACACCGATGCTAACAAATAGTTTTGCCAAACGTTCAATTTCATCAAACGTCAGTAAAAACTCATCTTTCAAAAAAGCATAATCTGGCCCAAAAACTTCCGCTGGCATACAATATGTACATCTAAAATTGCAACGATCAATGACAGATATGCGCAAATCTTGAAGTGGGCGTCCAAAAAAATCTGTAACCATCTCCTGCATCGCCACCCTCCCTTTCTGCCAAATTTCTCTCTTTTCATTCTATTATAATATATTTTCGAACTGCGATGTTTTTGCTCAAGTGAATAAAGTAAAACTTTCCTAACCAATTAGACTACCTACAAATAACGAGATAAAAAACCTTGAAGCATAAAAGCCCCAAGGTTTTCTTCCTATTAACTTAATCTAATAATAGTTAAAGTAGCCCCTGGCGTTGTCGTAGATAATGTAGCGATTGCAACTAATCCAAATAACTGCAAACTAATAGCAGCTCCAGCAGGCAAATTAGCAATGATTGTCGCATTAAACGAACCTGTAGCTACTGCTGGTGAATTAACGGTTCCTGCAAGTTGAACCCCATTTACAGTTATACGTGAACTTACGAGTAAAGCTGCCGTTATATTAATTGTATAAGCTATATAATAATTCCCTGCATTCGCAACTGTGAATACAGTATTCGTACCATTAACAGTGATCCCTGGTCCAATATTTTGATTGTTCGGTAACGGTACATTTGTACCACCTAACAAAACAGAAATAGCACTTCCTGATGTATTATTTGCAAATGAATACGTTGCAGTTGTACTAACTCCGGTCACACCCGTCGCTCCTGTGGCCCCGGTTGCTCCAGCTCCTGTTGGACCGGTTGGACCTTGGATTCCTTGTGAACCAGTTGGACCCGTATCTCCTGTTGGGCCTTGTGCACCAGTTGCTCCTGTGGCCCCCGTTGGACCTTGGGGACCCTGGATTCCCTGCGGACCTTGAATTCCTTGGGGACCTGTCGCTCCGGTTGCTCCCGTTACTCCAGTTGGACCTTGGATTCCTTGCGGGCCTTGTGCACCAGTTGCTCCCGTATCCCCTGTTGGGCCTTGAGGACCTTGCAAGCCTTGCACGCCTTGGGGACCGGTTGGACCTATGTCACCTTGCACACCTTGAATTCCTGTTGGGCCTTGCGGACCGGTCGGCCCCTGCACTCCTTGTATCCCTTGAATTCCCTGTGGACCTTGTGATCCCGTGGCTCCGGTTGCTCCTTGAATCCCTTGGGGACCTTGTTCCCCTTGGATTCCTTGAGGACCGGTTGGACCTTGAATTCCTTGGGGACCTTGGATTCCCTGTGGACCTTGATCTCCTGTCGCCCCAGTTACTCCTTGTATCCCTTGAGGCCCTTGCACTCCTTGCGCGCCTGTTGGACCTTGGATCCCTTGCACACCTTGAATTCCTTGAGGGCCCTGTAAGCCCGTCACCCCTGTTGCTCCTGTTTCTCCGGTCGCTCCTGTCACTCCTGTTGAGCCTGTCGCCCCAGTATCTCCAGTTGCTCCTGTCACCCCTGTTGCTCCTGTTGGTCCAGGTGGTCCACCGGATGGACCTGTCACTCCCGCCGGACCTGATGGCCCCGTTGGACCAGTCGGTCCTGCAGGTCCTCCAGAAGGACCTGTTATCCCTGTCGGACCGGTTACTCCTGTCGGTCCTGTAGTTCCTTCCCCTGTCGCTCCAGTTACTCCTGTATCCCCTGTTACTCCTGTTGGCCCTTGGATTCCTTGAATCCCCTGCGGCCCCTGCACTCCTTGTGCTCCCGTCGGTCCTTGAATTCCTTGAATACCTTGCACTCCCTGTGCTCCCATTGGACCTGTTGGACCTATTTCCCCTTGAGTACCTTGCACTCCTTGCGGCCCCTCTGGACCTGTTGCCCCTTGAATACCTTGAACGCCTTGAATTCCAGTTGTTCCTTGCGCTCCAGTTGCTCCTGTTACACCTTGAATCCCTTGTATTCCCTGTATTCCTTGCGGGCCTTCTGGTCCTGTCGCTCCTACTGGCCCTTGTATCCCCTGTATTCCTTGCGGACCCTCTGGACCTGTTGCTCCAGCTGGTCCTGGCACACCTTGGATTCCTTGTGGACCCTGAAGTCCTTCTGGGCCTTCTGGTCCTGTTGGTCCTATATCTCCCATCGGCCCTTGGATTCCTTGCACTCCTTGTGGTCCTGTTTCTCCTGTTGGACCTGGTACCCCTTGTATTCCTTGCGGACCTTGATCTCCTGTCGCCCCAGTTACACCTTGTGGTCCTATAGCCCCCTGTATTCCTTGCGGACCTTGATCTCCTGTTGCTCCCGTTACCCCTTGAATCCCCTGAACTCCTTGTATTCCTTGTTCACCAGTTACGCCCGTCGGACCAGGAATACCTTGAATACCTTGCGGACCTTCTGGACCGGTTGGTCCAATCGGCCCTTGAACCCCTTGTATTCCTTGCAAGCCCTGCGCTCCTGTGCTTCCAGTTGGACCTGTAGTTCCTGCTGCTCCAGTTATCCCTGTACTTCCTGTTGCCCCTGTATTTCCCGTTGCTCCCGTCGCACCTGTACTTCCACTCGGTCCACCACCCGGACCTGTCGCACCAGTTGCCCCCGTCGGACCAGGAGGTCCTCCTGATGGGCCAGTTATTCCTGTTGGACCTGTTATGCCAGTCGGACCAGTTATCCCCTGACCAGTCGCTCCGGTTGCACCCGTATTTCCACTCGGCCCTTGTGGACCTTGTATACCTTGAGGGCCTTGTATACCTTGTGAACCAGTTGCACCCGGTACCCCTTGCACTCCTTGAATTCCTTGAGGTCCCTCTGGTCCAGTAGCTCCAATCGGCCCCTGTATTCCTTGTATCCCCTGTATTCCTTGCGCCCCAGTCGCTCCTGTTGGACCAATCGGACCTTGTAACCCTTGCACTCCTTCTGGTCCTGTCGCTCCTGTTGCCCCCTGTGGTCCCCTCAATCCTTGCGGCCCCTGCTGTCCTTCTGGCCCTGTTGCACCCATTTGTCCAGCTAGTCCTTGAATCCCTTGCACTCCTTGAGGTCCTGTCGGGCCCTTCTCTCCCATCGGACCTTGTAATCCTCTTGGTCCTTGTGGGCCTGTTGGACCTTGGGGACCGGTTGGACCAGTAATCCCAATGCCAGTAAATCCGGTTGGAACGGGAGGAAAAGTAGGTCCAATAAGATTTGGTGAAATTCTGAAATTAGAATTTAATGAATTTTGTTTATCGCGCCCTTTCACACTTTCACCACCTACACACCATCTTTTTCACATCAAACAAACCTCTTCTTTTTAATATGTATTTACAAAAACAATCTCCAAGACTATTTTTATTTTTAATAATAAAAACTCCCTTAATTCCTTAAGGGAGTCCAGCAATTGAATCCATATTATCTGTATTAGGGACAGCTTGTGCTATGCTCGATGCATTTACACTTTGCCCCATATTTGC
Source organism: Bacillus paramobilis (assembly GCF_038096195.1). Taxonomy (NCBI): domain Bacteria; kingdom Bacillati; phylum Bacillota; class Bacilli; order Caryophanales; family Bacillaceae; genus Bacillus; species Bacillus paramobilis. Next base: position 744,381 of record NZ_CP151108.1, on the reverse strand, counting down.
TCCTGTTACAGTACCGGCAGGAGTTCCCCTTGTATAGGTTGTCGTCACCGAGTCTCCAGGCTGTAAACAAAGCTTCGTCTCCGTTCCTATTACTGTAACAACATCAATCCAAGTACACCCCATTGAACCACTATACGATTTCGTAGCAGTAAATGAAGTATCACTCAAATTATCACCGGTAAATATATTACCAGTGTTATTCACAATAACAAATTCTTTTATATGAGCAGGCATAATCACACTCTACCTTTCCTCTATGAACCTAATGTACGTGTACTCGTTGCTAATGGCGGAAGAAACACTGATGTTCTAATCACTGCTTCTGGCTGTCTTTTCCCATTTAAAAAAATAGCCGCACTCGATCCTCCAGCACCTGCATATATTTTTGCTACAGCTAAAGGTGAGATATCATAACAGTCACCGACATTAACAGCCCCTGTATTATTAATAATTTTTACTTTCCGCAAGTTAATCCCCATTTACCTATCCCCCTTTTGTACACTGTATGCAAAATAAAAAAACTTGAAACAAACACGTTTCAAGTTTTTTCAAGCTACTTATTTCGTTTCACCTTCATATTGAAGCATGCCGCCAACCATGTTCATTGTTTTAAATCCTTGCTCATTTAAATAATGGCATACATTTTCACTGCGCATTCCCGAGCGACAAATAAAGATATATTCATTCTCTTTATCAAAGAAATCTACTTTATTTGGGATATCGCCCATTTTAATATGTACAGCTTCCGGAATTTTCCCTGCTGCTACTTCTTCATCTTCCCTTACGTCTACTAAAAATAACGTTTCTCCATTTTCTAAACGCTCTTGCACTTCTTCTGTAGTAATTGTTTTAACTTCTGTCATATGTCGTTCCTCCTTATATACAATAAAACCTTTAGTCTCTTCCTTAAAAAAGCATGTCTAATCAATTTTAGCATGCGAAAGAAAGAACGCAAAGAATGGAAAATTTATTTCTCAATTTTGCCGCAAAACTTATTCTTTACAAACATAACTCGTGCATTGTATCCTCAATATACTTGTTTTATGAAAGGAGCCAATGAAAATGACACTTTTTCTTTTCATTATGGGCATCATTTTCTTAATCGCTGCAATTATTGCTCTTAGTATGAAAAATAATAAAAAGATAAAATCGCCACAAGAAATATCATTCTTATTTCTATTACTTAGTATAGCGTTCTTCGGTATAGCAATTGCCACATATATTTTCCGTCTACAAATCATGTAAAAAAAGGTGCCTACTACATATATCGCACCTTTTTCACACCATTTATTTTCTACACCAAACTAGATACTCTCCGATTTAAAAATTCATAAACTTTCTTTTCAAATAAATGAATATCAAATGCTCCTGCCATATGCCCATTTATACTTTCTATCTCATACACTTCCGCATACTTCCCTTGTTTTTGCAACATGTCTACCATTTTATAATTATAACGTGACGGCTGAAGCAAATCTTGTTTACACGGAATCATAAGTACATTTGCTTCTATATTAGACAATGCCTCTTCTAAAGACGAAAATCCATGCGCAATATCATGTAATAAAACTGCTTTCGCAGTGTATATCCACGAATTTGCATCTACTAACTCTATACTTCTATATGTCACTTTATTTATTTCTTTCTCAAATGATGTTAATGCAGCAAATGTTTCATAAGGTTCTTTCTCTACACTATTACGAGGGAATGTCGTTTCATAAAAATGCTCATCAAATGCGTTCATAAACATCATTCTATTTGCTAAATGAAGTCCCTTCATTGGCTGCTCTTCTCCATATTTCCCGCCCTTCCAACTTGAATCCAGTTGAATAGCCTCAATTGCATTTTGCGCTACATTTACCGACGTAATAATTGGATTTTGCGGGTTCGTAATAACACCAATCATCCGCTCTACCATATGAGGATAATGAACAGCCCATTGCTGCGCAATCATTCCACCAGCTGACGGTCCCATTACAGCATGTAACCTTGAGATTCCCATATCTTTTATTAACTCATATTGCACACGAGCTACATCAAGAAATGTAAAAACCGGAAAATCCATCGCATATTCATCTCCAGTTTTCGGATGAATTGATTTCGGTCCCGTTGTAAACACATAAGGGTTCTTAACCTGCACATTACAAAGATTATCAGTACATATAACAAAATATTTATTTGTATCAATTGCTTTTCCCGGTCCAATTAAACCATCCCACCAGCCAGACTCCTCATCATGCGCTGTATATTTCCCTGCCGCGTGACTCGTTGCACTAAAATAATGGCATACCAAAATCGCATTTGACCTTTCTCTATTTAAAGTACCATACGTCTCATACCCCATTTGAACAGGAATTCCCCTACCATTTTCAAACGTAAACTCTCTTAAAACAAACTTTTCCTTTTTTACAAATTGCACAGACTCGCCCTCTTCCCGTCATAGTATGAACTGCTGCTTACTAAAGGATTTTTTCTATGCAAACTAATCTCCTCCTTCTTTTCGTAAATAAATGAATAATATACAAAATTAGCCACAAAATAGCATTATATTACACAATCAAAGAGGGCATACATATGATTTGGAATTGGCTACGTAAGAAAAAAAAATCAAACACGACAGAGAAAAACGAAACAGATAACTCGGAGCAACAGCCTAACACCCAAGAGAATGATAACAAAGAACAGACTAGAAGTATGAAACATAATAAAGATAGCAATAGCGAGCAAAAAAAAGAGGAACACAAAGAGCCTTCTCAGGATCAGCAGCAACAATATTCTAAACAAAACGACTCAGATCAGAATCAACAACAAAACTCTAAACAAAACGACTCAGATCAGAATCAACAACAACATTCTAAACAAGACAACTCGGATCAGAATCAACAACATTCTAAACAAGACAACTCGAATCAGAATCAACAACATTCTAAACAAAACGACTCGGATCAGAATCAACAACATTCTAAACAAAACGACTCAGATCAGAATCAACAACATTCTAAACAAAACGACTCAGATCAGAATCAACAACATTCTAAACAAAACGACTCAGATCAGAATCAACAACATTCTAAACAAAACGACTCAGATCAGAATCAACAACAACATTCTAAACAAGACAACTCGGATCAGAATCAACAACATTCTAAACAAAACGACTCAGATCAGAATCAACAACATTCTAAACAAAACGACTCAGATCAGAATCAACAACATTCTAAACAAAACGACTCAGATCAGAATCAACAACAACATTCTAAACAAGACAACTCGAATCAGAATCAACAACAAAACTCTAAACAAAACGACTCGAATCAGAATCAACAACAAAACTCTAAACAAGACAACTCGAATCAGAACCAACAACAAAACTCTAAACAAAACGACTCGAATCAGAATCAGAATCAGCAACAACATTCTAAACAAGGTAACTCGGATCAAGATCAGCAGCAAAACTCTGGAAATAATAGTATTTATGATTTTACGAAACCAGAAAAAGACCGGATTCATTCTCTACAAGATTTAATAGAGAAACTCAAAAAATCTAGCGATTTTGTTAATTATCACACATCTGACGATGAAACGATGCCTTATTGGATTTCTTACTATCGCCCTTCGCTTGATGGAGAGAAATTACAAAAATATTTAATGCCTACTCTTTTAGAACGACCTAACGCTTCACTAGAAGAGCTAAAAGAACATATTCCAATGAGCGGTATTACAATTACGAACGATTTACAAAAAATTGAGGACATGGTGTTAAAGGGACATGCGATTATTCAATTGAATCAGCAAGACCAAAAGTGTATGCTTGCAAACATTGCAATTGATACGTATCGGGCACCAAGCCCTCCTTTAAACGAATCGACTGTTATCGGTCCTCAAGAAGGTTTCGTAGAGGATATTGATACAAATATTAATTTAGTTCGAAAACGTCTTCCTGTTTTAGATTTACAAACAAAGGAAATGATTGTCGGCGAGTTTTCCAAAACAAAAGTTGTCATGATGTATTTAGACAACCTCGCTGAAAAAGAAAATGTAGATTTTCTCGAGGAGTCATTACGTGCTCTTGAATATGATCAAATTAATGATAGTGCTTATATACAAGAACTAATGGGTGAAAAGTCGATTTTCCCTCTCTATATCAATACAGAACGTACTGATAGAGTTACAAAAGCACTCATTGATGGGAAAATTGCTATTTTTGTGGATGGTTCTCCAAGTGTTCTACTTACGCCAGTATCCTATTTCGATTTTTTCATTTCACCAGAAGACTATAACGTTTCTTGGCTATACGCTACATTTTCACGCATTTTACGCCTTATCGCTGTTCTATTTTCAATCTGTGCTACACCACTATATGTTGCAGTTTTAAATTATCATTATGAACTTATTCCAAGTGATTTACTTGAAACCTTGATTTTATCAAGGGCACAAGTACCGTTCCCACCTTTAATTGAAGCACTATTTTTAGAACTTGCAATCGACTTACTGAGAGAAGCTGGCGCGAGGTTGCCGATGAAAGTTGGTCAAACGCTCGGTATTGTAGGCGGTATCGTAATCGGGCAGGCATCTGTACAAGCTGGTTTAACGAGTAACATTTTATTAATTATCGTTGCATTATCAGCACTCGCTTCCTTTATTACACCTATTTATAAAATGGGTAATGCCGTTCGATTACTACGTTTTCCATTTCTAGCATTCGCAGAAATAGGAGGACTCTTCGGCATCTCTCTTGGATTTATCTTTTTATTTACCCATCTATTTAGACTTACTTCCTTACGTAAACCATACGCTTTGTTTTATCCAACGAGACAACAATCTGTTAAAGATTCTTGGATTCGTTTTCCCTTAACAATGATTGATACAAGGGATGTACAAGCAAGGCCACAACATGTAAAAAAAGCAGCAAAAGGAATTTCAACAAAACATCGATCGGATTTTGATGAATAAGGAATGAGGTGCATTGATGAGTAAAGTTCAAGAGAAATATCAAATATCTCCTATCTTTGTTTTCTTCTTAATTCACAGTGCACAGTTTGGTGCCGGGGTTCTCGGTTTCGCTCGGATTATTGCAAAATCTGCTGGATACGACGGCTGGATAGGAGTTCTCCTCACAGGAATCATCATTCATATTCTCATCTGGATGATGTATTATTCATTAAAAAATGTAGAGGGGAACTTAATTGATTTACACAAACAACTTTTTGGAAAATGGATCGGAAATGGTATTAATATCATTTTTATGGCTTATTTTTTTATTGTAAGCATTTCTGTTGTTAGAACATATGTCGAAATTATTCAAGTATGGATGTTTCCTAGTGCATCCACCTGGATGCTCACATTCTTTATGTGTTTAATAAGTTATTACATTATTTCATCAGGATTCCGCGTCATTGCAGGAATTTGTGTTATTTCCGTTGGTGGAACACTAGGTTATCTTTTTCTAAGTCTTTTCATTTTGAAATTCTCACATTGGGATAACTTACTTCCAATATTTTCACATTCTTTTACAGATATTTTGAAAGCAGCTCAACTATCTATTTATAGCATGACAGGATTTGAAATTTTCCTTATGATTTATCCATTTGTTAAAGAACCAGAGAAATCCCATAAATTTGCGCAATATGGGGCATTATTTTCCAATATTCTATATTTGTTTAGTACCATTCTCGCTTTTACATTCTTTAGCGAAAAACAATTACTCAAAACTATTTGGTCTCAGCTGTCCATGACACAAGTTATTAAGCTTCCTTTTATAGAGCGACTTGAGTATATTGCTATTTCCGGTTATGCTCTCGTTATTATTACCAGCTTTATTCTACCTTTATGGGCTGCAACTAGAGGAACGCATGAAATCTTTCGTGTGAAGCAACGAGGTATTTTAATCGCATTTATGCTTATCACTTTAGTTGTTTCACAACTTTTAACGAACAGGCATGATATTAATGATTTTATTAGCAATATATCTAAAGTTAGTTTTTGGCTTATATATGTATACATCCCAATTCTATTTATTATTGTGTGGGTGAAAAGAAAATGGAAAAAACCAAAAGAAAATTAATACTTCTTGTTTGCATCAGTATCTTCAGTCTAGCTGGTTGCTTACAAAAAAATATTATTGATGATGTTCAACTCATTCAAGGAACTGTCTTCGATACAGCAAAAGATAATAAAGTAAAGGTTACATTCGTTTGCCCCATACAAAAAAAGGGAAATAAAGTTCAAGTCTATGAGGGCACAGGAAACGCAGTAAAACAAGTAAAGGCAGATACATCTTTAGAATCTTCGCAACCGTTCGCAAGCGGTCAAATGCGTGTTGCCTTATTCACAACAAAAATTGCTAAAAAAGGATTATCCAACTCCTTTGACACATTAATTCGTGATGTGAATATTGGTAACTCGCTGTATGTTGGACTATTAGAAGGCAATGGTACTGAACTATTTAAAGGAAAATATAGTACATCTTACAATGTTGCGATTTATATAAAAAAAATGTTAGAACATAATATGGACACTGGCCCTTTGCCAACTGACAATTTGTATTTAGGCGCCTTCAGGTACTACCGTGAAGGACAAGATTCCTATATGCCTATCCTAAAAAAACATGGAGATAAAATAAAGATTACTGGTATCGGTCTCTTGAAAAAGGATAAGTTAGTCGGAACAATTAAGTACCACGATATGTTTGTTTTCAAAGGACTGCTAGAAAAGCACCGCTTGGACTCACATGAATTTAAAACCAATCCTGGCTATGCAATGATTAATAACATTCGTTCCGTTCCTACCTACGAGGTAAACATAAAAAATGGGAAACCTTCTTTCTATATTCATGTAAAGGTGGAAGCTCGTATTCAGGAGCTCTCTAGAAAATTTAATTTAGAAAACAAAAAAAATACAACAAAAATAGCTAAGTCGGTCGAAAAACAATTAGATGCGAAAGCTACAAAACTAATTAAACAGTTTAAATCTCTAAATGTTGATCCCCTTGGACTTGGAGCAAAATATAGACAACATTATCGTCCATTTAAATTAGAAGAGTGGCGACAAATGTACAAAGATGTTCCAGTTACTATAAAATACACCGTAAATATTACAAATTCTGGTGTAATTGAATGAGAAATGATTGAACTCCTCTCTCCAGCATGATACAACGGAAAGAGGAGTTTTTATTTTAGATAGAGAGAGAAGATATTTATGGGGGAGCTTATGTCTAAAAAATTAGTAAAGCCTATTTTAAATGGTATTTTATTTCTCGGCGTCTTTTTATTTGCTCATACATACTTAAAAAATGTTTCCTTCACACGTTATTTACTTGTCGTTATTCCAATGTTGCTCGTTGGTATGTTTGGCATCGATCTTATTTTATCCATTTTAATAAAAGAAGAAAAATAACGAGCAAGGCCGTCCTAAAAGTATTCCGGGATGGCTTTCTTTTATTAACAATTTTTGTCGTTAAGTCGATATAATCTTTCACTATCACTAACTTAACTAAAAGATGAAACTTCTGAACAGTCCCTTTTCATTTCATAATCACCTTATGTTACAATGAGATTCGGCACAAAGCGAGAAAGGATGAAACAACATGACAAACGAAAAAGGTTTAGATAAAGGATACGAACTTGTTGCAAAAATGCATGAAGAGTTCGGACACCCTGTGACAAATACTCCAACGAAATTAACAGAAGAACGTACAAAAATTCGTGCTAGCTTTATGCAAGAAGAGCTAGAAGAATTTTTAGAAGCAACGACTGTTGAAGATCAATATGATGCACTAATTGACCTTATTTACTTTGCATTCGGCACGTTTGCGGAAATGGGCGTACGTCCTGATAAAGGATTCGAAATTGTAAATAACGCAAACATGGCAAAACTATTCCCTGATGGAAAACCTCGATTCCGTGAAGGTGACGGCAAAATTCTAAAACCAGAAGGCTGGCAAGCACCAGAACCACAACTTCGTGCTGAAATCGAACGCCAGCGCAAAGAAGCTGAAAAAAACTGCTAGGATTTCCTAGCAGTTTTTTATTATGTCTTTTTTTCTGCAATTCATTAATGACCCACGTGTCCAGCGTGCCCTGCTGCTCCACCAATGCTAGCCGCTCCTGCCGCTGCCCCTGCTCCTCCTGCTCCAATTCCACCTGTCCAAGGAGAAGATTGTTGCTGTTGATATTGTTGATATTGTTGGTGCTGTTGGTGCTGTTGGTGCTGTTGGTGCTGTTGACCATGTTGGCCTTGATGACCGTGTTGACCTTGGTGACCGTGTTGGCCTTGATGACCGTGTTGACCATGATGACCGTGTTGACCATGATGACCGTGTTGACCATGATGACCGTGTTGACCTTGGTGACCATGTTGACCATGTTGGCCTTGATGACCATGTTGACCGTGCTGGCCTTGGTGCGTTTGATAAAGAACAGCTTGCGGATGAATATGGTGGTGACCGTGGTGATGTACTTGTTGTTGATGACCATGTTGACCTTGGTGATGATGGTGTCCTTGGTGTCCATGATGGCCGTGTTGACCTTGGTGATGATGGTGTCCATGATGACCGTGTTGACCTTGATGATGATGATGGTGTCCATGATGACCGTATTGGCCTTGATGATGATGATGGTGTCCATGATGGCCATGTTGACCTTGATGGTGGTGATGTCCATGATGACCGTGAACAACTTGCGGATACCCGCCTATTCCTCCAGCTACAACACCTATTCCTGGTACCGGAAATCCTGTCTGCACTCCTCCAACGAAAGAAGGAAATGTAGTTGGTATCCCTACTGGAATTCCTGTCTGTACGCCAGCTACTGATGTTGGAAAGCCTCCTGTTACTGTAGGCATTCCAACCCCTGATGTCGAAAATCCTCCCATTGATGTAGGCATTCCAGTTTGCATGCCAGCTACCGATGTTGGAAAACCTCCTGCTGCTCCACCCATCCAGCTCGGAATTCCACCGTATCCTTGTTGGTCAGCTCCTCCCATTAACATCATTTGTTCATAACTACCCGATCCACCTCCGAAGAAGCCATGTGGTGCATTATTGTCCATCCCTTTCATTCCTTTCACCTCTTCTACTTAATTTAGCCTACCTTTTTTATCATATTTCCTATAAAAAAATAGGTGTTTGTCTGTATTGGAATTCCGCTCTTTTATTTGTACGCAGTGGAATGATTGAAAACTTAGATGAGGGTGATCCTGAGATTATTTTCTACACAAAAAAGCTCAGAGTATAAATACTCTGAGCTTTTATTTAGAGTGAATTAGTTTGCAACAACGTTAACAAGTTTTCCAGGAACAACAATTACTTTACGAACTGTTTTCCCTTCAATTTGGTCTTGAATTGCTTCAAGTGCAAGTTGTTCCATTTCTTCTTTTGATGCATCTTTACTCATTGTTAGTTTTGCGCGAACTTTACCCATAACTTGAACAACGATTTCAACTTCATCTTCTACAAGTTTAGACTCATCAAATGTTGGCCAGCTTGCATATGTGATTGTTTCATTGTAACCAAGCTTGCTCCATAGCTCTTCCCCAATGTGAGGTGCAACTGGTGCAATCATTTTTACGAAACCTTCTACATATTCTTTCGGAAGTGTTTCAGCTTTGTATGCATCGTTGATGAATACCATCATTTGAGAAATCGCTGTGTTGAAGCGAAGCTCTGCATAGTCTTCTGTTACTTTCTTCACTGTTTGGTGGTAAGCTTTTTCAAGCTCTTTATTTGGTGCATCAGTAATTTTCTCGCTTAATTCACCGTTATCTTGAATGAATAGGCGCCATACGCGGTCTAGGAAACGACGCGCTCCGTCAAGACCATTTTCAGACCAAGCGATTGAAGCATCTAATGGTCCCATGAACATTTCGTATAGACGAAGTGTATCTGCACCATGGCTTGCTACGATATCATCAGGGTTTACAACATTACCTTTTGATTTACTCATTTTCTCGTTGTTTTCACCTAGAATCATACCTTGGTTGAATAATTGTTGGAATGGCTCTTTCGTTGGAACTACACCGATATCGTATAATACTTTATGCCAGAAACGAGCATATAGTAAGTGAAGTACAGCATGCTCTGCTCCGCCGATATAAATATCAACTGGAAGCCATTGTTTTACTTTTTCAGGATCTACAAGTGCTTCGCTGTTGTTTGGATCGATGTAACGTAGGTAATACCAGCAGCTACCAGCCCATTGTGGCATTGTATTCGTTTCACGACGACCTTTTTTACCAGTCTCAGGATCAATAACGTTTACCCACTCGTCAATGTTAGCAAGTGGTGATTCACCAGTACCTGAAGGACGGATGTTTTCTGTTTTAGGAAGAACTAATGGTAATTCTTCTTCTTTCACAGCTGTCATTGTGCCATCTTCCCAGTGGATTACTGGAATTGGCTCACCCCAGTAACGTTGACGGCTGAATAACCAGTCACGTAGACGGTACGTTACTTTTTGATTTCCTGCGCTCGTTACTTCAAGCCATTCAATCATTTTTACGATTGCTTCTTCTTTATTTAAGCCATCAAGGAATGCTGAGTTTACGTGCGCACCATCACCTGTGTATGCTTCTTTCGTAATATCTCCGCCTTTTACAACTTCCTTCATTGGAAGATTGAACGTTGATGCGAATTCATAGTCACGCTCATCATGAGCTGGAACTGCCATTACAGCACCTGTTCCGTAAGTTGCAAGAACATAGTCAGCGATCCAGATTGGTAATTTCTCGCCATTTACTGGGTTAACTGCGTAAGCACCAGTGAATACACCAGTTTTCTCTTTCGCAAGTTCTGTACGCTCTAGGTCACTCTTCATTTTAACAGAGTTAATGTAAGCTTCTACAGCTTCTTTTTGCTCTGCTGTTGTAATGTCAGCAACAAGCGCATGCTCTGGAGCAAGTACACAGTAGCTCGCACCAAATAGTGTATCAGGACGTGTTGTGAAAACTGTGAATTTCTCGTCTGTACCATCGATGTTGAAGTGTACTTCTGCACCTTCAGAACGACCAATCCAGTTACGTTGCATATCTTTTAAGCTTTCTGGCCAATCAAGCTCATCTAGATCTTCTAATAGACGATCTCCGTAAGCTGTAATTTTTAACATCCACTGTCTCATCGGACGACGCTCAACTGGATGTCCACCGCGCTCACTCTTACCGTCAATGATTTCTTCATTTGCAAGTACTGTACCAAGTGCTGGGCACCAGTTTACAGGTACTTCATCAACGTAAGCTAAGCCTTTTTCAAATAGTTTTAGGAAGATCCATTGTGTCCATTTGTAGTAGTTTGGATCTGTTGTATTTACTTCACGATCCCAATCGTAAGAGAAGCCTAACGCTTTAATTTGATTACGGAACGTATTAATATTAAGCTCTGTAAATTCTGCCGGGCTGTTTCCAGTATCAAGTGCATATTGCTCTGCTGGAAGACCGAACGCATCCCATCCCATTGGATGAAGAACGTTATATCCTTGCATACGCTTCATACGAGATAAAATATCTGTCGCTGTATAACCTTCTGGATGTCCTACGTGTAGGCCTGCACCTGATGGATATGGGAACATATCTAGTGCATAAAATTTTGGTTTTTCTGTCTCATCTGGCGTACGGAATGTTTTATTCTCTTCCCAGTACCCTTGCCACTTCTTCTCAATATCTTGATGATTAAAGCTCATGAGATACCCTCCTTGAAATTCTATTTATTTTCACCGCCCAAAATACAAAAAACCTCTCATCCCTAGAAAGGGACGAGAGGTTATAGATTCCCGCGGTACCACCCTAAATTAATGTACAAATATACATTCGCTTAGATCCGTAACGTGGATTAACGGCAATTGCTACTACTAGTTTCACAACTGCAACTCAAAGGCGAGTTCATAACGAAACGTGGATTGACTTGCACCGACCGTCAACTCTCTAAACCAGCTTCTATTACTACTACTCCTTCTCACTGTTATTACAAATATAAGTTAATGTGAACTACCCACCACTTCGTATCTCTAAAGAGCTTACTTGAAGCTAAGGCTTCTCGGTTAATCGTTACTCTTACTAACTAACGAATTCGTCTTAGGACAGCCGAGCTATCTCCCTTGTTCCAAAGGTTGTTTTATTTAAATATATTCTAAAACATGTTACATGTTCCGTCAAACTAAACTGCAATTTTTTCTTCAACTGTTTCTTCTACTTTTACTCGCTTGTCATACATGCTCGTTGCTATAATCGCTACTACAAGCATTACCATGATTGCTATAAACAATACTTCCATATTGTATAAATCAACAATCGCTCCGCCAACGACCGGTCCGAACATTTTCCCTACAGTCGCTGCGCTATTTACAACGCCTTGATAAAATCCAAGTTTATCTTTTGGCGCAAGTATATTTGCAATGGTCGGAACTGCTGGCCATACGAATAACTCACCAATCGTTAACGTCACCATCGCAACGAGGAACATCGTAAATTGTTGCGCTTGACTTAACACAATAAATGACGCCGCAAAAATGACGATTCCAATCATAATTTGTTGTTTTAAAGAACGTTTCATCCAGCGAATTAACATACTAACAAGTGGCTGCGCACAAACAATCATCGCTCCGTTTATCGTCCATAATAAACTATAATGGCGGAGGCTAATATCTAATTCCCGCATATGAGTCGCAATCGCCCCTTGCCACTGTACATATGTAACCCAGCATAAAGCATATGCTACACATACGATAAGAAGTGCTTTGAATCCAGGTGTAAGTGTCCAGCCTTTTTTCGTTTCGACTTCTTTTTGCACTCCTGGCTCTTTCTTGTCTTCCATACCACGGAATCCAATAAAAGCAATTAAGAAGAAAACAAAGTACAAAACAAAATTGGCTAAGAAAATATAATCAAAACGGTAAGATGCAACTAAACCACCGCACGCTGTTCCGATCGCAATACCAACGTTTTGCCCAACATACATCGCATTAAATGCCCGTCTTCCGCCCTCTGGCCAAACCGTACCGACCATCGCATACATCGATGGAAAGACCATTCCAGAACCAAAGCCGATTAATGCTAGCCACACAACATATAACGGCCAACCATGGAAGAACACAAGACCTAAAATCGATACGAGTGTAATAACAATCCCTACTAAAGTTGATTTATAACCGCCCCATTTATCAAATAAAACACCGCCGAGCAAGTTTCCGATTACACCAGTAAGCGAGTTGATCATTAATACCATTCCGGCCACAGATAAAGATTTTCCTAGGTGATCATGCAAATAAATTGTATTAAAAGGCCATAAAAAAGAAGCACCCGTGACATTAATAATCATCCCAGCTACTAATAGCCATACTTTCCTTGGCATAGTCTCCCCTCCTATTCTATTTTTTTCGTTCATCTATAACAGTAAAATTGTAGTCGTTTTTAAATAGGAAGGCAACTGATTAATAGTTGATGAAATTCAGATAACGGTATGTTGGTAAATGAAATTATATTGATTGCCACTTAAAAATATATCAGCGATTATTAAAATATATCGACTTACCGACAAAAAAGGACATCAGTAACAATATATAAGAAAGGGGAGGCTACATGAAGTTCATGCAGTCTCCCTTTATTTTGTACTACCCAACTTCTTTTTCTCGCTTCGCACGTTCTTTAGCACTCCACTTAAATATCTTATCTAATAGAGAGTATATTCTCCCAGACTCTTTCGTTAATAACGGACCTAACGATGCTAATATTAAAACGTACAGTGCAGAGAATGGTTTAATCGCTGCCATTAAGCCACCCGCAATGCCGATATTGGCTACAATAATGGAGAACTCTCCGCGTGATACGAGAGTTAAACCGATATTCGTAGAAGCCTTATGCGATAACCCGGCTTTACGTCCCGCCATCATTCCAGCTGTAAAATTACCGATGAGTGTAATAAGAACTGCCCCTAACGCCAACCACACTGCTCCTCCAAGTGAAAACGGATCTATACTTAAGCCGAAGCTGAAAAAGAATATAGCTCCAAAAAAATCACGGAACGGGACGACGAGATGCTCAATCCGATCGCTATGCTCTGTTTCAGAAAAAACGAGCCCTAACAATAATGCTCCAATCGCCTCAGCAACATGAATCGTTTCTGAAAATCCTGCTACAAAGAATAAAATAGCGAATATTACGATAATAAAAATTTCATTTGACGAAATATCTAATATTTTATTTAAGAACGGCGTAGCTTTTCTAGCGACTACAAAGAATAGTAGCATATATCCTACTGCGATTAATACCGATGTAAGAGCACCTACAAATGATGTTGCGCCCCCAAGTACTAATCCTGAAACGACTGATAAATATACAGCTAGAAAAATATCATCAAACATAATGATTCCTAATATTAATTCAGTCTCTTTATTACCAGATCTTCTTAAATCAACAATTACTTTTGCAACAATTGCACTCGATGAAATTGTAATGATTCCAGCAATAATTAATGTTTCTAATAAGGGGAAGCCCATCACATATCCATAAAGCAAACCTAATATGAAATTAAGTGATATGTGGACGGTTCCCCCGAAAGCAATCGACTTTCCTGATTTAATTAATTTTTTTATTGAGAATTCTAAGCCTAAATAGAATAGGAGGAATATGACGCCAACGCGGCCGAGGAAGGAAATAACTTCTCCGCTTTCAATAAACCTTAAATCGATAAGTCCTAAATCTGGGGCATGAGGCCCCACTAACATACCGAGTATAATGAGAAACGGAATAATCGAGAACTTTAACTTCGCAGCGAGGATAGCTGCAAAAGCTACTAATACTAACGCAGTTCCAACTTCAAAGATTAAAGTATCCATCGATTAGGAATCACCTCCTGCTGAAAGCAATTCATTAATAATTCTTTTCACTTCATGTCTTTCACCCGACAACACGAGCATATCGCCAGCTTCAATAATAGAGTCTGGACCTGGATTAAAGAATTTCTTCATATTCTTTTTCAAAATAGCAATAATCGTTACGTTATATGTTTTTCTGACATGTAAGCTACCAATTGTTTGTTGTACTACTGGTGCCTTATTCTCCACCTTAAACCATTCAATTGATAATCCTTCAAAAGCCATCTCAATTGTATCTAACGCTTGTGGTCTATATACCATTCCGCCTAAAATAGCTGCAATTTGTCTCGCTTCAGAATCGCGAAGAGAAACGCTTGAAATACTCTCATCATGATCCGCATCAAAATGATACATTTCTCTCCGGCCATCATCATGAATCACGATAACCATTTTTTCATTACCTTTTGTAATTACTTCAAACTTACAACCAATACCCGGAAGTTCACTTTCTCTAATATTCATATTTTCCGCCTCCTAAATTTTTTAGTTACGGCTTTTACAAATCTACATCAATCTCTGTTTTAAACTTTTCATCTTTTGAGATTCCTAAATACTTGAGTGTTTCTGATGGAGTTGCGTGATGAAAATGCTTTTGCAATAGCGCAATCGCTATTCCTCTTTTGTACGCGTGATATCCAAATGTTTTTCGCATTGAGTTCGTTCCAATCTTCCCAACAATCCCAACCGCTTCAGCTGCGCTATGAATAACGCGATACGCTTGTTGGCGTGAGATTGAATTTGTCGTTTTATTAGATTGAAATACGTAATTTTCTCTTTGAGCATCAATAGTTTGTACGTACTCTAAGAGAGCTTCTTTTACTTTTGTATTTAAATAAATATCTTGTTTAAATTTTTCATCTTTCACAGGAAGGGAATAAAACTCTTTAACAGTCTTATCTTCATTTAATACCTCTTCAAATTTCATACTAAGTAGTTCAGTAATTTTTAATCCAGTGTTAATTCCAATAACAAATAAAAGATAATCTCGCAGCGAGTGCTCTTTTAAATACTTTTTCATAGCCTCAATTTGGCTTATATCTTTTAATGCCTCTACAACTTCCATACATGTATCTCCTCATCTTATGAACGGTAATTTTCTCATTATCCTGTCCATTTTACCTTATCATGCTATGAGATTTCCATGTATTATCCATTATTTTCACAATATACGACTTAGGTCTGACAATTTTTCATTTGGAAATTTATGATTGTACAAATGTGGTGTGGGTAGAAAAATAGGGGGTACAAGTTCAGCTTCTTTCTATTAGATTGGATTCCTCCTTTCACTTTCCAATTGCTGATACTTACATGTTATGTTACTTATTTATATTATATTATATATTTCAGTAACATCAAAGTGTTTTTTTCTGAAAATAATAAAAACCGAGCATTTTTGCTCGGTTTCTACTATTAATCTTCTTTCGGAAGAACAATTCCTTTATACAATTGAACTGTAATGAAGTAATAAATCGCATAAATTACTACGAAAATTACGATTGGTACCCAAATACGGAAGTACGGATCAACTAAAATAAATCCGAAAATATTCATACCAACTAATACGTGAGCAATACCTACAATTGCTGGGAATAAGAATACTAAGAATAACTCTTTATAAATTGATTTTGTTAATAATTCACGGCGCACCCCAATTTTACGAAGCATTTGATAACGCGTAATATCTTTTGATGCACCAGAAAGAATTTTGAACATTAAACAACTTGCCATCATTGCTAAGAAAGCAATTCCAAGGAAGAATCCCATAAACACTGTTCCGCTCGCAACGCCGTAGAACATGTCGTAAGATTGATATTTACTGTTCATTCTTTCAGCTGTTACATTTTTATATTTATCTAGTTGCAACTCGTCAAGTTTTTTCCATTCTTTTGTATATGTTAAGAAATCATCTGTTTTTCCGATAAATGCTATACCTTCTTTACCATTTATCTCATCGTACATTTTTTGATCTACAATTTTAATTGCATGATCTTCGTGTAGATAATACGGATGAATTGTGCTAAAAGCATCTACCCATTCTTCTGGAAGTTCTTTAGCGTTCGCATCTTTTTCATTCATTTCTCTAGAAACTGCGCCTACTGGTAGTTCCTGTGAAGCCTTCTTCGTATTCACTAAATCCTTCATCGACTTTATATTTGTCATATCTTTTACTAAAGGACGATTTTTCTCCAAATCCTCTTTTACATAATAAACGTATTTATCATCAACTTTGTAACGATATTCGCTTTTCTCTTTAAATGTAATACCGTCTAAAATTTTCTTTTCTTCAGCTGTTGGATTATGAACTACTGAATCATAGATTATTAAACCATCAACCATTTTTATAACGTTATTTTTAAACGCCATACCACCTGAAATTGCACCAGCTCCAAGAGCAACTAACATCGCTACTGTCGCAAGCACCTTTGTTAAGCTATTAATACGGAAGTTTAATTGTGCAAATGTAAAAGCGTTAAGCCCTTTTTCACTACGCTTTTTATTACTTTTTAACTTTTTAATAATAACTGGAAGAAGTGATCCAAATAGCATGTAAGTACCAGCTGTTGTTGTAATTAATGCGATAAGAATTCCCATTTCTCTTAGTTTTTCCATGTAAATCATTGATGCATAGCCCATTCCTAATAAAATAACCGCAAGGAATGCGACTAAACCTGTCATTTTTCCTTTTACCGCAACACGTTCTGTTTGTGCATCTGCATGTACAAGTTGCAGTACAGAAATACGTGATAACTTAATACTATTCATAATTGCTGATAATACAAATAGTGCAAAGAAGAAGATACAAGTAACAGTCATAGATGGCAGATAAAATGCTTTATATCCTTCACCTGCAAATTCTAATTGTTTCATTAATAACTGACCGATACCTTCTGCAAGTCCTACCCCAACTATAATACCAATCGCAAGAGACGCAGCACCTAATACGATTGTTTCAATAAACATAAGTAATGTAACTTTATGCTTTTTTGCTCCTAACATCATATACATACCAAACTCTTTTTGGCGAAGAGATAATAAGAAAGAGTTCGCATATAAAATATAGAAGAACGTTATAATGGCTAGTAAAAATGAACCTGCTTGGAATACGAATCCAATTTGACCAATAGTAGAATTCTCCTTAAGGAAGGCTTCGTTTAACGCTAACGTTTGAAACATATAAAAAATTGAAATCGACATGACAAGACCGACAAGTAAGACGATGTAATCTTTTAGCTTACTCTTTAGCCCTGACATGGAAAGTTTGAATAACATGCTCTAGACCTCCTTCCTTACGCTTTTTGTGTACCTAAATCTGCAAGTACATCTAAAATTTCTTTATAAAACTCTTCACGCGTACCACCACGGTGAATTTCTTTATATAGCTCACCATCTTGAATGAATAAAATACGCTGACAGTAACTTGCACTGTAAGGATCATGTGTAACCATCATAATGGATACGCCTTGATCTTTATTTAAGTTTGTCATCGCATCAAGTAAACTCGTCGCATTTTTAGAATCAAGAGCTCCTGTTGGCTCGTCCCCTAAAATAATTGCCGGCTCATGTACTAGTGCGCGAGCTGCTGCTGAACGTTGTTTCTGTCCACCAGATACTTCAGATGGATACTTTTGAAGAATTTCTGTAATCCCTAACATATCCGCTACTTTTTCTACTTTCGGTCCAATATTACGTGATGGAACACCTTGAAGAGAAAGTGGAAGTGCAATGTTTTCATAAATAGATAAGTTTTCTAATAAGTTAAAGTCTTGGAAGATGAATCCTAATTTTTGCGAGCGGAAATCAGAAAGCTCACCTTGCTTCATTTTCGTAATATCTGTTCCTGCAATTTCAACAACGCCGCCTGTTGCTTTATCTAACGTTGAAATTACATTTAATAATGTCGTTTTACCAGAACCAGATGGTCCCATAATTCCGACAAACTCACCCTCTTGAATCGAGAATGACACACCTTTTAACGCATGCGATTGGTTCTCACCTTTTTTACCGTACACTTTTTGAACGTTTTTTACGTCTACAACTGGTTTCGTCATATATATCCTCCTACGCTTGTTTTTCCATTACCTATTTTGCGCCTTTTGGAGGGGAACTGCTATTTGCTAACATTACATTTACCTTACACTTTTGTAATATAAAAAAGATGCGTGTGTAAGGTTCGTTGGTAAATGAAATTGTATTAGCGATTCGACAAGTAATATCGACTTACCGAAAAAGATGACAATAAAAAATAGGCTGTTCCACAAAAGAAACAGCCCACTTCTCTCTTTATTTCTTTAAAGGTGTTACCGTCCAATACGTAATAACACGCCAAATCCATTCTAGTGGACCCATTTTAAAGATTTTCATCCAAATCACACTAAACACAATTTGAATTGCGTAAATTGCGATACATACATATAACGTCTGCATGTACGTTAAGTTTTCTGCAAAGTTAAAGACACTCCCTGCGATTAAAATCATTGCAGTTTGTCCGATATAATTTGTTAACGCCATACGTCCATAATATTTTAGTGGCGCTAACAATGTTTGAACTGGTTTTAGTTGAAGTAATAAAATTAATGCTCCCACATAGAAAGCTGAAATGATTGGTCCAACTGTAATACCAATTTTTAAAAATTGGCTTGCAGCATCCATTGTTCCATCTTCGTTCTCCATTATCCCATTTACAAATGGTTCAGCAGGAACGTGCCCATATTGATACCATACAGCTACGACACTTAAAACAAACATAATACCTGTAAAAATAGCGACTTTCTTTATATTTTGCGGAAAATTTTCAAATACACGATATTGTCCTGCAGCCAGCCCTAATAAAATTAAGCCGAGTGGTAATAGTTCTTTAACACCCATTATGCTAAAGGCAATTGTTAAAATAAGGCCTATAACTAGGTTCACTTCTTTTTTCGCTTTATAAAACGGTAAAACAAGTAACCCGCAAATTGCGTATAACGCTAGTGCTTCTCCAGGCTGAAACATTTGATGAATCAAACCGAAAATAAATAGTGCAACTAAGCGGCGGAAAAATAAAACATACCCATTTTTCCCTTTCGCAATTGCTCTAGAGATAAAGATATAGAATCCCACTCCAAATAAGAATGAGAAGATTGAGAAGAAACGACCTTCTACAAATAAGTATAAAAATCTTTGATAGCTAGCATCCACTGTATTAGGATCTGGAATTTTAATGTTAAGTAGTGCGAGAATATTTACTAAAATAATCCCCAGTAGTGCAAAGCCACGAATGTAATCTAACTCATCAATTCGTTTGTTTGTAATATTGTTCCCCATAAAGCAACTCCTTGTATAAAATTTAATCCTTCCTTACTCTACTGGAGAAAACGGCTCGCAACTATCGACAAACCTTACAGAAATCTTACATTATTGTAATATAATAAAATAAAACCAGGTCATATTGCGACCTGGTCTACTCTGATTGCTTCGATCTTTGAGGTTGTCCCTTTTTACTGTTACGCTGTTTCACTTGAACAACTGGATCAAGCTCATTCGAAAACTCAGCGTTATGTCCATTTTGCGTTTTTTGCTCTGGGTTATTTTGATCTGAACGTTTCGCCATTACATTCACTCCTTATTAGCGCGGTGTAATAATCATTTGATGTTGCAATTGGCGAATTGCCATACGTGCTCTATTTAATTGCTCACGTTGCTCATCATTCGCATGTTGCTGCATCGTTTGTAAATCGTTATATGCTTGTTCTAATTGTAATTGCGCATCTGAATACTCCATCGTATTGTAATGCTCTTGTCTCATACCTTGGTCTAATTGTTCTTTCGCATATTCCACCGCTTGTTCCGCTTGTGTAATATACGATTCAAGTGATTGACGCTCTGCCATAATTGTCCCTCCTTGCTTCAATTCCCCTTTAGTGTGTCCCTTCCATATGAACCTTATGAGTATGTTATAATGGATTTTGTTTCATTTTGACTCGGCTTAGGAGGGAAAGTAATGAAGGTTCAAAACCCTTTTCCATATACAAACGACAATAAACGTTATCACACATGGAATTACCATTTACGAAATGAATTTGGTGAAAAAATCTTTAAAGTTTCATTAGACGCTGGCTTCGATTGTCCGAACCGTGACGGTACAGTTGCTTATGGCGGGTGTACATTTTGCAGTGCTGCTGGATCTGGTGACTTCGCTGGCGATCGCCGCGATGATGTTATAACGCAATATCATGAAATGAAAGAAAAAATGCGCTCAAAGTGGAAAGATGGAAAATGTATCGCTTATTTTCAGGCTTATACAAATACACATGCACCACTTGAAGTGTTAAAAGAAAAATTCGAACCGCTTCTAGCAGAAAAAGACGTTGTCGGTCTTTCTATTGCGACTCGTCCAGATTGTTTACCAGACGATGTCGTTGAATATTTAGCGGACTTAAATAAACGCACGTACCTTTGGGTTGAGCTCGGACTACAAACTGTTCATGAACGAACTGCAAATCTTATTAATCGTGCTCACGATTATCCTTCTTACATTGAAGGCGTAAATAAATTACGTAAACATGGCATTCGAGTTTGCTCTCATATTATTAACGGTCTTCCTCTTGAAGATTACGACATGATGATGGAAACAGCTCGTGAAGTAGCGAAACTTGACGTACAAGGAATTAAAATCCACTTACTTCACTTATTAAAAGGAACGCCAATGGTGAAGCAATATGAAAAAGGACAATTAGAATTCCTTTCTCTTGAAGATTACGTAAGTCTCGTTGTTGACCAACTTGAAATGATTCCAGAAGACGTAATTGTGCACCGTATTACAGGTGACGGTCCACCTGATTTAATGATTGGTCCAATGTGGAGCTTAAATAAATGGGAAGTATTAAATTCCATCGATGCAGAATTTGTACGCCGCGGAAGCTGGCAAGGAAAATATGCAAATGAGGAGAAACAAAAATGAAATTAGAACGCGTATTACCGTTTGCTCGCACACTGCTGCAAACGGCTGTTAAAGAAGGCGATTACGCAGTAGATGCAACTCTTGGCAATGGACATGACACTTGCTTCCTAGCTGAAATCGTTGGAGATAACGGAAAAGTATTTGGATTTGATATTCAAAAAGAAGCAATTGAAAGCTCTACTATCCGTTTAAAAGAAAAAGAGCTTTTCGGACGTACTGTTTTAGTTCACGATAGTCACGATACGCTTCTATCCGTATTACCGGACGATGCAAAAGGAAAAGTAACAGGCGCAATCTTCAACTTAGGTTACCTTCCTGGCGGTGACAAGCATATCGTTACAAAACCGAACTCAACAATCTCGGCAATTGAGCAATTATTAGAAGTAATGGCGCCTGAAGGTATCATCGTCCTTGTCATTTACCACGGACATCCAGAAGGACAAGTAGAACGAGACGCTGTTCTCAAATTTGTAGAAGAGCTAGACCAAAAACAAGCTCACGTACTGCGATACGGCTTCATTAACCAGCAAAATAACCCGCCATTTATTGTGGCGATTGAGAAGCGATAATATATCAACGATTTTTTCGATATATCGACGATTCGACACACAATATTGATTTATCGACAAAACATAACAAAAAAAGACGTGCACTCATTGCACGTCTTTTTCTTATTCTCCTATATAATGGATGTATACAATATTTGAAGAAAGAAGGATAGAACTTTGCTAGTAGAACTAAGGGGAATTCAAAAGAAGTACGGCAAATCACTTATACTAGACAACATTGATTTATCCATTCCAGAAGGAGAGGCACTCGCTATTATTGGAGGGAATGGGACTGGAAAAAGTACTCTGCTCAAAATCATTGCAGGATTTATTTCACCTACAGCAGGGACACTTCAAAGAAAAGAACATATACAAATCGGCTATGTACCTGAACATTTTCCTGAAGGAATTCGTTTTACATTAGAGGATTATTTATATCATCTCGGCCACATTCACGGTTTATCAACAAAATATTTAAAAGATAAAATCCCGCTGCTTCTTGAATCTTTTCATTTACATCATGCAAGGCATTCCGTTGTACGAAACTTTTCAAAAGGTATGAAACAAAAAACTGGCATTATGCAAGCATTACTTACAGACGTCCATTTATTAATTTTAGATGAACCACTTTCTGGGCTGGATCCTAACTCCCAGCAAGAATTAGAACATATTTTACTCTCATTAAAACAACACGGCATATCTATACTCTTCACATGTCACGAAAAACAACTACTAGAAAACTTCGCCGATAGAATTGTGACGTTAGCAAATCACACAATTACGGAAAATATCTCTGTACAAAAACCAGCCGCACAAGTCTATATTGAAGCAATCGTTCACGAAACATTTTCAGCAATAGAACTACGGAAACAATTAGGATTTATACACGTTGCACACAACTCAAATCAAAACCTTATTCAATTACAAATAGAAAAAGAATATACAAACGAAATGCTTCAGTTTTTATTACATAAAAAAGCATCTATCACACTGCTACAAACTAACTTTTAAATCGAAAGAAGGTTTATTATGTTTGCTCTTATTCGTTACCATTTTCTCGACTATACAAAATCGTATAAGTACGTCCCTCCTATTGCGATGTACTTTGTGAGCTTACTTTTTGTATATGCATATAAACCGACTCCTATTGTACCGACATACTTAGAAACAGCTCTCACGCTTTATTTATTATCTGCCTGGATTACGGTCACAATTTTTCATACTGAAGACCCTGTACAAGAACAAATTACTATTTCTCACACAAATAATATTTCCGCACTATATGTTGGTAAATATATTACGGCTCTTCTCATTTGTACTGTTTTATCTTTTATATCCATAATCTACCCAATTATTTTGCAAATGTTTAATGAAGAAATGACAGTTTCTTTATTTTTAGTCGGATTTCTCGCTCATATGTCTTTCTCTATACTTGGAATTTCAATCGCAACTTTATTTACTAGAAATATTATTCAAAAAGCAAGCACGGCTTGGCTTAGCCTGACATTTATATTACTTATAACGATCGCCTCCATCAGGTTTAAAAAAGAGTTACTATGGTTTTTACCACCTGTCGAAAGCTTTCTAATGCTTGGACAATACAAATTTAATATACTTACTCACACGCTATGGCTCACAGCTTGGGCTATCGTATATTCATTTTTATTACTTACTTTATTTCTTTTTGTCGTTCGCAAAAAACGTTTTTAATTACATTTTAAAGGAGACAAACCAATGATTGGAATACTAGCAGGAATGGGACCAAAATCAACTGGGCCATTCGTTGATACAGTTGTAGCAACGTGCCAAACAATATACGGAGCAAAGCATGATATGGACTTTCCTCATATGATGATTTATTCTTGCCCAACACCGTTTTATATGGATCGCCTTATCGATCACGAAGCAATGAAAAAAGCGATTATTGAAGGGGCACAAAAACTTGAAAGTACTGGCGTAGAATTTATCGCTATGCCGTGCAATACGGCGCATCTTTATTTTGAAGAATTACAGCATTCTCTGTCCATTCCGGTTTTAAATATAGTCGACGAGACGTTACAAGCAATTCCTGAAAATACAAAAAGAGTCGCTCTTCTCGCAACAGAAGCGACAATTCAAGCTGGTATTTACCAAGACGGGATTACAAAACGTAATATAGAGTACATCCATCATGAAAAATGGCAAACAATGATTAATCAAATCATTACTTGTATTAAAGGCGGAGAAATTGAAGAAGCTCGAGAATTATGGAGTGTGCTCGTTGTACAGTTAAAAGCTGAAGTAGATACCGCTATTATCGCATGTACTGATTTGAATGTTGTGGCGAATGAGGATTTTGTTGATTCTGCTCAATGTCTTGCAGAGGCGGTTGTTAGGAAGTATGCAAAAAATATAAGGGGGTCCCAATGAATATACCTTTTGAAATGGGATACACATTTGACGAAAACCTTAGAGAAAAACCTATATCCCTTGCTGAAATGAAGCAAGGGATTGCATTTTTGAAAGAACATTTACATGCAGATTCATCGTATGGAAAGAACTGCGGATTAATCGGTGTTTATGAACGAATCGCTGGCAACCTTTCTAAAAGTAAATATTACTTACAAGAGGCAATTCAATATTACACACAAATAGAAAACATCAAAGGAATTTTTATTAACAAACTTCGTCTTGCACATACATATCATTGGGAAAGAAAATTTCCTGCTGCAAACGCACTCTTTACGGAACTTCTACAAACACTACCAGACTTACCCGTCTATGAAGACTTCTTCTACCAACATTACGGAAAAAGTAAATTAGATGAAGGTGACTTCCACACCGCCCTTACTTATTTTCAAAAGGCACTTCAAATTAGGCTACAAAAAGGAAATGAAGAGCTAATTCATTCAACTAAGCTTTGCATTGCGTATTGTATGTCTCACCGATAAAATCTGCCCTAAAAACTTTTAACTTTCTTCACAATTCTTTCAAAGTAATCACACTTAATCTCGCTATATTAAATAAGTAGTTATTCATATAGGGAAGGTTAGGGGAACTGAAAGTATGAAAGTAAATCGTTCGCTTCATTATATTTTTTGGCGTTGGCATTTTTATGCTGGGCTTTTTATTACGCCGCTTCTTATTACATTGTCACTGAGCGGAATTGGGTATTTATTTCGGGAAGAGGTTGAAGATTTCATCTATAAAGATTTATATTTTGGGAAGAGCGCCCAAACAGAGTCTATTTCGATGGCTGATTCGCTTTTCTTAACAGAGAAAAAATATCCACATTATAGTGTGGCGAAAATTAGTGAGTTTAATGGGGATTATAATACGAGGCTTACTATTGCAAATGAATATACTGGGCAACAAAAATATGTGTATTTAGATAGTAATAATCAAATTGTTGGAGATCAAAATGCAAGTGAAACGTTTGCCAATATAATGAGGGAATTACATAGTTCTCTTTTAGTTGGTGGTACTGTCGTTAACTACATTGTAGAGCTTGCGGCATGCTGGACAATCTTTTTAATTGTGACTGGATTGTATATGAGTATACGCCAATTCAAAAACACACCAGCATCCAATAAGCGAGAAAAAGCAAAACGACGTCATTCTATTATCGGTATTATATTTACAATTCCACTCGTTCTGCTAGTCGCATCTGGATTGCCATGGTCAGGGTTTATGGGTAACCAAATTTATAAAATCGCATCGTCGAATGAATCGATTGGATATCCAAAGTTGTATATGGCACCGCCTGAATCAAAGGTAAAAGAATTGCCATGGGCAACAAGAAAAGAAGCTCCTCCTGAATCGAATTCAAATGAACCGAAAGCAATTTCTGTCGATGAATTACAAAAAGGAATTGAAATAAAGAAGCCATATGTTATCTCACTACCAGCTGATCCGAAAGGTGTATTCACCGTTTCCAAATCAAGTGGTTCCGGTATTACGGGCATGGATGTGGCACCAAATGAAGAAATAACAGCGTACTTTGATCAATATAGCGGAGAACTCATTTCAAAAACGGACTATCGTGATTATGGGTTATTTGCACAATGGTTCACTTACGGTATCCCGCTTCACGAAGGACATTTATTCGGATGGCCAAATAAAATATTATGCTTACTAACGACATTATCTTTATTACTTCTCATTTATTACGGAATAAAAATGTGGTTAGCAAGAAAACCAAAAGGAAAATTAGCAGCACCACCAAAGCAAAGAGATAAGAAAAGCATATCCTTTTTCTTTATCATGATGGTTATACTAGGCGCTGTCATGCCTTTATTCGGACTATCTGTTTTAGTTATTTTCGCAATTGAACTTCTCATATATGTATTTGCAAAAATACGATCATAAATAAAAAGCATTTGTACTCTCGTGTACAAATGCTTCTTTATTTACTATTTTCTTTTTTTCTACCACTCATTAAAAAGACAATATCTACTATAATAATCAATGCAATAATAACTTGGGCTACATAATCCATCGTTGTAGGACCACCAGCTTTATTCATCATCACATACATTCCAGTTACAAATGAAATGGAAAGTAGCACGAGTAATGTTACTTCAATATTGTCATATAGCTTTTGAAACAATCGCTTCACTTCGATCACCACCTTTACCATATTATAACAAAAAAAAACCACTCTACAAGAGTGGTTTTCTTCATCACTGCGCCATTTTCTTTCGGTACATCTTCCCGTTCCAATAGAAGAATCGTGAAGTGAGGCCTCCGTATTTAACAATGCGCCGTGCCATTTTGTGCATATTCTTTTGCGCCGATACTTTTTGGTCTGATAAGTAAATACCAAGTAACCCTCGGCTTATAAGACGATGAAACTTCGCATGAGGTAAATCGCCAATGCTCTTCTCTGCTTCTTCTACAAAATGTTTCATACGATCTAATATCGCTTGCTCATTTTCGTAATAACTACAGAAATTCAAATCCCCGCCTATACGATCTTCTTCTTGATCGATGAAATAATCAAGTAAGATGTGAAGTCCTTGTACGTAAGGGAAATATCCTTGTCTAATTTTCGCAATATCTTCATCATGTAATTCATCATGAAAGGCATATGCTACAAGACAGAAGATTCCAAGCGTAGAACCGGCACATGCTGAAAATTCAAACCAACTCATCTCTGGTAAGTTTTCTTTATGTGCTTCAAACCATGTTTGTAAGCGTGGTTCTCTTTCTTCTAACTTCACGTGTTTATGAATTTGCAAATCACAATAATAACAAGCGAGTTCATGAAGAACAGGAGCAATTTTGTCATAGTGCTTCGTTTTCTTTAAAACATCTTGGCATGTTTCAACAAGTTCATCTAAATAACCACCATCATCTTGATCATCACGATAACGATAATAATTACCGCCACCTTCTACTTCAGGTGATAATGCCATTAACATGGACTCATGCAGCGCGGCAAAATCATTTGGATCAAGTGATGTACTGCGATCACATAAATTATCTAAATAGTCGCTGATCGTTTGATACGCTACGATAAAACGAATACATTCCTCTCGGTGTTCATTTGCTAATAGAGCTAAAATGCCACCGCCTTCGCAGTGAAACGTTTTATTCTCAATACTTGCGATTGCCTGACTATGAAGCTCATCATTCGGAATATGGTAGGCACGCTCTTTCCACACCGCTAGCTCATGGTGTACAACCGGAAACACATCACGGTATACTTTCGCCATGAGCGTTATGGGATTACTCGGTACGTTCACTTCTTCCTTCATCTCCTCTATTCAATGTACAAATAATTTACTTATTTGTTTCTATTATGTTATTGATGCGTATTTCAGTAAATGACTGAATATAATTCAAAATTTCATCACGCTCATACTCATTTAATAACTCATGGTAACAATTCGGCCATTCTTTAAAAGCCTTATCACTCATTTTAACATTATCAAACCAAGTGCGGACACGTGTTTTATCTACAAGTTTATCCTCACACGCCTGCATTAGCAAGAGCGGAACATCTGGAAAATCATCTATTTTTTTATGAGCAATTTCGATAGACTTAATCAATTCACTATACCAACGTACTGATACTTTGCGCAAGAACAATGAATCATTCTCCATTGCGTCCCGAACTTCATGATTACGAGTTGACATTTCCACTGTAAGATTCGTTGCAAATTGCAATTTTGGAGCAATAATATTTAATATTTTTGAAGCAACTTGAAGCGGTGCAGAAGGTCCAGCTACTACGCCTAAACATGGCGAACTTAAAATAATGCCGTCTACATCTTCTCTCTTCGTTTCTTGCATCATACGAATGACAATAAGACCACCCATACTATGACCGAATATAAAAATAGGTAACCTATACTTTCTTGCCTCTTTCATCCATAATTTAACTTCCTCTATGTATTCATCAAATGAATCAATATGTCCTCTATTTCTTGAAGTTGTTCCATGTGACGGAAGGTCTCCCATCACGACGTGGTAGCCGATATGATTCCACATTTCCGCAACCGCTTCATAACGTCCGTGATATTCCATTGCGCCGTGCACGATAACAACGACAGCTTTCGCTTCCTCTGCTTCATAATTCCACATACGGCTCTCCTCCATTTCACTCTTTCTCATAATTTGATACACTGAAACTAGTCTCTAGGAAAGGAAGGCTTTACATGATATACCCTTACAAAGAAAAAAATCCGAAAATTGCGAGTAGTGCTTTTATCGCTGATTATGTTACCATTACAGGCGACGTTTCCATTGGTGAAGAATCAAGTATTTGGTTTAATACAGTCATACGCGGTGACGTGTCACCAACAATCATTGGAAACCGAGTAAATGTACAAGACCAATGCACACTTCATCAAAGCCCACAGTATCCCCTTATTTTAGAAGACGACGTGACCATTGGGCATCAAGTTATTTTACATAGTTGTCATATTAAAAAAGATGCTTTGATTGGAATGGGATCTATTATTTTAGATGGTGCTGAAATTGGCGAAGGAGCCTTTATCGGTGCTGGAAGCCTCGTTTCACAAGGTAAGAAAATTCCACCAAACACGTTAGCTTTCGGTCGCCCAGCTAAAGTCGTTCGTGAGTTAACAGAAGAAGACCGTAAAGACATGGAGCGCATTCGCACACAATATGTTGAAAAAGGCCAGTATTATAAATCATTACAGAAGTAACTTTTCCAGCTGCCATTAAAGTGGCAGCTTTTTATATAAAAACTAACTTTTTCTTTACAAAACATTATTACTCCCTCAATAAAATCTTATTAAAATAAAAGCTAATATCTCCATATATATGTAAACGAGGGAGGAGAATTTTCATGAAGGTCAGTGGACTGTATAAAATAGAATGCTACATTTTCAAAGGAATTAACCGATACTTTGATCAAAAAACATTAAATATCTTTTTCAGCAATATTACTCATATCGGTGGCGCTACTTTCTCAATCGCACTCACACTTTTCTTTTTAATTTTTGCAAAAGGCACTTTGCATCAAGCTGCAATCGCAACTGCTATTTCTTTAGCAATTAGCCATATTCCTGTACAAATATTAAAAAGATGGTATCCGCGAAAACGCCCTTATTTAACAATTCAGGATGCGAAATATCCAGTCCATCCATTAAAAGACCACTCTTTCCCGTCTGGTCATACAACAGCCGTTTTCTCTGTCTTCATTCCATTTATTTGCTATAATCCAAACTTACTTGTTTTTCTATTACCGTTAGCATTATGCGTCGGTATTTCTCGTATTTATTTAGGGCTTCACTATCCGTCTGATGTATTCGTCGGTATGTGCCTCGGCACTTGCTCTGGCATCATCTCTTTTTATCAATTCATCCCACTTTTCACATAAAGGAGTGATATGATGAGAGTCGCCATTTTTACCGATACTTTTACACCACAAGTCAACGGGGTTGCGAAAACGTTAGAACGATTAACACGTTACTTTCAGAAAGAAAAGATCGCCTATTCTGTTTTCGCCCCTCAGCATACAGCTGAAGATGATTTCGTAGCCAATGTGAACAAGATGAGAAGTATCCCATTAACAATATTATATCCAGAATGTCGCTTTTCTTTTCCTACTCCGCGCATTAAACGAGAACTTCTTTCCTTTAAACCTGACATTATTCACATTGCTACACCTTTCAATATGGGACTCTGTGGATTGTATTATGCAAAAAAGTTAAACATCCCAGTTGTCGGTTCTTATCATACTGATTTCGATGCTTATTTACGCTATTATAAAATTGAATTTCTCTCTAATATGCTTTGGAACTATTTAAAATGGTTTCATAGTCATATGCAAAAAAATTTCGTTCCTTCCTTTGAAACGTTACACCAACTAAAAAATAAAGGCTTTCAGGCCCTCTCCATATGGGGACGTGGTGTAGATTGCACACTCTTTCATCCATCTTACAATACAGACCTATTCCGAAAAAAATATAATATTACAGCGAAGTATGTCCTTTCCTATGTTGGACGGATTGCCCCTGAAAAAGATATTGATACGTTGCAACACCTTATCTTGAAAACGACTCATACTCGAAACGACGTTCATTGGCTCATCGCAGGAGACGGTCCTCTAGCAACAAATTTGCGTGAAGCTGTTCCGCGTGCACATATCACTTTTACTGGATATTTACAAGGGAAGGATTTAGCTGAAGCATATGCTTGTTCTAACATCATGGTATTTCCATCCGCTACTGAAACGTTCGGAAATGTCGTACTCGAATCACTTGCATGTGGTACACCTGTCATTGGTGCAAATAGTGGCGGGGTTAAAAATATTATTACAGATGGAAAAACGGGAGTTCTTTGTCCGCCCAAAAATGAGGACGCATTTCTATTATCCATCCATTCTTTATTGCAAAATGAAGAGCAACTTACACAAATGGGCATAGCAGCTTCGTCTTATGCTAAATCAAAAAGCTGGGATGAGATCTTTCGTGGCTTACTTGACCAATATGAAACGGTCCTTCAGCATAACGCATCAGAGTTACTTGCTTAAATAGAAAAACTCCCTTCAAAAAACGAAGGGAGTTTCTTACACAGTTGTAAACTTTACTTAAATAAATGATACACAAGGTGAAGTATCACTTTATTTATATATTCATTATAACAAAAATAAACACAAATAAACAGACTTGTAATAAAAACCCATAAAAATTAATATATGGTTATACAGTATTTTAACTGTATAGTGATTTTAAGAATTCCCCTTAAAATCAACTTACTCACATATCTTTATACAGTAATTGTTCCCCAATTTCTGTATATCAAAAAACCTTTCATTCATTTGAAAGGTCTTTTTGAGCCTGCATATATTCTTCTTTCGTATTCACATTTATAAACCAATCCGCATGCGCTTGTACATTTTCACCAACAATATATTTCACATTACATTGTGATAAAAGCTGACTCATACTTCTTTTTTCTTCCTGAAGCAAAGCATAAATCTTTTCTTTCACGCGGTTATGATACGCTGCAAGTAACGGTTGTTTCCTTCCATTAATAATAGGGACAACTGCATCATATTCATTACTCGTTTGCTCTAGTAAAATGGTAAACCATTCTTGCGAAACATTTGGCGCATCGCAAGGCATAATAGCATACCAATCTGCTTCTATATATTCCATTCCTGATACAATTCCAGCAAGTGGTCCATTTCCTTTATAATGCGGAATATCTTCTATAACAGGAACTTGTACAAGTTCCTCTACTCGCTCTTTTATATCAGAATGACTAATGACTACAACCTCTTGCAAAGCAGTCGTCATCACTTTCAAAATATGCTCTATAAAAGTACTACCTTGCCAGATCGCTAATGCTTTCGGCTCACCGAATCGACTCGACATACCGCCTGCCAATACAATTCCAGCATACTTACTCATTGGCGATGCAGCTCAAATGTAATATGACCTAATTCCGGTAAAATCAATTTATTCATCGCAAGACGAACTGCTCCGCTAGACCCTGGCATGGAAAAGACAACTTTGCGCCCAATTGTACCGCCGATTGCTCTACTTAACATCGCGCTGCTTCCGATATCTTCTAAATAACTAATCATACGAAACAACTCACCAAACCCGACAATCTCTTTATCTAATAACGCTGATACTGCTTCAATCGTTACATCACGCTTCGTAATACCAGTACCGCCATTTGTTAAAACGACATCAACATCTTCCCTATGATAACCAGCTAACACTGCTTGCTGAATACTTTCTTTATCATCTTTTACAATTTCATAAGAGGTCACTGTATGCCCTGCTTCTTTTAACAATTCATGTAATAGCTGCCCGCTCTTATCTGTCTCTCCCGTACGTGTATCGGAAATCGTCACGATCTTGCAGCGCACTTCTTTTGGAGCTTGTTTTTTATGTTCGGTTACGCTCATTTTATATCTTTCCTTTCCTAAAGGCTTTTCTTCATTTTATCATACATATCTTTACACAATTATGTATGAAGCCGCTAATACACCATGATACAATATAAGTATATACAACCACAAAAAGGAAAATATACTTTCTTATACTCCTAGACTACACATCATTAGCTACTCTTTAAATCCCCTTATATTTTCCACATAGTAGATTTCATTTTAAATTACAAAATAATTTGGAGGTTCACTCATTATGGAACTTTATAAAAAACTAACAACAACATTCATCCTCTTATTCGTCGCTTCCATTACTGTCGGCTTTTCTCTAAAAGACGCAATTCCATACGCTACATTAGTAAGTATTATATTCGCAACACTATTTTTACTAAGCAGTGCCTTTTGCGCGGGTAAAGCACGTCAAATGAAAGGTTGATTACATATGTTCAAGAAGAAACCAATCTTTTGTAAATCCTGCGGGAAAGAAATACAAACGTATGAAAAGGCATGGGTTCATATGCCTTTTCCGGCAAGTGGTATGACTAATATGAAAAAGTATATTGAGCTAGACGGCGAAGTTTATTGTGGTTCTTGCATCCAAGTAGTAAATAAAACAAAATAAAAAAGCTTTGCGCTCACGGCGCAAAGCTTTTTTTCATATATTATAGACCAGCTTGCTCTTTTAAAGCTGCAGCTTTGTCTGTACGTTCCCATGTTAGATCTACATCAGTACGTCCGAAGTGGCCGTAAGCTGCTGTTTGTTTGTAAATTGGGCGACGTAAGTCTAGCATTTTAATAATACCAGCTGGGCGAAGATCGAAGTTGTTACGAACTAGTTCTACTAGTACGTCTTCAGATACTTTACCAGTGCCGAACGTATCAACTGAAATTGATACTGGTTGTGCTACACCGATTGCGTATGCAAGTTGTACTTCTGCTTTGTCAGCAAGACCAGCTGCTACGATGTTTTTCGCAACATAACGAGCTGCATATGCTGCTGAACGGTCAACTTTCGTTGCATCTTTACCAGAGAATGCACCGCCACCGTGGCGAGCGTATCCACCGTAAGTATCAACGATGATTTTACGTCCTGTTAAACCAGCATCACCTTGTGGTCCACCAATTACGAAGCGGCCAGTTGGGTTAATGAAGAATTTCGTTTCTCCATCCATTAATTCTGCTGGAACTACAGCTTTAATTACATGCTCTTTTAAATCGCGATCGATTTCTTCCCATGTAACATCTGGATGATGCTGTGTAGAAATTACGATTGTATCTACACGTACAGGTTTACCATTTTCATCATACTCAACTGTAACTTGCGTTTTTCCATCCGGACGTAAGTATGATAATGTATCATCTTTACGTACTTCAGTTAAACGGCGAGCTAATTTGTGAGCAAGCGAGATTGGAAGTGGCATTAACTCTTGTGTCTCATTACATGCGAAACCAAACATTAAACCTTGGTCTCCTGCACCAATTGCCTCAATCTCAGCGTCAGTCATTTGACCTTCGCGTGCTTCTAGCGCTTGGTCAACACCCATAGCGATGTCAGCAGATTGCTCATCGATAGATGTTAAAACTGCACAAGTTTCTGCATCGAATCCGTATTTTGCGCGTGTGTAACCAATGCCTTGAATTGTTTCACGAACGATTTTTGGAATATCTACGTAAGTAGAAGTCGTAATTTCCCCCGCTACCAATACTAAACCAGTTGTTACAGTTGTTTCACAAGCTACACGTGCATTTGCGTCTTTTGATAAGATCGCATCTAAAATTGAATCAGAAATTTGGTCACAAATTTTATCTGGATGTCCTTCAGTTACAGACTCAGATGTGAACAGATGACGTTTTTTTGTCATGTGGTAAACCTCCCTACAGTAATTGTATATATTGTACGGAACTCATCCTTAATTTGCCACAAATTGCGACATACATTTATTCTCCCACAAGCATACAGAAAAACCTTTCCCACTTTACATAGAGGAAAGGTTTAATTTGCTACTTGCATACTGCTTTTTGCCCTTCGCTCTTATCGTTCGAGACCTGTAGCCTCGCACAGGTTTTAGCACCTATTCACCTGTATTTACCACTACAAGTGAGGTTGCTGGGCTTCATCGGGCCTGTCCCTCCGCCAGCTCGGGATAAGAGAGTATCCGTCCCAACCTATACTAAAGAAATGATATTCATTTGTCAATTAATATTCACATTTTCCTGAAAGTTTTTCTCAATACGCCTAAAATGAAATATTAATAAGGAAATAATGCATTCACACAAACAAAAAGAAATAAATAGTATACATTATTTATATAATTGTGTTATACTCTTGTTGGGGATTACGAGAAATATTTCATTAAATGAAAAGGATGGTATATAAATATGAGTACTGTGAATGTCCAAATTGGTTTACACGAATTATTGAACGGAAGCAATGCACAGATTCAACTAAGTGTTCCGCAATTAGTGGAAAAAGTATTAATGCGAAATGAAGGGAAATTAACTTCTACTGGTGCCGTTTCTGCTTCAACAGGAAAATATACAGGACGTTCTCCTAAAGATAAATTTATTGTGAAAGAAGCATCGGTTGCTGACAAAATTGCTTGGGGAGCAGTGAATCAACCGATTTCTGAAGAACATTTTAATAAATTATATACTAAAGTTTTAGAATACTTAAAAGAAAAAGAAGAGTTATTCGTCTTCAATGGATTTGCTGGCGCTGACCGCAATTACCGCCTACCAATTCAAGTTATTAACGAATATGCATGGCACAATTTATTTGTACATCAATTATTCATTCGTCCAACTGAAGAAGAATTAACAACTCATGAATCAGAGTTCACAATTGTTTCTGCACCGAATTTCAAAGCTGATCCAGCTGTTGACGGTACAAACTCTGAAGCATTCATTATGGTTTCATTCGAAAAACGTATCGTACTAATTGGTGGTACAGAATACGCTGGAGAAATGAAAAAATCAATCTTCTCTATTATGAACTTCTTACTACCTGAACAAGATATTCTTTCTATGCATTGCTCTGCAAACGTAGGTGAAGAAGGCGACGTAGCACTATTCTTCGGTTTATCTGGAACAGGTAAAACAACATTATCTGCTGATCCAAACCGTAAATTAATCGGTGATGATGAGCATGGTTGGTCTGATAACGGTGTATTCAATATTGAAGGCGGTTGCTACGCAAAATGTGTAAACCTTTCTCACGAGAAAGAACCACAAATTTTCGATGCAATCAAATTTGGATCTGTTTTAGAAAACGTTATCATTAATGATCAAACGCGTATCGCAGACTACAACGATACTACTTTAACAGAAAATACTCGTGCTGCATACCCTATGCATGCGATTGACAATATCGTACTGCCAAGTGTTGCTGGACACCCAAATACAATCATTTTCTTAACTGCTGATGCATCTGGCGTATTGCCTCCAATCAGTAAGTTATCAAAAGAACAAGCTATGTATCATTTCTTAAGTGGTTACACTAGTAAACTAGCAGGAACAGAGCGCGGCGTTACATCTCCGCAAGCAACATTCTCAACTTGCTTCGGTTCACCATTCTTACCACTTGATGCATCTCGCTATGCTGAAATGCTTGGTGAAAAAATCGAGAAACACGATGCGAAAGTATTCTTAGTAAACACTGGCTGGACTGGTGGCGAATACGGCGTTGGTAAACGTATGAACTTAGGTTACACTCGTGCAATGATTCAAGCTGCATTAAGCGGCGAACTTGCGAAAACAGAAACAGCTAAACATGACATCTTCGGTCTTGAAGTTCCACTTCACGTACCAGGTGTACCTGACGAAGTGTTAATGCCTGAACAAACTTGGGCTGATAAAGCTGCTTACAAAGCAAAAGCAATCGAGCTTGCGAGCAAATTCAAAGAGAACTTCAAAAAGTTCGACAGCGTTTCTGAAAATATTATTAACTTAGGCGGTCCAATCGCTTAAGTACAAAATTTCTGTTGGAATAACCCTTTTTACTCATATGAATAAGTGTCGTGTAACCGTAAAGTTTCGCGTACTCACCGACAAAACCCAATGCGGCTTTACGGTTACACACACTTACATAAAAAAGAAGCTTACGTTTTTTTACGTAAGCTTCTTTCTATATCTTATCTCTTCATCTATGGCTTAAATCATAAAATTACAGAAAATTCATTTTATAATCATTCATTTTTAGTTTTCCATGATACAATTTACATATACAGGAAAGGGGGAGACTTATGAAAAATTTTTCTCGTACAGGAAAAATCTTATTCAGCTATGGAGCAATTCAATTATTTTGGGGACTTGTGATGCTTAACGTTAATTTATTTCAGCATACAAGTGAAACGATAAAATATATTATTCTAATTACCGGAATAGTTTGTTGTATTATATCCACCTTTTTTAAAGAACATAAGGGTCATACTAATACTTGATTTCATATTAACTTATTGGAAGCAGAAACCTGTATTTTGTGCAAACTTTTGCTTCCTGTTGTACTGCCCATCACTGAATCAATTATCCAAGAGTAAACCCATTTTCACATAGACAAATTACGGCTTGGAATATATAAACTTTATCCCTACTCGTTACATCTCTCTGGTTTCACATCGCATGGAGCTAAAAAAGGCCCTGACCGCTTCTATCCGTGGCTGGATCATCTATTCTATCTAAAAAAAGAAGTCTTTTATCTTTTTAACTCTTCGTTAATTCTTCCTCATCTTTCATACTATAGTAGCCTAAATTCACAACGATTAAGAAATAGCCACCCAGAATCCCTACTGCAAATGCCCACATAACCATGTGGTGCTCAATTTCGTACATAATAATAGCACCCAAAATAGCAGCTGCAAAACGATTAAACATACCGAGCGTCGGTGCTTTCGTTTTCTTTACGATACTATCTCCAAGCTTCTCAATTCGTCTCCCTAAAAGCCAAACGCAATACATACTTACAATCAGTCCAATTCCAGCGCCTAAAAAGTGTGCTGAAAACGGTGTTAACATCCAGCCTAGTAAAAGAAAACCTAGTAAATAATACGATTGAATTTTAAACGACCTTAATGACATACTAATCATGCTGTTCTCCTCTTCAGTAATTTTCATCTATCCAACAAAAGCTGTATAACTCATTTCTTTCGAGTTCATACTACTTAAAATTCATTTCACTCAAATTAAAAACAACATAAACAGTGTGTTTATGTTGTTTAAATGTTTTCAGGAAATAATATTATACAAGATTTCAAACATCATATTCTCATAATTTGTGACGTTTTTCCAAACATTTTTCGTCCATTTATGAAAAAAATGATATCAATCTATGAACATACGGATATGATGTAATAAGCACACAAATAAAGGGGGCGTCTAATGATTTATTTTTTAATGGCTCTCATTCACCTCATTATCCCTGCACTTATTGGACTTTCATTGTATTGGTACACGAAAAATCATAGTATTTTCTACGCTGTCCTCGGTGTTCTTCTTCCAGGTATTATTCTTATCACACTCTTCCGTATTCCATTTTTAAACTTAATCCCACTTATTACTGCTATCTTATTTCTCGTCTTCTTACCAAAAATAAAAAAATAGGAAAGCAGATCATAGGTGATCTGTTTTCCTATTTTGATATAGGTTCCCCTGCAATAGAATGTACTTTTACTTTCTCCGATTTCACAAACCATAGACCGACGAAAATGATAATTCCACCGATTATTTGTTGAAACGATACATATTCATTTGCCCATATAGCAGCAAATAAAACAGCTACAAGCGGCGTTATATACATATATACCATCGTATGTGACGCGCCAATTTTTTGAATACCAACATACCACATTACTAAACCAAATACTGTTACAAAGAAAATAGAATATAGTAAAGCGAATAGTGTCATTTCGTGTGTAATGTGAAATGGCATTATAAATACATGTGGTCCACTTAACAATAAAAGTGGAATCGCGCCAACTAATGCTGACCATGCGGTAACACGTAGTGCTGAATATTTTTTAATTAATGGACCTGCTAAAACAGGATAAAGCCCCCAGCATATTGATGTAATAAGTCCAATTCCATTCCCGTAAAAAGAACTAGAAAGCGAATGCCCTGCTACTAAAACTAATGCGGCACCACCAAAGGCAACGATAGAACCGATGAGCTTTCGAGAAGAAAACTTTTCTTGTTTCAAAAAAATCGTAAATACAGTTGTAAAAATAGGTGAAATAGAAATGAGTAAAGAGGCATTTGTAGCGGATGTATATTTGACAGTTTCCATAAATAATGTTTGATACAGTACAATACCTACAACGCTAACGATGATTAATCTAGGTATATCCTTTCGTTCCATACAAACCGACTTTTCAATAAAAAATGCAAGGAGTAACATAAGCGGTGCCGCCGATATCATCCGAAGTGCAGTAAACTCAATTGCTGTAAATTCTAAAAGCCCATATTTCGCAATCGTAAAATTAATCCCCAAATAATAACGACTGTTAAAATTAAAAACTCAATCCCCCATCTTCTCATGCGTATCCCCTCCGCAAATAAGATTATACAGAAAATTCAATCACATGTACATTTCATTATGTGAAAAAATCTTCGTATTGTCTGGAGCGTTTTGGTACATGAAATTATATCAGCGATTTTCTGAATATATCGACTTATCAATAAAAAACGGCAATAATAGCGACTTATACAATAGGAAAGGTGGTTCCAAAATACACTTTGGAACCACCTTTCCTTTACTACACTCGCACATGTAACTTCATATTTGGATTATAAAACTGGCTCGGGCTCTTCAGTTGAAAAGTTCCTCCACCTTCATGCCAATCAACTGTTAACTTATCATCCATAAATACAAGCTTTGTGCGATCTGCGATAAAGCTAAACTGGCTTGATTCAATATCCACATCGCGCTCATCTTTTTCTGCTACAGCTACTAAATCGATAATTCCGCTCATTACACAACCGCAACCTTCATTATCGTAAAATAACTTTATATATTTCGCTTCATTTGGAATCGTATCCATAATCTTTTTATATGCTGCTTCTGTTACAGTAACGTACATATGTTAATGTTCATCCTCTCTTCTCGTATCCTTCCTATATTGTACCACCATTTTTCTAAAACATTGTATACAGAAAATTAAGACTAATATACAATATATGTCATAAAGGAGGTTGTATCACTTATGTTCAAATTACTGCGATACCCCATCTTCTTAGGTCTACTCGGTAGCTTTTTTATTTCTAGCGGAATGGTATTACAACATATACTTCCCTATTCTCCTTCTATTGGCTGGATTTCAGGTTTTATTTGTTTCCTATCCGCTTCCTATCTTGCTATGAAAAAATAAGAAAAACTAACAAGGCAGGAATTCTTTTAAGCAGGAGAAACAAACATGTCACTCATCGTTAGATCTAGCACAATCTAATTCTCCCTTATTTTTGAAATCTAAACACACAATACGAGCGACCACACAAAAATATAGAATTCATAATATATATATAGTAGTTCTATTTTTAAAACAAATTTTTCAAAATATAGAAAGGAGAACATACATGTACCCACGTAATTGTTTTAGTTGCGACGGCAGACGCAACAGTGGCTCTAACGGAAACACTGGGCCCACTGGTAGCACTGGACCTACTGGGCCTACCGGCATTACTGGACCTTCCGGGAACACCGGACCCACTGGTAGTATTGGACCTACTGGCTCGGCCGGGCCTTCCGGAGCTGGTTTCCAAAGTACTACCGCCTTTAGTCTAGCAGCCGCTCCCACCTATAAAAAAGGACAAGTTGTCACTTATACGAGCAGCGGCTATGTTGTAAAAAAAGATGCACCTCAAGGGTTTCCGAATATATCTCCAGATTATATCGTATTAGTAGAAAGTGGACCTACTGGGAACACTGGATCTACCGGCAATACCGGACCTACGGGTAGCACTGGACCTTCCGGCATCACCGGATCCACTGGGAACACTGGACCTTCCGGCATCACCGGACCTACGGGTAATACTGGACCCTCTGGGAACACCGGACCTACAGGTAATACTGGACCCACTGGGAACACTGGACCTACAGGTAATACTGGACCCACTGGGAACACTGGACCTACTGGTAGTACCGGGCCTACTGGAATTGCTGGCAGTGCATCAGCAAAAAGTATTGTTTTTCAAGGAACAAATGCTGGTTTTCAACGTATAGCAGGTTCTCCTGGAATTGACTCCAATGTCATTCCATATGTCACTGCTGGAGCCGGTAGTATAGTTGGCTTTGCTGCATCTATAAGTGTAAATAACTTACCTGCTGCTGTTTATACGATTAATATTTGCAGGAATGTCCCAACAAACCTCACTGCTCCTACCTCTAGTTACATCCTATCTACTCTTACTTTAACTACTACTGACAAAATTACAGGAACTATAGTATTTTCAATTAAACCAACGGATACTGGATCAGGACAAATTCAAGTGTTTAATCCTAATCCAACAGTAGGTCCCGCTACTGTAACTTGGACTAGCATTACAACTGGAAACTCAGTTTCGAGAGGAGATGCTATTTCCCTTCATATTACCCCTGGCATTACTGTAAGTGCTGTATATTCTATTTTTTTAATCACTGATATATAGCCCTTATTAAAAAATAATTTATTTAACAAAAAAGACCCGAGATTCGGGTCAGCAAATAGAAATACAAATGAATTAAAACAAATAGCAGACAAGTTCAGTATATACTATCATTGCAAATATATCCATATATTGTATTTTTAAATTTTATACACTATGTTAATATAATTGCCTACCTTTATCAGAATGCCTTACTCTCATCCACAATAAAAAAGGGAGATCACTCTCAAATAAGTGATCTCCTTTTTAAAAATAATTTTTCATGATATCGGCAACATAACCTTCACAGTTGTTCCAACCCCAACTTCACTTTCAAAACTCATTTTACCGTTGTGGTCTTTAATAATTTTTTCTGTAACTACTAAACCTAAACCTGTTCCCGTTTCTTTCGTTGTGTAAAAAGCTTCATTTAACTTCGGAATTTTGTCTTTTGGAATACCGCAACCCTCATCCTTAACTTGGACAATGATTGCATCTTCTACAGTCACTTTAATCGTAATCGTTCCGCCAACTGACATTGCTTCAATCGCATTTTTAATTAAATTAAAAAATACTTGCTTTAATCGTTTTTCATCGCATGTAATCGACGGTATGTCTTTACTATAAATACCTTGTATGTGCACTCCTTGCTTTAAAGCAGGCTTTCCCATAACTCGGATAACATAAGCGATAATTTCTTCTATATTATGAACTTCTGATTCTAGTGATTTAGATTTCTCAAATCCACTAAGTTCTGTAGCGATTGTATGAATTCGTTCTACTTCTTGTTTCATAATATCACTATATATTTTATCCTCTGGATATTTAATCGCTTGCTTATTAACAAATTTATCTAAGTTAGCTAGGGGTCTTCTAATTTTGTAACCAATAACTGTAGCCATTTTCCCAACAGTTGCTAGCTTTTCTGTTTGTTGTATTTCTTTATCCATCATCTCAAGCGTACGAACGTAAGATTGAAACCTTAAAAACATAATCCAACATATGATAGTAAATACACTATATAATGCCATCGGGATTAAAACGAGTGACGAGTGAATAATGATTCCTATAAGAGCGTATTTCCCAACAAGTATGCTCGGAACTAACCAAAAATATCTTTTATTCACAAAGAGTGGGGCAAATAAAATAAAAAATCCTTCTACTATATTCCCACCATCAAACTCAGCATCACTACCGTAGTAAATCATAAAATTATGGATAAGATCTAATAAGTTATATCCAATTAGAATAATATACTTTACTGCAAATGGGTTTTTCCATTTCATAAAGTATATTCCAGTGCAAAATAAGATCACCATTAGAAAATAAAGCCATAAACCTAAACCATCTTCAAATTGTCCTACTCCTTCTTGCTCTCCTCCTATTAAAGGTACAATAAATTCGTAGGCAAGAT
Organism: Bacillus paramobilis; assembly: GCF_038096195.1. Classification (NCBI taxonomy): domain Bacteria; kingdom Bacillati; phylum Bacillota; class Bacilli; order Caryophanales; family Bacillaceae; genus Bacillus; species Bacillus paramobilis. The sequence continues at coordinate 701,654 of NZ_CP151108.1, read as the reverse complement.
CGTATACAAAAAATATAATGAAAAATAAACTTAAAAATATTTTCAGTGCCTTCATTTCTTCATTTTTAAATATATCGTCTTTATTCATATCGTAACCCCTAGCTTTTCTCCCTCTTGGATTTCATTATTTCCACGTTGCTTCGGGAGCATGATATCTATTCTAGTTCCAATATCTCTTTCACTTGAAATATGTAATTCACCAAGATGCTGCTCAGTAACAAGCCGATTCGCTACAGTAAGTCCTAGGCCAATTTTATCTTGTTTCGTTGTATAAAAGGCCTCTTTAACACGAGCTAAATTTTCTTTCTTAATACCGTAACCATTATCAATTACACTTAGCATTACATAATCTTGTCCTTTGTTTTCTAACCGTAACTCTAATGTGCCACCTTGCTCCATTGCCTCCAGAGCATTTTTTATGACATATAGAAAGACTCCTCTTATTTTCCGCTCATCACATTCAACTTCTATCGTCTTTTCTTCCACATTAGAAATAAACTGGACGCTCGATTCATTCATTTTTTCGCGAACAATTGTTACTGCTTGTAATGCAATTTCACCTATATTATGTTTCTTATAAACAGAAGGTTTACATGTAGCAACTTCCATTAACTCACTTATCATATTATTCATATTTTCTATTTCAAAAATCATCTGTTTGTAAATAGGGTCCTCCCCATGCTTCTCTCGTTGTAATTGCGTAAACCCTTTTAATGAAGCAAGTGGATTTTTAATTTCATGTCCCACTGTCGCTGCCATTTTTCCAATTACCGCTAATTTTTGTGATTCACTAGCAATCTTAATACTTTCCTTTACCGCTGAAAGATATTGTATAAATCGATTTAAAATGATGTATGCCGCTATTAATACGAGTGTATACATAATGAGGAACATAAATCCTTTTACTTCCTTTAATACAAATAAATAAATAACATATTTCCCTACAATAGTCGAAAGTACAAACACAAAATATTTTTTATTTAAAAATATAGGTACAAAGAAAATGAAAAAAATTTCTATTATATTTACTCCATCAAATGCCGCCTCATCATAAAGCATATACGAAAGTATATTAACGATTTCTATTCCTATGTATGCAAATACACATGCATATTTAACAAGGTTCGCTTTCTCTTTTTTTATTAAATATACATTCACACCGAGTATTGCAGTTCCGCAAATAACTTGCCATAGTATGCTATATCCCTTATCCGTTAGCGATTTATCCTCTAATACGATTGCGTAGAAAATTTGATATGAAACAACGATGACATATAGCACCCACAAAAAGATTTTGGCATTCCTTTCTTCTTCTTTATATGATAGAAAACTTTCTTTCACTTCAACACCCCTTCAAAATAATGTCTCTAAGAATACCATTTATTATAATAAATGATTTTCATAGACAAACAAAGAGAAATCGAACATTTGAGGAAAATCATTCCAACATCAAGATATTTTCAGACTATATGCAATCATAAAAACTATAAACAATAATACGTATATTATGTAGGGGATAGGCGATAAAAAATAAAGTGAAACTTTAATCAACCCTTATCATCAATCAGGCTTTTACGGGCCATTGATAAATGGATAAATCACTGAAATCTTTCACACGTAAAAATGAAAAAACACCTGGTGTCCTAATAGAACAAAACCCTACGCAACTTGCAAACGAATTCATTAAAGCTATGACGAAACAACGCTTTTGGGATAGAGCATATGAATAGGTTAGGGGGATAATTTATGTTTGTTACCGTCGAGAAAGATGTGCATATTTTTGTGCAAGACGTTAATCCTGGGCCAGGTAGTAAAACTGTGTTCTTCGTCCATGGCTGGCCTTTAAATCATCAAATGTACCAATATCAACTCAATGTGTTACCACAGCATGGCTTCCGCTGCATCGCTATGGATATACGCGGCAACGGGCAATCTGATAAACCATGGACTGGTTACACATACGATCGTTTAGCAGACGATATCGCCATTGTTCTAGAAGCACTTCAAGTAGAAAATGCTACATTAGTCGGCTTTTCAGTAGGTGGCGCTCTTTCTATTCGCTACATGTCTCGCTACAATGGTCATCGCATTTCTAAACTTGTATTAGTCGATGCTGTTTCCCCCTCTTTCGTTAAAAATCAAGAATCTCCCTATGGTGTCCCAAAAGAACAAGCAGATACCCTCATTAATCAAATGTATGCCAATATGCCTAAATTTTTAAATGATGTATCTTTATCATTTTTTAATAGAAACTTAGGATCTGCTACGTTAGAATGGTTTTCTTATCTCGGTATGCAATCTGCTTCCTACGCTCTCATCAAAATATTGCAAGCAGCCGCAAATGAAGATGTAACGAAAGATTTAAGTAAAATTAACGTCCCAACAAAAATATTCCATGGTGTTCACGATCAACTTATACCTTACAAAAGCGCTGAACTCACGCAAAAGAGGATTAAAAATTCTCAGTTGCATCCTCTTACGAATAGCGGTCACGGCTCTCCAATTGATCAAGCGGATGAATTAAATAAAGAACTTATAAAGTTTTTAAATTCATAAAAATCTATGCCAAATCATGTCGATATAAACGCAGTTTTTGAAAAGATTAAAATTCACACATTTCTCACAAATCAATTAATAAAACGATTACATTTTCATTTATACTAAATGTGCAGGTAATACTCCCTAAACCCAGCTTGTCTGGTTACCCCGTTAAATACTATAAAAAAAGAACTTGTATCATTATACAAGTTCTTTTTGTTTTTCTATTTAAAAAGTATACCTTTACTATACTGTTTTCCAGCAAGCAAATCATATTGGATCATTTTATATTGCTCTAACATTTCTTTTTGTTTCTTTGTTAAATCTGTTATCTCTTCCCCATCTTTATTAACCTTTAACTCCTCTTTAAGGACTGGTATTTCTTTATGCATTTCCGATAAAAATTGATAGAATGGTGATTTATTTATCCCTGCATAATCCAAAACAAGATTAGAAAAATAAATTGGGCTTACTAAACCTAGGTTGTCATTTGGCAAATCGAAATTTGCATACATTAACAATGGCGTTTCTGACATAGCTAATCTTTCATTTAGAGTTTCTTCATTCTCTATATATCCAGCTTCTTCATAGATAGCTTTATTTACCCCTAATATTGGTAAATGATCTCCAAAGAAAACCAATATAGTAGGTCTTTCTAGCTCTTGAATTTGTTCTACTAAATATTTTAGAGCCTCATCAGAACGACGTACACCCTCAGTATAGGTTTCTAATTCTGCTTTCGATCCCTCATCTGTTAATCCGTTAACTTCTATTTGTTTTTCTTCAAACCGTCCTGGATTGAATGGGAAATGATTTTGCATCGTAACTGCATGAATAAACGTAGGTTGCTGGCTCTTATTTAATTCCTCTATTATTTCTTTACTAATAGATACATCGCTAATATAATCTCCAGCTACCTCTACGTTGTTCATTGTATCTTCCGCATTGAATTTATCAATTCCTAAAATATTATATACGTCATCCCGCTTATAAAATGATCTTCCATAAGCATGAATTGCATTCGTATAATATCCATGTTTTTTCAATTCACTTGCGATAGACGGAATTTCTCTTTGCCCTGTCACCGCTTGTTGATATGGTATAGAACCTGGCTTTAAAAAGCTCATTGAATAGCTCGTTAACGCTTCAAATTCTGTATTTGCTGTATTCCCTCCGAATACAGGCGCTATTGTTTGTCCACCCGGAAAATTCTCAATATAGTGATGTAAATTCGGCACCGGATCTTCGCTAAACGAAAGATTCATTAGCTTTGTTGGATCCCAAAAAGCTTCACTCATGAAAAATATAATATTTGGTTTCTCGGCCTTCTCTTTTTTTCCTACATTGCTTCCATATTGTTTCTTTATATCATTTGAAATTTGTAGCATAGTTTCTTTTGAATATTCTTCTGGCTTCTCAATGACAGTTGTGTCTAAGTTACTGACAAATCCTAAAACAAAACCATTATCAGTATAGTTTACATTTTGATTCCAAGCCACGAAGGTTACCCCATATTTTTGCAATACACTATTCATAAATGTATTAGGATAATTACTATATGCATACACCATAAAAATAGAGCCACATATTAAAATAATTCTCGTAATCATATTAGGTTTTATAACTGGAATATGCTTTCGTATATACATAACTAAATATACAAGTAGAGTAATTCCTAATATTCCTAAAAATATAGTCCACCAACTAAAATAGTCCATAACCATCGGTATAACGGACTGCATTTGAGTAATCTGTATGAAATCAGACGGATAGAATGGATCTCCTCTAAAAATAAGTTTAAAATGGTTCACAATTCCAAAGATAGTTAACACCAAACTTGTTATCGTGACACTCAAAAAGATTCGTCCAAGCAAACTATACACAAAAACATATATCATATAAATAAATAATAGGCTTAGTATATACTGTCCGTATCGCTGGTAAACCCAGTTATTAATTAATACAAGGCTCATATTCTCCTGCATCATGATATACATCCAATTCATTGTATGGGCAATTAAAAATAGTAAGGCATAAACTCGAATAGCCGGCCTAAGTTTATGACCGATGCCTTTATTTAAATGAATAATGTATAGTAGTACACCCCACAAAACAATAATGAGTATACTTAGCTGTATTTTCCCATTAAAAAATTCTTTAGTTCTCTCGAATTCGAAAGATCTTAACATAACAAAAAACAGCGTTTCTAAACAAATCGCCCACATTCCACTAAGAATGATAGAAATTAATAGATTCTTCCTCGGCTCTTGAGGAGAAAAACTAAGATAAAATTCATCTCTTCTTCGTTGTTGTGTTAAAAAATCAAAACGCAATTTATTCCCTCTTTCCTTTACCCCTTCGTCTCGCATCCACAAACATATTGTCCTATACAAAATACCATATTTGTATGCAGCTAGTCTTCCTATGTGCTTGTAATATACACTTGTATCCTTAATTTCCCCTTAAAAATACAATGAAACTTTAATGCGTCCGCTCCATTCAGGATTGAACGTGATAAACCTTCTTCGCTCTATATTCTAACAGCATAAATGAACTATGCTTCACAAAATTATTACCATAAGAAAAGAACCTACCAATATTGACAGGTTCTCCTTCATTTTAACAGACATGAGCATGTGTATTATATAAGAGAATACATCCATACTTTCCATATAATACATACAAATACGATAACTACAAAATCAAAAAGATCTAATCTCGGACCCTTTTTCATATTCATCTCGAGCCACATATGAACCCATTTTATTTTTGTATATTTTTGAATGTTTTTCTTTGCAAATCGGTAAATGAGTACTTGCATAATAAAAAATCCGACTACGAAAATGAACAAGAAAATGAGAAAATCGACCACAAGATTCCTCCCTATTTTTGCAGCGATTTTTCTACTATTTGATTTCTCAAAACCCACTCTTCAAATTGAGCACTTCCAAATTCCCAACTAAGATCACGAGCATGTACAGAAAAAACGTAATGACCAGCATATTCGTCCATAAATCTACCTGTCTCGATCTCATCTTTCTGAAGACCATATGCTCCAAAGTTAAAATATACATCCCATACGTCTTCATTCTTCCGCTTATAAGCAATCGATTCCATATCACATTCTGTTCCGAAATAATCAAGATGTAAATGTACGCTATCATCATATTCGTACTCCATTTTATCACCCCTTATATTTGTACTTCTTTATCACCAAAAAAATTCCTGCTATCTACACTCACATATGGGCGCTTACCTACATATCATGCTTGTAGAGTGACTTCTAGGAGGTGTCATATAGTGAAAAAATTTATAGCTGTTTTTTGCATCATGTTACTAGCTGTCTTCACATTCGCTGCTTGCAGTAGTAAAAAGGAAGGTACGAAAGAACAAACACAAAACATTCGCATCGGCGAAGTTACCCATTCTCTCTTCTACGCCCCGTTATATGTCGGGATTGAAAAAGGATTTTTTAAAGATGAAGGATTAAATATTGACCTCCAAACAACAGCTGGCGGAGATAAAACGATGACCGCCCTATTATCTGGCGGAATTGATATTGCTCTCGTCGGTTCCGAAACGTCTATTTACGTTCATCAACAAGGTGCAAAAGACCCTGTCATTAACTTCGCACAGCTTACACAAACAGACGGAACATTTTTAGTTTCGCGTAAAAAATTAGACTCTTTTAATTGGAATGACGTAAAAGGTGTTACGTTTTTAGGACAGCGTAAAGGCGGCATGCCGCAAATGGTTGGAGAATACGTTTTAAAGAAAAATGGCATTGATCCTCACAAAGATACAAACTTAATTCAAAACATCGAATTTGCTAACATTGCAAGTGCCTTTGCATCTGGTACTGGAGAATTTGTACAGCTCTTTGAACCGACTGCGAGTATATTCGAAAAAGAAGGTAAAGGATATATCGTCGCTTCGTTCGGAAATGAATCTGGAACTGTTCCATATACAACGTTCATGGCAAAAGAAAGCTTCTTAAAGAAAGATAAAGATGCTGCTGAAAAATTTACACGGGCGCTCTATAAAGCGCAACAATGGGTTGATACACATAGTTCAGAAGAGATTGCTGATGCTGTGTCTCCATTATTTAAAGACACTTCAAAAGACATTACAGTAAAAGTAATTGAACGTTATAAAAAGCAACATTCTTATGCGACAAATCCGCTATTAGATACTGAAGAATGGAAACAGCTCCAAACAATTATGAAAGAAGCTGGCGAATTACAAAAAGAAGTTCCACATGAAGCGCTCGTCAATACAAAAATTGCCGAAAGCGTTATTAAGAAATAGAGGCGAAGTGTATGAGTTTTTTACAAATACGTAACGTTTCTCACTGCTTTTTCGCAAAAGAGAATGCTAAATTGATTCTCGAAGACATGAGTTTACAAGTGGAAGAAGGCGAATTTATTTCTATACTCGGTCCAAGTGGTTGCGGCAAAACAACACTCCTCTCCATTATTGCCGGACTGCTTGATCCAATTGAAGGTATCGTCTTTTTAGATGGTGAGCCCATTACAACGAAAACCTCATCCATGGGATACATGTTGCAGCAAGATTACTTGTTCCCTTGGAAAACAATTGAAGAGAATATTATGCTTGGACTTCACACCCGAAAAATTTACAATGAACAGACGAAAGAACATACTTTACAACTTTTAAAACAAGTCGGTCTACATGATGTAGAAGAGCAATACCCTCGTGAACTGTCAGGCGGTATGCGTCAACGTGCCGCTCTCGTTCGAACGTTAGCGACCGATCCGAAAATTTTATTGTTAGATGAACCATTCTCGGCGCTCGATTATCAAACGAAGTTGAAACTAGAAAATCTCGTTTTCAGCTTACTACGCACATATAAGAAAACTTCACTACTCGTGACACATGATATTGAAGAAGCCATTGCGATGAGTGATCGTATTTATTTACTGCAAGCAAATCCCGGAAAAATTGCAAAAACATTTGTCGTCCCAGAAAGCATCCGTTCCTTATCACCGTTAGAATCACGCCACCACCATGACTTCCCAAACATCTTCCAAGATATATGGAAGGAGCTGGAGCGCCTTGGATAATATAAAGCAACTACATGAACAGTTTCGAAAAAAAGAACGCAGGCGCGCATGGTTAGCACGCTCACTGCAGCTTTTACTACTCATTCTTTTCTTTGCCCTATGGGAAATAGCTAGCAAAAAAGAGTGGATCGATCCTTTACTCTTTAGCTCTCCTTCAAGCATTTGGGATCTCTTCCTTAGTAAATGGCTTGATGGTTCGCTTTTGGTTCACATATGGACGACATTACTTGAAACAGGAGTAGGCTTCATTCTTGGAACAGTGCTCGGCGCTATTATCGCTACTTTTCTTTGGTGGATGCCACTTCTCGCCCGCGTACTCGATCCCTATCTCGTCGTCCTAAACGCCATGCCAAAAGTGGCACTTGGACCTATTATCATTGTAATCTTCGGCCCAAATATTTCTTCGTCGATTGCAATGGGAGTAATCATTTCCATCATCATTACCATTCTCGTTATTTACAGCGCATTTCAAGAAGTCGATTCCAACTATATAAAAGTGATGGACACATTTGGCGCAAATAAATGGCAATGTTATAAGCAAGTAGTTCTACCTGCATCCTTCCCAGCAATTATTTCCACGTTAAAGGTGAACGTTGGTTTATCATGGGTCGGTGTTATATTCGGTGAACTTCTCGTCTCTAAACAAGGTCTTGGCTACTTAATTAGCTACGGATTCCAAGTATTTAATTTCACGCTTGTCTTACTGAGCGTACTACTCACCTGTGTCCTCGCAACACTTATGTATGTGTTTGTTGAGGCATTTGAAAAACTTCTAATTGGAAAACGAAAAAGAAGCTGACTTAGAACGATAGACTATAGTCAGCTTCTTTCTTTACCTTTTATCACACATCTTTGTTTCATTTGTAACGTTGCCATTCGCAACCGTAACTGTATGGAAACAATCTTTCACACGTACTGTAACGACATTTTCTTTTCGATCTATTACATGATAATCATCATACTTTTTATTTAATGCACTACGAATTTGCTCTCCTTCAAAAATCGGAAAACCGTGAGACATTACCCAAATGAGACCAGCAACCGCAAGAATCGTTTTCATACGTTTCATTACCTCCTTGAGAGTAAACTTTTAGTCCCTACAATATGCGCATTATAATTGTGTCTAATTTGTGACATTTTTATACTAATTCTCTTTTAAAGCTTCAGTTCCTTCTTCTTTTTTAAAAAAGACAGAATTTTCAATTTTATCAACAAAAAAACGCAAAGAACTAAAATTCTTTACGTTTTCTTGGATAAAGTGAAACTTTAATCAGTGGGGGTTTTCTTCATCCCCCACTGATTATTAGCCCTCACCAATCGGACTTTTATGGGCAGTTGATCCCCCGCCTAACTTCTTTTCTTCCGCTGAATTTTGAGGTGGGGGTCTTACTGCCCATTAAAGCGGGATAAAATATATAACTCGTATTATTGTCCACTTTGTTGTTCTATCGTTTTCGAAACATCATATAATCCCGTCAACACTTCCGCTCTCATTTTTACAAGCTCAGGGAACTGATAGAAGAACGCAATTTTTTTATACTTTAACTCCGATCCTTCTTTCACCTTTTTGGAATCTTGCAAAATAAACGCTGTAAACGTATCTGCAATATCTTCCGCTACATTTGTCGTTCCATACTGTGATACAAACTCCTCATGCTTTTCCTTAAAAAATTCAATTTGAGTTTCTTCACTTTCTTCCACTTTCTTTTCTGTCCACTCTTGCTCAATATCCTTCCAGAAAGAGTTATAAAATTGATTAATATAAGATTTCTCCCTCGCACACCCCTCTTGTAAGAAAAGCGTTTCACAGTTACTTCTGTACGTTGAAATATCTTTATCTTCGTCAAAATCCTTCAAATACTTTTCATCTACTGGTATTTGCTTATATCCAAGTGTCAACACATGAGCCGTCTCATGAATTAATGTTTTCATCACTTCATCGATATTTACCGCAGAGTCAAGTGTATCTAAGCTTAGCGTCCAATCTTTCGGATTCTCCATACTAGGCATAACGTGGGCAACAACGCCATCATAACCGTCCGTTATTAAATCAAATTCTGTTATATTCCCGCGATATTTAGCCGGGATGAGAGTGCGGTACATATCCCATAAGTCTTCATGATAACCTCTATCTTGACGTTGTTGTAGCACCTCTTCTTTCGCTTCTTTATCTTCAGCGAATACTTTATTTAAACGTTTCCGTTCTATTTTTTCAAAATAAGGATCTACAATTTCATCACCATCAATATAATAAGAAGCTAAAAAGAAATAATTTTCATCCTCTTCTTTTTTCTGCTCTGCCTCTTTCATATCCGCACTTTCATGCTCTTCTATATCATAATCTTCTACCGCTTCAAGCTCAGATAATCCATCTATTTTTTCATATACTTTTTGAAGTTTATTATCTCCTATTTCCACACACTCTTCTTCAGTCTTACAAATTTCTTTTTCCTTCACGCTCTTCATAGAACTATCGCATCCTGATACTAAACCAATTGCAACGATAAATCCTACTAACTTTCTATACAGTTCCTTCATATAAACCTCCGTCGTTCCATTCTACAAAAATATCATAATCAATTTCTGACGAATATGCGATACTTAATTATACAAACTGTAAGGAGGTTTCCCATGATTCAAGCAGTCTTATTCGACTTAGATGGAACATTGTTAGATCGGCGCCAATCTCTAGAACAATTTATTCATGATCAATATAATCGCTTTGCCTCTCATTTAATGAACATAGAAAAATCAGAGTATTGTTCTCGATTTCTTAAGCTCGATAATAATGGCTATACGTGGAAAGATAAAGTATATGCTACTCTCCTTTGCGAATACAACATCACCACTTTAACACCAGAGCAACTGCTGCACGACTACATTACTAACTTTCAACATCATTGTATTCCTTTCCACAACATGCATGAATTACTTCAGTGTTTAACACAACAAAATATTAAAATTGGCATTATAACAAACGGCTTTACTGACTTTCAAATGAACAATCTTCGTGCACTAAACATACATACGTATACAAATACAATTCTCGTTTCAGAAGCGGAAGGGATTAAAAAACCACATCCTGAAATTTTCGAACGAGCTTTGCAAAAACTAGACGTTAAGGCCACAGAATGTCTTTACGTTGGAGATCATCCAGAAAACGATGTGCTTGGTTCTGAACGAGTAGGGATTCTTGGTGTGTGGAAGAGAGATTCATTTTGGGATGACTTTGAGCATCCACGTGTAGTGAACGATTTGTTGGAGGTGCTTTCGTTTTTAGAAATAGAAATGAAAACAAAGTAATAGTAAATAAATTACATCGGCGATTTTCACAATATATCGACTTACCGACAAAAAGTGACAATAACAAGAGGAGGTCGCTAATCTAGCGCCTCCCCTTCCTTTATGATTCATATACTGTAAACTGCGGTTTACTCGGATGATCTTTCACTTGCGCATCCTCTGGAAACTTTGATACTTTTTGATATAGGGCAATGTCACCGATACAACCTGCTGTTAGTAAAATCCCTAAAAATGAGATGGATTGCACGTTCGTAGCTAACCCAATTACAATTGGCAAAATTCCAGTTGGTAAAAACGGCAGCATTAACACTTTTTTCATTTGCTTTACTGTAATCGCCTGTTTAGAATGAGCATATGCAACACCTAACTTCCAATTACCCCCCCATTTCAGTTCACTCCACGGCACACCACCAATATAGTGAAACCCTATTAAATGTATCGCTTCATGAATACAAACGAGAACAATCATTGCTATAATAAAAAGAAACAGGGTTGGTAACGTAATTTCAATTTGAAACCCGCCTGAAAGAAGTGAATGTACAAAACTAACTCCAATCGCCAGAGCGAATGCTATACAACATGAATAGAAATTTAATTTAACCATCGAAACAGTAACAGTCGTTTCTTTTCCTTTATCCATCTTTCCCCTCCTAAAACGCAAAAAAAGAAACCGGCCACTTTACTTCGTAAAACAGCCGATTTCTTCTATATGTTTCATCGTGCGCGCCAATACATCGTCACGCATTATAAAGCTAAATTTTCTATCCGTTTTAATATTGTCAGGAATGTCTGTTAATAAAACAGATCCTTTCGTTTCTTCGTAATGCGTATGTTCTTCTACCGCACTAATTGTTGCAAAATAAATGTTTTTAATGATTATTTTGTCTTTTCCAGATACTTTATATTGTCCTAAGTAAGTTAAATCAGAAACTATGCCGCCAGTTTCTTCATGAACCTCTCGGACTGCCGCTTCTTCCGGTGTTTCCCCTAGTTCTACTTTACCACCTGGAAATTCAAGACCGCGACGTAAATGATGCGTTAATAACCATTGATCCCCGTACCGGCATACAACCCAAACATGCTTTGGCTCAGGAGAAAATGGATAACGTTCAAACGATAATTGTACAGTGTTGTGGTAATAATCTTTAAATTTGTACATGCCATTACTCCCCTATTGATGGTTACAAGTTTTTCCTACCACAAATTGTAGCATATTCTCGCTTTTCTGCATAATATTATCCAATTACAATCCATTGATTATTCCCATTTGTGCGACTAATTCTTTCGTCTCATGATTTCCTAAATCGTAAATCATTTTATATGCTTTTTGTAGTTGTTCATCATATCGGTCATTATTTGAATCGTGATGATACTCAACAAATGGAACGTGAGAACGTACAAATGAACCTAAATCCTCTACATATGCTTGATCGAAGTACTCTCTTAACTCCGTAATTTCCTCATCACTTGCGGAAATCTCAAAATTATACGTATCCGCCGTCTTCACTTGTGAAATTTGACCGTTTCCTATTGATATATAATATGTTTTTTTCGTCTCCATGTAACACCCTTCTTTCATCCTTTTAATTTCTATTGTTTTCATCAATTACAAAATTATGTAAAATAAAGAAAAGGAGGGATTACATGTTCAAAATATTAATTATCGGTATTATTATCGTCCTAATCATACTAGTGCTCTCCGTCATGACAATTAATAAAGGCTATGCATATAAACATTCTGTTGATAAGTCAGAAGATAATCCTTATACAAAAAACAGCAAGAAGAATTCATAATACGCTTCATATACTACTTAGTTTAGCCCACATCCTATCCAGTATTAATTTACTGACAGTTCAACATAACTTTCTACCACTTTCACAATTTCTATTAGGAGCTTTACTGTTTCTTATTACCATTAAACAAATAAAGAAAAAAGATTCATTTCAATCGTTCTCATCATTAGCTATATAAAATAACTGGAGGTATATATATGCTAAAAGGGTTACAGATTACTTTTGCACTTATCGCTTTATCTATCTCAATCTATGGATTTATTAGCGGTAACAGAGACATTATGCCTTATATGTTCTTTTTCTTAGGATTAATGGCCTTCACTATAGGGCTAGGAGAAATAAAACAAGACAGAAAATCTAGTGGTATACTCGCTTTCATGGCTGGCTCTGGTGCTTTATTTCTTAGCTTCTCAGAACTATTTCGGTAAATGATCTATTTAAAAGGTGGAGATTTGTATATTAAAAACATTACGAATTGTATCCGCTCTTATCATCATCGTTCTCGCTCTATCCGTAATATTTATAAATGCACTTGTTACATTGCCTTATATGCTCATCGCCTTATCTATTATGACCTTCATCATGAGTGCAGAAGAAAAACAGAAACAAAAGAAAGTACATAGTATACTCTCCTTCTTTTCTGGCGTATTCACTTTCATTGTTGCTATTATAATTTTTGTCTCTCGGTAATTATCTTTCTACTAGGAGGTTAAAATGCATATAAGAAAATTACAGCTAACCATCGTTTTTATTACTTTGATCTTATGTTTATACAGCACATTTACAATGAACTTTCACATCTTTTCACCTATCATTTTGTTCCTCTTTAGTTTATATGACATTTTAGTGGGAATTGAGACGATTCAAAAACAGCAAAAACAAATTGGAGCTATTAGCATCGGTTTAAGTCTTTTTACGATTGTTTTTGTTATTCCATTTATAATGTTCTTTTAAAGGAGGATTATATGTTTAAAAACGTTCGAATTATAATCGCTACTATCGCACTTATTCTCGCCCTATTTAGCTTCTTCGCAAACCTCTCAATACTTTTACCATACGTTCTTATCCTTTTGAGTATTATGTTTATCCTTTTTGGAATCGATGAAATAAAAAAGCGCCAAAAAGCAAAAGCATTTGTTTATTTTCTCGGTTCTTCCTTTGTTTTATATGTTGGGGTGTCTAGTATACTTTCATAAAAAAGAAGCCGTCCCACACATATTGTAGACGGCCTCTTCTTTTTATTTGGTTCATACTATTGTCAGTCTTTGTCGGTAAGTCGATATCCAGTGTCGAAACGTCGATATAATTTCATTTATCATCGTGCTACAAAAAAACTGCCCTGTTACAGGCAGTTTTTCTTTCTATCCAAATACTTTCTCAAGTTCATCTTTATCTTGGCTTAACCAGAAGTTCATTAAGCGTTGTGCTCCTTCTAAGTCGTGAAGCTTCGCTTGGCCACATTGTGTTTCATTTGCAGCTGGAATTTCTGTAATTTGAACCGCATCTTTTAATGTTAGTTCTAATAAATCAATGATTTCTCGAACCGTTGGTGTTCCGCTTACTACAAGATAATATCCTGTTTGGCAGCCCATTGGTGAAATATCGATAATATCAAAATGCGGATAACGATCAATATATTTACGTAAATTAAATGCTAATAAATGTTCTAACGTATGAATAACATCTGGTTTCATTGCTTGTTTATTCGGTTGGCAAAAACGAATATCGAATTTATTTACAATACCGTCACTACCTACATTGTGAACTCCGCAATGTCTTACATAAGGCGCCTTTACAATCGTATGATCTAATTCAAAGCTTTCTACTGATGGCATACAACATCTCTCCCGCTTTTAATTTAATTCCGTTATATCCAATATGATATAACGGAAATCAACATTAGTAAAGTATTATGTACAGTCGTGCTATAATACTTTAAGACTATGCAGAAAAGGAGACCATTATGAAACAGATTTTTATTGGCATTATACGCTTTTACCAAAAATTCATTTCTCCAATGACACCACCAACGTGCCGCTTTTACCCAACTTGCTCTCATTATGGATTAGAAGCGTTTCAAAAACATGGTGCCCTGAAAGGGTTTTGGCTTACATGTAAGCGTATATTAAAATGTCACCCTTTCCACCCGGGAGGATTTGATCCTGTCCCAGATAAAAAGGATGACAAAGTAAATTCTTAATTGTCGTAGCCATTCACAACTAAATCTAATTTTCCTGTATCAGGATCTATAACAAGCCCGTGAACAGGTACTTCTTCAGGAAGTAATGGATGGTTGCGAAGTATTGATACGCTATGTTCTACACTTTCTTCTACACTAGAGAACCCTTGTAGGAATCTTTCTAAATCGATTCCAGAATAACGAAGTGTATCTAATTTCTCTTCTGTGATACCGCGCTCTTTCATCTTCTCGATTGTACTGCTTGCTTGAATTTTTGCCATACCACAATCATGGTGGCCAACTACACATACTTCATCAGCACCAAGCTCGTATACAGCAACTAAAATACTACGCATAATACTTCCGAACGGATGGGAAATAACAGCGCCTGCTACTTTAATAATTTTCACATCACCGTTACGCATATTCATTGCTTTCGGTAATAGTTCAACAAGACGAGTATCCATACAAGAAATGATTACCATTTTTTTATTTGGAAATTTTCCTGTTTCGTATTCTTCGTATTTTTTTTCTTCAACGAATTTTTCATTGTATTGTAAAATCTCTTCTAATGACTTCATAGTAAAGAACCCTCTTTTCTCTCATTTACATTACTTATATAGTGTACCAAAATATGAAAAACACAAAAAGTATATTGTAATATTATAAAATCAATATATTTTCAGATAACCGCCATAATTCTTTCAAAATATACACACAGCTTTGTAACAAGTCACACATAATGTACCACTATTTTCCCTATAAACTAACTGTAGATAATGTAAAAAGGAGTGAATATTTATTATGTCCGACGTTCTGTTACTGAGTCGTTTTCAATTTGCAATTACTATTTTTTATCACTTTTTATTTGTACCTTTGACAATCGGACTTGTTATTTTAGTGGCATGTATGGAAACTCAATACGCCCGCACATTGAATCCAACATACCGCAAAATGGCAAATTTCTGGGGTAAATTATTTACAATTAACTTCGTCATGGGGATTATAACCGGGATTACGATGGAGTTCCAATTTGGAACAAACTGGTCTGAGTACTCCAAATATATGGGAGATATTTTCGGATCACCTCTCGCAATCGAAGCACTCGTTGCCTTCTTCTTAGAATCTACTTTCATGGGAATATGGTTATTCGGTAAAGACAAAATCTCACCAAAGTTCCGTGCCTTCTGTATGTGGATGGTTGCACTTGGAACAAATATTTCCGCACTTTGGATTATTACAGCAAACGGCTTTATGCAAAATCCGGTTGGCTATGTCGTACGTAACGGCCGCGCTGAATTAAATGATTTCTGGGCACTTGTTACAAATCCATATGCTTGGAACATGTTCTTCCATACTGTAATTGGTTGTTATATCGTTGGTGCTTTCTTCGTTATGGCAATTAGTGCCTATCATTTATTACGTAAAAATGAAGTGGAATTCTTCAAAAAATCATTTAAATTTGGTTTACTGTTAGGATTATTCGCTGCAACTGTTACACCGTTTATGGGTCATCAGTCTGGTGTATCAGCAGCTAAATATCAACCAGCAAAAGGAGCTGCGATGGAAGCAGTTTGGGAAACTGGAAAAGGACAAGGCTTCTCGATTGTTCAAATTCCTGATGTGAAAAACGAAAAGAATTTTGAATTCCTTACGATTCCGAAACTAGGAAGTTTCTTCTACACAAACTCATTTGATGGAGAAATTGTTGGTTTAAAAGATATTCCAAAAGAGGATCGTCCAAACGTTAACCTCGTGTACTATAGCTTCCGCTTAATGGTTGCACTTGGTATGTTCTTTATGGCATTAACTTGGTATGGCTTCTATTTAAACCGAAAAGGAAAACTAGAAAACTCAAAACGTTATTTAAAACTTACAATGTGGTCTGTTTTACTACCATATATCGCAATTAACGCTGGTTGGATTGTTGCTGAAGTAGGTCGTCAACCATGGACAGTATATAAACTAATGCGTACAGCAGAATCTGTATCACCTATATCTGTCCCACAAATTTGGTTCTCATTAATTAGTTTAATCTTATTCTACACTTTACTTTTAATCGCAGACGTATACTTAATGCTGAAGTTAGCGAAAAAAGGACCAGCAGCACTAGAAGAACCTGCTACTGAAGGAGGTACAGCTCATGTCTCATGATATGCTCGCAATCATCTGGTTCGGTTTATGGGGCGTAATTTGGACAGTTTACTTCATTCTTGATGGATATGCACTTGGTAACGGAATGATTTTTCCTTTCGTTGCGAAAGACCGACAAGAACGAAATCAATTACAAGAAGCAATTGGTCCGTTCTGGGGGGGGAATGAAGTATGGTTAATTACAGCTGGTGGTGCAACATTTGCTGCCTTCCCAATCACGTATGCAAATATGTTTAGTTACCTATATACACCACTATTTTTAGTATTGCTCGCACTGTTTGCTCGTGCTGCCGGGCTTGAATTTATGCATAAAGATGATTCACCAATTTGGCAAAAAACTTGCAAATGGGCATTTACAATTGGTAGTTTCCTAATCGCCTTCTTATTCGGAGTTACGTTCGCTAACCTTTATTACGGACTACAAATCGGAAAAAATGGTTATGAAGGAAATTTACTTAGCTTACTAAATCATTACGGTATTTTAGGTGGCCTGTTCTTCACTGCTATATTCGTCGTATCCGGTGCCCTTTGGGTTATGATCAAAACGACTGGTGAAGTATCTGACCGTGCTTATAAAATCGCAAGACCATTTTCAATGGCAGCTGCTATCATTTTAGCTATCTTCTATGTAGCAACTGCAAATCGTACAAACTTATTCCAAAACTTCACAGAGTATCCGGTACTATTCATTCTTCCGGTACTTGCTATGTTAATGAGTGTACTCGCACTTATTATGGTGTACAAACATAAAATCGGTCTCGCATTTACATTCGTATGCTTAACAATCGCAATGTTTATGACAACTGGCTTTGCAGGTATGTTCCCAAGAATGTTACCGTCACGTATTAACGACGCATACAGCACAACGTTATATAACGCAGCTGGTAGTCAATTAAACTTAAAAATTATGTTCTTCGTTGCAATGGTTATGGTACCAATTGTTATTGGATATCAACTTTGGAGCTACAGTATCTTTAAAAATAAAATTCATAAAGACTCTGCTAAAGGGTATCACTAAAATAAAAAAGACACTTCGTTTGAAGTGTCTTTTTTACGTATGATTTTCGATAAGATGTTATATTTCTAATCTAACAACTATAATACAGAAGAATCATTAACAGCTCACAGCTAGATTGTAGCACAGGGCAAGTTCATCATTTTATGCAATTTTGCATATCTCTCTATAAAGTAAACTGTATTCCCTGATCGTTCACATCGCTATCCCTTACATCTGATGTACTAATACCACTAAATGTTTGTACGTTTTTTCCAGTATTCGATGAACCCGATCCATTATAAGCTTTCGTTTTTTCAATTGGCTGCACGTTATATTTATCACCTAAGTTAATTGTTCCGTTACAATTTTCAATAATAACACCT
Organism: Bacillus paramobilis; assembly: GCF_038096195.1. Taxonomy (NCBI): domain Bacteria; kingdom Bacillati; phylum Bacillota; class Bacilli; order Caryophanales; family Bacillaceae; genus Bacillus; species Bacillus paramobilis. Next base: position 683,222 of record NZ_CP151108.1, on the reverse strand, counting down.
TCCACAACTGACGGCATTTTGTCACCTACTTTCATTTCGTTACTTTTATTTTATGAGAACCGCCTAAAAAAATAGCTTGTTTCCATAAGAAAAAGCACTCAAACTGAGTGCTTTTTCTTATTTACCTTTTTTCTTTTTTTCACAAGCAATTCCATCGCCATCACGATCTAAATGCTTACCATAATATGGACTATCTCTTGTAATATCGTAATATCCAGCATCGTTTGCTTCTTTACAATTAGCAAAACGTTTCGGATCTGGTTTTACTTCAGGTTTTACTTCAGGTTTTACTTCTGGCTTCACTTCTGGTTGTGGTTGTTTTGCTCCTGGTCTTTCTTCAAGTGGTAACGTTGCATTATATAAGAACTGAACGTATTGCTCACGACTTACATGCATTCTAGGTGCAAATGTACCATCACCAGTTCCAGCTGTAATATAATTTGATTTAATTGCAGTAATCGCAGGATTCGCCCATCCATTTCTATCTACATCCGGAAAATTATGATCGCCTCTTATTTGCAATTGGAATCCCCTTGTCAAAATTTGTGCCATTTCTTCACGAGTTAACGCATCTTTCGGTCTAAATTTTCCTGTGTTATCTCCAACGAATACACCCATCTCTGTTAAAGCAAGAATCTCTTTTTTAAACATAGTTGAACGATCCGTAACATCTTTATACGGATTGTTATACTGTTCTTTTACTGTTGGTTTTAAATGACGGAACATAAGAGCTGCAACTTGCTCACGTGTTACATCATCACCAAATCCAAAAAGCCCATTTCCGTATCCAGCAACAACGTTTTTATTTGCTAAATCCATAATCGCTTTATAAGACCAATGATTGTTTGGAACATCTTTAAAATCTACACTTGCCTGCGCTGTTCCAATTGAAGTAAATGCTGTAGTTGCAACAATTGCACCCGTTAAAATTAATTTTTTAAATCCCATATTTAAGTCTCCTTCTCTTTCCCATAATAACCATTTAACAATATAACAAATTATTTCAATATAATTTGTCGCATTATGTCGAACACAAAAAAGAATCCAGAAGGATTCTTTTTTGCTAAGCATGAATGGCAAATTTGGAGACAGTTGACTTCTTCAAAAATTTATTAGGGGTAATATTTTGAAAAAGAAAGCCTTTCATATGTAGGTTAACACCACTGGAATATATAGTAAATTGATAATGTTTATACGGAAGATTGCTAATGTTTAGTATAGATACTTTCCACTATATTAACAGTGAAAAGTATCTACATGAAACAACAAAAAGGTGCCTTCAAAGAGGACACCTTTCATAAACAGACGCTATAAAACAGAATTATTTATTGTTATACGATTGTTAGATACAAAAAGTAGAGGGAAATGTTTGTAAGAAATTCTGCTTTATATAGTCTACCTACCACTTATATTTTAATCCTCTTCACTTGAAAATAAATATAATATGCATAATTACATGAAAAAAAGAAAAGACACTCCATAGAGTGCCTTTTCAACCATTTTACTTTTAATATATCGCCTTACATACATTTTAACATATGTATTCATATATTTTATTGAGAAAATTCAAAATCCTTTTTCTTTCATTTTCAATTATAAAATCATGTAATATAAAAGATATGTCAAATTCTTATACAAATTGAGGTGTACTATATTTATGTCTTTTGGAATCATTCCTCTTATATTGTTTATTATTTTTCTTATCTCTTACTTAAAAGACCCACGAAAAATAATAAATGGCTTTTTATTTAATGCCTTTTTCTGTTCATTTCTATTATTTTGCGCTATAGCCTCATATGAGTCTGGTAGTAACTCTTTGCATTTTATCGTTATTATTCCCATGTTAGCGCTAATTGTAATGATACCTTTTGCTATAGTCGCTTTAATGTTTGGACTATTTCTTAATGCAAAAATTTTAATGCAACGTGAAGGAAGACGCTTCACAAACTCTTTAACTTTAATTGCTGCTTTAGGGATTTTATTGTCTATACTATTCATCATCATAAGTCCAGCGAGTTTATTCTCAGAGCATTTTCAATTTATTTTTGCTGCTATATCTCTTATAACTATGTATTTCTTTGTGCATTTATCTAACTTCTTAAGCGCGTATTTTTTATATCAATTCAACAGACCAAGGCGTAATCAAGATTTCATCATCGTTCTTGGTAGTGGCTTAATTAATGATAAAGTACCGCCTTTACTTGCAAGTCGTATTCATAAAGCAATCGACTTTTACTGGAAACAAGCCGCTGTAAATACACCACCAACAATCATTTTCTCTGGCGGACAAGGTCCGGATGAAGGCCTTCCTGAAGCAGAAGCAATGCAAAAATATGCTGTTGAAAAAGGAATTCCGATTGAACATACAGTGCAAGAAAATCGCTCTGTAAACACATATCAAAATATGTCGTTCTCTAAAGAAATTATGGATTCTTTAAAACCTGAAGGTAAGTATAGAAGTATTTTTACAACAAACAACTTCCATCTTTTCCGCGCTGGTATATATGCAAGACAAGCTGGACTTAATAGCCAAGGAATTGGATCAAAAACAGCATTTTATTACTGGCCTAACGCAATGATTCGCGAATATGTCGCAATTGTCGTTATGGGACGTAAGCGCCATATGAAAGTGTGCGGGACTATTTTAGGTTTCGCTTTATTCCTAACAGTAATTAGTTTTATTGTTTCTTAACATTCTCCCATCCTTTCATAAGGATGGGATTTCTTATACTTATTTCAAAAATATTTTAAAGATAATATGGTGATAATATTCCCTGCATACATCCATTAAAGGAGAATTTTTTCAAATAAAATGTTAAAATTAAATTTAGGTGTGAATTACGTAACAAATAAGAAACTAGTTTGAAACGAGGAAATTACATGGAGAAAATTATCAAAAACAAGCCCAATAAGCTAAAAATCACTTCAAAAGCTTTGATGATTATTATTGGGGCATTTATTACAGCATACGGATTAGAAGCGGTATTAATTCCAAATAACGTATCAGACGGTGGTGTGACTGGTTTAAGTATCGTTAGTTCAAGATTATTTGGATTGCCATTAGGAGCTCTAATCGCAGTTATTAACATTCCTTTCGTTTGGTTAGGATATAAACAAATAGGTAAAAGCTTTGCAATTTATTCTATTATCGGGATTGCTTCATTAGCAATAGGTACCGTTGTTATGCACGGAATACCTACTATTATTGAAGGCGATACACTACTCGTTACAGTTGTTGGTGGTATTATTATCGGTTTCGGTATGGGACTAGCATTACGTAACGGCGGCGCATTAGATGGAATCGATATGCTAGCTGTATTACTTTCTCGTAAGTTACCTTTTGGAACAAGTGACCTTATTTTATTCTTAAACATGTTCGTATTTATTTTCGTATCAACAGTATTCGGTCTTCAAGGAGCTATCCTTTCGGCAATTGCTTACTTTATCGCTTCTAAAGTGATTCATATCGTTGAAGTTGGTTTAAGTGGTTCGAAAACATTTAAAATCATTACGAAAGAACCTGAATTAATGGTAGAAACAATTCGCGATCGTTTAGGCCGAAGTGCAACATACAATGAAGTTTATGGTGGTTATTCAAGAGAGAAATTCAAAGAAATTTCTTGTGTAATTAACCGTTTAGAAGAAAGTAAAATGAAAGACTTGATTAATGAAATCGATCCAAATGCCTTTATTACAGTTTATGACGTAGCAGAAGTAAAAGGCGGTAACTTTAAGAAACGTGATATTCATTAATCATTATGAATAAAGAGGGTGTGCCAACAATTTGGCACACCCTCTTCTTATTATTAAGTTGCGGTCGATATATTCTAATAATCGCTGATATAATTTTACTCTCCCCATCTTCTTCCTCTCTTAATCCATGCTACATATTTTTGAAAGGCAGGCACTTCATGTTGAAAGCGCAGCGGAACATATAGAAAAAGAGTACATGTACATAGTATCCATAGAATACCTACTACAAAGTGAAATTTCATCGTTGTGCTAATAAACAGGCTTACAAATAATACGAGGAACATAATTACACTAAATCTTTTATACATAGTCATACTAATCCCTCCTTATACATTAATTGTACTAGCTACAAGGAATTAATTTCCATAATAAAAAGACCGAAAAGCAAATTCCACTTTTCGGTCTCTATAACTACCTTCTCTTCGTAATCTTTCCTGTACCACCAACCCTCGTTTTTGGGGGAGATGTATTCCTTGGCGGCGTTTTAATAGATGATTTCGGCTTCACATCTGATCCGCTCGAGCCACCTGGTGTTTTTGTAATTTTTCCTTTGCTTCCAGTAGAAGGCGGAGGCGTACTACTTCCTTTTTTCGTAATACTTCCTGTATCTCCTACGGAAGGTTTCGAATCTACATTATCGCCTCGCTTAATGATAGATCCTTTCCCTTCCTTCGTAATTGGAGGCGGGGTTTTCTTTTCTTCTTTCGTAGGCGGTCTCTCTGGAATAACCGGTTTATGATTTTGTCTGTCATTATATCCGCGATAATCACCGTATGATGATTTTCGTGAACCGAATATATCGTTTAAAATACTTCCCATAATATATCCTTGCAGGAAAGATGGTTGGTAATTTTGACGGACAAATTCTTTATTACTTATTTCAATTAACGTATCAGAAGGTTTCTCTTTATCCTTTTGCAGGTTATAAATCTTATCAGAATAAACGAGGAACATTTGATTTTCGTCTTCTTTAGATGCTTGCTTCGGTTCTCTTTCATTAATGAGTTCCTTTGCGACTTCAGGAACTGACCGATTGGCGGCCCTATACACGTAAGATTCTTGTTTACCTTCTTTTGCGACAGATTCTAGTGGATAACGGTCTTGAATCGACTTTGTCTGTCCGCCTTGACAACCTGATAAGGCATATCCAGCAACAACAAGTAATAGAACGATAGCAAGTATAGGGATTACGAACGATTTAATCATGGTAAACAATCGGTTTGACATGATTACGCCCCCTTACGTTGCTCTTATAATTTGTACATCAGCAGGAATAATTGCTTCTCCCTCATACATCATTGTGCGACCATTTTGCCATTCAATACGTAATAATTTTCGGTTATCTGATTGGAATTCCCATACGTGCTGTTCTTCTGAAGCAGAGAATGGTGTTTTTCCCATCACAACAACACGTCCGTTATATTGCTCTTCCATATGGTATTCTGTATCATCCATTTCAATTGTTGTCGGAATTTCATCAATCGAATCTAAACGACCATCAATTGGTGTATATAATTTGTAATACGTATTTTCACGGTCTTCAATTTTTAAATAACGAATATCTTTCCCGTCTTGCAGTGTTAAAACAATTTCTTTACGAGAATGCATACTCGTTTTCCCAGTTAATTCGTACATGACTAATGAAACTTCAATCATATCGCCAGGAGCTAACGTTAACAAACTTTTCTCTGGTTTCGGCGGCTCTGGGCTCTTCATTATATTTTTAATTCGTTTAAATAAACTCATGATTTACCCCTCCTTCTCTCTTTATAAACAAGCACCTAAAATAAGTGCACCAACGATATGTAATGATCCGGCCAACATCGCATGTGCAACACTGCCTTCTTTCGTACCTTCTTCTAAATCTAAACCGGACATTTTCTTTAACACAAATTCGATAAACATTTCTACCACTAATAAAATAACGAAAGAAACTGCTGATGCAAGTAGTGCTTGCCATAAGTCGTTTGCTTTCGTTATGGATTGAGATAAAATGTACCCTTGCGCGAATAATTTCATAACGAAACGAGTTGTTACAGCTGTATTCCCATTCTTTATTTCTTTTAAATCATTGTATTTAGTAAAAATTGAATCAACCCACATAATTGCAAATAAAAGTACTGCACTTGCTCCAGTCCATACAAGCATGGCTAACACATTTGTCCATGTCATTGCAAAACCTCCTCTAAAAAGTAATAGAAAACCGACATGAATTCTCTTCAGACATGTCGGTTTCTTTGTCTATTCTATATTATTTCTCATACTGCTTCATAATACGAGCTAATTCATCGTCAACAGCAGAATTTTTATTTAAGCTTGCGAATTCATCATCTAATGACTTTTCTTTTTTATAAACTTCGCCACTTGCTTCTGCTTCAGCCTCTAATTGAAGAGCTTTCTCTTCCATACGGCTTAAGCCAGCTTTTGCTGAGTTTGAATCAAATCCAGACATCGCCTGATTAATATTCTTTTGTGCTTTCGCCGCATTTACACGTGCTACAAGTGTTTCACGTTTATTTTTCAGCTCTGTTAATTGCTTACGCATTTCTTCTAGCTTCAGGCGAAGATTATCAGCAGCAGCTTTATTTTGCTCATAGCTTGCTTTATATTCATTCATCTTTTGCTCTGCATTTTGTTTTTCTTCAAGAGCACGACGTGCAAGGTCAAGATTGCTTGCTTGAACAGCCATATGAGCTTGCTCTTCACGTTTTTTCACAAGTGCTTCTTGCTCTTCAAATAATATTTTGAATTTCTTCTCAAGTGCAATTTGAGCCGCTACACTTTTCTCAGCTTCTTGTACATCCGCTTGCATATCGCGTAAATATTGATCCGTCATCTTAACTGGATCTTCCGCTTTTTCAATTAATGAATATACATTCGACATTGTTAAATCTCGTAATCGTTTAAATACAGACATTCTAATTCCTCCTATGACTTACCTCATATTTCAAATTCACTACTTGGAAAACTGAAAAATCTCCCTTAACAGTAAAGAATATTCATTTTTACAGCCTATGTGTTTATTATAACAAAACTAATATGTCCTTACATGTTATTTCCAAAATACAGCCAATATAATATGACATTCTTGATACAATATTGTATTTCTAATATATCCTCATTATTTCTCTTTAAAATTAACTTACTTTTGTGCACTTTCACTAAATTACATAAGTGTAATGTTACTGTAAGCTAACTCGATAGTTACGTTGCAATATTTCTTATACACTAATACCAGAAGCAACGAACAAGCTTCTCATCATTTCGGAACTAATACAAAAATGTATTGACTATAAAACATATAAAAGGAGAAATCATCATGAAAAAATTAGTAGGAATCGGATTAGCGGCAGCAATTTCACTTGGAGCATTATCAGGTTGTTCTTTATTAGGAGAGAAAGCAAACGGACTAGTATTATACGGATCAGAAGAACAAGTTCAAAAAATTACAGATCAAAATAAGAAAGAAGTAAAAGAAAAAGACTTCTATAAAATGAAAATGACAACATTAGAGGGTAAAAAAGTACTTGTAATGGATAAGAAAACTGGTGATAAACTTGTTAAGAAAGAACTACTAAAAAAAGTCGGTAACAATGATGATACAAAGGCAATCGATAAATTACCAGCTGTAACAGCAGAAGAAGGCGTGCTATTTGCAAAAGAAAAGGTAGAAAATGCTACGCTTGATGGAGCAAAATTAAAATATGAAGGCAACACAATCATCGGTGATGGCCGTTCTTATGCAGATATGTTTGCTATCGTTGATGATGCAACATATGTAAATGTAAAAGGTGAAGAAAAATCTGTAGGTATTTTGAAATTTGATAAAGACCCAAGCAAAGAGCTACCTGGAGCAAATGGAGTAGAAGCTTCTCAACTTGTAAAAATTAAAAAGTAAAACAAAAAAAGCTTTGCGAAATTCGCAAAGCTTTTTTGCTATTTATGAGCAACTTGCTCCATATCCGGACTACAAGTTTGCGACTGACATGACTTATTTAAAGAACATGCTGCGCATTTTCCCTTTTTACTTCTCTTTACAAAATTAACTAACGTGTATGCTGCATAACCAAAAATGATAGCTCCAATTATAATATTGACCATCATCACAATACATCTCCTTCTAGAATCCGAGTAAGGATCCAACTTGGTATATAATGAGCGTTAATATATAAGCAACAACAAGTGGATACACGACAGAGAAAATCGTCCACTTCGCTGACCCTGTTTCACGTTTAATAACGGCTACTGTCGCTAAACACGGAACATATAATAAAACAAAGAACATAAATGCATATGCTGATAGCGCAGTATAGTGTGCTCCCATCACATTTCCTAGCACATCTTCTTTCACCGCATAAATAATTGCCATTGTAGAAACGACAACTTCTTTCGCTAAAAATCCTGTTAACAGGGATGCCCCAGCTTGCCACGTTCCAAAGCCGAGCGGTGCAAATAGTGGTGCGATAAACCCACCAATCATCGCTAAGTAACTGTCTCCCATATCAACACCAAATCCTGATGGACCTGCATAGTTTAATAACCAAATGACAACAGAGCCACCGAAGATAAATGTACCTGCTTTACGAACAAACCCTTTCCCTTTCTCCCACGTGCTTAGCCATAACGTTTTCACTTGTGGCACGCGGTAAGGAGGTAGTTCAATGACGAAAATAGACTTTTCCGCTTTTAAAATGGTAAGAGACATAATTTTTGTAACGAGTAATGCAAGAACAATACCTGCAACATATAAAGAAAATACAACAGTTGCCTGACTATTAGGGAAGAATACTCCCGCAAACAGTGCATATACAGGTAAACGTGCGGAACACGACATAAACGGTGTTACAAGAACTGTAAGTAAACGTTCTTTTTCTTGTTCAATCGTTCTCGCTGCCATAATACCTGGAACATTACACCCAAAACCAATAATCATCGGAATAAACGCTTTTCCGTTTAAACCGAAGAACTCCATAATTCTATCCATAACAACTGCAATTCGTGCCATATATCCTGAGTCTTCTAATAATGAAATGAAAAAGAAAAGTGCAAAGATTTGTGGAACGAATACTAATACCGCACCAACACCAGCAATAATACCTTCTGTAACGAGTGCTTGAATAAAATCAGAAGCTCCAACACTTGTGAGCCCAGCCGTCACCCAATCTGTAAGCTGTCCACCAAAAAAGCCATCTAACATATCCGATAAAGGTGTACCAATCCACGTAAACGTAACCTGAAAAATAAAAAACATAACTGCTAAAAAGATTGGAAGTCCTAAAATTTTATGTGTAATTAATCTATCAATTTTTTCTGAAAAAGGAATTTTTCCTTCTTTCTCATGCTGCATAACATTTGTTTTTAACTTTTCAATATACGCTTCACGAGTTTTGTAAATGTGCTCTTCCAACGTACAATCAAGTTTTCCTTCTAAGTGAGATCGAATGGCTACAAGTTCCTTATAAATTGGTAATGCTTTCATTTCTTTTTCTACTACTTCGTTATTACTTAAAAATTGAAGGGCTAACCATCTTGGATGCTTATAATTCGCTGTCTCTAAAAGAGCTACTACCTCTCCAATTCCTTCATCCATTGGTAAACCATATGAAATAATGAATGGCTTTTTCTCGTTTTTGTCATTTTCTTTAAGAGTAGCAAGTAGTTCTTCACAGCCTTTTCCGCTTCTTGCAACGACAGGAACGACTGTTACACCTAATCGTTCTGATAATCGTTTTACATCAATGACAATGCCTCGTTGCTTTGCCACATCGACCATATTTAACCCAATTGAAACTGGCTTTCCAAATTCAAGTAATTGCAACGTTAAATGCATATTTCTCTCGAATTGCGACGAATCCACTATATTCAGCATATGATGAAATTCGTCTGTTAGTAGAAAATTCGTAACGACACCTTCATCACGCGAAACTGGATTTAAATCATAAACACCTGGTAAATCAATTAATGTCCCTTGCTTATCTTTTAATTTACCAACCTTCTTTTCTACTGTTACACCGCTCCAGTTCCCTACATACTCATAAGAACCAGTAAGTGCATTAAATAATGATGTCTTCCCTGTATTTGGATTCCCTAGCAAAGCTACCTTATTCACGCTAATTCCACCTTTATCATTTTCGCGTCACAATGACGAATACTAATTAACTGTCCACGACACTCCAATGTACAAGGACCTTTGAACATCGCTTTTTGCTTCATGCGAAGTTCGCTTCCTTCAGAAAGACCGAAAGCAGCCAATCTTCTCTTTAGTAAATGATCTAAAGACTGAACACTTTTTACTAGCACTTTCTCACCAATTTTAATATCTACTAAGCTCATAACCTTCCCCCTCAGAAGAGAATGATAATTATTTTCAGAAAAATTATAGCACAATCTATTTCTCTTGTACTATACCCTTTTGCTTCATATTTATTAACATTTCGCTACAATTCTATTTCAATTATTGTCATACTGTATTCGTTTGCCATTCTCATCCATTTCGCTTACAATAAACAATAGCAAATAAAGAATCTCGTTATCACTGGGGGAGCCATGCCGCTGAGAGGGAACACTTCGTTCCGACCCTTCGAACCTGTTAGTTAATGCTAACGCAGGGATTGTGCAAACGTCCGAAATACACATACCTCTTTTTTATTTACGTATTTCGTATCCTCCTATGATACCTATTCTTTTTTGTACAACTTGGATTTAGGGGGAGACAACATGCGTAACACCAATTTACAAGCGATGATCGAATCTGCTATTCTTGCAGCCTTCGCCTTGGTCATCGACATTTTACCAATATCAATCAAACTTCCAACAGGCGGTTCCATTTCATTTGCTATGATTCCTATTTTTATTATCGCATACCGCTGGGGCTTCAAAATGGCTTTCTTAGGAGGCTTAATTTGGGGATTATTACAAATTGTCGTAGGCGATGCTATTATCGTCACACCAATTCAAGTACTAATTGAATACTTCGTTGCTTTTGCATTCATTGGATTTGCTGGTTTATTCTATCGTCCAATTCAAAAAGCCCTTTTAACATCCAATGAAAATAGCTTAGAACAATCCAGTTTAGGTAGCCGTAAAGACAAACCTTCACAAAAACAAAACGAAGGAAAGAAAGTTATTGGTTACATTATTGTTGCTACATTTGTTGGTAGCTTTGCTCGCTATTTCTGTCACTTTATCGCCGGTATTATTTTCTGGGGACAATATGCACCGAAAGGTCAATCAGCTGTCCTATATTCATTAATTGTAAACGGTAGTGTAATGATTGGTTCCTATATTCTATGTACCGTTTTACTTATCTTTTTATTTCTTACTTCACCACGTTTATTCAAAAGCATCAATGCTTATCAACTGAATTCGAAGAAAAAGAGCGCTTAATAAGCGCTCTTTTTTTCATATCGTAATATCAATTAAAAATACAATAAATGCACAAAAGAAAATAAATACCATTATACTTAGCCAATTGCTATGCACGGTTCATCGACTCCTTACATAACCTCATTTTCTATCCAAAGTATACTGTTTAAAAATAAAGATTAGGTAAAGATAATATGAAAAAAATTTAAAAAAGCGTAGATTAAATTGTCTACGCTTTTTTAGGTAAATAGAAGTAAAATAACACACCGTCTTCTGTATTTTCTACCCCATATTCAGCATCATGTAGCTCTAAAATGTTCTTTGAAATAGCTAGCCCAAGCCCCGTTCCACCTTGTGAACGCTGACGAGCTGCATCCACGCGATAAAAACGATCCCAAATTTTATCTAATTGCTCTTCTTCAATGTGAGTACCTTTATTTTCAATGCTCACTTTGATACGGTCCTTCTCATCTATTGTAGAAATCATAATATCTTCTTTATTTGGTGTATAACGTATAGCATTCGTAATGAAGTTCACGATAATTTGTTCAATCCGACTTTGATTTGCAACTACTTCAAATGAACATATATTTTTATGCACATGAAGTTCTTTTTTCTCTATTTCCACAGAAAGGTGTTCACATATATCTTCAATTACTGTATCAATATAAAATGCATCCTTTTTCATTTTATATGTACCTGACTCAAATTTAGCTAACTCCAGCATATCCAAAATTAAAGTATCCATTTTATCTACTTCTCGTTCCATCGCCTGAAAATAGTATTCTTTTTTATGCTCAGCTACTCCATCTTTTAAAATAGAAATACAGCTTTTCATAATACTCAGCGGTGTTTTTAATTCATGCGACACACCAGAAATGAATTCTTTCCGCGTATTTTCTAGCTTTCTTTCCTTTTCAATATCTTGTTCTAGCTGTCCAATATGCGAATGAAGCTTATTGGATAATACATTAATATTTTTCGATAAATCACCAATTTCATCTTTTGAAGTAATCGGTATTTGTTCTGTAAAATCTAAATGCGCTATTTTTTTCGTTGTATCATTTATTTTTAATAATGGCTTTGCAATTTGTTTAGAGTAGTAGAACGAAGCTAGAAAAATGAGAACGACTACAAATGCAATGATGTAAATGTAGTAATCTTGCACCATTTGTACAGCTTCATCTACAGGCTGTAAAGAAGCCATCGCATATATATATGTAACTGATCCGTCTCTTTCTGTTATTGGTTTCATTAATAATTTATATTTTATATCATTTTTTTCATAGTCCATTATTCTTGTTGCATCTTGTATTTGCTTGCCTTCTTTTAATAATAAATCAGCTTGAAATTCTTTTATATTATCCAAAAATAAATTATTTTTATAAATTGGATTTACAGGTCCCTTTACATCGGGGAATTGTACTTTCGTAATTTTCCCTGATAGATTGAAGTCCGAATTTTGAGCCGCCCTCTTCTGTTCCTCAGCACTCATAATTCCAGCAACCTTTTTTCCTTCCACAGCGCTAGATTCTTGAGCAACTTTTGGCTGCCCATCACGCATATGAAGTTCTTTTGCAGCTAGTTTTTTTCCTAACGGTTTATTCAGCCAACTCAAATTCATATCTTCTACACTGACATAACATGTGATGAAACTATCGTCGCTTTTTAGTCCATAAAAAAAGACTGACCGTCCTTCCAACTTAGGTAGTGTCCCACCTTCAATCTCATCTATACTCATGAGATAGTACAAAGGCATCTTGATTACCTTTTTTCCAAACTCCTTTTCCCCCCTACGATCTAAAGTAACCTCTACATAAAAATCATCCACATGTTTTAAATTCCCATTCTGATCCAATGTCGTAATCCACGTATTATTTTCTCTAAAAAAGTCTTGCTCCAGCTTCTGAATTCCTTCTGCACTTCCTGCATAGTTCAAATAATTCTTCTCAAAGGAATTTAAATTCACTTTAATATCTTCCACTTTTCGATTCGCATAATATTGTTTAAAAAATATTGTTTGTCCAATAAATATCGTCGCTAAAATTAACATGCACAATGCTGTTGTGAGGGTAAATAATTTTAGTACAATCCCTTTTCTCATACATTCCCCTCAAATTTATAACCTGTTCGTACTACAGTTGTAATGTACTTTGCTTTCTCTCCTAATTTATTTCTTAAATTACGAATATGGCTATTAACCGTTCGATCGTCACCAGCAAATTCATATCCCCAAATTCTTGAAATGAGTTGCTCTCGTGTTAAAACAATCCCTTGGTTTTTCATAAAATACGCTAATATTTCAAATTCTGTATGTGTTAAATTAATGTCTGTTCTATCTATCGTAACAGTACGCGACGGGAAATGGACGTGAATACCATGAATTGATAATGTATCATCTTCATTCTCTAAAAGTTGCTTTGTTACTTTTCTACTTTCTAACAACCTTTTCGCTCTTGCTAACAAAATTGGTGGGCTATACGGCTTCGTCACATAGTCATCTGCTCCAAGTTCAAATCCAAGTAACGTATCATCTTCATCAACACGTGCTGTCAGCATAATAATAGGAACCTCGGATGTTTTACGAATTCTTCGGCAAACAGACCACCCATCAAGTTCCGGCAACATAATATCTAAAATAACTAAATCAACCTCTTCTTCCTCAAATACAACTAAAGCTTCTTTCCCATCTCTTGCTTCAAACACTACATATTGCTCACTCAAAAAATAATCTTTTAATATTTCACGCAAAATATCTTCATCTTCCACAATTAAAATGTTTTTTGACATAACTTATGTATCCCCCTTCCACTTTCAGAAATTATAACTTCATTTTGAATAACTAGCCGTTAACTTCGCCTCGATAATATATCTGTCTGGTGCATCCCCTATATAATCAAATGGATAGCACGTCGTCAGTGTTAATATCGGTTCTTCTTTTTTTATAATAACAGTACGATCATCCGCATGGGTAATCCATATTTTTTGAATTTCGTATGTGTAAGTTTTATTATCATACTCTAAAACAAGAGTGTCTTTTTCTTTTAACTCTCCTAAATCAGTAAATACAGTATCCCGGTGCCCACTCAGTACAGTATGTCCCCCTCCAGATGGCGTTGTCGTTAAATCACTAACGAACATTCCAACTCCTTTTTTCAACGTTGCATCATCCGCTCCCCAATATATAGAAAACTTCTTCTTTATTTTCGGTATATGTAACATCGCTACCTTTTCTCCTTCTTTATGTTCTGTTTGAGAAGAAGGTACTTGGGAAGTTACATGTGTTTCATGAGAAGGTTTATTATCTTGTATATTGGTAAGGCCCTTTATTTCTTCTTTCGTCAATTGCTGAGCAGAGCTTTTTCCTTTATACCATTCCATAGCGTAATAAGATCCCATGAATAGTCCTATAGCCATCAATATGATACCGATATAATTGAGTAACTTCATGTTTCATCCCTCCATGCCAAAAATGGTAGGAATAACCTACCATTTTTAATATATGAAATTATGCCATTCTTTATAGGACAATATTTGATTTATGCCTTAACTTTATTACGGCGATTCAAACCAAATAGTGTACCTAGTGCTACAAGACATGCGCTTAGTCCCATCATTGCTACATTATTAGATGCTGTGTTTGGTAATTTCTCTCCAGCTTTTTTTGCAATAGCTTCCTTTTCTTTCACCTGTGGTGCTACTACTTCTTTAGCCATATTACTTTTTTCTTGTACTTGTGCCGCTTGCTTTTTCGCTATATCATTCTTTTCTTGGGCTTGCGCCGCTTGCTTTTTCGCTACTTCATTCTTCTCTTGGGCTTGTGCCGCTTGTTTTTTCTCTGTATCATTTTTTTGCTGCGCCTGAATCGCTGCTTCTTTTTTTGCTATATCTTGCTGTAATTGCGCTGCTTCTTCCTTTGTCAATGTTCCAGTTGAAGCACTTGCTACTGAAGAATATCCTACTGTTAAAAGTGCCATTGCACAGATTGGTAATAGTTTCTTTTTCATTTTATATCTCTCCTTTTATACGTTTTACATCACTTCGCATCGGATGTATCACTAGAATAAACAAGAGATATAAATATAAGATGCAGATGAAATATATTTCATTTAAAGATTTCATTGTAGAAAAATAAAAAAACATCGCAATATATACGATGTTTTTTCGGGTGTGTGTCTCAATATTTACATGTTACTTTCGCGTGATGTAGAAGTAGAATGGGCCGGAGCGATAACTAATTGTCTCGGCTCAGTTTTCTTTAAGTGATTTTTGACGTTACACTTACGACGTTGAACAACCCACGCTTTAATAGGGTTTGTCAAAATAATCTTTTGCTCTTCGTTAGGGGTCTCTTCTTTAAACCTACAACTTTCGCTCCATTTCTTCCATTTCATTGTAAATTTAGAAGAAGAATGATCGTCTTCTCGATCAAACAAGTGCAAAAAATCCATTTCGCCAGCTAGCATTACGGTGTTGCTAGTTGCTAAAAAAGAAAAGGTCGTCCAACGTTTCTCCATGCCCTCCTACTCCTTTTTCACATATAGAGTGCCTAAAACTTAATTTACCTAAAATATGCTTGCCTTTTACCTTACACCTATAGTTTATCCAAAACACTACTAGGCAACTATCGATTTGCCTTACAACTACCTTACATTTTTGTAAGAAACAAAAAACCTTCACTCTCTATACGTGAAGGTTTCTCATTTCTCATCTATATGATCTTTCATATGATCGACTCCAGCTTCTTGCAGCTGTGACATCATACCGTGGGAAATTGCGCCTAATACTAAAGTCATTCCAATTAGTGAAATCCGAATCGCTGGTACATCAATTAGGTAAGCCAAACTACCAAGAACAATTGTTAAAAGTAATGCTTTTATAAATGTTGCACTTGTATACTCTTTCTTTCTCATCATAATCACCCTTTATGGAAGCGTTTTCTTAATATAATCAGTATATCATATCATCTGACTATTTTGTGGGGATTTCTGTAAAAAACTTATATCTTCTTTGACTTTTCCCTTTCTTTCCTTTACAGTCGAAATGTTCACAAGTTTTACACTGTAGGAGGACTCCAATGAATATTGAAATAAAAGACACTTTAATTTCTGAAGAAAAATTACAAGAAAAAGTAAAAGAACTAGCACTTCAAATCGAACGTGACTTTGAAGGAGAAGAAATCGTAGTAATCGCCGTATTAAAAGGATCTTTCGTATTCGCTGCTGATTTAATTCGTCACATTAAAAACGATGTAACAATCGACTTTATTTCTGCATCTAGCTACGGAAATCAAACTGAAACAACTGGAAAAGTAAAACTATTAAAAGATATTGATGTAAACATTACTGGCAAAAACGTAATTGTCGTAGAAGATATTATCGATTCTGGTTTAACACTTCACTTCCTAAAAGATCACTTCTTTATGCATAAACCGAAAGCATTGAAATTCTGTACGTTACTTGATAAACCTGAGCGACGTAAAGTGGACTTAAAAGCTGAATATGTTGGCTTCCAAATTCCAGACGAATTTATCGTTGGCTACGGTATCGACTGCGCAGAAAAATATCGTAACTTACCATTTATCGCTTCAGTTGTAACGGAATAATATAATAGAATAAACTTCCATCAATTACTGGTGGAAGTTTATTTTCTATCACGATTCGTAAAAGACAAAGGGAGAGAATAAAAATGACAAAGACAAAATTTGAAAAAGTACTCCTCATCGTAAATCCAAAAGCAGGACAAGGTGATTTACATACGAACTTAACGAAAATCGTACCACCTCTTGCGGCAGCTTTTCCTGACTTACATATCCTTCATACGAAAAGGCAAGGTGATGCAACAAAATATTGCCAAGAGTTTGCTAGTAAAGTAGATTTAATTATCGTCTTTGGTGGTGACGGTACTGTATTTGAATGCACAAATGGCTTAGCACCTCTTGAAACTAGACCTACACTTGCAATCATTCCAGGCGGAACTTGCAACGACTTCTCTCGCACACTCGGCGTTCCGCAAAACATCGCAGAAGCAGCAAAACTCATTACAAAAGGACATGTAAAACCAGTTGACGTCGCAAAAGCAAATGACCTACACTTCTTAAACTTCTGGGGTATTGGACTTGTCTCTGAAGTATCAAACAATATCGATGCAGAAGAGAAAGCTAAGCTTGGTAAAATCGGTTACTACTTAAGCACCATTCGAACTGTCAAAAATGCTGAAACATTCCCCGTAAAAATTACGTACGATGGGCAAGTATATGAAGACGAAGCTGTCCTTGTTATGGTTGGAAACGGTGAATATCTTGGCGGGATCCCGTCCTTTATTCCGAACGTAAAGTGCGACGACGGAACACTTGATATTTTCGTTGTAAAATCAACAGGCATTCAAGCGTTTAAAGATTATATCGGAAAGAAACTATTTGAAGACTCAAATGAAAATGACATCTTCCACGTAAAAGCTAAATCCATTCATATTGAAACCGAAGAAGAAAAAGAAGTAGATACAGATGGAGAAAGCTCGCTTCATACACCTTGTCATATTGAACTATTACAAGGACACTTTACGATGATTTATAATCCTGCGGTTGTGTAATGCAAAAAGGCGAGCTAAAGTTTCAACACTTTGGCTCGTCTTTTTTTATAAAAAAAGCATTTTGATTTACTTATAATTACAGGTTTTCGTAATCAAACTCCACCCTATTTTTCCAGTGCGTATTAGAATCCTTATTCACAATAATACTTGGGTCTTTCTTCTCTATAGCAGCCGCTACTGATTGGAAGAATTCAATTTCACTAGAGTATAACATAGACAAAATTGCCTTTTACTTTCTAATAATACTTCTAATAAAATAGCAGAATGGTCTATTTGCATGCCCTATTTATTTTTAGGTACAATGAAGGAAAGAAGCACCTTAATATAAGGGAGAGAACAAACTTTGTTCAACCAACAGTTAGTTAATTTACGCATTGATTTTGCATTTAAACAATTGTTTGGTACGAATGGTAGTGAAGATATTCTAATTGCATTTTTAAACGCTACGTTACGAGAGTCTTTAGAATCACCCATCGCTTCTCTACAACTGGAAGATCCACATTTACACCGGGAATATGAAGAGGATAAGTTATCTATTTTAGATATTTCAGCGACATTAAACACAGGAACAAAAGTAAATGTAGAAATACAGCTCAATAATAATCACGATATGATGAAACGTAGTTTATATTATTGGGGAAAATTATACACATCTCAATTACAAAAAGGTATGCCTTACAGTTCGCTTCATAAAACCATCACCATTAATTTATTGAACTTTATAATGTTCTCAGACCACAAAGAATTTCATACAACGGGCACATTATGGAATTCACAGCAACAGAAACTCTTGAGTGATGACATAGAAATTCACATTGTAGAAATTCCAAAGTTAACAAAACAATGGCATGAAGAAAAAGTAAATCCGTGGAAAGATCCATTTGTTCGTTGGCTTTTATTGCTTTCAGCAAATGAGGATGAATACTTAACTAAAACATTGGAGGATATTGCTATGAACCAAGACCCTATTTTACAAAAAGCAATAAACAAGTGGGAACGTATGAGTCAAGATTCCTCTTTCCGACAAGCCTATGACGCAAGGGAGAAAGTTTTAATGGATGAAGCAGCAAAATTTGCCCATGCAGAGACAGAAGGTATGAAAAGAGGCATGGAAAAGGGCTTAGAAAAAGGCTTAGAAAAAGGGCGAAAAGAAGGGGTTCAACAAGGGAAAATTCAAATGATTAAAAGTATGCATAATCTTGGTATACCACTTGAAACAATTGCTAAGGCAAGTAAATTAAGTGTGCATGAGGTTGAGCATATTTTAGGACATAAATAGTAATAAAAAAGAGCTTGAATGGTTTCAAGCTCTTTTTTATCAACTTTCCTCAATATCATCTAATTGAGTCTTATAACATTCATCACACTCTAGCATAGTAGGAAGAATTCCTCTTCCATCATGTAATAAGACCCTCAAAACTTCTCGATCTATCTCTATGAAATATTTCATAATAATGGGATATCCTCCAATAATATTCGTATAATCAATTCCTTGTTCAAACTTTTTTCCGCTCTTTATTTCTTCTACTTTCAACATAAAAAATCCGAAACCATACAAAATGATTTCGGATTTCCTATAGTTAAAATATTAAATTACATTTCGAACAAAAAGGAGCAAAATTTCCTCTTCGGATTTTCGCATCACATTTTGGACAATACACATATCTCTCTTCTATCTTTTCTCGTTCTATCATATGTAAAGATACTATTCTCATACTACACATAATCCCGATTAATATAAGGCTAACGATGAGTAGCATAACTCTCACTCCCTCTTCTATATTTTACCATAAAATAATAAAACCGATCCCCACATTGAGAATCGGTTTTATACTTACAATCCTAACGTCATCTTTACTCAATCTGGAATTTTATCTATCGTTACTTTCACTTTATCATATAAGAACTTACCTCTCGTAAGCACATGCCGGTATGAACCTTTTGGTAATTCATCTACTCCGTCAATTGTAACTTCTTTTTCCTTGCCATCCTGATCGTAAGCTTTAACCGTATATTCACGGCCTCTATTTCCAACTAACTCTTTTCCATCCGTATCGATAATTGCATAATGATTCTCTATATCAAGAAATGGATTCATTTGATCTAATAACTTACTCCCATTTAATAAATATGCTGCTCCTGCCACAATAACAAGTAATGCTCCAAGTATAAATCTTTTCATCTATATTCCGCCTTTCATTATGTTTTCTTTAAGATGTTTCTCAGTATAGGGCGTATTTCTTAATAAAAACTCGTACTGTTTCTTAACATTTTCTTAAACTAAAAGTGAAATATTAATTAGTAAGCTCAAAAAACTCTTCACTCTTAAATTGACAAAACTACACTTTTAGTGTAATTTTACACTAAATAAAAAAGGAGATGCATAATGAATAAACAAGAATTTATTGAACTCGTTAATTCAAAATTAAAACTTATCCGTGTTGAAAATGATTTATCACAAGATAAAATGTCAGAAATTATTGGTTTATCAAAGAAAACATTAGTGGAAATTGAAAAAGGAAGACGCACGCTAACATGGTCAGGTGCAGTTTGTGTCGTAACACTCTTCGAACAGAGCAACACAGTCCAGATGACATTCGGGGATGATGTGAATGAAATTATAAAAACAATCGCTTTTACACATTACAATACGAATTTCCCGAAAACGTTAGGAGGAAAAATGTGGTGGCGACAAATAAAAGAATTAAACGGTTACCAAATACAACAAAATATTTTATCTCAACATTATCGAATTTTAGATAAAGAAGACCGTAGAATATGCCATTCATTCGAACTAGATGAAATTGAACAGCGATTTATGGAAATGGCAAAAACATCTCAATAAATTGCAATTTTAATCAGTATTTTTTGCTGACCATAAATAGCAGTATAAAATAAATTACGGAGTGTAATTCAAATGAAAAAACAGAGGAATATTACCATTTTAAACACGCTAATCATTAGCACGTTAGTATTCAATTTATTTATTTTCACATCAAGAATGAGCTTTTTACCTTGGTATATTGAAGATGGATGGGGCTATCTAGGATTATTATCTACATCCTTTATTTTCTTACTTTGCTTCTTTCAGTCTTCGAAGCTTCATAAAAATGGAAAGTTAACTACGCTACAAAAGTTTATTCCACTTGCTTCTGCTATACTTTCAATCTTCGTTCTTATCACTCCATCAAGTGATTTTATGACTGTATTAGCTAATCTAATCAACACAACCATATTAACAATTTATATAACTGTATTTCAGACAACACCTAATGTAAGTAATAAGGAACTATTACATTAAAAGGGAGAGTTATTTTACAAAATAACTCTCCCTTTTATATGCTCTCAATAAACATAAACCTACCTTCTATTTACTTACTCATCACCGTACTTCTTCTTTGCTTATACAAATAAGTACCACTCGCAACAACAAAAACAATTCCGCCAAAATACACGCCATACTCTATCGCAACTGCTACAATCCTTTCAATATGTTGTCCGAATAAAGAACCGAGCACAAAGTAAACGAGTGTCCAAACAAATCCTGTCGTATAAGAATACAGAGCATATGTCTTAAATGACATGTTATTCATTCCAACTAAATACGGTACGATATGTCTTACAACTGGTATGAAATAACTTGTGACTAACGCATAATGACCATACTTCTCTACCATTTGTTGAGATTTCAAAAGATATTTCGCTTTTTTCTTTTTCATTAGCTTATCCAGTACTTTCGTACCAAATATTTTCCCTAATATATAACCTAACGATAGCCCAGATACAACGCCGAAATAGGTTAATAAAAATGCTGGAATGACACTTAATATCCCTAGTGAAGAGACAAAACCACCGCTCATTACGATCATTTCGTCTGGAATTGGCATACCGATAATACCCAACCATAAACAGAAAAATAATGCCCAATAACCGTATTGTTCAATATAAGATAATAATTCATGTAATTCCATTATGCATATACTCTCCTTATCTCTTTTTTACAGCTAAAGACGTACGCTGGCGGGAAATTGAGCCACACTTTCTCTAGCGTAATTTCAGGAAAGAAATGCTGTATAAACCCTTTTTTCACAAGTGAATATTGAAATGTAATAAATTCACCGTTCTCATGTATCGCTTCCATTACATTATTTAAAATACGCTTTGAAACTTCTTCTGGTAAAGAAGCAAAAGGTAATCCCGATAAGACGTAATCAACGCGTTCTATATTGAATTCTTCCATATACTTCTTTATATTTTCAGCTGAACCGTGTACAACAATAACGTTCTGCTCATTTTTAAACTTTCTCTTTAATTCTTTGCAAAACACTTCATTAATTTCAATAAGAAGAAATATTGTTTCCGTCTTCTTTCTCTTCATAATTTCTTTCGTGAACACCCCTGTACCAGGCCCTAACTCTACGATGCACTTCGCTCTATTAAAATCAATTACATCTACCATTTTCTTTGCTAATATTTTTGAACTTGGCGCAATTGCACCAGTATGTTTCGGATGTTTTATAAATTCATGTAAGAATGTTATGAGCTGCATGTAAACCTCTCCCCATTCGTTCAATAGTTTTTAACTTGTTTCTAAGTATAACTATCGTTTCTTAACAAAAATTGAGGAGATTTCTTAAGATTTTATGAAGAATGAAACATTTCGCATTCCCTATATAAATACCTCTTTTATATTTATTAATTTGGTATAATAGATATAAAAAAGACTTTTATGGAAGGTGCCATCACTACGTCTATTTTCATACAACATCTGCGGAAATTAATCTGTAAATCACCTTTCATTCCTATCCAATATATGTAATTCTTTTCATGTGAGCAAAAAAATTCAAACAATAAGTATTTTATAGAAACAAATGTACATTTAATTCATATGTAGTATTTCAAAACTATTTAAAAGGAGAAGCTAATGAATAATTCCATCGACCTACAGCACTTATGTGATCTTGTACATAGAACGTTTCATGTTCCTGTTCAATTTCTATCTACTGATAAAAAAATTGTATATGAATCTACTTTTCATACGATTGGTAGTCCGTTTTATTCTTCTAAAGACGAACATCTTAATGAAATTTATCAAGAAAACGCTCCTTGTAATTTTCCAATTTTCAAAGGGAATAAGTATCTTGAGAATTTCATTAGCATCCATATAACAAATCATGAACAGATAAAAGGAACGATTATAATCGGCCCGACTACCTATCCAAAAGTGTCAGATGAAATGGCGATTAAGCTTATGAAATATTTCAACTGTAATCATACAATGCAACAAGGAATAGACTACTATCAATTCCTACCCGAGATTAAAAAAAGCACGCTAATTGATATAAGTATTTGGTTACATTACGTAATTTTCAATGAAAAATTAGATCGTGATATTGTTTGGAAAAAAAACAAATTACTCGAAGATGTTTCTTATAAAATCGTAAATCCTGATTTATATATTTCAAAACGTCGCCGCCATGATCCGCAAAATTATGACATATCATTGGAACGTAAATTTTTTTCAGCAATTAAAGAAGGTAATAAAGAAAAGGTCATACAATATGCGTATTCATATCCACAAGAAGATGCAGCAATTTCATCTAAAGGAGATCAACTGAGAAACCAAAAAAATAATGGCATTATCGCCATTACGCTAGCTATTCGATATGCGATAGACGGTAATCTTCCATCACATATTGCTTTTTCACTCGGTACTTTATATATACAAACGATTGAAAAATTAGATAACATGTATTCCGTAAATAGGTTAATTGAAGATGCATTATGTACTTTTGCAGAACGTGTGAAGGAATATAATAATCAATCATATTCTAATTCCATTACTACGTGCCTCAATTATAT
Organism: Bacillus paramobilis; assembly: GCF_038096195.1. Lineage (NCBI taxonomy): Bacteria > Bacillati > Bacillota > Bacilli > Caryophanales > Bacillaceae > Bacillus > Bacillus paramobilis. The sequence goes on along the minus strand of NZ_CP151108.1, from coordinate 659,651 downwards.
TCACAAACATATTTACGATGAAATATCTCTAAATGACCTTGCTAACCTTTTACATATTTCCCCTACTTATTTATCAAAACTGTTTAAAAAAGAAGTGGGTATTCCTTTAAATGAATACATCCAGAGAGAACGAGTAGAAGAAGCAAAAAAATTATTAACATTAACGACCTATCCATTATCAGATATTTGTGCCTGGCTTAATTTTAATGATCAAAGTTATTTCACACGAGTCTTCAAAAAAATTACGAGTATGACGCCTAGACAATATCGTGAAAATCATACCGTTATATAAGAACGCTTTTCTAACAGAAGGTGAGCTAGTTACCCTACTGGCTCACCTTCTTCAAATCCATTTATCCCGCTATTTGCCGGGCAGTAAGACCCCCACTGATTAAAGTTTCACTTTATTCTCCCTCATCCAAATTCACCTTAATAAAGTTTTAATCCCATTCAAAAAAGTACAAGAATGACAAATAATTACTATAAATAAGTGAATGAATTTGATAATTTTTTAGTACTAAGCAAATTCGGCTTCCAATCATCCATAATAAAACGAACATAAGGTACTTCTGAGTAATCAGTAGTAGACTTCCATAGTGATGAACCTTCCTATATAGAAAATATATTGTTAGGAGAATAGAAAGCATGAGTAGTACAACAATATCAAAATCGACTGACATAAAAGAATCGCGAAAAGTATCACCATATGATGATAGAGACAGAATTGAAGATACTTTATTACGCTCTTACATTTCAGAAAAAGAAATATTGATCACTTATTATAAAGATCATTATTTCCCTACAAGTTATATGACTGTAATTGAATTAAATCCTTTAAAGCGTTCTTTAGTATGCATAGATGCCTTTGACCGAAAACATACTTTTAGTTTCATCGACATAATCGATGCACGGTAGTATTTAGACCGAAAAAAAGCCATTCACCTCATAAAAAATTAGGTAAATGGCTTTCTTATTTTTACTTATTACTTCGCACTCACAATCTTATAATAAGAACGAACTGTTAGGAAGTAATATCCAATATAAATGACACCGTATACTCCAATACTAATTAGAAGCGGAATCATAATTTCAAATGGTAGTATGTTCCCTAAACCTTTTAATGCAAACAAGCTGTGCAGGATTCCGATTACTAACGGAATCGCAAAGATAAAGCTTACTTGTTTTGCGATAGCTTTTTTCATTTCTTGTTTTGTGACCCCTACTTTGTGAAGTACAATATAGCGCTCACGATCAGCATTTGCTTCTGTTAATTGCTTAAAGTAAATGATAGAACCCGTTGCTAGTAAGAATACAAGTCCTAAGAACATTCCGATAAACATCATTAGTCCTGTTCCTTCAAGCCCCATATGGAAACCAGTGTAGAAATCTCTAAATGGTGGTACCATTTCTGATTCACCAGCTGGCATCACTTTTGTTAATTTTTCTGTTAACACTTTACTATCTTTTTCATCTTTTACATCAATATTTTTTACAACGCGTGTTCCAAATGCTTGCTTCGCTTGCTCATACATTTCATCTGAAACGACAACAACTAATTCACCTAAATTTGTAATCGCAACGTCATTTGCACCTTGGATTTTTAATTGCTTCGTTTCATTTCCAATTTGGAATACTGCTTTGTTTCCTTTATATTGTGGACTAAACTCATGCCCTTCAATATATGAACTATCATATATAAATGCTTCACCAGCAGCTACATTCACTGTTTCTGCGTCGATTTTTTTAGCAAGTTTATTAAATTCAGACTGAGACATAAACTGATATTTCTCTGAAATCGTGTAATTCATATTAAGAATGAAATCAACTTTGTCTCCTTCAAACTTCCCTTTTACAGGAACTGTCTCAATTTCAAATTGATCTTTAACAGGGTGATTCTGCTTCTCTTCCGCAAGAATCGTATTTACTTTCTTATCTAGTTCTGCATCTTTTTTCTCATAAGAATAGCTGTATGGTGTAAATGCTTTTGATTGCGTAAATGTGTTGTAATACATCGTAACTGACGTACCAACCGCCGTTAATGTCACTGCACTTAAAATAGAAATTGTCGCAAGTGACTTTGCATTTCCTTTAATACGATATAGTAACTGTGACGTCGTTACCATATTCATACCGTTATAAAACGATGATTTATTATTTCTTGCACGTTTTAATACGAATACTGTAAAGAACATAAATAGTAAGTACGTACCTAATACTGTCGCAAGTAAAATATAAAGTGCAACTGCCATAAAGTCTGCATATTTAACTGCCTTCATAAACATTAACGCTAAGAAATAACCTGAACCGATTAAGAACACTGAAATTAATGCCATAATGACAGATCCTTTTGGCATTGCTTCTCCTTCACGTTCTGCGCGGAAAAGTTCAATTAACTTGAAGCGATAAATTAAACGATATCCTTGAAGTGATGTATACAATATAATCACAAAGAAAATAATTGCCGTATCAACAATTGCAGCCATCGGTACTTCAAAATGAACATTTAAGTTTAATCCCATCATACTTACTAGTAACTCAAGGAATAATTTTGAAAGGACACTACCAATCGCAATCCCGATTACTAATGACATTAATCCCATTAACATATTTTCATAAAACAGCATTTTACCAATCTGTCTTTTACGAATACCTAATAAGGAATATAATCCAACTTCTTTTTTACGTTTCCTTGTAAAGAAACCGTTTGAATATATAATGAACACTGCTACGAATATAATTAGCATGACACTGGAAACTTGGAACGCTCCACTAATTTTTTTAGAAGCTTCCGCTGCTTTTTCCATTTGTGAATTGTACTGCAACGCCTTAAATGTAAAATAAATGACGATACTAAAGATCATAGATGCAAAATATACAAAGTAGTCTTTAAAGTTCCGCTGTATGTTGCGGAGGGCAATGCTAGATAAGGTCATCAGCCATACCTCCGGAAATAGAAGACATTACGTCAACAACTTTTTGGAAGAACTGCTTACGCGTTGATTCACCGCGGTGTAATTCTTTATATAACTCACCATCTTTAATGAAAATAACTCGTTTACAATAACTTGCGGCAAACGCATCGTGCGTTACCATTAAAATTGTAGAGTTATCATATTCGTTTAACGACTTCATACTTTCAAGTAAATCTGTCGCTGATTTAGAATCAAGCGCTCCCGTCGGCTCATCCCCGAAAATCATACTTGGATTCGTAACGATTGCACGCGATGCTGCGCAGCGCTGCTTCTGTCCGCCCGATACTTGATATGGGAACTGGCTTAAAATATGATCAATACCGAATTTCTTTGAAATTTCAAGAACACGGCGGTCAATCTCGCTCGCTTTTACCTTTGATAACGCAAGAGGTAACGCAATATTTTCTTTCACCGTTAACGTATCTAATAGATTATAATCTTGGAAAATGAATCCTAAATGATCGCGGCGGAATAACGCTAACTTATCATCGTTCATCTTCACGATATCTTTTCCATCAATTAAGATTTCACCGTTCGTCGCATTATCAATTGTAGAAAGAACGTTTAGTAAAGTCGTCTTACCCGAACCAGAAGGTCCCATAATTCCAACGAACTCACCTTCTTTTACTTGTAAGTTAATACCTTTTAACGCTGCAAATTTATTACCACCCGTGTCATACACTTTTTCAATATTTTTTGCTTCTAACACTGTTTTCATCTCGACATCCCTCATTTCTTCTATTCTCTATTTTCAACTATATACACTCTCTACTCTTGCCACTATCGATGTTTCTTACACAAACATGACAGTTATGTAAGACGCATAAGTAAAGATATAAAAATTTAACCTACTGAACAAAAGTACTTTGTTACTATAGCATTGGGATATCATACCATCCATTCATTCTCCTTACAGGAACATTACAATTTTGTAAGGTTAAAAATGTATCCTACAAAGTTGTGCATGAAATGTCGGATGGACTTAGTTTGTTCCTGCTATTGTATTTAACAAGGAGGTCATCGTATGGATTCACTTAAAAATATGAATGCAGCAATGCAGTATATTGAAAACAACCTAACAGATGAAATTGATTTTAAAGAAGTCGCAAAAATAGCGTACTGCTCTGAATATCATTTCAAAAGAATGTTTTCTTTTCTAGCTGGCATATCACTATCAGAATATATTCGCTGTAGACGTCTTACTCTTGCTACTTTTGAACTAAAAGATAGCACTGCAAAAGTCATTGATGTCGCTATCAAATATGGGTACAACTCGCCAGATTCTTTTACACGTGCTTTTCAAAACTTGCACGGCATAACACCTTCAGAGGCCCGAAATAGTAGTCATTCTTTGAAAGCTTATTCACCAATGACCTTCCAGTTATCGATTCAAGGAGGAAACGAAATGAACTATCGAATTGAAGAAAAAGAACCATTTCGAATTATTGGTATTACAAAACGCGTACCGATTGTATTTAACGGTGTAAATGAAGAAATTGCTTCTATGTGGAAAAGTTTAAATCCAGAGTCCATTCAAACATTAAAGTCACTTTCAAACATTGAACCTACTGGAATTATTAGTGCTTCTACTAACTTTTCTGAAGGTAGAATGGAGGAAAAGGGAGAACTCGATCACTACATTGGAGTGGCCTCAACGAAAGATTGTCCAGCGCAATTCGCACAACTTGAAGTCGCAGCTTCAACGTGGGCTATCTTTGAAGCTGTCGGCCCATTTCCTGAAACATTACAAAATGTATGGGGGCGCATTTATTCCGAATGGTTTCCTTCCTCAAACTATGAACTAGCAAAAGGACCAGAAATATTGTGGAATGAACAAAAAGATGTATCTTCTCCAAACTTTAAAAGTGAAATTTGGATACCGGTTTTGAAGAAATAAAAATAAAGCTGCTCTTCCTTAGAAGGAAAAGCAGCTTTATTTACATTTTTAGTTCTTTTTTATAAGCAACATAAGAATATCCCATCGTAACAACAACCAATATACCAACAACACTTAACAAGCAAATCATTTTCCACATTCCCGGTAGAAATGACGAAATTATAATTACAATGCCACCAATCATCATAATCTTTGATCCTAATCTATGTGTTTTTCTCCACACTTCTTCACTACTTAACGTCCAGGGTGTTTTAATACCTATAAAGAAATTTGGTTTACATTGTTGCATATAATTACCGAGTACAACAAAGAGGATACCGACCATTATGTTCACAACAATTCCAATTGGAATGTTGTATCCTAAAGCATTTGCTAGTGTCATCATATTAATAGTAAATAAGAAAAACAAAATTGCTCCATTGATTCTTCCAAGTGCTTTAGGAAATTTTTTATAGTTCTCGTACCTTGGATCTATTTTAGGCAATACAGTCACTAGTGCATATATAAAAACCATAATTGCAACATCAAAAATCAGCATCCCCATTTTTGACATATGTCCATCTACCTCACCAGCAAGGTTCCAATGGCTCGGAACTTCTCCTGGTAAATGCGGCCAAGCGGCACACCATGCAAGAATCGTTAAAGCAATTAATAGTAACGGAAATATATGCTTTTTCATTTCTCCTCTTCCCCCTTATTCGTAAATGTAAACACCCAAGTCAACAAATCTTGAAATACAGTTGTGTTTAAAGAGTACATAACGAATTGCCCCTTTTTTTCATCTTGAATAAGTTCAGCATTTTTAAGTGCGTTTAAGTGGTGTGAAATACTTGGCTTTGTCATATTGAAATGCTCCGCAATTTCCCCAGCGGTTAAATCGCCTTCTTTTAATAAATCTAAAATTTTTCGCCTTGTTGGGTCTGCTAATGCTTTAAATGCTTGATTCAATGTCTTTCTTCCCTTCACTAATTAGACATTTAGATATTTATCTAAATGTCTAATTGATTTCAGTTAATTGTCAATTATCTATACGCTCTTTTTACTTTCCGCACTTTTGACCTATACTGTTTACTAGCTTATCTTTCAACATAATGAAAAGACTTGAAACACATGATACACTATAGCTACAATTGTTTTTTTAGGAGGAATATACATATGTATAAAATTTTAATCGTTGAAGACGATCCAAATATTTCATCATTACTACAATCTCACATTCAAAAATACGGCTATGAAGCTGTTGTTGCAGAGAACTTCGATGATATTATGGAATCGTTTAACGCAGTAAAACCACATCTTGTTTTACTTGATGTAAACTTACCGAAATTCGATGGATTCTACTGGTGCCGTCAAATTCGTCATGAATCTACTTGCCCAATTATTTTCATTTCGGCTCGTGCTGGTGAAATGGAACAAATTATGGCGATTGAAAGCGGTGCGGATGATTATATTACAAAACCGTTCCACTACGACGTTGTAATGGCGAAAATTAAAGGTCAATTACGCCGTATTTACGGTGATTATGCACCTAATATTTCTGAACGTATCGTTGAAGTAGAAGGTTTAAAACTATTCCCAGAGCGCCCAGAAATTCATTTCGGTGCTGAGCAAGTTCTTTTAACGAAAAAAGAAGCTATTTTAGCAGAAATGCTATTATCTAAATTCCCTCGTACAGCGAGCCGTGAAGATTTACTAGCTGCTCTTTGGGATGACGAAAGCTTCGTTGAGGAAAATACATTAAACGTAAACATTACGCGTCTTCGTAAAAAGTTCAATGAGCTTGGTATTGAAAATGCTATTGAAACAGTACGTGGACTTGGGTATCGTTTTAACGCAACTTGGAGTGAATAAGCATGAAGCTATTTTTACGTGATCATTTTGCATTTTTTCTACTATACGTATTAAACTTCGGTATCATCTTCGTTCTTTATGATGCAGTAGATGGATTTCAAAATAATAAATTTTACTTCGTCGTTTTAAGTTTATATTTATTCATTTGTTTCCTCGCTTATCGTTACGTTCGGAATCGTAGAATGTACCATAGATTAAGTGAGCAACCAGAGAAAATGGAAGATGCGTTTATTGAAAGAGCAACTGCTCCGATGCCTCACGGTGTAAATGAACTCGTGCGTACACAGTATCGTCTATTCCAAAAAGAACTACAGTCGTATGAAGTAAAACAACAAGAACATCAATTATTCATTAACCACTGGGTGCATCAAATGAAAACACCTGTGTCTGTTATGCAGCTTATGGTGCTCGAAATGGAAGATGAACATTTGATTCCGAAATTCAAAAAAGAATTAGAACGATTAAATCAAGGGCTCGATATGGCTTTATATATGGCAAGGTTAAATAACTTCCATGAAGATTTCCATGTTGAGACGATTTCATTAAAAGATGCGGTAACAAAAAATATTAATGGATTAAAAGAACTCTTCATTCGAAACGGGGTCTTCCCTGTTTTAGAAGTTCATTCTGATTTAAAAGTTGCTTCGGATGCGAAATGGCTAAAGTTCATTATTTATCAGTTAATGACAAATGCCGTTCGTTACTCTGGTGAGCGCGGAAAGAAAGTTTTCTTATCTGCTTACCGAAACGGAAAAGATATTATTTTAGAAGTTCGCGATGAAGGTGTTGGTATTCCGCAAGAAGATATTCGAAGAGTATTTGAACCGTTTTATACTGGGAAAAATGGTCGTGCATTCGGAGAATCTACTGGTATGGGACTTTATATTGTAAGTAAAATTTGTGATTATTTAGGTCACTCTGTGAAACTAGACTCTGAAGTTGGTAAAGGAACGACGATTAAAATCATCTTCCACAACGCTGCAAATAATCAAGCAGAATATACAGAGAAGGTGACCGAAGCATGATCGTAACATATGCTAGCAAAATGTATGAGAACTCACTCTCATACATTTTTTGCAATAAAACTACATATGTACCTTCTAGCGGGAGGTACATATTATGACATTTTGGCAGTTTGCATTTAAAAATGTAACACGTAATTCCAGAGCTTATTTTGCTTACTTTGTAAGTAGTTCCTTTTCCATTGCTGTTTTCTTTTCGTTTGCTGTTTACTTATTCCATCCGAAATTACAAAACTTTAGCATGACTGCTGAAATTTCAGGATTAATGATATTTTCAGAAGTTGTAATTGTATTTTTCTCTTTCTTCTTTTTACTATATTCCATTGGTACTTTTTTAAAAGTTAGAAAAAAACAATTCGGAGTTTTGACCGTTTTAGGAATATCGAGAAAGCAATTACATCTTCTTGTTTTTATGGAAAATATGTTAATTGGGATTTTATCTATCTTTTTCGGTATGCAGTTTGGGCTTGTCTTTTCACAATTTTTCTTATTAGTCACAGCAAAAATTACGCACGTACCAGGCATATATTTATACTTGCCTATTAACGCGTTTATTTTAACGACTATCGTTTTCCTTAGTCTTTTTATTATTGTATCTACATTCACACCAATGCTTATCCGTACAAAAAAAACGGTACAACTTTTAAAAACAAATAGCGGAAAACAAAAAGAAAAAAAACCGTCCATACTCGTTTCCTTATTTGGTGCGATTTGTTTATTAGGTGGTTATGCTTTAGCTGGAAACCCGAAATATTTCGTATCAGTAAGTCCGCAAATAGGTGTTATATATATGCTTTCGAGTATTTTCATTATCCCAACGCTTGTTACAATCGGTACATATTTCTTCTTTTCACAAATTAGTTTTTTACTTATTTACATTTTAAAGGCGAGAAGAAAGTTTTATATGAAACGGGTTAACATGCTTTGGATTTCTGATTTAGCAAGCCGTATTCGAACGAATATTAATATGCTTTTTATTGTAGCAATGCTCTCTACTATCGCTTTCACAATGATAACGTTCCTATATGGATTCGGGAAATTTATTAAGCTAGAAGTTAATAGAATTTCTCCTTTCCCAATTTCTTACTTTTCTTATGATGCGAATCCCTTTGTGACAGAGCATTTAAATTGGCTTGAGCAACAATTACAAAAAGAGCATTTCCCTTATGAGAAAATAAAAGCTGATATATATGAAACACCGCTAGAAGAAGATAAAGGTATAGCTATTTATAATGACGTATACGCAATTAAGCAAAGTGACTATAACAAACTTGCGAGTTCTTTACGAATGAAACAACTATTTATGGATAATAACGAAGCATACGTATTAACGGGGACATCTTATGTCACTATATTCAACGAATTTGAGCAAAGCTACAAAAGAGATTACATTACACTCTCTAGTACAAATACGAAATTACGAGTAAAAGGCTATGAACATGGCAATGCAATTCCATCTGACTTTTCATATCAAACGATAGTTTTGCCTGATATTCACATAAATAACTTACCCAATACGGTAAAGCATATATCAGCATACAATTACAAAATTCAAAACTGGGAACAGACATATAAAATTGCTGATGATTTTATAGAAAAGGTGCAAAAAGATCGAGATCAATCCCAGTATGAGGGACCTCTTATTCGATCCTTTGAATCAGCAGGATCGTTATACAAAATAACATCTGGTAGCGCCGCATTCTTCCTAATCGGAACATTTTTAGGAGTTATTTTCTTCATTGGAGCTGGTAGCGTTCTTTACTTTAGAATGTATACAGATTTGACGAATGAGCAAGAGAAGTATATAACAATTTCTAAGATTGGTGTGACAGATAAAGAGATGAAATGGTCTGCAACCATTCAGCTTAGTATTTTATTTTTCGTTCCTTACATTATGGCATCCATTCATACAATGTTTGCAACGAAAATGCTACAAGATGTAATTGGTTTATCTTTGTTCAAAGAAGTTTCAGCTGTTCTTATTATTTTTGGAGTCGTTGAAATTGTATTTTTCTTATTCATTCGTTCACTTTATATGCAAAAATTATCACAGTATACGAATGGACAAATTATTTAAGACAAACTTGATGAAAAGAGTATTTCTCATACTCTTTTCATCTTCACCCTACTAGGAGGTTAGGCGAATGACATTTTGGCAGTTTGCATTTAAAAACGTGACTCGGAACGCCAGAGCTTATTTCGCCTATTTTGTAAGCAGTGCGTTTTCCATTGCAATTTTTTTCTCATTTGCAGTTTATTTATTTCATCCTAAATTGCATATGACAGACGTGAATGTTGCTCTGAACATATTAATGACAATATCAGAAGTTGTTATTGTATTCTTTTCGTTTTTCTTTTTACTCTATTCAATCGGTACTTTCTTAAAAGTACGAAAAAAGCAATTTGGGATTTTAACAGTACTTGGTATATCTCAAAAACAATTAAAGAGACTCGTATTTCTAGAAAACATGCTAATTGGTGTTCTTTCCATCTTTTTCGGCATTCAACTTGGCCTTGTCTTTTCACAGTTCTTTTTACTAGTTACCGCCAAAATTACACATGTACCTGGTCTATATTTATATTTGCCTACAGGTGCTATCGTTTTAACTATAATCATCTTTCTTGGACTCTTCATTCTCGTATCATCTTTTACACCGATGCTAATCCGTACGAGAAAAGCTGTACGTCTTTTAAAAGAAGGAACAAAACAAAAAGAAAGAAAAGCATCTGTGCTCATCTCTCTATTCGGTGCGATATGTTTAATATCTGGATATGTATTAGCAGCAAATCCTCTATATTTTATGTCGCTAGGCGATATCATTGGGCTTTTATATGCCGTCTCTAGTATATTTGTCATTCCGTCACTTGTTGCAGCTGGAACATATTTTTTCTTTTCACAAATTAGTTTTTTACTCATTCGTATATTAAAAACGCGAAGATCATTTTATATGAAGCGAATTAATATGCTTTGGATTTCTGATTTAGCAGCGCGCATTCGGACAAACATTAACATGCTCTTTATTGTAGCGATGCTATCAACGCTCGCTTTTACTATGATTACATTCTTATACGGTTTTGGGAAATTCACAAAATTTGATGCAGTAAGAAAAAATCCTTTTCCTTTTACATATTTATCACATACTGAAAATACGTTAGCGGATGAACATTTAAATTGGTTAAAACAAAAGTTCAATGAAGAGCAATTTACTTATAAACAATTTAAAACGGCTATATATGAAGTATCTTCAGCGGAAGAAAAACCTCAGCCCTATTATGTAATTAAACAAAGTGAATATAATATACTTGCTAAAGCATTGAACTGGGAAAATCTCCACGTGAAGAATAACGAATCGTATGTCCTTATGAAAGACATAGATGATCAATTCATTGGCACAATTTATGATACCGAAAGGAAAGATATTCTTACACTTACTCAAAACAGCCTACAGCTACAAGTAAAAGAATATAAAAATTATAATCCTTTTCCAAACAGCTTAATCTCAACATTACTCGTATTATCTGATGAAAATGTAGAGGCATTATCATCGGTTTCAAAACAGATGAGTGTATATAGCTTTAAAGTTAAGGACTGGGAAAAAGCGAATAACATCGGCTCGGTATTCATAGACAAAATTAATACCGATGGGAACACCATTCAAGCAGATCACAAGCCTTTCCATGCAAGTGAAGCAAGCGATTCTCTATACACAACAAAACAAAATGTCGCTTCGTTCTTCTTAATTGGTACTTTCTTAGGTGTTATTTTCTTTATTGGTGCTGGCAGTGTTCTTTACTTCAGGATGTATACAGATTTAACAAATGAGCAAGAAAAGTATGTAACGATTACAAAAATCGGTTTAACAGAAGCTGAGATGAAACGATCTGCTACAATTCAACTCGCGATTCTGTTCTTTGTTCCATACATTATGGCATCGATCCATACGATGTTTGCGACAAAAATGCTACAAGAGGTTTTACAGCTCTCGTTCTTCTCTGAGATTACAGTCGTACTTATGATTTTTGGAACAGTTGAAGTGATATTTTTCCTTCTAATTCGTTCCTTTTATATGCAAAAATTATCACAACATATTAAGTTTTAACGGATAGAAAGGTGATTACTATGGAAGAAGTTTTACACATAAAAAACGTCTCAAAAGTGTATGAAGGAAAAGTCCCTCATACCGCTTTAAAAAATATAAATTTACATGTAGATAAAGGTGAATTTGTTGCTATCATGGGGCCATCTGGTAGTGGTAAATCTACATTTTTAAACGTTATCTCTACAATTGATTCACCCACTTCTGGTGATGTCGTTATTAACGGAAAAAAACCGCACACATTTCGTAGAGAGAAGTTAGCTATTTTCCGCCGCCAAGAGTTAGGATTTGTTTTCCAAAACTTTAACCTACTAGATACACTAACAATCGGTGAAAATATCGTACTACCTTTAACATTAGATAATGTTCCATTAAAAGAAATGGACGAAAAGCTTGATAACATTTCAAAAAAACTTGGCATTGATCATATTTTAGACAAACGTATTTTTGAAGTTTCCGGAGGACAAGCACAGCGTACCGCAGTAGCGCGTGCTGTTATTCATCATCCTTCACTTCTTCTTGCCGATGAACCAACAGGAAACTTAGATTCAAAAGCGGCAATTGACGTAATGGAGCTATTTACGAAGTTGAATAAAGAAGAAGATGCAACAATTTTAATGGTTACTCACGATCCATTCGCAGCAAGTTACTGTAACCGCGTCATTTTCATTAAAGATGGCGAGCTTTACAACGAATTACACCGCGGGCTATATCGCGAGAAGTTTTATCAAGAAATATTAGATGTTTTAGCATTATTAGGAGGAAGACGTGGATGACATTTTGGCAATTTGCATTTAAAAATGTCTCGCGTAATTCTAAAGCATATTTCGCTTATTTTGTAAGTAGTGCATTTTCTATCATGGTTTTCTTTTCATTTACTGTATATGCATACCATCCGCGCTTACAAAATACACAAAGCTTTCAAGAACGTGATCCGCTAATGAACTTAGCTAGTACGGCACAGCTTGTGATCGTTATGTTCTCGTTCTTCTTTCTCTTATATTCAGTTGGAACATTTTTAAATGTACGAAAGCAGCAATTCGGGATACTCACGATTCTTGGAATCTCACAGAAACAATTAAAAAGACTGTTATTTACAGAAAACATGATTATCGGGATGTTGTCTATCTTTATCGGCATTCAAGGTGGCCTTGTGTTTTCTAACTTTTTCTTATTAGTCACTTCGAAATTAACAGGTGCAAAAGGTCTCTATTTATATTGGCCAACAGAAGCAATCCTCGTTACAACCGTAACGTTTATCATTTTATTTTTAATCGTTTCTACGTTTACGCCAATGTTCATTCGTACTCGTAAAACAGCGCAGCTCATTAAAGGTAACAAAAAAATGAAAGCTGAAAAAAGGCCATCTATACTCATCTCTTTATTCGCTTTAATTTGTTTAGGGCTATGCTATTACATCGCCGGTTATCCACAAGGCTACGTAACAGAAAAAAATGTACAAAACGGATCTGTCTTCTTTATTATGTTATCTATTTTGCCACTCGTAGTAGTCGGGACATATTTTTTCTTTTCACAAACATTTCTTCTTTTTATCTATATTTTAAAAAGGCGCAGAAAGTTTTATTTAAAACAAATAAATATGTTATGGATTTCAGACTTAGTTGCTCGTACCCGTAGTAACATTAACGTACTCTTTATCGTTTCTATGCTATCTGCACTTGCATTTACTATTATTATCGGGTTATTTGCCGCTAATAATAGTACGAAAGCATCAGTACTAGAACGATATCCCGTTCCCTTCACTTATACATCAGAAGGTGACAATTCCCTTGAACAAAAGCATATTACTACAATTGAAACGGAGCTTACAAATAACAATTTCGATTACCAAAAATATAAATTTACAGTATTAAAAGATACAGCATTAAAAGAAGACATTGCGCTAATGAAAATGAGTGATTATAACGCGATTGCCAAACAATTAAATAGACCAGCAGTTACTCTTGATTCTACACAAGTTTACATTATTTCTCGCTATGCGCCAGAACTATTAAATCTTGTATCAAACCCATTTGCTAAACAAAATACAATTACACTTGGCTCTAATAAAAAGGAATTTCATATTAAAGGATTTATTAATAAAGGAATCGAACCCTCCTTTGCATTCCCACATTTAGTTGTCGTACAAGATTATGTATTTGATAATATGATTCCTCATATTGAAACAACCGTAATCTACAACTACTTCGTAGAAAACTGGGAAAATGCAATAGTTCCAACAAAAAATATGTTAGGTGTTATTAGTAGTGATGCACATGCGTTCTACGAAAAGCATACAGAAGAGAACGCTCAAGCTCCTTTCTTCATACATACGGCTACGGATGAACTCATTTACGGTAAAGGAAATGCAGTTGCTCAATTCTTTATTTGGGCATTTCTCGGCTTTATTTTCTTTATCGGTGCGGCTAGTGTTTTATACTTCCGTATGTATAACGACTTAACAAATGAAAAACAAAAATACATTACGATTACAAAGCTTGGCTTAACTGAATCAGAAATGTTTCGTTCTGCAACGATTCAATTAGGAATTTTATTTTTCGTTCCTTACATCGTTGCTGGTGTTCACACGTTATTTGCGGTTAAGTTTTTACAAAGCATGTTTTCTTTCTCATTACTAAAAGAGACATGTATCGTACTCACCTTTTTCGGGATTATCGAGATCATTTTCTTCTTCTTAATCCGCTCTCTGTACATTAATAAATTATCACAGCATATTAAAGTATGAATAAAATAGCCTTGTGCAGTATGCACAAGGCTATTTTCAATAGTTTTTAATTAGCAGCAATATCCACCATAACCGCCGCCATAACCGCCGTAACCACCATAACCACAACCGCCGCCTCCGCCGAAGCAGCTAGCACCGATGATAATTAATAAAATAAACAATACGATTAGAAGCGCAAAACCGCCGCCGCACCCATGTCTGCGGTTACAATCATCATGTCTGTGTTCACACTTTTCGCTCATTACTATATTCCTCCTTTAGTATCATTCATAACAAGTTCACCTTGCTCTAAATGAGGGGATTCCATTTATAGTATGTTTTCAGGGCGAATAGGAAGCTTGGCTTATCTAAAAACGGGCTTGTTTTCGGAAATGGGCTTCATCAAAAAAAGATACCAATTAAGGTATCTTCTTAAATAAACATATTCAATAAAAGCGCAAAGCCAAATGCAATAAATGATAACAATGTCTCCAGCACCGTCCACGTTTTAAACGTTTCCTTCACCGTTAATCCTAAATACTCTTTTACAAGCCAGAACCCTGCATCATTTACGTGAGAAAACATTAATGATCCCGCGCCCGTTGCAATAACGAGCAATTCTAAATTTACGCCAGACATGTGCTGAATAACAGGTGAAACAATTCCTGCTGCTGTCGTTAATGCTACCGTCGCTGAACCTGTTGCAATTCGAATTAATCCAGCTACCATGAAAGCTAATACTATTGGTGATAACGATATATGTTCTGCCATTTGTGCAATCGCTGTTCCAACGCCGCTTTCAATTAATATTTGTTTAAATCCACCGCCTGCACCGATAATTAAAATAATGGAACCGACCGGCAATAAACTTTCATCCGTTAATTTTTTAATGACCTTTTTATTAATTCCTTGTCTTATTCCGAGTAAATAAAATGCTGCGAAACATGAAATAAGTAAAGCAATTACTGGACTTCCTATAAACACGAAAAATTCAGTCAACTTTTTCGGTAATGAAATATATGGTGCAACTACTGATAAAATCATTAATACAACCGGTAATAAAATAATAAAGAATGAAACTTTACGACTTGGTAAATCCGTTGATACAGTCGTAACTCGAACTAGCTCTGGTTCATTTTCAGGTATAACCCTTTTATGTACCCACTTTGCAAATATCGGCCCTGCAATAATGGCTGTTGGTAACGCAATAATTAATGAATATAAAAGTACCTTTCCTAAATTTGCATTATAAATACCGATTGCTGTCATCGCCCCTGGATGTGGTGGCACGAGCCCATGAACAATAGATAATCCAGCAATAACAGGTAACGCAATTAATAATATATTTTGCTTCGTCGTTTTTCGAATAGAAATAACAAGTGGTAATAAAATGACGATCCCCACTTCAAAAAATACTGGAATCCCTATAACAAATCCTGCAAATAACATAGCCCAAGGTAGTTTCTTCACACCGAAAAATCGAATAAAGAAATCTGCTACTTGCATGCCTGCTCCTGAATCAGACATCATTTTCCCTAAAATTGTTCCGAGAGCTAAAATACCAACTAAATGCCCTAGTACACTACCAACACCAGTTTCATAGGCAGTCACTATTTTCGTTAAATTCAGTCCAGACATAATAGCTAAAAATAAACTAGCAACTGTTAAACTAATAAATGCATGCCATTTCCACCATGATACCCCTAAAATAACAATCGCGATTGCAAGTAACGTGACGATTAATAAGTATATATCCATCTCTCATTCCCCTTACTTTTACCCCGTATTTATGGACAGCAACACCTGAGTGGCGCGGGATGAATCCAATTAAAGTTCCACTTTATAAAAAAAGAGGGCGAATACCCTCTTTTTATACGTCATAATTCACTACATAATGCTGCATTTCTGTATTGTAGTAGCCTTCGCTATATTCAATTACTTCGCCAACTTCATCGTAAGAATAGCGCATACGTTTTAATAACGCTGTCCCTTCTTTTTCACCTAACGCTTCTGCAACGAAATTAGGAGCGGCACCAACTGCGAATTCATCTCTGAAGTTTTCTAAATGTATACCTCGGTCCTCGACTAAATCATAAAGTGATTGTAAATCAAAGTCCGATAAATCTGTACTTGCCATGTGTGCTGAGAAATAGTGCGTATAATGAATGTACGGTGCATCATTTAACGCATATAAGCGTTCGATACGGAAACTCTCCTTACCGAATAATCGAAACGGCACTGTTCCTTCTTCATTATGAACGACTTCTGCTTTTAGCAATTTCTTCTGTACTTTATATCCTTCTTCCACTAACACTTCTGTAAATTTCTTACCCTTTGACAACTTTGTCGCAGAAGTATTACGAATGACTTTCGTTCCTTTACCGCTTTTCTTTTCCAAATATCCTTCTTGAGCAAGTTCTTTAATCGCATTACGTACTGTAATTTTACTTACTTTGAACTCTTCTTCTAACTGCGGTTCGGAAGGAATATTTGTATGAATTGCATATACACCATGCAATATTCGATCACGAATAATATTTTTTATTTGTAAATATAATGGTCCTTTTTTTCTCGTTACGTTCACCGTTACACCCACTACCTTTCTACATCACCTACTGATGCCGTCATTGCCCGAAGTATATCCTTCTCTGATGACATTGGCGTATCACCGACGATTGTATGTGCAAGCATTCCAGCTGCTGACGCAAATGAAACAGCTTTCTCTGGTGCAAACTCTTCTATCTCGCCATGAATAACCCCGCTCGTATAAGCATCTCCAGCACCTATTCTATCATATACAGAAAACGTAAGTGTTTTTGCAAAAGTGAACGCACTATCTTTACATATAAACCCTCGAAGCGAATGTGTATTATCATTATTAATAGAGCGATGTGTACCAGCAATTGTAGCGATATGATATGTTTCAGCCACTTTTGGAATAAGATCAATAAGTTGTGCTTCTCGCTCCGTCTCTTCTGTTTTCATTCCAAGAACGAACATTGCATCTTTTTCATTCATCATAACGATATCAGCAAGAGCTAGCATTTCTTCATAATGCGGTTTCGCCTGTTCATATCCATCTTCTCCCCAAAGCGATGGACGATAATTGCAATCAAAAACGACAGTGCCTCCGTTTTCTTTAACTGCTTTCGCTAAAGATTTCATATGATGGCGCACCGTATCATTCATCGCAAGTGTAATCCCGCAAAAATGAACGATATCAATTTCCTTGGCGATTTCTTCAAACTGGTATATCTCTTCAGACGCCGTATTGAAGCTACTTTCTAATCGATTTGAATATGTAACGAGGCTTGCACGTGCACCAAATCCATTTTCTAAAAAGTACATGCCGACATATTTACCGCCTCTTGAAATAAACGGCGCCCGAATGCCTAACTTTTGAATATGTGATATCGCAGCATCCCCAACAGAGTTTTCCGGTAAGGTTGAAATAAGAAAGCCTTCATGCCCTAGATGAGAAAGTGCTGCTGCAACGTTCACACCTGTACCAGAAAATGAGTATTTTAACGTATTTGCTTGCGACAACAATTCATATCCTGGCACTTGCAGGCGCATCATTACTTCGCCGAATGCTGCAATTTTCTTACGCATATTGATCAACTAACTTCTTCACTACCGCTAATAATTCACGAACGTCTTCTACTTTCGTATTACCAGTTTCTTTATCAATAATAGAAGAGTACACGTGCGGGATAACTTGCTCTACGTTTGCTTCAAGCGCAATACGTACAATTGTTTCAAAGTTTTCTTTATCAATTCCGCCTGTTGGTTCTAATGCAAAGCCTTCTTCCGCACAAGCTTTCGCAACTGCGCGATATTCTTCTTCATGAGCTAAACCTTTCATTGGGAAGTATTTCAATGAATTTCCGCCCATATCACGTACAAGTGCAATCGCTGTTTTAATTGGAACGATTGCTTTTTCTTCTCCAGCTGCACTAATTGGACCAGTAGAAATATTTACGTACCCTACTTTTCCTGTTGGTGATACTAAACTATTAATCCAGCTATCTTTTCCGCCAAGATTTGCACGTGTCGCTCCAACTGAAGGGAACACTTGGTTAATATGGCTACCAGGATAATACTTCGCAATTTCAGCTACAACTGCCGCTTGGCGATTATCTCCTGCTCCTAGTCCGATTGATACCGCGTCATCAATTTCTTTTCCGTATGCTTTCATCGCTGTAACTGCTTCTTCCACTGTTGGGTAGTCTTTTGATAACACTCCCACTACTACATAACCTTCTGCTGCTTCAAAAATATCTTTCGCATTTTGGATATTGTTCGCTAATACATTTAATGCTACGCGGCCTTTATAAAAACGTTTTTGAATGTTTGTCATTTTAGTTTCCCCCTACAATTTCTCTCATTTTTTCTTCAATTATATGTATGTCATCACCTTGAAGTGGACGTGGATCAATATCAAAGAATCCTTGTCTTACGCCGTAATCACGTGTATAAATGGCAATTTCCCCTTCGCCTAATGCTGTTACAACGTCTTTTGCTGATTTATTTAACTCATTCTCGTTAATGTGAATACGTGCTCTAAAGATTGCTCTTCCTGCTTCATCTTGCACGATTGTTACATTTACACCGTTTAATTCTTTAAGTGGCATAAGCACTTGTAACAACTCTTTTTCTTGCTCACTCTTATCTTCTTTTACTCCGTACTCATCCAGTGCTTGAAGTAAGCCGAAAGTTGTTTCTTTCCCAACTTTCATACTTCTTCCGATACAATGTAATTGCACTTTCAGCCACTCAATATATTTTCGTTTCCCGCCGACAATACCAGAAGTTGGTCCTTCAATTGCCTTTGAACCGCTATAAACAGCAAGGTCTGAATACTTCACATATTTTTGAATATCTTCTTCAGCTGCCGCATCGACGATAAGTGGTATGTTATTTCGCTGCGCAACTTCCCATGCTTCTTCAACAGAAATCATATTTTTTTGCACGGCATGATGGGATTTCACATACAGAATCGCTGCTGTATTTTCACCAATCGCATCTTCAATATGCTCTGCTTTCCCTTCATTTGCGTAACCAACTTCTACAAGTTTACCGCCGCCTAAATAAATCATCGTTTCAACAGGAGCGCCGTATTGAACGTTATGACCTTTTAACATAATCACTTCGTTTTTCGCGATGACTTCTTGATGAAGTCTTTCACTTTTACGGCGATTTCCTTCTGTAACGATACCAGCGATAGAAAGTGCAATTCCGCTCGATGCTGAATTTACAACGACCGCTGCCTCTGAATCTAGAATTCTCGCAATATGGTCTCCCGCTTTATCTACTAAATCAGCAATTTCTACATAATTTTGTCCACCATGTTTCATCGCATCCATAACTGTATCTGTAGGAGCGGATACACCTAAAATACTCATTCTACCGCTCGCATTAATCACTCTTTTTAATCCGTACTTAGCATTCAATGACTGACCCATTGATTACAACCCCTTTCGTATCAATTCTTCTTTCAGCAACGCGCTGATCCCCTTCTGAATCAATTAACGTAACCTTCTCATCTTTCACCGTAAATAAAGTTAAGTTTGCAATATCGCCTTCTTGAATACGGCCAAGCTCTGGTTTTTTCAGCCACTCTGCCGCATTTTTCGTAACCGCATCAATTACTTCTTCTAGCGGATAACCTAAGTAAAGGAATTTCGAAAGAACATGAGCCATACTATACACTGGACCGTGTATACGGTTCTTCCGGTAAATATCTGTACTAATTGTATTAAAGGCAATATCGTGACGCTTCGCCGCTTCTGCTACTTTAAAAGAAAAACTAGCATTACCATGACCAACATCTAAATGCACACCGCGCTTCACTGCATCTAGTAACACAGGTAGCGGTTTGCCTTCTTCATCAAATAAATTATTTTCTTTCCCGTTTAAGTAATGTGTAATGACATCATCTTTTTCTAAAAGAGGTACAACTTCCTCAATGCGAGGAGGTGCTGAACCGATATGTACCATAATTGGTAATGATGTTTCACGAGATAAAGATCGTGCAACATGAAGCGGTTCAATTCCACTATCACAAACGACACTTTTACTCATTCTCGCCTTTAACCCAACGATTACATCTTTATACTTTTCTACTGCTTCTATTACTTTCTCTTTATCTATCCATTCCATATTGGATAATTCATCAATTCGTTTCAAACCGATGCGAGAAATATTTAAAAAGGCAAATAAATTCGTTTTCGCCTGTTCTCTACTTTTTACTAAATCTGCAATACGATCAGCTCCGCAGCTACCCGCATCAACAATTGTCGTTACCCCTTGCTTAACGCCAATTTCATCTACCTCATCGCCATACGGATCAAACTCTGGAAAAGCGTGAACGTGTAAATCAATCCAGCCACTCGATACGTAAGTACCAGAGTAATCAAGAACCTTTCCACCCTCACCAGCACCAGCTTTCGTCACCTGTGCGATTTTATTATTTTCAATTACAATGTCAACCTCTTCCCCGTTCACACGTTTCACATTACGTAGTACGAATCGTTCTGTCATTGTATTTCCACCCTTTTCTATAAGAAGCCATAAGAATACGCTTACATTAAAATTTCATTATATATCTCTTTCACACGTTTAGCGTAACATAAAAAAAGGGAGAAGTAAATATAACGTTATAATGTTTAATTTTATATTAAAATGTGAGTTTCCATTACATATTCGGACAATCTATAAGCAGGAGGGATATTCTTGAGATTTCGAATTTTATTATTGATAATCTTAATCACTTTATATGTACCAACAACGGTTAGTGCAGCCCCTCCATCACTTACGGCTGCATTTATCCGGGACCATCAGCTATGGATAAAGAAAGGAAATCAAGAAATACAAATCACAAAAAATCGATATGTGTATTCTCCAAAATGGTCTTATGATGGGAGATTTATTGGTTATATTGATATTGATGAAACAGGGAAAAAGTCTAACTTATTCATTTATGATACGAAGAAGAAAGTAAACTATCAGCCTTATGAACGGGTCGTAACATCTGACTTTAAATGGTCACCAAATAAAAATCAATTAGCTTACACTGATCAAGGTTTATTAAACGTTACAAAAACAAAAAATGGTCGCCCACAAGGCTTTGAAAATGTATCAGTGGGAGTTAGTGATTTCGAATGGTTTCCGAACGGAAAGGAATTTATCGTTTCCTCACAATCCTGCTTGCGTCCGACCGGATGGGGCAAGGTTCCACTTTATAAAATTCCTGTAGATGCAAATCTTGCTAAAGATAAAATAAGGCCTTTTTATACGATTCAAACAAATGAAACTGATTTATTTGCAATTACCGCTAACTATTTCAAGTGGAGTTCTGATGGAAAATGGATTAGTTTTTTGGCTAGTCCTACTGCCTCTTTGGCAATGGATAGCAATACATTATGTGTTATCTCATCACAAGGGAAACACTTTCGAACGATTGGTAACATGCTATGGTTCAAAGACTGGATGAAGTGGGCTCCATCAGCCAACCAACTGACCTATATTTCAGGAGAAGGAAGGTTTTTTGTAGAAAATAAAAAATTCACAGTGGCAGACATGGTAACAGCAAAACAACAAAAGGTCTACACACCTGTCGGTTATGTAGACCTTGATTTAGAATGGTTTTCACCAAACAAAGTGGTTGTGGCTCGTGCAACAGAAAATAAGGCATGGAAAGAAGGCCCTGTTCCGACGATGTTTACAACACTTTATATAATCAATATAAAAACAGAAGAACAGAAACAAATCTCATGCCCAAAACAGAATGAACGTGATGAAGACCCTCAAGTTATTGGACCTTATCTTACTTGGCTTCGCAAGAAAACAAATGTATATAAAGGCGATGTCTGGATGAAGGATAGCTTACATAGTCAGGAGTATATATGGCTGAAGAATGTTGATGAGGCTCCGACCTTTTTTACTCGGAATGAACGTCATTGAAAATGTGTTCATTACAATCCTCGTCATATAAAAATTTGTATCTGTTTCCCTATTTGATTCTCCCGTAATAGAGCACTATTATGGGAGAATCAAGATTATCTATTCCTGAACCGTCACAATAACCCCATCCATATTATTCCCCGAAATTTCATACTGCTTATTTACCGGAACATTCACTGTCCTGTTCCCAGAAACTTTATAATAAGAAACCGTATATTTCTTACCTTCTACATTCGTTGAAATTTCTTTTTTCTCTTTTAAGAAATCTAAGTATTCCTCCAATGTAATTTTCTCTTTTTGCATAATCGCACTATGAGGTAAGCCGACATAACGTATATGCCACGGCTCATATTGAATGCCTGTAATATCGCTTTTATTTTTCGGATAGCGTAAAACAAAGCCGTGCTTCCATACATTCTCTTCAATCCACTTTCCTTCAGGCGCTTTCTCCATTTTCTTTTGCGTAGATCCAACGTCGAGTGATAATCCTAAATTATGTTCACTGTATCCTGCTGGAAGTGCATAGTCAGAGCCCATTTTTTCATATAACTTTTCTTGCTCTTTAAAATCTCGATATCCGCTATTCATTAAGAAATGCTGCACGCCATCTTTTCCAGCTGCATCGACAACGTTCAAAAACTTGCTCACAACATCCTTTGATAAGCGAAGATTTCTATCAAATATTACATAACCTCTTACTAATTCACTATTATGATTTACATTTATAATATCGGACCTAATACTATCTTTTTTTACTGGGTAATCTTTGTTAACTAATAATAGATCCCCTTTATAAATTTCTTCTTTTGTAACCTCTATATTTTCCGTATTCGCAGCTCTTACCGTATTATCTTTGTCGGCAATTTTAACATCGATCTCTTTTTGAAATAATGGTGATATATAAAAACCTACGCAGACTGTACATAGTATAAAAAGAGAAATAAATACCCACTTTTTCATTCCTAGTTCCTCCTTAACGTAACTTACGTATAGAATAGAAAAAACTATTAAAATAAAAAGTGGGGTAAAGTTTAAATTTTTATTAAATTGCTTCGCTCTCTTCTTTTGGCAACCTTACTTCAAATATCGTTCTAATCACATTACTTTCTGCAGAAATCGTCCCGTCATGCTGCTCAACAATATTTTTCGCAATAAATAGCCCAAGGCCTGTACCACCTTGTTGCTCTGATCTTGCCTTATCACCTGTATAAAACATATCAAAAAGATACGGTAAATCTTCTTCCGGAATGCTATCTCCGTAATTAATAATTTGTACGACTACCTCTTCGCCTTCAATATATCCGTTCACATCAACAAATTTCCCATCGTATCCGTAGCGAATTGCATTCGTTAAAAGATTTTCAAATACCCTCGCTAACAATTTCCCGTCACCGTTAATAGGTAAATGCGGTGCGATATGTAATCTCGCTTCTAAACCCTTCTTTTCTAATAACGGATATAATTCTTCATCTAACTGAATAAGCAATTCACCTATATCAATTGATCTTTTTTCTAGCTGCAACATCCCATAATTCATTCTTGTGATTTCAAATAATTCATCAATTAAACTTTCCAGCCTTTCGGATTTCGTAAAAGCAATTGTGGAAAAGTGTTTAATTTGTTCCTTCGTCAAATTCTCATCTTTAAGAATTAAATCTAAATAACCTAAAACAGATGTTAACGGCGTTCTTAAATCGTGAGCTAAGTTAACAATGAGTTGGTCTTTACTACTTTCTGCAAAGTCTCCTCGTTCTACTGCTTCCTTTAATTTTTCACTCGCTACATTTATTTCACGTGCGATATATCCAAACTCATCATTTGATGACACGCGCACTTCATTTGAAAAATTTCCGTTCGCCAAATGATGAATCCCGCTTGATATCTCATCAAAATATTTTACATACGGTCTAGTAAGGAAGAAGAAAAACATAATGGATAGAGGGATGAAAATAATTAAAAAGAAATTAACATCCCCAATTTGTCTTACCATAGAACGAAATTGAGCTAACGGATCTTCAAAACGAACGACTAATTTATAATAGATCCGTAATCCTTCATAAATGATATACGTTACGCCACCAGCAAATATCATACTTAACGCAAATAGCATAACCATCTTCGAGCGAAAGCTTCTCATCTTTTTAGCCATTGAAAGTATAACCTACTCCCCACACTGTTTTTATTAACTTATTCTTTCTTTTATCTTCCCCAAGTTTTTTCCGCAACGTGCGAATATGTACCATAACTGTATTTCCGCCTTCAAAATAATCATCGGCCCATACGTGCTGAAAAATATTTTCTACATTGTACACTTTCTTCGGATGACTCGCTAATAAATACAAAATATCAAACTCTTTCGGTGTTAATTCAACTTGTTCTCCGTACACATTTACAGTTCTTCGCTCAGGATCAATAACAACTCCGCCTACCTCTAAAGCAGATTTACTCTCCGCTACTTTCGGCTGATTTAACGTAAGAAATCGGCGTAATTGTGCATTTACACGCGCAACTAATTCAATTGGTGTAAAAGGTTTCGTCATATAATCATCTGCACCTAATACAAGACCTGTCACCTTATCAAAATCAGACGTTTTCGCACTTAAGAAAATGATTGGCATATGATGCTTCGCGCGAATTTGACGCGTCACTTCATAACCATCCATTTTTGGCATCATAATATCTAAAACCACTAAGTCGATTGGCTGCGTTTCAATAACATGAATTGCCTCTTCCCCATCAGCTGCTTTCACAACGTGGTAGCCTTCTTTTTCTAAATGTATCTCAATTAAATCAGCAATTTCTGCCTCATCATCCGCTATTAAAATTGAAATGCGCTTCATATTACTCCCCCTTGTATACGCTCGATTGTAAACTAGTCTATCCAATTTGTACAATACGAAAAGGTTACTCGCGGGAGTAACCTTAGTAAGTGAAATTATATCGACGATTTTTCAAATATATCGAACACAACTTGAAATATATCAACGATTTTTTTAATATATCGACGTTTCGACAAGGGATATCGACTTACCGACAATTACAGACGAAATTCGCCCGCTATTTGAAAGCCTCAACCTACCGCTCCAAAATAATCCGCTGCTTCGTAATTTCCGCCAGCCTTCCGCGATCTACTTCATACTCAGCTTCAATGCTTTGCGGCACCATCACTTTTCCGCCCTCAAGCATCACTTCCGGTGAAATAATATCCTTCTCCCAATGCCTACTAGAGGCAGATATATCACCTGGAATCGTAAAGTTCGGCAGTGAAGCAAGTGCAACATTTTGTGCTCGTGAAATCCCCATCTCTACCATACCGCCGCACCAAACTGGGATATTATGCTCCATGCAATAATTATGGATTTGAATTGATTCTGTTAATCCACCCACTCGCCCTGGTTTAATATTAACGATGCGGCAACTGCCAAGCGTAATCGCAACGCGCGCGTCTTCTAAACTATGGATGCTTTCGTCTAAACAAATGGGCGTTTCTATTTTCTTTTGCAACTGTGCATGGTCGAGAAAATCGTAATCCGCTAACGGTTGTTCAATCATCATCAATTGAAATTCATCTAGTCGTTTCAGCTTCTCCGTATCTGCTAACGTATAGGCTGAGTTTGCATCAGCCATTAACGGAATGCACGGGAACTCTTTACGAATTTCTTTCAATAATTCGTAATCATGCTCTGGCTTTATTTTCACTTTAAAACGCTCGTACCCTTCTTCTGCGTACTTCTCGATTTGTTTTAACATAACCGAAATTGTATTGATACCAATCACAACACCAACTTCAATTTCAGCCCTAGTTCCGCCAAGTAACGTCGCTAGCGATTTCTGTTCACGCTTCGCATATAAATCCCAAACAGCTCCTTCAATTCCGGCCTTTGCCATTCGGTTTCTTTTTATATGCTGGAACAAACCTGGCACTTCATTCGGATGAGAAATCTCAGCCTTTAATAAATCAGGTAATAAAAAATCTTGTAGTACATGTAGCGCTGTCTTCACTGTTTCTTCCGTGTACCACGGTTCAGAGAAGGCAACGACCTCACCGAATCCAATGTGTCCATCCGTATCTTCTAATTCAATAACGATGCTCTCACGCTTCTCATAAGTTCCGTAGCTTGCAGCAAACGGGATTACGAGTGGCATTTCCGTTATATGCAGTGTCGCTTTTTTAATTTCCACTTACATCTCCTCCACTAATTGTCTTAACTCTCTTCTTAACAATTTTTTCGAAGCATTTCGTGGTAATTCCTCTAAGAAACACGCTTTTTTCGGCACTTTATATTTCGCTAATTTCTCCTCGCAAAAATGAAGAATTTCTTCTTCTGTTACCTCTCCGCTTTTTACAACAAAAGCAGCGGGTACTTGTCCCCATTTATCGTCAGTCATGCCGACAACACCAGCTTCCGCTACCATCGGATGAGAAAGCAACACTTCTTCAATTTGGGCCGGATATATATTTTCCCCGCCAGAAATAATTAAATCACTGCGGCGATCTAATACGTATAAAAATCCTTCTTCGTCTAAATAACCGAGGTCACCAGTATGAAGCCATCCATTTTGAATGGTTTCGCGCGTCGCATCTTCACGGTTAAAATAACCGCCTGTTACGTTTGATCCTTTTACTACGATCTCGCCTTCCGCAAACGGCGGCACTACTACGCCATCTTTTTCAATACGAAGTTGGCACTGAAATAGTGGTTTCCCGGCTGATCCTACTTTCGTTAACATGTAATCTGCGGATAACGTACAAATTTGCGACGATGTTTCTGTCATACCGTACGTTTGATACACAGGAATTCCTTTTTCTACACATGTTTCAAGTAACGGTTTCGGCGCTGGTCCTCCGCCAAGTAACATGCATCGTAAAGAAGATGGATATGTCTCTTCTCCTAGTCTCTCTAATAGATCTGTTAACATTTTAGAAACGACAGAAATAATCGTTACGCCTCTCGTTTGAAGTGCTTTATGAATAAAATCAGCATCATATTTTGGAATGAGTAAAATGCGCATGCCATACATAATATTTTTCATCAAAAGAGATAACCCACCAACGTGGAACATCGGCATACAAGCTAACCAGCAATCATCATCACGAAGCCCTAAATTAAGCGAAGAACCAACTGCGCTTGCCCAGTGATTGCCGTACGTTAAAATAACGCCTTTCGGTTTTCCTGTCGTCCCAGACGTATAAATAATTGTCATCGCTTCTTCTAAAGAGAATTCTTCTTGTATAGAGGCTTCCGCCTTCGGTCCATTCATCACTTCAGCAAATGAATATACAGGAACATCTTTAGCCTCAAAATCTTGATCCGTCACTAAACAAACAACTTCAGCATCACCCATTTGCCAAAGTAGCTCTTCTCTTGAAAGACGCGTATTTAAAAGTACAGCTACTGCACCTACGTAAGATAGGGCATGAATAACTGTAATCATCTCCATACCATTTTTCATCAGAACAGCCACCTTTTGCCTACGCTTCACTCCTACATGTGTGAGGTGTTCACAAACAGATACTACTTTTTCATGCAGCTGCATAAAAGTAACTTTCTCTTCCTCTATTTCAATTGCAGTGCGATCTGGTGTTAAAAATGCACGTTGCTTTAACCAATTTGGCATCGTCTCCATCATCCATTCTCCTTTCATGAAAGAAAGAGACTTGATATGACATCAAGTCTCTTAGTTGTTTTGTTTCCGGTTGATCACACCTAGCTACAGCAGCTAGAACAGTCGGTCGTTTCACGCCTTCCTACGAGGCAAAAAGCGCCTCTACATCAGGAGTTCCAACGCCCTCTTGTTCTAAGCAAGCTGCTTCCGCTTTTGATCACGGGAAACGAGGGAATTGACCGAAGTCCGGACTGCGTTTTTCTTTGAACGCGTCGCGACCTTCTTTTGCTTCGTCAGTTGTGTAGTACAATAACGTTGCATCTCCAGCTAGTTGTTGAATACCAGCTAGACCGTCTGTGTCTGCGTTGAATGCAGCTTTTAAGAAACGAAGTGCCATTGGGCTGTTTGCTAAGATTTCTTGTGCCCATTGTACTGTTTCTGCTTCAAGCTCTTCTAATGGTACTACTGTGTTTACTAATCCCATATCAAGCGCTTCTTGTGCGTTGTATTGACGGCATAGGTACCAAATTTCGCGAGCTTTCTTGTGGCCTACCATACGAGCTAAATAACCAGCTCCGTATCCACCGTCAAAGCTTCCTACTTTAGGACCTGTTTGTCCGAATACAGCGTTGTCTGCAGCGATTGTTAAGTCACATACGATATGAAGTACGTGTCCACCACCGATTGCATAACCTGCTACCATTGCGATAACTGGTTTAGGAATTGCGCGAATTAGACGTTGTAAGTCTAATACGTTTAAACGAGGGATTTGGTCGTCACCTACATATCCACCATGACCGCGAACTTTTTGGTCGCCGCCAGAACAGAATGCACGTCCACCTTCACCTGTTAAAATGATAACGCCAACATTTGCATCATCACGAGCGTGTGCAAAAGCGTTGATTAACTCCATTACCGTTTTAGGACGGAATGCGTTATGTACTTCAGGACGGTTAATCGAAATCTTTGCGATACCATTGTATGTTGAATAAATAATATCTTCGTAATTGCCTTCTTTTACCCATTCAATAGCCATTACAACTACCTCCTTGTATATTTCTGATCTCCTCTATAAGTGCAACTTCTTTCTTAGATGAAAAAAGCATCACTGCATAGTTTTTAGAAATCCCTTTACTATTGTATCAAACTTTTCCGGTTGTTCCACATGAATTGCATGGCCAGCACCATCAATTTTGACAAATTTCGCGTCAGAGACGCATTTTTCGATGTTTTTTAATATGCGAAAGAACTTTTCATCATACTCCCCGTTCATTAAAAGAGCAGGCACTTTTAAGTTTGGCAGCTCGTCCCACCATGAAGGCTGAGCCCCTGTTCCCATGCCGCGCAAGCTATTTGCAAGTCCTTTTGGATCGTTAGCAAGTCGTTCGTTTCGCACCGCTTCTTGTGCATTTTGTGCTAAACGTTTTTGCGTTTCAAACAGCGGAATATTTTCCCACATCGATACAAAACTATTGATGCCTTCTCGCTCAATTTTATGAGCAAGTCGCTCATCTTTTTCACGACGTTCTTTTCTGTCCTCTTCACTTTTGAGCCCAGCTGTACAATTTTCTAATAAAAGAGAATGTACATATTCCGGATATAAACATGCCATCGTAATCGCCAGTCTACCGCCCATTGAATAGCCAAGTATGTGTGCTTTTTCAATATGAAGGTAATCCAGTAGTTCTTTCATTTGCAATGCTACATTTCGAATATCATAATGCATTACATCTTTAGGACTTTCCGTTTTTCCGTGCCCAACAATGTCTACTAAAATGACTTGAAATTGCTCGCTCCAAGAAGGAACGAAAGAACGCCACGTTTCCATGCTTCCCGTAAAACCATGAAGAAGTAGAAGTGGTTCTCCGCTTCCGACTACTTCATATTCATACGATACACCTTGCAGCGTTACGTTCATTTTGATTCACCTTGCAACGATGTAGTAATTACATCCTGCGTTTTTGCCCATAATTTACGGTGCAATGTTAAGTTTTCATCACGGTTCGTACAAATTTCTACAACGTGTAAACCTTCCGCCCTTGTTCCTTTTTGTACCTCTTCTCGGAATTGCTCCCAACCATTTACACGGCTAAATGAACCGCCGTACATTTTGACAACATGCTCATAATCAAGACCAATTGGCGTTCCAAATAATGATTCGAAATGTTCCTTTTTCTCATATTGTGGTAAGAATGAGAAAATACCGCCACCGTCATTATTTACAACGACAATCGTTATGTTTAATTCATGTAATTTTGCAGCTAATAACCCGTTTAAATCGTGATAAAATGATAAATCACCAATAACTAATACGAGCGGATCGCAAATAATACTTGCTCCTAAAGCTGTCGAAATTATGCCATCAATCCCATTTACACCGCGGTTTGCCATCACTTGAATATTTTTGTCCGATGTGAAGAAGAATGAATCTGTATCACGAATTGGCATACTATTACTCGCAAATAACGTTGCCCCTTCTGGTAATACCCGGACAATATCCGTAATAACTTTCCCTTCAAATGCAGTATCATATGTTTCCATTTCACGAAGCGTTTCCTTCGTTTTTTCGTTTATATGTTGCCACATTAGGGACCAATCATTCTTTTTCATAACTGGCATTTTTTCTATTAATGCCTTGCAAAATGCAATATCACTCGCTTGGACCACTTCTGTCGCAACGAGAGCTGGATCTCTCCATTGTCCAGATTCCTCAACAACGATATGAACGGCTTTCGTCTGTTTTTTAATGAACTGCGTTAATGCCTTCGAAACAGGCATACCACCAAAACGAATCATAACTTCTGGCTTCCACGTTTCCTTTAACAGCTCATTTCGTAAAAATGTGTCGTAACAATCGATTACCATCGTTTTATCGTGATGTCCACTACGAATATTAGAAAGTGGATCCGCTAATATTGGATATCCCGTTTTTTCAGCTAATTGCGTTGCAAACGCTGCGATTTCTGGATGACTATCATCTCCACAAATAATAAGCCCCTTTTCCATATGTGAAAGGCGCCCTACAAGAGAATCTACATATTCACTCGGCATCATCACGTTCCCTTGCTGAACTACTCCTGTATATTCCCCGCGTCCTTTATCCCATAAACCTTCTAATGAGAAATCTGGGATAAGTGGTTCGCGAACTGGAAAATTAAGATGAACAGGTCCTTGCGGCGCTAAAAGTGCGCTTGCTATCGTGCGCTGCGTCGTCATGCGAGCGTAATGATACATCGCTTCACTCGCTTCTGGAAGTGCCATCTCTGTAAATTGCTTCACAAATGTACCGTATAAATTGAATTGATTCATCGCTTGTGGTGCACCAACATCTCTTAATTCATGCGGTCTATCTGCCGTTAAAACGATAAGCGGCACTCGTGAATGAAAAGCTTCACATACAGCTGGATAGTAGTTCGCTGCTGCCGTTCCTGACGTACATAATAATGCAACAGGACGTTTTTTCGCTTTTGCGATACCGAGCGCAAAAAATCCTGCTGATCTTTCATCTACATGTAAATATGTGTTCATTCCTTCATGTTGTTCCATTAGCAAAGCAATCGGTGTTGACCGTGAGCCTGGACTAATGACAACATCACATACATTTAGACGCGTCAGTTCATCCACGAACGCGCCTAAATAATATGACAATGCTTCTATATGATTGTTCATTTCATTAATTCCTCCAAAGCACCAAGCATCGGTCTAAACTTCAAACTTGTTTCTTCATATTCAAGTTGCGGTACTGAATCAATTACAATCCCACAACCGGCAAATAAGGATGCTTTCTCGCCATTTAATAATCCGCAGCGAAGCGCAACCGCAAACTCACCATTTCCTTCATCATCTATCCAGCCAATCGGTGCACCATATAATCCTCTGTCTAACAATTCAACATCACGAATCAGTTTCATCGCTTCCAAACGAGGTGTCCCGCCAAGAGCTGGCGTTGGATGTAATTCTTCTACCATTGTTAAAAGACTCGCATCGCCTTTTGCCTCCACAGGCGTATATAAATGAATTAAGTTTTTCGTTGTTAATAAGCCCGGACTTTCCGGAATATTAACAGATTGGCAGTGCTCATTTAATACCGATCTGATCATGTTCACAACATAACCGTGTTCAGCTAAATTCTTTTCATCATGAAGAAGCGCATTACTATTTCGTTTACTTTCTTCTATAGATTGACCGTGACCAGTTGAGCCAGCAAGACACATTGAAGTAAACTTCTCATCTTCTTTGCGAATTAATCTCTCTGGCGTCGCTCCTAAGAAGCATGCTCCTTTATAATCAAAAGAAAATACGTAACAATCTGGTTGCCCTATGCGAAGTGCTTCTAAAACGAGAGCAGAATCAATATGATGATCCATCTCTATTTTTAGCTCCCTCGCTAATACAACCTTCTGCACGTTCCCCTGCTTCATCTCATCTTGCACTTTCTCAATGGCCTTCATCCAGCCTTTTGGATCCACTTCTACTTTAGAAGTAACTGTTAATTTCAATCCTTCTAGTGCACATTTACTCTCCCCAAAAATTTTCTCTTCTAAAGAAACAATTTCGTTATAAAGAGTTTCTGCACAATCTGTTGCTGAAACGAATGTATTCATTGTTAACCATGCTTTTTCATTTTTTACAGTTAATAAAAATGCTGGTAGTGAAAATGTCGTATCATCAAACTCTTTCCATAAGTCCGTTTTCTCTTTTTCTTGATCAAATGAAAATCCACCAAATAAAAGAGGACCTGTTCCAAATTCGTATTTTTCTCTTTGTACAAATGCTTTCTCTTTTACTTTATCCCACTCGTCACGAGTAGTTTGAAAGCGTTTTTGAGAAGCAGTTGCTATAGTGAAAACAGAGCCAATTCCAGCAAATATTACATGCTGAGCTGGGTCTGCAAAATAACATCTATTTTCGAATGCAATCCTTTTACCTGCTGCATAAAACAGAAGCGGATCCATCCAGTCTATTTGTTTTACAAAACTAACCAATATTTTTTCATCAGTTGCACGCTTAATGGCTGCACTAAGAACTTCTTGCAAGCCTTTTTGTTTCGTTTGAATCACAATTGTCTCCCCCCTATGGGCGAAAAATAGTCATAATTACGCTTGATTTTAAGATACACCTCAAACGAAAGGCCTGTCAACGTTTAGCATTTCTGAGAAATTCACCTTCTCTTCCTAGAAAATAAACGTTGACACTAAATGATGCTTTTTCTACACTTAGTTGTGTACAATATGTGACCAAAGGAGGATTCAACATGGAAATGAACGTCGAAACGAATTCCTCTCCTACGGCGCCAAAGCCAAGTAAGCAAACAGGCTGGCGCATTTGGTGGAGTTTACTACGTCCCCATACATTAACAGCAGCTTTCGTTCCTGTTTTCATCGGAACAGCATATGCAATGCAGGTCGGAGGCATAAATCAAATACATCTCCCTCTTTTCCTTATGATGCTTCTTGCTTGTCTTCTCATTCAAGCAGCAACAAACATGTTTAATGAATACTTTGATTATAAAAGAGGACTTGATCACGAAGGGTCAGTTGGTATCGGCGGCGCTATCGTTCGCGATGGCATTCAGCCAAAAACGGTGCTTAACTTAGCATTTGGATTTTTCGGCATCGCAATACTATTAGGTGTTTATATTTGCATGAATTCTAGCTGGTGGCTTGCGGCAATCGGTCTTGTTTGTATGACCGTTGCTTACCTTTATACAGGTGGCCCACTTCCAATTGCATATACACCATTTGGAGAGTTAACAGCCGGATTATTTATGGGTGTTATCATTATTGGGATTTCATTCTTTATTCAAACTGGAACTGTAACATCAGAAGTCATTTTACTATCTATTCCAAGTTCGATTTTAATTGGTGCCATTCTACTAGCTAATAACATTCGTGACTTAGATGGCGATAAAGAAAATGGCCGTAAAACGTTAGCAATTCTCGTTGGACGTGAAAGAGCCGTTGGTGTACTTGCTTCTATGTTCATCGTTTCCTACATTTGGACAATTGCTTTAATTATCGTGGGCATCGTATCACCATGGATGCTCATCGTATTTTTAAGTGCACCGAAAGCATTTAAAGCGACGAAAGGCTTTATCGGCAAAAGCATTCCAATGGAAATGGTACCTGCAATGATTGCAACAGCAAAAACAAATACAATCTTCGGTCTCCTCATGGGAATCGGATTACTACTTGGATACTTCCTTTAAAAGGAGCTGCTAACGCGGCTCCTTTTTCATATACCAATTTCAGCTCATAATTCCTACTCGCAACGTTCATACTATGTAAAGAAACTGAATTGTAGGAAGGTGGACGACTATGTTAACTCCACAACAAATAAATCAATTTAAATCTGTTTTAGAAAAACAAAAACAAGAACTAGAGCAAACGATACAAACACATGAAAATGAAGATCGTGCATCTGAACGTGATTCTGTTGGAGAATTATCTAGCTACGATAACCATCCAGCTGATATGGCAACAGAGCTATATGAACGTGAAAAAGACTTCGGGCTGATTGAACTTTGGCATAAACAGCTAGAGGATACGAAACATGCCCTGCAAAAAATAGAAGCGGGTACGTACGGCATTTGCGAAGTGTCTGGCGAAGAAATACCATTTGAAAGATTAGAAGCAATGCCGACTGCTACAACATGCATACAGCACACGACAAGTAAGTTAAATATGAACACACGACCGGTCGAAGAAGAAGTGTTGTCTCCTTCTTTCCACAAACATGATGAAGATCATTCTGTTGAATACGATGCGGAAGATGCATGGCAAGATGTTGCCAATTACGGAACGTCTGAAACACCGTCTGATTTAGAAAGACAAGATTCAAAAAACTATAATGGCATGTACGTAAATAGCGAGGAAAATGTAGGCTACGTAGAGGATTTCGAAAACTTTATCGGTACAGATATGTATGGAAAAAACCCACAAGTTTTCGCTACGGAAGAGCATGAAGAATATGAACAAATGCTTGATGACTTTGAAGAGCGTACCTTTAAGGGTGAATTATCCTCAAATGAATCGAGTTCCAAAGAATAAAGTGAAACTTTAATCAGTGGGGGTTTTCTTCATCCCCCACCTAACTTCTTTGCTTTCGCTGAATTTTGAGTTGGGGGTCTTACTGCCCATTAAAGCGGGATAAAAAAAAGCATTCCGAACATCGGAATGCTTTTTATCGCTAGCTAATTAGTTTTTTGTAACGTTAGCTGCTTGTGGTCCGCGGTTTCCTTCAACGATTTCGAAAGAAACTTCTTGACCTTCTTCTAAAGTTTTGAAGCCTTCGCCTTGGATAGCTGAGAAATGTACGAATACGTCTTCTCCGCCTTCAACTTCGATGAAGCCAAAACCTTTTTCGCCGTTAAACCATTTAACTTTACCTGTTTGCATGTCATGTACCTCCTAAATAAAAATGAAACTATGAATCCACATGAAAAGGTGGATATAAAGGACATGAATGTATAACAAGCTTACAGCCTTTAATACAACGTGCTTTATTTCCGTACCACATTATGTAGCTCAATAGTGCTTTCACTATACCATGCTATATCAAAAACGTCAAATGAGAACACTTTCAACCCATCTTTTTTTATAATCCTAGTATAACCTTAAATTTTCATTCTAGTTTTATTTAAAAATTAACAAATCTACAGTATTCTAATTTCTTTGATTTCGGTACAATATAATTACTACATATGATGAGGTGAAAAAATGCAAGCACATGAAATCGAGTATAAATTATATGGCGATGATATGCAGTTTGTTGAAATTGAATTAGATCCAGAAGAAAGCGTTATCGCAGAGGCTGGCGCAATGATGATGATGGAAGATCATATCGAAATGGAAACCATTTTTGGTGATGGTTCTGGCCCATCTAGTGGTCTATTCGGTAAATTAATGGGCGCTGGTAAGCGTCTTGTTACAGGTGAAAGTATGTTTATGACTGTCTTTACAAATACAGGTCATGGCAAGCGCCACGTATCTTTTGCTGCTCCTTATCCTGGTAAGATTGTTCCTGTAGATTTAACAGAATATCAAGGAAAAGTAGTTTGCCAAAAAGATGCGTTTCTTTGTGCAGCAAAAGGCGTTTCTATCGGAATTGAGTTTACGAAAAAAATTGGAACTGGTTTCTTCGGTGGTGAAGGTTTCATCATGCAGAAACTTGAAGGTGACGGACTCGCTTTCATGCATGCAGGCGGAACTGTATATAAGCGTGAATTAAAACCTGGCGAAAAACTTCGCATCGATACAGGTTGTCTCGTTGCCATGACAAAAGATGTTAACTACGATGTTCAATTCGTTGGAAAAGTAAAAACAGCTCTATTTGGAGGCGAAGGTTTATTCTTCGCAACGTTAGAAGGTCCTGGAACGGTTTGGATTCAGTCCTTAACACTTAGCCGTTTAGCAGCACGCCTTACAAGCCCAGCAGCTCAAAACAGCGGTGAAGGCAGCGTTTTAGGCGGACTTGGACGTCTTTTAGATGGGAAAGAATAAAGTGAAACTTTAATCAGCTCTCACCAATCGGACTTTAATGGGCAGCCCGACCCCCACCTAACTTCTTTGTTTTCGCTGAATTTTGAGGTGGGGGTCTTACTGCCCATTAAAGCGGGATAAAACAAAAAAGAGATAGTCTCCTTCATAGGGAACTATCTTTTTTTTTGACTGTATAAACCACTTTGGATTCCATAGCCTCATTTGGCCGCGCTTCTTCTTCATATTTATAAAGGTTCAAACCTAATTTTCAAACTTCCTCCAAAGAATGAATCAAGTCCCTCACTGCATATATTGAACTATACCTTTTCTTAAGGAGGGCTTCCTTAATGCGTACTCCTTTATCCTTTGATAAAGATACTGCCATATTGTTAGCTTCTTGTTGTGAGTTAACGTATGAACAATATAAACAAAATGGGATTTTCGAAATACCAGATGGTTTTCAATATGTACAAGGCTTTCAAGGAAAAACCATTCAAACGACAGAATGGTTCGGATTCATACTAGAATCTGAGGATACGATTATTGTAGCTTTTCGCGGGACACAAACAGATACAGACTGGATTATCGATTCACTCGTTAACCAAAAACCATACCCATATGCTTTAAACAGCGGAAATGTCCATAACGGCTTTCTTTCCATTTATGAATCTTGCCGAGATTCTATTATGGATATGCTCGTATCACTACCAGCCCATAAAAAACTTCTTGCAACAGGTCATAGCTTAGGCGGCGCGCTCGCCACACTACATATACTCGATGCGCGTATCAACACCGCCTTCGCACAGTACGGTCTTTATACATTTGCCTCTCCAAAAGTTGGGGATATCGCCTTTCGAAATTATTATAAACTGCAAGTAGCTAGTAGCTTTCGTTTCGTCAACTTATTTGATGTCGTTCCACTTCTCCCTCCTCGAAACATAAATTTTAATGATCGTGATTGGGAATATGCACACGTTCATCACAACATGACTTTTACAAAAAACACAAAATCTATTACAAATAATCATGCCATTACAACATACAAAACATGTCTGACTTCTCATTTTTAACCAGTAAACAATTGGAAATTAAATATCCTTATACTATAATAATATATGAAGTTATTTTTGGATGAGGGGACCTTACATGCTAAAATTTATCTTTGCACTTTTTCTCATTGTAATTTTTACGTTTACAGGTTTCTTTACATTTTCATACTTTGCGACAGGAGAATACGGCGGAAAGGGTATAATCTATACCGCTATCCCATTTCTTTCTTAAGCAAAAAAAGAAAACCGAGCTTAATGAGATTAAGCTCGGTTTTTTAAGCGATTATATTCCTCTTTTAAAAGGGACCTTCACTTAATACTGTGTAACCGCATTACCAATACCCCAAATCTCATTACTATACTGCAAAATCGTTCGATCGCTCGCAAAATGACCAGATTGTGCAATATTTAAAATCGACATTTCTAGCCACTTCGTTCGGTTCTCATAAGCTCTACCAACAGCTTCTTGCCTTTCCGCATATGGACCAAAATCTCGCAGAACGAAGTATTCATCATTTTGAATAACGAGAGAATCATAAATTGCTTCAAATTCAGCTCCCGAATGTGCAAAGAAACCATTCGTTAACTGATCTACTACTTTTTTAATATGCATATTGTGGTGATAATAATCACTTGCACGATATCCACCATTTTGATAGTAATGAAGAACCTCCTCCGCCGTTAAACCGAAAATGAAACAGTTATCATCACCGACTCTGTCTTTTATTTCAACATTAGCACCGTCTAACGTTCCGAGTGTGATCGCACCATTCATCATAAATTTCATATTACCTGTTCCTGATGCTTCTTTACTCGCAGTTGAAATTTGCTCACTAACATCCGCAGCTGGGAATATATCTTCTGCTAAAGACACTCGATAGTTTTCTAGAAAGATAACTTTCATATATTGGCTTACGTACGGATCATTATTCACTTTCCTTGCGAGTTCATTAATTAGTTTAATAATTTTTTTTGCATAGTAATAGCCAGGTGATGCTTTCGCTCCAAAAATAAAAGTGCGCGGATAAAATGTAAAACTAGCATCCTCTTTCAAACGGTTATACAAATATAAAATATGAAGAACGTTTAATAATTGTCGTTTGTAAGCATGCAGTCTTTTTACTTGCACATCAAAAATAGAATTAGGGTCAATTGTAATCCCCATTTTATTATAAATACGCTCCGCTAAAATCTCTTTACGCTCTTGTTTTACCTCTGCAAATTTCTCTTGGAAACTCGCATCGTGTTGAACTAATTGCAGCGCTTGAAGCTTAATCGGTTCTTTCTTCCACTCTGTTCCAATCGCCTCTGAAATAAGGTTCGTCAGCTGCGGATTCGCCTTCATTAACCAGCGTCTATGAGCGATTCCATTCGTTTTATTATTAAACTTATCTGGATAAAACTCATAAAACAATCGCATTTCACGTTGCTTTAAAATTTCCGTATGAATTTTCGCTACACCATTAACGCTATGGCTACCGACAATTGCTAAATGAGCCATTTTCACAAGATCATGCGCAATAATTGCCATCTCTTCAATACGATGCCATTCATATGGATAACGTTCCCAAAGCTCATGACAGAAACGTTCATTAATCTCTTCAATAATCATATAAATTCTCGGTAATAACGGTTTAAAAATGTGAATTGGCCACTTCTCAAGTGCTTCTGATAACGTCGTATGATTCGTATAAGAAATCGTTTGCGTCGTTATGTTCCAAGCTTCTTCCCATGCTAGTTTTTCTTCATCTAATAAAATACGCATCAGTTCTGGAATCGCCAAAACTGGATGTGTATCATTAATGTGAATCGCAATTTTTTCATGCAATTGACGAAGGTCACCATATCTTTCTCTATGCAGACGAACGATATTTTGCAGACTTGCTGATACGAGGAAATACTGTTGTTTCAAACGAAGTATTTTTCCCTCATCATGCGTATCATCTGGATATAAAAACTCCGATACCGCCTCTGTTTCACGCTTATATTTCAAAATATCTTTGC
Organism: Bacillus paramobilis; assembly: GCF_038096195.1. NCBI lineage: Bacteria > Bacillati > Bacillota > Bacilli > Caryophanales > Bacillaceae > Bacillus > Bacillus paramobilis. The sequence continues at coordinate 619,982 of NZ_CP151108.1, read as the reverse complement.
AATTTTGCGGGAAAGGAACTGGTTCGGCATTCCAAAGTCTGAGTGTGTTTACAGTACTCGTCTCATAACCTACTACTGGAACGTCATATGGTACTGCCATAATCACTTCTGCATTCGTATGCCTGAACTCTAAACGCCCATCAATGTATAGCGGTTCAACATTGCCGAAATAACTTACTTCTACAGCTTGATCATGCCTTCTTACTTCCCATACGTTTTCATGAAGAAGCCACTGTTCTGGAAATTCAACTTGATAACCATCAACAATTTTTTGATCAAATAAGCCGTGTTTGTAACGAATGCCACAGCCATGACCTGGTAAGTTTAACGATGCAAGTGAATCAAGAAAACAGGCTGCTAATCGGCCAAGTCCACCATTTCCAAGACCTGCATCTGCTTCCACCTCTTCTAATTCTTGCAACGAAATCCCTAGCTCAGAAAGTCCTTGCTCACATACATCCCTGATGCCTAAATTTAATATGTTACTTCCAAGCAAACGTCCAAGTAAAAACTCAATGGATAAGTAATACATTTGCTTTCGCTCTCCAGATCGATAGCTTTCGTTCGTTGCAATCCATTGACTATTCATATATTCACGTACCATGTATCCAAGCGTATTGTATTGATCACGAGTTGTAGAGTCTTTGAAACTTTTACCATACATCGTCTCTAACTTTTCTAGAAAAGCTGATTTGAAACTTTCAACATGAGTAAACATTTCTTCACCACCTACATGTTATTCCATGAGACTTTTATACAATTTCTTATAAGCAAGAGCTGATTTCTCCCAGCTATAATCTTCAGTCATCGCTTGTTTTACAAGTTGCTCCCATACCGGTTTATCATGATAAAATTCAATTGCACGAAGAACCGTGTGCAACATGTCATGTGCATTAAAGTTCGTGAAACTGAAACCATTTCCTTCTCCAGTTTCTTCGTCATAAGATTGTACCGTATCATTTAATCCGCCCGTTTCTCTTACAATCGGAATCGTACCGTACGCTAATGCTATAAGTTGTCCAAGTCCACACGGTTCAAATAATGAGGGCATTAAGAACAAATCACTTCCCGCGTATACTTGGTGAGCCAATTCTTCATTAAATCCGATATACACTTTTACCTTTTCAGGATACTCGTATGCCATCCACTCAAAGAATTGCTCATATTCCGAATCACCTGATCCTAAAATAATACATTGTACATCTTCCTCCATTATTTCGCGGAATACAGTACGTACTAGATCAAGACCTTTTTGCTTCGTTAATCTCGTTACCATTGAAATAATTGGTGTATCTTCTTTTTCTGGCAAACCAAAATAACGCTGCAAGGCGCGTTTATTTTCATTCTTTTCCTCTAATGACTCTGCATCATACTGAGCAGTAATATACGAATCCGTTTCTGGATTATATACGCTCGTATCAATTCCATTTACGATGCCGCTAAGCTTACCATTATTTTTTCGTAACAACCCATCTAACTTCTCACCGAAAAACTCATATTGAATTTCCTCTTTGTATGTCGGGCTAACCGCTGTAATTTGATCAGAAGCGATAATTCCACCCTTCATAAAGTTCACATTTCCATAAAACTCTAGCTGCTCACTATGAAAATATTCGTCGCCAAGTTCTAACAAGTCGTACATCACTTCGGGAGGAAATACACCTTGGAACTGCAAGTTATGAATCGTATACACCGTTTTAATATGCTCATATAAAGGATTATCTTGATACTTTTCACGCAGTAAGAAATTCACCATAGCTGTATGCCAATCGTGGCTATGGAGAACATCCACTTCGAAATCAAGATGCGGAATACACTCTAAAACTGCTTTCGAAAAATAAGAAAAACGCTCTCCGTCATCATAATGACCATATAGAGAATCCCTCTTAAAATAATATTCATTATCTATTAAGTAATACGTAATCCCGTCTTGCTCACCTTTTAAAATTCCACAATATTGATTTCTCCACCCAAGCGGGACGTTAATTACTTTATGTAACGTACATCCATCCCTTAATTTTTGCGGAATAAGACTATAATTTGGGAGTATAATGCGAACGTCCACACCTAATTTTTTCAGCTCTTTTGGGAGCGCACCTGCTACATCAGCTAATCCTCCCGATTTAACAAATGGTACACATTCTGATACTGCAAATAAAATATTCACTTGTTGTCCCACTGCACGAAAAGCTTATACGACTTCCCTTGCAGCTTCCTCCCTTCGAGTTTTCATTTGAATGAATGCTTTAATCAGTGGAGGAAAAACCCCCACTGATTTTTTTAAGAATAACTATTAATCGTACTATTTTGAATGCTTCCTTTTTCTATAACATATGGCTCATCGGCGTTTCCTTTTAGTACAACACCGTCACCAATTTTCACGTCTTTATCAATAATAACACCGTCTATTATACAGTTATCTCCAATTTTACTCTTTTGCATAATAATGCTATTACGAACAATTGAACCTTTGCCTATTTTAACAGAACGGGAGATAACACTATTTTCTACTTCACCTTCGATAATACTGCCGTTTGCAATCATTGTATTCTTCACGGCTGCACCCTTCAGGTAACGAGTTGGTGGTTCATCTTTTACTTTCGTAAAGATCGGTGCTTCTTTCTTAAATAATTGCTTCCAAATAGCAGGCTGCAAAATTTCTAAGCTATGTTTATAGTAACTTTCAATCGAATCAATAATAGCTACATATCCTGTATGCTCATACGTAGCAATATGCAGTGATTTTCCGCGCTTTTCTCTCACTACATCAAATAAACTATATTGCTCCACATCTTTATATGTCTCAAATAAATCTAACAATAATTGTTTCTTTAACACGTATGTTTGAAGCGAAACCCCTTCATGGCAAACTTCAGTAATATCAGCTGCCGTATGTATATGTCGCTCTAACACCGCTTGAAAATTTAACGCCGTTACGAGATGGCTATTCGTAATAACAACGTATTCTTCTCTAGCTCTTAAAAAATAATCAATATGTCTTCTAAAATGTGCAAAAGAACCAAATTCATCTTGATCACATTGGCAATTTGGCGGGAATAAAAACAGTCCGTCTCTTTTTCTATCTAAATCCCACTGTTTTCCTGAACCAACATGGTCCATTAGTGAACGGTTTTTATGACTTGTAAAAACCGCTACACTATGAATATTAGAATTCACCATATTTGAAAGCATGAAATCAATGAGTCGGTAACGGCCCCCAAACGGTAACGCCGCTAATGAACGATGCCCTGTTACTTTCTTTAAGGAAGGAAAACTTCCCGTTGCATTAATAATTCCTAACATTTTTTCTCCCATTCATTTCATCCCCCTTTTCTATTTCCCTTCAGCAATGAGTACTACATCGTCAACATTTTTTTCTGGACGAATAATGGTTCCATCTTCAATAACCATTTCTGATCCAACGATCGCTCTTTCAATTACAACATTTTTACCAATCTTCGCTCCTGGCATAACGACAGAATCAATAACCATACTACCTTCTTCCACCGTCACCCCTTGGAATAACACAGAATGCTTCACGTCCCCTTCAATGACGCATCCTTCGTTAATAAGTGATTCTTCTACTTTTGCCTTTTCTGCAATATATTGAGGTGGCTCATTTGGATTCACAGAATAAATACGCCAATTACGATCGTTTAAATTCAGTGATGTTTCATCGCGAAGTAAATCCATATTCGCTTCCCATAAGCTCTTCACCGTTCCAACATCTTTCCAATATCCTTCAAACGGATACGCCATCAGCTTTTTCCCTTCATCTAATAAAAGCGGAAGTACATCTTTTCCGAAATCATTACTAGATTCAGGATTTCTTGCATCCATCTCTAAATACTCTTTCAAAATTGCCCAGTTAAAAATGTAAATTCCCATTGATGCAAGATTACTTCTTGGAAATTGCGGTTTCTCTTCAAATTCAACAATCTCCATCTCTTCGTTCGTATTCATAATACCGAAACGACTCGCTTCATCCCAAGGCACTTCAATAACAGAAATCGAAACGTCCGCTTCTTTCTCAATATGGTAATCTAGCATTTTACTGTAATCCATTTTATAAATATGGTCGCCTGATAAAATCAGAACATATTCTGGTTCGTACTGACTTAAATAGTTTAAGTTTTGATAAATGGCACTTGCCGTACCTGTGTACCACTTCACCCCTGAAGATTCTGCATAAGGAGGTAACACTGTGACTCCACCGCTTACTCGGTCTAAATCCCAAGCATTGCCGATTCCGATATAATTATGAAGTTCAAGTGGTTGATATTGCGTCAAAATCCCCACTGTTTCAATACCAGAATTCGCACAGTTGCTTAGCGTAAAATCAATAATGCGATATTTACCACCAAATGGAACAGCTGGCTTGGCTAAATTTTTTGTTAATGCACTTAATCGACTACCTTTTCCCCCTGCTAGTAACATTGCTACGCATTTTTGTTTTTGAGCCATCTTGTTTTTTGCTCCCCTTTCTCGTCTTCACTGGTCGTAATATGGATACGCCAAATGGTGGAATTGTAATTTCTACATGTGCCGCTTGATTATGATACGGTTCTTGAATCGTCTTGAGACGTTTCTTATTCACTTGCCCCGATCCGCCATATTGCTCAGCGTCACTGTTTAAAATCTCGTTATAATACTCGAAATCTGGCAAACCTACTTTGTAGTTTTCATATGTAGCTTTCGTAAAATTACATACGACAACTAACGCATCTTCTTGTTTATCCCCTTGGCGGATAAACGAGAAAATACTTTGCTCATGATTATTAGCATCTATCCACTGAAATCCTTCAGGCGAATGATCAAGCTGCCAAAGTGGTTTGGAGCGCTTATACAATGCTATGAGCTCTTTAAAGTAATCATGCATATAACGATGCATTTCAAAGTCATGTAAATTCCAATCTAAATCTTCAAGATCTTTCCACTCATCAAACTGCCCGAATTCTCCACCCATAAAGAGTAATTTCTTACCTGGGTGAGTAAAGAAATATCCATATAATAAACGAAGTTGAGCAAACTTATCCCAGTAATCCCCTGGCATTTTATTTAATAACGACTTTTTCCCATGAACGACTTCATCATGAGAAAGCGGTAATATGAAATTTTCAGAGTAAGCATATAGTAATGAGAACGTTATTTTCTCATGAATATGCTTCCTGTACTCAGGCGCGCACTCCATATATTTCAGCACATCATTCATCCAGCCCATATTCCATTTGTAATTGAATCCAAGCCCACCTTCATACGTTGGAGCTGTTACAAGTGGCCAAGCCGTTGAATCTTCTGCTGTCATAAGAAAATCTTCATCTTCTGCAAATACCGCTTCATTTAACTCTCGTAAAAATGAAACAGCGTGCTCATTACTTTGTTCCTGTCCTTCTTTATTCCAGTACAGCATATTCGCAACTGCATCCACCCTGAAACCATCAATGTGGAAATACTTCATCCAAAATAACGCATTTGAAATTAAGAAATTACGTACTTCCCTCTTCCCTAAATCAAAATTAACAGTTCCCCATACCAGGTTTTCTTGTACATCCATATCTTTATATTCATAAGTCGGTGTCCCATCAAACAAATATAAACCGTGAGCATCTTTACAAAAATGCCCCGGCACCCAATCCAAAATGACACCGATTCCATATTTATGACATTCATCGACAAAATACATCAAATCATGTGGCGTGCCGAATCTACTTGTCGCTGCATAATATCCCGTTCCTTGATATCCCCAAGAACGATCATATGGATGCTCAACAAGCGGCATAATTTCAATATGTGTAAATTGATGTTCCACCACATACGGAATGAGCTCCTCGGCCATTTCTCTGTAAGAATACAGAGCGCCATCTTCTTTCTTTTTCCAAGAACCGAAATGTAATTCATAAACTGTCATCGCTTCTTTATAAATCGATTTTTTCTTTCTCTTACGAATCCAGTTTTTATCATTCCATTCATATCCCTCTATATCAAAAACTACAGATGCCGTATTTGGTCTTACTTCTGCATATACTGCGTAAGGATCTGCTTTTAAAATCACGTTACCGTCCATCGTTTCAATCGCATACTTATATATCTCATCCTCTTCAATATGCGGTACAAACAAAGACCAAATCCCCTCTTCTGTCACTTGTAGCATCTTATGTTGCTCATAATCCCATTCATTAAAATCTCCAACAACACTCATTGCTTTCGCATGAGGAGCCCATACTGTGAATCGTACACCTCGCATCCCATCTTCCGTCACAATATGTGCCCCAAAGATGTTATAACTGTCATAGTACTTTTCTGTATGAAACTCATCTCGTTTCACTTCTTCACAATTTATTACATCCAATATGTTCACCTCACTAAGATGACAGAAATTTTTTACTCTTTATCATTTCTGCGAAAAACTGAAATTTCCTTGTTATTTTTTAAAAAATATTCGTTTTTTTCTTTATTTTCACTCAAAATATTCAAATTTGCTGTGTAAAATATCGAATTTTGACGAATATTCATTGCAAACGCTTCATTTCCTACTAGTCTTTCATCCTATTATTTATTTCTCAACCTTTATTTTATTAGATTGACCCTATTTTTCCCGCTATTTATCACTTAAAATCGCAACAAAATAATCTGTCATAAAAAAATGTTTCTCAACATTTTTTGTCACAATTTTATTGAAATGAAAAATTCACAAGCATATACTTGTTCTCAATAAAGAACATTGAACCTTCGCAAATATAATTCATACTGAAACACTATGTTTACTCTAGCCATGCTCCAGGCGAAGGTTTGATAAAAATTAAATTAGGGGGCTTTCTTATGTCATTAAAACAAAAGGTTGGGATGGGAGTTGTCACAGCTTCACTTGGCTTATCCCTTACATTCGGCGGTGTATTCGCCTATTTCAGTGATTCTGAAACATCTAGTAACTCATTTCAAGCTGGTACACTAGATCTTTCTATTAACCCAAGTGTAATTGTTAATGTGAAAGATTTAAAACCAGGTGATTTGATCGAAAGAAACTTCAAGCTTGAAAATAAAGGGACATTGGATATTGCAAAAGTAGCACTTGAAACATCCTATGAAGTTACAGATACAAAGCAAAATAATGATGGTGAAGATTTAGGCGATCACATCATCGTCAAATTTTTAGTGAATGATGGAAAGCCATCTAATCCAAACGATGATCATGAAATTTTGTGGGAAACAAAACTATCAGAATTAAAAACTATGAAACCTGAAGATGTATCTACATCTATAGAACGTCATAACTTAATAGACGGTATTAAATCTGGTGAAACAGATTATTTACACGTGCTCTTCTCCTTTGAAGACAACGACCAAGATCAAAATAAATTCCAGGGTGATTCCTTACAGCTAAACTGGACATTCCATGCAGAGCAAACACCAGGCGTGGAGAAATAAATTTTAAAATATAAATTATCGGAGGCCTATATATGAAAAAGAAAAATCGTTTTGTTACCGGAATTGTAACGGCTGGCGTTCTGTTTTCAACTGCCCTTCCGTTCAATGTACTTGCTGAAAATTCTATTAACCAAATTGACTCTTCAAGCACCCAGTCTTTACTATCAAAACTTTCTAAAGAACAACGTCAGGCATTACAAACGTTAGATGCCAATCCTGGTTTTACTATTTCGCCAGATATTAATACGAGTAGTTCTGAACCAGTAAATATCATTGTAGAATTTCAAACGGCTCCAGTAAAGATTAATGAATTAAAACAAAAAGAAAAAGGATTACAAGCTGCTCCTGAAAATATAAAAGCACGTATTGATCAAGAACACGAGGAATTCCAAAAAGGACTCAAACGTCTTTATCAATTTAGCACATCAGTAAAATCAGGGAATTTCCAGTCTGTACAAATTAAACGTTCTTATAAACATGCGATAAATGGTGTTGCTCTGACATTACCTGCAAATACAGTGGAAGAATTGTTACGAATTGGCGTTGTAAAACGTATTTGGAAAGATTACGAAGTGAAATTAAATTTACCAAAACAAGCAGAGCAGAAAGCACCTCAAAAACTAACAGATAGCATTCCGCAAATTGGAGTAGATAAGTTACATAGCGAGGGCATTACTGGAAAAGGAATTAAAGTTGGTGTATTAGATACAGGTATTGATTACAATCATCCTGACTTAAAAGACGTGTATAAAGGCTATCGCGCAAAAGCGGGTGAAGATTCTAGTAAGGTAGACCCAAACTCCGTAAAAGGTTGGGACTTTATTAATAACGATGCAGATCCGATGGAAACAACTTATACAGAGTGGCAACAATCTGGTGCTCCTGAATTTGATGATCGTGGTTCTTCCTTCTACACTGCGCATGGTACTCACGTAGCAGGTATCGTTTCTGCTCAAAAGAAAAACAAATCAGATTCCGCAGTAAAAGGTGTTGCACCTGACATTGAACTGTATAATTATCGTGTACTCGGTCCTTATGGAAGCGGAGATAGTTCTGGTATTATCGCTGCAATCGATAAATCTATTTCTGACGGTATGAACGTCATTAACTTATCGTTAGGTGACGATAGCAACAATCCGCTTGATCCAACGTCTATCGCTGTCAATAACGCGATGCTTTCGGGCGTTGTTACAGTCGTTGCTGCTGGGAACTCTGGTCCAAATCCAGCGACACTCGGATCACCAGGTGCTTCTCCATTTGCTATTACAGTTGGAGCAAGTGATAGCTCTATTTCCTTACCAAAACTATCAGGTCATGCTGGACAATTACAATTCCCTAACCTAATTTTATTCGGCAAAAACTTCACTGATAAAATAGAAGATTTCAAAGGACAATCTCTACCTATTGAATCTGTCGGAATCGGTACTCCTGATGAGTTTAGTAAAAAGGATGTAAAAGGAAAAATCGCTCTCGTTGTACGCGGTACAATCTCATTTGATGAAAAGATCGCAAATGCGAAACAAGCTGGTGCAAAGGCAGTTATTATTTATAACAATGTGGATGGAGAAATTTCTTACTACATTGGCGAAAGCACAAAATACATTCCTGCATTCCGCCTAACGAAAGAAGATGGCGAAAAACTAAAAGCTCAAATTGAACAAGGCAAAACATCCTTAACTTTCGATGAAATCAATTACATTCAAACAGAAGGCGATCATCTTGCAGGCTTTAGCTCACGCGGCCCGGTTACATCAAATGATGATATTAAACCTGATATTACAGCGCCTGGTGTTGCTGTACTTTCAACAGTACCTGAGTATATTAACGACCCGCAAGAGGGCGAAAACTACGATGTTTCCTATGAACGTATGCAAGGAACATCCATGGCATCTCCTCATATCGCTGGCGTTGCTGCTCTTATTTTGCAAGAGCATCCAGAATACTCTCCATTTGATGTAAAAACATCTCTTATGAACACGGCTGACGATTTAAAAGAAAAGTATTCCGTATATGAAGTGGGAGCTGGACGAGTAGATGCTTATAACTCTGTTCACACGGAAACAAGTTTTAAAGTGTTAGATACGACAAAAACTGTTGTCAATGATGAAGTGATTGAAGTACCCGAAGAAACTGGATCCATTGCATTCGGTAAGTACTATCAAAAAGACGGGGAATCTCTTGAACAAAAACGAAAAATTAAAGTTGAAAACCGCAATAAACAAGAGAAGAAAGAATTTAAAACAGAAATTTCTTATACACCAGCATCTTCTGCTATTAACGATGCTACCGCAAACGGTGTAAAAGTTTCTACTGCTGAAACAATTACAATTGATGCTGGCAAATCAGATGAAATTGAAGCAAAAATTAATATTCCAGCTGGTGCAAAGCAAGGCCGATATGAAGGATACATCCATATTACAAACACGAAAAATAAAGAAGAAACGTATCAAATTCCGTTCTCTATTCGCGTATCAGAACCTGGTATTGAAAATGCACTATTATCAAGAAAAACAATCTCAACTGATACATCTAAATTCAATCCATACCGTGAATCGTATTTGCACGGGGCATTCCAATTAAACAGCGAACTGGAGACGTTAGATCTTATCGTGAAAGATTCGAAAACAAATAAGGCTCTCGGCTTCATCGGAACGTTAAACACGAGTGGACTAAAAACGGATGTATATTACTACTTAGATTCATTCTTTAACGGCAGAGTATATCCTTTTACAAATGATCCTGCAAAACCAATTGGTGATGAGAAAATCGACTTACCAGAAGGAGATTACACAATTGAATTTGTTGGCTATGATAAAGCCGGGAAAGCACGTGTGAAAGGTGATTATGTCGTAATTGATAATACACCGCCAGAAGTGAAATTAACTGGCTTACAGCCTGGTATTTATGAATTAAATGAAGAAAACTATACAGTAGAAGACGGTAAAAAAGCACTATGGATTAAAGGAAATGTATATGATTCTAACGTTGACTACTTAAAAGGAAAAGGATTTAACATTACGCAAGAAGCGAACGGTGTTATGTACTATGATTATTCTCCATACTTGCATAAGTTTTTGCCTATTAATGCAAATGGTGACTTTAAAGTTGGCATTACTCCTGAATCCTTTAAGGTGGAAGGCCCAATGAATACAGGCGTATATATTTTCGATTATGCAACTGCAGGTCCTGACTACCCAAGCGGTGTAAATAACTATTGGTTTATCCCGCAAGGCGCTCAATATGCAAAAGCTAGTTACGATAAAAAGGAATTATATAAAGATGATGAATTCACTGTGACGCTAAACGCGAAACATGTGAAACAATTTGTATCTGGAGAATTTAACGTAAAATTCCTAGAGAAAAACTTCAAATTTGCAAATGCGAAATTAAATCCAGCTTTTGAAAAGCTCCTTTCTGAAAAAGGTGTAACGGCAAAAGTGAATGAACCGAAATTAGAAGAAGGTTCTGTTACAGTAGGCGGAGCTATCGATGACAAAAACTTTGCTGGGTTAGATGGTGATTTCCCGTTCATTGATGTAACTTTCAAAGTAGAAAATGATGAATTTTATGAAGCAAATGCTCAATTAGATTTAGCAGTGTTTGCTTACTGGAAACAAGGTCAATCAGAGCCAAACAGAATGCGTGTCCTTCAAGATCAAATATTCTCAGTGATGTCTTTAAACTCACTAGTAGAAGGTAATATTAAACCTGGTGCATTCTTAAATGAACGTGGCTATTTAGATGAGAAATTCGATTATACAAAGCTTGGCGTAAAAGTATATGCAACAGATTCTTATCGTCATAAGTTTGAAGGCTCACTTGATAAATACGGTTACTTCAAACTGAATGGACTTCCTGTTAATAAACGCGACTACAACTTGTACGTAGAAGTTCCAGGACATTTAACAAGCCGACTAACAACGAAATTAGGTACTGAAAAAGACGGTAAGCTACTTGGCCAATATTATTATGCACGCTTTGATGAAAACCTTGCAGGTGATGTAAATGGAGATAAAGTAATCGATGTGAAAGATGCAGAAATTATCGCCAGCAACTTTGGTAAAAAAGGACTATCTGTGAAAGACGGCGACCTTAACAAAGATGGTATTATCGACGAAAAAGATATTCGTTTCGTTGAAAAGAACTTCTTGAAAAAAGGGCCAGATGCATCTAAATCACAAACGCCTGTTGAAAAATCAAAAAGCGGTACACTTGCAGATATTTTAAAGAAATTAGGATTAACTCCTAAAAAATAATAATAAAGAGCACTCTACGTAAAGTAGAGTGCTCTTTTCTATAAATGACCCTTATCCAGCAAAAGGGGTATATTGGGGATATACAAGGGAAACCGGAAAAGGAATTTATAGTGAACTACTCGCCACTTAGCAAAGCTTGAAGTGGTAGCTTCTCAGTTCCACGACGAAAGTAACCTTTCGGTAAATCCTTTAAATTATATAAAAATTAAGAGGTAGGAAGCAGTTTCCCGCCTCTTAATTATTTAGCAATTATTATAGTACTGGTGCCATTGTTTCTTTTAATACTTTTACAGAATGAGCGAATTTCGCTTTTTCATCTTCATTTAGCTCAAGTTCTACGATTTCACGTACACCTTCGCGGTTAATAACAGCTGGAACACCTACGAAAGCATCTTGCTCACCATATTGTCCTTCAAGGTATGCAGATACAGTTAATACGCTGTTCTCGTTGCTTAAGATTGCTTTAGTTACACGAAGTAGTGACATACCGATTCCGTAGTAAGTTGCACCTTTACGCTCGATGATATGGTAAGCTGCATCACGTACGTTTTCGAAGATTTTATCTAAGTCTTCTTGTTTGTACTGTTCGTTGTTAGCTAAGATTGTTTCTAGTTTTTGTACACCGATAGTAGCGTGGCTCCATACTGGAAGTTCAGTGTCACCGTGTTCACCAACGATGTAAGCATGAACGTTACGTGGATCTACATCTAAGTAGTCACCTAACATGTAACGGAAACGAGCAGAGTCTAAAGTAGTACCAGAACCGATTACGCGCTCTTTTGGTAGACCAGATTCTTTCCAAGTTACGTAAGTTAAAATATCAACTGGGTTAGTTGCGATTAAGAAGATTCCATCGAATCCGCTATCCATAATACCGCGAACGATTTGTTTAAAGATTTTTGTGTTTTTCTCAACTAAATCTAAACGAGTTTCACCTGGCTTTTGTGGTAATCCAGCAGTGATAACTACTAAATCTGCATCTTTACAATCTGCATAGCTACCGCTCCAAACTTTTGTTGGTGATGGAGAGAATGGTACCGCATGGCTTAAGTCCATTGCTTCTCCTTCTGCTTTTGCTTCATTAACATCTACAAGTACGAATTCTTCAGCTACACCTTGGTTGATCATTGAGTAAGCGTAACTACAACCTACAGCTCCTGTTCCTACTAATACTACACGATTGATACCTTTTTTCATGTTAATTTCCCCTCTCTATTGTTCACATCTATTTTTTTATGATTGTTTAAGTAATTAATTAAAATACTAATTTAATGTTGTTTAACTTCTTTACATTCATATTGTAGCACGTATTATTGTGAATTACTTCACAAATTATGACCTATTTGTGAACTTTTTCACATAGAGTGTAAAGTTATTAAATCAAGTATGAAATCAATCTCAATGGAGGCGTTTTCTTTAGATTGTGAAAGGTATTTTGTCGGTAAAGGAAATTATTCCAGCGATTTTTGCACTATATAGACTTACCAACAAAACTCGACAATGATAATAGCATAAAAAACGCCATCCTTTCTGCATATTTCTACAAAAAGAATAGCGTCTTTTGATTATATGGATACAAATTTATCTTAACTGGATATCGATGTTTTTTCCATACACGTCAAATTAACATACCATCACTTATTAACATTCAATAGACATGGAAACCTAGCCAAGCTCTTCAATTATTGTAGCAACACAGTCGTTTTCAAATCTTCAGCACCTCCATTTTTTAATGTATCATTTAGACCACTAAGATACGCGGGCTCAATTGTTAACGATTTTGGAGGATTATCCATCGGTGGAAGAGCTAAAACAACATGGTGTCCGTATAATCCCGTGCTACCAACTTGCAAGCTGACTCCTTCGTAGATTTTTCCTTTATCATCAGTGACAGTATAATCAAGTGCTGGCCAGCTATCATTAGCTTCCATTTCTTTTGGATAATCAAAGGTCAAATCAATCCTCGTTGAAAGTGAAGAAAAGATTACTTGATCTACTGTTAATGCATACAGATTATCTTTCGTTAATGTTTTTATATTAGGAGTAAATTTACGAATCTCACCTTTAACTTTTGTAAGAGGAAATGCTACGTTCCATGTTCCTGTTTGTCCAAATAAATCTTTCCCATGGACGGAAACATCAATTTTATCACCAAATTCACCGTAATTAGCCAGAGTAAATTCATGCTGCTCAATAATAGTGTTTTGTCCTTTTGACTTCTGTGCAGTAGAACCTATTGCAGCTCTAACTTCTTTCCCATTAATGGTTACATAACTAAATCCAGCTTTCTCTTCATTACTTTTGGAAATAGGGTTTTCTCCTTTGTATTCCACCGTGACCACTAAACGTCCACCATCATAAACAGCTTCTTTCACATTCATCGTTAAGCCACTATGGTTATCTTGTCTCTCAATTGATGTAGCAAGCTCATCCTTTTCAATTTTATCAGAAGCAATATCATTAAATTGTGCATAAATGGAGCCTATAACTGGAACACTCGATAATGTCTTTGCCATAGTAGGAGAAATGAATCCAGAACCTAAGAGAGAAACACATATTCCACAAGCAACAAGACTAGAATACTTGATTGTTTTTTTTCTACGGTATTGATTTTGCTTAGCTTGAAGCATGGCTGTTTTTTCTCTTTGAATTAACCGGTCTTCTGGTATAGGAATATCATTGATATGGTGATTAAATTCTTCTTTATTCATAACTATATCCCTCCTTTAAAATGGGGCGTAAGGCTTGCTTTGCTCGATGTAATTGAGATTTTACGGTTCCTTCTGGAGAATTAAGAATCTCAGCAATTTCCTTAATAGATAAATCGTGATAATACCTTAATACAATAATAGTTTTGTAAGTAGGATCTAAGAAATTAAATGCCTCGATTAAATCCAACGATTGCTCTAATTTATTCATGCTCTCTTCTGTACATAAATTAGAAAACATTTCATCATTCGCAACAAATTGTCTAGAGGATTTTCTTACAAAATCAATGGATTTAAAAACAAGAATTTTAGTAATCCAACTTTGAAATTTCTCCGGCTTTTTTAACTTTCTCAATGAAAGATATGCTTCATAAATTGTTTCTTGGTATATATCCAGTGCATCTTGTTCATTTCTTACATAAGAATAGGCTGTTCGATATAGTTTTGGGCGAACAAAAGTAATAAGTTGTTCAAATGCTTGATCATTTCCTCTTGTTGCTTGTTTTACTAGATACGCTATGTCCATTTTTATTTCTTCCTCCCTTTACTAATATAGTCGAATGAGAGAATAAAAAGGTTGCAAAAATAAGTGTATATATATAAATCTCCTACAACTTATTACAATGATTACTATCAAGCACTAAAGCCACAAGAAATCCATAAAAAAAAGCAGACTATCCAAAGTCTACTTTTACACAACAAAAAAGAGATAGCAGATTATGCTATCTCTTTTAGTATGACCCGTACGGGATTCGAACCCGTGTTACCGCCGTGAAAGGGCGGTGTCTTAACCACTTGACCAACGGGCCAGTTCTGGCAGAGAAGAAGGGATTCGAACCCTCGCACCGCGTTCGCGATCTACTCCCTTAGCAGGGGAGCCCCTTGAGCCACTTGGGTACTTCTCTGTAATATGGCTCCGCAGGTAGGACTCGAACCTACGACCGATCGGTTAACAGCCGATAGCTCTACCACTGAGCTACTGCGGAACAATTATGGTGGGCCTAAATGGACTCGAACCATCGACCTCACGCTTATCAGGCGTGCGCTCTAACCAGCTGAGCTATAGGCCCATAATTGAAAAGCGGGTGAAGAGAATCGAACTCTCGACCAGAGCTTGGAAGGCTCTTGTTTTACCACTAAACTACACCCGCATTAAATTATAAATGGTGAGCCATGAAGGATTCGAACCTTCGACCCTCTGATTAAAAGTCAGATGCTCTACCAACTGAGCTAATGGCTCATTTTGAAAGTGGTGCCGACTAGAGGACTTGAACCCCCAACCTACTGATTACAAGTCAGTTGCTCTACCAATTGAGCTAAGTCGGCTTGCGATTTCAAAATGGTGGCTCGGGACGGAATCGAACCGCCGACACGAGGATTTTCAGTCCTCTGCTCTACCGACTGAGCTACCGAGCCTTTATGTAAAAAATGGCGGTCCCGACCGGGGTCGAACCGGCGATCTCCTGCGTGACAGGCAGGCATGTTAACCACTACACCACGGGACCATTTGGTTGCGGGGACAGGATTTGAACCTGCGACCTTCGGGTTATGAGCCCGACGAGCTACCGTGCTGCTCCACCCCGCGATGATAAAATATTTACTTTAGAAAAAATGGAGGAGGTAGAGGGATTCGAACCCCCGCGCGACTCTCGCCGCCTGTCGGTTTTCAAGACCGATCCCTTCAGCCGAACTTGGGTATACCTCCGAGATAGAAACGTCTAATGGTGGACCTTGTAGGACTCGAACCTACGACCGGACGGTTATGAGCCGTCTGCTCTAACCAGCTGAGCTAAAGGTCCTTTATGGTAGCGGCGGAGGGGATCGAACCCCCGACCTCACGGGTATGAACCGTACGCTCTAGCCAGCTGAGCTACACCGCCATAAATGATATTAAAAAGTGGAGCCTAGCGGGATCGAACCGCTGACCTCCTGCGTGCAAGGCAGGCGCTCTCCCAGCTGAGCTAAGGCCCCATGTTTTTGGAAAATCGGGAAGACAGGATTTGAACCTGCGACCCCCTGGTCCCAAACCAGGTGCTCTACCAAGCTGAGCCACTTCCCGTTAATAAAAGCGCGCCCGAGAGGAGTCGAACCCCTAACCTCTTGATCCGTAGTCAAACGCTCTATCCAATTGAGCTACGGGCGCATATGGTGCCGAGGGCGGGGGTCGAACCCGCACGGTGGTCACCCACCGCAGGATTTTAAGTCCTGTGCGTCTGCCTGTTCCGCCACCCCGGCATGTCATATTGAAAATTGGAGCGGAAGACGGGATTCGAACCCGCGACCCCAACCTTGGCAAGGTTGTATTCTACCACTGAACTACTTCCGCAAGACATGTATGAGTTATTTTATTAAAAGTGCGGGTGAAGGGAGTCGAACCCCCACGCCAAAGGCGCTAGATCCTAAGTCTAGTGCGTCTGCCAATTCCGCCACACCCGCATATTAATGTTTTAAAGAAAAATGGGGCGACTGATGGGAATCGAACCCACGAATGCCGGAGCCACAATCCGGTGCGTTAACCACTTCGCCACAACCGCCATGATTTTCTGGTGCCGACTAGAGGACTTGAACCCCCAACCTACTGATTACAAGTCAGTTGCTCTACCAATTGAGCTAAGTCGGCTAAATGGTGGAGGATGACGGGATCGAACCGCCGACCCCCTGCTTGTAAGGCAGGTGCTCTCCCAGCTGAGCTAATCCTCCATTTGCCTGGCAACGTCCTACTCTCACAGGGACAAGGTCCCAACTACCATCGGCGCTAGAGAGCTTAACTTCCGTGTTCGGTATGGGAACGGGTGTGACCTCTCTGCCATCATTACCAGACTGTATTCATTTAAGACAAGAATTATTGTAACTTATTTAACTTTTAAAGTCAACAAGTTTTTTATATTCTTTCAAAACTAGATAACATTTGCTTCATATTATATGGTTAAGTCCTCGATCTATTAGTATTCGTCAGCTCCACATGTCACCACGCTTCCACCTCGAACCTATCAACCTGATCATCTTTCAGGGATCTTACTAGCTTACGCTATGGGAAATCTCATCTTGAGGGGGGCTTCATGCTTAGATGCTTTCAGCACTTATCCCTTCCGC
>NZ_CP151108.1:0-597500 GCF_038096195.1 Bacillus paramobilis | reverse complement strand
TCTATTAAAGCGGCTTACAATTTACCCCATACTGATCATATGAATATGGATCCACTTCGACTTGCCGCTCAAATTGTATCAGGGATTGGTTTTTTAGGTGCTGGTGTTATTTTACGAAGAGGAAATGATAGTATTGCAGGGCTAACGACTGCTGCCATGATCTGGGGCGCTTCTGGTATTGGTATTGCTGTTGGAGCCGGCTTCTATATCGAAGCGATTTTCGGAATGTGTTTCCTTATGATTAGTGTCGAACTTATACCATTAACAATGAAATTTGTGGGACCGAGATCATTTCGTCAACGTGATATCGCAGTAAAACTTGTTGTGCGAAATATGGACAATATCCCAATTGTAATTGAAGAAATAAAAGAAATGGATATAAAAGTTAAGAATATGAAGCTCAAAACATTGGAGAATGGCTCGCACTATTTACATTTGAAATTATGTATCGATCAAAAAAGACATACCGCTGATGTTTACTACGCCCTCCAGCATCTTGAAAGTGTTCAACAAACTGAAGTGGAAAGTATGTAATGTAAAACAAACTCTCTTTTAAATTAGAGAGTTTTTCTTTTTTCTATAATGGTAACAATGAATGTAGTCCTGCAAAGTAAGGAGGAATAGAACATTGAAATCCCGTCCAAATTTAGTAGATACATTTCGTGATTCCATTATTTTTCGTTTAGTTTGTTTTATCGTTGTACTTACTGCTTTTTCTGGCTTTCTTATACATAGATTAGAGCCATCGCACTTCACCACATGGTTTGATGGAGTTTGGTGGTCAATCGTTACCATTTTCACCGTTGGTTATGGTGACTTTGCCCCGCATACAACAATGGGAAAACTAATCGGTATGGGTATTATTTTATTTGGAACCGGTTTTTGTTCTTATTATATGGTTTTGTTCGCCACTGAAATGATTAGTAAACAATATATGAAGATTAAAGGAGAGGAAGCTGCAACTTCTAACGGACATATGATTATTGTCGGCTGGAACGAACGGGCAAAACATGTTGTAAAACAAATGCACATCTTACAACCGAATCTTGATATCGTTTTAATTGATGAAACACTTTCTTTACTTCCAAAACCATTTCATCATCTAGAATTTATAAAGGGGTGCCCCCATCACGATCAAACTTTATTAAAAGCTAATATTACAACGGCACACACTATATTAATAACTGCTGATAAAGAAAAGAATGAAAGCTTAGCAGATACACAATCCATTTTAAATATTTTAACTGCAAAAGGTCTCAACCCAAACATTCACTGCATCGCTGAACTTCTTACTTCTGAACAAATACAAAATGCAACAAGAGCTGGTGTATCAGAAATTATAGAAGGAAATAAATTAACGAGCTATGTATTTACCGCTTCTCTTTTATTCCCTTCCATTTCAGGTGTACTATTCTCACTTTACGATGAAATCTCTGATAATAAATTACAACTGATGGAGCTTTCTCCATCCTGCATCGGACAAACTTTCGCAAATTGCAGCTATACTCTGTTAAAGCAAAACATTCTCTTACTAGGTATAAAGCGCGACGAACAATATATGATTAATCCAGTCCATTCCTTTGTTCTCATTGAAAGCGACATACTCATTGTTATTCACCATTAATAAAATAACGCTCTAGTTCTTGTATGAGCACTTTCCCAATATTAATATATTTTCTTTTCACATCTCCATCTGGATCTTTCGGCTCAGCAAATTGATCCATTCCACTCGTTCCGGCTGCTAGAGTATTTACATGATCATCTAGTTCGTCTTGATATACGTGCGAAAGAATATATGGCGTTTCAAGCCGGACGATTACGCCCGGCACATCTAGTTCGCCATTCACCGCTGTAAATGGCACCCGTAAAAATTGATAGCCTTCTTCTTCATCGATTTTATAATCAAAGCACCCTTTATCATAATCCCAATTGCCACCAATGCTATATCCGAGTGGCTTCATTATCTCTTCTAGCTTATATAACGCATATGTGCGTCCTTCTAAATTGGATTGAATCGGAATCAAGCCCATCCCTCCTAACCTTTTTCTTTAGCATACCCACTCTAGTTTGAATATACCGATGGACTTTTCGATAAAATAATAAAAAGCGACCGGAATCCGGTCGCTTTTTATTATTTTAAACGCTCTTCTAATTCTGCTTTTAACTCTTCAAATCCTGGTTTACCAAGTAAAGCAAACATGTTTTTCTTGTATGCTTCTACTCCTGGTTGGTCAAATGGATTTACGCCTAATAAGTAACCGCTCATCGCACATGCCTTTTCGAAGAAGTATACAAGGTAACCGAATGTGTACTCATTTAATTCAGGGATATTTACGATTAAGTTTGGTACGCCACCATCGCTATGTGCAAGTAATGTACCTTCGTATGCTTTTGTGTTTACGAAGTCTACAGTTTCACCAGCAAGGTAGTTTAATCCATCTAAATCGTTTTCTTCTGATTCAATTGTTAGTTCATGTGTAGATTTACCTACTTTCAGAACTGTTTCGAATAAGTCACGACGACCTTCTTGAACGTATTGACCTAATGAGTGTAAGTCAGTTGAGAAGTTTGCTGAAGATGGGAAAATACCTTTTTGATCTTTTCCTTCACTTTCACCAAATAACTGTTTCCACCACTCAGAGAAGTATTGAAGTGCTGGCTCATAGTTAACAAGCATTTCAATTGTTTTTCCTTTATTGTATAAAGCATTACGAACTGCTGCATATTGGTAAGCTGGGTTTTCTTCTAGTTCTGATGTACCGAAGTCACCATGACCAGCAGCTGCACCTTTCATCATCTCTTCAATATTTAAGCCACTTACTGCGATTGGCAATAAACCAACTGGCGTTAATACAGAGAAACGTCCTCCAACATCATCTGGAATAACGAATGTTTCGTAACCTTCGTTATCAGCTAATGTTTTTAATGCACCACGTGCTTTATCTGTCGTTGCATAAATACGTTTGCGAGCTTCTTCTTGTCCATATTTTTCTTCTAATAACTTACGGAAAATACGGAATGCTAGTGCCGGCTCTGTTGTTGTACCTGATTTGGAAATAACGTTAATAGAGAAGTCTTTACCTTCTAATACGTCCATTAAATCTTTCATGTAAGTGGAGCTAATGTTTTGTCCAACAAATAGCACTTGTGGAGTTTTACGTTGTTCTTTAGAAAGCGTGTTGTAGAAAGAATGGTTTAACATTTCGATTGCTGCACGTGCTCCTAAGTAAGAACCACCGATACCTACAACAAGTAAAATGTCAGAGTCATTTTTAATTTTTTCTGCGCATTTTTGAATGCGAGCAAATTCTTCTTTGTCATATTGAAGCGGAAGGTCTACCCACCCAAGGAAATCGTTCCCAGCTCCAGTTTTTTCGTGGATTGCGTGATGTGTTACTTTCACTGCATCACGTAAATAAGTGATTTCATGTTCACCGATGAAGGATAACGCTTTAGAATAGTCGAACGTTACATGTGTACTCATCTTTTTCCCTCCAGTAATGTATATGTATTTCTGTATTCACTTTAGCGAAACTGCAGTTGTAAATCAAGCGATTCAACAATTGTAAACGTAACCAATATATATTTTTTAGAAAAAGTTCATTTTTTGCATAAAAATTCGCATTTTTCGGTATAGATGTATATACATCCTTTTTCTTATATTTTTTATGTATAAAAACAACATAACTACCCCATTCTATAAAGGAGTTAATTAACTCATCGCTTGCTCATGCTTCACAATTAAGGGGGGGCTTTTTCATGAGTACTCTGCAACGTATCGCATTAGTCTTTACTGTAATCGGCGCTGTGAACTGGGGACTGATCGGGTTCTTCCAGTTTGACTTAGTGGCAGCCATTTTCGGTGGACAAAACTCTGCTCTCGCACGTATTATTTACGGCATCGTCGGTATTTCTGGGCTTATCAATCTTGGTTTACTCTTTAAACCATCAGAAAATCTTGGTACTCACCCAGAAACGAACGAAATCCACTAGTCAGTATGTCTTTATTTCACCTCCGACATACGAATATGATTGCATGCAATCATATTTGCAAATATATATCATAAGACAAAGTAAAAGAGGAACGCTCATATGCGTTCCTCTTTTACTTTGTTAACTCGGACTCTTCAATCCATTCTGTTAGCTTTTCTCGCAGCGTATTAAATCCGTTCTCAGATGGATTCGGTATAAGAATCCGTCCTTGTTTTCTTTTCGCCGCTTTTAACGATAAACTCATTTTTCTGTGTTCTTCATCAATTGAAAGTACTTTTACTTCTACTGTATCGCCGACTTTTAAAAAGTCATGAATATCCTTTACATATCCATTTGTAATTTCAGATATATGCACAAGCCCTTGTGTTTCTGCATCTAACGCTACAAATGCACCGTAATCTTGAATCCCAGTCACTTTCCCTGTTACAACCACTCCTGTTGTATATTGTTCTGACATATGAAACACTCCCATACGTTTACCATTTTCTCTACAATTGTAGATAGCAAAGCAGATGATTTATTGTTAAATATCCGATTAGTTAGTACGTACCCGAAGTAAAGCGACTCAGGATACGCATACCTTATATTAGTAAATTATACCACTATGACAGAACTCATTCAAAATTAACGAAAAATTTCCTGTAGTACGTATAATTCTCCAATATTGGGATAGAATACTAACACATGGCTTTCTAGTATTCCCCCCCTTTTATGGACAAAACGTATTACGTTTTGTCCTTTTTTTATTTTCTATAAACCGTTCCATTCTCTTCATTGCTTCCATTAGTTGTTCAAGCGATGTTGCATACGAGCAACGAATAAATCCTTCACCGCTTTCACCAAATACACTTCCAGGTACAACAGCGACTTTTTCTTCTAATAATAGCTGTTCTGCAAATTCAGCTGAAGATAGTCCAGTTGAAGAAATAGCAGGAAAGACATAAAATGCTCCGCCCGGTACATGACATGTTAATCCCATTTCATTGAAAGATGTCGTCATAAAATTACGTCGTTTCTTATAACTATCTCTCATTCGAATTACTTCATCATTCCCCGCTCGTAACGCTTCGAGTGCTGCGAACTGAGACATCGTCGGTGCACACATCATGGAATATTGGTGGATTTTGAGCATTAATTCTGAGAAATGAACAGGAGCTGCAATCATACCGAGGCGCCATCCTGTCATCGCAAATCCTTTTGAAAATCCTGAAATTAAAATCGTATGCTCACGCATATTTTTAATACTCGCGAAACTTGTATATACTTCGTCGTATACAAGTTCTGCATAAATTTCATCAGATAATACGATTAAATTGTACTTTTCAACGATCACTGCTATTTCTTCAAGCTCGGATTTATTTAACATCGCACCTGTTGGGTTATTTGGTGAGCAAAGTAAAATTGCCTTTGTTTTCGCTGTAATAGCTACTTCAATTTGTTCTGGTTGTACTTTAAACTCATTTTCTAAAGTAGTCGCCACAGGAACCGGAACTCCTCCAGCTAATGTCACAAGCGGTGCATAAGAAACGAAACTTGGTTCAATAATGAGTACTTCATCATCAGGATTTATAATGGCACGCATCGCTACATCTAACGCCTGACTCGCTCCAACTGTAACAATGATTTCATCGTTTGAATCATAAGATACTGCAAATTGTTTTTTTAGATACTTTGCTATTTCTTGACGGAGCTCCAATAATCCTGCATTTGCTGTATATGACGTATATCCTTGTTCTAAAGAACGGATACATGCTTGCCTTACATTCCAAGGTGTAACAAAGTCAGGCTCTCCTACTCCAAGAGAAATAACACCTTTCATATTCGCTGCTAAATCGAAAAACTTTCGAATACCTGATGGTTGTAAAGATTCTGCTGCTCTAGATAGTTCAAATTGCTTCATGGTGTCACCACAATCCGCTTATCATCATCGTTTTTTTCATAAATAATTCCCTCATGTTTATACTTCTTCAAAATGAAATGCGTTGTTGTAGAAACGACAGATTCAATGGTTGCTAATTTCTCAGAAACAAACATCGCTACTTCTCCCATTGTCTTTCCTTCTAATGTAATAGAAAGATCATATGTCCCTGACATTAAATACACAGACTTTACTTCTGAATAACGATAAATTTGTTCAGCAACCGCATCGAACCCAACGCCGCGCTTTGGCGTAACTTTCACATCGATCATCGCCGTTAAACCTGTATGTTCTTTCACCTTCGTCCAATCGATATGTGTTACATAATCCACAATAATCTTTTCCGCTTCTAATTTTTCAACCATTTTCTTTACTTCTTCTACTTCTATATTTAACAGCTTCGCTAATGTATCTACAGATAACCGACTACTTTTTTCAAGACAAGCTAATAATTCTAATTCCTTTTCTGTCACCATATAAATCATCCTTCCTTTTCCTTTGTGTCTAAATTATACAAATCCCCCTTCCAGTTTGAAAAGAAGATTTTTTTAGTGAATTATGTCAAAATAAAGTGAAACTTTAATCAGCGGAAAGACTCACCCCGCTGATTATCAGCCCACACCAATCGGGCTTTTACGAGCAGTTGATCTCCCACCTCACTTCTTTGCCTCAACCGTCTTTTTAGATGGGAGTCTTACTGCTCGTTAAAGCGGGGTAAAGTGAAACTTTAATCAGCGGAAAAAGGCGTGATAAAGCGAAAGGGGATGGAACCGTGAAACCAAAAGTTTATATTGCCGAACCAGTTCCAGCATTTGTAGAAAACTATTTATCAGAACACTGTGATTATGAAAAATGGGAGCAAAATGAGAAGGTACCTCGTGATGTTCTATTGGAAAAAATCCAAGATAAAGATGGTTTATTAAATTTCGGATCTTCTATTAATGAAGAATTATTAGAGGTAGCTCCTAACTTAAAAGTAGTAAGCAACATTTCTGTCGGTTACGATAATTTTGATTTACAAGCGATGGAAAAGCGTAATGTCATCGGAACGAATACGCCATTCGTACTAGATGATACAGTAGCTGATCTCGTTTTCGCTCTTATGCTATCTGCCGGTCGCCGTGTTTGCGAACTAGACTCTTACGTAAAAAATGGTGAATGGAATGCGGAAATTGGAAAAGAGCACTTCGGACTGGATGTACACCATAGTACAATCGGTATTATCGGAATGGGCCGAATTGGAGAAGCCGTTGCAAAACGAGCGAAATTCGGATTTGATATGAATGTTCTTTATTATAACCGTCGCCGTAAAGAAGAAGCAGAGCAAAAATTCGATGCTACATATTGTGATTTGGAGACGCTACTAAAGCAATCTGACTTTATTGTCCTTCTTACGCCATTAACAGATGAAACGTATCATCTTATCGGAGACAAGGAATTTTCATTAATGAAAGAAACAGCAATCTTCATTAATGCTTCTCGCGGGAAAACAGTAGATGAAGAAGCGTTAATCTATGCGTTAACAGAAAAGAAAATCTTTGCAGCAGGCATCGATACGTTTACACAAGAGCCAATTCAAAAAGAGAATCCGCTCTTATCCTTACAAAATGTTGTGACTTTACCGCACATCGGATCTGCAACATTAAAGACTAGGCAGCAAATGGCTATGACAGCCGCTGAAAATTTAGTTGCAGCGTTACAAGGAAAAACACCGCCTAATATTGTTCGTGGGTAATAATGAATAAGCGAAAGGCAAGATGACATCGTCATCTTGCCTTTTTTTGTTAACATATTTTTTTCTGCCTTGGAGATGATATGAACAAAAATCAATGGAGTGACAAAAAATGAATCACGAATATACTTGTCCTTATTTCACTTTTTCCACTCGCGGCACTACTATTCATTACGAATTGTATGAACATGACAATAAAACGGAACGTCCTACTTTCGTACTCGTTCACGGCTTTTTATCTTCCTCATTCAGTTACCGCCGCCTCATTCCTTTATTATCGAAAGCAGGAACAGTACTGGCTCTTGATTTGCCACCATTCGGAAAAAGCGATAAGTCTCATCTGTTTAAGTATTCTTATCACAATTTAGCAACGGTTATTATCGATTTAATTGAACATTTATCTCTCTCAAATATTGTGTTAGTTGGGCATTCTATGGGTGGACAAATTTCTCTCTATGTAAACCGTATACGCCCTGAATTAATCTCCAAGACGATTTTACTATGCAGCTCTAGCTATTTAGCACGCGCAACCTTACCTTTACTGTACTCTTCTTACTTACCGTTCTTTCATTTATACGTAAAGAACTGGATTATACGGCGCGGCATTGTTCATAACTTAATGAATGTCGTTCATGATCACTCATTAATTGACGATGAAATGAAGGAAGGTTACTCTGCTCCTTTTTATGATAACCGTATATTCCCGGCTTTAACTCGTATGATAAGAGACCGTGAAGGTGATTTATCCTCAACTGAATTACAAAAAATCAAAACACCTACACTACTCATTTGGGGTGAAAAAGATCGCGTCGTCCCTGTACATGTAGGTCATCGACTACACAAAGATTTACCAAACTCAAAATTTATTTCTTACGAAAACACAGGACATTTACTACCTGAAGAAAAACCTGAGCATGTTTATGAAGAAATCATCGCTTTTTCTGCGCAGTAATGTAAAAAGGCTGTCGGAAATTCCGACAGCCTACAATGAACAACTTCCGCCTTCTTTTATTACAAGTAATTCCACAGCTAACTTCTCGCATTTTTCAAGCGCAGGTACTTCCTCAAAAGACATAAAGTATATATGTTGAATCTTCTTTGCGATGTATTTCGAATCATCAAACACACTTACGACGTTCACAACATCGCTCGCTTCTGTTTCATAAAACTCCGGTCCCATTTGAAACGGATCCCAATTCTTCACAACCTCTATCATCTTTTCATATGTACCCATTCGCTTCCCGCCTTTTCACTTTTTAATACTTTTCTTTATCCTATCACATCAGCTATTCTATAAGAAGAGAGAGAACTTTCATAACTTATCGGTTTTACAGAAGAAGGGGGCAAACTTATGCAACTATTTCATAAAACAGTCAATCGACGTGGAACTCATAGTACAAAATGGGATACATATAAAAACGAAGAACTTATCCATGCTTGGATTGCTGATATGGATTTTGAAGTACCACAACCAATTCAAACTGCTTTAAAGACACGTATCGAGCATCCTATTTTCGGCTACACACTTCCTCCCGAAAATATTGGAGATATTATTTGTAACTGGACAAAAAAACAGTATAACTGGGATATTCAAAAAGAATGGATTGTCTTTAGCGCCGGAATCGTTCCAGCTCTTAGTACGAGCATACAG
Organism: Bacillus paramobilis; assembly: GCF_038096195.1. Classification (NCBI taxonomy): domain Bacteria; kingdom Bacillati; phylum Bacillota; class Bacilli; order Caryophanales; family Bacillaceae; genus Bacillus; species Bacillus paramobilis. Next base: position 588,206 of record NZ_CP151108.1, on the reverse strand, counting down.
GCCTTCACAAAAGAAAATGAATCCGTTCTCATACAACCACCTATTTATCCACCATTTTTCGAAATGGTTACAACAAACAATAGACAATTATGCGTAAGTCCATTACAGAAACAAAATGATACATATGCGATAGACTTCGAGCATTTAGAAAAGCAATTTCAGCAAGGCGTCAAACTCATGCTTCTTTGTAGTCCTCACAATCCTATCGGGCGTGTTTGGTCAAAAGAGGAACTCACACAACTTGGCACGTTATGTACAAAATATAATGTAATCGTTGTCGCGGATGAAATTCATTCCGATATTATCTACGCAGATCATACGCATACACCATTCGCTTCCTTATCAGAAGAATTAGCAGCACGCACCATTACTTGTATGGCTCCGAGTAAAACATTTAATATTGCCGGATTACAGGCATCGATTATTATTATTCCAAACGAAAAACTCCGTCAAGCCTTTACATCTATCCAATATAGACAAGGCTTCCACGGATTAAATATATTCGCCTATACAGCGATGCAAAGTGCCTATACAGAATGCAACGATTGGCTAAATGAAATTCGATTATATATAGAAGATAACGCTCAATTCGCTTGTGAATATATTAAAAATCACATACCTGCTCTTTCTGTAACGAAACCAGAAGGTAGTTTTTTATTGTGGATTGATTGCTCTCGCCTACAACTTTCTCAAAATGAACGCACTACATTACTTGAGGAAAAAGGAAAAATCATCGTTGAACCTGGTGAGAAATACGGATTAGGCGGAGAAAAACATATTCGAATTAACATCGGCTGTCCAAGATCTGTTTTAGAAGACATTTTAAATAGACTGCGCCATACGTTTTCATAATAAACTCTTTTGTAGGTAAGTCGACATATTCCAAAAATCGCTGATATATTTTCACTTACGTTTCACAAAAAAAGCTACCATGCACGGTAGCTTTTACTTTTTCTTCATATCTGACGCTTTTTTTACAATGACACCACAAGCAATTCGATCACCGGATTTACCTGCTGGTTGTGTCATACCATCATCAGCATTTTCTGTAATAATAATAGACGCTCCATCTTTTCTATGAATCGTCGTTTTTCCTTCTTCAAGCGTTATATGCGGCGCATCGATTTCTGCTTTAATTTTCCCAGAACCGTCTGCAATTACGTTTGGTAAATCACCGTTTTCTGCACCTTTCGGATTAAGGAGTCCATGCTTTTTATTATCAGGATTAAAATGATTCCCAGATGATTCAAAACGTGGCGCTTTACACTCACCAATTTCGTGCACATGTATACCGTGCGGGCCGGGCGCGAAACCTTCCCCTTTAATCGTAATTTTCACTCCGCTTGTTTGCTGCACTACTTTCGCAGTCCCTACTTCATCACCTGAAGCATTATGTAATTTCACGTCAATTTCTTTCGGCTTTCCTTGGTCACAACCTGCCATCAGAAATAATACACAACAACTGAAAAAAAGCCGTTTTTTCATTCTATTCCCTCCAAAATATATTCTGCCCTTAGATTGTCCGAGCATAGAGGGAAACATACAAAAATGAGTTACTGTTTCTTTTCCGCTAAAAGTTTTTCTTCAACTTTCTGTAACCGATCTGCTTCTCGTTTTGATACACGAATGAACATACGCCACGTAGCAACGGCACCAATGATAAATAGAACGCAAACAATCCCTGGAATAATATATTCTGTTTTATCTTCCGGAAAATATAAAGGCATCATACGGAACACTCCTTATTATAGGATTCAAAAACCATCAGAATTTTCTGTTATATTATTTTAAATTATAGTTGAACCGATTCATATTCTCAAGGGTTCTTCCGAAAGAGAAGGATTTCTTTGACTACTTCGTGGACTTTCCTTACTATAAACTTGAGGTGAAAAATATGAGAGAAACATTTGAAATTGGCGAAATCGTTACTGGTATTTATAAAACTGGAAAATACATCGGCGAAGTTACAAATAGCCGTCCTGGCAGTTACGTCGTAAAAGTATTAGCTGTTTTAAAACATCCGGTGCAAGGTGACTTACATAACGTAAAACAAGCTGACGTACCATTTTTCCATGAAAGACGTGCTTTAGCTTTCCGTGAACAAACAAATATTCCGGAGCAAATGGTGAAGAAATATGAAGGAGAAATTCCAGAGTATACAGAGTCACTCAAATTAGCATTAAAAACTCAAATGAATTCATTTTCTGAAGATGATTCACCTTTTGCGGTTCGTAGTCTAGAAACATTAGAGCAGTTAAAAAAAGACTACAAACTTTAAAAAAACAAAACGACCAAATTACATACTGTGCAATTTGGTCGTTACTGTGTACTCACTTTCTTTAACACTTTTGAAAAATCAACGAGTTCCCCTAATGTTGGCGGTGCTGGTTTCACTAAATACTCTTTATCTTTTTCTACTAATTTAAAAATATTATACGTCGTCATCGCATCATCTAGCGCACAATGATGCTTACCCGTCCCTGCTTTTCCATACGCCTCAATTGCTTTCCACAATCCTGTTTGATTTCTCTCCCCAAAAAACTTCTTATACTCAAGTGATAAATCACGACACTGTCCTAAGAACGGAAAGTCTACTCTCGCCATTTCACAATTATGTTTCAACACTTTCATATCCATATTTCCCCACGTAACAATGGTCGGTTTACATCTCTTTTCATATTCTGCAAGTTTTTCAACGAGTTCTGGAAACGAAATTCCTTTATCTACGACTTCTTGTTTAATTCCTAAAAATTTCTTACATCGATCCGTTAAAGAAGGAAAAGTTTTCGGTCTAACATGAGCTGAATACGTGTCTTCTACCTTACAACCAACAACCGAGACGAGTCCTACCTCAATAATCTCCGGGAAAAATCCTTTCGGTTTTTTTCTGTGCTGGGGCATCGTAAACTCAAAATCCAAAAATAAAAATCGTTGTTCATCCATACGATCCCTTCCTTATCATCTTTGTCATTCCTTCCTCTTTGACACTCCTACACGAACAAGCTCGAATGCTAATTCCATTTTAAATATTCAGATTGGATGTATCTTATATATATGTCAAATGCCCACAAATATTTTTAAAAATAAGAAAAAATGACCAATGCAGAAAATATGACAAAATACCCCCTCTCATTTACATCCTCCATTTTTCTACTTTATAATGACTTTATGTGTGTTTCTTCGAGAACATTTTTGACACACTAAGAAAAGTGAATGAAAGGAGATGAGAGTTTTGCACGAAACAACGCAAGAGCTCGCAAACTGGCAGTATTATTTTGCTATCGCAGTCTTTTTAATTACATATGCCATTATTATTTCTGAAAAAATTAATCGCGCTGTCATCGCACTTCTTGGCGCAGCACTCATGGTAATTATGGGGGTCGTTGATTTACACAACGCCTTTACGAAACATATTGAATGGGGGACGATTACGCTACTCATCGGTATGATGATTCTGGTGAATATTACGAGTAAATCGGGTGTCTTCCAATACGTTGCCATTAAAGCAGCAAAAGGAGCACAAGGAAATCCAATTAAAATTTTAATTTCACTTTCCTTACTTACTGCACTTGGTTCCGCATTTTTAGATAACGTTACAACTGTACTTCTTGTTGTTCCAGTTACTTTATCTATTACGCGCATACTGCAAGTAAATCCTGTTCCTTATTTACTTTCTGAAATTATTTTTTCAAACATTGGAGGAACAGCAACATTAATTGGTGATCCACCTAACATTATGATTGGTTCTGCAAATAAGCATTTAGATTTCAATGCGTTCTTATTCAACTTAGCACCAATCGTAATTATTATTATTGCAGTTACAGCAGTAATACTTTACTTCATGTACCGTAAACAATTAATTGCTGATCCTGTACAAGTTAAAAAATTAATGAGTTTAGATGAAAAACAATACATTAAAGATCCAGTATTAATGAAAAAATCTTTAACAGTACTTGGACTGACAATCGTAGGTTTCATGACTCATTCGATCTTCCATGTTGATGCAGCTATCATTGCTTTAACTGGTGCTACTGTACTTATGTTAATTGGTGTGAAAGAACATGAAATTGAAGAGGTATTCGCAAGTGTAGAGTGGGTAACAATCTTCTTCTTCGCAGGACTATTCGTACTTGTTGGAGGACTTATTGATATCGGCCTTATCAAAATGTTAGCTCAAAAAGTAATTGGCATAACGGGCGGAGATATTTCTTATGCGTCTATCCTTATTTTATGGGTATCTGGTATCGCCTCTGCAACAATTGATAACATTCCATTCGTTGCAACAATGATCCCACTTATTAACGATATGGCAGTTGGGCTAGGTTTATCACCGTCTGATGCACAAATCGACGTATTATGGTGGGCATTAGCATTAGGTGCTTGTCTAGGTGGAAACGGAACATTAATCGGAGCTTCTGCTAACGTAATTGTTGCAGGTATCGCAAGCCGCGAAGGACATAAGTTTAGCTACATGGACTTCCTAAAAGTTGGTTTCCCAATTATGATCGTTTCATTAATCATTTCTCATATTTATATTTATTTACGCTACCTTATGTAGTAAAAAAAGGGCTGTCCTATGTGACAGCCCTTTTTCTTGGTCAACGAAATATCACTTTACCAACAAAGAGCTGTTCCAAAACATCTTCGAAACAGCTCCCCGCATATATTTACTCGTTATATCTTACCGGCTCATTCCGAATAATAAATAAGTGAATCGGTAAGAAAACCGAAAATGTGATTGTATGAATAATTGTAAATAATATAGGGTTCGTTCCGTACCTGTCTAAAATAGCGTAGATGAGATAAATAGACAGCACAATCGATACAGCTGTTGCTATTAAATATAGAATTGGTACGAAGTTAAAAATGAAGCATGCGACATATATGCCGAATACTTTCCATCCTGCTTCTTCTTTCAAGAAGTCTGGTAATTTATCTTTCGCTAAATCCCCCCATATCTTACTATTTAAAAAAGGAATAAACGCAAGAGCACCATCCGTGGCACCATCATTTTTCGCCATCGTATACAGTGCAAAAGCCGTTAATAAATACGCAATAATTGCCCAAATCAATACAACAAGAATAAACGCAAAACTAAGAGCAAAGAAACCTGCTAGTACGCCTTGATCTTCCATCTTATCCTCTCCTCTCTACTCTCAACATATTTCGTTGCATTGCAAGTTATGTTTTAAAATTCAACCAAACTCTCTGTATAATAATAAGAGCAAGATAATTAGAGAGGAGAACGGACTTATGCATCCATTTGTACAAACATTACAAGAGCATTTCATAGCTCATAAAAACCTTGAAAAAGCAGAACCGATGGCACGTTATATGAAAAATCACTTCCCATTTCTCGGTATTCAAACTCCCGAGAGAAGACAGTTATTAAAAGACGTTATTCAAATACATACTCTCCCAGATCCAAAAGATTTCCAAGTTATCGTACGTGAGCTTTGGGATTTACCAGAACGTGAATTTCAAGCGGCCGCACTCGATATTATGCAAAAATATAAAAAGCATATAAACGAAACACATATCCCCTTCTTAGAAGAACTCATTGTCACAAAATCTTGGTGGGATTCTGTCGATAGCATCGTCCCTACCTTTTTAGGTAATATCTTTTTAAAACATCCGGAATTAATTTCTGCCTATATTCCAAAATGGATTGCATCCGACAACATATGGTTACAACGCGCCGCTATTTTATTCCAGCTAAAATATAAACAAAAGATGGATGAAGAACTTCTTTTCTGGATTATTGGACAACTACATTCTTCAAAAGAATTTTTCATTCAAAAAGCGATTGGTTGGGTCCTTCGTGAATATGCAAAAACAAAGCCCGATGTCGTTTGGGAATACGTGCAAAATAACGAGCTTGCCTCGCTTAGTAAACGTGAAGCAATTAAGCACATTAAACAAAATTACGGAATAAATAACGAAAAATTAGGCGAGACTCTATCATAGATAGACGCGTTCCTCTATTGAGATTTAAAAAAGAACGTGTTAGAATATGTTCATTATTATTAATATAAGTAGCGATGACGGACTTATAAGTACTTGCACAAAAGCGATTCAGGGATAGTGAAAGCCTGAAGCCGCAAGGAAACGGCAGTCCCGAGCAATACGTGATAAAGTGGATGCACCTGTTGTGTATCAACTAGGGTGGAACCGCGGGCAAACGCTCGTCCCTAGGCAATTAAGCCTTGGGATGAGCGTTTTTTTATGTTTTCAAAGCATATACCGCTCGTTTCATAAGTACCAGAGCACGTCATCGCCAATACGTTAACTTTCAAAAGGAGGATTTTATTATGTATTCAATGGAACAAGTTGTAAACTTAGCAAAACATCGCGGTTTTGTTTTCCCTGGTTCTGAAATTTACGGTGGTCTTGCAAACACTTGGGATTACGGTCCACTTGGAATCGAATTAAAAAATAACGTTAAAAAAGCTTGGTGGAAAAAATTCATTCAAGAATCTCCATACAACGTTGGTTTAGACGCAGCTATTTTAATGAACCCAAAAACTTGGATCGCTTCTGGTCACGTTGGTAACTTCAACGATCCAATGATCGACTGTAAAAAATGTAAAGCGCGTCACCGTGCTGACAAATTAATTGAAGATGCATTAGATGCAAAAGGCATTGAAATGGTTGTTGATGGTCTTACTTTCGACCAAATGGCTGACTTAATGAAAGAACATGAAGTAAAATGTCCTGATTGTGGTAGTGAAGAATTCACTGAAATCCGTCAGTTCAACTTAATGTTCAAAACTTTCCAAGGTGTGACAGAGTCTAGCACGAACGAAATCTTCCTTCGTCCTGAAACAGCACAAGGTATTTTCGTAAACTTCAAAAACGTACAACGCTCTATGCGTAAAAAGCTTCCATTTGGTATTGGCCAAATCGGTAAGAGCTTCCGTAACGAAATCACACCTGGTAACTTCACATTCCGTACACGTGAATTCGAACAAATGGAACTTGAATTCTTCTGTAAGCCTGGTGAAGATTTAGAGTGGTTCGCATTCTGGCGTGAAACTTGTAAGAACTGGTTACTTTCACTTGGTATGACTGAAGAAAGCATGCGTCTTCGTGACCACGGTGAAGAAGAGTTATCTCACTACAGTAACGCAACAACTGATATTGAATTCCGATTCCCATTCGGTTGGGGCGAACTATGGGGCGTAGCATCTCGTACAGACTTCGATTTAAAACGTCACATGGAACACTCTAATGAAGACTTTAACTATATCGATCCACAAACGAATGAGCGTTACGTACCGTACTGCATCGAGCCATCTTTAGGTGCTGACCGCGTAACATTAGCATTCTTATGTGATGCATATGAAGAAGAGCAATTAGAAAACGATTCTCGTACAGTTCTTCGTTTCCACCCTGCTTTAGCACCATACAAAGCAGCAATCTTACCATTATCTAAAAAGCTATCTGAAGGTGCTACTGAAGTATTCGCAGAATTAGCTAAAGACTTCATGGTAGACTTTGATGAAACTGGTTCTATCGGTAAACGTTACCGTCGTCAAGACGAAATCGGTACACCATTCTGTATCACTTATGACTTCGACTCAGTTGAAGACAAAGCTGTTACAGTACGTGACCGTGACACAATGGAACAAGTTCGTATGCCAATTAGCGAACTAAAAGGTTTCTTAGAGAAGAAAATCCAGTTCTAATTATAAGAAAAAGAGGCAGCTCATGAGAGCGCCTCTTTTTTACTTTTCACGTTTTTCTTTAATTGCTACTGTACATCGTGATATGCATAGTAAATCATCATTTTCATCAATGATACGCACATCCCAAACCATTGTTGAATGTCCTCTATGTATCGGTGTCCCGATCGCTGTTACAATTCCATCTTTCTTTGAGCGAATGTGGTTTGCATTAATTTCTAGACCGAAACAAATACATTTCTCTTGATCAATTAAATTATATGAACCGACACTTGCTACTGTTTCTGCTAATGCAAGGGATGCACCACCATGTAAAAATCCAAACGGCTGATGCGTACGCTCATCTACAGGCATCGTAGCAACCACCTTATCTTCTGTCATCTCTAACAACTCAATTCCAAGTGAATCCATTAAAGTTTTTGCCATCTCGTTTCCCCCTTCTCTTACTTTAATTGAATGTATAATTTTACCTATTTATTTTCAAACTACTTATAACACTTATATAAGGAGGTTTCACCTAAATGAAACAGAAATTTTGTATATTACTGCTTATGTTCTCCTTGCTGACTATTGTACCAAATTGTGCACTAGTAGCCAAAGCATCCAACCTGACAATCGATGTTCAGACTGTAACACAAAAAGGTAAGAAACCTTATATAGAATATCAAATTAACAGACCTTCGTTTCATAATTTTTCAGATTCTAAATTTCAAAATAAGCTCAATTTCTATTACAAAAAATCTACTGAAAAATTTAAAACAAAATTAGAAAAAGACGCAAAAAAATATTATAAAGAAACAGAAGGATCTAGCACACCATTTCATCCGTACGTGGCGAATGTTGATTATAAAGTCTCCTTAAATAAACCACCTCTCCTCAGCCTATATTTGAATTACTATCAATATACAGGCGGAGCACACGGTCTTTATACATGGAAGGCAAACACATTTGATTTAAACGAAAAAAAGCTACTACACTTAGACGATTTATTTCAACAAGAAGAGAAATATAAAGAAGTAATCCGCGCTGAGATCGTAAGACAAATTAAACAAAATGAAAGCATTTATTTTCCCGATGCAACTGAAAAGGTCATGAGCACGAAAAAGTTTCACTTCTTTTTAGAACCGGACAACCTCGTCATTTATTTCCCTTTATATGAGATTGCTCCTTATTCAAGCGGAATTCCTCAATTTCGTATTCCGTATACGTTGCTAAGAGAGTATTTAAAGCCTTCTTATCAAAATATTTTAATTGACAACAAGTAAATATTTTCGCTACGATAATGTTAACCTAAAAACAACAGGAGGTTAACATTATGAGAAGATTTCATGTTTTAGATTTAGCATTAGCTGCCATGTTCGTTGCTCTTATGGCCATTGGTGCAAATATTGTATCTTGGGCACCATTCTTACAAGTAGCGGGCATCCCATTATCTATGCAACCATTTTTCGCAATTTTAGCAGGGCTTCTTCTTGGAAGTAGACTTGGCGCATTATCAATGACTGTTTATATGCTTGTTGGAGTAGCAGGTGCGCCAATCTTTGCTAACTTCAAAGCTGGATTTGGAGCACTGTTAGATCCTACTGGTGGCTTTATTATCGCATTTATTATCGTTGCTTACGTATCAGGAAAACTCGTAGAACAAAAGGAAAAACCAACATTCAGTACTTTTGCAATTGCCTCTTTCACAGGAATCATTTTAACTTATATTATCGGTACTACTTATATGTACGGGGCAGTTAATCTCTTCATGGGTGGCAATATGAGCTATAAAGCTGCTTGGATGATTATGATGTGGTTCGCAGTAAAAGATATTGCATTTACAATTATCGGTGCCATTATCGCACCTCGCATATACTATGCTGTACGTCGTTCCGCTTATCAGCATTCTCATTCGACGATTTCATAATAAAAAGAGTTATCTTACTATGTTAAGATAACTCTTTTTTGTTTTTCGACAATATACGACACATATTAAAAATGATTTTTGTTATGCTAATTCAGCAAATTAGATATTTTGCACATCTAATTAGAACAATATTTTGGAGGAAAATCAGTGAATCTATCAAAAAATACACTTATTAAAGTAAGTGTCGGAGTACTATCTTTATTTTTCATACTAGGTATGAGTATCGGTTACAAATTATATGGAAATAGTGAGTTAGGAATGTCATATACCTTTGGAAACGGCCTAGCATTTTTCTTTTTAATTCTTACTATAGTTAGTTTATGCGCGGCTTTAATCTTTATTGTTATTGGGTTAATTAAGAAAGTACGAAAATTACCAGTAAAAAAATCTTTAATAACATCGTTAATACTATTTCTAACAACTGTTATATCCGTCATCGTTCTTCTCTTTACGATAACAAAAGTAACAAATATGGAAGAGGAGTATCAAGCTCTTCAAGCCCAAAAGAAAAAAGAAGCTAATTACTTAATTGCCGCAGCATCTTTTTATAATAATATAAACACCTTTAAATATGCAGCATCTTACGTATTATCCGAGTATTCAACTACATGGTCAAGCGCAATAGATAAAAGACAGGACTTCAATAATGCACTAAGTTCTAAGAGAACAGAAATTGACGGAATGATTACAAGCGTTGATACGTTTTATAACAATATGGGAAATGATTTAAAGTTAGTCTCTGAAGCTGCAAAAGAACAGCCTAATAAATATAAAGAAACCTATGAAGAATATAAAAAAATATATGGGATTATTACTGCACTTAACGAACAGGCCCAATCTCCAAGTGGCAGCTTAATTTCATTTAATCAAAACGTTAATGCATTGATTCAGGAATACAAAAAAGCAGCTGGTAATATTAATATCGCTATTACTGATGAAATAAAATCCAAAGCTGATGAGCTAAAGCCTACTGATCAAAAATAAAGACACTCTCTCCAGAGTGTCTTTATTTCTCAAAAAAATCCCCTTTAGATTAAGCAGTAAATACGTTCCTTTACCGCTCATCCAACAGGGGATTATATCACTATATTAAGACTGTTGCTTCGTGTGTTCTTCTAAAATTTTCTGCATCATTGGAACCATTTCATCACGTAATTCTGGGTGTTGCAGGGCCATTTCGATTGTCGTTTGAACGAATCCTAACTTTTCACCTACGTCGTAGCGCTTTCCTTCGAAATCGTAAGCGAATACACGTTGAATTTCGTTTAAGTTTTGGATTGCATCTGTTAACTGAATTTCACCACCAGCACCAACATGTTGCTGTTCTAAGAACATAAAGATTTCAGGTGTTAAAACGTAACGTCCCATAATTGCTAAGTTTGAAGGTGCTGTACCTGCTGCTGGTTTCTCAACGAAATTACGAACTTGGTAACGACGTCCTTCTTGCTCTAATGGATCGATAATTCCATAACGGTGTGTTTCATTTTCTGGAACCGTTTGTACACCAATAACAGAAGAAAGCGTTTTATCATATTCTTCAATTAATTGACGTAAACATGGTTTTTCAGCTTGAACGATATCATCACCTAATAAAACAGCGAATGGCTCATCACCGATGAATTTACGTGCACACCAAACAGCATGCCCTAATCCTTTTGGTTCTTTTTGACGGATATAGTGAATATCTACCATTTTTGAAGAAGCCTGTACTTTTTCAAGTAACTCATACTTTTTCTTTTCTAATAAGTTTTGCTCTAACTCAAATGCATTATCAAAATGATCTTCAATAGAGCGCTTCGTTTTACCAGTAACGATAATAATATCTTCGATTCCTGATTTTATTGCTTCTTCTACAATGTATTGGATAGTTGGTTTATCTACTATCGGTAACATTTCTTTTGGCATTGCTTTTGTAGCTGGTAAAAAACGTGTTCCTAATCCAGCTGCTGGGATTATCGCTTTTCTTACTCTTTTCATCACAAAATACCCTCTCTTCTGTCAGAATCAATAACGATTATTTCCTTACATAGATCAAAAGGGAGGTTTCACTCCCTTTTGTTCTCCACTACTTAAAATTACTTTATATTATAAACGATTCATAATATCTTCTTTAATAGTAAGTAACTTTTGTTCACTATTTTGTAAAGAATTATCTTGAACTCCGAAGTAGAACTTAATCTTCGGTTCAGTTCCAGATGGGCGTAGGCAGAACCAAGAACCATCTTCTAATTGATATTTTAACACATTTGATTTCGGTAAGTGAATCTCTTCTTTATGTCCATCTTGTAAAGATGTAACGATGCTCGCTTTATAGTCTTCAACTGCTACAACTGTTAAGCCAGCTACTTCTTTCGGAGGATTTTCACGGAATGTTGCCATCATTTCTTGGATTTGTTCCGCTCCATCTTTTCCTTTTAGCGTTAACGATACAAGATCTTCACGGAAGAAACCATACTTCTCAAATACTTCTAATAAGCCATCGTATAACGTTTTTCCTTGTGACTTGTAGTATGCAGCTACTTCACATGCGAATAGAACAGATTGTACTGCATCTTTATCACGGCAGAATGGACGGATTAAATAACCGTAGCTTTCCTCATAACCAAATTGGAATTCGTATTGTCCGCTTTCTTCATACTGTTTAATTTTTTCACCAATAAATTTAAATCCAGTTAACGTATCAACTGTATCTAAACCGTATGCTTTCGCGATTGTACGGCCAATTTCAGACGTTACGATTGTTTTTAATACAACACCGTTCTCTGGAAGTGTTCCGTTTTCTTTCTTTTGAGATAATAAGTAATCAAGCATTAATGCACCTGTTTGGTTACCAGTTAATACTTGGAACTCACCATCATGATTACGAACTGCTACGCCAAGTCGGTCTGCGTCAGGATCCGTTGCGATTAACACATCTGCGCCTACTTTCTCACCGTCACGAATTGCATACTCAAATGCTGCATGCTCTTCTGGGTTCGGTGATTTAACTGTAGAGAAGTTCGGATCTGGTAACTCTTGCTCTTTTACAACTGTTACATCTGTGAATCCAACTTCTTCTAAGCCACGGCGTACAGAAATATTTGATGTTCCGTGTAATGGTGTAAAGACGATTTTTAAGTCTTTCCCAACATTTTGTATCATTTCTTTATTAATGATGACATTGTTCAATTCTGCAGCATATGCATCATCTACTTCTTGTCCAATAATATGTAATAAACCGTCAGCTTTTAATTGCTCCACATTAGCAACCTCAACTGTTAACTCATCCTCTACTGCATCTACATAGCTAATTAACTCATCAGCTTCTTTTGGAGGCAACTGCCCACCATCTTCACCGTATACTTTATAACCGTTATATTCAGGCGGATTATGACTTGCCGTAAGAACGATTCCACTCACTGTATGTAAATGACGAACTGCGAAAGAAAGTACTGGCGTTGGACGTAAGCTTTCAAACACATATGTTGTGATACCGTGTGCCCCAAGTGTAGCAGCTACTTCCATTGCAAATTCAGGTGATTTATGACGAGAATCGTACGCTACAACAACACCGCGCTTCTTCGCTTCTTCACCTAATTTTTCAATAAACGTCGCTAATCCTTGTGTCGCTTTACGAACTGTATATACATTTAAACGGTTCGTACCAGCACCAAGTTCACCACGCATACCACCTGTGCCGAACTCTAAATTTTTGTAAAAGCTATCCTCAATTTTCTTCTCATCTTGCTTCATGTTTTCTAACTGTTCTTTTAGTTCTGCGTCTAACTCTGCATATGAAAGCCAGCGACTAAATTCTTGTTTCCAATTCATACTTCTATCTCCTCTCGCTTGTCATACCTTTATTATATGAAAAAAACAACCTGTATCTCAATATTTTTTACAATCTAACAGGATTTTACTAGGAATATTTGTATACACTATGGTTAAATACTCCACTAAAGGGAATGAGGATTATGCAAGAATGGGGCTTGTCAGAAGAGCTCAAAATACAAACAAAGCAAATGATTGAAATTGCTGAGAAAGAATTATCCATTATGAGGCAAGCAATTGATAAAGAAGATGAATGTATTTTGTGCAAAATGGAAGATATTCATCATATGTTAGCCAATGTACAAACATTGGCAGCTACATACTATATTCAAGCGTATTTATCACCTTACACGGAAAGCTCACATTCTATTACAGCGACTGTCCAACATTTAAGCGCCCGAAAACACGGGGCTCTTATTATTGTGGAAAGAAACGAGCCACTTGACTCTCTCATTCAAACTGGAACAACATTACATGCTCATTTAACCTCACCGTTACTTGAATCCATTTTCTATCCAGGTAACCCTCTTCATGACGGGGCCGTTCTCGTTAAAAATAATCATATTGTTTCAGCTGCTAATATTCTTCCGTTAACGAAAAGCACAGAAGTTGATCCAGAACTCGGAACACGTCACAGAGCTGCAATTGGCTTATCAGAAAAAAGCGATGCCCTTATTTTAGTTGTCTCTGAAGAAACAGGTCGCACTTCATTCGCTTTAAATGGGACGTTATATACAATTTCTTTATAATAATGAAACGAGTTCATATGGGATAAGCCGGCCATAGTCCCACCAATAAAAAAGGCTATTCCAAAATATCGGAACAGCCTTCTCTTATGATCTTATTCTTCTCCGAAACGTTCAACAAGTGTTGCAAGTGTACGTACCATTGCACCTGTTGCTCCAGCTGGCCCTAAATCATGCGCTCCTGACATTTCAGATGTTCCAGCGATGTCTAAGTGTACCCATGGTGTATCCTCAGCGAATTCACCTAGGAATGTACCTGCCATAACCGCATGTCCTTCACGGCCTGGTGAGTTATTTAAATCAGCAAACTTACTGTTTCTCACGCGTTCTTTATCACGATCAAAAATCGGTAATTGCCAAATTGATTCATCTGTTTCCATAGATGCCTCTAGCACTTGCTCAAACAACTCTTCATTGTTTGTCATTGCGCCTGTCGTATGATTTCCAAGCGCAACAATTACACCACCTGTTAATGTTGCAACATCAATCAGATAGTTTGCACCTAGTTTTTTCGCATACGTAATTCCATCAGCTAATGCTAGGCGACCTTCTGCATCTGTATTTAATACTTCAATTGTTTTTCCGCTCATAGATGTGATTACATCGTCTGGCTTAAATGCTGTACCACTTACAACGTTATCAGTTGATGGAATAACAGCAATCACATTTTGCTCTGGGCGAAGTTCACCGATAATTTCCATCGCACCTAATACAGCAGCAGCGCCGCCCATATCACCTTTCATACCGACCATGCCTTCACGTGGTTTTAATGAATAACCACCTGTATCGTATGTGATTCCTTTTCCAACGAATCCAATGACATCTGTCCACTCTTCTTTTCCTTTATAAATAAGAGCGATCATTTTTGGTGGTTCAGTAGATCCTTGGTTTACTGCAAGTAACGCACCCATACCAAGGTCTTCCATCTCTTCTTTCTCAAGAACTTTATAATCCATATCATACTTTTCTGCTAACTCAACAGCATACTCAGCAAGCTTTGTTGCTGTTAATACGTTTGGCGGCATATTTACAAGTGTACGAGCTGAATTTGTTGCACGTCCATGTACGTAGCCAACTGTTAATGCAGCTTCAATTTCTTGTGCATCTTCTGCTGTAATAGCCGTGAACTTCTCTAACTCCACACGTTCCTTTTTATCTGATTTATACGTTTGTAACTCATATGTACCAAGACCTTGTACCTCTGCTGCAATGTGAGCTACATCAATCGCGTCTAATTTCTCTGTTACGAAAGAATCAAGCAAGATTGCTGCATCTTGTACTTTCGCTGCTTGTAACGTTTTGAACGCCTTACCAAGAGCCGCACGTAATGTTTCCGTCGTATACGATTCTTTCTTTCCTAAACCAACGAAATAATAACATTTCACATTTGTTTTCCCTAAACTATGTACTTTCGAAATAGCTTTCTTCTTCGTAGAAAGTTCTTTCTCTTCTAATAAAACTTGTAATTGTCCTTCAAACGCTTTGTCCAGTTCTTGTACAAAACTACTCGTTTTCTCTTCTTCAAATAAGGCAACGATTACCGCTTCATGGCTTGCTAATTCTTTTTGTACTTGAAACATGTTCAGACCCCCTAAATTTCTCTACTCTACCTTTATTATAACTTTATTTTCGATAAAATGCGACAATTCTAACTTCTGTTACATCCTATATAATCCATATTTCTTCTATATAAAATTAAAAAAGTCTAGCGTAATTACCACTAGACTATCTTTGTTTTAAATATTGACCGCGAAACACTTGCATCGTTTCGTCTTGATTTAACATCGTTAACTCTTCCTCTGAAAACTTACCATCTCCAACTTTCACTACGTACACATTTACTTTTTTCTTACCCCATTGGCTATAAACATCCTTCACCGTATCATAGTACAAATCAAGGCGGTTTCCTTTTATTGCACCGCCCTTATCAGCTACTACACCATATCCATAACCTGGTACGAATAAAATTGTTCCAATTGGGAATACTCGTAAGTCCGCTGCAATTGTGGAATATAAATCCCTTTTCGCCTTAACACCTGAATATGTAATACCATACTCCGGATGTCCCGGCCTCTTACCAGTTGACTCAATTCCTGACGTATAACCTGTTGCAGTCATTTCAATTGAACGATATTTAGACCAGTCTTTTGCCTGCTCTAAAGCATTTATCACTTCTTTACTCGGAGCAACATTTCTCTTAACTTCTGCTGCATGTACTTCTTTTGCACTCGTTCCCTCATATTTCTTTACAATCTCTAATAAAGAAACTCCTGTGAAAGCATTCCATGTTACGCATAATGCAGATACAAGTAAACAAGTCATCATAATGCGAATACAATATCGTTTTAACATTTTTATATTCCACACTCCTTCATCGTTAATCATTCCCTATACAATGAAGGAATATGCAAAAAAATAATCCCAAAATGAATTGGAGATTAAAACATTTGATATCCGCTTTTCCGAAGTTTCTTAATTACAATTCCGGCTAAGGCAGCACCTACTAATCCAGTAGTTAGAATAAACACATCTGCCTGTCCTAAATGCGATACACTTGTCCCAAATGAAGAGAATGTTTCTTTCGGCTTTGAAAAATAATCCCACATACTCGCTTTATTAATAATAAGCATACAAATAATTGGATACACAATAACCATTACCCACGTAGCTCGCAAAATCATGTTGAGTAAAAATCCAATTCCAAAAAACAAAATGAAGAATAACATCATTGAAATAAGTAGTACCGGTATACTCATTCTTTCTCCCTCTCCTTCGTCTGTGCCGTAAATACGTGATAGGCTGTATAACCAAATTGCTCTCCTGGATCTAATGTTTTATTCATCTCAAGATGTAGTTCTGACCTTCCTTCAAACAAATATTTGATAAGTAAAGACGTATTTTGATCGTCTGCAATCGTATCTGGATGTAAAAATGCTACTTCAGACAATTCCTTCTCCTGTACAATAATATTTTCTCCCTCAGGCTCCAAAAGGAAAATAATCATATTATCACTAATCTCATTGCGAATCACGCCCGATCGAACACCAATGATCCCCTTCACATGAGCGACGATACCTGTCTCTTCTAACACTTCACGTTTCACAGCTTCATCAACCGTCTCACCTTCATTTACAAAACCAGCCGGTAAAGACCATTTCCCCTTTAATCCACTGTATTTTTTCTTAACGAACAGCCACCTGCCATCTTTTGTAGCAACTAAACCACTAACAGCTAGCCATACTTTTCCTCGTTTCTCCATGATGTAATACCCTCCTCTACTAGAACGGACAGAATATTCTTTCTTTTTTATATATTATACTATATTTTTTAAATGAAAAAAGCAGAAACAGCTCTTAGCCGTTTCTGCTTTTTCTACTATATATTAAAAGAACTTTAATTTACCTTTTTTAAGAACTAATAAAGGTCCACCTAATAGGAATAGGTAACGGTTATCGATTACTTTCTTCATGAAGGAAGCTTTCCAACCTGTTAACTTTTTGCCCATAACAACGCCCATTGCATCGTCATGACCTAAAGAACATACAGATCCTTTATTATCGAATGCGAATTTCTTCATTTCGCCCTTGCCACGAACTAACACAGTTAAGTTGTGTGCAATGTTGTAACCTTGTTGAATTGCGATTTGTGCTGTTGGTGGGTATGGACGGTTAATTTCTTCATTAATGATTAACGCTGCGTCACCAACCATGAATACCTCTTCGTATCCTGGAGCATGCATGTACTCATCAACTTTTACACGTCCGCGCATTGCTTCAAAGCCAGACTCTTCTACAATACCGTTACCACGAACACCTGCAGCCCAAACTACTGTTTCAGACTTAATTAATTCAGTATCATCGCCATTTGCAACGATAATACCTTCTTCAGTTGCTTCTTTAATTGCTGTACCGATGCGGAATTCTACGCCTTTTTTCTCAAGTTGTTTTACAGCGTATTCTACTAATGCCGGATCAAAACCTGGAAGTGCTGTTGGAGCAGCTTCTACACAGATGATACGTGCTTTTTCACGTGGCACATTGTACTCTTTGCAAAGTTCAGGAACACGGTTCGCAAGCTCACCTACGTATTCGATACCAGTAAATCCAGCACCACCAACAACGATTGTTACTAGCTCATCGCGTTGTTCAGTTGCATATTTAGCGAAACTAGCTTCCATATGCTCACGAATTTCACGAGTTGCATTAATGTTAGCGATTGAGAATGCATGCTCTTTTAATCCTGTAATTCCGAATGTTTCTGACTCGAAACCAAGACCGATTACTAAGTAGTCATACTCTAACTCGCCATCTTTTAAGATAATGCGTTTTTCAGCAGCTTTAATTTCTACTACTGTATCTTGTACAAAGTTCACTTTATTTGTATCAATAACGTCTTGAATATCTAGACAGATTTTTTCATCTTGTAATGTACCAGCTGCGCTCTCATGTAACCAAGTCGCTTGGTAGTGATAGCTGTTGTTGTTTACTAACGTAATTTCAGCCTCATTTACAGATAATGCTTTTTGCAGACGAACAGTCGTAATCATCCCGCCATAACCTGCACCTAAAACTACGATTTTTGGAGTCTTCACCAAATCACAACCCTTTTCTTTATATAATAGTAATGAAAAATAATACCAAGTACTAAAAACTCTATTTGTCAAGAATGTGGAATTTATCACATTCTATATCGTAACAAAACGCAGTCAAAAAATCGTACGAATTTTGTCATAGAAATTTAACATAATACTTCCCTATATTAGTCGGTTTTATTCCAGAATTCAAGCGTCTGGAGAATTATCAATATTTTAAAATAACATAGCGTTTTCAAGGGTTTTTCAGCCTTTTTTTCATGTATTTTCCTTTCACCATATTTTATACAATTAAAAAAGCATCTATGCGAAAACTTACACACAATTCAGTCGTTTTCAGAAGTATTATGAACTCAAATATGCTATCATTTATTTGAAAGTGTCATCATTTGCAGGATTTTCGTGTACATATGAACAATATATGAAATCAATATCAAAATTCCATCTATAGGGGGAATGAAAGTGGCAGAAAATCAAAAAGTTTACGACATAACAATTATTGGTGGTGGTCCAACAGGACTGTTCACAGCATTTTATGGCGGTATGAGACAAGCAAGTGTAAAAATCATTGAAAGCTTACCTCAACTTGGAGGACAATTATCCGCACTCTACCCTGAAAAATACATTTATGATGTAGCTGGATTCCCGAAAGTGCGCGCACAAGAATTAGTTGATAACTTAAAAGAGCAAATGAAGAAATTTGACCCAACCGTTTGTTTAGAAGAAGCTGTTGATACGCTTGAGAAACAAGCTGACGGTATATTTAAACTTGTTACGAATAAGCAAACTCACTATTCTAAATCAGTTATTATTACTGCCGGCAATGGAGCTTTCCAACCACGCCGCTTAGAATTAGAAGGGACAGCAAAGTACGAAAAGAAAAACTTACATTATTTCGTTGATGATATGAATAAATTTGCTGGTAAGCGCGTCGTAGTATTTGGCGGCGGTGACTCAGCTGTTGATTGGACAATGATGTTAGAGCCGATCGCTGACAAAGTTACAATCGTTCATCGCCGTGATAAATTCCGTGCGCATGAACATAGCGTAGAAAGCTTAATGAATTCTCGTGCAGAAGTAAGCACACCATACGTTCCAGTAGAACTCATTGGTGATGACAAAATTGAACAAGTCGTTCTTCAGCATGTAAAAACGGAAGAAAAAATTATCATCGATGTCGATGACGTAATTGTAAACTACGGCTTCGTTTCCTCTCTTGGCCCAATTAAAAACTGGGGATTAGATATACAAAAAAACAGCATTCTTGTGAACTCAAAAATGGAAACAAATATTCCTGGCATTTACGCTGCTGGTGACATTTGTACATATGAAGGAAAAGTAAAACTCATTGCTTGCGGCTTCGGTGAAGCACCAACAGCAGTAAACAATGCAAAAGCTTACTTCGATCCAAACGCAAAACTTCAACCGATGCATAGCTCTAGTATGTTTTAATATAGAAATGAAAAGAACTCCTTTTACATGAAGGAGTTCTTTTGTTATTGTGCTACCGTATCCTTCCAAAATATGTTACAATAAAACGAGAACAAACGTTCTAATTCAAGGGAGGAATTTTTAATGATAAACGAACCTATCATCGTAAAAAAAGAAGCTTTCCAAGCAATCGGCGTTTCGATTACGACGAAAAATGAAATAGAGGCATCTACTGAAGGAAAAATTCCAGGGCTTTGGAACCAATACTTCCAAGAACAAATTATGCATCACATCCCAAATCAACAAACGAAAGAAACACTCGCTTTCTACTCCAATTACGAATCAGATGAAACTGGTACATATCAATTTACAATCGGTATGCCCGTTTCTTCATTAGAAGACGTGCCTGAAAATATGACAACTTTAACAATACCTGCTGCTACTTATGCGGTATTTACAACGAGAAAAGGACCAGTTGCTGAAGTCGTTTGCGAGGCTTGGGAATATATTTGGAAATGGTCAAAAGAAAACAAACGTGCTTTTACAACAGACTTTGAGCTTTATGATGAAAGAGCGTTAGATCCAAACAACGTTCAATTGGATATTTATATTGCATTAGCCTGAACGACAAAAAAGAAGATACCATTTGGTATCTTCTTTTTTGTCGTTAAATAGCCACTGTGCAAATTCATTATTATTGTCTACAATGAAAAAGTGCAGTATAGAAATATTAGAAACTGTATAAAACGATTGTTAACAGGTTTTTTAGTTTAAATTTGTCACATAGAAAGGAAGCAATATGGAGGAACTACAACAAAATAAATCTGCTTTAGAGGGAAGCGGAAAACCGTTATTAAAAAATACGAATTTCCTTTTTCTTTGGGCAGCTACACTCTTTTCAAGTTTTGCTTTAGCCTTTTTTACTTTTTCACAAACGTGGTACATAGCAAAAACATTAAACCTTGAGGCTTCACTCGGTGTTGTTTTCGTAGCTCTTAGTGTTCCAAGGCTTATTTTTATGATTATCGGCGGCGCTGTAGCTGATAAATTCCCGAAAAAAAACATTATGTTTTATTCTAATATTATTCGTGCTATTCTCGTCGCGACCATTCTTACATGGTTCATCGTAGGTGATGTAACACTATATACATTTGCTTTATTCGCTTTATTCTTTGGGCTTGCTGATGCTTTTTTCTGGTCAGCTGATGGATCTATCTTGCCTGAACTTGTAGAAAAAAGCCGTTTAACACAAGCAAACTCACTTACACAAATGACAAACCAAGCATCGGTCATCTTAGGCCCTGTACTTGGCGGAATTCTTATTAAATTTACAAACTATGAAACGATTTTTTCGATCACAATTTTATTACTGATCGTCGCAGCCATACTCGTTCAAAAAATACAATTTACAATGCCAGAGCAGCAAAATACAGACAAAGGCATGTTCACTTCTATTAAAGAAGGCATTTTATACGTGAAGGAATCACCATTCCTTTCAACTTTCCTTCTTTGCAGCGCCTTTTTAAACTTATTTTTAATTGGTCCAATGCAAGTCGGTTTCCCGCTTTTCGTTAAAAATGTTCTGCACGGTGATTCACTTCAGTTTAGTTACTTGGAAGCATCTGTAGGTGGCGGAATGGCAATAGGCGCTGTCATTGTCGGTTTAAAAAACATTAATCGTAGACGCGGTCTATTTTGCATTATCATGATGCTACTGTCTGGTGTATTCTTCTTATCCATCAACTTTAGCACTGTACTTTGGCAAGCGTTATTAGCTGGCATGTTTTACGGTATTACAATCGCAATGGCTATCGTTCCGCTTATGGCGATGATTCAATCGACAGTAAAAGAAGAAATGATGGGACGCGTAATGAGTCTACTTATGCTATCATCAATGGGCTTTATCCCGCTTTCTTATGCATTCACATCAATCGCACTTGCAATAGGAATTCCAATCGTAACTGTTATGAAAAGCGGTGCAATCGCCGTTATCGTTTTCGTACTCTTTGTAGCGGTTCGTGTTCCAGTTGTAAGAAAGTTTGATTAACTACTTGGTGTAGCTTTTGAAAAAAATCTGATTATTTATAATAAAGATCGATAATTTATAATAAAGTTTGATTAAAAATCCTGTGTTGATATGCAGGATTTTTTCTTGTTCCACAAACGGGCCATTTTCTTGAGTAACATTTTAATGAAAATAATTATGAAGCAAAAAAATTGTGAAGATTTTCCCTTAAACTAAAGGGTTGTAAAGGGGAAAATCTAAATGGTTATAAATGCTCAAACAAACAGTAATTCGGTAATTTCTTTAAACCTTGGTATTATTTAGATCCTAATACCATTTATCGGTTTTTTTGGTGGTTTAGGAGTTGTAGTTGCTAGAAAAGCGACAAAAGAAATTGTAGAAAAAAATCAAAGTGGTAGTGGATTAGCTACTTCCGGTTTAATTTGTAGTGTGGTGGGAATTATCATTCAAATCTTTTTATTACTCAGTATTCTCGTTTTCTATTCTTTAAGAATTGTAGGATATCTTATTAAACTAAAGGGCCAGTCCTGCCATGGTTTGGGCGTTCAAAGCGTCGCAAACCATGAATAGGATTGGCTTACTATGGAGAGTAGTTTAGTGTTTTATTAATAATTTCTATTTTTTGCCACATGAAGAAATTCCTTAACCGCGGGAGAAGCATTTGCAATTGATTGACAGGCAAGTGCTACTTCACGGCTGTTTTCAATATTTAGTTTGCTGATTTTTATGTTTTGCTGTGTCTTTAAAAATAATTCTGGACCTATCGTAACGCCAAGTCCTTCCTGTACCATATTAGCGATCGTTGTACAGTCGTGTACTTCAAAAAGAATAGATGGTTTAATTTGCGCTTCTGCAAATAATTCCTCAACATGTGATTGGTACATCCCTGTTGGCATAATAAAGGATTCATACATTAAATCATTCATTTCTACTATTTCTTTAGAATGAAATTGATGATCAGGGTGATAAGCGACTACCATCTTGTCTTTAATCAAAGGAACCAAATCGAAATTTGGGTTTGATTTTCCTTTTACTACAAATCCAATGTCAATAATGCCTGAACCTAACCATTCCGTAATCTCTTCATAGGTTCCTTCGTAAAATTTAAATTCTATTTTAGGATGCTTTTTCCGGAATTTTGCAAGTAATTTAGGCAATAAGCAGGAAGAAGCACTTGCAAAAGTGCCGATACGAATAATACCTGTTTCCAAGCTTGTCATAAGCGCAATTTCTTGATTAATGACTTCCACTCTTTTCAATATTTCTCTAATATGCGGCAGAATTTTTTGTCCTATATCTGTAAGTGTTATTCCTTTTTTTCGATCACGAATTAATAAAGAAACTCCCCATTCAGATTCTAAACTCGCAACTGCATGACTCACGGCAGATTGGGTCATATTTAATGTTTCAGCAGTTTCTGTAAAGCTTCCTAGCTCAACCACTTTTGCAATGATTTCGTAGCGCACAATAGTCATGAGTAATTACTCATCTCCTTTATTAAAAACATCAATTTTACTTATGTTAACATGGAACATAAAATAAAAACAGTAGTTCAAATATAAGGAGATGTACAAATTGAAAAATAATATGAATCAACTAATCATCATACTTTTAGCTTTAGGGGCTTTTGTAACAGGAACAGCAGAGTTTGTTGTTTCTGGTATTTTAGAACTGATTTCTTTTGAATTAGATATTTCAATTTCAATGGCTGGTCAGTTGATTACGATTTATTCTTTATCTTATGCTATTGGAGCTTTGATCTTGGTCATGCTAACGTCTAAATTGGATCGTAAAAAAGTACTTTTATATGCTATCTCTATATTTATTCTAGGGAATCTAGTTGCATTTTTTAGCTATAATTTTGTCTTTCTTATGTTATCCAGAGTCATTATGGCGATGAGTGGAGGGTTATACATTGTTGTTGCCACCAATTATGCTGCGCAAATTGCAGTTCCAGAAAAAAGAGGTAGTGCTATGGCAACAGTCATTACAGGTTTCACTGTTTCATTAGTACTTGGAGTACCTATCGGAACATTTTTAGCTGGACATTTTGATTGGCATTATATTTTCTTAATTATTGCGCTTGGCACATTTTTTTTAATAATAGGACTTTACAAATTATTACCATCAATAAAAGGAAACCAACCGCTGCCATTTACACAACAGCTACAAATTATGAAAGATAAACGAGTCCTTACTGGTTTAATGACAACGATCTTTTGGATTTTAGGATATACGATGGTGTTCGCCTACATTGCTCCATTATTAAGTCATACTGCTGGTTTTTCTATAGAAATGACAAGTATCGCTTTATTTGTTTTAGGCACTTTTGCTTTTATTGGCTCACGCTTTGGAGGATATGCGGTAGACAGATGGGGACCTAATCGAACGATTTCATTAAGTTTATGTGTTCATATCATCTCTTTATTTGTACTAACATTTACACAGTATAGGGCAGTCGGTGTATTTGTCACACTAGCTTGTTGGGGAGTAGCCACTTGGACAACGACACCAGCAAAGCAGTTTTATCTGATTTCACTAAAACCACAATCCTCTGAAACAGTACTCAGTTTTAATACCGCCTTAATGAATGTTGGAATGATGCTAGGTTCTGCATTAGGAGGAATCATTATTCAGTATACAAATATAGTGAATTTAAGCTGGATTGGAGGATTATTCGGTATACTTGCACTTATTTTTATCAGATATTCTTTCCATTTAAATGGAAATTTTATGAATAATCACCAATTTTAAGGATAAAAATATTCTCCAATACCAGCATTTCAAAAACTTGTTGAAGGTTTTGAAATGGGAAATCATCACCCACCTTTGCAGTTGTGAAGGGAGAGGAAATGTATATTAGAACGAACGTACCGAATATCAAGTTCGCTGTGCATTTAACGTCTTTTGTATTGAAGAAGAGAACAAGGAAACTTTCATTAGAGTATGACTAATGAGTATAGGATTTGATAAATATTTTAGTTATTCCATTAAAGTGCGCGATTGTGGAAGATCACAGGCATAAAATAATCAAACTTTTTTATAACAGATCTATACTAATTCACAAGAGAAGAATCCGTTTTGATCAATCTTTTTTCAAAACGGATTCCTTTTATTTAACGTAAAATACGAGTTTGAAAGGTAATTTTGATCAAACACTATTTTAAAGCCACACTTGGAGTCATGTATTATACGCATGACTCCTTTTTAAACGGATCAAATAACGGTATCCCCTTACTTCTTCTCACAGCTGCCCCCCATTCTAGTCCAACCTCTAAAAATAAATCCCGCACTGTACTATATAAAAGCGCCTTAACATTTTTACGGATTTCCCCGTATTTATACGCTCTCACAACACTCTTCACTCGCCAAATGAAATTTCCATACACTTCTTCATCAGCTAGTATTTGCTCCAGTAACACACCTTGCTCTATTAACCCGCTCTTTTTATATGCAAGTTCCACCTTACTCCAAAGTATATTAATCTTTTTCGGATTACGCGTCATCGGCACAAGTGCGTATACAAAAGTCTTCGGTATATCATGACGGCAATACGTCTCATCAAGCTCGTACGTTTCTTTTCTATTCTCTTTTATTTGTGGGATGTTTTTAGAAAAAATTGTTTCCCCCTCATTTTTTTGCTCATTTTTACTACAGCCAGCTGCATCATCCTCACTTTCACATGCGGACAGTTTCATACGGTCATCCATGCGGTCAATTGCAGATATAAGAAATACATATAAGTTCGCACTATATCCGCCGCGTTTATGTCTTTCTTTTGTCGCAACACGCTTTATAATTCCTAGTTCCTCTAACTTTGCAATTGAGCGGCGTACTGTACGAATACTCTTTCCAACATTTGTAGCAATCGTCTCCATTAAAGGGCAAGCAACTCCCACTGTTTTCTGTTTCTCATTCACTGCATACTTTCCTAGAAAATGAATAATAGTAGCATCCGTTTTATTTAATTGAAATCGATAGTACTTCAAAACTTGCTTTTGATATGTATTAAACTCTTCTTTACTTCGAAATTCACTATATGGTTTCATTAAATTATATAAGCTTCCCATTTTTATCACCTCATTTATAGGTAAGAGTCAGGAAGCAAAATTGGCGTGATATTTTAATTTTTTTTGGAGGTGACAATATGATCGTAATAAGTGCTTGTTTAGGTGGTATCGCTTGTCGGTATGATGGAAATGACAATCTCGTTTCAAAAATAGGGGCTTTGCTGCAACAAGAAGATACAGTCCTTATTTGTCCTGAAGTATTAGGAGGATTACCAACGCCTCGTCCCTCAGCTGAAATTATTGGTGGGAATGGCGATGACGTTTTGGATGGAAAAGCGAAAGTGATGACAAAAGACGGTGAAGATGTTACAGAAGCTTTCGTGAGCGGTGCTTATAAAGCGTTAGAACAAATTAAAGATTTACATCCAGAATATATTATTTTAAAAGAACGTAGTCCATCTTGTGGTAGTTCTACGATTTACACTGGAGAATTTAACGGGAATAAACAAACTGGTTACGGGGTAACAACTGCTTTATTCAAAAGACACGGATTGAAAGTCATTTCAGAAGAGGATTTTGAGAAAGAAAAAAGGAATTGACCCTGTTCGTCAATTCCTTTTTCTTTCTTATTTCGCACCTAATTTTTCTTTCACTTTCGCAGGAAGCTCGTCTTTCTTCACTTCTTCCCAAGCTGTTACACCTTTTTTATCTGAATGATATACACGTAGGAATGCATCTTTACGTAAGTTTTTTTGTGCAGTAAATTCTAATTCTTTCTCTTTACCTTCTTTATCAAAACCAGTTAATTTATATTGGTAATCTTTATATGGCGCTCCATTATCAGACTTACCATTATACTCTTTTCCATCTACTGTAATTTGAACGTAATACTCGTCTTTCCCCATACGATTTAAATCACAGCCAACTAATAGGCTTGCAAATACAACTAAAATACTAAAAAGTGCAATATATCTTTTCATTTCCTTCACCTCATGTGTTTTTCTTATATTGTTATCTTAAAGCCTTAGCTTTAAAGAAGAAATTCAAAAACATGACATGAACATTACACTTTTGTAAGATAATAATTATTTCTTCACTTTAGAAACCGTCATTCCGTCACCAATTGGAATAAGTACGGATTCTAAAATTGGATGTGTTGCTATTACTTCGTTATAAAAAGCCTTAAGGGAAATGAATTAATCATCTCTCTTAAGGCTTTTTATCCTCTATCTCTTTACTGCCAATTTTTTATGTATCTATTACCGCCAATAACGTCTTTCACGCCAGTTTCGCCACTTATCACGGATTTTATCACGTAATTTCCTTATACCGTTTATTACACCTTCTATTATGCATTCTATTATAATATCTATCACAAGGTATCTTATAAATCTAAGAATAGGACCTATAACGTACTTCAATATAAATTCAAAAATATCTTCCAGCATATATCCCCTCTTTCTATCCTTCCATTATAACTGGAAAACAGAGAACTTGAAGCTCAAATAAATGATAAATAAATTAGAAGTCAATAGATGAAAAAGGATTTCTAAATGATGAGTTGAATATATATTTATTGTTTTTAGCTTTTGAAAGGAGAAATAATATGAACCCTATTTTATTAGATGTTCCGTTACAAATAGAAACAGACAGACTCATTCTTCGAGCACCACTTCAAGCTGGTGAAGGGAATATAGTACAACAAGCTATTAAAGATTCCATTCGTGAATTAAAGCAATGGTTATCTCTATTCCAGTCCATTCCTACTATTGAAGAAACGGAAATTCTCCTGAGAAATGCGCATATAGATTTTTTGAAAAGAGAAAGCTTTCGCTATCTTATCTACCATAAGGAGACAAATGATTTCATTGGAACTGCTAGCCTTCACGGAATTGATTGGAAGGTTTTTAAATGTGAAATCGGATACTGGATTAACACCCAATTTAGTGGCAATGGATATATGTCAGAAGTAGTAAATGCGTTAATAAACCTTGGATTTCAGTTATTCAAATTTAGAAGGATTGAAATACGATGTGAACGCAATAACACGAAAAGTCGTGCAATCCCTGAAAAACTAGGTTTTGAGCTTGAAGGGATATTACGTAATGAAGATCTTACAGCTGACGGCAAACAACTAACTGATACTTGCATCTATGCAAAAATAAATTAGATTTAAATATTCGTTTTGCAACACATCTTAAGGTCGGGTTCTAAATTTGGAAGGCGACATTTTTGATTTTTTACGACAAAAAAAGACCTCCTTAACGATTTTATTTCATCGCTAAAAAGGTCTTTCTCTATTTCTGCTAAAAACTTAGCACTCTTCCGGCTTACCAGCATTCGTCGCTGTACGGAAAGATGATCCACATCCGCATGATGCGATTGCGTTTGGATTGTCGATTGTAAATCCGCCGCCAAGCATCGATTGTTTATAATCAATTTTTACTCCTTTAACAATTGGAGCACTTTCTGTATCGATAACAAATTCAACACCAAAAAACTCAAGAACTGTGTCGTCTTCTTTTGGTTCTACTTCAAATCCTAAGCCGTAAGAAAGGCCAGTACATCCGCCGCCATGTACAGCAAGGCGCACGTACTTCTCTCCATCTTCAGCATCTTTTAACATATCTTTAATTTGAAAAGCTGCTTGTTCTGTTACTTCAATCATGAAATACACCATCCTTTCTGTTCTCATTCTATTATACATCTTTACGCTTCTATCTTGTACTCATACACTCCGCGGCAAATTACTTCCGCTGGTCCTTTCATTAACACATTGCCTTCTTCTGTCCATGCAATCATTAAATCGCCACCAGCTAAATGAACTGTAATTTCCTTACCACGTTCCATTTTCCCATTTAAAATAGAGGCTACAACTGCAGCACACGCCCCTGTTCCGCAAGCTTGTGTTACACCAGATCCTCGTTCCCAAACGCGGAAGTTCATCTCTTCCTCATTCAAAATCTCGATGAATTCAACATTTACTCGCTCTGGAAACATTTCATGTGTCTCAAGGACTGGCCCAAGTGTTGTAAGTGGTGCTTGTTCTACATCATCCACAAAAATAACCGCATGCGGATTCCCCATTGAAACAGCTGTAAATGCGTAACGATGATTATTGTATAAGAAGTTTTCACGAATAAATGGTGTTTCACCTTCACCAAGCATCGGTATTTCTGCACGTGTTAAACGCGGCGCTCCCATATCGATTTTCGCTAATGTAACTTTCCCTTCTTCTACCGTTACTTCCGCCGTTACAATGCCAGCTAACGTTTCAATTGTGAAAACTGTTTCTTCTACTAGTTTATGCTCATACGCATATTTCGCTACGCAGCGTAAACCGTTACCACAGCTCTTTCCTTCTGATCCATCATTATTAAACATGCGCATTTTCACCGGAGCTACGTCAGATGGACAAATTAAAATCATTCCATCTGCTCCAATACCAGTATTAATATTTGAAACCTTTTCCGCCACAAGAGCTAAATCTTCTTCAGGAATTTGTTCTTCAAACATATTTACATATATATAACTATTGCCAAGACCATGCATTTTTGTAAAAGAAAATTGGCTCATTTGTATTCACTCCAAAAATAGTTTGTTATTGTAAGTATAAAATGCACGCTTTTAGAACACAATATGAATGTCCCCCGTTTCTCATATTTGACAACATTTGGCGATGAGCCATTCTTGCACAAGTTGTGTAAGAAAAAAGCCCTTCTAAAAGGGTCTTTTTTTATTTACATACAATATTATCCTCCCCTGCGAAACAAAATTTTATCTCATAGAAAAAGAAAAAGGTGCTGCTGATTGCAACACCTTAAAACATTGGATTTTCATCCAAATACTCATATACATTATGGACAAGTTCTTCTACTGTAGCACCTTGTACTACTTCACCATTTACAAGTGCAAACGGTCCTTCAAAACAAATGCCACAATATCCTAAACAACCATACTCCATTACATCTAAATTCGGATCTTTTTCTAGTTTTTCTAAAGCTGCTTGTGAGCCACTCGCAAGGTTACCTACACAAAATTCAATTAATGGTTTAATCAAAATTCTCCCCCCTGTACTACAAAACAAATTACCTTCTGACTTTACCCCGCATTAACGGGCAGTAAGACTCCCACCTCAAAACTCGGCGAACTCAAGGAAGTTAGGTGGGAGATAACTGCCCGTAAATGCCCGATTGGTTCAACTAATAATCAGTGTGGGATGAACCCCCCCCACTGATTAAAGTTTCACTTTATCTATAAGAAGAAAACTAAGCTGTCTCTTGTTGTTTTCGTTATACATTCTAAACTATTTAGTTACTTCACTATTTCACTTCAAAGTAGATAGTCTTATTTTATATAACATGCTACTTGCAATGAAATGGTAACTAAAAAGGCAAAACAGTTTACTTTACTTTTCTTCTTATTGTACAACAGAGTATTCATTCATGCATTGTTATTTGTTCACAAATTCGATATAATTTGATTGAGTAAAGTCAAAATATTTTATTAATATAAAATTGTATGATTAGGGGATATTTCAACAGAAAAGGGGTAATCCATCATGAAACACCTCGTAATACTAGGTGGCGGCTACGGTGGAATGAGAATTCTGCAGCGGCTACTTCCAAGCAACCAACTTCCAGATGATGTACAAGTGACATTAATCGACAAAGTACCATATCATTGCTTCAAAACTGAATATTATGCATTAGTTGCGGGTACTATTTCAGAAACGCATATTCGTATACCGTTTCCTGAGCACCCACGCCTCAATATTCAATACGGCACAATAACAAATATTGATCTCGAAGAAAAAGCTGTTCATCTCGATGGCGGTGAATCGATCCAATATGATGATTTAATTATCGGTCTTGGCTGTGAGGATAAATATCATAACGTTCCTGGGGCGAAGGAATTTACACATAGCCTACAATCGATTGAACAAACACGTAAGACATATGAACAATTAAATAGTCTAGAACCAAATGCAACAGTAGCTGTCGTTGGTGCTGGATTAAGTGGCGTTGAAGTTGCAAGTGAACTTCGCGAAAGCCGTTCTGATTTAAAAATTTACTTATTTGATCGAAAAGATAGAATTCTATTCCCATATCCAGAGAAATTAAGTAGATACGTAGAAGAATGGTTCGTAAAACATAAAGTTACTATTATACGAAACTCTGACATTACAAAAGTAGAACCAAATATTGTGTACAACCACGATGAACCACTTGAATGTGATGCAATCGTCTGGACAGCTGGTATTCAAGCAAATGAAGTTGTTCGAAACCTTCCAGTTGAACAAGATGGTAGCGGACGGGTTGTTTTAACAAAATATCACAATATTCCAAATAACGAGCACGTTTATGTTGTAGGAGATTGCGCAGCACTTCCACACGCTCCATCTGCCCAACTTGCCGAAGGTCAAGGAGAACAAATTGTCCAAATATTATTAAAACGTTGGAATAATGAACCCCTTCCTGACGAACTACCTGTTATTAAATTGAAAGGTGTTCTCGGCTCTCTTGGGAAGAAGCACGGCTTCGGTTTACTCGCAAACCAACCATTAATGGGACGTGTACCGAGATTATTAAAATCCGGTCTTCTTTGGATGTACAAATATCATAAGGGTTAATACTTTACATGCTGTCTACTAAGTAGGCAGCTCCTTTTATGAGTTACAATATAATTATCAGACACATCTTTCTCAATATGGGTGATGATTTATTTTTCATTTTTATATTAAAAACTATTGATAAACAGTGTATGCTATTTATAAGTTGTTTTATTTCCTTTAAGACCGAAGTCATTCGGTCTTATTTTTTATGTTATAAATACTTTTACAGGAGGTATTCCATTTCACTTATGAACTTAACGAAACTAAACGATCGAATAGAAGCGAAGAAGAAAGAATTGATCTATCTCGTTGAAAAGTACGGATTCACTCATGATAAAGTGATTTCTTTCAGCCAAGAATTAGATCGTTTACTTAACTTATTAATAGAACTCAAGACGAAGAAAAAACGTTGCTCTTTATAACCATTATCTTCTCTTTTTTGATACGATAGAACTAGAATCAGAAAGGAGCCATCTATGTTTATATTAAAAGACGTTACATATAAAAATATACTACACATTCCTTATTTACAGATTCAAAAAGAAAAAATCACATGTATTATCGGTGAGAGTGGGAGCGGAAAAAGCACATTGCTCCGCATGCTAAATGATTTGCAATCACCAACATCCGGTACAATTGAATATAACGGAAAGCTAATTTCTGACTATCCTCCTATTCAATTACGACGTGACGTAGTCATGCTTGGGCAAACGCCACCTATTTTTGATGGAACGATTAAAGACAATCTATTAATGGGACTTCGTCTTTCTGAAAAACCATTTCCAAATGATGATGCCCTGCGGAGTGCATTAACGACTGTTAGTTTAGAAAAAAATTTAGAAGACAACGCTGATTCCTTATCAGGCGGGGAAAAACAACGACTTGCTTTTGCACGTATCGTACTTATGGATCCACCTGTCTATTTATTAGATGAACCCACCTCGGCGCTAGATAGCGATACAGAACGCCGCGTTATGAAACAATTTACTATACTAGCAAAAGAAAAGAAAAAAACAGTTATCTTCATCACACACTCACAACAACTTCCAGAAGAAATTGCAGACGATATTATTGAAATTAGCAAAACAAACGGTGCAACTAGAAAGGAAGTGCTCTCAGTTGAAGGGCGTTATTGAACTCCAAATTTGGCAACTTGCCGCCGCATATATTTTTATTCTTATATTAATTGGACTTGTAAAATTAAAAGGGATTCCGCGTGAAAAACAAATTGCGCTCGCAACATTCCGTATGACGATTCAGCTCGTACTTGTTGCATATGTCCTTACATACGTATTTGAAAATAGTAATCCATTTTATACAATTGCTCTCATTACTTCTATTACTACCTTTGCAATTTTTAATATTTATAAACGTGTCAATATCCCGATGTCTAAAGAATTAAAACGAGTAGCCGCTCTTTCCATGGTTGCCGGATCAATCGGGCCACTCCTACTATTTATCTTTGTTATTATCGGTCACGACCCTTGGTATGCACCGCAATATATCGTTCCGATTACGGGAATGTTAGTCGGGAATGCGATGACAGGTGTTTCTCTCGGTGCAAATACATTCTTAAACAATATGAAATCGCAAAGAGGCCAAATCGAAGGAGCACTTATGCTCGGCGCAACACCGAAAGAGGCTACTGCTCCGCTCATACGCGACGCTTTTGATTCTGCTATTTTACCTACCATCAATTCTATGGTCGGAATGGGAATTATAAGCCTACCAGGCATGATGACCGGTCAAATCTTATCTGGTGTATCACCATTTACAGCCATTCAATATCAAATCGCCATTATACTTGGTATCTCTGGAAGCACCGCGTTCTCGGTCATTATCTTCTTACAGCTTGGATACAAAACATTCTTTAATAAGCGGTGTCAGTTGAAAGAGATTGACTATAGTGCGAGGTAAATCATGCTCTGTTCATCGTAAATGAAATTATATCGACTTACCGACCAAAAATGACAATAAAAAAAAGAGGAGGCTAATCGCCTCCTCTTTTTACTTACGCCTTCTTAACGAATTGTGATTTTAACTTCATAGCTCCGAAACCGTCGATTTTGCAATCAATATCGTGATCGCCATCAACTAGACGGATACTCTTTACTTTCGTACCAATCTTCACAACTGAAGAAGTTCCTTTTACTTTTAAATCTTTAATGACAGTAACAGCATCGCCGTCTTGAAGAACGTTTCCGTTCGCATCTTTTACAACTTTTGCACCATCATTATTTTCTGCTTCTGCTTCTTGGCCCCACTCATGAGCACATTCTGGACATACGAAAAGAACGCCATCCTCATACGTATATTCTGAATTACATTTTGGACAATTTGGTAAAGTAGCCATAAATTCATTTCCTCCGTTCATTATTTATACGTAAAAATCAAAATTGATGTTTACATCTCGATAAATAAAATTTGTATAGCATTTCTTTATAGTGCCACAGTCTTACGTTATTGACAAGCCTACCTGGAATTCTCATTTTTTATTGTATTTTACAAAATTTTAATTCGTATGGTGTTTCCAATAAAAAAGAAGAACCTTCACAAGATTCTTCTTTTCAAAATGAACGAATTCTCACTAGAGCCCCCAACCATTTTCCTCAATATAAAATTGATACTCTTCTAGCTCATCTTCACTTAACTTCTTATTATTCTCATATACTTCTTGCCATTCAAAATAGTCTTCACTAAAATAAACAGCAAATTTAATTTTCACGTTTTTCTTCTCTGTATAATCATAACCAGTAAATTCTACTACATCATAATCTTGTTCTTTCTTCACAAACTTCCAAGTTGGATTATCCGTCATAATCTCTAAAGTAACACTTTCACTACTTGAACGAACAACATTTTTAATATTCGGCTCAGTTTGTAAAAGGGAGAGTCCGAACATAGCTCCACCAAACACGATTCCAACTATAACCTGGACACCAACCATACCAGCAAAACTAGCGCTCCCCTTTGATTGTAGGTAATACGCCTTCTCATGATCTGGCATATTTTCTCCCTTATGTAAAACACGAACAGCATGCTTATAATATAAACGGTTTCCTTGCCATCCAGTAAATATCATCGTTCCTAACTGAAGAACTAAACTACATGTTAAATAAACCCCATCTGGAATATCTATAAAAGGAGTTACAACGATACTAGGTATCGCCAATAACGTAAGTATAATAAACAACTTATACATTTTACGATAAGCTAACCAAAACGTTGGGAAGAAAAAGGCTACCCAGTTCCACGTATTCCCTTGCGCTGGATTTTCTACTTTCCCCCACTTAAAGTCATAATACGCCGTACTTTTTTGAACGACTGTATGTAACTGTTGCGGAGAAATTGTTTCTTGTAAAACCGTGTCCTTCACGTACATCATCCTTTTCTTATTTCTACATACGTGTATTTTATAGAAATAAAAAGAAGGAATCTAACAAAAAGTACATATATTTCATAAAAATGAAAGGAAATCGAATATATTACGACAATTACCCGTTTATTATTTCATTTTACTTTTAAATATATTAGAATACTTATGAATGATACGTTTAATACACTAAGTTAAACATTTTACATAATCATAAAAAAGATGTTCCAAAATTATTTTGAAACATCCACTTAATTTTTCACTATTTTAAACTACCTTTAACTTTTTCAATAACATCTTCTATACGTTCCGCTATGCATTCAGGCTCCCATTCATCTTTATTCATTTTAAAATCCTTTTGGAGATATATAAGAAACTCCAACAAATCTTCTTTAGAATTCACATGATCAAGGTATTCGAATACATCCATATTTTATCCCTCTTTCTATTGCTCGTTATTCAAACTAACTATAATATATGACATAAGATTCTTAAAACTATTATTTGAGGTGATCCAATATGAAGACTACAATTTGGACAGAAGATGACTATTTAAAATTAGCACCTATTAACGACGAACTAATAAAAAAAGCCGAAGAAGTATTAAATGTGAAGCTTCCAGAATCGTACATAAATCTTCTAAAAGAACAAAACGGAGGAACTCTTCGCTTAGATGTTCACCCTACTTCAGAACCAAATTCTTGGGCAGACGATCACGTTAATGTGTCTGGCCTATATGGCATTTCTTTTGATGAAAATGAATCTAGTATTTTAGAGAGCCGTTATTTAATTCAAGAATGGGAAATGCCTGAGAATCTCGTACTTTTATCTGGGGACGGACATACATGGATTGCATTAGACTATCGAAATGTTGCTGAAAATCCTCCAGTTATATTTATCGATAATGAGGTGGAGCAAATTATTGAATTAGCACCTAACTTTGAAAGTTTCTTACAAAACTTAACTACGTACGAATATGACGAAGAGTAAGCTTCATTCTAAAGAGGAGCAAAATTTCATTTCAAATTTGCACACTACTTTAAAACCACTTGGATTTAAGAAGAAAAGACATACATTTTTCAAAGCTGAAAACGGATTTTATAAGCTCATTAACATACAAAAAAGCCAGTTTGGAGATAGTTTTTATATAAACATCGTGGTTCATCCAATTGGTCTCCCGCAACTTATTACGGATCAATTACAAATAAAAGAAAGTATTTCAATATTCGATTGCATTCTACAAACGAGAATAGACCCTATAAACATCAAAAAGAACCGTCCATTGCATAATGTTTCACATGAAACTATCGACATTCCGAATTACCTTTCTACTATTTTCGACTGGTTTCAAGTGTGGGCGTCTTATGAAAATTTAGCAAAAACAAATATACACGCTATTACTCCGGTACTAGCTGTCGTTCCAATATTACAGGAAAAAGCATTTCTGCTTCTCACTTGTTTCTCTTTCTACAACTTAAAACAGTACGATCAAGCTAACCGTTACTTACAGCAATATTTGTATTGTGCTGTACATCTTAATACCGAGAAAAAAGAGCAAGTATTCTTTCGTGAAGTTGATATGTATATGAAAAAACTAGTAGAAAACGCAATGTAATTTCACATTGTACTTTCTACTAGTGCTTTATATTCCTCTTGTAACTTTTTAAATTGCTCTTCATACTTTTGTATCTTTACCGTATCCGTTTTCGAATTAAGGAGTGGTCTTCTTCTCCCAGTCACCATTATATTTTTTCCTTCTATTGCATCGTTCATATATACGTATGGTTTGAAAAATTCACATTCCGTATATGGCAATGCTACAGATAATTTTGCATACTCTTCCACCTTAAATTGATTAGATAAACTTAACTCCCGTAAATTTTTTAATTGAATTAAAGGTTCTAACGAATCATCTTTAACCTTTAAGTTCATAAGAGTAAGTTTTTTTAAATGCTGTAATGCAGCGAGTGGTTGTAAAGTTTGTACTTTCATCGCTGTATTTATCCCACCGCCCATGTAAAAGGTATTGAGTTGCGGACACTTACTTAAAGCACTTAAATCTTCTAGCTTAGAAAAATCATCAATCTTTTCTTCATATGTAGCTAATTCTGTGTTCACCCTATCCCCTCCAGTATAATTAAACCTTTTAAACCATTATATACCATTTTTAACACGAAAACAGACGATACAATTTACTGTATCGTCTGTTTTTCCCTACCATTTCTCTCTACATGTTTCAATTAAATACATTAAGTACTTCCTCGTCATATCTGCCCTTCTCCACCTTGAGAGCATTCGCTTTTCTTTTGGATTCTGCCTTATTCTCGCTACTTCTTTTAATAAAAGCTCCCATTCTTCCCCTGAACATTCTAACAAGTATTGCAATCCTCTATCTTTTGAAACGATTGTTTTATGATCTAACGTATATAAAATACGCCCCATCGTAACGACAGCTGATTCTACCCATTCTTCTATAAAGAATAAATATGGCTGCTTGGCCTTTCCACTCCAATACTGTTCTACGTTGTATTTCATCGTATTTACTACATCATCCCACCCTATTTGAAACGAAAGGTCTCCCGCTTCTTTCCCGGTAACTGTAATGCCTTGATTTTTCAATGTCCACCATGTGACCGCATTAATGTCCCAATGTCCTATATCCGCCTTGCCATCTGCACAATACACGTACTCATTCATTTCATCATTGTATTTCCCTAAATCAGCAAGCGGAATATACATACCATCCATTCTTTTACCTAACGTACTACTACTAAGTTTCTTATGTAGTTCTACAAGTTGTTGTTTTTCAGCCTCATTCACGGAATCACTTATTACCGTAACAAAATCAACATCGCTCGTTTCCACATGAAATGCACCGAGCGCGATAGATCCGTAAATATATACGCCGACTATTTTTTCGTCTAAGAAAATTTCTTTTAACCCTACTATGTACTGCTCCATCAACTGCTCTACTTCTTTTGGTAACGCATGCTTTACTACATTCTCCACAACTATCCCTCCAATAAAAAAAGCCTTTGCAAATTCGCAAAGGCTTCCTGCTTTATAAATATTTCTCGATTTCTTCGTAAACATCCTTCAAACGAGGATTTCCTTCTCCAACAATTTCTCCATTTACAAGAACGACCGGATAAAATAGATCTTCTTCCACTACGCGCTCTGCGAATGCTTTTTTATCTTCATCTTCTTGTTCTTCTTGAAAATCAATATACTCGAAATTAAATTTATTTTCTTGTCCTTCATATTTACGACCAATCGCCGCTTGTAGCCATTCAAACGTTTCTGTTGAAGATGGCATTCCAACGCAGCTCGCACAAATTACTTTCGTCCCATACACTTGCACATTAACCATTTCTTCTCCCCCCACTTCTTGTTTCAACAGTATATTCAGATGTCTTAGTACATAAGCACATCATTTTACAAACTTATTCCCTACCCCTATACTGAAAAAACACGTTGTAAACATGATAAAAAATTTCGACATTAAAACAAGAACAGAAAAAATAGATTTTCCCCTCTATCTTGATTATAATAAAACTGATGAAAGGAGTCGATAAAAATGGAAAACCCACATATGGAAGAACAAGTACTAGAAGTATTAGATAAATTACGTCCATTCTTACTTCGCGATGGCGGAGACGTTGAATTAGTAGACATTGAAGAAGGTATCGTAAAATTACGCCTTATGGGTGCTTGCGGAAGCTGCCCAAGTTCTACAATCACACTAAAAGCTGGTATCGAACGCGCATTACTAGAAGAAGTACCAGGCGTTATTGAAGTAGAACAAGTATTTTAATTAAAAGCGGAAGCGGCTCGTTCAAAATGTGAGGAGGATGGAGCTTCTGACATAGAGGTGCTTTTTGCCTCGACGGAAGAAGCGAAGCCACCGAACATTTTAGCCGCTGGAGCTAGATATTAATTAAAAGCGGAAGCGGCTCGTTCAGAATCACTTCCTAGAAAGAGACCCAAATGGGTCTCTTTTTTTATTCAAATAACACTTCTCCTTTAACATCATAAAACAAAATTGGAAATCCTTCTCAAAAAGTGAGATAATTAATACTATAGAATCGTTCACACATATACAGAAAAAAACATAGGGGGACGACACATGCCAAAAATGGGGAACACTTTCTTAACAATTCAAGAACTAGAAAAGAAAAAAGAGTATTTATTAGACCTTTCATCCGTTATACCAACATGGAATGCAAGTTATCAATTTTTATTTAAAGAAATCCAGCAAGAATTATTGAGTAAAGTAAATGAAAAAATTGAAAGACATCAATTCATTTTAAATATATGTGCAGATCAACAGGTAGGGGCATAATGTATTACATACAATTGTGATATATAAAAAAGAGACCTCAATCGGTCTCTTTTTTATATTTTAAGATAGCCAATCTAATTTCCTAATCCCTAACTTATCGACCGGTAAACGAAGTGAGCCATAAAAGTGCTTCATAAATTGCTCAGAGCGGTTCACATCGTGTAAAATGGCTTCTAAGCGATCTCTATATATGCTTTTTTGTTCTTCATTTCCAGTTTGGTAATATCGTTCGACTGTTTCAAAGTAGTGAAGTGGGAAAAGAAGCCTTGCAAATAATAAGCGCCAACCAAATGAGGATAGCGAATAATTTCGTTCATAGTCTGTAACAAATTGAACGATTGTTTGCTCCCAGTCTTTCTTTTTTTCTATCATCATATAGCGGATTAATTCTGCCATATCTCGAGTTGGGTGATCATACACCCAATCGAAAGGAAGTTTGAGACGCTTCGTTTGATGCCATAATAAGGGTGTAAATCGTTCTTGGCAAATTGTTGCTGCATCAGTTAGTTGCGGCGTATCATCCATTTCTGTATCAACAACATATTGAATTGCATTTTCTGCAACTCCTAAGTAATACGGGAAGGATTCAATAAACAATTGATCGAATACGTCTGTAGGGTGGTTCATCACTTGTGATTGCCAAAACTTTTCTAATTGATCGAGCCTTTTTTCCCATAACGCTTTCCATTCACCAATGCGGCTTAATTGCTCAACTTCTTCTGGAAAGAATGCACCTCGTTTATGGAATATAGAAAGCTCACTTCCTAATGACGTAGCATGTCGTTCTAACGCACGCATACCTTTTAATAAGCAGTAATTTTGTTCTTCTATCTCACATACATAGTAGCCGTGTATAGTCGGAACGAAAGTCGCTACAGTTATATCCCCTTGCTGGTTCATATAGTCACTGAGCTTTTTCATCTCTACAAGTACTTCTTCCTCCATTTCTCCAATTGGAACAAGTACATAAATTTTGTTGCGAATCCAAAAGCTTTTATAGGGGCCAAGGGGGATTAATTCTTTAACATGCATGTGATAATGCTCATAAATATGATGAATCATCGCAGTCGCCACCTATGGTTTTTCTTTATATATATGAGCTTGTGCTCGCCTTTCATTCCTATGCACATGATAAAGCAACGAAACGTATACAAATACTAAAAAGAAAAAAAGGTGATAAACATGAAAGAATCGAATCAACTACAAGAAAGAGCATTACAACTATTACAAGAGCGCGGTGTAACAATTGACGATATTGCTGAGCTTGTCCATTTTCTTCAAAAAAAATATCATCCAAATTTAGAGATGTCAGAATGCCGTTATAACGTTGAGCGTGTATTATCAAAACGTGAAGTACAAAACGCACTGATTACTGGTATCGAACTCGATGTTCTTGCTGAAAAAGGAATGTTAAGTGAGCCGTTACAAGATATCGTAAAACGTGATGAAGGCTTATACGGAATTGATGAAGTGATCGCACTTTCTATCGTTAATGTGTACGGCTCTATCGGTTTCACAAACTTTGGATATATCGATAAATTAAAACCTGGTATTTTAGAATTCTTAAATGATAAATCATCTGGAAAGGTGCATACATTCCTTGATGATATCGTTGGCGGAATTGCTGCCGCTGCTTCAAGCCGCTTAGCACATAGAGCTGAGCATTCGGAATAATAAAGTGAAACTTTAATCAGTGGGGGTCTTACTGCCCATTAAAGCGGGATAAAACATGAAAGACCGTCAGTTTCATACTGACGGTCTTTCATATTCCATGAGCATAAATTCTCTTCCGCGGCTCAAAAAAATAGGACCTTGCTGAAAACCTATGTTTTTATATAGCGTAATTGCTCTTGTATTAAATGTCGCTACACTAAGTTGAAACGTCTTCGCCTTAAATTCTTTAACAGCAAATGCTATCCCCGCTTGAAAAAACATTTTTCCCAGCCCTTTCCCTGTTAACGCTGGCTTCATGCCAAGTCCGATATCAATTACATCTTCTCCATCATATAAATGAGCATCTCTTCCCCCTGGCACTTGTGCATTTTCCCCAAAACAAAAATAGCCGATAAACTCCCCCTTATCGTCACAACAACCGTAATACGTCCCATCTAATAATTCTTCTATCGCTTCTTCCTCTCCTGAAAAACTATACAAATCATAAGGTTCTTCATACGCCCACGTATTTATCTCATTTGCTTCTTCTACCGTTAACTTATGTATATTCATCCTTCTCTCCCCTAATCGAATATTCTATATATACTCATTCATTTTTCGTGCCTCATTTCCCTCTAATAGGAATATGCACAATTGCATACGCACACCTATAAATCAAATGGTACAATTTATTTGAATCGCTGTTGCTACACTTCTTGATCAAAGAAAAGGCGTTAAAACGGATATTAGCGCCTTATCAAACTCAAGCAATTGGCACATTTTGTCATCATGAAAGACACTCAAAAGAGTGTCTTTTTTTTTATATCTTACAAGGACTTACTCATTTAAAAGTATAAATACATAAAATAATGTAACTCTTTACACACATGAATCTTTTTCTAAAAGTTGTGAAGTAGACTCAAAATAAAAAAAGCACTCTTGGCTAGAGTGCTTTTTACTTTCAAATAAGGAGGTTACATAATATGGATAGTACTCTCGTATTTAACTTCGGCATTGGTATTGTTATTATTTTATTTGTTTTCTTTGTTCTTTGTATGAGTGGGGTATAGCAATCTTTTATGCTGATAACTCCTTTAAAGTATCACTTAATTTAAACTTTCTTAATTGTAATGACGCAATCAATGCTGCCCCCGCTCCAAGCATCACGCTAGCTAGAGCCAGTATGACAACTTGATTATACGGAATAATAATAACCGTTAACTCTAAGCTTGATAACACGATATAGCTAAACATAATCCCACCAAAAATTCCGATACAACCAGCTATCGCTCCAAGTAAAGTTCCCTCTAATAAAACGATCATTCTCATTTGCTTCGGAATAGCTCCTACCGCACGAATCATACTAATTTCAGCACGTCTTTCATGCAAGCTTGCGACAATTGCATTCATTAATCCTATGCCAGAAATAATGAAAACAATTACAACTAACAAGCGAATTAACATCATCATTTGCGATAATAACTGCTCTTGTTCTTTCAATAAATCATAACTGTTTATAACTTCTACATTCTCTTTATTCTTTGTAATTTCTTTTACTTGCTTCTTAATCCCTTCAAATGATTGATTAGAATTAATCATAATTTGAATTGCTTCATATCCTTGTACGTGAAACTTATCGTGAGCCCATTGTTCATTCACAAAAATATCCAAACTCCTTAACCTTAATCCTTGCTCAATAATCGAAACGACTTTAATTCTTTGTTTTTCTTTCCCTTTTCCTTGTACGTCAACCGTATCATGCAACTGAAGCCCTAAATTTTTAGCCACTTCTTTCGTAATGACTCCCTCACCATCTTGTAATGGCTTATTTAAAGGTTGTCCTGCAATCACTTTCGCCTTTGTTACTTTCTGGTACGCTACAATATCGTTACCTACAACTTCCATTGAATCATAGTTCAAATTGTTTTTTTTCATAAATTCATACCACTCTTGATTCGCTTTTTTAAAGTCATAATTCACAAGCTTTGCTGTAAAGTCAGTAGCATTCCCAACACTCGATTCCACACCATCAATTTTTCTAACCTTCTCCATCCAACTAAACGGTAATGTTTCTATTCCTTGCGACTCTACTGGAATTCTTACTACTAAGTCCGCTGGTAAATGTTTTTGTAACCCTTTTTTCATACCTTCATACATAGAATTTACATACATCGTTCCAACAAGTGCTAACATAAAACCAAATGCTAGTATAGCAACCGACACAGCTGCCTTGTTTCGATAACGAATTACATTCCGACTA
This sequence comes from Bacillus paramobilis, assembly GCF_038096195.1. Taxonomy (NCBI): domain Bacteria; kingdom Bacillati; phylum Bacillota; class Bacilli; order Caryophanales; family Bacillaceae; genus Bacillus; species Bacillus paramobilis. The sequence continues at coordinate 544,756 of NZ_CP151108.1, read as the reverse complement.
CTAATCGTCGTTTCAATTCGTAAGATCATTTGAAACGGTTTTGCAATCACTGGTGCTATCATACGAATAAATAACGGAATCGCCAATAACAAACCGACCGCAAATAAAAGCGCTCCTATCGCACTTGGATTAAAACCGATATACTGCTCTAATACGCTACCCGTGAGTCCAATAACTGTACCAATGATTAAAATGCTAAGGCTAAAAGCACTCCATCTTTTTTCTTTTTTCTCATTACTAGGAAGACCAGGCCGAAGTGCTTGAACTGGTGGAATCTTTCTAACCATGAAAGCTGGTATAATGGCCCCTATGATAGACATAACAATCCCTAGTAAAAAGGTAATGAGTAAAATATCGCCTGAAATCGAGAATGATGCTTTCCCTGCGCCCTCAATATTCACCCATTTATTAATGAATGATGCAGCGATTGTTTGCGTACCTGCTCCAAGAATAACTCCTGCTAGCGATCCGATTGCTCCGATGCATAAAGCCTCTAATAAAACGACGACTATAATTTGATTTGGGTTACTACCGAGCGCACGTAATAATGCCCACTGCTTAAATCGACTTCTAACAGATAAGAAGAAACTTCCCATTATTAAAAGAGCTACAACAAATAAAGCAATACCACCTAAACTAAAAATTAAAGGCTTCATTACATTTAGTCGTTCAAACGCCTTATCAACATAAGTACGTTGATCCACCTTTATATTTTCTATCTTCTTATTTACATCAAGAGCAATTGCTCTTTTCACATTTACATCGGCTGTTTTAACTTGAACGAGGTTAAATTGATTTGGTAGATTTAATTCTTTTTGAAGCCAATGAATTGGAAAATACGCACTATGCCCCATTGCTGCCATTAACGGCGGATTTAAAATCCCGACGACTTTCACATTCTTTTCTCCATGCTGCGGAAATGGCAACTGAATCGTATCTCCTAACCGTATATTTTCACGGTCTGTATATACTTTTGTCAGCGCTACTTCAGCACCTTCTTTCGGATATCGTCCTTCTAATATTTTATAAGAATGCATTTCTGGAGAATCTTGCTCCACACCCCAATAGGACGGTTTTCCCGATAACTCTTTATAATTTGGAAAAGGATATGGTATAAGTACTTTTGATATTTTTTCAGCATTTTCTAAGCCATCTATTCCTTTTAAACTTTCATTATTTAAATACATATCATTTTTTATATAACCAAATTGCAAATTATAATCTCCATACCGGCTTACTACTTGTTCTTTCACACTTTTCTCTACTGATTGATTGCCTAGTAATAACATCGTCGCTAACATAACACCTAAAGCTGCACCGAGAGCAATCAACATATTACGTAACCAATTTTGTTTCATCGATTTTACTGCATACTTAATTACCCATCGCATCACCTTTACCTCCTACTTTAAAGTGACGATTCATAATCTCTTGAATGTGAGTAACTTGTTGCGAGATATTTCGAAATTTCCACCCTTTACTTTCAGCATGTTCATGTATCACTTCACCATCTAATAAAAAAACAACTTTATCCGCATGGGCCGCTACGAAAGGGTCGTGCGTTACAATGACAGCTGTTTGCCCTAATTCATCACACGCATTGCGAAGTGCCGCAATTATGTTTTTGCTATTTTCCGAATCTAGTGCCCCTGTTGGTTCATCTGCTAATATAATAGCTGGCTCATTTGCAAAAGCTCTTGCGATCGCAACCCTTTGCTGTTGCCCGCCTGATAACTGCGCTGGTAAATACTTTTCTTTTCCCTTCAAGCCAACGAGCTCTAATAAACGAGTTGCTGTCACCGTTGCCTTCTTTTGCGAGACATTATCTAACAGTAAAGGTAATCCTACATTTTCCTCTGCACTAAACACTGGAATCAAATTAAACTGCTGAAAAATAAAACCGATTTTATGCCTTCTAAATAAAGCGAGCTCTTTTTCTTTTAATGTTGAAATCTCTGTACCATCAACTCGAATACTACCTACCGATGGAATATCTAATCCACCTAATAGCTGCAATAAAGTCGTTTTCCCTGAACCACTTGCCCCCATAATACAAACAAAATCTCCTTTTTGAATTTGAAGATTAATGCCTTTTAATATCTTGACTTTACTATCCCCAATATCAAACGATTTTTCTAACCTTTCAATTTCAATAATATTCATCCCCATATCCCCTTCTCTCTCTATTTACCAATCTATATATTCTATTCAGAATGCAAAATTCCTACTTTTTTGTATTTTTTTGTCACATACTAACATGTATCCCATATTAGCTAATTACATTTTCACTTTATTTCTCACGTCAGAAAAGTTGACTCTCACAACAGAAGTAACCATAATAGTTACATAAAGTGAAACTTTAATCAGTGGGGTTTTCTTCATCCCCCACTGATTATCAGCCCTCACCAATCGGACTTTTATGGGCAGCCCGACCCCCGCCTAACTTCTTTGCTTTCGCTGAATTTGGAGGTGAGGGTCTTACTGCCCATTAAAGCGGGATAAATAAAAAAACTATTCACATATCCACAAATAGGAGGAAGAATAATGAAACATGTAATCGTTTATGCACACCCAAATACAGAAAGCTTCAACCATGCGATTTTAGAAACGGTAAAAAGTGAATTAGAAGAAAAAGGTCATGAAGTACGCGTTCGCGATCTATACGAATTAAACTTCAATCCAGTATTAGGCGCTTCCGATTTCATCTCATTTTCTCAAGGAAACACACCAGAAGATATTAAAGAAGAGCAAGAGCATATCTCTTGGGCTGATAGCATTACATTCATTTATCCAGTTTGGTGGGCAGGACTTCCTGCTATTTTAAAAGGATACGTTGACCGTGTATTTAGCCACGGCTTCGCTTATGCTTACGGTGAAAATGGTATTGAAAAGTTATTAAGCGGTAAAAAAGGCTTACTATTATCTACAATGGGAAATACGAAAGAAGCATACACAGCAGGCGGTATGTTTGACGCAATGAAGAAAACAACGGATGTTGGTATTTTTGAATTTACAGGCATTGAAACAATTGAGCATACATTCTATACGAGTGTTCCTTCTGTGGATGATAGTGTGCGTAAACAATATCTTGAAGAAGTGAAAGATGTTGTGAATCGTGCATTCTAATAAAAAAACTCCGGTTGTTAAAACCGGAGTTTTTTTATTTCATCATTAATTTCGGAATATATCTTTGAAGAATGCTTTCTAATTCATTCATATCTTCCTGTCTAATAAGTAAATTCACATTGTCATTCATTTTTTCTCGCCCGCGATATAAAAATATATTTTCTTTTGGATTTTCCCATGTTGATGTTTTATAGCCTTTTAATTCTTCGTATGAATAAAAGTTTAACCCGTCTACTACACCTTTTTCATATATTTGTACACCTTTAATAAGATGGATAGCTATTAAAGTCATAAAACAACTTGCTAAAACATAACTACCCGACTGAACAAGAAACTGTTCAACTGTATCAATATCTCCACTTACGTACTGAGCATATATATACATACATTGTCCAATAAAATATGCTGGTCCAAGTAACGCAATCCACCGTCTCTTCACTCGAGGATATGTTGCAATAAGTTTTCCCGCACCTTTTTTCATTTCATTTATTTTATATATCTTCCAGAGAACAAAAAACAACACACATAATGTAAAAATAAACATAATACATGACATCCAGTACACTCTTATTCCCTCCTCAAAATACCGTTACATATAAATTTTACATTTTATATAACGATAGCACATATGCAATTATGCATAAAAAAAAACAGGTAACCTCTTCCGGCTACCTGTTTTTCATTACATCTTCTCAATCCACTCCGTCAAGTTATGCACAACTTGCGTTGGTTGAACTTCGTATTCTGTTAACTTCTCCACAGTTGTGACTCCAGTGTGGACAAGAAGCGTATGCATGCCAGCATTTACTCCCGCTAAAATGTCTGTATCGTAGTTATCCCCAACCATTAATGCTTCATCTTTTCCTATACCAAGCACTTTTAACGCTTGTTCCATAATGATCGATTCTGGTTTTCCGATAAAGATTGGATCCACACCTGTTGATACTGCTACAACTGATGTTAATGAGCCGTTACCTGGTAATAATCCGCGCTCAGTCGGAATGGCAATGTCTCCATTTGTAGAAATAAACGTTGCGCCGTTACGTACAGCAAGACAAGCTTTTGCTAATTTTTCATATGTGATGTCACGATCTAAACCGACAACAACGAAATCAGGATTTTCATCCACAAGTTCAAATCCTTTTTCCACAAGCGCATCATGTAAGCCTTCTTCACCAATCATATATACAGTTGCGTCTTGTTTACGTTCGTAAATGAAGTTCGCTGTTGCCATACTCGTTGTGAATACTTGCTCTGCTTTCGCTGGAATATCGAAACGAACAAGTTTTTCTGCCACCTGTTCTGGTTTACGCGTTGAGTTATTTGTAACAAATAAATACGGAATGCCGCGCTCTCCTAATGCTTTTACGAAGTCGCTCGCTTCTTCAATTTGTTCTTCTCCGCGATACATTGTACCGTCTAAATCAATTAAGTAACCTTTATACATCGATTATGTCTCTCCTTCTATGCTAACGTTCTCACCTTATCATACCACTCTTATATTACCCGCTTTTCCAAAAGAAAAAAACGCTTTACCTTAAAGCGCCCCATAACGTTCATTTTTTCTCTTTTACTTGGTAAGAACAACTACAATCGCCCTCGCACATGTTTGCTAGCGTCTTTACATCTGCTCCTGCAAATAAACGATTATACATCTCTTTTTCATCTTCACATACTTGCGGGAATCTCTCTGCAATTTCCTTTAATGGACAGTTTTGTTTTTCAATTACGAAAGAGTTCTCTCCATCTCTCTTTATTTGAACCATATAACCATTTTTCTCTTGCATAGCTGCTATCTCTTGCACTTTATATGCTAAATTCTTTTGATTACTCACTCGTTTTTGTAGCTGTTCTTCCATTCGCTTCGTTCTCTCTTTTAAAACGTAACGAAGTATTTTTTCATCGCCCATTCGAGCTAAATCTTCTAGCATATCAATCGCAAATTGCTTATACTCCTTCGGGAATGTATCTTCTCCCTTTTCGCTTAATCCATACAAATAAGTTGGTCTTCCGACATGTTGCCTTACCATCTTGGAATAGATTAAACCATCTTTCTCGAGATTACTTAAATGTCTTCGGATTGCCATTTCTGTAATCTCTAAAACGTCAGCTAGTTCCGCTACCGTGTGCTCTCCCTTTACTTTCAACAATTGTACAATTTCATCTTTCGTCGTACGTGCTTCCCCCATGCTTAACCCTTCTCCCTTTTCCCTTACTTTCTCACATACAATATAAGATCCCCAAAAGATAGTCCCGGGGATCTTATAAGCATAATTATTCTGGTACAAATGCAGATACAGGCCCTAATTCCTTTTCTAAATAACTGCGAATATTTGCTGGGTATTTCTCTACCACTGCAATATGTTTTTGAATCGTCTTATATAATTCATCATGATTCATTTGAATATAATCTTGCGTAAGCATTTTTCGAAGAAGGATAATTTCTTTCATCCCTTGTCCATCTTCTGCACTTATCACTCGCTCGTCCATTAAAATATCAATAATATCTTCATAGCTTCCTGGATCGCGCATAATAAATCCATCAATCATCGCATTTCCTACATCTAATACAGTATCAATAATTAGATGCGCTATGCGCTCTAATGCGTAAAATTCAAACTCGGTTTCATATATCTTTTTCTCTTGAAATGTACTTGTTGCTCGTTCTAAACATACTAGCATTTGTTCTATTTTCTTTCTGTCTACAAAATACATGAATGTCACCTACCTGGAAATTAAAGCATTTACATTTTAATTGTAACGCTTTCTTCTGAAAAAATCGACAATTTTTCGAATTCACCTTTTCTCCGTTATTTGTTATAGTTATATTTGTATGATTTTTGAAATTGGAGGAATGGAATCTTGGAACGTGAACTCGCACTAGAAATTGTCCGTGTAACAGAAGCAGCAGCATTAGCATCCGCACAGTGGATGGGCCGCGGAAAGAAGAATGAAGCAGATGATGCAGCAACTACAGCAATGCGTGATATGTTCGATTCAGTAAACATGGCAGGTACAGTTGTAATTGGTGAAGGAGAACTTGATGAAGCACCGATGTTATATATTGGTGAAGAACTAGGAACAGGTAACGGTCCAGAAGTAGATATCGCCGTTGATCCATTAGAAGGTACAAACATCGTTGCAAAAGGTCTTGCAAATGCAATGGCAGTTATCGCAATCGCAGATAAAGGAAACCTTCTTCATGCTCCTGATATGTACATGGAAAAAATCGCGGTTGGTCCAAAAGCAGCTGGTAAAATTAGCTTAGATGATCCAATTGAAAAAACAATTGAAATTGTAGCAGAAGCTAACAATAAAAAGATTCGTGATCTAACAGTTATCGTGCAAGAACGTGAACGTCATCAAGATATTATTGACCGTGTTCGTGCAAAAGGTGCACGCGTAAAATTATTTGGTGATGGTGATGTTGGTGCGTCAATCGCAACAGCACTACCTGGAACGGGTATCGACTTATTCGTAGGTATTGGCGGAGCTCCAGAAGGCGTTATTTCTGCAGCAGCATTAAAATGCCTTGAAGGTGAAATGCAAGCTCGCTTAGTTCCAATGAACGAAGAAGAAGAAGCTCGTTGTCGTGAAATGGGATTAGAAGATCCTCGTCAACTTCTTATGTTAGATGACTTAGTATCTGGGGATGATGCAATCTTCTCAGCAACTGGTGTATCTGCTGGTGAGTTATTAGACGGTGTTAAATTCCTTGGCGGAGATTTAGCTGAAACATATTCTATCGTTATGCGCTACAAAACAAGAACGGTACGATTCATTAAAACGCATCACCATTTAGATCATAAACCACACTTAAACTTAGATATTTAATAAAGGAGCCATGTGTATGGAAGAACGTTTCTTTCTGTACGACGATACAGTCGCTACAAGAACTCGTTTCGTTAGCTTTATGGGAGAAAATGAGCGTCATGATTTAGCGCTTTTATACTCCGATCGTCATTACGGTAAAACAATTGTCCTTGATATGCAGCGCAATAAATTTGCAATCATCGGTCCTGACGATTTAAACGAACCAGGCTACTTAGAGCATGCATTTTCTATGACTGAAGAAATTGCAGAAGAATTACGCTCATTTTTATTTGAACTTATATAATTTATCGTAGGCACCAGCTATTTTAGCTGGTGTTTTTTCACTATAAGTATTTTGAATTTTCAAACCTTATATTATAATTAAGAATAAATCTATTTGGATAGAAAGGACGTTATCTACGTATGCCGACATTTACTTTGTAGTGGACCAGCAATTGGATAGCATTACTCTCAAAAAAGCACCGTGCTTTTTCAAGGGAGTAGTCTGCCCATTCCCATTACAAAGGAACGTAACGCATCTGTAGTATGATGTTTACGGAGGTTCCTCTTTGGGGAACCTCCTTTTATTTTTGTCTATTTCTCATGTCTTCATACTACAAGACATCCAAATAGCTGTATTACGTTTCTTTACCAATCCTATAAGAGGTGAAGGAAAATGCAGAAAGTACAACTTTCTTGGAGCTTATATGAAAATGAGCAAAACACAATCGAAAAGTATTGTAAAAATTGCAGACGCACTACCCTATTTACAGACACGAATATTCGTAGGCATAACGCCAATGGAAAAAATATATACCGCTTTGCCATTTATAAATGTCCGAAAGATCATACATGGAATCAAAAACTTCGTATTTATAAAGCATTTACTGATCACGTTGAAACAGTCGACATGACGCAGCAAGATCAAACAGAAACAACTACTACCATTTCCATTACGCAACATAAAGAAAACGGCATAGCTGAAATTACGATTGTATTAGACCTCGTTTTCGGTTCCCATCGAATGGATAAAGCTTTATCCACATATATTTCCGACTGGAGCCGTACACGCATTGTGGATAAAATTAAAAATGGGGATATTCAATTAAACGGACAACTAATGAAACCAAACGCAATACTTTCTGAAGGCGATTATATCTCAATTTGTTTATAAGTGAGAATATGCAAAAAATCCTCTTACAATCGTAAGAGGATTTCTTTATTTCTTCATTTTTCGTAATACGAAGTGTGCACAACCGAAGTTACAGTACTCGTATAAATACTCTGATAAAGTACTAATTTTCGTATCATATGTCGAACGTTGATTACTATCATCAAAGAAACCGCGCAATCTAAGTTGCTCATAACCCCAGTCCCCAACGATGTAATCATATTTATTTAAAATTTCTGCATAACGCTCTTTAAATGCTTCTTCACTAAAACCATCACGAAAGTTTTTAATTACTTCGTACTGAACATTATTAATGCTCACCGTAGCATGCATCTCTTGCTCTTGCTTTTGCTCCATCATTAACTTCCTCTCTAAGCATTCTTCTTTTTATCGTATCACAAAGCATACCAACCAACAATTTCAAATACAAAAAATTGAAAATTAGTGCATGCTATGAAGAAGGAGGTGATACATCGTGAAAAAACAAATTATACTCTCTCTCCTCACTCTTTCCTTATTTGCAGGCTGTCAATCAACGAATAAAGCCGAAATGGAACGTGAAGAAGGAAGTCGTGTTCTTGTTTCCAATAAAAACGACATGTATCATACGGAAAATACAAATACACGATTATCGAGAGTCGGTTATTCATCTAAACAAAAGCATGAAGTATCTAACAAACAAGTAGGAGCCATTAACCGTGAGAAAGTCGCTGAAATGATTACAAGCATGACAGTCAAACTTCCTGACGTTACAAACGCTGCTACGCTCGTTACCGACGATGAAGTATTTGTTGTATACCGTGCAAACACAACGGATCCAAAACTCGTAGCAGACCAAGTATATAAAGCAGCTTTATCCATCGTCCCTCGCTATTATAAAGCATATGTATCAACAGACCAAAAGTTGATTTCTCAAATTCAAGGACTTCAATCTGGCGCTTTAAATGATACAGAATATACACAAAGCATTGATATGTTAAAACGTGAAATGAGCAAAAATCCTCATTTGAACAATACGGGGGATCAGACTTTGAATGATATGATAAAAAAATAAAGAAGGTGGAGAAAACCTCCACCTTCTTTATTTTTGACTATTTCTTACGATCCGCATAAACCTCCATCGCATCACACATAAACTGTGCTAACCCTTCGCCAAACTTATCAATATTTTTCATAAAGCGCTCATCAGCAACATACATTTGACCGAGCCCTTTAAAAGCATCTAATGAATATTCTCCGAAGTTTTGCAAGTAATCGTACCATACTCCTATTGCTTCCTGCGCCTCTTTAGAATCTGGTGCGCCGTGTCTAATCGCCGCTAAATTTCTGTAAATCGCATTGAACTCTTCTTGATTGTCTTTTGACATACCTTTCGCATATTCATTCGCTTTATCTACAGCTGCGTCTCCCCATCTTTCACGCGCTTCTTCTTCGTACGGATTTTGGCTGAAATCGAAGCCTTCAAATTTCTCTTTGTTCGTCATTTCAATCTCTCCTTTTGTATGCTGAATTGTTTTATCAATCGTCGCAATCACTTTATCTAACCTAGCACGCTTTTCAAGAAGCATTTTCTTATGAAGCTGTAGCGCTTCTTCTCGGTCAAATGATGGACTCATGATAATTTCTTTAATCTTCTTCAAAGGGAAGCCTAGTTCTTTAAAAAATAAAATTTGCTGCAATGTCTCTAAATTTTCATTGGAATACAGACGATATCCAGACTCTGTCGTCTCATCTGGGGTTAACAACCCAATTTCATCGTAATGATGCAGTGTGCGCACACTAATTCCAACTAAATTAGCTACCTCTTTTACCTTCATTGTCATGTGTATCTCCCCCTTAATACATACGATAAAGTATGACGCAACGTTAGAGTCAATAAGTACATTCATTTTTTGTTAAAAGTTTCATCTCCACTATATTTCATGCATAATAGATATGTACATATATTAGAAAGCGGTGAAAGTATGGTTTCAAGTACGGTAATTGCCAGTATCACAATTCAACTTGTGCTTTCGATTCTGGTACCTATTATTGCGTTTGTTTATTTTCGTAAAAAATATCATATTAATTGGAAAGTAGTCGGCGTTGGTGTTCTTATTTTTATTGGGTTTACCCAAATTCTCGAAACACCGTTCCACCTATTTATGCGTGGTAATCCAGCAATCGCTCCAATTTTAGAAAATCCATTTGTCTTTGCACTTTATGGCGGACTAACTGCTGGTGTTTTTGAAGAACTAGGACGTTTCGTTGCCTTTTACTACTTATTGAAAAAATATCGTGAGTATACAGACGGTCTTGCATACGGAATTGGGCACGGCGGTATTGAATCGATTTTAGTTGGCGGATTCGCTGGGCTTCAAACTCTTACCTTCGCAACATCTATTAACAACGGTAGCTTCGCTCAAATGGTTGAACAATATCCACAGTTGATCCATATTAAGGACTTGTTGATAGAGCAACCTGCCTATTTATACTTATTTGGTAGCCTAGAAAGAATTATGGCATTAGTACTGCAAATTGCCTTTACAATGCTTGTCTTATACGCAGTAAAACAGAAGAAATATATCTTCCTTGTTTACGCTATATTATTCCACGCATTTGTAGACTTTTTCGCGGCACTTTACCAAACAAAAACAATCAACATCTTTGTTGCAGAAGGAATTACCCTTCTCTTCACAATTGGTGCTGTCATTCTTATTCGTAAAATGAAAGAAAAATTAATGTGTGTGCCGGAATAAAAATAACCCGCCAATTGGTGGGTTATTTTTCATATGGATTATCGTAATGATGATAACTTTTCCCCTCTCGCAGCTCCTTCTTTGTTTCTGCATCTATAACAATGTACTTACGAAATTCGTCTGCTTCATTTTGAGAAAAGGACGCGAAAAAATAAACTTGGCGATCAGGGTGAATAAAAGAATCTTGGAACACCACACTACTCCGACAACCCACAGCTGTTTTTTGTAAGAAAGAAAATTCTTCATCAGGTACTTCTTTAAATAAGATCTTTTTCCGAACGCTATATGCTGCATTGTTGTATTCTTTGTAGATTTTCTTATCTAACTGTTCATAAAATACATCTTCACTCACAAACAATTTATTTCGGTTGCTTGGATAATTTAATTTTGTATTCGATTCTGCATATGTTGTGGACAAGTGCATAAAAAAACAAAGACTGAATATAATACACATCATTTTTTTCATAAGTGCACCTCAAATATTCGTTGTCCACATTACTTTTCCACATATTAAAATCAATATGCCGTTTCCCGTTTCCAATAAAAAGGAATTTTTTCCACATTTGTCGAAGTATATAGCGTCAACTTGAAAGATGGGGATGAATTATGAAGAAATTGATTGTAATACGACATTGTTCAGCAATTGGCCAAGAATGTGGTGCCGAATTAACGATTGCAGGAAAAAATCAAGCAAACATTCTTGCTACATTCCTCTTAGAAAACCAACCACAAATAGATCATATTATTTCAAGCCCATTTGTGCGAGCTATCGATTCTATTCGGCCTTATGCACTCCAAGCTAATTTGTCTATCCAAGAAGATGAACGATTAGCTGAACGCATATTAAGCGACGTTCCAATGGACGATTGGTTGCAAAAACTAGAATCTACTTTTACAAATATAGATATTGCCTTTTCAGGCGGAGAGTCAACAAAACAAGCAACAGACCGTGCTATATCGCTTATCCAAGACGTTTTAAAATTAAACCATACTACAACACTACTCGTTACACATGGAAACTTACTTACGCTCATTTTAAAGCACTTTGATCATACGATTGGTTTTAATGAATGGAGAGCTTTAACAAATCCTGATGTTTATGAAATTATAATCGATGAACAATGTACTATAAAACGATTATGGGAAGCATCGTCCAAGTAATATCTCTTTCCAACACATTCAGTTGACGCCACGAGAAGAAACTGTACTAACAATAGAAAGGGGTATCACTCCATATGTACGAAGATGTACTTGCTTTACTACATAAAACAAATGCTTCTTACGAAAAGTTTGAGCACGAACCAGTACTCGATTATGAAACAGATCGTATCGTACGTGAAAGACTTGGCTTACAAGGTACTCCAAGTAAAAGCTTATTTTTAAAATCAAAGTCTGGAGATTATTACGTATTTTTCACATTAGAGGGCTCAAGGCTCAACCGGGGCGAGATGAAAGAAATAACAGGAGAACGCTTATCTCTCTGTTCTCCTGACGAAATGCGAGACGAAACTGGTTGTACGCCAGGATGTGTCGCTCCTTTCGGTTATTCACAGCATGTAACGATTATTGTGGATCGTGCGATTTATGCTTACGATAAAATTTTAATTACACCTGGTGTACCTGAATTTACAATTGAATTATCCACAGAGGAATTAAAGAAAATCTTATTAACCTGTCCAAATACTGTTTTAGAATATAAACAAAAAGAGAGCTAATGATTAGCTCTCTTTTTTCATTATTTTGCTTCTGCTACTTTTTCTTTTGCAGAACGAACTTGCTCGTCCGCATGGTAAGAAGAACGCACAAGTGGGCCAGCTTCACAGTGGCTAAAGCCTTTGCTAAGTGCAATTTCTTTAAGCTCTGCAAATTCTGCTGGTGGGTAATATTTAAGAACTGGTAAATGCTTCTTAGATGGTTGTAGGTATTGTCCAAGAGTTAAAATATCCACATTGTTTGCACGTAAGTCATCCATTGCTTCAATTAAATCTTCTCTCGTTTCACCTAAGCCCACCATAATGCTCGATTTAGTTGGAATATCAGGCTGCATTTCTTTCGCTCGACGTAAAAACTCTAATGAACGGTCATATTTTGCTCTAGCGCGAACTCGGTTAGATAATCGACGTACTGTTTCAATGTTATGGTTTAAAATATCTGGTTTTGCATCCATTAACATTTTTAAGTTTTCTTCTACTCCACCCATATCAGATGGTAATACTTCGATTGACGTAAATGGATTTTTACGACGTACAGCGCGTACTGTTTCAGCAAAAACAGCTGCTCCCCCGTCCTTTAAATCATCACGTGCAACCGCTGTTATAACAACGTGCTTTAAGCCCATTTGTACTACAGAATCTGCTACGCGTTCTGGCTCTTGTAAATCAAGCTCAGTTGGTAAGCCTGTTTTAACCGCACAAAAACGACAAGCACGTGTACAAACCGCACCTAAAATCATAAATGTTGCTGTTTTCCTTACAGCCCAGCATTCATGAATATTCGGACATTTCGCTTCCTCACAAACTGTATGAAGATTCTTAGAACGCATCATTTTCTTTAAGCCTGTATAGTTTTCATTCGTGTTTAACTTAATTTTCAACCATTCGGGCTTGCGCTTATATTCTGTTTGTTTTGTCATGGTTATCAACTCCGCACAATATGAAATAGTTTACCGTGTTCGCTTCTTTCAATGTAACATATCTATTCTAACGTATGAAAGCGATTTGCTCAAATGAAGATTCTAAGATTTTTTCCAATCGTTCCCTATAATGAAATACTCCGTATATCCCACACTAAAAAGAGTGATGTTGTGAAAGGAGTCTATTTCATGCTTCGAAAAATTTCTCTTTTGCTTTCAATTTGCTTTCTTCTCCACCAAAACATCGCTTACGGTGAAGATAATCAGCAAAGCATATACGAAAAGCGCATGGCACTATATAAAGAAACCGAGCAATCTTCAGGCATTCCGTGGTATTACTTAGCTGCAATGGATCAATATGAAAGAAATATACGGAGCGTAAGAAAAGATATTCCGAAAAAACCAGATGCCATCATTTCCCTTTATTTCAAACCAGAAATATGGGCTGGACCCGTTAATGGTAACGACACTCTCCCACATACAATTTCTCTATTTGGCGGGTTAGGTTTAGATGGTGACAAAGATGGATTTGCAAATGCAAATAACGACCGTGATCTTTTGCATACAGCAGCAACAATTTTAAAGAAACAAGGAACGTCCGAAGACCGTGTTCACATTATGCTTTGGGAATATTATAGACGTGCGAAAACAGTTGAATTAATTAGCGAATACGCCCAAATTTATAAACATTATGGACGTATTAACTTAGAAGGAAATGCTTTCCCACTTCCAATTCGTAGCGACCATAGCTACCGTAGTACTTTTGGCGCTGGAAGAAGTTTTGGGGGAAGAAGAGTTCATGAAGGAACCGATATTTTTGCAGGCTATGGCGTACCAGTCAGATCCACTTGCTATGGCATCATTGAAACAAAGGGCTGGAACCGCCTTGGCGGATGGCGCATCGGTATTCGTGACCTTCATAATAATTACCATTATTACGCTCATTTAGGCGGATTCTCAAAAGAAATACAGCTTGGACAAATTGTCGAACCAGGAAAAGTAATCGGATTTGTTGGTAGCACCGGTTACGGCCCTCCCGGCACAGCGGGAAAATTCCCTCCTCACTTACATTTCGGCATGTATAAAGACAATGGCTATACAGAATGGGCTTTCGATCCATACATGCATTTAAGCCTTTGGGAGCGAAAAGAACGCGCGAATACAAAACGATAACCGTAGCACATTGCTACGGTTATTTTTTATATTCGACTAACTATCCGTTTTCTTTTTATCAGGTACAACAACACTCCCGCTTCCGTAATAAGTTGGCACTTCCCCTTGAACAATACGCGTTGCAATCGGAACGTCTTGTTTTACTTTTATTTCTTTCGTATGAAATGGAATAATGACTTGTAACGTGACTTCCATCTCCATAATAATTTGAATCGCTGTCGTATTGATACCGTGCGGTTCAATTTTTTGTTTAATATCCGTATTCACATGACCAATCGTCGTGAAATCAATTGGAATATCGGGGCCTATATTTCCAAGAAGCGCATTATCCGTTACACGACCAAAAGGAACTGCCATCGTTGCCCCATTTTTTTCAGAAATACCTAGCCCCTTCAAATTACCTTGTTCTACTTGCTGTAAATATTTTTCTATGTATGTGGTCGTTGACGTTACGATTTCATTTACTTGCTTCGTATTTAAATTAATTGTGGATACTTTCCCGTTTTTATCATTTTGTACCTTCATTAATGAATCCACATCGAATCCCTCATTAATTCTATCTTTTACTGCCTTCGTCATAATCGCTGTCGCCATTTTATGCGTCTCTACTTCTCCATATTTAAGTAATGTCGGCTGAATGCTTTTATTCACAATCCATAATCCTTGCACGAGTAATATAACAAAAAGAATAAACGACATAAGCAGTATGTACCGAAAGGAAATAGGTCCCCTTCGAAACCGCGAATTTTTCGAACGAAATATACTCATAAAAAAACCTCCTTCTTATATCATTTCTATGCAAGAAGGAGGGACGATATATGCTTATCTCATTTTTAATAATGCTTCTTTTCCGATTGTGCCAGTCGTAATACCTAAAGCTTCGGCTTCAATCGTTACTGATTCTAGCGGTGCTTCAAGAAGTTGTTCAATCGTTCTTACACCAACCGCGCGGCCAGCAATAATTCCTCGATCCCCTAACTTCTCATTTAAAAGACCTACATCTAATGCACCGCACATAATATATCCTTTATCGCTCATTACAGCTAGCAAATTTGTCTTTGGAAGTTTGACGCTAACCGCAATAAACGTATAATTATCAATTATAATTGGCTCCACATTAACCATAGTTCACACTCCTCTCTTTCTTATCTGTATGACAAGAGAAAAATGAGTGTTACAAGTTAACTAGCCTATAGTTTGACGGAAAATGTATGAGTTATCAACATGTCTGTTAACACATCTCTAAGTAGTTCTGGCATATAATATTGTTTGTCAGAAAGTGTGGATAGCTCTGGGTATAAGTATCCGAATGTAAACATATCAATCGTTCCTACCGTATATATACGATCTAATTCCAGTGATTCCCCGTTAATCAATACATCTTCAAGTAAAATTTTATTCCCAGGAATCGTATCTGGAATAACTTCTACACCAGCGTAAATCATTTTCCCCATCACTTTCCCGCGAAATCCAAATCCTTTTACCTCAAGGTTCTCCATATTCGGACGGCGCGCTTTCAAAATAACTTCTCGTAACGTTTTCCCTGGTACTTTTAATAAACATGGATTAATGGGATGTGGACAAATTCTGTGAATATCTCCGCGCGTCACAACACCTTCATTTAATCCCTCTAATAGCACACCAGCGTTCACCATGCCAATCTCTGCACTGCACCACGTTTTCAGCGCACTTGCTAACATGTGCGAAAATGATGTCTCCTGAAACCAATCGACCGGTAATGCTTCCTTTAAATGAACGACAGGCTCTTCCATAATATGTTTACTTTCTTCCTGCAGCATTTCAATTGTGGATAACGGCTTACTATAAGCCCCTAAACGTTCTGTCTTAATCGCTCTACCGTCTTTTTTCAACAGCTTCTTCGTCTCTTTATCCACAGTAAGCTGAACGTGCCCAACGTAACGTCCCCACTTTTCACAACAACAAAGTAAAGTATTATTCATAAGAACACCACGCTCAAATAAATGGTGCGTATGTGCCCCTAAAATAACATCTATATCATAATGCTCCGCCATATACTCATCCATGCTTTTTCCAAGATGAGAAAGGACAACTGTAATATGAGCCTCATCTCGCACTTCTTCTAAAATAGACTCTAAATGGATAAGCGGATCTTCAATATGCCAATCAAGCATATGATAAAACTCTGGATACGCAACTGTTAACCCGATAAAAGCAATCGTAATCCCATCTATCGTTGTATGTAATTTATAAGGCTTTGCCCACTCTGGGCGTACGCCTTCTTTTTCAAATAAATTCGCGACGAGCACCTCAAATCCAGCATCATCATATAGACGATTCAAATGCTCCTTCGCTAACGTAATTCCTTCATTATTTCCGATCGTTACATAATCATATAACGCCTCATTTAAAAGCTTCGTATTGCCAAGTCCATTCGTCGCTTCCGAAATACTATGAAAACGATCCACATGATCGCCGATATCAACCGTCAAAACGGTCTCTCCCGCTTCCTGTCTTCGCTTTTTCTCTCCTTGTACAAACCGAGAAATTTGCGGCCAATTTTCAAAATGACTATGTATATCGTTTGTATGATAAAGGTGGATGATTGTTTCTTTATTTATATTCAGAGAAAAAACCTCCTCTCAGTTCCTTACTGCCATTTACGCTATGCGTACGCAATAATCCTGTAAATACTTTTCGTCTTTTCTTGCTATTTTACATTGTACTCGCATTGAGAGAAAAAGCAAAAGATTGCCCTTTTTGGTATGAAAACTTTTTTTATTGTGTGGAAGGATTTTAGATGGTGGATTCTGGGTTGGTTTTGGGGGATTTGTCAAAAAGTTTAACAGAGGGTTCGGTAAGTGGTGTTCGATTGGATTATCCAGTGGGTTTGTCAGTATCTTTTCCTTACTTCATTCGTTCTCTTTTCATATAAAATGTTGCGTGGTATATGAAGAATTTCTTTTGTCTTACTTTGTCGATAAGTCGATATTCCTTGTCGAATCGTCGATATATTGAAATAATCGCTGATATATTTAACTGAACACCCGACTAGGTATCTCAGCCTGACCTGAACTAAACTGAATCGATCCCAGCACAACATAAAAAAGCGCCCTGCATAGCAGGGCGCTTCCACTTTATATATTATCCAGTTCCAGCGGCTAGAATGTTCGGTGGCTTCACTTCTTCCTATGAGGCAAAAAGCGCCTCTACGTCAGAAGCTCCATCCCCCTCACATTCTGAACGAGCCGCTTCCACTTTAAATATTGTCCAGCTCCGCCTCCTAGACCCTCATGTCTAAGAACCTTCCGCACAAGAAGATAAAAAGCATCTTCTGTGCAAAAGAACCTTAGCCAACGGGTCTGAACAGTCGGCTCCGCATTTCTATTTAACCAATAGAACCTTCCATCTCAAACTTGATTAGGCGGTTCATTTCAACTGCGTATTCCATTGGAAGTTCGCGAGTGAATGGCTCGATGAAGCCCATTACGATCATTTCTGTAGCTTCTTGCTCAGAAATACCGCGGCTCATTAGGTAGAATAATTGTTCTTCTGATACTTTTGATACTTTCGCTTCGTGCTCAAGTGAAACGTAATCGTTTTTGATTTCGTTGTAAGGAATTGTATCAGATGTAGATTGGTTATCCATGATTAACGTGTCACATTCGATGTTAGAGCGAGAGTTTTTCGCTTTTGGTCCGAAGTGTACGATACCACGGTAAGTTACTTTACCACCATGCTTCGCAATCGATTTAGAAACGATTGTTGAAGACGTGTTTGGTGCTAAGTGAATCATTTTCGCACCAGCATCTTGGTGTTGGCCTTTACCAGCAATCGCGATAGATAATGTTAAACCACGAGCGCCTTCGCCTTTTAAGATAACTGCTGGGTACTTCATCGTTAATTTAGATCCGATGTTACCGTCAATCCATTCCATCGTTGCGTTTTCTTCACAAACCGCACGTTTTGTAACTAGGTTGTATACGTTGTTCGCCCAGTTTTGGATTGTTGTATAACGGCAATATGCATCTTTCTTAATGATGATTTCTACTACCGCACTGTGAAGTGAGTTAGTCGTGTAAACAGGTGCTGTACAACCTTCTACGTAGTGTACGTGTGCGCCTTCGTCTACGATGATAAGCGTACGCTCGAATTGTCCCATATTTTCAGAGTTAATACGGAAATACGCTTGAAGTGGTGTATCCACTTTAATACCTTTTGGAACGTAGATGAATGATCCACCAGACCAAACTGCAGAGTTTAATGCAGAGAATTTGTTGTCTGTTGGTGGGATTACTTTTCCGAAATGCTCACGGAAAATATCTTCGTTCTCTTTTAATGCGCTATCTGTATCTTTGAAGACGATTCCTAGAGCTTCTAGGTCTTCTTTCATGTTGTGGTATACAACTTCAGATTCGTACTGTGCAGATACACCAGCTAAATATTTTTGCTCAGCTTCTGGAATACCTAATTTATCAAATGTTGCTTTAATTTCATCAGGTACTTCATCCCAAGACTTCTCAGATTTCTCAGATGGTTTTACGTAGTACGTAATTTCATCGAAATCTAAGTCGTTTAAGTCGCCGCCCCATTGTGGCATTGGCATTTCATAGAACTTATCCAGTGATTTTAAACGGAAGTCTAACATCCACTGTGGTTCTTCTTTCATACGTGAAATCTCTTCAACGATCTCTTTTGTTAAACCGCGTCCAGCACGGAAAATCGAAACGTCTTTGTCTTTGAAACCATATTTATAATCGCCGATATCTGGCAGTTGCTTCGCCATGTTGGTGTGTCCCTCCTTAGATAACCTCGTTTTTAGGAACCTTTAACATTACTTATCTTCGTTTAAGCCCTTTTCTAACGCTTTCCACGCTAATGTTGCACATTTAATACGTGCCGGGAACTTGCATACGCCTTGTAATGCTTCAATATCTCCTAAATCAATGCTGTCATCGTACTCTTTTCCTAGCATCATGTCAGAGAAAATTTTAGAAAGCTGAAGTGCCTCTTCAATTTTCTTACCTTTTACTGCTTGTGTCATCATTGAAGCTGAAGACATTGAGATGGAACATCCTTCTCCTTCAAACTTCGCTTCTTGCACAATACCTTCTGCTACTTTCATCGTAAGTTGAATACGATCGCCGCAAGTTGGATTGTTCAAGTTAACTGTAACACTATCTTCTAACACGCCATGGTTACGAGGATTCTTATAATGATCCATAATAACTTGACGATATAACGTATCTAAATTATTAAATGACATTTGTGAAATACTCCTTTGTCTTGATTAGCGATTCAACAAATGTATCAATTTCTTCTTTTGTATTATATAAATAGAAGCTCGCACGTGCTGTAGAAGAAGCTTTCAGCCACTTCATAAGCGGTTGTGCACAGTGGTGTCCTGCGCGAACCGCAATGCCTTCTACATCTAATACTGTCGCTACATCGTGAGGATGTACGTCTTCAATATTAAATGTAACAAGACCAGCGCGATGCTTTGGACCATAAATTGTAACGCCATCTACTTCTGATAGTCTTTCTAAAGCATATTGCGCTAATTCATGTTCATGCCTTTCAATATTATCAAGACCGATTTCTTCTAGGAAATCAATTGCCGCTCCAAGTCCGATTGCATTACCGATAATCGGTGTACCTGCTTCAAACTTCCACGGAAGCTCTTTCCAAGTAGATTCTTGTAAATCTACAAAATCAATCATTTCACCGCCAAACTCAATTGGCTCCATATTGTTTAGCAATTCTTTTTTACCATATAATACGCCGATACCTGTAGGTCCGCACATCTTATGAGCAGATAATGCGTAGAAATCGCAGTTCAAATCTTGTACATCCACTTTCATATGAGGTGTACTTTGTGCACCGTCAACGACCATAATTGCGCCATTTTCGTGTGCGATTGCTCCGATTTCTTTTACAGGGTTAATCGTTCCAAGCACGTTTGAAACTTGCATAATAGAAACGATTTTTGTATTCGGTGTAACTGTTTGACGAACATCTTCTAAAGAAATTGTACCGTCTGGTTGAAGCGGAAGGTATTTTAAAGTTGCACCAGTTTTCTTCGCAACTTGTTGCCATGGAATGATGTTACTATGATGCTCCATGTAAGAAATAACGATTTCATCGCCTTCTTTTACATTTTCAAGACCATAGCTAGCCGCTACTGTATTTAATGCAGTTGTCGTTCCGCGCGTGAAAATAATCTCTTCCATTGATTTCGCGTTAATAAACTTGCGAACTTTCTCGCGTGCACCTTCATACGCGTCGGTAGCTTTCGTACCGAGCGTATGAACACCGCGATGCACGTTAGAATTATATTCTTTATAGTAACGTTCTAACGTTTCAATGACTTGAATTGGTTTTTGAGAAGTTGCTGCACTATCGAAATATACAAGTTGTTTGCCGTTCACTTTTTGATCAAGAATTGGAAACTGTTTGCGTATTTCATGAATATTCATTAGCGAACTTTCCTTTCAATTACCTCAACAAGCTGTGCTTTTACTCCTTCAATTGGAAGCTCATTTACTACAGGTGCTAAGAATCCATGGATGACTAAACGTTCTGCTTCGCGTTTTGGAATACCACGGCTCATCAAGTAGTATAATTGGTACGGATCTACGCGGCCTACTGAAGCTGCGTGACCTGCCATTACATCATCTTCGTCGATTAAAAGAATTGGGTTTGCATCACCGCGTGCTTTCTCATCTAACATAAGAACGCGAGAAGATTGTTGTGCATTTGATTTAGATGCACCGTGTTCAATCTTACCAATTCCGTTAAAGATAGATGTTGCACTATCTTTTTGTACACCGTGTTTTAAAATCCAACCTTCAGAGTGTTTACCGAAGTGAACAACTTTAGTTGTAAAGTTTTGTGTTTGGTTACCACGGCCAATTGTTACTGTTTTCGTATCAGCATATGAACCGTCGCCCATTAAGTTTGTAACGTTCTCTGAAATTGTGTTTCCGTCATTCATAAGACCTAGAGCCCAATCAATACGGCCGTCGCGTCCTACAACACCGCGGCGGTTAACGTAAGTTGTTACGTCTTTTGCTAATAAATCAACCGCACCGAATTTCACTTGTGCGCCTTGTTCCACGATTACTTCTGCTACGATATTTGCAATACCTTTAGCATTTTCATTTGCAACGTAGTTTTCTACATAAGTTGCAGTACTGTTCGCATCAGCTACGAATAATACGTGGTTATATACGTTAGCTTCTTCGCCGTCTACTAAGAATACAGCTTGAAGTGGAGTTTCAAGAACAACGTTTTTCGGAACATATACGAATGCACCGCCGTTGATTAATGCAGCATGAAGTGCAGTTAAACGATGCTCGTCTACCTTCACGCCGTCTTTCATTAAATACTTTTGTAATAGTTCAGCATGCTCTGTTGCAGCTGTTACGATGTCTGTAAAAATAACACCTTTTTCTTTTGCTTCGTCTGCTAAAGAAACGAACGCAGTTGTACCAGTACGTTGTACTAATACGCTGTTATTTTCATCGATTAAGTTTTTCACTGCTTCTGGAAGCTCTGTTAAAGAACTTACAGGCTCTTGCTTAGCAGCGTCGCCTTTTCCGATAAAGTCCCATTTCTCAATTTTCGTTTTATCAGGCGTTGGCATTGGAAGTTCAGTTGCTTGTGCAAGAGCTTGTAAGCGGAACTCAGTCAACCAAGCAGCTTCGTTTACTTCGCTTGCGCGTTGACGGATTGTTTCTTGATCGAAAGGTAATGTACCGATTGTCATGTTTATGCTCCTCTCTTACGCTTCTTGCTCTGTTGTTTCGTCTTCAATACCTAATTCTTTTTTAATCCAGTCATAACCCTCAGCTTCTAGACGTTGTGCAAGCTCAGGGCCACCAGATTTAACGATACGACCGTTCATCATAACGTGAACGAAGTCTGGAGTGATGTAGTTTAATAAACGTTGGTAATGCGTAATCATTAGGCAACCGAACTCTTCGCCGCGCATTTGGTTAATACCTTTAGATACAACTTTTAATGCATCGATATCAAGACCTGAGTCGATTTCATCTAAGATTGCGATTTTTGGCTCAATCATCATTAATTGAAGAATTTCGTTACGTTTTTTCTCTCCACCAGAGAAACCTTCGTTTAAGTAACGTTGTGCCATTTCTGGATCCATTTCTAGGAATTCCATGTTTTTATCTAATGTACGGATAAATTTCATAAGAGAAATTTCATCGCCCTCTTCACGACGTGCATTAATTGCAGAACGTAAGAAGTCAGCGTTTGTTACTCCGCTAATTTCACTTGGATATTGCATTGCTAGGAATAGACCTGCTTGTGCGCGCTCGTCTACTTCCATTTCTAATACATCTTCACCGTCGATGATGATGCTACCTTCTGTTACTTCATACTTTGGGTGACCCATAATCGCAGAAGATAAAGTTGATTTACCTGTTCCGTTAGGTCCCATAATTGCGTGGATTTCTCCACCTTTTACTTCAAGGTTTACACCTTTTAAAATTTCTTTGCCATCAATTGATACGTGTAAGTCTTTAACCGTTAATGTAGAACCAGCCATCTCAATACCTCCATTAATCCTATATATACATTTTAAAAATTCCTAAAACGTTCATATTCTCATTTTATTCTCATTCTAATCTTATATCAAATAAAATGATATCGCAAACGACGAAAAAAAGTAACAATTTTTTCACAAATGTATATAAGTATTTCCCTTGCATCCTTATATGATACACCTTTCTTCTTATTTATATAAAGAAAAAAGGACTGGTAATTTTCCAGTCCTTTCCTCATATTTATTCACTTACCGGAAGTACAGCACCTTTATATTCTTTAGTAATAAAGTCTTGAATTTCTTTTGAATGCAATACTTCTACTAATTCTTTAATTTCTTTTTTCTTCTCGTCACCTTTACGAACTGCAATAATATTTGCATACGGAGAGTCTGATCCTTCAATCGCAATTGCATCCTTTGTTGGATTTAATTTTGCATCAATTGCGTAGTTTGAATTAATAAATAAAGCATCGCCTTCATTATTTTCATACAGCTTTGGTGACAATCCAGGCTCTACATCTGTTTTAAACTTTAAGTTTTTCGGGTTTTCTACAACATCCTTTACTGTTGCCTTAACAACATCTACGCCATCTTTTAATTTAATAACTCCGCCTTTTTGTAATAATGCGAGCATACGGCCACGCTCCGCTACGTTATTACTCATAATAACTGTCCCGCCATCTGGCAAGTCTTTTAAACTTTTATATTTCTTAGAATAAATGCCCATTGGCTCTAAATGGATTTTTCCTGCGTTTACAATTTTATATCCCTTTTCTTGAATTTCTTTATCTAAGTAAGGGATGTGCTGGAAGTAGTTCGCATCAATTTCCTTATCCGCTAACGCTTTATTCGGCAACACATAATCTTGGAATTTTTTAATCTCTAATTTAATACCCTTTTTCTCTAATATCGGCTGTGCCTTTTCTAAAATAACAGCGTGCGGCACGTTAGAAGCTCCCACAACTAGCTTATTCTCTTCTTTCCCTCCGCAAGCAGCTAATGTAAATACAGACAGTGCTGTAACAACTGACAGTAGAATCTTTTTCATATGATGTCCCCTTCTCCCCTATAGTTATGTAGTTATAAAAAGAGCCGGCATACACCAGCCCTTTTCAGCAATTATTCTTTTACAGGAACAACCGCTCCTTTATATTCTTTAGTAATAAAGTCTTCGATTTCTTTAGAATGCAATACTTCTACAAGCTCTTTAATCGCTTTTTTATCTTTATCACCTTTACGAACCACTAATACGTTTGCGTATGGAGAATCATCGCCTTCAATTGCAATTGCATCTTTTTCTGGGTTTAATTTCGCATCAATTGCATAGTTCGAGTTAATTAAAACAGCGTCGCCTTCTTTATTGTTATACACTTGTGGCAACAAACCAGGCTCAATATCCGTTTTGAATTTTAAGTGTTTCGGATTATCTGCAATATCTTTTGGAGTTGCACTAACTGGATCTACTCCGTCTTTAATTTTTAAAATGCCTTCTTTTTGTAAAATTGCTAAGCCACGTCCATGGTCAGTAACGGAATTACTCATAATAATTGTTGCTCCGTCCGGAAGTTCTTTTAAGCTCTTATATTTTTGAGAATATACACCAATTGGCTCTAAATGAATTTTCCCTGCTATTTCAAAGTCATATTTTTTATCTTTCATTTCTTTTTCTAAATACGGAATGTGCTGGAAGTAGTTTGCATCTAAATCCTTATCCGCTAACGATTTATTTGGTAATACGTAGTCTTGGAATTTTTTAATTTCTAACTCAATTCCTTTTTTCTCTAATAAAGGTTTAGCCTTTTCTAAAATAACCGCATGTGGCACGTTAGAAGCCCCCACAACTAGTTTCTTTTCATCTTTATCTTTCCCTCCACAAGCAGCTAAACCAAAAATTGAAGTTGAAATAAGTGCTGTAAGTAATAATTTTTTCATTTGAAACATCCTCCCGTTTTTTATTATCGTTTATCTATTCGAGTCGTTACACGATCACCAATCCACTGAATGAAAAATACAACTAGTAATACACAAATTGTCGCAACGATTGTTACATCGTTATTTCCTCGCTGGAATCCTTCTAAATATGCAAGTGTTCCAAGGCCACCAGCACCAACAACCCCCGCCATTGCTGTATAGCCTACTAAAGCAATTGTCGTAACCGTAATACCAGATACTAATGCTGGTAACGATTCTGGAATTAATACTTTCAAAATAATTGTGCTTGTTTTTGCTCCCATTGCTTTTGAAGCTTCAATTACACCTTTATCAATTTCACGAAGTGCAATTTCAACCATTCTCGCGTAGAATGGTGCCGCTCCAATAATTAAAGCCGGCAGTGCTGCACTCGCTCCAAGAATTGTTCCAAGCAGAATCTTTGTGAATGGGATTAATAAAATGATTAAAATGATGAACGGTATCGAGCGGAAAATGTTTACGAACGCTCCAATCGCCGTGTTAACTGCTTTGTTTTCCCATAAATTATCTTTCGCTGTCATAAAGAGTAACAATCCTAAAATTAGTCCTAAAACAAATGTGGCAAGAGCTGCGATTGCCGTCATATATAACGTTTCACCAGTTGCTTCTAACATTTGATTCCAATCAATATTTGTGAGTAACTTATCCATGTGCAATCACCTCCAGCTCTACTTGATCTTGATGTATTCCCTCTATCGCTTGCTGGATCGCTGTTTCCTCACCATTTAAATGAACAACTAAAGTACCGTAAGAGCCGTTATTCGTTTGTGCGATATTTCCTTGCAAAATGCTAACTTCTATATCACTGCGTTGCATTAATCTTTGAAGTACTGGTCTTTCTACAGCCTCACCGATAAACTGCAAACGAACTACTTTACCATCTGGATACTTTTCAATTAAGCTTTCAATCGTTTCATTTGTATCTTCAGAATCCGTTAACTGCTGTACAAATCGTTTCGTAATGTCTTTCTGCGGATTGCGAAATACATCCAGCACTGGACCCGTTTCTACAATCTTTCCTTTCTCCATTACCGCCACTCGATTACAAATCTTCCGAATCACATGCATCTCGTGTGTAATGAGTACAATTGTTAAACCGAGACGCTTATTAATATCTAATAACAAATCTAAAATTTGATCTGTCGTTTCTGGATCAAGAGCTGATGTTGCCTCATCACATAAAAGCACTTGTGGGTTGTTAGCTAATGCTCTTGCAATACCAACGCGTTGCTTTTGTCCTCCGCTCAGCTGAGATGGATACGCATCTCCTCTTCCTTCTAATCCAACAAGATGAATTAGCTCATCAACGCGTTTTCTTCTCGCCGCCCTATCAACACCTGCGATTTCAAGTGGAAACTCGATATTTTCACGTACAGTTCGTGACCAAAGTAAGTTGAAATGCTGAAAAATCATTCCGATTTCTTGCCTTGCCTTACGAAGTTCACTTCCTGTAATTGCTGAAATCACACGATTTGCAATTGTAATTTGGCCTGAAGTTGGTTTCTCTAGCTGATTGAATAATCTGATTAACGAACTTTTCCCAGCGCCACTATATCCGATAACACCAAATATTTCACCTTTGTCTATTTTTAAATTGGCATTATCTACAGCAGTGACATCACCGCTTTTTGCTTTATATATTTTCTTTACATTCTCTAATAGAATCATGGTGTATCACCCCTTTTTTATTTGGATCGACTCCGCAATTTTTTATGTTTAATGCGTGTAGTCCACCGTTATCACTACTTTTATTATTTGAATGTCCTCCACATTCAAACAATAAAAAAACCTTTCCGCTTTAGAGAAGCAGAAAGGTTTATATGCGTATATAACAACATTATCCCTCTCTCTCATCTCTCAAAGCATTTGCTTTGCAGGAATTGGCACCATTTCAACATAAGTTGACGGTTGCCGGGCTTCACAGGGCACAGTCCCTCCACCTCTCTTGATAAGAGAAATCAGATTACATTTTCGTCTGATTTGTAATTTATGAAATTGTCTATATTTTATGAATTGAATTGTATCAATATCCACACACCATGTCAACAGAAATTTTCGTAAAAAATGAACCTTCAGAATTTTAAGCGCCTACTGACATCGGTTTACATATATGAAACATCGATTCAACTAATAGCATCGTTCGATACGTTCCTGAATATTGTACACGTCCATCGTTCATTAACATTTGCAACCTTACATTTCCGTTCACCAATTGTTTTACATCTTCTTCATCTACACAAACGATTTGTTCCGTTCCTCTTTCCTCATGTAGCAGCTCTATATAATCCCTTGAAATTTGTAGCGAACAACTTTCATCTCCAAAACGGAAATTAACAGTTTTTTCTCCTTGTCTTAAAAGCGGCTCTAAATGATATTGACCATTAGCGTAATTTACAAATGATTGCAGCAAAGAATATAATTTCACCCTAAATCACATCCTTCATATCACTTTCTATTACACATACCATTCCCTCTCACTAAAGAGCAATCCTGTTACTTTCGCTCGACAAATACTGTAACCACCCTGCATCTCGACATATTTCCCGAGAAATATGTCGAGGCGGCAAAAACTTTGCCGCCTACTTTAATTCCGTATATAAATATTCAACCGAATGAAATGCATATATCTTCTTCATGAGTGTCCCATTTTCAAAAACAAGTAAACACGGTACACTTTCGATTCCATACTCTTTCGCTAAATGCGGAGCATAATTTAAATCTAACATTCCAATTTTGAGGTCTTCAATTGTCATCTCAACAACTGTTAACATCTTTTTTGCTAATTGGCATGTTCCACACATTGGAGTATATACATATAACACTGTTTTTTCTTCGTTCTCTATTAGGGCTGTTGCTTCGGCTCCTGTCCAGTCAATCACTTCTATCATTCCTTACCGTAAATATTCTGTATAAACGTCAATGTCAGCTCCCCATAATACATTTGCTAAGTGTGAAGATGGCGCAGTTGCCACTTCTCGGTACGAGCGATCAATATAAATATGCTCAGCTTGCGGAAATTCTTTTCGAAACTGTTTCCTTAACTTTTCTCCAGCATCATCAGCATCCACTAGTACATACACTTCCTTATCAAAAAACTGATCAATGAGCTCATCCATTTTCGACAAACCAATTGTACCATTTGTACAAACAATTTCCACCGGTTCACGAATAATAGATTCAATCTTTCTTCTATCTGATTTACCTTCTACAATAATGACTTTTTCTACATAAATCATATGTCATCACCCGATCACCATATACTATACAACCTTTAACTTAGTATATATTATATTCGTTATTTTCATGTTGTTTCCTGTTTATTTTTGCAAAAGAAAAGCGCAAGCGGCTCGTTCAGAACAAGAGGGCATTGGAACTCTTGAACTAGAGGCGCTTTTTGCCTCAAGTGAAAGAGTGAAATGACCGACTGTTCTAGCCGCTGGAGCTAGATCATAAAGAAAAGCGCAAGCGGCTCGCTCAGATTACGAAGCCCCATGAAACCTTACCGAAAAACATTCATTCCCATAATAGCTTATTCAATTGCACCCGATTTTAAATGTATTATGTAACACAAAATAAAAAAGGACAGCACAAAGGCTGTCCTTTAGTCGACTATAATTAGTCTTGGTTTGTCATTTCTGCATATTTTTCTGCAGTTAATAACTTCTCAACTTGGCTTGCATCAGAAAGTTCAACTTTAACCATCCATGCACCCTCGTATGGAGATTCGTTAACAAGTTCTGGTTGGTCACTTAATTCTTCGTTTACTGCTACAACTTTACCACTTACAGGTGCGTATAACTCAGAAACTGTTTTAACAGATTCTACGCTTCCGAATGGCTCGTCAGCTTCGATTGTTGCACCTACTTCAGGAAGTTCAACGAATACGATATCGCCTAGCTCACCTTGTGCAAAGTGAGTAATACCGATAACAACTTCATTACCTTCAGTTTTTACCCATTCGTGTTCTTCAGAGTAACGTAAATTATTTGGAATGCTCATGACTGTACCTCCAGTGAATGTATTAATTATGTAAAAATACCTTATTGGTACTTTTTCCACACACTTTCAAACTGCTCTTCGTTAAAACCAAGTGTTACATTCGTTCCATTTGTTACGATTGGACGTTTAATCAACATGCCATCAGATGCTAAAAGCTCGTACATTTCGTCTTCACTTGCATCCTTTAACTTATCTTTCAGACCAAGTTCACGGTAACGCATTCCACTTGTATTAAAGAATTTTTTTAATGGTAATTCACTTTTTTCATGTAAATTACGTAAATCTTCTTTTGATGGTGGATTTTCAACAATATGAATCATCTCATATGCTACATCGTTTGCCTCAAACCATTTCTTTGCTTTTTGACATGTGCCACACTTTGGATATGAATAAAATGTTACTGTCATAAATTCACCTACTTTTTTACTAACCTTTACCTTTATCATATAGAAAACGTTTTATTATTTCAAACGATTATTCGCTAAACTTTTACTTATTTCGTGATAATTTTTAATAATCCTGCAAATTTTTCTTATTTTTCCGCCATTTGTTAAGAAAAAATAAATAATAAATTTCTTTAGATTCTTCTCTTATCACTCGCCGAACATATATCTTAAACAAACGTTTGATTAATTCCCTATTTTTCTTCATTAGCCCTTGATCTGCATCGACTTCTTCCTACCGAACATACATCTTAAACAAACGTTTGATTAACTCCTCATTTTTCTTTGTTAACCCTTGAGCCGTATCGATTTCTTCCTACCGAACATATACCTTAAACAAACGTTTATTTAATTCCCTATTTTTCTTTGTTAACCCTTGATCTGCATCGATTTCTTCCTACCGAACATATATCTTAAACAAACGTTTATTTAACCATTTCATCCTATAGTCACAAAACCTGGAAACACTTTACATGACAAAGGCGTACAGATAAAGTGAAACTTTAATCAGTGGGGGTCTTACTGCCCATTAAAGCGGGATGAAAGGAATTAACGATTTTAGCCGTAATAATGAGAGTATTCCATGATATTGAAGAAATTACTGCAAAGAAAAAAGACGCATTTAAATGGATGCGTCTTTTGGCGATATTTCTTTTGTGAAATCATATAAAGCAATTGCGCCTAAAATAACCAGTATACTTTCAGGGGCATCTAACAAAATAGTTCTCCAAGTTTCTGAGACTACCCATTTAATACCTGCCGCTGATTCAAGATATGTTTGAAAATAACTAATTGTAAAATCAATTACATATAAACATACTAGTAATGTTAGACCAAATCGAATTAATTTCTTGTTTTTAAACATATAACACCTCTCAAAATTCATTGGATATTTCTAATTTCATTTCATTATATACGAAAATCCATATATTTAATTTTAACACATAAAAATTCCAAATAAATACAATGTGTATATTTGCATATTGTATTGACAGTATTCCATAATTTCGACTAGTAACCTCATAAACAATGGCATCATTTGAACCCACTATGTAACCGATTCCTGCATGTGAAATAAAGGAGAAGCCTAGTTTACAGGCTCCTTCTTTATCGACTCAAATAATCTGCAATTGTTTGAAATACTATGATATACATATTATGAATATTTTGATCCGAAACAGTATCATTATATAATCCCATACCCCAATATTGTCCCTCAGGATTCCCCATATTTACAAATCCTTGTGTATACATCATAGCTTCGTCCCTTGGGGCATTGTTATAATCTAAATCTTTTTCAGTAAAAATCAAGTATGGACGATCCTTTAGACCGATAAAAAATACCGGCTTCTTTAATGATAAAAATAAGTCCGTATACTGCTCCTTTGATGCTTCTTGAAAGTATTCTTTCATGACAAGAAATCCATCAACTTTTGCTGCTTTTTCCTGCATCTCTTCTAACTTCACATTTTCAAACTTTATATTCCTAAACGTATCTTTCGGCTTTTCTCCAATAACTCCAATTACGAGTGCTCTTCCGTTATATTCTAATTTCTCTCCTTCTTTATCCTTTGCACACCCAGCACCGACTAGGCATATCAATATAAAAAATAAGAAATACGATAAACGCTTCATATAGCACCCTCCCCTTCTTTTCAGTCAAGTGACAAAAACGTAAGGTTAATTCAAGAAAATGTAAGTAAAATCGATAGCTCAAATTACGTTTCTATATTATAATCAATTGAATTTACTTACATTACTAAACATAGGAGATTATCATGAAGAAATTTAAACTTCCATCTTTTCTTCCGTTAAGTTATATACTTCTACTCGTACTCGTAAGTCCCCTTTACGATGTATTAAATAAATCTACTGTACACGCAGTAGATGTCACAACTGTAGTAGATGATTGGATTCCATTTGTGAAAGCATTTATTATTCCTTATTTACTTTGGTTCCCTTACTTATACGGCGCACTTATTTATTATTGCTTTGCCAATCGAAAACAATATTATGTCACTTTAAGTAGTATCATTCTTGGAAAACTTGCTTGTTTTTCTATTTATTATTTTTGGCAGACAACTGTACCACGTCCAACAGTCGTTGGATCAGACGTATTTTCCGAACTAGTCCGCTATATTTATAGTATCGATCAACCGGTAAACTGTTTCCCTAGCATTCACGTACTTACTACCTTCGTCATTATGCTAGCTGCCTTTAAACGTAGAGAACAACATGCTTTTGAATATTATATCCTTATGTTCTTCGGTACGCTTATTATTTTATCAACGCTATTTACGAAGCAACACGCGTTTGTAGACGCCATCTCTGGAATGACGCTTGCAAGCATACTTTACTTCGGCGTTCAGTTATTATTAGCAAAAGAAACTGTACGTGTTCCAGTAAAACAAAATCATAAGATGTAACATAACAAAAAAGCAGACTATGGCTTCTACAGTCTGCTTTTCTCTATATAAAAGGAGATTTTCAATTTAAGATTGCGGTACAGTCATATCACCAGAGTGAATACGACCTGCTTTTTTAAGAGCAATGTAAAGTATATAAGAAACAGCTACTGGGATGATGATATAAGTGATTACCATCGCTGGGACAACTTCCCATCCTTCGCTAGAAATTAAATTAATTGGTGCGATAAGAGAACTTAATCCAAGACCTGCAATTTCTTTTCCTGCTTCCAGTTGGAAAATTAATGCGGATACTGGACCAACTATAGCACTGGCGACGACAGTTGGGACGAGAATCATTGGATTTTTAGTGATATTTGGCAACTGTACTTTCGGAGTACAAAGTGCTTGAGCTAATATGCCGCCTAAATTATTTTCTTTCGCTGAGATAACAGAGAATCCGATAAACTGAGCAACACAGCCTGCAAGAGCAGCACCACCCGCAACACCATCTAAGCTAAGTGCGATTGCTAACGCAGCTGATGAAGCTGGAGAGATAAGTAATAATCCCCAAACGACTGCAATGACGATAGAAGCGATAAACGGGCTACCAGCTGAGCTATCTTTAATAAACGCTCCAACTGTATTTAACACAGGAGTAATATTATGAGATAACCAAATACCGACTAAACCAGAACCTAATATTGCCGCAAATGGAACGAGCATCATATCTAACGCAGTTTTTCCACTTAAACGTTTACCAATATAAACAGCTAAAGTCGCTGTTAATAATGCACCGATTGGCTCACCTGTTTTAATAATTAGACCTGCTTCAGTAATTGAAATGGATCCAGCACCAATCGCTCCAGCTACCATAGCCGAGAAGATTACAAGACCATTTGCACCGAGCATAAAAGCAATTCCGGCACCAATGGCTGGTGCCATAAGTGATTTTGCAACAACTCCGATTGTAATAAGCAACGGAATATCAACAATTCTTCCTATATTTTCGATTAGTAAACCAATTCCAAGGGATACGAAAATACCTTGTGCGATTCCAGCAGATGCTTTAAATACACGAGACATTATATATTCCTTCATTTGTTTCACCTTCTCCTATAAGTTAGTAACCAATTGTTTTCATATAATCACGTAAAATATCGTTTGATTTTGCGAATCGAGATTCTTCATCCTCTGTTAAGTTTAATTCTACAATTTCTTTTATACCGTCTCTAGTAATAATAGCTGGTACTCCTGTGCAAATATCGTATTCACCGTACTCCCCATCTAAAATGGCTGATACAGCAATGACACGGTGATCATCGTTAAAAATTGAGCTCGCAATATATGCTAGAGAATTTCCGATTCCGTAATAAGTAGTACCTTTTCGTTTATAAATTTCCCATCCAGCTTTTGCAGTCTTCTCAACGATTTTATCTAAATCTATTTCACCAAATTTGTCTTTTTTCTCTTCTAAAATTTGTAGAATTGGCTTTCCACCAACAGTTACGTGAGACCAAGCAACCATTTGAGAATCACCATGTTCTCCTAATGAATACCCATGAATACTACGAGGATCTACATGTAACATTTCAGATAAAATTGTTCGTAAGCGAGAAGAATCTAGTGATGTACCAGTGCCGATTACACGATTTCTAGGTAATCCAGATAATTTCCACACTTGATATGTAATAATATCAACTGGGTTCGATGCAAGTAAGAAAATACCATCAAATCCACTTTCCATTACGCCGCCAACAACACTTTCCATAATCTTCGCACTCGCTCCTAAAGTATCTAAGCGACTTTGTCCAGGCTTTGGTGCTGGTCCTGCTGTAATAATAACGATGTCCATATCTTTGCAGTCTTCATAGCTTCCTGCATATACTTTTGTTCTTGTATTTGTAAAGTTAATACAGTGTGATAAATCCATCGCTTCCCCAACTGCACGTTCATGATTTATATCAATTAATAATAGCTCTTCGCAAATGCCTTGATTCACAATGGAATATGCACAACTTGATCCAACTAATCCAGTACCGATAATTGCAATTTTTCTTGTATTTCGTCTCATAGCAATCTCTCCTAATTGATCATATAATCTATTTCTTTTGTTCTTTACACTCCTAATTATAGAGATTCCCACGATATAAACCATGGATACTTTGTGAAATATTGAACAAACTTTTGTCCTTTTTGTGAATTGTTATATTCCATTTTCGTCATATTTGTTACAACTGGAAAAATATTTATTATGTATTTATTGACATATACAAAAAGAAAACGAGCGAATAAATTCGCTCGTTTTCTTTTTCCTGTTATTCAGCACTTAATTGACCTTTTAATTGCTGGACAATCATCGGGTTTGCAGGTGCAGCTGGTTTGTAATAGCTTTTTTGCTTTGCGTACTCATACATATTACGTTGGCGCATCTCATCTTGATTACGAATTTGGATTAATGTTTGATGTAACTGTTCATTATCAGACTGAGAAATATAATTTGCATAACTTGTTAAACTTGCATTTAATCCTGCTAAATAATCATTTACCATATCTTTTTCATTCATCTGTCGCTTCCTCCTATCCTAGGAAAGTCATTAATTGCTGTTTCGTATTTCGTGCATCTTGCGCATCCTTTTGTAACATTTGTTTCAACTCTGGATCTGTACAAGCCTGTGCATACTGCTCCAACTTGTTAATAATTGTTGCGTGTCCACCGATCAAATGACGTAAGTTTTCTACTTCAAGCTCTGTTAAGTTTTGCATAGAATACTCCTACCTTTCTTTATTCGTTCACTGTTAGTATTTAGCTATTTTTTAATTGTATACATGAATTAACTTTTTCACGTGCATACAAAATAAAAGATGAATAGCTAAGCCATTCATCTTTTATACTGGTTATGTATTTATTTTTATAGAGATACAATCATACTTATACTCACAAGTAAGTTCCATACAATGTGTAACATAATACTAGGTATAATAGATTGCGTCTTTTTGTATAACATTGCAAATACCATCCCCATAATCGTTGCCGTAATTAAAAGACCCCCATGAAGAATTCCAAAAATAAAGGAAGAAATAATGATACTAACTAAAAAATTATATTTCTTTTCTAAAAATCGATATAAAATACCTCGAAATAGAATTTCTTCTTTAATCGGTGTAATGATAGCGACACTTAGCACATATATAATACTTTGTATGCTACTTTGAAGCCCTAAACTTCCTAATTGTTTCTTTTGTTCTGCTGCACTTTCAAAACTAAACATATGTAACATTAAATATTGTGATACCGCAATGATAATAAAACCAATTAATAGATATAAATATGTCTTCCCACTCTTCAAAACGGATAAATCCCAAATAGATTTAATAAAATGAAAAACCGGTTTATAAGCTAATACAACGATAGCAACAACAGATGCATCGAATAAGAGCAAATAATATCCTTCTAATTTAGTACTTAATGCTTCTTCTCCATAAATCCCAAAGGCTAAACCAAGGAATAGTCCTCCTAGGAGTGAAATCCCTATAATCATTGCTATCATTACAAATAGATTTTTATATGTTATATTCTCTATTTCTCTTTCCACACTATACGCTTCTAACACTGTTTTACTCACAGTATCCCTCCAGTTATTCTCATTTACCTTATTTAAATCCTTAAATTAAAATATAGAGATAATATAACAAAATTTACAAAAAGAATAATATGCAATTTTACATATTATGAAAACTTTATATTTTATAGTTTTAGGAATAGGATTGCTATGCAATAATTATTATATGAAATTTCAAAAAAACACTTCCTATCCACCATAACCCTCGCATCATATAAAACTTATTAGTTAAAGGAGCAATGAACATGAAAACACATGACTTCCTTACAGAAATCCAGAAGGGCTCTGAGCCTAGTCCATATCAAGATCCTATCGCATTCAGTTTCGTTTGCTTTTTCTTAGCGATATATACATTTTTCAAACCTGCAAAATGATATCATTTCATGAGAAAAAGCCTACCATTCTTTTCAAATCATATGCACTAAAAAACCTTAGAATCACTTCTAAGGTTTTTGTTTGCCTTGCTTCTTATTCACGTAATCCTTTAATAAACGTTTCCAATAACACATGTAAACTTGTATCTAAATCTAGGGGCAAACCAAATCCACCCTGCTGTTCAATCGACGCAAATCCATGACAAATACTTCTGAATCCACGTGTCGCATGAAGTGCATTCTCTCCTTTTAAGCCGTATTGTTGTAAAACTTGAAGACAAAGCTTTACAATCCCGTCACCTGCTTTTCTTACTTCTTCATCTCGTAAAAAGGTTGCTTCATACAGCCCAGGATGTTTGCGGACGAATGCTACATACGATTCTCCTAAAGCATGAATCGCTTCGTCCATACATCTACCCTCAGCAGCTTCTTCCAGTCTGTTATGCAGCTGTTTGATTCCGTAAATACCAAGATTTTTCCGTACATCTTGTAAACCTTTCACATGATTGTATAGCGAGGGTGAACGTACCCCTAATGTTTGCGCTAATGAAGCTAACGTTACTTCTTGTATTCCATTCGTATCTGCAATTTCTGCCGCTGTTTCTACAATTTTCTGTAATGTAAGTCCGATTCTCGGTGACATAGATTAACCCTCTTTTCTACTTTCTATATTCCGCTTAGCTTCCTTAATAGCAAGTTTAATGACAGTGCTTGGATCCTTTATCATTTTCCCATGTCCTGCCGCAAGCAAGGAAGGCTCATATTCACTTAGCTTCTCTGCACTTTGTAATGATATTTCTTTGCTCCACGTTGCCATCGCAGGAAACGGAAACCAAAATTTCATTTGTCCCGAAACAGCCATACCTCCTCTTGTTTGGAATGCATCCCCGACAATAAGAGCTTTATTCCGTACATCAAGAAACGACATGGAGCCTGGCGTATGTCCCGGTGTCATAATCGCAAGAAGCGAGCCAACTCGGTCGCCATCTTCTAATAAAACATTAGGTACCGTTTTTACTTTTTTAGGTACACCGCCTTTTATCGGTATATTCGGTTCATCCTTTTGTAACGTCGTATCTCCTTCTAACAGCTTTGCGTCCCGCTTAGAAATATAAACTGGAACATTAGGAAGTACTTCCTTTAATGCGTCTAATGCACCGATGTGATCATCATGCGCATGCGTTAATACAATCTTAGTAATTGCCTTCCCTATTTTCTCAGCCGCCTGTAAAATACCTTTTGCGCTATATGGCAAAGCCGCATCAATTAAAGTTAAACCATCTTCTTCCTCCACAAAGTAACAATTCACAGGAAACACTCTTGGCAAAAATGACAATTGATATACCGTTTTTTCATGTATCATTCTCATATTTCCATCTCCCTTTTCACGAAAACTAATATCATTAGTTTTATTATACTAATGGTATTAGTTTTGTTCCACTAAAAATTTCATTTTTACAAAAAAAAGAAAAGTAGCCGTTTATACGACTACTTTTCTTTACAGCTATTAAACTGTGTAACGCTCATCTTCTAAAATTTTCGCAGCGATTTCACGTTTCTTCGGAATTACGTTAAGTGGTGTGTGGCGAGTTAATTTACGTAATGATGATAACATCATGCGCAGCATGTCGCCGTTTTCAACTGCGATAAGTGTTTCTTTCGCATCTGCTTCGATTTCGTTGAATGCTTCTTGGCAGAATACTTCAGTGTATAACACTTTTTGTTTATTCTTTT
This sequence comes from Bacillus paramobilis, assembly GCF_038096195.1. Classification (NCBI taxonomy): domain Bacteria; kingdom Bacillati; phylum Bacillota; class Bacilli; order Caryophanales; family Bacillaceae; genus Bacillus; species Bacillus paramobilis. Next base: position 507,009 of record NZ_CP151108.1, on the reverse strand, counting down.
CTAGACCAGTTGTTTTAATCGCTTTTTCTGTACGAAGAACAGCTGACTCCATTGCGTATAGGTTGCTTACGATGTCAGCGATATTCACAAGAATTTCTTGCTCTTTATCTAATGCTTTACCGTATTTTTGAGCAGCTAATCCAGCTACCATTAAACCGATTTTCTTCGCGTTAGTTACTAAATATTTTTGAAGTGCTAATGGCTCATCGCCTACTTCTTCTGGCATCATCATCATTAACTCTTCTTGTAATTTTTGTGCTTTTTGAAGAAGTGGTAATTCACCTTTCATCGCTTTACGTAAGAACGTACCTGGTACGATTAAGCGGTTAATTTCGTTCGTTCCTTCGAAAATACGGTTAATACGAGAATCGCGGTACATTCTTTCAATCTCGTACTCTGCCATAAATCCGTAACCACCGTGAATTTGAACACCTTCATCTACTGTATAATCTAATACTTCAGAACCGAATACTTTATTTAAAGAGCACTCGATTGCATATTCAGCGATAGAAGCTGCTACTGCTTTACCGTCCTTTACTTCTTCCTCAGATAATGTGCTCATGCGGCTTTCGAATAAACCTACTGTACGGTATACAGAGCTTTCAGCTGCATATGTTTTCGCTGCCATATTCGCAAGTTTCTCTTGAATTAATGGGAAGCGAGCGATTGGTTGTTTGAACTGTTGACGTTGGTTTGCATATTGTGCTGAAATTTCTACTGCACGTTTCGCAGATCCAACTGTACCAACACCTAATTTATAACGGCCGATATTTAAAATGTTGAACGCGATAATATGACCTTTACCGATTTCACCAAGTAAGTTTTCCTTCGGTACTAATGCATCTTCTAAAATTAACGTACGAGTTGAAGAACATTTAATACCCATTTTCTTTTCTTCTGGGCTTGTAGATACGCCAGCATATTCTTTCTCTACGATAAATGCTGAGAAGTGCTCTCCATCAATTTTTGCGTATACGATAAATACGTCAGCGAATGCAGAGTTTGTAATCCATTGCTTTTCACCATTTAATACGTAATGTGTACCTTCTGCATTTAAACGTGCAGTCGTTTTTGCACCTAATGCATCAGACCCTGAACCTGGCTCAGTTAATGCGTATGCAGCTAATTTCTCACCAGTCGCAAGTAATGGTAAATACTTTTTCTTTTGCTCTTCGTTACCGAATAACACGATTGGTAACGATCCGATACCTACGTGAGCACCGTGAGTAATTGCAAAGCCACCAGCGCGAGAGAATTTCTCTGCGATTAACGCTGAGCTTACTTTATCAAGACCAATTCCACCGTACTCTTCTGGTACGTCAGCGCCTAATAAACCAAGTTCCCCAGCTTCTTTTAAAAGACGAACAGAACGATCAAACTCATGTTGCTCTAAATATTCAAGCTCTGGAAGAACTTCATTTACGATAAAGTCCTCTGTCGTTTTTGCAATCATTTTATGCTCAGATGAAAAATCTTCTGGCGTAAACACTTGATCAATCGTAATCTCATCAACTAAAAAGCTACCGCCTTTAACCGCACTTCCTACTGTTTTTTCCATGAAAATTTCCTCCTTCATATTTTCATGAGCCGCTTCTTTCTTTTTTGAAAGAAGCTAGCTCTCAATTTTATTTTTTATAAACCGTTGTTGCTTCCATTCTTTGCATTGGCGACGTCTCGTTCTGAGCGAGCCGCTTCCACTTTTTATAATCTAGTTCCAGCGGCTAGAATGTTCGGTGGCTTCGCTTCTTCCTGCGAGGCAAAGAACGCCTCTACGTCTGAAGCTCCATCCCCCTCACATTCTGAACGAGCCGCTTCCACTTTTTTTCATAATCCAGTTCCAGTGGCTAGAACAGTCGGTCGTTTCACCCCTTCCTGTGAGGCAAAAAACGCCTCTTCGTCAGGGCTTCCAACGCCCTCCTGTTCTGAGCAAGCCACTTCCACTTTTTATAGTAATTCAAACACTCCCGCTGCTCCCATTCCGCCGCCGATACACATTGTTACGATACCGAATTGTTGGTTGCGGCGTTTCATTTCGTGAATAAGAGATAGTGTTAGTTTTGCTCCTGTACAGCCAAGTGGATGTCCAAGTGCGATTGCACCGCCGTTTACGTTTACTTTTTCTTCATCTAAACCAAGTTCACGAATAACTTGGATTGATTGAGAAGCGAATGCTTCATTTAGTTCGAATAGGCCAATATCAGATAGCTCTAAGCCAGCTAATTTTAATGCTTTTGGAATTGCTGCAATTGGGCCGATTCCCATTACTTCTGGTGGTACGCCAGCTACTGCAAATGAACGGAATTTCGCAAGTGGCTTCATGCCATCACTCACTGCTTTTTCACGATCCATTAATAGTACAGATGCTGCACCGTCACTCATTTGTGAAGAGTTACCAGCTGTTACAGAACCGCGAACGTTAAATGCTGGACGTAATTTACCTAAAATGTCTAGCGTCGTTTCTGCTCTTACACCTTCGTCTTGTGCGAAAATGATTGTTTCTTCTTGCAGTTTATTGTTTGATCCAACAGTACGTAACGTGACATCTACAGATACTGTTTCATCAGCGAAGTTACCTGCAGCTAATGCTTTCGCAGCACGTTGATGACTTCTTACTGCAAATGCATCTTGCTCTTCACGAGAAATTCCATATTTCACAGCGACTTGCTCTGCTGTATGTCCCATACCCATATAATATTCTGGCGCTGCTTCTACAAGGCGACTATTCGGACGAACAACGTGTCCCATCATTGGAACTAAACTCATTGATTCCGCTCCGCCTGATAATACAGCTTCCGAGTGACCAAGCATAATACGCTCTGCTCCGTAAGCAATACTTTGTAAACCTGAAGAACAGTAACGGTTAATCGTAATAGCTGGAACATCGTAAGAAAGTCCTGCTAATCCGCCGATATTACGAGCCATATTTAAACCTTGCTCTGCTTCTGGCATCGCACAACCGAAAATTAAATCATCGATTGGTCCTTCATAATTCGCACGCTTTAACGTTTCTTTTACTACTAACGCCCCTAGATCGTCAGGACGAACTGTTTTTAATGAACCCCTCTTTGCTTTTCCAATTGGTGTTCTTGCTCCCGCAACAATGACAGCTTCTCTCATGAACGATATCTCCCCTCGTTATTAGTTACGTAATGGCTTTCCTTTTACAAGCATGTGCTGCATTCTTGCTTGTGATTTCATCTCACTTACTAAGCTAATAAATGCTTCACGTTCTACATCTAATAAATACTGCTCATCAACTTCTGTTCCGTACGGCACTTTTCCGCCCGCAATGACATATGCAAGTTTCTTCGCAATGTGAAGATCATGTTCAGAAATGTAACCTGATAAATGCATTGCTTCTGCACCAAGTACAAGAGTTGCATATCCTGTTTCACCAACAACTGGTATCTTTTTACGAATCGGCGCTTTATAGCCAGCTTCATATAAAGCAAGTGCTTTTTGTTTCGCATCATATAGTAAGTGATCACCATTCACACTAATACCGTCTTTATCGCCTAAGAAGTTGTTCGATACAGCTTCTTGTGCTGATGTAGAAACTTTCGCCATCGCTACAGATTCGAATACTTTATTCGCAACTTTTTGCAGATCAAACTCTACACCGTTTGGCATTTTGTTTAAGTGTTTAATGTATAGCTCTTTATTACCGCCTCCGCCAGGGATTAAGCCAACACCAACTTCTACTAAGCCCATATACGTTTCGCTAGAAGCTTGAATGCTCGCTGCTGGTAAGCAAACTTCTGTACCTCCGCCAAGCGTCATACCATATGGTGCTGCTACAACTGGCTTAGAAGAGTATTTAATTTTCGTCATTGCATCTTGGAAGTTTTTCACAACCAACTCAATTTCAAAGTAGTTGTCATCTTGTGCTTCCATTAAGATCATTGCTAAGTTCGCACCAACGCAGAAGTTCTTCGATTGGTTACCGATAACAAGACCTTTATAATTCTTTTCTACTTCATCAACAGCGTAGTTAATCATTTGCGTAATATCCATACCAATTGCATTGCTCTTCGAATGGAATTCTAAGCAAAGGATACCGTCACCTAAATCAATTAAGCTTGCTCCGCTATTTTTCTTTAATACGCCATTTTTCGCTTTTAATTGTTTAAGGGAAATTGCCTTTTTATTACGTTCAATTAGCTTATATTCACCATTATCATAATAGTAGCTATCTCCGTTATCATGTTTGTAGAAAGTAGTGAAACCTTTCTCTACCATTTCTTTCACCCAAGTCGGAACAACTGCGCCGTTTTCTTCCATCTTTTGAACAGACTTTTCAACGCCAATTGCATCCCAAACTTCAAATGGTCCTTGCTCCCAGCCGAAGCCCCACTTCATCGCTTGGTCAATTGCAACGATATCGTCAGCAATTTCTTTATGAAGTTTTGCAGAGTATAAAAGAGTTGGTGTGATGATGTTCCATAACAACTCTCCTGCGCGGTCTTTCGCGTATACAAGCGCTTTCAATTTATTCGATAAACCTTTTTCTTGTTTACTTAACTCGATAGATGCAGCTTTTAATTTTTTGCGTGCTTCATATTCCATCGTTTCAGGATTTAGTTCTAAAATTTCTTTTCCTTGTTTTAAGAAGAAGCCTTGACCTGTTTTACTTCCAAGCCATTTTTTATCAAGCATGTCATGCATGAAAGCTGGTACTTTAAATACATCACGCTCTTCTTCTTGTACGTTTTCATATACGTTATTTGCAACGTGTACGAATGTATCTAAACCAACAACATCTAATGTACGGAACGTTGCGCTCTTCGGACGACCAATAAGTGGGCCTGTTACAGAATCAACTTCCCCAATGCTATAGCCGCGTTTTATCATCTCTTGAAGAGTTACTAATAAACCGTACGTACCGATGCGATTTCCAATAAAGTTTGGTGTGTCTTTTGCGATAACAACGCCTTTTCCAAGAACGTCTTCGCCAAATAGTTTCATGAAGCTTAATACTTGTGGATCTGTTTCTTTCGTCGGTATTACCTCTAGAAGTTTTAAATATCGTGGTGGGTTAAAAAAGTGTGTGCCTAAGAAGTGCTTCTGGAAGTCGTTTGAACGACCTTCTGCCATTTTTTCTACTGAAATGCCTGACGTATTCGAGCTTACGATAGAACCCGGTTTACGAACAGCATCTACTTTTTCAAATAGTTTCTTTTTAATATCTAGGTTTTCAACTACTACTTCAATAATCCAATCTACATCAGCTAGACGCTCAAGATCATCTTCTAAGTTACCTGCTTCAATCAGTGCTAGATTTCCTTTCACTGTCAGAGGAGCTGGTTTTTGCTTTAATAGTTTTTGCACAGCCGTATTACTAAAACGATTTCTCACACTTTTATGTTCTAATGTAAGTCCCTTCGCTTCCTCTTCTTTTGTTAGCGCAGGTGGTACAATATCAAGCAATAATGTCGGAATACCAATATTAGCTAAGTGTGCCGCAATCCCTGAACCCATTACGCCTGAACCTAGAACAGCAGCCTTTTTAATTTGGAACATCCAATTCTCCCCCTATTCTTGAATGAATGCTCATTCAATTTTTCGACATAAGTCGCAATCAATGAGTGAGCCTCTACTAATAAATATATGATACAGTTTGAATTTTCGCAATATATTTATTGATAAAATTTTCTGAAATAAATACTTTTCTTTTATTTGCCCATGCTATATGTATGTATTTTCTTCACTCAAATACACTTTTCCTTTTTATAATCTGACGAAACTGGAGGAATATATATGGCAAAACTTAAGAAGAACCCTTCAAAAGCTGGAATTAGCGCAGCAAGTGTAACTGGAAATGCAGGTCCGCATAATCACGGTGTGGAAAAGGGCCGTCAAGGTAATAACCAACAATATAAGAAGCATAATATGGGCGAAAAATAACGGTATATTTTTGGGCAGAAAACGTGGCATAATGGGTAATGGCTGCTTTTTCTGCCCAATTTATTTGTACATATGGAAAACAAAAGAGGGAACGATGATGAAACGAACAATAGTTATGATTGTAATGATTGCTACACTATTTACAGGGATGATTTTCTTCTCTTACGCACAAAGACAACAAGCTGTAAGAGCCGATCAACCTAGCATCACTGGACAATACGCCATTACAATCGATGCGGACACAGGTGAAATCTTGTATGGAAAACGAGAAGACGAACGCTCTTATCCGGCTAGTATAGCCAAAATGATGACAACTCTTCTCTTACTAGAGAATGTAAAAGAAGATGAAGAAATTACAATTACAGAGAACGCAATTAAAACAGAAAGTCAAAGTAAGAAAATTAAACTTCGTGCTGGGGAAAAGTTAAAGCGTGATGAGGCATTAAAACTGATGCTTATCATTAGTGCAGACCCAATAGCCGAATCCATCGCAGAACATATCGCAGGATCAAAAAATGAATTTGTAAAAATGATGAATGCTAGAGCGAAGGAACTTGGTACAAAGCATGCGACTTTCAAAAACGCAAGTGGCGCTGATGCACTCGGAAATAAAGTATCACCTTATGACATTGCTATGATTACGAAAGAAGCATTAAAGTACCCAGTTGTTTTAGAATATATGAATTCAACACGTACAACTCTACATACTTCAGAACGCTCTCCAAACATCGCAAACTATGGACGAGAAGAACTATATGACGATCCATATGCAATTGGAAGTAAAAGCGGTCTATCAGCACTAGGAAAATATACGGTCGTAACAGTGGATGAAAAAGACGGTAAACGCGTCATTAATGTTGTATTATCTTCTACTCGCACGCAACTATATCCTGATACGAAAAAAATGGCACATTACGCATTTCAGCAATTAAAATAACCAAGGAGTATTTTCTCCTTGGTTATTTTTTAACCATACCTTTTAATACGAACGCAACGTTTGCTGGACGCTCTGCTAGACGACGCATGAAGTAGCCATACCAGTCGTTTCCATAAGGTACATAAACACGCATTTTGTAACCTTCTTTTACTAGCTCAAGTTGACGCTCATTACGAATACCATATAACATCTGGAATTCAAATTGGTCTCTTGGAATGTTGTGTTCTTCGGCAAGTTTTTTCGTATATTCAATAATCGCTTCGTCATGTGAAGCAATTGCAGTATAATTTCCATTTAATAAGTGCATTTTTATAATTTTTTTATAGTTATCATCTACATCTTTCTTATCCGGGAACGCTACCTCTTCAGGTTCTTTATAAGCTCCCTTTACAAGACGTAAATTAGGACTATAAGCATTTAATTCTTCCATATCTTTTTCTGTACGATAAAGGTAGGCTTGAATAACTGTACCAATATTATCGTATTCAGATTTTAATTGTTTAAAGATCTCAATTGTTTTCCCGCAGCGCGTATAGTCTTCCATATCAATTGTAATAAACACACCATTTTCTTTTCCAGCTTCTAAAATACGGCGCATATTGTTCATTACGATTTCATCAGAGATATCTAATCCCATAGAAGTCATCTTTAAAGAAAGCTGCGAATTAAGACCTTCTCTTCCAATTGCACGAATCGCTTCAATCGATTCGCTAGCCATTTCATTTGCTTCCGCTTCGTTATCAACGAATTCACCTAAATAATCGATCGTTACACAAAGACCTTGCTTATTTAATGCTTTAATTGCAGCTGTCGCTAATTCAATCGTTTCCCCTGCGACAAAGCGACCTGCACCAAAGCGTAAACCGTACTTTTTAGCCAGTTTTGTTAGCGCTTTATTTTTTGACAAGAAAAGAAACGAATTTCGCATTAATTGTTCCATGTAATTCACCCCTATGACTGTGATTTATCTGTTTTTTACCCCTCTTCAAAATTATATCATTGTTTAAAATTATTGGATACAAATAATTATTTAGATAATTTATAAAATACTATAAAAACATTTAAAACCCTATATTTCCGCTTATAAATATGCAGGAAATATTTTTCGACATTTAGAAAAAACGAATTTACTAGGCACAAAATAAGCATGTCGAAAATATTCGACACGCTTATAAAACCCTTTATATTCCATGTAAATTATACAAGGATATTAATATAGAAAACTTGAGATTATATTTATCTCAAGTTTTTTTATTGCTCATTTCTCTTCTCTTCATTAAGCCTTTTAATATCTGTAATTAACTGTACCATCTCTTCTTTCGCATCAGGGTAAGTCTCGTTCCAATGCTTCACTAAAGCTGGCATCGTCTTAGCTATGTAAGAATACAGTGCCCACTTCTGCACCTGTTCCTTTCTCTCTTCATTACTCTCTCCAAGTAATAGTTCCGTGTATTTCTCTAACAACCCATCAAATTGTTCGTTAAACTTTTCACTCATTTTATCTACCTCCTATATGAAAAAAGCAGCGAAGATCGCTGCTTTTTCTTATAATTTTGATCGAACAGAGTTTAATTTCTTCTCCATTGTGCTTACTTTATCACGACGATCATCGATACGAATTGTTGTCGCAACACGCTGTGCACCTTTCGTATATGGAACTTCATGCATTTGTTGAATAACTTCTAGAATGACAGGAAGATCTCCTTCAATAATTGTATTCATTGGTGTTAATTGATACTTCACGCGATCTGCATTTTTCTCTAGCACCTTTTGTACTTCTGCTACATATTCACTAACACTTGGATTACCTGTTCCTACTGGAATAATCGATACGTCAACAATTGCCATAGTAGTCTTCCTCCTATACTTGCTTCTTATATATCCATTGTCTATTTTACCGAAATACTCATCATTTTACTAATTTGTTATTCCTCTATTTTAAATTGCTCAACTAATCTTTCTAAGTCGCTCATGTGCTCCGTCAAGCTTTCCATCGTATGAGCTACCTTTTCTAGATGATTCACTTGAGATTCAGTTGCAGCATTTACCTCTTCCGAAACAGCTGCGCTTTCTTGACTCGTACCAGCAATTGTATGCATTACCGCTGTAATTTCTCCTTGCTCGTAACCGATGTTATGTACCTCTTCTACAATTTGTTCCACCGAAGTACTAATCGTATTTACAACTGACATAATTGTGCGGAATTCCGTTTCTGCCTCTGTCGTAACTTTATTTTGTATATCCGCAATATCTTTCAATTTACTTACAACTTCTACAACACGTCTTACCTCTACTTGTACATCACCAATCATCGTCGCAATTTCTACTGTTGCATCTTTTGATTGTTCCGCTAATTTCCGAACTTCTTCAGCAACAACAGCAAACCCTTTACCTTGTTCACCTGCACGTGCCGCCTCAATTGAAGCATTTAAAGCAAGTAAATTCGTTTGATCCGAAATACCTTTTATAAGCTCTACAACATTTTGAATCGACCCAACTCTTTGCTCTAACTTTCCGGAGGCTTCCTCTGTATGAACAACAATCGAAGATGATTGGCCCCTCGTACGAACTAAATTACGCATCGTATTTAATCCTTGCTTAGATGCCTCTTCAGCTTTGCCAGCCACTCCTTTTATTTCACCAACGGAGTGATTCATTTGTTCCACTGACTGCGCCATATTCTCGAGCTGTTCTGAAACTTCATCGACACTATTAGCAAGAGTAGACGCTCCTCCGCTCACATCATCCATTGCACCTGAAACTTCTCTACTAGCCGCTACAGTTTCATTCGTTAAATAATGTAGATTATTCGTTGATTGCTGCACTGTTGATACACTATTTTTAATTTTACTTACCATTTCATTCATTTGCTCAACCATATGATTAAAATGATTCGTCAGTTCTCCAACTTCATCCTTACTTGTCACTTTCATTTGCAACGTTAAATCACCTTCTGCTACTTTTTGAACGTGATTCTTTAATAGTTGCAGCGGTCTCGCTAATCTTCTTGAGAACAAGTATGAAGCTACGATTCCAACTAATAAGCTAATACATGCCATTATAAGGACTGTATTTCTCGTACTATTCAATAGCCCATCAATCGTTTCTTTCGGATAAAAGATTCCTATTTTCCATTTCATCAAATCAAATGACTGACTATAAACAACTACATCTTCACCTTTTAATGTAGTGACAGCATATTTTGTTACCTCTTTATTTAAACTCTTCACAAGTGGCTCTTTCGAAACATCTTTCCCTATTTTCTCTGGGTAAACAAGAGCCATACTTTTATCATTTATAATAAACATTTCTCCGCCATTATTGTATTGAATATTATGAAGTAACTTCTGAATTGTTCCAAGTGATACATCCATCGCAACAACACCTAATACAGATCCATCTTGAGCTGTAATGGCTTTAGAAACTCCCACGCTTAACTTACCTGTTGCAATTTCGTACATAGGTTGTCCCCAGTGAACCTTTTTCACATCAGCCTCTGAGTCTTTATACCATGGTCTTGTCGTTGGATCATATCCTTCTGGCACTTGTCCACCTTCAGCAAGATTGGCACTTAATGTTTTTTTATCTTTCGTACCAATATATAAGTCTAAAATGCCAGGATGATTCTTTTTATACTCCGAAAACTCTTTCGTCAAAAATGCTTCTTCTTCTGGAGTAACTCCGTCTTGAAGCATATTACGAACCATCTCACTGTTCGCATAATATCCCATATCTTCATCCGTTCTTTGAACAAATGTCGTAAGTTGCTCTGTAACAAGATCCATCGTATTTTGAGAATACTGGTCTAAGGAGCGCACTTCCTTCTCTTTCTGTAATTGATACATAGCTGTACCTAATATTACAAACATCATAGAAATAAGTACCGAAAATACTACCGCAATTTTTAAACGTAAACTTCTCAACATCTTCCCCCAAGCATCTCCTTCTCGTTGTATTATAATCGTATTAATCATTATATTAAGTATAATGGATAAAATTAAAAAATTGAAATTAATTCTCATCTCAATTTGAGTAGAAAACCTACTACCACTTGTGTAAAAACAAATAGTTCATTATCCTTAAGCTATATCATCTCATTCGTTCGGAGGGAACTATGTTACAAAAATTCGGTTTCTCACAATATGAAAGCCAAGCTTATGAAGTTGTCGTATCAAGCAACGAACCACTAGATGCTACAACGATTGTAAAGCATTCTGGCGTTCCAAAAGCAAAAATATATGAAGTGCTAGCACGCCTAATCGATAAAGGCATGGTAATGGATTCTGTTTCAGAAAAGAAAAAGCTGTATACAGCATTACCACTCAAGCTAGCAATTGAAAAATTAACGACAGAATTCCAATCAAATATTAAAGAATTGGAAACGAATATATCAAAAAAATCATTTACAGATGACCGTGTGTGGAGCTTAAAAATGCAATCTTCTATTCGAGTTCAAAGTAAAGAACTCATCGAAAGTGCAAAAGAATCAATTCGCATTTCAGCTTGGAACGATACTCTTTTAGAATATCTCCCTTCACTAGAAGAAAAGGCAAAACAAGGCGTCAAACTCGAGTCGCTTATAGTTGGTAAAGTAGAAACAGACTTAGAAAACATGCATTTTCTAATCCCAACAGAAGAACCTAACGCATTAGAACGCTACTTGTTGCTCATCGTTGACGACCGTGAAATTTTATTTGCTGGTGTAGAGCAAGAGTCATGGCAAGCAATGAAAACAATGTCAAAACCTTTCGTGAAGTTCTTTACAGAATTCTTTTATCACGATGTTGCACTTGCAAAGATTACCCAGAAACACCATGATCTCTTCATGCAAGATGAAGAAATTAAAAGTTTGTTGAGGAAATTGAGATACTAAAAAAACGCCTCTATTACAAGGCGTTTTTTTTCTACATTTCTTTTCTATTTTTCATCCTTAACACATAAGCACCAGCAATAATAAAGCCAATTCCTAAAACGAATAAAACGGTAAATTCATTGCCAACGCCGCCAGTAGCTGGTAAACGCACTTCATTATGAGTATTAGGTTGTTGCATTGGCTTCACATCAGCGGAGGGTTTCACTTCTCCACTCGGTGTTGGCTTATTTGGCTTAGAAGGAAGCGATGCCTTTTCCTCTTTCTTATTTTTTACAATATGTTCAATAATTTCTCCATCCTCTTTGATCTCAAATGCGAATGTCTCTTCATTTATTACATAGCCATTTGGCGCTATTGTTTCTTTATACGTGTACTTTCCGTATGGTAATTTGAATTTCGCTATACCTTGCTCATTTGTTTTTCCTTTTACTACTTCTTTTCCTTGTTCGTTGTAGATTGTAAATTCTGCATTTGGCAGTTTCGTATTTCCATCCGCTATATCTACTTTCGTTATTTCTAATTCACCTTCTACTTTCTTATCTTGAACGATATGTTTAATAATTTCTCCATCCTCTTTTATTTCAAATGCGAATGTCTCTTCATTTATTACATATCCATTTGGTGCTATTGTTTCTTTATACGTGTACTTTCCGTATGGTAATTTGAATTTCGCTATACCTTGCTCATTTGTTTTTCCTTTTACTACTTCTTTTCCTTGTTCGTTGTAGATAGTAAATTCTGCATTTGGCAGTTTCGTATTCCCATCCGCTATATCTACTTTCGTTATTTCTAACTCACCTTCTACCTTCTTATCTTGAACGATATGTTTAATAATTTCTCCATTCTCTTTTATTTCAAATGAGAACGTCTCTTCATTTATTACATAGCCATTCGGTGCTATTGTTTCTTTATACGTGTACTTTCCATATGGTAGTTTAAATTTCGCTACACCTTTTTCATCCGTTTTCCCTTTTACTACTTCTTTCCCTTGTTCGTTGTAGATTGTAAACTCTGCATTTGGCAGTTTCGTATTTCCATCCGCTATATCTACTTTCGTTATTTCTAATTCACCTTTTATATTTTCATTTTTCCACTCTAATAGAGCAGTTTCACCAGTTTTCACTTCAATTTTTTTAACACTTCCGTCTACCACATATCCAGCTGGCGCTTGAATTTCTTTGACGCTATATATACCGATTGAAAGATTCCCTAGCTCCGCAATTCCTTTATCATTAGTCGTAACATTTTGTTTAAAGTTTTCATTAGAAACTTCAAACACAGCCCCTTTTAATAATTCCTTTTTTTCTCCTAATTTCATAATCTTTAAAGAGACTACTGTTTCCCAATTTACAACTAAATCTGTACTGATTTTCTCACTATTTCTTTGTAACAATACTGTTGTATTTTGAACTTTTTCCGAGCCTTTAAAAGCTATTGCTTGTAAATTTGTTAAAGTAGACTTCACTTTCATTTTAAAATTACCACTACTCGTATCCTTCGGGATTAAAATCTTGAATTTTCCATTAATTGATAATGTACTTTTCTCTTCTCCATTTTCATTTACAATTCGAACCCCTTTAGGAGCGTTTTCAGGAAGAATTGTATAAGAGCCAGAAACCGCATTTGTTTGCACTGCATAAAATCCTGTTTCTAAATAATCACCTTTTTGTGTAGCAGTTTGTGGATCTACAGGATTAACTTTAAAAAATACATCTTGTGATCCAGTTTCTTTTTTTGAAGCCTCTACTAAACGCTTCATAAGATTATGTACTCGTTCATTTTTTGCAACTAAATCTTCTACTGTTAATTCATTTGCTGCAATCCATACCGCTAATTGTGTAGCATAATGCGCTTCTTCTACTGTCGCTACCCCTAATTCAGATGGGCTTTTTTGAGGATATCCATTTAATAAAACACGATATACGTCATCAGATGTTTTCCCCATTTCAGGCAAATCATCTCCATTTGGAGAACGCAAATCAGGTGTTAAACAATACGCAATACTACCCGAAGCCGTTTTAATTATTTCTGTTTTTATTTCACGATGTTTCGAATTACTATAACTCCAATCCATTTTATATGTTTCTCTGTTCATTACTTCTGCCTTTACTTGCGGCATTGCAATTCCTAATAAAATAATAAGAGCACTAAAAAAACTAAACCATTTCCCTACCATCTTTCGTTTCATTCTCTCCACCACCATATATAAATTTCTACATGAAGCAATCTTACTGTTTCATTGTACTTATAGTGAAAAAAAGAGAATAGGTGGTTTTTTTGTATTATCTTGTCGAATTGTTGAGAAAGTTTCAAAGCAATAAGCAACATTACAATTGTTTGTTCTCATGCTGCTATTGACAAATGAATGTTACATATTTAAAATTTTTAAAAATAATAAAAAGGCACTTTATAAGTGCCTTTTTTACTTACCAGAAACAAATTTCAAACGAATACATGTTATTTATCTTTTTCTTTTATCTCCGTCAACAGCTCAATAATTTTCTCATTTTGCTCCACTTGTTTCTCTGAATTTTGATAGATGAAACGAACCCATCTAAAAATAAACGCGACCACAAATATTGGTATAAGGCCCAATATAACTCCGACTAAATCATATGCCATTTTCCATCACCTCGCTACATACAACTTTCTCCATATATCTACTAAAACCTGCAAAATTTTACAAATTAAAAAAAGAACCTATCAAACGATAGATTCTTCCTTCGCAAACTGAGTAGAACGTCCTCTCGTAATAGAGAAAATCGCACAAAGTAGCGCTAATATAATAAAGCCACCGCCTACCCAAGCGTTATATATAACAGATGATTTTTCAATAACAACTCCGCCTACTGTTGAACCGAGTGCAATTCCTAGGTGAAGAGCAGAATTATTTAAACTTTGCTGAATACCAGCCGATTCTGGTGCAATTTCAATTAAATAATTTTGTTGCGCTGGCGAAATAGCCCAGCTCAGCATACTCCAAATCCCCATCATAATAATGAACAGCGGGAATGAGAATGTCATCATCGGCAATATGAAGATTGCACACGCAAATACGATAATAATTGAGATAATACTTTTCTTCGATCCCCATTTATCAGCAAGCAAGCCCCCAAGGCCGCCTCCAAGTACCGCTGCGATTCCGAAAATGAAGTAAAATACACTAATCCAATTCGCTTCCACATGCATCACATCTTTTAAAAATGGTGTTAAATATGCATATAGCGTTAAATGACCCGTTAAAAATAAGAATGACGTTAACTGTGCACTTACGATTTTCTTATCTTTTAACGTAGCAATTTGTTCTCTTATTGATAATACCGATGTCGGTGGTACTTTCGTTAAGAATAATGAAATACAAGCAATTGCCATAACTGTTAATACCGAAATTAATACAAATGGTGCACGCCATCCATATGCATTTCCGAGTACAAGACCGAGGGGTACTCCAAGTACAAGTGATCCACTAATCCCCATGAAAATGATTCCAATTGCACGCGCACGAAAATGCGGTTCTACAACACTAGAAGCAAGTGTTACTGACAGTGCAATAATAAGCGAACCACTCGCCGCACAAATCACCCTTGAGAACATTAACATCCCGTAATTCACACTACATGCTGAAATAATATTTCCGATTAAGAAAATTGATAATGCCCCAACATACAATGTTTTTCTTTCAAATTTCCCTGTTAATGCTAATAAAACAGGACCTGATAAAGCAAATACTACTGAAAATATTGTGATAAGCTGACCGGCTGCACTAATAGATACTCCTAAATCATCGGCAACTAAATCAAGCGTTCCTCCTATAATTAGCTCAACCGTTCCGACTACGAAAGCCGCGATAGCTAAAATATACACACGAAAATTCAAGTCTTTCCCCACGCTTTCTATTTTGGTTACTACGACTATAGTAACCAAAATAGAAATTGAACACAAGTACAATTTTTTTACAATAAAAAACAGGCGTATGATACGCCTGCCTTCTAATTATTAAACAGTAGTTTTATTCTTCTTATTTAAATACCAATACACCGGAAGTCCAGTAAAGACAATTCCAATTGATAAGAAACAACTTACCGGATCATTGATAATTGCACTACCAATTACAAAGAACGAACCTAAAATCGCGACAATTGGTACGATTGGGAATAACGGTACACTGTATGCACGCTCTTTATTCTTATTACGTTTTCTTAAAATGAAGACACCAATAAACGTCATTACGTAGAAAATATAAATAATGAATACGGAAATCTCAGATAGCTTATTCGGATCACTAATAATCATTAAAATAATTCCTAAAATGATTTCAACAGTAATCGCATTTGCTGGTGTTTTAAACCTTGGACTTTCCTTTGCAATAAACTTAGCAAATGGAAGTTGTCCACGTTCTGCCATCGACATCGGGATACGTGGGAACGTTAAAATCTTTCCATTTAAACAACCGAAAATAGAAACGATAATACCAATACTAATAATTTTCCCGCCATACTCTCCTAATAGCATGCCCGCAGCCGTCGCTGTTGCATTTTCTCCAAGGTCTACAATTTTCGCTGCTGGTAATACATTTAATAATGCCAAGTTAATTAATACATAAGCAGCTGTTACAATTAAAATCCCAACTGTCATTGCTTTCGGTAATAGCTTTGTTGGATTCTTCATTTCTCCACCAATCGAAGCAAGTAAAATCCAGCCATCATACGCAAATAACGTTGCTAAAATTGCCATCCCGATACTTTGATTTTCCGATATCGGCACAACTACGTTAAAGATATCGCTATTTCCTTTCCAAAAACCTAACACAACAATTAAAACGATCGGAATCATCTTCCCAATTGTCGTAACCGTTTGGAGGATACCTCCATATTTTGTTCCCATACTATTTACAACGCCAAGGAACACAACTGTTCCAATTGCAATTGGTAAATTCCATACTTTATCTAAATAGAAGAAGTTAATCATTAAAGAACTAAAGTACAACCCTAATGTTCCAATAATAGCTGGTCCATAAACAATCGTTTGCATCCAGCCTGATAAATATCCCCAAAAACTTCCGTAAATCTCCTCTAAATACGTATACAACCCACCATTTTTCGGGATTTGCGCTCCAATTTCAGCTACTGTCAAACCACTTGCTAGCGTCAACAGACCACCAATTACCCAAGCAAGAATGGCCATATTAGAACTCCCCGAGTAATCTAATACGCTCCCTGGTTTCATAAACACACCAGATCCAATAATCGTTCCTACCACAATAGAAAGTGCTACTGTTAAACCAATTTTGTTCTTCTCATCATGATGCATGCTGCGTATCCTCCTTCCAATTCTAGTGTGATGCAAAAATGAAATAAAAAAACACTCCTCCCTAAAAAAGGGACGAGTGTTGTATTCGTGGTTCCACCCTTGTTTCAATTCGTAAAGTGACACACTTCACCAATTTCTCAAGTCTAAATAACGGTTTTTGCCGGCAAGCAATTACTAGGTATCCGTTCACTGCTGCAGTTCAGAGGTGGTAATCCATTTTTCCGTATTAGGAAGCTCACAGCCAAAGGCTTCCCTCTCTGAGAATCGCAAAAAATTGATCATGTCCTCATCATCACTTCTTGATGTCGAATTTTGTAGTTATTGTCCATTATATTGAATTGTTAGAAAAAATCAATATATTTTTTTATATAACATACGAAATATTTCTCTTCTTATATTATAACAGAAGTTACGGCACTTCTCTAATTCCCTAAAAATGGTATACTCCATATAGGAGGTGCACGAATAATGATTGCTGTTTTTTGTATTATCGCTACATTACTTTCGGCTCTATTCGCTATCATGTACAGGCACAAGTATCCTGGTTATAGCATTTTAGCAGTAGCTCTTATACCAGCTGCTTCCTTCTACGTATTAGGTAAATACCAATATACAGAAGTATTTATCGGTTTTGCAATCTTCTACTGCGTCTTTGGATACATACTAACAATGAAAAAATTTTTATTAAATCATTAAAAGGGACCGATTTCTGCTAACAGAAATCGGTCCTCTCACGTACCTTTCGGTTGCCCACGCGAAAGGTACGACTTCACTCAATTATTTCTCATCTTTTTTCATTAAAAATTTGTGATGTGGAAGATCCACATTCAACGCCTCTAATTGTTTCTTTTCATTCTCTAAAATCGATTTCGCTTTTTCTTTCGTTGCCTCATCTAATCCCGCAAAAATATCTTCATGCTTCTCTTTCTCTGGAAGTTTTACACCTAGTTTTGTTAATTCTTCTTTTGCTTGCTCATGCGTTAATTTCCCGGACTTTTCTTGTTCAAAAATAGACTTTGCTTTTTCCTTTGTTGCTTCGTCTAAGTCAGCAAGCATATCTTTACGCTTACCCTCCAGCATTTTCACGCCTAACTTTGTTAACTCTTCTTTTGCTTGTTCACGTGTTAATTTCCCAGTTTTCTCTTGCTCTAAAATCGACTTCGCTTTTTCTTTTGTTGCTTCATCTAAATTAGCAAACATATCCCCATGCTTACCCTTTTCCGGGAACTTCACGCCTAGTTTTGTTAACTCTTCTTTTGCTTGTTCACGTGTTAATTCCCCAGTTTTCTCTTGCTCTAAAATCGACTTCGCTTTTTCTTTTGTTGCTTCATCTAAGTTAGCAAACATATCTCCATGCTTACCCTTCTCTGGCATTTTCACGCCTAACTTCGTTAATTCCTCTTGCGCTTGTTCACGTGTTAGCTTTCCGGATTTCTCTTGTTCTAAGATTGACTTCGCTTTTTCTTTTGTTTGATCATCTAATCCTGCGAACATGTCTTTACGTTTTTCTTTCTCTGGAAGCTTTACACCTAGCTCCTCCAACTGTTTCTTTGTATCGGCCATAATCGTTTTTACCTTTTGTTTTGTAGCGTCATCTAAATCTTTTTTCGCCGTTTTTGTAGATTGCTCAGCTGCTGGAGTATTCGTTGCCGCAAATGCTGGTATGCCGGCTCCTCCAATGATTCCGAATGATAAAGCACCTGCAATTGCTAAATACCCAACTGTTTTCTTCTTCATAGGAAATTTCCTCCTTCATATTTCTAAAGCATGTACACTTTCGTATACAATGCCTATAGTAATGTCGGTTTCTTAACATTTCCTTAACGACTTAACAAAAAAAACACCGCTCATCCCGAGCGGCGTTGTTCTAAGCTTTTTGTAATTGTAATTCTTCACGTTCCATTATTCTTCTTAATACAATTGTTTGTGTCATTGTAAATAAGTTACCTGTTATCCAATACAACACAAGTCCTGATGGCGCCGCAAATCCCATAAATAGAATCATTGCCGGCATCATAATTTGCTGCATTTTCAGCATCTGTACTTGTTCTCCAGGTGTAATATTAGATTGGAAAACTTTCATCTGAATAAATGTCGTTAGCGCTGCAAGAATTGGTAATATGTGATACGGATCTGCATGTCCTAAGTTCACCCATAAAAATGAAGATGTGCGAATCTCTTCTGTTCGGCTAATCGCATAATACAAAGCAGAGAAAATCGGCATTTGTATTAATAGTGGCCAGCAACCAGCAAGTGGATTCCAACCCCCTGATTTCATTAGTTCTGACATTTCTTTTTGATACTGCTTTTGTTTTTCAAGATCTTTGCTTACATCACCGTATTTTTTCTTGAGCTTCTGCAATTCAGGTTGCATTTTTTTCATTTTCGCTTGGCTACGATATTGCGAAACAGCTAATGGAATCATTGCTGAACGAATAACGAGCGTCATAATAATGATAGCAATCCCGAAGCTAGCTCCTGGTATATGATGAGCAACAAATTGAATCATAAACGAGATTGGATACACGAAATAATGATCCCAAATTCCCGCACTATGTGCATCAATTGGGGCTGCATTACTGCAACCAGATAAAACAAAAACAAGTAATAATGATAAACTAACGAGCACAGCTCGGTATGATTTTAACATGTTCATTCCTCCAATGTTTCGTAATTATTTAGCGAAACATTGGTGTATACGGACCTACCTCGTCATTCTCTTCACTTGATTCTTGTCTGCGCACAGATCGAATCATTCCATATTTATAAAAAATAGAGAAAAGCGGTACATTACCAGTACCCTCTTCACACGTATTAACTAGTTTAAAAGCTCTTTGTCTACCGCTTGATGCTTGCTGACGCACAAAACGAGAAACGTTAGCAAGGAAGAAAACTTCTAACAAACAAAGCGCCGTCGTTACAAACGATATATATAGAATTGCATCCTGCAATAAAAATTCCATCGCTTCACATCCTTAATAAGATCATTTTAGCACATTCAACAAACATTCTCTATTTCCTTTTATTTTCAAAAAAAGTATTTTGCATATTTTCTCAAGAAAACAATAATTAAGAAACATTGTATTCGCTTTCTTTAGTATATTCACACACATCAATGAATAGGCTTGATTTATTAGAAATTTATAAAATTTTTGCATTATAATAAAACTATTGCCAGTTTTTGAAAAAACCTTTATTCTCTTCTTGTAATCAAAAATGAATATGGAGATGAAACATACTATGGGTCAACTAGGAGACGCCGATTACGTTCCCGACACCGCCTTTTTATCCTTCCCAGCAGCTAAAACATTTCACTTAGAATTTATCATACAGTTGGTTGTTATTTTCGTAGCCTCTATTTTGTATGCAATTTCTATGAATATGTTCTTTATCCCGCATAACATGATTAGCGGTGGATTCGCTGGTGTAGGGATGATTATCGGTTATTTAATGCATTACAATATCGGTGCACTTATCTTTTTACTAAACATTCCTCTTCTTATTTTAAGTCACTTTTACTTAGGCAAGAAGACAACCTTTTTAACAGCGTACTTTGTAGCTGTATCATCGTTAGCGATGAATATTATCCCTGTACACCAAGTTTCAGACGATATTTTACTGTCCTCTGTATTCGGCGGTGTAATCTGCGGAGCAGCCTCAGGAATCATATTCCGATTCGCTTCTTCAACAGGTGGCTTTGATGTTGTTGGATTGATTGTAGCGAAACATCGAGATATTTCGATTGGAGCAATCATCTTTGGATTCAACTTAATCTTACTTGTTGCAGCAGGATTTATTTTCGGATGGGATATTACGCTTTATACGTTAATTAGCCGGTTTGTAGTCAGTAAAGTAATTGATGCCGTGCATACGAAACATATTAAATTAACGATAATGACAGTTACAGAAAAAGGCGAGGAAATAAAAAGCGCACTATTACATCACGGCATACGCGGAGTGACAATGGTAGATGCTGTCGGCGGCTATACAAACCATAAGAAAAAAATGATTTACACTGTCGTGACTCGCTATGAGTTAGGCGAAATGAAACGTATTATCCGTCAAGTGGATAACAAAGCATTTATGAACATTACTGAAACAGTTGAAATTGTCGGCCGTTTCAAACGCATATAAAAAAGGTTAATACATTAAAGGGCATAACATATTAGTCATATATAATATGTTATGCCCTTTGTTATTCAACTAACGCACCCTTTAGCATAATAAAATCACTAAGTTTATTACTACAAATCGGAGGATAGCATTCCATATACAAAACTATCTGTCCATTCATTTTTATTCCAAAAATCTTGTATGAAATGGGCTTCCTTTCTCATGCCTATTCGTTCACACAATTTTTTTGAAGCTATATTACGTGCATCAAGATTAGCTTGTATACGATGTACATTACATTCATTAAATAATTTAAATACCAAACTACTTACCGCTTCTGTTGCCAAACCTCTCCCAGCTACTTCATTTAAAAAACTATAACCAATCTCAACAGTATCTCTCATATTTGTGTACCACACGGATAAATCACCAACTACTTTAGTCTTGTATATAACTGCCAAACTTAATATTGATTCTTTAGTAAGTACGTTGTTTGCTAGCTTCTTATTAAATCTTTTCTGCATGTCTTCATAAGTCCACTTATTATGTAATAAGAACTTACAAGTATCATCATTATTATAAATAGCAAATACATCCTGTAAATCAGTACTCTTAAAAGGTCTAATTATTAATCTTTCTGTTGCAATCTCCAAGTTAGCTCTCCTCCCTTACATTCATGCTACAAAACATTTTTATAATATTTAAGCCTCTTTCCTAGATCTCACCTTGATTACATATTTCATCATAATAAATTAAAATCCTTCTCCCACTAAACTGCACCGTTGACGGTATTTCCTTGCGCTTTTTATTTTTTACACTTATTACAAAATCAGATAATTCTATTATTGTGGGCCTAAATGTGTTATAATGAAAGCAGACTCACAAAAAAAGAGTATATAGACTTGGAAGTTTCTCTTATTTTACAAGCAAAAAGAAACGAGCAGTCGGGTATATTTCAAACACCATACACGTAACGGTTTAAAAAACCGATCATCTTAGTTATTCTTCCATGATCTTTTTATAAAAAAAGATACGTACAACTAAAATTCACTTCAATATACTATACCTACCTTTTTGACTTCCAAATCATCTTATTACATAGGGAGATGAACATATGAATCAATATATAAGATATACAATAGCTGTCCTGTTTGCTATTATCGGTGGAACAATCTGCTTCTGGACAAACACTCAGCTTGGAGAGAATATCATTTTTAATGGAATCGAAACCCTTGTAAGCGCTTCAATTTTAGGTGGATACATTTACTTCCTCTTCAATCCAGAAGAAAATGCACAAAAAACAATGTTATTAACAATGATCGGAATCGTTGGCGGATGTATTTCCTACTCAATGACTAACTATACATTACCACTTCAATTAAGCTCAGCTTTCTTCCACGGTCTATGGACTTGGTTCATTGCATTCTGCCTAGCAGACGTATTCAACCTTTTACAAGACAATGAAGAAGAAAACGGTCGCCAAATTGAAAGTAACTCGTAAGCTGGAAGGATTCTTCCAGCTTTTTTTATGTTGTTTTGCAGATCCCGTCACCACAATAAAAAGAAGTTACCTTCACGGCAACTTCTTTCCTACATACCTCCGCTCGGAATCCGAAACGAAACATGTGCCCCACCTCGCACCTCGCTATTTTCTACCTGTATTTTACCGCCGTGCTTCTCAACAATTGTCTTAGCAATATATAAACCGAGTCCAAAATGCTCCTTGCTTCCTGAGCGTGACTGATCTCCTTGATAAAAACGTTGTAATACTTTTTTCAAATCTCCTTCTTGGAAACCAGGCCCTGAATCATATACATGAAACTCTATTGTGTCATGCCAAGTACACACTTTAACGAGCACCTTCCCTGACACCGGGGTAAACCGAACTGCATTCATTACGATATTATCCATTACTTGACTGATCCGCTCTTGGTCAAATACTAAGCTTTGTACATCCCCATTATTTTCAAAGATAACATCCCACTTAATTTCTTTTTTCCTAGCTATACATTCATATTCTTCTAGTTTTTTTAGAAAGAATGGATTTATATGTACTCTATTTAAACGTAATTGAAATGCAAAGCTTTCTAACTCATTTACTGTTTGGAACTCCTCAAGAAGTTTTGTCATTCTGTTTGTGTTTCGTTCAATCGTTTGTAAATAACGATGTAATAAATCTTCATTTTTCCATAAGCCACTTTGCAGACCTTCTGCATGACCTTGCACAATCGTTAGCGGTGTTTTCAAATCATGAGAAATAGCTCTAATGTATTCTCTTCTTTCTTCTTCTAACTCCCATTGTCGTGACAAACTAGTAGCTAATGCTCCACGCATGTTTTCAAACGAACTGACTAATTCACCAATCTCATTTTGCGCGTTGTATTCTAAATGAAAATTTAAATCCTGCTCTTGAATTCTTTTTGAAGCCTCTGATAATTCAGCAAGTGGTTTCTTTATTCTTTTTCCCATTCGGTTTGAAACGATGTAGGATAAAATTGTAATGTATATAAAGGGTGAAGCTAAAAATAAGATTACAAAAAAGGAATCAACTGCCGAAGCGGTTGATATTATCAAATGATAATTAAACCCTATCGCTCCTTGTAAATCTCCATTCTTATCCACTAAAGGCAGATATGTCGTAACTTCAGTATCATCATCTTCCTCATGAATATTTGTATTAATAACACTCAAAATTGGTCTCTCATTTGTTATTACTTTCTTTTTATATGTACCATAAAAAATAGCTCCTTGCCTATTAACAATTTGATATTGAATGCCCTCACGAGGGACAATTTTCTCTAATTCATATTGCTCTTTCTCGTCTAACAATAGCGCGCCTTTATCTTTTACGTATTCTTTTATCATAGGAATTTTCTGCTCATAATAATTTGCAGGAAATACTTTTCCACTCTTCGTTAACCAATACCAACCACTAACCGCCGTTAAAACGGTCAGTATTAAACTACCAATTAAAACTATTAAGAAGCCAATTACTAGCTGTTGTTTAATCCGTAATCTTTGCATCAATTTTGTACACTCCACTTATATCCAATTCCCCACACCGTTTGAATATATGTATATTCTCTATCATATACACTAAGCTTTGTTCTAATTTTCTTTATATGCTCAACTACAGTAGAGACATCACTTTCACTATCATATCCCCAAATTTTTTCAAACAGCTGCTCTTTCGTCAAAACTTGGCCAGCATGAAGTGCTAACATTTTCACGACTTCATACTCCTTTTTTGTAAAGTGAATTTTTTCTTTACCTAATAGTATTTCATAACTCTGCAAATCTATTACTAAATCGCCATAACGTAGAAAATTCTTTTGCCCCATCATTTGCAATTCTGTCGTACGACGCAAATTAGCAATAATTCTCGCTTTCAACTCTTTTAAACTAAACGGCTTACTAATATAATCGTCTCCACCAATCAATAAACCTTCTATACGAGAGCGTTCACTACCATCGGCACTTAAAAATAAGATGGGACATGCATAAGACTCTCTCATCTTCTCGCACACTTTAAATCCATTCATATCTGGCAACATAACATCTAAAACAATAAGGTCCACGCTACTATCTAATTTTTTCAAAGCCTCTTCACCATTTAGTGCACTTCTTACTTCATACCCCTCCATGACAAGACTATCTTCAATAAATGTAAGAATATCCGGTTCATCGTCTACAACTAATATTTTGTCCGCCACGGTAAGTCCCTCCTAATTAAATACATCTTTTTTACACCAACTAAACATAGCCGCTATTGCACATCCTCCTAGAATTGTACCATTTATTAGGTAAAACGTTACTTTCCCCTCACTTAATATTCTTAGAATTGATTCGCTTCCAATTACAAAATAACTTACTTCTTCATTCACATATAAACTTGCTACTAGTAAACCGACTATCACAAAATATGTAATAATAGAATTTTGAAACCAAAGGCTTACAAGGCTACTCAACATAATTAAAGCACTTGCGATAAACCATAATATTAAATAATATTTTACAGTATATAAAATAGAGGCACCCGTCCCATAAATGACTTGTTTATCCAAAAAGAATGTCTCCTCTGCGTGCCTAATAAAAAATGTTCCGTATATATTACTCTCTATAAATGCTATTAATAAAAATAAACTTACGATACTCATTTGAGTAGCCCATTTTGCCAATAATAATTCCCCTCTACTTACCGGGCGGATCATGACAAGACGATATGCGCCAGATGAAATTTCGCTATTAAAACTATCAATAAATAAGATTGGAAAAATTAATAAGAATAGCGTAAAATACCATTCTCTTGTAACTGCAACAGGAAAGTTCAAATTACTTAAGATTGCTTCCGTCCCTTTTGTATCGTAAATAGCAACTCCAAAAGTATGAACCCATACACTGTGCAAAATAAGTAACAGTCCAAAAATAACAATTAATACTTTCGTCTTCTTTCTATCAAAAATCCGTTCAAATTCGCTTATAAGTATTTGTCTCATTCTTCACACCTCACACAAAATTATCTTTTTTTCCTATCCAATAAACTGTTACAACATTACAAACAGCAATGTATACAAGTAAAATTACAGATCCAAAAAGAATCAGCCGTGAACTACCAGATAAAGCTATAGCAATTCCCTCATGTTGCAATTTAATTAAAGACGAATAATTAATATAAAGAAAAGCCGGTGATTTCCCTATCACTAACGCCATCGCTGGATATCCAAAAGAAAATATAATAAATCCCATACCAAGAAGTGTTGCACTTGTTATCGATTTACTTATAACCGAAAGCATAATTAATATGCTAGCCATCGCTATTAAAGTAAGATAAGCAATTCCATAATAAGAAATACAGTATAAGAAAACGCCAAGTGCATTCGTTTTTTCCGTATGATAAAACAAAAGAATATTCGGTTCATGCTCAAAGAAAATATAGCCAATACAATAACTACAAATAAAATAGGCACCTATAAATAGCAAACTTACTGCTAATATCGTAATTATTTTCGCAATAAGAATTTCCGAATACATGTATGACCTTTGGATTACCATCCGAATTTGACCACTGTGATACTCTTGAGCAAACACAAGGACAATCAAAACGAGTAAAACAAGATTACATATACTCATAAGCATTTCTGATAATGCAAGCACTGGGAATGAATTCGCATATGTATAATCAACTGCTATCCTTTCTACTTTTTGATTATGTTTCAAATAGTACTTCGCAGCCCCAAGTAACATCACAGGTATCATCAAAAAACAAAGCCATGTTACTTTCTTAGCCCAAATCCGCTCCCATTCCGAGCGTACTAACATCATCATGAGCTCATCATCTCCACGAAAATATCTTCTAATTCTTTATTTCTTCCTTGTAACTCTTCCGTCGTCCCCCGCCATATTAGTGATCCTTCACGAATCATGACCCATGAATCACACATAAGCTCCAATTCACGAATTAAATGACTAGAAATGAAAAAAGTTATTCCCTTCTCACGCTGTAAGTCGAGTACAATTTTACGAAGTTGCTTAATTCCAACTGGATCTAATCCATTAGACGGTTCATCCAAAATGATAAAATCTGGATCCCCAAGAAGCGCCTGCGCAATCCCTAAACGCTGCTTCATCCCTAACGAATACGTACCAACTTTATCGTCAGCACGATTTTCTAAACCGACGACTTCTAATACTTGCTGCACCTTTTTTTCAAGAACTTCTCCACCAGTACGTAGCGTAATCCTACCTAAATTCCGTAAATTTTTTCGCCCTGACATATAAGGGAAGAAAATTGGTGCTTCTACAATTGCACCCACATGCTGAAGAGCTTCTTTCCGATCTTTTTGTACGCTACTGCCATTAATTAAGATTTCACCTTCATTTGGTCGAATTAATCCCATAATCGTTCGAATAAGAGTCGTCTTCCCTGAACCATTTGGCCCAACAAAACCACAAATTTCATTTTTATAAACAGAAAAAGACATGTGGCTTAACAACGTTCTTCCCTTCACTCTTTTCGTCACATCTCTTACTTCTAAAACCGCTTTTTTCATCCCTATCGCCTCCTTACTATAAGAATAGAAGGTAAAAATAAACAATTTATAAACAAATAAAAAGAAGCTACCCTCACGGCAACTTCTTTTCCATATACCCCACTTAGTATTCACTATAATATATCAACGATTCTCCAAATATATCGATCATTTCTCCACTTATATCAACGTTCCAATACAGGTTATCGATTTACCGACACCCTAAACCCACAACATACCCTATCCCCCAAGCAATTTACTGCCGAACTCTACGATTAAAAAGATAACTAATAGGATCGCGAGTATCTTTAATGCCACATATGCTACTTTAAAAACAGCATAAATGAGCAGGACTATTAAAATAATCGTTAAAATTTCCATCTAGAATTCCTCCAAGCTTTGCTCTTCTTATCTTATTTTACTCGCCACAGACTTTTTATGGAACGGCAGAAGACGACATAGAAAAAAGAGGATACCTTACCCATCGTAAGATACCCTCTCTTTCAACTGCTCAAACCATTCTCTCTCTAATTGTAAATATCCCAGTTCATTCTTTTCAGCATTCTGTAATTCTTTATCGGCTTTCTTCATATACATACGGGAAGCTTCTAAATCATTCTCTGCATATGTAACAATTGCTTGTGCTCGATAATACCCATGTAAGTCTATTTTTGTAATGGCCTTCCAATGTTCCTTCGCTTCTTGCAGAGAAAGACGATCCATCTCATAAAGAGCTTTATATAAAAGATACCAACTATGAAAACTACTAACGAAAAATTTATTTTCTTTCGTTACAGGGAGTTTCACGATTTGTTCTACATACGGTATCGCTTTTTCCATTCCCTTTTGATCCGACCGGGCAAGGAAGACAAGCATAAGTCCGCTCATGATCTCTCTTATACTTTTATGTTCTTTTATTTTATCTTCGGTAAGTTCTACTAATCTCTTATCCCAATCTTTCGGCCTCTTATAACTAAATAACTCACTCGATACTTGAATGTTATATACATGCTGCTTCGCCTTTTCATCATCTTTAATTAAAATAAGAAATTGCATACCATCGCTCATAAGCGTTCCTTTTATCGGCACGATTGTAACCGCAAAAATGATAAAATGGAAAACAGAAAAATATAAAAGATATTGATAATAACTCACCATGTATATGTAACCAAAAGTAAAACCAAATAGTAAACTTGTAATTGGTCCACCTAAAGTCATCCATGCCCATTTTTTTGAAAGGTTCGGTGTTACTATAGAAGGTGGTATTAACATTGCCACGCCTCCGAAGTACGCCCATAATTTATTTTCTCGAATACGTACTTTCCCCTTCTCTTTTTGAACAGTAATAGGCCCTACTGTCATAAATTTAAATGTCAAACCACCTATTACGCCGAATACGACATGTCCTAACTCATGAATGATTACCACTAACAGAAAAATACCCAATAATACCCATATATTCAACATTGTTTCTAATTTCCCAGTTCGGATCACTCCGTATAAAATGGACAGAATTAACGCCACTGTCAGTGAACCAGCTGGCCTTCTTAAAATATCCACCCTTTTCTCCCCTTAATAAATCATTTTTCTCTGCATTTCGTACATGAATTTTCCAAGATGCAATATCCAAATAAATGAGATTAAGCCAATTAATACAAAATCGATATCACTAGCCGCTGTATATATAACGGCAGCCCACCATACATATGCCAATATTGTATTCGTAAATTCATACGCTTTATATCCAGCCTCATGCACAATGTGCTTTAATCCTTCATCTGCGTTTTTCGTCCACATTTTCATAGATTCCATATATGTTACACCTTGTTCAGGATATAGCTTATTATAACGATTTTTTGTTATGAGCCCGCTAATCACTACAGTGGTTAAACAAACAATAGAAGCTACTAAATTCCACACTGCAAATGAAACATTTGTATCCTGTAACAGTGCACGTCTACATGTAATAACTGCATATACAAACCATGCTTGCGTAACTATATCACCTACACGTAAATATATACTTATAATGCCTAATTTTCTGCCTTGTACGCTCTCTTCTTCATCGCGTGCCTCTGCTAACATACGTGTATTCTTCCAAGTGTAGTACATCATTAAGACTCCAAAAATAGTACATACACCTATAAATGTATTAGATGATAATTTTCTCGGTTCATCCGAGAGTAAATTTAAAGCTATATAAGATGTTAAAAAGCCACCCATCATACTTAATGCTATTTTCCCCACAACATCAAATTGTTTTTTTCGATTACTCTTCATCGTCCTCTTCCCCCTCCACTAACTTGAATATTTCCTCCACCGGTACATTGAAAATTTGTGCGATTTTTAGCGACAATACAATAGATGGTGCATAATCCCCGCGCTCAATTAAACTAATCGTTTGTCGTGATGATCCAATCGCTTTTCCTAAATCCCCTTGTGATAAGCGATGCTTTGCTCGCAATTCCCTCACTCGATTTTGAAGCTTCATGTCTTCCCTCTTTTTCATTTATTTAAATAAAATTGTAAATAATATCCTTATAATTGTCAATTATAATTGTCATTTTGACGTTAATAATTGACAGTATAATCTATATAATTTTAAACAGATGAACAAATAAAAACTTATTAAAATAGATTGAAACATAAAATAAAAAAGGCAGTGCGTTTGCACTGCCTCCCTAAATTTTGACATAGAATGGATTTCATATTAACTTGCGTTTTGTAACAATACTCGTTTTAACTGTTTGCGGAAACGAACACCTAACGTAATTGCTACAATCACGATAACTCCAATAATGATTTTACCGATATGATCTTCTAGCACTCCAAAGATGTCATGTAAGTTTCCACCTAACCAATAACCACCGATTAAGAAGAACGATACCCAAAATAGAGCACCTGAGTAAATTGTAATTGCAAAACGACGGAATGGTAAGTTAATAATTCCTGCAAAATATCCTGTAAAATGACGTACACCAGGAATAAAGAAACCGATAAAAATAAGGAAGTATCCATACTTATCAAACCACATTCTTGTTAAGTCGATTTTTCTTTGTGTTAAAAATACGTATTTCCCATACTTTTGAATAAAGGGCATACCTAATTTATTTCCTAAAAAGTATTGAATTGTCATTCCTACACTTGTCCCAATAAAGGATAGGATAATTAAAATCGGTAAACTTAAATCGCCCTTCTGTGCTAAAAACCCCGCATATGCTAACGTTGGCTCTCCCGGAAACGGAAGTGCAATATATTCTAACAGCAAACCAACAAGTACAACATAGTACCCGTACTGCTGAAATAATTCATGAATCCATTCCATGTCATCTCTCCTTCCAATCACGTACAACTTCTTACTATTATTGTATAAAAAAATTGTCGAAATAACTATCACAATAGCTTACATTTTTATTACATTTTTGTAAGGCTCACACTAAAATTTCCCGTTCTTTATTTACTTCTATTTACGTTCATTTCAAAACACCTTAACAAATATATACCGTGAGAAACTTGGAATTAATATGCATTTTTTATCCAGTTTTTAACACTTAAAATCACCTTATTTTGTTCTCAATAAAAAACCACCACAAACTCATACGAACTTCATATTAGCTTCATATACGTATTGTAAGATTATATCGGAATTTGTTGAAAAATTTAACCAATATATGACTAAGCATTAAATTGAATAAATATAAGTCGTTTTTCGAAATTGAAAAAAGGGTGAATAAGAAATGGAAGCTTATAAAATGCACGATTTTATTAATACAAATGTTGAATCTCATCAAAATGAAACCGTTTTTAATTTACACATGTGTGAAACAAGTGAATTTGACGTAAGTTTAACAAAATCTACAACACTGTCTTTTATCGTTTCAAAAAAGAACATTAAGATCGTTACGAAAAAATGGATTAATTCAAATCAAGAAAGCATGATTGGCAAAAGTTACATCATTCCAACGAAAGCTTTCCACTACTTTTTACCAATTATTTCTGAAACTGAAGATGAATTAAATATTCAAGTTCAAAGTTTTGGACTACATGGTGAACTTTTACTAAATGAAAGATTACTTATTGATAAAAACAACAAACAAAACCCAAAGATTACTACCTTCTTTGAAACATTAGATGAAAATGTAAATAAAGTATTACGAGGATTGCAAATTCATTGTATGTAAGACTATTACAATGATAAAAAGGAGAATATAATGAAAAAACTATTATTAAGCGCACTATTATCATTAGGATTTTTAACTATTCCATTCACAAATGCAGAGGCAGCTACAACGAAAGATCAACTGATTGTAAACACGCAGTTAAATAAAATGGATTATTATCAAAACGGAAAATTCATAAAGAGTTTTACTGTCGCTACTGGGAAAGCAGCCACACCTACACCTAAAGGTACTTTTCAAATCGTTAATAAAATTAAAAACCGTCCTTACTATACAGGAAAAATTAAAGGCGGCGACCCACGTAATCCACTTGGTGACCGTTGGCTAGGATTAAATATGGCTGGAACTTATGGAACAACTTATGCGATTCATGGTACGAACAATAATCAGGCAATCGGCAAATGGACAACACTAGGTTGTATTCGTATGTATAACAATGATATACACTGGTTATTTGAGCGTATTCCCCAGCAGGCTACTGTCACTGTAAAATAACCTAACAACACGATTTACGTGTAGCCAAGAATTTTATGTCTTGGCTTATTTTATTTCTTCATTTACAGTAGCAAAACAACTGTATTTACATATATAATGAAAATAGATTGTGTCAAATGACATTAAAACATTGATAAACATGGATATTAAAATTATACAGTTATAATATTTTATAAATTTTACATTACATACTATAATAGAACTACTGTAATTCTGAAATATTCAGTTTCGCTAAAACAAATCCCCTTGCTACTTTCATGATTATTTTATAGCGGGGGCTTATTATATGTATAAACAATCTGAGCCATTCAAAAATGATGAATTCGAATATTGCAGTAAAAAGCGTTATTTAGGAGGTGTTACTATGACGCATATACTGGTGATTGAAGACAACCCAGATATACAAGAACTGATTCGTGAATTTCTAATGGCACAAAACTTTACCGTTGATGTCGTTGGCGCTGGAACAGAAGGTATACTTCTTTTCCAAAAGAATTCATACGATCTTGTCCTCCTTGATGTGATGTTACCAGATATAGATGGCTATAGTATTTGTAAAATTATGCGAGGACAATCTGATGTACCGATCATTATGTTAACAGGCTTACATAATGAAGAAAGTGAAATTAAAGGATTTGAATTAGGTATTGATGACTATATTACAAAGCCGTTCCATTACACCGTATTTATTAAACGTGTAGAAGCTGTATTAAGAAGGGCAGCAACGAAGGAAGCAGAAACTGCAACTATACTACAATTCCATGAATTGATGTTAAATTCTACAGCATATGCCGCTTATGTTCATGGTAATCAAATTGAATTAACAACAAAGGAATTTGAAATTATTTATACTTTACTGCAAAATCGTGGAAAAGTATTATCAAGAAGTGATTTGCTGAATAAGGTATGGGGCTATGAACATTATGGTGATGTAAGAGTTATAGATACACATATTAAAAACTTAAGGAAAAAATTAGGGATTCCTTATATTAAAACGGTGAAAGGCATTGGCTACAAAATCGAATCGTAGCACAGACAACATCACCAAAAATATTTTCATCAAAACCTTATTATTTTGTATTCTTTTATCACTTTGTCTTTATCAAATTATTTATTTTCTAGCTTCAAACTACGATAAAGAACGTTTTGCAAAAGAAAATGGAGCGCTGTCTACAGAACAAGCGGATTCAGACAAACAAAATGACCAAAGTAAAACGAATCAAAGTAAGGCTGTTTCAGAGAGTTTGATTTCCAATTTCCAACCTTCTATTATAGATTATAAAGCACTCTCTACAGCCATAAATCACCTTTTGCAGCCTAGCCAAACTGCAAAAGCAAAAGAACAACATACCCAAAATATTGCGAAAAAAAATAGCACTTCTGCTCCACCTATAGAAACGGAAAAGCAAGTCGCTACTAATGATGCCTTACATAAACAAGATGCAGCCAGTAAAACAAATGATGCACAAGATCATCCAAAATTAGCAGATGCACTGCAGCAATTAGCTCCACATATTGGCGCGACAATGCTTGCATTATCTTTACTCGGATCTTTACTTTATACAAAACTAATTGCCAAACCTTTTCAATATATGAGCGATGCTTTAAAAGATATTATGAATATTGATTTCTCAGATAAAAAAGCACTTAACAAAAATACAGACCAAACTGATTTTAATTTACAAGTAGCTGCTTCACAGGTCCCAAATATTGTGAAGAATTTACATGCGAGCAATCAAGATTTAAGAAATGAGCTTAAAAAGGAACAACAGTTAGAACAATCTCGTAAAGAATTTATGTCTATGGTATCCCATGAATTAAAAACACCAATCGCGGCAGTTATGGGACAACTCGATGGCATGATTCACGGAATTGGTGCTTATAAAGATAGAGATAAATATTTAAAACGCTCCTATGAGATGATGCAAGATATTAACATATTAACGGAAAAGATGTCAGAATTATCCAAAATACAAAACCCTCAATTTAAACCGAATTTAGAAGTTATTTCATTAACTTCTATTATTGAGGATGTTATGAAAAAAGTAGATTACTTTGTATCTGTAAAGCAATTAAATGTTCAATCTAACATTAAGCAAGATGTACAAATTTTAGCTGATCCTAAATTTATTCAAACTGCTATTTTTAACATTATTTCAAATGCAATTCATTACACAATTGACCATCAGCATGTCTATATAAAGCTTTATGAAAAGCCAAACGGTTACGCATTAGAAGTATTAAATACAGGTTCACAAATTGATGAGGATAAACTTGCCCATTTATTTGAGCCATTCTATCGCGCAAATCCTGGCAAACACGGATTAGTGCAAGGTAGTGGCCTTGGGCTATATATTGTAAAACAAATATTAGATAAACATCAGTTTCCTTATGGGATACAAAACACAGCTCAAGGTGTAAAATGTTCTATTGTATTCCCAAAAGCAATGTAAAAACCTACTACAATTTCATACCCCAAATTCATACTTCGTATGAGTGGCGGAATTTTGTAGAGTATCTTACTCTGTTTCGTTCGCCCGTTATCCTTATTTGGATAGCGGGCGTTTTTTATTATGTAAAAGGAGGATTTTCATGGAAAAATTTAAATATTCATTACTCGTTTTATTCGGAGCTTGTAGCTACGGTGTACTTTCAACTATTTTCAAACTCGGATTCATTGATGGATTTTCAGCACATCAACTATTAGGGGGACAATATGTCTTCGGATGGATCGGGCTTCTTCTGCTCGTTCTTTTCGCTTCACGTCATAAAGTAACAAAAAAGCAATTCTTTTCCTTACTAACAGTTGGCACAACAATGAGTATGACTGGTATCTTCTACGCTATCTCTGTAGAAGAACTACCAGCATCTATCGCTGTTGTCCTACTTTTCCAGTTCACATGGATTGGTGTAGTCATTGAAGCAATTGCAAATCGAACATTTCCAAGCCGTGAGAAAGTTATATCTATCATTATTTTATTTACTGGTACATTGTTTGCAGGCGGTGTCTTTGAAGGTCTCGGACAAAGCTTTTCCACGAAAGGTATTATCTTTGGTTTATTAGCCGCTGTCTCTTTTTCATTCTATGTGTTTGCAAGCGGGCGCGTTGCTACAGAAGTTCCGCCTTATGCGAAAAGCTTCCTTATGACAACAAGCGCTACTCTTATCGTATGCCTATTCTTCCCGCCAACCTTTTTAACGGATGGTGCCCTGCAAGCCGGTCTTTGGAAATACGCTTTCTTCCTCGGATTGTTCGGCGTTGTCGTACCTGTCATTTGTTTTTCAATTGGCGTACCAAAAGTCGGAACAGGACTTAGTACAATACTAGGAGCAGCTGAATTACCCACGGCCATTATCGCTTCTATTACACTTGTACATGAAGTCGTAACCTTCATGCAGTGGATTGGGATCATCTTTATACTACTTGGAATTTTTACTCCTCAGCTGCTTGCAGCTAGGAAAGCAAAGAAACATAGTAGCGTGCATAGTGCATGAAAAGAGAAAATTTTATATAAATGTAAATACAGTTACAATACGGTATAATTTTAAATCTATTTGAGGTATAAATGACTATTTTAAGCGTAGCCTTTTTTGCTATTATATGTATCTTCTTCCTAATAAGATATATGAAAGAAAAGAATTTTTACGATTTGCTCCTCATTCCCATTTGTATATATGCTGGGGCAGTCAAAACTCCTTTAGTAGAGTACTTAAACTTTAATACTACATTCAAAACAACATATAATATTGCAGCTATTATTCTCATAATCCTTCCTGTTCTTTTCTTCTTAAAGGATAAGAAAGAGAATCCTACTGCATAACAAAAAGACCTTTCATGTATTTGAAAGGTCTTTTTCTCTATCTCACTTTACCGCTCCATATAACTTTTCTACCTCATGCTCAATTTGTTTTACATCAATTCTTTCAAATAGCGGCTGCATACTATCAATTCTATTCGGCAACGTGTTTTGAGGCTCCCAATTTCGTTTCACAATCGATAATGTATTTCTAACTCTTTCACTTGAAAATGGTAAAAATGGTTCAAGGAGATTTGCAAAATTAGCGATAAGATACACACAATTATAAATCGTTTCTTCGCATGTAACTGGATCATCTTCTCGTTGTTTCCACGGCTGCCTCTCATCAAAGTATTTATTTGCAAAACGTACTGCCTCAAATATTGTTTCTAGCGCCACCTTAAATGTAGTTTGCTCAATGGCCTCTCCAATATTTTTATATAATCCTTCTACTTTACCTTTCAGTTCTACATCAATACTTCCCTTCGGTACAGTACCACCATAATACTTTTCAATAAACTTTAATGTCCGGTTCACAAAGTTCCCGTATGCACCTAATAATTCACTATTATGACTGTAAATGAATTCACGCCACGAGAAATCAGTATCACGATTTTCTGGTGCGTTGACTGTTAAAAAGTAACGAATGGAATCTGGATTGTATCGTTCTAATATGTCTGGCACCCACACTGCCCAGTTTTTACTTGTAGATAATTTTCTTTTTTCAACTGTTAAATATTCATTCGAAACGATATGACGCGGAATAGCTCCTTCTCCTATTCCAAGCAATACCGCTGGCCAAATGATGGAATGAAACGGAATATTATCCTTTCCGTGCACATAATATGTTTTCGCTTCTTTACCCCAAAACTCTTGATCATCTTTCCCTGCTTCTTCAGCCCAATGTTTACTCGCCGAATAATATCCTGTCACTGCTTCAATCCATACGTAAATTTTCTTATCTTCATACCCTTCTACTGGAATTGGTACCCCAATTGGTAAATCACGTGATACGGCCCTATCTAATAATCCTTCCTTAACATACCTCTCTGTTAATTGAATCGCATTGTCGCGCCATGCTCCTGTTTGTTTTGCAGTTTCTACAGCCCTTTTAATTTGCTCCTGAAATGTATGCAATGCGAAATAGAAATGCTCTGTTTCCTGTACGGATGGCGTACTACCACATAACTTACATTTCTTTTCTAACAAATCAAGTGGATCTAAAATAGCTGAACACGCATCGCATTGATCTCCTCTTGCTGCTTCATGGCAATGTGGACAAACTCCTTCTACATAACGATCAGGTAAAAACTGCGTACACGTTTCACAATACGCTTGTTCCACTGTTTTTTTATAAATATAACCTTCTTCTAATAAACGTAAAAAGACATTTTGAACCGTTTCATGATGGTGCTCACTATCTGTACGTGTATAGCAATCATAAGTAAAACCAAGGCTACGAAAACATCGCTGGAACTCTTCATGATACTTATCAGCAATTTCCTTCGCCGTCACACCTTCTTGTTTTGCCCTAATTGCAATCGGTGTTCCATTACAATCACTTCCCGAAACATACAACACATTCTCACCTTTTGCCCGGTAATAACGTGCTAAAATGTCTCCAGGTAACAAACTCGCAATATGTCCAAGATGTAACGAACCATTTGCATACGGCCAAGCGCCTCCAATAAAAATACTCATCTTACATTCCTCCTTTTAAATATAAAAAAGCCCCGCCCTTATCTTAAAAAGATAAGGGCGGGGCTGTATAAACAGTCGCGGTACCACCTTATTTCGCCAATTACTCACATAACTAGCCTTAACAAGTACGGAGCTATATGCTCTTATACTGTGATTTTGATAACGAGTACCAACTCTCGTCGCCGCCTACTATTATCATTTGATAAGTTCAGGACGAAGCTCAAAGGCCATTGTTCAAATGAATATTCTTGCTTCTTCTCAGCTACCGAAGCTCTCTGGACAGAATGATTTCATTCTACTTTTCCTTTTCAACGCTTTTATATATAACACGTATTTTACGACCTAATTGCAGAAAAATCAAACTTTAATTCAAAAAGAAAAGGAAATCCCCTTCTCACACAGAATAACTATACGTTCACAAAAGGAGTGATTCGATTGAATCAAAAACAACTAAGTAAACATAATGAAAAAAGCTGGAATGCAGCTGCTTATGAAGCTTGGACGAATCGCCACGGGGCGCCAGCCGATTATGCGAAAAAGCTTATGGCAGATCCCGCGCGCGAGGTAGATCACTATTTACCTTACATACAATCTCCAAAAGGAAAACGTATTATTAATTTACTCGGGTCAAAAGGAAATAAAGCCGTTGCTCTAGCTCTTTTAGGGGCTGACGTAACAGTTGTTGATATTTCAGCAAGTAATGCAAAATATGCAAATGAACTTGCCGAAGCAGCAGGTGTCTCTATCCAGTATGTCGTTTCTGATGTATTAAATGTACAGCTCTCCGAATCATTCGATATCGTATTGCTGGAACTTGGTGTACTCCATTACTTTTTAGATTTAAAACCGCTCTTTCAAAAAATTGCTACCTTGCTTAAAGGAGATGGCATGCTTATCCTTCGTGACTATCATCCTGTTTACACGAAATTATTAGGAGTAGACCACCCATCATTTCGGGCCAATGGAAATTACTTCGATGAAGAATTAATTGAAGATGATGTTGCTTATAGCATCCTTCTTACAGAAGCGCAGAAAGAATCGTTACCTAAAACGCTCATCCGTCGCTGGACGCTAGGAGAAATTATTTCAACACTTGCGGAAGAACATTTTAAAATTGAAAAACTAGTTGAAGAACACGGATGTCATCAAAGGTGGGTCTTCCCT
The DNA here is from genome assembly GCF_038096195.1 of Bacillus paramobilis. NCBI lineage: Bacteria > Bacillati > Bacillota > Bacilli > Caryophanales > Bacillaceae > Bacillus > Bacillus paramobilis. Next base: position 468,508 of record NZ_CP151108.1, on the reverse strand, counting down.
TCTACTGCACCGGAAGGAATTGAAGAACGTGTGCCCGGTTTATATACATTAATTGCGACAGCATGCAAAAAAGGATCCCTTCACGGATAGGATCCTTTTTGCATGCTCACGCATATAAGTTGAGGTTGGAGATTACCATAATTCTGTAGAATAGGACACAAGATATTTCAACATTTCGTCTCTGACTTACGTCGTCAAAAAGGGGTATGACCAACATAACGAAGAGTAATGTTTATAGTTGATAGTGATAATCGTTATCAACTAATTAGAAGTATACATGATGTTATTTCAAATTTCAATAGCATTTCTCATTTTTATTTATGATTTTTTTGATATACAAATGTATACATTTTAAGAACATTTACTCATATGAATCTGCCATATTCCATTATCTGCTATAATTTTCATTGAACAGATTAATAACTTCATAATAATGTTTTTATTAATGTCGTTCATGATATTTATAAATTATAATAAATAGTTTTTAAAAGGTAGGGGTAACGATGAAATATGTTAGCATTCGAAAAAAACTACTCTTCACACTCTTAAGTATTTGTTCCTTATTTAGCATTGCTCTTATTGTTATTCTTTCATTCGCCATGCATCAAGCCAATGAAGTCGAAACATTAAAAAATGATGTATCAAAAAGAGCAACGATTTTAAAAGAACGTGGCGATTGGTTCCAAGCACAAGTTGCTGGTTTACAAGAATATTTACTATCACATGATCAAAAAGGACTGGATAAATTCAACCGAGAAGGAAAAAAACTAGCTGATACTAGAGAAAAAGTAACAAGTGATAAAAAACTCCCAGAAGGAATGAAAGAAGCGATTTTAATGGGAGGAAAATGGCGAAGCGTCATAGATAATGAAGTCCTCCCTCTCGCTCGAGAAGGAAAATGGGACGAAGCATCCAAAATTGCTTTAGCTCAAACCGATTATGTAAACGACCTTTTAAGTCGCTTTACTAAATATACAAATGAAGAAAATGATAAACGTGACGCATTAATTGCTGACGTAGAGTCTTCTTCATCTCTTATTCAATATATTATTTTCTTCTCACTCATTACATGTACGTTAACATCTATTTTATTAGCATGGTGGTTCTCTGGTAAACTTGTTAAACCGATACAACAAATTGATGAGAAATTAAAAGAATTAGCTTCTCAAGACGGCGATTTAACTGCTAGATTGCACGTAACAAGTAAAGATGAAATTGGTGATATCGCCAATTCCTTTAATCAAATGCTCGCTAATTTACAACGTATTATAAAACAAGTGCAACAAACATCCACAAGTGTCAAAGAAGCGTCTGAAAATGTGTTTATCGAAACAACTACGTCTATGGAAAATACCGCAAAAACCCAAGAAACTATGAATGCCCTTGAACACAACATTCGTTCACAAGTTTCCAGCATCGAAGAAAGTTCAACTGCAATGGATGATATGACAACGAGTGTTCAGCGTATTGCAGAATCTGCCTCTTCTGTTGCTAGCCTAGCTGTTACAACTGCTGAAAAAGCAGATAGTGGGAATAAAGTCATTGAGAAATCTATTACACAAATGCATACCATTAACGAAGCTGTTAACGCTACATCACAAGTAGTAGAACGACTCATTACACATACGAATCATATTGATACTGCACTTCAATCCATTTCTAATATCGCGGAACAAACGAATTTACTCGCTTTAAATGCTTCAATTGAAGCAGCACGTGCTGGCGAACATGGAAAAGGATTCGCCGTTGTTGCCGATGAAGTACGCAAACTTGCTGAACAATCTCAGCTAGCAGCAACTGACATTAACCATTTACTTCATCAAATTCAAGCTGACACAAAAATAGCAAATGAAATGATGACACAAGGTCAGTCAGAAGCTTCTGAAGGAATTACAGTTATTCGTACCGCTGGATCTTCATTCTCAGAAATTGTTAACCACATTAACGAAATCTCTACGCAAATGCAAGAAATGTCTGCAACTGCTGAAGAAATGGCCGCAAGTTCTGAAGAAATGAATGCAGCTTTAAATAACATTGCTTCTATTTCAAATGAAGTTGCCTCCGAAACATCACAAACAGCAACTTCAGCTGGTGACCAAGTAAACAAAATGAGTGTCGTCGCTAAAAAAGCGTCTGAAATGAAAACGACTGTACAAGAACTTGAAGTTCTCGTTTCTCATTTCAAAACAAACATTTAAAGCGAAACTTTCCTGTATACTTCTATGAGCTCTAAATTTTTAAAAAGAGAGATTTACAATCTCTCTTTTTTCACCTTAAAATATCTCTTTCTATCTCTCATTCCGTCTGCTATAATTCCTAAAGGAAAGAAGAAAGCTTTATTCCAGTCGGAGTAAAGCTTTCTTTCAATTTTTTACATTTATTAATTCTAATACTAAGATTTCACAAGGAGGCTTTTTATCATATGAATTTTATTAGCATTCGAAAAAAACTAATGTTCATGATGGGAACGATTTGCGCTTTATTTGGCATCGCCTTAGCTCTTATTTTATTTTTTGCTATTGACCAATCTCGTCAAGCTGAAGCATTACAAAAAGAAATTTCTCCTCTAGCAACACAATTAAAAGAGCGTGGGGACGCTTATCAAGTACAACTCTCTGCTTTAAGAGGTTATTTATTACAACGTGATCAAGTTGAATTAGACAAATTTAATGAGATGAGTAAACTTCTTGAAGATACGAAAGAGCAGCTTCTTTCAAATCCTAACATTTCTCAATCTGTGAAAAATACAATGGAATCCGGATCGACTTGGAGAAAATTTATTGAAGAAAAAGTTTTCACTCTTGCAAAAGAACAAAAGTGGGAAGAGGCTTTACAAGTAGCTTATGCAGAAAATGGTACTGTTTATAAAGTAATTGGGGACTTCACAAATTACAGTAATGAGCAAGCTAAGTTACGTGATCAATCTATCGAAAAAATTGATCAATCTTCACTACAAATCGAATATGTTGTCTTCTTATCACTTGTTATTTGTATTATCGTAGCTATCATTCTTGCATGGTGGTTCTCTGGTAAACTTGTTAAACCAATTCAACAAATTGATAGTAAACTAAAAGAATTATCATCTCAAGAAGGTGACTTAACAGCCCGCCTGCAAGTAAATAGTAATGATGAAATTGGTGCAATCGCAACATCATTTAATACAATGTTAGAAAACCTACAACATATTATCAATCGTGTTCAAAAAACATCCGTAGAAGTACAAAACGCTTCTGAACATATGCTAGAAAAGACGAATATATCACGCGAGGCGACAATAAGAGTTCAAAGCTCGATGTCTAGCTTAAATGCAAATATTCAATCGCAAGCCTCTAGTATGGAAGAAAGCTCAACTGCAATGGACGATATGACAGTAAGCGTTCAGCGTATTGCTGAATCTGCTTCATCTGTAACTGAACTTGCTGTATCTACATCTGAACAGGCTAACGACGGAAGTTCAGTTATTCAAAAATCTGTTTCACAAATGACAACGATACACGACGCGGTAAATGCTACGTCAGAAGTGGTCGAACGTCTAATCACACATACGAAATACATTGATACAGCTGTACAATCTATTTCTAATATCGCGGAACAAACAAACTTACTTGCTTTAAATGCATCTATCGAAGCAGCTCGTGCTGGCGAACAAGGAAAAGGTTTCGCTGTCGTAGCTGACGAAGTTCGAAAACTTGCTGAACAATCTAAAACAGCGGCAACAGATATTAACCAATTGCTACATCAAATTCAACAAGATACTGAAACTGCAAGTTCTATGATGTCACAAGGTCGTTCTGAAGCATTTGAAGGCATTCATGTCATTCGTGAAGCTGGCAATTCTTTCACAACGATTGTGGAACAAGTAAATAAAGTATCTACTCAAATGCAAGACATCTCAGCAACTGCTGAGGAAATGGCTGCAAGCGCTGAAGAGATGAACGCTTCACTGAATAACATCGCTTCTATTTCGACTGAAGTATCTAGTGAAACAGCGGCAACAGCACAATCTGCTGAGAAAAAAGTCATTACGATGAATGAGATGACACAAACCGCTAGACAAATGAAACAAACAGTTGAAGAATTAGATCAACTCGTATCTCACTTCAAAACTGAATAGCCTTTAAAAAAGATCCCTCTTCCAAAAGGGATCTTTTTTTGAGCTCATTTCCTGCACATTATGCACATTTCCGTTATAATGAGAATCGATATCATTAATTATGCAGGGGGTGCTACACATGTCACAACAAGCATTTGAAGAAAAGTTATATGCAAACTTAGAAGCTGTTATTGACCCTGAACTAGGTGTTGATATTATCAATCTTGGATTAGTTTATGACGTTACAGCAGATGAAAATAATAATGCTGTCATTACAATGACGATGACTTCTATCGGTTGTCCAATGGCTGGGCAAATTGTATCAGACGTTAAAAAAGTATTGTCAACGAACGTACCTGAAGTCAATGAAATAGAAGTAAATGTCGTTTGGAATCCGCCCTGGTCTAAAGAACGCATGTCACGTATGGCGAAAATCGCATTAGGTATTCGCGACTAAATAAAGTGAAACTTTAATCAGTGGGGGGCTTCATCCCCCACTGATTATTAGCCCTCACCAATCGGACTTTTATGGGCAGCCCGACCCCCACCTAACTTCTTTGCTTTCGCTGAATTTTGAGGTGGGGGTCTTACTGCCCATTAAAGCGGGATAAAGAAAGACCTGACATCCTAGTCAGGTCTTTTTCTCTTATTATTTTATGCCTACTGCATCATAAGCTTTCGTTACAGCTTGTACAGCTTTAGAGTTTTTACCATATAAATCTTCAGCTGACTGAAGAGCAGCTTGACGCATCATCTTAAAGTCAGAGTTTGCAGTTAAATATTTCGTAAGAGCACGGTAGTAAATTTTTTCTGTCGCTTCACGGCCTACTCCAGTTACTTTCACGCCGTAATGCTCTCCGCCATCAGACACTAAATATGCAGCTTTATTGTTAATACTACTGTTAATATGAACGCCGCCATTATCAGCTGTTCCAGTGTAGCGTTTATTGTAATGATCTGGGTAACCTTCACCTGGTTTTAATGGATTTGGAATAGATGCTGGATCTTTCAGAGAACGAAGTGCATCACCAGGTTTTCCAGGTGTATAAATGTCAGCACCTAAATCCCAGCTCTTCTTCTCAACCATGACACCCATAATATCAGATAACGATTCATTTAACGCACCTGACTCATTTTTATAAACAAGGTTTGCTGTATTTTCAGTTACAGCATGCGTTAATTCGTGACCGATAACATCTAGCCCAGCAGATAACGGAATGAATGTCTTTCCATCGCCATCACCGTACATCATTTGAATACCGTTCCAAGCTGCGTTATTCCAGCTTTCACCGACGTGAACAGTAGAAATAAGCTTCGCACCTTTATCATCGAAAGAGTTACGATTAAATGTCTTTTTGTAGTAATCGTATACTTTCCCTGCATTTACATGCGCATCAACCGCTGCTTTATCTTCGAAGAACTTAGATTTACTCTCAACTTCTTCTCCTGTGTATCCAAGCCATTGTGAGAATAAGTTAAACAAGTTTTCATCCATATTTTCTGCATCAAATGTATGAACACCTTGTCCTCGTTTACCATCAAACAAGTTGAACGCTCCTGTTTTCTCATCTTGAGCAATTTCAAATGATTGTCTATCGCCTAATACGCCGTAACCAAATCCTGTAATGTGATCTACAGCGTTATATTTCTCAATCACATTTCCATTCGTTGCATCAACAAAATAATGCCAGTATCCTGGCGCTGGTTTTGAAATCGATGCTTTAACTAAGTATGCAAGATAGTACTTCCCATCTTTTTCATACACAAATAAATCTTTTTTCACACCGTCATAATTCTTTACTTTACCAATTTCCTTCTCAATATCTGCCTTTGCAATCGTTTCAGCTTGCTCTGCACTAATATTTGCAAACGCAGGAATATTTTTATCCTCTAAATTCGGAATAACTTGTCCGAAGAATGCTTTTACATTATTTTCTTTATCAAGTGTAACAGTTTGATCTGAACCATACACAGGAATGTTATTATGCTTCTCAACTAACTTCACATGTGTCGTACCAGATTCAGCATCTTTTTCCTCCCCAACGACATTGAAGTGTTTATCAATATTTCCTGCTAATTTAAACATATCTTTCTTACTCTCTAAATATTGAAAGACCGTCTCTTTTTTATCTAGTCCTTCCGGTGCTTTCCATTCTTCACCTATGTATGCAGGTGTTTTAAATTCTTGATGATATTGAATTTTTTGTTCTTCCGCTTTCGTTGTCGTTGCTCCAAATGTTCCAAATCCCCCGGCTATAACAGTTAACGCTAATGCTGATGAAATGACTTGCTTTTTCACTATAACATTCCCCATTCCCATAAAGATTTTTGACACTTTTATACAATTCTTATTTTCCGGGCTAATACCTTTTTCTAAATATTGAGAAAGTTTTTTCTGACAATTCCACTCAAAAAAAGAGGACATCCTATCGGGTGTCCTCTTTTTCATAAACGTTCTATTGTCTTTTCAATTCGATTGCTAAATAGTGTGATTGCTCTTTCGCTTCAATATGAATATCTTCTTCTATCGCTTCTGCTGCATCACGCATAACAAGCTTTTCACCATTTATTACACTACTTCCTTCAATTTGTACAAGGTACAATTGACGACCTTCTTTCACAGGAAAATGAATTTCTTTTCCAGCATCTAACGATAAAGAATATAAATTCGCATCTTGGTGAATTTGAATTGGCGCCTCTCCTTCTAGTGGAGATACCATATGAAACCATTCGTTTTCACGCTTGCTCCAATCAAATGTAAACTCACCATATTTTGGTTTATGATCCGCACGATCTGGTAAAATCCAAATTTGTAATAAACGTAGTGTTTCATTTCCTAAATTATGCTCGCTATGGAATACACCTGTGCCAGCACTCATATATTGAACATGTCCTCGCTCAATTGTTCCGCGGTTCCCCATGCTATCCTCATGTGTTAAAGCACCCTCTACAACGTACGAAATGATTTCCATATCGCGATGCGGATGCATATCAAAACCAGTTTGTGCCGCTACTAGGTCATCATTAATTACACGCAATGCACCGAAGTTCATGTTATTAGGATTATAATAATTCGCAAAGGAAAAATGAAAATGTGTATTTAACCAACCGTGATTTGCTCTTCCCATATTTTTATGATCAACTTTTCTAAACATATCCTTCACCTCATATTATCTCGAATTCGAGATTTATTTCAAAACTTTTTCTCACTGTAATTTTTTTAGTAATTGTAATAATTGATGTTGTTCTTCTACATTTAAATTTTGAAACTGCTCCGCTTGGAACGTTTCTTGAGGCGGGACGATTTCTTCATATAAAACTTTTCCCTTTTCTGTTAACGAAATATATTTTGTAGTACCTTCTTGTTCACGACGAATCCACTCTAGCTGCTCCATTTTATTTAAAAGCTGCGTGATATTTCCCTTCGTAACAAATAGTTTATTTCCAAGCTCTTGCTGCGTTAGACGATTATGCCCTCCAACTTGAGCCAGTACATCAAACTGAGCGGCAGATACATTCCATTCTTTCAAATGCTGATTCGTCTCACGAATACTTTTGTTATAAAAACGTGATAAACGAAACCATAATAGTAATCCGAGTCTATCTTCTGTTTTCATTCTATCACCTCGCTCGTTTCATACCAATAGTTTAGAACTAAACTTTATAAAAGTCAATCACTTACTTATAGTAAACAACAAAGAAAGCACAGTGCCATTTCTCCACTATGCTTTACATTAACTTTCTATTTTTATATTCATCTAACTTCCTCTCCGCGAACTTCCTCGCATCTTTCTCAATCCATCTATCTTCGTACAATTCACTTCCAACATACAATATTTCGCTCTTATGCTGCATCGCATGGCGAAATTCATGCAGTAGTGTTTTGAGCACTTGCTCATACTCTTCCCACATACAAACAAAAATTAATTGTTTTTCTTTATGATAAAAACCACCTACTGGGAATAAAAATTCCTCTTCTTCTTCTCCTAACGATAGAAGCACATGATTCGCATCACACGTATCACAAAAAATAACTGGCGTTTTACATACTTCAATCAATGAAAACAAATCAGCTCTAAGCCTTTTGACATCCCAAGGAAGCTCCGAATCCAACACATACCAATTCTCCACCTGTTGATATACATTTTGAAACTGGAGTTCCATTTCTCTTTATTCCCCTTTCCAAGCACCCTTTTTCTATATGTATGCCACAATATGGTAAATATTAAACGTATTCTTTCATCCTTGAAAAAATGCCAATAAAAAAGGAATCTATGTCGACATAGATCCCTTTTCCGTAATCACTTTTTTTTCATCATTTTTTTTAATACAAAGTAACCAATTGCACAAACAATAGCAGCAAGTGCAAAGTATTTCACATATGGCCCAGCTACTTTATTAATACTTTCCCACTCTGTTCCTAATTTAAAACCTAAATATACAAATACAATTGACCATGGAATAACAGCTAATGTAGTTAGCGTAATAAACTTAGCATGTGACATTTTTGCAATACCCGCTGGTATCGAAATAGCATGACGCACCACAGGAATAAAACGAGCAGTAAAAATAACACCAGTTCCGTAACGATTAAACCAAGCTTCAGCATAATCAATATGTTTCTTTTGAATTAAAATATATTTGCCATATCGCTCAAGAACAGGTCTTCCTCCATATCGACCAATCCAATAAATGAATAGTTGTGCAATTACACCACCAATTGTACCGAACGCGACAGCGCCCCAAAATGTAATACTTCCTGTTGATACTAAATAACCTGCATAAGATAATACGATTTCACTTGGGATAACCTCTAGCATTAATCCAAGCATAATCCCCCAATAACCAAGCCCTTCTAGAAAAACTAAAACAGAATGAATCAACTCTCCTAACATCATGTACCTCTCTTTACTGTTTCATTGCAAAAAATAAAAGTACAAGCAGGAAATATCTCGTACTTTTATTTTTTAAATTTAGTTAGCCTTTGTATCCCACTTAAAGATTTTATTTAAAAATTTATATACATTCTTTGACTCTTTCGTCAGAAGTGGACCTAAAATCGATAGTATAAGCACGTATAGTGCTGAGAATGGTTTCAGTACTGACATTAAACCACCCGCGATACCGATATTAGCCATAATGATGGAGAATTCTCCTCTTGAAACGATTGTTAATCCAATATTTGTTGACGCTTTATGAGATAATCCAGCTTGTCGCCCTGCAATCATCCCTGCAACAAAGTTACCGATGATTGTAAGAAGGACAGCACCTAACGTTAACCATATCGCTCCGCCTAATGAAAACGGATCAATACTTAATCCGAAACTGAAGAAGAAAATAGCTCCGAAAAAGTCTCTAAATGGAACAACGAGATGTTCAATTCTGTCACTATGTTCTGTCTCAGAGAAAACTAATCCTAAAAGAAGTGCTCCAATTGCTTCGGCAACGTGAATTGTTTCTGAAAATCCTGCGATAAAGAATAACGAAGCAAATACTACAATAATGAAAATTTCATCTGAGCTAATATTAAGCAATTTATTTAATAACGGCGTTGCCTTTCTAGCTACAATAAAGAATAGAAGCATGTATCCTAAAGCAATTCCAATTGAAGTAAGAGCACCTAGGAAGGAAGCATGATCTCCTAGAACTAAACCTGATACAACTGATAAATATACAGCAAGGAATATATCCTCGAACATAATAATTCCTAAAATTAATTCGGTCTCATTATTACCAGTTCTTCTTAAATCCACTAACACTTTAGCAACGATAGCACTAGAAGAAATCGTAATAATACCCGCAATAATTAAGATTTCTAGTAAAGGGAATCCCATTATAAATCCGTATAATAAGCCAAGTGAAAAGTTAATTAAAATATAGATTGTTCCGCCAATCGCAATAGAACGTCCAGATTTAATTAGTTTTTTCATCGAAAACTCTAGTCCTAGATAGAACAGAAGGAACAGAACCCCAATCCGTCCAAGGAAGGAAATGACACTTGCACTTTCAATAAACTTGAAATCGATAACACCTATTGTCGGCGCATGTGGTCCCACTAACATCCCAAGAACAATTAGAAACGGAATTACTGAGAATTTAAACTTTCCAGCAATTACTGCTGCAATTGCAACTAACACTAACGCTGTACCAACTTCAAAAATTAACGTATCCATCTAGTCAGTCCCCCTATTCGAAAGTAACTCATTAATAATCTTTTTAATTTCGTCTCTCTCACCTGAAACTACAAGCATATCGCCTTCTTCAATTACCGTTTCTGGCCCTGGATTAAATAGCTTTTTCATATTCTTTTTCATAACTGCAATGATCGTTACGCTATATGTTTTTCTTATTTCAAGATCACCGATTGTTTTTCCAAGTGCCGGAGCTGCATTCTCCACCTTGAACCACTCAATTGCTAAACCTTCAAAGACCATCTCAACATTTTCTAATGCTCTAGGCTTATATACCATTCCACCTAATATTGCTGCAATTTGTCTTGCCTCTGAGTCACGTAATGAAATACTTGAGATACTTTCTTCATGATCTGAATCAAAATGATACATTTCTCTACGTCCATCATCATGAATGACAATCACCATCTTTTCGTTACCTTTCGTAACGATTTGAAACTTATAGCCAATACCTGGAAGTTCACTTTCTCTAATATTCATATTTAGCTCCTCCACAACATTTTTTATTTAAATTTTCTGTTTTTCTGTCTTTTATTCATCCAATCAACTTTAGAAATCCTAACCATTCAGGATACATGTGAGTTGGAAATCTTTTATTGTAATAATAAGTGGCTCCTAAAAAGATACTTAAAGATGTAATGATAAAAAATATATTACTTCTCATTTTCAAACTTTTAAGGCTTACTTTCAATAAAGTTTCTTCTTTCAAATTATCCCCTCTTTCTTGCTTTACATTTAGTTTTTTAAAATGTAAATAATTCTAAAAATATTACGATGTAACATAATCATAACACAAAATATGTTTATGTCACATAATTTTTTAGAAAAATTGATTCTCATATATTTTTTGCATATAATTTTCTTATTACGGAAAAAAGGAAGTGTATTATATGGTTGATATCTTTAGCAGATTCCTTGAGGTAACGAATAATATTTTATGGTCATATATTCTTATTGCAATGCTAATCGGCTTCGGTCTTTATTTCTCTTTTAAATTGAAGTTTGTCCAAATTACTCATTTCGGTGAGATGGTCGGTTTAATTAGTAAAGGGTTTAATCGGAAAGAAAAAAAGAAAGATAGCATCTCTCCATTCCAAGCATTTTGCTTAAGTGCAGCAGCACGTATCGGTATCGGGAACTTAGCTGGTGTAGCATTAGCCATTTCAATGGGTGGACCTGGCGCAGTATTTTGGATGTGGTTTATCGCTATCCTTGGAGCAGCTACTAGTTTCGTAGAATGTACGCTCGCGCAAATTTATAAAGTAAAAGATGGAAGCAGGTTCCGTGGTGGGCCAGCATATTACATGGAAAAAGGATTAAACAAACGCTGGATGGGTGTTTGGTTTTCACTGCTTATCACAGTTGCGTACGGATTAATTTTCAATTCTGTACAAGCAAACACAGTAACAATAGCATTTGAAAATGCTTTTGGACTAGAGCGCACTCTCGTAGGAGCTCTATTAGCTTTATTAGTGGCAGTTATTATTTTTGGTGGTATTAAGAGCATTTCACGTATTACAGAAATAATTGTTCCTCCAATGGCAATCATTTATATTGGTGTGGCTATTTTTGTCGTTATTAACAACTTCACCATGTTACCAAGTATTTTTGCAGAAATTTTTAACAGTGCATTCGGTTTAGACCAAGCTATCGCTGGTGGTATTGGAGCAGCAATCAAGTTCGGAATTCAGCGCGGTCTATTCGCGACAGAAGCCGGTATGGGTAGCTCTCCTAATGCAGCAGCAACTTCAGATGTATCTCACCCTGTAAAACAAGGACTTGTTCAAGCATTAGGAGTGTTCGTAGACACATTCTTAGTATGTACATCAACAGCATTTATCGTATTATGTTCTGGACTGTACAAAGGAACAAATTTACAAGGTATTGAATTAACACAGCAAGCATTAAGTTCACAAATCGGACCGTGGGCAAGCACTTTCTTAGCGATTATTATTTTCCTATTCGCTTTCAGTTCTTTACTAGGGAACTACTATTATGGTGAAACAAACATCGCATTCATTAAAGAAAGCAAAACATGGTTAATGATTTATCGCGTTGCAGTTGTCGGAATGGTATTCTTCGGATCAATCGCTGCCCTTCAAACAGTTTGGAGTTTAGCTGATTTATTCATGGGACTAATGGTATTCACAAACTTAATTGCCATCTCATTCCTTAGCAAATTCGCCTACGCAGCATTAGTAGACTATATGAAGCAAAAGAAACAAGGAAAAGACCCTGTCTTCGTTGCAAGTTCTATCCCTGGCTTACAGAATACAGAGTGCTGGGATGGACAGGATATAGAAGAGAAGCAAAAGGCTGTATAATAATTAAAAGCGGAAGCGGCTCGTTTAGAACAAGAGCTATATCAAACAAAATCCCTATTACTCAACAGTAATAGGGATTTTTATTTATAACAGTTCATAATTTGTTCAAATTAATTCCAGCAAAAGGGTTGATTTATACAAATTACTAGATTATAATAATTATAAATTAGTAATTGATATAACATAACAACTCAAAAGGAGATTGATCATAATGAACAAACAAGTAATCGAAGTATTAAACAAACAAGTAGCAGACTGGAGCGTTTTATTCACAAAATTACACAACTTCCATTGGTACGTAAAAGGACCTCAATTCTTCACATTACATGAGAAATTCGAAGAACTATACACAGAATCAGCTACTCACATCGATGAAATTGCAGAACGTATTTTAGCAATCGGTGGTAAACCAGTAGCGACTATGAAAGAATACCTAGAAATCTCTACTATTCAAGAAGCAGCTTACGGAGAAACTGCAGAAGGAATGGTTGAAGCAATCATGAAAGACTACGAAATGATGCTAGTCGAACTGAAAAAAGGCATGGAAATTGCTCAAAACTCTGACGACGAAATGACATCTGACCTACTACTAGGCATCTACACAGAACTAGAAAAACACGCTTGGATGCTACGCGCGTTCTTGAATCAATAATATATTTAAAAGCGGAAGCGGCTCGTTCAGAACAGGAGGGTGTTGGAACTCCTGATTACGAGGCGCTTTTTGCCTCGAATGAAGGAGTGAAACAACCGACTGTTCTAGCCGCTGGAGCTGGATATCACTTAAAAGCGGAAGCGGCTCGTTCAGAACAGGAGGGTGTTGGAACTCCTGATTACGAGGCGCTTTTTGCCTCGAATGAAGGAGTGAAACAACCGACTGTTCTAGCCGCTGGAGCTGGATATCACTTAAAAGCGGAAGCGGCTCGTTCAGAACAGGAGGGTGTTGGAACTCCTGATTACGAGGCGCTTTTTGCCTCGAATGAAGGAGTGAAACAACCGACTGTTCTAGCCGCTGGAGCTGGATATCACTTAAAAGCGGAGGTGACTTGCTCAGAACAAAAGGGCATTGGAGCTCCTGACGAAGAGGCGCTTTTTGCCTCACAGGAAGGCGCGAAATGACCGACTGTTCTAGTCACCGGAGCTGGATAATACTTAAAGCGGAAGCGGCTCGTTCAGAGTCGCTTTTTTCTATGAGGGGATTGCACATGCTGATACATGAAATTATATCAACGATTTTTTCATTATATCGACGATTCGACACAGGATATCGACTTACCGACAAATCACGACAATATCAGCGCCCCTCTCCTCTACTTTTATCAATATATTACAATCCCTTTTATGTTAAAATATAGGTAACACCTTTTAGTAAAATAGACCCAAAAGCTTTTCCATATTCATCATTTACTACTTAAATGGCGGGAGTGGTTCAGTTGAAAGACTACTTAATTAGAGCATTTTTTGCGTTAATAACAGTTGGGATTGTCTTACTTATAGCTAATATTTTCAATATACGTGTCGAGGTGAAAGACTATGCTTTCCTCGTTGTTGTAGCAATTGGTGGCGGCTGGGGTGGCTGGTACCTGTATAAAAAACAAAGTAATCAAAGTGATAAAGGCATTCCAAAATAATACGGAATGCCTTCTTTTATTGCCGTCTATAATAAAGTGAAACTTTAATCAGTGGGGGTTTTGTTCATCCCCCACTGATTATCAGCCCTCACCAATCGGACTTTTATGGGCAGTTGATCCCCCACCTAACTTCTTTGCTTTCGCTGAATTTTGAGGTGGGGGTCTTACTGCCCATTAAAGCGGGATAAATAATAAAATTCAAACCGCTAATACAACCAATCGCAATAAACATGCTAAAACTCTGTGCATCTCCACCTAAATTATACTCATCGACGATAAACCCAGACATAAACAACGTTATCGCAGAAACACCGATACATAATATCGAGATAAACCAAAGCGAAAATTCATTAATTAGCTCTTTTTTCTGTGTTGAAACAATTAGCATAACAAGAAGGGATGTTGCTAATATACTTTTAAAAACAGGACGTAAATACACAAACTCCTCCATCTGTTTCTCCTCTTCCAAAAACATTATATCTCAACATTAATATATTTAACCAAATTAAAAAACACATGCCTTTTCAAGATAAAATGACATGTGTTTCCAAAAATCTCTATAATTTTGTATTATGATAACTGTTTCCACTTCGTTCCTAAAACAGGACGCTCGTAATTTTGGATTTCATGAATTAGTTTATCTGCCGTCTCAGCTGAAACAATCAACTCTTTATTAGATGGGTTCATAAACCCTTCTTCTGCTGCACGTTCAACCATTTGCAGGATTGGTCCGTAAAAGCCTTTTATATTCAATAAACCAACCGGCTTATTATGTATACCAATTTGTGACCAACATACAACTTCAAATAGCTCTTCAAACGTTCCATATCCGCCTGGTAATGCAATAAAGGCATCCGCAAGCTCTGCCATTTTCGCTTTACGTTCATGCATCGTTTCTACTTCAATTAGTTCCGTTAACCCTGTATGTACAATTTCTCCTCGGAATAGACCGCGCGGCATAACACCTGTTACACGCCCGCCTAAACGAAGAACTTCATTTGCTACTTCTCCCATTAATCCAACGCATGAACCGCCGTATACGAGCTCATAATCGTTCTCAACAAACATTTTTCCTAACGCTATTGCTTGCTCTTTAAATTCTGGTCTCTCCCCTAAGTTGGAACCTGCAAACACACAAATCTTTCTCATCCCTACACCCCGAAACTATATATTGTTATGATACAATGAATATTGTACAACATATTGAAGGGATGAGGAAGAAATGGATATCGTCGCATTTCAAAGATGGGTGGAGGAATTTTACGAAAAACGAAGCTGGTCACAGTATAATTCCTTTATTCGCTTAAATTTCTTAACAGAGGAAGTTGGGGAAGTTTCACGAGTTGTTCGTGCCATTGAAATCGGCCGTGATCGCCCTGATGAAGACGCGAAAACAGAAGAAGAGCTAAAACAAGAGTTAAAAGAAGAACTTGGTGACGTACTATCTAATCTTATTATTCTTTCACAAAAATATGATTTAGATTTACAAGACATTATGGAAGCACACGTCACAAAGCTTTCAAAAAGGTTCGAGACATCCAAATGAGAATATTATCAATTATGGTATAATATTCTTGTCACAATACTAAGGGGGATTTTATGTTATCTAAAAAATTGCACGACGCATTAAACGATCAAATGAACTTTGAATTTTACTCTGCCCACGCTTATATGGCAATGGCTGCTTACTGTACGGCGGAGAGCTATGATGGATTCGCTAACTTTTTCCTTGTACAAGCTGAAGAAGAACGCTTCCACGCAATGAAGCTTTACAACTACATTAACGACCGCGGTGAGCGCGCTATTGTTACTGGATTTGATAATCCAAATAACGAATATGAATCTGTACTGAACGCTTTTGAAGTCGCACTTGAGCACGAGCGTGAAGTAACGAAGCGTATTTACAACTTATCTGATATCGCTTGGGATGAGCGTGAACACGCAACAATTACATTCTTAAAATGGTTCGTCGATGAGCAAGTAGAAGAAGAAGCTTCATTCGATAGCATCATCCAAAAATTAAAACGTATTACAAGCGATTCAAACGCACTATTTATGCTAGATGCTGAATTAGAGAAACGTACATTTACGCCTCCAGCTGAATAGTATTTCAATCACCTTAATGAATGTATTAAGGTGATTTTTTGATCTCTTCTCTCAGATTAATAATCTTAGCCAAATCCTTCTTATAAAAACTTGAAACCTTTTCAACAAAGTTACTATGAGCAAACGTCCCATCGCCTTCTTCTACTATACTTAAATATCCATGTATGAATTTCAAAAAGGTTCTAGCATCTTCACCAGTTAAACGATTAATGTTATCTATAACCTCATCAAATTCCTTCAAACTATCCTGTTCTTTCACCCTAATTCCCCCTCTCCACACTATTTATCATATCAAAACAAAAAAAGTCGTTCATCCCTCTAGGCGAGAGACAAACGACTTCTTTACCGTTTTATTAAAGCATAACCCCAACGATAATCGCTGATAATATACTTACTAACGTTGCACCGTATACAAGTTTTAGTCCGAATGAAGATACAACGTTTGCTTGTTTGCCATCGATACTCTTCGTTGCACCTGCGATAATTCCGATTGATGAGAAGTTCGCAAATGATACAAGGAAGATAGATAAAATACCTACTGTACGAGCTGATAAATCACCAGCTACTTTTCCAAGGTCAAGCATTGCAACGAATTCGTTCGTTACTAATTTCGTTGCCATAATTTGTCCTGCTGTTAGCATCTCTGATGTTGGAATACCCATTACGAATGCTAATGGTGAGAAGACATATCCTAAAATGCTTTGGAATGTGATTCCGAAAATTGAATCGAATACACCGTTAATTGCTGTAATTAATGCTACGAAACCGATTAACATCGCCGCTACTGTTACAGCGATAGAGAAACCAAGCATAATATATTCGCCTAACATTTCAAAGAATGTTTGTTTTTTATCTTCTTGTAATTCTAAAATATCGTCTTCTTCTTTTACTTCATATGGATTAATGATATGAACGATAATGAATCCACTGAATAAGTTTAATACAAGTGCTGTTACTACATATTTTGGATCAATCATTTTCATGTAAGAACCGACGATTGACATCGATACTGTCGACATGGAAGATGCACAAAGTGTGTATAAACGATTTTTCGGTAATTTGCTTAATTGATCTTTTACTGTAATGAATACTTCCCCTTGACCAACAATCGCAGCTGCTACTGCATTATATGATTCTAGTTTTCCTAAGCCGTTAATTTTACTTAATAGGAAACCGACTGCACGAATGATAATCGGTAATACTTTAATGTGTTGCAGAATCCCAATTAGTACTGCTAAGAAAATAATTGGTAATAATACTGTTAAGAAGAATGGTGCTTGTCCATCATTTGCTAGACCACCAAATACGAAATTAACCCCTGCTTCCGCAAATTTTAAAATAGCGCCAAACCCATCTGCGATCCCTTTTACTAACACAAATCCGACCTTTGTATTTAGTAAGAAATACGCAAGTACCAATTGAATGACAAGCATAAGTGCAATTGGTTTATATTTAATTTTCTTACGATCTGAACTGATAAGGAACCCTAGTACAAACACTACAAGTAAACCGACTAGGAACATTACTATTTTCATATGTGAATCCTCCACTTCTCCCACGAGTTATTGGTCGTATAACGTATAACGAATGACGTCTGACCATTGATGTTAAAAAAATTCAAAACCCCTAAATACTATTCAACTGTTATCTAAAATCAGTAAGCGTTTACATAAATTGCAATTTATAAAAGGTAGCTTCTTCTCTCCTACCATATTTGAAGGTCTGAAATTGATACCACCTACAAATCAAATTGTAAGCGTTATCTAATCGAAATGCAATATAAATTTTAAAAGATTTTTATATGTTAATATATTCCTAAATAATTGGTTTTTTCATGCAAATTTACCATAAAAAATAACCCTAGCTATGAGCTAGGGCCATCTTTGTTTATAACATAACACCAACGATAATCGCTGATAGAATACTTACTAATGTCGCACCGTACACAAGGCGTAGACCGAATGATGATACAACATTTGATTGGTTTTCATCGATACCTTTCGTTGCACCTGCAATAATTCCGATTGATGAGAAGTTCGCAAATGATACAAGGAATACAGAAAGAATACCAACTGTACGAGCTGATAAGTCACCAGCTACTTTTCCAAGATCAAGCATCGCAACAAACTCGTTTGATACTAATTTTGTTGCCATAATTTGTCCCGCTGTTACCATCTCTGCTTGCGGGATACCCATTACGAATGCCAATGGTGAGAAAATGTATCCTAAAATAGCCTGGAATGTAATACCGAACATGGAATCAAACAAGCTATTGATTGCTGTAATTAATGCTACAAAACCAAGTAACATTGCCGCTACTGTGATCGCGATTGTGAAACCAAGCATAATATATTCGCTTAACATTTCAAAGAATGATTGTTTTTTCTTATTTTCTAATTTCAGTGTATCTTCTTCTTCTGTAATATCGTACGGGTTAATAATATGAATAATAATGAAACCACTAAATAAATTTAATACAAGTGCTGTTACTACATATTTCGGTTCGATCATTTTCATATAAGAACCAACGATTGACATTGATACTGTCGACATGGAAGATGCACATAATGTATATAAACGATGTTTTGGGATTTTACTTAATTGATCTTTTACTGTAATAAATACTTCTGCTTGCCCAACAATTGCAGCTGCTACTGCGTTATATGATTCTAGTTTTCCTAGACCATTGACTTTACTTAACAACGTACCAATAGCACGAATAAATACCGGTAAAATTTTAAAGTGTTGCAGAATTCCGATTAAAACGGCAAAGAATACGATTGGTAATAGCGCCGTTAAGAAGAATGAAACCTCTCCTTTATTAACAAGACCGCCAAATACGAAAACGATTCCAGCTTCCGCATATCCAAGCAGCGCGCCAAATCCATCTGAAATTCCTTTTACTAAAATATAACCAACTTGCGTATTTAATAAGAAATAACTTAACACTAGCTGAATAACAAGCATGATTGCGATTGGTTTATACTTAATCTTCTTTCGATCGGCACTTATAAGAAAACCGAGTACGAATACAACGAGCAATCCTACAAGAAACATAACAAACTTCATTAATAAAATCCTCCATTTAACTCTTCATTAACGTTGAACGTCTGACCATTCAAAATAAGAAATAATCCGAACTTTCCATTTCTCCTCAAAAACCTTCAATCGGATAGAAAAGACCATAAAATCTCTTGTTTCAAAGGCATTTTCCATTCTAACATAAATCACAACTCATATCCGCACTTTTCTTAAAAAAATTACATTTTATTATAAAACACTCATGAATGTTCGTCTTTTACTACCCATAAATATCTTTATAAAACAAAAAAATGAGCATCAAGTTTCACTTGATGCTCACCTCATTATACTGCTTTTTCTTTATCAGCTACCGCTGGCTTATCCCAACACTCTGTATTGTTCAAACCTGGAATAGACTCCGCATAAAAGACTGGATCTTTCCCTTGTTTCTTTTGCTTAATATAATCTGATAACGCTGCGAAAGCGTACTTAGAAAGGAATACAATTGCTACTAAGTTAATAACAGCCATAATTCCCATAAATAAATCTGCTAAATCCCAAACGATTTGAATTGTCGCTACAGATCCTAGCATAACCATACCAAGTACAGCAATGCGGTATGCATTTAATAACACTTTACTTCCATTTAAGAACTCAATATTTGTTTCACCATAGTAGTAGTTACCTACTAATGAACTGAATGCAAATAAGAAGATTGCAACCGCTACAAATATAGATGCCCACGGTCCAATATGTTGGCTTAATGCTTGCTGCGTTAATTGAATACCATTTAAATCAGCTGCATTATGCACATCTGATAAAAGAATAATAAATGCTGTACAACTACAAATTAATAATGTATCTGTAAATACCCCTAAAGTTTGAATGAAACCTTGTTTAACTGGGTGCGTTACGTTTGCAGTCGCAGCTGCGTTCGGCGCACTACCCATACCTGCTTCATTTGAGAATAATCCACGTTTTACCCCTAGTAAAATCGCAGCTCCTAATCCCCCGCCCACTACTTCTTTAATTCCAAATGCATGTAAGAAAATCTCTTTAAATACATACGGAATTGCCGTAATGTTTGTTACAACAACGAATAATGCCACTGCTACATAAATAATTGCCATTACTGGAACAATCATTTCAACCGCGCGTGCAATACGTTTTACTCCGCCGAAGATAATAACTGCAAGTAAACCAGCCATTACAAGACCTACTAATCTACTGTCTGTTTTGAATGCCCCATCAAAAGCAGCAGCTACAGTATTAGACTGTACAGCGTTAAAAATTAATCCGAAACTTACTGTTATTAAAACAGAGAAAATAGCTCCAAGCCAGCGCTTATTTAATCCTTTTTCCATATAATAAGCTGGTCCACCACGGAACGCATTCCCATCTTTTACTTTATAAATTTGCGCTAATGTGCTCTCTACAAATGCAGAAGCACCCCCAATTACCGCAATTAACCACATCCAAAATACCGCTCCTGGTCCACCTGCTGAAATTGCAATAGCTACACCAGCTAAGTTACCAGTACCTACACGAGAAGCTGTACTCATACAAAATGCTTGGAATGATGATACGCCGCTCTTCTCTTTTTGCGCTTTCCTCGTTTTCGAGCTTGCTCCATCCCCAAGCAAACGAATCATTTCACCGAAGTAACGAACTTGGACAAATTTCACACGGAATGAAAAGTAGAGCCCTAACCCAATTAACATCGCAATAATGACATATGACCAAAGGACATTATTTATATCCCCAATTACCTTAGCTAAAAAATCCATAATTGTATTGCCCCCTCTTCCTAACAATAAGAAAATTATATTCTAAAAACTTTTAGTAATCAAGAATTTTCGACAAATTCATGTTAGTTTTTATGACATGATGGTGTTACATTATGTTACATACGGATTTTTTCATAAAATAAAACTGTACTTAACTAGTGCATTTACCTAATACCCAACCACATATTTTCTACAAATCACAGAAAAAAAGATCAAAAAAACGAGCATCGAATTCATCTCGATGCTCGTTTTTTCATTATACCGCTTTTTCTTTATCCGTTACCGCTGACTTATCCCAACACTCTGTATTCGTTAAACCTGGAATCGAATCTGCACTGAAGACTGGATCTTTTCCTTGTTTCTTTTGCCTTACATAGTCTGCCAAAGCAGCATATGCAAATCGCCCAAGAAGTGTAATCGCAATTAAGTTTGTAATTACCATTAGACCCATGAATAAATCTGCCATATTCCATACGACTTGAAGCGTCGCAATAGAACCGAATAACACCATTCCAACTACCGCAATACGGTAAATTGTTAACCAAGTTTTACTTTGTTTAATGAATTCAATATTCGTTTCACCATAATAGTAATTTCCTAAAAGTGAACTGAATGCAAATAAGAAAATAATAATCGCTAAGAAACTGCTCGCCCACGGGCCAATTTGTGAACTTAATGCATTTTGCGTTAATTCAATACCTTCTAAATTTGTCGCTTTATATGCACCAGAACATAGTACGATAAATGCTGTTGATGTACATACTAAGAATGTATCTACTAAAACACCAATCGTTTGAATAAAACCTTGTTTCGCTGGATGCGTTACATCAGCTGTTGCTGCCGCGTTCGGCGCACTACCCATACCTGCTTCGTTCGCGAATAATCCGCGCTGAATACCATATTTCATTGCAGCACCGATACCGCCACCTACAGCTGAATCTAAACCGAATGCACCTTTAAAGATTTCCGTAAACACATCTGGTATTAAATAGAAGTTTTTAATGACAACAAAAATAGCTACCGCAATATAAATAAGCGCCATTGGCGGAACAATCATTTCCGACATACGTGCGATACTTTTTACACCACCAAAAATAATAACCGCAACTAATGCAGCTAATGCAATCCCAACAATATAACGCTCAATACCAAAAGCATTTTTAAATGCTAATGTAACTGTATTTGCTTGTACTGAGTTAAAAATTAAACCATAACTAATTGTAATAAGGATAGAGAACCAAATTCCCATCCAACGTTTATTTAAACCTTTTTCCATATAATAAGCAGGACCACCACGGAAGCCACTGCCATCTTTTATTTTATAAATTTGTGCAAGCGTACTTTCTACGAAACTTGAAGAAGCTCCGATAATCGCAATAACCCACATCCAAAATACTGCGCCAGGTCCTCCCATAGAAATAGCTAACGCTACACCAGCTAAATTACCGATACCAATACGAGCTGCTGAACTCATACAGAACGCTTGGAAAGAAGATACACTACCTTTTTTACGCGTCTTTCCAGTTAATCCATCACTCATTAGTCGAACCATTTCCCCTAAATGAGTAATTTGTACGAATTTCAATTTAATAGAAAAATAAAGACCTAAACCAATTAACATTGCAATAAGAATATATGACCAAAGAATTGTATTCGTTGATGAAATAAATTGCTCTAAAATATTCATACAATTAACCCCTCCTTTTCTCCATAAAACGAATTATATTTAAAAAACATTCAAAAATCAACATTTTTCGACAATTTGCAATTTCCAAATATTAGCCAGGCACGAAGTAACAATATCTTTATGACTCTCTTCCCTCTAACTGTGCATACTAAAACAAAAAATAAATCTACAAACTACCCCATTGACAAAAGTACCAACCTGTAACTATAATGATTACATCAGGTTGTAACAAACCTAATTACAACAAATTCATTTACTTTCAGATATACACTTTAACAAAACACTTTGGAGGGATTTATTATGAAAATCGGAATCATCGGAGCAACTGGTAAAGCAGGAAGTCGTATTTTAAAAGAAGCATTAGATCGTGGACATGAAGTAACTGCAATCGTAAGAAATGCTGCAAAAATTACAGAAGAAAACGTAAAAGTTTTAGAGAAAGATGTATTCTCTCTTACATCTAACGACCTACAAGCATTCGATGTAGTTGTAAATGCATTCGGCGCTCCAGCAGGAGAAGAACATCTTCATGTAGATGCAGGAAATGTACTAATTGAAGCTATGAAAGGTGCACCTAACACAAAATTACTTGTAGTTGGCGGCGCTGGCAGCTTATTTGTAGACGAAGAGAAAACAACACGTGTATTTGATACACCTGGTTTCCCTAACGAATACCTTGCAACAGCTCAAAACCAAGGAAAAAACTTAGAAATTCTGCAACAAACAAACGATATTACTTGGACATTTATCAGCCCTTCTGCACTATTCGCACTAGGAAAACGTACTGGTTCTTATACAGCTGGCAAAGACAACCTTCTTGTTAACGCAAAAGGTGATAGCTACGTAAGTTACGAAGACTTCGCAGTTGCAGCACTTGATGAAATCGAAAATCCAAAACACGTAAACGAACGCTTCACAGTTGTTTCTGAAGCTGAATAAAAAAAAACGCGCATAGATACAATATCTATGCGCGTTTTTCTTTTATTATATTCCCTTTACTTGTTCTAATCCACTTTGAGTAACTTTAAATGAAACTTTTGTTGAAGCTAATTGCTCTTCTAATTTACTCTTTTTATACCATTTTAAACGACTCGGTTCTGCATGATACACTTCAATAACATCTCCATACTCAAATGGAGTGCCATTTACTTGCTCAGCAAAATTCTTTGAAGTCTCTTGCCCTTCTGCTGTTACATGCTTTTTCTCAGTTCCATTTTGATCGTATAACGTAATTCCCATATATAATTCATTTTTAAAGTAGCTATGAATTTGTTCATCTGTAGACGTTACATGTAGTTTCTTATCCTCATGATTTAACGTTACAATAGAACGAACAACATTACTAAGCCCTTGGTATACAATGCTATCTCCATATGTTACTTCTACTGGTACTTCCGTCACTTTCTTATTTCCAAAACGATCTTTCGTTTCTACTTTTACTTTTTGTTCACCAATTTTTGTTGTATTCGGTTTTTCTACAAATCCGATTACTTCTCCATCTTTCACCTGAACAAAGTCTTTCGCTTCTAATTTTTCAGCGTCTATTCCGATTACTACTTTTTGTGGTACTGCCGTTACTTCTTGTAAGCTTTCCAGTTTTTCAAAACCTTTTTCCGTTATTTCAAAGTACAACTCTTGTTTCCCTTTACCGCTACTTACAAACTCATTCTTTTGATACCACTTTAATCGATCTGATTCTGCATGATATACCTTAATAACATCACCATATGCGAAGTTTACACCATTTAACTGTTCTGCAAAATTTTTAGCAGTCTCTTGTCCTTCTACAGAAATAACTTTCTTTTCATTTCCATTTTGATCATATAGCGTGATTCCCATATATTTTTCCTTTTCAAAGCGATAATGAACTTTAGAATCCGTTGATGTTGCCTGTAGCTTTTTCGTATTATGATCCGCAGTTACGACAGAACGCGTTGTATTACCATTACCTTGGAAGACTAAACTATCGCCATAGATTA
This sequence comes from Bacillus paramobilis, assembly GCF_038096195.1. NCBI lineage: Bacteria > Bacillati > Bacillota > Bacilli > Caryophanales > Bacillaceae > Bacillus > Bacillus paramobilis. Next base: position 443,692 of record NZ_CP151108.1, on the reverse strand, counting down.
CTTCCAATGGTACTTCTGTCACTTCCTTATTTCCAAAGTAGTCTTTCGTTTCTACTTTCACTGTTTGTTCACCGATTTTTGTTGTATCTGGTCTTTCTACAAATCCAATTACTTCTCCATCTTTCACTTGAACAAAGTTTTTCGCTTCTAATTTTTCAGCATCTGTTCCGATTACTACTTTTTGCGGTACTGCCTTTACTTCTTGCTGAGCTTCTATTCTCTCGAAACCATGCTCCGTTACTTTAAAGATTACTTCATGAATACCGTACTGCACATCCACTATTTCATTCTTTTTGTACACCTTAAATCTATCAAACTCTTTTTGGTATACCTTTACCATATCCCCATATTCAAACGTCATTCCGTTGAATTGTTCTGCAAATCCTTTTGTATTTTCAGATGCCTTTACTGATAGAGCTTTCTTCTCTTTTCCATTTTTATCGTATACAGTCATCCCCATATACTTCTCATCTGCAAATGAAGTATGCATTGGACCTTCTGAATCTGTTGTACTAAATTTCTTTTCTTCATGATTTAACGTGACAACCGATTTAATATTGCTTCCGCCATGCCATGTACCGAAGAACATAATGCTGTCTCCATAAATGACTTCTAACGGTACTTCCGTCACTTTCTTATTTCCAAAACGATCTTTCGTTTCTACTTTTACTTTTTGTTCACCGATTTTTGTTGTATTCGGTTTTTCTACAAATCCAACTACTTCTCCATCTTTTACTTCAACAAAGTTTTTCGCATCTAACTTCTTAATATCTGTTCCGACTACTACTTTTTGCGGTTTCGCCGTCACTTCTTGTAAACCATCTTTTAACTCGAACCCTTGCGGAGTAATTTTGAATAATTTTTCTTCTTTATTTTTAGCTTTCCCTTGATCTACAAGTGCGTTATTTTTGTACCATTTCAGACGGCTTGGTTCTGCGTGGAATACTTTTACTACATCACCATATTCAAAATCCAATTCATTTAGTTCCATTGCGAATCGTTTTCCAGTTTCTTGCCCTTCTGCTGATACACGTTTCTTTTCAATCCCATTTCGATCGTATAGCGTTAAGCCCATATATTCTTCTTTTTCAAAACGGTAATGTATCTCATTATTAGTAAAGTTTGCATTTAATTTTTTTTCATTGTGACGAAGCATCACTGTTGACATTACATCGTTTGAAATTCCTTGGAAAATAATACTGTCACCATAAATCCCATTAACTTGAACAGGAATTGAATTTTTATTTCCCTTCTCATCCTCAATTTCCACTAATACTTCCTGTTTCCCATTCTCTAATTTAGACCATATCATCTTACCTGTTACTTTTACATTCTCACCTAACTTTTGAACAAGCTTACTTGCTTCATTTTCATCAAAATCTGTACCAACTAAAAGATTTCTCATCTCATTAGAGGGTTCACCATATGGAACTTCGTAAGCTTCAACTTGCTTCTCACGAATATCATTACTATCTGTAGCTTTCCAAATTTCCTTTTCTAATTTAGGTAGATTTAATTTTTCTATTTTCTCTCTAATATCATCATTTGGCGTTAATCCCCATTCCTCAAAGAAAGGAATTAAATTTTGTCCTGCCACTTTTGATGTCATATAAACAAACATTTGCTTTTTCTCTCCATCAGACGCAGGCATTTCACTCTGTGGTAACAAGCGATAAGCTTGATGTAACCTAGGATAGAAATGTTCTCCATACACTACATTTAATTGCCAAAACATTGTTAGAGGATTAATGTCATCAATGAACCTTTCTGCTTTAGGTTTCTCTAAATATTCAAATGAGTCTTTATAGTGCCCATCCATTTCTAATCGGTTCCCTAACGCCTTTTGAACAGCTAATGAGTAAATATTTACTGTAACTTCCCTTACTTTAGACCACTTCCAAGGTTCTTGCTGATGTAAATGTCCAACTTCATGCCAGGGTCCCCAGCCATCCTTTTCAAGCACTTCTATATCTAAAACTCTATTCATCGCCCTCGGGATATATCCTGTATGATAATTTTTCGCAAACATAAAGTCCCCTTCAGCAGGCTTCCGTTTCTCAATAAACTGTACATAATGAATTGGAGATTTCGCTATCCCAACACCGTCCTCAGATAATCCAGCCACTGCATTTTCCAAACGAATAATCTTATCGTGCAATTTCATTAAATCTGTTGGATCCGTATTCTTCATATATTTCTGCACTGAATCGTAAGTAGTAGTGATTAAACTTCTCTCACCTTTTAATTCAACTGCATAAGGATCCTTATATTTCTTCAACATCTCATCCCAATCTTTTTCCGTATGCTTACCTAAGATAAACAAAGGAAAGTGGCTACCGCCATTCGTAACTGAAGCTGTTACTTCCCCTTCATTATTCATATTGTAAAAATATAGAATACCGCCTCTTGGAGATGATATAACGTTTTTCCCTGGTTTTAAATCAAACTCTTCTGGCCCCTCCTCATCATAAGATCTCGTTCCTATGAAAGCTTGAATAGTCTGTGTTCCTTTTATATCAATTGTAATCTCTTCATTTGGCGCCGCATAAATTCCAGTCGGCTCATTAGCGGAAAGTTTCCAAGTAACTCTTAAGCGGTTATTTTCTTCTTCCACGCTACCTTTTCCCGGCAACTGAAATACCCTCTGCTCAAACTTATTCTCTTTAACCTCTTCTAATTTCTCGCCTTTAACTTCTTCCAAAGGCGCCGCATACACTCTCGATGCTTCGAAAGCTACTGGTGATAATAATGTAGATATACATATACCAGCTACTAATACCCTACTCTTTTTGTTCTTTGACATAATCTGTGTCCCCTGTTCCTTTTTTTAGAAAAAGCATCCTATATATTCATTTAATGAAAAATCCTATTATTTTTATAAAAACATTTAAAGAATAGACTAACACCTCGCACACCTATATCAATTACTACCGCATTTCTCTAAGTATATTCGCTTTCTTACATTGTAAAATTTTTATGTAATATGCCCTCCTCACTTCTCTCTATTTGTGATGAGTTCTCTTCGTACATAAAAAGAGAATAGTAAAAGATATCATTTAGTATTGTCATCTATACATCTAAAAAATAGTAATAAAATCTTACATTTTCTTCATATATGACCATCTATAGGCAGTTTTTCCAACTGAATTGTACACGCTTTACACTTTGTTTGATAGCACTCCCAATCAGAATAATGTTACAATTTAGTGAATTTAATCCATTAATCTTAACGTTAAGATTAATGGATTAAATATTATTTTAAAATAAAAACCTGTCAAAAAAGATACTACTCTTTTTTAACAGGTTTTTTTATTAGTTCAGTATACGTTTCATTATAAATCCTTTTCCATTTATCCATTCACCTTCAATTTCACCAGTTAAATGAAACCCGATGGATTCATTTAATTTTTGGGCAAGTTTATTCTCTGGATGTATGCTTAAATATATAACTTTTCTATCATATTCTTTTTGTAAATAATCTATTAGCAAACGCAATAATGTTTTCGCATACCTTTTACCTTGGCAATTACTATCAATCATAAATTGATTTAAATATACAGCCTTCTCTTTTTCTTCAAACCAACCATACATCGTGTATCCGATTGGCATATCACCGTCATAAAAACCTACTGAAGCAGCCTCACCTTTATATCTTGTATCAGCATCGACTAAACACTCTGAAACCGTACTTGCAATACATGCAAGCTGTTCTCCCGTTACTTCTAAATTGGCAATTTCATTTCAATTTTCATCCGTTACTTTACAAATATGAAGAGTCATAATTCCTTCTCTCTTTCTAATTTCTCATTTTCATTATACCTTACGGTGGTGTAATGAGGCCAAAACAAACGAATTCTAACCCTTTTCGTACTTCTAAAGAAAAGGTGCTATAGAAATTTTTCGTGGCAAAATTTAAACCAATAAAAAAGCATTGGCAAATGCCAACGCTTTTTTCATCATCTGTTATATTGATTCGGTTTATGTGGTTCATTTGGTGTATAGGGTTTATTTGGTTTATTATCATGACCATTTGCTTTTTTCCAACTTACCGCTAACTCTGGACTTGTTTTTTCTTCACTACGCTCAAGTAATACTACTGCATTTTGAATTGTCGGTGTGCCCTTATGTGCAATCCCTTGTAACTTCGTTAAATTCCCTATTACTTTGAAACTAAATCCACCAGCCGGTGTTTGTTTCGGAATTAAAATGCGGAATTTCTCTCCCACATTAAATTCTGTTTTCGCCTCACCTTTTTCATTTACGAACTTCGCGCCCTGCGGTGCACCTGTTGCCTGTACTTTATACGTTCCACTTTTCGCGTTAGTTTGTACTGTGTATAAACCTGTTTCAAAAAACTCATCTTTTAATACCGCTTCTTGTTCTTCTGTAGGCGTTACACTCATCGTAATTTCTTGTAACTCTTCACTAGCGTTTGCTTTTGCAACGATATCTTTCGTTACCTTTTCTACATTTTTATTACGGAAATCTAAATCATTAATATCGATTTGTTTTAACGCATTCCATACTGCAAGCTGCGTTGCATAATGTGCTTCTCTCCAATCAGAAACACCTAATTCTTGTGGACTCTTTTGTGGATATCCATTCAATAGTACACGGTACACATTAATATCCACTTTCCCCATTTCCGGTAAATCTTGACCGCTGGGAGATTTCAAATCTACATTTAAACAAAAGGCAATTTTACCATCTGCTGTTTTTATAAGCTCTGTTCGAATTGGTTTCTTCTTTGACTTACTATAACTCCAATCCATTTCATACTTTGTATGATCCATAACTTCCGCGAATGCTTTTTGAAGTGGAAATAATAAGTTCGCAAATACAAATAAAACACTCAAAAAAGCGGCCATTAGCTTGAACGATCTTTTTATATTCATGTTTACAACCCCTTATGAAATAACAAATTTTCTTCTGTTTATTATTTAGTTAGAATTTTTTTTTATACATAAACAAAACAAAAAAGAGTGCAAACTGTTTGCACTCTTTCTCTCCACTATAAGTTTAGAAATCAAAGTTATCAGGATCTGGACCAACGCGATGATTTTCATTTAACGCATCGATTTTCTCCATATCTTCTTTCGTTAATTCAAAATTAAATATATCAGCGTTTGCAACGATGCGGTGTTCCTTCGTTGACTTCGGAATTGTTACAACTTCATTTTGAAGGTCCCAACGTAAAATGATTTGAGCTGTCGTTTTACCATACTTATCAGCAATTTCTTGCAATGTTTCGTTATCTAATAATTGACCTTGCATAAGTGGTGACCATGCTTCCATTTGAATACCTTGCTCTTTACAGAACGCTTGCAATTCTTTTTGTGTTAAACGTGGGTGATATTCTACTTGATTAATCATCGGTTTAATCTCTGCGCCTTCTAGTACATCCTTCAGATGATGGATTTGGAAATTACTCACGCCAATTGCACGTACGCGGTCTTCTTTATAAAGTGTTTCTAAAGCTCTCCACGTATCTTTGTATTTCCCTTCTACAGGCCAATGAACAAGATATAAATCTAAATAATCTAGCTCTAATTTTTTTAAGCTCTCTTCATATGCAGCTAGTGTCGTTTCATATCCTTGATCTGCATTCCACACTTTTGAAGTAATGAATAAATCTTCTCGAGAAATCCCTGCTTCTTTTATACCAGTACGAATTCCTTCTCCTACAGCTTTCTCATTTCCATAAATCGCAGCTGTATCGATACTGCGGTATCCTGCTTTAATCGCCGATTTTACAGCTTCTACAAGTTCTGGTCCATCTTCTACTTTAAATACACCTAAACCGAACCAAGGCATTTCTACACCGTTATGCAATGTTGTTGTACTTTGTAAATGTTTCATTATATTTTCTCTCCCTTATTTCACTTGATTTCTTTTTTCTAATGTCATACTCCACGCTGTTAAAATAACAGCCCCTGCTACCATGATGCCACCTACCCAAGCTGTATGAATTAACCCTAACGAGTTCGTTACAATACCGCCCAAGTAAGCACCAAGAGCAATACCTGCGTTAAATGCTGCAATGTTAATCGCGGATGCTACATCAACAGCGCTAGGTACAAATCTCTCAGCTAATATAACGACATATACTTGTAGTCCTGGAACATTCATAAACGCAAATAGTCCCATAAAAATAATTGTGATGAATCCAGCGAATTTAAACGGCGCTGTAAATGTTAAAACAAATAATACAATCGCTTGAATAAAGAACATGTAAAATAATGCTCGAATCGGATTATGATTTGATAATTTTCCACCGACCATATTCCCAATCGCAATTGCGATTCCGTACACTAACAAAATAATTGTAACAGTACTTGATTTAAATCCTGTTACTTCTTGTAATAGCGGAGATAAATACGTAAACGTTACGAATGTTCCCCCGTACCCTAATGCAGTAATGATAAATACAAGTAATAGTCTTCCATTCGTAATCAGTTTGAATTGATCACGAAATGATACGGATGTACCTTTTTTCAAGTTAGACGGAATCAGCATACTGTTGGCAATTAAGGCAACGATTCCAATTGCCACAATTACCATAAACGATGCTCTCCAGCCAAATTGCTGACCAATAAATGTTCCAATTGGCACACCTGTAATAGTCGCAACAGTTAAACCAGTAAACATAAATGCAATTGCACTCGCACGTTTATTCTCTGGTACAAGCGCAGCCGCAATTGTGGATCCTATCGACATAAAAACACCATGCGCAAACGCAGATACAACCCTCGCGATAAGTAACACAGTAAAACTTGTTGCCACTGCCGCAATTCCATTACCAATAATGAAAATAATCATAATCCACATTAATAACGTCTTTCGCGACATACTAGCTGTTAATGACGTTAATACCGGAGCACCAAACGCTACTCCTAATGCATATAAAGAAACGGTTAAACCCGCTGTTGTAACAGAAACATGTAAATCCTCTGAAATAGATGGTAATAAACCGACACTAATAAATTCGGTTGTACCAATTCCAAACGCACTAATTGCTAGCGCTAATAAAGCAAACATACTTCTTCGATTCGTCTGCATAGCCGAAGAAGATACTGTATATGAATTCAATTGAACTCCTCCTTAATGCGAGAAATCCAATCATAATAGTATGAAAAAAGGCCTTTTTTCTTCTACAAAAATATATTTACTGCTCATATATGCTATTATGAATGGCTTCACTCTTTTTTTGAAGAACGCACTTAAAAGTACGATAGGTACCAAAAAGTAACATAGGCACTTTTTAGTACCGTACTACTCATTTCCCTCTTACTTATGCTATTATGGAACATATTCAACATGATAAAAAGTACGTACTTTAAAGTGCTATAGGTACTTTTTAGTAACATTTAAATTATTTAGCTTCTTTTGTTGGAAAACTGACATCTACATTCATCAAAGGAGATTTTTATATGAAGAAATATAATATTCCCGTTGAAGCAACTTTAGAGGTTATCGGCGGAAAATGGAAAGTCGTTATTCTTTGCCACTTAACGAAAGGGACAAAGAGAACGAGTGAATTAAAACGTCTCATGCCTGGTATTACACAAAAAATGTTAACACAGCAATTACGCGAATTAGAAGAAGATGGAGTTATTCAAAGAAAGGTATACAATCAAGTACCACCAAAAGTAGAGTATTCCCTTACAGACTACGGTTGGTCTTTAGAATCCATTCTTGATTCCCTTTGTACTTGGGGCGAATGCCATCTTGAAAAAAGCGGTAACACATCGATGCTAATAACAGAAGGTGAACAATAAAAAAAGGAAAAAATGAACATAAATTTGTCCATTTTTTCCTTTTTTTATTTATATATACGTACATTTCTAACCGTAACAAAATAATTTATGCGCTTTCATGCCTTGTCAGTACTACGTTATACGCTTAATATCGAATAATTAGGAATCATTTTTATGTTAACATAGGTGTATATAGTATATAATATAGGATATATATTATATACACTTTCCGGTAACGGAGCTTTCCATTATGCGGACAAGCCATGTATCGGACAGTTCATAAATAATAGGTAAGACATTATGGTTTTGGATTTATGATTTCAGCTTACTTGCTGGCATAAATTTAAAGGCATTTTATTGTGCTTTGTGAAACTTTGTATAAAGTTTCGCAAGCGTTTACTATCTTACCTATCAAAAATAAGAGTATTGCTATCGTAAAGGAGAATTGGAGATGCCAGAAACTATGACTCAAACAAAGCCAGAACAAGAAACTGTACAAATTTCTGCTAGCCAAGGACAACTTGATGTACTTGATCAGTTGTTAAAACCTGAGGTACAAGAATCATTAACTACACTAGTAGAACAGCTTCCAAAATTAACTGAGCTTGTTAACATTTTAACTAAGTCTTATGACTTCGCTCAAACTGTTGCTACTGATGAAGTATTAAAAAGCGACACTGTTGGTGCAATCACAGAGCTTGTAGAACCTGTAAAAGATACAGTGAAAAGCATGGCTGCTACTGCAATCGAAGCGAAAGATCGTGCTGACGAAAGCAACGAAGTTATCGGCCTGTTCGGTCTATTAAAATTATTAAAAGACCCACAAGCACAAAAAATGTTCCGCTTTGTGAACGCATATCTTCAAATTAGTGCAGAACGTAACAATAAATAATTTAACTTATAACAACAATTAGTAAAGACGGGGGATATCATACTATGTCAAAACAAATTGTCATCTTAGGCGCTGGTTATGGCGGTCTTCTTGCCGCTTTAAACGTACGTAAATATTACAGCAAATCAGAAGCACAAGTTACAGTGATTAACCAATACCCAACACACCAAATCATCACTGAACTACACCGCCTTGCAGCTGGTAACGTTGCTGAGCAAGCAATTGCAATGCCACTTACAAAGCTTTTCAAAGGTAAAGACATCGATCTTAAAATTGCAACAGTTGAGTCATTCTCAGTTGATAGCAAAGAAATTAAACTAGCTGGTGGCACTACTTTATCTTACGATGCACTTGTAGTTGCTTTAGGAAGTAAAACTGCTTACTTCGGTATTCCAGGACTGGAAGAAAACAGCATGGTATTAAAATCTGCTGCTGATGCAAACAAAATCTACAAACACGTTGAAGACCGTATTCGTGAATACGCGAAAACGAAAAACGAAGCTGATGCTACAATCGTAATCGGTGGTGGCGGATTAACTGGCGTTGAGCTAGTTGGTGAGCTTGCTGACATTATGCCTAAACTTGCAAAAAGCCACGGCGTAAATCCAAAAGAAGTTAAACTTCTTCTTGTTGAAGCAGGTCCAAAAATCCTTCCAGTATTACCAGACCACTTAATCGAACGTGCAACTACTAGCCTAGAAGCACGCGGTGTTACATTCTTAACAGGTCTTCCTGTAACAAACGTTGCTGGCAATGAAATTGACTTAAAAGACGGTCAAAAACTTGTTGCTAACACATTCGTTTGGACAGGTGGCGTACAAGGTAACCCATTAATCGGTGAATCAGGTCTTGAAGTAAACCGTGGTCGTGCAACAGTTGATGCATACCTACAATCTACTTCTCACAAAGACGTATTCGTTGCTGGAGACAGCGCTGTTGTCTTCTCTCCAGATGGTCGTCCATACCCACCAACTGCACAAATCGCTTGGCAAATGGGTGAGTTAATTGGATACAACTTATACGCAGCACTAGAAGGCAAAGCATTCGAAGAGTTCGCACCTGTAAACTCTGGAACACTTGCTAGTCTAGGACGTAAAGATGCTGTTGCTACAATCGGAGCAAGCAATACTCCACTTAAAGGTTTACCAGCATCATTAATGAAAGAAGCAAGTAACGTTCGTTACTTATCACACATTAAAGGTCTATTCAGCTTAGCTTACTAATCTGAATATAAGCCCGAATCATGCCCTGCATGGTTCGGGCTATTTTTATCCCGCATTAACGGGCAGTAAAAGCCCGATTGGTTCAACTAATAATCAGTGGGGATCAACCCCTCCCACTGATTAAAGTTTCACTTTATCCGTAATTTTCTCTAACTTATTTATTCGGCAGAAGAATAATATAACCCTTTTAATTATCTAAATTTACTGATTATTTTATGTCTAAATTATGTATACGAAAGGATGGAAGTATTCTTCCTACTCCCATCCTTTCACACAAACTATTCTCCTAACTTCACAAGGCTGTAGTTCTTCTTCCCTTTACGGATAATAATAAATCGTCCATCAAATGAATTTTCTACAGTTACATCCGTACCCACATCTGTTACTTTTTCACCATTCATAGAAATCGCACCATTATTAATGTCTTCGCGTGCTTGTCGTCTAGATGGTTCAATTCCTAAATCAACTAGCCATTCTACGATGTTTTTCGTTTCTTTTGAAGACTCGAATGTTGGCATCTCTTTAAAGCCTTGTTCAATTTCATCAGCTGTTAACGATTTAATATCTCCGCTAAATAACGCTGCTGTAATTTTCACAGCTTGCAATAATGCCTCTTCTCCATGAACGAATTTCGTCATTTCTTCCGCTAATACTTTTTGTGCTTCACGCTTATGAGGCTCTGTTTCTACCTTCGCTGCCAATTCATCAATGCGCTCCTTCGTTAAGAACGTAAAGTATTTCAAGTATTTAACGACATCACGGTCATCTGTATTCACCCAGAACTGGTAAAATTCAAACGGTGTTGTTTTTTCAGAATCAAGCCAAACCGCACCACCTGCTGATTTACCGAACTTCGTACCATCTGATTTTAATAATAACGGAATCGTTAATCCGAACACTTTCGCTTCGTGCCCTTCTAACTTACGAATTAAATCTAAACCACTCGTAATATTCCCCCATTGGTCACTACCACCAATTTGCAGTTGAACACCTTCTTTCGTGTATAAATGATGGAAGTCCATCGCTTGCAAAATTTGGTACGTAAATTCCGTGAAAGAAATCCCTGTATCTAAACGACTTGCTACAATGTCCTTCGCTAACATGCTATTAATGCTAAAGTTTTTCCCGTAATCACGTAAAAACTCAATAATGTTTATTTCATGTGTCCAGTCGTAGTTATTTACCATCTTCACTTCGCTATTTCCGCCAAAATCAAATAGCTTTTTCATTTGCGCTGTTAACGCATCCACATTATGCTGAACTACTTCTAACGTTTGAAGTTGACGTTCTGATTGTCGTCCACTCGGATCACCGATTGTTCCTGTTGCCCCGCCAATTAAAATAACAGGATGATGGCCAGCTAACTGGAATCTCTTCATCATCATAAACGGAATCAAATGTCCGATATGCATACTATCACCAGTCGGATCCACTCCGCAGTATAGTGAAATCTTTTTCTCATCTACTAGCTTACGTAAACCTTCTTCGTCCGTCTGTTGATTAATGGCACCGCGCCATTCTAATTCATCAATAATATTCATCTTTTGTCATCCCCCTCTATTTTTTGAAAACAAAAAGTCCCTATGTCTATGACATAGGGACGATGATTCACCGTGTTACCACCCAGTTTGTATAAATAGCATAGCTACTCATACCACTCTTAGCAATAATATCGATTGCCAATCCGCTTAGCATTACCTAAGATACTCCAGAGTGTAATTCGCAAGTTTGTTTGTGCTAGGTTCCAGCAACCCCTAGCTCTCTCGTTAACAGTGACAAACTGCTACTGGGCTCTTTCAACGTATGTTATTTGTTAAATTATTAGCCATTATATTGAATTGAAAACAAATTGTCAACAATACCCAAATATTATTTCAAAATAATTCATACTTTTATACACTTTTAATTCAAAGATTACTGTAGGTCTTCCCCAATAATCCTTACTTCTCGCTCTAACTTCACGCCAAATTTCTCTTCAACGGTCTTTTGTACAAAGTGAATTAAATCAATGTAATCTTGTGCTGTTCCGTTATCTACATTCACCATAAATCCAGCGTGTTTTAGAGAAACTTCCACTCCGCCAATTCGTTTACCTTGTAGTCCTGATTCTTGAATTAATTTACCAGCAAAGTTATTTGGTGGGCGCTTAAATACGCTACCACATGAAGGATATTCTAGAGGCTGTTTTGATTCACGTTTGAACGTTAAATCATCCATTTTTGCTTTAATTTCTTCACGTACACCTTCTTCAAGTTCAAATCTCGCTTCAAGAATAATGTAATGGTTGTTCGCAAATACACTCTTACGATATCCAAATTCAAATGCTTCTTTCGTCAAAGTACGTAGCTCTCCATCACCTGTCATTACAACAGCTTCTGTTAATACAAACGATACTTCACCGCCGTAAGCACCAGCATTCATATATAATGCTCCGCCAACTGAACCTGGAATACCACAAGCAAACTCAAGACCCGTTAAATTATGATCTAATGCAATACGTGATACATCAATAATTGCTGCACCGCACTGTGCTACAATTGTCGTTCCTGTTACAGTCACACCTGTAATGTGAATTAAACTTACTGTAATCCCGCGAATTCCACCATCTTTAATAATGACATTCGATCCATTTCCTAAAAACGTAACTGGAATATTATATTCGTTAGCATATTTAATAACTTCTTGAATTTCATCATAATTTGTCGGCGCAACGAACACATCTGCTTTTCCACCAACTTTAATATGCGTATGATTCTTTAACATTTCATCTTGTTTCACATGACCTTCAGGCAATACCGTACTTAAATATTCATAAACCTCTTGCATATTCATTTTACGATTCCTCTATTTCTATATTCTTTTTATCCCGTTATACGGGCCCATAATATCCCCACATACATGAACGAACCTAAAGTGGTGGATACAGTGTACCCAAAATCAATTCGAGACACCTATAAACCTCTTAATTTATAAGAGGTGCCACTCATATTAAAATATATATTGCATAATAAAGCAACCCAAATGAGCTACTAAACTTGACATGTCATCAGAAAGACAACAATTTGTAAAATATATTACTTTTTCAAAACACTATCCTTCAGTATCTTACTATATCACACGAAAATAAAGTGGTATTTTTTGTAATCTTTACTTTATTTTCATCAATAAAAAAGATGCTTTTACTTATGTAAAAGCATCTTTTTTATTACTTATTATAATTTACTTTTCGTTCTCTTCTTTTTCCTTATCAAACCATAATAGTTCTTCATCATCAACTTCACCATTATAATTGATTAGAATCTCTTCTCCCGCTTTTATATCCTTATAAGCGAAGAAGTTAAACGTATGATTCTCGAAGACAATTTCATACGTTGCATTCGGATTATATGCATGATTAAATAACATGCCGTATCCTAAAAGGAATGCCGTATGATTTACCCCATACTCAAATGCGTAGTCAGCAAGTAACGTTTTCTCAATGTGTTCATGCTGTTCATTCGGATAAGAGATAACTGGCGCTGAGTGAATCAACTCACCCTTTTTAATATCACGAGTTGCAAATACACCTCTATTAAATTCTCCATCACTAAGTTCAGAAGTCTTAACTTCAATCATATGCGTCACCTATACAATTCTTTCTTTGAAGTATTTTATCCCGCTATTTGCAGGGGTTCAACTAATAATCAGTAGGTATTAGTCTCACTTTATCTCCTTAAGCTTGGCAGAAAACGCGCAGAAAAGCAATTAAATTACTATCAAGTATTCATTTAAATAAAAAAAGGCACACATAGTGTGCCCTTTTCAAGAAATATTACTTTTCTAGAATATCTTCTAGTAACTTCACTTGCTCGCTAACAGTATGTAACGTCTTCACCGATGTATCATTTCGATGCTTTTCTTCTTCCACACTTGCCAATACTTCTTCCGTAGCAGCAGAAGTTTGCTGAATTACATTAGAAGCATGCGTAACATCCTTTACGATATTCGTCGTTTTAACTTGGAAACTTTCTTGATGATCAACAATCTCTCTCATTACATCATTAATTACATCAATAAACTTCCCTAAATCCGTTACATTTGTTAAAACACTTGCTAACATTTCGTTACATTCTTCTTGTACTCTTTCTGATTTCTCTACCTGTACTTCCACTTTACTCGCTTGATTACTAAACTCCTTCAAAATACCTTGAATTCTCCCCGCAGAACGATTCGATTCTTCAGCAAGCTTTAATACTTCATTCGCTACAATAGCAAATCCTTTTCCATGCTCTCCTGCTCTTGCCGCTTCAATATTTGCATTTAAAGCTAGCAAACTCGTCTGACTTGAAATATTCGTTATTACATCTACAATTTCATTAATTTGCTTCGACTGCATCATTAAATCTCTAAATATAATTCCTGATTGTGAAACAACATCGTTTAAACTTCTCATATTCGCTTCAAAATTTCGTAAAGTATGTACACTGCCCTTTGAAATTTCTAAACTTTCATCCATACGAAGTGACGCATTTCTTACTTGAGAAATGATTTGTTCAATATTTCCTTCCATATCATTCAATACTTCTACCGAACGATGCATCATCTCTGATTGTGATTGGGTACCAACTGCCACTTCTTCAAAAGCGAAATTAATTTCACTCATCGACTCCATCGATATATTCATATTTTGTCTTAAATGATTGAAATTACTATCTAGTTTCATAACAGTTTCCTCAATAAGTCTTTGAGTCTCTTCTAGCTCCTGAGCTTTCCTCATTACCTCTTGCTTCTCATCACTTAAACGAGCTAGCAGATTAGAGCCAATCTTCGTTACGCCCCACATAGCAATCGTTACGATTGCTAACAAGCTTGCGAAGTTTGCAGCTTCAGATGCCGCTGTATAAGCAAAAAATTGCTCCGGCCAATAACTACAAAGAATAAATGTAATAACAACCGCCACTCCGCCGAGAATGATAACGAGACGTTCACTTAAATAAATAAGTGAAACTGCTAATGTAAAATAGACCATTTGGAATACAGCCGGACTTTCATTAAAAGCTTGTACCATAATGAAAGACATAATAAGCAGCATAAATGTCATGATATATTTATACATTGCTTCCATGCTTTCTATAAAAGTAAGGAGCGTTCCAAATACGACAACTGAAATACCGCAAACCCAAAACGCTATTGCTCTCTCTGTAAAAATATATCCGTAATACCCAATCGCGATTATTCCGAGGAAGAAACTACAAATCGTGATAAACAGCAATAAATGATTTTTCTGTGATTCTTTCTCCAGGTTAGAAAAACAAGTTTTCTTTAACCACTCCATATATAAAGTCCCACTTTCTACACTTAATTACTTCAACTTAAAGACCGCACTCACTGGGTTATGATCACTATTTTTAAACTTTAAATCTTTCCCTTGTACATTTACAATCTCAACATTCGGTGAAACGATAAAGCCATCAATAATCGTGACAAAGTTTTCACCTTCTACATACTTCTTCACATCATCTCTCACCGTCATAACAGACGGATCTACAGCCCACTTAAAGCCACCATTAGTAAAGTCCTTCGGCAACTCTACTAACCATTCAGGACGCTCTTTCACAAACTTCGGATCACTTAACTGAACATCAGAAAGTAATTGATTCCAATCTCCGCCCATTATTACGTAATCACCATTTTCATAATGCTTGTTCATATATTCTTTTAAAAACTCTACTTGCTGTTTTCTAATTTTCCCGCCTTCATCATACGCAGACAAATGTAAATTTACGAGTCTAACAAACTTCCCATTATTAACAGGGATTTTGTGCTCAACAATCGCTCGATCTAAATCAAACAAACGCTTTGGCCAAGGCTCCATTCCAGGAAGCTGGAACCTCTCCGCTGTTTGAACCTTATATTTAGAAAACGTACTTAGTCCGGCCTCCGCATATCCCATTGGACTTGTAATTGGGACGGGAACCCATTTTGTATCATAGTTCTTTCCGAACGACGAAGCATAATCAGGTAATCCCTTCTTCAAAAATTCATGCCCATTTACATCAAAAGATCGCAGTGACTTTATATCAACTTCTTGTAATAACGCAAAATCACTATTCTCATTTTGTAAAAACGAAAGCATATTCTTTAAATTCGTTTCCGTTTGCTCTTTACTACTTGAACCAGATCCCTTTCCACCATCCATAAAGAAATCTTGATCCTTATCTAATCCAGCATATCCAATATTAAACGTTGTAACTTTAAACTCATTGTCAGGCGCTAATACACGCTCCTTATTATTTTCCACCTTCAAGCTTATAACATCAGCTGGCTGTTCTTTTGTAAGTGTCATATACGCTAAAAAACCACCCACAACTCCCACCCCTACTAAAATACATATAAGTACTATTTTTAATAATTTTTTCAAATAAACGCCCCTTTTCTAAAACACATAGCTTAATTTTCTTTATTTTCAGTTAACTAAAACTGAATGACAGACATAAGAAATATTTTATCACATTGAAAACCCTATATCACTATATTTAGTTTATAAGTAATTATTCTCGCTCTTAAATTAGCAAAAATACAAAATGCCCCGACTCCTTCACTGGAAATCCAGCAAAATGTTTAGTACACTATATGTAATAATTATAGGCGATGGAGTTCGCCATAACTGCTGCTTAGCTAATGACTCCTACCAGTATAACTACTGGTAGGGGTCTATTTTTTTGAGCAAGCTATTTAAAGAGGTGAGAAAATTGATTTATATTATCGTTGGCATTGCCGGTATATTAGGAGCCCTCTCTCGTTATTATTTAGGACTTACTATTCATACATTTTGGCATCATTCATTTCCATTAGCTACATTACTTATTAACTTAGCCGGCTGCTTCTTATTAGCGTGGCTAACTACGTATATCGCTCGGAGAAATATCTTGCCTTCAGAAATTATTACAGGCATTGGAACTGGATTCATCGGTTCCTTTACGACGTTTTCGACATTCAGTGTAGAAACTGTGCAATTAATCAATCATTCTGAGTGGAGTATAGCTTTCTTATATGTATCATGCAGTATACTTGGTGGGCTCATTATGTCTGGTCTTGGGTTTACACTAGGTGATTTCTTAATTAAGAAACATCTTACGGAAGGTGATCACTTATGATAGAAGCTTTATTAGTAGCAACAGGAGGATTTTTCGGTGCTATTACACGATTTGCAATTAGCAATTGGTTAAAAAAAAGGAATAAAACTTCATTTCCAATTGCTACGTTTCTCATTAATATAACAGGAGCATTTTTACTCGGATATATAATTGGTAACGGCGTCACTACAAGTTGGCAATTATTATTAGGTACTGGATTTATGGGAGCGTTCACTACATTTTCGACATTTAAGCTAGAGTCCATTCAGCTCTTCAATCGTAAAAACCTTGGCATACTATTTCTATATTTAAGTGCTACTTACATAATTGGTCTCCTCTTCTCATTCCTTGGAATGAAGCTAGGCGGAATATAAAAAAGAAAGCGACTCTGATCAGTCGCTTTCTTTCATAAGAAATATGTCCCACCATATGGAATGGAAAATAAATCTGCTGGATGCACATCGTAATGTACAATTTGCATAGGCGGCTGCGCATACGGCATATACTGACTTTGCATCATTTGCGCTACTTGTGCTTGTTGCTGCTGCATTTGAATAGCCTGATACACAGCATGCATAGTCCCTTGCGCTCCTGCCAGCGTAATAGCTGCTCCCACTTGTCTACCACTATAAAAATAATGATTCATCATGATTCAGCTCACTTATTATTTTTCTTCCATATAGTATGTTTCTATTTCATAGTGAGTGTTTTGTCATACTGTCTTTTTTCGAAGCACCGAGAAAAGAGCCACGCACAAAACCAAAACAATTCCAGTAAAAGTAAATAAATATGCTAACGGAATTAAGAAAAATGGCTCCACTAAAGTTCCATCTGGTTTCACTTCAGAACCAATTATATTAAACATGATGATGCATAACACTCCCAAAAATATTGGACTAGAAGCTAGTAAGTATTTTTTCTTCATCTTATATTCTCCTCTATTCGTATAATCTTTTGATTAGTTAACATCATATTACTCAAAACAACATTAATGGTCAATAATTTTTTATCGTAAAACAATAAATAATTATTGACCAAAACAAAAAAAAGGTTTGTTAAGGCACCTTAAATTGCCTTACAAACCTTTTCAAACATAAATATTTACACTTCAAACCTCTTGCTTACTACAACATAAATCGCACACAATAGCACGAACATCCCAGCATAAATTAACAAAATTTCTACACTAAACATATCAGCCAATGGGCCAAATATGATCATTCCTAAAGGAAGCGCGCATGAATTAGCGATTTGTACAACACTAAACATTCTTCCGTGCATAGAAGGTTCTACTTTTTCCTGCAATAACACGGTAACCGGTGTATTGAAGCACGGCATTGTTATACCAATTAAAAAGTTAAATACTAAATACACAATAAATACCGGAGCAATCCCTAGTCCAATCATAAGCAGTCCATACAACGCACAAGCTATCGCCGTTGTATGCATACGATTACGGAAACCACCCCATGCCGCAATCAATACGCCACCAGCTGCCGCCCCCGCACTAAAAGTCATTTCACTAGCAGTAAGTCTCCACATTTCTGCACCGAAAGAACGAGTTACCATTAAAGGTGTTAAAAAGGCGGCTGGACTTATTAAAATCATGACAATGATTAATAAAAAGAGTAGCCTTTTAATAAATACATTTTCTTTTAAGTAAGCAAAGCCTTCTTTTATACCTTGTAGATTAGATTTTTGCTTACTCTCTGTATTCACATGTCTCTCCACTTGAATGATAAACATAATACTAATTCCAATCATAGCCGTAATAACATCAATAAAAAATGTCGTTTCAATGCTAGCAATAGAAAGAATTGCAGCACTTGCTGCTGGAGAAAGAAACATAATTAAAGATGTAATACTGCTATTTATCCCATTCACTTTCATAAGATGATCTTTCGGAACGATTTGTGGGATTAATGCATTCACAGCTGGCGTTTGTACCCCTGTCCCAGCTGAACGAATGAGTAGTACGATAAAAAGTAACCAAATACTTTTATATCCTGTTACAAATAGAACTGCTAAAACTAACGTAGCAATTGCTATAACCCCGTCCGATAACATAATCATTTTTTTACGGTCGTAACGATCAATCCACACACCTGCAAATAAAGAAATCGCGATTTGTGGTAGGAAACCGCAAACAGTTGAAATGGTCAACATCATCCCCGATGATGTTGTAAGGGTGATATACCATATAATCGCGTACTGTACGAGAGATGAACCGAACAACGAAATCGTTTGAGCGGTCAAAAATAATATAATTTTCGTTTTCCAATTATTTTCACTCATATGTTTCACACCCCCTTAACTAATCCTGTCTCTATATTAAAAATACTATCTGCCCAATCAAGATAAAAACTCGCTTCGTGAGATACAAGTATAACGCTCCCCTTAAACTGTATTAACGCCTTTTGCAAAGCTTCCTTTGCTTCTGCATCTAAATGATTTGTCGGTTCATCTAATATTAAGAAATTACAAGGTGATAATAACAACCCGCATAATTTAACCTTTGATTGTTCACCACCACTCAACGTACGTATTTCTTGGGAAACATGAGTATCCTTCACACCACACGCAGCTAAATGATGACGTATTTCCTTCACGCTTAGTTTAGGAAACTGTTCCGAAATAATGTGAAGCGGCGTTAAAGAATCATTATTCCAATTTAAATCTTGCTCATAATATCCAATCTTTATTTGCTCTGAGAAGTGAAATTCTCCAGAAATGCTAGCAATATTTCCAACGATTGTTTTTAATAAAGTAGATTTCCCTACTCCATTGAACCCTGTAATAACAAATTTTTGCCCACCCATTACTGAAAAATTCAATTTTGGTAAAAGAGCAAAATCGTAACCAACTTCAAGGTTATTTACTTCAAGAACTGTCTGAACAGAAATAGGAAGTTCCTGAAAATGAATAGACGGTTTATGAGTAAAACTTGGCGGCGCAATTCTTTCCATACGTTGCAACTGCTTTCTACGTCCTTGTGCTATTTTAGAATTTACTCCAGCAATATTTCTACGAATATACTCTTCCGTTTTTTCAATTTTCTTTTGCTGTGCATAATATTGGCGCATATAATCTTTTCGCAAATGCTCCTTTTGTCTTACAAAATCTGAGTATTTGCCGTAATACTTCTTCACCGTTCCAAACTCTACATCACATATGCAAGAAGTCACCTTTTCTAGAAAATCAAAATCATGTGATACGACAATAAACGCCCCTTCAAAATTCACTAAATAATTAGCAAGCCATTCAACATGCTCTTTATCAAGAAAGTTTGTCGGTTCATCTAGTAATAAAATATTAGGCTCTTCTAATAAAAGCTTTGCTAAAATCACCTTTGCCCGTTGTCCTCCGCTTAATTCACCAATAACACAATCCATCCCAATAGCGTCAATACCTAAACCGGCTGCCACCTTATTTATTACGCTGTCTACTGAATAAAAATCACGAGCCTCAAGCTGCTCTTGTATTTCAGCTGCTTTCAATAGTTGATTCTCATCTCCAGTCATCGCACTTTCTTCATATAACGTATTCATTCTCTTTTCCATTTCAAACAAATCATAAAAGGCTCGCTTTACATATTGTGCAATGGTATAGCTCCCATCAATTTCTGCATATTGATCAAGATGTCCAATTTGAATATTAGGTTGCCACTTAATGCTCCCCTTATCAGAAATAATTTCCCCCACCAATATTTTCATTAATGTGCTTTTTCCTGCACCATTCTGCCCAACAATCCCCATATGTTCTCCTTTATGCAAATCAAAAGAAGCATTTTCGTATAATGCTTTATCTATAAAACTATGTGATAAACTTTCAACTTTAAGTAAACTCATTTTTATTCCTCTTTTCCTGAAATTAAAAAAAGCAGAGAGATAGCGTCATTCGACACTAGCCCTCTGCTTCGTGATTTTTCCCATACTACTCCAATTTACAGTAAAAGCTCATTGGAATAATATACACAAAGGGCCATAGACAAAGCATTGTCTATGGCCCCTTAATCTATTTTATACATCAGCTGAAAAACCATAACCAAATAAGCATAGATAAACTATACTTTTTTCGAAAAGTTATTCAGCCGATGAATATAGGGATTTATACCCCTTGATTAAGCTCCGTACAACGCTTCACCGTATACATTTGTGCGGAGCAAAGTTTTCTAATGAGTTTTACAAATTTTATATAAAGCATGTTCTGCACCTTCCTTAATACTTAAAAGGGATTTTAGCACACGGTTTTATGAAGCGTCAACATTACTTCCAAATCATTCAACTACTTATATTTAAAATATTCCTTCTGGAACATACACATTCTTATCGCATTATGATAGTTACCATCAACGAAAAACTCGTCTAAAAGCTCGCCTTCCACTATAAATCCAACCTTTTTATACACATGGACTGCTTTCTCATTTTCTTTATCCACAACTAAATAAATCTTATGCATATTTAATACAGAAAAAGCGTAGTCCATCGCTAAACGCGTCGCTTCTGCTGCGTAGCCATGTCCTTGATAATTTGGATCAATAATAATTTGGAATTCTGTTCTACGATGAATATAATCGATTTCCACTAACTCGACCAATCCAACCATCTCATTATCTTTCTCAACGATAAATCGGCGTTCACTTTGATCATGTATATGTTTATCGTATAAATCCTGCAGCTCTACAAATGCCTCATACGGCTCTTCAAACCAATATGACATAATATGTGCATTATTATTAAGTTCGTGTACAAACTTTAAATCTTCCCGTTCTAAAGGACGTAACTTCAATTCCTGACTCATTGTTATAACCTCCAAGTAAAAGAAACCTCTTCACTTAATTTCTCAATTTTTTTCAATTTCAAACGCCCTATTTACATTGTAAACTTTCAAGCAACTTGAAGGTCAAGACATAAAAAAGTAGTGCAAACTTATGCCTGCACTACTCTTTTCTCAAATCTCTCATATTTGATATGTATAAAGCAACGACTAAAACGAGAATGGATCCTGCATATAACAACGTCTCCATCGGTTCCTCATGAGATACAATAATTAAACGAATTAACGCCGTAATTCCGATATAAATAAAATAACGTAACGGGAAATGATAATTCGACTTAAAATACTTAATAATCAATGCGATGAACTCGAAGTATAAGAAATAAACGATGATGCTCTCAACTAATTTATACGACGTATATTCCTTTGTTGAAAATATGTATTGAATAAATGTGATTGTCTCATTTATTAAAAAGATCGATAAAACAATGGACAATATAATTAACGCTATATTTAATATCCACTGTAAAACGCTAGCTATATAATGATCGATATTAAACTTCATTTCACACTCTCCTTCACGTAAATACTTATTTATTATAGCAAAATTATACTTACAAAAGTGTTAAATCCAATATGATCGTCCTCTTTCACTATCACTTCACCATTCTGATATTTACGCTTAATATAGTCGCTTCCCCAATCTTCACTTTGTATCTTTGAGCTTTTTCACAATGAAACTATATGCGTCAAAATCGTTTCATGACATTATTACCTGCACATACCTACAGTTTATATAATAACGGTACAGTATAAAGAACGTACTGTACAAATATATGTGGGGGGATTAACTATGAACGAAGCTTTACTGTTAGTCGACATACAAAATGATTACTTTGAAGGCGGCAATATGGAATTACATCAATCTGAAAAAGCCGTACAAAAAGCGAAAGAAGTCTTGAAAGTATTTCGTGAAAATCATAAAACAGTTATTCACGTACAACATATTGCGAACAATGACGGAGCTACTTTCTTCTTACCTGAAACAGTGGGTGTTCAAATTCATGATGATGTACAACCAATTGCTAACGAACTAGTCATACAAAAACATCATCCTAACAGTTTTTTAAGAACCAATTTATTTGAAACATTAAAAAAAGAAAAAATAGATCAACTAGTCATTTGCGGTATGATGACTCACGTATGTATTGATGCAACCGTACGCGCTGCCAGTGATTTAGGATTTCAATGTGTTGTAATTGAAGATGCTTGTACAACAAAAGATTTAGAGTTTCAAGGAAATCTAATCCCCGCAGTACATGCTCATCAATCGTTCATGAGTGCATTAGAGTTTGGTAATATTTATGCAAAAGTCGTATTAGCAAGCAGTTTTATAAACAAAATCAAATAAAGAATTACAGTTCCATATGAAAAAAGAAAGAATAAATATCTTATTCTTTCTTTTTTTCAATTGTTTTAATGACAGTGTTTATACGATAATCACCATAATGTAAAACATCTGCAAGAGTCTCTTCTAATTGCTGGTGCGAAGATGTATGAAGAATCATGATATAACACCCATCGCCACTTATACGATACATTTCAGCAATTACGTCCGTTTTTTCGAAAAAGGTTTGAATTTGATTATGATAATGTGGTGCATGCAGAAATAGTGTAACAAACGTCATAATAGACCCTTCTAACTTAGCCCTGTCGATATCTATCGTATATTTTTGAATGACACCTGCCTCTTCTAATTTATTAATTCGTTTCCCAACAGCCTGGCCCGTCAAATGTACTAACTCTCCAATTTCCTTCCAATTCATCCTAGCGTTTTCTTGTAGTAACTTTATAATTTTAAAATCTGTTGAATCAAACATAGCCGTCCCCTTCCTATATAATCACCTTCTATAAGATCTTCATTTCCCCTACAACTCACTTTGAAAATTTTTACAATACAATCAATTAACTCTATTAAGAATTACATTACTATTAACGGCTTTCCTTCTTCCTTACTATGTATTTTTGGATTACTTGTAGGCATCGAAAAAATTGGTACGTGTTCGAAAGAGGCATACAGCAAGCTGGTAAGGACATAACTATATTCGTTGAACATGAGCCTTATAAAGGTGATATGAAACCACAATTTAGCTTTTAAAAACATTTCATTATAAATCCTGTACTGAGCTACAGGATTTTTTTAAGGAAAAATTATTTATGACTCCCTTAAAAAAGCCTTACTACACATACATTGTAGTAAGGCTCTGACTATTTAAGATAAACATTAAACGACTTCATTATCTCTATACAAATAAAGTTTAGCAAATAATGTTACCATCCCCTCCAAGGAAAAGAAACCTTATTTCAACTTTCCTATTGATAAGTTAACACGATAATTCCCGTATTTTAATAGTCGTCCTAGAAAGTTATCTAAGTCTTCATTGGACGCAAAATGTGTTTTTAATAAATAACACCCCTCACCACTTATACGATGCACTTCAGAAATCCCTTCTTCTCCTTGAAAGAAATTCATAAACTCTTGGTGATTAGCTGTTGTTACGAACAAAGTAACAAATGCAGTCACTACTTGTCCTAACTTGATTCGGTTTATTGCAATTGTATATTGTTCAATAATTCCTAGATCCTCTAATCTCCGAATTCGATTTCCTACAGCCTGCCCTGTCATATGTATTTTCTGACCAAGTTCTTTCCATTGTATTCTCGAGTTTTCTCCTAATAATTTCAGTATCTCAAAATCTGTTTGATCAATGATATAAACCAATCCTTTCACCGTGAAAGTAGAAAGCCCGAAAGTGTTTCGCCAACTTATTCTGCTTATCGATACAATTCACTATACTTAGTTTATCCTCTTACATCACATTGTTTATCAGTTATATTTACTTATAACACAGAGGACGCAACAAAAAATACATCTAGATTTAAAGGAGGTTACAAATATGTTATTACAAGAAATTCTATCGTTCAATGAACAATTTGTAGAAAATAAGGACTACGCTCCTCGTGAAGCGACAAAAATGCCTAAAAAACGTATGGTTGTTGTTTCTTGCATGGATGCTCGTTTAATTGAGCTACTTCCAAAAGCTTTAGATATACATGATGGTGATGCAAAAGTTATCAGAAATGCAGGCGGTAAAATTGCTTCTGCTTTCGATAGTGTTATGCAAAGTGTTGTAGCGTCAGTATACGATTTAAATGCAGATGAAATCTTCCTTATTGGACACCATAGATGTGGTGCGAGCCAAACGAATCCAAAAGGAACACTTCAAAAAATATTAGATCGCGGAGTAGCTTCACCAGAAATTTTATCAGCAATTGAATATGCTGGTATTAACCTTGAAAAATGGTTATTCGGATTCGATGATGTTTGCGACTCAACGCAAGCTAATGTTGATTTAGTAAGAAACCATCCACTTATCCCAAAAGATGTTCCTGTACATGGTTTAGTTATTGACCCTCACACAGGTAAATTAGATGTAGTGGTTGATGGATATAAAGCATTAAATAGTGAAACAAAATAATAATTATTACGTACATGAAGGGAAGTTATTAAATATGAAAAAACAAGTATTAGATATGAATAGACAAGAAGCTACGCAAAAAATTCTAGCGGCAAAAATTAAAAAAGGGTTAACTTGGGAAGAGATTGCACAAGTAAGTGAAAACTCTGAGACTTGGGTTGTAACAGCGTTATTAGGACAAGCTACAATGACACGTCCAGAAGCAGAAAAAATCGGTAAACTATTAGAATTAGATGAAGAAGTAGTTCAAGCATTAACAGTAGTTCCACTTCGTGGCCAAGTAATGGAAATGCCTCCTACTGACCCGATTGCATATCGTTTATATGAAATGATGTTACAATATGCACCAACTATTAGAGAATTAATCTTAGAAAAAGCCGGCGAGGGTGTAATGAGTGCAATTAACTTCAACCTAGGTGTGGATACACAAGAAGATCCACAAGGTGGCGACCCTCGTATCGTCATTACACTTAACGGGAAATTCTTACCATTCCGTACATGGTGAATAATCAAAAAATCCATCTATATAATTAAAGTAATTTTATAGATTTACAAAATCCATCCTTTCTAACTGTGTAGAAAGGATGGATTTTAACTATGAAATTCTTTTTCGGCAAAGGAGAATAATATGAATAAAAAACACTTTGATACGAGTTTTAGTATTCTACAATGGTTTGTGTTTTTATTAGCAAATGCAATTGCATTACCTATCATTATTGGTGGCATATTCCATTTACCAATAGAAGATATCTCAACATTAATGCAGCGAACTTTTTTAGTAGTAGGAGTAAGCTCATTTATACAAGCATGGTTTGGGCATCGCTATCCTATTGCGGATGGACCAGCCGGTTCATGGGTAAGTATATTTGTCATATTGGGACAAGTCGCTATGCATCAAGGACAGAGTGCAAAAGATGTATTACAACTTTTAGAAGGTGGTTTAATTATTGCAGGTATATTACTCTTCGTTCTTGGTATAACAGGGCTTGTTCATCGAATCTTACGTTTATTTACCCCTTTAGTTACAGGAACTTTTCTTTTAATCTTAGCACTTCAGCTTAGTGGCGTGTTACTAAAAGGCATGATGGGATTACAAGGATCTGCAACTCATCCTGACTATACAACAGCTACTATTGCTCTCTTTGTTTTTGCCCTTATTACTTTCTTATCAATTAAAGGGAAAGGATGGATGAAAAGTTACGCTGTATTACTTGGAATTTCATGCGGTTGGCTTTTGTATGCAGTATTAGGAAAATCATCTCATATGCCTTCGCACACAACGCTAGTTAAGTTACCAGAGATATTTGCTTGGGGCACACCTAGATTCGATATTGGAATGACTCTAACTGCAACTTTATTTACATTTCTTTTAGTTGCAAATACAATCGCTGCTATTTCGGCTGTAAAACAAGCGACTCCGTTATCTAAAGAAAATGAAAAGCAAACACTGAACCGTGGTGTATGGGTCGGAGGTATATCACATATTATCTCGTCGTTGTTCTCTACAATTGGAATTGTACCATTACCTGCATCGGCAGGATTTATCCAACTAACAGGACAAAGAAAAGTGAAGTCGTTCCTTATAGCAAGTCTTATATTAGCAGGTATTTCTTTTATCCCCTCAATTGTAAGCTTTATATCCTTGCTGCCAGGACCTATTGCAAATGCTGCACTTTTAGCGACGTTTGTCCAAGTAATAGGCATTTCATTTCACTCGATTTTACGTGAAGAATTAAATCAACGCCGATTAACTATATTGGGAATTACATTATTAATCAGTTTAGGAATAATGTTTCTTCCAGAAAGCGCATTTAGCGGAGTTCCTTCTTCCTTACAATATGTTTTAAGTAACGGATTACTCGTAGGTACTATGATCGTTATTTTGCTAGAACAGTTTTGGAAAGAGTAAAATTTATAACTAAGTAAAAAAGCGCCCTGCTTACAGGGCGCTTTTTTATACCTAATGACTAATACTAGCAGTTGGATATAATGTTGTTCCTCCAATTGAAACCTTTATTTCATTTGTTAATGGAACATTTTGTTCATTAATAATTGTTCTCCACCATTCCCATGCAAGACCAGTACATTCTCTAGCTACAATTTTTATATTTTTGGAATTTGGTGGAAGAGGAATAACTGTAGAGTAATGAGCCGTTTTATCCCTGCCGCTACCATCCCATATTTTATGTGTTAGTACCTCTTTTCCATTTTGATCAAATGTGAATTCATCCCAAGATACATCAAATTGAGCAACGTAAGCACCGTAATGATCAAGTGTCATTTTAGCACTTGAATATTCTGTAGTTGTCGTCTCAATATAATCTGTATTGTTATGAACAGCAGCAGTTGCATTATCTTTTAAGAAAGTACTTGTATATGAAATTGGATATGCTGGATTTTTAAGACTTAATTCAGCATTATCTTTAATGATATTTCGGATTTCATTGAAATCTTTAGTAACAACCTTGTTATGCTCTTTCGCATCTCCGCCTAATACTACAGCAGTAAAGGTACTTTCTTCAAAAATATCTTTATACTGTCCACTCGTTTCGACGCTGTTATTCTTAAGTAAAGCTTTAAAAGCAGCTTGTACATCTTTACTCTTAGATGTTGTTTCTAATTTTACATAAACAGTTCTACCATAAGCTACATTTGAAACCATAACAGGTGGAGCCGAATTACTTACACCTTTACGAGTTAACTCACCAAAAGTAACACTATTATCAAAAAGATCGGATGGATTGTTAGGTAGTTCAGCACTTACGGTATAAAATATTTGCTTATATGCCGCTACCATCACTTTCTTCTCTCCATTTGCAACCGCATTAAAATCGATATTTAGACTGTTATCGAGATATTTAGCGTTAACGTTAAGGGCACTTGCGATTTGTGATTTACTATAAACCATAGATTCTGTATACTGCATTCTTGCAGGTAACGTATGTGTTTTAGAGTACTTTTCATTCCAAGTAGATACTAAATCATCTACTGCTCCAGCCACATTACCATATGTCGGATTTTGGACAGTAATTGTATTTTCTTTTCTCATGCCAGGTAAGTCTATACTAATATTCAAAGGCTTTCTCTTAGCCACTAATAAACTCGGTTGATTGTCTGCAAAAGCTTTATTTGCAAGTTGTACCGCTCCTGGATACGTACGATTCACCACAGAATCAATAATCGAAATATCGACTGGTGAAGTTGTAAGTGATTTTTTCTCGCGTTCCACTACTACAAATTTACCATTTGAATTGATACTTTCTTTCGGAACAAAACTCTCTACCTTATCACCATTTACAGCTAAAACCTCTTGATTATTATATTTAAGATTTGCTATACCAGTATCAATGCCACTAGCATTTTTGATTACATCAGTTGCATTACCTACTTGTGTTTCTGCGAAGGAAATAGATGAATAATTAATAGTGCATAGACTAACTAATAAACATGCAAGGAACTTTCTTCTTTTAGTTTTTTTCTTAATATTCAGAAAAATCACCCCGTTCTTTTTTTAGTAAGATATGATAATGATTGATAAATGATTGCTAACTAATAAACCTACATAAATGCTTTTAAAAGTTCTTGAATTAACGGGATTACGCCACCTACAAATTTCAAAACAGCCATTGCGATTTCCATATTATTTCCTCCTTTTTTATTGCTACGAAAATGTGATCTATCTTTATGCCCTCATTATAGTGACCCCTTACACTTTTATCAATACACTCTTATATGCAATATTACATACTAAGAACCAAGCTGAATCCTCATAAAAAGTTATACAGAGATAAAGTGAAACTTTAATCAGTGGGGATTTTCTTCATCCCCCACTGATTATTAGTTGAACCAATCGGACTTTTATGGGCAGTTGACCCCCCACCTAAATTCTTTGCTTTCGCTGAATTTTGAGGTGGGGGTCTTACTGCCCATTAAAGCGGGATAAATTTTTCGTTTAGTAGATACTTGAAAAATTGAAGCATTCCTTTGCATTTTATGAGTAATTTACAAGTTTATTGTTGGGAGCGTCGCAGGACCGAAAATAATGAAATACCTGTAGGACAGAGCTATCATCGGCAATCGCATAAAAAAGCTGCTACCTATAAAATATAGGCAGCAGCTTTTTTCATACTCATTTTGTAATTAATAAACAGCAATCGGCCCATAAGGACCTTGGATAATTTCAATTTTCGTTTCAAAAATATCTGTCAAAAGTATTGGGTCCATAACCTCTTCTACTGTTCCAAAAGCAGCAATTTGTCCATCTTTCATAGCACAAATTTTATCAGAGTATTTAGCTGCAAAATTGATGTCATGCATAACAGTCAAAATTGTTCTTCCAAACTCATTAGCCGCACGTCTTAAATGCTCCATCATTTGAACAGAACGAGCAACATCAAGATTGTTCAGAGGCTCGTCCAATAGCACATATTCAGTCTCTTGGCACAATACCATCGCTACATATGCCCTTTGTCTTTGACCACCAGAAAGCTCATCTAAATATCTATTCTCTAAACTAGTTAAATCTAAGAAATCGATATATTTAGAAATGATAACCTCATCTTCTTTAGTTAATCTACCCTTTGAATAAGGAAAGCGCCCAAATCCAACTAATTGTCTAACAGTGAGCCTCGTTACAAAATGATTTTCTTGTCGCAATATAGTCAGGATTTTTGCTAAGTCTTTTGATTTGGATTCAGAAACATCCATATTCGCTACTTGAATTTGACCTTCATCCATATCTAAGAGTCTTCCAATCATCAAAAGTGTCGTAGACTTTCCAGCGCCATTTGGTCCAATTAAAGAAGTAAAGCCCGCTTTTGGTATTTCAATATCCAAAGGTCCTATTTTCACCTTATCCGTATAGAACTTTTTAACATTATCGATTTTTATCATAAAGCCCTCTTCCTTAAAACTATAGTTAAGAATATGATTCCACCAAATAATTCAATAATAACTGAAACTACCCCTTGAGCATGGAATACATGATACATTAAAAAGTATGCACTCGTCATTATTAAAAATCCTATAGCAAAAGCCATTGGGAAAATATATCTATGATCATAAGTTGACGCCGCCTGATAACTCAAAGTTGCTACTAAAAAGCCGTAGAACGTAAGTGGCCCAATTAGAGCTGTTGAGATAGACATTAAAATAGCTACTAACACAAGCGTATAAATTACACTAGGTTGATATTTAACCCCAAAAGAAGTAGCAACATCCTTTCCTAGTGACAAAACATTCAACTTCTTAGAATGAGCAAAAATTAATACCGCTACAATTATGATCATAGGAATTACAATAGGAAAATATGCAGGGTCTGCATGATTAACAGAACCAAATAATCTCGCTTGTAAAATATCAAATTCTGAAGGCGCAAGTAGTTTTCTCATAAAAGTTGACACAGAATTTAGCCCGGTACCAATAATAATTCCAACTAACAGCATAAGTTGTAAATTCCCATATTTACCGGAAAGTAACCATCCATAAAGTATCAAACTCATGAAGACCATCACAACAACTTGAAATAAAAATGATCCAATTCCATTAAAGTTTATTAATGCACTAGCACCAAAGAAGAATATTGTACTCGTTTGAATTGCCGAATAAAGTGATTCGAAACCTAAAAGTGAAGGAGTAATAATCTTATTATTCGTAATAGATTGGAAAGCAACTGTCGATAAGCTATGGCAAACTGCAGCAATAATCATTGCAACAATAGCTACTATCCTTCTCTTAACAACTGGGATAAAAGAAGGTGAATCTATCGGAACTGGATTGTTATAAACTAAAAGTCCATATGAAGAAAGGAGACCTAAAGCGATCAATGTTATGAGTAAAATCCAATAACGTCTTGCTTCCTTTTTAGAACGAAAAGCACTAGCTGATCTACTTGCATTATGAAGGCTAGAATCGATTTCGACATTTTCTTTATTTTTATATTCTAATGTGATCATCGCAGCCTCCTTGGTTTTCTTTGTCTCAATAGAATAGTAATAAACACGACCGCTCCCACTGTTGCAAGTATTAAAGAAACAGGGACTTCAAAAGGCTTTATAATTGTTCGAGAAATGATGTCACAGGCAGTTATTGTCCCCATTCCAATCACACAAACCCAAGGTAAATTACTTCTAAGATCATCGCCTCTAAACATGGAAACAATGTTTGGCACAATTAATCCTAAGAAAGGTAAGTGTCCAATAACAGCTGCAACAATTCCAACTGCAACAGAGATAAGAGCAGTCCCAAAAAGAACAATTCTATTGTAATTAACGCCAAGGCTTGTTGCGACATCTTCTCCTAGTCCAGCTAAAGTCAATCTATTCGCATACATAAAAATAAGCAAAGTAATGATAACAATCAGCCATAAATATTCATACCTTCCCACCTGAATGTTAGCAAATGAACCTACGAACCAAGTTTCAATACTTTGTGTCATTTGAAAAAGAAGTCCCAAAAAAGTAGACACTGCAGAAATAACTGCTCCAAGCATCAATCCAATAATCGGGACAATTAAAGACGAACGAAGCTTAACTCTTCTTAAAAATAGAAAGAAAATCATAGTTCCTATAAAAGAAAAAATGATTGCACCAGTCATTCTTTGAACTAAAGTCGGGGCAGGAAATAGTAAATACACAAAAAGCAGGCCTAAGCCTGACCATTCAATAGTACCCGTTGTAGTAGGTTCAACAAAACGATTCTGTGTAATGAGTTGCATTACGAGTCCTGCCATCGCCATCGCAGCTCCAGTAAGCATTAATGCAACTGTTCTCGGAACACGAGTGATGAAAAACATCTCCATTCCGTCCTCTTGTCCACGTATATCATAAACTCCAGTAAACAGTGATATAATCCCTAAAATTATAACAACTATAACCGCTATTATAAAAGGTTTTGTCCATATTTTATTGTGATTATAAAACTGGGGTTGAGAAATATTCTCAACCCTAGAAATCATATTTTTTGACACTGTTTCGTACTCCTTTACACTACTTAGCTAAAGTTTTTGCAAGATTTCCAAATAACTCTACATAAGTCTGAATTGATTCATTTGTGTAAGTATCTTCCGGTGCATAAACAACTTGTTTTTTAGAAACAGCAGTTGTGTTTTGAAGAGCTGGTGATTTAGAAATAACATCCTTAGCAGGTGTTGACTTAGCTGCATCAGATGTTGCAGCATCACGATCTAATACGAACAGCCAATCAGGATTTGTTTGTGCGATAGCTTCAACAGAAACGTCATCACCTTTATGACCTGCAGTAGAATTAGACACTTCTAATGCTGGAGTCCAACCGAAAATTTCATACATCGGTCCCCAAACACGACCAGAATGTGGAGCAGCAAAACCAATATTCCCACCAGTAACGATAACACTCATAACTTTATCTTTTCCGTTATAAGCAGATTTTGCTTTTTCAATAGATTTATCAAAATCAGCTACTAATTGTTTAGCTTCTTTATCTTTATCAAAGATTTTTCCTAGAGTAGTTGTAGAATTTTTAAGTCCATCTACTAAATTTTTTCCAGGCGTAGTAGATTTCTCAGAAACATCAAAATTAAGATCAATAACAGCTGCTTTTGGCACTAATTTTTTGATTTCTTCGTAATGATCAGCAAATCTTTGACCAACGATTACAAGTTCAGGGTTTGCCGCTGCAATGATTTCAAGATTTGGTTCGCGGTGATTCCCGATATTTTTAACTGAATCATCCTTTTTATATGCTGAATCTGCAGGCATGATATCCTTTGGAGCAGCCGCTAATTTAATTCCCCAATCAGCTAAAGTTTCAAAAGTTCTATTATCTAAAGCAACTACATTCTTTGGATTTGCAGGGACTTTAACAGTTCCATGAGCATCAGTGATTTCAACCGTTTTTGGCTTATCACTACTATCACCTTTATTAGCTTTCGAAGTTTCCTTACCTGAATCTGAGCAAGCTACTAACATTAAAGTGAAAATTGCTAGAATACTTACTAATTTTAAAAGCATAGTTTTTTTCATACGTATACTCCTTATTATGTAATTTAGTTCGAAAATGATGACGTCCATAGATTGAATTAGATAGTAACTTTCATGTATCTAAATTGCTATTGATAATCATTTTCATTTGAACATCCTGTAAATAAGTATAGTCATTAATTCTGTGAAAATCTTGTGAATGGTGTGAGTTAACAAAATTAAAAACAAATTAGATACAGTCTCCACCAGATCCATCCCCCACACGTACTAACTGATAGATTAGCACCTTATATACCATGATTTCTACTGCAAAAAAGGGCCCATTACATATTCCACTATCTGATAGCAATCTTCTTTTTATAGTTTCCGTCTTTTAATATTTCACAGAAACTATTTTATTATCTTATTTTTATCATTCAACCATTGAATAGCCTCTGCCATGTATCGTTTGAATATATCGGTCTTTCTTCTCGCACTTTAACTTTTTTCTTACATACCCAATATATAAGTCTACTACATTTGGATTTACTACTACGTTATATCCCCAAACCTGATTCAAAAGCATTTCACGGCTCAATATTGTATTTTTATTCTTGATTAAAAATACAAGTAAATCGTACTCACGCTTCGTAAGCGAGAGATTTTTACCACCTTTTTTTACAATATTGCTAGATGCATCAACAAAGAGATCTTTAAATTGAAAAAAGTTTATCTCATTTTGCTGATTATAGTCAGTTCTCCTTAAAATAGCTTGAACCCTCGCTACTAATTCTTCTTTCACAAATGGTTTTCTAATATAATCATCTGCTCCTGCTTGTAGCCCTGCTATACAATCCTTGCTAGAAATATTGTCTGTCACAATAATGATCGGTGTCGTTTTAACAAGTCGTATTTGTCTGCAAATTTCTGGTCCGGATATACTTAATGAATCCCAATCCAATATGATAATATCCCAATCTTGTTCATATATTATATTTAAACCTTCGTTTTCATTGTGAAGTTTTAAAATGAAATGGCCTTCTTTCTTTAGACCGCTTACGATTTTCTTTGCTAAAGACCGTTCATTTTTAATTACTAACACCTGCCTCACCGATGGTTCACCTCTACTTCAATATAACTTAGTTAGATAAAAAATTATCTCAAAAAAAATAATGTAAGATTTATAAATATTAAACTCCTAAAAAAAGCCATTATAACAGCTTATTAGGGGAACTCTATATAATCTTACAATAGATATGGAGACGAATACAAAAGATATGAAGATTTAAATAAATATTATTTAATCATTAAGGTGCAGCTATAGTATCTACCTGATTATCATCAATAACTATTTCTTCATTTTTTGTTTCAGGGATACCGCCCCATCCCCATAACGAGATTTTTATCTTCTACAGTTATTTATGAGAGTACAGCCGAGATACGTATAATTTTAAGTATTAGTCTTGCTTTTATTTTATCTATTTACAATAAAGTTTCTCTCTTGATCTATATGGGTTAACACGAATCACACAATTAAAAACACTTTGTTTTAAACGTCTTTATTGTAAATTAAACAACTTTATTATTTGTATACACCATTACCAGAAAAACTCCCTAAAAAATAGAAAAACAAATAACCAGTTCCTTAACATACAAGAAATCGATTATTTTGTATCTAAACGTACCATTTTCTTTTTTTGATATGATGAGCCCTAATGATATTGCCCAATCCGGTGTAAACTCCTCAATAACAATGGATCTTTTCATATTTCTAATGCACCTTATGTATTTTACGCTTAAACATAATATTAAAATTAGATGAGCGAAGCCACGTCAAGTGAATAGAATTCACTCTTTAAGAATACATAAAATATATACACACAAGTTTAGCCTACTCATTAGTGAACATAGGATTCTATAAATTTTGGAGGGAGAGATATGCCAAAAAAGGTTCTCCTGTTTACAGATTTGGGAATTGATGATGCGTTTGCTATACTGTACACCTTTTTTCGTAAAGACATTCAACTTGTAGGAATTGTAGCCGATTATGGAAATGTATCAAGAGAAAATGTAATAAGAAATATTAACTATTTGAAGTACATTGCGGGAAGAGAAGAGATACCTGTATTCCTTGGTGCTTCTGTGCCGTTGACAGGTATATTGATTCAGTATTTCCCTGAGGTACACGGAAAAGTCGGATTAGGTCCTATTATTCCCCCTGAAATTCCATATCCAATTTACCCCTTAAATGATATTTATCAAATTATAGAATCAAATTTAGAAGATCTTACAATTATCAATTTAGGAAGACTTTCTTCGCTAGCCACGACTTTTGTATTGAATTTAGAAACAATGCGAAACGTAAGAGAATGCATTTGCATGGGGGGAGCTTTTTTCTATCCAGGTAACGTAACTGCTGTGGCTGAAGCTAACTTTTACGCAGACCCTTATGCAGCAAATTTAATTCTGCAGCATGCGAAGAACTTGACAATTATTCCTTTAAATGTGACTCAACATGCGATTGTTACACCTGAAATGGTCCAGCAAATTGATACATTTCATCGGAATACACAAGATCTTGCAGGACTCATCATCAAGCCCATGCTAGACTATTATTATAATTTCTACTCCAAGTCTAATCCTGGTATAAGTGGAAGTCCTATGCATGATTTTGTAACAGTGTGGTATTTGCTAAATCAAGAGGCTGTTAGCCTTTCAAGAGTACCCATTAAAATAATTCCTGATCAAGGAGAAGGATTTGGTCAAAGCATTGCAGATTTTCGCTTTGTTGCTAATCCAGGCTATAAAATGCATAATGTAGCTTTTCAGTTTGATTATGAAAGATTCAAAAAGGATATTATGGAGACGTTCTTAAAGAAGAGAGTATAACATGCTTTATTAATTTCAGATAATAAGAATCACGCGAATAAAAATTCACTTTACTTAATGTACAGAAATTCGAATTTTTTAGGTTAAAATTCGCCTAGTAGGGATCCCCCACATGCCCATCGAACCAAAGAGATTATTTATTAGTTTTGGGGTATTTGCTTTTCCTATCTTGATTGTAATGTGGTCCTTAAAGTGTAACAAGAAGCGTAAAATGGCTATTCTACGCTTCTTGTTACATTTTATTTTCGGAACCATAAGTTTGCCACAAACAAAAAGAACCATAACCTCGCCAATCTGGCAAAGTTATGGTTCATATCATACAAAATAAAAAACCACCAAACAGTTATGTATTGGTGGAGACGGTGGGAGTCGAACCCACGTCCAAAAATATCGGCACTTAAGCTTCTACGAGTGTAGTCGATATATTAGCATTTCGCGAACTCTTCGGCCTATCGACAGGCTTCCAAGTTGCTAGTCTGATTGTTCTCTTCCTTCGCCCTCAGACGGCGAACTCCGGCGTAGTCCACTTAGTTTGAGTCCCTTACCCTACCACATGGACGATGGAGGGAGGAACCTTTAGTGCAATTAAGCAGCTAAAGAAAGATTGTTTTGTTTGCCAATTATAGGCTTTGACGTTTTAACGAGGCCGATCCCCTCGACTCGCAACCTAAGCTCGAACTATCCCTGTCGAATCCGTAACGTCCCCATGATAAAAATGGAGCATACGAAGAAATATCGTGATAGCTACTAA
This sequence comes from Bacillus paramobilis, assembly GCF_038096195.1. Lineage (NCBI taxonomy): Bacteria > Bacillati > Bacillota > Bacilli > Caryophanales > Bacillaceae > Bacillus > Bacillus paramobilis. The sequence continues at coordinate 406,813 of NZ_CP151108.1, read as the reverse complement.
GAGCTGTTTTTCAATGTGCAACAATCTTACATAAGTTATTATAACATACGCGCGTCGTTTTACAAATGTAAATATCTGTATTACATCTTTTGACGATCACGGAACGCGCGTGCAATTTCACGTTTTGCTTCTTTCTCTTTTAAATCGTTACGCTTATCATATTGCTTTTTACCTTTTGCTAAACCAAGTGCCATTTTCGCGAATCCATTTTTCAAATAAATTCTAACTGGAACTAATGCATAGCCTGTTTCTTTTGAAGCACCCGTTAACTTCTCAATTTCTTTTTTATGAAGAAGTAACTTTCTCGTGCGAAGCGGATCATGGTTGAAACGATTCCCTTGCTCATATGTACTAATATGCATATTATGTACCCATACTTCACCATTATGTACACGTGCAAACGCATCTTTCAAGTTCACGCGTCCAGCGCGAATCGACTTAATTTCAGTTCCTTGAAGGACAAGCCCTGCCTCGTATGTTTCTTCGATGAAATAATCATGAAATGCTTTTTTATTTTGTGCAATAACCTTACCTGTACCCTTTGGCATATAACGTCCCTCCTCTATTTTTACTATTGTAACAAATGTTAATAAAAAGCGAAAGCGGCTCGCTCAGAATGTGAGGTGGATGGAGCTTCTGACCTTGAGGCGCTTTTTGCCTCTTGGGAAGAAGCGAAGCCGCCGAACATTCTAGCCACTGTAGCTGGACTTCATTAAAAGCGAAAGCGGCTCGCTCTCAAGCCACCAATAAAAAAGAAAAAGCCCCGCTTTTCATCAAAGCGAAGCCCTCCTTTTCTTACTTACGCTTTTTCTTTTTCTTCTTGAATCCTGGTACATTTTCGAAGAATGCTTTTTTCTTCTTACCGTTACCATCTTGTTTCCCTGGCTGACTAGCGGACGTGGAAGTGGAAGCAGAAGCTGATCCTCTTCCTTTTCCTTTGCCACCACGGTCGACTTTTCTACCTGTACCACGTTCTCCGCCGCGCTCATTACTGCGCTCGCTACGTCCACCGCGTTTCTTTCTGCCTGTTCTTGGCTGTTCGATAACGACTGGGCGATCTTTGAACTTACGACGAGGCGTACCTTTCATGCCAACGATTTCAAAGTCGATTGCACGCTCGTCTTTGTTTACGTTAATAACACGAATTGTAATTTCGTCTCCGATGCGGAATACGTTACCTGTACGTTCTCCGATCATTGCGAAATGTTTCTCGTCATAACGGTAGTAATCATCCGTTAAGTAGCTAACATGTACAAGACCTTCAATTGTATTTGGAAGCTCTACGAATAAACCGAAGTTTGTTACAGAGCTAATCATACCGTCATACTCTTCGCCGATCTTATCAACCATATACTCTGCTTTTTTCATTTCATCTGTTTCACGTTCTGCTTCAACAGCACGGCGTTCCATATTAGAAGAATGCTCTGCAATTTCAGGTAAGTTTTCACGCCATTTCGCTTGTGTTTCATTGTCGACTTTACCGTTAATGATGTATTCACGAATTAATCTATGAACGATTGTATCTGGGTAACGACGAATTGGTGATGTGAAATGTGTGTAGAACTCAGTTGATAAACCGAAATGCCCTAAGCTATCCGCATCGTAACGCGCTTGCTTCATTGAACGAAGCATTACTGTTGAAATAACTACTTCTTCAGGCTGTCCTTGAACCATTTCAAGAATTTGTTGCAGCGCACGAGGATGTATTTCATTCGCACGTCCTTTTACTGCATATCCGAAGTTTGTTACAAACTCGAAGAAACGTTCCAGCTTATCTTCTTTCGGATCCTCATGGACACGGTACATGAATGGTACGTTCATCCAGTGGAAATGCTCTGCTACTGTTTCGTTCGCAACAAGCATAAATTCTTCAATTAACTTCTCTGATACAGAACGATCACGCATGACAACATCTGTCGGTTTACCTTCTTCGTCTACTAATACTTTCGCTTCTTTAAAGTCAAAGTCAATTGCACCACGGCGCATACGTTTTTCACGTAAAATCTGTGCCAATTGACCCATCTCTTTAAACATCGGTACTAGCGGCTCATAGCGTTTGATTAACTCTTCGTCCTCATCTTCTAAAATGCTTCTTACGTCAGCATACGTCATACGCTCTGTCGTTTTAATCACACTTTGGAAAATCTCATGCTTTACAACATCACCTAAGTTGTTGATTTCCATTTCACAAGATAACGTCAGACGGTCTACTTTCGGGTTTAACGAACAAATACCGTTAGATAGACGATGCGGAATCATCGGAATTACACGGTCAACAAGATATACACTCGTTGCTCTTTCCGCTGCTTCTACATCAATTGGAGAACCTTCTTGAACGTAATGACTTACATCCGCAATATGAACGCCAAGCTTGTAGTTACCGTTCTCGAGCTTCGTTACTGTAACAGCGTCATCTAAATCTTTCGCATCTGCACCGTCAATTGTTACAATCATTTGGTCACGCAGGTCACGGCGATCTTTTAAATCTTCTTCTGAAATCGTTTCTGGTACACTGTTTGCATGCTCCATCACTTCTTCAGGAAATGCTAAAGGTAAATGATGTTTATGAATGACAGATAAAATATCTACTCCTGGATCATTTTTATGACCTAGAATTTGAATAACTTCACCTTCTGCGCTTAAACGATTCTCTGGATAGCTCGTAATTTTCACAACTACTTTATGACCTTCTACAGCACCCATTGATGCACTTTTCAAGATAAAGATATCACTCGTCCAGCGCTTATTGTCAGGTATAACAAATCCAAAGTTTTTCGATTCTGTATATGTACCAACTAGTTCTTTCGTGCCGCGCTCTAAAATGCGTACAATTGAACCTTCTTGACGCGAACCGCTCGATTGGGAACTAAGGCGTGCTAATACAGTATCGCCATGAAGTGCACCGTTTAACTCTGTAGGCGGGATGAAAAGATCATCATCTCCCGTTTTCTTTTCGTCTGGTACAACGAATGCAAAGCCACGTGCATGTCCAATTAACTTACCACGTACTAAATTCATCTTTTCAGGAAGACCGTAACGGTTACTACGTGTGCGAATAACAAGTCCCTTCTCTTCCATCGTTACAAGTGCCTTTACAAAATCTTTAAAGCCCTCAGAACCTTCAATTCCAAATGCCTCTTCTAACTCTTGTATCGTTAGCGGTTTATACGCTTCTTCTCTCATAAATAATAACAACTTATCAATATGTTCTTGTATGATTTCTTCCAAGCAAAAATACCTCCTTTAAACCCTTATATTATTTAGTGTATCCGAAAGATGGGTGATGTATAAAGCGAAACTTCAATCATCTCCCAATGATTTTTTTACAGCTTTCATAAAAAATTCCCTTATGAAAAAAAGAGGCAACTAGATCTTACCAATCTAGTTGCTCCAAGAAGTTATATACATCCTCATGTAGCTCGTCACGTTGCTTATCCAGTGTAATGACATGCGTAGAGTCTTCATACCATTTAATATCTTTTAACGTAGATTCTACACCGTTATAAATAATGTTAGCACTATCTGTATTAATCATTTCATCATGACGTGCTTGTACAACAAATGTTGGTGCATAAATCATATCCACATTGTTACGTACGTCAGCAATTAATTGTTGTAATGCTTTTAATGTATTCATCGGTGTCTGTTGGAATTCCAACATTTCTTGTTCGATTTGCTCTGGTGATTTTTGCTCACGCTTTTTATATTCGCGGGCGTATGCTAATATACCTTGGTACATCGTTTCTTCACTCTTAATATACATTGGTGCACACATTGGTACTACACCTAAAACCGGTACTGTATAACCTAATTTCAAAGAAAATACGCCGCCAAGTGATAATCCAGCAACAGCAATTTTCTCAAAGCCTTTATCTTTTAAAAGCTGATATGCTTCCATTACGTCTTGCCACCAATCTTCAGGACCTGTATGAACAAGCTCTTCTGGTGGTACACCGTGCCCTTTAAAAATTGGCGCATGACAAGTGTAGCCTTTCTTCTCTAAGAAACGCCCTAACATACGTACATCAGCTGAGTTTCCTGTGAAACCATGTAGTAATAAAACAGCGCGGTCTCCACCCTCAAATGTAAATGGTTTCGGAGATGCTAATTTCATCATGTACTTCTCCTCTTTCTCTTCTGTAATCTAGTCGTATTCTTTCTATATCTAGTGTACCATATTTATATTTCTATAATCTAATTAGAAACATCTTTCAAATGGCAAAATAAAAAAGAAGAACCATTAGTACATCTTACTAACGCTTCTTCTTTCAATTCTATAAATTTAAGTACGTAACAGCAATTGTTAATACGAAGAATAGAACAGCTAAAACAATTGTAATACGGTTTAATACCGCTTCAATTCCACGTGCTTTTTGCTTACCAAATAATTGCTCTGCACCGCCTGAAATTGCACCTGAAAGGCCTGAGCTATTACTAGACTGCATAAGTACCATAACAATCATTAAAATCGATACAATAATAAGTAAAACGGATAATAACGTATGCACTTGGCGTACCTCCTACAAAGATTCAGTTATTTTAACTGTAGCATAAATTCTATAGAAAAGCGAGAGCTATAGAGTCGCTCTCGCTTTTCTTCTATTACATAAACATCATTGCAAATAACGGCCCGAGCAAACATGTCAAAATTGCTGTTAATGTCATTGTTACCGATCCAATAACACCTTCATGTTCATTATTTTTCATCGCTCTCATTACACCCATAATATGAGAAGCACATCCAAATCCGATACCTTTACCAACTGAGTTTGTAACGCGGCTCCATTTTAATAAAAGTGGGCCGGTAATCGTTCCAGTAATACCTGCGATAACAACGAAAGCTGCTGTTAATGACGGTACACCACCAACTTGCTCTGAAACACTCATCGCAACTGGCATTGTCACCGATTTTGGTAAAGAAGATAAAATTAAGCTTTTATCTGTTCCCATAAGTGATGCAATGGCAAAATCACTTGCGATTGCAACTGTTGTCCCTACTAATACGCCACCAGCAATCGGTACAACATATTTTTGCAGAACGTGACGTTGTTTATAAAGAGGAATTGCAAATGCTACAACACCGGGTCCGAGCAGTTTTGCAATCCAGCCACCACCGCTTTCCATATAATGTTGATATGGTATATCAAGCATGATAAATAAGAAAGCCATTAATCCTGTTGCTACAAGCATTGGAATGGTGAATGGTGTTGGAAATAATTTATAGATTTTTTTAGATAATTGGTATAATAGCACCGTAAAAAGAACCCAACCGATTCCGATTAATATTTGGCTCATCGCGACTCTCTTTCCTTTCTATTCGCAAGATATTGTCCTGTATGTCCTGCGACAATAATAATTAAAAATGTACTCGCTACAATTGTAATGAAAAGAGAAATTCCTTTACTCATAAAAAAAGCACCGTAATTCATTAGGCCAAGCGTTGGCGGAATTAATAAAAACGGCATAATAGCAACGAGTGTTTCTGCTCCTAAATCGAACCATTTCACTGGAAGGACTTTTAGGCTAAGTAAAACAAGTAAGAGAAACATTCCAATCAAACTTCCTGGAATCGGAATATTTAACACTTCTTGTACCCAAGTTCCAACCATATAAAAGACGTAAAGAGCAGCAATTTGGACAAGAATCTTTGTAAATTTCATGTTCATCATCCCTCATGTTTATACGATCTTCTCTTAATATCTTTATCATAGTATAAATTGTAAAAAGCTGCAATTTATCAACTTGACAGCAAAAACAGCTTATGTTAGACGCTTACAACCTTGATATGACTGGATTTTCGCATAGAAATTAAGTCAAAAACCTTGACCTAATACAAAAAGTTTTTATTTTCTGAATTTATAACGTTGTTATTTCAATAAAATAATCTTTTTATCCTTAAGCTTACATATATATAAAGTGAAACTTTCATTAGTGGTGGTTTTCTTCATCCCCACAATCGGACTTTTACGGGATAAACAAGATAGGTGGTGAACATATGCCCAAAAAAGTTCTTATTTTTTGTGATCCTGGGATTGATGATACGATGGCTCTCCTCTTAGCATTCTTTATCGATGAAATAGAAATCGTCGGCATTGTTGCTGATTACGGCAATGTTCCAAAAGAAATGGCCGTACAAAACGCTCATTTTCTTAAGAGCGAAGCAAAGGATAGAAATATCAAGATATTTGGTGGATCAGAACGCCCACTTACTGGCGCCCCTCCTGCTTTCTTTACGGAAGTACACGGGAAACAAGGACTCGGGCCAATTATTCCAAAGGAGAATGTCACTAACGGAGAAATGGAGAATTTTTTTGAAGTTATCCCTCTTATTGAGCAATATAAAGATGAATTAATCATTGTAAGTTTAGGAAGACTTACCTCCCTCGCAATTTTATTCATCCTATGTAAACAGCTAATGAAGCAAATTAAATCTTACTATGTAATGGGCGGTGCCTTTTTACACCCTGGTAATGTTACACCTATTTCCGAAGCAAACTTTTATGGCGATCCTACTGCTGCTAATATAGTCCTTCAATCCACAGCTAACATGTATATATACCCGTTAAACGTCACTCAATATTCTGTCATTACACCAGAAATGGCTGAATACATTGAAGCAAAAGGAAAAGCCCCACTTGTCAAACCGTTATTCGATCATTATTACTATGGATATTATAAAAATGCCCTACCAGATTTAAAAGGAAGCCCCTTTCATGACACAATACCAATACTCGCTTTACTTGATAACTCTATGTTTACGTATCATAAATCACCTATCGCTGTCATGACGGAATCCTATGCACAAGGAGCAAGCATTGGAGAATTTCGCTCTTTAGGAGAATCTAAACCATTTACTAATTGGCCGAGTCATCAAATCGCAATTGATTTTGATTATAACCGTTTCTTTAAACATTTCATGTCACTTATGACGGGTGAGCAATTTTAACATAAAAAAACAGACCGTGATTTCTCACGGTCTGTCGTTATTTTCTACAATTATCGTTTGATGTTGTAGAAAGATTTGATACCATCGTAAACAGCGATTTCGCCTAGTTCGTCTTCGATGCGTAATAATTGGTTGTACTTAGCAATACGGTCAGTACGGCTCATAGAACCAGTTTTGATTTGGCCAGCGTTAGTTGCAACTGCGATGTCAGCGATTGTAGCATCTTCAGTTTCACCAGAACGGTGAGATACAACTGCTGTGTAACCAGCACGTTTAGCCATTTCGATAGCTTCGAAAGTCTCAGTTAAAGTACCGATTTGGTTAACTTTAATTAAGATTGAGTTAGAGATACCTTTTTCGATACCTTCAGCAAGTTTTTGCGTGTTAGTTACGAATAAGTCGTCACCAACTAATTGTACTTTATCACCGATACGCTCAGTTAATAATTTGTGACCATCCCAGTCGTTTTCGTCTAAACCATCTTCAATAGAGATGATTGGGAAGTCTTTGCAAAGCTCTTCGTAGAAATCAACCATTTCTGCAGAAGTTAAGCCAGTACGGCCTTCGCCTGCAAGGTCATATTTACCAGTTTCTTTGTTGTAGAACTCAGAAGAAGCAACGTCCATTCCTAAGAATACGTTCTCGCCAGCTTTGTAACCAGCTTTTTCGATAGCTTCGATGATTACTTCTAATGCTTCACGGTTAGAACCAAGGTTTGGAGCGAATCCACCTTCGTCACCTACTGCAGTATTAAGACCTTTGTCATGTAATACAGCTTTAAGTGCATGGAATACTTCAGCACCCATACGGATTGATTCTTTGAATGTTGGAGCACCAACTGGTAAGATCATGAACTCTTGGAAGTCTACGTTGTTATCAGCGTGAGAACCACCGTTGATGATGTTCATCATTGGAGTTGGTAATTGTTTTGCATTGAATCCACCAAGGTAACGGTATAATGGAAGACCTACGAAGTCAGCTGCTGCGTGAGCTACTGCCATAGATACACCAAGGATAGCGTTAGCGCCTAGTTTACCTTTGTTTGGAGTGCCATCTAATTCGATCATAGCACGGTCGATACCAGCTTGGTCAGTTACATCGAAACCAACGATTTCTGGAGCGATTGCTTCGTTAACGTTGTTTACTGCATTTAGAACACCTTTACCAAGGTAACGAGATTTGTCACCGTCACGTAATTCTACTGCTTCGTGCTCACCAGTAGATGCACCACTTGGTACGATAGCGCGTCCGAAAGCGCCGCTTTCTGTGTAAACTTCTACTTCTACAGTTGGGTTACCACGAGAGTCAAGGACTTCGCGAGCATAAACATCAATAATTGTTGACATAATAAATTCTCTCCTTTTTATATAAGCAAATTATTTAATAATTGTTTTACCTGTCATTTCTTTCGGTTGTTCCACATTTAAAAGTGTAAGCATTGTTGGGGCGATATCTCCTAAAATACCACCTTCACGAAGCTCTACGTCATTTTTTGTAACGATGAAAGGAACCGGGTTAGTTGTATGAGCTGTCATTGGCTCGCCATCAGCAGTTAACTCCTGATCAGCATTACCATGGTCAGCAGTAATAAGTGCTACACCATCTTTTGCAAGAATCGCTTCTACAACTTTTCCTAAACATTCGTCAGTTGCTTCTACTGCTTTAATTGTTGGTTCCATCATCCCAGAATGGCCAACCATATCACAGTTCGCAAAGTTAAGAATGATAACATCATGTTTATCATTTTCGATTTCATTTACTAAAGCGTCCGTTACTTCGTAAATGCTCATTTCAGGTTTCAAGTCATATGTTGCAACCTTCGGTGAGTTAATTAAGATACGCTCTTCTCCTGGGAATTCAGCCTCACGACCACCGCTAAAGAAGAATGTAACGTGCGGATACTTTTCAGTTTCCGCGATGCGAAGTTGCTTTAATCCCGCTTGCGCAACAACTTCACCTAATGTGTTATCAAGGTTCATTGGCTTAAATGCCACGTAACCATTTACAGTTTCACTGAAATGTGTCATACAAACGAATTCAGGAATGTGAGGTACTTTTTCACCACGATCGAACTCACGGAAGTCTTCGTTTGTAAATACACGAGCAATTTGAATTGCACGGTCTGGACGGAAGTTATAGAAGATAACTGCATCATCATCATTGATTGTTGCAACTGGCGTGTTATCTTCGTTAACAATTACAGACGGCAATACGAATTCATCGTAGATACCATTTGCATAAGAGTCTTCTACACACTCTTCTGCTGATTTATAAGTAGGGCCTTCACCATTCACCATAGCACTGTAACATTTTTCTACGCGATCCCAACGCTTGTCACGGTCCATAGAGTAATAACGACCAGAGATAGTCGCGAATTGTCCTACTCCTGTTTCTTTAATTACTTCATTTGTTGCATCGATATAACCTTTTGCTGTTTGTGGTCCAACATCGCGGCCATCTAAGAATGCATGGATATAAACTTTCTCCACACCTTCTTTTGCTGCTAAGCGAAGAAGAGCAAACATATGGTTCATGTGACTGTGCACACCACCGTCAGAAAGTAAACCGAATAAATGAAGAGCAGTACCTTTTTCTTTTACGCTTTTAATTGCATTTTGGAACGTTTCGTTCTGATCGAACTCACCTTCACGAATTGCAACGTTTACGCGTGTTAAGCTTTGATATACAATGCGGCCAGCACCGATATTTAAGTGACCAACCTCAGAGTTACCCATTTGACCTTCTGGAAGACCCACTTCCTCACCACAAGCTGTAAGCGTTGTGTGAGGGAATTTGTTCCAGTAACCATCAAAATTAGGTTTCTTAGCTTGTGCTACAGCATTCCCATGAGTTTCTTCACGTAGTCCGAAACCATCAAGAATGATTAAAGCTGTTGGCTTTCTCATTTTACCGCCCCCAGAAGACCTAAGAACGAAGCAGGCTCTAAGCTAGCACCGCCAACTAAAGCGCCGTCGATGTCAGATTGTGCCATATACTCTTTAATGTTTTCTGGTTTTACGCTACCGCCGTATTGAATACGAACAGCTTCTGCAGCTTCTGGAGAAACAGCTTCTGCAACAACTTTACGGATGTGCGCACATACTTCGTTTGCATCTGCAGAAGAAGAAGATTTACCTGTACCGATAGCCCAGATTGGCTCATAAGCGATAACAGTTGCTTTAACTTGCTCTTCTGTTAAACCTGCAAGTGCTTTTGTCACTTGACCTGCTACTAGATCAAATGTTTTTCCGCTTTCGCGCTCTTCTAAAGTCTCACCACAACATACGATTGGTGTTAAACCATGTTCAAATGCAGCAAGAGTCTTTTTGTTTACTGACTCGTCTGTTTCAGCAAACATTTCACGACGCTCAGAGTGGCCAAGTACTACGTAGCCTACTTTTAAGTCGCTAAGTGCTACTGGGCTAATTTCGCCAGTGAATGCACCATTTTTTTCGAAGTGCATGTTTTGTGCACCTACTTGTAAATCAGTTCCTTCAGTCGCTGCTACTAAACGCTCTAAGAATAGAGCTGGAGAGCAAACTACTGCATCAACAGCTGTAGCTGCTGGGATTTGACCTTTAACTTCCTCTACGAAGCTAACTGCTTCAGATAGAGTTTTATTCATTTTCCAGTTACCTGCGATAATTGGTTTACGCATGCTTTGCACCGTCCTTTTTCTTTGGCTGCTACTTATTTGTCGTTAAGACAAACTACACCTGGAAGCTCTTTACCTTCCATGAATTCTAATGACGCACCGCCGCCAGTAGAAATGTGGCTCATTTTATCAGCCATACCGAATTTTTCAACAGCTGCTGCAGAGTCACCACCGCCGATAACAGAGTATGTATCTTCTGCATCTGCTAATGCTTGTCCTACTGCTTTTGTACCTTCTGCGAATGGAGTCATTTCGAATACACCCATTGGTCCATTCCATACAACAAGCTTAGAATTTTTAATTACATCTGCATAAATTTCACGTGTTTTAGGACCGATGTCCACGCCTTCCCAGTTAGAAGGGATAGAGTCGATACCTACGATTTGAGTTGTTGCAGTTTCAGAGAATTCCTCTGTGATTACAACATCAACTGGCATGTAGAAGTTTACGCCTTTTTCTTTTGCAAGTTGCATAAATTCTTTAGCTAGTTCGATCTTGTCGTCTTCACATAGAGATAGACCAATTTCATGACCTAAAGCTTTAACGAATGTGTAAGCAAGTCCGCCACCGATGATTAAGTTATCTACTTTGTCTAATAGATGACGAATTACACCAATTTTATCTTTTACTTTCGCACCACCGATGATAGCTGTGAATGGACGTTCTGGGTTAGAAAGTGCTTTACCTAATACATCTAACTCTTTTTCCATTAATAGACCAGATACTGCTGGTAGGTAGTCTGCGATTCCTGCTGTAGAAGCGTGAGCACGGTGAGCTGCACCGAATGCATCGTTTACGAAGATGTCAGCAAGAGCTGCAAATTCTTTCGCAAGTTCTGCATCGTTCTTTTCTTCGCCCGCATAGAAACGTACGTTTTCAAGAACTAATACGTCGCCTTCGTTCATTGCTGCAACCATTTCTTGTGCAACTGGTCCGAATGCTTCGTCTGCTTTTTTAACATCTTTACCAAGAAGCTCGCCTAAACGTGCTGCTACTGGAGTAAGACGTAATTCTTCTACTGCTTGACCTTTTGGACGGCCTAAATGACTTGCTAAAATAACTTTCGCACCTTGCTCTACTAAATATTGAATTGTAGGAAGAGCTGCACGGATACGAGTTTCATCTGTAATTTTGCCTTCTTTCATAGGTACGTTGAAATCAACGCGGCAAAATACACGCTTACCTTTTAAATCTACGTCACGAATTGATTTTTTGTTCATTGGATTTCCCTCCGACTACTAGTTAGGATTGACAAAACCCACTCAAAAGCTTAACACATTTGCTTTTAAAACGAAAGAAGAGAGAGAGGGAACAAACCCTCTCCCTCGTTTTGTCATTGATTACTTATATAATTAAGAATTAAAGACCTTTAGAAGTCATGTATGCAGCTAGGTCTACTACGCGGTTAGAGTAACCAGTTTCGTTATCGTACCAAGAAAGTACTTTAACCATGTTACCTTCCATTACCATTGTAGATAATGCATCGATTGTAGAAGAAGCAGTACATCCGTTATAGTCGATAGATACTAATGGCTCTTCGCTGTATCCAAGGATACCTTTTAATTCGCCTTCAGCTGCTGCTTTGAATGCTGCGTTTACATCTTCAACTGTTACTTCTTTGTCAAGTTCAACAACTAAGTCAACAAGAGAAACGTTAGCAGTTGGAACACGTACAGCGCCACCGTTTAATTTACCTTTAAGTTCTGGTAATACTAATGCTACAGCTTTAGCTGCACCAGTAGAAGTTGGGATCATGTTTTCAGCTGCTGCACGAGCACGACGTAAATCTTTGTGTGGTAAGTCTAAGATTTGTTGGTCGTTAGTGTAAGAGTGAATTGTTGTCATCATTCCGCGTTTTACGCCGAATTTTTCGTTTAATACTTTAGCGAATGGAGCTAGACAGTTTGTAGTACAAGAAGCGTTAGATACTACGTTGTGGTTAGCTGCATCGTATTGCTCGTGGTTAACACCCATAACTACAGTGATATCTTCGTCAGAAGCTGGAGCTGAGATGATAACTTTCTTAACTGATCCACCTAAGTGTTTTTCAGCGTCTGATTTTTTAGTGAAACGGCCAGTAGATTCTACTACTACTTCTACTCCGTAGTCGCTCCATGGTAATTGAGCTGGGTCACGCTCAGCGATAACTTTAATTTCTTTACCGTTAACAACGATGCTGTTTTCGTTAGCAGATACTTCTGCATTTAAAGTTCCGTGAACTGTGTCATATTTTAAAAGGTGAGCTAATGTTTTAGCATCTGTTAAGTCGTTGATTGCTACTACTTCTACCTCAGAGTTGTTAAGAGCTGCGCGGAATACGTTACGTCCGATACGTCCAAATCCATTAATACCAATTTTAGTCATTTGAATTTCCTCCTTGGGGGATTATATTAAAGGGTAATACCCTTTGTTAACTGTTTTGCTGCACCTTCATCTGTAATTAGAATTGAAGTGTGCCCTTGTTTAATTACAGCTTGTATTGCCTTTGCCTTTGAAGAACCTCCAGCGACTGCAACAACGTGAGATACATGTTGTAAATCCTCAAGTTGCATACCAACTGTTCTTACTTTATGAACAACATTTCCTTGTTCATTAAAGTAGTAACCGAAAGCTTCGCCTACTGCTTCGCTTGCTTGAATCTTTAACCAATCTGCTTCTGAAGTATTTCTGCGACGTGCCATTGTTAACGCATCACCTATTCCATGAATGACGATATTGGAAGATCGAATCAACTCAAGAACTTCTTTCACGGAAGGCTCTGTCACAATAGACGCATATGCTTCGCTACTAACATGGTCTGGAACATACAATAAGCGATAATTACTCATCGTATTTTGCGCCATCTTGGCACAAATGGTATTGGCTTCTAATTCGACACCTTCTCCAATTCCACCACGTGCTGGGACAAATAGCATATGTAAATCTTTGCAATCAAGCTGCATCATGTCCGCAGCAGCAGCTAGCGTAGTTCCTCCAGCCACAGCAACGATATTATTCGCTGTCAGACGGTCTTTTATACAAGTCACACAAGCACGGCCCATCTCCAGTTTGACCCAAGGCGATTCATCACTATCACCAGGGACAACGAAAACTTCATCCAAGTCTAATGTTTCCTTAAGTTGCTTTTCTAAAACCTTTAACCCGGAAATTTCTTTCATAAAGTCTTCCAAAGCAAGAACTAAAGCTGTTCCTTCTTCTGTCAAAGTCATTCCAGAAGAAGCGACGTGAACTAAGTTTTGTTCTTTCAAAACTTGAACTTCACTTCGCAATACTCGTTCTGTCATACCGAGACTTGCTGACAAATTTCTTCTTCCAATCGGCTGCATGAGCCTAATGTATTGAAGAATTTGCATTCTCGTTTGCATAACAGGTAGCAGATCAGGTAATAATTTTTTTGTGTTCTGAATCCATGAGCGCATATCTTTTCTCCTCACTACATTGGTTCATTTTTCCTTGTGGTCACTTTTCGTCCCGTAGTGACATTTTGCGTCCCACATAGGTTAAAAAAATAATCCCTGCTACGTGTATTATTGTAACAGGAGATAGAAACTTATTCAACTCTTAACTGCATTCTTTATATAGTTTATTATGACACCTTTGTGAATGTTACCATATTCCACCTGTTTTCCGCCTATTTCTACAACCGGAATCATTAGGTGATACTTTTCTAAAAGGTCATTATCTTCATATATATCTATTTCCTCAATATGAAAAGAATATTCACATTGTACTTCCTGTAAAACTTGTTTCGCCTGCACGCAAAGACCACAATCTTTTTTTGTATACAGTACAACTTTCATTTTCTTCACCTATCCGATCGTTTTTCGCAATGACGACGCTGGAATGTGCATTTGTTCTCTATACTTTGCCACTGTTCTTCGAGAAATAACGATTTCATGCTCTTCTTCTAATAATTTTGAAATCTTTTGATCTGAAAGTGGCTTTTTCTTATTCTCTGCCTCAACAAGCGTTTGGATAAATCGTTTCACACGCTTTGTAGAAACTGCTTCATCTTCAGTAGTCGAAACAGCATTACTAAAGAACGATTTCATCTCAAATAAACCGTGTGGTGTTTGCACATATTTATTTCGCGTTGCACGACTAATTGTAGATTCATGCACACTTAACTCTTCCGCTACCTCTTTTAAAGCAAGTGGCTTTAAATGTTCTGGACCTTCCCAGAAGAAATCATGTTGTTTTTCCATAATAATGGTCATCACTTGCAGAAGCGTTTGTTTTCTCTGTTTTAAGCTGCGCATAATCCACTGCACATGCTGATACTTTTCTGATACGTAAGATGCTACTTCACTTTCACTATTATTCAGAAGCGCACTATACTCAGAATGAATTTCAATTCTCGGCATATTTCTCTCGTTCATTTGTAAAACGAGACGATCACCATCTTTTTTCACCGCCATATCAGGCACGATATAAAGTGGTTTATCAGAAGAAAACGCAAGACCTGGTTTCGGCTGTAATGACGTAATACAGTTCACCGCCGATTGCAATTCTTCATTACTACACTTCAACACTTGAACGAGCTTTCGCCAATCTTTCTTCACGAAATAAGCGAAGTGATCCTCTATAACCTCTTCCGCTAATCCATTCCGTCTTTGTAAGCGCTTCAATTGTAAGGTTAGACATTCCTGAATATTACGCGCCCCTACCCCTGCTGGCTCGAGTGATTGGACAAGCTCTACAGAGCGGTCGACTACATGAAGCGGTGCGGAAAGGAGATCTGCTAACTCTTCGTTCGTTTCTTGTAAATATCCATTTCCATCCATGTTCATAATAATGAAAGAAGCTACCTTTCGCTCTTCTTCATCTATTTTATAATACTGTATTTGATTTAATAAATGTTGCTGAATCGTTGTAGAATCCACACTGTAGATTTCCATCTGATTCTCGATTTGTTTGCTGGTACTTTTACTGTTGTTAGAGCTCTTTTTCTTCTCCCTCTCAAAACCACCTAACTCAATAAGGGGATTCTCTAACGATTGCTCATACAAAAACTCCGATAATTCTTGTACATTATACTGGAGCATTGTAATCGCTTGCCTTAACTCTTGTGTCATTGCCAAACGTAAGCTTTGTTCTTGTAAAAGACTTGCCTTCAAACTAATCTCCCCCTTGTTTCTATTGTACAATAAGTTTGGTAAAAGGAGAATCCTATGACAGACACCCATTCCAAAATATTATTAATTTATATGTATTAATGAGATTTACAACTTACAACTGAAATTTGAATAATATTGAAAGAAAATAATAAACCGAAAAAGTTATTATCAAGTACTAATAGTAAATCTTATTACTAGATATAACAAGAGGGAAATAAAAAAGTCCTAACCTACAATACGTAAGTTAGGACTTTTTGACGCGCCCAGAGGGATTCGAACCCCCGGCAGACGTGGTACCGGAAACCACCGCTCTATCCGACTGAGCTATGGGCGCATGATTATAGAAAACACTTCATTTTCTTTCCATAATAATAGCAATAAAATCCATCTAAATCAATAAAAATATCCCCGTAATCCTTTATACACCTTAGTTAGTAGTATATTAACCAGGCACTCTCCCCTAAATTTTCCAATCATAAATTTACCCCAACTCACAAATTATAACCTTTGAATTGATATTCCAAAGGGGGCTTCATTCAATGACTGTAATTACAAAACTAAAGCAAACTGTTTCTGGATTAAAAAGTGCACAAGCGAGCTTAGAGGGATTCGCTCTTGATACGGATAACCAACAAGCAAAGCAACTTTTCCAAACAGCTGCAGAGCAAACGCAAACGATTATCGATTCTTTAAATCCACGCGTTGAAGAAGTCCAACAAGAAGAACCACAATACTCACAGCAATAACGTATTCGTCATGCTGTGAAATAGAAAAAGGATGATATGCAGTCATCCTTTTTCTATCACATTACATATTGCAATAGAAATGGAATGATAATCATGCGAAAACTCGGCCTCATAACCGCGTTATTTGCCCTTCTATGTAGCTCTTTTACCGGATGTGATAATAGTCCCTTAGATAAAAAAGTGAAAGAAGAAGCAAAACGAACGGAGAAAGAGAAAGGTCCCAAATTAACAAAGACGAGTACGGAATCCTTTAATCAATCTATATCACAAGGAGCCAAGAAAAGGGCTCTCGCTATGGATGAAATTATAAAAAGCACAGCAGTGAATTCAAATTTAGATCTCTACATAGCAGTTACACCGGAGCACCACGAAAGGTTTGGATTAAAACCTTTACGTAAGAAGCTTCAAAAGCAGCTAAGTGATGAACATCCTACTTTCGATGTTCGTGTAAGTACAGATAAAAAAATCTTTATGTTACTCGAAAAGCTTGAAAGAAAGATTAAGGAAAAAAAAGTATCTAAAGATGAGATTAATAAGCAATTAAAACTCATCGGAAAAAAAATGGAGTCTAACACTTAACGCTTTTTAAAAGAAAAGGAAGGATCGCAATGTCTAGTAAAGATAAGAACTTAACCCCTGTACAACAGGAGTATAAAAAATTCGAGCAAGAACGAGAACCGAAGCGTCCTGTCTTGAAAAATTGTATAAAAGCCTTTTTCGTCGGTGGTTTTATTTGCTTCATCGGACAACTCATTTCTACTTTTTACATCACATATTTTGATTTCACTGAGCGTTCCGCAGGAAATCCAACAGTCGCAACTCTTATTTTCATCTCCATGTTGCTAACTGGATTCGGTATATATGACCGCTTTGGGCAGTTTGCTGGAGCAGGCACAGCTGTACCCGTTACTGGATTCGGGAACTCTGTTATTGCCGCATGTATCGAACACCGAACTGAAGGGTTCGTACTCGGCGTTGGAGGAAATATGTTTAAATTAGCCGGTTCTGTTATTTTATTTGGTGTATTTTCAGCTTTCGTCATCGCACTTATTAAAACGATTCTCGTTCAATGGGGAGGGCTATAAATGTTACAAGGACACCGAACGTGGGTATTTGAAAATAAGCCCGTTATTATTTCAACAGGAGTCGTTGGTGGACCGTTTGAAGCAAAAGGGAACATTCCAGAAGACTTCGATATCCTTCATGAAGATTTATGGCTCGGACAGGATTCCTATGAAAAAGCCCATAAAATTTTATTCGAAGAAGCTTGTAGCCGTGCTACTGAAAAAGCCAAGCTTCGTAAAGACGATATTCAATTTGTACTTGCAGGAGATTTAATTAATCAAATCACTCCAACAAGCTTTGCCTGCCGTACACTCGGAACACCATACCTCGGATTATTCGGAGCATGTTCTACTTCAATGGAAGGCTTAGCACTCGGGGCAAGCATTGTAAATGCAAAAGGCGCAAAATATTTATTAACCGGGGCATCCAGCCATAATGCCGCTGTAGAAAAACAATTCCGGTATCCAACTGAATATGGCGGCCAAAAACCTCCTACCGCACAATGGACAGTAACCGGAGCTGGCGCAGCTATTTTAAGCGACACTGGACATGGTCCTAGAGTAACATCTGCAACAATCGGACGAGTGATTGATATGGGATTAACAGATCCTTTTAATATGGGTGGTGCGATGGCCCCAGCGGCTGTCGATACGATTGAAGCTCATTTACGCGAACGACAAATTGACGCCTCTTATTACGACTTAATCGTAACAGGTGACCTTGGACATGTCGGTCGCGAAATTGCCTACGACCTACTACATAAACACGGAACAAAAGTAACGAGCGAACAATTCCAAGATTGCGGGATCATTATTTACAGAGACGGACAACCAGTCATAGCTGGGGCAAGTGGACCAGGATGTTCCGCAACAGTTGTGTACGGTCATTTATTAAACCGAATGAAAAGAGGAGAGTTCAAAAAAATACTTGTCGTTGCGACAGGCGCTTTACTATCTCCACTTACATTCCAACAAGAAGAAACGATTCCGTGTATCGCTCATGCCGTTTCGATTGAATTTGGAGGTGCAACGCAATGATTTTTTTCTGGGCTTTCGTCATTGGTGGACTCATATGTGTAATCGGACAACTTATGTTTGATGTCGGCAAATTAACACCCGCTCATACAATGGCAACACTTGTTGTTGTCGGCGCTATACTGGACGGATTCAACCTGTATGAACCATTAATTGATTTTGCTGGAGCCGGGGCAACTGTACCTATTACAAGTTTCGGTAATGCCCTCGTTCACGGCGCAATGGAAGAAGCTGCAAAACATGGCATCGTCGGCGTCATCACCGGTATGTTTAAAGTAACGAGCGCCGGTGTATCAGCAGCTATTATTTTCGGCTTCATTGGTGCATTGCTATTCAAACCGAAAGGATAAGGTGTTCGTATGACAGTTATCGCTAGCGTTAAAACCTGCCTCGCTAGTGTAAGAGGTGCTCAAGCAAGTTTAAGCTCTCTTTCACTAAATTCACAAGACGCGGAATCAAAACGTGTATTTCATGAATGCATGTTAGAAATGGACAACATCATCACTGATTTACAGAATAGAGTTTCAGTATTAGAACGTGAAGAACCTCAATATAAAGGGTTTTAAGTAGACTGGAGGAAATGACTATGTCTCACCTGCCGGAATGGACACTTGTCATTCTTCGCTCTGTATTCATATTAATTATTTTATTCGCTATTACAAAATGGTTAGGGAAAAGACAAATCTCTCAGCTCTCCTTTTTTGAATACATAGCCGGAATGACAATCGGTGACATTGCTGCCCAAGTATCTACAGGGCTCGATTCAAAATTTTTCCACGGCGTCTTTGCGATACTCATTTTCGCTGTGGTACCTTTTTTAACAGGAATCCTCTCTTTAAAGAACAAAACAGCTCGAGATTTTTTTGAAGGAAAATCTACCGTACTAATAAAAGATGGAAAGATACTTGAAGACAACTTAAAGAAAGAAAAATATACAAGTGACGAATTACTGGAACTTCTTCGCGGAAAAAATGCTTTCAGCGTAGCTGAAGTCGAATTTGCTGTCTTAGAACCAAGCGGAGAATTAAATGTACTATTAAAGAAAGATTCTCAGCCACTTACAGCAAAAGACATCGGCTTAAAAGTACCAAATGAAAAAGAACCACAAACTGTTATTATGGATGGAAATGTCTTAGATGAACCTTTATCCTCAAGCGGACATAACCGTGCTTGGTTACATTCTGAACTAGAAAAGCTCGGTGTTGTTATTGAAAATGTCTTTCTCGGTCAAGTGGATTCATATGGGCAACTTACTATCGACATTTATAATGACAAACTACAAATGCCTTCTCCTCAAAACAAGCCTTTATTATTAGCATCTTTAAAAAAATGTCATGCTGATCTTGAACTATTTTCCCTAGAAACAAAGTCGAAATCAGCAAGCGAAATGTATAGTAAAAACGCGAAAAACATCGAAAAGATTTTAAATAAAGTAACCTATCTTTTAAAAGAATAAATATCGAAAGAACGCTGTAGTAAAAAGGCGTTCTTTTCTTTTTTTCTACAGTTTTTATAACGTTTAAATTTATGTAATTCGGTTATGATGTTGAAGATACATAAGCAGGGAATTTCAAAAACATAGCGAATATTTCATGGTACAACTACATATTTTTTTGATTTAAAGTGGTTTCGTTTGACCTTTATTGACCATAATTGTATTATAAGACTAAGAAAGCTTTAGAAGGAGGAAATAACAGATGAATTTAATTCCTACAGTAATTGAACAAACAAATCGTGGAGAACGCGCTTACGATATTTACTCTCGACTATTAAAAGACCGCATCATTATGCTTGGTAGTGCAATTGATGACAACGTAGCTAACTCAATCGTTTCCCAGCTTTTATTCTTGGAATCTCAAGATCCAGAAAAAGATATTCACATCTACATCAACAGCCCTGGTGGTTCTATCACAGCAGGTATGGCAATTTACGATACAATGCAGTTTATTAAACCACAAGTATCAACAATCTGTATCGGTATGGCTGCATCTATGGGTGCATTCTTACTTGCAGCAGGTGAAAAAGGAAAACGTTATGCACTTCCAAACAGTGAAGTAATGATTCACCAACCACTTGGCGGAGCACAAGGTCAAGCGACTGAAATCGAAATCGCTGCAAAACGTATCCTATTCTTACGTGAAAAACTAAACCAAATTCTTGCTGACCGCACAGGTCAACCACTTGAAGTACTACAACGCGACACAGACCGCGACAACTTCATGACAGCAGAAAAAGCTTTAGAATACGGTTTAATCGATAAGATCTTTACAAATCGTTAATAGATTTAAAGCGGAAGCGGCTCGTTTAGAATGGGAGGAGGATGGAGCTTCTGACAAAGAGGTGCTTTTTACCTCGTCGGAAGAAGCGAAGCCACCGACCATTCTAGCCGCTGGAGCTAGATAGATTTAAAGCGGAAGCGCCCTATAACAGGGCGCTTTTTTTATAGTGTGGCCTCCGCACTCGCATACCCCAGCCTCCCAATAACAAACAACAAAACAAAAAAGCTATCGCACATGCGCGATAACTTTTTATTGCATATATGCAGCTAATGCTTCTAAAGCCTCTTCTGCATCTGAACCTTCTGTTGTAATTGTTATCATGCTACCAGTTCCAATTGCTAAGCTCATAATCCCCATTATGCTCTTTGCATTCACTGTCTTTCCATCTTTCTCGATAAAGATATCCGCATGAAAGCGATTGGCCTCTTGTACAAACAACGCAGCCGGACGTGCTTGTAAACCGTTTTTTAATGAAACCTTAACTCTTTTTTGAACCACAGCTCCATTTCCCCTTTAACCTCTTATTTTTTTGCTACCGTTTCCCCCGCACGTAATTTCTCTGCAATCTCATCGATTTTACGCAAACGATGATTAATACCCGATTTACTAATTTTCCCCCCGGATACCATCTCGCCTAACTCTTTCAATGTTACATCTTGATAATCTCTTCGTAATTGTGCAATTTCTCGCAGTTTATCTGGCAATATATCAAGACCAACTGTCTCATCAATATAACGGATATTTTCAATCTGCCTTAGCGCTGCACCAATTGTTTTATTTAAATTGGCTGTTTCACAGTTCACTAAACGATTTACTGAATTACGCATATCGCGAACGATTCGAATGTCTTCAAATCTTAAAAGTGCATTATGAGCACCTATAATATTTAAAAACTCCGTAATCTTTTCTGCTTCTTTCAAATACGTAATGTACCCTTTTCTTCTTTCCAACGTCTTACTATTTAAATCAAATCCGTTCATCAGTTCACATATAGCATCATTATGTTCCTTATATAACGAAAAGACCTCTAAATGATAAGATGATGTTTCTGGGTTATTTACTGAACCACCTGCTAAAAATGCACCGCGTAAATACGATCGTTTACAACATTTCTTCTCAATCAATTCTTGTGATATATTTCGGATAAATGAAAAGTCGTCTCGAACAATATGAAGATCAGCTAATATTTCACGAGACTTCTCAACAAGCCGCACAATATATACATTATTTTTCTTCAATCGCATTTTTTTACGAACAAGTAATTCTACCGTCACGTCATATCCTTTTTTCAAAAGCGTATAAATCCTTCTTGCAATTGCCGCATTCTCCGTTTGAATATCGATAGATAGACGACGATTTGAAAAAGAAAGCGATCCGTTCATTCGAAGTAACGCTGATAATTCTGCTTTCTCACAGCATTCCTTCATCTCAAGATTCGTCAACTCTTTCTTTGTTTCTGATGCAAATGACACAGTCAACACCTCCTTATACGATTACTTTGGAACAAAAATCTTGTCCTATATGAAAGGATGAGCGTTACCTCAAACGAGGCAACGCACATCTACAACAGTGAATATAAAATAGAAGCTAGTTTTAATGTATCGTGCCTTACAACACGATCATCATACTTCGCTAATTGATCTTGAATGACATCAATATTGCTCTCTGCAAAACGCTCTTCATCTACTACAACTGGTGCCGACATTTCTTCCTCATATAACTGACGTAATTCACAAGGAATATCACGGTTATTTACAATTGCAGTATCGATAAATGGTTTACCTAAATGATCATGTAACGCCTGCACATGGTCAAACGCAGTATATCCCATCGTTTCACCAGCTTGCGTCATAACATTACACACATATACCTTCTTTGCTTTTGCAGCAAGAACAGCGTCCCCAATTTTGTTAACAACTAAATTCGGTAATATACTCGTATACAAACTTCCTGGACCAAAAACAAGTAAATCAGCTCGTTTAATCTCAGCCAACGTTTCATGTAACGGCTCTACATCTTCTGGAGTTAAAAAGACGCGGTTAATCTTCTTTCCGTAATAAGGAATCTTTGATTCACCTGTTACAATTTCTCCATCTTCTAGTTCCGCATGAAGTACCGCACTTTGATTCGCTGCCGGTAACACACGTCCTCTGACGTTTAATACTTTACTCGTTTCCGTAATCGCATGGAAAAAGTCTCCTGTAATCGAGGTCATACCCGCCAATAATAAATTTCCTAACGCATGACCTTTCAGACCGTCTCCCGTTGTGAAACGATGCTGGAATAAAGCTTCCACCAGCGGCTCTACATCTGATAACGCAACAAGTACGTTACGAATGTCACCTGGGGGTGGAATTTCTAGCTCATCACGTAATCTACCTGAACTGCCACCATCATCCGCGATTGTAACAACTGCTGTAATATCAACTGGATATTGTTTTAATCCTCGTAATAAAACAGAGAGTCCAGTACCGCCTCCCATGATAACAATTTTAGGTTTTCTCTCCTTTTTCATCCCTTAATGGCCCTTTCTCTTCTCCACATCACGATGAGATACATGAACGCTATACTCTGGTTTCAAATGTTTCCCAAGGTATTCTGTAAGCGTAACAGAACGATGCTGTCCACCTGTACATCCAATTGCGATTACAAGTTGACTCTTGCCTTCTCTTTTATAATGAGGCAGCATGAAAGTAATAAGATCCGTCAATTTCTCTAAAAACTTATGTGTCTCATTAAATTTCAGCACATACGATGAAACTTCCTCATCTAGTCCTGTTAATGGCTTCATATGTGGAATGTAATATGGATTTGGTAAAAAACGAACATCAAATACTAAATCTGCATCAATTGGAATACCGTACTTAAATCCAAATGACATAACATTTACACGAAATGCTTGCTCAGTTTCAGTTGAAAACAGATGAACAATTTTTTCACGTAATTCTTTCGGTTTTAAATCCGATGTATCAAGCACAATATTCGCTCGTGCCTTCATATCAGTTAATAAGCTGCGCTCCATTTCGATTCCCTTTAACGGCAAACCAGTTGGTGCAAGTGGATGCGAACGTCTCGTTTCTTTATAACGCGTTACAAGCGTGCCATCTTTCGCATCTAAGAATAAAATATGAGGAATAATCCATGTGCGTTCTGATAAATCATCAAGTGCTCCCCATAAATGTTCGAAAAACTCTCGGCCACGTAAATCAACGCCAAGTGCTACTTTATTCATTTTTCCTTTTGAATCCGCCATAAGCTCAATAAACTTTGGCAATAACATCGGTGGTAAATTATCAACACAGAAATATCCTAAATCTTCAAAACTTTGTAAAGCTACTGTCTTTCCAGCTCCAGACATTCCTGTAATAATTACCATTTTTATATCATTATTCTCTGTCATCGTATCCTCTCCTTGACGGTTTAACTCGGATCTAATCGATATGAAAGCAACTCAAAATCTGGGGTATATACAAATGTACCGTAGATTATGCCATTTCCTTTAATTAAATAATCAATAATGTGATAATCTCCTGGCGCCATTGCTAAATCATCAATTTTGTCAAATGTATGCCAACCAATGATGCCTTCTTCGCTCTCTAGTTTGTTTTCTCCTGCAAAATCTGTCGCTAAAAAGGAGAACATCATCCATTCAGAAACAACTTTATCACCTTCTTGGATGACAAAGGTGAAGACCCCTTTTAACGCTGGGTTCTTTAAATAAATACCTGTTTCTTCACGATACTCGCGAACAACGGAATCTCTTACAGTCTCACCACGCTCCATTTTCCCGCCTGGTGCAACCCACCAATTTCGGCGAGGTTTTTGGAGTAAGAGCACTTCATTATCTCTAATTAACACACAGTTTGTCACTCTTTGCATGTTTCTTCACCTCAGCTACTTGCAGTAAATTTCTCACTGCATACTCATTTCATTATACTATCAAAAACAGTTTGCTACAACGAAGGAGCCAGTCCCCTTTCGCTAAGTACTGATACTCAACAATTTTAAAAAAGCTTTCTAGAACAAGCAATGTAAATGCCTAGACTTTCAATGAATAGCATGAAAAATCCCCTTAACGATTTTTATCGCCAAGGGGATTAAAGTCCTTATTTCTTACCGAAATAAGTAACAATCGCAAATCCTAAAATAAAGGTAATAATTGAACTTATAATTGAAAATCCTCCAGTTGGAATACCAGGGAATACAATTACAATTGAGCCGATAACAAGTCCAATAATTGCCGCAAATGTCATACTTTTATAACGATCTAACAAGAAACTAATTCCTTTACTACTTACAACGAATCCTACCATAACACCAGCACCGATAACTACGATTAAAGGTAAGTTCAGTGTAGTTAAAGCATTAATTGCCGTCGGATACACACCAATAATTAATAAAATAAATGATCCGCTAATTCCAGGAAGCAACATGGCCATACTAGCCATCCATCCTGCGAAAAATAAACCAATTGCATTTAAAATTGTTAACGTTGTAATTGGATCTGCTGCCTTATCTGGCTTAAAGAAAGCTGTAATCGCAACAAGAATTGCTGCAACGATTAGTAAAACAATGTGCTTACCTTTAAACGAAGACTTTGCATCAGCTTCTCTCATTAACATCGGTAATATACTAATAATTAAACCGAGGAAGAAAAATTGAGTCGGTTCATAATGATTTGCAAGTAAATATTTAATAACGTGGCTTAATGTTAAAAACGCTGCTGCCACACCAGCTGCAAGGGGAATTAAAAATCCTAAATGTTTTTTCCATTCACGACTAAAGAATCCACTAATTGCCGCAAGTAATTGTTCGTAAATTCCTAACACAACAGCGATTGTACCGCCGCTCACACCAGGAATTAAATCACTAACGCCCATACAAAATCCACGATATATATTACGCCATTCCATACTGAATAAATTCCTCATTTCTTATAGTGATTTTTCCGTAAAGTCCAGTATATCAATAAGAAAGCTTATAATCCTAATATTTTTTGACAAAACTTTGACATTTTCACAAAAAAGAAGAAAGCTCCTATCGGTAGCTTTCTTCTCAAAAGGTATGTTATCCCTTACTTTTCTGATACAGTTTTTAGTTCTTCTAATAATTCTTCTACGTAATGTTGTGCACTTTGTGCTGCGATACTACCATCACCAGTTGCAGTTACAATTTGACGTAGCATTTTTTCACGAACATCTCCAGCTGCGAAAATACCTGGAACTTTCGTTTCCATACGCTCGTTTGTTTCAAGGTAACCATTTTCATTTGTAATACCTAGTTCAACAAATGGTTTTGATAATGGTAACATACCGATGTATATGAATACGCCATCAGTTTTGACTTCTTTCTCTTCTCCACTGTTTACGTCTACAAGTGTTACGCTTCCTACTTTACCATTTGCATCGTTAATTTCTTTAATAGTATGATTCCAAATGAAATCTACTTTCTCGTTTTGGAAAGCACGATCTTGTAAAATTTTCTGTGCACGAAGCGTGTCACGACGGTGAACAATTGTTACCTTCGATGCGAAGCGTGTTAAGAACACACCCTCTTCAACAGCAGAATCTCCGCCACCAATAACTACAAGTTCTTTTCCTTTAAAGAAAGCCCCATCACATACTGCACAATATGATACACCGCGTCCGCCAAGTTCAGCTTCGCCTGGCACACCAATTTTTTTATACTCTGCACCGCTTGCAACGATAATTGCACGTGCTTTATATTCTTTTTTACCAGCAATAATTGTTTTGTATTCTTTACCATCGATGACTGCTTTCACATCACCGTATGCATATTCAGCACCAAATTTCTTCGCATGCTCGAACATTTTATTCGATAAGTCTGGTCCTAAAATAGACTCATAACCTGGGTAGTTTTCTACATCTTCTGTGTTTGCCATTTGGCCACCTGGGATACCACGCTCAAGCATTAATGTGCTTAAATTCGCACGAGATGTATATACTGCAGCTGTCATACCAGCTGGTCCTGCACCAATAATAATGACATCATAAATTTTTTCTTCTGACACACTATTCACTCCTATTCATTCCTACACAATTAAGTTACCCTCATTATACTGTTAGCATCATTTTTTTCCCAATGATTTGCTTACCCTATGTGTGCGTACGCTTAACAGCCTGCACATACTTTCGAACAGTCGCTACAGATACATTATATACATCTCCGAGCTCCGACTGTGTCATCTTATTTCCTTGTTCGCTGCGTACGATATATTCAACCGCAGCTGACCAGCCGTATACATTTGTGAAAACTGCCCCAGATGTATATAAACGTATGAACGTACAGAACCAAAATTGTAAGCACTCTTCGATTAATTCATCATCTTTTTTCGTATAATTATATAAAGCATCCGCAATTCGCGCACACTGTTCAAATTGCTGTAAATCAGCCGGAATGCTCTTATGGCTATTAAGTAAAAAGAAATACTTTGCAAGTTGCGATACGATTGGAACACCGTTCTTCGCCTGCGTTACATCAAAGAAGAATCCCACCTTCTCTGGCGTGGACAATTCATTCATTAAATATAAAGCTAGCATTTGTTCCTCTAGCGTCCCACTTTGCTGAAATGATTTTCGTAATTCTTCAAATAATACGTTTTGTCCTTCATCTGCTAAATTCAGCGCATTCCACGGCTCTTTCCCCTTTTTATCAGGGTGCAATTCTACAACATGTTGCCACATTTTTTCAGCAACTTGCTGATCTTTCACCATATAAGCAGAATATGCAAACCAATAATAAAAACTAACGTCTCCCTCGTACCCTTGACGCTTTAATACTTTGAACCATTTATATGCAGGCTCAAAATGACCAATTGTGGCAAGTGTCGTTCCAAGTTTCAAACGATGCTCGAACGAAATTGGATACACTGAAACTAACTGCTCCGCTAACGCTTCTACTTGTTTATGCTCTCCAATTGAATATAGAAAAATAAGCGTATTACAAAGTGCATGTATGTTGCCAGGATTTTTCTCTAAAATCATTTCCGTTAATTTCAGTGCCTTATCTACATTACCAGATTGAAAATGTGCAATGGCTAAATTATTATGACCCGACCAAAATTCCGGATAATCTTTTGTAACAATTTCTAATGTAGCAATTGCTTCTTCCAATTGTCCGTTACGAATATAACGATTCGCTTCTTCCTGCATAACAATTAGATCATCTTCATCCTCAATCTCTTCCGCACCCATCGCTTCTTCTTCCATAATTTCAAGTAATTCTAATGTATCTTCTACAAATTCCTTCTCTTCTGCAACTTCTAAATAGCGATCCGCATACTTTTTCGCCTGCTGAAATAGCCCCATATATGCATAATTATTTGCAATAAAATAATAGCACTGTTCAAGTTCTGGATTAGATCTAACAAGCTTAAAGAAGATTTGATTCGACTCTTGATATTCACCAGCCTCAGATAATACTGTTGCTAATTGACATAAAATAAACGGCTCCTTCTCACTTTGTGCCGCTCTTCGAAAATATTTAATTGCATCTTGCAATTTTTGCCCTTTGTAAGCCCTCATCCCTTTTTTATAAAAGAAGTCCGCTAATTGATTAAAAGAGATAACTTGTCCGTTCTCCTTATATATTCCTTGATTTTTCCCCATATATCCTCCAGTTTTTTGTTTTCTTCGTTCACACATTCTTCTATCTATAAGTATAAACGATTCCGTAAAAAACAAAACAGTATATTATACTCAATTATTTCCTTTTTATTCATTAAAAAAGAAGAGAAATGTTACATTTTTGGCATCAACCTTCTCTAGCATCCATTTCTTCTTTCGTATAAATAACACGCATTGGATTTCCACCCACGAAAGCACCACTTGGGACATCTCTATGAACAAGTGTGCCAGCTGAAATAATCGCGCCATCCCCAATTTTCACACCTGGTAATATAGTCGTATTCGCTCCAATCATCACTTCATTTCCTATGATGATCTCTCCAAGTCGATATTCACGAATTAAATATTCATGTGCTAAAAACGTTGTGTTATAGCCGACAATTGAATTCTCTCCCACAGTTATCTTTTCTGGGAACATAATGTCCGGCATTACCATAAGCGCAAATGATGTTTTCTTTCCTACTTTCATCCGTAAGAATGTGCGGTACAACCAATTCTTAACGGATAAAAATGGCGTATAACGCGCAATTTGGATAATAATAAAGTTCTTCATTACCTTCCAAAAGGACACTGTTTTATACACATTCCATAATGAATTCTCTCCCGAAACAGGATAGCGCGTTGTCCGTCGCACTTAGCTCGCTCCTCTACTAAAGTAGGGAAATACACCCCCTACTAACTTACTCGGACCCTTATGACCGGTTCATATTAGACAAAATCGGTAGCAAATCACTCATTTTATCTAGCATAAAGTCCGGCTTGTAAGCCTCTAAATACGCTCTACCTTTCAACGTCCATGAGACAGCAGCTGTTTTCGTACCCGCATTTTGCCCACCAACAATATCATGATGGTTATCCCCAACCATCAATGCTTCTTCCGGTTTCGCATCTAATAACTCAAGCGCTTTTTGAAGTGGCTCTGGATGTGGCTTCACATGCTCTACATCATCAATTGTCACGACAACATCAAAAAATTCATCAAGCTTTGACAGCTTTAATCCCATTTCAACGGTTTGTCTCGCTTTCGTTGTAACAATACCAACTTTATAGCCTTGCTTCTTCAACTCTTGAACTGTTTCATATACAGTTTCATATTCTTCCACTAATTCATCGTGACGCTCATGGTTAAATTGACGATAACATGTAATCATCTCTTCAACCTTGTTCTCATCAATCTTGCTGAAAGTGTCATGTAAAGACGGGCCGATGAATGGTAATACATCTTCACGTTTATATTGATCTGGATAATATGTATGTAACACATGTAAAAAAGAAGAAATAATAAGTTCGTTTGTATTAATTAAAGTTCCATCTAAATCAAATAACACTGTATTTATTCTCATTGCCTTAGTCCTTTCTCTTTCCTGAATATGAAAGAAGCAGCATCTCATAATAAGATGCTACTTTTCTCTAATTTTCCGAATATCTTTTATCAGCTTGCCCCATTTTTCGTCTCACAATAATGAAAATAATAGAAATAACAACAAGTCCAATTGACATTACTTGTGCGATACGAAGTGGTCCTAGCATTAAACTATCTGTACGTAAGCCTTCTACGAAGAAGCGCCCTACTGAATACCAAATTAAATATGTAAAGAACAGTTCCCCACGTCGCAAGTTCACTTTTCGTAATGCAAGTAATAAAATGACACCTGCAAAATTCCATAATGATTCATATAAAAACGTCGGATGATAGTACACACCATCAATATACATTTGATTAATAATGAAATCCGGTAAATGAAGGCCTTCTAAAAACTGTCTCGTTACTTCATCACCATGTGCCTCTTGGTTCATAAAGTTTCCCCATCGGCCAATTGCTTGTCCTAGTAAAATACTTGGCGCAGCAATATCAGCCAACTTCCAGAATGAAACCCCGCGGCGTTTCGCAAAAAGAATCCCTGTAATAACAGCCCCAATTAAACCACCATGAATCGCCAAGCCACCTTGACGAATATTAATAATTTGACTCGGGTTTTGCGCGTAATATTCCCATTCAAAAATAACATAGTACATTCTCGCAAATAGAATAGCGATTGGTACTGCAATTAATACAAGGTCAACAAATGTATCTTTTGGAATACCTAGCCTTTCTCCCTCGCTAGTTGCTAGCCAAAGACCTAATAGCACACCTGTCCCGATAATAATCCCGTACCAATAAACAGGAAACGGTCCAAGTTGGATCGCTACGCGGTCAAGCTGTGGTACAGAACCTAACAGCATATGTATGACCTCCTTCTCCAAAGTTTACTCCTGATTTCCTAACTCAATCGCACTCATTAATCGTTCAGAGAACTGCTGTGCTGCATTGACGCCCATACGTTTTAGACGGAAGTTCATCGCTGCCACTTCAATAATAACAGCCAAGTTTCGACCAGGGCGAACTGGAAGTGTAATCTTCGTAAGTTCTGTATCAATAATCTTCATCTTCTCTTCATCAAGACCTAAGCGATCGTAATTTTTCTTTTGATCCCAAATTTCAAGATTAATAACAAGCGTAATACGCTTATAATTTCGCACTGCCCCTGCACCGAATAACGTCATAACGTTAATGATACCTAGACCACGAATTTCTAATAAATGCTCAATTAAATCTGGTGAGCTTCCTACTAATGTGTCTTCATCTTCTTGGCGAATTTCTACGCTATCATCCGCAACAAGGCGGTGACCACGTTTCACAAGTTCAAGAGCTGTCTCACTTTTACCGACACCACTTTGACCTGTAATTAAAACACCAACACCGTAAATATCTACTAGCACACCATGTACAGCTGTTGTTGGCGCTAACTTACCTTCTAAATAATTTGTTAAACGACTTGATAATCTTGTTGTCGTTTGAGAAGAACGTAATAAAGGCATACCCGATTCACGTGACGCTTGCAGTAACTCATCTGGTACATCTTGATTACGAGTTATAATAATACATGGCGTCTCCTCAGTACAAAGCGCTTTCATTCTCTCTTGTTTTTGCTCTGTCGTTAACGTGTCAAAGAACGTAAGCTCCGTCTTTCCAAGAAGCTGTACGCGATCAGCTGGATAATATGTAAAAAATCCTGCCATTTCAATTCCAGGTCGTGATAAATCACTTGTATCAATCGGACGATGAATTCCTTCTTCACCACTTATTAACTCCAATTGAAATTGTTCAATTAAATCTTTTGTCCTTACTTTCGGCATATGTATAAACCTCCACTCCGCTGCGGGTTCAGTCTCATTTGATGTAAAATTCCATTCTACCGGATATTGTACCATTTTTTTCTGGAAACAAGAAATACGGTTTCTAATAAATAGAAAAAAACATTTCATACACATCATGAAATGTTTTTCTTTTTGTCATTTTCTCTTTTTTTCGTATAGTGGTTCCACAATTGCCTTTTCAATAATCATATTAAAAATTGAAATACAAATTGCCGCTACAATCGCTACACCAAATCCTGATATATTAAATGCATCTCCTAATAATGAATCTGCTATTTTTAACGTAATCGCATTAATAACAATTAAGAAGAACCCGAAAGTTACAACAGTAATCGGTAGCGTAATTAAAATTAAAAACGGTTTTACGAACACATTTAAAACGGCCAAGATAATACTCGCAATAATTGCAGTTTGTATATTCGCTACGTAAAACGCGTCTGGCGCAATCCCTTTTAAAAGTCCCGATACAGCGATTAACACAACGCTATTTACAAGAAGTGATACAATCCATCTCATTTTCTTACACATCCTTTTGACATATATATTTCATCATACGCTAATAGATAATAAACGCAAGTATCATACAAACACTTATATCAACTTATTCTATTCTCCATGCTTGTATACCTACTAACATTTCCTCGCAAAATAAGGGCCACACCATCTATGTTCATGAGTTTTCACAAAAGTCCAAGTGAACGCTTTATCTACGATATAGATATCCCCTTTATACATATCGTCCCTCTCACACAATATATCATCCATATGTAATAAACTTGCATCTTTTATTAGCAGTACATCATCACAATGTTGATAGAATATATAGCAATCCTTTTTCGCTTCTTCACCCTCTATACACTTCTTTTTCTCATAACTAAATATGTGCCAAAGATAGCCACATGCATACTTATCTCCATACAGGAAAATGTCTTCTTTTTCCTCATCACTTAAATGGTTTGCAAAATGACCCTCCCAGCGCTTGCGAAAATATACACCCCAACTTTGAAACTCCCTTACTTTCATATTTTTCTTTTGCAACACATCTAAAAATTCCATCGTCTCCCCCTATGAACGAAAAACCGAGTGTCATTTCCACTCGGTTTTTCATAATACACTTATTGTGATAACTCTACTTCTTTTATTTTCTCTTTCATTCTTGCTTTATCACGAACTAAAATATCTTTTAAATACTTACCTGTATACGAGCGCTCTTCTTTCACTACTTGCTCTGGCGTTCCGGAAGCAACGATTTGTCCACCTTTGTCTCCGCCCTCTGGTCCAAGGTCAACGATATAATCAGCTGTTTTAATTACATCTAAATTATGTTCAATAACAAGCACCGTCTCACCGCTCTCAACAAGACGTTGCAGCACTTCTAGAAGACGTGCGATATCATGTGCATGTAAACCAGTCGTTGGCTCATCTAAAATATATAACGTACGCCCAGTAGAACGACGGTGTAATTCAGAAGCTAATTTTACGCGCTGCGCTTCTCCACCAGATAACGTCGTAGCTGGTTGCCCTAATTTCATATAACCAAGCCCTACATCTACAAGCGTTTGAAGTTTACGCTTAATTTTTGGGATATTAGCGAAGAACTCTACCCCGTCTTCAATTGTCATCCCTAACACTTCAGAAATGTTCTTATCTTTATACTTCACTTCTAACGTTTCGCGGTTATAACGTTTACCGTGACAAACTTCACATGGAACGTATACGTCTGGTAAGAAGTGCATTTCGATTTTAATAATTCCATCACCACGGCACGCTTCACAACGTCCACCTTTTACATTAAAGCTGAAACGTCCTTTTTGATATCCACGCACTTTCGCTTCATTCGTTTGTGCAAACACATCACGAATATCATCGAATACACCTGTATACGTCGCTGGATTAGAACGTGGTGTACGCCCGATTGGCGATTGATCGATATCAATTACTTTATCTAAATGCTCAAGACCTTTAATTTCTTTATGAGTACCTGGCTTCGCTTTCGCTTTATATAACTTTTGCGCTAATGATTTATATAATACTTCATTAATCATCGTACTTTTACCGGAACCAGATACACCCGTTATCGCTACAAACGTACCAAGCGGGAATGACATCTTCGCATTCTTTAAGTTATTCTCCTTTGCGCCGACAATTTCCACTTTTCTTCCGTCACCTTTACGTCTTTCAAGTGGAACTGGAATAAACTCTTTACCACTTAAATACTTACCTGTTAGCGAATTCTCATCCTGCATCACTTCAGCTGGTGTACCTGCTGACACAACTTGACCACCGTGAATACCTGCACCAGGTCCGATATCAAGTAAATAATCAGCAGCCATCATCGTGTCTTCATCATGCTCAACGACAATTAACGTATTTCCTAAATCACGCATTTCTTGCAATGTGCGAATAAGACGATCGTTATCACGCTGATGCAAACCGATAGAAGGCTCATCAAGAATGTAAAGTACGCCAGTCAGACGAGAACCGATTTGTGTCGCTAAACGAATACGCTGTGCCTCACCACCTGATAAAGTTCCTGCGGCACGACTTAACGTTAAATAATCTAAACCAACGTTCACTAAGAATCCAACGCGCTCCTGAATTTCTCTTAAAATTAAATGAGCAATTTTTTGTTGCTTCTCCGTTAGCTCCACATTTGAGAAGAATTCCTGTACTTCTTGAACAGAATACTTCGTTACATCAGCAATCGTTTTATCACCAACGAAAACAGCTAAACTCTCAGGCTTTAAGCGTCCACCTTTACACTTCGGACAAGCTTGCTCTGCCATATATTTCTCCATTTGCTCACGAACATAATCCGAACTCGTTTCACGATAACGACGTTCAATATTTGGAATAACCCCTTCAAATAAAATCTCATTTTCCTTTACTTGACCAAATTCATTTACATAGCGGAAATAAACCTTCTCTTCTCCGCTTCCGTACAACACTTTATCAAATAAATCTTTCGGTATATCTTTCACAGGCATATCCATATCAACGCCGTAATGATTACATACAGATTGTAAAAGCTGCGGGTAATATTGTGAGCTTGTCGGTTCCCATGGAGCAATCGCATGTTCATTTAATGATAAATCCCAGTTCGGAATGACAAGTTCTAAATCTACCTCTAACTTTGAACCAAGTCCATCACAAGAAGGACATGCTCCGAATGGACTGTTGAATGAGAACATGCGCGGCTCTAATTCTCCAATTGAAAAACCACAATGTGGACAAGCATGATGTTCACTAAATAGAAGTTCCTCTTCTCCCATTACATCAATTAACACTCTGCCCCCGCCAAGCTTTAATGCACTTTCAAGAGAATCCGCAAGACGGCTTGCAATCCCTTCTTTTACAACAATACGGTCAATTACAACTTCAATGGAATGCTTCTTGTTTTTATCTAACGCAATATCTTCAGATACATCAAGCATTTCACCATCAACACGTACACGAACATACCCTTGCTTCTTAATATCTTCAAGCACTTTCACATGTGCACCTTTACGTCCAGAAACGATAGGAGCTAACACTTGTAATTTCGTACGTTCAGGATATTCAAGTACACGGTCTACCATCTGCTCTACTGTTTGTGATGTAATTTCAATACCATGATTCGGACAAATCGGCGTACCAATTCGCGCAAATAGTAGACGTAAATAATCATAAATCTCCGTTACCGTTCCGACAGTTGAACGTGGATTGCGACTCGTTGTTTTTTGGTCGATTGAAATCGCTGGAGATAAGCCTTCAATCGTATCCACGTCAGGTTTATCCATTTGCCCTAAAAACTGGCGCGCATACGCAGATAACGATTCTACGTATCTGCGCTGCCCTTCTGCATAAATCGTATCAAACGCTAATGATGATTTCCCTGAACCAGACAATCCTGTCACAACAACAAGCTGATTTCTCGGAATGGTTACATCAATATTTTTTAAGTTATGTGCTCTAGCACCTTTTACAACAATAAAATCCTTGCTCATGCTCACTCTGTTCACCCTTCCGCTTTTAATTCTAATAGTAAATCTCTTAATTCAGCTGCACGCTCGAAATCTAACGCTTTTGCTGCTTCCTTCATCTCTGCTTCGATCTTCGCAATTGTCTTTTCACGCTCTTTTTTCGTCATCTTCTTAGCTGGTGCTGCTTCATATGTTTCCGGCTCTTCAGCAGCTGTCGTTGCACGGATAACATCACGCACGCCTTTTTGAATCGTTTTCGGCGTAATACCGTGCTCTTTATTGTAAGCCTCTTGTATCGTACGACGACGCTGCGTTTCTTCAATCGCAATTCCCATCGATCTTGTTATACGATCTGCGTACATAATTACGCGGCCGTTTTCATTACGTGCTGCCCGACCGATTGTTTGAATTAATGAACGCTCTGAACGCAAGAACCCTTCCTTATCAGCATCTAAAATAGCTACAAGTGATACTTCTGGAATATCTAACCCTTCTCGTAATAAGTTAATACCGACAAGTACATCAAACTTACCAAGACGAAGGTCACGGATAATTTCAATACGTTCTAACGTTTTAATTTCAGAGTGAAGATAGTTTACTTTAATTCCTACATCTTTTAAGTAATCCGTTAAATCCTCTGACATCTTCTTCGTTAAAGTCGTAATTAATACACGTTCATTTTTTGCAATGCGATCTTGAATTTCTCCTAATAAATCATCAATCTGTCCTTCAATTGGTCGTATATCAATTGGTGGATCTAAAAGCCCTGTTGGACGAATAATTTGTTCTATTACTTCCGGTGACTGCTCTAACTCATACGGTCCTGGCGTTGCCGAAACGTAAATAACTTGATTCGTTTTCTCTTCAAATTCATCAAACGTAAGCGGTCTATTATCTAAAGCTGATGGCAAACGGAATCCATGATCTACAAGCACTTGTTTACGTGCTTGGTCCCCGTTATACATCGCTCTTACTTGCGGTACCGATACGTGCGACTCATCCATAACGATTAAGAAATCTTTCGGGAAATAGTCTAATAACGTATATGGCGTTGCACCCGCCGGACGAAGTGTTAAATGACGGGAATAGTTTTCAATCCCTGAACAAAATCCCATCTCGCGCATCATTTCTAAATCATAACGTGTGCGCTGCTCTATACGCTGCGCTTCTAACAACTTGCCATTATCATTTAATTCCTTTAAACGTTCTTCTAATTCTTTTTCTATATTTTCAATAGCGACCTTCATCTTTTCTTCACGTGTAACGAAGTGAGATGCTGGGAAGATTGCTACATGATCACGTTCTGCTAATACTTCACCTGTTAACGCATTTACTTCGCGAATACGATCAATTTCATCGCCGAAAAACTCAATTCGAATACAATGCTCGTCAAGTGATGCCGGGAAGATTTCAACTACATCCCCGCGCACACGGAATGTACCACGCTTGAAATCAATATCATTACGTCCATACTGCACATCAACAAGTTCACGAAGCAATTGATTGCGGTCCTTCTCCATGCCAACGCGAAGTGAAACAACTAACTCGCGGTATTCTTCTGGAGAACCTAAACCATATATACATGAAACACTCGCAACGATAATTACATCGTCCCGTTCAAATAGTGCAGACGTTGCTGAGTGACGCAATTTATCAATTTCATCATTAATTTGCGCATCTTTTTCAATAAACGTATCTGTTTGCGGCACATACGCTTCTGGCTGATAATAATCGTAATAACTAACAAAATATTCAACTGCATTATTCGGGAAAAAATCTTTCAGCTCACTATATAACTGTCCCGCTAACGTTTTATTATGAGCCATGACAAGTGTTGGCTTCTGCACTTCTTTAATGACATTTGAAATCGTAAATGTCTTACCCGTTCCTGTCGCTCCAAGCAACACTTGCTTTTTCTTTCCACTATTAATTCCCTCTACAAGCTTCTCTATAGCTACCGGCTGATCACCTTGGGGGGAATACGCTGAAATAATTTCAAATTGATGTTCCACTTAAGTTCCGACCTCCTCATAAAAATCTGTATTATTATTTTACCACGAACGCCCATAAAAAACCTAAAAAAACGAACAGATATTCGGTAAAATTTTCGACAATATATACATAGAAAAAGGAAGGAGTCAAATCTTCCTTCCTCTACTAACTCTATTTTTTAGGTACATATAATAAATCATATCCATTGCGCCCACTTTCATTCGCACAATCTATTAACCTATAAGCCATTTGTGCTTCACGCCACTCTTTAACAATCCTTTTACAGCTATCTTCATTCATACCTGTATGATTACCAGCAAATCGATCTTGTCTATTATCTAACATATGAATTATATCTGTTCCACTATACTCTAACGTTTGAAAAACCGGATCACCTTCATGTGTATAATGTACAATTCTTATTTTATCAA
Source organism: Bacillus paramobilis (assembly GCF_038096195.1). NCBI lineage: Bacteria > Bacillati > Bacillota > Bacilli > Caryophanales > Bacillaceae > Bacillus > Bacillus paramobilis. The sequence goes on along the minus strand of NZ_CP151108.1, from coordinate 368,742 downwards.
CTTCCCCTTGTTCCACATTCAAAACGAACTTTTCAAATTTATCTAGCTTGGAAGTTCCTGCTTCCTTTACAATGACATCATTCTTCTTATCAATTGTAATGTTAGGTTGTGAGCATGCTACTAAACTAAAGAGAAGTAGGCATATAAAACCACTTCTTTTTCCTATTGTCATCCGCTCCTATAAAAATCATTTGTATACTGCAAAAGCTACTTTCCTCTACGAAAGTAGCTTCTCTTTTCCTTTTTCCTTCTTCGGGAAAAGAACATATGAAAATGAAATAACTGTATCCACTAAAAGTATAATCGCCCAAACTTGGCTAACACGACTTGCTTTTTCATTTAAAACAATCCCCGTTTCTAACCAATTATGCCACTGTTCAAACGGGACAAAACCGTACAGAAAGAAAAAGAAAATATGCACAACAACGAATAAAACAAGATGTAATACCCAATTTTTTATTTCCTGCTTCGCATAAGCCATACCTGTTAATTCTACGTGTTCTTCCCTAATTGGCGCTGGTTCATTCCGCCATTTCGCAACTAGCTTTTGCGCAAATATATCAAGCTTCTTCAAATCCTTTTTCCCGTAGAAAACTGCATACAATAAAATAATTACCGTAATGATTTGAAAGTTAGAGAACTTTCCTGTTTGATAATAGTCCACTACCCCTAAGGTTAAAATGAACACTTCATTTACGAGTAGTACAATCCCCATAATAAAGCTCGCCTTCTTCAAACGGAATCCGTAACGGAGTAAAAAGAAACCGATAGCCGATAACCAAAATACAATCTCTGCCCCAATTAAAAAGTACCAACGATATTCTGCGAGTATACTCATTTATCCCTCTCCTTCTCATCATATATACGAAAAGCTTCATCCATATATAATAAAAGTTCTTCTTCAATTGGATACATGCTCATTTTCTGTGAATCTTCCTTCGATTTTCTAACTTCCCATAACTTATCTAAAAACGCTTCATCACCATTGGCCATTTCTAAACACTTCTGCATTAATCTCTTCATTGCCCCTTGCACCTCATCACTTGCAGCTTCTTTACCGTCTTTCATAAAAGTGCGTAATTGCTTTAATAAATCCACCCATTCTAAAACATTCGGATCTTCTTCACTCATATTTGGCAAATTATGAAGCAACTTTTGTTCTTCCTTTGAAAATACTTCATTTTGAAATATTTCACGTATACGAGGAGACTGTTTCGAAAGCTGGATCAGTTCAAACATAACTTTCCAATCGAGCTCTCCCTCCACATCTACCGAATAAACAACTGCTTGTAAAACGCGCTCCATTCGATTGAATTTCTTTTGTTCTTCCTGTACAAACCGAAGTTGTTTTTCAAGCGAATCCTTTAAGTTAAGCTCACCTTTTACTAACATATTCGCAGACTCTTTTAATGAAAATCCCATTTCCTTTAAAAATAAAATTTGTTGGAGACGTATTACGTCAGCTTCACTATATAAACGATGCCCGCCTTCTGTTTTCCCGCTCGGCTTTAATAAATCTATTTGATCATAATAACGTAATGTACGTACTGTTACCCCTGTCTCTCTCGTCAATTGTTGTATTGAAATCACTACCATCACCTCTTCCCCTTCATTATAAAAGATGACGTTACGTAACTTTCAAGACTTTTCTAAAAAAATACAAAAAGCTGTTTATACTCTTTGTATAAACAGCTTTTACGGAAATAATCCCTTTTGTACAGCGCGCCCACAAAATAAAATAAGTGCTCCAACAACAACACTCGTTGCTGTTTTATGGTAATGAGCTGAAACTAATAAATAATATGATAAACCTACAGTACCAAGCATAATACAAATACTTGGTACTGGATTACGAGAGAAGTTCTGCATTCCCCAAAACAAAGCAAAAATAGCCGTAGCGACACATAATACCGGTAATCCCATCCCAGTTCCCCTTTTTTCTATCTATTCCTTGTTGCTAACACACTCGTCGATGCCATACTTATTAATAAACCAAAAATAGCAATATATAATAACTCATTTACATGTACTGCTTGCCTATCTAAATACTTATTTACACAAAGATACATAATGAACAAAAAAACGAAGCTTGTCATACTAATCGTAAAATATGACTTCATCTTGTTCACAACTCGCTCATCAATCGACGGTACTCCCTCTTCTTTCAAACGCTTCTGTTCTCTATATTCCGAAATACCATACAAAATGACTAGTGCTACATTTGATATGAAGATCGTTCCCCACGAAATACTTAAAATCATTAAACTCACATTTAAAACAAGACCCGCTAAAAATAAAGTGAAACTTTAATCAGTGGGGGTTTTCTTCATCCCCCACTGATTATTAGTTGAACCAATCGGACTTTTATGGGCAGTTGATCCCCCACCTAAATTCTTTGCTTTCACTGAATTTTGAGATGGGGTCTTACTGCCCATTAAAGCGGGATAAACTTCCTATGAACCGTATAATATCTTGCTTACTCATACATGATCAGCCTCTTTTTGATTTCTATATTTCCACTTCGGCCAATAGTTCACAAGAAAATACACCCACTGTCCTAGTACAAATAAAACAAACGGCATACCAGCATTTCCATCAACTATTAAATTATATAAACTCCATACCGCTAAACTAATCATAAAAAATAACCCTACATATTTAAACGCTTTATCTGACTGGAATCTCTCAAACTCATCTTGCATTTTTCATTCCTCCTATCTCTATGCTCGTTTTCCTATCATGACTCCTATGATGAGACTACCCGCAAATAAGGAACTACATATCAGAAATATTTCTTGCACTGGTATAACAGCTCTTCCTATCGCCTTACTCGCAACAATATAAACAATAAGCAATAGAAATGCGAATACAAATGAGACATTTACATATTTTTTTATATTTTCATTTACTCGCTCATCTATATCTGGAAGTTCTTCTTTTTTGTACTTACGCTTTTTGTAATACGTATACACTATCAAAAATACAATTACTAAAACGTTACTCACTACGAGCGGTAAAATTGGTATAACCGGGTTCATAATATGAACTACAATGTCTCCCAAAAACAATCCAAAAGTCGCACCGATCAATAACTTTTTAGTATCGTTCATGTTTCCTCCCCTTACTCTAGCGCAAATATTTCCTCCACCTTCACCCCAAAATATTTGGCGATTTTTAGGGATAACTCTAGACTCGGGTTATAATGATGGTTTTCAATCGCCACAATCGTCTGCCGCGTCACCTGCATCGCCTTTGCCATTTCAACTTGCGTTATATGATGTTGCTTTCTTAACTCTTTTATTTTATTTTTCACACCCATAGGCTCCACCTTCGAAAGTAAAGATATCTTTACTTTAATTATAAATATTTTCCATTTCCAAGTAAAGATATCTTTACAAATTTTAGTAAAACATTTCACTGAACATCTTCTCTAACAAAGTACAAGCGTAATTCAATTTATATCAGCGATTTTTTAAATATATCGACATCCGTGGCACTATAATCATAAGAAAAAAGCTGTCCCAAAATATCTTTTGGAACAGCCTCTTCGTCCTACTACATAAATCCTAACGCATATACAAGAACGTAGCCAAGAATAGAAAGGCAAACCGAGCCGATCAGCCCCGCCACGAATGCTTTACTTCCTAACTTACGGAACGTTTTAAACTCTACATTTAAACCAAGTCCTGCCATCGCCATAGCTATAAGCATGTAAGCAATGACAACAATGTATCCGGCAACAACTTCTGGGATAATACCGAGCGAATGCACGGCACTCATTGCTAAAAATCCGAAGATGAACCATGGTATTGGAAGGTCGCGCCACGATCTTTTTTCCTCGCTACCTTCGCTCTTACCAAACCATAGTCCAATTAAAATCGCTACTGGCACAAGCATTGCAACACGCGTTAACTTCACGATAACTGCGATATCTACAGCCGTGCTTCCTCCTGGCGCCGCAGCTGCGATGACATGAGCGATTTCATGCAGCGTCGCACCTGAGAATACACCGTAACCGTACGGTGAGAAGCCAAGCACTGGGTATAATAGCGTATAAATAAGTGTAAATATTGTACCTAAAATTGCAATAATCGCTGCGCCGACTGCCGTTTCCTCATCCTTCGCTTTCACTTGCGGTGCAATTGCCACGACCGCTGCCGCGCCGCAGATTGCTGTTCCGCACGCTGTTAAAATTCCAAGCTTCTTCTCTACTTTAAATACTTTCGTTAGTCCATATACAACGAAAATCGTAAATGTAATAACAACCGCTGCGATGACCAGTACTTTCGGCCCTGCCTTCGCAATATCAACAAGATTTAATCGCATTCCAAGTAAGATGATCCCAAAGCGAAGTAACTTCTTACTCGCAAAGTTCGTTCCAGCTATCGCTTCTTGCGGAACCCCAATTGCCGCACGCCAAACCATCCCAATTAGAATAGCAATTACTAATTGTCCCATAATATTTAAAAACGGAAGCTCTGCTAAATATTTCGCAGCAATTGCGATTAATAGTGTAATCCCAATTCCTTGCGAAAATCCATAACCCTTCTTCTTTTGTATAACAAGTGTTTGTTCCACTTTGAACCACTCCAATAATCGTATTGGAACATGCATGTTCTTTCTACTTACATTATAAGAGAGTTTCTATAATAAGTTTAATATCAATATTGAATCTCTATCATCAGAAATACTTATGATAAGATGAAAGAAAAACGAAAGGAGCCCATTACATGAACGTAGACATTTTAAAAATTTTTGTTACTGTCGTTGAACAGAAACACTTCTCCCGTGCAGCAGAATTATTAAACCTTTCACAACCTGGCGTAAGTATGCATATACGCAACTTAGAAAACGAATTTGGCACTACACTTATTCAGCGCTCTCCGAAGCACGTTCAAGTAACGGAGGCTGGAAACATATTATATATACATGCAAAGCAAATGCTCTCTCTTTATGAAGATGCTAAGCAAGAAATTAACGAGCTACATAACGTTGTAACAGGAACTCTTCGCATCGGTGCTAGTTTTACAATTGGTGAATACTTACTTCCCAAAATACTGGCTAACTATGCGAATGAAAATCCACACGTCGAAGTTCATACTTTTATCTCAAATACAGAAGATGTTTTGCAAAGCCTTCGCTCTAATCAAATTGATATCGGCTTAGTGGAAGGGCAAGTCGTATACGCCGACGTTGACGTTGAAACGTTTATGCAAGATGAAATGAAGCTCGTCGTCCCGCCAAATCATCCACTACTCCGCACAAAGAAAATAAATGAAAGTACACTCCAAGATCAAGTATGGGTATTAAGAGAAAGTGGTTCTGGAACACGCGCTTATAGTGACCGCTTTATTCATCAACACCATTTAAAAATGAAACGATTCTTTACATTTAGTAGTATCCAAAGTGTGAAGGAAGCAGTTAGTGCTGGGCTTGGCATCGCCATCCTTTCTGATTGGACCGTACGGAAAGAGCTACTGGCAAAAGAGCTATTCCACGTAGAAGTTCCAAATGAAAAACTCATCCGGCCGTTCTCCATCGTACGCGGCAAATACTTCATCCCGTCTAAGGCTATTCAAGTGTTTTTAAATCATGTAGATTCCTTTGCGAAAAAACAGGGTTGACCTTCACATTAGTGTGAAGGTTTACAATACATGTAAAAGGAGTGAAACACATTGCGAATTGGAGAGTTATCAAAAGAAACCGGGGTTAGCGAAAGATCACTAAGACATTATGAAGAAAAGGGATTACTCCCTTCTAAGCGCCTCGCAAATGGCTACCGTGATTTTGATGAAAGTGCCATCGAAAAAGTGGAGCTTATTCAAATGTACTTACAAATTGGCTTAAATTTAGAAGAGACGGAAAGGATGCTGCGCTGCCTCGAAATAGAGCCGCACCTGTACGAAAATCCTTGCAGCAGTATCCTTACGCTTTATGAAGATAAACTCAATGAAGTAACGAAACAAATCTCATTACTTTCCAGCATTCAAACGAATTTGCAAAAACACGTTTCACTCCTAAAACAAACAAAAGAAAAGGAATGATTACATGTTTGTTATACATGGCAGTTCAAGACAAAACGGAAATACAGAAGCTTTAACACATACGATGATCGATGGAATCGAAACAGAACAAATTTACTTGCGAGACCATACAGTCCATCCTATTACAGACCAACGTCATGATGCAAAAGGATTCCAGTCTGTAAACGATGACTATCAACATTTAATTGAACGCATGCTAGAGCACGACACAATTATCTTTGCTACACCGCTATACTGGTATGGAATGAGCGGTCATATGAAAAACTTCGTCGATCGCTGGTCACAAAGCTTGCGTGATACATCTCTTCATTTCAAAGAAAAAATGAAAGGTAAAAAAATGTACGTTGTAATCGTTGGCGGAGACAATCCAAAGCTGAAAGCATTACCGCTTATCGCTCAGTTCCAATACATCTTTGATTTTGTTGGTTCATCATTTGAAGGGTATGTTATTGGGGATGCGAATGGATTGGACGAAATTAAAAATGATGCTGAAGCACTAGCAAAGGCACAACTGTATAATAACGAATTCAAAAATCACAAGCAAAAATAACTTTGACAAACCATTTTGTATGCGCATACAATAAAAGTAACATTATGAAAGGAAGGTACTTTGACCAATGAAGTTCTAATTCTCTTATTTATTTCATCCATCACAAATAGTGAACAAAAAATGATGAAAACTAGCAGAGGATTAGTCTGTCCATTTGTCGATACTTTCTTTCGAAACGATCATGTAAAAAAATCGTTTATTTATGTACGATTTTTTACATGCAAGGGCGACGTTTATCCTCTCTAGTGAAACTAGGGAGGTTTTTTTATGACTATTTTATTCGCACGCAATATTGAAAAGAGCTTTGGTGATCGCACGCTATTTACGTTACCGTCACTGGAAATTCAAGCACAGGATCGTATAGGAATTGTCGGGGTTAACGGAGCTGGTAAATCTACGTTATTACAAATATTAAGTAAAGAAATAGAAGCTGACAAAGGCATAGTAACTCATCATAGTTCTATCAGCATCATTCCTCAGCTTAGTAAGGAACTACCGGAAACCGCTTCTTCTCTCGCAAAAGGAAAATGGAGTATTTCAAACGTTACAGATGCAATGAGCGGCGGTGAACGAATGCGGCTAAAGATTGCTCATGCTCTCGAACAAGATGCAGGCATTTTATTCGCTGATGAACCAACAAGCCACTTAGATATGGTCGGTACAGAGCAATTAGAAAAGGCACTTTTATCTTATAAAGGGGCACTTGTTTTAATATCGCACGACCGTGACTTTTTAGATAATATATGTACAAAAATCATTGAAATTGAAGACGGCATGATTCAAGAGTATAAAGGGAATTATTCCAACTATCGAAAACAAAAAGAACGTGAACGAATACAAAAACAAGCAGAGTATGAGCAATATATACAAGAAAAAAATCGTTTAGAGCAATCCATTTCACAAAGAAAACAACGTGCTTCCAACATGACAAAAATCCCAACTCGGTTCAGTTCATCTGAATCTAAACTTTATAAGTTAAGTGGGGCTCATGGGCAAGAACAGGTTAGCAAAGCAACAAAGGCATTAGAAACACGTCTCGAAAAACTAGAAAAGAAAGAAAAGCCAAAAGATCTTTCTCAGGCTCAGTTTGACGTGCAATACCATACACCCATTCATAGTAAAGTGGCAGTACAGTTCAATAAAGCAACAAAGAAAATAAGCGACCGCACACTATTTAAAAATATGAATGGAACTATTGCCCCTGGTGCAAAACTTGCTATTTTAGGTGCAAACGGAAGCGGCAAAACAACTTTGTTCAACATGCTTCTCGCAAACGAGCGTGGCATGCAGCTTTCGAAAAGTTGTAAAATTGGATACTTCGAACAAACATTATCAATTTTAAAAACAGATAAAACCATTTTAGAAAACGTTCTAGAAGAAACAAATTATACTGAATCGTTCGTTCGAACAATACTTGCAAGGCTCCTATTCCGCCGTGAAGATGTTCATAAACCTGTGCACGTTCTAAGCGGTGGTGAACGAATGAAGGTTGCACTCGCAAAAGTATTTTTAGGAAACTATAATATGCTTCTGCTTGATGAACCGACAAACTATTTAGACTTAGCAACACAAGAAGAATTAGAAAGCATGTTACAAGAATATCCTGGCACAATACTTTTCATTAGCCATGACCGTGCCTTTATTCGCTCTGTTGCCGACCATATTCTACAAGTAGATGAGAGTGAACCTAGAGTATTCCACGGTAATTACGAGCAATACACCAAAAGAACGACTGGGGATTCTGTAAACGTTACTGAACAAGAATTATTACGATTACAAACAAAACTAACAGAAATCATCAGCCGAATTTCCATACCAAATCATCACGATGACATCACATCTCTCGAACAAGAATATGAAACATTATTAGTTCAAATCCGGAAATGTAAAGAAGCGCTCTAATGTCTTCCCTATATATCGACAAGGCCTTCCGCATTTCCCAAGAAATATTGGAACTTCGACATAGAATAGCATCAATAAAAGTAAAAAGCCGTGCATCAGCACGGCTTTTCACTTTAAATACGGACAGCAGTCCCGCTCACTGCAACCATTAGCATCCCTTCGCGAACTACTTCGTAATCCACATCGATACCAACAATTGCATTCGCATTTTTTTGTCTTGCGAAAGTTTTCATCTCTTCCATTGCGATGTCGCGCGCTTCTTTTAATTTACTTTCATAAGCGCCAGCACGACCGCCGACAACGTCACGGACCGAGGCAAAAAGGTCACGAACGATATTCGCACCCATAATCGCTTCTCCATTGACGATATCGATATACTCAATAATTTCTTTCCCTTGAATTGTAGACGTTGTTGTTACAATCATACTTTATAGCCTCCCATATGAGATTTCCATCTACTTATATGATGTGCTAATTCAGTACAAATTATATTTACGAACTAAACTGAGCTTCGTATAACCTACTGTATCCTCCGCCTTGCTCAATTAATTCTTCATGTGAACCTTGTTCTGCAATACCATCTTTATTTACAACGACAATACGATCTGCATTTTTAATCGTTGCAAGTCTATGAGCGATAACTAATGTTGTACGGCCGACAGATAGTTCAGCAAGTGATTTTTGAATTGCTAGTTCCGTCTCTGTATCTAGTGCAGAAGTTGCTTCATCCAATATTAAAATTGGCGGATTTTTCAAGAACATACGAGCAATCGCTAGACGCTGCTTCTGTCCTCCTGAAAGTTTCACGCCGCGCTCACCGATAACAGTATCTAAACCGTCTGGTTGTGAGTAAATTAAGTCTTCTAACTGCGCACGTTTTACTGCCTGCCAAATTTCAGCTTCTGATGCCTTTAAATTTCCGTAAGCAATATTTTCACGAATCGTTCCTGAGAATAAGAACACATCTTGCTGCACAATTCCAATTTGCTTACGAAGTGAAGATAACGTCATATCTTTCGTATCAATACCATCAATTTGGATTGACCCAGACGATTGTTCATAAAAACGTGGGAGTAAACTACATAACGTTGTTTTTCCAGCTCCTGATGGTCCAACGAACGCAACCGTTTCGCCTGCATGTATTTTCAAACTAATATCATTTAAAATCGGTTCTTTATTTTCATATCCGAACGTAATGTTGCTATATTGAATATCACCATGTACATGTTTCACTTCCATCGCATCTTTAGAGTCTACAATATCTGGCTCTGTTTCAAGAAGCTCTACATATCTCTTAAAACCAGCGATCCCTTTCGGATAGCTTTCGATTACCGCATTAATTTTTTCAATTGGGCGGAAGAAAATATTCGTTAATAGAACGAATCCGATAAATCCACCGTACGTTAATTCACCTTGCAGAACAAACCATGTACCGCATATTAAGACGAAGAGCGTTACGAGACGCATGAGCATATAACTAATCGATGAATTTAACGCCATAATTTTATACGCCATTAATTTCGTTGTACGGAAACGAGCATTGTTTACAGCAAATTGATCTTTCTCAAACCTTTCATTTCCGAATGCTTGTACAACACGGATACCACCAACGTTATTCTCAATACATGCATTGAAATCAGCAACGTCTGAGAATAAACGTCTAAACGTACCTGTCATTTTTTTATTGAAGTAAAGTGCCAACCATAATAAGAATGGAATAACGAAGAACGTTAATAGCGCTAACTTCCAGTTGATCATCATCATAAATGAGAATGCCCCAACTAAAGTCATAACAGCGATAAATAAATCTTCTGGCCCATGGTGAGCAATTTCCCCAATTTCCATTAAGTCGTTTGTAAGACGTGAAATTAAATGACCTGTTTTATTATTGTCAAAAAATCTGAATGATAGCTTTTGAATGTGATCAAATAATTTCTGCCTCATATCCGTTTCAATGTTAACGCCAAGCATATGTCCCCAATATGTAACGACGTATTGTAAGCCTGCATTTAAAATATACACTGCAAGTAAACCGAAACAAGCCCATAAAATAAGCGTCCAGTTTTGCCCTGGCAATAACTTATCAATAAATTGATTTACGATAAGCGGGAAGCCAAGTTCTAGTAACCCTGCGACAACTGCGCAAGAAAAGTCGAGTATAAATAAACCTTTATACGGTTTATAGTAAGAAAAAAATTTACGTAGCATATCTTACCTCCATTTTCCAAAATTAAAACACCTCTAAATGATAACCATTATCAAATAATTATTCAAGTTATCCGTCTATGAAACTAAAAAGAATGTTTGCGCTAGTTTCTTTTTTTTGCCGGAAAGTCGATATATTTGAATAATCGCCGATATAAATCTCAATTACTACCGCCCCCTCACAACCAAAAAGGGTATCACCACAAGGTGATACCCTTTCTTCTATTACATCGCTTCCGAATCCCACTCATGCTCCTGCTGAACAAACACAATTCCTAATTCGTGATGTCCTCCGGCGTATAATGCCGTTTGAGCAAGGCGAAGCTCTCCATTAGTATCTAATACTTCTAACTTGCAAAATGCTCCTGTCGTCTTCGTTTGAAGCGCATCATAAAATTCCTCAGCGCTTCCTGGAATGACTCCATTTACTTTCGTAATTACTTCTCCAGGCAGTAAATTCAACTCTGCCCCAATTGTATTTGGGATTGTATCTAATACAACAAGCCCATCATTACGTGCAGCGAAGTACGCCGGTCTTGTCTCATCCACAATTTTCTCTTGCATGGAAATTGTGAAACGTCCAAGCATTGCAACTCCCATCGCGATAATTGCAAGTACGTGCCACCAATAACTTGCGATTCCTAAAACAAGCACAAGTCCTGCTAATCCGTACACACGTCTTCCTGTAAATAATAAAGCTTCCGTTGGCTCATAACTTCTAATCTTTCTCATAAATCCAATTAAAAATGGAACGAGGAATAAAGAATAAGTATCTGAACCGATTGAAACGACAGGCCACCATGAAATAAATTGTGTTACTGCGTCACCTGGTACAAGAATAAAAATAGGAACGATCCATAAGCGCTTTGATTCATGTAAACCAATCTTTAACCCGCGCTTACCCTTCCTAATCTTCGGTGTCGAATATCCTACTGCATTTTTAGAAATCAACAAGCCCTCTACAATGAGCATGACGCCTAGTAAAATAGCAAGAGATACAATCGTATTCTCTTCACCTTCTCCAAGCTGTAAGAAAGAAACTGGTAGCTTAGAAGATAATAGAACGCATACAATTGCGATACTAAATGTATAAGCTGCTGATAAATATCGATACATAGCAGTTAATCCAAATAATAACGTCCATAATAAGATGACCCATAAGCTTGCTTTGGAAACGACAAGGCCAAGTCCAATTGTAATAATAGATACGATTAATCCGTATCCAACGCCCGCAAATAGAGATGTTCGCAGTTCAAACCAAATATCATAAACTTTAAAGGAAAAATCCTTTCGTTCTCGTAACATACGTAAGTATCCAACGAAGATACTACTTATTAAAAATACATAGACAGCAGGGTGTAAGAAAAAACGTCCAACTGCCCGCATTATTTCAAAAATCCATGCCTCCACGAACTCATTCACCACCATTTATATCATTCTTTCTTTTTATATTATCATAACTGGACAAACGTTTGTTTAACACAAAAAAATACAGGCAGCAAACTGCCTGTATTTCTTCTTATTTCGCTATTAATTTTAATGCTGATTGTAATTGTAGATCATTTTCTCCAGAACGGATTTTTTCAATAATTTTCGTTTGAATCGCCTCAGCTGTCTTTTTATCCAGCTGTCCTGTCGCTTCCATCTCATTCGCATTTTGGAATGCTTTCAGCGCTGATTCTGTCTCTTTACTAAAGTATCCATCTTCACGCCCCGGTACATATCCTAGGCTCTTAAGCATTTCTTGCGCGTGTTTTACTTGCACATCATTTGAATTATATGAAAGTGTTTTTTCAATTTGAATTGGTGTCGCATGATAATAATCTGGCTGCTTCACTTCTACTGTTGGCGCGATTCCTTTTTTATGAATCCAGTTTCCATCCGGTGTTAACCATTTAAACATCGTTAATTTAATGTTGCTGCCATCTTTAAATGGAACGGCTTGCTGAACAGTGCCTTTACCAAACGTTTTTTCACCAATTAAATCGTATCCTTCTCCCTCTTTTAGCGCACCCGCTAAAATCTCTGAAGCAGAAGCACTTCCGTTATCAATTAATACTGAAATTGGATATGACTTTCTCTCTTTCAGTTCCGTAGAGAATTTCTTTTTCTCACCATTTCGTTGCTCTACTTGTAGCATCGGCTTTTTATCCGTCATAATTTCCCCTAGTATCTCTTCTACACTATTTAAGTAGCCACCAGGATTACCACGCACGTCAATAACTAAGCCTTTTATATTTTTCTTCTCTAACTCTTTTAACTGATCCTTAAATTCTTTCGCCGTATTTTCAGCAAAAGAAGTGATTTGCATATAACCGATATCTTTTCCGCTCTCTTGTTTCACAGAACTAAACACCGTGAAGATTGGAATTTTTTCACGCTTAATTTTAAATACAATCGGATCAGCTACTCCTGCACGCTTAATTTCAATCGCGACAGTCGTTCCTTTTTTACCACGAATTTTTAATACTGCTTCTTCACGTGATAAATCTTTCACACTATTTCCATCCACAGATAAAATTTGGTCATTCGGTTTAATTCCAATCTTTTCTGCCGGTGAGCCTTTAATTGGAGATACGATAATAAGCTTACCGTCCGTTTTGTTCACCTCAGCCCCGATCCCCTCTAGCTCAGGATCAAGTGATTCACTAAACTGTTTAGCCGTTTCTTTATCCATATACGTGGAATAAGGGTCCTTCAGCGTAGACAACATGCCTTGTATTGCACCTTCGACTAACTTGTCATCCTTCACGTCTTCCACATAACGTGAATCAATTAGTGCATACGCCTCATTAATTTTTGCCAAATTCCCTTGCGCGGTACTAGCATTTCCACTCGAAATTGTTTGCGTTACTTCTGCTGGGTTAACCCCAAATAAAGACATACCTGCAAACATTCCGCCAGCACCAATTAAAAATGCAACAACCATTCCAATAATTGCAACTCTACGTTTCAATGCGGAATTCCCCTTTCCAAAACACACAGGTGGTGTAGCAAAAGGCATCACACAGTGTGTGATGCCTTTACCTATTTCTACTATATGATAAGCTTGTACGAATTATGTTTGCAACTTTTTATACTTTTAAGAAGCGACGAATTGACATTACACTTCCCCACATACCGATTAAAGCCCCGATTAACACTAGTAAACCTGCTAATTGGAACACGAAAGGACTGTATGGTAGAAGTTCGAAAATTGTTCCGCCAAGTTTCTCGTTAAACACACTCTGTAGTGAATTATACGTAACTAGAATTAGACCAATTGGAATAATTGATCCTAATACTCCTAAGAATAATCCCTCTAATAAGAACGGCCAACGAATAAACCAGTTTGTTGCACCTACCAGTTTCATAATTTCGATTTCTGTACTACGAGCATAAATTGTAATTTTAATTGTATTAGAGATTAAGAACATCGCTGTGAATAAAAGACCTGCAATTAACGCAATACCGATATTACGTCCTGTTTTTACAGTATCAAATAATTTTTCAACTTGCCCTTTACCGTATTGAACATTACTTACAAACTGCATTTTCTCAATCTTTTTCGCGATTGTCGCTGTATCTGTTGGTTCTTTTGCTTTTACAATGAATACGTTTTTAAGTGGGTTATCTTGTTCAAATAACTCAAACGTTTTTCCACTATCACCTAAGCTTTTAATTAAGCGTTTTAGCTCTTCTTCTTTAGAAGAATATTTAATAGATTCTACTTTCGCAATCTTACTCATATCTTCTTCTAATTTCTTTTGATCAGCTTCTTTTGCTGCTGGATCAATGTGTACACGAATTTCTACATCTTGCTCTACTTTCGTCGCAAAATGGTTCATATTCATTATCGCTGTTAAAAAGACACCTACAAGTAATAATGTAACTGTTACTGCACTAACAGAAGCAAATGTCATCCATCCGTTACGTGATAGATTCTTTACACCTTCTCGCAAATGTCGACTAAGGGTCTTAGCCTTCATATCCGTATCCTCCCTCAATCTCATCTCGAACAATTTTTCCGCCTTCAATCGCGATTACACGATGACGAATTGTATTTACGATATCTGAGTTATGTGTCGCCATAACAATCGTTGTACCACGCTCGTTAATACGCGTAAAAATCTTCATAATATCAAGAGCTGTTTCAATATCTAAGTTACCTGTTGGCTCATCGGCAATTACAACCTTTGGTCTATTAACAATTGCTCTCGCAATCGCAACACGTTGCTGCTCTCCGCCCGAAAGTTCACTTGGTAGTGCGTCTGCACGATCCTCAAGACCTACAAGACCTAAAACTTCTGTTACACGCTCACGAATGGCTTCTTTTTCTTCTTCAATTACTTCTAAGGCAAACGCAACATTCTCATATACCGTTAACTTAGGTAGTAATTTAAAATCTTGGAAAATTACGCCTAATTGACGACGGAAATATGGAACATCTCTTTCTGCTAATGTTTCAATAACAAGTCCATTTACATTAATCGATCCTGTAGATGGCTTCTCTTCACGATACATCATTTTAATAAATGTAGATTTCCCGGCTCCACTCGGTCCAACTACGTATACAAACTCACCTTGTTTAATGTTAACTGTGAGACCAGCAATGGCTTTCATACCATTCGGGTACTCCTTATAAACATTCGTCATTTTTATCATTATTTATCACCCAATACTTAATGATTTTTTTCGAAATACTTTTCTGTACATCTGAAAATAAAAACTTTATTCTCACTTAACCACTCTTGTTGAAGGTAGCTTCCATTCATGCTTTTTATTAGCAGCGCTACTCTATGTAATATATTTCAGCAAAATTCTACAAACCCCATTGTAACATCAAACGGTTTCCAGTTCGGATACATTTTTGTTACAGTTATGTTACACTCAACAAAAAGGAAACGAGCTGTCATAGTTCTCACCCAAAATCATTTTGGGATAAGATTATATAACCAACTCGTCCACTTTACCTTTTTTATTTATGTTCAGCTAACCACTCAGCTACTTTTTTCGCATCCTCACCTTGAATGATTCCTGGTGACATGGAACCGCGACCTTTTTCAATAATCTTTTCAATCTCTGCTGCATCATATTTCTGTCCCACTTTTCGTAAATCCGGTCCAGTTGCTCCCGATAAATCTTTCGCGTGACAGCCTATACAACTTTTTTGGTAAATTTGCTCTGCGCTATCTGTGCTTGCAGATTGTTTCGAAGGTTTACTCTCTTCTTTATTTCCACATGCTCCTAAAGCAAAAACGACTGATGTTCCTAACGCAATAGCCAACAATTTCTTTTTCACTTCTATCGCTCCCCATTGTTGATATTCTTTTCATTCCTAACACACTCATTTTCATTATAAGCATTATCTTTATATAGAAAAACTAAGGTATATTTCATATTTTTCAAAAATACAGTAAGAACCCTGATAATATAAAGCTTTCATAAGTTGTTTCAATTCTGTGAACAACTTAAAAACTTCTATAAAGAATTCTTGTTGAACAGAAAATCAGAAAAGTTCTGTTCAAGTCTTACTCTATTGCTACTCTGTTTTACTATTCTCTACTTTTTACAATACAATATACAACATTATATGCTACATATAATCCCATCAAAAAGAGAAGTTGTCGTTTCCAACTTCTCTTCCTCTTTACTTCATCTATAGAAATAAAATCAAATGCTTTATCTCCTCGACTATCCTCAGCATACGCCGACAACTTTGTTGGCTTTTTTTCGCTTATCCCGCATTAACGGGCAATAAGATCCCCAACTCAAAATTCAGCGAAAGCAAAGAAGTTAGGTGTGGAATCAACTGCCCGTAAAAGCCCGATTGGTTCAACTTTATTAGATGCGAGAACGTAAGTAAGCATCAATAAATGGATCAATTTCTCCATCCATAACTGCTTGCACGTTACCAATCTCTGTATTTGTACGGTGGTCTTTCACAAGAGAATACGGGTGGAATACGTAAGAACGAATTTGGCTACCCCATCCGATTTCTTTTTGTTCACCGCGAATTTCATCTAACTCCGCTTGTTGCTCTTCTAATTTCTTTTGGTATAATTTCGCTTTTAACATTTTCATCGCGTGCTCACGGTTTTTAATTTGTGAACGCTCTGACTGACACGTTACAACTGTGTTTGTAGGTGTATGTGTAATACGAACTGCTGAGTCTGTCGTATTAATATGCTGTCCACCTGCACCACTTGCACGGTACGTATCAATTTTTAAGTCCTCTGAACGTATTTCGATTTCAACTTCATCATTGAACTCAGGTACAACTTCACAAGATACGAACGATGTATGACGACGGCCTGAAGAATCGAATGGTGAAATACGCACAAGACGATGTACACCTTTCTCTGCTTTCAAGTAACCGTAAGCGTTATGACCTTTAATTAATAAAGTAACACTCTTAATACCAGCTTCATCACCTGGTAAGTAGTCAACCGTTTCTACTTTAAATCCACGTTTTTCAGCCCAACGTGTGTACATACGTAGTAGCATAGAACCCCAGTCTTGTGACTCTGTTCCACCAGCACCTGGGTGTAATTCTAAAATAGCGTTATTTTTATCATAAGGATCGCTTAGTAGTAACTGAAGCTCATACTCATTCATTTCTTGAATTAAGCCTTTCACTTCTGATTCAAGCTCCTCATGTAAATCTTCATCATACTCTTCTTTTAAAAGCTCATGCGTGATTTCTAAATTTTCGAATGTCTCATCTAACTGACGGAACTTTCCAACCATCTCTTTCAGTGCATTAGCTTCGTTAATTACAGCTTGTGCGCCTTGTTGGTCATCCCAAAATCCTGCACCCATCATTGTCTCTTCTAATTCTGCAATTTGTTTTTCCTTAGTAGGAAGGTCAAAGAGACCCCCTAAAAGCCGCTAATCTCTTAGCCATTTTCTCTAATTCTTGTCTAATTTCTACTAATTCCATTTCCTTCACCTCTATGTAATTGCTGTTACTTCTTATGAAAACAAGGGAAACTCTCTCCACTTATGACGGAGAGAGTTTAATCTTTCTTAATTATACATTTTTGATGTAAAATTTTGCAAAGCAATCTGGGCTACCGCCCTGTATTACTTCCCGATACCACAGCAGTTTTTATATTTTTTACCGCTACCACATTTACATAAATCGTTGCGGCCTACTTGGTCACCTTTTACAACTGGTTTTTTCTTCGCCTCTTCGCCATCACTAGATGGATGAACAGCTTCACCTTGAACAACTTCTTGACGCTCTAAGTTTTGTTCAATTTCAGCTTTCATAATGTAACGAGAGATTTCCTCTTCAATAGAAGCAATCATTGACTCAAACATTGCGAATCCTTCCATTTGATACTCACGAAGTGGATCAATTTGACCGTAAGCACGTAAATGAATACCTTCACGAAGGTGATCCATCGCATCAATATGCTCTGTCCATTTCGTATCTACTACACGGAATACAACAACTTTTTCAAACTCACGCATTTGCTCTTCTGGCAGAAGCTTTTCTTTGTCGTTGTAACGCTCTATTAATTTCGCGATAATTGGCTCGCTCATTTCCTCTGGAGCAAGACGACGTAACTCTTCCTCTTTTATATCGCCTTCTTGCAGAAGGTTTGTATTTAAGTAGTCAACAAGACCTTTAATGTTCCAATCCTCTTCAATTTCCTCTTGTGTATGAAGCGCAACAGCACGTTCTACTGTAGATTTCATCATACCTTCAATAATACTGCGTAAGTTCTCAGAATCCATTACTTCTTGACGCTGTTTGTAAATAACTTCACGTTGCTGACGAAGTACATCATCGTACTGCAGTAACTGCTTACGTGCATCATAGTTATTTCCTTCTACACGTTTTTGTGCAGATTCTACCGCACGAGAAACCATTTTACTTTCAATCGGCTGTGAATCATCCATACCAAGACGATCCATCATCGCTTTCATATTGTCAGAACCGAAGCGGCGCATTAGTTCATCTTCCATAGACAAGTAGAACTGCGTTACACCAGGGTCCCCTTGACGACCAGCACGACCACGTAACTGATTATCAATACGACGGCTTTCGTGACGCTCTGTACCGATAACTGCTAGACCAACGTTTTTAATATCGTCTCCAAGCTTAATATCCGTACCACGACCAGCCATATTCGTCGCAATCGTTACAGCACCTTTCATACCAGCTTCTGCAATGATATCTGCTTCTCGCGCATGGTTTTTCGCGTTTAAAATGTTATGGCGTACACCTTTACGTGTTAACATTTTTGAAATAAGCTCTGACGTTTCAATTGCAACTGTACCAACAAGAATAGGTTGCCCTTGTTTATGACGATTTACAATATCCTCAACAACTGCATTGAATTTGCCTTCCATTGATTTGAAGATTAAATCAGCACGATCATCACGAATAATCTCTTTGTTCGTTGGAATTACGATAACATTCATATTGTAAATACTACGGAATTCTTCTTCTTCCGTTTTCGCTGTACCAGTCATACCAGATAACTTTTCATACATACGGAAATAGTTCTGGAACGTAATTGTTGCGAGTGTCATACTTTCATTTTGAATTTCTACGCCTTCTTTTGCTTCAATAGCTTGGTGCAAACCTTCGCTATAACGACGACCTTTCATAAGACGACCAGTGAATTGGTCTACAATTACGATTTCGCCTTCTTGTACAACATAATCTGTATCAAGGTGCATGACAACGTGTGCACGAAGCGCCTGATTAATATGGTGAAGAAGTGCGACATGTTTTAAATCGAATAAGTTTTCAATATGGAAAGCTTTCTCTGCTTTCGTAATACCATCTTCAGTTAACATTACATTTTTCGTTTTCACATCAAATGAATACTCTTTTTCATTTTCTAACGTACGAACGAATGCATTTGCGAACATGTATAGCTCTGTTGATTTTTGAGCTTGTCCCGAAATAATAAGCGGCGTACGTGCTTCATCGACTAAAATAGAATCGACTTCATCGATAATAGCAAAATGAAGTGGACGCTGAACGCACTGTTCTCTATATAAAACCATGTTGTCACGTAAGTAATCGAATCCAAGCTCATTATTTGTGCTATACGTAATATCAGCAGCATAAGCCTCTTGTTTCTCTTCGCGTGACATACTGTTTAAGTTAATTCCTACTGTTAAGCCAAGGAACTCATGAAGTTGTCCCATTTCGCTCGCATCACGTTGTGCTAAGTATTCATTGACTGTAACAACGTGAACACCTTTTCCTGTTAAAGCATTTAAATATACAGGTAATGTAGATGTTAACGTTTTACCTTCACCCGTTTTCATCTCAGAGATATTCCCTTCATGTAAGGCAATACCACCCATTAACTGCACGCCATACGGACGCATTCCAAGAACACGAGTCGCAGCTTCGCGAACAACCGCAAAAGCTTCTGGAAGTAGATCATCTACTGTCTCACCTTTTGTTAGACGTTCTTTGAATTCAAGCGTCTTTCCTTTTAATTGTTCATCTGTTAGTGGCTTAATAGATGATTCTAATGCATCAATTTGCTCAACTGTCTTCTGCATACGTTTAATTTGGCGTTGATTTACATCAAATACCTTTTTTAAAATACCGATCATAGGAAATACGCTCCTCTTTTTTATTAAAATAAAACTTCCGATTGTTTTTTCTTTTTCTATTACAATCAGTCGTTATAAAAATCAAATGTATGTTATGCCAATTTTTCTCCTAATTAAAAAAACTAAAATGTATATACCTAATGATAATTGTAACACTTGTCTTATAACTATGACAACAATCGGCCGAATGTCTCGTTCTAAATTAAGAAAACTTTTAAAAAAAATCTATTTTCAGCAAAAAAAGCGCAGCCATTTCGGCTGCGCTTTTGAATTATTATTTAGTTTCGATTAAACCGTATTTCCCATCTTTACGGCCATATACAACGTTAGTTTCATTTGTATCAGCATTTGTGAAGACGAAGAAATTATGTCCTAGCATATCCATTTGTAGGATCGCTTCTTCAACGTCCATCGGTTTTAAATCAAATCGTTTTGTACGTACAAGTTCTAGTTCATCCTCTTCTACCGCATCCAGAACAGCTACTGCTTCTGGAAGGATAAAGTTCGTTTTCACAGAACCTTTCTCACGTAACTTACGATTTACCTTTGTTTTATGTTTACGAATTTGTCGCTCAAGTTTATCAACTACTAAATCAATAGCAGCGTACATATCGCTATTAGTTTCTTCTGCACGAAGTAATAAATCAGTAAATGGAATTGTTACCTCGACACGTTGCTTGTCAGAGTATACTTTTAAATTAACTTTAATCTCTGGGAATGTATCAAAATAACGTTCTAACTTACTTAGTTTTTTCTCTACATATTCCTTTAATGCTGGAGTTACTTCAATATTTTCACCACGAATGTTGAATTTCATAGATGAATTCCTCCTTTCAAGCCTATGTACTATAATTTCGACATTGGCTTAAAAATTCCTTCTAACTTTTTTAAAAAAATTAGTGGAATTGCGATTTTTTTATCGTTTTTTGTTGAAATGAAAAGATGCATCGTTTCTACCTTTATTTTATCCTATTAACATCGTGAATAACGAATATAACTGTGGACAATTCGTTACAGAAAAGAAACAACTTTTTGACAACTTGATTCATAACAAAAACCCCTTGTAAAAAACAAGAGGTTCTACCATATATATAACGTTGCCACAAACGCAGCTTTCTCTTCCCAAAAACAATATTTCTACAGTTTTACAACATTAGCTGCTTGTGGTCCACGTGCTCCATCTACAATGTCAAACTCAACTTGTTGCCCTTCTTCTAATGACTTATATCCATCTTGTTGAATAGCAGAAAAATGAACAAACACATCATCACCATCTTCACGCTCAATAAACCCAAATCCCTTTTCTGCATTGAACCATTTCACTCTTCCTTGCATGTTCATTCCATTCCCTTCACTCTAAAAATCAGGGCATTCGCCCCATACTTTGACTATAACGAATGACAACTTACGAAGTCAAAGGAGACTTATCGTCTTTTTATTATCCCTTTCGACAGTTACAGATCAACTTCTACAAAGCGTCAAACTAGAAACTTCCCTTGCTCCTCTATCGTATAAAAGACTTCCAATTTGTCTAACTGTAATTCCTGTCGTATATACATCATCAACGAGTAAGATATGTTGATCATGAAACATATCTTCTCCCTGAAAATAAAAAGGATTACTTCCCGAAAGCCTTTCTTTACGTGTCTTCTTACTTTGCTTTTCTGTTTCCCTTCTTCTTAAGGAGGGATAAGAAATTTTGACAGGTAAACATGCTGCTAATAACTCTGCCTGATTAAAACCACGTTCATATTCCCGTTCCCTACTAAGCGGAACAGCAATAACACTTGAAACGCTCGTAAAATGCTTTTGAAATAGCTCTCGAAAGGATCGATAAAAAATATGAACTAACTCCGCATCTCCCCGAAACTTAAACTGTGCTAATATTTCTTTCATCTCATCATCGTACACGTGCAAAGAACGATTTTTAAAAGGACGATACTTCTCCTCTTTTATCCACCTTATGCAATCCACACAAATATCATTTTTTTTATATTCAGAAGTCAAGTCCTCTAAAGGTCGCCCACACTCCATGCAAATCTCTCCTATAATATAGGAAAGTTTCCGCTCACACCTATCACATATATATTTTTTGTGAGACTTTACAAAGAAGGTGTACCAACTAACTGTTTCCAACATATACTCATCGCAAAGTAGACAATGCATTAATCGATTAATCCTTGTTC
The DNA here is from genome assembly GCF_038096195.1 of Bacillus paramobilis. Lineage (NCBI taxonomy): Bacteria > Bacillati > Bacillota > Bacilli > Caryophanales > Bacillaceae > Bacillus > Bacillus paramobilis. The sequence continues at coordinate 346,282 of NZ_CP151108.1, read as the reverse complement.
TTTCGCCTTTTTGTTCATACTTTGAATATGCCTTTTCGCGCGTACCATCGCCTCTGTCTTACCGCAATGAAAATAAACAACCTCGCCATAAGGTTCTTCAAAACTACGACCTGCTCGGCCTGCAATTTGTACGAGTGCACTTTCCGAAAAGATTTCTTCTTCTGCCCCTAACACCGCAACTTGTAAATTCTTCACAGTTACTCCTCTCTCTAAAATTGTCGTCGTAACTAATAACGGAATTTCTCCCTTTCTGAAAGCTGCTACTTTTTCTTTTCTCATCGGATCTTCTGCATGTACACCATCGATTCTAGGATCCAGCGTTTTCAATATCAGGCTCAATTCTTCTATATATCGCACATGAGGAACAAATAAAAAAATGGGATGTTTTTTGTTTACGTACATTTCTAACCATTGTAGTAAAACTCGAGGGATTTTTTTATGATGGAGGCTTTTCTTCCAATTTCCGCACCAGCAAAATAGAGGAACTGGCAACGGATAACGATGATATCGCCCAGAGATAATGACACCTTTTTGTTTACCCCTTCTGAAATTACGCTTCCACTTTTCATCTGGAGTTGCAGTTAAATAAATACGCGCTGCTTTCTCTTTCATCGCTTGTTGTACTGCATACTGTAACATTTGATCCGCATGATACGGAAAAGCATCTATCTCATCTACAATCATGACATGAAATGCTCTATAGTAACGTAACAATTGATGCGTCGTTGCAACGACTAACGCTGCATCTTTTTCCCGGTCTACACTCCCTCCGTATAAAGCAGCTACATTTATATGCGGAAACACTTCTTGTAATCTCGGTGCTAATTCCAGTACAACATCTGTTCTTGGTGTTGCGATACAAACTCTTTCTCCTTTTTGAAGTGCCTCTGCAATACCGTAAAATAGCATTTCAGTTTTTCCAGCCCCGCACACAGCCCAAATAAAAAAAGAGTCTTTCTTCTTAATAGCTTCTATAACACCTTGCGCCGCCAACTCCTGACCAGTAGACAAGGCCCCGTTCCACTGTAACGAATTTAAACCTTTTTCTCCTTTTCTTTCAGCGATTCCACGAACGAGTACAGCACATTCACTTACCCTCCCCATCGTTATACACTTCCGACAATACGTGCACACTTCACTGCACCTATTACATAAAAATGATGCAAATAGCCGTTGCTCTATATTTCCGCAGCGCTGACATATATATTTAGAAGCCTTTTTTGTTATACCTTGTACACATACGACCTCTCCCTTCCTTTTCAAATCACTTAATTCTCTCCGTAAATTTGAAGAAAGTTCTTCTAATAGCAACTGTTTTCCAGCAAGCATCAGCAACCACCTCCAGCACTACTATAAACCTTTCTCATGATCTCGTAAAAACTCAAAAAAGCCGATAACCTACTTATAAAATAGTAAGCTATCGACTTTATACACATGTTTTATTCGTTTATAAATCCTAGAATCGACCGTATCCTAAGAAATGTTTTTGGTTATAACTACTACTTAAGCTAGAGTATGCAATCCCTTTATCACCAGCATGAATCATTTGGCCATTACCAACGTAAATACCGATGTGAGATGGACCTGGTTTATAAGTACCTTGGAAGAATACTAAATCTCCAGGTTGTGGGCTACTTACTTTAGAAACTGAGTTCCAGTAACCTGCAACATCTTGACGACCTACGCCGAAGATGTAAGAAATGAATCCACTACAGTCAAAACCACCGTTTGATGGAGATGCACTTCCCCAAACATATGGTAAACCTAAGTAGCTTTGCGCTTTACCAATTACGCCAGGAGCCGGCGGAGTTGGTGCTGGGTTTTGCTCTGGTGTTTTCTTTTCTGTTTTAGGTGCTTCTTTTTTAGGCTCTTCTTTTTTAGGTTCCTCTTTTTGAGCTTGTCCACCATTATTTGCTGGTGCAGTTTGTGCTGCAGGTGCTTGTGCTGTAGGCGCTTGCGCATCTTTAGCAGCTTGTTCTGCTTGTTTTTGAGCAGCAGCTTCTTGTGCAGCTTTTTCTTGTGCTTCTTGTTCAGCAATACGTTGTAATTGCAGTGCTTGTTTTTCAAGATCTTTCAATTGACTCTCCGTACTTGTCATTGAAGTTACAACTGTATCCATTTTACCGCTTAAATCATTTACTGCTGTTGATTTTTTCGCTTTTTCAGCGTCAAGTTCTTTCTTAGCAGTTTCAATTTGAGCTTGGGCTTCTTTTAATTCTTTTTGCTTTGTTTTTACCGTTTCAACATCTTTTTTCACGTTCGCTTGATCTTCTTGTTGTGTTTTCATGATATCTTCGTCAGACTCAAGAATTTTAGAAACAGACGTTAAACGATCAACTAAATCTGCAACATTTTTAGAGTTTACAAGAACTTCTGTTACAACATTTGTGTTTGGTTGTTCTTGAAGTGCAACTAAACGTTTTCTTAATAACTCTTCACGTTTTGCAATTTTCGTTTGTAGTTCTGCAATATCTTTATTTTTATTTTCGATTAATCGCTCAGTATCCGCAACTTTTTTCGTTGTTTCATCAAGTTTTGAAGCATTCTCTTGAACAGATTTATCCAAACCTTGAATTGTTTTGTTTAAGTCATTCATTTGCTTTTGTAATACATCACGTTCTTGTTGTTGTTTATGTAAAGTGTCATTTTGTGTATTAATTTGTGATTTCACGTCAGAAATTTTATCTTCTGCAAATACATTTGGTGTTAGTCCTGAAAACATTAACCCTGCAACTAATGCGCAAGATGCCATTTTTAGCTTTTTCATTTTATTTTTTACACCGCTTTCTTTTGTCTTTTTTCCGTATATAACCTATAAAATTTATACCATAATTCGGGATTTTTTTTGCTAATGTTACGCTATTGTAAAACAAATGTAATATTATATGTAACTCTATCGCAAAATATGCATATTTTTGTATATACGTGTAGAATTTTAAAAGCTTTTTATAAGCAAAGAAAAAACGCAAGGTTTCCCTTACGTTTTGTTACAATACACTAATATGAATGAAATCAAAACGTTATTTCATCCATTTCTCAGCCCAATTTTGGACTTCATCCATAACACTTTCTAATGCTTTCCCTTTTTCAGTTAAGCCGTACTCGATTCGAACTGGTACTTCTGGATAAACATTACGAACTACAATGCCTTCGCTTTCCAATTCCTTTAGACGCTCTGATAACATACGATCGCTCATATTCGGTATAATATCTGCAATTTCTCTAAAACGTTTTGACTCTTCAAGCAAAGATTTAATAATTAAGCCAGTCCATTTTTTACTAAGCAAAGTAAAAGCTGACTCAAACTTTGGACATAAACAAGAATTATGCTCCATATGTTTCACCTCTCTTCTATTATAATATAGTTTCTTGTAAAAAGTAAGTTATAAAACTTTCCTCGTTATTTTATTTTACGTACATTTTAACATTTCCAAATATTAACTTGTCAACTACACGTAAAATATCCGTAAAAAAACCCTCTTAAAAAGAGAGCTTTTTATATCTTATTACTTCGTATACCACCCAAGACCTAGTGCACCTTCACCTAAATGCGTACCAATTACAGCACCGAAATAACCTGTGCGGATTGTGACATGAGGATATTTTGCTTCTAATTCTGCCTTCCATTCATTCGCTTCCTCTTCACGTTGTGCATGAATGATAACTGCTTCCATAGGTACACCTTGACTTGCTTGCTCATCAAAAATTTCAACAATTCGTTTTAACGCTTTTTTACGTGTACGAATCTTTTCAAATGGAATAATGATTTTATCTCTAAAATATAAAACGGGTTTCACTTGTAACAAACTACCAATGAAGGCTTGCGCACTATTTAATCGTCCTCCACGTTGTAAATGATGTAAATCATCTACTACAAAATAAGCGTCCATCGTTTTCTTCATTTCATCAAAACGGGCAACGATCTCTTTCGGATCCTTTCCTTCGCTTGCTAATTTTGCACCTTCACGCACATAGAATCCTTGTACTTCACAACTAATTTCAGAATCGTACGTATATACATCAATACCCTCTACCATTTGCCCGGCTGTCGTTGCCGTTTGATATGTACCACTAATCCCACTTGAAAGATGAATGCTAATAACCGCATCATAATCCTTAGATAGCTCTTCAAATAACTCAACAAACTTTCCGATTGCTGGCTGAGAAGTTTTCGGAAGTTCTTCTTGCTCACGTACTTTTACATAGAAATCATCTACTGAAATTTCAGCTTCTTCTTGATAAGATTCCGTTCCAAACACAACGTTTAATGGAATCATATATATATTGAGTTCATCACGAATATGCTTCGGTATATATGCTGTACTATCAGTAACAATAGCTGTTTTCATTTGCGTACCTGCCTTATAAAAAAGTTTTTATTCCCTAAGTTTACACGAAAACTAAAAATGGTGCATCCATACATGAAAATGCCGATTTGAAATTATACTCACCATCTCGACAAATTACAACAAAAAGGTAAAATACTCACCAAAAATCTCAGCTTATTTATAAAAAATGTTTGAATATAAAAACGCTCGCTTTTAAAATGTAAAGTACTAGTCATTTTGGTAGATAGGGGCGTATACGAGTGTTATTACAATATTTAACAATCAAAGACTACGGTGAGCACGAAATTGTCATTCAAAAATCAAGATTTATTTGTTATGTTAGCAGAGCTACAACCGAAGAAGAGGCTCAAGAATTTATACACAAAATAAAAAAACAAAATTGGAATGCCACACATAATTGTTCTGCGTATTTGATTGGCGAACAAGATCAAATCCAAAAAGCAAATGATGATGGAGAACCTAGCGGTACAGCTGGCGTACCTATGTTAGAGGTACTAAAAAAACGCGGTTTAAAAGATACCGTCGTTGTCGTTACTCGCTATTTTGGCGGCATCAAACTGGGCGCAGGTGGATTAATTCGCGCATATGGAAAATGTACAAGTGAGGGTATTAATCATGTTGGTGTCGTTCAGCGAAAACTAATGCGTGTTATGCAGACCGAAATTGATTACACATTACTTGGCAAAATTGAAAATGAATTACGTAATTCGAAATATGCCATTAAAGATATACATTATCTCGAAAATGTCACATTTGATACGTATGTAGAAGAAGACGGAAAACAAGCATTCACAGATTGGATGATTGAATTAACAAATGGGAAATGTACAATTACAGAAGGAGATATGTTGTACTTAGAACAAAATATTATCTAAGAATAACTATACTATCACCTCTAAAGATTAATGTAGTGAATTACTTCCCTACAAATGAACTAAGGAGATTATATATGGAAGAACGTTATTATCATCTCCAAAATAGCAGAATAAAAAAGAAACGAAGAAGAAAGTTTTTCTACTTCCTTATTTTCGTATTTTTATTTGGTGGTGTAGGACTTTATATATTAAATTCCTACACTTCTCTCATGGGGATGTATAGTGGTTTTACTCGTCAAAAATCGGACTTGAGAACCGAAGATGTAGAAATTACAAAGGAGCCTTTCACACTCCTCATTATGGGTATAGAAGATTATGCAACGGACGGTCAAAACGGTCGTACAGATTCATTAATGTTTGCGACAGTCAATCCTAAAACTAAAAAGATTTCGCTTATGAGTATCCCTCGCGATAGTCGCGTTCCAATTGTTGGCAAGAACAAAGAGGACAAAATTAACGCTGCGCATGCTTACGGTGGAGAAGAAATGGCAATCAAAACTGTCGAAGGTTTTCTAAAAGTTCCTGTAGACCATTATATTAAAATTGATTTCCAAGGCTTTAAAGGTATTGTTGATGCTGTTGGCGGTGTTACCGTTGATGTCCCATTCGATTTTTGGGAGCGTTCGGACGTGGATTATTACAAAAAAATCGAATTTAAACAAGGACAACAAGACTTAAATGGAGAAGAAGCACTTGCATACGTACGTATGCGAAAGCAGGATCCAAACGGCGATTACGGTCGGGCCGCTAGACAAAGACAATTACTAGCAGCAGTTGCTCAAAAACTAAATTCAGCCTCTACCGTATTTAAAATTAAAGATTTAACGGCAGTCGTTGGGAAATATATAAAAACTGACATTCCTATTTCTGACGGACTTGCCCTTTACAATAAAATATCTGGGTTTGATCCTTCTACAATACAAACGTTCAAACTTGAAGGAGAAGACAAAAAAATAGGTGGTATTTATTACTTCCTTCCAGATCCAATCGGTGTAGAGACAGTACGTAACGAAATTAAAAAAGAATTAGGCGAAACAGCAAACACTCAAGAAAATCCAACTACAAAAACCGAATCAACTTCTTCTTCAAATTCTAACCCTGGCGAAAAAGCAAAGAAAGAAACGAATCAGAACAAAACACCAACTGAGCCACCTCCTTCTACGAATGCTCATGCAGAGTGGATTATGAGAAATCAGCAATAACAAAAAGAGCCAAATCGCATATGATTTGGCTCTTTTTTATTTACTTATTAAAGTGTTGTAAAATTGCTTCTACAATACGCTCTGACGCACGGCCATCACCGTAAGGATTAGATGCTTTTGACATCTTATCATGAGCTTCTTTATCTGATAACAATTCATCAGCAAGACCAAAGATTGTCTCTTCGTCTGTTCCTGCTAATTTCAATGTACCTGCTTCAATACCTTCTGGGCGCTCCGTTGTATCACGAAGAACAAGAACCGGTACACCTAATGACGGCGCTTCTTCTTGTACACCACCAGAATCAGTTAACATTAAGTATGAACGAGCTGCAACATTGTGGAAATCAATTACATCTAGCGGCTCAATTAAATGAATGCGGCTATGATCGCCTAGAATGTCATTCGCTGTTTCACGAACAACTGGGTTCATATGAACCGGATACACAACTTGTACGTCTTCATGCTTATCAACAAGACGTTTAATTGCACGGAACATATTACGCATTGGCTCTCCTAAGTTTTCACGACGGTGAGCTGTCATAAGTACAAGACGATCGCTTCCAAGTTTCTCTAATACAGGATGACTATATGTTTCTTTTACAGTCGTTTTTAATGCGTCAATTGCTGTATTTCCAGTGATGAAAATGCGTGACTCATCTTTATTTTCTTTCTGTAAGTTCGTTGCTGATTTTGCTGTAGGTGAGAAATGAAGGTCTGCCATTACACCTGTTAGTTGGCGATTCATCTCTTCTGGGTATGGAGAATATTTATCCCATGTACGAAGTCCTGCTTCAACATGACCTACTGGAATTTGATTATAGAAAGCAGCTAAACTTGCGATAAATGTTGTCGTTGTATCACCATGTACAAGTACAATATCCGGCTTTGCTTCTTTCATTACTTTATCCAAACCTTCTAAACCACGCGTTGTAATATCAATTAAAGTTTGGCGGTCTTTCATAATATTCAAATCGAAATCTGGCGTAATTCCAAAGATACTTAATACTTGGTCTAACATTTGACGATGTTGTGCTGTTACAGTCACAATCGATTCAATTTTTTCTGGATGCTTTTGCAACTCTAACACAAGAGGTGCCATTTTAATTGCTTCTGGACGTGTCCCGAAAATTGTCATTACTTTTAAACGTTCAGTCATTTCATTGCCTCTTTTCTTTCACTAGTTACAAATTCTATTATGACATATAAGAATATACATGAATACATGCCTTTTTAACGAATAACGGAAAAGTCCCTCTTACAAATACTTTCTCTTCCAACCGAATAATAATCTATCTCTTGCTTCTTGACATCCTCAATAGTATAACAATTTCTTCCATCTAATAAAATAGGCTCTCTCATAAGTTGTGCGTACTTTTCTAACGGATAAGCTCGGATAGCCTCCCATTCTGTCATGATAAAAGCCGCACTCGCTCCTCTAATCGATTCATCTATACATTCGCTATATTGTATAGTCTCTCCAAAGATGTTTTTCATATTTGGTATCGCCTTCGGGTCATATAGAACTACGTCCGCACCTATATGAATTAATTCTTGTATCATAATAAGAGACGGTGCGTCCCTTATATCATCCGTATTCGGTTTAAATGCCGCTCCCAGCACCGCAATCCGTTTCTTGTTCATATTTAATACTTTCTTCGCTTTCTCAATCAATAACAACTGTTGTTTATTATTGACTTCAATGACTGCTTTTAACAAGCGAAAATCATGTGCCACATTCCCTGCAATTTGCACAAGGGCTTTCGTATCTTTCGGAAAACACGATCCCCCATAACCAATGCCCGCATTTAAAAAAGACGCCCCAATTCTCTTATCCATTCCCATCCCTTGTGCAACGTCTAATACATTGGCTCCTACCTTCTCACATATATTTGAAATTTCATTGATAAAACTAATTTTTGTCGCTAAAAAAGCATTCGATGCATATTTAATCATCTCTGCACTTTTTATATCTGTAACATACGTTTTTAAGCGTAATTCACTATACAAATTCTCCACTTTCCGTGCTGCTTCCTCATTATCTGCTCCAATTACAATACGATCTCCCTGAAAGAAATCGTAAATCCCTGAACCTTCCCGTAAAAATTCTGGATTCGATACGATATGTAATTCATATCTGTTCTGTAATTTCTCTTCAATCCATCCTCTCATCACATCATTTGTACCTACAGGAACCGTACTTTTCGTAACGACAATAATGTCGTTCGTCGCATATGTTCCGATATCATTACAAGCACTTCGAATATATGTTAAATCCGCTGTCCCATCTAATAAAGATGGCGTTCCAACTGCAATAAATATAAATTCTGCATCGCAAAATGCTTTTACCCTACTTGTTGTAAAAGTTAAACAATCATTCTCACACGCATCATTTATTAATTCATATAAACCTGCTTCATAAATAGGCAGATCCCCTTGTTTTATCCGTTCAATTTTCTCATCATTTATATCAAAACATGTGACTGAATGGCCTAACATTGCTAACCCTACTCCTGTAATCAATCCAACGTATCCGGTACCTATTATCGTAATTTCCATTTCCTTTTCGCACAGGAATATGCAATAGAAAATATACGAATACATAGAATTTCCCCTGTGCTTCCCCCTCTCACATTAAAAATGAGAAAACTCTTTTACTTCTTTATTATATGAATTACTTTTTCCATTCTTTTTTAAGTTTTTGTAAAATTGCATGCAAGAATATAAAATGAAAATTTATTTAGTTGGGGGCATCCATCCTCCACTAATGATTAATTAAACCAATCGAGATTTTACAGGAATTAAGGTTCTCAACTAAATTTTGATGTGGAAGCCCTACTGCCCGTTCATGCAGATAAATTCCCATATTTTAACACGGGATTTACTCATTTCTACGTGTAACACTTATAATACTGAAATAAAAATATTCATTATCGAAGAAACAGAGACAATGTCATATTCTAAAGTACAATACGATTAACCTTCTCAAACGATTCAACATTCTGTATACAATTGTCATATATTCTATCCGCTTCCATTTGCCGTACAAAGAAAAAAAGATTGAATTCTAATCTTTTTGTGATACCATATGTTATGAGCCTGTAAATAAACATCATAATTTTCAGATAAATACATTTTAAAAAAATTACGTTAGACTATAAAAGGGTGGGGTATTAATGGACTCACAAGTGATTTATGCCATTTTGGCATCTTTCATCACTGTACTCGTCGTTACTCCTTTAGTTATTAAGTTAGCTTTTAAAATAGGAGCAACAGATAAGCCAAACGCGCGTAAAGTACACCAAAAGATCATGCCTCGTCTTGGCGGATTAGCGATATTTATTGGTGTAGCTGTAGGATTTGTTGTTGGCGGCTTATATGAACAAAGAATGTTATCGATCACGCTAGGTGCGATTATCATTGTAATCATCGGTATTTTAGATGATATGTACGAGTTATCTGCGAAGGTAAAATTCGGTGGACAACTATTAGTTGCCATGATGATTGTAAAAAGTGGATTATTAGTGCAAGTATTATATATTCCAATCCTCGGGGATACTGAACTTGGATGGCTTGCTTATCCAATTACAGTATTTTGGATTGTAGGTATTACAAATGCAATCAACTTAATTGATGGCTTAGATGGGTTATCTGCTGGTATTTCATCTATCGTACTTGCAACGCTAGCATATATGGCCTTCACTAGCCCATGGGGCACTGGAGCCGCTATTATTTTACCACTAGCATTAATTACATTAGCAAGTACAATTGGATTTTTATTCTACAACTTCCATCCAGCAAAAATTTTCATGGGAGATACAGGCGCACTATTTTTAGGATACTGTATTTCTGTTATATCGTTACTTGGATTATACAAAAGTGTAACGTTATTCAGCTTTATCGTTCCAGTTATCATTTTAGGCGTACCTGTATTTGATACGACATTTGCAATTATCCGCCGTATCGTAAATAAAAAACCTATTTCAGCACCAGATAAATCGCATTTACATCACCGTTTACTTGCAATGGGCTTCTCTCATCGTAAAACGGTACTAATTATATACGCATTCGGTATTTTCTTTAGTGTAAATGCAATCATTTTCTCTAGTGCGACATTATGGTTATCCATTATTCTTCTTTTCGTTTTAATCTTCTTTACAGAGATTATTGCTGAAGTAATTGGGCTTGTACATGAACGTTACAAACCACTTATTTCCTTTTATAAAAAAGTGAAAAAACGCGAAGACTAATTGTAGTATAGCCTTTACTATTATGAAATATTCAAATAGTATCCTCTTTCTTATAAGAGGATGCTATTTTTTATTTTTTACTCCTCATTTCATATTTCCAAAATATAGTTTGTTTGAGAGTCCCACTATTGGAGAAAGATATACATAATAAGAAAAGGATTATATTTTCTTTTTTACATCTTGATTGTCAAACTGAGGGTGAATGTTATGATCAAGCGAATATTTCAATACATTATTTTATTTTTAACAATTACTATGTACGCGTCATCTCATGCAGGAGCGACTACAATGATTCCTGCTGAACATCATCCAAATACTGAAACTACCTCTCCTATCAAAAAAATCGCGTACTTAACATTTGATGACGGACCAAACAAATATACTACGCAAATTTTAAACATCTTAAAAGAAAAGAACGGAAAAGCAACTTTCTTTGTTATTGGTGGAAAAGTGCCACATTATAAAAAAACAATGCAACGATTAATTAAAGACGGGCATTATATCGGACTTCACAGTATGTCACACGATGTAAAACGCCTTTATACTGGTGATCCATCTGCTTTAATTACAGAAATGGAACAAACACAAACCATTGTTCAACAAGTTACAAAATTAAATACACATCTCGTTCGTGTCCCGTATGGTAGCATGCCTTACTTAAAAAAGAATTACCGTGATGCACTTGTATCCGCCCAATATAAAATGTGGGATTGGACAATCGATACATACGATTGGAAAAGCTATGACAATCCTTCAGCCATACTAGAAAGAGTACGTAATCAGAGCGATGAACAAGTCGAAGTAATTTTAATGCATGATTCGAGTGTAACCGTACAAATACTGCCCAAAGTAATTGATTACTTACAGTCACAAGGATACAAACTTCTTCCCTATAATCCATCTTCTCACCTCGAAGTGAACTTTTGGAAAGACACAAGATTGTAACAGCTTTAGTGCCTATATGCTAAAGCTGTTTTATTTTTCTCTTCCCACCCTTCCCATTTTTGTGTAAAATTTTAAATAGTGATGAAGTTTCGAGGTGAATAGAAATGAAACGAATAGATCTCATTTTTAACGCAATGCAAGAAGGAAATTATACAGAAGGTGTAACCGCATCAGAACTCGCTACCCTATTGCAGCTAGATCGCGCCAATGTAAGTAGCGACTTAAACAAACTTGTAAAAGATAAACGTTTATTAAAAACAAATACGCGTCCTGTTCGTTTTTATATAGAAACGAACGCTTCGTTGGAAACGCATTCAAAGGAAATGACTTCATTAGATACATTTGCAATTGAAAATACAAGCCTTAAAATCGCAATCGAAAAAGCGAAAGCTTCTATTCTCTATCCTCCAAACGGTATGCATACTTTACTGCTAGGAGAAACAGGAGTCGGAAAATCTATGTTCGCTTCTTTAATGCACGAATATGCAATTGAAGTTGAACAGCTTCCTAAAAATGCACCATTTATCGTCTTTAACTGTGCTGATTACGCAAATAATCCACAGCTACTACTGGGGCAGTTATTTGGGATTAAAAAAGGAGCTTATACAGGGGCAAGTGATCAAAAAGGGTTAATTGAAAAAGCACATGAAGGGATCCTCTTCTTAGATGAAGTACATCGTCTTCCTCCAGAGGGACAAGAAATGCTTTTCACCTTTATTGACCGCGGGGTATACCGCCGCCTTGGAGAAACAGAAAACGAGCGTAAAGCACAAGTATTAATCATTACTGCAACAACAGAAGAACCGAATTCATTTTTATTAAAAACATTTACAAGACGTATACCGATGACCGTTACGCTGCCACCACTTCGTGAGCGTACACATAAAGAACGCTTTGCTTTACTACAACTATTTTTCACAAATGAAGCGATACGCCTACGAAAAGAAATTCACGTTAGCCCGAATACAATGCGTGCCTTCGTCTTTTATAATTGTCCCAATAACATCGGGCAATTAAAAACGGATGTACAAATTGCCTGTGCGAAAGCCTATTCTGACTTTGTGACAAAGAAACGTGATTCTGTTTATGTTTCAAGTACAGATTTACCTTGGTATATGAAAGAAGGGCTATTCATTGAAAGAAAGAGCCGTCATCTATACCAAATACCAAATGAAACATTTGTATTTACAGGTAATGAAGGTTGGAGTAATCATAAAATAGAGAATGAAAAACAGTCTTCTATATACGATTATATTGATTATAAATACGAAGAACTTCAAGCTCGCGGTATTGAAGAGGAAGAATTAGAATTACTAATAGAAAATGATATTCAAAGCTTTTTCGTACAATATTTTAACCAAATATCAAAAAAGACAAGTCATGAAAATGTTTTTAAAATTGTGGATCGTAATATCGTTTCCGTTTGTGAAAAAATTGCGGTACTTGCTGAGAAGCATTTATCTAAGACGTTTGATGAAAAAGTATTTCTCGCTTTAAGTTTACATGTACAGACAACTCTACAACGTTTGCAAGCTGGGAAACAAATTCATCACCCACAATTAAATCAAATTCGTACGAAATACAAAGAAGCTTTTTCCGTAGCTATGCAATGCATTCAACTACTGGAGGACGAATTACAAATAACAATGCCTATTGATGAAGCAGGCTTTTTAACAATGTTCTTCGTTGTTGATCCAATTCCTGCCTCACAAACAGAAGTAAAAGTATTAATATTAGCGCACGGTAACGGCATCGCAACAGAAATGGCAAACGTCGCAAACGAACTTCTCGGCATTGAGGAAGTAACCGGTATTGATATGCCGTTACATGAATCGCCGAAAGATTTCTTAGAGCGTGTGAAAGTGTATATGAAAACACTCCAAAATGTAAATGGACTTCTCTTACTCGTTGATATGGGCTCGCTTGCTTATATTGGGGATATATTAGAAACTGAGTTCAAAATTCCGGTACGTGTTCTTTCCATGACGAGCACTCCACATGCACTAGAAGCAGCTCGAAAAGCACAGCTTGGCTACTCGTTAGATGCATTATATGAAACAGTGAAGAACTTAACACCGTTTTACTTAAACGTACAAGAAGAAAAGAAAAAGCCACTATCACCAATGAAATCTGTTATTTTGACAGCTTGTTTAACTGGGGAAGGCAGCGCTTTAGCTATTCAAAAAATGTTAGAGAACTATTTGCGATTTGACAAAGACTTAATTGAAATTATTCCGATTAGTATCGTCCATGAAAAAGATTTAACGAAAATGATTGAGAACATAAAAAAAGAGCGGAATATCATTTGTATCGTCACAAATTTCGATGTGCAAGTGCCATGCTTAACATATCATTTCCAAGACATTGTAAACTACACAGCAATTCAGCCAATTCAAGAATTAATTACGTATGAAGAAACATATGCAAAAATGGCTGATATTCTGGAACAACAAATGCAGCGGAACGACGGAGCATTACTTATTAAAACAATTCGTTACGCATTAAATACAATTCAAGAATTGATTTCCTTACAGCTAACTCCTGACAGCTTAATGGGTGTGATCCTGCATATGAGCTGTATGGTTGACCGTCTTCAAAAAGGAGAAAGCCTCCTCCCTCATCCAGATAAAGAGAAACGCAGACAAGATGAGTACTGGATGTATATGAAAGTGAAAAAAGCATTGCAACCGATTGAAAATACATTTGAAATACAAATACCTGATGACGAAGTGTTTTATGTTATGGACTTCTTCATTAAAAATCAGCCTGTAAAAAATTAATCGAGGCAGTTGTTTAACTATATCGACCGCAACGCGGATTATATCAGCGATTTTCCAGATAAATCGATTTACAGGCAAAAATCGCTAAAATTTGCACCTTATAGCAGAAAAGGCTGTTCCAAAATATGGACAGCCTTTTTTCTACTTCTTTACTTTCCTGATTCTCCCCCTGATTTCGCCCTTCTTATTGGACTTCGTATAAACATTTACATATACATTCGCCTCAATGATTTCTTGCAGTAAGCTATCAAACGCTCTTCCCTGTAAAGGCCCTTCAAAATCATCCACATTGACTACACCAGTCACGACTCCTTCATTTACACTAATACCTTGCTTTAGCGGACCAAACAAATTTAAAACAACTGGACCAATTTGATCCGTTTTCCCTAAATGAATTTGGCATGATGTAACTTTTTCGATGTTTTTCAATATGACCCGATATTGCAATTTCTTTAAATCACCACTAAATATGAACTCTGTTACACCATAAGCTTCTGTATTTACAGGAGGTATTTCCCTCTTGCCTGTTAACCTCGCAAAGAAATGTGTTGTCATACGGGCATTCTCCTTATATAAATTTCCCAGCACTACTTCTACTACTTTATGGTTTATACATAATCATTTATGACTTTTTCAAGTTTTAATTACGAAGAAAAGATTCACATAATCTTTACATTAGAATCGTTCCTTTTTCTTTACTACCTCTTGTATAATGCACTTAGGAAAGCATTCTAGGAGGTCATTTTGGCAAATAACAAATACACTTTTCAAACATTATTAGAGATTTTTCTCGTCTCATTTAAATTAGGACTTACTTCATTTGGTGGTCCTGTCGCCCATCTCGGCTATTTCCACCACGAATATGTACAAAAAAGAAAATGGATGGATGAACGAAGCTATGGAGATTTAGTAGCACTATGTCAATTCCTTCCTGGCCCTGCTAGCAGTCAAGTCGGTATGGGGGTTGGATTATTAAGAGGCGGGGTATTAGGAGCTATTATTTCATGGATTGGATTCACTTTACCGTCTGTGCTTGTTTTGGTTTTCTTCGCCTCATTCCTTAATCAATTCAATCTTGGAAGTGCTGGCTGGATTCACGGACTAAAACTTGTAGCAGTCGCTATTGTTGCTCATGCCATATGGGGAATGGCACAAAAATTAACGCCAGACCGAAATCGTGCGACAATCGCTATTATAACTGCCGCAATCGCCTTATTATGGCCAAGCAGCTGGACACAAGTCATCCTCATTATAATATCTGGCTTTATCGGCTGGTTTTTATATCGCAACCAACCAATTAGCCAATCTCAACATATAAAAGTACCTATTTCAAAAAAGATAGCAGTTTCTTGTCTCGTCTTATTCTTCGGGCTGTTACTACTGCTACCAATATTAAGACCGTTCTCTTATTACATCGCTTTATTTGATAGTTTCTATCGCTCTGGTGCACTTGTATTCGGAGGCGGACACGTCGTGCTGCCCCTCCTTGAAGGTGAGTTCGTACAAAATGGAATGATGACGAAAGAACAGTTTCTAGCTGGATACGGATTAACACAAGCCGTACCAGGTCCACTATTTACATTCGCCTCTTATATAGGAGCAGTGTTAAACGGGACGCTTGGAGCCATACTCGCAACAATTGCGATCTTTCTTCCTGCTTTCTTACTCGTTATTGGTGTTTTACCATTTTGGGACAGTGTAAGAAAAATATCTTTCATACAAGGGGCACTACTTGGAGTCAATGCAGCTGTTGTCGGTATTTTATTAGCAGCTTTTTATGATCCTATTTGGACAAGCACAATTATGAACGCTATAGATTTTGTTTTTGCGTCTCTTCTATTTTGCTTGCTCGCTTTTTGGAAAACACCACCTTGGGTTATCGTTATACTCGGAGCCTTCGGCGGATATATTCTATCCATCTTGTAAGCACAAAAAAAACGACGGCATTATATAGCCGTCGTTTTTCTATTAAAACTTCACAAGTTCTATTCCTTCAGGTAACTCGCTCTCTGTTAAAATGCGCAATTCTTTCACACGATCCATCACGTAAGAAGAACGCTTCACAAGCTCTGGATCAATATAAGCTGGATGAACCATAATTTCTACCGTTTGTTCATCTTGTACTCTTTCTTTTAACTGCACAAAGTAATCTTCCGTCACACCATCCGCGTAAAAATCACTGTAAAACACATCTGAAAATGGGCGCACCGCTCGCTCTTCCTCACAACGACGAATCGGAACATTATATGTAGCCGCTAACCTCTCAAGAACATCGTGCAAGATGGGCAACCCATGCACGTGATGATGACTATCTAAATGCGTTGGTTTTAATCCATAAGATAAGAATTTCTCAATTTGAGCAGTCCATTCTCTCTCCACTTCTTCTGGATTTACCTTCCCTTCCCATACGACGCTTTGTTTATGAAACAATCCATCGCTACTTACAAGTGATGGTACATCTCCAAGAAGTGGTTCTCCTGCTGTTAATACGAGATGTACGCCTACTCCGAGTAGGTTATACTCTTTTGCTAAGCGTACCGCATGCTCTGTTCCTGGCATATTCATCATCATTGTCGTTGAATTTACCAGTCCATTTATATGTCCATCAATAATGCCGTAATTTGTACCTTCTGTAAGACCGAAATCATCTGCATTTACAATTAACTTAATCATCATAATACCTCCTTAATAGAATAAAAAAAGCGGGCTAAATAGCGCCGCTTTATTTCTCTACCTTTTTGAAGAACTGTGGAAGATATTCTTTATGTGCTTCCAACATTTCATCTAAAATTTGTTTTGCAACTTTATCTGATGGTACAAGTGGATTAATTGTCATAGCAAGCAGCGCTTTATGATAATCCCCTGTAACAGCAGCTTCAATTGTTGTGCGCTCAAATGATTTAATTTGCTGTACTAAACCGCGAACTGGTACGGGAAGATCTCCAACTGCAATTGGTTTTGGACCTTCTTTCGTAATAATGCAGTTCACTTCAACAGCCGAATCATGTGGTAAGCTTGCAATTGTTCCGTTGTTTCGTGTATTAACAGGCTGAATATCACCTTTATTATTGTAAATAGACGTAATTAAACTACATGCAGCGTCACTATAATAAGCGCCGCCACGTTTTTCTAATTGTGGTGGTTTAATATCTAAGTTCGGGTCTTTATATAACTCGAATAAATCATCTTCTAATTGTTTTACTACTTCTGCACGTGTACCTTTTTCAACTGAAGCTTCTTTCTCTTCTTCTAACATTTCACGTGTTTTGTAGTAGTAACGATGGTATGGACATGGAATTGCACGAAGGCCGCGAATAAAGTCTGGCTCCCAGTTAAGCGCTGCAATATTTTCCATCGTAATTTGCTTTTCTGGATCTGTTACAAGCTCTAACACACGATCCATTACACTTACGCCATCTAAATATACGTCTAATCCGTATACCATGTGATTTAAACCTGCAAAATCAACGTGGACACGACTTGCATCTACCTCAAGTAATCTTGCAAGACCCATACGGATTCCGATTGGAACGTTACATAGACCAACTACTCTTTGAATATTTGTATAGCGAAGGACAGCTTCTGTTACCATACCAGCTGGGTTCGCGAAGTTAATTAACCACGCATTCGGACAAAGCTCCTCCATATCCTTACAAATATCTAAAATAACAGGAATCGTTCTCAGCGCTTTGAATAAACCACCAGGACCATTTGTTTCCTGACCGATTACATCATATTTTAACGGGATTGCTTCATCTTTTGCACGAGCTTCTAATAAACCTACGCGAAGCTGCGTCGTTACGAAATCAGCACCTTTTAATGCTTCACGGCGATCGAGTGTTAAATGTACCTCGATTGGTAAACCGGATTTTTTCACCATACGTTTCGCTAAGTTACCAACGATTTCTAACTTTTCTTTTCCTGCCTCAATATCTACTAACCAAATTTCACGAACAGGAAGCTCATCATAACGCTTAATAAATCCTTCAATTAACTCTGGTGTATAACTAGATCCACCGCCGATTGTAGCAATTTTAATTCCAGTCATGCTTTATTCCCCTTTCGCTTCTAACTTTTTATAAAGGTCAATAAATTCTGCTGCTAATTCTTTCACTGTAATCGCATTCATTAAATGATCCTGTGCATGAATTAAAAGAACACTAACCTCTGTTTTTTCTCCTCTTGCTTCTGATTGTATGAGCTCTGTTTGGAAATGATGCGCTTCATTAATCGCTTCTTTCGCCTTTACCATCGCTTCATCAGCCTCTGCCATTTTCCCCTGTTTGGCAAATTGAAGTGCCTCCATTGCAAAGCTTCGTGCATTACCACTATTTAAAATTAATTGGAATGGAATTTGTTCTGCTGTAGTCATCATAATTACCGCCCTCTCTATTATGGTTCAACCGATTGAAATACCCCTTCAGTTTGAACATTTCTATTAAAATATTAATTTATGAATGATAGTTTGGTGTTCTTGTAGATGGGTCTCATCTTTTTGAACATGATATAAAGGTAATTGTTCTCACAGACAATGCTGTCTGTGAGAACAATCTTTATGTTACATAGGTACAGAGTTGTTATTTCCTTGCGCTGCTGCTTTTTCAGTACGAACAACAGAACGGTCAGATAATACAACGAATGGATAGTAGATTACCATCGCAATTACAAAGTTGAATAACTGTAGAATTGCACCTGAAAGATGTCCACCTGTTACAAGATAACCACTAATAATTGGTGGTGTTGCCCACGGAATCATCACAACTGTTTTTGGTACCCAACCAATAGATATAGCTGTATAAGAAGTAATTACTAATACAATTGGTGTTAGGATAAACGGTAAGAATAAAATTGGATTTAAAATAATTGGTGTACCAAAGATTACTGGTTCGTTAATGTTGAATGCACCTGGTCCAATTGATAAGCGAGATACACCGCGTAATTGTGCACTTTTTGCTACAATTAATACGACCACTAAGAACGCTAATGTTGCACCAGAACCACCAAGATATACGAAAGTATCAAAGAATGGTTTTGTAACAATGTTTGGAACATCAAATGCAGATGTACCACCTTTGAATAAATTCATGTTTTTCTCTAATGCCGGTAAGTATAATGGCTCAATAATACCACCAACGATATTTGGACCATGTAAACCGAAGAACCAAAGAAGATGAACAAGGAGTACAATGACAATTGCACTTGGTAATGTCCCTGCTAAACTTTGCAGTGGTGATTGAATCGTATTAAAGATAAATTCATGAACACTTGTACCAGCTAATTTCACTGCTAATTGAATACCTGCAACTACTGTTAAGATAACAAATGCTGGAACTATAGCTGCGAAAGATCTTAAAACTGCTGGTGGTACTCCATCAGGCATTTTAAAAGTAATGTTTCTTTGTACAAAGAAACGGAATACTTCAGTAACAAGGAGTGCCACAATAATTGCTACGAATAACCCTTGTGCCCCTGTCCAAGCTAAGTTCAATCCGCCTTCTTTCGGTGTTGTTGGCGTAAGAATAATTAACGCACCAAATGAAATAATACCTGCTGACAAACCATCAACGCCGTAAGATTTTGCTAAGTTATAACTTGTTGTAAATGCTATGATTAGTGCTAAAATTGCGAAAGAACCAGTCCACATTCCACCGCCAACTTGTTTCCACGTTTCACCAAACAAACCTTTCATGAACTCTTGGAAAGCTTCAGACGGAAAACCATTAATTAGTGATGCCAGTGCACCAACTAAAATAAGTGGCATAACTGCAATAAATCCATCACGAATCGCAGCTAAGTGACGTTGCGATCCGATTTTACCAGCGACAGGAACAATATATTTCTCCATAAATGCAATAAATTTTTGCATTTCGCTTCCCCCCTAATTATTTTTTAAGTGTTAACGCGTGATCTAAAACTGCTTCTCCATTCATCATGCCGTAGTGCATTGGATTAATAACATCGATTCCAACATTTCTCTCATCAGCAAGCGTTTTCATTGAAGAAAGCATGTAACGAACTTGTGGTCCTAGTAATAATACATCTGCTTGATCGATATTTGTTTTTACTGCATCCCCAGATACAGCCCAAATCTTTCCTTCTAGACCGCGAGCTTTTGCAGCCGCTTCCATTTTTGTAACTAGTAAACTTGTAGACATCCCTGCTGAGCAACATAATAAAATATTCATTTGAAAATCCCCCTTGTGTAGTATAAAAAATTTATGTTTATTTATTTTTCTTTACGCTATTTATTAATGCAATTAGCGTGCCAACTTTTTAAAACCACTAAAATCAGCACTTTTTCGACTGTTTCCTTTGTGTGTTAACGCTTTCAATTAGTGTGTCACCCAAAAAACACACAGTGTGTTATAAAACAACACGCTTTTAACACATAACTGTATGAAAATAGATTAGTGTTTAGTTGTCTAGTTGTATTTAAAACAAAAAACACTATTTTTTTAAAGTGTGAAAATATAATACCGAAAAATATACTATTTCAACTCAAATCAAAAACAAATACCTATTCAAGATATTCGTCTAGTTATTGTCCAGTCAAACTCTATTAAATTACATAGAATAGAAGAAAATAAAGTATTTTGAAAGGGGATTCCAATGCCAAAGCATAGAAAAAAGAATAGAATGAAGATTTATAGAATACAGGTTCCAAATAAATGGTATAAACAAGAAGAGGATTCTGAATTAAATTCCAACACGGATACACTAGATCAAAAGGACACTGAAGACAAACCTGATAAACAGGACAAACACGATAAACAAGACAAACCTGATAAACAAGACAAACCTGATAAACAAGACAAACCTGATAAACAAGTACAATCGGAAAATGTAAGCATAGTACCCACAGATTCACACAGCTTAGATGTATGGGATGAAATTTCACTAAAAGAAATACAAACTGGTGAACATACAAGTTTATTTGAAAAAAAAAGTAATTATCAAAACATTAATTTACTCCAAGTAAGCGACATTCGTCTATATTTGGATAAGCAACTACAATTTAGTTCCGTCGATGAGCAAATTTATCATGAAGCACTCGTGCATCCGATTATGTCAAAGGTAATAGATCCCAAACGCGTTCTCATCTTAGGCGGTGGCGATGGTCTTGCTTTAAGAGAAGTTTTAAAATATGAAACAGTTCTACATGTAGACCTTGTCGACTTAGACGAAGAAATGATTACGATGGCTCGCAATGTTCCAGAATTAGCTTCTTTAAACCAACGTGCATTTTTTGATGAGCGTGCAAATGTACATGTATGTGACGCAAAAGAATTTCTGAACTCTCCTTCCTCTTTATATGATGTAATTATTATTGATTTTCCTGATCCAGCGACGGAATTATTAAGTACTTTATATACAAGTGAACTATTTGCTCGTATAGCTACGTTTTTAACAGAAGATGGTGCATTCGTCTGTCAATCTAATTCACCTGCTGATGCACCTCTTGTATATTGGAGCATCGGTAACACAATTGAACATGCTGGATTAACTGTGAAAAGTTATCATACAATCGTCCCATCTTTCGGAACTGACTGGGGATTTCATATTGCCGCTAACTCTGCCTATATACTCGATCAAATTGAACAATTATATGTTGTGCCAACTCCTCGAACATTACCTTCTCTTCTTGCTCCTTTGTTTCAATTTAAAGAAGAACATCTAGAACACCGTAATAATGCCGTTTTAAATTTAGAATCTGAACTTATCCTACATCATTGCTATCAAAAAGAGATGCAATTTTGACAAGGAGGGTATAAATATATGGAATATTCCACGTTTGGGCGTCATATAATAGTAGATTTATGGGGCGTGGATTTTTCTCTATTAAATGATGTTCATTTTTTAGAGCATCATCTAATAGATGCTGCGAATCGCTCTGGTGCTCACGTTTTAAATGTAAGTAACAAAGAATTTCACCCATATGGAGTAACGGTATTACTTTTATTATCAGAAAGCCATCTCTCTATTCACACTTATCCTGAAAAGAAATTTGCAGCAATTGATTGTTATACTTGTGGCACATCTGTCGATCCTCAAGAAGCCATTGATTCAATAATAAGTGTATTAAAACCAGAGCGTATGCATATAAAAAAATTAATTCGTGGTGTAGGAGAATTTATTACTATCAATTAGTTACCATTCCCATTTCCCACGAAGAAGGAGGCTTGTTAATATGAAAATACCATCAGTGGGGCTCATAACACTCCACTGTTGGTACGCACACATACATAGTTTATTCATCTTAATTGATAATTTAATTTCGTGATTTTTCGTTTCCAATATAAAGTCATCATAAACCATATAACGACGTAAGTAATAATGAAATTATCTTTACAAAACATAAAAAAACCTTGCATACGCAAGGTTCATTCAGGCATCGACATCTTCCTATATAATTCTACAAATTCACTCGCTAATTCCTTCACCGTAATCGCATTCATTAAATGATCTTGCGCGTGCACCATCAGAAGGGTAACTTCGGTCTTTTCACCACCAGCTTCTTTCTGTATGAGCTCCGTTTGTACACGGTGCGCCTCTTTTAATTCCTCTAACGCTTCTTGTAATTTCGCTTCCGCTTCTGTAAACTCTCCACGCTTTGCACAATCAATTGCTTCCATTGAACAACTTCTCGCATTTCCCCCATGCAAAATTAAATGAAAAGCCTTTGTCTCTATCGTATCCATTTTAGTTCACTACTCCCCCTTTTCTTCCGCCACTTTTTGTTTATCCCATATTTTTAAGAACGGTAAATAAATGAAGAATGCAAGCGCAAAGTTAACGAGTTGCAAAATAACACCTGAAATTTTCCCGCCTGATCCTAAATATCCACTAAATAGAATTGGTGTCGTCCAAGGAACAGCAGCCCCACTCGGACGAGCAACTAATCCCCATTCCATTGCGAAGTAAGAAACAATCGTTAACACAACCGGAACCAATATAAATGGAATTAGTAAAATTGGGTTCATGACAATCGGCATACCAAAAGTTACCATCTCATTAATATTAAATATACCAGGTGCAATTGACAATCTCCCTAAACTTTTTAATTGCTGACTTCGTGCAAACAATAACATTCCAATAACTAAAGCAAGTGTTGCACCAGATCCACCCATATAAATCCATAAATCAAAAAACTGTGCAGTAATCGTATTTGGTATATCTTGCCCTGCTTGGTAAGCAATTCGGTTTTGATCCATTAACGATAACCAAACCGGACTCATTACACCACCAACAATAGTAGCTCCATGAATTCCACATGACCAAAGAACATGAACGAGAATAACAGCTATTATTGCACCCCAAAGACTAGCACCAAGTACACTAAGTGGTTCCTGTAAAATTTGCCCCACAATATTATGGATACTGCCAAAAGAAGTATTTTCTATAATTAAGCGTAAAATCCAAATAACCGTTACAACAATAAATCCTGGAACAAGCGCGGCAAATGAACGTGTCACAGCTGGCGGAACTGTCTCTGGCATTTTTATAATTATCTTTTTTTGTACAATAAACCGATAAAGTTCAGTAGATATAAGTGCAATAATCATTGCTACAAATAACCCTTGGCTTCCCATTAATGCAGCTGGGATAGCACCTTCTACAAGTACACTCTCTTTTGTACTTGGTATAATATATGCAACTTGAAATGGCGTCGCAAGTAAAAATGTCACAAGCGACAATGCCCCGGATGCTAAAGCGTCCACCTTATAATATTCTCCAAGTCTGTAAGCGATTCCAAAAACAGCTATTAAAGCCATTATATTAAAAGTTGCACTAACTGGATACCCCAAAGCCCTCTGCCAATTCTCCCCAAACAAACCTGCCATAAAATCATTATAACCTGGTATTGGTAAAGCACTAATGATGAGGAAAAATGACCCTATAATTAAGAAAGGCATCGTCAATACAAGTCCATCACGAATCGCTAGCAAGTGTCTTTGTTCTGCAACCTTCCCTGCTACTGGCATTACATATTTCTCTAAAAACCGTACCATCTATCCCACTCTCCTCATGGTTTCATTAACAAAGCTGCTTGCAGGATTGCTTCCCCATTACAAAGCCCGTAATGGACGGACTGAATGACATCAACAGGTATCCCTTTCCCTTTACATAACTCTTTCATCTTCGGTAATAAATAACGTACTTGCGGTCCAAGTAAAAGTACATCAGCTTCATCTATATGACTATTTACTTCAGAACCTGATACTGCCCAAATCTTTACCTCTATCCCTCTTGCCTCTGCTGCTTTCTCCATTTTCGTAACAATTAAACTGGAAGACATTCCCGCTGCACAGCAAAGTAAAATATTCATCCCTTTTCCCTCCCCCTTTTTCCAAACCTAAGTTACGGCGCATCCTTGCCACCACTAGGTTACAAATATATATGTCTAGATTGCCTGCTGTATGCCGAGCTTAAAAACAAAAATTTCTCGGTTTTCACGCTATTCTATCTATCATTATTCTCCTAGTAAAGAGGACTCTAACTCGCTATAATAATTCAGTATGATTTTTTTAATTGATAGGAGGATATATTTATGAAGGCATATCGCTTTCCGCTTATTTTATTATCTTCTATCCTAATTGGTGGTTTCATTGGTTATTTCATGGGTGCCGATGCAGTTGCTCTAAAGCCGCTTGGTGACATTTTCTTAAACTTAATGTTTACGATTGTTGTACCTTTAGTGTTCTTTAGCATCGCGTCATCTATTGCTAATATGGATGGATTAAAACGTTTCGGTAAAATTATGTCTAGTATGGCTGGAACTTTCTTATTTACAAGTATTTTAGCTGCTATTTTTATGATTATTGTCGTGAAAGTATTCCCGCCAGCACAAGGTGTCGTATTAGAACTAACGCAGCCTGATAAAGCTGAAAAAGCAGTTAGTGTTGCAGATCAAATTGTTGGTATTATAACAGTATCTGATTTCTCGAAGTTACTATCTCGCGAAAATATGTTAGCTCTTATTTTCTTCTCTATTTTAATGGGGGTTGCAACTTCAGCAGTTGGTGAAAAAGGAAAACCATTCGCTACATTCTTACAAGCTGGTGCAGAAATTTCAATGAAAGTTGTATCTTTCATTATGTACTACGCTCCAATCGGACTTGCTGCTTACTTCGCAGCATTAGTTGGTGAATTCGGACCACAACTTCTTGGAACTTACTTCCGAGCAGCAATGGTATACTACCCAGCGTCTCTCATTTACTTCTTTGTATTCTTCACGTTCTATGCATACCTTGCAGGTCGCAAACAAGGTGTACAAGTATTTTGGAAGAACATGGTCTCTCCTACCGTTACATCACTTGCAACTTGTAGTAGTGCTGCTAGTATTCCAGCGAACTTGGAAGCAACGAAGAAAATGGGTATCTCTTCTGACGTTCGTGAAACAGTTGTCCTTCTTGGATCTACACTTCATAAAGACGGCTCTGTTCTAGGCGGCGTATTAAAAATTGCTTTCTTATTCGGTATTTTCAACATGGAATTCGAAGGACCGAAAACATTAGCAATCGCACTTGTTGTTTCTCTATTAGTAGGAACAGTAATGGGTGCTATTCCAGGCGGCGGTATGATTGGTGAAATGTTAATCGTTTCTCTATACGGCTTCCCGCCAGAAGCATTGCCAATTATCGCAGCAATTAGTACAATCATTGATCCTCCTGCAACGATGTTAAACGTAACAGCAGATAACGCTTGTGCCGTAATGACAGCTCGCCTTGTAGAAGGTAAGAACTGGATCAAAAACAAATTTGCTTAATAAATAGAAAGAGGATGCTCCTAACGAGCATCCTCTTTTTTTTGTTGTTAATCCATTCCGCCACAAATTTGTTATAATCTTCACAAATATTCCACACTCATTATCCATTCTCCGTACTATAATCATGTATGGAAAAGGAGATGGACCTAATGACTCAAAGCGCACCAGAATTTAAAGTTTTGCAAAGCATTGCATTCCTTGCTGTCGTTTTGCAAAGTTCCTTATTATATACAATGAACCAAGGAAATGTCTTACTTGAGCAATCCCTCATTATGGGCATGCTATTCAACCTTGCAAAATTTTCAGCACCTGCATTCATATTTATCGTCGGCTTTCACTTAATTCGGCAATATACGAAGCAACTAGCCTACACAGAATATATTTATGAAAAAGCTGCACATTTACTCATTCCTTATTTCTTCTGGTCTATTCTTTACTTATTAACAACAAACGATATGATTACACTACAAAGTGGAATAAAAAGTTTATTACTCGGAACAGCCGCACCCCATCTTTGGTACGTGATTATGATGTTCCAAATTCATTTATTGTTTCCTTTGCTGTGCACACTATTTTATTGGTTTCAAAAACGAACAGAAAATAAAAAAGACATATATAAATATATGACCATCTTTGCTTCTCTATATTTTCTCTTAATGTGGTATTCTTCTCACTACATTTTTAATGGAGAGAAATTGACTAGCTCAACCATTTTACATTATACAGATCGTTCCTTCTTCTTCTACTCGTTCTATTTCGTCATGGGAGGAATCGCTGCTGTCGCACTAAAAACGTGGCGTACATTTGTCATGAAACATATCCCGCTTATCACAATATTATTTTTCATCTTATTTTTATTCATCAACTATGAGTTATTTAGTTTTTACGGAGCAAACTCTATTCATTTAACCGTTTCGACTTATTTAAAACCGTCTATGTTTTTATATATTGTATGCGAAATTATCATACTTTACGTTCTGTCTATTACAATCGTACAGCGACGCGGTTTCTTGTATAAAGCTTTACGATTTATCGGGAATTACACATATGGTGCTTATTTAGCTCACTTTTTCTTCTTACAACTATGTACAAAATTTCTTTCTTTATTTACACTGCAAGAAAACACAATATTATATAGCTTATTATTATTTACAATAACGGCCACAATCTCGATTTCAGCAATGGTTATTTGCAGTACACTACCACTTCATACGTGGATTACAGGGCCTTCTCCTACAACAAATGTGAAATGGGCGAAGGTTGTACTTCGGAAAGATCACGAAAAGGTATTCAAACCATATCTTTGATATAATAGAATTCCATACAAGAAAAGAAAGTAGGACGCACCTATGATTAATCAAATTGGACAAATTATGTTATATGTAAATAATCAAGATGAAGCGGTACAATTTTGGACTGAGACAGTAGGATTCCAAATTATTGCGGAAGAAAATAACGGACAAGGGTTTCGCTGGATTGAAATTGCACCAACGAAAGAATCAGGCACAAGCATCGTCCTTCACGATAAAGCGTTAATTGCGAAGATGCAACCTGAATTAAATTTAAATACACCTTCACTTATGTTCTTCTCTAATAACTTAGATCAATTGTATAAAGATCTTTCTGAGAAAAACGTTACCGTTGGACAAGTTGTAGATTTACCTACAGGTAGAGCATTCAACTTTGCTGATAATGAAAACAATTACTTTGCGGTAATGGAAAAGAAATAAGAAAAAGCTATCCGGAAAAATCGGATAGCTTTTTTTCATTTTAAGAAACTTGTTCTGCATTCGTTTCCCTATGTTGTATATGACTCGTGATCCAAGCAATTCCGCCAGCAACAACGAGATAGCATAACAATATTAAAATTTGTATTTGTAATTGTGACCAATCCCCTAAAGAAATCACATCTTGTAGCCCTCTAAGAGAATGGGACATTGGGAGAAATTCTCCAATTTTGCTAAGAACAGCTATATTTAATTCTCCTGGGAAAGTCCCCCCGCTCGTCGCTAATTGCAAGACGAGAAGCGTTACCGCTAAGAATTTTCCAACAAGACCAAATACCGTTACTAACATAAGAATAAACGTCATGAACGTAAAGGAAATAACGATACTTGATAAAACAAAGAGTGGCACACTTGCAACTTCTAATTTCATAACTCCTAGCACAACCACATCCACAAGTAATGCTTGAATAAGTCCAATTACATATACCAGTCCTAGTTTATTAATAAAATGTACCGTTCCGCTTACCTTCATATTTTGTCTACGGCCAAGAGGTAAAATATTTGATGCCATAATTCCACCAACATAAAATGCAAGTGATAAGAAATATGGTGCAATACCTGAACCGTAATTAGGCACATCAGAAACTGTCGACTTCACTAATTGAACCGGCTCTGAGAACATCGTATTGCGTGCATCATCATTGCGAACGGCCGCTATCTTCTCTGCGCCCTCTCCCAATTTCGTAGAAAGTTCTTCCGCGCCCTCGTCAAGTTTAACAAGTCCGTTCGTTAACTGATCAGCACCATGATTTAGCTCTGTTCCGCCACTCGCAAGGTGATTTACACCTTCTTGCAGGGATGTAAATCCATTTCCCCACTTCGTAAATCCATCTGCTAAATTCGAAGCACCATCTGCTATCTTTTTCGTTCCAGCAGTAGCTTCATTTAACTTAACTCCGAATGTATTCATACCTTCTTCAATCTTATGCTGACCATCCGCAAGCTTCTTCGCACCTTGCGTCAATTGTTGTTGGCCACCATTTAAAGCGTTTGTTGCTTTAGCTAATCCATTAGAAGTAGCAACGATTTTTTGAAAAGCAGGATCTTGCTGCACTTCTGGATGACTTTTCACGTACTCTTCTAATTGTTGTTTTACACTATTTGCTGCATTGTCCGCTTTCACTTGCCCTTCAGCAAGTTTCTCACTTCCGTTCACCCATTCATTTGTACCAGCACTTAATTCACTAACTCCTGATTGTAATGTTTTTTCACCTTGCGCTAATAACTCCATACCACTATGAAGTGATGTCGCTCCTTTACTCAGCTCGTTTGCTCCCCCAGTTAAGGCTGATTGGCTAGACGCAAGCTTGTCACTTCCCTCTTTCACTTTTGATGTCCCGTCACTTAAACGATGAATACCACCTGCAAGCTCATTTGCTCCATTTCTTGCATCTACCGTTCCTTCATGTAACTTCTCCGCACCATTACTTGCATCACCCAATCCTTGTGCTAAGTCTTGAAACTTTGAAAAGACACCTTCTGTATAAGATTTCGTAATACTATTTGAGATTTTTGTTTTCATATTTTCCACAGCTGTCGTTCCAATTTGAGCTGCTACAAAGTTTTTACCTGGATTTACTTTGTACTGCAATTGTGCCGGCTCTGGTTTCTCATCCATAAGCGTACTTACCTTTTTAGAGAAATCCTCTGGAATCGTAACAACCATATAATACTTATCTTCTTTTAACCCTTCATCAGCATTTTTTGCTGATACGAAATGAAAAGCTAATTCCTTGTTCTCTTTTAAATTTTTAACAAAATCGTCTCCTGCATGAATTGTTTTCTCATCCATTGCAGCACCCTTATCTAAATTCACAACCGCAACCGGTAATTTATCTAACCGTCCATATGGATCCCAATATCCAGCTAAAAAGAATCCTGAATAAATTAAAGGAACGATTAACAAAAAAATTAAAGCGATACGCCCATGTTTATGGTGCCACATCGCTTTCCAATCTTTAAATATAAGTTGAATTCCTTTCATGAAACATACTCCTTCTCCTAATTTAACACCATTAGAATGGTTTAACAGATTTACTATACACGTCACTTTCCATACTGTATAATACATCTTTAATTATCAATTCATTCCTTTTGGTCTATAGAAAGGAGAGTCAAAATGGAA
Source organism: Bacillus paramobilis (assembly GCF_038096195.1). Lineage (NCBI taxonomy): Bacteria > Bacillati > Bacillota > Bacilli > Caryophanales > Bacillaceae > Bacillus > Bacillus paramobilis. The sequence continues at coordinate 316,205 of NZ_CP151108.1, read as the reverse complement.
CTTCTTCAATTAAAATACTTTCAGACAGTCGCACGATTAGAACATATGACAAAAGCCGCGGAAGAATTGCATATCGCGCAACCTTCGCTCAGCAAAACAATTGCTAGATTAGAAAAGGACTTAGGCGTCCCATTATTTGATCGTCAAGGTCGGCAGATTACATTAAACTCTTTTGGAAAAGTATTTTTAAAACGAGTAGAGCGCATTTTTCATGAATTAAGTGAAGGCGAACGAGAAATTAAAGATTTAGCTGAATTACAACAAAGCTCTATTACACTGGCAGTTTCTATCCCGAGAATATTACCAGAACTACTCGGTTCTTTTTTACTAGAACATCCTAACGTTCGATTCCAACAGTTTCTCGCATCTACTCCTTCTATGAAACGACAACTAGATAATATAGAAATCGACTTTTGCATTTCTTCTGTGCCAATCGAAGGCGAGGAGATTATTTGGGAACCACTTATTACAGAAGAAATTTTCTTAGTCGTCCCTTCAGGTCATCGTTTATCAGGACGTGAAAGTATCTATCTACATGAAGTAAAAGACGAACCGTTTATTAGTATGAACACTGGTTATGGATTTCGGCACTTAACAGATGAATTTTGTAAAGAAGCTGGCTTCACTCCACATATCGCTTTTGAAGTAGATGAACCAACCGTGATTAGCGACCTTATTAAGCAAGGCCTCGGCATCGCTTTTGTCCCAAGTTTAACTTTATTAAAAAACTCTACTTTAGCACTAAATAAGTTACGTATTATTGAACCAAATTGCGAGCGAACTATCGGCTTAAGTTGGTCGAAGAAACGCTACTTATCGAAAACTGCTCAGCAATTTCGTAAATTTGTGATTCATTACTTCTCCAATATTAGGACGTAAAATTATATCAACAAATAAAAGGTGCCATCCTCATATGGTGGCACCTTCTATTATTCACTCTTCTCTAATTCCATTTCAGCTAACAGTGGTAGTACGTTATCGAAAATATGCGTATTATTATTTTCGCCTGTTACGTATCCACCGTAATATCTACTAAATACGTTATCATTTCGGAATGTCGACATATGATCATACAATTCCTTCGCAAACTTCGTATCGCCTGTTTGTAGTATGTACAAAATCGTTAATCCGTAAGCGGCTGGCGATTCATACTTCACAGTTTGTTTTCCCGTTTCTAAATTGTAACGACCATATAACTTTCCATCCTCCTGGAATTTCTTCTTTATAAATTCCAAATAAGCATCTGATGAAAGGCCACCTAAACTTCGATGATACGCAACGTATGATTGGTCAATAAGATTCACTTCTTTATCGTACGTAAATGTACCATCTTCTTTATACTCTTTTGGGAATGCCCAGCCATGCCTTGGATAATCCGCTAAAAATTGAACGACGTCCTGATATTGCTGAGCAGAGACTTTTCCATACTTCTTCATATACGAGAATGCGTGCGGATTTAAGTATGATGTAGTTGCAAAATTATTTTGTTTCCCTGCATCTGCATCATAATAATCAACGTAATAATTATCTTTCTTATTATAACGAACTACAGCATCACTCAATTGATCTGCCAAGTTTTTATAACGCTCTTCCTTATACATTTCATAAGCACGATATAATTGTTCTATAATACGAAGATCATCTATAAGTGCATTTGTAGCTGACTGCATTTCTCCCTTTTCAGAGATTTTCCATATAACAATGTGATCCTTATGTACAAAGCTATTTTGAATAACCTTAACTTGTTCATCGAATAACGCTTGATCGTCTTTATCCAATGTATATTGTAGCCATAGTCCTGCTGATTCCGATAAAGCTTCACGACCTTTCGCTTCACCCGTACCTGCCTTTGTATCCGCTAAACGATATGTGGCAAGCGTCCCATTTTCATTCACCATATGTCTTAAAATAAAATGTTCTGTACGGTTTCCTTGTATAGCTGACCAAAATACAATGCCGCCTAAAGCGATTAAGAGAATAACTCCAACCCCTATATATAAACGTTTCCGCAATCTTTTCACCTCCTTATTCAGGCTAACCTTAATTTTAACAGAACATACGTCAATTAAAAAAAGACAATCTATTAGATTGTCTCCCTCACTTTATCCCTCGTAAGCCTCTTTAGAAGGTCTATATAGCGATTCCACGAGGCGATCATATTCACGACGCGTAATCTCTTTATTATACAGCTTCAATAATAAATCTCTATGCTCTTTTGAAAATGCCATCTTTTTAATGACTTCAGGATACATAAAACATCCTCTCCATTTCACATAAACTTCTTCAACTCGAAAACAGAACTTATGTTCGCATAAAAGATTATAAAATATTCCTTACTAAAAAACAAACAAAATATTATCAAATATTAACTTCTTTCTATTTAGAATATTCAAACATTATATTACCATATCCACTTTTTAAATACATATATATTTTTGGTAGTTTTTTTGAATAAATCTTCCAATTCAATCAGAAAATAATGGCAAAAAAGAAGAGGAGTTTACATATGGATACGGTAACACTAGCAAGAGCATTTTTTGGTTCTTCATTAGCATTCCACATTATCTTTGCAACACTTGGTGTCGGGCTTTCATTAATGATTTTTATAAGTGAAATACTCTATCACTGGAAGAAAGATTCCGATTACGCCATTATGGCGAAAAGGTGGACGAAGGCGTTTGCCATCCTTCTCGGTGTAGCAATTCCAACTGGAACAATTGTTGGTGTGCAAATCTCACTTCTTTGGCCTGGTTTTGCCAAAATTGTTGGGCAGGTTATTTCTGTTCCCTTTCAAATTGAGATTTTCGCCTTCTTTTTAGAGGCTTTGTTCATGTCCATTTATGTATATGCAGCTGACAAACTACCTCCATTTATGAGATTAATCTCGCTATTCTTCGTCATGATTGGTGCCACGGCATCTGCCGTGCTTATTACATCAGCAAATACATGGATGAATACACCCGCAGGCTTTTCAATGGGACCAGATGGATCCGTTTTTAACGTTGATCCGTGGAAAGCTTTCTTTAATCCGAGTTTTGGCACAAGCGCATTCCACGTTGTGATTACAGCCTACGCAACTGGAGCAGCTGTCATTGCCTCTATCGCTGGATTTAAATTATTAAAGAAGAATTTAAGTAAACGTGAAGTGGCATATCATAAAAAGGGACTACTGTTAGGACTCGTCGTGACATTTATTACAGGTGCTACGATGTGGCTTTCGGGACACGAATCAGCGATTGCCTTACATAAGCACTCCCCTGAAAAACTTGCATCTGCCGAAGCTTTATTTGAAACGACATCACATGCACCGTTATCAATTGGTGGAGTTGTAGATCCTAACACACTTGAGCTAAACTATGCACTAGAAATTCCGAACATGCTTAGCCTACTAGTGGGACTCGACCCTAGCACGGTCGTAAAAGGACTCAAGGAATTCCCACAAGAAACATGGCCACCATTTTATACACATACACTATTCAACTTAATGGTCGGCACCGCTGCCTTTACTTTTGCAGTTGCGGCAATCGCCCTCTTATATTGGTACTTTGTTTACCGAAAAAAAGGAACAGAATTACCGAAGTGGCTTCTTTGGGGAGCTGCCGCATGTGGACCAATTATGATGCTCGGTATTGAATTCGGGTGGATTTTCAGCTGTAGTGGTCGTCAACCTTGGACCATTTATGGTATGCAACGGACAGTCGATGCTTCTACACGCGCTGATTTTGTCGGCCCTTTATTTATTCTATTCATCATTTTATATATTGGACTCGGTATTTTAACAGTTTTTGTACTACGGACATTCTTTAAGAAACATCCGCTTACAAATGATTTACATCACGAAGGAGGCGATTCTCGTGCATGAGGAAAGTATTGCAATCATCATCTTATGGGCTCTTATTTTCGTATACAGTATATTAGGGTCCATCGATTTTGGAGCAGGTTTTTGGGGCATGGTATACGCAAAACATCCCACTCTCGCTGCCAAGCTTGCCAATCGATACTTATCACCAACCTGGGAAGTAACAAATACATTTCTCGTCTTTGTCGTTGTCGCTTTTCTCGGTTTCTTTCCGAAAGCTGCTTTCACCCTTGCGACAGTGATGTTCGTGCCAGTTATGTTAATTTTAATACTCATTGCAATTCGTAGTACATTCATGGTATTTGCCTACTCTCTGCCGAAATATCAATTCCTCCTTCGGGTGATTTCAGGTATTACCGGGCTCTTAATTCCAGCCTTATTAATTACTGTTTTACCCGTTACAGAGGGGGCTTATATTACAATGTCTGAAGGAAAAGAAGTACTTCTTTATGGAAAACTTCTTTCTAGCCCGGTTATCTACTGCTATATGCTCTTCGGACTAACTTCGGAACTATTTCTCTCCTCTCTCTTTCTTGCTGATTTTGCGAGAGAGCAAGGTTCAGAAGATTCGTATAGAATTTACAGAAGAAACGCCATCATCCTTGGTCCTGCAACACTCGTTACGGCGATTATCGCTCTCGTTGTAATGGATCCGGAAACACACTGGCTTATGCAAGGACTCATAAAGCAATTCCCATGGTTTACAGTTTCTATCGTTTTATTCGTTATCGGGTACTCTTCTCTTTGGTGGACAAACAAGAAGTATGGCACACTAGGATACCCTCGTATTGCTGTTTTAGCAGTCGTCGCTCAATATGCATTTGCAAGTTACGCTTACGGTGTCGCGCATTTACCTTATATTATTTATCCTGATGTAACTGTATTTACAAGCTTTACAACGACAGAAACATTCTATGCATTGCTTATTCTATACGCAATTGGAATCGCAATTTTACTACCAGGATTTATTTTCTTCTGGAATTTATTCTTGAAGGATCGAACTTTTTTGAAGGAAAAATAATATAGTGGGGAGTCTGTTCCAAAAGGCATTTTGGGATGGGCTCCTTTTGTCATGTTTTGTCGATAAATCGATATATTTTAAAAATCGCTGATATATTTTGCGTTGCGCCGATATATTTCAAGAATCGCTGATATATTTTACGTTGCGCCGATATATCTCCATAATCACCCATATAAATTTCATTTACTATCTTATCGCCCCAATAATTTATAGACCCCTCTCACAATAGTTATTTCTCTATTAGTGACACTTGTCCTTTAGCTTGAAAAACACATATTCGCTTTAATCCATTATACGTCTAGTTCTTCTTATTTTTTGCTGAATATACTATCAATACAAACTTGAGACAAGCTACATTTGTTCAAGGGAAAATAGAAAGGTAGGCAAAATATGAGCATTGAAATATGGATTACTATTATTGTATTCTTCTTAACGATGGTTGTTATCTTTTGGCGACCCCGTGGTTTAAATGAGGCGTGGCCGGCAGCAATTGGCGCTGGCATTATCTTGATTACTGGACTCGTATCAAGACCCGACGTCATGGACATTATTAGTAAAATTGGCGGTGCCTCCATAACAATATTAGCGACCATCGTTATGGCGGTTATATTAGAAAGCTTCGGCTTCTTCCACTGGTCCGCAGCAAAACTTGCGAATTTAGCAAAAGGCTCCGGTCGCCGTTTATACTGGTATATTCAATTATTATGTTTTCTTATGACTCTTTTATTCAATAACGACGGTAGTATTTTAATTACAACACCAATCCTAATTTTACTACTGAGAAACCTTAAATTAAAACCGCATCAACAAATCCCTTATTTATTAAGCGGTGCTTTAATCGCTACTGCATCTAGTGCACCAATTGGTGTAAGTAATATCGTAAACTTAATCGCATTAAATATCGTGAATATGACTCTTTATATGCATACTGCTATGATGTTTGTACCTGCAACATTAGGACTATTGTTTATGTCATGGCTTATGTATACAGTGTTAAAGAAAAAACTACCAAAAAAATTACCTGTTTCTTCATACGATATCGAAGAAATATTCTTCACGAAAAACTTCCATCCATTAAAAGGAAAAAATTCGGTTGATACGAAACAAAAACGGACAAGATTCATGCTAAAAGTATTAGGCTTCGTCTTCCTTATGCGCTGTCTTCTATTCGTTGCATCCTTCTTATCCATCCCAATTGAAATTGTTGCCGTACTCGGTTCACTCGTTCTTCTCATCTGGAGATGGTACTACTTACGAACGAACCCTGTCGACATTTTGAAAAAGACACCGTGGCACATTTTAATTTTCGCTTTCTCTATGTACGTCATTATTTACGGGCTTCATAACGCAGGGTTAACAGCGGCGCTTGTAAATTGGCTTGAACCAATTGTAAGTCAACATCTACTCTATGCCAGCTTTGCAATGGGCGGACTCGTCTCCCTCCTCTCTAACGTCTTCAATAACCATCCTGCACTTATGATTGGTACAATCACATTAACAGAAATGGGACTAGACCCAGTCACATTAAAAACTATCTATCTCGCAAACATTATTGGTAGTGACATCGGTTCACTATTATTACCAATCGGTACGCTAGCTTCCCTCATTTGGATGTATATCCTGAAACAAAACAAAATTAAAGTAAAATGGAAAGACTATTTAAGTGTATCCCTTATCGTTATTCCTCTCACAACAGTCGTCACATTATTCCTCTTATACTACTGGGTACACCTCTTCTTCACGCTATAAACGACAGAAGCCCGCTTTGCTACCGTCTTAGCAAAGCGGGCTTCTTCTATATTTAAGTTAGGTACTACAGTGTGATCAATCAAGTAAAGAGGTGTAACGTATTATTGGTATAAATGACTACCAGTGTCTTTAAATTCTTTCGCTTTCTCTTTCATCCCTTTTTCAATTGCTTCTGTCGTTTCTAAATCATTTTCTTTTGCGTATTCACGAATATCATGTGAAATTCTCATACTACAAAACTTCGGTCCACACATGGAGCAGAAATGAGCTGTTTTCGCGCCTTCTGCTGGTAATGTTTCATCGTGATATTCCATCGCACGTTCAGGATCTAAAGATAAATAAAATTGATCGCGCCAACGGAATTCAAAGCGAGCTTTTGAAAGTGCATCATCACGCTGATGAGCCGTTTTGTGCCCTTTCGCAAGATCAGCCGCATGCGCAGCGATTTTGTACGTAATAACTCCCTCACGAACATCATCTTTATTCGGTAAACCTAAATGTTCTTTCGGCGTTACATAACAAAGCATCGCCGTTCCAAACCAGCCAATCATCGCTGCTCCAATTGCTGAGGTAATATGGTCATAACCTGGTGCAATATCGGTCGTTAGCGGCCCAAGAGTATAGAACGGCGCGCCCTGACAAATATCAAGTTCTTTCTCCATATTCTCTTTAATTAAGTGCATCGGCACATGCCCAGGTCCTTCAATCATCACTTGCACATCATGTTTCCAAGCAATCTTCGTTAATTCACCAAGTGTTTCAAGCTCAGAGAATTGTGCTTCGTCATTTGCATCTGCAATCGAACCTGGACGTAATCCATCTCCAAGAGAGAACGAAACGTCGTACTGCTTCATAATTTCACAAATTTCTTCAAAATGAGTGTATAAGAAGTTTTCTTTATGATGGAATAAACACCACTGTGCCATAATTGAACCACCACGTGAAACGATACCTGTCGTACGCTTTGCTGTAATCGGAATGTAACGAAGTAATACACCAGCGTGAATCGTAAAGTAATCAACACCTTGCTCCGCTTGCTCAATTAACGTATCACGATACACTTCCCACGTTAAATCTTCTGCAATTCCGTTTACTTTTTCCAGCGCTTGATAGATCGGTACAGTTCCAACTGGTACAGGCGCGTTACGAATAATCCACTCACGCGTCGTATGAATATTTTTACCTGTAGATAAATCCATAATCGTATCTGCACCCCAGCGTGTTGCCCACGTCATCTTCTCTACTTCTTCTGCGATAGAAGAAGATACAGCAGAGTTTCCAATATTTGCATTAACCTTCACGTGGAAATTACGTCCGATAATCATTGGCTCTACTTCCGGATGGTTAATATTCGCTGGTAAAATGGCACGGCCTTCCGCGATTTCCTTACGAACAAACTCAGGCTCTACTCCTTCACGAATCGCAACATATTCCATCTCAGACGTAATGATCCCATTGCGCGCATAATGCATTTGCGTAACGTTTGCCCCTTGCTTCGCTCTAAGCGGCTGGCGATCCATTTGCGGAAAAACAGGTGTATGTTTCGAAGCCACTTTCACACCGTCATCCTCTGGTTTCACTTCGCGCCCTTCGTATGCTTCTACATCTCCGCGCTCTATAATCCAAGAGTGGCGCGGCGCCTGCAACCCCTTTTCCAGCTCCACCTTATACGCAGGATCTGTATAAGGACCGCTCGTATCGTATACACGAATTGGCGGATTCGGAATGCCGTTCGTTTCACTTTGTTCAATCTCGCGCATCGGCACTTTCATACCCGCGCGTGGTCCATCCACATACACTTTCTTACTTCCTGGTAAACTCGATTTCAATTCAATTTGCTCAGCTGAAACAGACTGTTTCATAACCTTTGTTGCCCCCCCTGTACGTGACAAGGACGAGATATGGCCAGCGTATGCCAAAATAAAAAGAGCCAGGTCCATAAAAAAATAAGGACCTGGCTCATAAAGACATCATTATGTAAAGCCGTTAACTTCCCTACGCTGGTACGAGCCAGATCAGGTCCAAAGGGTTAAGAAGTTCACACGCTTCTCTCTCAGCCTACGCATACGTTAGGCACCCCTAGTTTATCACTGATTTAATTTTCAATACTTTCCCATCATACACGATAATCTGAAAAATGCAAAGGTTATTTCTTTTGTTGTTTATGGAATCATCCAAGTCAAATAATATGCCTGTACATACGTCATAATACCAACAATAATTACGAAGAATAAACTATGCTTCACTGTAAAGCGGAATAAATCTGATTCCTTTCCAGCAAGTCCAACTGCCGCACAAGCAATTGCAATCGATTGCGGAGAAATCATTTTTCCTGTTACACCGCCCGTTGTATTTGCTGCAACGAGAAGTACTTCTGATACACCGACTTGCTGTGCTGTAATCGCTTGTAAATTCGAGAACAGTGCATTGGCTGACGTATCGGATCCTGTTAAAAACACACCGATCCAGCCTAAGAATGGTGAGAAGAACGGGAATAGTCCGCCAGTTCCAGCAAGCGCTAACGCTAGTGTAGAAGATAAACCAGAATAGTTTGCGATAAATGCGAATCCTAATACGAATCCGATAGATAGAATTGGCATCTTAAGCTCATTTAGCGTTTCTTTAAATGTTACTACTGCATCTTTTGCACTCATTTTCAAAATAAAGATAGAAATGATACAAGCAATTAAAATTGCTGTTCCCGTCGCTGATAAAATATCTAATTTCAAAATTGCTTCATAAGGCGTCGGTTTATTTACAATTGGCTCTGCTTTCATTACTAGATTGTGTAAGCCTGGAACTTCAAACTTAAACACAAGGCTTTCCAATGCGCCACCTGGAGCAAATAACGCTTTAAAGAAACTTTGGCTCCAAATGACTACCATTACAGTTAAAATAATGAATGGAGACCATGCTTTTACGACTTTTCCTACCGTTAGTTTCGGCATAGATGTTGCCGTCGTTGCCGCAGCTACTTCACTATTTGCTTCTTTAGACTGATAGATTTCTTTCGGCTGCCAAACTTTTAAGAATAGCGATAAACTCACTAAACTTACAAGTGCTGACGTAATATCCGGAAGTTCTGGTCCTAAGAACGTCGCTGTAATGAACTGCGTAATTGCAAATGAGCTACCCGCTACAAATAGAGCTGGCCATGTTTGTCTTACTCCTTTAAATCCATCCATTAAAAATACGATAAAGAACGGAACAAATAATGATAGAAACGGTAATTGATGTCCAGCCATTTGTCCAATTTTATGTGGATCAATACCAGTTACTTGTCCAGCAACTGTAATCGGAATTCCCATCGCTCCGAACGCTACTGGTGCCGTATTTGCGATTAAACAAAGACCCGCTGCATATAAAGGATTTAATCCAAGACCTGCAAGAAGTGCTGCCGTAATCGCTACTGGTGCACCAAATCCTGCTGCCCCTTCCAGAAATGCTCCAAATGAAAAACCGATTAAAATAACGAGTAAACGATGGTCATTTGTAATGGATAATACAGATGCACGAATGACATCGAATTGACCTGTTTTTACAGATATTTTATATAAAAATACCGACATAATGATAATCCAAGCAATCGGCCATAGTCCGTATAAGAAACCATATCCGGTCGCTGCCATCGTCATCGTGAACGGCATCTTATAAGCGAATAACGCCACTAAAATTGTAAGTACAACTGTAATAAATCCTGCTACATACCCCTTCATGCGAAAAACTGCTAAAGCTAAGAAAAAAAAGATAATCGGAATAAGTGCGACCGCTGCCGAAATCCAAATGTTTCCGAACGGATCATAAACTTGTGTCCATGTGTTCATTGTTCTCTCCCCCTAAAGAATCCCCTTTTAAATAGAATAACCTCATCAATAGACTATCAGGTCATCATACCTTTAAGTCTAAAATAAAAAACGTTTAAGAAAACGTTTTCATTAATTCTATCACAACCATTTATATTACAAAAGAGTTTTTTGAAAATTTTATTATTTAGTGTGGAAATCTTACAAAAACGTCACGTTCTTGTAATGTTCATCGATAGGAAGCTCACTACATTTCCTGCATAATAAAGGTATAACAACGGATATTATTTATGAGGTGATATATATGAACGGAAACAAAATATTAGCAGCTTTATCATACTTTAGTGTATTATTTGCCCCTATCTTATTCCCTATCATTGTGTGGATTGTGGGAGATTCTGAAACAAAACCACATGCAAAACGCGCTCTATGGACACACATCATTCCAAGCATCGCGTCATTTATTGGATTTATTATTCTAGGAATTATGGGCATCGGATCGGATCAACCAGACGTAACACTTGGCATTGGAGCAATGATTGTCTTATGTATTTGCGGCATTATTAGCTTATACTACTTCATTTGGAACATCGTAAAAGGTATTAAAGTGCTGAAAGCTTAAGGTTAAACAAACGTTTGATTAAAAAGACACTATCGCATGATGATAAATGAAATTTCGTCGATAACCGACTTATTAATAAGAAAAAACCGTCCCAAAATACCTTTTGGGACGGTTTTTTTATCTTCTGCGTTTCTTCTTTTTTCTCATCATTTTTTTGCGGCGCGTATTCACTTTATCCGCTATAATGTGAAGCGTGCTTGCCACAACAATTCCCATTACGAACGTTACAATTTCAACCTCATGTTTCTTCGTAATTTCTATCAAATTCCCGTCAAGCGCGATTATATTTAATAGGAATAAAAACGGAGAAAATACAATTAACATGTATGCAATACGAATCACATCACCAAGTATAATTGTATGTGTAAAGAAGGAGCGATGCGGCATGACCTTCTTATACGGATACCAAAATATACGTAAGAACCCCCATTTATTATACGCATTACTATATGTATCTAAATCCGGCGTTAAAAATGAAGTACCTACTAAAAAGCCAATTGCAAAAGTTAATAAAAAATCCAAGTTTGTTAATCCATACGAAAAGAGCATAAACAAAACAACCGGAAGGGATATTAAGTTTATTTTCGTATGCGTTCTTCCTGATGGCATAAAGCACTTCCTCGCTTACGTTCGCCCTGTCACCATATGACAGTTCTCACCTATTGATCTAATTTCTGATCGATAAAGGATGTGTCTATATCCGAACCAAACCATTCTGCCAACTTTACTCGTGCCTTATCTTTCACCTCTTCATTGACGTATAACGACGCTTGTAATAGCGCAGCCATTAACGCCCCTAAATCATCTGTATAACCAACTCCAGCAATGAAATCTGGGATGGCATCAATTGGTGCAATAAAATAAGCAAGTGCTCCAATCACAATAATTTTCACTCGCTTTGGAACATCAGGTCTTTGCAAAACGTAAAACAATAATAAACTTGCATAAATGACCGACTGCCCTGCTTGCTTTGCAACATGTTTTGCTTTCTTCCAAAACGCTTCAACTGAAAATTTTTGTTCCATGTAAAAGCCTCCCTATTTTTTTAAAGAAATAAGCTACAATATGTTATCAGTAAAAGTTCATCAAAATTACACATAATCTATCAATGAACTTTCATTGTAACAAACAAACTAAAAAAGAACAAGTGTTCGTTAATTTTTACATACTTCCCTTCATATAATAGGTTTCTAGATAACCACTCACCCATTGTCATTTCTTATTTCTCAACAAGAAAATTTTCACTTTCACTGAACATTCTGCTCTACCTTTGTTATATTTTCTAGTTGACGGACATATAAACGAATGTTAAAGTTTTCTCTGGTAGTGACAAATATCATACAAAAAATGTAAAATGTTATAGTGTTTCTCAGAAATGAATTTTGTTGTATAATACAGAAATGACGTTATGCTTATGAGCAGCACAAGAAACCAAAAGGGTATGCATAGTTATAGTCGTATATGGGTGAATATAGAACCTCTAATTATGGCCAAGAAAACTATGTATTTTTTATTTTAGCATTTTTCGCTCCAAAATCGACCAAGCCTGATAGAGAAAGGGTGGAAATGAATGAAAGAAACCTTGAAATCACAATTTCAAAATGTGCGTTTCACTGTATTCGTAGCTTTAGCCGTATGGTTGAAGACATATATTATTACACGCACAAGCTTTGATTTAAAACTTGAATCTTTCATGCAAGAATTCATTTTATTCCTTAGCCCATTAGCAGCATCATTACTGCTTGTTGGCCTTGCATTATTTGCAAAAGGGAAAAAACGTAACTATATAGCACTTGGAATTAATTTTGTCTTAACAATCATTCTTGTTGGTAACGTAATGTTCTACGGATTCTACAATGACTTCGTTACTTTACCAGTACTAGGACAAACATCTAACTTTGGAAGTTTAGGTTCTAGTGTGAAAGAATTGTTTAACTACAAAATTATCCTTGCATTTGCTGATATTATTGTATTCTTCATTTTATTGAAGAAGATGAAGAATTTTGCACCGACAGAACGTGTAGCACGCCCAATGCGTTCCCTATACTTCGTGTCAACAGTTGCTATTTTCTTCGCAAACTTAGGACTTGCAGAAGCTGAGCGTCCTGAACTATTAACACGTTCATTCGACCGCGTTATGCTTGTTAAAAACTTAGGTTTATATGTACACCAAGTGTATGATCTTGGCTTACAAGCAAAATCAAGTTCACAAAAAGCTTTTGCTGACGGTAGTAAGTTACAGGAAACAGAGAACTACGTAAAAACAACGCAAAGCAAACCAGATCCAAATATGTTTGGTACGGCAAAAGGGAAAAACGTAATTGTTGTCTCTCTTGAGTCATTACAAACATTCTTAATTGGTGCAACAGTTAACGGACAAGAAGTTACACCGTTCTTAAACCAATTTACGAAAGAAAGTTATTACTTTGATAACTTCTTCCATCAAACTGGGCAAGGAAAAACATCTGATGCTGAATTCTTAGTAGATACTTCCATGTATCCACTAGACCGTGGTGCTGTATTCTTCACACACGGTAATAACGAATATACAGCAACTCCAGAAATTTTACGTGAGCAAGGATACCACACATCAGTATTCCACGCGAACAACGCAACATTCTGGAACCGTAACATTATGTATCCGGCGCTTGGTTATGATCGTTACTACAACGAGCTTGACTACAAGATTACGCCAGAAACGAAATTAAATTGGGGATTAAAAGATATCGAATACTTCGATCAATCTATCGATATGTTAAAAGAAGTGAAGCAACCGTTCTATACTCGCTTCCTTACTTTAACAAACCATTACCCATTCACTTATGATGACAGCACGAAATTAATCGATGAATACAATTCTGGTGATGGCGTATTTGACCGTTACATGGTAACTGCTCGCTATTTAGACGAAGCAATGAAACACTTTATTGAGCGTCTAAAAGCTGAAGGTATTTACGACAACTCAGTTATCGTATTCTACGGTGATCACTACGGTATTTCTGAAAATCATAACCGTGCAATGGCACAGTTCTTAGGAAAAGAAGAAATCACTGCATTTGACCATATGAACTTACAAAAAACACCGATGTTTATTCACGTTCCAGGTCAAAAAGAAGGTAAAACAATTTCAAAACCAACTGGTGAAATTGACATTAAACCAACAATTCTAAATTTACTTGGTGTAGATTCTACGAACCAAATTCAATTTGGTCATGATGTATTCTCACCTGATAATAAAGGGTTCGTTGTTCTTCGTGACGGTAGCTTCATTACAGATAAGTACATGTACACGAACAGTACATTCTATGACCGTAACACCGGTGAAGTTGTACAACTACCAAAAGAAGAATCTCAACCACTCATTGATCGCGCCCAAAATGAATTGAACATGTCTGACAAAATCATTGAAGGTGACTTACTTCGCTTCTCTGAAAGTAATAAGACCAAAACTGGTGAAGTAAAAACAGCTATTAAAGAAGAAAAGAAGAGCGCTGAGTAATCTCAGCCTCTTTTTTTTATATTTCTCCATACAATCACTTATATTCATTAACTTTAACATTACATAACCTTTACCAAATATTCACATAGGATTAACGAAACATCTCTATAATAAAATATGTAAGCAAGGTTCTATATATTTCTTATCTCTCATCTGTAATAAGATCCCTTAAAGAAATATATGAATCGTTTATTTCTACTTTCTTATAATTGTCTTTCAATATGTTTTGTTTCCATACACAAAACATTCAATAAGACGATGTCCCTATGAAAGATAGCTACCCTCCTTGTGCAGCATTCCATAAGAATGTTGCTTTTTTTTATTCAAAAGCAGGATTCTTATTTCTTATTTTCGAATTTGTATATACAAAATGCTGTAAATCACTACTACTTCTCTACCATTTACAAATACATATACGGCATATGTAAAGAAGTACTCACATAAAAATTACTATAGTGATTTTTATTCCAAATGAATGAAAGCTTCACTTTACTTATGCACTTACGAAAGGATGGGACAGAAATTGGCATACGAAAAATTTGTACTATGGAATGATGCAGTTATTGATACAACAAAACATCGCGCGTACATAGAACTTGAAGAAAGAGGCTTGCAGTTTGGAGATGGTGTCTACGAAGTTATTCGCCTATATAAAGGGAACTTTCACTTATTAGATCCGCATATCACAAGATTATATCGCTCCATGGAAGAAATAGAATTATCACTCCCTTTCTCAAAAGCAGAACTTATTATCCTACTTTACAAACTAATTGAAAATAATAATTTCTACGAAGATGGAACGATTTATTTACAAGTATCTCGTGGTGTACAAGCTCGTACCCACACATTTTCATATGACGTCCCGCCGACAATCTATGCCTATATTACGAAGAAAGAAAGACCCGCGTTATGGATTGAATATGGTGTACGTGCTATATCAGAACCCGATACGCGCTGGCTACGCTGTGATATCAAATCATTAAATTTATTACCCAATGTATTAGCCGCTACGAAAGCTGAACGTAAAGGTTGTAAAGAGGCTCTTTTCGTAAGAAATGGTACTGTAACTGAGGGAAGTTGTTCTAATTTCTTTCTCATAAAAAACGGAACTCTCTACACACATCCAGCCAATCACCTTATTTTAAATGGTATTATTCGTCAATATGTCCTTTCTTTAGCGAAAACCCTTCGCATTCCGGTACAAGAAGAACTGTTTAGCATTCGCGATGTTTATCAAGCAGATGAATGCTTTTTTACAGGAACGACGATTGAAATTTTGCCGATGACTCACCTTGATGGAACTGCCATTCAAGATGGTCAAGTTGGTCCTATAACTAAAATCTTGCAAAGATCCTTTTCTCAAAGCTTGTTACAATCCAATATGTCATCTTCTTAAACACGAATAATTTCTAACCTTTCTACATTCAATATATGTATTTAAATGGAAATCAAGGTATAATTTATGCCTTGATTTTTTCTTGTAATCTTTTTGTCATATTCAGATTCCCGCATAAGTCTTGACAGTAATCGACATGCTCTTTAGAATTTTTAACAGTTGGTAAATATTTCTTCACTACATTACAGACAGAAAGGAATCGACAAATTATGAAAAAATACCTTGCCGGTCTTGCGGCAGTGTCTGTAGCAGGAGGAGCAGCACCTACACTTGATAGTGTTCAAGCTGCCCCTGAACAAAATACACAAAAAGCTGCTACAACTGTCCAAGCTTCTGCATCAAACAGCTCATCTTATACGGTAAACACTAGCGTATTACATGTTCGTGCAGGATCAAGTACTTCTCACGACATCATCTCGCGTGTTTATAACGGTCAATCATTAAATGTGATTGGCGAAGAAAATGGTTGGTTCAAAATTAACATGAATGGAAAAACAGGATTTGTTAGTGGCGAATTTGTATCAAAAAATGGAGCAAGCAATTCTAATGTAAGTACAACAGGTGGGAACAATAAAGTTACTGCCGATGTATTACGTGTACGTACCGCTCCTAACACTTCTAGTTCTGTTTCAGGACGTGTATATGAAGGACAAGCATTAAACGTAATTGGTCAAGAAAATGGTTGGGTGAAAATCAACCATAATGGACAAGTAGGTTATGTAAGTGGCGAATTTGTATCTGGTGTTTCTTCTAATGCAGGTTCTTCAAACAACAATACAAATAATAACAACCAAGAATCTGTAAAACCAGCAAGCGGAAACTATACAGTAAATGTATCTTCCCTTCGTGTTCGTACAGGTCCTAGCACTTCTCATACAACTGTAGGTTCTGTTGCAAAAGGACAAGTCGTACAAGTTGTTGGGGAAGTTCAAGATTGGTTCAAAATCAATTATGCTGGACAAGCTGCTTACGTAAGCAAAGACTACGTAACAAAAGGCGGTTCTAACGACAACGTTACGCAAGGAAACAACCAAGAACAAAACAATAATGTAACTGTTCAAACTGGCGGTACTTACGTTGTTAACGCAACATCTCTACGCGTTCGTACAGGCCCTGCTGCTTACCATAGTGTAATTGGTGGCGTGTTAAATGGTACTACATTAAACGTAGTTGGATCTGAAAACGGTTGGTTTAAAGTAAACTATCAAGGGAAAACAGGCTTCGTTAGTAGCGAATTTGTAAAATTCGTTAAAGGTGGCACTGCTACTCCTGAACAACCGAAACAGCCTGAACAGCCAAAACAACCTGATCAAGGTGCAATTGGTGACTACTACATTAATGCTTCTGCCCTAAACGTACGTAGCGGCGAAGGTACAAATTATAGAATCATAGGCGCACTTCCACAAGGACAGAAGGTTCAAGTAATCTCTGAAAACTCTGGATGGAGTAAAATTAACTACAACGGTCAAAATGGTTATATCGGAACACGTTTCCTATCTAAAACACCAGTTGGTGGCGCTGTAAATAATAAGCCTAACGACAACCAAAATAACAATCAAAATAATAACAATAATAACAACAATACAAGTAATAATAACGGCGATAGTTCTTCCCTACTTGCATACGCAAAAGGAATGCAAGGCGTACCATACGTTTGGGGCGGTACTTCTGCTACTGGTGTTGACTGCAGTGGTTACATCTACCATGTATTTAAGAAATTTGGTCATAACATTAGTCGTCAAAGTGTTGCAGGATATTGGAGCAGCTTACCACAAACTTCAAGCCCACAACCAGGTGACTTAATTTATTTCAAAGACACTTATAAAGCAGGTCCTTCTCATATGGGTATTTACCTTGGCGGGGGATCATTTATCCAAGCCGGAGATAAAGGTGTAGCAATCGCTTCATTAAGTAATTCTTATTGGAAGAGCCATTTCTTAGGATACACAAAGGCACCTTAAGTTATATTTTTAGAGCCTTCTAGATTACTAGAAGGCTCTTTTTAGTATGTGTCACCTCTATCCAAGAAAAAATAATGTATCTATTTCCCTATTTCATACACTATATTCCACAAAAATAACCCCTAACGTTATCACAATGTATATATTCCCACAAAAAACATAACCTATTTCATGTCTATTTATTTTATATGTGTTTTTTTAAAGAATTTTCTTTTTATTTAAACTTTTCGTTAGACGTTTGACCTCCGATGTCCATTATGATAAGTTACTTAAGATGTTATATTCGCAAAAGTATAGACAACTGGTTTATACACTTTTTTTACTATGAGGAAGGAGCATACACTGCATGAATCTTTTATGGGGAATTGGCGGCGTGATTGGAGTATTAGCAATCGCTTTCTTACTATCTTCCAACCGCAAAGCTATTAATTGGCGCACAATTTTAATTGCGCTAGCATTACAAATGTCATTTTCATTTATCGTATTACGATGGGATGCCGGAAAAGCAGGTTTAAAATACGCTGCAGATGGCGTTCAAGGATTAATTAATTTTTCTTACGAGGGAATTAAGTTCGTTGCTGGGGATTTAGTCAACGCAAAAGGCCCTTGGGGATTTGTTTTCTTCATTCAAGCACTACTTCCAATCGTATTTATTAGTTCATTAGTTGCAATCTTATATTATTTCGGTATTATGCAGAAATTTGTCAGTGTCGTTGGTGGCGCATTAAGTAAACTTCTTGGAACTTCTAAAGCTGAAAGTTTAAACTCTGTAACAACTGTATTCTTAGGACAAACTGAAGCTCCAATCTTAATTAAACCTTACTTAGCACGTTTAACAAATAGTGAATTCTTCACTATTATGGTAAGCGGTATGACAGCTGTTGCCGGATCAGTTCTTGTCGGCTATGCAGCGATGGGAATTCCGTTGGAACACTTATTAGCAGCAGCAATTATGGCAGCTCCATCAAGTTTATTAATTGCAAAACTAATTATGCCAGAAACAGAAGAAGTAGATAATAACGTTGAGCTTTCTACAGAACGTGAAGACGCAAACGTTATTGATGCAGCTGCACGTGGTGCATCTGAAGGTATGCAACTTGTTATTAACGTAGCCGCAATGTTAATGGCTTTCATCGCATTAATCGCTTTATTAAATGGTCTATTAGGATTAATTGGCTCTCTGTTCCATATTAAACTTAGCCTTGATTTAATCTTCGGTTACTTACTATCACCATTTGCAATCTTAATCGGGGTTTCTCCTGGTGAAGCTGTGCAAGCAGCAAGCTTTATCGGTCAAAAACTTGCAATCAACGAATTCGTTGCATATGCAAACTTAGGACCACATATGGCAGAGTTCTCTGCAAAAACAAATTTAATTTTAACATTCGCAATCTGTGGATTCGCAAACTTCTCTTCTATCGCAATTCAATTAGGTGTAACAGGAACGTTAGCTCCTACTCGCCGTAAACAAATTGCACAGTTAGGGATTAAAGCAGTTATCGCTGGTACATTAGCGAACTTCTTAAATGCAGCAGTTGCAGGTATGATGTTCCTATAAAATGATGTAAAGTCTCCTCTTTCTAAAGAGGAGGCTTTTTATTATGTTTTTTTCGTATATATTAAATACTTCATGCCGAAATATAAAAACATTATGATAAAATAATTAGTAAGTCTGTTTATTTTTTCTTGCAAAAGAGGGATACTACTTGTGGTTGCTCTGTAAAATAACCTATTCATCCGGTCTATTTCTTAATAATTGCGCATACTACAAGTATCCTTGCATGAATTATCTTTAAGGAGGAAAGTTTTGTGAAAGATAACTTCTATAAAGTCCTCTCTATGTGGATTTTACAAATTTTATTTTATTTTACAACTGTACATGTAACCCAATATGAGCATGCTCTCATTTTCACAATTATATATGTAATTGTTAATGTACTATTTCTATTATTGACTGATAAAACCGCATTTGTTCTCTTTATATTAGGAACCATTACTTCGGTATTCTATCTGTTCTACCAAGCATGGCTTTACTTATGGAGTACATCAGAACAATGGGAATACATTATTACTCACTTCCTAATGGCAGCAAACTTCTTCATCGTATATATATCAACTCATTTATTAAAGAAGGTTATTCATGAAAATAAAGAATTAACCGAACGTGTGAGAACGTTAGAACAATACATTGGAGAATCAAAATTATTAACAAGACAAGAATTCGAAAGACGACAAGCATTATTAATAAATGCAATGAATCGTCGTAATGAAACAGGCCTTATGATTTATTTTGACTTCACTCCCTTTAGTAAATATACGAAGGAAAGTGTTATGGACCGTGTAGCTTCATTATTAGTTGAAACGGTAAGGGCTGACTTTGACCTTGTTGCTGAATATGATAACAACACATTAGTCATTTTATTACAAAATACAAATGAAGCTGGTGCCGATATTGTAATGAACCGTCTACAGCCTAAAATGGAAAAATGGCTTGCAGCTGAGGCAATTCAAGACATTAAGATTAAACGAGAACAAATCGCTACAAAAGGACCGACAGTATTATGATGACACTCGTTATACTCCTTTTATTCCTCTTGTTTTGCGTACTTGTTTTTTGGATCAGCATCACATTTTCAATTAAATATGTACTTATTTTTACAGCCTTTCTGTTCTCTGGCTTACTCGTTTACTATTCTTTCTTAACACTTGCGGGCTTAGTTCACCGAAATAGGAAACGAAAAGATCGTACGCTAGAACATTATCCAAGCGTCGACATTTTAATACCTGCCCACAATGAAGGCGTCGTTATTAAAGATACTTTAGAGGCGATGGCGAAGATTGAATATCCAGGAAAACTAACTGTTTATTTATTAAACGATAACTCTCAAGATGAGACACCTGAAATTGGTGACGATTTCGATAAAGCTTATGCTCATATTCGTCACATTCGCGTTCCGGCAGGTGAACCAAAAGGGAAATCGCGTGTATTAAACTATGGTCTTAGTATTTCAGATGGTGAATACTTCTGTGTGTATGATGCAGATAACCAGCCTGAACCACATGCACTGCGAATGCTTGTAGAACACGCTGAAACAACCGAGGATGCTGTTGGAGCTGTCGGTCACGTTCGTACTGTAAATGAAAAAAGAAACTGGCTAACACGAATGATTTCGTTAGAATTTCAAATCTTCCAGCTCCTTATGCAATCTGGACGCTGGTTACTATTCCAAACAGGTTCACTAACAGGAACAAACATGCTTCTTCGCCGCTCTGCATTAGAGGAGCTTGGTGGTTATGATCCGTATGCAATTGCAGAAGACGCTGAATTAACATTACGAATTACACAAAAAGGCTATCTCTTGCCAATCGTTCCGGAATCGATTACATGGGAACAAGAACCTGAGCATTTAAAAATCCTTATTAAACAGCGTACACGTTGGCTCCAAGGGAACTTGTACATTTTAGAAAAAATGTTTTCTTCCTTAAGTTTCTTTAAAGGAAAACTTCTCGTCCATTCCTTACAACAAGTTTTAGTGTATGTTGTATTTTGGCTATTCTTAATCATTTCAAACGTTTGGTTTGTAATTGGGTTACTCGGGATATTCCAAATTCAATATAGCATTCCGCTACTATTTATGTGGTATGTCGCATATATTACATATGTTTCTCAATTATTTAGTGCCCAGAGTGTAGAACGAACCTTTACACCAACTAATATTTTTATTAGTGTTATCATGTACTTTACGTACGCACAGCTCTTTACGTACTTATTTATTCGTAGCTTAATTTTATACTTACGTGCAAAAAGCAAGAAACAAGTCATTGGCTGGGATAAAACAGTTCGATTCAAAAAAGATAAATAATAAAAATAAGCACAGAGCGCCGTATGCTCTGTGCTTATTTATTGCCGTATAAATTATATATCAGACAATACCCCTTAGCTGAAAGTAATTTCACGTCCATCCCCCAACGAACGATTGACCTTCATTTATATACGAAAAAGTGATTGCTATTTTTGTAGAACCAATTGCTTCTCTTGCTGTTCTTTGCGCGTTTCAGTCTTAGGTTCCGTGCTTTCTTGGACACTACGATGTGCCACACGTTTCAAACAAATATGCTTCCACTTTCTTTCGTAACGTTTCATTATTCTAGATGTCCCCCTTGAATGCGCTTTAAAACTATTTGAAATCGCTTACAGGAAATAATATAGCACATATACATAAACGTGACAACACATTTCCGACAATTTTTTGTCAAAAATATGAATAGAATTTATAAAATATCGGAATTTGTCGAAATGTATCGGTTTTTCTTTATATAAAAGGCATACTACTTATCTCGTAAAGTATTTTATTTCCTTGACTTGCAGTTCAAGTTTCTTCTATATAAAAAAGAGCTGATACACAATCAGCTCTTTTTCCTTCTATTATTTATGACGCTTCATACGCCCTTCTTTTTGTAACTCTTTAAATAATGCTGCCATCATAAAGAAAATAACGAAGACGAATGGGAATGCCGCTATGATAGCTGCCGTTTGTAAGGCCTCTAATCCACCTACATATAATAAGATAGAAGCTAACACTGCTAGAACGATACCCCAAACCATTTTAATGCGGTTTGGTGGATTTAAACTACCATGTGTCGTTAACATCCCTAAAACAAATGTCGCAGAGTCTGCAGATGTAATAAAGAATGTAGAAATAAGAAGAATAGCTAGAACTGATAAAGCTGATCCAAAGCTTCCCATCTGATCAAACATAGCGAATAATCCTACTTCAGTCCCCATTTCTTTCACTTTTTCAAAGATATGTGCATCGCCGAACAGTTCCATATGAATACCAGTCCCGCCGAAAACAGAGAACCAAAGTGCACCAATTACAGTCGGTACGAGTAACACACCGATAACAAACTCACGAATGGTACGTCCTCGTGAAACACGTGCAATAAACGTACCTACGAATGGTGACCATGCAATCCACCATGCCCAATAGAAAATTGTCCACGACTGAATCCATTGATTTCCGCCTTCATCTAATGGACTTAAACGGAAGCTCATGCTTGGCAATTCCTGAATATAAGAACCGATTGTTGAAGTGAAGTAATTCATAATAAAGTTTGTTGGACCTGCAAATAATACAATAATCATAAGTGCAAATGCCAAAATAATATTCGCATTACTTAAATATTTAATTCCTTTATCAAGACCTGTTTGCGCAGATAACATGAAAAGAACGGTTACGATTGCAATAATAACTAACTGTGTCGGCAATGAATTCGGGATAGATGTTAAATAACTAACACCACCAGCAATTTGTTTCGCACCAAGACCTAATGATGTTGCAACACCAAACACAGTTGCAAAAACAGCTAACACATCAAATGAATGAGCAATACGTCCATGCTCCCCGCCTTTAAATAACGGACCTACTGTCGCACTAATCGTACTTGCTTTTCCTTTTCTAAAAGTAAAGTAAGCAATACACAGCGCTACAAACGCATATAGTCCCCACGGATGTAATCCCCAATGGAAAAATGAAAAACGTAGTGCAAGACGCGCACTTTCCTCTGTTGCACCTTCTCCAAACGGCGGTGCGTACAAATGGTTTAATGGTTCGGCAACGCCCCAGAAAACTAAACCGATACCCATACCAGCACTAAATAGCATAGCAAACCATGTCATATAACTATAATCAGGTTCATCATCATCTTTACCTAAACGAATGGAACCGTATTTCGAAACAATTAAAAAGATAGACACACCTAATATAATAGAAACAGAAATAATATAGAACCATCCAAACTTACTAACTAATGCAGTTTGAATTGCGGTTGTTACATTTCCTAAGCTACCTTTTCCAATAATAGATTCGGGAATAATCCCCCAAATTGTAAATGCAATACATAATGTTAATGAAACGATGAATGTTTTTGTCAGTTTCCTCATCAAATCCCCCTTCGTAGGTTTCACTTTTGTAAATAACATAAATTCCGATATGTAAAATCGGATAGAAAACTATAATTTTACGGTGATTTTCTTACTTTCACCTTCACCAATTCGAATTCTTATGGACAGCCTTACCTTCCGTATAACCTTTTCACTCTGCAAGAGCTATGAGATCGAAATACTGCTGTCAAATTGTGTGAGAAAAATGCGGATGGGAATGTATTTTCCCAAAAAAGGATGTGTTACAGATGTAAAAAAGGGCATTTTTCTTCCTTGCAACCCTTTCTTTTTGTAACAATTATGCGGTTTTTTTGCTAGTATATAGCACGTGTTTATAGTTTCACAAACGAAATGTTTATGTTTATATAACTATATTACCCATAAAACGGTAAAATACTCAAGGAATGTAATCGTTTAGTAAACATCATGTAACACTCCTGTAATGTTTTTATTTCCGCCGAAAACAATATGTTGTATTAAATATTTTGAATATAAGTAGAAACCTACTAATTACATAGAATGAAATACGCTTTCCTATATTTTTTGTTATATTACAGGATGTTAACGACTTATTACGAATGGTTTGTAATTGTGTGTTTTCCTGAAATCCGAAAAAATCTGTTGCTATAATGAGGACACGAAAACAAACGCAATGGAGGCTATCATGAAAAAATTAATTGGAATAGCAACAGCAGCAGTTTTTGGTCTTGGGATTTTCACATCATCTGCTAATGCAGAAACTGTTGTAACAACAGACGTACTAAATGTACGCGAAAACCCTACTACGGAATCAAAAGTTGTCGGTAAATTACTAAACGGGAATAAAATAGATGTTCAAAATACAGAGAACGGATGGTCAAAAATCACTTTAGATGGTAAAGACGCATTCGTAAGTACAGAGTTTACAAAAAGCATCTACTACGTAACAGCTAACGTATTAAACGTACGTGCTGAAGCGAACACAGACTCAGAAGTTCTTGGAACGTTGAAGAAAGACGATATGATCGAAACAACGAACCAAGTACAAAATGAGTGGTTACAATTCGAATATAACGGGAAAACAGCTTATGTTCACGTTCCTTTCTTAACAGGTACAGCACCTGTTATTGAGAAACAAGAACAACCTGCTCCTGCTAAAACTGTAGCACCAGCTAAAGCGCAAGCACCTGCAGCACAAGCAAAACCAGCTGCTAAACCTGCCGTGAAAGCTGCTGAAACTAGCGAACCTTCTAATGGTCGTGAGTTAACAGTTGTAGCTACAGCATATACAGCTCACCCAAGCGAAAACGGTGGCACATACGGCGGCCGTGTATTAACTGCAATGGGTCATGACTTAACAGCGAACCCAAACATGAAAATGATCGCTGTTGACCCGAAAGTAATCCCATTAGGATCTAAAGTATGGGTTGAAGGTTACGGAGAAGCTATCGCTGGAGATACTGGCGGTGCGATTAAAGGTAACCGTATCGACATCCTACTTGGATCAGATAGTGCTGCTCAAAAATGGGGACGCAAAACTGTTAAAGTGAAAATTTTAAAATAACCAATGACTGCTAAAGCCAGTTCTCTTTGTTGAGAGCTGGCTTTTATTTTTTTATAATAGCTTATAAGGAGGTTATGTCCATGAATGTACAAGCAAAAGTAGACTGGATCGGTACACCAAAACCGTATATATATAAGGATGAAGTAACATACGACGCTACTTCCATTGACTTTTCACTCGCTGGCGATGACAATCGATATAAATTAATTGTGCTCAGCTCTGAAGAAAATACACATTACAAAATTGTCCAATATGGAATCAAACCCGGCTCACAAAAGCCATTTCCTATCGACATTCCATTCGAACAAAACATGTTACCAATCATAGAACAAATATTACATGATCCATATGTACAAGCGATAGTAAAGGAAACGCGCTCATAATTGTAAAAAAGGATATCACCTCGCCAGATTTTTTCGGCTAAGTGATATCCTTTTTATTTCCCCTTCTT
Source organism: Bacillus paramobilis (assembly GCF_038096195.1). Lineage (NCBI taxonomy): Bacteria > Bacillati > Bacillota > Bacilli > Caryophanales > Bacillaceae > Bacillus > Bacillus paramobilis. Next base: position 290,357 of record NZ_CP151108.1, on the reverse strand, counting down.
GAACACGAGTAGAGAAAATATATTAACGGTTCGACACGAAATATTGCTTTACCGACAAAAATTCACAATAGGAGACTCTACAAAAAAAGAGGCTGTTCAAAAACATTGAACAACCTCTCTCTTTTATTAACGAGTCGGACCAGATACTTCCTCTGATTTCAACGTATTATTGGCACCAAGAGAATGATATAGCACCTTTCCATTTCCATTAACAGTAACTATATGGTCATTATTAAAGCTTTTGAACTTTACAGACCCATCACCGTAACGAATATGGTACTCTTCGTATGTCGTTACTTTATATTTCGTAGCACTTTGACGCTCTATATTACGAACTTCCATCGTTAATAAGTCTTCTGTAATTCCCTTTTTGTGTAAATATTGTAGGTAATCACGGTCTTCTTTATACGATTTCCCGCTCTTATCATAATTATTTTCAATTAGACTAAAATCATTTAATGAAATCGCACGTACATTATCATAAATATGACTTCGTACAAAATCGCCAACTGCTGAGCTTGATGTTTCTTTTGGGAATTTTAAGTAATACGTGCTTTGGTCTCCAATTTTAATACTTTCAGATTTCACTACACCAAAATCAGTAGTTTTCTCTAAATGTACTTCTACTGTTTCATCTGTCGATACAGGACCAAGTTCGTAACTTCCAAAAGTTAATTTCCCGCGTTTTTTACCATTCACAAACACAGTTGCTTCATTTTCATCAGAAGAGATGGTTACATACTTACCTTCAAGTGATAAATCCACTTCTACTTTTCCGCTCTTTTCATCTGCTAACTCTACTTCTTTTTCTGTTTCTAATTCAGTAAGTTCTGTCTTCGCCGTTGCCTTTACAACATACGTACCTGGGAAGTATGGCCCCAGCTCTTTCGAAGATTTATCACTAGAAATGTCTGCTACCTTCTTATCATTCACAGATATTTCCGCTTTCTTTGCAGTTGTGCTTACACTCATGTAATAAGATTTCATGCTGAACTTATACTTCGGATATAAGAACCATTCTTTTCCGTCTTCGACAATTTGTCCATCTTTAAAGGCCGCTTTATCTTTTGTTAACTTTTGATCTACAGTCTCTTTCTGTAAATAAGACAGTAATTCTTTGTTATAAGACGGATTCTCTTTCAAGTAACGGATGTACGCCTTAATATCCTCTGTCTTAATCTTTAAACTCGGGTCTTCTGCTTTCACAAACTCATCAATCGCATTGATATCTTTCTTTTGGAATGCTTCAATCATTACATTCACTTGCTTTTCTTTTGAAAACTTATTTGCTCCAAATTTATATGCTCCAAATAATAAAGCTGCAATAATGACGAAACCAATAATCAAAAATAAATTTTTCTTACTTTTTACTGGTTTGGTCTCACTTTGCAATTCTGTATATGAAGTGACAGTGTTATCAACGATTATTTCGACCTTACTTCCGCACTCGGGGCAAAAGTTCAAATGATCTGCAACCTTCTTGTTACATGTTCCACAAAACTTCAACATGCTCTCCCCCTATTTTTTAGCTAATTTCATTCCGGCGAATGCCGTTACATATGTCAAAATAAAACTAAACAAAGTTAAATACACAAATGAATTTTGCATAGATAGTACAGTACCGCCTGCTCCAGCTAAATTCATGACCTTTCCTGAAACATCAATTTGGAATTTAGAAATGATGTTCAGTACAATCATCATAATCGTGTAAGAACCGCTACATACTGCTAGTGTGATATACATGTTCGTAGTTGGTAATTTCGCTAATTTTCTCCCAGCCATGAACATAAAGAATGCTGGAATGATAAGTAGTAATAAACCGTAATGGAATGCACCATTTACTTCTTCTACTTCAGCGAGATCCTCTGGATATCCACCTTGTGCAATTATGACATCCTTCATTCCGATACCATTCATAGAAATACCTGACACGAATGAAAATGCTAATTTGTTATCAGATTCTTGCTTAGTATATTTTTTAAATTGATGATCAAATGCTGGACTTGACACTTCTAACGGAGAAAAATGAGCCATACTCCATACTTGAGGTGCTAATTCTAGCGCTAATAATACACCTTGTGTTTTAGATTCTTTCTCTTCTTGTAACGGCGCAGCACTGTCTATGTTACTTACTAGCACTACAGCTAAAATGCACATTACTACCGCTGTCGCTAAAAACCCTTTTATCATAGATGAAATTCCATAATAAATAGATGCTCCATATGGCATTAATTCTTGGAATGCTGCTGCCATATTGTTTTTGCTTGTATGAGCAATAAATCCTAATAAAGTAAATAATGTTCCGCATACAAAACCACTCAATAAGCTCTTAAATGCTGAAAAACCAACCGTAATCTTACCTCCATCTGTGAATGGAATTGCAAAAGATTGTGATGCGATAAAACTTATGATGAATAAAAAGACGCCATAAATAATACCAACTATTGCTGCCATAAAAATTTGATCTTTAATCGTTTTTGCAGCGCCCTGCTTTCCTAACCAAATTCCTGTTCCAGCGAAAATAATAAATGGAATGATCAATAATAATGTAAATGGAGTATGCCAAGATAAAGATAATACCATTCCACTATCGGCACTAGCTGTAAAACCAAGTAAATGATAACTTAGCAGCGTAGAAGTCGCACTCGTATAAAAGCTTGATAGCATTTTTAACTCTTTCGCAAATGTACTAAACATCTCACTTAACATAGATGCAAATAATACACTACCAATCCATCCAGCAATTAACATAAGAATACTTGCAATAGCTCCACCAATAACACCTGTTTGTAACGAAGCCTTATCTGCTGTAAATTCAACTTTAGGAGCGCCGTCCATCACAGGTAATTTTACAGTTTGTTCTTTTTTCTTCACAACAAATAAAGAATGCCCACACTTTTGACAATATAAATTTTGCTGAGCATTTTCACTGCCGCAACCTTTACAATATTTCGCAGTATCTTGTTCTAACGTTACTACATCCGTAGCTCCCGCAATCTCCATACTACCTTCAATTGGGCAATAATTTACTTCCTCACCATGTTGCTTTCCGCACGTGCGACAATACATCTTATTCACTCCCCACTTTGCTCAATTCCACAAACTGGACAGTATGTAGAGTTTTTATCAATATGCTCATCACACGAAATACAATTTGCCGTTTCACCATCATTTTCTACCACTAACATCGGGTTAGGATTTCCGCATGAACCACAAAACTTATCATTTATCGATAAAGGTCCACCACATTCACATGTAGCTTTCTCGCCTTGCTGCTTTTGCAATTCAATGATGCGTTTTCTCGCTTGATAAATAGCCACATCAAATTCTTGGACTGGAGCAATCATTTCTTTTAAACTTGATTCATTTACTCCGTGCCCTCTTAATTGAACATACACTTTTTGTCCAACCTCTAATAGAACTTCTGCCTTTCTCTGCATTTGCACTTGCATTCCCTTTTTCAATTGAGCAATCTCTTGTGCAACTTGCAGCTTCATCTTCCCTTGCTCAATTCCTTCTTGTAACTTATTCATTCCACTACCTAACTTCGTCTGTAAATCTGACAAACTATCTCTCCTCCTATATACATATAGTAATATACAAAAATAACATTATATATATTACCATGATTTTCAATTTGTGTAATCTAAATTTCATTTTTTCTGTTTTGAGCATTTTTTGTTTATAATGGTAGAGGAAAGAAATATGTGTACGGAGGAATATTATGCTGCAACACTCAATTACGAAAGATGAAATTATGATGATTGCGAATGAGTTCGTTCAAGGACTAGATCCACAGCAAACAGCTGATCAGGAACATGTCGCTACAGCTCGGCACCTATATCGTAGTGGTGTTGTCTACAACGTTGACTTTGATGGTTATACGCTATCAGGAACTGTAGATGCTGAAGGCAGCGTATATAGCGTCCATATCCCAATTCGTAACGTTGCTGAAAGCTATTGTGATTGCTTTGCACCAACGCAATGTGAGCATATGCTCGCTGTGTTACTATCTGCAGCGTCTAGTTTTGGGCAAGTAGGAGATGTATTAACTTTATTTAAAAATAATACGAAACCTTCCCTTCCTCCTATTCGAACTGCAAGACAAGTGTTGCAATCATCAGCTTTTGAAGAAACGGATTATAAAAGTTGGCAATCGTATTTTGACAACGAATATGAATCATTTAAGAAAGAACAAGCTCGGCTTACTTATAAACAAATGTATTTTCTTATGAGTATTTTTACAGACTTCTATACGAAACTCGAGCGGAAAGCTCCACGTATCGTTGTGATACATGAGTTGTTCAGGCTACATGCAGCGCTTTATTGCTTTCAAAAATTATTAGAAGAAATTCAGGACTTCGAAGCAAATAAAACGTATTCTTATCACCAGCCTGTTAACGTCGTTCGCTTATTTGTAGATAAAGTGGAATCCATCGTTCGGGACTTACAATCAGAAGCGATTCCTTCAGAGTCTAAAGCAATTTTGCAAGAAACAGCTCGTCTCGTTCACGAAGTATTCTTCTCCACCGACGCCTATACGCAAGAAAGATTTTTTATTTATCGTCACATATGGAGTGAACTCTTACACAATAAAGAGAAACTGCAAGAAGAAGAAAAGCGAATCGATACGAAAATCAATCCACTCTCCAAAGCATTAGCATCTTCTCATCTACTCTTTTTAAATGACGAAGACCTATTAGCAATGGACTTACTCAAGAAACAACCTGCTTCTGTTGTAAGTCTGTACTTCTATTGGTTAGAAGAGCTATTAAATACAATGCAATGGGATCGTGCGAAAAACTGGCTTTCCTTTACGTATAAACAAGTGAAGAAAACGATACATGAGCATGAAAATACGGTTTTCATAAAAGATATCGTCCGCTTATTTGTCATCATGTACGAAACGTATGCAACCCATACAAATGAACAAGCCGGACTCGAAATGATTTTGCAAGAGCTATTACCATATAGTTTCGCAAACTATGAGCAATACGTACTCGCGAAAAAGCAATATCGTACATGGGCTGAACTTCAGCTCCTACATGGGTTTGAAGCAATTGAACTTTTGAAAGAGCCGCTGAAAGATATTGAAAAAGAAGCACCAGAAGCAGCCCTTCCTCTTTATCACCTTGCTGCCGTAGAGGCCATTGAAGAGCGAAACCGCAAATCATATAGACGTGCAGTTCGTTATTTAAAGAAATTACGTACATTGTATAAACGATTAAAGCGCACTGATGAATGGGATGCTTTCATTATTCACATCGCAAACTTACATTCACGTCTGCGTGCACTACAAGAGGAATTACGGAAAGGAAAATTAATCGATGATCAATCAAACTGAAGTAACAATTAGGCTCCAGCACGTTAGTCAAGGTTGGTTCCTTTGGGGAGAAGATGACAGCGGTACTCCATTATCCGTAACAAGTTGGAAACGAAATGCATTTACATGGCACTCCACTTCCTTCTACGGCACGTTTCTAAAAGAAGCGACCTTTGAAGGAAAACAAGGTGTTATCCTAACAAACGCACAAGCATTTGAATACATCGCTAATAAACCGATGAACTCTTTTGCCCATATCCAAATGAACGGTCCTATTACAGCACTTACGGAAGATGCGAACGAATTATGGGATTCCTTCATCGGCGGTAGCTTCGTACCTGATATGGAGCGTTGGTCTCAGCAACCATCTTGGAAAGTGCAAAATACCCCAATAGAAGAGGAAACATTGGCATCTCTTTTCTCGGCCGCGGTAAATGAAAGCATATTACAAGATAACCGTTCAAATGATGGATGGGAAGATGCCAAGAGACTTTATGAACATTACGACTTTACGAAAAGGCAATTGGATGCAGCACTACATGAAGAAGATTGGCTTCGAAAAATTGGTTACATCGAAGATGATCTTCCCTTTACAATCGGACTACGGCTACAAGAGCCACAAGAAGAATTTGAAATGTGGAAGCTTGAGACAATTGTTACACCAAAGCGCGGGGCTCATCGCATATATGTATATGAGAGTATCGATTCTTTGCCAAAACGATGGCACGATTATGAAGAACGTATTCTTGAAACACAAGAAGGATTCAGTAAGCTCGTACCGTGGTTAAAAGAAGACGAAACGTTCCGAAGTGAACTCTTTGAAACAGAAGCATGGAACTTCTTAACGGAAGCAAGTAACGAATTACTCGCCGCAGGTATTACGATTTTACTACCATCATGGTGGCAAAATTTAAAAGCAACAAAACCAAAGTTACGTGTACAGCTGAAGCAAAATGCTACGCAAACGCAATCTTTCTTCGGCATGAATACGCTCGTTAATTTTGATTGGCGCATTTCAACGAACGGCATTGATTTATCAGAAAGCGAATTTTTCGAACTCGTTGAGCAAAACAAACGATTATTCAATATAAATGGTCAATGGATGAGACTGGATCCAGCCTTTATTGAAGAAGTGCGAAAGCTCATGAATCGTGCCGATAAATATGGACTCGAAATGAAAGATGTCCTTCAGCAACATTTATCAAACACTGCTGAGGCAGAAATTGTAGAAGAAGATAGTCCATTTACCGATATTGAAATCGAACTAGATGGATATTATGAAGAGCTATTCCAAAAACTATTGCACATTGGGGATATTCCAAAAGTAGATGTCCCTTCTGCACTAAACGCAACACTCCGTCCGTATCAACAACATGGCATTGAGTGGTTATTATATTTAAGAAAGCTTGGATTCGGAGCATTATTAGCTGATGACATGGGACTTGGAAAAAGTATTCAAACGATCACTTACTTACTATATATAAAAGAGAACAATCTCCAAACAGGCCCTGCCTTAATCGTGGCACCGACATCTGTTCTTGGAAATTGGCAAAAAGAATTTGAGCGTTTCGCACCAAAATTACGTGTTCAGTTACATTATGGAAGTAACCGAGCGAAAGGCGAATCATTTAAAGACTTCCTTCAATCAGCAGATGTTGTATTAACATCTTATGCATTAGCTCAACTTGATGAAGAAGAACTTAGTACGTTATGCTGGGATGCTGTTATTTTGGATGAAGCACAAAATATTAAAAACCCACATACGAAACAGTCGAAAGCAGTACGAAACTTGCCAGCAAATCACAAAATCGCTTTAACCGGTACACCGATGGAAAACCGACTTGCCGAGCTTTGGTCTATTTTCGACTTCATTAATCATGGATATCTCGGCAGCTTAGGACAATTCCAGCGCCGCTTCGTCTCACCGATTGAAAAAGACCGTGACGAAGGAAAAATCCAACAAGTTCAACGTTTTATCTCACCATTTTTACTGCGACGAACGAAGAAAGATCAAACCGTCGCATTAAACTTACCAGATAAACAAGAGCAGAAAGCTTACTGCCCACTTACTGGTGAACAAGCTTCCTTATATGAACAACTTGTTCAAGATACATTGCAAAATGTAGAAGGATTAAGCGGGATTGAAAGACGCGGATTTATATTACTTATGCTGAACAAGCTCAAACAAATTTGTAATCACCCTGCTCTTTATTTAAAAGAAACAGAACCAAAAGACATCATCGAACGTTCCATGAAAACGAGCACGCTAATGGAACTCATTGAAAATATAAAAGATCAAAATGAAAGTTGTTTAATCTTCACACAATATATCGGTATGGGGAACATGCTAAAAAATGTGTTAGAAGAACATTTCGGCCAGCGCGTCCTCTTCTTAAACGGTAGTGTACCGAAGAAAGAACGTGACAAAATGATCGAGCAGTTCCAAAACGGAACGTATGACATTTTCATCTTATCGTTAAAAGCAGGTGGAACTGGCTTAAACTTAACCGCTGCCAACCATGTCATTCACTACGACCGTTGGTGGAATCCAGCTGTAGAAAACCAAGCAACAGACCGCGCATATCGTATTGGTCAAAAACGCTTCGTTCACGTTCATAAGCTTATTACAACGGGGACACTCGAAGAAAAAATTGATGAAATGTTAGAAAGAAAACAATCATTAAACAACGCCGTCATTACAACCGATAGTTGGATGACCGAACTATCTACAGATGAACTAAAAGAATTGCTTGGTGTATAAACAAAAGGAGCTAATCTCAAAAGATTAGCTCCTTTTTCTATTCCAAAACCAATTGCTTATTATAATTCCTGTTAATCCGCCGCATGTATCCAGCAATGAATCTTGCCACATCGGTGTACGATCTCCCGTAGTCCATTGATGAATTTCATCAAATGTTGCATATCCCGCAACGAATAGAAGAGCGTATAGGAAACACCTTTTTCTCGAATAACCCGATCGATGAAAAGCATAATACGTCAATGAACCTAGCATAAAGAACACCATAAAATGAGCACCTTTACGAAGGAAAAACTCAATAAATCCGCCTACACCTTTATTCGCAATGCTAACAGGTGTACCACCGCCATAATCGATAGATACCCATGAGAAATGCTCTTTCACAAACTCAACATTTACATATTGTTCAATATCCGAACGCATATCCTGCTTTTTATATGGTTGTGCCGAGGAATAGAAAATCAACCCCATCCATAGTAAAACAGGAATCCAAAATAACCATTTACGATTCATTCTTCCGAAACCCCTCTCTTAGTCTTTTAAGCGTACCAAAAAAAAGAATAAATTTCACGCCAAAACATGACATTCACGCCCTATTTATAAAGTGAAAGGGGGTGATAAACATGGCAGTCGAAACAATCGTAATGGATTTAACTTTACGTCTTGTCTTAAACAGTGGATTAGATAAGAACGGAAAAACAGTTTTCAAGAACAAACAATTTAAGCGTGTGAAAACAAACGCAAACTTAGAGCAAGTACAAAACGTAGCACGTGCTCTTGCTTCTGTACAAGCATCACCGCTTCACGCTATACAACTTGTTAGCACATCGGATCTTTCTAACCTATAAGGTGAAACTTTAATCAGTGAGGTGTTCATCCCCCGCTGATTATGAAACAACACCAATCGGCCCTGCCTAACCGGATAAAAAAGGAGGAAATAACATATGCAAGTACTAGAATTAATTTTCGCGAAAGAAGATGGAAAAACAGTTGTTTTTTCTATCGAGAAACCTATCACACCCGTCGATGCACAAGTCGTAAATCAAGTAATGGATACGATCCTTGCCTCATCTGTATTTTCGTCAATTAATGATACTACTCGAAAAAAAGGAGCCCGTCTTGTAGAAAGGAACGTATCTGAAGTTCCCATTAACATCTAAATCAGTGGAGATAAACAAAAAGACGAATCTGCATCATTTTGCAGATTCGTCTTTTTTCTTCGGCATTTCAATCGGAATAAAGATTTTTGAAAAACCGACGCATACATATTTATAGTGTTCTCCGCCTATATCAAACTCGGTCGTATATGTTGAGAAGAAAATATAATCACTTCGCTTTGTATAATTCTCGATTAATAATCCAACTTGTGGCTCAACATATTTTTTCGCCAACTTCTTACCAGCCGATGCTAAATCGCCAAGGAGACCCTCTTCATTTTCCTTTTGAACTTCGTCTAGCTTCTTACTTACATCATTACGTTTCATAAACTGCTTTGCTGCCCAATCCGTATATTCACCTTTACTCGGATTACTATTTGCTAAATATACTAGAAGAACAACAACTAGAGCCATAATAATATACTTTTTCTTCATACTATCTCACCGCCTACTCTTTTCTATTTTCATATATATGTACAAGCGATGCAAATTAGAAAGACTAACATCTATTGATTGTAAACAAATAACCAAAATTTACAATACAAAACAAAAGATTAATAATTATTTTACTTAATTCGTATATAATGATATGTGTAACGACATTTCATAGGGGAGGACTCGAAGTTATGAACAATGAAAATGATATTATTATTTCTAATTCTACAATGATGTTAGAGCCTTACAAGCACCCTTATTATCGAACAAAAATAATCGAAAGTAGCGGGAACCATCTTTACTCCTGTCAAACTGCTCTCCAGCTCATCAAACAATCTTGTCTAACTAATGTTCACTCTACTTATCAAGGCAGACGGAAAGCAGTTCAAACAAACTTTCATTTCAAACAAAATGTCCCAATTCCAATTAATCATCGAGAATATATTTGTGCTTTCCCGACAGAATCTCCTTCTTCTCCAAACTGTATATGGCTGTTTTATAACCATATAGATGACATAGAATTTTTCAAAAAGAGTAAAAAAGCTAATATTCATTTTTCAAACGGCACCACTACAACAATACATATCAGTCCCCATAGGTTAAAACAACAATTATTAAAAGCTGGATACGTATTATCACGTATGAACATGCAAGATTCACTACAATTTAAAAACCTCTTATTAAACTTACTACCTTAACATAATAAGTAGAATGGAAAGCAATATCCCTTGCCTTCCATTCTTATGATAATATTTACCCTCTTAAGCTATTTCGCATTTTCTCAAGTGCTTGCCGATACACCCATCTCGCTAGCGATCTCCCCCATCGTCTTCCCTACAAAAAAACGTTCAAAAATAATATACTTCTCCTTCTCATCTAATACACTCATAAAATCTTTCGCTTTCATTTCAATATCTTCAAAATGGAAGATATCCTCATACTCTCCTACACATACACACTTTTCTTGCACCGCAAACTCTTTCTTCAATCTTTCTAATATATAACCACGCACCGTTACAACTGCATATGATGGGAAACTTCCTTTCTCCGCATCAAATCTTTCATACGCATACCAAAGACCAATTAAACCACATTGATAATACTCTTCATGATCTTGGTAAATACCTAACTTCTTTATTTGATTCACAATCATACCTTCATACAAAACAACTGTCTCTGTAAAAGTCGCTGGCTTCACACAGTACCCGTTTCTAAAAGGTATACCTCTTTGTTATTCCGCCGGTACCTCCACAATATAAAAATAAAGAAGTGATTTCACTGTGAGTAATTTTAAATAGTATCGCTGAAATTTGAAATTACACGAAGTAGAATTTGAAATTCTGCTGTTCGTATTTGAAATAAGGGTAAAAATAAAAAAGGTGACTCCTCTGAAGAGTCACCCTTTAATTCAATCATATTATTATACAGGCAAACCAGGTAAGAACTTTGCAATCAATACAACAATCGCAGCTAGGAATCCCGCTTTAATAATGAATAAAACAATAATTGGAATAGCTGCTTTCACTTTACTTAATCCTGCTGTAACTTGTAATCCTAACCAAATTAAAACTAAATTCCATAAATAGAACAATTCAACTGTATTACCAATTCCATATGCAAGTGAACCCTGATCGAATAGTGGTCCTAAACTTGTATACGCAGTTGGTCCAGCACCTAAAATTAAAGCTATAACACCATTAATAAGTCCACCAATAATAACAATAATATCCGCGTATACAATAATCATTACTATTTTTTTATAAGAAGTATCATTCCCATAGAACATCATAAACACCTTATAAATAGCTGCAATAACAAGTGTTGCAATCATAACACCTACTATTCCCCATATCGTACCAGAAATTACATCTGATACAAGCGAACCCTGCTTTGCAAATTCGCCTCCTAATTTCTTTTGCATTTCAATCATCTCAGGTGATGTATACGTAATATACGAATTTAAGCCACCTACAAGCCCTTGTAATAGCGCTACTATGAAGAACATGCCCCAAACTTTCTCAGTCGTCTTCATTCTCTCAAACTGTAAACCAGGAGAAGTAATCATTCCGAACAATGATGGCTTCTCGCCACCAGCTTTTTGCGTATTCACATTAGCTTCCATTATAACGCCTCCTTCTATTTATATAACCCGTTCTAACGGGCGGTTCACTTCCTCACATAGAGGCTACGAACCGCCCACTAGAACGGTAATGTGTAGTTCTACTACACTAGTAATTACTCATAACGTAATGCTTCAATTGGATCTAATTTCGCAGCTTTATTCGCTGGAATTAATCCGAAAATAATACCAAGTGTCATAGAGAACAGTACGCCTCCAACGACAACTTCCCATGAAACGAGTGGTGGCCATTTCGCAAATGTGGAAACGATATAGGCCCCGCCATATCCAAGACCAATTCCAATTAAACCACCTAGAAGCGTTAACATAACTGCTTCAATTAAAAACTGTAATAAAATTTTACTACGTGTCGCCCCAAGTGCTTTACGTATCCCAATTTCGCGTGTACGCTCCGTTACAGATACGAGCATAATATTCATAACACCGATACCACCAACGACTAATGAAATACCTGCAATACCGCCGATGATCATCGTCATAATACCAGTTACTTTAGAAACATTTTCTTGGAATTCTTTTAAATTAACCAGTTCATATTTACCTGGAATTTCACTTGGCTTACGACTATTTAATACATCAACAGCTTTTTTTCCTGCTGCTTCTAAGTCATCTACATTTTTAGCTTGAATTGCGATATTTTGAATATCATCTGTTCCGTATAAAACAGGCCATAACGTAAGAGGGATTAACGCTTCTTCCATTTCAAATCCCATAAACTCATTATCAGATTTATACACACCAATAATTTGCATTGGCTGTCCCTTCATCTCAATAATTTGTCCAACTGGGTTTACATCCTTAAATAATGTTTCCTCTGTCTTTGTACTAACCATCACAACATTATTTGCATGAGTAATATCTGATTCACTTAAAGTACGTCCCTTTACAACCTTTACTTTGTTAACCGCAAAATATTCATTATCAAGCCCAATAACATTCAGATTTGCTTTTTTATCATTTACATCAAGCACCTCTGAATTCTGGTTTGTCGTAATAACGTGTGAAACATCTTTCACTTGTTTTACTTCCAAAATATCCTCTTCCGTTAACTTCGGTATTTGAAATCCGCCCATAGCAAACTCATCATTAATATCTGCTTTAAATTGAATTGGCATAAGATTATTACCACCAGAACCCGCGAATTTCGACTTCAGCATCGCTTCCCCGCCTTGCCCAATTGCAACGACAGTAATAATCGAACCTACCCCAATAATAATACCGAGCATCGTAAGAGCTGAACGCAGTTTATGAGCTAAAATAGAAGATAGGGCAATTTTTATACTATCTAGTAAACTCATACCGCACACCTTCTATCTTCTGTAATTTTCCCATCTCGCAGTACGATGCGGCGGGAAGAATACGCTGCTACTTCCTCTTCATGCGTAACCATAACAATCGTTGTACCTTCTGCATTTAGCTTCGTGAAAATATTCATAACTTGCTCACCAGACTTCGTATCAAGCGCACCAGTTGGCTCATCGGCCATAATGAACGTTGGATTATTCGCAATCGATCTTGCAATCGCTACACGCTGCTTCTGTCCACCTGATAATTCATTCGGCAAATGGTGAACCCTATCTGACAAACCGACTTTACCAAGCGCTTCTAGAGCCCTTTGGCGACGCTCTGCTTTCTTCACACCACCGTATACGAGCGGAAGTTCAACATTTTCTACTGCTGAAAGACGCGGCAGCAAATTAAAGTGCTGAAACACAAAGCCAATATATTCATTACGAATTAAAGCAAGCTTTGACTCGTCTGCTGTTAAGATATTCACATCATTCAGCATATATTCGCCTTCTGTTGGACGATCTAAACAACCGATAATATTCATAAGCGTTGATTTACCAGAACCAGACGGTCCCATAATAGAAACGAATTCACCGCCCTGAATCGTTAAACTAATACCGTGCAAAATCGGCACTGCCAATTTTCCTTGATAATACGTTTTAGCAATATTATTTAACGTAATCATTTCTCTTTCACTTCCATTCCGTCATACACATCGTCGGAAGGATTTTTAACCACCTTTTGCCCCACTGTTACGCCTTCAGTAATTTCTGTCCAGTCTCCATCAGTAGAACCTTTTTTCACATTTTGTTTACGAAGCTTTCCTTTATCTTCAACATAAACAAATGCATCATCGTCTTTTTCCACAATGCTCTTAGTTGGAACAGCAATCATCGTCTTATTCTCTAAATTTACTTGCAGAGAAACGTGATAACCTGGAGATAAACCATCTTGACTATCAAGACTTGCCTTATATGTATATTGGGACATATTTTGAGTCGCTTCACCGATACCACCAGCTTGAGCCATCTCTGCACTCGTTGGGAATTCACTTACCTCTGTAATCTTACCTGTCCACTTCTTCTTATTATTTGCTTTCGCAGTTACAGTAAATGTTTGATCCTTTTGAATTTGTGACTTTTGAAGCTCAGTTAACGTCCCTTGAACTTGGAATGGATCTTTAGACGCCACTTGTAAAAATGCTTTCCCTTGACCACCTAACGCTTGAGATGAACTTTGCGCCGCATCTTTATCTAACTTTTGAACGACACCAGCAAAATTACTATAAATCGTAAGCTCTTTCTGCTTTTTACTTAACTCCTCTTTTTGCAACTTCCCTTTTTCTTTCTCAAGATCTGTTGTCTTTTGCGCCATCTCTAACTCACTTACTTGCTCTTCCATCGGATCCGTTACTTCTTTCCCAGCTCCGCTATCTTTCACTTTCTTAATTTCTTTCTTCAGTGAATCAATCTTCTTCTTCCCTTGATCATAACGCATATCCGCCATCTTCTGATCAAGCTCAGCTTGCTTCATTTGCAAATTAATCTCTTCATTATCATAAGAGAATAACTTCGCACCTTTCTCTACCTCTTGTCCTTCTTTTACCTCAATATCTTTCACTTTTCCTTTAGTTGGATCTGCATAAAAACTTTCAATATTCCCAGGCTTCACCTGACCAGAAATTAACTTCGTATTATTAAGCTTTCGCTCCGTTACTTTTTCAAAGCTTACAGCATCAGCCGTTGTTGATGCGCCCTTCTTCTTACCTTGCATAATAAAAATATTAACTGCTGCTACAATAACAATTAGTGCAATAACCCCGATAATAATCCACTTCTTCTTCTTGTTTGGAGTACGAACCGTATTTGGTATCATTTTCTCGCTCCCTTTATAACTTAATAGTTTAATATAAAAATTGTATAAAACTTTCTGAAAATAAATTACATATTATTACATTCTTTTTACAAAGTTTTACACATCCATTTATATTGTAACAAAAATTCCAATGATTAGAAATATGACATCTTGTCTTTTAAGATAGATTTAAGGAAAGATTATATGAATATAAGAAAAGCCATCCAATATAACAACTGGATAGCTTTTTAGACAAAATATTATGCTACTTTAGAAGCTTTTCTCTCATGTCCCACTTGAACAATCAGTAAGAATATCGTTGCTAATACACCACCTGCTAACAGTAACATGAAGCAACCATCCCAGCCAGAACGATCAACAATAATACCAATTGCTGCGTTTGCTATGAAGCTTCCTCCAACATAACCGAACAGACCACACATACCAACTGTTGTACCTACTGCAAATTTCGGTACTAATTCCATCGCACTTAAACCAATTAAGAACTGTGGTACATAAATTAAACAACCGATAATAGAAACTGCAACACTCACAACAATAATATTAGTTGCCTGCCAATAGACGATTGTTCCAACAACAACCCCAGCCATACTCATAACACATAATGGCATACGTTTTCCTTTGAATAATTTATCGCTTAAAAGGCCGACAATTAAAGAACTTGGAATCGCTGCTGTTTCAAATATTGAATACGCAAAATGCGCTTCTGTTTTTGTAAAACCTTTCACTGTTGTTAAGTAAATTGGTACCCAGTTAATAACACCGAAACGAATTAAGTAAACAAATGCATTCGCAATACATAAAAACCAAACAAATTTATTTTTCACTACATATTTCATTAAAATTTCTTTTGGTGACATCTTATTAGCATTATCTGCTTTTTCAAGATCTTCATAGTCATTACGATATTCATCAATTGGCGGAAGACCTTCAGATTCTGGCGTATCCTTCGCATTAATCCATACTAGAACTGCAATTACCATAGCGATTATCGCTGGGAAAATAAATACGCCGCCTTGCCAATGGCTTTCACCGAAAATACCTACACCAATTCCAATGAATGGTGGAACAAGTAGTGCACCAACGTTATGTGAAATATTCCAAAGACCTGTTTTCGTGCCACGTTCTTTCTTTGAAAACCATTTCGTCATAACGATACTACAAGGTGGTGCTCCCATACCTTGTACAATACCGTTTAGAACAAGTAATGTTAAAATCATCCCAAAGGAAGATGCATAACCGAAACAAATATTAACAAGCCCAGATAAAAATAAACCTACTGCAATAAATCGTTGAGCAAATGCTTTATCCGATAAATTACCCATAAAGAATTTACTAAGTCCGTAAACAACAGCCATTACTGCGCCTAATAATCCAATTTGTGTCGTGCTAAATCCGAACTCATCTACTAAATATGTAGTAGATAAATTAAAGTTACTACGAACTAAATAATAAGCAGCGTACCCAACTGAAATCCCGATTAACACACGAATACGTAATAATTTATATACTCGATCAATCATATCCGCTGGCAATCTCTCAATTGCAGGCGCTGGCTTAAGCCATTTAAACATATATTTTCGTCTCCTTTTCTCACTTCTGAGAGAGACGCTGTCTATTCCATATCTCGATTATTCCGCTATTTGATATATTTTTGTTTGTTCTTCTAACCGGCTGTCCTTCAATTTCTTTCTCGTTCTTCGCAAACATCGTTGGTACGCCAAACGAAACCTTTTCTAAAATGTGACCCGCTTCTTCTGATAAACAATAATCAATAAATAAATCCGCAATAATACCATTCGGTGCACGTTTTAGTTTCGAAATCGCATTAACAGATAACCCTGTTTGCTCAGGTACAATACTTACAATTGGAAAGCCTTGTTTTTGAAGCATTCTCTGGTCTCCCATGAAATTGATACCTATCATATACTCACCGCTCGCAACAAGCTCCACTGGTATATAACCATTCACCGTTACTTCACCAACTTGTCCTGCGAGATTCTTCACATATTCCTTCGCTTCCTCTTCACCTACCGTATCAATAAGTGATTGAAAAAACGTATATGCTGTTCCTGATACATTTGGATCTGGCATCACAATCTTTTCCTTATATACTGGATTTAATAAATCTTGCCACCTTGATGGATAAGGAAGTCCGAGCGGTGCTATTTCTTCATTCCACCGCTCTTTATTGATCGCAATTGCCAGTTTCTCCACTTCATAACCGTACCAATAACCGTCTTTATCTTTAACAGTTTTTGAAATACGGTTCGCATGCTGACTCGTAACAGGAATAGATAGATTTTTTTGCTTCATCATTTGATGCGCGTCTACCGTACCGCCAATAATAATATCCGCTTTCGGATTTCCAGCTTCCTCTTCTACCCTCCGAAGAAGCTCTTCTGTCGAAAGACGAATAAATTCATACGTACAGCCGCGTGGTTTACAAAATGATGAAAGCAAAGCTTCACCCACTTCCTCACGTGCCGCTACATACGCAACAAGATGACGATCATCCAAAATAGGGAGACCACTTTTATTATATTTAATAGAGGTTGTATCTCGAGAGCAACTAGACATCGCTCCTCCAATTACTAGCAAAAAGAAGAAAAAGGCTATCTTTCTCATGACACATTCTCCTTTACAAATACATTTGCGAGGGAGCTTTTCATATACATGACATTCCCGTTATTATCACCGAGATATTGCACAACAAAGTACGATGGATATACAGAAATAGTAAGAATGTCTTCTCGCTCATTCTTTATACGCTTCCCTGTTTTATAAGCGGTAATATAAGCAATTGGTTCATTCTGTGATTGTAATAATTTCTGTATTTCTCCGTAATCTGTAATTTGCTTTGCATACCGAATCGAATCAAGTATGTGCGTAAGATTCATCGCACGTTCTACATCACCTTGGCGTACTATAACATCCTGTGCTGACGCAAAAAAATCACTAATACGTTCTGGTGTGTAATACAGGCTTAACAAATACGTTTGAAATGCTGAAATCATTGGGTCCGTACCATTCTTTCCGTACATATCAGCCCCGTACTGGAACAAGTCACCTACTGCAAAAGTACGTTTATGTCCATTCAAGTACGTTACTTCTCCAGTAAATACTTGTTCTTGATTCTTAGCTTCTCTCGGTTCTATTTGAATTCGGTCAAAGAATGAAACAATCGTGTGTAAACGAACTTCATCCGTTATAACAATCTCTCCCCACTTTTCATGCCTAACCTTCATTTCAGTAGGCAGGGATTCATTCACCCTTTGTAAAACAGTTTGTTTGTCATTCACTATTGTGATCCGATTGTATATTTGCTTCTCCATCACATAAAACAAAATAAGAGAAACGATTATACAAAGGACAAACATAAGAATTTGAAATGATAGCCTTTTCATTTCTGCCTACCTCCAAGATAAAAAAACGTTGTTTCGAAAATACCGCATAATTGTTTCATAAATGTATCATTTAACCGCTTTCAAGTTTTTTATGTCTTCCATCCGTCTCGGAAGCAAGAATGTAATAAATATTGTAGTACCAACCTCTTCACTACTCTCAATTCGCATACTTCCGCCCTGCTTATTCATAATTTCCTGACAAATATACAAACCGTAACCATTCCCGTAACTAGAAGGCAGTACCTTCCCTTCTGGCGATTCATTCCACTCTGCAAGCACACCTTCATCTATACCAATGCCATCATCATGAACAAAAACCTTCACCTCACGTTCATTTACAATTACATTCATACGAATTTGCGTAGCATCGCTATATTTTATCGCATTATCAAGCACGTTTAAGAAGATTTGTTTCGTCTTATCGAAATCTGCAACAACATGTACATCTGTTAACTCATTTATCACTTCAATCTCAAATTTCTGCAGGCGAGGTTTCACAATTGAAACTGCTTCTTCTGCTAATTCCTTTATATTCACAACTGTAGGTGACACTTCAAACGTACTCGTCCCGTACTTTGAAGACTTAAGTAATTCCTCCACAAGTGATAATAAACGCTCACTCTCTACAGCTACATAACGAAGGCTCTCCTGTACATCTTCCTTCGCCTTTAACTTCGGAATTAAATCCACATAGCCAATAATCGCCGTTAGCGGTGTTTTTAGCTCATGCGTAATACGGTCTAAGAAATCTTTCTGCTTCTCTTTCTCCTCTTTCAATTGCTTAATATGCAATTCAATTCCATCAGCCATCGCATTAAAAGATGCTGAAAGCTGAGCAATTTCCACATATTCATTTAGCTCAATCTTGCTTTTATAATCCCCATTCGCAAGCCGCTTTGCCATTTGTCTTAACTGATCAATCGGCTTATGAAGAGACTTTGCCAAACGAATTGCAAAGAAAATACCCGCAGCTACGAGACAAAGAGACGTCATTAAGAACGTCCAACCAACATTTGTTAAAACTTCCTTCTCACCCGTTAACTCATTTATGAAACGAACACTTCCGATGACATCGTTTCCATAATACACTGGGCTTGAAAACAAAAGAATTGGAGCTGGGTCTCCCTCTTCAAAAACATAAGATTTCTTCCCCTTCAAAGAACTCGCAATATCAATATTCCGGTGAAGAATTGCCCCCTTTTGCGTATCCGCCACAACATCCCCATTCTTCCCGATCATCTGTACACGGACATCCATACGCTTCGCTAAATACGAAGCAATTAAAAGTGAATTCGGACCGAGCGTCTCAACCTCTGCTTCCTTCTCTAAATAATTCATCGTATAAATTTGTGCTTCTACACTTAACTTTTCTAAAGAATTTGCCGCGTTGTGATACATATTCTTTTCTAACGTAATATAAACAACTGCGTACAAAAGAACAAAAATCGGGATTAACAATCCCACTATTCCAAACACCATATTTCTCTTTAAAGACATACCATCACCACTTAACAATCCAGTTTATAGCCGACGCCATAAATTGTCTTAATATATTCCCCGCTATTCCCTAGCTTCTTCCGCAGTCTTTGCACCATAATATCAACCGCTCTCGTATTTCCGATATACTCAAATCCCCATACTTTCTCAAGTAACTCATCTCTCATAAATACACGCTGCGGATTGGAAACAAACAACTGACATAAATTAAACTCTCGGTACGTTAGCTGAATTTCTTGTCCACTAACATGCACTTTTCTTTCCTTAGGACAGATCGTTATCTCCCCCGCCCCAATCACTTCATGACTTACCGTTACCTCTCTCTTCTTCACACGCCGCGTCATATTCTTAACCCGAAGAATAAGCTCCGCATAATTAAACGGCTTCGTCACATAATCATCTGCACCAAGCTGCAAGCCAAGCAATTTATCATTCATCTGACTCTTCGCAGTTAACATCAGCACTGGAATATCCCTATCCTTCTCACGGAACAAACGAAGCAACTCATACCCATCTGTATCTGGAAGCATAACATCCAAAATCAATACATCCGGCACTTCATTCCATTTCTCTAAAGCTTCTCTTCCATCAGCAGCAGTCAACACTTCATATCCTTCCATCTCCAACTGCATCCGAATCAAATTACGAATACTCGATTCATCATCAACTACAAGTATTTTCATTATTCTCCTCCTTCCATCCCGTATTATAGTACAGTTTAGTATAGCAAAAATCCTATAAAAAAAGAGAGGGTATTGTCGAACATATTTTGTCGACGATACTCTCTCCACTTATATTTTTCGCTTACACGCTCGCAATAATAAATTCAGCACGTCCTACAACTCTATATTCCCCAAAATCGCTTGGTAATATGAGGTGATCCCCTTGTTCAAATTGATACTTTTCAGTTCCATGTATTAACTCTCCTTCTCCATCTATTACACTTAAGAGAAGAAATGGACTATTTTGTGTTAAGTTAACCATCCCGTCTAACTCCCATTTTCTCACTGAAAAATAAGAGCACTCAATAAGTTTTGTTACATGTAAATCTTCTATTTCTTCATATTGTACAACTTGTTGTTTTGAAACAAATGGTGTTTCTATTACTTCCATACTTTTCTCAAGATGAAGTTCACGCAATTCCCCCTCTGAATCTCTTCTATTATAATCATATAATCGATAAGTAGTATCAGAGTTTTGTTGCGTTTCTAATATTAAAATACCTTCACCAATTGCATGAACCGTTCCGCTTGGAACAAAGAAGAAATCACCCGGTTTCACTTTTACACGTTGTAATAGCTTGTCCCACTCTTCTTGTTCAACCAAATTTACTAGTTCATCCTTTGTTTTTGCATGATGCCCATAAATAATCTCAGCACCTTCTTTGCAATCGATGACATACCAGCATTCAGTCTTTCCTAGTTCACCATTTTCATTTATACGTGCATATTCATCATTCGGATGCACTTGAACAGATAAGTCACGATTTGCATCTAAAATTTTTGTAAGAAGAGGGAAGCAATCCCCCTCCATATTTCCAAATAACTCTCGATGATTATTCCACAATTGTCCTAAAGATAATCCTTCATACTTTCCGCTCTTAACTACACTTTGTCCGTTCTGATGTGCAGCAAAAGCCCAACATTCTCCCGTTTGTTCTGATGGTATTTCATATCCGAAAGAAGTTAATTTCGTACCACCCCAAATTCTTTCTTTAAAAATGGGTGCAAAAAATAACGGCTCTGTCATGATTAAAATCCTCCATTTTATACGATTTCACCTAATAATTTATGTGCTTCCTCTTTCGTTTGGACAGATATTAATCTCTCTCTATAACTATCATCCATAAGTTTTCGTGAAAGCATTTGAAGAATCTTCAAGTGTTCATTTCCTTCACTCTCTTTTGGAACTGCAATCATAAATACTAACTTTGCATCCGTTCCGTCTAAACTTTTCCAATCTACACCCGATTGTTTAATCCCAAATACAACACTCGGTTTTTTTACTGCATCCGACTTCCCATGAGGAATCGCAATATTCATTCCAATACCTGTACTACTCTCTGCTTCGCGACTCATAATAGCTTGCTTAAACTCCGAATCAGAATGTAAAGCACCGACAGCATTTAATTTCCCGATCATTTCATCAATAATATCGTCACGTGTCTCTCCTGCTAAATTAATATCTATTAACTCCAGGCTCGTTATATCTGTTAATTTCTGAATTTCAATCTTTTCATCTTTCTTTTCTATTACTTGCTCTTGAACTTCCGTTACTTCCTTTGTTGCTGACACTTCTTTCATTTCTTTTAATTCCTGTACTTCTTCAACTTTTGAAATATCTTTCTTTAATACATTTACAATAACTGCTGTAACAAGAGAACCTACAATAATGGCAACAAAGAACATAAATACGTTATCTATCGCTCCTAGTACCGCAACAATCGGTCCACCATGTGCTACTCTATCTCCTACGTTACCAATCATTGCAATAACTGCACCTGTCATAGAACCAGCCATAATACTTGGAATAACACGTAATGGATCCTGCGCTGCAAAAGGAATAGCTCCTTCTGTAATACCGAATAAGCCCATCGTAAATGAGGCTTTCCCCATTTCCTTTTCAGCTTCTTGAAACTTTCTCTTTCCTATAAACGTAGCAAGTCCCATCCCGATTGGCGGAATACAAATTGCTGCTGCAATCGGTCCCATAATTTCATAATTTCCTTCTCCAATCATTGCGGAACCAAATAAGAATGCTACTTTATTTACTGGACCACCCATATCGAATGAAATCATTGCACCTAAGATTAACGCTAAAAGAATTGAACTTGAACCTTGCATACCAGCTAACCAAGCTGTTAATGATTCAAATACTTGTGCTACAGGAGCACCGATAATAAATACAAATGCTAAACCAACAATAAGTGATGTAAATACCGGTATAATAATAATCGGCATAATTGGTTGAAGCGCTTTTGGCACTTTTAACTTTTTAATCCCTAAAGCTACATAACCAGCTAAGAAACCTGCGATAATACCGCCTAGGAAACCTGCTCCACTCTCACTACCATAAAAACTTCCTGTTGCTGCAATATATCCGCCGATCATACCAGGAACAAGTCCAGGTTTATCAGCTATACTATACGCAATATAACCAGCTAAAATTGGAACCATAAATGCAAATGAAGCTCCACCTATTTGCTCAATTGTTTTCCAAAAAGAACCTTCTGGTATTACTAAACCACCAGGAGTCTTTTCGCCGCCAAGTGTTAATGCAATTGCGATTAATAATCCCCCTACAACAATGAAAGGAACCATGAATGATACACCATTCATTAAATGACGGTATATAGGATTTTGTTTTTTTCCTTGCGAATCATTTCCCGTTTT
This sequence comes from Bacillus paramobilis, assembly GCF_038096195.1. Lineage (NCBI taxonomy): Bacteria > Bacillati > Bacillota > Bacilli > Caryophanales > Bacillaceae > Bacillus > Bacillus paramobilis. The sequence continues at coordinate 267,083 of NZ_CP151108.1, read as the reverse complement.
TTTCACATCTGAATGATAAACAGGAACATTACCATCTACTACTTTTTGAATTAGCTCCTCTGGTTTACGAATACCATCTTTAACTCCTACAACTAATAGCTTTTTACCTATGAATCTATCTTTATTTACAGCACGATCTGCCGCTATAATAATGCCATCTGCTTCACGAATCTCCTGCTCAGTAAGTTCATTTTCAACACCTATACCACCTTGTGTTTCAACTTTCATTTGAATCCCTAATTTATCCGCTGCTTTTTGTAAATTTTCTGCAGCCATATACGTATGGGCAATCCCATTCGGACACGATGTAATCGCTAGTACCTTCATTTTAATCCTCCTCAACCCTTATGTAAGCGCCTACAAATACTATATATCAATATTCACCTCATAAAAGTTTTCTTTTTTACCGTAACCTCCGGAAAAAACAAAAAAGTAAGGCTTCTCGCCTTACCTATTCATACCTTAAATAAGATAAAAACTTCATTATATTCTTTTCCTTTATAAGCTTCTGAACAAAAACAGGCTGTTCACTTATAAAAGACAACTCATGAAATAACTGTTTCGTAACTTCCTTACCATCACTCTTAACTGCTAACATAAATACAAGCGATACTTTCTCTACTCCCCAGTCTAGCGGCTCCTTAAGCGTAGCCACTGCAATTGCGGATTGTTTAATTAACTTAGGACTTCCGTGCGGAATGGCGACTCCTGCACCAATTGTCGTTGCTGACATTCTATCTCTAGCAATCGCACTTTCAATATACTCTTTCTCTACATATCCCTTTTCATAAAGAGATCTCGCCAATCTTTCAATTAACTCGTAACGATGCTCTATTTCCTGTTGTAAAAAAACTAAAAAAGGAGTTGTATAATTCAATAAAACAAAGTCCTTATTTCCGTTAGATGGTAGTTCATCTAATTTCTTCATAAAATCCTCTAACTTACTTTCTTCACTCCGCTCTAATAAAGGAGATACAACAAAATGAGGAATCTTTAACTGTGGAAGATCTATCGTAGAAATAATAAGCTCTACCTTTTTATTTTTCATTAAGTATTCTTCCAAATCGGACTTTGCGATACAATCCATTACATGGACATGCCGGAATTTCCTTTCAATTTTTGTCCGTAATAATTGCGACATCCCTATCCCCATATGACAAACAATAATCACATTTTTTGATACCTTTTTATCATTCAAACGCTCCATTGCCGCCTGAAAATGTAGAGTAAGATATGCCGCTTCTTCCTCAGGGATTTGTAAACTTAACGATTTATTAATATCATCCAGCTCATGAATTAGCATATCAAACATATACGGATACATTCGCTTAATTTCATGAAGCATCGGATTCGAGACAGAAAGATTATATTGCAAACGATTTAACGTCGTGTACAAATGCACCTGTAATCCTTCTACTAAAAATGGATCCTTCTCGAAATCGATTTCATTTAACCTAGACATACGATCTATTAAATGCGATACAACTTGTGAAAGCACAGGACTACTCACATTTAACTTATTTCTTCCCCATTCATCTTGATAGCGAATTTTCCCACCTAAAATATGAATAGCTAAATAAGCTATCTCTTCTTCCGTAAAATGAACCGTAAATACAAACTCTAACCTTGTTAAAAAATCTAATGTCCACCCATATTCTCTCGTCTCTCGTACAATGTTCAAATCATCTGTAGACATCGAAATGGGTTGTTTTAACTTCATCCTCCGCACCATGATTAACGTATGTAATAAAAGATTTTCTAACGTATCATCTGTAAAAAATGTCGCATATCTTTTTTGTAACGCTTTCAATTCAGCCATTACAAATTCAATTTCATGATACAAAAACTGCTTTTTAATAAATTGATTCATTAACTCCTGATTATGAATTAAATCTGATAGTTTAGCTAATGCTTTCCTCTTATTTCTCTCATCGCCTTCTACCGTTAAGCCTACCCTCTGCTTTAAAATTAACTCTAATCCCAGATCCTCAAGCCAATTTTCAATTCTATCTAAATCTTTCTTAACTATAGCTCTATTAACGAAATACTGCTCAGCAAGTTCCTGCACCGTAACCGGCTTAACATTCATCAACAAACTATACGCAATTTGCAACACTCTCTCCTCGTCTGATGCATAGCTTATATCTTGCCTTACAGCATACAACCTATTGAACAGAACCCCTTTATCATAATCCTTAATTTCTAAACAGACACCTAAACCCGGTTTCCGAATAAGAAGTGCATCTGAATACTTCTCTAAATATCTCTCAATCACCTTAAAGTCATTACGAATCGTCTTCTCCGAACAACCTATCCTATCAGCAAGCTCCTGCACTAACAAATACTCATTAGACTCAGATAATAAAACTTGTAAAATTTCCTGTTGTCTTTTATTCATCTGCTTCACCTGTTTCTTCTATCCTTTGTACCCAATATGTTACTAACTTCGTGCATTTATCATAACATATCGGCAGGTTCATGAATTGTAAGATTCTATTGTTTGAAATTTATTCATTTTTACATAAACAAAAAACCTCAAAAAGTAGTCGAAACTACTTTTTGAGGTTTAAAAAATTATTACTTTTCATACCCATTAGGTTGCTTCTGATGCCAATTCCAAGCATGCTCAATGATTGTCTTCACATTTACATACTTAGGATCCCATCCTAACTTCTCTTTCGCTTTCTGAGAAGAAGCAACTAAACGTGCTGGATCTCCCGCACGGCGCGGTGCTACCTCAGCTGGAATTTCATGATTTGTAACTTCACGAACTGCATCAACGATTTCTTTTACACTGAAACCATTACCATTTCCTAAGTTATAGAAATCACTCTCTCCGCCGTTCTGTAGGTCTTTAAGCCCTAAGAAGTGAGCTGCCACTAAATCTTCAACATGAATATAATCACGGATACAAGTACCATCTGGTGTATTATAATCCTCACCAAACATCATAATCTTCTCACGTTGACCTAACGCCACTTGCAATACAAGAGGAATTAAATGCGTCTCTGGACGGTGATCTTCCCCAATAATACCATTTGGAGTTGCACCAGCCACGTTAAAGTATCTGAAAATCTTATAACGTAAATTAGAAGCTTGGCTATACCAATGAAGCATCTTCTCGATTGCTAACTTCGTCTCTCCATACGTATTCGTTGGATTTGTCATCGTTTCCTCAGTAATAAGGTCTACATCCACCTCACCATACGTCGCCGCAGTAGAAGAGAAAATAAACTTATCTACCTTAAACTCATCCATTACCTCTAATAAGCAAAGTGCACCATACACATTGTTATTATAATATTGAAGAGGCTTCTCCATACTAACTCCAACTAAAGAATCAGCTGCGAAATGCATAACCGCCTCAATACTCTCTTGTTTAAAAACATCTCTTAAAAATGCTTTATCACGAAGGTCTCCATTATAAAACTTCGCACCTTCCGTAATTGCATCCTCATGACCCGTTTGTAAGTTATCTACTACTACTACAGATAAACCTTCGTCTACTAATTTTTTCACAGCGTGAGAACCGATATAACCAGCTCCGCCGCAGATTAGAATTGAATTCATTGTCTTCCTCCTACATATATTAGGATTTCTTACTCACTCTCTTATTATAAAAGGTATACGATTGCTCGTATACCTTTTGTGTACCTTTATTACTTAGCAACGAAATAATCCGTTACATATTGTGCCCAAACTTCATGCCCTTTAGCACTTGGGAAACCGAATTCTTCTGTTAAGTATGGCAGGATAGCCTTCGTTGATGCATCAGGCCATGCTCCCCAATGATCTACATATGTATAACCATTTTGCGTCGCAAATTGTTTTAATGCATCAATCGCCTTCGGATAATTCTTCGCACCATACACTGGGTTTGGTGGTTGAATCATAATCGTAGCACCCTTTGCACTAGTAGAAAGTGCTTGAACAAATTTCTGCGTACTCACAACAGAATTTCCATTACCAGTTTTACCATTGTCAGTAATAAATGGTGGTTCGAATAAAATCACATCTGGATTATCTTTCGCAATCTCTTTATCACGCTTATTTGCGATTAACTCTTCTGTGCTTTCACCCTTATATTCCTTTACCGTCACATTCCATAAACCTTTACCATAAGCAGTCTCTAAATTAGCCGTTAACTTAGCTGCCCAAGCATCTTTTTCAGATGAAGAAGCTTCATCACCAACAACTACAAGATTTACTGCCTTTTTATCCTCAGCAGCTTTCTTTAACTTCTCTTTCACTGCATCTGGTAAATTCTTCGCATATGCTTCATTAAAAGATGACTTTGCATCTTGTTTTTTCTCTGATTTCTTCGCTCCGCTATCTTTCACTTCAGACTTCGTTTTCGTTACTTCACTCGTCTGTCCTGTTGCATTCGCAACCTTCTTATTCCAGTATAATTTACCGCTCACAACCGAAGCGACAAACAATACAAAAATAACTAGGACAAGTACTGCTTTCTTATTCATCGATTCACCTCATCTATTAATCTCACAATATATAATACTAATATATATTCACGCAAAAATAAACCCAACTCCTACCAAAGGAGTTGGGTTATTACCTATTACTTAGTCACTTCAAGATGCGCTCTTAACTTATTCGTAATATCTTGTTTCGCTGCATCTGGAACATAGTAGTACCAAATACCATCAGCGGCTTTGTGACCGTCACCTGGGATTTGGATTTCTTCACTGTTCTGCATGCAATCTTTATAGTTCTTTTGAATATCAAACATTTGATCTTGCGTTAAACTTGTTTTAACATTTTTCTCAATTGCTTTTAATACATCACCATAACTTGCAAGGGAAGATACACTTGCACCCTTTTTAATTACAGCTTGGATAACTTGACGTTGTCGCATTTGGCGGCCAAAGTCACCTCGTGGGTCTTCGTAACGCATACGAGTATACTTTAAAGCCTTTTCACCATCTAGATGTAAATTTCCTTTTTCAAAATGCACACCTACTGATGTAAAGTCTAAATCATTATTCACATCTACCCCACCAACAGCATCTACAATGTCTTTAAATCCAGCCATATTTACTTCAATATAATGGTCTACTGGTACATTTAGAAAATTCTCTACCGTTTTAACAGACATGTCAATACCACCGAAAGCATACGCATGGTTAATCTTATCTTTTTTACCCTTTCCTATGATTTCTGTGTAGGAATCACGTGGGATACTCGTAATTTTCATAGATTTTGTTTTTGGATTTAGCGTAAATAACATAAGTGAATCAGAACGCCCCGTCTCCTCAGCTCTTTGATCCACACCCATTAATAAAATAGATATTGGCTTATTATCTGCAATATCTACTTTCTTATCACGTTTTTCAGACTTATCACGATCTAATGGTTTATGCACGGCATTTAATGTGTTAGAAACATTAGAATAGACATAGTATGCATATGCCCCTCCAGCAATTATCAGAAAACCTATTATACCTAAAATCCAAAATAAAATTTTCTTTTTCATATTTTTTACCTTCTTTATCAATATTTATAAATAACACAATAATTTTTCACTACCTCATTATATTACCTTAAGACTGACTAAAAATAAAAGAGAATTTATCATTCTACAAATGAGATACAATAGCAGTAATGTTTCCTTTTATAATAAAGTTTTCAATTGTTATTGGTAAAATAAAGTGATCACCCTTTTTAATAGAAAACTCACCATCAATAGTAACCAATATACCCTCTCCTTCAATTAGACTCACTAATTGAAAGATTCCCCTTTTTTGAAATGATGCTTCCTCTTCAATTGCCCATTTATATACTGAAAAATATTCTTCGTGCACATAAGTTGTAATTAACGCACCATTTCTCTCAATAATTTCTGGCTGAATTTGATAATCTTTATGTGGAATACTTGCCACCTGAACAGCTTTATCTAAATGCAATTCTCTTTTCTTACCATCCGCACCTATTCGATCATAATCATATACTCTATACGTAGTATCCGAACTTTGTTGTGTTTCTAATACTACTGTCCCCTCGCATAAAGCATGAATCGTTCCACTTGGTACATAAAAGAAATCGCCTGGTTTAATAGAAACTTTACGAAGTAAATCATCCCAGTTCCCATCGTTAACCATCCCTTCAAATTCAGATTTTGTATAAGCATTATGGCCATATACTAATTGAGCATCTTCTTTACAATCAATAATGTACCAACATTCTGTTTTTCCAAACTCTCCATTTTCATATACCTTTGCAAATTCATCATTTGGATGTACTTGTACAGATAAATCTTTATTAGCATCTAATATTTTTGTTAATAATGGAAATTTATCTGACGGGCATAATCCAAACAAGTTCTTCTCATCTCTCCATAATTGTTCAAGAGTTTTCCCTTCATATGGTCCCTCTCTCACAACACTCATTCCATTCGGATGAGCTGAAATCCCCCAGCATTCCCCAATTGATTCACAGGATAAATCATAGCCAAATTTCTGTAGTGATTTACCTCCCCAAATTCTCTCTTGAAGAATAGGTTGTAAAAATAACGGTGATTTCATTCTTGTATAAAACCTTCTTTCCTACTAAAAATTACGATATAACAGATTCAAAAATATGAGATACAACAGTATGAATCTCATTTTGATATATAGGATTCCTGGTATCCATGTATCTTCCAATATCTATACTCTGCAACTCTTCCCAAGTAATTAAGTTACATAAGTTATTATCTTTTAAAAATCGGATCGTGTTTTGGTCCTCACTCATGCCTTTTCTATCAATAATTAATAACGGTTTATTTTGAAGAATCGCTTCACTAACAGTACCCCAACCTGCCTTTGAAATAATACAATCAGCTGCTGCTACAAGGTTTTGAGATTCCGTATAATTCCTTGGGATTTTGTGCACATTATTATGCTCAATTTTCATATTATGAGACACGATAAAAACATATCTTTCATCATCCCAAAGTGGAAATGTAGTTATATCTCCTATATCAATTTTCATTCCTAATGGTATAAATATAACTTGTTTTTCACCTGTCGGATTTAAATTCTTCCTTAGTTTCTTTACTTCTAAGGGATTAATTATTCTACTATAAAAATGAAATGAAGATGTATTTAACCTTGCTAAATTTTCTTCGTTGCTTCCTGCTAACGTATAAAAATAATCCATTTTCTTATACATATTTTTAAATACTTGAAGCAAATTATCTGGAATAATATTTTTATAAGCTGTATACCACGTGAAATTAGAAATACCTATAGATGGCACTTCCAACTTATCTGCTATTTCAAAAGCAATGGGTGAAATATCAGAAATAATACAATCCACAGAAAAAGTACTTAAAAAATCAATTTCATTATTAATCTTCTTAGGTAACTTTGCACAAAACTCCTCATACGACTGTTCCAATTTTTCTTTATCTAAATTTAACGAATGCTCTTTTAGAATAAAGCCAACATCAGTCTCCACATCATGAAAGATAACTCTATCTCCATACCCAGTTAATGATATGCGAAGAAATTGTAAAGCAAATGAGTTACAAACAATAATCTGTATATTTTTTCTTACACTCAACATTTCTCTAATAAGTGCAACACACCTTGTCGCGTGTCCAAATCCATATTCTGAAACATAAAAAACAAATGTTTTCATAAATTTATCCTCAAAAAATAACAGCTAGAATATACTAGCTGTTACATAATTACTTGTGCTTGTGATTGATAATAATGTTTTAAAATATCGTTCCATTTTGTATACAAGCGAACGAAATCTGTATCCACTACTTCTTTCCCCGTTTGTACTTCAATAAATTCTAATTCACTCAATGCACGAATTGCATGCTTTTTACCGGCTGGAATATGTACAATATCACCGGCTTTTACACGGCGAATATAATCTTCTAAAATAAGTTCTCCTTCACCGCGAATAATTGTCCATACTTCATTCCGCAGATTATGGTAATGATAAGTAGAATTTTGATTTTCTTCTATACAAATTCTTTTTGTTACCATTTCTTCATTTTCATATTTTGCGTAATCTAGCACTTTCGACCATCCCCAAATGCGCTCTTCATACATCGGTGGTTGATTAAATGAACCAATTAAATCTTTAATTTTTGGACTAGAAGCCTTATCCGAGACTAAAATACCATCTGGACTCGCTGCAACAACAACATCAGAAAGCCCGACAACTGTTACTGGAACCTCTAATTCATTGACTACATGTGTATTTTGAGAGTCCTCACTAATTACACCTTTACCAATTTGGGTTGTAGCCATTTCTTCCGTTAATGTGTTCCATGTTCCTAGGTCTTTCCAATACCCACTGTAAGGTAAGGCAACAATATGATTTGCCTTTTCTACCACTTCATAATCAAAACTAATTTTGGGTAAATCACTATAATGCTTAGATAACTCATGGTATAAAATTGGAAGATTCTTTTCCTCCAAAATATTAATAAGATAACGTAGCTTGAAGGCAAATACGCCACAGTTCCATAAAGCCTTTTGTTCAATTAATGTTATGGCCTTTTCTTCACTAGGTTTTTCTGTAAAACGCGATACATTAAAATGTTCACATGCAGTAACTTCTTCAGTTGGTACAATATAACCATACTTAGAAGATGGATACGTGGGCTCGACTCCCATAAGCGCTAAATCAGCATCTGAATTTTGCAACGCTAGCTCTAAATCTTTTACTCTTTCAAAAAAACTATCTTCAACATATGGATCTACTGGTAATACAATAACCGTTTCATCTAAATTAGTATGTTGTTCAGAAAATAGAAAAGCACTAGCAAGAGCAATTGCCGGAAATGTGTCTCTACGCTCCGGTTCAACAATTAACGGAACGTTCATTCCTAACTGATTATGAATCATCTCTGTTTGCGTCTTTGATGTAGCAATAACTGCCGATTTATTTAAACCAACCGATTTTAATTGTCCCCAGACGCGTTGTACCATTGATTGACGCATACCCTCTTCATTTTCTAAAACTTTTAGAAATTGCTTCGAACGAGTGTCATTTGATAGTGGCCATAGGCGTTTTCCAGAGCCACCCGATAAAAGAATTAATTTCACTATAGACTTGCTCCCTTCCCTAAAAGAAATCTCATACTGGTAGCATCACTCACACTAATTGCTCTATATTCTTTACACCATTACGTCCAATTGAATAATAATCTATTTCATACTTTTCTACTTCTTTTAAATCGAAGCAATTACGTCCATCTAATACAACTGGTCTTCTCATAAGTTTGGCAAATGACCCCAGATCTAATTCTTTTACTTGTTGCCACTCTGTTACAATAAAGGCTAAATCTTTATCTAGTAATGATTTTTGTAAATCATTGGTGAATTCTACCGTTCCTGGAAGTAATTTTTTAGCATTTTCAATTGCAACGGGATCATATGCCGTTACTTGTGCACCCTCACCAAGCAATTCCTTAATAATAGCTACAGATGCAGCCTCACGCATATCATCTGTGTTAGGTTTAAAAGCTAACCCAAGTATGGCAACTTTTTTATCACGTAATGTTCCCAATTTTGATTGAGCGGCCTTAACTAGCTTATGTTGTTGTTTGTTATTAACTTCTACAACAGCTTTTAGAAGTGTGAAATCTAGATCTACATTAGATGCAATTTTTGTTAAGGCTTTCGTATCTTTCGGGAAGCATGAGCCACCGTAACCGATTCCAGCTTTTAAGAACATCGAACCAATACGTTGATCTAGTCCCATTCCATAAGCAACATCTTCAATATTCGCTCCAGTTTTCTCACAAATATTTGCAATTTCATTTATAAAGCTAATTTTAGTTGCTAAAAATGCATTAGACGCATATTTAATCATTTCTGCACTACGAATATCTGTCTTATAAACCGGAATTCCAAATGGCTTATTAATCTCTTCAATAACGTTTGCTGCTTCTATGCTATCAGAACCAACTACAATACGATCTCCATTAAATGTATCGTATACAGAAGAACCTTCTCTTAAAAATTCTGGATTAGAAACAACTTCAATTTTAATATTTTCATTAAGATTCTCTGAAATAATTTGTTTTATATAATGATTCGTTCCAACAGGAACTGTACTCTTAGTTACAACAATGATGTCACGCTGTGCATTTTTAGCAATATCTTTTGCAACCTGTTCAATATAGGATAAATTTGCTGATCCATCTTCTCTTTCTGGTGTACCAACCGCAATATAAACTACTTCCGCATTCTCGAATCCTTCTTGATGGCTTGTCGTAAAATAGAGCCTATTTTCTTCAATATTTTGAAGCATAAGCTCTTCTAACCCTGGCTCATATATAGGGGAAATTCCTTCTCCCATACGTTTTACCTTTTTTTCATCAATATCAACACATGTAACATCATGCCCTATATGAGATAATGCAACTCCTGTAACTAAGCCAACATAGCCTGTACCAACTACTGCAATTTTCATAATTTAAGCGTTCCCTTCACCATTTATTATTAAGATTTTCATAACTGTTTTAATAGATTTCGGTATTTATTAATAGAAATTTCACGTTTTAAGTTCTCATCCAAATACTTGCGACCGTTTAATCCCATTTCTTTTACGCTGCTCTCCTCCATACGATAAAATTGTTCTATTGTACGAATAATACCTTTATAATCCTGTGGTTCTACTACAATCCCTGATTTACTTTTTTCAATAAGCATTTGTGCCTCACTGCCTTGTTCCAACACACCTAATATAGGTTTCCCTGCAGCCATAACACCGTAAATTTTACTTGGAACTGAAACACCCTTAATTCCTTTTTGATTTACAACCAAATGAACATCTGCAACGTTTAATGAATACTTAATAAACTCCTTAGGCTGATATGGTAAGAAGAATACATTCTGAATGTCGCTATCCTCAACAAAACTTTTCATATCCTTTTTTACAGCACCCTCACCAATAAATACAAATGCAATATCCTTATATACTTTAAAATGATTCGTAACATGGATAATATTTTCCAAATCATAATATAGTCCTATATTTCCAGAATACATAATAATAAACTTATCTTCTAATCCATTGTCTGTTAAAAACTGCTGAATATGTTCATTTGATTTATCTAATGGAATAATTTCCTGTTCATTCGTCCAATTATTAATAACTGTGTGTTTCGGTATTTTTTTTCCATTAAAACGTTGCTTTAGCGTTTCACTCATATCATTACCAACGACAATAACACAATCTGAATATCTGCAATTTAGCATATCTATCTTTTTAGCGATTTTAAATACTGACTGCTTATTCGTATAGCTCACTGCCGCCGCTTGCTCTGGGTTGAAATCCTGCACATTATATACATGTTTTGCTCTTTTTAGAAATTTACCAATTGTCCCAATTAGCCCACCTAAAACTGGAGGCTGTGAGATGGTGTAAATAATATCGACACCTTTTTCTTTTAAAAGGGCTATGTTTGCTAATGCAAAATAAGAGAATATGTATTTCATTCGACTGAATTTAGAAGTTTTATCAACTTCTGGCAATCTGATTCGAACGATTTTCATATTCTCTAGACGGTCTTCCTCAAATATTTTTTTTGAACTAACTTTTTCTCCAGCATAATTGGGCTGAGCGGCAATAACTGTTATGTCAAAATCATTTTGCAAATCTAAACAAAGTTCTGTCATCAATTGACCCGTGGATGCAAAATCTGGATAGAAATAATTTATTACGAAGGCAATTTTTTTCTTCTTCACATTAATTCCTCTTCCTCAAATCTTTTTTTTATAAACTTAGCTGGAAAACCAGCATGAACTTCATTAGCTGGAATATCTTTAATAATAATACTTCTTGCTGCCGCCACACCCATTTCATTTATTTTTATACCCGGATATACAAACACATCACTTGCAATCCAAGCCCCATCTCGAACAGTAATAGGCTTTATAACTAATCCAAAATAAGGATCCTTAATATTATGGCTACCTGTACACAAATATACCCCTTGCGAAATAACACAGTGCGCTCCTATACTAATTTCATCTAAAGAATAAAATTTAACATCATCGCCAACCCAAGAATAATCACCAATTTTCACCTTCCATGGGTAAGTAAATTTTGCTGAACTACGAATCTTTACATTCTTCCCAATGTCTGCTCCAAATAGGCGCAATAAAAAATTACGCCAACCATACATATTATGTAGTGTAAAGCGAAATATTGTCCCTTGGACAAACCACCATAATAAAACAAAAAAGCTATTTCTTCCCCTAGAATACCAATCTTGATTATATTTATTTAATTGAACTATATTTTTATTCATTTTTAAGCCTCTTTATAAACTCCGATACGTTGTTAAACAATAAGACATTGCTCTCCAAATCTTCTGGTTTTTTTTCCCACCATAAGCTAGACAATAATTCTTTTATTGTTTCTGCATTAAATCTATATTTTATAACCCTAGCTGGTACCCCTGCAACAATAGCATAATCAGGGACGTCTTTAGTGACAACAGCTCCAGCTGCAACAATAGCTCCATTTCCAATAGTAATTCCATCTAATATAATAGAATTTGCTCCTATCCAAACATCATTTTTTATAATTGTCTCTTCATGCTCGATATACCTAGATTCCCCTGAAATATTGATATTTAAAATATTATTCGGATTGTAAAATATGGGCGATGTTGAAACCATATCAATAGGATGTTTACCTAATCCTATTTTGACAGAAGGACCAATAGAACAGTACCTACCAATTGAACAATTAGATATATTACAATTAGTTCCCATGTAGGAGTAACTATCCAACTTTACATTCCTCAATTTACAAAGTCTAGTAATAGCTATATTTGATGAAATCTCACATTTATTATCTATAAAGGCAAGTAAAGAAATTTTCTTATTCTTACTAGGAATCTTGTTTTTATTTAAGATAGCGGAAATTAACCCCATTCTACCACCTTCTCTTCCTCTCTATTAATAATCCTGTTTTCATATAGACAAGTGTTTTAATTTTCTCTAACAAACTACTCCCTATAAAGAACCTTCTAAATTCTCGAATTAAATCTTGGTTCACTACTAATTCATCTTCTAACTTAAATGTTTTTTGATCTCCCTTATCATTATTCTTTTGATTAAATCTATCTCGCTTTACCTGATGTTCACCACTTCCATCAAATCCATTATTTTCAATTAGAGATTTATAATTCCAAACGCATAATCCATCCCTAGAGAAAATGTGATAATACCATCGTATCAACCATGAATTTACCTTCCCTTGCATATGATAGCTTAGGAATTTTGAAAATCCCTCACCTGCATAATTAAACTTCTTTTTTAATTCTTTATCATTAAGAAGGTTTTCATACTCTTCATATAATTCGAAATCACACTCTTCCCAAACTGTCTTCCAGGTTCCCCATCCCCATGAACATGGATATGGTGTTAAAAACACATCCGGCTCAGTATATTGTTTTATCGGTAAACCAAAACCTGATACATGCATTACTTTTTCATTATCTTTATATGCTTTTAAGGTATATTCCATAAATTCCACAAAATTTTCCTTTGGTACACAATCATCCTCTAATACAATAACACTATCATATCCTTTTGAGAAAACACGACTGACACCTTTTATTACTGACCTTGCAAGCCCCGTATTCTCATCATTAAAATCTACTTCAGTTTCACACCAATCAATATCATTAATTAGATTTTGTACCTGCTCTACATATTGAAATTCTTCTCGGTTCCTTGCTCCATCACAAAAAACATAAAGTTTTTTTATATTATTTCTTTTTAATCCCTCTAATACCTCGCGCGTATGTTCTGGACGATTAAAAACAAAAAGAACTATTGCTGATTCATAAGAATTCAAAATTAACTACACTCCTTAAATACTACTTTCTATTGACTAACAAAAGTTATTAGATAAACATGTATGTTTGGCAAAAAAACTTTTACTTATATACGAATTATTACCAATAACACCCATTCTCAACATTATTAAAATTCTTAGGTCTTTCGCCTTCCTCAGGCCTAGTCCAATACTCATTATACAATCCAGAGATAACCGGATGATTATCCCACCTTTTCCCCTTCACTCCAAATAATATTTGAGTAGCACCACCTAAATGAATAGCTACCTTCCCCTCATTTTTCACATGAGCTGCTAGAGGTAAACCGTATGCGCCCGCCCCTATAATAGCAACATCGTATTTATATGAACTAATCTCCGCTTTCATATACTCTAGGGCTTCAAACCAATCTTTAAATCCATCCGTATTCCCTGAAATACTTTGAACTGCCTTCAGCGTAAATAAATTAAATTCAGGTAATGTACTAAGGTTCTCAAAAATATTTCCCCTATTATTTTCATATTGATATGCTATAGTACTTACAAAAGGATTTATTACAAGTACATTCTTCCCCTTTAAGCTTTGAGACCATGGGTTTAAGTGATAGTATGGTTCCAAATTTCTTAATTCACAAACCTTAGATTCTTTACCAAAATTATTAATAATTTTATCTTCGCCCTTATTATACCAAATACCAATTAAGTCAGAATCCTGAAGGCATTCCGTATATAATTCCCCGAATTTCTTCAAGTTATCGGGGTGACTTGGGAAAAAACCTGCATTATTCCGCATTTTTTTCAGTGTTGAATCAGAAAATTTTCCACCCTTAATGTACTCATTAAGGCATTCTAATTCAACAGATCCTAACCTTGTAATCATGCTAGGATTATCTTGCAACAATGCTTTAGATATGAAGGCGTTAGCTTCCTCTTTATTCAATTTATCTCCATTATATTTATAAAAACTTCTTCGCATTTTAACTATAGTACTCTTAATTTGAAGACCAATATTCACTTCGTATCCCCCAATTTTTTAAATTTTAATCCCATAACGAGTAATCCAATAAAAAATAACGCTATACTTATAGCAAAACTCCAATTTGGCAAAATACTTTCTTTTAAAGCTAACATTAAGCATATAATAATAGTAACAAACACTATTAGCGATAGATTGCTTCGAAGCGTTTTGTAAATATATGCAAATTTATTTTTAAATGACATATTTAATAACATTAAACCAACTATATAAGAAAAAATGCTACTAATAACTAAACCAAACGCACTCAAAAATCGGACTAAAATCAAACATGATACCACAAAGATACCCAACTGCACATATGAAACTAAGGTGACTTTTTTGGGTTTCCCTATTGCTCTATTGTATACTACAGAAATATTCATTATGGCTGCTAAACTGGATCCTACCATCATAAATTGGATTAAATTCAGCATTTCTTCCCATCCATCGCCAAATACAATATTTATTACTTGCTCAGCGTAAATTATCACAAAACCCGATAACATAAAAGCAAAACTGAACATTAAAAGCATCATATCTGAATAATATTTTTTTAATTCTTTGCTATTTCCATTAGCTCTATAAATCGAGGAAAATTGCGGGAAAAGGTACTGACCAGCTGCAAAAGAAATATCAGCTACCGCTAACTGAGTCATTTTTTGACTCATTTGATACAGCCCTAATAACTTTGTTCCTAAAAAAGTTGAGGCTACTATTTTATCAAATTGATTAACAACAAAAGATGAAATACTATTTCCCCAAATCCATCTTCCATATGCCATAATATCTTTAATTAAATAAAATCTAAAATCAAATTTAATAGTCCACCCAAATATTACATGAGTCAAAATAGACTTAATTAACTCTGCCACTAATAAAGAAAGTATCGCAAAAATAGGATCTTTGAACATAGATACTAGCACTAAAGACATTGTCAAATCAATAATACTAGAGAGGCCAAAGACAATAGATATTGCTCTGAAATTCTTCACTCTAATTTCAGAATAATATTTTGCACTCATTAAATTTTTCACAAGTGGTACAAAGGCAACTAATATTAAAATATTTCTTGCTTCTGGCTCCCCAAATAAATTCACTAAAAAACTATTACATACAAGCAATACTAAGGTAATAAAAAAGCCTCTTGAACATTGCAATGTCCAAATTACATAATGGTGATCTATTTTATTTTTACTTTGAACAACAGCTTGCATGATTCCTATTTCTGTAAGAGCTTCAGCTAATGTTAAACTAATTAAAGCTATTGAAATAATACCTATTTCTTTAGGTTCCAATAATCTTGCAATTAATAAAAATTTAATTCCTAATAAACCTCTAACAGCAAATTGTTGTATAAAAACCCATACTGGGTGGCTCTTATTTTGTAAAATAATTTTTGTTTTCTCCATGAATCCTTACATCCTTAATAGATAGATTAAATCTCCTGTATTATTGAACTAATATAAAGCAGAGGACTCTATGCAT
Organism: Bacillus paramobilis; assembly: GCF_038096195.1. Taxonomy (NCBI): domain Bacteria; kingdom Bacillati; phylum Bacillota; class Bacilli; order Caryophanales; family Bacillaceae; genus Bacillus; species Bacillus paramobilis. The sequence continues at coordinate 250,762 of NZ_CP151108.1, read as the reverse complement.
AAAAAAAATTTAATTCCACTGAAGATTTTTACGGATCTTTAGTGGAATTAAATTCACTTCGTTTTTCCTGAATTAGATATTTTAACAAGGGCATCATATAACATCAGTTCAAAGATTATAATAAATACGGTGATAATTGACAGTAAGAAATTATCTGAAAAGACCGAACGAACAAGCCAACAAATAAGTACTCCAATTACACAAGTAACTATGGGAGCTACTCTCATGTTAAGTCTTTGACTTAACAAAATTAAAAATACGGCTAATATTGGTAGTATTAATATTAATAACAAGCCAAAGTTAGCATATAATTCTCCAATAATAGTTGAGTTTAAACTTACATTTGTTCCCGGCATATAATTACTCCCTATTATTACAGTAAAAGAATCGATTTTATTAGATAAATCAGGAATAAATGAAGTTAGTACCCTTGAATATGTTGCACCATGTAGATATTCATATATATTTCCATAATCATTGATAATATGAAATGCAACTAATACATTCGCACCCTCAGTTATATCAAAAAGCATACTAACAAATGAATCACTTAAATCACTAAAACTAGCAAAGTAATTTTGAAGAGCAGTATCTAAATCATGTAACATTGACCTAGTGTATGACCAAGCACTAAAAATAATTAACAAAACTGGTAATAAACTAACACTTATAACTATCTGTTTTCTATAATTAAAAATAATAAAACCAGAAAAAGTTAAAAGTAAAAATATAGCAAAATATATTCTATTTCCAGTCAGGAATATTATTAAAATATGAAACAAGAAAATGACGATAGATAAAAATACCTTTCCCCTTTTATTCATCTCTTTTGAAAATAATATTAATGTATATAAAACCGACATACCTGTAAATATGACCATATTTGCTTGAGTGAATTTAGTTAGATACACAAATAACGAACCATACTCATTAAATAAAATATCATTTCTCATATACCAATGTAAATTTAAATACTCAGAAATTCCACCAAACTGAATAAACTTAAGAGTCCAATCCATTGTCAACCAGGCCATAGAGGCTATTATTATAAAAACGATTTTTTTATACGATTTTTCATCTATTACAAAATGTTGCTTTTTATCTAAAGATAATTTTGGAGTAAATAATAAAATAGATACACCGCATAACAATAACGAAACCCAAATAATAAAAAAAGGATACATAAAATAAGAATTATTTAAATCTACAGAAGCCCAATAACCCGTTGCACCTGACAAGGGATTTAATGAAAATTTTTCAATAAAAGTCAATACAGAAAATGGAAACAATATAAAATAAGCTATACCAATAACAAAAGCAAATATAGGAGTATACACATAACCATTATTTTTTAACCTTATAAAACATCCTATAAATATTGCTATTAGCATCAAAACTAAAAATTTATACCAAAATACCATAATACACCTCTTGAAATTCCTCTAACCTTTTACAAGTTAATACCCATTACTAACCAATCTGCTAGAGTAGGTAGGTTTATGTTAATTAACAATACAAATTGAAGAAATGCATTTTCATCGATCTTTTCACTACGTATGTTAGGATTAGATGCTACTAATCCCTAAGTATACCAAAAAAGACTAATATGATTTTATTGAGAATGCCTTTAATGATCACTCAATAAGATTATATTATTAGTAAAAGCATATTATAATTCAGTGCTTATAAGCTCCACACATAAAATTACTTTTAAATTTATTATTAGTCAAACATCTTCTTCAACTTATCTTCCTTCTTCACTTTCTTCATATCCTCTTCTACCATAATACGAACAAGTTCTTCAAATGAAGTCTTAGTTGGATTCCAACCTAATAATGTTTTTGCTTTTGTTGGGTCTCCTAATAATTGTTCAACTTCAGCTGGACGGAAGAATTTAGGATCTACTGCTACAAGTACTTTACCTGTTGCTTTATCGATACCTTTTTCTTCTACACCTTCTCCTACCCATTCAAGCTCAATGCCTACATGTTTGAATGCTAATGCAGTGAATTCACGCACTGTATGCATTTCACCCGTTGCGATAACAAAGTCTTCTGGCTTATCATGCTGAAGGATTAACCACATACATTCTACATAGTCTTTCGCATAGCCCCAGTCACGAAGAGAATCTAAGTTTCCTAAATATAATGTTTCTTGTTTTTCTTGTGCAATACGTGCTGCTGCAAGTGTGATTTTACGTGTTACGAATGTTTCACCACGACGTTCTGATTCATGGTTAAATAAAATTCCATTTACTGCGAACATATTATAAGATTCACGGTAGTTCTTTGTAATCCAGAAACCGTAAATTTTTGCTACACCATACGGAGAACGTGGATAAAACGGCGTTGTTTCTTTTTGTGGTACTTCTTGTACTTTACCGTATAACTCAGATGTTGATGCCTGATAAATACGAGTTGTTTCAGTTAGGCCTAAAATACGAACTGCTTCTAAAATACGTAGTGTTCCTACTCCATCTACATCTGCCGTATACTCAGGTACGTCAAATGATACTTTCACATGTGATTGTGCACCTAAATTATAAATTTCATCTGGACGAATTTCACTAATTAAGCGAATTACATTAGATGTATCTGTAATATCACCATAATGTAGATGGAAATTTTCTTGATTATTTAAGCCTTCAATTTCTTCATTTACTAGGCTCTCAATACGATCTAGATTATAAGAAGAACTACGACGAATAATACCGTGTACTTCATATCCTTTTTCTAATAAAAACTCTGCTAAATATGATCCATCTTGTCCTGTTACGCCTGTAATAAGTGCTTTTTTCATAATATCCTCCAGTTATCTCTATTAATCTTTTATTATTATTTTCTTACTAATTCTTTTTCTGTCTGTAGAAACCAGTCATATGCTTTCTTTAAACCTTCATCTAAAGAAGTTGTTGCCTTCCATCCCAATGCATTAATCTTAGTCACATCTACTAACTTACGTGGAGTACCATCTGGTTTAGAAGTATCAAAACGAAGCTCCCCAGTAAAACCTACTGTAGCTTTTACTTTTTCAGCAAGTTCTTTAATTGATAAATCTTCACCTACACCGATATTTACAATTTCATTACCTTCGTAGTTATTCATTAAATATACACAAGCATCTGCTAAATCATCAGAGTATAAGAACTCACGTAACGGAGTACCTGTTCCCCAAACCTCTACAAACTCAGCATTATTTTCTTTTGCCTCGTGGAACTTACGAATTAAAGCTGGTAATACGTGTGATGTATGTAAGTCAAAGTTATCATTTTCACCATATAAGTTTGTTGGCATTGCTGAAATATACTTTGTACCGTATTGGCGATTATATGATTCACACATTTTAATACCCGCAATTTTTGCAAGTGCATACGGCTCATTTGTTGGTTCTAATTCACCTGTTAATAAATATTCTTCTTTTAACGGTTGTGGAGCTAATTTCGGATAAATACATGTGCTACCTAAAAATAGTAATTTTTCTACGCCAGAGCGATATGCTGAATCAATGACATTCGTTTGAATCATTAAATTATCACGAATGAAGTCCGCTGGATATTGATTATTTGCAACAATCCCACCTACTTTAGCTGCTGCTAAAAATACATAATCAACCTTCTCTACCTGGAAAAACTCTTCTACTTGTTTTGGATCACGTAAATCTAATTCTTTACTTGTTTTATATACTAAATTTGTATACCCTTGTTCTTCTAACTTACGTAAAATAGCCGAACCAACTAATCCACGGTGACCTGCTACATAAATTCTAGAATCTTTTTTCATGATTTTCTAAACTCCTTTTTAAAATGCATTATTTGATCCTAATAATACCTTTACTGTTTTTAATATAATCTTTATATCATAGAAAACATTTCTATTTCGTATATATTCTAAATCCAATTCTACCATTTCAGAAAATCCAACACTATTTCTTTCCGTCACTTGCCACAATCCTGTACACCCTGGAGTCACCAGTAATCTTTGTTTATCATAGGGAGTATATTCCTTTACTTCTCTTGGAAGCGGTGGACGCGGCCCAACTAGACTCATATCCCCTTTTAATACATTTAATAATTGTGGTAATTCATCAATACTTGTTTTACGAATAAACTTCCCGATTTTTGTCACGCGTGGGTCATCTTTCATTTTAAACATGGCCCCCGTTACTTCATTATGTTGCAATAAATCTTTTAAACGCTCCTCCGCATCTGCTACCATTGAACGGAATTTATACATTCCGAATTCCTCTCCATCTTTTCCAATACGAATTTGCTTAAAAAACACAGGACCTTTTGGATCTTCCAACTTAATTAATATAATAACAATAATAAAAACAGGTAATAGCAAAACAATACCGCATAATGCACCAAACATATCCATTAAACGCTTTATAAATAAATATAATACGTTTTGATTTATCTCCTCAGCAGCAAGTAATCCTTGTTTTTTTGCAGTTCCACTTGACACTTTTGTTAAGGCCAATGCCCTTTCACCTCACCTTATACATGTATTTTTTCTTTTCTAACAAGTTCGTTCATATATTTCATCAATTCATCTTTTAATTCTTCATGCTGGAGCGCCATCTCAATCGTCGTCTTAATAAACCCAAACTTCTCTCCAACATCATAACGAGTACCTTCGAAATCATATGCGAACACACGCTGAATTTCATTTAACCGTTGAATGGCATCTGTTAATTGAATTTCTCCACCAGCACCTGTCTGTTGATTCTCAAGGAACATAAAGATTTCCGGCGTTAATACGTAACGACCCATAATTGCTAAATTTGATGGTGCTGTACCTTGTGCTGGCTTTTCAACAAATTGACGTACTTGATAACGACGGTCATTTTGTTCAACTGGATCGATAATACCGTAACGATGTGTTTCATTTTCAGGTACTGTTTGTACACCAATAACTGACGACTGTGTACCTTCATATTGATCCATTAATTGACGTAAACATGGTGTTTCAGCTTGTACAATATCATCACCAAGTAATACCGCAAACGGCTCGTTTCCAATAAATTTACGCGCACACCACACTGCATGGCCAAGCCCTTTCGGTTCTTTTTGTCTTATGTAATGAATATTAATTCTTGAAGAAGCTTGTACTTTTTCAAGTACTTCTAATTTTCCTTTTTCAAGTAAAGTTTGTTCTAATTCAAAGGAATGATCAAAGTGATCTTCAATTGCACGCTTTCCTTTTCCAGTAACAATAATAATATCTTCAATTCCTGATTCTATCGCTTCTTCTATTATGTATTGAATTGTCGGTTTATCGACAATCGGCAACATTTCTTTCGGCATCGCTTTCGTCGCTGGTAAAAACCTTGTTCCAAGACCAGCCGCTGGGATAATCGCTTTTCTTACTTTTTTCACTTGTAGTCCCCCTAAATCCTTTTATTTATATGTAACAATAACAAAAACCCTACCTATAGAGTCATATTTATAACCCTATAGGTAGAGTTTCTATTACAAATAAATTATGGGCATCTAACCCATCCTCACGTCATACTCCCGACGACAAGCGTCTAAGGTAGGTTGAAATATAATTTCTACCCACAGCACGACCGAGTGCCTCCGTTGATAACGGTTAGGAGACATCACCTGTTCTTTATTTAAAAGATGCCAAACAACTTTTTACGACGAATTTGTTCTGGATCTTCTTTATAAATTGCTTTCCCGCTAATGATTAAATATGGATTCTCTCTTAAATCATTCATAACACTTGCGCCAAATTCTTTCTCTATTAGTTCATAGCTTTCTGCTAGATGAAATCCTCTTGACGTTGTGTTATGTGCATCCGATGCAATCATATGCGTTAAATTATGTTCAACTAGTTGTAGCGAGAATTTTTTAATCTTTTTCCCGAATTTACCTAGAAGGCTTCCTGCCGTCACTTGTGTTAATGCACCTTTATTGACAAGATTATATAACTTATCTGGCCGCTCGATTAACTCGGCATTACGTTCGGGATGAACGATAATTGGGATCATTCCTTTTACACGTAATTCATACAATAGTTGTTCTGCATAACGAGGTACATGATTAGATGGAAATTCAATGAATATGTATTTGTTTGTTTCATTTAAAGTAACGATTTTACCAGCTTCATAGTCTTCTAATAAATCACCGTATAACCTGACCTCTTGCCCTGGTAAAACTTTCAGTGGGATTTCATTTTGTTGCAATTCATCATTTAATTGCTTCACTTGATGAATAATAGAAGTACGCTCGTTTACATATTTACCATTTTGATGATGTGGCGTTGCGACAATTGTATGTATTCCTTCTTCTACGGCTTGTTGTGCCATCGCTAAACTATCTGTTACTGTTTGTGCACCGTCATCGATACCAAATAAAATGTGACAATGTAAATCAATCATTCTTTCATCATCCCTCTTTTCTAGTAATCTTTTTTCCCTTGAACATGAGGGATATCTCATATTCAAGGGAAAAAAGGAGATATGTTCTATTCATATCTCACTCTCTTTATTAGTTTGCGCCATAATAATAATATAGACCTTGTTCACGTTCACGATCGTTTAAAATGACGCCTAACAGTTTACCTTTAGCTGATTCTAACAACCCTTTTGCTTTTACTGCTGTTTCTTTCTCTGTCGATTCACTACGAACAACAAGAATAGAAGCATCACATACATTTGCCATAATTTGCGCATCGGTAACAGCTAAAATTGGTGGTAAATCGAAAATAACTAAATCGTACATACTGTATGCTTGTGCAAGAAGCTCTTGCATTGACTTTGAACCTAACAATTCCGCTGGATTTGGCGGGATTGGACCACAAGCTAAAAAGTGTAAATTATCAACTGATGTTGTTTGTACACATTTTTCTAAACGTTCACTATGTGTTAATACGTTCGTCAATCCGAAAATATTATCTACTTGAAACATTTGATGCATCGCTGGTTTACGCATATCTGCATCAATTAATAGTACTTTCTTTCCTTGTTGGGCGAACACAACAGCCATATTCGCTGTTGTTGTTGTTTTCCCTTCACTTGGGTTCGCAGACGTTACCATTAACGAATGTAAATTCGTATCAACAGCTGCAAATTCGATATTCGTTCGAATATTACGATATTGTTCTGAAATAGGTGCTTTCGGTTGTTGATGAGCAATTAATTGACGACGTTGACGATGATTTTTTTTCTTTTTAAATAAATTAAGAGCCAATTGTTTGTCCCCTCACTTTTCTTGATGATGGAGCATGTGATTTCACGTTCGTTGTTTCTTCATCCATACGAGCTACAATACCTAGTACTGGTAAACCTAATAAATCCTCTATGTCTTCTTCTTTTTTCAAAGTGTTATCTAAATATTCTAGCAAGAATGCCAAACAAACTGAAATCATTAAACCTACCACAAAAGCAATCACTACATTCGACATCGGGCGAGGTTTAATTGGTGACTGATTTTCGACAACTTCAGCCTTTGATAGTACCGTTACGTTATCCACATTCATAATTTTTGCGACTTCGCCTTTAAAAACTTCAGCTATCGTATTTGCAATATTACGAGCTACTTTTGGATTTTTATCCTCCACCGTTACAGCTATCACTTGTGAGTCTTTTTCATTTGTAACATTGATTTGGTTTGCTAAAGCCTGCGCTGACATATTTAAGTTTAACTTTTCATTGACTTGGTCCAAAATGACAGGGCTTTTCATAATAATTTTATATGTATTCGTCAATTGAATATTCGTTTGAACCTCTCCAGCTTGAAACATTGCCCCTTCTTGCTTCTTCTGATTAACAAGAATTTGTGTCGAAGATTGATAAATCGGTGTCATGAAGAAGAAGCTAATGATAGCACTTACAATAGCTGCACCAAAGGCAATTACGAGGATCATTGCTAAACGTTTTTTTAAAATATGAAATAACTCTTTCAAACTAATTGTTTCTTCCATAAGTTCCTCCAACTTTCTAAAATTTGCACATAAGAAAAATTATAACATATAAATCTTACATTTTTTTATTTTAGTAATATCTATGTACGATTGTTATTTAAAAACATATATAATCTTACAAAATAATCTTAAATATGACAACACATTCCATCAAATTTCCAAAATTTCCATTATATCATGATTTTTATATAAATCAATAAGTGATTTTATAAAAATTCAAAAAGCCGATAAAATTATTTATCAGCTTTAAAGTTTATTATTCTATACATTATTTTCTAATAATATCCATATTGTTCCTTTTCTTCTCTTTTATCATTTAAAACGACACCAAGTAATTTACCGGACGCTTTGTCTAATATTTGCTTCGCTTTTACAATTTTATCTTTTTCTGTTTTTTCACTACGTACGACAAGTACGATTCCATCGCATTTGTTCGCAAGTAGTTGTGCATCGGTAACCGCAAGAACGGGTGGTGTGTCGATTAAAATAATATCAAACATGTTATATGCTTCTAGTAATAGCTCGTCCATTCCCTGGCTACCTAATAGTTCAGCTGGGTTTGGCGGGATTGGACCTGACGCCATTAAGTATACATTCTCTATATCTGTTTTTTGAATGCATTGCATCAATTTTGCTTGTCCTGATAATAGATTCGTTAATCCATTTGAACTGTGGATGGCAAATAAGTTTTGAATCGTCGGCTTACGCAAGTCAGCTCCGATTACTAAAACTTTCTTTCCTTGTTGTCCAAAAACAACTGCTAAGTTTGCAATTGTCGTTGTTTTTCCCTCGCCTGGATTTGCCGAAGTAACAATAATAGAACGAACATGATTATCTACAGATGTAAATTCAATATTTGTACGAATGTTACGGTATTGTTCTGCAACACGTGATTTAGGCTCTTTATGTGTAATTAATTGTCGTAATGGTTTTCTTTTTTTTCTCCCGAACATGGTATGATCTCCTCTTTTCAAAATGCGACACTTTCCCCTTTATCTCTCTATGTCCGATATGCTACGCCCATTTTTCATTTACTGATACTGTTAAAATTACCCATCACTTTCCTCTACAATTCATCATAACCAATCATCATAAGCTTTGTCCTATCTCATAACATTCATAATGTGACAACCGCGTCTCTATTTTTATCGCGCTATCATTTATCTTAATTTCAAGATATTTATAGCGTCATTATATATGAACTTCCATTCATTTACAATAAAAATTCTGATTAATCTGCATTTTAATATTTCGAACAAAAAATACATAAATTAAAAAAATTCTTCCGCCTATTGCAGAAGAATTTTTTTAATTCACATCTATTCTTTTTTATCACCAATCGCAAATGTAATTTCAGCTTCACATGCAACTTCACCATCTACTGTTGCGATTGCTTTTCCTTTTCCGATTGGACCACGTACACGTGTCATTTCTACTTCTAGACGAAGTTGATCACCTGGACGTACTTGTTTTTTGAAACGACAATTGTCGATACCTGCGAAGAAAGCAAGTCTTCCGCGGTTTTCTTCTTTCTTTAATACCGCAACTGCTCCAACTTGTGCCAATGCTTCTACAATAAGTACACCAGGCATAACTGCATAGTCAGGGAAGTGTCCGTTAAAGAATTCTTCGTTTGCGGATACATTTTTAATTCCAACCGCTCGTTTTCCTTCATCTACTTCTAATATTTTATCAACAAGTAGAAATGGATAACGGTGAGGAATGATTTCTTTAATTTGTTCTATATTTAGCATGTAACAATCGCCCCTTTTGTAATATTGGTCTTACCACTTGGACATATTGTTTATTATCCCATTTTGTTTATTGTTTGTCATTATAAAGTGCAATTTCACTTCCTATTTATAAAAAAAATGCACACACTCTATTCCATTACAATAGCTGCATATACTTGCAACTGACACGGAGGTAGAAAAGAGTGTATGCCCAGATTAGGGAAAGGCAATATGTATTGAAACATTATTTGCCTTAATGTCGTATTCGACTCATTATATTATAAACGTTTTCAAATAAGGAAATATTAAATTTAACCATATATATGAATATTTTACCTGTTTTCTTCATTTTTCTTTATTTTTCTTCTATTTTCTCAATAAATCAAAATGAAATAAAAAAATAAAAGAATACAAAAACAAAAAAGAACTAAGGTGTTAACCGTAGTTCTTCTCATCTTCCACGCCTTTTGCGAGCTAATAATAAGCGGGGGATGCCCCCACTTATTAAAATTTCACTTTACCGTAAAGCACGCTTTGGTAATTTATCAATATTCTCTAACATAATACCTGTACCAACCGCAACGCAGTGCATTGGGTTTTCAGCAATTAATACTGGTACTTTTAGTTCTTCTGCTAGAAGCATGTCGATACCGTGTAGTAAAGCTCCACCGCCCGTTAGAATAACACCGCGGTCGATGATGTCCGCAGATAGTTCTGGTGGTGTGCGCTCTAATACGCCTTTTGCAGCTTGTACAATGATAGCCGCGTCTTCTTTTAGTGCTTCTGTAATTTCTTCAGAACATACTGTAATTGTACGTGGTAAGCCTGTTACCATGTCACGTCCGCGAATTTCAAGCTCTTCGCTACGTGCACCTGGGAATACTGTACCAACTTTAATTTTAATATTTTCTGAAGTACGTTCTCCAATTAACAGCTTATACTTACGTTTAACGTAGTTTAAGATCTCCATATCAAACTTATCGCCAGCCATTTTGATAGAGGAAGAGGTAACAATATCACCCATAGATAGTACAGCGATATCTGTTGTACCTCCACCAATATCAACAACCATGTTACCGCTTGGTTGGAAGATTTCCATACCAGCACCAACTGCGGCTACTTTTGGTTCTTCTTCTAAAAATACTGTTTTACCACCTGAACGTTCAGCAGCCTCACGAATTGCTTTTTGTTCTACTGATGTGATATTTGTTGGACAACAAATTAAAATGCGAGGTTTTGAAAAGAAGCTCTTTACGTCCAATTTGTTAATGAAATACTTTAACATTGCTTCTGTAATTTCGAAATCTGCGATTACACCATCTTTAAGTGGACGAATTGCTACAATATTACCAGGCGTACGTCCCACCATACTTCTTGCTTCTTCACCTACTGCTAATACTTTACCTGTGTTACGATCAATTGCAACAACAGATGGCTCATTTAATACAATACCCTTACCTTTAACATGGATTAATACGTTAGCCGTACCTAGGTCAATTCCGATATCTCGCGCAAACATTCCCGTTTTTTCCTCCTCGATATTCAAAATCAGGTTACACCCGAATTCTTTTACACCTAATTTCTGATTTTATCATAAATTTAACAGAAACGTAATATTCGCAAAAAGAATTCTTCTGAAAAATATTACCGAATCGACACGGAATGTTTGCGATCGCATATTTATTGACGGACCGGCTTTTCTACATCTTCTTTTCTATACTTTTGCTTTGTTGCTTCTCCGCCTCTTAAATGACGAATAGACTTATGATAATCAAGAATTTCTTTCACTTCATTTGCGAGCTCTGGATTAATTTCTGGTAGACGTTCCGTTAAATCTTTATGGACTGTACTCTTTGATACCCCAAATTCCTTTGCAATGACACGCACTGTCTTTCTTGTCTCCACGATATACTTACCAATCTTGATAGTTCTCTCTTTGATGTAATCGTGCACACCACTCGCCTCCCTAAATTGGATGTGAGAAGGGTGAAATGAGCCTCGCTGCATATGACTAAGAAGTAAGTGTGAGTGCTGTTTGTAAGCGTTAAACATTCTTGGATTTATAATGAAATGATTCACGATTTCTCACCTCAAACACTCTCTTTGCTTTGGTTTATACCATTGTATTGCCCGCACTACTGATATATGCTACATGTTCACTATTTTTGCGGACTAAGTTAAGAAAAATTACATTTTTTTGTGAGAAATACGTTAACAGTGACTATTTTGGCGAAAAAAAATGACACCTTATATATAAGGCGTCATTCTTCTCGTTCCAAATCTTCTTCTAATAACTGATGGTGGGGAACCTCTTTCTTACCAGCAATATAATAATATAAGGTGAATAAAACAAACAATAAAATAATAGCAGTCGACAGAACAAACAAAAATGACACAGTATCCCCTCCCTTTTGTAATATATATTCGAGAATCTCGTCATTTTTCCTTGTTATTGCAACTTTTTTCTCGAAATTGAGTATTTTTATATAAAGTGAAACTTTAATCAGTGGGCGCCATTTCCCACTGATTCTTAGTTGAACCAATCGGGCTTTTACGGGCAGTTGACCCCAGGCCTAACTGCTTAGCTTTCACTGAAATTTGAAGTAGGGGTCTTACTGCCCGTTAATGCGGGGTGAAAGTAAAAAAATCAGCTCTCCTAGCGAGAACTGATTTTTCCACTTTTTTATTCTTGTGAAGAAGAACTGTTAGATGATTCTGTAGAACCATTTGTTGATTTTTCTTCTTTCTTCGGTTCTTCTTTTTTGTCACTAGTCGAACCGCTTGTTGATTTTTCTTCTTTTTGAGACTTGTCTTCTGTTTTATTTTCTGGTTTCGTGCTTGTTGACTTTTCTTCTTTTTGAGATTTGTCATCAGCTTTTTTACCAGAAGCATTCGTTGCTTTTGCAGCACCTGCATCAGCTTTAATTTCGGCTACTGATTTATTTAAGTAGCGTTCAGGGTTCACAGCCACATTGTCTTTACGTACTTCAAAGTGAACGTGAGAACCTGCTTCTTTATTCATTGCACTTAGACCGGATTTTCCTAATACTTCACCTTGTGCAACTCGTGCACCTTTTTCTACTTTCACACTGCCTAAGCTTTGATAAGAAACTGCTACACCATTTCCACTATCAACTGTTACAACATAACCAAGAAGTGAATCTTTTTCAGCTTTCGTTACTGTACCACTTAAAGCAGCAGCTACATTGAACTCTTTTCCATTCTTCGCAGCAATGTCGATTCCTTTATTTGGGGAATATGTGTTGTTATAAAAGACAAGTGCTTTTTCTTGTTCCGCCTCAGTTGCTGCATCTTCATAGAACTTCTTCTGTACGACTACTTCCACACTCGCGGCTGCTGGCATTTTCACTACTTCTGAAGATTTCGTTACTGGTACTGCTGGATCTTCCGATTGTGTATACGGTGTTGCTTGATCTTGGTTCGGAGTCTTCTTCGGATTAGCTCCTTGGAACCATAGCGCAACCATTAAAATTACCGCTGCACATGCAATGTATAGTGCCGGAAACACCCATCTTTTTTGAAATAAATGTACTACCTTTTGCGACTTTTTATTATTTCTTCCTCGCATTCCATCATCACCTCAGCAATCATTTTGAACAATATTCACGTATCCTATACAACCTATAACTAATTACTTTTCGACAAAATCTGTAAAAATATGTATAAGAATTGTAAAATTTCCGAGGAAATGATAGAAAAAAGAAAAAACTGAGCACTTTCGGCTCAGTTTTTAGTCTAATTGTTTCTTTTTATATACGATTAAACATGCAATAAGTGAAATAACGAGCCACACTCCAACATTTAGCATATGCCCACTAATACTACTAAACCCAGCACCCTCCACTAAGCTTTTAATCGCTTTTTCAAGATGAGATGTTGGAAGATAACTAATCATCGTCTTAATTACTTTATTTTCAACCATTGGCTCAAATTGTACAGCTAAATACATCGTCATTAATATTGGCATTCCAATTAGTGATGTTTGTGGGACAGACTCAGCTAATAATCCAATCACTGTTCCAATTAAAATGAATAGAATTGTTCCACATAAGAAAATAAATGCTAGCAATAAGAGATTTCCACTTAATTGATCTAGAATGAATAAGTTTACAATGGAAATACCTAACGTTAAACATGCTGTTAATATACTTTTACCAAGAAGAACTTCAACAGAAGAAGCCGGTGATAGCATTAACACACGTAACGTATGTTTTTCTTTCTCTTCTGCAATTACCATTGATTGAACAAATCCTGCTACAAATAGAAAGGACATTAAAGTAATAATGCCAACTCCTGCCTGTCCTTCTCCAAATCGGCTAAATATAAATGCAAATATAATTGGTAAAGATGCCATTAACAAAACTTGTGAATTTGTCTTAAAGTCCTGTACTTCTTTTCTAAAAATAGCTGATACACGTCTCATTGAAAATGTCATTATAATCCCCTCCCAGTAACTTCAATAAAGATATCGCCTAGCGTTGGTTCATGTGAGTGAATCGATAGCAATTCGCCTTTTTTCATCCATTCTGAAATACGTTTTGCACCTAATTCATCTTTTTGTACGACTTCTTTTTGCTTATCTTTTAATACGACTTGTATTTGATCTTTCGCGTATTGCAAGCGAAGGTTCTCCGGTGTATCAAGCGCTACAATTTCTCCACCGCATAGAAAGGCAATGCGGTTACAAAGAGTCTCTGCTTCTTCCATGTTGTGCGTCGTTAAGAAAATTGTCGTTCCTTCTTTATTTAAATCTTTTAAGACTTTATGAATGTTTTGTACGTTAACTGGATCGAGTGCAGATGTTGGTTCGTCTAAGAAGAGGATATCCGGTTTATGAAGAATCGCTCTAGCTAATGTGACGCGCTGCTTCATTCCTTTTGATAGTTTCTTTACTAATGTTTTTTTATCATCTAATAGATTCACTTGTGCTAGTACTTCATCGATTCGTTCTTTTTTACAATCGTATAAGTCACAAAATAATAGTAAGTTATCATAAATGCTAAGTCTCTCATATAAACCGCTATTGTCTGTTAAAATACCAATTCGTTTGTAATCGATGCTGCTTGGCCCCGTAATATCTTTCCCTAATACTCTTACCGTTCCAACACTATGAAGTAATTGAGAAGTTAAAATCTTTACTGTTGTCGTTTTTCCAGATCCACTCGGTCCGAGGAATCCAAAAATTTCTCCTTGCTTCACTTCAATATTTACATTTCGGAGTGCTGTTTTTTCGTTGAAACTTTTCATTACATCTTTCATTTCAATTGCCAATGTCATCTCGTCATCCCCTTTGTTTTTTCTTTTATAGATGAAAGTCGCTTTAGCGCTTTTCGTTTGTTTGTTTCGCTTTTCTTGACTCAATCATATGAAAAACAAAGAGTAGGCGCAGTAAAATACCGGTAAAAGGAGTATTTTCACCGGTGAATGAATCGTATTTTGAGCTTATTGGAGCAATTTTTATAGCCCAATCACACCTTTTAATTCATCCATTCGTCCTTTCGAAAGTGGAATTGAACTTTTTCTTTCATCATCCAAAATTAAACTAAAACTATTACGAGTCCACGTAATCACTTCTCGTACTCTTTGTAAATTCACAAGGTACGAGCGATGACATCTAAAGAACCCGAATCCTGTTAATCTCGCTTCTAGTTCACTTAATGTTAATGCACATACGAAATCACCTTCGCGCACATGAATATGTGTCACTCCGTTTTGCGTTTCAATGAAATGAATTTCCATCGGATCAAGTAAAATGATTTTATCGTTCACTTTCGCTGGAATTCTTTCAAGTTTCATCTGCGGAATCATTTGAACAACTTTTTCTCCATCAACCTCTTCAACTTCTTCTTGTTCAATTTCTATTTTCTTCACACCATCGTTATTTAAAATGTATACATCCTCTGTTAACGAAAGGGCGTCCGATAGAAAGGATGACGTAATAAAAATCGCTTTTCCTTGCTCTTTCATTGCCATAATTGATTTTCGAATAATAATTGTGCTCTCTGTATCTACATTTTGCTCTGGCTCTTCCAAAATAACTAAATCCGGATTATGAATCATCACTCGCCCGATATGAAGGCGACGTTTCTCTGAAAATGATAGTTTTTCTATTTTAACGTTTAACTTATCTAAGAGACCGACATGTTGTACGACTTCTTCCGTGCTCATATTTGATCCATACAGCCCTATTAAGAACTTAAAGTATTCCTTTACCTTCAAACGGTCGTATGCTTCATCTTTCAAAAAACAAAAACCGATGCGGTAATAATTTTTCTTTCCAATCGATTCTCCCTCAAATAGCACGTTGCCAGTTGAAGCTTCTTCCTCACCAATAATAATGCGGTGCAATATTTTCGCTGTATGGTTATTACATTGCAAAACAACACATTGTCCCTTCTCAACCTTCAGTTCAACTACCGGTAACTGGTTCGTCTTGCCTAACTGTTTCAACTCCAATAACGCCATTCTGTCTCCCCCAAATACTTTTTATCCTATTATACCAAACAATTAATGGAAAATTTAGATATTTTATGAAGCGCCATAAAAAGAAGGCTATCCAAATGAAAGGATAGCCTCCTTCTCTAATTTTTCTCTACCATATACGTCTTGAGCTGATCACGCAACGCTCTCTTTAAGAATCTCCCTACAGATGTTTTCGGAATTTCATTTACAAATAAAATAGCATCTGGCATCCACCATTTCGGGAATTCTGCTTCTAATAAAGCATACAACTCTTCTCTTTCGCCTACTTGTCCCTCTTTTAATACAACGCAAGCAACGGGACGTTCTTGCCACTTTTCATGCGGCACCGTTACAACAGATGCTTCTAACACTTTATCGTGCAACATTAAAGCATTTTCTAAATCTACAGAAGAAATCCATTCGCCTCCACTTTTAATTAAGTCCTTCGTACGATCAGCGATCTTAATACATCCTTCTGAATCAACCGTGACGATGTCTCCTGTATGGAGCCAGCCAACTTTCATTGATTATTCTGTACGCTCATCCTTATAATAGCTTCCAGCGATCCATGGGCCCCTTAAACAGAGTTCTATCATCGCTGGGCATTGATGATTTTTTTAATATATCAACGATTCGACAAGGATAACCTATCTACTAACAAAAGAAGACCGTCCCAACATACCTCTTGGGACGGTCTATTCTACACCTTACTTCTTCACCATTAACTTTCCTTCATAATCATTCATCGACTTTATTTCGACACCCTTATAATAATGAGCAACGATATCTGTATATTTCTTACCTTCCGCTGCCATGCCATTTGCTCCGTATTGGCTCATGCCAACGCCGTGGCCGAAGCCTTTCGTCGTAACAATGATTTTATCTCCATCTTGTTTCCACGTGAAGTCAGAAGAGCGTAAATCTAATTTGTCACGTACATCTCTTCCGGTTAATGTTTTCCCTTGAAACGCTACGTCTTTTACACGTTTTCCTTCTGTACGCCCTTTAATATCACCAACTTTCCCATCTGCTAGCACTTTCACACCGAGACGTTTTTGGAAGTCAGCTACTGTAAAGGTTTGCTCGCTCGTAAATTTCGGAGAGGCTTGATCCCACGGACTATCTACGCTCTTTAAGTACGGATAATCATTTCCCCAGTAATCAGCCGCATTTTCTGTCCGGCCATTACTCGTTGAGAAGAAGGATGCTGAGATCGGTTTTCCATCATACGTTAAAACTTGTCCTGCGGTTTTTGAAACGGCTTCTTCGATTTTCTTCAAATTATTTTCGTAGTTATTACCCCATTGTTTCTTCAATTCCTCTTTACTTTTGTACACTTGATCTTTCACCGTATCGGTCACGTCCGCATTGTTTTTCTTTCCTCCGCTTAGCATACGCTGCACCACAAATGTTCTCGCTGCTAATGCCTGCGCCTTTAGCGCCTCTATTTCAAAACTGGCATTCATCTCAGAAGCTACTACACCGGTCACATACTCCTCCATAGGTAATGTATCTACCTTTTTCTGTTTCTCACGATATACAGCAACTTGCACCGCTGTATCCACTTTCCCTGGAGCTGGTATACTTTCTATCGCTGGAGGAGTTTTAGAAGCTGCTTCTTCCCCTACCTTTGCTTTCGCAAATGGAATAACAAGAGCAGCAGGTACAATGATAACGAGCGCTATGAGAAGCGCTACTGTGATGAAAAGCGGCTTTGAAAATTTCATCTTATTTCCCCCAATATGAAAAAGCTTTACTCCATTCATTCTTATGGAACAACTCTTTCTTTTAGAACATACTTAGGGGAACCAGCTAAAACGAAAATTTTCTAAATATTTTTACTGGTACGTGCATAAGTATAGAATTTATTGACTATAACAGTAATAACCCAAAAAAAAATAGCCCCTACGTCAAAAGACGTAGAGACTATTTCAATTAAGCGTGAAGATCAGAAACTTCTTGTTCTTTCACTTCTTCTACTTTTTCGTTTACACGTTCAATAGTTGCACCTAATGCAGCTAATTTCTTATGGAAATCTACATAACCACGGTCAAGATGCTTTAATTCAGTTACACGAGTGTAACCTTCAGATACTAAACCAGCTAAGATTAATGCAGCAGCAGCACGTAAATCAGTTGCGCCTACTTCAGCACCTTGTAAGCTGTTTGGACCGTTCATAATAACAGAACGACCTTCGATTTTAATATCAGCATTCATACGACGGAATTCTTCAACGTGCATAAAGCGGTTTTCGAATACCGTTTCTGTAATCATACTTGTTCCATCAGCTTGTAGTAATAATGCCATCATTTGTGATTGCATGTCTGTTGGGAAACCTGGATGAGGCATAGTTTTAATATCAACCGCTTTTAACTTATCCGGGCCGATAACACGTACACCTTCATTTTCCTCAATAACTTTAACACCCATTTCTTCCATTTTCGCTGTAATTGAGCGTAAATGTTCAGGTACAGCATTTTCAATTAAGATGTCTCCACCAGTAATTGCCGCTGCAACCATGAATGTTCCTGCTTCAATACGGTCAGGAATAATAGAGTGGTTTCCACCATATAATTTATCAACGCCTTCGATACGAATCGTTCCAGTTCCAGCTCCGCGTACTTTCGCTCCCATCGCATTTAAGAAGTTAGCTAAGTCAACGATTTCTGGTTCTTTCGCTGCGTTTTCAAGGATTGTTGTCCCTTTTGCTAATGTAGCTGCAGACATAATGTTTTCTGTCGCGCCCACGCTTGGGAAGTCTAAATAAATTTTAGCTCCTTTTAGTTCTCCCTCAACGTATGCCTCAACAAAGCCATTACCAACCTGTACTTTTGCTCCCATTGCTTCGAAGCCTTTTAAATGTTGGTCAATTGGACGTGAACCAATTGCACATCCACCAGGAAGTGCAATACGAGCACGACCGTTACGCGCAAGTAATGGTCCCATTACTTGAACAGATGCACGCATTTTACGTACATATTCAAATGGTGCTTCGATGTTTAGTTCTTTAGAAGCATCGATTGTTACTTGGTTATTTTCAAATACGACTTCAGCATTTAAATGACGTAATACCTCATTAATTGTGTATACATCAGACAAAACTGGTACTTCAGATAGTACATTCTTTCCATCACTCGCTAATAGGGCTGCAGCGATTATAGGTAATACAGCATTTTTTGCGCCCTCAACACGCACTGTGCCGTTTAACCGCTTTCCGCCACGGACGATGATCTTTTCCAAATTATTCCCCTCCGTGTCCTTTTTTCAGTATCTATTCACTCAATACTCAGAAGTTATGATCGGTGTGCCAACCACAATTGTATCTTTGTTGTCTGTAGAACGTATTGCTATTTGCACATTTATTTTCTCTCTATTTGTTGAAAGAGCGTCATCCCACTTTTTATTGTATGCGGAGACTGACACAAATGCTCTTTCTTCTATCTGTTCGATCGCTCTTGCTGAAAGATCTTTCAAAACCTGATTGGTTTTATTTTGCAAAACACCTTCAATCTTATCATTCAGTACACCTTGAACACAAGTGTAAATTATAGGTTTTTCACTAAAAATTTTATTTGTTTTCTGAATGTACTTAGGGTCCCATTTCGCCCCGCTTACTTCAAAAATAATGAAAGTGTTTTCTTTAGTATTTTCCTTACTCCATGTTACTACTACTCGTTCTTCATAAGAAGAAAACTTTTTATAGGATGTAGCTTTATATCCATCTGGAGATTGTTCTAATTCCCACTTTTGAATATTCGCCTTGTCCTTCACATCGTTTAACAACTTTTGAAACGTATGTATATTAGAAATTGTTTTTGTTTCTCGCGCTAACCATGACCACTTCTCTACTTTAGCATCATTTTTCTCTAAAGTTGCAATCATACTCTCCATTTTCTGTTCATCGCTGATCGGTTTCATTTCTCTATATCCAACCAAAAATAAAACAACACTTATCACAACAATAAGAATGGCTTTAAGCTTCAATTTCATCCCCTCCTATCCCCATTGTTAACGGAGATATGAGGTTCTATACACTTACTTTACTAAATACGTTAAACTCTTTGAATAGCCTAAATAATCAAGGAAAAAGTTACTTACAGATGTCCCAATTGCAATTGTAATTAGGATGAGTAATACTCGCGTCTGCATCACCTTTCCAGGCTTCATTAAACGCTCAATGTGAATCCCTTGTAAGGCCCACCACGTAATGGTAATAAACAATAAATGCGAAACGATGGCAATCAGTGCTTGTTGCCCTAAAAGATGTGCCAAAAAATCGACCCCTTTTTACCCAGCTACTACTTACAAAATACTCTAAAAACGATACCATAATAAGTAGAAGCCACACTTTTTCAAATACAAATAAGTATCTTACATTTCACATCGTAATTTGTCCTCAAAAAACGTATACCTACATGCATTTTCAATTGTAGTTCACACAAAATAAAAAGCGCAGAGTAACAACTCCACACCTTTTATTTTCACTATTGTACCACGTTCCCTAGGAAGAAGAAATCCTTCATTAATGGAAAATATTCATAAAAGAAATTGTATCCGATCATCGGCATAATCCCTAGTATTACAATTGAAATTGCACAAAGGCTCATAACAACCTTTATATTGAATGGCAAATGAATTTTCTCTTCCACTTCTCCCGTCCGGAAAAACATTTGCTGTAGAATACGGAAATAATATACGAATGAAATGACTGTCGTCCCCATCATAATAGAAGCTAGTACGTAATGAGCTGGCTCTACATGCAGTGCACCTAAAAAGATGTTAATTTTCCCGATGAAACCAGCTGTTCCTGGTATTCCGGCCAACGATAAAATAAAAATCGTCATCACTATCGCTGTAAATGGCGACCTTCTATATAATCCGGTGAAAATGGTAATGTTTTCTTTGTCGCTTTGTAAGATTAAGCCGTGGATAATTGCAAACGCGCCTATATTCATAAGCATATACGCAAGCATGTAAAACCACATGCTATCCATCGTAAATGGTGATAATGCTACAAGCGGAACGAGTAAATACCCCGCATGTGCGATTCCCGAATAGGCAAATAGGCGTTTTACGTTATATTGCTTTAACGCTACTACATTCCCAATAATCATCGTAATACTCGCTAGCACGGCAATGTATATGCTCATACGTCCGTATAAGGATTGCATGTCTCCTTGCACCGAGACACTTGCAAAAACCATGAGAAACAGACGAATAATGAGTAAGAACCCAGCAATTTTAGAAATCGTTCCAAGAAAAGCAGTAACAGGCGTAGCCGCTCCCTCATACACATCTGGTGCCCACATATGAAACGGCACCGTCGCAATTTTAAACGAGAGTCCAACGAGTAATAGTAGAAATGCGAGAGCTAACAATAACTGAATACCACCAGCAAGCTCCCCTGCGAATACTTTTTGCATATCCACGATATTAGTCGATCCTGTAATACCGTACAAATAACTCATTCCAAAGAGCGTAATTGCAGTTCCAATTCCTCCATTAATGACATATTTCATGGCCGCCTCATTTGATGTACGGTTCTTTTTTCGTATTCCTACTAAAATATATGAAGAAAGTGAAAGCAATTCTAAACCGACGAAAAGTGTAATGAAGTCGACGCTAGAAGCCATAAACATAGCCCCAAGGAGGGCCATTAAAAATAAGTAATAATATTCTCCCTTATCTTCAATTGGATTCTTCTTATCATCGCTCATTGCGGTGCATAAGATAAGGGCTGCTCCGCCTAATAACAACGTTTTGAACCCTTTTGAAAACCCATCTAACACAAACGATCCGTTTAAAATATCTCCTGTTGGTTCGCCGTATAGCGTAACTAACGACACGATTGCTAATATGACGGCTGCGATTGCACTAAGCGCTACATATCTATGGTTCAACTTAAAAAACAAGTCACATATGGAAAGAAGGATGGCAGCTCCGAGAATAATGAATTCTGGCACCATGAGATGCCATGATAAGCTAAGTAACGTATTCATATCCATCCTACTTCACCCCCAATGTTTTCAATGTATTTTGAAGCGGATCCCCTAGTATTTCTGGCATTACTCCAATTGCAATAATGCAGAAGATCAGTAGCAATATAGGGACATACTCCCATCCGTGTATATCAGCTTTCACTCCCCACTCTTTCTTACCAAATGTTACTTGAAGTGTCGCTCTCAATACGTATACAGCGGTTAAAATGATGCCGAGTACGCCGACTGCCGCAATGACTGGCTCCCCTTGGAATAAACCGAGAAAGGCAAGAAACTCGCTAACAAATCCAGACATTCCTGGTAATCCAAGCGATGCCATTCCTCCTGCTAAGAAGAATCCGCTAAGTACCGGGACACTTTTTGCGAGTCCGCCAAGCGCTGTAATATCCGACGTTCCAAAACGTTGTTCTATAACGCCAAGTAAGAAGAAGAGTAAGGCCGCAATTAAACCGTGCGAGACAACTTGGAATAGCGCCCCTTGTGTACCTGGTGCATTTAACGCCGCAAGGCCCATTAATACAATGCCCATATGCGAGATACTAGAGTAAGCAAGCACCTTCCGAAAGTCCGTTTGGATGAGCGCTAAGAAGGCTCCGTACAATAAATTAATAACTCCTAAAATCGCAATGAGCGTTGCAAACTCGCGAAAGTATTCCGGGAATAGCCCTTTTCCGAAACGAATCATACCGTATGCTCCAATCTTCAGTAAAACGCCCGCATGAAGCATAACTACAGCTGGATGCGCTTCAATATGCACATTAACCATCCAGCGATGTAACGGGAAAACGGGTAGTTTAATCGCAAAAGCGATCATTATGGCAAGAAATAAACCGAACTGTAAGCTACTTGAGACGGCGATTCCTCCCCCAGCACCTACACTCGTTAATATTTCTTTAAGCTCTGTAATATTTGTTGTACCTGTTTTTGCAAATAAAACCGAGAAAACGATGAGTAAAATAGCGGAGCCGATACCGTTATATATTAAATAACTATAAGCAGCCTTTTCACTCGACAATTTCCCCCACTTCCCAATTAATAAAAACATTGGCGGCAATGTAATTTCAAAGAAGATAAAGAACAACATTAAATTTTGAGCAGCGAATACGCCGAGCATCCCTATTTCTAGCATGAGTAGCAGCATATAAAAGGCTTTTAAGTTCCTTTTAATAGTAAATGCCGCAATTGCTGCAAGTATCGCTAGAAGGGCCGTCAGCACCATCATAACGAGCGATAAACCATCAATACCAAGCTCGTAATAAATGGAAAACCATCTTTTATCCACCGCTGCAAAATCCCCAAATTTAATCCATTTCACTTTTTCATCGAATAGCGACAAACTCTTTCCAGAAGCATATGTACAAGCGAGGACGATAGCGATTCCAAATGGAAGCGCCGTCCCAAACAAACCGAGCGCTCGCACTGTACGCGATTCTTTTTTCGGTGTTAATACAAGTAAGAGAATTCCTAAAAGCGGGGAAAAAATGAAGAACGTTAATAACAAATCATTCATCGTAAATCCCCTCCCGTATAGAGCAAAATAATGACGAGTACTGCAAGCGAAACAGCTGTTACAGTACCGTACACTTGTACATTTCCGTTTTGGAGTCTAGAACCGAGTCCGCTTATCCCTTTAACTAGACTCCCTATTAAAACAGCAATTCCTTCGACTACATACACCTCAAATAAGCGAAGCACATGAGCGATTCCCTTCGTAATAGGGAGCACTGTCATATTGTATAGTTCATCCACATAATATTTTTCTTTCAAAAGGTTATAAAGAGGTGTTCCCTCGCCACCAGCCCAATCTCTAGAAATAGATTTCTTACCATATATGAAATATGCCAGAGCAATCCCTGCAAATGAAACGAGCGTCGCTACAATCATAATCCAAACTGGCCCGTGTACCTCTCGCGCTTTAAATGCTACATCTTTCGTAAGCCAATCCCCGAGAAACGTCCCAAACCATGGTGTATTCATATAACCCGCCACTACCGCGAGGACGCCGAGGACGATCATCGGATACGTCATAATGCGGGGAGATTCCTGCACGTCTTCCTTCGTCTTCGCTTCCCCAGTAAAGACAAGGAAGTATAGCCGGAACATGTAGAATGCTGTTAAGAATGCTGCAATTACTGCTAATATGAATAAAACGTAATTGCCGTTCATCCAAGCCGCCGCTAAAATTTCATCTTTACTAAAGAAACCGGAAAGGAGTGGCACACCACTAATTGCAAGCGTACCGATTAAAAATAGTGCACCCGTTACTTTCATCTTCTTCTGTAAACCGCCCATTTTATTAATGTTTTGCGTATGCACTGCATGAATAACACTTCCTGCAGCCAAAAATAGTAGCGCTTTAAAAAAGGCGTGTGTCGTTAAATGGAAAACACCAGCTACATAACCAGCAGATCCTAACGCAAGCATCATATACCCGAGCTGGCTAACTGTAGAATAAGCAAGCACTCTCTTTATATCCGTTTGCACAAGACCGATAGAAGCCGCAAAGATTGCAGTGAAGGCTCCAACAATTGCCACCGTCTGCATCGCCACCGCACTTGCTGAAAATAGCGGGAACATCGTCGCCACTAAATATACGCCAGCTGCGACCATTGTCGCCGCATGAATAAGTGCCGAAACAGGCGTCGGCCCTTCCATTGCATCTGGTAACCACGTGTGAAGCGGGAACTGACCTGACTTCCCCATCGCCCCGATAAAAATTAAGATCGCCGTTATTGTAATCATCGTAGGGGTAAGATCACCCGTATGAATCGCCCTAAATATTGCTTCATATTCAAAACTACCCACGTGCCAAAAAAGTAAGATCATCCCTATAAATAAACCGACATCTCCAATGCGAGTCATAATAAAAGCCTTTTTCGCAGCAGCCTTCGCTTCTTCTTTAAAGAAATAAAAACCGATGAGTAAAAATGAACCGAGGCCTACTAACTCCCAAAATATATAAAGCTGTAATAAATTCGGTGATATAACGAGCCCGAGCATCGCAAATGTAAAGAGTCCTAAATAGGCATAAAAGGTTGGTAATCTTTCGTCACCTTTCATATAACCTTTCGAATACACATGTACAAGTAAACTCACAAGTGTAACGATAAACAGCATTAAAGCCCCTAATGCAGTCACTTCAAAGCCAAATGATATATCAATATCTCCCGTTCTAAGCCATACCCACGTATGCTTTAATCCTACTTTCGAAAACCGTTCTATTAATACAAGTACCGCAAATATAAAGGAGAGAAAGACGAGGAAAATACTAAGTACACTGCTTCCTTCTCTAATTTTCTTCCCGAATATAAGTAATAAAAAAAACGAAACAAGCGGGAAAAGCGGTATGAGCCATGCATAATCGATCATTGTTTCCTTCCCCCTTTTCGGTCACAATGTTATCCTTTGAGCGTATCCATTTCATCTACATGAACCGTCGTACGATTACGATACAAAGCAATTAAAATGGCGAGTCCTACCGCCGCCTCCGCAGCCGCTACAGCCATCGTAAACAGAGAGAAAATTTGCCCTGTTAAATTTGGGAACAAACCTAATTTACTAAACGCTACTAAATTTAAATTGGCTGCGTTAAGCATTAATTCAATACAAACTAATACAATCACAGTATTTCGCTTCGTTAAAGCTCCAAACAAACCGATGCAAAACAAAATAATCGCAAGCGTTAAATATGCAGAAGCCGGAACACTACTCATTGGAATCCTCCTCTTTCTCATCCTTCTTCGCAAGAATAATTGCGCCAACAAGTGCTACAAGTAAAATAACTGAGGTTAACTCAAATGGAATAATATATTTCGAATAGAGAAGTGTACCGATTTGAAGTGTGTTTTTTTCATGGAGAAGTAAACTTCCTTGTGTGCTTTCATTTGCAAAATCAATATTGTTAACAGTGAAATACATAACTGCCCCAAATGCTACAACCGCAAAGAAGATAATCCATTTTCGAAGAGTAAGACGCGATTCGTTTTCTGCGTTATGTTGCGTTAACATAATGCCAAAGATCATAATAATTGTGATCGCACCCGAGTAAAGTAAAATTTGTGCAACTCCGATAAATTCGGCCGATAAAAGAAAGTACAAGCCTGCGATACTAAGAAATGTCAGAACGAGAGCTAGCATCATATGCATGACTTTCGTTAAATTCAGCATAAGAACGCCGCCGATAATTGCAGACAAGGATAGTATGAAGAATGCTACAAACTCGCCATTCATGCTTTATTCTCCTTCCTGACGTTTTCGTCGTTTTCATCAAGCCACTGCAAATTTTTAAATAAATCATCACGTGAATACTCCGCGAGTTCAAAGTTATTTGTCATAACAATCGCCTCTGTCGGACAAACTTCTGTACATAAATCACAAAGAATACAAATTTCAAAATTAATATCGTACGTGTCGATAATTTTTCCTTTTTTCGTAGGATCCGGATGTTTTTTCCCTGTTAACTGAATACAGTCTGTCGGACAAATGTTAGAGCACTGGTTACAAACAATGCACTTTTCCGGATAAAACTTTTGAATACCTCGAAAGCGGTCTGGCAACGGCAACGGTTGATTCGGATAATCGTAAGTCACCTTCTTCTTACTCAAATTGCTTAATGTATATTTTAATCCTTTAAATAGTCCTTTCATCTCTTACTGGCACCCCCCTCATAGATTAGAAGAATAACTCCTTAATCAATGCCGTTAAGAAAATATTCGCAAGTGCAATTGGCAATAATACTTTCCAGCCAAACTCCATTAACTGGTCACCTCTTATACGCGGGAACGTAACGCGGAACCAAATTAATAGAAAGACTACACTGCTAAATTTCAAAGCAAACCATACAGCTCCTGGAATAAATCCAAGGAACATAACTGGATTCCACCCACCTAAAAAGAGCACTGTAATTAAAGATGCCATTCCGAAGAAATATACGTACTCTGAAAGCATGAAAAACGCCCAGCGAAATCCTGAGTATTCCGTATGATATCCAGAAACAAGTTCCGACTCGGCTTCTGGTAAATCAAACGGTGTCCTATTTAACTCGGCTACCGCTGCGATTAAGAAGACGACGAAACCGATTGGCTGCACGAAAATGTACCAAACATTCTCCTGCGCTGCTACAATTTCATTTAAATTCAGGCTACCAGCTAACAAAACGACGCCAATTACACTCATTACGAGCGGAATTTCATAAGAAATCATTTGCGCCGCCGCACGCATCCCTCCTAAAAGGGAATATTTATTATTTGATGCCCATCCTCCGGTTACGACACCAATCGTCGTAATACCCGAAACTGCAATGTAATACAGTAAGCCTACACCAATATCCGCGAACTGAAATTTATCAGTAAACGGGATGACTGCAAGCACCATAAATGCCGGTGCGAATGCAATAACAGGTGCTAATATAAACAACGGTTTATCTGCCGCTTTCGGAATACTATCTTCTTTCAGTAATAATTTTAAAACATCGGCTACCGTTTGCAGTAAACCGAATCGGCCCCCAACTTGGTTTGGTCCAATCCGCCCTTGCATAAATCCCATCACTTTCCGTTCTGCCAAAATACCATATGTAACGAAGCCAAGGACTGCAAATAATAGAAGCACCGCTAATCCGAAAAAAATGAAGAAATTCGTCCAGCTTGAAGGTGATTGTAAGAGCGTTTCAATCATTAGCCATCAACCTCCCCAAGTACAATATCAACTCCACCTAAAATCGTAATTAAATTGGCGATGTTTTCACCTTTCAATAACTTCGGTAAAATTTGCAAATTGTAAAAAGACGGCCTGCGAAACTTCAAGCGGTACGGCTCTTTCTTTCCATCACTAGCAATATAGCAACCAATCTCTCCTCGCGGTGATTCTATACGGACAAACGCTTCCCCTTTAGGCGCCTTAATGATTTTCGGCACTTTCGCCAGCACAGCTCCGTCTTTCGGGAACTGCTGGACAGCTTGCTCAACAATTTTTAATGACTCCTCAATTTCCTCCATGCGACAAACGTAACGATCCCAAGCATCCCCCACGCTCCCAACAGGAATATCGAAATCAAAACGATCATAAATGGAGTACGGTTCATCCTTGCGAAGATCCCAGTTTACTCCCGTGCACCGCAGATTCGCTCCGCTCAAAGAATACGAAATCGCTTCTTCCGCGCTATATATACCAACGCCTTTTACACGATTTAAGAAAATCTCATTACCGCTAACGAGATCATGATAACCTGCTAATTGCTCTCTCATATACGGAACGAACTCTTCCACTTTTTCAATCCAACCGTCCGGCGCATCCCATTTTACACCCCCGACTCTCATATAGTTAAAAGTAAGCCGGGCACCGCATAATTCATTTAATAAATTTATAATCATCTCTCGTTCACGAAACGCGTACAAAAATGGGCTGACCGCTCCTATATCAAGAAGATTCGTCCCCCACCAAACGAGGTGGCTCGCAATCCTTCCAAGCTCCATTGCAAGTACTCGCAAGTATTCGGCCCGCTCCGGGATTTCAAGCCCCATCATCGTCTCTACAGCATGGCAAATGACGTAATTATTCGTCATGGCCGATAAATAGTCCATTCGATCTGTATAAGGGATAATTTGCGTATACTGTAAGCTCTCAGCAATCTTCTCGGTCCCGCGGTGCAAATATCCAATAACCGGTGTAGCTTCTTTAATAATTTCCCCATCAATCTTAATAACAAGCCTGAACACACCGTGCGTACTCGGATGCTGAGGCCCTACATTCAAAAGCATTTCTTCCGTACGGATCATAAGCTACACCTCCACATCATACGGTTCATAATCTTTCCTAAGCGGATGCCCTATCCAATCATCTGGCATTAAAATACGTGATAAATTTGGATGTCCCTTAAATACAATGCCGAGCAAATCATACGCTTCTCGCTCTGGCCAGTCCGCGCCTTTCCAAAACGCTGTCACCGATTCTACTTGCGGCTCTTCCCTATCCAGCTTCACCTTCACCGCTACTGACTGTTTCTTTCCATATGAAAATAAGTGAACATATACTTCCATATGCGTCACAAAATCTGTCGCATGTAGCTCTGACATATAATCAAATGCAAGTCCCTCGTGGAACCGCAATAATTCCATCACTTCATAATATTTTGAAGGCTCCACCACAAGAGTTGGTACATCTTTTGAAAGTTTATTAATGTAGGAATCTACTAATGTATCCTCTCCTACTCCCCCCTTAATAACTTCAACATACTGATTTAAATACGGTTGATTCAGAGATGGCTCTTCCGGCTTCAGTTCCTCTTCCTTCTTACCTTCAGTGCCCTTTGTCTTCGCCCTTGCAGCCGCAGCCGCTTTTGCCTTTGCTGCTGCAATTGCCTTCGCCTTTTCATCTCCCGAATCCCCATCACCTTGCAAGGCCTTCTGCTTCGCTAGAGCCGCTGCTTTTGCCTTTGCTGCCGCCACGGCCTTTGCCTTCGCCTTTGCCTTTTCTTCTTCTGGTATTTCTTCGGTTCCTTCTCTTTTTTGCTTCGCTAATGCCGCTATTTTTACTTTTGCGGCCGCCGCTGCCTTTGCCTTTTCTTCTTCCGGTATTTCTTCGCTTCCTTCTCTCTTTTGCTTCGCTAATGCCGCTGCTTTTGCTTTTGCGGCCGCCGCTGCGCGGCGTTTTGCGTCTTCCAAAGTCATTTCACTACCTTTTGATAGCGCTTTCTCTTTTTCTCGATTTTCTTCCTCAAGTTTACTTATTTCCGCATCATGTTTCGCAACGAGACGCTTTCTTGCCTCTTCTTTCGCACGCCTAGCCGCTTCTCTTTTCAAATCCTCTAAGTCTTTGTTTGGATCACTCATTTATTCGTCACCTGCTTTCCCGTCTTTGCCTCGTAACGAATTTTTTCTTTCAATTTATTAATTCCATAAATTAAGGCAGCAGGATTTGGTGGGCAGCCAGGAATATACACGTCAACTGGTACAATTTGATCT
Organism: Bacillus paramobilis; assembly: GCF_038096195.1. Lineage (NCBI taxonomy): Bacteria > Bacillati > Bacillota > Bacilli > Caryophanales > Bacillaceae > Bacillus > Bacillus paramobilis. Next base: position 220,661 of record NZ_CP151108.1, on the reverse strand, counting down.
ACACCTTTCACAACAGCGTATGAATTTACATATGGACCTCCTGCTGTCGCACAGGATCCCATTGCAATAACCCATTTTGGTTCAGGCATTTGATCGTATAAACGCCGAACAATAGGAGCCATCTTCTTCGTTACCGTTCCCGACACAATCATAACGTCCGATTGCCTTGGTGAAGTCCGAAAAAATGACCCAAATCGATCTAAATCATAATGTGATGAACCTACTCCCATCATTTCAATTGCACAGCATGCTAGTCCGAATGTCATCGGCCATAAAGAGTTGCTACGTGCCCATCCTTTCAACTGTTCCAATGTAGAAAAAAAGATATTTCGTTCTAATTCCGCTCGCTCATTTGGATGTAATTCCTCAAAATTTATAACCATTGTAACACCTTCTTTTTCCAAGCATACGCTAATCCAACTAGCAACATTACAACAAAGATGAGCATTTCAATCAGTGCAAATAAACCGAGCTTGTCATATGCGACAGCCCATGGATATAAAAATAAAGTTTCTACATCAAAGATGACAAACAATAAAGCAAAAATATAATAACGAGCATGAAACCGAATATTCGCATCATGAAAAGGCTCAATCCCACTCTCATACGTCGTCGCTTTCGCTGCACTTGGTTTGTTTGGACGCAGCATCCTTCCTAATGTAAGAGCCACTACCGGCAGCAATATGCCTAATAGCAAGAAAATCAAAACGATCATATAACTATTTTCATATACACTTGCCATTGTGAAACCCTCCCCCCTGAATTAAGAACAAGTTCACTTAGTAAACATTATGTCCTAGTTGCAGTAATTATTATTTTTAAATTTTTCTAAATAATGCAACTATTTTAATCATTATAGCAAACTTCAAATTCCTATGTCGATATATTGGGGACAGAAACGAGAATTATTGAAATCTGTTTTTATAACTCGCGCCATACCTGTGCAAAATAAATATAAAAATTATATATGTTTTTCAAGAAACTATAAAAAATAAAAGAGGAATTTATATGTATATACCGTGGGTGAGATAAATGAAGAAACAAACACATGTAAGTATTCTTATAAGCAGTATATTGTTGTCTGTAGCGATTCATTACGTAGCAATGCCATTTCTATATGAATACTCATTTCCTTTTCAAATTTTAATTGGAATGAGTACCTTATTCATTGATATTATCGCTTGTAGTTATATACTTTATTTTTCAAATAGGAAAGAAGGATTACCTCGTTTATTTTGGACCATTTTATCTGTTGGAACTCTCTCTTATTTCATTGGTGATATCGTCGTTGCCTATCAACGTTTAATATTAAAGGACTACTATACATTTGTTGATGCGTCCGATTTTTTTTATCTACTTTTTTTAATTAGCTTTGCATTTGCCTTTCTATATGAAATCATCTATAACCGCGATTTATTAGAAAAGCTTTTTATGATATGTGATATTTGTATTATTGTTACAGCACAATTCACTTTAAGTTACTACTTACTTATTGAACGCACCATTCACGTTTCTTCAACATCCTATATCGACATATTCGTTCAACTTACCTATCCAATGGCCGATTTACTCTTTTTTCTCATAGGAATCAATCTGTTATTCAAGCCATTATCCTTATTATCCAAAAAAGTGGGTGCACTTCTTGGCAGTGCTTTAATTTTATATGCTACTACAGATGCGATTTATGCTTATATCAAATACTTCACACCCGAGTATTCTATGTTTACAGTTACTCCTCTCTATCAAGTAACTTTAGTATTAGTAGCAATCGCCTGTATTCTGCATACAAAAGAACCCGAAAGACAAGAGCAAGTACTATTAACCCCTAAGCTTGGGGAATCGATCAGATTATCATTACCTTATATTTCTGTAGTCATGCTTATTGTTTTTATATTAGTTGAATACGTTTTTGCACCTATTGTAGTAATCGGACTTATGATAACTTTCTCCTTCGTTCTCATACGCCACAGTTTAGTCCGAAGACAAAATAAAATATTATTACTAGCCCAAATGCAATTCAACTCAGAACTCGAAAAACAGATTGAACTACGTACAGAAGATTTAGTAGAACAAAAAAATGAACTATATCATAACCAACAAATGTTTAAATCTTTATATGAACATCATCCAGATCCAATCTTCACATTAGATTTATACGGTAACTTTCTTAAAGTGAATAACGCTGGTACTACTTTACTCGGTTATCAAACGAATGAATTATTAAATCAGCCTTACTATTCCCTTATGTATGAAGAAGATTTGGAAGAAATCATTAGTGCCTTTCATCGCGTAAAAAAGGGGAAATCTATTTCTTTAGAGATACGGGCATATCATAAAAATAGAGATATTTACTACTTGCATGTTACAGCTGTTCCCATCTTTTTAAAGAATCATATTTCTGGGGTTTATTTAATGATTAAAGATATTACGGAAAGCAAACAACAACAAGAACAAATTAATTTTCTAGCATATCATGATACGTTAACAGAGCTTGCAAATCGCCGTGCATTTCATCAATATGTAGAACAAGCAATTGCTCGATCCGAAGTATCAAAAAGGCCTTTTGCTGTTATGTTTCTCGACCTAGACCGCTTTAAGGTTATTAACGATACCCTCGGTCATAGGGTAGGAGACCTTCTATTAATTGCAGTAGCAAAAAGGCTCGAAAGACTATCGACACCAAATATGAAGCTCGCCCGGCTAGCTGGGGATGAGTTCACAATCCTTATCGAAAACTATAAAAAAAGACCAGATGTAAAAAAAATAGCCGATACGATTGTAGTAGCCATGAACGAGCCATTCGAAATCGAAAATCAACATTTACACATCTCACCGAGCATCGGGATTGCAATATATCCTGAAGCAGGTGAAGATCCATTGTCCATTTTACAACATGCTGATATGGCCATGTACGAAGCAAAAAATAAAGGAAAAAACGGTAGCTCTCTGTACACGAAAGAATTGTATAAAAAGATGGAACGAAAAGCTCGAATTGAAAAAGATTTACCACTCGCTTTAGTAAACGAAGAATTTTATCTCGTCTATCAACCACAAATTGATATTACGACGAAAAAAATTATTGGTGCTGAAGCATTAATACGCTGGAAACACCCACTCCTAGGTGATATTCCGCCATGTGAGTTCATTCCAATTGTAGAAGAGACGCCACAAGTCGTGCCACTCGGTCATTGGGTATTAAAAGAATCTTGTCGTCAGCTAAAAATATGGCATACTTTCGGCTACCAAGATTTAAAAATAAGTGTTAACTTATCAGCAAAAGAATTCCAACAAAATGATTTAATCGCGGACATTTCACAAATACTAACAGACGTTAACGTCGATCCAAAATATGTAACACTTGAGTTAACAGAACGAATTGCAATGATTGATGAAAAAGAAACATTATCAAGACTAAAACAATTAAAGGAATATGGGATTCAAACGTCCATTGATGACTTCGGTACCGGCTATTCTTCTCTCGCTTATTTATCAATTTTCCCTATCGATACATTAAAAGTACCGAGAGAATTTACACAACTTGCCGATCATCGGCCTGAGGAAAGAGCCATCGTTTCTACTATCCTTTCCCTTGCAAATACTTTAAACCTTTCTGTCGTTGCTGAAGGAATTGAAACAGAAAAACAACTTAAGTTTCTACAAAAGAACAACTGTAAATATATGCAAGGTTACTATTTCAGTAAACCACTTACGAGTCATCAATTTATAAAATTTCTACAAAAAACACCCAGTATGAACCAATAACTCATACTGGGTGTTTTTATAGTGTCGGAATTTTTTTCTCGTAATATTCCTCTGCAATTTCTTCATAAAAAGCTGCTGACGTCGTATAAAAATATGGAATTAACCATAGGAATCCAATCCCTAACGTAATACAACTTAATATAAACCAACCAATAAAACTTAAACATAAAATGAAATACTCCATCTTATGTCCATCCATCATACGACGGCTTTCTGTAATAGCTTGATTTATGGAATACTCAGGATGATCATTTATTATAAAGTACGTCATCGCATAAGAAAATGATTTAATAATGCCTGGAATAATAAATAGTAAAAACCATAAGAAAATATAAATGTTCACTACTATATATAATAAAAATGACTTTATAAACTTACTTCCTTCTGTAAACCATCTAAATATATGTCCAATACGTGCCTCTTTTTCACGAATGATATGTAGTGCTAAATAATAACCACCTAACGTTAATGGACCTACCATCAATATTGAAATAACGTCTACTGAAAATGAGCTATTTACTTCTTTCCAATCCCAAACCTGAGAGAAAATAAAATTAATACTAAAACTAAAAGCTGAAATAAGAATCGAAATCAGTAATGTTGCACCGACAGCTAATCCCCATTTCCCTTCTAATGAATCTAGCGCTTCTCCTTTTAAATCACTAATCATAATCGTCCTCCTATACGTAATAACTCTATTAGTATAGCATGTTCCTACTACAATTCATCTTTTGCAAGATAGCGATAAAAATGCGCTGTCGTTGTACTCATATACGGGCTAAGCCAAAGAAAACCTATTCCAAGTGTAAGAATTGCTAAAATTGCCCAACCTATAAAACTCAGCCACAACAGAAACAAATCCAATTTGTGCCCCTTCATAAGATGCTTACTTTCTTTCATTGCCTGTGACACACTATACTCTGGATTTTCAACCATTACATAGTACGTCAGCGCATAAGAAAAGTACATCACAATCATACCAATGATTGAAATAGCTAATAGTACAAAGAAAGCAATAGCAAACGACGTATTTCCTTCTTCACCCAAAAATACAAATAAGGCTACCAGCAACATCGGAATCCATGTACCTGTATATAACAAAATCGCAAGCATTGCCCACATCGTTTTCATCATTCTTTTAAAACCACGAAATCCTTCGAATAAGTGATCTACTTTAGCACCTTCTCGTTTACTAATCTGTAAAAATACATTTGTATAACCGTATGATGTAATTCCATACGATGCGTTACTTAAAATTATCATAATGCAATAAAAAATTCCAAATGTAATACCTGCTCCAATTGATATTGTGTCCTCTTCAAGTGAACCTGTGAAACCAGCAAATAGTAAAAATATAATAACTCCTGGAATTAAAAGTATAAGCATTGCAGCCATCGAAACAACGTAACTTAAAATAAAATATAAAATTGTTGATCCAACACCTAGTCCCCAATTTCCCTTTAAAGAGTGCAACGCTTCTCGTTTCATTTCACCAATCATTTATTCATCTCCTTTATAAATTGTTGTACATTCTCTACTTATACAAGCATCAATATAATTATACCATTTTTGTAAAATTATCCATAAACTACACAAAAAAATCCGTAAAGGCAAAGCCTTTACGGATTTTTTACTTCATATCGGAAACGTTTAAACGGTTCACGGCACGTTGTAATGCCATTTCTGCACGTTTAAAGTCAACATGTGCTTGTTTATCTTGCATACGTTGCTCAGCGCGACGCTTTGCTTCATTTGCACGATGGATATCGATATGGTTTGCTTCTTCAGCAGATGATGATAATACAGTTACTTTATCTGGACGAACTTCGATAAAGCCACCGCTTACCGCTACATAATCAGTGTGTCCACCATTTTTCAGACGAACTGCACTAATTTTTAATGGTGCAACAGTTGGAATGTGACCCGGTAAGATCCCCATTTCCCCACTCTCTGCTTTTACGCTTACCATTTCTACTTCTTTTTCGTAAACCGGTCCATCAGGAGTTACAATACTGACTGGAAATGTCTTCATACTTCGTCCCTCCTAAGGCCTTACGCCATCATTTTCTTCGCGTTTTCAATAACTTCTTCAATGCCACCAACTAAACGGAACGCATCTTCTGGAAGGTCATCATATTTTCCTTCTAGAATTTCTTTAAATCCGCTAACTGTATTTTTTACAGGTACGTAAGAACCTTTTTGACCTGTAAACTGCTCAGCTACGTGGAAGTTTTGAGATAAGAAGAATTGAATACGACGAGCACGATGTACAACTAACTTATCTTCTTCAGATAACTCATCCATACCTAAGATAGCGATGATATCTTGAAGCTCTTTATAACGCTGTAAAGTTTGCTGTACTTGACGAGCTACTTCATAATGCTCTTCTCCTACGATTTCTGGAGAAAGTGCACGAGATGTAGATGCTAATGGATCTACGGCTGGGTAAATACCCATTTGTGTTAAACGACGCTCTAAGTTTGTTGTTGCATCTAAGTGAGCGAACGTTGTAGCTGGTGCTGGATCCGTATAGTCATCGGCTGGTACATATACCGCTTGGATAGACGTGATAGATCCTTTATTTGTAGATGTAATACGCTCTTGTAATTGACCCATTTCTGTTGCAAGTGTCGGTTGGTAACCTACCGCAGATGGCATACGACCAAGAAGGGCAGATACTTCAGAACCTGCTTGCGTGAAACGGAAGATGTTATCGATGAACAGAAGTACGTCTTGTCCTTGCTCATCACGGAAATGTTCAGCCATTGTTAAACCTGTTAATGCAACACGTTGACGTGCTCCAGGTGGCTCGTTCATTTGTCCGAATACCATCGCAGTTTTCTTAATTACGCCAGAATCGCTCATTTCGTGGTATAAATCGTTACCCTCACGAGTACGCTCACCTACACCAGCGAATACAGAGATACCACCGTGTTCTTGTGCGATGTTGTTAATTAATTCCTGAATTAATACCGTTTTACCTACACCGGCACCACCGAATAGACCGATTTTACCACCCTTAATGTAAGGAGCAAGTAAGTCTACTACTTTAATACCAGTTTCAAGAATTTCTACTTTAGTAGATAATTCTTCGAATGCAGGTGCTTGACGGTGAATTGGATCACGACGTACATCGGCAGGAACCTCACCATCTAAATCAATTGCATCACCTAATACGTTAAATACGCGACCAAGTGTTGCATCACCAACTGGTACAGAGATTGCTTTACCAGTATCTTCTACTTCTGTACCACGAACAAGTCCGTCTGTGGAAGACATTGCAACTGTACGAACTGTATCATCACCTAAATGAAGTGCAACTTCAAATGTTAAGTTAATGCTTGTTCCGTTTTCGTTGCTTTGTTTTACCGTAAGGGCGTTGTAGATTTCTGGTAGCTTTCCGCCATCAAACTTAACGTCTACAACCGGACCCATGATTTGCGTAACGCGCCCTTTATTCATCGGGTTCCCTCCTAGCTTTCTTTTAATTAGCCAACTTACTACGAGCAGTTAGCTTTTCATTTTTTATTGGTTTATAGCTTACGCGACTCTTTGAAAAGAGCCGCTTCCACTTTTTATTGAATCTAGTTCCAGCGGCTAGAACAGTCGGTCATTTCGCGCCTTCCTACGAGGCACAAATCGCCTCTTTGTCAGGGGCTCCAATGCCCTCCTATTCTGGACGAGCCGCTTCCACTTTTTACTGAATCTAGTTCCGGCGGTTAGAATGTTCGGTGGCTTCGCTTTTTCCTGCGAGGCACAAATCGCCTCTACGTCAAAAGCTCCACCCCCCCTCTCATTCTGAATGAACCGCCTACACTTTTTAATACTACTCTAACGCTGCTGCTCCACCAACGATTTCCGTAATTTCTTGCGTAATCGCTGCCTGACGCGCACGGTTGAATGAAAGTGTAAGTGAATCGATAACTTCCATTGCGTTGTCTGTAGCACTCTTCATTGCTGTCATACGCGCTGCGTGTTCACTTGCTTTACCGTCTAGTAATGCACCGTACACTAAGCTTTCTGCGTATTGTGGCAATAGTACTTTTAAAATTTCTTCTTCAGAAGGTTCGAATTCATAAGCTGTCGTCGGTTTATTAGACGCCACATCAGTAAGCGGTAAAATTTTATTTTCCGTTACTTCTTGTGAAATTTTACTTACGTAATGGTTGTAGTAAATATACAGCTCATCATAAGCACCATCTGCAAACATCGCAATTGCTCGAGAAGCAAGGTCTTTAATATCAGTAAATGATGGGTGGTCAGATAATCCAACTACTTCATCAATGATGTTAAAGCCGCGACGTTTTAAATAATCACGTCCTAGTCGGCCAAGCACAATAATTGAATATTGGTTTGAGTCCATATTATGACGTTCACGAATTACGTTACTCACTGTACGTAATACGTTACTGTTATAACCACCTGCTAGTCCGCGATCAGATGTAATAACGATGTATCCCGTACGCTTTACAGGACGCGCATTTAGCATCGGATGATTAATTCCTTTACTTCCTTGCGCAATGCTCGCTACTACTTCTTGAATCTTTTCCATATACGGAACGAAAGATTTAGCATTTTGCTCTGCACGGTTTAACTTAGATGCAGATACCATCTCCATCGCTTTCGTAATTTGACTCGTTTTCTTTGTCGAGTTAATCTTCGCTTTTATATCGCGTAAAGATGCCACAGGTTTTCACCACCTTTTTTCCGGAAGTTGGCACGATTAGTAAGAATTCTCTTCCTAATCTACGTTGCAAGATATTCTTGCTCATGATTGAAGGAAAAGAATAGGTGCACCTACTCTTTTCCTTTACATAACCGTCAGCAATCTCAAAGCCTGAGATGCTTTATATATTATCTAGCTCCAGCGGCTTGAATGTTCGGTGGCTTCACTTCTTCCCCCTCACATTCAGGACGAGCCGCTTCCGCTTTTATTATTCAGAAGCTACGAATACTTTTTTAAATCCATTAATAGCTGCTGCAAATTTGTCGTCATCCGCAAGTTTCTTAGTTGTACGGATTTCTTCTAATAAGTCAGTCGCATTAGAATCTAACCAAGCATGTAATTCTTCTTCGAAACGAGTGATATCTGCTACTGGGATATCATCTAGGAATCCACGTGTTAAAGCGTAAAGAATGATAACTTGTTTCTCTACACGTAACGGTTTGTGTAATCCTTGTTTTAATACCTCAACAGTACGAGCACCACGGTTTAGTTTCGCTTGAGTTGCTTTATCAAGGTCAGAACCGAACTGAGCGAACGCTTCTAACTCACGGTAAGATGCAAGGTCAAGACGAAGTGTACCTGATACTTTACTCATTGCTTTAATCTGAGCAGATCCACCTACACGAGATACAGAAGTACCCGCATCGATTGCTGGACGTACGCCAGAGAAGAATAGGTCAGATTGTAAGAAGATTTGTCCATCCGTAATAGAAATTACGTTTGTTGGGATGTATGCTGATACGTCCCCTGCTTGTGTTTCGATGAAAGGTAGTGCAGTTAAAGAACCGCCGCCTCTTGCATCACTTAATTTTGCTGCACGCTCTAATAAGCGAGAATGTAAGTAGAATACATCCCCTGGATATGCTTCACGACCTGGAGGACGACGTAATAGTAATGACAGCTCACGGTAAGCCGCTGCTTGTTTTGATAAGTCATCATATACTACTAATACGTGTTTACCATTGTACATGAACTCTTCACCCATTGTTACACCAGCGTAAGGAGCTAAGTATAATAATGGAGCTGGTTGAGATGCAGATGCAGTTACAACGATTGTGTAATCTAATGCACCGTGCTTACGTAGTGTTTCTACTACGTTACGTACAGTTGATTCTTTTTGTCCGATAGCTACATAGATACAAATCATATCTTCATCTTTTTGGTTAATGATTGTATCAAGTGCAACTGCTGTTTTACCTGTTTGACGGTCACCGATGATTAACTCACGTTGACCACGGCCAATTGGTACAAGAGCATCGATCGCTTTAATACCTGTTTGAAGTGGCTCATGAACAGATTTACGATCCATTACACCTGGTGCTGGACTTTCGATTGGACGAGTGTTTGTTGTATTGATTGGGCCTAAACCATCAACTGGTTGACCTAATGGGTTTACAACACGACCGATTAGTTCTTTTCCTACTGGTACTTGCATGATGCGACCAGTACGACGAACTTCGTCACCTTCACGGATTTCTGTGTAAGGTCCTAAAATAATGATACCTACGTTGTTTTCCTCTAAGTTTTGTGCTAGTCCCATAACGCCGTTAGAGAACTCTACAAGTTCACCAGCCATAACGTTATCAAGACCATGAGCACGCGCAATACCGTCACCAACTTGGATAACCGTACCAACATCACTAACTTCGATTTCAGACTGATAGTTCTCGATTTGTTGCTTTATCAGTGCGCTAATTTCTTCAGCTCTGATGCTCATGTGCTTCACCCCTATCTATTCTTCATTAATTCACGCTGAATACGTGCTAATTTTCCTTGTAAACTTCCATCATAAATGCGATTTCCAATACGTACTTTAATGCCGCCTAGTAAATCTTCATCTACAACATTTTTTACGCGAATTGCATCTTTTCCTGTTCTCTTTGCAAATGCTTCTGCAATGTTAAGCTTCTCTTCTTCTGATAGAAGACGAGTAGAATATACAGTTGCATCCGCTACGTTACGTTCTTCATTAGCAAGAACAACGTATTCATCTGCAATTTCAGGTAAGATATCAATGCGTTTGTTATCAATTAAAATATATAACGTATTTAAAATAGATTCAGAAACAGACCCGAATACGTTTGCAAGAAACGTTTTCTTTTGTTCCTTTGAAATGTTTGGTTGCGTTAAAAAGCTATGTAGTTCTCCGTTCTTTACATAAACGTTTTGTACAAGGCGTAATTCCTCTTCAAACATTTCTAATACGTGTTTTTCTTTAGCAATTTTAAAAAGAGCGACAGCATAACGTTTTGCTACAATCCCATTGCTCATCGCGCTTCTCCTACTTCTTTAATATAATCGCGAATTAACTTAACTTGATCTTCTTCTTTTAACTCTTTTTCAATTACTTTAGAAGCAATTTGAACAGATAAAGAAGCGACTTGTTCTTGTAAAGCAGCAATTGCTTGCTCTTTTTCGCGTTGAATTTCTTGTACAGCAGATGCTTTAATTGATTCTGCTTCTTCTTTCGCAGCAGCAACAATAACATCTTTTTGATCTACAGCTTGTTTTTTCGCTCTTTCGATTAACTCTTGTGCTTCAACACGCGATTGTTTTAACATTTCACGTTGTTCTTCTACTAATTTCTTCGCTTCAGCGTTACTTCTTTCTGCAGCGTCGATTTCATTAGTAACATGCTCTTCACGTTCTTTCATAATTCCCATTAAAGGACCCCACGCGAATTTGCGTAGCATTACTAATAGAAGTAAGAAAATGAACAATGTATAAGCAATCGTTCCAAATGGAATGGCAGCCCCTAATAATAAAGTTGGCACAAGGATTCACTCCCTTCAAAATATCTAAATTGATCATATGAAAAAAAAAGACATACGTTTCATCCATAAAGCAATGGCGAAGAAAGTTCGGAAAAAACACTCTTCGCCATCTATGTAAGGGGAGTCTCCCTTATTTGTTCATTACGATGAATGCAATAACTACACCGATGATTGGAAGTGCCTCAACTAAAGCAACCCCGATGAACATAATTGTTTGAAGTGCGCCTTTTAATTCTGGTTGACGAGCAACACCTTCGATTGTACGTGATACGATAAGACCGTTACCAATACCTGCACCTAATGCTGATAAACCAATTGCAATTGCAGCTGCGATTACACCTAAACTCATTTAATTTGTCCTCCTTTGTATTATAAAAAAATAAATTTTTTCTTACTTAAATTATATTAATGGTCATGGCTTACTTTATGAGCCATATAAACCATCGTTAACATAACGAAAATAAATGACTGGATTGATCCAACGAATACGCTGAATCCCATCCATGCTAACATTGGTACAAGCGCACCTAATGCTCCAAGGAATGATGCCCCGCCTAACTTAGCAAGTAATCCTAATAAGATCTCACCTGCATAAATGTTACCGAATAAACGAAGACCTAACGTTAATGTGTTAGCAAACTCCTCAATAACCTTTAATGGGAATAAGAATTTCATCGGTTGGAAATAACCTTTAACGTATTCTTTTGTACCCTTCATCTTAATTCCATAATAATGGGTGAGGGTAACTACCATCACGGCTAATGTTAATGTAACTGCTGGATCAGACGTTGGTGATCTCCACCATGCAATATGTTCGCCAGCCTCAACTGTTGAATACATGAATGGTAAACCAAGAAAGTTCGATACGATGATAAACATGATAAGCGTAACGCCAAGCGTTAAGAAACGTCCACCTGTTTTCCAGTCCATCGTACTATTGATAATCCCTTTCACGAAGTCAAACACCCATTCCATGAAATTTTGCATTCCTGTTGGGCGAAGAGCTAAGCTGCGAGTTCCGATAACAGCGATTAAGAAAACAATAACTGCTGCTATAGTAACCATCATAACTGATGACAAATCGAACGTTAAACCTAGAAATTCAACTAATCTACCGTGTTCCACTAGTAATTCACCTCTCTTCCCTGCTCTTATACTCTAAATAAAGAAAATCTATGATCATGACAAGGTATCCTGTCAGCAATCCCACACCTAAGCCCCACATCGCAATTAACTCTTGATATTTGGCTGCAAATAAAATTAATAACCCAATCGTGGCGAATCTTGAATATGTACTTACCGCTGTCGCTTTAAACTTCACGTTTTCTCCATTTGTTACGCGATCCAACAGCTTGTCTGTTCTACGTGCAATGATGCGCAAACTAAGAAAACTGAAAATCGTTCCGATAATCAGTCCAAGAAATACATCCTTGTAAGAGGTGAATCCCCATCCTAGCACTAGAAGCGCAAGCAAGTAGTACATATATTTCTTTTGTCTTTGGACAAGTCCATGTACGTCTATCATCATTGCTCTCCCGAATAGTAATGTCGAATGAGTCGAATCATTGCGTATACCCCAGTTCCTAATCCGAGTAATAACCCTATAATAAGAAACAATGGAAACGTTCCAACCTTATTATCAATCCACTGCCCACCAAAGATTCCAATAAGAATAGAACCGACTAACTGAGCAAGAATACCTGACATTAAAGCATAAGCTTTTATATGGCTGCGATCGTTTTTTTGCAAGGATTCATCCCTCCAATATGTAACCCTCATTCACGATGTGTTAATAATAACTCATTTTTTTGCATAAATCCTATACAAAATAAAAAGTTTACATTTTCGTCACGGAATAGATGTATTTTTGTCACTGAAAGCCCTACCATCTATCCCCGTTGTTAGCATACAATAGGGTATTAACAGTGTCAACGAGAAATCGTAAAAAATCAAAAAATTTGAGTATTAGTCATTTCCTCCCAAAAATGAAAACGTTCCCCTTCTAAATACTGGTTAGAGATATGCAATTTCTAACAGTTTTCTCTTTATAATAGAAGGAAATGTTCACAAGTTTGTCACTATTATATTTTTACGATATAACGCTTTCCTTCCATAATATAGTGCTCTTTAGACGTAAGACTTCTATATTATATGTGATGCGCATCCAACTTATGTTGTATATACTATGTATATTTATCCCCCGCCCCTACTTAATCAAGGTACAAAAAAACGAGAGGGAATCCCCTCTCGTCAGTTGTCTTACTTCGTTCCGAATAAACGGTCACCAGCATCACCAAGACCTGGTACTACATATCCGTGGTCATTTAATTTCTCATCTAATGCTGCTACATAAATATCAACATCAGGATGTTCTTCTTGTACTACTTTTACTCCTTCTGGAGCTGCAACGATACACATTAATTTAATTTGCTTTGCACCGCGCTTTTTCAGAGAGTTAATTGCTTCAGCTGCAGAACCACCTGTTGCTAGCATCGGATCTAGTACGATAAAGTCACGCTCTTCTACATCCGTTGGAAGTTTCACATAGTATTCTACCGGTTGCAATGTTTTAGGGTCGCGGTATAAACCAACGTGTCCTACTTTTGCTGCTGGAATTAATTTCAGAATTCCATCAACCATTCCTAAACCTGCACGTAAAATCGGAATTAAACCAAGTTTTTTACCAGCGATCACTTTTGTTGTTGCTTTGCTTACAGGCGTTTCAATTTCAATGTCTTTAAGTGGAAGATCGCGAGTAATTTCAAAAGCCATTAAGCTGGCTACTTCGTCCACTAATTCACGAAAATCTTTCGTACCTGTATTCTTATCGCGAATATATGTAATCTTATGTTGAATTAACGGGTGATCAAATACATACAGTTTTCCCATGTGAATCTCTCCTTTAGATGATATTCATGCGTTTGCACGCTTTTTTACACTATTTACGATTGTAAAGAAAACGCTACTAATATTCAAGGGCAAATTTGGCAAAATCATGATTTTACGATGAATCTATCTAGTATCTTTACCAATTATGGGAGCTGTATCCTTCATTATATCGCCAAAATTTATTCATCATTTGTATACATACTTAAAGAACAATATATGTCCAAAAAAAAAACTGCCAAAACAATTACGTCTCAGCAGTCTTCTTTCATCTATTATAGATTTGTGTACATTGGGAATTTGCTCGTTAACGCTTCTACACGCTTACGTGCTTCTTCTAATGCAGCTTCATTTTCATGATTTTTTAATGTGTAAGCAATAAGTGATGCAATTTCATCCATGTCTTCTAAACCGAAACCACGTGATGTTACAGCTGCCGTACCGATACGTACACCGCTTGTTACAAATGGGCTTGCTGTTTCAAATGGAATTGTATTTTTGTTCACTGTAATACCAACTTCATCTAATACGTGCTCTGCTACTTTACCTGTGATTTCTAAGTTACGAACATCAATCAAGATTAAATGATTGTCTGTTCCACCAGAAACAAGTGTAAGTCCTTCTTTTTGAAGACCTTCAGCTAAGCGGTTCGCATTATTAATGATATTTTGTGCATATGTTTTAAAGTCATCTTGTAGTGTCTCACCAAATGCAACAGCTTTTGCAGCGATTACGTGCATAAGTGGACCACCTTGAATACCAGGGAAGATTGATTTATCAATTTGTTTTGCAAATTGCTCTTCACATAAAATCATACCACCACGTGGACCACGTAATGTTTTATGTGTTGTCGTTGTAACGAAATGTGCATGTGGTACTGGGTTTGGATGTAAACCAGCAGCTACTAAACCAGCGATATGTGCCATATCAACCATAAAGTATGCACCCACTTCATCTGCAATCTCACGGAATCGTTTGAAATCGATAACACGCGGATATGCACTTGCACCTGCAACGATTAATTTTGGTTTATGTTCTTTCGCTTTTGCTAATACATCATCGTAATTAATACGGTGAGATTCAGCATCCACGCCATATTCTACGAAATTATATTGTACTCCACTGAAGTTAACAGGGCTTCCGTGTGTTAAGTGACCACCATGAGATAAATTCATACCAAGTACTGTATCGCCTTGCTCTAAAATCGTGAAGTATACTGCCATGTTCGCTTGTGCACCAGAATGCGGTTGAACATTTACATGCTCTGCGCCAAAAATTTCTTTCGCGCGATCACGTGCGATATCTTCCACTACGTCTACGTGCTCACAGCCACCATAGTAACGTTTTCCAGGATATCCCTCAGCATACTTATTCGTTAAAACAGAACCTTGTGCCTCCATTACTGCTTCACTTACGAAGTTTTCCGAAGCAATTAACTCAATCTTTGAACGCTGTCTTCCTAGTTCTGCCTCAATTGCAGCAAATACCTTTTCATCTTGACGTTTTAAATGATCCACCAAAATCCCCCTTTTCTGAACGAATTACATCGATTCCCAATAGTTTTTTCTCATTTATTCAGAAAAAACGAAAATTCAGGTTGTAATTCTTTCGAACCTTCATGTTTTCAACTACATTCTAACATGACTTTCTATATCATAAAAGAAAAAAAAGACCGAAAATCGGTCTTTTCTTTCTTCTATTATAAAGTCAGACTACATACCTTTTATCTTTCGATATAAAGCTATTATGCGACTTTATAATTTTTCATGTCTAACGGCAAGTGATAGTCTCTTCCTTCGCCGCATAAACAGCACGTGCTCCACCAATTAGTTTTCCACGTGTTGTTGCCATCGTTACATGCGCACTTCCAATTTCCTTCACACCTGTACGAACCGGAACAGCTACATGCTTTAAATGCATACCGATAAATGTATCACCAATATCCATTCCTGCATCAGCTTTAATAAACTCAATTACTACCGGATCTTTGAAATTGTGATACGCATATGTTGCTAATGCACCACCTGCTGATCTAACAGGCGTAACTGTTACAATTTCAAATTGATATTTCATCGCCAACTCTCTCTCAACTACTAAAGCACGGTTTAAATGCTCACAACATTGAAACGCCAACTCAATACCTGTTTGTTCTTGAAATTGTTTTAACTCAGAAAAAATCGCCTCTGCTACTTCCATCGTTCCTGATGTTCCAATTCTTTCTCCTAGCACTTCGCTTGTGCTACACCCCACTACAAAAATTTGACCACTTTGTAATGAAGCTTGTTCTTGGAAATCAGAAAGCGACATTTGTAACTGCTCTCTTACCTTTACGATTTCTGTCATTACGCCTCTTCCTTTCACAGGTTGGTTCACCAAATTATATTTCATACCGCTTCTAGTTAGAATCTATTACTTTGTTTCGTATGTTTTAATTTTTCCTACGCGGTTTTCGTGACGACCACCTTCATAGTCAGTTGTTAACCAAATTTTTGCGATGTCACGCGCTAGACCTGCACCAATTACACGCTCGCCCATTGCTAGCATGTTCGTATCATTATGCTCTCTCGTTGCTTTCGCACTGAAAGTATCATGAACTAATGCACAACGAATACCATTTACTTTGTTCGCTGCAATTGACATACCAATGCCTGTCCCACAAACTAAAATACCACGATCTACTTCGCCATTCGCTACCATTTCCGCTGCTGGAAACGCAAAATCAGGGTAATCAACAGAACCAGCTTCACATTCACAACCTAAATCAATATATTCAATATTTAACTCTTCTAATAAACTTACAAGTTCTTTACGGATATTCATACCGCCGTGATCAGATGCTACTACTACTTTCATTTTTACCCCTCCAAAGTTTCAATCAATTATCTTCATCTCTCACTCGCTACCGTAATGGAACGAAGTGATCTCCAATATCGTATTATACACGAAACATCAACCTTCTGAATGTTTTTTCAGTAAAGTTTGTACAAGTTTTTCCATCTCTTCTAACGTTTCTTTATAAATAGAAAGTGATCCGCCAAATGGATCTGAAATATCCTTACTTATCCCCTCAGTTACTCCATATAATGTATCTACTTTCTCTTCAACACTCGGATAATGTCCAAGGACAATTTGTTTATGGTTTTCCGTCATTGTTACTACAATATCTGCCCAATCAATCAAAGTTTCGTTTACCTGCTGCGAAGCATGATCGATTGCAATTCCCTTTTCAGCTAAGGCTTCCTTTGCATAAATCGACGCATCACTTCCAGGATAGGCGAAAACACCAGCAGATTGCACTTCAAACTTACCTTCCCCATGATGACGAAGTAATGCCTCAGCCATCGGGCTACGGCATGTATTTCCAGTGCAAACAAATAATACTCGTTTCATCCAAACCCACCCCTTTTCTCTGCTTCCTTTCCTTTATCATAGCGTACATAAGAATAGAACAAAAGAAATGTGAATATACGAAAGGCGCATTTCTCTTATATTTTTTCTAAGAAAAATGCGCCTTATCCATATATATGTGAAACCCTATTTCCAAGTGCCCAAAGTATTTTAACATACATAAGGAGCAGACTACAAAACAAAATAAGGAATCCATTTCATACGAAACGGATTCCTTTCATGCAATAATTATTTCATTGTAACTTTCATTACTTCTGTTGAACCTTTTGTAGCAGTTACACCTACAGTTGTTTTAATAGACTCAGCTGCATCTGTATTTGTGATAACGATTGGAGTAATTGTGCTTTTCGCTTTTTCACGGATTAATTCTAGGTCGAATGAGATTAATTTATCTCCAGCTTTTACAGCTTGTCCTTCAGAAACGTGAGCTTCGAAACCTTCGCCTTCCATTTTTACAGTTTCTAATCCAACGTGTATTAAAATTTCTGTACCGTTTTTCGCTTTAATTCCAATCGCATGTTTCGTGTGGAATAATTGTACGATTTCACCATCAACTGGAGATACAACTACACCTTCAGTAGGATCGATTGCAACACCGTCGCCCATCATACGACCAGCGAATACTGGATCTGGTACTTCTTCAATATTTTTCACTGCTCCAGTTAATGGAGCTACGATTGTTTCTTCATTTGTTTTTGAACCAAGACCGAATAATTTTTTAAACATAGGATAGTCCTCCTTATAATTTACCTAAAAGTTTATAGGGCAATCTCTATTAAAGATCGAAATAAACGTAAGACCTCATACTTCGAATATTATACTGTAAAAACGCTTTCGAAATAAATTACGTCATTACTACTAGACTCTTATTGTAGCGCCTCACAAAATTCCAGTCAATTCTGATTGTCTGAATAACAATAAGAAGTTAACTTCTACTTATATTTTCTCTTTTTTTAACCAACTTGTCTAGAGGTCTTTACTACATTTTGTTTTTTGTCGCTAATTTGTAAAATTAATTTCAAACTTTTTTCGAAATCCGCTTGACTAAAGTAAGTAACTATTTTATTATTACTTACATAAGGTAAGTTAATAACTTTTAGGAGGTTTTTAAAATGATGGATTTCGGTCTTCTTATTATTCGTCTTATTATAGGTATTACATTCATGGGTCATGGCGCTCAAAAATTATTTGGTTGGTTCGGCGGTTACGGTTTAAAAGGAACAGGCGGCTGGATGGAATCAATCGGTTTACGCCCTGGTGTATTCATGGCATTTATGGCTGGCGCAACTGAATTATTAGGTGGGTTTTTATTCGCATCAGGCATTTTCACTGCAGTTGGTTCATTATTTATCGTTGGAACAATGTTAATGGCAATCTTCACTGTTCACGGAAAAAATGGTTACTGGGTGACACAAAACGGATATGAATACAATTTAATGTTAATCGCTGTTGCGATCGGTGTAGCTTTAATCGGACCTGGCGCATACGTTTTACTGTAATATTTATCTCGATTTTGAGATTACCCAAACTGAACTTACTTCATTACAATTGAAGTAAGTTCTTTTTATGCAATAAAAATATTATTTTCAGCAGGAGTTTTCCACTAACATCTTGTAAACAAACAATAAGTCGTCATATTTAGAAAGGGGATTTTACAAATGTTATCCATTAATCCAAATGAACAAACAGAAAAAGAGAATTACAAATTATTAACGGGAAGTATCATTCCACGCCCTGTCGCATTCGTTACTTCTGTAACAAAAGACGGCGTATTAAACGGAGCACCGTATAGTTATTTCAATATCGTCGCTGCTAATCCACCACTTATTTCAGTTTCTGTGCAACGGAAAGCAGGAGAAAGAAAGGACACTTCCCGAAACGCCATTGAAAAAGGTGAGTTTGTCGTACATATTTCTGATGAATCTTTCGTAGAGGCAATTAACGAAACAGCAGCTAACCTCCCGCCAAATGAGAGTGAAATTGAACTAGCAAAACTAACACCAATTGAAAGTGATGTCATCTCCGTTCCAGGTGTAAAAGAAGCAAACATTCGAATGGAGTGCGTACTAGAACGCGCAATCCCTCTTGGCGGAACAGAAGACTCACCAGCTTGTGACCTACTAATCGGACGCGTCGTTCGTTTCCACGTCGCAGAACACCTATACGAAAAAGGTCGCATTCACGCAGAAGGACTAAAGCCAGTAAGCCGCCTAGCAGGACACAACTACGCAAAACTAGGAGAACAATTTGAATTGGTGAGGCCAATTTAAAAGCGGAAGCGGCTCGCACAGAATCGCAGGGCATTGGAGCTCTCGACCTTGAAGCGCTTTTTGCTTCATGCGAGAGAGCGAAATGACCGGAGATTCTAGCCGCTGAAGCTGGATAATACCTAAAAGCGGAAGCGGCTCGATTCCTTCCATCACTCAAACATAAAATCCCCCGCTATTTAGCAGGGGATTTTATCATTGTAATTCTTCCTTTTTTTCCTCTAAAGTAGGTACTTTTTCTTTTTTTGGTTTCCCAAGCTTAATTACTAAGAAATATAGGGAAAGCAATGTAATAAGAAAAACGATTATAAACGGATACGGAGAATAAAAGGCACGCGCCGCCTCCGTTTTTCCCGCAACAAATTTCAATGACTCAATATCTAAAAACTCAGCAAACATTTGTACACCGAGCATACTAAACCAAAAAACAAAAAAACTAATAATAATACCAAAAACTTGCTTCAATCTCGTCATTCATCTCACCCTTTCTATATGTGTAATTTTTTAGCGCAATCAGTATAGTATAAATAAAACTATGCACAGAAAGGAGCTATCTTACTATTCGCGAATTAACTTCATCCAACCTAAAATTGAAATTTGCAAAATAATACCCCAAATAACAAGCAGTCGCAACCATCTAGGAAAGAAAGTGACAAATCGAATATACCACTCCAATAGCTTGTTCATAACGCCCTCCTCCTTAAAATTATATAGGAAAAAGGAGATATAATCCAAATCCAACCAAAATGATACCGCCTACTATCTCGCCATATGTGCCGAGGATATCTTTCGCATGCCTACCAATTAATAAACCAAGCCACGCTAATAACATACTAACAAACCCAAAAAGTAATATCGTAATAAGTGTCTGCGCCCCGTAAATACCAAGACTAAGGCCTACTGAAAAACTATCTATACTAACACCAAATGCAAATACGAATAAACTAATTCCAATAGGGGCCGTTCTAGTCTCTTCATTCTCCAAAATAGAGGAATATACAATATAGAATCCTAGTCCAATTAATAAAATAGCACCTGCAAAATGTGCAATATCTCCATACTGCTCTGATAAAAAACGACCTAATACCATCCCTATAAATGGCATGATAATATGAAATATCCCTATCGTCATACCGATATACAGGATTTGTCTTCCCTTTAAGGTCATCATTCCCATACCAAGACTCACCGAGAACGCATCCATCCCTAAGGCAAATGCCATAATTGTTAAAGGTATTAGCTGTTCAAACGTCATTCATGTCCCTCCTCGGACGTGCTACTTCAAAATATGCTTATCCGAGGAGAAATATTCTGTTTGCTAATCGTACCTTATCATTCAGTAATAATCTGATGTCCTGCCGCTTTTGTTAAGCGATTCATAATGGCATTCCCTATCCCTTCATTCGGGAATGATTCACTAAAAATAACATCTACTTCACTTGCATCAAACGTTCTCAGTACATCATATAATTTAGTTGCAACGCTAGCTAAATCGCTTCGAACACCACAAGACAATACAACATCCGCACTATATACATGCTGATACTCTTCTGTCGTTAATACACCTACTTTGAATCCTTCTTCCTTCTTCTCATCCACAAGGCGCTGAATAAATTCACGTGAACCTTCAACAATACTCAGTGGCGCTTTCGGTGCATAATGCGTATATTTCATTCCAGGTGATTTCGGTTTTTCCTTCTCATCCTTTAAAGCCGGATCTAAAGAAACCGTGCCAATCACCGCTTCCAATTGTTCTTTCGTAATCCCACCTGGGCGTAATATCGTTGGAACAGCGCTCGTACAATCAATTACAGTTGATTCCACACCTACTCCTGTTGCACCACCATCTACAATACCTGCGATTTTCTCATTTAAATCTTCATATACGTGAGACGCTAGTGTCGGACTTGGACGCCCAGAACGATTCGCACTCGGTGCTGCAACAGGTACATTTGCCTCCTCAATAAGCGCAAGCGCTACTGGATGATCAGGCATTCTTACTCCAACCGTATTAAGTCCTGCCGTCACCTTCTCTGAAATTCCTTCTTTTCTAGGTAAAATAATTGTTAACGGGCCTGGCCAAAAATGCTCCATTAACTTCTCTGCAACTGGCGGGATTTCTTTCACAATCACGTCCAACTGTGATTTTGTACCGATGTGGACAATCAGTGGATTATCACTCGGTCTTCCTTTCGCTTCAAAAATTTTCGCGATTGCTTCATCATTCATTGCATTTGCGCCTAGTCCATATACCGTCTCGGTAGGGAAGGCAATCGCCTCATTTTCCCTTAATAATTTTGCTGCTTCTTGTAACTGTGGATAATATTTTTTTCTTTCCACAACATTATCCACAACCCACATATTTGTATGCATTTTTTCCCACGTCCTTTTCTACCCTGAAATACTTGTCTATTTTTAGTTTACTATGAGATTTATCCAAAAGACAAACAAGGTTTATCCACAAAATGTGGATAAACCTAATTAATCCGTGGATAACTTTGTGAATAGCTGACAATTTAGTATTATTGCATTTAGCTCTTTTATATTTTTACAAAAGTGTTCTAACTGTCGAATTCCCTCTGGTACGTTTTCTTTCTCTATAGTAACAAAGTCAAAAAATTGAAAGATTGTTATAGATTGTGGATGATTTGTTAATAAGTACAATTGTCGAATATTTTTTTCTTTCATATACTGCAAAAACATTTCGAAAAAATATAAGAAAGTCTGTTTATCCACATTAGGTGTGAATAAACAAGAACGAATAAGTGCGTTTTCTTCACTTTGTTCATATCCGATGACAGCTCGTATTTCTTCCGCCTCTTCCAAAATCATAAATTGCGCGTACAACTCATTTATTTTATCATCTTTTTTATTAGCTTGTCCGAAAAAAGAATGCAATCTTTCCACATCTGCTTTCGTCGCAAAATATACCTTCTTCATAGTAAATCCCTCCTCTTTTTTATATATGAGAAGGGACTTACTAATAGTACTATTTAGAGAATAAAGATGTAAAAGCTTCTACAATAAATAATTTAACTTCTGGTTTTTCTTCTTCCTCCTCTACTTTTACATACTCATTTTGTTTTTCTTGCTTTCGTTCCACAGGTTTCTCCACTTTGTCCACAGTTTTTGTTTCTTCTTTACTTACAGGTTGTTCTTCTACTTTTGTTTCATTTTTTACTAATTTCTTTTCAGAAGTTGTTACTTTTTTTGCGACTTCCTGCTTTACAACTTTCGTTTCTTTCACTTTATCCTCTTTCTTCTCTGGCACATCCACTACTTCCTCATCTTGCTCCTTAACCTCCCCCTCTTCAGGAGATTCAGCCTTCACAACATGTTCTTCTTTTCTTACAGCTGTACCACTCGAAAAATCTAAGAAACACATCGGCGGAAATAATACACACCACCAGTTTGCCCCTTCACCCTCCCCAATTGTAATCAATACTGCCTCATATTCCCCTGCTGGGTAAATAAAATTCCCATATACCTTTGTAGGAAACTTTACATTCTTACTGAATTTCACTTGAAATGAATCTTTACTTCCTTCTTGTTTCAACGTATTTTCCACTGTTTTTTCGATTTCTGGAATATGGCTTTGAATAACTTTACGTGCCTCTTCAAATGAAGTTAAATCCGCTACCCATCCATCAATTTGTGCTTTTACTTCATCACGCACTTTGCGCTTTAACGTCTGATCTTTATCTGAGTCACTATTTGCTAAAATCCGTAATCGAACGGCCTCTTTCGGAATAACTGAAGGCCCTTTCGCATCAGCTTTCATATATCCAAACTGCACAAGTAACTGTGCACCAATTAATAATAGAAGAAGATAAGCAATAACTTGTTTTTTCATTTCCTCCACCGTCCCTTCTACAAACAGTGTAGACAGACTTTCATCTTTCTAAACTATTAAATTCAAAATCTATATGAATTTTTCCACAAAAAAATAGAGTAAGGTATGAACCTTACTCCATCTCTGCAAATACCATGCGGTCTTTTCCATTAATATCAAAAACAACCTCAACATGAGCATGAGGAAAAGCTTGTTGTAACAGCTCTTTTACGTCCTCACCTTGTCCTACTCCAATTTCAAATGCTACAATTGCTTTCTTCTGCAACACATTCGGCAACTCTTCCATAAAACGGCGATAAAAATCTAATCCGTCTTCACCACCAACAAGTGCTCTCTTTGGCTCATGCTCTTTCACCACAGGAGAAAGGCCACGCCAATCCTCTTCCGGTATATATGGGGGATTTGAAACAACAACATCTAACTTTCGACCTGTTTTATGAAATGGTGACAATAAATCACCATGATAGAACGTTACTTCTGCGCCCAAAGTTTTTGCATTTTCTTTTGCAACTTCAATCGACTCTTGTGCGATATCTACCGTATACACATGAAGATTTTTATTTTCTAAAGCAAGCGTAATAGATATCGCTCCACTACCTGTACCGATATCCGCCACATGCAGTTTCTCATCACCAAAATGACGCTCGATTCTTTCTAACACTCCCACTATAAGCTCTTCTGTTTCCGGTCTTGGTATTAATACTTCTTCATTCACAAAGAATGAACGTCCATAAAACATTTCATAACCAATCATATATTGAATAGGAATACCTTCTACATGCTTGTGAATAAACTCCGTAAAACTTGTTTCTTGTTCCACAGTTATTTCTTCACGCATATTCATGAGCATTCCGGTTCTGTTCGTCTTTAATACATGACAAAGGACAATTTCTCCCGCATTTTCATCTCGTCCATTTTCCTGTAAAAAAGAAGAAGCCCATTTCAGGGCTTCATAGACACGCATTACTCAGCTGCCTCCATCTTTTGAGCCTGATCTTCCATCACTAAGGCATTGATGAAATCATCTAACTTACCTTGTAAGATTTGATCTAGCTTTTGAATCGTTAAACCGATTCGATGGTCTGTAACACGGTTTTGCGGGAAATTATACGTACGAATACGCTCTGAACGATCACCCGTACCAACAGCTTGTTTACGGTTTTGATCATACTCAGCTTGCGCTTCTTGTCTAAACTTATCATAAACACGTGCGCGTAATACTTTCATCGCTTTTTCTTTATTCTTAATTTGTGATTTTTCATCCTGACACGATACAACTACACCAGTCGGTAAATGTGTTAAACGTACCGCTGACATCGTTGTATTAACACTTTGTCCACCAGGACCACTAGAAGCAAACGTATCAACACGAACATCTTTTTCATGAATACTAATTTCTACTTCTTCTGCCTCTGGTAATACAGCTACAGTTGCTGTAGACGTATGAATACGTCCACCAGATTCCGTTTCAGGAACACGTTGTACACGGTGAGCACCATTCTCGAATTTCAGCTTCGCGAAAGCACCTTTACCGTTAATCATAAAGATAATCTCTTTATATCCACCTAACTCTGTATAGCTCGCTTCGATAATTTCAGTTTTCCAACCTTGTACCTCAGCATAACGGCTATACATACGATATAAATCACCAGCAAATAAAGCCGCCTCGTCACCACCAGCAGCACCACGAACCTCAACGATAACGTTTTTATCATCATTAGGGTCTTTTGGAACAAGTAAAATTTTCAGACGCTCTGACAACTCTTTATCTTGTCCTTCTAATTCAGAAACCTCTTCTTTTACCATTTCACGCATATCAGCGTCTAACTTATCTTCTAACATTGCTTTTGCATCTCTTAATTGCTCACGAACATCTTTATACTCACGGTACACCTCTACCGTTTCCTGCATATCAGATTGTTCCTTTGAATACTCACGAAGCTTATTCGTATCACTAATAACCTCTGGGTCACTTAACAATTCATTTAACTTCTCATAACGATCTTCTACAGCTTGCAAACGATCTAACACACCATTCACCTCTACATCCTAGTATCTAATACAAATAGTATATGGTACTTAATCAAAAAAACGCAAATTATATTTAAAAGTGGAGGTGGCTCACTCAGCTCTGACTGGCTAACGTTCTCTTGCACAGAAGACGCTTTTTGTCTTCTCGTGCGGGAGGTTCTTAGACACGAAGAGCTAGCCACCGGAACTAGATATATTTAAAAACGCAAGCGGCTCGCTCAGAATGGGAGGAGGTTGGAGCTTCTGACAGAGAGGTGCTCTTTACCTCGCAGGAAGACGCGAAACCACCGACCATTCTAGCCGCTGGAGCTAGATAATATTTAAAAACGCAAGCGGCTCGCTCAGCTCTGACTGGCTAACGTTCTTAGCTGTACGAAGAGCTGGCCACCAATCTTCATCTATTTTGAAAAAAACCCGCTCTACATAGCGAGTTTCATTTATCTTTGTTTTGTAGGTACTGCATGACAATGACGACAACGTGGTTCATACGATTCTGAAGCCCCAACTAAAATAATTGGATCATCAAATGCCGCTGGTTCTCCATCGATTAAACGTTGCGTACGACTTGCAGGAGATCCACATGCAGAACAAACTGCCTGCAATTTAGTTACATGTTCAGCAATCGCCATCAGCTGAGGAACTTGTCCAAATGGTAGACCACGGAAATCTTGGTCTAATCCAGCTACAATGACACGATAGCCACGATTTGCCAATACTTGCACCACTTCCACAATGTCCCCATCAAAAAATTGCACCTCATCGATTGCAATAACATCCATTTCTTCTGTTACATGGGTAAATATATCTTTTGAAGCTGAAACAGGAACTGCTTTAACCTTTAATCCATTATGTGATACAACATCTTCTTCACTATAACGATTATCAATACATGGTTTAAATACAATCGCATGTTGTTTCGCAAATTGCGTACGGCGTATACGGCGGATGAGCTCTTCTGATTTTCCAGAAAACATACTCCCGCAAATCACTTCAATCCAACCATTTTGATTCATTAAGTACATTGAGCTCTCCTTTCATCTACTTTCCTAATC
This sequence comes from Bacillus paramobilis, assembly GCF_038096195.1. Taxonomy (NCBI): domain Bacteria; kingdom Bacillati; phylum Bacillota; class Bacilli; order Caryophanales; family Bacillaceae; genus Bacillus; species Bacillus paramobilis. The sequence continues at coordinate 193,902 of NZ_CP151108.1, read as the reverse complement.
CAAAGTAGGGTAAAGGTTTAATATTTTTGCAAAAAAAACAGACAAGCGAATACATACACTTGCCTGTTTTATGTTCTTTATTACTTGATACCGTATTTCTTATTGAAGCGGTCAACACGTCCGTCTGCAGTAGCAAACTTCTGACGTCCAGTGTAGAATGGGTGAGAATCAGAACTGATCTCAATTTTTAGTAATGGATAAGTGTTACCATCTTCCCACTCAACAGTTTCGCTAGAGCCTTTAGTAGACCCGCTTAAGAATTTGAAGCCTGTGTTCGTGTCCATAAATACAACTTTATTGTAATTTGGATGGATTCCTGCTTTCATTCTTTTCATCTCCTTCCGCCCTGAATCATTTTCGAAACAGAGTTTTTCATCTTCAGCTGCTTGCACAACTATATTGATGAAACACATATGATGAAATTATAACAAGGCTAACTCTATTTTGCAACTACCTGTTTTTGTCTTTTTAAAAAATAAAAGCGCAAGCGGCTCGTTCAGAATGAGAGGGGGATGGAGCTTCTGACGTAGAGGCGCCTTTTGCCTCGTAGGAAGACGCGAAGCCACCGACCATTCTAGCCGCTGGAGCTGGATATAATTAAAAGTGGAGGCGGCTTGCTCAGCTCTGACTGGCTAAGGTTCTCTCGCACAAAAGGTGCTTTTTACCTTTCGTGCGGGAGGTTCTTAGACACGAAGAGCTAGCCGCCGGAACTAGATATTAAATAAAAGCGCAAGCGGCTCGTTCAGAATCCAGGACACTTCAAGCTCTCGACCCAAATATGATTTTCATCTCAAAAAACAAAATTTTTCCCATATATTACTCTCTCTAATATTCCCTTAAAAAAACATAAAAAACTCGCTTACTACGAAATAAGCGAGTCCCAATCTTTTCCCTTTACTTAGTTGTTACATATCTTTTCGAATCTGCAACAATGTTTTGTAAAAATTCTTCATTTGTCTTTGTTTGACGAAGTTTACGTAAGAAACCTTCGACAAAGTCTGGTGTATCACGCATTGTTTTACGAATACCCCATAGCTTGTCTAAATGTTCTTTCGGAATTAATAGATCTTCTTTACGTGTACCAGAACGGCGAATATCAATTGCTGGGAAGATACGACGCTCAGCTAATGAACGATCTAAGTGAAGTTCCATATTTCCAGTTCCTTTAAATTCTTCGTAAATTACATCGTCCATACGAGATCCTGTATCAACAAGCGCTGTTGCTAAAATCGTTAAGCTACCGCCTTCTTCAATATTACGTGCAGCTCCAAAGAAACGCTTCGGTCTATGGAAGGCAGCTGGGTCGATACCACCCGATAATGTTCTACCACTTGGCGGAATAACAAGGTTGTAAGCTCGCGCTAAACGGGTAATACTATCCATTAAAATGATAACATCTTTTTTATGCTCTACAAGACGCATTGCACGTTCTAACACAAGTTCCGCTACTTTAATATGATTTTCTGGTACTTCATCAAAAGTAGAGCTTACAACATCACCTTTAACAGAACGTTCAATGTCTGTTACTTCCTCTGGACGCTCATCAATTAAAAGTACAATTAATTCAGCTTCCGGATGATTTGTTGTAACACTGTGTGCGATTTCTTTTAATAGACTAGTTTTACCAGCCTTTGGAGGCGCGACAATTAAACCACGTTGTCCAAATCCAACTGGTGCGATTAAATCCATGATGCGTGTCGGTAACTTTTTCGGTTCCGTTTCCAATTTCATTTGGCGATCTGGGTATAATGGTGTTAATGCAGGGAAATGCACACGCTCTTTTGCTGACTCTGGATCATCTCCGTTTACAGCTTCAACTTGTAATAATCCAAAATAGCGTTCATTTTCTTTCGGAGGTCGTACTTTACCAGAAACCTTGTCTCCATTACGTAAATCGAAACGACGAATTTGCGAAGCTGAGATATAAATATCTTCTGAGCTTGGAGAATAGTTGATAGGACGTAGGAATCCAAATCCTTCTGATTGAATAATTTCTAATACGCCTTCCATGAAGAAGAAACCTTCTTTTTCTGCTCGAGCTTTTAGGATAGCGAAGATTAACTCTTTTTTCGTTAATTTGCTATAATACGAAATCTTAAATTCTTTCGCAAGCTCGTATAACTCTTTTAATTTCATGTTTTCTAATGCTGCAATTGACAAATTCATTCAGACACCACACTTTAACGTTATTCTCTTTTCACATGGGTAAAGGGAAAAAATACGGAAGGCAAATAATTAATAATGAAAGGCAATAAGTTCAAGTAGGGTAATATTCACTATTGTAACCCTTTTATCTAGTTTTAATCAATACGTTGAAACACAAATACAAGAAGCGAAGACAAGAAAATTTGTCTTCGCTTTTATTTAACCTAGTTCCAGTAGCTAGAATGGCCGAGAGCTCCAATGCCTTCCCCTTCTGAGCGAGCTGCTTACGCTTTTACTCAATCCAGTTCCAGCAGCTATAATCTCCGGTCATTTCACTCTCTCACTCGAAGCAAAAAGCGCTTCAAGATCGAGAGTTCCAATGCCCTGCAATTCTGAACGAGCCGCTTCCACTTTTTATTTAATAACCAGGTTTGGTTTTTTATTCAAGCTATGACGTCCGTCTACGAAGCGTACTGTGCCTGATTTTGCACGCATAACAAGGGATTGTGTTGTTCCTACGGTACCTTTAAATTGAACGCCGCGTAATAGTTCTCCGTCTGTTACGCCTGTTGCTGCAAAGATTGCATCGTCACCTTTTACTAAGTCTTCCATGCGAAGGATACGATTTATATCTTCAATGCCCATTTTTTTACAACGAGCTAATTCAGCTTCATTTTGAGGCAGAAGCTTTCCGTGGATTTCTCCACCTAAACATTTTAATGCAACTGCTGCTAATACACCCTCAGGCGCTCCACCAGATCCGAATAAAATGTCTACACCTGTACGATCAAATGCAGTGTTAATTGCTCCAGCCACATCTCCATCGTTAATCAATTTAATACGAGCACCAGCTTTACGAATTTCTTCGATAATCGCTTGATGACGTGGACGGTTTAAAACTGTCGCTACAACATCTTCAATATCTTTATTTTTCGCCTTCGCAACCGCACGTAAGTTATCGATAATAGGCGCATCAATATCGACCGCCCCAACCGCTTCTGGGCCAACCGCGATTTTATCCATGTACATGTCAGGAGCATGTAACAAATTACCATGATCTGCAATTGCAATAACAGCAAGAGCATTCCATCCACCAGCTGCCACGATGTTTGTCCCTTCTAAAGGATCAACTGCAACGTCTACACGTGGACCATATCCTGTACCTAATTTTTCTCCGATATATAGCATTGGCGCTTCATCCATCTCACCTTCACCAATTACAACTGTACCTTTCATCGGAATTGTATCAAATACATCACGCATAGCTGATGTTGCTGCACCGTCTGCCTCATCCTTTTTCCCGCGTCCCATCCAACGCGCTGATGATAATGCTGCAGCCTCTGTTACACGTACTAACTCCATAGATAAACTTCTTTCCACGATAATCCCTCTCCTTTAAGTCTTTATATATTCTGCCGTATTTTGTGAACTGTGTTTCTCTATAAAGTATACTTCCGCAAGTAGTGATGCTTCGCTTCCCCCTTGCGGAAGTATCACTTATGCGTTCTTCATCTCTTCAATTTCTTGACTTGTCATTTGTTCTCGCCAAATGTTTGCGCCAAGGCCTTTAAGCTTGTCTACTATATTTTCATAACCTCGATCAATATGCTCAAGTCCGGTTACTTCTGTAATTCCATCCGCCATTAACCCTGCAATAACAAGGGCCGCTCCAGCTCGCAAATCACTCGCTTTCACTTTTGCACCTTGCAATAAAATAGGACCAGTTACAATTGCCGAACGACCTTCTACTTTAATTTGTGCATTCATACGACGTAACTCATCAATGTGTTTAAAGCGTGCGCCGTAAATCGTATCCGTTACAACACCCGTTCCGTGCGCCTTTGTTAAAAGCGTCGTAAATGGTTGTTGTAAATCTGTTGGGAATCCTGGATATACAAGCGTTTTTATATCAACTACTTTTAACCTTCTATTACCGTTCACTGTAATTTGGTCATCGTTCGTTTCAACTTGGACACCAGCTTCTCTTAACTTCGCTGTAACTGACTCTAGATGTTGAGGAATAACATTATCAACCGTTACTTCTCCTCCTGATGCAGCTCCTAAAATCATATACGTACCCGCTTCAATACGATCCGGAATGATCGTATGATGACAACCGTGCAGTGAATCCACACCATCAATTCGAATTACATCTGTGCCAGCACCTTTAATACGTGCACCCATGCTTGTTAACAATGTAGCTACATCAATAATCTCTGGTTCTTTCGCTGCGTTTTCAATAACAGTTCTACCCTTCGCTCGCACAGCTGCCAGCATAATATTAATCGTAGCTCCTACGCTAACAACATCTAAATAAATACGTGCCCCGCGCAATTCATCTGCTCTTAAATAAATCGCACCCTGTTCATTCGTAACATGTGCACCTAACGCTTCAAACCCTTTAATATGCTGATCAATCGGCCTCGGTCCTAAATGACATCCACCAGGAAGCCCAATAACAGCTTTTTTAAAACGGCCAAGCATCGCACCCATTAAATAATAAGAAGCACGCAATTTTTTCACTTTTCCATTCGGTAAAGGCATGGCAACCATGTTAGAAGGATCGACTACCATCTCTTCCTCCTGTCCATAAGTTACCCTTCCTCCAATTTCCTCTAGCAAGTCTCCTAACATTTTCACGTCCGAAATATTAGGGACACCACCAATAGTTACTGGAGTATCAGCTAAAATTGTCGCTGGAATTAGTGCAACGGCGCTATTCTTTGCACCACTCACTCGAATTGTTCCATTTAAAGCTCTTCCGCCTTCAATTAGCAATTTTTCCATATTGAGCTCCCTTCTTGTGAATGTATTTACTTTCTATATCTTTATAGAAAGCTCCCCTTAAGAATCTCAATCACTCTTTCCACCCTAACACTCAATAAATAGGAAACCATTATCTTCATTTCTCCTGTAGTACGACTAGATAAAGATTAACTATTCATCGAATTTACTTTATCAATTTAGATACGTTATCACATTTATTTAATAGGACTATGCACATTATTTTCTATTTCAAAAACAAAATGATAAAAATCTTTAGACTTGTTCACGCTTTCATTATACAACGAAAGGAAACCGTCTAAAAGACTAGACGGTTTCCAAAACGGAATTTTATTCTTACGCTTTACCGTTAGAACCGAATTCACGCATTTTACCAGCAACAGTTGCTTTAATAGCGTCACGGCCAGGTCCAATAAATTTACGAGGATCGTAAACTTCTTGGTCTTTGTTTAATACTTCACGAACAGCTTTTGTAAACTCGATTTGGTTCTCAGTGTTTACGTTAATTTTTGAAGTACCTAAAGAGATAGCTTTTACGATATCAGCAGTTGGGATACCAGTACCACCGTGTAATACTAAAGGTACACCAGTGAAGTCACGAACTTGTTCCATTTCAGCGAATCCTAAGTTAGGCTCACCTTTGTAAGGACCGTGTACAGAACCTAAAGCTGGAGCTAGGCAATCGATACCTGTTGCTTCAACAAGGTGCTTACACTCTGCTGGATCAGCGTAAATTACGCCTTCAGCGATGATGTCGTCTTCTTGTCCGCCAACTGTTCCAAGCTCAGCTTCAACAGATACGTTACGAGCGTGTGCGTATTCTACTACTTTTTTAGTAGTTTCAACGTTTTCTTCGAATGGGTGGTGAGAAGCGTCGATCATTACAGATGTGAAACCTGCATCGATTGCTTCTTTACATTTTTCGAAGCTTGAACCATGGTCAAGGTGAATCGCTACAGGAACAGTGATGTTCATTTCTTCGATTAAAGCTTTAACCATAGCTACAACTGTTTTGAAACCAGTCATATGACGAGCTGCACCCTCAGATACACCTAGGATTACAGGAGATTTTTCTTCTTCCGCAGCAGCTAAGATAGCTTGAGTCCACTCTAAGTTGTTCATGTTGAATTGACCAACTGCGTATTTTCCTTCTAGTGCTGTGTTTAGCATTTCTTTCATAGAAACTAAAGGCATGGTGAATCCTCCTAAAAAACGTTTTTTGTATCCGATAAGTTCTTATCGCTGGTAGTATGACCAGAATAAGGTAAAATATGTATATTTACATACCGGACTTTTTTCTACACTCAATAGGATAACAACTTGTACTCAAAAACTCAACCGTATTCACCTGCTCAATAGTCCATGTAAACGCTTTTTTCCATATTTTTTATAAAAAATTCATTTTTTACGCCTCTACAGCAAGCTGATCTCTCACTGCTTGACGAATCTCATCAATATCAAACGGTTTAGCAAAGTGCATTAAAGCTCCTAAATCTTTTGCTTCTTGGATCATATCAAGCTCTCCATAAGCAGTCATTAAAATTACTTTAATACTCTCATCAATTTCCTTTACATGTTTTAAAATCTCTATACCATCCATACCTGGAATTTTCATATCTAACACTACTAAATCTGGATTATCCTTTTTCACGATATCTAAAGCTTGAAATCCATTTGCTGCTTGGAATGTCTGATAACCTTCTTTTTGGAACACTTCATGTAATAACACACGAATGCCATATTGATCATCAACGATTAAAATTTTCCCTTCCATAACTCCCAACCTTTCTGTGTAAGTACAAGATTTAAAGCTTCTTATATCTTAACGATTAATTTTCGCTATTCTTTGGCAAATTCCTTCCTATTCTTTCTTATTTTACCGTTTCCTATTTTGTTATGCCACCCTTCGATTTCACCTTTCTAAAAAAATAAACTATAATGAAAGCCGGTAAACACGTACGAAGGGAGTAACATTATGTTAAAAATTTTTTCAACTCAATTAAGTGGTTATTTCTCCAGAGTTTCTCAAAAAGAGGAAATGAATATAGAAGATAGCGCCCGCTTACTTGCCCAAGCATTAGTTGGCGATGGTTTCATTTATTTACATGGTACAAATGAAATGGAGGGCGTTGTTGCTGAAGCATTATCCGGTGCTGAACCAATGAAGCAAGCAAAACGATTATTTGAAAATGGTAAAGAAGTAGCAGTAACTTCTGCAGATCGTGTACTTCTTATTAGCCGTTTTTCAACAGATGAAGAAGTTGTAGCAATGGCAAAAAAACTTCAAGCAGATGGACACTCTATTGTCGGTATCTCTGCTATTCAAGAAGGTACTGAATCACTAGAACAATATACAGATGTACATATTGATACAAAGCTGTTAAAAGGTCTTATTCCAGATGATGAAGGCAATCGCTACGGATTCCCAAGTTTAATGATAGCTTTATTTGCATATCATGGGATCAAATTTACAATCGATGAAATGTTAAATGAATATTAAAAAAAGCGCCCTATTTTAGGCGCTTTTTTTATTACTTGCTCTCTTTATTCGTAATAGAAGCTCTTACGAAGTCATGGAACAATGGTTGTGGACGGTTTGGACGAGAAACTAGTTCTGGGTGGAACTGTGCTGCCACGAACCAAGGGTGATCTTTTAATTCGATGATTTCAACTAGACGGCCGTCTGGGCTTGTACCAGAGAATACAAATCCTTCTTTTTCCATATCCGGACGGAATTGATTGTTGAACTCATAACGATGACGATGACGCTCATATACAACCGGCTCATTGTAAGCACTGTAAGCATTTGTTTCTTCAGCAAGCTTACATGGGTATAGGCCAAGACGAAGTGTACCACCTAAGTCTTCTACATCTTTTTGTTCTGGTAATAAGTCAATGATTGCATAAGGTGTGTCAGGATTAATTTCAGAAGAGTTAGCTCCTTCTAATCCTAATACGTTACGTGCAAATTCGATTGATGCAAGTTGCATACCTAAGCAAATTCCTAAGAATGGTACTTTGTTTTCACGAGCATATTGAATTGCAACGATTTTACCTTCTACACCACGATCGCCGAATCCACCAGGTACAAGGATACCATCTGTGTCGCCAACTAATTCTTGTACGTTCTCTGGTGTTACGTGTTCAGCATTTACCCATTTCACTTCTACATCTGTGTCGAATGAATAACCCGCATGACGAAGTGCTTCTACAACAGAAATGTATGCATCTTGAAGCTCTACGTATTTACCTACAAGAGCAATTTTTGTTTTCTTAGAAAGGTTACGTACTTTATCAACTAGCGCAGTCCACTCTGTCATATCTGCAGCTGGATTGTCTAATTTTAAGTGATCGCAAACGATTTGGTCCATATTTTGCTCTTGAAGAGATAATGGAACCGCATATAAAGTATCTGCATCGCGTGCTTCGATAACTGCTTTTGTATCAATGTCACAGAATAATGCAAGCTTGTCTTTCATATCTTGAGAAACAGGCAATTCTGTACGAACAACGATAATATTTGGTTGAATACCTAAGCTGCGAAGCTCTTTAACGCTATGTTGCGTTGGTTTTGTTTTCATTTCACCCGCTGCTTTTAAGTACGGGATTAACGTACAGTGAATGTACATTACATTGTCACGACCGATGTCGCTCTTAATTTGACGGATTGCTTCTAAGAATGGTAGAGACTCGATGTCACCAACAGTTCCACCAATTTCTGTAATAACAACGTCTGCATTTGTTTCGCGACCAGAACGGTATACACGCTCTTTAATTTCGTTAGTAATGTGAGGAATAACTTGAACTGTTCCTCCTAGGTATTCACCACGACGCTCTTTTTGAAGAACTGAAGAGTAAATTTTACCTGTTGTTACGTTGCTGTATTTGTTTAAGTTGATGTCGATGAAACGCTCATAGTGACCAAGGTCTAAGTCAGTTTCTGCACCATCATCTGTTACGAATACCTCACCGTGTTGGTATGGGCTCATAGTCCCTGGGTCTACGTTAATGTATGGATCAAACTTTTGAATCGTTACGTTTAAACCACGATTTTTTAAAAGTCTTCCAAGAGATGCTGCTGTAATACCTTTTCCTAAAGACGATACTACACCGCCTGTTACAAAAATATACTTAGTCATGAAAAAGCTCCCTCCTATTTTGCTGTTATATAATCACCGTTGCAAAGCGCAACGTATGTAGATAACACTGTATCCATCTTATTGTTAGACTCTTTTTATTTTCTAAACAAAAAACAAAAAAGAAAATTGCTCCCCTCATCACATAAAGTAATAAGTAGGGAGCAATTTTCTTTTATATTTACACTTTAAAAGTATTATCGTCCTTTTTTAAAGAGCCCAAAAATGATTCTACATGGACGATAATGAAAAGTCAAGAACTACAGTTCTTCCTCTTCTTCTTCTTCAGTTTCATCGTACTCAAGTTCTTCTTCGGCGAAGTCATCGTCATCATCTTCATCTAAATCATCAAGATCATCGTCATCTCCGTCTTCCTCTTCAAGAACCTTGTCCAAATCTTCTACCTCTTCTTCTTCATTTCCGTCTGCATCGTCGAAGTCTTCATCTTCTTCAATGTAGTCGTCAAAACCGTCTTCTTCAACTTTACGTTTCTTCTTCGGCTTTGGCTGAGGTAAGATTTCTTCATCAATTTGCTCATATGGGTACCAACTACGTAGTCCCCAACGATTTTCTCCTAAATTAATGAAACGTCCATCGATGTTTAAATCTGTATAAAATTGTGCGAGTTTCGCATTAACTTGCTCTTGAGATAGTCCCAGCACTTGAGCGATTTCTTGAACCAACTCGTTGAATGTCGTTGCTTGTCTTTTATCCCCTAAAACGCTATGTACAACTTCAATCATTGAACATTCTTTTAGCTCTTCTGGTGAATATTGCTTAAAATTCACTTATGCGGCACTTCCTTTCTTCAAATATAACCTTATATATAACGGTCTGCTTAAAAAAATCCATACTATTCATTATAAACAAAAGTCGTACAAATATGCTACAAAAAAAACGGGAAACTTTAATATGGTAATAAAATTATAATTTGTCTATTCCTTATTTCGGAAACATATGTGCTCCTTGCAATACATACCTAATTTGCATTTCTGTATATTCTTCAAGCGTATATAGTTTTTGCAGGGCCCAACGTCTAAATCCCCACATTTGTCCTTGTATGAAAATGTTATGTGCAAGAAGCTGTATCTCTTTTTTATTTAATGTAAATGTCCCATTTTCTGTACACTGCTCTAAAATATTCTCAAACATCCCGACCATTTGAAACTCTTTTTCTAATACGTACGGGAGTGATTCTTTCGGTAAAAAACGTACCTCTTGATACATTATCAATACTTCTTCCTGCAATTCGTCCATCACTTTAAAGTAATTCGTTATTGCTATCTTTAAACTTTCTATACTCCCTTTTTCTGTACACACTACTTCCTCTAATCTTTCTTTTACATGTTCATAAATACTATCACAAACTAAATATAAAACATCATCTTTTGTACGAATGTACTCATAAAGTGTTCCAATACTAAACCCAGCCGCCTTCGCAATCTCTCTCGTTGTTGTACGTGGGAACCCTTTTTGCTTAAACAATTGCACCGCACCTTTAATCATTTGTTCACGTCTTAACGCAACTAATTTTTCATCTTTCACGGACGCATGTACATTATGTTTAACCATCCCCTTCACCTCTCTCTATTATTTTTTGGAAGGAAAAAGCGTAGGAAAATACCTACGCTTTCGTTCCTACTTCGTTAACATACGAGAAATTACAAGCCTTTGAATCTCTTGTGTTCCCTCATATATTTGTGTAATCTTTGCATCGCGCATATAACGCTCTACTGGATAATCTTTCGTATAACCGTAACCACCAAATACTTGTACCGCTTCAGTCGTCACCTTCATCGCTGTATCTCCTGCAAATACTTTTGACATCGCTGACTCTTTCCCATACGGAAGCCCCTCCGATTCAAGCCAAGCCGCTTGGTATGTTAGAAGACGCGCCGCCTCCACATCCGTTGCCATATCTGCAAGTTTAAAGCCAATTCCTTGCTGCGCCGCAATTGGTTTCCCAAACTGATGACGCTCTCTTGCATATTCTACAGAAGCATCTAAAGCCCCTTGTGCAATACCGACTGCTTGCGCGGCAATACCATTACGGCCGCCATCTAATGTTTGCATCGCAACTTTAAATCCTTGGCCCTCTTCCCCTAGTAGATTCTCTACAGGAATACGGCAATCTTCGAACATAATTTCAGTTGTTGGTGAAGAACGAATCCCTAACTTGCTTTCCTTCTTCCCAACTGAAAATCCTGGTGTATCACTTTCCACAATAAACGCGCTCGTACCACGCTGCTTGGATTCAGGATCAGTTAACGCAAAAACAACATAAATATCAGCAATACCACCATTTGTAATAAAGATTTTCGATCCATTTAAAATGTAATGGTCTCCATCTCTTTTCGCAGTTGTCCTCATTCCGCCAGCATCTGAACCAGAACTTGGCTCCGTTAAACCGTATGCGCCAATTTTCGTTCCTTCTGCCATCGGTCGTAAAAACTTTTGCTTTTGTTCTTCCGTTCCAAATTTAAAAATTGGCCAACCAGCAAGTGAAGTGTGTGCAGACAGCGTTACACCTGTTGAAGCACAAACACGAGATAATTCTTCAATAGCAATTACATACGCTAAGTAATCGCTTCCAATTCCGCCGTATTCTTCAGGCCACGGAATGCCGGTTAAACCAAGCTCTGCCATTTGATCAAATAGTGCACGATCAAATCTCTCTTCTTCATCACGCTCAGCGGCCGTCGGTGCTACTTCGTTCTTAGCAAAATCCCGAACCATTTTTCTTATCATTTCATGTTCTTCTGATAGTTTAAAATGCATTCCCGTCTCCCCCTTTTCCTTTTATAAAGCTCGACTAATAACAAGTTTCTGTATCTCACTCGTTCCTTCATATATTTGCGTGATTTTCGCATCACGGAAAAATCGTTCTACTGGATAGTCTTTCGTATAACCGTAACCACCAAATACTTGTACCGCTTCAATCGCAACTTCAACAGCCGTCTTAGAAGCGAATAATTTCGCAATAGATGCCTCTTTACCACATGGTAATCCTTGTGCTCTTAGCGATGCCGCTCTATATACAAGTAATCGCGCTGCTTCTACACTAGTTGCCATATCTGCAAGTTTGAATCCGATTCCTTGCTGCGCCGCAATTGGCTTTCCGAATTGCTCACGTTCTTTCGCATAATCAATTGCGCATGCAAGCGCTGCTTCCGCAATTCCTAAAGCCTGTGCACCAATTCCAATTCGCCCAACATCTAAATTTGCCATCGCTACCTTAAATCCTTGTCCTTCTTCACCAAGTAAATTCTCAGCCGGCACTTTCATATCTTCGAACGTAAGTTGTACTGTGCGAGAACCGAGAAGTCCCATTTTATGCTCATCTTTTCCAATAATTAAGCCCGGTGTATCTTTCTCTACTATAAATGCAGAAATCCCACTTTTTCCTGCCTCTGGATTTGTAGAAGCGAATACAATGTATGTACTTGCTTCACCGCCATTTGTAATAAATACTTTCGATCCATTAATAATGTAGTGATCGTCTTTCTTTACAGCTCTTGATTTCAAACTCCCTGCATCTGATCCTGCATTCGGTTCTGTTAGAGCAAATGCACCTAAATACTCACCAGTCGCAAGTTTAGAAACATATTTCTGCTTCTGTTCTTCTGTTCCGAAGTATAAAATCGGATTCATTCCAACTGACGTATGTACAGCTAAAATTACACCAACCGTTGCACTTACCTTTGAAATTTCCTCAATTGCTAAAATATATGAAATAAAATCCATTTCTGCCCCGCCATATTTTGCAGGCGCTGGAATACCCATTAGTCCAAGCTCACCCATCTTTTGCAAAATCTCTTTCGGGAACACCCCTTGTTCCATACTAGGAACAAAGGGAGCTATTTCCTTCTGCGCAAAATCTCGAACCATTTTCCTCATCATTTGTTGCTCTTCAGTAAAATGAAAATTCATGTTCTTCGCCTCCGTTTGCTATATATCTTTTTAACAATTTGGTAAGACCACTATTTTAATAAAGGGAGGATTTTATTCGTAAACGTAGAAGCCACGACCCGTTTTACGTCCTAACCATCCTGCATTCACATACTTGCGTAATAATGGACATGGGCGATATTTACTATCACCTAAACCTTCATGCAACACTTCCATAATGTATAAACATGTATCTAAACCGATAAAATCAGCGAGCGTTAAAGGCCCCATCGGATGATTCATACCGAGTTTCATTACTTCATCAATCGCTTCTTTCGTCGCTACACCTTCATATAACGTATAGATTGCCTCGTTAATCATCGGCAATAAAATACGGTTCGATACAAACCCTGGGAAATCATTTACTTCAACTGGTACTTTCCCAATTTTCTTCGTAATATCCTCAATCGTTTTATATACCGCATCATCTGTAGCCAAACCACGAATAATTTCAACAAGCTTCATAACCGGAACCGGATTCATAAAGTGCATACCGATTACTTTCTCCGGACGTTTCGTTACCGCTGCAATTTCTGTAATTGGTAGAGATGACGTATTCGTCGCTAAAATTGCGTGTTCTGGAGCAATTTCATCTAGATTCGCAAAGATTTTCTTTTTAATATCCATTTTCTCAACAGCTGCTTCAATAATAAGGTCCGCTTCCTTCACACAATCTAAATCAAGCGTTACTGTAAGGCGATTTAACGTTGCTTCCTTCTCTTCTTCCTTCATGCGTCCTTTTTCTACTTGGCGCGCTAAGTTTTTCGTAATAATAGCCAATCCTCTGTCTAATTGCTCTTGTTTTAAATCTTGTACCTTCACATCATATCCTGCCATTGCACATACTTGCGCAATTCCCGATCCCATTTGTCCCGCACCAATTACAACTATTTTTTGTACACCCATTCTTTCTTCCCCCTTAATATAAATTGTTAATAAATCAAAAATCACCTACACGTAAATTAACGAACTTCAATCATAATTGCGTCACCTTGACCGCCACCACTACAAATCGAAGCAATTCCAATTCCGCCGCCGCGCTGCTTCAGTGCGTGGATAAGTGTTACGATAATACGCGCTCCACTTGCTCCAATCGGATGTCCCATTGCCACTGCGCCGCCATTTACATTCAATTTGTCTGGGTCAATTCCTGCAATCTCTGTACTTGCAATTGCTACCGCTGCAAATGCTTCATTAATCTCGAATAAATCGATATCTTCAATTGCCTTGCCAGTTTTTTTCAACAATTCGTTAATTGCATAACCTGGTGTTCTTGGGAAATCTTTAGACTCCACTGCAATTGCTGTATGTGCCAAAATTGTCGCTAATGGCTTTCTTCCTTCTTGCTTTGCTCTGTCTTCGCTCATTAGTACAAGTGCGGCACCACCATCATTTAGTCCTGGCGCATTACCCGCTGTCACTGCTGATGTCTTATCAAATACAGGTTTTAATTTCGCTAATTTTTCAATCGTTGTATCCGCACGCGGCGCCTCATCCTTTGCAACGACAATAGGATCGCCTTTTCTTTGCGTGATCGTTACTGGTACGATTTCCTCTTCAAAACGTCCTTCTTTATGCGCTGAAACTGCACGTTGATGGCTACGGTACGCCCATTCATCTTGCGCTTCACGAGAGATTCCATCTTCCTTCGCAACTTCTCCGCCATAAACACCCATGTGTACACCTGAAAATGCGCATGTTAAACCGTCAGCAACGTTTAAATCAATCACTTCGTTGTTTCCCATTCTGTATCCCCATCTTGCTCCGCGTAAAATGTAAGGACTATTACTCATCGACTCCATACCGCCAGCTACAATAAGTGATTGATCGCCAGTACGAATAATTTGATCCGCTAACGTAACCGCACGAAGCCCTGATGCACAAACTTTGTTTACTGTTTCCGTCTGCACTTCCCAAGGGATTCCAGCAGCCCTCGCAGCTTGGCGTGATGGAATTTGTCCTTGTCCACCTTGAATAACTGTTCCGAATATAACTTCTTCAACATCATTAGCAGAAACATTTGCTCTTTCAAGCGCTGCTTTAATTGCAATTCCCCCAAGTTCTGTTGCTTTCACGTCTTTTAAAGATCCTCCAAATTTCCCAACCGGTGTTCTTGCAGCACTTAAAATAACTGTTTTACTCATATCTATTTCCCCCATCTCTTTTTTTAGCACCGAGCGCTCGCTCGGTGTTCTTACGTTGAGAAGAGGTGCAATGATTGCACCTCTCTAAAGTTGTATTCATTCCTACAAATTACATCGCTTCTTTCTTCTGTCCGATAACAGATCGTTCTAAAATCTCTGTTACATCAAGAGTTTGAACATTCTCTTCTACTTCTTTCGCTTTCGTCCCATCGCTAATCATCGTTAAGCAATATGGACAACCTGTACCGATAATAGATGGCTCTACAGCTAGTGCTTGTTCTGTACGAGCAACGTTAATACGTGAACCTGCTGTCTCTTCCATCCACATTAGGCCACCACCTGCGCCACAACACATTCCTGTTTCACGGTTACGTGCCATTTCTACGAGATTCACACCAGGAATTGCTTTCAAAATGTCCCGCGGTGCTTCGTATACTTCGTTGTATCTTCCTAAATAGCAGGAATCATGGTACGTAACTGTTTCCTCAATAGCGTGAACAGGTTTTAAGCGTCCTTCTTTCACCCACTGAGCTAACAATTCTGTATGATGATAGACTTCTGCTTGCAAGCCAAAGTCTGGATACTCATTTTTAAACGTGTTATAAGCGTGAGGATCAATCGTAACGATTTTCTTCACTCCTGCTTTTTCAAATTCCTCGATATTCTTTGTCGCCATCTCTTGGAAGACAAATTCATTTCCAAGACGTCGCGGTGTATCCCCAGAATTCTTTTCTTTATTACCAAGTATCGCGAATGAAATGCCTGCTTCGTTCATTAACTTCGCAAATGATATTGCAATCTTCTGACTACGATTATCATATGATCCCATTGAACCAACCCAGAATAAATATTCGAACTCCTCGCCAGCTTTCGATTTTTCTTTTACAGTTGGAACCGTTACTTCATCATCACCTTGGCGCCAAGTTTCACGCTCTTTACGGTTCAGTCCCCACGGATTCCCTTGACGCTCGATGTTTGTCATCGCACGCTGCGCTTCCGCGTCCATCTTTCCTTCTGTTAAAACAAGATAGCGGCGTAAATCAATAATTTTGTCAACATGCTCATTCATAACTGGACACTGGTCTTCACAGTTACGGCACGTTGTACAAGCCCAAATTTCTTCTTCTGTAATAACATCTCCGATTAAACTCGGATCGTAAGCTAGCGTTGTAGCCGCTGATTCTTGTTGCCCTTTCCCAGCCGCCATCATCGCTAACTGATTTCCTTGTGTATTATTAAAAGCAACTACTGGAACCCACGGTGCTTTTGATGTCACTGCTGCTCCTTTATCAGTTAAATGATCGCGCAGTTTTAAAATTAAATCCATCGGCGATAACATTTTCCCTGTTCCTGTTGCCGGGCACATATTTGTACAGCGACCACACTCTACGCAAGCGTATAAATCAATAAGCTGATTTTGTCTAAAGTCTTCGATTTTACCAACACCAAATGTTTCTTGCGTTTCATCTTCAAAGTCAATCTTTTCAAGTTTCCCTGGATTTGAAAGACGACCGAAGAAAACGTTAGCTGGTCCCGCAATTAAATGCGCGTGTTTTGATTGTGGAACGTACACTAAAAACGTTAACAAAATTAGTAGATGCACCCACCAAGAGAAATAGAACACAGAAATGGCTACGGTTTCATTTATTCCCGAGAAAACGTAAGCGATTGCAGAAGCGATTGGCTCACTCCATGAAAGCTCCTCGCCGTGCCATATAATTCCCATCCCATTACCGAGTAGCACAGAAATCATTAAGCCACCAATAAAGATAAGAACAAGGCCTGATTTGAAATTACGTTTTAAACGAACTAGCTTCTCAACATAACGTCTATGAAAA
Source organism: Bacillus paramobilis (assembly GCF_038096195.1). Taxonomy (NCBI): domain Bacteria; kingdom Bacillati; phylum Bacillota; class Bacilli; order Caryophanales; family Bacillaceae; genus Bacillus; species Bacillus paramobilis. The sequence goes on along the minus strand of NZ_CP151108.1, from coordinate 176,907 downwards.
GCCCAAAAGACTGCAATTAAAATAACAAGTGTGACAATTTCCTGGAAGAATGTAAATGCAGGGTATAGTGGTCCAAGTGGAAGATGTGATCCTGGTGCGAGTCCTTTCCAAACGAAGTCAATTGCTCCAAATTGGACAAGAATAAATCCGTAAAAGAACATAACGTGAATAATGCCGCTCTTCTTATCTTTCAGCAGCTTTTTCTGACCGAAAACATTGACCTTAAGGAGATCCCAACGCTCTTTAAAACGACGGTCAAATTCAATCTTTTTTCCTAACTGTATGTAGGCCATCCTCGTTCGTATAAGATATACAAACAAATATCCCGCATAAGCAATAACAGCAATGGCAGCCAGCCAATTCATGATCAGTAAGCTATTCATTTTTATGCTACCCCTCTCTTTGTAAGCCCTCTTTCTTTTTTAGAATCTTCAAAAACATATAATTTTCTGATTTTTTTCCCCTATCTTCATTATATAATGAGTGAGCATTCAGTCAACAGTTTTTTGTTATACAACAACATATTTTTTAATAAAGCTGTTTATTTCGGTGAAACTATAAAGTGAAACTTTAATCAGTAGAAAGTTGTTTATTCCCTACTGATTATTAGACTCACCAATCGTCCTTTATCGGACAACCAGCAAAATGAAGGTGAAAAGAATGCAAAGGAGGGAATTCACTTATGTTCTTCTTATCTCTCTTGTTAATATGCGTTATTCTTTGGATTACAATTGACCTTTTATGTGGGAGGATTCTTCATTTAAAACGTGTGCGCTCTCGTGCTTTCCCTTTACGTCAAAGTAATTTTCACCTTTATACATACGGACAGGATTTATATGATGCTTTATTTACTGATATACAACAAGCAAAGCACCATGTACACGTTTTGTTCTTCATTGTAAAAAACGATAAAATCAGTCGTGAATTTTTAAAGTTACTTATCGATAAGGCAAAAGAAGGAATTGAAGTAAGACTTCTACTCGATCGATTGGGAAGCCATTATTTATCAAACGAGGCAATTCATTCCCTACAAAAACACGGCGTCTCTTTTTCATTTTGTCATAAAGTGAAATTTCCGTTCCTTTTCTTTTCTGCCAATCAGCGCAACCACAGAAAAATTACAGTAATTGACGGAAAAATTGGTTATATCGGTGGATTTAATATCGGTGAAGAGTATTTGGGACATAATGAACGTTTAGGATTATGGCGAGACTATCATTTACGCATTTCAGGCGAAGGAGTACAAGATTTACAAAAACAATTTTTACATGACTGGTTTGATGATACAAACCAAAACTTATTGGATACTTCTCTTTATTTTCCGAAACTGCAACCTGGTACCATCCAACATCAATTTATTCCGACCGATGGGGCTTATTTACAACATACTTTTTTACACTTAATTGAAAATACGAAAGAAGAACTCTTTATCGGTACACCATATTTCATTCCTGGAAAAAAAATTATGAACGCATTATTAAAAGCACGAAAACGTGGGGTTAAAGTCACGATTCTCGTTCCAGAAAAAGCTGATCACGCCCTTGTCCGAGAAGCAAAATTTCCATATTGCCGAAAGTTAATACAAGCCGGTTGTAATATTTACGCATTTCAACAAGGTTTTTTTCACGCCAAAGTTATTATAGTGGACGATTATATTTGTGATATCGGAACTGCAAACTTTGATATGAGAAGTTTATATATTAATCATGAAATCAACTGCCTTTTATATGATAAACATTTTATACAAATAGTAAAAAACAGATTCCATGAAGATTTAGAAAACGCGTCCTTGCTTTCCTTTAAAGATGTTAGCACCCTTTCTCTTATTGATAGAGGGAAAGAATGGATAGGAACGATACTTTCCTTCTTCTTATAGGAAAGATAATGAGTAAAAAGAGGTGTATCACATATGATTATGCGGTTCGGATATGTATCACATGCAATGGCACTGTGGGACTGTTCTCCTGCCAAAACGATGACATTTACAAGCTTTCAAAAGCTTAGTAAACAAGAGCGTGAAGATAAATTATACGATGTTACAAGACAGAATCTTGAGCATACAATACGTATTCTTCATTACAATATAGCTCATGAAATTCCGTTATATCGCTTATCTTCTTCCATTGTCCCACTTGCAACACATCCGGAAGTCGATTTTGATTATATCGAGGCATTTATACCGCTTTGGCGTAAAATTGGGGCATTAATTAAAGAACACAATTTACGAGTAAGTTTTCATCCAAATCAATTTACGCTATTTACAAGCGACAAGCCACATATTACAACTAACGCTATTACAGATATGGCCTATCATTATAAAGTATTAGATGCGATAGGAGTTGCAGATTCTTCCTATATTAATATCCATGTAGGTGGTGCCTATGGAAATAAAGAAAAAGCGGTTGAGCGTTTCCATGAAAATATAAAAAAACTTCCTACACATATAAAAAAGCAAATGACGCTTGAAAACGATGATAAAACATATACAACTGCTGAAACTTTATCTATTTGCCAAAAAGAAAAAATCCCATTCGTATTCGATTATCATCATCACATAGCAAACCTTTGCGAGGAACCGCTAGAATTGTTACTTCCCGCAATTTTTGAAACTTGGTCACATACAAATATCCCTCCTAAAGTTCATATTTCCTCCCCTAAATCCAAAAAAGAATTTAGGGCCCATGCTGAATATATTGATTTAGAATTTATTAAGCCTTTCTTACACATTGCAAAAAAAATCAATCAGAATTTCGATATTATGATTGAAAGTAAACAAAAAGATTTAGCACTTTTTCAATTAGTAGATAAAATTTCCTCTATAAGAGGAATAAAAAGGATAAAAAGCGCAATGTTACAATGGTGAATTGTAACATTGCGCTATTTTTTTCAAAAAAAGTAAGTTTTTTAATAAAAAACACCCTATTTTATATGCTATGATTGGAGTTGGCATTTTCCACCTGTGATTCAACTTTATTGAAACGGAGTCATACTATGATTAATCAAAAAAAATATGTACACTTTGTGATGATGTATATAATTATATTTTCTCTTTGGATATTTCTTATTCCTAAGAACTTGAATATAAAAGAAATTGGAATTCTCTTCTTATTTTGTTTTGCCACAATCTTTTCTTGCTATTGCCTATATAAAGCAATTATGAAAATGAAGCGCGGGGACAAACTATTTTGGGTTTTAGTACTATGCACTTGCCTATGTGGATTGACAATGGAGATAACTTTATTTCTTCATTCACTTTCTATATATGACCAAGTTATATTCTCATATAAGGCCTTGCCCTTTTTCATCGTACAATATATTTTGCTCTTCTCTGGCTTTGCTATCAAGTTCATAAAACATTACTCTATTAGAGGCCTTGCTCAATTTTCATTTGATAGCATCTTTATTGTTATTATGAATATTTATTTTACCTTAACTTTTATTTTAGACCTTTCAAACTTTCGTATGTTAACAACAGATAAGTGGATTTTAATTGGATATTTTATTGCACAATCATTAGTAATTTACGCGGTTATTAGCCTATATAGAAGAGAAGAATATTCTGCTAGCAGGATTTCATTAATTATCGGCTTTACTATCATACTTGTGTACGGATATATACATCTGCTCCAACTAAATGTCGGAATGGAAACTTCTTCTGAAGTCTCTTATTTAGTACATACTGCTTCGATTTTATTAATCGGTTTATCATCCATACTATACATTTTAGATAAACCAATACAGCATGAAACGAAAACGAAGTATTATCGATTCGACTATGTGCGCTTTATATTACCCTATTTTAGTATAATCATTACCTTTTCCTTTATTCTTATTCAACCTTGGGATGATAAGTTTATGCTAATCGGTCTAGTATTATCACTCATCTTATTATTCCTAAGACAACTTTATATGTGGAAAGATAATCAAGCACTAATCGATACATATGAACAGTTGACTACACAACTAGAAGGCAAAGTAGAAGAGGGTGCATCTGCGTTATCAAAGAGTGAACAACGCTATAAATCGTTATTCGAAGATCATCCTGATGCCGTTTTCTCTTTAAATATGGATGGTATTTTCCAAAAATCTAATACAGCTTGTGAAAGCTTATTTACTGCCTACTATTGTGAAGTAGAAAGCTATTCTCTTCTACACTTTATTGACTCAAAAGACCATGATCTACTAAGAAAAGCTTTACAAATGACAAAAGAAGGTAGACCACAAACTTTAGAAATTCGCACAAAAGAAAAAGAAGGCTATTACTATTACCTCCATATTACACTCATCCCTACTTTCATAAACAAAGAAGTTGTTGGGATGTTCGGCATAGCACGTGATATTACAACTTTATATGAAAAGCAAAAACAAGTAGAACATTTAGCCTTTCATGATGCACTTACTGGATTACCAAATCGCCGAAAGTTTGAAAAAGATTTAAAAAACATTTTAAATACAGCTCAAACTAACGCGAATGATGTTGCCGTCATGTTCCTTGATTTAGATCGATTCAAAAAAATAAACGATAGACTTGGTCACGATGTCGGAGATCTATTATTAATTGAAGTAGCAAAAAGATTACGCAGTTGCTTGCGTTCAAAGGATGTCGTTGCTCGCCAAGGCGGAGATGAGTTTACAATTCTATTACCAGATATGTACTCAGAGAAAAGTGCGGCTTTTATAGCTGAACAGATTTTAACCATTTTAAATAAACCATTCTTCATTAAAGAAGAAGAACTATCTATTACACCAAGTATCGGAATTGCCATGTACCCTGATTATGGAACAGATGTAACAGAATTAATGAAAAATGCTGATATGGCTATGTATCGCGCGAAAGCAAATGGAAAAAACAGATTTGTTTTCTTCTCAAAAGAAATGAGTATCGCCCAAAGTGAAATTCAATTCTTAGAAGGTGAACTTGCAAAAGCATTACAACAAAATGAATTTTTCCTTGAATACCAGCCACAAGTAAATACAACAACAAAACAAATTATCGGTTTTGAAGCATTAATTCGCTGGAAGCATCCAAAACTCGGCATCGTATCTCCTGCCCAATTCATTCCTCTAGCTGAGGAAACTGGATTTATTATTGAACTTGGAAATTGGATTTTACGTACCGCTTGCTTAGAGGCAAAAAGATGGCATAATCAAGGTTTTTCTCACTTGAAAGTTGGTGTGAATTTATCTGTTGTTCAATTTAACCATGCAAATTTAATCCCTACTATTTCAAAAGTATTAGAAGAAACCGAACTCAAACCTGAAGCACTGGATATCGAAATTACAGAAAGTATCGCTATTAATCAAAATCAATCTGTCATTTCCAAACTAGAACAGCTTCAAAATCTCGGTATTCAAATTTCAATCGATGACTTTGGAACTGGTTATAGTTCTTTAGCTTATTTAACAAAATATCCAATCAACACATTAAAAATCGCTCGGGAGTTTATTTGTGGCATTTCAAATAGCCCTTTAGAGGAAGCGATCATCTCTTCTATCATTACACTATCAAAAGAACTACATTTAGAAGTTATTGCAGAAGGTGTAGAGACGGAAGAACAATGGAAATTTTTACATGAACAAAACTGTGACCACATTCAAGGATTCTTTATTAGCAAACCTGTTTCTAGTAAAGACGTTTGGAGGTTACTCCACAAAAAAACAACCGTCTAAGTAAGACGGTTGTTTTTTAATATTCAAAAGGTAGATCTCCTGCTAATTGTACCTCTTGATCATTATGAGAAATTACTTGGCTTTTCTCTAATGCTGTATCACCTAATGAAATACCCCATGCGATCGCTAACGTTAATAGACTACCAATAAGTAGCTTCTTCATATTCCATCACCCACATTTTTTATTTTAATATATCATGAAATTTTATCCATATCCTATGCAATTATGCATATCCATTTTTTAGGGTATCTATTTGCTGATTTTATCCGCGAGCGCTTCTTTATATGCATGCATTTCTAATATATCAAAAAAGAAACTTGCCTTTTTATACGCATCCTCAATCTCTGCCTCATCATATCCCAATTTTCCTAGGCACTCGCCTCTTTGATAATATAACTGTCCAATTAATGCCATACTATTAATTCGGCATGATATTTCAATCGCTTTATTTACTTGATAAAGTGACCCTTCATATTGCTCGTCTAAGTATAATGCTTTTGCATGATTATATCTTACCTTCACGTCAAATTCTTCATTATCATGCAATGACTCTAATTGTTTTAATATATCTTCAAATAACTCAATACTTTTCTTAAAATAATTATTTTCGGCATAAATATTTGCAATTGCATTCTCTATATAGAGATTTTGGTATACATCTATTCCAGCTAATTGTTGGTTTAATAATTTTTTTAATTCTAAAATACAATATTCGTAATCGATTTTCTTCAATATGTAAGCTGCTACATGATATTGCCATTGAAGAAACTGCTGGAATTCGGGATGATATTCTTCCTTTTTCAGCTCATTCCATACTCTATTATAAATCTCTTTATATTTTTTTTGCTTACACAGCATAATGACTTGATCTTTAAACTGTTTTTTTCTCTCAATATCCGAATAAATGAGTACCTCATAAAAATGAATAATGGGAACTTGTAACTTTGCTGCAATACCTTGCAATATATCCATACTTGGGTATACTGCGCCCGATTCAATTCGGCTCACTTCCGATTGATGACATATGTTCTCGGATAACTGTTTTTGTGTTAATCCCCTCATTACCCTAATTTTCTTAATTTCACTTCCTAATTTTTCTGCGTGCATACTTACTCACCATCCCATTATAACAATCTATTTTGTTAAGTTGTCATACCACTACAATAATGTGAATTCGAAAATTTTTGATATGAAATAATGCATAATATATATAAAATTCGGCAAATTCCTCATACAAATCAACTCACATACAATAATAGATTAAGAGTTTTATGGATAATTTATAGAGAACTTGCCCGTGCCTTCGGTATATTCGATCTTCTTTTTCCTTTATTAGCAGAAGCTATTCACACCCAAGAACTAGATAGAAAAGAAGTAAAAGTTGAAATTATTGCTTAGCCTAGTTTAACGCTTAAAAAATTACACAACCTCAAAATGATACAAAAAAATAAGGCGAAAAACACTTAAAAGGTGAGATAAACGAGGCGAAAGCTTAACAAGAGTGAATGACAACTGAAATGAATGTAGATTCCTAACTTACAAATAAAAAAAACAAAAGAAAACCAAACCGAAGTTCGCCTTGCACAAACTTACAAAAACTATAAAGTATATAGTCAAGATTTCATTGTAAAAGTAGATAAAAATGGAGTAATTACAACTACTGATGGAAGAATCGTCCAAATTTCAGACTAATGACCTAATCTAACTATAACAAATTTTTTGTCGAAAAATGAAGTAAAATCTACATTACGTACTACACTTCAAATTCCAAGTGATTCAACTGAGACGAAATTCTCTAGTGAAACCGTTGTTTATAAGAAAAAAGAAGTTTACCATTCATAGGTAAACTTCTTTTCATATCCATCCCTTTTCTTCCGCAATTGTAATTGCCTCAATTCTATTTTTCGCATCGAGCTTCGTTAATACTTCAGAAATGTAATTACGCACTGTGCCGGGTGAAAGATAAAGTGCCTTCGCAATTTCATTTGCCGTCTTTCCTTCTTTCGCAAGTAGCAATACTTCTTTTTCGCGATCTGATAACGGATTTTGCTCCTGCCATAAGCCGAACATTAAATCTTGAGAGATCTCTCGCTTTCCTTTCATTACATTACGAATCGATGCAGCTAAATCTTCACTTGGGCTATCTTTTAATAAATATCCGTGCACGCCAGCTTTCATAGCTCGTTCAAAATATCCAGGGCGTGCAAATGTTGTTAAAATCATTACCTTACATGCTGATTTTTCTTTCTTTAACGTTTCTGCAACATCTAATCCGCTTTGAATTGGCATTTCAATATCCATAATACTTACATCAGGTTGTAGCGATTCAATTAGTTTTAGCGCTTCTTCCCCGTTCGCAGCTTGCCCAATTACTTCAATATCATCTTCTAGATCAAGTAAGGCCCCTAATGCACCACGAAGCATCCGCTGATCTTCTGCAATAATAATTCGAATCATGCCCTCACCTCATCTTTTCCTGTTCGAATAACAACTGGAACTTTTACCGTTAATAGTGTCCCTGGATTGATCGTACCTAGTTCAACAAACCCATCAATAAGAGCGATGCGCTCCTTCATACCACGAATACCATTTCCATCGTGGTTTTGATCTGCTAAACCGATTCCGTTATCTTCTACTGTCAAAATTAATTCACCTTGTGATTCCAGTACAGAAACTGTGCAACATGTTGCCTTACTATGCTTTACAACATTCGTCACAGCCTCGCGTAAACACATTCCTAAAATATTTTGTTCAATGGGTGATAACGAACTCGCACTCGTTTCTTGTTTTATCTCTAATCCAATATTAGCCGCTTGTAAAATTGCTCTTATTTGCTCCAGCTCTTCTTCTACTGTAATCATACGCATATCAGAAATTAATTCCCTTAACTGCTTTAAAGCGGTACGAGATGTTTGCGTAATTTCCTTTGCTTCCGCACTTGCACGCTCCGGATTTTTAACAATTAACTTCTCCACGAGCTGACTTTTTAAAGTAATGAGTGATAACGTATGTCCTAACGTATCATGAAGATCCCTTGCAATTCGCTGACGTTCTTCCCGTTTTACTAAGTCTTTAATTTGCTCATTCGCTTCGTTTAATTGACTTCTTAACATCTTTTTCTGATTAAAGTTGCGCATACCAAATGGCGTAAGGAGCATTAAAATAAACATCGGAACGATATTTACTAAACTTGTAGTTGTTAGTTGATTCATATTTATAAATAAAAATGCCCCAAGCATTATAACTAACAAACATAATAGCACTCGAAACACTTTCTTATTTGGCGTAAATCCCATCGCACTTGCCGTGAAAAAGCCAAAGAATATCATGAAAGGATTATAAAATAAAGCAAATAAAAAAATGAGTACCATTTGAATGCATGCCCATAAAATAAACGTCTTCTGAACAAAATATAGCTGACGGTATGTGATAATAAAAAGTATCAACATACCGCTTCCTAGTACAAGCTTCCATCCTGACGCTTGTGCTAAATGGTAGATTGGAAATAATAAATACACAAACCACATATACGGGAAGAAACCCATATGTTTCGGAAAAATCTCAATCCTCTTCTTCTCTATCATTTATACCGCTTCCTGTCTTTTTCTTATATATATTGATACTACAACAAATATAAGGAAATAACCTCCTAATACCGCGATATTTTCCCATCCAATTGATTTTCCAGCTACAATATCCCATGCACCGCTTCCGAAGTGATATGTTGGTGTCCATTCACCGATAGATCTTAATATTTTCGGGAATACTTCGATTGGCATCCATAGACCACCAAGAATCGCTAAACACATATTTAAAATATTGGCTAAACCAGCTGCTGCATCAACCTTTTTAATAGAACCGACTATCGATCCAAGTGCTAAAAACGGTGTTACACCTAGTAATAGCCATAAACCAGCGCTAATCCATTGACCGAACGTTAACTGAACATCATTAATTAAAATACCTGCCATAAAAATAACTACGATTGAAAACACGTTTACTACTGTTTGCGAAACAATTTTTGCGGAAATATATGCCCCTTCTGGCAAAGGTGTAATTCTCAAAAGTTGCGCCCAACCTTTTTGTCTTTCCTCAGAAAGACGTACACCAAAGCTGAAAAGCGCTGTTCCAATAATACTGAACGAAGTCATAGAAATTAAATAGTGTGCTTTCCATTCATTCCCGTTCTGTGGAACTTGAACAACATTTGTGAAAATATAGTAAAACATAACAGGCATTAATAATGAGAAAAAGATAAATAATTTATTGCGAAACGTACGTAATATCTCCATCTTACATTGCATCAAAAACGCTCTCATGCGATTTCCTCCTTCTGATTTGCAACAAACTGTTCAAATGCTTCATCAAGACTTCCACGTTCAACTGAAATATTTGTTACAGGTAAGTTCTTTTGATAAATCGCTTTTAAAGTTGCATCTGTATCTTCGGTTGTTAAAGTGAAGTGCCCTTCGTTTGACTGTACCTCTGTTACATTTGGTAATTCTTTTAGTAATTTTGCAGGAATACTTTCCTTCGAATAAAACTTAATTGTTTTTCGCGAAATCGTCGCTTTCATCTCATCTGGTGTACCATCTGCGATAATCTTTCCATTCGCAAACAATAAAATACGATTCGCCAATGCATCCGCTTCTTCTAAATAGTGCGTCGTTAAAATAATTGTTTTCCCTTCACTTGCTAACTTTCGAATTGTTTCCCAAAACGTTCTTCGAGACGTAATATCCATTCCAACTGTCGGCTCATCTAAAAATAACAAATCAGGATTTCCTGCAAGTGCGAGTGCAAAGTTTAACCTTCTTTTTTGCCCACCTGATAATTTCTCACATCTTTGCTTTCGCTCCGATTCTAAATTTGATAACTGTAGTAACGTTTCTTTCGCTACCGGATTCTTATAATAACTACGGAATAACTCAATTGCCTCTTCCACTGTAATACTATCAATGACACTTACTTCTTGTAGCATCGCACCGAGGCTATTACGAACGTCTCTATGCTTGGGACTCTTTCCAAATATAGAAACCGTTCCTTCTGTCGGATCCTTTAATCCAAGCATCATTGACATCGTCGTCGTTTTCCCTGCACCATTCGGTCCAAGTAGTGCTACGATTTCTCCTTTATTCACATGAAATGAAACGTTATTTACTGCCCTTTTATGTTTAAATGTTTTAGAAACATCATTTACTTCTATAATCTTTTCCATCTCTCCACCCCCGCTGTTTCTTATATTTACATTGTACGTGTTGGAAAACTTAGGAAACAGTATGATGCGTCATGACATCGATATGACAATTGTCATGTATTCCTTATGAGAGGAATCAGCCCACATACCGCAAGCGAGTAGCAGGACGAAAATAAACATGATACAATCGGGTAAGATATATATTCGAGGAAGGACAGTGGTTTTCATGATTATTCGTAATGAACAAGATTTAGAAGGCTTACGAAAAATCGGCCGCATCGTTGCGCTTGCACGTGAAGAAATGAAAAAAGAAGCGAAGCCAGGTATGACAACGAAAGAGCTTGATTTGATCGGTAAAAAAGTATTAGATGAGCATGGTGCTATTTCTGCACCTGAAAAAGAATATGATTTCCCAGGTGTAACTTGCATCAGTGTAAACGAAGAAGTTGCTCACGGTATTCCAGGAGATCGCGTATTAAAAGAAGGCGACTTAGTAAATGTCGACGTATCTGCTGCACTTGATGGCTATTATGCAGATACAGGTATTTCATTTGTACTTGGAGAAGATGAAGCAAAAGAAAAGCTTTGCCAAGCAGCTGTTGATGCATTTTGGGCGGCAATGAAAAAGGTAAAAGCTGGTTCAAAACAAAACCAAATTGGTCGTGCCGTTTCAAACTTTGCACATAAAAATGGATACAATGTAATTCAAAACTTAACTGGTCACGGTATTGGTCTTAGCTTACATGAAGCACCAAACCACATTTTAAGCTACTTTGACCCAATGGATAATGCGCTTCTAAAAGACGGTCTTGTTATCGCTGTAGAACCATTCATTTCTATGAAAGCTGACCACATTATCGAGCGCGGTGACGATGGTTGGACATTCGTTACACCTGATAAAAGCCTTGTTGCACAATGTGAACATACAGTTGTCGTAACACGCGGCGAACCGATAATCTTAACAGAAATATAAAAAAGGAACCGCTTCTTAGTAGGAAGCGGTTCTTTTTTAGGCTGTAGAAAAGATTTTCTCCACAGCCTGAAAAAGGACGATACATAAAGTATCGTCCTTTTAACGGGGTGAGGCTGTCCAAAAGTACGGAAAACCTTTGAACAGCCTCGTATTTTCATATGGATGCCTTACATATATCACTGATGATAATTATGAAATGCGGAAACATATTTATCATCACATGATTCAAACATGAGAAAAGAAACCCTATAGGATTCTTTTCTCTACATAATCTAAAGTTTGGGTACACTAGATTCATGCAATGTAGGAGCTTTCCAAGCAGAAAGCGAACCTTCATTTAAAATGATAGCATACATATCTCCATCAAAAATATGCAAATATGCATATAGCGTTTTTTTATTTCTCAATGTCAGAATATTGAAAACAAATGAAGGTAACGGTAAAATGAAGTCGTTATCCGTCTTCTTTTGTCAGGCAGAGAGAATAGAAGAATAGGAGAGGAAAAAATGAAAAAATCTTTGAAACAAAAAATAGTAAGCTCTTTGCTTGCTGTGTCACTCGCTGTTAGCTTAGCTCCTATCGGACAAGCCAAAGCTGATTCCACGTCAGAAATCACACAGACTTCACCTATCACAAAACAAGTTGATGCAAGCCGCGCCATCGAACACATTCGTTTCTTATCCGAAACAATTGGTCCTCGCCCTGGTGGGACAAAATCAGAAGAATGGGCTTCTCGCTACGTTGGTATGCAACTTAAATCAATGGGCTATGAAGTAGAATATCAACCATTTCAAGTGCCTGATCAATACGTTGGATTTATTGAATCACCATTATCCACAAAGCGTAATTGGCAAGCTGGTGCTGCCTCTAACGCACTAATTTCTACAGAAGCTGTTACAGCTCCTCTTATCTTTGTTCAAGGTGGGACAAAATTAGAGGATATCCCAAATGAAGTAAACGGAAAAATTGTTCTATTTGAAAGAGGAACAACAGTTGCAGACTATAATAAACAAGTTGAAAATGCTGTTAGCAAAGGAGCAAAAGGTGTCCTTTTATACAGTTTAATTGGCGGACGCGGAAATTATGGACAAACCTTTAATCCCCGCCTAACGAAAAAGCAGTCTATCCCTGTCTTTGGTCTTGCTTATGCGCAAGGAAATGCATTTAAAGAGGAAATCGCTAAAAAAGGGACAACAATTCTTTCTCTAAAGGCGAGACATGAATCTAACTTAACATCACTAAATATCATCGCTAAAAAGAAACCAAAAAATAGTACAGGTAATGAAAAAGCCGTCGTTGTAAGTTCGCACTATGATAGCGTAGTTGGAGCACCTGGAGCAAACGACAATGCTTCTGGTACAGGGTTAGTATTAGAGTTAGCACGTGCTTTTCAAAATGTAGAAACTGATAAAGAAATTCGTTTTATTGCTTTTGGTTCTGAAGAGACTGGCTTACTTGGCTCCGATTATTACGTTAATAGTCTGGCTCAAAAAGAACGCGATCGAATTTTAGGTGTCTTTAATGCAGACATGGTTGCAACAAATTACGATAAAGCAAAGAATTTATATGCTATGACGCCTAACGGTTCTCCAAACCTTGTAACAGACGCAGCCTTACAAGCAGGTAAACAATTAAATAATGACCTCGTACTGCAAGGGAAATTCGGCTCTAGTGATCACGTGCCATTTGCTGAAGTTGGTATTCCTGCCGCCCTATTCATTTGGATGGGTGTCGATAGTTGGAATCCATTAATCTATCATATCGAAAAGGTATATCACACACCTCAAGATAACGTATTTGAGAATATTTCACCTGAACGTATGAAAATGGCATTAGAGGTTATCGGAACTGGTGTTTATAATTCTCTTCAAAAACCTGTTACTCAAACAGAACAGAAAGCTGCTTAATACTATTTTAGACTACCGATTAATCGGTAGTTTTTTATTACATAACAATATTACACTATTCAAAATTCTAATATATGCATAATTGCATGTATATTAATACGACTTATCTCTTATAATACAAATTGTACTATAATCATTCAAATATACCATTAAATGATATTAGCATGTAAAACAAAAATTTTACATCTAACAAATAAGATTTTCTATCATGAAAAAATTACTCCGACAGTTGCGTTAAATTTAATGTTTATTTCAGGAACTAATATTTTTATTCCTGAAATAAACATGGCTGCGACTACAGAAGAAAACAGCTTTACGGAATATTTTTTCTAAATTAACTATAAAAGTGACAATGCATTCAACAAGAACTGAATGGAACAAAACGTTAATCCTAAATTACATGAGGCACCGTATTCTAAGCTTGATTTTATTGGATAATAGCCTTCATAGAGCCTATCTTGAAACTATTTCTCTTTTTCTATAAAAATACCCTTCAGGTAGCATTCTTCCATTCACTTTATCATGAAGTGTTTTTGAATACTTGCCTGAAGGGAGCAATATTAATAGTAATTTTTTTATTTGTCCTACTAAGATTACGGTGTAATCAATGATCTAAAGCTTTTATTACTTTATTCGTCGACGAGCGATTAGACTTCCACCTAAAAGGAACAATAGCATACCTCCAAAAATAGAAATCATTTCTGTTGATGTTCCTCCTGTGTTAGGAAGTAATGTTGGTTTATCCTTTTCTGTAGTAGGTGGGACCTGTGAATCGCTATTTTTATCTGTGCTTGGATCTTTCGGATCTGTACTTGGGTCTTTCGGATCTGTACTTGGGTCTTTCGGATCTGTGCTTGGATCTTTTGGATCTGTGCTTGGATCTTTCGGATCTGTGCTTGGATCTTTTGGATCTGTATGTTGTTCGTCCTTGATTTTTGTATTTGTGATGTTATAACCATTTACTTCGGAGTTGTATCCCGCTACTGGTTGTTCTTTCACTTCATACTTATACGCCACTCCGTTTGCATCGTATGCTTGGAGCTTTTCGAACGTGTACTTCCAGTTTGTTGCCATGCTTACTTCTTTCGTGTCAATAACTTTTCCGTTTTGTAATAAGTCTACTTTGATGGATAGTGGACGATCTATTGCATTGTTATCATCCCAGACTTTCTTACCACTTACTTCGGTTTTGTCCGTATTCTTATAAGTATTCGTGATTGTCGTTCCTTCTACTTTTGTCTCGTAGCCTTCAACTTTCACTTCACTTACTGTGTACTTGATTTCATTTCCTTTTTCATCATACTTCGGTAGATCTTTAAAGCTGTAGTTCCAATTACCTTCTTTATCTGCTTCCACCTTTGTATCTTGTATCACTTTATCACCTTGAAGCAATTGTACTGTGATACTTCCTGGACGCGTGTTGAATTTGTTGTTGTAGTCTTCCCAGACTTTCTTACCACTTACTTCTGTTTTATCCGTATTCTTATAAGTATTCGTGATTGTTGTTCCTTCTACTTTTGTCTCGTAGCCGTCTACTTTCACTTCACTTACTGTGTACTTGATTTCATTTCCTTTTTCATCATACTTCGGTAGATCTTTGAAGCTGAAATTCCAGTTTCCTTTTTCATCAGCTTTCACTGTCGTGTCTTGTATCACTTTATCATCTTGATGCAATTCAACCTTGATGCTTTCTGGGCGTGTACCAAATTTGTTGTTGTAGTCTTCCCAGACTTTCTTACCACTTACTTCTGTTTTATCCGTATTCTTATAAGTATTCGTGATTGTTGTTCCTTCTACTTTTGTCTCGTAGCCGTCTACTTTCACTTCACTTACTGTGTACTTGATTTCATTTCCTTTTTCATCATACTTCGGTAGATCTTTGAAGCTGTAGTTCCAATTACCTTCTTTATCTGCTTCCACCTTTGTATCTTGTATCACTTTATCACCTTGAAGCAATTGTACTGTGATACTTCCTGGACGCGTGTTGAATTTGTTGTTGTAGTCTTCCCAGACTTTCTTACCACTTACTTCTGTTTTATCCGTATTCTTATAAGTATTCGTGATTGTTGTTCCTTCTACTTTTGTCTCGTAGCCGTCTACTTTCACTTCACTTACTGTGTACTTGATTTCATTTCCTTTTTCATCATACTTCGGTAGATCTTTGAAGCTGAAATTCCAGTTTCCTTTTTCATCAGCTTTCACTGTCGTGTCTTGTATCACTTTATCATCTTGATGCAATTCAACCTTGATGCTTTCTGGGCGTGTACCAAATTTATTGTTGTAGTCTTCCCAGACTTTCTTACCATTTACTTCGGTTTTGTCTGTATTTTTGTACGTGTTCGTGATTGTTGTTCCTTCTACTTTTGTCTCGTAGCCGTCTACTTTCACTTCACTTACTGTGTATTTGATTTCGTTTCCTTGTCCATCATACTTCGGTAGATCTTTAAAGCTGTAGTTCCAATTACCTTCTTTATCTGCTTCCACCTTTGTATCTTGTATCACTTTATCACCTTGAAGCAATTGTACTGTGATACTTCCTGGACGCGTGTTGAATTTGTTGTTGTAGTCTTCCCAGACTTTCTTACCACTTACTTCTGTTTTATCCGTATTCTTATAAGTATTCGTGATTGTTGTTCCTTCTACTTTTGTCTCGTAGCCGTCTACTTTCACTTCACTTACTGTGTACTTGATTTCATTTCCTTTTTCATCATACTTCGGTAGATCTTTGAAGCTGAAATTCCAGTTTCCTTTTTCATCAGCTTTCACTGTCGTGTCTTGTATCACTTTATCATCTTGATGCAATTCAACCTTGATGCTTTCTGGGCGTGTACCAAATTTATTGTTGTAGTCTTCCCAGACTTTCTTACCATTTACTTCGGTTTTGTCTGTATTTTTGTACGTGTTCGTGATTGTTGTTCCTTCTACTTTTGTCTCGTAGCCGTCTACTTTCACTTCACTTACTGTGTATTTGATTTCGTTTCCTTGTCCATCATACTTCGGTAGATCTTTGAAGCTGTAGTTCCAATTACCTTCTTTATCTGCTTCCACCTTTGTATCTTGTATCACTTTATCACCTTGAAGCAATTGTACTGTGATACTTCCTGGACGCGTGTTGAATTTGTTGTTGTAGTCTTCCCAGACTTTCTTACCACTTACTTCTGTTTTATCCGTATTCTTATAAGTATTCGTGATTGTTGTTCCTTCTACTTTTGTCTCGTAGCCGTCTACTTTCACTTCACTTACTGTGTACTTGATTTCATTTCCTTTTTCATCATACTTCGGTAGATCTTTGAAGCTGAAATTCCAGTTTCCTTTTTCATCAGCTTTCACTGTCGTGTCTTGTATCACTTTATCATCTTGATGCAATTCAACCTTGATGCTTTCTGGGCGTGTACCAAATTTATTGTTGTAGTCTTCCCAGACTTTCTTACCATTTACTTCGGTTTTGTCTGTATTTTTGTACGTGTTCGTGATTGTTGTTCCTTCTACTTTTGTCTCGTAGCCGTCTACTTTCACTTCACTTACTGTGTATTTGATTTCGTTTCCTTGTCCATCATACTTCGGTAGATCTTTGAAGCTGTAGTTCCAATTACCTTCTTTATCTGCTTCCACCTTTGTATCTTGTATCACTTTATCACCTTGAAGCAATTGTACTGTGATACTTCCTGGACGCGTGTTGAATTTGTTGTTGTAGTCTTCCCAGACTTTCTTACCATTTACTTCGGTTTTGTCTGTATTTTTGTACGTGTTCGTGATTGTTGTTCCTTCTACTTTTGTCTCGTAGCCTTCAACTTTCACTTCACTTACTGTGTATTTGATTTCGTTTCCTTGTCCATCATACTTCGGTAGATCTTTGAAGCTGAAATTCCAGTTTCCTTTTTCATCAGCTTTCACTGTCGTGTCTTGTATCACTTTATCATCTTGATGCAATTCAACCTTGATGCTTTCTGGGCGTGTACCAAATTTATTGTTGTAGTCTTCCCAGACTTTCTTGCCACTTACTTCTGTTTTATCCGTATTCTTATAAGTATTCGTGATTGTTGTTCCTTCTACTTTTGTCTCGTAGCGGTCTACTTTCACTTCACTTACTGTGTATTTGATTTCGTTTCCTTGTCCATCATACTTCGGTAGATCTTTGAAGCTGTAGTTCCAATTACCTTCTTTATCTGCTTCCACCTTTGTATCTTGTATCACTTTATCACCTTGAAGCAATTGTACTGTGATACTTCCTGGACGCGTGTTGAATTTGTTGTTGTAGTCTTCCCAGACTTTCTTACCATTTACTTCGGTTTTGTCTGTATTTTTGTACGTGTTCGTGATTGTTGTTCCTTCTACTTTTGTCTCGTAGCCTTCAACTTTCACTTCACTTACTGTGTATTTGATTTCGTTTCCTTGTCCATCATACTTCGGTAGATCTTTGAAGCTGAAATTCCAGTTTCCTTTTTCATCAGCTTTCACTGTCGTGTCTTGTATCACTTTATCATCTTGATGCAATTCAACCTTGATGCTTTCTGGGCGTGTACCAAATTTATTGTTGTAGTCTTCCCAGACTTTCTTACCACTTACTTCTGTTTTATCCGTATTCTTATAAGTATTCGTGATTGTTGTTCCTTCTACTTTTGTCTCGTAGCCGTCTACTTTCACTTCACTTACTGTGTACTTGATTTCATTTCCTTTTTCATCATACTTCGGTAGATCTTTGAAGCTGTAGTTCCAATTACCTTCTTTATCTGCTTCCACCTTTGTATCTTGTATCACTTTATCACCTTGAAGCAATTGTACTGTGATACTTCCTGGACGCGTGTTGAATTTGTTGTTGTAGTCTTCCCAGACTTTCTTACCACTTACTTCTGTTTTATCCGTATTCTTATAAGTATTCGTGATTGTTGTTCCTTCTACTTTTGTCTCGTAGCCGTCTACTTTCACTTCACTTACTGTGTATTTGATTTCGTTTCCTTGTCCATCATACTTCGGTAGATCTTTAAAGCTGTAGTTCCAATTACCTTCTTTATCTGCTTCCACCTTTGTATCTTGTATCACTTTATCACCTTGAAGCAATTGTACTGTGATACTTCCTGGACGCGTGTTGAATTTGTTGTTGTAGTCTTCCCAGACTTTCTTACCACTTACTTCTGTTTTATCCGTATTCTTATAAGTATTCGTGATTGTTGTTCCTTCTACTTTTGTCTCGTAGCCGTCTACTTTCACTTCACTTACTGTGTACTTGATTTCATTTCCTTTTTCATCATACTTCGGTAGATCTTTGAAGCTGAAATTCCAGTTTCCTTTTTCATCAGCTTTCACTGTCGTGTCTTGTATCACTTTATCATCTTGATGCAATTCAACCTTGATGCTTTCTGGGCGTGTACCAAATTTATTGTTGTAGTCTTCCCAGACTTTCTTACCATTTACTTCGGTTTTGTCTGTATTTTTGTACGTGTTCGTGATTGTTGTTCCTTCTACTTTTGTCTCGTAGCCGTCTACTTTCACTTCACTTACTGTGTATTTGATTTCGTTTCCTTGTCCATCATACTTCGGTAGATCTTTGAAGCTGTAGTTCCAATTACCTTCTTTATCTGCTTCCACCTTTGTATCTTGTATCACTTTATCACCTTGAAGCAATTGTACTGTGATACTTCCTGGACGCGTGTTGAATTTGTTGTTGTAGTCTTCCCAGACTTTCTTACCACTTACTTCTGTTTTATCCGTATTCTTATAAGTATTCGTGATTGTTGTTCCTTCTACTTTTGTCTCGTAGCCGTCTACTTTCACTTCACTTACTGTGTACTTGATTTCATTTCCTTTTTCATCATACTTCGGTAGATCTTTGAAGCTGAAATTCCAGTTTCCTTTTTCATCAGCTTTCACTGTCGTGTCTTGTATCACTTTATCATCTTGATGCAATTCAACCTTGATGCTTTCTGGGCGTGTACCAAATTTATTGTTGTAGTCTTCCCAGACTTTCTTACCATTTACTTCGGTTTTGTCTGTATTTTTGTACGTGTTCGTGATTGTTGTTCCTTCTACTTTTGTCTCGTAGCCGTCTACTTTCACTTCACTTACTGTGTATTTGATTTCGTTTCCTTGTCCATCATACTTCGGTAGATCTTTGAAGCTGTAGTTCCAATTACCTTCTTTATCTGCTTCCACCTTTGTATCTTGTATCACTTTATCACCTTGAAGCAATTGTACTGTGATACTTCCTGGACGCGTGTTGAATTTGTTGTTGTAGTCTTCCCAGACTTTCTTACCATTTACTTCGGTTTTGTCTGTATTTTTGTACGTGTTCGTGATTGTTGTTCCTTCTACTTTTGTCTCGTAGCCTTCAACTTTCACTTCACTTACTGTGTATTTGATTTCGTTTCCTTGTCCATCATACTTCGGTAGATCTTTGAAGCTGAAATTCCAGTTTCCTTTTTCATCAGCTTTCACTGTCGTGTCTTGTATCACTTTATCATCTTGATGCAATTCAACCTTGATGCTTTCTGGGCGTGTACCAAATTTATTGTTGTAGTCTTCCCAGACTTTCTTGCCACTTACTTCTGTTTTATCCGTATTCTTATAAGTATTCGTGATTGTTGTTCCTTCTACTTTTGTCTCGTAGCGGTCTACTTTCACTTCACTTACTGTGTATTTGATTTCGTTTCCTTGTCCATCATACTTCGGTAGATCTTTGAAGCTGTAGTTCCAATTACCTTCTTTATCTGCTTCCACCTTTGTATCTTGTATCACTTTATCACCTTGAAGCAATTGTACTGTGATACTTCCTGGACGCGTGTTGAATTTGTTGTTGTAGTCTTCCCAGACTTTCTTACCATTTACTTCGGTTTTGTCTGTATTTTTGTACGTGTTCGTGATTGTTGTTCCTTCTACTTTTGTCTCGTAGCCTTCAACTTTCACTTCACTTACTGTGTATTTGATTTCGTTTCCTTGTCCATCATACTTCGGTAGATCTTTGAAGCTGAAATTCCAGTTTCCTTTTTCATCAGCTTTCACTGTCGTGTCTTGTATCACTTTATCATCTTGATGCAATTCAACCTTGATGCTTTCTGGGCGTGTACCAAATTTATTGTTGTAGTCTTCCCAGACTTTCTTGCCACTTACTTCTGTTTTATCCGTATTCTTATAAGTATTCGTGATTGTTGTTCCTTCTACTTTTGTCTCGTAGCGGTCTACTTTCACTTCACTTACTGTGTATTTGATTTCGTTTCCTTGTCCATCATACTTCGGTAGATCTTTGAAGCTGTAGTTCCAATTACCTTCTTTATCTGCTTCCACCTTTGTATCTTGTATCACTTTATCACCTTGAAGCAATTGTACTGTGATACTTCCTGGACGCGTGTTGAATTTGTTGTTGTAGTCTTCCCAGACTTTCTTACCATTTACTTCGGTTTTGTCTGTATTTTTGTACGTGTTCGTGATTGTTGTTCCTTCTACTTTTGTCTCGTAGCCTTCAACTTTCACTTCACTTACTGTGTATTTGATTTCGTTTCCTTGTCCATCATACTTCGGTAGATCTTTGAAGCTGAAATTCCAGTTTCCTTTTTCATCAGCTTTCACTGTCGTGTCTTGTATCACTTTATCATCTTGATGCAATTCAACCTTGATGCTTTCTGGGCGTGTACCAAATTTATTGTTGTAGTCTTCCCAGACTTTCTTGCCACTTACTTCTGTTTTATCCGTATTCTTATAAGTATTCGTGATTGTTGTTCCTTCTACTTTTGTCTCGTAGCGGTCTACTTTCACTTCACTTACTGTGTATTTGATTTCGTTTCCTTGTCCATCATACTTCGGTAGATCTTTGAAGCTGTAGTTCCAATTACCTTCTTTATCTGCTTCCACCTTTGTATCTTGTATCACTTTATCACCTTGAAGCAATTGTACTGTGATACTTCCTGGACGCGTGTTGAATTTGTTGTTGTAGTCTTCCCAGACTTTCTTACCATTTACTTCGGTTTTGTCTGTATTTTTGTACGTGTTCGTGATTGTTGTTCCTTCTACTTTTGTCTCGTAGCCTTCAACTTTCACTTCACTTACTGTGTATTTGATTTCGTTTCCTTGTCCATCATACTTCGGTAGATCTTTGAAGCTGAAATTCCAGTTTCCTTTTTCATCAGCTTTCACTGTCGTGTCTTGTATCACTTTATCATCTTGATGCAATTCAACCTTGATGCTTTCTGGGCGTGTACCAAATTTATTGTTGTAGTCTTCCCAGACTTTCTTGCCACTTACTTCTGTTTTATCCGTATTCTTATAAGTATTCGTGATTGTTGTTCCTTCTACTTTTGTCTCGTAGCGGTCTACTTTCACTTCACTTACTGTGTATTTGATTTCGTTTCCTTGTCCATCATACTTCGGTAGATCTTTGAAGCTGTAGTTCCAATTACCTTCTTTATCTGCTTCCACCTTTGTATCTTGTATCACTTTATCACCTTGAAGCAATTGTACTGTGATACTTCCTGGACGCGTGTTGAATTTGTTGTTGTAGTCTTCCCAGACTTTCTTACCACTTACTTCTGTTTTATCCGTATTCTTATAAGTATTCGTGATTGTTGTTCCTTCTACTTTTGTCTCGTAGCCGTCTACTTTCACTTCACTTACTGTGTACTTGATTTCATTTCCTTTTTCATCATACTTCGGTAGATCTTTGAAGCTGAAATTCCAGTTTCCTTTTTCATCAGCTTTCACTGTCGTGTCTTGTATCACTTTATCATCTTGATGCAATTCAACCTTGATGCTTTCTGGGCGTGTACCAAATTTATTGTTGTAGTCTTCCCAGACTTTCTTACCATTTACTTCGGTTTTGTCTGTATTTTTGTACGTGTTCGTGATTGTTGTTCCTTCTACTTTTGTCTCGTAGCCGTCTACTTTCACTTCACTTACTGTGTACTTGATTTCATTTCCTTTTTCATCATACTTCGGTAGATCTTTGAAGCTGTAGTTCCAATTACCTTCTTTATCTGCTTCCACCTTTGTATCTTGTATCACTTTATCACCTTGAAGCAATTGTACTGTGATACTTCCTGGACGTTTGTTGAATTTATTATTGTAGTCTTCCCATTTCTTTGTTCCTGAAATGTTTGTCGTTTTTACTACTTTTGTATTTGTAATGTCATAACCTTCTACTTTGGATTCATATCCTGGTACCGGTTGTTCTTTCACTTTATACTCGTATGCTGCTCCATTTTTATCGAACACTGCTAACTCTTTGAATTCATACTTCCAATCTTTTTCTACTGTTACTTCTTTCGTGTCTACCACTTTATCATTTTGTAATAGGTCTACTTTGATTGTTGTTGGACGATCTGTTGCATTGTTATCATTCCATTTCTTCGTTCCCGAAACTGATGTAGTCTTATTACCTCCAGCTCCGCCACCAGATATTATATTTTCAACTACGGAACTATCCGAATTGGTAATTAAATCCTCATCTTTAACTTGGTATTTAATCGTATACTTATTCTCAAGGTCCTTTTGGTTCTTTCCGCTTTCAGTTATATTAGCTTTATAACCAATTGTAACTGTGTTACCACTTGCTTTATCCTTATTAATCTCAACGCTAAAAGAGGTTTCGTCACTATTAAACTGAATCTTTCCATAACCTTCAGCTACGAATTTTTCTAATGATAAAGTTTTACGGTCTTCGGGATTACCGTTATCATAATCAAAATAGAAGCTATCCTTATTAAGCGTTTGGCCTCCCTGCAAGGTATCAGTCAAATCAATATTATTACTTAAGACTTCTTTGTTATAGTTTACAATTAAATACCAGTTCACTTCATTAGTGTTTTCTGGTCGGATCTCACCGGCTTTGTAGGAAAAAGGTCCCTTTCCAGGATCTGTACCACCGCCACCGCTTGGACCAGTAACTGTGACAGATTGCTTATCTAAAATTGTACCTAAATTTGTCTCAACCTTATTCTCTTGATCTATTTCCGCATAAGTGGATTGAACTGTAAAATAAAAATGGCCTTGAATATCTTTCTCTGATTCCACCTTGTCATTAAATGTACATACCACAGTACCTGCATTTACTTTACAAGTACCATAATCATCTAACTGAATCGTGTCACTAAATCCTTGTAATTCTGGAGGTAACGTTAACGTTAGTGTGTCCCCAGGCTTTATCCTATTTCCAGGTTTTTCACTAAACTCCACTTTTATTCCCATTCGTTCGTAGTAACCTAATTTTTCTTTATCGAACGTAAAGCTATCTACAATCCCTGTGTTATTTAATTCTTGTGCATTAGCCACTATAGGCAAAAGACTTTGACCTATAGTAAACATAAAAATCATTATAATCGAAAAAATCGAAGTTATTTTCTTTAAATACATACTTTATGTTAGCCTCCTCATAATTTAAAATATAAATAGTTTCTGGTACAAACATGTTATGACGAAAATTCTGTTATCCAACTATTTCACCTGCGTATTTTTAATAGCTACTATAATTCCTTCCCTCCTTCACTACTACTTAACAACTTGAAATTTGATTTTTTATAATTCTATCTAACATTTTCAACACGCCTACAATTATGTACTTTTGACCTATATTTTTTAATAGGAACATAGATAAACTTTGATAAAGAAGTTTAAATAATAAATACATATAAACGACAGATACTGGTATACATTTAAAATCAGGAAAAAATGATTTAAAATGCATTCCAGACGAAACTCATGACAACCATTTTTCTTTTTGTGCCTTAGGGATTATAAAATGATTATTCTATGTGTAAAAGATTTTAGTGCGGGCAAATATAGACTAACTACTTCACAGCAAATATGCATCCTATCAACTTCCATACTTATCGTCCTGAAAAAATAACGAAAATTACGGATCATAGTCGCATTCAGCATACCAGCAAAAAAGCTTATAAATGTGGAGCGAGTTAAAATATTACGAACGAAGTATTGTTTGTCTATGAAGATAAAAGAAATATTCTCCAAATCTGAATAAAGTGGAACAAGTTTTGGGGTAACTAAAAACGTTTTTGATTTTCAACTGATTTCAGGTGAATTTTGCAGAAATACGGGAATCAGTTTTTTCATTTTTGGAGTATATAAATGGGTGTCGAGAAAAAGGGTTTCTCCTGATGGATCTGATTCTAGAGCTATGCTAAAAAATTAAAATAAATCTACATATTATCTATTCGCTAAAAATTTTTAATTTCTTTACAAATAATAAAATATTTATATATACTTATATATATTTATGTATTAATATATAAGTATAAATGATGTTAAATCAAAAATAAGAGGTGTATATCGCCTCATTATTTTTATCGAATCTAAAAAACCAAGTTGATTAGCACAAAATCCCTAACTCTTTAAATAAATAAGAAGTTTTGAAGATTACCTACTAAGTTGTTAGGTAGATTATAAATTTAAGTACACTTACCTTGATTGTAATAACATGATTTAAAGCAATTACAACATTCCCTATTAGCTTTTCATCAATAAATAATACAGACATGCCTTTTTTCGTAATTCCCCCAAAAAACAACAAATTTTTTCCATAGTCTATTATTCTAGAATTGTTACCAAAAATCAATAGTTAATTGTTTTTCCCCATTTTCACTTCATTATTATAAGGCGTCTTTAGGTTAATCGATTATCCTATTTTACATATCATATTCTGGCTAAGATTCACCACCCTCATAGAATTCTCCTTAATTTACAAAGCATTATATATTTATGTTTTTCAGAAAAACCCACCTTTCTTTTAAAAGTAATAACATCTGTATCCTCATTAAAAATATGCAAATAATTCAGGTTTTACTTTTCTATTTCTCAATATAAATTATTAAAATAAAAAAACATATAATACTGTCTTTATCCGTCTTGTTTTGTCAGTCCAAAAGAAAAAACAATTAGTTATAGTAAAAATCACCCACTTTAAAGTGGGTGACATTTTATTGAGAAAATACATATATGCATAAAAGCATATTTCCTCCTATTCATTATCATATACAATATTAACTGTAACAAAAATGATTACAACTAATAAGGAGGCTTTTTCTACTATGAAAAAAATGATTTTAGCCGGTGCGTTAACTTTAGCAGGAATTACTGGTGCTACCGCGTTTATTCCCGAAACAAAGGTCGCTGCTGCCGTTCAAGAACAAAGCTTTACAAAATTTTATTCCTTGCAAACTGGAAGTAGTTCTGAACAAGAACCTGTTTTCCTTCAAAAGGGACAAGAGTTAACAATTCAACCTAATAGCAAAACTCCTAGTTACAGTGTTTATGACTCAAATCATAACCTTATCGGGCGTTATTCTGATGGGTACGGCAGAATTTTCACTGCAAAAACAGATGGAAATATGTACGTTCAATTTCATGCACCTTTCGTTTACTATAGTCCTGTTAGCTTTTCTGTTACTTATACTATCCAATAAAATAAAGGGCCTTTCTCAAGGCTCTTTATTTTGCTTCCCAATTCACTTTCACAAATCCATCTTTCACCATTACACCACTTATATTAAAAACATACTTTTCATTTGCCTTTAATGTAGCTTTGAAAATACCTTTTTTCGATTCACAGATCTCTTTTAACTCTCTTATACCTTCTCCTTGCCTTTCAAACAAGCTAAAGCATAAATCCCCATGTTTTGCGTCTGTCTCATAAGAAAATGTCACTTCTGTATCCTTCTCGTACTGAATTTCAATATCTTTCCCAGCAATATCCCATGATGAGAATTTTGCTTCATAACTTGTCTCTCCTTGCTTCTCACTTTCTAAATATATTTCACCCGCTTTCCACATATCATCTAACGTTTGAACGAAAGCAAAGCCGCTCAGCAATACAAACATCGCACTTGCAAATATGACAACTAATGTTATCTTTTGTTTTTTCATAGCCTTCATTGTATGTTCTCCTTCTATTTTCTTGTTACTTCTTCGTATCATATATAACAAAACTCCAATAAAAAATGGCAATACAATCGCTATAACACTCCACCACTTACTTATTCCACGCGTTTTTGCATCTGTATACACCCATGATGCTACACATACTAAAAGTGCTATAAAAGTCAAAAGCATTGTAATCCCAGCTATCTTAAATACTACAAATGGATTAGTGAACTCTATCATGTAATTTATACTCCTTCTTTAAAAATGACTGTATGACAATATATATAGGAATGTATAAGTGCATCACTATAACAAGTGCTATTATGATAGTTTTTTTATTATCTAAATGAACAACAAACTGTTCTACCATAATTGTTAATAAGACAATCCAAGTAACATGTATACAAACAAACCATCTTTTCTCTAATTTCCGAGCTTTTCGTACACCATCTTTTGTTTTATTTAACAGCTCTGCGCTAGGAACCATTTCTCCCGCTAAGCTACTTTTTATCTTCTGATCAAACTTATCTTCCGTCATAAACGAACCCCTCCAAATGTTCCCGCATTTGCTTCTTCGCATAATTAAGGCGGTATTTCACCGTACCAATCGGTATATTTAATATTTCGCTCATTTCTTTATAAGAGTATTGTTCATAATAGTAGAGTACGAGCACGGTTTTATATTTTTCATTCAATAACTGTATAACTTCCCGTATCATTCCCGCTTCCACTTTTCGAATAAATTCTTCTGATATATTCACTTCATCTGCGAAATCGATTTCTCCATCACCCTCTTTATGAAACAAATCCAATACGCGATCTTTCCACCTTTTCTTCTTACGATAAAAGTCATAAAACGTACGAACACAAATTGTAGTAATCCATTTTTTATAATTTTCCACGCAAGAAAGCTGGTGCCTAGAGGAAAAAACTTTTATCCAAGTCTCTTGAAAAATATCTTCCGCATCTTCTTTCGTCTTTGCTAATTTATAGCATAAGGAATATATTTGCTGCTTATATATATCAATTAATTCTTCTACCTTTCCTTCCATCTTAAACCTCCTGTCATTTATATAAGACGACGCAAATTCTCCTTTTGTTTGATAAAATTTTATTTTTTTATTATCTCCATATAAAAAGGCAATCACAACATCGTGTGATTGCCTTTTACTAAAAGCGAAAAAGCGGCTCTTATTCTGAACGAGCCGCTTCCGCTTTTCTTTATGTCTAGCTCTGCCTCCTAGCCCCTTCCGTCTAAGAATCTTCCCCACGAGAAGATAAAATGCATCTTCTGTGGGAAAGAACCTTAGCCTTCGGGACTAAACAGTCGGCTCCGCTTTTCTTTATTACATTTTTTCTGGTGCAGATACTCCTACGATTGCTAATGCGTTTTGAAGTGTAGTGCGTACTGCTTTCATTAACTCGTAGCGAGCTTTACTTAATTCTAAGTTATCTTGGTTTAATACTTTTTCTGCATTGTAGAAGCTGTGTAATGCTGCTGCTAATTCAAATGCATAGCTTGTAATGCGGTGTGGCAGACGTTTTTGCGCTGCATCCGCAACTACAGCTGGGAATTCACCAAGTTTTTTCAGTAACTCCACTTCTTTCTCAGAAGTAACAAGCTTGTAATTCACGTCTCCGCCTGTAGCTAATCCTAACTCTTCACCTTGACGAAGGATACTGCATACGCGAGCATGAGCATATTGTGCATAGTATACTGGGTTTTCATTAGATTTTGATACAGCTAAGTCCATATCAAAGTCTAAATGAGAATCACCACTACGCATTGCGAAGAAGTAACGCATTGCGTCCACGCCTACTTCTTCCATAAGCTCACGAAGTGTAACTGCTTTACCTGTACGCTTACTCATCTTCATTTTTTCACCATTTTGGTACAGTTGTACCATTTGGATGATTTCTACTTCAAGTGTTTCTTTATCGTAACCAAGTGCTTGAATAGCAGCTTTCATACGAGGAATGTAACCGTGGTGGTCAGCACCCCAAATATTGATTAACTTATCGAAACCACGCTCTAATTTATCACGGTGGTAAGCGATATCTGGCGTTAAGTATGTGTAAGAACCGTCGTTTTTAATTAATACACGGTTTTTGTCGTCACCGTAAGTCATAGAACGGAACCAAGTTGCACCGCCTTCTTCAAAGATCTCATCACGCTCTTTTAATACTGCAAGTGCAGCATCGATTTTTCCGTTTTTGTATAATGATGTTTCTGAGAACCATACATCGAATTTAACACGGAAGCTTTCTAAGTCTTTTTGAAGTTTTGCTAACTCATATTTTAAACCGTATGAACGATAAAACTCATAGCTTTCTTCTGCATCAGCTTTTGCATAACGATCACCAAATTCTTCAGCTAAAAGCTTACCGATTCCAATGATGTCCGCACCATGGTATCCGTCTTCTGGCATTTCTTTCTCTAGGCCTAAAGCTTGCATGTAACGAGCTTCAACAGAAAGAGCTAAGTTATGAATTTGGTTACCAGCGTCATTAATGTAGTACTCACGAGATACATCGTAACCTGCTTTTGCTAATACGTTACATAGAGTGTCACCTACTGCCGCACCACGTGCATGTCCTAAGTGAAGGTCACCTGTTGGGTTCGCAGATACGAACTCAATTTGTACTTTTTCACCTTTACCAGTATTCGTTTCACCATAAGCTTCGCCAGCGTTAACGATTGTTGGGATTAAGTCTGTTAAGTAGCTATTATCCATATAGAAGTTAATGAAACCAGGACCTGCGATTTCAATTTTTTCAATAGAAGCTTTTGCTTTATCGAAGTTTGCAACTAATTCTTCTGCAATCATACGAGGTGCTTTTTTCGCAACGCGTGCAAGTTGCATTGCCATATTTGTAGAGAAATCACCATTTGTTTTATCTTTTGGGGATTCTAATACAACGTTTGGAATCTGTTCTTCTGTCGCTAATTCCGCCTTTAATACAGCAGCTTGAATTTCTTCTTTAATTAATCCTTTTACTTGTTCTAAAGAATTCATTATTTTGCCTCCTTCAAATTAAGTGTAATTGTATATCTGCCAGCTTCTTGTTCACTTAGAAGCAATGCGTACGTTAAGAAAAGTTGTCCTTTTTTCTTTTCATCCGACCATTTAAAAAGAACGTTATCAGTTTTCGTTTGCAATGCAAACGTGCCAAGTTCACTCGTATACGTACCAGTTGTCCATTCACCTTTCACATGCGTCTGACGCATTGAAACAGCACCTGAACGCATAATAAGAACTTGTTCATCTTGAATTTTAATAATTGTTTTCACTTCGCCTTGTTCGTTCGGCTCTTGGAATGTTACATATGTACCTTGACCTTTTACATAGTATTGACCATTTGCTTCAAAAGCAACGGTTTCCTTCCTCGCCCCTTCACGGATTTCTGTTACGAAATGAACGTGTACCGGCAAGCCTGCAAGTTGTTTCTCCACGTCTTGCACACCCTTCACATGTTATAGATATTAAATAATGTATATAATAAATCACTTTTCCTATCATATCAAAAAAAACCTCTGTCTGTCTGCTGAAAAATCAGGAAAACTCCTTTTCAAAAAATAATTCACCTTCACCTTATTTCATATGATAAAATATTTTTTAAATCTAAATATTCTTTCATTTAAAGAGGTGAATTATGTGCTACCAACAAAATTGAAAAAAGGTGATGAAATTAGAGTTATTTCACCATCTTGTAGTTTAAGTATTGTCTCAAATACGAACCAAGAGCTTGCTATAAAAAGATTAACTGACATGGGCTTTCAAGTTACATTCTCAACATATGCTGATGAGATCGATCGATTTGCTTCCTCTTCCATTTCTTCACGCATTCAAGACCTCCACGAAGCATTTAAAGACCCGAATGTAAAAGCCATTTTAACGACACTTGGCGGATACAACTCTAATGGTTTATTGAAACATCTCAATTATAATTTAATTCGAGAAAATCCGAAATTTTTCTGTGGCTATTCTGATATTACCGCTTTAAATAATGCCATCTACGCAAAAACAGGACTCGTTACATATTCAGGACCCCATTTCTCTTCATTTGGAATGGAGAAAGGACTCGAGTATACGAAGGATTACTTTTTAAAATGCTTAACTTCTAATGAGCCTATTGAAGTCCTGCCATCTGAAACATGGAGCGATGATTCTTGGTACATTGATCAGGAAAATCGAGAATTCATTAAAAATGAAGGATATGTTTCAATTCACGAAGGCGAAGCAACTGGAGAGATTATCGGTGGTAATATGAGCACATTGAATTTACTACAAGGTACACCGTATATGCCAAATTTACAGGATAAAATTTTATTTCTTGAAGAGGATAGTTTAACTGGAACAGCTACCCTTAAAACTTTTGATCGTTATTTACATTCCCTTATGCAGCAGCCAGATTTTGAGTGCGTAAAGGGCATCGTTATAGGAAAGATGCAAAAAGGTGCAGAATGTACGATAGAAGACATTCAAGAAATGATCGCTTCAAAACCTGAACTTGCACATATCCCTATCATTGCAAACGCAAGTTTCGGGCATACAACCCCGATTTTCACTTTCCCAATTGGTGGACGTGCAAAAATCATTTCTAACAAAGAAAAGACATCTATCACCATTTTAACGCACTAAAAAAGGAGCGAATAAGTCGCTCCTTTTATGGTTTTTCTATTTTTTCCAACGCTTTTTGCGGAATTGATTCTTTTGAGATTTCAGCCCATCCTTTTCCTTGCATACCTTTTGCATAAATTTTTACAAATGCCCCCGTATGCAATTCACGGTTCATCATTCTTTTCACAACTTGTAGCTTTCCGTCTTCTGTATACCCTTTAAATGTATACAAGTATTCACCATCTTTTTTCTCACCTTTATCTACAACCGCATAATAATCTTGTATTTCTTTATTTGAAAAGAAGTTGTCTACAAAAGCATGTACACCTTCTGTTTTTGTGTTTAAATAATATGCTGTTCCCCCCAAAATAATGGCGAACACAGCTAAAACTTTAATTACCAATTTCATAAATGCGCCTCCTGTTTGCACTTCTTTCTCACTAATCTTATGTCTATACATGTATTATACGAAAAACAACATACTATACTCTATCGAAACGCCTTACACTTTCCTTACATTATTGTAAGAGTTTTTCCCTTTATAGCAAATTCCCATCAAAAAATTTTTCCGTTTAACAAACTTTTATATTATTATTGAATGATACGAATTTTTATTACAAAAATCAAAGGAGACAGTTTTCAAATGGCTATCTTGCAAGGTTTAGCACTATTACTTGTTGTACTTTGTCTATTTACACTTTTTAGTTACCGTGCTCCTTACGGCATGAAAGCAATGGGTGCTTTAGCTAATGCAGCAATCGCAAGTTTTCTTATTGAAGCATTTCACCGTTATATCGGTGGAGAAATGTTTCATAATGACTTTTTACAATCAGTAGGAGAAGCTTCTGGTAGTATGAGCGGTGTCGCAGCGGCAATTTTAGTCGCACTAGCAATCGGTGTTTCACCCGTATATGCTGTTTTAATCGGTATCGCTACTAGTGGATTCGGTATTTTACCAGGATTTTTCGCTGGATACATTTGCGCTTTCGTCGTGAAATTTCTCGAAAAGAAATTACCAGCTGGTGTAGAATTTTTAGCAATTTTATTTATTGCTGCACCAATTTCGCGCGGAATGGCCATGCTTATGGATCCGCTCGTGAACGCAACACTCGGTAAAATTGGTTCTATGATTTCAGTTGCAACTACAGAAAGTCCAATCATTATGGGTATTATGCTTGGTGGATTAATAACAGTTATTTCTACCTCTCCATTAAGTTCTATGGCACTAACTGCAATGCTTGGATTAACAGGTTTACCAATGGCAATTGGTAGTCTTGCCGTAGCAGCCTCAGCCCCGATGAACTTTATTTTCTTTAAGCGACTAAAAATTTGCTCAAAGAAAGACACAATCGCTGTAGCAATCGAGCCTTTAACACAAGCCGATGTTGTTTCAGCAAATCCAATTCCAATTTATGCGACAAACTTCGTTGGCGGTGCACTTGCTGGTATTATTACATCTCTGTTCCAGCTCGTTAATAATGCACCAGGAACAGCATCACCAATCCCAGGACTTCTTGTCTTATTCGGATTTAATGACGTTGTAAAAGTAACAATTGCTGCTGTATTATGTGGAATCGTTACCACGATTGTTGGATATATCGGATCAATCATATTCCGCAAATATCCAATTCGTTCTGCTGATGAAATTCGCGGCATTACTTCAGAAGAGAAAGTTGCATAAAAAAAGAGTCCCCTATTCATATAGGAGGCTCTTTTTTTTATGCAGCTATGGCAGCTAGAATCTCCAGCCATTTCACACTCTCTGTCGAGCATTCCATGACCTGCGATTCTGAGCAAGCCGCTTCCGCTTTTACTTCTATCCAGTTACGTCTCCTAGACCCTTGCGTCTAAGAACCTTCCCTGCCAAAAGGTAAAAAGCACCTTTTGCAGGAAAGAACCTTAGTCACTGGGTCTAAACAGTCGGCTTCACTTTTACTTTATCTAGCTGCAGCGGCTAGAATGATCGGTGGCTTCGCTTCTTCCTTCGAGGCAAAAAACGCCTCTACGTCTGAAGCTCCATCCCCCTCACATTCTGAGCGAGCCGCTTCCGCTTTTATTTTACCCAACCGAGCAGCATTTCCCGCACGAATTTGCTTGCTGCGACTGGTGTTTGGTCACTATGGTCGTAGACAGGAGCTACTTCTACTAAGTCTGCTCCAACTACATTTATATTTGAATTTGCAATTGCCACGATGGAATCTAATAATTCTTTAGATGTGATACCTCCAGCTTCTAACGTTCCTGTTCCTGGAGCGTGAGCTGGGTCTAATACGTCAATGTCGATTGTGACATAAACTGGGCGTCCTGCAAGTTTCGGTAATACTTCTTTTAACGGTTCTAATACGTCAAATTTATATAAGTTCATACCTACTTCTTTTGCCCATTCGAATTCTTCCTTCATTCCAGAACGAATACCGAAAGAATATACGTTTTCCGGACCAATTAAATCGCACACTTTACGAATAGGTGTAGAGTGGGATAAAGGCTCCCCTTCATACGATTCACGTAAATCAGTATGGGCATCCATATGGATGATTGCTAAATCCGGATATTTTTTTGCCATTGCCTTAAAAATTGGCCAAGACACTAAGTGCTCACCGCCGAGACCTAGTGGAAACTTATCGGCATCTAAAAGTTTTGATACATACTCTTCAATCATGTCTATGCTACGCTGTGGATTTCCAAATGGTAATGGAATATCACCCGCATCAAAATATTTTACCTCTTCTAGTTCACGATCTAAATATGGGCTATATTCTTCAAGACCGATTGATACTTCACGAATACGTGCAGGGCCAAAACGAGAACCTGGACGGTAGCTTACTGTCCAATCCATTGGCATCCCGTAAATAACTGCCTCTGACTCTTCAAAACTTGGATGACTTTTAATAAATACTTTACCTGAATAAGCTTCATCAAAACGCATACTCTTTTCCTCCTTATGTGGAACTTAAGGTATCCCAACCTTTCATTATTTCTCAAATTTGGAGCGCATTGCTCCTCTTTCTCGATTTACCGGTGTCTTCTGTTTCATAACAAGAAGACGATTTTCTTTACAGGAGTGTACGTAGCTAGCATGTTCAAGTCTTCTGGACAAACACCTTAAATGAGCAACTTACACTTTATTTGTTCAATACGATTCCCTTACTTAATTAAATCGCCAACAAATTTCGGTAATGCGAATGCTGCATTGTGTAATTCTTTTGTGTAGTATTTCGTTTCGATTTCGTGGAAACGCTCTTCACTTACTTCTAATGGATCATGTTTTTTAGATCCAATTGTGAACGTCCACAGACCACTTGGGTAAGTTGGAATATTCGCTGTGTATAAACGAGTAATTGGGAAGATCTCTTTTACGTCTTTAAACACAGTTGTAATTAGTTCTGGTGTGAACCAAGGGTTGTCCGTTTGTGCAACGAAAATACCGTCTTCTTTTAACGCTTTAGAGATTCCAGCGTAGAAACCTTTTGTAAATAAGTTTACTGCTGGTCCTACTGGCTCAGTAGAATCTACCATAATTACATCATATTCATTTTCGCTTTCTGCGATGTGTAGGAAACCGTCTCCTACTTTTACTTCTACACGCTCATTATCTAATGCGCCTGCAATTGATGGTAAGTATTGTTTAGAGTACTCAATTACTTTTCCATCGATTTCAACAAGAGTTGCTTTCTTTACGCTTGGGTGTTTTAACACTTCACGAATAACACCACCATCGCCACCACCTACAACTAATACGTTTTCAGGGTTTGGATGTGTAAATAAAGGTACGTGCGCTACCATTTCATGATAAACGAACTCATCTTTTTCTGTTGTCATAACCATGCCGTCTAAAATAAGCATGTTTCCGAACTCTTCTGTTTCAACCATATCAAGTTTTTGGAATTCTGTTTGCTCCGTATGTAATGTGCGGTTAATACGCGCCGTAATCCCAAAATGTTTTGTTTGTTTTTCAGTGAACCATAGTTCCATCGTACAATCACGCCTCTCAATGCAAATTTATAATAGGGACATCATTAATGTCCCCTAACAAAAATAAAACAAAACATCCAAAAAGTATAGCTAAAAGTACAAAAATACCGAAAATATATTTTAGTCAGAGGGTTCTAACATATATATGAAAAAGGATTACCCTGTAATAGGAAAGAAAACCCTTTCTTAAGAAAGGGCTTTTGTCTCTACTTCTACCGGATTTCGAACCGGAATTAAAATCATTACGCAACCAACTAATACAACAATTCCACCGACTAAAAACGGACTTTGTGGTGAAACAGTGTGACCGATGATTCCTGATAAGATTGGAGCAATTGCGCCACCTAACCAACGAACGAAGTTATAAACACCTGATGTAACAGATCTTTCATAAGGTGAAATATCCATTACATAACTTGTAAATAATGCATTATTTAATCCAGATGCTAATCCTGATAGAACAATTAATACAATTTGTAACCACATAATTTTCACAAAGAATAGTGCGATTAAGAAAAGCGCAAATACGAGTAAACTACCTTTCAACAATGCTTTTGGCTCATATTTCCCTTCTAACTTGTGAGCCAAAATTGCAGAACCGTAAGCTAACGCTAATCCCCATCCGCAAAATACGAATCCTAATTGAATAGCAGATAAATGCATAATAAGTGGTGAATATGCTAATACAACGAAAAATCCGTAGTAGTATAACATTCCTGAAATTGCACCTTGCATAAACGGTTTATATTTCACCAGGTTAAGTAATTCTCCCACGCCTGCCGCTTTACGCTTAACTTTTCGCTCCGGTTCTTTTACAAAAAAGAAAACTAAAATAAATGCTAAGAAAATTAAAATACTCGTCGCAAAAAATGGGTAACGCCAAGAATGTCCACCTAATATCCCGCCTAATAACGGTCCGCCTGCCATCCCTAAACCGATAGCTGCTTCATATAATCCTACTGCTTCATGAACTTCTTTACTTAATGCAATCAATAGTGTCATCGCCGTTGCGAAGAACATTGCATTTCCTAATCCCCACCCTGCGCGGAAAAGAGATAATTGGGCAATCGTTTGCGATATACCGCATATAAACGCAAATACAGTCACAATTGCAAGACCAATCGTCATCATTCTTTTATCACCAAATCTCGAGGCGAATACTCCAGCTGGTAACATCATAATTGCCATCGTTAAAATATATGCTGTAAATAACATCTCTACTTGCCAATGAGATGCACCAATTTGCTCAGCAATGCTTGGTAAGATTGGATCGACTACCCCTATACCCGAAAAGGCAAGGAAGGTAGCCACCACTGTAATCAATCTCCCTAGTTTTTGTTTGCTCTCCATTTTGATCATTCTCCTTTTGTGCTATCTAAAAATGTCACTGCACGATGTAAGCTATCTTCAAGTTCTGCCTTTACACGTTGCATTTGCTCCATTTTCTCGTCTAGCGTTTGCACTTGTTTTTCAAGCATCTCTTTAATTTCTTGAATCACTTCGCGGTCACGAGGATTCTCACTATTTCTTCTTTGCTCCATTCTTTCTTTTAATGATAAGAAATGTTGCATTTCTTGAAGCGTAATCCCTAGCACTTCTTTCGCTTCCACAATCCTTTTAATTCTGGCGATGTCCTCGTCTGTATACAGGCGAATGTTCCCCTCACTACGTTCAGGGGGATGAATTAAACCAATTTCCTCATAATAACGAAGTGTACGTTTTGTTAAACCAACTTGCTTTGTGACTTCATCAATTTTATACATGTTTATTCCTCCCTTCACTCGATTATTACATTTTACGTTAACGTTAACTTTTGTGCAACTGTTAGACTTTTGTAAATGTTTATCCTATTCAATTGTATTTTTCCAAAAGCAGTTTCATAATGAAAGAAAAGAAACGATAAGGAGATTTCCGTATGAATAAACCACTTATTTTCGCTCATCGCGGGGTAAAAGGAACACATCCAGAAAATACAATGATTGCCTTCCAAGAAGCAGAACGTATTGGTGCTCATGGAATTGAACTTGATGTCCACCTATCAAAAGATGGTGAACTTGCCGTGATTCATGATGAAACAGTAGATCGTACAACAAATGGCATAGGTCTTGTTTCTGAAAAAACGGTAGCGGAATTACAGGCTTTAGATGCCGGCAGCCATAAAGACCCTTCTTTCCATGAAGCAAAAATCCCAACGTTACGCGAGGTATTCATTTGGCTATCTACAACAAAGTTACAGCTCAACATTGAGTTAAAAACAGATGTCATTCACTATCCAAACATTGAAGAAAAAGTTGTCGCTCTCGTTCGTGAATATCATCTATCTAATCAAATTGTATTCTCATCGTTTAACCACGATTCTGTTTCATTACTAGCAGAAATAGCTCCTGAAATTCCAAGAGCAATTTTATATGATACACCACTTGCTGATCCGATTGCTGAAGCAAAAAATAGAAACGCAACTGGTTTACACCCAAACTTTCAATTATTAACAAAAGAATTTGTCCAATTTGCACAAAATCAAGGGTATGCTTTCCGCCCTTATACAATTAATGAATACAAAGATTTACAAACTATGATTGACTATGGCGTAGATGTCATTATTACCGATTGGCCAGCACGTGCCTTTGAGCTCCTTTCTTAATTGAAGGAGCTTTTTGTTTTCGAAATTTCATTGTTTAAAATAACCGAAAACCCTCAATACTAATACAATAATGTTTGTATTAGTATTGAGGGGCTGAAAAAGATGGATCAAACTATGAATCCGAAACTTAAAAAATATAAACGTCTTTTCTTCACCGTAATGTTTTCTTCTGTTCTTTTTTTCGTTTTTTCCTTTTTTGTTATTATTATAGTTGCAAAAATTATGGGACCTCCTCCTGTTGCTGTCCCGCAAACGAGTGTCTTTTACGCTAACGATGACAGTGTTATCGGACAAAGTAATGAAATGCAAAAACGTTACAATGTATCTCTCAATGAAATCTCTCCTTATATAAAAGAGGCGACACTATCTATCGAAGATCAACGATTCTACAAACATCATGGCTTTGATATGAAACGTATTGCTGGTGCTATTGTTGCCGATTTAAAGGCAATGGCAAAAGTCCAAGGTGCTAGTACGATTACACAACAGTATGCTCGTAACCTATACTTAGATCATGATAAAACATGGAAACGTAAACTATTAGAAGCGATGTACACAATTCGCCTTGAAGTGAACTATAATAAAAATCATATTTTAGAAGGATATTTAAATACAATTTATTACGGGCATGGTGCTTACGGAATCGAAGCTGCGTCTCGTCTATATTTCGATAAAACAGCAAAAGAATTAACATTAGCGGAAGCTAGTATGCTCGCAGGTATTCCGAAAGGCCCTAGTATCTACTCTCCCTTTTTAAAAGAGGATCGTGCTAAGGGACGACAATCTCTCATATTAGACGAAATGGTAGAACAAGGTTATATTACGAAGAAACAAGCTGCGGCAGCGAAGAAAGAGCCATTAACCTTTGCCTCATTAGATACGAAAAAAGTGGCAGAGATCGCGCCTTATTTCCAAGATGCTGTACAAGCTTCTCTTCTTCGTGATATCGGATTGGATGAACAAGCCTTACAAAAAGGTGGTTTACGTATTTATACAACGCTAGACCCTAAATTACAATCGGTCGCAGAGCAAGCTGTAAAAGATCATATACCTGACACAACAAACATACAAACTGCGCTCGTCTCTATGAATCCAAAAACAGGTGAAGTAGCTGCCCTTGTTGGTGGAACTGATTATAATACAAGTCAATTTAACAGGGCTACACAAGCCGCTCGCCAGCCTGGATCTACGTTTAAGCCATTCCTGTATTACGCGGCATTAGAACGAGGATTCACCCCTGCTACGCGCTTAAAAAGCGAATACACCGTGTTCACTTTAGGTGACGGTGTTTCAAAGTATAAACCGAAAAACTATAAAGACTATTATGCAGACGATTTTGTAACAATGGCGCAAGCTCTTGCGGTCTCTGATAACGTATATGCCGTGAAGACCAATTTATTTTTAGGCGAAGATATTCTTACAAAAACAGCGAAGCAATTCGGTATTACTACCGCATTAAAAGATGTTCCGTCTCTTGCTCTCGGTACATCTCCTGTAAAACCAATTGAAATGGTTAACGCTTATAGCATGTTCGCAAACGGTGGAAAAGAAGTAAAACCAGTGTTTATTCGCCGCATTATGGACCATGAAGGAAATATGTTATACGATGCTCATTTAGAAAGTAAGCAAGTTCTTGATAAGAGCAAAACGTTTGTGATGGAAGAAATGATGACGGGTATGTTTAATAAAAAACTAAGCAGTTATGCTGCTGTAACTGGTCAATCGATGTTATCAAAACTATCAAGAACATATGCCGGAAAATCTGGTTCTACTGAAACAGATAGTTGGATGATTGGATTTACCCCACAAATCGTAACGGGTGTATGGGTTGGATACGATCAACCTAAATCGATTTCAAATGTAGCAGAACAAGGATATGCAAAAAGAATATGGACCGATACGATGGAAAAAGGATTAGATGGACAACCTAAAAAAGATTTTAAACAACCAAGTGACGTCGTTGCAGTCGATATTAACCCTGAAAACGGAAAAATCGCTACAAAGAACTGTCCAATTTCAGTTAAAATGTATTTTGCAAAAGGTACAGAACCAACTGAATATTGTATGGATCATGTTGATGATAAAGAAGAATTTGAAAAGACAACTGAGGAAAAGAAAAAAACAAGTTGGTGGAAAAAATATCTTCCTTGGTAAAAAAAATAGCTGACGGGCATCCGTCAGCTATTTTTTATTCACTTAATAATGCGCGGCGCAATTCTTCACTAGATTCGTTCCAAATCGCTTCATTATGTTCTTTCAAGAACGTACCAAGTACTTTTTTAGATGATTCATCCATATGGTCAACCATAATGTGACGCTTCATTGATTTATCCATTTTGTTTACGTGCTCTGGAAGTGATTTATATCCGCGGCGAATTTCACGGTCAACTGTCATTTCACAAGCTGTTACACCTGCATAATAAGCACCTGTCGCAGTTCTTTCAATCGTTACCCATACAAGCCAAAATGGTTTTCCGTTTGGAACTTCATCTTTATTTGTTAAAAACTTAATACCTTTTTCGACTGTACTACGTGCATGCATTGCACCGATATCAACAAATGCTGTTTTCTCTAGTACATCTACAAATACGGGTGAAATATTTTCTAGACTTAATGCTCCAACACCAAAACCACCATGTCCATCTGTTGAATCATTTTTCACGATATTAAAACCGATTTTTTTCTTTTTCTCTGTCATATGTAAATTCCTCCTCACTTAATGATTATAAAAGACCAAAAATAGGCGAAATGATACTGTCTAAAAATACAAATACATATGGAATGACAACATTAAAAATAGGTTGAATTGTATAATTGCTAAGCGGTGTAATAACAAGAATTAATAGCGCTATTGCTCCATACTTTTCATACTGTGTCATTTTCGCACGAATATTTGTTGGTGCTAGATCTTCCACAACTCGATACCCATCAAGTGGCGGAATTGGCAATAAGTTAAATACAAGTAACACGATATTAAGCATAATAAAAATTCGGAAGAATTGAGCCAATGTATCTGCTACTGCAAATGGAATTGAATCTAATACACCAAATGTTAATAGGCTATACCAAATAATTAAACCAATTGCACTTAGAATTAAGTTACTAATTGGGCCTGCAATTGAAACTAATATTCCTGCAAGACGTGGCCTTTTAAAGTTATATGGGTTAACAGGAACAGGTCTTGCCCAACCAAAACCAAGAATTAATACAGCGATCATCCCAATAGGATCTAAGTGCGCCATCGGTGATAATGTTAAACGGCCTTGCTTCTTTGCTGTATCGTCTCCAAATTTATATGCAACATATGCATGCGCAAATTCATGCACTGATAATGCAATAATAATGGCCATTGCTACCAACGGAATTTGGTGCAACGGATATCTAAATAACTGATCCATGCTTCATCTCCTCTTCAATATGTCAAAAAAAGAAAATATTTGTTTTTTCGATTGTTCTTCCCTATAATCCGCTATAATAAGAGTGTAACTTACATAAAAGGAGCGATTATATATGCCATACGTAACAGTGAAAATGCTAGAAGGACGCACAGAGGAACAAAAGAAAGCTCTTGCTGAGAAAGTAACAGCAGCAGTAAGCGAAACAACTGGTGCTCCTGAAGAAAACATCGTTGTTTTCATCGAAGAAATGTCTAAAAACCATTATGCAGTTGGCGGAAAACGCTTAAGCGACAAATAATTTCAAGTTCTTTCATAAGAAGCAGCTCTTAGCTGCTTCTTATTTTTTTCCT
The DNA here is from genome assembly GCF_038096195.1 of Bacillus paramobilis. Classification (NCBI taxonomy): domain Bacteria; kingdom Bacillati; phylum Bacillota; class Bacilli; order Caryophanales; family Bacillaceae; genus Bacillus; species Bacillus paramobilis. The sequence continues at coordinate 135,318 of NZ_CP151108.1, read as the reverse complement.
TCTAGTAACTCGATGATTCTCTCTTTATATTTTCCTTTTCTTCCATCTTCATAGATTAAATCATGCGGGTAGAATAGTTTTTGATCCCTTCTCTTCTTACCAGTAATTGCCTCAACAATATCCGATTCACGTGAAAGCTCTCTAAGCTCTCCATTTGGCATAAGAAGTAAGATTGGCAGACGCTCTTCTTCCTCACCAGCACGGTAAAAGTCATACGGTAAGTCTGATGTTGAATCAACTACTAAATAGTATTCTGGATCAAGTCCAATCTTTTTGAATAAGCTACTTAATTCCATCCAATTATCTAAACCGTGCTTATCTGTAAACTCTACATATTTAAATAGGTTTCGATTCATAAAACGGCGGCATAAATCACTTAAAATTGGATCTTCCTCGTCTTGCCATACTTGGAAGTAATAATACATAACGTTCTCGTCTAACTTTAAATAATCCTCTACTGTTACTTCTTCTTCAAATAAAGAATAGAAATGAACCGGATGATTTTTAAATGTGTAATACTTCTCGTGCAATGATTTTGCACGGTGTAAAATCTTCGTTAAAATAACTTCGGCACTGCGCGTTACGGGGTGGAAATATACTTGCCAATACATTTGATAACGACTCATAATATAATGCTCAACAGCATGCATACCACTATTTTTAATGACTACTTGATTCCCATACGGACGCATGACACGTAGTATACGTTCCATATCAAAGTTTCCATACTTTACGCCAGTGAAATACGCATCTCTTAATAAATAGTCCATACGATCTGCATCAATTTGACTGGAAATCATACTAATCGCTAATTTATTAGTAGATGTTTTTGCGATTACATCGGCCACCTTTTGCGGAAAGTCTTTATCCACGCGGCTTAATACACGGTTAATTTCCGTGTCTCCAACGATAATTTTTTGCGTAAATTTCTCATGATCTAATGAAAATACCTTTTCAAACGAGTGAGAAAATGGGCCGTGACCGACATCATGAAGTAAGGACGCACATAAACATAACAATCTATCTTCAGCATTCCAGTTCGGTCTGCCATCAAACACATCATCAATCATACGACGAATAATTTCATATACACCTAACGAATGAGTAAAGCGACTATGCTCTGCACCGTGAAATGTAAAAAATGTCGTTCCAAGCTGCTTAATACGGCGCAAGCGTTGAAATTCTTTCGTTCCGATTAAATCCCAAATAACACGATCGCGCACATGCACATATTTATGTACCGGGTCTTTAAACACTTTTGTTTCGCTGAGTTTGTCGTTTAAATATACCACCTTCCGACATCCCCCTTTCTTTACTGCATTCTTACTATATATTATAAACGAAATAGGAAACAGAAAGAAATGAAAGACTATATTAATTGCCCTTATATAAAGAAAAAATCACTTTTACCGAAGTAAAAGTGATTTCTTTTTATACATTATTTACCTAAAACGAATTCAGCAACTTCATCTAAGATCATTTCTTTACCTAGAGGGAAGTAACCTTTGTTTAAGTCTTCGTTTTTAATTGTAAATACGTGGTTATTTTTAACAGCGTTCATGTTTTTCCAAATGGATTCTTCTTGGAATTCTTTTAGACGCTGAGAACCGTCACCAGTTGTAAATACAAATAGGTAATCTGGGTTGTAATCGATTAAAGCTTCTTTTTGTACTTGTACCAATGGTTTATCCGTTGGTGTACCTTTAACTGCTGGTAATTTCAAGTCATTAAAGATTACGCTACCGTAACCGTAGTCACCGTATACACGGAAAGCGTTTGGATATGCAGCCATTTTCATGAATGTTGCATCGCCAGTTTTCGCAACGATTTTGTCATGTAATTTACTTGCTTTTTCTTCATACTGTTTGAACCATTCTTTTGTTTCTTTCTCTTTACCGAAGATTTGACCTACTTCTTCGAATTTTGGACGCCATTGGTCTAATGGAGTTTTCAACATAACTGTTGGTGCAATTTTAGATAATTGATCATAGATCTTTTCTTGACGATTGTTTACAAGAATTAAGTCTGGTTTTGCAGCAGCTACTGCTTCGATGTTAATTTTATCGCCCCAAGCAGAGCCAACTGGTTTTACGTCTTTTAATTTCTTTTCAATATGTGCATCAATTTTTTCTTGAGATGTATTAGCAGTAATAATTGGTTTCATACCAAAAATTAATAATTCTTCTGTTGAACCACTAAGGTCAGCAATTTTCTTTGGATTTGCAGGGATTTTAATTTCCCCTTTTGCGTGTTGTACAGTGCGCTCTTCAGTTTTCGCATCCTTCGCATCTGCTTTCTTCTCTTCTTCTTTGTTAGAACAAGCTGCAAATAGTACAGAAGTAACGACTAGTACCATTGCTAATAGTGCCATTTTAAAATTCTTCATGTTCCCACTCCTTCTAGCTGTATTTCTCTTATAAGTTACAATGAACTATAAGAAACGAGGATAACAATCAATCAATATATATTTATTAATTGTTGTTAATAACCCATTCTAACGGGCGTTCAACTTCCCATTCATATATAAGAAGCTCAACGTCCATTAGAAGTCCCCCTCTCTAAGAGGGGGTTCTACTTATGCTTTTTTACGTAATTGATTATTAATCATCATTAAATCGTATGTTAAACAAATTGGTTTACAGTTTACTGGACATGGAACGATTTGAGCTTCAATCTCAAATACGTTACGAAGTGTTTCACTCGTCATCACTTCATCTGGCGTTCCTTGCTTCATTAACTTACCTGCTTTTAATGCAATCATATGATCTGAGAAACGAGAAGCATGGTTTAAGTCATGGATAACCATAACAATCGTTCTACCCTCTTCTTCATTTAACTTTTTCAATAAGTTTAATACTTCTAATTGATGTGCCATATCTAAGTACGTTGTCGGTTCATCTAATACAAGTAATTCTGTTCCTTGTGCAAGAGCCATCGCAATCCATACGCGTTGACGTTGTCCACCTGATAACGCCTCTGCTGGACGATTTGCGAATTCTGTCATTCCCGTCACTTCAAGTGCCCAATGAATGTAGCGATAATCCTCTTCTTTCAATGTTCCAAATCCTTTTTGATGAGGAAAACGTCCGTATGAAACGAGTTCAAACACAGTAAGACCTGTTGGCACTTCTGCAGTTTGTGGTAAAATCGCCATTTTCTTTGCGATTTCTTTCGTTGGTTGTTTCTCAATTGCTTTTCCGTCAAGGTAAACAGTACCTTTTTTCGCCTTCAAAATACGAGAAGCCGTTTTTAATAATGTGGACTTCCCACAACCATTTGGTCCAATAATTGTTGTAATCTTCCCTTCCGGAATTTCAACTGTTAATCCATCAATAATTAACCCTTCATTATAGCCAACAGATACCGCATCAACTGCTAAAGTTGCCATACAAAAAGCCTCCCTTTATTTTGTCCTCATAAGTAAGTATATGAAATATGGTGCACCAATTACAGAAATAACAAGACCGACCGGTATTTCTGAAGTTGTTAACACGCTTCTTGAAATTACGTCTGCGAATAAAAGTAAAAATGTCCCTATTAGTGCAGCGGTAGGAAGCATAATTTGATGTTTACCACCAACAAGGCGCCTCGCCAAATGCGGAGCCATTAAACCGATAAAGCCAATCCCTCCGGCAACAGCGACAGATGCACCAGCTAAACAAACTGCAATAAATAATAATTTACGTCTTTCTTTTTCTACATTTAAACCAAGGCCAACAGCTGTGGAGTCGCCTAGGTTCATTACATTTAATATGTGTGCCTTACTAATTGCAAGTGGTAAGAAAATAACCATCCATGGAAGTACACTTAGCACGAACTTCCAATCTGTGCCCCACAAACTTCCTGCTAACCAAATCGTAGCAAAACGGAAATCGTTAGATGTCATCTTCATAGAAAAAATTAAACTAACAGCACCAAACCCGGCTGCAACAGCGATACCGACAAGTATTAATCTCGTTGATGAAACGCCGTCTTTCCATGCTAGTAAATAAATAATAACTGCTGCTAATATCGCACCAACTAACGCGAAGAATGGAAGGATAAATACAGATAAAAATGTACCAGTCCCAACTTTCCCGAAGAAAAAGTAAACGAATATAACAACTGTTAATCCCGCTCCAGCGTTAATACCGATAATACCTGGATCAGCAAGTGGATTTCGTGATAACCCTTGCAAAATCGCACCTGACATGGCTAAAGCAGATCCGACTAATATAGCAATAACCATACGTGGCATACGGAATTCAAATAAAATAACAGACTGATCTTCAGCCCCAAGTCCAACCAATGACCTTAATACATCCATTGGTGGTATTTTAAATGTCCCTGTATTTAAACTTACTAAAAATACAGTAACGATTAATCCTACTAAAATTGTTAAAATAGAAACGTTCTTTTTTGTTAAGACACTTGTCCTCACATTTTCCCTCTCCCTTCGTTACGTGCTAAGTAGAGGAAGAATGGAACACCAATTAGCGCTGTAATTGCTCCAATTGGCGTTTCAAACGGCGGATTAATAACGCGAGATAACATATCTGCACATTCAATTAACAGTCCGCCTAAGACCGCAGAACATGGAATAACCCATCTATAGTCTGAGCCTACAAGGAAACGAGTCATATGTGGGATTACAAGACCAACAAATCCAACCGATCCTGCCATAGAAACTGCAGAACCTGTTAGCACAAGAACAAGTACTGTCCCGATAAATTTAATTAATGTCGTATTTTGACCAAGTCCAATCGCAATTTCTTCACCGAAGCTTAAAATTGTAATATACCTCGACATCATAATTGCAATTAAGAGACAAACTAGACCAATCGGTACTAACATATTAATACTTTCCCATTTCACGCCAGCAACTCCGCCTGCATTCCACATACTCACCTCTTGGGCAAGGTTGAAATATAGCGCAATTCCAGATGAAATGGCCCCTAATAAAGCACTAATTGCTGCACCGGCTAAAGCTAATTTCACAGGTGTTAATCCACCTGGTGAAGAAGATCCAATTCCATATACAATGCTCGCTCCAAACGCAGCACCAATAAAAGATGCGATAACGAACATTAAATACGGTGAATTAGGGAAGAATGCATACATAATCGCAATTCCAAATACAGCCCCATCTGTAATCCCCATTAACGATGGAGAAGCAAGTGGATTTCGCGTCATACCTTGCATAATTGCACCTGATACCGCTAAAAAGGCACCTGCAACTACGCCCCCTATTGCTCTAGGCATGCGAAGTTCTTGAATTACGTTATGATGCGTAATAGAACCGTCAAACTGAAACACAGCTTGCCATACAGTCTTTAAACTAATATCTGCAGCACCAAACGAAATAGACAATGCCATGCTTAAAGCTAACAAAATTGTACCTGCTACTAAAATAATAGAAGCAACGAGCGGCCTGCTCTTAATCTCTTTAACATCCACATCTTGCTGTTCTATACTCCTTGCGCTCGCTTCCATCCCTCAACCATCCTAACCAACAACATATATTTAATTTAATGAAATGAAATTTATTCTCAAATAGTAATAAAAAAATTAAATGAATTGTTATTCTCCTGATAATGATTCTCAGAATCAGACACCTTCTATTCTACCTATCGCTTCCAAAGACTGTCAACTATTATTTTGAAATACAAATTCATATAGGTTGAGACCTTAATAAATAGATAATATCTATCTGGCATTAAATATTATTATCACCAATTAAGCTTTCACAGAATAAATCCTTCCTCTTTATGGGCATAAAAAAAGAAGAGTAATCTGTTCACTCTTCTTTTCCTTACTTATTTAACTTTGCTTCAATTTTTACAATTAATTCGTCTTCTGTTGGAGCCGCAACTGGACGGTTATTTACAAATGCAAATGATTTTTTACGACCAGGACCACAGTAAGACTGACATGCCACCTCAATTTTTGCACATGAATCTACCTTTTTTAACTTCGGAATTAACGTTTTAACGTTCGTTGCCTGACAATCATCACACACACGAAATTCGTTTCCCATTATATAACACTTCCTCTATTTTAAACTTTTCTCAAGTACATTTAAAAATAAACACTAAATGGTATTTTACCGCTCTTTGAAGCTCGTTGCAAGTTTCCTTGCGACGCTCTTTCCTCATATAATGCTACATTTTTATATGTTCTCCTACAGAAGCTTCCGTCATTCTTGGCAAAATTTTTTCCTTTCATCGAAATCTACCATATTTTTAAAAGCTTTGTATAAAAGCTCCTTTTTTTGCCCATTATAAAAATAGGAAGTTCATAAAAAGAAAGGGAGTTAAATCTATGAAAGTAAGACAAGATGCTTGGACAGATGAGGATGATTTATTACTTGCTGAAACTGTACTTCGTCACGTTCGAGAAGGAAGTACTCAATTAAATGCATTTGAAGAAGTAGGAGATCAATTAAATCGTACATCGGCTGCCTGTGGTTTCCGTTGGAATGCTGTTGTTCGCTATAGTTATGAACAAGCTCTTCAACTAGCAAAAAAACATCGTAAAGATAAAATGCGTGCTGCAAGCGGTGAACAAGCGAAAAAACGTTTACTTTATACACCACCAGCTTCAGAGGCGATAACTGATTATGAAGAATTTGTACAAGAGGAAGCAATTGTACAATATAAAGAAGCTATTCCATATCAAGAATCTACGGTTCCTGCTGCAAAGGGCTCTATGACAATGCAAGATGTTATTTATTTTTTACAAACAGTCGGATCTTCCAATATAAAAGTGACAGCCCTTGAAAACGAGAATACGAGATTGAAACAAGAAATCAAATCACAAATCCTTCGAAATGAAGAACTAGAAAAGAAACTAGAAAAATTAGAAAAACAATCTCATACTGTACAAGAAGATTACGAAACACTTATGAATATTATGAACCGCGCTCGTAAGTTGGCAGTTATGGATGACGAGGAACGTTCTCAAACATCTTTCCGAATGGATCGAAACGGTAATTTAGAAAAAATTGCAGAATAAAAAGGATGCATTGCATGCATCCTTTTTTGTTATTTCACTTCAACCATATGCACTTCTTCTACGTTAGAACCTCTCTTTATATCTGGGAAAATTTTTTCCTTTGGATTTTCTTTAAAAGCTGCTAATCCAATCGTTTTTACCGGTTCACTTATTTTTGCATATTCCGTATCACTAACAACCGCATACATATCTGTATATTTACGCGCATCACCAATTACTACATTACCTTCATACTTCATTTTCTTTCCATCAATTACTACATCTTTTTGTTCCTCTTTAGCAAATACAATTCCAGCTTCATCAGAAATAGCCGGCAATGCTTTAATTGGTTCTACATCTTCTTTCACTACTTTTTTCAGCATGTTTTCTTTTACCATCTTTTCAGCTGTTGTTTTATTCATAATTAAAACCTTTTTCTCATTAACAGTACCTAGTTTTGCTTCAAATTTATTTTGAGATTCAATTTTATCTTTATATTGATCCATTGTTTTTTGAACGCCTGTTTCATCTCCATACATAACAACGCCCTTTGCTTGTGGTGCAATCATATCCATAATAGAACAGCCACTAAATACGGCAGCCGACATAATCGCTACGAGTCCTAATTTAACTTTTTTCATCTGTATTCCTCCTAAAATCATCATTGCATCTCTTAGTTTAACTGTCGCAGCTCGTTTAACCAATTCACTTTCCTTACGATAACCTTACAATTCAGTAAGATTCCCTCTTAAAAACTACTTTCATTATTTTTTGCTATAATAGAGATTGTCATTTTAAAGATAAGGGGTTAGTTATATGAGCAATTCCCGTTCCATTTTATCTCAGCCAGAGTGGCGTATTGTAGATCAGTCTAGTTTGGGTCCAACATTCCATGCATTGCAGTCATTCGCAATGGATGACACATTATGCACAAGCATTGGAAACGGTCAATCAGCTGCAACAATGCGTTCTTGGGTTCATCACAATACAATTGTTCTTGGCATTCAAGATTCACGCCTACCACACTTAGAAGAAGGCATTTCCTTTTTAAAAGAAAACAACTTCAATGTTATCGTCCGTAATTCTGGCGGACTTGCAGTCGTACTGGATGAAGGTGTTTTAAACGTATCACTTTTATTCCAAGAGACGGAAAAAGGCATCGATATTGATCTTGGATACGATACAATGTGGCATTTAATTCAGGAAATGTTAAAGGATTACGATGTTACAATCGAGGCAAAAGAAATCGTTGGTTCTTACTGTCCTGGTAGCTACGATTTAAGTATTCGCGATCAAAAATTTGCTGGTATTTCACAGCGCCGTATTCGCGGCGGCGTCGCTGTCCAAATTTATCTATGCGCTACAGGGAGTGGCTCTGAACGTGCCGCACTCGTTCGTGATTTCTACAATCTAGCCATTCAAGGAGAAGAAACACGCTTTACGTATCCTGAAATTGTACCGAGTACGATGGCTTCACTTTCAGAATTACTTGGCGAAACCATTACAGTACAAGATTTAATGATGCGCCTTTTAAAAACATTACAGCAATTCGCTCCAAAGTTAACACCATCTCAATTAACAATAGATGAAATACCTTTATATGAGACGAATTTACAACGTATTATTGATCGTAATAATAAAGCACTTGGCTTAGAAAAATAAAGACCGTCGCTATTATAGCGACGGTCTTTATTTCAATTCATTATAGAATTAAAGTGCTTGAGCAGCTGTAATTAAAGCTAACTTGTACACTTCTTCTTCGTTACATCCACGAGATAGATCATTTACAGGCATGTTTAAACCTTGTAAGATTGGTCCTACTGCTTCGAAGTTACCTAAACGTTGAGCGATTTTGTAGCCAATATTACCAGCTTCTAAGCTTGGGAATACGAATACGTTAGCATCACCTTTAATTGTAGAACCTGGAGCTTTTTTCTCAGCTACAGATGGTACGAATGCAGCATCGAATTGGAATTCTCCATCTAAAGTTAATTCTGGAGCCATTTCTTTTGCAATGCGAGTTGCTTCTACAACTTTTTCTGTTTCTGGAGATTTCGCAGAACCTTTTGTAGAGAAGCTTAACATAGCAACGCGTGGATCAATACCGAATAGTTCAGCAGTTTTCGCACTCTCGATACCAATTTCAGCTAAGTCTTGGCTGTTTGGTGCAATGTTAATTGCGCAATCAGCGAATACATATTTCTCTTCTTCACGTACCATAATGAATACGCCCGAAGTTTTTGTAACGCCTGGTTTTGTTTTAATGATTTGAAGTGCTGGACGAACTGTATCAGCTGTAGAGTGAGCTGCACCACTTACTAAACCGTGTGCTTTGCCCATGTATACAAGCATTGTACCGAAGTAGTTTTCGTCTTTAAGGATTTTGCGAGCGTCTTCTTCAGTTGCTTTACCTTTACGGCGTTCAACGAAAGATGCTACCATCGCATCCATTTCTTCGTATGTAGCTGGGTCATAAATATCAACGCCTGCTAATGTTAAATTCAAGCTAGCAGCTTTTGCGCTAATTTCTTCTTTATTACCAACTAAGATTGGTTTTACTAACTCTTCTTTTGCTAAACGCCCTGCAGCGCCTAAAATTCTTTCATCAGTTCCTTCAGGAAGTACGATAGAAATGCCTTTTCCTTGAACTTTTTCTTTTACTGTTGTAAATAAGTTGCTCACGAATAAACCCTCCTACATATGTTAAAAAAACTCTATCTTTAAGAATACTGCTTTTCCTCTATATTTTAAACTTATAGCTCCCAAAAAATAGATAAAATGAAAATGATTATATTTTCATAAAATTCAGCCTAGAAATAAAGCCCCTTTAATCCTTATCTTCTCCTATTTTCACATAAATTTAAATGTGACAATTTTATGCGCCAAGGTTTTATATAGATGATTTTAAAACTATATATGCTATAGTTAACGTGTAAAACTATCATTAACTGAGGTGAATAGAATGAGTGAAGCAACAACAACGTTAGATGGCTGGTATTGTTTACATGATTTACGTTCTATTGATTGGGCTGCATGGAAAACATTATCTAGCGACGAACGCGGACAGGCAGTGTCTGAATTTTTAAATGTCGTTGAAAAATGGAACGAAGTAGCTGCTGCAAAAAAAGGCAGTCATGCAATGTATACAGTTGTTGGCCAAAAAGCTGATATTATGCTTATGATTTTACGTCCAACAATGGAAGAGTTAAATGAAATTGAGACAGAATTGAATAAAACAACATTAGCTGAATATATGGTTCCTGCATACTCTTACGTATCTGTTGTTGAACTAAGCAACTACCTTCCAGCTGATGAAGATCCATACCAAAATCCACAAATCTTAGCTCGCTTATATCCAGAACTACCAAAAGCAAATCACATTTGCTTCTACCCAATGGACAAGCGTCGCCAAGGTGATGACAACTGGTACATGCTTCCTATGGAAGAGCGTAAAAAAATGATGTACAGTCATAGCAAAATTGGTCGTCAATACGCAGGTAAGGTACGTCAAGTCATTTCAGGATCTGTTGGATTCGACGATTTCGAATGGGGCGTAACATTATTTGCTGACGATGTTCTTCAATTTAAAAAACTTATATATGAAATGCGCTTCGATGAAGTAAGTGCTCGTTATGGTGAATTTGGAACATTCTTCGTTGGAAACATTTTACCAGATGAAAAAGTAGAGAAATTTTTACACATATAAATGGTGAAAAGGAACGAAATTCGTTCCTTTTTTTATTCTTCTCTATATTTATCCCCAAAAACCTCCTTTTCCCTGCAATTTTGAACAAAAATCGACAAATTCTTTTCAAATTTCGTGTGAAATTGTAACCTTTTCATATCCAAATTTATGCTAAAATGGGACGAGCTACATGCTAATAACGATGCGAAGGTGATAATCTATATGAAGAAAATCTTGTCTATTTTACTAGCGCTTTTATTGTCAATTTCTTCCTTAGGAGTAACAACATCCCATGCGGAAGAAAAAATACATATTGAGGCAGCAGCTGCACTTCTATTTGATGCAGATACAGGAAAAATACTGCATGAACAAAATCCAGATGAATTACTAGCTATCGCTAGTATGTCAAAATTAATTGTTGTTTATGCCGTATTAGAAGCAATTAAAGAGGGTAAAATCACTTGGGATACAAAGGTAAACATTTCTGATTACGCTTATGAAGTTTCACGTAATAATGAATTCTCTAACGTTCCATTCGAAAAGGGACGTCAATATACTGTAAGAGAATTATATCATTCTATCGTTATCTTCTCTGCAAACGGATCTAGTATTGCCTTAGCAGAACTTCTTGCAGGAAGTGAGAAAAACTTCTTAAATCTTGCAAATGAACATGCAAAAAAACTAGGGTTAAAGAAATATAAATTTGTAAACGCTACTGGGTTAAACAACGCTGACTTAAAGGGAAAACATCCTGAAGGAACTGATCCGAATGGAGAAAATTCCATGTCAGCTCGCGATATGGGTATGCTTTCAAAAGCAATGATTACAAAGTATCCAGAAATGCTAGAGGATACAAAACAAAGATTTAGAAACTTCCCAGATAATCATCCGAAACCAATTCGTATGGAAAACTGGAACTGGATGTTACCAGGTGCCGCTTTCTCTTATGAAGGAACAGACGGTTTAAAAACTGGTAGTTCTGATACTGCTGGATACGGATTCACTATTACAGCAAAACGTGGTGAATTACGCCTTATTTCAGTTATTATTAAAACAAAATCAATGGACGAGCGTTTCACTGAATCTCGTGCATTAATTGAATATGGATTTAATAACTTTGAAAAACAAAAATTAAAAATTGATAAAAACAATACAATCCCTGTAGTACAGGGGAAAGAAGATCAAGTAACAGTTGCACCCGAGAAAGAAATAACGGTGATTACGAAAAAAGGGAGCAAACCCACTTACAAAATTGGGACGGAAGCAAGTAAATCACTTGCTGAAGATGGCCATTTAGTTGCTCCTATTAAGAAAGATGCCAAAGTAGGCTCAATTACTTTAGAATCAACTGATAAATATGGTTTCTTAGACGGTAGTAAAAGTATGAAAGTTACTGCAAAAACGACAGAAGATGTTGAAAAAGCAAATTGGTTCGTATTAACAATGCGCTCTATCGGTGATTTCTTCTCAAACTTATGGTCTAAAGTATTTTAATGATGAAAAGCTAGCTCATGCTAGCTTTTTTTATTTTCCTCTCTCAATGTAAAACTTCGTTTGGTTGTCATATCTGAGTCCTTTTCCTCATACGTATGAACTAGTAATTGTTCCACACTTCATCTAGAAATAACCTCTTTCCAAAAGGTATTCCAAAAAGAGAGGTGACACATAATGGGCGTTATTGCTTATAACGAAGAAGATGTAAAGTTATTAGCTAGACTGATGCGTGCTGAAGCCGAAGGAGAAGGGCAACAAGGAATGTTAATGGTCGGAAACGTAGGTGTAAATCGTGTCCGCGGAAATTGTTTAGATTTTAAAAAAATACGTAATTTACGTCAAATGGTGTATCAAAATCCTGGCGGTTTTGAGGCAACGCAAAAAGGGTATTTTTATCAGCGTGCAAGAGAACAAGATATCGCATTAGCAAGGCGAACGATTCAAGGACAACGTTTTTGGCCTGCTAACTTTTCCTTGTGGTTTTTTAGACCTGAAGGCCCTTGTCCACCAACTTGGTATAATCAACAAAACTCTGGTCGCTTCAAAAAGCACTGCTTCTTCCAGCCATCTGGCGAGGATTGTCCTGGCGTATATTAAGGATTGATAATGAGGAGGGATTTTTGAATGGCACAGCAACAAAACCCGTATTACGGAACAGGTTTCTATCAACCATCTGGAACTTACGTACAACCGCAACAAATGACCCCACAGCAACAGCAACAACAGCAAGCGATGCAACAACAAGCTGCGCAAGCTCAATATGCTGTTTCTCAAGGCATGTTACCATTAGAACAGTCGTATATTGAAAATATTCTTCGTTTGAACAAGGGCAAGCAAGCCACAGTTGTAATGACTTATGAGCGTGGTAGCTCACTCGGTACACAATCGTATACAGGTATTATCGAAGCAGCTGGTCGTGATCATATCGTAATTAGTGAGCCACAATCAGGAAAACGTTATTTACTACTAATGATTTACTTAGATTATGTAGAATTCCCAGAAGAAATTATGTATTTACCTAGTCAACAAGCAACTTATGCTCCAAGACCATAAAAAAAGCTGGCGTATGCCAGCTTTTGTTTTTTATAACCCTTTTACAACTGCAGTTCCGACTAAGATCCATGCCACGATAAACGCTACACCACCAAGAGGTGTAATTGGGCCAAAGAACTTAATACCTGTCGTACTTAATGCATACAAACTACCTGAAAACATAATAATCCCAGCTACCATAAGCCAGCCAGCAGTAGTTAAAAGTGATGATTGAATCTTATCCATTAATAAAGCAACTACGAATAGTCCACCTGCATGAAACATTTGATATGTAACACCAGTTTTCCAAACTTCTAACATTTTTGCAGAAACTTTATTTTCTAAACCGTGTGCTCCAAAAGCCCCTAACGCAACAGATAATCCCGCTGCAATACAACCTAGTAAAAAGAAAATTTTCATCTTAATTCCCCTTTTTTACCTTTATCATAAGCAATTTTTTCATATAAGCCAAACGATTTAATCATTAAAAATCAAATAATGAATTACCATTTGCACCTTCTTCTTTTATATACACAGGTTCTCCAGAAACTGGCATAACCGGTTGAACTGTCGTTATAGGCTGCGTTCCAATTACTTGCGATTGAATTTGCGGCTCTCTATACGTAGGAGATTCAGCCTGTTCATCTAATAGTAAATCACATAAAGCGCGCACAACTAATAAATGATCTTTTGATTTTTGCCCTTCACTACTTTTTGCCTTTGCAATTTCATTCGCCATTTTATTTAAAATCTTATCGCTCGATATTTGCATTCCTTATCACCTCGTACTTTGTAGTTCTTTCTCAAATTGTCCCAGCTTCTCTACTGAACCAAACACTATTATCATATCATGTTCTTGTAGTTTTTCCTGCCCCGTTGGATTATGTATAACATTCCCATTTCTCAAAATCGCTAAAATTGTTACATCAAATTGATTTCTCACATCACTCTCTAGTAACGATTTACTAGCTAAAATAGAACCCTCGCCGACTGCGATTTCTTCAATTACAAATGACTGCTCCACGCCATACAGTACTGTATCAATATAATGAACTGTTAGCGGATTCGCAATACCTTTTGCAATATGAATTCCTGCCATGCTAGATGGATTAATCACCTTATTTGCCCCAGCCCTCTTTAGTTTGTCTTCAGTTTCTGGTTTTTCTGCTCTTGCCACAATTTTAATTGCATCGTTTAATCCTCTTGCCGTTAATGTAATAAATACATTTTCAGCATCATTTGCAACGATAGCAACTAAACCCGCTGCCTTCGAAATTCCAGCATGATGTAACACTTGGTCTTCCGTTGCATCTCCGTGTACATACAAAAGTTTTTCCTTCTCTAATATGCTTTCATCTTTATCCACGACGACAAATGGAATTTTCTTTTCTTGCAATTCATGTACAACTTGAAGCCCTACTCTACCACAACCACATACAATAATATGATTTTGTAACTGCGCTATTTGTTTATCCATCTTCTTCCTCCGTACTGCATGAAATAAATTCCCTTCAATAATCATAGCTGCCACTACACCAATTGCATACGTAACAATACCGACGCCAACAGGTATGATAAGAAGCGCAAAAACTTTCCCTGCCTGTGTTACAGGAACGGCGTCTCCATATCCAACAGTTAATACGGTAATCATCGTCATCCAAAATGCTTGAAACAAACTAATCTCTTCAATTGTCATAAATCCTAATGTTCCTAGAATTACAACAAAAGTCATGCATATAACTGCTATCCATAATTGCTTACGTGCATTCATATCGTGTTTCAACTCTTTTCTCTATCTACAATCTTTGCCAGTGGAAATGAAATACATATATACTAGATACGGAATCTATGAAAGAGGTTGATATAATGAAAACATTTCTTTCCGCCTTACAATGGGCGCTATTTATTTTAGCTGGGAGCCTTATTGTACCAATTAGCGTCGCAACTAGTTATGGCCTCGATGGAGCTGAAGCTATTGCATTCGTACAAAGAACATTATTTGTTCTTGGCTTCGCTGGTCTACTGCAAGCTATTTTTGGACATAAACTTCCTATTCAAGAAGGTCCTGCAGGCCTTTGGTGGGGGATTTTCTCCCTTTATGCAAGTTTAGGTGTCGTATTATTTGGATCAAGCAATGAAACGCTTAAAGTCCTTCAATACGCCTTCCTATTAAGTGGTATCATTTGTATTATTCTTAGTGTTTTCGGACTCATCGATAAGCTAGTTCGCTATTTTACACCGACAGTCATTGGAACATATTTATTTCTTCTTGTCGCACAACTTAGTGGTTCCTTCTTAAAGGGAATGTTTGGCCTTGACGGACAACATACAGAAGTACAAGCTGACGTATTTATTCTTTCACTCATTGTTATTTTACTATCCTTTTTCATTATGAAGCTACCTATTATTGGACAATATTCCGTTCTTTTCAGTATTGTCTGCGGCTGGATATTATTTGCATGCTTCGGATTATCTAATCCAGTAACGCCTGTGACAGATGTAATCCGTTTTCCATCCCTATTTGTTTTCGGAATGCCTCGCATTGAATGGAACATGGCAATTACGGTAGTTTTCGTTACACTATTACTTCTAACAAATATGTTAGCAAGTATTCGTGTTGTGCAAAAGATTGTCTCTAAGTATGAAGAAGGTGCCGCACCAGATCGTTTCAAACAAGCCGGCATTATAACAGGAATCAATCAATTACTAGGTGGTCTATTCTCAGCTATTGGACCTGTCGCCATTTCTGGATCAGCAGGGTTTATTGCAACGACTAATATTTATAAGCGACTCCCATTTATGTTAGGATCGAGCTTTATTATTGCCGTTAGTATATTCCCAAAAATCACTTCATTCTTTGCAGCAATCCCAGTTGCAGTTGGTTATGCTGCTATCTATCCTGTATTTGCAAGTATGATTGGTCTAGCTTTCCGTGAATACGACACAGTACAAGATAAAGAACGATTATTTAAAGTAGCGGGTCTTTCCATCTTTACAGGAGTCGGAGTTATGTTCGTTCCAGCTGGAGCATTTTCTACGCTCCCACCATTTCTAGCATCATTTTTAAGTAACGGTCTCGTTCTTGGATCTGTAATGGCAATTTTGCTCGAAATACTATTTTCTCGTTCTACAGAAAAACAACTATCGTAAATTGGAAAACTTCCATTATTGCACTCTACCTTTAGAGTTGTTACGATAAATTATCATGGGCAATACGCTCATGGTAATTTATCTATTTCTTTCCGAAGAAGTTCGATGTCTTACTATTATTCCTTAATATCTTCATGAACATGTATTTCTATTTAAATAAAGAAGGGAATTTTCAATATGATTTATAAAATGATTGTTTTAGATTTAGATGATACTTTATTACGTGACGACCATACCATTTCACCTCGTACAAAAGAGGCTCTAATGACTGCACAAGAGCAAGGTGTAAAGGTTGTACTTGCTTCTGGACGTCCAACATTCGCAATGCGTGCAATCGCAAAAGAATTACATTTAGAGGAGTACGGTAGCTTTATTCTTTCATTTAACGGTGCAAAAATTATTAACTGTAAAACAGATGAAGAGTTATTCAGTAGTACGTTATCCCCTGAAATCGTTCACAGTCTATACGATATTAGTAAAGAAGAAAATGTATGGATTCACACATACATTGGTGACGATATTATCACCGAGAAAAACAACTCTTATACAGAAATTGAAGGTCAAATTACGGGTATGCCAATCATAGAAGTAAATAACCTGAAAGAAGCTGTACAACAACCAGTTGTAAAAGTATTAATGGTAGAAAATCCAGAACATTTACAAATGGTAGAATCAAAACTACAAAAACAACTAGAAGGCCAATTAAGCGTTATGCGTTCAAAACCATTCTTCTTAGAATTTACTGAAGCTGGTGTTACAAAAGGAACAAGCTTAAATCAATTAATTCAAACGCTAGGCATTAAGCGTGAAGAAGTTATCGCAATGGGCGATAGCTATAATGACCAGGCGATGATCGAATTCGCTGGCCTTGGTGTTGCAATGGGCAATGCACCAGATGATATTAAAGAAATTGCAAACTACGTAACAGATACAAATATGAATGATGGCGTTGCAAAGGTTGTAGAGAAGTTCGTATTAAAAAGAGAAGCGCTTGTTTAATATTTTCACTCATAAAACCTATTTGAAGTCAAACACTTCAAATAGGTTTTTATTTAAATTGTCCTGCTTTTGTGACTATATTTTGAACTTTGCACTATTCTCGTAGTGTAAAGTTTCTTTTTGTATATAATGAAACAAACTAGACTATTTTATTTTGAAAAAGAATACAAATTTACTATAAACAAGCATACGTTAAAGGAGGCTACTTTACATGTTATCTACACCAATCGGACGATTAAGAGCAATCGGACTCATTGAGGGGATTTCTTTCCTACTACTATTATTTGTAGCAATGCCATTAAAATATTTCGCAGGATTTGCAACAGCTGTTAAAATCACAGGCATGGCTCATGGCGTTTTATTTATTCTATTCATCTTTGCAGTAATTCAAGTAACAATCGTACACCGTAAATCAATTTTATGGGCACTTGGGGCATTTGTTTCATCAATTATCCCATTCGGTACGTTTGTACTAGATGCAAAATTAAAGAACGAACAACAATAGTAAAAAGGTAGTTAACGACTGTTAACTACCTTTTTTATTTACCCCGCATTAACGGGCAGTAAAACTCCCACTGATTAAAGTTTCACTTTACAAATTTGGAATTTCCCAATCAATTTCTCTCTCGCCCATATTTGCTAAAATCGTATTTACTTTAGAGTATGGCTTACTACCAAAGAAACCACGTCTTGCTGACAATGGGCTTGGATGTACAGATTCGATAATGTGGTGCTTCGTATTCGTAATTAACTTTTTCTTCGCCTGTGCATGACGTCCCCACAATATGAAAATAACCGGTTTTTCACGTTCATTTAATAGCTCAATTACGCGATCCGTGAAGTGCTCCCATCCTTTTCCTTTATGAGAATTTGCTTCACCTTGTCGAACTGTTAATACAGTATTTAATAGTAGCACTCCTTGCTCTGCCCATTTTACTAAATAACCATTATTCGGAATTTCATATCCATATTCATCTCGAAGCTCTTTATACATATTTAACAATGATGGTGGTGTTTTAATACCAGGTTGTACAGAAAAGCTTAAACCATGCGCTTGATTCGGTCCATGATATGGATCTTGTCCTAAAATAACGACCTTTGTATTTTCATAACTTGTATACTGAAGAGCATTAAATATATCTTCTACCTTCGGATAAACAACATGCGTACTGTACTCTTCTTTCAAAAAAACAGCTAACGTACGATAATATTCTTTCTCAAATTCTGACGCCAATAATGGTCCCCAATCATTCTTCAAAACATTTTCCATGACTTCACTTCCTGTCCAATTAATTCACCATATCCTGCTTTGTAAACACTACAAATGAAATAATAAGAGATACGACCGCCCAAACCGTTAAATTCATTAAAGAAAACCCCATCGATAAACCTTGTAATGCAGGCAATTTCCCTGATAAATAATCTGTTAACGATAAGTTCACACTAAAAATATATTTCGCACCTTCCCAAGATGTTGCGAATGAACTTAAAATGCCTCCTGCAATTAACGCGGCTAACATAACACCCATTCCAGCCGGCGTATTGCGAATTAAAACGGAAACCATAAATGATATAGTTCCGACAACGATAGCAACAAACCAAGCTAATCCATACGCCATCAAGATGTATTGCCACTGCGGAATAAGATGTACGAAGTTTGTATTTAGGTTCTCTTTATCAATAACAAACCCTGTTAAAACCGGTAAATTCCATCCCGAGTATCCAAATACAAGCCCGGATAATCCGTAAGCAAATACACCTACAAGAAGCAGTATGAGTGAAATGAAAAATAACATCGTCACGTACTTACTAAGGAGTATTTTCCAGCGCCGAATCGGCCGCGTGAGCAACATTTTCATCGTTCCATCACTTCTTTCTCCTGAAACAATGTCAATAGCGACAATCATGACAAGAAGCGGAATAAACAATGTAATTCCTTGCTCAATAAACGCCCTTACAAAAGTTGGTGCGCCCGGTGCCATCGGGTTAATATCATGATCTAAATAATATTGTTGCTGCTCCACTCTTACCTTCAGCCAATCCCGCCATTCTTCTGGTAGTCTAGAATTGTTCAAGCGGTTTTGAGAATCAACAATTTGTTGTTGCAGCGAAACTTTCCAATCCGTTGTACCTAGCCTTTTTTGTGTCGTTTCTACTTCACGATACTGCGCATACACAAAAAGCGGGATTAAAATTGCTAAAATAAGCATGACAACAAAAATACGTTTCTTACGATAAATTTTCTCCGATTCATTTAAAACTAGATTCGCAAATTCACGCATGCTGCTCACCCCTTGTGAGTTCAATAAATAAATCTTCTAGCGTAAATACAAGCTCTTTAACACTATGCACATCTATCCCGTTTTCTACAAAATATTTATTCCAATTACTTATAGATGTGATATCCATGCGGCATAATAATCGATGACCTTCTATACTTACTTCTCTTACTTCCTCAGCATCTTCTAGCATATCTTTCGCCTTAGAAATTGGTGTAACAATCCATTCTACACGATCACTTGCTGTTTTAATTAACTCTTCAACCTTGGCAACTGTTATCATTTTTCCTTTATGAATAATCGCAACCCGATCGCATATCATTTGTACTTCGCTTAGCAAGTGACTTGAAATAAACACACTCATATTTTCTTCTTTCACAAGCTTATGTATAAATTCCCTAAGTTCTCTAATTCCAGCTGGGTCTAAACCATTTGTTGGCTCATCTAAAATGAGCAATTTTGGATTTCCAAGAAGCGCTTGCGCAATGCCAAGGCGCTGTTTCATACCAAGTGAGTACGTTTTTACTTTATCGTGAATTCTTTCATCTAAATGAACCATTTGAGCAATTTCAATAATACGTTCATCTGATATATCACCTAGCATACGGGCAAATTGTTTTAAATTTTCCCATCCCGTTAAATATGTATACAGTTCTGGGTTTTCAACGATACTCCCAATTTGACGCATCGCTTCTCTGAAATTTTCCTTAATAGAATAACCACCGATAGAAATTGTACCTTCTGTTTCTTTAATCAACCCAACTAACATTCGAATGGTAGTTGTTTTTCCGGCGCCATTCGGTCCTAGGAAGCCAAACACTTCTCCTTGTTTTACATCGAAGGAAATATTCTCTACAATAGTCTTCTTTCCAATTACCTTCTTCACGTCTCGTACAGAAAGTATCGTCGTCATTTTACCCCTCCTTGTTCTAGTTTTAATTTACTCGCAACATTTTGAACTAATCGGTCTGCCATATATGTATACCCTACTTCATTCGGATGGAAATGATCGGAGTATAATAAATCTTTCCCGCGGTTTTGGAATAAATCAAATGTCGGTGTAATATAAACATTTTTATCATTTAGCGCTAATTTTTCTAAAGATGCATTCCAGTCTACAACAATATTTGAAGACCCTTTTAAATCTTCCACATCTTCAAAAGGATTGTATAAACCAAGCCAAAAAATAGGGCTATCTGTATTTAACTTACGAATTCCCTCTATAATTTTCTTCGCTTCATTCTGGAATGTTTCTGTATCAGGACGGTATGTTTCCAAATCTATTTTTCCGAGCGATTCCCAACCTGGAAATAAATCATTTCCTCCTATCGTTAAAACGATTACATCTGCTTGCTTAATTGAATATTGAGCGCCACTACTCTCCATTTGTTTTAATAAGTCAGGCATTTTTGCACCACTAACAGCTAAGTTAGTTAAAGCAACCTTTTGCTTATAATCTTTTTGTAAATCTTCTTTCATCCGTCCAATATAGCCAATTCCTTCTTTATCACCAACACCGCGTGTTAATGAATCACCTAGACTAACGATTTGTAACGTTCCCGTTTTCTTTTTCTCTTTTGCCACTACATCGGTCTTTTTAATTAAATTTGAAGCTTTCGGATTTAACACATCATTTACACCTGAAACAAAGCCATATGCAAATAAACAGAAAGATGCAATTGTAATGAGTAGAATTACTTTTACTACTTTTGATCTCATATCAAAACCCCTTTTAGCCCTCATAGATTGTCCATAATTATACCAAACGCAATTTTGAAAAGCGATTTTCACACCTTATCTATTATGTTGTTTCCCTATGTACTAATTCTGACAATAACTCTACGTGCTTTACATCTATTTTCTCATCATTAATCTTTTCATATAATAATTCAAATGCCTTCACACCAACATTTTTACTACAATATGAAATCGTCGTAATGCCTAAAATATCTGCCACATCTTGATCATCACAACCGATAATCGTAATATCTTCTGGAATACGAATGCCTTGTTTTTTCGCTTCCGTTACCATTCCAGCTGCAATATGGTTGCAAGATACAAGAAATGCTGTTGGTTTTACTGACATATGGGCCCATTCCCTAATCACATTACGCCCATCTTCCACTGTAAAACAGCCTTTAAACTTCCAGGCCTCTATCGGTGTTACAGCAATCTGTTGAAGCGAATCCTCATATGCTTGTTTTCTTCTCTGACTATTAATGCTATTACTTCTCCCAATGCAATATCCAATATTTGTATGTCCGACATCTATTAAGCTCTTCATCCCGCGCGAAAAGACTTTATAGTAATCAATATGCACACTCGAAATGGAATTCGAGTCTATTTCTTCACACATAACAATTGGACCAAATTTCGTATATTCTTCAAGCTTTTCCTTACTATTCGCTCGAGAACATATAATAACCCCATCAAGCTTTTTCATTTTTAACATATTCAAAATTTCTAGTTCTCTTTCCTCACTATAATTCGTCTGACAAAGCATCATATTATAATTATTCTTTGCTGTTTCCTTTGATATTCCCTCGATAATAGCACTATAATATTGATCATTTACGTGCGGTAATAACACGCCAATGACATTCGTTTTTCCTTTCACTAAATGAATTGCATTCACATTTTGCGTATAATTTAACTCTTCTATAATTGCTAAAATTTCTTTTCGTTTCTGTTCATTCACATATGGATGATTATTCAGTACACGTGAAACAGTTGAAACAGATACCCCAGCAAGTTCAGCAATCTTTCTTATATTCGTCATCTCATTTTCCCCTTCTCTGCAAAAATTCTCCCTTGACCTGGTAAGCTTTCCACAATATATCCTTTCCTAGCAAATACATTTTGAAAGGATATACAACTATGCTTCGATTCAAATTAGAATATATATTTTTCATTGGCGGTCTACTCACTCTCGCCATCGGTATTAATATGATGACAACAATTACTTCCTTTGGACTTAGCCCTTATGATTCCTTCTTTATTGCACTATATCAAAATTTCGGGATAAGTATCGGTTTTTGGATTTTCATGATTAATTTTGCTTTTACTCTTATCGTACTCTTTTGGAATAAAAAACAAATTACGATCGGTACAATTGTAACGATGGTTCTTATTTCTCTTTTTGTTGATTGGATTGGTTCCATTACAACTATTATGGACGCTATCCGTTCTCTTCCAAAATATATAACACTTATTTGTGGAAATCTATTCGTTGGAGCTGGGATTGGTCTTTACGTCTCTACCAACCTTTGCGCAGCACCTCAGGAAGCTTTCGTTTTAACGGTTGCTGAGAAAAAGAAGTGGACATTTAGAAGAACAGAAATTTCGTTAGCGTTTTTATTTTTAACATTAAGCTTCCTATTAAATGGACCTATCTATTTTGGAACAATCATCTTATCTTTTACAACAGGCTGGATTATCCAAGCATTTATTCAAGTTGGTACGCAGATTTTAAATAGAAAAAAACCTATTAAGCAGGCCGCTTAATAGGTTTTTTATTAGAGGAGATGCTACTTTGCATCTCCTTCAATTCGGTAATTTGCTTTCAAACAATCTATTTCTTCATACCCTTGCAACGTATGTAGAATATAATCATAATCAGCAAGAGATGCACGATGCGTTACAATTACAATTTCAGCTTTTCCTTTCTCTTCAAGTGGCATTTGAATAATCTTTTCAAAGCTAACACCACGCTCAGAGAACAATGAAGTAATTTTTGCAAATACACCAATTTCATCTTTTACATGAAGTCTTAAAAATTTCTTCACAACAATTTCGTCTGGCTCTTTTAATACCTTTTTATACTGCGGGGATACCGCACTATTTCCGTTTACACCTAATCGAATATTTTGCATGACAGCTACTAAATCTGAAACGACAGCTGTCGCTGTTGGTAAACTTCCTGCACCTGGTCCATAAAACATCGTTTCTCCAACCGCTTCACCGTACACATATACAGCGTTATATTCGTTTTGTACGGCCGCAAGGGGATGTGTATTTGGAAGTAACGTTGGTTCAACTGTAACTTCTAATTTTTCACCATCTCGCTTCGCAAGACCAATTAATTTAATCGTGTAGCCTAAACTTTTACTGTATTCAATATCTTCTTCTGTAATAGAAGTAATTCCTTTTACTTTCACATCTCCAAGCTCTACATTTGTAGAGAAACCAAGGGTAGCCAAAATCGTCATTTTTCTTGCTGCATCTAAACCTTCCACATCTGATGTTGGATCTGCTTCTGCAAATCCAAGTTGTTGGGCTTCTTTTAACACGTCGTTATATGCTCTCCCTTCATCTGACATTTTCGTCAAAATAAAATTTGTCGTTCCATTTACAATTCCCATTACTTTCGTAATAAGATCTGAAGAAAGTCCTTCTACGATACTTCGTAAAATCGGGATCCCTCCGGCTACACTTGCTTCATAAAACAGGTCTGCTTTATTATCTTTTGCTACTGCCAAGAGTTCCGCCCCATGTAACGCCATTAAATCTTTATTGGCAGTTACAACATGCTTCCCACTTTGTAAAGCTTGCAAAATATATGCTTTTGCATCATCAATGCCACCCATCACTTCGATGACAACGTCAATATTTGGATTATCTAAAATTTCATTTGCATCTTGTGTTAATAGAGTAGAAGGTACCTCTACTTCTCTCTCTTTTTCAATATTTTGTACTAGTACTTTCGTTACTTTCACAGGACAACCTACTTGGTGTATGAGTCGCTCTTGATGATCTGTAATAATACGAACTACACCGCTACCAACTGTCCCAAGACCTAATAAGCCAACTTGAATTTCCTTCATAATACTGTCCACCCCTTAAAAATTGTGTTTAGATGAAATTATATGAGTAAAAAATCTGAAAAACAATGTTTTTTGAACATTCGGAAAAATATAAGTTAATCTTTACAAAGAAAACGTTGCCACGTGTTACACAATCTTTTTTTATAATACATAAGGGGTTTCTTGATACACGTAATAATTCAGCCAATTAGAGAATAATAGATTCCCATGACTTCTCCACCTTACAAGCGGTTTCTCATTTGGGTTATTATGCTTAAAATAATTTTTCGGCACATCAATATTTAACCCTTTGTCGCGGTCTCGTTCGTATTCTTCTTTTAACGTATCACAACTATATTCACTATGCCCGAGCGCAAACACTTGCCTTCCTTCTTGCCCAATAACAAGGTGAACACCCGCTTCCTCAGAGTTTGCTAATAATGTTAATTCTTTCACCTCTCTAATATCACTCTCTCTTACTTCTGTATGACGAGAATGCGGGGCAAAGAACAATTCATCAAACCCTTGTAATAATTTCACATGTTGCTCACGGACTTCATGTTCAAATACACCGAACATTTTTTCCTTAAGCGGATACTTTGGAACGCCATAATGATGATACAAACCAGCCTGTGCCCCCCAGCAAATATGAAGCGTAGATGTTACATTCTTTTTTGAATACTCCATAATATGTTTAAGCTCTTCCCAATAATCTACCTCTTCAAAAGAAAGAGTTTCAACTGGTGCTCCTGTAATAATAAGTCCATCAAATTTCTCATTCTCAATATCACGGAATGTTTTATAGAAACTCGTTAAATGGTCCTGTGCTACATTACGGGACAAATGTGATTCCATGTGAAGTAAATGAACATCTAATTGCAACGGTGTGTTGCCAATTAAACGAAGTAATTGCGCCTCTGTTTCTTGCTTTGTAGGCATTAAATTTAATATAGCAATTTTCAATGCCCGGATATCTTGTGTTTCTGCTCGCTCCTTCGTCATTACAAAAATATTTTCCTTCTGCAACACTTTGCGAGCCGGTAAATCTTTATCAATTATGATTGGCATGTTCTTTGCCTCCGACTAGCGCTGCTTCTAAATCTGCAATAATATCAGAAACATCTTCTATACCGACTGATAAACGAATTAAATCTGATGTAACGCCAGCTAAACGCTGATCTTCTGCACTTAATTGTCTATGCGTTGTGCTAGCAGGATGTATAACGCAAGTTCGTGCATCAGCTACATGCGTTACGAGAGTTGCTAGTTTTACATTTGCGATAAATTCTTTCGCTGCTTCTAGTCCTCCCTTAATGCCGAATGTTAAAACACCACTAGCACCTTTTTTCAAATACTTTTGTGCTAACGAGTAATTTTCATTGCTATCTAATCCCGGATAATTCACCCATTCAATACGTTCATGGTTAGCAAGCCACTTAGCAACTGCGAGGGCATTTTCACTATGACGCTCCATTCGTAAATGCAACGTTTCTAAGCCGATATTGCTAATATACGCATTGAATGGGCTCATACAGTTTCCGTAGTCTCTTAATAATTGAACACGCGCCTTCACAATATAAGCTGCTGCACCAAAATTTTGAACGTAACTTACGCCGTGATAACTTGGATCCGGTTCAACAAGTTCAGGATATTTCCCATTTGTCCAATCGAAGTTCCCTCCATCAATGACAATGCCGCCTAAAGAGCTTGCATGACCATCGATATATTTCGTCGTAGAATGAACGATAATATTTGCCCCGTGCTCGAATGCTTGGCATAAATAAGGAGTTGCTAATGTATTATCCACGATAAAAGGTACTTCTAACTCTTTCGCTGCATCTGAAAACTCTTTGAAATTTAAAACGTTCATTGCTGGATTTCCTAACGATTCTGCATAAACAAGTTTCGTCTTATCATTAGCAAGGGCCACAATTTCATCAGCAGTTAAATTCGGATTAAAGAACGTAACATCAATACCAAGCTTACGCAAACTCACTCCAAATAAATTAAACGTCCCGCCATAAACTGTGGAAGAACAAAGCAAGTGGTCTCCACTACTACAAATATTTAAAACAGCAAGCATAATAGCAGCCTGGCCAGAAGCCGTTGCAACAGCTCCTACACCACCCTCTAAATCCGCTAGCTTTTGCTCAAATGCAGCTAAAGTAGGATTTCCAATACGCGTGTATATATATCCTTCTGCCTCTAAGTTAAATAAGGCCGCTAAATCATCCGAAGTATCGTATTTATACGTTGTACTTTGATAAAGCGGTAAAACACGCGGTTCACCATTCTTTGGCGTATAGCCACCTTGCACACAAATTGTTCCTTTTCCCCATGATTCTCCCATCTCTCATTCTCCTTTCTTCTTATACAAAATAAAAAAACTGCTCCTTTCCTGAAAACAAGAAAGGAGCAGTTTGAAAACACGCTCTAAAGGCTCTTTCTTATCTTTCAGGATTATTACCTGCAGGATTTGGCACAATTCCGTTATACGGCTGTTGCCAAGGTTTCATCGGGCCTGTCCCTCCACCTTTTCTTGATAAGACTATGCAATTACCGTTGATTTTATAGCAATAATTTCCTAATGTCAATCAGTTTTTCTGAATGTTCTAAATTAACTACAAAGAATTTGACATGCATAACAAAAGAAATATATTCCATATCCATTTGAAAAAGACCTTTTAAAACCCACGATTACTATATAAAATTAAATACGTGGTTTAACCGTATAGATTTCAAATTCTCACGATACCTCAATATATTGAATAAACCAACCCCTCAAAAAGATACTATACATATTCATTTCACAGTAGCATATTTAATTCTTTCGACATTAACACTTACATAACGGAGGTATAACATGACAAACACAAAGGACATGCACTATATACTCGTCCTATACGGCATTCTTTTAGGCTCTATAGTAGGAGCAACAGTCTGGCTATTTTTAGTTACAATAAATATCGGCATTCACTTTATTTGGGGATACTTACCTACAATCTTCTCTTCTCCCCCGTATTACACTATTTGTGTAACAACTATCGGTGGTATTCTCGTTGGTTTAACCCAAAAATACTTCGGCACATATCCACGTCTTATGCCGGAAGTAATGGGTGAATATAAAAAAACAGGTAGAATTGAATACCGTTTTGTACATAAAGCTACTTTAACTGCAATTATCGTTTTAATATTTGGTGCTAGCTTAGGTCCCGAAGCAGCACTTGTTGGAATTATCGGTGGACTTTGTACATGGGTAGGGGATCGCTTTACATTCGCCTTAAAAGGAATGAATGAACTAACAGAGATTGGAATTGGCGCTACTTTAAGTGTAATTTTTAACGCGCCGCTATTCGGTTATTTAGCTCCAAATGAAAATGAGGGTGACCAAATTAACGAATTTTCCAAAGGAAAAAAAGCAATTGTATATTTAGCTACTACTTTCGCTGGTTTTTCCATTTATTTATTACTTAGTAAATTCGATAATCGCGGATCCTTTATCGTTGATTTCGGAAAAGGTTCTCTTTCTCTTAATGAATGGATTGCCTTTCTCCCACTTGCCAGTATTGGTGCTATAGTTGGATTCTTTTATTTCAAATTAGAGTTCACATTAGAGAAATTAATCCATCCCTTAAAAGAATACAAACTATCACTTGGTATTATCGGTGGTATTTTATTAGGAATTACAGGAACTTTCCTCCCGTACACGTTATTTTCAGGAGAACACCAATTAAAAGATTTAGTCGTGGAATGGACCCACTTATCCTTCTGGGTATTACTTCTTTCAGGAGTTTTAAAATTATGTATTACTGCCGTTTGTTTAAATACAGGTTGGCGCGGTGGACACATTTTCCCAATTATATTTGCTGGATCTAGTATCGGATATGCTATAGCGTCCATTATCCCTATAGATCCAATTGCTTCGGTAGCCATCGTCACAACAGCAATTTCAAGCTATGCATTAAGAAAACCAATTGCAATAACATTACTATTACTCATGTTTTTCCCGCTCAATTTACTATTACCGATGCTTGGAGCGGCAGCGATTGGTAATGCATTTCCACTTCCTAAAAATAACGAAGCTACAAGCTAATAAAAATAGGCAGTAGGGACAAAACTTCCACTGCCTATTTTTATTACACACGTTGCTTCAATAGTGCGTATAAATCTTCAAAATTTCCCACTTCATATGTCGGCACAATCCCGCTATCATTTAATTTCTTTTCTGGATTAAACCAACAAGTATCAATTCCGGCTACATATCCACCTTTCATATCAGCACTTAACGAATCTCCAATAATGAGCCCTTCTTCAGGAGCAAAATTAGGAATTCGTTCGAAAACATAATCAAAATACTCTTTCATCGGCTTTTGGAATCCTGTATCTTCTGAAACAAAAATATCTTGAAACAAGGCGTGTAATCCTGCATTACGTAAACGTTTATCTTGCGTCTTAGAAATACCGTTTGTCACTATATATAAATCATACTCACTGTGAATTCGATTTATAAATTCAAACGCACCTTGCATAAGTTGGTCTCCTTCTTCTAAGTAGCTACGATAATTATTTTCGAATAATATCCCATCTACTTCTTCCCCGTATTCTTTAAACAAAATTGAAAACCGTGTATTTACGACTTCATCACGGTTTATTTTACCTTCTTCAAAAGCATCCCAAAGACTTTTATTAATTTTTTTATACCGCCCTTGCACCTCACTAGTTAGAGGGATACCGTTCTCTTCAAACAGCATACGTAATGCCATTTTCTCCGCCTTCTGAAAATCTAACAATGTATCATCTACATCAAATAGCAGTGTTTTATATTTTTTCATAAACCCCTCACACTCTCTTTTCTACAAAAATAAATTTACATAAATCGTATCATTCTTTCTTGTAAAAATAATAGGAGATATCTCATACTAAACAGGAGGTGAAAATATGAAAGTCAGCAAAAATAGCGAAGAAATCTCTCATTACGTGCAAACTTACAACTTCCATACTCTTTTTTCTTTTGATGTCTTACCATATGCTGAACTACATTCCTTTCAAAAGAAAGAAAGGATATGTAATGAAGGCGTTGATGTTCCTTATCTTTATTACTTAATTTCCGGGAAAGCGAAAATATATATGAGTCACAAAAATGGGAGGATTTCCTTAATTAACTTTATTAAAGCACCTTCGTTCATTGGGGAATTAGGGTTAATCGGCGTAGAATCCGTTACGAAAACGGTGGAAGTGATTGAAGATTGTATTTGCTTGGCGCTCCCTCTTAAAGATTGTCAGCATCTTTTATTGCAAGATGCTATCTTTCTACAGAAACTATGCAAATTTATCGGCGAAAAAACAATTACCCGAACAGAAAGTTACGCCAAAAATAATAGTTATCCGTTCGAAAATCGATTAGCAGCATTTATTCTATTAACAGAACAGAATAACAGTTATATAGAAAAGCATACCGAGGCTTCGGAATATTTAAATGTCAGCTACCGCCACCTCTTATATGTATTAAACCATTTTTGTCAGCAAAATTACTTAAAAAAAGACGGAAGAACCTATTACATACAAGATCGAATCCAATTAGAAAAACTGGCTGACGAACTTAAAATATAAAAAAAGCAGCATTAACGTTTATATGTTAATGCTGCTTTTTTCGAGTGACGATTCTATTTTCAATTAAAATTTGCTTGCTACTTTAGCTGCTTCTTCAAGACCCGTTGTAATGATCTCTTCTGCTTTATCTGGGAATTGATTATGCCCTTCAATAACTACTGTTTCCATGTTTTTTGCACCGAAGAAGCCCATCATACTTGCTACATATTTAACAGCCATTTCTACTTCAGCTGCTGGACCTTCAGAATATACGCCACCGCGCGCGTTTAATAATGCAATCTTCTTATCTCCAATTAGACCAACTGGACCTTCTGGCGTATATTTAAACGTTTTGCCAGCACGGTTTAAATAATCAATATATGTGTGCAATACTGCTGGGATTGTTAAGTTCCATAATGGGAAACCGAAAACGACTTTATCAGCTTCTAAAAATTGATTTAAATACTTATCAGCAACTGCTACTGCTTTTGCTTCCTCTTCAGTTAAATCAAATCCTTTACCTGCTTTGAATGTACCATTAATCATATCTACGCCTACATATGGTAATTCTTCTTTATATAAATCAAGTTCTACTACTGTATCATTTGGATGTGCTTCTTTATAGTTTGCTAAAAATGCCTCGTATAATTTCACACTAACTGCTTGTTCCGCTGGGCGGTTGTTTGCTTTTACAAATAAAACTGTTGCCATTGTTTTTCCTCCTAGTACTCACTCTTCTGTTGTTATATGCTTTCAAAAAAGGTATCCCTTGTAATTGTTGTTTTGTTGCTTACAAACATATTTTATCTTTATATCAAGACAATTTCGTCCTCACATAGACGTATTTTTCCATAAAAAAAGTCCACCTTCTAAAGGCGAACTAGGTCTTACGACTTTTGTCTTATACAATTCCGTTTTTCACTGCATATAATGCCGCTTGCGTGCGATCAGATAAATTCAACTTACTCAAAATACTACTTACATGAGCTTTTACCGTTTTTTCTGTAATAACTAAAACGGAAGCGATCTCTTTATTACTCATCCCTTTCGCTAATAGCTGCAACACTTCATTTTCTCTCGCTGTTAACACATCCACTTGAATAGAAGGTTCTTCTTCTTTTTCTTCCATAGGTAATGTTTGAGAGAGAAGAGCATTTGCTATATCCGGATGTAATTGAATATTACCTTTATATGCGCTTCGAATAGCTTCAACAAGCTGATCCGGTTCTACATCTTTTAAAATATAGCCGCTTGCTCCCGCCCTTAACGCTGGTAAAACATGCGCTTGATCAGAAAAGCTGGTTAATACAATTACTTTCACATTTGGATATTCTTTTTTGATGCACGCCGTCGCCTCGACACCATCCATTTCGGGCATATATAAATCCATTAGTACCACATCAGGATTTGTCTCCCCTACTTTCACTAATGCTTCTTTCCCGTTATTTGCTTCTCCAACTAACGCTAAATCCTCCTGTGTACTCAAGAAAAATGCTAACCCTTTTAAAACGACTGTATGATCATCAACTAACAATACTTTTATTTTCACAAACTTCCCTCATTTTCACATCATAATGGTACGTTTACTTTTACACTTGTTCTTTTCTTATCACTTACGATTTTAATTGTTCCACCAACTAATTCTACTCTTTCACGCATCGTAGTCATACCGAGTGATTTCTTCTCTTTTATATTCTTTTCTACAAAGCCGTTTCCTTGATCGACTATTTCTAATGATACATTCTTCTCCGTCACTTTGAAATAAATCGCCGCTTCTCTGACATTCGCATGTTTACTTACG
This sequence comes from Bacillus paramobilis, assembly GCF_038096195.1. NCBI lineage: Bacteria > Bacillati > Bacillota > Bacilli > Caryophanales > Bacillaceae > Bacillus > Bacillus paramobilis. Next base: position 103,515 of record NZ_CP151108.1, on the reverse strand, counting down.
TTATTTAACGCTTCTTGTCCAATTCGCCATAGTGCTTCCTCTACTACGCGCGGCAAATCTCGAACACCTGTAACTTGTTCCCGAATTTTCAATCCCAAACTTTCGCCATATTGCTTTAAAGCTGGTAATAATCCTTTCTCTAATCCCGCTGGACGTAGTTGCCAAATTAACGTCCTCATTTCTTTTAAAGCACCTTGCGATAACTCACGTATCTCATGCAAAGATTGATCTACCTTTTCATTTTTCCCCTTTAAGACAGCTTCGGCACCTTTCGTCATAAAGGTTAATGAAAATAACTTTTGTGAAACAGAATCATGCAAATCTCTAGCTAAACGATTACGTTCTTCCATTCGTACAAGTTCTCGGCGCTTTTCGTTTAACCTTAAGTTCTCTATCATTAAAGATATATGGTTTGCTAACGCCTGTACTACATCTATCGTATTTATATCAAATTCTCCATTATTCGAACTTACACTTAACACGCCAAATATATGATCTTGAATATGTATGGGAATGGCAATAACTGCACGATTAGGATGTACGATATTCCCAACCTGACTCTTTAACAGAACAGGTTCTTCCTTTTTCAGTGCTTCCTGTGCCGCTGACTTCAAATCCTCTTGCAACTCATCTATCTTATACGAAGCTCTTACAGCAAGTTCATTTTCTTCTCTAATAAAAAATACAACTTGCTCCCATAGAAATAACTTCCCTATTTGTTTTACAATCGCCTCAGGCAATGCATTAAATTTATGAATCGTCCTTAAAGCTTGAATAAAACGTTCTAACTTTACATAATAATGAGCCCTTCTCTTTTCATTCTCATACAATTTTGTACGTTTTAATGCTGTTCCAATTTGGAAAGCAACTGATTGTAATAACACTAATTCTTCTTCAGAAAAATACGTTTTACCTGGGCTAGCCACATTTAATACGCCAAATTCATCTCCCCCTGCTTTTAGCGGCACTGTAGCATGATGCACAATCCCTTCTGTATCTCCCCAGTTATATTCAATCGCATTATTAATTCTCTTACATTCAATAATATTAACGGCTTTCTCTAGTTTACCTTCCACAAATCGGTGTAAACACCAGCAATTTCCCTCACACATCGGTCGTTTATTTTCAAATCTCAATCCCTCTGGTAATTGATAATCAATTAATTTTGTATATCTACCATTTTCATCCGCAAGAAATATCCATCCTGTCGTTAAACCCGTTACATTCAATAGTTTTTCCAACACAGCTTGCAGCACATGATATGTATCATTTGAAGTGTTCAACGTCTCTGCAATCTCTTTTAATATAACTAATTCATTTGTACGATTCTCTTGAAACATAATTCGTCTCCTACATACAAGATTTTCAATAGCTCCTAAAATAAATCATCTACTTTTCACTTTGTACTTATTCGTAACATTGATATAATGGTGAAAACATAGTTTTCATTATATCACTTGAGGGGGCTTTCATAATGACATTAAATAAAGCACTTACTATCGCTGGTTCTGACACAAGTGGCGGTGCTGGTATACAAGCAGATTTAAAAACATTCCAGGAACTTGGTGTATACGGAATGACATCTCTTACGACAATCGTAACGATGGATCCACATAACGGTTGGGCACATAACGTATTCCCAATCCCGGCTTCTACATTAAAACCACAGTTAGAAACAACAATTGAAGGTGTTGGCGTAGATGCTTTAAAAACAGGTATGCTGGGATCAGTAGAAATTATTGAAATGGTTGCAGAAACAATCGAAAAACATAATTTCAAAAATGTAGTAGTTGATCCAGTTATGGTATGTAAAGGTGCTGATGAAGCATTACATCCTGAAACGAACGATTGCTTACGTGACGTTCTTGTTCCAAAGGCATTAGTTGTAACACCAAACTTATTTGAAGCTTACCAATTAAGTGGCGTAAAGATTAATTCTCTTGAAGACATGAAAGAAGCGGCGAAAAAAATCCACGCTTTAGGTGCGAAATACGTCCTAATTAAAGGCGGTAGCAAGCTTGGTACGGAAACTGCAATCGACGTCCTATATGATGGAGAAACATTCGATCTTTTAGAATCAGAAAAAATCGATACAACAAATACACACGGCGCAGGTTGTACATATTCTGCTGCAATTACAGCAGAACTTGCAAAAGGAAAACCTGTGAAAGAAGCAGTAAAAACTGCGAAAGAGTTTATTACAGCTGCTATCCGTTATTCATTCAAGATCAACGAATACGTAGGCCCAACACATCACGGTGCATATCGTAAATTCGTTGCATCAAAAGAACTTGTCTAATCTATAAATAAAAAAAACCACAGAGTTTATATATTCCCTCTCTGTGGGTTTTTTTATAAGATCTTCTGGTCATCTTATCTTTAAGATGCAGAACTAACTTGATTTCTACCATTTCTTTTGGAGTAATATAATGCATCATCAGCAGCTTGAATAAATTGCTCTGGTGATTCTTCATACACTGAAATACCTACTGAAACTGTAATTTTTATTTTTGTTCCATTTAACAATTGAAATGGATGGTTTTCAACAGCTGTGCGAACTTGTTCCCCTGTACGCATTCCATAAGCTAATCCCTTCTTTGGTATCAAAAGTGCGAACTCCTCTCCACCCTTTCGAAAGGCAAAGTCTGGAAACGGTGAAATTTCTCTTAAAATACATCCCATTTGTTTTAACACTTCGTCTCCTGCAGGATGCCCAAACGTATCATTTACACACTTAAAGTGATCAATATCTATAAGTAGTAAACAAAGTGAATCATTTTTCATACGCTTACTCCCAATATGACGATTCATTTCTAAATCAAACTGTCTTACGTTTCCTAAACCTGTCAGCGCATCTATCGTTGCATATTGCTTCATCGTTTGAAATAACCCATTGGATTGCAATACATAATTTGCGCTTATAAATGTGATATATGCTGCAACACCACTACAAACTACATATAATGATACGATAGACATATCCTTAAATAAAATAGAAAGTGGCACTACTAAAATAGATAAACTATATACATTAAACCAGATCCATCTTGTAAATATAGAAGCTTTCATCCGCCAAATAAAAACAACTCCAACACCTATTAATACAATACTATAGCAAGCCAATTCAGAGGCTAAAGAGTACTCGGTAAAAAATAATCGGGTAATTAAAATAATAGTAACTGTTATACTACTAGCTATCGGACCTCCGATTATAATTGCTAAAATAACAGCCAAATAACGTAGATCCAACATAATATCCTCAATATGTACACCAAAATGCATCAATAGTACACTTAATATTCCAGTAAGCATACCTACTACACATTTCTGCCAAAGAGAAAACTCTTCTTTTAACGGCCTATCTCTTAAAATCTGACCTCCAACAAAAATAAAGGAAAGAATAATTGTTGTGTTTACAAATAAATCCCTGAACATAAAATAATCTCCCTACTTTTCTATCTATCTCTTTCCTTATTTTATTGTATACGAGATACCTATAATTCCCAAAGCTTTTTATTTATTTTTTGCTGTTCCACGTGAAACAGCAAAAAATAAAAAGGGCGAAAATTCGCCCTTTTTATTAACAACACCGTGATATCTTCCCACCCTTTGCGTTAAACCTAGCTTCTTGCGCTTCTGCAAAAAACTGTTTTTGGCATAAAACTTCTTCCTCTGGATGATGCTTTTTCATATGCTCTACATATGTTTCATAGCTTGGTACCCCAACAAGTAAACTAATAAAGTGTTTTCTTTGTCCCCATACTTGTCGTAATCGTTTAAGCATAGTTCCTCGACTCACTTTCGTCTCTAGGTATATATGGTGCCTCTTTTAGCGGCATTGGCTTATTTCTTAATACTTGAATCCAAATTCGAATTGCAGAAATTAATACAGCAATTACAACTATCATAAAAATCCCGCAAAGCGCTGCATCAATATAATCATTGAAAATAATTTGCTTCATTTGAGCGACGTTTTTAGCTGGTGCTAACACTTTCCCCTCATCTAATGCTCCCTGAAACACCTTTGCATGAGATAGAAATCCTATTTTAGGATTTTCATGAAATAGCTTTTGATAACCCGCCGTCATCGTTACAATAAGCAATCCGACAGTTGGAATAAGTGTCACCCAAACATATGCCTTTTTCCCCATTTTGAACAAAATGGTCGTTCCAAGTAATAATGCAATACCTGCTAACATTTGGTTTGCAATACCGAAGAGTGGCCATAATGTATTAATTCCACCAAGCGGATCTACTACCCCTTGGTATAAGAAATAACCCCATCCTAATACACATAATGTTGTAGCTATTACATTCGCTAATGTAGAATCCGTTTTCCCAAATGGCTTATATACATGCCCTAAAATATCTTGAATCATAAATCGGCCTACACGCGTTCCAGCATCAATCGTTGTTAAAATGAATAGCGCTTCAAAGAGGATCGCAAAATGATACCAAAAGGCCATCATGGCCGTTCCACCTATTACTTGTGAGAAAATATATGCCATACCTATCGCTAACGTTGGTGCGCCACCTGTACGTGATAAAATCGTTTGCTCTCCAACGTTTACAGCGAGATCTTTTAGTTCATTTGGTGTAATAGCAAATCCCCATGAAGAAATAACTTGAGCTGCCTGCGAGACATCCGTACCGATAAGTGCTGCGGGACTATTAATCGCAAAATAAGTTCCTGGTGTTAATACACAAGCTGCAATCATCGCCATCGCCGCTACAAATGACTCCATTAACATTGCCCCATAACCGATCGGCTGTGCGTGTCCCTCTTGTTCAATCATTTTTGGTGTCGTGCCTGATGAAACGAGAGCATGGAATCCAGACACCGCACCACAAGCAATTGTAATAAATAAGAATGGGAATAAGTTTCCAGAGAAAACAGGACCTGTTCCATCGATAAATTTCGAAACTGCTGGCATTTGTAAATCTGGTGCTACAATTAAAATACCTATTGCTAATCCAACAATTGTTCCGACTTTTAAAAATGTGCTTAAATAATCACGTGGTGCTAATAGCATCCAAACTGGTAATGCCGATGCGATAAATCCATATACAATAAGCATAATAGCAATCGTTTCACCACTAAACGTGAACATACTTGCAAGCGTTGGATGTTCTGCCACATACTGTCCTCCAATAAGAGACAGTATAAGTAGAATAATTCCGATTACTGATCCTTCACCAACCCGGCCAGGCCTAATGTAGCGCATGTACACTCCCATTAAAATAGCGATAGGAATTGTTGCTGCTATCGTAAACATTCCCCAAGGACTTCCTACAAGTGCCTTTACTACTACTAATGCTAATACCGCTAATAAAATAATCATAATGCCTAAAATACCTATCATTGCAATAAGCCCTGTAACAGGACCAATCTCATCTTTAATCATTTCCCCTAAAGATTTACCATTCCGTCTCATTGAAGCAAATAAAATTACAAAATCTTGCACAGCCCCAGCGACAACTACCCCAACAATAATCCATATTGTCCCTGGTAAATACCCCATTTGTGCCGCCAAAATCGGTCCTACTAAAGGGCCTGCCCCAGCAATAGCTGCAAAATGATGTCCAAATAATACCCACTTATTTGTCGGAACATAATCTTTTCCATCGTTTAATGTATGGGCTGGCGTTTGCCGATTATTATCTAAACCGAATACCTTTCTCGCTATAAATCTACTATAAAAGCGATAAGCAACTGCATACACACATACCGCAGCTACTAAGAGCCACACGGCATTAATAGTTTCACCTTGTGATAAAGCTATTACACCAAAAGCACCTGCTCCTACTGCTGCAATAACTCCCCAAAGTAAAATCGACTTCAATGTTTTCACATACAATCCCCCCAATACTATTGCTTAGTGGGATTGTACTAAATTTTCTGAATATTTAATTTGAATCCTCCCTATCATGAAGGATTTTTAGTTTATCATGTTAAAAATTTCGCATTATCTGCTATAATTCAATTTTATTTCGAAGTCGTTTCACGTAATTACGACTAACTGGAATCGGTTGCTCATCATATTTATCTAAATACAGATTATATGTGCCATTATAATAAGGTTTTAGTTCTTGTACATATGACATATTAATTAAATAACTTTTATGTACGCGTAAAAAATCATATGTATTTAACTTATTTTCCAGCTCCTGAAGTGTATATGTTGAAATATACTGATTATTCGTTGTATAAATTGAAACCGTTTTGTTTTCCTTATTTTTGCTTATATATACAATATCTTCAGGGAAAATATATCTAATCCCCTCTTGACCTTCTATCGGTAGTTTTCGCAAATAACTCTTTGCTTTCTCGCCTTGCTCTTTACACATTCTATATAAAAGGAATTGCAAATCTTCCTCACGAAATGGGCGTAGTAAATAATAGAATGCTTGAAAACGAAATGCCGTAATCGACTCTTCTATATCTTCACCCATAAAAATCAATTTCGTATAACAATTTACTTCCCGTAATAAACTCGCATATTCAAAACCAGTTCCATCTAGTAATTTTGAATTCAAGAAAACAAAATCTGGTGTATGCTTTTTCATGATAAATAATGATTCTGTTCCTGTATTCGCTTCAAAACATTCTACATTCTTTATATTTTCAGTGAATTTTTCAGCTAAACTTCTTCGCTCATCTACTTCTTCCATGATCAGTAAAATTTTCATTTCTTCAACCACCTAATTCTTTTGTCCATATGTCCTGTTGTATACATTCGCTTTTATAAGAAACATTCCCTTTTTCTTACTATACCATTATTTATCTAAAAAAACAGAAAAAAGGAAACCACGACGGTTCCCCCTGCCCTTTTATTCCATTATTTGTAGGTAGTAAAACTCGCTGAATGCGAAGAAATGCAGGCGGAGTTTTACTGCCCCAAAAACACAATTGGTGCTGGCTAATAATCAGTGATAGATAAACCCCTCACCCTATACTAATTCTCGCTGCTTCGTTTCTTGCCCAAGTACAATTACAGCAACTACGCCAATTAAAATTGATCCACAGAAAATCGTAAATATTAGTGATAAAGAAGCCTGTGAAGCAACTAAATATCCTACTAATAGCGGCCCAAGAATACCACCAATACGACCGAATGCCGCTGCCATCCCTGCACCTGTACCACGAATAGCCGTTGGATACTGTTCCGGTGTATAAGCATATAATGCACCCCAAGCACCTAAATTAAAGAAGGATAGTAACATGCCTGCTATAATTAATACTGTTAATGACTCCGCCACACCAAACAAATAAGCACTACACGCTGTACCGATTAAATACGTAACTAAAACAAACTTACGACCAAGTCGTTCAATAAACCAAGCGGCCGTGAAATATCCTGGCAATTGAGCTAACGTCATAATAAGTACGTACTGGAAACTTTTTATTAAACTAAATCCTTTTAATACCATTACACTAGGTAACCAAAGGAACATTCCATAATAGGAAAAGACAACACAAAACCATAGAATCCATAACATAATTGTGGCCTTACGATATTCCCCAGACCAAACTGACTTTATATTTTCAATAATGGACGGCCTTTTTTCAACCTTTTGGAATCTCGGAGAATCTGGTAAATTCCATCTTAAATATAAAGCATATAGTGCCGGAACCGCGCTCAATACCATTGCAACTTCCCAACCATATTTCGGAATTACAAAATACGAGATAAGAGCTGCAATTAGCCATCCACCTGCCCAAAAGCTTTCTAATAGCACAACTATTTTGCCGCGTTCATGTGCTTCAACGCTCTCTGATACTAATGTAGAAGCAACTGGAAGCTCTCCACCAAGCCCCATACCAATTAAAAATCGTAACACAAGGAACATCGCAAGTGTCGTCGTTAAAGCAGTCAAACCACTACCGATAGAAAATAGTAATAATGTAATAATAAAGACTGATTTCCGCCCTATTTTATCTGATAGTATTCCAAAAACGAGCGCTCCGACTGCCATACCAATTGAATTAATGCTGCCTATCCAGCCCATTTCCTGTGTACTTAATCCCCAATCTTTTTGCAATGCTACCATTACAAATGAAAGCATTCCAACATCCATTGCATCAAATAACCACCCAAGCCCTGCTATACCAAGTAGCTTTCGCTTCGAAATTTCTTTCACCTTGCCCATAAGAAGTCCTCCTTACACAGCTGTCTTTACACATCATTTTACATGTGTGAATTGTATAAGTAAAATACTTTCGTTCAAAAAATTCTCCTTCATCATTCCCCAAAAGTAAAATACTTATCACACTATTTGAGGGCTGTAAGACTTCCACCTCAAAATTCAGCTGAAGCAAAGAGGTTAAATTGAAGACCAACTGCCATTAAACGTCCGATTAGTGAGAACTAACAATCAGTGGCGGATGAACAAAACCTCTCTTTATTAAAAATGGCCAAATAAAAAAGTAGCGATATTCCGCTACTTTTTCGAACGCATTACTTCTTTTAAAAATTCCGCTAATACTAACTGACGACGCCAGCGCGTTGGGTTACTACATAATCTATAAAACCACTCTAAGTTAATCGTTTGAATCCATTTCGGTGCACGTTTTACCTCTCCAGCCCATACGTCTAAACTTCCGCCCACTCCAACAGCCATCTTCGTTTCTAAACGATGCTTATTAGTTTGGATAAAGTTTTCTTGTCTCGGAAAACCCAGTGCGACAAGTAATAAATCTGGTTTTGCTTCTTGAATACGAGAAACGATATTCTCTTCTTCTTCTTGTTTAAAATACCCATCTTGTATACCCACAATAGATACAGCTGAATACGTCTTCGTTAAATGATCTGCTGCAGCTTGTACAACATGCGGTTTTGCACCAAGTAAGAAAACAGATACAGGTTTATTCTCCTCTGATAACTTGGCAAATAAATTACACATTAAATCAAAACCTGCTACACGTTCCTTTACAGGTGTACCTAACATACCACTTGCTTTTACAACTCCAATACCATCAGGTGTAATTAAATCTGTATTTAATAATGTTTTATGGAATGCCTCATCCTTTTTTGCACACATAACAATTTCAGGATTCGCTGTTACGACCTGAAAAGTATGAGTTCGCTCCAATTCTAGTTGTCCCTTCAAATATTGAATCGTTTCATCCATTGTCATTGTAGAAAAGGGAACACCTAGAATATCAACCGTTTTTACTTCCATGATTAACTATCCTCTCTATTTCAGTAAAAGTTTTTTATATGCATTATAAGTATCTTCATACAAATTCTTTAGCGAAAAATGAGTAGATGCGTGATTATATAAACGATTTCCCATCGCTTCTAATTCACCATTCAACCATTTCTCATAAGCATTTTCTAACGCGTTTGCTAACGAATCTGCATCACCAATCGGTACAATCCATCCATACGTATCATCAACTATTAACTTTTTCATATCACCTACATTTGTTGCAATAGATGTTAAGCGCTGGTTAGCCGCTTCTAATAAAACAAGAGGGAAGCTTTCGCTATAAGAGGTTAACAAATTAATGTGTGCAGATGCATATAATTCTTTTGAATCTGTACGAAAACCTAGAAACATCACCTTATCCTCTAAGCCCTTTTGTTTCACCATCTCTTTTAATTCTGCTTCTATAGGACCATCACCAAGCAAAAGCACCTTTATATTTGGAATCTTAATTTTTTGTAATGCTTCAAATAAAATATCATGACCTTTAACAGGATGAAGACGCGCTACTTGAATGGCTGTAAATACTCCTTCATCGATGCCAAATTCACTCTTATCATAAGGTTTTGCTGGAGTACTATCATACTCAATTCCATTATAAACCGTACAAATTTTCTCTTCTGGTACACCTAGTTTTATTATGTTTCTCTTAAAGTTTTCCGTAATTGCAAAGAATAAATCTACCTTCCTGAAAGAACGTAAATTTAACTTTGTAAATACCCATCCTTTTAATCCCCTCTTCATAAAATCCAAAGTTGGATCACTGTGGACAGTCATTATCCATTTCGCTTTTATACCTTTTTTCAAGAGGGAGAGATAGAAATTTGCTCGTGCGCCATGTGTATGCACAATGTCAAATTGATTTTCATTAATAAATGCTTTTATTTTTGAAAGAATTGATAGGTCGTACCGAGATGATTGGGTAAAAACATGCACTTGAATACCAAGGTTTCTCGCCTCTCTAGCAATCGCACCTTCTTCAAATACCATTAATTCCACTTCTTCCTTTGAAAATTGAGATAAAAGTGAAATAATATGTGTTTTTCCCCCACCTTCTTCTGCACCAGCATTCATATGCAACACTTTCATTTCTTACATCCCCCATTTTTTCTTTTTATTTACTATAACAAAATAAAAGCTAACATATGCTAGCTTTTATTTTTCTATCATTCAATTTCCAAGTCAACTATTAAATATGCCATGATTAATACTAAGTAGAAACTCACTCCAGGTGCAATTAAAATATGACCAGCCATAAATGAGATACCTAATCCTAGAAGTATCGCTGCAATCACCATTGCATATTTCACTGTGAAGATTTGTTTAAATTTAGTAAATATACATGCAATAAATTTAATACCGAAGTATAAGAATGGAATTACAAGTAAAACGAACCCTATGATTCCGAAAGAATAGAACCAATCGTGGAAGTCACGTTCAATTAATTTCGGCTGTTCTTTATAGTTACCAGCATAACCCATCCCTAATAATTTTTGAGACATTGGGGCTTCATTATAGAAATCTTTATACATCTGTTCAAATAATTGACGCCCACTAAAAATAAGAGCTTGCGTTTCTTCTTTTTTCTCTGCTACTTTTTCTTTTGCTTTCTCTTTCTCTTTTTCTTGCTCTGTCACAGGAGGTTTGTGCTCTTTAGCTTCCTCCTTCTTTTTCTCTTCCTTTTTCGCACTCTGTTCTTGTTCAATTAATTGGAAATGGAATCCCATATTTTTCATAAATGGTGAAAAAGGTGTATATGCCAATATGCCTACTAATACAGTTATTGCAAGGAAACCATTTAATAAATAGGCATGTTTCTTTCCATCTTTACGCTGTGTAAATGCTTGAATAAAGCACATAACAACTGCGATAGCCATTGATCCAAAGATTGCTCCTACGCCAACCTTTGTCCCAATTGCAAATAATGAATAAACAACTAAAATGGAAGGAATCCAATAGTACGCTTTACCTATACTTTTTGTTTTTTCAATTGAATACAAAATAACAATTGGACACATGATGGCTAAAATAGATCCTAGCTCGTTACCTGCATAAAACCAGCCGCGTGATCCTAACTTTACCCATTCATAACTATTATAATCTGTTCCAGTAGTAATCGAAGCTACCATGACTACCCCTATAATTAGCGATGCATACGTAATATAGTCACGCATTTTTGAATTTGAATGGCTTTTTTCTTTTAAAGACTTAAATACAAACACATAACAAGTAAGCATAACAAACGGATATAATGCTTTTGCTATAAATTTAATTTCCTCTGAAAGTACCATAGGATCTTTTGTAAGTTTATTATTTACCAATCCGATGGTGAAGACTATTCCTACTAAAATTATATACAATATATATTTTATATTTCCTTGTTTCTTCGTTTGAATTAAAATATATATTCCGCTTAGGAACATAACGAATAAGCGTGTAATAACTCCAATGGTCGTATCAATTTTTAAAACCATTATACAGAATGCCGTGAGCAAATCTAAAATTGGTTGCAACAAAATAAAGATTAATAGGAAATTTTCAAATTTATTACTTTTACTATTTTCGCTTAACATCTAGAACCTCCATAACTATTACCTAATTTCAATCTATACTGTTAATATTTTTTCTTATCTCAAATATTTATTATAACATATATTTTTTAATTAAACGTCTCACATTTCTCCCCAACCTTACCTTATAGAAAAAAGCACATTTGCATTTTCAAGCGCTTTCTTTCCTCATTTTTTCTTTTTTTCTACATGTAAAGAAAATGCATTGTTATTTACATAACTTTAGTGTATATTTTTTCTCTGGAACATCTTTAGGAGGAAGGGATTACAGCAATGTTATTAATCGACATATTTACGTTTCTTGGCATTATCGCCGCTGCTATTTCTGGTACATTAGTTGGTTTAAAAAAAGATTTAGATTTATTCGGTGTCCTTTGTTTAGCTGTAGCTACAGCGCTCGGCGGCGGTATTATTCGTGATATTATGATCGGTAACCTGCCTCCTGTCGCATTTGTTAAACCCATTTACTTTTTCGTAAGTGTATTATCAGCATTATTTACTTGTATGTTTTTTGAGCGTATCAATAAACTGCAAGTCGTCATTATGCTTTCTGATGCTGTTGGCTTAGGTGTTTTTACAGCTATTGGTGCAAATGCGGCAATGTCACATCATGTTGACGCCTCATTTTTAGTTGTTTCAATGGGAGTCATTACAGGTATTGGCGGCGGTATTTTGCGTGACATTTGTGCTCAAGATATCCCCTACGTATTCCGAAAAGAGATTTACGCAATCGCTTCTATTTTAGGAGCAATTAGTTTCCTAATCACATATGCAATGGGGGCACACGTATTAGCCTTCTATGTCTGTTTATTAGTAACATTCATTATTCGTGTTGTCACTGTAATATATAATGTACATTTCCCAGTTTTCTTTAAAACACATGCTAAAATTAATAAAGGCCATTAAGAGAATTCTGCATAGAATTCTCTTAATTTATATACTATTCTACACACTAATATAGAGTAATTGTATATAAAAATATATAATTATATTAGAACTAAAAAATGAAAACGCTTTATACACAGGGGGAAGAACGATGCTTGGGGTTTTTAAAAAACATACAAATAAAACAAACGCCAGTATACTTGAATTAAGTAAGGATCAACAAATCACTTTTAACGTGCCTACTAATTCTGAACTAAAAATTCAAATGGATATGCTGCATATTTCAAAAGAAGATTTACAAATCGTAAAGGTACTACAGCCCTTTATTTATGAAGAAATTGATTGGATTACGGAAAAATTCTATGCAAATATTACAAAGCAGCCTAATTTAACTACTATTATTGAACGTTATAGCTCTATTCCAAAACTAAAGCAAACTTTAAAAACACATATAAAAGAGTTATTCAGCGGAGATATGCATGAAGATTTTATTGAACAACGCGTTAGAATTGCCAAAAGACATGTACAAATTGGTTTACATAGAAAATGGTATACAGCCGCTTATCAAGAATTATTCCGCTCTATCATGAAGATTTTGCAAACAAAAATTACAACAATTGATGATTTCTCTTATTCTATAAACGTAATAAACAAATTGTTCACACTTGAACAAGAACTCGTTATTGCAGCTTATGAATCTGAATATGAAAGAATACAAAAAGAGCATGAAAAAGAAAAAGAACTAACAACTATGACCATTACACATATTGCAACAGAATTAGCATCTGTATCTGAAAAAACGAGCGCTTCTATTCAACAGTTAACCACTAAATCTGAAACTATTGTAGAAATTGCCAAAACAGGTACATCATTAGCTACAACATCAGAAGAAAAAGCGAATAAAGGGAAAGAACAATTAAATCAGCAAAATAAACGAATGGAATACATTCAAACAAACATGGAAACGATTATTACAGATACTCATGAACTTCTCGACATTTCTAACAAAATTAACGAGATTATAGATATTGTCAAATCAATTGCAGAGCAAACAAATTTGCTCGCACTAAACGCTGCAATTGAATCTGCGCGTGCTGGGGAATTTGGCAAAGGTTTTTCTGTTGTAGCTGGAGAGATTCGAAAGTTATCGGAGCAAACGAAAGAATCTATATTCAACGTTACGAAGCTCGTTGAAAAAACAAATGAACAAATTATTCGTGTCTCTTCTTCAGTGAAACAGATTAGCTCCCTCGTATCTGAAGGAACGGATAGTATGTCTGCAACAGATCAATACTTCCAAGAGATTGTAAAAGACATGTCTAACTCGAAAGAACAGAATAAAAAAATTGAAAATGAGCTAGAAACCATTTCACAAGTAATGAAAGGAATTCAAGACGATTCCTCAAAAATGGCTCTAACAGCTGATAGTTTACAACTAGAACTGAATCGATAGGGTGAAGCTTATGTCAGTAGAGGTTCTTCATCTCTGCTGACTCTTATTCCTCATCTTCCATTCATACAAAAAAGAATCCAAACTGGATTCTTTTTATTTTCTGAAGAATATTTTTTGACAATACACATAACTCATATAAACACCAAAGCTTTGTAAAATAAACAAAGCTGGCACCATAAGGTTGTAATATGCCATATCTACTTGGAAGAGCCTTAACAATACGTATCCGCTAATTAACAAAACGAACAACATATACCCTTCGTTTTGTTGTTTCTTAATAAGAAAGTGTAATAAAGCTATAGACATAAATAACGTTACCGCTATATATATAAGTTTTTCACATTTAAATAGAATAGAATGTATTCCCTCACCTGAGAATTGATTAATTACTGGCTTTAAAAGTTTAAATCTTTCTTCTTCAATCTCTTTTAGCCTTTGATCAATATGCTCTGTTACGCTTTGGTTCTTTGTTATTTTTTCCTCATTTTTACTTTTTCCAATTAAAACAGATTGTACATATGTCTCATTTGAAATTGTATATTGTGACATTCCCATCGTTTGAATTCCATAACTCACACCAAAATGGGCACTATAAAATAGAATAAGTATCCCTATCATCTTTAATAGTACTTTTTGCTTCATTGCTGATTGAAAGAATTCAATTAACAACACATATACAGCAATAAAAATAGGAAGAAATAATCCCATTGGGAAAATCATATTACTGCATGCAAATAAAATTGCTGAAAGTACCCACATATAAGGATGATCTAAACCTTTATATAAAAGTATGTAGCAAGCCAAATAAAATAAAAATATCGCGAGCGATTCTGATGTTAATAAGGAACTCATAAATATATTCGGAATATATAAAGCGTAAAATACAGACGCAATACGGCCGCATTCTTCTCCAAAAACCATTGCTGCAATACGATAAATGAAAAATGCAGTCCCTGTGCAAAATAAAATATTAAATAACTGCAATGCGAATACTGTATCACCAAATACACGAATAATAATTGATTCATAAATAATAAAAGGTAACTGCGCTATGTTCTCTACGTTATTACCGATTGCAATCTGCTTTGCAGACTCAAACATAGCTTTCATATCGCCAATTATCGGAACATCTACAAATAGAACCATGCTAAGTCTCACAATTATAGATGTACTTATAAGGAAAACAAGAAATTGTTTATCTGTAAAACGATACTGTAAAATCGATGCCACTAACAGCATGAGAATAACAAAAATAACCAATACGATTGTTACACTTGTTGTACTGTCGCCAAAAAATTGTTTACTTGTTTCAAACGCTGACCAACAACTATAAACAAAAAATGCGAGCATCGCACCAATCATTATTTTACTGAAAAAAGACGAAAAATTTGTTTGTATATGATTCATATGTCCATTGCACCTCTATTTCCATTCATAACAAAACGATTCTATCATGAATAGGTACACAGCTGATAGGGAATTTCTATGACAAATACAGGGTCCTGATTTTTTCACTTGCAATGTAAGCGAATCCTCTTTTACACTACACTTTATATAGTAATAAATTTTCTTTCAGTTACATGAATACAAATACAGAAGTTTTACTAACCCTCTTCTGGAATTCTTTACTTTACTTCATTAAATATCTATCGATTTTTATTTGTACTCCACTTACAATACATGTCATTCTGATTGAAAACAGAAAATAGGGGCTGACCATATGGAAAAGAAATTCATGCGAGAATCCAAAGCAATTAAAACAACACGTGTTTTTCCGAATGATTTAAATAATCATCAAACACTTTTCGGAGGAAAATTATTAGCAGAAATTGATAGTATCGCTTCAATTGCAGCTGCAAGACATAGCCGTAAACATTGCGTAACAGCATCTATCGATTCGGTTGATTTTTTAACTCCCATTCACCAAGCAGATTCTGTTTGTTACGAAGCATTCGTATGTTATACAGGAAAATCTTCAATGGAAGTGTTCGTAAAAGTAATTGCAGAGAATTTATTAGCAGGCGAACGTAGAATAGCTGCAACATGTTTCATTACATTCGTTGCATTAAAAGATGGAAAACCTTCTTCTGTTCCACAAGTGCTACCTGAAACGGAAGAAGAACATTGGCTACACACAACTGGTTCTGAGCGTGCTGAAAGTAGAAAAAAAGGACGTGTAAAAAGCAAGGAAATGGCTGAAGTTCTAACTTTAAGTAAACCTTGGAGTATATAGACCTTCACCATTAAAACATCTTCTGAGCGAATACCTATCATGTATTCGCTCATTTTTATAAGCAATTCCACACCTTCATACAACCATTACCCCTTTTCACACATATTATGTAATATTTTTATACATACCTGCTCAGCCTTAGCTTTTTTTATGAATAAAAACCCATTTATAACACGGTTCTATGCCATCAACAGTTGCTTTACAAAGTTTATGTAGGGTACACTTATACGGGTGGTCAACAAAACAATTTAAGGATTTGTAAACTGTGTAGAAAACACCTTACACTTCATTATATTGAAAGAATTAACTGTGGTTAAAAAACCTTACTATGACATAGCAAGTATTTTAATGAAACTGGATTATTTTAATGGAAAGGTGAAATTATGCAGAAATCAATTGCTTCAAATATTTTTTATAAAATACTGCTCAACACGTTTAATATTATACTTCCAATTTTAGTTGGTCCTTACGCATATCGAACATTAGGAGCCAATTCAATCGGAACCGTTAACGTTGCTGAAACTTTTTTCAATTACTTCTTCGTGTTCGCCGTATTTGGTGTATATCAATATGGTTTACGTGAAATTAGCTTAATTAAAAACGATAAAAAGAAAGTTTCTAAATTATTTACAAGTCTCTATGTAATTAATTTCACAACTAGTATTTTGGCTTTATCAGGCTTTGTGCTCTTTAGTTATATTGGATACGGACATGAAAGTCTATTTCCTGTTCTTCTTATTTTCGGTTTTAATTTTATATCTAATATGTTTTATGTGGAATGGTTCAATGAGGCATATGAAAATTATGACTTCATCACTAAAAAAACAGTTATCGTTCGCTTAATCTATGTCGTACTTCTTTTCTCTTTCATTCATGGGGTCGACGATTACAAAACATATGCTGGTTTATTAGTATTATCGACATTTTTAAACCACTCTATTAGCTTTATATATGTGAAACGCCAAGTGAAATTTGATTTTTCCGACTTAACGATTATTCCTCATTTAAAACCGTTACTATTAGTCTTGATTTTTTCAAATGCTAATATTTTATATACTCAATTAGATCGTCTTGTTTTAGGTGTATATGTTGGAAAAGAAGAAGTTGCATATTACGTAATGGCTTTTCAAATTATGATGATTATTAATACACTTATGTTAAGTGTTGTACAAGTAACCGTTCCAAGACTGTCTTACTTATCAGGGAACGCATCTGAAATGGAATACGAATCATTATTAAACAAAATTTCAAAAGTATATTTCATTACCCTATTCCCCGCCTCAATTGGTTTAATGCTCATTGCTCATGGAGCTGTTGTTATTTACGGTGGACAACAATTTGCTGAGGCTGGTAATACATTAATTGTTTTCGCCTTTTATATGATTACAGTCGGTATTGAGTCCATTTTATCGAATCAAATTATTTATGTAAAAAAGAAAGAAAGCATTTTAGTGCGATTTTTATTCATTTGTGGATTTATCAACTTATCATCCAATATTGCACTAATATATTTCCATGTACTTACACCAACAACCGCAATTTTCACAACAACAATTGCGAATTGTTTCTTAATCACATTTGAATATATTTATGTGAAAAAGAAATTAAAAGTGAATTATACGTTATTCGATATACAAAAACTTAAATATCTATTTTATTCACTAACATTTGTCCCGATAGCATTCGTTATTGATATGCTCGTATCTGGACAAATACTACAAGTTATCCTAGTAATAATGACGTGTGGATTAACATATGCTCTTATCCTCTTTATAACAAAGGATGAAATTCTCTTTTCACTACTTGAAAAGATATTAGCACGATTCAAAAAAGCTTAATCGTAATCTCTAAAAGGAGCTGTTAAACTTGAAATTTTCTTTAATCATGGCTACTTGTGGCAGACGTGATGATATTCTTGACTTACTAAAATCACTTGAACAACAAACTTACAAAAACTTTGAACTTATCGTAGTAGATCAAAATGATACGCCAATCTCTGATTTATTTGATGCATATAAAGATAAATTTTCTATTCATTACATTTACACACCTATTAAAGGTCTATCGAGAGCTCGAAATGCAGGCTTAAAAGTAGCAGATGGTGATTTCATCGCTTTTCCAGATGATGATTGTATTTATGAAACAAATGTTTTAGAGAGTATATTAGAAACTTTCAATTCTAATAAAGATGTTCATTTCATCTCAACAAACACTACAAATGTGGAAGGGACAGGTTCTTTAATACACGCACCGAATTCAGATATTATTTTAAATAATAAATATGGATTCATGGGACCTTCTTTCACACTATTCTTCACAAAACAATTTGTACGAGATGTAGGTACATTTGATGAAGATTTAGGTGTTGGTTCTGGAACGATTTATGGAGCTGGTGAAGAAACTGACTTTGTACTACGTGGTATGAAACAAAATTATACTGGTTTATTTAGAAAAGATCTGTTCGTATACCATCCTGTAAAAGAGGAAATTATTAATGAACAATCATTAAAACGTGCTATTTCTTATGCTGGTGGTTTTGGTAGGGTTATTCGCTTACACTATGGATTCCCCTATTTCTTACGTGCTGTCGCTGCCGCATCATTCCGTATGACACAAAACATTTCTAATGATAAGCGTAAATTCCACGCAAATCGCTTACGCGGTATTGTTCGTGGATATTTAAAATAAAAAACAAGATGTAACCACTTTTATTAAATGGTTACATCTTGTTTTTTTATTTCTCTTGCATCGCTTATTTCTTGAAAAATAACCCATTATTCTTTTATAATCGCATCCCCCGCTGGTCAATTACATTATATATTTTTGAAATGATAGCATTATATCAAAGAATTTAGTATCATGATTCAAGACACTATTTAGAAATGAACGGAGGACATTATGAGCTTATTAACTGTTGAAAAATTAGGTCATACATTTGGTGATCGTACATTATTTAAAGATGTATCTATGCGCTTACTCGCAGGAGAACATGTTGGATTAGTTGGAGCAAACGGTGTTGGTAAATCAACATTTATGAATATAATTACTGGTCAGCTTATCCATGACGAAGGTCGTGTAGAATGGACACCTGGTACAAATTATGGTTACTTAGACCAACATACCATTTTAACACCCGGTCGCACGATTCGTGACGTATTAGCAGATGCGTTTTTACCTTTATTTGAAAAAGAAAAAGCTTTAAATGAAGTTACAGAAAAAATGGGAACTGCTACACCGGAAGAATTAGAGGAACTTCTTGAGCAAATGGCAGAAATTCAAGATGCCCTTGAAGCTGGTGGCTTCTATTTATTAGATATGAAAATTGAAGAAGCAGCACGTGGTCTTGGAATCGACGCAATTGGCCTAGATCGTGATGTTGCAGCGTTAAGTGGTGGACAACGTACAAAAGTATTACTTGCAAAGTTACTACTTGAACAACCAGAAGTATTACTATTAGATGAACCTACCAACTATTTAGACGTTGAACATATTCATTGGTTAACAAATTATTTAAAAGAATATCCACATGCATTCCTATTAATTTCCCATGATACGGAATTTATGAATAAATGTGTCGATGTTATTTTCCATCTAGAGTTTACAAAAATGACGCGTTATACAGCGACATATGAAAAATTCCTAGAACTAGCGGAAATTAATAAAAATCAACATATTAATGCTTACGAAAAACAAAAAGAGTTTATTAAAAAACAAGAAGATTTTATTGCGAAAAATAAGGCTCGTTACTCAACGACAGGTCGTGCAAAGAGTCGTCAAAAACAACTCGATCGTATGGAACGTATCGATCGTCCTGAAACAGCAATTAAACCTGAATTCTCATTTAAAGAAAGTCGTGCAAGTAGTCGATTCGTCTTTGAAGGAGAAAATGTAGAGATTGGATATACACATCCATTATTACCGAAATTAACAATGACAATTGAACGCGGTGAAAAAATTGCAATTGTTGGATGTAATGGTGTCGGTAAGTCAACACTATTAAAAACGATTTTAGGTAAAATCAAACCATTAAGCGGGAAAACAAGTCTTGGTGACTTCTTAAACCCATCCTACTTCGAGCAAGAAGTAAAAGCCGATAATATAACACCAATTGATGATGTTTGGAATACATTCCCTAGCTTAGACCAACATCAAGTACGTGCAATGTTAGCGAAATGCGGTTTAAAAAACGAACATATCTCTCGTCCACTGAATCAATTAAGCGGTGGCGAACAAGCAAAAGTTCGTTTATGTAAACTAATGGGCGAAGAAAGTAACTGGCTACTCTTTGATGAGCCAACAAACCACCTTGATGTTACAGCAAAAGATGAGCTGAAAAAAGCGATGAAAGCATACAAAGGAACAATTCTTCTTGTATGCCACGAACCAGACTTTTATGAAGATTGGATAACAAAAACTTGGGATGTAGAAAAATGGGCCCAAGAAAATTCTTAATCCCCTAAAAAACATCCCTTTACACTGCTATTTAGCGTGTCAAGGGATTTCGTTTTAAAATACCATAAGGTTTGATAAGGAGTTTTTATATATAATGCAAAGTACATTTTTTCTAAAACTCAATACATTTTTTGTGAAATGCTTATTAGTGCTATGTCTAATTATTTCTGCAGCTATTACATGGGACTCAGTATCCGTGGTTAGAGCACAGGCCGACACTCGTTTACTTATTATAATCCCAAGCATCATTTTAATAGGCTTTCTATTTATACTCATTGGCTATATTACCAATAAATATATGTCAAAACTAATATTTACTATTGCACTTATCATTTTAGCCTTCTCTATTCGATTCATCTGGTTTCTTAATATCCAAACTCCTATCGAATCAGATTTTGCTATGATGTACAATGGAGCCGTGCAAGCAACTAAAGGAGATTTTAGTTTTGCTCAAAGTATATATTATACTTCTTGGGTTTATCAGCTTGGATTTACAATGTATCAAGCTTTAATTATTAATTTATTCGGTGAGGGGACTTTCTTTCTAAAGTTCTTAAATGTGTTATATTGCACAGGAACAACATTATTAGTTTACAAAATAACTTCTCACATATTTAATGAGTGGACTGGACGCGTGGCGGGATTAATATATGCATTATATATCCCAAGTATTGTATTAAGCTCAGTCCTAACAAATCAACACCTTGCCACATTCCTATTTTATCTTGGGTTTTATTTATTAATTACAAAAGGCTTAAGTCATAAATATATGTGGATTTTTATAGGGATCTCTCTTTCTTTAGGAGACATCATGCGCCCACTTGGTGGCATCATCCTAATTGCAGTAACTATTTATTTCTTTTTACACGGTATGTTAGGGAAATCGAAACGAGATATTTTCACTTCTATTAAAAAACTTTGTGGGATTTTCATCGTATTTTACCTTGTTCATTACATTATAAGTTATTCATTTATATCTGCCGGAATTACACAATACCCACTATCCAACCGTGACCCTCTCTGGAAATTCACAGTAGGACTTAATCATGAAACAAAAGGTGGTTACTCTACAGCAGATGCAGAATATATGATGTCCTTTGAGATTGGTGAAGAACGAAAAGCAGCTGAAAAGAAACTGATTCAAGAGCGACTAGCTGATCCACAGAAGGTTTTATCTTTATTCGGTGATAAGTTCACGCTCATGTGGGCAGATTACGACTCCGCCCCATCATGGAGTCTACTAACACTGGGGAACACAGATAATAATATGATTACTTTACAAAACGACCTTATGAAATATGAAAAGTATATGTATATGACAGCTATGCTATTTGGTACGCTAGCACTTCTTTATCTCATATTGACTAAGCAAAACAACACGCATTACACAATATTTTTACTATTAATAATTGGTTATGTAACTGTTCACTTCTTAATTGAATACCAAACAAGATATCGATACTTTATCATTCCTAGCTTTACAATCATTCAAAGTTATGGACTATATTTATGCTATCGATTTATATCAAACAGAAAAACCTCCAAAGCACAAAACTAAACTTGAACCAGTGAAAAGTTAATCAACAAAACACATTAAAATGAATTAAAAAGGCATGAGCCCGGTGCAATACCGAGCTCATGCCTTTTCATGTATATCTATATTTTCTTTTTTATTGTAAGCATAATTTATACCAAATGCAGCCAAAATGATCATTGAAATGGTGGCTGAATAATGATATCTTGATGCCACTTCTACTAACAACTGTGCCATTATTAATCCTATCGCGTATAAGCAAATAATAAATAGAGACGATTTGTTTTTATTTTTAATAGCCACCAATACACCTACTAATGAAGTAACAATTAAGAAGTAATAAAACATATTAGATGCTACTGTATATCGTACTATATGATCTAATGCAGGATCAGCATAGGAAACTGCTGCACTATCCTCACCTAAAAGCTCAAAGAATTTATTGGAGAATAATTTCACAAAATCAATATTATCATTTTTTACCCTCTCTTTTGCTTCTTCTAGCATTTTTTGTTGAGCATCATTCGCATTCCATCCTGGTTTATTACTATAATGAAACAATAGTTCAGCATCGGGTCGATTCCATTTCCCCGAGCTTTCTTCATTAAATCCTACATAAATGTTATACCCTGGGGTTGACGCTATCTCTTCACCTAAACGTACTGTTATATACTGATTTATTGCGGAAGAAAAAATAAGGTATCCTACAACAATAACTCCTACATACGTTATCTTATTTAGCCATATTTTTTTATTCCCTACATGCTTTGTATCTATAATAAAAAACCATATCAATAGAGCAATAATTGGAACTGCTGCAATTGGTCGCACCATATTCATAAATGCAAGTAACGCTGCTATTAAAACGGAATAAACAAGTAATCGTTTTATATTTATATTGGCGATTTTTTCATGAGTCATTATCATAATAAGCCAAATCAACAACAGTACTGTACAATAGAGCGGTTCTGACATTGCAAACATATTATAAATCGTTTGAGAAGGTAACGCTATCCATAAAACACTTGCTGTTATTGCCGTTTTAACCCCACCAATTTTTCTAGATATAGCATATATTAACCCCATTGATATTGTAGTTAAAATAACATTTAAAATAGGTGGTATCATATAACTAGATCCAAAGATTTTCATGAAAATACTTAAAAACGAAGCATATCCAAAAATATGTGGAAATAATGCGATGTATCTATTATCAATGACAAAGTTTTCACTTAGTGCTTCTGCAGTATAATAAAATGTAGCATAATCAACCAATGGTTGAATTTGGTACCTAAGCACCCATGCTAATTTGAATGCAAAACAAACGATTACTAAAACAAAAAAGCATTTTTTTTCACTTAATTTTTCTAGATACAGCGAACTTTTTCTAAGGATAAAACTTCCCACTATAGATAATAATAAAACACCCACTAATAATGTTACATAATTATACTTTTGAGTATCTGAAAAATAATTAATAAGTAATGCTAAAGTAAAAAAAACGTATATAACATATACCGCACGTGTAGAAAAATTAGACATGCCTTTAAAAAATAATTTCAAAACAATTTACTCCTTTAAAGATTAGTATTAAGAATAACGTTATCCCCATTACAAAAACATAATGAAAATTTAGGACTATTCATTTTTACCACAAAACCAAAAATACACATGTTATTTTTGTTCGCACTATACTTTTTAATTGTCGGTGGTACGTAAAGCATATCATATATTTATCTATATTTTGTATATAATCCCTATTTTTTCTAATTACTCAAAAAATCACTCTAATCAAAATAAATAACGTTTCAGCATAAAATATGCTATAATAAGTATTTGTTATGTACGAATAACCTTTCTACATTTCCTGTTTTATTTATATATTTTATAAAGATGAGGATACTATTATGGAGAAACTCTTAAAGTTTGGTTTAGTAGGAATCTTTAATACGCTCATTACAATTATTAGCTTTTGGATATTATTAAAATTTGGGGTGAACTACCTTATTGCGAATACCATTGCCTATTCAATTGGTGTTGCCAATAGCTACTATTGGAATAAAAATTGGGTGTTTAAACCTAATAATAAAAGCACGTCAATGTTCTTTAAATTTCTAACTGTAAATTTAATTGTATTTGCTTTTAATACATTATGTTTATTTATATTAGTAGATAAACTTACCCTTAATGCGTTAATTGCACAGATTTTCGCAATTGGTGTCGGAATGGTTATCAATTTTGTCCTTAATAAAATTTGGACATTCAACCAAACTGAAAAGGCTACTAATTAAACTTAAACAACTTATTAAAACTACGGAGGATACAACATGCAAAAATTAATTTCGGTTGTAGTTCCTATGTACTTCGAGGAAGAAGTAGCACAGGAATGTTATAACCGTTTAAAGTCCGTTATGCTTCAAAATGATATTAATTACGAGTTTGTCTTTGTAAACGACGGTAGCACAGACCGTACAATGGAGATCTTATCTGAGATTGCAGCAAATGATTACCGTACAAAAATCGTCAATTTCGCACGTAATTTTGGGCACCAAATAGCCGTTACAGCTGGTATTGCTGCTGCAAAAGGTGACGCTATTGTAATTATCGATGCAGACTTACAAGATCCACCTGAAGTTATTCCTGAACTTATTGCAAAATGGGAAGAAGGATATGAAGTTGTTTATGCGAAACGTAAACAACGTAAAGGTGAAACTTGGTTTAAACTTTTAACAGCTAAATATTTCTATAAATTCTTAAACTACATGTCTGATATCGATATCCCAAAAGATACTGGTGATTTCCGAATCATCGATCGTAAAGTAGCTGATGTTTTCAATCAAATGACTGAGCGCAATCGTTTCATTCGTGGGATGATGTCTTGGGTTGGCTTCCGCCAAACGTACGTTGAATATGAACGCGATGAGCGCTTTGCTGGTGAAACAAAATATCCATTGAAGAAAATGATTAAATTTGCATCTGATGGCATTATTGCGTTTTCAACAAAACCGTTACGTATCGTTATGACTTTAGGCTTATTATCAGTTCTTATTTCAATAATTGTCTTACTATATACAATTACTGTGAAAATTATTGGCTCTGGTACACAAACAGGTTGGGCATCTATTATGGTCGCTATTACATTCTTTAGCGGTATTCAGTTGCTTGGTCTTGGAATCGTTGGCCAATATATTGCTCGTATTTATGACGAGAGTAAAAACCGTCCGATTTATATTGTGAAAGAAACAATCAATATCGAGCAAGAAGAGACTACACAAACAAAAGAAAAAGTGAATGCATAATAATAAAGGTAACAATGAAAACTATCATTGTTACCTTTTTATATTGTAATACCCCATAAGCCTCAAACGAAATTCTTTTAAATTTTGATATACCTCTAAATTAGATAACATCCCTTGGATGACCGGGATCCTTGGATTTTGCAATCTCATTTCTGCCTCCAAAACATCTAATGTAACAAGCAATTCCTCATTTTCTAATTGATCAGCTAATGTGCGTTTAAAAACGATAATTTCTTTTAAAAAGTGTTCCTTAACCTGCTCCTTAATGAGCTCTGATTTGCAAAGGAATTCTCCCAGCTTTTCTTCATGTAACACAGGTTCTTCCGAAGATTCTACCAATCCATCTACTAAATCATCTACTCTTTTCAAAATAAAAGCAGAAACATAAGATAAGTCAATTTCTGACGCTTGTAAAATAATTAACTCTAAATATCCACGGCATATGCCTTCTACCATAATAACTAAATCTAATAAATAAGGCATAACCTTCTCACCATAAATAGACAGTAAACTATTCCGGTAAAATGCATGAGACTCTAACTTCATCCGCATCATAAACTCTTCTACTTCTTTATTAAAAGGTATAGCATTTTCCCTCGCGTGCATAATAATAAATTCTTTATGCTTTTGTATATCGTTAAACTGGCAATGCAATTGTTTTGCAAATTTTTCACGCGGTAATAACGATTCTTTTTCAATATCCATCATTTTATTTTGAATCTTGTCATAGTAATATCGAAGTGTTGCTAATAAAAGCTCCTCTTTCGATTTAAAGTATAAATAGAAAGCTCCCTTAGATATGCCACAAGCAGTCACAATTTCCTGTACTGATGTCGCATTTACACCCTTAGTCGCAAATAACTTCATAGCCATCTCTATAATTAAACGTTCTTTTTCTTTCATATTTTCTCTCCTAAATTTAATCTCGCATCTTATTATGAATTTATCCTGCTATTCGCCGGGCAGTAAGCCCCCGCCTCAAAATTCAGCGCAAACAAAGAAGTTCGGTGGGGAGCGGGCTGCCCGTAAAAGCCCGATTGGTTCAACTAATAATCAGTGGAATGAAAAAATCCCCACTGATTAAAGTTTCACTTTATTATACCATCCCTTTTCATTGACGACTGACCAATCAGTCAGTTATATTATGTATTAGACTGACCAGTTGGTCAATACAATACAAAGGGAGCGCAAACATGAACAAAATTATTAATTTCTCGTTAAAAAATAAGTTCGCAGTTTGGCTACTAACCATTATTGTTACCATTGCAGGTATTTATTCTGGGCTGAATATGAAGCTGGAAACAATTCCTGATATTACAACACCTGTTGTAACAGTAACTACGGTTTATCCTGGTGCTACACCAGAAGAAGTAGCTGACAAAATTTCAAAACCGATGGAAGAGCAACTGCAAAACTTAAGTGGTGTAAACGTTGTTAGTTCATCGTCTTTTCAAAACGCATCTTCTATTCAGGTAGAATATGATTTTGATAAAAATATGGAAAAGGCTGAAACAGAAATTAAAGAAGCTCTCGCAAATGTGAAACTGCCAGAAGGCGTAAAGGATCCGAAAGTTTCACGTGTAAACTTCAATGCCTTTCCAGTTATTTCGTTAAGCGTAGCAAGTAAAAATGAATCTTTAGCTACCTTAACTGAAAATGTAGAGAAGAATGTTGTGCCAGGATTAAAAGGACTTGATGGTGTTGCATCTGTTCAAATTTCAGGTCAACAAGTAGATGAAGTACAACTTGTCTTCAAGACAGATAAGATGAAAGAATTAGGTTTAAGTGAAGATACTGTAAAAAATGTAATTAAAGGATCGGACGTATCGTTGCCACTTGGCTTATATACATTTAAAGACACAGAAAAATCAGTTGTTGTAGATGGAAATATTACAACAATTAAAGCATTGAAAGAATTAAAAATCCCAGCTGTTCCTTCATCACCAAGCGGCCAAGGTAGTCAAAACGCCGGTGCCGGTGCAAAAACACCACAAATGAATCCAGCCGCTATGAACGGGATTCCGACAGTTACATTAGACGAAATTGCTGAAATTAAGGAAGTCGGAAAAGCAGAATCTATTTCTCGAACAAATGGAAAAGAAGCAATTGGAATTCAAATTGTAAAGGCTGCTGACGCGAATACAGTTGATGTTGTAAATGCAGTGAAAGATAAAGTAAAAGACCTTGAGAAAAAATATAAAGACTTAGAGATTATTTCAACATTTGACCAAGGTGCACCGATTGAGAAATCAGTAGAAACAATGCTGAGCAAAGCCATTTTTGGTGCTATCTTTGCGATTGTTATTATTATGCTGTTCTTACGAAATATCCGAACAACATTAATCTCTGTCGTTTCCATACCACTTTCTTTATTAATTGCTGTATTAGTCATAAAACAAATGGATATTACGCTTAACATTATGACACTTGGAGCAATGACAGTCGCTATTGGACGCGTTGTTGATGACTCCATTGTTGTTATTGAAAATATTTACCGACGAATGTCGTTATCAGAAGAGAAACTACGCGGAAAAGATTTAATTCGTGAAGCTACGAAGGAAATGTTCATCCCAATTATGTCTTCTACCATTGTAACGATTGCTGTATTCTTACCGCTTGGACTAGTAAAAGGTATGATTGGTGAAATGTTCTTACCATTTGCCTTAACTATCGTCTTCGCTTTATTAGCATCGTTACTAGTAGCAGTTACAATCGTACCGATGCTAGCTCACTCTTTATTTAAGAAAGAGAGCATGAGGGAAAAAGAAGTACATCATGAAGAAAAACCAAGTAAATTAGCGAACTGGTATAAACGCATACTTGCATGGGCTTTAAATCATAAAATTATTACATCAAGTATCGCTGTCCTTCTATTAGTTGGTAGTCTTGCACTAGTGCCAATTATCGGTGTAAGTTTCTTACCAGCCGAAGAAGAAAAAATGATCATTACAACGTACAATCCTGAACCAGGGCAAACGTTAGAAGATGTTGAAAAAATTGCAACGAAAGCTGAGAAGCATTTCCAAGATAATAAAGACGTGAAAACAATTCAGTTCTCATTAGGTGGAGAAAATCCAATGAGCCCTGGTCAATCAAATCAAGCAATGTTCTTCGTACAATATGATAACGACACAAAAAACTTTGAAAAAGAGAAAGAGCAAGTCGTTAAAGATTTACAGAAGATGTCTGGAAAAGGCGAATGGAAAAACCAAGATTTCGGAGCGAGTGGCGGTAGTAATGAAATTAAACTATACGTTTACGGAGATAGCTCGGAAGACATTAAGCCTGTCGTAAAAGATATTCAAAATATCATGAAGAAAAGTAAAGACTTAAAAGATGTAGACTCTAGTATTGCAAAAACGTACGCAGAGTACACTTTAGTCGCAGATCAAGAAAAACTAAGTAAAATGGGTCTAACGGCTGCGCAAATTGGAATGGGACTTTCTAATCCACATGATCGCCCTGTTCTGACAACAATTAAAAAAGACGGTAAAGATGTCAATGTATATGTAGAAGCTGAAAAACAAAATTATGAAACAATCGATGACTTAACAAATCGAAAAATTACAACACCACTTGGTACTGAAGTGGCTGTGAAAGATGTTATGACTGTAAAAGAAGGTGAAACTTCGAATACAGTAAAACACCGCGATGGCCGTGTTTATGCGGAAGTAAGCGCAAAACTAACATCTGATGACGTTTCAAAAGCATCCGCCGCTGTTCAAAAAGAAGTAGATAAAATGGATCTGCCTTCGGGCGTAGATGTTTCTATGGGCGGCGTTACAAAAGATATTGAAGAATCATTCAAGCAACTTGGCTTAGCGATGTTAGCTGCGATTGCCATCGTATACTTCGTTCTTGTCGTTACATTTGGCGGTGCCCTTGCACCATTCGCAATTTTATTCTCGCTACCATTTACAATTATCGGAGCTCTTGTTGCCTTATTAATCTCGGGCGAAACGTTAAGTGTCTCTGCGATGATTGGTGCGCTTATGTTAATCGGTATCGTTGTAACAAACGCAATCGTGCTTATCGACCGCGTTATTCATAAAGAAAATGAAGGTCTATCAACACGTGAAGCTTTATTAGAAGCTGGTGCAACACGCCTTCGCCCGATTTTAATGACTGCAATTGCAACAATCGGCGCTCTTATCCCACTTGCATTAGGATTTGAAGGTAGCGGCTTAATTTCTAAAGGACTTGGTGTAACAGTAATTGGTGGATTAACAAGTTCAACGTTACTAACACTTCTTATTGTACCAATCGTTTATGAAGTAGTAAGCAAGTTCAAAAAGAAAAAAGTGAAATAAAAAAAATAACCTCGCAAACTGCGAGGTTATTTTTTATTCCCAAATACGATTAGGAAATCACCATATCCTTCTTTTTCTAATTCCTCTTTTGGAATAAATCGAAGAGCTGCGGAGTTAATACAGTAACGAAGGCCATCTGGTCCTGGACCGTCTGGAAATACGTGCCCCAGATGTGAATCTCCTTCCTTACTTCTCACTTCTGTTCGCGTCATATTATGACTCACATCCATTTTTTCTTTCACACTAGCTGACATAACTGGCTTCGTAAAACTAGGCCATCCACACCCGCTATCAAACTTATCTAAAGAAGTAAATAACGGTTCTCCTGAAACGATGTCTACATAAAGACCTTCTTCTTTATGATTCCAATACTCATTTTGAAATGGTGGTTCCGTTCCATTTTCCTGCGTTACATAAAATTGCATCTCATTTAGTTTTTCTTTTAAATGATCATTATCTTTTGGCCAATGTTGTTTAATAAAAGCATCTCGCCCTGAGCCTTTACGGTATAACTCGTAGCGGAATGTATTTTTCTTATGATATCCTTGGTGATATTCCTCAGCCAGATAAAACGGCGTAGCTGGCAATATTTTTGTCGCAATTGGTTTTGAAAAACGCCCGCTCTTTGCAAGCTCTTCTTTTGAAGCCTCTGCTTTTTTATGCTGTTCTTCATTATGATAAAAAATCACTGTTTCGTAAGACTGTCCGCGGTCGTGGAATTGTCCACCTACATCAGTCGGATCAATTTGTCTCCAATATATATTTAATAACTCCTCATACGGCATTTTATTTGCGTCAAATGTAATTTGTACTGCCTCATAATGTCCCGTCGTTTCCGAACATACCTCTTTATACGTTGGATTCTCTTTACGACCACCCGTATAGCCAGAAACAACCTCTATAATTCCTTCCATCTCTTCAAACGGCGAAACCATACACCAAAAGCACCCTCCAGCAAATGTAGCTAACTCTACCTTTTCATTTACAGCCATTCTTTCACCCCTATCCTATCTTCTGCTTACAGTATGTCATAAAAAACATCATGTTATAAAAGAAAAAGCATCGAACATCGATGCTTTTCTTTACTTCACCTTATTTTTTCTGGCGTCATTCTCCATTTCATCACTTGTCACATCTAAGACATCTAATAAGAAAATGAAGATTGGAATACCGATAATTAGTCCCCATACACCTAAGAAGTGTTCTGAGAAGATTAATACCATAAACGTATAGAAAATCGGTAAGTTTGTTTTTTGCGACATAAACTTCGGATTTAACACGTAACTTTCAAGCGCATGAATTACTGTTACGATAATTAAAATATAAACAACGTACATAATACCGCCGATATTGTAAGCAATCATACAAAGCGGGAATAACGAAATGATAACCCCAGCTACTGGAATTAAACCGAGCAAGAAAATCATTAACGCTAAACCTAATAATTGCGGGAATCCTAATATCCATAGTGCAATAACGGATAAAACACAGTTAACAACTGCAATTAAAAATTGTGCTTCGATTACTTTTCCGAATGAACGTGCAAATTTCTTACCGAAGTACTCAATTTCAGTATAGAAAATTGCAAGTCGGCTTTCTTTAAATTTTGCAGTAAAAGCAACAATACGAGCCTTCTCCAATAAGAAAAATAAACTTAATATTAAAGAAAGTAACACTTGAAGGCCAAATTTCCCAACATTCGTAATCGATTTATACAAAATGTCAACGCCTTGTCCTACATATTTCGAAAGTTCCATATGATTGACAGCATTCACTGCATACTTAATTAATTCACTATCCGGTGGGTTTCTTAAAAATACGTTAAATTGATAAATCAATTGTGAAATTTGTATCGTTAATACCGGTAAATATTTAAATAGCGTAATAGCAATTCCACCAATTAACATGACATATAGAAATGCTATAATAATTTTTCGGTTAATGGGCATGAAATGATCTAATTTGCGAGAAATAAACTTTTGAAATCGATCCATTAAATACGTGAGAATAAACGTAATTAAAATTAAATTCAACATACTTTGCAGCCCGTATAACACGAGAGCAAGTATTACTAATACGAGAAACCTCTGAAATCCTTTGCTTTGAAACAGGTTTTTTATTTGCATAATCGACGAGTACTCTCTCCTGTCCTATAAAGTAAAACGTTAATAAGTAGATTTTTCTCTCTTTTCTACTTTTAGTTATTCATTCATATGAAGATTTTTATAAGCTTATTATATGTCTCCCTTAGCAGATCCTATAGTAGCTTACTTCTTATTTTACAATACAATGACCTAATTCAAAACGTATTCTACACAGTATTAATGAAGATTTAAGGAAACTTACATTTTGTTAAGATAGGTCTTACCACTACTGTAACATAAAAAGCAAGCTATCAGTAGAAATCTGTCCTACAAATAGCTTGCTTTTCTCATTTTTTTAAGTAAGTTTTACTAGCCAATGAATGGCATAAACATCGGTATGACAACTACAGTTACAACCCCCACTACTGTTACAGCAATACTTGCCATAGCTGCCTCTACTTCACCCATTTCAATTCCTACTGCCACTCCTAATGCATGACCTGCTGTTCCAAGTGCTAAACCTTTTGCAATTGGATGTTTTACTCTAAATGTTTTTAAGAATAACGCTCCTAATGCGTATACAATAACTGCGTTAAAAATAACTGCAAACGATGTAATTGCTGGTATACCACCAATACTTTCAGAGATCGGTAACGCGATTGCTGTTGTTGCTGCTTGTGGTAACATGGAATTCATTACCGCTGTATCTAGACCAATTGCTTTGGCAACAATGAACACGACAATTACTGAACAAATAGACCCAACTACGATAGCCGATAAAATTTGCCACCAATATTTTTTCAACTTATCCACTTGTTTATATAATGGAATTGCAAACGCGATTGTTGCTGGTTCTAAGAAGAAGCTAATCATTTTTCCGCCAGTATTATATTCTTCAAAAGTAAAATTACCTACTTTTAGAAAGACAATCCCTAACACCATCGCTACGAATAATGGTGTGAATAAGAAGAATCCTTTTGAATGCTTAAATAATAATGTTCCGATTCCGTATGCTATTAATGAAACGACGATTCCGAAATATGGAGTCATTGTGCTTGCCATGTTCATTCCCTCCTAACAATATATACTAAATTGGTTATGCAACTTTTCCATGCTTGCGTCCTTTATTTACTACTTTCAATTCTTTCGTATCTTCTATTTCTTCGTCATCTTTTCCTAAAATGAATTGTGCAAATAACCCTGTTACAGCGAGTAAAATAATTGTTGCTACAACAATTACAGTTAAAATTTGTACAAAATATTGTCCCATTACACCGAGAGAATTAATAACTGAAATACCTGATGGGACGAAAAGAAATCCGATAATACCTGTTAAAGCTGTTCCAAGTGATTCAACTTGTTCTAATTTAATAACTTTCAAACATAATAGGCTAAATAGAATGACTAATCCGATCACCGATGAAGGCATCGGAATTGGTAAATGCGTTGCAATAATATTAGAAACTAACATAATAGCTGAAAATATGAATGCTTGTGATAAGAAACTATATACTTTTTTCGTACTCATTTTGGCCACCTCTTTCGATTTGGTACCTTAATTGTATAAGATACAAATAAATCTGTAAGCGTTTACATAACAGAACGTCAAATATACAAAATTAATTACAGAAATAGGCAGATGAAATACAAAAAGCTACTTCTTAAATACGAAGTAGCTTTTTGAGTTCTTTTGCATATGTACGGCTAACAGGTACTTTTGATCCTTCTTTCATAATTAAATTATATGTAGAATTGAACCATGGTTGTATTTCTGTAATATGATTAATATTTGCAATAAAACTACGATGGACACGCATAAAACTTGCTTGCGGCAACTTCTTTTCCAAAATGACAAGTGTATCGTGTGTTACATATGTCTCTCTCGTCGTTTTTACTGTCACTTTTCCGTCCACAAGTCCTACATATATAATATCTTCAATATTCACAAGCACAATCGATTCTTCAATTGGTAATGCTAATTTATGCATCTCGGTCGTTACATCTACACTCTTTACTTCTTGTTTCGTTTCTAATTTTATTTGTTTTTGCTTTTTATATTTCTTTAATGTCTGTACGATACGTTCTTCATCAAATGGCTTTAAAATGTAGTCTAACGCATCTACTTCAAATGCTTGCAGCGCATATTGATCATAGGCAGTAGCAAACACAATTGCAGGGGGATTTTTCATCTTCTTTAATATATTTGCAATTTCAAATCCGTTATCATCAGATAACTGAATGTCTAGGAAAACAATATCTGGTTTATTTTTCATTAATTCCTCTAATGCATCCTCTACACAATCCGCCTCACCAATTATCTCTACTTCTTTCGTTTGCTCTAATAAATATTTCAATTCATCACGCGCTAACATTTCATCATCAACTACCAATACTTTTAACACTCCGTTTTTCCTCCCCTACTTTTTTCGGAATTACAAAGAGGAACTTTGTCCCTTGCTCTAATTTACTTTCAATTTGAAGCATTGTCTCTTTCCCGAATAACCCGATAAGTCGTTCATTAATATTATATAAAGCTGTTCCAGTCCCTTTCTTTGATGGAACTACCATTTTCCCTAATTGTCCAAGACGTTCATCCTCAATTCCTTGTCCATTATCTTGGACTTCAAAATGCACCATCCCCTCCTTTTCAAACACATGTACCTCAACTTCGCACACTG
This sequence comes from Bacillus paramobilis, assembly GCF_038096195.1. Classification (NCBI taxonomy): domain Bacteria; kingdom Bacillati; phylum Bacillota; class Bacilli; order Caryophanales; family Bacillaceae; genus Bacillus; species Bacillus paramobilis. The sequence goes on along the minus strand of NZ_CP151108.1, from coordinate 68,807 downwards.
GCTGCTTTTTCGGAAAAGCATGGCGCAATGCATTTTCAACTAATAGCTGCAGTACAAATGGTGGAACTAAGGTCGTCTTTAACTCTTCCTCAACGTACATCTTCACTTCATACTTATTCGGAAACCTCGCTTGTTCTAACGATAAATATGCATGTACATGATTTAACTCTTGTTCTAATGGGATAAGCAATTGGCGTGCCCCTTGCAAATTACAACGAAAATACACGCTAAGCTGCAATAATAATTTTCTCGCTTTTTCTACATCTGTTCGACATAAAGCCGATACAGTATTAATTGCATTAAATAAAAAATGCGGATTTATTTGTGCTTGTAATGCTTTTATTTCGGCATCTTGCAATAACTTACTTTGTAACTCTGCTTCACCTAACTCAAGCTGTGTAGAGAATATTTTCGCTAGCCCTTCCGCTAGCTCTTCTTCCACACGACTTAATTGATTAGAGTTTTTAAAATAAAGTTTTAATGTTCCTATCGTATTCCCATGTGAAGTTAGTGGAATAACAACTGCCGCTTGTAATGGACATCTTTCCTGCTGACAATTAATACTTTCACGTGATTTCGCTTTCATTATTTTCCCTGTTTTTAAGACTGATTTTGATAAACCCGTTATTAAACTATGTGAAGGAATATGGTGATCTGATGCTAATCCAACGTGAGCTAATATTTTCTCTGTATCTGTTAAGGATACCGCATCTGTTCCCGTAAAGCGGTGAATAATTTGTGCCACATGTTTACAAGAATCTTCTGTTAGTCCGCGGCGAAAATATGGTAATGTTTTATCAGCAATTCGTAATACTTTATGCGTTTGCAAGGCTTTCGCATTTTCTTCCTGGCGCAAAATAGCTTGTATCATAGAAAGTAAAATAAAACTCCCGAAACTATTTACAAGTATCATTGGTATCGCAATTGTTTTCACGATACTAATCCCATCCTCTACGATTAATAGGATCATAATCATCTCTAAAGAAACGATAAACACACTTAAAATCGCTGAAAATTTAGGCGTAATTGCACGATTATATTTTTTAAAAATGTATCCAATATACCCTGTTATAACACCTGCTAAAATTGATGAAATTGCACAACTTAGTGCTGTCGTCCCGCCAAGCATATAACGGTGAATACCCGCAATCGATCCCACTCCAATGCCGACGATAGGACCACCAAGCAATCCACTAATTCCAACACCCATAATACGTGTATTCGCAATTGTACTAGATGACGAAACACCTTGTAGCCAATTTTCTTTCATAATTGTATTCCCAGCAATTTCAATTCCTGTGTAATTGCTTACAATTGTAAACACTGAAAAAATACAAATAAGCTTAAGCTTATCTACATACCCATCTTGTCTATGAAGAAGGCGCCTGAACGTTTTAATATGAGAAAGTAAAAATCCTAAAATAACAATAAGTCCGACACGTTCAATCATCATAAGTACTAAATTTAGCATCTGTGATTCATTCCTTTTTATATGAGTTATTTTTATTATGGGAAAATAATGAAGTGTGCGTCAAGGAGAATGAAATATCTTTTGAAATATTTCACACATAATAACGCTCTCTTTATTTGACAATGTAATAGAAGAGTGCTAAAAATAAAGTAATATAATACAGTCCTTTAACCCAACCCCGTGAGGTTGAGAAGGAAGTCGGAATATACTATACGTATGTCCTTTTTTAGGAATACGTATGACTTTTTGGCCTTCTCATCATATCAGGTGAGAAGGCCTTTTGTTATTCTTCCATAGCGACTGTAGAAGAAAATAAGGAGGAGTAATGATGAACGTCACTACTGATGTACAATCAACAACAGAGGAGACGAAAGAGAAAAGATATAAAACATTGTTTGGTTCTGCGCTAGGGTATGCAGCAGAAGGTTTAGATATGTTGCTCTTATCTTTCGTGCTCGTCTACATTTTAAAAGAATTTCATTTAAGCCCTGTTGAAGGTGGAAACTTAACATTAGCTACCACAATAGGAATGCTAATTGGGTCTTATTTATTTGGATTTATTGCTGATTTATTTGGGCGTATCCGTACGATGGCCTTCACAATCTTACTATTCTCACTAGCAACAGCACTTATTTATTTCGCAACAGATTATTGGCAATTATTAATTCTTCGCTTTTTAGTTGGAATGGGAGTTGGTGGTGAATTCGGGATTGGGATGGCCATCGTAACTGAAACATGGTCTAAAGAAATGCGCGCTAAGGCGACATCCGTTGTTGCACTGGGATGGCAATTTGGCGTACTAGTCGCTTCACTCCTTCCAGCATTTATCGTCCCGCATTTCGGATGGAGAGCTGTTTTCTTATTTGGACTCATTCCCGCTCTACTAGCTGTCTATGTACGCAAAAGTTTAAGTGAACCGAAAATATGGGAACAAAAACAACGATACAAAAAAGAGTTGTTACAAAAAGAAGCTGAAGGTAATTTAACAACTACTGAGGCAGAACAACTAAAGCAAATGAAAAAGTTCCCACTTCGAAAGTTATTCGCCAATAAAAAAGTAACGATAACAACCATTGGTCTTATTATTATGTCATTTATCCAGAACTTCGGATATTATGGAATTTTTACGTGGATGCCAACTATTTTAGCGAATAAATATAACTACACATTAGCAAAAGCGAGCGGTTGGATGTTCATCTCTACGATCGGCATGCTAATTGGAATTGCAACTTTTGGCATTCTAGCCGATAAAATTGGTCGCCGTAAAACTTTTACAATCTATTATGTCGGTGGTACTATATACTGTCTCATTTACTTCTTCTTATTCACAGACTCAACCTTATTGTTATGGGGAAGTGCATTGCTTGGATTCTTTGCAAATGGCATGATGGGAGGATTCGGAGCAGTTTTAGCTGAAAACTATCCTGCTGAAGCTCGATCGACAGCAGAGAACTTTATTTTCGGTACAGGACGTGGTTTAGCTGGATTTGGACCTGTTATTATCGGATTACTTGCTACAGGTGGTAACTTAATGGGAGCGTTGTCTCTCATCTTCATTATCTATCCAATCGGTTTAGTTACAATGCTATTATGTGTCCCAGAAACGAAAGATAAAGTATTAGAATAGATTGAAATTGTACAGAGTACTATCCCCTTCGAGAAAAGTAGTTAAATAAATAGTAAAGAGGAAGCATCTCAAATGAAATGCTTCCTCTTTTTATATAAATACAATTCTTTATTTTGATTTACTAGCTTTTTGGAACAAGAAGGAAGTTTTCTCTTCTTCTTTTACAATACCTTGTTTTAATGCTAATTCCCCTGCAACTTTAGGCGCTAGCCATAGCATTGGGAATAACAGAATGGATACTGGGACAGCTGTTACTACGATGAATGATTGTAAGGCGTTAATACTTCCCTCACCCATGTATAAAAGAATCGCTGCAACTGCGCCCATAATAAGCGACCAAAACACTCGCAAGCTAATTCTAGGATCTCCATCTCCAGTCACTGCCATTGAAATCGAATAAGCCATTGAATCTCCTGTTGTCACTACAAATAAAATTGTTAATAAAAGAAATGCAGGTCCAATAATATTAGATAGTGGTAGTTGCTCTGTAATTGCAATCATAGCCGCTGGCATACCAGATTCACTTAATGCGGTCGAGATAGAACCAGGATTCATTAACTCATAAAACACACCTGATCCCCCTAGTATAGTAAACCAAAACGTTGTAATAATAGGTGCAATAATTCCAATTGCAACGATGATTTCTCGGATTGTTCTTCCTCTTGAAATACGGCTCACTAAAATTGCCATCATCGGTCCGTATCCAATAAACCATCCCCAGAAAAAGATTGTCCACGATCCTAACCAACCTGTATCCCCACGATATGTGCTCATTGGAATAAATTCATTTATATAAAAGCCAAACGAAGAAACAAATGAATCGATAATAAATCCACCTGGTCCAAACAGTAATACGAATACCATTAATAAAACTGCTAACCTAACATTTAAGTCACTTATAATTTGAATCCCTTTATCAATTCCTGTTACCGCAGATATAGTAGAAACAGCTACTACACAAACAATAATGGCTAATTGAGTAGTAAACACATCAGGAATGTCAAACAATGCTTGTAATCCATAACTTGCTTGTAGTCCTAAAAATCCAATTGGACCAATTGTCCCTGCAGCTACCGCAATAATTGCAAACACATCGATCGTTGTTCCAAGCCAACTCTTTCGCAATTTCTCCCCAAAGATGGGATATAAAAGCGTTCGAGGTTTTAACGGCATACCTTTATGATAATGTCCATACATCATAACTACCGCACTAATTGTTCCTAAAATCGTCCAAGCAAGGAAACCCCAATGCATATAACTTTGTGCTAAAGCAGGCATGACTGCTTCTTGCGTTCCAGCAGATATACCTTCATGTATTGGTGGCACCGTCATCAAGTGGTACATCGGCTCTGCAGCTGCCCAAAAAACGCCACCTCCGGCAAGTAATGTAGACATAATAATAGCGAGCCACTTTGTCGTACTAATCTCAGGTTTTTCTAGCCCCCCAAGTTTAACTCTCCCATATTTCGAAAACGCCATACACATTGCAACAACAAATGTACCAATTAATAAAACCTGCCAAAAGGCACCAAAATATTTAATTGAAGCCGCAAAACTGCTATTAATGACTCCCTCTACGTAACTTTTATTTAAAATAACTGCAATTACAAATAATAAAAGTGAGCCACCACTAATAAGAAATACAGGCCAATCTGTTTTTCGACTCTTCATTCTCATTTACACTTCCTCCTTCCTCAGCAATCTAAAAAAACAACTTTATTATGTTTTATTGTTTACACCCAAAACATAATGATTATATAAGCATAATAATTCATCGATTTTCTACACACTTATGTTGTCCCTAAAAATATGCTAAATCCCTTATTTAAAAGAAAATTTCTATTCCTATTACATAAAAAAGCAAAACAAAAGACCTTATATTTCTATAAGGTCTTCGAAACAGAAATTTGATTATAACATAAGGAACTCCTTGGTTCAAAAAGCCCCTTCCAAAAATAACCGATAGTAAAGGCTTCCATTTGCTACGTAACAGTAATTAAAAAAAATTATATTTTGCATAAAAAAACTATACTAAATATCATTTATGAAAGAAATTCGGCTTCAAAATTTCATTCGGATACGGTTTATGATAAATATGAGTGGTAGCTGGCGACAACGGTGGAATGAGCCACACCCAATTGCCAGTGACAACCCGTCCACATGATGCTTCTTGCTTCTCAAATTGTTGAAATTGTTGTGCAGCTGTATGATGATCTACAATACTAACTCCTTGTTTTTTGAAGGAATATAATACAGCAATATTCAACTCAATTAGTGCCTTGTCTTTCCATAACGTACCGTTTCTAGATGTATCTAACTCCATCATCTCCGCAACAGCCGGCAGTAAATTATAACGATCATGATCCGCTAAGTTACGAGCCCCAATCTCCGTCCCCATATACCATCCATTGAACGGAGCCGCTGTATAGGAAATACCGCCAATTTCTAAGCGCATATCTGAAATCATTGGAACCCCATACCATTTTGCTCCTAAAGATGAGATTGGGTACTCTGGATGTTCAATCGGTACCTCTTTCACTTCTTTTTTAGGAATTTCTTTATATACAGGTTCTTTTCCATCGACAGAAAAAACAAGTGGCAATACATCGAAATTCGTACCTTCTCCTTGCCAGCCAAGTTCCTGACAAAAATCCGTGAACGCAGCGGAATGAGAGTCACCGATCACTCCCATTTCTGTTTTATATCCTGCATATCGAATCAACTGGTGATTATAAATTCGTATATTATTTTCTTCACCTTGATATTGCTTAAAAATTGTAATTGTCGGTTTCACTTTCCCATCGTTCGTTGCATATTTAATATGATGCATTAATGCATTGTATACACCTTCCTCATCATTTACTTCACGTGCATCTAATATGTGCATCTTACTCCAAAATAATCTTCCGATACATCGATTACTATTGCGCCATGCCATTCGCGATCCATGAACAAGTTCTTCAAATGTATGCTCATACGTCCCCGTCTTCTCTATCTCAACTTGAATTTCTTTCACACGCTCTTCTATGAATTGCTCTTTATTAAGCTCTTTATAGCAAATCGTAATAAACTGACTCGCTTCCTCTATTAATTGTTTCGTTTTACTCATAAACGATCTCCTTCTATTTCAACAAAACGTTCTACTTTACAGTATAAGCAAAAAGAATAAGAGTCACAAATGAAAGTCGAAGTGTTACTTTTATTGTAATATTTTTCAGAAAATTAAAGACATTACTATTGACTTGCATAAAAAATAGGTGTATTTTTGACTCAGGTAAATTATTTTTACCTAGACCAACTTTTTAAAGAGAAAGGAGGTAATGTTATGTCTTCATTTCAATTGCCAAAGCTTTCATATGACTATGATGAACTAGAGCCATATATCGATAGCGACACACTTTCTATTCATCACGGAAAACATCATGCGACATACGTAAATAACTTGAATGCCGCTTTAGAAAACTATACGGAATTACATAATAAGTCTTTAGAAGAGTTACTATGTAATTTAGACATTTTACCAAAGGAAATTGCTACAGCTGTCAGAAATAACGGCGGTGGTCACTATTGTCATAGTCTTTTTTGGGAAGTAATGAGCCCGCGAGGTGGCGGTGAGCCTAATGGAGACGTTGCAAAAGTAATTGATTATTATTTCAATACCTTTGACAACTTAAAAGATCAACTTTCCAAAGCAGCTATTAGTCGTTTTGGAAGTGGCTATGGATGGCTTGTTATGGACGGTGAGGAACTTTCCGTTATGAGTACACCCAATCAAGATACACCTTTGCAAGAAGGTAAAATTCCATTACTCGTTATCGATGTATGGGAACACGCCTATTATTTAAAGTATCAAAATCGGCGTCCAGAATTTGTTACCAATTGGTGGCATACAGTGAACTGGGACCGGGTAAACGAAAAGTATTTACAAGCAATTCAATCACAAAAACATTAGTCGTGCGTATAAGGTAAATTTGGTAATGTAAAATTAGTATTGTCGAAATCCTCCAGAATCCCCCGGATTGCCACCGGGGGATTTATGATTATTTCATTGTATGTATGTAATAACATAATACTTGTTCTATGTCTATTTTCAACTCTCGGAACGGGAATCCTAATTCACTAGCTTTTCCATTGTGTAATGTACAATTAATTACCTCATTGTAAGGCGCTACATTATCTCCTACTTCTTGAACGAGTGCTTTTATTCCCGTATTTTCTTCTATGAAATGAATGATTTCTCTAGTAGAAACTACTCCATTACTACAAGCATTGATTGGCCCTTCTATACTTTCCACCCCGCACCAAGCTAAAAATTGGCCTGCTTCTTCTTCATGTATAAACGACAACTCTCCATCTAAATGATTCACCACGATAGGCCCTTGCTTCACAATATGTTCAACGTAAAATTGTAACCTTTTCGTATAATCGTTTTCTCCAATAACAACTGGAAAACGCACTGCAACAACTGGGAATGTTGCTTGTTGAAATACAGTAGCTTCAGCTAATCGCTTGCCTTCACCATAATTAAAATTCTTCCTATCCCCATACGTAACGGCATACTCATACGGATTAAAGTTCTCTTCTAACAAGCCTATTGCTGGCTCGTAAACAGCCATTGAAGATGTCATAACGTATTTCTTCGTTTTTCCTCGTAACACTTCACATATTACCTTCGCTGCATTCGAGCTATAACATAAATTATCGTATACGATATCATAACTTTTATCTTCTAGACGCTCTGCTAGTTGTTTTTCATCTTCTCTATCGACAATCAGCCTTTTTACTGCACGTCCAAAAGGATCTTCTGTAATCCCTCTCGTCGCAATCGTTACATCGTGTCCCTCTTGCAAAAGCACTTCTACTAAATGTTTACCAAAAAATCTTGTTCCCCCTAGCACCAATACTTTTTTCAAATTCATCATCCCCATTTTGATAAATTGTAAAATACTACCTCTCTATTATAAATGCTAATATATAAAAAGCATGGAATTCGTTTAACGATTCCATGCTTTTCTACAGAAAATATATTAACGTACTCGATATTTATAAATACAATAACAGAAGTATAAAATAGAAATTACGGATACATAAACCCATAGTTCATATACGAATCCCTCTCCCCATACTCCCATAAAATAAAAGAGTGAAGGCAACGTCAATGTTACCCATGATTGTACGAAGGCAATTCTTCCAAGATATTGATTGATATTCTTCTTTTGTGTATTTAATACAAAGAATAAATACCAAAGTAATGCCCACATAAACCATGTTAACGCATTAACAACATCGTGGAATTGAACAAATGAAACAACCATATAGAATAAAGCAATAATTGCTACCCACATACAAAACCATCCTAGACCACTACTATCCATTCCTTTTATAAAGGTAACACCTACATATAAATAGGTTAATCCAAATAAGAAAGTAGCTGCATATGAATACACTGTCCAATTGCTTTGGTCAGAAATCATGATCAAATAGAACGGAATAATAATTTGTAGTGCACCCACAAATAAATTAAAAACACCCGCACTTTTCATCTCTGCTTTTCCTAATATAACAAGACTATTTAAAAATAAAGCTGCACCCGAAAGTAATAATCCTACGTAACCCATATATCCTCATGTGAAAACCTTACATTTTCACACTGTACCCTCCCCGTCTTATAAAAGTTATATTATTCCTTATTCTCCTTCTTACTTACAACTACATACAAAGTTTTTTTGTAAACAAGTCAGACTTCCTACCTTAAAAAACAATAAAAAAACCGTGTCATACATGTCATACAGTAATGATGTCAATCGAAATGTACCACATAATAAAAACGCTTTCAATAATACGTAATTCAATCAAAAGGCTAATAAGATTATTTGATTATAAACGTACTTTAACAATGATACAAGTATTGGAATATTATTCAATATTACATTTTTTATCTCTATAAAAAATTGATAGAATAATGCATTCTCCCTATCTTACTCTATTAATGATTTACATAGAATATTGTACAATCATATTAAATTAGAAAGTTCTGATATTTATACCTCTTCATTATCCACATCAATCTGTTATTCTTTCAACAGGTGTATTAGCAAGAGAGCCTGCAACAGTTTCAGCAGTAATAAACATTATAAATTTAGATGAAGCTATTAATTTGTATGAAATTCGTATTTCTTATCCTCCTCACTCCAATATTATTGCAAATTGTTTCGGACGAAGCTTACCACCTTATACAAGCCAAGAAGGTAATACTGTGTATCATAAACAACTTGTTAAAATTAATGAAAATATTACGCGTCCATATTATCATCCATAGTAAATCTGATAACTGCTAAATCAATAATACTCTTTTTCCTACTCTAGAAAAAAGAGTATTATTGATCTCAGGGGACATATTCAGTACTATTTTAATTATTATAAATGTCATTTGGATTTATTGTAGGAATAAATCCATTTATAGTACTATATTTTTTTGATATATCATCTGGAGTTACAGTAAACGTTACAATTTTATTGCCCTGTTTTTTAAAATAACGCATCCAACCTTGGCTCCATTGATCTTCTGCAATAACTTGTTTATTAAAATCTTCCCATAGTACACCATGAATAAAATTTAAAGCTGCGCTTTTAATCGTTTCAAATCCCCAATTCTGTACAAGTAATAAATTAGAATCAACACTTTTAATTTCCTTTAATAAATTTACATAAGCCAATCTAAACTTTTCTTGTAAGGCTGCCTGATCATAAAAATAATCATCAATATCACCAACAGTGTCTAAAAATACCCCATCTATACCTTTCCCAACAATTTGCTGTTTTACTTTGTTAATGATAATACTCCGGTAATGATTGTCAGCTAAATTCATAATATATGTATCCCACTTTTCAATTTTCATTTTTTCGCTGTCTCTATAATAATAATCTGACTCCATTACTTGTGATTTATGCCAAACTTCTAATTCTAAAACACTAACATAGCCGAGAACCACAGTTCCTGATTTTTTTAATTGTTGAACTTGCTCCCTTGTAAATGCATAAGGCTCGATAATAACCATGTCATACTTCGAAAGTCTTTTAATTACTTGCTCATTTGCTTCGCCATAATAAATTTTATAGCTTTTTACATTTTTCAAAACTGGATTCACAGCATTTACTTGCGCTGCTGTATTTGAAGAAAAAATAAAAGAAAATATAGAAAAAAAACAGATGGAACGTTTCCAACTCATAATTGTATTACCTCCTATACTACTATAGTAATCTTTTCACTTTTTATACCTTGAAAATTTAGTGAAATATCTCTATTTTATAGAAATTTCTCAAAAGCAACATGAATTAACAAAATTTAGAATTTATTTCTCTTGAATTTACTATATCCCTATTGATAAAATAATTTGTATTCTGCAGAAAATATATATTTTAAAATACCTGTTTATTTTACTTCATGTATTATTCCTCGGAGCTAAATTGGTAAATGAAAGAAGGGGTCTATTTATGCACTATAAGCAATCCAATTTATTTATGAAATTAATTGAACCTACTATTCTCTTTATTGCTCTATTTGTTCTCTCAATATTAACCGATTTTTTTACATCTACACATGAATATTTCATACTTTTATTTATTACATTAATTATTTCTAGCCGATACGGTATATCGATCGCACTTTTCACATTTCTAGAATCAATAATTTATATTTTTATAAGGGGTATATATAAAGGCGATGATGTACTACTTTACTTTTATTCATCAGATGATTGGATAAGTTGGATTTTCTTGCTTGTGATTAGTTTATATTGCGGATTAATGAGTACTTCACAAAAAGAACGTTATGAAGATATACATATGGTAAATACTGAACTCAAATCTGAAAATAAAGAGCTAAAATATGTTATTAAACAATTGGATGAAACACGTATTACACTTCGTTCCCGTGTGCTTGAATCAAACAATCACTTATCTAAAATGTACCATATGTTCAAAGCCTTAAATCATACACATCCTGAAATTGTATTAGACGAAGGAATGAATGTATTAAAAACATATTTTGGTGCGAAAAAAATTGGTATCTATCACATAGATAACAATAAACAGTCTCTTCGCATTAAATTAAGATTTGAAACTGGTGAAAACACTTTACCTCAATCAATTTTTGTTAAGAACTCTTCATCAGTCATCAAAAATGCGTTAGCTCATAATCGACCGTTTTTCCGTACAGAAGGAGATTCTCAAGACGCACCACTTTTAGTTGGTCCTGTCTTATTCCAAGATAATGTACAATACATCATTATTTTAGATGAAATAGAATTCTCCAAAATCACTTCTGAACAATTCGAACTTTTCACATGGTATTTACGCTGGATGGGCGACCGTTTACAAAACGCTTCTAATATTTGGATATCTAGTCAAGAAGAGCGTACATTCCCTAAAACAAGTATTTACTATGAAGACGAATTTGAACATTTATTAAAAATCGAACAAAAACGTTACGAAACATTATCATATCCATATTCCTATTTTGAGTTCCATGCATCACAAGATTCTTTACAAGTAATAAATTCAATCTTAAAAGCACATTTACGTGATATCGATATCTTCAGTTATAGCACAACCCATCAAAAAATCATGATTTTATTACCTGGTACCGAAGAAAAGTTTTTATTACAAGTTAAAACCCGTATACAAAATGCGCTCACTGCTGAAGGAGTGATATTCTAATGATTTTCCTCCTTCTTTATATTATATATGCTATTTTAATTTTTCTCTTATTTCGATTTACGAAAGGTTTAATTACAGAAAATAAAAAAGGAATTATTGAGTTTTGCTTAATTGTCTCTCTTCTGTTTCCACTTCTTGGGCTTATTGTATCAGTAATCATGTTATTACTTAATATAAAACGTTCCAAAACAGAGTGGTTACAACAGTATTCTGATTATGTTTCCTTTCAAGTTGATAATTATGAAGATATTTTGGAATCAGCTAAACAAGATATGGACCTTATTTCATTTTCCTCTGGATTAGAAATTGATAAACCGGAGTTACATAAACAACTAATTGTACAATTAAGTTCTTCTACCATTTCTAATGAAGGTGGATTATTGAAAGAAGCAATTCATCATAAAGATCCTGAAACTGTACATTATGCTGCGACTACGATTAATTTACTAAATGAACGTTATGAAAAACAGATTGGATACTTAAATAAACAATTTCTGCAGCATCCCCAAAACGAAATTGCAGAAGAATTGGTTTCTAATTACTTAAGGTATATAGAAAGTGGCCTACTTTCTAATCAACAAAAAGAAAATATAATTAATGAATTTATGAGTTTCATTATAAAAAGTATAGAATTTTTCCCTAACGAATTGCTCTACTCTTTCCAACTTGGAAATCTACTTCTATACAAAAAACAATATGTAGAATCCGAAGAACAATTTTCACACCTTATCCACCTTAATCCTGAATCATATTACGGTTATGTCGGATTACTGGAACTATACTACGAACAACAATTATGGGACAAACTTTACAAATTAATTGATAATCTAACATTTACAAAAAAAGTTCATATTCTACCACGTAAGTATCAGTTATTTGTAGAGCAGTTTGGAGGCATACACATTGAAGAAGAGCATTAATATATATATTGGGATTATCAGTATTACTTTACTTCTCCTAATTATATCTATCTTAATATATCGAACAGATAATTTTTATAGAATTTTTTCTGTTCCTAAAACTAAGGAAACAACTGCCGTTAAAACAGTAACGGCGAAAAATGTAAATCCAAATGGCCAAGAAATGCAATTCTACGTTTTAACGACGGATAATAAATTAGGGGAACAAGTTACGTTTCATACAAAAAAGGCAATGGACTATGCCCACCTACATTATAAAGACATTACAGCTAATGAAATTAAGACACTTACTCCCTCTCCTTATACAGGAATCATTATTACAGGTGAAGGAATGACACAACTACCACAAGCCGATATCCAAAATTTTGTACAGTTGGGTGGAAAACTTATTATTGCCAATCGGCTCGATTCAGATCCTTCCTGGAACCCCCTATTTGGCATTAACCAAAAAAAGGGATTCACAGATGCAAAGGGATTAAATTTTGAACAAGTTTTATTCCCTGGTTACCCTGATCTCTCAAGTTCTTCTCCATTGTTTACTCATAGCTCAATGAGTATTACGCTAGATGAGAATACAACTAATACTTGGATTACGGCAGAAGATACTCCCATCCTTTGGACCAATGACTACGGTGAAGGAAAAGTTTTATATTGGAATACAACAGCATTGAACGATAAATTAGGTAGAGGTATGTTCGTTCAATCACTGGGTACTATTTTTCCGACTTTCGCTACAGCACAACTTGGAGCGGAGATTATGTATATTGATGACTTCCCATCTCCAATTCCAAGTGGAGAACTAAAAAACTTAACAACAGAAAAAATTTCTGTTGAAGAATTTTATAAAAAACATTGGTGGAAAAATATGAAGGATATCTCTGAAGAACTTGATATTAAATATACGGGTGTTGCAATTGGGACATACCAAAATAAAGTAACGCCACCTTTTGAAGATTTCACAGGTAAAAATAGAAATACATATTTATTATTTGGGAGAGAATTATTAAGTCACGGTGGAGAAATCGGTATTCATGGCTATAACCATCAACCTTTATTATTACCACCAGACCCAGTAGATAAAGCACTTGAATATGTTCCATGGAATTCAAAAGAGGATATGGAGAGCTCCTTAGATGCTCTACAAAAACTCGTGTATAACTTCTTTCCAAACGAAAAACTAAAAACCTATGTACCACCATCCAATATTATAAATACAACTGGATTAAGTGCATTAAACGACGCGGTTCCAACTATGGAAACAGTTGCTTCTCTATATGTGGGAAGTAAAAGTAACGGCAGTTTAATTCAAGAATTTGGACCAGATGAACACAACAAAAACATTTATCACTTCCCGCGTATTACGAGTGGCTATGCTATCCCAGATGAAGAACAATTTATTTTAGCTGATGTTACCGCAAATTTAGGGGTTATCTCACATTTCGTCCATCCAGATGATATCCTTGACGAAAAACGCTCGGGTAATCTAACATGGGAAGAATTATTTAAAGCTTATAAAACGACAATTAAAGAAATACGCGAAAGATATCCTTATATAAAAAGTATGACTCAAAGCGAAGCAACTACTTCCATGAAAATTTATCAAACTGGTGATTTAGCTGTTTCTTATGAAGATGATGCTGTTCATATTGCATATAAAGGGTTACCAAACCATACTGCAACAATTATACGTGTAGAAGAAGGAAAGAAATTGAAAACCGGTTCATTCCCATACGGTACAGTTACAAAACTAGATTCACAAATTTATAGCGTTATATTGAAAAAAGCCAACGCTACAATTCCAATTAAAGGAGCATAGCAGATGAGAATAGGTTTAGTCGTTGAAGGAAGTTATCCTTTTGTCAGTGGCGGAGTAGCAAGCTGGGTACAAATGATTATCCAGCAATTTAAAGAACATGAATTCACCATTTTTGCGATCGTACCGCAAGTAAAAACAGAAGAGGAATATCAATATGAAATTCCTAGTAATGTAAAAGATATCATTATGATTCCCTTACAACTAGAAAGTGACTCAAAACATGTAAAAACCAATTTAACTACCGATGAAGTACAAACACTCCAAAAATGGTTTACATTCCAAGCTAACGACACAACAGCATTACAAATATTAGGAAACAAGCAAAAGCTAGGAACACTGCATTCCTTCTTCGAAAGTCGTGAGTTTTATGAAATAGTGAAAAAAAGTTATTTGTATGAAGAAAGTAGTGGTTCTTTCTTAAATTACTTTTGGATGTGGAGATCTATGTTCACACCAATCATTCAAATTTTACAAATTGATTTTCCTGAATTAGATCTTATTCATTCTGTATCTACAGGTTATGGTGGGCTCCTTGGGGCTGCAATTAGTGCCAAGTCTGACATACCATTTATTCTAACAGAGCATGGTATTTATTCGCGGGAACGTGAGGAGGAAATACTCCAATCAACGTGGATACCAATTGAATACAAAAAAAGGTGGGTTTCTTTCTTCCACCATTTATCTCACCAAGCATATGAACAAGCTACAGATGTAATTACGTTATTCGGCCGGAATAGTGCATATCAAAAAGACTTAGGCGCTCCGGCCCATAAACTAAAAATTGTTCCAAATGGCGTTACTTTATCTGACTATAAAGGGCTACGTAAACCAAAATATAATTCGGATAAACTCATTATTTCTGCTATTATACGAGTTGTCCCAATTAAAGATGTAAAAACAATGATTTATGCAGCTAAATTATTATTAGAAAAAGATATTCCATTTATATTCTACTTATTAGGTCCTGATACAGAAGAACCTGAGTATGCTCAAGAATGTCGTGATTTAATTCAGCAACTTGGATTAAAAGAGCATGTAATAATGACTGGTAGAGTAAATATTAAAGATTACTTAAAACAAACGGATATTCTCGTATTAACTAGTATATCTGAAGGACAACCACTAGCTATGTTAGAAGGAATGGCATCCGGATTACCATGGGTTGTTACAGATGTTGGTTCTTGTAAAGAATTAATTTATGGACAAGATGAAGACCCTTACGGCCAATGTGGCTTTGTTGTACCACCTGTATCTCCTGAACAAGTTGCCACTCACTTAGAATGGTATTATCGTCACCCTGAATCCATTCATCAATTCGGAAACAATGGGCGTAATCGTATTGAAGCATATTATCAATTAGCAGGTGTTGTTGATAGTTATCGTAAGCTTTATTCAGAAAGGGGTGCAAAAACATGGCAGGCATAGGATTTCGATTACAAAAATTATTTCAAGAAGACTACTATTCTTCAAGGGTAAAAGCTTATGGATTTTCTTTATTTGTTACAGCTGGTCCTTGGTTAGTCGTTATTTTAGCAGTAACAGCTATTCGATACATTTTAAGTTTATTTCATTCTATTTCAATTGAAGAACAGCGCCTTTTCACTATTTCAATTTCATATTGCTTTATTTTTTCTCAAATTATATACGGGGCATTGCAGCTCATTGTAACTAGATATGTAGCTGACCTTTTATACGAACAAAAAGCTGATAAAGTATTTTCTTCATTTTTAGGAATGACGAAAATCACACTTTTTTTAGCTATTATGTTATGGCTTTTGTTTGCATTTTTTACACCATTGGCCTTGTATTATAAAATCGTGATGCTATTTTTATTTTTAGCTTTAAATATCATTTGGATTCAGTCCATTTATTTAACAGCAGCTAAAGATTATCAATCAATTGCCCTTGCATTTTTAATCGGCTCCATTTTTTCTCTATCCGGAATTGCACTAATAGCTTACTGGCATCCTACACTTGGGCTAGAACATGGCTCTGCCCTATTGCTTTTAATTTCTTTTACACTCGGTACTTTCATTACACTAGTATGGTTAAGTATCGTTATTGTACGAATGTTTCCAAATAGTGATGCTACTGAACAATTTACCTTTCTTTCTTATTTAGATAAATATCCAGAGTTATTTTGGTCAAGCCTATTTTACAATGTGGGTATTTGGGTATGTAATTTTGTTATTTGGTTTGGAGAAGGGCGAGGAAATATTGAAGATACCTTTATTTATCATCAAATTTATGATACTTCTGTTTTCTGGGCGTATTTAAGTATTATTCCAACCTATATTTTCTTTGTAGTATCCATTGAAACCAGATTTTATGAAAGATATAAAAAGTTCTTCGGTTCGGTAAATAATGGCGGAACATTAAATACGCTTTTACAATTGAAAGATTCCATGAACTTTGTCTTAAAGCAGGAAATGGAACGTATACTTCGTAATCAAGGTATTTTTTCTTTACTTATTATTTTTATAATATGGATTTTTAGTTCACAGTCTGGAAACACAACACTTAATTACTCTATTCTGCAACTAACTATAGTTGGTGCTTATGCAAATGGAATGGTGCTCGTTATTACGTTACTACTCCTATACTTTGAGGATCGTAAAGGGGCATTTCGAACATCAGCTATTTTCTTTTTTGCAAACCTGTTATTAAGCCTTCTCTTGCTTCCATTCGGATTCAATGGTTACGGCATTAGTTTTGCAGTTGGATCCTCTATTACATTCCTATATGGTATTTCTAGACTCTTTACTTACATTAAAGATATTGATTATTATACATTTTGTCAGTCAAATATTCCTATAAAGCAGCGAACTTTTTTTACCAAATTAGCTAATAAACTTAACGAGAAATAGATAAAAAAATGACCTTTTGCTTATGCAAAGGTCATTTTTTTATCTATATATTAAACTTCTAAATAGCCATTTTTATTATTTGATTGCCATCTCCAAGAATCTGCACACATCTCTTCTAATCCACGTTTTGCTTCCCAGCCTAATTCACGCTTCGCTTTCGACGCATCCGCAAAACATACTGCCACATCACCAGGACGACGCTCCGTAATTTTATAAGGAACTTTTTTGCATGAAACCTTTTCAAATGCTTCAATCATCTCTATTACACTATACCCCGTACCTGTGCCCAGATTATAAGCATCTACTCCTGTTGTATTCAGTACTTTCTCTAGCGCTTTTACGTGACCTTGTGCTAAGTCTACAACATGAATGTAATCACGGACGCCCGTTCCATCTTTCGTTGGGTAGTCATTTCCAAATACACTTAATTCTTTTAATTTCCCTACCGCTACTTGTGTTACATATGGCATTAAGTTATTTGGAATTCCATTTGGATTTTCTCCAATACGCCCACTTTCATGTGCACCAAATGGATTGAAATAGCGAAGTAGTGCAATACTCCATTCCTCATCTGCAAATGCTACATCACGCATCATCTGTTCAATCATTAATTTCGTTTGACCATATGGATTTGTTGCACTTAATGGAAATTCTTCCGTAATTGGTGATGTTTCTGGAATGCCATATACCGTTGCAGATGAACTAAAAATCATCTTCTTCACATTACGTTTTTGCATCACTTCACATAATACTAATGTGCTAATAATATTATTATGATAATACATTAATGGCTTTGCCACCGATTCCCCCACAGCTTTTAAACCTGCAAAGTGAATGACAGCTTCAATTGTATTTTCCTCAAAAATTTTATTCAATGCCTCGTAATTCACAAGATCCTCTTTATAAAACTTAAATTGTTTTCCTGTTAACTCTTTCACTCGATTGATAGACTCTACTGAGCTGTTTGACAAATTATCTACTACAATAATTTCATAATCATTATTCAGTAATTCTACGCATGTATGACTACCAATATATCCTGCTCCACCTGTTACAAGTACTGCCATAATTTTAGTCCCCCATATCATCTTTAATATGAATTAACCAAATTATACCATGTATCCCTTGTTATATGTTTATTATGTGAACACAGAAACATACATTTTATTCTATACAGGAGTCCACTTAAACAATTAAAAAATGCCACATAACTAAAATCATGTGGCATTTTTTAATTAAATTACGTAACAATATACACTTAAAAAGTGGGCAAGGCTTCCCAATAACACGAACACGTGAAAAATTTCATGATGCCCCATATGTTTAAACTCTAACCATTTTGGCTTTGTTCCATAAATAAATCCACCAATCGTATAAAGAATGCCTCCAAGTACTAGCAGCACGATACCTCCTGCACTTAAGTTAGCAGCTAACGGTGCAAAGAACAGAACAATTAACCAGCCCATTGTAATATAAATTGCTGTTGATAACCATCTCGGACAACTAAACCAAAACATTTTAAAAACAATACCACAAATGGCCGTTGCATACACTAAACAAAATAATAATAAACCGTTTGCGGAATGTAATGTGATTAAACAAAATGGTGCATATGTACCTGCAATCAATATAAAGATCATAGAATGATCAAGCTTCCGAAAGAAATAAATAACACGTTCACTGGCTACAACACTATGATATACAGCTGATGCTGTATACAGAACCATCATTCCGATGCCAAACAAAATAACAGCTGTAATTGCCGCAAAAGATGGCGTCTTAATAGAAACTTTTACAAGCATAGCTAATAATGCAATAAATGATAATACGGCTCCTCCCAAGTGGGTAAAAGCATTAACCGGTTCTCTTATATAAGTATTCATATATACACCCCTCATATAATTACATGTAGTTTTAATAACTACATGTAATTATATACACATTATTATTAGAGGTCAACATTTACAATTCATTTGTTTCGTAATACCATATTTAGAGATAAACTAAACATTATGCTCCACTAAGTTATAAAAGTGAGGGGTTCCACGTGGAAAATATAAACAAATTGCTTGAAGCATTACATTTAGAAAAAAATATTACACTTGAGGATATTCCAAATGTCGACTTGTATGTAGACCAGGTTGTCCAACTATTTGAAAATACTTATGCGGATACAACAAGAACCGATGATGAAAAAGTATTAACAAAAACAATGATTAACAATTACGCAAAAGGGAAACTGTTTATTCCAATCAAAAATAAAAAATACTCAAAAGATCATATGATTTTAATTAGCTTAATTTATCAATTAAAAGGGGCCCTTTCCATTAATGACATAAAAAGCTCCTTAGAAAATATAAATGAATCCTTATTAAGCGATGATTCATTCGAATTAAATACGCTATATAAAGATTATCTTTCTCTTACCGAAAACAACGTCGAAAGCTTTACACAAGACGTAAATAACCGTGTTTCAGAAGTAAGTGAGATTTCTTCTTTAGAAGATCCGAACCTAGAGAAATTTTTATTACTAACATCATTTGTGTCGATGAGTAATATGTATAGGCGCTTAGCTGAGAAGTTGATTGATGATTTAGAAGAAGCCTAATAACCATAAAACGCTACCTAAAAGCAGGTAGCGTTTTATATTTATTAGAATACACTTCAACTATCCGAATGATTGTAGTATTTTAGAAATTATATTTTCTAAGTATCCTCTCATGTTTATTTTTCTATTTTCAATAGAAAAAAGCACATTCTGCATATTAGCAAAATGTACCTCCCCTTAAAATTATAATTTTTATTGTTTCTTTATTAGTAATCCAAAGCGATCATAATACTCTTTTACTAATAATTTACACATAGCATAGAAAATAAAAACATTAATAGTAACGATAAACATTCCCATGTTCGTATTAGAGCCCGCATACAGAACCATTACTATATTTAAAAAGATTGTTACCGTTAATCCTAAAGCTATTCCTGTCCACTTCATTTCATATAGCAGTAAAAAGATGACAAATACTAATGCTGGGAAAGCATATCTCTCATGCATTTGCGTAGGTAACATAAAGAACGCAAAGCTTATAAAAGTCGCTGCTTTTAATAGAACTGCCGTATTCATATGACGATGGAAAAAGACATATAAACAAGTTAATGCCGCTGCAATAGACAAGAGTATTAATCCAACTGTCTTCAATGTAATATGTGGTAAAATTTGAATAGTATCCACTGTATTAGGATCCGTACCAATCGCGTAATACCAAATGTTCATAGCAAATACAGTTACCGTTGGGAACGTACCTACCGCATTCAAATATGCTTGTTTTAACATCGTGATAAATGTTCCATGCGCTGCGAAATACAAACCGAATATTAATAAAGGAATACAGAACCCCATTACAAATTTGGTTAATTGCTTGCCTTCTTTTTTTTCCCAAATGATTTTTAAGAAATACATAGCAAATACAGGCGCAATTACGATTGATTGAAATTTAGCCAGTAACGCTATAGCGTAAATAGCACCAGACCAAGTTGGCTTAGACATTAGTAATAAAATAGAACTAACCATCAATATACTATGTAGCATATCTACTTGACCCCAAATAGTTCCATCCACTATAACGGCTGGACTAAATGCAAAAAATGTTACTAATGCTGCTCTCACAATCGAATTGTCCATCCTTTTAGAAACTATAGCAAAAATAATTATAGCTACTACTTCAAATA
The DNA here is from genome assembly GCF_038096195.1 of Bacillus paramobilis. Lineage (NCBI taxonomy): Bacteria > Bacillati > Bacillota > Bacilli > Caryophanales > Bacillaceae > Bacillus > Bacillus paramobilis. The sequence continues at coordinate 47,659 of NZ_CP151108.1, read as the reverse complement.
CAATGGATGGGACTCGAATTAAAACACCCGCAGCTTCCACATATGTATTAAAAAACGACAATATATCCCCATAAATACCTAAAAGAGCTAAGAAAAATGGCGGATAGTTTACTAAATCTCCATGTGCATACACATCACCTAGTCCATATTTACCTACTGTATTCATCCAATCCACAAAAAATAGTTGATCTCGTTCATATCCTTCTAAATGAAATGCTAAATATAAACGTAATAACAGAGATGCAACAACTACTACAATCAAATAAAAATGAAGCCATTTTAAACTCCACCTATCTTGAGTAAAATTCATTTAATAAACACCGTCCTTACTTTTTATAGCTTACAACAACAATTAAATTGAAATTGATTTACTTATATAAAAATATACTCCTCAATGAATTAACAATTTCTCCATTCAATGGTAAAAAAATTAAATAAATATACTAACATACAAAAAAACAATCGTCAATTACGTATTAGTTAAAGCCCATTCAAATTGTCTGCTCTATAAGTAATCCCCAAAAAAATATCCACCTTTAAAGTGGATATTTTCATTTATTTAATTGCCTCATGAACTTTTAATTGTTTACCTTTTATCGTTGTATTTCTCATAACCTTTAAAACAAGTGGTCCTTTTCCGTTTAATATTTCAACATACGAAACATTATCTTGTATTGTAATAATACCTATATCATCAGCAGAAACACCTTGAATTTTAGCAATTGTACCAACGAAATCTACTGCCCTAATTTTCTTTTTCTTTCCGCCATTAAAGTACAATTTCATAATTCCTTTGTTTAGGTCTGCACTTTTATCTTTCTTTATAATTGGTTTAGCATATATTTTTTCTTCAAATATTGCTTTCCTTTTTATAACTTCTTCTTTTGAAGGTGCCAGTTCCTTTGGAATTTCAAATCCAATATATTCCTCAATCTCTTCTAAAAATCTATTTTCATAAGGCGTTATAAATGTAATGGCTTTTCCACTATTACCAGCTCGTCCCGTTCTTCCTGTACGATGTACATAGCTTTCTTTTTCTAATGGAATATCGTAATTAATAACATGTGTAATATTATCAATATCAATTCCTCTCGCAGCTACATCAGTTGCTACTAAATAACGGAACTTTCCTTTTCTAAAATCATCCATAACTTCAAAACGATCTTCCTGTACCATACCACCGTGTATTTTGTCACAAGGATAATTAACTCGTTTTAGCTGTCTATATACATGGTCTACGTTTTCTTGTGTACGACAAAAAATAATACAACTGTCTGGATTTTCAATCATAGTTATATCCTTAAGAAGTGAGAGCTTCTCTTCTTCCCTTACTTCAAAAAGGGTATGTTCAATTTTATCTGTTGTAATCCCAGCTGCTTTAATTTCAATATGAGTTGGTGCATTCATATATGTACGGGATAACCTTTCAACATCTTTCGGTAAAGTTGCTGAAAATAGCATTGTCATTCTTTTTGTAGGTAATTCATCAATAATTGCCTCTACTTGATCGATAAAGCCCATATTTAGCATTTCATCTGCTTCATCAATCACTAAATATTTCAATCGCTCTAAAGAAAGGGTTCCTTTTTCAATATGATCCAACACACGTCCTGGAGTCCCTACTACAATATGCGTCTTTTGTTTTAACTCTAATTTTTGACGTGCAAATGGAGATTTACCATAAATTGCAGCAGCTTTAATTCTTTTGAATCGTCCTATATTCGTAATATCTTCTTTCACTTGAACAGCAAGTTCCCTCGTTGGTGTTAAAACTAGTGCTTGTGGTTTATTCTCTTCCCACTCTACCATTTCACAAAGTGGTATCCCGAACGAAGCCGTTTTTCCACTTCCCGTTTGTGACTTTACAACAAGGTCCTTCTTTTGCAATGCAACTGGAATAACCTCTCCTTGCACTTCTGTTGGATGCTCATATCCTAAACCAGTAAGTGCTCGTCTTACTTCTTTACTTAATGCATAATTACTAAAGCTTTTTTTACTCATATATTAACCTCATTTGATTTTATATTTAACTTATTCTGTTCTTCATACCTCACTTTAGACTATAGTAAGATACTATATTAATCCACTGTTTTTAATTCGTTTAAACCTAAATTTATTTAAGTATAATTTTAAAATAGTAAAGGGCAGCCTTCATAATAAGTCTGCCCTATCTATACTGTATTCATTTTTACGGAACCAATTTTTTCACAACTGGTATTCTTTGCAATACTAACGTAATTACCAGACTAAGAACAATTGTAATCGTTACATTAATAGGTATTGCCAATATTGCATGCACACGCTCATTTACCTTAGGGAAAACCATGTACAACAAGTTATTTAATAAGAAGAAGTGAAGAATATAGATTCCAAGGCTTGCTTGATTTATAAAACGGAATAACAATGGTAATTCTCTTTCTGATTTTTGGAAAGCATATTTGAAAAATACAAATAATCCAATCGCCATTAGTACAACGCCTGGCGCAAAGTATCCGTACCAAAACTGCTCTAACTGTCCATTTGCTTTTACTGTATAGTAATATGTAATAAAGAATGTACTAATAAATCCTACAAGTCCTCCAATGTAAGAAATATTTCTCCACTTTTTCGTCATATCGTAATTGGATAAGTAATAACCAAGTAAGAAATACCCTACATAATTTGTAACGTAAAATAATTCAATATTAAAGTTGATAGGATAATAATATTTAACTAAATTGACTACAACAGACGCATATAGCCATAAAATTAAAAAGTATTCTATCTCTCTTTTTTTAGCGTTCTTCACAAATATCTTCAGTAAAGGTGTAATTAAATATATACCTACAATCATGTATAAGAACCATAAATGTCCCCCAATTGTATCCGTTAAAAAGTGCTTTATCCCTTGCTTTAAAGATGCCGGGAAATATCCTGCATATGCTCCATATGCATAAAATATAGCACTCCAAGCTACAAAAGGTATAATTACTTTACTTGCACGCTTCTGTAAAAATTCCCCGACTGAAATATCTTTCGTTCCTTTTAACAATAAGGCTCCACTAATCATTACAAAAATCGGCACACTCGCACGTGAAATCGATTCAAATAGATTACCAGCCATCCAGCGTGATACATTATTTGCATCTAGCATAGAAGCATAACCAGCAGAAACGTGAATTGTAACCACTGCGATTGTTGCTAATACACGCAACCAATCCATATATACTAAGCGCTTCATTAACAGCCCTCCTAAATTTACCTATTTAACTTTTCTTTTCCAAACATAATTTTACATCAAATAATGCTATGTTTAAACACATTTTAGTTATATGAACTTACAACATAGGCGGCTAAATTTTAATTTTTAAATATAATCATGAAAACCTTTGACTTATGAGTGAAAATAATGTAAATTATCATTTGGACGAACATTTTTAAACAAACTGAATAAAATATTCGTATTTTAGGGGTGTAAATGATGGAAAACGTATTCGACTATGAAGATATTCAATTAATTCCTGCAAAATGTATTGTGAACAGCCGCTCTGAATGTGATACAACTGTCACTTTAGGTAAACATAAATTTAAATTACCTGTCGTACCTGCTAATATGCAAACGATTATTGATGAAAGAATCGCAACTTATTTAGCTGAAAACAATTACTTCTATATCATGCATCGTTTCCAACCAGAGAAACGTATCTCATTTATTAGAGATATGCAATCACGTGGATTAATCGCTTCTATTAGCGTTGGTGTAAAAGAGGACGAATATGAATTCGTACAACAATTAGCTGCTGAGCAACTTACACCTGAATACATCACGATTGATATCGCGCACGGACATTCTAATGCGGTAATCAACATGATTCAACATATTAAAAAGCATTTACCAGAAAGCTTCGTTATCGCTGGAAACGTTGGAACTCCAGAAGCGGTAAGAGAATTAGAAAACGCTGGTGCTGACGCAACAAAAGTTGGTATTGGACCTGGTAAAGTTTGTATTACTAAAATTAAAACAGGCTTTGGAACTGGCGGTTGGCAACTAGCTGCACTTCGCTGGTGTGCAAAAGCTGCAAGTAAGCCAATTATCGCTGACGGTGGTATTCGTACACACGGCGACGTAGCTAAATCTATTCGATTTGGGGCGACTATGGTTATGATCGGTTCTCTATTCGCTGGTCATGAAGAGTCTCCAGGGGAAACAATCGAAAAAGACGGCAAACTTTATAAAGAGTATTTCGGTTCAGCTTCTGAATTCCAAAAAGGCGAGAAGAAAAACGTTGAAGGTAAGAAAATGTTCGTTGAGCATAAAGGTTCTTTAGAAGATACTTTAATCGAAATGGAACAAGATCTTCAATCTTCTATCTCTTACGCTGGTGGAACAAAATTAGACTCAATTCGTACTGTAGATTATGTAGTCGTGAAAAACTCTATTTTCAACGGTGATAAAGTATATTAATTTTTAAATTTAACTCGAAGGACAAGTATTTTTATGCTTGTCCTTCTTTTTCATATATAGAAATGTTAAATATTTTCATTTTACTGAATTTTCTAGTATCATGTTTTTAGATACTTATGATAAGGGGGATATAACAAATGAAAAATATAATTGAGAAACGCCATATTCGCGCAGAAGTCCCTACTGAACTAACATGGGACCTCTCTGATTTATACGAATCTGATAAAGAGTGGGAAACTGCATTACGTGTATTAACAGACGATATAAAAAAAATTGAGGCGTTTAAAGGACAATTACGTACTAGCCCCACTACCTTATTACATTGCCTACTTTTAGAAGAAGAGCTTTTAATGAAATTAACAAAACTATACTCCTATGCAAATTTAAAAGAATCTGCTGATCGTACAAATCCAGTTATTCAAGCGAACTCTTCCAAAATTGCTGCTTTATGGACGAAAGTGCATACTGCATTATCCTTTATCCATAATGAAATCCTCTCATTTGACGAAGGAACAATTGAAAAATATTTAACTAAAGAAACAAAACTCGAACCTTTCCGTAAATCATTACTAGACATCCTACAAAAAAGGCCGCACACGCTCTCTCCTGAAACAGAAGAAGCTCTTGCTGCACTTGGCGAAGTACATAGTTCTCCATACAAAATTTATGGTATGACTAAATTAGCCGACATGGATTTTACCTCCATACAAGACGAACAAGGAAACGAACTCCCTGTATCATTTGCATTATTTGAAAGTAAATATGAGTTTTCTCCAAGCGTAGACATACGTAGAAAAGCGTACTCATCATTTGTTTCCACCTTGAAACGATATAAAAATACAGTGGCAACAACATATGCGACTGAAGTAAAAAAACAAGTAACACTCTCTCGTTTACGCAAATTTGAATCTGTTACTCATATGCTTTTGGAACCTCAAAAAGTTCCGCTTGAAATGTATGACAATCAACTTGATATTATATACAAGGAATTAGCACCTCATATGCGCCGTTTTGCAGATTTAAAAAAGAAAGTATTAGGACTCGATCAAATGCTTTTCTGCGACTTACATGCACCTTTAGATCCCGAATTTAATCCAAGCATCACATACGAAGAAGCCGGAAAACTCATTCAAGACTCTTTACAAGTATTGGGCGATGAATATGGTTCCATTATGGCAAAAGGATTTAAAGAGAGATGGGTCGATCTTGCAGATAATGTAGGGAAATCAACAGGGGCATTTTGTTCAAGTCCATATGGTTCTCATCCATACATTTTAATTACATGGCAAAATACGATGCGTGGATGCTTCACATTAGCCCATGAATTTGGGCATGCTGGTCATTTTTATTTAGCAAATAAAAACCAACGTATTATGAATGTACGTCCATCTATGTACTTTGTCGAAGCACCATCTACGATGAACGAATTACTATTAGCCCAGCATTTATTAGCGACGACTGACGATAAGAGAATGCGTAGATGGGTGATTCTGCAACTACTTGGCACATATTATCATAACTTTGTTACTCACTTACTTGAGGGAGAATATCAAAGAAGAGTATATACGCTAGCAGAAGAAGGAGAAGCACTTACAGCTACAACTTTAACTGAAATAAAAACAAATGTACTTTCGACATTCTGGGGAAATTCTGTAGAAATTGACGAAGGCGCTGGCTTAACTTGGATGCGTCAACCTCATTATTATATGGGCTTATATTCTTACACCTATTCCGCAGGCCTCACTGCATCTACTGCGGTAGCTCAGATGATTAAAGAGGAAGGGCAACCTGCCGTTGATCGCTGGTTAGATGTACTTCGCGCTGGTGGTACGATGAAACCACTTGAATTAATGAAACATGCTGGAGTAGATATGTCAAAACCAGATGCAATCCGTAAAGCTGTTTCTTACGTCGGCTCCTTAATCGATGAATTAGAACGCTCTTATCAAGAATAAAAAATAAGCCCTCGCTTTATGAGGGCTTGTTTCATATTTATTTTCCAAATCTTTTACGGTATCCACATTTTCTGCATAGCTCTTCGACTGCAACTCTTTTCGAAAATCCATCGACAATGTTTGTTGCTCTTTCACCTTCTATAATATTAGAAAATGAGTCATTATTAATATTCCCAAGGTTAATAATCCCCTCACCATCTAAACAACAAGGAATAACCGTTCCGTTCGCTAAAATACCTGCTTGATTTCGAAGACCATGACAGAATCCTTTTCCATCATCCTCTTCTTCATGTAATGCCGGCCACTGGAATTCATAGTCTTGATTAATAAAGACACGTTCCGCAATTTTTATACCTTTTCCTGGTGTAAGCTTCTCTTCGATTTGATAAGATAGACCAAACTCATTTTCAATGATGGATAATAAATCTCTATTTTTCTGGATTTCAGCATTCGTTTTATTATCCTGAGTTAAATTCCATAACCTTAGTGAAACAATTAAATCCGATTGACTTGTCGCCTCTCTAATAAAGGAAAGTATACTTCTTACATAACCCTCTTTATCTTGCGAACCTGGATGTCCATCAAAACTGTGTAGTGAAAAATTCATTTGTCTTAACGCAGGCTTATTTAACAATCTATGCCTTCTCTTATTAATTAACGTTCCATTCGTTGTAATATTAACTTTAAACCCTTTTTCATGGCTTAAATCTAACAGTTGATCTATTTTTGGATGAAGCAACGGCTCACCCTTCACGTGCAAATAAATGTAGTCTGTGTGAGGTTTAATTTGGTCTAATCTTTTCGCAAAATCCTCCACAGAAATGAACTGCTTCTGCCTTTCCGTCGGCGGACAAAAGCTGCACGCAAGATTACATACACTCGTAATCTCCAAGTAAAACTTTTTAAACTTCTTCACCTTTAATTCCTCACTTCTATGACTACTTGTACTTTTTTCCTCTTCATATTACATCATATTTTTTTAGAAATAGAAACATACTTATTTTAGGAAATATAGAAAACGGCCACATCTGTAGCCGTTTGAGTGTACTATTACTATTTATGATACGGTTCTCCGAATAGAACATAAGCACATAATCGACTTTGAACATAAAGTATTTATAAAAATTTAAACTAATCTCCATATTATACAAAAATCCGAATAAAAAGGCGCAGGGAATCATCATTTTATATTCCCCTGCACCTCTTTCAAAAAAATAACCACTCTTTTCGCTTCAATTGATTTTCTATCTCTTTCTTTAAGATTGCTGTATTTTTGTGTCTCTTACTAATGTCACAATTTGTGGTTCTTGATACTCAAGATATCCCCTCTCAACATTAGTAATTTCTTCAATGAATTCTGTTGGAAGTAATACATTATATTTCTTAAAAATTTCTTTTGGTATTTCATGACCTTTAAAAACACTATTTTCCACTAGTAATTCAATTGCTTGCTTTAGAGCTATTGGCTTCGATATAGATTTTATATTATCTAAAGGTTCATTAGTTCTCCATTTTCTATAACTTATTTGTCTTTGTAACTTTTGATAATCTTCGCTTGAAATTATCCCCAAATTAAAGGCTCTCATTACCATAGCACCAATTGAAATTTGCCACTTTTTCTTTAGATTAACATAATAATCTAGGTTTAATGGATCTAAGCTTACATCTTTTGAAAAGGCTTCTCTAGGTAGCATGAAACAAGCAGCAAATTCATCAGCTTCGTCTTCCATTTCTCTATATTCCTCTTTTTCTAAACTTTGAGGATCTAGTACCTCTGAATGTAAAATCCAGTGTCCTAACTCATGCGCTACACTGAATTGTTGTCTATAATAAGAATATTCTTCTCCTTCAAGTACCACAGTATAATAGATGTTCCCATTAATTTTTGTTTGGCTACTAAAGGCATCAACCTTCTCCATGTTATTTGAAATTAATGAAACAACAAAACCATGTTCTTCTAAGATTCTTAAAATGTTAGTAATAGGTTTATCAGATAATCCAAATTCTTTTCGTGCCTGTTCAGCAATGGCCTCAGTTGAATCGAATTTATCAATTGCTGGCTTTATTGGTAAATGCGGAAAATCAATATAGTTTTCCAAGAAATCTCGTATTAAAACCGTCATGTTTTTAGTAAACTCACTAGGTTTTTTTTCCTTTTGAGTAGAAGTTAGACGAGATCTAAAAAAAGTCCCCTCTGTTTCCATAGCAAATGTATCTTCCCCGAAGAAAAACTCTCTTGGAAACTTAAGATTACTGATTATGCGGAATAATACCTCCAAACTAGGAACAGCCTTATCATTTTCATATTTTGATACCATTTGCTTTGTTACACCTATATCATCAGCTAAATCAGTAATAGACTTTGCCCTAAAACGCCTTGCCTCCCTTAGTCGATTACCATTGAATTTAACATCTAGCATTGCTAATTCCTCCAAGTTTGCTTAAAGAAGAATCAGCTTCATTTAGATTCCTCTTTCGCTTTTTTAGACAGCTTAATTTCATCAATTTTTTCATTACTATTTTTAACTACAGCCTTTAATTTTACAATGGTTTTTTCTGGTGTGTCATCATTAATTGCAGCACTATTAGAATAATTAGTCGGCATATATTTAGATAAATTCACTTCATCAATTACTTCCCCATTGCTTGTTAACAAGATTGCTTTAGCAGCCGTTGCAATTCCTTTTTCTTCTTCTAGTGTAAACACAATAATCTTATTAACCTGATCGTATCTATCCCCTAGTATCTCCTTAGACTGCTCTTCTCTCTCATCATCATATGAAGTGTCATCAAAAAGATCAGGTTGAAAAAACGGTGCTTCATTATCTACACATTTATTTTTGACAAGTACGCAATCTAAGTAATGGTAGGGCTTTTTACCTAAATCCCTTAAAATTTTTTTATAGTTATTATCTCTAAAAAATAAAAATAACTCCCCTGTTTTGTTTTCTAAAATAGTAACACACTCCCATAAAGCATTTCTTTTGATATGTACAGGCGTATTCCCTGTCTCCAGGGCTAGTTGATGCAATCGAGAGTATTTTACATCCCAAATATTTTGATTCCTTCCATTATCAGTTGATCCCCCAGTAACAGCTTTAATATCATTTAACTCTTCTACGCAACTTTTTGAAAAAACGTGTGTCATTTTTTTTAGTAATTCTGTATCACTATCAATAGAAGCCATGCTTCTCCTCCACTCTTTAAAAAACCGTATTTTTGTATATAATATCGCATATATCATGAAAAAAGTCAACCAAATACGTTTTTTAATAAAAAACGCTACACCGAACACACGTATCTAAAAGGTTTATATATTATCCATCCATTTAATTCTTATCTGCAAAAAGTGCACCAAAATAACCCCGCTTCCAGTATTTATTACTAGAAACAGGGTTATAGCGAGTACAGATTTATGATTATGTAATACTTCGAACGCTTAAATTTAATAATTTCATGCGTGAATCCGTTTAATATATAACCTCATTCATCAAATGATGGAAATGTATTTTTCTTTTTATTTTGATATTTTTTATATACGCTGTTATCTTCTTATACTCTTTTTTTCTTTCTTCCCAAAACCAGAACAGCAAAAAATGATGAAAATAGTACAGAAATTGATAATAACAATGGTTCTTCATACATCCTCTTTATACCCTAATTTCTCCCGTTAATGATTTGTATTAATATAAAAGGTCATTGATTTAGGCTCTTTATTAAACGCTTTCTATTTTTAAACGTACTAAGTGTCATTGATTCTTTCACTTTCTTTTCACCATATGTATTTATTAGATAATTAAATCCTGCAGCAGTTTCCATATTCTTAATGTTAGATACAGATAAAGGAGTGAAATTCTTCTTCCTATTGTATTTCTTCATTTGAGTCATAAGTTCCTTGAAATGATATTTCTCTAGTATATATTCTGCATATTCCTTAGTAAGCAGATTCACTGCTTTTCTCGTTGAATCGTACTGCTTCATTGTGTAGCGAGATGGACGAATCTCAATTCTAAGTATGTTAGCGGCAGCTTGAATGTTAGCCTCATTTTCTTTAATTGACATGTATTGTTCTTGTTTATTATAAATAACAATTGCACTTGTTTTATTAGAAAAAGTAACCCCCTCATTATCGTTGTAAAGATTCTTGGTATATTTTGAAAAGGAGAGTTTTGATAATCTCTCAATTGCTTGTTCAATATTTTTTGTTTCAATATCTCGCGTTATATCAAGCCTAGAGACAGTCCATTCTTCTTTATCTACAGTTATTTGCAGATAATTTAATAATAATTCATCCAAATTTCTCCAAAAGGTTTCTAATTCAAATACACCTTGGATAAGATTATTTATTTTATTTATAACCCGTGCTACCGATGCAGTTACCGCAAGTGTTTTCGTTTGTAAATAATACTTTATACGTAAGTACTCTAATTTAAACTCTATTTTTGTTATTAAATTCTTATTATTATCATAATAGCTAAAATCTTTATATTCGTACTGATTTAAAATATTTATATCTATCTCTATATTTGTTGATTTAAGAATAATGGTATCGAACAATTTATATATATTCCTTTCTATTTTAATTGTATTGGGCCATTTTTTAACTTCTTTTTAGGAGTTACTACTCTGTATGAATAATGGCTTTCCTTCCAAAAATACAGGTACTTTAGCATCCCTATTTCTTCTAAACTTTTCATAATTAACTCCTAAGTCACTGACCGCCTGTTTTACTGTTTTATATGGCTTATATGTTAATCTTCCTTCTTCATCATAGTAGAAAACATTGGTTACAGTATTTTTATCCTTCAATACATTTTCTTGATAACTTAAGCATTGAATATTCCCCAAACAGTAATTACCTTGTGGATCAATTCGATCAATTGTTGGTCTGTCTACTTGATTCTCTCCCCGCTCCTTGTAAATTTCAGTTTGATGTTTCCAATCATCCTTGAATAATTTCTTATTCTTTAAATCCTCATACATATCACACCAACTAGCCCATTCACATTTTACATTCTCATAACCTTTTTTCTTCTTACTTCGACTTCGTTGAATCGCTAACTTACATGATTCCCTTAACAAGAATTCTGCTAGATTTTTCTCCTTTTCAGCTTTTCGTTTTTCAGCTATCTTTCTATTCCTACACACTTTACACATATAATTTATCTTGTAGAATTCTTCTTTCACCTTCCATCCTCTGCATTTTGTACACCAAAATAATAGTTCTCCACTCTTATTTTTCTTAATATTCAAACTTTTGTATTCACAACTATTTCCCATACTACAGTCCCCTTATCTCATTTAATTTTTACAAATTAAAAAACGCTAATATATACAGTGTGAACACTATCATATCAACGCTCTCTCTCATCTGTATTATGTTGTTAATTCTACATCCAAATCATGTGGACACTCAAATTGTGTGGTTTCATCTAAGAAACATTTTATAAGAACTATAATAAAAATTTACAATCATTATAAATATCAATTTAATACAGATTCATACATATAGTTTTCTTGATATTAACCAGGAGGATGTATCATTTATTTTATACTCGATAGCTTTACTTTCCCAATTTGCTAAAAAAACATGTTTTTATCACATATTCTAGGAAAGTAAATATGGTAGGTAATCATTAAGTATTTAACAGGATCAATTAAATCATCAGGGTTATAAAAACCTTCTGCTTCTATTTATTACTTATTTTCGATAACACAAATAGAAAGCGAAACAAGAATCATATATATTTACTCACTATTTTTACTTAACAATTTTTTATATAGGTTATTACCTTCATACTGACTTTTAAGTCCCATAAGCAATATAGTAAAGGCTAAGGCCAGAATTGTAAAAGCATTGGAGTTCTCAGTTAAATATGCCTCTAACCTCCCCGATTGTAACAATTTAAGATTAGGAATTATTAAAATTCCACTCATAAAAACTAGATACAAAAAGACCTCAAGCAATTCAAATATCCTTCTTAACCATATAGAGCTTGCAACCTTTTTAGCAAGTTCAACCATGTCTAAATACACCATAGCAATACCACTTAAGGAGAACCCAAAAAAAGATGCAACTGATAAATTAATTAATCCGCGAGCGTATAAAAAGGACAATAAAATTAATATAAGGCCAAAATAGATGGTAAAATCATTCCTTTTTTTAATAACCGTTTCATATAATTGTTTCCAATTATCCATAACAACCTCCAAAAAATTTATTTCCTTATATAAAGATATAACATTTTTATTTTTATTACTAATTTTATTTATACAATTATTTCCTATACTTATTTTAGCTTTAATCCTAATTAATCCATTCCTTTTTATTTCAATCTCCATTCAATTATCCCCATTCACCCTAAATATTTACCTACTATAAAACAAATGAAATAGACAAGGGGATCATAACTTAAAAGTTTTGACACTGATTTCCAAAAGTGATAATATCAAGGCGTCACAAAGTGTCGTAACTTAGTGTCATAAACATACGGAGAAAAAGGGGGATTTTACATATGAAATATGGATATGCAAGAGTAAGTACATTGCAGCAAGATCTTGAATCTCAAGTGCAAATATTAGAAAAAGAAGGTTGCGAAGAAATCTATTCTGAAAAATTCACAGGAACAAGCGTAGACAGACCGCAATTCCAAGAGTTGCTATTAAAATTAGAGCCTAGAGATACTCTTGTTGTAACAAAACTAGATAGATTGGCTCGTAACACAAAAGAAGGCATTACAATCATAGAAGAATTATTCGAAAAGAAAGTAAGAGTTCATGTTCTGAATGTAGGGCTCATGGAAGATACAACGATGGGTAACTTCTTCTTACAAACACTGTTAGCCGTGGCGGAAATGGAGCGCAACCTAATAGTTGAGAGAACACAAGAAGGCAAAGCCATAGCCAAGCAACGTGAAGACTTTAAGGAAGGACGACCAAAGAAATACAATAAAAAGCAGATAGCACATGCACTGCAGCTATTAGAGACAAACTCATACAAACAAGTAGAAGAGATAACAGGCATTAGTAAAAGTACATTAATACGAGCTGTACGAGAGAAGAAAAAAGTACTATTTAATAAAACATGTTAAACAAAAGGAGGTCTACGATATTAACGTGCAATAAAGTCATAATACAGGTACATTCAACTATAAGCCAAGTGACTACGTAACTTCATTCGATATGTCTACACTGCTCATGAAGATGAAGAACTCCTTTATCATGGTACTACCGCGTGAAAGACAATGGCTCCTCATGCTTAATAGATGGCTAAACAATAGAAACATTCTTGCCATTCAACCATATAGATAATGTAATACCTGGCCATTTGCATCCCTTCTTTGCAGGTGTGACACGTAGACAAGACATAGACCAACTAAGAGTATGTATGCTGTTACATGCTCTATCATATGTATACATAGCAAGACAGGACACCGCATAAACATAGCATCCAAGGACTTATAACTAAAGTTCCAAGCCCTCTGCCTCGCAAGTACACATGCCTATGTACTAATAATGACATAAATATATATATTTAATGACAACCTCATACAAACAATATATGTACTTATATAGGTGAAACTGTATCCATTCACATAGGCAGTCCAACCAAAGAGATATCAACTCTTTCCCTCATTTTTGAAACACTCAAAATACCATTAAATAAAAGTGAGATTTTATCCTAACCTCTCGTTCTTAGATATCACTAGGACCACTCAAGTTCGATTCTAACGGACAGTATTTTTTTATTTATAGCAAAGAAGCAAAAAAACAACGAACCTTGTATGACTTCGTAAATCCTCATAAAACAGACGCACTAATTGTCGTTAAAATCTCAGTTACTTTACACGAAGCATGCAAATCTTTGCCGAACCCTTATAAAGCTTCTCCAAAATAAATAATCTCCCATATCGTATGTATACAATATGGGGGATCTCATGCTAGGTAATTATGATATCTGTTAACTATAATAGAAACAACAAGTATAATAACTACTGCACATGCAACCTATTTGTAATTTAAATAATTGATACACTTACTAAACATGTAACAGGGGGATGGTTTACAAGCTTATGATATAGACGATATCCTCTACTCCTTCGAACACATCAATCCCCGAAATCAAGCTTAATTTTCAACCTTGCCCAAACCTATACTTGTTGTTTTCTTTTTTGTAATTGTTTCTCTTCTCTTCTTGCAACATCTGCTCTTAGTTCTTTAATCTGCTCCCAAGTTTCATCTTTTAGATAAAACTCAGGTGTCATTAGAAGCAATCCATCCTTATGGACAAAATAAACCATTTTTGAATTGATTATAAATTTTATAACTAAATAATCCTCATATTTAAAGAAGTTTTCTATATACGTAATTATTTTTTCTATATCAGCATTAGCTATTGCTTCTTCATAAATAGGCCATTTCGAAATATCCCTTATCGAGCTTTTCCACTCCTTCTTCAAATCAGTCTTAAAAATATCTAAAGTTGTTTGCATTTTATACCACCTCAAATCATTGTGTTAATAGGAAAAACATATTAACACAAAAGAACAAGTAAAGAAGAAAAATATAATACCACATTTTCCTTTTTCTTACTCTTTATTCTCTAGGAATACTTCATACAATACGCACGATATGCTCTCAATTAAAACTTCATAAACATCAAGATCATTCTTCTCTTCCATATTCATTTTACCTCTCTTAGTTCCTTTTATTGTTGATCATCATATCAACTTTTTAATACAACAATCAAACTCGTTAGTATCATCTAAAAATATTTTTTAAAATCCGCCATTTTTGTCATTATCAATTTGACATCCTTCGATTGAACATGCTTACAATTGAATATGGAGAATTTATCAATTAATTCAAAAATGGGGGAAACACATGAAAGTAGCTATATATATAAGAGTATCCACAGAAGAACAAGCAGAAGAAGGATATTCAATTGAAGGACAAGTAAAAACTTTAACAGACTACTGTAAAAGTCATGCATATGATATTTATAACACTTACAAAGATGACGGTTATAGCGGTAAATCGACTGATCGTCCTGCTTTACAAAAATTACTAAATGATTGTAAAAACCATAAATTTAACATGATAATCGTTTGGAAAATATCTCGATTATCACGTAAACAATTGGATTTCCTACAACTCATGGATTATTTTGATCATAATAATATTTTATTCTCTAGTGTAAGCGAATCAATCGATGCCTCAACTGCCACTGGAAAAGCAATGATGCAAATGATGGGGACTTTTGCTGAATTAGAACGAAATACAATTGTAGATAATGTGAAGATGGGAATGAAGCAGAGGGCTAGAGAAGGCAAATGGAATGGAGGTAGTATGCTTGGATATACCTCTAAAAATAAACAACTGGTTATCGTTGAAAGTGAAGCCGAATTAGTAAAGAAAATCTTTCATCTATATTTGGATGGAAAAGGATACAAAGCAATTGCTAATCAACTAAATCATGAAGGGCATAAAACAAAAAGAAATGTGGCCTTTTCTACTAATTCAGTGCGGACAATCCTTCATAATTCAGCGTACGCAGGTTATATATCATTTAATAAGGTTACAGAATGGAGTGAAAAAAGAAGAAAAGGCAACAATCAAGATCCTATAATTGTCAAAGGAGAACACACAGCCATTATTGATGAAAACACCTGGCAAAAAACTCAAACACTTTTGAAACGAAAATCAAATAAGCCAACAAAAACATTTACAGGAAACTTCCCTTTGACAACACTTTTAAGATGCCCAATGTGCGGACAAGGAATGATTGGTCATAAAATAAGAAAGTCAGCTAACACTGATGAATATATTAGATATTATCAATGCGGAAATTTTCATTACAAGGGATCGGCGATATGTAAATCTAATTTAATTCGAGCGGATTATGCAGAACAATATGTATTTGAAAGGTTAGAAGAAATTGTTTCTGATCCATTAATTCTTCAGGATATTATCGATAATGTTAATAAAAAAATAAGTAAGCATCTTCAACCTTTAAAAAACGAATTAAAAACTATCAATGAACAGATTTCTTCTACAGAAAAAAATATCAACAGGTACTTTAATCTATTTGAGACTACTAAAATCCCAGGAGATTTATTAGCAAATAAACTTGAATCATTAAACCAAGAATTAACTCAGTTAAAAAGTAGAAAACAATACATAGAACAAAAATTACAAGAACCAACTATCAAAGAAGTTTCTTTTGATAAAGTCTTTGATACTCTTTCCGCTTTTTCAAAATTTTTACCTACATTACCTGCAGAAAAACAGAAACATTTTCTACACACACTGATTGATCGTATCTTTGTGAATCATTCTGATGATATAAAAAAAAGAAGTATCAAAGACATCATCTTATTCTTTGATACTTCTTCTTCAAATAACTATGTGCTTACTTATGATACGGTTCCCCACGATTAATACGAAATGCTCTATACACTTGCTCAAGCAATACTAATCGCATTAATTGGTGTGGTAATGTCATCTTTGAAAAAGAAAGAGATTCGTTTGAACGCTTCATTACTTCTGAACTCAGTCCAAGTGATCCACCAATTACAAAGGCAACTTTACTCTTTCCATATGTAGCAAGACGATCTAAGCTTACTGCAAATTCTTCTGAGGATTTTTGCTTTCCTTCTATCGCTAACGCAATGACATGCGTATCGTCAGAAATTTTATCCAGTATACGTATACCTTCTTTTTCTTTTACAATTAACATTTCTGCTTCACTTAAATTTTCTGGTGCCTTTTCATCTGGCAATTCAATTACTTCTACTTTTGCGTATGCAGATAATCGTTTTAAGTATTCTGCTATACCTTGTTTTAAATATTTTTCTTTTAATTTCCCAATTGAAATAATCGAGATATTCACACTCATTCCCCACCTTACAAACATGTTATCCACATAACTTATCCACATATCCACAATTATTACCCACATATTGTGTGGGAATCTGTGTTCGATACAACATATGTCGCCTCATTTTGACAAAATTCACATGTTTTTTTCTCTTTTTCTGAGTTATCCACATTGTTGATAACTGGTGCGACTTCACACTCATCCACAATAATATCTAAAGCTAATTCAACATGTTCTAAACAACAAGGTAAATTCATATTCTTCACCTCACTTTTCTACAATAGAAAACAGGAGGTAGGCCCTCCTGTTTTTAATACTTTTGAACGCCTAGTTTAACCGTTGTTGTTGCTCGTTTTGTACCACGATAAAACGTAAGAGTCATTTTATCATTAATTTTTTTATCATATAAGGCCGTACGGAATCCGATAATATCGCGAACTGGTTTTCCATCTACTGCTACAATCACATCGTGTTCTCGTAAACCAGCATCTACACCTGGCGAAGGACTTTTCACATCTAAAATGCAAACTCCCTCTGTTACATTACCTGGTAAATGCAATGTTTTTGACCAATGGTAATTTGGAATCTCATTTAACGATCTAAGTTCAATTCCAACATACGGTCTCCTTACTTTTCCGTACTTCTCTAATTCATTCATAATTGGAACAGCTCTAGTAACTGGAATAGCTAGTCCAATTCCTTCTACTTCTTTTGCTGCAATTTTCATTGAGTTAATGCCAATTAATTGACCTGCCGCATTTACAAGCGCACCACCACTATTACCTGGATTAATCGCTGCGTCTGTTTGCAATACTTCTACTTGCCAATCGTAATGTCCATCTTGATCCAAATCTACAGGAACAATACGTTCCTTAGCCGAAATAATGCCTTGTGTGACGGTTCCAGAAAATTGCAGCCCGAGTGGGTTTCCAATCGCAATGACCGGTTCTCCTCTACGAACAGTATTAGAATCGCCAATCTCAATTATTTTTTTCACATGCTTTGCATCTATTTCTAGTACAGCCAAATCTGTGACTACATCCGTTCCTAATACTTTTCCCGGAACCTTCTTACCATCACTTAAACTTACTTCAATACGATTTGCTCCAGCAACAACATGATTATTCGTTACAATATAAGCTTGGCCATCTGCTTTTTTATAAATTACACCCGATCCTGTACCAGCTTCTGAATCTGCCTCTGAAAAATTATCTCGTTGAATATTAATAACGCCAACAACAGCTTCAGACGCACGATCAACAGCATCAACAAAGCTAATCTGTTTAATTCCTTGAGCTTCAGCCATATTACTTCCACTTGCTTCAGCTTGCGGAAGCGCGCCCGCATCATTTGCAAATAAAGGAGCTCCAAATGCAAATAACGAAGCTCCTACAATTGTTCCTGCTATACTAGAAATAACAATACCTTTATGCTTCTTTTTTCTTGCACGTTTCATACGATAATTTTCTTCATCAATAAAGGACATATTTGTTCACCCATCTTCCTGAAAACAACTATATTCACCTTTATTGTTTACTAAAATGAAGAATTATACGTATTGAATTTTTGTAGGCATTTTCGGATCTGTATCATGAATTTCGAAGGCTTCTCCCACTCCAAATCCTTTTTCCTCTAATACTTGTGATACTGACATACGTGCTAGTTCTTTCATGTTATTATCTAAACTTAAATGGGCTAAATAAATATGTTTTGTCTCATCTGTAATTACATCCGCCATCGCTAATGCAGCATCCTCATTACAAACGTGCCCCACATCACTTAAAATACGTCGCTTAATACTCCATGGGTAACGTCCCATACGAAGCATTTCCACGTCATGATTACTTTCAAACACGAAAGCGTTAGCCCCCTTAATAACACCTTTCATACGGTCACTCACGTATCCCGTATCTGTAATAAGGGCTAACTTTCTATTATTGTTATGAAAAGCATAGAACATCGGCTCTGCCGCATCATGAGAAACCCCAAATGACTCGACCTCAATATCACCGAATGTTTTCACATCCCCAACTGAGAAAATAAACTTTTGCTCAGTTGGGATATTTCCTATTAAATGTTCCATTGCATTCCATGTTTTCTCATTTGCATAAACAGGTAAATCATATTTACGTGCCAATACACCTAACCCTTTAATATGGTCACTATGTTCATGTGTTACAAGAATACCTGATACATCATTTATATTTAGTTCTGCCTGTTTAAATAAAGCCTCTGTTGCTTTACCACTTAAACCTGCATCGACGAGTAATTTTTTTTCATCTGTTCCTACATATAGCATATTCCCTGTACTTCCACTTGCAAGTACGCTAAAGTGCAAACCCATTCTTTCTCACTCCAGTATGTTCATCAACCACTTGATTTTCCCTTTCCCCTAATTCCATAACTTGTCCTTCAATTGCATTTACAAAGAAGTCCTGCTTCTGCTCCGTTTTTAAATTCCATGTTGGAGCAAGCACCTGGTTATTAGAAGTAGATGCGGTAAGGGTGGCATAACCAATTTGTGCTTCTTTTACATGTGTATTCCCATGAACTTTATTTTTTAAATACAGATTCTCTAAAGCCGTTTGAGCAGTAATAATTTCTTGCTGTTTCGTTTTTTCACTTTCGCCCATTTCTTTTAAATCAGTTAGCATCGTCTGTGTGTACGACACAAGTTCATTTTTTTCATTTAATTCCACAACAATCATTGCCTGATCGTTATAGAAAATAGGCTTATCTTTATACTTTTGGAAGAAGTAAATTTTAGAGTCTTTCATCGCCCCATACTCATACTTTTGTCCATCCAATACATAGTTCTTCAAAAAATCACTATACTTATCTTTCGATAATGATTTTGTATTCAAAAAGGGCTCTTTTAGCTTACTTTCTATCTTGTACATATTTTGTATATGCGCTGTTTGATTTTTTAAAGATTGTACATCTTCTTCTTTAAATGCCTTGTTTTCCGCCCTAATAAATGACTCTTTTTTCGGTTCTTTAGGGAAATTACCCATAGTAATTTTGTTTGCTTTTAATTCTTGATCTATCTTTGTTTCTGCAATAAGCTCCAATTGATTACTATCTTGCTTTTGAATGAATTGAAAAATGAGAAAGAGGTCCAAAACAAAAAAGGTCACAATAAATATGGTTTTAATCCGATCCCAATCCATTTAGTCCTCCCTCACTCCACTCATATATTTTTTGTTTGCCAGCTTCATCTTCAACAAACTTTACATACCAAATTGGCTGTAGTCGAGCCACTTGCCCATCTAGTGATAATTTGTATCCAATACCAACGTCTTTAATGAATCTTTTATCTACCGCGGCGTTATTTTCTAAGGATGCTATTACAACGTGACCTGATGGAAGAGTAACCTTCTGTTCTATGCCTTTCGTATTTAAAGACAACAGCGGTCTTTCATATTCCATTACGTCTTCTGATCCCCATACTTGTCTCAATTCAGCTAATCCATCTGTATTGAATACGGAATATCCATCTTCGTGTAAACGGAATACCGTCTGTCCTTTATTCATATAGTCCAAACGATATGAATCCAAACTCCCACTGTGACCATTTACAAAATCAAAACTTTTTTGTAAAAGCATTAAATTATCTGTCGTTTTCTCACTTGAAACCGAAGAATTTTTATACTTTAACATATGCTGATCGTTTTCAATCTCCATGGACCTAATACCATCTGTAAATGTTTCTTTTGATTTCTCAGTAATAGGGCTTAAATAACGTGGGTCACTAAAAAGAGCATTCTTAAATGTATCAACCGCTAAATTAGATGAAATATATGTTATATTACTTAATTCTGTCGTTCCATCTGGTAAAAATAGCTTTTTCATATCATTAATTTGATAGTCAAAATAAGGTTTTGCCGATACTATAAATTGATTTTGTGCATTTACAATATCTTTTAAATATACACCACTTAATTTTGCTTCATATATTCTAGAGTTATCACCATCAGAAACAAAATTAATTTTAATTTCTTGATCTCTACTTCTAGAAGGATCAAGAATAATTCGATTAAAATGTTTAGGTTTACCTATACTTTTTTCTTTCATATTAAACATAGATTTAACTGCATCAAATGGGATGTTGGTAGGAAAAATAAGTTCAATTTTCCCTTCACCATGCACATAAGAAAGGAAATCACCTTTAGCAATCGATATCTCTTTGAAATCATATAATTCCCCTGCTTCCAAAGGTTTATAGATTGATTCTATATCTCCCTCTCTTTTGCTCCCGTAATGATTTTTATCTTTATGCACGATGATAGAAGTAGGACGGACAACATCAGCGATTTTAGTTTGAGTAGTTCCTTCATTTCCCTGCACAAATTTTGCGTTTTGCATAGACGTGGAATCTGGCACATACGTCCATAAGTTAAAAGTAAGAAATAAGCTAATTACAACTAAATTAATTAAAACTATCGTTTTAACATTTTCCATACTCATTCCCAATCGTCCTCTTCATCCGCTGCCATCGGCAATGTGAAGTAAATAGTTGTCCCTTTTCCTTCCTCACTCTTCGCCCAAATCGAGCCACCATGTGCCTCAATCATTTCTTTCGCAATTGCTAATCCAAGTCCTGTACCACCCATTTGTCTTGAACGTGCTTTATCTACGCGATAGAAACGTTCAAAGATTTTATCGACATTTTCTTTTGGAATCCCCATTCCTTGGTCACTTACACTAATCTCTAATAATTCCCCACGATCACGTAAGCGATATGTTACTGTTCCACCTTCTGGTGAATACTTTAATGCATTCGAAATAATGTTATACAAAACTTGCGTAATTTTATCCGTATCCATATCAATAAATCGGGATTTCTTAGAGAAGGATCGTTTAAAACTTACGTTTTGCTCTTTAGACATTTCAAAACGATCAATAATGTTATTAAAGAAGTCAGTAAAGTCGACCCATTCTTTCATTAAACGGTGTTCTGTACTATCGAGTTTAGAAAGTTGCAATAATGCATTTACAAGTCTAATCATTCTTTCTGTTTCTTCTTGTGTAACTGTTAAAAATTGTGGTGCAATATTTGGATCTTGCCACGCGCCATCCGTAAGTGCTTCTAAGTAACTGCGCATCGTTGTTAATGGTGTTCTTAATTCATGGGAAACGTTTGCCACAAACTCACGGCGTTCCCTTTCTATACGCTCCTGCTCAGTTACGTCATATAATACAGCTATTAAACCATTTGCTTTCCCTGTCTCTTTTTGAATAACAGAGAAACTAGCACGTAGAATATACGGCTCATTTCTCGTACTAAAATCTAATAAAACGGAATCAGGCTCTTCGTATAAATGATCGAGCGTAAATTCTTCTTGTATCCCTAATACTTCTAAAACAGATTGATCGAGCGCCGTTTCACGCGAAACATTTAGCATCTTTTCCGCAGGATCATTTAATAAAATAATGTCCCCTTTTCGGTCAGTAGCAATTACTCCATCTGTCATATGCGATAAAACGGATGATAATTTACGTCTTTCACTTTCCGTTGAAGAACGAGCTTGTTGTAATTTTTTTGATAAATTATTGAAAGATAATGCTAATTGTCCAATTTCATCATGGCTATGCACTTTTACTTTTCTTGAATAGTTTCCTTTTGCCATTTCAATCGCTTGTCTTCGCATATCTGAGATTGGTCTCGTAATCGTTTGAGCTAACAAAATTCCAAGTACAGCTGTTACGAGTAATGCAATAACGGTTCCAGTCGCAAAAATTTGATTAATATCCTTCATCTGTTTATAAACATCTTCCATAGATGCAACAATGTAAATAACACCAAGTGGATCCTTGCCGTTATCATCTATAATAGGAGTAAGCATAACTTGTACACGATGGCCTGTACGACCATCCTTCTCAATTTTCACTTCTGGCTTTTTTTGTACCAATACCCGTTGAACAGCAATATCAGTTGATGTTCTATTTACCTTGTTTTGCTTTGACTCATCTGAAATAGCAAGTAACTTTCTATTCGAATCAAATACACTTACCTCTTGGATATCTTTCTTTCGGTCAGAGGCAAATTTTCGAATTGAAGTTTTAATCGTTTCATCTGTTGATTCTGTTTCTGCTTTTGTATGACTTTTTTTAAACTCTTGTTTCAAGTTATATGCTAATAAGTTCGTTTGCTGCGTTAAAGAATCTCTAAATCCTTGTACAAGACTCTTTTCTAACTCCCTTACGAAATATACTCCAATAACTTGCATAGCTATTAATATTAATAGCATATATATGAGTACAAATTTTAAATGAATAGATTGAAAAAAACCGACTTTCTTCATATACTATTCCTGCTCTGGGTCACGCAAGTAATACCCTACTCCACGTCTAGTTACAATTAAAGTAGGATGACTCGGATTATCTTCAATTTTTTCACGTAAACGACGTACTGTTACATCTACTGTACGTACATCTCCAAAATAGTCATAACCCCAAACTGTTTGCAATAAATGTTCGCGAGTCATAACTTGCCCTAAATGTTTTGCTAAATAATGTAGTAGCTCAAATTCACGATGTGTAAGTTCAATATTTTCCTCACGTTTCGTTACACTATACGCATTTGGATTGATAACAATTGGTCCAATAACCATTTCCGTGTTTTCTTCTTTTTCTGCAGCACCACCTTGTTGATGGCGGCGTAAATTCGCCTTCACACGAGCAAGTAATTCCCTCGTACTAAATGGCTTCGTTACATAATCATCTGCCCCAAGCTCAAGCCCTAATACTTTATCAATTTCAGAGTCCTTTGCTGTAAGCATAATAATCGGCATTTCTGAGCTTTTACGTATTTCACGACAAACCTCTAAGCCATCCTTACCTGGTAGCATAATATCTAATAAAACCATATCCGGCTGCTCTTCATTCGCTTTTTCAATTGCTTCATCACCATCATGCGCCATTACAATTTCAAAACCTTCTTTTTCTAGGTTGAACTTCAAAATATCCGCAATCGGCTTCTCGTCATCAACTACTAAAATTTTCTTTCCCATCATCGTCTATTTCCTCCTTATAAAGTGAAACTTTAATCAGTGGGTGTTTTCTTCATTATCCACTGATTATTAGCCCTCACCAATCGGGCTTTTACGGGCAGTTGATCCCACATCTTCTTTTCTTTCGTTGAATTTTAAAGTGGGAGCTTACCGCCCGGTAAATAGCGGGGTAAAAATATGGTCAATATCCCTAAACACATTGATGTCTACATAGTATGTCCCTATATGACCGCATCTTTTGCTTAAGTACTTTCTCCTCTATTCTCACAGACTCATGTATGATCCACTTTTACACGGAATCCTATACGATCTATAGAAAAACCTCTAGCTTCAACTGCTAGAGGCTCCTCATTCTATTTTAAAATAACTACTCAATTTTGTAAAATTACACAAATAAAAAGGATATTAAGTGGGCCCACTTAATATCCTGAGAGTGGCTCGGGACGGAATCGAACCGCCGACACGAGGATTTTCAGTCCTCTGCTCTACCGACTGAGCTACCGAGCCAAAACTATATATAAAACCACTAATGGTGGTATAAACAAAAGTGGCGGTCCCGACCGGGGTCGAACCGGCGATCTCCTGCGTGACAGGCAGGCATGTTAACCACTACACCACGGGACCAAAAATGAACATAAAAAAACATGACCCGTACGGGATTCGAACCCGTGTTACCGCCGTGAAAGGGCGGTGTCTTAACCACTTGACCAACGGGCCACGAAAAATAAAATGGTGAGCCATGAAGGATTCGAACCTTCGACCCTCTGATTAAAAGTCAGATGCTCTACCAACTGAGCTAATGGCTCATACTCACCAACGTCATATTTTCGTGACGACAAGATGTATCATAACATGTTTTCTTTATGTTTTGCAATACCTTTTTTCATTTTTTTATAAAAGATAAGAAAAAACTCATGCGGACATGAGTTTTTTCTCAAAAATATCAATTAAGCTTCGTATACGTTACGAACGATATTTGTTTGGTTACGATCTGGTCCAACTGAGAACATAGATAATTGAATTCCTGTTAACTCAGAAACACGTTCTACGTATTTTCGTGCATTTTCAGGAAGCTCGTCTAATGATTTTACACCAGTAATATCTTCTGTCCAACCTGAAAGCTCTTCATATACAGGCTCACATTTCGCTAAAATGTTTAAGTTTGCTGGAACTTCATCGATAACTTCGCCATTGTATTTGTAAGCAACACAAATTTTAAGAGTCGGAATACCTGTTAGAACATCGATAGAATTTAATGATAAATCTGTTAAACCACTAACACGACGTGCATGTCTTACAACAACGCTATCGAACCAACCTACGCGGCGTGGACGACCAGTTGTCGTTCCATACTCACGACCAACTTCACGAATTTGATGACCGATTTCATCATTAAGCTCAGTAGGGAATGGACCATCACCTACGCGGCTTGTATATGCTTTACATACACCTACAACGCGAGTAACTTTTGCAGGACCAACTCCAGTTCCAACTGTTACACCACCAGCAATCGGGTTAGAAGATGTAACGAACGGGTACGTACCGTGATCGATATCAAGCATAACACCTTGTGCACCTTCAAATAATACACGGTGATTGTTATCTAGTGCATCATTTAATACAACAGATGTGTCGCATACATATTGTGCGATTTGTTGTCCATATTCGAAGTACTCTTCAAAGATTTCTTCTACGCTGAAACCTTCTGTATCGTACATTTTTTCAAACAAACGATTTTTCTCTACTAAATTGCGCTCAAGCTTCTCTTTAAATGCTTCACGGTCTAAAAGATCAGCCATACGAATACCGATACGAGCAGCTTTATCCATATATGCAGGACCGATACCTTTTTTCGTTGTACCGATTTTGTTATCACCTTTACTCGCTTCTTCTAACTCATCTTGTTTTAAGTGATAAGGTAAAATAACGTGCGCACGGTTACTTACACGTAAATTATCAGTACTTACACCACGATCATGTAAGTATTTTAACTCTTCAAGTAATGCTTTCGGATCTACTACTAAGCCATTTCCGATTACACAAATTTTCTCTTTATAGAAAATACCAGATGGAATTAAGTGTAATTTATATTTAACTCCGCCGAAAACAATTGTATGTCCCGCGTTATTTCCACCTTGATATCTTGCAACTACTTCCGCATGCTCAGAAAGAAAATCAGTGATTTTACCTTTTCCTTCGTCGCCCCATTGTGTTCCTACAACTACTACTGAAGACATTATTAAAGCACCTCCGCGATTTTCAAACGATCTATTCAAACAATATAATTGTACCAAAACCGAAAAAGAAGTCAACCAAAAAGCGAACATTTTTTTATTAAAATTCATTTTCGTTCGTAAGAATTATATTTTCACATTATGAAAGCCTTATCTTTTCTATATAAAAAAAGAAACACATCTTATTATAAGAAATGTGTTTCTTTTTTATACTGCCTTTATGCCCCATCTTCAAAGCGTCGTTCTAGGTTGACGAATTTATTAAATTCCTTAACAAACGCAAGCTCTACTGAACCTACGGGACCGTTACGCTGCTTTGCAATAATAATTTCAATCGTATTTTTATTTTCCGTTTCTCGGTCATAGTAATCTTCACGATATAAGAAGGCTACAATATCAGCATCCTGCTCGATACTTCCCGATTCACGAATATCAGACATCATCGGACGTTTATCTTGACGAGATTCTACACCACGAGATAGCTGTGACAAGGCAATAACAGGCACTTGCAATTCACGCGCAATCCCTTTTAATGTACGAGAGATCTCAGATACTTCCTGCTGACGGTTTTCTCCTGATTTCCCGCTTCCTTGAATAAGCTGTAAATAGTCAATCAAAACCATCCCAAGACCTTGTTCTTGTTTTAATCTACGACATTTCGCTCGAATCTCATTTACTTTAATCCCTGGTGTATCATCAATATAGATACCAGCATTAGAAAGGCTCCCCATCGCCATCGTTAATTTCGCCCAATCATCAGAAGTTAATGAGCCGGTACGAAGTCTTTGTGCATCAATATTTCCTTCTGCACAAAGCATACGCATAACAAGCTGATCAGAGCCCATCTCAAGACTAAAAATCGCTACATTTTCATCCGTTTTCGTCGCTACGTTTTGTGCGATATTTAATGAAAATGCGGTTTTCCCTACTGATGGACGTGCCGCTACGATGATTAAATCATTTCGCTGGAAACCTGCGGTCATCTTATCTAATTCAGTAAATCCAGTTGGTATCCCAGTAACTTCACCTTTTTGATTATGCAAAAGTTCAATTTTATCGTAAGCATCTACAAGAACATCTTTAATGTTTTGGAATGCTTTTGCATTCGTTTGGTGAGATACTTCTAATATTTTTTTCTCAGCCTCATTTAAAAGGCCATCCACATCATCTTCTCTCTCATACCCATCAGACACGATATGAGTCGCCGTTCGAATCAAACGACGTAAGAGCGCCTTTTCAGCGATGATTCGTGCATAATATTCTACGTTAGCAGCAGTTGGAACGACTTCTGCTAGTTCTGCTAAGTAAGAAACCCCACCAACTTCTTCTAATAATCCTTGATCAGCCATTGCTGATGTCATTATTACTAAGTCAATCGGTTCTCCTTTATCAGATAACCCAAGCATGACTTCAAAAATCTTTTGATGTTTCGTTCGATAAAACGAGTCAGGTACCAATAATTCCGATGCTGCCGTTAATGCATCTTGATCAATTAATATGGCCCCTAAAACTGCCTGCTCAGCCTCTATATTATGCGGAGGGGTACGATCAGCCATTACATCACTCATACGCAATCCTCCTTGCTTAACTTATTTTTATTGTTCACTAACATGAACTTTTACTGTTGCTGTTACTTGCGGATGCAATTTCACAGTAACGTTTGTATAGCCTAATGCACGAATTGCATCATCCATTTCAAATTTACGCTTATCAAGTTTAATCTTGTGTGATTTTTGCATTGCATCTACGATTTGTTTACTTGTGATTGAACCAAATAGACGGCCACCTTCTCCAGATTTAGCCTTTACTTCCACAGTTAGTTTCTCTAACGTTTCTTTTAATTGTTTTGCACTTTCAAGCTCTGCCTCTGCATCTTTTTCTTCTTTGCGTTTTTGAGCTTCTAAAGTTTTCATACTGCTATTTGTCGCCTCAGCAGCTAATCCTTGTTTTAGTAAGAAGTTATTTGCATAGCCATCTGGTACGTTTTTTACTTCTCCTTTTTTCCCTTTACCTTTTACGTCTTTTAGAAAAATTACTTTCATGATTGTGTGCCTCCCTGTAAATAGTCATCAATAACAAATCGAAGCTTCTCCTCAGCTTCATCTACTGTAACATTTTTCATTTGTGTGGCTGCATTCGTTAAATGCCCGCCACCGCCTAAATTCTCCATAATTAGCTGCACATTCACTTCACCTAAAGACCTGCCGCTAATTCCAATGAAATTCTCGCCACGTTTTGCAATAACAAATGATGCAATAATCCCTGTCATTGTTAATAATGTGTCCGCCGATTGCGCAATAAGAACTTGATCGTAGTAATCATCACTATCCACTTTTGCAATCGCAATTCCATTTGTATAAATGTACGCATTTTTAATAGCTTTTGCAACCCGTAAGTACTGATCCATATCTTCTTTTAAAAGCTCTTGTACAAGTACAGTATCTGCACCATGTGAGCGTAAATAAGAAGCGGCATCAAACGTACGAGCACCTGTCCGGAATGTAAAGCTTTTCGTATCAACAATAATACCCGCTAACAATGCTGTCGCTTCTAACATTGTCATTTTTAAATTTTTCGGTTGGTATTCAAGTAATTCTGTAACAAGTTCTGCCGTGGAAGAAGCATATGGCTCCATGTACACAAGCAATGGATCTTCAATAAAATCTTCGCCTCGGCGATGATGGTCAATAACAACTACATTTTCAATTTTGCGTAACAGCTTTTCTTCCATCACCATTGAAGGTTTATGCGTATCAACAACAACAAGTAAAGAATCATCATTTGCAAATTCCATCGCTTGTCCGGGTGTAATAAAGTGAGACCATAACTCTTCGTTTTGTTTCACTTTATCCATCAAACGCTTAATTCCTTTATCAGAATCATTTTCATCTAATACAATATATCCTTTGCGCTCATTTAATTGCGCTACCTTTAAAATACCAATCGCAGCACCAATTGCGTCCATATCAGGAGCCCTGTGCCCCATTATAATGACATTACTACTTTCTAATACTAAATCCTTTAACGCATGCGAAATAACTCTGGCACGTACACGAGTACGTTTTTCAACCGGATTTGTCTTACCACCATAAAACTTAACTTTACCTGTCGCTTGTTTAATAGCCACTTGATCTCCACCACGGCCGAGCGCAAGGTCTAAACCGGACTGGGCCATTGCTCCAAGCTCTGATAAAGGTAAATCACCGGATCCAACACCTACACTTAAGGTAAGAGGTATATTCCTTTTGGACGTTTCTTCACGCACCTGATCTAAAATGCTAAATTTCCCTTTCTCCATCTGCGCTAAAATACTCTCATTTAGTACAACGAAGAATCTTTCTGAAGATGCACGTTTTAAATATGCCCCATACTTAACAGCCCATTCATTTAGCCGTGACGTTACAAGACTTGTTATATTCGTACGTAATTGATCATCTAACCCTTGTGTAACTTCATCATAATTATCTAAATAAATGACAGCTAAAACAGTGCGTTGATCCTCGTACATCTTTTCAATCTCTGTTTGTTCCGTTACATCAAAGAAATAAATTAACTTTTCTTCTTTCCTTACAAAGACACGAAACTTTCGATTATTTAATGAGACTATATCATCGGAAGTTTCTCCTTTAATAAAAAGAAGTAACGTTTCCGATACATCATAAAGGTGCCATCCAGCTAATGCATGCTGTCCTAGGCATGAAGATAAATAAGGATTCGCCCAATCAATCCCATAATCCTTATTGTATAACAAAATACCAATCGGCATTTGGTTAAATGCCTCATTACTCACTTTCTTTACCCTTGTAATCATCTCTGTCGTATGTTTTTCAAAGTTCTTTTGAAAGGTAAGTTCAAATCGTACAACAACAAAAAGGACGATACAAAAAATGAAAAAGGAGACTATCCCCATCATTAAATGAAAGTAACAAAGGATCGAAATGAGCACAAACACAAAAAATGCCAATACATAAACAGGATATAAAAACCACTGTTTCTTATAAAATTCAGGCATGTATACAACTCCTATAAAGTAAAACTAACTCATCTTCCAGTTAGTTAAACAGATTAAAATAGTATAAGGAATATGACTTTATCCTCCTATTTTAGAACGCAATGAAATCCCTAAATCAATTATACCTAAGATTGTCACAAGAGGAAACAGCATCGGAATAAACATGCAGACAATAAAACTAATAATAGGAACCCCTTTCGTAAAACCTTTGCTATGCGCTAGAAAAGCGATAAATGTCAGACCTTGCAGTACTAGTAGTAAAGCAAATATGACATATAGGTTAGAAAATACCATATGTAAATATGATGTCGGTTCTACTTTTATAAAAGTTGATAGCAAAATAAATATAACGTAATACCAAACAATACTCTTTGGTAATTGTATATCTTTAAATTTAGGCCAAGGCGTAACGTCATGTTTTAGTTTTCTCAAAACACTACCTGATATCATAACTGTAATCCAAGAAAAACATACCGAGACCATTACAAGTAGACTTGGGAATAAAGTTTGTAACACATCATTAAATTGTGTAAATAACTCTTTTTGTTCTTTACTAATAGGCATACCCGCAGCATTAACTATCTTTTCACTTTGCGCCATACTTTCATTAAACATATTTTGCATTTGCTTCATTAAATCTATGTTAAAAAACTTTATACTCGCAACATAAATGAGCATAATACCAATTAAGTACGCAAGCGTCCCCGCCATCAAAATTTCTACCGGCTTTTTTCGTTTTTTATACATATGTCCTAAAACGATACCTATCAATCCAAACATAGTTGTCTTTACTAGGTTCATCGGTTGACTGACAATAACAGTAATAAAAAGTGCCGCCGTAAAAATCACAAAGGCGTTAGATAATCTATATCTTATCGTTAGCAATATAAATGGCAATGGCAACGCAAACGTTACAACTGCACCTAAAATCGGAACATACATAGATATGAGCAATAACATTGCATATATCGCTAACAGTGCTGCACCCTCAGTAATAAATTTCGTATTCTTCATCATCTATCCTCTCTTTCAAAAAAAGAAAAGCATAGCAAAATGCACAGTAGAGTCCGACTCTACTGTGCATTTCATACGCTATTATTCACCAACATATGGTAAAAGTGCCATTTGACGAGCACGTTTAATTGCAACTGTAAGTTTGCGTTGGTATTTTGCGCTTGTTCCTGTTACACGACGAGGTAAAATTTTACCACGCTCAGAAACGAAACGTTTTAATAAATCAACATCTTTATAGTCAATGCGAGTGATGCCGTTAGATGTGAAGAAACACACCTTACGACGTTTCGCACGTCCACCTTTGCGTCCTGCCATGTCTATTCCCTCCATTCTTTGTTAAAACTAACTAATTTACTGTATTAGAACGGTAAATCGTCGTCGGAAATGTCGATCGGTTGACCTACATTTGAAAATGGATCGTCATTCTTCGTAAATCCAGAGTTCCCTTGGTTACCTTGGTTACCTTGGTTACCTTGGTTACCTTGGTTACCTTGGTTGCCTGAATTACTAGATTGACCAAATGGGTTAGAGCTTTGGTTACCGAAACCAGCTCCTGATGGTTGCTGATTAAATGAACCACGTTGCTCCCCACCGCCATTACGCGGCTCTAAAAATTGTACGCTTTCCGCAAGAACTTCTGTTACATATACACGTTTACCATCTTGTCCATCGTAATTACGAGTTTGAAGACGTCCATCTACGCCTGCTAAGCTACCTTTTTTCAAATAATTTGCTACGTTTTCTGCTTGTTTACGCCATATTACACAATTAATAAAGTCAGCTTCACGCTCACCTTGTTGATTCGCAAATGCGCGATTCACAGCTAACGTAAAAGTAGCTACTGCAACACCATTGGGCGTGTAACGTAAGTCAGGGTCCTTAGTTAAACGACCAACGAGGATAACACGATTCATCAATCGAACCACTCTCCCTTATATATCAATTATTTTTCTTCTTCTTTAACAACGATATGACGAAGGATGTCTTCGTTGATCTTAGCTAAACGGTCGAATTCGTTAATCGCTTCTGCGTTAGAGTTCACGTTTAAGATCATGTAGAAACCTTCACGTAAGTCGTTGATTTCGTAAGCTAAACGACGCTTACCCCACTCTTTCGTGTTAATGATTTCTGCACCATTGTTTGTTAAAACACCTGCGAAACGTTCAACTAAAGCTTTTTGAGCTTCTTCTTCAACGCCAGGACGAATGATGTACATAATTTCGTACTTTCTCATTACACTTTCACCTCCTTTTGGTCTAAACGGCCCATAATGGGCAAGGAGCAATTAATTTATAGTAATTACTCACGAGTTTAGATTATATCATAGTAAGTTAGATGAATCAACTCACCCATGCATAAAAAACTCGGCAAACACATAATATATTTGCCAAGCTTATATCTTAATTTTTTCCTAGGAAATATTAAATTAAACGTTGAAGCGGAAGTGCATAACGTCTCCGTCTTTTACGATATACTCTTTTCCTTCTAAACGAACTTTACCAGCTTCTTTTGCAGCTGTCATAGAACCGTTTGTCATTAAGTCTTCGTAAGAAACTGTTTCTGCACGAATAAATCCACGCTCGAAGTCTGTATGAATTACGCCAGCACATTGTGGTGCTTTCATACCTTGTTTGAATGTCCATGCACGTACTTCTTGCACACCTGCTGTGAAGTAAGTAGCAAGTCCTAATAAGTCATATGCAGCACGAATTAATTGATCTAAACCAGATTCTTCAATGCCTAGTTCTTCAAGGAATACTTTTTTCTCTTCTTCGTCTAGCTCAGCGATTTCTTCTTCGATTTTTGCACATACAACGATTACTTGAGAATTTTCATTTGCAGCAAATTCTTTTACCATTTGTACGTATTTGTTTTCAGAAGGGTCGATAATATCGTCCTCACTTACGTTTGCTACGTATAACATTTCTTTCGTTGTAAGTAAATGAAGGCCCTTAACAATCTTCATTTGCTCTTCTGTGAATTCAACAGTACGAGCTGGTTTGCCCTCTTCAAAAGCTTCTTTTAAGCGAACTAAAATTTCATGCTCATATACTGCTTCTTTATCTTTTTGTCTTGCTAATTTCGCAACACGTTCGATACGTTTATCAACAGATTCTAAATCCGCTAAGATTAACTCCAAGTTGATTGTTTCAATGTCATCGATTGGATCTACTTTCCCTGAAACGTGTGTAATATTTTCGTCTTCAAAACAACGAACAACTTGGCAAATTGCATCTACTTGGCGAATGTGAGATAAGAATTTATTTCCTAAACCTTCACCTTTACTAGCACCTTTTACGATACCTGCAATATCAGTAAACTCAAATACAGTCGGAACAGTTTTTTTCGGTTCTACTAATTCCGTTAATTTATTTAAACGCTCATCTGGTACTTCTACAATCCCTACGTTTGGATCAATTGTACAGAATGGATAGTTTGCAGATTCTGCTCCTGCTTGTGTAATTGCATTAAATAAAGTTGACTTCCCTACGTTAGGTAATCCAACAATCCCAGCCGTTAATCCCATATTTTTCACTCCTATGTCTCAATCTTTCATCATTATAGATAGTAACGAAAAAAATGACAAGTTTCCTCCAAATGAAAAAAGTAACAGCCGCCCATTGCAACTGTTACTTTCTCTCTATTCTTCGTGCTTCACAAGTATTTTTTTCACCTTACGATCAAATTCTCTTCGAGGAATCATTACTGAATGGTCACATCCCTCGCACTTAATGCGGATATCCATTCCCATACGAATAATCTTCCAGCGATTCTCACCACATGGGTGGGCTTTCTTCATTTCCACAACATCGTACAAGTTATACTGCTTTTGCTCCATTCTCCAAACCCCTCTCCATACTAAATTGCTTTTCCACTCACCAATTCTTCACGATTATATAAAACCATACGTGGATATGGAATTTCAATCCCATGTAAATCTAGACGATTTTTAATTTCTTTACGAAGGGCTCTTGCAACAACCGCATGTTGCATCGGCTCTACTTCCGCAATAACACGTAATATAACTTCTGATGCAGCCAATGTTTGCACACCTAATAACTGAGGCTTTGCTACCATTTGCGTATACTGTGCAGGTAATTCTTCTAATAACTCTTCAATGACTTGCTCCGCTTTCGCTATGTCAGCCTCATATGAAATGGATACATCAACAAATGCTACACTATTACTAACTGAATAGTTCGTAACTTGAATGATACTTCCATTTGGTAAAGTATGAATTTCGCCTGTCCAACTCTTTACTTTTGTTGTACGAAGTCCAATTTCTAGAACGACACCTTCAAACTGACCAATTTTTACATAGTCACCTACTGAAAATTGATCTTCTAGCAAAATAAATAACCCCGTAATAACATCTTTCACTAAACTTTGAGCACCAAATCCGACTGCTAAACCAATTACCCCAGCACCTGCTAATAAACCAGACGCATTAATATTAAATACACCCAAAATCGCAATTAACATAATGAACATAACAACGTATGCCACAATATTTTCAAGTAACTTCGCTACTGTAACTGTACGACGTTCTGAAATTTGAATTGGCGAACGGCTTCCCATACGAAACGCATTTCGCACAATTGCACGCGCAACTCGTACAACAACCGCACCAATTATTAAAATAATACATATTTTCAATGTCGCTGTTCCAATATCAGCCCAACGATCAGCATTTAATAAATACTGTTTTGTGGCATTAAACCACTTTGTTAATAAATCCATGTACCTCTACCTCTCCAGCCAAAATTTCTTTTTAGTTATCCTTCTTATTGTATCAGAAGTCTCCTAATTGCTGAAAAAATTTTATGACTTTAATTATATTTGTTAACTTCCATACAGGTATAAAATGGAACGAATATATATATACTAGTACTATTATTTCCGTTTTCACTCAAGTTTTACAAGAAGTACGCACTTATAGTTTTCCATTTTACTCACCATATAACATATTTTGAAAATTTATTAAAAGGATGGATGCTTCATGAATATTGGAAGTTTTCGCTTACCCTTTTTCGAAAAAGAAACTCAAAATGTTATGCACCAAGACGTAGAAGCCTCCGAGACCATTAGTAATTTCTTACTTTCCCATATCCCTATTAAAACAAATATACCGATTATTCTCGTTTGTATTGGAACAGATCGTTCTACAGGCGATGCACTTGGTCCGTTAGTCGGTACGAAACTAGAACAAGTAGGAATTAAAAACCTCCAAGTGTTTGGCACACTAGATGAGCCAGTACATGCGCTAAATTTAGAAGAGAAAATTCAGAATATACAGAAAGATAATCCTACCTCGTTTATAATTGCGGTTGATGCCTGTTTAGGAAAGTCCCAAAGTATCGGTTCCATCACTACCGGAATGGGGCCTAGTAAACCTGGAGCTGCGATGAATAAAAAATTACCTGCAGTTGGTGATTTACATATTCATGGCATCGTAAATCTAAATGGTTTTATGGAGTTTTTCGTCCTGCAAAATACAAGATTAAGTTTAGTTATGAAAATGGCTGATGTTATTGCACAAAGTATAAAAGAAACAGACCAAAAATTATCTGTATTAAAAAAAGCAAACCATCTATAAATAATAAGATGGTTTGCTTTTTAGTTTTTCTGCGCTAATAATTCTAAAATACGATTTAAATCTTCTTTATTAAAAAATTCAATTTCGATTTTACCTTTTTCTTTTTTCGTTTCTTTAATCTTCACATCTGTGCCAAACTTTTCTCTTAAAAACGTTTCGCGTTCTACAAAAAATATATTTCTCTCTTTTTTCACTTGTTTTGTTTCACGTGAAACGCGTTGATTAATCTCCTGGACAATTTTCTCTAATTGACGAACATTTAATCCTTCTTTTTCGATTCGTTTTAATAAAGATTTTAATTGTTCTTCATCTTTTATCGTAAGCAAAGTTCTCCCATGAGCCATTGAAAGTTGACCATTTGCAATCATATCTTGCACAAAAGAAGGGAGACTTAATAACCGCGTATAGTTTGCAATGTAAGGTCTGCTCTTACCAAGACGTTTCGCTAATTGTTCTTGCGTTATATTTAGCTCATTCATTAACATTTGATATGCCATTGCTTCTTCCATTGGATTTAAATCTTCTCGTTGTAAGTTTTCAAGCAATGCAAACTCCATCATTTGCTGCTCATTTAATTGTCTTACAACAGCAGGTACCTTTTCGAGCCCCGCCTCTTTGGCAGCACGATATCTTCTTTCGCCTGCAACGATTTCATATCCTTTAATACTCTTTCTAGCAATTAATGGTTGCAGTATGCCGTGCTCTTTAATAGAAGCCGCTAATTCTTGAATCGCCTCTTTATTAAAGTGTTTACGTGGTTGATATGGATTCGGTCTTAATTCAGTTATCTCAATCTCCTGAATTGTCTCTTCTTCTTTCACATCTAAATCAGGAAAAAACACATTGATTCCTCTTCCTAATCCTTTAGCCACCTGCAATCACTTCCTCTGCTAAATCTATATATACTTCTGCCCCTCTTGATTTAGCGTCATACTGCATAATTGGTTTCCCATGACTTGGTGCTTCACTTAAACGAACATTACGAGGAATAATCGAACGGTATACTTTATCTCTAAAGTATTTTTTTACTTCATCTATAACCTGAATCCCTAAATTCGTACGGGCATCCAACATTGTTAGCAATACACCTTGAATTGCTAGATTTTTATTTAAGTGCTTTTGCACAAGTCGAACTGTATTTAATAGCTGACTTAATCCTTCTAGTGCGTAATATTCGCATTGAACAGGAATAATAACAGAATCTGCTGCAGTTAATGCATTAATCGTTAATAACCCTAAGGACGGGGGACAGTCGATAATAATATAGTCATATTCATCACGAACTGGCTGTAATGCCCTTTGTAAACGTACTTCCCGGGAAATAGTCGGTACCAATTCAATTTCAGCACCTGCTAATTGAATTGTAGCGGGTAGAACATCTAAGTTTTCAGTTGCGGTTTTACGTATAACCCCTTGAACATCTGCATCTTCCACAAGAACATTGTAAATACATTGATCTAATTCGGATTTTTCAATTCCCACACCAGTCGTTGCATTTCCTTGAGCATCAATATCTACAAGAAGGACCTTTTTACCTACTTGTGCCAATCCAGCCCCTAAATTAACAGATGTGGTTGTTTTCCCAACGCCACCTTTTTGATTGGCAATTGCAATGATTTTTCCCATGATGTCACCTACTTTCAACCTTTCTATCTTATTCTAGTAACAATTACGTTTATTGTAACATGAAATAAAAGTTTTTCTTTTACGTCCTTATTAAACTTCAAAATTTATTTGTAAACTCCTTCCTCATCTAACAAGAAAATATAGTAAAAGAGACCTATCCAATAGGATAAGGTCTCTAACACGCCATTATTATTTTTTCTTCGGAATTTTAATTGTAATTTGATAGTACTCATCAAATTCTTCTTCCTCAGAATTAACATTTAAACCACTGTCAGCAACCATTTGTAATGACTGCCTAATTGTATTCATGGCAATTCTCGTATCTCGACTTACTGCTTTTTGCTTCGCCTTACGCTTCGGTTTTGCTTCCTCTAGTAATTTCGCAATTCGTTCCTCTGTTTGCTTTACATTCAGCTGTTTCTCCACAATTTCCTGTAAAACCTTCAGTTGTAATTCCTCATTTTTTAAAGGAATGAGCGCGCGAGCATGTCTTTCTGTAATGCTTTTTTCTAATAACGCACTTTTTATTTCTTCAGGCAACTTTAACAATCGCAACTTATTTGCGATTGTAGATTGTCCTTTTCCAAGTCGTTGTGCCAATGCTTCTTGTGTTAAATTATGTAACTCAATTAGCTTTTGATATGCCACAGCTTCCTCGATTGCTGTTAGTTCCTCACGTTGCAAGTTTTCAATTAAAGCCACAGAAGCTGTCTCTGTATCATTTAAGTTCTTTATAATTGCAGGAACCTTTTCCCACCCTAGCTTTGTTGCCGCACGGAAACGTCTTTCCCCAGCAATAATCTCGTATTTATCATCCTCATATTGCCTCACAACAATTGGCTGAATAAGTCCATGTGTACGAATCGTTAATGCTAGCTCCTCAATACGCGCATCATCAAAAACTGTTCGTGGCTGATAACGGTTAGGGGTAATATTTACTATCGGAATTTCTTGTATTTCTTCATATACCTTTTTATCTATTTCTTCATGGCTTTCGTCTTGTAATTCGAATTCGCTCTCTTTATCTCCAAAGCCAAATAAACGAGAAAACGTATTTTTCATACATATTCCACCACCTTTTAGGCCTATTGACTATTCTCCATAAAATGTTTCCTATGAAACATTTACGTTTTCATTTATATAATTTAATCTTACGTCTAATAAGATTTATTTTTCAATAGGTAATTTATTGGGTGTTCCCGGTTTGCGTGGATATTTCTTTGGTGTCTTGCGCTTTTTCTCGATTAATAAAATATTACGTTCACTTTCTTCAAACGGTAATTGGAACGTAGACATTTCTTTTAGATCCCCGCCTAGCACCTCTAAAGCATACTTGCCATTTTCAATTTCTTCATTTGCTGCAGCACCTTTCATTGCAATGAATGTTCCTCCAACTTTTACAAGTGGTAAACATAGCTCACTCAATACCGAAAGTCGCGCAACTGCACGTGCCATTACAATATCGTACGATTCACGTACACCTTCTTTTTTCCCAAATGTTTCAGCACGATCATGACAAAACGCAACGTCACTTAATTCCAACTTTTGTGCTAAATGATTTAAGAAATTAATGCGTTTTTGCAATGAGTCTACAATTGTCACTTTTAAGTGCGGGAAACAGATTTTTAAAGGAATACTTGGGAATCCAGCTCCTGCACCAACATCACAAATTGAGAATGGTTTTGAAAAATCATAATAAAAAGCAGCTGTAATGGAATCAAAAAAGTGTTTTAAATATACTTCTTCTTTCTCCGTAATAGCCGTTAAATTCATTTTTTCATTCCACTCTACTAATGTTTCGAAGTAGATTTCGAACTGCTCTAACTGTCTAGAAGAGAGGGTGATCCCCTTCTCTTCTAGCATAGATTGAAATTGTTCTATGTTCATCTAGCAATATCTCCTTACTATTTATTGGTTCGATACTCGCGCAATTTTTCCTTGTTCAATATACACAAGCAAAATGGAAACATCCGCTGGGTTTACACCAGAAATACGTGAAGCCTGCCCCATTGAAAGTGGACGAACATCTTTCAATTTCTGTCTAGCTTCTGAGGCAATGCTAGAAATCGCATCATAATCAATATCCACAGGGATTTTTT
This sequence comes from Bacillus paramobilis, assembly GCF_038096195.1. NCBI lineage: Bacteria > Bacillati > Bacillota > Bacilli > Caryophanales > Bacillaceae > Bacillus > Bacillus paramobilis. The sequence continues at coordinate 7,786 of NZ_CP151108.1, read as the reverse complement.
TGTTTTCCATTTTCTTCATACGCTCTACTTGCTGTAAAGATTTTTCAATATATCCTTCGTACTTAATCTGAATTTCAACTTGTTCTGTCACTTCATCACTTAATTCTACTTCACTTGGTACTAAAAGGTGAATGTGCTCATATGTCATCTCTGGACGACGTAATAAGTCACTTGCACGTATTCCATCTTTCAATTCACTTCCACCAATGCTACGAATTAATTCTTGAACTTCAGGACGTGGCTTAATAATGATGCTACTTAAACGTTCCTTTTCCTGTTCAATTTGTAATTTTTTATTTGTAAATCGCTCATAGCGCTCTTCTTTAATTAATCCAATTTCACGACCAACTTCAGTTAAACGAAGATCAGCATTATCATGGCGTAATAATAGGCGATATTCTGCACGAGACGTTAATAAACGATATGGTTCATTTGTACCTTTCGTTACAAGATCATCAATTAAGACACCAATATAAGCATCCTCACGACCTAAAATAACTTCTTTTTTGCCTAAAGAACGACATGCTGCATTAATCCCAGCCATAAGCCCTTGTCCTGCAGCCTCTTCGTAACCAGAAGTTCCGTTAATCTGTCCTGCTGTATATAAATTTTTAATTTTTTTCGTTTCAAGTGTTGGCCATAGTTGTGTTGGCACAATCGCATCATATTCAATCGCATAACCTGTACGCATCATTTCAACATTTTCTAGACCAGGGATTGTTCTAAGCATATCACGCTGCACATCTTCTGGTAAGCTTGTGGATAAACCTTGTACATACACTTCTTGTGTATTACGTCCCTCTGGCTCTAAGAAAATTTGATGACGTGGTTTATCATTAAACCTTACTACCTTGTCTTCAATTGAAGGACAATATCTAGGTCCTGTTCCCTTAATCATACCAGAATACATAGCTGAGCGATGTAGGTTTTCATCTATTAAACGATGTGTTTCCGTACTTGTATACGTCAACCAACATGGAATTTGATCCATAATAAATTTTGTCGTTTCAAAAGAGAAAGCTCGTGGTTTATCATCACCTGGCTGAATTTCTGTTTTACTATAATCAATTGTATTACTATTTACACGTGGAGGTGTACCTGTTTTAAATCTAACAAGATCAAATCCAAGCTCCTCTAAATGTTCAGATAAAGTAATAGATGGTTGTTGATTATTCGGACCGCTCGAATATTTTAAATCCCCCATAATAATCTCACCGCGTAAAAATGTTCCAGTCGTAATTACTACTGTCTTTGCTGTATATTCAGCACCAGATTGCGTAATTACCCCTTTACATTCGCCATCTTCAACGATTAAACGCTCTACCATTCCTTGGAACAACGTTAGATTTGGTGTTTCTTCAATTGTTTTCTTTAATTCATGCTGGTAAGAGAACTTATCTGCTTGTGCTCGAAGTGCGCGTACAGCTGGTCCTTTACCTGTATTTAACATACGCATTTGAATATGTGTCTTATCAATGTTGCGTCCCATTTCTCCGCCTAATGCATCAATTTCACGAACAACAATCCCTTTTGCTGGTCCACCAACAGAAGGGTTACATGGCATAAACGCTACCATATCTAAATTAATTGTTAACATTAATGTGTTGGAGCCCATTCGTGCTGCCGCAAGACCAGCTTCACATCCTGCATGACCTGCACCGATTACTATGACATCGTATGAACCGGCATTGTATCCCATTGTTTATTCCTCCTAATAATCTCTATCTTTCTAAAACATCACTATATTATTTTCCTAAACAAAATTGAGAGAACAGCTGGTCAATTAGGCTTTCATGGACGGTATCACCAGTAATTTCACCAAGTATTTCCCACGTTCTTGTTAAATCAATTTGTACCATATCAATTGGAACACCATTTTCTATCGCCTCAATCGCATCTCCAATTGTTTTTCCTGCTTGTGTTAATAATCCAATATGTCTTGCATTAGAAACATATGTCACATCTGCAGAATCGATTGCTCCTTCAAAGAATAAGTCAGCTATTGCCTTTTCAAGCTCATCTATTCCTTGTTCCTCAATTAAGGATGTTGTAATAACACGATTTCCCGCTGCCAATTCTGTAACACGTTCCATATCAATTGTTTGCGGTAAATCAGTCTTATTTACAATAACAATGAAATCTTTTCCTTGTACGGCACGGAATAGATCTTCATCCTCATTCGTTAAAGCCTCGCTATAATTCACGACAACTAACACTAAATCAGCTTGGCTCATCATTTCTTTTGAACGCTCTACACCAATTCTTTCAACAACATCTTCTGTTTCACGAATTCCGGCTGTATCTATAAGTTTAAGTGGTACACCACGCACATTAACGTACTCTTCAATAACATCACGAGTTGTTCCTGCAATATCAGTTACAATTGCCTTTTTCTCCTGAACGAGACTATTTAATAGCGATGACTTCCCAACGTTAGGTCTACCGATGATCGCAGTAGCAATACCTTCACGTAAAATTTTTCCTTGCTTCGATGTTTCTAATATTTTTGCAATTTCGGCACGAACATGTGTAGCTTTCTCAATTAAAATATTATGTGTCATTTCTTCCACATCATCATATTCCGGGTAATCTATGTTTACCTCAACATGAGCTAACGTTTCTAATATGTCCTGACGCAGACGGCCGATCAATTTAGATAATCGTCCTTCCATTTGATTAATTGCTACGTTCATTGCACGATCTGTTTTTGCACGGATTAAGTCCATAACAGCTTCTGCTTGTGATAAATCAATACGGCCATTTAAAAAAGCACGTTTCGTAAATTCACCAGGCTCCGCTAATCGTACTCCTTGCGCTAAAATAAGCTGCAACACTTTATTTACTGAAACAAGTCCACCGTGACAGTTAATTTCTACTATATTTTCACGTGTAAAAGTCCTTGGTGCACGCAGAATAGACACCATCACTTCTTCAATAACCTGATTTGTATCTAAATCAACAATATGACCATAATGAATTGTGTGAGAAGGAACCTCTGTTAAATCCTTCCCTTTAAAAATACGATTAACTTTTTCAACCGCATCATCCCCACTTACTCGAACAATGGCAATTGCACCCTCTCCAAGCGCTGTGGAAATCGCAGCAATTGTATCAAATTCCATGTCCTTTCACCTCACTTGCTTATTTATCTCTATTTCAACATGATTATTTTCTTCACTAAATTATTAGAATACCATAACGAACCTATCTACAAAAGAATAATAACTCATTTTATTATGTCCTCATGTAAAAAACACTAAACTTATTCACAGTGGATAAGTTTAGTGTTTTTTAGTTATCCACACCTATTTTCCCCTCAAAAAAACCGGTACTCAATTGAGTAACCGGTCACTTGGAAGATATTACAACATGTCGATGTGGTTCTTTTCCTTCAGAAGTTGTAATGATATTTTGATGATTAGATAATGCTTGATGGATAATCTTTCGTTCAAAAGATGGCATAGGCTCCAACACAACCCTTTTTTTCGTACTTACTACTTGTTTTGCTAATCGATAAGAAAGTGCTTCTAATGTACTTTTTCTTTTACTACGATAATTTTCAGCATCTAGTGTGATGCCAATATACTGCTTCGTATTACGATTCGCCACAAGTTTTGTTAAATACTGCAAAGAATTCAAGGTGTTTCCTCTTTTTCCAATCAAAACACCTATATTTTCGCCAGAAATTGTAAATTCAACTTCGCGTCCTTTTACAATTTTACTAATCTCAGCTTCCACACCCATATCGCGAATAACATTCTTTAAATATTCTTCACATTCTTGAATCGGATCTTTCTTCAATACAACTTCTACTACTGCAGGTCGATTCCCAAATAAGCCTAGGAACCCTCTTTTACCCTCATCGATAATATTTATATCTACTCGGTCTTTTGAAACGTTTAGTTGTCTTAAAGCATCTTGTACTGCCAGCTCGACTGTTTGTCCTTTAGCAGTAATTACACTCACTTGCTTGATCCTCCTGCCTTACTAGCCTTAATTTCCGGCCCCTTGATCAAGTACATTTGAGCGATACCAAAGATATTACCAACAACCCAGTAAAGTGATAATGCAGCTGGGAAGTTAATTGCAAAGACTAAAATCATAATTGGCATAAGCCAAATCATCATTGCCATTTGCGGATTTTGACCAGCTGTTCCTGCCATTGCAAGCTTTTGCTGAATAAATGTCGTAATTGCCGCGACAACCGGTAAGATATAGTACGGATCTGCCTGCCCTAAGTCGAACCATAAAAATGTATGCTTGCTAATTTCTGCTGTTCTCATAATTGCATGGTAAAACGCGAATAAAATAGGCATCTGAACAAATATCGGTAAACATCCTGCTAATGGGTTTACACCATTTTTTTGATATAACTGCATCATTTCTTGTTGTAGTTTTTGCTGTGTTGCTTGATCTTTAGAGCTATATTTCTCTTTTAACTTCACCATTTCTGGTTGTAACGCCTGCATTGCTTTCGTACTCTTCGTTTGTTTAATCATTAATGGTAATAATGCAAAACGAATGATAAGAGTTGTAACAACGATTGCTAAACCGTAATTACTACCAAATAAGTTGGCAAAATACGTAATTAACTGAGAAAGCGGATATACGAAATATTCATTCCAAATTCCAGTACTTTTCGGCGTAATCGGCTGATTCACTTCACTACAGCCAGTAGCAATTGCCATTAATGCAATAACCATGGCTAGTAAACCTATTTTCTTTTTCAAAGCCTGCTCCTCCTTGTTTCGGTATGTATATAGTGTAATTCATTTCCTTACGCTACTTTTTTATTCTTTTCATACCAGAGCGTTTAAAGACATGAATTAAGCTTTTCTTTAATTCTTCATATGTCATCTCTGCACAAGGCTTCCTTGCTATTATAACAAAATCTTTTCCAGAATCTATCTCATCTTTTAATTCTGTGATTGACTGGCGAATCATACGTTTAATTCGGTTACGCACTACTGCATTTCCTATTTTCTTGCTGACAGAAAGACCAATACGAAAGTTTGGCTGCTCTGCCTTATCTAGTTGATAGACAACAAGCTGACGATTCGCATTCGATTTTCCTTTTTGAAAAACCGTCTGGAATTCATCATTCTTTTTTATACGATGTGTTTTCTTCATATCAATTGACACTCCTGTAGTTCATCAGTGGAAATTCACTATTATTAGAAAAAAAGACCACTGAACGATCAGTGGTCTACGCAGATAATACTTTTCTTCCTTTACGACGACGAGCTGCTAGCACTTTACGTCCGTTCGCTGTGCTCATACGGCTGCGGAAACCATGTACTTTGCTGCGCTTACGTTTATTTGGTTGGTAAGTTCTTTTCATTATATGACACCTCCCTGAGGAATATCTGTTAAAGACAGTCCTATAAATTATAGTTAATCAACTAGGAAAATGTCAATGGTTCTCGAAATTTTCATCAAATATTCATTTTGAACCTATTCACATACTTTTTCACAGACCCTACATTTCCTTGTGGATAAATGTTTTTTCTTGTTTTTTATATCCACAAACTCTTTTCGTACTTTTACACAGTATATCGTGTTGTGGACAAGTTTATTCCACAAGGTATTGATTTTGTGGATAACTTTCTGAAATTCATTGCTATAGCTGCTTTTTTTTGATATTATAGTTGTGTTTTCACTTTGAATAAGTTTTCCACACCTTTATCTTATCCACAATTTGTGTATAACATGTGGACAGTTTTAATCACATGTGGGTAAATGATTATCCACATTTACTTTTTTTGTCGAAAACCCTATCTCATATACAAACGACGTTTTTAGGTTTTAAAATACGTTTCGTATAAATATACATTTTATATTTATTTAGGTTGTACATTTGTTGCGCAACCTTATTCTTTTACCATCTTAGTAAAGGAGGGACACCTTTGGAAAACATCTCTGATTTATGGAACAGTGCCTTAAAAGAACTAGAAAAAAAGGTCAGTAAACCAAGTTATGAAACATGGTTAAAGTCAACAACCGCGCATAATTTAAAGAAGGACGTATTAACAATTACGGCTCCAAATGAATTCGCTCGTGATTGGTTAGAATCTCATTATTCAGAGCTAATTTCGGAAACACTTTACGATTTAACGGGGGCAAAATTAGCTATTCGCTTTATTATTCCCCAAAGTCAAGCTGAAGAGGAGATTGATCTTCCTCCTTCTAAACCAAATTCAGCACATGATGATTCTAATCATTTACCACAGAGTATGCTAAATCCAAAATATACGTTTGATACATTTGTTATTGGCTCTGGTAACCGTTTTGCTCACGCTGCTTCATTGGCCGTAGCCGAAGCGCCAGCTAAAGCATATAATCCCCTCTTTATTTACGGGGGAGTTGGACTCGGAAAGACCCATTTAATGCATGCAATTGGTCATTATGTAATTGAACATAACCCAAACGCGAAGGTTGTATATTTATCATCAGAAAAATTTACAAATGAATTCATTAATTCTATTCGTGATAATAAAGCGGTCGATTTTCGTAATAAATACCGTAATGTAGATGTTTTATTGATAGATGATATTCAATTTCTAGCAGGAAAAGAACAAACTCAAGAAGAGTTTTTCCATACATTCAATGCATTACACGAAGAAAGTAAACAAATTGTAATTTCAAGTGATCGGCCACCAAAAGAAATTCCAACTTTAGAAGACCGTCTTCGTTCTCGCTTTGAATGGGGACTCATTACGGATATTACGCCACCAGATTTAGAAACACGAATTGCAATTTTACGTAAAAAAGCAAAGGCTGAAGGACTCGATATACCAAATGAGGTTATGCTTTATATTGCAAATCAAATTGATTCAAACATTCGTGAATTAGAAGGTGCACTCATCCGAGTTGTAGCTTATTCATCTTTAATTAACAAAGATATTAATGCTGATTTAGCAGCTGAAGCACTTAAAGATATTATTCCAAATTCTAAACCAAAAATTATCTCCATTTATGATATTCAAAAGGCTGTTGGGGATGTTTATCAAATAAAATTAGAAGATTTCAAGGCGAAAAAGCGAACAAAATCAGTTGCCTTCCCTCGCCAAATTGCAATGTATTTATCACGCGAACTTACAGACTCCTCCTTACCTAAAATAGGTGAAGAATTTGGTGGACGTGATCATACAACAGTTATCCATGCCCATGAAAAAATTTCTAAGCTGCTTAAAACGGATACGCAATTACAAAAGCAAGTTGAAGAAATTAACGATATTTTAAAGTAGTAGCTGAATAGTGTGAATAACTTACCTTGTTTTACGCACAGTCTATCCACATGTAGATAGACTGTTTTTACATCCTTTAACGGGGTTATCCACATATCCACAGGCCCTATTACTATTACTACTATTTTTTATCTTTATTAATTAAATAAAATCTTATACTTACCGGAGGTTTTTCTTTATGCGTTTTACAATACAAAAAGACTATCTTGTAAGAAGTGTACAAGATGTAATGAAGGCTGTTTCTTCTCGTACAACAATTCCAATCCTTACAGGAATTAAAATTGTCGCTACGGAAGAAGGCGTTACGTTGACAGGAAGCGATGCTGATATTTCTATTGAATCCTTTATCCCAGTTGAAGACGATGGAAAAGAAATCGTAGAAGTAGCGCAATCAGGAAGTATTATTTTACAAGCAAAATATTTTAGTGAGATTGTAAAAAAATTACCTAAAGAGACTGTCGAAATTTCTGTGGAAAATCATTTTATGACAAAAATAACTTCTGGAAAATCAGAGTTTAATTTAAATGGTTTAGATTCTG